>CAVZVF010000001.1:0-1008338 GCA_963778605.1 uncultured Bacteroidales bacterium
TATGGTAAGTGACAATTTTAAATCTTTATGTTGTCCTCTACTATTTTCTTTACCAATAATGATATGTCTCGGTAATACATTGTCTCATCTTTATCCGGAATGTAAAAATCGTCTGGATAACGGATACTCACTCCTAATTCAGTCAAACAACCTAAGTCGATATCGAAGACTTTATTATTAATCTTTTTACAGTCTAAAAGCAGTCAGGCAAAGTCAAGGATTAGTTATAGAAAATCGAGTAAAAGTCAGTGCAAAGTCAAGGAAAAATCATAAGATTTTAAAGAAATTTCATTACGGGATCAGAGCTTTTCTACCCTTTTCAGAAAATTTTGGAAGAAAAGTCAATATTGTTTTAGCGTTATTAAGTGAAATTTATTAATTTGTTTTGCAGAAGTTTACATTTATTGAATTTTACAAAACAAATTACACTGACCAATGAACTACTTTATTTATTTACACGCCACAAACAGCTGAAGCCTTTGCAAAATCTGATAGAAGTATAAGCGAATTCAGAATTTCACAAAAAACTTACGTAGAAAGCAAAAATATTTGTCCTGGAAATAGATTTATTTGCTTTTCGTAAGAATGCAGCGTTTTATTGGAGTTCTTGAAGTTCAAAGTTTCCCATTTTCTGACGATGATGAGAGCGAAATCAAAACTAACAAAATTTGGATAGGAGAGAAAAAGAAATTATAGGGACCATCCCTGATGATGATTTAAGATCAACTACAGAAAAGCTTGCTAAAATAAAAGATAAAAAGGACTCACTTATTATTCGAGCAAAGTTGGCAGAGATTGAGAAAAAGGTAGAATATATGTCGGATTCAATACTTGATGCTTTTGCGGAATATTCAGAAGAATAATAAAGTTTTATGATTTATAAATTCATTAGGTAATATGATTAAAGAGTATGAAAATACATTAAGAACTAATATAGGTCTTGTCTTAGGATATGAAGATAGCACCGACTACGGTCTTACTCCTTACAGAATTGAAAAATGGAAAGAGCGAAGAGAAGCTGAAAAGTTAAAAATAGAAGAGATCCAGATTGAATCGAGATTAATATTTTACACAGATATTTATGATTTAGGAACCATCGGACATAGGTTTTGGGAGAAATTTAAGCCGGTTTTTCATGATAAAAAGAGATTTGAAGTTTTCTTTAAAGAAGTTGAAGATTATAAGTGCTGTTTTGCATTAATAATCTTGAATTAGAATGTCAGATAAGGAGGAAGTTCAAAAAGTTATCTCTACAAAGGAGAAACGTACCAACCCTGGCAATAATATGATTTCTAAGGTAAATGAAATATTCTTAACCATAAAAAGAACCCACCCGAAATCCTTTCAACCTGATTAATTAATCCTTCAAACAGCGAACAGAAATGCCATTCTCCTTTCCCATGTTACTCCTTAATACACTACTGCCTTCATTGTACATGTTGCGATGGTATGCAGCAATCGAAGAGAAATCAGTAGAAGACCACCAGGTACCATATTCTCCAACGTAGTAGGATTTCCCATTGGGATTACGGGAGCCACCCGGCAGGGCTGTAAAACCACTGCTGTTGTTACCTGCCTGATCGTTACCTATAGTTCCTGCATATTGGCAACTCATCCAACCCCATGTGGCTGCCATGGATTTACCAATTAGGGTGCCACTGCCACCCCAGCCATAACCGTTATTTGTAAGGTAATCTGTTAATGTTGTCCATTCGGTATCTGTAGGAACATGCCAGCCAGTGGGACAAACATTACGGCTGTCTGCAACTGCATACCCGGTATATAATCTGCCATAAATAGTTACATTGCTATCGTTACCATCATAAGCCCATTGGTATTTGGGTGTGGATTCACCAGTTATATCATATGTTGCAGGATTGGTCGTTCCAATTAAATCGCCATTTCTGTACCTGGTTGTTTTCAGGTTTTCTGCCATCCAGACTTGTGAGCCTATCTTTACAGTATTATATATATTTCCATCGATGTCTGTACCCATTTCTCCTGCAATCATAGAATGTTTAAGTTTATACATTTCAAATTCTAATTGATTAGCCTTTTCTGATGTTTTTGCATATAATGCATAAGGCACACTCAACAATTGGCTTGTTCCTGTTATCGTATAATTTGTACCCCCTGTGGGGTCTGTTTCTGTTTTAATGAAATAAGTATTTGCAGACCAATCAATTGCTGCAAAAGTTCCTGTTAATGGTATTCCCCCACCAATCTCTAAAGTTACCAGACCGTTTTCATTAGTTTGTGGATTGGGATTATATGTTTCCTGATAAACCGATGCGCCGGTTGGAGAACCTCGCAAAATGCTTATTCGCATTCCAACCGGACTTGCCGTAACTAAAACATTACTGCTATTTCTAATTACTGCCTGATAAGTCATTTTTTGAGGAGCCTGAGCCAGGCAAATTGCAGTTAAGATGACTGCAAAGAAAATGGTGTAAACTTTTTTCACATGATTAATTTTTAATGATTTTAAATGTTTTTAGTTCCTTGTTGCCACTTAATACTTTCAGAAAATAGGTTGAAGGTGAGAGGCTATCCATTAGTATTTCAGTTTCCTCACCTTCAATTTTCCTGTCCCGTAGAAGTATTCCGTTCATATCGAATAGCTGAAACCTGAGTATTTCAAAATCTTTAGTTCTAAAAACAAGTTTAACCTGCCCTCTTGTTGGGTTAGGGAAAACCAAGCATTCAAGAATTATATCCTCGGTGTTTTGTATCCCTGTTACAACCGATATTTCAAAGGGTTGTTGTACTCCATGAAAAACGGAACCATTTAAACCTGTGTTTGTGTTATAAACAACCTGGCCAATGGTATAGCTTACCGATCCTCCTGTCCCGGTTGCATTACCACCAGATGCGGGATTAGTTTCCTGCGCCTGCAAAGATGCAATAGAAAAACCGCTCAGAAGCAAAAAACATAAAAAGTTTTTAGTGAGTTTCATGGCATAACTTATTTAATCATATTTATTCCTGAAAAAGACAAGATTTTTTGATTACAATTAACTTGAATACAACAAAGTTACGAGAATATAATAATACAAGTCAAGCAATTTTGAATATAATAACACCAGCATTTAGTGTGATGCCATTATGACCGCAGAACTAAATACCTTTTTCGGCAACGAAAGAAGGATTGTAAACTGGTTTAAGTGCCAGGTTGAAAATTGCAAACTCATTGAGGGGAGTGATTATTCTGAATTAGTAACAAATAATGTTATAAATCCAGAAATTCAATGGAAAAGAGGAAGAACGACAAACATAGAATGGACAACCCGAACACTTACTTACTTGCTTATTTGACTTGAGGAAATTCTTATCCCTATGACAAGGGAAATGAAGGAGGCTGACAAACGAGGTGAGAACCTTAACCTTGATTTCCGGGAGCTTGCCTTTTACAATGCCCTTGAAACCAATGATAGTGCTGTGGCAATCCTTGGAGATGAAACCTTGAGAACTATTGCCAGGGTACTGTTACAGAGTGTCAGGAACAGTACCACTATTGACTGGACTATCAAGGGGAGTGGCCAGGCTACATTGAGGAGCAATATACGGAGGATTCTGCGCAAGTTCGGTTACCCTCCTGATAAGCAGAAAAAAGCTATTCAGACGGTAATTCATCAAAGACACGCAGGAAACAGTTCATGGTTCTTGAAATCTATTACAAGAAACAATTTGGAGTGACAAAAGATAAACTATGTAAAGACCTTGCACGATCAATGTTATTGTCATTCGATCCAAATATTTACTGTAATCCCTGGGCTAAAATATTTGAGAAGATGTATATTCCGCAAAAATATCAAAAAGACAAAAGGGATACTAATTCCAAAAGAGCAAAGGACAGACTTTCTAATTCCGACGATCAACCTGAAGTGATAGAAAGCATTTTTTCCTCCCGTGAGAAAAGGCATGTTGACATAACCAGTAAATATGAGAACTGGATAAAGATCGGATTTGCTTTATGTACAACATTAGGAGAACAGGGAAGAAGTTATTATCACCGCATATGGAGTATGTATCCGCGTTATACACCTGAGGAAACAGACCGGACATATACACAACTCTTAACAAAGAATTACGGTAGGCCTAAGCCCGGTACCATAATTTATTTAGCAAGGGAAGAAGGGGTAAAGATTTCTTTCAAAAAGGATTATTAAATTGTGAAGACCATAAAACATATACCTTTGATTCCTATAAACACAGTATTTATGAAGTTGAATTTTTGCAGTCTTAGCAGTGGAAGCAGTGGAAATTGTTATTATCTGGGTAACGATTTTCATGGTATATTGATCGATGCCGGAATTTCAGCAACTTTAATCCGTAAGTTTCTAAAGAATATGGATATTTCCATGCAGACTATTATGGGTGTTTTGGTAACACACAATCACATAGATCATATCAAAGGATTGGAAATACTCACCCGGAAAAACTTTATTCCTGTTTTCACTACCCATAAAATCTGGGAAAGCATCCTCTCTTCGCAAAAAAAAAATATCAGGTGACCGCATCCGGGAAATTTCTTTACAGCAAAAATTCCACCTGGCAGGTTTTGATATCGAGGCATTTAAGGTTTGTCATGATGCTACAGAAACTATAGGATTCAACATTTGTGCCGGGGATAAGAGTATGACAATTGCTACCGACCTGGGGCATATTTGCCAGACGGCTGCTCCATATATAAAAAAAGCTAATTTGCTTGTTATAGAGTCAAATTACGATGAGGCGATGTTGGTGAATGGCAGATACCCTCATTATTTAAAAGCAAGGATTCAATCAGACTATGGTCATTTAGGAAATCACCAAACCTCCGTTTTCCTTGCAGAAATTATTAATGACAATCTCAGCCATATCTGTCTTGCCCATCTTAGTAAGAACAATAATACCCCCGAAAAAGCGCTTCAAACACTGCAGCAGACTTTTTTAGAGAAGGGTATTAACCTAAACGGTAAACAACGAATATCAGTTTTGAACCGTATTGTACCGACTGAGATGATAAGATTGGCCGAATAGGCAAATGACTCATTAACTGCACTTGATTTGTTTTATATCCTGGGTCCTTCATTTTTTAATGGGTTAATAATTCTCTTTGCTTGTCTTGTCCGTGTTAGGTCCGGAGTACGTTTGAGACTGTCATGGTTACAGAAATTTGTCTCAGAATAGGTTTTTGTTGTTTGTAAGAAGTCTCAATTACGAGGCAGCGTGTTCTTTTAATCTTTTAATATGTTTGAATTCTGGTTCTTTTAACTTTTTTTGCTCTTCAAGATCAAAGTCGTTCTGAAGTCCAAGCCAGAATTTAGCAGAATTGCCAAAATAGTAACTAAGTCTTATTGCAGTGTCAGCAGTAATACTTCTGTGCCCTTTAATAATCTCAGACGTTCTGGTCTGGGGTATTCCAAGGTCCTTTGAAAGTCTGTAAGCAGATATATTTAAAGGTTTAAGAAATTCTTCAAGAAGAATCTCTCCCGGGTGAATATTTGAAAGCTTTTCCATTTTAATTTAGTTATGATAATCCATTATTGTAACATCACCTGAATTCCCTTCGTTCCATTTAAATACGATTCTCCAATGGTCATTAATCCTGATGCTGTAAAAGTCACTCATCTTACCTGAAAGTTTCTCAAGTTTATTTGATGGAGGTACCTTTAAATCTGTCAAATTCTGTGAGTTATTAAGCATCCTTAATTTTCTCCTTCCAATTTGTTGTATTTCCTGGGGTAGATATTTAACTCTGTCCCCATTCCATATTTTTTCAGTTTCTTTGGACCCAAACGAAGTAATCATATTCCGCGTTGCGTTACTAACGTCAAAGGTAAGTATTTAATTTTAACTATGCAAATTGTAGAACTTGTATTTTTTGCCGTCAGGCGACGGAGCGATTAAATCCAGGTAGATGGGCAGGAGTTGTCATGTCATGGTAAAACTGTCCGGATGCCTTGGTCAGTCTTACTGTTTTACCTATGCAGTTTAGTATTTTTGAAAAATAAACCTTTTTGACCGGTAAGCTAAAGTCACTATGCAATGGTTTAACACCATATCCTAATCTGGAATCATGGTATCTATGATGAACTCTCTGATCTGCTTCTGTACCTTCTCATCACAATGATGCCTATGGGTTATCCTGCCGGATTTATCGCCATCATCATTAAGAGCCAGTATCTTAAGAAAAAATTTCTATAGAGTTTTCTGGTCATTCCAGACTATTTGATACTCTGAGAGGTTAAAGAAAATAGATTTGTTTCACATAGAGTAACTTCATAAATTTGAAATAACATTCTGACATCAAGAGGAATGTTATTCCAGTAGATGCAAGAATGCCGGACAATTAAATAACTAATTTGTATAATTATGGACAGTTCACAAGGCTTTGCAACCAAGACCTTTGCGGAGTCCGCTCAAAAGGCGGATACATCTAAGAGTACATATCAGCAAAAGCTCGAGACATCTGAGGGCACTGACATCTACAAATACGTTTTACTAATAAATATTGCTGCTCTTGAAGGATACGTTGCTCAAGCCCGCCTGCAGGCACAACAGAGCTTTAATCTTAGTAAAATTATTGCTATAACAGGTTTTATAATTGTTGGAGTCGCAATTATTTTGAGCGTTGCTCTCACGATGCTTGGAAACCAGAACCTCAATGCTGCATATTTGGCAGGTATCTCAGGAGTATTGACCGAATTCATTTCCGGCGTATTCTTCTTGCTTTATAGCAAGACCTTGGGTCAAATCAATGTATTCCATGATAAGCTCGTGGACATGCAAAAGACAGCACTAAGCCACATTACTGAATACAATGCCGGTAAGATACCAGTCCTTAAAACCAAATCCGGGAATGAAAAGGCAGATTTGGAATTACATTAAGAGGAGAGGTGAAAATTGTATTTGAGATATTCTTAATAAATATGAAACAGCGTAAAGCACGGGACAATAGAAATACCTCTTATTCAATGCAGCGATGCCCCTGGAGAAATCCAGAAGTTTTTTTCGCCTCAGTAAGTTATAAACAGTGATATTTCAGAGTATTATGATGTTTGAAGCTTGTTTGCAAATTGTTGGCAAATGGGTAAAAAATAAGGGAGTCAACAACATTGTAACTCCCTTATTTTCATTTGTCGGGGTGATCTGACTCGAACAGACGACCCCTTGCACCCCATGCAAGTGCGCTAGCCAACTGCGCCACACCCCGATTTTTTTGTTGGCTCTGTAACCAGGAAGACGACCCTCCCGCTTCAGGCGGGATGCGCTGGCCAACTGCGCCGCACCCCACTTTGTACGCCATCGTCCTGGCGAAGGAGTAATTTACACAGCCATGCTTTCGCCAGGACTGGTAAAAACTTCTGCAAAAATAGTCAACAATTCCAATATTCCAAACTGTTGAAATTGCATGTTAGTTTCTGTTTTGGCAATATTCCCTGAATATTTTTGTATTTTTGCAAATCATTTAAGCATCACTATTATTATGGAATTAATTAAGCCTCTGGACATTCAGAAAGAAACAGAAAAAACAGATATTGAGAATGTTGAAAAGATCAGATGCCTGATATTAGGTTCTGGTCCTGCGGGTTATACAGCCGCCATTTATGCAGCAAGAGCTAATCTGAAACCAGTTCTTTATACAGGCATGGAAATGGGAGGACAACTGACAACTACTACTGAAGTCGAAAACTATCCCGGTTATCCTGATGGCATAACCGGTCCGGAAATGATGGAAGATTTTAAAAAACAGGCTGAAAGATTTGGAGCTGAAGTACGTTTTGGTGTTGCAACTGATGCTGATTTTTCGGGTAAGAAGCATAAGGTTACAATTGACGATAAAAATCTGATCGAAGCTGATGCGGTTATTATCTCCACGGGTGCAACAGCAAAATATCTTGGCATTGAGTCTGAGAAGAAGTTTGCGGGAATGGGTGTCTCTGCATGTGCTACCTGCGACGGTTTTTTTTACAAGGGAAAAGATGTGGCAGTTGTTGGCGGCGGGGATACAGCTGCTGAGGAGGCAACATATCTTGCCGGACTATGCCGTAAAGTCTACCTGATCGTCAGGAGGAATGAAATGAGAGCTTCCAAGGTGATGCAGCAAAAGGTTCTGAACACTCCCAATATCGAGATTCTCTGGGAACATCAGGCTCTTGATCTTTTCGGTGAGAAGGGGGTGGAAGGGGCAACCCTTATAAAGAAAAAAGGAACACCGGAAGAAGCTAAGGTAAAGATCAAAATAGAAGGTTTCTTTCTTGCAATAGGGCATACCCCAAATTCGGAAGTATTCAGCAAGGATATAGAATCTGATCCCGTAGGGTACATTAAAACCGTTCCCGGAACAACAAAAACGAATGTCGCGGGTGTTTTTGCGGCTGGAGATGTTCAGGATCCGCATTACAGACAGGCTGTTACAGCAGCAGGTTCAGGATGTATGGCTGCAATTGATGCAGAACGTTATTTATCAGATTTGAAATGATCTTACCTCTCTGATTCTCGTATGTTTGTTCTTCTTTTTTGTTTGTTACACAGAGGAAATCCGGAGAAGACACAGAGAGCCACAGAGTAATACAAATAAAAATGTAAAATAAATAATTTTTCTCTGTGCAACTGTGTAGTCTCTGTTGCCTTTCGGGTAACGATGATACCCACCCCCTGCCGCCGGCTATAGGTGGGGTCAGGCCCTCCGGGGAGGAGATCAATGGGGTATTACTTTTGTCATTTTACTTTAAATTATTCCTTTAACCTTATCCTGAGATGAAGACTTTCAAGAAAACATTCAAAATAAATGCTGAACCATCAGATGTTTATTCAGCTCTCACAAATCCGCAAACCATTGAATTGTGGACGGGTTACCCGGCTGTGATGTCTACAGACCCGGGATCTGACTTCTCTCTCTGGGAAGGAGATATCACAGGGAAAAATATTGGATTCATTCAGGATAAACAAGTTGTTCAGGAGTGGTACTTTGGGGACCAGGAAGAAAAATCGATTGTAACAATTACCATCCAGAAGAACAGGGAGGATTCACTTGTAACAGTTGAACATTCTAATATACCTGACGAGGATTTCACCGATATTGCCAATGGATGGCAGGAATATTATTTTGACGCGATAAATAACCTCTTAAATCCTAATTTTTAGTACCCGGAGTCAAACATTAACCTGGAGTATATTATATTATTTCATTGGGTTTTCTGGGTGGGATAACAGGTTATTTATATCTTCAATACACGCCTGAATAAGTGACCCGATTCCTTTATAACAAAGTGTAGCGGCATGTTCCTGCATTTGTTCATTCCAACGTGGGATCCATAGCAGTAAATGCTGATCAATAAACCGCCGTATCTCTCCCCTCATTTCAATCCTGCAGGGTTCATCATCGAGTGCCAGGTATTTTTCAATAAGCCGCGTAAGAAAAAGAATCTCAATTCCCAGATGATCGTCAGGTATTTTGCCGCGTAATTTTGAAACCCAACCGTAAGAATCATAAAACTCACTTACGTTTTCGGTTTTTTTAATTGTTTGTCTGGGTATGAAATCATTATAGACTGATTCGTTAACAGGAACAAGAGGTTTCTGATCTCCGGGGAAAAGCCGGTTGTAATCATCACGTAAAGTCTTAATAGAAAGTGTTTCATCTTCAACAGATTCCCTTAGTAGCGAAGCTGCATTCACAAATCGGGGGTTCTTGCTCTTAACGGGTAATTGTTTTAGTAATCCGTTTTTCCAAAAATCCACAATACACTCCCTTGTTGGCTCGTACATTACCATACTTCCAGCAAACAGCAGGAGCATATTATATCCTCTAAGAATACTATGGATATCTTCTCTGTTTTCCATGATCATACTGAATTATATAACCTGAAACCGGAGAAATTGTTCGAAAAGGATAGTAACAAAATAGTTAAAACCAGAACTGAATAGCATTTCAGCAGGGATATCTAACCGGTGTTATATGCTTTTGATCCTCCGCTGTTTATATTATAACTGAGAATTTTGAGAAATCCGCCATTTCATGGGGGTATACATCATTGTCAACTTTTCTTTTTATTTCCTTAAAGGTCTTTACCGTATATTCAACGTCCTCTAATGTATGATCTGCTGTAGGTATCAGTCGGAGCATTACAACATCTTTAGGTACTACCGGATAAATTACCACAGAACAAAAAATACCATGGTTCTCCCTGAGGTCATAAACCATCTGCGTTGACTGGTTAACACCCCCTTTCATAAAAACTGGAGTAACCGGGGACTCAGTTTGCCCAAGATCAAGACCGGCTTCTCTTAAACCGTTCTGGAGAGCCCGCACTACAGTCCACAATCTCTCTCTTAGTTCAGGATGAGACTGAATGAGTTCAAGCCTTTTGATAGCCCCAAGTGTCATTGTCATTGGGAGCGATTTTGCATAGATCTGAGAACGCAGGTTGTAACGAAGGTAATTAATAACCTCTTTCTTGCTGGCAACAAATCCACCGATCCCGGCCATTGCTTTAGCAAAAGTGGCAAAGTAAATATCGACCCCATCCTGTACCCCGAAATGCTCACCGGTGCCACCGCCATTGGCACCCATAGTTCCGAAACCATGAGCGTCATCAACCAGTAAACGGAATAGATATTTCTTTTTAAGGGCAACAATTTTGTCAAGCTTACCAAGATCTCCTGCCATACCAAAAACACCCTCTGTAATCAAAAGTATTCCGCCACCTGTCTCCTGAGTGAGTTTTTCTGCACGCTGAAGTTGCTTTTCGCAACTTTCGATATCATTATGCGCGAAGACAAATCTTTTACCCATATGAAGCCTTAATCCGTCCATAATACATGCATGAGCTTCTGAATCATAAACGATTACATCATGCCTGTCGACCAATGCATCAATAATAGATACCATACCCTGGTAGCCGAAGTTGAGCAAATAGGCATCCTCTTTCCCGGTAAACTCAGCTGCCATTTTTTCGAATTTCTCATGCATGGAAGTCTGTCCCGACATCATTCTGGCCCCCATTGGATAAGCAAGGCCATACCGGGCTGCAGTTTCAGCATCATATTTCCTAACCTCCGGATGATTTGCAAGCCCGAGATAGTTGTTTAAACTCCAGGTTAATACTTCCTTACCTCTGAATTTCATTCTGGGGGCAATCTCCCCTTCGAGTTTGGGAAATGTGAAATATCCGTGAGCCATGTCTGAATACTGACCCAATGCACCTTTATTCGTTCTGATTCTTTCGAAAATATCCATGATGAAGAGTGTTTGTGAAATTTTTGTGCAAAATTAGCGAAAAGAGGAATACCTGTATACCTATTTATACCTAATTTGGCACAGACCTTCAAAAGTTGAAATAAATGTATAATAAATACGTTTTTATCTCTGTTATGAATTTATTTTAGTAATTTTGCGCAACAATTTTTTTTATGAGGTTCAGAATATATATTGTCCTGATAATTTTAGTGTTAGTAAGTTCGTGCGGTGAGTACGGGAAACTTCTTAAGAGTACGGATTACGAACTAAAGAAGACTAAAGCACTGGAGTTTTACAAAGCAAGTCAGTATGTTAAAGTTACAGAGCTTCTTACACAGATACTTCCCAGATTCAGAGCTACAGAGGATGCAGAGGAACTTAACTGGATTAATGCTGAAAGTTATTACGGGATGAAAGACTATATAATGGCGGGAAGCTATTATAAATCATTTATAGAGCAATTCCCTTATGGGAAACATGCGGAGGAAGCTAACTTTATGGCCGCTATGTGCGACTATAACATGGCTCCGCGACCTGAACTTGACCAGGAAAACACAATAAATGCTATTGAAGGGTTTAATATTTTTATGAACAGGTTCCCTGCCAGTCCAAAGATAGAAGAGAGTCAGAAGCTGGTCAAAGAGCTGGAGGAGAAGCTTGTAAAAAAATCTTATCTGAGTGCAAAACTCTATTACGATATGCGACAGTATAAAGCCGCGGTAATCGCACTTAACAATAGCCTGAAGGAATATGCAGAAACCAAATACAGAGAGGAAATGATGTTCCTTAAACTCAGTTCTTTATATCCTGTATGCTGAAAACAGTTTTGCTATCAGACAAAAGGAGAGGTACCAGGCTACTCTTGATGACTATTATTCTTTTATGGAAGAGTTTCCGAAGAGCCAGTACTCAAAAGATGTTAAGAAGATTTATCAGGAAACAACCAGGTACCTTAAAACGGGATCTGCTGAAATCGTAGGTAATAAACAATAAATTAATATGGATTACAGAAAATCAAATGCGCCGGTAACAACTGTGACACGTAATCTGGACCTGATGACACAGGGTACAGGAAATATCTATGAAACGGTTATCGTGGTTTCACGGAGATCAAATCAGATTTCTGTTGAAATTAAACAGGAGCTCAATAAAAAGCTTGAGGAATTTGCATCATACAGCGATAACCTTGAAGAGGTTTTTGAAAATCGTGAACAAATAGAGATCTCTAAATTCTATGAAAGGCTTCCAAAGCCAACGTTGATTGCATTACAGGAACTTGAGGAAGGTAAAATTTTCTACAGAAACCCTGAAAAAGCACCCAGGCAAAAGTAAAATTTAGCCCAGCAATGCTCAAAGGTAAAAATATACTTGTCGGTGTAACCGGAGGTATTGCATCATATAAAACTGCAACTATCGTCCGGTTGCTGATAAAAGGAGGAGCTATTGTGAAGGTCATTATGACACCTCATGCAAAAGAGTTCATAACTTCACTCACTATGGCTACATTATCAAAAAATCCTGTCTATACTGACTTTTATAACCCGGAAAGCGGAGAATGGAACAGCCATGTGGACCTCGGTTTATGGGCTGATCTTTTCCTGATTGCTCCTGCTACTGCCAACACAATCGGGAAAATGGCCAACGGGATTGCTGATAATCTCCTGCTTACAACTTATTTATCAGCACGTTGTCCTGTTTTTTTAGCTCCTTCTATGGATGTTGATATGTTAAAACATCCTTCTTCAACTATAAATATTGAAACTCTTAAAGCTTATGGCAATACTGTACTGGAACCTTCGAGCGGGGAACTGGCCAGCGGCCTGACAGGCAAAGGACGGATGAGCGAACCGGAAGAAATAGTAAAGGAGATAATTAACTTCTTTACAAAAAAAAAATCTATAAACCTCTGAACGGCAAACGTGTTCTGATCAATGCCGGACCTACACGTGAACCTGTTGACCCTGTACGTTTTATAAGCAACTATTCTTCCGGTAAAATGGGAATTGCACTGGCAGATGCCGCTGCTGAATATGGTGCAGCAGTAGAACTTGTTCTGGGACCGGTACACATTCTTCCTGAAAATAAAATCATTGAAATAGCAAATGTAATCACAGCAGAGTCAATGGCTGATGAATGTATTCGCTCGTTTTCCTTCCTGTGATATTGCAATTCTTTCAGCTGCAGTTGCAGATTTCACTCCCGAAAGATCCGAACTAAAAAAAATTAAGAAAGTCAGTTCGGACTTTATCTTAAAGTTAAAAGCCACGAAGGACATTGCAGAAACACTTGGAAAATTGAAGAAACCTTCACAGATTCTCGTAGGATTTGCCCTGGAGACAAACGATGAGATCAGAAATGCTACAGAAAAATTAAAACGTAAAAATCTGGATTTTATTGTTTTAAATTCCCTGAAGGAAGAGGGTGCAGGTTTTGAGCACAATACAAACAAGATCACTATAATCGACAGGTACAATAATATTGATAAATTTGAGTTGAAATCAAAAGATGAAACAGCAAGGGATATTCTCAATAAAATTGTTTCAATGATCTAAATAAAAAATGATATCAGTGCGTTTTTTAAAACATTTATTTCTGACCATTCTGGTACTCATTCCTGAAGTGATTTATTCTCAGGAACTAAATTGTAATGTTCAGATCTCAGCTCAAAGAATTCAGGGATCAAACCGGCAGGTGTTTGAATCAATGCAGCGTGATATTTATGAGTTCATGAATAATATGGTCTGGACCAATAATGTATACAGTTATGCAGAGAGAATTGACTGTAATATTCTCATTAACCTGAGTGACCAGTTGTCGGCTGATGAATTCAAGGGGACAATACAGATTCAGTCCCGCCGGCCGGTTTTCAATACTATCATATAATTCAACCATACTTAATTTTATTGATAACAGCTTCCAGTTCAGATATGTTGAATTTCAACCACTCGAATTCGATCCTTCAACTTACAGGTCAAACCTGGTCTCCGTTCTTGCTTATTATTCTTATATTATACTTGGCTTTGATTATGATTCTTTTTCATCCGAAGGGGGAACTGAGTTTTTTCAGATGGCTGAGAAGATTGTAAACAATGCGCAGAATGCTCCCGAACAGGGATGGAAACCCTATGACGGATCAAGGAACAGAAACAGATACTGGCTGGTAAAAAATATCCTTGATAAGGAGTATGAAGGAGTACGAAAATTCATTTATGATTATGATATAAATGGTTTCGATAAAATGGAGTCAAAATTATCTGAAGCCAGGACAAGTATTGTTGAAAGCCTGAAACTCATTGCAGGAAGTATACAGAAAGAAACCTGATCCGTTTATGTACTTTGTTCAGGTTGTAATGGAATCAAAATCTGACGAACTTGTCAATATTTTCTCGGAAGCGTTTCCGGAGGAGAAGAGCCGTGTGGTGCAGATACTTACCGAGATAGATCCGGCCAATAAAACAAAATATGAAAAAATTGCTTCAGCCAATACTACCTATAAAAACAGGTTATGCTTGTAAAACTGTTTGTGAAAAACTATGCACTGATAAAAGAGCTGGACGTTGAACTTGAAGAAGGTCTTACAATAATTACCGGCGAAACAGGAGCCGGTAAATCAATTCTGCTTGGAGCTCTTTCACTTATCCTGGGTACAAGAGCCGATAGCACGTGTTCTGCTTGATAAAGATGAGAAATGTATTGTTGAAGGGACATTTCGAATCGAAAAATATGACCTGACAGAGTTTTTTACATCAAATGAGCTTGATTATGAGCCCACTACTACTCTCAGAAGGGAGATTAACCCGGCAGGGAAATCGCGTGCATTTATAAACGACACCCCTGTTACCATTAATTTGCTTAAGGAACTGGGAGAGAATCTTATTGATATTCACTCCCAGCATCAAACCCTTATGCTGAATGATAATTCATTTCAACTAAGCGTAATAGATTCATTTGCAGGAAATGTCAGGTTGAAAAGTGATTACAGGATAAATTACAACAATTATCGTAAGCTGAAAAAGGAATACGGTGAAGTGAAAAAAAATGCTGACAGGGATGCAGCTGATCTGGAATATTACCGGTTTCAGCTCAATCAGCTGGAAGAAGCAAAACTTATTCCCGGAGAACAGGAAGAGCTTGAAAAGGAACAGGAAATTCTGGCACATGCTGAGGAGATAAAACTTGCACTGAGTAATTCTTCAGTTCTTCTTTCATCGGAAGATGCGTCAATTCTATCCATGATAAAAGAGGTTAAGCTTAATATAGGTAAGATTAAGGAATTCTTACCTGAAGCAGAGGCTCTTTTTTCGCGGACCGTATCTTCATTTATTGAATTAGATGATCTTGCCGGCGAAATTGATAAATTAATTGCGTCAATTGATGCTGATCCTGACCGTCTCACCCAGGTGAATGAGAGACTTGATCAAGTCTACTCTCTTATTCAGAAACACAGAGTTGCCAACCTTAATGAACTAATAACCAAAAAAGAAGAGATCGGGAATATTATTAAATCAATTGTTACATCCGACGAAAGGGTCATCGAACTGGAAAAGCTTCTGGAAAATGAGGAGAATACATTGAAGATTATCTCTGAAAAGATGTCTGCCAACAGATCTGAGATTTTGAATGAAATAGAAATTAAAATTACTGATTTACTGAAACAGCTGGGCATGCCAAATGCCCGGTTCAGAATTTCCCTTTCCAGTTTGAAGGAATTTACTCCCTCAGGAATTGATCAGGCTGACTTTTTATTTTCAGCAAACAAACAGGTGCCACCCGAAAACCTTGCAAAAATTGCTTCCGGGGGCGAACTTTCGAGAGTTATGCTAAGCCTTAAATCGCTGCTTACAAAAAACAATAATCTTCCTACCATAATATTCGATGAGATTGATTCAGGTGTTTCCGGTGAAGTGGCAGATAAGGTTGGACAAATACTTTCGGGGATGGGAACTTACATGCAGGTAGTTAATATTACTCATCTGCCACAGGTAGCTTCGCGCGGTACCAAACACTACCATGTATATAAGGATGATTCTGGCGACTCAACAATTACCCGCGTAAAATTGTTATCAATGGATGAAAGGATACTTGAAGTCGCAAGATTATTGAGCGGAAGCGAAGTAACAGAAACTGCTATTAAGAATGCAAAGGAGTTATTGCAATCTGCATTTAATTAATAAGATATAAATTATTATGGAAGGAACTCTTCTGAAAGGCAAAAAAGGAATTATATTCGGAGCTCTTAATGAGAAATCGATTGCATGGCAAGTTGCGCTTAAGGCATGGGAGCAGGGAGCTGAAATGGTTCTTACCAATTCACCTGTTGCTCTCAGGTTGGGAACAATAAGTGAGCTTGCAAAAATTACAGGCAGCAATATCATTCCTGCTGACGCAACAAAAATGGAAGATATAGAAAATCTTCTTTCTGAGAGCATGAAAATACTGGGAGGAAAATTTGATTTCATTCTGCATTCAATCGGGATGTCCCCAAATGTCAGAAAAGATATTCCTTATGAACAGACCAATTATGAGAACATGCTCAAAACCTTCGACATATCTGCCCTGAGTTTTCACCGGGTTCTGCAGACAGCATATAAACTCGATGCATTAAAGGAATGGGGTTCTGTTATCGCCCTTTCCTATGTTGCAGCTCAGCGTACTCTTTCGGGCTATAACGATATGGGCGATGCAAAAGCTCTTCTGGAATCAATTGCACGCAGTTTTGGTTATATTTACGGCCGGGATAAAAAGGTAAGAATAAATACTGTTTCGCAATCTCCAACGGCCACTACTGCAGGTAGCGGAATCCATGGTTTTGATTCTTTGATTGATTTCTCGGAAAGAATGTCGCCTCTGGGAAATGCATCAGCCGAAGAGTGTGCGGATTATTGTGTAGCACTGTTTTCAGATCTTACACGGAAAGTTACAATGCAAAATCTTTTCCACGATGGAGGATTTTCAAGCATGGGGATGAGCCTGAAAGCCATTGAACAGTATCAGAAAAGTTTTGAAGAATGTGACTGTGACGAGAAAAAATCGATCTTGTAAGTATAAACACCTATTTTGACTAGCGGCATACTGTCAAGGTGAGTCGTTTTTTTTATATTTGATCGCACCGATAAAGCCGAAGTATGCCTAAAATCATAATTCTCATTTTTTCTATTTCACATTTCCGCTGGTGATAATATATATATGCAGAACATGGTCCGTACTGATGAAGCTCGGATCAATAGTTCTTGCTTATGGATTTGGGATCATATTCGGAACCACAGGTATTTTACCTCAGGGGAGTGATGCATATAGGATGGCATTGCTGGGCCGTGCCTCTTTACCAAAAACTGAAATGGAATCACTGCTTAAGTACCGGAACAATCAGCCAGGGGGATACTTATGTTAATTCAATTGCAATTGCTCAGGATATGCTTGATATCCTTAATTGTCCCGCTCGCCTTTCCTCTTCTTCTTTTTTCACTTAATATCAGAAGATGGTTGACGATTTGCCAAAGGCGGATTAATTTCTATGATACTTGCAATTGTTTCTGTTATTATTATAATCTCTTCGGGCTATTTTATATTTAAAAATGTAGTTCCCGACAGCTGGAAAGTTGCAGGTATGCTGGTTGGTGTTTATACAGGAGGAACTCCTAACCTGGTGTCCCTTAAAGTTGCGCTTGGTGTCGATCCCAACCTGTTTGTCATGACAAGCACTTATGATATGATAGTAGGTGCAATCACATTAATCTTTTTTATTACAGCAGGACCAAAAATATTCAGGGCAATACTTCCTCCATTTAAACACAATGGTGATCCCTGGTGTGGATGCAGCATCGCTTACACAATCAGAGAATTTTGAGAATTTTTCCGGTATGTTCAGGAAAGGAAGAATTGTTACCATTGGCAGCAGCATTGGGAATTGCAATCCTGATCTTTGGTATATCCTTTGGTATAAGTATTTTACTCCAGGTATCTCACAAATGGTGGTAGTGATTCTTTCAATAACTACCCTGGCCATTATTGCATCCCTGATTCCCCGGATAAACAAAATAGAAAAGACTTTTCAGCTTGGAATGTATTTCATTCTGGTTTTTTCTTTTACTGTCGCTTCGATGGCCAACCTTGGAATAATATTCAGTATAGGATTTCTTGGATTGTTTGCATATACATCATATGCATATTTTGGCTCACTCCTGCTTCATTTAATTCTTTCAAAGATATTCAGAGTAAATGCTGATGATTTTCTTATTACTACTACAGCTTTTATTTTTTCTCCGCCTTTTGTACCTATTGTCGCAGGTGCACTTAAAAATAAAGATGTAATTATTACAGGAATAACAGTTGGTATAATAGGCTATATTATAGGAAACTACCTGGGAGTTGGTTTGGGATATTTTCTGAAAGGTTTTTAATCATAATTAGAATAAACATTGGCTTTTGAGGCACTCTCTTCATATTTTATATTCCGGAATAATTCAGAACAAATAGTTTATTCCTATTGAAACCCCGATATTTCCATCCTGTTTATTTAAAGCTTTTCCAAAATCAAATGCAATTACAAAGTTAGTATTCATTACAAACATAACACTGACCCCTGCACTCTGATGAAACTTTTCTGCTCCGGGTTTAAAATAATCTGAAAAATTCTCAGCAGGATAAGTTGTAGTGAAAGTTGCATTCAGATCAGCTGGCATTTTTATATTCTTTGTGACCCTTCCGAAATCATAAAATCCGTCAAGTCCAAGGTACCAATCCTCTTTTAAAAATGTAAAATATACTGGTTTCCATCTTAGTTCAATGTTACCCATGAAGAATGCATCGCCTACAACTCTGTTTCTCAGAACGCCTCTTATTGTACTTGCACCACCAAGTCCTTCATTGGTTGCGCCGGTAAGCATGGAAGTGATTACCTGCGACTGATAGAAGAAAGGGACCTTTCCTGAAACTGTTGCCTGGTAACCTAAACGGTAAACAAGTGAAAGATCATTCTCAATTAATGTAAAATACTGGCGATGTGTTATAAATAGTTTTGAGAAAGCCCAATCGTTTGCCATAAACTTTGGAGCTATTTCAATACCAACCTCCGTCCAGAGACCTTTCATCGGATTTGGTCTGTTGTCGCGGCTATCCCACAACAGACCTGCTTTGACTGTATTGATCCAGCCTCCGTCAGCCTCATTTGCAGAAATCAGTCCCAGGGCCTGGTATCGTTCAAACAGACCCGGCTGATCAGCGACTGAAGGTAATTTAACATCTTTTCCTTTATTAAGTTTATCGATGTTGACAGAACTGTTCTTAAAATCCTGAAAGGCAAATCCTGCGCTCCATTTAATATGGTCACCTGAAAGTTTACCCTGGAAATCATTTTTAAATCTGAACTGGTCTCTCTGAAAGCGATAGAACATTCTTGTCCTGTATGGAGGAGAGGATAATTTATCATCCATCCAGTCCTTATTGTAAACCGATTCATAGCCGTTAAATCCGTAAAAATGACTTGCCTGATCAGGAAGATAGCTCAGGTCACTCGTCATATGAACTCCGGGTATGAGATGATTTGACTCGTACATAAACCTGTAAATTCCGCTTCCCTTGGTATAATGCGATATTTCAGTATATGTGTGATCAAAAAAATCAGGATATCTGCTGCCATCTCCATAATTGTAAAAATCTACAAGAGCGCCATACTGAAATCCGAGGTCGGAGTCAAAGCTGATTGCGGGTAATGCACCACCTAGCTTCCATCCGGTTTTTACCTTTTTTTCCTGCGCAGAAACTGAAAGTACAAGAAGTGCAATCAGGCTGATTGAAGCAACTCTTTTCATCATAATATAATTTTGATTTTAGTTGAATGATAGCCTGTCCCGCAAAGCGGGAGAACGCACATGATTGACTTCGTCGAGCTCGCAAGCTCGGTTGAAAATTATATTTTTATCGTGTTTAGCTTCGCTGAGCTCGCAAGCTCGGTTGTGATTGAGGTCAATCATGTGGGTTTCATAGGTTATAATTTTGTATCACAACGTTAAAGATAAAGAAAAATGGGAATAGCTACCTCTATTTTTAATATTTGCTATCTTAGACAGTTATTATTCAGTATTAATGCAATTGCTTTTATTAATTATCAAGTGCCTGGTCCTGGCAGGAAAAAATTCAAAAATGCGAGTTTCTGGTGAGGAAATGGCTAAACTACACGCTAATGAACACGACTTTTCAGAGGGCGTACAGGTCGGAGTAAAGTATGATGCACTTGCATCTGATTTTGACCAGGGCTCTTCGCCTTCAGGTAACATGAAGCTTACCAAAGTAATACTCACTTATGAATTTATGCCTTATGCATTTGGCAGCGATCTTATTGAGACAGTCTCTAAGTTAAAGAAGAATTAAATTTATTATGGAGAAGAAAATAATAGAATGTGTTCCTAATTTCAGTGAAGGAAGGAATATGGCTGTCATAAAGCAGATTACCAACGTTATTGAGGCTGTCGAAGGAGTTAAACTTCTTGATGTTGACCCCGGAAGGGACACGAACAGGACAGTGGTAACATTTATTGGTGACCCGAAGGCTGTCTCAGAAGCAGCATTCCTGGCTGCAAAAAAAGCTTCAGAAGTAATTGATATGTCGAAGCACCATGGAGCACATCCCCGAATTGGAGCCACCGATGTTTGCCCGTTTATACCTGTTTCCGGCATCACTATGGAGGAGGTAATTATTTATGCAAGACTGGTAGCCGGCCGGATAGGTAAAGAACTGAAAATCCCGGTATATTGTTATGAGAATGCTGCCTTAAATGAAAAGCGTAGAAATCTGGCTGATTGCAGGGCAGGAGAATATGAAGGTCTGAAGAAAAAGCTGGCCGATCGTAAATGGAAACCTGATTTCGGACCCGCTGTTTTTAATGTAAGATCAGGAGCAACTGCAGTAGGTGCAAGGAATTTTCTGGTTGCATTCAACGTCAATCTCAATACCACATCCACGCGACTTGCAAATGCTATCGCCTTTGATGTCAGGGAGAAGGGACGGGATATAACCAATAATAACGGAGGAAAAATAAATGTACCTGGTACACTTAAAAGTGTCAAGGCAATTGGATGGTATATAGAAGAATATGGGCAAGCTCAAATATCAATGAACCTGACAAATATTTCAGTTACACCGGTTCATATTGCTTTTGACGAAGTTTGCCGTAATGCAGAAGCCCGTGGAGTAAGGGTTACAGGATCGGAATTGTTGGGCCTAATTCCTCTAAAGGCTATGCTGGAAGCGGGAAAATATTTTCTCGAAAAGCAAAACAGGTCCTCAGGGAGTGTCTGATAATGAACTTATTAAGATAGCTGTAAGATCAATGGGTATGAATGATATCTCATGCAGTTTGATCCCGATGAAAAAATAGTAGAATTTGCAATGGCAGAAAAAAGATAAGAAAAGCTGCATTGACCTGAGTCTAAAGGATTTTATAGAAGAGACAGCCTCTGAATCAATTGCACCGGGCGGGGGATCGGTATCATCATATATCGGGTCTCTTGGTGTTGCCCTTGGTACAATGGCTCGCTAATGTATCGGCCAATAAAAAGGGTTGGGATAACAGGTGGAAAGAATTTTCAGACTGGGCCGTAAAGGGTAAAGAGATGCAGAACAGGCTGCTGGGTATGGTTGATGAAGATACTGAAGCATTTAAGCAAACAATTGAAGCACATAAACTTCCCAAAAATACTGATGAGGAACAAAGAGCCAGAAATGAGGCTGTTCAGACTGCAACAATGAATGCTGTTATGGTACCATTCAGAGTGATGGATGCTGCTTTTTCAGGTTTTGAATTGATAAGAGAAATGGTTGTGCTGGGTAATCCTAATTCAGCAGCGGATGCAGGAGTCGGAGCTTTAGCTTTAGAGTTTGTGTCAGGGGAGCGTTTCTGAATCTAAAGGTAAACGCAAAGGAATTGGAAGATGAGATATTTGCAAAAGAGATAATAACAAAGGGGCGTGAAATTGAAACAAAAGCCATAATGGAAGAAGAGAACTATATTACACCTTATAGAATCCGGAAAAATAAAACGTTAACAGTAAACACGAAGCCGGCGGCCCGAAACCCGAAACACATCGTCCAAATTGCTGATAGCCCTCTTTACTATACAATTATCCTTTTTATGGTTCTCAAATGATGTGAATAGTTTTCAATCTCAGGCTTAAATATTCCCTGATGATCAATGGTATCGATCCTGACTCTTCCGGATGAATGAATCACTAATCCTCGTGAGAGGATCATTCCCGACATGCGATATACATCCACTCTCATCGTCGAAGAATACAAGGTCGCCCGGCACAGTCTCATCTATAAAGGTTATATCTTCTCCAATCTCAGCTTGTTCGCGGCTGTCATGTGGAATGGTTTTATGGTGTATTTTGTAAACAAGCTGTGTAAAACCAGAGCAATCAATACCGGAAGGGATGCGACCACCCCAGATATATGGACTGTTTATGAATTTTAAAGCCGTATCAGCGAGGGTTCCTTCAGTGTTTATAAATAAATTATTGAATTCTTTATGTGGTAGTATATATGTTTTTACCAACAGTAAAACTTTTTCATCAAAGTCAGGATGATATATTTCACATCCAGCTTCAAGCACAATTTTTGACTTGTCGTTCTTATAACAAACTAATGCCCTGTTCAGGACATGACCACCTTCAGGGTCCTGCTCGGCAGTAACATTGCATATGATCCATGTCGATCCACCCTTTATAGCTGTTAAATTGATTTTCGACCTTAATCCAGTGGCCGGATTTTTCAATTATATAATATTTTTCACCAAAAAGCAGTTGGCTGAGCATCTCCGATTTATGTGAAGGACCTGATCGCAAAGGGACAAATACATTCTCACAGATGTAGCGTTCCATATATTAATTTTTTGCCAAAATTAATAAATAATGCGGAATCCTACTCTTCCTCAATGTCCGGCGAACTTAAATCCCGGAGAATACATTGTGTATTAAACAAATCCTGTTGTATAAACACCGATAAAAAGAAAAATATACTTTAATTTTGCCGTGTAAACATTTTGAGGGATATAATGTTAATATAAAAACATGATTGATCGTGGTATGATATCAATATGGAAGACAAACAGGAAATATCTTTATCATTTAATTTTTTTTCTTTCAAGTATTGCTGCAGTAATTGCAACATTTCATCATAAGGAGCAGGAAACTTTTCTGATGATCATCGGAAACGTGATCATGGTCTCATCGTGTTATCTTGTTCTTTATCTTTTTTTACTTCACTTTCGCAAAGAAGTGCTTGAAGTAAGCAGGAAAACACTATTTATTATCCTCATAATTTTATTCTTTATTATAGTTACAAGATATGTTTCTGACAGGCCGGAAATAAGCATTTACATAATACCTTTTGCAATAATTCCGATGGTTATCAGAACATTCTTTGATTCACGTCTTGCACTTTTTATCCTTCTTGTTGCCATTTTACTTGCAGGATTCATTGTGCCGGATCCTTTCGAATTCACCTTTCTGACTTTTATTTCAGGGATCATTGCAATTTTTTCTCTTACAAATATTTACAGAAGAGCTAAATTTCTTTTTTCCGCCCTTATGATTGTTAGTACTTATTCGTTTCTTTTTTTCGGAATATACCTCTCGAAGGGGGGTAGTTTGGAAAGTATTAACTGGGAACAGTTTAAATGGTTTGCCGCGAATGGTATTCTTATCATGATTAGTTATCCGGTGATTTTTATATTTGAAAAAAGATTTTATTTTCTGTCTGATTAAACTTTGCTGGAATTATCAGATACCAATAACCCCCTCTTAAGAAGACTTAGTGATGAAGCTCCTGGTTCATTTCAGCATTCACTGCAGGTAGCTAACCTGGCTGAAGAAGCTGCCAGAAAAGTGGGGGCAAATAATCTTCTGGTCAGATCAGGCGCATTATATCATGATATTGGGAAAGTTGAAAATCCTGAATATTTTATTGAAAACCAGTCTGAAGGGTTTAGTCCGCATGATAATATTGACTCTTTGTCAAGCGCAAGAGTGATAATCGGTCATGTTTCAAAAGGGGTGGAACTGGCAAGAAAATACAAGCTTCCCGTACAGATAATTGATTTCATAAGGACTCACCATGGAACTACAACAGCATATTACTTTTACAAAAAGTATCTTGACGAAAATCCGGAAGGGAGTGAAATGAAAAGTGAATTTGGCTATCCCGGACCGAAGCCTTTTTCAAAGGAGACTGCAATTGTTATGATGTCCGATGCTGTTGAAGCCTCTTCCAGAACTCTTGGGAAGTTATTCAGAAGAAAATATACGGGAACTTGTTGAAAGAATTATTTATTTGCAGGAAGTTGATGATCAATTTTCCGGAGTGCCACTTACATTTAAAGATATTTCTGATATAAAGGATATTTTCATTAAACGTTTGCTAAACATCTACCATGCAAGGATTGCCTATCCCGGAAGAGATTCATAAACAGACAGTGGGGTTCTCTTAAAAGATACTCATTAGCTTTAAAACAAACGGCGATCATTCCCTCCGATTTAACGCATATCAATAATTTCAGCATCTTTGAATTTTTCGGGAGTGAAAGTGAAAAATGAAGGATCGGGTTTTGCTTTCAGATTGTAATCTTTTACAAAAAGTGTCAGAACCAATCCGTCTTTTTTCTTATACTCAATTTTATCCAGGCTCATTGATGGTCTCCCAATTGAAAGCCGCACCCGGATCAGGTCGCTTTTTATATCCTCCGGATAAAGATCAATAATGTATAATTACTTGTTTCTTCTGCAAAGTCTGCATTTATATCCTTTTTTGTACATCGTGAAAATCGCTGATGGGCGGTTTTGAAATGAATCATCATTTTTATCGGGTTTGGTTATCGTAACTTCTTTTTCAGCAGGAGATAGCTCCATGATATTTCGCCATTAAACCATATAATATTATCAGGCAGATCGAGTTTATATTTATTTTTACTGAGGATTATTGAACCTGACAGTGTGTCGTTTGTATTTTCTGTCTGGTCATCAGAGACAATTTTAAATTTCATGGAAACTGAAGGAGCCCGCAGAGCAGTTGATGCAAATTTGTCAAGGATCATTTCAGCATCGGGATCATTTTGTCCTGAGACGTTTAAGGTCAGCAGGATAGATTGCTGAAAAAACTAGTATTTTAATTTCATCAGTATTCTTTTATTCAAGACGCTTCAAAATCTGTTCCAAAGCGATTATGTCGAAGCAGAGAACGTCCCTGGCCTTGCTCCCTTCAAAGGGTCCAACAATGCCTGCTGCTTCCAGCTGGTCAATGATTCTGCCTGCCCTGTTGTATCCAATTGATAGTTTTCTCTGTATCAGCGAGGTGGAACCCTGCTGATGCTGAACAACCAGATCGTGCAGCCTCATCGAACATCGAATCCCTCTTTCTGAGATCTACCTCCGAAACGCTGTTATCACTATCATCAATATATTCAGGAAGATGCATGGCATCGGGATAACCCTGCTGCGATCCAATAAAATCTGTGAGCTCTTCAATTTCAGGAGTATCAATAAAGGCACATTGCACCCTTACAGGTTCATTACCAGATGAAACAAGCATGTCGCCGCGACCGACAAGCCTGTCGGCGCCAGTGGCATCAAGAATGGTTCGTGAATCAATCGAGGAAAATACCCGGAAGGCAATACGTGTCGGGAAATTAGCCTTTATAAATCCTGTAATTATATTGGCCGAAGGACGCTGGGTAGATATTATAAGATGTATCCCTATCGCTCTTGCAAGCTGTGCAAGCCTGCCTATCGGACCCTCTATTTCCCTGCCGGCGGTCATTATAAGATCCGCAAATTCGTCAATTATTAATACGATATACGGAAGATATTTATGACCTTTTTCAGGATTGAGTTTTCTTGAGATAAACTTATCATTATACTCTTTAATATTCCGTGACTGGGCAGCCTTCAGAAGCTCAAGCCGGTTGTCCATCTCAATACACAGGGAGTTAAGCGTATTAATAACTTTTTGAGTATCAGTGATTATTGCATCCTCTTCCCCTGGAAGTTTGGCCAGGAAATGTCTTTCAATCTTCATATAAAGAGGAAGCTCTACTCTTTTCGGATCAATAAGGACAAATTTGACCTCTGAAGGATGTTTTTTGTAAAGAATTGAGGTAATGATTGCATTAATCCCGACAGATTTTCCCTGGCCGGTTGCTCCTGCAACAAGGAGATGAGGCATTTTCGTAAGATCGACAATGTAGGGATCATTGGTAATTGTCCTGCCTAGGGCCAGGGCAATATCAAATTTAGTCTCCTGAAAAGCCTTTGAAGTAATAAGCGACCTCATGGAAACCATCTCAGGCTTTTTGTTTGGAACTTCAATTCCTACTGTTCCTCTTCCGGGAATCGGGGCAATAATCCTTATCCCGAGTGCTGATAGATTAAGGGCTATATCATCTTCGAGCGATTTGATCCGCGCAAGCCTCACGCCGCGTTCAGGAACAATTTCATATAAAGTTACAGTAGGTCCTACAGTGGCTGAAATGCTTTTTATGGCAATTTTATGGTCGCCCAGAGTCTTGATAATATTTTCCTTGTTCTCAAAAACTTCATTGTTATCAAAAGCGGCTTCTGATTTATGTTCTTTAAGAATAGACAGCGGAGGAAATTTGTAATGCGATAAATCGAGACGGGGGTCATAAACTCCCATTATCTTCTCCACCTCTTCTTCCGAAAGCCCATCATCAACTTCCGGCCTTGTAATATTAATAGGAACCTCGTCTCCTTGCCGGTCATTAAATGGTTGTCATTATCAAAGTCGCGAATTATTGAGCCTTTGCAATATCAGACTGCTCCTCCCGTAAATTCCCCGAATGATGGTCAAATCTGGTGTTTCTGACAATAAAGTCGACCGGCGGATGGTTATGGCTCAGTTCCGTATCAATATCTTCATCAGCTGGTGATTTTGTCAGACTATCATCATAACCACCTGGCCTCCGCTGCAGCACCTTGTAATAAATCTGATTTCCCGGGCTTTAAGAAACGGGGTACTCTGATACCGAATGAATAAGGTTTAAATCTTAAAGCAAAAATAAGATATGATACAGTTAAAAAAACCAGAAGCACACCAGTGCCGATCCTTCCCATGAAAGCATTCAGCCATCTGGTAATCAGATATCCTTGTGCCCCGCCAGGTCCGCTCTTTAAATAACCTCCTGCTTCGGCAAAAAGATAGCCTAAAATGAGCGAAATAATAATAGCTGCAAATGTAAATTTCACGATAAGACTCCAGACCCTGATTTTAGGAAAATTCAGCAGGTAAAGCCCAATTGAACCGACAATAAGAGGTAAGAAAAAGGCGCCATATCCAAAGCCGTAAGCTATTATCAGATCAGAGAGCCAGAATCCGCTTTTCCCTGCCCAGTTCTTAACCTGTATTTCAGGACCGGAAATTACATCTTTCCCAGGCAGACTTAAATCTGTTTTCCACCAGAACAGGTATGATACACAGGCAAGCAGAAGATATAATGCAAAACCAGTTATGAGGATCCCGAATACAAATTTTATTCTTTCATCAGAAAAAAAGGACTTTGATTTTCCGGAATTCTTAACGGATTTTGAAGTTTTCCTGCTTTTTTCTTCTTTCTCCCTGGTCATTCTTATACGAGTTTCACCAAATAAAATAGTACGGTTTTTTACCGGCACCTCTTTTTTTTAGAGCAATCCAAAGGTAATAATTTTGAGTTACCCTGTAAAACAGAATTATTATTGTAATAATGATTTTTTTGACTTCTCTGATTTTGTCGCGCCTTCGACTTCTTGCTTCGCTCGTCCTGTACCTGCACTGCTTCATCTGTCAGTTGCTCCCGTGCCCTCACTGCCTCCATGCTCTCTTCACCTCCCTGCTCTCATCCGCTCTAAATGCTTATCATCCTGTTAATAAATTCCTTAATGCTCTCTTTAGATACTCTTATGAATTTATCTCTTCTGTCAAATGTTACTTCAGGTATATTTTTGCTATATACTGTTTCGGCATTGAAATGAAGTTCAGAAGATCCTATTAAGAAGAAAAAACTCATCAGAACACCATCAATCTGACTGAAAGGTGTGGAGCCATTAGGATCCTTTACTTTAATCTCATTTGTATACCATATATTATAGACCTTCTTTCTGTCAGAAGGAAAAGTAACCTCTGCATTCAAACAATTGTAACCACAGATTACAGATTTTCTGGATGTCTTTTTTAAAATCAATCCCTCCATTGCTTCAAAACCCGGATACAGTTCACCCCGTTCACCGGAATAATAGTATTTTTTAACAAAAAAACTGAAGTATGTATCATAAATGCCTTTTTCCGGATTCGTCAGGTTCATAATACCTGAATTCCCGATTCCGGTCATTTCAAAAAGGACTTTATCTTTTTTAAAGTAAAAATAAGGTTTTGAGGTAAAGCTTCTTTAGGCACACCAAAATTACCTAAATATTCTATGCTATAATGGATTTCGCCCTGATCTATAAACCTGCCTCCCTTTTCCCTGCAGGAATAGCAAGATACGGCAATCATTACTGTCAGAAATAACCCAAGCCTGAATTTCACTTATTTATAGTATTATGAATTTCGTAAATGTAATATATTTTTTTAATTTCAGTTCTTTACCCTGTGTTATGTGAGTTTAATGCGATAAGTATGTTATATAACATATTGATTAATAAGTATGTTTTTAAAACAGAGGTTTATTAAAGTCATCTGATTTTGATAACTTTGTGAGATTTTGATATAAAGTTAAAGATTTTAGAATCAGAATATTCTATGGTTATGGCGAAAAAACTTGCAGTAGTTGCTCTGGGTGGAAATGCACTTTTACGGGATGGCCAGCAGGGAACTATTGATGAGCAGGAACAGAATACCACCGATACTCTTGAAAACCTTGTTTTTCTGATAAAAGAAGGTTATGATCTGGTTATTACACATGGAAATGGTCCGCAGGTTGGCAACATTCTAATGCGAAATGATGCCGGTGAGCAATTGTATGGCATTGCACATATGCCAATTGATATCTGTGTGGCCGACTCGCAGGGCGGAATAGGATATATGATTGAAAGGATGTTCAGGAATGTTCTCAATAAGCATGGATTTAGCAGGAATGTTATCTGTCTGGTTACCCAGGTTATTGTTGACATTAATGACCCGGCATTTACTGATCCCCAAAAGAGGATTGGAAAGGTTTATGATAAGGAAGAGGCTGATGATCTCGCAACAAAAAAAGGCTGGATTTTTAAAGAGGAGGTTAAAAAACAGGGAGGATACAGACGTGTGGTTCCTTCTCCTGTGCCAACAGGTATTTTGAATCAGTCAATTATTGGTGATCTGGCCAGAAGAGGAAATATCGTAATTGCAGCCGGAGGAGGAGGGGTGCCTGTATATATTGATGAAAAGAAAGATGTCAGACCGGCTGAAGCTGTAATAGATAAGGATCTGGCATCCTCTCTTCTTGCTACCCTGATCGGCGCCGATGAATTCTACATACTTACCGATGTTCCTTACATTTATATTAATTACAGGAAACCTGATCAGGAGATTAAAGAATTCCTCAATTATGCCGATGCGTTGAAATATCTGAATGAAGGTCAGTTTACAAAAGGAAGCATGGCACCTAAAGTCGAGGCATGCCTTAACTTTATAAAACAGGGTGGCAAAACGAGCGTTATAACTGAGGCTTTTAAGCTGGCCGATAAAAAATATGGTTCCAAAATCACAATGGAATATGAAGAGACCAGAAAAGAAAGACGTTGAAATCATGTAAATAGATCCTTTACCAGAACTGAAGCCTGTAGTATTTAACATCAATTTTGCAATAATCTTCTTTAATTTCATTAATCTTTGTGGCTTTTATCTTTATACTTTTACAATCTTATATCTAAATTATGACCATCGATCTTCATAAACGAAATTTTCTTAAACTTCTTGATTTTACACCTTCTGAGATACAATATCTTCTCGATCTTGCTGCCGGCTTGAAAAAGGCCAAAAAGACCAATACTGAAAATCAGAAACTGAAAGGGAAAAACATTGCGCTTATTTTTGAAAAAGCTTCCACAAGAACCCGTTGCGCTTTTGAAGTTGCAGCATATGATCAGGGAGCTCATGTTACATATCTTGGACCTTCAGGATCACAGATAGGTCAGAAGGAATCAATGAAAGACACTGCCCGGGTGCTTGGCGTCATGTATGATGGAATCGAATACCGTGGTTATGATCAGAAAATTGTCGAAGAGCTTGCAAAATATGCCGGTGTCCCTGTATGGAACGGGCTCACAAATGAGTTTCATCCTACACAGATACTTGCTGATTTTTTAACAATGCAGGAACATTCCGGTAAACCTCTGAATAAAATTTCATTCTGCTATCTGGGAGATGCCCGTTACAATATGGGAAACTCACTGATGGTTGGTGCTTCCAAAATGGGAATGGATTTCAGGGCTGCTGCTCCAAAAGAATGTCAGCCGGCTGAAGAGCTTATTTTAAAATGCCGTGACATAGCTAAAGAGACAGGTGCACAGATAACAATTACAGAGAATGTTGAAAAGGCAGTTAAAGGTGTTGATTTCCTTTATACTGATGTATGGGTATCAATGGGTGAGCCTGATTCGGTATGGGAAGAAAGGATTAAACTTCTGAGGCCATACCAGGTAAATATGTCAGTATTGAAAATGACCGGTAACTCCAACGTAAAATTCCTTCATTGTCTTCCTGCTTTTCATAACAGGGAAACAAAAGTGGGAGAGGAGATATTCCGGAAATTCGGACTTGACGGAATGGAGGTAACAGAAGATGTATTTGAGTCAAAACATTCCATAGTATTCGAGGAAGCTGAAAACAGGCTGCATACCATTAAGGCTGTTATGGTTGCCACATTGGGTTATTGAACGCTGGAAGCTGATACCTGAAGATGAACATTAACCGTTAACTGCGGGCCATAAGCCGCGAGCTGTCAGCTATCATGCAATCCACTCCCTGACAAAGTAGAATGCCATAATTAAAGATGCTGCAAGTTTCAGTCCAATCCCTGTGAGAAAACCTATGAGACTTCCGAAACCTGCCTTGATTGCATAGTTAACATCATCCTTAAATATCATCTCCCCTACAAAGGCTCCGATAAGAGTACCTAACACGATGCCTACCGGTCCGAGAAAGATTCCGATAATGAGCCCTACTGTAGCGCCTCTGATACCATATTTGGAGCCCCCGAATTTTTTGGTACCCCATACCGGGACAATATAGTCAAGAATTGTTACAACAATTGCAATTGCTGCAAGAGTTACAAGTGTGGTTTTTGAAAAATCACCAAATCTGGTAACCTGCAGTGAGATAAGGCCAAGAAAGCTTAACGGGGGACCCGGAAGTACGGGAACCAGGCAACCTATAATTCCAAGGATCATCAGGAATATACCTGATATAAGAAATATATAGTCGAACATTAAAAGTTTTACTTCAGGAATAAGACTGTAATCGCTTCTTACTTTTTACCCAGATCTTCAAATTCTATGTTTGAAAATTCCTCGGTTGTCAGACTCTTGATATCGTTACTGGCTTCTGTTTCGGATGAGATTTCAGATAGTTTCAATTCACCTTTTCCGCTTTCAATAAATGATATGGCATCATTCAGTCCTCCTGAAAATTTTTCAAAATCCTCCTTATACAGGAAAACTTTGTGTTTTTCGTAGAAAATTTTGCCCTCTTTACCTAAACGTTTCTTGCTTTCAGTAATAGTCAGATAGTAATCCTCTTTTCGTGTAGCTTTTACATCGAAAAAATAGGTTCTTTTCCCGGCACGAACAACTCTGGTAAAAATCTCCTCTTTTACAAGCTTTTCATCATTCCCGTTTATGACTTCCTTAATTGCAGCTTCTTCTTCCATTTCTAAGTAAGTTAGAGTTAGGATTTTATTTTGTATTGTCAAATATAATAATTATTTTATCAAATCAAAGTATGACCGGATAATTGTGTTTAAATTTGACTTCCTGTTTTGAGGGTACGGGAAAAAGAGTATTTTTGCACCTGAAATTTGATGTTCTTTATAAATGATCAGCAGAAGATTATTACGTATTAAGGCCTTACTTGCTCTTTATGCTCTTAACCGGAGAGAGGATGACGATCTTGTCCATGCCGAGACAGAACTTATGTTCAGTGTATGGAAGACTTACGATTTGTACCATTATCTTATGTTGCTTGTCCTTGAAGTTGCAGATATAGCCAGTGAAAAGATTGATCAGGCTCTGCAGAAGAGAATGCCTGCCCCGGAGGATCTGAATCCAAGGCGACGCTTTATTGATAATCTGGTTATTGCACAGCTCAGAAAAAACCTTGCATTCAATAACTATGTATCTTCCAAGAAACTCTCATGGGTACATTATTCCCACATCCCGCGTCTCATGTATAATAAAATGATAACATGGGAAGTATACAGGGAATACATGGAATCCGGAGAACATGGCTACTCTTCTGATAAAAAATTTCTTATAAGGCTTATTACGGTATTATTTGCCAACTCTGAAGACCTTAATTCAAATCTTGAAGAACAAAGTATCTACTGGAATGACGACATGGAATATGTAATGTCCATGATTGAAAAGACTCTGAAAAAATTCAAAGTTGATTCAGGAGAAAATGCTAGTCTGATGCCATTATTCAAGAATCAGGAGGACGAAGAGTTTGTAAAGCTTTTATTCCGTAAGGCGGTACTTCATGCTCAAAAGTGTTCTGATCTGATCGATAATAACACCACAAACTGGGAGGTTGAACGGATTGCACTAATGGATATTCTTGTTATGCAACTTGCCATAACAGAGATACTTGAATTTCCGGAGATACCTGTAAAAGTTACATTGAATGAATACATCGAGATTGCAAAATATTATTGTACCTCAAAAAGCAGTACCTTTGTAAACGGAATTCTCGATAATATAGTCAAGGAGATCAGAAAACTGGGAGATATTAATAAATCGGGCAGGGGTCTGGTTGAAGATTCATTAACCGGAAAAACCAGATAATTCTTTTCTATGAAGAAGATTGGAATACTATTTATATTTCTATTAACTGTTTTAGCATTACCCCATTGTGGTAATGCTTCTCACAGAAATTCCGGAAAGGCTTCGGCAAATGCTTCTGATACAGGAAATGCGGTACTGATTTTTAACGAATATGAACATAATTTTGGGAATGTTGCAGAAGGTGTAAAAGCAGGATATATTTTTACCTTTAGGAATACAGGAACAGCTGACCTGGTAATTTCCTCAGTAACAACAACCTGTGGATGCACAGTTCCAAAGTATAGTACTAAACCGATTTCTCCCGGGGAGGGTGGAAATCTGGAAGTAATTTTTGATACTTCAGGCAGAAACGGGGTACAGACAAAGTCCATCACTGTAAAATCAAATGCTAAAATCCCTGTGGTTCTGTTAAAGATAACTGCAGAAGTAATGGCAAGTAATAATAATTAATACTTTAAACTATGACCAATTTTGCTTATTTGTTTTTAATGAGTCAACCTGCCGGAGGAACCGGTCAGAGTAACCCGCTGGTAACTTTTCTTCCTCTTATTCTTGTATTTGTGGTCTTCTATTTCTTTATGATCAGGCCTCAGATGAAGAAACAGAAAGAAATGACCAACTACAGGAGCTCTCTTAAAAGGGGTGATAAGGTCATCACTACCGGCGGATTGTATGGGAAAATATATGAAGTAAAAGATAATTATGTATTGATGGATGTAGGGGGTGATATAAAACTTAAAGTCGACAAAAGTGCCCTGCTTAAAGATCCGTCTGCTGATACAGATTAGTTTTTTTTCAATTCATTGACCCGGTGTGAAGGGAGCAGATGAAATAGGATCAAAAGGACCTGCGACGAAGGATAAAAGTGGAACCAGACATAATATTGTGGTTTTTGCTTTCTTCCTTTTTCTTTCGTTTATTTTCTGGTACCTTAATTCGCTGGGTAAAGAACTGGAAGCTGAAATAAATTATCCGGTAAGATATATTAACCTGCCAAAAGAGATGGGATTTTCTGATAACCTTCCTGAAAAGCTAAGTATCAATCTTAAAGGACCAGGTTTTTCATTATTCAATCTTAAATATTCAGGCAACAGGACACCTGCAATTATTGATATTTCTAAAGTAAACTACAGAAGAGTTTCGGGGAGCGAACATCCTGAATATTACCTTGTTACTATGGGGCTTGTAAAGAATTTTACAACTCAGTTGAAAACTGAATGTAAAATAACTTACCATAAAACCTGATACTTTGTTTTTTTCATTCAAGAGATTGGTTCCCAAATAAATATCCAAACAGGGTAGGTTAAGATTATACCGTAACAGGATTTTAACTTTCATTAGAATCTGCAACGAATAAAACTGTAAGAAAGCACAGAATGAAGATAGGAGTCACAGGCGGAATTGGCAGTGGTAAAACCTCTGTCTGCATGGTGTTTAAAGTCCTTGGTGTTCCTGTCTTTTCAGCTGATACAGCAGCAAGGGGAATAATGGATGCCAATACTGATTTAATAGAAAACATTAATTCCTTGACAGGTATGGACCTTTACACAAGCGGATTGCTTGACAGGTCAAAGCTTGCGTCGCTTATCTTTAATGACAGATCACTTTTGGAAAAAATTAATTATCTGGTCCATCCACTGGTTTTTGAACAATTTAAAACGTGGGCAGCAGAACAAAGTGCACCTTATGTAATTATGGAAGCAGCAATCCTGGTTGAGAGCGGAGCCACAAAACTGGTCGATAGGATTGTAACCGTGATTGCACCTGTTGAAGAAAGAGTGGAAAGAATAATTAAGAGAAACAAATTGTCGAGAGATCAGATTATTGAAAGAATAAATAACCAGATGAATGACGAGGCGAGAATAAAATTTTCTGATTATCTGGTCCGGAACTCTGAAAATGATATGATCATTCCTGAAATACTGAAAATCCATGAAGATATCATGGAACATTTAAACAAAACCTCTTAAATATGGGGAATTTTGGAAAATTTATCGGTGGTGGACTTGGCTGGGTAATGGGTGGCCCTATTGGTGGCCTTCTGGGATTTCTTGTCGGTTCAATGGTTGATAGTACAACGGATCAGGCATCAGATTATACTTCTATAAGTCAACATACCACTCCCGGTGCTTTTGGAGTCAGCCTGCTTGTACTTATTGCTGCAGTGATGAAAGCCGATGGTAAAGTTGTCAAATCAGAACTAGAGTATGTAAAACAATTCTTTATCAGGCAATTTGGACGGGAAAGATCAAAGGAGGCCCTTCTGATGCTGAAGGACTTTCTTAAACAGGATATCCCCCTGAAAGATGTCTGTTTACAGATCGGAAGAAACATGGATTACTCTTCGCGTCTTCAGCTATTACATCTTTTATTTAATGTATCGATAGCAGATGGACAGATGCATCCTTCTGAAATTGAAATTATTGATAGAATTTACGTGTATCTGCATGTAGCAACATCCGATTACCTCTCTATAAAAAACATGTTCATTCCTGAAACAAACTCTTCTTATAAAATTCTTGAAATAGAACCCTCAGCTTCAGATGATGAGCTTAAAAAAGCTTACCGCAGGATGGCTATGAAGTACCACCCCGATAAAGTGAACCACCTGGGCGACGACTTCAGAAGATCAGCTGATGAAAAATTTAAAAAGGTCAACGAAGCTTATGCAAAGATTAAAAGAGAAAGAAATTTGACCTGATGCTGGTATGTATAAAATATAATCACGGTTAGAACAGATTTTACGATACAAGGATTAAATTTGCATAAAATAATTAAGAGATGAATTTAAAGGATATTATATCTATTTCAGGAGAACCCGGCTTGTTCAGATTTATTGCCCAGGGTAAAAATGCAATTATCGTTGAACACCTCGAAACGAAGAAAAGAAGCAGCGCTTACAGTTCTGCAAAAGTAAGCTCACTCGAAGATATCTCAATTTTTACTGAGACAGAAGATATGCCTCTGGGTAAAGTTTTTGATCTTATCTTTAAAAAAGAAAATGGTGAGGCTGCTTTAGATTCAAAGAGTGAGGTTGATAAACTAAAAAGCTACTTTACGGAAGTACTGCCGGAATATGCAAAAGACAGGGTTTATCCCAGCGATATAAAAAAGGTTCTTCACTGGTACAATATTCTCCATACGCTCAACCTGCTGGTACAGGATGAACCTGAGAAAGTTGCTGAACCACAGGAAAAATCTCCGGAATCTGAAAACAAACCCGTTGTTGAAAAGAAAAAGCGCAAAGCATCTCCCAGGCCAAAAGCTTAATATCAAGTTTAAATAATCAGCTACTTATGAATTTCGGAGGCAATGAGGTTGTGTATGATTATGATGTTTCCGGAATAATAATTGTTCCTGTCCCATATGACAAAACCAGTACCTGGATTAAGGGTGCAGACAAGGGGCCTGATGCTATCATGGAAGCTTCTGTTAACCTTGAATTCTATGATGTTGAAACGGCATCCGAAGCACATAAAACAGGAATAAACACAGTTGATCCGATTCTTGTAAATTCTTCTCCTGAAGCTCTGGTTAATGCAGTATATGATAAGACATTGTCCCTTCTTGATGATAAAAAATTCCCGGTTATTGTCGGGGGAAACCATACAGTAAGTATTGGAGCGATAAAAGCATTTGCGGGATATTTTGAAAACCTGACCGTTCTACAGCTCGATGCACACTCCGACCTCAGACAGAAATACGAAGGATCTGAATATAATCATGCATGCGTTATGGCTCGTGCCAGGGAATGTGTTCCTATTGTCCAGGTTGGCATCAGAAGCATGTCGGTGGAGGAATTACCTTATGCTGACAAAAACAGAATTTTCTATTCCCATGACCTGTACTACAATAAAGAATTATATACCGACGCAATAGAAAAGCTTAACGGTAATGTTTATATTACTATTGATCTCGACGTTTTTGATCCTTCAATAATGCCATCGACTGGAACTCCGGAACCCGGCGGTCCGGGATACACAGAGCTGATGCATTTTTTGAGGGATGTTATCAGAAGAAGGAATGTTGTGGGATTTGATGTTGTCGAACTTTGCCCTTCTCCCTACAATAAAGTGCCTGATTTTGTTGCAGCAAAAATAATATACCAGCTTCTCAGTTACAGGTTTTGCCCCCCAAGGCCCCTGTAGTCCTTACCCCCTAACCCCCTGTTATCTTTACCCCCCAAGCCCCCATTATCTTTACCCCCACCCCCAAATGGGGGGCTATAAAAGTTCCAAAGTCCCCCATACTTTATCTACCCCCCAACCCCCCAAATGTGGGGCTGTAAAGAGGCCGAAAGTCCCCCATACTTATCCACCCCCCAACCCCCCAAATGGGGGGCTGTAAAGAGGCCGAAAGTCCCCCATACTTTATCCACCCCCCAACCCCCCAAATGGGGGGCTATAAAAAGTTCCAAAGTCCCCCATTTGGGGGATTTAGGGGGTTGATAATCAGAGATTTAGAGGGTTGATATTATCAGTCTTCTTTTTTTGCCTCTTCCCATATAGCATTCATATCATCAAGGCTCATGTCATGAAGAGAAATACCTTTTTTAAGAGTCTCTTTTTCAAGGTAATTGAACCTTTTGATGAATTTTCGGTTTGTCTTCTCAAGAGCGCCTTCCGGGTCAATTTCATATAATCGCGCAGCATTTATTATTGAAAAAAGAACGTCGCCAAGTTCAGCCTCAATGGTTTCTATACTATGATTAATTATTTCTTCTTTTAATTCAAGTATTTCCTCCAGAACTTTATCCCATATCTGTTCTCTTTTCTCCCAGTCGAATCCGACCCCTCGGACTTTTTCCTGTATCCGGTTTGCTTTAACCATAGCTGGCAATGATGGTGGAACGCCCGAAAGCACAGGCTTATATCCATTATCTTCCGTAATCTTGAGTTTTTCCCAGTTTTTCTCAACTTCAGATGCTCCTGAGACTTTAATATCTCCAAATACGTGCGGATGCCTGTAGGTGAGCTTATTATTGATCCCAATCAATACATCAGCTATCGAAAATAAACCTTTTTCCTCAGCGATTTTGGCATAGAAAACGATATGCAGCATAAGGTCGCCCAGCTCATTCCGGATGCCATCGTTATTGTCAGATAATATTGCTTCAGCAAGTTCATAAGTTTCTTCAATAGTAAGCTTCCGCAAGCTTTCATTGGTTTGCTTCATATCCCAGGGGCATTTTACCCGGAGTTCGTCAATGATATCCAGCAGTTTTTGAAACTCTTCGGGACCATTATTTTTATTAATCATCAGAATCAGATTTAAAAAAGACGGTTAGGGGCAGCTGCTTTGGAAGCAAGATCGACACGCACTACAGATCCGATGGAAAGACTTAATAATTCAGAGACATTAGCTCCATTTATTGAGATTTCCAGCAGATCGAGAGAGTTGAACCTTGTAAGCATCTCCCCGACAGGTACATCGCTGTATTTCAAGGATATGTTAGTGGTATAATTCTTATTGCTTTGTATAAGAATTCTGAATTCTCTGTTCTCAAATACTCTGTGAAATACCTCTCTTGTAATATTGGATACAACGTTCCCGTAAGAGTCAATGAAAATTATGCTTCCGATTATAACATCTTTATCGATTGTAGCTCTGAGAGGTATTATTTCGCGTATATTCTTCATGTGTTTCCCCAGTTCACCGGGTTTCTTCCCTTTTAAGAGATCAGAGGCTGCTTTTGCATATATTTCAAGTTCATCAGTTACTCCTTCATATTCGATTTTTATAACTTCATCGGGATCAGAATTTAGTATAAGATTAAAGATCCCATTATCGGTTCCGATAAAAAAATGATCCTTTGCTTTTACTATGATATGATCCTGTTCCCTATTTGCCTCAGAGTGCACACAAATAATATGTATTGAACCTTTTGGGTAATTATTATAGGTATTTCTTATTACAAAAGAAGCATGAGAAATATTAAAGGCAGGAATCCCTGTCGCATTATCAATAATGATTACTCCCGGACATAAACTGCACAACTTTCCTTTAATGATACCTGAATAGATATCATCAGTCCTCCATTCTGTTGTTAAAGTCACTACCTGCATAGGGAAAAAACTTAAGACAAAGATAATGTTCTAAGGAAAAATAAGCTTACTTTGTATTCTTCAAAGATTCTTTTTTATAAACTAATTAACCTGATACTGGTTAATAATGATAATGGGCAGGTTAGTTCAACAATTTTTGTAAGCTTTAATGACAGAGATAACAATATTTCTTGAGGATATCGATCCTGTAGTTTTCTTCGGCACTAATAATTCTCTGCTTGATAAAATCCGCAGTTTCTTTCCAAAGATAAAGATTCTTGCAAGAGGAAATGAAATAAAGTGTATCGGCGAAGAGCTTGAAATAACTTTATTTGCGGAAAAATTCAATGATTTAATAGAGTACTATCAAAAATATCATCGTCTGGATGAACAGGATATAGAGAAGTACTTTTTTGATGCTGAACATATGAAATCAGCATCGGTTGGTGATTTTGAGCAGGTTATTGTTTTTGGTACCAGCGGAAAGCCAATCAGAGCGAGGACTGTAAACCAGTTACTACTGGTAAATGATTATAAGAAGTGTGATCTTATGATTGCCGAAGGACCGGCAGGTACGGGAAAAACTTACACTTCAATTGCCCTGGCTGTTAAGGCATTAAAGGAAAGAGAAGTAAAAAAGATAATTCTTACCAGACCGGCGGTAGAAGCAGGTGAAAGACTTGGATTTCTCCCGGGTGATATGAAAGAGAAACTGGACCCTTACCTGCAACCGTTATATGATGCTTTGCATGATATGCTTCCCTATAAGAAACTCGAAACCTGGATTGAAGACGGTACCGTGCAGATTGCACCACTCGCGTTTATGAGAGGCAGAACTCTTGAAAATGCCTTTGTGATTCTTGATGAAGCCCAGAATGCAACAATCAGCCAGCTCAAAATGTTTCTTACCAGAATGGGCGTAAGCTCAAAATTCATTTTGACAGGTGATACCACTCAGATTGACCTTTCCAGGAAAAGTGATTCAGGTCTTATACAGGCTATAAGGATACTTGGGGGAATAGAAGGAATCTCAATAATCAAATTTGGCGAATGTGATATTGTCAGGCATAAGCTTGTAAAAAGAATAGTCAGAGCATATGAGCAGGAAGAAAACGGGTCATCGAATAAGCAGATATAAAAATTAATTTTTTGATCGATATGGCAAAAACAATTCTAAGTTCCGGTTACAATTTCCCTGGTCAACGTAGTATTTACAAGGGAAAAGTAAGAGATGTTTATAATATTCATAATAAGTATCTGCTTATGATAGTATCAGACCGGATATCTGCCTTTGATGTAGTCCTGCCAAAGGGAATACCTTATAAAGGGCAGGTACTTAATCAGATAGCTTCAAAATTTCTTGACGCAACAAGCGATATTGTTCCCAACTGGAAAATTGCCACTCCCGATCCTTCCGTAACATTTGGCTATTTATGTGAGCCTTATCCGGTCGAAATGATTGTAAGAGCATATCTCACAGGTAGTTCATGGAGGACTTATAAAACAGGAGCAAGGGATATATGCGGTGTACCCATACCGGATGGTATGAAAGAGCACCAGCGGTTCGAAAAACCCATTCTGACCCCAACTACGAAAGCTGAACAGGGAAAACATGATGAAGATATATCACGAGAGGAAATAATAAGACGTGGTCTTGTTCCTGAAAAGGAGTATTCTCTAATCGAGAAATACACAATGGAAGTATTTAAGCGGGGAGCTGAAATTGCTGCTGAGCACGGACTGATTCTTGTTGATACAAAATATGAGTTTGGGAGGAAGGATGGTAAAATTTACCTGATAGATGAGATCAACACACCCGATTCATCACGGTATTTTTATGCTGACGGGTATCAGGAAAGGTTTGAAAAGGGTATGCCGCAGAAACAATTGTCAAAAGAGTTTGTCAGGGAATGGCTCATGGAAAACGGATTTCAGGGCAAAGAGGGTCAGAAAGTACCCGAAATGACTGATGAATTTGTCAATGAGGTATCTGAAAGATATATTGAACTTTATGAAAAAATAACCGGTGAAAAGTTTATAAAGGAAGATATTTCGAATGTTCCTGATAGGATTGAAAAAAATTGCAGGGCATTACTTAAAACGTTGTAAATCAGATTTAAAATATGATTATTAAATACCGGGCAGGCCTCCTGCTAACAGCTGTTATTCTTATAATTTTTAGTTTTTCTCTTCATTCACAGGTAGTTGTTGAACGATCAAATGTTAAAGTTATAATTTCGGGAGTTCCTTATTATGTTCACCTTGTGAAAAAGGGGGAGACAGCTTATTCCATAGCACGGGCATATGGGATTACGGTTGATGAACTTACAAAGGAAAACCCTCCGGCAATTTATGGAGTAAATGAGGGACAGGCGCTGAGAATACCTATTAAAGAAGTCTCCGATACTGTTGCTCCGGTGCAGCAGCAGAATATTCCACGGCGCGATGAAAACAAATATATTTATCACAAACTTAAACCCGGGGAAACTGTCTATTATCTGTCTAAATCATACGGAGTTTCTGAGGATGAAATAATTTCATCCAACCCTGGGATGGATATCAATAAAATGCCGATAGGTTCCGAAGTTGCAATACCAAGAAGAGATTTTATGAATGAGAGACAAACATTCAATGAACAAAATCCAAAGTATATTTATCATAAAGTTACGGAAGGTGAATCCCTGGCCTCTATTGCTGAAGCATACGGACTTACTCTCAGGGAATTAAGAAGAGAAAACAGGAATCTCCGGTTCCCCCAGGTTGGTGATTATGTCCGTGTACCAAATATGAATATAGCTGAAGAAGAGAAGATTGAACCGGCACGAGGTGATAGTGTAGAAGTTGTTATTACAGAACCCGTTGTTGTTAAGGAACGTCCTGCAGGTTACACTCCGGTTAAGGAACTGAAAGGTTCAATGAATATTGCTGTTCTTCTCCCGTTTTATCTTAAGGAAAATTCAAAGCGATCATATATTGATTCTTCTATGTGGGTCAAAGGCAGAAAGCTTATTAAAACTAAATACCAGCCGGAAGAATGGATCTACGAATGGAGCAGGGATTTTGTTGAAATGTACGAAGGAATATTGCTTGCAGCCGATACCTTGCGCTCACTGGGATTAGATATTACTTTGAATGTCTACGATATAAAGAGTGATACTATTGAACTGATGAATCTTATTAACCAGGGAAAACTTGAAGGGATGGACCTTATAATCGGGCCTGTATGGTCACATAACCTTTCAATAGTGGCTGCTTTTGCAGGACCCCGGGGTATTCCTGTTGTATCTCCTGTTCAACTGTTTAATAATCAGGTTTTACTGAACAACCCTGATCTTTTTCTGGCAAGTTCAACCCTCTCGGTTGCTCAGCAGACAATTGCAAAGAAAGTAAGTGAGTATTATGATCATAATTTCATATTTGTCCATGCCGATACTTCAGGAACAGATCAGGATGTGAAGAATTTTAAAAATTTGATAATTAAGTGAACTTAGTATGAAAATACCATATGAAGAGATTAAGTTCAAGGAATTTCCTTTTTATCAGCAGAGCGGCTTTCGGTAATGATTCCATAAACAGGCTCGGGCACGCTCTGTCAGAAAATTCGAAGAATATTGTAATAATTGCTTCCGACGATCCTCCCATAATAAGTGAGACTATCCAGGATATTCACGCTTTGTTTAAAAGGTACGATATCAAAGTCTTCGGATACCCGGCTTTAAGAGTCCAGAATAATCTTAACCCTGAATACTATTTTGATCTCGGATTAATGCTCTATTCACCCTATTGGATCGATTATACAAAAAATGATGTAAAAGCCTTTAATAGTGATTTCCGTAAAAAATTCCTTACTGAACCTTCAGAGTTGAGCTATTCCTGGCAGGGTTATGACATTGCTTTTTATTTTATAACAGGTTTATCAATCTTTGGAAGGGACTTTATTTCACACCCCGAAATCCATTATCCTGACCTTTTACAGACTGAATATGAATTCAGGAGGAAAGAAATGACGGATGGATTTGAAAATCAGAAACTCTATCTTATTAAATACAGGAAAGATTATGAGATAGAACTGGTCAGGGAAGGTAACCCTCTGCCATAGGATCAGATAATTTTTAAAAGTATATACTCTCGTTTAAAGATTTATGTTAACAAGAATTAACAATCGGGAATAATAACTTGTTTTTATTTGTCTATATACTGAATTGATGGTTAAGTTATCATACAACCATGTTGAGGATGATGAACTGGTGAAGGCATCAATCAATGGTGACAAACTGGCTTTTAATGAGATTGTAAACCGTTATCAGAGAATGGTGGCACGAACTGTAAAAGGAATGCTTGGGGATTCGATTTTTGCTGAAGATGTTGGGCAGGAGGTATTTATTAAACTCTTTTATTCACTGCCAGAGTTCAGGGGTGAAGCAAAACTGTCAACATATATTCAAAAGATTGCAGTTAATCTGACCCTCAATGAGATAAAACGACGAAAAAGATTTTCTTCCATGTTTTCACTGAAAGGGAATGACGAGATGTATGAATTTGAAGTTGTAGATCATGATACGGAGGAGAGAAAAGACGCATCGGAAATTGTCGGTAAAGCATTAAATAGTCTGGATCCAAAGTTCAGGGTAATTGTGATGATGCGGATGCTGCAGGGATATTCTACTAAAGAAACTGCGGAAATTCTTGATCTGCCTCTTGGTACGGTTCTTTCAAGGCTTTCACGGGCACAGGAACAATTAAAAAATATTTTGCAAAAAAACTGATTAGTATGAAAGTTTCAGAAGTTAAAAAATATATTAACAGGTCACTTGATGCTGCGGCTTCAACTGCCGATATTCCAGGAAAACTTGAAGAAGCAGGAGTGATCTTTGATTTTAAACCCGGCTTCAGTGATAAAGTATTGGATAAAATATTTGCTGCAGGAGCAACCGTAAAACAGGAGATAGATTTTGTAAAGAGTCTTAATTATGTTTTTTACCGTATCGCCTTTACAGGGATTGCCGCAATTATTGTTTTGCTTATTTCAATTTTTCTTATGGAAGGATCTCTCTCCTTTAATTCATTTCTTGGATTGAACGACCCTTCCGGTGAAAGTATTGTCTGTTTATTAACAGGAAATTAATGATTTATCATGAAAGCTAAACCCATAATACTATTTATTGTTACACTTTTAATCGGGTTCGTTATCGGAATGCTGACCTCTGCCCAGATCAGATTTAATAAACTAAAACCTGTACGGGTATTTTTTTCTGAACAAAGATTCAGAGATGGCTTCTATCGTGCAATAGAGCCTGACGAACAACAAAAAGCAAAGATCGACCAGATACTTGATAAATACGCTAAAATAAACAGCAATTTTCAGAACGAATACAGGAATAAACTTGATTCCACAATGAAAGCGTTTCGCAAAGAGCTTGGTTCAAACCTGTCAAAGGATCAGCTTGCAAGGCTCAAAGAGATGGACGACCGCAGGAGGGAGATGATAAAAGAATACAGAAAGAATAACCAGCATAATGATTCTTTGAAAGATCGGGATAACAGGCAGGGTGAACATTTAATGCGTTCCCCACGCGATAGGGACCAACCACCTGACAGACTCCGTCCTTCCCTTAAAAAAGATACAAATAAGATTAACCGATAGCAAATAACAGGTAGTCGAGAATGATGGGCAGGTCATCCGCTCTCATTCCCAGAGAGATGAGTAAAGGTTTATCTTCGGCGAAAATTGCCATAAACTCTTCTTTTGACAATTCCCCTCCTACTATACTCTGCCTGTAGAGATCTATTGCTTCCTTTATGTGTCCTTTACAAAGGGCAAGATGACCTTTATTAATAAGATCATGTGCATTTAGTTTTCCGGCAGATAAACGTTCATAGTACTTCTCTGAATCATCAAAACGACCAAGTGCAAAATAGCAGTATGCTATCGGTCTTAATATCTTGAGGTTACCAGGATCCTGATATTCAACTTTAAAGTAGTACTTCAATGCTGACTCATATTCCTTAAGATCAAGATAACAATGTGCAGTCATAATTGCGGTGTGTACATTTTCAGGTTCCATATCACTGGCCTGCAAATAATATTCAAGTGCTTCCTGATTTTTTCCGAGTCGCCGTAAACAAAAACCAATCTTTTTTATTGTCCATGTCTTCCGGTCTATAAGCTCAGCCCTCCTGTAATATTTAAGTGCCTCTTCATAATTACCACTCTCCTGGTAACAATAACCGGTTTTTTCGTATACCTGTACATCTGATGGTTTTTGATTAATCTGTTTCAGATAAAGTGAAAGCGCATCATTGTAAAAATTTTTATTGAAGAAGTAATCGGCAAGACCAGCTTCTGCATCGGAAACCTGAAAGGTTATCCGGAAGAATTCGGAGTTGTAAATATCCATTTTACCGGAGAACAAATCTTCAAACTCCTTCTTATATGGCGAGAGCTTAAAAAAACGATATATATCCTGAAGATATTGAGTTACATATGTTCTGAAACTTTTGAAGGGATCGGTACCGGAATCTTCCTCATTAAGTTGTTGTAACCCTTCCAGCTCCATACGGAATACCTTCAGCATCATTGTTTTTTGAGATGAAGGAAGATATTTAAGATTCAGAAGCAGGGAATATTTATCAGAATTGCAGATAAAAGGAGTCTTATAGAGTGCTTCAGCCAGCTCATTGGTTCCCGGACCAAGAATCTCATCCCTGAAAATCTCGTCAACGGCTTCATTGTCAGGATAAAACGGGACAAACCAATTTTGAAAATCCCTGAAAAAATCAAAGTGCTTCAGGTTGGCAAATGCCGACATGTAGACATCAGCCCCCTCCATCTGAAGTTTTGTAAGCTCCTCCATTGTTTTAAACACCTCTTCTGACTCATTGAACATATCTGACCAATCGGGATTTTTTTCATCATTCTTGTCTTTCGGAAGAATATTATCAAGATCAAGCTTTTCCTCTATCCTTGGTTTAAGTTTTGCAACCTGGGGGAGTATTTCTTCCTGAAGTTTTTTACTGAGCTTTTCAGTTTCACGCGACCTGATAGTCTGAAATACAATTATTCTGCAATGCTCCCTGAATCTGCTATCCCTGCTCATACTTTTGATTTTTGCAGTTATTTCAGGATAGTGCAGGATCCTGCAGTCATAATAATGAAGGTTGAGTATCAAACCGGCAAGAGCTCTCTCCATAACCTGTTCCTGGCCTGAGTTATAAATATCGATCAGATACAACATTTTTTCAGTCTGCCAGGTCCTTAATGAGCTTAATGTAACAGCTGTTGTAAAAATACTTGCTTCGTACCATCTGAACTTACCTGAATTAAGTAAAATATCCACAAGACCTTTTTCGGCTTCCCCGTAATAATCGGTCAGCCACAAATGGTTGAAGATATTCTTCATTAACTGTTTATGCTTTCTGGATATTTCAGATTCGGGATTCGGATTTATCTCATTGCTTAGTTTAAGCCATTCGTCAAGTTCTGATTTAAATAACAGATCATCAACGGTATCTACAATACTTTTTCCGCTAAGCTTCTGTTCTTTTTCAACCTGTTGTTTTATCCAGTAAGTGTGCCAGCCTGAATAGTGTGACAATATGTCCTGTTTTGCCTGGTCGGCAAGATGAAGAATTGACTGTATAAGCTTCAGGTATACCTTATCGCGTTCAGGATCATTGATGCCTTCAATGGTATAATTGAGCATGGTCCTGTAAGTTGTCACCACTTTTTCATAATCATCCCTTAGCTCACCTGTGGTAGTTACTGCAATTATATTGGCCAGAATATCAAGACTTTGCTTTACCTTTTTTTCGGATATCAGATTGCAAAGCTTCTTATGTTGCTGTGTCACTTTAATAATATCCATTTTTAATTTTTTTAGTAAATCTTTATGTCTGAAAGATTAACTTTTATTAAATATTTTAGTAGCAACAATCAGGCCATTAAACTTCTGTATCCGGGTTTTTAAAATAAGGTTTCTGACTTGTAATTAATAACCTTAAGATGCGGTTCTGACAGAAGATTTCTCAGAAATTATAACCCAGACTGATATACCCTTTAATACCTGTGAAGTATTTTTCGCGACTGTAAATTCCATGCATCAGACCCACTTTCAGAGGGCCGGCCACAGACATATACCCTGCGCCTATACCGTAACCTGCCAGAAATGAATACCCGTTACTTCTGCCGGCTTCCTGTGCAGCGAAATATATTCGTCATAAAATTTAAATGAAAATTCTCTGAGAACTCCAGATCAACTTCAGTTCCCATGCCAGCAAGTTTTTTAACCGCTATTTCATTTGGATGAAAACCAATCATCGGAACAGATCTTTTATTGAGTGATTCAAGCCCCCCAAGCATATAAAAATTGTTTTGTTCAGTAATAGAATAACTGTCGGTTATATATAGTACATTTCCGCTTAATGCAAATGTCAACCGGTTACCCGGTCCAAAATAGTGCTTGAAATTTCCGTAAAATGTAAAAAATCTGCTTGAAAAGGAAATTCCCCGGATTGGTTCTTTCGTAAGTTGTTCTTGAAGAATCCGTTTTTACTAATCCCTTCAAGAAGATCTGAAGATCCTGCGGAAATGTTCAGTATTGTCCCTTTGTTAGGAAAGTTTTTAGTATCGAGTGTATTAGCCTGGTAATCAAATGTTGCTGTAAAGTAGTTATATGAGATATATTTTAAATGATCATCATTGGGATACCTGGGTATGAGATAAAGGTTTTCAAAATTTGCGGAAATGCTCATCATATAATTTAACCCTATTCTCTTGCCAAGGGATAACCCGGTGGAAAAATTCCTGCTTATTACTCCTATATTTTCATTTTGTATCTGAAGCAGAGGGATAAGGGTATTATCAGCATAAAAATTTGCCGATAATCCGAATTTCTGATTTTTGTCAATAAATTGCATCATATTACTCCTGAACCTGAAATACTGGCTTATATATGATTCAATGTCGATTACAGATCTCCTTGTCAGCAGATCCTTAACTGAAAGAGAGAGTGAAATCCCTGAATGAAGAGCGTTGTCATAATGTGCCGAGCCATATAACATTGCATTTGGTCTTTCAATGCAGTCTATTACCAGTACAAGAGAATCATTACGGGGCAGTACCCTGTATTTTACTTTCTCAAACCACGCTTTCCCATAAAGCAATTCAATTCTGTCACTGATCAGGTATTTGTCAACTTCATCGCCGGGTTTAATATCAAGAACGCCCAATATCTGGTCATCAGATTTTAATATATTGCCTATTATTTCAACCTTGTCAAATTTATAGTATTGTTTATCGAGAATATTCTCAATTGGTTTCTGAGCGCCGAACTTATTAAGTGAATCAGCCAGTTTTAAAAAATAGTTTTTATATGGAAGTGCAGCTTTATATCCTCTTTGGATAATTGAATCCGGATTACTGAAATCTGTTGATGAGATATTGCTGAGATCCGGCAGAATAAGCAGATCAACCAGTTTCTTCTGTTCTTCAAAATCTTCAATGCTCCTTGAAAAACCGAACTGCTTAATTATTCCGGGCAAAGATTGAAGTTTTTCTTCATCATAACGATGGAACCCTACATAAGATCCGATTATAATATCCGCACCCATATCTATAGCCTCACTTGCGGCAAAGTTTCTGATCATTCCACCGTCTAATAATAATGCGGTATCAATTTTAATTGGTGTAAGTATTGATGGAATAGCAATACTTGCCCTTATGGCGTCTGGCAGGTATCCTGATTTCAGATCGGTTTTTCTGAATGTCAGGATATCGGTTGCAACACACATGAATGGGATAGGGAGCTTTGAGAAATCGTTTATATCTGCCGTGGGCCATGCATAATAACTAAGCACGTTTTCAATCATTTGCCCGTTGATAAGACCGGAAGGGAGAATCACTTTTTTTAATGATACCGGTAATGACATAAAGCTGTTGTAGAAGTGCTTTTTTTCAAGAAAAATTATTTTGTTCTCAGGAATTTTGTTCGAAAAGGCAACTTCCCAGTTCACTGTATTAAGCAGTTTTTGCAGACTATCAGAACTGTATCCGATTGCATACATACCACCGATAATACTTCCCATGCTTACACCGGTAATATAATCAGGCCGAAGCCCGGCTTCCTCCATTACTTTCAGTACACCCAGATGTGCTATGCCATGTGATCCGCCTCCGCTAAGCACAAGACCTATTCCTGGTCTCTTTACCGGTACCTGAGCCAAAACATCTGACTGTGGCAGTAATAGAATAAGTGAATAAATTAAACCCGCCGGGATAGCTTTCAACAAGGTGTTCAGGGTGAAATATGGTGAGGAAAACATGTAGACTGACTTAATAAAATATTGACATTTAGCACAAATTACAGCAAGATAGCATTTTTAAGTATTTTTATGGTGTGAAAACCAGGCCAAATTTATCAAATAAATGGCTTCCTACAACTAAAAAGGAGGCAGAGTTCCTTGGATGGGATCACCCTGATGTTATTATATTCAGTGGAGATGCCTATGCCGATCATCCGTCATTCGGAACTGCAGTAATAGGAAGAGTGATTGAAGATGAGGGATTAAAAGTCGCAATAGTACCTCAGCCTAACTGGAAAGATGACCTCCGTGATTTTACCAAAATGGGTAAACCAAAATATTTTTTCGGGGTTACAGCCGGAAATATGGATTCGATGGTAAATCATTATACTGCGGCCAGGAGGTTAAGGTCAGATGATGCTTATACCCCCGGAGGTAAATCCGGCTTCAGACCTGATTACCCGACCATCGTTTATACCCGGATCCTTAAGAAAATTTTTCCTGACATTCCTGTTGTTATCGGTGGGATTGAAGCCTCAATGCGCAGGCTTACACATTACGACTACTGGAAGGATAAACTGGAACCCTCAATTCTTCAGAGCAGCGGGGCCGATATGCTCATATATGGAATGGGGGAACAACCTGTCAGGGAGCTGGTCAGGTTGTTATTAAAAGGAATCCCGTTCTCATCACTTAAAACAATTCCCCAGACATCTGTTCTGATTAGCAGAACAGATACCTTGCCGGTACAAAAATCATGGAAAGATATTTCACTCCATTCATTTGAAAAATGCCTGTCAGATAAGAAACTCTTTGCCGAAAATTTTCTGATTTTTGAGAGGGAGTCGAATAAAATTTTGTCCGCACGTCTTGTTGAAACATCCGGTGATTCGCAGGTAATAATCAATCCGCCATTCAGACCTATGGAAGAGGAGGAGGCCGACAGGTCATTCGATCTGCCATATACATACTTGCCTCATCCACGCTACCATAAGAAAGGTCCTATCCCGGCTTATGAAATGATAAAATTCTCGGTGAACATACACCGTGGTTGCTTTGGAGGTTGCAGCTTTTGTGCTATTGCAGCCCACCAGGGTAAACAGATTGTGAGCCGATCGGAAAAATCAATATTTTCTGAAATTGCAAAGATAACCCAATTGCCTGATTTTAAGGGGTATCTTTCAGATCTCGGAGGACCTTCAGCCAATATGTACCGGATGAAAGGGGAAGATGCTGAGATGTGTATCAGATGTAACCGGCCTTCCTGTATCTGGCCTTCTGTTTGTAATAACCTTGACACCAGCCATAAAAAGCTTACCGAACTTTACACACTGGTAAATAGTACACCTGGTATTAAAAAAGCTTTCATCGGAAGCGGGGTCCGCTATGATCTGCTTTTTCCGGAATACAATAAAAAGGCAGGAGGGGATGAAGCGAAGTATCTTGTGGAGTTAATTACAAATCATGTATCGGGAAGATTGAAGGTTGCGCCTGAACATAACTCCCCACGGATTCTTAATATTATGCGTAAAACCTCATTTGGACTGTTCAGACAATTGAAGATCAGGTTTGACAATATTATGAAGAAGACAGCGTTGAATTATGAGATTGTTCCATATTTTATTTCTTCACATCCCGGTTGTTCCGATAATGACATGAGAGAGCTGGTTTCTGAGGTTAAAAGTATGGGAATAAGACCTGAGCAGGTACAGGATTTCACACCAACACCTATGACCCTTTCAACTCTGATGTATTATACCGGAGTTGATCCGCATACAGGAAAGAAAGTTTATGTTGCCAGAAGTATTAATGACAAAAGGCGGCAGAAAGAGTTCTTTTTCTGGTATAAGAAAGATAAACGACCAGGGAAAAGGTGGAGCGGAGAACGGGTGGATGGGAGACATTAATCCCTTAAAAAGATGGTTTTAAAAATGTTGAAGTAACTAATTTAGTTCTTAAATATTATTCGTATGTCAAATTTTGCTACAGACTATATTTAAGCATATTAGTCGCAATTGTATTTCTTACGCTAATTATACTTGTTTATAAAGGGATACCATATTACAAATTAAGTCCCGGAGAAAGAGTTTATCATGCTGATCACGTTCTTCTGAAACCAAGCGGAACGGTGGGTCATGGAATCGGCATTCTGGGTTCACTTTTTATGATTATCGGTATGGTTACTTATATGGCCCGGAAACGATATCGCTCTCTATCGAGACTTGGAAAGTTAAAACACTGGCATTAAGTTTTTATATTTCTTTGTACACTCGGTCCAATACTTGTTCTTTTTCATACTGCCTGGAAATTCGGGGGCCTGGTGGCAGTAAGTTTCTGGAGCATGGTTGCAGTTTTTTTAAGCGGAATAATAGGGAGGTTCATTTATATTCAGATACCGCGTACAATTGAGGGACGCGAACTCAGTCTGAAAGAAGTTAAGGAAATGAAAGGTGACGTTGCCGGTGTATTGAAAAGTTCTTATAACCTGGATGCAGAAAGCTATGAGGTTCTAATTGATTCGATTAATAACAGGGTTGAATTATACCATAAGAATCCGATAACCCGTTATATACGAAAATATTTTGACGACAGGAACTCTATTCAGTCGGTCAAGATGGTACTTAAGAGAAACAAACTGCAAGCAAATGAGTATAATATGATACTTGGCCTGGTTATCAACGATATTAAGTTAAACCGTAGAATTGAACGACTCGATACCATGCAGAATTTATTTAAATACTGGCATGTGGCTCATTTACCCTTTGCTCTTGTTATGTTGATAATTATGTTCATACATGTCGGTGTTACGATACTTTTTGGATATAGATGGATATTTTAATTATGGAGCCACTGATTGAAAGTGTATTGATATATTCTCTGGCAGCTATTATTTGTCTTGCAGTTGTGGTTATTTATCTTCGGAAAAAGAGCAGAGAATCAAAAACTGTAGATGAAAAAATTAAAAAAGCAAAGGAAGCAGGTCTTCACGAACCGGTTTCTTTGCATCCGTATATTGATGTAAACAGTTGTATCCAGACGGGAGCATGTATTGCAGCATGTCCGGAACATGACATTCTGGGGATCCGTAACGGGAAAGCAACAATTATTAACGCTTCCCAGTGTATTGGACATGGCGCCTGTTTCCATGCCTGCCCGACGGGGGCAATCACTCTGCGGATTGGCACAGAGAAACGAGGAGTGGATCTTCCGCATGTAAGCCAGAGTTTCGAAACCAACGTACAAGGAATTTTTATTGCAGGTGAACTTGGAGGTATGGGGCTTATTAAAAATGCCGTAGAACAGGGCAGGCAGGCAGTTGATAATATTGTAAAGGTAATTAAGAAAAATCACAAAGCTACTTACGACCTTATTATCATAGGTGCCGGTCCTGCAGGAATTTCGGGTTGTCTTGCAGCAAGAAAGCACGGTTTAAAATTTCTGCTTTTAGAGCAGGATACTCTTGGAGGCACAGTATTTACTTTTCCCGGAAAAAAATTGTTATGACTTCTCCAATGGATCTGCCGCTTTTCGGGAAAGTCAAATTGTACGAAACAACCAAAATCTGAGCTTCTTACCTTCTGGCAAAGTGTGCTTAAGAAAAACAATATTACAGTTAATGAAAATTCAAAAGTAGAATCAATTGTGTCTGAAAACGGTATATTTAACATACTTACACTAAAAGGGGATATATATACCAGTGCCAGTATATTACTGGCGATAGGCAGACGCGGAACACCCCGTAAATTGAATATCCCTGGTGAAAACAAGGAAAAAGTGGCTTACCGTCTTATAGAATCCGAAGATATTTCAGGAAAACATATTATTGTTGTTGGAGGGGGCGATGCTGCTGTGGAATCAGCGCTGCTCCTGGCAGATAAAAACCATGTGGTTCTTTCTTACAGGAATGAGGTATTTAACCGGATTAAACCTATGAATAGTATAGCTCTCAATAAGGCTATAGCCGGAGGGAAGCTTGAAGTTCGGCTAAAAACAAACCTGGTTTCCATTGATGACGAGAGTATTACGCTTTCAATTAATGATGATGGGGAACATATTCAATTGCAAAATGACCTGGTCTATATTTTTGCCGGAGGTGAATTGCCAATCCAGTTTCTGGAAAAAGCAGGAATAAAGATTACGAAGAAGTTTGGGGAAACGGTTATGAAGCACTGAAAAAAAGCATATTGAAATGCTTCCCTGCCTGGAGGACTTGTCCCGTATTGCGGGAGCCTGCCCTGCTCAGTCTGGAAGTAAGAGGTGGGTTGTACTGGGTCTGAAGTAAGATACAATGGCCACCCAACCATGTGAATTACAGAGATATGGAGTAATATTTGAAGACTAATAAGAAAAGTTTTATAATGCAGATGAGAGCAGGGAAATTTATATGCATAATTTTTATTTTGGTGTCTTCAGTTTTTGATGTTGCAGCCCAACTTTCTCCCGGTGACTTATCAGGTTCTCATTCCTATCTTGAAGGTATTTCAAATTGTACACAATGTCATGTACTGGGAAATAAGATTTCAAATGATAAATGTCTGGAATGCCATAAAGAAATATTAAACAGGATCAACCTTCAGAAAGGATATCACTCCTCTGCTGACGTCAGAGGAAAGCAATGTTTTACATGTCATAGCGAGCATAATGGGAAAAATTTTCAGCTCATCCGTTTCGATGAGACAAAATTTGACCACAGTCTTACGGGGTATTCTCTGTCTATACCCCACGCCAAACAGGATTGTAAAGCATGTCACGTTTCAAAATTCATTACTGATCCGAAGCTTAAGATTAAAAAAACTACATATCTTGGAGTCAATCCTGAATGTTTAAACTGTCATGCCGATTATCATATGAGAACTCTTTCCTCATCCTGTCTGAGTTGTCATAATCCTGATTCTTTCATACCGGCTTCAAAATTTGATCACAATAATGCCAGATTTCAACTCGCCGGAAAGCATAAAAGTGTGGAGTGCCAGAAATGCCACAAGATTGAGATGATTGAGGGTAAAAAATTCCAGCAGTTCAGTGGGATTCAATATAGCAATTGCACAAGCTGTCATAAAGATCCTCACAAGAATAAGTTTGGTCAGAATTGTCGCCAGTGTCACAGCGAGGAATCTTTTCAGATAGTAAGCGGACTGAAAAAATTCGATCATAATAAAACTAATTATCAAACTCGAGGATAAGCATCTGATTGTAAATTGCAAAGCCTGCCACAAAAATAAGTTCACCGATCCTTTAAAGCATGACAAGTGTACCGATTGCCATACCGACTACCACAATAAGCAGTTTGTAAAAAACGGGACAGCTCCCGATTGCTCACAATGTCATAATGTAAAAGGCTTTACTCTTTTTTCCTTTACAGTTGAACAGCATAATCAGAGCCGGTTCCCTTTGCTGGGGGCACATACAGCTATTCCATGTTATGAGTGTCATAAGAAACTGGATAAGTGGAACTTCAGAATGACCGGAATTAATTGTAAAGATTGCCATGCAGATATACACCGGACTTTCATTCAGGCAAAATATTATCCTGAAGCAAATTGTAAAACCTGTCACAGTGAAAACATGTGGACTGATATTTCCTTTGATCATTCAATAGACAGACTTTAAGCTGACAGGAGCACATGCCAGGTCAGGACTGCCGGGCCTGCCATTTTAAAGAATATTCCAACGGTGTTGTAAAGCAGGAATTCTCCGGCTTGTCAATAGATTGTTCGGAATGTCATGAAGATAATCACTTCAGACAGTTTGAAAAAAACGGAAAGACCGATTGCAGCGAATGTCATGACACAGGATAACTGGAAAGCCACCAGATTCAATCATAATAATACAGCATTCAGATTTGATGGCAAGCATGTTAATGTTGCATGTGCAGAATGTCATAAGCTTCAGCAGGAAGGATCATCTATTTATGTTAAGTATAAACTAAAAGAATTCAAATGCGAATCTTGTCACTTCTGATCTTTTTTGTAATACTTTTCTTTTGACAACGAAAGGTCAATTCACCCCACGGGTCTGCCTTTAAAGTTAATTGCAGGACCTGCCATAGTTCAAAAGGATGGCAAATTGATGAAGAGATATATTCTTTTAATCACAATAAGACCAGAATGCCGCTGGTTGGACAGCATGCTGAAATTGACTGCAGGTCGTGTCATCCGACGCTGGTTTTTTCAGATGCAAAAACCGAATGTAGCCAATGTCATAATGATATACACCAGTCAACTGTCGGGTACTGATTGTTCACGCTGTCATACTCCTGCTTCCTGGCTGGTAAATAATATTAATGAAATTCACCGGACAGGCCGTTTCCCTTTGCTGGGGGCGCACAGAACAGCTGATTGCTATCCAGTGTCATAAGTCAGAGAGTCTTACACGTTTTGACGTGACAGGCATTAATTGTATCGATTGCCACCGGCAGGAATACATGGCAACAACCAGTCCAAATCATGTCTGAGGCAGGATTTTCAGAAGATTGTTCTATCATGCCATCCTGTAAATTCCTTTCAATGGGCCGGCGCCGGATTTAATCATAATTTTTTTGCCCTTGTGCAGGGACATTCCACACCCAAATGTGCCGATTGTCACACAACAGGACTTTATTCTGATGCAAGCGCTGGTATGTAATTCCTGTCATCAATCAGGATTATCTTGCAACAACAAATCCGAATCACGTAGCCTCAAATTTTCCCGTAACCTGCGAAAACTGCCATACATCTGTCCCCGGGCTGGAAACCTGCCAGTTTTGACCACAGCATATTCCCGCTTACATTCGGACATTCGATCCCGTCATGTGTCGATTGCCATACAAACGGAAATTATGCTTCAACGCCGACGGATTGTTACTCCTGCCATAAAACCGATTATGATAACTCTGCCAATCCAAACCATAAAGCATTAGCTTTTTCTGTTAACTGTACTCAGTGTCATACTACTAATCCGGGATGGAAACCGGCATCATATACTCAACATGACAGTCAGTTTTTCCCAATTTATTCGGGAAGGCACAGGGGGCAATGGGATACATGTACCGACTGTCATAAGAACGCTTCGGATTACTCTCTTTTTGATTGTATTTCCTGTCATCGTAATGCACACACCGGGAAAAATTACACAAATGCACAATGTTATAGTTGCCATCCGACGCGGACGAGGAGATTAAAACACTAGTTATGAAAAATTATCTTCTTGTATTTTATTTATGTTGTTCTTTGTGCTGAACTTAACGGGCAGACAGGTAAAGAATAATTTGTCGGGGCAGGTATCATTTGTCAGTACCCAGAATATTTATGTGAGGTTTAAATCTACTTCAGGTATTTCAGCGGGAGATACTCTTTTTATTACATCCAAAGGAAAATTAGTTCCTGCTCTTATTGTAAAGAATCTGTCATCAACATCCTGTGTATGTGATCCAATATCAGCCACCAGTCTTTCGGTAGGCTGACCTGATTATTGCCAGGATTACTCCCGCTGATAAAAAGCAGGAGTGGAGAGGTTGTGAAAGAATCTGGCAGATAAGGCTCCGGCACAGCAGGTTGTCAGTGATACCATCGTAAAGGAATCCGTAACCAAAGACCGGGTAAGCAAGTAATAAGAGGAAATATTTCATTGAATTCTTATTCCGATATATCAAATACACAGCGCCAGTAATTCCAACCGGTTTCGTTATACTTTGTCTCTTGATGTACAAAAAATTGCAAACTCAAAATTTTCATTTGAAAGCTATTTATCATTCAAACATAAAGCCGGTGATTGGGGAGAAGTAAAAAACAATGTTTTTAATGCACTGAAAATATATGATCTGGCTGTCAGGTATGAGCCTGATAAAACCACACAAATCAGTCTTGGCCGCAGAATTAATCCGAGGATCTCAAGTATCGGCGCCATTGATGGCTTGCAGTTTGAAAAATCAATAAACAGATTTGCTCTGGGAGCGGTAATAGGTTATCGTCCCGATTACCGGGACTATAGTTTCGACGCTAAGCTATTTCAATATGGAGTTTACCTCGCATATAATACAAAAACCACTGATAAATACAGCGAAACTTCACTTGCATTTATGCAACAGATGAATAATTCTAAAACCGACAGAAGATTTCTATATTTTCAGCATTCCAACTCGATAATAAAGAACCTTATACTTTTTCAGTACATTAGAAGTTGACCTCTATCAGCTTAAAACTGATTCTCTTAATAATGAACACCCTCAAAACACATTTAGTCTGACCGGACTTTATTTATCTCTTAGTTACCGTCCGTTGAAAGCTCTTTCTGTTTCGGGCTCATATGATGCCCGAAAGAATGTAATGTACTATGAGACATATAAGACATTTGTTGACCGTATTCTGGAAAACGAATTACGACAGGGATTCAGGGTTACAGGCCAGCTATCGTATTACCGGAGATCTTACGCTTGGATTTCAATCGGGATACCGTTATTTAAAGTCCGATCCGCATCCTTCTGAAAATCTGAACGGATATGTTACTTACAGCCGGATCCCGGCAGTGAATATCTCATCAACCCTTTCAGCTACAATTATTAAATCGGGTTATATAAATGGTAAAATTTACAGGTTAAATCTCTATCGTGACTTTTTCAAAAGCAAAATTCAAACAGGGATTGGATACCAGTATGTTAATTACACGCTTCCTGAAAACATCTGAATATTCTTCAGCATATTGGTGAGGTGAGTTTATCGTGCCAACTCCTAAAAAAAATGTGGTTTTCGATGAATTATGAGAGAACCTTCGAACAGCAAAACAGGTATGACAGGGTATACCTGCAATCAGGAAAAGTTTTTATTTAATAAATAAAACTCCATGTGAATGAGAATTAATAACCGGGACATATAAAGGCCCCGGGTTTTTAATAAATATGCGAATCATTCAGGAAATATCTTTTTCGTATTCTTTTAAGATGTTCTTTACATCGTCGGGAGCTACCCTTCCATATGTTTTATCACCGACCAGGACAACAGGTGCAAGTCCGCAGGCTCCGACACACCTGCAGACTCGATAATGAAAACTTATTATCCTTTGTGACCTGGCCCACCTGAATACCCAGTTCTTTTTTAAATTCATCCAGTACTTTTTCACCTCCCCTTACATAGCAGGCAGTTCCCATGCAAATGCTTATGGGATGCTTCCCCTTGGGAGTCATTGAAAAGAACGAGTAGAAAGTGACTACTCCATAAATCCTTGCAACCGGGACATTTAAATGATCGGAGACGACTTCCTGTACTTCGGCGGGGAGATATCCAAAATGTTCCTGGCAACCATGCAGAACATTTATAAGCTCCTGAGGATCATTCTTAAATGAGTCACATACTCCTTTAATAAACTCCACATCCTCAATCTTTAGTTCTATTTTTATACTTGACATAAGTTGGAATTTTATGATTTACCAAATGGTACAACACTATTGTTTAATTATGATCTTTTTCTTTCTGTCAAAATAACTGGTATGAAGCAGATGATGAGCCTTCTCGCCGTTGGGCTCTCCGAGAAACTCCTCGTAAAGTTTTATAATGAAAGGATTTTCATGAGATTTCCGGAGAGGTTTCCTCCTGTCTTCAGCATATAAAGCTTCTGCTCTGGCCTTAATAATTTCTGAGTTTCCATGATGAAGGGGTTGACCTCCGCCACCAATGCAACCCCCCGGGCAGGCCATAACTTCAATTGCATGAAATTTAGATTTGCCTGATCTTACATCGTCAAGAAGCTTTCGGGCATTGCCCAGACCATGGGCAATGCCAATCCTTATCGGGGTGCCATTAAAGTCAAGGGTCGCTTCACGAACACCTTCCATACCTCTGAGTTCTGTGAATTCGAGCCTGTTGAGCTTTTTACCTGTGTACAGCTCATAAGCTGTCCGGGAAGCTGCTTCGATTACACCACCTGTTGTTCCAAATATCACACCCGCACCTGTAGATTCGCCGAGAGGGTTGTCAAATTCTTCATCCGGCAGACTTTTAATATCAATATTAGCCTGTTTTATGAATGACGCCAGCTCTCTTGTCGAAATTGAAAAGTCGACATCGGGATTATTATCTACCGAGAATTCATCTCTCTGACACTCATATTTTTTTGCGAGGCATGGCATTATTGATACCACTACCATATCTTTCCGGTCAATTCCTATTTTATCAGCAAAATATGTTTTGGCTATTGCTCCGAACATCTGCTGAGGTGATTTAGATGTGGATGGAACATCTTTAAGATCAGGAAAATAGTGTTCAAAGAAATTAACCCAACCTGGGCAGCAGGAGGTAAGAATCGGGAGTCTTACTGTTTCATCACCGTTAAGATGACGTTTTAGTCTTCCAAGCATCTCTGTTCCCTCTTCCATTATTGTAAGATCGGCAGCAAAATCAGTGTCAAATACATAATCAAAACCAAGCGCTCTGAGAGCTGCTACCATTTTACCTGTGACCAGTGTACCCGGATCAAGTCCGAACTCTTCACCCAGAGCAACACGTACGGCAGGAGCAGTTTGAACGACAACGGTCTTTGAAGGATCAACAAGTGCTCTCAGAACATTCGGAACATGATTGACCTCAGTAAGAGCACCTGTCGGACAGACAGCCACACATTGTCCGCAATAGGTGCATGTGGAATATTCAAGATTTTGTTCAAATGCGGGAGCAACAGTCGCCATAAATCCTCTGTTTACCGCTGATAACGCGCCGACAGTCTGTACTTCATTACACATCATTTCACAACGACGGCACATAATGCATTTATCAAGGTCCCTTATGATTGAAGGTGAAGTGTCTTTTCTGTAAGTTGATACCGCTGCATACTCAGCTCCGGGGATATCCCTGATCCCCAGCCTGTGAGCCATTGCCTGCAGCTCGCAGGTGCCTGATTTTGAACATACGAGACAATCTTTCGGATGATCTGAAAGTATGAACTCCATGACTGTCCGGCGGGCATTAAGAACTCTTGGAGTATGTGTCTTAACCACCATGCCCTGTTCACAATTTGTAGAACATGAAGGTGCCAGGTTTCGTCTGCCCTGTACTTCTGTTACACAGATACGGCAACCTGCAGGTTTGTTCTCAATGTTCATATCGTGCAGTTCCATATAACAGAGTGTCGGAATATCTATTCCCAACTCCCTGGCTGCCTTATATATTGTTGTACCCCGCGGTACTTCAATTTCTTTGTTATCAATAGTCAGAAGAAGCGTTTCCATTATTTTTCAATTAACCGATATATATTGCATCAAACTTACATTTCTCCAAACAGGCACCGCACTTTATGCAGATAACAGGATTTATAAGATGAACCTCTTTTCTTTCACCTGTGATAGCATTAACCGGACAAACCCTGGCACATGCTGTACATCCTACGCAATTATCGGGATTTATAATATATTTCATCAGACTGCGGCACTGGCCTGCAGGACATTTTTTGTCGGTTATGTGAGCAACATATTCATCCATGTAATTTTCCATCATCGAAAGTACAGGATTAGGTGATGTCTGGCCAAGTCCGCAAAGTGCTGTATCTTTAATCACCAGGCTCATATTCCTCAGTCTGTCAAGATCTTCAAGTTTTCCTTTCCCGTCGCAAATCTGACCAAGGAGCTCATGCAAACGTTTGTTTCCGATTCTGCATGGTGCACATTTTCCGCATGATTCCTCAACAGTAAAATCAAGAAAAAATTTTGCCATTGAGACCATACAATCATCCTCATCGAGAATTATCATTGCTCCGGAGCCCATAATTGATCCGGCTGCTATCAGGTTGTCGAAATCGATGGGAGTGTCGAGATGTTTTTCGGAGAGACAGCCTCCCGATGGTCCTCCGGTTTGAATCCCTTTGAATTTTTTACCGTTCCTGATACCTCCTCCGATCTCAAATATCACCTCCCTGAGAGTTGTGCCCATCGGAACTTCTATCAGACCTACATTGTTTATCTTTCCTGCAAGAGCAAATACTTTGGTCCCTTTAGACTTTTCTGTTCCGATACTGCTGAACCATTTTGCACCCTTAAGAATGATAACCGGAATAGCGGCGAATGTCTCAACATTATTAACATTAGTAGGTTTGTTGCGATATCCTGATTCGGCAGGGAAAGGCGGTTTTACAGTTGGTTCACCACGGAGCCCTTCCATTGAATGTATCAGAGCTGTCTCCTCACCGCATACAAATGCACCGGCGCCATAGCGCAGAGTTATATCAAAATTGAATCCGGTTCCGAATATATTATTGCCAAGCAAACCATATTCTCTTGCCTGTTTTATTGCAATTTTCAATCTTTCAATGGCAAGCGGATATTCCGCACGGATATAAATAAGTCCGTTGGAAGCACCAATACTGTAACCGCATATTATCATTGCCTCAAGAACTGAGTGGGGATCACCTTCAAGGACTGAACGGTCCATGAATGCTCCGGGGTCCCCTTCATCGGCATTACATACAACATACTTTTCATCAGACTTGTTTTTACGGGCAAGTTCCCACTTAATTCCGGTTGAGAATCCGGCACCTCCACGACCTCTCTGACCGGAATCCCTGACAACCTTAATAACTTCCTCAGGTGTCATTTCTGTCAGCACTTTCCCCAATGCCTGATAACCATCCCGAACAATATAATCATCGATATTCTCGGGATTGATAAAACCGCAGTTACGAAGGACTATTCTGAGCTGTTTTTTGAAAAGACCGGTGTGGTCTGAATCAGTTACAGGTTCTTTGCTTATCGGATCCTTATATAAAAGACGGGTGACTTTCCTTCCCTTTTTAACGTGCTCTTCAACAATTATCTGAGCATCTTCGGGTTTTACCTGAATATAAAATGTATTATCCGGTATTACTTTGACAATAGGTCCTTTATCACATAAACCAAAACAACCGGTACGTATTACCTGAACCGTATCCTGTAGAGCCTGTGCTTCGAGTTCATCTCTTAAATTGCAGACAATAGCATCACTGTCGGAGTTGTGGCAGCCTGTACCACCACAAACCATAAGATGCATACTGTATTTTGACATATTAATCCTCCTTAAACGTTTAAATCAATAGTTTCGTAATTAACCGGAATTATGCCATCGATCAGCTCACCCGTCTTAATGTATTTCTCAATTACCTGGTCGGCTCTTTTCAGATCAACAAAGCCGAAAACAACGGGATCCTGCCCCGGAAGCTTAACCTCAATTGTCGGTTCTGCATAGCAATAACCCATACAACCGGTTTGCGTGACCAGTGCTTCAATATTTCTCCGCTGCAGCTGTTCAAGGAAGAACTCCATAATCTCTTTTGCTCCTGATGCAATCCCGCATGTTGCCATGGCAACCTTAACCTGTACATGGTTCTCAGTATCAAGAGCTTTAGTTTTGATGCCCATGCCAGCTTTTAATTCATCGCGTCTCTTTTTGAGATCCGCATACGATTTGATTTTCGACATTCTCTTTATTCTTTATTTACTGTAATTGTTCTTTGTTGAGTTAAATGCGCTTTAATTCCTTCAATCTGTACTGTATTTTCTGTCAGATTATCAATCTTTTCAATTCAGATCAGCAATACAAATTTTCTTAAGATTTGAATATATGTCTGTTCCGATCATATTGAGCAGATCATAACCGGCAAGGGTATTTACTTCAAGCAACTCTTTAGTTTCCCGGGTTGAAAACCGGTATTCTCCAACATCAGTAATATGCTTGTAATTAAAATCTATATCCGGGTGAGCCGCAACAAGAATTGTCACTACTCCGGCAATATCCCCCAACGGTTTCCTGTCGGAGTGCGATAACGTAAATGTTACGTAAACCTTTGTCCCATCATTCTCTTTGGAGTCTGTTTTAATATCTCCGCCTGTTATATTTGCGAGATATTTAAGCAACATGAGTCCTGTTCCCGTACTTGTTGTTGCATTGGCAGTAACAAACGGGTCAGTTACATTGACCGGCAACTTATCATTTATTATTATGGAATTATCCTTTACTGTGATCATTAGCAGATCCTGTGATCCTGATTCATATATCTCAATTGAGATTTCAGTCGCCCGTGCCCTGATCGCATTCTGTGCGATGTCCATTATATAAAGTGACAAAGTCTTCATCAACTATAGATATTTCTTATTTTATTATTTAGAGTCTGTTCCGGATTTATATTTGAACAGGAGGGTAGCTCCTTATTGCAATCAGTAAATCTTGTTCCAAAAGTAGGCAGACCTCTGAAGCAAAACGCCGGCACATTAATTCCTTTACTTATATCTTTGATATTCATATGTTTATACATTAAGCATAATCTTCGTTAAACAGATGTAAATAAAAATGTAGTGCAAAGATAGCCATTTAGTGTTAATAAAATAACAATGTTAATAAAATAACAGATATTTAAAATACTTCTAAATAAGCTCATTTCGGGACACAATACCCGGGGTTGTTTCAGCAGCATATCAGGAATATTTTTTAACCGTTACAGGTTTCATATTCATACTGTTAATAGAAAGGGAAATGTTTGACTTTACAGAAACAATACCGGATGCAAAATATATGGGATACTATTTTAATTCTACTTTGACATATTACATCTTACAACGATTTTTCAGTTTGTTTGCCCCGACCCTAAAGGGAGCAAACTGAAAAATCAACCTGTTCCCTTTAGGGATCAAGGGCAAAAACAGGTTGATTTTTCTAATCTGTCAAAGTAGAATTAAATTGTTTATTTTTGTCAGCCTGAAGTGAACCGATTAATTAAAAAATAATTTGATGAAGAGAACAAGCCCGCTGAAAACATCATATTGTCTTCTTATGTCATTATTGTTAGTAAGCAACGTTTCAGCTCAGATAACGGTAAATGACGGAAATTTGCCCCGCATTATAGGGTGGGCTGATGATACTCATTATTTAATTCAATATTACGATTCGGCTGCAATGCCTGTAATCCAAAAGGTGGATATCAGGACAGGCAGGAGCAGTGTTATTACTGATGTCAGGACTGAGCAGAAGCTTTTATCTGAGTCAATGAATTCCGGTATGATATTGGGATTAAATTATATAGAGAGTCCGGATCACAAAAGCTTAATTATAGAAAAGGAAAACGATCTGTTCTTTTTCGAAAAGGGGGATAAAGAGTTTAAAAGACTGACCAATGATCAGGTCCCGGAAGTAAATACCCGTTATTCTCCGGATAGCAGGAAGATCGCGTATACAAAAAATAAAGATTTATATGTATTTGACCTTGTCAGTAATAAAGAGATCAGACTGACATTTGATGCATCTGCCAGGATTTATAATGGTTATTCTTCATGGGTTTACATGGAAGAAATACTCGAAAGGGCCAGCCATTATGCTGCATTCTGGTGGTCGCCCGATGGCAATAAAATTGCTTATCTCAGAACCGATGAAACTGATATACCTGTTTTTACCCTTAACAGGCTGGATAAGGCAGATGGTATACATGGAACCCTGGAAGATGTTCCTTATCCTTATACCGGAGATCCGGCTCCCAAAGTAAAAATGGGCATCGCTGACATTACGACGGCTAAGACTGTATGGGTGAAAACCGATTATGCTGCTGATCAGTATATAGCCTGGCCATTCTGGACCCCTGATAGTAAAAGGCTTGCTGTCCAGGTGCTTAACCGGGACCAGAATGATCTTAAGATTATCCTTGCTGATCCTTCAACAGGGGATTTCTCACAGATATATAATGAAACACGGCCGACATGGGTTGAGTTTTATGAGAAAGTTTATGTTATGGAGAATGGTACCGGATTTATAGTAAATAGCTATAGAAGCGACTGGGAGAATCTTTATTATTACGGGTGGGATGGAAAACTGATTGCACAACTTACAAACTTCGATTTCAGGGTAACAGATATTGCAAAGGTGGATGAAAATCTGAAAACTGTTTATTTTTCAGCAACAGGACCTGAATCGACTGACAGTCAGTTTTTCAGAGTCGGGCTTGACGGTAAAAATCTGCTTCAGCTGACAAATGGTCCGGGAACACATAACGTAAGCATCTCCCCTAAAGGTAATTTCTTTATCGACACCTGGAACAGTATTTCCAATCCGGGTTCAATAATTGCCATCGACAGGAATGCAAAGGTTATCAGGGAGATACAAAAGCTGAAACTTCCTCCGTTTGATCCCTCCAGTGACTCAAAAGCAGAAATGGTTAAAATAACCACATCCGACGGGCTGTTTAATATGCCTGCTGTTATTACCTATCCGGTAAATTTTGATCCTGCAAAAAAATACCCTGTGGTATTTACAATTTACGGGGGACCTGACTATAAAAATGTAATTAACAGATGGGAGGAAAGCAATCCTTCATGGTATGCCCGCAACGGGATAATCACTTTTACAGTTGACCATCGGGGTTCGGGTCAGTTTGGTATGAAAGGCCTCGATTATTTATACCGGTGCCTTGGCAAATGGGAGATACTTGATTATGAAGATGCAGTTAAATGGCTACGCACAAAATCTTATATTGACACCGCAAGAATAGGTATAACCGGGAGTTCATACGGCGGATATATAACCTGTCTGGCGCTGACCAAAGGAGCTGATTACTGGACACATGGCTTTGCAGGCTCTCCTGTTACGGATTTTCGTCTTTACGACAATGTCTATACCGAGCGGTATATGGACAGACCCCAGGAAAATCCGGAAGGTTACATTGATGGCTCCTCAATTACTTACTCAAAGAACCTCAGGGGAAAGCTTTATCTTATACATGGAGACATTGACGATAACGTCCATATGCAGAATTCAATCCGTCTCATTTCGAAATTGCAGGATGAAGGGAAATCATTTCAATTTATGCTTTATCCTGATTGCAGGCATGGCTGGGGCGGAGCGAAAGCGATACATTCGCTTTCCGAAACAGAAAACTTCTGGTTAAAAAGTTTTTTTGGCAGGGAGTGACTTTAAATTGCTGATCATAAAGTGCAAATTGTATATTGTTTACTATATTCGCGATCAAATTTTCAACTCAAAGAAATTAAACCAGGGACACTTAACTACAAACTATTAAAATATGATTATTGGTATTCTCAGAGAATCCGGAAACGAAAACAGGGTAGCAATCCTGCCCGGTGAAGTTGCCGGACTTAAGAAACTGGGCGTGGAAATAATGGTTGAACATCAGGCTGGCGCAAAGGCTTTTGCAGGTGACAGTGATTACAATTCTGCCGGCGCTACTGTCGCCGACAGGAAAGATGTGATTTCCAAAGCTTCAATGCTCCTTTCAGTGAACCCTCCCGTTGAAGATGATCTCAGCATATTCAAAGAAGGGCAGGTCATCTGTTGTGTTTTAAATCCGGTCGAAAATAGCAGCTGGCTCGAAAATGCACGTTTGCATGGACTAACGGTGCTTGCACTGGATGTTATCCCAAGGACATCACGTGCCCAGGCTATGGATATACTATCATCAATGGCCACAGTATCAGGTTATAAGGCGGTACTTCATGCTGCAACTTTATTACCACGGTTTTTCCCTATGTTCATGTCGGCCGCGGGGACAATTAAACCTGCAAGGATGCTGATCCTGGGAGCCGGAGTGGCCGGGTTACAGGCAATAGCAATTGCCAGGAAACTCGGGGCCATAGTTGAAGTCTTCGATGTAAGATCTGCAGTTAAAGAAGAAGTTAGCAGTCTTGGCGGAAAATTCATTGAAGTGGAGGGAGCAAAAGAGGATAGTGCAGCCGGAGGATATGCAGTGGAACAGTCAGAGGATTTTAAAAAGAAGCAGCAGGAACTTATACAGCAGCGGGCAATTGCAGCTGATGTGGTAATTACTACAGCTCAGATTCCGGGCAAAAAGGCCCCGGTTCTCCTTCTTAAAGAAACTGTGCATGCCATGAAGCCGGGTTCAGTTATTATTGACCTGGCTGCCTCTACCGGAGGCAACTGTGAGTTGACAGAAGATGGAAAGAAAATCGTTGTGAACGGAGTGATTATTATCGGGAAATCTGATTATCCTTCCGATATGCCATCCGATGCAAGCAAGATGTTTGGGAACAACATCATTAATTTGCTTAAGATAATAGTTGATAAAGAAGGTAATATGGAACTTAACATTCAGGATGACATAATCAATGGCACAATGGCCGTTTATGGCAAAGAATATGTCAGCCTGAAAGTTAAACAAATGCTTAATATCAAATAAATTATATCATGCAAAGTATTTTAGGTTTTTTATCGTTACACAGGGAGTCAATTTTTATTGTCGTCCTTTCCATTTTTCTAGGATTGGAGGTAATAAGTCATGTTCCCTCAATTCTTCATACACCACTAATGTCCGGAGCAAATGCAATTAGCGGGGTTATCATTATCGGAGGAATCATCCTTGTCGGACATGCCAGCACCACTTTTGAATGGGTTCTTGGAATAGTTGCACTGTTCCTGGCAACGCTTAATGTTGCAGGTGGGTTTGTGGTGACCGATCGGATGCTTGAAATGTTTAAAAAGAAGAAGAAATAAGAATGGATACTATTAATAATATTCTGCCAACTGACGTATTATTGCAATACAGTTATCTTCTTTCGGCCATAATGTTTGTTTATGGTTTGAAACTTCAAAGTAATCCTGATAATGCGCGGAAAGGAAATCTTTGGGCTGCAGCAGGTATGATCATCCCAATGATTACTACCCTCATTCTTCACAAGAATCAGTCAGGTTCGGGAATCTCAATGTTTAACGGAACAATGGTGGTTGCCACATATTCTGGCAGGTAGCGTGGTAGGAACAATTATGGCCCGGAAAGTCAAGATGACAGCAATGCCTCAGATGGTCTCTTTTTTCAATGCTACAGGAGGTGCTGCTTCAGCTATTGTTGCCTTGATTGAGTTCAATAAGAATCCGGACCAGGCTGTCCTGGTAGGTCTGCTTGGGATAATTATTGGAAGCATTGCCTTCAGCGGAAGTATGATCGCATACGGTAAACTTGATGGTAAAGTCGGGGATATCTTTGCTGCTTTTATGACATACGTAAACTTATTCTTTATGGTAGCTATTGCAGCTATAACTGTAATAATTCTGGTGGGCGGACTTAGCCTGGAAGCCAGAACATACCTGGTATATTCCTTACTGGTATTGAGCTTAATATATGGAGTAAGTTTTGTATTGCCCATTGGTGGGGCAGACATGCCTGTGGTAATATCTCTTCTTAACTCATTGAGTGGGATAGCTGCTTCAATGGCCGGGTTTATATATAAGAATGAGGCAATGATACTTGGCGGAATTCTGGTAGGTTCTGCCGGAACTATTCTGACTATTCAGATGTGCAGAGCTATGAACCGTTCACTTCTGAATGTTATTATTGGTTCATTTGGAGGCGGAGGGATGGTTCATACAGATGAATCCGGAACTGTAAAGGAGATATCAAAGAGTGATGCTGCCATACTTCTTAGTTACTCAGCTAAGATTGTTATTGTTCCTGGTTACGGACTTGCCGTAGCTAAGGCTCAGCATCTTATCCATGAACTGGAAAAACTTCTTGAAGAAAAGGGAGCGGAAGTTAAATATGCAATTCATCCGGTGGCAGGAAGGATGCCTGGTCACATGAATGTACTTCTGGCAGAAGCTGATGTCCCATATAGTAAACTTGTAGAAATGGACGATATTAATCCGTGTATTACCAAATACCGATGTAGTTTTAATTATCGGAGCCAATGACGTGGTTAATCCTGCAGCTGAGGATGATCCGTCAAGTCCGATATATGGAATGCCAATAATAAAGGCCCGTGAAGCAAAAAATATTATTGTTATGAAACGAGGCATGGGAAAAGGTTATGCTGCCATAGAGAATATGCTTTTCTATAATGATAAAACAAGAATGCTTTTCGGTGATGCAAAAGCTACTTTGCAGGATCTTGTCAATGAGGTAAAAAGCTTGTAAAAGTTGTTTATGGTCTAAAATTTATAATTACAATTGGAGGCTGGTTGAATTGAGATCAGTCTCCTTTCTTTATCAATCAGACGGAACAGATCAACCTGTGGTCCGGGTTCCGGAGGAAGGATTATTTTATCTCACTAAAATATTTCATAAACTGTAACCGTTCATAAACATCAGGACTGGTGTTATTTTCCTGACTTAATTTGCCTTTAAACTGGTCGATGAATTAAAGCCCTTCTTGTCCATCCAGTTCTCAAGAAATTCCAGCATTTCGTTGATATGACTGATCCCGTTTATGTACAGCGATGAAGCAACCTGCACAACACTGGCGCCAGCAAGTATCTGCTTAATAATAGCTTCCCCGTCATGAATTCCCGAAGAAGCAGCTATATCAATTTTTAGTCTGTTTGCCAGGATAGCAACCCATCGTAAGGTATTATTCATGTCGGTCGGACTGCTGAATCTGTCAGCGGTTGTTACACTAACGTTTTCAATGTTAATATCAGGACTTGCGAACCGGTTAAACAACACTAATCCATTTGCTCCTCCGGTTTCAAGTTTTAAGATCACTTTCCCCAGATTGCTGAAATAGGGGCTTATCTTTACTGCCACAGGGATCTTTATTTCCTGTTTTACCTTTCCCAGTATCTTATAATATTTCTTTTCAATATCATCACAATTATTGTCGAATCCGAAAGGCGTAATAAAAATATTTAGTTCCAGAGCATCTGCACCTGCTTTCTCAATCTGTTTTGCAAACCCTGTCCATCCTATATCTGAAACGCAATTAACACTTGCAATCAAAGGAATTGTAAGATCTTTTTTTACTTTTTTTATGATATCCAGATATTTGCCAAGCTCTTTCTCCCTGATATGGATATCGACGTAATCCAGAGTCTCCGAAAACTCGGCATATATAAGTTTATTTTCCCCGGCTTCCTTAAGATTCTGCTCGGCTTCAAGAATTATCTGTTCTTCAAAAAGAGATTTCAAAACAACAGCTCCGGCTCCATTCCTTTCCAGTTCTGCAATCTTTTCAAAAGAATCTGTTAAACCTGAACTTGCTATTATGATCGGATTTCTAAGAGTCAATCCCATGTATTTTGTGGTTAGATCAGCCATAACCTTTGATTTTTTAAGTAGATATATTATATTTTAATAAACCTTAATTTTCTCTGTGACGTATTTATGCATTCCTGCGGCCGCTAATCTTCCATCACCCATTGCAAGGATTACCGTTGCTCCTCCTCTTACTATATCTCCGCCTGCAAATAAATCTTCAATGGAAGATTGCATTGTTTCGGGATTTACTTCAATAGTGCCCCATTTAGATATTTTTAAGTCGGGCAGAACACTTGGAATAAGTGGGTTTGGAGAGACTCCGACACTCACAATAACAGTATCAATTTCTATGTCAAATTCTGAATTCTCTATTGGAATTGGTCTTCGGCGTCCGGACGAATCAGGTTCTCCTAATTCCATTTTCTGTATCCTTATTTTGTTAACCCTGCCTTTTTCATCGGCAAAATATTCAACCGGACTATGCAGGTTCATAAATTCAACTTCCTCTTCTACAGCATGTTTAACCTCTTCAACTCTGGCAGGCATTTCATTCTTAGATCTTCTGTAGATTATCACGGCTCTTTCTGCTCCAAGTCTTTTTGCCGTCCTTACCGAGTCCATCGCGGTATTTCCTCCCCCTATCACTGCGACATTTTTACCACTTATAACAGGTGTGTCAAATTCATTTTTTGCCGCATTCATGAGGTTTACCCTGGTCAGATATTCATTTGAAGAAAATATGTTATTATAATTTTCTCCCGGGATATTCATAAATGAAGGATTTCCTGCACCACTTCCAATAAAAAATGCCTTAAAGCCCTGTTCTCTCAGGTCATCAAAGGTCAGGGTTTTCCCTATAATAAAGTTCTCCCTGAATTTCACCCCCATCTTCTTCATTATATCGATTTCAACATCGACAATCACATTCGGAAGTCTAAATTCAGGAATCCCATATTTCAAAACACCTCCAAATTCATGCAGTGCTTCAAAAACTGTTACGTCATATCCTGATTTTGCCATATCTCCTGCGCAGGCAAGCCCTGCAGGCCCTGATCCGATTATTGCAATTTTTATTCCGTTGGATTTTCCCACAACAGGGACAGACATATTTCCGTTGTTTCTTTCAAAATCTGCTGCAAATCGTTCAAGGTGTCCAATGGCAACAGGATCTTTTTTAAGTGATACGGAATAAAAACAACTGGCCTCGCATTGTTTCTCCTGGGGGCATACCCTGCCGCAAACCGCCGGAAGTGCATTAGTTTCCTTCAGTGTAGATGCAGCTCCGTTAAAATCCTTCGCTTCAATTTGCTTTACAAATTTGGGAATATTTATGCCAACAGGGCAACCTTCGATACAAGTTGGATTCGCACAATCGAGACACCTGGCAGCTTCAAAAACTGCCTGTTCCAGATCTAATCCCTTATTTACTTCTTCAGAATTCTTATTTCTTATTTTTGGATCGGCTTCGGGCATATGAACACGCAACCTGTCGGTTCTCTCTTTGGCTTTCATGGATTTCCTCAGTTCAGCCCTCCATTCCCTGTTACGTTCCTCTTTAAGATATTCTTTTATATCATTCATATTATGATCTGGTTTTTAAATATTCCTGATAAGCTGCCAGTTCTTTATCCTTATAGGCGCCGAGACGCTGAAGCATTTCATCAAAATCAACCGAATGCGCATCAAATTCCGGTCCGTCAACACAAACAAACTTAGTCTTCCCATCCACTGAACATCTGCAGGCGCCACACATGCCGGTGCCATCAACCATTATTGTATTTAAACTGGCAACAGTAGGTATGTTATATTTCTTTGTTAACTGACTGGCAAATTTCATCATTACTGCAGGGCCTATAACAACTGACATGTCAACCTTTTCCCTTTTTATTACCTCTTCCATACCATATGTGACCAGCCCCTTATTTCCGTACGAACCGTCATCAGTCATAATGATGACTTCATCGGAATAATTTCTTATTTGTTCCTCAAGAATAACAAGGTCTTTGGTTCTGGCAGCCAGGACTGTTATTATTCGATTACCGGCCTTTTTAAAACCTTCAACTATCGGAAGCAGGGGAGCAACACCAACACCACCACCGGCACATAAAACCGTACCCACTTTTTCAATATGAGTTGCCTTACCCAACGGCCCTGCAACATCTCTGATAAAATCCCCGGGTTTCAAATCAGTTAATTTGCGGGATGTGACTCCTACTCTTTGGATAATGAGTGTTATTGTACCTTTTTTCTCATTGGCACCGGAAATAGTGAGAGGGATTCTTTCCCCTTTTTCATCAATCCTTACAATTACAAAATGACCGGGTTTTCTGGACCGGGATATTTCAGGAGCCTCAATTACCAATTTTATCACATTTTCGGAAAATATCTCCTTTTCTACGACTTTATACATCAGGTAAAGACTTATTTAATTTTTTAAGTGGGTAAAAATAGTAATTAATTTATTAACTCTGATTTTGAGAATTGGTAAACTTTGTTAAAACCTTTAATTATTGCAAATGATTGTAATTTAAGTATTTAAAAAGTTAAGAGCTAACCGTACCGGTTCCGGAAAGCCCGGGTTAAAGATAAAACCGAATTCCTTTTAATCATAAACTATCTTGTTTCTGAGAAAGAAAATTTGTTGCAGAGATGATTTTAACCAACCCATTACTATTTGAAAAAGCATTCCGATAAATAATCTTCAGACTTATTTAACAGGATCAGGGCTAAAAATGATTTATTTTTCTCCTTTCATCAGATCTTCCATCAGGATGATATCCATAACCGGAAATTCGGTTATCCTTAGCCTGGTACATCCGTAGGGCACAAGCGAAATTATTTCGGGATCACTATCTGATTCTACAGGACTTAAAGGCGGAATATCAGCTGAATTATATTTCAGGGTCCACTCCGGAATTTTTATACCCCGTATCTTAATTACCAATGGCGCTTCATTATATATCATGATATATTTTCCTGAATCGGCGGACCAGATCATATCGCCTTTATCTGAAAAGGGATATTTACCGATGGGGTTTTCTGACAATTTTAATCCATTCATTATGTTTCTCTTGTCGACCAGAAGACCGTAATTCCAGGCACTTTTCGGGGTAATCTCCCAATCAACACTACCTTTGTATCCGGAATTGTCGTAGTTCATTTTTTCGATTTTATATTCTTTATCAATCCTTAATGAAAAATAGAGCGGACCCCGGAGCACTGCCAGCGAATTATTAAACCTCTTTTCAGTTCTTACATTCATTGGTATATCCAAAGAAACAGAATCCCCATCTCTCCATTTTTCAAATATCCTGACAGTTGAGCCGGGTATACCTTTCATCCGTTTATTTTTAAAACTTACGGAAACTGTATCTGCCCAACCCGGGATCCTTAAATAGACAGGAAACTTAACCGGCTTTTCTGTCTTTATCTTAAGTTTAATATTTCCATTGAACGGGTAATCGGTTTCTTCAGTTATTGTCACCTCAGACCCTTTACCTACCATTGCCGTTACTTTTGAAGGGCTGTAAGCTACTGCAATCAATCCGTTGTCATTTGTGGCCATCCATAAGCTTTCTGTGAATTTTGGCCATCCCTGGTGCATATTTGCCAGACAACACGCAAAATTTGGCATTAATCCGTAGATGTTCGAATAATTGCCATTAGTGCTCCAATTTCTTTTATCGCTGTTTACAATAACCTGGTTCGACTGCTGGTCATACTGATGCGCCCACATATCAGGTGTGGTTGTTCCGGGTAAAGCATTAAAAGTCAGCAATTCAAGCCTGTCAGCTAACGTATTGACGCCAAATATTTCATAAAGTTCTTCCAGTGAAAACATATACTCAACTACCGAACATAGCTCAGTCCCCCGGTCAGGACTTTTCCCTGAAAGGTGTTCATCGCCGGAAAACCTTCCGCCAACCTGTCCATGGTATTTATCATATTTGCTGATCCCGGAAAATACTGCATTTTTGAATCTTTCATCTTTTGATTGCTGATACCACAGCCCCGGGTATTTTATTGCCATGGCATTATTTACAACATGAGCGGTCATACCGTCTGCATCCCAGTTCAGTGGGATTTTTTTATCGGCAACGGCTCCGGAGTCCCAGGGAAACTTTTCATAATAAGATGTCCAGTCAACACTGTTTTTCTGTATAGATTCAATAGTTTCAAGAATCCATGGTTCTTTTGTCTGACGAAATAGCCAGTATCCGGTTACAGCATTTTCCATGGCTCTGACACCACGCCATTCTTTATCAGGCCAGTCAGGAGGGGAATCGTGCAGGTACCTGAAATATTTTGTTAATACGTTAAGTGCACCTGAGTCACCGGTAGCTTCATAATATTGCATTATCACTTTATTTGCGACAGCCAGGGGCCATCGGTCCTTGTTTTTTGAAGGACCATACCAGCCTGTGTCGCTGCTACTTGCAATTATTTTCTCAATCCAGTCTTTCGATTTATTGATAAGATATTCATCATCAAGCAGGTATGCCAGAGGAACAAGTCCGTCAAGATAGTAAGGGCCTCTTTCCCAAGCCTCCCCATTGCCACCTCTCCAGGAAGAGTTAACCAGATCCGGCCAGAACTCATCGAGATTTCCGGTGAGACCTTCCGCCTGGTCCTGGAGTTGCGATTTAAGCCAGCCCAGAGGCTTAACGGCACCCAGGGGAAGTTTTATATAAGCATTCCTGAGCAGGGGTTCAGGATTGTTTTTGTAGTTTATATTTACATCCTGCCGGCCGCAGCCTGAGTAAATAAGAGATGTGATAATGAGTGAAAGTAATAAGTATATCTTCATTATAAACGCTGTGAAATTAAATACAAGTTATCTACTAAGATTCACAAATTCAATTCCTGTTTTTCCTCAAAAACCTTCAACTGATCAAACCATGAGACACCCTGACCAGGCATTTTCAGAATAAGATTAGTTTTAAATGATGGCAGCGTGTCAATGGGAATTGTAACAAATGTTACATATCGCCTCCATTCCTTATCTGGTACAAACCTTGCCCGGCCAAAGTCTCCAAGTAAAATTTCAACATATTGCGGCATCTGGTCTTTCCGGATCAGAGTGACATCTTCCTGTTTTGGCTGCATGAAAAACCTTTGTTCGGGATCTGATTTTGCCCGGATTGAAATTGCATAGGTCGCGCCTGCTTTAACTGAGAAAGGAAAAAACCTGAGGGAAACACTTTTATTATTTTCAGGTGTGATGATCCTTACAGAATGGTTGCCCTCGAAATGCTCCCGGGTGTCAAGAAAATATGTTGCTCCTCTGTCACCTCCGGGACGTGCATAACATGCAGAGGGGATTCCCGGATTTGAAAGATCTTCAAATCCGGGATCTTTAATCAGGTTAATATTGGAAGAAGTTAAGATCTGCTTTTCAGGTTTTATATTGATGAGATAAACCTTTGAGCCGAACGGAGCCATTTGATCCGTTTATTATCCCGCCTGTAACCGGAACTGAACGGTTTTCAAACAATACCCGGGCTTTACCGTTATTTAAGCCCTTTATTTGAATAAATAATCCTGATGGTTCATTCTTTTTGTTAACTGCCATAACTATCAGCTGACCATTGTGAAGTTTTGAGGATGTAATAATATTATTTGAATATGACTCCACAGGGAGCGTCTCTTCCTCAGAAAGAAGCCATGGTGTCAGCTCAGCGACTTCCATAGCCATCCTGCCACATTCATTCCAGGTAGCTGTCGATTTAGGAAAATGGTTAAGTCCCTGACGCACAAAGTATTGAATTCCGGTAGCTCCTTTGATAACAGACTGCCAGGTCATTGATCTCATTTCCTGAAGTGTTGGTTCACGTCCCCACAACTCCCCGCCTCCGAAAACCTGCGGAACTATCCAGACCGGTCTCTTTCCATTGAATTCTGCTTTTAACTTACCAGCTATATCTCCGACCAGTGAAACCGGAAGATCCGGTATGGGATAAGGGTCGGCCATTACAATATCGAGGGCATTCAGATATACCTTTGAAGAGAGAAAGGGTGCCATAAATACAATGGATACAGGATGCCATGGGTCGTATTCTTTGATTAATCTGTAGATCTTTTCCATCGTCTCCGGTGAAATTTTATAACCATTCGGTTCGTCGGCAATATACCAGCCAAGTAATGCGGGATGGTCTCTGAAGTATTTTATTTCAGAAATAAGACGGCCTAGCTTTTCTTCGTCGCCTAGTCCTTCAATTTTAGATCCTACGCCACCACCTCCTGAAACGGAAAGCAGGTTATAATTAACCTTCATGCCAAGCTGGGCGCAACGGTCCATATAGGCTTTTCTTTCATTAAGAGTCTCCGGCATGATTTTCTGATATGGAGAGATCATATTAAAACCGTTTACAACTTCCTCTTCAGGAAGTGTTGGAGAAACCGGCGAATAACAATAAAATCCAAAAGGGAAAAACTGCCGTTTGTTGACAATCAATCCTCCCGTGAACCTGTCGGTTTTAACTTCATTTGGTTTATAAGAAAGGATAACCAGATCGGTGTAAGCCCTGTATATTATTCCGCTCCTCCATTTTATTTTGATTATTGCAGTAGCCTTATATACAGACGGATTAAGGTTAAAAGAGCAGGGAATTCTGAGAATTTTGCCGGATGTATAGCCTTCCCATGAGGCAAGGGTATCAATCCCGGCTATAATTTCGACAGATAAACTGTTACCTGATAACCCTGACGGTACATGCAACAGGAACTCACCGGTTTTTTCAAAAGAATAAAAGCTGAGTCTTGAGAATATTTTAAAAGAAGAAGAATCAATGGATTGACTAAACGAATTGCGCGATAAAAGAAACAAAAATAATAGAAGAAGCTGGATCCTTAATAACCTGTTACTCATAATTTGGGAATTTGCCATAATGATGTGTAAAAATAACCAGTTTTAGCAAAGGACTTAATAGTTAAGGCTATTATTTAATCAGTATTTGATAAGCGTACTGATTCCGGACCACTTAAACCAATCGCAAAGATATTTCCCTGATCTGATCGATTTGGATGTAATGTAATGAATGTTCCACTCCCTTTACCTGAATAGTATCCTTACCCTTACTTTATCTTCTGTTATTATTCCATTTTTTTTCGCAGGGTTCCATGAAGGTCCTGATTTTATGAGTCTTATTGCTTCATCTGAGAAAAGTTTCCCCGGACTTCTGACAACTCCGATACTGTCAACTCTGCCATCGGTGCGAACTATAAAACTGACCACTACAACGACCCTTTGACCTGAGGTTGTTGTATCAGGTCTCTTTAGGTTTTTCTCAATATACCTGTCAAAGTTTAATTGTCCGTTAACTGGTTGAGGCGGAATATAACCGGAAGCGTCATCTTCTTTTTTTGAAACTGCTTTGCCAGCGCCATAACCTACCGTAACCATTTCACTGAGCGCTGAGACTGAAGGATCGAGCCTTACGCGGAGCTGAGTATCAGCTTTAGCCTCAAAGTCTTTTGATTTCATTCCTATAAAACTTGCAACCAGAGTCCTGTTGTCAGAATCCGGTAAGGTGATGTTGAAATTGCCTCCCTTATCGGTAACGACTCCTATGCTTGTTCCCTTAATAAATACACTGGCTCCCGGTACAGGCAAGTTGTCTTCAGACGAAAAAACTTGTCCTTTTATCTGGATACCTGAAGCACTTTTTGAGGTTGCCCTGACGGATAATGGTGCTGAAACCTGTCTGGCAGCTGCATACCCTTCAGCAGCATTTACTTTAATTTCAGGTGTTAAATCTTTGGCTGGGGCTGCGGCAATTTTTAGATCTTCAATATTGCCTGCTTCTTTAGATGTTTCTGTTCTGATCTTAACGACGGCCGATTGAACAGATTTTTTTTCTGCTGACTGACCAGTTGTTTCCGGGGGCTTATCTTTTACGGCAGGTTCTGATATTGGTTTATTTTCAGCTATCTCCAGAGGTTCACTCTGAATCGCTTTTACGGCAGGGTTTTTAACGGTCCTGTCTCTCTCAACAATAAAATAAATCGTCGATATTACCATTAAAACTGCAACAGAAGCAGCGATGCGGTAATATGGAAAATTACGCATGCCGGTTGTCCTTATTTTAAGCCGTTTTTGAAGATATGCCATATCTTTGGAAGCTGTGTTTGGAGTCACCGATTCAAATCCTTCTGCAGCTTCTTCAGCAAAAGGATCTTTCTGAAGTTCCTTTTCAAAAGCGTTCCTCTCCTCATCTGACATTTTGTTTCCACTGTATCTCAGAAAGCCGGAGAACTTACTATTTTTATAATTACCTTTTCCTTTCATTTTTTTCTTCCAGACAAAGTTTCAGGTTTCTCTTTCCGTTCTGAAGATAACTCTTCACCTTTTTCTCATCGAGCCCCAGGTTGGCTGCAATCTCATTGTAACACCTGTTTCCGAAATAGAACTGTTTTATACATTCTTTCTGTTCAATTTTCAACAGTTCAATACATTTATTCAAGTCCTCATCCATATCCTTCTCATCACTGTCTATAGGATGCAGATCAGGGTCATTTTCCATAAAAACCTTTTTGTCATTTATCCATTCTTTGAGTTTTTCATCTTTTGATTTTTGCAACCTGATCTGCATGAGGCAATAATTTTTTGTGACAACATGAAGCCAGTTTCTGAAGTTTTCAATTTTCTGTTTTGGTAGTTCAGTTATCAGCTTTTCAAATATTTGCATTACCGCATCTTTCGATTCATCTCTGTCTTTCAGGTATTTAATACACACTCCATAAACCAGGTGCATATACCGGGAAAAGAGTTCCCCGAGAACTTCCGGATCACGGGAAGAACTGAATTCAGTTATAAGCGCCTCATCAGTTCTTTGACGAAAACTTTTACCGGTTATTTTGAATTGCATTTAATGAAAGACTAAGTTGCTCAAAAATAAATTAAATTTTTCAAGGCACGGATTGCCACCGGGCAAATGGCACGGATTACAAATCCGCGCCAGCGGTCGTTAGCTCCGTGCCAGCTAAGCCGCTAGCGCGGATCTGCGATCCGTGCTTAATGTACCAGTTTAAAGATCCTTATTCACTTTAAAGATAAGACAATTGTAAAAATTTATATAACTCCGCCAGCGTGGAGTTGCATTTAGAAAGACCAAGTTGCTCAAAAATAAATTAAATTTTTCAAGGCACGGATTGCCACCGGGCAAATGGCACGGATTACAAATCCGCGCCAGCGGTCGTTAGCTCCGTGCCAGCTAAGCCGCTAGCGCGGATCTGCGATCCGTGCTTAATGTACCAGTTTAAAGATCCTTATTCACTTTAAAGATAAGACAATTGTAAAAATTTATATAACTCCGCCAGCGTGGAGTTGCATTTAGAAAGACCAAGTTGCTCAAAAATAAATTAAATTTTTCAAGGCACGGATTGCCACCGGGCAAATGGCACGGATTACAAATCCGCGCCAGCGGTCGTTAGCTCCGTGCCAGCTAAGCCGCTAGCGCGGATCTGCGATCCGTGCTTAATGTACCAGTTTAAAGATCCTTATTCACTTTAAAGATAAGACAATTGTAAAAATTTAGATAACTCCGCCAGCGTGGAGTTGCATTTAGAAAGACCAAGTTGCTCAAAAATAAATTAAATTTTTCAAGGCACGCATTGCCACCGGGCAAATGGCACGGATTACAAATCCGCGCCAGCGGTCGTTAGCTCCGTGCCAGCTAAGCCGCTAGCGCGGATCTGCGATCCGTGCTTAATGTACCAGTTTAAAGATCCTTATTCACTTTAAAGATAAGACAATTGTAAAAATTTATATAACTCCGCCAGCGTGGAGTTGCATTTAGAAAGACCAAGTTGCTCAAAAATAAATTAAATTTTTCAAGGCACGGATTGCCACCGGGCAAATGGCACGGATTACAAATCCGCGCCAGCGGTCGTTAGCTCCGTGCCAGCTAAGCCGCTAGCGCGGATCTGCGATCCGTGCTTAATGTACCAGTTTAAAGATCCTTATTCACTTTAAAGATAAGACAATTGTAAAAATTTATATAACTCCGCCAGCGTGGAGTTGCATTTAGAAAGACCAAGTTGCTCAAAAATAAATTAAATTTTTCAAGGCACGCATTGCCACCGGGCAAATGGCACGGATTACAAATCCGCGCCAGCGGTCGTTAGCTCCGTGCCAGCTAAGCCGCTAGCGCGGATCTGCGATCCGTGCTTAATGTACCAGTTTAAAGATCCTTATTCACTTTAAAGATAAGACAATTGTAAAAATTTATATAACTCCGCCAGCGTGGAGTTGCATTTAGAAAGACCAAGTTGCTCAAAAATAAATTAAATTTTTCAAGGCACGCATTGCCACCGGGCAAATGGCACGGATTACAAATCCGCGCCAGCGGTCGTTAGCTCCGTGCCAGCTAAGCCGCTAGCGCGGATCTGCGATCCGTGCTAAATGTACCCATTCAAAGATGCTTATTTACTTTAAAGATAAGACAATTGTAAAAATATATGGAACTTTTTATGGAATTCCGTGTGAGGCTGCATCCTGTAGAAAAGGTTTAACCAAAATTCCATATTATGAAAAACAGTTTATCAATTTTCGCATTACTGATTCTTGGAGCAATCATGATTGCTTTTACCGGATCACGAACAATTACAGGAAAGGTAACCGACACCCAGGGTCAGCCGGTTTCCGGTGTTTCTGTAATTGTAAAAGGTTCCTCCCGGGGGACAATAACCGATAATAACGGTGGTTACAGTATTACAGTGGATCAGCAGGCAAAACTTCTGATCTTCTCATTTATCGGATATAGGACAGTTGAAGAAAAGATAGGGGAGAGGGATATAATAAATGTAAAGATGACGCTGGATGTCTCTTCATTACAGGAGACTGTAGTTACCGGGTATGGAGCCAGAAGAGATATCTCTTACGGATCTGTGGCAAAGGCTGCACCGGCAGGTGTGAGCTATGAGTCAAAACGAGCTTTTCAGAGGTTTAATAGTAATTTTAATACTGAAGGATACGCCTCTGTAAGCGAGAACGGTTATAAAATTGTAAAGAACAATCCGTTATCAACATTTTCGATCGATGTTGATAATGCTTCTTACTCAAACATCCGCAGGTTCATAAACAATGGTCAGCTGCCTCCTCCTGAAGCTGTAAGAGTTGAGGAGATGATCAATTATTTCAAATATGATTATCCGGAACCACGCGGAGAACATCCGTTTTCAGTTTATACCGAGCTGTCCGTCTGTCCATGGAACAAAAACCACCAGTTGCTTCAGGTAGGTTTACGTGGAAAAAGTATTGACAAATCCTCCCTTCCCCCGTCAAATCTGGTGTTCCTTATTGATGTGTCGGGTTCGATGAGTTCTCCTAATAAACTTCCTTTGCTCAAATCGGCATTCGGACTACTGGTTAATGAGCTTCGTCCGCAAGACCGTGTTGCGATTGTTGTGTATGCCGGGGCAGCAGGACTGGTGCTTCAATCTACTCCCGGGAACCGTAAAGATGCAATAATGGGAGCAATTAATAACCTCGAGGCAGGTGGATCAACAGCAGGAGGAGCTGGTCTGAAACTTGCATACATGGAGGCTGAGAAAAATTTTGTGAAAGGGGGAAACAACAGGATCATCCTGGCAACTGACGGTGACTTCAATGTAGGTGAATCAAGCAATGGCAGTATGGAAAGACTTGTGGAGGATAAGCGTGAGCTTGGGATATTTATTACGGTTCTTGGCTTCGGAATGGGTAATGTGAAAGATGATAAGATGGAGATAATTGCTGATAAAGGTAATGGGAACTACTCTTATATTGATAATCTCCAGGAGGCACGTAAAGTGCTGGTTCGGGAATTCGGCGGAACCCTCTTTACCATTGCCAGGGATGTTAAATTCCAGATTGAATTTAATCCCGCAAAGGTTCAGTCTTACCGGCTTATCGGTTATGAAAACAGGCTTTTGAATGCCGAAGATTTCAATGACGACAAAAAAGATGCCGGTGAAATGGGGGCAGGTCATAATGTAACCGCTTTGTTCGAATTGATACCGGAAGGTGCAGATGAAAGAATTCCTTCCATTGATCCACTTAAGTATCAGTCGTCGGAATCAGATAATTACAGTAAAAATAGATTTTCCTCCGAATACCTCACAATAAAGCTTCGCTATAAAAAACCTGATGGTAATAATAGTATACTGATTGAAAAACCGGTAAAAAGCTATATAAATGAAATGGAGGATGCATCGGATAACCTTAAATTTGCAGCTGCGGTTTCTGAATTCGGAATGATACTCAGAAATTCAGAATTCAGAGGCAACGCAACACTTGAAAGTGCGGCAAAACTTGCAAGAACTGCCCGGGGCTATGATGAAGACGGTTACAGATCTGAACTAATCAGATTGATAAATACCGTTAAGGACATGAGGGTTCTTTCAGATAAAGAATAAGTTAGAGTTTTTTCTGTGTCTCTGTGTCTTCTCCGGATTTCTTCTGTGTTACAAAAAGAATGAAGAACTGACACAGAGGTTCACAGAGAAGGCACAACTTGTCCCGACATGTCGGGAGAGGTTCACAGAGAATTTATATTATTGTTTGATTTTTGAATAGAAACTTTCCTTATAAGTATTGCTGACCGGTATCCGCTGGTCAGCAATTATTATAATGCCTCTTTCTATGGACTTTATCTTATCAATTGCGACAATAAAGGATTTGTGTACCCTGCAGAACTTTTTTGAAGGAAGACTTTCTTCAAGTCTGCCAAAACTCTGTAGTGTCATGATCTTCTTTCCTGTACAAACGATTCTGAGATAATCTTTCATCCCTTCAATATAAAGTATGTCATCCAGATCGATTCTTTCAAGCCGATACTCAGTTTTAACAAAAATAAAATTATCACTTTCTGGAAATGTATATGAGCCATTTGATTTTTTGAAAAGTATTCCATGACCTTACTGACCGCCTGAGCAAAACGCTGGAATGAGTATGGTTTTAAGAGATAGTCGGTTACGTTAAGTTCAAATCCCTTTATTGCATACTGATCATAGGCAGAGGTTATTATGATCCTGGCAGTTGTTCCGGTTGCCTCAAGAAACTGAATACCAGTCAGTTGTTCCATCTGAATATCAAGAAAAATCAGATCAGGTTTATTTTCCCTGAGCCAACCGATTGCCTCAATTGCATTATCAAAAGTTCTGATAAGGTTTAGTTCAGGTACTTTTTTTATAAAACCTTCGAGTTTCGATATCGCCAGCGGCTCATCATCTATTACTATACAGTTAATCTGCATTTGTGTCTATTGTGAGTTTTACATAGTACTGTGTGTCTCCGGGTTCAATAATCAGCTGATACTTACCAGGATAAGTCAGATCAAGTCTTTTCTTCAGATTTATGATACCATATCCGGAATGACTGGTTTCTGAAATATTCGAATTATTCTAATAAATATTCGAAATTTTAAAAACTACAAATCCCCTTTCCGACGATAGGTTTATATCAACACAGGGTTTCTTATTTCTGAAAATGGCAAACTTAAATGCATTTTCAATCAGAGGGACAAAGAGGGCGGGGGATATCCTCACATTAAGATCACCATGAACCTCAAAACGGATATCATCGGGAGAAATAATCCTTATCCGGTATAATTCAATGAAGTTACGTATATACTCAATTTCCCTGCTCAGATCCACAACCTCCGATGATGTCTCATAAGTAAGATATCGCATCATATCTGAAAGTCGTATCAGAGCTGCCGAGGCCTCTTTGGGATTCTTGAGAATAAGGGAATCAATATTATTAAGTGTGTTGAACAGGAAATGGGGATTGAGTTTGCTTTTAAGAAGATCCAGTTCAACAGCAAGTTTCTGTTTATCAAGTTCAGACTTTTGATTCATAGTCGTAAACCAGTTGATAATCACACCGAAGAAAGAGCCAAATACTGCTGCTGTCAGTACCGGATAATAACCGCTCATATGCATTTTCAGAGAATAGTCACGATAGAAATTGTGAAATGTACCTTCAAAATAAGCTCTTGCAAGAAACAGAATCGTATATCCGAAAAACGGCATAATGAGGACTATCAGAAAAGAGAGGCCAAAAAACTCTGCAAGCTTTTTCCTGCTGAGGAAACGCGGTACTATTACAAGATAGAACAAATAAAAGACAACCATCAGGTAAAAGAAACCAATGAGGATGGAGACAATTTGCCGTGGTGGCAACCCATCTCTTAAATTTGAGTAGGGAAGATTTGCAAAAATTGCAAACAGCCAGATGAAAATATGGATATATACAATTCTCTTTTTGCTCATTACTTTTTTTGCTTTTCCCATCTGGCTGTCTGATACAAACTTACCAAAAAATTTAATGGTTCCTGCCTAAAATCAGTCTATGATTTTTCTCCGTGTCCCTCTCCCGACCTTGCTCCGCCATAGCGGCTACGCAAAGGCGAAGTTTATCGGGAGAGGTTCACAGAGTACGGCCGTCAACTTAAGAATAATCCTGTAAAGGCATAAGGACAAACCTTTAATTGGATTCTTACAGGCCAGAATGAGATTCCTCACAATCCTCCTTCGTCGGATCGTTCGGAATGACAATGTCTCTTTTTGCAGCGGGAGGAAGAAGCGGCGATGCGAAAAACAATGTTCTTTTAATTGTTTTGCCATGCATCGCCGCTTCTTCCTCATTATTAACGTATTAACCTGTCATTCCGAACGCAGTGAGGAATCTTTTTCCCCAGCTCGTTTTTTGATAAATATCACATTATGTTATTATTAATAACTCAGAGCATTCTTAAGTTGACGGCTATGGTTCACAGAGTACAAATTATTTTTTGAAATATTCAACTATCAGTCTGAAAAATGAACCGTATAAACCTGCCAGAGCCATAGCTTTAAATCCGCTCAGGTGCATCGGAACCGAATAGCCCTGGTAAAAATCTGCAAAGGAACCTCTGAAAAGTGCCCTTGAAAGGAATAATAGCGAGTAGCCTAAAAAAGGCAGGATAGCAAGCAGAACTAGAGATATCCCAAAGTATTCCAAAAGCCTTTTTGGAATGAGAAGGGCAGGGGTCATGTAGAGGAAGAAAAAGTAATACACTCCCATCCAGAAAAGTGTTGCCAACAGGGTACCGGTAAATTGTTCTGTCGGCTGGCCGTAAAATAAAGGTACAAATGTTAATACAGATGCAACAATCCATGTTGCGATGTGAAACCTGTTTGACAGAGTTGTTTTCATCTTAATTTTATTAAGTTTTACAACTCAAAGGTATTTTAAGGCGATTTAAAGGACAAATACAATATACATGTGCGGATTAATTATCTGCCAAATGGATATTTTAATCTCTGAAATTTCAAATCGGGGTTATTATTGCTTAGCCTTTCAGGAATCTGTCAATCTCTTTTGCTGCCTTTCTACCCGAGGCAATGGCATTGACAACGAGTGTTGCTCCGCTTACCGAATCACCGGCTGCAAATACTTTTTGCCTGTTTGTCAGCTGGTTCTGATTAATCCTGATGTTCCTCCTGGTGATCAAGTTCCAGTTCAAGCTCTGAAATTAATCCATCGAGTGCAGGATGAACAAATCCCATTGCGAGTAAAACCAGACCAGCATCAATTATCCTTCTTGTTCCCGGAACAGTTTCCATCGAATAGCGGCCTTCGGTCGTAGTTCCATTTCACCTCTTCTACTTCAACACCGGTTATATGGTTATCAGACCCAAGGAATCTTACTGTTGAGAGGTTCCAGAATCTTTCGCAACCCTCCTCATGAGATGTGGATGTTTTCAATACTTTTCCCCAGTATGGCCATGGATTATCATCAGTGCGGATGAGAGGCGGTTTAGGCATAATTTCAATCTGTGTCACTCCTGAAGCTTTTTGCCGGATGGAGGTGCCAACGCAGTCGGAGCCGGTATCACCGCCTCCGATCACCAGTACTTTTTTACCTTCGGCATTCATGGAGTTACCCGGAACAGGGATCTGTCCTGCATTTATCCTGTTTTGCAGGGACAGGAAATCCATTGCATAATGGATCCCTGCAAGATCACGTCCCTCAACAATAAGGTCGCGGGGATGTGTGGCGCCGATTGAGATGCAGATCGCATCGAACTGCTGAAGAAGATCTTTCCCTGTAATATCTTTGCCGACAGTTATTCCGGTTTTAATAATAAGGCCTTCCTTTATCATCAGGTTAAGTCGCCTGTCAATTGTAGCCTTACTGAGTTTAAAATCGGGGATCCCATACCTCAGTAAACCGCCTGCTTTCTCGTCTTTTTCAAAGAGAGTTACCAGGTGACCTGTTTTATTTAAAAGATCAGCGGCAGCCAAACCTGCAGGACCACTGCCAATTACCGCAACATTTTTCCCTGTACGGACTTTGGGAGGTTCAGGCTTAATGTACCCTTCCGAAAATGCTTTTTCAACTATCGCTACTTCATTTTCCCGTATTGTAACAGGTTCCTGATTGATATTCAGTACACATGCATGTTCGCATGAGGCAGGACAAATCCTGCCCGGTAAACTCCGGGAAATTATTTGTGTGCAGCTAACCGCAAATAGGCTGCTTTCCAGTCACCCTTTTAAAGAAGATCATTCCACTCAGGTATTAAATTATCAACCGGGCAACTCCAGTGACAAAAGGGAATACCACAGTCCATGCACCTTGATGCCTGAAGCATCCTGTCTTCGCTGTTCAGTACCTGCTCAACCTCGCTATGATCACAAATTCTTTCATGCAGAGGTCTGTTTCCGGCTTCCTTCCGTTTTATTTTTAAGAATCCGTTGATATCAGCCATAATATATATTTATAAAATGTTCTCAATCTGTTTATTTTATCAGCTTGCCCCTATCTCAAGATCAATTTCAACATCAGCAATTTTTTTCCTGATCTCTTCGAGTTTCTGTTCCTGCAGCACCTTCTTATAATCATAAGGTATAACTTTAATGAACATCGGAAGGTATTTGGCCGGATTATAGAGTATCATCTTTGCCTTTTTGCTGTTTGTAAACTGATAATGACGTTCAATGAGTCCTGGTGAGTTCAGTGGCATCACCATAATCTTCAACAAGCGATAACTCAACCATTCCCATATTACAATAGTAATCAAAGTCACCGTTTTCATTAAACACATATGCAATTCCACCACTCATACCGGCAGCAAAGTTGCTTCCGGTTGAACCGAGTACCACTACACGACCTCCTGTCATATATTCGCAACAATGGTTTCCTACTCCTTCCACAACAGCAATGGCGCCACTGTTTCTCACCCCGAAACGTTCCCCGGCAACACCGGAAATATATATTTCTCCTCTTGTTGCTCCGTAAAGCACTGTATTACCTATGATTATGTTCTTATCGGGTTCAAATAACGAACCTGCAGGAGGGACAACAATGATCCTTCCTCCTGAAAGCCCTTTTCCCAAGATAATCATTTGAATCGCCTTCAAGATAAAGTTCAACCCCGGAGGAAAGGAAGGCACCAAAACTCTGGCCTGCCGACCCGTTGAAACGGCATTTGATTGTTCCGTCAGGAAGTCCTTCGGAACCATACTTCATTGTAATCTTCCCGGAAAGCATTGCGCCGATAGTCCGGTCTGTATTATGGATAGATCTTTGAATTACAACAGGTTGTTTATCTGAAATGGCCTTTTCAGCTTCATCTATCAGCTCCCTGTCAAGAATATGATCTATTTTATGATCCTGTTTGTCAATGCAATGCATTGCGTTTACAGCTGATTCCAGCGGGTAAGGTGAGTAGTCCGCTCAGATCCAGGTCTTTGATTTTCCAGTGATTAATATCGGGATTTCTCTCCAGAAGGTCAACCCGGCCAATTATGTCATCCATCTTTGTAAATCCCAGTTCTGCAAGGAGTTCACGTACCTCTTCTGCCAGGAAGCTGAAAAAAGTCACAAGGTTATCAGCTTTTCCCCTGAATCGTTTTCTGAGTTCAGGATTTTGTGTAGCAACTCCGACAGGGCATGTGTTGAGGTGACATTTACGCATCATTACACAGCCCAGTACTATAAGTGCCGAAGTTGAAAAACCAAATTCCTCAGCACCAAGCAATGCAGCTATAATTATATCTTTTCCGCTTTTTAATTGTCCGTCAGCCTGAAGGGTCACTTTCCTGCGAAGGTTGTTCATGACAAGCGTTTGCTGTGATTCAGCCAGTCCAAGTTCAAGAGGTAATCCGGCATGCCTGATTGATGATGACGGACTGGCCCCTGTTCCTCCCTCATATCCGCTTATAGTTATCAGGTCAGCACCTGCTTTTGTAACACCTGCAGCTATTGTGCCCACACCACTCTCGGAAACAAGTTTTACACTGATCTTTGCCTTTGGATTCACGTTCTTCAGATCGAAAATAAGTTGTGAAAGATCCTCAATTGAATAGATGTCATGATGAGGTGGTGGTGAGATAAGGGTGATGCCGGGTATTGAATATCTCGTTTTTGCTATGATATTGTCAACCTTATGTCCTGGCAGCTGACCTCCTTCGCCAGGTTTTGCTCCCTGGGCTATTTTGATCTGAATCTCATCGGCATTTACCAGATATTCTGTAGTCACGCCAAAACGGCCGCTTGCCACCTGTTTGATGGCACTTCTCACGCTGTCGCCGTTTTCGAGAGGCTGGAACCTTACCGGATCTTCACCTCCTTCCCCGGTATTGCTCCGTCCTCCGATACGGTTCATCGCAATAGCCAGTGTCTCATGTGCCTCACGGCTTATTGATCCGTAAGACATTGCTCCTGTTACGAATCTCTTCATTATCTGCCCGATGGGTTCAACCTCTCCAATAGGGATCGGATTATTTTTGAGCCTTAACAAACCCCTTATGAATCCAGGCTTTGCCGTATCAGCATTTACCATCGTGGTATATTCTTTGAACTTACTGTAATCAGCTGTCCTGGTGCTCCATTGAAGCAGAGAGATTGTTTCGGGGTTCCAGGCATGATGTTCCCCGTGTTTCCTGTATGAATAAACACCTTCGGTAAGTATCTCCGGTTGTTGTTCCTCAATGAATGCTTTTCTGTGGGGGATAAGAACCTCCTCGGCAATCTCATTCATACCTATGCCCCCGATCCTTGAGACAGTTCCTTCAAAGTATCTGTTAATTACATCAGGGTGAATTCCTACAGCTTCAAATATCTGAGCCGATCTGTAGCTTCTTAAAGTACTGATCCCCATCTTTGACATAACCTTAAGAATCCCTTTATTTACAGCATTGATATAGTTTTCTTCTGCCTTCTGGTAATCAAGCTGAATTGACTTTGATTTAACCAGTTTGTCAACAATTGCAAAGCTCATGTAAGGATTGATGATACTGGCCCCATAGCCGAATAACAGGGCAAAATGCATTACCTCACGTGGTTCTGCCGACTCAACTACAATATCGATTTGCATCCTCTTACGTTTTTTAATAAGATGATGGTGTACGGCTGATACCGCAAGCAAAGACGGAATGGGAGCGAAGTTTTCGCTTATTCCCCGGTCGGAAAGGATGATATAATTATTTCCATCGTCAACAGCTTTTTCAGCATCATTACATAATTGTTCCACAGCGGTTTGTAATCCATATGCCCTTTCCCTTGCATCAAAATGCATTAAAAGATTTGCAGCAGAGAATCCTTTGTATCTTAAGTTTTTAACCACCTGAAAGTAGGTATTGGAAATAACCGGATTCCTGAAGCGAACCATTTTTACATGATCGGGTGACGTCTCAAGAAGGTTTTGCTGCAACGAGCCCAGGAAACCTGTAAGAGTCATAACAAGTTCCTCCCTGATAGGATCGATGGGCGGGTTAGTTACCTGAGCAAACAACTGTTTAAAATAGTTAAATAATCTGTAAGGTTTTCTGGAGAGTACAGCTACAGGTATATCGTTGCCCATGGATCCTAACGGTTCCTTTCCTGTGCCAGCCATCTCCTTGATAATCTTGTCCGTATCTTCCAGGGAATAATTAAAAGAAGTTATGTATTTATTATACTGATCTCCCATTTCAGAAGTCTCCAGGTGACCGGTTTCAATTTTTTCAAGCTTTACCATGTTTTGCTGGATCCATTCTCCATAAGGAAATTCCCCGGCCAGTTTAGCCTTTAATTCTTGATCATAATAGATCTTACCTGCTTTTGTATCAACAAGCAGCATTTTCCCCGGCTTTCAGCCTTCCTTTTTCCCTGATATCCCCGGGGGCAAATGTCTGTACCCCGGCTTCGGATCCGAGTAACGATCAGGTCATTTGAAGTGATGACATACCTTGAAGGTCGCAGTCCGTTCCTGTCGAGCATTCCACCTATATACCGTCCATCAGAAAAGATAAGTGAGGCAGGCCCGTCCCATGGTTCCATGAAAAGTAGAGTGATACTTATAGAATGCCTTTAATTCGGGGGAGATTGGATTCTTGTCATTTATAGATTCGGGAATAAGAATCGACATTGCATAAGGAAGTGATTTTCCACTCATTACTAAAAATTCCAGTACATTATCCAGTGAGGCCGAATCACTTTTGTCAGGTTCAATTATCGGATACAACTCTTGAAAGATCACCCAATTTGTCGGATTTGAGTATTGATTCACGTGCTTCCATCCAGGACCGGTTGCCCTTTATAGTATTTATTTCCCCGTTATGTCCAAGCATTCTGAAAGGCTGGGCAAGATCCCAGCTTGGAAATGTGTTGGTGCTGAAACGTGAATGGACAAGAGCAATTGCGCTTTGCAAACGTTCATCAGTAAGGTCGGTGAAATATTCCCCGAGCTGAACCGATGTGAGCATACCTTTATATACAAGTACTTTTGTGGAGAGACTTGGTATATAGAAGAAGCTTTTTTGTTTCAGGTCCGAATTACGGATTGCATTTTCAGTACGCTTCCTTATTATATATAATTTACGTTCCAGCTCCTCCTGTGGAATATCAGCTCCCAGCAGGATCTGTATAATTTCAGGTTCTGCAGCACGTGAAATTTCCCCGATTACTGTGTTGTTACGGGGTACCTCACGAAAACCTATCAGGTCAACTCTTTCTTCCTTTATAATACTGAGCAATAACTCCCTGCATTTTGCAGCATCATTACTATCCTGAGGAAGAAAAACAAGTCCTGTCCCAAACTGTCCTTCAGGTGGAAGCGAATATCCCTGAATAAGGTAGAAATCACGCGGAACCTGTATTAATACACCGGCCCCGTCACCCGTTTTCCTGTCAGCTCCTTCAGCACCCCGATGGTTCATATTACCAAGAATGTCAAGTCCCTGGTTAATAATGGAGTGAGATTTCTTACCTTTCAGGTGTGCTACAAACCCAATTCCACAATTTTCATGCTCAAACTCCTGCCTGTACAAACCCTGCTGACGGGGTCTCTCTTTTTTCATCTTTATTTCTTTTATCTAAAAACACATAAAAAAAACCGTTCTATGTTTTTCATGAGAACGGTTATCCTTATTCGAATACAGATACCTTTCTCATCAAGTCCCAATGAGCCTTTTAACAGAGAGTAATGAAAGTTTGGATCTGAAAATGTTCATTTTGTCAATACTAGTCGCCAAAAATACTACTTTTTCTTACAGATTATTTTAAATATCATTAAAAGAATTAACAAAACATGATATATATTATCAAAAGTGCTTTACATATAGCGAATACGAATGAACCGATCCGGTAAACCCGGATTCGGTTCTTCGTACCCTTCAGGGTTCAAGGCAAACGAAGAACCGGAGCAGCAGGACCCGGATTATAGGGCAAGTGGTGTAACCGAAACCAAACTCAATAAAAGCATGTTCCTGATTCCGGATCCGAATTATAAACTTTATGCGGTTGAAACATCCGTAATGCACCAAAGAGTTATTTGAAAAAAGGTTAACTTTATCGGCAAAAAAATTCTGAACAGTTTAATTATGGGAAATCCTAAAAATCTGATTTTTGTAATTTTTGGCGCGACGGGAGACCTGACCTCAAGAAAACTGATCCCTGCTATTTTTTCATTAAATATTCTGAAGCTTCTTCCTGTAAACTTTGCTATTATAGGTGTTGGCAGAAAAGAATTAACAAATGATGAATTCAGGATTAAAATGAAGAAGAGCATCCTCACTTTTTCTGAAGAGAAGGAATTGAATGAAAGTCAGATAGGGACTTTTCTGGAACAAATCTATTATCATTCCATGGATTATGATTCAGAGGAGGGATATGAAAAGCTCAAAAAAATTCTTTCTGAAACGTGTGTACAGTGCGGTATTGAAAGTAATTGTATCTTTTATATGGCAACCCCGCCAAGTATCTACGAGATGATTGCAGTTAATCTTGCAAATAAGGGAGTTGCTGATGAGTCATCAGGTTTCAGGCGTTTTATTATTGAAAAACCATTCGGATATGATCTTGAATCAGCCAGAAAGTTGAATCGAAAACTGCATGAAATTATAGCTGAGCAGCAGATTTACAGAATAGATCATTATCTTGGTAAGGAGACAGTTCAGAATCTGCTTGTTACAAGGTTTGCCAATGGTATTTTCGAACCTCTGTGGAACCGGAATTATGTTGACCGGATAGAGATCACTTCTGCTGAAAACATAGGGGTGGAAGAGCGTGGCAGTTATTATGACTCATCAGGTGCCCTCCGGGATATGGTCCAAAACCACCTGTTACAAATGGTTGGACTAACTGCAATGGAACCACCCTCGTCGCTGGACGCCGATGCAATAAGAAACGAAGTTCTGAAAGTATTTCAGTCACTGCAGCCCATCAGGGAAGAAGATGTTGAAAAACAGGTTATCAGAGGCCAGTATATTCCCTCAAAGATAAGAGGAGAGTGCGTCACCGGTTACAGGTATGAGAAAGGAGTGGATGTACACTCCCGCACCGAAACTTACCTCGCGATGAAGTTTTTTATTAACAACTGGCGATGGGGCGGGGTCCCGTTTTATGTCCGGACCGGAAAACGGTTGCCAACACGTGTAACCGAGATTGTCATTCACTTTAAATCAACACCTCACCATCTTTTCCGGAGAGAAATTGGGAAAATATCAGGAAATCAGCTTATTGTGCGCATTCAACCCGATGAAGGAATATTGCTTAAATTCGATATGAAAGAACCAGGGGCAGGATTCAATGTGAAAAATGTGAACATGGATTTCCATTATAAAGACCTTGCAAATGTCAGGCTCCCTTCAGCCTATGAGCGCCTGCTGTTTGATGTGATGATTGGTGATTCAACTCTCTTCTCGCGTGATGACGAGGTTGAGACGGCATGGAAATTTATTGAACCTATACTGAAAGCCTGGGCAAATAATCCGGAAATAAAGGTTTTTGGCTATCCTGCCGGAACATGGGGACCGGAGAATGCGAACGATCTTATTGAAGGCAAAGGGCTGACCTGGCGATATCCGTGTAAGAATATGGCGGATGATGAGTTATATTGTGAGTTGTAAATAATTCAAAATGTAATAGTTAAGACTTCTTAAAAAGAAGGGTAACTAAAAAGTAAAAATCCATTAACCGCAAAAAACGCAGAGTTGCTGCAAAGCGCGCAAAGGAAACTTATAGTATTTGAATTCTTTGCGACCTTTGGACTTAATGCTTTGCGAATTTTGCGGTTAAAAAGATATTTTTAGACAGGTACAGGGAGTGGGTTTTATGAATGCAAAATGTAAAAGGTAAGTAATGGATAAACCGGTAAAAATATTCAAAACTCCGCAGGAACTTGCAGAAGCAATGGCTCTTATCCTGATTAATCAGATCAGGGATGCTGAATTAAGAAAATCGCCGGTTTATTTTGCTGTTTCGGGAGGTAACACTCCAAAACTTTTCTTTGCTGTGCTGGCTGAAAAATATTCCCTTTCAGTTGACTGGAGCTTTGTTCATTTTTTCTGGGTTGACGAGAGGTGCGTTTCCCCGGATGATCCTGAAAGCAATTATGGAACAGTTCGACGGATCCTGTTTGATAAGATCAATATACCTGATTCCCGGATCCACAGGATCAGGGGTGAGGATGATCCCGAAAATGAGGCAGCACGCTATTCAAACGAAATACTGAGCATACTCGGATCAGCTGATAATTTTCCTGTATTTGATCATATTGTTCTCGGAATGGGAGATGATGGTCATACAGCCTCAATATTTCCGGGAAATCTTAATCTTTTGAAGTCAGAAAAAATCTGTGACGTAGCTATCCACCCTGAAACAGGGCAGAAGAGAGTGACATTAACAGGTGGTGTTATCAATAATGCCGATCATATAACGTTCATTGCCACTGGCCTGAATAAATCAGACATTATTGATGATATACTTAATAAGCATCCGGGTTCAGAAAACTACCCGGCTTCTCATATCATACCCTTTCATGGAAAACTGAATTGGCTCATAGATTTAAAAGCTGCAGGCTCGTTATAAAATCCTTTAGAATTGAAAACTTAAGAATTTTGTTTAAATTGTTTTTTTTATATTTGAATTCGATAAAACTTAAATCTTATAGCCATGTCACACGAAAAAGCTAAAGAACAGACTAACAACAAGAAAGAGGCAACCAAAACTCTGAAGGAGAAACGGGCTGCCAAGAAAGCCAAGAAAGCCGATAAGAATAAATAGATAATTGCAGAAAAGATTACAACCTGCTTTTTTCTGGCTTGAATGCAGGTCAATCCAGGCCTGCAGATTTTTTAAAAATAAAAGGCCGTCAGTAAATGGCGGCCTTAAAAATAAATCATTAGTATGGTTAATTAAGCCAGTCTTACATCAACCGCATTAATTCCTTTTTTTCCTTCTGCAAGTTCAAATGTAACTTCATCATCTTCCTTAATCTGATCTTTCAGACCAGATACGTGTACGAAATATTCATTTTCTGAATCTGCGTCTTTAATGAATCCAAATCCTTTTGACACATTAAAAAATTTTACTGTTCCTTTGTTCATGTTATTATGTTTTTAAAAAAATTAGGGCGCAATGTAATTATAAATATTCATATAATATAATTTTTGAATACTATTCGACCATAATAAAACAAAGATGTTTCTTTTGACATCTTTTGTGTGGCGTATGTTAAACATTTTAGATTTTCGGCCTTCATCTTCCTCCCCGTTCCACAACAGGTCAGATTAGGTTTATGACCTGTTCCTTTTAATGATATGATTTTACGAAATTACAATAAAAAATATCCGGTCTGATAAAATCTTTTATGAGTATCGGGAATCAATAATAAAAAGTTAATACTAAAATAATATTAATTTTATAATGCTTATAATCAATTACATACATTTTATTCCAAATAACCCCCTTTCCCGTTTCCCCCAAGGGGGAAAAGCTTTGCTTTCAGCTCCTTCCCCCCTGGGGGAAGGTCGGGATGGGGGTATAAATAATAGAAATTAATAGTTTTATTCATGATTGCTGATACTCATAAAATCTTTTATTCTATAATTCAGCCAATACTGTCCCTATTTCATGTTATTTTAATAACATTGCAAAAAAATTAGTTTTTTCCGGACTTCAGGTATTACGAAACAAGAAAATGACCTATCATGAGAAAGTGGCGCGTTGAAGATTCTGCTGAACTTTACAACATTAACGGTTGGGGAGTTGACTATTTTTCAATTAACGAAAAAGGACATGTTAATGTTACTCCGCAAAAGGATGGAGTATCTGTCGATCTGAAAGAACTGCTTGATGAATTGATCCTTTCGGACGTATCAACCCCTGTATTGATAAGGTTCCCAGATATTCTGGATGACCGTATAAAAAGCATATCCAAATGTTTTAAAGCCGCAACTGAAGAGTACGGTTACAAAGCACAAAACTTTATTATTTATCCGATAAAGGTTAATCAGATGAGACCTGTGGTTGAAGAGATTGTCAGTCATGGCAAAAAATTCAATATCGGACTGGAAGCCGGCTCTAAACCTGAATTACACGCAGTTATAGCTATCAACACAGATCCCGAATCACTTATTATCTGCAACGGTTATAAAGATGAAGATTATATCGAACTGGCGCTTCTGGCTCAGAAAATGGGCAAACGAATATTCCTGGTTGTTGAAAAGTTAAATGAACTCAAACTTATTACAAAAATTGCAAAACGGCTTAAAGTGGAGCCAAACCTTGGTATACGTATTAAACTGGCAAGTGTGGGCAGTGGCAAATGGGAAGATTCGGGGGGAGATATCAGCAAATTCGGTCTGACATCAAGTGAATTGCTTGAAGCAATAGATTTTATAGAGAAGAACAAGATGAGGGATTGTGTTCGTCTGATCCATTTTCATATCGGCAGTCAGGTCACCAAAATACGTCGTATCAAGATCGCTTTGCGAGAAGCTTCCCAATTCTATGTTCAGTTGCGAAAACTGGGCTTTAATGTTGAATTTGTTGATATAGGAGGCGGTCTTGGTGTTGATTACGATGGAACAGGTTCATCAAACAGTGAGAGCAGCGTTAATTATACACTCCAGGAGTATGTAAATGATTCAATCAGTACCTTTGTTGATGCGAGTAACAAGAGCAATATTCCGCACCCTAACGTTATTACTGAATCGGGGAGGTCGCTTACTGCACATCATTCAGTTTTGATTTTTGAAGTTCTTGAAACAACAACACAACCGTCATGGGACCCGGAAGATCTGATCACCGAAAGTGACCATGAACTTGTAAGAGAGTTATATTTTTTATGGGATAATTTTAACCAGACAAGAATGCTGGAAACCTGGCATGATGCACAGCAGATACGGGAAGAAGCTCTTGACAGATTCAGTTTTGGTCTGATTGATCTGAAAACCAGGGCGCAGACTGAAAGGTTATTCTGGTCAATCGCAACGAAAGTTTACCAGATGGCAAATGTTACAAAACACGTGCCCGAGGAAATCAGACAAATTTCAAGGATACTTTCCGATAAATATTTCTGTAACTTTTCACTTTTCCAGTCATTGCCTGATGCCTGGGCTATTGACCAGATTTTCCCTATAATGCCTATTCACAGGCTTACTGAGGAACCTTTGCGATCAGCCACGATTCAGGACATGACATGTGATTCAGATGGTAAGATTGACAATTTTATTTCGACACGAAATTCATCACATCAGTTGCCTCTTCATTCTTTAAAAGGCAAAGAAGCTTATTATCTGGGAGTGTTCCTTGTGGGCGCTTACCAGGAAATTTTAGGTGATCTTCATAACCTGTTCGGCGATACTAATGCAGTACATGTATCAGTTGATGAAAGTGGATATAAGATTGACCAGATAATTGATGGAGAGACAGTTGCTGAGGTACTGGATTATGTGCAGTACAATTCTAAAAAAATGGTCCGTACAGTTGAATTATGGGTTACATCATCCGTTAAAGCAGGCATAATTACAGTTGAAGAGGGTAAGGAATTCCTTTCAAACTACCGGTCGGGGCTTTACGGCTACACATATCTTGAGTAACATGTGTGCAGGATTTGTAATTGTTACTAGCTGTTTGAATTTTATGAAGTTTTTTCTCTTTCATTGGAATTAATGTATCGGGTTAAATTTTTTAAAAGATAGTTCAGTAATAAAAAAAATCATAACTTGGTATTCTTAATTCATTTTCAATTCCAACTGATCGCAAACATCTTGTCCTTTAATTAAGTGATTATGAGCAACACTACATTCGATTTTAATGTTTTCATAAGTGAAACAAAAGATGTTCTGATAAATCCGAGGTCTTACTTTTCAACCATGAAGACTTCGGGAGGTATAGCTGAGCCGCTAATAAAAGCCGTGATATACGGTACAATAGCGGGAATTTTCGTATTGCTCTGGAGCATTCTTCACCTTGGATTTGCTTCAGGTGGAATTTATGGGGGGTCAGCCGGTGTAATGGCTTTCGTATGGTACATTATTGCAGCTGTTTTGGGATTATTCATCGGTGCACTGATAGTGCTGGTAATATCTTCGATCTGCAAGGGGAGCACCGATTACGAAGCCTGCGCAAGGGTTACTGCAGCTGTTTTGGTGGTAATGCCGATAAGTTCGTTTTTTGGGTTTTTATCAGGCTTGAATTTTTATGTACGGATAATCATCGGCATGGCCATTAACATCTTCGCTCTATGGCTTCTCTATAACGCACTTATTGAAGCCTTAAAGGCAAAAAAGGAGACATCAAAAATTGTTATGTATATACTGGCCGGAATCTGGATTCTCTTCATATTAATTGGTATGGGTGCCAGGAAATGATCCGGACAATTGTATTTGAAAGATCAATTCTGAATAGTATAAGTTGATAGCAGAAAGATAATATTATGAGAAACTGGGTGCTGTCCAGAAATATTTTTGTAGTCCTGTTTTACAGGATTTTTCTTGTTTTAATGCTCTTTTCTTTATGCCGGGTGGGATTTTATATCTTCAATTATAAAATGTTTCCGGACATAACATCCGGACAGTTTATAAACATATTACGGGGTGGACTTCTATTCGACATTTCGGCGGTTGTTTACATAAATATTCTGATGATATTTCTGCATATTATACCTTTTGAATTAAGGTATAATAGTTTATATCAACAGGTTCTGAAGTATATTTTCTTTATAACCAACGGTATAGCTTTGTCGGTAAACTGCGCCGATTTTGTTTACTACAAGTTTGTCTTTAAAAGAGCTACCTCAGATGTGTTTGCTACTTTTAAGAATGAATCGGGACTCGGGAAAATTTTTTTCAGATTCATTTTTGACTACTGGCCTGCAACGATCTTTGGTCTTCTGATTTTGTTTCTGATGGTATTTCTGTATAATAAAGTTAAGGTTAAAAAACCTGCGCCTTCATCCAGGATAATTTATTACATTGTAAATGTTTTAATGATACCACTTGTGCTTGCGCTAGTTATAGGAGGCGCACGGGGTGGTTATAAACATTCAACCCGTCCGGTTACAATAAGCAATGCAGCCCGGTTTGTTGAAAATCCGCGCGATGTTGCCATTGTACTGAATACGCCTTTTAGTTTGTTCAGAACATTCGGGAAAAAGCCCTTAGTCAGGTATAAGTTCTATGATAATGAAAAGCTAAAGGAACTATATAATCCCCACTATATTCCTGTCGTAAGTAAACCTTTTTTAAAAGACAACGTCGTGATCATTATCCTTGAAAGTTTTGCAAGGGAATATATCGGCGCTTTGAATAAAGATTTAGACGGTGGAAATTATACAGGCTATACTCCTTTCCTCGATTCATTAATAAGTGTAAGTCTTACATTTAATGTTTCAATCGCGAATGGGAAAAAATCGATTGATGCCATGCCTTCAATACTTGCATCCGTGCCATCTCTTGAAACACCATATATTATTTCGCATTATGCCAATAATACTGTAGATGGCCTTCCTGCCCTGCTGAAAGAAAAGGGATACTATAGTGCCTTCTTTCATGGTGCTCCAAACGGTTCCATGGGATTTGATTCTTTTGCAAAAATGGTTGGTTTCGATAGCTATTATGGTCTTAATGAGTACCCTGATAAAGAATGACTTTGATGGTATGTGGGGTGTCTGGGATGAACCATTTTTTAAGTTTTTTGCATCAAAACTCGATGGTTTTCAACAGCCATTTATGGCTTCAATATTTTCCGTATCATCTCATCATCCTTTTAAAGTGCCTGAAAAATATAAAGATAAATTTAAAAAAGGGCCGGCTCCAATTCTTGAGGTTGTCGGATATACTGATTTTGCCTTAAGAGAGTTCTTTGGGGAGATTTCTTCTGCCAGCTGGTTTAAAAACACACTTTTTGTTATTACGGCTGATCATACCAACGAATCGGTCCATAAAGAATTTCAAAATAACTTTGGATCTTATTGTATTCCCATAATATTCTATAAGCCCGGTGGAGAACTTATAGGAATTAAAGACCGGATTGCCCAGCAGATTGACATTATGCCAACCATATTGAGCTTTCTGAATTATGACAAAGAGTATATTGCATTTGGTAATAACCTTCTGGATGATTCTTATGAATCATTCGCCTACAATACAAATGGCAGCACATATCACTTATATATGAAAGATCATATTCTTGAGATGATTGATAATAAACCTGCAGGACTATTCAACTATAAGACTGATAAATATCTTGAAACTAATCTGCTTGACAAAGAACCTGGTATTGCAATGCAGATGGAAGAAAAGCTGAAAGCTGTGATCCAGACTTATAACAGCAGGCTTCTTGATAATAATATGGTTGTGAAGAAAGAGAAATAATACCTGTTAATTCTGAATCTAAATGTTATTTTAACGGCTTAATGGTTTATAAACAGGATAATTAATAATTATTCTATATATAATTCCCAAAAGAATTCTTACCATAGTAACTCTTTTTTTAAGTGATAAACTAATTTTCTGACCTGCAAACAGGTAAACTTTGACAACTTCCTTCAGGTAACTATTGTTTTGGTGATATTTGTTTGAAGTTGAGCTGGCATGTATCCTGAAAGTATTTAACGGGCTTGACAAGTAGTAAATGTCAGAAATAAGCAATATTCTGAGGTAGAGGAACCAGTCACCACAGTATTTCATTGAGTGATCGGCATATCCCGCTTCTATATATCTGCTTTTTCTGAATAAGACTCCACTGACATTGTTTATTGTATTATTAAGATATAAATATTCATTTATCTCATTCAATCCCTTGTTTGAATAATCCTCTGTCCACTTTTTTTCATCCATGGTCTTTCTCAGATCTGAGACATAGCACTCTGTGTCAGTTAGTTCATTAATTATTTTTGAATTGCAATAAACTAAGCCAATATTCTCATTATCAGTGAGTATGGCGGAAGACATTTCTAAAAAACAGGGATCGGCAAAGTCGTCGGATTCAGCAATCCAGATAAACTCCCCCTTTGCCTTTTTAACGCCATAATCCCATTGTTTAAAAGGACTTCCACTGTTGGAGGTGTTGAAATAACATGTTATTTCCGGAAACTGAGACACAAATTTATTAATTATAGTCCGGCTGTCATCGGTTGAACAGTCGTCCAGAATTATCAGCTCAAAATCATGGAAGGTCTGATTTAGAATGCTTTCAATCCGTTGAGTCAGATGATGGGCATGGTTATAATTTGGAACAATAACGGTAACTTTCATAAAAAGTGCTGATTACCGGTTAAAAATAAAGGTGTTGGCTTCGGAGAATACCAGTGAAAAATTATGATCGCTCATTTCAGATATTACCTGCTCCCATCCCTTTTCAAGCACATGCGAAGAATAATCCCCTTTCCAGTCAATATTTTGCCCGGATGCCGGCAATGGTGCTTCAAACAGAACCGTATTTATACTTTTAGGGATCCAGTTAATCAGTGCTGTTAATTCTCTCCACCTTATATGCTCGATCATATGTGTTGCGATCAGCGCATTATATTTATAGTGTAGCGACATTTTCCATAACTCTTCATCCAGCGTAATGAGTTTATACCGCTCATCATTACATTTCTGGAAGTTGTTATTTTTTAATAAATCATAGTTGTGCCAGAGTTTAATATGTTCAAAAGATGAAAGGGCTTTTGCAGCCAGATCTCCTCTCCATCCCCCGATTTCAAGAACATTAACCGGAGTTGATACTATATTTTTCAGCCAGTGTTCAACAGGAGAGTAATTGAAATGAGCTTGTTCAGGATATTTCTTAAGCCACTTACCGGCTAATTTTATTTTATAATTGAATGAGAATGAATCGTATAACTTTCTGTATCTGTCAAATTGACAAACTTCATATTTTAATAAATACTGCCGGTATTTACCTGTGATGCCATTTTTCAAATATTGCATACCATATTTCATCGGCCGGTTATTTTAATTGCAGGAATTTCAGTAATTTATCCTGCAGAATTTTCCTTGCTTCATTCATATGAAATGATGCCTCTTTGAAATGATACCGGATATTCTTTCTTTTCCACATCAGGCTTTCATTATAAATATGAAAATATGGTGTCTGTACTCCACCGAACCCTCTTACATGTTCTTCTATCGCCTTAATATTTGATCCCCCAAAATTAAAATATTCTACCTTATCAATAAAGAATTTTACCGCTTCCCACAGAACAAGAGTGTGACCACCAAGTTTCCTTAATTTTGTGTCACTACCTGATAACAGTTCATAAGCCGATCTTGAATTATAGACTATATAAATCATGGCATGTACCTGGTTTAATTTATCAATGGCTTTTAATATTAACCGATTGCCATTCTTTATAATAGCATCATCAAGCAATTTCAGATCCTCATAAGGGAGTTTGAATTTCAGACCCTGGCGTTCATAGGACAAACATTCGAAATGATATAAAAGGGCCAAATCATCTGTTGCTTCAATACATATATTATTCTTGTTTGCTCTGGTGATGCTATTTTTTCTTCCCATGTTCAGATTATGCCAGAGATCAGTCAGGGATTTATTTTGATAATGAATAAGGTACGTGTACCGGGTGGTTTGATTAAATCCTTTCCAGCGAAATGGCAGCCAGTCGGTGAAATTATGATGCATACACATCTGAACAAAATTATCACGTGGGAAATGTTCAAGCAAAGCGCTTACCCATTTACGCTGATTTGAGTACCGGTCATGTCGGGTCAACCTCTCCTGGATTTTGTATAAAACACCAAGTGTACGGGTCAGGGGAGGCTCATTTATCTTGTTTTGAGCATCATAAGCAAGTGGTATTCCTGCAACTATTTCATCTTTCTCAATGATTACAAGGATCTTAAAATGAGATTTTGTAATTGCTTCCAGCCACCATGAGTAGCAAAAAACATCTCCCTGGGGAGATTGATCCACAAAGACATTCCATTCAGAATAACGGTCTGGCTCGAGAGTTTTTATAATCAGATCGCTCATGGGGAAATTGTATTATTGAAATTTTCAGAGGATCATTGAGATCATCTGAGATCAAAGTATTTACTGATTACTTTTTTCTTTTCAAAAAATGGACAAATTTCTTAAAAATACTTCCCGTGTAATAATCAACAGTGTTTTTCCCAAATGTCTCGTAAAAAATTAAATCAGTATAGGTTAAAACATTGAAAGGTGTTTTTTTTATGATTGAAAACATAATCTTTCTGCCTCTTCCTCTCAATTTCAGTTTGTAGGATAAATCCGCAACTACTTTATAATGTACGTCATATAATTTAGGATACTTTATCAGCAAGTCTATATTTTTTTGCAGAATTTTTTCACGCAGATCCAAACGCAATAAATTGTTTTTTTCATCAGTTAACTGACCCTTATTATGCAGATGTATCTTAACAAGTATATCAGGGATTGTATCAAATTCAAAATTTCTGGCAAGCCGGAACAAGAATTCCGTATCGTGCCCAAATGTTAATGTTTCATCATAACATCCTATTGTATCAATACATTTCCGTCTTATGCAGACACCATATCCGTTCCCGATAGAAGTGGCTGCAATCAGCCCATCTTCTTTTTCGGGAAAACGGGATGGCCAGATTATCGAAGATTCAAGTGTTTCTCCATTGTTCGTATCTTTTATTTTTGAAATCCCGGTCCAGACAAATCCTAAGTTCGGGCCGGAATTTGAAAAACGGGCGTACACTTTTTTCAGTATGCAGGGCAGGTATTCATCGTCGTCATCAAGAAAAAGTATAAACTGCCCCCTTGAGGCTTTTATCCCGGTATTATAGCTCACGGCAGCTCCTTTCGGAGATTCATGGCGGAGAAATATAATTCTTTCATCCTCAGCTTCATTAACGATGCTGGCTGTTTCACTGTCATTGGCATCGTCAATAATAATATGTTCGTAATTTTCAAATAACTGATTCTTAACGCTTAGAATATTTCTTTTTAATAGTAATGGTCTTCTGAATGTTGGTGTAATTATAGAAAATACAGGAGTACTCATAATGTTATACTAATTTCTGAAATGGTTAAAATAACAGTTCTTTAACTGCCTTAAGAAAAAATTTTCGTTTAGCAGTTTCTTCTCAAGCAGGGAAAAATGTTGCAATGCCAGGGGGTAATCATTATAGAGTTTTTTATGACGGTTAAAAATTGTGACAAGGGATTTAAGAGTCTTCATACGGTCTGCTTTCATTCTACCCGAACGAGATTCGACGGGTTTATTATACGTTCTGTAATAAACCAGTTATTTCAGGTATTTTATATACTTTTCGTCCCAGTTCAATTATTAACAACCAAAAGTCCCAATCTTCAAGATCTGTAAATCAGTTCGTCCGAATAGCCTCCGACAGATTCCCAGTCTTTCTTTCTGAAGAATGCCTGCGATATGATCCGGTTGTCAAATAGCATTGATTCAAATGTATATTCCCCGATTTCATATTTTCCCGTCTTTGCCCCGAAACATTCGGCATCAGAGTAAACAATACCTGCTTCGGGATCGACACAAAAGACTTTATAAGCTTTTTCAAGTAAATCAGGTGCAATTTTATCATCAGAGTCCAGATTCATTATGATCGGGGCTCTTGCATTTTCTATTGCAAGGTTTCTGGCAAAAGCCGGACCATTGTTTCGCGTATGAATAATTCTTACTTTTTCGTGGGTGATTTTTTTGAGGATATCCTCTGTATCATCATTAGATCCATCGTTTACAATTATGACTTCATAATCCTGAAAAGATTGCGCCAGGACCGAAGCAAGCATTTCATCAATGAATTTCCCATGATTATAACATGCTGATATAACTGATATTTTAGGATTTTTATCCAAATTATTTCAGGTTAATAAACTGTTCACTTGTTTCTTCAAATTAGTCACATTTAGCATAGGATCCTTTAAGAAATCCAATTTTTCTGAGAAATCTTACCGATAAATTAAGGTTAACATTTAACCATATACGCATAACCTGGAGAAAAGGGAACCATTTATAAGTTTTTCTGAATTGTTTCCTGAAAAATTCAATAAGAGATTTATTGTAATCAATATCTGAGTTTTGAGGCATGGTAGTACCGAACATGTAATTATGGGTGACACACGGAGGCAAAAGGAGAAGTGTGCGGATACCTAAAGCCGGAGCATTGCCGATATAATGATCAAGCGACTTTCTTATCGGATAGCCATGTTTCAAAATTTTCATCGCCGCCTCTTTCCTTATAATATATCCATAGGATCCCCCTGGCAGCTCAATTGGTTCCCCCACTGAATAGTTCGGGAATTTCAGTTCTTTTTTATTTTTACTCCATGCTGCCTTTTTTGAATACTGAGAATGATGGCCCAGGTAAAACAAATCCCAATCCACTGCCTTCAGATTTTCGTAATTCAGAAAATATTTGAATTCACTGTTTACCTCAATATCATCCTCCAGAATGCAGACCATATCGATATTCTCTTTGATCATTTTTTGGTATATCTTAAAATGGCTGGAAACGCATCCAATTTCTCCTTTAAAAAGATAGCGGGTCCGTGACCCGTTTTTCCAAAGTCCAAAATCAGGATTATTACGAATTTCCTGATCCGATAATTCTGCCCCATCTACAGCATCAATAATTTTAAAAGGCACATCTGCATTTTTCAACTGGCCAGTAATGTGCTTTTTCCTTAAAACAGAGCGTGTTAAATTGATTACATAAACGGGTATATCCATATTATTTTCACAGAGGAGCAAATATAAACAACTTTCAGTGAATACAATCAAAGACCTTTTAACCGCAGAGCACACTTAGAACATAAAATGGAATATCAATCTTCAAAATCGGTGGAGTCTATCCATCCGGCACTTTTTCGTGATAATTCACCTCTCATATACCTGTTATAAAAATCTTTAGAAGCTTCTGATGCGTACGGATAGTTATCAAAAATATCACCGTTTCCCAGTATCCTTGGATCATCCTGTTCTCTTAGTTCACTCAGAAGTTGCTGACGTAATTTTTGTTTCATATTGTTCAGCCCCGGATCCCCTGCCAGATTATTCATACATTCAGGATCTGCAACGATATGATAAAGTTCTTCCTCACCTCTCATTCCAAAACTAAGGTTCCAGAATATCACGGGACCTCCGCTTCTTTTCAAATTAAGGATAAGTGATTTGGTTGGACTTGCGTCGCAGTTCATATACCCGGTTTCAGGATTCCCCGCCGGCCATCGTTGTGGTTTGAAGTTGATCAGGTACAGAAAGCCATCCTTTATGATTCCTCTTATCGGATAACCAACATCACCGGGACGACCAACATCGTGACGCTCTTTACCAATCAATACATGATCACGCGATTTATCCACAATCCCTTTTTTCCTTGAATAGAAGATATTTGTAAAGCTGGTGCCCTCAACCGGTTGCATACCACTTTCAGACTGACTGATTCCTGCAACCTCAAGAATTGTGGGAGCAAAATCAATAAAGCTTATAAAATCAGAGACAATACGTCCGGGATTTTTAATTTTCTTGCCCCACATGACAGCCAGCGGCATATGATTCGAATACTCATAAGCTTGCCCTTTTAACCGGGGGAACGGCATCCCGTTGTCGGAAGTTACAATAACAATTGTATTATCCAGTTCACCTCTCTGCTCAATCAGATCGAGCATTCTTACCAGATGAGCATCAAAGTGTTCAATCTCAAAGGCATAATCCAGCATGTCGTTACGAACAATATCATTATCGGGCCAGAATTTAAAAACGTTATCAATGTCAGTAAGTTTTTTTCCTCCGATCTCAACACCTGATCCGTACTGATACTTTCTGTGTGGCTCAGTGGACCCATACCAGAAACAAAAAGGCTTTCCGGCTTCTGTGGAGTTAAGAAAATCTTCGAAATTGGCTGCATAATCGGAATTGGATATGCCTGTAGCAGGAGGGGAGCTCTTCCTGGCATTAAAAGCTTTTCCTGTCAGTTGTCTGGGATTTCCTGCGCTGTCGGGAGCCACCCCGGGTGCCCATCCTTTTGCTGTAAAGCCAACATCATAACCATGTTTGCCCAGTGATTCCATAAAGGTGATAAACTTTGGCGGAAAGAAAGGGACATGATTTGCGGCTTCTTCCAGTTGCCAGCTGTTTCTTCCCGTAAGAAGGCAGGCTCTTGAGGGTGACGATTTCGCATTGGGAGTATAGACGTTATTGAACAGGATCCCGTCCCTTGCAACCCTGTCAAAACCCGGTGTCTTTATCCACGTGCAGCCGTATGCGCTCATATGCGGAAAAGAAATATCATCCGCCAGTGCTATCAGAATGTTCGGACGGGGCTCAGTTAAATCCTTTGTATTTTCTCCCTGGCATTGATTTAAAACTAAAGGAGAAATTATTATAACACCCTTAATTAATGAGACTTTCATGATAATTCTCTTTTTGAAATCATTAATAGTATAAAGTTAGATTTATATTTATATTTATATTTATTCAACCTGATAATATTCCAACATTTTAATAATCTAACATTTATTAAATTTCGTGTACACCGGCAGGTAAAAGAGAAAATACCAGGCACCGTGAAAAGTGTGAATATTATAAAAAATTCCCAAAGTTGTGTAATACTTTCACTGGTAAAGAAGTTCATCTTTGTGGTGTAATATTTATTTATTAATTAAAATTATTATTATGCCAATTTTAACAGTTGTTATCGTACTTATTGTTGCCGGGGTATTGCTCTGGCTTGTGAATACATATGTGCCAATGCAACGCACCATCAAGAACATTCTTAATGCCGTTATCGTGATCATCCTTGTGATCTGGTTACTTAAGGTATTTGGAGTGCTTGGCAGTTTACAGCACCTGACAATTTAATATCAGCTTTTACCTGATGTAATGACTTCTCCGTTCATAAAAAGAGATCTTTCCATCACAGGCAGGTAATTTGTTACCACTCAATTTCAGATTTATCCCGGAAAATTTTGCCAGTCAACAGGTAGGGAGTTTCTGATGCCAGCCACACCGGAGTCTCAGCTCCATGTTCAACTGATCTTGGTGCCGATTTTCCTCCAAGATCAGTTCTTACCCAACCGGGACAAACTGCATTTACAGAAATACTATAACCAGATAATTCAAAAGCTAAATGCCTTGTGAGTGCATTTAGAAAAGTTTTGGAAACACAGTAAGCAGGAGACCATCCGCCAACCGGGTCCGACATAGATCCGCCTCCGCTCGAAATGTTAATAATTTTCCCTGGTCTGTTCATCTGGGGAAGGAAGGCTTGTATAACTCTGAGGGGCCCCAAACTGTTCGTATTAATAATAGAATTAAGTACATCAAAGTCCACGTCTCTTAGGGACTTATCTTTGTTTAGTGATATTGCTGCATTATTAATGAGGACATCAAGCTTGATTTTCTTCTCTGCCAGTAACTCTGCCGCCTTTTTTACACTTCCGTCGTTACTTACATCCAGGAGTATCATTTCCGCTGAAGATGATTCACTCTTTAGTTTATCAATGGCCCCGGTTAATTTTATTTCATTTCTTCCCGATATTATTATATGAAACCCTTTTTTCCCCAGCTGCCTGGCGATTTCAAAACCAATTCCTTTATTGGCTCCGGTAATCAGTACGTTTTTCTTTTCCATCTTTGATTTAGTATGAGACAAGTTAATTCCGGCGGTTGAGAATGGTTATTAATTTATCAGGTTTTAAACGTTTACAGCATTCACTTTCTACTGATCTTCAATGCAATATCCTCGGAAAAAGGAGGCGTTTCAAGCTGAATATTTCCATCCTGAGGACTGTCGATATTCAGAGCTGTGCGTTCACCTGTTATGCAATTTATCCATTCACCCCTATAATTACCTTTTGGGATATCAATAGAAAAATTAAGGAGTATCAATTTTTTGAACGAATGGTTTATGAGCGTTATTAAGATATACAAGGTACTGCTTTCCACTTCCGGCAAGAACCCTGATGGTAGCAGATCCTTTAAAAGAGCTTCTGATAATTGAATCTGAAGGTTTCATAGAAATGAAATCAAGCTCATCAAATACCTGTTTTAGAATTTTCATCTGCGACCGGAACCCGGCCCCTCCACCACCCGGCTGGCCTTTAATTACCTGGAAACTCCCATCCTCATGCCCCACGGTAAAGGAATAATCAAGGTTGTTAAATAAACCTCCGCCTGCAACAAGGAAATCCCATCCTTCTGTCCTGTATTGAACATCTTCAATACCATTAAAACCGGTTTCATTATCGCCTATTACTTTATTCAAACCAATATTCATTTCAACGGTTACCGGGGGTTTGGCGTAGTGGAAATTAAATATGGAGACAAGGGGACTGGCATTTTCAATTTTTTGCGAACGGTTTGCTATATTCTGCGAAATCAGATGTTTATACCGGAAACTTTTTTCAGCCTCAGCTATTACGGAAGTCATGTGTTGTTCCCAGGCTTTAAGCGCTTCGAGATCTCCGAAATAGGGTTCATTACAAACTTCATAGTACAGATTGTCGTAATCTTTTAATGAAGTGACAATCTTCCTGACCATTTTTTCCTGAACATCAAGTATTTCGGGATGTTTTAAGGAAAGTATCTCTTTCTGGTCGGCGATATTCCCGGTTTGATTGATATTGTTCTGTATATAAAGAGGACTAAGCTTCCATTGAACAGTATCATAAAAATTCGAAAAAAGGTCAAGCTCAACGATGATGTTGTGTTTCCCGGCCTCCGCAACAAATCCCTTCAATCGTTTAAAGTATGCTTCATCCCATTGGTTAAGATCAAATTTGTTGCCCCCGTTAGAGTAACCGGGTTGATTGCTGCGGGCCCAGGGACAGATCAGTTTTCCTTTTGCAGGGGCAAGAGTGTTTTTTGTAATTCCGAAGGCTCCTTGTGGCTCAAGGTAAATCCCGGAGAATGTGCGGGTAACATTCAGTTTATTTGCAGCAAGCTCATTCAGATAAGGAATATAATCAAAATCCCGGTTCAGTACAGCGCCGTAATGTTCAGTAGAACCAGCAAGTATTGTAGGTTTTCCCCTGAAAAGAAAATAATGCGGATTATCAGGATGGAGACTGATGGGTTGTTTATTATTGCTGCAGGAGGTTGCCAGTATTAGTAACAATAATAACATGAATTTTGTATAGAGTCTGTTATGCATATAATGGATTTTTATATTACCGGCCATATTGAAGTTTTTATAAATTTAAAAATTATAGGTATACAAATTTATTATTTGCGCGTCTTTCTTAAAAATAATTAAGCAATGGAATGACACTCAAAACAATGACTTTTTTGCATAAGTCGCTGCTCTTTATACATAAGATTACATCAGCCTTATAAGGAAAATAAAATATAAGGTTCCTGCAAGAGCCAGAACCAGAACGTATAATCCATTGGCATAATTTTTTCTGACCTCATACCACATTAACCAGCTACTTAAACATATAAGGATAAGTCCAATGGCAATGCCATTCATTGCCATGTGCCATATCCTTGTGACACGCCAGTTGGGTCGGTTTCCCGGATCAATTTTGTTTACTCCGTTAAATGTGTGTAAAGTTCTCAATTTACCCCAAAAGTTAAACGTCATTATTTTCTGAGTTATTGACATATTTTTGAAATCAACATGAATGTCCCGGTTAGTGCCTGGTATTGCAACCCTGAAATCAAGACTGTAAGGTGTTAGTTTTATATTGCTGACCTCACCTGAAATGTTCATTTGATCCATTAAATTTGATATTAAAGAACTGCTGTCCCTGGTAGCTGGTATCACGGTATATGTAATAATTTCAGATTCCTTTCTCTTGTCCCAAAAGTTCGCAAACTTCCATTGACTGTGGTTTAACAACAGGCCTGATAATGAAAACAACCAGATAAACAGTAATAAAAACAGGCCGGTATAAGTGTGAAATTTACGATTCCAGGAGAAAAAATTCCTTGCTAAGGAGGCATATTTCATTTATTTAATTTCATGAAGTTAAAATATGAGATATAACAGGCCCGCAAAAATAAGCGCCCCAATTATTAAAAAATAAAATCCCTGTTTCCGGTCAGGTTTAAGGAAATACCAAAGGAAGATACCACTTGTAGTAAGAAATAAAATTAGATAAACCACGGCATCTGCCAGGTAGCGCCAGATTTTTATAAAAAGTGAGTTACCCCTTATATTTTGGTTATGTTGTCCGGGCATGATATGCAGGTAACTCATTCCCCGCAGGGTACCTTCCAGTTGCTTCGTGATTATTACATTTTTTGTATTCGTGTTTATCTCAACCCTGGTTTTTAATCCGGGTTTGTTTACAGGGAAGCTAAATGAGGCAGCGTTTTTAGTAATGTAATCTATTTCACCGGTAATACCGAGTTTATTTAAAATTGCTCTTGCCGTACGCAGGTCAGTGGTTTCATATGGTATACTGTCCAGTCCGGTTTTTATTTCAGGCAAGGTTTTGACATGATCAATCTTATTTAAAATCCCGCTATTGTTAAATACAAGGACACTTATACTGAAAATAAGAATAAATGGACTGATAAATAATCCAAAGTACAAATGAAGTGCATGTATCAGAGAATAGATTTTATTCAATTTATGATTTACATTTTTTTATTTGGGATGCAATATAATGACTATTCGAGATTTGTTAATTCCTTTTTATATAAAAGTTCTGCGGTTAAATCTCAATTGCAATTACCTGTTTATTGGATACTCTGGCATTTACCGGTTAAAACTATTCTTAAGTTGTACAAACAATTCTTTCTGTTTTTGAGTAAGGTTTTTAGGAATAGTTACGTTTATTTTAACCAGGAGGTCCCCAAATTGATTTTTAACCTCAGACAGAGGCATTCCTTTCCCTTTTATCCTTAGAATTTTACCATTTTGAGTTCCGGGACTTATTATGACTTTAATTTTTCCATGAAGAGTATTTATTAATGTTTCGCCGCCAAGAACTGCTGTGAATAAATCAACCAGATGTTCCATTTTTAAATCGTCTTTATTCCGTTCGAAAAAATCGTGATGCTTTACCCGTACACGAACCAACAGATCACCCTTCGTACCCCTTTTATTACCACTTCCACCTTTACCTTTTACTCGTAATAATTGTCCATCGAAAATTCCCGGTTTGGTAGTAATCCGTATTTTTTCGTTATCAAGTTGAATAATCCTGCTGGTTCCCCTGAATGCTTCTTCAAGTGATATTTCCATCTCTGTTTCATAATCCTGACCTCTGAAAAATTCATCTCCTCCTGTACCAAAGGCTCCTGAAGTGCTGCCTCCGAAATTTCCAAAAAAGGTCTCAAAAAAGTCAGAAAAGCCTGTTCCACCTTTCGCACTGCCGAACAAATCTTCTATATCGCCTCCAAAATGAAAAGTCTGCTCCTGTCTGTTCCCAAATCCAGACGACCTGGACCGATTACCGGAAGAGGATGCTTCACCTGGTTGAAAATGATTCCAGTTTGCACCCAGTTCGTCGTATCTTTTACGCTTTTTGGGATCACTTAAAACCTCATTTGCTTCATTGATGAGTTTGAATTTATTTTCAGCCTCCTTATTCCCCGGGTTTTTATCAGGATGGAATTTAATTGCTAATTTACGGAATGCCTTCTTTATCTCATTCTGTGAAGCCTTCTTATCAACGCCAAGTGTTTTATAGTAATCTTTGTACTCCATTGATTTAAATAGTAGCTAAAGGAAAACATTTATTAAAGGATACGGCAACTGTCCACCTTCCTTATTAACAACGATATTACTTTGTGGTGATTTGTTATTTAATTGCTTTTCACTCTTTTTTGTTTGACTGCTGCAACTAAATATTGTCATCAATAACACCACTGCAATTGAAATTATTCGTGTCATGACTTAATATTTTTATGTTAAACAAAATCGAATTATAGAAACGGGCTTGTATCAAAAGAACTTTTTAACCGCAAAGTATACAAAGTTGTAACAAAGCCCACCTTCGTTTAACTTCGGTGGGCAAAGTACGCAAAGGTAAATTGCAGAATCTGAATTCTTTGCGATCTTTGGATTTAATGCTTTGAGACCTTTGCGGTTAATGGATCTCTCTTTTGAGACAGCCTCGTAAACAATTATGCAATAGCAATTTGTTTCGCTGGTTTTGGTTTTGCCGAATCCTTTTTGGGGATTGAAACCCTTAGAATGCCATTTTCGTATTTAGCTTTAATCTTTTCAGCATCAGCTGAATTTGGCAGGGTAAACGAGCGGCTGAATGATTGATAGCTAAATTCTCTTCTGGCAAATTCTTCTCCATCTTTCGTTTCATTCTCCACTTTCTTTTCCGATGAAATAGTCATCTGGTCATGATCGAGTTCAATGCTGAAATCAGTTTTTAAAAAACCAGGAGCTGCCAGTTCAACTTCAAAGCCGTCAGCGTCTTCTTTAATGTTCACCGATGGAACCGTCGTGTTTGTAGATGAAAAGTTACGATTCGACCAATCAAACAAATCATTCTCTAAGAAACGGTCGAACAATGTTGGAAATTGGTTTGAAAATCTTAAAAGTGCCATAGCGCGTTCCTCCATTTTTTAAGTTTGACATAATTATTTGACAATATTTTTTTTCAAATTCAGGGCCATTCCGGAAATCCCAAATGAAAAATATTATAAATGATAGGAATATAGAGTGTTATGGTTTATAAGCCACAATACAAATGTGCCATTATGGCGTATAAAAATATTTTAAATGTGCCATTTTGGCGCATTGGTTGTTGACAATGCAAAATTTAACAGGGGAGAAAAGCTTTAAAGGAACTTCAGGGCAAAACAAGTTATTTCAAGTGACTTCGGAATGCTTTATCAGCAAGATAATTCACAAAAATGGGAGGCAATCCCAACTTTTCTATTGTTGTTTTGCAAAAAAATAATGCTTCTGGTTCATCACCTTTATAAGTCTCCTTAACTATTTTATTGATCTTTATCATATATTCTTCCCCTTCGCTTATTAGTCTGTCAATCTCAGTATAGCTTTTCAAAGGAGGAGTCCATGAAGTAAGAAGCATGCTATACAGATGATTTGCCTTAATAATTTGCAGAGAATTCATCAGATCACGAAAGTTATCATAATTGGGAATGTCGTTTTTTAATGGAATTGAATCAGCTGTAAACAAGATACGATCCTCTTTAAATAATATATTCACTGATCCTTTTGAGTGGCCGGGAGCATGTATTATTTTTAATGTGACATTCTCAGCAGCTTTTAATTCCATCCCGGATTCCAGCATGCCATCAATTTTAACTGAATGATCAACTAAATTATGAAACCCCGGAACAGGTCTTTCCTTGTTTTGCAGATTAATATCTTCAATCCATTCTGCCTCGTTTTCGTGTGCAACGATGCTGCAATTTGTCAGTTCTTTGATTTTATTTGCAGAACCTATATGATCAGGATGGGAATGAGACAATATTACAGTTTCAATATCAGAAATTTTCCTGTTGTTCTTTTCCAGATATTCACTGATCTTTTTTTCGCTGCCTTTGACTCCTGTATCTATCAGTGTTATTTTGTCTCCAAAGATTAAAATTACATTCACAAATCGTGAAAGCTTCTTCTCAGGACCTATTATTATCTCAAAATCAATCTGTAACAAATGTATTTTCTCTGTCAGTTTCATGTTTATTACTTTATTTATTAAATGTTTATTACCCTGATTTTAAATGTTCCGGCATTTAATATTTAATAGTTAAGGTAATTATATGAATTGATTAAGATCTGTCTTTCCATTTTAGCCAGTATGAGTTCCTGTTTTTTTGAAGAAATATCTTTCAAAAGGTTTTTGAAATCCATAACAGAAATTTCTCCCTGGGAAAGCTTTTTAGAATATGCGTTATAAAGCAAATTATATTGATCTATTTGTTGTTCAACAGAAATAATCCTTTGATCAAGTACATTTATCTGATTAAGAATTTTGTTTTTCCTAATGTCATTTTGAGTCAGGAAGTTCTTCTTATCAAATTCCATTGTCTGCAGGTTAATGGTTGATTTTTCTCTCATTATGTTACGCTGATGGCCATCAAAAATATTCCAGCTTAAGGCAATCCCGGTACTGAATCCAAGCCTGTTGAATGTCGGTAAATACGAAGCATTTAAGCCACCATCAGCAAAGAGATTCAATTGTGGTTTATATTTAAGTTCATTAATAGCCCGATCAGCGATAATGTTTAAGCTGTCAAGTTTGTAAGCGATCAGAAATTTTGAACTTCCTGTATTTTTATCCTTCAGTATAATGTTTATGACCTGAAGGTCAATTTTACTGGTATCATTAATTCCGCAGATAATGTTTAAATCGTACAGGTTATTTATATATTCGGATTGGAACATTTTATACTCTGCAATAAAGTTTTGGATCTCAATTTGTAATAGCATCAGATCAGTCAGCTTATAAATTCCGTTTTCAACCAGTTTTTCCATAATTTTATGTTGGTCATCAAGTTCTTTCATTAACAATAAACTGTTGTTAATCTGCATTTTTGATTTAATGCAAAGAATGTACTGATATCCCACAACCTGCTCCAGTTCATGAACGGTTAATGCAATGTTATTTTCAATGATATGACCGGAAATGTCTGTTTTATTTACATAGGTTTGGTATTTAGAACCAGTAAGTAGTGGTTGTTTTACCGAGGCTAATGCCTGATATTGTCCGCCGTCGGTTATTGCCAGATCATAACCGTTATAATCTGAAGCCCCGTTTGAGACTAGTTCAAAACGGCTTGAATTGTTATCGTGTGAAATTATTGGTGCAAATGTAACACCCGATACGAAGTTGACTTCAGGTTTTGCGATAATGCTCCTGATTTGTTGCAAATCAAGTACCGCGATTTTGTTATCATTCTTACTTTTATTTATCAGGGGACTATTTGTTTTTGCCCGTTCAAGGTAAAAGTCAAGATCGCGTTGCTGCGCAATAATAAAACCGGATATAAACAGCAGCAACAATGTAAGGATATAGGTTTTCAATTTTTCAGATTTTGAATTTTGGGTTATTTAAAAGTCATCAAGGTATCTTTTTCGGGTAGTGGTTTTAAGATCTGGGGTTTAACATACCTGGTAATAACGCCAGGACTCAAAATAAACAATATTTTAATATATCCATAAGCTATCCCTGCATCAGGGCACAAAATCATATTCGAAATTAATATTAATTTCCTGATTCCCCGATTCAAAAAGGATTTTAAATTCTTCTTCCTCAGAGTAACTTTATTCTTAAGCGGAATTGTTTTGTCAGACTTGGTCTGTCTGTACTGCTACTTACCAGCACAATTAACTTCTTAATTATTTTCAGTCAACTCATGAAAGGCTGAAGCAGGCTGACAAGGTTACCTTCTGTATCAATAAATGAAACATAGAGACCAACTCCAGGTATCTGCACGGCTTCGTTAAGTACTTTGCCACCTTCTTCCTTTACTTTCTTAACCGATTCATTTATATCATCAACTGCTATCACGATCGAAGGGCAGTTAGTAGGTGATCCTTCTTTTTTAGGATAAAAGCCACCATTTATCGAACCGGGCATCTTAGGTCTGCCATCCTTGCCTGTTTCGCTGGTTGTTACAGTGACATAGTTTCCCATATCTTCTCCCAGCATCTGTGTCTGCCAACCAAACACACTTGAATAGAAATCAGCCATACGTTTTCTATCGATGGCCGGCATTTCAAAGTGGACTACGGGATTCATTTTTTTCATTATACTATATTTTTTATTTTAAAGGTAAGATAGCCTGTCCTGCAAAGCGTAAGAACCGCACATGATTGACTTTGCAGAACTCGCTTCGCCTGGTTGTAAATTATAATTGTATCATTAACAAAATAATTGCTTCAATGTTTAATGGCAGCAGAAACGTTGTTGTGTGATTCAGAGATTCAGCAGAACGACCTGCAATTTATTCAGGATTATTGAAATGCTTACCAGCCATAATGCAAATCGCGTACCTGCATTAATTTTTCGGTTTGACAGGGATCCAGACTTCTTCTTCTGAATCAGGGTCTTCATTTTTATATTTTTCCCCCAGGATTTCAAAGTGTGGTCTGTTATCGAGAGAGTATTCAGAAGCCGGTAGCCAGGTTCCAAAAATGTACCGGAATGTTTCAGGTCCTTTGCCTGCAGCTCCTTTATGAACAAAAACTGCGTAAAGTCCCCCCATTAATGTAAAGGTTTCCATTTCAACAGGAACTATGTTAAAGTCCTTAACTTCCACTGCAGCCCATTTTTCAAAATGTGTATTCTGGTTGAATATACTAAAATCAGTTGTTTGGTCATATACCTGCATTGAAATCAATTCATTAGTCAGGTTATTTTTTATTTCGTTTCGTCTTTCCATAAAATTTCTCCATAATTCTGCTGTTTTATTATCTGATAATGCCATGCTTACGTGTTTCCCCACTAATTTCTTTTCAGTAAGCAGTTCAATTCTCGGTTCCATTTCTATCGGGAGGTTAATTTTAATAATCTATTTCAATATCATACTTTTCCAAAAGTCCGGCAATTCCGGTTATTGAAAATCTGGCTTTTTTAATCCGGTTTGTATCAGGGTCAATCGAATAGTTAAAGGAAGTGCGTAAGTCAGCTCTTTCAATATTAGTATTATTAAATGTTGCTCCTGTCAGGTCACAGTTATCAAGAACCGAATTGCTTAGATCACTTTCGGTAAAGTCGGCATCCTGAAGTTTTAGATTTTTAAACGTTGTCTTTTTAAGTTTTGTCTGATAAAAAGAAGAATGATTTAGATTACAGTTGTCAAAATTAACGGACAGGCCAAAGTCATTGCAGTTTTCAAAGTGTAATCCCAGCATTTTACAGTTCCTGAACTTAATGTCCCGCAAAACTGCATTTGTCAATTTGGCCATACTTAAGTTGCAGTTTTCAAAACTGCATTCCATAAATTTTATATCTGAAAGGTCGGAATTTGAGAAGTCACAGTTTATAAACCTACAGGATTCGTAATCGCCTTTGGCCAAAGGATATTGGTTAAAGTCAGTTTTTTCAAAGGTTTTTTCTTCAATATATTCCTGTTCCATAGTTTATTAAATTTTTACCTGCAGGTGATAAGCATACACACCCTTAATGCAAAACAAAGATACTTCAATATTGTTGGTCTCCGGTTGTGCATCATGTTTGTGACCTGTAACCGGATTTCCAGATAGAACTACTGGTCAGTAAAAAAAAATTGTTATAATTGCAAAATCTTATTAGATAGAAAACCACGGAAAGTTTATTAATGCAGGGTGGTAAAGGCCGAAAAACCCAGAGTAGGCATCATTTAAAATTAGATTATTATGAAGTCAGCCAAAATTGTATCAGTTGCTTTATTTTCAATTTTCTATGTCACTTTAAATGCCCAGATTTTTGTCGGAGGAAGTTTTAGTTTAAGTTCCTCAGGGGGGAGTACTTCCAATGGTACAACAACCACTGATAAACCATCAGCATACAGTTTTGAACTTTCTCCCAAGGGGGGGATGTTCCTTAATGAAAAACTGGCTGTAGGTACTGCATTGGATATTTCCTTCTCCGGTACCAAAACACCTGGCAATGTTGTGACTACATATAAATCTTCAACAGTTGGACTAATCCCGTTTGTTCGTTATTATGCCGTAACATTGGATAAGTTTTCTGTATTTGGCCAGGGGAATATTGGTTTGTTATTCTCAAATTCTACTACAAAAGTTGGTGGTACATCAACTAAGGGACCCGTTACTGCAAGATTTTACATTAATATTATGCCTGGTTTAGCTTATGATCTGACTGATAGATTATCCCTGGAAACATCCCTCAATTTTTTAAGCCTGGGTTATTATAATACAACAGAAAAGAACGGCGCTTCAAAAGATAAAACGACAAGTTTTAATATAGGGGCGGGACTTGATAATATAGTTACAGTGGGTAATATTTCCATTGGAGCTATATATCGATTTTAAATTTTCTCTTTCGCGCAATTAAAATTTCAGAAGTTCGTGGCGCTTTTTATTCTGGCTCCGCTGTAAGTTTAGCCAGTTCCATACAGCTCATCCAGTCGACCCTGTCCTTAAGATGGGCATTAATTCCCGAGTTTGACAGTTGGATTTTTTAACTATTTAATATAAAGCATATTAGTGCTGCAAAAAAAATTTGTGACACTACATTTCTTCCTTTTTCAATATTTTTGGTGGGATCTTAATGCTTATTGCGTTTAAAAGCTTCATGGCATTTTCCGGGATATCAGTTCTCACCCAAATTGTCTGGTTCCTCATTTTTATCGGGATAGCAAATACCTGATTGAGTTCCTTTAAACCTTGAACGGATGTTAATGGCCTGGGTTTAATACAATCTTTCTCAATAGCTTTTGAGTTAAGTAATTCGGCTTTCGCACGGAGATTTTTTGTCAGGTGTGCCTCACAAAGGTATGCAAGGAAACAGACCATGATGTGACCAATAATACGATCATCTGTCCAATGGAAAACGGGTCTGGTTTTGAATGTTCCTTTAAGTTCGCCGAAAGCGTCCTCTATCCGCCAGAGTTGTTTGTACTCTGAAATGATATGGGCAGCCGACATAGCCTCCTTTTTTACATTGGTTATTATGCCAAAGAACCCATCCTTTTTTCTCTCTTTTTCAATTGCCTGATGGTTAATCGCTGGCTTGTTGTTACTGCTGATACAAACATATTTTTTGTAATTGGTATTGCTGACAAAATCTTTAACGGTCACATTTTTTCTGGATAGCTTTAACCTGATTTTATCCAGTATTTCCTCTCTGGCTTTGTGATCCCTTTCTGCCCGGCTCTTTGACCACGTAACTATGTAGCGATCATCATCTTTTTGGGTTTCATACCAGGCAAGTTCATCATTAACAAAAGAGAACCGATCGATGTCATAAAATTCATCCCGAATGATTTTTTTACTGGTTCCGATTTTGAACCCCACGATGAACTCACCACAATCTTTTCTCAAATATTTTAAGTTTTCAGTCGAAAATAGGCCCCGGTCAGCTACAAAAATAAAACGGTTGACAGTAAATTTTTTGCGCAGTTTTCTTACCATTCCTTCAAGGGTCTTGCCTTCAAAGGTATTACCTGGGTGAACTTCAAAACCAAGAGGGATTCCATCAGTGTCGGTCAGCAATCCCAAGACCACCTGGGTACAATCACTGCGCCTTTCCTTGCTGTAACCAAACCTTGGTAAATCCCCCAGGTCAGTACGTGTACTCTCAAAACGAAGGGTTGTTAAATCGTAAAGAACAACATCAACCTGAACGTTGAACAGATCTTTTCCATAATAAAAAAGTTGTTTTTCAATATCTTCCTTATGGGTGCTGAGTAAATCCAGACTCCTGTAAAAATGATGAAGTTCAATTTCGTTATCAAATAATCCGGGATAAAACCGATCCAGCATTCTATCCCAGAGACCAAGTTTGGAAATTGGTTCCATAAATCTTGATACCACCATTGAAAAAACAGACCTTTCAAAGTTAAACTGCAAACGATCATGTTTTTGAGCAATACCTGATAGTACATTACTGATACCCAATTGATCTGCCAGATGTTGTAAAAGCAACAACGGACCATACAGGTAGGCCTGGCTTATGTCAATTGATGAAGCCAGGTTCAGAGCGGTAACCCTATCGAGATGTTTACTAACAGCTTCTGCCAATTTTTGAAGTTTCCCCTCTTCGACCCGTCCCAGGGAAAGCAGCACCCTCTGACGTACTTTCCCGTCACGGCGAAAGGACTCAACAAGATGATAATAAGCTTCACCACGACTGTTTTTTGTAATTCGGATATACATGGTCTATTGTTTATGCAACAAACATATGTATAAATCCAATACATAATACTTATTAACTTAAAATTGTTCACTACATTTTCAAAAATAGGGAACAAGAATCACGATTTTATGCGGGTCTCAGAAGCCCTAATCCAATTTAACTGTCAAACTCGGGACACCTGGCAATGTTGTGACTACATATAAATCTTCAACAGTTGGACTAATCCCGTTTGTTCGTTATTATGCCGTAACATTGGATAAGTTTTCTGTATTTGGCCAGGGGAATATTGGTTTGTTATTCTCAAATTCTACTACAAAAGTTGGTGGTACATCAACTAAGGGACCCGTTACTGCAAGATTTTACATTAATATTATGCCTGGTTTAGCTTATGATCTGACTGATAGATTATCCCTGGAAACATCCCTCAATTTTTTAAGCCTGGGTTATTATAATACAACAGAAAAGAACGGCGCTTCAAAAGATAAAACGACAAGTTTTAATATAGGGGCGGGACTTGATAATATAGTTACAGTGGGTAATATTTCCATTGGAGCTATATATCGATTTTAAATTTTCTCTTTCGCGCAATTAAAATTTCAGAAGTTCGTGGCGCTTTTTATTCTGGCTCCGCTGTAAGTTTAGCCAGTTCCATACAGCTCATCCAGTCGACCCTGTCCTTAAGATGGGCATTAATTCTTCTTCCAACTTCATTAAGAGCCTTAAGTCCTGTTTCAAGTCCGTTTGAGTACAAGGACTGCCAGTGAGTAACGAAAACAGGCCATCCTCCGGCATTTAATACATCTAAAATGCTGCCTTCTTTACCATCGGCAGTAATATATTTATTTGCAATACTTTGAATGTATTCGGTATCAGTTTTTGGAGAGTCGATCGTATTCCAGAAATGATCAGGCATATTTGAAGCAATCGATACTAAAGTACAGTCTGCTTTTTTCAGAGCTATCCAGGGTTTTTTCCCGGGGGCTTCATTGAACGTATGCAGAAAATACCAGGAAAGTTTATGGTTGTAGACTTCTTTCTGAGCCTCAATAATTGCTTCTGTATATTCACCTTCGACAGAGGTTCCAAAGTTCCAGGGGGATGTTACGCCTGATGCATTTATCCCGGCCCTTTTTAACAGATCAAGGCAATGAATAATATATGGGGTCAGCACTGTTCTATCCTGTTTTGCAGACCATTCCGCTTCATTCTCCACAGAATATTTGCCCGTCTTTAAATCCAGAGCATGATTATGTGTTAACATTTCAGGACTAAAATCAAATTTTTCTGATAACCTCTTTCTTGCCGTATTTAGCCATTGTGTAATTAGAGAATTGTCAAAACCCGGAAACCCGTTTACGATGTCTCCAACTCCGCCGGGTGCAGGTATAATGGAAATTTTTCCCGCCATATTATTAGTTTTTACAACATCGCAGAATTTATCCAGAAAACTGTTGGGTACATCTTTTACCAATAAACGTCCATCCAGCGTAAAAGGGCCTTTTCCGTCAACCGGTTTCCTGTGAAACCAGTATACATGTATTAATGGACAGCTGTCATCCACTAACAGACATATAGGTACTTTTTTTTCTTTAGATGAAATATAGTGATCAACCTGTCGAAATATCTGAGCAGGATTTTTATGACCGGGTGTTCCTTTCAGCAATGGGGAAACCCCTCCGATTATTGCTCCGGAAAAACTTATTTTTTTTATGAATGATCTCCGTGAATTTTTCATTTTAGACATCAGTTAAAATTTTCAAACAAGGCGGTTGGCATTTTTTTTAATGCAGTTGTAAAAATCAAACCTTTCAGGTTCCTTTTTACATATCATAAATATAAATTCCCTGAGTTCTCAGATCATCAAGTATTACACCTATATGATATGTAGGAAATGACATAACAGGAATTACAGCTTTATTAATCATCTGGTGGGCATAGTTGCCCAGAAGAAGGCTGGCAACATTTTTCTCCTGTTCAGTCATTATTGAGATAAGGTCAGCGTTAATTGACCGGGCATAATCAAGCGTTATATCAGTCAGGTTACTGCCATGTAAATGTTCAACCTTAAATGGAATTTCATGCTTTTTTAAAAATAAGCCTACCTGTTCTGAATAGTTATCAAGTTTTTTTACTATGCTTTTTGACTTTGTGGAAGCCAGAGTTACAATATGAATTTCTGAATTAAACATTTTTGCAATTTTTGCCGTATATGAGACTTTTTCTCTTGTTTGGAATGTTATATCCAGGGGCAGTACTATTTTATTGATCTTAACAATGTTCCTGCAATTTCTGACCGAAAAAACTGGTTTTCTTGATGTGGAAACAATTTTATAAGCGTTACCTCCAATAAATAGTTCTTCAAATCCTGATCTTCCGTGTGTAGAAAGTACAATAACTGAATCCTCGAATGATCCTGCCTGATTATCCACTTCTTTGTGCACCTTGCCCTCCTTGATAATATAGCTCAGGCTAATTTTTTTGTCCATTTTGGTCTTATATTCCTGAAGAATATCTTCAAAATTGATTTTAGCCTCCAGGCGCTTCGTTTCCAAAACCCCGTGAGGAAGATCTTTTGTACCTGTGAGTACATGCACCATCTGGATACCTGCGCCGCTTTTCCCTGCAAGAGTGAGTGCCAGGTCAAGACCTGTCAGAGATTCATTTGAAAAATCTATCGGGACAATAATAGTTTTCATGTGTAGTTGCTATTAGGTTAAAATCGGTATCAAATATTATAAAAAAACTGCGATCTGTTTGATACAATAAATATAATAAATAACTGGGATTTCAGATTTGAGTTTTTATATTCCCGGGACAGATAACACAAAAGATATTGTTAGTTACCATGTTTATTGCTTCAGGGCGGCTTTTGTAAAGATGTAATCAGGTATGGTCTGATCAAATTTTAAGCTTGTGATCCTGAATTCCGTTCCGCCACCCTCCTTTAATACATCTTTAAAAACCATACTCATCGGGAACCAGCGCCCGGATTCTTTTTTGACATCCGAAAGAGTAATACGCTTAAGAAGCTGGCCACTCTTTGCAAACAGCTCCTGTTTCAGGGGAACAAAACGTTCGGTATCAACCCATATCTTCTGTGATTGATAGGCAACATCATCAACTTTTGCTGTTAATTCCAGTACATAAGTATTTCGTCCGTCAATAGTCTCGTTCCCTGTAACTTTTGCCGTATATATTTCGGTTAGTTTCCGGTCATCCATCATATCTTCATATGAAAGGTCGGAACCCATTACGGATTGGCGCAGCATATTTCCCGATATCTGAATAATCCGGTCTGTTGAAGGCGAATAAATCCACAATTGTTTCTCCAGTTTAAGCATTTTAGTTCCCTGTTCACGGGCGGGGGATAAATATTCGGTGAAGGATTTTATGACACCTTCTGAATATGACTTCGATGTTATTGTCCGGCTGTTCCGGCGACCGTGAATTATCATTTCCGATTCAAAAACCCTGTTTTTTGAAGACATGTTTTTATCAACCCTGGCAAGTATCTCATTTGCATCTGGTTGTGTGAAACTCATTAACGTAATTACCGGTATAATAAGAATTAATATTTTTTTCATCATAATATAATTTTGATTTTAAAGGTATGATAGGAACCACACATGATTGACTTCGTAGAGCTCGCTTCGCCCGGTTGTGATTGTGGTCAATCATGTGGGTTTCATCTTGTTATTTTTTTAATTTTTAAGAACTGGCACAGAGTTGCCCAAAGAAGCACAGGATACAGAGGTCATTTTTACCATGAACCCCGTGCCCTGAGATCTTTGCCCTGTTCCACTATACTTCAAGTTCATGGAATAATTGTGATGTCTTTCGCTTGTAAATTGCAAAACCTGCCAGGACGCTTCCGAGGACTGTTGCAATTACCCCCGGGAAAAATCCGATATAGAATAAATCAGGTGTTACTTTCGCCCTGTAAACGGAAGGCAGCATCATACCTGTATTACGTAAAAGGGCTGAGACATCCAGACCATGGGTCTGTAAGTAATAAGCTGACCCTAAGCCCATTCCGGTACCGATAACAGCACCAATAATACCTATCATGATTGCTTCATATATAGTAGTTTTATAAATGTGTTTCTTCTCTTCTCCAAGGGCAAGGCGGATTCCAAATTCACTGTACCTTCTCAGTCCGCCAAGCAGACCTGTGTTCCACAAAACAATTGACATTGCGATCACAAAAATCGACACCATAATGGTGCCGGCACTATCGGCCACTTTAAGATAATCTCCCAAGCCATTTTGTTCTTCCAGTCTTGACATCTGAGGTGAAAACTCATCGTTTGCAATACTATATTTTGCATTAAATGACTTTTCCACCTGCTGTGCTTTAATGTCATCATATATACCAGCTTTAAAATATCCCAGTATTTCACTTGCCCCATCATCCATGTCCAGTGCCTGTTGAGCATCACGAATGTCAATAAAAATAGCTCCCCGGTCAAGAAGTGTATTTCCGAATCTCAGAGTGCCGCTGATTGTAAAAGTCTTAAACATCATGCTGCCATTCATGGTTGATCCGAACAAGGTTACCTTATCACCAATGGTTACGCCGAATCTTTCGGCAAAATCGTCACTTATAAGCGCCTCTCCCAATTTTACAGGTAATGAGCCTTTCACTATTGATTTATTAATGTTCATACGTTCCACTTCATGAGTACCCGGGGTTAACATATCAACTGCTGTAACTACAGCCTGGCCCTGTCCCCTTGTTTCCCCATTTTCATCCGGAACATCTAACAGACCTCCCGAATGTATCCTTTCAACCCATTCCATATCAGGGTAATCATTTTGTAACTCTTTTAAAAGTTTATTCACGTTAAGCAGTGCCAGGTCATTGGGTATCTGGTCCTGATTTTCGGCATAGGCACGGGTTAATATTTTAACATGACCGGTTGTAAATTTTGCATTAAGTTCTGTCATATCAGTAAAAATGCCTCTTAAAAAGCCGCTCATAAATACGGTCAGGAAGACCCCCAGCGCAACAACAATTACCGGCAAAAGGCTCCTGCTTTTGTCTCTTAATATTCCTTTGATTATAAATTTTATCATTGTAATTTTCCTTTTAATGCGTCAGTTGGTTTCATCCGGGATATTCTTCGGGCAGGCAAATAGCTGACTATGGTTGAAGTAAGAACCACCAGGATTATTGTAATTATAATAAGCCGGAAGCTATAGTATGGATAGATTGATTCGGCCAGCGGAAGATCAAATTTAATGTTATTAGCGTATCCCATTGATATACCCGTTTTATTGATCCATAACAGAAGCGGTATACCGTATATTGCTCCAAGTAGCGTTGCCAGAATACTGTGTGCCCCTCCTTCAACGGTAAAAATTCCGACCACCTGTGCACGTGTCATACCCAGGGCGATATATGTACCTATTTCCTTCTGACGGCGAAAAATTGTTAATACCTGAGTGTCAAAAATTGCGATCAGGGCAATTATAAGCAAAAGTCCTTCCATTATTGATCCACCTGCCTTTTTTGCCTGTATAATTTTATTTATATCAGTCAACAGAAAGTCAGTATCTCTGAATATCCAGGGTTTAAGATCTTTATTAACAAATTTTTTCCCTGCTACCAGGAGAGTTGCCTCATTTTCCAGGTCCATCATTTTCTGAAGTACATCAAGCCGAAGGTAGATTTGTCCTTTATCAACTGCAGGGACATCACACTTAAATACTGAAGATATCTGAATTTCGCGGGCATCAAAAGTACCGTTTTTATCGCGCCATCTTATCAGGAGTTTGTCTCCCACTTTAAGTTTAGTCTCTTCTGCCATCCTTTTTCCAATTATTGCGTAATCAGTATCATCGGATGCTTTTAATGCTTTCGTAGGAATTTTGAGTATTGTCTGACCGGGATTGATCCCCCTGAGGATTACACCCTGCATCCTGCCCTGGGGAAAAGCTGTAGCCTGTGCTATCAATTCCGGTACAAGTTCATTCTTTTCAACCTCTGCAATAATTTCTGCCGACATTCGCATGTGCGCGTCCTTGATAGTATAGGCATCATAACGATCATACTCCGGATGCCAGTATTGTCCCGCTCCAGTCTCCCATTCCTGAGTGTCCACCCGGCTCTGTCTGTTCCATCCATCAATCATCCCATTATAAAATATTATGGTAACAAAAGCAAAGGAGAGTACAGAAACATTGAGCCAGGTTCGTAACCCGGCGCCTATCAGATTTCTAAACGCTAATTTAAAGGCTAACATAATCCTGGTTTTTTGAATCAGTTATAAGTTCATCCTTAACAACTTTACCATCTTCAAGGGAGATAATCCTGTCAAGGTATTTCATCACCTTCTCATCATGGGTGGCAAAAATAAAGGTAGTACTAAGCTCACGGTTCAGATTTTTCATTGTCTGGAGGATATTATAGGAGTTTTTAGAGTCGAGATTTGCCGTTGGTTCGTCTGCGAGTACAATCTCAGGTCTTTTCACTATTGATCTTGCAATGGCAACACGCTGACATTCACCACCCGACAACATTGAAGGTTTTGACTTTACCTTATCGGTTAATCCAACCCATTCCAACGCATCCATCACTGCCTTTTTTCTTTCCGGACCGGAAAGTTTTTGCAATAAGAGAGCAAACTCAACATTTTCATAAACAGTATAAACCGGCAGGAGGTTATATGTCTGAAATATGAAACCGATATGATGGTTCCTCAGTTTTGCAGATTGTTTTGGGGACAAGGATGAAACTGATTTTCCAAGAACATCTACCTCCCCCTCAGTAGGAGAATCGAGAGAACCGATAATATTGAGCAGTGTTGTTTTCCCGGATCCGCTGGGCCCCACCAGCCCTGCGAACTCACCCCTTCCAAAATTAAGATTCAGGTCGTCAAGGGCAGTAAAATAAGTTTTTCCGACCCGGAATCGTTTAATAAGTTTTTCAATAGTAATAATTGAAGAATTTTCCATTTTATATCATTTTAATGATTGAATACAAGCATAATCTGAATTCCTTTCCCGGCAAAAAGGTTTTGTTCCGCACCCTGGGCCGGGATTTTGTAATTCTCGGGATTCCAGTATCCCATAATATATAATGTTATTTTGTTGTACTGTCTTTGCCAGTTTAAAAAGTTATATGCATTCCTGTTTTTCCAGTCATAATATACAATTCCGCTGATATTGTCAAAGATACCAACCGGATAGGAAAGAGAGAGCAGAGAAAAAGATGTTGTGTTCTGAAAATTAAAACTCTTTTCGTCATAGGCAGCAAACAATTGTTCATAAATGATATATAATCCATTGCCAATACCAAAAGTGTAGTCTAAACCGGCATTTAGAATTTCCTGATTAGTGAACAGGCCGAGGTCCTTGTTTTTTGTAATCCAGGAACCTTCCACCCAAAATCCCACTATCAGGTCGAGTTTAATATCGAAACCAATCCTGTTTTCCCTGATCTCTCTAAATTGCGGCACAAGACCGCCCTGATTCTCTGAATCGGCAATCCGGTAATGATAAGATAATGCAGCTTCGCCAGTGGGTACAGGCACCTGGATCCTTCCACCCAGTTCCGGATATTTACGGTTTGTGCCAACAAGATCCCACCCCCTCGGAGCTTTATTTCCATATAGTCCCCAAATCCAGATATTTGCATTATTAAGGAAGTAATACCTCCCCAGCAAGCCCCAGACTCCATCGGTAAGCCTTAACGGATCGCGGGGGTCAACCTGGTCGAACCACATAAGCGGTCGCAGGAGTGAGGCCGATCCGAAATTTATTTTTTGTAATCCTAAGCGAATCTCAAATTGGCGGGTTGAATATCTTGCCCATACCCTGTAAGGTTTTAGCAAACCATTGGTTTTAAGAGAGTCGAAGGGATTAAACCCTGCACTCCCGTTAATATTTACCGAAGCCTCAAAATCTATTTTATGATCATTTCGTAATGGCAGTTCATAATTCAATTGCGGAATATATCTGGCACCCGCATGCACAGGTAAGTCCTTCCCCCAATTGTAATTAATCCATGTGGAAGCCTGGCCTCTGAAACTCAGGCTGTCCTGTGCCTGACAATATGCAGGAAGGGTTAAAACTATACAAGCCAATATTATGTGTCTGATCCTTTCCATATACTATTTGGAGGGTGTTATGCCGTAAACAAATAAATTTGCCAGTTCCATAATCAGATCCCGGGGTGAATTGTAAAGATTCATCAGTTCTTTATCTTTTAACAATAATGTGATTTTCCTGCTGAAATAAAACATGAATTCCACATTCAGGTCTTTTCTGATCCACCCTTTTTCCTGTCCAAGTTTAAAATCTTTTATGCTCTCTTTACATATATACTTTATTTTTTCTTCCATATAGGATTTAAGTTCAATAGCAGCGTCAGTATAAAAATCCCGGATAAACTCGTCGCTGATTTCATTAGTTCCTTCAAGTTTCAAATTAATTAATTCCTTCATTTTTACAGAAGCTGAAGAATCATCTCTCATAATTTTCCTGAAATTTAAAAGGCTGTCACCGTAAAACTGGTCCAATACCGCCTTGGCAAGTTCCAACTTATTAGGGAAGAACCGGTAAAATGTCATTTTGCTGGTTTTTGCTTCTCTGCAGATCTCTTCAATTGTTACCCGGCGGAATCCATATTTCCAGAACAATTCCTTTGATTTGGCAAGGATTGCTTTACGCTTTTTATTATTCTTTAAATCTTCCATATGCGAAGGTATATTAATAAAAACGTTCAAATATACGAATAAAATATAAAAGTACTAAAAACGTATACTATGAAATTATACCGGTAATATTATTTTCGTAATCTGTCATTGATCCATACGGAAAAAATGCTGATAAATAGATATTTTTTATTTGGCCCCGGAATGATAAAATTTTATAAACGATTGTGATCCTGACTTCTGACACTTTCTGATTTTAGTGTGGTTGTAATTTTCAAGTAATTGAAAATTAATGATATAAAATTTAAATTTAGATTTTTACCGCACTAACAACTATTTTTGCCTTATATGTAGGGTTAGTCAGAAAAGTGGGGACTAAATGCCATTCAGGTGTTTCTATATATTGGGTATCTGGCAATGATCGATAAACATATTGGGAGTACCAAAAATAATATGGAATCAGATCTTCTCATAAAGAAAGCTCAGATGGTCATAGAGCTGATTTTTCAGATCAATATATTTCCTGAACAAATACAAGAAGTGCTGTCATTGAATGGGGTATTGGCTCTGAAAGAGCCAGATATGAATAACCCCCGGCGCAAGAGGCTGTACACACAGCCTCGCAAGCCGGGGGGTTGGTGCCACACATAATAAGAGCTCTGAAGGAGCGAGATTTAAGTAATCGATGTTCAACCTTATTCTTAATATATTCAATAAGTACGTTGATATCCAATTATATTGCGCCCTTTCAGGGCTATAAAACAGAGTGTTATCTTACCCCCGGCTTGCAAGGCTGCGCCGGGGGTTATTCATATTTTGCCACTTCGTGGCTTATCGCCTCACAATTAAAAATAAAGTAACATGGTACTACCTGATTGATCGTTCACAAAAGGAAACCTTATCCTTCTGCACATCAGAACCACTTTTCCTGTTGTCCTCAATGCAGCACTTATACAATGACCGCACTAATTGCCAGAAGTCAGGATTGATATTGATCCATACGGAAAAAATGCTGACAAATAGATATTTTTAATTTGGTCCCGGAATGATAAAATATTATAATGGAGTATGATTTAACACTTTACGTTAGAAATGTAAGCATAGCCAGACATTATTTGTTAATGACTAAAAGGACTAATTTTTATTGTCATCTATTTTCTGGTTTTTATAAAGAAAAATCTGAAAAATCATTTGGATGGTTATAAATTTTACATATTTGTAAAATTTTATTTATTAAACTGTCAACTGTGTTCTATTGAGCAAATGTCTGCATTATTTCTACAGTTCGGATGTTTATGTGTCTAATATCAGATTCGGAGAGGAGATAATTTTATAAATATTGCTATGAGCAACAATTTAATTTCAGAAGCCCGCGTTCGCAAACAGGCTTTTTATTACTACCTGGTATTGGTTTTGTGGCCTGTTTATCTTTTTATTCTGCCAGCTGTTTTTGTCTATGGAGGCTGGTGGGTACTCATTTACCTGATTTTTCCCGGGCTCTATCTGTTTACCTGGCTTGGATTCCTGATGCATGAAAGCTGGCACAAATTTGTTCCCACTGTGAATAATCGGTTCTTCTACAATGCTTTTGCATTTATGATTTTGTCGGATCCACAGCTTTACTTTATTGTCCATGGCTGGCATCACAGCCAGGTACACACCTATCAGGATGCAGAATTTCACCCTCTTGGCGAAATCAAATCACGTTTTTTACGCCTTCTAAATAACTGGTTTGAAGTGATATTCGGAGTTGCTTTCATTGTTGGTATGGCAAGTCTCATCGTCCCCCGGGATCTGCGATTTGCCAGGAAATACAGGTATTGGAAATCACCCATATCAATAGGGGTGTGGGCAATATTTCTGGGTGTGACCGGTTACCTTTCACATCTTACTTTTAATGTAACTTTATCGCAGGTACTTCTTTCGTTTGGCCTGATATACTGGGTCGGTTCCTTCTTTTTGCATCAATCCCAGCTGATAGAGCACGGGAACCTGATCATTGAAGGGGCATTTAGCCAGCGTAATATAAAAACCCGGAATCTGCAGCCAAAAGGATTAATCGAAAAGACCTTTTTATTTCTTACGCATAATGATTCCCGTGAACATGTTCTTCATCATACTCAAACCAGTGTACATTCCCGTCCATTTCCGGGAACTATTAATTTACCGGAAAAGGCTGTATTTATAACAATGAGCGACTATTGCCGGATTCTGGGGCGGATGCTGGCAGGGAAGGTAGATCAGGAAATCGTAACCCAATCGGAAATTACATAATGACGGGTATTAACTCCCGTCGTGCGAAAATTTTATAACCGGATCAGCCCTGAGAGTATATGGCGCAAACAGGCAGGAACAAGGTCACTATTAAACCTTTTATTTAATTTAAAAACTAATCAGTTTTTTTAAGAAGGAGACAGATCTTCAAAGCTTCATCTACATGACGCTGACTTTTCAGTTGTGAATCGAAAATAAATACTACTTTTCCCGACCTGTCTGCAACATAGGTTACACGTCCCGGAATTAATCCAAATACCTTGCCCGGGACTCCGAATAATTTTCTTACAATATTTTTATTATCACTTAACAGCGTGTAGTTAAGCTTGTTGCTTTCAGCGAAATTCTTATGACTTTCTACTGATTGTCCGCTGATCCCTATTATAACAGCATCGGCTTCATTAAATACTTCAGAAAGATCGCGGAAATAACATGCCTCCATTGTACAACTAAGACTTCCATCCTTCGGGTAGAAAAATATTACAAGCTTTTTCTTCCCCCGGTAAGTGCTGATGTCAAACATATTTCCATCCTGATCCTCAAGCGAAAAATCGGGAATCAAGTCTCCTGTCTGGATTGGTTTCATTTGAGTATTAGAGATATATAAAAGGTGCAATCCCATTTATAAGCAGACCAGGTTCTCCATCTGAATGCCATAATAGCCTTTAATTTATGATGGGGGCAAAAACAATGGATTAAACAACAAAATCAGAGAATTGTTTGCCTCAGGCTTTTTGATTCCGGTTTCTTTCGGATATTCCTGCCAGTGTTTAAAGTTAGAATAATTCCTTCAAATATTCGAAATATTCTATATAATCTCTTTAAATATGTATTCCTGAAACAGCAGCAGGCACTTCCGGCAAAACATTCGCCAGATCCCTGATGATCTGAATGTTGCTGGTCTATGAAGGCTATAATTATTATGTATAAGTCAAACATTTATCATGTTTCTTTGTTTGATTTAAAAGAAGTTAACCTATGAATTTCAAGCCGCAATTACACTTAGGTCTTAATAGTCTTAACTACTTTTTAAACAAGATTATAATCCATATTGTTACATCTGAAACAGAGGTATCTGAGGTATTTGATCTGACAGGTAATATTAAAAGATTAATATCATAAATATGAAGACAGTTTTAATTACAGGAGGAAGTTCCGGAATAGGAAAAGCAACAGCAATGCAACTTGCAGCAAAGGATTACCAGGTAATCTTTATCGCGAGGAATAAGGATAAAGCTGAAGCCGTTAAAAATGAAATAATTGCCAATACCAAAAATGAGAATACAGATTATCTCATTGCAGATATGACCTCTGTTAACCAGGTTCAAAAGAGTGCCGAATCTTTTAAAATGCGTTATCAGAAACTTGATGTTTTGATCAATAATGCCGGCGTTTGTCTGCCCGAAAGGAGGATTACAGAAAATGGTCTCGAGGAGTCATTCCAGATTAATCATCTTTCACACTTCATGTTAAGCATTCTGTTGCTTGGGGAACTTAAGAACAGTGATAACCCGAGGATCATAAATGTAAGTTCAGCGGTATATGCATCCGGCAAATTCGATCCGGAAAACTTACAGAGTGAGAAAAAATTCGGGTCATTCAGTACATACTGTAATACGAAGCTGCTTAACATGTTGTTTACATCTGAACTGGCTGAACGATTGAAAGACACCCCTATAACTGTAAATGCCCTCCACCCGGGAGTGGTACATTCAAATTTTGCACACGAGCTAGGTGGAATATTTAATTTCCTTAACAAAATGGCCAAACCATTTTATCTCTCTCCTGAGAAAGGTGCTGCTACTTCGGTATATCTTGCAACCTCACCGGAAGTAAGAAATATAACCGGAAAATACTTTGTCAGATGCAAGCAGGTTGAACCACGAAATAAGTATCTTACACCGGAAAACGGGAAAATACTCTGGGATGAGAGCCTCAGGCTATCAGGATTAAAGGATGAGATATAAACAATGCTCATTAATTATAATTAAAGAAAATATCAGGTTAATATTATAAACTTGTAAATAAGTCATATACAATTATATGTTTTTAAAACTATTTTTAATTGCCTTACCGGTCTTTTTTGCTATTGACATGATCTGGCTTGTACTAGTAGCAAAAAAGTTTTATCAGGATCAAATTGGTTTTTTGATGAAACCGGATATAAACTGGGTTGCTGCAATTATTTTTTATTTATTATTTATTGCAGGACTTGTTACATTTGTCATATCACCGGCTGTTGAGAAGCATTCGTTGGTTCATTCACTTTTATTTGGTGCTCTGTTTGGTCTTATTACCTATGCCACCTACGACTTAACAAATCTGGCAACTTTAAAAGACTGGCCTGTCATTGTAACAGTAGTAGATTTAGTCTGGGGGACTGTTTTAGCTGCTTCCATTTCAGTAATAACATATATTATTGCCAATAAGATCTTATAAAACCTGAAAATTCAATCACCTGACCCACTGCTGCCGCTTGTTATCTGGTGCGAGGTTCAGGATTACCTTAAACTGTACTTATTGAACGGTTGAAAATTTTATCCTTTCTTTGACCGGCTTGTCAGGAGGGCTATTAAATTATACAAAGCAACGATAATGAGAAAATGAAAAAAAAAGTTTCTTAAAGTATCACTTGCTGAATGTGACCGGTGGTCGATATAAATAAATTCATATACTGCATACCCGATTCCCGATAACATAATTATCAAACCTATTATACTGTTCGGTATAAAAAATATTCCAATTCGCCTGAACCATGGTAACTTCATTTTATTATTTTTTTACGGTGAGTTGATTAAAACGATCAGTAGGGGCCATGCTCAATATTAAATTTCCGGAAATTTAAAATCATCTCAATGATTCATAATACAATAACACATTTCCGGAGCTGAATGACCCTGACTTTATAAATTTCAGTTTAAACCCTCCTTTGCCGGTATGAATAAAGGGTTACCCTGTCCTTAATTATTTATCAATGCTCCCGGACTTAAATCCCAAATTGATTTGAATCTATCCAGTTCATCCCCAGAAGTGACCAGAAATCCATTGCCAGGTTATTCAGTACGTATTCATAAGGCAGCCAGCCATAACCGTTATCACCCCATTCTTTTCCCCAGGAGTTTCTGATCAGAAGTGCACCTGTGGTTACTTTGCTGCAGTTGAGGTTTTTAATCTTCTTTGTGTCATCAAATCCGACTGCAACAATTGCATGACCCCATTCAGCTATCTCACCTTCACAGGGGTAAGGTATTCCACCTTTAACATCTGAATTATCGAATGAAGGAAAGCCCCAGAGACCAAACATAGAGGGAATTCCTCCTTCAAGATATTTTTTCACTGAATCCAGGACAGCAGGGTAGGGGATTTTGGCTCCTAAAGGATCATGGCAAAAATATTTTACAGCTTCATAATTGTCGGCGACAGAATAGATGAAAGCAGCAGGTTCAGAATCAAAATCATCTACATTATATGGCCAGTACTTCTCATCAGGTACTCCACAGAGGGCAAGAGCTCCCATTGTACTTCTCAGCCAACCGCCGGTATCGCCGGTTACCTGCATAAGGTTACGGGTCGTTTTATAAAGGAATAGTCTGGAACCCTCTATATGTTTTTCAAATGCTCTCTTTTCATAATATTCTACTATTCCAATTCCGGCGTGAGCAGTACAGGAACCTAAATTACCCTGATTTTCAACCGGCGAACACCACTTCCTGAGATCAACTGATTGTGATACTTTCATCTTTCCTGTTCCAATACCCAGTTTTTTACTCATTGCCTTTATCTCCTTCTGATATTCAGTATAATCGCGAAGATCAGGCATTGGTGGCAACCAACCTGTCCCAACAATCTCACGAGTGCCGGGCAAAACTAATCTACCATACAATGTGTCCATTTTTATTCCTCCGAATTTTAATTATAAGTTCTTTTATTGGTGAATGAAACTGAAAAATCTTCCGGTGCTTTCGTTCGATGGAACCAGTGCCCCGCGTCAGCTTGTTTTCAGAACTGATTATTTAAATTCAACTTTTTTAACTGTCGTAACTCCCCCGGACATTAAGACTTCATATAGCTCAGTTATGACAGAAGAAGCAGTTTCAGGGGGTATCCCTTTAAGCGTTGACAGATCTTTAATACCGGATGCTCCACTGGAAATCAAACCTGTCAGTGCTTCAATAGATTCGGCAATTTTGAGGTCCGTTGACAATCCGAATGTATTTATAGAGCCATCAAGCAGTTTAAGATCAACTTTCCCTGGATCCCAATCCGTTTCTGATTACCATAAATTGAGGTTTTTCAAGATCGGGCAAATAAAGAACGGTTGCTTTGACTATACTACTGTTAACGGGATTCCTTTCCACCAGGAGATATGGTTTTACAGTATAATACTTTAATCCCGTCGTTTCAGTTAATCCTGAATTTGAATAGAACTTCACAGGTGCACAGCCGGTAAGGGCCAGAAAAGTAAGGACAATGATTGCGGAAAGGGTCACACTCTTCATAATCAGGTTAAATTTAAGGTTTAAATCAAGACTCATACTATAAAAACTTCCGAAAAAATAATTTCCTTTTAACTTTTATTAAATACTGAAAAGAATTTTCAATAATTCTTTTTCCTGGAAGAAGCAAACCTTCAGTAAACATTCATGAAAAATCCGAAGTCCTTTATTCATGCAGATCAAACCTTACCAGCTGTTGACAATAGTACATTAAAATTATATGACTATCGGGAATCATACATATAAATATTTTGATGCTTGAAAATCAATTATTTGCCCCGACCCTAACCTTGCTCCGCCGTAGCGGCTACGCGAAGGCGAGGAGGGAGTAATTGATTTGCTTCGCACCCTTTAGGGTAAGGGGTTAACGAAGAACCGGAGCGAAGCGGAGCCCGACGAAGTCAAAATCAAAAAGGTCTTATGCATGATTGCCGATTGTCATATAAAATTAAAATATTTTTTTACAGGAATAATCAAAATGGATTATTTTTTAAATACCCATTGAGATTAATGCGCTGTTATTATACAAAATATTTCGGGCATGAAATTTATGTTCAGACCCTCGTTTAAACTCCTGAGAGTGGAAGCTTTTAAATCGATCCGGCTATCATTGAGATTAACCTGGCTGCCGGGATAAGAATTACCTGAGCGAGAATTGTACCGATTACTCTTGCAAAAACCATATACACAATATATTTTCTGAAAAGACTCTCTTTGGTTTTCCCAAGGACAACATCATCGGTCATGACGGAGAGGAACGGATCTATAAAGACAAACATTAAAATTGTTGCAAAGCCATTAATGATTGCTGATAAACTACTGGCGGTAGTCCTGAATTCAGGATTAAAGTAACCTGCATATAATGCTGATAAAACTCCAATAGTAATGATTGCCACTGACACTATATTCATGATGAAGACTTTCCAGGGAAAATCGGAAGTAATAGTAAGATAAGCGATGTTTTTGGAACTGGGAATAACAATGTTCTCTTTAATTGATGTAATCCCGGTTTTGGTAAATCCATAAAAAAGAACTTTCGGTACTGATTTGTAAATACTAAACTTATTTACAGCAATTGATAAAATTCTTTGAAAGGTCGGAATCAAAAGCCCGCCAATTAAGGTTGCAACAGTGCATGAAAGAATGATAAGTCTGAAATCGAATGAATTAGGGCCCAATCCGGAGTTGATATTTTTTTCTATTGTGCTGGCTAAAAGTGGTGCCTGAAATCCATTTGCTGTCCGTGAAATCAATACCAGAATATTGAAAAGTGCAAAAGAGACAGCTATCCTTCCGGTACGGATACCTACGATCCTTACGGAATAGGATAAAGTAGTTATCAGGTTGATCAGGAAAGTTAATCCCAGAACGAATGCAATTTGAGTAGTCATTTTTCAAGAAATTAGTCGTTTGAACTGCCATCGGAGACCCAACGTTATAATTAAGTGACAACAGCGTCAGCCACATTGTATATCCGGTTGATTACAAATTTGTCCCGTTGGCCAAAGATAGTTTTATTTCGGGGAGTTGTTATTAGTCCATTGAATTACCATTACCCTTAATGAGTTTACTGGCTGATTCAAAGAATAACATTTATTTTGTATAAAAAAAGTAAGTATGAACTGGCTCCGGGTCAGACACTAAGCTACTTACCTCTGACAGTCTGAAGTTACATTCAGGATATTATTATATTCTGACAGTTTAAATTTTATACCGGATCTGAAAAGAAATATTTTGGGTATGATCACTTATAAACATATGTCATAGTTCCATTTACTCTTATGGGATACCCCTTGTCATTATAATCATAAGAAGTTTGTGTAATTTGCACTTTATCAATTGAGGAGGCAACTGCAAAACTTATGGTATATGTTTCTTTTATAATATTGTTCGGGTTTGTATTAATTCCGGGATCCATTAAAGTTTTAAATGATTTAAAAGGATTTTGCATATTATCATATTCATAATATGTAGTTGTCATCATGTCATCATTTCCCGCTGACACAACATATTTTGTCATTTTGGATAAATTTCCTCTGGCATCATATACATAGTCAATGTGCCCTGAAATTTTATTATCATAATACATTGTTTGCCGGCTAATTCTATCATTGGTGTAACTGAATTCTGAAATTTCCGGATTAATGCTCAATGGGCGTTTAAATGTTATCTTTACTAATTGCCCGTTAGCGTTATACTCAAATACTTCTGACAGACTTTTTTCAGTATTTTGAGGATTAACCCAGTTAATTTGATTCGTGGACGTTTTAATTAATTGAATATTGCTGCTATCCAAAGAAAAATCGAAATAAAAATCAGATTCGGTCAAAAGATTTTTCTCATTGTAAATGTGCTTTATGAATTGGAAATTATTCTTTTCTTCACTTATTAGATTTGCAGCATTGTATAAGTACTCATAAGACGACCCGCCATTGACTAATACCTTGCTTATTAACGTTAACGGATTATTTGTTTTATCATTAATCAAGTGGTCATCTTTTTCACAGGAAAATAAGATCACAGAGGAAACCAGAGCAATATATATTAAATTGACTTTCATTAGAATTAGATATTAAATGATTAATTACAGTAAACTGGAAGATAAACGAAGAACAAAGACAAAAATTGTATCAATTACCGGTCAGTCTCTTTAATTCTTTTGTCACGTGCTGTTTTTCAAATTATTTCCAGGTTTAAGATGGTGTTTAACTCATTTAGTTCACTCTGCATGGTTTTGTATGAGCCTAAATTCTTAATTGGCATAATCTGTTTATTGTCAGAGCTATATAGAATTATTTTAAAATCTTTTATGTGAATACCTATTGGCCGTGTACCCATGATATAAGCGAGATACCCTCTGCGTGATTTTTTCACACCTATTTTCATGTCAGGCATAATGTCAATCCATGTACCAGAGGGTATTATTCCGAATAAGTTATTTGAAAATTTAATTCTTTTATTGTCCGTATCTATAAAGGTACTTTCCGAAGTGAATGAGACGAAAGCGCCAATAAGTGCTATAACCAGACCAATTAAAGAATAATAGGTTGCTATGATTCCCCATAAGACCATGAAGAAACCGGTAGAGCTTCCGAAAGGTCCGAATGTTTTATTTAATTTATTCTTAATTATCATAGTTTCAATCAGTCTTCTTAAAAACAATGAACTGTAACACCTGGTATGAGATCCTGGACATAATCAACAATCAATTCCACAACATCCAAATGTATTATTTTGCCTTAAATGATAACCGATGATTATCTTTTCAATATTTATTATCAGGTTACACAGTTATAACGACTTTTCCAGAGGCATGTCCTTCTTCAAGATATCGTAAGGCCTCAGCAGCTTCGCTTAACGGGTAACATTTATCTATAAGTGACCTGACTTTACCTTCTTTAATCAGCTCAGTAATAAACAGGAGATCCTTTTGGTTTATATTCGCAACCATGATACCCATATTCTTAACTCCGGTTATTGAGGATATGAACATGAGCTGGAAAATCCGGGCCATAGAACCTCCTGCCAAAACATAAAATCCGCCTGAGCTTAATATACGTTTATAATCTGAAATGGAATGATATGCTGCAGTATCAAAAATCAGGTCATAGTGCTGTGTATTTTTTGTGACGTCTTCCTGGGTGTAATCAACGACATGGTCTGCCCCGATTGAGCATACAAAGTCCATTTTTTTAGTGCTGCAAACGCCAGTTACCTCAGCTTTGAAAGATTTGGCAATCTGTACCGCAAAAGAACCCACACCACCGGATGCTCCGTTAATCAATACCTTTTGCCCTGCCTGAATCTGTCCTTTATCACGAAGACCCTGCAAGGCTGTGAGAGCTGCCATTGGTACAGCTGCTGCTTCTTCAAAAGTCAGATCGGCGGGTTTCAGCACGAATCTATTTTCATCAACACATGTATACTCCGCAAATCCTCCGTAGCTGCCTTCTCCGAAAACGTCATCCCCTGGTTGAAACTGTTTGACATTCTTGCCAACCTCTTCAACCTGACCTGCGATGTCTGCTCCGAGTATTTTGTGTTTTGGTTTAAGGAGGCCGGCGCCCATTAATCTGATCAGGAACGGGTCAGCTCTCAGGTGGCGCCAGTCATATGCATTGGCGGATGCAGCATGAACTTTTATTAATATTTCATTGTCCCCGGGAATTGGTTTTTCCACCTCTTTAAGTTGAAGAACTTCAGGTGGCCCAAACTTTGTGTAAACCATTGCTTTCATACTTGTAAGTTATTGGTATCAATCATGAGGATATCAAATTATGCAGATTCTGTTTAGCTATGTCTGACAGGGCCAGAAAAAGTAAAATTAATGCCAGAACAAAGAGAACTCCAGGTGTTGCAGTAACTGTAGCAGAGAACTTTAACTTTTTCATTATCGGATCTGGTTTTGAAGTTTATTATTTAGCAGAGAATTTTCTTTGTGGGATCACCAGTAATAAATCCGCCCAATGTTAAGACTAAAGAACGGGAACCCGGCTTTTCTTTTTATCACATTGTTCCTGGATCTGTACATTTTTATTTCAAAATTATAAGATGAGTATAAAGCCCCTTTCTTTCAATTTTAAATCTTGACGCCAGATAATGATTTGGTCTGTATCTATAGGCATTTGAAATTGTGTCATTATAAAATTGAGACTGACAGACTATTTCCTTTATTGGTATTCCAAAGGTACGAGGCTCCAGCAGAATCGTTATATTATTTTCGAGCTGCAACAGATATTTGTCTGTATCGTATTTTTCTATAGGAATTTTACCTTCCAATGAATCTCTTCTCAATAGTTTATAAGTCTCTACCGGTTTATTTGTACATCTCAGTGAATCGAACTTTAAATTAAATCTGTTTTCATAACTGACAATTATCCTGACATTATTTCCGGTTTCGTTTTTTATAAAAATCGGGCTTGCCGGATTACAATTTGTCAATATTATCAACATTAAGAGAAGGAGTGAGGATTTCATTTTTCAGGCGATAATAAATTTTTTTACTGACTGATAGTCAAAAGTATCGATACAGGCAAGTTATAAATAAATAATTTTAGAATGGCAATCCAGGGAGTTAAACCAGGATGTTTATTTATATAATGCATAAGCATAAACAAATGGCAACAACAAGAAATATGAAAACTGATGATTTATTATTTGAAACAAAACCTTGTGATAGTCAAGTGTTCCACCATAATACAGACCTTAAATGAAGAATTGTTATAAATGTAACAGATACACTTATAATCAGAAGTACCGGAAGCCATATCAGATCACTTCTCCATTTTGTTTTTTGGAAACAGAAAAGGGAGGAATCCGGAATAACCATTAATTGCCTGTGTGACCAGCAATTATCACAATTGGGCATTTTGGGGAAAAGACATGGCGCTATTTATTAACGCCGGGCATATTAAATATTACAAGAAACAACAAAACTCAATTACCCATATTATAATAAAATCTTTCATGGATAATCTGGTCGCCTTTCCATTTCTGAACTGCAACCTCCTCCATCATTTGTCTGCGTCCATCGTTAAATGTTATATCCATCCATGACTCTACCATTGTTTTAGCCTCCTTTTCATTCGAAGCAACAGACTTAACACCTGATCCATGGATTTCCTTTATCATACCCAGAAACTCCTCCTGGAACTTACGGTTCGCTGCCTTACCCTTACGTGTTTCCCCGGTAGCCTCAACCATTTCAACATCATTATGATAATATTTATCAAATGCCTCAAGCATTTTACCATTGGCCAACATATCATATATGTCTTTTGCCTTATCGTGGTAGCTCATAATATTTAAGATTAAATTTGATTCGGTTCGATTCGATTTCTCAGAAAACAATCTTAGAATTGAAAAGTTTAAAATGACACGGATTTATTTGTTTTAGTATCTGTTTTTACCGATACCTGATTTAGCTGATAAATCAGTGGTAAAAGCGATGTAAAGAAATTAGTCCGATTAAGCTTGTTTATCGATCTGTAATGAAATATATGGGCCTCTGTTTCGAAGGGTCGAAAGGTTTAATCATCTGTATCAGAAGGGACCAAACAGGAACATTCACTTTATTGGACGATTTTTATTTATCGCCGATTGATTTATTTTTTTAATTCTTCTGTTAAAGAAAACAGATTACCAGAAGGATCTTTAAACCAGGCAGCTTTGTCACCCCCCGGAGGAATCGGGATCCCCATAGTATCCTGTTCGAAGGAATCATATCTTTCCAATCTTACACCTATTGTTACGAGAATTAATTGTCGTGTCGTAAGCCCATCAGGTCGGGTCACCGGTTTAAAAGATCATCAAACAGGGTCTTGATTCATTTCGATTTTAAGTTGCTGCTGACTGAAATACCAACTTGCTGCCATGCATTTAAAACAGTATCCCTTTCTGCATCACCGAAAATACGACTGGCATTAACTACTGTAAGGCTGGCGAAATCTGAAAATTGAGCCGTTGATGAAAGTCTTGAATCAATAAGTGTTTCATACCATATCCGACCTGCTTTTTCCCAGGAATATCCACCCAGGGCAATTGCAGCAAGATAAAAAGCGTGGTTAGGGATGCCGGAATTAATATGCACGCCTCCATTGTCCGAGTTGGTCTTATCATAGTTGTCCATATGCGCCGGTTGAGGATCCTTGCCGCCGAGAACAGGATCATCATATGCAGTGCCTGGCGCTTTCATCGACCTCAGTGCAATGCCTTTGATGTCGGGCGTCAGGAGTCCAGCTCCAATAAGCCAGTCAGCCTGGGCAGAAGTTTGTTTTGGATTCTGGCTATATTGTTTCACCATTGACCCGAATACGTCAGAGACCGACTCATTTAATGCGCCCGGCTGATTCATATATTCCAAACCTGCTGTTTCTCCTGTGACACCGTGAGTCAATTCGTGACCGATAACATCAATAGCAATTGTAAACCGATTGAATATGCTACCGTCTCCATCGCCAAATACCATTTGATTGCCATTCCAAAAGGCATTATCATACTTATTTCTGTAATGCACTGTCGCTATCAGATCCATTCCTGCGTTGTCAATTGAATTCCTGTGGAAAATATCCCAAAACAGGTCGAAAGTTGCCCCAAGTCCATCATAAGCCTCATTAACGACAACATCTTTTAGTGGCTGTTGCCCTTCATTCCTGACAAGAGTGCCAGGTAATTTTGCTGAGTTTGATGTGTTGTAAACAAGTCGGTTCTTATGCGGAGACGTAACCGATGTAAACGGAAGGGTTCTGCTTTCCGGTTTAGATATACGAATAGCCCGGAAAACTTCGGTTTCTGCCAAAGATTGCTTGGCTATTTTGCGTTGCCTGGGAGTCCCATTCCTGACAATTGCTTCAAGGATATATGGTGGTATGATTGAGTGAATGGGATTTTTGTGAGTAGAATCAGCAAACTTAAACGTCCTTCTGAAAGTTTTAAGTTGTGATGTGCTAAATTTTTTTTTCATACTTTTTAAATTTTGGTAACCGGATTTAAGATATTAAAAGTCTTGTCCGGGTGGTATTCAATATCATGCAATTCTCATAATTGTGACAACATTATAAGGTAGTCTACCAGTCTTTGAAGTGCTTCATCTTCAATTGGCTCTGCAATTTGGACGGTATTAGCGAGACCTGATTCATTTACGGTTATGGTATAAGTATAATAATCAGCCGCGCTCCCTGGTATATTTCCAATGTGGTTAGCCAGATGAAAAAAATGAGTATCATCAACAATAGATTTTAATTTTTCAGCCTGTTCTTTTTCAAGATTATCGGTATCAAAGTCAATGGGCTTAGAAAGACTGGGAATATAGAACAGACCCCCTTCCTGTTCAAAATGAATTTGCATTTATCACCTCCTGTTCTTTTGTCAAGGTTATTACTACATTACCTGTTTTCTGCCCTGTTTCAACGTATCTGTAAGCTTCAACTATTTGCTCTAAAGTATATCGTCTGTCAATTAAAGGCTTATACTTATCTGTTTCCACCAGTTCTTTTAAAAAAATAATGTCTTCCTTTCTGATTGCCGGAATAGGGAATAATACTTTTTTGCCGCCGACTAGCGGGGTAATCAGTGCTAAAAAAATATTTTCAAAATTTTTACCGGGTTCTGTGGATATGTAAATCCCTTTTTTCCTGAGTAACGGTTTGCATTGTCCAAATGAACTTTTGCCAACGGTATCGAACACAAAGTCATATGTCTGTCCTGTTTTTGTAAAGTCTTGTGTAGTGTAATCAATTACAACGTCAGCTCCCAATGATTTTACGAGTTCTACATTTTTAGAATTGCAAACTGCGGTAACATTTGCACCAAAGTATTTTACAAGTTGGACCGCTGCCGAACCAATGGCACCAGTTGCACCATAAATCAGAATATTTTGTCCACTTTTTATTTTTGCTGCTCTGATATCGCACAGTGCATAGTGTGCACCCTCGGTTATTGGTGCCGCTTCGTAGTATGATACATTGCCCGGCATTGTGGTAATTGCTTTATTTTCTGCCATTGTCATATATTCGGCATGTGCGCCGAACTTTTCGTCATCATAACCAAACACCTTGTCTCCAATATTAAAAGATGTTATGTTTTTGCCAATTGCTTCTATTTGTCCGGCAAACTCGTTTCCCAGGGTTTTAAATTTAGGTCTGAATAGCCCGCTAAACAATCTGGAAATAAAATATTCTGCACTCCGAAATCCGCAATCTGTACGGTTTACGGTTGTAGCATGAATCTTTATGAGGACCTCATTATCGTTAGGTACAGGTTTTTCAACCTCTTTTAATTTAACAATTTCCGGCGGTCCGTATTTTAAATTTACTATTGCTCGCATTTTTTTTTACTTTGACGGGGAATAAGCAGTTACTTAAATATAAATGTAAACGTAAATATAAATATAAATTATTCTGCAGGAATTACAATTTCAGTAGTACCAGCCACCAGCCGGGTTATTGGACGATTTAAGTCAGGATGGATGCTATTCAAATATTTAATATATGAAAATAATTCTCATATTTACCGGGCTTATATCACAGAATTATTGATGATGAAAGTATTTTTTAAATCTAAAGGAAAATATATTGTTCTATTAGTTGTTGTATGTCAGCTACTTATTACTTTCTGCTCCAAAAAGCTTTATACTGAACATTCGTTTCAGAATATAGAAAGCCATTCTGAAAATAAAAAGCTGAAAGATTTTAAGGACGCAGGTACTGAAAAAGAGATAAATACTCATAATACCAGCGCCAATGAAATTATTAAAACCGCTCAAAAGTACCTTGGAGTACCACATTGCATGGGCGGAACAACTATGAAATGCATGGATTGTTCAGGATTATTGGTAGCGGTTTTTGCCAAACACGGCATTAATCTGCCCCATAGCTCGGAAGAACAGGCCAGGTATGGAAAAATAATAGACGGAACAGATAAACTGATAAAAGGGGATCTGGTCTTTTTTATAAGATCATATAACACACACAGCTTCATCACCCATTCGGGTATTTATGTCGGGAATAATAATTTTATCCACACTTCTTCCAAAAATGGGGTAACCATAACTTCATTAGACGATCCCTGGTGGAAGGGAAAGTTTATTTTCGGGACAAGGGTGTTTGAATAATTACCATTAAGCTGGTGTTATGGTATAAGTTGGGTGTTTTTTCTTTGGTTACTGATTTTGTCATCGGTATTTCAGTGATAATAAGGTAAGATTGAATTATGTCATAAACATTTCGATTCAGGAATGCTGTTTTTTAAATTTTCACCAATTATATTAGCTTTGACAAACAGAATATAGATAAATGAATTGCCTGAAAAACGGTTAAGAAATCAGTGAATGTTTAGATGAGAAATCAGAAGATGGCCTACAAACTTTCAAATATTAAAAAAGTAAATCCGATTGAACCTCCATGTAAGAAGACAATTTATAATTCGTCTGAAGAGGCCCAGGATATGATCAGGTATATTAAGGAAAACCGAAGTGTTCAGGAAATACACGCGTATAAATGCATGGTCTGCGGTTTTTGGCACTTAACAAGTAAATCAAAATAATTCCCAAATTGTCAGAAAGTTGACAGGTAGTCTGCACAGTAGAAATTTGTTTAGTAGCTAATTCCTTAAATGCTCAAAAGTTATCTTTTCGAACGGAAGTTGTCCGGGGTGTTAAGTTGCGGGGGCAGTCAGAAATTAACTCGTCAGGCTTTATTTGTCCGGGGTATATTGAAAAACAATAACGAATCTATTAAACCTGTCAAGGATTAACGCTGACTACCTTCAATATATTTTTAAACCTTTCGCTTTCTCCTTCATTGTAGCAAGAACCAGCTTCACAATTTCTGAGGATAATTTTTGTAATTGTTTTGTTTGCCAGCCTTGTTCTTCATCAATTGATTTACCGGCAAGTCTGACAGCTTTCAAAGCATACAATGCTCCGCCGGGTGAATGGTCTGCCATATGAGCAGTTGCAACGGTATGTCCTATGGAACGGGCAATAGCAGTTGCAATCGGATTAGAAGATTCTCTTGCCACTGCATGGGCGCCCAATGAAGCTTTCATTGCTTCTCCTGTTGTTACATTTTCATTTTCCCATTCTTTAGCTACATGCAGAGCATACAGAAGCCGTTTATCAATATCCTCATCAATCAGTGGCAATACATGTTCTGAACATTCTCTGGCCCATCTTATCAGCTTATGATGATTGTCTTTGGTGAGAGGCCCGCCACGATGTTCAGCTATAAATCTTTTATCCCGCATTTTAAATTCTGTAAGAGGTATTTATGAATTCGTCAAGCTTAATCTAAACCTCTGAATTATATTTAGAAGTATTTTTAAAAGGCTTTTTTAAGTATATCCATAGCATGCTGCACCTGTTGATTATAAGTTTCTATTGTTTTTGCGACGATCTCAATATTTTCCCGGGCCTCTTTCCAGTTTCTTTGTTCTATGGCCTCACGGATGCCCGGTAATGTTTTTACTCCATAACCTGTATAATATCCGGGTGCATAGATCATGTGTTTATACCATGGTCTTTTTGGCAAACCATTTTCATTGATCAGGCTTCTTTCTGCTTTGTATAATATTTCATTTAGTTGATTTTGTTTGTCAGCCGGCAACCGGATAGCACTGTTATATTCTTTCTGAAATTCTCCGGTAGTGTCCTTAAGCTGTACCATTGCATTTTCCAGGCCGCTGAAATTAAGATATGGCACTGCGTCCTTAATTTTTGGAGAATGAATATTTTGTGCAGGATCTTTTGCAAAGTCAAATAATTGATCCCGGATCATATTATTTTCCAGTGCTGTTTCGGTTCTTGTCTTATCGAGCAATGCTATTAATTCAGTAACATAGTCATCAACAGTTTTATAAAAACTATTGACGTCAAATGGCAACACATCAGCATTGGCCATTCTCATCATCGCCCGTCCTGTAGTTTTTGCCAAAGCAACACCGTACTGAAACCCCGGATCAGTAAATTTCACAAAATGATCATATGAATCATAAATAGAATGATATTCTCCGCCTTGTCCTTCTCCGCTAAAACCAAGATTCATAGATGCAATACCTAAAAACTGGAGAAAACCCGACCAGTCTGAGCCTGCACCCAAAGCATCCAGTTTTATATTTTTATTACCGGTTAAGCTTAACTCTTGCCTGGTTGATCGGCAGTCACCATGGAAAGAGCATATTTTCTTTCTTTAATGCTCACACCGGTTTGCGGATCAATAACTACATTGGCTATTTCATTAAAAAATGGCTCTAAAGAATGTGACCCCGATGCATTAATAAACCCGCGTGAGTTGCCATCCGTATTTAAATAAAAAACAGCTTTTTGCTTTAACTCAACCTGGTGGTCTTCTGTCCATTCTGTTGATCCCAGGAGACCAGGTTCTTCTCCATCCCAGGCACAATACACCAGCGTACGCTTTAATTTAAATCCCTTTTTTACCAATTCGCCAATGGCCCTTGCCTCTTCCAATTCTGATACAATGCCACTGACAGGGTCAGCAGCGCCATTTACCCACGCATCGTGATGGTTACCCCTAATTATCCATTCATCAGGTAATTCACTTCCGGGTAATTTAGCTATCACATCATACAATTGTTTTATCTCCCAGTTGAATTGCAATTTCAAATGCACTTTGTCTTTACCCGGGCCAACATGATAGGTTATAGGTAATGCACCTCTCCACGATGCAGGCACAACCTGCCCACCCAATGATTGCAGTAAAGGCAATGCATCCTCATAGGAGATAGGTAATACAGGAATTTTCATGATAGTAATCGCTTCACTCCTGTTTAAACGTTTTGCATCTTTAGTAGCTCCCACTCCCGGCGTAAGAGGATCACCGGGATAAACAGGCATGTCCATCACTGAACCCCTCTGTACTCCATCCTTCGGGCGGAAAGCACCTTCAGGATACACATCCCCCTGTGCATAGCCATCATCTTCGGGGTCGGAATAAATAATGCAACCAACAGCACCATGCTCATGCGCTACTTTCGGTTTAATTCCTCTCCACGATCCACCGTATTTGGCAATTACAATTTTCCCTTTTACGTCTATTCCCATTCTTTCCAGTTCTTCATAATCTGAAGGGATCCCATGATTAACAAATACTAATTCAGCCGTCACATCACCATCGGCTGAATACGCATTGTAGGAAGGCAGCTGTTCAGTTTTTTGCCCCGAAGTTTTATCTTCATTTAAGGCCGGTTCTTCCAGCTTTGCCTTAAAAGGTTTGCTGCCAATGAGTTCCAGCGATCTTGTTTTGGGTGTTGGAAACAGGACATAGTACGATTCGATCTCAGTTTGATAACCCCATTGCCTAAATAAGTTCGCGATGTATTCTGCATTCACTTTATCCTGCGGACTACCTACATGATGTGGATGAGAGGCAAGAAACTGCATCCAGGTATCAAGGTTTTTCGCATTAAGTTGCGCATCAAACTTTTTTTCCCAATCTATTTGATTTGCTGCATTGGGATCATTAAAACCCATAATCTTTTGGGCATTACCTGCTACAACGCCAAGCAGGAACATAATTACAAAATTTAACCGCTTCATAATTTTGGATATTCGTTCAGGAGTTTGTCAGGACTATAATGTTTATTGCATGATTAACATCTATCAATGGATGTTTGTTCTCTGTAAATAGTAATATTATAATAATGCAGGTTCCTCAAATAATGGGTTGTGAGCAGAAGAGTGCCTTAATTTCCTTCAGGCAATTAAAAATATATTATATGACAATCGGCAATCATACATAAGACCTCTTTGATTTTGGCTTCGTCGAGCTCCGCTTCGCTCCGGTTCTTCGTTAGCCCCTTACCCTAAAGGGTGCGAAGAACCGGGTCCCGCAGGGCGAGCCCGGCGCAGCCAAAATCAATTACTCCCTCCTCGCCTTCGCGTAGCCGCTACGGCGGAGCAAGGTTAGGGTCGGGGCAAATAATTGATTTTCAAGCATCAAGATATTTATATGTATGAATCCCGATAGTCATAATATATTATTAAATTGTTCGTTTATAATGGGTAGGAACTTTCTGACACCACAAATGCTCTATCAGTAACTATGAAGCTGATCGTGAATGATACGAAGTTAAAATTAACTCTTTGTCTTTTAGTGGCGGGGTTTGATGCCTGTTATGATATTAAATGATTGTGGTATGATTATTGATTTATGAGTGATAACCTTAAATTTTGACATATGAGAACAAATAAATTACAATTGAAAGATAAAACAATCAGAATTTGTACATTTTTTTTTCTGATGTTGGTGTTTACACAGTGTACCGGGCCCATAGGACCTATGGGAAATGATGGATTAGATGGGCAAAATGGGCTAGATGGAATTAATTACACCCATTCTGTCATCTATGATGTTAATGCATCTGATTGGGTCGGAGATCTGAACGGATATAATGTGACTTTGGATGTCCCTGAAATAACTGAAGATATATATTACAAAGGAGCCGTGCTTGTTTACAAGTTATTTGAAACTGCTCCGAAGAGTTTTAATATGTTGCCTTATAGTTATGTGGATAATACATTAACCGTTTATATGGACTTTGATGCTTATGTTGGAAGTCTTGATTTGATATATAAAGAAGTACTGGACGGAGTAAATGATACCCCTGCTCCCGGGGGGCTTATGTCATTTAAGGTAGTGATCATAGAAGGGATTCCCCTGGCTAAATTAAAAAGCATGGTAGATGTAGGTGATTATTCGGCAGTGGCTAAAATGCTGAATATTGATAAAACCCTTAATACCGTCCGATGATGCTGATTAAACTCCACCTGACCTACTCGGCCTGGTTCAGAACCTTCTTTCGTGACGAATTTGTCCCGGTATAGAGAGCTACATTTTCCAGCCAGCGGGTATTCACTAATTAATAGTCCATGAGAAATATTTAATCAGGTAATGATATTCAAATCCTTCAGCATTTTCTCTATTGCGTAAGAATATTATACATATCGTTAAAAACATGTGCCTGGATATCCCGGTCATGTTGTGTAATATTATCACGTCCGTTTAACCTGGTCACCACATGGAGTTCTGAATCAAGCATTTCGATATCTACATTTGATCCATCGCTGTTTTTAAGTCCTTTGTATATCAGAACGGCACTTACAGCATCCGCGGTAGGGTCTTTGATCGACTTATAAACTTTCATCCGGATGCCTGCAGGCAGATTATATCCCTTCTGAAGGTCTTTGCGCGCTTTTTCTGTTAAATTCAACAATTGTTTCAATGTTTCCTGTGGCCTAAAATGATACCAATGACCTTCTTCCGCTGCGGTCATCGTAGTTTCCAAATAGCCCATCATTGGGCCAACCAGTCCGATAAGAGTCAGTAATTTATCTGAGGGTACAACGATTGGATCTATCAGAAAGATATGTTTCATACCATTATCCCCGATTTTACCTTTTTTAATCAGGTCCATCACCAATGGACATGCACAGGAAGATCCTGCAAAGTTGATGTTGGTATACCCTTTGGCAAGAAGTGCATTATATTCTGTCATAATTGGTTCCTGCCAATCTTCCCAGGTTGAGTTTTTGAATTCCTCATAGGTGCGGCCATGTCCTCCTAAAAGGACCTGAGAAACCAGAATGTTGGCTTTTGCATTACAAAAGGTCCGGAACTCATCCCATTCAAAAGTCGATGATGAATAACCATGGACCGTAATAATAACAGGTGTGGATTTTTGAATTGCGCTCGGATCAGTAATACCAACTGATACAAGGTATTGGGCCTGATTATATAGCGATGGATCAAAAATCTGGTCCCCGTCCAGCATTGTTGCATTGTTGATATCCGGGCTTTTGGAACAAGAAGCAAAAACCAATAAAAATATTGACAGAAGTGTGAAGAACTTATTTTTAGTTGTCATTTTATTTATTTTTTAATAAGGTATAGAATATACTCATTTGGTAAAAAACAGGATACAAAGTTCCCGGTCCGGAAGAACCTTTTCCGGAATTCAAATTATATCCGGCGCTTAAGTTGACAGTAAGAGGAGTCATGAATTCATAGGACAATCCTGCATCTATAGAAAACAGGAAAGCTGTGTTTGGCAGAACATCAAAAACAGCCTCCTCATAATCAGCATGGAAGTATCCAGTATTTAATCGGGTAAAAAGCTGAAAATGTTTTTTATGACGAAAATGATACCCGGCACTAATAAGATAGTTGTCCTGCTTAATGGCATTGGAACCTAAAGCGCTTCCCAGCCTGGTCGTCACATAGGTCGCCCCAAAATGAATCCGGCTATCCGCGATCTTAGGAGTGGCAAAATCAAAAGAAAATCCATTTTCCCAATAAAGCTTTTGGGCTTTTTGAATCCGGACACCTCCCTTTAACTCTCCTGTCAAGTGATCATTTAAACAAGAGGGTTGAGCTTCTAAGCATAAAAAGTAGAAAATGAATAGAATAGATAAGACTATTTTTTTATTCATATCAATAATTTATTAGGTTGAATATATTGTGGTCTGTATTCAAATCAATCTGCACGATTTAATATCTTAACATAAAGAGTGAATAAATATTGTTGTAAGGCAATAAATTGTACTGATTGTTGACGTTTGTACTTTTTATTTGGAGGCCATAAATCCCAGAGTACATAAAAGAACGACAATAGATACTAAGATAATCGAAATTATATTCCATACTTTTTTAGGTTTAAGATACCAATAATATAAAAAAACTGAGAAAAGCAAAGTTTGAGGTACGACTTCCAGATACCCATTTAATTGATCAATTATGGGTATTTTAGTATAAATCAATCCTTCGATTGAACCCGGAGCCGCTCCTGTTGTTGATAAAATCGATAAACCGACGATTAATCCCCATAATTTGAGCCATCCATATTCTTTAAAAAGAAATATGTCCTTATAAAACCATAAAACAATTGAAAAAACTAATCCGCGAAATATCTGTAATACCGGACCAAGAGCAACCCAAAGAGAGTTAGTCGGTCTCATTAAATAAGACATTGGAGGATTTTCAAAAAGCTCTTTATAGTTAAGAAGCATTGATGCAATTAATCCCATCAAAAAATAAGTAATCATGTGGGAAGAAGTTACTCTCCAGAAAAAAGTGCTGAATTTTAATTACGTGCAGATGCGTGCATCCGTGCAATGCGTTCGTGGTGTGTCCTTTATTTAAAATCTTTGCAGTTGTATTCTATGTTAATCAAGTTGAACTCCCCATAACAAAAATCTTCATCAGGGTGTTTATATATTAGCTTTGCACCAGAAGGAAGCCGATAGCCATTAACATTTGTATAACCTGTCACAGGAGTACTCCATGGATAATTTTTATAAATTTCCCCATCTGTAGTTTCAAATCTGTCATTACTGCTAAAATTAACAAGTTCACCTTCTTTGTTGAAAAACAATGTTGCACCGATAGTTATTTTGCCATTGGTAAATTTTGCAGCGACAATTTCATTGTCTATCTCTTTCCACTCAATATTTCGATCTATAAGTGATGCAGGTGCCATAAAACACATATCGTTAAATAATGTCACAGTCTCACCTTGATTCATTTCTTTGCCTTTAGCATCAACAACAGTAAACAGACCGAATATTTTTATCAGCATTATCGCTGTTTGGTCTCTGTACAAGTGAATACCTTTGGCCGGAATTCCTTTTTTCCTGGCAACGATGTAAAAAAGTCGGGTAGGTTTGTCAGTAAAATTATATTGTACGGATTTAAGAGGCATAAAGTCTTCGGTGGATTTTGATCTGATTCCACCTTTAAATTCTGCTCTGAAATTAAGCACCTTTTCTTTACCGATTGAACCTGAGTAATAAATATATTTTTGAACGATGACAGGTAAGTGTTGAATATCTGTTTCGGTTAGAATTTCAACTTTTTGGAACCTTGTCCGATCCAATCCTTCCAAAACAGCTTTTTTATAGGTCTTTTTCATATCCGGAATTTTTAAAGAGGTAAAATACTGATTATAGGTTTGTTTGAAATATGGTGTGATGGTTGGAGAACAAAATAATGCTTAACCTGATTCTATGTGCTTGTGCTGTATATTAACTCTCCGGCTTCGATGAACTTTGTAAGGTCATTTAAGAATCTCACCATAGGCGCACCGTCAATTACATCATGATCAACCAGAATGGTCATGTTAAGGATCTCTCTTATCCTGATCTCGTTGTCAACTACGACAGCTTTTTTTAATATAGAACCGATGCCAAATGAAATAGGATGCACTGATTTATGAATAAACCATCCATTTATCCTTCCCATCATGCCAATTGAGGTAATTAAGGCATTTCCCATTTTCAGGTATGCGTTCTTTGGATATCGAAGTATCATTCTCCAGACAGACCTTCTGATGAATCCCGGTAAATGGTAATAGAGTCTTTCATAAAAGCCCGATCGTCTGTTTATGACAATATCGTTTGCAGAAAGGTCTTGATATTTGGCATTTTCTATTTCGTTTGTAATATCGGAAGCACTTTTATTATTGGTCTTCTCAATTACAATTGGAATCGGTACTCTGGTATCATCAATCCTTTTTTCTACAATAATTGAAATGTTTATGTCATGGAATATAATGAGTTTCTTTTTGTTATAGATGAATGCAGCCGCTTCGGGGTGTTTTTGTAAAACACTGCTTATAACTTTAATAATCCATGCGTTGAATGAAATGTTAATTCCATTTCTTCTTAATGCCTGAAGCTTTTTTCTGCTTTCAGTAACGTCGAATTCCAGTAGAGCACTTATGTGATGTTTTTGCAATCCAATTGAAAATGTGTCAAAAGTTGCAATTCTTGACCTGGGGATTCTACTATAGAAATAAGCGTCTTTCATTATGCAAGTTTAACAATTTTTGGTTTTCAGCGTGCTCCCGCATACCATATAACAGGAGTCTGCCTGATAACCTTTTTAGAACCGGCAAAGAAACCCTCATTTAACCTTGTACCATGATCCGTTTGTTTTGAGGACCTGTTCCTGCGGACATGTAAATGTACCGGCTTCTTTGTCCTGGATAAAATGCTCATAGTTGTAATCATGATCGGGTGCCTGGCTGGGAGAAGGGACTGCCGGTCTATCATTGTCCCTGTTAGGAGGTCATAGTTTTGTTAAAATTCTGATATTTATTGGATTATGTTCTAGGGTTTCTATTTTGTCAGACCCGCGATAATTAAGAAATTTGTAAATAATTGGTAACCAGTATTTTGATAATCATATTTTAGTGATTCAAAATCGGATCGTAATATATTGGCATCAACTTTTTGAAGCTCCTGGTCCTCATTAATCCAGGAATCGAGCAACTCATTTGATAATTCGAAATGAGATTGGATACCATATGCAGTTTCTCCATATTTAACAATTTGATTTCGGCAATTGTCCCCAGTTGCAAGCAAAGTCATGTCAGGAGTGATCTGAACTGTTTCTCCATGTAGTTGAAAAACTATGAATGTATCAGAGAGATTATTGAAAAGATTGTCAGCTCTGCCTTCGTTGGTTAATTTGATTTGAAAAAGTTTGCCATTAAGGTCACGAAAACCTGTTTCACCGGTACTGCATTTTTTAACAATACCGCCCATCGCCTTAACGAAAGTTTGAAGTCCCAGGCAAATTCCTAAATAAGGTATTTTGTTCTGAATGAATTTTTTAATTAATGTTAATTCACTAAGCATTTTCGGAGTCAAATCATTCGCACTTTCGGGTCCCCCAAGTACGATAAGTGCTGCATAGTCATCTATCGGATTAATTATTGAAGTATGATCAAAGTCAATTATTTGATAACTTAAATTATGTTGTCTTAATACTATTTCTATAAGTCCGGGATTCTCTCTGGGAGTGTTTTTGATAATCAGGATTTGTCTTGCCATCAGGTAGTGAATTAAAAGGATTTGTATAGCTGGCTGTAGTTTTCTTCATCCGTAGCAAATGAACTTTTGTTTAGCGTGTCGGTTAATGAGCCTGCAAAAGCTTCCGCTTTTTGAGGGTCAAAAGATTGTTTATTTATCATATAACTTTTTACCAAATCTATTAAAGCTTTTCCATGAACATTTTTAGCTATAACCACACCTTTATCATCAAGAATAAAGTTGGCCGGAATGGTCTGAACACGGATTTTTTTTAAGAAAGGTGCATCATCTCCCTGCAAATCTGATGCCTGAAACCAGCGATTTGCCCCATCATGCTTTGCAGCTGCTCTCCAGACAGACTCATCACTTTCCAGACCATAAGCAATAATTTGTAAACCCTGGTCATGATATTCATTCCAAATAGGTACTAAAACCTCACGGTTTTCCTTTCGGCAAGGAGCACACCAGGATGCCCACAAGTCTATAATAGTGAGCTTGTTGCCTAAAAGGTTTTTAAGAGAAAGCGTATCCTTTGTTAGCATGCGGAACTTAAGATTTGGAAATACATCTCCTACCAAAACAGGTAAATTAGAGGGATCACTTTCTTCACAAAGCTGTTTTACCCATGGATGATCCGGTTGTTTTTGCTTCCATTTATTACATTGATTCACCAAAAATTCAGGTACACGTTCATAATCATTCTCCGGACTTACCCACCTTAATGCCACCAATGCCGGCATAAGGTACTGTATGCTATTTGCGAACTTTATCAGCTCTGTCCGATATTGTAAGACAGCGTGTTCCTTTTCCAATAATTGACTGCCATCTTCTAATTGCCAATGCTTTCCTGCAAGATAGGTTTGGTAAGCTTTCTCGTTGATATCCCTTAAGTCTAACAAAGCTTTATTAATTTCCGAAGGGTGTTCAATTAAAAAGCTTTTTTGAAATTCATCCAATTTGGCAGTGATTTGCATAGACTCTCCTGATTGCCATAGAATTGGCATATAGTTAGACCTGATCGGATCATCAGTTTGTAAATAATTTGGAGCCTTTCCGGATAGCTGTATGGCTAATTCTAACAATACAGGTTCTTCAGTTTTTTGCAGGTTGTGGAACTCAAAGCTGCCATCAGAATTTACTAAAGCAGAATCTATGACTTTTCCAAGATATGAAGCAGCTACATCCTGTAAAGTTTCAGGTTCAATTAGATAAACCTTTATGTCTTTCTTTTCTATGCCTTCTAATTTTCCTGATATATCTGCCGGAGACTGACAAGCTATTAGAATTAAGGTCATTAAGATAAAACTAATAGTATATTTTATATGGATAGTTCTCATTTTATTGTCAAATTAATGCCAACTTGAGTGTATGCAGCGTACGGGAATTCGTGAGTACTACATTATAAACCTTTAGTACCTTTGCCCGCAGAATAGGAACTTGCCATCGGCCCTGTGCCCCGCATGATGAATACATTGTGCTAGCTGGTTTGTTTTTTGATAAATCATAATACAAAATTATAATGATTTTCAGTAGAAAAAAGGTATCAGTCTCTTTGCTCGTTTTGAATAATCAACATATTCAGGGTATTTTTTATTTAAGGCCTTTTCCTCTAGAAGCATCCTTGTAAATAAGCCACCTGTAATACAAATCACTGCTATTAATGTTTCAATTTTAGGAAAGGCAATCAGGCATGCCCAACCAAAATAAATTACCGCGGCATATATTGGATGACGAAGCCATCTATATGGTCCATTGGTTACAAGTCTTCCTTTAGTAGTGTTGGCTGTGAGGTGAAAGCTACGTGATTTAAATGTTATTCGAGCCCAAATCATTAAGAAAATTGATATCAATTGAACAATCATTGTCACAGGATTTTTTGAAATAACGTAATCATTGTAAATTAGAAAAGCTAATCCTAAGACAGCAACTCCATATCCTAATATGGAACTGATTTTTGAAAGCATAGTATAATTATTAAATTATAATTAATCAATCTGTTGGGAGTTTTTTTTCATTGCAGCTAATGTTTGGTGTATGTGGCGCTGGGTAGTTTCAAGCATTTCACTTTCAAACCAGCATAGAGCCAATTCGGTTATTCATATTTTCTTTTTTACACCAATCGGAATTGGTGGTGTTGCAACGTAGGACCGCAGTTGAATTACCAGCTGAATCCCGCATTAAATATAGTTTTTGTTAAGCGAAAAAGATGAGAACCCGGAGTGAAAAGCTTGTTTTACATAATAATCATGTGGCTTTGATTCAGATGCGAAAGAAATTTGTTTTTCAGGTATTTGTGCAATGACTGAAAAAGGTATTGTCATGCATAATGTAAAAACAATTTTGATTTTAGTATTCATTTTAGTTTTTTCCCAAGGCGGGCAGATCAAATTATACGTCACCCATCCGTATTAGGTGGCCGCAGCAATTTATGTCCCGTCATGCTCAGTCTGTCTTTTTATTATTGCCTCGTTTCGAAATTATTGATCATCTGCATTTATTTATGTTCCTTATTTGTGTTTATGGGAACTGCATAAATATTTATAGTATTTTTCCAGTTATTTATATCATTACTTTTCTCCAGTTTAATTATCCTGGCATTTATGTTAAAGTCTTCAAAATAAAATATTTCATAATTATGTTGTTTTATGACATTGTACAACTCCACTTTTTCTTCAGGAGTACTATACTTAAAACTCTCCGCAACTATTGCAGGTTTAAATTTTTCAATTAAACCGGATATTGATTTTATAATTTCTTTATCGTATCCTTCTGTATCAATTTTAATGAAAGAGAGATTATTAAGCTTATCCTTAAATTTCTCTTCGAGGAGTATTTGCAGATTAATCCCTTTTACTTTATTCGGGTAAATGAATTTTCCGTGTTTACTGTTTTTTGTCGGAGAAATGCCTCCGTTGGCAAACGATGCTTCTGAAGATATATAATAAAATTCTTCTTCTTTAACAGTTATAGCATAAGGGAGAGGAACAATGTTTTGTTTTTCCTTATTGAGAGAAGCATTTGTTTCCAATATTTTATAAACATAAGGATTAGGTTCAAATCCTAATGTGATACCAGAACTCCCAGCTGCTAAGGCCATTAGAACTGTAGTGTCTCCTATGTTAGCACCAATATCTATTACTAAATCTCCTTTTTTAATGAACTTCTTAAAAAAATCAACCTGTTCCTGATTAATTAATAAAGGATTAATTAAAGGGTTATCCCAATTCGCAAAATCTACTTTTCCTTCCTCTTTTAAATCAAATGAATTGATTATAGCCGGATATTCCTGGGTAAATCTTCTGGCTTTTCTCCTGCGAAAATACTTTTTAAAATAATTTAATGGTTTCATTTTAAGAGTTATGTAAAAATTATATTTCAAATAAATTCAAATTATAGTTTTCAAACTATCCATTTAAATACTCATTTTTATAACTTCCGGTTTTTATGTTGACCTAATATTTGTTTTTGCCACATCAGTCACATTTTAACGAACGATATTGTTATCAATTTATTAATGATTGGTGTAGTATTTTATTATTAAGTCTGTGTAGCCTATCAAATCTATATAATAATATTTAGAATATGAAACTATTCATGAGTTTTGTTTAATCTTTATCCCAACATTTTTGAAGTGTCATCTCATATTTTTTGTCCGGGTTAAAATGTAGTCCTTCGTCAGAGAACGAAGTTTACCTGAGACCGTTATGGGGCTAAGCTTTTTTTAGTCCCGGTAAATGGTGGAGAGCCTGGTTTTCGGACGTAGTGAAACTTCCATCTGATGCTGCCGCTGCCTGAACGATGCTTTTACCATAATCCATTTGCATGGAGAACTGTCGCTTATGACAAATGTATGTGTCTGGATATTTGTCGTAATTGAAGCGCTTATTGTCCGTATTAGTGGCTGTTCTTCATTTACTTAACCCTATTGCCATTTTATAGGCCAATACAGCATCGGGAAGCGGGGTCAGAGAATCTGATAGAATATTGTAAGTTCCTTTTTCTGAAAGTTCGTCAGCAACTTTTTTAATTAATGCTAAAGTAGCTTTCATCAAACTTGAACCGAGACTTAAACGGGCGACACCTAAATCCTGCAGTTCACGAACCGATGGAGCTAATCCAGCTCCAATTCCAGGGTTTGAAAGAATATTAATTGGGGCATTAATTTCCCTGACCAGTGTTGAAATCGTTTCCTTTTCCCATACAGGCTGAATAAATATGCAGTCTGCACCTGCTTCCCGGTATTTATTACCACGCTTTATTGATTCGGATAATTTTTCTCGTGCCGAACCTGACGAAGTATAAAATGAATCAGTCCTGGTGTTAATTACTAAATGAAAGCCAAGTGAATCTGATAATGCACGAATAGCTGATATTCTTTCACAAAATTCCATCTCGTCAACTAATACCGGATTTAAATCAATACTGTCTTCAATGTTTATTCCAACAATTCCTGTTGCAATTATCTTTTTAACCGAATCAATTATTTCATTTAAATTATTACCATATCCGGCTTCTATATCCACAGTTACCGGAACTTGTACTGCTTGTACGATACCTGTTATAACATCAATCATTTCTGACAATTGTATTACCTGGCAGTCAGGATAACCTAAAGAGGCAGCTATTCCCATACTGGTTGTTGCGATTGCTTTATAGCCACATGCTTCTATTAATTTAGAACTTCCTATGTCCCATGAGTTTAACAGTACCAAAATTTCCTTGTCCTGATGAAATTTCAAAAATATTTCAGCTTTTTCTTTTTGAATATTTGAAACCATAATCTGTCATCTTTTATTGTTCCGGATAAAACATTGAATCCCGAATAACTGTTCAAAAAATGTAACAATTGTTACAATCTTTTAGCAGTAGTTTATAGTCCTGTATTTGTCATACTGGTATGATGAATCTTTAATAACGGTAAAAATATGTGTTACTAATCAGGGTGTTACAAATCCCTTTTCCATCAATAAAATAATCAGGGTTTATAAATATCTGCTGTTCACTTAAGAATTTAACCGAGTAATCCCGGTATGTGAATTGCCACTAACGGGAGCCAGCCTGATAACCTTATGTTTTATTAACATTTTGCCAGGGCCGTCAATTGATGTTATGGTTGATATAGTTCCTGCAAATCAGTCAAAACAGTACCATGAGCAACCGCTTCTTTTATTTCACCAATGGCTTCCGTACTGTAGTTACATTTTAATAATTTCTTCTCCCCATCAGAATGTGCGGCTGATTAAAATAGTTATTAAAAGCACAGAACTTATTTGTGCAAAATTCACAGGAAGTCTCTCTGACAAGCCTCTTTAAAAAATCATTCTGCAGATCATTTTGTCACCTTCAATCATCCAGCGTGCTTAAATCACCTTCCGGCAATCCAAGTGCCCTTGCCTTAAGCACCCTGCGCATGATCTTGCCACTGCGCGTTTTTGGCAACATATCGGCAAACATTATCGCTTCCGGTCGTGCAATCGGACCCAGGTGTTCAACCATATGCACAATAAGCTCATGCTCAAGCTCTTTGCTGGCAGTATAACCTGACCGTAAAACTACAGTAACATGTATAGCATTCCCCTTAAGTTGATGCGGCAGTGCAATTGCAGCTGATTCGGCAATTGCCGGATGCCTTGCCATAACACTCTCAATTTCAGCACTGCCTAAGCGATAGCCACTTACTTTTATTACATCGTCAGTACGCCCGATAATCCAGTAATAACCATCTTTGTCCCTTCTGGCCGAATCACCGGTGTGATACCAGCCCTGTTTCTTATACTTCTTCCAGTATGTGTCAACAAACCTCTGCTGATCATTGAATACTCCGGCAGTCATCCCGGGCCAGGGAGTCTTTATTACCAGGTTTCCTTCCTCTCCATTCTTAACCTCAACTCCATGTTCATCAACAACCCCGGCTATATTACCGAAGAATGGTTTGGTGGCTGACCCGGGCTTTAAAGGTGTTATAGGCAACGGTGTTATAATAAATCCTCCTGTTTCAGTCTGCCACCATGTATCCATAATCGGACAGTTACCCTTTCCAATTATATTATAAAACCATGACCAGGCTTCAGGATTAATGGGCTCACCAACCGACCCTAACAAACGCAGCGAACTGATATTGTTCCTGTTTGGCCAGGAATCTCCATAACGCATTAATCCCCTGATTGCCGTTGGAGATGTATACAAGATATTCACGCCGTACTTTTCAATCATTTTCCACCATCTGTCCGGGTATGGATGATTGGGCGCACCTTCATAAAGCATTATAGTAGATCCGTTTATAAGAGGCCCGTATACAATATAACTGTGCCCGGTTACCCAGCCGGGATCAGCTGCGCACCAGAAACGGTCCTCAGGTTTAATATCGAATACCATACGATGGGTGGTTGCAGTATAAACACTGTATCCTCCATGAGTATGAATAAGCGCCTTGGGCTTGCCTGTAGAGCCTGAAGTATACAGCAGAAACAGCATATCCGAGGAGTTCATTGGCTCAGTATCGCATTTGCTAAATGTGACAGGTAAAGCTTTTAAATCATGATACCAGTAATCACGTCCATTTTCCATATACACATCACCACCGGTCCGTTTAACTGTGATGCAGATCTCCATGGTAGGCGATAATTCCATAGCTTTGTTAACCACACTTTTCATCTCAACAACTTTTCCACGACGATACCCGCCATCAGCTGTAATAACCACCCTGCTGTTTGCATCATTGATGCGGTCGGCAAGAGCTTCATGACTGAAACCTCCGTAAACAACACTATGAGCAGCTCCTATTTTTGCGCAGGCAAGCATGGCAAAAATCTGTTCGGGGATCTGAGGCATATAAATAGTCACTACATCACCTTTTTGAACCCCCATGCTTTTTAAAATAATTGCAAAATGACAAACCTCACGGTTTAAGGCATGATAGGAAAAAGTCCGGGTATCTCCCGGCTCACCCTCCCAGATTACCGCCAGCTTATTCCTGTTTGGGGTACTTAGATGCCGGTCAATGGCATTTAAAATGATGTTTGTTTTTCCTCCCTCAAACCATTTAAAAAACGGAGGGTTGCTTTTATCCAACACTTTATCCCACTTTTTATACCAGTCAAGATACCCGGCTTGCTCTTCCCAGAATTTTTCAGGATCTTCGATAGAATACTTGTACATTTTATCGTATTCCTTAATGTTCGCATTTTCTTTTACCTGTTTCGAGGGATAATATATTATTTCCTCATTATTACTTTCCATCTGAATATAGTTATGAGTTAATAAAAATTTAAAAAGTTTATTATAAAATTTATCTTACGATCTGTCAGTTTGAAATCAATAAGTGGTTCTGTTTCTTTGAGAAAATCCGGGGAATGATTTTTTATCATAATTTCACAGTAAATGTTAATTTATGTCTTAAACAAATTAAACATGAAAAGGTTTTATTTGAACAAAAAGTGATACATATAACCTAATTCTACTTTGACAGATTAGAAAAATCAACCTGTTTTTGCCCTTGATCCCTAAAGGGAACAGGTTGATTTTTCAGTTTGCTCCCTTTAGGGTCGGGGCAAACAAACTGAAAAATCGTTGTAAGATGTAATATGTCAAAGTAGAACTAAAGTAAAATTAGAACAGGAATGTAATTTTTTTTCAGGATATGCCTGGTTCCTTAACGGGAATAATGGTAATTTCCGGTTATGCTTCCGCCACATCAGTCACATATGAATACATCAGTCAACTCCTTCTAGAACAAATTGATATAGTTCAAATGCCCGATATCCTCTTTCACAAAGTGAATTAAAGTTAAAAAATTATTATGATCAGAAACTGGTAGTGAGTAAAATATCGATATCTTAGTCATTGATATGAAAAGAATTGCAGCTATAATACTTGAAAATGATAAAAAAGAAATCCTGCTCTATCTTCGTGATAATAAGCCTGGCATTCCTTTTCCCCGGCACTGGGACCTGATAGGTGGGCATATTGAAGAAGGGGAGACCCCTGAAGAGGCACTGGTACGCGAAGTAAAAGAAGAATTAGGTATTGAATTGAAGGAATACCAATTCTTTAAAAAATACGAATGTTTAGAAGGAGACGCCTACCCTAATATAAAATATATTTATACCGGAAAAATAAACATCCCATTTGATGAGATAACATTGCTTGAAGGAGACCGGCCACAGTTTTTTAATTATGATGAGATCCCGGGAGTTAATTTTGCCAATATTCTCAAACGGATCGTGATGGATTATATTGAAACCAGAACACATCTGAATAATTTCGGTGTGAAGGGATTAATGAGATTTAAGACAGTATCTTATTTTAATAAACTGTATATGTGATAATTAAATGTGGTCCCCATTGATTCTGCAACCTAAGCTTGAGATTTTAAATATACCCATGATCAGATATTTTTGCCAATTTTATAAGCAGGTCGTATTTTTGATATAAAGGATTTCTGGCCTTATAAGGTAAATAGAGAAATGTTTCTGGGTACTGAATAAAAATAACCTTACCAGGCTTAAAATCCTGCCCGGGAGCAGGAGCAAAACGTTTGCAATCAACATCCGTTTAATATTAACAACTTAACAATAACCTATCACCCCGGGTCCCGGGGAGTTAATATACTCCGGCCAGTATGGTCAGGACCATTTGCTTTTCCGGTATTAAAATTCTCTGAATGTGGTACCAACTGCAAGTAATACAAAACCTGCAACCAGAAACAAATAATTATACTCAGAAAGAAAATCTACATTAACATAATGACCTATGATACCTAATATTCCAAGTATCAGACCAAAAATCCATACATATTTTGAAGGTGCGGACGGTTTAAATCTCATAACTATTCGTTTTATGTTTATAATCAATAAAATCAGGAATCATGATTATTACCTCCCGTGTCATCAACGAATGATAAGAACGTTTTCACCCTCCCTGTTTCTATTTCTATCATCCTTACGATTATTTCTATTATCGTTACGATTATTTCTATCATTATGATTTCTAAATAATCTTCCTCTCTTGTGATAATTGCCCTGATCGTTATTATATCGATAATCGCGGTTGTTGCGATAATTATCATTATACCCGCTATAGCTGCCATCACTTCTTAATCCGGCCATACATGATGAAGCTAAGAACGTGATAAACAAAAACGTTAATAAAAGAATTAAAACTCTTTTCATTTTTTTAATTTTTAATTATTTAATGCACTTGTATCCAAATACTTTAATACAAAGGTTGCATCATCTTTTGGTTACACTGTTACACTATTCAGGAAATTACTTACATGATTCACATGTATTGAGGTTTCCGGACTTAAATGGTTCTGAAACACAAGCAATGGGAAAGCGTAATGAATCAGTCACCACTCCGGGCCGGAATTTATAAAGGATATTACCTCAAGTATTAAAATACGACCTGTTCGTATTTCATGAGGTACGTACAATACTCTGCACTGAGTAATTCCTGAAGGAATACATTCTGAGCTAATGCCTTAAAAAGGAATGCCGGCAATCACGTTAAGTAAGATAAATGGACTTTCCACCGTATCTATTTTTTCTCCGGGATTTTAATCTCAAAGTCTTTTATCTCTGGTTCCTTTTTTTCCTGTTCATTATCAGGGTCAGACGCTTTCTTGAATTCGCGTATACCCTGTCCTATTCCCTTCATCATTTCGGGAAACTTTTTTCCGCCAAATAATAACGCTATTACAAGAATTATTAATATGAGGTGGAATGGGCTGGTAAAATCCATGATATTATATTTTCGTTAATTCGTTTTTTTAATTATTTTTCAATAAGACCTCCACATTACAACTTTTTTCCTTATTGCTGCATTTCCTGTCTGGTTGTATTTATGATATCCCGGATATTCTGCAAGAAAAACAACCGGCAAATTCCGGAATAACCACAAATGAAATAATAAACATGGAAATAATAGAGATTGTTCATTATTTAAGTGATAATTTAACATAAAAATTCATTCATCATCAACCCATTCTGAAATATCAGATCGACATGATACACTTTAATTAATTCAGGATTCCATCCCCGGCAGTTTGAAAAGAGTTATGACTTTATTCAAAAAAAAGTGCTGATAGACAAAGTATTTCTATCCGATAAGATTTTTTGGTTATTTGGTTATCTGATAACACAAAAAGGCCCCTTACGGAGCCCTTAAATAAACCATTTTTTATATTCAATATCTACTTCTTATCATAAACCATATTAATTTTTACTTCACCATTCTGACCTTGCCATGTAGTTAAAATTGAAAGAGTTTTTGCATCAATCAGGCTCCAGGCCGCAGTTGAGGTTATTTCATTTCCGTTGTAGGTTGCTTTGGAGGCGACTGTAAGTGTCTTGCCATCAGCTGACCATTTTGCAGTAGATTTGCTTTCACCTGAACCAAATGTGTTTACACTCTCTTTTCCATCGAGTGTATATTTGGTGACTCTGGTCGTGCCATCCTGACTGGTCCGGGTCTGAGTCAAAAGATTTGCGTCCTGGGTGACAGTTATATTACCGCCCATTCTCTGACTGCCACCACCACCTTGTGGCAGGGTACTTTTTTGTTCATTCATAGCCCATGTACCTGCGAAATTAACTTTTCCAGCCTGAGCATGCAACATCACAGGTGCAATAAGGGCCAGGATAATCGTAAATGAAAATAACTGCATTAACCTTGAAACATTTTTTTTCATATTCTTTAAATTTATAAAGTTGATATTATACAGATATTCGACAACTAATCAAAGGTAAATATACAAATTGAATAAAAAAAATAAAGCAGGTGTCTGCCAGATCCTGAAAGTATGAAACAGCTCAGATTCCTTCTGACCGGGTGTAATCCCTGTTAAATGGTTTTTTGTTTGGTTTCCATTATTGTCTTTAATAACTTTAGCACATTATCATAACAAATCAATTCTCACTATTTTATATGCGACAAAATGAAGAGATTAGTCTTAACTATAGTTATTGCATCCTTTTGTAAGTTGATGATAGCACAAGTACCTCAATCATCTGAATACCATGAGATACAAAATCCACAATTAACAGAGAATTTCTTAACCGCTGCCAGCAGGATTTCTTCTGAGAATATTGACTTAAATTCTTATATTCATGCTTACAAAACCGCTTCCGGAATTATAAATATTGGTCCTGAAGAATCTTTAGGAGGTTATGTGTTTTATGTAACACCCGATGGGAAACACGGCTTAGTGGCAGCTACACAGGATCAATCAGCCTCATCTGACTGGTATTTGGCTCAGGATGTTATCAGTAATCCAGCCAATCATAATCCAGCTGGTAAAAAATTTACGGATTGGCGTTTACCAACAAAATATGAACTTAATTTAATGTACACTCAAAAAGCTTCAATAGGTGCTTTCGTTAACAACTACTACTGGAGTTTTATCGGGAACGGTAACACCAACGCATGGCTGCAGAACTTTGGGAATGGTAACCAGTTATATGGTCCAAAGGACGGCAATTATTGTGTGCGGGCAGTACGTTCTTTTTAGCAACTCAACTATTGATGCTTAATTACGGTAATGGTAAATAATAAAGGAGGTTAACAATGGACATTTCAGGAAATACCATCTTAATTACAGGTGGCGCTACAGGTATAGGTTATGCAATCGCAGAGTCTTTTTTGGCATCCGGTAATGAAGTCATCATTTGCGGACGACGGGAAGACAGACTTCTTGAAGCTCAAAAAAAACATCCGGAATTCCATATCAAAGTATGTGATGTTGCTGATGAAGAGGATCAAAGAACACTTGTGGAATGGATAACTGCCAAATTTAATAATTTGAACATTCTTGTTAACAATGCCGGAGTGCAAAGGGATATTGATTTTACAAACGGGATTTCAGAATTTCTGGCAGGTGAAAATGAAATAAAAATCAATCTTGAAGCCCCGATAATTTTAACCGGGCTGTTCATTCCGCATTTGACCGGAAAGAAGGAAGCTGCAATCATAAATGTTTCGTCCGGACTGGGTTTTATTCCCGCTGCCCGAATGCCTGTTTATAGTGCAACGAAGGCAGGGATACATGCCTTTTCCATGGCGCTCAGACAGCAACTCATAAAGCTTGGGATCAAAGTTTTTGAGGTGGTTCCGCCAGCTGTCGAGACTGAATTAAACCCGGAGGGAAGAGCCAAAAGAGGCAATTATAAAGTTGATCTAAAGCCTGAGGAATTTGTTGCAGCAATAATGAAAGGTTTTAAAAATAATATATTCGAAATTGGATATGGTATGACGGAAGGACTTATTAAAGCATCACGGGAAGAGTTGGATAAAAGCTTTCAACAGATGAATTCCCGGTGGTAGATTCAGGTTGGATATACTCAGATAATGTGGAGTCCCTTTTTCACTACCGGCAGTGACCTTAGCATTCAGATACGCTAAATTGCACACATTTGCAAGCCCACTCAAGCCTTCCTACAATTCCAAAGGCTTGCAAAAGAGTGCAATTTAGCTTTCCTCAGATTTGACCTATAAATATCAGGCAAATAGTATTTGTAGAACCGCTACTCAATAATATATTGAAATATATTTGGTGAATTGGTATATTTTACCTGTCTTTGTAGCCGTATTACTTAAATAAATATTTTGAGAGTAGCATTAAAACATATCGCTTTTATTCAAACCGGGGTCTTTGCAAAGCCAGTTAAGGAAGGTCAAATTGTGTACTTGCAGTCAAAGCATTTTGATGAAAACGGAATCCTGAAAAGCTCTTTGTATCCCGATTTAAAATGCGAAAGCATCTCTGAAAAACATTTATTACAGAATGGTGATATAATATTTGCTGCCAAAGGAACAAAAAATTTTGCTGCTCTCTACGAAAGTAAAAACAAACCTGCAGTAGCTTCCACTTCGTTCTTTGTGATTCGTTTAAATGAGGATTTTCAAGATAAAGTTTTGCCAGAGTATTTGACATGGTATCTAAACAGCTGCCTCCTCTCAGAATTATCTGAAAAGTCAGGCAGTAGGAAGTTCCATAGTTTCAATCTCAAAATCTGTGATTGATGAATTGGAATTATCTATCCCGGATTTGGATACTCAAAAGGCGATTTTAAAAATTGCTCATCTCAGAAACGCAGAAAGAAAACTGCAGCAGCAAATTGAGATCTCTGCGGGAAAAACAAATTCAACAACAAATAATCAACTCTTTAAAATAGGCAACATGACAAAAAAAATAACACAAAAAGATATTAACGATGCAGTCTGGAAAGCATGTGACACGTTTCGGGGAAGTATTGACCCCAGCGTTTACAAGGATTATGTTCTCACTATGCTTTTTGTAAAATATCTGAGTGATGTGCATGATGATAAATATGAATCTCATCTGAAAAAATATAGCGGTGACAAAGAACGAGCAGATCGTGCAATGAAGCACGAACGCTTTGTAGTTCCGGAACAAAGCCATTTTAACTATTTGTTCGACCACCGTAACGAACTAAATATTGGGGAGTTGATAGATATCGCATTGGAAGATCTGGTGGAAGCCAACCGCGACAAACTTTACAGTGAAGACGGTGCAGGAATATTCCAGAACATAAATTTCAATAGCAGTGTATTGGGCGATACTAAGGATAAGAACACCAGGCTGAAAAACCTTCTGCTCGATTTTAATAAAGAAACATTAAACCTTAAACCTTCACATCTTGAAGGCACTGATATTATTGGTGGTGCGTACATGTTTCTGATTGAGAATTTTGCAAGCGATGCAGGTAAAAAAGCCGGAGAATTCTTTACTCCAAAAGAAGTATCTACTCTAATTGCTAAACTTACCAAATCAAAACCTGGTTCACGTATCTGCGACCCTACCTGTGGTTCAGCCTCCTTGCTGATTAAAGCCGGAGAAGAAGTTGGTTCAGATAATTTTTCACTCTATGGACAGGAAGCTAATGGAAGCACCTGGGCGCTGGCAGTTATGAATATGTTTTTACATGGCTTTGATAACGCCACAATCCGATGGGGAGATACAATCCGAAACCCGAAACTAAAAGAAGGCGATGCTCTGATGAAGTTTGATACAGTAGTTGCTAATCCTCCTTTCTCGTTAGACAAGTGGGGAAAGAGTGATGATAAAGAGGAAAACAAAGCCAGTGATAGTTTTGACCCGGAAACCGACAAATATAATCGCTTTTGGAGAGGTACGCCACCAAAAAGCAAAGGCGACTGGGCATTTATCAGCCACATGATTGAGACAGCTTACGAAGGCAAAGGAAAAGTTGGCGTTGTTGTACCTCATGGAGTTTTATTCCGTGGTGCTAGCGAAGGGAAGATACAGGCAGAAAACAATTGAAGAAAATCTCCTGGAAGCAGTTATTGGATTACCTGCAAATTTGTTCTTTGGAACAGGTATTCCGGCAGCAATCATGATTTTCAACAGGGCAAGAAAAGATAAAGGGCAAGACCCTGTCCTTTTCATAGATGCAAGTAAACATTATGAATCGGCTAAGAACCAAAACAGACTACGACCTGCAGATATTGATCATATTGTGGATACATACCGGAAATTCAATGATGGAAAGCTTACTGCCGGAATTGTAGAAGATAAATTCAGTTTTGTAGCAACATTCGCAGAAATAAAAGAAAACGAATTCAACCTTAACATTCCGACGGTATGTTGACACTTTTGAAGAAGAGCCTGAAGTCGACATTGCTGCTGTGCAGGTTGAGATCGAGAAACTTGAAGGGGAATTAAAAACAGTGCAGGCCGAATTGAATAAGTATTTAAAAGAATTGGGAGCAACTAAAGAATGAATTCAGATGGACAATAAATTATCAAATTCCAGGCAGACTATTTTTGAACAAATAAAAAGGATGAGTGAAAATAAATCTGAATACTGGACTGCCAGGGATTTAGCTAAGGTTTTGGAGTATTCAGAATATCGTCATTTTAAACCTGTAATTGACCGGGCAAAAGAAGCTTGCAGCAATAGTGGTTATGCGGTGTCGGATCATTTCGAGGATATCCTCGATATGATCGAATTAGGGAAGGGTGCAAAACGTGAAACTGAAAATGTAAAACTATCCCGTTACGCCTGTTACCTCATTGTGCAAAATGCTGATCCGGGTAAAGAGATAGTTGCTCTCGGGCAAACATATTTTGCAGTGCAAACCCGTTTACAGGAAATTCAGCAGATGCAGGCTTATCAGCAATTAAATACCGAAGAAGAAAAACGGGTCTTTCTTCGGAGAGAAATGGCTGAACACAATAAGCATCTTGCTGAAGCAGCCAAAGGAGCAGGTGTAATAGAACCAATCGATTATGCAATATTTCAGAATCATGGATATATGGGTCTGTACGGAGGTCTTGATGCAAAGGGAATTCACAAACGTAAAGGATTGAAGAAGAGTGAAAATATTCTTGATCATATGGGAAGCACTGAGTTGGCTGCAAACCTTTTCCGGGCTACTCAAACAGAAGAAAAACTGAAAAGAGAAAACATAAAAGGGAAACAAAAAGCGAATCAAACACATTTTGAAGTTGGAAAAAAAGTAAGGAAAACCATTCAGGAACTTGGTGGCACTATGCCGGAGAATTTACCTGTGGCAGGAAGTATAAGAAAACTGGAAAAGAAGGATGAACCTAAAAAGTTAACAGGCAAAAAGAAAAAATGAAACTACAGTATGCCTCCGACTTGCACCTGGAATTCCCTGAAAATAAAGAATTCTTAAAAAGGAATCCTTTGCTGCCCGGAGGCGATGTCCTATTGCTGGCCGGTGATATTGTTCCATTTGCGGTAATGGATAAACATGCTGATTTTTTCAATTATATTTCAGATACTTTTGAAACAACCTATTGGATTCCGGGTAATCATGAATACTATAGTTCGGATATCTCAGCCCGGACAGGTTCATTTAATGAGAAAATAAAGGATAACCTGTTTCTTTTGAATAATGTTTCTGTAATTCAGGAAAATGTGAAATTTATTTTCTCAACCCTCTGGACAAATATTAGCCCGGGTAACCAATTTGAGATAAGACAAAGACTTTCAGATTTTCATGCAATTAAACATATCAGAAAGGGACTAACTCCGGATCATTATAATCTGCTTCATAAGCAGTGTCGTTCCTTCCTGAATGAGGAAATATCTAAACCCGCGACCGAGAAGAAAGTTGTAATAACTCATCATGTACCAACATTCATGAATTACCCTGAAAAGTATAAAGGCGATAGTCTTAACGAAGCTTTTGCCGTGGATATTTATAATGATATTTTAAGATCGGACTCTGACTTCTGGATTTTCGGGCATCACCATAGCAATACTCCAGACTTTCAGATCGGATCAACAACGCTTACTACCAATCAGCTTGGGATATGTAAAATATAATGAATGCCCCGGTTTTGATACAAAAAAGATAATTACTATAGATAATGATTAATCGTATTGAAATTCAGTATATATAGCTTAGATTTTGCACGATTGCATGATCAAATAAATCGTGCATTTTTAATGATATCATCGTTAACATACAATCTGATGAACAATAACAACACAATATATAAAGACTCGCCTATAGGTAAAATTCCAAGTGATTGGGAGGTTAAAACCCTTGGTGAATTAGGTACCTTTTCAAAGGGTAAAGGAATTTTAAAAGAGCAAGTAATTTTAGAAGGTCTGCCATGTATTCGTTATGGTGAAATATATACAACGTACGATTTCATCATTAAAGATTTTAAATCGTTTATAAATGAAGATGTTGCAAAAGAAAGTAATGAAATTAAAAAAGGGGATATTCTATTTGCAGGATCAGGAGAAACTGCAGAAGAAATAGGTAAAGCAGTTGCATATTACTGGCAATGAAAAAGCTTTTGCTGGCAATGATGTTATAAGATTATCTACTAAAGAGGTAAATGTTGAGTGTCTTTCTTACGCTATTAGAAACTGATATTGCGAAAAAACAAAAAAGAGTATTAGGACAAGGGAATTCAGTTGTTCACATTTATCCAAGTGATTTATTTAAAGTAAAACTACCTCTTCCCCCTCTCCCCGAACAAAAAGCCATTGCCCATGTCCTTGGTCTGATGGACTCAGCTATCAACACCAACAACAAGCTTATTGCCAAAAAGGAATTGCAGAAAAAATGGCTGATGCAGCAACTTTTAAGTGAAAAGTTAATAGTGAAAAATGAAAAGTGGTGCAGGAGCGGTTTAAGAATTGTTGAACTGGGGAAGTTAGGAAGAATTGTAAGTGGGGGAACACCCAGCACTATCAATGAAGTTGTACTGGAATGGGGAAGTAAATTGGATTACACCAACTGATATTACTGCATTAAATGGTTCAAAATACTTGTTTAAAACTTCAAGAACGATATCGGAAGAAGGATTAAATAATAGTTCAGCTGAATTAATACCTGAAAATTCTATCGTTATAACAACTCAGAGCAACAATAGGAGAAATGGCAATAAACAAAATTCCTGTTGCAACCAATCAGGGTTTCAAAAGTATTGTCCCTGATGACAAAATTGTAAATACAGAATATCTGTTCTATCTATTACAAACAAAAAAAGATCAATTAAAGTCTTTTGGAAGTGGAAGTACATTTTTTGAAGTCAGTAAATCAGACATTTTTCACTTTTCACTTTTCATTATTAACTCTCTCGAAGAACAAACAGCCATCGCAGGGTGTTACAGTCAGCCGACAAAGAAATACAATTATTAAAAACCAAAACAGAAAAACTGAGGGAGCAGAAAAAGGGAATGATGCAGGTGTTGCTGACGGGACGGAAAAGATTGGTAATAAATTAACTGATCGTTTTCCTGAGGTCAGGAAGACGATAATATATATATGAATAATTACAATCCAAATATTCACCACCGCCGATCTATTCGTCTGAAAGGATATGATTATTCCCGGGCAGGATTATATTTTATTACTATTTGTGTTAAGGACAGAAAATGTTTGTTCGGCAAAATTGCAGATGGTAAAATGATTTTAAACGATGCAGGGAAATTGGTTGAAAACGAATGGTTAAAAATCCCAGATCGTTTTCCAAATGTGCAATTTCACCAACACATTGTAATGCCCAACCATTTCCACACCATCATGGAAATAACGGTAGGGGCGACCCTTGTGGTCGCCCATGATAACATCGTCGCCCATGATAACATCGTCGCCCATGATAACATCGTCGCCCATGATAACATCGTCGCCCATGATAACATCGTCGCCCATGATAATAAAAGGGCAACCACGAGGGTTGCCCCTACAAAACCGTTGGGGACGTTGTTGGGGCGTTTCAATCTATTGTTACCGTGGAATATATTCGCGGTGTAAAAAACCATTGTTGGAAATCATTTAATGGTAAATTGTGGCAACGCAATTATTACGAACACATTATTCGTGATGAAAAATCCTATCATCGAATTTCGGAATATATAATCAATAACCCAAATAACTGGAAGGAAGATGATTTATTCAATGATTAAATCCATATCCCTGATACCAGAGCAATGGTTTAAAAACGAAAAATAAAATGGATACACCAAGTTTCAAAGAAGACCATATAAGCCAGATACCTGCCTTGCAGTTATTGCAAAAGTTGGGATACAAATATTTGAGTCCGGCAGAAACCGAAAATCTGCGTGGTGGTAAAACCAGTAATGTTTTGCTGGATGATATTCTACGTAAGCAGTTGAAGGAGATCAATTCAGATAAAAGAATAAGTTCAACAAAGACAACTTATATCAGCGATGCCAATATTGAAAACGGAATTCGTGCTTTAAAAGAATTACCGATGAACGAGGGTTACATTGCTGCTTGTGAAACAGTATATAACCTTATTACATTGGGAAAAGCATTTGAACAGAATTTTGACGGAGATAAAAAAAGTATAACACTTCAGTATATTGATTGGAATCCGGAAACATTTTTAACAAATAATGTTTTTCATGTAACAGAAGAATACAGTGTTATGCGAAGTGCCAGCAAAGAGCATTATCGCCCCGATCTGGTTTTGTTCGTTAATGGTATTCCTATCTGTGTAATTGAGTGCAAACGGCCTGATATGAAAGAACCATTGGCGCAGGCAATCAGTCAGCATCTTCGCAGCCAGCAGGAAGATGGAATCCGCGCTTTATATGTTTATGCACAGGTGATTATGAGTATTGCATACACAGGAAGCAGCTTATGCAACAAACGCAACTCCTGAGAAATTCTGGTCAAAGTGGGAAGAAAAATTTACTACAGAAGAGGAAGAAGAAAAATACAAAAACGATCTGTTGGAGCTTAAAAACCAGCCATTAAGTTACTGCACAGAAAGAAAAATTATTCAGCGAACGATTCAAATATGTAAGGCAATACTTTGATGATCTTGAAACAGAAAATATTCTTCCGACTGTTCAGGATAAATATCTGTTCGGGTTATGTCGTCCGGAAAGGTTGATGGATATTATTTTCAACTTCATTCTGTTCGATAATGGCGAAAAGAAGATTGCACGATATCAGCAGTTTTTTGCTATTAAGAAATCAATGAAACGCATACTTCAGTTTAAAGAAGGACGGCGGCAGGGAGGGGTAATATGGCACACTCAGGGCAGCGGAAAATCATTAACAATGGTTATGCTTGCTCAGGCAATTGCCCTGGAAAAATCAATCCGTAACCCGAAAATAGTTCTGGTTACGGACCGGACAGATCTTGATAATCAGATAACAGGCACATTCAGGAAATGCGGAAAGTTCGTTGAGAATGCCACAACCGGACAAAGATTGGTTGAACTGCTGGAAAGTAAAAGTGATGCAGTCGTTACCACAATCATAAACAAGTTTGTGGCGGCTATGAAAAAAATAACCAAACCATTGGAAAGTCCCGATATTTTTGTTCTGGTGGATGAAGGTCACAGGACTCAGTACGGAACTTTCAATATAGAAATGCAAAAAACATTGCCTAATGCATGTTTTATTGCGATGACAGGAACTCCTCTATTCAAAAGAGATAAAAGCACAGCTGCAAAATTCGGAGGCATTATTGATGCTTACACGGTCGATCAGGCTGTTAAAGATAAAGCAGTTGTACCATTACTTTATGAAGGAAGATTGCCCAGACAAATTGTAAATGCAAGTCCTCTTGACACATTCTTTGAGATGGTCTCAGAACCTTTAACCGAGTATCAGAAAGACAGATTTTAAAAAGAAATTCAGCCGTGCTGATCAGCTGAATGGAGCTGAACAGAAGATATATGCCACTGCCTGGAATATCAGCAGACATTTTCGTGATAACTGGCAGGGAACTCCATTCAAGGCCCAATTGGTTTGTGATAAAAAGATAAATGCCATCCGTTACAAAGATTTTCTTGATGAAATAGGACTTGTATCAAGTGAGGTACTTAATTTCTCCATTGGATGAAAGAGAGGGGGAAGAAAGTGCTTATGAAAAATCAACTGAAAAAGAAAATCGGTTCTGGAAGAAAATGATGGATGAACATGGTAATTCAAAAACCTATGAGAAGAACATCATCAGCCGTTTCAAAAATCAGAAAGATCCGGAAATAATTATAGTTGTAGATAAGTTACTTACCGGCTTTGACGAACCCAGGAATACTGTTTTATACCTCACCAGAAATTTAAGGGGACATAAACTATTGCAGGCAATTGCAAGGGTGAACAGGATTTATTCAGATAAAGAATTTGGATACATAGTTGACTATTATGGAGTGATTGAAAATCTGGATGATGCAATGCAAATGTATTCCTCATTTGAAGAATTTGATGATGATGATCTGATTGGAACTCTGACTAATATCAATGATGAAATAAGAAAACTTCCTCAGAAACATTCGGAGTTATGGGATCTGTTTAAAACAGTCGCAAACAAACGAGATGCCGAAGCATATCAGCAATTGCTGAAAGATGTAGCTGTCAGGGTTTTGTTTTACGATAAACTGGCTTCATTCGCAAAAGGTTTGAAGCTCGCCCTCTCTTCTATTCAGTTCTATAAAGAAGTTGATGAGAAGACTATTAAGCGTTACAAAGAAGATCTTACAATGTTCCTGAAACTTCGTATAGCAGTTGTTGAAAGGTATTCTGATGAAATTGACTACAAACAATATGAAGGGCAGATTCAAAAACTTATTGATACACACATAACTACTGACAAAGTTGAAGTAATTACTGAATTGGTAAATATTTTCGAGAAGGACAAGTTTCAGGAAGAAGTTGAGAAAACTATAGGCAAAGCTGCAAAAGCAGACAAGATTGCGAGCAGAACTGCAAAACATATTTCTGAGAAAATGGAGGAAGATCCTGCATTTTATAAAAAGTTTTCCCAAATGTTGCAGGAAACTATTTCTGAATATGAAGCCAATCGCATCAATGAAACTATTTATCTGAACAGGGTAAGGGAAATAATGAACAATGTATTGGCACATACCGACAGTGATATTCCCGAAGCATTAAAAGATAAAGATGTAGCGAAAGCATTTTATGGTTTATGCGTTGAGTCTCTGAGTGAAAATATTCAGGATGATATTGTAAGGCGAAAAATTTCAGCTCAGGCAGCCATGAGTATTGATGAGCTGATCCAAAAAGCTGTCCTTGATACAAATAGACCAATAATTGACTGGCAATACAAAACAAACATTACAGGGAAGCTTCAAATTGAAATCGGTGATTATCTGATTGATGAGGTGAGAGACAAATATCATTTAAACCTTTCTTTCGCAGATATGGATGAAATTGCAAACAAGTGTATTGAAGTTGCTAAAATCCGATACAGGTAATGACATCGTCTATTCAGTTTGGCTCGAAACAAATTGTTTTTCATTTGGAATATTCCAATCGGAAATCTTTAGGTATTACAGTTAAACCAGACTTATCTGTATTAGTAAAAGCCCCGGTTGACACTTCTCTTGAAAAGGTTAAAGAAAAACTCAGGAAGAAAGCACCCTGGATAATCAGGCAGCAAAGTTTCTTTCTGTATTTTCATCCCAAGACGCCGGCAAGAAAATTTATTTCCGGTGAAACTCACCTCTATCTTGGAAGGCAATACCGGCTTAAAGTTATTCAGGATAATCTTGAATCTGTGAAGTTGAAGGGAAAGTATATTGAAGCAAATGCAACTGACAAGACAAGTGTTAAACAATTAGTTGACGATTGGTATTTGCAAAATGCAAAATCGAAGTTCAGAACAATTGCACAACCACTTATAGATAACTTTAAAAAGTACAATATTGAACCATCATCAATAGTTCTGAGAAATATGCCAACCAGATGGGGAAGTTGTACTCCAAAAGGTAAAATTATTTTGAATCCTGAATTGATTAAAGCGCCAAAGGGTTGCATCGAATATGTAATTATTCATGAACTCTGTCATTTAGTTCATCACGATCACACACAGAAGTTTATAGACTTACAAACGAAAGAAATGAAGGACTGGGAAAAATGGAAAATGAAGTTGGAGATACTTCTTGCTTGAACCCCCCGGTTTTTTATACTCCCATTCTCAGAGCTTTACAGACTAATACATTATTTATTAAAGGTTTAAAACGTAGTAAATTATATATTTATACAAATGATAAACGCCACTAAGGAAACATTAAACTCATTTTTTACAGGAGGATTGCAATATATAGTCCCTTTCTACCAAAGGTCATATGTTTGGAATGAAGAAAACTGGGAGATACTTTGGGAACATTTGACAAAGGTAGTTGAGCGTACAGGACAAAGCATAAAGACTGAACATTTCATTGGAACCCTTATTACGAAGCAGCAACAGTCAGAGCCAATTGGTGAAGTGAAATTAGATATTATTGATGGTCAGCAACGATTAACAACATTTGCAATTCTTTTAAAAGCTATATCTGCCACAGCAAAGTGCGATGGAGAATATAAAAAGTTAAAAGAGAAAACGAATGAATTGGTCGTATTTGAGGACGCCAGAGGTGATTCTTTTATAAGGATCGAACATTCGAAAAATGATAATGAGTATTTTGAAGCAATCAAATAAAGCATTGTATGGTTAGCAGCCAATGCGGTATTTGTAATTTAAAACAGATTTTACGAAACATTGCTATCTTTCTTATTTTTCCTTTATCAAAAAACATTATCAGTTGTTTAAGAACCGGCTGTCCGCTAATATTCGTACTTTTACTAAGGGTTATTCTTTGTTTTGTCGTAAACCCAAAGATAACCAGATGGGCCGGTCTTAACCGGCCGGCTCTCTTTTTAATTTTTTACCGGACAACAGTGATTTATAGTAAACAATTATAAATAAATAAAAACTAAGATAATGAATGAAATAGCAATCCAAACAGTACAATTTAAGGCAAGTTCTCATCTTGAAGATTTCGTAAAAGAAAAAGTATCAAAACTATTTGAACAGGACCCTTCAATAATAAGAGCTGACGTAACGTTATTTGAAGGTGCCTCCGGAAATCCCATAAACCAGTTTTGCGAGATTCAACTCTCAGTACCAGGCAAAAATCATTTTGTAAAAAAGAACAGTGAAAGTTATGAAAAATCTATTCTGGAAGCTGTAAAGACATTGCAAAAGGTGCTCCGAAGGCACAAAACAAAAAAGATGATAATTAAAAGAACATCTTAACCCTTTCAATTTAAAGTATAAGAAAATGTTCCGGATACGCAGGATAACAAACCCTTATCTCGAAGGTAACAAACAGGCTATTGAGCGGATAAAAGAAATAATCAGGATACAATTTCCCGGTATATTGGAAAAGCAAATAGCAGATATTTCAACACAGATGATTAATCCGCTCAAAGTCAGATACCACACATCAATTGTGATAGCAGATGATTTTCGTGGTAATATCCGTGGGTTTGCCATATTATTGTTTATGTCAGACCTTAAGTTCTGCTATCTTGATTTAATGTCAGTAACTCCCGTCAGAGCAACTTCCGGTGTAGGCGGAGCAATCTACGAAAAAATCCGTGAGGAGGCAGCTTCTCTTGATACTATCGGATTATTCTATGAATGTCTTCCGGATGATCCTGCACTATGCAGGGACAAATCATTAATTAAGATGAATATGAAAAGGCTGGCCTTCTATGAGCGATATGGAGCATATCCAATAATAAACACGCTTTACGAACGGCCTGTAAAAGAAGACGGTGACTGCCCTCCGTATCTTATCTATGATGATCTTGGCACAATGAAACCGTTGCCCTCAAAAGATTTGAAAAAAATTTACCGTGCCATTTTGGAACGGAAGTACAAAAATTATTGTCCTGTCGAATATGTAAATATGGTTGTTGAAAGTGTCAAGGATGATCCTGTTTTATTAAGACAACCCCGCTATATATTTAAAGAAAAGGAAGCAGATATAAGGGCTGTTAAAAAGCATGGCCTTAAAATACAATTATTTGTAAACGAGAAACACGAGATCCATCATGTTAAAGAAATCGGTTATGTTGAGTCGCCTGTGCGGGTAAAGAGCATCTTAATTGAACTCAGTAAACTTGGAATAACAACAGAAGTTAAAGTCAGAGAGTATCCGCAAAAATATATACTGGAGATTCATGACCATGGTTATTTGAATTACTTCAAGAGAGTATGTGTTGGTCTGAAGCCAGGCAAATCGGTATACCCTTATGTTTTCCCTATTCGAAATGCAACCAGGCCTCCTAAGGAACTATCTGTACGGGCTGGTTATTATTGTATTGACACTTTCACTCCCCTGAATATGAACGCATATCTGGCGGCAAGATGGGGTGTGAATTGCTCTTTATCTGCTGCAGACTCAATACTGGCAGGAAATAAAATTGCTTATTCACTTACACGTCCTCCGGGCCATCATGCTGAACGGTTCGTATTCGGAGGTTTTTGCTATTTCAATAATGCAGCTATTGCAGCTAACTATCTTAGCAAATTTGGAAGAGTTGCCATTCTGGATATAGATTATCACCATGGCAATGGCACGCAACAAATCTTCTATGAAAGGTGCGATGTGCTTACAATCTCGATTCATGGAAATCCATCTTTTGCATACCCATATTTTTCAGGCTTTAAAGCGGAGAAGGGTTCAGGAGCCGGATTAGGGTTTAATTATAATTTCCCGTTAAAGGAAGAATTAGATGGTAAAGAGTATAGGTTAACACTAGGAAAAGCACTTCTGATTATAAGAAAATTCAAACCCGACTACCTGATTATTGCACTTGGTTTTGATACTGCAAAAGGAGACCCCACAGGAACCTGGAAACTGACAATCAAAGACTTTTCAATGAATGGCAAAATGATTGCCGGTCTGAGACTTCCAACTTTGTTCATTCAGGAGGGCGGATATAAAACCAGGGTGCTTGGGATCAATGCCCGATATTTTATGAAGGGATTTTACGATGAGTACATTGCCTGATAATATTGGCCAGGATGTTGTTATTATTTAACATATAAGACATAATGGAAACAATAAAGCATATTCTGGAATTTGTTATTCTTCGGGTTGAAACTCATGAATTAAAGGTTTACTCCCTGTTAATTGTATTGTTCATTTTTCTGATAACAAAACTCTTAATATGGATAGCTAAGATAGGATTTTTCGGAAAACGCAGATTCCGAAATCTTGATCACAGTAGTTCTTACTCTCTTTATCAGATTATCAGATATTTACTTTGGATAATTTCAATAATCCTGATCCTCAAGACATTTGGAATTAGTATCACTGTTTTAATTGCAGGGTCCGCAGCCTTGCTGGTTGGAATAGGATTAGGGTTACAGCAGACATTTAATGATTTTTTATCCGGAATAATTTTGTTAGTTGAGGGAACGACAAAAATAGGTGATGTCTTAGAAATAGACGGAGATGTCGTTATTATTCAGAAAATAGGGTTGCGAACATCCAAGGGATTAGACAGAGATGATATTATTGTTATTATTCCAAATTCACTGATCACAACAAGTAAAGTTATAAACTGGAGTCATCAGTCCAAAAAAACACGTTTCAGAATAAATGTAGGAGTAGCTTATGGAAGTAATATTGAATTGGTTATAAAGGTACTTGAAGAAAGTGCATTAGAGCATCCGGCTATAACAGACAAAAATCTTATTGAAGCAAGGCTTATAGCTTTTGGTAATTCCTCCCTTGATTTTCAGGTATTATTTTACAGTGATAATGTTTTCAGGATAGAAAAGGTGAAAAGTGATATCAGAATAATTATTAATCGGAAATTCATTGAAAATAATATTATAATACCATTTCCTCAAATGGATTTACATCTTAAATCAAAAAATAATCAATCATTCACAGAATAGATCAGAAACATTATTTAAGTTTTTCCCTGGTATTCTCCAGTGCCGAATCTGTTCCAAGGATATTTATGATATCACCTGTCTTAAGATAGGTCTCTCCATGGGGGATGAAAAGACTGGTGCCACGTTTCACCATGATCAGGATAGTATCCTTATGAAATGCAATTTCCCGTATTTGATGACCATCCAGCCTGGTGTTTAAAACAGTGATTTCTTCAACGCTGAAATTCTCAAAGGTTTCAACAAGAGCATGGTAAGTTGTAGGTCGTACTATCAGATTTTCAATTGTGGTTGCCATTACTCTCCTGACATCTATCGTCTCAACGTTAAAGTTCTTAAGTTTTCGCTCAAATTCTTTTTTATTAGACATGGAGATTATCTTTTCGTGGTTAAACTCTCTTCTTAACATCTCGCAAACGCTAATATTTAATTCTTCTGACCCGGTATCGACAACAACATAGTTGGAAGCTCTCATTTTCACCTTTTTATAAGACATGGGATCAAGTCCATCAGAAAGAAAGGCATTTATCCCTTTGGAATTCAATACTTTGTATCTGAGTTCATTATTTTCAATAATTACTGATGCTTTACCATGAATATTCAATCGCTTTGCAAGCAAAACTCCCTTACTACTACCTCCTACAATAATTGTTTTGTCTGCAATCTGCCTGTCCTGCGGGTAAATTGAATTGTATAATACAGGACCAAGAAAACATGTGGCTACCGCCATTATTATAAAACTTGCATTGATACCCGGGGAAATAACTCCCAAATCAAGTCCGATTGCAGAGGCTGCAATAATAAGGCTTAAACGGGACGAAAGTAAAAATCCTGCAGCAGTTGCCCTCCTTGTTCCAAATTGTTTTTTAAAGAGGTAAGATGGGATCAACTTAATGAAAACCAATATAAGAAGAAGTATTATAAGAAATGGAATAAGGGTAAGCTCAAACTCTTTAAGAGCAGACGGGTCAAATTTTACTCCGACCATAATAAAGAAGACAGGTATGAAAAACCCGTACGCCATTCCATCCAGCTTAACAAGCAATAGTGATCTCTCCTTATGAAGGAAAAGTGAAAGAAGTATGCCACTTAGAAAAGCACCAAGCAATATCACCTCAGAACTTATGTACTGGCTTATTACGACAAATATCAATAATAATAACAGTGTCCCCCTTACACTCAGTTGGGAGGCGGCGTGTGAAAGTTGAAAAGTTATTTTTTTTAGTAAAGTCAAATTCCTGAAACGACTGCCTATCCTGTATAAAAGGTAAAAGAAAGCAAACAGAAACAGTATAAACAATATTTCTATCTTGAATCCATTTTTTAAGATATAAGCGGTGAAAGTAAAAAGAATGATACTGAGAATATCCGCCACCGCAGCAGTAATAATCATCATCTGTCCGAAAGCTCCTGTAGCTTCACCCCTGGTTTTAATAACAGGGAGTATAATCCCCACTGAAGTGGTGACCATTATCAAAGCGAAATACCAGTTATTCTTTATATCAACCATATTCGACAAAGCAATGGCTCCCCCATACGACAGAATTAAGGTACCGCAGAAATAAGTCAAAGCTATAACCAGTGGATTCGTTATTATCCTGGAATAATTTACCAGTTTACGGGGGATAGAACCTGTTACCTGATCCATGTTTATTTCCAGGCCACTCAGGAACATCAGAAAGAGAAACCCGGTCAATCCCAGAAATTCTAATATATTAATGCTTTCAGGGCTTACATTTGAAAGTATGACCCTTCCGGCAAAATAACCCAGGATTATCTCAACGATTACAGAGGGAACTCTTTTGATCCTGAGTAACGATAATGCCATTGGAATGATCCATGCCAACCCCATAACGACCAATAAAGGGAAGTATTCAAAATGTAAAGAGATATTCAATAATAATCCCATATCAGCAGCTTCATTTACCTTACATGCAATATACTGACTTTTTTGAATTTATTTCAGTTAACTCAAACTGCCCTTTTGATTTATTTAAACTTGTCTTTCTATTCCGACGCATAAAAATTTTAACAGGCAGACCGATTACTTTGCAGGTATTTATATTTAACTTTGATTATTAACTTTGTTCTGACTTTTCACCGGCGCCATAATATTTATAACAATTAATAAAATAAATAATTTTCTGACCAATCCTGAAATGATTGGGTTTGACATGATTAATAGATTTATTAAAGCATGTGCTACAGCAATTTATAACTACTCTGGATTACTAACAGTGTATTATTTAAGCAGCTTATTTAGTTTGGCATCCAACGCGGCCCCCCTAAGGTTTGTTGCTAATATGATTCCATTACCATCAATAAGGAAGTTAGAGGGGATGGCATCAATGTCATAAAGTCTTGCAGCCTCCGATTTCCATCCTTTAAGGTCGCTTACATGATTTTTCCATGAAAGGTTATCAGATTTTATGGCTCCAATCCATCCATTTTTATCCTTGTCGAGCGAGACACTGTACACGGTGAACCCTTTGGCACCTTTAAATCCAGCATCCTTAAAATGCTCATAGGATTTTACAAGATTTGGATTCTCCTGGCGACAGGGAGGACACCATGACGCCCAAAAGTCAATTAATACAATCTTTCCTTTTAATGATGAAAGTTTAATCGCTTTCCCGTCCGGAGAGGGGTATTCAATCTCAGGTGCTTTGTTTCCAATATTTAGACCCACTGTCACTTCAGAAGTTGCAGATGGAATCTCTTTGCTTATTCCTGATACGGATAGTGGATCGATATAACCAAAATAAAAGACAGAAAAAGAGATGACTGCTATAATTATTGGTATAGATACTTTTTTAAAATTCATGATTTAAATTTTTAGTGAATTATTTATATAATTTAAAGTTTTCATATGTTTTCATAATATTATTTTAGTATTCTATGTTCAGTCGTTGTGAATTCCAGAACCTGTCAATATTGCTTAAGGGTTAGTTTAGATTCTGAAGTACAGCCAGGAGTAATCTTGCACTTATTCTTACCTTATAATCGGGATTGATGTATTCAAAAGCAATTACACCATCAGGATTTATCACAAACACTGAGGGTACCGGAAGAAACCCGGTATTTTGACCATTTGAATATTCAGAAAGCCTTTCCAGTGATCTTTCAGAGGCTTTGAATGCAATTCCCATTGCCTGCGCTACTGCTCCGTTCCCATCAGAGTACAGGCCATACTTAAGTTTGTTTTTTTCGCCTGACTCAATAAGTTTTGGTGGCGCATCAGGACTGATTGCAATTAACTGGTAGCCCAACTCAAGTATCTTATCCTGAATGGTCTCAATTTCAGCTAAATGCTTGTTGCAGTAAGGGCACCATCCGCCACGGTAAAACAGAAGTATTGAAGGTTTTCCGCCGGTAATAGTTGCAAGAGTCTCCTGCTTGCCTGCTGTTGATAAAAGTGTAATATCCGGAATTTTTTCTCCTATAAGAAGAGGAGATATATCTTCAGCTTTATCAGCGATCTGGGCAAATGAATTTAATCCGCTGATTATTGTAAAAATCCATGCTAATAATGATAGTTTTTCCATCTTAATTAATTTAAATCATTTTTACTCTTTTAAAACAAAGCACTTGCTTGGTTTTCACTCAAAAAAATTATTTAAAAACTGATAATGAAACTTTAATGATATCACGGATCTGAGTCTCGGGGAGCACTTTTGCACCTACTGATAATCCCTGCATAACACCGAGCAGGAAATTTGAATACTTCTCAACATCAGTATCGGCTGATATATCTCCTGCTTCTGCTGAATTTACGAGTACCTTTTTAAGCATCTCTTTTATAAATACGTAATAGTTATTCAATTCAACGGAAACTTCATTGTCAATTGGATTGATCTCACCAGTACTGTTAACAATAAGACAACCATTGTATTTTTTGCCTGTTTTTTTTTCTTCGGCAAACCGGTACAGAAAAAGCTCAAGATCTTTTAGTCTGGCACCTGATTCCAACAGGTCGCCGAAAACATTTTTGTTTACATACTCTCTGTACTTTTTTAATGATTCAATAAAAAGATGGTGTTTGTTCGAGAAACTGGAATAGATCGAAAACTGGTTAATCCCCATCTCTTTTTCCAGCATACGCACTGAAGTATTCTCGTAACCGTTGTTCCAGAAGACATGCATTGCCTTTTCAAGCACTTCATCGGTATTATAAGATTTATGACGGGACATAGAATTAAATTTACGACAAAACTAAGCAATTGCTTTGATATAATCAAATTCATATTTGTAATTCTGTGAAGGAACTCTGATTAAATCTTCCGGTATAGCGAATCTACTCGTTTTTAAAGGGATTGAGATTCTCCCTACAGGAGGACTACAAATTTATCTTAGGGTATTAAAATTATCAGTTTTGATACCTGTTGTCAGAACTGTTGCATAAACAGGTTGTGTTAAATTAGTAATGCTCCTGAAAATCAGAGACATTATTTTTTGAGGTGCCTGCGGTGCGGAAGGGACTTATTGTGAGAATTAATGAAGAGTTTCAAGTAATCTTATGTATTAAGGACATCTGCTTCTGTAAGTTTTCATACCTCAACCGTTGAGAAAAACTCTATAGTTATTCTACCTCCATCTTACAGACATCTGACCAATAAACCTGAGATCTGATAAAACCGGGATTTTTTCTAAATTATTCTTTATCCCGATTTACATCTACAATCTTTTACACTTAAAATAAATTTTTTTAAGAACATTTTATTTTTAACTATTTGCCTGATAAATTGTTTAGATCTTAATTGTGAAAAATACAACATCAGAATTAAGCACATTATTGTCATTACTCAATTACACTCTTTGTCGCAGGTTAAGTAAAATTGAGCAAGATGAAAGACCAAACACTAACTAACTCATCTTCCGGATTTTTGAAATCCGATGGTGGAAAAACCAAATCGAATGCCATTGAGGTTCCTGCCATTTCTCTTCCTAAGGGAGGAGGAGCAATCAAAGGCATCGATGAAAAGTTCACGGTCAACGCCGTTAACGGTACAGCATCCTTTTCCATTCCGTTTCCTGTTTCTAATGCAAGGGGCACTTCACCTTCACTTGCACTAACCTATAATTCAGGAGGCGGAAACGGTATTTTCGGATTGGGTTGGACATTGGGTTTAGGCTCCATCAAACGAAAAACAGAAAAAGGACTTCCACAATATATTGATTCAAGTGATTCAGACATTTTTCTCTTAGCCGGAGCAGAAGATCTTGTGCCTGAGTTTAAAAAGGAAAGCGATGGAAGCTTCACCACGGATGCAAATGGCGAATTTATTATTAATGAAATAGATTCACCCGATAGTTTGTATAAAATCAGATTCTACAAACCCAGGATAGAAGGGCTATTTGCCCGCATCGAACGCTGGAGGGAGAAGACAACAGGCATTATAAAATGGCGGGTCATTACAAGAGATAATGTCACTACACTGATCGGATGGAGTAATAATGCTGTAATCTCTGACCCCGGGAACATAAAAAAAATATTTGAATGGTTACCCGAATTTGTATTTGATGATAAGGGCAACTGCAGCCGATATATCTATAAAAAAGAAGATGAAACTGGCTTTGATAAACACTTATTACACAATAAAAACCGTTTCGGAAACGGGAACCTGACTTATACCAACCAGTATCTGGAAAAGATATGTTATGGCAATAAAACTCCTTATAAAAAATTCGGAGATGCATTCCCTCCCGAAACGGATTACATGTTCCAGACATTATTTGATTATGGGGAATATGATATCAATGCTCCCTACTCCAAAGTAAAAGACTGGGATTTCAGAACGGATGCTTTTTCAGACTACAAGTCAGGATTTGAAATCAGAACTACCCGCCTATGCAAAAGAGTAATGCTTTTCCATTTTTTCAATGAGTTGCCTGGCGGCACGGCCCTGGTAAGCTCAGTTAATATTGAATACGACACTTCTTCCGAACAGGATTTTACCTTTTTAAAATCCATTACTGCCGTTGGTTATATTAAAAAAGCAGATGGAACTTATACCAATAAAAGACTTCCGGCAACCGAATTTGACGTATCAGGAACATGAATGGAGCAGTGAAATAAAAACTATTTCAACTGAAGATTTGGTTAATTCACCTTCTGGGCTCGATGAGCCGTATTATCAGTTTACTGATTTATATAACGAGGGGTTGTCGGGAATTCTCTCGGAACAGGCTAATGGCTGGTATTACAAACACAATTTGGGCGACGGAACATTTGAGCGGGCTAAACTGGTTACACCCAAACCATCATTTATTGGCATTAACAACCAGTTTCATCTGGCCGATCTGGATGCCGATGGCGGCAAGCAACTAGTGAGTTTTGGAACTGAACCAAAGGGATATTTTGAGTTAGACGACGATAATAATTGGCAGAGATTTAAAAATTTTCAAAACGCACCGAATATCGATTTTGGGGATGCCAACACGCGGATGCTGGATTTGAATGGTGACGGAAAGCCGGAAGTTTTAATTTCTGAAGACAACGTCTTTACCTGGTATTCATCAGAAGGAAGAAACGGATTTTACCAGGCTAAAAAGACACCAAAACATTTTGATGAAGAAGCAGGGGCCGATATGGTATTTGCAGATGAAAAGCAGACCATATTTCTGGCTGATATGTCGGGTGATGGGATGATCGATATTGTGCGAATCCGAAATGGGGAAGTATGCTACTGGCCAAACCTGGGATATGGGAAATTTGGAGCGAAAGTAGCCATGGATAACGCTCCTTTGTTCGATAATCCCGACTCCTTTAACCCTGCCTATTTAAGATTGGCAGATATTGATGGATCAGGAACAAGCGATATTATTTATCTGGGTAAAAACAAATTCACCTGCTGGCTTAATCTAAGCGGTAACACCTTTAGTACCACACCGTTTGAAATAGATGCCTTTCCTGATATTCACGACCATGCAAAAATTACCGTCACCGATTTATTAGGCAACGGTGTCGCCTGTATTGTCTGGTCAAGCGCCTTATCGAAAGATGCAAATGCCCCTTTGAAATACATCGACCTGATGAATAGTAAGAAGCCCCACATCCTTAATTTTTACAAAAATAATCTGGGCAAAGAAGTTACATTGGAATACACCGTTTCTACCAAATTTTATATTGAAGATAAATTGTCCGGCAACCCATGGATTACCAAACTGCATTTCCCGGTTCATTGTATTTCCAGAACCGAAACTGTCGATAAAATTTCAGGTTGGCATTTTGTCAGCTCCTATAAGTATCACCATGGCTATTACGACCATCCCGAGAAGGAATTCCGGGGTTTTGGTATGGTTGAAAAGATCGATGCCGAAAGCTTTGAGAATTGGGCAAAAGGCAATGCTACCAACATAGTCGAAGAGGATTTGCACCAGGAACCGGTGGTTTCCAAAACATGGTTTCATACCGGGGCTTTTTTACGACGCGATAAAATTCTTAACCAGTTTGCCCATGAATATTGGTATGAAGAAATGAACAGGCAGGGGTTTACCGTTGTGAACCATGAAGAGCCTTTACCCGATGCACGCATTATCCCTGCACCTGGAGTATCAAATACGGTGATCGATCATCTGAGTGGGGAAGAATGGCAGGAAGCGCTGCGTGCCTGTAAAGGAATGACGTTAAGATCAGAGGTTTTTGCTCGTGATGCCCCGGCCATCGCAGCCACTCCAGATCAGATTAAAACGCAACTTACCCCATATTCTGTAGCTACCCATAATTGCCTGATTGAACTTTTGCAGCCAAGGGGCAAAAACAAGTATGCCGTATTTGCAGTCAAAGAAAGTGAAGCCATCACCTACAGCTATGAACGAAATACCGAAGACCCGCGAGTTGCCCATAACCTCAACATCAAACTGGATGAATTCGGAAATGTGCTGGAAGCAGCAACAGTGGTATACCCCAGAGTTTTGGCAGATGCAAATCTTCCTTTAGTAACGAAACAGGAACAAAACAAAACTGGTATTATTTATAATCAGAATCAATTTACCAATGATGTTTTCGGGAATGATGTGTACCGTTTACGATTGCCTTCGGAAGCAAAGACATATGAGTTAAAAGGTGTCACCAAATCTGGGACCTATTATGCGGTGGGTGACTTTGAAAATATTCTGGCTGCAGCAAATGAAGTGCCCTACCAGCAGATAGATATTGATCCTGCCCCCGGCACTTCCCAAAAAAGATTGATCGAACATGTCCGTACCAATTATTACCGCAACGATCTCAGCGGGGCATTAGCGCTGAATCAGCTGGAATCTTTGGCCTTTCCCTATGAAAGCTATCAATTAGCCTATACACCGGAATTACTGACTGACATTTTTGCGCCCGTAAATGTTCCGGTCAGTGATGCACTGATGATGGAGGGAAAATTTAGCCATAGCATTGATGAACTTGATGCTGAAGATACAAACTGGTGGGTCCGCTCGGGAACAATACAATTTACAGAAGTAGCAGAAACCGCATCAGATGCCCAAAACAGGTTTTACGTTCCCATTTCCTATACGGACCCATTCGGATCAACAACCAAAGTAACCTATTACAGCAACTACTTTCTTTTTATTGAGGAAACGGAAGATGCGCTGGGAAATAAATCAAGTGTTGATCTCTTCAACTTCCGTACACTTTCCCCGCAACGAATGAGAGACATCAATAACAACCTCTCCGAGGCTATTACTGACGAATTGGGCATGGTAAAGGCCATTGCCATATTTGGAAAAGGAAATGAAGCTGATGATCTTTTGGGATTAACAGAATTTACAGATCAGGCAGAAGTAGATTTGGTCACACAATTTTTCAATGTGCCGGATACGCCCGACGGTGTGGCTGATTCAAAAGCGCTTACAGAAAATGCAAACCTATTGTTGCAGCATGCAACAGCACGTTTTGCCTATGATTTTGATGTGTATGCAACGCGAGGCAAACCGGTAATTGTTGCCTCTATTGTCCGTGAAGAACATTTTCAAATAAATCAAAACTCACCAATTCAGCTCAGTTTTGAATATTCCAATGGAGAGGGGAGTGTGATCATGAAAAAAACCCAGGCTGAACCGGGATTAGCAAAGAAAGTGTTAGTTAACCCGGATGAAACTTATACCATTGGCGACATAGATACCTCAGCCCTCAACCCTGCACAACTCCGCTGGATTGGCAATGGAAGGACGATACTCAACAACAAAGGCAATGCTGTAAAACAATACGAACCCTATTTTTCGGTAAACAACCGGTACGAGGACCCGAAAGAACTGGTCGAAACTGGTGTAACACCCATCATGTTTTATGATGCCATGGACAGGCTGATTAAAACCGAAATGCCTGACGATACCTTAAGCCGTATTGAATTTGACTCGTGGCAACAATCGGTGTATGACCCTAACGATACCATTTTGGAATCTCTGTGGTATATCAACCGTACCAGCCGCTTAATAGATGCAGAACTACTTGCAGAGGGTAAAGATCCTGTTCTGGAAAAAGCTGCAGCAGATAATGCTGCCAAACATGCAAACACCCCCAATGTTTTGCACTTCGATTCCCTGGGCAGGCCTGTATTATCCATCGAGCACAATAAAAATATAACAACAGATGCTGATGAATTTCTCCGTACTAAAATAAACCTTGATATTGAAGGCAACTTGCGTAGTGTTATTGATGCCCGTGAGATCCCTGAAAACAATAATCAGGGCAATTTAGTCATGCAATACAAATACGACATGCTGGGCAACCTGGTATATCAAAACAGCATGGATGCCGGGCAACGGTGGTTGCTTGTGAATATACTTGGCAAACCGCTCCGTACATGGGATGAGCGAAACCATGAGTTTCAATATTTCTATGATGTGTTACACCGTCCGCTTAATAGTATAGTTATGGGAGGCGATGGTGCAACTCCTTTAGAAAATATTTTTGAAAGGGTTTTTTATGGCGAAACCCTTTTATTGCCTGACAGAAGTAATGAAGCCGCACTGCAGGCAAACAACATTCTGGGCAAGGTTATTAAACATTTTGATGCCGGAGGGGTGGGACTTACGCCAGAATATGATTTTAAAGGACAGCCAAAATTCTCAACCCGGAAACTCTTCAAAAAATATAAGGAAGCGGCAAACTGGACAGATGCAAACATGGTAACCGATCTGGAAAATGATGACTTTACCTTTAGAACAGATACCGATGCACTTGGAAGAATAACTAAACAAACAACTCCCGATGGAAGCATAATCAACCCCTTCTTATAATGAAGCCGGTTTGCTCAACTCCGAAGCGGTATCCCAAGTTAATCCTGACCTTACGACTAACTACATCAAAGACATCGGGTACAATGAAAAAGGTCAGCGCAATAAGATAATTTATGGTAATGATGTACTCACCAAATTTTATTACGACAAAGAAACTTTCCGCCTCATACGACTTGAAACAAAACGAAAGAACAATGATCCATTACAGGACTGGCATTACACCTTTGATCCTGTTGGCAATATCACACACATAGTTGATAACGACGTCCCGGTCGTGTTTTTTGACAATCAAAAAGTAATGGGTCTTTCAGTATACACCTACGATGCAATATACAGGTTGGCAGAAGCTACGGGCAGGGAAAATAATGCAGCCTTAAATTTCGATAATCACGACAACTGGAACGACGCTCCATTTATACAGGCCATGAACCCGGGTGATCCCATGGCAGTGCGAAATTATACACAAAGCTATGTATATGATGAGGTAGGGAATATCAGACAAATGCACCATGTTGCAACAGGCAATACCTGGACAAGGGGTTATCGTTATGAAAACACCACCAACCGTTTAATGACTACGCAAGTAGGCGCCGAAACCTATACCTACACACACCACCCTCAACACGGCTTTATTCTGGTGATGCCTCAATTGCAGGAAATGGGATGGAACTTTAAAGAAGAATTGGTAAAGAGTAGCCAGCAGAAAGTAAATCCCGGAAACGGAACAGCTGAAACCACTTACTATCAGTACGATGGTCAGGGACAACGCATTCGAAAAATAACGGAGAACAGTGCATCAGAAGGTGCCACACCGACAATAAAGAACGAACGTTTGTATATCGGAGGCTACGAAACATTCCGGACTTACCAGGCAAATACTCTGAACTTTGAACGGGAAACGTTAAGCCTTATGGACGCAGGACGCCGGTTTGTGATGGTGGAGACGGTGAAACAAAACACGGACTCTGCACCGCCTCTTACTGAGAAAGCCGGTGCCCGGCTTTCCAGATACCAATTGCATAACCATATAGGGTCTGCTTCACTTGAGATAGATGAAACGGCCTTAGTAATCAGCTATGAAGAATATCATCCATTTGGAACAACTTCGTACCAGGCTAAGAATGCAATCATTAAAGCTGCTGCCAAACGCTATCGTTACACCGGCATGGAGAGGGATGAGGAGACGGGTTTGGAATACCATTCTGCAAGGTATTATATGCCATGGTTGGGGAGGTGGTTAAGTGCGGACCCAATTGGAATTGACGGGGGAATAAATTTTTACACCTATTCACATAACAATAGTATAAAATTCAATGACCCCGGAGGAAAAGATACTCCTGCCGATGCGGATGTAAGAACGAGCATGCACGGGAAGGTATATACAAGAGTAGAGACAATAGTAAGAGAAGGGCTCTATTCACGACTAGTAACAACTACAGATTATTCCAAATTTTCAGGTGGATTTCCTTTAACGACAAAAAGATTGTATCGAAGGGATGACAACCTTAACCCTGACTGGATCGATGTTACAAAACAGGCATCCAGAGAGGGCGACCTTTCAGTTGAGTGGAATATGCCAAGTCTTAAAAATGATTTTCAAAAATTTAAAGAGGTCAAGGGGCCTGGATGGTTTGGAGCCGTATTTCCCTTTGTCTCACAGATATATGCTAAAGATCAGTCTGTTGGAATATCTAATCCTCTCTTAAAATCACAAGTCCAGACCGGTCAGAGGGCTACCAAAGCAGCCGGAAATATAGCAGGTTTTGGAAGAATGTATTCCGCAGCTGCAGTAGGCGTTGGAATGCTTCTGCCTGTGGCTGCACAAGGAATGGTCAGTGGAGGAAATGCAATTTTTGGATTGGCGACAAGGGCTCCGGCAGCAACTACAACTTTAGGCACGGCTACATCAATAGAAGGCGCAAGAGGTGGTCAGGATGTTCAGACTGTCATAAACATTGTAGAAGAAGAAGCGCCAATAGTTGCTGAAGAAGGTGAAACTATTGCTCTTGGGGTCCGTGAACATCTTGATGAATTTGCGAAGCTTGTTAATGGATCCACTTGGAAAACTTGGGGAACAGGAAACTTTAAATATCAATTTATTGATAAAATAAATGATGCAACAACTAAAATTTATTTTAATTTGACTGGGCCTAATGGTAAAATGATAGATGTCTGGAATGCCATTTCTGAAGGATCTTATAAAACATTTGGAAATTTTGAAATTACCAAATGGGAATTATATCAACTTTATCTGAATAAAGATGCATTGGCAAGAACTATCTTTTATTTTAACGGGGGGGAAATTCCTAATCCTTTTGTTAAATAATGTATCAACTAAATAATTAAAATATGCAAACAGAAAATTTTAAATCAAATAGACACTTTACAATTAAGGACTTTTTAATAAGTCATGGTCAGTTACTAATCAGATCAAGTAAAAGTGAGGCGCATAACACGAATATTGACATAATTTTGTTCGATGTTCATTATATACAAATGCCAACCTCTTTCAATGGTATATCTATTAAGGCATTACCTCATCAAAAAGACATAATCAAATATCATTCTATAAGTACTTTACTTGAATACAAGGATAATTTTATTTTTGAAATTGAGACAAATATGGAAAAATATTATGTTGTAGCTTCATATTTTAAAGTTTTTGAGAATGATTTAGAATTTCACGAAACAAGTTTGGGTGTCTTGGAAAGTATTGGACGGGAGAAAGAAATTACTAAACAAAAAAATTGATCAACTTCTAAGAATAAAAGCATTTAATGAAGCCCAGAGATTATATGTAAGGTTTTATATTTTAGATAATTATCAAATTTTCAGATCAGTTTCAAGTACTTAAATTGACTAAGAACGAATTAGACACATAACGACAATGTCATTATATATACATGATAACAAAATTTAATTCTTTGAAACCATGGCAACAAATATCCTCAATACCGTAAGCGGTACAATTTACGATTCATTTAACTCTCCATTGCCAAATGTAACCGTAGAAGCTTTTGATAAAGATTTACGTCAGGAGCAGTTACTTGGGCAAGCAGTAACTAATGCAAAAGGGAATTATAAGATAAGCTATAGTGCTTCAAAATATGCCAGCTCCGAATTTAAATCAGCCGATATTTTTATCCGCGTCATCGCACCTGACGGTATTGTTCAGGGACAATCACAAATATTTTTTAATGTGCCTGTAAATTTCGTTATTGATTTTAAAGTAGACAATACGGCTATACTTGAACTTGATGAATTTGACGCACTTGTTCAGGTCATTAAACCACTTACCGATCCGCAAAAAGTGGCCATTGCTGATCTTCAGGAAACAGATAAATTTAAAGACATCAGTTTCCTGACCGGCGAAACAGGTGAAGATGCCTCAAGGATAGCTTTATTACCAATCGCCTTTACCTTTTCAAAGCAAACAAAAATCGTCCCGGATATCTTTTATGGCCTGTTCCGTCTGAAGTTTCCGACCGATCTGAGAGCGCTGTTGCTTATAAAAAGCGAAAGCATTGTTAATGGCATAAAAGAAGCTATCCGTCAGAATATTATATCCGCCAGATGGGGAATTCAAAAGGAACTGGATTCCATAATTCAAAATTTCAACCAGCTTGCTTCCTTGGAATTGCTTTCCGGTACTGATGATAAAAGTGCGTCATTTAAACAAGTGATCGGAGCAGCTCTTCCTAAACCTGAACTGCAGCAGACTTTTGTTTCTGTATACCTGGCCAATGAAAAAACGCCTGAAAAATTCTGGGATACTCTTTCAAAGCAAACCGGTTTTTCTAATCCCAAAGTAATTTCCGGGATACAATCTGCTTTACAGCTAAACCTGCTGACCAATAATGTGCCATCATTGACTACCTTGTTATTAAGCGAACAAAAACAAAACCCTGCTTTAAAAGATTTACGGGGATTTTCCACGTACTCCTTTGATGACTGGCATTCACGCATTACCGGATTGACAGCCACCGGAGCTTTGGTCAATTTTCCCGAAGGCATTACAGGCGCTACACCTGAGGAAAAAGCTGTGAATTATGCTAATTCCATGATGTTGCTTGTCAAGACTCTTTTTCCAACAAGCGTATTTGCAAGCCAATTAAACAAGGACAACAGCAATCCATTTAAAGACACAAAAGCCGATCTGACAACATTCTTTGCCAATAATGTTGATTTCGATTTAAAAACGAATAGTATCAATACATTATTTGATTCATCAAACCAGACAGGGATTACGGATAAGGCGGCTTTGAAAAAAGAACTCATCACCATCAACCTTCTTTCTAAAATTACAGACGATTATAGCCAGGTTAGTGCACTGCGCCTTGATGGTATTGACTCGGCCACAGCTTTGGTGAATAAATACACACCTGCACAGTTTGCAACGAAATATGCTGCTTCCTTGAGCCCTGAAACTGCAGCCGCAATATATAAAAATGCAGAAACGGTAGATAACCTCTCAACGGTCCTTGCAATGGGTATCAGGATGCGTAATGATGTGCCCATATATGCTATCAATGGCTCAAACAATGATGTCCCGTCTGATTATGAATCCATGTTTGGCGATACCAACTGCGATTGCACAGAATGCCAGTCGGTGTACAGCCCCTCCGCTTATTTTGTTGATATACTGAATTTAACTCAAGCTTACAATCCGGATGCATTGAAGGAACTCACTCTCCGCAGACCCGATTTGGTTCAAATCCTGCTTACCTGCAAAAATACCAATACTCCGCTCCCTTATATAGATCTGGTGAACGAATTGTTAGAAAATGCTATTGCGCCGATTTCTTCCGCAATCGTAAATGGTATTCCTATTTATCCATATCCACAATTTCAAACAACCAACTCTACTGAAGAGCTTTTGGCCTATCCTGAACATATTGATACAGCTGCTTATGATATTCTAAAGACTGCAAACTCGTCTTATAACCTTCCCCTTGATCTTCCCCTGGAAGAAACAAGGCTGTATCTGGATAAGCTAGGCATAAAACGTTACGGTTTAATGGAATTGTTTTATGGAAAACACCCGGATTCCAAATACAATGATCTGTCCATTGCTGCTGAATATTTATTAATATCCCAACCGGATGAGTTGTTTTTGGTGAACGGTACAACCCCTATGCCCATTACGTTGGGCAAGGTCGCTGACTTTTTAACGGAAACAGGTTTATCTTATACAGAAATGTTGCAATTGCTGGAATGTTATTTTATTAATCCGCTGGTTAATGGGGACCGAAGCATTAAAATTGTTTCAACATCCGACCAGACCTCATGCGACATTAGCGAACTAACACTGCAAACTCCGAGCCCAACATCCATGACTATAAATCCTTTTATCAGGTTGTGGAAAAAAACGGGCTGGGATATTTTGGACCTCGATCGTGCTTTTCTGGCATTGGGTATTTCGGATTATTCCGGGGATATTAATACAAACTTAATCATTCCTCTTTCACATATTGCAAGGTTAAAAACGAAGTTTAACCTGAGTGTCCAAAGCATAGTAAAGCTGTGGGCAATGATCGATACGCATGTTTATGTTAACCACCCGGTAGAAGGCCAACCCGCCATACCAACTCAATACGAAAGCCTTTTCATGAATAAACAGGTTACCAATCCGGTTGATCCGGATTTCAACAATCCTGATGCACTTTCCGGTACACTGGCAGCTAAATCAGCCATTATCATTGCGGCCTTAAACCTTTCGCAAAAAGATTTCGATACCCTTAACCAAGCCTCATTTGTCGATGGCCAATTGACCCTGGCAAACCTGACTGTACTTTTCCGCTATGCCATGCTGGCAAAAGCATTGAAGATATCCATTGACGATTTAATCAATGCCATCAATTTATCAACGGTTAAACCTTTCGGAAATGGTTCACAAACTGCGGATACCTTAACTTTTCTTGACACCATTGCATTCATTCGGTCATCAGGTTTTTCATTACCGGCATTGATTAGTTTATTGACTAATGACCCCACAGTAATACATCCGGTCAATATCAATGATATATCAAAAGTTTTAACCACCATACGTGAAGGGTTGCAGAAAATAGAACTTTTGGATCCTGTAGGGGCAACCCAGCAGGAACAAGCCAAAAATAAGCTGCAAAACCAGAATAGTTTTATTTCGGATACCCTTGGCACCGCTTTTAAAACAGAATCCAAAGTCATCAATGTTTTAATCAATAATCTTGTGAAACTGGTGAACGATAACACCAAACCCGCTATTACCCCATTCATCGATGCTGGGTTTATTGCAAGTACAAGCCCGCTTTTTACAATCGATCCGTCCAATGTGATCACCTGGGTATTCCCGGATCTGTTTAATACCTACGTTTTATTAAGCAATACGTGGGACCGGATTTCGAAACTGATCTCAAAACTGAAAATATCCAGTGATGAATTTATCTATTTTCAAAGTAATGAGATCGCACTCAATATCAGTGGCATTTGGGATATGCCTGTTTCTGAACAAGCCAGTACTTTATTTCCTGCTTTTGAAAACCTGTCCAACATCATCCGTTTTAGAAATACCCTGACTGCTGCCACAACTGACTGGTATACTATATTTGATTTTGCCATACTCAATGGTGTGGATGCCCAAAAGAATTTCATCAATTCGCTGATTGCACTAAGCCATTTCACCTCCGATACTTTTGAATTTCTTCTGACGAAAAATATCACTGAGAATGATAATGGATTCCTCAAATTTATTTTTCCTGCCGATTATCTGAATGGAGCCGTTCTGTTAAATATAATTAAATGTGCTAATACGGCAGCTCAGTTAGGAAGCAGTGTGGAGAATATTTCGAAATTGACAGGTCCGATTCTTGATGACACAGCTTCAGCCCTTGCAAGCAGTATGCTCAAATCGAAATATGATGTACCAACCTGGCTTAGTATACTCACGCCCTTAAGCAATCAGTTAAGGGTAGAGAAAAGAGATGCGTTGGTAAGCTATATATTGACTTCCCCTGAATCAGTTATAGCAAAATTCAGAAACGATAATAATCTTACAGACACTAATTCCTTATTTGCATATCTTCTGATTGATCCGGAAATGGATGCATGTATGCTCACATCAAGGATAAAACAAGCCATCGGCAGCATGCAGTTATTTGTCGATCGCTGCCTGATGAACCTGGAGGGTATTACGTTGAGCGCTGATTTTACCACCCAATGGAATACCTGGAGGAAACGTTACCGGATTTGGGAAGCCAACCGTAAAATATTTCTGTATCCAGAAAACTGGATTGAACCGGAATTACGGGATGATAAATCACCATTTTTCAAAGACCTGGAATCGACACTCAAACAAAACGATATTACAGATGCTACTGCTGAAGATGCCATTCGTAACTATTTAGAGAAATTGGACGCAGTGGCAAATCTTGAGATCATTGGTGTATATCCTGATAACCTTACAGGTATTATCCATGTAATAGGAAGAACCCGCAACATCCCTCATCTTTATTATTATACCACACAAATACAGACTGTATGGTCTGCCTGGGAAAAAATTGACCTTGATATTGAAGGAGACCACATACTGCCTGTTGTTTGGAACAGCCGGTTAATGCTTTTCTGGGGAATGTTTACTGAAAAACAGGAAGACGTAGGTGGTAACTCAACTATCAGTAAACCCGATCAAAATGACAATATGTCAGTGAGTACACCCCCAGCAACAAAAGTCCTGGAAATGAAACTGGCCTGGAGTGAATATAAGAATGGAAAATGGGATGGGAAGAAAATATCAGTGGAGTCAATTTCATTTCCAAATCAGGTTGTACCAGATTCACATCCGCCTGAAGTGTATACCGGGTTGGATTGTAAAGTCTTTGTATCGTTAAATTCAGCTATAGAAAATGGAATATTATTCATTCATGCATTTAATGAATATATAGCGTGGGACCAGGCTAAACCTCCGTATCGTTCTTTAAAGAGCTTCATGTTCAGTAATTGTAATGGTGTGCCATCTTTAGTCAATACGTCAATTGGGGTAAAGGTTTCGAGCGGGCTGCAAATTGAACAAATGGTTCTGGATGGTTCTGGTAATGTTCCTTTATCGCTTTATACCACTGGTGTATATAAAGATGTGAACTCAAATTCGAGTGATAATGAAGCCATGATTTTTGGAACGAACCCCGCTCCTTATCAATTATTACCTTGCCATCATGAAATTGAAAAAGTAAAGCCTTCAACTTTTTTTTATAGTAATGGCCGTAATAATTTCTACGTTCATTCAGTTGGCGGATTTATAAGACCCCCATTTAATGATGTAAATATACTTACTCAAGGCGTATCACTTAACAGACAGACCGTTCAACCTTTCCGGCTTCCAAATTTATCAATGGAGGCTAACACAACTTCATTTGGAAATCCCGGATCTGATAACTCATCTTTTATTGGTAAAGTACCGCTTTCGGTGTTAACCCCTGCCGGGTTTACCACGTTCCCTCCCGTTTTTATCGGAAAACGTTATTTATTTCAGGCTTTTTATCAACCATATGTTTGTGAATTAATAAAAACACTCAATACTTCGGGGATCGATGGCTTATATAAAAATGTGATTCCCGATACAAACGGAACGACAATAGATGGAACTCAAAACAGGGCGGCTACTGATATATTTATTCCAAATGGTGCCTATAATCCGACACCAGTTGTGCAAACTCCCTATCCGCTGGAACAAGTGGACTTTAACTATAGCGGGATGTACTCTATTTATAACTGGGAATTGTTTTTTCATATCCCATTGTTAATTGCCACCAGACTTTCGCAAAATCAAAAATTTGAGGATGCCCGTAAATGGTTCCATTACATTTTTGACCCAACCAGGTTTCCTTTATCTCCTGCATCCGGTACAGAAAGGTTTTGGATAACGAAACCATTCAAAGAAGAAATACAAAAGGGAACTCATCCTATTGAAGATTTGCTAAACAACGCATCTCCTGATTTGGATCTGCAACTTAATACATGGGCACAAAACCCTTTCAATCCCCATGCCGTTGCACGTCTGCGGATTTCTGCCTATATGAGATCCACCGTTATGAAATATATTGACAACCTCATTGCCTGGGGCGACCAGTTATTTCAGCAGGACACCCTTGAAACCATCAATGAAGCTACCTTACTCTATGTGTTAGCTGCAAATATGCTGGGTAAGAAGCCTGAAGAGGTTACTCCCCGTGCTATCCCTTCAGAAAACTCATTTTCGACGATACAAGATAGCCTGGACAGCTTCAGTAATGCAAAAGTGGCTGTGCAATCATTTTTTTCCCTGTCTGATTTTAGTATTGATAATGTAAACAATTTGGTGAAGATGCCACTGTTTTGTATCCCGAAAAATGATATACTGCTCGGTTATTGGAATACGGTTGCCGATCGTTTGTTCAAGATCCGTCATTGCCTGAATATTGAAGGGGTATTTCAACAACTACCATTATTTGAACCTCCTATTAATCCGGCTTTACTGGTTAGTGCCACTGCAGCAGGCCTTGATTTGAATAGTCTCCTGAATGATATGAATGCACCATTGCCCAATTATCGTTTCCAGGTGATCCTGCAAAAAGCCAATGAAATCTGTAATGACGTTAAAGGGTTAGGAAGTGAATTATTGGCTGCCCTGGAGAAAAAGGATGCAGAACAGCTTTCATTGCTGCGTTCAAGCCATGAAATTAATTTATTAAATGCAGTTCGGGATATTAAAGTTTCCCAGGTTGACGAGGCAAATTCAACTCTGAATGGTTTAAACAGGTCAAAAGATGTTATCCAGGCAAGACGAGATTATTACGCCAGCAGGGACTTTATAAATGCTTATGAGGGCGTATATTTTACCTCTATTCCGCTGGCCATGATATTCCAGAACATGCAAATCGGAGCACAAAGCGTGGCTGCTATTGGATATTCGGCACCGCAGGTAACCATAGGTCCGTTTTCAACAGGTGCCACTTATGGGGGAGATAATATAGGTAATGCTTTAACTTCGGCTGCGGCCGGATTTAATCAAACTGCCAACCTCTTTAATACAATTGGGACAATGGCTAATTTATTTGGCAATTACGTGCGAAGGCAGGAAGAATGGGATTTCCAAAAGCAAAGCGCCGACCTGGAATTAAAGCAAATGGATAGTCAGATTGCGGCTGCTGAAATCCGGGTTGCCATTGCAGAAAAAGACCTGGAGAATCACGACCTGCAAATTCAACAATCCCGGGAAGTGGATAATTTTCTAATTAGCAAATACACCAACGAAGATCTGTACAATTATATGGTGGATCAGATCTCTTCCGTATATTTTCAGAGTTACCAGCTGGCATTTAATATTGCGAAGAAAGCAGAAAAATGTTATCAATATGAGTTGGGCATTGAGAATACATCCCTTATCAGTTTCGGTTACTGGGACAGTTTGAAAAAAGGATTGCTAAGCGGGGAAAAATTACAGTTCGATCTCAGAAGGCTGGAAAATGCTTATTTAGATCAGAACAAGCGGGAATATGAGATAGTAAAGCATATTTCATTAATCCTGCTGGATCCATTGGCTTTAATCAAGTTGCGGTCAACGGGCAGCTGCGATTTTGAAATCCCGGAAGTATTATACGATTTGGATTTTGCAGGTCAGTATTTCAGACGTATAAAATCAGTCAGCATCAGCTTACCTTGTATTGCAGGACCTTATACCTCCGTAAGCGCAAATCTTTCACTTGTAACCAGCAGGTATAGAAAAAATACAGATACGACCGATGGTTATGCAGAAAATCCGGGAAGCGATGAGCGCTTTAACTATAACGTTGGTTCCATAAAATCTATTGCCACCAGCAATGCCCAAAATGATAGTGGTATTTTTGAATTAAACTTCAGAGATGAACGTTATTTGCCATTTGAAGGCACAGGAGCTATAAGTAGTTGGCACCTGGAATTACCGACTGAAATGGCACAATTCGATTATAATTCAATTTCAGATGTTATTATTCACGTGAAATACACATCAAGAGAAGGCGGATCAGGGCTAAAAGATACTGCAAATGGTTCTCTAAAGGACCAGATGAATTCAATTAAACAGCTACTCGGTGAGACGGGCTTGCACATTGCCTTCGATTTAAAGCATGACCTTTCGAATGAGTGGAACCTGCTGAAGAATAATGGGGCAGTGGATTTGATCATTGATAAATCGCGATTGCCATATATAGTTCAGTCACTAGACGCTCTAATTGAAAATGTGATGTTTATCACAAAGATTAAGAATAATCCTTCCACCTTTTCAATAATGATCAATAGTACTGCATTGAACCTGGCAGTTAATAATGATTTGAGTCTTTATACCGGCACGAGTAATAATATTGAGATTGGCGCTTCATTTAAATTGAGTATTACACCTGCAGATTTGACAAATCTTGAAGAATTAGTAATGGTAGTGAAATATAGTTTTTAATCTAAACTTCCGGCCCTTCAGTTGTATTCCTCAGGCAAAAAAGATGGCCTTCACCAGGTTAGAGTGAGACACTTTTCTGAACATTCCCATTTTTGAGTCTAAAGGAGGCCCTGTTGAATCTTTATTAATGTATGATCAGAATCTTCCATAAACTTTTACCATTTTCATAATTTGCTTTTCAATGTTTCTATCGATCTGATCCTTTTTCAGTCTCCAAAGCCAATTTCCCTTTGTGGTAGATGGATAATTCATTCTGCTTTTTTCATCTAACCCCAGCCAGTCCTGCATTGGTATAATAGCCAGTCTTGCCACAGAAGCATAGGTAACCCTGATTGTGTCCATATGGCAATTTTTTTCCGTTAGCTTGTTCCCGGTGTAGTTTTCAAACCTGTTTTTTGTGGATTCATCTATTTCCTTACGAAACCATCCTTTTACCGTATTATTGTCATGCGTTCCTGTATAAGCTATGCTGTTATAAGTATGGTTATTTGGTGCATGCGGATGGAAGGCCATATTTTCACCAAAACCGAACTGGATAACTTTCATCCCTGGTAATCCGTACCTGTCTCTAAGGTCGTATACTTCCTGATCTATATTCCCTAAGTCTTCAGCAATAAACGGCATATCCGGAAAGGCTTTTTTGACAGTATCAAATAAGTCTGCTCCGGGTCCTTTTACCCATTTTCCATTAACGGCAGTTTTTGCATCAGCAGGTACTTCCCAATAAGCTGAAAATCCTCTAAAATGATCCAGCCTTAACAAATCCATCCATTCCAGGTTTTTTCTCAGACGATTAAGCCACCAATTATAACCGTTTTCCTTCATCGATTTCCAGTTAAATATTGGCATTCCCCATAGCTGACCATTCTCATTAAAATAATCGGGAGGAACCCCTGCCACTGACTCCATCGATTTATCAGGTTTTAATTTGAATAATTCCGGATTAGACCAGACATCAGAACTATCGTAATTAATATATATGGGAAGATCTCCTATAATACTTATTCCCTGGTCATTAGCATATTTTTTTAAGTGACTCCATTGTTCGCTGAAAATAAATTGATAGAAGCTGATTTTTTCAATATCATAATTGTTTTTACTGGCAAATATTTTCAATGCTTTATCATCGCGGTTACGAAATTCCAGCGGCCATTCATTCCACGGCTTATCATTAAATTTATTTTTCAATACTACAAAAAGAGCAAAATCATTCAACCAGTATTTTTCTTTCTCCAGAAAATCATCATATCGTTTTTTAATACTTCTGTTTGCTGAAGCACTAAATGCCTGAAAAGCTTTTTCAAGAAAATAACTTTTAGCTTTTTCAGCCATGGCAAAATTAACTTTGTCATTTTCTTTAGTTTTGAATTGATAAAGATCAGAATTATTAATTAATTCAATCTCAGCAAGGTGCTGAGGATCAATATAAAGCACATTACCGGCAAAAGCTGAAAAAGAACTGTAGGGTGAGTAACCGGTTAAGTTACCTGATATAGTCATTGGAAGAATTTGCCAGAATCTTTGCCCTGTCCGGTTAAGGAAATCAATGAAATTCATTGCACCCGGACCAAAATCGCCTATTCCATAATCACCCGGCAGGGAAGTAATATGCATTAGGATACCAGACCTTCGCTCTGGTTGAAAATCAATTCCGTTAAAGATCCCAAAAGGTACTTTATTAAAAAGTTCGTTTACACTGAGATTCCCTGTTGTCTCCAAAATGCTATTTGTCAGAAGGTTTTTCCATTTATAGGGCGCAAGATACGGCAATTTTAAACGTGTATCTTCCCAATTGTGATCAAAAGGCAGTCTTGCGGTATTAAGAGGCAGGACTATCATTAGGTGTTCATCTTTATAGCGGCGGTAAAATGCAACAAGGTGATCTTTATATTTTCCTCCGGTTTGAAGAGGGATATAAGTCCCTTTTAAGAATAGATTCCTGTGCCGTACTCTTTCCCGTAAAGTTATATAAGTTACCCACTGCTTTATCTTTCCGTTAGTGGCCTCACTCATTAATTTTTCAGCAAAAGAGGCAGCATCTGATTGACACTCCATTATCATTTGATCCAAATCACCGGAAAGCTTCTTAAAATTAACCGGACGTCTGTTATCCGGGTCCACGAAACTCAGATTCCATGTCTCAGAGCCCTGATATGTATCCGGAACCCCCGGGACAGTATTTTTAAGTATTGACTGAGTGATGGAATTAATTATTCCATGAGGAATGATTTCTTTCATGAAATTAAGGTAGCTTTCAGTAAATCTGTTTTCCGGCGACAATATTTTCCGAATAAATTCCAGCGTTTTGCGTTCATAATTATTATCAGGATTTACCCACGATGAATTCACCTTTGACTCCCGTAAAGCTTTTACCATATATTTTTGAAAACGTTTAATAAAAGATACTTCTATCTTACCATTCATTGGCAGATGAGCACATAATTCCTGGTAAATAAAATATTCATCATTAGGCGATGGAATTTCCTTTTCTCCATTAAATTGTTTAAGTGGTTTATTGATTTTGCGCCACGTCCTTGTTGAATCTATCCATATATCAGGAATATCACTTAATACATTTAACCTGGCTCTGGCATCTTCACCTCTTTTTGTGTCGTGGGTAGATGTAGTATTCATTGTCAGCGGAGTCATCTTTTGCCGTTCCTGCATAAAACGATGAAAAGAATCTGTTTTAAAACCAAAATTAGCCGGAGAATCGCCAACCTCATTATGCCCAATAAAAGGATTAAAAGAATAATAAGCAGTATCTTCAATTCCTTTTGCCATTAAGGGACCAGTAAACTGCATACAATGTCTGAAAAATGTATCAATCTTGGCAATTACTGCCTTACTGGTGATATTATTTAACAAAAACAGATCTTTTATAATATTTAATGGATCTTTAAGATTTTTATTATCTGTTATTGCGGTTGCGATAATATCTGTCAATAATTTTTCTTCTTCTTTTGAAAATGAGGAGGGAGCCCTGTAAATTTTATATACAGGACAATATACCAGGAATTCAGCAAGAGCCATCTTAATCGATTCATTGCTAAGCCCTTGCTTGGTAATTGATTCAATTAAAAGGCATTCGTTGGTAAGGTTTTCAAGGTCACCCTGAAACCTGGTGTTAAGAATAAATCTGGTGTTTTTGTAAAAAACATCACGGAAATGAACAGTTCTGTCAGTCAATTCTTTGTAATAAGAGAAAAAAAGATGTCTATTATCTTTACTGGTCAATAAATTATTAACGAATCCCAGAAAATCATATCCGGTTGATCCTTCCACTGGCCATATGTTAAGGAGTTTTTCGTCTTTTTCCAGAATTTTTTCAACCAGGATATAAGTTTCTTCGCCACATAAATTTCTCAACCGTTTAAGATATTCAGTTGAATTGTACAAACCGTCGATATGGTCAACCCTGATACCATTAATCAGTTTACTCTTCACCAGGTTTTTTATCAGCTTATGGTAAGTAGTAAATACTCCTTTATCATGAATGTTAATGCAAATAAGGTTGTTAATAGTAAAAAATCTACGATAATTAATCTCACTGTCAGTGTTTTTCCAGAATGCCGGCAGATAAGTAAGTGCATTAACTAAAGTTCTCATCTTATCAGACTTACTATTGAACTCAGATAAGCAATAATTGATATATTGAAAGATTTCAGCATTTTCATGGTAGTTGGCATAAAGCCTGTTTATTTTTGCTTTCCAATTTTTAGAAAGGGTATCGTCAAAGTTAATATCTGACAGGCTTAGGGGGACAGCTACACCGTCTCCTGCCTTTAATAAGACAGCATAAGCTTTTCTGGAAAGAGGATACGTATTGTCAAAATATCTGATTTCAAAGCCATTTTCATTAAACTCAACATTCAGTTCATGATCACCAATTAGTCTATTCAATACTTTTCCAAAAAAGGGCAACATTAATTTGTCCTTAAATTTTTCATCAGAATGACCGGGGAGGATATCAAAATAATGATAATATTCTGAATTTTTACCATTTTCAAGAACATCTTTTATCCATGGATTTTCGGGGGAATACGCCATATGGTTTGGCACAATATCCTGTAACCAGCCCATGTTTTTTTTATGAATGCTTTCAATCAGGTCATTAAGTATTCTTTTTGTTCCAATTTCAGGGTTTAGTTTTAAAGGATTGGTTATGTCATATCCATGCATACTCCCTTTTACAGCCTGAAAAACAGGAGAAGCGTAAATGGTTTGGATCCCTAACAGATGAAGATATGGAACTATTTTCTCTGCATCTTTCAGTGTGAAATCTTTGTTGAATTGCAACCTGTAAGTTGAGCCCGGATTGTATTTTGTCATAAACGGAAATTATTCCTTTGCAAACATAACAATACTTAAAGGGGGAAGAATAATATTTATCGACTGGTTTTCACCATGATAGGGAAGGGGATAAGATTCGACGCCTCCAAAATTTCCTATTCCGCTTCCTCCGTACTGGGTAGCGTCACTGTTAAGGATTTCTTTCCATCGAATATCTTCCGGTACACCTATTCTGTAATTATATCTTGGTACCGGAGTGAAATTAATTACGATCAGTATTTTTTGAGTTCCCGCTTTATCGTATCTCACAAAACTTAAAATTGAATTGACCGAATCATTTGCATCTATCCATTTAAAGCCTTCCGGAGAAAAATCGTTTTCATAAAGTGCCGGGAATCTTTTATATACACTGTTCAAATCCTTTATGAAAAACTGAAAACCTTTGTGAGTGTCCCAGTCAAGAAGATGCCAGTCAAGGCTGTTTTTATAGTTCCATTCATTCCATTGTCCAAACTCCATCCCCATGAAGTGCAGTTTTTTACCTGGATGGGCAAACATAAATCCGAACAGAGCCCGCAAATTTGCGAATTTCTGCCAGTCATCACCGGGCATTTTATTAATCAGACTTTTTTTCCCGTGAACGACTTCATCATGAGAAAGTGTAAGCATAAAATTTTCATTAAATGCATACATAATGCTAAATGTCAATTGGTTATGGTGATAACTCCTGTGAATAGGCTCGTGAGAAAAATAATCCAGGGTATCATGCATCCAACCCATATTCCATTTCATTTTGAATCCTAATCCACCGGTATAAACGGGTCTGGTTACCATAGGCCATGCAGTTGATTCCTCCGCAATTGTCTGGACATCAGGGAAACTGGTGTAGATCGATTCATTTAAATCCTGAAGGAAATGAATTGCATCAAGGTTTTCTCTTCCTCCATACTCATTGGGTATCCACTCATCTTTCTTTCGTGAGTAATCCAGATAAAGCATTGAAGCCACTGCATCAACACGAATACCATCTAAATGAAAATACTCTAACCAGTAGTGTGCGCTGCTTATCAGAAAATTACGTATTTCATTTCTTCCGTAATTAAAGATATAACTGCTCCAGTCGGGATGAAATCCTTTTCTGGGATCAATATGCTCATACAGGTAAGTCCCATCAAAGAAGTGCAGTCCATGCTGGTCTCCGGGGAAATGAGAAGGAACCCAGTCGATTAGAACACCTATATTGTTTTGGTGAAGAGTATCTATCAGATGCATAAACTCATCAGGATTACCAAAACGGCTCGTGGGCGCAAAATAACCAACGACCTGGTAACCCCAGGAACCGGAAAAAGGATACTCTGTTACCGGCATCAATTCTACATGTGTGTAACCCATTTCTTTTACATATGCTGTTAATTGATCAGCCAGTTCCATATAGTTTAACGGTCTGTCTTCTTCCACTGATTTTCTCCATGATTCCAGTTGAACTTCATAAACTGAGAAAGGACTATCAAGTGAGTTATATTTTTTCCTGTCTTTGATCCAATTTTCATCCTTCCACTTATAATTTTGTTCCCAGACAACTGAAGCTGTCTTTGGAGGCTGCTCACTATAGAAGGTTAGCGGATCAGCTTTTTCAACAGAGTAATTATCATATATTGATGTAATGAAGTATTTATATGCCTCTCCTTTGCCTATTCCCGGAATAAATCCCTGCCATAATCCAGATTCATCTTCCCGCCGTATTAATTTGTGTGAGCCTTTTGTCCACAAGTTAAAATTGCCGATGACCGAAACAGATTTTGCATTTGGTGCCCACACAGCGAAGAATGTTCCCTGTGAATCATTATGCTTCATTATATGAGCTCCCAATTTATGGTGCAGGGAAAAATGTTTTCCCTCTTTAAAGAGGTAGATGTCATATTCGGTAATAAAATCAGGCACATCCCACACGGATTTAGTTTCAACAGGAGATGGCTTGTCAGGTTTGGCACTACTCTTCGGTACCTTTGATAAAGCTTCTTTAGTTTTATTTATCCCTTCTTGTTTTATACTTGATTTGGTTCCTTTTATCTTCATAACTTGACAATTAATTGTTTCAGTTTTCCATTTTCATTTTTTCTGTTCAATCAGATCATTCAAAATCTTATTTAGTCCGTTAAGTGGTATATAGAGCCATTCAGGTCTGTTGTTAAGCTCATAATCAGCTTCATATATTGCTTTCTCAATGGTATAAACGGATAATAAATTGTTAACCTGCTCTCTTTCTTCAGGGATAAACGAAGCCTGACCAGCTGTTTTCAGATAGCTGTCTGTGAAAGTTTCGTAAACCAACTTATACCATGCTTCCAGCCATGGTTTTAAATATTCTGAATTCTCCGGCATCTTCGAATTATTTTCAATTTGTGCTATGTAGATAGCATAGTGAAATGATCTTAACATTCCGGCAACATCTTTGAATGGACAGTATTTTAATTGACGGGCAGTAAGAGTTCGGGTAGGCTCACCCTCAAAATCAATGATAATAAAATCTTTACCTGTAAATAGTACCTGACCCAAATGGTAATCACCATGTATCCTTATTTTTGAGGTATGTATTTTCTTCTTTTCAAGAGATTCCTTGATTGTTGATAACAGCAGATTCTCATTCATTATAATATCATTTAACAATAATTGCTGAGATTCATTCATCTGTTTCCTTGATGATTTTATCTGGTTAAATGTTTGCTTAATTAACGTTCTGAAAGATTGATACAATGATTTTTGATAAAGCAGTGAAAAGGGTTCTTCTGCAAACTCTTTTTTGTTTTTAACCGATGCTAAAGCCAGATGCATTTCGGCAGTCCGCTGAGCCAATAACCTTACCATTTCTAAAAAGAAGGGACCTATAAGTTCTTCCATCTTCTCATTTTCAACTAATGAGAGGCTATAGCTGTTCTTTTCTGAATAGGTCAGCATTAGTTCGTCTTTGTCGGCCATTATGCGATCGAAATACCTCTCAATTGCTGAGTGGGTAAAATCCCACGCATTTCCCTCACTGGGCACAAAGTCAACCAGAATGCCCAGAGGCATATTCTCCGAAGCTCCGCTATTGTATTCCAGCGAACCGGCATAAGCAGGGAAATTTTTAAAAGAAGTATTTTCCGTTAATGTCTTAATAATTTCCAGTTCCGGATTTTTTCCTTCTTCAGGACTGCGGTACAATTTGAAAAAGAACTTGTTATCATACAAGATTGAGGTATTAGATTGTTCGGAACTCAATACTCTGGAAGGTAACGGGAGATCTTCCTTCCTGATTTTTGAAGTAATCTTTTTTGCCGGAAATCCTAAAATGGTACTATTCTTATCTTTTATTATACCTCGCTGATGAATAGTATGAAAAATATTGTCCCTTAAACTTTTATCATATGATCCGTCATACATAATTCCGGCAATTCCATCTACTTCAACATACATTACCAAAGACTCCGGATTTTTGTATTTTAATTCGGCGATTTGATCTCCGGTAACAATCGAAAGCGGAATAATGTAATTTTCATTCTTACCTTCGAGATACCTGATGCCAATAATGAGAATATAAGAATTAAGATTCCCTGTTTTAAGTGGTATTGCATCTGAGATCTTTATTTCCGTGATCTTTTTCGCTTTTCCTCTAAACCATCTGCTTTTATTTATATAGTTAAAAAGGAGCCTGGTTAATGAAATCCTGGTTGATTCCTTCATTAGATTCCATTCCCTGGATGAGATAATAAATTGGTATTCAGGGGAAAGTGTGTCAATTCTTTCTTCTTCACGTGGTTTGGTCAGTTCAAACCAGAAATAGTTTTTAAATTGAAGTTGGAAAATATAAGGATCCTCACCAATAGCTACAAATTCGTTTTTACTGAAAATTTCGACCGGAATGTAACCTGCAAATTCGGAGAGATTTAACCTGGCTTGTTGTGAATACCTTGACAGGTTAATAATGACTAATAGTTTTTGTTCCTCAAAATTTCTGGAGAAAGCCAGTATTTTAGGATTGTTGGTTTCAATAAATTCAATATTACCCCTGCTGAAGGCCTCGTATTGTTTTCTTTTTGAAATAACCCGGCGCATCCACCAGAGTAAGGAACTTAAGTTTTTCTCCTGATTTTCTACGTTGATACTTTCATAATGATAATCATGGTTGTAAATGACTGGCAGAAACATACGTTGAGGTTCTGCTGAAGAGAACCCGGCATTTTTATCAGAAGACCATTGCATAGGGGTTCTGACACCATCGCGGTCGCCAAGGTAATAATTATCGCCCATTCCGATTTCATCACCATAATAGATAATAGGGGTACCTGGCAGTGAAAAAAGAAGGATATTCATTAACTCAATATTTCTACGGTTGTTATTAAGAAGTGGAGCCAAACGTCGTCTTATTCCAAGATTGATTCTCTGTTTGGGGTTCTGAGCAAAGGCTTTATACATATAGTCACGTTCTTCATCTGATACCATTTCAAGCGTCAATTCGTCGTGATTCCGCAAAAATATAGCCCATTGACAATTGTCAGGAATAAATGGGGTTTGTTCCAGAATATCAATCAGGGGAAATCTGTCTTCCATATGTAATGACATATACAGACGGGGCATAAGCGGAAAATTAAAATTCATATGACACTCATCACCCTTCCCGAAATATTCAGAAGCGTCATCAGGCCATTGATTAGCTTCTGCCAGTATCATTTTATTCTCAAATTTGTTGTCAATGTGTTTTCGAAGTTTCTTTAAAAACTGGTGTGTTTCCGGTAAATTCTCACAATTAGTGTTTTCACGTTCGTATAAATATGGCACAGCATCAAGCCGTAATCCGTCTACACCTATTTCGAACCAGTAATCCAAAACTTTCAATACTGCCTTATGAACACTGGGATTATCAAAATTTAAATCAGGTTGATGGGAATAAAAACGATGCCAGAAATAGGCTTTTGATATTGGATCCCATGTCCAGTTTGATATTTCGAAATCCTGGAAAATAATGCGTGCATCTTTATACTTGTCGGTAGTGTCACTCCATACATAGAAATCACGGGCAATACTGCCAGGTTTGGCATATCTGGCCCTTTCAAACCATTTATGCTCGTTTGAGGTATGGTTAAGTACCAATTCTGTAATTACCCGAAGTCCCCTCTTATGTGCTTCCCTGATAAAACGTTTGAAATCGGCCATAGTACCATAATCATCATGAATGCTTGTAAAATCAGCAATATCATATCCTCCGTCCCTCAATGGTGATTTGTAAAATGGAAGTAGCCACAATGCAGTAACGCCCAATGATTTAAGATAATCAAGTTTTTGAATTAAACCTTTAAAGTCACCTATCCCGTCACCATTGCTATCATTAAATGACCGTACATGACATTGATAGATAATGGCATCTTTGTACCATGTTTTTATATTTTCATCCTTCATACTAAATAGATTTACAAAAAGTAATCAAAATCTTTCTCGGAACGGATTTTTCGTCTTACTTTGAAAATATGAGCTGGCATGATACCGGGATTCACCTCAATATAATTACGCTCTCCATTCCAAAGGAAATAAGCATCGCTCAAGAGATCGTGCACCTGGAATGGCACATTTTTATCCATTTCAAACTCTTCAATCGGGAATTTTAACCAGCCGGAATGAGTGTAATGTTCATCAAGGCTGACGACCACCAGAATGATATTACTAAGATCGTCCGAGGTTTTACTAAAGCACACCAGTGCTTCATTATCTATTTCATGAAACTTTAATGAATGTGTATTTTGAAGCGCTGTATTTTCTTTCCGGATCTTATTGACCCGTTTAATAATTTTATTCAGGTTACCTGGATTATTTATATCCCAGTTTTTAATTTCGTATTTTTCAGAATTCAGGTATTCTTCTTTACCCGGACTTGTTGGTACATTTTCCATTAATTCAAATGCAGGCCCATAAATGCCATAATTTGAACTTAAGGTGGCAGCCAGAATAATCCTCTGAATATAGCCTGCCCGGTTTGTGAATTGTAAAAATTCAGGTAAAATATCAGGAGTATTGGGCCAGAAATTTGGCCTGAAGAACTCCTTTGCCTCCGTGCTTACCAATTCCTTACAATATGCGGTCAGATCATATTTTGTGTTTCTCCAGGTAAAATACGTGTAAGATTGTGTAAAACCGCGTTTGGCTAAATTATACATGAGAGATGGGCGTGTAAAAGCTTCTGCCAGAAAGATAAGGTCAGGTTCTTTATTTTTGAGTTCTCTGATAACCCATTCCCAGAATCGAAACGATTTTGTGTGTGGATTATCAACGCGAAAGATTTTAATGCCCTGTTCTATCCAAAACAGAAATATGCTCTTAAGTTCTTCCCATAAATTATTCCAATCGTCGGTTTCAAAATTCAATGGATATATATCTTCATATTTTTTTGGAGGATTTTCAGCATACTGCAAAGTCCCGTCGGGACGTATTTTGAACCATTCGGGATGTTCTTTTATATAAGGATGATCAGGTGAACACTGAAAGGCCATATCAAGGGCAATTTCTATTCCTGATTCAGAAGCTTTCCGGATAAGTTCCTTAAAATCATCCATAGTTCCAAGGCTGGGATTAATGGACTTGTGGCCACCTTCCTTTCCTCCAATTGCCCATGGAGAACCAGGGTCTCCTTTTTCAGCTGTTACACTGTTGTTCTTCCCTTTACGCTTGGTCACTCCAATAGGATGAACAGGAGGCAGGTAAAGTACATCAAATCCCATTTCAGCTATATATGGCAGAAAATTTGCACAATCCTTAAATGTTCCATGGCTGACTCCATCGGGGTTTAATGACCTCGGGAAAACTTCGTACCAGGTGCTGAAATTTGCTCTTTGCCGTTCCACCATCACTTCCAGTTCTTTTTCAACCCTGGTAATAAGTTGCTTAACAGGATAGTTTTTCATAGTATTAAAGAGATCATTGCTTCTGATCGCTTTAATTTTATTTTCCGTTATCCCGTCTTTCAATTGAAATTCAGCTATGATTTCTTTAAGAAATGTTTCATCTTTAACCGTAATATCTTTATAGGTATCAAGCGATTGTTGAATAAGTTCTGCTCCAATCAGCAAATCAATTGAGTAATCTGCCTGTACTTCTATCTTTTTCAATATATCGGTGTGCCATGTTTTGAAATGGTCAATCCATGCATTGACAGTGTATTGATATGTGCCTGATTGTGAGACGATAAATCCACCCCGCCACCTGTCGTTCACCACATATTCCATTACAGATGTACTCCACTGTTTCTCATTGTCATATTTATATAATACCTCTGCACTTAACACATCATGGCCATCGCAAAAGATGGTTGCTTCAACAATAACTTTTTCATTAATTACCCGTTTTATCGGAAATTCACCACAATTAATCTGTGGCTTAATTTGTTCTATTATAACTCGTTGCTGACCATTCATAATTCTTAACTTGAATATATTAGTATTGATTCTTTTGATATTTTTATTTCCTGGTTTGCCTCAATAACAGGAGTACTCAGTTCCATTGGACCATCCCACTCTTTACTTGCGGAATCGATTATTTTAGTAAGAGTTCCCTTAATGTCTGATGGAACCCGCACAATAGTATTATAGTTGTTAAAATTCATAACAACCATTATGAAATTAGATTCGTGCCATCGTTCCATGATAAATAATTTTCCATTTTCTGATATCCTTAAATTATTATTATCCATGTGTTTCAGAACAGCATGTTCCTTGCGCAGACGGATCAGAGTCTGATAGTAACTAAACATTGCCTTATGTTCATAAATTATCTTCAATGTTCCACGAAAGCTTCGATTTATTAAATGTTTCAGGTGAAGCAGGATCAATGGATTTATCATCGCTGTTGTAGAATTTTTCAAATTCTTTTTCCCTCCCTTCTCTGACCAGTTTATTCAATTCAGGGTCTAAATGACTAACAAAATAATAAAAGGGTTTGTTCTCTCCATATTCTTCACCCATAAACAGCAAAGGAACATTCGGAGTCACCATAGTTACACCTGCAATTAGTTTTGCCATTTCAAATCCGGTAAGAGAAATAAGTCTTTCACCATTCTTTCTGTTACCGACCTGGTCATGATTTTGACTAAATATTACAAATTGAAAAGCTTTATTATTTTCTGTTGAATTACCATAAGATTTTTTTCTGAAACCTGAGTATTGACCATCATAAACGAAAACTTTTTTAATCGCTTTTGACAGATGCAAGGGCTCGCCAAAATCTTTGTAATAGCCGGCGCGCTCATTGGTTGCAAGAGCATGAACAGAGTGATGAAAATCATCTGACCACTGAGCATTCAAGCCATACCCTCCTTTATAAACAGGATTGATGTAGCGAACGTCATTGAGATTTGATTCTGCTGTTAAATAATAGTTCTTACCTGTATGAGCACTTAATTCCAACAATTTCCCTGCCAATTCTTCAAGAATATGTACAGCACTAAAATCGAATATTGCATGGACAGCATCCAACCGTAATCCATCAACATGAAAATCCCGGCACCACATCAAAGCATTTTCAATAACATAATGACGAACTTCATCGCTACAGGCACCATCAAAATTCACAGGTTTTCCCCAGGGGGTGGAATATTTCCCCGTAAAGTAGGGGCCGAAATTGGACACATAGTTTCCTTCAGGTCCGAAATGATTATAAACCACATCTAAAATGACTGCTATCCTGTTTCGATGGCACGTATTCACCAGATCCATTAATCCTTTGGCACCTCCGTATGAATCCTGAACAGCAAAAGGATAAACACCATCGTAACCCCAATTCCTGGTCCCACTGAACTGGGCAACAGGCATTATTTCAATGGTGTTGATGCCCAGGTTATTAAAATAATCAATTTTCGAACTAATTCCTGAAAAAGTACCCTCCTGTGTAAATGTACCGGTATGCAACTCGTATTGAATCATTTCATCTAAAGGTATATTTACCCATTCATTATCTGTCCAGTTAAAATCGTTTAAGTTAATAACTTCTGATGCCCCATGCACCCCGTCGGGTTGAGAGAGAGAGGCAGGATCAGGATAACATTCTCCTTCATCAATCCGGTATTTGTAGCGGGTCCCGGGGTAAACGTGATCCAGTTTGATGTTCCAATAACCATACTCCTCTCGGTTCATAAGTACTTCACGGTGAGGAGAGTCAATGATGATTTTAACCCATTCAGCTTTTGGAGCCCAAAGATTAAACTCGCAGGTATGTTTATCTGAGAATGTAGGGAAAATAGATTTTTTTTTCATCCAGGCAATTTTGTTATTGACATTTCATCGCAATTATGATTAATAACAAGCAATGGAATTACTGGTTTATTATCATATATTTTCAGGATTTTATTAAAACAAGTAATAAGCCGGTTGGTTATCGCAAACAGAAAAATTATGATATTGATATATCATTAATTAATATTCTGTATTATGGGATTAAAGACGAAATCATTTCAACTTTTCAATTGATCTGACTATTTACTTTTAAGTTAAAATCATTCTTATATAACCCTGAAGAACCTAAATATAGTAAAATTAATTGTAATTTATGCAGATATGGAAAGATATTTGCAATTGGCGATACCCGGATAAGTATTAAAATGTTATTATACTAAGCGTTCTGTTTAAAAATACATGAGCTTGATAACATGTAACTGATAAAACCAGTTATTCGGCGATAGGTTGTTATATTGATGATTTGTATTGGGTGAACAAAAACTATACATTTGGAATTTTACTTTCAACACTAAAGGAAATCAGCTTGTTTTATTAGACAACAAAAATATTCAAAGATGAATATATTACAGGCTATAAGTATCGGAAATTTTATCTGCCAGAATGAATAAATATAAGGAAAAAGTATTACCCGGGAAGCCCTATCCATTAGGTGCAACTTATGACGGAGAGGGTGTAAATTTTGCAATTTTTAGTGAAACAGCTATAAATATCAGATTATGTCTGTTTAATTCCGCAAAAGGCGAACCTGAATATGAGCAAATTGAATTTACTGAAGTAACTGATTATGTCTGGCATGCATATTTACCTGGCATCAAACCGGGTCAATTATATGGTTACAGAGTATCAGGCAAATACCAGCCTAAAGCAGGTATGCGGTTTAATTCACAGAAATTACTAATTGATCCATATGCCAAAGCTATTTGCGGAAAAATTGATGTTCTGGAGAGTATGTTCGACTATTCATTTGAGGAACAAGTTAAAAAACACGGATTAAAAAAGAGCATTACAGACAATGCCAAAGAAATGAATAAATGTGTCGTTTCGGATACAAACTTTGATTGGGAAGGTGTTAAAAAACCTGAAACACCAATGCATAATTCAATTATTTATGAACTTCATGTAAAAGGCTTTACAGCTCAGCACCCTGACATCCCTGAAGATGAACGAGGGACTTACAAGGGATTGGCTAATCCTGTAATAATAAACTACTTTAGGGAATTGGGAATAACGGCTATTGAACTTATGCCAATACATCATTTTGCACACAATAAGTTTTTACTTGACAAAGGGCTTACCAATTACTGGGGATATAGTTCAGTAGGTTTTTTCGCTCCACATGCCGAGTACAGTGCCTCGGGTCAAAACGGAGAACAGCTGAAAGAATTCAAAGAAATGGTTAGAGCTTATCACCGGGCTGGTATTGAGGTGATTCTGGATGTTGTCTACAACCATACAGCCGAAGGAAATCATTTGGGACCCACCCTGGCTTTTCGTGGTATTGATAATCTGAATTATTACCGTCTTAAACATGGAAACCTGAATAGCTATACAGATTATACAGGAACGGGAAATACATTGAATTTACTTAGCAGCCGTACCTTGCAACTTGTAATGGATAGCCTCAGGTACTGGGCCAATGATATGCAAATTGACGGATTCAGATTTGATCTGGCTTCGACTCTTGCCCGGGGATTATATGATGTAGGCAAGCTTTCCACCTTCCTCGATACAATTCACCAGGATCCAACAATCTCCCAGCTCAAATTAATTGCTGAGCCATGGGACCTGGGGGAAGGAGGTTACCAGGTTGGTAATTTCCCGGTGTTGTGGGCAGAATGGAACGGGAAGTTTCGCGATTGTGTCAGAAAATTCTGGAGAGGTGATGAAAGCCAGGTAAGCGAACTGGCTTTACGGTTAAGCGGTAGCAGCGACCTGTATAAAGACAATGGCAAGATGCCTTCATCAAGCATTAACTTTGTCACTGCACATGATGGTTTTACACTTAATGATCTGGTAAGTTATAATCAAAAATATAATGAGCTCAATGGTGAGGATAGTAAAGATGGGTCAGATTATAATTTAAGTTGGAACAGTGGTGCTGAAGGTCCTACAGAAGATGATGAAATTATTCAGTTAAGGGAAAGAAGAAAGAGAGATTTTCTTAGCACTTTGTTGTTAAGCCATGGAGTTCCCATGATTAGCCATGGTGATGAATATGGCAGGACACAACACGGAAATAATAATGGATATTGCCAGGATAATGAAATAACCTGGATGAACTGGAACTGGGATGCCAATCAGAAAAAGCTATTCGAATTCACAAAAAAATTAATCAATATCAGAATAAACTATCCGGTACTCCATCCCAGGAGGTATTTTGAAAACAGAAGAATCCAGAGTGACGGAGTGAAAGATATCAGGTGGATTAACACCGATGGACTGGATATGAACCAGGAAGAATGGGAAGTCACTTTTATTCGTAACATGGGAATGTTATTGAATGGAGAGTTAATGAAACAAGTTGATGAAAAAGGAGAAGTTCTGGCAGATGATATTTTACTGATTCTGGTAAATAGTTATTGGGAGCCCATATCGTTTACCCTGCCTCATGAAGGGTTAAGTCCGGAATGGGAAGTCTTATTGGACACATACTCTGACGGTATTACCGGGGAAAATGAACGTGTTCAAAATGTGTTTGAACTTCAGGGAAGGTCTTTGGCGTTACTCAGAAATATTAGAAAAGGCAATGATAACTTCCGGACAATCATTGAAAGAATTATTGCTCCTTTTACAAAATAGACTTCTCATCCAAAACAAGAATATGACGGAGGTGTTGGTCTGCCAATCGGAGGACTCACAATCTCCGGTATCCGTTTCTGCAAGTCAAAGAAAGAGGATCGCTCCTCTGCCTTTACGTCAAAAGTAGCCTGCACCATGAAGGAACAAAGCGAGATCGGATACATTTTATTATAGGATTGCTATATTTCCTTTATATGTTCCGGTAGTAATTAGGATCCGGGTACTGCAAGTCAAAACTACTTTTGGGGTGTTTGTGTAAATCCGCGAAAGATAAGCACCACATTCTAGACGATACAGGCAGATGATTAATGAAATGACTGAGCATATTAAGGAGAAGAAACTTGGCAAAACCTATGAAAAGACCAGTGAAAAATAGGAAAAGTTTGAGTTAGCGTTACTGGATTAGATTACATTAAGATTGGAGTTATGCTATGCTTAGGTGCCCCAGACAAAGAGGGTTGCCTCAACTGCCCATATTCCTTCCTGATCTGTCAAACACTTCTCAAGCGTAAGTCGTTTTATAGTCCCAAAACCATGGTCACCCCAATTGCTGCCCCACGAATTGGCAAACCGAAAAGAATCTGATTCTGGATTGTAACCAACGAAAGTTAAGGCGTGTCCTCCTATCAACTTATCTTTTTTGCCGGACATGTTAAATTCACCAGTCTTGCTTGTTTTCTCGGACACAAAAGAATCGTAAACAATCAACCCGAGGACAACAGGGCGCCCCTGAACTAGTTGGTCAGGGATGTCATCGATCTTTTTAACCAACGTGCAACGCGCATTACAACTAGCTTGTGGAATCGATTTACTGACGCATGGCCTTGCCAACATTTGCCCGGGCTTTGTGCTTCCTCGGCCTAGTTTATCCACAGGCATTCCAAACGCCTGAGCCGCGTTGATGATAGTTTTAATGTACTCCCCACCTTCGGGTTGGGCACGATCAAGCATTCGGCCCAGCTCCACCAATTTCTGGGGGGAAAGCTGTACAGAAATACCTTGTTGCCGCAGTGAAGCCTCCATTGCCGTAACTACAGCATGTGACACTGGTACGCCATGAGGACCCTGATCTGAGTATCCTTACCCATCGAGAGAGGTCAGCCGCAGGTTTTTTGCGTGGTGGAAGTGCAAACACAAAATCACCACCGGGTTCAGTATCCAGAGTACTAAACGCAGGTGTCTGTTTTGAATTCCTGTTCGGGGCGACACGATTACGAACATAGATCATCAGTTCTGATGAGGTAATGATGCTCTTATCAAACATTGCCGCCGCACCATTCAATCCTTCCAATACATATGATGTAAAAAGAAGAATGCCCCTTTGGACCGATATCTGTTACTGCCTGTTTTGCTGTGCCAGCCGTGAGAACCTGCCTAACTCGGGCTTTAAGCATATCATCGGTAAAACGTTTGCCTTGATAGCAGCTCTGGATGCAGCAATACCGCTGTAACAGGCATCGAGAAGGTAGAACATATGTTTTGCAGGGCAATAGTCCCCTGCTCGCATGATTGCGTCCCACTCAATGAAGGTATGCCATTTATCCGGGACTCGTATCCGATGGCACAAGATATCCTATGTTATCGATCCTAGAATCAGGCACCAGTTGGCGTTCACCATGGCCAGCGTAAAATATTAGAACACGGTCATTCACTTTTGCCAACTGAGGCAGACGGTTGAAGATCAACTCCTCAATGACCTCCTTGGTTGCGTGTTTCGAATGCAATTTAAGACCTAATGAAAGATTGTCTGGTGGTGGATCTGAACACAACAAAGACATTGTCCTGTGGAAAGCCAAGCTTGGTAATTAGTACCTCTGCCATGCCTGAGGCATCAAGGTTAGCACGATTAAGTCCATTTAAGTTTTCATAATGGTTGATGCCGATTACAACAGCCCAACTTTTGTTATAATGAGCAGCCAGCTCAGGTATTGTTTTTCTAGTAATCGGCTAAAGTCAGATTGCGCTGAATAGATTTATTTAAGTGGATTTTTACCCATGTGACATGTTTTAAAATCTTACATTATTCTAATTTTAAAAACTCATAATGTATAACTACCAAATTTATTTTTTTGATGTTCGGTCATAGCAACACACAAAAAATACAGTTTAAGGCGGCTTGATCTTGAATTTTACTATGCCATTATTGATCCCACGACTTCAGAGTTTTTTATATGGACCTCTACTTGGCTAGTAATCCATTCGCGACTAGGATATTGGGCAATTTCTACATTGCGCGTTTTAGGTTTTGTTGTTGAGACTGCAGCGAGAAGTTGTTCCAGAGCATCTTTTGGTATAGCCGCACTTCGGGTAACCATGTCTTTCGTTTTTGGCTGATCCAAGGGTGGAATTTCAAGCCATCGGAAGTTTGTTGTGCCTAGCGTTGCGAATACCTTTATGATATCGGTTCCCTCGACATAATTTGCTGGCAGGCTTGCCTGTAGTGGTAGCATCATTTCCTGGCCCGGATCCAAAGGTTCAAACAAGCCTTGCACCGGATGGATAGACCTGAGTGATGCCCCAATCTGGCCTTAAGTCCAGTACAGTTACATTGAGAATATGTGAGGGATCGTCAGGTGTGGCTTTTGGCAGATTGTTACGTATACGTAGAAATGTCCAGTTTCCTGTCATAATTATTGGTGTGTTTCCAGGATTGTCAAAGGGTTCAGGATTTGGCTGATCAGAGGTATCAAAATCCCTCTGTGAACCGGCTAACTCAACCAAAAGCTTATTGGCAAGTGGTGACATGGGGTCCCTGTTATCTAATTCCTGAACATTGCGGTACTTAGCTAAATGGATAAGCCTTTGAACCAATTGTTCAGTATGAATTCTTTCCTGTGATATTAATGCAAGGATGAAGATTGGATATAATCATGCCGGCTGAATCACAGATTTCATATTGGTTTTGATTGTCAACAACAACATGAATATCAGCTGGTCTTCACCCTGGCAGCCAGCCGGATAAATTTATTCCCGTTATCCTTGATACTATTCTCAATCTCGACTTTTACCTCATCTTTATCTATTAATACCCGCACACTACGCTGAAGTCGAATGTTTCCTGTATCAAGGAGCACAGCCTGAGCCCCCTGAACAATCGAATCAGAGCAGAGTTCGTTAGTTATTTTGGCCCATGATTCTGTCGCTCCGAGTTCTATAACTTCCGCCTGAGCCAATCGCAGTTTAATTTTCGTGAAATCAATATCTGGGGGATAAATTAAGAACTGTGCCCCCTTACGCAATCCGTGTGCCTGACCGGCTCCTAACATGATCAGGTCCTTAGTTTCTTCCACTTGCATCACAACTACGGCATAATTGGGTCGAACATGTTCGCTGCCAAAGACCTCCCGATTACCTTCCCCCTGGAGCTGAGGTGTCTGCAACTGAAACTGGCTGTGCACCTTGGAAAGTATGCGGTCATGCAATATTTTGTAAGTCAGTCCAGGTCCGATTTGTCTGAGTGAATTCAGCATCCAGTATGTCAGTGCACCGTTGTTCTCCTTACCGTTGAAAGGGAATTCATATGCAGATTCTGAAGCTCTGCAAGCCGCCAGGAGAGTATATCCCTTCGGCTCAAGCAACCAGCCACTAGCAGGCTTCAATGAACGGGTGGAATCACCTGAAAGGCTGCTCCAGGTTCATTTAAGTACATCATATGAGGCAACCTGGCTGTCAGCCGGCCTGTTTGAAATATCAACAAAGTTCAGAAGATCAACCAGTGCAGCTCCAGGTTTAGGTCTGGCCCGACGGGGAACAACCCATCCCAATCCACGAAGTAGCACCCCCTGAATGGCAACTGTCCAATACGATTGTAACTATCAATCCCTTGTCCACCATAGTTTTCAGCAGATGGGCTATCTCTATATCACGAAGATATCTGGCCTCAGAGTTGCCAATGTCTGTTGGTACAAGTGCCTCGTCCAATCCTTCATTTCCTTTAAGCCCGGGAAAAACAGTTGTCGCTCGTCCGCCATGCCCTGAGTAATGTATGTACACCATATCCCCAGATTGTGCCATATCGGTTACTTTTTTAAAGCCTGAGACCATGTTCTCATAGGTAGGCCATTGATCTCGTGGCTCTGATGGATGGTCTTTCCCTGTATTAGTGGCAGAGAGTTCAAAGATTGACTCTTTTGTCATTCCAAGCTTGTTAAGTAGGAATTCCTCCATATGGTTTATATCTCGTACACAACCACCTAAACTCTTATAGTAATATCCACCTGGCAATTCATTAGGCATATAGCAATCAACACCTATCAGCAATGCGTGTAGGTTTTTTCGTAAGTTCAGTTGCGTTGTTCATTTTTTTATGTCTCCTTTTTTTAAATTATTAAATTATAATATTATTGTGATGCAAGTTTGATAATCGCAGGGGCCCTGGTTCGCCCTGGCAAATAAATGCACCCCAATAAAATGGATCTGGGTAAAGTTCTTTCACCTGTCGCTGTGATTGACGGAGTGCCTCTGCTCGCGGGACACCGGCGAATAAAAGATGATAGAAAGTGGTCATGAGAGTGGCAGTCGCCTCATCCGGAACTTTCCACAAACTCATTACCAATGTCTTAGCTCCCGCAACAATAAAAGCACGACGCAGACCCATCACTCCCTCACCAAACTGTGACTCCCCAAGTCCAGTGTCGCAAGCCGAGAGAACCACTAGTTCCGTTTGGCTAAGATCCATTGAGCTTACGTCTTCAGCTGTTAGAAGTCCATCTTCGGCATTGTCTGGAACAGGTATACTGTAAAGACATGTATTGGCTCCCGCTAGAGCTAACCCTGAACGGAGTAAAGGATTGTCAACTAAACAGAGGCTTGCTAAGTTATCTTGGATAGTCATAGCAACGCTAGATAATCTGGCAGCGTTCCCAGTCTGACTTTTGTAAGGTAGAAAAAAACCATGAGTTGCAATATGCAGAACATAGGGGGATCGGAAATTTTTTATGCGCCGCTCGAGTGCATTTGAACCAAGCATCGAAATCCCTCCTAGCAATTTGCTAATGGATATACCTTCATTTTGAGTTCCTGCAAGTGGAGAGAAAGGAATCCTCTCGTTTCTGATGATACATCAGTACCCAGGTCGAAGTCCGGTGCTGCAACTACCAGAGTTGGAGAGAATTGTGTGTTTGAATCATTCGAAAAGTTCAACACATCGCGGCCAGCGGAAAGGTAGCTCACATGCCACTTATCATCATCTATGAAGCGCTTGCCCTTACCGATGGGAAGCACTTCAAATGGTAATCGCAGTAGATCTCCGTCTGGTGCAATGAAAAGACGCCGACAGTCATTCACGACATTTAGGAGTGGCATGAGAATTATTTTGGCGAGGTAATCTCCTGTCCCGGCTGCACTCCAAATTGGGTACATGTGTTCGAGCAGTCAAATGGCGAACAGTCTCATATATTGTATCCTTCAAAGACGTTAGTCCTGTTCTGTCCGACATGATATTAATTGAGAGGGGAGCACTATCACTCTTTGTGCTGAATGCATTGTCGTCCCCCGTAATCGATGAGCGAAAAGATTCTGTAAGTGCATTGACAGATGCGGCATCTCCAAGGTCAAGGAGTTTGACTATATCATTCTGGCCGCACAATAGAATACATGCTAAATATCTTGCTTCCCCGATTCTTGCTTCTACACGAGCTGGCACTGCAGCAAAATTATATTTGTGTCCGAGAAATAGATCAATGACTGCACTTCGTGAGGGCAAGAGGTTTCCAATGGAATCAGGTACCTGGAAATTCAGTGCCTTCATTTCAGGCAGAGCAATTGCGAGATCTCGTTCTATTCGCTCTCGTTGGACTCTGAGCCGGTTGAGGACGCTCGATGGCACTGCCTCTCTTCTTCGCCTGAGTTCGATCTCTGCTATTGATGCGCGTAGCCGGATCAGCATAGTGAGCTTAGAGGCATATTGTGGATTCCGTTGTGCCAGAATTGTCTCACGTTGCTGTGCGAGTAGTTCGGGACCAATTGATTTATACTTAAAAAGCAATTCAAAAACAATACTGACGGAAGGCTCATCATTACTCAGATATTGCTGCACAAACGATGCGTAAATTTCAATATACGCTGCCACATTTGCAAGATACGCTCGGCGTTGCCGCTCAGAAGATACAGCGAATACTTGGGATGTAAAGCCATCGAGTTTATTCAGAGCTTGCATGAAAGATCGGGTAGCCTCATCGGTGCGGAGCATAGCAGCGTATACCATGCCCAAACGCATATTTGCAAGCATTGTGTCCTGACTGTTTTCAAGATTCTGACTACGCATGAGGTCAAGTGCTCGCACCAAATCCTGTTCTGCTTCTTCCAAACAACCGACATCCTGCTTGTGAACAGCCCTCGCCAGAAGTGCGCGAGGCAAGTGGACCTCGCCAAATACAGGGATTATATCGAGTATCTTAATAGCGGAATTGTGTAGGTCTTCTGACACATCGAATCTACCTTCCTGATCTAGTAGTGACGCCAGACGGCTATAACCCAGTGCAATCTCTCCATGATTCTCTCCGTAATAATTCAGACGTGCAGCAAGAGCGGCACGATATACGGGCTCTCGCTCGCTTGAAGTCCCCCCGTGAACGGTGAACGTCACCGAGTAGCTCGAGACATTGTATATTACATGTCTCCCGTAGCATGTTCATCTCTGGATCAACAACAATATATATTCGCTGTTCTACGAGCAGTTTAAGTGCATGTTCAATATCTTGCATTGCGCCGTCATCGTCACCCATGAGCAGTTGAATCTCCGAAGCCTGACGTAATCCTTCAACCTGTTCGAGTATCATGCGGCCATGGTCCAGAGCGGCATATCGAGTTTTCCCGATGACTTCCCATTCTCGTTGGCTTTTTTGATTAGCACTCCTCAAGGCAGACAGCGCTTCCGCGTAGTCGCCGTATTCCTTTTTTGCGAGCGCAAGGAATTGCAGTGTACGCACATCTTCCTCACCGAAGCATTCACGCTCCAATGTTGCTGCTTCGGTTGCCAATGTAAGGAGCTCGGCAAAACTTCCTTGACTTGCCAGAGTAGCCAGTTGTTTGTGTCGAAATGCCCAGCGGAATAGATCGATCAACTTACGCCAAATTGAGACCTTACTCCTCGTTGTTTCTTTAATTGAAGTTGATGACACCGCTTTTACCGTTGGTTGAGCAGTACTTGCATCAGAGAATTCGGTCTCCGCAACACGATCTTCTTCAGAGGATGTTTCTACCTGGTCTGACACGTACACCAGATGTCCTCCCAAAAGAAATCGCTCGATATTCTTTAGCTTCTCATTAGGTGTAATCCTTGGAATCGAAAGAAGATAGTCGATGGTCGATGCATTGCTGAACGCTAAAGCCGCAAGTTGATAACCACCGATCATTCAGTCGCCACCATTGGTCAATAGATTTAGGTACTGCTCACTTAGTTCGCTGTGTGTTGCCCTGTGTTTGGCGATCACAATGGCTATATCCTGTTGCGACTCACAGTAATTGAGAAAACCGTAGAAAGCATCCTTCATCTTCTCATTCACTTGTTTTGCACCAGATACATGAGGTACTGAATCAAAGGTCTCCCTCATAGCGTTTAGAACTCTGGAAAGTGCATGTCGTTTCTCGTTTTTGTTGTGTCTAACTACCACAATTATCCAAATGATTGACGGGAGAAGGAATGCTATAAGGAGTCCACAACCAGCCCCTTGCCCAGCCCCCATAGTAGCCACCGGCCAGGGCAGAAAGGATAAACGGCCAAATGAACTTTCGTTGTAGTGTGCCTATAGACGTGTTTTCGGGCCTCGATTCCTTTGCTATACCGAGAACAAAAAGAACAAGTTGTAAAAAAAAGGAAACCCAAACAAAGCCAGTAAGCATACCGGCCCATCGTGCCTGGGCCTAGCCATAGATTATGCCAGGGACAAGCAAGGCAACGAACAATATCAGCCAGAATCGTTGGACTGTACCAGGATCTGATTTCAACAATGTAATCGCGATTCGAACCCGTATGCGCCGAAAAGCGTTCCTTAATACCTGAATTTTCTTGTTTCTAACCGGAAAAACCATTATTGTCTATTTCATCCTGGTTACTTTATTGCTTACGAGTTCTTATCTTTTTTAAAGTTATGTTCATACTGAATCTACAAAAACCAGACAATCTGACCACATTTCGCCGGATTAAATTGACCACACCAGAGTTGGTACCTTGCAAACAGATTTCTATGTTGAGCACATTACTGGTTGATGGCTGTAAGAAGTGCCTGGTGGTAGTCAATGAATCCAAATTGAAAATCCTTGGCCGTCAAGGTGTATCTGATGTCTGGATGTACTCCTATGTTCTCAATCGGCTGGCCAATTGTGCGCCATGCCATTGTCCAAGTGAGGGTCCAATACTCTTCACCTAAAAACTGATTCCCTGGCATTCGCCTAACGCAACCTCAGCCCCTGCCGTTCGTTCACCAAAAAGTATCGCTCGTTTGTTATCCTGGAGAATTGCAGCAAAAAATTCTGAAGCGGAGAAATCTAGATTATTGATTAGAACGATAATCTTCTTTGTGAAGTGGTTCTTAGCAGGTAGAATCTCTGCAACACCGTTCAGGTGCACTGGATTAGTTGGTTTGCCTATCCCTCGGGCCTGCCTCATTCTCTGACAGCACAAAACGATAGAAATCGATCAACTCTGAGGTTAGTCTTTCATCATAAGGATCAATATTGCCAGCTTTTGCAAGTGCCACCATTTCTCCTGCAGATAGCGGAAAGGTCATCAAAAATAGTTATTTGGTGCTGTGGCAAGGACAGTGGCCTATCAGTCAATGTAGAAAGTAATGCATACATCTGAAACATGCTTCCGCCGTCATTATTGATTTGATCGATAACCATTATATCCGTTGTACTTTCAAAGCGGGTGATCAATTCCTCGAATGAAGCCACTGCACGCTTATTATACGTATAGTGAGGTATGCGCACGTACCCAACCTGTTTTCCGTCGTTTAGTTTACAAGTGTACGCATAATATGGAGGAACTTTTGCAACGGTTTCTTTAGGCACCTCCCATAAAATCTCTCCAAGAACAGGCACATAACTCCTCCAGGCTCCCTGCTTATAAGGACTATCAACGAGGAAGTCGTTGTCAGGTTCTTGTGTACTGGCATCAAGTGTTACGTTGGTTGATCCCAATTCTGGGCGGACCATTGACCAGATATCCCCGAGCTTTGCAGTGGAATCCTCGCCTAATGCTAACATTCTTTGGGGGAAATCTAACTGATTTTTCGCAGAATTATTCATTGTCAAAAGGATCTTACTGAATCATCAATTGCTAACTAATAGACAGTATATAATTCTTAATGAGACTAAAACATAAATATGACCCTCGCTTTTATATAGGATTGTAAAAATTGATGGTCGGAATAATCGGGCAATAATCCAACGTTGATTAAACTTATATCACATTATTGATGTGATATAAGTTTGCGTGTTTACTCATACAGTCCTATTTCAGAGAGTTTTTCAACTTTTATGCTTTTTCTGGATGCAGTAATTCCGTCAGGAGGGAAGGCTTCTAAGACCTTTTCCTTGGCCTTCTCAACCAGCTTGCGTGCATCTGATGGAATTAGGTCAGGTGACGCTATAGTAGTGAGACGAAACGCTGTAAGAGCATCTTTAGCTTCCTTCTCATTGTTTTGCTTTATTGCCAATTGAATAGCTGAATACTTCTCCTTTAGCTCTGGAATTTCGCCGTAGTCAGACTTCTGCTGTGTTCTACGAATTGAGAACACGGCGTAACCGCAGTCAAGGGGTAGTGTACCTGACATTAGCTTGCAGTCCTGGTCTAGAGTAAGTGTAGTAGTATCAATCTCCCCCTTTGGTTTAGCGATGATCGCCGCTACGCAACTGCTGGTTAAGTTAATATCTGTATCAACTCCCACTTCGAGTGCAGTGTCCTGTTGCTGACCAGCGATCATATCCATACCTTCAGTGATCAGAGGCACAAACGGTTTGATAGCCCCTACATAGCTAATTCCGGCAGTTGAGGAGACCTTTGTGACGTAGTCCAAAATTGGACTTAACAAGTTTCCACTCTTGACCGAAAACAAGCCTAACTCTAGCGATACAGGACCGCCGCGGAATGCGGTTGGGCCCATCATCTGTTTGGATACGACAATGACATTGCCAAGTGATTTTGAGTCGAGATCAGCTAGCTTATCTGGCTTTTGATACCGCCGTAAGTTGAGCGCGCTCCTCTCCTTCACGAGAAAGAGATACGAAGGAATACGCGACGCCATGGAAACGAGTAGTAAATTTTCGTGCCTTTTCCAGACGCAGGGATCCCAGATAGAGTTCGATGTAGCATGAATCAGGTTCGATTGCTTCACCCATGCCAGGAATGACCTGTGTTGAAATGGATGGAACATAAGTCAATTCAATCGGCGGAGCTCCTCCCACCATCTTTGCTGTCTTTGTAAAAAAATCTTTAAGCCAAACCATAGTAGTCCTCCTTTACAATTTTTATATTAAGGTTTTAACTAAGAATATTCTACTACCAATCTCTAATATAATATCAAAGTTACGTCAATAAAAACATAAAGTCAAATTCATTTTGCAGCATCCCACGGCATGAGTATCGGGCTGTATCGCTACGAGTGAAAGTGCTAAGACTCATCATGGTTTCAATTTCTGAATCTCAAAGCTAAAATGCTCGAGCACTAAAAACAAATCATTTTTTAAACTGAGATTATTCCTCGGTTCTTACCTGGGCATATTTATTAAATCATTAAGAAAAAAATCCTACGAAGCAATCTATACTGATAAGAATGGTAAAATTACAAGTTTGGCAAGAGAGTACTTTTCTACACCAGGGAGTTGGATGAGTGGATAAAACAAAGTGAAGTCCGGGTTAAAACGAAAGAAGAAATAGAAAGGGAAGCAAGCGAGTACATTATGTTAGGGGCAAGGAAGAGTTTAATAGGGGACAATAACGTTTCATGAAAGTTATATTTTCTGGCCACCTTATTCTATCCCTGAAGGACCGTTAATTTCCATTTACAGAAATATCGACAAGCTGGATGAATTGTTTTCAGATATAATTTGGTTGGAAGTGTTGATGATAAATATTTCAGAGAAAAGTGACTAAAGGTATTTCTATGCAAATCACCCGAAGAGGACATAACACTTATATATAAAACCCTTTCACAGCAGAAGAAGAACCGTAATCGCCGGAACAAAATTAATCCTTGACAAATTTACTCAATAAGTTGCCTTGCTAATTGGTTATCGGGTATAGTGAAAGCAACCAATGATCCAAATATGGCATTAGAAACAGATACTTCAAAAAAATGGTAGCAGCTTACCTGCGAAGGCATTAATGGATTTGCAAAACAAGTTGAGCCGTAGGTAATAGACCAAGGAATAGAGCAGAGAAGGTAATTAATTCCTTCCTTCCTTCCTCCCATAAATCCCTTAAATATGGGCAATAAGCAAGCAATCCACAGGACGCCACGGCAATACTGGAAAAATGGTATTTCGGGCTTCTCTAAAAGAATATTTTTCATTTGATCCATGAATGAATTAAACTGTGCCGGTCCGCCATAAAATAAACGAAGCTTCTCAGACTGCCAGGCAATAAAATAACCAAATGATAAATACAATATTAAATAGACGATACCCAGCCAGAGGGATTGGTTTATTATTCGTTCCGGGTTGAGAATGTACCGATTTAGCTCAATGACAGGTTTCTTTATTCTATTTGTGACCAGAATGGTTAATGAAGCAAAAAGAACGGCTTCCAAGGCACCTCTTAGAATAATTTTAAAGTCTTCAAAATTACCTTTTATCAATGGAAATGCATCCTTAAAATATAATGTTTCAATTTGTGTTTGAAAGGTTTGCACAAAAAATACAGGGATTAAGATTTGAAGGAATAGCTTAGTCCCTGAGTTTGGTGATCGTTTCACCAACCAGAATACAAGAAAGGAATTAACTATTGCATTGAAGTAATAGAGGATTATCCATGAATCCCCTTGTATATTGCAAATTTTTACTTATTATTTTACGATTTAACAGTTACTCCTTAACAACACTTTTGTTGGTTTTTGAAGGTAAATTATTTGGCCGGTCATTCTGTTATGGTAACAATTCTGTCAACCCAGTTAAAAGCCTCTTTCCCAAACTGAAAATCACCCTGGGTATTTACTTCAGCTGTCATAGATATAATCAGGTTTTTTGATGGTATGATACAGACATACTGCCCACCATGACCACTCATGAATGTCATTCCTCTCTTTTCATCTTTCCACCATAGGTAGCCGAACTGGTACCCATAAATATCCGGGATCCTCACAGTTGTCATCTGTTTAATCCATTCTTTGCTTACAATGGAAGTGCCTTTCCACATGCCACTATCAAGAACACACTGACCAAATTTTGCCATTTCTCGTGATGTAGTGAGAATTCCAAAACCCCCTAATGTAACTCCGTCTTTATAGTCATCCCAGATAAGATTTTTTATTTCCAGTTTATCGAATAAAACCTCAGATGCCCATTGACCAGTTGAACTTCCGCACTTTGCCTGAATTATTGAAGATACCAGTTGCGGATCGCAATCCTTATATTGAGCTTTCTCCCCAGGATTATTTGCCAATGGCCTGTTAAGGATAAAGTCAGTAATTCTGTCCGGAAGCTTTCTTAAAATATCATCTGTTTGTCCTCCCAATCCATCATTACTATAGGAAATCCCGGATCTCATGGTCAGCAAATTTTCGATTTGGATATCCTTTTTGTCAGGATATTTTGATGTCTCAGTCAGATAGTCTGAAATGGGATCGTTTATGTTTACTATCAAACCCTTTTCAAGGGCTATCCCGGTTAATAAACCAACAATCTGTTTTGTTGCACTCCAGATTGCTCTTGGAGTAATTATGTCTGTTTCATCCTTTGTATAGCTTTCTGCAACCAGTTTTCCATTCCTTATAACCAGTAAGCTTCTTGCCTGCCAGATATCTTCATCAGCATGAAAATCTCTATAAATTTCAGTAAGCAATGCCGAATTTATATTTTCAGCATCTGGAGTTGAGATCTGCCAGCCATCATCTATTTGACGGGGGACCAATGACACAAATGGATTCTTTAATTCATCTTCCTTTAAACAAGATGGAAGCAGGAACAGAATAGACACACAAAGAGCTATTTGCTTCATATTATTTTTGTTTTTTCTTAATGACCAGTTTAATGCTTTGATTGATAATTACAAAATCAGGAGCTTTAAAATATCCTGAGTATTCAAGTACATATCCGAGTGCCAGTCGTGAATCCTTTTTATGTTTCCATAATATCTCCAGGTCTGTAGAATGATATCTGCTGAATGATCCGAATTCCATATCCTGATGAAGGTGTTTTACTGCATACTTAAATCCAAGATCATAATAATAGGGATCACGATATTCAGGTTGACGTGAAACAAATCCTGCAAAAGAAGAATTTACAGTTATCCTGAATATGGAATTGTTGCAGCTGAAGTTATATAATGCATTGAGTCCTAAAGATAAATCGGTGAACCAGTAATCGAAACCTGCTTGCAGGTCGGGATATAGTTCATAATCATACACCAGTTTCAATGATGGGCCAATATACAAATTTCCTGTTCCTGAGTATACCTTAAAAAGATATCCCAGATCCACGGGTTTAAGATAAAATGCGAGGGAAGGAATCCCCCGGGAAAACAAGATACCAAGTCCAAACTTATTTTCATATGTAATCAACCTATTGTCTTTCAGAAATTCTCTATTCAGACCATAGTTTACAGCCGGACCCGTAAAAACCAAACCGAAGTTTGCACTTTCCTTAATCTGAAGAACACCAGCAGTAAAAAATGATGAACGATTGACTGGATTTTCTTGTGCATGACTTATTTCGAATATCATTAGAAATAAGAGTGACAGTCTTAATGTTTTCATGAATTGTTTATCAGGGTTATTTTAATTCTACTTTGACATATTACATCTTACAACGATTTTTCAGTTTGTTTGCCCCGACCCTAAAGGGAGCAAACTGAAAAATCAACCTGTTCCCTTTAGGGATCAAGGGCAAAAACAGGTTGATTTTTCTAATCTGTCAAAGTAGAATTAATAAGTATTTCTTCACTAATTCTATGTTTATAATTATAAGTTACACTGACTTAATAAATAAAAGGGATCAGCTTCCAGGTCTTTTCAGAATACTTTGCATAATCCTGATAATGTTGGTTCAAAAAGATTTCTTCATGTTTTATCCTGTTGATTATTGCAACCAGGGTAATTAAAACCATTATCCATGAATAGATACATGAAAATATGATACTGCCTGCTGCAGCAATCATGAATACAGCCAGGTATAATGGGTGCCGGATATATCTATATAATCCGGTAGTCACCAGGGTATTGTCTTCACCAGCTTCAATTGCGGTGGAAAAATTATATTTCATCTGATATAAACCAATGAAACGAATAAGTATTCCCACAGTAAGTATAATGAAACCTGAAAGTATCATTCCTGGCATCAGTTTTTGCTTTAGAAGTACATATTCCAATGGTGTCAGATATATGGCCATATAAAATGAGAGAAGCAAAAAAATAAAACCTTTATCTGTCTTCTTTGATTTCCGTTTGAAATATTTTCTTTGAACGATTATTTCAAAAAAGCCATATACCGCTAACGAAAGAAAATAAATCAATATGATTAATTTGGACTCTTCCATATTATATACAAATAAGTTCCATATTACGTCTCTGATTCTTATTAAATGACTGTCATATGTAAAATTATTAACCATTTCCCGGCCCTCCTCTCAAGTACCAGCAGGTTCCTGCCTGACACAGTTGTACCGCTATTGGTTGCTGTATATTTGCAGTACAGGGTTGCCATATTACCTGAGATGGAAATGGAGATTATATCAACCTTATCTATAAATCCACCAATATCCGCACCATGCTGAAAATTGGCAATAAGTTCTTTCCTTCCAACAGCTTCAAGACCTGAAACGTGTGAGGAAACATACCTGGCATCCTCTGAATAAAAGGGGATAAGATTATCCGCATTTTTACTGTCATACGCTTTCACCCAGCCATCTGTAAGTCTGGTAAACTCAGGAAGGTATTTTTTTGCAAGTTTAATATCTCCGCTGACAGAAGGATTTGATTCATTTCCAGGTATCTGCTGAGCATAGATCACTGGAACGATAATAATCATAATCAGGAGGAAAAATATTTTATTATTCATTTGAAAGATTTTGTGAATTAGATTCTGGCATTAAAATTTCTATAATGAGAAATTACATTTATAAAAGAATAAGAATTAAAATTAATTAATATTTTTCGTTGGTAAAAGACGGAAAGTGAGAAAATTTGTTGCATATCAATCATATGAATCTCATATACAAGGAAGTCTGAACACTGGTTCCCTATGGGAAATACCATACTGACATTAAGCCTTTATTTCTTTGAGTCCTCTGATGATTTTATGTTTTGCCCTTGAGAGCTGTGACCTTGAGGTACTGGTTGAAATTGACAATATTTCACTTATCTCCTCATGATCGTACCCTTCGAGAAAATAAAGCGAAAAAATATTCCTGCATTTTTTCGAGAGAAGCATAATCGCTTCAATTATCTTGGTAATCCTGCCGTCAGGTTCTTCAGAAGACATTTGACATTGACGGGAATTATCTAAAGTTTCACACAATAACTCAACATCTTCAAAAATCATCCTCCTGTTTTTTCTCCAGCTGTCAATTGACCTGTTTTGAACTATCCTTTTTAACCAGGACCCAAAACTTACATCTCCTGAATATGTGCCAATCTGATTAAAGGCAGCAAGAAATGATTCCTGCATTATATCTTCCGCCTCCATTGGATCTTTTACAATTCTCAGACTTGTATTATACATAGCTTTATAATATAATTTGTAAATCTGGAATTGTGCCCTTTGGTCACCTCTTTTACAATTTTCAATGAGATCGAGATGATTGTTCCCTGAGAATGTTTTTGGATTTGTCACATTTGTAGTCATGATTTATAGTTTTGATTTTACTTGTCAAAACTACCATCTGAAATAAGCAACTAAAGAACATCCCTATAAGGATGGTGTACATCCCTATAGGAAAGTATAAATCCAAATATGCAAGTAAATAATTATCAGGAGTTTGCTGATTTTCGGAATTCTGAGGGTGTTTTTCCGGATAGTTTTTTAAATGCGTTATTGAAAGCAGTTTTGGAATTGTAACCGACCATTTCAGAGACCTCCTCAACAGTAAGCTTATTTATTTTGTCAGCAGAAAATATATTTTTTGCCTCCTCAACCCGGTAGGAGGCAAGCAATTCAAAAAAGCTTTGATTGAGTTTTTCGTTTATTACCTGTGAAACATGATGGGGACTCTCTCCAATTTTCTTTGCCAGCTCTGAAAGTGTGGCCAGATTATTTGAAAAGTACTTTTTATCTTCAAATTCGGAGATAATATTCTTCAGTATTCCCATTTTGACAGTTTCGGTTAATGTTGATTTACGATATTTCCCTATAGGAATATCAAGAAATGAAGTTGTTCTGTCAAAGTAAGTTGAATCATTTATAACCCTTAAAGTGGTTATAATAATAAATATTGTGATATAGATGCTGATAAAATGATCGCCAAAAGTTCCCTGGAAAAATGCTTTTACAAAAATAAAGGTCAGAACGATCACCATGAAATGGAATAGTATTGTTCTAAGCGATAACAGCACTTCATCTTTCAGCCTGAAGATCGATTCTCCAGAGTCCCTTGATTTCTTAACAAGTAAGCCTGTTGAAAGGAAAAAATAAAATAAGATCTGAACCCCGGTCACAAGGTCCAGGTATTGATTGAAATGAAGTGGATCATTTGAAATTGTACTGTGAACTTCAAGTCGCGGCCAGTCAGGATGAAAGTTATTCAGATAAATATTATACTTGAATTCATTTGGCTGGATTATACTAAAAACCAAATATATAAGGTAGAGCAGCGGCAGAATGAAATGGATCATTTCTTTTTTTGAACTCTGTTTATATATCCTTCTTTTTACAAAAAGATACAGAAACGGGCCTATTAAAAAATTCAAAGTTGCAGTAGAGTAGGTTAACTGTCTGTTGAATCTAATTTCTGACATGTTAAAAGGAAACTTTAGGTTTTATAAAAATATACTAAAACTACGTTTTCTACGTCCTTTAACACCCAATGTTCTATTTTAAGGCTGATTGCTTTGTCAATCAACGGTGCCGGAAGGAATGGAGAAGTCAACTTGTATATTTTGCCAGCGGTAAGATGGTTCAGATCAGAAATAACCTGGTTTACAGGTTGCTCGCCGGCTGCAAGCATTTCTCTTATATCAAATTCCTTCTCAATCAGTGTTTCGTTATACCAGGAGGGTTTGCTGGTATTATATGTTGTATTATCACTTTCGTTAAGTAACTCCTGACCAACCTCTTTCCGTAAAATATTTATCAAATCACCTGTTTTGACATTTCCTATGCTGGCAGCCTGTTGCAGAGTTGCAATTTTTGCCACAGTTCTTCGAAGGAGAGGGTTTTTTAATTTGCTGAATGCCGGAACATACTTTATCAAAACTTCTTCCAATTGGGGATATGTTTCAATAAGTTGCAAGACTTTTGTCTTGGGGGTTATTATCAATTGTATGCTTTTTCATTTTTATTTCTTATAAGATAAAATTCTTTGATCTCCTTCAAGTTTTCTGTACCCCGAAATATCGTGAGAAACTTCAAGAGTTCCCAGATATTCTCCCTTGTCATTTCGAAGAGCGAAATAATTTATATGTATCATTTTATCTCCCGAATTAATCCAGAAAGGTGCCTGACCTTCTCTTCCGCTTTTAAAATCCTCAATGATTTTGTCTACAATATGTGCGCTTGCAGGAGGATGGCAATGCCTTACATCTCTGTTCAGGATTGCCCGGTTTCTCTGAAATATTCTTTCTTTTCCCTGAGAAAAGTATTTTACTTTATCATCTCTGTCAACAAACGTCATATCGAAAGGCAGGGTATTCATAATCGCAAGAAGTTCTTCAACAGTAAAACTACCGGAAGGGAGTTGAATATTCTGGCCAGTTTTATTCAATTCATTTATAGAATCTTCCTTGGCCCATACTGGTTTCCACTCTATTTGAGGATCATACAGACAGAAACCTATTTGCAAGGACTGTTTACTTATCTCATACCAGTCTGATTCGGTTAGTTTATCCAATGACATTGGAAATAGAATCTCTTCCTCTTTTTTAGTCATATCAACAACGCCCTTAATTGCAGGGGAAAGTACTATTTCAGATGATGCTATCAATTCTTCCCTGGTTATTGAAGGGGTCTGCAATAATTCAATACTGCCTTTTATTAATTCCCTTATTTCGTCATGCTTTCCCCACATAACTTTCGGGGGACCGGTGATTCCCTGGTTTTCCAGAAACGGGAATAATAAATATTCTTTTCTGCGATATAGTTTATCAACATCAAAAAGGCTGTTGAATAGTCCCCTGAGTTTAAGAATGGCTGCTTCAATATTAATCTCACTATCAACAGAAATTTTGTTAAGCAGGATTGTCAATTTCCAGAGCTACCTTTTTAAGTTCACTGTTTTCATGAATCATTACATCTACAGGGTGACCATCCGGGATTTTCTTTGAGGAAGATAAATCAATTTTTCCGTCAAGAACAGCTGAATGAGCATCACATAGTTTTAATACCTCTTCTTCAGGAAGTCCTTCGCTAATTAGTTCCTGTTCCACTTCCACTACCTCTCCATAAGGTATCTGACTAAGACTTTCCAGTAGTTGCTGTCTTACTGCTTCCTGAGATTCCCCTGTGTGCAGTTTTAAAATTAGTTCTTTAAGTCTCTTTTTCCGTTCGATTGAATTGTTTATCAGTTCGCTCATATTGTATTTTAATATTTAGTTACAGTGTTTTGTCATGAATTGTCAGATTGCTAACGCTTGTAATGAATGCCATAACATTTAAATGACACTCAGGAAACAGTTTTTGTTTTGCTTTCATCTCATCATACTTCAGATGGGTTAATAATCTGCTTTTTTTCTGATTTTAAGCCAGACTATAAAACCTGAAATCAGAATAAACAGGACAATGAGGCCCGTAAGTGGAACTATGAGGACATAAAAATCACCAATTATTGACTGGTATATTCGTCCTGTATGAATCTCTAATGCCACATTCCACAACGATATAGGTGCATCTTTGATTATTTTTTGCGGTAAAATGGCAAATTCCTCAGTCCCATTTATATTAACTGCCCCAATATTGTAATCAAAAAAATATTCCTGATTTTTATAATCACGGGTAAACCCCGAAACTAAAAAATCACCTATAGGCCGACTGTTATGAGAAGGCGAAGTATATTGCTGTTTTTTAATGTAATCGTAAACTTCCCCGGTCTGTGTGTTCCAGGTAAAAAGTCCTTCAAAAGAGCCGACAAGAAAGGTATTTGATTCAATTTTCTCGAGCACTGTGACCCCCATGATACTTGCAGGTGGCTGAAATCTGAATTGTTTGAGATCAGTTTTAAAATTGTCGTCAGAATAATAGAAACCGTCCATTGTTACCACAATAAATCTGTTGATATCCTGATCATAATAAATCCTGCGTAACTGGTCAAACCACGGATTTGGAGTAGCAAGTTCGGTATAAGGGTATCTTTCCGACTCTCGAATTGCCAATAAAAGCCAAAAGAGGAGGACGCAGAAACATCCCGGTTGTAGTATTTAATAAAAGAAGAGCTAAGGTGATCCATCCAAATTTATTATGCCATTTAATATTCCACTTGTTTGAGTTCCTTAATTTTACTTTTACTTCGGCAGGTTTCTTATTTTTCTTTAAGATGATTCTGTTTACAAATACTATAAAACCTGTTATTGTAAGAAATGCAAAAACAAGACCCGCAAAATCGATAATAATTTTACCTGGTATACCATATATCTCTCCACTGTGAATAACCCATAGTGTTTTAAAGAGCCCTGTTTTATTATCATAATTCTCCGGTGGGGGAAGTTGTGAAACACTAAAATTGGATAAATCGGTGGTCTTTAATAGAAAAGAACGTGTTAAAACAAGGATTGTATCTTGTTTTTGAATAATATCTACTATGATTTTTTCTTTAACCGGCAAAAGCAACAGAGATCCATTTATCGTCTTTGTAATTAAATGTATAAAGACCTGAAAATGTTCCTGCAAGAAGCTTATTCCCGGTAGTTCTGATCATTTGAAAAATTTTCCGGTTGTCTATCCCTTTCGGGATTCCGGCACTAAAATTTTTAAAATCAGAAAAACTACTGTCAGTAAGCCATATTCCAATATTCCCGTAAACAAAATGCTGTCCGAAGAGATTTTTAGTGTCGATTTGACGGCTGCATTATTCCAATTCTGGTATCTGTATTCTTTAGGAAGCAGTTTTCTGTTTACATCAATAAATGACAACCCTTCACGGTGATTAAGTATTATACCTGAAAAAACATAACTAAGTATTATCAAGGCAAATATTACTCCAAGCCATTTATGATATTTTATGAAAAATTTTATCATATAAAAAGAAAAGATTAATTATGAGGTAAATTTAAAATTACAGTCCTGTCTTTTGTTTCTCTATATTGTTCAGGAATTACAGACATCCAAACCAAATATTTAAGGAAGGGTTATTGAATTAGAGTATTTTTTAGCTAACGATTGTATCGTTTCAGTAGATACCAGAGAGTTAATTGCATCTCTTATCGGGGCATACTTTTCATGTAATGGGCATGGGTTATTGACATCGCAATGCCTGAGTCCAAACCCACATCCGGATAATAGATGTGCCACCTTGCAGTTGCTACAATTAAATCTTTAATCGGAAGGTCGGGGTTATCCTTATCAAAATAAAACCCACCCCCTTTCCCTTTCTGTGATTTAACAAACCCCTGTCTTGCAAGACGCTGCAAAATCTTTGCAGTAAAAGACGGAGGTGCGTCTATTTCTTTTGCAATTTCGGCTACCCCGGGGTTTTTACCAATCAGATTTTGAATTTGAATGTAAACCAGTCCCCTGAGTGCATATTCTGTCTCTTTATTGAACATAGATCTTATATTTCTTTAAAACAATTTGTTCTGACAAAGTTAAATAATATTTTATAAATAACAAAAAGACCTTATTGTCTTTTATATAAAATATTTATATATTTGCATCATAAATATTAATCCAATAGTATATGTCAAAAAACAAAGAATACAACAAAATAACTATAGGTGAAATAGTTGCTACCGATTTCAGAGCAGCCGAAATATTCAAAAATGCAGGAATTGATTTCTGTTGTGGTGGTAAAAAAAGTCTTGAATAATGCGTGTACATGAGAAATCTATTGATTCTTCCGTAGTTGTGAAGCAATTAAAAGAACTTGAAAATGTACCCGTAAATCAAAATCAAAATTATAATGATTGGGAATTAAGTTTCCTCATAGATTATATTGTTAATACCCACCATAAGTACGTGCTTAAATCGTTACCGGAGTTGGTATTTTACACACAAAAAATTGCCTCGGTACATGGTTCACACCATCCGGAACTTATTGAAGTTGCTGATTTATTTGAGAAAATAAATGCTGAGCTTTTACAGCATCTCAAAAAAGAGGAAGAAGTACTTTTCCCTTCAATCAAAGAGGTTATAAACAATAATTCACCTGTGGCTAAGGCTACCATTATATCTGAAATTAACCGAATGAGTGGCGAGCATGAATTTGCTGGCGGAGCAATGGACAAAATCAATGAAATTACCTCAAACTATCTTATCCCGGAAGATGGTTGCAATACTTACAGTGTAGCATTTAAACTTCTGCATCAATTTGAAGATGATTTGCATGTTCATGTACATCTCGAAAATAACATTCTGTATCCTAAAGCATTAGCGCTATAGTGAAACTCTAATATGTCAATAAATAACAAAATTCTATAATCATTTACTAAACCTAAATAATTATGACAACAAAAAAACTCTGGATTGGATTTATTACCGTTATGGTTCTATCATTTTCCGTTCTGCTATATTTCGGGAAAGAGATTTATAGGCAGGCTCCTCCTATACCTGTAAAAGTTGTGAAAACCCGATGGTTCCGTTTTATTCACAGGTCAGAATATTAAAGATGGACAGAATGTCTGGCAGTCACTGGGTGGTCAGGAGATTGGTACGGTTTGGGGACATGGAGCTTACCAGGCACCCGACTGGAGTGCTGACTGGCTCCATAAAGAAGCTGAATACATTCTTAATAAGCTTGCAATGCAGCAAGATGGAATTCCATATGAAAAATTAAGTGATGAGAGAAAGGCATATCTTAAAATTATCCTGCAGAAGGATCTGAGAAAGAATACATATGATCCTGCAACAGGAATTCTTACAGTTTCTGAAATGAGAGCTGAAGCAATTGCCTCAAACAGTACTTTTTACGGGGGATTATTTACCAACGATCCTTCTCTGTGCCGGCTTACGTGATTCATACAGTATTCCTGAAAATTCAATAAAAGATCCGGCCAGAATTCCACTTTTAAACTCTTTCTTTTTCTGGATTTCATGGGCCTGTGTAACAGAGCGTCCCGGCCAGGCAATTACTTATACAAACAACTGGCCTTCAGAAGAACTTGTTGGGAACCGTCCGACAGGTTCGCTACTGTTATGGACAGGATTCAGCGTAATTATTCTTATAGCAGGAATCGGATTAATGGTATGGTATTATGCACGCCGGAGAGATGAAAAATCTGACAGCCTGCCATTGACATTCCCATTACTAAATGAAAAACAGACTCCTTCACAAAAAGCTACGGTAAAATACTTCTGGATTGTATCCGCACTGCTTCTTGTTCAGGTAATTATGGGAGTTATTACTGCCCATTATGGGGTCGAAGGTCAGGCATTTTATGGGATTCCACTGGCAAAATTGCTGCCATATTCGGTTTCCAGAACATGGCACATTCAGATTGCGATTTTCTGGATTGCAACTTCGTGGCTGGCAACGGGATTGTATTATGCTCCTGCAATTTCCGGTATTGAACCGAAGTTTCAGAGACTTGGAGTTAATTTTCTGTTTGGTGCATTACTGTTGATAGTTATAGGATCTCTTGCCGGTCAGTGGATGGGAGTAATGCAAAAGCTGGGTTATGTACAGAATTTCTGGTTCGGTCACCAGGGGTATGAATATGTTGATCTTGGCCGTTTCTGGCAGATATTTTTGTTTGTTGGACTCATAATCTGGCTATTGTTAATGGGACGGGCAATTTATCCTGCGTTGAAACAGAAATCGGAAAGCAGGAGTTTCTTTTATTATTTCTGATATCAACAATTGCAATTGCCGCATTTTACGGAGCCGGATTAATGTGGGGAAGGCAAACAAATCTTGCCATTGCTGAATACTGGCGCTGGTGGGTTGTTCACCTTTGGGTTGAGGGATTCTTTGAAGTATTTGCTGCAGTAGTTGTTGCATTTCCTTTTTGTCAGGCTGCAAATTATTAAAGCAGCAACAGCAACAACTGCAGTACTTTTTTCAACAATTGTTTTCTTGTCAGGAGGAATTCTTGGAACCTTTCATCATCTGTATTTCACCGGAACACCAACTGCAATAATGGCTCTGGGGGCAACATTCAGTGCTCTTGAAGTTGTACCTCTTGTGCTCATGGGTTTTGAGGCATGGGATAATGTAAAACTTAGCCGGAGCACTGCCTGGATAAAAGCATATAAATGGCCCGTCTATTGTTTTATTGCTGTTGCTTTCTGGAACCTGGTCGGAGCAGGTATTTTCGGATTTCTTATAAATCCTCCAATTGCACTTTATTACATGCAGGGACTAAATACAACGCCTGTTCATGGACATACTGCTTTATTTGGTGTGTATGGAATGCTTGGTATCGGTCTGATGCTATTTGTTCTTCGTGACATGAATAAAGAAGCTGTTTGGAAAGAAAAGTGGATAAAATTTGCATTTTGGAGCATCAACATAGGTCTCGCAGCAATGGTTCTTATTAGTGTTCTGCCGATAGGTCTTGCACAGACTGTTGCCAGTGTGAAAACAGGATTGTGGTATGCACGTTCTGCAGAATTCATGCAGTTACCGGCTATGCATACATTAAAGTGGCTGAGAGTTATTGGCGATACAATCTTTGCTGCGGGAACTGTTGCTCTGGCATGGTTTATTTTTGGACTTAAAGGGGGTTGGAGTATTAATAAGAAATAGGTAAACTGAATATCTGAATGAGTGCCTCCTGTTCGTTAAATACACAATAGGAGGCATTTATTTATTATTCTCCCAGAGATTTTAATAATGGCATCGAAAGAATTGCAGCGCAAAAGTATCATGGATCTTATTATATACTATATATACTAATTGTGCTTCAGGTGCTGGTTAAGGATTTCCCGATTTCAATTAACAGGTGCATTTCCATATTAATTTCTTGACCTTTTAATTAATCCGATGATAATAAGTATATTAAGAATGGATAATAGGGTAAAGATTATAAATCCCCGGGAATAACCTGTTATACCATAAAAATTCACGAATTGGCCCATAAGCGGAGGAATAACAAAACCTCCGAAAGCTCCAATTCCTCCAATCCAGCCAGCTGCCCCGCCAATTGTTTTTGGCACATATAATGGAACCAGTTTGAAAACTGCAGCATTATTCACTCCCATCCCGCATGCCAGCAGTATCATGGAAAAAATTGCGATTTCCACATTTTGAGTAAAAATGAGCAATACTGAAGCAACCATAACAACTAACATGAAAATCAGGCTTGTCTTTTCACCGCCCACCCTATCCGCAAAAGAACCTCCGACTACCCTGATTAATGAGGCTAGCAGAGAGAAAATAGCAGTGAAAATACCTGATTTTATCGGAGAAAATCCATAAAACTGGCTCCAGTATATCGGGAACCATGCTGTAAGTGCAATAAATCCTCCAAAAGTTGTAAAGTAAAGCGCAACCAGCTTCCATGTATTTTTTGTTTTAGCTGAACGAATGAGGCTCTCCATGGCATTACATGTAGGGAATAGCTCCTGTCCCAGCTTAAGGGCCTCTGTGACGCTTTCCGATTCTGATTTTCCCGCCTTCCTGAATTGAAAATAATAAGAATTGATTCCAATGAATGCATAAATAATGGTCCCGGTAAGAAGAAAAAGAAACCATGCAAAATAGGCAGAAAAAAATCCGAACCGTTGAAGATAGAGTGGTAGTATTAATGAGAATAATCCCGGAGCAAGGTTCCCTAGTCCTGCATATGTTCCCAGAGCCATCCCCTGCTTATTTTTCGGATACCAGTAAGAGGTTTGACCGATGCCCACAGAAAAAGTTGCAATACCGCAACCACTTAGCATCCCAAGAAATAAAATCAAAGGATATAGTCCATGCATCCCTTCGGGATATGATACATTTAAGAGCAGAGTTACACCACCAAGGCCAATTACCGAAAGTACCAGCAGGATGAGAAAAGGTAGTTTACCGCCTATTTTGTCAACCCATGCACCAAATGGGATTCTCAGTAATGATCCGGAAAGGGCGGGGGTTGCAACAAGAAGTCCCATCATTGCAGGACTAAGATCCATTGCCTCTTTGAATTTTATTGCAGTAGGTCCGTATAGAGAGACCGCTGCAAATCCGAAAAAGAATCCAAGAGTGCTCCCCATTAGTCCGATTGCGGGAGTCCCTTTAGTTTTAAATTGATTCATCCATTAAAATATTAAATGCGGTGAACTTCATTTAGAAAGAAACTTTCAGAGAATACTAATGTTGCTCCATCTGTTTAAGCTGCCTAAATTATTAAAAACTTTTAATTTTAACTATATCCTCTATGGTATTGTAAAATAAACGATTAAGCTTTGATAGTTTTTATTTAAGAAAAAGATTGAAAACTTTTTAAACCGAATTGAATATTGTACTTTAGTCGTTCACGCATTAATGATCTTAAATTCATAAAGTTGATGAAAAAGATTTTTCTGCTTATTCCTCTCCTGTTTCTTGTCAGTATGACTTTAACTATTCAGGCCCAAAACAATGGTGAAGAGATATTTAAATCGGTTTGTTCAGCTTGTCACACAATTAATAAGGGAAGGCTGGTTGGTCCTGATTTAAGCGGTGTATACCAAATAAGGAGTAATGAATGGCTAATCAGCTTTATTCGTTCCTCTCAGGAATTTATTAAATCGGGAGACACTGCGGCTATTGCAATTTATGACGAGTATAACAAGATTCCCATGCCCGATAATAAGTTCAGTAACGAACAGATACTCAGTGTAATTGAATATATTAAAACTTCAGACCGGAATGTATCTGTTGCTACCGGGCAACCTAAGGCACCTGATAGTCTGTCAACTGCTCAAAACGCAATCTGAAGTAATAAATGATAGCCTTAAGATACTATATTCACCCGAAACTGCATCGGAAGGGAAAGCCCTCTTTTATGGTTATACCCGTTTTGCAAATGGCGCTTCGCCATGTATCTCCTGTCATAATATAAAGGATCAGTCCATGATGGGAGGTGGAAGGCTGGCTTTAGACCTGACTGGTTCCTATGTTAAGCTTGGACAACTAGGTATAAAGGCTATTCTGACAAATCCACCATTTCCCGCAATGAAAACTGCTTTGCTCAATCATGCTCTCACGGAGAATGAAATACAACCTATAATCTCTATGCTTAAATCAGTTGGAGAACAGAAATATTACAATCAGATCCCCGATTCAGCAGGCTTGTTTTTTTTCTCAATAGGTTTTGTTTGTGCTTTAGTATTGATGGTACATCTATATATATTCTATGATAACAGAAAAATTCAGTGAGTACCAATTTAATACAAGTAGTCTCAGACAGTTTAATATTATTACTCTGATAAAAAATCAAAAACCATGAGTTGGATAAAAGATATGATATCTCCGAAAACCAGGCAATGGGAAGAATTTTATCGTAACCGGTGGCAATATGATAAGGTAGTGCGAAGTACTCATGGGGTAAATTGTACAGGAGGTTGCAGCTGGAATATTCATGTGAAAGAAGGCATAGTTGTATGGGAGCTGCAGGCCCTTGACTATCCGTTACTTGAAAGTTCGCTCCCTCCTTATGAACCAAGAGGCTGCCAGAGGGGCATATCATTCTCGTGGTATTTGTACAGTCCGGTCAGGGTCAAATATCCGATGATACAGGGGCGCCTTGCTTGACCTGTACGCCGAAGAAAAAGAAAAAACCGGTGATGCGTTTCTTGCCTGGCAAAATATACAAAACGATCCTGAAAAAAGGAAACGTTACCAAAAGGCACGTGGTAAAGGCGGGTTCAGGAGAAGCACATGGGATGAGGCCCTCGAATTAATTGGCGCAGCGAACATTTACACGGCAAAAAAATATGGACCTGACCGGGTAGCGGGATTTTCTCCTATACCAGCCATGTCGATGATGAGCTTTGCTGCCGGATCGAGGTTTCTTCAGCTGTTTGGCGGGGTGCATTTAAGCTTCTATGACTGGTACTGTGATCTGCCAAACTCATTTCCTGAGATCTGGGGTGAACAAACCGATGTTGCTGAAAGCGCTGACTGGTATAATGCCAAATTCATCGCTGTAATGGGAGCAAATCTTGGAATGACCCGCACCCCCGATGTCCATTTCTTTTCTGAATCCCGTCATAATGGGACAAAAACCGTTGTGTTTTCACCCGATTTCAGTATGGTTTCAAAATATGCTGATCAATGGGTGCCGGTTCATGCAGGACAGGATGGAGCATTCTGGATGGCGGTGACTCATGTGATTTTGAAAGAATATCATGTGGATAAACAGGTTCCCTATTTTATCGAATACATAAAAAAATATACTGATTCGCCTTACCTGGTTGAAATAACTGCCGAAGGTGACAATTATGTGCCTGGCAGATTATTGAGGGCTAACATTCTGGAGAAATACTCAGGTATTGAGAATGGCGACTGGAAATTCCTGAACCTTGATGAAAATACCGGCGATTTTATATGCCCTTCAGGCAGTTCCGGTCACAGGTGGCAGGCTAAGAAAGGAGACTGGAATCTGAAATTTACGGATAGCGAAACGGGCTCCGACTATAATCCGGTGCTTTCACTTATTGACAGGAAAGATAAAATTCTGCATGTTGAGTTCACTGAATTTGCTGGTAAAAGGAAATCGAAACGTGGGGTACCGGTAAAATATTTACAAACAAAAGCAGGTAAGACAGCTTTTACAACTATTTATGACCTTATCATGGGGCAGTATGGAGTCGACAGGGGCCTGGGAGGTGAATATCCTTCATCTTATGACGATGCCGCTTCAGCTTATACCCCGGCATGGCAGGAGATCTATACCGGCATAAGTTCAGCCACAGTAATTCAGTTTGCCAGGGAGTGGTGCGGTACTGCAGAGGTGACTAAGGGTAAGTGTATGGTAATAATAGGTGCCGGTGTTAATCACTGGTATCACAGTAATTTAATTTACCGTTCAGCTACAATGGCATTAATGCTTACCGGTTGCATAGGAGTCAACGGCGGTGGCATGAACCATTATGTGGGACAGGAGAAACTCGCCCCTTTTGATTCATGGGGGTCAATTATGTCGGCTAAAGACTGGGATATTCCGGTCAGATTTCAGCAATCACCAATATGGCATTATATACATTCCGACCAGTGGCGATATGATGGTAACCAGGCGGATTATAATACAGTTCCAAAGAATGATTTTTCTTCCCATCATTCAGCCGATATGATCGTAAAAGCTGTGAGAAACGGATGGATGCCATTCTACCCGCAGTATGACAAAAACAATTTTGAAATTTCAAAAGAGGCCGGAGAGGCCGGCGCCCATGATGAGAAAGCCATTCAGGAATATGTGATTAACCAACTAAAGAAAGGAGAATTAAAATATTCCGTTACAAATCCTGATGAAGAGGTGAATTTTCCGCGTGTATGGTTCATATGGAGAGGTAACGCTCTTTTATCGAGTGCCAAAGGACATGAATATTTCCTGAAACACTACCTTGGAACGCATCATAATGAAATTGCCGATGAGGTGGCACAGGAGTTTGTAAAGGAAATTGAATGGAAGGAAAACGCTCCGGAAGGCAAGATGGACCTTGTTGTTGACCTGAATTTCAGAATGGATACTTCGGCATTATATTCCGATATTGTTCTTCCGGCAGCATCGTGGTACGAAAAGGCCGATCTGAACAGCACCGATATGCATTCATTTATACATCCTCTGGCGCCTGCCATTCCACCCGTATGGGAATCAAAAAGCGACTGGGAGATCTTCAGGGAAATTGCACGCGTAACAAGTGAAGTGGCTAAAAAGCACTTCCCCGAGCCGGTGCTCGATATTGTTAATCTCCCCATCGGTCATGATTCAAAAGGTGAAATCTCCCAACCATCCATCAAAGACTGGTTCACTGGAGAGTGCGAGCCCGGTTCCAGGAAAATCCATGCATAATATTTTAACTGTTGAACGGGATTATACCAAAATTTATGAAAAATTTGTAAGCCTGGGAAAAAACCTTCGGAAAGGTCTTGGCGCTCATGGAATATCATTCCCGTGTGAGGATTTTTATGACCAGTTATTACAGGATAAGAATCATGTTAACCAGATTGGAAATGAATCATATCCATCTATAAATGAGGACATAGAAGCTATAAATGCAGTATTACTTCTTTCTTCGGTAACTAACGGTATCTTAAGCGGGAGAGCTTTTTCCGCCGAAGAAAAGAATGCCGGTGTCGATCTCAGAGATATAAAGCCAATAAATAATGATATAAGTATCAATTTTAACGATCTGCAGGCACAACCCCGCAGACTGCTGAATTCACCCCTATGGTCGGGGCTGATGACCAACGGAAGGGCTTATTCTGCCTTCACTTTAAATACAGAGCACCTGATACCATGGCGAACCCTCACGGGACGTCAGCATTTTTATCTTGACCACGAAGGCTATATTCAGTTCGGTGAACACCTGCCTACATATAAGCCGTCTCCAAAACCAGAGTTATTTGGTGAATTGCGGAAATCCGTAGCTGAAGGGAAAGCGAAATTGCTCAATGTACTTACCCCGCACGGGAAATGGCATATTCACTCTACCTATGGTGATACATTGCGGATGCTAACCTTATCCAGGGGCATGGAACCCTGCTGGCTGAGCGAAAAAGATGCTGAAGAAATGGAAATAAGTGACAATGACTGGGTGGAGGTGTATAATGATAACGGTAATTATATTACCCGTGCATGTGTAAGCTCCCGCATTCCTTCAGGAATATGCATCATCTACCATGCTCCCGAACGTACCTATTCAGTGCCAAAATCCTCTCGTAATGGCAATAAGAGGGCAGGAAGTCATAACAGCCTGACAAGGGTGCACCTTAAACCCAACCTGCTTGTCGGAGGATACGGACAATTTACATATGCAATGAATTACTGGGGTCCGGTGGGTGTAAACCGGGATACATTTGCACTAATTAAAAAATTAGATAATGTCACTTTTTAACTTCTCTAAATATAGCCCAAAATGAATATCAGATCACAAATCGCAATGGTATTTCACATGGATAAGTGTATAGGTTGCCATACCTGTTCAATCGCCTGTAAAAATATCTGGACCGACAGAAAAGGGGCTGAATATATGTGGTGGAACAATGTGGAGACAAAACCGGGAACCGGATATCCACGTAAATGGGAAGATCAGGAAATTTTCAAGGGAGGCTGGGAAAAAAGCGGTGATTCGATAAAACTGAGAGGCGCAGGAAAATTCAATGGGTTGAAAGTGCTTTTTCATAATACTAATCTGCCCACGATAGATAATTATTATGAGCCATGGACCTATCAGTACAGCAATCTTTTAGATGCTCCTGAAGGCGACGACCAGCCAACTGCAGAAGCGGTTTCACTTCTTACAGGAGAAAAAATGACACCAAAGTCAGGTCCCAACTGGGATGACGATCTGGGAGGTTCTCCCCTTTATGCCAGAAATGATATCAATCTTAAAGATTTAACTCAGGCCGAGAAAGATTCACTCTTCCAACTTGAAAGGATGGTAATGTTCTATCTTCCAAGGATTTGTAACCATTGTGCCAACCCCGCCTGTGTTGCCGCTTGTCCTTCAGGTGCTATTTATAAAAGGGGCGAGGATGGCATTGTTCTGATAAATCAAAAGAAATGCAGGGCCTGGCGATTATGTGTTACGGCTTGCCCATATAAAAAGGTATATTTTAACTGGAACACAGGAAAATCTGAGAAATGCATACTTTGCTATCCACGTATCGAAACGGGTCAGGTTCCGGCTTGTATGCATTCCTGTGTAGGACGCATAAGATATCTGGGAGTTATGCTATATGACGCAGACCGGATAGAAAAAGTTGCTTCCTCAGAGGATAAAGACCTTATTAAAAATCAATTAGATCTTTATCTTAATCCAAATGATCCCGAAGTGATCATTTCCGCAAAAAAGGCAGGTATTGCTGATTCCACAATGGATGCAGCAAGAAAATCGCCGGTTTGGAAGTTTGTTAAGGAATGGGGACTGGCTTTACCCCTTCATCCTGAATTCCGTACTCTGCCCAGCCTGTTTTATGCATTGCCCCTTCTCCCCGCTATGGCAAGTATGGAAAACAACATTTACAATACTACCAGCAACTCGATGTGGAATGACATTGACGACGGGAGGCTCCCGATGAAATATCTTGCTAACCTTTTCAGCGCAGGTGAAACCGGAGTAATAAAAAATATCCTCACAAAAATGATGGCCGTCAGGATACACAGACGATCTGTTACAGTTGGTGATATCAGCCGTGCAGAAGCAGATGCAAACCTTCTGAAGTCAGATTTATCTCCCGAAACCGCGGATGCAATATTCAGACTCACTTCCCTGGCCAGTTTCGGCGACCGGTTTGTTATACCTCCTGCTCACAGGGAGGAAGCTATTGAAATGATTGAACAAACAAGTATTAGAAAAGAGAATGCCGGATTTGGATTTACTGAAAAACCGGAACGAGGGTTGTAATATGAAAGATTTAATTCATTATAAGCTTGCTTGCAGAAATGTTCAGGTATCCTTCGGATGACCTGAGATCTTATTCAGATAAATGGAGAGATATTATTTCCGCGTACGATCATAAACTGATGAAGAAGCTGGATCCGTTTATTAATCATGCTATTGAAAAACCTTTAAGCTTTCAACAGGAATATTATATCAGAACTTTTGATGTGCAGGCAATTTGTTTTTTGGATATTGGGTATGTTTTGTTCGGAGAAGATTATAAGCGCGGAGTGTTCCTGGTAAATATAAAGAAAGAACAACTAAAGGCAGGTAATGATTGCGGAAGTGAGTTACCTGACCATTTACCAAATATACTGACCCTTTTACCGAAAATGGAGGACGCTGATCTGGCTGAAGAACTGATTTATTCCCTGCTGATACCAGCGATACATGAATTGATCTTAAAATTCAGAGATACAAGCAATTTATATAAGGGCTTGCTGGAAATTCTTGTAACCATAATGGAAACAGATTATCCTGATTCTTCATTTGAAAAGTTCAATTTCAGTGTCAGGAAAAAATCAGATCTCTTCAGGAACTCTACAGTTGAAGAGGGTATGCAGGACCATAAAATGTAAAATAATACAGACTAAAATGAACGGAATTTTCTTTTTTGTTTTACTGCCTTACATAGCTATTATCTCTTTAATCGCAGGCAGCATTTACAGGTATCGGTTTCATGGATTCCAGGTCTCTTCCCTCTCAAGCCAGTTATTGGAAAACAAATTATTGTTCTTTGGAAGCAGACCATTCCACTGGGGTATAATTACATTGTTCTTCGGACATCTGATTGCGTTTTTACTCCCATCATCGGTTCTGGCATGGAATGAAAAACCTATTCGGTTATACATTCTTGAAATTTCTGCATTTGCTTTCGGGCTAATGACACTTATCGGACTTACTATTCTTATTATCAGACGTATACAGATAAAGAGGATTCGTATTATAACCACAAGGATGGATATCTTTGTTTATGTTATACTTTCCGTGATGATTATTACAGGCTTATATACAGCTTTTTTCTTCAGATGGGGGTCATCCTGGTTTGCCCTGGTACTGACACCCTACCTGCGATCGGTCTTTCTCTTTCAACCCGATACCACAACTGTCATATCGCTGCCGTTTATGATAAGGATACATATAATTTCAGCCTTTATACTTATCGGGATGATACCCTATACAAGGTTTATACATTTTCTGGTATATCCCTTTTCTTATTTATGGCGGGAGTACCAGCTGGTGATCTGGAATAAGATGAAAAAGGTTGAAGAAGAATCCGGAAACAGAGTGGTTAAGGAAGAGTCTCCTCATTTATAATTCAAATCGTGTGTCAAGATTTCAGAGTGTCTGTACAGCAGTTTCAATTATTATTTCCAGGGCTGCCCTGGCCCATGAGAACTTCTCTCTGATCATATTAAATACTGGGCTATCTTTTAAAATTTTGCTTTGCCGGTAATCAGGAAGCCGGTTCCTTTGTAACTTATCCCTGCTTCCAATTGTAAGTTTGACAATGGCATTTATTTCTACATTTTTTTCTGTCGTGTTCATTCTTCCGGCGGGAATCAAGATTCTCCCATCAGGATTGATGCATACATACCTGTTCCATGTATTTACAACGTGAGGGCCATCATTACCATGAGTTACAATAGCCACTTCTCAGTCGGCAGGATGTGAAAGGACCTCCAATTTAAAAATAAATCATTTAAATATTTAATTAAGGAAGTACGTGATGCCACAAATAATGAACCGGGAATTAGACATGCAACAATCTTTCAAACTTATGAAGATTTGGTTGTTGGTGAATCATTTATCCTTCATAACGACCACGATCCAAAACTGCTATATTACCATTTTACAGCAGAAAAAGGAAAAGAATTTGGATGGGAATATCTTAAACAGGGACCTGATGTTTGGGAAATAAAAATCAGCAAATTAAAGGTTGAATAATAGAGCTCACTTAAATAGACATGCGAACCGGCTCTTCAAAGATTCAGATGGATTAAATTCTATTCGGGATAATTCCGATTCGTTTCATCGATCAATCTTATTTATAATCTGTTTAATGTAGCCTCTTGTTTGTTAATTTTATTGGCAAGCGACTGAATTGTTCTTTCATTAACCATTTTAAAAAACGAATCTCTTACCGGGGCATAATCTTCATGCAAGGGACAAGGATTGTTGACATCACAGCTTTTTAACCCGAAGCCGCATTTTGAAAAATACTCATTACCTTCTACTGATTCTATCACTTTAAATAATGTTATCGGGCTCTTAGGTTCATTAAAGAAAAAGCCTCCGCCTCTGCCTTTCATCGAAGACACTAATTCGGCTCGGGTTAAGTTTTGTAAAACTTTTCCCGTAAATTGTTCAGGGGAATCAATCATTTTAGCAATTTCCTTAAATCCGGGCCTTTTCCCTGCCATATTTTGAATATAGATATACACCAAAGCCCTTATTGCATATTCAGTAGTTTTTCCCAGCATTTGAGTCGGCCTTTTTAATTTATAAATTAATTCTGCTTTGACAGATTAGAAAAATCAACCTGCTTTTGCCCTTAATCCCTAAAGGGAACAGGTTGATTTTTCAGTTTGCTCCCTTTAGGGTCGGGGCAAACAAACTGAAAAATCGTTGTAAGTTGTAATCTGTCAAAGTAGATTTAAGTTGATTTACAAATTCAATGTTGGAATCCAGTGGCATGATAACCAGAGCTTTAAATTCACTATTCAATGAAAGATTATGATTTTGACGCGCAGGAATAATAAAGGAGTCTCCTGCCTGAAGAAAATGTTCTTTTTCATCAATTTTGAGCAGCGCACTACCTTCCTGAACGATTACAACCGCTTCTTTGGTGCTGTAATGCAATGGCATCTGCATACCGGACTGACCAGTTACTTTCAATACTTTGAATGATGCTCCTGTTTTTAGCGAAACTAATTCGGGTTTGTTTATTGTTTTCATATTGTTTATTTTATTCTTTAATACGTTCAATTACCCTTGGAAACAAAATATTATTTTCGAGGTGTATATGTATCTGCAGATCAGTGCCGAAATCCTTCAATTGCTTCAGAGTGACTTCGTAAATTGTACTGGCATCTTCAGGAATGCTATAATTATTTAGAGATTTCAGTTATTTTGCTAAATCTTTGGTCTGCATTACGATGCTCCTCAATCATCATTACAATTGGTTTTGATATAGAACGAAACAGTGACCTGGATAATGGAGAATTCTCATTTTTTGACTCTTCCAGGCCATGTATAAATGGAAATAAGATTATTTCCTCTTCCTGATTGTGTATGGTGAAGTCGTTGGCAAAACCAATGAACAACTCCTTTATTTCAAAGAGTTCAGGGTGTTGTTCTCCATGAAACTGACAAATTTTTTCAAGGTTTATTCTCAATAATGGAATATTCTCACGGACATATGTATGATGTCTTTTAACAATGTAGTTGCATTGTTCTCCCAATGTAAGATTATTAAAATATTCAGAATCCGGATCTCTTTGCCCAATCCGGGTGTTAGATGATTTTTGCCTGATATCCATATCGTGAATTCCTTTTTACAAATATATAATTAATTTATTATAAAAAGACATTGATGTCTTTTTATAATTATTTTTTATTATTTTTGCATCGGGAAGTATGAACAATAAAACTTGTTAATCATGATAACTCACAATTTAGGGTATCCGCGTATAGGAAATGAAAGAGAAATAAAAAAGGCATTAGAAGGATATTGGTCCGGGAGACTCAATTATGATGAGTTAATAAAGACAGGAGCTGAGATAAAACAGAAAAACTGGTTCTTACAAAAAGATTTGGGCATTGATTTGATTCCTTCCAACGACTTTTCATTTTATGATCATGTGTTGGATATGGCATTTTCAGTTAATGCCATTCCTGAGCGATATTCTGATCTTGCACGGAATTCCGAAAAATCAAAGCTTGATCTTTATTTTGCAATGGCGCGTGGTTACCAGGAAGGATCGAGCAGACATTATTGCAATGGAAATGACCAAATGGTTTGATACGAACTACCACTATATTGTACCGGAATTTAATAAAAATCAGAAATTCAGTCTCACTGATTTAAAATTCATAGACGAATTTCTTGAAGCAAAAAAGTTAGGCATTATCACAAAACCGGTTTTATTGGGCCCTGTATCCTTTTTGCTGCTTGGTAAGGAAAAAGAACCTGATTTCGACCGGATTGATTTATTAGAAAATCTGCTTCCTGTATATTTCGAAATGCTTAAGATGTTAATTATCTAATGGGGCTAAATGGATTCAATTTGATGAACCTTTTCTGGCATTAGATCTGACGCTAAAGCAGAAAAAAGCTTTCACGACAGCTTATTCACAGATAAAGAAAAAATTTCCTGAGAATCAATATTCTGGTTGCCACTTACTTTGGAGGTTTACATGACAATTCTGAATTAGCAGCGAGTCTTCCTGTGGATGCAATCCATATCGATCTTGTGAAAGCGCCTGAACAACTTGAGCAAATAATGAATTTAGTCCAAAAAGATAAAATATTATCTCTTGGGATTGTTGATGGCAGAAACATATGGAAGAATAATTTTGAAAGTTCATTAAAACTAATAAATAATGCTATCGCAAAGATCGGAGAGGAGAGGGTTATGATAGCCCCTTCATGTTCATTGCTTCATGTCCCCTGCGATCTGGATCTGGAAACAAATGAAAAAGTTTTAACAGGCGATATTAAACAATGGCTCGCATTTGCAAAGCAGAAAATTGAAGAAGTAGTTGTACTTAAACAATTATCTGTCTATAATGGAGATGAATCAACAGAAGAGCTATATAAAAATAACCAGCAAGCTATTCAAAGCAGGAAAGAATCAAGTCTTTATTCATAACGATGCGGTAAAGGAACGTATCAACCTCACAGAATATTATGAAGAGAATAAAAAGAAAACCATTCCCGTTGCGCAAAAAGAAGCAACAAAAATATCTTGATCTTCCGACATTTCCAACAACTACGATTGGTTCATTTCCACAAACCAGCGAGGTAAGAAGTTGGAGAGCAAAGCTGAAGAAGAAAGAACTCAGTTTAAAAGAATATAATAGTCTTATACAAAACAGAAATAGAACGAATCATCCGCTGGCAGGAAAAAGTTGGTCTGGATGTTTTGGTTCATGGTGAGTTTGAACGCAACGATATGGTTGAGTATTTCGGTGAAATGTTAGATGGTTTTACATTTACACGCAGTGGCTGGGTTCAAAGTTATGGATCGCGTTACGTAAAACCACCAATAATATTTGGCGATGTTCTGCGACCAATTCCAATGACCGTGGACTGGATTAAATATGCTCAGTCTCTGACATCAAAACCGGTTAAAGGAATGTTAACCGGGCCAGTTACAATCCTGGAATGGTCATTTGTAAGGGATGATCAGCCTCGTTCAGAAACATGCTATCAGATTGCACTGGCAATCAGGGATGAAGTGCTCGATCTGGAAAGGGCAAATATTAAAATTATTCAACTGGATGAACCTGCCCTAAGGGAGGGTTTACCTCTCAGAAAAAAGGACTGGAAATCGTATCTCGACTGGTCTGTTAAAGCTTTTCGGCTTACTTATGCCGGAGTTAAGGATGAAACTCAAATTCATACACATATGTGTTATTCTGAATTCAATGATATCATTGAAAGTATCACGGCTCTTGATGCCGATGTAATAACCATTGAATGTTCGAGATCACAGATGGAACTGCTGGATGCATTTATTGAATATGAATATCCAAATGACATCGGGCCGGGGGTTTACGATATTCATTCACCACGGGTACCTTCAGGAATTGAGATGATTGATCTGCTGAAAAAAGCTTCAGCTGTCATACCAAAAGAAAATATCTGGGTTAATCCTGATTGCGGATTAAAAACACGCGGATGGGAAGAAACCAATAAAGCTATTATTGAAATGGTAAATGCAGCCAGACTGGTTCGCGAAACGATTTAGAGTATTTAATAATAATAATAAAATAAAAAATCATGGCTATAAAAAAAGTTTGGATTGAAGAAGGTTGCTCCGCATGTGGTTTGTGCGAAGATATTTGTCCGGAGGTTTTTAAACTTGAAGACGTGGCAATTGTAATTGAAGGGGTAAACCTTTCTGATTATGAGGATAAAATAAAAGAAGCGGCAGAAAGTTGTCCTGTAGAAGTTATTAAATACTCTGAGTAAGATTTAATTAAAATTGTTTATGAAAAGTGAACAAATTGTTTTAGAAATAAAATGAAAATAAAAATCAAAAGAGTGTATGAAAAGCCGGAAAAAGAAGATAGTATTCGTATCCTTGTGGACAGACTATGGCCCCGGGGGTTAACAAAAGAAAAAGCAAGTATTGATTTATGGTTGAAGGATATTGCTCCAAGTACTGAACTTCGGAAATGGTTTGGTCACGACCCCGAAAAATGGAAAGAGTTCAGGAAACGTTATCTCCATGAACTCAAAGAAAACGAAGAACAGGTGTCTCTTTTGAAGGATCAGATGAAAAATGGAATGGTAACATTAGTTTATGGTGCAAATGATGTATGGCATAATCAGGCAGTTGTCCTTAAAGAATTATTTAACCACTGATCTTACTAAAAACCGACATCATAATTTTTTCATAATATTTTTTCTAAGACTAATTTAATTATTAAATATATGGCTACAGGGATTCATACATATAAATATTTTGATGCTTGAAAATCAATTATTTGCCCCGACCCTAACCTTGCTCCGCCGTAGCGGCTACGCGAAGGCGAGGAGGGAGTAATTGATTTTGGCTGCGCCGAGCTCGTCCTGCGGGACCCGGTTCTTCGCACCCTTTAGGGTAAGGGGCTAACGAAGAACCGGAGCGAAGCGGAGCTCGACGAAGTCAAAATAAAAGAGGTCTTATGCATGATTGCCGATTGTTATATAATTTAATATTATGTCAGAAATTTTAAATAAAAATTCAACGCGTATCGATGCTTTAACCGATTTCTCACGCCGGCTTATTAATGGTGAAAACGGAAAGATGCTGGTAAAACAATTTCAAAACTTTACTGAAACAGTTACCCCCGAAGAAACCATGCAGATCCTGGATAAATTGCTGATCGAAGGAATACCGCATGAAAAAGTTAAAGCAAGTGTTGGCAAGGTTATAAATGTATTCCATGAATCTCTTGAAAAATTTGAGTGGGCAAAACCATCCGGAGATCATTTTCTGAATTACCTGATGGATGAGAATCGCGAAGTTAATAAGATACTAAAAGAGATCAGGATTGCATTCAAAATGTTGTTCCGTGGAGGAAGGGAAGAGATTACTATTTCTGCACAACAACTCAGGTCTCTTTTGAAAAAGTTGAGGGATTACGAATTACATTATATAAAAAAAGAGAATATTTTATTCCCATACATTGAAGATGCATTTCCGCAATATCGGTGCCTTCAATTAATATGTTCGTTCCACGACGATTTCCGAAGGAGCGTTAAATCACTTGAGACGATACTTGCTGCGGAAATTCCTGATAAGGAGCTTCTTAATTCTGAACTGGGAAAATTATTCTTTGTTGTTATCCCGATTATTTTCCGTGAAGAGCATATTGTTTTCCGGTAGCCATAAAAGCTATACCGGAAAAGGGATGGAGAGAAATGCTTGAACAAAGTTATGAAACCGGGTGGTGTTATATTGTTCAACCCTCCCAATCCAAATTACCGAACCAATCATCGCTCAAACTGGAAGGGAAAATAGATATGGGTACAGGATTTCTGCTTCCTGAACAGTTGATATTATTATTGAATAACCTGCCTGTTGACATAACATTTGTTGATGAAAACGATGAAGTGATTTATTTTTCTGGTGGCAGGCACCGGATCTTTCCACGTCATAATGCCATTCTTGGAAGGAAGGTTCAGAATTGTCACCCTCATGAAAGCGTTCACATTGTTAATGAGATTTTGTCTGCATTCAGGAGCGGACAAAAAGAGCATGCCGGTTTCTGGATAGAGATAAAGACCCGTTTTCTGTATATCCGATATTTTGCTTTGCGCAATGAAGAAGGGATATACAAAGGGACAATTGAAGTAAGTCAGGATATAACTGAGACCCGCTTATTGCAGGGTGAAAGAAGGTTGTTGGACTGGAATAATTAAATTTATATAAAAAAACTTGCATAGTATAAAAATAATAATTTATCTTTGTGAGTGAATATTCACAAACTTATTTTATTAACCATTTAATATTGTATTGAAATGAAAATTACAAGATATCAAAAACAAGAAATAAAGGATACTCCTCATAAGATTGATGTAAGGGAGATGTATAGCAAAGAATCTGCACAGGCAATGCTGATGGCATTAAAACCAGGTGAAAGTTTGAAACCACATAAAACACCTGTAGATGTATTCTTCTTCATCGTTGAAGGTCATCCAACAATCCATATTGGGAATGAAAGCGAAGTTTGCGAGGCAGATACACTTATTGAAAGCCCGGCCGATATTGTTCATTATATTAGTAATGAGTCTGACCATCTATCAAGAATTCTTGTCGTAAAAGCGCCCAGACCGGTAAGTTTGACTAAAGTGCTTTAATGATTGTATTAACCAATAGAATGTATTCCTTAAATATTTACGATAAAAAATTAATATTAAATGGAAATGACTCCTCGTCAATTTGAGATTATTGAAGCCGCCGGCAAAATACTTACATCATCAGGTGTAAGCGGGCTGACAATAAAAAACCTGGCTAAAGAAATGCGATTTTCCGAAAGCGCTATCTACCGGCATTTTGCCAGTAAGGAAGAAATTATTGTTGCCATGCTAAATTATTTGGCTGACAGCATTGACAGCAGATTAGCGAATTTAATTACATCGTCGGATCCGGAAGAAAAATTCAAAGTATTATTCAACGAGCAAATCAGTTTTTTTAAAAAGAATCCACATTTTGTTGTAGCAGTATTCTCAGATGGTCTGATGGAAGAAAGTCAACTTATCAATGAAGCTCTACTGAAATTGATGAATGTAAAAACGAAACACTTAATGCCTTTAATATCTGAAGGGCAGCAAAAAGGAATATTTACAAATGCAATTACTACCGACGAACTAATACATATTATTATGGGAACGTTCAAACTTCAGATGTTTAAATGGCGGATTGCAAATTTTCAATTCGATATAACACGAAGCGGAGATAATATGGTACAATCTATTCTTACACTAATTAAAACAAAGCAAATATGAGACAAGTCTTAATAAAGTCAATAGCATTGGTATTGGCTATTTTTGGGTTGATTACTTTTTTCCTTAGCAGTTCTGTGCTATTTGACCTCTTTGGTGTAAGAGCCAGACAAGGAAATTATGTATCGTTTGTTATTTGGGCAAATTTCATCAGTAGCATATTCTACTTGTTTGCTGCTTATGGATTTATTAATACCAAAAAATGGACTATCCATCTTTTAGGATTTTCATTTATTCTGCTTATAATAACATTTATTGGATTGATTATTCATATCAATTCTGGTGGTCTGTATGAAACTAAAACAATTGGGGCAATGATTTTTAGAATAATACTTACTCTTGTTGTTTCGATCCTGGCATATTTTACTATAAACTATTTTGAAAGAATTGTTAGCAATAGGATTAATAAGGAGGCATAAAAAATTTTTATTAATTAAGGTTGGTAAATATTCACAAACGTATATTAAAAATGGAATTAAAAATTACAGATATCGTCGAATCAGCTGCTAAGATCATTGAGGAAGCCGGAATGACAGCTTTATCAATTGAAGATTTGGCAGGAGAAATGAAAATAGACCATTCTTTACTTTACCCTTATATAAAGAAAAGGGGAAAAATAAAGCGGTATTTAAAACTAAACGTACATCAAGGTCTTTGGTTAATACCATTTTAGGGAGCTTTCGTTCGTTCATGAACGAGCAACGATTAATTGCAGAAATGACAAAAGAATAAGGGATTATAAGGGGTTTAAAAGAATTTGATATTCAAGGCAATAATAATTTAAAAACAATCTGACATATGGTTAAACACAGTTACAAACAGGAAGGTAAGAGTATGGGAATAGTTATTATACTGGCATCTATTCTTACCATGAGTATTCCTGCTGAAGCTCAGACACTTTCTCTCGAGCAATGCATTGATACTGCCTTGCTCTACAACAGAAATATCAGGTTGGCGCAGCATGACGTGAATATTTCCACCGAAAAGAACAAGGAGATCAAAGGGAACCTGCTCCCAAAGATAAATGGGATTGCCGACTACCGTTATTATACCGACCTTCCTTACCAGTTAATGCCGGCAGCGGCTTTTGGAGGACCCGCGGGTACTTATAAGGAAGTTCAGTTTGGTGTGCCCCAGAACCTGAATGGCAATCTGCAGCTTGCCGTGCCCCTTTTTAACGGCACAGTCCTTAGCGCAGTAAAAAGCACACGAATAGCCATCGACCTGTCGGAAATTCAAAAGACAAAAACGGACGAAGATGTTGTACTGGATGTTTCCAATGCATATTATAATGCCCAGATTCTTTTAACGCAAATATCGTTTCTCGATAGCAACATCATTAACACCGATAAGCTGGTAAAAACTACAACTTTGTTATACCGGCAGCAGGTTGCCAAAGGGACAGATGTAGACAGGTTTAAATTACAGTTGGAGCAAATAAGCACCCAAAAGAGCACAGTGATTTCACAGTACCAGCAGGTATTGAATGCTTTAAAATTTCTCATGGGAAAACCAATTTCAGATTCAATCAATGTTTTAACAACTGAAAAATCAATCGTTAAGACAAATTTTCAATCTGGCAGTTATGTAAAGTTTTACATAACGCTCACAACCACCCTTCAGGAAATAGCAATCCAAGCGAAAGCGATCTAATAATAACCCAGAAAATAAAAGAGGCAGGAAATCTTCTTGATACTCAGCTCCCCGGTCACATTATCCTCACTCCGGAAAGAGATCTCTACAGAAGCTTTGCAGATGAAGGTCAGATATAAAACTAATGCCCTTAGGAGTATTTTTTTTTTATGTTTAATAAGGAATAAAGACGGACTTTGCCCTCGCAGGGTTTTAAGCCAAACCCAGGAGATAAAGAATGTTTATCTAAAACTACAACAGAGACTCTATTTACTTTAGCTACCAATTGATTAGAACTGGACCAGGAGCCGCTCTGGGTACCAAACGGTACAAGAGGTCAGAATCGACCTCTTGTTTCATTTTATGACAAACCAATTTACCCAAAATTTTTCACAGGCTCCATTCAGGCTCTGGTTATATGTTCACTAAAATATTTACTAGCTGATTATTTTTTTACATGCATTACCAATGAATGATTATTTTTGCCGAGTTTATTTTCAAAATATGCAAAATCAAGCCGATCAGACTTCAGCAGCTTTAGCAAGCGATATAGCAGGGAAAACAATATTTTCCATTTTATTATCCATTAGCTTCTCTCACCTTCTTAACGATACCATTCAGTCCCTTATCCCTTCCATATATCCTATAGTTAAGAATTCTTTTCACCTTAACTTCTCGCAAATAGGAATTATTACCCTTGTGTTTCAGTTAGCAGCCTCATTCTTCCAGCCGCTGATCGGATTGTATACCGATCGTAAACCTCAACCTTATTCTCTTGTTGTTGGTATGTTTTTTACACTTTCGGGGTTAATCCTCCTTTCTCAGGCAAAAAAATATGCTTTGCTTTTGGTCTCAGTAGCTATTATAGGAACAGGATCGTCGATTTTTCATCCCGAAGCATCGAAGGTTGCCTATTTGGCTTCGGGTGGCCGTAGGGGGCTGGCCCAATCAATTTTCCAGGTAGGTGGGAACCTGGGAGGATCACTGGGGCCCATACTTGCAGCTATGCTAATCGTTCCCTTTGGGCAGTCGAGTATACTTTGGTTTTCAATACTTGCGCTGCTTGCGATTATTGTGCTTTTAAATGTTGGAAGCTGGTATACTCATCATATAAATATAATGCGGAAAAAAGTTACTGCAATAACAAAAGGACATGATTTGTCGAAAGCAAAAGTCGCTTGGTCCGTGGTAATTCTGCTGGTCCTTATTTTTTCAAAATATTTCTATTTGGCATCCATAACCAGTTATTTTACTTTTTATCTGATACATAAGTTCAATGTATCTATACAAACTTCGCAGGTGCATCTGTTCCTGTTTCTTTTTGCAGTAGCCATCGGAACACTCCTGGGCGGCCCCATTGGTGACCGCGTGGGACGAAAGTATGTTATCTGGTTCTCTATTCTTGGTGTCGCGCCCTTTACTATGTTGTTACCTTATGCCAACCTTTTCTGGACCACTGTACTTAGTATAATGATTGGTGTGATACTTGCCTCTGCATTTTCAGCGATCCTGGTTTATGCACAGGAACTTATTTCCGGTAAGATAGGTATGATTTCGGGATTATTCTTTGGTTTTGCCTTTGGCATGGGAGGATTGGGATCGGCTTTACTTGGAATGCTGGCTGATAAAACCAGCATTGATTATGTTTATCATGTTTGTGCTTTCTTGCCGCTACTCGGTGTAATCACAGTTTTCCTACCCGATATCGGAATAAAAAGAAAATAAATTTCTGCAGCTCTCTGGTGAAATATGACTGTAAAGAGCAAGAGCTGGACCTATTGACCACATTTCGTTGGGAAGGGTACTCTTTATATGCTTAACTAATCAACAAATACTTAACCCAGACTCTGGAGGTTCAATATTGTCCGGCCAACTAAGGTCAAACCCATAGGTTTTTCCACTATGGTTAATTGTCTCCACCAGAATAAAATAATAAGTTTTAGAGAAACTATGGCTTAAAAAGATCATTTTTGCACGGGAGCAAAAATGTTTAAACAATCATTCCGGATTGGCTTTTAAGCCGGAATGGCAGTGACAAACACCTCCAAGCCATTGGAAAAATTCTTCATCAATGTTTTTCCCCTTAAAGACTTCTTGAATTCACTTCAATTAATTGTTTAAATGCAAAGCGGGATGCTTTTTTGCTAACCAGGTACTACTAAATGACAACGATTCTGTAATTTTAGGATTTTAACCCTGACAGATAAATGGAGATCAATCTATTAAACTTAAGAGATTCAATTAATAAAGCTTACCTGAAAGTCAAACCGAACCGGACCCAGTTTGAGACTTTCAAGAAGAACATTACCAACCTCTGTGACCAGATTAAAGAATCTGAATCCGAAGAGTTTCATAAAAATATCATTTCCGAATTTCTTAAGAACACTTACTATTCACCCAATAATTATATTAATACTAAGGGCAGATCTGACCTGGTTATACATAATGGAAAAGGTTCAAACTCAGCTGTTGGTGTACTCTTCTAGGTAAAAAAGCCAGGTAATAAATCGGAAATGCCCACATGTAAAGGCATTAACACTAAAACATTTCATGAGCTGATTCTATACTACCTCAGGGAGAGAATTACCAATAAGAACATTGTGATTAAATACCTGGTGATAAACAACATTTTTGGATGGTTTATCTTCAATGCAAATGATTTTGATAAACTCTTCTTTTCTGATAAGGATCTTTTTAAAAAATTCATAGACTTTGAGGAAGGCAGGCTTTCCGGAGCAAATACAGATTTCTTTTATAATAGTATTGCTAAGCCATTTTGCAACAACCTGGAATCTCCGATTTCGGTAACTCACTATAATATAAGAGATTTCGAGACAATTATTAAAAATGCTGACAGGGAAGATGACAACAAGTTGATCGCCTTATATAAAATATTTTCTCCCGAACACCTTTTGAAACTTCCCTTTGCAAATGGCAGCAATAACCTTGATAAAACGTTTTACAACGAGCTGCTCCAGGTGACACAAGAACATCGGAGGGAACAAGGGAAACATCAAAGTATAAGAACCAGTATTTCACCGGACTAAAGCAGGGACAATTCTTTGTTTTTGCTGACGGCAAAGACAATCTCTATAATTTTGACCTGTTTCCTTTTAAACGATTGGAATTAAAGGTGAAGCACCAGATCACAGAGAAGGATCTTAACGACAATTTTAACCGCATAATGGAAGATGTAAAAGATATAACCTAAAATTGAAAAAGCCCTTTAATTTGAGGTTTAAGATTTTTTTTCTTACTTGATAAATTACCTTGTTTCCCGTTAGCACTTCTAAAGTGCAAAAGCCGGGCACATTGAACAAAGTTTTTCCACTAAGCATGTTCCCGACAGTTTTTCAATTCAGGTATATTATAGAATATACCCATATATTTATATATAATACCCCAAATACTATTAAGGATGATCGACTATTTTTAGAAAATAACTATTTTATATAAGATAAATATCTACTAGTGCAGAAGCCGGAGGGAGTATGTTTGAGTAATACATTTTTTCTTCTATTTCTTTACCGAACACACTCCTAAATCAACAATAACACCCTTATCAATAAAAAAAATAGTTCTTTATCACTTTTTAATACCTTCCCTCTATCTTTTTGCTGATGATTTCAAAAATATGGGGTTCGACCAAACAAGTCACTCCATGCCCGCTTTCAACGCCTCGCTCATGGAAATTTTTGCAAGTTTCCTCCCGCACAACCACTTGGTTATCTCGTAAACCGCAAAAATTAACATGAAGCTTATCAGGACATACAGCGGGTTTACAATCATGGGAATCACCATATTGATCATCTCCGCGACGTAATCGGAAATGGTGTTCCCGAAGGCCAGCATTAAAGGTAGCCCCATCCAGAAACCGATAAACACAGCCGGTGTAGAGCTATTCAGAATCAGCTTCGCCAGCTCTTTCCTGCGATAGCCGAATACCTTGAGCAGGGAGATGGTGTTCCGGCTTTCGTCAATCATCAGCAACGTCACAAGGTAGATAATAATGACCGCAATAAGCACGGCCAAGATCGTTATAGACGTAACGATCACCGTCGTTGGCCTGGCGAGGTCTTTATACGCCTCGTGATCCCGCGCATCCATCACACCGGCAAGCAGGTTTTTGTCAAAATTTATTTCATGGCTGCTGAGCACGGTACGGTAGCTTCCGAGAGGTTGACCGGTCATATGGTTGAACTCGTCAAGGGGCATATAAACAAATTGCTCACCATAGGCTTGGACGATCCCGTCGATTTTCAGCCTATATGATTTTCCATCCAGTTTATTTACAAAATTGATCGTGTCCCCTTCCTTGAGCTTCAGCCGGCTTGCCAGAGGATACGAGATATTTACCTGATCCCTGGTCAGCGCTTTGCCCTGCATGTCGTTCATCTTGAAGCCTACGGAATTCGGCTCCGTACCCACAAGGTAAAACTCAACCGATTGCCTGCCCTCGGGATAGCAGCGGAATACATTGTACGGTTCTGCCCCTTTGGGAATACCTTCATCCTGTAAGTTCCTTACTTCCTTGAAGTTATACTCTAGGGGATAAAGTATCTCGCCAACGCTCCCTTCTCCATCACCACATCCATCGAATAGTTGTAGGTAAGACCATACAGCAGTATCATCGACGCCGCGCTCACGCCCAGCACTAAGAACAACAGACGCGGTATGCTTCTTACCTGCTCGCGTATCCGGAATTTAGTATTGAATTTAAACCGGTCCAACTTGAGTGCACGTTCTATAAAATTCACCTTTGCTTTTTGTTCGTCACCTTTCATCAGCTCGATAGCAGATTTTTTGAGTATTTTGCGCATAATAAGAAAACTTGACAGGCCAATAAAAGCCACTGGCATCAGCACAGCAAGAGCCAGGTTTAATCCAGAGAAGGTAATGTCCTTATAAGGCAGAATGTAAGAATTCAGCATAGAATCAACAATGGGCCTTACACATGGCACCGCGAGCAATGCGCCAGACAGACCTCCTGCCACCGACAGCAGAATCGGGATCGCCAGATAATGCCGGGTCAGCTCACGGCGGCGGTATCCCTGAGCGTACAGTGTTCCGATAACTACTCCATCGGACTTGACGATGTGGATGATCATCACACCTACAATAAGACAGCTTAGGAGGAAAAAAGCTGCTGATACAGGAAAGCTCATGGACTTCATGCTTGAAATGTTTGCCCATGGCATACTGATACGCTTGTTACTCTTGGCGTCCATCCATTCGGAAAGGGAATACCCTTTCCCGCTTACAAGCCCATGCAGATTAGCTGTCTGGGCATTTATATTTTCCCTGTCCTTAAAGTATGTCGCATAAACATTTACTGCCTCTGGGAACGCTTCGATATCCGCGCGGAAAACAATCCCTATGCCAAAACCGCTGGTTGGCAACACATCGTAAAGGTTTTTGATAATATAAATGTAATTAGGCACAGCTAATGTACCTACTATATTGAAGGTTTTGGCATTTAGCTCAATTTGCCCCCCTATAACTAAGCTATGCATCTTTAAAAAAGAAGGATCAAGCAAAATGTCCCCCGGATTTTCAAGACCGTGTCCTGATGTTATCGCGGGTATATTGACCTTCGTGCATGAGCTAAGCAGTCGAAGTTCCCCGCCAGCCACTGTTACGTCGTACTGACGGTAAGCTTCAATAAGTGCACCCGATTCGTCCTCAAGCACCGCAATATTCTCAATGGGCTTGTCTGTCGAAAATGTCAAGTCTTCCTGCTTGTATTCTCTGGCAAACCCGACAACCATTTTTTCGAGGTTATTTGCTATGCCTGTGGCAGCGATAAAATAAAAGCTGCCTAAAAGAATCAGTATAACGATCCCGATATAACGCCCTTTATTTTCCTTTATGTTACGCCATATGCGTTTTCGTAGTGCCATTACCATTCAATCCTTTCTGCTGCGATTAGCTCTGAATTGTGCGCAACTTCCAAAATTTCACCGCTTCTCAGCCGGAATACAACGTGCGCCATACCGGCAATGGCGCTGTTATGGGTAATCATAAGGATGGTCGTACCAATCTTTAAGTTTACTTTTTGGATCAACGACAGCACACCCCGCGAGGTCTCTAAGTCCAGTGCTCCGGTAGGCTCATCGCAGAGCAGGAGTTTTGGATTTTTGACTATGGCACGCGCAATCGATACGCGCTGCTGCTCGCCGCCGGAGAGTTCCCTGGGGAAACGATTCCTTTTATCGGAAAGCCCGACAGCTGAGAGCACGTCGTCCGTTTTAAGCGGGTATTTACTGATGTTCGACACTACCTCGATGTTTTCAGCTACTGTGAGGTTTGGTACAAGGTTGTAGAACTGGAATACGAAGCCCACGCTTTCCCGACGATATTCAACCAATTGATTGTCATTTAAATCCGTAATTTGCTCGCCGCCCACTTCGACTGTGCCATCGTCCGCCCGGTCCACGCCGCCGATAATGTTCATCAGAGTTGATTTACCTGAACCAGAGGGGCCTAATATAACTCCAATTTGGCCTCTTTCTATCACTAGTTTCACACCTTTGAGCACATGGGTAGTTATCCCTGTGTTATAGCTTTTTGTAAGGTTTGAAACTGATACAAACATTTTTAAATCCTCATTCATTTTTATATTGGTTTAAGCATTTGATTAAGTTCATTTTTTTAATTTGCTTCATGTCAGCCTTCATCTCTTCACAAAAGAAATATTGTTTTTACACCCGCTTTTTATACGCTCTCATCGCAAAGAAATAAGCCACGAGCATAATTCCGATGCACCATGCAAGAGCAATCCATATTTCATTGCCTACCGGCTGATTTGATAGTTGGGCGCGGATAGTCTCTACTATCGAGGTTATAGGCTGATTTTCGGCAAAGGTCCGAACGACAGGACGCATCGACTCAGTTGGCACAAATGCCGAGCTGATAAATGGCAGGAAGATAATGGGATAGGAGAATGCGCTTGCACCGTCCAGCGATTTTGCGGACAGTCCAGCTATCACTGCGATCCAGGTCAAAGCTAATGTGAAGAGCACAAGTATGCCGGCTACAGCAAGCCAGGAAAATATTCCCGCCGGAGAGCGAAATCCCATAATGAGCGCTACTAGAATTATTACAACAACAGAAATAGCGTTGGATACCAGTGAGGTCAGCACGTGCCCCCACAGAATTGTGGAATGCGCAATCGGCATGGATTGGAACCGTTCGAATATGCCTCGTTGCATATCTAAAAACAAACGATAAGCTGTATAGGATATTCCACTGGCAATAGCAATCAGCAGAATTCCTGGTAGAAGGTAGTTCACATATTTATCCGTTCCTGTTTGAATAGCTCCGCCGAACACATAGACGAACAAAAGCATAAACATAATCGGCATGAGGGTAACCGTGATGATGGTGTCCATACTGCGAAGAATATGGCGCATAGATCGTCCAAGCATAACTCCCATATCCCTGAAAAAATAGTCATTCATCGTTTCCATTTATTTTTCCTCCATTTTTTTGCCGATGATTGCAAGAAATATCTCCTCCAATGTTGGCTGTTTTTCAATATATTCAACTTTTGCAGCTGGGAACAGCTTTTTCAGCTCAGCGAGCGTACCGCTCGCAATTATCCTACCCTTATGAAGAATGGCAATTTTATCGGCGAGTTGTTCTGCCTCGTCCAGATACTGTGTGGTCATGAATACCGTAGTGCCGCTGCCAGCCAGCTCCTTGACAATCTTCCAAACCTCAATACGGCCCTCAGGGTCAAGTCCGGTTGTCGGCTCATCTAAAAAAATGAGCTGCGGTTTTCCCACAAGGCTCATGGCGATGTCGAGCCTGCGGCACATACCTCCCGAATATGTGGATACCCTGCGGTCGGCGGCATCTGTCAAACCTAAGCGTTTAAGCAAATCCTCCGCTATTTGCCGCGGATTATTAAGGTGCCGCAGTCTGCCAATCATAATAATATTTTCCCGTCCGGTCAAAACCTCGTCCACGGCAGCAAACTGACCTGTAAGGCTGATCGACTGCCTCACATCTCCGGGTTTTGCCACAACGTCAAATCCGTTTACGATTACAGTTCCGCTATCTTGTTTCAGCAGCGTGGTGAGGATTTTGACAATCGTTGTTTTGCCTGCACCATTGGAGCCGAGTAGTGCGAATATGCTGCCTGGTTCTACCTGAAGATCTACTCCTGTCAAAACAGGTATGTTTTTATAGAATTTTTTCAACCCTTGCACCGTGATGGCGCTTTCATTTTGCGACATTATTCATTTCCTCCTTATGGTGTTAACAACGTGATACCGGTTAAATCTGCTTTCCCGCTTTTCAGGAATTCGTAAGTCATCCTATCGGCCTTGCAATCAATAAACCGGATACCTTTTAATTTCTTGTTTTTAGTTTTAAAGAAATTGTTAATAAGCGTTGCATTCTGGAAAGTCGCATTTTTAAAGGCGCAGTTTTCAAAAGAACAGTCTTCCACTGTACCATCAAAAACGATATCAATAATCCACATAGCATTAAAAGAGGTGCGATTCCAAACTGCATTAGCTATTGGGTTTTTCTGGAAGCCTCCAGATATAAATGTCGCTCCGGTAAAATCGGCGCCAGAGAAATTGCAGCCCATCATACTGCACTCTGAAAATTCATTTCCTGTGAAATTGGCGCCAGAGAAATCGCAGCCGTCGATATTGCTTCCTGAAAATTTAGTTTCTTTAAGGGAACAGTTCTTAAATATATTGTTCCCTAAGTTGGAACTCTGAACGTGGCTGCTGCTGATGTCAGAACCTGAAAAGTCACAGCTTTCAACATTATTGCCTTTCAGCAGGAGACCCGACATATCTGAACCGTTAAACTTACAACGCTGCATGTTGGAAGAACTGAATTTTTCATGCAGATTTTTCAACCCGGAAAAGTCAGCGTCCACCCAGTTTCCTCGAGACATATCCCAGCTAAGCTTTTTCTTTTGCTTTCCAGATGGCAATGTAGGCGATTGATTTTCCAAAGTCTCATTGGGTGTTTTTTCGGAGATCACAGTTTCTCTGGCTTCCGAAAAATAGTTAAGATCTACACCCAGAATTTCTGCAAGACGATTAAAAGTAATGATGTCAGGCATTGATTCTCCCCGTTCCCATTTTCCGACTGCCTGTGAACTTATGAACAGACGCTGCGCAAGCTGAGCTTGAGAAATATTTATTTTCTTTCGTGCATCTGTAATTTTATTTCCAATAATCTTAGTATTTAACATAGTCTCTTTATTTTATTGTTACTATCTCTTTATTTTATTTTGTAGACACTGCAAAGATATTTGGCTTCATTCCCATAATCAAAAATACACAAATACATATAGTTGTCATTACGCTATTTATGGTTGTAATTGACAACTGTAAGTAGTGTTTGCCTAAAATTAAGATTGGCGCGAAGGCAAAATCCCCGATTATGAAGTGATATTATGAAATTTCTGAAGCATTTCTGGCCATTTTATTATGTTATGGAATTGTCATGAGATGGATAAATTGTCTCAAGGCATGAATGCTATCTTATTACACATGTATATTGTTAATAATCAGGGCAACTGTGTTTTCACCATGCTTTCTCTGAAGGAATAATCTTCCCATTTCAAAATTTTTAGGAAATCCTGTAATAATAGTATATCCTGATAAGGATACATGATTATTTTATATAAAATAACGTGTTGTGCGGTTGAAAATTAATTAAAAAAGTTAATAACTATCAATGAAAAAAGTTATGCATAATACTGATGTACAGTATATTAGAAGTAATATTCATCACAAAATTGCTTCTGATATGCATAACTTAAAAACAAATTTCGACAAGTTCTTTAACATTACCAAATCGGTTTTTAAAGATCGCTTAAATCAATCTGACAACTTCTTTTTCTATCCTAATAGACCAAAACTATCAGATTGTGAGATAATTGCATTGTCAATAACTGGTGAATCACTTGGAATTGACAGTGAAAGCTATTTTTGGGGCAAACTTAAATTTGATCACAAAGAAGATTTCCCCGGATTAATTGATCGCAGTAATTTCAATCGCCGTCGGAAACATCTCTATCCATTTATTGAAAAACTTAACCAATATCTGGCAGATAGGCTCAATGAATGCGAAGATGTTTACCTGGTTGATTCCATCCCAGTTCCAGTATGCAAGATTGCGAGAGAAAAACAGAGCAAAATATGTAAAGAGGACTTCGAAACATCACCCGATAAAGGTTATTCTGCAGTTAGTAAATCATATTATTACGGTTACAAACTTCATCTTGTTACTTCAGTCAGAGGTATCTTTCATAGTATGGATATAACCAAAGCCAGCGTTCATGATGTCCATTATTTGTCAAATGTTAAAATATCCGGATTATCCTCATGTACGTTGATTGCTGATAAGGGTTATCTATCAGGTACTTACCAATTAGATTTGTTTAATTCCTGTCAGATAAATTTACAAACACCCAAAAGAGCAAATCAGGAAAGAGAACCATATCCTGCAATCTATAAAAGAATGAGAAAACGAATTGAAACCTTATTTGCCCAATTATGTGACCAGTTCATGCTTAAACGCAATTATGCAAAAACTATTTTGGGGCTGTCTGTTCGCATTCTCTCAAAGATAACAGCTGTTACTCTCTTGCAATACATTAATTCAAAGAACGATAAACCAATTAATCATTTAAAATATGCGTTGGCTTCTTAACCGCACAACACGTTAAAATAAGTATTATCTATAAAATAGCATCTGAGATCAACTTAGTTCAAACGGTTTCTCTGTTTAACTGAAAAATATAATCCATTTTTTTAGGTCTCAGCCTCTTCATAAGACATACATTGAGATGGGTTTCAAAACAATTTTAGAGGTAATTATTTGTGGCAGATTTTGGAGGATTTTTTTGGCAGATTTTGTGACATAAAGCACAAAACCCCTTGATTATCAAGAGGTTTTGGAGGCTAATGCGCGGTGCGGACGGGACTCGAACCCGCGACCCACGGCGTGACAGGCCGTTATTCTAACCAACTGAACTACCGCACCATTATTCAATCGCGGTGCAAAATTAACCGATTTTTTAATTATGCCAAATATTTAAGGGAAATAATATTGAATAATTCGCAACCGGGACTTTTCATTTGTTAGTATATTTGAGAATTTCAATTAAGCAACAGGACTTAAGACATGAACCATTGATTACTCTGGTATTAGTTTTACTTTAATAAAAAAGCGATGAAACCATATATCTTAGCCGAAACAAACTGGAAAACCATAAAAGATTCGCAGCCGGAACTGGCGGTTCTTCCCTGGGGGGCAACAGAGGCTCATAATTTACATCTTCCATTCAATACAGATAATATCCAGATTGAAAAGATTGCCTCCGAAGCAGCCGGAAAAGCATGGGAGAAAGGAGCTAAAATAATAATATTGCCGGTAGTCCCATTCGGAGTTCATACCGGACAACTCGATATTAAGTTAAACCTAAACATAAATCCCAGCACCCAGTTTATAATTCTGAAAGATCTGACCGATGTTTTATACCGTCATAAAATTTTCAAACTGCTTATACTCAACGGACATGGAGGAAACAATTTTAACCAGATGATCAGGGAATTAGGTGGCAAATATCCTGAAATGTTCTTTTGTACCTGCAACTGGTATCAATTGTTTGATGCGTCAGATATATTCGAGAACAGTGGAGGGCATGCCGATGAGATGGAAACAAGCCTTATGCAATTCCTTGCACCGGAACTGGTTCTCCCTTTGAGCGAAGCAGGGGAGGGAAAGGGTAAAAAATTCAGAATAAAGGCACTGAATGAAAACTGGGCATGGGCGGAACGTAAATGGTCAAAGGTGACAAACGATACAGGAATCGGTAACCCTTACAAAGCTACTCCTGAAAAAGGAGAAAGGTTCTTTAAAGAGGTGGTCAGTAAAGTAAGCAATCTGATGATTGAATTATCAGAAACAGCTATTGATGACATGTATGAGTAAGACTACAATGCCCTGAAGAAGCTGAAATTGACCCCACCGTAATTACGATGTTCAAAAAACAGTTTGTGTCCTTCAAAACTCATGACTTTTCGGATGCTCAATAATTATAAATCCTTCTTCTTTTAACACATTTGCCTCACTAATCAGCTCTGGTAATTCTTTTAACCATTTTAGTTCGTAAGGAGGATCCGCAAAAACTATATCATATTTAAATCTGCAGGTTTTCAGATAGGCCCTGACATCTATATGTATGGGTTTGATATTGGTCATCTCCATATCTTTTATAATACGTCTGATACCCCCGATATGTTTTACATCTCTTTCAACAAGATGTACTTCGCCGGCTCCCCTCGAAGCAAACTCATAACTTATACTGCCTGTACCGGAAAAAAGATCAAGAACTGTAATACCCTCAAAATCAATCCGGTTGTTGAGGATGTTAAAGAGGCTCTCACGTGCAAAGTCAGTGGTGGGCCTTGCTTTCAGATTTCCAGAGGGAACGATTCGCCTTCCCTTATATTTTCCGCCGATTATTCGCAATTTACCAGAGTCAAAAGGTTTAGATAACGGTGTAGTTCCAGATCATTAAATACATAACTGAAGGTAAAGCTACCAGCTGGAATGGCAAAAATGACATGCCGTATATAGATGGAGAAATTTGAAGTGAGATCATCATACTTTCCTGTCTGACCGCTGAAATGGATTGTCTCTTCCTGGTTGATATCCAGATTTTTAAAAACATTTAATACATAATAAAGGATATCTGAAATATTCCTGTAAACAAATGTATTACACAGTTTTAGTGAGTTGTTATCGAAAACAATAAGGTTGAAAAAATCTCTTTCAATATGGATATGGATATAATAGCCGGTCGTATTTTTCCTTTCATGTGAAGCATGCCGGAGCAATGGTTTGATATGATGACAGGCCTGTGCATCAGGAAAAAAGTTCCTTATAAGATCGGTAAATGAAGTAAATTCAGCGAAAAGAAGGAAGGCATCAGGATCGTCGATCTTATTCGAAAGGATACACCTCATCTGTCTTCTTTTAAATGATTGAGAATAAAATATTCATCTTTTTTGGCCGGATCATAGAGAGGAGCCGGAACCAGGGTAAACTTTGAAGAAGGTATTACTACCCTGACCTTTTTATACTTTTTGGTAAGGAAGTCATCACTGTTAATAATATCGCTGACTATACCGGCATTATAATATTTGCTTTCGTCTGGCTCAAATGAACGGATAAGAACATATTTATTTCTTATCGTATCCAGAACACAAAAAGATAATCCGTCGGGACTCACCTGTACCGATAGCTCATAGATCTCTGTCGAGTTTATATCAAGAGTCTCATCAAAAAGTTCCAGAAATGGCATAATAGCTTACAGTTATCTGATCCTTCCCTGTGGTTCTCTGTGTCTTCTCAGTGAGCCTCTGTGTAAGTAATAAAAAATAAAGAACTTACACTGAGATACACGGAGGAGGCACGAGGTTTACAGAGTTATTTTAATGACAAAATTGCGGTTTCTGGTTTTAAAGGTAGTTGTTTTTTTAATATTGTTAAGATTGGTTAAGTTTACAAACAAAATTATAAAAATAATCGGAGCTGCATCCTGCCTTTACCAATTATCAATGCGCGAAACAATTATATATAATAATTTATGCAAAAATCTGGGTAACCCGCCAACTGATGATCAGGCTACTGCACTGATGATGATCGCAACATATATCTGTGACAACAGTAATGATATATATCTTCCTTCTTACCGGATATGCCGGAACCGGTAAGACAAGCGTTATCAGTTCAATAGTAAAAACACTCGATCTTTTAAGGATGAGATCGGTCCTTCTGGCCCCTACAGGGAGGGCTGCAAAAGTTCTTGCGTCATATGCAGGGCGGCAGGCTTTTACCATTCATAAAAAAATTTACAGGCAGAAGTCTTCTAAGGATGGGATGGGCAGCTTTGTTCTTGACAGGAACCTTCATAAAAATACATTTTTTATAGTCGATGAGGCCTCCATGATCTCCAACAGCTCAGGCGATACTTCATTTTTTGGAAGCGGAAGGGTACTCGATGACCTTATAGAATATGTATATTCCGGTATAGACTGTAAGCTTATCATTGTTGGTGATACGGCGCAGCTTCCTCCGGTAGGCTCAGCCGTAAGCCCTGCCCTCGATATCCAGGTCCTTGGAGAATATGGATTTAAGCTTATATCAACTGAACTGAAGCAGGTAGTCAGACAGAGTGAATCATCCGGAATCCTTATGAATGCAACCAGGTTAAGACTTCAGATTGCAGAAAATAATCTTGTTCACCCTTCGATTGACTGCTTAAATTTTACTGATACTAAAAGGATTACCGGTGATGAACTCATTGATGAGCTATCCGTGGCTTACGGAACATGCGGGATGGAGGGTACCATAATAGTTGTTAACTCAAATAAACAGGCAAACCGTTATAACCAGGGAATTCGTAACAGGATATTATTCAGGGAAGAAGAGATTAGCACCGGTGATATGGTGATGGTAGTGAAAAATAATTATTTTCTGACCAATGAGGAAGATGGCGTGGGATTTATAGCCAATGGGGATATCGCTGAGGTGAGGAAGATAAAAAAATATGAGGAACGTTATGGTTTCAGATTTGCTGATATGGTTCTGAAGTTTACTGACTATAATCTTGAGGTTGAATCAAAAGTCATGATGGACATCCTGCATCTCGATACTCCTGCTTTATCATCGGAAAAGAACAGGGAATTGTTTCAGAATGTGCTTGCAGATAATCTCCATATCACGACCCGGAGGAAACAATATGAAGCAGTGAGGAACGATCCTTACTTTAATGCTTTGCAGATCAAATTTGCTTATGCGGTTACATGCCATAAAGCCCAGGGCGGGCAGTGGGAGAGAGTATTTATCGACCAGGGAATGTTTAACCGTAACGATATTACAATAGATTACCTGCGCTGGTTTTATACGGCGCTCACCCGGCCGACAGATAAGGTCTACCTGGTCAATTTCGGGGAAGAATGGTTTAAGGAAAAGAAGTTCTTGAAGCTTTATTATCATGACCTGGCAGTTACACATCAAAACAGGTGCTCATAAGGCAATTGAAGTATAACTCGTATCATCAGCTTACATTTCTAAACTATTTAATTTCTGATATCCAAAAATATGTGAATAGTGTAAGTATTCTCACAAATAGTGTAATACTGAATCCGAAAAATGATATCACCTTTGAATAATTGGAAAATATTGATGTCATGACCTGCAACAAATTTTTCAGTATTTTTTGTATTATTATTTCATTTTCCCAATCGTTATCCGGACAGACATTTAAATCAGGCGAAGCGGAGAAATTAATAAAGGGCAGTAAATTAGTCAGAGTAAATCCAAAAACCAGGAATATACAATTCATTCAGTTCAGGGATGATGCGATGGTTGATGAAAAAGACCATGCAATCTGGCTTGGAAAAGCACTTAAAATTTCGGACAAACATTCTTTCAAGGAAATTTCCAGAAGTACGGATAAAATTAATTTTACTCACACCAAGTATCAGCTGTATTATAAGACTTTACCTGTTGAAGGTGCCATATATAGTGTGCATTCAAAATCCGGAAAAATATCGTATGCGAGTGGTGAATATTCACCCGGTGAAGATATTAACGAAATCCCTGCAATAAATGAATCCGGGGCGTTCGAAGCTGCCATTAGATTTGTTAATGCCAGGCAATACAAATGGGAAATCGAGAAATCGCACCGGCCTCAGGGAACATTGGTAATATTACCTGTTAAAGAAAAATATGTTTTGGTATATAAATTTGATATTTACGCTATAATCCCTTTAAGCAGGCAATATATTTTTATCGATGCCAATACAGCTGCTGTATTAAAAACCCTTGACCGTATACATGAAATCAATACGTCGGGTACCGCTGAAACATTTTATAATGGTTCAGTCAGGATTACAGCGGATTCTTATTCAGGTCATTTCCGTTTACGCGAGACAGGCCGTGGGAAAGGAATTGAAACATATGATATGAACAGAGGAACTAGCACTTCCGGTGCAGTTGATTTTACCGATGATGATAATAATTGGGATACAACGACAGATTATGATAACGCTGCCTACGATGCACATTATGCCACCGAAGTTACATATGACTATTTTTATCAGAAATTCAATATTAACTCTTATGATGACTTAGGAACAAAATTGAAAAATTATGTACATTACGGTGAAAAATACGCTAATGCTTTCTGGGATGGAAATTCTCTGTATTATGGCGATGGCAACAATGTTAGTAGTTTCCCCTTCACTCCGGTTGAAATTGTGGCTCATGAACTTACACACGGGATAACCGAAAAATCTGCCGGTCTTTTATATGAATACGAATCAGGTGCTTTAAATGAATCTTTCAGCGATATTTTTGCAATAACTATTGATTTTTATGAAGATCCTGATGCTAATTATCAGATAGGAGACGTTGTGTCTGCATCACATAAACCATTCAGGGATTTAAGTAACCCAAATGCGTTCAGGAACCCGGATACATATAAAGGGTTATACTGGGATCAAAAACAGGAAGTACATTGCAACAGTGGTGTGCAAAATTTTTGGTATTACCTGTTATGTGAAGGGGGTACCGGGACCAATGACATAGGTGATACTTTTAATGTAAACGGGATTGGCAGGGCGGAAGCGGCTCAAATAGCTTTCAGGAATCTTACAGTTTATCTTACGTCAAATTCAGATTATGCCGATGCACGTTTTTACTCCATTCAGTCAGCAAAAGATCTTTTTGGAGATTGTTCGGCAGAAGTAGCATCTGTAGCTGCTGCATGGCATGCTGTTGGGATTGGAGATGCGAATGATTGCTTCACTCCTGAAAATTTTACTGCTACCCAAACCAGCAGTACCGGGATTACTCTTAACTGGAAGAAGAATTTCAATAATAATGATATTTTATTTAGCATACAGTATCTCGAAAAATTTAGGTAACCCGGATAATGGAACAATTTATTCACAAGGAAGTACAATTCCGGGTGGCGGAGTTGTTATATATTCGGGAAGTACTACTGCCTTTGACCATACAGGATTGAAACCAAAGACAAAATACTATTATAAGGCATGGTCAATAAAACCAGAAAATTCGTATTCAGGAGGCGTAACTGCAACTGTGATAACCCCGGAAATTAATGCAGGAGCAGATAAAAAGATCGTTTTGCCTTTAAAAAACGAAGTAAGGGTTTCAGGTGCATACCCGGAGGGGTTGCTTTATGACAGTTTAATTTTTAAATGGGAGAAAAAGGATGGAAAAGGAAGTGTTACTTTTGATGATCCTTCCTCTTTAAACACACTTGCTCGTTTTAATGAGCCGGGTAAATATACACTTCAATTAAGCATGAGCTATTACGGATTATTGTCTACGGATAACATGCATGTTGTTGTGAGTATGACTAATTCCGTTACAAATTATATACTTCCCGGATATCACAATTGGATGGGGCTGGAAGTGAAGGATAACTATGCTTTTCTGGCAAATCTTAGGTTGGGTTGAGGATCATGGATATTTCTGATACAACAGATACGATTGAAATTCAGGATATGACCAGTTTAATGTAAAATTTGTTAATGTGGTGGGTGACTAAGCTTATGTTAATAAAAATTTAGGTGGAGGATTGACAATTTTAAATATTAAGGATAAGTATAAAAGATCATTTGTAGGTTATTTTGATGTTAAAAATTAAAATAAAAATGAAGATTTTATAGTAAAAAATGGAATAGTGTATATTAAAAGCATTACTGATGGGCTGATTATTATAGATGTTACAAATATTGCTGATAAGGTAAAAATTGGAAGATATATTTGTACTAAATTGACTATTTCTTTAATTGATAATTACTTATAAATTACAGAAAGAGATTGAAAAGGACTGAGAACTCTTATTTTGGATATTTCAGATACTCGAAATAAAAGAAAAGAGAATGAATATAAGAAAATATAATGATGAATATATAGAGAAGGATGATATAAAGGGAGAATATATGTATAGATGTAAGAAAAATAAAGATAATAATTATAAATTATGTGTATATGATATATAAGAAAGGATGAATAAGAAAATGGAAGGGTAGAAAGAGATATATTGGAATAATTGTTAAATATATGTAAAGGGAAATTATGAATATATAAATGATGGATAGAGGGTGATAGATATATAAGAAAAATATAATATTGTTGAAGTAAGTAATGAATATGAAACATCATTTGATAAGGTAAGTGAAATAAAGAATTTTATATATTGTACTAGTGGTTGAGGTTTTCGTCATATATAAGTACTGGTTAGACAACAGGGCACCTTATGTCTATGCAGGGATTGACAGAAATATAGATTCTATCTCAAATACATAGCATGGGGAAGTATCAGATGAAGGACTTCCCGGAGGGGAGGATAAAAGTGAGCAATATTCAATGGTATTCTGACCCGGATTTGATTGACATGGCTCATGCCGGTAATAACTTCGCTTCCGGTAAATCTCAACCCGGAGTTTATATTTATTACGCAACACAAACTGTTAATGAATGTCAAAGTCCTACCACTGAAATAAGTTTAACAATCAATGAATTACCATCCAACCCTGTAATTACTTTTAATAATGGAATTCTGCAATCTGATGCAACTTACGGTAATCAGTTGTATGTATAAAATCAACCTGTTCAAAATGCTGTAAATCAAACTTTAATCCCACTTTCAGATGGAGATTATTTTGTAATTGTTACATTAAATAATTGTTCATCTCAGCCATCTAATATTATTTCAACAAATTCTACCGGCATCAATGATGTACGGGCAGGTTATGAAATTAATGCATATCCTAACCCAACTGCAGATTTTATAAAAATAGCAATCAGTAATAAATTTGTTTCGGATTTTATTGTTGAGGTTTATGATAATAAGGGGGGGGTATTGAAAACTTTGAAGAAACGGGAATCTGAAACTTTCTTCGGGGTTGATTTAAGTAAATATTCAGCCGGTTATTATATTATACGCATTTACAATGCAAACAAATTTTATCAGTTTAAAGTGATAAGAAAATAATTCCTTAATAAAATTACCCTGCTTTAAAGGTGCTGACGAAGCGGACCGCGTACCACAGGCTACGGACTACCGGAAGAAAAAATTCAAATATGAATTGTCTGTCGCCTGTCACACGTAGCTTCAGGAACAATTTCAGAATCATTCACCGATTATTTTTACGAGTACCCTTTTCCTGCGTTTGCCATCGAATTCTCCATAAAAAATCTGCTCCCAGGGGCCAAAGTCCAAATGTCCGTTTGTGACTGCAACTAACACTTCCCGGCCCATTAATGTACGCTTGATATGTGCATCAGCATTGTCCTCAAATCCATTATGCTTATATTGTGAATAGGGTTTCTCCGGAGCAAGTTTTTCCAGCCATATTTCAAAGTCGTGATGCAATCCGGATTCATCATCATTTATAAATACCGATGCAGTAATGTGCATCGCATTCACCAGGCATAATCCCTCTGCGATACCGCTCTCAGTAAGACATTTTTCAACCTGGGGAGTGATATTCAGAAATGCCCTCCGTGTAGTGGTTTCGAACCAGAGTTCTTTTCTAAATGATTTCATAATATATGATTGATAGGTTTATAAAGTAATCTGAGGTTATAATGTGTTAACTGGTTTGCCTGGATATCTCCCTGAATGAGGTAAAATCAACAGGGTTTTCAGTCTCCGGGGGGAAGGGTGCAAAAAAAGCTTCAGGTAAGCTTCATGTCTTCAATAATGTCTGAGATCCTTTTATTGAGCACCTTTTCTGTCTCTTCCAGTTTCTCTGCAGATTTAAGTGTAGTATTTACACTTAAATAGAATTTTATCTTTGGCTCGGTACCTGACGGACGGACTGAGATCTTTGATCCGTCTTCAAGAAAGAACTGAAGGACGTCTGATCCGGGAAGGTCAATCTGAGTTTTCTCCCCTGTAAGAAGATCCTTTGAGGTATGGTCACTAAAATCGCTGATCCTTACTACCCTGTTTTTATTTATGGATTTCGGAGGATTTTCCCGGTATCCTGCCATCATAGACCTTATCTCCCCGGCACCCTTTACACCTTTCCTGGTAACATTAATCAGTTTTTCTTTATAAAAGCCGTACTTAACATAGATATCAAGGAGGAGTTCATAAAGTGACATTCCCCGGCTTTTAGCCCATACTGTGGCTTCAGCAACAAGTGCACAGGAAGCGACAGCGTCTTTATCTCTTACATAATCGCCGGGAAGAAATCCGTAACTCTCTTCACCTCCTCCTATGTATTTCTTTGTCCCTTCATTTTTTCTTATAAGCTCGGCAAAGAACTTAAAGCCTGTTAACACATTGAAATACTCTACATTATATCCTTCCGCAATCCTCTCCATGAGATCGGATGTAACAATAGTCTTAATAGTATATTCGTTGCCTATATATTTATTTCTTTCTTTGAACTGGGAAAGGATATACCAGGTAAGAATCGCACCAGGTCTGGTTGCCATTGAGAAGAATAAATTCGCCTTTTTTATTTTTCACTGCAATGCCAAGCCGATCGGCATCAGGGTCAGTAGCCAAAACCAGTTCGGCCCCTGTTTCAACTGCTTTTTCAATTGCCATCTTCAGAGCACCGGGTTCTTCAGGATTTGGTGATTTGACAGTGGGGAAATTGCCGTCAACAATATCCTGTTCCGGTACACTGATTATGTTATTAAACCCAAATAGCTTTAATGCAGGTGGAATCAGTTTTATCCCTGTGCCATGGATGGGTGTATAAACAATTCCGGTGTCACTGTACTTACTGATGACATCATTATTTAATCTCATCTTTAGGACCTCCAGAAGAAAGAGATCATCAGTCTCTTTACCGATGATTTTTATTTTTTCGCTATTGCCATTGAACTTAATTTCATTTACTGATTTGATTTTGCGCACTTCTTTAGTGATTCCGGTATCATGAGGAGCCACAACCTGGCCACCATCGTCCCAGTAAACTTTGTACCCGTTGTACTCTGCAGGATTATGTGATGCTGTTATTACAACACCGCTATGGCATTTATAATGACGTATAGCGAAGGAGAGTTCCGGAGTGGGACGAAGGGACTCGAACAGGTATGTTTCAAAACCGTTTGCCGAAAAAATATCAGCAGTGGTTTCGGCGAAATATTTACTGTTATTACGGCAATCATAGGCAATTGCTACCCTTATTGCTTTGCTGCCGAATTGGCTGATAATATAATTTGACAACCCTTGAGTTGCCATCCCCAGAGTATAAATATTCATCCTGTTTGTGCCGGCTCCCATTATACCTCTCAGCCCGCCGGTACCGAAGTCCAGATCCTGGTAAAATGCATCAATAAGCTTCTTCTCATCACGATCAATCATCTCCTTAACCTCTTTCCGGGTCACTTCATTAAATTCTTGTCCAAGCCATACCCGGGCTCTTTTCCTGATATCATTTAATTGGAGCATAGGAATATATTTTATTTTAACAAATTTATGCAATTTTTCAGACTGGTTCTCCAGTGAGGTATTGAAAGGTTGTAATTCTCCTTTATCTTGCTTTTGTCAAGTACTGAGTAGAAAGGTCTCTGTGCAGCTGTGGGATACTCCTTTGAAAGGATGGGATTTATTTTACATTCCAATCCTGCTTCATGGATTATTTCAACGGCAAAATCATACCAGCTGCATACTCCTTCGTTAGAAAAATGATAAGTGCCGGCATTAAAAGCGAAGTGATTTCTGATCACTCCTGAAATTATCTGCATGATGGCTCCCGCCAGGTCGGCAGCATAGGTGGGAGTACCGGTCTGGTCAAATACCACATTCAGCGATTCTTTAACATTTCCATGTTTAAGAATAGTTTTAACAAAATTTGACCCGAAAGATGAATAGAGCCAGGCAGTACGTATAATCATTGAATGCTGATGAAGTAATGCGGCTTTCTCTCCTGCAAGTTTTGACCTTCCATAGGCCGACATCGGATTTGCAGGAGCCATTTCATCATATGGAACATTTGATTTACCATCAAAAACATAGTCGGTGGAGACATGGATAAGCTTACATTCTGTTCCTTTGATCACTCCGGTGATATTTTTAACAGCAGTTCCGTTGATCAGAAGCGCTATGTCCGGTTCACTTTCGGCTTTGTCAACCAGGTTATAGGCTGCACAGTTAACAATCCAGTCGGGCCTGGTATTTAGAAAAAAATCTGATGTTTTATCACTATCCGTTATATCAAGGGTATCTATATCTGTAAAGATAAAGTCATAACCATAAAAGTTTTTGGAAACCACTTTCATTTCGTTTCCAAGCTGCCCGTTGGCACCCGTAACTAATACTGTCGCCATATGGTGATGAATTTAAAAGTTGTATTCGGCTTCTTTCATAACAGGATGTCTCATATCTTTCTCACTGATTATTCTTTCAGGAGCATTTATTTTCCAGTTAATATCAAGTTCCGGATCATTAAGCGATATTCCCCTTTCAAACTGGGGATTAAAAATGTTATCGCATTTATACTGGATAATGGCTATATCGCTGAGAACAGAAAAACCATGAGCAAAACCGCGTGGAATTAAGAGTTGATTTTTTGTTTCCGAATCAAGTTCCACACCATACCATTTTCCGAATGTTTGTGAGGCTTTACGAAGATCGAGGGCAACATCAAGTATTTTTCCCTCTACTACTCTTATAAGTTTGGCCTGGTCGAATGGTTGTAACTGGTAATGAAGACCCCTTATTACTCCCTTTGAAGATCTCGATTCATTATCCTGTACCGGCGAAAATGATATTCCGGCATTCAGAAAAGTGGTACTGTTGAAGCTTTCAAAAAAATAGCCCCGGATATCAGCATAAACAGTAGGTATTATTACCAGAAGCCCTTTAAATCCTGTTTCAGTAATTTTCATTGGAATTGATATTATTTAAGTCCTTCAAATACATTTATTTCTTCTGTTGCAATCCTCAGAAGATATTTGCCATACTGGCTGTTTTTTATCGGTTCGGCCAGGGCTCTGAGTTGATTTTTATCAATAAAACCTCTTTTAAAGGCTATCTCTTCTATGCAGGATGCTTTTAATCCCTGCCTCTGCTCAAGTGTTGCAATGAAATTAGCAGCCTGAAGCAGACTTTCATAAGTGCCGGTATCGAGCCATGCCATTCCCCTTCCCATAAGTTTAACCTCAAGAGTCCCTTCTTTAAGGTAAAGTCTGTTAAGATCGGTTATTTCAAGTTCGCCCCGGGCAGAAAGTTTAAGCGATTTGGTTTTACTTACAACGGTATTGTCATAAAAATAGAGTCCGGTTACGGCATAGTTTGATCGTGGATTTGCAGGTTTTTCTTCAATACTTATGGCTTTTCCGTAGTTATCAAACTCAACAACTCCATACCGGTCAGGGTCATTCACATAATAACCAAATACGCATGCTCCATTTTGCAGTCCGGCTGTTTTCATGAGGACATCTCCAAAACCGTGACCATAGAAGATATTATCTCCCAGGATCATGCATACCGGCTGGTTGCTGATAAATTTTTCACCAAGGATAAATGCCTGGGCAAGGCCATCGGGTGAAGGCTGTTCAATATATGAAAACAGCATTCCGAGCGACTTTCCATCACCCAGAAGACTCCTGAACCCCGGGAAGATCCCGTGGTGTGGATATAATAAGAACTTCTCTTATACCTGCCAGCATCAAAACTGATAAAGGGTAATAGATCATCGGCTTATCATATACCGGAAGCATTTGTTTCGATATCGAATTGGTTATAGGGTAAAGTCTTGTGCCTGAACCTCCTGCAAGAATTATTCCTTTCATAAAGTTATTATTTAATTTACCTTTTTTAACCCACCCCTTACCCCCCGGAGGAGATTTTTGGAGCTTTACTTTTGTCCCGTGACTTTTTACTTTTATCTTTTCTTATCTTCTTCCAATCCCAAAATATTCATACCCATTTCTTCTGAGTTCTGCCGGATCATAAATATTTCTTCCGTCGAAGACAACGTTCCCTTTCATCAGTTCTGCCATTTTTCTGAAATCCGGAAGGTGAAACTCTGACCACTCTGTCATCAGGGCCATGGCATCAGCTCCGTCAAGAGCTTCATAAGGGTCACCGGCATATTCTATTCTGTCTCCCATCTTTTTTCTGGTTTCAGTCATTGCTGCAGGATCATAAGTCCTGATCCGGACTCCTTCGTTAAGCAGCTTCTCAATGAGGATGATGGAGGATGATTCCCTGATGTCGTCCGTATTGGGTTTAAATGATAATCCCCATATTGCTATTATCTTATCCTTCAGGTTATTTCTGAAATATTTAGTAATCTTGCTGAATATGACATTCTTCTGATATTCATTTGCTTTTTCAACGGCATGAATGACTTTCAGCTCATAGCCTTTATCCTTTGCAGTTTTAAGAATAGCTTTAACATCTTTGGGGAAGCAGGAGCCTCCATAACCTGTTCCGGGGTAAATGAATTTACTTCCTATCCTTGAATCGCTCCCGATACCCTTCCGGACATGATTAATATCAGCACCGAGTAAATCGCACAGATTTGCTATTTCGTTAATAAAGCTGATGCGTGTAGCAAGCATTGCATTGGCGGCGTATTTTGTAATTTCAGCCGAAGCAATATCCATAAACAATATCGGATGGTTATTGAGAACAAATGACTGGTAGAGTCTTTTCATGATTTCTTCTGCCTTAGGGTTATCAACACCGATAACGATCCTTTCGGGTTTCAGAAAATCATCAACGGCAGCGCCTTCCTTAAGGAACTCGGGATTTGAAGCTACATCGAACCCGACTTTTACATTGCGCTTTTCGATTTCCTTCCTTATAGTTTTACGGATTTCTTCAGAGGTACCAACCGGTACTGTACTTTTTGTTACAACCACAATATAATGGTTGATTATTTTACCGATTTCTTTTGAAACCTCAAGTACATGTTTCAGATCAGCTTTTCCATCTTCTCCGGGAGGTGTTCCGACGGCGATAAATACCACTTCCGATCCATTGATACTCTCTTTTATACTTGTGGAGAATGAGAGTCTTTTCTTTTCAACATTCCTTCTTACTATTGTTTCAAGCCCCGGTTCGTATATCTCAACTGAACCATTTCTCAGCTGCTGAATTTTTTCTTCATTGTTATCAACACATATAACAGTTAATCCGCTTTCGGCAAAACAGGCTCCGGTAACTAATCCAACATAACCTGAACCTATAACAGTAATTTTCATAAAGTGTACGATATTGCGTAAAAAGCAAAATAGCTTATGCAAAGATAATAATACAACGGTAATGGGCAAGAGGGGGTCAGGCATTAGCAATTTAATACCATGAAACCACATGATTGACCTCAATCACAAACGAGCTTGCGAGCTCAGCGAAGCTAAACACGATAAAAATATAATTTTCAACCATGTGCGGTTCTCCCGCTTTGCGGGACAGGCTATCATACAACTAAAATCAAAATTATATTATGATGAAAATCCACAATATATTAGGTCAAATCTTAAAAATATTAATATCTTTGCATCCAATTTTTACATAAAATAATGTCTAACTTATTAATTACAAGTATTTTTAAATCAAAATTATGACTGAAAGCAAGAAAAAATCAACAAAAAAGGATGTTGTTGAGGACAATGAAGCCCAGGTAAAAACGGCAAAAAAAACACTTACTTCCAAGAAAGATGAAAAGCAGAGTGAAGTAGAAGTAGAAGAAGCAGAAGAAGCAGAAGAAGCAGAACTAACAGAAGTAGCAGAAACAGCAGATGTAGCAGAAACAGCAGATTCTGCAGGTGTAATTGATGCAGCGGAAGCAGTAGAAACCATAAAGTCAGGCGAAGCGGAGCTGGCTGCAGAGGCACCTAACGAAGTAAATGGAATGGTAGTTGAAAAATCAGAAGAAGTTGCGGAGACGAAGCCAGAAAAATCAGAACACGAATCCATAAAACAGGAGGTTGCCGCGAAAGTTAAAGACAGGGGCCCTGCCTCTGCGGAAGATTTTGACTGGGAAACATTTGAAAGCGAAGAATCACGTAATTCACCAAAATATAAGGAATATGAAGCTCTTTACGATGAAACTCTGTCAACCGTTGCAGTTGATGAGCTCGTAATCGGCACAGTTATACAGATGACACCCCGCGAAGTCGTCATAAACATCGGCTACAAATCGGAAGGTGTTGTCAGTTTAAATGAATTCAGGTATAATCCCGGCCTTAAGCCGGGCGATACAGTTGAAGTATATGTAGAGAGCCAGGAAGACAAAAAAGGTCAGCTTCTGCTTTCACACAAAAAAGCCCGCTCAATTAATTCATGGAACAGGGTAAATGCTTCGCTTGAAAAAGACGAGATCATAACCGGTTATATCAAGTGCCGTACAAAGGGAGGAATGATAGTTGATGTATTCGGCATTGAAGCTTTTCTGCCAGGTTCACAGATAGATGTCAAGCCAATTCGCGATTATGATGTTTTTGTTGGTAAAACGATGGAATTCAAGGTGGTGAAAATCAACCAGGAATTTAAAAATGTTGTCGTATCCCACAAAGCTCTTATTGAAGCAGAACTTGAACAACAGAAAAAGGAGATCATTGCAAAACTTGAAAAAGGCCAGGTTCTTGAGGGAACCGTTAAAAATATTACATCTTATGGTGTTTTCATCGACCTGGGAGGTGTTGACGGACTTATACATATTACAGATCTCTCCTGGGGAAGAGTTAATCACCCGGAGGAGATTGTTCAGCTTGATCAGAAACTCAATGTGGTAATCCTCGATTTTGACGATGATAAAAAGAGGATCGCCCTTGGTCTGAAACAGCTTACACCACATCCATGGGATTCAGTTGATCCTAATATGGCCATCGGAGATAAAGTAAAAGGAAAAGTAGTTGTTATGGCAGATTATGGAGCATTTGTTGAGATTGCTCCCGGTGTTGAAGGATTGATACATGTGTCGGAGATGTCATGGTCACAACATCTGCGCAGTGCTCAGGAATTCCTTAAAGTGGGACAGGAAGTTGAAGCTGTCATCCTTACTCTCGACAGGAATGAGAGAAAAATGTCTCTTGGTATCAAACAGCTTAAAACGGATCCCTGGGAGAATATTGATGAAAAATATAAAATTGGTTCAAAACATGTAGCAAAAGTCAGAAACTTCACCAATTTCGGAGTATTTGTTGAGATTGAAGAAGGCGTTGACGGATTGATACATATTTCCGACCTATCGTGGACGAAAAAGATAAAGCATCCCGCTGAGTTTACTTCTATTGATGCTAAAATTGAAGTGATAGTACTTGAAATCGATAAGGAAAACAGGCGGCTCAGCCTTGGTCATAAACAGCTTGAAGAGAATCCATGGGATGTTTTTGAAAATCTCTTTACTGTTGATTCAGTTCATGAAGGAACCGTAGTTGAGGTATTCGATAAAGGAGCCGTGATTGCTCTTCCATATGGCGTCGAAGGATTTGCGACTCCGAAAAACCTTGTAAAAGAGGATGGAACCATGGCCAAGGTAGAAGAAAAAGTATTATTTAAAGTAGTAGAATTTAATAAGTCGGCCAAAAAAATAATTGTTTCGCACAGCAGGGTTTACGAAGATGAGAAGAAGGCACCGGAAGCGCCTGTGAAGAAGGCAGAATCGGAATCAACAAAAAAATCAACAAGAAAAGCCAAATCAAATTCTGAGAAAACAACCCTTGGTGATATTTCGGAGCTGGCTGCCCTGAAAGAAGAAATGGAAGAAAAAGCCAATAAAATATCACGTGAATCGAAAAAATAGTTAAATTTAGGCTATTAAAAATTATAGATATGGATTTCAATATTGAGAGCCGGAATAACAGCACAGTGATTAAAATTCAGTCCGAGAAGCTTGATACACATATAGCTCCTGCTCTGAAATCGGAACTTGTGCTTGTTTCAGGTAAGGGCGAGAAAAATATCATACTCGATCTTGAAAAATGTCTGTACTGCGATTCATCGGGTCTAAGTGCAATCCTGGTTGCAAACAGGCTATGTAAAAATGCTGGTGGTACATTCGTTCTTTGCGGACTGAATGAAGCCGTGGAAAGATTGATCACCATATCTCAGCTTGATACTGTTCTTACAATTACAGCATCGGTTGCAGATGCGGAGGAAATGATATCTTAAAGCCTAAAGCTTTGCAAAGTGCCGATGAAACTAACCATACTTGGTAGTAGTTCAGCTTTGCCGACATCAGAAAGACATCTATCCGCTCATGTGCTTAATGCGCATGAGCGGTTTTTTTTAATTGACTGCGGCGAAGGAACCCAGATGCAGCTGAGGAGAAACCGGATAAGATTCGGGAAAATTAATCACATATTTATCAGTCATCTCCATGGCGACCATGTATTTGGACTTTACGGATTATTATCCACCTTCAGCCTGATGGGAAGAATAACCCCTCTTCATCTTTATGCTCCCGAAAACTACAAACATATTCTTTACCCTCACCTTAATGATTTTGATATTCACCTTAATTTTGAAATTGATTTTGTATCACTTAAAGGAGATGATCCGGTACAAATACTTGATGATAAATATATTACAGTTACCTCATTACCTCTCAAACACCGGGTGCCATCATTTGGGTTTATATTCAGGGAAAAGCCCGGACTGAGGAACATCATTAAAGAGTCTATTGATCTGCACCATATCCCACTTGTCAGGATTCCTGCCATTAAAAAGGGAGAGGATTTTACTACCTCAGAAGGTATTACCATAAAAAATGAAGAGATAACTATTCCACCTGCAAAATCCATCTCATATGCTTACTGCAGTGATACGAAGTACTTTAGTCGTCTTGCATCGTTCCTGAAAGACGTCGACCTGCTTTACCACGAAGCTACTTTCGGTAATGAACTTGCATCCCTGGCTCAAACAACAGGCCATTCAACAACTCTGGATGCCGCACGGACTGCTAAAGATGCAAATGTAAAGGACCTCATTATAGGACATTTCTCATCAAGGTATAAAAATATCGACCCTCTTATTGAAGAAGCAAGAACTTTATTCCCAAGAACTTATCCTGCAATTGACAATAAGATTTATGAGGTGGGCAATGTTGTGTAACCTTAAGAAAAGAATATCTATCTTTGCTACCATATAAAAATAAGGACATAAGCGTGCAGGAAAAAATTCTGATACTCGATTTCGGATCTCAATATACACAATTGATTGCCAGGAGGATAAGAGAACTTAACGTTTTTTGTGAGATCTTTCCTTATAACCATTTTCCTTCCCCCGATGAGAGTGTCAAAGGAGTAATTTTATCAGGAAGCCCGTCATCAGTGCGCGATACTAATGCTCCATTGCCCGACCTTTCAGGAATAAAAGGTATTAAACCCCTGCTTGGAGTCTGTTACGGTGCCCAGCATCTTGTTCATAATTATGGTGGTGAAGTACTTCCTTCAAGCACGCGTGAATATGGACGGGCAAACCTTTTATTTGTCAATTCCAACGATTCGCTGTTCAATGAAATAAAACCAGGTACCCAGGTCTGGATGTCGCATGCCGACACTATTGCCAGTTTGCCGGAAAACTACCAGATCATCGGTTCTACTGCTGATGTAAAAGCAGGGGCTTTTAAAATAAAAGGAGAGAATACATGGGGCATACAGTTTCATCCTGAGGTATACCATACTACCGAAGGAACATTGATGCTGAAGAATTTTGTTGTTAATATCTGCGGCTGTTCGCAGAACTGGACTGCTGATTCGTTCGCAGAGTCAACAATTACTTCTCTTAAAAGCCAGGTCGGAAATGATAAAATAATATTGGGACTTTCAGGTGGGGTTGATTCAACTGTAGCAGCTTCCCTCCTGAATAAAGCGGTCGGGAAAAACCTTACTTGTATTTTCGTTGATAACGGATTGCTGAGAAAGAACGAATTCAGTAATGTACTTGAGTCATATATTGGCCTTGGTTTTAATGTGGTAGGTGTCGATGCAGGTGCCAGGTTCCTTGATCAGCTTGAAGGTGTGAGCGATCCTGAAACAAAACGGAAGATCATAGGCAGGGTATTTATTGAGGTTTTTGAAGAGGAAGCAGTGAAAGTAAAGGATGTGAGATGGCTTGCCCAGGGTACCATATACCCTGATGTTATTGAATCAGTTTCTGTTAACGGACCTTCCTCAACAATTAAATCACATCATAATGTTGGAGGACTTCCTGAAAAAATGAATCTCAGGGTGATTGAACCACTCAGGCTTCTTTTCAAGGATGAAGTAAGACGGGTAGGTACGGCACTTGGTTTGCCCGATTACATCCTTCAACGCCATCCCTTTCCCGGACCCGGTCTGGCAATAAGGATCCTTGGCAAAATGTCAAGGGAGAAGCTCGAAATACTGAAGGCAGCAGATGAAATATTTATTAAGGGTCTTCAAAAGAGCGGCCTCTACAATTCCGTATGGCAGGCCGGCGTGATACTCTTACCGGTGCAGTCGGTAGGGGTGATGGGCGATGAACGTACTTATGAAAATGCAGTCGTACTCAGGGCAGTAACATCAACTGATGGTATGACAGCTGACTGGTCGCATCTTCCGTTCGAATTTCTGGGTGCCGTTTCAAACGAAATAATTAATAAGGTAAAAGGTATTAACAGGGTGGTTTATGATATTAGCTCAAAGCCTCCCTCAACAATTGAATGGGAGTAGAAAATACTTCCAACCCCTGATTCTGAGTGCGCTTAAACAATATAAATTTTTGATTGTTCGATTTATTAAAATATGGGAGATTAAATTATGATAAAAAAGAGAATTTCCGGTGCAATACTGATAATATCATTATTTATATTAAGTGCATCGTTACCGGCACAGATTCTGAATGAAAACACATTTAAGTTCGGCCGGACATTGGATCTTCTTGAATCACATTATGTTGATAGTGTGGATCTTAATAAGCTAACCGAAAAAGCAATTATTGAAGTATTAAAAAACCTGGATCCTCATTCAACATATATTTCTGCCAAGGATGTCCAGGCAATGAATGAACCGCTATTTGGCAATTTTGAAGGTATTGGAATACAGTTCAACCTGCTTCGCGATACAATAATAGTCATTGAACCTATCGCAGGGGGACCTTCAGAAAAAGTCGGTTTACATGCAGGGGACCGGATCATCACTATTAACGGAGAAAAGGTATCAGGTATTAACCTTACAACTACAGGTGTTCGTAGCAGGCTGATGGGGCCAAAAGGAACTAAAGTGGACATTACTGTTTACAGGAAAGGGGAAAAAAGCATTCTCGATTTTACTATTGTTCGCGACAAAATACCAATCAACAGTCTTGATGCTTCATATATGCTCGATAAATCAACCGGCTATATTAAGCTTAACAAATTTGCTGCCACTACACTAAGTGAGTTCTCCGATGCTCTTGAACTCCTTAAAAAGAGTAATATGGAGAACCTGGTACTTGATTTGAGAGGAAACGGAGGAGGTTTCATGCTTGCAGCGACAGGCCTGGCCGATAATTTCTTTTCAGGTCAGAAGTTGCTTGTTTATATTATAGGAAGAAAATCCCCGCGTCAGGATTATAAATCGACCGGTAAAGATGGTCTGTCAAATACCAGGCTGGTTGTTCTCACTGATGAAGGATCAGCATCGGCAAGTGAAATATTTGCAGGGGCAATACAGGACTGGGACAGAGGTATTATTATGGGCCGACGGACTTTTGGCAAAGGTCTTGTTCAGAATGGTTTTCATCTCAACGACGGTTCGATGATACGTCTTACCATAGCAAGATACTTCACCCCGACCGGAAGATCAATCCAAAGACCCTACAATGAAGGTTATGACCAGTATATGGCGAGTTTTTATAAACGATTCTCCGATGGTGAGATGGAAACTGCTGACAGTATTCATTTTCCCGATTCTCTGAAATATAAAACACTTGTGAATAAACGTACTGTTTATGGTGGCGGAGGTATAATGCCTGATGTTTTTATTGGTGCAGATACAACACATTACTCTGATTATTATCGTCAGCTGGTAAGTAAAGGTATCCCTAACACTTTTACCCTGGAGTATTTTGATAAAAACAGGAAGTTGCTTACCTCCACCTATAAATCATTTGAAGATTTCAGGGATCGGTTCAAATTTTCATCCGGCGATATACAGTCATTCATTAAGAAGGGAGAAGAGGCCGGAATAAAATTCAATGAAAGTCAGTATAAAGTTTCAGAAAGTGAAATTCTTCTCATTCTGAAGGCACTTATTGCAACTAATATATGGCAGACTAATGAATATTATCAGATAATAAATGAGAATGATAAAGTTATAGAAAAGGCGAGGAATCTCATTTCCGATAAGAATGCCTATAATAAGGTGTTAGGTTTCCATTAGTCTGGTAAAAATTCTGTGATGAAACTAATAGCTAAGACACTTTATGGTCTCGAAAATGTTCTTGCTGATGAGTTGAAAAGTCTTGGAGCTTCAGAAACAGAAACTGCAAACAGGGCTGTAATTTTTAAAGGTGATAAAAGTCTTTTATACAGGGTAAACTATTGCTCACGAACAGCGCTTTCAGTACTTGTAAATATTGCTGAATTCAGAATAAAATCGAAAGAGGATCTGTTAAAAGGAGGTTCAGAAATTGAGTGGGCCAGAATCATGGATCCTGATGACACATTTTCTGTTGTTCCCGTGGTTAACTCACCTGTTTTCAGTCATACAGGATATGCAGCACTTATCCTGAAAGACAGTATTGCAGATTATTTCCGCAAGATAGCAGGTCGACGCCCGTCGGTTAATTCCAGTGATCCGGGTATTCTTATTAATCTGCATATAAGTAATGATCGCGTAACTGTTTCGGTCGACTCATCGGTGATACCCTTATTTAAACGGGGGTACAGGAAAGAACAAGCTGTTGCGCCTCTTAATGAGGTACTTGCCGCAGGTATCCTTCAACTGTCAGGATGGGCAGCAAGAACATCTCTGACCGACCCTATGTGTGGTTCCGGAACTATACCAATCGAAGCAGGAATGATTGCCTGCAATATACCATCCGGTAAATTCCGCAAATTCTTTGGGTTTCAGAGGTGGAAAGATTTTGATGAAAAATTATTTAATGAAATACGGACTGAATGTGACGGTAAGATCATTGAATCCGGAGTGAAGATATTCGGAAGTGATATCTCCGCAGAGGCGGTCAGACAGTCTACAATTAACATAAAAGAAGCAGGTCTCAGCAATGTTGTCACGTTAAAAGTGGAAGACTTTAAGAACCTGAAAATGCCAGATAATAATGGTTTTATATTTCTGAATCCTCCTTATGGCGAGAGGCTTCTGCCTGACGAAACTGACACTCTGTACGGCATGATAGGTACTACGCTGAAACATAATTTCCCGGGAAATACAGCCTGGCTGATATCCTCAAACAAACAATCCCTAAAAAAAATAGGTTTAAAACCTAAGGAAAAACATACACTTTTTAACGGGGCACTCGAATGTATTCTCCTGAAATACGAATTGTACGAGGGAACAAGGAAAATTGAAACCTCCTGAAATCATTACAAATCAAGTGTTAGTCATCACCAAATGCAACTTTCATCACTAAAAATTAGTCATTGGTTAAATAATGGCAAAGAGAGCAAGTTATGATTAGGTTACTTCATATTTTTATTATATTTGTTATTGAAAAATTGGGAAATTATCTTAAATGAAGCTTAGATGAGCTTTGACATCGAGAATTACTATTCGGACCAGACGAACGGTAACGTTATTCTTTTCTTTAAGGGTAATGTAGATTCTGATGTCATTAACTATGTGCTTGATACCGTAGAGAATAAATTGGTTGAAATAAATGAGTTGCCCAGGCTCAGAAAAAAGGTCTATAATGTACTTGTAGAAAGCCTTCAGAATCTTTATCATCATGTTGAAAGAGTGCCGGATGACTTTGAAGATCAGACATCTGAGAAGTACGGCCTGCTTATTATTAAAAGAGTGGATGAAGGTTACAAAATTCTGACGGGAAATTTTATTCACTCCTCAAACATTGAAAAACTGGAAGAGAAAATCAAAAGAATTAACAGATCAAGTCATGAGGAGATAAAGGAGTTGTACAAGTTCATTCTGAATCATCAGCGAATATCTGCAAAAGGTGGCGGGGGACTTGGGCTGGTTGATATTGCGAGGAAGACAGGTCATAAGCTTCAATACCAGTTTAAAAAATACAGTGATAAATACTCCTTTTTCTATCTCGATATTTTAGTTAGTGAAGAGAATAATTAAACTTATAAAATATAACAAATATGGAACCTATCATTATTGAGGGAACTCCAAAAACCCCAACTGTAAAATTTGATTCCTCAGCGGGAGTATTTGAAATCAAAGGACGTTCAATCCCTGAAAACTCCGTGGAATTTTACAAACCATTGGTTGATTGGCTCGAGAGTTATAAAAATTCGCCTCTTTCAAAAACTACTGTAAATATCCGTCTTGAATATTTTAACACAAGTTCTTCGAAATGTATTCTTGATGTCTTTAAAAAGCTTGAAGCAATACACAAAGCTAAAAATGAAGTTGAAGTAAACTGGTATTATGAAGAGGATGATGAAGATATGCTTGAAGCTGGTGAAGACTATGAATCTATCATAAGGGTCCCCTTTAAAATGATTGAAATTGAAGAATAACTGACCTGTTTTATTTAACGGGGCAGATTAGTTGTTCCAAAAAATAAGGAGGTTGTATCAACGGGACTTTTTAACCGCAAAGTATGCAAAGTTGCAGCAAAGCCCACCTTCGTTTAACTTCGGTGGGCGAAGTACGAAAAGGAAATTGCAGTATATGAATTCTTTGCGATCTTTGGATTTAATGCTTTGAGACGCCACCACTCGGTCGGGCTCCTTCGCTGAGGCTGTCTCAAAAGGACTTCCATCTTTTTTTGCCCCTAAATCCCCTAAAGGGGACCGACCGTTTAAAAATTGCCCTGTGGGCAATTTTAGGGAGGTGCCAGACTGCAGAGGTAGCTTGATCCATAAATAGTTATCAAACCCCCTTCAGGGGGAAGGGGGCAAAAGACTAAGGTATTTGAAAATGATTCATACTTTTGAGACAGCCTCTTAACGCTTGGCCCTGGTTAATGGATCTTTCTTTTGAGACAGCCTCCTGAGTTTTTATCGACACAGAGTCTAATCTGAACCTTTCCTTGATTTTCCAATTAACGATTCACCGTAATCAAGCATTTTCTTCAGTAATCTGAAATAGAGTGCCAGGTAAAGTAAAATGGTCATAACCCATAGAACTATTACGTTGATAATGAACGTATCCACGTACGCACCGAAAACCTGTTTCCTCGGTGCGTAAAAGTGTGCTTTGATGAACTTATATTCGGGATCAATAAAGATTGGGTCCTGTTTCTGAATCAGTCTTCCATTATATTCAATTGCCTTTATTGTCTCATCCTTGTTGGTGACTAAGTCTTCAAGAGATTTATTGAAGTACCTGTTTCTAAGCTCAACCGGTCCTTCATTCTTTATAGTGTCAAGATTGTTTAACAGGGAATCTTTTCTGTTATTTGCATTATTATAATAGGCTATATAATATTGCCTGACCGACTCAATATATTTAACGGCAGCAGCAACAATATCCTTATCGATCTTTTCAGGTACCAGATAACCGGCATATTCAAAATTGACGCCGGGGAAATTTGCCATTTCTTTCCTGATCTCGTTGGAGACCAGCAGGAGGTTATTGTTAAAATCATCATCCCTGACCCCTCTGTTAAGATCATTCATTATCTCATCGAGCTTTCCTTTAAGCTCAACATACCAGTAATTCTTTATATAATTCCCTTTACTTTTGGCTCTGTCATATTTGTAAAACTGCCTTTCATATTTATTGTCTTTAAACTGCTTAACCGCAAGAGCCTCATAACCCCAGCGGGCAGTTATGAACTCACCGTAAACAGGAATTGAGACAGGGGAGGAGAGGTTCGGATTAAGCTTTTCGAACTTGACTATTATTCCGCTGAGAATTATCTGGGGAATGACCAGGAAAGGAATCAGAATATAAATAGTAACCACAGCTTTAAAACTGTCAGATATTACCAGACCAAGCATATTCGCTGATGCCCAGCATGAAAATAGTACCAGCCAGTACGCAAACCACATACCGTGAATACCGATAATAGAGTTCCCGATCAGGACAAAAGTAAGTGCCTGTATCGCGGAAATAACAAACTGCACAGTGACTTTCGACATGAGATAGCTGTTCCAGCTCAGATTCAGGAATGCTTCCCGCTTAAGAATCTTTCGGTCCTTGATAATTTCTTCGGCACTTACTGTAAGTCCCATGAAGACCGCAACAATGACCGACATAAAAAGATAGACAGGCAGGTTACTGTTCTCGTAGAGAGTGTAATGTGGATTTTTTACACTTTCGTCAAAGTACCTTATCAGAAAAGCAAGGAAGAATGCCAGAGCAGGTGCTTCAAGGAGGGTAATCAGAAGGTACTGGGTATCAGCGATCTTTGAGAGGATATCTCGTTTAGTGAATACAACAAACTGCTTAAATCTATTGGGCGTCTTGAAATTAATTTCAGGTATGGGACCACCGGGCTCCAGTATTTCTACCTTATTTTCATCATTAAAAAGGGTACGCCAGTCGGCTGGAGATATCCTTCTTGTATCTGTCGGATGCCCGCTTTCAGTAAATACTTTTGTCTCTACTATATTGAATATCTGTTCGGGATTAACATTACCGCAAACATAACATTCACTTTCGTTGTAATTGGCCTGTTCAATTTTTCTTTTGAAATATTCGATTGATTCAACCGGATTCCCATTATATATCAGGTATCCTCCGGTATCGAGGATTATAAGCTTATCGAACATTTTGAATATTTCTGATGACGGCTGATGGATCACTATGAAAAGAAGCTTTCCTTTTCGGGCAAGTTCCTTTAAAAGGTCCAGTATGTTCTCAGAGTCACGGGATGAGAGACCTGAAGTCGGTTCATCAAGGAACATTATAGCCGGCTCGCGTATCAGCTCGAGTGAAATGTTTAGTCTTTTTCTTTGTCCCCCGCTGATCTTTTTGTTTAGGGGACTTCCCACTTTCATATCCCTTATTTCGTAGAGTCCCAGGTTTTTTAAAACGGAGTCAACTTTGTTAACTGTTTCTTCATCTGAAAGATTATCAAAGCATAATTTTGCGTTATAATAGAGGTTTTCAAATACGGTGAGCTCCTCAATCAGAAGATCGTCCTGTGAAACAAATCCTATCAACCCTTTTATCTTGTCTTTCTCGGTATGAATGCTTGCCCCGTTGATAAGAACTTTTCCGTCAGAAGGAGGATTGGTTCCGTTAAGTACACCCAGCAGGGTAGATTTACCAGCACCACTGGCACCCATAATACCAACCATTCTCCCGGATTCCTCTTTGAAATTCATGTGGTGAATTCCAATTTTTCCGCTCTTGAACCTGTATTCAATATTGTCGACCTCATAAACGACTCTCGAGGCTTTAAACTCCTCTTTAAGAAATTGCATTGTGACATCCCAGTAATATATCGGAGTGATCTTATATCCCTTAATTGCTGATCCCTGGCTGAAAGGATACACTTTGTCCTCCTGTAGTAACTGACCATTCATTGAGAGCTCCCCCGAACCGGTAAACTTTACAAAATAGATCTTAACCGAAGGAACAAAAAGTATCCATATCTCTCCTTTCAGTAGCTCCTTGTATAAATGTTTGGCTTCCTTAAATTTAGAATCACTATTGTTGTCAATGAGAAGAAGGTTTGAAGATTCTGCGGAATTGGAAAACTGGTTCAGCACAAACCTTTCTATGGCCTTATACTCTTCTTCACTTATATTCAAACCCTCGGCCAGAGTGCTTATGAATCCTAATTCCATTTTGCTTACCTCCTGTCCATCCGATTTGCAGAATTCAAGTGCCTGGATAACAACAAATATCCTCTGTTCCTGGGCCAGCTGCCCCTGCTCGTTAATCTCGTTACAAAGTTTTCTGATCCTTATTGCAATAGCTCCTTCACGTCTTTCTTCACTGCTTTTTTCCAGTTTCATCCTGGCCTCATAAAACGCTTCATTATATTTTGACAGGTATTTATTTACCAGTTCCTGGTTGAGCAGACGTTTGAGAAATGCTTCAACAACCCCTCTCCGTTCCTTGTCATTACTCTGAGGCTTCGCTATAATCGCAAACAATTGCATCAGGGTTTCTAAAATCCTCTCACTCATGTCCGGTTACTTTTTTGCAGGTTTGAAGGTGTGAACTTATTCATCTGATACGAAGAATCATGCTTACTGTTTCAATTTAATTCTACTTTGACAGATTAGAAAAATCAACCTGTTTTTGCCCTTGATCCCTAAAGGGAACAGGTTGATTTTTCAGTTTGCTCCATTTAGGGTCGGGGCAAACAAACTGAAAAATCGTTGTAAGTTGTAATATGTCAAAGTAGAATTAAATTAAACATTAATTATTTCTTTTTATTATTTTTTTTCTCAACCGAGAAGCCAAATTTCCCGATAAATTTTCCGGTTTCGTAATACTTCCCATGCAAATAGCAGATTGGTCCTGTATCATTCAACCTGAATAAACCGCTTTCTTTATCTAAATATTCCTCATCGGCATTCACTGCAACCACTTCAGAGATAAACATATGATGAGTTCCTAATTCTTTGATCTCCTTTACAATACATTCGATATTCACCGGTGATTCTTTAATCAGCGGGGCTTTTACTACCCGGGCATGTACAGGTGTTAAATCCATCTCTTTGAATTTATTATATGTTTTGCCCGATTTAACACCGCACCAGTCGGTTGCAAATGCCAGTGCTTTTGTGGTAAGGTTGATCACGAAATCACCATTCTTTTTTATAATGTTGTAGGAATGCCGGGTTGGCCTGACCGAGATATAACACATTGCAGGATCAGTACAGATTGTTCCGGTCCAGGAGACTGTAAAGATGTTGTATTCCCTGGGATCGGATCCGCAACTTATCATAACGGCAGGTAAAGGATAGATCATTGTACCCGGTTTCCATCTGATTTTGCTCATTTCAATTTTTATTGGCCAAATATACTTTATAATAAGATAAATTGATATCTGTGTCAGAATGACATTGTAATTCTAAAATTATAATGCCAAAAAGTCCATGATGGTCAACCATTAAGCTATGGCAGGTAATTTGCCGGATGAAGTTAATAAAATTTAAAATATGAATCTGAATAATTTTACGTTAAAAGCTCAGGAATCGGTGCAACAGGCTTTCACTATTGCCGAATCAAAAGGTCAACAGGCCATTGAATGCACCCATCTTATGAAAGGATTAATGACTGAGTCAGAGAATATAACAGATTTTCTGTTTGGGAAGCTGGGAGTTAATATTCCGGCCTTGTCAAAGTCGGTCGACACCTTAATCGATTCGTTCCCGAAAGTCACAGGTGCTGAATCATATTTATCTTCTTCGTCTTCAGAAGCCCTGAGGAAAGCTTCAGAGATTGCCACTAAAATGAAAGATAAATTTGTATCGGTTGAACATATTCTTTTGGGCATCCTTGATTCAGACAATATAATATCAAAACTTCTGAAGGATCAGGGTGTTACTATGAAAACACTCCAGGCTGCGGTAAATGAATTAAGGAAAGGGGCAAAAGTGGAAAGCCAGACTTCTGAAGATACCTATAACTCACTTAACAGGTATGCCAATAACCTGAATGAGTGGGCGCGGTCAGGGAAGCTTGATCCTGTTATAGGCAGGGATGACGAGATAAGACGGATACTGCAGATACTTACCAGGCGGTCAAAAAACAATCCGATACTTATTGGCGAGCCGGGCGTTGGTAAAACAGCAATTGCTGAGGGACTGGCACAGAGGATTGTGAGAGGTGATGTGCCGGAAGATCTTAAATCGAAAACTATTTACTCACTCGATATGGGCGCACTTATTGCCGGCGCAAAATATAAAGGCGAATTTGAAGAGAGACTTAAATCAGTTGTTAATGAGGTTATTGCTTCAAATGGCGATGTGGTACTTTTTATCGACGAGATACATACACTTATCGGAGCCGGCAAATCGGAAGGAGCTATGGATGCGGCCAATATACTAAAGCCGGCTCTGGCCAGGGGCGAACTTCGGGCAATAGGAGCAACTACACTTAATGAGTATCAGAAATATTTCGAAAAAGATAAAGCCCTGGAAAGACGATTCCAGGTGGTAATGGTTGATGAACCGGACAAAGCCGACACAATCTCAATATTGCGTGGCTTGCGTGAACGTTATGAAACTCATCATAAAGTTATTATAAGAGATGAGGCTATAATAACAGCTGTTGACCTGTCGGTCAGGTATATTACCGATAGGTTTTTACCAGATAAAGCCATAGACTTAATTGATGAAGCAGCTTCACGGTTAAGGCTTGAGATGAATTCGGTACCCGAGGAACTCGATGAAGTGGAACGGACCATTGCAAGGCTGGAGATCGAGAGAGAAGCTATAAGACGCGATAAAGATAAGATTAAGGAGGAAGAGCTCTCGGGGGAACTATCAGAGATGATGGAAAAACGTGATGATCTGAAAGCTGCCTGGCAGTCAGAAAAAGAGATGATTGAAAAAATGCAGGAAAAGAAAGAACAGGCTGAATCGTTACGTCTGGAAGCTGATTCCGCTGAACGGGCAGGTGATTATGGCAGGGTGGCAGAACTCAGATATGGCAGAATTGTGGAAGTTGAACTGGAGATTGCGGATCTGAAGCAGAAAATTGATACGAAAAGAACCAAAGGATCTCTGATCAGAGAGGAGGTACGATCGGAAGATATTGCTGATGTTGTTGCCAAATGGACCGGAATACCGGTATCGAGAATGCTTGAGAGTGAAAAAGAAAAACTGATGAGACTCGAAGATGAGTTGCATAAAAGGGTAGTCGGACAGGATGAAGCAATAACAGCAGTGTCAGATGCCGTCCGACGATCCAGAGCCGGTCTGCAGGATGAAAAGCGGCCTGTTGGATCATTTATATTCCTTGGCACAACCGGTGTTGGTAAAACTGAGCTGGCCAGGGCTCTTGCTGAATTCCTGTTTAATAATGAGAACCTGATGACCCGTATCGATATGTCGGAATACCAGGAACGGCATTCAGTATCGAGACTCATTGGAGCCCCTCCCGGTTATATCGGTTATGATGAGGGGGGACAACTTACCGAAGCAGTCCGGCACAAACCATATTCCGTAGTACTTCTTGATGAGATAGAAAAGGCACATCCTGATGTATTCAATATTTTACTACAGGTCCTTGATGAAGGGAGACTGACTGATAACAAGGGAAGGACAGTTAATTTCAGAAACGTAATAATAATTATGACTTCTAACCTGGGTTCCGACGTAATACGCGACAGGATGGAAACGTGGAATAATGAAATGCCGGATAATGAAAAAGAGATTCTCAGGAAAGATATTTTCCTGTTGCTTAAACGTTCATTGCGTCCGGAATTCCTGAATCGGGTGGATGAAATAGTAATATTTGAACCTCTTACCATGGCCCAGATAAAAGAAATAGCCAGAATTCAGCTGAATATAATCATCTCGATGCTTGAGAACCATGGTTTCAAACTTGTAGTTGAAGATGAGGCTGTTAACTTACTGGCTGAAAAAGGATATGATCCACAACTGGGCGCCAGGCCAATTAAAAGATTGATTCAGAAAGAGATAGTTAATGAATTGTCGAAAGAGGTGATATCAGGGAAACTTTCAAAAGATTCCGTAATTACAATTTCTGTTGAGAATGGTCAGATAAAATTCAAAATTTAAAGTTCTAAGGCCGGTCCTCTTTTAATCTCTGCAGCCACTTTTATCTTTTATATTTTGTCTTTTATCTTTTCGCGATCTCCCTCATTTGAATGATTTTATGCACTCCTCAAGGTCTTCATATATATTGAGGATTGTATGAAGATGAAGAGTATGAAAGAGATCTCTTACACGGGGCTCAGGATTGGCAAATTTCAGAGTGCCATAGTTATTTCTCGCTGTTCGCATAATTGAAAGGAAACAACCAAAACCTGAACTGTCAATGTACTCAACTCCTGAAAGATCAATTACTAACCTGGAGGCAGAATTTATTAAAATATTATTGATCTCATCCCTGATTTCATCAGTAACAAGTGCATTAATTATCCTGTCAGGGAAAGTAACTATTTCAATTTTGTCTCTTCTTTCGATATTGATCATTCCGACTTTTTTACCGGGTTATTGACCAGATCCCCCAGTTCGGTAACTGCAATCTTCGTTTCATAGAGGAAACGGTCAATATATGATCCATATAGTTCAGAATCAGTTCCATCTTTTGCCTGCAATTCAAATGTCCTGAGCATTTCTGCCAGATCATTCATTCCCATAATAGAAACAGATGATTTGGCTTTGTGGGCAAGCATTCCCAGGGAATGATAATTTTTTTCTTCGAGAAGCGATTTCATCTCATTATACATTTCAATGACCTGCTCGCTGAACATATCAACAATTTCGCGGATTATTTCAGGATCTCCGGCTGAGACTGAGTCAAGATATTCACTATTAATAAATTTATAATGCATAATTGAATGACAATGAGAAGTGTATTTTCAGAATACCCGGAACCAGAGACAAATATAATAATATTTTTTCAGGAAGGAATTCAATCATACTAATTTGTACATAGGTTTATAGATAAAGGGAAAATAATACTATTTTTAGCGTGAGAAAAAAAGTTGATATGAAGACTTACCTGGGTGTGATACTTTTGATAGTTCTGTTTAATTCCTCTGTTCTTGAAGCACAAACCGATATATTAATTCGAAAAAAAGATTTTAAAAATGATAAAACCGGTCTGAAAGAGGCATGGAAGCATGTTCAGGTTGGAGATGCATACTATTCGGAAAAAGGGATCTGGTACGGTAATGCTTACGATGAATACCTTAAAGCCATAGTTTATAATAATTCAAATCCTGAATTGAATTACAAAATGGGCGTGGCTGCACTTTTTTCGGATAACAAAGAAGAAGCAGCCGGCTTCTTAATGAATGCATTTGAGCATAATAATAATGTTACAGAGGATATTCTTCTTTTAACAGGCAGGGCACTTCAGTTTTCAGGGTCATATACTGAAGCTATTGTAAAGCTTGAATCATTCCTTAATTTGAAAGGTAAAAAGTCGGAGGAAAAAACTGCTCTTGCACAAAAGTGGCTCGGGGAGTGCAGATCAGCTCTTTTGGTAACCAGAGATACATTGAGGATTGAGATAAAGAATATAGGACCTGAAATAAATTCTAATGCTGATGATTATTCGGAGATTCTTACAAATGACGGACATGGAATGTTTTTTGCATCCCGTCGTGAGATGTCAAAATCAAGCAGTTTTTATAAAGATTCAAAGTTTGATGAAAACATTTTATTCTCTGTTATGAATTCCGGCAAATGGGGGCCGGCAAAAACAGCAGGAAAAAATATTACCACAAAGTTTTGTGAAACACCTCTGTTTATTAATAACACAGGCGATAAGCTCTATTTATATTCAGGTTATAAGAATGGTGGTGATATAATGATGTCAGGGACTAATAAAAAGGGTGAATGGAAAGTCCCCGAGGAAGTCCCGTTTGGCATAAACACCAGTGGATCAGAAACATCATTCACATTCTCACCTTCAGGTAATGAGATCTATTTTGTCACTGACAAGTACAAAAAGGGTGGATTCGGAGGCAAAGATATTTTTTATATAAGGAAATTGAATGAGAAAAAATGGTCCGGGCCTGAAAATGCAGGGAATATTATTAATACTCCATATGATGAGGAATCAGTAAGGTTTTCCAGGCATGGTGATACACTCTGGTTCAGTTCAAAGGGTCATAATTCCATCGGGGGGTTTGACATTTTCTACAGTGTAAAAAATACTGGCGGAGCATGGGATTCAGTACGAAATTGCGGTTACCCGGTAAATACTCCATGGGATGAATTATTCTATAATCCATCTCCTGTTGATGACAGTTTATTCTATTTTGTATCAAACCGCAGCGGAGGAATTGGAGGTATGGATATTTACGAAGGCAGAATACTTCCTCCTGACACAGTTATTTTAGCGGCAGTTGAACCGGTATCCGTTGTTCAGCCAAAACCGGATACTGTAATTATACGGGATACTGTTGTAGTGGTAAAGGAGGTTAGAACGGTTGTTGAGCCTGCTATTCAGCCCGAACCAACCGAAAGAACTTGTGTTATACCTGACCGGTAAAGTTAAAGATACTGAAACGGGTGAACCGGTAATGGCAAAGATTGACCTTATTGATCCGGGTACCGATTTCACTGCTGCCACAACTGCAAGTTCTGATGTCGACGGAAGTTACAGGGTCAGACTTCCCGCTAAAAAATCCTATATGGTTGATTACCGGGCCAGTGGATTTTTATCTGAAATGAAACGTGTAGAGATCACTGAAGCTTACAACCGTGATTTCTATAACCTTGATATCTCACTAATAAAGGTAAAGGTTGGGAAAAGGGTCGTTCTTAATAATATCCTTTTTGAGAGCGGCAAGGCAATACTTACGCCAGGATCCTACTCAGAGCTTGACCGTCTGTTGAATATACTGCGGGATAATGCTTTGATGAAGATTGAGATATCAGGACATACCGATAAAACAGGAAGTGAACCATTGAACTTCAAGTTATCAGAGGAGAGAGCTAAAGCCGTTGTGGAGTATCTTGTCAGGAAGGGAACGGACCGTTCAAGACTTGAATATAAAGGATTTGGATCACTTCAGCCTGTTGATGTCAATACGACAGCAGCAGGAAGAGCGAAAAACCGTAGAGTTGAATTTAAAATTCTTGAATTCTGAAGGCCGGCTACAGGTTTAAGCGTAAAGCGTAAAAAAAAAGAATAACTATATACATTTATTGTCAGGTGGTTACCAGATTCATCATTTAATGAAAGTTTATTATTGATTAACGAGACTCATATTAAATTAACCAGGAAAATTTAAAATAATTAACACAGATGAAACCCGCATGATTGACCGCAATCACAACCGGGCTTGCGAGCTCAGTCAGGCTAAGCACGAATAAATATAATTTTCAACCGATCGAAGCGAGCCCGGCGAAGTCAATCATGTGCGGTTCCATTATACAACTAAAATCAAAATTATATAATGATGAAAAATACTGCTTTTACCGCATTTCATCAGGAAATGGGAGCAAGGATGGTTCCGTTTGCAGGTTATAATATGCCAGTTGAATACGTTGGGATTATAGAAGAACATATCACCGTAAGAGAAAGGGTTGGCGTCTTCGATGTCTCACATATGGGTGAGTTCTGGGTTTATGGTCCATCTGCCCTGAATTTCCTTCAATACATAACATCCAATGATGTTTCGGTACTTAGTGACGGAAAAATACAATATTCATGTTTTCCGAACGCCAGTGGGGGTATTGTCGATGACCTTCTTGTTTACAGATACAACACGGAAAAGTACCTGTTGGTTGTAAATGCGGCAAATATCGAAAAAGATTGGAACTGGTGCGTAAAAAATGCAGCGAAGTTCGGACTGGTTACGGGGAAAGACCTTATAAACGGTTCAGATGACATTGCTCAGCTTGCCGTGCAGGGACCGCTTGCGATGAAAGCTATGCAGAAACTGACGAAGACTCCCATTGAGGAAATGGAGAACTATACATTTAAAGTTATTAATTTTGCAGGAATAAGTAATGTGATCTTTTCTGCCACAGGTTATACCGGTGCCGGAGGTTGTGAGATTTATGTAAAAAATGAAGATGGTCCAAAACTCTGGAAAGCGGTTTTTGAAGCAGGGCAAGAGTTTAATATTAAACCCGCCGGACTGGGGGCCAGGGATACATTGCGCCTTGAAATGGGTTACTGCCTTTACGGGAATGATATTAATGATCAGACCTCTCCTATAGAGGCGGGCCTGGGATGGATAACAAAATTCACACCTGAAAAGGATTTTATTGATAAAGCACTATTGTTAAAACAGAAAAATGAAGGTGTTGAGAGACGTCTGAAAGGATTTGTGATGATCGACAGGGGTATTCCGCGGCAGCATTACGAAGTAGTAATGCAGAAGGGAAAGATATCGGCGAGGTGACCTCCGGGACCATGTCGCCAATGATGAAGCAGGGTATCGGGATGGCTTATCTGGCGAAAGGCTTCTGGAAACCTGATACTGAAATATTCATCAGGATAAGAAATAAAGATCTGAAAGCAAAAGTTGTTACCCTGCCTATTTACAACAAGAAAGAGGCTTAACGGCACAACAGACCCTCCCGGAATACCGGGTTCTTTCAGGAGAAAGGTAAATCTAGGGAAGATCCCCTCCCGGGAGAGCCTGCCCCGCTTGGCAGGGGCCTGGGGTGGGTTTAAAGAATAAGATAATGGCATTTGGTTTAAGAGTATAAAGTCAAATTTACTAAATTAGAGAACATAAGAATGGAGAAAAGAAAGCTTGAAACATGTTTCTCTCCTGCTTTGTATGAACCTGAAGATCATTTAAATTCAATCGTTGTAATTATTGATATACTCCGTGCCACATCAGCCATATGCACAGCTTTTGAGAATGGCGCTTCTTCAATAATCCCGGTTGCAGATATCCATGAAGCAAGGGCCTACAAGAGCCGGGGTTATCTGGTGGCTGCCGAACGTGATGGGTATGTTCTGGATTTTGCCGATTTTGGTAATTCTCCATTCAATTTCACGCGGGAAAAAGTTGAAGGCAGAACTATAGTTTACAGTACAACTAACGGGACAGGCATTATTAATATGGCGTCATCAGCCGGTACAATTGTAATAGGTTCCTTTCTGAATATAAGTGCTCTTGCAGGTTGGATTACAGGTCAGGAAAAAAATGTTGTTTTGTTTTGTGCAGGATGGAAAAACAGGTTTAATCTGGAGGATGCGATCTGTTCGGGGGCAATAGCTGAAAGGCTCATGAAGAACTCCTTATATTCAACTATTTGTGATTCAACCCTGGCAGCAATTGACCTGTGGTCACTTGCAAAAAACGACCTGCCGGGTTATATCGAGAAAGTTGCACAGCGAACACGGTTTGCGTGATAAAGGTCTTGATGAATGCATTAGGATTTTGTCTTACCCCTGATTTTACAAAAAAGATCCCTGTAATGAAAGATGGCATTCTTGTTGATAATATTTTATAAAAAGAGCCTTATAGTGTTATTTAATTAACAGCAACATGGATTTTTATTATTTTTGTATTACTGGGTTTTTAATTTATCACTAACTTAATTGAAACATATTCATCATGAAAAAACACAACTTTTATGCAGGTCCTTCAATTTTACCTCAGTACACAATTGACAAGACAATTGAAGGTATTAAAGATTTTGCAGGATCAGGATTATCTGTCTTGGAAATATCACACCGCAGCAAGGAATTTGTTGCCTGTATGAACGATACAATTACTCTTTTTAATGAATTGCTGGAAATACCTTCGGGTTATAAGGTGATATTACTGGGTGGTGGAGCAAGTCATGCAATTTGCATATGGTTCCAATGAACATGATGAACAAAAAGTCAGCATACCTCAATACCGGTGAATGGGCAAATAAAGCGCTCAAAGAGGCAAAGTTGTATGGTGAAGTGGTGGAAGTGGCATCATCAAAAGAGAGCAATTACAATTATATTCCAAAGAACTATACTGTACCCTCAGATGCTGATTATTTTCATGTAACATCAAACAATACTATATTCGGAACGGAGCTGAAGAAAGATCCTGACGTTAAAATACCTCTTGTTGCTGACATGTCTTCTGATATTTTCAGCCGTCCTGTTGATGTTTCAAAATATTCTATCATTTATGGAGGAGCACAGAAAAACCTGGCTCCGGCAGGTGTAACTTTTGTAATTATTAAAGAGGAAGTACTTGGAAAGGTAACCCGTCCTATACCCACAATACTTGATTACAGAACCCATATTAAAGCAGAATCGATGTTCAATACCCCACCTGTATTTGCTGTATTTGCTGCACAGCAGACACTTACATGGCTGAAAAATCTTGGTGGTGTGAAAGCCATCCAGAAGAAGAATATTGAAAAAGCAAAATTGCTTTATGATGAAATTGACAGGAATAAGTTGTTTGTTCCTACAATTAAGGATCCTGAGGATCGTTCTTTGATGAATATCTGTTTCGTAATGAATCCGGAATACAAAGAACTTGAAAAACCATTTGCTGAGTTTGCCAAATCAAAAGGGATGCTTGGTATTGAAGGGCATCGGTCAACGGGTGGATTCCGGGCTTCAACTTATAATGCTCTTCCAAAAGAAAGCGTTCAGGCTCTTGTTGATGCCATGAAAGAATTTGAATCAAAAAACTAAAGTAAAAAAATTATATTATGAAGATACTTGTTGCCACAGACAAAGCATTTGCCCCGGTTGCTGTTACCCAGATTCGTGGAGTAATTGAGGCTGCAGGATCATAAACTTGAACTACTCGAGAATTATAAGACAGTTCAGGAATTACTAACAGCAGTTTCTGATGCTGACGCCATGATAGTTCGAAGTGATCTGGTCACTCGAGGTGCTGGAGGCTGCAAAGAAACTGAAAATTGTTGTCAGGGCCGGGGCCGGTTATGACAACCTTGATCTTGCTGCCTGCACGGCTCATAATGTGGTTGCAATGAATACTCCGGGACAAAACTCAAATGCAGTTGCCGAACTGGCTTTCGAAATGATGCTTTACCAGGCACGTAATGGTTTTGCAGGTAAATCCGGAACAGAACTCAGAGGTAAAACAATCGGGATACATGCATTTGGAAATGTCGGAAAATATGTTGCTGAAATAGCAAAAGGATTCGGAATGACAATATTTGCTTTTGATCCATTTGTTAATGATGACGTTATAAAATCAGCCGGAGTAGGAGTATGCAGGAATCCTGAGGAATTATATTCCAAATGCCAGTATGTTTCATTGCATATACCGGCAAACGATAAAACAAAAAAATCAGTTGACTATGCTCTGTTGAAAAATATGCCTAAAGGTGCGGTACTGGTAAATACTGCGCGAAAAGAAGTAATTGACGAAGATGGACTTCTTAAGATTTTTGAAGATCGTCCTGACTTTAGGTATCTTTCTGATGTTGAGCCTGATAGCAAAGCTGTATTTGAAGAGAAATACAAAGGGAGATTCATTTTCACTGCAAAAAAAATGGGAGCTCAGACAGAGGAAGCAAATATTAATGCAGGAGTTGCTGCCGCAAGTCAGATAGTTGATTACTTCAAAACAGGAAATGAAAAATTCAAAGTAAATAAGTAGATAACAGGTAAGAGATAGATGGCAGTTGTGAAACCATTCAGGGGATTAAGACCTCCCCGTAAGATAGCCAAAGATCTGGCCTGCCTTCCTTATGATGTAATGAATACTGAAGAAGCACGTTAAAATGGCCAAAGGTAAAAAGTGCTCACTCCTTCATATTACAAGGGCCGAGATTGACATGCCTCCGGATACTGATACTCATTCACCGGAGGTCTATAATAAATCGGTTGAAAACTTCAGGAAATGGCAGGAAACAGGATGGCTCGTCCAGGACGCTGAATCCCGGTACTATATCTATGCTCAGACTATGGAAGGACGAACACAATATGGTATTGTCGGTTGTGCATCAGTTGATGACTACCTTAACGGGATAATCAAAAAACATGAACTCACACGTCCTGATAAAGAACATGACCGTATGATTCATGTAAGAACCAATAATGCGAATATGGAGCCCGTATTTTTTGCTTATCCTGCTGTTAAGGAGATAGATGATATTGTTGCAGAGATAGTAAAAACTGAAAAACCGGAATATGATTTTACTGCTGAGGATGGTTTTGGCCACCATTTCTGGGTTATTAAAAACAACAATAAAATCAAATCAATCGAGCATCTTTTTGCTACCAGAGTGCCTTTTACTTATGTTGCCGACGGGCACCATCGCACTGCCGCTGCAGCTCTTGTGGGGAAGGAAAAAAGTGAAAATAATCCGGATCATACCGGAAATGAAGAATATAATTTCTTCCTGGCTGTGCATTTCCCTGCTAACCAGTTGAGAATAATAGATTATAACAGGACTGTAAAGGATCTTAACGGGCTTATCACCGGCTGATTTTATATCAAGGTTAAGTTCTGGTTTTTTCATTGAAGAGAAAGGCAGGAGAATTTATAAACCAGATAAGCTTCATAACTTTTCAATGTATCTTGAAAGAAAATGGTACAGCCTTACGGCTAAGGAAGGTACGTATGATGACAGTGATCCTATCGGAATTCTTGATGTGACCATCCTTACAAACCAGATACTGGCGCCCATCCTTGATATTCAGGACCTCAGAAGATCAAAGAGAATTGATTTTATAGGTGGAATACGCGGACTCAAAGAGCTGAAGAAGAGGGTCGACAGTGGTGAGATGAGAGTTGCATTCGCACTTTACCCTGTATCAATGGAACAACTTATAACTATTGCAGATTCAGGAAATATTATGCCCCCCAAATCAACCTGGTTCGAACCTAAACTAAGAAGCGGTCTGGTTATTCATCTTCTTGACTGATTCAAACTCTTTAACCCTCTGTGTACCTCTGTGTCTTCTCCGGATTTCCTCTGTGTAACAAACAAAGATAAGAACTTACACAAAGGTTCACTGAGAAGACACAGAGGTACACAGAGAAATACTCTTGTAACCTTTGAACTTAAATCCTGGTTTATTCTGTTACACTTTTATACTTTTGCATTAATCTGTATGAACAATTGCACCAAATTGCTGACAATATTGCCTTAATAAAAAGAGCAGATTCCTGCTTCTGTTAAACTTGTTGCAGTTTCTAAAACCCGATCGGTTGAGGATATTCTTATTGCGTATAATTCCGGACAGAAATGTTTTGGAGAGAACAGGGTGCAGGAACTTCTTTCCAAAAAAGATAGCCTTCCCGGCGATATTGAATGGCATTTGATAGGTCATCTTCAGACTAACAAAGTAAAACTTATTGTGCCTTTTATAAGTATGATAGAATCGGTAGACTCATTTAAACTATTATCGGTTATTGATAATGAGGCATTTAAAATTGGCCGGATCGTTGATTGTTTATTGCAGATACATATAGCCAGGGAAGAGACCAAATTCGGATTTAGTATCAGTGAACTCCTCGAAGGCATTGATTCGGAAGAATTCCGCAAATTTAAATCGGTGAGGATCTGCGGTGTGATGGGAATGGCAACGTTTACCGATGACGAAGCTCAGGTGAGCCAGGAATTCAGATATCTGGCAGAATGTTTTAGTAACCTGAAATTAAAATATTTTAACAATATTGTATATTTTAATGAAATCTCAATGGGTATGTCGGATGATTATAAAATTGCAGTACAGCAAGGAAGTACCTTAATAAGGATAGGAAGTAATATATTCGGAGAACGAAAACAAACTGATAAATTATGATATGGGAAAACTTACTGTAAAATATCTTGGATTAACCCTTGAAAGCCCTCTCATTGTAAGCAGCAGCCGCCTCACTTCAAATATTGAAGACCTTAAGAAAGCTGAAGAAAGTGGTGCCGGAGCAGTAGTTCTGAAATCCTTATTTGAAGAGCAAATAAACCAATATATCACCACCTTTTCATCAAACCAGGGGTTCCCTGAGGCTGACGATTATATCTCTTCCTATATCAGGTCGCATTCAGTGGAAGAATATCTTAATCTCATAAGAGAAGCAAAAGCAGCTCTTTCCATTCCGGTAATTGCAAGTATCAACTGCTATTCATCGGAAGGTTGGATCGGATTCGCCAAAAATATTGCCGATTCCGGTGCTGATGCAATTGAGATAAATGTATTTTTTATGCCACTCGACAGAAAAAAATCAGCAGCCGAATCTGAAAATATCTATCTCGATCTTATTGAAAAACTGAAGTTAGCTGTAAATATCCCCATTGCAATAAAGGTCGGCTTCAGATTCTCCAACATATTATACATGATTGATCAGTTTTACATGAGGGGAGTTGAAGGAGTGGTTATGTTCAACAGGTTTTATGAACCTGATATTGACATAAATAAAATGGAAGTAGTTCCCGCTTCAATTTTCAGTGATGCAGGTGAAAGACGTTTTGTACTAAGATCGGTTGCAATGGCGAGTGCTCAGGATATCAAAATAGATATTTCAGCCTCCACAGGTGTGTATAGTGGCAATGATGCGATAAGATACCTTCTTGCGGGAGCTCATTCCGTGCAGGTTTGCTCTGTACTGTACAAGAAAGGTTTGTCTTTTCTTAAAACTATGAACAGACAAATGGAGGGATGGATGGAAACGAACGGATTCACGAGTGTTGGAGAATTCCGGGGAAAACTGAACTGGAACAACTATGAGAAACCTGTGGTTTTTGAAAGAACCCGGTTTATGAAGTATTTCTCATCGGTAGATTAAGAATTACTGCTATTTCTCAAGTATCGAGATTAACTCAAGCGTGAGAGCAGACTTTTCATCCACAACCTCTGACCGGATTATCTTCTAACATTCTGATGATTTTGTCTTTTTCTGTCCTGCTTATTTTATGAGCCGATTCTGAAATAACTGTAAGACATTCAATTGCAGTTACATAGTCACTACTTATGAAATGTTTTAACAAAGTCAGATGATATAATCCGGAATAATCGAGACCCGATTGCCAGCATGAAGATACCAGCATGCTTGTCGTACTGTTTTTCCAGGATTTTTTTAGTTCAGCTATAACCTCACTCCTTGAAGATGGATCCTTAAGATCATTCATGAATAACTCGATTGCATTTCTTACCGAACTGTCGTCACTTTTATCATAAAGTGAAACAAGCAGGCCGACAGCACCCTCAAAGGATTGTTCATTGCGCAATGAATCAATTGCCTTCGATATGACAATTTTATTATCATTATTCAGAAGCAGTGCAAGTTCTTTGAGTTTTTTTTCTGACTTTTGCATCCCGGTTAGTTTTTCAACAAAGTTAGAAATAGCATCAATTACCTGAACGCATTTTTGAAAAATAAAAATAAAACACTAATTTGGTCGGGAATTACATTTGAAAATTAAATATTTAGACCATGAATAAGGAGAATAGAATTAGTTTGGGTATTATTAGTAGTATTTGTTCTGGTTTTAATTTTGATCCCCGGTTGCAGGGGAGGCAATAAAGCCACCCAAAGAGGACCTTTCAATTGAAATGCCAAAAGATAATACTGCTATCCTGAAAGATATTAAACAGGCAGAGAAAATATTCCAGGCATTGCCTTCTCCCCTGGAGTCGGCTATGCTCATTAAATCTGCCGGTGCTCGGTTTGAAGAATCCCTTCTCAATCCTGTCAGTAATGTAAGTAACTATGTTACAAATAAAAGCATGGCTCTGAACCTGGGCATTTATACCTGCGACCTGAGTTTCGCCAGCTTGTATGAGCAGACCCAGCTGATTGTTAACTACATGAATGCAGCTAAAAAGATGGCCGATGGTCTGGGTATACTTAAAGCAATTGAACAATCACAAATTGACAAGCTTGAAGAGAACATAAATAACAATGATGTTATCATGGAGATCGTTTCCGAAACATTCATGAATTCAAATTCATATCTCGAAGAAAATGGTCAGCCTGCAATTGCAGCAATGGTTCTTGTGGGAGGGTGGATTGAAGGTTTGTATATTTCTACCCAGCTTGTTGACATGAAGGATTTTAATGGTAATAAACTTGTTGGCAGAATTATTGATCAGAAATTATCAATAGATATTCTATTCAACCTGCTTAACAGCAGTAAAGGAAATATTGCTGTTGATGAACTGATCATGCAGCTTACCAGACTTAGAACGGTGTTTGATAAAATTAAACTGACAACTTCACGTATCAGGCCTGAATTTGATGAAAAATTCAAATTCAACAGTATTGAAATCAGAAGTTAAGACTGACATGACACCTGCGACTTTTAAAGAACTTGCTGCCACAGTTTCAGAGATCAGAGCAACATTCGTAAAATAATAGACCTATGAGAATATTATAAAATAATTCCGATCCTTGCTTTACTCATTTGTGTAATTGCTCAAAATGCTGATGCCCAATGCAAAGCATTTGCAAAAAAGGAATGTATTCCGGAACTCGGCATCATATATCCATGACGGAAACTATCATGCTGCTGTATTGGTTGAGGGTGAAGAAGCAGAACTTTATAAGACATTTTACTCCGACATGGAGTACAGAGTGGCAATTGTTGGAGAAGAGAAACTTCCTGCAATTGAGTTCAGGGTTATCGATGCAAACAAGAATGTCCTTTATTCGAATAAGAGTGCAAATTATGCCAAAACATGGGATTTCAAACTTCAGTCAAGCCAGCAGCTTAAACTGGTGGTCAAAGTAACCTCATTTAATAAGTCAGGTGATGTTCCTGCAAGCGGCTGCGTTGCAATAATGTTCGGATTTAAACTGAAAAAGTAAAAATACTGAATTTTTCGACCGGGGTCACTACCGGAACTTGTCAGTAATCAGACAGTTATAAGTCCTTCTTCGGGGGTTGTGAACTTATTGAAGTTTTGGTGCAAGGAATCTGCCCGTAAATGAATTTTTGCATTCTTGCAAGGTCTTCAGGATTACCCTCAAAAACAACATAACCGCCATCCTCACCGCCCTCAGGACCCAAGATCAATAACCCAGTCAGCACTCTTTATAACTTCCTGGTTATGTTCAATAAGGATCACGGAGTGACCATGATCAATAAGTGCGTTGAGCGATTTTAGTAATTTATTGATATCATGAAAATGCAAGCCTGTTGTTGGCTCATCAAAAATGAAGAGTATATGGCCATTCTCCCTTTCCTGGCTGAGAAAATAGGCAAGCTTAACTCTCTGGCTTTCCCCTCCTGAAAGGGTACTTGATGATTGTCCCATTTTTATATAACCAAGACCTACATCAGATAGAGGTTTAAGCTTTTCAATAATTCTCTTTTCACTTCTTCCCGGATGAGCGTTGAAAAACTCAATTGCTTCATCAATAGTCATTTCAAGCATATCGAAAATATTCTTGCCATGATATTTCACTTCCAGAATATCCTTCCGGAACCTCATTCCTTTACACACTTCACAGGTAAGCTCAACATCGGCCATAAACTGCATCTCAACCCTTATAATACCTTCTCCCTGACACTCCTCACACCGGCCACCTTCAACGTTAAATGAAAAATGAGAAGGTTTAAAATTGTTCTGAACAGATAGACTGCAATTCGGAATAAAGTTTCCTGATTTCATCATATGCCTTTAAATATGTTACCGGATTTGACCTGCTTGATTTTCCGATAGGATTCTGATCAACCAGCTCAATACCGGTAAGACCGGAAATATCACCTGTTACTTCCCTGAACTGACCCTGGCTTAAGGTTATTCCCATTGATCCTGTTCGACAGAACACGGTAAAGGATGTCAGATACCAGGCTTGATTTTCCCGAACCACTGACACCTGTCACAGCTGTAATTGTATGAAGCGGAAACTTAACATCTATTCCTTTCAGGTTGTTTTCCCTTGCACCTGTTATTTCAATGAAACTGTTCCATTTTCTTCTTATAGCAGGTACCTTTAAACTTAATCTGCCGCTAAGATAACTTGCTGTAAGTGATTTGTTAGCAGTTGTAACATCAAGCGGTCCCTGAAAAACCACCTCCCCGCCAAGTCTGCCTGCCTCGGGTCCCATGTCAATAATTTCATCTGCTGCTCTGATTATCTCTTCTTCATGTTCAACAACAAGAACCGTATTACCCAGATCCCTGAGTTCCTTAAGTACCTTTATAAGAAGATTTGTATCACGTGGGTGCAGACCGATGCTTGGTTCATCGAGGATATACATTGAGCCGACAAGATTACTTCCAAGGGAAGAGGACAGATTGATTCGTTGCGATTCGCCACCCGATAATGTTGAAGAAAGTCTGTCAAGGGTAAGATAAGAGAGCCCGACATCAATCATGAACTTCAGACGCGTTCTGATCTCGGTGAGAAGTCTTTCAGCTATTATAAGATCAACGGGTCCGAGGCTTATTTCCTTAAAAAAAGTGTATAATTTGCCGACAGGTATTGAAACAATCTCCTGGATAGATCTTCCCGCAATCTTAACATACCCTGCTTCTTTCCTTAGCCTTGTCCCTTTGCATTCGGGGCAGGTTGTCTTTCCACGGTACCGGCTTAATAAAACCCGGTACTGGATTTTATATTTTTTTTCCTCCAGATGGTCGAAAAAACGATTTATGCCATAAAAATATTTATTCCCTTTCCATAAAAGCTCCTTTTGCCCGTCAGAAAGCTGATAATATGGTTTATGTATCGGGAAACTAAACAGGTCAGCATTCGCAATCAGCCTTTCTTTCCATTTCTTCATGGATTCTCCCTTCCAGCATGCAATTGCATCTTCATAAACAGACAGGTTCTGATCGGGTATTACCAGGGCTTCGTCAATACCTATTATTTTACCGTAACCTTCGCAAACTGGACATGCGCCTATTGGATTATTAAAACTGAAAAGATATTCCGATGGTTCTTCAAATGTTATCCCATCCTCTTCAAATTTATTTGAGAAGTCTTTACGGGTTATTCCTTTGTCATTTAATACAGCTACCTGACAATAACCTCTGCCAGTCTGAAAAGCTGTCTGTGCAGAATCGGCGGCACGGCTGAGACTGTCACTTGTATGATCAATAACAAGCCTGTCGATTACAATATTTAATTGAACTGCTTTCGTTAAGTCAGGAATTGAATTCAGATCATCGGTTTTAATTACTTCCCCATCCATTTCAATCCGGTTAAATCCCTGTTTTACAAGAAATTCAAAATATTCAGCCGTTCCGGTATCTGCCGGGATTTGAGCAGGTGATGTTATTAATACTTTAGTTCCTTCCGGCAGAATAGCAAGAAAAGTTACCAGATCATCAACGCTTTGCTTTTTTACTTCTTTACCTGAAAGAGGTGAATATGTCCGGCCGATCCTCGCATAAAACAGACGCAGGTAATCATATATTTCAGTTGACGTGCCCACTGTGGAACGCGGGTTGCGCGAATTGACTTTTTGTTCTATGGCAATAGCAGGAGGGATCCCGTTTATAAAGTCAACTTCCGGTTTGTTCATTCTTCCGAGAAATTGCCTCGCATATGATGAGAGACTTTCAACATACCTTCTCTGTCCCTCAGCATAAATTGTATCGAAAGCAAGAGATGATTTACCTGATCCTGATACTCCTGTTATTACAACAAGCTTGTTCCTTGGTATATTTAGAGTGACATTTTTCAGATTATGGACCCTTGCCCCCTTGATTTCAATACTCCCATCCATGTCTGATTTTTGAAATTTTTGTTAAAATTCAGATAAATTTCAAAAGTAATACTTTCAAATTAAAAAAATATTGTTTCCTTTGTCTGATCTACAAATTAAAACATGGAGGGCTGCCTATAGAATAACTCTACTCTAACCAATTTAAAAGAGTGAGCTATGAATAAAATCATAACTGATATTGAACTGATACAAAGGTTCATAAAAGGTGAGCAGTCATGTTTTGATACATTAATACAAAGGCATAAAAACAAAGTTTTCGCTTATATAAGTCTTTATATACGCGACCAGGCCCTTGCTGAGGATTTGTTCCAGGATACTTTTCTCAAAGTAATCCAGTCTGTCAGAGCAGGAAAATATTCCGATAACGGGAAATTTATATCATGGGTGATGCGAATTGCACATAACCTGATAATTGACCATTTCCGCAGACAGAAACAGATGAATACTGTTTCAAACGATGATTACGAATCGGATATTTTCAACAATAAAAAGCTGGCCGAAGAAACTGTTGAAGATACAATGATAAAAAAGCAGATTCTTAAAGATATACAGAAAGATGATCAGCCATTTGCCTGATGATCAGCGTGAAGTGGTAATATTGCGCCATTATGCCGGTCTGAGCTTTAAGGAGATAGCTGACCTTACCGAAGTAAGCATAAACACTGCACTTGGCAGAATGAGATATGCACTTATCAATATGCGGAAAATAATGGTGGAGAATAAAATAAGCCTTACTTTAAATTAAAGGGGCTAGAACAAAACACAGCATTAAACCGTAGCTTCACAAATTATCCCGGTTTTAAAGGATGAATTCTCAGACTATCGGAATTGTTGAACTTTAACAGGTAATAGTAAAAACATATCCTTTAATTTAATATTTATACAATAATAATTCTCACAGGTCGTTTTAAAATAAAATTAAGATATGACGCCTATGGGATTTAATTCTACTCTTTTTATTTCATATCACGAAATTAATGTTGATGGGATTGACCTCTATGAAGACGCATTTGGGTTTTATCCTGAGTTCAGTGATGTGTATGACCTTCTTCCCCAGGGGCCAAATTAAGCCGACGGAGAGCCTTATAACCGGCTGATTGATAAGATCAGAATAAGGAAATTAATGGATTATTTCTTTTGAGACAGATCTTTTTTGGGAAGATTCTGTGATTAAAATGATACATGAAACGATACTGTATCCAGAAATGATGTGGCAGAATATCTATCTGATTCCTACTGGTTAATGAAATATATAGAATGGCAGGCTGCAACACCTGCCGTTTCTGTTCTAAGCCTGCTTCGTCCAAGGTGTACAGGAATGAACCCGCTGGTTACCGCCAGATTTATTTCATCCTCCGAGAAGTCACCTTCAGGACCGATAAGTATTATTGCATTTTCACCTTTTGAACAGACTGCTGATATACTTTTTCTGTTTATTGAATCGTTGCAATGGGCAATCATCCGTTTTGCTTTATTGTCCCTGACAATAAAATCATTGAACTGACAGATATCATTCAGTATTGGTTTATTGGCTTTCAGCGATTGCTTCATTGCCGATATAATAATGTTATTGATCCTTTCTGACTTGATTCCGGGCTTTTCGGTATTTCCGCAAATTAACGGAGTAATCTCATCAACCCCTATCTCAACACTCTTTTCAATAAACCATTCAAACCGTTCCGGATTTTTTAACGGAGATATTGCAATGTGAAGTGAGTAATTCCTTTTTTCAAATTCCCTTATTTTACCGGTAATTGAAATAGTGCATTTTTTCTGGTCAGGATTACTTATTGTTCCTTCAAAAAGGTTACCTTTTCCGTCAATTAATCTGACGTATGATCCCCTTGTCATCCTTAAAACCCTTATAATATGCTTTGACTCTTTTTCGTCCAGCGTATAAACTTCGCCGGTAATATCAGGCGCATAAAATATCTGCATCAGATTCAGTTTACGCAAAATTAAGTAATTTGATATTATCCATACACTATCTTTATGAAAACCTTTAAATATGACGATAGGTCTACTCTCAGATACTCATGGCTGGCTGCATCCCCGGCTCTTTTACCATTTTAACGGATGTGATGAGATATGGCATGCAGGCGACATAGGCAATATTGATACCGCCGATAAACTTGCAGCATTCAAACCATTCAGGGCGGTTTATGGAAACACGGATGATTCAAATGTCAGGAAGGTTTATAAAGAACACCTGATGTTTGAAGCGGAAGGATTAAGGGTCTGGCTTACACATATAGGTGGGACCCCAGGCAATTATGATAAGAGGGTAAAACCCATGATATATGATGATCCTCCTGATATTTTTATCTGTGGCCATTCACATATTGCAAAGGTTATGCACGATGAAAAGGCAGGATTTTTATATGTGAATCCAGGTGCAGCAGGTTATAATGGATTTCATAAATTCATGACTATCATAAGGTTCCGGATTGATGATAAGCATATCCATGATCTGGAACTGATTGAACTCGGCGAGAGGGGGAAGGCAGTTATCTGATCGGAGGCTCTTCGTTATCACTGGTCATCCTTCTCAGGAACTTTCCCAGCCGGTCTTCCACGGCAATCATGTAAGTATACGGAATTCTTCCTGTTGAATTTGGATGTTTCCTTTCTTTAAGTTTTGTATTGGCAAGAATTGTATTAAAATTATTATTGCCTGCCTGTGCCATCATTACACCCGTAACATAGGAAAAGTAATACCATGTTGATTCATTCGCCTTCAGGTAAATATCTACCATATCACCCGAACGTCTTCGCTGAATATCAATATATCCGTCAACATAAACATTAACAGGTTGTTGACCGATAAAACCTATGCCAATTTTTCCTGTTGACCTGAAGGAGGAGGTAGATTCGTTCCAGTAGAGATTTACGTCATTTAGTAAGAGTGTATAGTTGAATTCTTTTGGAAGATTTTTGATTGAACCAAACGTATTTACCTCCGATTTTATATTATTTGCAACCTCAGTGCCAACAAGATCTTTCATCCCTTTATTATATAGTTCTGAATTGATATTTACAGGCTTAAGCGTTGGCATCATTCTGAACTCATCACTCATTGTCTTGAGAGCCAGAGGTGAGAAATAAAAGTCGAAACCAAGAATAGCCTGAAATTTTATCTTCATGGAATCGATATTATGGATCACTTTTCCCGCGGCTGTCATTTTAAGAAGGTTGAAATTTGTTCCGAAATTCAGGTTTCCTTCACCTGACATGATGCAGAAGTTTTTGTCGAAAGCTACCATGTCACCATTAAGAGTCTGATCAGAAAGCTTTTCCAGAGAGGCTATAAGATACCTTCCCTTTGCCTTATCATAATAGAGGTACCCTTTTGAGTTTACGAATGCAACATCTGTCCATGATTTTTGAGCTGAAAGGAATGCAGGATAAATATAAAGGGAATCTATATTCATTAATGAACCCGAAAAAATCAGATTATCGTTACTGTCCCTGGGTTTATCTGTAACAGGTATCAGAACGTTTTTCGGATCTATCGCAGCTTTAAACTTGATATTATAGCTTTTAATGCCGCTGCAATTGTGGATAACTCCTGCCGCGCCTGTAAATGAAAGAAAATCTTGTCTGGCTGACAGGGTAACATCGCCCGCATAGGTAAAAGCAGGGCTCAGCATAAATTTCTGACTGGCAGGAATAAATCCTCTTGCTGTAGTGGTCAGGGTGTCAACCATCAATTCCGGGAAACTTATTTGTTGTATCTCGTTATTCTCATCCGTATAGTCATAAATTGCACTGCCTGTATACCTTTTGGTTGACTCAATATCGACCTTTGCCGAGTGCAGAATATGCCTGTTATTCAGGGCAATAATTGCATTTTCCATCTGTTTTATTTTAGCCCTTCGGTTAATTATCAACTTCCCGTTTTCAGGTTGAATAAGAGCATCAGCAATATGAATGTAATTGATGTTATCTGCTTCAACATATTCTTCACTAAGGTGGTATCGCCCTTTCCAGGATGAAAAAGCAACAGTATCACTTATAGTATTTGTTGCAAAGAAGGTAGGCTTATCAAGTTTTGAATAATCTAATTTCAGCAGTTGATCAGGTCCAAGGAGTGCTGTTTCTGATTTCCCTTTTTGCTCCATTTCAAGGATTCTGGTTGCCATATCGTAAGTAAAATCAGTCATGGTACAGATATACTGGATTTCCGGGAATTTTACTACAGAAGAATCAGTATTAAGATGGAATTTTGTTATCCTCTGGTCGAAATTAATATCTGTTTTAACGTTATCAGCAATAAATGCATATCCGTCAGTTGCAGGCGATTTCAGGTTATAATCTGCCGTATCAGCCATTATTGAACCGGATGAAAAAATATAGTGGTTTGAAGTTAATCTTGAATCAATGGTGTTGACTACACCCGAGCCGCTTAAAAATGATGGAGTAAGTTTAAGACTTCCATTGAGTATTGTTCCGTTATCAAACAGATTGAAGTTTTTGCCGGCAGAAGTTTTTGCCAGCCACTCGTCTTTCTGTGTCATCCATTTAATTGTAACATCCTGACTTTTCATCTCGGGGAATAATCCCTCACCATCCTTTACAATATTAAAAGTTGACGCCTGAGTCAACATTGAATCCGGGAAGAACTTAAATTCATCTGATGTGGTAGTAGATGTGAGATGCTTTATTATACCCTTTCCGATAAGCCCTTTGTTGCTCATACTTATATTGTCGTACAGTTTTCCTTTATTCCCATAGAGATCGATCCCTTCCTCAGGAATTGACATATTAAAACCGAGAGAGTTATTCTCCTGGATTACCAGGTACTGTCTCATCGGCTTCATAATGTTACCCGCTATAAACTCTCCCGAGAGATTCATATCCTCATTAGTATAATGATCAATATTTTCATAGGTAAAAGGGTCAATTTTAAAAAAGAACTTATCCCGTTTATACATCCCTTCCAGGCCTGGTATTTTATCATAAAAGATATATGTATAAGTTATTGCATTGATAATCGGGTATTGCTTAAGGCTTCTTAATCCTGATTTATTACCAGGATTATCAATGTAAAGTTCAGCTCTCCCGAGTTGAAGCAGATTGTCTACCTTCTTTATTTCCGGATTACCATAAGGATCTTTTTTACCGGTTTCAACTGCAATTCTGATGGAATCAATATTCTGTAGTCTTATCTTAAAAGAGTCGTAACTAAATGAAAAATCATGACCAAAAACCTTGAAGAGTCCGGCATCAACTATTCCGTCAAATTCAATCCTCCTGTTTTTTCCGATTACAAGTTGCCGGTTATATGGAAAAATTGCAACGCGTTGAGAATCACTTAAAAAAACATTATTAACCCCGTTTACATGTAATTTGTAACTTTTGAGATCAAGGGTGGCATTATCAAGCGGTGCGTTTGTCTCACTAACAATATTCAGGACATCATAATCTTTCTTTTTTGCAAATGAATCGAGATAATCATGAGTTTTTTTCTTAATCGTGACCTCACTGTTTGACCGGTCAAAGAAAATAAATCCCTTGTTAGCCATGTCTATACACAATCCGGTTACTACTTCAACGGATTTGTTCATCCAGCGGGCAAACTCCGCAATTGGAAATGTTTCCGAATAAAAATATTCGGCAAACTTTACAAGTCGGTTCAACGGATGATATTCATCAATACCCATCAATCTTAAAAAATAGTTTGCATTGAAAAATGAGATGGATTCAAACCGGGCTTGTCCTAGAGAAGCTCCCCTGGAACGTGAAAGTATTAATTTTGACTGATCCATATTCCATGACAGATATTCAAAATACAAATCGAGGTTATGATATGAGCTGAAATATGGACTTTTTGAGATAGGATTATTTGTTCTGAAAAGGCTTACCTGTCTGGTTGACTCAATAAACGAGAAACCAAGGTTTGAATGGTAGATTGAATCTTTACCCAGATACAGGGAAATGGCAGTTTCCTGGCTGTTCAAACCTGTTTTTGAGAAGAGGAACTCTTCTGCAACAATTTTTAAAAACATTGTGTCATTCCTCGACAGTGTTACTCTGGCAGGTAACAACCTGGTACCGGTACCCTTAACATTTGCTCCTTCAACAGAGAGACCTCCCTGATAATTTACACCCTTATAAATATTGTTTATCTTAAACCGCTTGGCATAAGTCTCAAAGGAAGGATAATTGGCTTTATCCGGAGATTTATAACTTGTAGTCCTGTCAGTCAGTTTTCCAGATACAGGCTCTTTGAAATAGGTTTTATGGGTCAATCTTACAGAGTCGATTGTATAAGTGTTTTTTGCTGTGTTAATAATATAGTTATTGAGTTCTACGAATACATCCGCCCTCGGATAACCAGCTTTTTCCCATGTTACCATTCCCTTTGTACCCCTGAATTGCAGTTTTTCAGGGAAAAAAGTACCGGTCACGTTATATATTTCCATGCTGTCTTTTTGCGAATAACAGGTAAGAGTGGCGTTTGATATGGCTATATAAAACAGGGAATCATGAAAAAATTTAAGGTTACTGCCTTTTACTTTCCAGATGACGCCTCCCGTTTTTGACAAAACGTTTTCTTTTATTAGTGAAATGGTATTTATAAAATACCTGTCGATATCATCATTTGAATACCTCGTCCTGATACTCATATCAGTCAATCCTGCGAGCCACTTATTAAAGAAATCAGTATTTCCTTTATATTCAGCAAAGTCATTCAGAGTTTTCAGGAAATCGTTAAAGTGGGGTACCGATCTCATTGATCTCGTTGAAAACTGACCGGATAAATCAATGATCCTTGTCATTAACCTGCTTGTTGAACGCGGAACTGTCCCATTTTCCTAAAAACAGATTCAGGTTGGTTTTCTGTCCTTCATCCAGATTTGGACCCATGAAGAGAGTAAGCTCATCTTTGAATTTTTCCATGTCACCCGTAAAAGCTGATTTTGCCTGAGACAGCAGTTTTACGGGTATCATTGCCAGTACCAGGATACTCAGAATGATCAGCTTTTTTGACATTAAACAATTACTTAGTGCACTCTTAGTCATCTTATTCCCCATTCTCTGCCCCCCAGCCCTTCAATTTTTGGGACTTTAAAACCTAACTCTGTTTTTTTAGGCTCAGATTTCAATTCCAAACCATCAGATGAGGATTTTGAATTCCAACTCTTTTTATTTAGTCCCCCATTTGTTTAGTTGGGGGGTAAGTTGGTATGGGCAAAACGTTTATATACTTAAATTATTGTATACCTCCACTATTGCGATAAAATCCTCTTTTTTAAGAGAGGCCCCACCTATAAGACCTCCATCGACGTCCGGTTTTGAGAAGATCTCAGCAGCGTTTGATGGTTTACAGCTTCCTCCATAAAGGATTGGAAGATTTTTTGCACAATCATTTCCATACTTTTCTTTAACGAGGTCACGGATATATTTGTGCATTTCCTGTGCCTGTTCGGGAGTTGCAGTCAGCCCTGTGCCAATAGCCCAAACAGGTTCGTAAGCAATTACAACCTTATTCATTTCTTCTGATGAAAGAGTGAACAGTCCTTCTTCAAGCTGCCGTTTAACAATTATAAAATGTTTTGCTTCCTCTCTTTCTTTTTTCACTTCACCACAGCAAAAAATTACTTTTAATCCGCAGTTCAGCGCCAGTAGTGTCTTTTTATTGAGTATTTTATCATCTTCGTTGAAAAATGATCTTCTTTCCGAATGACCTATAATAACGTATTCAGCTCCCGTACTTTTTACCATAAAGGCCGATATTTCACCGGTAAATGCCCCGGAAGCTTCGGAAGCGCAATTTTGTGCACCCACAGCTATTTTGCCATGTTTTAATTTATCTGCGACACCTGCCAGGTGAATAAATGGTGGACATAAAATAACTTCTGTTTTTTTTGCAGGGTTTTCTTTAAAATATTTGTCAATTAATCCTGCAAATTTCAAACCTTCATCCAGATTCAGGTTCATCTTCCAGTTTCCGGCAACAATCTTCTTTCTCATATCATAAATGTTTAAAATGTGTATTTCTATTTGTTTACTATTTACTAATTAACTAATTGTACTGATTTTAATATTCAGGTAAATATAAATATAAATGAATTCAAAATCTTAAATGGATATTCACAACAGTCAGTTTTAATGACCATATCTGCTGAATACCTCTTTCTCCGGAACATTAGCCCATGACCACTTACCCATTATGGTACCGTTTTTAATTAAAAGGTATCCGGGATTTGCTCTAAGCATTGTTTTAAGGGTTGTTTCATCCATCAGACAGAACTGAAGTCCGTTATTGATTTTATCCACTTCATCCGATCCTGAGGAAGTAAGTATATAAAATGATACTGATGTTCCGCTTAGGTAATGTCCCAGGTCAAATCCCTTCCGCAGATTTACGCTATCTGCTTCGCGGATCTTATTCGTAACCATCAGAAGTGTGTAACCGGTATCAGAAAGTATCATTTGTGTTATATCTTCATTATGTAAAGTGGTAATAATAAAGTCATGAACAGGCGGATGATAGCCTTTTCTGATAAGTTTCGATTTCTGATCAACGAACCGCCATGTGGTGTCATCAGCCGGATAATTTTCAAGAGTAAATTCCTTTTTCAAACCATTTTTTTCATAAATAAATGTGGTAATGTATTCGTCAGACGGAACTCCTTCGGGAATAACCATTTTTTCAGGTATATTAACTCCTGTTTTATAGGGCAGGAAATCAATAACAGGCAGATACCTGAGATTATATATTGAAAACAATATAATTAATACAGTTGCCCCGGCTATTATGCTCCATTCTGTAATGATTTTCATGTTTGGGTGACTGTTTTTTCGGTTTACAAACAGAATAATGACGAAAACAAGCAGAATGATGTTTTTCCCGAATGTCTGCCAGTTGGTAAGATGGATTGCATCACCAAAACAACCACAGTCCGAAACCGGATTTGTCAGTGCAAGAATAAAAGTAAGGGGGGTAAAGATCAGCATCAGAATAAATACACCCCAGATTCCTGTTTTCAGTCTGATACCGCTGAGAACGGAGAATCCTGCAATAAACTCAGCGGTAAATAATAAAATTGAAAGCGGGAGGCTCATAAATTTCAGGAAATCGATATGAAATGCCTGAAAATAATCCTGGAACTTATAGGCTGACCCAAGCGGATCAATTGCCTTTACGGCGCCTGAGAACATAAAAACAATTCCGATAAATATCCTGCTGAAATATCTTAATATCTTCATAGAAATAATTTTTTCTCTATCATCAGTTCTGTAATAAGGTCAAATATTTTTACCGGAGGAAGCATTGAACCTCTGTCGTCGCTGCAGTTAATAACGGCAAGACTGTCGTCGGTACGAGATAACCTGATGTATATGTCTCTTACTTTCTTCTGGAATATCAGGCTCTCTTCATGAATATCGCGGGAACCATTGAGATAGGTACGATCATCCCCACTGCGGGAGGCAGACAGTTTTTTTTCTGTAAACGAGAATGGAACATCCAGAAAGATATTCAGGTCAGGTTTTGGTATTGCAAAGTGTTCAAATTCAAGAGCCAGTATCCATTGCATAAGCTCTGCCTGTTTAAGTTCACCGGTTATTTTTGCACACTGGTATGCAATGTTGGAATAAGTATATCTGTCAAGAAGAACGATGGTCCCGTTTTTCAGCCAGTTGCTGATCTGGCCGGCAGCATCTTTCCGGTCACCGGCATATAGCATCGCAACAAGATACGGATCAACACTATCGAGTGTGCCGAACTCTCCTCTCAGGAATCGTGCAATAAGTTCTCCGAAATACGGAGCCTCAGTCCTTGGAAAATGAAGATATTCACAATTGTACTTTCTCTCCAGGAAGAATTCCTTTAAAAGTTTTATCTGTGTTGATTTTCCTGCACCATCAAGTCCTTCAATTACAAAAAGCTTCATTTCTTTTAATTTCTTTCTGCACAAATGTAATAACGGTAAGGCAAAGATGAAAGCGGAAGTTCAGTTCTTTTGTATAATACTTCATGTCACAGCTTCCGAAAGATTGCGGGAAGCAAATCGGAGGAATTTCTGGAGAATAAGATGTTGGATTTAATAGTATTGAAAATAATGGATTGTGGGTTCTGGTAAAAGTATTAATTTAGGACAATCAAATTGAATTGATTTGAATAGTAAACCCCGTTATATTAATGTAAAAGGTAAACTTCTTGATCTCTCTACTCCAAGGGTAATGGGAATTATTAATATTACACCCGACTCCTTTTATAAGGGAAGCAGATTTATAGTGGAAAAAGATATCATAAGGGCTGCGGTAAGTATGACAGAGGATGGCGCCGACATTCTTGATGTTGGCGGCCGTTCATCAAGACCGGGCTCATTTGAAATTACAGCAGAAGAGGAGAAACAAAGGGTACTTAAAGCAATAAAGTCGATCAACAGGGAATTACCAGAGGCCGTTATCTCCGTTGATACATACAGGGCAGAAATAGCCCTGGAAGCCATAAGTGAGTGTGGCGCCTGTATGATAAATGATATTTCAGGAGGGGAAGGAGACAAAGACATGTTCGCAGTTGTTGAGGATCTTAATGTTCCTTATATTATTATGCATATGCAGGGCGACCCGGGCACTATGCAGGATAATCCTGTTTATGATGATGTAGTTGCGGATATACTTCGTTGGTTCGGGGAAAGGATATTCAGGCTTCAGTCAGCAGGAGTAAAAGATATTATAATTGACCCCGGTTTCGGTTTTGGGAAAAGAAGAACTCATAATTTTGAACTGCTCAGGCGTTTGAGTGACTTTTCGATTGCCGGTTTGCCTGTCCTGGTAGGTGTTTCCCGCAAATCATTGATCTGGAGAACTCTTAAGATCAGTGATGATGAAGCTCTTAATGGAACATCGGTTCTTAATACTATTGCCCTTATAAACGGAGCTGATATCTTACGTGTTCACGATGTTAAGGAAGCAGTTCAGGCTGTAAGGCTGTTTGAAGAAGTAAGAAGTATGAAAACAGAGTAATTTTAAGCTATGATAATTCCCATAAGAATTCTTGATATAATTGATATTTTTCTTGTTGCAACTATATTTTTCCAGCTTTACAAGGTTATAAAAGGTACTGCAGCATTCAGCATCTTTCTTGCGATATTCTTTTTTTATATGTTCTGGCTGATAGTAAGGGCTTTAAACATGGAGCTAATAAGTACTTTACTCGGGCAGGTAATAGGAGTTGGGGTAGTGGCATTAATCATCGTTTTTCAGCAGGAAGTAAGGAGATTCCTTCTGGTTATTGGTAACAGATATATTAAAAGCAGCCAGTACTCTATTAATAAGTTGTTCTCTTCAGTAAAGGGAGAACCGGGGAGTCCGAAAGAGGCTGAGGAGATTGTAAGGGCTGCCGAATCAATGGCGTCAAAAAATATAGGGGCGCTTATCGTTATCGGGCGTAATAGCAGACTCGATACATACACCCAGGGGGGAGAAATAGTTAAAGCAGTAATAAGCGCCGAACTTCTTGAGACGGTTTTTTTTAAGAATACTCCCTTGCATGACGGGGCTGTTCTTATCGAAGATGGTAAAATTCTGGCTGCAAGATGTCCCCTGCCGATAACCGATCAGGTTTCAATTCCTTCAAAATACGGAATGAGACACAGGGCGGCTATCGGGATGTCTGAACAGACTGATGCAATTGTAGTGGTTGTTTCAGAGGAATCAGGAGAAATCTCAGTTGCTGAAAATGGTAAGGTCAGGGATAATATAGCCCTGAATGATTTGAGAAATATATTATTGAGAGAGAAGATATGAACAATCTCAATTATGTAAATGAAAAATCAAATATTCTGTCCGGTTCTGATGCTTAAATTAAATACCATTCCAGCTTAACCGGGAATCCTTTCCTTGATGAAAAGCCGAATAAGTGATAAGTGTGGTGAATCCGTAAAAGTTTTTGTTGGAATAACTAAAAAGCAAATAAATTTATTTGATTTTATACATCATCAGGTTCTCAGCATCCTTTACATAAATCGTATTACCGGCAACTATAGGGAATGTAAAGACGGCAGTCTCAGAGAGCTTATATTTTGCAATCTCGGAATATGCTTTTGGATCTGGTTTGAAAACTATCAGGTTCCCTGTACTTGGAAATCCGATAATAACTGATCCGCAATCAATTATTGTTGCAAAATCGCTGTTAACAGTTTCGTCGACCCACGCTTTTTGTCCGGTTGATGCATCAAGGCAATAAATTCTTCTCTGATCAGTAAATCCATACAAAAAACCGTTAATAAGCACCGGAGTGTTCCATTTTGCACCTATTTCCGGATTGCTCCAGAGTTCTTTTGTAACATACTGATCACCCTGGCGGGAGACCTGGATAGCTTTAGTTCCAAGACCCTGTCCGGTATAATAAATTATCTGTCCATTGATATAGGGACTTGGAGCATTATAGAATCTTTGTTGCGGGGGTGTTGCAATTTGCCATACCAGCTTTCCATCGGCAAAATTCAACGCTAACAGGTTTTTCTCGGTCTGTGCAATAATATGTTTTTTACCATCAATAGTCATAACTGAGGGAGAAGCATATGCAGGTCCATCACCGCTCCACTTCCACTTTTCATTGCCTGTATTGAGATCAAGGGCTAATACAGCCCCGTTATCCTTTGTGCCTACGAGTGCAATACATACATTTTCAACAATAAGAGGAGACATACCTGTAAAAAACTGGGGAACATTGGTCATGGGATTCTCTTTTCGCCAGATAACCTTACCTGTTAAAGCATCGAGACACGACAGAATACCGGTTGCTCCGAAGGTTACTATCTTGCCGGACGATACGGCAGGCGTACTTCTGGGCCCCGGATGAGCTCCTGCCGAGGGACCGGTGACGGCTGGAGCAGGATATGTGTTTTTCCAGAGTTCTTTACCCGTAACTGCGTCAAGACACCGGATGACTTCATCATCTCCCTGTCGCGTAAGGAGATAAAGCATTTTACCCACCAGGACGGGTGTAGCATCACCGAAGCCAACGGCAATTTTCCATTGTTGAACCAGATCTGCCGGCCATGAGGCCGGAGCTTTGAAACCAGTAACCTTGCTATCGCGGCCAATACCACCGAACTGAGGCCAATCCTGTGAGAAAACGATACCAGTGGCGATCAGGCTAAGAATAAAACAGGTTAAACTGAAAATAAGAATTCTCTTTTTCATGGGTTTCTTTTTATTAAATTTTATTTTATTTAATTTAATACAAGTAAAGTTACTGGTTTCCATTAAAATTAAAAACAAATTTACGGGCATGAAGAGAACCCCCGGGAATTCTCAATTTTAAGAAAAAAGCTATGGCGGATCTTTCCGGTTATTTATTAAGATTTAATTTAAACACTCTTATTTCAATCACATTTTTTATTAAATTTGTTTCTTTTAATTCAGGGGAAAACACGATTACTGTTGCCCCTTTTAGGTAAATCTGGTAATTTCAAATAAGAATCTTTTATGTTAAAAAAATCATTATTTTATATCATTATGCTGACAAGTTCTTCATGTTTTAATGGTGGAAACAATTCAACTGATCCGTTGCAATGGGATAGCAAACAGATTGATAAATGGTTTGAAAAAGGAGAGTGGCTGCAAGGCTGGCAGGTAAAGCCCGATATGTCAATTAACAGAAAGACATTTACTGTTTCTTATTTTAAGAATAAGGAGAGATGGGATAAAGCATTTGCTTTCCTTAAGAATACAGATCTCTCGAAGCTTGAAGCCAAAAGATATGACATTGACGGGGAAAACCTTTATGCTCAGGTGAGTGATTATTTTACTAAAAATGAGGAAAACGCAAGCTACGAGGCACATCGTAAACATATTGATTTACAGTATATTATTGAAGGAAAGGAATTGATTGGACTTGCCTCATTGACCAACAGAAAAGATATTTTGGTGCCTTATGACACCACTAATGATGTTGAAATTATGACAGTTACCGGGGGAAAAAGTCTCAGGGCAACACCTGCAAATTTTTTCATTTTCTTCCCTGAAGATGCCCACAGTCCGGGTCTGAAAGATGGCGAAAGCTCACATGTACGAAAGATTGTTGTGAAGGTGAAAATTGACTGAAAACTTTGAGGCTCAGGATACCGGGTTTCAGGGTTCAAAGTTCAAAGTTCAAGGTTCAAGGTTTCAGTTTATTTAGTCAATATAACTTGAACTTTGACCTTAAAGATTCAACTTGATGAACATTATACCTTAAAATTGGTTGTTCTGATATACTGAGAACAATAGATGGTAACGTTATATGATCTGCATGAGGGAGAAGAGGGGATAATACTGAAGATCAAAGGGAGAGGTCAGTTCAGACAACGGTTGATGGAGATGGGTTTTGTTGTCGGGAAAAGGATATCTGTTATAAAGAAAGCACCTCTCCGCGACCCGGTTGAATATAAGGTAATGGGCTATCATGTTTCCTTAAGGAACAGCGAGGCCCAACTTATTGAAGTTGCCCCCGGACACAGGCCTGAAACTTTTGTTACTTCAAATGATGTCATATTCAGTGAGGAGGATGGCGGATCATTGCTGGACAGGACAAAACATATTCAGGTAGCTCTTGTAGGTAACCCCAATTCGGGTAAGACAACCTTCTTCAACTTCGCTTCAGGCTCAAAAGAAAAAGTGGGTAATTACGCCGGCGTTACAATAGATTCCAAAGAAGCAAGTTACAGGCAATCGGGATATACTTTTTCAATAGTTGATCTTCCGGGAACTTATTCCCTTAAAAGTTACTCACCTGAAGAGATCTATCTCAGAAATTTCATTTTTGATAAAAAACCGGATATTATTGTCAATATTGTTGACGCCTCAAACCTCGAGAGAAATCTTTACCTTACAACCCAGCTTATTGATATGGGGGTACAGGTTGTGATTGCCCTGAATATGTATGATGAACTTCTGAAAAAGGGTGATTTGCTCAATTACAATTCCCTGGGAGGCCTGCTTGGTGTTCCTATTATACCTACAGTGAGTTCAAGGGGAAAGGGTATTAAAAAGCTTTTTGACAGGATAATTCAGGTTTATGAAGGCAGGGAACCTACGGTGCGGCATATTCATATCAATTACGGGACCGAGATTGAAAATTCACTTTGTGCAATTCAGTCAAAAATAAAAATTGACGAGAACCTTTCTTTCACTAATCTTGTATCATCTCGCTACCTGGCCATTGAACTTCTCGAGAATGACCGTGAGTTTTCCAAAAGCATAACCAGGTGCTATAATTCATCAGAAATTATTAAGGTAGCTTCAGGGGAAATTAAAAAGTTAGAAAAACTTTATTCAGAGCCGGTTGAAACTGTAATTACTGATCTCAGGTATGGATTTATATCCGGGGCACTTAGGGAGACTCTTAAATTAAACAAAACTGAGCGTCTCCGAAAAACTAAAATCATAGATGACTACCTGACAAATAAATATCTGGGTATCCCGATATTTATATTGTTCATGTGGCTTACCTTTTACAGTACCTTTAAGCTGGGAAGCTATCCCAAACACTGGCTGGAGCTGGGGATCGGCAAACTCTCCGGTTTGACCTCACTGATCATTCCTTCAGGAATTGTAAGAGATTTTCTGGCCGATGGCATTATAAGCGGAGTAGGAGGGGTAATAGTCTTTCTACCTAATATTATTATACTTTTTATGTTCATTTCATTCATGGAAGACACAGGCTACATGGCCAGAGCTGTCTTTATCATGGATAAAGTGATGCATAAGATTGGCCTGCATGGGAAATCGTTCATACCGCTCTTCATGGGTTTTGGATGCAATGTCCCGGCTATTATGGCAACTCGTATAATTGAAAGCCGCCGCGACCGGATGATAACCATGCTTATTACTCCGTTCATGTCGTGCAGCGCCAGGTTGCCGGTTTATATATTATTTATAAGTGCATTTTTTGCAAAGAATCAGGGAACGGTATTATTTCTTCTTTATATGCTGGGTGCCTTATTTGCCGTTATTACCGCGCTGTTTCTTAAAAAAGTTTTTTTTAGAAAAAAAGATATTCCATTTGTTATGGAATTGCCACCTTACCGTTTCCCTACTGCACGAAGCATCCTCAAACATGTGTGGTTCAGAACCGGTTTATATCTTAAAAAAATCGGTGGTGTAATCTTACTGGCATCAATAGTTGTATGGATTTTAACAAACTTTCCAAATAATATTAGTTATTCGAGGGATTATGATAGTGAGATCTCACGGTTAAATAAGGATTTTAAAGATCAGAAGGAACAACAAAACAGCAGCACTGGTCAAAAACTTAATCAACTTGAAAATCAGAAAGAGGAAACTGTAAGCCGGCTTCTGCTCGAGAAAAAAAGTGAGAAGCAGAGCCACTCTTTCATTGGAATGATAGGGCATGCAATTGAACCTGTAATGAAACCTCTCGGTTTTGACTGGCGCCTTAGTGTCAGCATACTATCCGGCCTGGCTGCCAAAGAAGTAGTTGTAAGCACATTGGGAATCATATATCAGGCTGATAACAACAAACCAGGGAGTTCCCTTGTTGAAAAAATTCAGCAGCAGAAAGATCCCTCAGGAAATACACTCTTTACACCCCTCATTGCATTTTCATTTATGTTGTTCATCCTGACATATTTCCCATGTGTGGGCGTAGTAGCTGCGATAAGGAGAGAATCGGGAAGCTGGAAATGGGCCGCTTTTGTCGTAGTTTATACTACAGCAGTCGCATGGGTGTTGTCTTTCTCAGTATATCATATTGGAGGGCTATTCTGAAAGTTTAACCACTCAGTTAATAGTTTTATATTTTTTTAAAATCTCCGACGTAGTCATCATAAAATCCATGTATTGCGCAACATGATAAGGGTGATTAATTTCGGAATTTTTTCTGGAGAGCTTTCCTCTGAAACTGTCAAGGGATTGATAATTCCTCGCATCCATCCATTTTTCAAGCTCATTAAGCATAGTACTGATAACTTCAATCTGGTTCAGATAAAGTGTGCTGACAATTTGTACACAGTCGGCCCCTGCCAGAATCATTTTAATAACATCATAGCCATTGAAAATGCCGGTATTTGAACATACTGAACCTTTGACACTACCATAGAGCAAACCTGCAAAACGAAGAGGTAACCTATTGTCTTCTGCATTGCTCAGATTATAAGGAAATTGGATCTTTTCTGCGTGGATGTCAATATCCGGTTGGAACAGACGATTGAATAATACAAAACCATCTGCTCCTGCTTTATCCAAATCGATTATTAGTTGTAACGGATTGGTATAGAATGAACTAAGCTTAATTGAAACCGGTATCCCAACGGCTGATTTAACTTCACCTACGATTTTGATTTGCTTTTCTTCAATGCTTTTTTCCTGATCATCGAATTTCTCGGGAACTGTATAAAAATTAAGTTCTATTCCATCAACTCCGGTCTCTTCAATTTTTTTGGCATAATCAACCCAGGTTTCATTATATACAGCGTTAAGGCTTGCAAACACAGGTATTGAAACAGATTCTTTTGCTTTCTTCAGGTTCATTAAGTGTTCCAGTGGATATGATGAATCTGAATTAGATTCAGGAAAAAGGGTGATCATCTCAGCATTACGTTCTTCATATTCTGTTTTTTGTTCAGAGAATTCCAGGTTTTCAAGATGAATCTGCTCTTCGAACAGTGATTTATAAACAACTGCTGCAGCACCTGCTTGTTCCATCCTTTTAAGGCTATCCGGATCTGTGACCATATTATTTGCTCCGACAATTATGGGATTTTTAAGCTCCAGTCCCATGTACATTGTTTTTAAGTTTGCCATGTTTATATCTGTTTTAATAATTAGTATTTATTTAATTGTTTATTTATCAGAGTTTTTAGCTTTGTTTGGTTTTCAGTACGATTTTGTTTTAAAAAACGTGGGTTTCATCAGTAATGTTTTAATAACATAACAACTTTTAAGGAATAAAGTTACATAATTTTGTACGCAGAGGAACTAATCCATGTATGTTAATTATTTCAATTATCGAAATGAGTTGTCTTCAGCAAACTCCGGAAGCACTTTCAATAACTGTTTTCTGTTGGGCCGGTCATTTTATAGGGTGAAACCCATAAATCGAACTGGTCACCTGTAACCATTCCCAGACTCAGTGCAGCTTCACGAAGTGTAGAATTTTCAGCAAATGCCTTTTTAGCGATCCTGACACAGTTGTCATACCCCAGATAAGGAGCCAGGGCAGTTACGAGCATTAATGAGTTATCAAGATGATTCTTAATGACTTTTAAATTGGGTTTTATCCCCGCAACACAGTTTTCGCTGAATGAAAGGCAGGCATCTCCAAGTAAACGTGCGCTTTGCAACACGTTGACAGCAATAAGCGGTTTGAATGCATTAAGTTCAAAGTGTCCGTTAGCGCCACCGATGCCAACTGATATATCATTACCCATTACCTGGGCGCATACCATTTTAAGAGCTTCAGCCTGAGTTGGATTTACTTTCCCCGGCATGATAGATGATCCGGGTTCATTATCGGGAATTATAATTTCACCTATACCGCAGCGTGGTCCGGAGCTCAGCATTATAATATCATTTGCAATTTTCATAAGCGATACTGCTGAACGTTTTAAAGCTGCACTTAACTCAACCATGGCATCATGAGCTGCCAGAGCTTCAAATTTATTGAAAGCTGAAACAAAAGGAAACCCCGTGAGGTCAGTTATTTTTTTCGCCACCAGATCAGAATATCCGTCAGGAGTGTTAAGACCAGTACCGACTGCAGATCCGCCAAGAGCCAATTCACTTACCATTACTATTGCATTACGCACTGCCCGCATTCCATTTTCAATCTGCCGGACATAGCCTGAAATTTCCTGTCCTAATGTAACAGGTACCGCATCCATGAAATGAGTCCTGCCAATTTTTACCACGTCATGAAATTCATCAGATTTACGGGAGAAGGCATCGCGAAGTTTCTGCATCCCGGGTAAGGTAATATTTGCAATCGTCATGTAAGCTGCAATGTGCATTGCAGCAGGGAAGGTATCGTTTGACGATTGAGATTTGTTTACATCGTCGTTAGGGTGAAGAATTTTTGGTTCTTCTGCCAGCAGTCCGCCATTCTTAACATGAGCCCGGTTCACGATCACTTCATTCACATTCATGTTAGTATGCGTCCCTGAACCTGTTTGCCATATGACCAAAGGAAACTGGTCATTAAGTTTCCCATCAATAATTTCATCACAAACTGAAATGATCAGATCTTTTTTATCACTTGAAAGAATTCCAAGTTCAAAATTGACGATCGCGGCTGCTTTTTTAATATATCCAAATGCCTTTATTATCTCCAGTGGCATGCTGGATTCCGGACCAATTTTGAAATTATTCCGGGAACGTTCAGTCTGCGCTCCCCAGTATTTAGATTCGGGAACTTTGACATCTCCCATTGAATCGTGTTCAATTCTATATCCCATCTGGAATGGTTGTAACAATTATTTCTATCTGTAAACAAACAAGTTGTCTTTTTTGTTTAAGAATAAGACCAACAGTCTGACTTGTTGAAAATGTTAAGGTCGTTACGAAAAAAGATATACCTGATATAAATTATGGCATGGTTTTTTGAAAATGGGTCCGCAATACCCAAAGACGAGATAAAGTCGCTTGTCCTGAAAAGTGCAAATGAATGTCTTGTCAGGATCTGTAAAAATCCCAAAAAGATTTTGTTATTGCCACCCGATATTACAAGGGCTCATAGCGGAGCAGGCTGGATAACAGAAATCTTTTATAATTTTTTTGATCAATTAGCGGATGTATTCATTATTCCAACTCTGGGACAACACCTTCCTCATACCGAAGAACAAAATAAATGGATGTTTGGCTCAATACCGGAATCCAAAATATTAAAGCACAACTGGATAGAAGGAGTGAAGAGGATAGGTTCGATACCTGCTGATTATGTAAAAAAGACGACCCTTGGTAAAGCAGACTGGGAAATACCTGTTTCATTAAACAGGCTCCTCCTTGAAGGGAATTGGGACATTATTATTAATATTGGTCATACCGTACCTCATGAAGTATTGGGTTTTGCAAGTCATAACAAAAATTATTTTATCGGATTGGGCGGAAAAGACACGATATGTTCATCACATATGGCTTCAGCATTCTATGGCATTGAAAATAATTTAGGTTCTCTGATTACTCCTCTGAGGCATTGTTTTAATAAAGCGGAAAGCGAGTACCTGGATAGCTTGCCAGATGTATACATTCAATTGGTAATGTCCTATACTAATGACGGTAAACTTGTCCATACCGGCTTTTATTGCGGTGACGATTTAGATACCTATCTTCTCGCGGCTAAACAGTCGATGATCGAAAACATTACAATTGTTCCTCCGTTAAAAAAAGTTGTAGCTTTTATGCAGGGTGATGAATTTTTCAGTGCCTGGGTAGCCAATAAAGCTGTTTACCGCACACGGAAAGCTATGGCGGATGGAGGTGAACTTGTAATTATTGCGCCGGGAATCAAAAGATTTGGAGAGCAGGGTGTTGTGGATAAGATCATCAGAAAATATGGATATGTTGGAACCAGTAAAGTGATGAAACTCTGGAAGGAAAACGAAGATTTAAAGGAATTGGCCCATGCAGCCGCCCACCTGATCCATGGCTCATCTGAAGGGAGGTTTAAAATCACCTATGCTCCCGGGTATCTTACAAGGGAAGAAATTGAGTCGGTGAATTACAATTATCTTAATTATGATGCAGCAATTGAGAAATATTCACCTGAAAAACTTAAAAATGGATTTAATACACTGCCTGACGGAGAAGAGATTTTTTTTATAAGTTCCCCTTCAGCCGGCTTGTGGACAACTAGAGATAAACTTAATAATTAGTTATGAAAAAAATGACTGGACTCAAAGGACTAATCTTTAACACGGTAAAGGACAACAGAGTACTGTTGGTCAGATTGATTGTAGGCTTGATTTTCTTAACCGAGGGTATACAGAAATTTTTATTTCCTGAATCACTCGGAGCCGGCCGTTTTGCTAAAATCGGATTTAGTGATCCTGAATTCTGGGCCGTTTTTACAGCTGTTTTTGAGATAAGCTGCGGAACATGTGTATTATTCGGTCTGTTAACCCGCATAGCGGCCATTCCTCTTCTTACAATAATGATAACTGCATTTATAACAACAAAATGGCCTTTGCTCGTCACAAAGGGATTCTGGACATTTTCTCATGAATATCGCACCGATTTTGCCATGACATTACTGATTATTTATTTATTGATATATGGAGCCGGAAAATGGTCGGCAGATTCAAAGTACTTTAAAAAATGAACTTCATGATTATAAACAGGTCGGCTATCATTTGTTTATAATTAAATACAATTCCATGGAATCCTTCGTAAGGGATTTGAAGATAGAGTAACAGAAAGAACCCCGTCCATTAAAGACCATTTACCGATTGCACTGTGAAATTATTGATTACCCTTAATTGCCCGATTTCAGTTCTTATTGTCTGGTAAACACGGATAATTCCATATCTTTAATGGGTTTAAATTCTTCAGATAATTACCATAATATATGAGTGAAATCAATAATACTCTTTATGAAAATATTAATTACTAGGATCTTATCAGCCGGAATTACAGGTCTGATTTTTCTAACCGGTTGTAAACAGACAACGGTAAGCACCGAAAAATCAAGTCACCCGGGAATCCCGGTTTCAATATCACCTGTCCGTACTGGTCAGATGGTTACATACCTGGAATTAAGCACAACATCGGCGTATCTTTTAAGAGCCGCCATAAAAGCTCCGGTTACAGGTTATATTGACAAAATACTTATAAGCCTGGGTGATGCTGTTGAAAAAGACCAGTTATTATTTACGATAAGAACAAAAGAAGCAAAAGCACTTATGGGTGATTCCCTGAATAACCTGAAGTTGAACGGTGTTATTGATGTAAGAGCCGCCACTTCAGGGATAATAGCGACTATGGAACACTCGGAAGGTGATTACGTGTCTGAAAGTGACCAGCTATGCATGATAGCTATTAAAGGAAGCTTTGTATTTATCCTCGATGTGCCTTTCGAATTATCAGGTTATATAAAACTGAATACTCCTTGTGAAATTGCACTGCCTGACAGCCAGGTTATTAAAGGAATTATCAGATCCAGACTGCCCTCCATGGCTGGCACTTCACAAACAGAACGTTATATTGTCCGTTTGACTCAGCCAAAAAATCTGCCTGAGAACCTTTCGGGTAAAATCAGGATTTTAAAAGAATCTGTTAAAGAAGCTGTAAGCCTGCCAAAATCATCTGTACTTACCGATGAGACTATGAAGAATTTCTGGGTCATGAAGCTGATTAACGATTCTATGGCTGTCAAAGTTCCTGTTACAACAGGTATCAGCGCAGAAGAATTTGTACAGATAATCAGACCCGCATTTAAAGCTTCCGATTTGTTTTTGACTTCCGGCAATTATGGTCTTGGCGATACTGTTTATGTTAAAGTTCTGAAAACCACCGGCAATGGACAATAAAAGCTTTTACAGGTTTTTCTTTAAACCTATTTTGTTTGTTCTGATGGCTTTCCTGGTCTGGGGAATTTATTCTTACCTCCACATGCAGACATCACTTTTTCCCGATGTGACATTTCCCAAAATAACCATTATTGCCGATAATGGAGAACAACCGGTAGACAAAATGATGATAACAGTCACAAAGCCGCTTGAAATTGCAATAAAAAGAGTCAATGGCATAACCACTGTCAGGAGCACGACCAACAGGGGAAGTTGTACCATTGACGCTTTTTTTGCCTGGGATTTGGACATTAATCTGGCAAAAACCCAGTTAAATGAACGGATCAACGAAATAAAAAATTTACTTCCGCCAACGGTCAATATAGTGGTTGAAGCTATGAGCCAGACCATTTACCCAGTTATCGGTTATACCATTGAAAGTGAAAAATATGGCCAGATTGAACTTAAAAATACAGCGCTTTTTACTGTCAGACCTCAATTTTCACAAATACCGGGCATCTCAAATGTAATTATAAGAGGAGGAAAAACCAAAGAATTTGTTATATCACCGCTACCGCAGAAACTGATTTCGCTCGGACTGACACCCGGGGATATTATTACTGCATTGGGAAATACCAATTTCATTGAGTCCAGCGGTCTGCTCTCAAATTACCGGCGATTATACCTTTCGCTCACAGACACCCGGTTTAAAAATATTGAGGAGTTAAAGAAAGTAGTTATAAGAAATGACGGTCACAGGATTATCCGTCTTGAAGATATTGCTGTAACTGATCTTGAGGAACGGCCTGAATTTATAAGGATTAATGCTAACGGTCATGATGCTGTTCTTATCGACCTCGTAAAACAGAAAGGTGTAAACCTGGTTGAGTTTGCAAAGAATGTGAACCTCAGAGCAATCGAAATTCAGAAGCAGTTACCTGCCGGAATGGTGCTGAAGCCGTATTATAATCAGTCATCTTTTGTAACAAGCTCTATTGACAGCGTTCTGAAAAGTATTTATGAAGGATTATTCCTTGCCATTATTGTTGTAATTACTCTTTTTGCGTTCTTTCAGGGCAAGTCTGAACATAATCATCATTATTCCTCTTACACTGGCGTTTACATTCATCGTTCTTAATTATGCGCATGTTACACTCAATATCATGTCATTGGGAGCTATTGCGGCATCCATTGGACTGATAATAGATGATGCCATTGTTGTCATCGAACAGCTGCACCGCATGCATGAAGAAAATCCGGAAAATGACAGATATACAGTTGTCCGGGAAACAATGAAAATGTTCCTGCCTGCAATGGTAGGATCTTCACTGAGTACAATCGTAATATTTCTTCCTTTTGTAATGATGAGCGGAGTTGCAGGCAGCTTTTTCAAAGAACTTACCCTTACAATGGAAATAACTCTGGTTTGTTCTTTTATTGCCACATGGATCGGATTACCTGTACTTCATATGTTATTTGGATATAAACCTAATAAAAGATTACTCAAACCATCAACTGTGGCAGATAAACCCAAAAGGCAGAATTTGTGGTGGCTTATCTGGTTTTTTAACAAACCCTGGTTTGCGATAGGTTTTATTATTCTACTGGTTCTGTCTTCGATATTTCTGATTAACAAACTGGAAACCGGATTTTTACCTGAACTTGACGAAGGATCCATTGTGCTCGACTATATTGCACCGTCAGGAACAACTCTTGATGCTTCCGATGCAATACTGAAAGAAGTGGATAAAGTTGTGCTTGAACATCCTGATGTTGAGACTTATATGAGGCGAACCGGTACAAACATGATATCGGGCATCAGTATGGCTTCGGGAATAATACCTCCTAATTATGGCGACTACCTCATCCAGCTTAAACAAGGTGTGAACAGGAAAACAGATGATGTCATTTCCGAACTGCGGGAGGAAGCCACAGCTGTTGCACCTGCCCTGGAGATTGAATTTGGCCAGAGGATTGCCGATTTGCTTGGTGATTTAATTGGCCGTCCTCAACCTGTTGTTATTAAAATATTTGGTGATGATCAGTATTCAGTTGCAGGAGTTAGCACTGAAAGTGCAGGATAACCTCAACAAAATTGACGGGATTGCAGATGTTATGAACGGAATTATATATGACGGTCCGTCTGTTACTATTATTCCCGACCAGGATAAGCTTGCCCAGTACAAAATTACTCCTGTTGATTTTCAGACCCAGCTCACAGTTTATAATGAGGGATTTCCTGTTGGTGAAGTGCAGGAAGGAGAACAGATGCTGAGAATTATGCTTCGAAATACAAAGTTTATAAACAATAATATTGATTTAATAAAAAACCAGCCCATTTATTACATCCGATGGCTCGTATAAGCCTTTACAGTATTTTGCAAAAGTTGAGTTGTCAGCCGGTGATCCTGAGCTCACCCGTGAGGACCTTAAATCGAACATAGAGGTAACTGCCCGACTTGATAACAGGGATCTGGGCAGCGCCATTAGCGAGATTAAAACAGTCATTGCCAGAAATGTATTACTGCCACCCGGTTTTTATATCGAGTATGGTGGCACTTTTGAGCAACAGCAGGCTTCATTCAGAGAGCTTTTACTTATCCTGTTAACGGCTATCATACTGGTATTTACTGTTCTTCTTTTCCTTTTCAGGAACCTCCGGATTGCCTTTCTTATTATTTTTGTTTCAATTCTGGGCATCGGTGGCTGTATTTGGGCGTTGTACCTGACTGGTATTCCGCTGAATGTTGGCAGTTATACAGGAATTATAATGATAGTGGGAATTATTGCAGAGAATGCCATTTTCACAATCAACCAGTTTCTAACAACATATGAGACAACTTCCGATATTGATAAATCAATTAGTTATGCAATCTCGCTGAGAATCAGACCAAAGCTTATGACAGCAATCGGAGCAATTCTGGCATTGACCCCCCTGGCTCTTGGCGAAGGTGTAGGGGCCCAGATGCAGCAACCGCTTGCAATAGCAGTGATTGGAGGTTTTATTTTTGCTATGCCCCTGTTGTTGTTTGTTTTCCCTTCACTCCTTAGATTAGTATACCACAAGCAGGATTCTGACATTTAACCGGCCAAAAGGTTAAGGCAATCTGATTTTACCCTTCCCAAAATGGCTACAGATTTAAAATTTTTTTACATAATTCTATTTCATCAGGATCACCTGTGCGTTTTGCCGGGTCATCAGATAATTTGATGGCAGGATGGTAGCTATCGCTGATTTTTTGCCTGGTATACATTAGTTTGATGACAATGTTCAAAGGCTGGACACCCGCATCATTGGAAAGGAAAGTCCCTATACCGTATACATCGTGAATTCTTCCCCTTATATGTTTTTGTATTTCTCCGATACGTTCTAAGTTGAGGGCATCACTGAACACTATCGTTTTAGTCGTGGGATCTGTCCGGTTATTCTTGTAAAACTCAATTGCATTATCTGTAAATACAAGAGGATCCCCACTGTCCTGACGTATACCCTCAAAAAGCTTTGTATGTAATTTGGAAAAGCTGGAGAAGAAATTTTCGGATGTATAGGTATCGGTTAACGCAATTCCGAGGTCCCCTTTATAAACTTCCACCCATGCATCCAAAGCCCTGGCATTTGCTGACCTGTATCCGTAATGTGAAGCATGGTACATAAACCATTCGTGAGGATGCGTTCCTATAGGTATAAGGTTATGTTTCATTGCAAGATACACGTTACTGGTGCCTTTGAAATAGATGCCGGAGTTTTCTTTTAATGTTTTAACAACTTTGTCATGTACATTAAATGAAAAACGACGTCTGGTACCGAAATCGGAATATTCGGCTTTCATTTCTTTCAGTTTGATAGCTTTTCTTAATGCACGAGCTTCAACATCCTGTGGTTTTTCTCCTTTCATTGAATAGTATAGCTCTGATATCAAAGCTAATAATGGCACCTCCCATAAAACAGTCCGGTACCATAACCCCTCAACTTCAATATTGAGGTTGCCATCCTTTTGCTCTATTCTAACTTCCCCGGGGTCATAACGAAAACCTTTTAACAGATCGATAAATACCGGATCAAAATAATAGCATTTTGAAACGACAAACTTTTCTTCCTCCGGGGTCATGGCAATACCTTTAAAACCTTCAACTTCTTTCCGCAGTTCGTCAGCAAATCCTTCAGGGAACGAAGTATTACCCCGGTTAATGAAACTGTATTTTACCACTGCCCCCGGGTATAATTTCTGGATGGCATTCATGGTTGTAAACTTATACAGATCATTATCGGTAAAATATTTCACTATCATGTCATGAAAAATTGTAAAGTGTTTATAAGGGATAATTATTGAATCCAATCTGTGGCCGGAATGAATTTTGCTCCTTCTTCTTTTGCTTTCTTATAAATTGGCAGGGCGATAGTTTCAAAGCCTTTTACATCCGACATGCAATCCTCCAGGATAATGAGCTTTTGAGCAAGACCATCAATGTCAAGCATTTGTTTGATTGTAGTTGCAACACAATGGCTTTTTGCTTCGCCGGCCACAAGGATTTTCCCGGACTGCAGAAGTTTGTTAACCAGTTCAGTATTAACCTGTGTTTCCGGACAGCCTTCGATAGGAACATTGGCCTTCAATGCTCCAAAATGTTCCGTGAGCGGATTGGTGCCTTTAATTACCAGATCAAAAAAATTTCCCCTTCTTGACCAGGCTTTTACAGGTTCCATGATTTCATTTACTATGGCAGCTCCATGTGACCCGATTATACAATGTTCAGGCCAGATAACATGTGGAAATTCACCCTGACTTTCAAGTTTAATTAAATATTCTTTTACTTTTTCTTTTTCAAAACGAGGCGTCCATATCCCTTTTTCAACACTGTCTGAATCAATTACTGTGAAGGCTGCGGGAGACTTGCCTTTTTTATCTTCCCAAAAAACAGGATGGGAAATATCAATGACATTATGATTATCCTGTGTAAGAATTATTTGATCTATCTTCGATTCAAAAGTTGAAATGAATTTACCGAGTCTTATGACATCTTTTTCAGCGCCCGGCACATACAATGCTCCTTCAGGTAAACAGAAGTCATTCTGCATGTCGATTATTAATAAAAGAGTTTTTGCCGTCATAACAATTCACAAAACGTTACCTAATCAACAATATTAATTAAGTATTGTTGAATTATACTTATTCTCATTTTGATGATCAGAATTCTCAATTTGATAATCAGGATTTAAATTGTAACATATATCAGGAAAATCTGGATTTCTTCCGAAAAATTTAATCGCTGGGAATAGCTTTAAAACGCAAAGAGAGTAGAGACATAAAAAAGACCATGTGATAATGACTTTACCGCATGGTCTTCTTCAGTTCCAGCTTATATTTTAAATCATGGCTAATTTTACCTGGATGCAAAATATATATTTGTTGCTATATAATCCAGTATATTTTTGGCAAAAGTCATATTGCCAAGCGAATCAACCAGTGTTCTTAATTTAGTACTGGCCGGATCAATAAGAGTGCTTAAATTGGTCGTTGTTCCATCGTCAAATGTAAGTTGGATATCCCTGTTATGGAAGACAGAACCTGAATTATCATTACTGTCAGTGATCTTAACACCTGCTTTTTTCTGAAGCACACCGTCAAGGTAAACCTGGATTGAATCAATTCCTGTTCCTCTTTTAATATCCACATTCCCAACTGACAAAATATATTGCCTTTCCAGTTTTTTAAAACCAGTTCCAATAAAAATGACTTTTTCTTTCATAAGGATCTGGTCATTCTCAGAAAGAGAAAACTCAGACACGCTCGTGTCCCCTGATTGGGTGTTTAAATTAACTTTATACCCGTCTGGAAAGCTATAATCTGCAGAGAAAGCACGTCCGGTTGAACTTGCAGAGTTTACCATATCAAGACTTCCGATATCTGTAGCATCGAGTGCAAAACCCGCTGAGAGTTTATAATCATAGCTGTTAAAAGGTGTATAATAGAGATGATAGTCTGTTGCCGTGATTGTAAAGTCATTTATCAGAGTAGTATCTGCCGGATTAAAATTGTGCAAATACCTGGGATAAAAAACCAATTTCTGAGGCAGCTTTACAACCATCAGATCGCTTGTACCTGTCTTTTTGAATAACCTGTATGGATTGAGAAAATAGTTGTGGTAACTGAAAGGTACAGGTTGATATTCATAAACCCCTGAAACAAGATTCAGTGTAATGCTGTCACTGAAACTTGTTTCAGATTTTGCTATATCACTGCCAAGCAGAAGTTGATAACCTTTTGTTGCTGAGATTCTGTCAAGTGCTGTATTAATCTTTTCAACATTTGATTCAACCGACTGCTTAAGTGTAAGTCCCTGATTATTGGTTTCGGTCTTGGTGCAACTCCATGTAATGAAACCTAATATAATCCCAACTGCTAAAATATTATTCTTCATTGGATAAAATTTAAGTTAATACTCTTGCTTGAAACGAAAGTAATGCGTCAAAAAATATGCCATGCCAGTTAAAAAATATAAGTTTAACATTCAGAAATATGGTAATATTTATCATATTTAAGTTGATTTATTAATTACAACTTATCTTTTAATATATTATTATATGAGTATCGGGAATCAAGCAGATAAATTCATTGATTTTGACTTCGTCGAACTCCAGTTCTTCGTCTGCTCCGGCCTCAATGCATAACCGTCAACCTAGGGGATGATTATATGAAAAACCACGGATGTCTTATAATGTGAATAGGCCACGGACAGGAAATGAAAACTCATTGCATATAGCCACGAAAGTGGCGCAATTTGAATAACCACCGGTGCAACCGGTGGTATTAAGGTAGTACAGGATCAAAGCCCTGAAGGGGCGTAACCATATTGCGCTCCTTCAGAGCTTATAGTTTCTTTCCGTTGCTTACCTCCGGTTTTCACCGGAGGTTATTCATATATGGCTCCTTCAGAGCCAATCTGCGAAAAATATTACAGCTTCAACGAGTTTATTGTAATCACCTAAAGTTGACAGCTATGGCCCAGGGGGAGCGAAGAAAATCAATATTTTCTTCCGCAAAGCGGAATGGGGTAAATAAATTGATTACCAGGCGACAAAAGGTTTTATATTCATGATTGCCGACACTCAAATATTATTATATTGTACTCACAGGTCAATACTGTATGGCGGCGCTGTCATTTATGCGAGTTGATTAAACAGACTTCGGCAATGAATGTTTAATTTAAAAATCTCAGAGTCACTGATGTTATTATTGCTATAAAACAGAATCAAAACCGGTCATTGTGAACCTTTTTGCCTGGATCGTTCTTTTAGTTAACCGGGGTAAATGATATTTTTATTATGGAGCAAAAATGTTACATTTTGTAATTCCTCGGTCGAAATTAGTTATTGGAGTATCCAGGTCAGACATCAGGAAAATCTTCCCATAACCAAAAGTCACTGTCTGAAACTGTGGTTAGAAGATGAAAATGTTATAAAGTTGAGGATTCCGGTTCACGAAGAAGCTGCTAATTTTCTGAAACTTATCATTTGCCGGTTTACTTCATCCCAAAGACCAAGGTTTAATGTTTTAAATGTTGAAAACAGAACTATTGGTTTAATCTCTTTGAATATTTCATTTTCATAATGACATCGGGCCAGATTGTAATTAGGGATTTTGGGGCTTAAGTGATGAACATGGTGAAACCCGATATTACCTGTGAACCATTGAAGCACAACAGGTAATTTCAGAAAGGAGCTTCCCTTAACTGCCGATGTCTTATAATCCCACATAGGGTCTCTCTCCCAGGTAACATCATCAAACTGATGCTGGATGTAGAACAACCAGATCCCAATTGAATGTGCGATTAAAATAATGGGTAACTGGATAAGGAGAAATGCTTTAATCCCAATGACAAGACTGATTGAAACAGCCATTATTAATATCATAATGTTTGTGAAATAAACATTCCGCTTTTCCTGTCTGGTCAGTTGCTTTTTTGCAAGTCTGTTTTGAACCATAACTACAAAAACAGGTCCGATAATAAACATTACGAAAGGATTACGGAAGGCCCGGTAAAGAAACCTGTTCCACCGGGTAGAATTCTGGTATTCTTTAACGGTCATTGTCCAGACATCTCCTATCCCGCGTTTGTCCAGATTACCTGATGTTGCATGATGAATCCGATGTTGAAAATGCCATTTATGAAATGGTGTAAAAGCAAGTATTCCCATCAGCTTGCCTACTATAAAATTGGCTCTCTTTGATTTGAAAAATGATCTGTGCCCGCAATCATGGAAAATTATGAATATCCTGATGAGAAATCCCGAAGCAACCAGTGAAAGTAATATTGTAACCCAATATGGATATACAAGACTTCTGTACATAATGTACCAAATAATTATGTATGGGACAACTGAATTAAATATCTGCCATAAACTTTTGTGCAAAACCGGGCGGGTATATTTCATTATTACTTCCTGCCACGATCTGTTTTTATTGGTATCTGTATCATTTCTTGTTTCCATAATATTAATTATTTGAGAATTTTTTATGGTATCTAAGCGGAATACCTCCGAACAAAGTTATTCTCAAACTATAGTCCACGCAAAAAGAAGGGATTAATCATAACTAAAATGGGATTTACTTAATAATTGAGTGACAGATAACAAAATTGCGGGATGGGTGACATTCACCCCAAAGAGGTCATAACGACTCCTTAAGTTTAAGCAAATACTGGCGTGAAACCGGCAAGTGTTCATCAAATCCTTTGATTGTCAGATAATGGTTATCTGAATTTTTACTGAGCTTATCGATAAAGTGTATATTCACTATGCATACCCTGTGGCAACGAATGAAATTGGAATATTGTTTTATCTGAAACTCAATATTTTTGAGTGTATTACGGATAAGTTTCTTTTTGAAGTTATCCACCTCCTTATATACAATTTCTACATAATTATCGGCCGACCTGATAAAAGCGACCTCTCCAATCAGCAGACTGAAGTTTTCTGAACTATTTTCTGAAATAAATTCGATGGTTTTATTAAGAATGTCCTCTTCTAATTTTTCAATCTGTTTCTGGATTATTTTCTTTTCGGTAATAAGTAAATCGTTATATAGCTTTAATTCCCTGAACGTATCATATAGCCCAAGTATAACAGGTGGTGCGAGGCAGATTATAATTATCTTAAAAGCGATATAAAATGTAATACTTACAGAACCCACATAACGAATATAGAATGTTAATGAAACTGAAGTTAATACAAAGATCATAAAACCATTAAAGTATGATGGGAAAAGAGATTCTTTATTTTCCTGATCATTGTTTGCAAAAATCCAGGGTAAGATAATCCTGATAAGTGCAAAAAACAGAAAATCAATTGCACCTAACCCGGCTGTTATCAGGAGCCTGTTATTAAAATCAGGGCTCACCATAGGAAATGGCTGAAAGAATAGAACAAATAAAAAGACACCTAAACAAACACTAAGGAAAAGTCCCGTTTCTTCCTTTAGTTTTTGTATTAATTGGTCAATATTTCTATTCACGACTAACAATAATGTTCATTACCTATTACTGTTTTATATAGTAAAATGTTCAATCCGCCAGTTTATTTTATGATATGCCTGGTTATTTCAGGTCCTTCAAATTGTGTGATGCATAAAAATGATTGCAGGGCAGCATGTCAGTTTAAACAATAAAAGGACACCGGGCTTTGCTTCCGATCTTCCCTGGAAAAATGTTGTCAATACGTCCGGTGGTTGCAATTAAGATTTGTAATAATTACTTTTAAACCTTTTCATATCCGTATTTTGAAACAATAAAATTTTCGTATGAAGATTTATCAAATCATTGAGAAATATTTCTGGTTGATATTGTTAGCAGGTCTTTTCATGGGTTTATGGCTTCCAATATATAATGATACATTGATGTTATTATTAAAACCGATATTAATGATAATGCTTTTTTTTGTATTCTTAAAAACTGATCCCATCGATATCCTTGAAAATATAAAAGATGTTAAATTGATGATATATATTTCATGTATATACATGATTATTATTCCTGTTGCGTTTTTACCTTGCAGTCAATTTATTTAGTCCGGGTCTTGCAATGGGTATTCTCCTGCTCACAGCTATGCCGGCTGGAGTATCGTCTCCAACATTAACTGATATTGTTAAGGGGAATATTGCACTCTCAATGAGTATAGTAATTATTACTTCACTCATTGCTCCTTTTACAGTTCCGCTATTATTTGCATTAATAAAATTTAATGGTCTTGCAATCGATCCATTAGCGATGTTTAAAGATCTTGCAGTCATTGTTTTTGTCCCAATGATATTATCTCAGATCATAAAAAGATATTTCCCTCAGACAATAATAAAAAAACAGCATCTGTTTACTTCAATAAATATCTTTTTGCTCTTTTTAATAGTATATTTTGTTATGGGCTCACAACGTGATGTGATTATGGGAGATACAATAAACCTCATCAGGCGGATTGTACTATTATATCTGGTCTTCATTTTATTGCATGTTATCGGATATCTGATATGTTATAAGCAAAATAAAGGAAATAAAGTGGCTATTACTATAGGGGCAGCGTATATGAATAATGGCATGGCCGTCGTATTGGCAGCATCTCACTTTGAACCCTCTGTCCTCATTTTAATGGTCCTTTCTGAAATTCCATGGAACACCCTGCTTGCCCCTTTCAGGAGAATAATTAAGTACCTGTGATGATCATTTTAACGGTTATTTATAAAACCTGCAGAACTCCCGAAACTTTATGAATTAATTACCAGTTGAGTAACTGACCAGTAACAAGGATTCCCCTATTTTCCCAAGTTCTCAATTTTTACTACTTTTGTGCCATCATGTAAAAAGTATTTTAAATTATACCGGTATCACTCCATGATCATGGATTAGTCCGGATGGCTATTTGCAGTGAGCCATTTAACAATTGAATTACTGCTTTTCCAGAATAATTTAAGTTTAAGGTTTAGGACAACATTAGAACGTCCATCAAAAAATTATATATGGATTTAAAAAATGAGATAAAAAAAAGGAGAACGTTTGCTATTATAAGCCATCCCGATGCCGGAAAGACAACCCTTACTGAAAAGTTGCTTCTATTTGGTGGCGCAATTCAGACTGCAGGAGCTGTCAGGAGTAATAAGATAAGAAAAACAACCACTTCAGATTTCATGGAAATAGAGAAACAACGGGGAATCTCTGTTTCAACATCGGTAATGGCATTCGATTATAATAACATAAGGGTAAATATCCTTGATACTCCTGGTCATAAAGACTTTGCCGAAGACACCTATCGTACTCTTTCAGCGGTAGACAGCGTGATACTTGTTGTAGATTCCGTGAAAGGAGTGGAGGAACAGACACGTAAGCTGATGGAAGTGTGCAGGATGCGAAATACTCCGGTAATGATTTTTGTTAATAAAATGGACAGGGAAGGAATTTATCCCTACGATTTACTTGATGAGCTTGAGAGTGAACTAAAAATTGCGGTATGTCCGTATACCTGGCCCATTGGTAACGGAAAGCAGTTTAAAGGAGTTTTTAATTTGTTTAAAGAGGAGGTGCAGCTCTTTACTCCTGAAAAAAGCAGCATTTCGGAAAGACTCATCAGCACTAAGGATATCCAGGACCCGAAACTAAGAGAATTAATTGGGATTGAAAGCATGACCAGGCTATGGGAAGAAATTGATTTTGTTCATGATATGTTTGAGACATTTAATATGTCACTTTATCGTGAAGGATATCTTGCCCCATTATTTTTCGGCAGCGCATTAAACAATTTTGGCGTTCTGGAATTATTGGAAACTTTTCTGGAAATAGCCCCCAGTCCCGGAATTATTCAGGCTTCGGAACGGAGTGTTGAACCCTCTGAAGATCAGTTAACGGGTTTTGTATTTAAAATACATGCCAACCTTGATCCCAATCACCGCGACAGGATTGCATTTATGCGTATTTGTTCGGGGATATTTGAAAGGAATAAGTTCTATTTTAATACAAGGTCAGAGAAGAAGATAAGGTTTTCTTCACCTACAAGCTTTATGGCTAACAATAAAAGCATTGTGGAGGAAGCCTTTCCGGGTGATGTAGTGGGTTTGTATGATAGTGGTAATTTTAAGATTGGGGACACTCTTACCGAAGGGGAATTATTACATTTTAAAGGTGTTCCAAGTTTTTCCCCTGAAATTCTCCGTGAAGTTGTTAACCTTGATCCATTAAAAACCAAACAGCTGGATAAAGGAGTCCGCCAGATGACTGATGAAGGTGTTGCCCAGCTATTTATGCAACAACCCGGCAACAGGAAAATAATAGGAACAGTCGGAGAACTTCAATATGAGGTTATAAAATTCAGATTAGAGCATGAGTACGGAGCCCGCTGTACCTTTTCGAATCTCCCGTTTGTGAAGGCATGCTGGATTACAACAGATAATAAGAAAGAGCTGGATCTGTTTTTAATAAGAAAATCAGGTGCAATTGCTTACGATAAAGAGAATAACCTGGTATTTTTCGCGGAGAGTGAATGGATGCTTAAATTAGCGAGGGAGAATTTTCCTTCTATTACTTTTCATGAAACTTCTGATTTTAAAATCAAAATGAGGATAAAGGATCTGACAACTTCTAAAACCTGAAGTGAACGTTACATTTTAGTTGTAAAGTAACTGACAACCCATACATCTAAAATCAATGAAATTTGGTTGTGACGGGCAATAATTTGCTGTTTTACTTCTTAAATATCCTGTTGAAAAAAACTTTCATATCATTCCATGAATCCCTGTCAGCATCAGCATTATATTCAATAGGCATATTAAATTCTTTACCAAGCTTTGTGGCGTCAGGATTGGTGAATGCGTGGGTAGCATTGGCAAAAAATTTAAATGTATTGTCAACCCTTATTGAATCTAACTGATGTTTAAACACTTCAACATCATGCTGGGATACAAACTTATCTTTTCCGCCATAGCATACAAGTACCCTGGCTTTTAAAAGGTTTTTAACGACAGGTGCACCTCCCATGCCACCATGAAAACTTACGACTCCTTTAATATCAGCCCCAAGTTTTGCAGCATTCAGTACAACAAAACCACCAAAACAATAACCGATAGCGGCTATGTTGGCAGGATCTGTCTGTGAATATTCCTTAACCTTTTTGATGGCAGCATCCAATCGTGTTTTAGCAAGATTGGGATCTTTATAAAATGGCGTACTGAGATTCTGGGCTTCAGTAGGATTGGCAGCATTTTTCCCGTTACCGTACATATCGGCTGCCATTGCTATGTAACCGAGCTCTGCAAGTTGACGTACGCGCATTTTTGAATAATCATTCAATCCCCACCACTCATGGACGACAACCACGGCTGGTCTTTTTCCCCTGATGTTTTGATCATAGGCTACATACCCTTTCATTGTGACCCCATCAGCCATATAGGTCACCGTCTCTTCTTTTATTGAGGGAGAAAGGTTTTTTGACTGTGCAACTGATGAAATTGTAAGTATCGCTGCACATATGAGAATATTTTCAAGACTAGTCAATGTTTTCATAATTAACCGTGTATTAAAAGGAAATTAAATTATTTACGTTAACAATAGGAGATTAAAAAAGTTCATACAGATAATTCTTCTTCACTTTTACCCTGCCAGGTGAATTCAATCGGAACTGGAACATTAACATTCAGGCCAGGCATGATTCATTTTATTTTTTAACGAAGCCGGAACAAGAGGATAAGAAAATTGTTTAATTGAATGATATAATTTCAATATAATCAGGATTATCGGCTAATTAAAGAGGTTTATAATAACTTAAAAGAAATGAAATATGGACTTAACCAAAAAAAAATGCATCCCGTGCGAGGGAGGAGTACCTGCATTAAATCCGGATGAAATTGCAGAATTCAAGAAACATATTGGTGGTAACTGGAATGTTACCGGCAATAACAGAATCTCCAGGGAGTTTTTGTTTGTCAATTACCGTCATGCCATGGATTTTGTTAATAAAGTGGCAGATCTGGCTGAGGAAGAGGGCCATCACCCTGTTATGCATGTTTTTTATGGCCGCGTTGAGATAGAATTATGGACGCATGCAATTAATGGATTATCCGAGAATGATTTTATAATGGCAGCTAAAATTGATAAATTATGATTCAGGAAGCCCGGTCTCTGCGCACCACACTCTAAATGCTTTCGACTTCCAGACGATTAATAAAATTCTTAAAAATTATTGCTTATTTTTGTAGCCCGCAAAAAAGGCAAAACCGGGTTATTCAATTTTCTAAAAGATATTCTATCTAATGATCACAGCTTCAAATCTAAGTATCCAGTTTGGGAAACGTATTTTATTTCAGGATGTTAATCTGGTTTTTACACCCGGCAACTGTTATGGTATAATCGGAGCCAACGGGGCGGGAAAATCGACATTGCTGAAGATGCTTTACGGAGGCGTGGAAGCCCGGACCGGCTCGGTATCATTTGGTCAGGGGGAGAGGCTGTCTGTACTGAAGCAAGATCATTTTGAATTCGATGAATGTGTTGTTCTGGATACTGTAATGATGGGGCATATTACATTATGGAGTATCATTAAAGAAAAGGACAGCCTTTATGAAAAGACTGATTTCTCTGATAAAGATGGTATCAGAGCCTCTGAACTTGAGGAGAAGTTCACCGAAATGGATGGATGGAATGCTGAAAGCAATGCTGCAAGTCTGCTTAGTGGTCTTGGCATCAAAGAAGAATTACACCATAAACTGTTAAAGGAACTTACAGGTAAAGAAAAGGTGAAAGTGCTGCTTGCGCAGGCCCTGTTTGGGAAACCGGATAATCTGTTACTTGATGAACCTACTAATGATCTTGATCTTGATACTGTTAACTGGCTTGAGAATTACCTGTCGGAATTTGAAAATACCGTTCTTGTAGTTTCACATGACCGGCATTTTCTGGATTCAATATGTACTCATATTATTGATATCGATTTTAGCAGGGTACAGCAATTTTCAGGTAATTACAGTTTCTGGTATGAGTCGAGTCAATTGGCTCTGCGGCAGCAGCTTACTCAAAACAAGAAAGCAGAAGAAAAGAAAAAAGAACTGCAGGAATTTATTGCCCGTTTCAGAGCTAATGTAAAGAAGTCAAAGCAGACAACCAGCCGGAAAAAAATGATAGAAAAGCTGAATATTGAAGAGATAAGGCCCTCAACTCGCAAATACCCGGGTATAATTTTTACTCCTGGTCGCGAGCCGGGAAATAATGTTTTGACGGTTAAGGGACTAACCAAAACGTTTGAAGGTAAAACCCTCTTCAGGGACCTTAATTTTACTGTAAACAAAAACGATAAAATTGTTTTTCTTTCAAGAGACTCCAGGGCCATGACTATTCTCTTTGAAATTCTGAAAGGACATGAAAAACCTGATCATGGTTCATTCGAATGGGGACAAACTATTGTTAAAGCCTACCTTCCGCTTGAAAATGAAAGGTTTTTTGAAAAAGGTATAACCCTGATTGACTGGCTGGCACAATATTCAGAAGATACAAGTGAATTGTTCCTTAGAGGTTTCCTTGGAAAGATGCTTTTTTCCGGAGAGGAAATCTATAAGAAGGTAAATATTCTGTCAGGAGGAGAGAGGGTCCGGTGCATGATAGCCCGTATGATGATACGCAATGCCAATGTAATGCTTCTCGATAGTCCTACGAACCATCTTGACCTGGAGTCTATCCAGGCATTTAATAATACTCTTATCCGGTTTAAAGGAAATATCCTGATGTCCTCGCACGACCATGAATTTATTCAGACCGTTTGTGACAGGGTTATCGAAATTGGCCCCAACGGTATGATCGATAAACAGATGCAATATGATGACTACATATCGGATGAAAGACTAACGGAAAAGAGAAATAGTATTTATTAGTCATTTTTAAATTACCGGCACAAATAATAAAATCTTCAATTTTTCAACTCTTCAACACTAATATTCAAAAGCCCAATTAAAATTCCGGGACTTTTTGAATGTAATCTCAGCCCTGCGGGCTTGCATTCAAAGTTTATACGGCTGGAATATCGGAAGCATTCAAATGCTTTCTAATCTTAAAAAGCCCGTAGGCCTGGTATATTGGTAATAATGGTAGAGTCACCATTATAAAAAGCCCGTAGGGCTGATATATCGGTAACACAAGATGTCATCATCATAATAAAAAGCCCATAGGGCTGAGATGTCGGTAACACAAGATGTCACCATAATAATAAAAAGCCCGTAGGGCTGATATAACGGTAACATACGGTAACATAATCATAATATGCAATATCAGCCCTACGGGCTTTAAAATTGTTTGTGATGACTTTTGTTCTACCGATATATCAGCCCTACGGGCTTGTATTCAATACGATAACATCATCATAATAAAAAGCCCGTAGGGCTGAAATGTCGGTAACATAAGTCAACATCATAATAATACAAAGCCCGTAGGGCTGAAATATCGGTAACACAAGATATCACCATAATAATAAAAAGCCCGTAGAGCTGAGATATCGGTAACACAAGATGTCATCATCATAATAAAAAGCCCATAGGGCTGAGATGTCGGTAACACAAGATAACATCATCATAATATGCAATATCAGCCCTACGGGCTTTAAAATTGTCTGTGATGACATTTGTTCTACCGAAATATCAGCCCTACGGGCTTGTATTCAATACGATAACATCGTCATAATAAAAAGCCCGTAGGGCTGAGATATCGGTAACACAAGATATCACCATAATAATACAAAGCCCGTAGGGCTGATATAACGGTAACATACGGTAACATTATCAAAATAAAAAGCCCATAGGGCTGAGATATCGGTAACATCAAAATATATTATCATCTTAAAAAGCCCACAGGATTTTTATATCTGTCACTTAATCACCTTCATTAATATTATCAAAAAATTCAAATAAATATTGCTCATCAAATTCAATCTCAAAATTATTGAGGATTTTGAGGTATTCCGACCGAAATGAACTTTCCTTATGATGTTCCTCCTGTTTTTCGATATAATTGATAACGTCTGATCGTTGTGAACGGGAGTAAGAAAACCCCCCATAACCTGCCTGCCATTCAAAATGACCTGACATCCATCGGTTTTCATTTATAAACTTAGAGGAATTATTTTTTATGTCTCGGACAATGTCTGACAGGGCCACAGAGGGATTTAATCCGAAAAGGATATGCACATGGTCGGCTACCCCATTTATTGCCAAAAGTTTATGGTTTTTATTGGCAATGATACCCGAAATATATTTGTATAATTCAGCCCTATGACGTTTTTGGATGATACGTTCGCGATGTTTCACTGCAAAAACGACATGAATTGTTATTTGTGTGTATGTATTTGCCATAATTAAGGTTTAAATATTTTATTTTGAGATACATGTAAAAATACTATATTATTAAATTCCAGAGCTTTTTTGTATGCAATATCAGCCCTACGGGCTTTAAAATTGTTTGTGATGACTTTTGTTCTACCGATATATCAGCCCTACGGGCTTGTATTCAATACGATAACATCGTCATAATAAAAAGCCCGTAGGGCTGAAATGTCGGTAACATAAGTCAACATCATAATAATACAAAGCCCGTAGGGCTGAAATATCGGTAACACAAGATATCACCATAATAATAAAAAGCCCGTAGAGCTGAGATATCGGTAACACAAGATGTCATCATCATAATAAAAAGCCCATAGGGCTGAGATGTCGGTAACACAAGATAACATCATCATAATATGCAATATCAGCCCTACGGGCTTTAAAATTGTCTGTGATGACATTTGTTCTACCGATATATCAGCCCTACGGGCTTGTATTCAATACGATAACATCATCAAAATAAAAAGCCCATAGGGCTGAGATGTCGGTAACACAAGATAACATCATCATAATATGCAATATCAGCCCTACGGGCTTTAAAATTGTCTGTGATGACTTTTGTTCTACCGATATATCAGCCCTACGGGCTTGTATTCAATACGATAACATCATCATAATAAAAAGCCCATAGGGCTGATATATCGGTAACACAAGATGTCACCATCATAATAAAAAGCCCATAGGGCTTATATAACGGTAACATACGGTAACATAATCATAATATGCAATATCAGCCCTACGGGCTTTAAAATTGTTTGTGATGACTTTTGTTCTACCGATATATCAGCCCTACGGGCTTGTATTCAATGATTGTACGGCTGGAATATCGGAAGCATTCAAATGCTTTATAATCTTAAAAAGGCCAAGGGCTGGTGTATTAGTAAAAAAGGTAGAGTCACCATTATAAAAAGCCCATAGGGCTGAGATGTCGGTAACACAAGATAACATCATAGTAATAAAAAGCCCGTAGGGCTGGCATAATTCATCTTATTTTATTTTGGTTCATTATATATTTACGTAAGATATTAAATATCAATGTATTAAATTTATTATTGAAAATAATTTCAAATAACATCAGATATTTTATGAAATATAAAAAACTAATAATACTTTTGCGCTGCTTTATTTCGGGGTGTAGCGCAGCCCGGTTAGCGCATCTGGTTTGGGACCAGAGGGTCGCAGGTTCGAATCCTGCCACCCCGACAAAAGAAAAAGCTCTGCACGTAAGTGCCGGGCTTTATTGTTTGAGACAAACAAGGTTTTACCTGAGGTTTGGAACAAACAATAAAACACGTAAATGAGCGCAGCGAATGAAGAGCTTTTTTTTTGAATCCCCCACCTTCAGGATCATTGGCAAACGAAGAGAGCTAATAATCCTGCCACCCCGACAACATAGAAGACTCCATTTATCATAATATCAGATATATGGGTTTTTTGTTTCCCCGCATTTGTTCCACAAATCCAAAAACTGGCATTTTTTAGGTATCTAAAAAGATCATTGAGGCAGGCTTGAAAATTTCGTTAACATGATCGCATTTGCGATCGCCTGACTCCGGATGAATACATACTCACCGAAAGAAAGAAACTAAAATCAGAAGTAATCACTATCTTAAAGAAGTAATAGAAAATAAAAGGAAGTAATAAATATTGATTATATTTAAAGAGGTTTTGTTCAAATCCCGGTTCTTTTCCGGTTCTTTTCCGGTTCTTTTCCGGTTCAGATAATCTACATTGGGATTTTAAATTATATGACTATCGGGAATCATACATATAAATATTTTGATGCTTGAAAATCAATTATTTGCCCCAACCCTAACTTGCTCCGCCGTAGCGGCTACGCGAAGGCGAGGAGGGAGTAATTGATTTTGGCTGCGCCGAGCTCGCCCTGCGGGACCCGGTTCTTCGCACCCTTTAGGGTAAGGGGCTAACGAAGAACCGGAGCGAAGCGGAGCTCGACGAAGTCAAAATCAAAGAGGTCTTATGCATGATTACCGATTGTCATATTAAATTAAAATAAAAAATATGAAGAAAATCATTCTTATTCTGACAGGAGTTTATTTCATATTACTTTTTTCCTGCAATAATAAAAAGGGTGATGGATTTACGGTGACATTCCCGAAGGTGAACGGTCCGATACAGATTACCGGCAATGATAAGGAGCATTTGTTTGCAAGCTATTACGGGATAAACTCGTTCGATAGATCACAGCGGTATGCTACTGTACTGGAAACCGATATTAAATATAAGCTACCTGATGAAACTGAACCGGCAACCCTGGGTTTGATAAATTTAGAGACTAAAGAATTCATTCCTTTAACGCAAACATATGCCTGGAATTTTCAACAGGGATGCATGGCACATTGGCTGGCAACATCTCCTGATTCATTAATTATTTATAATGATTTCCGGGGAGGAAAATATGTTTCAGTTATTATGAATGTACACACTAAAAAAGAGATTAAAACAATTCCATATCCTGTAAGTGCCGTTTCTCCAGACGGTAAAGAAGCTGTCAGCATAAATTTCTCACGGCTCAGGCTTACCCGTCCCGACTATGGATACGGAGGTAATGGGCAGGATCCTCAGGCAGATATTTCTCTCCCGGGTAATGATGGTTTATTCCTTATAAACCTTGATACCGGCGAGTCCAAACTATTAGTTTCACTTGAGCAGGTAAAAGATCTGGTCCCGCCAATTCAGGACGGGAATATCGGATGGTTCAATCACACACTTTTCAGCCGGGAGGGTTCAAAAATATTCTGGCTTTCACGTCAGATGGATGGGAAGAGACGTAAAACAACCTCATTAACAGTTAACAGGGATGGCACCGATTTACGGCGATGTTTCCCCGATAACTGGGAAGGATCTCACTTCGACTGGCTGAATGACAATGAACTCATGGTTACTGCAAATTATGAAGGCAAACAGTTTGCACATGTATTATTTACAATTGGGAAACAAGACTTTAAGAGAATTGGTAACGGATTATTGGATTACGACGGACATGGTACATTCTCGCCTGATCAGAAATGGATGGTTACTGATACTTACCCTGGATCAGGATTATACGAACAGAAAATTTTCCTGATGGATATGAAAACCCAGGCAATAATTTCTTTAGGAAGATTTGTTGAACCTGTCGGATTCAAAGAATTCTGGCGGTGTGATATTCATTGCCGGTGGAGCCCGAAAGGGGACATAATAGGTTTTAATTCTACAAATTCCGGAAGCAGACAGGTTTACATTTTCCGGCTTGATTTTTAGGTTCTTTGATCTTATTTAAAGTTTCAATTGGAAAAGAAATTATATTGGAGGTTCCTTATGAAAATTGTGAATGAATTTTCACTTATGAAATCAACAAATCGGAATTTTCTGAAAAATCTTGTTATGATGGAGACAGGAACCCTGATTCTGACTTTCTCAGTATTAATGCATTCCTGTAATAAGATTTAAATTAATTCTACTTTGACAGATTAGAAAAATCAACCTGTTTTTGCCCTTGATCCCTAAAGGGAACAGGTTGATTTTTCAGTTTGCTCCCTTTAGGGTCGGGGCAAACAAACTGAAAAATCGTTGTAAGATGTAATATGTCAAAGTAGAATTAATTTGGATTTCCTCCTGACTTATAAATGAGAGCACCATGTGCCTGCTTTCATGATTTAATCATTATTCAGACAAATGGTGCTCTGTCATATTCAGTATAAATTAACTACTTCTTATGTTTTAGTTTTTAAACTGATAACTGAAATAAGTCCCATTTGGTTGTACCCCGTCAATTGATGAAATGAACTCACCATCTGACGTAGCTTCTCTTATATCAGAGGCATCATTTACCTTTTTTCCATTTATTGTAGAGATTATTGTTCCGTTTTTAATTCCGAGATCTTTTAATTTCCCGTTACCAACGCTGGCTACTTTTGCTCCAAAATCAACAGAATATTTTTCCTTCTCCTTAGTTGTGAGAGGTACCAGTTTAGAGCCAAATACGTTTTCACCGGTACTTTCCCGAACGATGGCTGTAGTCCCGTCGACATTTTTGAGTTCAACCGAGGCTGTTTTCTCACTGCCGTTACGGAAATAGGTTACATTTATCCGATCACCCGGATGGCGCTCTGCTAAAGTTTCTTCCAACTGAGCAGGGGATCCGATATTTTGATCGTTGATTTTTACAATTACATCTTTTTCCCTGAGTCCGGCATTTGCAGCCGCACCGTCCGGAACAACCGATGCAATATATGCCCCACTTACATTTTCAAGTTTTACAGATTTTGCAAGATCTGAGGTGACCTCCCGGATAGATATTCCCATAATGGCTCTTTGTGCCATTCCATATTCCTGCAGATCAGCTACGGTTTTCTTAACTATATTTACCGGAATGGCGAATGAATTGCCTGAGTAAGTTCCGGTCGGTGAAATTATTGCAGAGGTGATTCCGACAAGTTCTCCTTTGGTGTTTACCAGAGCTCCTCCGCTGTTTCCCATATTAAGGGCAGCATCTGTCTGAATAAATGATTCAAGTTTAAAACTGCCATCCATGTCAAGACTCCTGCCTTTTGCACTTACTATCCCTGCTGTGACTGTCGAAGTAAGGTTAAAAGGATTCCCTACAGCCAGTACCCATTCTCCCAGCTTCAGGTCATCTGAATTACCAAATTTTATTACCGGCAGGTTTTCTGCTTTAATTTTGATTAATGCAAGATCTGTATCAGGATCTCTGCCTATGATTGCTGCAGTATATGACTTATTATTATAAAGAGTCACCTGAATAGAATCTGCTCCGTCAACAACATGATTGTTGGTCACTATATATCCGTCAGGAGAAATGATTACACCCGAACCAAAACCCGTAACTTTTCTTGGCTTTTGTTTCATATTGTTTTCACCGAAAAACTGAAATAACGGATTGTCAGATTCATCCTCATTAGCGATTGTTGATCTTACCCTGACGTGTACAACTGCCTGAACGGTTTGTCCGGCGGCATATGTGAGGTCAACGGGTCCTACAGGAGCCTGCATCGAAGTTAAAACAACCGGCGCAGTTCTTTCAATTGGACCGTTTTTCTGGTTTGGTAACATTTGCTGTGAGCTTCCAGTTATATGTGAGTACACAAATAAGGTACTAGCCACGCTGAAGACTGCTACCAATAATGCTGTTAAATAAATTTTTGTTTTCATGATATTGTTTTTAAATTAATTTTATTATTATTTTCTTCCTTGAGTTTGAGATTAATTTAATTGTTGTTGATATTAGCATAAGTGCAAGTATTATTGCCCCTGCATATGCCTGGATCTTTTCTTCCATGGCGTCAATTACTTTAATAATATAGCGTATAAACAAAATGAATGCCAAATACCCTTCAGTAACAACACGTTAACGTTGTTTTAACTATTGATTAATTTATTGTTAACAATAAAATATTTCAGTTTATTTTATTGTTGCACTTGACTTTACTGGGTCTGAAAATTGATCAAAATAGCCTGATAAACAGGTGGAGGAACTGAGTTGGAGTGTTATCCCGATTTTAAAAAAGTTGGAATGGAAATAAAGATTTCTCAGGATCAGGAGGAGACTTTGCCGATTTTATTAAATAGAGGTTATCAGACCGATGACAACTCCGGGAATCAAAACTACCCAATAATTATATTTCCTGTCAGTTTATCAATCTTAGCAGGAATTTCCCAATAAAATAGTTGATATATTACAGCATTTTGCTCCTCTTCCGGTAAGCCATAATTTAAAACTCTTCCATTAAAGTAATATGCCACAAAGTTGTCACTACCCTTGTTAGCAATTTGTATAACACTTTCTATCTCATGCACTTTCATGAATTTCCACATGTCAAAATCCTTATCTTCAATTTTTAAAGCTCTGTGATGAGTCAATATTCTTTTCATAAAAGATTTATACCTTTTTTTATCTAAGCCCTTTGTATTGTGTAGAAAGAGATACAGGTTATTATTTCCAATTAATGCGGGTCCTTTATAGGAAGGAGATTTTATATCAAGTGCTATAAAGTAACCGGTTGTATCAAAGTCATTCAAAACTTTATCGTAGAATGGTGAATTCGCATTTGTACAAGCGATAAACGGATTTTTCAATATAATAAAGATCACCAAAATTAATACCGGAATTCCGCAGGAGTTTCTGTTTAACGATTTCAATCTGTTTATTCTGCTTTTAGGTTCAGGTTTTGCATTAATAGCAATATTTGTGTTCATATGAATAAGATGTTAAAATTTAAATTTATTTGTACTGAGTTAAGTATTTCCACAACTCCTGAAATGTTATAAGAACAATCTGATCTTCAAGGTCAAATCAGAGTGGTTATTTATCATGGCATTCTGCCCGATTGTGTGTTTGTACTATTTTACTCTCCCTTTCCAAAATGTTATTGCCGTGGCACAAATCTTATTATTGTGAGTTTTAATTGTATGGGTAAAAGAATTCTCACTGATATTTTTTCCGGTTAAAGAAGTAATTTCGTCACCATATTGAGCTTCTGCAATGAAACGTCCATCTATAAAATGTAAAAAATTATTATCGATAATCTCATCAGGAATTGAATCCATAGCCCATTGTAAATACCTTATATTGTTCAGGTGTTGATTCATATCTACATCAAACCGATTGACTTTAAACTCTTTAACATAATTTGCAGAGTCAACCGGTACAATTTTTTTATTGATGTCATGATTTATACATTCTTCATTACAGAAGGACCATTTGTTTTTTATGTCGTCAAAAATCTGAACAGGTCTTCTTCGTTTAATATCAAAAAAAACCCACATACCTTTTGCCCTTCCGATAATATTGCCTCGTTCATCATAAATAATATTTTCCCTTATACCTTTAATAATAGAATACCCTGATAGCCATGTTCTGATAATGATATTTTCCTTATATTCAGGATAACGCTCCATTTTCATAACTCCGGCAACCAAGACCCATCCAATATTTTGTTTCATAAGGTCATACAAACCATACTTTATTGAATGACAATGGTCTGCAGCTGTTTCTTCCAGTAAACTTAATATAGTTGTAGGTGAAGCCTCTCCGAATTTATTCATTTCGAAATATCTCAGCTCAAATTGTTTTTCAAAATAATTTTCCAATTTGTTTCCTTTTATTTGTCAAATGTTCAAATTGTCCGTTTTACTCACAAAAATCACATTTACCTTTTATCTGAACAGGTGTATATTTCATCCTCAGGTATTAAAAAAATTACAACATTCTTCTTTATCAGGATTTATGATCAGTCCATAATATGAGAACCCATTGAAAAACTGACAGAAATCTGTCTGCGTTGTCTCCTCTCTTCTAGATCTGTAACCAGTGCAACTTATTCCCGTATTTAATTACATATTTATGTTCATCCTGAATATTTCCATACTTATGAATTCGTAATTCACTGGTTTAAAGTTATTAAATTTTAATATCATCAGTAAATCCGGATTACAGTAGTTTTATATTTGAATTGTTTTTTTTATAAATACTTAAAAATACTTTTAACTTTAACAAACTTTCATAGTCCGGAAAAACAAAAATATTCAATATTTGGGGATAAATAAATTATGAAACCCATATGCTTTTCAAACACAACCGGGCTTACGACCTCAGCGAAGCTAAACACGATTAAATATAATACCGTTAACATGCGGCTATCATCATGCGTTTAAGCTCAAAATTATAATTGATGAAAACTATAAAGTCAATTTTTTTTCAAATAATCAAAAGAAAAGAATCACCTCTGTTTCTCATTCTTTTTATTTCAGGAATAAGTTTATCTGGCTGGTTATTTGGTAAAATTGTTTTGGCCTCATATTCTTTGAAATACATTCCCATTCCATACTCATCAGCATTATTGTTTATTACTATAAGTATTCTTTTGTTGATAATTATTAATTTCAAAAAAACTCGACTAATAAAATCATTAGTAATATTTTCTGTATTAACTATTGCATTTTATTGTTGTATGATTTTTCTCGACTTCCTCTTCAATTTTAAATGGGATTTTGAAAATATATTTATTAAAAATCCTGAAAGGTTTGGAAATGTACCCATAGGTCGAATGTCGCCAATATCGTCAATACTGTTTGTTTTTATCTGTATATGTATTTTCTCAATCATTCGGAATAACTCCAAGTGTAATCAAATATACTGGCAGCAGTTTCTCATTTTTGATACTTCTTGCTTCCTCAGTCTTATTAATAGGATATCTGTATAAAGCACCTCTTCTTTATGGAAGCCGGACCGTACCTGTTTCATTACCTTCTGCTATCTGCTTCTTCTTATTCAGTATTACATTACTCAGGCTATTCGGATCACAATTTTGGAAATATAATCTGATAAAATATAATAAAGTTACACTACCAGCTCTTAAAATCCTTTTTACCTGTTGTCGTTTTCATTGTCATTTTACAAGGTTTTTTAATCACTAACTTTTCTTTTCATATAAAATAACCCTGCGCTAACAGTGGCATTTATTTTATTTATCGTGGTCACGATTACTGTTCTTATTGTATTCAGGGTATCTACTATTTTAGGCGATAAGCTACTTAGTGCAGAACAGGCAATAAAAGCAAATGAAGAAAAATTGAAATTTTATACCGATAACGCCCCAATGGCAGTTATTGAGTGGGACTCTGACTTTATTGTGACCAGATGGACAGGTGATTCAGAAAAAATATTTGGCTGGAATAGAGCGGAAGTAATCGGCAAGGAAATTATGGATTTAAATATGATCTACGAACCTGATATTCCCACTGTTGAGAAAACAATGGAGAAACTGACAAGCGGATCATTTAAACAAGTATTTTCAACTAACCGTAATTATAGAAAAGACCGTAGTATTATTCACTGCGAATGGTACAACACAATATTGAAGGATCAGAATGGAGACATGCTTTTTGTTCTGTCGCAGGTGTTAGATATTACTAAACGCATACAGGAAGAAGAAGAACTGAAAGAAAATGAAAAAAAATTACAACAACTGAATGTCGATAAAGACCGTTTTATATCAATTCTTTCACACGATTTAAAAAATCCGTTTAATGCACTTCTTGGATTATCTGACTTATTAAAAGAAAACATTCGCAGATTCGAAATTGGCGAAATTGAAAATCTGGTAAATCATATTAATCAATCTGCACAAAATACATATAATTTACTGGAAGACATTTTGATGTGGGCAAGAATAGAATCTGATAAAATTACTATCAACCTTCAAAAATTAAGTCTTAAAGATATTTGTGATGATGTTCTTGAAATTTTTAATCCGATTGCTAAAGCAAAAGGCATCACAATTAATTATATACCACAAGATCAAATAGATGTTTTCGCCGATATTGAGATGTTAAAAATGGTCCTTAGAAATCTTGTGTCGAATGCAATAAAATTTACAGATAAGGGTGGAGAAATAAAGATTAATGCGGAGGAAAATTCCGGAAATATAACAATATCTGTTTCTGATAATGGAACCGGAATAAAACCTGATAATTTAACCAAGCTGTTCGATATTTCCCAGGTGTTTACAACCAAAGGTACCGCAGAAGAAACCGGAACAGGTTTAGGATTATTGCTGTGTAAAGAATTTGTAGAAAAACATGGAGGTAGAATTTGGGTGGAGAGTGAGTGGGGTAAGGGCTCAATATTCTATTTTACAGTACCTTACATTCCTGAATCGAATGAGAAAATTGTTGTTACCGATGTTGCAGAAGATAACCATATCAGAAATCTGAAAATATTAATTGCCGATGATAATGAATCATTAAGACTAATCCTTACAGAAATGGTTAAAATGTTCGCTAAAGATTTTTTTTATGCATCAACAGGATTAGAAGCTGTTGCTGCCTGCCAAAATAATCCTGACCTTGATTTGATTCTTATGGATTACCTTATGCCTGAATTGAACGGAGATGAAGCTGCGAAACAGATAAGACACTTTAATAAAAATGTAATCATATTCTTACAGACCGCTTTTACACTGCCGGAAGGGAAAAAAGAGACAATAGGGGAAGGAATTAACGATTACTTCTCAAAACCCTATAATATGAAATTATTTAATCAACTGATCAATAAGCATTTTGATTAAAAGAATCAGGTCAGGACATGCGCCTTTTACAGAATATTTTCACGCATACCATTTTCTTTCTCGTTTCAGGTCTGAATTAAGTATACCGGAAACAATGTTTGCATTTTCAACTACCTGGAAATCGAACATACCAACCACAACAAAGTCAGCTCCGCTTTCGAATGCCTGCCGGAAGCCAACCGATGGTTTTATTGCTCCGGCAGCCAACACTTTATAAGCGAGCCATGGAGTTGTATTTTTCTTAAAGAAGTCGGCAACTATCTCTGCCGATGCGCACCACATATTATCATGGCTCTGTTTGGGGAGTTCAGGATTTGCCGGGTCAATTGGTGACGCTGTCCAATATGAGTTGTTATGATAGGTTTTCATGAAAAAGTCGGGTTTAATTCCGTTTTCAACGCATTTGATTGGAACCTGTATTGTATGGCCAGCGGTTCCGGCAATCAATCCCTGACTTTGAATAAATTCAATCGATTTTGCAAGGTTATCAATCTGGCCATCAGCAAGATATTTCTCGGCATTGCCACCCATTACAAAAGCACCTTTGGCGCCGTTGTCAATCGCCAGTTTAATATTTGAAATGTCCGTACCAACAGGATAGGTTTGTGCCAGCCATTGGATTTTACCCCCCTGTTTCCTGTATTTGTTTAATACACCGATGATATGTTCATCGCATCGCAGAACTGCAGTGTTGATACCTGAGGCCTCACATAGCATTAAAGTTTCTATTATTTTATCATCTGTGAAATAGGTTGTAAGTAACTTTGAGACATAAATAAGATCCCGTGCATGTGCAAACCCGCTAACCAGATTGCCTCCTGCCATAATTCGGCTCATTACTACATCCTTAATCTTACCTGTAGGTACTTCCCCTTTCAATTCTGCAGCTTTTGCTTCGGTTTTGGCAATCAGGTTGTCCTCTTCAAAACTTAATGCTCCCCGTTTACCAGCCTCATTTGCAGAATTAATATTAACCGGCACCAAAGCTGCCGTTGTAGCAAAAGCCGCATTTCTAAGAAAATTTCTTCTTTTCATGATCGTGGTTTTTTAATCAATGTTATCGTTAAATGCAATCCTTACTTACAGCTCAAAATATGCAAACCAGCCAATTTAATTTTTATAAAGATAGCAGTACATTAACAAGAATTGAAAAATAATTAATTTTTTTTTAAATAATAATCCGAATTACCATTCCGGACCGTGTTAAATCCGGCCTGACTAGGCTATGGAGGTACCGGTTTTTATGTGATACCCTTTACCAATCGCTATTTTTTCTTATTTTTGAGCGGAAACATTGTTGAATTTAAATCCAAAAATACAGAACCAAATGACCAACATCAGATTATTAAGTATTATTCTTGTTGTTTTGAACATAAATACCGTTTCTTTTACTCAGGCCCAGAACTGGCCTGGCTGGCGTGGCCCAAACGGAGATGGAACCAGTATGGAAAACAACTTACCGGTAAAGTGGGATTCAATAACAAATGTATTGTGGAAAAGTCCTGTTCCCGGTGTTGGTTATGCCTCACCAATCGTTTGGAAAGACAAGCTTTTTACGGTAACATCCCTGCCTGAAACACATGAGAAGAGTACTGCTTTGTTATAATTCTAAAAACGGTGATTTATTGTGGCAAAAAACTGTGTTGAATACCGCATTAGAGAAGAAACACGATAACAACAGTTACGCTTCCGGCACACCCGCTACTGACGGTATCCGGGTTTATGTGTCATTTTTGGATGGTAAGGAGGTTGTAGTTGCAGCTTACGACTTTACCGGGAAACAGGTCTGGGTTAAGCGTCCCGGTACGTTTTCCAGTCCTCATGGTTACAGTTGTTCTCCGGTGCTGTACGACGACAAAGTAATTATTAATGGTGATAGCCCGGGACCAGGGGATTCATTTGTTGCTGCTTTGAGCCGGTCGGATGGCCACATAATCTGGAAAATTTCGCACGAAAAGCCTGCTCACAGTTTCAGCACACCTATTTTCAGGAAAATAAACGGGAAAATGCAGATGATTTTTTGTGGTAATAAGGAAATTGCTTCCTATAATCCTGACAATGGTTCGAAGTATTGGTTTGTAAATGGTCCCTCTGAAGATTTCTGTTCGAGTCCGGTTTATAATAAAAAGTCAGGATTAGTGCTTGTCAGCAGTGCCTGGCCACTAATTAATCTGGTAGCTGTAAAGCCCGATGGCCAGGGCGATGTTACCAGCAGCCACATCCTCTGGCAATCCAGAAAAGGTGGTTATTATGTACCTTCTCCAGTGTGTACTGACGATTATCTTTTTACTACTATGACCAATGGAAAGGTCCATTGTATAGAAGTAGCTACCGGGAAGATTCTATGGATTGAAGATCTTGGTCTGCAATATTCTTCCGGTATTCTTGCCAACGGTCTGGTTTACATGCCCAATGACAATGGTGTGATAACTGTTATAAAACCAGGTCCCACATTCAGTTATATTTCAAAAAATTCTATCGGAGAGAAAATGTTTGCATCACCCGCTATCAGCAATGGGAAAATATTTCTCCGTGGCTATAAGCACCTCTTTTGCATTGGAACAAAAGGTTCAAAGTAAATCTATAATATTATGAAGAGCTTTATCATTATTTTTTTAACATCCATTTTACTCTCTGCAGGAACGGCTAATTCACAATCATCGCTGATCTTTAACAAAGATAACAGGTTTGACTGGATACAAACATCAAGGATTTTCCTGATGGATGCATATCAGCCTCCATTTGCACCCGTTCTTGAATTTGATGCAAAATCACTGGTCGAAACAGCTGTTGAGATGAATGCGAATGTTATCAGACTAGGAACCATGGGAAAATACGCAACTATTCAGGGCGTAAGATTTTCCGTGCATCCCGACCAGGGGAGCAGGGATTTGTTACAGGAGACTATTGATGCCTGTAAACCAAAGGGAATTAAAGTCATTCCGTACATCTCAACCGGTCATAAACTGGCATGGTCGATGGTCACCAGAGATTATCCCGAATATGGTCAAAAATCGACTCCTAATGGCCTGCCCTGCCGCTCTCATATGTATGTGGGAGAAGACCATGGTACGGTTTGCTGGATGACTCCATACCGGGAGGCTTACCTCGATCTGGTTGAGCATGTCGTCCGTGATTATGATATCGATGGCATATATTTTGACGCATGGACGCCTTTTTATTTTTGGGAAGGTAAAAGGTTGTGCTATTGCGATGGATGCCGTACAGGTTTTCGCAAAGCAACAGGCCTGGAAATACCATACCATGAGAATGATAAAGACTATTCATCACAGGAGCTTTTGACCATCGATAAATATCATAAATGGTACACAGAAGAATTCATCAGTACCGTTTTACTGAAAGTGAAGGAACTGGTTAAATCGTATAAAGACATTCCTTTAATTTCGAACATTAATAACCCGGAAAGAATGGCCACTCTTGATCCGGCAATAATAAAAAGCATGGATGCATTTTTGTACGAACGGGGTCATACCATTTTGGAACGTGCGGAAGGTGTAAGTGTGGCACGGTCGCTTGGCTTGCATGTGTTACCATATATCGGAACATATCATAACTGGCCGAGACTGGCATTTCAGGGCCTGAATTATCAACAGGAAATATTCACAAATCTCATGTTTGGGGGCGGTTCCATAATTGCGCAGCCAACAGGGTATATATATCAGGCCGATAACAGAAAATATGTCACTTATCCTTTTGGTGTAATTAAAAAGTATGAAAAAGAACTGCAGGGGTTGGAAAATTTTCCATATGTAGGTGTCATGTTTGCATACGAAAGTCCCAGAAACTATATAGAGAGCAGTTGGCTTTATGGACCGACAAATGCACGTACCTCCACACTGGGGGCATTTTCTGCCTGCCTTTACAACCATATTCAGGTAAGTTCGATCAGCGAGTTTGTTCTGGATAATCCGGATTTACTTAAAAAATACCCGGTCCTTTATCTTGCCAATGTCCCATATCTGTCAGATGAAAGGGTTAAAAATATCAATGACTACGTGAACAATGGAGGTTGTTTAATTAGCAGCTTTGCGACCACCCTTTTTGATAATAAAGGAAATAAGAAAACCAGATTCGGACTGGAAGACCTGTTCAGGGTACGACCCGTTAATCCGACAGGAGAACTGGCTGACATTATTGCCAGCTATAAAGCAATGGTTGGCGGACCTGATGATCTTTATCTCAAAGCAACTGATGAAAGCAGTGAATTATTCAACGGGAAAAGTCAGAACAGGCTTTTTCCAATGTATTTTTATGAACCTGTAGAAGTACTGGATGGAGGTAAGGTTTTAATGAACATTGTTACCGGTCCTGATCAGAAAGCAATTCTTCCGGGAGTGGTCATGTCAAACTTCGGGAAAGGCCGGGTCATTTATTGTGCATCCGGTTTGGAATCTTTTTATAATTTTGAAGCTCCCGGGATCGTGGGAGAGTTAATACAGAAATTTGTAAAAACAGTTTCTCAGGAACCTCTGCCATATACGCTGGATGCACCAGCTTCTTTGCTGGCAAACTTAACGGTTAAAGATAATACAATGATTTTTCATCTTACAAACTGGACCGGAGACAAGTTTGAATATCCTTTAAAAAATGAATATTATCTGGCTCCTGTTGAAAACGTGCGTTTGCAGATCCGCATACCTGACAATAAAAGAGTAAAAAAGGTTTCAACACTTGTTAAGGCTGACTTCAAAAAGAAAATTTCAGGACAAAGTCTTGAAATATTTTTTCCGAGAGTTGAAGCTTACCAGGGTGTGATGATTGAATTAGAATAATTTATATAAATATTCGAAAATTATAAAATAAAATCACATAGAGAAACATGGGGACACTTAAAGGAAAAACAGCTCTTAGTAACTGGTACTTCTCAGGGAATTGGCGCTGCCATTTCAAAAGCGTTGATTGAAGGTGGATGCAATGTTTGCATGCACTATTTTCATTCATCTGTCGAACCTGAAAAACTGAAGAAACTTGCAGAAGAGAAAGGGCTGAGGGCCTTTTGCGTCCAGGCTGATCTGACGAATGAACAGGAAGTTATTAGTTGTATCCGCGCAGCCGTTGGTTATTTCGGTTCATTCGATATTCTTGTGAACAATTCAGGTGCATTGGTTGAACGTCGTTTCCTTTCGCAGTTAGATATGGATTACTGGAACAAGGTTATATGCCATCAATATGACAACCATGATGCTGGTAACCAGGGAAGTCTTACCTCACATTAATAAAAAAGAAGGGGCCAGTATAGTCAATATTGCTTCTCTTGCCGGACGTAAAGGCGGGCATCCTGGTTCTTTGGTCTATGCCATGACAAAAGGAGCTGTATTGACCTGGACCCGGTCACTCTCAACTGAGCTTGCTCCGGAAGGGATCCGGGTAAATACTGTTGCTCCTGGGTTCATTCAGGGTACTCTTTTTCATAAAGTACATACTTCCCGTGAGTCGGCTTTAAAAACTATAGGTGCAATCCCTCTCGGACGTGCCGGTAATCCTGATGATGTGGCCCGTGCGGTAGTTTTCCTGGCCTCCGAGTATGATGGATTTATTACAGGTGAGACAATTGATATAAACGGAGGGGTCTATTGCTCCTGAACCAAATAATATAACCTTGAACTGTAAGATAAAAACCGCAGTTATGAGTAAACTCTTTAAAAAAATCTGGTTATTATTACTTTCAGTAGGACCTGGCATATTTTGTATAGGATTTACAATTGGCACCGGAAGCATTACATCGATGACAAAAGCTGGAAGTATGTACGGGATGCAATTGTTATGGGTGCTCTTTTTGAGCTCTTTTTTTTCCTGGGTTCTGATGGAAGCCTACGGAAGATATGCTCTTGTTACAGGAGACACGGCAATGCATGCGTTCCGGAAGAACTTTCGTTTCGGACGATCAATTGCTTTAATTACAATAGTTGGTATTACAATAGGTCAAATGGGATCACTGACAGGTATTCTGGGAATTTCAGCCAATGCGATCTACGAAGTAATCCACCTGTTCTTCGGTAGTCCCGGAAGAAATGAAAACGAGTACTGGTACGTCCTTGGTCTGGCTGTACTAATCATAGCTGCAATGTATTGGCTACTCTCTATCGGGAGATACTCTTTTTTCGAAAAAGTCCTGGTTGTGTTTGTGACCATCATGGGGCTCTCATTCTTTATATCAATGTTTATCACATTTCCATCTGTACAAGAAATTGCCAGAGGTTTTAAATTCCAGATCCCGGAGGGAAAAGATGGAAACCTTATGGCTGCTGCCTTTGTCGGAACAACAATGGCGGCGGCTACATTTGTTGTTCGTCCGTTAGTTGTCCTTGGGAAAGGCTGGACTAAAAATGATATGACACAACAATCAAAAGATGCGTTGGTCTCCGGAACACTTATTTTCCTGATAAGCGGGGCTGTTATGGTATGTGCCGCAGGAGCAATATATGGTACAGGTAAAACGGTGACCAAAGTTCTTGATATGGTGACCAGCCTGGAACCGCTGGCAGGCAAATTTGCAGTCGCCCTGTTTATGACAGGTGCACTGAGTGCCGGACTCTCTTCAATATTTCCCATACTAATGGTTGCACCTATACTTTACAGTGATTATAAGGGTGATAAGCTGGATTTAAAATCCAGGCATTTTAAAGTGATGACAGCAATTGCCAGCCTGATCGGTTTACTTGTTCCCGTTTTAGGTAGTAACCCCATTGCCGCACAGATTGCTACCCAGGTGGTTAATGTATTTATACTGCCTGTCGTTGTGGGTGGAATTATTATTCTGCTCAACAATAAAAAAATAATGGGTCAGCATAAAGCAGGCATTCTTATGAACATAAGTCTCATCACAGCCTTTGCTTTTTCCTGCCTGATCTCTTATACTGGAATTTTGGGGCTCATTACCTTATTTAGTTAGTATAAAGCAGTTACCGGAAACCTGAAGATAGAGAAGCCATCAAATCAATAATTTAAAATGTTATGAGCAAACCTTAGAGAGACTTTCTCTTTTAATTTCTCCCATTTATGGATCAATAAATAAACTTGCTTAATTAGCCTCAGTTGAATCTTATAATTGTTTATTAACTTTACCTATTAAATGTTATTAACAAAAAAATAAAAACAATGGGAAATTTAATTTCGAAAAGTGGCATTTTATAGTCTGGCTGTGTTTATCGCCTTAGTTATCAATGTAGTTGCATCTTCTCAAACTGGACCTTCTGTATTGCGAACAGGAGATCCGATTAAACTTTCATATCATTATCCTGCTGACAAACCTGTTAAGTATGTGTATATCACTAACGTAGCTCAGAACCTGGAATGTAAATGGACAACCGGTGGATGTAAACTCGGATTCCTACCTTGCATGTTGGGTAAGAACATCAGGCAAAACGGGCGAAAATATGAAACTTGAAATCAGGCTCGACTCAATGGCTCATACTGTTAGTTCTCCGCAGGGTGAAACGGGAGGTGTCATTGCCGAAGCGGCTGATAAAGTGTTTAATATTATAATCAATCCTTCAGGTAAGACAATTGATCTTTCTGAAGCGGCTAAAATTATTCTCAGTCCTCCCGGTAAAAAGGAAAACAATGCATCGGAAACCTTTTTGAACTATTTTCCTTTGCTTCCTCCGGATCAGGTTAAGACAGGTGACACATGGATAATACGAGATACTATTAATGTCAAAAATCAAACAATGTCGAGGTGGATGCCACTTGAATCAAAATACAGATTTGAAGGTATCGAAATTTTAAATGACTTTGATTGTGCCAAGATCTCCGCTACAATTACAGGTTCCCTGAAAACGGTCACACAGTCGCAGGGCACTGAAATAAATACAAGTGGAACATATTCCGGCTCAAAAACAATGTTTTTTGCATTTAAAGAAGGTTTTTTTGTCAAGGAAATAATTTCCACCAAAATGACAGGAACTATTGAAGTGAGCGGTCAGAATACAACTATACCTGTTGTCATGGATATAAGTTCAACTAATGAATTTATAAAACCCTGATAATTATTTAATTACCTTGATTACAATCCCGCTTCCTATGGTTTTTCCCTTTGTATCAAGTTTTCCGGGTTTGTTAATCTCATTTTTATCTGTAAAGATTTGAATATAGTAAAGTCCTTCCCTGTTAAATTTCAAAGGAATCTTATACTTATCTCCGCTTTTATACCGGGCAATATCCCAGGCTGGCATATTGAGAAATACTTCATCTGAGAAATCGTTGTAGCTGCTTTTGTTAGCGAGTTGCCCGGGATTTAAAGGTTTAGGAATATCTTCCCTGTAAATTATAAGAAAATAGGGAAAGTTATTTCCATCTGTTTTGAAGGTTATGCTGCCCTGTTCATTGATATTTAGCTCTGAAGGAATATTTTCAAATTCGAAATACCTGTCAATGAATTCCTCATAATATCTGAACTGGTTCTCAGACAGGTAAAATCCAATGCCAACATAGTTATGCATTTTACTGATGATATTTTTTTTATGTCCGTCAGCAGGGGCTCTTTCCGACATAAATGAGTTATGTCCTTTATCCATCATTTCCAATATGGTTGCTGACGTATTTATATACCTGGAAGTTGTCCATTCTCCAAATGCATTCTCAGAAACATGATCATATCCTCCTGCGGAAGCATACCTTTGATAGGGTTTTTCTCCTTTAAGATTCCAATGCGAAAGAAATTTATTATCTGCAGCTTCTTTACAGATTTTATTAGCCACCCTTGATGCAAAAATATCCAGTTTAACTTCCCCTGCGTTAAATTTCTTCCGGCTTTTGTTAATTATCTCCAGTTGTGTCAGCTTAAGCTTCAGTGATTCAGCATCATCTTTGTATTCAATGAGTCGTGATTCGTTATCGTTAAGCTTAATGTAGTAATCAAGATCACTATTCTTAATATCTGAGCTCTTATGCGGAAGGATTGATCGTGGAAGACAAACAATAGCAATGATTATTATGGCTAATATTTTTAACTGTTTCAGTGTTTTTTTTAACATAAGATTTTACTGATTGTTTAAGGCTGTAAAAGTAAATTATAAAATATAAACCATGAAATCCAATTGTTATATAATTTCAGGTACGCATTAATATAATTTTTTCAATATGCATGTTCTCACGCTATGAGGTACATGGCAGGATAATCATCCTATTTACAAATGGCTCACCTCCAAGGCTGAAAATGGGGTAATGGATTCGGAAGACAAATGAAATTTTCAGCCGGAAGAGCCGGGGAAAGCCTGGATCGTGAGGTGATTAAGAAGGAAATTAGTTAAGTTTCCTGAGTTTGACTGTTAATGGAATCTGACTGGAGGCTTTCCCTATCATCGAATTCATCAACTGATTAATATATTTATTTTGAGAAGGGAAAAGATGTAGATATATTTGTTTATAATCATTGTGTATAGTACAAAAATTAAATAACCTTAAAATGATCAAAACTTATTTATTTTCAATACTTATGAGTTTGACATTTCTTTGCAATGCTCAGCTTGAAGTAAATTTATATGAAAATAAAATTCCCAATTCAAAAACAACTCCTAACGAGGAAAAAAGGAGCTTTGATATGGAATGTGATACTATAGTTTTAAACATATCCAGACCAACGCTTTCAGTTTATTTGCCATCAACAAAAAACACCAATTGTTCAGCAGTCATTATCTGCCCGGGAGGTGGTTATCATTGTTTGTCAATAAATCGGGAGGGGAAAGATATTGCCAAGGCATTTAATCAGTTTGGAGTGGCTGCTTTTGTTTTAAAATATAGGCTGCCAAGTGACAAGATTATGAAAGATAAGTCAATGGGTCCCTTACAGGATGCTCAAAAGTCTATTCAAATGGTTCGTGAACATGCCGCTGAATGGCACGTTGACCCGAATAAAATTGGAATCATGGGCTTTTCAGCAGGGGGACACCTGGCGGCAACAGCAGGTACTCATTACGAAAATGCTTTGATCGATAATAAAAATGGTACCAGTTTGCGTCCTGATTTCATGATTCTTGTTTATCCTGTAATCAGTTTTACAGATAGTATAGGACACATTGGCTCCAGGGATAATTTACTCGGTAAGTCTCCTTCAAAAGAACAGATTCGATATTTTTCCAATGAAGAACATGTTAGTTCAACAACACCTCCTGCATTTATTACACAGGCAAATGATGATATAGTTGTTCCCATTGCTAATAGCCTGGTATTCTATGAAGCACTTAAGAAAGTTTTCCGTCCCTGCCGAGCTGCATGTTTATTCCGCAGGTGGACATGGTTACTTAAAACAGCCTCCATTTGAAGAATGGTTTGGACGATGCCTTTATTGGATGAAAAGTACCGGTTTGCTATAAAAAACATTTATTCAATTTTAGCTAGATTAATCACTATGAAAAAGGCAAAATTATATTTATTTTTTATTCCTTAGGAATATTCTATTAGTTTTATTTATTATAAGCTCATCATTTACTTCAAACAAGAAAGATTTGGAGATTAATTATTTTAAAGTTTCTGGACCTAAAATGTGAATATTCTACTAATCCAATTGGGATGGATGTTTTATCTCCACAGTTAAGCTGGCAGAATTGAATCAGAAATGAGGGGAATAATTCAATCTGCATATCAGATTATAGTAGCAGATTCTCCAGAAAACCTACAAAAAATATTGCCAATATTTGGGATAGTGGTACTATTCATGTCTTTAAAATCAACAGGGAATTAATTATGGTGGTTCTGAACTTAAAAGTCGGAAACGATATTATTGGAAAGTAAGGATTTGTGATTCAAATAATAGAATTAAGTGATTGGAGTGAACCTGCATTTTTTGAAATGGGTTTGTTAAAACAGGAAGATTGGAAGACTGATTGGCTTGGTTTTCCTGCTGGTTGGACAGGGAGGGTTCTTTATTTCTGAAAATACTTTTCAACAACAAAAGCTGTCCAAAAGGCAAGGGCTTATATTTCAGGAATAGGATATTATGTTCTTAATATAAATGGGAAAAAAGTGGGCGGCAATGTTCTGGATTCCGGTACGACCGATTATCGTAAACAGGTTTTGTATGCAACATACGATATTACTGATTTTCTGGAAAAGGAAAATGCAATTGGCGTTTCAGTAAGGACCCGGTTGGTATGGTGTACCAAAACTTCGTATGCAGGCAGAGATAACGTATACTGGTGGTACAACAGAAATATTAAAGACTTCAAAAACTAAAATTGGAAATAAAAGGATTATTGGTCTTGTAGAAGATTACAAATAGTCATAAGAAAATTAAAAAATAAATGTATGAAAAAGACAAACAGAGTTCTATCATTAATATAATAATGAGCTTCTTCAATTTTTTACTGGCATCAGCATTCATCACAAATTGCAATGCACAAGGTAAGACTAAAATAACATCAGTACCTGTGCCGGCAACAAGTCCCGGGGCACCAACAAATCTAAGAGTTCAGGACAATGCAGAGCAGCTTGGTGTCGATGTGGCCAATCCAGGCTTTGCCTGGTACGTCAATGACAGCGACAGGGGAGAAAGACAAACAGCATATAGGGTTTTAGTAGCTTCAAGTCAAAAGCAATATCGATGCAAACACAGGGGACAAGTGGAACAGCGGAAAAGTTACTTCTTCAAATCAATACGGCGTAAAATATGAAGGCTCTGCATTAGTAAGAAACACAAAATATTGGTGGAAGGTGGCTACATGGGATAAAGACAACAAACAATCGTCTTGGAGTGCAAGTAAAACATTTATTACAGGATTTTTAAGTCCGTCCGACTGGACAGCAAGCTGGATTAAGGCAAGCAGTAATACTACATCCGTTCCATATATGCTGCGAAAGCAGTTTAGTATCGGAAAGACTATCAGTTATGCCACGGCGAACATCTGTGGGGTTGGACAATTTGAGTTGCATTTAAACGGCCTAAAAGTCGGCGACCATGAACTGGATCCGGCTGGACCGAGTATACCAAATCACAGCAGTATGTTACGTTTGATGTTACAAGCCTGTTGAAAAAAGGGAATAATGCGATAGGTGTGTGGTTGGCGGACGGATTCATGGACTTAGGTAATCCAGGTGGAAGATATCATGGTTATTCCAGTCATTCAGATGGAGCAAAACGTATGATCATGGAGCTGAATATTCATTATACTGATGGAACTATCGACAAAATAAAAAGCGATGATACATGGAAAACGTCTTTAAGCCCTATTACATACTCAACTGTGTTTGGCGGAGAGGACTATGACGCCCGAAATGAGAAGACCGGATGGGATACTGCCGGGTACAATGACTCAAGCTGGGCAAATGCCATAACAACAACATCGCCTGGAGGAACATTATATGCGCAGTCACAACCTCCTGTAAAAGTAGTTGAGACATTATACCCGGTAACCATAACCAAAATGGGGATAATGTTGAAGTCGTTTTTGGAAAAACTTATGCGGGGATTTTTGATATAACGGTAAGTGGGGCGGCAGGACAATCAGTAACAGTAACTATGGATGATGGTACTGACAAATTCAAAACATATTGCCTGTATACATTAAAAGGTGGCGGGGCAGAAGTATTCAGACCAAAATTTTTCTATTTCGGACAACGTGTAATTACAGTCAGCGGCGCGTCTCTTGAAAGCGGCGACAGTTTGCCATACTTAACGGGTGCCAGAGGATATGTGTTATGCAGTTCAGCCAATTCAACGGGAACTTTCAAAAGTTCAGATTCAATGTACAATAGTATTTTTGCCATCAACAAGCAGGGTATTATGTCTAATATGTATTCGTGTATAACTGATTGTCCTCATCGCGAGAAAGCTGCCTGGATGAACGACATCAATTTTACAAGTCCTTCATTTCCAGCTTTGTTCGATGTTCAAACATTGTTTGGAAAAATAAACAGGGATATAACCGAATCTCAACAAGAAGCTGGTTGGATACCTAGTATGTCTCCTTTTTATCGAGAACCCATTAATTATAAAAATGCTTTCACTTGTAGCCCTTTTTATGATATCTCGTCAATGAGATTTCCCTGGATAATGTACCAACAATATGGAGACACCGAAATACTTCAAAGACAGTATAAGGTTGCTAAAAATTCACTTGCATACTTAACGTCTCGATCTTCAGGATATCTGGTAGGTTACGGACTTGGCGACTGGTTGGATCCTGACACGGTGGGCAAGGTATTTATTGAAACTTGCGTGTATTATGATTTTGTGACCTCAATGCAGAAATGGGCTACGGTTCTTGGCAAAACGGTGGATGCAAATAATTACAGCACACTGGCAGATAACATTAAAAACGCGTTCAACGCGAAATATTTTAATTATTCGACACATAACTACGGCACACAGCAGACTGCCAATGCCGTGCCATTACATCATGGAATGCAGCCGGAGGGAGAAGAAACCAACATCTTAAATGCCTTGATTAATAGTATCGTAAGCAGTGGTTACCATATTAATTGCGGTCAGAATGCACATGGTTACATGCTTCAGGTATTATCCAAATATGGCAGGGACGACCTGGTGGGCAGAATCCATACCAACACCACCGGGCCAAGCTTTGGCTACTGGGTGACACAGGGCAAGACAAACACTCCGGAAAAGTGGGATGGCGGAGGATCGCAGCAGCATCATATGAACGACGCCATTCCTGAATGGATTTGCGGAAATCTGGCCGGTATTACCAATATAAAGCCGGGCTTCGAGGAAATCAGCATCAGACCGACTTCAGCAACATCGTATGTGCCAGGTACGGTCTCGTACTCATTGGAAACAGTGAGAGGAATTGTAATATCCAACTGGACTAAAAGCGGTAATAACTATTCCTTGAGTGTTACAATACCGGTAAATAGTACAGTTAAGATTTACATACCGACATTTGGTTCATCCGGAGTATCCATAAGTGAAGGTGGTACGGCTTTGTGGAATAACGGTTTGGTTGTAGGAAGCGTAACTGGAGTAAGCTATTATGGTCTTGACGGAGTTTACCCGTCCGCTAACAACTACGTTATATTTAATGTGGGATCAGGAACTTATAATTTCAAATCTGATTGGTAAAAAGAGGATTCTCCTTTGTAATAATTGAGTAAACCAACGATTGACAATGTTATTCAAAATTATGAGATTATTCCGCGCGATAACGCTACTAACGGTGGATATGCCAGCTTAGCCAACATGGAGATATGCACAAAAAGCAGGCATTGCGAATATTGTGTTTAATAAGGTTGTCGGCAGTATGCAGAATATTGTCAGTAGTTTCAACATGGAAACACGATTAAGAAAATGGCATAGCGCCATGGAGGCTATTATCTCAAATATAAAACGGGGGTTCAATATTTTTACCTGTAATTGGAAAGGCTGGATTCACTTCCAGGCGAAGGTCCTTGGGAGTATTTTGGCATATAACTTCAGGGTGATGACCGGATTAATTCTTGCCCGGATTAAACCCGCTCCAAAGGTCTTCTGATCGTCGGGACGATCAGAAAATGAAAGGAATAAACATTTTTGTCTCCCTCATATATACTTTGTAATCATTCCCGAATTTTGAGCTCATTTCTTTTTCTTCAATCAGAGCAGTGCCTAAAATTGCTCCAAGATTAACAATGCCAAGTGCGATCTGGATAATCCCGGTATCTTTAAACATTATTCCTGTTCCAAAAAGCAGCAATGAACAGTAAAGAGGGTGTCTTATATGCTTGTAAAGGCCTGTTTTAACAAGAATTGTTGTGTTTTCGAAACTCTGTTCCGACCTGCCTTTTCTTTTTAAAAGCAGGTAACCGGCAATTCCGGGATAAATTGAAGAGATCAGAAAGATCCATGAAATAATCTGGTGAAAAGAGAAAGGATTCAGGAACCATATTTTATAATTCAGCAGTAACAGGATAAATATGCTTTCGAATGAAAAAAACCTTACAATGCCATGATACCTTTTATATTTTATAGAAAAAAACCAGGAAAAAATCACTATTAAAATCGTTCCGGTTAAAAGTGTTACTATATTCATATTACTTTTTTAAGAAAATTATAAACCTCAATCTGCGAACGGACAATACTTTTTCCCGGTTTAACAAACTTGTTTGACAGGACAGAATCCAATTTCCGGGCTTTTACATTATCACTCCATTGTATTTCAAATATCTGCTTCATCTCATTCCTGATGCTTTTATCAAAAACAGGGCAGGTAACTTCAATCCGGTGCTCAATATTCCTGGTCATCAGGTCGGCTGATGAGATAAAACATTCCTCATTTCCCCCGTTGCAGAATATCATAAACCTTGTATGTTCAAGAAAACGGTCAACAATTCCAATAGCTTTGATATTTTCACTTAAATCTTTTACACCGGTTACAAGAGAGATCATTCCCCTGATAATCAGCCTGACCGTAACACCTGCATTGCTTGCTTCATATAAGTAATTTATGATCTCACTGTCGGTTATATTATTCAATTTCAGGTAAATAAATGCTTTTTTACCGTTTATGGCATTTTTTATCTCGTTCTCAATGAGGAGAATTATTTTATTTCGGAGAAAGAAAGGGGAGAGTACCAGGTGGTAAAAATTATCCTTCTTGTAATTTACACTGAAGAAATTGAAAGCTTTGAAGACTTCGTTTGTTATTTTCTTATTGGTTGTTAACAAAAGATGGTCAGTATAAACCTGTGCGGTATCTTCATTAAAGTTCCCTGTACCTATCGCTGCATAACGCTGGGTGACTTCATTTTTAATCCGGGTAATAAGACACAACTTGGAGTGAACCTTAAGACCGGGAACACCATAAATAACTTTAACTCCTTCTTCCATCAGCTTGTTGCCCCACAGGATGTTTGCTTCTTCATCAAATCTTGCCTGCAATTCAACAACCGTAGTAACACTTTTTCCATTCCTTACGGCGTTAAGTAATGCATTTATTACACTTGAATTTCTTGCCAGCCGGTAGAGGGTTATCTGGATAGAAGTGACCGATGGATCAATAGATGCTTCTCTTAACAGGTCAATAAAATGATCAAAAGGATGGTATGGAAAGAATAGCATTATATCTTTTTTCTTTATCGCCGACAGGATGCTTTTGCCGGGAGGTATATCCCTGTGCGGTATCGGTACAAGCGGGTCATAATAAAATTTCTTTCTTCCCAGGTTAGGGAAATTCATAAAGTCTTTGAAGTTGTGATATCTGTCGGCTGGTATGACAACATCATTGGGTCCGAAATTTAAGTTTTTTGGTCAGGATTTTCAGAAGGTCGTCGGGCATTTCCCTGTCATAGATAAACCGTACAGGTGATCCCCATTTACGTTGCTGAAGACTTTTGGTAAGTTTATCGATATAACTTTCCGAAATGTCATCAACTATTTCAAATTCAGCATCTTTTGTGAGTTTGATTGTGTAGGCTGAAAATTCATCGAAATCAAAAATAAAGAAGATTTCCCTGAGTCCGGACCTTATTATATCATCAATGAATATCACATATTTATCATCTCCTTTATCCGGAAGGAGTATAAACCTGGGAAGTACACTGGTTGGTATTTCGAGAAGCGCGTATCTTTTCCTCCTGGTTTCCTTTTTAAAAAGGTAGATAGCAAGGTAAATGGCATCATCAATAAGGTTTGGTAAATCTGAGTTCTTTTCAATAAGAAAGGGCATCAGCCTTGTTCTCACTTCTTTATGAAAGTAATCCTTTATAAATTCAGACTGCTCGGGGATTGAGCTGATTTTCATTTATGATATGAATCTTGTGTTTATCGAGTTCCTGAATAAGATTTGAATAGATCTTCTCAAACTTTGTGTTTTGATCCAGAACAATCTCATGAATCTTTTTCAGAGTGGCACCCGGGCTGTATCCAAGGATGTTTTTTGATTTGGAACCAAACAAGGATAACCTTTTCAAGAGTAGCTACCCTCACCCTGAAGTATTCATCAAGATTGTTTGAGTAGATACCCAGAAACTTGAATCTCTCAATTAACGGCACTTCCTTATTTTCAGCCTCCTGGAGGACCCGTTCGTTGAATGATAACCAGCTTATCTCCTTTGGAATATAGGTCTTGTTCATGTGTTTTTTTCAGGTTTAAGAAAATATTCCAGACTGCCGCCGGCAGGTTTTATTCCTGACCATGTTTTAGCCGGGAAAGAAATGCAGACAACACTGGTTTTTGTCAGAAATTCACATCCCTTGTTACATAATCTGTCAGGCGATTTGAGTAAATGCCGGATTATGTCCAAACAAAGTAATAATGTTTGTTTTTTCGCTTACCGTATTTAATATATCAAACAGCATATTCAAATCTGTCTTATGATAGAGGTCACTTTCAATCCTGATATTTTCCGGTTTAACATCAAATTCTGAAGCAAAGATCATAGCTGTCTCAAGCGCCCTGAAAGCAGGGCTTGTTATTAAAAGTCCCGGATCATTCTCTTTTTCCCTGAATCTGCCCGCCATTATTCTTGAAACAGCTTTACCTTTTAAGGTTAGTGAGCGTTCAAAGTCAGTAATTTCGGATGCAGGATCTTCGGCTCTCCCGTGGCGGACAAAAACTATCTTTTTCATTTTTTCAGATTTTGAAATAGTGAAATAATCCACGTTTAGCTCATAATGTCAGTCACCAAAACTTGTTCCCATATTCTTGGCCTGTAATACCAGCGGATTGTTTGGTTCTACAAGTTTAAGTTTGCCTGATACGTCGGCAAGAGGAACAGATACTATTTCATTATTTTTAAGAGCAACCATTTTACCATAATCCCTGGCGGCAATCATATCGGCTGCAGCTGTGCCATAACGCGTTGCAAGTACGCTGTCCATTGGGGAGGGAGTTCCTCCGCGCTGAATATACCCGAGAACGGTTTCTCTTGTTTCCAGCCCGGTTATTTCATTTATCCTTTTGCCTAAATAATGTGCAACTGATCTCTCTTTTCCCGGGATTCTTAACACCTTCTGCTACAACAACGATAGTATATGGTTTATTCTCCTCGACACGATGTAACAGGTATTCTGCGATTTTATCCTCTTTGTATGCGATTTCCGGAATAAGTATCAGGTCACCCCCTCCGGCAATCCCTGAGTATAATGCTATCCACCCGGCATTATGTCCCATTAACTCGATAAGCATGATCCTTTTGTGGGAATTGGCGGTTGTGTGAAGCCTGTCGATAGCCTCTGTAGCAATATTCACGGCAGAATCAAAACCGAAAGTAATGTCTGTGCCCCATACATCATTGTCTATTGTTTTGGGTATTCCGACAACATTCAGCCCTTCCTGTGAAAGCAGATTTGCGGTCTTTAATGTTCCGTTACCTCCGATGCATACCAGGCAATCCAGACCCATCTGTTCATAATGCTCCTTTAATAAGATCAGGTTTTTTAATCTCGTTTTTCTTTTTTCCGGTGCTTTTAAATGGCTTTTCCCGTGAAGTTCCGAGAATGGTGCCACCAAGGGTCAGTATCCCTGAAAGGTTCTGTTCAGTAAGCTCGGTGTATTCCTTGTTTATCATCCCGGTATACCCGTCACTGATCCCGACAAGTGCCATACCATACCTCACAATTGCTGTTTTTCCTACACCACGGATCGCTGCATTAATGCCCGGGCAGTCGCCGCCGGCAGTAAGAATGCCTATTCTCTGCCCTTTGGTTATTTTTGACATAAATCTAAGCTGTTAAGTTTATTATCGGCAAATTTAGCTTATTAATAGGGATATTGAAAAAATATAAGATATGTATCTGGGATGGATAACATTCTTTTTTGTGTAACTTTAACAAAACTGACTTATAATATTCAGAAATAATCATGGAATCAGATTATATAAAACTAAAGCAGATAAAGCCTGTACTTTCGGGATACATCAGGGAAGCACAATCTCTTCTTAAGACAGATGGTTTTCCGGACGGAAAGGTAGTCCATGATGTACGTGTTCTGATGAAAAAAGCCAGAGCTGCTTTGCGGCTGGCATCCCCTCAGATGGATGTGAAATTTGTTGAAAGGGAAATACAGGAGCTTCGGGAAGTTGGAAGGATTCTGAGTTCCTGGCGCGATACTTTGTACTTCGGAAAACTCTTAAATCTTTGAAAAAAGATCACCCGCATATTTTTTCAGAGCTGGAGGATAATGAAAAGTTGTACGGTTTTATGAAAAAACCTGAGCCGGTTCAGGAACTAACGGAGGATATGCAAAATGATCTTTCGCGGATCATGGAAATCTTAAATAAAACTAATTACAGGATCCGGTTCGAACCAATGAACAATTTTGATCCTCAACTTCTTATAAAAAAACTGGAAATAACATATAACATTGTTGCAGATAATTATCTGGTATCAAGGAACAACCCAAATCAGGCAAAGCTTCATGAATTGAGAAAGACATCAAAAGATTTTCTTTACCAGCTTTGGTTTTTCCGGCCTCTCAATCCATCTGTCATAAAAGCTCTTGAAAAAAAACTTGACACTATGGCACTGAATCTCGGGCAGTATAATGATCTTGCTCATTTAGTCAAAAGTATTGGTTATAAATATGATAATAATGCAAATCAACCGTCACTGGATGAACTGGCAATTATTATTAAGGAGGAACAGGACCGTTATCTTTCAAAAGTGTGGCCTGTGGCTTTTAAGATATTTCGTCCCGGGAATAAGCTGGTAAATGTTCTGGGATTTAAATTGCTTGTAATTTGAGTACCTTCAGTTCTTTAATTATAATTATTGAGCCATGCTGACATTATTAGCTTAATTAACGTAACTTTGATTCAGCATTTGTTTTTCACTGGGAAGAAAATCTTACTTTAAACTATTTATAACTATATGAAAAACGATAAATTTATTGTCGAGCAGCAATGTAAATTTTCTTTTGATAAAACTATTGACCTGATCGTAACTGAAGCAGAAAAAAGAGAATGGAAAGTACCTGCAATACATGATCTCCAGCAATCGCTTGCAAAATCAGGGCAGACCGTGAAACCGGTAAAAGTCATTGAGATTTGTAAACCCGCATATTCGGGTAAGATGCTTGAGCTTAATCATGAACGGATTGTATCGGTGATGATGCCCTGCAGGATATCAGTATATGAAAAGGACGATGGTAAAACATATGTTTCCCTTATTAATTCGGGTATTCTTGCTTCCGGTTTACAAGAAAATATTGCTGCTGTAATGAAGGCTTCCTCAGATGAAACTTTCGATATTGTAAAATCAGCAGTCTGATTGCAGGGTAAGAATAAATTATCGGATATCAGATCAATTTCAACTGGTCAGGATTTTATTAATAGATGATTTTTCCCTGTTAGTAAGAGAATCCATTTCCTGAAGAGCATGTTGGATTTTAGTCTTAAAATTCCAGCAGGTCATTTGGCGTAATGATAATCTGCGCGCAAACTCATAGGTCGACAAATCTTCTTTACCTTTGCATACATTGTAAGCGATGTAAAAAGCCTTACTGACCGGAAATTTGCAATTATGAAAAATAGTGCCTGTAGTTGCAGATTCCTCTGTTTTGCATCTGGTGCATCTTCTTGAGTGGGCTGTTTTCCCCGTACAGAAATTGGTATTACCGCATTTGCGACATACAAAACCTTCACTCCATTTCAAATCAGCAAGAAATTCAAAGCACTTTTCATCATTCTGAAACAATTCGTCCAGTTGTTCTTTACTTAATTCATTTTTAAAAATGGCACTCATTATCAATAAGTTTATCGGACAAAGATATAAAACTTTATAGTGTTATCAAAAAGATTCAGGTGATATTATTATGATTTAAATTATTTATATTTATATTTGCATCGACATATTTAAATATTTACATGCAAATGGAAACTGAAAATAATTGTAGCGTCACCCCTAAACCAAAAAATATTAAGGAATTCTTCAGTTCCTGGTATTTCTGGAAGCCGTTTCTTGCTATTTTAACAGGAGGTACAGCAGGTTTTCTTTTTTATTATTTTGTAGGATGCAATTCAGGTACGTGTGCCATAACCAGCAATCCTTATAATTCAATTATTGCCGGAAGTCTGCTGGGATTTTTTATAACCTCAGGACCCTGCACCAGATGTTAGTAAGTGTTTATTATAATATTTTTAATAACTTTGAGTTAACGATCTGAAAAATGAATTATTCTGAAATAAGTAATAGATATAATGTTCTTGCAGACTCAACCTGTTGCCTTTCATGCGGAGGCGCAGTAAATTATGCCGATCCTAAACAAGGTGAGGTATGTGTTGATCTGGGAAGCGGTCGGGGAACAGATGCAATAAGGCTTTCAGAGTCAGTTGGTGAAGGTGGGTTAGTATTTGGAATAGATATTTCTGAAGGAATGATAAAGAAGTCGAAAGAGACGGCCGGCCGTTTGGGAATAACTAATGTGGAATTTATACAGAGTACTCTCGAAAAGCTCAGTCTGGAAAGTGATATAGCCGATTTGGTGATCTCAAACTGCACCATAAATCATGCATCTGATAAACAGGCAGTATGGGACGAAATATTTCGGATTCTAAAAAGGGGAGGCAGGTTTGTTGTCAGTGATATTTATTCCATTAATCCAATTCCGGATGAGTATAAAAACGACCCGGTTGCAATATCAGAGTGCTGGGCAGGGTCAGCGACCCGTGATGAGTATCTTCAGCATCTTGAGAGATCCCGGTTTAACTCCATCCGGATAATTGAGGAATCAGAACCTTATGAGAAAGGGAAAGTTATGGTGGCAAGCTGGACCCTATATGGAGAAAAACCATTAAATTCATGAGGGAACAACACTCTGAATAACCTCTGTTAAAGACAATTAAATTAATTTTTATAACCTTGTAAATTTAAGACTATCATGAAAAGTTTAATTAAAAAGAAAGAAAACAATGTCCAGGCTAAAACAGCTCAATGTTGCGCAAAAACTTCGAAAACTATTGTAGGCTGCCACGATTAAATTCGGATTTTTCCATTATTTATTTTCGGTACCGGACCAGGTATTATTTGTATCTTAATCGTAAATAACTCTGATGATAAAATATTCAAAGTATAATATTTTCTCAAAGACCAAAGATTCCGATAACTATTTTATAGTAAATCTCCTAACGGGAAATGCTGATATACTTTCGCCTGAAGAGGCAGAGAAAGTTCAAATAATTAGTGAAGGAGGATCCTTCAGCGATAACAGGTTTTTCAAAGAATTATCAGAAAAGGGCTACCTTATTGATGAGAAAGACGAAACAAGTCTCTATCGTAATAAGTATCTTGACTTTATAGACTCACGGGAGAAGGAGGAAGTTCAGCTTTTTTTTATAACAAATTACAGTTGCAACTTTACATGCACATATTGTTATCAGGATCAGTATAATAACCCTCATCAGGAACTCAATAATGAGGTGATTGATGCTTTTTTCAGGTATGTCGGTTCAGATTTTGCCGGGAGGAGGAAATATATTACAATATTTGGAGGCGAACCTCTTTTAAGCAGTCCAAAGCAGAAACAGCACATTATCTATTTGCTTGCACAGGCAGCAAGTCGCAACCTCGATGTCTGCTTTGTAACTAACGGTTATACTCTTGAAGAATATATTCCTGTTCTTCAGTCAGGAAAAATACGGGAGATACAGGTGACTCTTGATGGTACCGGTACCGTACATAATAAACGTCGGGTCCTTAAAGACGGCAGTGGAACATTCGATAAAATTGTCAGAGGAATAGACGCATGTCTTCTCAACAAATTGAATGTAAATCTGCGTATGGTAATTGACAGGGAAAATATTGAAAATCTCCCGGAACTGGCTCAATTTGCGATTGATAAAGGTTGGACAAAAAATCAATACTTTAAAACACAGATTGGACGTAATTATGAACTGCATCATTGTCAATCAGTTCCGGAAAACCTTTTTACCAGAATATCCTTATTCGAGCGAATATTTGATCTTTGCAGGAAGTATCCGCACATACTTAAGTTTTATAAACCAGCTTATTCAATAAGCAAATTTCTTGCTGAGAACGGGAATCTGCCTGATCCTCTTTTCGATTCCTGCCCGGCATGTAAGACGGAATGGGCTTTTGATTATACAGGACATATTTATCCGTGTACGGCTACTGTAGGAAAAATGGATGAATCACTCGGAACATTTTATCCGGATGTATCACGCAATATTAATCAGATTGGTCTCTGGGAATCAAGGGATGTTACTTCAATTCCGGAATGCAAAGATTGCACCGTTCAGTTGGGATGCGGAGGAGGATGCGGATCAGTAGCTAAAAACAGAACAGGTAAAATCTGTTCAACCGATTGCCGCCCGGTAAAAGAACTTATGGAGCTTGGTTTCAGTGCGTATATCGAAAAAGGTGCAGTAATATAAAAGTGATTTTATTTATGATTTATTAGTGATATTATTGCGATTTAATAATATTCTGATTATCTTTGCGGCATAATTGAATATCAAAAAGTTAATCATAAAAAAGTAGTAATCACTTATACAATGAAAGAAATTAATTCATCCGAGTTTGAGAAGAATGTTTTACAGGCGGGTAAAGTTGTTCTCGATTTTTATTCCTCCGAATGCCCCCCATGTGAAGCTCTGGCATCTAAATTTGAAGACTTGTCCCGTCTTTATGGCAATGACATAAAGTTCATAAAGATTTTTCGTCAGCAGAATCGGGAGTTAGCTGACAAACTTGATGTTAAATCATCACCTACCTTGTTGTTTTATGATAACGGGAAAGAAGTGGCAGAAAGGTTAACCGGTGGTATTAAAAGAGTCAGTATAATTAGAAATCTTGATACCATGTTGCCGGCAGAAAAGGTGAAGGAGATCAAAGTAAAGATCAAACCTTCAGTCTCAGAATTTGATGTTATTATTCTTGGGGCCGGCCCGGGCGGACTTACCGCAGGTTTGTATTTATGCCAGTCTAAAGTAAACACTGTGCTCATTGACATTGCTTTACCAGGAGGGCAGGTATCAACTACGCATGAAGTATCAAATTATCCGGGATTTATCGAACCACAGGCTGGCTATATGCTTTCTCATAATATGAGTGAACAGACCAAACTTTGCGGAACGGTTTATAAGGTTGCAGTTGATATTACTAAAGTTGATCTGGAAAAGAAAGAGGTTGTGATTGATGAATATGAAACAATCAAAGCAAAAAAAATCGTTATTGCTACCGGCACCAAACCTAATTTAACAGGTGCTTCAGGTGAAAAGGACCTTAAAGGAAAAGGCATCTCCTATTGTGCCACATGTGATGCCAAGTATTTTGATAATAAAGAGGTGATTGTGATAGGAGGAGGCAATTCTGCCATTGAAGAGTCTGACTATATCAGCCGTTTTGCCAGTAAGATAACCATGGTTCACCAGTTCGATAAATTTACTGGAAATAAAAAAGCTCAGGATAAGGTATTAGGAAATAAAAAAATAAATACTCTTTTCGAACATGAACCACGCTCTTTCAGTAAAGAAGGCAATAAGATTATTACTGAAATTGAAAACCTTAAGACTAAAAATCGCCATAAACTTGAAAGTGACGGGGTCTTTATTTTCATTGGGATGAAACCTAATGTTGGTCTGTTCGGAGATAAGCTGAAACTTGATCAATGGGGGTATATCATTACCGATGAAAACATGGCAACAAGTATGCCGGATATTTTTGCAGTAGGTGATGTAACAAGCAAGAAATACAGGCAGATTACCACAGCTGTGGCAGATGGTACAATTGCCGCAATGGCTATAGCAAAAGAATTAAACTAAATTTTCGGTATTATAAAATTAAAACTTATTTCAAATGAAAAAGAACGTTGGAACAACCGACAAAGTAGTCAGGATACTGATGGCAGTCGTAATAGCCGTATTATATTTTACTAATGTAATCTCCGGTACACTGGCAATAATACTTCTGATAATTGCAGGAATATTAATTGCAACAAGCTTTCTGAGCTTATGTCCGATTTACCTGGCCCTTGGCCTCAGTAGCAGGAAGAAAGAATAGAAAGAGAAGACTGGCTTTAAATAAAAGCCATGCGTTTTTTACCCTAAAGGGGTTATAAATAAAAAAGGGAGGTTGTCTTTAATTGTTTTGAGACAGTGCATACCTTTTTCTGTATTGACTATGAATTACATTGTGGCCTTTTAATGACAGGTGGTCGCTCTCCGATTCCACCTCTCTTCTCCGTTCCGCTCTCCGGTTCCCCGCTCTCCGTTCCCGCTCTCCGCCCGGCTCTTAAACCCGCTCTAAAACCCGCTTAATACTCTACTGTCTGATGTAATTTATATAAATTCTAAATAGTAGCAATCATCAGTCTGTTAATTTATTAACAGTACTCCTGAGAATTCCTGTTATATCTATAAATACATTTATGTAAATATATAGATAAAATATAAATCGTTTTTCATAGTTTTGTTCTGCTATCATAACTAAATGTATGACTACCAGGAGAGAATTTATTAAAATATCGGTAATTGGAACCGGTGTTTTGGCTACAGGTGCAGGAACTTTCAAAACCCTTAAAGTTTTTTCTTCTCCTGAAGAAGTAAAGAAACTTACTCCCGACCTGAAACGGACTCCCACTTATTGTGAAGTATGTTTCTGGAAATGTGCAGGCTGGGTTTATAAAACCTCCGAGGGGAAAATATGGAAGATTGTAGGAAATAATGAAGATCAGCATTGTAACGGCAGGTTTTGTCCAAGGGGTACCGGCGGCGTAGGAATGTATTATGATGAGGACCGGCTGAAGACACCATTAATACGGGTTGAAGAACGGGGCAGGCAGGTGTTCCGTGAAGCATCATGGGATGAAGCCCTTGATGTTATAGCCGGGAAAATGAAAAAAATCTCACAACAATATGGTCCGGAGAGTATGGCATTATTTACTCATGGTTCAGGTAGCAGCTATCTTACAACCCTGTTGAAAGCATATGGTTCGGGAAATATAACTGAACCTTCCTATGCCCAGTGCCGTGGACCGAGAGATGAAGCATTTCTGGCTACTTTCGGTGAAGAAGTTTACTCACCTGAAATTACAGACATACGGGATACCAAATGCCTGGTTCTTATAGGTTCGCATATTGGAGAGAACATGCATAACGGTCAGGTTCAGGAGATGTCAGATGCAATTGATAAAGGGGCATACAATAATTACTGTGGATCCCAGATTTTCAACTGCTGCCGGAAAATCGAAGTTCTGGCTTCCGATAAAACCTGCAACCGATATGGCTCTGCTTCTTGCCTGGATGCATGTGATTATTTACAATGAATTATATGATAAGAAATATGTGGAGAAATATTGTTCGGGATTTGACAAGCTGAAAGAACATGTTAAAGATTTTACCCCCGATTGGGCCTATGGCATTACGACAATCAAACCTGACCTGATAAGAAATACAGCTAAAGAGATGGCCAATGCCTCTCCTTCTGTTATTGTTCATCCTGGTCGTCACGTTACCTGGTATGGTGATGATACTCAGCGGGTACGCGCAATTGCAATTCTTAATGCATTACTTGGATCATGGGGAAGGAGAGGAGGCTTTTACCGGCCGGCAAAGTATGAGTTGCCGGCATTGGCAATTCCAAAATTCAATGCTCCTGCAAAAACATGGGAGGATCTCTTTCCGGGGAAATTCCCCATTGCAAGTACTCCGGTTTCAAACACCCTGATTGATGCTTCAATACCTGAAAACAGTTCCGCATATCCTATTAAAGGATGGATTGTAAATGGGACAAACCTGATATTTACAGTCCCTGATCAGGCAAATACTTTGAAAGCAATTCAGAATCTGGATCTTATTGTTGCAATAGATACAATGCCAATGGAGATTACCGGATGGGCCGATGTTGTTCTTCCTGAATGTACTTATCTTGAGCGATATGATGCTTTAAGAGCCAGCCCGCACCGCAAACCGGCTATAGCATTACGTATGCCTGCCACTGAACCTCTTAATAACACAAAATCCGGTTACTGGATAGCCCGTGAACTTTCTAAAAAACTCGATCTTGATAGTTATTTCCCTTTTGAGAAGCAGGAAGATCTCCTTGACTGGCAACTGAAAAAGATTGGTTCATCACTTGAAGAAATGCAGCGGCTAGGAGTTAAAACCTTTGAAAGAGATGCAGATGATCTCTATTTTACAGAAGATGAGGAGGTGGAATTCCCAACCGATTCGGGTAAAATTGAATTGTATTCTCCCTATTTTGCTCAGGCTGGTTTTGATCCTCTACCGGTATATCTTGCACATGAGGAACCCGGGGAAGGTTTTTACCGGCTTATTTACGGCAGGGCTCCGGTGCATACCTTCAGCCGCACTTCCAATAATCCAAACCTCACTGACCTGATGGACGAGAACTCACTCTGGATCAATCCCAAAGTGGCCATGGAGTGGGGATTAAAAACCGACCAGTATATATGGTTAAAAAACCAGGATGAAGTTATTTCAGATTTTCCTGTCAGGGTAAGAATTACCGAAAGAATCAGGTGGGACTCAGTATATATGGTACATGGATTTGGTCATAAACAGAAGCAGATGAAACGTTGCTTCGGACGTGGAGCAAGCGATACCCAAATGATTACCAGAGTTCTTGTTGATCCGGTTATGGGAGGCACAGGTATGAGAGGCAATTTTGTTACATTTTTAACTGAAAATAACAGAAACGGAGGTTGCATCATGAGATATGCCATGGCCGTTGATACAAGAAAGTGCGTAGGTTGCAGCGATTGCGTTGTAGCCTGTCAGACTGAAAATAATGTACCGATTGGATATTGCCGCGATTGGGTAGTGGAGGTTATGGACGGAACCTATCCGCAGCTGGAGATGGAAATCAGATCAGAAAGGTGTAACCATTGCGTTAATGCTCCGTGTGTACGTTGTTGCCCGACAGGGGCAAGCCATATTGTAGAAGGAGGAATTGTTCTTGTAACCAAAAATAAATGCATCGGGTGCGGAGCTTGTATTGCCTCCTGTCCTTATGATGCCAGGTACCCTCATCCGGGGGGTTACGTTGACAAGTGCACTTTTTGCGAACACAGGATAAAGCAAGGTGTGTCGCCTGCCTGTGTATCAGTATGTCCTACCAAATGCCTCTATTTTGGTGATCTGGATGATCCTAACAGTAATGTTTCTGTTGTACTTAAAAAGAGAAAATACAAGAACTCTTATCCCTGAAGCCGGAACAAATCCGCAATTGTATTTTTTAATCTGATTTGTTAATAACTATAAATATATGAAAGAAGAATTATTTGTAAGTGGCCGGATGAATCATCTTGTTGATCCACACCTTAATATCTGGCACTGGCAGATTCCGTTATATCTTTTTCTGGGTGGGATGGCCGCCGGTATACTTGCCATTGCTGCCCTGTATTTTATCCGTGGGAGGGAAAAAGATTACAGAACTGCTGTCAGACTCGACTCCATTTCTTGCACCTGTATTACTCGTTTTAGGGTTATTAGCACTCTTTATTGATATCAGGCATAAATTGTTTTTCTGGCAACTCTATACCAACATCAAGCTGCAGTCACCTATGTCATGGGGAGCCTGGACATTGATGGTTATAACTCCTGTTTCATTCATCTGGTGTGCTCTTCATATAAAAGATATATTCCCAAAGTGGGACTGGAAATACAAATGGCTATATAGCCTGGAAGCCTTTTTTAATAAATACAAGAAAACCCTGGCCTGGGTAATGCTGATCTATGCCATAATCCTTGGGATCTATACCGGAATATTGTTATCAGCATTTAATGCCCGCCCGCTCTGGAATACATCTATCCTTGGACCTCTGTTCCTTGCATCAGGGCTCTCAGCAGGTGCTGCAGCTACACTGATACTTTCTAAAAATCCTGCTGAAAGAAAACAATTTGCACGCATCGACCTGGTAATTATAGGAATAGAACTTTTTCTTATAATACATATGTTCATGGGATTTCTTGCCAGCACACAAGTGCAGATAGAAGCTGCGAAAATGTTTCTTGGGGGGCCTTTTACCATGTCATTTTGGATATTCGTGGTAATAATGGGCATGATCCTTCCATCAATACTCGAGATCATGGAATTGAATAAATACCATATCCCTGCTATCGTACCTGCCATACTGGTCATCTTTGGCAGCATGATGCTCAGGTTTATAATTGTTTATGCAGGACAGGTAAGGTGGCTGTATTAGCAGGGGAGAGACGGGGCTACAGTAAAATGGTAGAGCCCGATTGCAGGTGTGGTAAAGGAAAAAAAGAAAAAGACAAATCAAGAAAGATCCCCGGGGGAACAAGGGATAGGTTTCTATAAGTTAAAAATTAAAGATCGTTGAATAAGAATTAAAAATATGGTTATACCAATGGAAGTTAAAAAGACAAAATACCTCAATCCGTATATCGGCGGGGTGTTATTAGGGATAGTTCTTCTGGCTGCAAATTTTGTTTCAGGCCGCGGGTTGGGTGCAAGCGGAGCAATAAAGAGCACTGTCGTAACAGCAATGACTACCATAGCGCCAAAGGCAAGCGAAAAATCGGGATTTTTAAATGAATTCAGTGAATCTCATCCGGGTAACCCAATGAAGACATGGCTGGTTTTTGAAATGCTGGGTGTGATCGTTGGGGGTTTTCTTTCCGGTGCGCTGGCTGGCAGGTTGAAGTTCAAGGTAGAACATTCACCGAAAATCACTTCCCGGAAAAGACTCATACTGGCCCTGACAGGAGGTATTCTGTTCGGTTTTGGTTCACAGCTTGGAAGAGGATGTACAAGTGGATCAGCTTTAAGCGGAATGGCTGTACTTTCTCTGGGCGGATTTATTTCAATGATAGCAATATTTGGTACAGGTTTCGCCTTAGCTTATTTTTTCAGGAAGAACTGGATTTGAGAAAAGCGTAGAGCGTAGAGTAGAAAGATTAGAGTATAGCAGGAAGGCAGTTAAATATTCAGGACTTAAAACTTCCTGACATCAAGACAATCAGACAATAAAACAAAAAACAAAATAACAAAATAACATGGGACCATTAGCAATCAACGAGTTAATTTCTGAGAATACCAACCTGTTTCTGGCATTTATTATTGGGATTGGATTTGGTTTTGTTCTGGAACAGAGCGGATTTTCATCAAGCAGAAAACTGGCAGGTGTATTTTACGGTTACGATGCAGTCGTCCTGAAAGTTTTCTTCACAGCTGCAATAACTGCAATGCTTGGATTACTTTTTTTCAGCCTTTTCGGATGGATCGACTTAAACCTGGTGTATGTAAATCCTACATACCTCACCTCAGCCATCATAGGCGGTATCATTATGGGTGCAGGATTTATCATAGGGGGATATTGCCCGGGAACAAGCTTCTGTGGTGCTTCGATCGGAAAACTTGACGCTTTCGTTTTTATTGGCGGACTTTTTATAGGTGTAATTATTTTCGGTTTGGGATATAACATGTGGGATGGGTTGTATATGGCTAAATTTCTTGGAACGCCAAAAATAAGCGAAGCACTTGGACTGAAAGATGGTTTTTTTGGGCTGCTTCTGATTATTATAGCCCTATCAATGTTTTGGGTTGCAGAATGGGCAGAGAAGAAATTTTCCAGAGAGGAATATTAAATGCTGGCTGATTTGAAACACTGAAACACTGAAACACTGAAACACTGAAACACTGAAACACTGAAACACTGAAACACTGAAACACTGAAACATTGAAACACTGAAACACTGAAACACTGAAACACTGAAACACTGAAACACTGAAACACTGAAACACTGAAACACTAAACTCAATAATTATGAAACCACGTACCTTATTAGCATTATTTGTCATACCGATGGGGCTTATTATTGCTGCGGTCCCTCAGAACAAGACAAAACCTTACAAACTTACTGCTGAGGAATTACTGAGTGAGGTCAACACAAGGACCCAGTATATTACACCCGAAGTAGTCGCAGATATGATCATTAAAAAAGATCCTTCTCTCAATCTTATAGATGTCAGAAGCCAGGATGAATTCGAAAAATTCAGCCTGCCGGGTGCTGTCAATATTCCGGCAACCGACCTTCTTTCTGATAAATATACCGACATTCTTAACCAGGATGTTAAAATGAATGTTTTATATTCAAATGGTACGCTGATTTCTAATGAAGTCTGGATGGTTTTAAGACAACTGGGGTATGTTAATAATTATGTGCTGGAAGGTGGATTGAACTACTGGTTCGATGCTATTATCAACCCGCAGAAGCCGGCATCAACAAGTCCCGATGAGGAGTTTGCAAAATATGATTTCAGGAAAAGTGCCGGTATGGCTTTTGGCGGAGGAGTAGTGGTGCAATCTGCAAGTGAACAGAGCGCCTCTTCAACTAAGCCGGTCGTTAAAGCAGTTCCGAAAAAGAAGAAAGTTGCTGGAGGATGCTGATCTATCAATTTAAAAATCAGTATCTCTTTTACCTAAAACCATAGTGCCTTCAAACCATTTGGCCAAATAAATAATTTTCCCGCCACCACCGGTTTTGTCATAATTGATTTCTATATTTGATGAAATAAAAGAATCAATTATGAAACCCGAATGATTGACCTCAATCACAACCGAGCTTGCGAGCTCAGCGAAGCTAAACACGATAAAAATATAATTTTCAACCGAGCTTGCGAGCTCGACGAAGTCAATCATGTGCGGTTCTCCCGCTTTGCGGGACAGGCTATCATACAACTAAAATCAAAATTATATTATGATGAAAAGGAGTATTTTTACACTTATCCTGATTTCTCTCTATGTTATTGTGGCTGTTGCACAAGAAGGCCAGGTACAAAAAAATGATCCTGTGGGAAAATGGATATTCCAATTACCTGATGCCCCTGAAGGATATAAATCAGGGACTATTGATGTTGGATTTACCGGGGAGAAGTATTCGGCTTCTATGTTTTTTACCGAACGTGAATATAAAATTCCGGGTGAAAAAGTATCATTCTTACAAGACTCACTCCTTTTTGTGATGTATGCTGAAGGACAGGAAATTACAGTTTCTCTGAAACTGACTGAACCTTTAAAAATGGAAGGAAAAGTTGTTTATAGCGAAGGAGAGATTCCTCTATTCCTGACAAAAGAAAGTAAACCAGATTAGTTGCACCATTTTTTTGTTTTTTTAAAAGAAATCATTGCAGGTTCTTTGCAAACATAGTGTGTCTTGCATTCTGTACCATTATGTATAAATCTTTTCTCCGAATGAAAAAGCATCTGGTGTCATTGATAATTTTTTGTTTGGTTTTCCACTCTCTTAATTCACAGATAGTTTATAATAAACCTCTGAGTGAGCGCATTACAGGATATAAGATTGATGCAAGCCTGAACACAGTATCTAAAATTGTTTCCTGCACCATGGAGGCTTTCTGGGTCAACCGGTCAGGTGATATTGTACCTGATATACGGATGCATCTTTACCTGAATGCTTTTAAAAGCAACAAAACTACTTATTATAAAGAATCAGGCGGATCGCCCGGGACTAAGGAATCTGATTATGGATGGATCGCGATCAGATCACTTAAAAACCGGGAAGGAACCGACCTGATTCCCATGATGCAGTATATCAGCCCCGACGATGGAAATGCCGAAGATTTAACAGTTATAAAGATAGATCTTCCAAAACCCGCCCTCCCGGGTGACACTGTTTTTTTGAAAATTAATTTTGAATCAAAGCTTCCGTCAAAAATTATAAGAACCGGTTATAATGATGATTTTTATTTTGTTGCACAGTGGTTTCCAAAGTTTGGTGTGTATGAACCGGCAGGTATGCGGTATGCAATAAGGGGAGGCTGGAATTGCCACCAGTTCCATGAAAACTCCGAATTCTATTCCAATCACAGTGTTTACGATGTAAAGATCACACTGCCAAAAGAATATGTGGTCGGCTCAGGAGGAATGCTGATAAATTCATCAGACCTCGCCGGGGGTAAAAAAACTCTCACTTACAGGGCTGAGGATATTGTTGATTTTGCATGGACTGCCTGGCCCGGGTATACTATATATACCGATCAATGGAAAAGTGTTAAATTGACACTTCTTATCCCTGAAGACAGGATCACTCAGGTTGACAGGCAATTCAAAGCTGTAAAAAACGCACTTGAATATTTTACGGAAAATATTGGTCCATACCCATGGCCATACCTTACATTTGTTGATCCGCCTGGGAAAGGGGCAGGGGCGGGTGGCATGGAATATACAACATTCTTTACTTCAATTTCTTCATACATAATGCCGGAATTTCTTCATTTGCCTGAGATGGTCACAATCCATGAGTTCGGACATGCGTATTTTATGGGAATACTTGCAAATAATGAATTTGAAGAACCCTGGCTTGATGAAGGTTTAAACACATTCTGGGAAGAAATAGCTGTTGATCATTATTACGGCAATAATTCCGGCCTTTTAGATCTCCCATTCTTTAAAATCTCAGATAAGTCGTTGTCAAGGATATCCTATATATTATCCGGAAGCAGGCAGGTGGTCAGCAATACGCAGTTTTCCTGGAAATACCCGCATAACACATATAGTATGATGTCGTACAATAAAACAGCAACATGGCTCTTTACATTAATGGGTATAGTGGGTGAAGAGACAACCCGCGAGATATTCAGGGAATATTATAGAAAATGGGCATTCAGAAATCCATCGGGAAATGATTTTAAAAGTGTTGTTAATGAGGTGGTCAAACGGAAGTATGGAAGTAAGTTTGGTTCCGACATGAACTGGTTTTTTGACCAGACTCTCAATGGCACCGGATTATGTGATTATAAAGTAGCCGGATTTTACAATGAAAAACCTCAAAGATCAGTTGGTAAAATTGAGTCTGTTGATTCACTTGACAGGATTATTGCCAGAGGTGACACACTTTACAATTCGGTGGTCCAGATTGAAAGAGCAGGTTCTATAATGCTTCCGGAGGAGGTACTCGTACATTTTGAAAGTGGTGAGGAAGTTTTGGAATCATGGGATGGGAAAAGCAGGTATAAGGACTTTGCCTATACCGGAAACCGGAAGATAAAATGGGTAAAGATTGATCCTGAGTATAAGATTACAATGGATATAAACTATATCAACAACTCATTGACCTCGGACCCCGATAAAATACCAGTGCGTAGAATTACCAATAAGCTTATCTCCTTCATGCAGTTTTTTATTAATTTTATTTCATTATGAACCGCTCTTTTATGAAGATCTTCAAGGCTTTGATATATGGAACAAACCGCTCGATAAGGTCATGGAAAGGGGTGCTGACAATATGGTTTCTATATCTTTTGCTCGTTTCTATGGTGGCAATTCCTCTCAAAGGATCATTAATGGCTGGTTTTGGTAAAAGCATGATTACGGAACGACTCTCAGATGGATTAAATATAGAAGTTTTTGTTGATCTTGGCTCGGCCCTGGGAAGTCTGATTTCATCATTTTCATATGGATTCTTCTTTCTTATCGCAGTCGGTTTTATTATGAATGCATTTCTTTCGGGCGGATTATTCAACACTCTCAGAGGCGCTTCAAAAATGTACTCATCTTCTGAGTTTTTCAAGACAGCTGCAACTAATTTCTGGTCGTTCTTTTTCATAATAACTATTGCCATTGGCATAATTATCTTTTTTACAATAATTATATTAGTAATTCCTCTATCAGCTGTCAGTAATACAGAGTCAGCAACAGACAGGACAATTTTTTACACTGTAATTATTTGCGGATCATTATTGTTCATTCTGACACTGATTATCCTTATTGTCACGGATTATGCAAGAGCATGGCAGGCAGCTGTTATGAAACCGGCATGCTTCCGGGCAATCGGATTCGGATTCAGACAAACATTAAGAACATTTTTATCATCATTCGCTTTAATGATTATTATTATGTTTGTTTCTATATTATTTGGTTGGCTGGTGCTGAAAATTCTCCCCGCCTGGAGACCATCCAATTTTATCGGGATACTATTTTTATTCATTGTTTCACAATTTCTGTTCTTTTTAAAGATCATGCTCAGGGCCTGGAGATATGCCAGTATCACTTCACTGATGGAACAGGAACTTAAATATCGGTACCCGGATCTAATTAACCCTAAATAACTTAAATTCTGAAAAGATGAAACCCACATGTTTGATTCCAATCACAACCGAGTTTGCGAGCTCAGCGAAGCTAAACAAGTATGAAAATAATTCTATTTCAATCATGTGCGGTTCCATCCGACCTTTAAAAATAAATTATATACGGATGAAAAAAATAACTTTATTGCTGGTTTTATTTTTAACTATAACTGTAGCATCACCATCCCAGGGAATAGATAATGATAATTTCGTTTTAACTCACGGACCATGGCTTCAAAATTTGAGCCCTTCCGGGGTTACAATAGTCTGGACCACAAACAAACCTGCTGTTCCCGCAATTAAACTTACATTACCCGATGGAAAAGTACGTTTTGTGCGCAACAGCCACGAAGGTATTGTTGACGGGGGTGGTACACTTCATAAAGTCCGGATTGAGGGCCTGACACCTGGTACTGCATATAAATACAGTGTTAATTCCGTTCAGATACTAAAATACCAGGCATATAAAATTTATTATGGCGATACTATCTCAGGAAGTAATTTAAGTTTTTCTACTCCTTCTCTGCAATCGGAAAAGATTGCTTTTACGGTTATTAATGATGTTCATGAGCTATCCGGAAAAATGGCATCTTATCTCAGGCACAATAAAATAGCAGATCAGGATCTTTATTTTTTCAATGGGGATATGGTTGATTTTCTGGAGGAGACCAATCAGCTTTATCCTGGTTTCATTGATACGGCAGCTTTCTATTTTGCAACAAAGAAACCATTTTATTACGTTCGTGGAAATCATGAAACCAGGGGCTTTGCTGCCCGCGACCTTAAAAAATGGTTTGATTACAAGGACGACAGATTTTACTATAGCTTCGACCAGGGACCGGTACATTTTATTGTTCTCGACTGCGGAGAAGACAAACCTGATAACAACAGATATTATTATGGGCTTGCTGATTATGACTCATACCGCTTTACAGAACTTGAATGGCTTAAAAACGAGGTTAAAACCGACGCTTTCAGAAATGCAAAGCATCGGATAGTTATAATTCATATGCCGGTAATTAAGGAAGCAAAACAGAATTATGCAATGAAATTCCTGGCTGACAATTTTGGTCCGGTTCTTCAGAACGCAGGGATTGATCTGATGATCAGTGGTCATACTCATAGAAATGCATATTATGAAAAAGAGAAATCGGGTTTTAACTACCCGGTTTTGGTCAATTCAAATAATTCATTTGTAGAAGTTGTGGTTGATAACAAGGGTATTAAGGCTGATTGTGAAAGATGTAAATGGAAAGACTATTGCTGATCATAATATAAAATAGGAACAAGATGCCTGAGCCATCGAAACTGATTCTTTCCGATAAACATATCATCCCGGCAGATGATCTTATCTTTTCAATAATTAAGGATAATAAAATTCTGTGGCAGACCATAATGAAGCATATATATGATAATTATGAGGGGTCTAAAGGCGAATGGAATTATTATAATGATGGTAAAAAATGGTTATTTAAATTAGTCTGGAGGAAGAAAACTATTTTCTGGATTGGAATTCTTGAAGATACTTTCAGGGTGACATTCTGGTTCGGAGATAAGGCTGAACTTCCGATAATTGAAAGTGATCTGCCCGAAACAATAAAAGATGATTTTAAATCAGCAAAGAAGTTTGGTGCCATAGAGGAGTTTCAATTATAATAAATGAAGTACGGATGTTGAAAATGTGCTGAAATTGATTGCAATAAAGACTTTATTAAATTAGAATTAACCTGAAATGAACCGGACTAAAATTTGCCGTTTTAAGATAACGAAGAGGCTTATATTTTTATATTTTTAATTATACCCCTCATTGTCTGTTTCACAGAATATCGATATCAGACTTCTAAGATCGATTAATTCATCCAGAAACACTTCCTTCAGATAATTTTCTTCGGGTTGTATCGAATTCCGAGATATATATTGCACTGGGCATTCCGGCAGGGATGGCAACTGCAGGTCTTTTAAAAAATAATAAAGAATTATTGCGAAATGCGTGCATTGTAATCAGTGCTGCAGCTGTTTCTGCGGGTATCACGGAAGCTTTAAAATATACTGTTAAACGTGATCGTCCCTTTATTACCTATCCTGATATCGCTAAGAAGTCGTCTGCCGGGTCCCTTCTTTTCCTTCCGGTCACACCTCAAGTGCCTTTGCAATTGCTGCATCAATCAGTCTTGCATATCCAAAATGGTACGTAATAATCCCCGCTTTTACATGGGCGGTACTGTGGCCTATTCGCGCATGGACCTGGGTGTTCATTACCCTTCAGAGTATTGGCAGGTGCTTTGATCGGGACAGGCTCAGCATACCTGACGCATAAAATAAATGAAAAGCTAAACAGGAAAAACAGAATTAAGCCATGCGATTGTCCCGGACACCAATAGAGTAAAAAAATTAAAATAAATTAAAAATGAAGCCAAAAAAAATTTTATCCTCATTAATCATCTTTTCCTTTATTCTTGCAAACTTTACCATAATGGGCCAGACTCCGGTTTGGCAGGGAAAAGGAAGAATTGCAATCAGCTCCGACGGTAATGAACATGATCATGACGATTGGGCTGCGACACCGCTGAGCCTTGCTCTTTTATCCGCTGCCGGTCTTCAGGATAATCTGGTATTATACACCTACAGTGACCACATCTGGGGAAGCAATCAGGCCCATCCTACTTCAGATTCGGGACTAAATTCTTATGAACACATGCGTGAAAGTGCACTGGGTGGTAAGAAATGGTTTGGCTTCGGAAAAACCAGGTTCATTTGCGCTGTCGATAATGCCGAAGTTGCCTATAACGCGTTAAGGGATGTCATAAATGAATCAACCCTGGAAAATCCTCTGTTCATTATTGCAGCCGGTCCCATGCAGGTTGTCGGTGAAGCAATTAATCGCGCTGATATTTCAAAACGGAGGTTTGTAAGCCTCATCTCACACTCGACCTGGAATAACATGCATAGTGACAATCCGGAAAAGAACTTATGGGATGTTCATTCAGGCTGGACATTCAAAGAGATTAGTGATTCTTTCTCGGGTAACACGGGAGGCAATTTAAAATGTATTCAGATTGCCGATCAGAATGGTGGCAAAGATTATGATGGTTTGATGGCTCCTGTAGAAAAGTTTGACTGGGTCAAAACTTCTAAAGCCCGTAATAATCCGGCATACAAACCAGGAGCATGGGATTGGCTTTATTCCCGTTTGGAGACATGCATCAAGGAAAACGGAAAAACCTTTGACGCATCCGATGCAGGAATGATAGTTTACCTGATTACAGGTATTGAAAAAACCGAACCGGAAATGGCCCGGAAGATAATGGAAAACCCTGCGCATTAGCGCCTTTATTCATTCTGTCTTTTCAGAAACTTAACCTGTATTCCGCCAAAAATCATCCTCCCAAAATCAGGATATCCTGTTACAGTTGAATATTTCTTGTTGGTCAGGTTTTGTGTTTTTAAATATATTCTGACAGGTATCCTGCCCCTGGTAGTATATCCCTCCGAATAATCGAAAGTAATAAAGTCCCCAAGAGGCTGGGGCCCGTCAGTAATACTTGCGAACCGGTTGTTTTCAAAGGATGACACATATTTGAATAAAAAATTAAAATCAAAAGACTTTCGTTTCATATAGAGACCACCGCTTGCAATCATAACCGGATTCTCCTTATTTGTCACAATACTGGCATCTTTCTTCATAACTGACTTCATCAGGGTGAAGTTTACAAATGGCTGAACTGTATTGAAGAGTTTTGATGAGACCAGTTCGAACTCAAGGCCTGATTGATTCTGATCGCGGTTTATATATAGCTCTCTAGTTATGTTTGTGAGAGAGTCGAGGTATGTATCTCCGCTCAGCACGATTGCATTTTTCTGCAGAACACCGAATAAGGTAAGTGTCACCTTTCCTGAACCGGGAAGTCTTTTGATGGCAGCAAGGTCAAATTTATACCGGGTTTCATTCTTTGGCACTGAGAGATCTGTGTTCAGGGAACCATTCCTTGGCTTAACCTGACCCGCAGCTGTATTAAAATAGATTGACAAATAGTTATTGATATTGTATGTAGCTCCCAGACTCGTCTGTATGACAGATGGTTCCCATTGATCATGAATGGGAGTCACATTTTTGAACTGGGCGCCGTCTCCTTCAATATTAAAAGCCCCATAATCATTAAGATATGTTCTGGTCCAACGGAGTCCGGCATCAAAAGTAAACGCTCCGAATCGTTGTTCATCAACCAGGACACCTGAAAAGGTTTCAGTATCACAACGTTTACCGGTATAGAACCGTTTCCCGTTTGGTGCCACCCAGTGGTTATATAAACCTCCAAACCGTAAAATATTAAGTTTGGTTACAGAAACTGACTGCATGAAATTTAGTCCCCATTCCGAGTCTTTTTCGTTTGAGGATGTCAATTTGACTTCATCATTAAATGTGGGATTTCGATTGGAATAAAACAGTTGCAATTCGGATGATAATCTTTCAGAGGGTCTGTAAACCAATTTAAGATTTGAAAGTACTGCCCTGACCGGATCAAAATTCTGGATCATATCACGGTATTTTTTGTCTGCAGGTAATTCGGCAATCCTCAGTTCTCTTTTTCCATCCAGATAAAATAAGTTGGCTTTAATAGTTAACTTATCAGATGGTTGCCATTTTAACTGGGAGAACAGATCAGCCATTTCCTCTTTTGCATGTTTTCCGGCAGGGCCATTGCTTTTATCAAATCCGATGCCGGCTGCATATGAAAAATTTCCGATTTTGTTGCCATTCGACAGGTGGGAGTGAAGATTATTGTATGATCCGTATTCCAGCTCAATATTTGTTTCAGGACTTGTATATTCCCGTGTCTTGATATTGACGAGTCCCGCCATACCTGAAAGGCCGGTTAAAAGTGCTGCGCTTGATCGTACGATCTCGATCTCTGCTATATCAGAAGTTGAGAAAAAATAAGGCAGTTCTTCAAACTCTTTCATGCCATACGCCATCAATAGCATAAGCAGGATAAGGATATTGTTGTCCCCTTACGGAAAAGAACTGTTTAACCTGTCGTCCACGTGTTTCAATAAGACTTCCCGGGATATATTTCAATGCCTCAACGATATTGGTTGCCCCCTGTCTACAATATCATCATGGCTTATTTTACTGATTGATGGCACAAGTGAATTAGGTTCGGTGTATGGTTTCTCCATCAGGTTACGAGACTCTATTCTGGCTCTGATAGTTACGGAATCAATTTCATAGATTTTAGAAAGCAGGATCTGGTTCTTTGTATCCTGGCCATTTATCCGGTTAAAGCCAATAAGCAGAAATAGTAACAAAAATGAATAGGATACTGCTTTAAAAAGTATATGAACATCTTTCCGGAAAATACTTTTCATTTAATATGTTAACTGAGAATTTTGTTTTTAAGTTTTTGAAGTCACAAAAATAGTTTTCTTTATTGAATCACGAGTTAAATAAAGTTAAATCGATAATAAATAGATCAATAGATTAAAAGTTTGTTAATCTGGTCTGACATTTCCAGTCAGGCATCAAATATATAATGTACCGCAATCCGGTCAATGATAACATGCTTGCCTTCACGAAAAGAAACAATTGCCTGGGACGCCTTCATGTTATTATATAACCAATTTAAAAGGAAGCTTTATTACTTATCGTTAAATAAGGATATTATTGATGCTGATCTGACCAGGCCATTTCCTCAAAATCCGGGATTTTGATTAATTTATACAATAACAGAGTTTTCATCCCTTAATGAAGAGTGGGTGATATTAAAGGAGAAAGAATGTTAATAACTATAAAGTAATATAGCCTGAGTCATACAAAATGGAAGGTTATTTTTCCTTATATTAATGGATTTATTATTAATATTGAAAACATAGAAGAAAATAAAGAATTCAACAAATTCAACACGGACGAATGGTATATGTTGTCGCAGTTGATGGTAAAATGACCAGGACCCAACCTTTGATTGTGGGTCAGGTCCCTTCACAAAATTACTTGGAGGTCAGTGAAAAATATATAAAGGAAAATTTCTAGTATCAGTAACTTAATATTTTGAATTATGTTAAAATCAGGCAGTTGCAAGATTCTGGACAATCTTGCAAAATATCTTTTATTGATAGTATTTTTTCTATCGGTTTGTTCCTGCGGCAGGTTATCTGAAAATAAAAAAGTGAAACCAGTTAATCCGGAAAATAATAATTGGGAAAATCTGATCATTAAAGCTGGTCAGACAGGAAAACCTGATTGGCAGCCAATGTTAAAATATGTTGCGGAACTTCACAGGAAAAGTACACATCCCGCAACTTATCCCTTTAATTATGAGTGGGAAGAAATTGGTCCGGGGTACATCTACGGACCGGCCTTCGGACACTGGGACATTATTCATCAAGTCTTGATGTGATGGCTTATTTCCCGAGCACGCACTTCATCAGTTACTGAATGATATTAAATAACCAGGAACCAAACGGATGATTCCTGGATCAATATGGATGCCTGGTTTACCATCGGGAAGGGATACGGTTACCTGGAGCAAACAGGATGCAGGACATCCACCCGTATGGGTAGTGGCGGTACAGGATTATATTGATCTTACAGCCGATCAAACAAACTGCCTGATTTCTTTAATGCTTTGGTCCGTCAGATTACCTGGTTTGAAAACAGCCGTAAGGCCGAAGGGGAAGGATTTTATTATAATGACATTTTATTAAAACAATGGGAGAGTGGTGTTGACGAAGGGATTCGCTTTGACAAGACCGATATGGGCAAATGGGCCTGCATAGACGCAACCAGTCACGTTTATCAGTTATACCATTATGCCACCTTATGGTCAAAAGAATTAGGAATTGATTCAGAGTTTTTTAAAAAACGCGAAAATGAATTATTGAAATTCATTCAAAATCAGCTTTATGCATCAGAGAATGCCATGTTTTATGATATTTGGGCAATAAAAGATCCTTCACTCAGAAGCATGGCTTATGAAAACCTATGGCCACTGATGGTTGGTGCTGCTACCAAAGAACAGGCCGATAAGCTTATAGATCAGTACATCCTTAATCCTGAAGTATTCCTGACCAGCCACCCGATATCAACTGTCGGTAAGAATGATCCAAAGTTTGAGTTGAGATGCTGGAGGGGCCCGGCATGGAACAGCATGACCTACTGGGTGTCACGGGGATGCCTGAAATACGGACGGAAAGATGCAGCAAAAATACTTCTTGAGAAAGCTCTTGATGATTCTGCCAGGCAGTTTGAAGCAACCGGAACAATCTGGGAGTTTTACCATCCTTTCGGTGGAAGTCCCACCGGGCTCCAGCGTAAGCCTCAAACAAACCAACATGCCCTGTAAAGAATACCTTGGCCATAATCCGTTATAGCAATGGCGTTAATGTATGACAAGATCAAATAAATCCAGAGACAAACAGTTAGATTTGATATTGTATGAAAAGGGTGATTGCGATTTTTGAATATTTTAATTAATTTAAGCCCCACTATATTAATAATCCCTGTTTTTATGAAAAAATCTTTTCTCTGTCCAATAATTTTCAACTTGTGCCTTAGCACCTCATTATTGTGCGCTCAGGATCCCGTCTTACTGCCCGTTCCCCAAAAGGTAACATGGGGTAAAAACAAATTCCAACTGTCGGAGGCAAGGCTCATTTTACAAAAGGATCTTCCTGGAAATGAGCATAATAATATATCACTTTTCACCACGTTCGTGAAAAATCTAACAGGGATCCACCTTCAAACTGTTTATAATGAGGATCCTGGTAAACCATGTATTTACATGTCATCCGATCATTGTGCACCAGTATTAGCTGTCCCCGGTGACAAAGCCGGGAACCAGTCGCGTGAAGCATATCATATAAGCGTGACAACCAATAAAATACAAATTTCGGCAAAATCTGATGCAGGCCTCTTTTATGCACTTCAAACATTACGCCAGCTGATCATCGATGAAGGCAATAAAAGTTATATCCCTGAAGTTGACATCGAAGATTACCCTGCCTTTGCTTACAGGGGTGTGATGATGGATTTTTCACATGGCGGTTTGCTTACTGAGCAGGAGATAAAAAATCAGATTGATTTTTTGGCGCGATGGAAGATGAACCAGTACTATTTCTATAATGAAGTAAGTATTGAATTGGAGGGATATCCTCTTATCAACTACAATGCCTGTTATTCAAAGGAACAGATCAGAAGGATAATTGATTATGCACGGGAAAGGCATATGGATGTGATACCTTTTGTCGAATTTTACGGACATCTTCATGAATTGATCCGTGTGGAAAAATATGCCGGGCTTGGCATTGGCAATTACGGACATGAAATTGATCCTGACAACCCCGGGGTGCAATCATTGTTTAAAGACTGGATAAAACAATATGCTGACCTGTTCCCGACTCCTTTCATTCATGTAGGTTTTGATGAGACATGGGAGACTGAACGTATGACAATTGAAAACCCAGATATCAAACCAAAGGAACTCTACCTGAAACAGCTTGATTTAGTTGCAAAAACCCTCCAGGGTTATGGAAAAACAGTTATGGTATGGACAGATATTACCAATAACTATCCGGATATTATGTCCCGGTTCCCAAAACCTATTATCCCTGTGATTTGGGAATATTCCGACAGACAAGCATCATTCACGAAGTGGCTGAAACCTATACTTAGTGAAAAGTTACCATTTTTTGTACAGTCGGCTGTTGACAGCTGGGGAAATGTATATCCTGCAGCCGAATATACCTTTAATAATATTGACCTGTGTTTAAAAGCATGCCGCGATGAAAAGGCTATCGGCTATATTACCTCAGTGTGGACCGATGCTGTTCAGCCATTGCTTCGGAATACATGGTTATTCATGGCTTACGGTTCAATCGGAGCCTGGCAGAATGATAATCCCGACAGGACAGAATTTACAAAAAACTATTCCCGCATAATGTATCCTGGCATTTCAGTTTCAATGAATACGGGATTTATTAAGATGGCCGAATCGGAAGCTTTACTTGCAAAATGCCTGGGCCGTCATACCTTGTCTGAAATGTGGGCTGATCCTTTTTCTGAATACCATCTGAAAAACACAAAAGATCATATTGACGATTACAAGAAAGCTAGAATAGCAGCTGAAACAGCACAGGAAGCATTTATTGAAGCCCTTAAGGCCGGGAATGCCGACACTTCTTTTATCAAAACCATGCTTCTGAACAGCCGTCTGCTCGATTACACTGCAGCAAGGTTTATCTGGGCAAGAACAATAGTTGACAGATGGAACTGGATATATAATCTTAATGCGGGTTCAAAAAAAGATAATTACAGGTCGTACGATCTCAACTATTCAACTCATGGGCTCACAGTTGATATGATGGATTATTGTACAGAATTAAAGGAAGAGTACAGAAAAGCCTGGCTCGCGGAGAACATGACGTACAGAATGGGAACAATACTGGGCAGATTTGACACTGAATATCTTATCTGGAGAAACATGTACACCAAAATTCATGACTTCGGGAACCGTAATAATATAAATAACTCAAAAGAGAAATTCGAAGATATCTTTTTAAAGAAATAAATGGTGGAAATTACGGCTTATAATGGTATCGATCGTGTTTAACAATTTAGCATACCGGAGGAAATTTCAATCCGAAACCCACAGCGGTCTTTGATAAGTCTGTAAATAAATTTGGGTATCACTTTTCGAATTTTAATTTTGGTGACATTTCCAAAGCTAAAGATTTCAACCCGGATGAGTTGGCAAAATTATTTCTTGATGCGGGAACAAAAAATATTGTTTTGTCAAACTTTATTATCTTATTTTTAGGTTAATATGGAGAGGCTGGTCAGGTTGACTTAATTTAGGGAAAGAACATATAATAAATTATCAGATTATTTTGTTCAGATATTTCAAATTGGAGTTATCTAACTTTATATAATGTGTAAGATGAAACGAATCAAATTCATGGTTTTATTGTTGGTCCCTCTGTTTGCATTCGGCCAGTGAAAAAAGTATGATCCCACCTGGGAATCACTTGACAGTCGTCCCGCGCCTTCCTGGTTTGAAGATGCTAAATTTGGAATTTTTCTGCATTGGGGCCCGTATTCTGTTCCGGCCTGGGCCCCACGGGGAGTATATTCTGAATGGTATCAAACCTGGTTAACAACTAAACATGTGGGGGGGAATTTCAATCCGAAACCTTCAGCAGTCTATGACCATCATGTAACTAAATATGGGTTTCACTTTTCATATTACAATTTTGGCGATATGTTCAAAGCTGAAGATTTCAACCCGGGCGAGTGGGTCAAATTATTTACTGATGCAGGAGCAAAATATATAGTTCTTACTTCAAAACACCATGATGGTTTTACCCTGTGGCCCAGCAAGGAAGCTGATAACACCTGGGGATTCCCATGGAGCGGCATGACTTCAGGTCCAAAACGTGATCTGATCGGCGACCTGGCAAAAGAAGTCAGAAAAACAGATGTGAAGTTTGGATTGTACTATTCCCTTTACGAATGGTATAATCCGCTTTGGATAAAGGATAAGCCGAATTATGTTGATTTACATTATCTGCCGCAGGTAAAGGATCTGGTAACATCTATGAACCGGATATCTTATGGGCTGACAGTGATTGGGAAATGTCATCCGATAAATGGAAGTCTGAAGAATTAATTGCATTGGCAGTAAATGAATCACCTGTAAAAGACAAGATAATTATCAATGATCGCTGGGGATCAGACTCACGTCATAAACATGGGGGATACTATACAACGGAATACGGAGCATCAGCTGAATATGACAAGCCATGGGAGGAGTGTCGTGGTATTCGGTTTTCTTTTGGTTATAACCGGAATGAAGATGTACGGGATTATAACAGCGCCCTAGAACTTAATATTGCTTCTGGCTGATATCGTAAGCCATGGTGGTAATTTTCTTCTGGATATTGGTCCCGATGGCTCAGGGAAAATTCCGCCAATAATGGAAGAGCGTTTGATACAGATCGGCGAATGGCTTAAGATAAACGGAGAAGCTGTTTATGGTACCCGTAAATGGAAAAAACCGGTTCAATGGAGTAACGGTACAATCATGGAGGGATGGGAATATAAAAAATCAATAAGCTGCAATACCTTGGAGGAGATTTCATTTTAAAACAAACTGTCATTCCTGATCCGGGTATGGCAGTCAAAGAAATATTCTTCACAAATAAAGGCAGTACAGTTTATGCTATTATTCCTAAACTGCCAGATAAACCACTTAAGATTAATGAAATATCAGTATCGTCTTCTACAAAAGTGAATCTGATAGGCACTGACAGGAATTAAAATGGGAAAGAAATGGTGATGGTATCGAAGTAACTATTCCGGTATTACCAGTTAATAAGATTCCCGTTCAGCATGCTTATGTATTGAAGATTTCAGATGTGAATTAAACTCCGGGAAACAATGGGTGAATCTTAAAGAATTAGTCCCAGGCCGTGATTGTCAAAGTACGTTCCTCGACGATAGATATCTTTAGGTTTCTTTTTTTAATAAATCCTTTGGTATACTTTTATAAAAAACAGTTCGAAATTTTTTAAAAAAATAAAAATGGGAAAACTGATCAGTCGTATAACCCGACGCGAAATGGTTAGGAACGCATCTCTGATTGGATTGCAGGTGCGGTTTCTCCCTATACTGTTTTCACAAATGCTGACCAACGTAAGGGGGGGCCGGTTGAAGAAGAGAACAGTAAACCCGGTACACTTGAATGGCAACTTCAGTATACCCGGTTTGACGATCCGATAACATTGGCCTCATATCCTTTGATCCGGAATATAAGGTCTTCGATGATTGAAGGCTTTGTTTCCAGAACCAGTGTTCTGCCTGGTGAAAATATTAATTTTATGGTAAGCACCAATCCCTCTGCGTCATTTATTATTGATATTTACAGGCTGGGGTACTATGGCGGCAAAGGGGGACGCCACATGGCAAAAATTGGCTCTTTCAGGGGACGTCCCCAGGCAATTCCAATGATGACTATTGAAAGGCTGAGGGAATGCAATTGGGACATTGCGACTACTTTTACTGTTCCAAAAGACTGGCCAAGTGGAGTTTACCTTGGAAAGTTGTCCCGGGAGGAAGTGCACGGGAAACAGAGTTATGTAGTATTTGTTGTTAAGGAGCATCGTAAATCTGATATTTTATGCCAGGTTAGCGACATTACCTGGCAGGCTTATAATAAATGGCCCGGCAGGGATTCCCTGTACGATGACGGAACCCCGGAAGTATGGTACACCGGGCCAAATGTCAGAGTTAGTTTTGACCGGCCGTATGCCAAGTATTGTCAGATTGTTGATGCAGCGCTTTCTTCAGGATCAGGCGAGTTCCTTCTATGGGAACACCCGATGGCATACTGGCTTGAACAGCAGGGGTATGATGTTACATATTGTTCTAATATTGACCTTCATTTTGATCCGGGAATTTTAAGATCAAGCAAGGTATTCCTTTCAGTGGGTCATGATGAATACTGGTCGAGGAAAATGTATGAAGAAGCCATAAAAGCACGGGACAGCGGGTTGAGTTTTGCATTTTTTTCTGGTAATGCAGTCAGCGGTGAAATACAGTTCTATGACAGCTACCTCGGTACTCCGGGTCGGGTTTATTCTAAAACCTCTAATGTACATTTTGCGGATGAAGAGAAATTAATGGGAGTCACATCGTATGGACCGGGATATGGAGATTGGGTTGTGAAAAATTCGGGCAATTGGATTTATGAAGGCACCGGACTTAAAGACGGGGACAGTATCCCTGCAATGATAGGCTGGGAATACCATGGAGCACCATTCCCTGATATTAAAGGCCTTGTGGAAGTAGCCGGAAGTGTGCTGGTGCAAATGGGTGATGCGGGAGCATCGAAACCGGGAACACAGGCGAAAATTCATTCAGGAGTGGTCTATCCATGTTCAAAAGGTAACTGGGTCTTTAATGCTGGAACAATCTGGTGGCCGGAGGGACTTGCCCAGCCACCCGGACATATTCCCGCTGGTTATAATCCTGAAATGCGTACTTTTGGTATCCGGCCGGAAATACAAAAAATAACATCTGACATCCTCAACCGGATGATCAGGGAATCTCCTTTAAAATAAAATTATCCCAATCATGGATGGGGTTGCTATATAACTGATATTTCAGGAGGAACTTGGGTTATATATATTGCAATAGTATTTTTGGGAGTTTATATTGCTTATCATTTTGTACATTGTATTCAGAAATATTCTTTGGCTAAATAAATTATAAACAAATTAATATTAACGACTTATGAAAAAACAAGGGATATTCAGGTAATATGTTCATTACCGTTATGGTTCTGTTATTTTCAATATTCATATCTTCCCTGAAGGTAAAGGCCGGTGAAAAAACTCTGATATTTCCTCTTCCTCAGTATATCGAGCTGACGGATAATATTTTTACTATTGATGAAAACATATCAATCATAGTACCTCAGAAAATGAGTAAAAATGATATTTTCCTTGCGCGTTTTCTCGTAAGGGAACTAAGTGACAAATACGGTACCGCAGTCAGAATTGAACAGCTTTCAACGATACCGGCCGGACGGAAAGTAATAATAATGGGGAAATTCGACAATCCTCTGGTGAGCAAATACTGTGAGGGAAACAAATTAAAAATAAATGGAAAAGACCCTGGTCCCGAAGGTTACCTGCTGGAGGTGACACCTGATAAAATCATTATTGCAGGAAGTGATGACCAGGGTGCATTTTATGGACTTCAGTCATTGCGTCAGCTTATTGATGCAGGTAAAGGAAAAACTGTACCGGGACTAAAAGTAAGAGACTGGCCAAATTACCCATTCAGGGCAATAAGGTTATATGTGCCGGGACCTGAAAATATTGCATTCTTTAAACGGTTCATGAGAGATTTCATGTCGCTGTATAAGTATAATAAGGTGATAATGGAAGTGAACTGCATGAGACTTGACAAACATCCGGAGGTAAATGCCGGCTGGATAGAGTTCTCAAAATCACTGCAGTATTCCAGGTCGAATTCAACAGAAGGATTACACGGGGAAGAAAAAAACTCCAGCCATTTTGATGCCGGCGACGGTTTCATAATCGAAAAAAGCGATGTGCGGGATATAGTGGAATATGCAACTGAGAATTTCCTGGAAGTGATCCCTGAAATACCCTCCCTTACACATGGATATTGGTTACTGACCCGTCATCCTGAACTGGCTGAATATCCTGGCGACAAATGGCCTGACACATATTGCCCGTCAAATCCTGATTCATACAAACTTATGTTCGATGTTTACGATGAATATATTGACGTTATAAAACCGAAAATGATCCATATTGGTCATGATGAATGGTGGGGAGCTCCCCTTGGTGTTTGCCCTCTCTGCAAGGGAAAGGATTTTTCAGAGCTATTTGCCGGAGACGTCAATAAAATACACGATTATATGGCAGCGAAAGGGATAAAAATTGCCATGTGGGGCGATTACCTCCTTGAAAGTGTACGCAGAAAAGGGCCTCAAAACAGGACTTCTTCTACCGGTGTAAAGTATCAGACACCCGGAGGTACCCGTCCGGAAGTAGTAGAAAGCATCTATTCCCAAAGACATATTAATTTTCAACTGGTTTTGGAACAAACCGGACAAGGAAATGGAATTGCAGAATTTTGGTTTTAAGCAGATATATGGAAATTTTACACCAACTATCAGCAACTGGGCAGAAAGGATAAAAAAGTTTGATCTGGTCGGAGGTGCTCCGTCCTCATGGGCTTCAACAAATGAATTTAACTTTGGTAAAGATCTGATACTGGATTTCCTTGGTTGCGAAAACTATCTCTGGTCAAGCCATATCATTGATCAGAAAGAACTTGCCAGCATAGTTTCGGAACTGATGCCTTCTGTCAGATCGAATTTAAATATCAACAGAATCCCGAGTAAAGACTGTGATGGCATTGAACCTGTTGACATTTCATGCTCAATTTAATTTTTCAAAAAGCTCAAAAGTCTTCAATATTAATTTAGGTTCATTGAAGTCAGGAGAAGTACATAGTAACCGTAAGGTCTTTAATCTGGTCAATTCAGCGAAAATATCCAGGTAACTGTGCCATTGCTGTCGGTACAGTTGGAAAGGGAGAAAATACGCTTCCCTCTAAGGTAGAAGGTATTAAAATTAATGAGGATGTAAGCAGTCTGATATTTCTGCATGCCTGTGCCCTCCCGTCAGAAAATCAGAAGGCCTATTTTAATATTCCGGATTTTTTTGACACTGCCGATCTTTTGGGATGGTATGAAATTGTATATGAAGATGGATTCAGGACAATTGTGCCTGTTCAGTATGGTGTAAATATCCTGGAATGGAATCCGGGAAGTGAAGACAGGTTTGATAAAAAGGAAGGAGATACCGGATCAGCCCAGAATGTATATTGTTACCAGGCTGATCCGGTAATATGTTCCACAGGCTCAGCAGGAAATCAGATCACATTCTATGCATATGAATGGGTCAATCCGCGATTTGGCAAGGTAATAAAAGAAGTAAATATTTGTGGTTCGGTAAATTACCAGGCGACGCAGACTAATTATGGGAAACCTGAATTTGCTCCGATGAAAAGTAATGCAATTCTGCTGGCAGGCTTGACAAAAGTGAAAAAGACAATGCCTTTTATTCCCAAAGCCGGGTCAAACAAGTAAAAAACCGTAACTCTGAAAGAAAGAAGTTTTATTATTTATAAACATTTTAATTATTAACATTATGAGCAAAAAAGAATTGATGTTTACCGGTTCTGATACTGAAGGTGGAATAACATCCGGATATCAAATGAACGATGGAGTAAAATTGAAAGTCCCTTATTCGTTCTTTGGTTCTATTTATGACGAAATGGAAGAGAAAGCACTACTGGCAGTATTAAAGCAGGAATCTCAGACAATGGGACCACAGGTTGCATTGTTCCAGAAAGAATTCGGACAAAGGTTTGATGTTAAGCATGCATTTGCTACTTCAAACTGCACAACTGCAATGCACGTGCAACCCAGGCGTTCGGCATAAAGGAAGGTGATGAAGTAATTGTTACTCCGATAACATTTATTGCCACATCCCTCGTAATTCTGAAAGAGGGTGGAAAACCTGTATATGCTGATATCGATCCCAAAACGTTCAATATAGATCCGAAACAGATTGAAAGCAAGATTACTTCCAAAACTAAAGCAATCTATGTTGTTCATTATGGTGGTCAGATGTGCGACATGGATCCGATAATGGAGATTGCAAGAAAACACAAACTTTTTGTACTGGAGGATTGCGCTCATGCACATGGTGCAACATACAAGGGTAAACAGGCAGGAAGTATCGGAGACATTGGTTGTTTCAGCTTCCATTCTCTTAAAAACATGGTTACTCTCGGGGAAGGCGGAATGATTACAACAAATAACGATACACTGGTTGATAGAATTCAGAGAATGAGAGTTATGAGTATTACTCACTGGGATCCTGATCAGACAGTATGGGAATTTGCCGGCCACAGGCTGGAAAAGAAAGATGTTAAAGACTACTGGATACCATCGCATTTTGATGTTATTGATGATGATGGAAAGTGGGGAAATAACTACCGTATGAATGAAGCTCAGGCTGCAGTGGGAAGGGCACAGTTGCTGAAACTGGATATGATGATTGAGAAGCGCAGGTTTAATGGTCATTATCTGAATGAAGGACTCAAAGGCATAAAAGGAGTAACCCCTGTATATGAAGACCCGAATGGTATCCATGCGTTTCATCTGTATACACTGTGTATTGAACCTGAAATTATCGGAGCTTCAAGGGACGAATTCTTAAGGGTTCTTTACCAGGAAGAGGGAATTCAGGGTATCCTGCATTATCAGCCCACATACCATTTTACGGGTTTAAAGAAAAAGTACCATTATCCCGATAAGTTATGCAGGAACGCCGAGAATTTCTTTTATGGCCGCCAGTTTAACCTCCCCATGAATCCAAGATTAACTAAGAATGATCTTGATATGATTATTGAGGGTGTAAAAAATACTGCAAAAAAGGTTCGGAAATAAGTACTGAGGTTGCAGCCAATGAATTATTAACTGCAAAGTACACAAAGTTGAATCAGAGAACGTAACGCTAAATTGCCATATTGGAATTCTTTGCGATCTTTGGAATTGAAACTTTGCGGACTTTGCGGTTAATGGATTTTTCATACGAGACAGCCTCTTACTTGAACAGATGAATAACTTATTATGAGAAAAATAGTCATCTCATGGGTGTTACTTTTTGCATGTAATCTGATGTGGTCACTTCAGTTTACGTGCATTAAGCTTACCCAGGATCAGGTAGGACCTTATTTTACCGTATGGGCTCCTATGTTTTTTGCGGTACTCCTTCTGGCTCCATTTGTAGTGAGAGAATTTAAAAGAGGGGAAAAAAAGTTAAAGGATTTCCTGATATTCGGGCAGCTCGCCTTGCTCGGCGCATTCCCGGCCCAGGTACTCATGACCTGGGGTACACAATATTCACTTGCAAGTAATTCGGCAATTCTGACTCTCTGTCTGCCTGTTATTACAGCATTATTTGCATTCCTGATATTAAAGGAAAAGATGAACAGGGTACGATGGCTGAGTTTCATTATTGCCATAGCAGGCGTTATCCTTATTTCTACCGGCGATATTAAGCAACTGAATTTCGGCTCAAAGTATGCGATTGGAAATATCCTTATTTTTATGGCAATAGTGGGGAACTCTTATTACAATGTCGGATGCAAGAAAATTTCCGGCCGGTACAGTGAAATTGAGATGGTGTTTTATACTTATGTTGTTATAGTGGTGTTGCTTACACCTCTTGTTTTATATTATGAGCATGATATTTTTGCCAGAATACCTTCTTTTACTTTACAGACATGGACAGGGATGGCCCTTCTAACCGTTTTCCATAACTTCCTCTCTATGGTTCTGTTTTTTAAAGCCTTGAAAATACTCGATGCAATGCAGGTAGCTCTTTCTAATTACCTCATCACCTTCTTTGGCCTTCCCATTGCAGCTATATGGCTTGGAGAAACACTTAACAATCAGGCAATTGCCGGAGGTATCCTGGTGCTGGGCTCTACCTTGATGATAACAATTGCTGATTATAAAATAAACCAGGACTGCAGCTGCCAGACAAAAGTTGAATTAGTATTAACAGTACATGAAAGGTCAGGAAAACTTTATCTTATGTGAAAGTGATAACACGATTATTCAATGTAACTTACTGAGATTAGTAAATAAATGTCAACCAGTTTTTATACACTAACGAAATGAATATTAAAGTTGTGAAATTACAGAATACTGTGATTACAGCAATCAGTCTTTGTGGTGCTTTCCTGATGAGTAATTCAATAGTCTCTGCTCAGTCATTCAAACTAAATGGTGTCAGTGATATGGTCCGCGTTTTTGAAGATGGTTATAAACTGCCGCAGATGTCTGATTCGGTGAAGATATTCGGACTCCGTGGTGAAATTATTTCCGGTCAGTTTGTTATCAGCGCCAAAAAAGACCTTACCAGGATAACTGTTGAAATTGGTGACCTCAAAGAGAAAACCACTGGTAGATCCTTACCCGTTGGTTCAACAGGTTGGAACTTTGTAGGATCTGTCCCGCTGACAAAGAACACCCCTAATCAACCACGCAGTGCACTCATCCGTCAGGCGCCCGCGAAATTTCCTGATTACCTTATGTCTGAGAGACAAATTGATGTAAAAGGGAAAATGTGGAAATCAGTTTGGCTTACGGTAAATATCCCGGAAACAGCTTTTCCTGGCATTTATTCAGGTAAAGTGACAGTCAGAAGCGACCAGGAAGACCAGTCTCTGCCGGTCAGTATAACCATTTACCCTTTGACACTTCCGGCAGAACGACATCTGAAAGTGGTGGAGTGGTACACCACAAACGGATTTTCGAGGTTCCATGGAATACAGGAAGAGTACTCACCTGCCTGGTTTGATATGCTGCAGAAATATGCCGAAAACATGGCCGCTCACAGGCAGAACATATTTCAGGTACCTATGGAGGCTATCGGAATCAGCAGTTCAAAAAGCGGGAAACTGGAATTTGATTTCACCAGATTTGATCAGATAGCACAGGTATTTTGGAATACGGGGAAGATGGATTATCTCGAAACAGGTGAACTTACCCGATTCGGAGAAAAGAGATGGAGCGACAATGAAATTTTTCTGCGCGACTTTCCGGTGAAAAGTTCTTTTACCGGTGAAATGATAACAATGTCCGGAAAGGATGTTATCCCTTTTTTGCTTCCGGCTTTTGAAAGTCATCTCAGGCAGAAGGGATGGCTTAATAAAACTCATTTCGGCATAAAGGATGAACCTTCAATGCACAATGCATTAGCCTGGAAGAAAGTTTCCTCTTATATGCATGATTATGCTCCCGATCTTATCCGAATGGATGCTATTGAAACAACAGATGTTCTGGATGAGATTGAAATTGCAATTCCCAAGGTCGATCATTTTGCAGACTGGTACGATTCCTTCAGAAAGTGGCAACAGCAGGGACATGAATTGTGGTTTTACACGGTTGGGATTTTCCAGGGTAGTCTCTTCCCTAACAAGACCATTGATGTGCCTTTAATTGACTGCAGAACAATGCACTGGCTGAATTACAAATATGATGCAACAGGATATTTGCACTGGGGTTGGAACCAGTGGACTGAAAACCCATATGAAGATGTAGGTATGCATATAGGTGATGGATGGCATGTCTATCCGGCTAAAGATGGAGTACTGAACTCACTCAGGTGGGAAGAAATGCGCAACGGGATCCAGGATTACGAGTACTTCCGGATGCTGGAAAGCAGGATAACCGGATTAAAGGATTCCATAGGATCACGTTTCCAGTGGATTAATCCAAAGCAAAGGGGCCGGGAGATTGCCAGCCGTGTAATACAGGGATTTGCTGAACGTACATTTGATCCCCAGATCGTTAATAGTGCTAAATTACTGTTAATAAGTGAGTTGTTGAATTTCAGTAATTCACCTCAAATATATGTTCAGACAAATCCCCCTGAAGGATCGCTATTAACAGGTGGTTCAACAGTTGAAGTATCTGGCTGGACATATCCCGGAACGGAAATAGTTATTAATGGCAACAAATTGCCTGTCAGTTATGAAGGACTTTTTCTTGAACAATTTAGCCTTTCGGTGAAAAATAACAAAATCGTCATTAAGGCCGTTAATGGTCAGAAATCAAAAGAAATTGTACGCGAATTTCGTGTAAAGTGACTCAGGCATCTAAATGAAAAACCTGTTTTATATTGAAATAAATTTACTTATTATCTCTAAAATCCATAACAATGAAAGATACATTAATTTCGGCTCTGACCCTTTCAGGTAAAAAGCTTCTCGGATATTTTGATAAGCCGATTGAGGCTAAACTTAAAGAATCACAAAGCAGCATTGTAACTGAAGCAGATTTTGCGAGCGATTCGGTAATTAATAAAATAATAAAAAAGAGATTTCCGGCACACAACATAATCTCGGAAGAAACCGGATTTACAGACAATAACTCTGAATACACATGGATAATTGATCCATTGGACGGAACATCAAATTTTGCATCAGGTATTCCCTGGTTCGGTGTGCTGATTACTCTCTTAAAAGAAAATAATCCAATCATGGCAGGTGCTTTTCTGCCTGTCCAGAATATGATTTATTTTGCAGAAAAGGGGAAAGGAGCCTTCAGAAATGGAAAACCGCTTCCAAAAATTCACAATAAAGAATTAAAGGATTCCTTGTTTGCTTTTTGCGTAGATTACACTGATGACCTGCCATTTCTGAACAGGGGGCTTGACATCTACAAATTTATTGTTCAAAGCTCCCGGAATATAAGATCTACAAACTCACTGATCGATTTTATATATGTTACAGAGGGTAAATTTGGCGGTGTATTAAACTTATATACAAAGGTATGGGATATTGCGGGACTCGGTCTGATAATCGCTGAAACCGGAGGTATTATGAAAAATATAAATGGAAATGCTCTGCAATTCCCTGTCGGAAAGGAACTTATAGAAGTAAACTTTCCTGTAATTGCAGGATCAGAAAAAATTATAGAATCCCTGGGAAGAGTGTTACATTAAACCACGGAAAGTCGTTTTAAAGAAATTAAGTTAAAAAAAGCTAAATTGGGAATTAATAGCCAAAAAATTGTAACTTTCGACTCGTATTTACACACATCAGGAATTATCTAATAATGAACTCGTTTCGGATTTTTTAAATGATTATTATAATCTTAATGAGTGTACCGGAAGTATTAATTGAATATTTATTTAAGTATCAGGTTTAATTTATTGAAACATCGGGTATTTAAGATATTGATCAAGTTTAAACTATGTAACCTGAATTTCTGACCGGAAATAATGAAAAAACTTTTAGTAATATTTACGTTGTGCCTCTTTCTGCAGGCAACCCAGGCACAATTTTATGACTGGCCCATGTGGCGCTTTGATTACGGCAGATCAGCCTCAACCCCTGAACAGCTTGCCGATAATCTGTATCTGCAATGGCAGATACAATTCTCTCCAAGGATACCTGTATGGGATGATCCTCTTAATCAGGACCTGATGCAGTTTGACAGGCTCTTTGAACCGATAGTTGCTGATAACAAGATTTTCCTGGGGTTCAATGATCAGGATAAGGTCATTGCTCTTGATATTAACTCGGGGAAAGAGCTATGGCATTTTTTTGCTGACGGACCGGTCAGACTGCCTTTGGCAGCGAATAATGGGAAAATATATTTTACGGGTGATGATGGATATTGTTATTGCCTGAATGCCGGCACAGGTTCACTTATCTGGAAAAAACTTCTTGCTCCCGCTTCCAACAAACTGCTCGGGAACAAACGGATGATCTCCATGTGGCCTGCCAGAGGTGGAATTGTGATCAAAGACAATATCATCTATACTGCCGCCAGTATCTTCCCGATGATGGGGACTTTCATTTATGCTCTTAACTCAGAAACAGGCGATGTAATCTGGAAAAACGACGGGACAGGAAGCAATTATATCCTCCAGCCACACAATTCCCCTGCATTTGCCGATATCGCTCCTCAAGGTGCTTTTACCATCAGCGGCGATAAGTTGCTTGTTGCAGGAGGACGTACCGTTCCCGCTGCCTTCGATCTTAAAACCGGAGAGGAACTTTATTATAAGCTTGCTTTAAGCGGAAAGACAGGTGGGGCATTTACCTGTAGTAACGACAGAGTATATTTTAATCATTACAGAGAGCGCCAGACATATATGTTTGACTCAAAAACCGGTGACAAACTGAAATCAAATGCGGGAGAGTACCCGGTTGTTGCCGGGAACATGATTTATTTTTCTGGTAAACAAATAGTTGCATCAGTTCTTAATGATAAGAATGTCCTTGAAACACTTTGGAAATCGGATATCGCGGCAACAAAAGATCTCATAAAGGCGGGGGATTGCCTTTTTGCTGCTGATAGTACAGGTATCACAGCTTTAAAAATAAAGGACAACAAACCTCAAAAACTATGGAGATTGCCAAGTGAAAAACCAATTGAACGTCTCGTGGCTTCAAACGGTAAACTTATTGCAGTGACTGCTGATGGTACAATAATGATTTATGGCGATACACCTGCTAAAAATATAGTCTCAATCAAAAATAAGGAGACTCAGCTTAAGGCAAAATCTTCGTTGGCTGATGAGATTATTAAAACTGCAAAAATAACAGAAGGCTATGCTGTTGTTTTTGGAACAAATGACGCGGACCTTCTGAAAGTTCTGGTATCAAAAACAGCTCTTAACATCATAGCTTTCGATGAAGATCCTGCAAGGATTGATTTCCTGAGGGATTATTTTTATAAAGCCGGTATAACAGCTGAAAGATTATCGTTTCTTCGTTACAACTCAGGTAATCCTCCTTTGCCAAAATACTTTTCATCAGTGACGATAATCACAGATCCTTCATATCTTAATGGTTTTGACAAAAATAAACTGGATGAAATATATGAATCTACCAGGCCGTATGGTGGTAAGATATGGATAAGTACTAAACCTGAAGATCAGATGACGGCAATTCAATCTGTTAATGAGCTTAATCCATTCGGTTCAGTTGTAACATCCGGAAAAGGATATGCCTTGATTACCAGAACCGGAGCTCTTGAAGGATCGGCTGACTGGACCCATAATTACGGCGATATCGCCAATACGGTAAAATCTGATGATGAGATTGTTAAAGCTCCTCTGGGTATTTTATGGTTTGGCGGCAACTCAAATATGGATGTACTTCCCAGGCATGGACATGGTCCTTCCGAACAGGTCATTGATGGTCGTCTTATTATTCAGGGCATCAATAGTATAACCGCAAGGGACGTTTATACGGGGAGATTGTTGTGGAAAAAAGAATTTGAGAGTCTTAAAGATGATTCATGGTTGGTTTATTACGATGAATCATATGATGAAGAACATCCACTCGAGACAAAAACCAATCAGGTACATTTACCCGGCGTAAATGCCCGCGGGACAAATTTTGTTGCAACCAGGGAATTTGTGTATGTGATTGAAGGAAATAAATGTCATCTCATTAAAATAGATACAGGGGAAGATGTTAAAACTTTTACAGCTGGTGATGCCAACACTGAAAAATTTGCCTATATTGGAGTGTACAAAAATTACCTTATCCTGGGTAATAATTTTACGGAGTATCCAAAAATCCCCATTGCTGAAGGAGAAAAGAGTAATCCAAAATTTGATGGTTATGATGTTAGCGCCAGCAGGGAATTGCTGGTTCTTGACAGATTTACGGGAAATAAAATATGGAGCATTACTTCAAACAACGGGTTTATTCATAACTCTGTAATTGCAGGAGATGATATCCTTTTCTGTCTTGATAAACTTCCTCAGAACCTGGAGACCAGACTACGACGAAGGGGGGAACCTATTCCTGCCGGATCAAGGCTCCTGTATCTCGATATAAATACCGGGAAGAAGATATTTGAAGATACCAGGGATATTTTTGGCACATGGCTGGGTTATTCTTCTGAACATAAACTGTTATTGCAGGCTACAAGACCATCCGGGGATATGCTTAACGGAGAAGAAGGCAAAAGGATGGTTGTTTATAAAACAGAAACACATGATGTATTGTGGGACAAGTCATTCAAATATTCAAATCCCCCGATTATTGCAAATGATAAGATTTATACCAATGGAGAGGGCTTTTATCTTCTGACCGGTGATCCGATTATTGAAAAAGATCCACTGACCGGTGAAGACCTGAAATGGAATTTTAAAAGAGAGTATGGTTGCGGATATGTGGTTGCTAGTGAGCATTTGCTTACATTCCGTTCAGCATCTGCAGGGTTTATTAATCTTGATGTTTTTGAAGGTACCGGAAGCCTTGGCGGTTTTAAAGCGGGATGCTCAGCAAATCTTATAGTCGCTGACGGAGTGCTGAATTCCCCCGATTATACCCGTACATGTTCGTGTCCTTATCAGAACCAAACATCTCTGGCATTTATAAATATGCCATGGATGAGCTATTGGACAAACAGTAATTATAAATGGAGCGGGAAGCAAATAAAAAATCTGGGTATTAACCTTAATGCTCCCGGCGACCGTATTTCATCAGATAACACACTCTGGCTGGATTTCCCGAACGTCGGAGGAGCTGCTTCCGGAATTAGTATAAAAATAGATTCTGTTGATTATAATAAAATCCGGAAAGATCCGGTTACGATTCAATCCGGGAGTACTCCCTGGATCAGCGCCAGTGCTATCGGAGGTATCAGGTCGATGGAAATTACATTATCAAAAGAAAAATCAGTACCCGAAACAACTTACAGAGTTAATCTCTATTTCTCTGAACTTGAGAATAAAAAACCCGGCGAACGGGTATTTGGTGTAAAACTTCAGGATTCTAAAGTATTGGAAAACTTTGACATAGTAAGTGAAGCAGGACAAAAAGATAAAGAAGTAATTAAGTCATTTACAGGCATTAAAGCTGGTGATATTTTAAAAATAGAATTGACTCCGGTTAAAGGAAATACTATTTTATCCGGTATTGAGTTAATACAGGAGTCTGCCGCTCTTAGTTATACAAGTAAATAATGAAACCATTATACTTAAAGATAATTGCAGTTGCAGGTTTTATAAGTCTTGCCTGCACGACAAAAGTATCAGAATGGGTACTGCTTAATACGGTGGCCAACGAGTATACTCTTGTTTATTTTCATAAAACTCCGTTAAATGAGAAGACCAGTCAACAAATTGCAGATATAGGTAAGGGTATCTCAGGTGCCAATATTCAGTTTAAAAATGTGGTAAAGGAAGATGTTAATCAACCTTACTATGCATTATACTATGAAAACAGACTATTCTCAAGGTATGATAATGCGGAGAAACTCAGAAACCTTATCTCATCACCTTTAAGAGATAAGATCGCCGGGGAACTTAAAGCAGGTAAACTTTGTGTTCTGTTATACCTTAAATCGGAAATTAAAGAGAAGGATGAGAAGGGAATACAGGTTGTGAAGAATGCGATTTCATCTTCTCCTTTCGGGGAGATTATAACTTTGGTTGAATTAAGCAGATATGACCTTGCAGAAAATCATTTTGCTTCAATGCTGCTTAATGTGGAGGACGATCTGAAAGATATAAAAGAACCGATGCTTTTTGGCATTTTCGGGAGATTTAAAGCTCTTGAACCATTGCTTGCCGGTGGTATAACAGAAGAGAATATAAATCTGATGATTGACTTTCTTACCGCTGATTGCAGTTGCCTGATAAAAGATAATTTGCCCGGCACTGATATTTTGTACATAAATAACTGGGACTCCCCGGCAACTGCTCTGGTTAATGGAATATTGGACAGAAATCCATCTCTGATGCACAGATGAATGGACCAGGACAGCGTGATATACGACAGCCTGAATAACAGACCATTACCAAAATGGTTGATAAACCAGAGGGAGGGCCTGAATACAATTCAACCACAGAAGATTACAATGAAAGAGGATAAATCTCTTTACATCTCATTTGCAGTAACAAGTATCTTTGTAGTTTTATTGATCGCAGTTTTAACTTTATATATTCTTAGAAAGAAAAAGAACCACTAATAATGAATCCAGTACGTTTAGTAATAAAAGAATTGCTTTACCGGAAAATAAGTTCGGCAATAATTTTATTTACGGTAATTGTTGCCAGCTCTGTCTCGGTTGCTATTTACACCCTGAGCAAGGCAAGTGAAGATGAGACAAGAAAGATAATGCGTGAGCAGGGGCTCAATCTTTATCTTTTCCCAAAAGGGACCAACCTGATTGATTTTTACTCGGCTAACAATACAGCAGCATTTCCTGAAAATTATGTAGATGTTCTGGCAGGATCAAAAACTTTCGATGCGGTACGGCACCTTACTGGCATTCTTCAGGTAAAATATCCTGACTGGAAAGACGCAAATGGTTCCTCACATCAGATTGTTCTGACAGGTTATAAAGATGAAGCAATGCAGAGATTTCTTCCGAAACAGGAAACCATGGGTTTTGATGTCAAAAAAGGAACTGTTAATGTGGGGGCTCTTATCGCCAGAAATATCCCTCAGGGTGCATCCTTCAATATTTCCGGAACTGATGGGAAACAATACAGTTTTGAGATTGCCCAAAGACTTGAAGAGGGAAGGGGAATGATTGACCAGGGAGTATCTTTTAACCTTAAGGACCTGCAGCAGATTCTGGGTATGCAGGAGAAGATCAATAAAATAGAAGCATTGGGTTGTGTATGCAAAGATGGGAGGATAAAAAATGCAAGAAACCAGGTTCAGGCAATTTTTCCCGATCTTGAAGTCACCGAAATAAGCAGTATTGCAGATGCCCGTGAGAATCAGCGGTTGATGATGAACAAATATGGCTCTTTTATTATTCCTTTTATCATCTTATCATGTCTATTGATCACAGGACTCCTGTTTTATCAGAATATAACCGTAAGAGCCCATGAAATAGGTATCCTGAAAGCTATGGGAACCAGCACTTACAGCATACTGTTCATGATTATTGCAAAATCATTTATCCTTGGATTAACGGGTGGTATTATCGGATTCTTTTTTGGCAGTTATGTTGCTGAATATTTTGGCAGAGAAATTTTCCGGTTCACTGCTTTAAATATCAGGCCGGTATGGTCACTTTTTTATTTTTCTATAATAATATTCCCTGTTTTGTGGATGTTGAGCAGCTGGATTCCGGCTCTCATTGCATCCAGAATAGATGCTGCGAAAACCCTTAGTCAGGAATAAAAAATGTCAAAAAAGTCTTTTTAGGCTAACCCGGTAGCGGTGGATTTTTTTAAGACAAAAGATGAAGATAAAATGACAAAAGAGAGAAGTAATCCTCGATGAATCCCCTTCGGGAGAGCCTGCCCCGCTTAGGCGAGGGGGTTAGGGTATAGCCGTCAACTTAAGGAGTGCTGAATTTCTATAATATTGAATATCAATAGCTAAATTTAACAAACTACTTAAGCGGTACTTTGTTTCAGCCGGCCTCTCCCCAACCCCCCCGCCGAAGCGGGGCAGGCTCTCTCCCGAAGTGAGAGGGGCTTTAATTCAGGATAATTATTTATAATTTTGAATTGAATTATGGGGATAAAAAAAAGGTAATAGAAAAGAATATGTTCTTCGGAGCAAAGGCTGAAATGTTTGCTCTAGCCCTGCTGATCTTCCCCCTCTCACTCGGGAGAGGGGGAACGAGGGGGAGAGGCCGGTAAATCAAACTAAACCTTAGGTTGACGGCTATGGGATTTAGGGGTGGGTTTTAGCTTTAATATATGCAACACGCAATACAACTTATATGATTGATATCAGGAACATAACTAAAAAATACAGAAAGGGAGGTGATGTCTTCACTGCCCTGGATGATGTAAGTATTAACATTGATCAGGGCGATTTCTGCGCTGTAATAGGAGCCAGTGGTTCAGGCAAATCAACACTTCTTCATACGGTCGGAGGATTGATACATCCCGATACAGGAAGAGTCTCCTATAAAGGCAATGAAATATATAAAATGAGCCGGAAGCATTTAGACCTCTACAGGAAAAAGAATGTTGGATTTGTATTTCAGCAGTTTCATCTGATGCCTTATCTGACTGTTCTGGACAATATCAGGCTTGCATGTTACGAAAAAAAACAGTACAGCAATATTGATGAATACCTTGGGAAATGTTCTCTGGTCGAACAAAAAAATAAATTTCCTTCTGAACTTAGTGTGGGAGAAAAGCAGCGGACAGCTTTTATCCGGGCAATAATATCAGAACCGGAACTGTTACTGGCTGACGAACCTACAGGTAACCTTGATCCGGTCAATAGTACCATCCTGCTGAATCTTATTGAAGACTACCATAAAAAAGGTGGCACAATTGTAATGGTTTCCCATGACCCCCAGGCATCAAATTATGCAACCCGTTCCGTTCTGCTTGATAAAGGTAAAGCAACTCTTTCTTAACTTTAAGATATACAATAATTTAATTGGATGTTTCACCTTCCCTCTGTTTTGAAACATTCATGCACATGTAACGTCTTTGACCCGTTGACCCATTGAGCCGTTGTGCCGTTATGCCTTTATCCCTTTATCCCTTTATCTATTTTCACTTTACCTTATACGTATAAATACCCTGATTAAATAGGTTTTAAGTGTCTTTCAGCCTGTTTATATAAGACCTACTTTTGTGTTAATAATTTAACAGATCTTACTTTTCTCAGGTTGATGGAAAAGCTTTACGACTTACTTTTAAAGGATATCCGGTTTGAAGAGGGATTAAAAGCCTGTATGAACTGCGGTGTTTGTACAGCTATCTGCCCGGCAGCTGAGTTTTATGATTATGATCCCAGGAAAGTTGTGGATGCTGTTCAATCAAGAGATGAGGAGCAGATTACCAGGCTTCTTAAATCTGAGACTATATGGTATTGTGGTGAATGTATGTCATGTAAAACCCGTTGCCCGCGCGGTAACACGCCCGGGTTCATAATTATGGCACTTCGGACACTTTCCCAGAAACTTGGATATTTTACAGAATCTGAAAAGGGACGTCAGCAGCTGGCAATAAAACGAACCGTTGGTGAAAATATCTTTAAATACGGATATTGTGCCGCAACCTATGCCGTTAATCCTGATATGCACCCTGAACAGGGACCAATATGGGAATATATTCTTGATAATACAGATGATGTATTTGAAAGACTGGGTGGTCAGATCAATGGAATCGGTACGGGCCCATTAAGAAAGATTCCTCAGGAAGCGCTTGATGAACTTAAAAAAATATTTGATGTCACTGGTGGTACCAGGTTTTTCGAGTTAATTGAGGACTATTCAAAAAGAAAAGCTTCCGAGATGGGTCTGCAGTTTAGCAGTGAAGGTACTGACAATGATTATTTTGTTGAAGTTTATACGGCAAACAATGGTACCCATAATACTCCGAAAACTTAATTCCACCGGACATGAATATTGAAGGAAAAAGAAGAGTCTGGAATGATTACCAGAAAGAAATAGCGGACGATCACTTTTTTTATGTCAGGTCATGTATCCGTCAGAGTTTCTTTCCCGGTTCAGAACAGTTTTTTCTTCATTTTATGAGGAATATTCTTGGTAAGGATGTATATGAGAATCCCGGCCATACTACATGCACCGGGATAGGTTACCATAGTGATATTGTTCCATCGGCAACAATAATGACTGTCATCGCCCGGCATTTTGCACTGATGAAGGAGTCAGGTTATAAAAATATTGCAATTTCCTGTGTTACATCATTCGGACTTTATACCGAGATCCTCGAAACATGGAAACATTTTCCGGAAGAACTTGAGAAGACCCGTGAATATCTTTTCAGAGCAACCGGTCGGGAATTTGATATTCCTGAAAATGTTGCTCATTCAAGCGATATTATATACAAATTCAGAAATGAAATTGCTCTGAAAGCAAAAAACCTGCTTGTAAATAAGAAAACAGGAGAGCCTCTTAAGATAGTAGAACATATCGGCTGCCATTACGCTAAAATGTTTCCTAAATCCGGATTGGGAGGGGCTGAATTCCCGAATGTACTGAGCGGTATGGTGGAAGCATGGGGAGGGAAAGTTATAGATTACCCTGAAAGAAGACATTGCTGTGGTTTTGGATTCAGACAATATCTTGTTCAGGCTAACAGAGGTTATTCAGTTTCAAACACCGCAAAGAAATTTTCGTCCATGAAACCTTTTAAACCGGATATGGTACTTACCAATTGTCCGGGTTGCAATATGTTCATGGATAAATGGCAATACACTATAAAAGAAATGGAAGGCGAATCATATGGCGAAAACGGGGAATCTATTCCGGTACTGACTTATGAGGAACTGGCCGGACTGGTTCTGGGTCATAGCCCATGGGATCTCGGCCTGCAATACCATATGGTTCAGTCTGAACCATTGCTCAGGAAACTGGGAATTGAATTTGATAGTTCCGATAAATTTAAAACCAAAGATGGCAGGCAAATGCCGATTCCAAAAAATCTTATAAATGCCTGATAATGAATCGTGATGTAGTAGTTATTGGCGGTGGCACAGCAGGGATGGAAGCAGCAGGAATGCTTGCCAGGGCAGGTTATCTGGTTACACTTCTTGAGAAGGAAGAAGAGCCGGGAGGACATCTGAAAAACTGGTATCATTTGTTTCCCGACAGAAGGAATGGAGAAGAAGTGATGAAATACCTCAATACTAAAATAAATAATGATAATATCACTTTTCTGAAGGGGAACAGAATCGACAATATAGAAAAAATGATCGGAAATTCGTTATTAGAACAAGCAGGGGGAAAGAGATTATAGCTGATGCAATAATTGTGGCAACCGGGTTTGATCTTTTTAAGAGTGAGCGAAAAGAAGAATATGGCTATGGGATTTATGATAATGTTATTACCTCGGCCGAACTTGAGAAAAAGTTCCGCAGTGGTGATCTGAAAATGAGTAATGGAGATGCTCCTGAAAGAATTGGAATTGTTCATTGTGTAGGATCACGTGATGAGAAGATCGGGAATCTTTATTGTTCCAAATTATGCTGTGTTACTGCAGTAAAACAGGCTATTGAGATAAGGGAATTTCTTCCTGAATCGAATGTTTTCTGTTTTTACATGGATATAAGGATGGGTGGGGCTCATTATGAAGAACTCTATATGGAATCCCAGGAAAAGTATGGGGTTAATTATATAAGAGGTAAAGTTTCCGAGGTTGGCGTGACAATCAATAACAGATTGGTGGTTAAGGTAGAAGATACCCTTGCCGGACGGCCGCTTAAAATGGAACTCGATATGCTGATATTAATGGCCGGAATGGAAGCATCTGACGGAAGTAAGAAACTTGGGGTTACACTGGGACTTAAAACAGGAGAGAACCGGTTTTTCCAGAGCAGGGATAACCATTTCGGAAGTAACCTGAGTAATATCGATGGTGTATTTTATGCAGGTACATGTACTGCCCCGATGAACATCAGCGAAACAATATCGCACGCCACGGGCAGCTGTCTCTGAGGTGATGGATTATCTGAAATCTGACAGGGAATAATATGAAAAAATTCGGATTTACCATATCAAAAGGGCGTCAGATAGACTATGATGCAAATGACAGAACGATAGCTGAATACATCTTTGAGAAGAGAGCCAAGTTTCAGATTATGTATTGAATGCGGTGGTTGTTCTGCAACATGCACTACGGGTAACTTTACGAAATTCAGCCTGAGGGAGACTCAATATCCTTATAAAACGTGGCGAAAACGAAGAGGTAAGACAGGAGTATAAGAAAATGCATGCTTTGCGGAAAATGCTACTCTGGTATGTCCACGTGGTGTTAACACACGAAATGTTGTTATTCTGGCAAGGCAGGCTTTTCAAAATACAGGATACTATGCAATTTGATCCTTTCGTTATTCCATTTAATATAGGACTTTACTTCATATTAATATATGTGGTGACGAGAAGTATTATCTGGTTCAGAAACCTTTCGACGACCAGATAAACTGAGGGTTCAGCGTGGATTTTTCGGCAGAGCTTTCGGACAAAGCTTCCGGGAGATATTTCTGGAAAGTCTCATTCACAGAAAAATACTTAAGACTAACCTTCGTCTGGGGTATATGCATATGAGCCTGGCTTTCGGGTGGTTCCTGCTGATTTTGTTCGGGACAATTGAAGCTGACGTATTTGGACTGAAACACCTTAATGCACCGTACAAAGCCATCTTCTTTAAATTCTTTAACCCTGAGCACGGCAGGTCAGGATTTGAAGCAACCTATTCATTCCTGATGGACCTTATTCTGGTCTTTATCCTTTCCGGTTTGTTTCTTGCAATAGTAAAGAGATTTTCTTCAAAAGTTGTCGGCATGAAAAGGACAACTAAATTAAAAACACTTGATAAAATTGCACTTACTTCCTTGTGGCTGATATTTCCCAAGCAGGCTTATAGCTGAAAGTTTAACAAGTGGTGCTTATGGCACCGGCAGCTTCCTTACAGGATCATTAGGCTCCTGGCTTGCTGCATTTCTTCCTGCCCGGCAATTAGCCTATCCATTCTGGTGGTTATATTCTCTGTCGCTGGGCACCTTCTTCATCTTATTGCCTATTACCAGGTATATGCATATACCCACTGAATTGTTCCTGATCTTTATGAGAAACTCAGGGATCAGAACCGGAGATAAAACAGGAACTTATTCGGAAGTACAGACCTACTCATGCTCTTCCTGCGGAATTTGTATTGATGCGTGTCAGCTTAATTTTTCAGCCGGAATAACAGGCATCCAGTCAGCGTATCTTTTAAAAGGGATCAGAAATGATGAGGATGTTTCTGAAATTGCCCACAACTGTCTTATGTGTGGCAGATGCGATCAGGTGTGCCCCGTTGGTATTGAGTTATCCCCAATAAGGATGATAGCGCGGAGAAATGGAATGAAGCATAATGAGAATAAAAGCATTCTGAATAGATATTTTCCTGAACCTCAGGGTATTGGTACGATATCACAGGATGATAAGCCTGCTTTTGACTGGTTACCTGAAATTAAAACAAAAAAGGCCGATGTTTTATTCTTTGCTGGTTGCATGACGCATCTTACGCCTTTAATTAAAGAATCAATGGTTAAAATCCTTGATGCTTCAGGTGTGAACTGGTCATATATTGATGAGCAGGGAGGAGTGTGTTGTGGACGTCCTCTGATGCTGGCAGGTCAGGATAAAGAAGCACGTGAGCTTATAAAATATAATTCTCAGATAATCTGGAAATCGGGTGCGCATACTCTCGTTACCTCATGTCCGATATGTTACAAAGTGTTTAAGGAGAGTTATTACCTTGGAGTTGAGGTATTACACCATACCCAGTTCATCAAAATGCATATTGATGACGGCTCACTGAGATTGAGTTTTATGCATAAGAAAGTGGCATATCATTCTCCCTGTGAACTGGGAAGAGGCTCGGGTGTATATAATGAACCAAAAGAAGTTATTAAACATGTTGCACGCCTTCAGGAAACAAATTTTGAAGACGAAAATTCATTATGTTGCGGGGGAAGCCTGGGCAATATTAAGCTGAATTACAGAAATAAAAGCCGGATAGCTTTCAATACTGCGGCAGAACTTACAAAAGGAAACCCCGATATTCTTGCAACAGCCTGTCCTCTTTGTAAGAAGACATTTTCAGGAGTAACAAATACAAAAGTTGCTGACATTTCGGAAATTGTTGCGGAGGCAGTCATTGTGCCATCAGCAAAGAATATTGTCAGTAAAAAAGTCAAATCCATAATAGAGTTTGCACATTTTTGAAAGTTGTCAGCTTACAGCAATCCCCCATATTTATATTCCTTAAGACAACAAAACATCCTTAAAATTGTTTTTTTTGGAAGCACTTAAAATTCCCAAAGTAAATATTAGATGTACAGATATTTACGAAGCTGCTTTGAAAAGAGGAGCGGGGATTCTACTAATTTTGATAATGTTTCTTTGATTTATCTTTTTTGACTTTTTGGTTTTATTTTGGAAAAAAATTAAAAATAAAATACTGAATGTGGTTTTCGAACGTTATTAAGAAGAATAATTTAGAAGGAGGTTGGGGATATGAAGAATAACAAATTTGTGCTGTTGACATTTGGTGCAGCTGTTTTATTCAGTTCGTGCAGCAATAAGGGAAATAATCTAAATGCCGGAAACCAAAGTCCGACAGATAAAATACTTCAAAGGGAAGACGGTACTATATCACTCGATGTTAAAAAAGCAGCTTGCTATAGTGATATTGCAAACCCTTCTGAAAATACCGCAGAATGGAATGTTTTGGTTTCTAAATCAGGACGTTACAATGTGTGGTTGTCGAGTTCTACGAAAGATACCACAAATCTCAGATATAACAGTCCTGTGATGGTCAGCGTCATGGATAACAGGTTGGAGGCCCGTCCTGGATGTGATAAGATAATCCGGAATTCTTCTGATGTTTCTTTTCCTTATTACAGGGCCGATTCGTACATTGGCTCACTGTTTATCCAGGATACAGGTTTATTAAGTATTCAGGTAATAAGTGAAAAGATACTACCAAAAGATTATAAAACGGATGTTTCATCCAGTCTTGGGGATTCCAAACTGATTTCAGTTTTTCTTACCCCGGAGAAAAGATAATTGGGATCTGAGAGCAACGCTTGTTTTGAGTAATACCGATACTATGGATTATCACCGGGTAAATGGCACGGATTGCAAATCCGCGCCAGCTGTCAATCCCTATCTTGATGTCCTGCTGGCGCGGATTTGTAATCCGTGCCTATTCCTTTAACCCATTAGTGCTAATTTGTAATCCATGCTCTTCCCTTTAACCCATTAGCACAAATTTTTAATCCGTATCAATCCCTATCTGGATGTTTGCTGCCTTACTGATTCCAAAACTACATCCAGATAATTATTCAAAACCTACCTTCGCGTTGATTTGCCTTGCTGGCAATGATAATAAGCGGGTAAATGGCACGGAATGCAAATCCGCGCCAGCGGTAGAAATTTGATTCATCAAGTTAAGAAATATTTGATAAATGGCTAGGATTAGTATATGGCACGGATTGCAAATCCGCGCCAGCTGTCAATCCCTATCTTGATGTCCTGCTGGCGCGGATTTGTAATCCGTGCCTATTCATTTAACCCATTAGCGCTAATTTGTAATCCGTGCCTATCCCTTTAAGCCGTTAGCGCTAATTTGTAATCCGCATCAATCCCTATCTGGATGTTTGCTGCCCCCGGCTGGCGCGGATTTGTAATCCGTGCCCATCCCTATCTTGATGTTTGCTGTCTTACGGATTCCAAAACAATATCCAGATAATTATTCAAACCCTATATTGGCGCTGATTTGCCCTGCTGGTAAGGATTATAGGCGAATATATGGCACGGATTGCAAATCCGCGCCAGCTGTCAATCCCTATCTTGATGTCCTGCTGGCGCGGATTTGTAATCCGTGCCTATTTGCCTATCTGGCATGTTTGCTGCGTTACTGATTCCAAAACTATATCTGAGATAATTACTTTAACAACCTACCTTAGCGTTAGAATTGCCTTGTCTGGCAATGAATAGATCTTAAGCTGGTAAATGGCACGGATTGCAAATCCGCGCTAGCGGTTGTTCCTGGTACGGTGCTAGCGACCTGCTGGCGCGGATTTGCAATCCGTGCCTAGTCCTTTAACCCATTAGCGCTAATGTGTAATCCATGCCTAAAAATTTAACCCATTAGCGCTAATTTGGAATCAGCATTGGTCCCTTTCTGGATGTTAACTGCCTTACTGATGGCGGAGTTATATCCAGATAATTATTACAAACTTGTCATAATTTCTTGTAGAAGTGAATAAGTAATCTTTAGGTTCTGCGTACAATTAAGTTCTTTCACTGGATTATTGTGAGTATACTCTAATTTTTCATCGGAAAAATTTGTTTGAAGCTAACGACTTCAGCATGGTTGCGGATTTGCTAGATTTTATAATTCGATATCGCTTTAAGATTCTCTCATGCTAGTGCTGAAATTTCCGTAATCCAATGCTCTTCTGCTCTCTGGTTAATTCATTAGCTGTCTGATAATTGCTTTGGATGTAAATGTTTTAAAATCACGCAAGATGTGGATAAAGTGTAACTGACTTTCTGCCGCTTGCTATTGAAATGCAGATGACTTGGTCCATTAAGCCAATATCGCGAATAACACAAGACGTGCCTTTTCCCTTTGACAATATTGGAGAGAATTGATTATCGTCATTTTATAGTTTCTCCTGGTAAAGACATCTATCCATCCTACTATAGTCAGAGTAAGAAAATAAGGTTTGCCTTGATCCCAAATTTTATATTTATCTGACATAGCACGAGAAATTTGATTCATCAAGTTAAGAAATATTTGATAAATGGCTAGGATTAGTATATGGCACGGATTGCAAATCCGCGCCAGCGGTAAACCTACCTTAGCGTTGATTTGCCTTGCTGGCAATGATAATAAGCGGTAAATGGCACGGATTGCAAATCCGCGCCAGCGGTTGTTCCTGTACCCTGCTGGCCCCTGCTGGCGCGGATTTGCAATCCGTGCCTAGTCCTTTAACCCATTAGCGCTAATTTGCAATCCGTGCCTATCCCTTTAAGCCGTTAGCGCTAATTTGTAATCCGCATCAATCCCTATCTGGATGTTTGCTGCCTTACTGATTCCAAAACTATATCCAGATAATTATTCAAACCTGCATAATTTCTTGCAGAACTAAATAAATAATCTTCAGGTTCTTCGACAATTAGTTCTTTCACTGGATTATTGTGAATATACTCTAATTTTTCATCGAAAAATTTGTTTGAAGTAATGACTTCAGCATGGTTGCCGTTTTGCCAGATTTTATAATTCGATATCGCTTTAAGATTCTCTCCTGCTTTCCTGAAATATTCCATCATCCAATCTCGTCTGCTCTCTGGTTCGTTCATTATCTGTCTGATAATTGCTTTGGATGTAAATTTTTTAAAATCACGCAAGATGTCAGATAAAGTGTAACTACTTTCTGCCCTTGCTATTAAATGCAGATGACTTGGCATTAAGCAATATCCGAATAACACAAGACCCTTTTCCCTTTGACAATATTGGAGAGAATTGATTATCGTCATTTTATAGTTTCTCCTGGTAAAGACATCTATCCATCCTACTATAGTCAGAGTAAGAAAATAAGGTTTGCCTTGATCCCAAATTTTATATTTATCTGACATAGCACGAGAAATTTGATTCATCAAGTTAAGAAATATTTGATAAATGGCTAGGATTAGTATATGGCACGGATTGCAAATCCGCGCCAGCGGTAAACCTACCTTAGCGTTGATTTGCCTTGCTGGCAATGATAATAAGCGGGTAAATGGCACGGATTGCAAATCCGCGCCAACGGTTGTTCCTGTGCCCTGCTGGCCCCTGCTGGCGCGGATTTGCAATCCGTGCCTATTCCTTTAACCCCTTAGCGCGGATTTGCAATCCGTGCTCATCCCTTTATCCCATTAGCTGTGCCCGGTGTAGCCAAATCCGCGCCAGCAGTAGTCCATTGTACCGTTATCTGAGAGACTAACGGTTTTTTGATTCAATCCATTTCCTGGCGTTCACAAATGCTTTAATCCATGGCGTTACATCATCTTTCTTTCTTTCAGATGGATAATATCCGCACTGCCATGGAAAATAGGCACGCTCCAGGTGTGGCATCATTACAAGATGACGACCATCTTCTGAGCATAAACCTGCAATATCATGATCTGATCCGTTTGGATTGGCCGGATAGGTACTCCGGCTATATTTTAGCGGTATCTTATACTTGTCCCCGGAATATGGCATTCTGAACTGCCCCTCACCATGTGCTACCCATATCCCCAACTCCATGCCCGACATATTTCCAAGCATTACTGAATTGTTTTTCAGTATTTTAACGCCTATAAAACCGGATTCAAATTTATGTGATTTATTATGAAGAAGTTGCGGCATTTCTTTATGGTCGGGATAAATAAGGCCAAGTTCAGCCATTAGCTGGCATCCGTTACAAACCCCAAGAGAAAGAGTGTCGGTTCTTTTATAGAAATTTTCAAGCGCCACTCTGGCTTTTTCGTTATACCTGAAAGCACCTGCCCATCCTTTAGCTGAACCAAGAACATCTGAATTGGAGAATCCACCTACAAAAACTATCATGCTGATGTCATCCAGACTTTCCCTGCCTTCTATCAGGTCAGTCATATGGACATCCTTTACATCGAAGCCTGCAAGGTAAAGTGCATAAGCCATTTCCCTGTCACCGTTTACCCCCTTTTCCCTTATTATAGCTGCCCGGGTACCTGAATCAGATCTTCTGTCAGGTGATATACCAAGTGATTTAAATGTACCCGGGAAATCATTCAGAGTGAATGTCAGCCAATGATTTTTATATGATTCAAACCGTTCAAGAGCAAGCTTGTTCCCACTCTGTTTCCGGTCGAGCAGATATGAAGTTCTGAACCATTTTTCTCTCAGCAGATCGATATCGAAAACATAATCCCTGGCGCCATTGGCCACAAAAAGCTTTCTATCGTTTACAGGATGACCAAGTGAAATATATGAAATTCCATGTTCGAGAAGTATTTCAGCTATGACATCCTCTTCTTTCACCTGGATTATAATACCGGGATTCTGGCTGAAAAGTATTTTAATTGTATCCTTTTCATTGAGAGCCGAAAGATTTACAGTTATTCCGCCCGATGGATTTGAGAAACACATTTCGAGAAGAGTTGTCAGCATACCTCCGGCAGAAATATCATGGCCCGACAGAATCTTTTCATCCATTATCAGGTTCTGTATGGTATTGAACACTACTGCGAAATATGAAGGGTCCGTTACAGTGGGAACTTCACCCCCAAGCCTGTTCAAAATCTGGGCAAAGCTGCTGCCTCCCGGTTTGAATGTGTCGCTGCTCATGTCAATATACAGGAGACATGTATCAGGATCATTTACAAGAACAGGTTCAATTATTTTTCTTATATCTTTAATTTCTCCTGTCGCTGAGATGATAACTGTTCCTGGAGAATATACAACCTGATCGTCATATTTCTGTGTCATTGACAGGCTATCTTTGCCTGTTGGGATGTTTATGCCCAGCTCTATAGCAAAATCACTTGCGGCTTTAACTGCAGAATAGAGCCTGGAGTCTTCTCCGGGATTTTTACATGGCCACATCCAGTTTGCTGAAAGTGATACACCTTTTAAATTATCTGTGAGCGGAGCCCAGATAATGTTTGTCAGAGCCTCTGCAATCGATAGTATGGAACCTGCTGCCGGATCGACAAGTCCTGCTGCCGGAGCATGGCCGATTGATGTTGCCATACCGTTTTTACCCCGGTAGTCAAGTGCAATAGCTCCAAGATTATTAAGCGGTAACTGCAAAGCACCTGCACATTGCTGCTTTGCAAGCCGGCCTGTTACAGACCTGTCAACCTTGTTAGTGAGCCAGTCTTTACATGCGACCTCCTCAATCTGCATAACCTGTTCGATATATTCATATATCTTATCCGGGTTATAATCAATATCCTGATATTTTGGATTCAGAGTATCGTCGTACATTATAGTTTTAGGTGGATCACCAAAGAGTGAAGCAATGGCAATGTCAATCGGTTTTTCCCCGGTAACGGGATTTTCAAAAGTGAACATATGATCACCTGTGACCTCTCCGATTAAATAAACAGGAGCTCTTTCTCTCTCCGCTATCTTTTGCAAGGTAACGATATCGTTTTTTTTCAATACAAGGCCCATACGTTCCTGCGATTCATTTCCGATAATCTCACGGGCCGACAATGTCGGATCGCCTAACGGTAATTTACTGATATCAATTTTCCCTCCATTTACTTCAACCAGTTCCGACAGACAATTAAGATGGCCTCCTGCACCATGATCATGAATGGATACTACCGGATTCCTGTCTGATTCAGTTAACGCTCTTATCGCGTTGAAAATCCTTTTCTGCATCTCGGGATTTGCTCTTTGTACCGCATTTAGTTCAATTGAAGTCTCGAAATTCCCTGTATCCACTGAAGATACTGCACCGCCACCCATACCTATCCGGTAGTTATCACCCCCAAGCAGGATAACTACATCTCCCTTTTCAGGAATATCTTTTTCACAATCATTTTTCTTTCCTAAACCTATGCCTCCGGCAAGCATTATTACTTTATCGTATCCGTACTTTTTAAGATTTTCAAAATGTTCGAATGTGAAAAGCGAGCCACATATCAGAGGCTGACCGAATTTATTTCCAAAATCACTTGCCCCGTTGGAAGCTTTTATAAGAATATCTTCGGGAGTGTGATAAAGCCATGGTCTTTCTTTCGTTGCCTTTTCCCATAAACGGCCTTCCCCGGAGCGGGGATATGATGTCATGTACACTGCTGTTCCGGCAACCGGAAGAGCGCCTTTTCCACCTGCGATCCTGTCCCTTATTTCCCCTCCGGTACCGGTGGAAGCACCATTGAATGGTTCAACTGTTGTTGGAAAATTATGAGTTTCAGCTTTGAGCGAGAGAACCGATTCAAAATCCTTTATTTTAAAAAAATCAGGTTTGTCCTGAGTAGCAGGTGCAAACTGTTCAACTACCGGACCCAGAACAAAGGCACAGTTATCCTTATATGCAGAAACAACCTTATTAGGATGGGTTTTGGTAGTTGCTTTTATCATCTGAAAAAGCGTGGACTCCTTTTGCTCACCGTCAATTATAAAGGTACCGTTAAAAATTTTATGCCGGCAGTGCTCGGAATTAACCTGCGAAAATCCGAATACCTCGCTGTCTGTCAGTTTTCGGCCAATTGAATTGCTAATATCTTCCAGGTACGTTATTTCTTCATCATTAAGTGCAAGACCTTCCTTCCTGTTGTATTCCCTGATGTTATCGATACTTAAAACGGGTTCAGGTAGCATGTCGTTGGTAAAGAGATTCTGATCGAGTACTTTATACAAAGATTGCAGCATAGGATCCCAGACTGGCTTTTCAACATTGACATGATGAAACTCTTCTATTCTTGTAATTCCATGGATCGCCATATTCTGAGTAATTTCAACAGCATTTGTGCTCCAGGGAGTTATCATCTCTTTGCGCGGACCAATAAACCTGTCATCAAGAAACTTTTTGTCCGACAAAATTGCATTACTGAAAAGCCAGATCAGTTTATCAATATCTTTTTGTGTAAGTTTTTCTGTGGTTTCGACTGCAAATATGTTATTGTTGGCGCCTTCGAAAAAGAGAATCATGTTTTATAGGTTAATGTGTTGATAACTAATGAAATATTAATTTTAAGCATTCTTTAAATGACTGTGCAAAGATAATACTTATTTTAAGGCTGTACGACAGTAATAGTGTCAGGACTTTGCTTCTTTACAGGTCTTTACAGACTCTTTGTTAAACCGCTTCTTTCAAGGAGAGCGTCAATTGTTGGTTCTTTTCCCCTGAAATTAATATAAAGGTTAAGAGGTTTATCAGTTCCTCCTTTTTCAAGGATGTTTTTCCGGAATGACCCGGCGGTATCTTTATTGAATATGCCGGTTTCTTTAAAATAGCTGAAAGCATCGGCGTCGAGGAGTTCCGCCCATTTGTATCCATAATAGCCGGCTGCATATCCGCCTCCGAATATGTGTCCAAACGATGCGCTCATATTTGTTCCCTCAACCTTCGGAAAAAGTTCGGTTTTATGCATTGCCACTGATTCAAATTCTGAAATATCTGTTTCAACTGGTTTGCTTATTATATGCCAGGCCATATCAAGAAAACCAAAACTTAATTGCCGGTAGCAGGCGTATCCTTCGTTATATGTAGAGGCTTCTTTAATCATTCTGATTATCTCAAAAGGGATCTTTTCGCCTGTAATATAATGAGTTGCCCAGGTCTCGAGCCATTCCTTTTCAAACGCGTAGTTCTCCATGAATTGTGACGGAAGTTCAACAAAATCGCGTGCAACGCTGGTTCCGGATAGACTTTCGTAATTACATTTTGTAAGCATCGCGTGAAGTGAATGTCCAAACTCGTGAAGGAAGGTTGTTACTTCATTGAACGAAAGGAGGGAAGGCCTGGTTTCGGTTGGTCTGGTAAAGTTTGCCACTATTGAGATCAATGGTCTGATATCTTTTCCATTTTCTGTTTTTTGATCACGGTAGCTTGTCATCCATGCCCCGCCGTTTTTTCCGGCTCTTGGGAAAAAATCAAGATAAAGAATTGCAAGATGCGTTCCATCTTCATCAAGAACCTCGAGGGTCTTTACTTCCTTATGATATACTGGTATTAAGTTATTCTCAATGAACTTTAGTCCATACAGGGTACCGGCAAGACTGAAAACTGCGTTTTGCACTTTATCGAGACTGAAATACGGCTTAAGAACTTCATCATCTATATTATATCTTTTTAATTTAAGTTTTTCGGAATAGAATGCCCAGTCCCATCTTTCCATTAAACCCTGATGACCCAAACCAATTGCGAAGTTTACGACAGTATCGAAATCTTTTTTTGCAGCAGGTTTTGCAGCAGTATAAAGGTCATCAAGGAATTTAATAACTTTTTGGGGAGAATCGACCATGCGATCCCCCAGTACCATTTCTGCATAATTGTTGTATCCCAGTAATTTAGCCATTTCAAGACGAAGGGTAACAATTTTTTTTACATTGTTCCTGTTGTCAAATTCATTATTCCGGTAGGCACGGGTGGAGTAGGTTCTAAACATTAATTCACGGAGATCTCTTCGTTCTGAATATTGCATAAACGGCACATAACTCGGAAAGTGAAGTGTAAAGATCCAACCTTCTTTTTGCCGTTTTTTTGCTTCCATATCTGCCATTTCAATTACTCCGGCAGGAAGTCCTTCCAGATCATCTTTGCCGGTTAAATGCATCTCAAATGAATTTGTCTCTTCCAGAACATTTTCATCAAATTTTAATGACAGGGTCGCAAGTTCTTCAGAGATCTCCCTGAACCGGATTTTTTCCTCTTCTTTAAGTCCCGCTCCTCCTAACATAAAACTCCGGTGTTTTCTTTCAATCAGTATTTTTTGTTCAATCGTTAGTCCCGCAGTTTCCTTGTTTTCGAATATTTTGGCTATACGTTCGAAAAGTTTTTTGTTCAGGGTGATATCATTTGAGAAACGGGTTAGCAATGGAGATACTTCCTGTGTAACATTCTGCAGGGCTTTATTAGTATCGGCGCTGTTAAGGTTAAAGAGAACAGAGGTAATTTTCCCAAGTGTTTCACCCGACCTTTCAAGGGCTGCAATAGTATTGTCAAACGAAGGAGGCGCAGGATTATCAGCAATTGCATTTATCTCCTTTGCCGCCATCTTAACAGCTTCTTCAACAGCAGGTTTGTAATGGATTGTTTCAATAATTCCGAATGGCGGAGTTCCAAAAGGGGTTTCCCATTCCTGAAGAAGCGGATTAGTCATATCATATACTTTTTGACGCAAAAAGGATCATTAATCATCATCATCTTTATTACCCTCAGAACCTGTGAAATTTGACGGGTAAGGGGTATTTCCTTTTGCCGCAAACCATAATATTCTGTTCATCAGGTCATCATTACCCGAGTCAACTCCGTCGAATTCAGGAAGCATGCTCTTTTTTGCATAATGCAGGGCTTTCCCGGACAATGAAGATAGCTGTGGATTCAATTCATCAATCGGAATATTATTCGGGATTGCTTTGTAAGGAGTCTTGTCAGGTTTACCTGTAAAACAGTCCGTCATCGGGTTTGCTATGGCATCCTGGATATTCATCGGTGGCAGCCCAAGGATCTGCTCGATTGTTCTTACAATTGAAGGCTGTGTATAAAATGTATGGTTTACGGATTTTAATCTTGAGTAGGGGCTAATGACAAGACTTACCGTACGATATGCTGATACATGATCCCAACCGCTTTGCGAGTCATCCTCCAAAACAAAAATAACAGTGTTTTCCCAGAACCTGCTCTTTGAAAAAGCTTCTACGATTCGTCCGAGGGCATAATCATTATCCGCAATAAATGCTCTTGGAGTGGGAAAGCCAGGACGGGTTCCGTTGGTATGATCATTTGGCAGAGCTACAATCATAAGTTCAGGGAGCTGGTCACCTGGCTTTGCTTCATAATCATTCAGTTCTTTGATCAGGGCATCAGCCCTCATCGCATCGGAAAACTTATGGTTCCCAAATGATGGAAATGTAGGACAGAGAATCTTACTGACCGGTTCAATGGTAGTATGATTGGTAAACTGAATTTTTTCACCGCTTTTATATTTTTTATAGATATCGGTCCAGTTCAGTTTCTCATCCATAACCGGGGATGATGCTTCGCCATAGATCCTGGCAGATTTTCCATGACTTGTGACATTATCCCAGATGAATCCGGTTGGTGCATAAACAAGGGCATCGGTCTGAACATGAGCATAACTTCTGAACCATGCCCTCATATTTTTCTCGATATAGTCTGTTACAATTGACGCATCGGTCCACTGGTGTCCTTCGGCTGAGCATTTACCTGAAACATGGAAATTATCCAGCAGGATGAACTCTTCACTAAGCTTATGGGTATTCGGGGTAATTTCTTTGCCATATATGCACAGACCCGGATCTCCGTTACCCTGTTTCATGTCACCAAGTATCTGGTCATAGGTTCTGTTTTCCTTTATAATATATACAACATGTTTGAATACCGATGGTTCTCCTATTCTGTCAGGAACAGGTTTGGGCTGTACAGTTTGCCGTGGTTTTGCCCTGGCTGATGTTGCTCTTGAAAGATCATTTACAGCTATCACGGTATCAGTATACGCTTTAAGGTTTCTTTTGCCCGGAACCGGGATCACCGATATTGATGCAAGCATATGATGAGAGTTATAAACCGGGTTTAAAGTATTTGGATCTGTCAGACCTAACCTGGCGCCTGCTGCCTCAAGGTTACATACATAAAGGTATCGTCCATTCAGTATACTTACAGCTGAAGGGTAAGCCCCGGTAGGTATAAATCCTGATACTATGCTTACCTTATTTGAAGCCTTTTCAGTTGCGCTTTTTCCAAGTTTAATAACTGCCAGTGCATTATCCATTCCGTTTGCAACATATAATAACTTGCCATCGGGAGAAAGACACAGGCCATTTGGCGAATCACCAAAGTAGGGATTAATTCCGGGTTGTAGTCTTACGGTTATTGTCTCGGTAACCATATCACTTGCGGTATTGATAACAGTTACATTATCACTGTTGGAGTTTGTAACATATACAAACTTACCGCTCCTGTCGCCCGTTATTTCATTAGGGTGCAGCCCAACAACAATTTCTTTGATAATTTTGCCGCTCGAGGGATCAATTACCGTTACGCTTCCTTCCCTTGTTGCACCTCCGGCCTGGTTATCAACTCTTGCAAGTCCCCATGGAACCCCTGCAACCTCATTATCATAAGTTTCAGGATGCCTGCCTGCCCAATTGGTTACATAAAGCTTTCCGGAAGACATAGTCAGACCATATGGAGCAACACCGGGATCCGTTTCCCAGACTGTTTCGCCTGAGTTCAGATCCTGTTTTATCACTTTATTGTTCCCATTCAAAACAACATAAAGGAAGTTCTTCGACGATTCCCTGGTTATCAGAATTTCATTTGGCAGGGCAACATCGGTTTTTGGTGCTGCTTTATATTCCAACAGCCGCCCGAAATCAGCTTTAATGCCATCCCACCTGGCAGAAGCAACAAAAGATCTTTTGTTAGCGCCGGTTGTACTCCAGTATAGTTCCGGGGTAGAATTTCCGGTAAACCAGGTAATACCCGAATAAGTATTCATTCCTCCACGGAGGTCAGGGTGAAGATTATTTGGAAGTGTGTACTTCACTTTATTGTCATTGGTGCTGATAAAGACGATACTGTATCTTTCCTCTACAGCAATCCATTTTCCATCAGGTGATAAAGCGGCATCAAGGGAATGGTTTTCGAGGGCTTCATTACCAAAGTAAACCTGAATTCCGGCAGGCTGAATCAACCTGTTATAAGGCAGCTGAACCCGTTCATCACTGGCAGTAACTTTTACGGGAGTCTGTGCAAATGTATTTAATGACAGAACAATGAAAAGGAGTGAAAATATTTGTTTCATTGTGAAATGGTTTATATTATAATTTATTTGTATTGGCTGATAATCATTGATTTATAACACGGGTAAAAATCATGGCAAATAAAAAGAGGCCGGATTTAAAAATCCAGCCTCCAGTCTATTTTAGAAAGGTAAATCGCTTAATTCATCATTTTCCGGTGGGATGTCTTCCATGGTACTAGGCGGTGAAATGTTCTGATCTCTTCCAGGGGAAGTAGTTTTTTCTATTTTCCACGCATCAAGATTGGTAAAATAGTTGATTTTACCATCCCGTTCCCATTTGTTTCCTTTGAGGTTGAACCATATTTTTACATCCTCGTTCAGAAACGATTCATTAATCAGGTCACACTTATCCTGGATAAGCTGGAACTTGATATAGTCGATAAACACTGCTGAGCCACCAGTCTCTTTTTTCTCAATGACAAACTCGCGTTTTTTGAATTTGTCACTTACCTGATTAACAGGGGAGATATCAATAATTTTTCCAGTTACTTCAAAAGCCATATACGTCTATTCTTCGTAAATTATGATCTTTTCAATTTTGTCACCCTGTTTTATATTATCAATTACATCAAGGCCCTCAAAAACTTTTCCAAAGCAGGTATGCTGCCGGTCGAGATGTTTTGTATTTGTCCTGCTGTGACATATAAAAAATTGAGATCCCCCGGTATTTCTCCCGGCATGTGCCATTGAAAGCACACCTTTATCGTGATACTGGTTGTTGCCATCGAGTTCACATTTAATCTTATAACCGGGACCACCTGTACCTACTCTTGGATCATTCATGTCTTTTGAAAGCGGGCAGCCTCCCTGAATAACAAAGTCTGGAATAACTCTATGGAATGCAAGTCCGTCATAGAACCCCTTTTTTGCAAGAGTGACAAAATTTTCCACAGTACCCGGAGCATCTTCTTCATAGAAGCTGATCTTCATGGCCCCTCTCTGGGTTTGTATCTCTGCGGTCCTCATATTATTTTACTATTTCAAGAAGCTCAACGTCAAATATCAGAGTTGAATAGGGTTTAATTATTTCACCAGCTCCATTTGCTCCATAAGCAATAGATTCAGGAAGATAAAGCTTGAATTTTGACCCTACCGGCATTAACTGCAATGCTTCCGTCCATCCTGGTATTACACCTGAAACAGGAAAAGTTGCAGGTTCATTTCTTTTTACTGAGGAGTCAAATTCGGTACCGTCAATCAATGTGCCAACGTAATGAACTTTAACTGTACTTTCGGCTGTTGGTTTAGGACCAGTCCCCATTTTAATTACCTCATACTGCAATCCGCTTGGAGTAACAATAACGCCGGGTTTTTCCTTATTTTTGGCAAGGAACTCCTCATTCTGGGCAATATAATCCTTGTAAGTTACCTTGTTAGTTTCAGCCTTTTGTGCTGCTTTTGCTGTTTCACGACTATTAATGAACGCCATTATATAGCTCCTGGCACTTTCATCGGTCATAGCTGCTTTCCCGTCTTTCCCGTCGAGCATGGCTTTCGCAACCAGGGTCGGATTTAGTATCAGACTGTCACCAACAAGTGCATTATAATTTACTATACCAAAAGCATAAGAAAGTGAATCCTCATTACTTTTTATTTTTGCATTTTGAATAGAATTTTTAGCACAAGAGCCAAGCATTATGGCAATTATACCCGTCAAAATAAATAATCCCTTCATTTTCATACTATATGTTTTTAATTTTAAAATTTCCGCTAAGATAACACTTTGATTAAAGCAAAATTAAGTGATAAAAATAATTTTCATTTTTTTTCAGCTCTTATCATCTCTCTTTTTCCCGGAGGACCGGGAATAAGAGTCACTTCAAAACCGTTTGCCCTAAGGTTTCGTTTGACTTCACCTTTGGCAGAATATGTGACCAGGATTCCATTCCTGGAAGTAATTGCGGAAATCATTTCAAAAATACTCTTTCTCCACATTTCCGGTTGCTTGTCCGGACCAAATGCATCAAAATAAATAAGATTATAACTGCCGGTGAATATTGTTTTTGTAATGTCGGCATTAATTTTTTTCAGATTAAATTTTTTGCAGATCTTTTTTGCTGTGTTCCATTTTGCGGAATGAATCAACTCAAATATTTTCTTACCTTTTTTATCGGTAAACTCATGATAATTAAGCGATTTCCAGACATTATCAGATAAGGGAAATTTCTCCACCGTAGTATAATTGACTTCCCTGTTACCTTCCATACACTCCATAGCAGTAAGAAGCGCATTGAGGCCTGTTCCAAAGCCCACTTCAAAAATGTTTACTGGGTCAGACTTGCAATACCTGTACCCGGAATTGATGAAGATATGGGTTGATTCCTGAACGGCTCCATGTATGGAGTGATAATGTTCATTTAATTCAGGAACATAAATTGTATGGGAACCGTCAGATGTTATGACTAATTGATTCAATGGTCAGATTTTAATTCAGCCGGTACTTAAAACTGGTTACCGGATCCATTAATACAGGTATCTATAAGTAACTAATGCCCTCACACGCACCCGGCACCCGCTGATATCAGAATAAATTTATTAAATATAAAGGAATAACTGAAATATAGGCCCGTTCCTTAAACCCGTTCATTATAAAGCCGGATTATTTTTAGCTGATAAATATAATAATTATATTTGTCTGAATTTTTAAAACGCTGGCTTTTTGATTGATGAATAAGATTATCAGAAGAATACGGTTATTGTCCTTGTTTTTTGCTGCACTGGCAATCAACCTTCACATGATAATCCCTCATGACCACCATCCTTTTGAGTCGGTCACCAGTCAGGATGATACGTGTCCGTTGACCAATAGCAAAACCAATCAGCACTCAGGCTTTCCTGTCCATTGTCATGCATGTAATGACCTGACTTCTGAAAAAGGCATAACATTGGACGTTATCAGGAATACGCATAACATAAATTTTAAAGTCCCCGGAATATTTGATCCGACAGTGTTTAAGTTACAAACAACCGGAATTAGAATAATTGAATTCTCCAAACCGCTTTTTAAGCGGACCCGCCTGATTTATCCCTTCTGAGAGCTCCCCCATCTTTAGGTTAATTATTACACCAGCACATTGTAATTGAGGATATAACACTATCCCCATTATGCATTTTCTGGTTTTTTCAGAAGAAGTTCCCCTTGCCAGGACTTATATATCAGATAATTAGCAAAAAACATTAATTTTTTCCTGCGATAATGATAAATCGAATTATCACATTCTCAATAAAAAATAAATTCATAATAGGACTGTTCGTTCTGGCTTTGATAGGTTGGGGAACCTACTCATTAACCAGCTTGCCGATTGATGCTATTCCGGACATTACCAATAACCAGGTGCAGGTCATTTCCCTTGCACCTTCCCTTGCTGTTCAGGAAGTTGAGAGTTTTATAACTGCACCCATTGAAGTAGCTGTTGCCAATATTCCCGATATAATTGAACTTCGGTCCATTTCTCGTTTAGGATTATCTGTGGTGACCGTAGTATTTGAAGACGGGGTGGATGTTTATTGGGCAAGGCAGCAACTGACTGAACGTTTGAAAGAAGCTGAAGAGGCAATCCCGGCAGGACTTGCACAGATATCTCTTGCTCCGATCTCAACCGGGCTGGGAGAGATATTTCAGTATCGTCTTGCAGTGGAAAAGGGATATGAGAAAAAGTTTAATCCTATGGAACTGCGTACAATCCAGGATTGGGTCGTCAGGCGCGAAATGCTCGGTACACCAGGTGTTGCTGATATAAACAGTTATGGCGGATTTGTCAAGCAGTACGAAATAGCTGTAAATCCTGAAAGACTCAGGAGCATGAAACTTACTCTGACAGACATTTTTAATGCACTTGAGAAGAACAACGAAAACACAGGAAGTGCTTATATCGACAAAAAACCCACAGCCTATTTTATACGTGGAATCGGACTGGTTAAAACTATAGATGATATTGAAAAGATTGTTGTAAAAACAAGTAATTCAGGTATTCCGATTTTAATCAGGGATATAGCAACAGTTCAGTTTGGCAACGCAACCCGGTACGGAGCATTTGTGGTTGATACTTCTGAAGCGGTAGGAGGCGTCGTAATGATGTTAAAGGGTGCAAATGCACATGAGGTAATCCATAATGTGGAAGTCAGGATCGCATCGATCCAGAAATCTTTACCCGGAGAAGTTAAAATTGAACCATACCTGAATCGTTCTGATCTGGTTGGCCGATCTATAGGAACAGTTTCAAGAAACCTTATTGAAGGGGCATTGATAGTCATCTTTATACTGGTTCTGTTACTTGGAAATATGCGGGCAGGGCTGATTGTGGCATCTGTTATTCCGCTCGCCATGCTATTTGCAGTTTCCATGATGAACCTGTTCGGGGTTTCAGGAAACCTGATGAGCCTGGGGGCAATTGACTTCGGACTGATAGTTGATGGCGCTGTAATTATTGTAGAAAGTGTTGTGCATCGGATTTACAAGAGCAAGCAGCATCATTCGGGTGTGGCAAAGCTTACACAGGCTCAGATGGATGATAATGTACTTGATTCGGCTAAACGAATGATGAGCTCGGCAACATTCGGTCAGATTATAATTCTAATTGTTTATCTTCCTATAATGGCGCTTGTGGGAATTGAAGGTAAAATGTTTCGTCCTATGGCACAGGTAGTTACATTTGCACTTTTGGGAGCTGCCATTCTTTCACTTACCTATGTTCCTATGGCTTCCTCATTATTCCTGAGTAAGAATACGAGTCATAAGCCAGGTTTTTCTGATCATCTGATGGACTGGTTACATAAAGTATTTAATCCTGCAATTGCATTTGCTCTCAGACATAAATTACTGGTCTCTGTTTCAGCAGTTGTACTGTTCCTGTTCAGTCTCTTTTTGTTCAGCCGTTTAGGTGGAGAGTTCATTCCGCAGCTGGAAGAAGGTGACCTTGCCTCAGGTGTTATGACTCTTCAGGGAGGATCTCTTTCCAATACTGTTGATAAAGTAATCATGGCAAATAAAATATTACTGGAAAATTTTCCGGAGGTAAAACATGCTGTATGCAAGATAGGTGCAGGTGAAATACCTACTGATCCCACGCCGATGGAGACAGGTGATTATATAATAACCCTTAAAGATAAGAGTGAATGGGTATCAGCAACAACCAGGGAAGAGCTGGTAGGGAAAATGGAAGAGAAACTGGTAGCACTGGCAGGTGTAAAATTCGAATTTCAGCAACCAATCCAGATGAGATTTAATGAATTGATGACAGGATCAAAGCAGGATATCGCAATCAAGATCTTTGGAGACGACCTCGACCATTCTTGCAGCGAAAGCTTCTGAAGTTGAGAAAATCATTCAGACAATAACGGGTGTGCAGGATATAAATGTTGAGAAGGTTACAGGCCTGGCACAGATACAGGTTGAATATAACCGTGACCGTCTCGCACAGTATGGACTTTCTGTTGAGGATGTAAACAGTATTCTGCGGGCTGCATTTGCCGGTAGTCAGGCAGGAGTGGTATTTGATGAAGAAAAACGGTTCGGACTGGTTGTACGGCTGGATAAAGATTACAGGCAAAGCCTTGATGATATTAAGAATCTTACAGTAGCATTACCTGACGGTAACCAGATACCCTTTGAACAGGTAGCTGACATCTCAGTTAAATCAGGCCCTGCCCAGGTTTCACGGGAGGATACAAAACGGAGGATCACAATTGGATTCAATGTACGTAACCGTGATGTTAAAAGCGTTATAAAAGATGTTACTGCACAGGTTGATGAGAAAATAAGTCTGCCCACAGGTTATTATGTTTCTTACGGAGGTCAGTTTAAGAATCTTGAAGCTGCACAAAAAAGACTTTCAATTGCTGTTCCGATAGCACTGCTCTTAATTTTTGTATTGCTTTACTTTACTTTTCATTCCATGAAACAATCTCTTCTGATTTTTTCGGCTGTTCCTATGTCAGCCATTGGTGGAATACTGGCCTTATGGGTGCGCGGGATGAATTTCTCGATTTCGGCCGGGGTTGGCTTTATTGCCTTGTTTGGAGTGGCAGTACTCAACGGAATAGTGCTGATTGCAGAGTTTAACCGTCTGGAAAAGGAGGGAGTTACGGATATTAAAGAAAGAGTTCTGAAGGGACTTCATTCCCGTTTACGTCCTGTAATAATGACTGCTGCTGTTGCATCGCTGGGATTCCTGCCGATGGCCTTGTCTACCTCTGCAGGTGCTGAAGTACAAAAACCTCTTGCAACAGTTGTGATAGGGGGACTTATTACCGCAACTATTCTTACTTTGATTATTCTGCCGGTTTTTTATGTCATTTTTTCCTCAGGCAGACTAAAATTCAGATTTTGGAAAAAGTCAGTACTGACACCGTCAATATTTCTGGTTCTTTTTGGGATTCACTTCATTTTTAACACGATATAAATGGCCAGCAAATCCCCAGCGTAATCAATCTGCATGATGCTATTCAGACAGCACTGGACAGTAACCTTGCAATCAAATCCGCTGCTTATTCAGTAGATGAAGAAGAGCACTTAAGGGAGCTTCAGTTGATCTTCCGAAAACAGTAATTGATGGTCAGTATGGGCAGTTTAATTCTTATACAAATGATAACAGTTTTACAGTATCCCAATCGTTTGCTTTTCCTTCGGTATATCTAAACAGGTCTAAACTGGCCAACGCTAATATTAAAAGCAGTGAATTACAGTTCAATATTTCCAAACTGGAAATAGCAACCAGGGTGAAGCAGGTTTACTGGCAATATGTTTATCTGGTGGCGAAACAAAAATTACTGGCATATCAGGATAGTCTTTACTCTGGATTCCTTAGGGCAGCCGAATTAAGAGCAAAATCGGGAGAAACAAACAGACTCGAAATGATCACAGCCCGATCACAAAGTCTTGAAATAAAAAACCAGTTGTACCAGGTAAAAGCTGATGTTGGCATTTATAACCGCAAACTGATGCTTCTGATGAACAGTACCGTTTTGTCTGTTCCTGTTGAAAACAACCTGAACAGAATTGATTTTTCATTTATTAACGACAGCGTATCGGCCAGGCAGAATCCGTCCCTGGGTTACGCTAACCAGCAGATTGAGGTTTCAAAAATAGAAAAAAGACTTGAACGCAGTCAGATGCTTCCTGATCTGAATATCGGATATTTCAGTCAGACCATTATCGGAACTCAGGATGTTAATGGCATTGCAAGATACTTTGGACAGGGTTCCAGGTTTACCGGTGTTCAGGCGGGTATTTCAATCCCACTCTGGTTTGGCCCTTATACGGCACGGTCAAAAGCTGCGAGGATAAGCGAAAATGTCGCCAGGACAGATGCTGAGTACCTCAGCAAATCAATATCAGGCAGTTATCATTCATTGCTCGATGAATTCAGCAAATACTCATCAAGCGTTGATTATTATGAAAAGCAGGCTGTACCGGAAGCTGAACTGATAATCAGTCAGGCAACCCTCAGCTATAAGGCGGGCGCCATGGATTACCTTGATTATGTGCTGACATTGGACAGGGCACTGGCTATAAAACAGAACTACCTGGATGCTCTTAATAACTGCAACCAGACAATAATATCTATAGAATATATTACAGGTAAAATATTTTAATAATTGAAAAGGCGCTTGAAAATCAATAACAAAGAATATCATGAAAAACTTAAGAATTAAAAACTCATTAATTATCTGTTTGGGACTGGTAGTGTTCTTATTCTCCTGCAATAAGGGAAACAATCTGCCCGTTGGAACAATAGTGACCGAAGTCCTGCCGGAAGATATTGTAGAGCTGCGGGCAGACCAGATAAAACTGGCAGGAGTTGAACTGGGAGCAATCGAGATCCGATCCCTTGGCAATATTCTAAAAGTTAATGGTATTTTATCCGTAGCGCCACAGAATCTGGCAACTGTATGCATGCCTTTGGGCGGATTTATCAAAAATACAAATTTGTTACCCGGAAATAATGTAAGCAAAGGTCAGACCCTTGCAGTAATTGAAAACCAGGATTTCGTTGATATTCAACAGAATTATCTGGAAGCAAAAAACAAACTTGTGTTTGCTGATGCAGATTTTAAGCGTCACTCAGAATTATACAAGAGCGATGTTTATTCCGAACAAAACCTGCAACAGGTTACGGTTGAATTTAAGAACCTTAAAGCTCTGGTAAAATCTCTTGAACAGAAGCTTCTTCTAATTGGCATTGATCCTGGTAGCCTCAGGGAAGATAATATCAGCAGCTCCGTAAACCTGACCTCTCCCATAAAAGGATTCCTTAAAACAGTTAATGTAAATATTGGGAAATATGTTTCACCTACGGATGTGCTTTTCGAAATTGTGAACAGTGACAAACTTTACCTCGAGTTAACCCTTTTTGAAAAGGACGCAGCTAAAGTGGCCGCCGGTCAGAAAATCAGGTTCTTTATAAATAATGAAACGGAAGAACATGAGGCAGTTATTACACAGACGGCAAAATCTGTCAGCGATGATAAAACTTTCCGTGTATATGCAAGTGTCTCCAGCACCTGTAAAAACCTTTTACCCGGGATGTATGTAAATGCACTAATCGAAGAAGCAAAGGATAATGAGAATGTACTGCCTTCGGATGCCGTGGTAAGCTTCGATGATAAAGATTATATTTTTATTTATGAAAGAGAAAAGGAAGAAGCAGGATTTCCGTTCACGGAGTACAGGATGGTTGAGGTCAAAAAAGGAATATCCTCTTCCGGTTACGTAGGCATAAAAGTTCCTGAAGGAGTTGATCTTACCGGTGCAAAAGTGGTAATCAAAGGTGCCTACAATCTTCTGTCAGCCAAGAAGAACGCCGGTGAAATGGCCTGCTGAAAGGTAAAATAATTTTAAATACGCCTCACACCTCATACCTGTGCGCTTCGCCCTTCGCTCTGGGCCCTGTGCCCTGTGCTCTGAGCCGAATTACCAATTACTATCGTACCATGCTCTTACATCTGTGACAATCATCCCCGCATTCCTGGCTGCATCCATACCAAGGTCGCCATCTTCAAACACCTCAATATATTCCGGCTCAACCTTCATCTGTTCTGCACATTTGAGAAATGTCTCAGGATGAGGTTTAAAATTGTCGACATCATTTGCTGTAACAATTATATCAAAAAAATTACTTAATCCTATTATTTCCAGAGTCCGTTCCACCGCTTCCCTGTGGCCTCCTGTTCCAACAGCCATCGGCAGTTTGCCATAATATTTCCGTGCTAATTCAACAACAGGTTCTATGGGCTTTACAAAGTGCTGAATACTGAAAAACTGTTTAAGTTTTTCGGTCATTATCTGATCAACAGTAACAATATTCTTCAAGCCGCATTTATCGATTATCTCAGAAGCGATTATCCATCCCGGACTTCCTGTATGTTTTCTTAAAAAGGTTGTATCGAGGTCAGCACCATATTTCAGACAGGCTTTTTTCCATCCTGCAAAATGATAAGGCATAGTATCGGCTAATGTTCCGTCGAGATCGAAGATCAAACCTTTGACTCCGGGTTTTATATCATGCAGCATATTTCTGGGATTCAGACTTCAAAAATAATTAAAATTTTCAATCTTTTTCATATGACTGATTCTACTGTAATATGACATGATTTCCGGCTTCTCAATCTGTGACTTAATAAAATATATTGTTTCAAATGATTTAAGATTGACAATACCCGATTAATTCTCTTATTTTTGGGAAATTAAGTATTTCGTCCATGATCTCTGAAGCTCATCAATTATTTTTATTGGCCGGGAAAGGTTATGCAGACTATATGTACCAAGTGAATCGATAATAACTCATGGACAACTCATTAAAAAAGAACGAGGAGATTTTCCGGAAATCATTTATTATGAGTCCTGACTCAGTTAATGTGAACCGACTGAGCGATGGGTTATATGTCTCAGTTAATGAAGGATTTACAAAAATTACCGGTTATTCTGAAGAAGATATTGCCGGCAAAACTACTACTGATTTAAACATATGGGTTGACTCTGCTGACCGTGATAAACTGGTCAGCGGACTTAAGGATGAAGGAAAAGTGACAAATCTTGAAGCCAGGTTCAGGATGAAAGACGGAACCATAAGAAATGGAATGATATCAGCTGTAATAATCGATATCAGGGGAATCCCCCATATACTTAGCATGACCAGGGATATCACTGAAAAAAAGGAAATTGAGAATGCATTAAAAGACAGCGAAACAAGATACAGGGAACTGATTGAAATGGCCCCTGATGGTATACTTTTGGGTACACATCAGGGAATAATAACAGGTGCCAATTCTAAAATGCTTAAAATTACAGGGAGATCTTTAAATGAACTGATTGGAGCCAGAATCAGTATGCTTTTTTCACCGGAAGAGCTGGAAGAATTTCCTCTCAGGTATGATCTTCTTAATAACGGAGAATCCGTGACCATTGAGCGTAAAATCCTCCGCAGTAATGGAATGATTGTTCCTGTTGAGATGCACACCAAAATGATGCCGGATAAAACTTACCAGTTGATATGCCATGATATATCAGGTCGCCGGAATTCCGAGGAAGAACTACGGAAACTTTCCAGGGCAGTAGAACAAAGTCCTGCTTCAATAGTTATTACCGATACTTTTGGAAAAATTGAATATGTCAATAAAAAATTATGTGAGATAACCGGTTACACAAAGAAGGAACTAATTGGAAAAAATCCTGGGATCTTCAGTTCCCATGAAAAGTCAGAGGAGGAATACAGGAAATTCTGGAATAAGATAAAAGCCGGTAAAGCCTGGAAAGGAGAATTCCACAACAGGAAAAAAACCGGGGAATTATACTGGGAAAGCGCTACTGTTTCTTCAATTAAAAATGAAAAGAATGTAATAACACATTTCATTTGTGTTAAAGAAGATATTACACTCAGGAAGATTCTGGAAGAAAAAACTTTTGCAAGTGAACAACGTTACCGGGAACTTTTTCTCGACAACCCGATACCCTCTTATATTTTTGATGAAAAAACACTTGAATTCATTGAAGTAAATGAAGCAACAGTTAATAATTATGGCTATTCAAGAGAAGAGTTCTCATCGATGACTCTTAAGAATATTCGTCTGCCTGAAGATGTTACTGATCTCATGGATTCAATTAAAAAGCTCGGTAAAGATGCATACCATTCAAACAATATGCGTCACATGAGAAAGAACGGAACAGTATTTCCTGTTGAGATTACATCCCATTCCCTGCCTGAGAAAAATGACCGTAAAACCCGGCTGGTTATGGTAATAGATATTTCGGAAAGAGTTAAAGCTGCCGAACAGATGATTCTTGCGAAGGAGAAGGCTGAAGCAAGTGACCGGCTTAAAACGATGTTTCTGAATAATATCTCCCATGAAGTGCGTACGCCTCTCAATGGCATCCTGGGTTTTGCTGAAATAATTTCTCAACCGGATCTCTCAGAAAAAGAGAAACAGGGTTCCGTTGCAATGCTTTTAGAAAGTAGTGACCGTCTGTTAAGAACGATTACTAACTATATGGATATTTCTCTGCTGACTTCCGGCAGCTTGACTGTGTCAGGTAAGAATTTCTGTCCGGTCCATATTCTAAGAAAAGTCTTTAATAATTTTGAGATGATTTGCTCAAAGAGGAACCTGAAATTATATTTAGTGACTCCGGAAAAGGCAGGTAAATTATTAGTCAATTCAGATCAGGAAATTATCCAGAAAGTAATGTCCCATTTTCTTGACAACGCAATTAAGTTTACCGAAAAAGGCAGCATTCATTTTGGATATAAGTGCCTGGAAAATAAGCTTGAGTTTTTTGTGAGAGATACAGGTATAGGTATTGGTAAAGATTCACTTAACGATATATTTGACCGGTTTAGAAAGGAAGATCGCGGACCTGGCAAATTAAGTGAAGGCAGCGGACTTGGTTTGTCTATTGCAAAAGGAATGATCGACGCTATTGGAGGAACCATCAGGGTAGAATCAGAGATAGGGATTGGTTCAACTTTCTGCTTTAGTATTCCATTTGCAAGACAAACCGGAGAATCTGTTTATAATACCATTGAGGTTGAAAATAAGAAGTTATCAGAAAGACATTCCATTCTTGTTGTTGAAGATGATGAAATAAATTTCTTATATCTGAAAGCTATTATCAGGCGTGAAACAAACGCTAAAGTCATTCATGCATCTAATGGTAAGGAGGCAGTTGAATTGTTCAAAGCTAATCCGGATATATTATTGATTCTTATGGATATGAAGATACCGGGAATTGACGGCTTTGAAGCAACCCGGCAAATTAAAGTGATAAAGAATGATGTTCCCGTAATTGCAGTAACAGCTTATGCAATGTCGGGTGATGAGGACCGGATTCTTGCAGCCGGATGCGACGCCTATCTGAGCAAGCCGATCAGCCAGAAAAGCCTTCTTCAGAAAATCGCTGAGTTCGTAAAATAAAAAGACAACCTCCCTTCTTTTGTACTGAGATGATTACTTTTTATATTCCTTAAGATACTCTTTTACCTGTTTGTAAACATTATCAGCCGTAAATCCAAACTTCTCATCAAGTACCTTGTATGGTGCTGAAAACCCAAAGTGATCCAACCCCCATATTTTCCCTCTGGGGCCCACTAATCCGCGGAGAGTTACCGGTAAGCCTGCTGTTAATCCGAATACGGGAATATTTTCAGGTAACAACAAATTGCGGTACTCTTCAGTTTGATTCCCTAATAAACCTTCGGATGGAGCAGAAATGATCCTCACCTCAAGTTTGTCTTTTCTTAAAAGCAAAGCCCCTTCAACAAGTGTAGCTACCTCTGAACCACTTGCGATCAGAATAATATCTGGCTTTCCTGAACAATCCTGTACAATATATGCCCCTCTTTCCGATTTCAGAGCATCGGCATACCTGTTATTATTATCAGATGGAAGATCTTTGATGTTTTGCCTCGAGAGAATTAAAGCAGAGGGACTTTTCTTATTCTCAAGGGCTATTTTCCACGCAACGGTTGTTTCTGTTGCGTCGGCAGGTCTCAGAACTACCATACTATTTTCGCCATGGTGGTTTTTAAGGTGTTCCAGAAGACGCAGCTGAGCTTCCTGTTCCACAGGCTGATGGGTAGGCCCGTCTTCACCTACACGGAAAGCATCATGGGTCCAGATATATTTGACTTGTAACCCCATCAGACACGCTAACCTTACAGCAGGTTTCATATAATCTGAGAATACAAAGAATGTAGCGCAGGCGGGGATTACGCCACCATGAAGAGCCATGCCATTCATCACCGCTGCCATAGTCAGTTCTGAAACACCGGCCTGGAGAAATGCTCCTGAGAAATCGTTGTTTGTAAACGCGTGTGTATTTTTTAAAAAACCATCTGTTTTGTCGGAGTTTGAAAGATCGGCTGACGCAACAATCATATTTTCAATCTTTTTTGCAAATAGACCCAAAACAACTGAAGATGCTGCCCGTGTGGCTGAACCCTCTTTTTGCCCGATGCTACCGTAATCTATCTCCGGAACATTTCCGGCAAAAAAGTTATTAAGTTTTTTGTCCAGTTCACTATTTTTTGAAGCCCATTCATTTTTTCTTTTTTTCCAGTCGGCAGCTATTTCTGATTTTTCTGAGAGTATCTTATTGTAGAGTTTTTTTACATCATCAAAAATCAGGAACGGATCAGACATATTACCCCCCAGGTTGAGCAGTGACTTTTCAAATGAACCGCCCGCCTCACTTACCGGCATCCCATGGGTTGAGGTCTTCCTCTCAAAGTTGTTGCCTTCGTTATCAAGCAGACCCTTGCCCATTATTGTTTTGCCAATAATGATTGTGGGTTTCTCCTTTTCGTTGACACCAGAGATAAGTGCTTTTCTGATCTGTGACTGATCGTTACCGTCAATTTTAATAACGTTCCATCCCCATGAAGTATATTTCATGGCAGTATCCTCAATAGTTACAGCTTTGGTTTCAGTTGAAAGCTGTATGTCATTTGAATCATAGAACATGATGAGATTATGCAGGCCAAGGAATCCGGCCAGACGTCCTGCTCCCTGTGAAATCTCTTCCTGCACGCCTCCATCGGAGATGTACGTAAATATTTTATGAGCAAAGAGTTCCCCAAACCTTGAAGCAAGAAATCTCTCGGCAATAGCTGCACCAACAGCCATTGTATGACCCTGACCTAATGGTCCGGAAGTATTTTCAATACCTCTCATAATGTCAAGCTCCGGATGACCCGGGGTAGGGCTGCCCCACTGCCTGAAGTTTTTTAGTTCCTCAGTGGTAAAATGACCGGTAAGTGTAAGGATCGAATAAAGCATGGGTGACATATGACCAGGATCGAGAAAAAACCTGTCGCGATTAATCCATGAAGGATCACTCGGGTCAAACTTAAGGAACTCGGAAAAGAGGATATGTATGAAGTCAGCTCCTCCCATTGCACCGCCGGGGTGCCCGGATTTTGACTTTTCCACCATAGCCATCGACAGGATACGGATATTATCAGCTGCAAGTTTGTTTATTTCGTTACTCATAAAATAATTATTTACCATTAGATTTTTTAACAAGTGGCAAAAATAGAATTATTTGTTGACAGAAAAAAGCAGATTAAGACAACTATTTTTTTAACTGCCTGAATATTTGTGTTATGAGTCTGAATTTTTAAAGATATTTTCTGTCTTCCTCAGGTACTTCAAAATATTTATTATAAGTCTTTGCATCAGGGCCTTTCTCTTCTTCAACTTTATCTCCCCTGATTTTATAAGTGCACTTTTCACCTCCGATACCTGAAAAGTAAATATTATATTCCTTTCCGTCCTCATCAATCATTATTATTCTCACCAGGTGATTATACTTTGCACTATTTAATTGTGAGTGACAGATAGGGCATGTATAAATGTATTCTTCACCTTCTTTTATATGGAAAGAAGGATGTGTTGTGGTTGCATAGTTCCCCAGCTCAGGATTCAGAAAAATCAATCCTCTTGAAGGACTGTTGATTTTTGCGGCAGCAAGGACAATGTTAGTTTTAACCTTGAGATGACCCCTGCAAATTTTACATAGATATTCTACAGCCATGATGCTCCTCCTGTTTGTTTATTAGTTTAATAATATTATCTGCAACATGCTTCACAAGGTATGAAATATTTTCACGAAAGACAATTTTTTCAGACTGGATTGCGAGAATATAAACCGGCATACTGAAAAACTCTGAAAAACGTTTAAGAGATATATTGTTTGTATTGTAAGTCAGATCCTGTATCTGACATATTGTCAGTTATTTAAATGTTCCTGCAGATGAATTCATGTCCGCACAATAAATAAGTATAATTATATAAGGATCCATACTATTTATTTATCCGTTGTAATTTTCAATACTTGCATCTGCTGTGAGTGAAGAAATGGCACCTTTGGTTTTAATTTTTCCTGCCAGTCAAATACTGCCGGGTCAAAGATTTTCTCTGATAATTTTAATCCCGTACCGGTAATACAATGTTCCGGGTAATGACCACAAAAGATACATTTAACATTATCTTTTTTTATGATCTTTGTTCCTTTTTCTTAATCATCAGTAAATTTGATCCTGGTGAATCTTTCAATCTGGCAGTAGTAAGCACAACCGGGGGTGACGATAAACCTGTTAAGTGCCCTATGCTTTTCAGGGAAGCGATTGCTGCTCTTCTCAATAAGGTTGACCTGATTCCCTATACAAATTTTAGTTTTAACAGTTTCAGGTCCGATTTGAAAAAAATCAATTCTCAAATACCTCTTTTCGAAGTTTCATGTACAAGAGGGGACGGCCTGAAGGAGTGGTATAAATGGATAAGTGAAAAACTAAACTAAGAGATTGTTGATTATATTTAGTTCCCTGGAGGTGTCTCAGGTAAATATTTTCTGAACTCTTTCAGAAGAGACTTTTCGTACCTGCCTGCGTAATGACCTGTGATAAATCTTTCAAATCCGGTATTCAAAAAATTTTCCCAGGATTTATCTTCATCTCCCGGAATAACGGGATAGTAAAGTATACCATTATTTATCGCAGCATCCAGGTCTCCGATAGCGTCACCTATCATAAGTATTTTGTTGTCGGGATATTTGCCCTTTGCCGCCATTAAAATATGCTCTGTTTTTGTCCCGTGTTCCTGGCCTGCAATGGCTTTTATATACTTTTTCAGATCATGCTCTTCCCATTCACGCTCAAGAGCTTCAAGGGGTGTTTGCGAAACAATAATAAGGTCAGCCAATGAAGATATAGCTTTTATAGCTTTCAGCGCAAACGGAAATGGAGGAATCTTATGAAGCCACTGACTTATTTCTTTATTTACTGATTCCGACCATATTAAAACCTTTTCAAGATCAGGATCATAATTTGATTCGAAGTACTTCCTTAGTGTAGCGTTACCCAGTTTTGTTTCAGATTTCACCCATTTTTTAAGCGATGTCATATCAGGTAATTTTATGCCTGATTTTATTAATCCCGGGTTTTCGCTTAAAAGTTCAAATACTCTGATTATTGAAGTAAACCGGTTACCTCCTCTGTAAACTGAGTAGAGATTTACAAATTCCCAGGTCTCACGCAGGATCTTTGAAACAGCAAAAAGATCAAAGTATTTTAATGCATTTGGGATGAAGAACTCTTTCTGTTTTACCTCCATCGAATCAAATACACATCCGTCCGAATCAATCCCGATAAAGAATTCATGATCAGGCTGAAGGTTTTTTAGTAAAGACTGATAATCCATTTATCGGGTTCAGAATTTAAATCCGAATTTTATTTCAAGCCTGTTTAAGGTGTTAGCATATGTTACATCCCCGAGGTTATACTCATATTGTACATAACTGGTATGTGCATACCTGTATGCAAAACTCAGATAAGTCTCATAATCTGCTTTTGCCCATGAGATACCAGAGCCGAAAGTAAATGAAGCACCCCCTTTATAGTTTTTGGAAGAATTTTCTGGCTGGTAAACATACGAAGACGAACTTTCTTCTCCGCCCAGGGGGAGAACTGCTCCTCCCCGGGCAAATATAAACGGACTGGTCTTCCGGTCATAAACGACATATTTATATTCCAAAAATAATGGAGTATAAGGTCTTCCGATAAATTCAACTCCCGATCCGATACTTGTAGTATTCTTGGTGTTACTGATTATTCCTGCAAGAAAATTAAAGCTGAATGGAGCAAAGTATTTGGAGTTCTGTGATCCTGCAAGCAGCCCGGCTTCCAGGGAAAAACTAAATCCATTAGTTTTCCTGCCATTAAAATACGGCATCTCTTTTGTAAATTTTTCCACCTCCAGCGACGGAAAGATTAAGATGCTTCCATCCGATGTTTGCATTTTATACTGATCAGCATATATTTCAACAAGCTTTCCAAATATCATACTACCATTTTTAAGGTACAGTACATCTTTTGTCTTTTGTCCGGATAATTGCAACCCGGTGATTATTAGGAAAATGATAAACAAAATCTTTTTTTTCATAAAGAAAGGTTTTAAGGTTGGAAGGTTTAGCATGATTTTTGTCTTTGTCTGAGGAACCTAAATCTGATCATTATGAAAGCAAAAATCATTCCAATTATTACTTTAATTTCTTTTTTGGTATTGCTTATCAGTTCATGCGAAGATACCACTTTCAGGGAGTATAAAGGTAATTCTCCCGTTTATATGACATATGCCGAATTAAGGGCTTCGATCAATGAGGAAGAAAGTGTTGACCTCAAAAATCCGGGGAAGATATATTTTAAGGATGGTTATATTTTTATTATTGAGGAACTTAAGGGAATACACGTGTTTGACAATAGTGATCCGTCTGCACCTGTAAAGAAAGTATTTGTTAAAATTCCGGGTGTTGTTGACATGGCTATTTCAGGGAACACCCTATATGCTGATAGTTTTGTCGATCTGGTAGTTCTTGATGTTCAGAATATTGCAAATATCCATGAAACAGGAAGGGTTAAAGATATTCTGCCTTATACAATTCCTCCCACAGGAAACGAATTTCCTGTGGCCCATGTCGACAGGGAGAAAGGACTGGTAGTAGCCTGGGAAGTAAAGACCATCAAGGAGAGGGTATATGATAATCCTATTGTTTATCCCGTTTTCAACCTGCAAATGGATAAAATGGATGGCTCTTTCATTAGTTCATCAATATCTGGTGTCAGTGGAAGCGGAATTGGTGTGGGAGGGTCGATGGCGCGATTTGGGTTAAAAGATAATGTATTATATCTGCTCAACGGGAATAACCTGGAGGTGATGGATATTACTACCGGGACTAATCCGGCTAAACTGTTTGAAATTAATGCCGGGTGGGGCATTGAAACAATGTTTCTGACCCAAAACAATATGTTTTTGGGAACAACCACAGGCATGATAATATATGATATTACAGATCCGCAAAACCTGATCAGAATATCGACCTATAACCATATACGCAGCTGCGATCCTGTTGTGGTTGATGATACTCTGGCTTATATAACACTCAGGTCCGGAACTAATTGCGGGGGTACTGTTAATTGCCTTGATGTGATTAATATTAAAAATCTTTCTCAACCTGCAATAGTCAGATCATATCCTATGACAAATCCTTTTGGATTAGGTAAGGATGGAGATCTGCTTTTTGTTTGTGACGGAAATGCCGGTTTGAAAGTATTTGATGCTTCCGATCCAAAAACCATTTCAAGCCATCTGATCTATTCATACCCGGCCATAAAAGCGTTTGATGTTATCCCGATCGGAAATGTCCTGGTTATGATAGGAGATGATGGATTATATCAGTATAGTTATTCCAATGTCCAGAATATAACATTTCTAAGTAAAATTGAAGTTAAAAAAAGAATAGGGTTTACTTCCCAAACCAGGTATTAGCTCCCTAATCCCTGGCATTTGCCCTGCAATCCGGTTATTTTGCCCCCCGACCCCCCATAGCCATCAAGCTAATTTTTATAACTCTCTGATATGCAGAAGAGATAACTATTTTATATTTAGCCCTAGAGCCTGCCCCGATTTATCGGGGGCTTAAACTATTGTAGCCAAAGATATAAAAATGGGTTTATTACCTCGTAGAGGTTAAACAGGATTCTCCCAGAATTCATATAAGAATTGTTCATCAAATTCCATTTCACGTTTTTTAAGATATTGAACATATTCATCAGAAATGTTTTAAATTTATGAGTTTCTTCCTGATTTTCAATATATTTATAAATATTGGATATTTGCGAACGACTTATATACTCAAATACATGAGGTCTGATTTCCTTTCTTAACGCGGTTTCCCTGTTTTTTTACAGCAAATACCAACTGAACATAAATTTGGGTGAATGTTCCAGGGTTCATAAATTGAATTTTTTAATTATTAATGCAGCTAGAACAAATTTAATAATTCTCTGAATTCTAAGCAATTGTTTAACCACTACGTGGTAAAAAATTAATGTGTTGGTTGTTTTTCTACAATAATTAATCGCCTACGGCGAACCTCACTAATGAACTTTTCAGAAACACAATGACCTCACAATTAAACGTTTAATAGCATTAGCTTGACGGCTATGGGATTCAGGGGGTTGATAACCGGAGAATTCAGGAGGTTGATAACCAGGATATCCTGTGGGCGATATTATGGCAATATACCCTCCAACTTCCTCTCATTCAACTTAATGTAACTAAATTCAACTCACTTTAACTCACTTCAACCTTCTTTATTTTCATTCTAAATTACGAACAATGACTTAATAAGTTTTTTTTAAAAAGTATTGTTATTAAATTAACAGCACTTTTGAAAGCACTGTTTTAACAATTAAAATAATAGTTAATTACCTAAAAATCAATTAGAAATGTATAACGTAGGAAATCTGGTTAAAGAATTGTCCGACCGGCATGGGCGCCAAAGGGAGAGTCTGATGCCAATTCTTCAGGGAATTGTTGAGAAACATAGTTACCTGACTGATGAGGCAATGGTGGAAGTTGCAAAGGAACTCGATATCTCAGCGGCAGAGGTTTACGGGACAGCTTCGTTTTATACTTTTCTCGATACAAGTGTGAAGGGAAAATATGTTATAAGGGTATGTAAGACAATTACATGCTCCATGAAAGGAAAGATCGATATCATACAAACTATTGAGGAAATGCTCAAGATCAAAGTAGGAGAAACAACATCAGACAGGCTTTTCAGCCTGATTGAGACAAACTGTATCGGGTGGTGTCATAAGGCACCTGCAATGCTTATAAATGAAGTCCCTTATACAGAGCTTACCCCTGAGAAGGTTTCGGAAATACTTAAAAGTTACTTGCATAAATAATATAATTCAGGTTAAATCATGGAAAATACAGGTTTAAATAAGGTTGACCTGATCTTTGAAAAGGTCAACGCCCAGAGAAGTTCTGACAAAAGCATTTAAGATGACCAACGATGAGATTATTCAACAAATGCTCGACTCGGGATTGAAAGGAAGGGGAGGGGCCGGGTTCCCGACCGGACTTAAATGGAAATATGCGGCAGCCGAAGATAACCCCGATAAATATGTCGTATGTAATGCTGATGAAGGTGAACCAGGAACATTTAAAGACCGTGAGATACTCGATAAAGTGTCATACAAGGTATACGGAGGCATGGCGATAGCCGGTAAAGCAATAAATGCAAAGAACGGTATTGTTTATCTGAGAGGCGAATACAGGTTTCTTCTTCCCCAGCTGATGAAGGAGCTTGACGCATTTCATAAATTATTAGATGAGATAGGGTACGATTTCAGGATAAGATATTGCATGGGAAGCGGTGCTTATATCTGCGGTGAGGAGAGCGCCCTGTTTGAATCTATCGAAGGACAGCGTGGAGAACCACGTAACAAACCACCCTATCCGACTGATTCAGGTGTTTTTGGAAAACCAACATCAATTAATAATGTGGAAACTCTGGTAACAGCCATGATGATTATAAAACATGGCGCTGCAAAATTTACCAAACTGGGAACAAAAGATTCAAGGGGTTCGAAAGTATTCTCAGTTTCAGGAGACACGCCTACTCCCGGAATATTTGAGCTTGAGCTCGGGATGTCAGTTCAGCAATTCGTTAATGAATTTGGCGATGGAGATACAAAAGCTGTTCAGGTCGGTGGCGCTTCCGGCTTCTGTGTGCCCAGGAAGAAGTTTGCATAATACGATAATCGGTTTTGAAGGGGTACCGACAGGTGGATCAATGAAACTGTTCAACAGTTCGCGGTCGATGTACAATGTCCTTCACAACTACCTCGATTTCTTTGCTGAAGAGTCATGCGGTCAGTGTACCCCATGCCGTGTGGGTTGTCAGCAGTTCCTGAAAGGTGTTGAAAAAGTCAAAAAAGGTGAAGCCAAATCAATTTATCTTAATGAACTTGTAAAGCTTGCTGAGACAATGAAAATAGCTTCAAAATGTGGACTTGGCCAGTCGGTAGGGAATGCATTCCGCACCATTGTCGAGAACTTCAGGGAAGAGGTCATCTACTAATTCATTAAACAAAAACAGAAATATATGATAAATCTGACAATAAATAACCAATCAGTATCTGTCCCTGCCGGGACAACTGTTCTGGCAGCCGCAAAAAAACTGAATATTAATATACCAACATTGTGTAACCATCCCGACCTGTGCGTTGCAGGAAACTGCCGTGTATGTGTAGTTGAGCAGACAGGAGCAAGAACACTTATTGCTTCATGTGCAACTCCTGTTGCTGAAGGTATGGATATACATAGCAATACACTGAAAGTAAGGAACGCCCGTAAGCATATCGTTGAATTGCTTCTTGTCAGAGCACAGGTCCGATTGTACAAAATGCTACAAGAATCAGAAATGTGAATTACAGGCACTGGCAAATGAGTTTGCCTTTGGAGACACTGTGTTTCTGAGTCTTGTGGAAGATCATAAATACAACATTGACCGCTCTTCACCTTCATTTATCAAAGGATGACAGTAAATGTATCCGCTGCCAGCGGTGTGTAAGAACATGTTCCGAGTTGCAGTATATTTCAGCAATAGCTGTATCAAATAAAGGGTCCCATCAGAAGATCTCTTCATTTCATGAACGTCCGATGAGCCATGTTGTATGTACCAATTGCGGCCAGTGCGTTAACCGTTGCCCCACCGGTGCACTGGTTGAAAAAACATCTATCGACCAGGTTTGGGATGCAATATATGACCCTGAAAAACATGTTGTTGTACAGACTGCTCCTGCTGTAAGAGTAGCATTGGGAGAAGATCTTGGGTACGATCCCGGGTGAAAGAGTTACGGGAAAAATGGTTAATGCTCTGAAACAGCTGGGTTTCAATTCGGTTCTGGATACAGATTTCAGCGCTGACCTGACAATCATGGAAGAGGGTACAGAACTTCTCACCAGGCTTAAAAAAGCTCTTGTTGACGGTGATAAAAAAATATCACTCCCAATGTTTACATCATGTTCTCCGGGATGGATAAAATTCATTGAACATAAGTATCCTGAATTACTTCCGAATCTCTCAACCTGTAAATCACCGCAGCAGATGTTTGGAGCGCTTGCAAAGACATATTATGCGCAGAAGCGTAAGCTTGACCCTTCAAAGATTGTTTCAGTTTCAATTATGCCCTGCACTGCAAAGAAATATGAAGCTGACAGGCCGGAAATGTGGGCAAGCGGATACAAGGATGTTGACTTTGTACTTACAACACGGGAACTTGCAGTTATGATAAAACAGGCTGGCATTGATTTCAGAAGCCTTGAACCGGCAAATTATGACTCAGTTATGGGCGACTCAACTGGCGCTGCGGTAATTTTCGGAGCTACCGGTGGTGTCATGGAGGCTGCATTACGTACTGCATATGAGATTGTAACCGGACGTGAAGTTCCTTTTAGCAACCTTAATATCACTCCTGTAAGAGGAATGGATGGTGTTAAGGAGGCAACATTAAAAATCGAAGGTTGTACCGATGACTGGAAGTTCCTGGAAGGAGTGGAGTTGAAGGTGGCAATCGCACATGGGCTGGTTAATGCCAATAAGATAATGAAGATGGTAAGAGAAGGTAAATCGCCTTATCACTTCATTGAGATCATGGCTTGTCCGGGCGGATGTATTGGTGGCGGTGGCCAGCCTATACCTACCAGCATGGAGATCAGGCAGAACCGTATGAACGCTATCTATTCTGAGGATGAACACATGTTATTTCGCAAGTCACACGAAAACCCTGAAGTGATAGCCATTTATAGGGATTTCCTCGGTAAACCTAACAGCCATGTGTCTCATGAGTTACTTCATACTCATTACATGGAACGTGTTAACTATTAGAAATTATTAGGACATAAAAAAGGCCGGCATTAACACCGGCCTTTATTTTTTATCTTTTAGTTTCCCAAGTAACCATGCCATATTTTCACCAAGCACCCTCATCGTTTTCATCCCTTCCTCATCTTTGGCAACTTCACCTTTTAGCCGGCCATAAGCAATGTTCCAGTATGACGATCCGGGTATGATCATTTCATTGATAAGGAAAAAATGATTTATACTGTCAAATGCATGTATTGCCACCGGCACGTCTGACTGCAATTACAGCTGCTCCCGGTTTACGTTTCAATGGGTTACCACTGCCACCCAAAGCATATCCTGAAACATCAATCAACGCTTTTGCTTCAGTTGAAAGATCAGCATAATATGTTGGCGATCCAATTATAATACCGTCAGCTTTTATCATCTTCTTAATGCACTTATTTATTATCTCATTATCCTGGTGACACTTGCCATCAGCTTTCTTCCTGCACTTCATACAAGCTATGCAACCTTTACTTTCTTCCCTCCAAGCTGAAAAAACTCTGTTGTTAATTCCTTTGTCCTCCAGCACTTTAAATACTTCTCTTATCAAAAGCTCAGTATTGCCATTTTTTCTTGGACTGCAGTTAATTCCTAATACTTTCATGCTAATTTATTTAAATTTTTAAAAAAATCGTCAGTACCCGGAGAGCCCGGGGTTATGTTTAATATTTTAAATTTTTTTCAAATTCAGGCACTCACTGCTTTAAGTACCTCACACTCCTGCCCGCTCCAAACTCTGGCATTCTGATTATCCTATTATTTCCAGAATCTGTTGTATGTCGATATCTTTCAAAGGATTACTGCTTTGGACAAATGATTCCGCAAGTTTTGATTTCCTTCCCTGAAGTCTGACTATCTTCTCTTCAAGAGTTCCGGTTGAGATATACCTGTAAACAAAAACATTTTTACCTGGCCAATCCTGTGGGCCCGGTTCAGTGCCTGCATCTCCGAAGCAGGATTCCACCATGGATCAAGAATAAAAACATAATCTGCAGCCGTTAGATTCAGACCGACCCCTCCTGCCTTTAGGGATATAAGGAAGACTTTATTGGATATTTCATTCTGAAAACTATTTACTATTTTCTCCCTGTTTATGCTTGCACCGGTCAGCAGTGAAAATAAAATATTTTTTTTCTCCAATGCTTCTGCAAATATTTTAAGATGCATCACAAATGATGAAAAAACCAGGATCTTATGTCCCTCTGAGACAACATTCTCAATATCCCTGATACAGTCTCATATTTACCCGAACCGGCACGGATAATCATCATACGCCATTACCGGATGATTAGAGATCTGACGTAATTTCATAAGTCCCTGAAGTACAATAATCGCCGATTTTTCAACCCCCTTCAGTTCAATATTTTTCAGGATACTGTTTCTTACTGCGGATTTTTCTTCTTCATAGAGTTTCTCCTGTTCTTCTGTCATATCACAGTAAACCGTCTGTTCGGTAATTGGAGGAAGGTCATTGGCTACCATTTCCTTTGTCCTCCGTAGAATGAAAGGTTTTATTAGCTTTTTGAGTTTTGTCTCCTGTTTATCGTCTTTTTCCTTTTCTATAGGTTTTGCATATTCTCTCCGGAAAAAGCTAAGGTTTCCCAGAAGGCCGGGATTTACAAAATTCAGCTGGGTCCATAGATCTGTCAGCGAGTTTTCAATCGGGGTTCCGGTCAGTACGAGTTTAAAATCTGATTTTAATTGTATAATACTCTTGTATATCATCGATGCAGGATTCTTGATAACCTGACTTTCATCGAGGATTATATAATGGAAATTATAGGAGCTCATAATATCAATGTCTTGTCGTACTGTATGATAGCTTGATATTATGATGTCAAAAAATTTAAAATATGAAGTGGTCTTCTTTCTTTGTATTCCTTTGTATGTGTGAACTTTCATACCAGGAACAAATCTTTTAATTTCATTTTCCCAGTTATATATCAAAGTCGCAGGTACGATTATAAGTGAAGTGAAATTCTGTGCGGGTTCATTAAAGAGGGTAAGGGATTCCGTTTTTTCAGATCGCACCTGAGGTTTAAGATTTTCATTATTATATTGAAGGAGGGCAAGGGTTTGGATAGTCTTGCCGAGTCCCATGTCGTCGGCCAGGCATCCACCCAGGGCTGATGTCTGAAGCCAGTACAACCAGTTCAACCCCTCGCTCTGATACTCTCTCATTGAGCATTTAAACCCTGCCGGAACCGGTAGTGCCGGAAGCTTTTCAGGTATCAGCAGTTTTTCAAGTTGTTCATAGCCCTTAAATTCCTTATCATCAATAATTTCAGCGAGCAAAGAAAAATGCTGTTTGTGGATCTTCAGCGATTCATCTGAAGCTTTTCCGAATTCGAAAATGTTACGGTACTTCGAAAACCACGATTCGGGAAGTATGGCGATTGAGCCATCGGGTAATTCATATTCCCTGATGCCTTTAAGTATATTATTATTAAGACGTATAAACGGGAATTCCCATTCCCCGATTTTAATAGTTGCCCTTAGATCAAACCAATCATCTACCAGCTTGTTACTGATCTCAATATTAACAGGTTTAAGATTGTATTTTTTTTCAAGTCTTACTGCCTCCAGCCTGAAACCCGAATCCAAAAGTTCGGTAAAGTTCCTGTTTACGGCCTCAAGCATTGCATATAGTTCCTCATAATTATTCTTCTCTTCGTATTGAGGAGAAAAATGAACATTGTCATCAGAATAAAAACCCAGATCTTCCAGTGTATCAATACATGTCTTTTCCCAGACGAGATCTCGGAAATATTTCCTGAAAATAAAATTTCCCTGGCTTTTGTCAAATCTGACAAACGAAAGAAAAGGTTCATCAGGTGAAATATCTTTTCCAGAGTATTTAAAACTAAGAATAAGTACCGGCGAACCCAAAAGACCAACCTCAAGACTCAGGAGAGCCTCTTTTTCCGCAATCGGCAGGATGATCTCAAATCCGCTTCCTTCGACCTTGAAGTTATTTACTGCATTCAGTACAAATCCTTCAAAATATTTTATTTCTGACTTTTTTGGGATCAGGACATGCTCTTTTGTAAGGAAAGGTTTTAATTTCTGGCCGTCTATTTCCGAAATAAAGAATATCTTTTCTCCCGACCTTATAAGACAGGGTGTAACACAAAGTATATCAATGGGATTATTTAATAACTCGATTGTGCTTCCTTCTGTTTCAATTTTAAGTTTATAGATAATTCCCTCATCATTTCTGTCGAAACGGAATACTGGCTTTGCATTTTCATTACTTAGAATCAACTTGTCTTCAGCATGCAGAGTATTCAGTTTTGTTCTCTGGTTATAGGTCGGTATTGCTTCATCTCTTGCTATCGAGAAACACTTAAACAACCTCGACTCGATAAATGGTCTGATAAATTTATCAATCTTTTCTTCTGTGACATCCTGAATAAACTCTTTTACTGATTTATCTTTTGAAAAGACCCTAAAAAGATTCCTGTCTGAATACTCATTTATGATCCTTACGAGTTCTATTTCTTCATGGGTAAGGAAACTTATGGCTTCTTCCGACTGGTATGGCGACAGACATTCAGAAAGTGTGAAATAATTATTAGCTTCATTAACAATTATATATGGTTGAAATATCTCCCCCCATTTTCTATGATGAGTAAGAATAAGTGCAAACACTCTTCCATTATTCCCTGAAAATGCTTCCAAAATGTTGGTTTTGATTTAACCTGCAATATTGGTCATTGTTGGCCAATATTCAAAAGATTTTCTTATTAGATTTGTCAGGAATTTAAAATAAGTGCATAAAGTTTTGAGTTCTAAAAATGTCGGATGCTGTATATTTCTAACTCTAAGTACTTTAAGCACTTTAAGCATTTTAGGCACACTTTTCATTGAGAAAAATTATACATATAGATATGGATGCATTTTTTGCATCAGTTGAACAGCTTGACAATCCTGATTTAAAAGGTAAACCTGTGGCCGTAGGTGGAAGCGGAGAGAGAAGTGTGGTAGCGGCGGCAAGTTATGAGGCCCGGAAATTCGGTGTGCATTCAGCCATGCCCTCTGTTATTGCCAAACGGTTATGCCCTGATCTTATATTTGTAAAACATAACTTTGAAAGGTATAATGAAGTTTCGGCTAACGTAATGGAGATTTTCAAGGAGTATACCGATATTATTGAACCGCTGTCAATTGATGAAGCATTTCTGGATGTCACACATGATAAACAAAATATCAGCTCCGCTACAGTTATTGCAAAAAGGATCCGATCCGAAATAAGAAAAAAGACCGGACTTACGGCTTCTGCGGGTATTTCAATCAATAAATTTCTTGCTAAGATAGCCTCCGATATCAATAAGCCTGACGGGCTTTTTCTGATCCGCCCTGAAGAAGCCGAAAAGTTCATTGAAGAGCTGGCTGTTGAAAAGTTTTATGGCATCGGGAAAGTAACTGCACAAAAGATGCATAAATTAGGTATTCATAAAGGGGCTGATCTTAAAAAATGGGATTTAGTCTCACTCGTAAGAAATTTTGGCAAAGCAGGGGTCTTTTTTTACGATATGGTAAGGGGTATTGATGACCGTCCGGTTGAACCTGAACAGGAACGCAAATCAATTGGCACTGAACTGACGTATGAGAAAGACCTGACTACCCGTTTTGAGATAATTGCAGAACTTTATAAGCTTGAAAAAGAGCTTATGGACCGGCTGGAACACGCAGGAACTTCCGGAAGAACAGTTACGCTGAAAGTAAAGTTTGCAGATTTCAGACAATTGACAAGGAGTAAAACTCTTCAACACTATATCCGCGACTTCGAATCACTCCACAGGGAGACATCTTCCATAAGGAATGCCCTTAATCTTGAGGGTGTCAGGATAAGGCTTCTTGGTATTAGCATCTCCAACCTTGAATCTGATGATTGTTCCGACAGGCAGCTTTATTTGTTTGATGACCAGGTCTAAATCAGAGCTGAGAGAGTTTTAGAGTGGGAGCACAGACTTCTTAAGATCCCCCCCGGGAGAGCCTGCCCCGACCGAATAAAAAGATCCTGTCTACCTGAAGTACAGTGGTTCGTAAGCAGCATCGGAGGTTGAGGTGGGTTTTGAACAGGAAAAACAAAAAACCAAGGTGGAATCTATAAACTATCAGGTAATACCCAATCATAAGGGGTTTCCTGATAAACATAATAATTCAGCCAGTTTACAAAAAACAAATTGGCATTTGCGCGCCATGTTACAATTGGTTTTCCATTTGGATTATCACCGGAAAAGTAATTTTCCGGAATATCAATTGGCAAGCCTTTTGCTATATCACGTTCATATTCATCTTTGAGCGTATTTGAATTATACTCAAAATGACCGGTAACAAAAATCTGCCGGTTATTTTTCGAAATAATAACATGAACTCCGGCTATTTCTGACCATGCAGCCAGCACTAATTCCGGATTTTGTTGAATATCTGTTAACCTGTTTTCTGTATACCTTGAATGAGGTGTATAAAATGTATCATCAAAGCCCCTGAACAAAGGCGTTTTATTATCTGTAATCTGATGTTCAAATACTCCGAAAAGTTTTTTCCGTAACGGATATTTTTGAATACCGTAATGATGATACAAACCAGCCTGAGCCCCCCAGCATATATGCAATGTGTTGGTAACATTGGTTTTGCTCCATTCCAACACCTCTGAAATATCATCCCAATAATCAACATCTTCAAATTCAAGGTGTTCTACCGGAGCTCCTGTGATTATTAAACCATCATATCGTTTTTGTTTTATCTGGTCGAAAGTTTTATAAAAGATATTCAGATGTTCTTTGGAAGTGTTTTTTGAATCATGTTTATCCATATAAAAAAAGTCAAGTCCTATCTGTAAAGGAGTATTTGATAGAATTCTTATAAAGTCGGTTTCCGTTACTATTTTAAGAGGCATTAAATTACAGAAAGCAATTCGTAATGGACGGATATCCTGTTGTGATGCGCGTAGTTCATCCATTATAAAAATGTTCTCATCCTTAAGAATGGTAATGGCTGGTAAATTATTTGGAATATTTATTGGCATGGTTTTATAATCTGTCTTTAATGGACCAAAATTAACCTTTTCAAGTGTTTTAAAAAACTTTTTTATAATGACAGGACAATACTAATTAAAGTAAGAACAAACCACCGACAGATAAGTATCCCTGATTTCAGTTGATTGGATCGTTCAATTGCCCCTTTCATTCCTTTTTCCCCGGAAGTAAGTACGAATTCAGCATCATTTATCATTGATAAGACGATATGGGCCTTAATACCTGCGCCCCGATTAAATTTTTCAAACTTCATCCAGGCTGAAATTTCAGGAGTATAAAGTTTGTTAAATTTTAAGTGAGGGCATATCCTATCATTTCCGGAATAAAATATGCTTTCATTATTGTAATGCTAAAATAGATTAAATGTTATAGTTTAAAGGCTCCGGAAATTTGTTCTGGCCCCTTACAATTATTTCACTTTTATGATAAACAATCGAGAAAGGTGCTATACTTTCTGTAAGCCAGACGTTTCCTCCGATAATACTGTTTCTGCCTACTACTGTCTCACCTCCCAGTATCGTACATCCGGAATACAATATTACATTGTCCCCAATGGTTGGGTGTCGTTTCTTTGATACCCAGCTTTTGTCCACACTTAACGCTCCAAGTGTTACACCCTGGTAAAGTTTTACATTATTCCCGATTATTGCTGTTTCCCCGATCACGATACCTGTTCCATGATCAATAGAAAACGGGGTTCCTATTACTGCCCCCGGATGAATATCAATGCCAGTTATCTTGTGAGCATATTCTGTAATCATCCTTGGCAGAAATGGAACCGAAAGTTTGTGTATGGAATGTGCAATCCGGTAGCAATAAATCGCAAAAAAACCCGGATAAATCGCAATTACTTCAGCAAGTTCTTTTGCTGCAGGGTCGGATTCCAGAATAAACTCAGCGTCTCCCAGAAGGATCTTTTTTGTTGATGGAAGAGTGTCGAGAAACTTCTGGGGATATTTTTCATTTTCTGGTGTCAATCCACTGAAGATGATTCCCAACTGTTCGTATAGAGTGCCCCCGGAGAAATCAAATTCAATGCTGGTTAAATTCTCATTAAACGGAAACAAAAGTCTGAAAATCTTTTTAACAGCTATTTCGACACCTTTTTTATTTGGTATAGTCACTTTTTATTTCAATTAAAAAATCGGATTACAAATTTAAACATTTGTTTTACACATAATGTTCAACCTGTGGATTAAAGTTATTTAAGATCTCCTCCTGTGAAGAAATTTGTACACCTTAAGAAATTAAGACTGCACGACTGCACGACTGCACGATTGCACGATTGCAAAGTGTTATACCCCTGTTATCATCCCGGCTGCCATTGTCTCATTTGTACATTCGTCGATGAAGATCATACTGCCGGTGATATTATTTTTCTTGTAGCTATCAAAAAAGACTGGTTTAGAGGTTTTTACAGTGATATTTGCTATGTCGTTCATATTAATTATAAGATTTGCAAAATCATGTTCCATTGTATCAATGTTTAACCTGTAGTTTATATTTTTTACTACACATCCGGCCTCGTTACTATTAATACGGATCAGATATCTTCCTCCGATCTTTAGCGGACGTTCATTGAACCAGCAAATCATCAGGTTAATATCCTGACTTATAACCGGCAAATCATCAGACGATACGATCATATCACCCCGACTTATATCTATCTGGTCCTCTAGTGATATTGCTACTGAATCACCAGCAATACTCTCTGAGAGGGTTTTTCCCAGGCTATCAATACTTTTAATTCGTGATTTCCGCAGTGATGGCAATACGGTCACCTCATCACCTGGTCTGAATATGCCTCCTGCAACACGGCCAGCATAGCCCCTGTAATCGTGAAAATCTTCGGTCTGTGGCCGGATAATTGTCTGTACCGGGAATCGCGGAGTGAGGGAATTTTTATCTTTTTTTATTTCAATTGTCTCAATCAGTTTTAAAAAAGTTTTCCCTTCATACCAATTAATATTCTCTGATCTGTCAACTACATTATCTCCATACTTGGCACTTATTGGAATATAATGAACATCTTTAATTTTAAGTTTATCAGTGAGAGTGGCCAGCTCTGCTTTAATTTCGGTGAAGACCGCTTCCGACCAGTTCACCATATCCATCTTGTTGATACAGAATATTATATGCCGGATGTCAAGCAAGGATGCAATGTATGAATGCCGGATTGTTTGTTCAAGAACCCCTTTTCGTGCATCGATAAGTATTACAGCAAGATCGGCGGTGCTGGCACCGGTAACCATATTACGGGTATACTGAATATGTCCGGGAGTGTCGGCGATAATGAATTTTCTGGCTGGTGTGGCAAAATACCGGTAGGCTACATCTATAGTTATACCCTGTTCACGCTCAGCTCTAAGACCATCAGTCAGAAGGGATAAATCCATTTCTTTTCTGCCCAGTCGTTTTCCTGACTGGAGAATATGTTCCATCTGGTCTTCGAAAATAGATTTACTGTCATAAAGCAGACGCCCGATCAAAGTACTCTTACCGTCATCCACACTGCCGGCTGTTGTAAACCTCAGGAGACTTTTATATTGTTTCTTGCTGCTGATTGTCATCTCTTAATTACTTATTGCTCATTTTTATTTTCCCCATTCCTAACGTTCTGAGTACAAAATAGTAAAACTCTCAACTCTCAACTCTCAACTCTCAACTCTCAGAAATATCCCTCTCTTTTCCTGTCCTCCATGGCAGCTTCTGACCGTTTATCGTCATATCGTCCACCTCTTTCAGTAACACGGGTAGCCGCAATCTCAGAAATTATCTCTTCAAGTGATCGTGCATTGGACAGGGTAACGCCTGTGCATGTAATATCCCCTATTGTACGGCAACGTACATCAGTTTCAAAAACTCTTTCATCGGGTTTAAGCTGCATGAACGGAGCCCATGCAAGATAAACCCCGTTGCGGCTGAATATTTTGCGGCGATGGGTATAGTAAAGTTCGGGAAGTTTAATGTTTTCATTCATTATATACTGCCAGATATCAAGTTCTGTCCAGTTACTTATCGGGAAAACTCTGAAATGTTCACCTGAATTTTTTCTTCCGTTAAATATGTTCCATAACTCTGGCCGCTGATTTTTAGGATCCCACTGTCCGAATTCATTTCTGTGTGAAAAAAACCTTTCCTTGGCACGGGCCTTCTCCTCATCACGGCGTCCTCCGCCTATTGCCACGTCGATCTTAAGTTCTTCGATGGCATCGAGGAGTGTTACTGACTGGGCTTTGTTACGGCTTGCATTTACACCTTGTTCTTCAACTACCCTGCCATTGTCAATTGAATCCTGTACTTTTTTAACTATAAGATCTATTCCGAATTCTAATGCAAGATCATCCCGGAATTTTAATGTTTCTTTGAAATTATGACCGGTATCAATATGCATCAGGCTGAAGGGAATTCTGGCGGGCCAGAAAGCTTTCCTTGCCAGATGCACGAGCACAATTGAGTCCTTGCCTCCTGAAAACAATAATACTTTGTTCTCGAATTGTGCCGCAACTTCCCTCATTACGAAGATAGCTTCGTTTTCCAGTTCCCTGAGATGTTCATCATTAATACTAATCAGTTTCTTCATTCCTACCTTTATCTTATAACTTGTGCCTTGTCCTTCTTATCTTTTGCCGTTTGCCTTTTATTTTGTGTCTTGCCCCCTGCTCCCTGCTCCCTGCACCTTATTTAATATGACATCCACACTCCTTTGGACCCTCTTTCTCCCACCACCACCTGCCGGAGCGAAAATCCTGTCCCGGTACAACTGCTCTGGTGCACGGTGCACAACCTATGCTGACAAAACCCTTGTCATGCAAAGAGTTGTATGGAACACTATTCGCTTTAATGAAATTTTCAACTTCATTAAATTTCCAATAGAAGAGAGGATGGAACTTAAAAAGCTTTTTATCCTCATCCCATTCTAACGGACTCATATTATATCGGTTATCAGACTGATCGGCACGGATACCGGACATCCAGCACTCTTTTCCCCTCAGGGCCCTGTTAAGCGGAATGACTTTTCTCAGTTTGCAGCATTCGATCCTGTCTTCTTTTGACTCATAGAAGCTAAAAGGTCCTTTTTCTGTGACCATTTTTTCAACAGACTGATAATCCGGGAAATAAACATTGATTTTTTTGTTGTATTTTATGATTGTCCGGGAGAATACATCATAGGTTTCAGGAAATAACCGACCGGTATCCAGTGTAACGACCTCAATTGGTAAATTGCTCTCAAAGATTACATGAGTCAATAGCTGGTCCTCTAACCCAAAGCTGGTGGTAAATATCACTTTTCCCGGGAAAAGTGAAACCAATATATCGAGTGATTCGGATAGATTTTTGTTACGCAGCAGCCTATTCAGCTCGCTTAATTTCAAATTTTTTTCCATTTGATTTCTTCAGAATATTTAGTTTGATCCTGTGAATATGGGCCCATAAACGTTCATGGAAATAGTAGAGGACCGTCTTAGTTAATACTTCCACACTTCCTATAGATAAGGCAATTGTAATTTTTCCGGTAATTAGATAACTTATTATCATAGTGTCAAGAGTTCCCACTATTCGCCAGGAAATGGCTTTCATTACGCTTTTTATGGGTTTATCTTTAAGATCGCTGACTTTAATTACTCCCATTTGTGGAATATTCTCATCAGGACTTTTTATAAATACATCAAGCATAAAGGTTAAGTTTCAGTTTTTAGTAAATTTAAATGTTTGATTAGTATGCCTTATTGGCAATTATGCGGTAAACATATTGGTATTTATGCATATCCATTGATATGCTTATAGTACTATTTCCGGGAATCAATCAGTATTTAAAATTATCACGGAATCTCATGGACGTATAACTGGCGAACTTTACCTGATGTAGTCTAATGTATTAACATACAATATTTTAGTTCGAAAATACGGCTGGTCTGTTTCTATACATTGCTGATTTTCCAATTGATAAAGTCTGCAGACTCAGACATTTTATTGTTATTCGTATAACAGTGATTGTTAATAAAATAACACTAAAATTACATGCTGGTATGAGAGATTTGAAGCGGAGGTTGTTTCGGGGCAACTATTTAAAATAGTATTTTTTATTTATAGTAACTCGGATTTTAATCCGTCGAAAAAACATTGTATTTCAGGATCATCAGAATATATCTCAGATTCATGAAATAAGTCGGTCAGCGTTTTTTTATTTTTTATCAGATCAAGAAGTATTTCCACAACCCCGCAATATCCGGAAGGTTCCTTCTGGTTAAATTTATAAACAAGCACCTGTTTATTATAACCGTTAAAGAAATTAATAAGGATCTCAAATTTTAACTTATGTATCTGAACAAGTGCATCAACGGATCCAAAGTTCCTTATAAAATGATCAAACCTTACTGTTGCATTATCTTTTATCCTATGTCCGATCACCTCCTGTTTAATGCCTCTTGTCAGGTAAATTTCCAGGTACCTGTATATTCCTGTGAATCCAAATGCGTCAAGATCGTCTGCAACTGAAAGAATGGACAGAAGATCATTTACCGCATTATTACCAGGATAATCTTTTCTGTCGTGATTTTCAACAGCTTCAATGACATCCCTGAAATTTTTTTCGCCCAGGCGGTTATCGGAAAGGAATTTAAGACATAATTCCCTGCTATGTTTTCCATGTCTTTCTCCGGTTTCAACCGACATACCTATATCATGAAGATAACAGGCAATTATCAGTTTTGAAGGAAGTTGTGGAAGTAACCTTGATTTTTGAACAGAAAGTATGGTGATGAGTTCTTTAGCATAGCTCCAAACTCTCCGGTGATGGTCAATACCATGCGCTGAAGAAGTTTTTTCATTATACACTGAGATAAAAAACTCTTCAAGGATCTGTTTAAACCGAAGTTCTGCAGATTCAATATGGCTGTCCGGTTTCATATTTGAAAAAAAAAAGCAAAAGAATGAGCCTTTTGCTTTTGAACAGGCCCCCTGATAATAAATTAGTAGTTGATCATTTTCTTTGCCAGGTCAAGAATTGTTGTATCGTCGAAGGTTACAATGCCTCCATCCGGACCCTGTTCAAAATGAATTCCAACGCTTTGCCCTTTATCAAAATTTCTCCCTCCGAAGTAGTTTCTAACTGTCTCCTCATTCAAATCCAGTTTATCTGCAATCTGTCTCATACTACCGGAGGGCAACTGGTCTTTTATCTTCCGGAGTTCATTAAAGGTGATAGTTTTATCCATAACATTTTAAAATTTATCCAGTTAATAATATAGTCATCTTGAATTCCAAAGTTAAACATTAATATTCTAACACAAAAATTTAGATGATGGTTGTAATTCATTAATTCGGTAATTATTTATAAAAATTATGTAAACGGTTTAACAGTTGTAGCATCCCTGATAATATATACATCATAATCACCCAGATACGAAAATCCTGCCTTCTTATATAGTTCAATTGCTCTTTTATTGCTCCTGTGTACTTCAAGTTTTACCATGATAGCCTTTCTGCTTTACAAACTCAAGAGACTCATTTAAAAGAACTTTAGCCAGTCCATGTCCCTGGTATTCAGGCAGTAAGCCAAAATGATGAAGATGGATTCTTCGTCCGTCAAAGGTCATCCATGATGTTCCGCAAATAATTCCTGATGATTTATACTCAAGTACCAGCAGAGTGCCACCTATTTTTATGCTGTTCTCGATTGCCTCTTCAGTGTCACCTCTTTTAGGGCTTCCCAGACTTGTAACTTCCCACAGGTGGTTGATAGCATCAAAATCACCCCGGAGGTAGGTTCTGATACTGAATCCCTTAATAATGTCATCTCGGGTCATTATTATAATTTTTTGGCATTATAAGTTTGTCCGCCAATCCCTGCGGATCAGGTTCATTAACTGATGGTTCCGAGCCCCCATGACTGAGTTCACGGTTAAAAAATAGTCATAATTTAATCAATAATTCAAGAAATAACTGAAGAGCCTTCTTCTTATCATCATCGAAATTATAATCAATGTTATCTGTAAGATAATTCTTAAGATCATTGCCTTTAATAGTACCGGTTTTTCCGAACTTTTTTACCACCGCATCAATATTTTTTACACCCAGCATTAAGGCACTATTGAATTCTTTGATAAAATCTTCCCCGAGCTTTTTATTTGCCGTCCAGCACGCGAAAACGATAGGCAGGCCGGAGAATTCTTTCCAGGCCATGGCAAGGTCAATCCGGTATCTGAATCTTCTTTCATATTCAAAACACTGATCTCCGATAAGAACAACTGCTTCGTTCAGACCTATATTTATAAAATCGAACCCAATGTAAGTATCAACCCAGGTAAATTTCTTTTTCCAGCTGTTTTTGGCTAGTATTTTTGTCAGATTCACAGATGAACGTGAACGGTAATCAAGGTAAACGGTTTCAATCTTTTCAAACGGGTAATTACTCAGAAGCATAACCGTTCTTACGTTCCCGTTGGCACCAATACAATAATCACTTATAATATGATATTCACTCAGAAGGGGTAGTGCCGCAACAGGTATCAATCCGATATCCGCTTTACCGCTGACAAGTTTTTCAGCGCATTGAGCCGGATGATCAGTTGTGAGTATAACCCTTTTATCAAATCCGCTCTCGGTCAATCCATAGATAAACGGATAAGTATTTGCATATTTAACAGCTGAAATCCTGATTTTATCCATACTCTTTTTTTTCAACTTCTAAAATAGTACATTTGTATATAGTTGTCACAAATAAAACACACAAACTGATCAATAATGGAATTAAATTCTCTGACAGCCATCTCTCCGGTGGACGGAAGGTACAGGCAGAAGGTTGATGAGCTTGCTATCTATTTTTCGGAATTTGGTCTCTGCAAGTATAGGTTGATGGTGGAAATTGAATATTTCATAGCCCTTTGCAACATACCACTTCCTCAACTGATTGATTTTAACAAAGAAAATTACAAGCTACTCAGATCATTCTATGAGGATTTTAGTATAGAAGATGCTCTGATTATTAAAGAAAAAGAGAAGATCACTAATCATGATGTGAAGGCTGTCGAATATTTTATTAAGGACAGATTTTCCCGGTCAGGTTGGAACAAATGGAGTGAATTTATACATTTTGGCCTCACTTCGCAGGATATTAATAATACAGCAATACCCTTATCAATAAAAGATGCTCTTACAGAGGTCTATTTTCCTCTTCTTTTTGAACTAAGGGAAACACTCGCAACATTTGCCGACGAGTGGAAAGATATTCCAATGCTTGCCAGAACACATGGGCAACCTGCTTCTCCAACAAAACTGGGAAAAGAAATAGCGGTATTTATTTCCAGAATTGACGGACAATTAAAATATTTCGCCCAGATACCCTATTCGGCAAAATTTGGTGGAGCAACCGGAAATTTTAATGCACATAAAGTTGCTTACCCTGATATTGATTGGATATCATTTGCCAATAACTTTGTAAATGAGGAACTTGGATTGCAACGGTCTCATCCTACAACTCAGATCGAACACTATGATAATCTTGCCGCTTTGTTTGATAATATGCGAAGAATAAATGTTATTCTTATTGATATGGCACGTGATATCTGGTTATATATCTCACTCGATTATTTCCATCAGAAAATCAAAAAAGGAGAAATCGGTTCATCTGCCATGCCTCATAAGGTCAACCCGATTGATTTTGAAAACGGAGAAGGCAACCTGGGATATGCAAATGCAATCTTTGAACATTTCTCAATGAAGTTACCAGTATCCAGGCTTCAGCGTGACCTTACCGATTCCACTGTTCTAAGAAATGTAGGCGTGCCAATAGGACATTCAATACTGGCATTCAGCTCTCTGCTCAAAGGTCTTAATAAGCTTATCATAAACATAGATAAGATTAACAGCGATCTCGAGAACAACTGGGCTGTAGTTGCGGAAGCAATTCAAACGATCCTGAGAAGGGAAAGTTATCCTGAACCCTATGAAACGCTCCTCGAACTTACCCGGACAAATCAAAAAATCACTGGTGATTCGATTAAAAGGTTCATTGATAATCTTGAAATTGGCGAAGAGGTAAAATCAGAGTTAAAAGCTATAAGTCCTTTTAATTATACTGGTTTTTAATACACAGAGGACAGAATGAAAAACATAAGGCTCCTGCTGAAATACTTTAAGCCATACCGGTGGTCGGCTGCCCGCAATATCATTTATAACATTTTGAGTGCACTGTTTGCCCTGGTTTCTTATACACTCGCTATACCTTTTTTAAAAATCCTCTTCGACAGGGTTGAATATGCACCAGATCCGGGTGCTTTTCAGTTTAATGCGGAATATCTTAATGCATTCAGTAAGTACTATCTTTCAGCATTCATTGAAAAGAATGGACAGACAGGAGCATTATTTCTGGTGGTCCTGATCGTAATTGCGGCAAGTTTGTTTAAAAACGGCTTCATTTTCCTGGCCAATAACAGTATGGCATTTATAAGAGCAAGCACGGTACGTGACCTGAGAAAGAAACTTTATCAGAAGGTTCTTAAGCTTCCTTTATCATTCTTTACTGATGCAAGGAAAGGTGATGTAATGACAAGGATCTCAAATGATGTTCAGGAGATAGAAATATCTGTAATGTCTTCACTTACAATGATTTTCAGAGATCCCATGTATATTATGATTTTTGTGATCTATTTGTTTGTGAGCAGTTACGAGTTAACCCTTTTTGCCCTGGCGCTTCTACCTGTAAGCGGCTGGCTGATCGGACGGGCAAGTCGTACCTTAAGATCATCGTCGCTTCTTGGTCAGCAACACCTTGGAAGACTACTTTCTATTGTGGAAGAAACTTTAACCGGTCTTACGAATAATCAAAGGATTTAACGCCGAAGAAAAAATGAAAGCACAGTTTGCTGAGTCAAACGAGAGATATGCCAAGATATTCAAAAGAGTTACAAGGAAAGCTTACCTGGCTTCTCCCATCAGTGAGTTTCTTTCAACTATCGTTATAATGGTTTTAATGTACGTTGGAGGTAACCTGGCGCTGCAAGGTTCAGGTAATATGACGCCCGATAAGCTTATTGCTTTATCTGGTTGTATTTTCCCAGATCATACAACCCGCAAAGAATATTACAACAGCTTATTTCAGCATTCAGAAAGGAATGGCTTCAATTGACAGGATTGACCAGATACTCGATGCGGAAGAAACTGATAATTGAAAAGGAAGATGCATTAAGTGTAAGCGGATTTAATGAATCAATTGAATTCAAAGGCGTCTGGTATGCTTATAACAGCGAGCCTGTACTAAGAGATATTAACCTTAAAATAAAAAAAGGTCAGACTGTGGCTATTGTCGGTAAGTCAGGTGCAGGGAAATCAACTCTTGCCGATCTTATTCCAAGGTTCATTGATGCTGACGAGGGTAGCATATCTGATAGATGGCATTGATGTACGAGACCTTAAGATGAGAGATCTGAGATATCTCATGGGTATTGTCAGTCAGCAACCGATTCTTTTTAATACCTCGTTTACAGAAAATATTGCATTCGGTGTTGAATCGCCGATATGGAAAAGGTTGAAAATGCTGCCACGAATTGCAAATGCTCACGATTTTATACTGGAAACAGAAAACGGGATATGAGAATCTGGTAGGAGAATCAGGCAATAAACTTAGCGGAGGCCAGCGGCAAAGGATAAGTATTGCAAGGGCAATTATGGCCAATCCTCCGATATTGATTCTCGATGAAGCGACATCAGCCCTCGATACAGAATCGGAAAGACTTGTTCAGGATGCCATCCTCAACTTAATGAAAAACAGGACATCACTCATAATCGCTCACCGTCTTTCAACAATTCAGCATGCAGATTTAATAGTGGTGCTCGATGATGGAAAGATTGTCGGAAACTGGAACTCATATCAGACCTTATGAATAAAAAGGATGGATTATACAGCAAACTTCATAACTTTCAGGCTATCTGAAAGATAGGCGACAGAGGTCTGAGAGACAGTTCAGGCAACAGATCACTCAATTATCCCGTCCCGGAGAGGAGAACTGTGTGGGTCAATAAATTGTAATGATAGAGTTTCAGATTGATGGATTAATATTAAGTAAAAGAAATATGATTAAACGAAAATATTATTTTGTTGTACTGATACTTTTTTCATGCAACATTTCATCAGTTCAGTGCACAGAAAGCAAAACATACTTTTACCTTGGGAACCACAGAGTTTTTACTTGATGGCCAGCCTTTCCAGATAATCAGCGGGGAAATGCATCCGGCAAGGATACCAGCTGAGTACTGGCGTCACAGGATAAAAATGGCAAAAGCAATGGGTTGTAACACAATAGCGGCTTATATTTTCTGGAATTATCACGAAACTGAAGACGGGGTATATGATTTTACCACAGGGAATCACAACCTTGCTGAATTTTTAAAAATTGTGCAGGAAGAAGAGATGTGGCTGCTTTTAAGACCGGGGCCTTATGTGTGTGCCGAATGGGAATTTGGAGGGATCCCTCCTTATCTCCTTCGCATACCCGACATCAAAGTCAGATGCATGGATCCGCGATATATGGCTGCTGCTGAACGTTATATTGCAAAGTTAGCAGAAGAAATAAAACCTTTCCTGATTACCAAAGGCGGTCCAATACTTATGTTGCAGATTGAGAATGAGTACGGAAGCTTCGGGAATGACAGGAATTATATGAAACGGCTTAAAGAAGTATGGGCTTCTGCAGGAATTGATATTCCTACCTTTACAGCTGATGGTCCTATCAGCCTATATGCTTGAAGCAGGCTCTCTTCCGGGAAGTGCAGTTGGTCTTGATTCAGGTAACTCTCAGGAAGATTTTGATCTTGCAGCAAAAATAAATCCGGGAGTTCCTGTATTCAGCAGTGAAACATATCCAGGTTGGCTTACACACTGGGGTGAAGAATGGGCTAAACCTGATTCTGCAAAACTTATTAAACAGGTTAAATTTCTTATGGATAACAAGAAATCATTTAACCTTTATGTCATACATGGCGGAACTAATTTTGGGTTTACAGCCGGAGCCAATTCAGGAGGGAAGGGCTATGAACCTGATGTTACAAGTTATGATTATGATGCTCCGGTAAATGAACAGGGTGTAGCTACTCCGAAATACATGGCACTCCGTAAATTATTGGAATCTTATCTGCCTAAAGGAAAAAAGCTTCCCGATATTCCTGATCCGATACTTGCATTTGAAATGCCTGCCCTGAGTATGCAGTCTTTTAGTTCGGTCTGGGATAACCTGCCTCAGCCGGTCAGTTCGGTTCAGCCCAAACCATTCGAAGCTTATGGGCAGGATTATGGATTTATACTTTACAAAACCAAACTTAAAGGTCAAAAAGAAGGGAAACTGACTGTAACTGATATACACGATTATGCAACAGTATTCCTTAACGGAGAGTATTTTGGTAACCTTGACAGAAGAGAGGGGATAAACTCAATTGACATTCCTGCAGGGAACATCAGATGTTCCGGTACTTGAAATTTTTGTGGAAGGAATGGGGAGAATAAACTATGGGCAGTATATGATTGACAGAAAAGGAATTACAGACAGTGTAACTCTTAATGGAATGACTTTAACGGACTGGGAAGTTTATAACCTTCCATTGGACCGGCAATTTATTTACAATCTCCGATCCTCAGGTAAAAATCCTGATAAACCAGGGAAATTTTTTATAGGGAACTTCTCACTTATCTCAAAGGGAGATACATATTTTGATGTTTCGGAATATACAAAAGGAATTGTCTGGATAAACGGACATAACCTGGGACGATTCTGGAATATCGGTCCCCAAAAACGGCTGTTTTGTCCGGCGTCGTGGATAAAAGTAGGAATGAATGAGATCATTGTTTTCGATATGATTCAGACTGAACCTAAACCGTTCAGGGCTTTTAAGACATTAGAGTAAAACAGATTATCACGGTTATTTTTCGAATGCATTTTTTATTTCTTCAATTGAAACATTTAACAATGATTTTGACAATACATCTAAATGCCTTTTCCTTTCCTTCAAAATGATAAATCCGCTGAGTATGTATCATTTCTTCTCCGGGGTTCAGAAATGCAGCAGGGGAAGAATCTTCCAGTTCGTAGTACCGGCCCATTTGATTTCATTTTAATTCATGGTTAGAATTGAGGGAAGCATTTGTTTAAGTCCGATAGCTTCTTCATCTTCAATAAATTCCTGAGGAAATTATTATTCAATATTCCCTATTTCCCTGTTTTCAGACTTTTCATTTCTCCTTTGAGATAACCTACAACTGATTCTGTAAGAACCTTTGCCGCTGAAGGAGTGTATGGTGACACATCCGGTTCGTAACCACCATATTTAAATTCCGACTCAGGGAGCATATACCCCAGCCAACCGTTGGTTAAACCGAAATAAAAAGTAAAAGGGAATGGTGAACGGTCCCGGATCTCATTTGATATTTCACAAAACAGCTCGAGGGGAGCACTCCAGATGGCCACATCATCATTGATCTTCAAAAAGCGTACAGGAAGTTTAACAATCTTTTCACCGGCTTTGGTTGTACGTGTATAGTCGTCAAGATCTGAAGTCCAGCCCATTCCGCTTTTCCTGGGAGTCTCTACTATCAATGAACCAGTGCTCAATATCACCTTATTCGTTGTAGATGATATCATCTTGTTTGCCTCAAGTATTTTGTCACCGAGCAAAACACGAAATTGACCAAGATGTCCGGCTCTTGGATTTGGGTAAACACTATATATCGGAGCAAGATTACCCTCCGAACCGTTTATAAAAATCAATGGGGCACCTATTTTCTGTTCAACATAATCTGCAACAATTCCCGGTGCATCTCCACTGATTTCTAGGTTTGCTCCGCTCATTACAGTTCCGTGAATTGGATAATTGGCAATAAGAGCTATAGGCGTACCATCTTCCCTGTCAAAACGCAGCAGGCCTATTCTGCGGTCCACGGGCCCGTCGGGATTCAGGCCAAGACTGGCTTTTCCATCAACATCAACAGCACGGCGATTGATATTTGCCTGTGAAAAGCCCCATCCTGTGCCGAGTCGGGCAGGAGTGAGGTTTTGTATGCCTTCTTTGATCCCTTTAATAATAGTTTGTTCCACCATAGCCTGATACCTGACATCAAATTCATGCTTATAGCGGTCGCCAAGAAAAGCTGCTGCCAGACCGGGAGGGCCGAGCTCCGGTGCTGAGTGGGTATGTGTAGCTGACCACCAGAAATTCATCGGGTTGATGCCTGATTGTTGTTTGAGCATTTTTGCCACACGGTCATATTGAGACGGTGAGAACTCACAGACTTCAGATGAAACCAGGAAGAACTGTGTTGTTCCATCATCTAAAACCAGTATTCTGCTAAAAATATGGTCATGTACACCAATTGACTTTCTTGCCTGGTAACCTAAAAGCATCTGGGAGTCTGAAGGTGTAATGTCAATTTTAACAACGGCTGCACGAAATACAGGAGTCGTAATTTTACGGTCAGCTTGCTGCCCAACCGTTATTTTACAGAGCATTGCGATAACAATAATCAATAAAAATCTATTCATTGTTTAAAGTTTAGATTGAAATTCAACAGTCTTTTGTATTAATAAATACTTTATTCATCAATACTTTTTAAATTGCTAAATAGAAACAATAAAATTAATTTTAAAATCTTTAATGCAAAATTTATAATTGAGCGCTTCATTTATTATAATAATTATTATCACAGTGAAACTAATTCTACTTTGACAGATTACATCTTACAACGATTTTTCAGTTTGTTTGCCCCGACCCTAAAGGGAGCAAACTGAAAAATCAATCTGTTCCCTTTAGGGATTAAGGGCAAAAACAGGTTGATTTTTCTATTCTGTCAAAGTAGAACTAATATGATATTTATATAAATGGCACATTAAAGTAATTCAGTAGGGACAAATTAAAATCAGGCAGTTGAAAAATGTTATCAAAAGAATCACGGAGCTTGAAAAGATATCAAAAGAGCTCGAGCCTTCAGAATCAGACAGAGCTGGATATTGTCAGGAAATTCAGAATTATGCGAACAGGTTTATAAATGAAATTGAGGATGCAAAAGCCTATTCGGATGAGGAAGTAAACCGGGAAAATCTGACATTAGACGGCGATAAAAAGAAATTTACAACCTTGCTGGAAACATTTGAAAATGAAGTGGTGCGTAAGGGTATCGCAGCTGCTTCCGGCGGACATATCGGATATATTCCGGGTGGAGGAATATTTACCTCTGCAATTGCAGATTTTTTAGCTGCGGCTACTAACGCATACGCAGGACTCTATTATGCTTCCCCGGGCGCTGTAATTATTGAAGATGAAATAATAAAATGGATGAAAACTATTTTTGGTTTTCCGGAAAATGCTGTAGGAACTTTAACTTCAGGAGGGTCAATAGCTAATCTTGATCGCATTAACGGCAGCCAGAGATAAACACAGAATCAAATCAGAGAGAATCCCAAGAAGCATTATTTATTTAAGTCCTCAGGCACATCATTGTATTAATAAAGCATTGAAAATAATTGGATTGGAGGACATTATAATCCGTTATCTGGCTCTTGATGAATCTTTCAGAATCGATGTTAATAAACTGAATAAGCAAATAATCAGGGACAGAAATGAGGGATTAAATCCTTTTCTGGTTATTGCTTCTGCCGGAACAACTGATACAGGAGCTGTTGATCCTTTGGCGGATATTGGAATGATCGCTCAGGAAAATAAGCTTTGGTACCATGTAGATGCTGCATACGGTGGCTTTTTTATTCTGACAAAACTTAAAAAAAAGTTATTACAGGGAATAGAGATGGCGGATTCTTTAGTTACTGATCCCCATAAAGGACTATTCTTACCTTATGGAACAGGTGCTGTTCTGGTAAAAGACAAAGAAGCTGTGTTACATTCTCATCAATACACCGCAAATTACATGCAGGATTCTGTCAGGATGGAACCAACCGTACTTAGTCCGGCCGATCTGTCACCGGAGTTAACCAGACATTTTCGTGCCCTACGGGTATGGCTGCCTTTGCAGATGCATGGTATTGAGCCATTTATAGCCTGCCTGGAAGAAAAAATATTACTCACCCAATATTTCAGAAACAGGTTGATGGAAATTGGTTTCAAAACCGGACCCGAGCCGGATCTGTCTGTCAGTTATTTTTGGTACCCATCCATGGTTGTTGAAGAAGATAAATATAATCAAAAGCTTTTAGAACTGATTCATAAAGATGGTAATGTCTTTTTCAGCTCGACAAAAATTAACAATAAATTCGTGATCAGGATCGCCGTCCTTTCATTCAGGACAAAGAAAAAAACAATAGACAAAGCACTGGAGATAATAAACAAAACCAGGATTAAACTGGAAGAAGAATTTAACTATACCTGATCGTCTGTTTATCATTCACAAAACCAGCTCACTTGATCCTTTTTCAAGATCAAAACATAAAATTGAACCCGTTTTATCTGAATACCATGTATTGGCTTTTATAGCTTTTTTATCAGCAATCTTTGAGAATGGTTTTATTTCCACCCCACTTCTTCTCAATCCCGGATGCCGGGTAATGGAATTTATTTTAAGGGTAAACCCGGGTGTGGCAAAAGGTGCAGACAATGAAAGGATATTTCCTTGCAAAGTAATGGTAGTTAATTCTTTAGCAGCCCAATATCTTGCAATTTCACTTAATTTCATCCAGTTTAGATTGTCATATTTTTGATCGAGCCTTTTTACAACCTGTTTCATAATGTTAAAACCAATCTTCTCGCCATTAAAGTATATACCTGGCCAATGACATACGATAATCGCAGGTTCAGCACTATCAATTACATCCACCATGCGACCCGACCGGAGATCTTCGGTTATGAACATATCAGCACTTCCCGGGTGCAACCCGTCCCAGTCACCAAACCAATCCGAAGTACAGCCTATTATGGAAACAACACATTTCGGATCTGCACCATTGAGATTGGAAGCGTGTAAGACCTGCGGGGCAACACTTTTACCTTTTTCAGTAAATGAGATCGCGAAAATAATGTGGTATTTCTGGCACCATAAACATCCTGTACTGCCTGCAGGGTGCTCAGTGCAAGATTATTCTGGTTTCGTCCGCCATAGCCTCCCGGGGTAGTTAATCCCTCGCAAGGTAATCCGGCTTCTTTTAAAATTGTGAGAGCATATGCCTGGTATGCAGCCAGTTCGTCTGAACTTTTTGTCTGGCTCCATTCCCAGTTCTCCATGAATGCAGGGGTGGCTTCCGGATAGGGCTTTCCTGTTTTAATATCAATCACACGGGTATGGCTCACCATTTCAGGATGAATATCCCAGTCAGGCACTATAACTTCACGGATAAGATTCAGACTATCCTCCAGTTCCCGCTTTGTCCAGCCTGGTATAAACCGGTTAACCCAACCGGTACAAGCCGGATAAGGTACAACGCTATATTTTCCTTTAACACCGTTTTCGTGGCACCACTCACCAAATTCCCTTACAAAGGAGTCAGGGATTTCACGGGGAAGTTTTCGCCAATCCTGTTTGTATTGATCAGGGGATACTTCAGCAAATTGAGGGATCCCATAATGGGCCATATTTACGAGGCAGGTTGAATCATCTATTATCAGACCTACCGGCACCCGGTTAAAGGGATTAAGCACTTCAACTTTTTGGGGAGGACCGGTAAGTAAATTAATAAGGGGAGAAGAGGTTATGGCCACACCTCCCAAACCGGCTGTTTTAATAAATGTACGTCTGTTTGATTTCATGGTTTTCCAGGTTAATATTAGTACCAGACAGTCTGTCCAGGGAGTTTTATATATCCCCTAACGTTGTGCAGATAATTTATATTATGCGCAACACAGGTTCGTCAGGCATATTATGACTTATCAAAGGTTTGCCTCTGCTTTTAATAATTATAACAATCGGCAATCATGCATAAGACCTCTTTGATTTTGACTTCGTCGAGCTCCGCTTCGCTCCGGTTCTTCGTTAGCCCCTTACCCTAAAGGGTGCGAAGAACCGAGTCCCGCAGGGCGAGCTCGGCGCAGCCAAAATCAATTACTCCCTTTAGAGGTCGGGGCAAATAATTGATTTTCAAGCATCAAAATATTTATATGTATGAATCCCAATTGTCATATTAATAATTATAATTCAGCTATTTTTCTGATAATTACAAAATAGTTGTCTTTTTCAAGTTGATTTTCTAAAAGTTTACTGGTGTTTGTATCATTTTCATATACCGCTGTGACCCAGTGCTGAATCGGACTTCTTGAACCGGCTGAAGCACTGATTTTTTCCAACAGTATTTTGGCAGCATCTGATTCCCCCCTCTCTTTATAAACCAATAATGCAGGCAAGTTATTTAGTGAAGACCCCGAGAAATTTTTTATCGTGAAATCAATAACTGCATTTTGCATTGTCGCAGCCTCTTTTTTCCTGTTTAATTTTGTCATACAGTATGCCGAAAGGTAATCCTGGATTCTGTTATCTGGTTCATAAGGTTTTCCCACTCCTAGATTTTCGGGCCATTCCCTTGATTTTTCAAGCTTTTTTAACGCTTCAACGTACTTTTTATTTTGAATCAGGTTTAAGGCATTTAGCAGGTAAGCCTGCTCATAGATAATCCTTCCCTGACGAGATCCCTCTTCAGGTAAAATATGCATTCCATCCAAAGCTTTGATGCAGGACGCATATTGACCGTTATTTAATAGGGCTGCTGCATATTGCAGTCCTATTATATTATTTTCATTGAATTTCTTATACGCTGATGATGAAATTGTAAGTGCCAGCTTGGTATTCCGATTGATTTCATAATATCTGATCAGTTTATTCACGGAACGCCAGTCATCAGGTGCCAGCTTTTGTGCTGTTTCGAGATCGTTTAGTTCCTGCTCTTCATCTTTCGGTTCTGATCAGGGATGCCCGGATCAGATAGAAGGGGGCATAATCCGGTTCCTGACCACAGGACCGTAATAATTGTTTAGCATCCTCTTCGCGTTGGATAGACCAATAATTCAAGGCCAGGTAATATTTAAACTTCCAGTGACTGTTTTTTGACATAGCCCAGGATAAGGCTGAAACGGTCTCAGTGCGGTATGGAAAGACAAAAGCCGCTGATTCCCTGGGCACTTCTTCAAGCAATGAAGGATCATTTTTCAGAAACGCTTTCCATATGGTGATCAGGGGATGCGCGGGTGCTTTTTCCAATACCAGCAGGGCATCATTTGTTAGTCCCAGATCATAATAATTTAAACATAACTCCAGATAGGTCTGATATGGCATTTCATTTTTAATGGTAGATGTGAAACGTGAATAATTTTCATCCGTAGGGTGGAGAAGGTACCTCTCAAAGTCTGCAAAATGGTTCAAGGGGTCAAGCATGGCGATGGCTTCAATATTGCTATCAGCCAGGGCGGTCTTTCCGGATTTTCTGTTAAGAATTGTCAGTACCTGCAATGCATTGAAATTGAAACGGTTATAATTAAGAGACTGGTTTACATAGTGTTCTGCAAGTTCTCTGTTTTCAAGCTGTAACTGAATACCGGCCATTAACGCATAGGCCGTTGAACGAAATTGAAAGGAACGTGCTGCCCAACCCAGTTTTTCAAGTGCATTGATCAGATCACCCCTGGCATGGTAAGTCACGCCGGCATAATAATTAGTAGCAGGATGGTAAGTATCAATTTGCAGAGCTTTATGGGCAATGAACAAAGCTGAATCATACTGATTGCTACGGTAATATAATTCTGTAAGTGCTGCCATTGCATCAATAAATAACGGATCTTTGTTCAGGCACCGCTCAAAAAATGCTTTTGCAATCTTATAGCTCCTGTTTTCTTTATTCTGCATACCTTCCTGGTAAAGCGAGGCAGCAGTTGAAATATTTGTTGGCATACTGTCAACAAAAGGACGATCTATCAGATTTCTTTTGTCTGGGCTGAAACGGAGATCCATGCCTTCCACATTAACCTCATAAGCGGCACCCGGATCCAATGGCACAGAGGTTTGAAAAACTTCCATCGGTTTAAAGTTTTTATCCTCGTTATAGATAAGTTTACCTCCGGACTTAACCGTCAGTTTTGCCTGTGTAAAGGCCAGGGCATTGATCCCCATTTTAAGTTTCCCGTTTTCATGTGAAACATTTAATACACCTATCGGAGAAACATCAACAAATCCTCCTATTGATTTTACCGGGAACCATATTTCTTTCCATTTATCTGTAAGTCCCGGATCAAATGGGACTTTGGTTATAGGGCTTTTTAATGAAGGCGAAGGTGAATACTGGTTGAACAGCCGGCCGGCCTGGAATTCCATGTACTGGCCGTCGGTATCTGTAAGAAGATCCTCCCAGATGGCACCACTCCTAGCTTGCGACCATAACCAGAGTTTATGTCCAGGCATATCATCATATAATGCCCAATGACCAAAGCCGAATTGAGACTTATGATAATAGCCTCCCATAAAATCATTATACTCTCCGACAACATGGTAAGACTTGTCAGGTCCAAAAGCATTGTTTGAGTAAAAGGATAAATCACGTCCCTCTTTGTCGATGGGCCAGGGGCCGGCAGAACCATCATGTCCGAGTTCCCGGTTCCCGGGATAGAAAAATTCCAGATCATCTGAAACAGCTGCTGCACCTGTCATCCAGACATAATACGACTGAGGAACCGGTGTGGGATTATTCCATAAAGCCCTTGTTTCAAAATAAGCTTTATCTTTTGGTAATCTGATTTCCACCCGCCATTGCGTACGGGATGGTAGGTCCAGATTTCCTACAATGCAGCTGACACTTCCGTCGGAATTTTCAGTTGTCTTATAATCAACCGGAACACATGTTGACGGATTATGCCCTATAAATCCAAAGTTTAATTCAATTCCACCAGAAGTCCAGGGACCGCGTTGGATATGTTCCTGTATTTCATCACTTCGTTACGGTAAATAAATTCCTTACCGGTACTTTTTTCTATCGCACCCCATACTTTACCACCATCCGACGGAAGAACATAAAGTACAATATAGTCATTTTCTAGTTTTATGACATTCCATTTTCGCATCTGACCCTTTATGCTGTAACCATTGAAGGTAAAATAAGGATATATTTCTGCCTTTCCTTCAGCTATAACGGGCACAGGATCCGGATCACTGTATGGATAAGTGAGTATATCTCTAGTTTCTACCGTTATCGAAGCATTTGAGCCATAACCAATTGAGAAATAATTGAAAATGCGATAATTAAATTTCTTTTTAACATGACAGTAAGAACTAAATTAGAAAGGGATGTGTTAACTTGTGAAATGATATTTTGATTTTAAAAAGTTGAGCCATATTTCAAAATTAATCAAGATAATGAAAGTGTAACGTGTAATGTAATATTTTATTTTGGCAGGTTAAATTATTAATATCACCTGTGAATGAATATGACGGAATATAAAAACAATAGAAGATTATTGTCAACATATTGGATTGGCTGAATGATAAATATTAAAGATTTTTTCTGTTAATTTACTCCTTAGTAAAAATTTCAGCTCGTTTATTGATGCGACCCAATATGAATCACATAATAAAGTCAAAGAGTTTTATACTTTGAAGCAATACATTCAGCCATAAATATACCTATCATTGGATAACGGGATATAGTTCGGTTTTTAAATACAATGCCACCATATCTAATTAAAAAATAAAATGAAGAAATCAATAACATTTTTAAATCTTATTTTTTTGGTTACATGCATGTTATTATCCAAAACCACGGAGGCAGCCAACCTGATAAAAAACCCCGGCTTCGAGGCTTCGGCAGTAATTCCACTGGATTGGACCATTACAGGGCCGGTAAAAAGCATGATGCCGGTAACCGTTATTGACAGCCACAGACACTTCAAAGGTCTCTACGGACTCAGAATGGAGAGCAATAACCCGAATTGTCATGGAAGGGCAGTTCAAACCATTGAAATCACAGGAGGTGAAACATACCTTTTCAACGGCATGTTCAGAACAGAGAATGTCAGGTCGGTAGATAAATCTGTTCTGATAAAGATAAAATGGTTTAATGATAAAAAACAACAGCTTGGTTACAATTATATTTACAAAATAAGTGGTGAATTAAAAGGCTGGTATTTGACTTCAGATAAAATAATGGCCATCAGGGGTGCTACCAGCGCAGAATATATCCCTGGAATTCCGCTGGGGTACAGGAACTGTCTGGTGGGACGATATTTCTCTTGAAAAATGCCCTGAAGAGCCGGCCCGTAATGTTAAAGTTGGCACTATCTATTTCCGGCCTCCCGGTAAAACAGTGGAAGATAACATCAGTTTGATGGGTGAACTTTTGGACCAGGCAGGAAATCAGGATGTCAGATCATCTGTCTTCCTGAAGGCTGGGCCACCTGCAATACTGGTCTGGGGATGACAAAAGTGGAGGCCAACACTCTTGATGGCAGTGCCTCAGTTATGATGGCCCAAAAAGCAAAACAGTATGGAATGTATATTGTATCAGGTTTATATAACTGGACTGGAGATACATTGTATAATGTGGCAGCTCTTTATGACCGTCAGGGTAAAATTCAGGGAATTTATAAAAAAGTACAATTGCCCGATTCAGAAGCTGAGCAGGGTGCTGTTCCGGGAAACTCATTGCCGGTCTTTACAACAGATTTCGGAAGGATCGGGATGCTAATATGTTGGGACAGCTTCTTCCCCGAAGTGTCCAGACTGCTTGCGCTGAACGGAGCTGAAATATTATTCTGTCCTATTTGGGGTGATGTCCGAGGTGCCGATTCATGGAAAATTACAGCCAGAAGCCGTGCGATGGATAATGGTGTTTATTTTGTAACCTCAATATTTGACGGAAACAGCCTGATTGTAAATCCGGCCGGAGATGTTCTTCAGGAAAGTGGTACTCAGGGCACACTACTCACGGCCACAATTGACCTGAATTATAATCCTCCCTGGGACTGGCTCGGAGGAGCAGGGCGTGGTGTGTGGAAAGTAATATGGCGCAAGGATCGCAGATCAGACATCTTTGGCAGTCTGGGGAATTACTCTGCTTCCCCGGTGTCAGCGTCTGGTCAGACCAGCGGTGAAGTTAAAAAGTAGTGGGATAATCTAGAAGTCTGATAAGCAAATTATGGGATAGAATAAAACAGTTTTTACATTATATAAAACAATAATTATTATGATTGACAGGAGAAAATTTATAAAACAGACAGGTATGGGAGCAGCAGCGATTTCAATAGCCGGTTTAACAGGATGCGGATCAGAAAAGTCAGGATCAGGAGGATGACAGGAGGACGCGTAATAGACGCTCATATACATCTTACACCGGGTAAGGTGAAGAATGCACTTCAGGTTATGGATGATAACAGTATCCGTTATGCAGTGTTAATTGCTTCCATTTCGGGAAGTCACCGGATCTTTATGTAGGTGATAAAGCTTTTTACGAAATTATCGATGCGATCAAACCATATAAAAACCGTTTGGGTCTTCATTATACATATGACTGGTCATTGGCGGAAACTGATCCTGACTTTTTCAGCAAAGCCCCGGATATGCTTGAAAAGGCAGTTAATGCAGGTGCCATTGCCATTAAAAAACCTAAAACAACTGGGACTTGTTGCCCGGGATCATGAAGGAAAGCTTATAGCAATAGACGATCCCCGTCTGTTTCCAATATGGGAAAGGGCAGAAAAACTCAGCATTCCGGTGGCATTCCATACGGGTGATCCGGTGGCCTTTTTTAAACCATGGGATCCGGATAATGAACGGTGGGATGAATTAAAATTGCATCCGGAATGGTCATTCTCCGACAACACTAAATACCCTCCCCTTAAAACTCTTTTTGCTCAGGCAATAAATGTATACAAAAAGTTCCCTAACATTCAGTTTGTTAGTGTACATGTTGGAGGTTACTCTGAAAACATTCAGCAAGTTGGAAAATGGCTGGACGAAATACCTAACCTGTCGGTCGATACTGCTGCGCGAATAGGTGAACTTGGTAAACACCCTGCAGATGAAGGACATGACTTTTTTACCAAATATCAGGACAGGATAATGTTCGGAACTGATATGGCTTACTGGGAGGGATGTGATGTACAGGGGGCGGGACCATGTAAAGATTTCAGCCTTGAAGAAATCAAGAATTTTTACAATGTACATTGGCGTTATTTTCAGACACGTGATAAACAGTTTGATCATCCTACCCCAATTCAGGGAAACTGGAAAATTGACGGAATAGGTTTGCAGAAAGAAGCTCTTAAGAAAATTTACTGGGACAATGCTTACAGGTTTTATAAACTTGAGAGGTTTGGTGTGGCTTAACAGGTCACAACTCTCAGAGTCAACCTGTTGCTGAATCAATTAAGTCTTTTGTTGGAGATAAGTCACCTCTCCTTAAGTTCGCCATGAATTGTCAGACAGTTTTGTATTTCACAATCAGGTTCTATATGATAAGCAATCTGAAGTGGTCCTCTCTGGTTTTCGCCTATGTTTTAAGGAGCCATCCGAGGATCTCTGAACGTGCGCCCCCATCAGAATTTCCATCGGCAGTGCCAGGTTTATTTCAAAATATGTCATGAAAGTTTGGTAATTACCTTAAAATGTTTTCCGACTTTATGGCCTGTCAATGCGTTGTAAAGAATGAAGAAGTAACCCGGGATAACTGTAATCTAAGCATGAGCTTCGACGCCGGAGGCGTCAAATTCCAATATCCACAGTCACGCCTGTTTAAACTAATCTTCCCATATTTTTTAAGGGGTCCGGGCGTTAATAAATAGCTCCCGATAAATAGGGACAGGCTCGGCGGGCTATTTTAGCGAGGCGCCAGTTTGCAGGATAGGGAACAGGGGATGGGTAAAAAAATTTTGGGTAAGTATGAAATATAATTTTTAAGATCATTTTAGAAGTATGGTTAGATTTTATTATTGAAAACCGATGGTCATTTAATAAAAAAATGAGCCTGGAGTTTTATTTCACTTTTCTTTATACTTATCAGGTTTTTCCTAAATTTGGACTGATTATAAATGAGATATTAAATAAGTTTCTATAACTATCAAAGGAGGTATAAACAATGAAAAAAAAATCAAGTGGCATAATAAGCCTGATCTTATTCGGTCTGGCAGTAAGTTCAAGTATTTATTGTCAGGACATTGGTTTAGTTGACATAAAGCGTGCTGAAGAGATAATCACTGTGGGTGGTCCCGATGCCGATGTTTCAGGATTTACTTCAGGAGCAATCCAGATTGCCCTTGATGCTGTTAAAACAAGAGGAGGGGGTGTTGTAAAGCTTAATCCGGGGTTATATAATATCATAGGACCTGTCCGTCTTTCTGACAATATATCATTGATCGGATCGGGCAAATCAACAATATTAAAGAAATGTGACGGATTTAAGACCAGTTTTATTATTGATGCAGACTGGGGAATGTTAAAAGCCACGGTAAAAGATGCAAGTGGTTTCAAAAAGGGAATGGGCATCCAATTATTTGATGATAAGCATGACCAGGGATGGGATGTTACAACAGCCATTATAACTGATATTAAGGACAATGTTATCTATTTCGACAATAATACCAATTATGATTATCTCGCTTCACTGAACGGGACGGTAAATAACGGATGCTCTATTATTGAAGCCGTTGGTGTGAATAATGTTAAAATTGCTGATCTGGTTATTGATGGCAATAAAAGCAAAAACGACTATATAAATGGATGCAGTGGAGGTGGGGTATATATCCACAAATCAAAAAACTGCCTTGTGGAGAATGTTCTTATAAATGAGTTCAACGGAGATACATTCAGCTGGCAGATAACCGAAAATATTACTGTCCGAAACTGTGAGGCTGCGAACGGTAATGGTCTCGGATTTCATCCGGGGACCGGTTCCGACCATTCAATAGTTGAAAATTGCATCAGTCATAATAACAAGGGGGATGGAATCTTTTTATGCTGGAGAGTGCAAAACGGAATATTCAAAAATAATACAATATTTGCCAATGGAGATAACGGGATTTCAATAGGCCATAAGGATACTGATAATGTTTTTGAAAACAATCGTGTTTACGAAAATGCAAACCAGGGTGTTCTTTTCCGTAATGAAAATGAACAAAACAGTGGTCACCGTAATACATTTACCGGTAATGTTATTGAAAACAACGGAGTAAAAAAGAGTCAAGTGGTTTTTACATCGGTGGTGAAACTCATGATATTATTATAACTAATAATACTATAAGATCCACAGGTAAAGGGAACCAATCAATCGCAATATTTGTTGGAAAGAAATCATCTAAAGTAACTGCAAAAAGCAATAATATAACAGGTTCCAAAGAGATTGTTTATGAAAAATAACCCTATCGCCTAACCTGTTTTGTTTGTTACCACGTAAGATTTTTGTGCCAGCTCAGAATGATCCGTAAAATCTGGAGAATTTAATTTATGAAAAAGCGCTACAATCTGGTTCATGTTATTTGCAAATGCCTTTGGTTAGCTCCGTTTATATTCTGTCTTCAAATCAATGGTCAATCATCCATGGGTGCATCCGGAGAGTTACAGGAAAGAAGTACCACAGTGACAATATCCAATGCCGGATGGACAATACTTGCTGATGGGAAAAATGGAGTAATTACCCTGTCACATGACAGTTTAGGAACCGTGCTTGAGTATTTACATCTTAATGTCAGGACTTCCGGGGGGTTGGTTTCCCTGAAGGGATGGTCAGTTGAAAAAAAAGGGGAACGACAGGTTTCAGTTCGGACGGTTCAGCCAGCTACTTCATGGATTTTCAGTCTGGATCAAAACAGTTTTACAGTATCGTGTACTTCGGCGGAAATGGTAATCACAGCTGTAGCACCTGCATCGATCGATCGAGTTGTTGCCCGGTTACAGGATCCCTTCGGAATACCTGTTAGCTGGGTGGGGACTACGGAAAATGTAAATTCTTTTGGAGGAAGTGAAACAAGAAACCCTTCCTTCCTTCCCGCTAAAAATCCGGAAGTTATGACCTTTGCTCTCGGTCAGGTTTCGGCTTCAAACCTTCACAGTCTGTTCGACCGTAAAAACGACTATGCAATTATTTTTTCGGAAGAAACAAGGATGGAACGGATTAAAAATCAACCTGATATACTCAGTATCACTATGCCGGTACCTGGAAATGCCATAGTACGTCTGATACCCGGCTACTTCACCAGAACACTTGGTCTTCCCATTTATTCCCGCTTTGACGATTCGGTATTTCCAACAGCTCCCATGCTATGGTGCAGTTGGACCGCTTACTATCAGTACGCACATGAAAACGACATAGTCAGCAATACTGACTGGCTGGCAGCCAACCTTAAACCTTACGGCTTTCAATATGTTCAGATCGATGATGGTTATGACAATGGCGAAGAAGGTATGAAGCATTTCTGGATTACGAACTGGGATAAACGTGGATTTTATCCTAAAGGACCTGAATGGATAGCCGGTTATATAAAGTCAAAAGGCTTGCGTCCCGGCTTGTGGCTTGTACCTAATTCCTATGCCGGAGCAGTAGAACTGCATCCCGACTGGTATTTGCGTGATAAATCAGGCAAGCTTATACTGGACTATTCGACGCCGGCACTTGATTGCACAAACCCAGGAGTACAGGAGTGGCTTAAAACGTTGTTCACAACTTTAAGAAGCTGGGGTTTCGAATACTACAAGTTTGATGGGGAATTCTCACTTCCCACTTATGCTCCGAAGGTTGACAAAACTAAAATTTATGATAAATCAGCAGATCCTATTGTCTCTTACCGGAACCGTCTGAAACTGATCCGCGATGTTGTTGGTAATAAAACATTTATAGAGGGTTGCGCTGCCGGAACTCCGCTGGATGGGGTAGGGTACTTTAATTCTACTTTCGCTGGTGATGATGTTTACAACAGCTGGCAGGGTTCTTACGCGCTGTTCAGTTCCATAAACGCCAATGCATTCCTTAATCATATGGTAATTTACCTAATGCCGGGTGAAGGTATTGATGTATCACCCCATATGAGTGCAGATGAAGCCAGAGAGAAAATGGTACCAAGAGTTATTGAAGTCGCTAAATCGCGGGAAAATCCTCTTGCTGGATTTGGTGTCACCGCTGCTGAAGCCCGGACACTTGTCACATACCTGTCCCTTACGGGTGTTGTTTATCCGTTAGCCGGCATTATGCCGGGTTTACCTGAAGAACGGACCAGATTGCTGAAAATGACCATGCCAACGATGCCTATACTCCCAGTTGACCTATATAGCCGCGGGACCGATATGAACTGGAGTAAGTTTAAGGTCACAACTCCCGATACTTACATCCACAACTATCCTGAAATACTGGATCTTAAAGTGAATTCCAGTTCTGGGATTTATGATGTTGTGGGGTTGACTAACTGGCGGAGCGGAAAAGCAATAAGAAAATTTTCATTCTCAGATAAACTCGGACTCAAAGCAACAAGTCAATATATTGTTTTTGATTTCTGGGGACAGAAACTCCTGGGAGTTTTCAATGACAGCATGGAAATTGATATAGATGCTCATGACACTCGCGTTTTATTGATACACCCAAAGCTGGACAGACCGCAGTTAGTTGGAACCTCCAGGCACATCACAGGTGCCTGGTCCATCCTCGACCTAGGGTGGGACACCACAAAATTTATTCTGTCTGGCACTTCTGAAACTGTGTCCGGTGATACTTACACACTTTTTATTTATGTACCTCGTGAAGTTATTATTTCAGGGGCAAAGGCAATGACAGAGAAAAATTTTTCTGTACCGGTGAAAAATGAGCTGACAGGAAATTTGCTAAAGCTCAGCTTTCAGGGACAATCAGAAAAAGTAAGATGGCAAGTCCAGTTCAAACCGGTTCTCAGGTAGCCATTTTAAGTAATAACGACTTCCCGGAAAGAACAAATAATTCCGCTTTCTTTTTTATCTATTCTTTTTACTTAATATCAAATAGTCTGCAAATGTGTCTGTTATAGACATTATCATATACACACTTTGCAACAGTCTCCTCATGCTTCTCAAGAAGTCCGTAGTATTCTTTCATCCTTAAAGCGGCTAGTTTATACGCTACATGTATTAAGCTGTCTCATATTGGGATTGTAATCTTTATTTCCCGGAACATGTCTTAATGAATCTGCAAATTTTTTGCCATCCCATTTTGAAACCTCCTCTTTTGAAGGAAGTAATGAGACATTTATATCAATAACATCAGCATAAGGAGCACATAACTCTTCAATTTTTTCAAGAGATTTTATATAAATATCTTTTACAAAGACAAGCGCTTCACCACCGGATTCAGCGAGCCCGATAACTTCTTCAAGCCATGTGGTACCTGCGGTTTTCAGATGAATACCCTTATTATGTTTCTTAATTATTGATCCGATATACGGATAAATTGCAAATTTGTCAGAACCTGAATGTATGCTCATCTTAAGGTTTACAGGCAGGTTAAACTCCTTTATGGCAAAGTCAATTACCATAAGATCAGATTCAAATTCTTCAGCAAACTTAAGAGGATCACCAACATAATCCACTCCTTTATTGAATCGTCCTGAAAATTTTGGAGCTATTGTCTGAACCGGAATTTTTTCAGATGCCAGCATCCTGAGAATAAAGAAGAGTTCAACGGGAGTTTGAGGATCCGGGACCTCATCCATAGACACTTCAGTTACAAAGTTTTCTTTCCCTTTTGTATTCTCGATCTTATTGTATATTTCACGGGCTTTTATTGCCGCAAAAAGGTACTTTTCAGCGATTTGTTCTACCTGAGTTTCTGTAGTTTTAAATGATAGACCAGTTCCCGGAATATTAAGTGTGCCAATGTATTTTTTTGCACCTGCCAGAAAATCATCTATATCTTTCTTTTCTGCTTTCTTTCCGATATATGAGGCAACATCAATTGTGAAAAAATCAGAGCTCCCGATGAATCTGTCAACTGTATCGAGATTAATATGATCAGCATCAACGAAATATGGCTTTTTAAAACCACTTTTCACTGTAACAGTATCAGCCTCAATCCTTACATCCCCGGGTTGAGTACCTATGGTATTATGTTCCCTGTTTGATTTGTTCCATACAGGAACAATATCGACTCCCTTTTCCCCGGCTTTAATAATTGCTTTAAGCTGCGCGGAACCCTGGTGACCAAATCTGTCGCCAAGACCAAAAGAATATTTTCCAATTGTTTTCATAATTTCTATTATTGATTATATTTTAATTCTGTTTAAGAAAGAAATTTACATTTTCAGAAGTGATAACATCAACCGGAAGATATTCAATCTTTTCCGGTATCCTGTTAAGGGATAAAAACTCAAAAAGTTTCTTTATGCCTTTATACGTCTGTTCCTCAGGGCGTTGCCCTATCAAAAATTTAATTATGCCCGATTTAAGATATATAACATTTTTTTCCAGAAGATCATATCCGATAAGATTAACAGATTTAATTCCTTCTGTTTCGAGATATTCGGCTATTCGGAATGATTTTGAGCCGGTTATAAAGATTGAACCGATATCAGGGTTTTTAAAGAAAGCTTTGTCAACTTCCTGCCTGATTATTTCAAAGTCCATATCCGGAATATTCAGAGTAATTTTTTCGCCGCTGTTTCTGCCCGATGAAAGAAAGTAGCTTAGAAAACCCTGGGTTCTTTTGTTAAGGTGGTGAATATTCTGAAGGTTTCTGGCAATGTTAACAACAAGAATATTTTTTTCTTTGGGTGTGACCATATCGACCAACTGGCCGGCTACTCTTCCACTCTGAAATATATCTTCTCCGGTATACGAAAGAAAATCTGTTTCTTTGATAAAACCGTCTATAAAAACAAATGGTATATGTTCTCTTGTCAGTTTATTGCAGAAAGCTAATTGATTCAGCTTTGAATATTGGAGCCAGAATCACTCCATCGGGATGAAAATTCAACACTTCCCTGGTTTTTTTCTGAAATTCATTTTCACACTGAATGTCAAAGGTGAACTGATCAAGCGTTACAGGAAAAGGATCAAGTTCTGTCATTGCCCTTATTATTCCCTGTGGATGTTTGTTCCAGAAAGCATTTTCCTCAGTGGGTTCAGGAAGTAATGATAATAGTCTGAAACTCCTCATTGTCTTAAGGGCCTGGGCCATATAATTTGGAGAATAATCAAGGTCCTTCGTTATTTGAAGGACCCTGGTTTTTGTTTTTTCGGCTACTTCTCCTCTCTCATGCAAAACCCTGTCGACAGTACCAATTGATACACCAGCCATTAGGGCAATATCTTTAATTCTTGCTTTTTTTGGAGGCATATTATACTATGGTGTGAGATTACTCAATTATTACCTTTTTAACTTTAGGTGCAAATACGTTCATGATTATCCATGCAAGAATATAAGCACAGCCTGCAATTGAAAACATAATGGTATATCCTGTTTCAATATGACCTGCCTTTTTGAAGAATTCAAGAAGGTTTCCGGCAAGAATTGATATAAATACACCCCCAAGGGCACCGGCCATTCCTCCGATACCTGTAACGGAGCTGACTGCCCGTTTAGGGAAAGCATCTGATACCGTGGTGAAAATATTTGCTGACCACGCCTGATGTGATGAAGCAGCCAGGCTAATAAGACCAACAGCACCCCAGGTACTTACACCGGCTGATTGAGCGAAGAAAACCGGCATTACAAGAATTGCAAAAATTAACATTGTATATTTTCTTGCATTAAACGGGGAGACTCCTTTTTTTATCATATATGATGAAAGCCATCCGCCAAAGATACTTCCGACGGTAGTTGATGTATAAATTACTACGAGCGGAATTCCGAAAGATTTAATATTAAGGCCGGTACCTCTAACCTCTGAAAGCCAGCCAGGTATCCAGAAAAGATAGAACCACCATATCGGATCTGTCATTGCTTTACCGATAAAGAATATCCATGTCTGACGGAATTTCAAAAGTTTAACCCAGGGAATCGGTTTAGGATTCTCCTCGGCCTCATCAATATCGCTTTTAATATACTCCAGTTCCTTTTCCGAGAGTTTTCTCTGTTTTTCAGGTATCTCATAATAGATAAACCATAAGATCATCCATATGAATCCTATTGCCCCGGTAATTATAAATGCAGCCTGCCATCCCCACGCAAGTGCTATTGCCGGAACTGCAATTGGTGCAACAATTGCCCCCACATTTGTTCCGGAATTAAAAATACCGGTAGCCAAAGCCCTTTCTTTTTTGGGGAACCATTCGGCAACTGTCTTTATTGCTGCCGGGAAGTTACCTGATTCACTCATACCTAAGAGGGCTCTCCAGAAGCCGAATCCAATTCCCCCTTTTGCAAATGCGTGGCCCATTGCCGCTAAGCTCCAGAAAAGTACCGATACTCCATAACCGATTTTTGTTCCGAATTTGTCAATCAAACGACCGGCGATTACCATTCCAAAGGCATAGAACAGCTGAAAAGCCGTAATAATATATCCGTATTCTGCTTCTCCGATATTAAGATCAGTTTCAAGTAATGGCTTAAGTATTCCGATTACCTGCCTGTCGAGATAGTTTACAGTCGTGGCAAAGAATATTAAAGCACAAACAGTCCATCTGTAATTACCAATTTTTTTAATTTCCGCCATAATCTTAGGGTTAATTTATGGTTAAACATTGTAAGTTGAAGATGCAGTTGTTCCTCCCCGTCCGGTCCAGTTGGTATGGAAAAATTCTCCACGTGGTTTATCTGTGCGTTCATAGGTATGAGCTCCGAAATAGTCGCGTTGTGCCTGAAGCAGGTTTGCAGGCAGCTTTTCACAACGGTATCCGTCAAAATATCCCAGAGCAGTGGAGATAGCCGGAACAGGAATTCCGTTGGTTGCTGCTGCCGCCACTACGTTTCTCCATCCTTTTTGTGATTTATCAACTTTCTCCTTAAAGAAAGGGTCAAGCAGCAGATTGGTGATAGCGGGGTTGTTATCAAAGGCTTCTTTTATTTTACTCAGAAACGCAGATCTTATAATGCAGCCGCCACGCCACATAAGGGCAATACCACCGTAATTAAGTTTCCATTTGTATTCTTCTGCAGCAGCTCTCATAAGAGAATAACCCTGTGCGTAGGATACTATTTTTGAAGCATAAAGAGCTTCTTTAAGGTCATTAATAAAACTCTTTTTATCTTCGGTGAAGGATTGAGTTGGTCCCTGGAGAATTTTTGAAGCTTGAACACGCTCATCTTTTACGGCAGACAGACACCTTGAAAAGACCGCTTCACCAATCAGGGTGAGTGGAATTCCCATATCCAGAGCCGTAACTGCTGTCCATTTGCCTGTACCTTTCTGTCCGGCAGTGTCAAGTACCTTATCTACAAGAGGTTTTCCATCAGTGTCTTTATAGTTAAGGATATCCCTGGTAATCTCAATCAGGTAACTGTCGAGATCGCCTTTGTTCCATTCTTTGAAGACAAGATGTATTTCATCAGCGCTCATATGAAGAAGATCACGCATAATCTGATATGCCTCGCAAATAAGCTGCATATCGCCATACTCGATCCCATTATGAACCATTTTTACAAAATGACCTGCCCCGTTTTCTCCAACCCAGTCACAACATGGGGTTCCATCATCTACCTTTGCTGCAATAGACTGAAATATTGGTTTTATAATTGGCCATGCTGCTTTGGATCCACCGGGCATAATTGATGGTCCCAGTAAAGCCCCTTCTTCACCACCCGATACCCCGGTGCCTATATAGAGAAGCCCTTTACTTTCCACCAATGCTGTTCTCCTGTTGGTATCAGGAAAATGTGTATTTCCGCCATCGATAATAAGGTCACCCGGTTCTAAATAAGGAATAAGTGTATTGATCATCTCATCAATGGCATTGCCGGCTTTGACCATAATCATTACTTTTCTGGGTTTGGCAAGCGAACTGACCAGCTCTTTAAAAGTATGAGCACCTATAATATTCTTTCCTTTTGCCCTTCCGGCTAAAAAGTTATCAACCTTCTGAGTTGTCCTGTTGTAAACAGTTACCTGAAATCCTTTACTCTCCATATTAAGAACCAGATTCTCACCCATAACTGCAAGTCCTATTAATCCAATGTCCGATAATTTATTCATAATTAAATGTTTAATGTGTTTAATCTTATTTAAAACTCACCTCTGTCCCCTCCCGGGAGGGGAACTATGAGATTTACTTTTGTTTTTTGTCTTTATAATAATCCGCAACTATATCATCCATAACCTTGCTTGTTCTTGCACCTGTAATAGCAGTACTGACCGGGGTTCCCTTTCCCAGAAGTGAATTAACGACCTGCTCGATCATATTAAACTGAATATTTTCAGGTGTTTCATTTGCAAATTTTTGAATACCCTGGTTATTTCTTAAAACTATTGGGTCAAAAACAAAACAGGAGAAGCTTATGGTTCCTTTCTCACCTATAATTTCTATTGAGTCTCTTCTGCTTTCAGGTGAAGCATTAAAACACCAGGTGCCTGTTCCTATAATATTATTGTCGAAAATAAAGTCAGCAGTAACAAAATCTTCAGCTTTATAAAGACCTGCCTGGTTCGCCACTGTTGATTTAACTCTGATGACAGGACCAAACACAAAGTCAAGAAAATCCAGCTGATGACATGCAAGGTCAAAAAAGTGGCCTGCGCCTGATATTTCAGGATCAACATACCAGGATAGTTTACCTGCCTTTTCGTCTTCAGTGGGAGGATAGAATAACTGTATCTGAATAAACCTTACTTTACCTATACTTCCGGTATCAACAAGCTCCTTAACCTTCAGAAAACCCTGAAGGGTCCTTCGGTAGTAAGCTACAAAAAGTGGTATTTTATGTTTCTCCGAAGCTTCAATCATTCTGACACATTCAGAGTAATGTGCTGCCATTGGTTTCTCAACATAAACGGGTTTGCCTGCTTCAATAGCCATTATTGCATTCTCAGCGTGACTTCCGGGAGGTGTTGCGACATAGATTGCATTTATATCCTTATCGTTAATCAGATCTTTTGCATCGGCATACCATTTAGGAACATGGTGCCTTTTGGCATAGTCCTCAGCCAATGCAGCATTTCTTCTCATTACTGCAACAAGCTCAGAACCTTTTATCTTATTAAATGCAGGGCCGCTTTTACGTTCTGTAACGTCACCGCAACCTATCATACCCCACTTTATCATTTATTAAGCCTTTCTTTTGAAGTCCACAGACCCAGGGCAGGATTTGAGATATAGAATATTTCTTCACCGTCTGCCAGTTTATTAAAACCATCTTTCAGCTTTTCAGGATCATATCTTTTTAACATAGTTTTAAGATCAGCATATTTGAAATTGACAGATTCTATTTCCTGGCGTGTCAGATTTCCGGGGCAGTATGTTATTGAAAACCGTCCTTCTGAACTACCATGAATGAGATGCGCTGCGGCACTGAGATTTTGGTTCAGTTCTTCGTTCTCTTTAAGCGATTTCAGGGTTGCGGGCGTTCCTTTGTATCCGTATTTTCTTATGAGTCTGTCTATTTCTTTATCCTCTCCAAACTCCTTCAGGCCAGGTGCAAGAACAATCAGTTCCCCGTTATCGGCCATTGCCATACGTGTCCTGTAAATACTCTTGTTGCCAAGCCAGGTACTTTTAAATTCCGATGGGTCGAGGTAGACTACAACTTTTTTCAGTGGCTTGTCGAGCACCGTAAAATTTACCTTTAATGAAAGCTCTGAGGCAAGTGTAAATACTTCTTCATCATCTCCTATGTAAAGTCCCCTTATAACAAGTTTCCCGGTATCATCTCTTCCTATTACTGTAAGTGCATAAACCACAGGGAGCCTGGTAATGAACTTGTCAGAGGCATAATTCAGAAGACTTCGGACCGGATTTTTAGCCTTACCCATTATCTTTTCCATACCGTAAACAGCTCCGAGGAAATGACTCTTATTTATCCCTTCAGGGCCACCTGTGCCCACAAAAAGATTCTTATTATAATTAGCCATCCCGATGACCTCGTGAGGAACAACCTGACCTACTGAAAGAATCAGGTCATGACCTCCGTTGTAAACAAGTTTATTCAGCTGCGCAGGCCAGGAATATTCAAGGGCTCCGCCGGTAATTTCTGAAACGAATTCTCCGGGTACCGTACCGACCGTTACTACATCTTTTCTCCAGTCATGTACCCTGAATAGCTCTTTTGGAACATCCCTGAACATTTCTGTTATTTGTTCCCCGGTCATTGGAGCATGAGTTCCCAGTGCCGGAAGGATGTCCTTAAGGTTCTCCTTAAAATATTTGTAAGTAAGAGTGGTAATATCCCCGGCCCTGGAATGAAAACGGGTAAAGTCGGGAGGAACAACAAGCACCTTCTTTCTGGTTCCCATTTTAATAAAGGCCGAATAAAGACCATATTCAAGCTCATGTGGACCGATTACTGTATCTTCTGAGCCAGTCTTATAATATATCATAATTTTATTTAATTTGTTTTTTGATTCATAACAGTGGAACTTAATTATCCGGTTGTCAGGCGTCGGGCATCAGGTGCAGGGCGTCAGGCTTCAGGCATTATTTCCAGCAGTCCGCAGCCACTATCCTGTTGCCATTATCACACTCCGCTATATGCGCTGAAACCTCCGTCAACCGGGATAACTACTCCGGTCACAAATTTTGAAAGGTCTGAACAGAGGTATAAAAGAGTTCCGGTAAGTTCCTCAGGAAGACAATAACGTTCCATCGGGGTACCATTAATAATTTTCTTTCCCCTTGGTGTAAATCCACCTGTTTTTTCATCTATTAGCAGGAACTTGTTCTGGTTTGTCAGAAGAAAACCGGGTGCAATGGCATTAACTCTGACACCTGTCTTTGAAAAATGTACCGCAAGCCATTGTGTGAAATTATTAACAGCAGCTTTAGCAGCAGAATATGCCGGTATTTTGGTAAGGGGCCTGTATGAGTTCATTGATGACATGTTAACAATGACTCCCGATTTTTTATTAACCATATCCTTCCCAAATACCATTGACGGTATAAGGGTACCCTTAAAGTTAAGGTCAAATACTTTGTCAAATCCTTCGATTTGCAGTCCGAAAAAAGTCTCATCCAGCTTATCCGTATCAGAGCCTTCCATCTTTTCAACTTTTGTTGTTGCTGCCGGGGAATTTCCACCTGCGCCATTTACAAGTATATCAATAGCACCAAATTTGTTGTGTATCTCATTCAATGCTTCCTCAAGTGAAGCTTTTTCAAGAACATTTGCTGAAAGGCCAATTGACTGTGTCTTAAACTCTTCTTCAATTTCGGCGGCTACTTTAACAGCTGCTTCTTTGTTGAGATCAAGAATTACTGTTTTAACACCCTGGGCAGCAAGTGATTTTGCCATTGTTGAGCAGATGACACCCGCACCTCCGGTAATAACCGCTACTTTGTTTTTCAGATTTAGATCATTCATTTATAATGTGTTTAGTTAATTATTAATTGATTTGATGTTCATTACCGGAGATTACCCGATAAAACCAAAATATTCCTTTGCATTTTTATAGGATATTCCTTCGATCATTGGTTTTAGTAATTCGTCCTCATCAGGAATCATACCTTTTTCGACCTCCTCACCGACAAAATTGCAGACCAGACGCCTGAAGTATTCATGACGGGGGTAGGAGAGAAAACTTCTTGAGTCAGTTACCATTCCGATAAACCTCCTCAGTAAACCTAGTGCAGCAAGATCTTTGAGATGTTTTTCCATGCCGTTCTTTTGATCGAGGAACCACCATGCAGGTCCATACTGAACTTTTACTGCCGAGGAACCATCATTGAAATTACCGGCCATTGTGATCATCATCTCATTATCAGCAGGATTCAGATTATAGAGTATTGTTTTTGCCAACTGGTCAGTATTATCAAGAGAGTCGAGGAACCGGGACATTTTAAGCGCATCCTGGGGTATTCCTATTGAATCCCACCCTGTATCGGGACCCATCTGGCGGAACTTCCTGGCATTATTATTTCTCAATGCGCCAACATGAAACTGTTGTGTCCATCCTCTCTTATGATTTAACCTGCATAGTTCTGTCATTACGGCACATTTGTATTTTTCGGTTTCTTCATTTGAAAGAGGGTCCCCTTCAAGTAATTTCTTAAATATCTTTTCAATATCTGATGAGGTGTAATCTGAATAGAAGAAGCGGTCAAGCCCGTGATCGGATAATCGGCCTCCCATTTCATGAAAGAATTTATGCCTGTTGTCAAGGGCTTCGATCAGAGTATTAAAGCTCTTTATTCCGATGCCACTTGCTTGTTCCAGTTTCTGTATATATGCCGTGAATTTCTCAGAATATTCCGTTTTGACCACATTATCAGGGCGCCAGGTTGGCAGAACAGGAATTTCAAAATCTTTTTTAAGGATTTTATGATTTTCAAGAGTATCGGTCGGATCATCAGTAGTACAGATCACTTTAACCTTCATCTTCCTTATTATTGATTTAGTACTGAATTCTTTGGTCTGCAACATGGCAGATGCTTTTTCATAAATACCAGTTGCAGTTACAGGCGACAAAAGATCATAAATATTAAAATACCTTGCAAGTTCAAGATGGGTCCAGTGGTACAAAGGATTACCTGCCGTTGCCGGGACCGTAAAAGCCCATTTATTAAATTTTTCAGTTTCCGGAGCACTTCCCGTACAGTATTTTTCGCCAATTCCATTTATCCTCATGGCGCGCCATTTGTAATGATCTCCCTCAAGCCAAGCCTGGGCCAGATTTGAAAACATACGATCCTCAGCAATCATTGCGGGTGAAAGGTGACAATGGAAATCAATAATTGGCTGATTTTCAGCGTATAGATGGTAAAGTCTCTGAGCTGTTTTATTGTTCAAAAGAAACTCGTCATGTATAAATTGTTTCATAAAATCAGGTAGTTAAAGATTTCAATTGTTTTGACCGTCGCTGAGCTCAGTCGTTAACGATCACGAAATTATGAATTTCAAATCAAATAATCAAGAAATATTTAAATTGCGGGTAATAATTATTACTTCCGTGTCTCATTCATGAGAAATATAAAACTAAATTATGTTTTATGCCATATTCAGGTACCTCTTGTTTTCCTTATGACTCTTACTATTCATCAATTAACATGGCTAACAGCTGGTTGATGCAGATTTTGATTTTTTTTGCATTTATAATAAAGCCTTTTTACCTTTCAGATTGCACAAGATAAAATAAACAGGTGAATACTCTTATAATTCTGGTTATAAAGTTTCTACATAGCCTGTTTTGATATAAATACGAATTAGATAATTCAGGCCGTCGCTAAGAAATGTTTGAGACGGCCTTTGCAATGTGCCGAAATGTTCCAATTTATATTTTAGGGTCATTTGATCATACGATCATTCCAGATGCCGGTAATATGTAACCAGCCAATTATTTTATAATGGATCTTTCGCCCCGTTTTTCTTTAACATATGTTGCTATATTGTGGACATTATCTATCCATATCCCATTCGCAGGATCAGATGCATATTTGCACAACTCGTCAAGTGTTGAAAGGAAAGTCGTAAGACCGGTACCGCTTTCACGTATATCATGTCCTGCAAGGATCAGCCATTTGCCTGTTTTTTTTGCCGATTCAATTAATTGTTTTACCTGGTCAAATGAAAGCTGGTCGATTTTCATCCCGGTTAACTGTGCCATATCACAATTTACCGGATCGTTAGGAGCCTCACCGAGCCATCCTCTTCCTGATTCGAACAACATTGCAATAAGGGGTACATAACTCCTTACGTCTATTCCTCTACCAATAAATGTCTGTCCGCACGGATAGGCAAATGATACCGTCTCAGTACCCAGCAAAATCCTAAGAGCTTTTGTTGCCGAATCGAGCTCCATTTTCATGCGTGTAAGTGAATAATTTTCCAATCCGCCGTCTCCTGATCCTAAATTAACTGAACATGTGTGCAGCAGCGAATGGTTCCCGATATCATGACCGTTCTTTATAGCTTTTTTCCATGCATCAGCATTTTTTTCCACGCTTCCCGGCGTTACATAAAAAGTTCCTTTGACCCCGTATTTATCAAGCAAAGGAATCCCATTGTCTACCTGCGACACACGGCCATCATCAAAAGAGAGACTTATTGCCATCACCTTGCCCCTGGGCCAACTGAACTTTGAACTTTCCTGAGCGGTACTGGCTGTCTGATAAACTTGTGCTGAGCAAACATTCCCCGCTAAACCTAATGACATGGTTGTCAGGATAATTGATATTAAGTTAATATTTCTCATAAGAATATAAATTAAATTAGTTTCAAGGATTATTTACACATATAATCAAGACTCCCAATAGCTGGAGGACCTTAAATATTAAGGTTTTCCGGTAAAAAGAGCTTCAAAATGTTGAATAAACTTTTTACTTTTCATTCAGGTCGAAACAGGGTTTCCCGGACAAATCTATATTTTTAATTACATATTACAATTATGATTATCTTTAAATATTCATAAAAAAGAGGGTTCAATTCTTCATTTGCCGCTTTTTTAATTATCTTGGAAGAAGAAAAATAGCAATTAATTCAAATTTACTTTACATATTATCTTGTCGTATTGGCTATAGAATTAGCTTGTTGATAACTCAAAAATTATCTGTTCAAATTATTAAACCAATAAAAGTATGAAAACAAAGAAGTTTACAAGACGTCAGGTTATTGCAACAACCTCTGCAGGAATAGTCGGGGCAATGATCAACTGGCCGTTAACATCATGTACAGGTGCAGGGGTAGCAGGAAAACTGGCTCTTTTGGGAGGAGATAAAGTTCATAAAGGTACCTGGCCCACATGGCCGGTATGGGATCAGTCTGCAGAGGCTGGGATATTGGAGATGCTACGTTCGGGAAGGTGGTGGCGCGGCAATGGAGAACACGTAGCCGAATTTGAGAAGAAATATGGAGAGCTGATGGGCGCAAAGAGATGTCTTGCGACAGCCAGTGGGACAACAGCGCTGTTAACCGCCCTGAATGTTGTAGGAGTAGATGCGGGAGACGAAGTTCTTGTTTCGCCCTTTACATTTATAGCGACTTATAATGTTATTTTACTTAGCAAGGCCCTGCCGGTATTTGTAGATTCAGACCCCGAAACATTTTTAATGAACCCGAAAAAGATCGAGGCAAGAATTACAGATCGTACCTCGGCTATAGTTCCGGTACACATATATGGACTTCCTGTAGATATGGACAGTGTGAACAGTATAGCAAAGAAGCATGATCTGAAAGTAGTTGAAGATGCATGCCAGGCCTGGCTTGGAGAATACCGGGGCAAGAAGCTCGGGACGTTAGGAGATCTTGGCTGCCAGAGTTTCCAGAATTCGAAGAATATACCGGCCGGAGAAGGTGGTTGCATTCTGGGAAATAACGATGAATTAATGGATCAATGCACATCATTTCATAACTGCGGCCGTCCGGTTGGCAGCGTTAAGACTTCGATCAACGGGAGCAATTACAGGATGACACAGACGCAGGCGCTTATACTTCTTTCACAGATGCAGCGTTTTCAAAATGATAATGATATCCGCCTGTCAAATGCACTATACCTGGATAAGAATTTGAAAAAGATTCCGGGTATAGTTCCGACCAAACTGGCCGAGGGCGGTACCAGGTCCGCATATCATTTATATTCATTCAGATATTTAAAGGAGAAATTCAATAATGTTCCGAAAGAGAAGTTCCTGGAGGCGCTCAGAGCTGAAGGTATTCCTGGCAACAGTGGTTACAGGGCACAGAATAAAGATGAATTTATAGAGCAGGTCCTGGCATCAAAAGGATATAAAAGACTATACTCTGAAGCACGGCTGAAGCAGTGGCGTGAAGAGAATCAACTACCCGGTAATGACCAGCTTTGCAATGAAGCAGTAGTTTTTTCCCAGAGCGTATTGTTAGGCAGCAAGGCTGATATGGATGATATTGTGAATTCAATTAGTAAAATTTATGAAAACAAAGGCTCGTTAGCCGTGTAGAAACAGAATCCTGAACTGATTTAAATCAAAACATTTTTAACCTGTTTATTCAAGTAAAAAGAATTATGAAACCCACATGATTGACCTCAATCACAACCGAGCTTGCGAGCTCAGCGAAGCTAAACACGATAAAAATATAATTTTCAACCGAGCTTGCAAGCTCGACGAAGTCAATCATGTGCGGTTCCATCATACAACTAAAATCAAAATTATGTTATGATGAAAAAAGAATCATTAACTCGCAGGACGTTTGTGAAAAAAACGTCAATCGGAGCAGCAGGTGTTGCTTTGACTGCAGGGGGGATGACATCCATTTATTCAACGATAATTCAGGATGGCGATAAACCTGCGTTACTCGGTGGAACCCCGGTTCGTCAGAAAGGTTCAGGGCTGGGAGCTTCATGGCCCATTTATGATGATACTGATATCCAGATGTATCTGGATGCTTATAAAAGCAACAGATGGTCGGAATACAGTAATATTGAACGGGAGCGTGTTTTCCAGTTTGAAAAAGAGTATGCCGGTTTAATGGGAGTAACTTACTGCGCAACAACAAGTTCAGGAACAGCGGCACTGGAGACTGCCCAGCGGGCTGTAGATATTGGACCTGGCGATGAGGTTATTACCCAGACCAATACCTTTATTGCAACGGCACTAACTACATTTAACCTGTTTGCAATGCCGGTATTTATTGATTCAGACCCTGAAACTTTTATGATAAATGCTGACTTGATAGAAGAGCGGATCACCCCAAATACGCGGGCTATTCTACCTGTTCATATTGGTGGTGCCGCTGCGGATATGGACAAGATACTGTCAATTGCCCAAAAACATAACCTGGTTGTTATTGAGGATGCTTGTCAGGCACATATGGGCGAATGGAGAAATAAGAAACTTGGTACTATTGGAAATTTAGGTTGTTTCAGCTTTCAGGCCGGTAAGAGTTTATGCGCTGGTGAAGGTGGGGCTGTAATCGGTAACGATGAATATTTAATGGCTAAGGCTAAAGCCTACACTCACGTTGGACGAGATCCGAGAGGTCAAAAGAGAGGTTTCGCAGGATCTAATTTCCGAATGACGCCATTTCAGGCTGCTATTTTAATGGGACAGATTAGGCGCCTGGAATCACAGAGCACTCTCCGTGATGAGAATTCTGCCTACCTCGAAAAATTGTTGGGAGAGATAAAAGGAGTCAGGCCAACCAAAAAGTACCCCGGACAAACACGGCGTGCATATTATGAGTATGGTTTGATCTATGATAGTCAGTTTTTTAATGGTATGCCAAAAGCGAAATTTCAGGAAGCTATGAGAGCAGAAGGAATTGGATTTGGAAATGGGATCGATTCCTCGCTTCACCTTAATCCCTTCATAGAAACATATTTTAATTCACGGGCATTTCAAAAGATATTCTCCAGGGAAAGATTAGATAAATACAGGAAGGAAAATCTCTGTCCGGTTAATGAAAAAATAGGCAGGGAAACAGGTTTGTCTATGGGTCAGACATCATTTCTTGGTCCGAAAAAGGACATGGAAGATATCGTGGCAGCAATTTTTAAAATTCAGAAATACTCTTCAAAATTACTGTAGTTAAACGTTAGTTCACCATATTGTCTTTGTTTTCCGGATTCTCAGAATGGTCATCAGAATAGGGCTTTGCATAAAGATCTTCTACTTTTACTTTCTCATCTTCCGGTTTATCGGGGATTATTGATTGCATCTGCTCTTCCGTAGCTTTACCGTTAAAATAAAGTATGCATGCAAAAACAGGTAATAATGGAAATGTCAGGGCATTACTTATAGCTGAAAGAATTAAATACAGAGGATTTTTTGCAAGATCAAGAAGACTGTCTGCATTACCGGGATCAGAGAGAACCCGTAAAAAACTGCCTGAAAATGGAAGAAGAATTATACTGGAAAGAATGACAGAAATTACAATCAATAATATTAAAAATACGCTGACCCATCCGATATTTGACCAGAAACCGCGGTGAGCAAGTCTTATTGATCTGATTATAGTATTCCCTATATCAGGACCTTCAATCATCATTGTCGGGAGGATAATAAGATATATTGTCATAACATAAATTGCGGCAAAAAATGCTCCTATGATAAGTACAAAAGCCCCCAGGACAATACCTATTGACCCCGCAAAAGCAAGAAGTATTATGATGATCAGATATGGGACGAAATACCTTAACGATTTAATGGCTGAGACAACAATATTGTTTTTTGACGTCAACAGGATTGTAGATAACATAATAATGAATTATTAACGAGAAGACAAGACTTACCAATGATAAAAGTACTATCGGCCATATAAATTCTTTGACCTTTTCCAGGATCTCCTTTGGATCTTTAATATTCTGGAGGTCATTAATATTTAAACGTGATGAAATATATTGTATAATCAATGACATCACAAATGAAGTTAAGAAAAGAGTCAGAAAATTTTTCTTATAAAACCCCCATAATGAATTCATGGCACTATCAATAGTGTGTTTTTGATAAAGCGGATGGTTTCTGAGTTGATCCATGTTTTATTTTTTATGGTTAGCAGAATATAAATTTATTTTTTTTAATCGTGTCGTGACTTTTGGACCGGTAAAGATAAATGCTCAGGCTGATCTCAATTATCCCGATTATAAAATATATGGGTTGAAGAATATGATTAAGTCCAACGGAATAAACCTGCACTGATATCCATATAAGCAGGGCTATTCCCAATCCGAATCCTGTGATATGGTGTAAATCTGAAATTGCAGAAAGCCAGGATTGAGCCTGCCAGATTAAATATTCCGTTCACAATGAAAAGGCAGAGTCCGGGAATAAAGAAATCATTAAAAGGCGACCCGGATAATAAATTAAGAGACATTCCCAGGCCTGATCCATCAGGTTCAGCAATAAGAGAGTAGCCAGCAGGTATCGCCCCTAATGCTACAAATAATTGAATGATCCCCAGTATCAGGTTTCCTCTCTTTTTCAATTTCATATATTTTATTTATTTATTGGTTATTTTTTACTAAGATTTTTCGTTTATCAGATTTCTTCATGCTTCTTGCTTCATTCTCCGTTTGCCTTACTTCCCCTTTCTCCAATGCCATAACACACTGTTGAATGGAAAAGTCAGATTGGTTTTGTGGATGGGAAAAATTCCTTCATTAACTGCTCTTACATCTTCAATCGTATAAAATGCTTTTGGATTAAAATGGTTAATAATATTAAGCACCTTTAACAGGTCGTTTCTCTGGACTATTGTATATATTAACTGGACTTTTTCCTGAGCTCCCTGAGCTTCTACGGCTGTAGCTCCGAAACCCCTTCTGTTAAGATCCTGCAATAATTCCGTCCCTCTCTGATATGTGAAGACTCTTATCATCTGTACCCCGACAGCAAGTTTTTCTTCGATAACCATCCCCACAAGATTTCCTGTGGCAAATCCTGCAGCATAAGCAATATAGTTAATATAATTATCCAGATTTTCCATGATCTTGCTTATGACAATTATCCATATAAGGACTTCAAAAAAACCAAGTACGGGTGCAATTTTTTTCTTCGCCTTTGAAACAAATATGATTCGCATAGTACCCAATGATACATCGCAAATGCGTGCAAGAAATATCAGCAGAGGTAATAAAAAATAGCTGAAAAGGCCTGAATCAAAGAATGTGGTTTCCATGGGTTCTTAAATTTTTAGAAGACAAATATATGAATAACGGCTCAACGGCGCAATGGCTTAAGGTTACAAAGCCTCATTAGTATTTTTGGGTTGTTGCATTGTTTTATGACATGTTATAGGGTGTAAACATTTTTAAATATTAATTGTTTGACTAATGAGTGAATGTATCTTATTGTGAGGGTCCTTTATATTGCACAGAGAATCAGTAATACGCGTATTGGTAAAGTGTGCGGACATATTACACAATTTTTTGCAATCTTTGCAGTTTGACTGATGTGCTTGAAAGAGGAATATATTAATAATATTTTTTATACTTAATTAAACCAAAATTTATATGAGGATGAAATTGAATAAACTGACTTTCCCGGTAATAATGACATTAATACTTGGTATTGGAATTGTTTCATGTACGGGTAAAACAAACCCGAAGAAAATACATACTGGTGTTGAATATTACAGAAATCTTCAATTCAGCGAGACTCCTTATGATTTGGAAAAAGGAACGCATCCTATGACTGCTGACGAAGCAAAAACAATTAACAGTTACAAATTCACTTACGATAATTCCGGACGACTTTTGTCAGTGGAATTTGTCAGAAATGGTGTGCTTCTTGGTTATTCGTCAATGGGTGGTGCTGCAAAAATTACCTATGATTATACTAATAACAATCAGGTTAAGCATTTTTTTAATAAAGACAATGAGCCGATTGAGTCAAATGGCATTTATGCATATGAATATGCTTTAGATGCAAATGGCAACCGGGTAGGACTCATGTTTTTAGATAAAGATGGTAAAATGATTGAAAACAGAAATAAAATCCATTCATGGATATGGAGTATTCTTCCGGATGGAATGGTAAAAGAGAACAGATATAATCTTGCTGGTGAAGAGGTTGTAATGAATCCTAATTGCCCGTTCTATGAACTCAGATTTACATATAACGACAAGGGTTATGTGACCAGGATGGCAAACTATATGGGCGACACTCTTTATAACTGTACCGCAGAGAATTGCGGCGATATTGGAGTTTCATATTTTACTTTTGTACCAAATGAAAGCGGAGATGTCGATAGTTTTTCAGTTTATAATGTTTACGGTCAAATGTCAAATCTGTACTCCGGCTGGTCAAAACGGATAAGCAAATATGATAAAAACGGATACCCTGAAGAAGTTGTGTATTATGATCAGGATAATGAATATGTGGGAGGTAAAAGTGTTCCTGTAACTCAGTATACCTATGATATTCACGGTGCTGTTGCTGAGGTTAAAAGTATGGATAAAGAAAGGAATATCATTGACAATCCTCAAACAGGAGTTGCAATCACTGAATACAAATATGATGACCAGGGAAATCGCACAACGACTTTGAAATTTGACAAAAATAAGGTTCCGGTAAAAGAGTAATCAGATACTAAAGATCTATTTTATGAAAGAATTTAAAAGTTCAGTTTTTCTGATTTTCATAATTATAATGCTCCCTTATACAGGATGCACAGGGAAGAAAACACAGAATAATCAAAAGACAATCAGCGAGATAAGTAAAAAACCGGTGACAATTCCTGGTGAGACATCAATGTTATTTAAGTACCTGCAGACGAATGGAGATTATGTTAACAGCAGGGAGTTTCCATCATTGATAAAAGCCTCCGTTGTAAATGAGGAGCTTGGTAAAAATATTCTTGTAATTGATCTCCGGACATCGAAACAATTTTCCGAAGGTCATATTAAAGGTGCTGTAAATAAGCAATTTGAAGAGTTACCATCTTATTTCGAAACAGGTATCAAACCATTTGAGTTTGATAAGATAATACTTGTTAGCGACAACGGTCAGGTTTCAAGTTATACAGCTTCGCTTCTCAGGCTTATGGGTTATGGTAATGTGTATTCAATGAGATGGGGGATGAGTGCATGGAATATAAGTTATGCCAATCAGGGGTGGCTGAAGGGTATATCTGGTAAATATGAAGCCAATCTTGATGTCAAGGATAATGAAAAACCAGACTCACAGGGTATGCCTGAACTTAAAACAGGTTTTATAAGCGGTGAACAGATAGCTGATGCCCGGTTCAGGAAAGTGTTTTCTGATGGGACAGCAGATATACTTATCTCCGCGGATGAAGTTTTTAAAAATCCCCAAAACTATTTTATCATCAATCTGGAAAGGAAAGATAAGTACGATGATGGACATATTGCAGGCGCCGTGAGATATAAACCTGGCGAAACTCTTGGATTTGCTGATGAAATGGCAACTATCCCGGACGGTAAAACCGTAGTTGTTTATTGCGGGACAGGACATAACTCAGGATTTGCCACGGCATATTTGCGGCTCTTCGGTTATGATGCAAGAACCTTAAAATATGGCAATAATGGTTTTATGTACGATAAAATGGTAAAACAAAAAACCGCTTTATCCTGGTTACCCTTTACAACCGCAGAGGTAAACGATTTTAAAGTAGTGAAATAATAAATTTTAGTGGATATTTAATCATTAAAATTCCGGTTGGATTATCGTATCTGGCCGGAATTTATAATTTAATATTTCATTATTTGCATTGTTGGAGAGAATAAAAATATTCCTGTACCCCAGCTGGCTGAGAACCATCCATACCCTCGCTGAAACGGCTGTCTCAGATGAATAAATCAGAACCGGACCCTCGTGATTCTTTATAGTATTAAGATTATCTTTACTTAAAAGAGAGTCAGGAGAAATATTAATAGTATTCACTTTAGCCATTCCGGGAGTGCCACTTTCTAAACTTAGATTAATAATCAGTTTTTCGCCTGGAAGGCTGCCTGCCTGGTCAACAGTAATTAAATTTGACCTTAAAACTGATGGTTCAGCCAGCCTTTTTGCATCAATTTTAAAGTGTCCGGGACTTAACAATCTGACGACTATCAGCACCAATACCGTAAAAACAACAGCGAGAACCGACTTGTATTTCTTTATCAGATTCATCTCTTATACTTTCTATCTTCTTTTGTCTTAAATAAACCCATCCCTGATCCTTTTTCTCCTCTGCTCTCGCTCTCTCCGCTCTCCGCTCCCTGCTCTCCGCTCTCCGCTCCCCGCTCTCCGCTCCCGCTCTCCGCTCTCCGCTCCTCCGCTCCTGCTCTCCGCTCCCTGCTCTCCGCTCCCTGCTCTCCGCTCTCCGCTCTCCGCTCCCTGCTCTCCGCTCCCCGCTCTCCGCTCCCGCTCTCCGCTCTCCGCTCCCTGCTCCTCCCGCTCCCCGCTCTCCGCTCCCTGCTCCCGCTCCCTGCTCTCCGCTCCCCGCTCCCCGCTCTCCGGCTCACTCACAACCGCCGTCAAGTTTTTTTGCAGCAATGTGTTTAGCCTCTGTATACTTAAGTTTCAGACTGTCGGGGAGACTGTTTATTTCGGTAAACAATTTTCTGGCTCTTAATCTTGTCTCAAACAATGCATTTTCTCTGGCTGATATCTTTTCTCCTTTAAAGTTGCTGTTCATTACGGTATTGAACCATTCATTCAGCCCCCCTTTCATAACATAGATATTTTTATAGTTTAATCCCTCCGCAATTGTAAGAGCATAGTTTGAATCAAAATCGCCATTTGAATAGAAAATATTCTTTACATTTCCCTTATTAAGGAATCTTCCGGGATCATTATTAAGAAGTTCCTGGTATGGTACATTTATTGATCCGGGGATATTCATGTGTTTGTATTCTTCCGGCGGTCTTAAATCGATAATCTGAACTGAGCTATCCTCTGAAACCAAAAATCTTGCTACCTGGTCTACTGAGAAATAGGTTTTTCTGTCAAGTAACTCCGACATTAATTTTTTCGGTGCGACTTTAAACGAAATAGTTGCAGAAAGGGGTAAAAGTGCGACTATAAGCCCCAGACATAAAAGTAATATTGAAAATTTTTCTCTTGTATTCATCATCGCGTAATTTATTTTATTTAAGTATAATAGCCAGTCTCTCCAGGCGGGAGAACCTACATTTATTAAATAATTAATACATCATTGTATTCATGACTGGCTGATTATGTCTGTTTGATATTCATTATGATTAAATTTCGTCGGTAATATCAGGACGTGCGAATTTCTTTTCTGCTGCTTCAGCAAGCCAGAACATCGCTACTGCAGCAATAATGAGAAGAAAAGAAAAAAGTCCGGGTGATATTCCCATAACCTCATTAATTTTTAATGGTCCTTTATAGGCACCGTTTGCTAATTTCTGTATTAACGGGTATGTCTCCGCAAAAAGAATTGCTCCGGTTAGTCCTCCTGCAAAAAATACCATAGCATCAATCTTCCCGATTGAAAGAGCGCATAATCCTGTTCCCGGACAAAACCCACCCATTATAAACCCGGCACCCATTATAATTCCACCTACAATTGAAGCATTAACGTAATATTCGTTAACAAAAACCATATTCAGATTCAGGAGGCCCAGAAAACTCAATAGCTGAGACCCTATGAGGGCAACAATGGATGCTGTAAAGAATACCTTTATTACAGTTGTATCGTACCCGTAAAACATCCCTGCAAGTTTACGGCTTGAAGAAAACCCGGCCTGTTCAAGTGAAAACCCGAAACCAATTCCTATCAGGAGTGCAATCAGCAGATCAAGCCATTCCGGTATTGATATTATTGATGATAATGGTCCCATATTTTTCGTCTGTTTGTCTTAATGTCCTTATGCCTTTATACCGTCTCGTCCTGAGCCCTGAGCCCTGAGCCCCTGATCATATCCAGTTTTTTCTGAAAAACCATGCAAAAACATATGCAGATCCAAAAATTGCTATCATGGTAACAAATCCGGCGACTGACAGAACTGCCATACCTGAGAGAGCAGCACCGCTGGTGCAACCCCTGGCAAGCTGAGCTCCGTAAACAAAAAACACACCTCCAAGAAAAGCAAAGATCAAACGTCGGGTGTTTGAAATTCGTGGTGACTTTTCTATTCTGAATTTAAGTCTCTTCGAAACTGCTCCTGAGATGAATCCTCCGGCAATTACTCCGAATATCTCAAATGTCAGCCAGTTCTTTAAAGGTTTTTTCCCATCTTCAATATATTTGCTGTAGTATATAGATTTTTCTGCGTGAGGTTGGTCAATTGCATCTACAATCGAAACTGCGCAGTATTTAATTCCCCCGCTGGCACCCAGCCCCCTGCCTGCCAGGAACATTGCCAGAAGCAGAACAGATCCCAGCATGGTGCCTGCAATGTATGGATTCATATATCTGTTCTTCATTTTTTAAATTTCAGTAATTAATGGATTTTAATTAATACAAAAATAACAATTGTGACTTACATGCAAACAAGGATATACTCATAAAAGTTCAGGAAACAATGAAAAGTAAATCCTTTTATGGGGATTGTTAATTTCAATACATGCCTCATTGCCATGAATAGATTAAAAGTTTAACTTTATACCTGTTTCAATAAAAAAAGTACAATGAAAGCAAAAAGCTGTTTTAGGATCAACCAAATAATTTGTACTGTTTTAGTGTTAGGTACCCTTATATTCAACGTTCAATGCCGGAGATCCAAAGGTACCGACATTACTGTTTATTCCTCATCACAGGAGGGAGACAGGTTAACCAGGCAATCAGATATTCGGTTTACAGCAAACAAAGAGTCTGCACTTCCTGTAATTACGATTAATGAAGACAGCGTTTTTCAAATGATTGATGGGTTTGGGGCATCATTTAATGAAGCCGGCATGATTTGCCTCAACGCTCTTGACTCTATGACAAAAGAAAAAGTTCTGCAATCCCTGTTCTCACCCGATTCCGGTGCTGGTTATACTGTAATGAAGTCTCCTGTAGGAGCTTGTGATTTTGCGTCAGCCGGCCCATGGTATACATATAACGATACTCCGGGTGACACTGCCATGGAGCATTTTACTATCGAAAGGGATTTAGGACCCAATGGTCTGATTACTTTTATAAAAGATGCATCCCGATATGGTAATTTTAAAATTCAATCACCAATGGATTATGCGCCTGACTGGATGTATTATGGCATGAAAAAAAAGGCAGAAATGAATATAAAACCTGAATTTTATAACGCATTGGCTAACTATTATATAAAATATTTGCAGGCTTATGCCGCTAACGGAGTTACTATCAACTATCTCGTCATGTTTAATGAATCAGATTGTTCCGGTGGCGGGTATTCATCTGTAACCTATGAAGAAATGAGAGAGATATTAAAAAGTCACCTTATTCCTCGTTTACAAGCCAGTGGATTGCCTTCAGAAATTATGTTAGGCGAACCCTGTTCCCGTGACGAAGCGGCTATAAAATTTCCTGCAGTTTTAGATGATCCGGAAGTGTCGGAACATATAAGCAAACTTGCATTTCATGGGTATGAATGGAATGATTTTTCCAGTCTTACAGACTTGCATAATCATTATCCTGACATTCCTATGTGGATGACAGAAGTTTGTTATGCAACTTTTTGCTGCGTTCCTCCGGGTGGTCCTGATAAATGTCCTGTATATGAGTTTTCGGATGGCGAGTTCTGGGGGAATATGATCATGAATGACCTGAAAAACTGGGTTTCAGGTTGGATTTACTGGAACATGATACTTGATCAGGATGGCGGGCCATGGCTTATTTCCCCTGCACATGGAGATCCGGATAACAACCGGCAGCATCCCGTTGTCATTGTCGACAGGACTACGAAAAAAGTCACATACACCGGTTTATACTATTATCTGGCTCATTTTAGCAAATTTGTAAAACCGGGAGCCTACCGTATAAATTGTTCAGGAGGTTCCTCATCTCTTAATTTTGTTGGTTTTCTGAATTCTGATCGAAGTATCATTCTTAATGTAATAAATAATGGAGCAGAAGCTGACTGCAAAATATCCTGGAACAATAAAATGGCAATTCAAAGATTTGAAGCACATTCTATAACAACACTAAAGTGGAACTAATATATCACTAAAAACAGAAAAAATATAACATGAAACTCACATGATTTACCACAATCACCACCATGCTTTCGAGCTCAGCGAACCTAAACAAGTATGAAAATAATTCTGTTTCAACCGACACCGATTCAGAGGGGGAGCTCGACGAGGTCAATCATGTGTGGTTCCCCCGCATAGGCGGGGCAAGCTATCATACCTTTAAAATCAAAATTATATTATGATGAAAACTCCAAAGCAAAGCTCAGTCTTTTTGATAACAATAGCTTTAAGCTTTGTTATGAATGTTTGCCTTTCACAGGCTTACGACAGTAATGCACAACAGGTTAAATCAGATTTCAAATGGCCGGAGGGCAAGAAAATGGCACTGAGCCTTACGTTTGACGATGCACGTCTGAGCCAGGTAGATAAAGGAATTCCATTACTTGATAAATATGGAGTTAAAGCTACTTTTTATGTTTCACCGGAAAGTATGCTGAAACGACTCGATGGCTGGAAAAAAGCTGTCGGCAATGGTCATGAGATAGGTAATCATTCTCTTCTGCATCCTTGTACCGGCAATTTTCCCTGGTCAAGGAACACGGCATTGGAAGATTACACTCTTCAGTCAATGAGAGTAGAACTTGATTCAGCCAGTAAGCTCATTGAAAGTAAATTAGGTATCCATCCTGTATCCTTTGCATATCCCTGCGGAATGACCTTTGTTGGAAAGGGATTAAATACAAGAAGCTATGTTCCGGTTGTTGCATCCTTGTTTGAAACCGGACGCGGGTGGCTCGATGAGGGTCCAAATGACCCTTCATTTTGTGATATGGCTCAGCTCACCGGTATGGAACTGGATGGTAAATCATTTGAACAAATACTTAAATTGTTAGATGCTGCTAAAAGTAATGGTGAATGGTTGGTTCTTGCGGGTCACGAGATGAATGATGATGGGAACACAGACATCACAGCTTAAAACGATTGAAGCTATTTGTAAATATGCCACAGATCCCGCTAATGGGATATGGATTGATAAAGTTCACAACATTGCTTTATATGTAAAAGAGAAGAGAGGAGAAAGTGCGCTTGTTAAATTACCTGTATATAAAAATCCTCTCTTTTCAAACGAGGAAAGAGTTGAGGACCTCATTTCCCGAATGACACTGGAAGAAAAACTAGGGCAACTGAACATGCCTTGTCCCGGATTGATGGCAAAGGATCTTCCCGATGAAATTGATGCATGCAGAAAATTTGCTGAGGGGAAATTGGTAACTAATATTGGACCTGCCGGGGGGTTTTGGGCAGCAGCAAATATGATTAAAGGAGGTCCCCGGCCCCAGGCGGAGTTTCTGAATGAACTTCAAAAGATTGCGGTAGAAAAAACCCGTCTGAACATTCCACTTCTTTTCTTTGAAGAAGGTACCCATGGATTACTAACTCCCGGAGCAACAGTATTTCCTGAGGGTCTGGCAATAGGAAGCACCTGGAATACAGAACTGGTCAAACAGATATATGGTGTTGCAGCCAAAGAAGGAAGGTCAAGAGGAGTACATTTTTTAGGTACCCTGGTTGTTGAACCAAATCGGGATCCCCGGCTTGGAAGAAACGAAGAAGGATACAGTGAAGATCCATATTTATGCTCACAAATAGTGTCAGCGATTGTTAGCGGCATGCAGGGAGAAGATATATCAGCAAATGATAAGGCAATATCTTTGCTTTGCCATTTCCCTGGTCAAAGCCAGCCGGTGAGTGGCCTTGAGAGAGGTGCCATGGAGATTTCGGAGAGGACATTAAGAGAAGTTTTTCTTCCTCCATGGGTTGCCGGAATAAAAAAAGGAGGCGCATTGGGGGTGATGGCCACATATCCTGCCATTGATGGGGAACCTGCTCATGTATCAGAGAAATTGTTAACAAAAATTCTGAGGGAGGAACTTAATTTTAATGGTTTGGTTATGTGTGAAGGAGCAGGGCTAAGTATTCCAATATATGAGAAGATAGTTTCAACCATGAAAGAAGCCGGGGAATTGTGTATTAAAGCCGGAGTAGATGTCAGTATATGGTACGAAGACGGATACTTAAATGATATGAGGGAAAATGTAAAAGAGGGAAAGGTTTCCATAGAGACCATCGACAGATCGGTCAGACGTATTTTAAGAATCAAATATCTGTTAGGTTTGTTTGATAATCCATATGTTGATCCTGACAGGGCGGTAAAGGAAGCTAATTCAATAGAGAGTCGTGAACTGGCTCTGCAGACAGCCCGTGAAGGAATTGTTCTGTTAAAAAATGAAAAGAATCTTCTGCCTCTTAAAAAAAATATTAAATCTATTGCCGTCATAGGCCCGAATGCAGATGATGATAGAAACCAGCTTGGTGATTATACTCATAACCCGATTTTACAGGATGTAGTAACAGTATTGGAAGGTATCAGAAATAAAGTTTCTTCCAGGAACAAAAATTAATTATGTTAAAGGTTGTGAAATTATTGGCAATGAACTTAATGAAATCTCCAGAGCCCGGAAAATTGCAAAAAATGCTGATATTGCCATTGTTGTGCTGGGAGAATCTTCAGATGGTCCCGGAACTGACGGTGAAGGTTATGATGTGGCAAGTCTTGACCTGACAGGTCTTCAGGAAGATCTTCTCAAGGCTGTTTATGAAACCGGGACCCCAACAATAGCAGTATTAATAAATGGCAGACCATTATCAGTACGCTGGACAGCAGAGAATATACCTGCAATCCTGGAAGCATGGAACTGTGGAGAACAGGGTGGGAATGCCATTGCGGATATCATCTTTGGTGATTATAATCCGGGAGGCCGTCTGCCAATAACTTTTCCGCGCCACTCAGGGCAACTCCCTGTATACTATAATTATAAACCCTCGAAAGACTACTGGATAAACACTGGATGGGGCAAAGCGTATGCAGATATGCCCGCAACACCCCTTTGGGAATTCGGATTTGGACTCAGCTATACATCATTCGGATACAGTAATCTTCAGATCACACCCAGGGAGACAGGGCCGGCCGGTGAGGTATTTGTCAGTGTGGATGTGAAAAATACTGGTAATAGGGAAGGGGCTGAGGTTGTCCAGTTATATATAAATGATGAAATCAGTTCTATGTCAAGACCCGTGAAAGAACTCAAAGGATTTGAAAAAATAAACCTGGCTGCAGGGGAGCAAAAGACAGTCAGATTTAAGCTTACCCCGGAGCATTTGTCTTTTCTTAACAGGAATCTTGAACCGGTTGTTGAGCCTGGAATGTTTAAAGTGATGGTCGGCAGTTCGGCTGTTGACATAAAACTTAATGGGGAATTTGAAGTGAAGTAATAACAATTGAGAATAGTATAATAAAGCATCCAAAATATTTAATAACTTAAAAATTAAAATCATGGCTGGAACATTTAAATTTACATTTGGCCCCTGGAATATTCATGAAGGAGCTGATCCTTTTGGTCCTGCTGTACGCAGATCTGTCAAATTCAATAACAAGCTGGAATTGTACAAAAAACTGGGATTTGATGGTGTCCAGTTCCATGATGACGATGCCGTACCCGATATGAATAATCTTACACCAAAGCAGATCACTGACAAGGCAAAAGATCTTAAGAAAATACTGGACGATCATGGATTGACAGCTGAATTTGTAGCACCCAGGTTATGGGAAGATGAGCGTACCATCGATGGCGGGTATACTTCGAACAATCCTGATTTCAGAAAGTATGCAATTGACCGCAGTAAGCGGGCGATAGATATTGCAAATGCACTTGGAACCGATTTGCTGGTACTGTGGCTTGCACGTGAAGGATCCTATATACGTGAGTCAAAAGACAGCAGGGCAGCTACAGAAAGAATCGTTAATGCTATTAACCAGATGCTTGAATATGATTCCAGAAATCAGGATATGTATTGAACCCAAACCTAATGAACCAATGGATCATTCATATATCCCTACTACCGGGCATGCGATAGCGTTATCTCTGCTGTGTGTTGATCCCAAACGTATTGGTGTAAATATTGAGAGCGCACATGCTATTCTTGCCGGCCTTGACCCTTCTGATGAGATGGGATATGCATTATCATTTAATAAATTATGGACGGTTCATCTTAATGATCAAAACGGATTGAAATTCGATCAGGATAAAACATTTGGATCAGTTGATATACGCAGGGCATTTAACCAGGTCCGGATTCTTGATAAATACGACTATGGTAAGAATGGTGAATGGGTCGGTCTTGATGTAAAGGCAATGAGAACTCAAAAAGATGATGTGGCTACAAAGCATTTAAGCAACAGTAAAGAAATATTCTTAAAACTGCTTGATATATCCAGAAGTCTGAATGAGGAGTTCATTGCGAAGTGCATCCAGGAACGTGACTATGAAGAATTGGACCTTTATATTATCAAAGCCCTGATTAGAGGATAGTAACATTTCCTCAGATGAATTAAATCCACTTTGACAGATTACAACTTACAACGATTTTTCAGTTTGTTTGCCCCGACCCTAAAGGGAGCAAACTGAAAAATCAACCTGTTCCCTTTAGGGATTAAGGGCAAAAGCAGGTTGATTTTTCTAATCTGTCAAAGCAGAATTAAGAAGACATTTCTGTTATTTGTAATTTTAGAAAGTAATAACAATCATTGTTGTAAAAAATATGAGAAAAATTAAACAATTTGTAACTTTCTTAATAACTGTGGAAATTGCTATGGGTGTTAGTTCAGCTCAACCTTTTCAGACAAATACTAAGGAAAAAGATAAAAATATGAATTGAATTATTCCTCTCTCTCAGCAAAAGTTGATAAGGAACGCATCAGGGACAGGGTTTATTTTTTGTCAAAAGATCCACTGCCACGAAGGGTCTTAATGGTACATTGCCAGGTCATACTCTATCAACACTCGAAGAGGCAGATGCCTGGATAATTCAGCAACTCACTAACTGTGGTTATAAACCTGTAACTGATGATACTAAGGTCCGTGCCTTTGGGCGCGATTTTTCAAAACCACTGTCGCAACAATATTCAAGACCTCCCGATGGGGCTCCATACTACACTGCACATAATATCATTGCGGAGAGACGGGGAAATAAACACCCCGACGATCTGATTATTATTATTAGCCCATAAGGATTCACAAAGCTGGATCGCCTCCCCGGGTGCCAATGATGATGCAATCGGAACTTGCGGTGCGTTGGAATTGGCTGTTATTCTAAGCGATTATCAACCGGACAATACGATACGGTTTATATTTTGTAATGAAGAACACACTCCATGGACAAGCATAACGGCGGCAAATTCTATCAGGTCTGCCGGCTTAAACGTTCTGGCTCTCATTAATGTAGATGGCATTGGAGTCAAAGCTCCCAGAACACGCCGGAAAATTTTCAAATGTAACGCGTTATACTACCAGCGAGGGAGAAAGGCTCGCAGATTTAATGGCAACCCTCAATGAACACCATGGACTTGGACTTGCCCAAACGAAGCTCCGAAGTGAACGTCCCAGTGATGATGATGGCTCATTTATCAATGCAGGATTTCCATGGTCAGTTCGTAATGCCGGATCAATACCCAATTCACATCCGGGTTATCATACAGAAGAAGATACTGCTGAAACAGTGGATTATGAAAATGCGGTGATTACTGTTAAGCTTACGCTTGCAGCAATTCTTCATTTAGATATTTTCGGAAGACCTTAAGAACATAAATTAATTATTCGAAGAAAATGAAAACTTTTAGGCTTGCCCTGTCTTTATTAATAGCAGCAAAATTAATATCCGGAACCGGCTCAGCTCAGAGTTCCGTTACCGGCAAAGAAAAGGCATATGAATCTGTTTATACATCGCTGTCAAAAAAAACCAGCGAACAGAGAATAAGGAAGGGGGTTTATTATTTGTCAAAAGACCCTTTGCCCCGACGTGTACTGAACTGGTCGCTGCCCGGCCATTCTCTTTCCAGCCTTGACGAAGCTGATGCCTGGCTGATAAAACAACTTAAAAGTTCGGGTTATAAGCCAGTAACTGATGATACTAAAGTCAGGGCCTTCGGGCGGGATTTTTCAAAACCACCGTCACAGCAATATGCGCGACCAGCGGAAGATGCTCCATACTACACTGCTCATAATATCATTGCAGAGAGACGGGGAACTAAACACCCTGACGATCTGATAATCCTTATAGCTCACAAAGATTCTCAGAGTTGGATAGCGTCTCCCGGCGCCAATGATAACGCAATTGGAACATGCGGTGCTCTCGAATTGGCCATTCTTTTAAAACGCTATAAACCAGACCATACGATCCGGTTTATCTTTTGCAATGAGGAACACATACCCTGGACAAGTATCACGGCTGCAAATGACCTCAAAGCTTCGGGATTAAACGTATTGGCAGTAATCAATATGGATGGAATAGGAGTAAAAGCTCCTCAGCAGGCAGGGCACCTCACGAACGTAACACGTTATACAACAGACGAAGGAGAAAGACTTGCCGATATGATGGCAAGTCTAAACAAAAATCTTGGTCTTGGACTTGAACAAACAAAGTTCCGCAGTGCACGCCCCGGTGATGATGATGGTTCATTTATCAACGCCGGATTCCCATGGTCCGTATTGAATATAGGTTCAATGCCTTATGGAGATCCGAATTATCATACTGAAGGTGATACAGCTGAAAAAGTAGATTATGAAAATGCAACTCTTGTTGTTAAACTGACCCTGGCAGCTGTCCTTCATCTGGATTATTTCGGAAGACCTTAAGAACTCTCATTGACCAAAAGTTTAATGATTTGATCTTTTCTGAATTTTAATGCAAATATATGAACCCCCATTTTAAGACAATGTTTGATAATTTCTTCCGGATCGAATCCCAAATAAACAGAATACACATCGTTTATAAGGCTGTTTCAAAAGTCCTCTGTGTAACTCTGTGGAAACTCTGTGATCTCTGTGTTAGTTCTTAATTATTTGTTACACAGAGGGTCACAGAGAAGACACAGATCTACACAGAGAAAGCATTACCGTAATTTTAGACTTTGAGACATCTTCATCGACTTTTATGAAAATCTAATTCTAAAAGTTATGTCGCGGTATAAACTTACTATCGAATATGAGGGAACACGTTACTCAGGATGGCAGATGCAGAAAGGCGGAAAAACAATTCAGGGCGAGATCCTTGATGCCTGCAGGGACCTTGTGAAAAATGATAATATCGATGTATACGGGGCTGGAAGAACCGATGGAGGAGTCCATGCCCTCGGACAAGTGGCCCATCTGGATATTGTAACCGACCTGGTACCCCTGAAAATAAAATATGGAATAAATGACCGCTTACCCCCTGATGTCTGTATCCTTAATGTCGAAAAGGTCGATGATAAATTTCATGCCCGGCATGATGCCGTTGCGCGAAGCTATATCTACCAGATCAGCAGACGACGTACTGCATTCGGTAAAAAATTTGTCTGGTGGATCAAGGATCATCTTGATATAGAGCTTATGAATCATGTTGCATCTGATTTTGTAGGATTAAAAGACTTCAGATCCTTCACCGATGATGAACAGGAGTCTGGATCAACCAAGGTCGATATAAAGCATGCCTGTGTGAACAATTTTGGTGATATGCTTGTTTTTCATGTAGTAGGATCTCATTTTTTATGGAAGCAGGTAAGAAGGATGACAGGTGTTATAGTTGAAGCTGGCCGTGGGAAGTTGTCTGCTGATGAAGTCGCAGCGTTCTTCAGAAACAAGTCAGATATACCTGCAAAACTTACTGCTCCTCCCAGCGGATTGTTTCTTGAAAAGGTTTATTATAAGAAAGAAGATATCCTATTTGAAACAAGGCCTGTTTTTAATATCTGAAATAAGTTCTATAAGAAGTATCTCCACAAAATATCAAAACAAAACCCAGATTTATTATTAAATTTCATGGGATTATGCCGGGAAATTATAGATGAAATACAATTTCTTAATCTCTTAAAAAATTTGGATTTTCCTGAATTAATTCGGAACTTTTGTGATTATTTTATGTCAAATTTAAGATAAAGGACATGAAGCGACGCGATTTTATTAAAACTACAGCCATGGTGACACCAATGTTGAGTCTGTTTCCTTCAGATCTTTCTGCTATTTCAATAGTAAAAGTCAAAGGGATGATCGAAAAGCGATCGTTGGGAAAGACTGGCGAGATGCTTTCCATCATAGGATTTGGAGGTATTGTTGTTATGAATGCAACCCCTCAGGAGGCAACTTCCGTTAGTTAAACTGGCAATTGATTCCGGTATAAATTATTTCGATGTTGCACCCTCATACGGTGATGCTGAATTAAAGCTTGGACCGGCCCTGGAGCCCTACCGGAAAAATGTTTTTCTTGCATGTAAAACAACGGAACGCACAAAAGCTGAATCGAGAGCTGAGTTGGAAAAATCATTGAAGAATCTGCGTACTGACCATTTTGATCTATATCAGTTGCATGCGGTTACTACTCTTCAGGATGTTGAAACAATACTTGGACCCGGTGGAGCATTAGAAACTTTTGTTGAGGCAAAAAAGGAGGGCAAGGTTCGTTTTATAGGGTTTTCTGCTCACTCAGTTGAAGCTGCCATGTCATTGATGAACCGGTTCGATTTTGATACTATACTGTTCCCTGTTAATTTCACTACATGGAATGCAGGAAATTTTGGACCACAGGTTCTTGCACGGGCACAGGAGAAGAAGATGGGAATCCTTGCACTTAAATCTATGGCAAAAGGTCCCTGGCCACAGGGTGCTGATCGATCAAAATACCCTAAGTGCTGGTATGAACCTCTTACCACACCTGAAGATATAAGAATGGGTCTTCGTTTCACACTGTCCCACCCGGTAACAGCAGCAATACCTCCGGGTGAACCTGAACTATTTAAAATAGCGCTTAGTGTATCAGGTAAGATAGATCCTCTTAAGAATTCTGAAATGCAAAAGATCAAAGAGAGAGGAGCAAACGGAATCCCACTATTTAAATATGAGGGGACTTAGAAATTAAGCCATTAATTACTTGGTGTAATTTAACCTGAGATTAACCATCTTGTCATAAATATAATAACAGGGATCCTGGCAGCTTGATTTATCATATTTTACCCGGGGAAATGCTGAATCCACAGCAATATACTTTTTACCCGATATGTAATATGTAGCTGTGACCGTGAATTTCTTATTTAACGGAACCTGGTAAGTTGCGTGTGTGCTTCCATAATTGAATTTTGCGTAAAGAATGCTATCCTCAAGATTACCCTCATAAATATTTATGGATGTAAGTCCGGACTCGTAGATATCAATCTTTATGTCGAGTTCTGTCTTTGTTGGTTCATCTGCAGTACAATCGGCACATTTAACAATGAATGGACCTGTTTTTTCACACGAAAGGAAGAATACGAGGAAAATAAACAATAGGGAGGATAAAAGTATTTTCATAATATTCAATACCATTTAATAGTTTTTAATGGCGCTCTAACCTTATCAAAAAAGTAAGTATATGTTAAACCTGTCCTTATCCATATTGGTCCGATACTATAAAAATAGCTTTTCATATATTCCGCACTTCCTGATATTGTAAAATTTTGTATTGTCCATTTAAAACCTGCGGAAGGGATCAGGATAAATTTATTTTCGGGAATTATGTCTGTTCCTTTCAGTTTATTTCCAAAAGCGTAGGCAGCAGATACCGAAGTCGAAAATGCGAAATTATTTTTATACTGGCTCCCGACCAATGGAAAATCTTTAAATAAACCGGCGTAAACAACTGAGCTTTTATCCATATACTGATAATACAGGTTCTCACTCTGTTTTCTGAGTACTCTTGTGTACCATAATTTTGTATCGATACCGGTTATAATTCCTGCGTTCAAAAGAGGCTCCTTAAATGTAAAGCTTATTCCTGTGAAAATATCCTTCCGGGTAAATCTGGAGCTTACAGATACCCCTAACTGGTCTATTACTTTGTTTATATTACCGGGTACATTTTCCTTTGTAAGAATTTCAATAACATCCTTTCTCCCGTATTTCGATGCTACAACATACGGATCAACAGCCTTTCTTTCAGGGGATGTCCACATATTCCCTTTTTTAAGAAGCAATTCTAAAGCAGGTATCTGATCTGTTCTGATTGTAAGAGTCAGCGCATTCCAGTTAAAATTGTTTTTTTCATAAATATCCACGCCATATTTTATGAGCATATTCATTATTACAGTATCTCCGTTCTGTGATGCAATATGAAATGGTGTGAAGCCAAAATTATCTCTGGCTTCCATGTTGGCTCCGTTCTGAATTAAAAGGTCAGCTATATCCGCATATTGTGCCCATATGGCTGACATAAGAGGCGTTGAACCGTCCCTTGCTTTTTTATCTATACTTGCATTATAATACAGAAGAAGGTCTGTAACATAGAAATAGCCATAAATTGAAGCATAATTAAGTGAAGTTACTCCGCGATTGTCTGCAAAATCAATGTCGGCCCCGGCTCTCAAAAGAAGTTCAGCAATCTCAACGTTCTTGTTTTTAACTGCTATCATCAAGGGAGTTTCATAGGCAGATGTAATTATATTAACATCGCAATTATAAGATATCAAGGTGTTTACGGTGCTTAAATGATTATTTGAAATGGCAAATACCAGAGGTGTTGCACCATCATTTGTTTTAGCTTCAATATCAGCCCCTTTCAGCATAAGCCGGGTAATTTCACTGTCATATCCCTTTGATGCGGCTATCATCAGGTTATAATCAAGCGCGCCATAATAAAATGACGGAATGTAACCTGAGGTATCAATCTCTTCAGTCTGTGCACTTAGCCTGATCGGAAATGACAACAGTAATACAAATAATAAAGTCCCCGTTATTGGTTTATTGTTCAGCATTATGGTTACAAAGTTAATTTTTTGGTTCTTTATTCTAAATTAAATCAAAGAAGAGTATAAATTATTTTGAAGAAACTATGATAATCCAATTTTTATTCTAATTTTTGCACTTTAAAATAAAATTGGAATAAAATACTTATTATTTTTGTACCTAAAATAAGACCGGTTTGTTTCAAAAACGTCGAATAATATTATTCATTTTATTATTATCTCTTGTTAGTTATAAACAAGGTGCAGTTGAAGTTGTAAATGTCCCCATTGAAAAGTATGCGCCGGCTAATATACGCCTTACGAACGGTAACTCCTCGGGAGCAGAGTTTTCTGGCATCGAAAAGAATGTGACTTCATTTTTACGGAAGTGGACAATTGCAGGTGCTTCAGTCGCAGTTTGCAAAGATGGGAAATTGATTTTTGCCAGAGGCTTTGGTTATGCTGATACTGCAACCAGGACTGAAACTCAGCCATATCACAAGTTCAGAATTGCCAGCATTTCCAAACTTGTTACCGCTGCAGCTATTATGAAACTCAAGGAGGAGGGTCGGTTGTCTCTTGATGACCGTGTATTTGGCCCTGATGGTATCCTTGATGATCCTTATTTCAGCAATCCGAAAGACCCGCGTGTTTATAATATTACCGTGGCGCATCTGCTGAGCCATGAAGCTGGCTGGACTCAAAGATATGGAGACCAGATGTTTATGCCCCTTAAGATTGCTGATAACCTGGGAGTAAAACCACCGGTTGATACAAAAACGATAGTTCGTTTTGCACTTAATAAGCGGCTTCATTTTACACCAGGTTCAGGAAAAGCATATTCTAACCTGGGATATAGTATATTGGGTCTGATAATTGAGAAAGTTTCAGGGCTGTCTTATGAGGAATATTGTAAAAAGACAATATTTGAGCCTCTCGGGATTTTTGATATGACCCTTGCAGCAAATCTTCCCTCGGAAAAGGCTCCTTTTGAGGTTACATATTACGAACCATCCGATGTAGCATTGAAACCTTCTATTTATGGTACCGGTGAACTGGTTTCTCCAACATATGGGGGCAATGATATTGAAGCTCTGGGGGCAGCAGGGGCATGGCTTGCTACTGCGCCGGACCTGATGCGGTTGCTTTTGGCTCTCGATGGTTTAAATTCCCGGAAGGATATCCTTTCTGAACAAAGCATAAAGTTCATGACAGATAGTGGCAACGGATTCGCACCTATAGGCTGGAAATCCACATACTTTAAGGGAACATGGTGGAGAACCGGATCATTCCCTGGTACTGCCGGGATGATGAAGAGACAATCCGATGGAATAGCCTGGGTTGTACTCCTTAACTCCAGTACATGGAATGGGCCCGAAATTTATTCTTATATCAATAATCTTATGTACAAGGTCCTCGCCAATGCAGATAAATGGCCAGAAAATGACTTGTTTTATAATTCCCTTCCTCTACCCCTGAATATAAATTTAACAAAGCTTTCATACAGGTAATCATGTGTTTTTCGGTTAATGTGAATCTTGTTAAAGAGGAACTCGAAAACAGATATGGAGCAACGTTTCTTGATCCTGAAAAATACAGACCAAGTTATTATTATCACGCATTTGGACTTCCTGAATTAGCTGCAGTCTGTTCAGCAAACCCTGATAAAATTAAACTTCTGAAATGGGGGCTTATTCCATCATGGACCAGAACATCCTCAGATGCCGATAATATAAGGTTTAAAACATTTAATGCACGCTCGGAAAGTATTCAGGATAGACCGTCTTTCGCCGGATCATTTAAATCCAGAAGATGTCTGATACCCGTAAAAGGATTCTTTGAATGGCAACACATTGGTAATGAAAAAATTCCATGGTATATTTATCATTCTGATAATGAGATTTTTTCTCTGGCGGGATTGTACGATGAATGGGTCGAAACTAATTCAGGTGAGCAATTATGTACATTCTCAATTATAACTACTGATGCAAACGATATGATGGCGTTGATCCATAATTCCAAAAAACGTATGCCTGCTATTCTTGATAAAGTATCAGAAAAAAAGTGGATAGATCTCTCTTCTTCACAATCTGATGCTCTGGCGCTCCTTAAACCTTATTCTTCAGAGCTTCTTAACGCACACACAATAGGCCCGCTTGTTAACAGCAAATTATTAAACAGAAACGTACCTGAAGTAATCCGGCCATTTGATTATAAGTCCGGTAATCTGCTCTTTTAAAACTTTAACCTCTTCATCCCTCCGTCTCTTCGTCCCTCCGTCTTTTCGTCTCTCCGTCTCTTTGTCTCTCCGTCTCTCCTTCCCTCCGCCCCTTCGTCATCATTCACTGCGCTACAAAAATATAAGTAAGAGTGCCGGTTTGAATTTTTGCTGATTTTATGTCGGGATTAAACCGTGAAATCATTGCTGTCCGCACTGCTGTCTCAAGAAGACATGTATCCGAGGTTGTACTCTCCCCTGCAATAATACGTGCATTAACTACGATGCCATTCTGGTCGACCTCAATTAATAAAACGACTTTACCGCCTCCCTGGCATTTATAAATTGGTATAGGCAGGTCGATTTGTACTCGTCCCGCCAGATCATAATAGATCCTGGTGGGACCTTTATAATTGGCAGCCATCTCCTGCGATACTTTGGGCTTATCAGCCTCTGTGTTTTTTTCATTACGGTTTTCATATGCCAGTTTCTCTTCTGCTTCAGCATCTTTAAGTCTTTTCTGCTCATCGATATAATTATCTTTTCCCAGTTCCCCGCTTTTAATGAGCTCCTCTTTAACCTGATCAATATAATCTGCAGGATCGACTTTTGCCTCGCTTTTGTTTGCAAGATTTCTTGCTATATTCAGCATCTCCTCATCTCCCTGTAAAACTTTCTCAACTGATGTGACAGGAAGTTCTATGGGCTTCTCTTTAATTTCCGGTATATCAACAGGAGCAAATTCTACCTGAAATTCATTAGAAAAATTCTTCTTTAATGAATCGATCTTAAATGACATAAAAATAATTCCTGCAATAAGATGAATTATTATAGTACCCAGAATGCCGACAAATCTTCCCTCATTTGAAATTTTCATACAACAAAATTTGTAGCTTTCGCAGTGTTTTATGAACAAGTGATCATTTTTCCGACTTTTTCTTCTTTTTTATGACTTTAGCTTTTATCGGTTTATCGAATTTCTGATTTTTAAATAATCCGTTCTTAATACCACTGATGAATTTTGCCCATGCGAATGGATTCATAAGATTGTTAACCGGATATTGGTTTCTTGTTGCCATAGCATTGAAATTTTGTTCCATGGCGTACCTGAAGCCTGCTTCAGGAGAAATTGTTGATCCCGACATTTTTGATATGGCAACATAAATTGAAGCGATGTTGTCATTCATGTTTTCGATTATCGGATCTTTAACACGCTCTTTTGTCATGTCTTTAATAAAATCAGCATATGTTTTCCATGGCATGATTGTTACCTCTGCTATTTGAATTGTATCAGTTTCAAGCACTATATCAACATTGCAATTCCTGATCCTGGTATGTTGGGGGAATTATGGTATGGTATTTTTTGTAACCCAGTGCCCTGAAAAGAATTGTATCGCCCGGAATACTTGCAATTGAATAGATGCCTGACATTTCACTGAGGGTTCCTTTGTGTAGTTTCATGGAAATAATAGCTACACCTGAAACAGGCTGGTTAGATTTATCTGTGACGAAACCGCTTACCTGCACAAACTTTTCCGTCTCCGCTTTCTGGCTGTTAATGACTGAAAACGGCAGAACAAATAGGAATATGGTATAGATAAGCTTGTTCAACGGGATTTAAAGTTAAAATTTTTCCTCACTTTAATGAATAACGCCTGCAAAATAAGCAATATTGAATGTAACTGTGAAACATTTAACTAAATTTTAATAATTTTCACCTTTTAAATCACAATGATAACTTGCTATCCTATATTTTAATAATTAATAATTAATAATTCAATAAATGTTTACGCTAATATTAACATCAATTTATGAAGAAACTTCTGCTATTGGGAGATGAGGCGATTGCACAGGCTGCAATAGATGCCGGATTGTCCGGAATGTATGCATACCCGGGTACACCATCAACCGAGATTATGGAATATGTCCAGTCATCAGAAGAAGCTTCCGTGCGTAATATCCACAGGGAATGGTCCTCAAATGAGAAAACAGCAATAGAGGCTGCTCTTGGTATGTCTTATGCCGGCAAAAGAGCAATGGTAGCTATGAAACATGTCGGGTTGAATGTGGCTGCGGATGGTTTTATTAATGCTGCCATTACCGGAGTTAATGGCGGTCTGATTGTAGTGTCTGCCGATGATCCGTCAATGCATTCATCACAGAATGAGCAGGACTCAAGATTCTATGGCAGGTTTGCATTTACCCCTTGTTACGAACCCTCAGATCAGCAGGAAGCTTATGATATGATTTTTGATGCTTTTGAATTGTCAGAAAAATACAGAGTACCCGTGCTTGTCAGGATTACTACCCGTCTGGCGCATTCAAGGGCCAGTGTACAGATGAAAAGAATAATCCCCGAAAATAAACTTCATCTGCCTGACGATCCCAGGCAATTCATACTCTTGCCCGCCATCGCCCGGAAAAAATATAAAGTACTATTACAAACCTATGAATCAATAAGATATGATGTAAGAATAACTAAATACAACTTGTTTAAAGATGGCAGGAACAGGGATTTGGGAATAATTACCTGCGGGATAGCCTATAACTATCTTATTGAGAATCTTAACGGGACTGGGGTGGAATATCCCATTCTAAAGCTTACGGCTTATCCGTTTTCCAACGAGGTGATCAGGGATATTACAGGCAGATGTAAAGAGATTCTTATTCTTGAAGAAGGATATCCAATGGTTGAAGAATCATTAAGGGGTTTACTTGATAATGGTATAAGAATCTATGGTCGGCTTGATGACTCTGTTCCGCGTGATGGTGAGCTTAACCCTTCAATTGTTGCAAAAGCTCTTGGATTTCCTGTTTCCTATGGTAAGAATGTTCCCGGCGTGGTAAAAATGAGACCTCCTTCCTTTTGTAAAGGATGCGGCCATGCTGATATGTTCAATTCTTTAAATGAAGCAGTAAAAGAATATGGACCGGGGCATGTTTTTTCAGACATCGGATGTTATACGCTTGGTGCATTGGCCCCTTATAATGCAATAAACTCTTGTGTGGATATGGGAGCATCTGTGACAATGGCTATCGGTGCAGGTGATGCCGGACTTTTACCTGCGATAGCCGTAATTGGTGATTCGACTTTTACACATTCAGGCATGACCGGACTGCTGGATGCAGTAGTTAAAAACTCTTTTATCACAATAATAATAACTGATAATTCAACGACAGGAATGACAGGAGGTCAGAAATCTCAGGCAACAGGAAGAATTGAAAAAATATGTGCCGGCATTGGTGTTGATCCTGATCATATTAAAACTATTGTTCCATTACGTACGAATCATGAGGAAAATGTACGTATAATGAAGGAAGAAATTGGTTATAAAGGTGTTTCAGTAATTGTTGCCTCACGGGAATGCATTCAGACTGTAACAAAAAGAAAAAAATCCGATACCTCAATCAAGTAACCTAAAAATGACTTTAAATGAAGAATGACATAATTGTATCGGGAGTAGGGGGACAGGGAACTCTGTCTATTGCCGCAGCAATTGGATTAGCTGCTGTCGAAAACAAACTTTATCTTAAGCAATCAGAAGTACATGGTATGAGCCAGAGAGGCGGAGATGTCCAGTCGCATTTCAGGTTGGCTGATAAACCTGTGGCTTCCGATCTGATTCCTTATGGAAAAGCTGACCTGATTATTTCGGTTGAACCTATGGAATCGTTAAGATATCTTCCATGGCTTTCAATAAATGGATGGCTTGTAACAAATTCCAATCCATTTAAAAATATCCCGGATTACCCGGATATAGAGGAGATAATAAAAGAAATAAAGAAAGTAAAAAATCATATTATACTTGATGCAGATAGAATGGCAAAGGAAGCGGGATCACCGCGATCAGGAAATATGGTGATCCTTGGTGCGGCATCTCCCTATATTGAAGTCCCTTACAAAAGCCTTGAAGAAGCAGTAAGAAAGCTCTTTAAACGGAAGGGTGAAGAGATTATTGAGATTAATCTGAAAGCTCTCAGATCAGGAAGAAACTTTACTCACATTCAACAATTCGCAAAATAATTGCTATTACCTGAATATTTGCCCGAGCAGTCTCCTGGACCATAAACCCAGATTAAAAAGGTATTCATTGGAAGCGAACTTTTTATGACTGTTTGGGGGCAGATTTATTATATCCCTGAATTCCTGGGGAGTCCAGTCAAGTTTTTTTGCTACATACTCCAGATCATCATTTAATTCATATGCGGAGTATATGTCCTCTTTTATTTCTTTCAGTGCATCATCTCTTGTAATTTGTCCTGAAACTATAAGGCTGGACAAATGAGCCCTTCTTTTATCAAAATGAAATTTAAATGGAAGATAATAGCTCTGAAAGAATTTAGTAAACCTCGATTCATGATGTTTCCCTCCATAATATTGCCACCCCAGTTCTTTGGTCAGGATTTCAATCGCCTCACTTTTATGGTAATTCAGATAATTCAGCGGGCTTATAATTTTCATATTCTTTATCAGGTTGAAGTAGATGTATCTCTGAAAAAAGTTTACGGAGGGGTACTCTTTAAGCTCTCTTTCACCAAAATGATTATGAATTGATTTTATATGTCTTAAGTCCATAGCCTGATATCCCCACGAAGCGGGCAGAATACTTTCTGTAGCAAAGTTGACACCATTGAATGCATATTTGATGTTATTTTCATCAGCAAATTTGTAGAGTGCTGAAAATATTGCATGGTCCTGAGGTATATCCTGATCGGGAAGACTAGCTTTAAAGAATGATCGTTGCAAGTCTTTCATTTCCTCCCAGTTAACTACAAAAGTATGTAACTCAAGGTTAAGGTATTTGATAATATTTTCTATATTCTTCACTGCAAGTTCCGAATTCCAGCCACAGTCAACATGAACGACCAATGGACGCAGCCCCAGTTTAACTTTTGCAATATAAACCAGGTATGAACTGTCCACACCACCGCTCAAACCAATTATACAGTCAAACTCCTTTTTTTTCTCCTCTTTTTTTATTTTATCAGCACTTGCTATCAGCATTTTCTCTCCCTTCTTGTCGGGAAACCATATTTTTGATGCAAGAACCATGGCTGAATTACAATGATTGCAGTTTCCATTATCATCAAAGCTTATGTCAGGATCTGATGTGTCCATTATACACCGGGTACAAATCCTGTAGGGCTGGGCATTCATAAGTTATTCAGTCAAATAGTTTTGAAATATCAGAATATGAAGGATATGTAATTAATACAGCGCGCCTTTTACCCTGAAATAAAAAAAAGCTGCCGGCTGCAACCGCAGAAGCTCCACCTATTTTAACCGCTGAGGAGAAATCGCTTAATTGTCCTGCGCCACCGCATGCTATTACCGGAACATTTACCGATTGAGAAACACTTTTAATTAATTCAGTATCATATCCTTCCATGGTCCCATCACGATCAATTGAATTTAAGAAAATTTCACCCGCACCCTGATCTTCCATCTCCTTCGCATACTCCACCGGCCTTTTTCCGGTGTTACGGGTACCTCCGTTTATATAGACAAGATAACCTTCGCGAACACTCTTTTTCACATCCATGGAGACTACAATAGTTGAGCTCCCAAAGTGAGCAACAGCTTCACTGACAAAGGTTTTTTGTAAAAAGGCGGTAGAATTTAAAACAATTTTTTCAGCCCCGGATTTTATGATTCTTTCAATTTGTTGCAATGAAACAATACCTCCACCATAAGAAAAGGGCATAAAACATTCACTTGCTATATTCTGAATTAATCCGAATGAAGGCTCTCTTTTATTTCTGGTAGCATCAATATCAAGGAAAACAATTTCATCAACCTCTTTCTCATTAAATATCTTTACTGCGTTAATGGGATCGCCAACATATACTGAATCCTTAAATTTAATGGTTTTAACTAATCCCTTGTTCCTTAAAAGCAAACAGGGAATAACTCGTTTTATTCTCATTTTAATAAAGTTCAGCGAAGTTCTTAAGGAGTTTCATGCCAAATTTATGGCTTTTTTCCGGATGAAACTGTACTCCCAGAATATTTCCTTTTTCAAATGAAGAAGTAAATTCCGTTTCATAAAATGTGGATGTTAATATGTCACGCGGTTCACTGGCTCTGACAAAAAAAGAATGTACAAAATAAAATCTCGGTTCAGGGTACATTTCATTAAATAACCGGCTCTCTTTATGCTGGTAAAGGAAATTCCAGCCCATATGCGGTAATTTATACTTTGAAGTGTCTGAGAAACAAAATCTTATAGTATTTGCATCTATCCATGCTAAACCGGGTATATTACCTTCTTCACTCATTTTGGTCATCAATTGCATCCCTAGGCAAATGCCCAGAACGGGAATTTTCTCCTCTTTTACTTTCTTGTTTAAAATATCGACTAAGCCCAGTTCAATGAGATTATTCATTCCCTGGTCAAATGCACCCACCCCCGGAATTATCAATTTTGTTGCTTTTGCAATCTCATCAGTATCGGAAGAGATCAGAGATTCTATCCGGATTTTTTTTAACATGTTTTGAATAGAACCCAGATTCCCGGTTTTATAATCGACAATAGTTATCATTTATATTAAAACTTATAGAGACCATTCAGAAATAATGCGTCTGTTACACGCTTGTCAGGGAAATAGAGATAAGTTCCCTGGTAATCAAGAGCTATTTTGATATTCTCACTGAAAGAGTATTGTAATCCGGCTATAGCAAAATTGTATTCATTCAGAGAATTCCATAGCGGTCTTTCAACAACAGGAATAATTGATGAGAAATGATCAAACCGGCTGAAAAATTCAGCCTTTTCTGAAATACTTATTGCACCTGTCCCGGAAATGCCCCAGGCATTATGTCCACCGTTAAGATCAAGATGGGTTTTGTAACTTATGTCGACACCGAGAGTTATAAGATCATTTTTAATCCCTGCAAAACCTATTATTGTTGATTGCCAGAAATCTTTTTTTTTCATAAGGTCTCCGAAAACCCTTAATGCCAGCTCTCTGGTAGGTGTTATATAAAAGCCTGCGGATACTTTTAAATTGTTATCTGCCTGAATATTTGAATAACCTTTTCCATTCATAATATTAAAGTCGCCTTTTATAATTTCATTGAATTTGTAATCGACTCCAAATCCAAGGTCCGAAACATATCCGAATTCATTTAACGACTGTAAAGTATTTGCGATATATCTTTTACCCAAAAACTTTTGTTGATATTCGTTCATGTGCGTCTTTATAATACCCGCATTCAAAGTTAGCTTATCTTTTGAGTAACTTACAAATGCTTCCCGAAAATAGGCATACCTCCGTGGTTCTGATCCTGCAGCCAGATCTTCAGGTGATCCGATATTGACTATAACTGTTGCTGATAAATTATTTCCCGGCAGGAAATTATATCCAAGGAATGCTCTCTCAATTCCAAAACCTGTTGTATTTGAAGTATCTCTGAAAGTATAATGGAAATCGGTAAAAATTTCTGTAATAGGTTTGCCCGTGGGTTCGGCAATCTGGGAGCAAAGTTTATTGAATCCGGCCAGAATGAAAAGTAAAATATAAAGGATCTTTTTCATCTGGTTCTTATTCCGAATAAATTATAACTTTTGTTTTCATGAGGTAATTTATAATTCAAGATAACTGGTGTTAAAGGTTTATAATGGTTTATTACATTTACACAAAAATCTGCGGCAAATATATATTTAGTTTATTTGAAAAATATTACAACATTAATTAAAACTTTAGAATAACTGAATTTTTATTCTGGTTGCTGAAGCTCTTCGACATTTTTCCTGGATTTCGGAGCTGGTTTTAATAAGCTGAATGGCAAAGATAAAATGCAAGAGGCTGCTTCACGGAGAAACAGCCTCTTTTTAACGGAAACGCAGCGATTGATTACCTCTTATCAGAGCTATTCATTTTTTTCCTGATCCCTTGGAGTCTTGAGCATCATCATCTCATTCAGAACAATCTCCGTTATGTACTTTGTAACTCCCTTTTTATCTTCATAATTCCTGTAGACAATTCGTCCTTCGACGGCAACCTGATGTCCTTTCTTAAGGTATTTACCTGCAATATCTGCCAGTCCGTTCCACGCAACAATATTATGCCAGGTAGTCTCACTTACTTTCTGTCCATCACCATTCTTGTAGTCGTCGTTTGTAGCAATAGTGAATTTTGTTACTTTTTTCCCGTTCTCAAGCGTTTTCGTCTCAGGATCCTGACCAAGGTTTCCGATCAGCTGTACTCTGTTTCTAAGTGAATTCATGACTTTAAATTTTAAGTTTGACAATTAATTTCTTAACAAACTTACATCTGAACTTTTAACTGTGTCGGTAGATAATCAATTATAGTCATTTGTATCCGTTTGAAAACGGTTTTTTATATCTTTATCAAAACTTTAGTGCTGTGGAAAAGAAATGTCTCGATTGCGGCGATATTATTCGTGGCCGCACTGATAAAAAATTCTGTTCTGATCAGTGCCGAAATAACTATAACAACAGACTTAACCGTGATACAAATAATTTTGTGAGGAATGTTCATGGTTTATTGAGAAAAAACAGGCGAATACTTTCCGACCTGTACGAAGAAGGGAAGGTAAAAGTTCATAAAGACGCATTGTTTGCTCTTGGCTATAACTTCAGCTTTTTTACCCATATGATTGAAACATCACAGGGAAGTAGGTACCACTTTTGTTTTGAGTATGGATACAGGGATTTGGGAGATGACTTCCTTGAATTAAGACAAAACACTCAATATCTTGAGTACCAGTAAGATAAAACTATAAGAAATATCTGTTTTTTATAATGAAGCTTTCAGATAGTCTCACTTTTTTCAGGGGTATTAACTTTTCTCTCTTTTATCGGTAAAATATGTCCGGAATACCTCACGTTATCAATCTTGATATTCGACACTGAAACGTTGCATGACCCGTCTAATCCGATAGTAAGATAAATATCAAATGAATCAGATCTGTTGTCGACTTTCATATTTAATTGAAATTTACCTTTTGAGGAATTATCGGATAAATCGTACTTAATGGTTTTTCCCCTCATTGTGATTCCTGCAATCGGCCTGATAGCATACTGTCTTCCAAGATAAGCGGTGTTGATTTCCGCTTTTTCCCCGTCTACAATCATATAATTGGCTCTGGGTACAAGATCGGCTATTCCGCCATACGAAAAGTAGATGCGATCAAATCTGATAATGAATCGTCTGGATTCAACGGCTCTCCTGATCATTATCTGTTCGGCAAGGGATTTCTCTTTTCTCGATTCAATCCTCGATGATTTTGCTTCCCTGGTTGTCGTACAGGATGATATGACCATAAGAGTTGATATGAAAAACAATATCGTTTTCATGGCAGTATATTTTTGAAGAATAATTCAAATATCATGCCATTTAATGAGCACTCGGATTTTATTTAGTATTTAAAAAGGGAAAGTAATATTTTATATTTTCTTCGGTCAGACGGGTACCGTATCCTGAATCCTGAAATGCTTCACAATACTTTATTGCTGAGCCTTTTTCTTTTCCATATTCTTCTATCAGTTTTTCGCGGTAAGGTGTTGCATCTGATCCCTTTTTTCTTGTTTTACCAAGCCATTCTCTTCTGTCAGCATCACTCGCCGGAACCTGATCAAGAACTCCCTGGTTATAGGGAAGCCATTCATACATCTGTGATTTATGCTGGTTATACATGTCCATTTTCTTCTCAATAACATCATCAATATCAATACAAACGTCGGCTTTAAAAGGTTCAGGATGGATGAAACCATCACTTAAGAATAAAAATACCGGGTTCTTCGCCAGGTGAGGTACTTTTGGCAAAATTGTCGGCACAGTTACCATATAGGCCGCGTCAAGAACCAATTGACCGGTATATCTGTGATCAGGATGATAGTCGTATGGGCGTGGAAAGATAACCAGATCAGCTTTCTGTTCACGAATAAGTCTTATCACTTCCAGTCTGTTCTTGTAAGTTGGCATTAACTGGCCGTCATGATTATTTAATGTGATATAGCGAACTCCTATCACTTCCCCGGCTTTCCGTGCTTCCTCCCGGCGTATCTTTGCCAGTTTCTTTGCTTTGATTGATTGGTGTCCGGCATCACCGTTGGTTAAAGATACCATTAAGACATCATTACCGGCCTGAGCCCATTTATAGGCCGTTCCGCCGGCTTTATCAGGGTCGTCGGGATGTGCTCCTATTATAATTATATGCAGTTTTTCTCCATCTTTGTTCTGTGCATTCCCTCCGATTGATAAAGTTATCAGGAATGCGAGCTGAATGATCGAAAGAATTCTTTTCATGTTATTTAAGTATTTGAATTAATTAACTCCTGAAATTCAATTTTATTACAAACTGTTTTCCCTCAGTTCAGCTTACCAGTCGCTATTTGCCAGTTCCCATACATTGGCAAAACTGATTCTTATTATCTTCTCCATAATATCCCAGTCAATTGTGCTTATTTCATCCCCGGGAGTATGATATTCCTCCCGATGACCCGGTTTGAACCTCATTATTGGTACTCCGGCTGCAACAAATGATTGATGATCGCTTCCTCCCGGAGGGTTAGATGATGGCTGATATTCCACTTTAAGGTCAAGTTGGTGTTTTTTTAAATTATCCTCGGTAAGATCCCGGAAGCCGGGACAAGAAGATGAATAAGTCATAATTACTTTATTCGGCTCATTATCTGCAATATAACGCGAAATCATATCAAAATTAACGTTAAGTCGCAGATTTTTTAATGGATAAGACAGGTTATTAACATAATATCTTGACCCCAGCAGACCTTTTTCTTCAGCTGTCCATAATGCAATAATGATACTCTTTTCAGGTTTTTTGCCTGTCTCCATTATCGCTTTGGCCAGGGTCAATACCCCTACAGTCCCTGAAGCGTTATCATCGGCGCCGTTCCATATATACCCGTTTCGCATCCCCAAATGGTCATAATGTGCGCCAAGAATAATAACCTGATCAGGATTTTTTCCCTCAATGATCCCGATTACATTCCTTGCAGAAACTGATGTGGTTTTTAATCCAGATTTAAGATAAACATATTTACCCGTCATTAACGGGAAATTGAACGTAGTATGTTTGTCAGCTTTTGTTATGTATTCTTCAACTGATATACCTGTTCCCTTCAATATTTCATTTGCCGTTTTAACGGAGACTGTAACTCTGATCAGATTATCAGAATTATTTTTACCCGGTAACCTGTATATCGCGGCGGATCCTGATGAATACGGATTACTTTCTGCCGGTGACATATTATTAAAATCCCTCATCCCTGGTTTGCCAACTACAGTTGAAATTGGGTTAAACTCTATAATCCCTGCCACTCCCAAATTTCTTGCAATATTTTCAAGTTCAGTAGAATATGCACTTATCTGGAAAGGAGTAAGTTTCTCTTTTGCAAATTCAGGGACTCCTGATATCTTGAGTATAAACTTTCCTTTAATGTTAAGTTTACTAAAGTCATTATACTTAAGGTTATCATCTTTAAATCCGTAACCAACAAAAACAACCGGTGCCTCAATCTCAAAATCGGAGAAAGACGGTCTAAAAGAAAAATCGACATTATAAGTGAAGCTTACTGTTTTAACTGCTTCACCATCAACCGATTTTATTTTAAGAATCTGATCATTGCCTTGTTCTGTTTTAATTAATACAAAGTTTTGAAAAAATGATCTCCCGGTTCGGTTCTGATTTGGGTACAATCCTCCTGCCTGAGGGTAGTCACCTCCCGGTTTTACACCATATAGCCGGAGCATGCTGGCAATATAATCGGAGGAAATAAATTCACCCTTTTCCCCGGTTTCTCTTCCCTCGGTCCAGTCGGAAGCCAGAAAACCAAGTTGAGCTTTGATTGCCTCTGTTGAAATAGACTGAAGACCATTCTCGACCGGAGTTCCCTGCCCCCAATTCAATGAAATTATTAAGAAACTTAAAGTGATAATTAAAAATATAATTTTCTTCATTCAGTTAAGGACTCTTAATTTTTGTTGACCGGACTAAGGTAATTATTTATTGCAATTTGTTTTGCAATTCGGGCTTGGAAAATATTCTTAACATTTTGACGTTTTATTAAGGGGAAACAACATAAATTGCCTTAATAGGCAACCATTTATTTTAAATTTGTGTCTTTATAATGATTGTATTTATTTTTACCTGTTAAATTAGTTTAAATTTAAAAATGAAAAAGATGAAAAAACTATTGGTAATAATTTTGACAGTATTGATAACTATCCCGGCCTTTTCACAAGTTAAATTTGGGCTGAAGGTGGGAGCAAGTACGGCTACAATACCCACTTACACCACCTCAGGAACAGATAATATTGAAGCGCTTAAGAATTCACCATGGGGTTTTCAGGCCGGAGCATTCCTGCGTCTTTCTCTCATTGGGATTTATCTTCAGCCCGAAGTGGTATTTGCTACAAATTCCTATGATTATAATGTCACTCATCTTGGAGTGACGGAATTAAAAAACCAGAAGTTTAACCGGCTGGAGGTCCCCGTCCTGCTGGGAATAAAACTAGGTCCATTAAGAATTAATGCTGGTCCTTCGGCAACTATACAGATAGGTTCACCAAAAGTGTTAATTGATAGCCCCAACTTTAAGGATATGTACAGGGGAGCGACTTTCGGTTACCAGGCTGGTATTGGTATAGACCTTCTCAAAACAATTACTCTGGATGCCAGATATGGCGGAAGCCTTAGCGGAAAATTTGGTGATTCTGTAACAATTGGAAGCCAGACTTTTAAACTTGACAGCCGTCAGCCTTCATTTATGCTCAGTGTCGGTTTAATGTTTTAAACATGATACCATTTATAGAAGAGGCTGTCTCAAAAGTCTAAAATTACGGTAATGCTTTCTCTGTGTCGCTCTGTGCCTTCTCTGTGGTCCTCTGTGTAACAAATAATTAAGAACTTACACAGAGATCACAGAGTTTTCACAGAGTTCCACAGAGGACTTTTGAGACAGCTTCTTCTATATACCTTTCTTACCAGAAAGATTCTTTACTTTGATAGGAGCATCTTCGCTGCCACAAGAAGAAGAAGTATCCCGAATATTTTCTTCAATAATGGTTGCGGGATGGTCAAGGCGAATTTTGAACCAAAATAGGAGCCAATAATAAAAGCTGCAGCAAGTATCAGGGCAAATTTAATGTTAGCCTGACCAGCCTTGTAATAATTATAGGCTGCAAAAATCCCTATCGGTGGCAACATTACTGCTAAACTCGTTCCCTGAGCCATCTGCTGGCTGAATCCCATAAGAAATACAAGCCCCGGGATCATAATTATTGCACCACCAATTCCAAGCATACCTGCCATCAGTCCGGTGGTAACTCCTATTATAAGAAGGACTACAAGCATTGAAGCTGACATATTCATAAGGTATTATTTGATTATTAAATGATCACAAAAATATAAATATTTTGTTAAAATTTGAGAAAATCAGGGAGGTAGAGTGGGAGAAGGGGATATATCCCTAAATTTGTATTCTGGTAAAAGGTTATGAAAAGAAGAGGACTATTATATATTATAGCTGCATTGATAATTATATCTGTCATTGTAGTTTCTATATTCTTTAAATCACTATATAGTTTAAGAATTCATACTGAAAAGGATGATATTGTACTGTACATTCCTACAGGTGCGAGATACTCTCAGGTTATGAACTCTTTAAATTCAAAAGTTACAATAACCGATCCGAAATTATTCGACTGGATTGCAAAAAAGAAGAACTATCCTGACCATATTAAGCCGGGAAAATATATTATTCAAAACAACATTAGTTACATAAACCTGATAAATCTTCTTCGGTCAGGCCGGCAGACACCTGTTAAAATCACGTTCAGTTTAATCCGGACTTTGAATGAACTTTCGGGCAAAGTGGGGGGACAAATTGAAGCAGATTCAGCAGAACTGATGTCATTTTTGTCGGACCCGGAAAACTACCGGAACGATGGTTTTACAAGGGAGAACGTGATATCTGTTTTTATTCCAAACACTTATAAATTTTTATGGAACACAGGAGCGGAGGGATTTTACCGGCGAATGGTACAGGAATACAAAATATTCTGGAACGATCAGCGACTGGCCAAAGCAAGAGAAAAAGGACTGAATCCTATAGAAGTTGCCATATTAGCATCAATTATTGATGATGAAGTTGCAAAACCTGACGAGAAACCGCGTATCGCAGGTGTTTATCTTAACAGGCTTAAAAGAGGAATCCCTCTCCAGGCTTGTCCGACCATTAAATTTGCCCTGAATGATTTTACTATTAGCAGGATACTTTATAAGTATCTTCAGGTTGAATCTCCATATAATACATACAAATATAAAGGATTTCCTCCCGGACCTATTGGATGTCCTTCCGTTGAAGGCATTGATGCCGTATTGAATGCAGAAGCACATGATTATATCTTTTTTGCGGCAAAAGCTGACTTTTCGGGTTATCATAATTTTTCCAGGACACTTGCCGAACATAACCGCTATGCAGCAACTTATCAGAAGGAGTTAAATAAGAGAAAGATATACCGTTAGCTACAAAAAGGACAACTTCCTCGCACCCCGGGTAGTGGATGTTAATTCATAAAATATCCGTTTAAGATAATTTCAGACCGGAACCTGGTAACCGATTATTGTTTAAATTCACCGGAACATTCATTTAATCAGTACTTAGCCTGCTTGTATTTGCAGTTGGAATTGTTTCTCCATTTATAAATTATAATTCCGCCTGACCCTAAAATTAAAGAGTATTTAATCCATTAAGATTTGTTTATTTATAAAAAAATAATATATTTGTTTTAACTGTCTGTTTAAATAAAGTTGGTCTGCTATAGATCCTTGCTTTTATTACTGAATTAACGAGTTAGCTTAACCTATTATTTACTATTATAAAAAAATTTCATGGACACAATTGCGAAAAGTCCGGCTTATTCACCGGAAGGAAGGATTACATCTGTAGATTTTTTCCGTGGGTTTAAAATGTTTATTCTGATAATTGAAAATACGCGAATTATAAGTCAGATCCGTTCCGTTAAAGAAAACGTTATTCTGCAATTTATTGCTACACAATTCAGTCATATCCGATGGGAGGGGTTCTGACCGTTGGTATAATTCAAGGCCTGGCTGTTTACGTATCTTTGTGGTATATATGTTATTTGTTGTATAAAAACTTTTTATAAAAATCTGAAAGAAAATGACTCCTTTTGATTAAATCCAGGATTAAAAGACTTATCAGACGAAGATAAAGATCCGAAACAGACAAGTTCAGTAATTATATACTTAAGTTTAATCAAATATTTTGCCTATGAAGAAATTTTTTCAATGAACCTGGTCTGAATATAACCCAATTTAGTTCCGGTTCTAAAATATCCTTTTTTAAGGATATTTAATTTCTAAACCCAAAAACGATGTAACTATGAAAAAATTTTGTTTGAAATGCAAATTGCCTTTGAATAAAAATGTTTTCCAATACATTTTTATTCTTAACTTTTTGATTCTGATAAATATTCTGACAGGATTTAATTTATCAGCTCTCAGTGTTGGCACTGAATTGCAGCAGTTAAAAATCACCGGAACGGTTATAGATGAATCCGGAAATCCGATGCCAGGTGTTCATATTCAGGTGGAAGGCAGTACTATTGGCGCAATTTCCGATATCAATGGAAAATACTCAATTGATTTACCTGATCGTAATGCTGCACTTATCTTTTCATTTATCGGCTACACTTCCCAGAGAATTTCTCCTGAAGGAAGGACTGTTATAGATTTAACAATGGTTCCTGATACCAGAGCGCTTGAAGAGGTAGTAGTAATTGGTTATGGTACACAGAAAAAGGTCAATGTGATCGGATCAGTAACAACTGTTACCACTAAGGAACTTAATGCTGCCCCCGTTTCGATGGTTTCAAATGCACTAGCAGGCCTTATGCCGGGAGCTATTGTTGAGCAGGGAAGCGGTGAGCCGGGTAATAATGCCGCAGTTATCCTTATCAGAGGGAAAGCGACACTTGGCGATAACTCTCCACTGATAGTTGTTGATGGTATCCCCGGAAGAGATATGAACTCACTTCAACCTACAGATATTGAAAGTATAACTGTTCTTAAAGATGCTTCTGCAGCCATTTATGGAGCAAGAGCGGCAAATGGTGTAATACTAATTACGACAAAACGTGGAGCAGTTAATACACCGGCGACCTTTACTTATGGATTTTACCAGGGACGATTATCACCGACAAAGATTCCTAAAATGGCTGATGCAGCAACTTATGCATCGATGATCCGTGAAATGCAGTCATACAGGAATATTTCTGAATCTAATATGATGTTTTCATTGGATGATATTGAAAAATATAAATCAGGGAAATACCCATGGACACACCCGAATACAGATTGGTTTGCTGAGGGTTTTAAAAATTATAGCAGTACACGCAATCATAATTTATCGATGAGCGGAGGAACTCAGGCTGTAACTTATTACGGTTCTTTTGGTTCACAGAGTGACGATGGTATATTTAAAAACTCAGCTTCCTCATATAATAGATATAATATAAAAGCAAGTGTCGATGCCAAAATTAATAAGTTCTTAAGTTTTGGAGTAGATATTAACGGTTCTGAGGAAAATACAATGTACCCTACAAGAGGACAGTGGAATGTGTTTTCAATGTTCAGGAGAAGTAAACCAACTGACCCTGCATTTTATCCGAATGGATTACCCGGGCCGGATATTGAGTATGGTGACAATCCGGTTGTAATATCAGGATTGGATCCGGGATATGATAATAACAAAACCTACAGACTCAATACTATACTCTCGGCTACTCTTAAAGTGCCGGGTATTTCAGGCCTAACATTGTCAAGCTATTACGCATACGACAGATCTTTCGGCGTAAGAAAATTATGGGAAAAACCATTTACCCTGTACTCCCTGGACACGCAGGCATATCTGAATGCTGGTAATGACGGGACTCAGGATGGCTCAGCTTTTCTTATTGCAAATTTTCCAAAAGGAATGACAGCGGAACCAAGGGTAAATGATTCTTATGAGGATTCTAATAATAAAGTATTTAATATGAAGTTGAATTATGATAAAACCATTGATGGCGTTCATAATATCAGCGCCTTCATTTCAATGGAAAGTTCAGATTATTTATCAAAGGGAATCTCTGCATTCCGCAGATATTTTATTTCTGACAAGTTACCTTACATTTTTGCCGGTGGCACCTCTGAATGGACTAATGACGGATTTGCCAATCTGGATTCCCGCCTGAACTATTTTGGAAGAGTTATGTACAACTATAAAGAAACTTACTTATTCCAATTTTCTTTACGCAGAGATGGTTCTTTACGATTTTCAAAAGAAAGCGGTCGCTGGGGAACTTTCCCAAGTGTTCTCGCCGGATGGAGAATATCTAATGAAGATTTCTGGAAAAATAATATTAATTTCATTAACTATTTCAAGCTAAAAGCTTCCTTTGGACAGATGGGGAACGACCGGGTTGATGCATTTCAATATCTGACAAGCTATGCTTTTGGAACGGGTGTGGTATTAGGGGGATCAAATGTTTATTCAGCAGGTCTGATTCAGAGTGGTAATCCTAATCCATTTATTACCTGGGAACGTGCTAATATCCTTAACGGGGGTTTTGAATCAGCACTGTTGAATAACAAGGTGACTTTTAATGCTGACTTTTTCTATCAACGCCGAAGTGATATTCTTGTAAGAAGGAATGCATCAGTACCTGATTATACAGGTATTTCACTGCCTGATGAAAACTTTGGTATTGTCGATAATAAAGGCTTCGAAATAGAATTGGGATATAATGACCATAAAGGTGATTTTACGTATGGTATCAATGGGAACATAGCTTTCGCCCGTAATAAAATTATTAATTATGATGAACCTAAACGTAATGTGGCATGGCAGGTCAGAACAGGCCATCCCCAGGGAGCTATTCTACTTTACAAATCAGCAGGTATTTTCAGAGATCAGGCACAAGTGGATGCACTGCCCCATGTTTCAGGTGCACGGCCAGGAGATATTATCATTGTGGACTATGATAAAGACGGGGAAATTACCAGCGATGACAGGATTCTTTTTGATAAGACTTCTGATCCTGAACTAACTTTTGGGATCTCTTTTAATCTAAATTTCAAAAGCTGGAGTTTGAGGGGCCTTATTCAGGGTGCAGGAACGACGTTGAGAGATATGGCTAGCGATTCACAAACAGGAAGTATAGGCAATTATTATGCATATGAAGCTATTGACAGATGGACCGTCGATAATATTGATGCTACCAAGCCAAGAGCTTATGAACGAGAAGAAGAGTATTGGAGGTCGGATTATGTTACTGACTATAATTATCAGAAATCCGGATATGGACGCCTCAAAAATATACAACTTTCATACACCATTCCTAAAAAACTCCTTAATGTAATTATGATGCAGGACGCACAGGTCTATATTTCAGGGGAGAATTTATTATTGATTTATAGTCAGAATAAGATTTTGGATCCGGAACTCAGTGATATGAGTAATTATCCGATAATGAAAGTTTACACTTTGGGGGTTAAAGTTGCTTTTTAAATAATATTAAAAAACTATCATTATGAAAAAAAATATTTCATTCATAAAAATTATCGCATTTCTGTTTTTCTTAACAGCTTGCAGTGAAAAAATATTGGATAAATCTCCAATAGACAGATATTCTGGCGAGTTAGTCTGGAGTGATATCAATCTGGCTAACGCGTACCTTAACACTGCATATCGGGGGATAGGTTATGCATATAGTGATTATACATTGATGGATTGTCTATCAGATGATCTTTTCTTTATTCATGTTTATGGAACAGATGTATATCTGAAAGGTGACATAAGCGCAGATAATCTTGGTTTTTGTTTTGAAGGTGACTGGGTTGGTTTCGGGATTATTAATTGGACAAGACTTTTTAGTAACATTCAGATCATTAACCAGTTTCTTGAAAATATTGAAGGTGTACCAAATGCATATCCTGAAACACAGCGAGAGGCAATAAAGGAAAGAGCAAATATCATGAAAGGGGAAGCCCTGTTTCTCAGAGCATATTGCAATGTGCAGATGGCCCGCGTATATGGTGGCCTTCCAATTATTAAAAAATCATGGAATGTGGGAGATGATTATTTATCCGTGCCCAGAGGAACATGGAAAGAAACAGTCGATTTTATTGTTGAGGATTGTGATGCAGCAGCTGCTATTCTGAAATCCAAAGCCGAAATGGAAGAAGGGAGAGCAACCAATGCGGCAGCATTGGCCCTTAAATCAAGAATCTTATTGTTTGCCGCAAGTGACCTCACCGCTGATGGAACTGCAGAAAGTAAATATGTTGGTTACGAAAGCCCGAACAGGGCTGCGCTTTGGACTGCTGCAAGAGATGCTGCAAAAGCGGTTATAGATTTGAATGAATATAGCCTGACAGACTTTGGCGCTCCGAATAAAGAAGCAGTGTCCAAGAACTATTTTGAATTCTTTAAACAATATACACTTGGAAATAATGAACTAATCTGGGGAAAAAAGTTTGTATTAGATGTAGGCGACCGTCATAGCTGGAATGTTATGCAGGGGTCTAATGGTTTGGGCTGCTATGGTGGCAATACTCCTACTCAGTCACTGATCGATTCTTATCAGATGGAGGATGGATCAGACTTTTTCGACCATTTTACGGTAGATGAAAATGGATTCTATAAAAATAAGGGTACTACAAAGTACAGAAATCAAAGTCCATACCATAATCGTGAACCAAGGTTTTATGGGTCAATTTTATGCGACAGCGCAATATGGCAAAAGCGATTTGAGGATCTTTCAGACAGGGATCCACTTGGTATATATGACAGACGAACCAGAAGGGTGGTACAAGGAGGAACAGAAATAAGCAAAACCTACGGTATTGATACCCGCAACGGCCCGGTAGGTAACTGGAATGCTGGCTATACAGGTTATCTTACAAAAAAGATGATGGATGATAAAACCATCACAGTTACCGAGGATGTTATCAATACTAATATATGGATTGAATTCAGATATACCGAAGTATTAATGAATTATGCTGAAGCCTGTATGGGTTTAGGAGATAATACCACAGCAGCTGACTATATTAATATGATACGGAATCGTGCCGGATTACCTGATTTCACAGGAAGTATTGAAACAGCTCTTCGTCATGAAAGACATATAGAATTTACTTTTGAAAGCTTTAGATGGTATGATATCAGAAGATGGAAAATTCTGGAAAACGTACTTACAAATGCTGAAGGAATGGACATTGTGGAAACCAAAAATTTAGATGATGGAACTGTTAATACTACCTGGCAACTTATTAATTGTCAGGATCGTCATGCCGTTCACAAGATGTACTGGATTCCTATTCCAACAGACGAAATGAAAAGGGCACCTCAACTGGTTCAAAATCCGGGATACTAAATCGTGAAATTAAAATGCAGGTTCTCGCAAACACATCGGGTACCTGCATCTTTTTTATTTTTGAAAATATAAACTAACATATAAACAACAAACAAATGAAAAGTAATCGTAGAAAATTTTTGAAACTCAGCGGATTAGCAGGTGTCAGCCTTGTTGGCGCCAATATCATGCCGGCCTGTGCACCGACACCGGAAAAAAAAGTTGTTTCCAACCTTGATCATATAAGGGTGCAGGCACTCAGACAGCATAACCAGAAATTCAACATGAGTGGTTATGCCGCTCCTAAACTTGAATCTGTCCGTATCGGATTCGTGGGACTCGGGAGCAGAGGTCCCGGTCATGTCATGAATATGAGCCTTCTTGAAGGTGTTGATATAAAGGGCTTATGTGATCTCAGACCTGAACAGGTTGATAAAGTAAAGACGAGAATTGATGGAATGGGCTTTAAACCTGATATTTATACAGGTGATCCTGAAGCATGGAAAAAAATGTGCGACAGGGAAGATATTGATCTTATTTACATATGTACCCCGTGGAATTTGCACACCCCAATGGCAGTATATGCAATGGAACATGGCAAACATGTCTGCATAGAAGTCCCCGCAACAGTTAACCTGGAAGAAAGCTGGCAACTTGTTGAAACATCGGAAAAAACCAGGAAGCATTGTATGATGGTGGAAAACTGCTGCTATGATTTCTTTGAACTTCTGACTCTGAATATGGCACGCCAGGGTTTCTTCGGTGAGATAGTTCATGGTGAAGGAGCTTACATTCATAACCTTTTAGGACTTAACTTCAGTAAAACAGATTACTGGAATATGTGGCGTTTACGAGAAAATGACAGCAGACAGGGAAATATTTACCCGACACACGGATTAGGTCCTGTATGCCAGGTAATGGGTATCAACAGGGGTGATAAGATGGATTTCATGACCTCGGTCATGAGTAAGGATTTCCTGATGAACGAAACAGCCAAAAAACTTTCAGCCACTGATGATTTTTACAAAGAGTTTGTCGATAAACCATACAGGGGTGATATGACAACTACAGCCATACGTACTGCTTTGGGTCGTACAATTATGGTGCAACATGACGTAACATCACCAAATGTTTATTCCAGAATACATAAAATAAGCGGAACTATCGGAGCTGCACTGAAGTACCCATTGCCACCAAAGATTTCGATAGGTGATAGTTGGGTTTCTCCGGAAGAATATAAGGCAATTGAGGAAAAATATACTCCGGAAATAATTAAAAGGATCGGCGAAATGGCCAAGCAGGTGGGTGGACATGGTGGAATGGATTTCTTAATGGATTGGCGTACAATTGATTGTCTGCGCAACGGATTACCTCTCGATCAGGATGTATATGATGCAGCTCTTTGGAGTGCAATAGGGCCGTTAAGCGAATGGTCAGTCGCTAACCGCTCAAACTCTATTGATATTCCTGATTTCACAGGCGGTTCCTGGAAAACAAACAAACCTGTTGATTTATTACTGGAACAGGGTGGAAATACCAAAGTGGTAAGAGAGGCACCACGCAGAGCGCCAAGAAGACCAGCACCTGAAGGAGTTCAAAGTTAGTATCACATTTTGAGCACTGACAGGTACAAAACAGACCAACCTGCCACTCAGAATGAAACGTGTAAATTTAAAAGAGGCTGTATCAAAAGGACTTTTTAACCGCAAAGTATCCAAAGTTTTAGCAAAGCCCACCTTCGTTTAACTTTGGTGGGCGAAGTACGCAAAGATAAATTGCAGTATCTGAATTCTTTGCAATCTTTGGGTTTAATGCTTTGAGACCTTCGCGGTTAATGGATCTTTCTTTTGAGACAGCCTCTTTTGTTTTTTGTTGTTTATTTTTAGAATAAGGTGATTTACCTGCTTGTATTTCTAAATGTAATGCAGACATCGGGTATTGCTTAAATAATAAGAATTTTTATAAGTTTGCAGTTTAAAACCATTTAGAGTTTACTTTATCTGACAATGACGGCGAATCCTGTATTATTCCTTATCATTTTATTCCTGACTTTTCTGGTTTTTTTTATACCCAAAACTTATAAGTACTACTATACTTTATTTCTACTTACAGGAGCCATTGTATTAAGTTCGATGGGCTGTTTTGCTGTACTTTCCGGAAGCTTCCAGGTACTTGATATACATCTGGAATTTCCCGCTTTTGGTAACAATCTTATCCTGGTTATCGACAGGCTCTCTGCGTTTTTTATAGTTGTGGTTAACATAACTGTTTTTGTTGGTTTGCTCTATGCGAAGGGATACCTCAAACCTTATCTTCAGTCTAAAAATTCTCTCTCTTTTTCAATACATTTTCTTTCATACTTATGGCTTTATCTGTCGATGATAATGGTAGTGATGATCCGTGACGGTCTGACATTTATCATTGTTTGGGAAGTCATGGCCCTGTCATCATTCCTGCTTGTTATTTTTGAAGCTGAAGATCGCACAATATTGAAAACAGGCATTAGTTACCTGATACAGATGCATATTGGTATGGTTTTTATTTTGATTGCTTTTCTGTTGGTCGGTAAAGCCACAGGGCAAATGAGCTTTAATGCTCTCAGACTTTATTTCTCGGGTCACTCAAATTTTTTACTTTTTATGCTGTTTTTTATAGGTTTTGGCATAAAGGCTGGGTTTATTCCTTTACATACGTGGTTACCCGAGGCACATCCTGCTGCACCTTCGCATGTGTCAGGCGTGATGTCGGGTGTAATGATAAAAATGGGTATTTATGGGATTCTGAGAGTTCTGATATCAGTTCAAAATGATCTGCTGTTAATAGGCATGACCATACTGATTATATCATTGATATCTGGAATTCTTGGCATAATGATGGCTATTGTACAGAACGATCTTAAACGTTTGCTGGCTTACTCTACCATTGAGAATATAGGTATCATAGGTATTGGGATGGGATTGGGGGTAATTGGTCTGGCGACTGACAATAATGCATTGATTTTGCTGGGTTTTAGCGGAAGCTTACTTCATGTCCTGAATCATTCATTGTTTAAATCACTCCTTTTTTTTAATGCCGGTTCGGTATATCATGCAGTACATACCCGAAACATTGAGCAAATGGGTGGCTTAATGAAGAAAATGCCGTACACGGCACTACTGTTTTTGACAGGCTCTATGGCTATCTGTGGCCTGCCTCCATTCAATGGTTTCATTTCAGAATATCTGATATATCTCGGAATGTTTAAAAGCCTGTCTGTCGTCAATTTATATCAATCTATTGTTATTCTGGGAACCATAGTCGGGTTGGTACTTATTGGAGGACTTGCAATATTCTGTTTTACAAAAGCTTTTGGGATCGTATTTCTTGGGGAACCTCGTACTGAAAAAGCAAATATGGCCAAAGAAGTCAGTCCCGATATGATTTTCCCTCAATTATTTACTATTGCTTTTATTGTAATAATAGGATTAGCATCGGTTTTATTTGTAAAGCCTGTATTTAATATAATTTCCAGGGAGTTCAATCTTCCCGATATTACGTCTGTTGCAGGCGCGTCTATAAATAACCTCACACAGATAAGTCTTCTTAGTGGAATATTTGTAATTATGGTTGTTATTTTACTGGTTTACAGGCATTATCACCTTAAATCAAGACAAATATCTTATGGGTCTACATGGAGTTGCGGTTATCCGTCAGGCACATCGAAACAACAATATACTGCCACCTCTTATGCTTACAACTATAATCATATAGCAAAACCGGTACTTCAAACAAGAAAAATAATGAGAGACATAAGGGAAGATGAAATATTCCCCGATGAAAGAAATTTCAGGTCGCGTAGCGACGATATTTTTAAAAAACAATTGATTGACAAGCCTGTTGATTGGATTTCGGATCTCCTGAAAAAGATTGCAGTAATGCAAACCGGACAGATCCAGCATTATATTCTATATGCGTTTGTATATATGTTAATTGTATTCTTACTGACCTACTTCAACCTTATTTGACAATGATAGGATTAAGTCTAATCTTAATATCAGCTATTTTCTTTCCCGGTGTTATTGTACGGACAAAAAGCATTTCATCCGGACGGAAGGGTCCGGGCATATTTCAACCGGTTAAAGAAATTGGCGTACTTGTCAGGAAAGGCAGCGTTTTCAGCAATACTACAGGCTTAATATTTCAGATTGCACCCGTTATTTCATTATCATGCATTTTTTGTGCAATGATGGTTATACCTTTTGCAAATCAGACCGCTCTTATATCATTTGAGGGCGATTTCGTATTTTTCTCTTACCTGCTTGCACTCGGTAAGTTTTTTGCAATCATTGCAGCCCTTGATACAGGAAGCAGTTTTGAGGGAATGGGTGCTAATCGCGAAGCATTTTTTTCTATGCTGGTTGAACCGGCGTTTTTTATCCTGCTGGCCACTTTTGCCATGTTTACCGGTTATACATCTTTCTCAGAGATATTCAGCCATTTTTTCATTACTGACAATCATTATGTATTGATATACAGTATTATAGGATTTTATTTATTGGCCCAGATTGCAATGGTTGAAAATAGCAGGCTGCCTGTTGATGATCCCAAAACTCACCTGGAACTCACAATGATCCATGAGGTGATGATCCTTGATAACAGCGGTTTTGATAAAGCTCTGATTCACATCGGATCGTATCTGAAGTTTTCAGTTTATGGTGCTTTGATGTATAATGTAATTGTTCCTGCCCGTTGGAACATTTTCCTTCAAATCGGTTCATTTATGGCAGTTCAGATAATTTTTGCAATAATCATCGGTGTGATAGAATCTTTCAGGGCGAGGAACAAAATGAATCTGAATCCTAAATTCATTCTGACTATTTCTGCAATAGCATGGGTAGCTTTTGTGATAATCTTAATATTGACTGATAAATTAATTTAGAATCAGCGGATGATAAATTACCTGATAGTTTTGTTCGCAGTAACTCTTGTTTACTTTGCCTCTGCAGAGCGGCTGATTGTTTACATTAAGTTGGTGGGCCTTCAGGGACTTTTATTATGTGGTATTGCTATATTTGAACTTAAAGAGGTGAATACTGTAAATCTGATTTTTATTGCTTTTGAAACATTGGTTTTTAAAGCCATTGCGATTCCATATCTATTGACCAGGATCATCACCCGCTCTGGTGTGACTAAAGTTCATCATCTGGCAATGCCCGGATTTTATGAGCTTATATTATCAATTTTTACATTACTTATAAGTGTTATTATGGCGAAATCCCTGATTAGCTCTTTTGTCAATACTATTTACATGATCATAGCTCTTTTTGCTCTTTTTACCGGTTTGTTGCTTATAGTGACCCACAGGCAGATAATTTCTCATATTATTGGATTCTTAATTATTGAAAATGCGGTTTTTTTGTTTTCGCTCGCTATCGGAAATAAAATGCCAATGATGATAAATATTGGAATATTACTTGACATTTTTGTGGGAGTTTTAATACTGGGATTTTTCGGATTAAAGCTCAAACCCCGTACTAACGAGTTAACAAGGTTAAAAGATTAACAGATGACACTGTTATTGTTTTTTATAATATCAGGATTAATGATCATGGCTATAGTTTTGTCTCAAAATAAAACTGTTACCAAAATCATAACCATGAGCTTTGGATTATTACATATCTGGCTCACAATATATTGCTGGACTAATTTAAACAAAACCGAACTGAGCTATTTCACTTATAACAGTCTGGGCGTTTTGCTTCTTTCCGTTTTATCATTATTAGCAATCCCTACTATTTACCATGGATTTATTTATACTTTAAAGGATGATACAAGAAAATTTAACATATACCATTCGGCCCTGATTGCCCTCATGACTTTTATGACAGGTGCATATCTCTCAAATGGAATGACCGTTTTATGGATTTTTGTGGAAGCAACTACTCTGGCGGTTGCAGGGCTTATTTATCATGACCGGTCCGAAATGGCTCTCGAAGCTACATGGAAATATGTTTTTATCTGTTCAATAGGGATTGCGATAGCTTATCTTGGAATTTTATTTTTAGGATTTATATATGGCCGGGGTGATGCGTCAAATCTTTCATTTGCTTCATTAGCAAATATTATAAATAAGGCAAATCCACTCTATCTCAGGATAGCGTTTGTTTTCGTTTTAATCGGTTTTAGTACCAAAATGGGACTTTTTCCCATGCACACGGTAACAATTGATGCACATTCCGTATCTCCACCTCCAATCAGCGCATTGATTTCCACTACTTTGATGAATGTCGGATTCCTGGCAATTTTCCGTGTATATACATTATTTGCTTCTTCGTCAATCTTACCTTTTATGAATAGTGTCCTTATCCTTTCCGGGTTGTTGTCTTTATTAATTGCTGCCGGATATATGCTTAAAGCAAAGCATCTTAAACGGATGCTTGCATATTCAAGCCTTGAAAATATGGGATTGGTAGCGATCGCAGTAGGAGTGGGGGGGTATGGGTATTATGCAGCAGTGCTTTTGCTTGTTCTGCATTCATTGACTAAATCAAGTCTTTTTTATCAGATGGGTCAGTTATCGAGGATTCTTCATACTTTCAAACTGGACGAATGTGGCAGATATATGAAACTATATCCTGCAGGCGCATTGGTTCTTTTATTGGGAATGATTTGCATTCTTGCCATTCCCCCTTCGGGATTGTTTATTACTGAATTTATGATATTCAAAAGATTAGTATTAATAGATAAATGGTTCGTCCTGATTGCTGCAATAATTCTGCTTTGCTTTGTGATATATGCCATGAGCACACGATTTTTGCATATTCTCTATTCCAATTCCAGAAATGAAAATGATGCAATAGTTCCGGATGTGATCAATCCTGTTGAAACAGTCAGCCAGTTTGTACTTCTCGGAATAGTTTTTATAATGTGTTTTTATCAGCCGGTTTTTTTGGTTGACCTTATAAATCAAAGTATTGCCTTATTGCCCAAATAGAAATGATAATGAGTCAAAAACTGTATTCAGAAACAAAAAATAATGCATTTCCGATTGATCTTAAAGAAATCCCGGTTTTAAAATATGATATTTTTTATGAACAGGTATGTACTTTTCTTATAAATGAATCGAAACATTGCATAGCTTATTTTGGAGTAGTAACCTCGGATATCCTGAAGTTTTATTGTTATATAGCAGACGACAATGATAATAGTATTGCCGTTTTTTCACATGAACAGAACAAAAATAAACCTGTATTAAAATCATTAACAATAATATGCCCTCAGCTTCAGATTTTTGAACGCGAGATGCATGAAAATTTTGGAGTTAGGTTCGAAGGTCATCCGTGGTTGAAACCGGTAAGATTTTCGCACGATCGTTTTGACAAAGCGGATATCATTGGCAATTATCCATTCTATACTATCGGAAGTGAAGAACTGCATGAGGTGGGAGTGGGCCCGATACACGCCGGAGTGATTGAACCGGGGCATTTCAGGTTTATCTGTAATGGTGAAAAAGTTTTACATCTTGAAATTCAACTTGGATATCAGCATCGTGGAATTGAAAAATTACTCATTGAAAAGAAAAATTCACTTCAAAAATGTATTCTCTCCGAAAGTATTGCCGGTGACACTTCAATCGGCCATGCCCTTGCGTATTCACAACTTATTGAGTCATTAGCCGGTATTGAAGTCAGCGAAACATTGCAGATTGAACGTTGCATCGCTTTGGAAATGGAAAGACTTGGGGTTCACATCGGCGACACTGCTGCTTTATGCGGTGATGTTGCATATCAGCTTGGACAAGTTGCGTGCGAGGCTCTGAGGACATTAATTATAAACACTACACAATTGTGGTGCGGCAACCGCTTCGGCAAAGGATTAGTGCGTCCGGGCGGAAGCAATTATTCCCTTAGTGCTGATGTTGCAGACGAAATAATTAGAGTTCTTGCAGATGCCGACCGACGGTTTTGTGAAGTGGCTGATCTTATATATTCATTACCAAGCCTTCTTGCCAGATTTGAGGATATCGGAAAAGTTACACGGCAACAGGCAGTCAGTATTGGATCTGTAGGAATGGCAGCACGTACCTGTGGCATTTTACGGGATATCCGTATAACACATCCCTTTCAATTCTACAGGAACTATCCGGTAAAGGAGGTAACACTTGAAACAGGCGATGTTTATGCCCGTGGTATGCAGCGTAATCTTGAAGTTCGTGAATCGGTGAAAATCATTCGCGGTCTTATCGGGATATGGCGGCAAAAAGACGAGGAAATTAATAAGCCTGTTTATAATTATAAGTTAAGACCAAACAACTTAGGAATCTCCATGATCGAAGGATGGAGGGGAGAAATATGTCATTCTGCCATAACAGACAATGAGGGGAATATTGAACATTATAAAGTGAAGGACCCTTCAATGCATAACTGGCTGGCTCTGGCATTGGCTGTACGTAATCAGGAAATATCAGACTTCCCTGTATGCAATAAGAGTTTCAATTTGTCTTATTGTGGAAATGATTTATAAACCGAATGAGATCTCAAAATAATGTTTAAAGAATTAAAAGTTCTGAAAAGTCACGGCACTCAATACATTAAAAACCTGCGTAAACAGTCTGTATCTTCATTATTCCGCGGACGGCCTCAGATTTCTGAAGAAATAACCCGGGAGGAAAGAAAAATTGTCGCATCATTGTGCCCTGTGGGTGCTATAAATGATAACTCTGGTGCAATAGATCTGGGAAGGTGTGTATTTTGTAATGAATGTGCATTAAGTCTCCCTGAAAAGATCCGTTTTACCAATGATTACAGAATTGCAGTCAACCGGCGGGAGTCTTTGTTAATTTATCCGGGGATCAGCGCTCCTATAAGGCCGGATGAAGAGTTAGTCCGGAAAGAGATAAGAAGGTTATTCAGAAGTGCCTTAAAGTTAAGGCAGGTTTCAGCAGGTGGTGATAACTCATGCGAAATGGAACTTGCAGCTTCCGGAAATGTGAATTTTGATATGGGCCGTTATGGAATTGAGTTTGTGGCATCACCCCGCCATGCGGATGGAATTGTAATAACCGGTCCTGTTACATGTAACATGGCAGAAGCGCTCAATATTTGCTTTGCTGCCATACCGGAACCCAAAATGATAATCCTTGCAGGTACCGATGCTATCAGCGGTGGTATTTTTGACGGAAGCCCGGCTCTGAACAGGAGCTTTCTGGAGGAACATCATATTGACCTGTATGTTCCCGGTAATCCCATTCACCCGCTGACATTCATAAATGGTGTAATGGATATCCTGGGAATCCGCTCCTGAATCACTTCCATACCTCATACCGCACGCAGTATGCTGTTATACTCCTAAATCTCTGCGCCCTCAATTTTTAAAACCCATACATATTTGCAGGGTAAACGTGCAGGATCATTCAGTTCTTCCGGCAAGTCTATAGTCAATCCGGTTGTTTCATCGTAGTTCCATTTAAGATCTGTGTCCAGACCATACATCCTTATCACCGAACCCTCAACAGGCTTGATCTGCCTGATATTTAATTGTCCGGAAGGAAGGTTGAATAAAAATGTATTAATATATTTTCCATCAGGGGAAAGCGTGTATCTTATATCATTTCCTTCCTTAAAGTTTCTGAGTTGTCCGACTGCATAAATTGCCTCCTTGTTTACTTTCATCCAGTCTCCTATCTCTTTCAACCTCTTTACACTTGCAGCAGGAAAAAGCCCTTCAGATGTTGGTCCCACATTAAGCAGATAGTTGCCTCCTTTTGAAACGATATCTGCCAGATTTTTGATAAGTGTTTCTGCTGATTTCCAGTTGGTATCTTTTGTTTTAAAACCCCATGTATCGTTCATCGTCATACACGACTCCCATGGAAGTGCTGCCGAGGTTGAAAGTATCTCCTGTTCGGGAGTGCCAAAATCGCCAACGAAGCTTTTATCCTTGTTCATACCCTGCATCCCCTGGCGACCTTTGCCAATCCTGTTGTTTATTATTATATCTGGTTGAATGTTACGTACAAAATTATAAAGATCCTTTCCCTGTTCTTCTGTCCATTCTTTTATCCATTCTCCATCGAACCACAAAACCCCTATTTTACCATAACCTGTCAAAAGCTCTTTTAGCTGTGGTTTCAGATACTCTTCGCGATATTTGTCCCAGTTTGCTGCATTAGCATCAGGATGGTGCCAATCCATTATTGAGTGATAAAAACAAAGAGTAATACCCTGTTTCCTGCATTCTTCAGAAAGAGCTTTCAGGACGTCCTTACCATAAGGAGAAAAGTCAACAATATCATATTTTGACACTTTTGAATTCCACATACTGAAACCGTCGTGATGCTTTGATGTAATGACAATATATTTCATCCCGGCATCCTTTGCCATCTTAACCCATTCTGCGGCATTGAATTTTACCGGATTAAATGCTTTCCCAAACGGTTCATATTCCTCAATCGGGATTTTTGCCGTTGACATTATCCATTCCCCGATTCCGGGTATATCCTGGCCCTTATACTGGCCGGCAGGAACTGAATAGATTCCCCAGTGGATGAACATCCCGAATCTGGCATCATGCCACCACTGCATCCGCGCATCAATTTGTTCCTTTGTTTCATGAAGATAGTCTTTGGGTGGTTTTGGTTTACAGGAGAATGATGTGATCATCAGAAAGATAATCGTTGCGGTCAGTAGATTTATTTTCATAATATAATATTGTTGGTTAGTTATAAATTAAAGATGGAACACTCAGAAATATGGTTAATAATTGTTAATTGCAAATCTAAACCCACCCCAGCCCCCTCCCGGGAGGGGATCCATATAAATTATCTTAACAACCTGACTTATTTTGCCAGTTGCCCTTTTCAATATCCAGCAGCCTGCCCGTCTTTCCTTGATTCGGAGGCGCCAAACCATACCTTATTCTTATCATCCCACATTATTGCCTGGTATCCGCCATAACCGCCAAGATCCCATTGTACCTTATGTCCCATAGAAAGAAGTTTTTGTATCACCTCCCAGCGAAATCCGCTTTCAAGCATAAGGATACCCCCATCTGTCATCTGCTGACCAGTAGGTTCTGAAGAGCCCACATGATGAATCCTCGGCGCATCTCCAGCTTCCTGAAGATTCATTTTAAAATCGATAATATTAACAATAATCTGTACCTGTCCCTGCGGTTGCATATCGCCACCCATTACTCCAAAACTTATCCAGGGTTTCCCATTTTTTGTAATGAATGATGGTATTATTGTTTGAAAAGGTCTCTTCCCCGGAGCATAAATATTGGGATGACCCTCTTCAAGGCTGAACATTTCACCGCGGTCCTGCAGAATAAATCCAAGTCCGGTCGGACACATACCGGAACCCATTCCGCGATAATTACTCTGGATAAGTGAAACCATATTTCCCGACTTATCAGCAACAGTAAGGTATACTGTATTACCTGCTTCAATTTTACCTGCATCATATACATTTGCTGCCTTCTGGAGATCAATAAGTTTGCGTCGTTCTGCTGCATATTTCTTTGAAATCAACTGATTTACAGGTACGTTAATGAAGAGAGGATCGGTGTAATATTTTGCGCGGTCCTCGTACGCCAGTTTCTTGGCTTCAGTGAAAACATGTATGTAATTAGCTGACCCAAAACCCATTGCAGCAATGTCATATCCTTCAAGTATATTCAATATCTGTAGAGTGGCAATACCCTGACTATTTGGAGGAAGTTCCCAAACCTCATAACCACGATATGTTGTGCTTACAGGCTCCACCCATTCTGAATGATGGGCTGACAGATCATCAAATGAAAGAAATCCGCCCTGCTTTTTCATGAAAGCATCTATAACCCTTGCTATACTTCCCCTGTAGAATTCATTTCGACCTCCCTTTACAATCTTATCCAGTGTATTTGCAAGGAGCGGGTTTCTGAAAACTTCTCCTTTAGACGGCGATTTCCCTCCTGGCATATAGACCTGTCTGATATTCGGATAATCCTTCAGTAACTGCGTGCCTCTGTTAAGATAATATGCAATTACCTCGGTCACCGGAAATCCATACCTGGCATAATCTATTGCAGGCTGCAGAATATCTTTTATCGGCAGACGGCCAAACATTTCATGCATCTCAAACCATCCGTCAACACAACCCGGTACAGATACAGGTAGCGGGCCATAAGAAGGAATGAAATCAATTCCGTTTTCCTTAAAGTACTCATACTTTAGTGAACGTGGTGACCTGCCGCTGGCATTGAGCCCAAAAAGTTTCTGCTTATCGGCACTCCATATGATTGCAAAGAGGTCACCTCCGATTCCGCTCCCTGTAGGTTCAACTACCCCCAGAACCGCGTTGGCAGCAATAGCCGCGTCGATTGCATTTCCGCCCTTTTTCAGGATGTCAAGTGCGACCTGGGTAGCAAGAGGCTGACTTGTAGCTGCCATACCGTTCCTTGTAATCACTTCCGAACGGGTTGCAAAGTCATGACCTGTAATTCTGTCCTGCCCATTACCTGAGACAGTACAAAGGAAAATTAATATTACGGATAAAGTAGTTTTCATTGTGTGGCTTTATTCTCAGATAAAGGTACAAATATGACAGTAAAATTCAATTTGTTCACTTACTAATTCCAAAAAGGTCAATAATTGTCTTACTCATAGCTGCAACCCCGGTCCTGAAGGCAGGATCAAAATCGGGCACAAACGAGGAATTATGTAGCGGAGGTAAATAAGATCCATTTTTAATATGATCTTCGTACTTTTTTGTATTTACTCCCCCGAGCCAGAAAAGTGCAATCGGAATCTTCTCCATAGTCAGCCCGTATTTTCCAAAATCCTCAGCCACTGTTGCAGGATCAACCTGGATAACCTTACTTTCTCCCAGAATACTTTTCATTGATTTCACCCCGGCCATAACCAGGTCGGGATTATTTGTTACCGGGGGATTATCAGCGCTGTCAAACACCACCAGCGGCATTTTGCTTTCAGGAAGACCGGCAGATATAGCTGCCCCCCTGGTAATATTGATTAACGATTCCTTAATGGTCTTATAAACATCATCTTCAAAGAATCTTATTGTCAGAAGCATTTTTACTTCATCGGGTATAATATTATTCTTTGTTCCCCCATGGATCGCTCCGACGGTGACTACAGCCGGTTTTACCGGGTTTATTTTACGGCTAACAATAGTTTGGATATCAAGTATTATCCTTGCAGCTATGACAATCGGGTCAATAGTTGTATGTGGCATTGCTCCGTGTCCGCCGGAACCGTAAACGGTAATTTCCGCTGATTTGACACCGGCAAAAATCGGTCCGGGGAAATACCCTATAGTACCTGTTGGAAGTTCAGCGCTTACATGGTAACACAGAGCATAATCAGGAACAGGAAATTTCTTAAAAAGACCATCATTTATCATTGCAACAGCACCAAGCGACCCTTCCTCCCCCGGTTGTGCAATTGCCATTATTGTTCCTTTCCAATCATTTTTTAAACTTACCAGCGTATTAAGAATGCCCATCCATGTTGTCATATGGAGATCATGACCGCAGGCATGCATGACCGGATTTTCCCTGCCTGACGCATCTTTCATAACAACATTACTTGCGTAGGGGAGCCCTGTATTCTCTTTAACAGGTAATGCATCCATGTCGGTGCGCAGCATAATCACTTTTCCCGATCCGTTCCTGAAAATGCCGACAACACCATTGCCTCCAACATGTGTTGTGACTTCAAATCCAAGCTTCTTCAGTTCATCCGCCATCTTTTTCGAAGTATTGAACTCCATCAGTGAGAGTTCGGGATTCTTATGGAGATCAGTATAAATGGGGTGGAAAGAATCACTTGATTCATTAGCTGATTTTAATATCCGGTCGTTAAGTTGATCTTTCTGGCAATTTACCTCTGTGATGGCAGCCAGGGTGAAAAGAAGAGTAAGTAATAATTTCATGACATTATAGTTTAGGTAATTAAAATTCAGAGCCTTAAGCGTTACTTCTCCATAGCTTTGGCTCTTAATCCGGCGGGCATCTTTTCTATAGCATACCGGTATGCTGTTCTGGGCATGATTGCTTTGTTTCCTATAACAAAATCATATACTTCATTTTGGTGAGCCTGACTTGCAACTTTGAGCATCCAACCGTAACCCTTCTGTACCATGTCGTCTTTATCAGTCAGAAGATTTCCGGCAATCTCAAAAATGTCGCTTAGAAATTTTCCCTTTCTTGCCGGAATAATAAGGGATACAGCAGAAGCCCGGCGCACCCAACGGTTATCAGATATGGTCCATTTCTTTAAATCGCCTATGGTGCCGGGATACATTTCTATCAGTGAACCGACAGTATGATTACAAAGTGTATCACATGACGCCCAGTTGCTTACATATCCGGATACCCATCCTTCAAAAATCTTAAAATCAACAGGCTCGAACTGTGTGTGCACATAATATGACCAGTTACATGCAATGAATGATTCCTCCATAATACCCGATTTCCACAGTTCCTCGCAATACCGGAATATATTTGATTTGTTTTTATCCTGTAATAACTTATAATGGTCCTTGCTGATCCTGCTGACAACACCTGATCTGACGCCATATAGCTTAACCTGTTCCCTGAAAAATCGTTCGCCTGATCTCTTTGTTTTTTCATCCGCATTCCGTATCAGGTCGGCTCTTAAATTTTCAATTATTTTGTTCATGGTGCCATTATCCAAAAGATATTTTAAAATCAAATCCATTAACCGCATAGATCATAAAGTCCACCTTAGCTGGCGCCCCTTAGCCTCAAGGAGCGCACAACACACAAAGATAAAGTCAATTATTCCAATTCATGGCGACCTTTAAATAAAACCTTTTCAACCGCAGTTAATTGTTTTTAAGTTTATCTTCAATTGTATAATTACTATTATTTCTGAAATTTACAGAAGATTCTTTAGCTTTTTAATAATTTTGAATCTTATTTCAAGTTTAAGACAAATTCTATAAGTCATGAATAGATTTTCAAATTTTTTTATTCTTTTTTTTATGATTATAACGAGCTTTAATGCCTGCAAAAATTCTGATCAACCTGTAGCTGTGTCAAAAGATAATTTCGACTATTTTGTTGAGCAATTCGATGATATCCGGGTTCTGAAATACAAGCTTCCCGAATTTGAAAATCTATCAACCCAGCAAAAGGTGTATATCTACTATCTGAGCCAGGCAGCCCTGGCGGGCAGAGATATTTTGTGGGATCAGAACTTCAGGTACAACCTGAAGATCAGAAAAACAATTGAAGCTATTATTCAGAGCTATTCAGGGAATAAAGAAACTGATGAGTTTAAGAAATTCCTCCTTTACGCAAAAAAAGTATTTTTCGCAAATGGAATACATCATCATTATTCAAGTGATAAATTTAAACCGGCCTTTTCCGAAGATTATTTTGCTACGCTGGTTAAAGGTTCTGATAATGAACGCCTCCCTCTGTTAAAAGGAGAGACAGCTGACCATCTTATTGCGCTTCTTACACCTGTCATATTTGATGAAAAACTTTTTCCCCGTAAAGTAGAACAGAGGGCCGGTGCAGATTTGGTTGCCGAATCGGCATCAAATTTTTATGAAGGGGTGACCCAGAAAGATGTCGAAGAATTCTATTCCAATAAAATTGTGCCCAATGATCCCCGGCCGGTCTCAAATGGTTTAAATTCAAAGGTTGTCAGGATAAATGGAAAAGTTACAGAAGAGGTTTACAAATCAGGCGGCTTGTATGGAGAGGCAATTGACAATATAATTAAGTGGCTTGAAAAAGCGATAACAGTTGTCGAAACGGAAGCTCAGAAAGAAGAGTTGGAAGTTCTGATTGAGTATTATAAAACCGGTGATCTGAAAACATGGGATAAATACAATGTAGAATGGGCTAAAGATAGTGATCCGATGGTAGATTATATCAATGGTTTTATTGAGAATTATGAAGATCCTTTGGGTATGAAAGCCACCTGGGAGGCAATTGTGGATTATACTGATCTGGAAGCAACAAAACGTACAAAAATTATTACTGGAAATGCCCAGTGGTTTGAGAATAATTCCCCCATTCAATCACAATTCAAGAAAGAAAAAGTTACAGGTGTAGCGGCAAAAGTTATTGACATTGCAATGCTGGGAGGCGATTGTTACCCTGCTTCCCCGCTTGGAATTAACCTTCCGAATGCAGACTGGATCCGGAAAGAGATTGGTTCAAAATCTGTTACCCTGGCAAATATAACCAACGCATACGATATAGCTTCACAGGGCAACGGCTTCCTTGAAGAATTTGCGGCCGATCAGGCTGAAGTTGACCGTATAAAAAAATATGGAACAGTTGCTGATGCGTTGCATACCGATCTGCATGAGTGTGTAGGCCATGCCAGTGGCAAGCTAGCAGAAGGTACTGACCCGAACGCTCTTAAAAACTATGCATCTTCACTTGAAGAGGCACGGGCGGATCTTTTCGCACTCTATTATATGATGGATAAAAAGATACTGGAGCTGGGGCTGCTTCCTGATGAAGAAGCTGCAAAAGCATCATATGATGCATACATACGAAACGGATTGCTTACACAGATCGTAAGGATTAAACCTGGTAAAGATATTGAAGAAGCACATATGAGAGACAGATCTGCCATTTGCCATTGGGTCTATGAAAAGGGCAAAGCAGAAAATGTAATTGAATTTTTCAAACGTAATGGCAAGACCTATGTTAAGATTAATGATTATAAGAAACTGAGAACTCTTTTCGGTGAATTGCTTAAGGAGATTCAAAGAGTTAAATCAGAAGGTGATTTTGAAGCAGGGAAGAAGATCATTGAAAATTATGGGGTTAAAATTGACCCTGAATTGCATACCGAGATACTTGAAAGATATGCAAAACTAAACCTGGCGCCCTATACTGGTTTTGTAAACCCCATACTGTCACCTGTATATAATGCAACCGGAGATATTACTGACATTACTGTAAGGTATACAAACGATTACCTTGGTCAGATGCTTTATTACGGAGAAAATTATTCCTTTTTACCTGTTAAAAATTGACTCATAATGTTTAGTAAAATTGTTTTTTTCTGTCTGCTGACAATAACCCCGGAGTTGTTATCAGCTCAGCTTACAGATTCATTTATATGGAAGAAATACGAACTGGTGTTCACCAGTAGTGTTGAATATGATAACCCGATACAGGATTTAAAGGTAATGGAAGTGACTTTTACATCACCAACCGGCAGGATTAAGACAATAAACACTTTTTGGGACGGAGGTAAGATTTGGAAAGCTCGTTTCATGCCTGATGAGACCGGAATATGGAGCTTCGAAACCAGGTGTAACGATGTTAAAAACCATGGTCTTTATGAACAAACTGGGTCATTCGTTTGCAAACCCAATAATAACCTGAAAGATATTTACATGCATGGCCGGGTAGTTAATCCCCGGGGTACTTTTTATCTTACTCATTACGATGGTACTCCCTTCTTTTATATGGCTTGTACAGCGTGGAACGGAGCTCTGAAATCTACCAGGGATGAATGGGATAAGTATCTGGAGCAACGCGTTGCAAATAATTATAATGTTATACAACTGGTTACAACCCAGTGGAGGGGCTGTGAAAAAAGCAGTGAAGGATTAGTCGCTTTTGAAGGCTGTGGAAAGATTCAGATCAATCCGCGTTTTTTCAGACTGATTGATGAAAAGATTGACAGGGTAAACGAATTCGGATTGGTTGCAGCTCCGGTAATACTATGGGCACTTCAGAACGGAAGCGGAAGAGAATTAAGTCCCGGTTATTATCTTCCTGATGATCAGGCTATATTGCTGGCAAAATACATTGTTGCACGTTATGGGGGAAATCATGTAATATGGCTGCTTGGAGGAGACGGCATCTATACAGGGACTTACGAACAACGCTGGAAAACAATCGGGCGTGCAGTTTTTGACGGGAAGCAGCAGGGCATTGTTGCACAGCATCCAAGTGGTCGTTCCTGGATCGGTGAGATTTATAAGGATGAACCCTGGTTAAATATTATCGGTTATCAGAGCAGTCACAGCAACTCAGAGAGTACAGTTAATTGGATAACAAAAGGCCCAATGAGCCAGATGTGGCCATATCTTCCGGCCCGCCCGCTGATCAATCTGGAACCAAATTACGAACAGATAGGCTTCAGGATTACTGACAGGGATGTTCGTAATGCAAGTTACTGGAGCTTATTTGCAACGCCTGTGGCCGGTATATCATATGGCGCCAACGGTATATGGCCGTGGTTACGCGAGGGGGAGAAAATACTTAACCATGCAGATTCCCAGGGTACTTCTTCCTGGGATATAAGTATCAATTTTCCGGGTTCAATACAGATGGGTTACCTCGTGCAATTTTTTAAGAAATTTGAATGGTGGAAACTATATCCTGCCCAGGAATTACTTGTTTCCCAACCGGGGGATAAATTATTTAATCACTTTGTCTCTGTTTTGAAATCTGTTGATAATAATACTATTCTTGCCTATCTTCCTGTAAAACTTGCAATTCAGATCAGAAAGCCGGCAGGCGCTGATTATAAGGTTCAGTGGTTCAATCCGGTTAGTAATGTTTATTCAGATGGTGCTGCCACGGCCGATGATTCAGTTCTGACAATTGCATCACCATCGGAGGGTGATATGCTACTGATTCTCGAAAAGAAACAAGTCTCAGTCAGGCAAAAATCCGTTAGCAAAAAGAATTGATATACACGTTGTATCTGATGCCTGATGCTAAACCTCTATTTGATATTCTTCCAGAATATTTCCTCAGATCGCTGGATCTCTCTTCCTGTTTCATTTTTTACAAAGAAACCTAGCCGAGGCAATAGACCATGAAGATGTGAATATTCATAAATCCCTTCAGCGGTTTTTCCGGGTGTATTGAGTCGCATTGGCGTAAATCCGCATACCGATATCATTCCTGCAATACGCTCATCCAATGCTGCAGTGTATAATCCTACGGTACCTCCCAGCGAGTAGCCGGCGACATAGATCCGTTGTGAGTTTATAAATTCGAGTTCCGACAGGGCATCAACTGCCCAGCGTACATCAGCCACCATCCGTCCCATTTTTGACCAGTGCGGAAATCTGTTGTAGAAAAGCCGGCTTTCCTCAACAAGCCTGGTACCGAAACCGATCTGATCAAATGTATATACAGCAAATCCTGCCTTCACAAATCTGGAGATAATATCACCCTCTTTGGAGATTCCGGTGGCATATGCATATTCGTGCAACCATATCACCACCGGTAACTTATCAACCTTTCCTTCGCCAGTTGCATTTGCAGGATAATATAGCCGTCCGAAGAGCAAGGGTCTGCTTTCAATATCCCGTCCCACTACGGGTAATCCCACTACTTCCTGCAAGTAGTCAGTTTGCGGGCCGGGTCCGATTGAGGGCGGCTCCACGCCTAATCCCCAGTTAATCCGCTTCCTGATATCCGGTACTTTTCCTGTCCATGCTGATGAATTTTTAATAACCTTGCCCGATGAATCAATAAGCAAATCATCAATGCCTTTAACATGAAAGGATAAGGGATCAATCATCTCTCCGCTGAGACCGCACCATTTAGAAAAGGTATAATCATAAATCAGCTTATTATCCGGTTTTATATCCCCGCGGCCAAATACATAATCAAAGAAATCAAGGTACCGTTCCATGTCTCTGTATGAAGGGGAATGCAAACCTTCGCGTAAGTCAATAGCTATTTTATCTCCGGCTCCCAGGAATTCATACGCTTTACGGGCTGAAAGATATGCCTGTTCAATACCCCATGGATTCCCGGCCGATTCTGTTATCGATGATGTAAGCATCAGCCCCCTGGGTGCTACCAGTGCCATTAATGAATTCTCATCTACAGGAATTTTGCTTTCCTGTCCCACAAAAAACCGGAGCCTGGGATTTAACCAGTGGGGACGTGCCCAGGTTAACAACGAAGTAGTTTCGTTACTGTATTTATCTGTTGTGTAGCGGAATGGATCTTCCCCACCAGTGCCGCCACTGATAGGAACAACGGCTTTGATGCGCTCATCATAGGCAGCTGCCCACAGTGCCATCTTCCCATTCCGTGAGAGCCCGGTAAGGGCAATCTGTTCCTTATTAACATAATTCAGTGTATACAGGTAATCTATGGCTCTTGAGGCAGCCCATCCCCAGCGCATTATGGCACTGAAATCATACTGTGGCCACCAGATCTTTTCATATTCCTCACTGTCATCGGGATAACCATATTTTGGATCCGTTGCTGTGAAACGACATCCGATATATCCCCTGCGTACCGCTGCCTGAACCCAGTCGTATCTGTCTTTTTTCCAGGGACAGATGAATACAGGAAAAGGTCCATTCCCCGGCGGAATCAATAATGTGACATGCAATTGTGCCTTGAGTCCGGGACCAAACCTCAATAAGACATCCCTTTCTGTGAGTTGCCCCAGTTTTTTCTCCCCAAGCAGCTCAGCCTGAAGGTTAACGGGTGGAGGAGGGACCGTGCCTGTGATCCAATGCTGTGCCAGGTCTTTCATCTGTTCCCGTTTTATGTTCCATTGGGAAATAGTTTCAACAGGAATATTCTTTCCTCCCTGATCCAGTATTAACGGATCAGGAAGAAATGGTAAAGAAGGCAACTCATCAAAATCCGGAGGCAGTTCACCTGTTCGTTTCAACCAGTCCCGCCAGGTAAAATCCTCAGGTGAGACATGTGCCGGGGGCGTTCCCGGCAGCTGGTCTCCGCTTGCCCTTGTAAGATCTTCCGGAAGTACTTTCATCAATTGCTTTAGGTACTGTTGCCGGGTCAGATCTTCCTGCCCGGAAAGTATCCCTGAAAAGTTTGAACAGACCAGCCATGCTGTTAATATCAAAGAAGTAAATACGCGCTTCATATTTTTCATTTCTATATTACACACTGTAGTCACAAATACTCAACAACTTACCAGTAAGTTAAATTATTCGTTAAATATACTATTTTTGTTCCTGACGTTAAATCAATAATAGCCATACATTAAACTCTGTTCTTTAAATGAATGTTATGGAGGGAACATACCTCCGTGACATTGACTCCTGTAATTTCTTTAAAAAAGCAGGAGGTCATATTATTACATGTCCCTACGCCATCGTATGTTATTGTTGGAGGTTGTATCAAAAGGACTTTTAAACCGCAAAGTATGCAAAGTTGTAGCAAAGTACGCAAAGGTAAATTGCAGAATCTGAATTCTTTGCGATCTTTGGGTTTAATGCTTTGAGACGCCACCACTTGGTCGGGCTCCTTCGCTAAAATAGCCCACCGGGCTATTTTTTAACGCTTGGCCCTGGTTAATGGATCTTTCTTTTGAGACAGCCTCTTTTCTGTCAAAATAAATGTTTATAAATTCCTTCATTAGTATTTTATTATTATTTTCATGTCCTTAAAAGTTTATTAGTCACTAATATGAAAAACATGAAATTTAAATTATTAATTATGTTGTTTATTTTAGCAGTAGTTTCAGTTAGCTGCGGCAACAATAAATCTGGTGAAAATATGAATACTTCTAAAACTTTAAACAAAGTACCTGCTTTGGAGTCTAAAATGATGATAATTGCGAAATTATCTGTAAAACCTGAAAAAATCAGAGAATTTACTGAAGTTGCTAAAGAGATGATCGGGAAATCGAATACAGAAAGTGGCTGCAGTTTTTATCAGCTTTATCAGAACCCATTTGATAATTCAAAGTTTGTTTTTGTTGAAGAATACAATAATCAGGCTGCCGTTGATGCCCATTTTGCCACCGATTATTTTAAGGCTTTTGGTCCCAAAATTGGTGATTTGATTATTGGGGCACCTGAAATCAAAGTAATAAGCGTGGCTAAAGAGGTTATCCAGTAATTTGTTTTTCTGTAAAGCCTGTTGAGAGGTCATAAAGTAACCCATACACGTCATTCGGATAATCATAAAAGAATAAGCTTAATTCAGTTATAAACCCCTAATAGGTAGCATAATCGATATTAAGGGCAGATTTGAAAATGAGAGCTTGTTTTTCCTATATTTGTTTTTCATCGCTTTAAAATAAATTCTTATTGAGAAAATATGAAAGCCCTTGTACTTGAAGAATATAACAAACTGAAATATAAAGATGTCCCTGATCCGGGTATAAAGAGTAATGAGGTTCTTGTAAAAGTAAAAGCATGTGGAATCTGCGGGTCGGATGTTCATGGCCTGGACGGTAGTACAGGACGAAGGATACCACCAATGATAATGGGTCATGAAGCATCCGGTGTAATTATCAAAACAGGAGCAGATGTAAAGGGCTGGAAGTCAGGTGACAGAGTAACTTTTGATTCAACTGTTTATCCTCTAAATGATTGGTATACCATCCGGGGAAAGTACAATTTAAGTGACAACCGCGAAGTTCTGGGTGTATCACCCGGGACCTATAAAAGAGCCGGCGCTTTTGCAGAATATATTGCTATTCCACAGCATATCCTGTATAAAATACCTGAAAGTGTTACTTTTGAACAGGCTGCTATGGTTGAAGCAGTTGCTGTGGCCCTTCATTCAATAAATATTTCCGGAATAAAAACAGGTGATAAGTGTGTAGTTGTAGGTGCCGGAATGATCGGCACTTTCATTTTGAAACTTCTTAAATTATCAGGAGCTTCGATGATCATTGCGATTGATATTGATTCAAAACGTTTTGACCTGGCTAAAAAGGCCGGGGCAGATCATACGTTCCTTCCGACAGAACCTGACCTTGAGGAAAAAATAAATACACTTACAAACAACAGGGGTGCTGACATCTCTTTCGAAGCTGTTGGCAGGAGCGAATCTGTAAATATTGCAATAAATACACTCCGTAAAGGAGGAAAAGCGGTGTTAATCGGTAATATTTCTCCTGAAGTTGAGTTCCCTCTTCAGAAGGTTGTTACCCGTGAATTAAATGTTCTTGGAAGCTGTGCAATTCAGGGTGAATATGAAGTTGTTCTTAACCTTCTGGAAACGGGGAAAGTAAGTGTTGATGATCAGATATCAAAGGTTGCTCCGTTGTCTGAAGGAGCTGTCTGGTTCGATAAGCTTTATCATAAAAAGGAAGAGCTAAATAAGGTTATTCTTGTTCCCTAATTGTATTCTATGTCAGGAAAGATTTATAATATCTCAATCGCCGGATGCGGAAAAGTGGCTCATCTTCATGCCAAAGCCATTATGAGTATCAGGAATGCCCGTCTGGCAGGTGTCTGGAGCAGAACCCCGCAAACCGCGACGGGTTTTGCGCAGCAATATAAAACAAAGTCTTACACAGATATAACCACAATGGTTACGGATAATCAAACTGACCTTGTGATTATCTGTACTCCGCATAAATTTCACAGGCAGCCTGCTGTTGAGGCTGCACTTGCAGGATCTAATGTTCTGGTTGAAAAGCCCCTTGCCTCAGGCCTCGAGGATTGTGATGCAATCATTAATGCCTGCAAGGTCAGAAATGTGAAGCTTGGTGTTATAAGCCAGCGCAGATGGTACGAACCCGTGAAAAGAGTAAAAGAAGCTATTGAAAATGGCAAGATCGGTAAGCCCGTTCTGGCAACGGTAACTATGCTTGGCTGGCGCGATAAAGCGTATTATGATTCCGATGCCTGGAGGGGAACATGGGATATGGAGGGTGGAGGTGTACTTGTTAATCAATCACCCCATCAACTGGATATAATGTTATGGTACATGGGTGATATTGATGAAGTTTATGGTGTATGGAGAAATCTTAACCATCCGTATATTGATGTGGATGATACCGCTGCTGCAATAGTGAAGTTTAAAAGTGGTGCCATCGGGAATATTCTTGTAAGCAACTCCCAGAAACCGGGTATCTACGGGAAAGTTCATGTTCATGGGGAAAACGGGGCGTCGGTTGGTGTGCAAACCGATGGCGGTGCTATGTTCATCGCGGGAATGACCGGTGTAACAGAACCCCCTGTTATTGATCTGTGGACAGTACCGGGGGAGGAAAACATGGTTAAGGAATGGAATAGTATTGATTCCGAAGTGTTTAAAAGTTGCGACCCTACGGTATACTATATGCAATGTCAGATTGAAGATTTTTTAGAAGCACTTTATAATAACAGGGATCCGCTGGTAACAGGTGAAGCAGGACGCAAGACAGTCGAATTATTTACCTCTGTTTACCGCTCCACACTCGAAAATGCACCGGTAAAATTTCCTTTAACTCCAAACACTAAACACTAAACTCTAAACTCTAAACTCTAAACTCTAAACTCTATATGTCAGCATCCTACATTGTTTTCATTGTAATAATCGCAGTCTCGATGTTATTGATAATGGTGCTAAAATTCAAGCTGAGCGCCTTCGTATCACTTCTTATAGTTTCGATTTTTGTAGGCATCCTTGCAGGCATGCCTCTTTCAAAAATTTCAGTAAGCATTCAGGATGGTATGGGTGGAACACTGGGATTTGTCGCTACAGTGGTGGGACTTGGGGCAATTTTCGGACAAATGCTTGAAAGTTCAGGCGGCGCAAAATCTCTTGCACATTATCTTCTTAAAAAGTTTGGGACAAAAAGAGCACCATGGGCACTCACAATCACAGGTTTCTTAGTTGGAATACCTATCTTCCTCGAAGTAGGTTTTATCATCCTGATCCCGATAGTCTATGCACTGACACGTGATTCCAAATACTCAATACTTTATTACGCAATTCCTTTACTTGCGGGTCTTGCAGTTACTCATGCAACGGTTCCACCAACACCGGGGCCAATGGCAGTTGCAAATATTCTCGGTGTTGATTTAGGCTGGGTTACACTTTTCGGCCTCATTATTGGGTTTCCTATAGCTATCATTGCCGGTCCTGTTTTTGGCAGGTTCATTGCTAAAAAGATCGTATTACCTGCACCTCCTGAAGTTATGGATCCTGATATTAATTCGCCGGATGCTTCTCAAAAATTGCCATCATTCGGAATTATTGCGTTAATAATCTCCATTCCCTTATTGCTTATCCTTATGAGCACATTCATTAATGCGGGTATTGACAGAGCATTCCTGGGAAAATCATTACTGACAGATATACTTGTATTTTTAGGACATCCTTTCACTGCGTTGATAATTGGAACATTAATATCAATCCTTTTGTGTTTAAAAAGGAATATGTCCTCGCAAACAATTCTTGATCTGAGTACAAAAGCCCTTGGTCCAGCAGGAATTATCATTCTTGTAACCGGAGCCGGAGGAGTGCTTAAACAGATACTGGTCGACAGTGGGATAGGAAAAATACTGGCCGAGTCAATTGCTAATTCCTCATTTCCAATAATTGTTCTTGCATGGTTGTTATCTGCAGTAGTAAGAGTAACGCAGGGATCTGCAACTGTTGCAATGATAACTGCTGCCGGAATTATGGCTCCTATTTTGCCTGTTTTTAACCTTAATCAGCCAAATCTTGCATTGATAGTCATTGCAATTGCAACAGGTGCCACCATTCTTTCGCATGTTAATGACAGTGGATTCTGGATAGTCAGTAAATATCTGGGAATGAATGAAAAACAAACATTGCAATCGTGGACAGTTATGGAAACAATCATTGCAGTATCGGGATTATTTCTGACCTTGTTGTTGAGCTTTTTTATTTAGTTAAGCATTATTGAAGTTTTTGTTAATTCTTCTTCTATATTTAACATTCTTAAGATTATTCGGCTAATTAGAGCAGATTCTGTAATGCAAAAAGTGTTTTTACTTGTCTGTCTGTTTTTTATTCTGCCTGTATTATCAGCTCAGGATGGTGCACCTATTCTGACTCAGTATCAGGAGAGTCGCGAAAAAGAAAATCAAAACTGGGCAATTTGCCAGGATGAAAACAGGGTAATGCTTTTTGCAAACCGTAAGGGTATTTTATCATTTGATGGGGTGGATTGGTCACCCATTAGAATTCCTGTTGTACCATTTTCCATGCAGATGAATCCTTATGACGGAAGGATTTATGTTGGTGGTGAAAATAACTACGGTTTTATTGATAAGTCTTCAATGGGAACTTACAGGTACGTTTCATTATCAGGTGATTCATCTGATATTGGTCTGATAACAAAAATAATCTTCAATAAGTCCCTTGTCTGGTTTTACGGTGAAAAGACAATAAGTCGGTACAATTCTAAAACCAATAAACTTGAACTCCGGCTTTTCTCAAAACCCGGAATTATTTTTAAAGGGATGTTCATTACCCCAAAGAACACATTTATTAATTTAATGGACAAAGGATTATACAGATTGGAAAGTGATACTCTCTTTCCTATAGTTACCGGATATCTTACTGAGAAAGTTAACATTCTGTTTTCCCTGCCTTATGATCAGAAAATGGTTCTGGTCGGTTTAAGCGATGGGAAATTATCGCTTTTTGACGGGATTAAATATTATGATTATCCGAATCAGGAGGATGGATATATCAGTAATAATATCTTGTCTGAAGGGATTTCAATTGGGGATAGTCTTTATGCTTTCTCAACATTTGACGGAGGAGCTGTTGTAATAAGCAAAATCACAGGAAAGGTCAGGTTTATAATTAATAACCAGAATGGTTTGCCTGATGATGAAATCTTTGCTATAGGTTGTGATAAAAGCGCGGGATTATGGCTTTCACACCAATATGGTTTAACACGTGCAGACCTTAATCTGCCAGTCCGGAATTTCAGTGTCTACCCTGGTCTCAAAGGTAACCTCACAGCTTCCATCCGGTATAAAAACGAGCTTTATGTGGCCACCAGTGAGGGTGTTTTTTATCTGACTGAGGTGAAAAAGTATTCTCAGGTTGATGCTCTGAAAAAGAGTTATGTTGAAATTAAAACTGATACTACCTTAACAAAATCCTTAGTTCCTTCACTGCTTCAGGAAAAGGGTCCCGAACCACAAAACAGCAGAAAAAATATCTTAACCCGGATATTTGGCAGAAAAATCGGAGCGGTAGAAAATGATACATCCGTAAAATTCATTGCACCCGAAATTAAGATCACCAAGACAAAACCTCTTGTTCAATATACATGGCAAAAAGTAAACAAGATAAAATCAGTAAGTTATATCTATAAAAATGTTGGAGGACTGAATGATAAATGCCGGCAGCTTGTTTCTACAGAAAATGGAATACTGGCTGCCACAATCAGGGGACTTTTTGTTATTAATGATCATAAGGCCAGTGTTGTGGCTGATAACCGCTATATTAATTTTATAAGTTGGCAACCGGTTAATAAAAAATATGCGGTTGCAACCGGCAAAGGCTTCTTTATTACATACTATAAGAATGGCAAGTGGTCAGTTAATGTACCGGATCCTCATTTCACCGATCCTCTTTATTCTGCAATTCAGACCAGAAATAATATTTTGTGGCTCGGAGGCGATAACATTGCATACAAGACAGACCTGGGCACAAATTCAGGTGCTCTGACTTATCAGCCATTCAGAATAAAAAATAGTTATCCGCAAAAATATTTCTTAAGTTTAATAAATGATTCGGTTTTTCTGCTCACTGAATCAGGAATAAATTATTATGATAACCCGACTGACAGATTTGTTACCTACAAAACCGGAATTGTCCAGGCCGCACAGGAAAACGATTTTAGCTACCCGCTTTCAAATATTCCGCTTATCAGGTATGGAGATTCATGGATATACCCGGAGAAAGGAGATCAGGTCCGGGAGAGGGATATATTGCTGCTAAAGTTATTTGATGAAATAGTTTCAATAAATACCGAAAAGGATTATGTCTGGCTTGTTGAGGGAGATAACCGTCTTTTCAGGATCAACCGTAAAAAGCCTTCAATTGTTGTTCCTGAAACAGATCTTGTGGTTAAAAATATACAAAATGAAAATGGGATAAAATTTGATATTTCCAATATAGTTTTTAACAGGGGTGACAATATTATTAATTTTGACATTATTGCTCCTGCTTACCTGAAGAAGAACCTGACGCAATACCAATATTTCATACCAAAGATAATGTCCGACTGGTCAACCTGGTCTATGCATACAAGTTATAGCCGGGTCATTCCAAAATCAGGAAATTACACCATGTTAATAAGAGCTAAAGATTTTTGGGGTGACATCGGGGATCCTGTTTCACTTAAATTTACCATTACTGCACCTTTCACAGAGACTACTCTTTTCTACGTTCTTGTAATCTTCACAGGTTTACTTATAATATTTTTGATTGTACGTTTCAGGGAAAATCAACTCAATGAAAAGAACAGGATACTGGAAGAAAAGGTACAGGAGAGAACTTCAGAGATTGCGGCTCAGAAGAAAGAGATTACATCAAGTATTGAATATGCAAGCAGGATACAAATGGCTATGCTTCCAATGATTGATATATTTAAGGAATCTTTCTCTGATTTCTTCATAATTTTTAAGCCACGCGATATTGTCAGCGGCGATTTTTACTGGATAGGTGAAGATGAAAAACATATTTTTCTGACCGTTGCTGACTGTACCGGTCATGGAGTTCCCGGAGCATTCATGAGTACCCTGGGTATCTCAACACTTAATGAGATAATTACAAATAACCGTGATTTGCAGGCAAATACTGTTTTAAACCTGTTACGCGACAAGATAAAAACATCTTTGCATCAGACCGGGAAGGAAGGAGAAGCAACTGATGGAATGGATATTTCGTTCTGCATCTTCTCAAAAAACAAAAAAAGTATCCAGTTCTCCGGAGCATATAATCCGCTGTTTATTATAAACAGAGGAGAATTCAGGGAATATAAAGCTGACCGGATGCCAATCGGGATCCATTATGGGGCTGAGCCATCATTTACTAATTATGAGATAGCTCTTAAAAAAGGAGATGCAATTTATATCCTGACCGATGGTTTGCCTGATCAGTTTGGCGGCCCTGATAGCAGTAAATACAAGAAAGCGAATCTGAAAAAATTATTATCAAGGATCTACTCCAGACCAATGGCAGAACAGAAGATGATAATCGAAAATGAATTTGAGCAGTGGAAAGGCAATATCAGCCAGGTAGACGATATAACAATTATAGGAGTGAAGATATAAACTGTTCCGGGTATCGTGTTGCCGGTTTCGTGCAGGCTGTTGTCAATATTTAATATGGGAAAAAGATGAAACAAATATATATAGCATCATGAAAATCAAATTTATAGGCGCAGCGCGGGAGGTTACCGGAAGTAAACATCTTATTACGACAGATTCAGGAAAAAAATTGCTACTCGATTGCGGAATGTTCCAGGGTAAAGGTTTGGAAACCGATAGTATGAACCGGGACCTTGGTTTTGAACCTGAAGAGATAGATCATATAATTCTGACACATGCGCATATCGACCATTCAGGACTGATTCCGTACATGTATAAAAGAGGGTTCAGGGGATCGGTTGTATGTACAGATGCAACACGTGATCTCTGTTCAATAATGCTCTCCGATTCAGGTTTCATACAGGAACATGATACCTATACTTTTAATAAGAGGCTCGCAAAAAAGGGACTTCCCCTTGTAACACCTATTTTCACCCAGGCTGATGCTGCTGAATCCATGAAACTTTTTATTGGCGTTCCTGAAGACATGAAATTCAGGATTGATGAAAATATTAAGGTTAAGTTCACCAGCACCGGGCATATGCTTGGCAGTGGAGTTGCAAACATTCAAATTGTTGAAAAAGGACAGATTAAGAGGATTGCCTATACCGGAGATATAGGCAGGCCTTCAAACAGTATTCTGTCCCCGCCAAAACCTTTTCCACAAGCCGACATCCTCATTACCGAGTCAACATACGGAGACAGGTTACATCATGATAATCATGAAGCAGATAAAGAATTTCTTGAGATATTGAGAGATACCTGCATAAATAAAGGAGGGAAGCTAATCATACCCTCTTTCAGCGTTGGGCGCACACAGGAAGTGGTCTATCTGCTAAACAACTTTTTTAACCAGGGTAAACTTCCTCATGTTGACGTTTTTGTTGACAGTCCTCTGGCAATAAACGCTACCGCAATATTCAGGATGCACTATGAGTGGTTAAATAAAGAGTTTTTGATGGCACTGGAGAAAGATCCTGATCCGTTCGGCTTTGACAACCTGTATTATATCACAAAACAGGAAGACTCCAAAAAGCTGAATGATCACAAGAAACCGTGTGTGATAATTTCTGCATCAGGTATGATGGAAGCAGGAAGGGTGAAACATCACCTTGCAAATAATATTTCAGATCCTAAAAATACAGTGCTCGCAGTAGGATACTGCTCACCAAACACATTGGGAGCAAGAATTCTCAGGGGCGACAGTGAAGTATCCATACACGGAATTATTCATGAAGTCAGAGCAGATATCAGAAAAATCGATTCTTTCAGCGGACACGGAGACTATAAGGAGATGATAAATTTTCTGGGTTGCCAGGAAAAAAGCGGCCTGGAAAAGACTTTTATAGTTCACGGAGAATACGAAACGCAGAAAAAATATGTTACCGAGCTTTTGAAAGAAGGTTATCACAACATTGAGATTCCCGCACGATTTCAGGAGTTTGAGGTATTGTAACTTTCTTTTTACCTTACAAATTGTTTCAGCTCTTTCCTCGCCAGCTTCCATTGCGGAAACAGCTCAGTTAACAGCTTATAGTACCTGGTACCATGGTTATGGTGTTTAAGGTGGCATAATTCATGCACAACAACATATTCAATGTATAAATCGGGCAGTTTAATAAGTTCTGTACTTAAAGTTATGATGCCCTTGTTTGAACAACTTCCCCACCTTCTTTTCATAGTACGGAACACAAGACCTGCAGGCTTAAACATCTGATCTTCATATTTATGCAGCATTTTATGCAAGATCTGCGGGAAAGTATTTATTGCTTCCTTTTTATACCCTCTGTAAAGCATACTCTTTATTGCCTTTGTATCATCCGGTCTTCTATGCCCGATTTCAATTATGCCATCAATAAACCGGATATAAGATTTCTCTGATTTTTCTATCTTAAGAACCCATTCATTACCCCTGAAAAAATGCGCCTCTCCGTTAACATACATCCGGTTGGGTTTACTATTATCCTGGCTGCGGAAACTGTCCCTGTGTTTTATTATCCATGATGCCTTCTCCTGAACAATCCTTTTTATTGTTTTGTCTGAAGTCCGGTAAGGAACTCTGACAATAACTGATGAATCGGGAAGTACACTAATGCCAAGAGTTCTTCTGCCTGAATAAATCACCTTGAATTCTATATTATGAATATTTTGGGTTATCGTTTTCTTTAGCATTCTGCTATAGCTTTGGTTTAGTTCAACCTGGAACAGGGTAAAACTCCGGCCTGTTTTTCAGAAGTCATATTAAACTCGAATGACAAGATAAAAATATTTTCAGGAATGTTGATATATAATAAACCAGCCGGGCGGTATTGTAATAATACTGATATAAAGCTATCAGCGTAAGTGCTTCTGTGATAAGCAGGACTAAAAACAGTTCCATCGGAATTAATTTATAAGGTAAATGTAGCTAATAAAAATTCAAAATTCCGGATTCAAAACTCAGGTACTTAAACCCAGTCTCCGTATACATTAATCCTCCGTGCATTCTCTGTGTAACTCGTATGTTTGTTCTTTGAAATATTTGTATAAAGTTATTGATTATTTGTTTTACTTAACTGACAATGATGTTCTGTGTTGTAGGTCTATTGAACCTGTCACAGAGTTTATTATGTCAGTCAGGTAAAAATCGGGAAATAACATGGTTTTTGAAACCGCATTTACGAGAAAGATGTTACCTGTTATTGTAAAACAAAATCTAATGCTCTATGAAACTTTATTTGGGAGGTGATGTCAGTAAAGGGTATGCCGACTGGGTAATCCTTTCCGAGAAGAAACAGGCTGTTATTGAGAACTTTCAGCTTGATGACACCTATGCTGGTCATTGTCAGCTTTATTCTACGCTTGAAGCTTACTTTTGCAAGCATCAGGGGTTGGAGATTTACGCAGCAGTAGAAAGTACCGGTGGTTATGAGAACAACTGGTTCAGCACCCTTAAAGGCTATCAAAAGGTTTTTAACCTGAAGGTTGCCAGGGTAAATCCGGCGGGTGTTAATTTTAACCGCAGAGCTGGATTAAAACGGAATGTTACAGATGCTATCAGTGCTTTAAGTATTGCTGAATACCTGATCAATCATCCTGATAATATTAAGTATGATCAGGATGACAAGTGGAAATCTCTCTGTCGTCATTGGAATTTCGTTGAAATGCAAAAGCAGCAAAGGGTGCAGACCATTAATCAATTGGAAACAATTTTGTATAGCGCAAATCCGACGTTGATGCGTTTTAAGAAAGACAATTTGCCCAATTGGTTACTGGAATTAATTATCCAATGTCCAACTGCGGAGACATTAGCGAAGGCCCGTCCTGAAAAGCTTGCAAAAATCCCTTACCTGTCATTAGCCAGAGCAAAAACTCTGGTAGCAGAAGCGAAACAAAGCATAGCTTCTGCAACAGATAACAATGCAGAGATTTTGGTTAGTCAAATTGCCCGGCAAATCAAATCATTTGATCTCAATATCAAAAGTCAGATGCAATTGATTGAACGGGATCTTACTTGTCCTGAGATTGAAATACTAAAGACATTTAAGGGTATTGATACCATCTCTGCAATTGGCCTGTTACTCGAAATAGAAACCATTGAGCGTTTTCCTACGGTAAAGGGCTTTAGTTGTTATTATGGATTACATCCCAAGTTTAAGCAGAGCGGAGATAAAGTAATAGGCGTCCGGATGAGTAAGCAGGGTAGTAAAAACATGCGGAAGATACTCTTCAATATTGCTAAAGGTGCTATTACTTATAATCCATTAATCACAGCTGTTTATGAGAAAAAGCTATCTCATGGAATGAAAAAAATGGCGGCTATCGGTGTATGTATGCACAAAATTTTAAGAATCATTTATGGAATGCTCAAGAACAAACAAGCATACAACCCATTAATTGACAAGCAAAACTGTGAAAGGTCAAAAGATAAAAAACAAGAAAAACAACAACAGGAAAATGCAAACATTGATAAAAGCCGTCGTTACCAGGAATTTGATATAAAAGCGCCTATCTCAAGAAAACAGACAAAAAAAAGGAAGGAACACGATTTGTCCCAAGGTGAAATAACTTCACAAAGTACGGGATCTACATGTTCCTCCGAAACAAAATTATGAAAAATCAATTTATAAACACTTAAAATTTAACAACTTTAAGAACCTAATTTTCCCGATTAAAATATGTCAAAGAACTTTATACAATAATTTATAAAAAAAAGAAACATTTAACGAAATAACTCTGTGCATCCTCAGTGAACCTCTGTGTAAGTTCTTCCTTTTTTTTTACACAGAGGAAATCCGGAGGAATCACGGAGGTTCACAGAGATATCCTTCGGTAAACCATAAACGGGAAACCTTGGCTCCTGGCTTTACGCTATGCGCTGCCAAGGCTTCCGAATTCTGTCTTCGGACTGGATTCTTACCACATTATCAATCATTTCAAAATCTGTTATCTTTATTCCTCCGATTTTAATTATAAACCGGATTTTAGTCTCGAAGTTGATTAAGATATAATTATGCCCGAAGTTGAATTTTATGATCCTTTATTTGAGCCGGATGCAGTGCTTACATATTCTATAATCGCTGCCAAATTCAAAAACAACTGGATATTCGTCCGGCATCAAAAACGCACGACCTGTGAAATTGCAGGCGGACACATTGAAAAGGGAGAGACCTCATATGAAGCTGCAGGCAGGGAACTTATGGAAGAGACCGGTGCTTTACTGTTTTCTCTGGAGTGCATTGCAACCTATTCGGTTTATATGGATGGCGAGACAGGATGGGGGAGGCTTTATCTTGCTGAAGTTACAAAGCTCGGACCCATACCTGATTTATCGGAAATTGCCGAGATAATTATATCAGATCATCTTCCGGAAAATCTTACTTATCCCGATATTCAGCCGCATCTTTTTTCCAAAACTTTGGAATATTTAACAGGAAAAGATAAAAATAAAATCCTTTAACCAGGGCCGAGCGTTAAGAGGCTGTCTCAAAAGAAAGATCCATTAACCAGGGCCAAGCGTTAAAAAATAGCCCGGTGGGCTATTTTAGCGAAGGAGCCCGACCAAGTGGTGGCGTCTCAAAGCATTAAATCAAAAGATCGCAAAGAATTCAGATACTGCAATTTACTTTTGCGTACTTCGCCCACCGAAGTTAAACGAAGGTGGGCTTTGCTACAACTTTGCATACTTTGCGGTTAAAAAATACTTTTTTGACAGCTCCGATGCAGATCTAAATATATTCAAAGCTCACTTTTTTCAGCCATTTTTCTTCCAGTAACCGGGCAATACGTTTTACAACTGTTCTTCGGATTTCAAGTTCGACCGGCAGGTTTGGATCCTGATGTGCAATATTAATCCTTGTTCCGATGATAAAATGTATTTCATCACTTTCCATCACAAACCTGACTATTTTATCAGCCGGACCTTTTCCCAGACGCACGCTGTTATTGTAGGATTTCAAAATCTCATTTACCTTCTGAAGTGTTAGTATTCCTTCTGTAACAAGGTCTATTCCTTCCAGAAAACTTTCGGGAGGAAGTTCCGGATCTTCAAAGATCAGCTCATCTACAATTGTCCTGTTCAGCTCTCTCGCGACAATATCAGCGGTGGTCCCTCCGCATAATATCACCTTTCCGTTGTATGAAATGACTTTACCCGCAAGTTCTTTATCTTTCTCCTTTTCATACGGTGGTCCCGTACATATAAGCAATTTACGCGGTTCACGGAAATATATGGTGGCGCAGCTAATGTCATCCCTGGCTTTATAATTATCATTTTTATGAGCCATTGTAACAATTTTTCCTGCAAGCATTATTGCAGAAATTGATGACTCACTGGTAACCAGTCTGGCAGCATAACTGGCTACATTATCCCTCTCCCAGCCAAACGGGAAAGCTTCAGTTCCCATCCCGCTTTGAGAAACACCATCGGAACATATAATGATCCTGTCCTCTTTTGCCGGAGTAAATGTGCAGCTATTGAGCACTTTACCGGAATGCTTGCCTTTTTTCAGTATAACTTTACTCCAGGAGGGATCATAGACCTGGTTCCCTCTTAAAATAATTGTTGATGGATTGTCATATTCGAGAATTTTGACACGACCACTGGTCTCAATGTCAATGATAGTAAATGTTGAGTAGCTTATTTTTCTTTCACTGCAAACCGGCAGTGTATTCATAATTATTTCGGCTATGCGGTCGACCTCTTTGTGTTCCTGGGTGAAATTAAGTGCCATTGTAGAAGTGAGTGTTGCGAGGATATTTGCTTTTACCCCATGTCCCATACCATCAGATAATACAGTAATTACCCGTTCTTCTTCCTTAATATACCTGTAAAGAAATACATCGCCGCAAATCCTCTCTCCGTCATAGTTCTTTTGCTGGCTGTTAACCTCAATGTAGAAGTCTTTTCTCACGAACAATCACTTTGGTTTGTTTTTCAGATTACTCTTTTTTGTTTTGTACGACTCTATTATTGAGTTAAGCATCTGTTCTGTTTCGGATGCTCCTTCACCCAGAAGAAATCCTATCTTCTGTACCATATCAAGGTTCTTCTCTATGACTTCACTTACCCTGCTGGTCACTTCTTCCCCCTGAACTTCCGGCGAGTAAAGATCGCGGATTATTGCACCGCACATTTTGTTTTTCTTTATGGGAAAAATTGAAATGTTCAGCATTTTATCTTCAATATGGATATCTTTACTTACAACAGGTTTGTCCTCTTTTATGACAAAAGTGAACATGTTGTAAATATTGAAGGGGATTAAAGTTTTTATATCGGCGCCGGCAAGCCCTGGTATCACATCTGAAATAGCCCTTGCATCTTCTCCGATTATATTGATGAAGCTCTGGTTTGAATGCAGGATTTTAAGATTGTTATCAACTATAACTACACCGGTTGGAAGTTTTTCGAGCATATTATTCATCATGTCTGAGGCACTCTGGGCGATCTCTTTTTCTCTTCTGGCTAGTTCTTCCGAGTCCTTCAGCGCTTCTTTTGTCTCGGCAAGTTTTCTGTTTGTCTGCCTGAGTGTTTCAATATATTCCTGCTTATTTCTAAGGTTGAAGGTATGACACATCTCGGGTATTGCCAATCCCTTTGCAACTGTTGATGCAAAATCGCGACATGACAGATAACCGCATGCTCCACAGTTGATCTGTTCGTCAGGTTTATTTTTCCCGATTATCTTAAGTACCTCATTAATAGCTTCCTGTGGAGGATCAGGAATTCGCTGGTCATTTGGAGTAAAAGATCTGGCAAAGTTTAGCCCTGACCATTTCTCCATATTTGTTTCCCATAATGAACCATTAAGTTTCCCGACTCTTTTTTCAGCATAGTGACGCACAAGTGATCTTCTCCTGAAACGTTCCTTATGATGCTCCATTCCGGGGCCAAGAAGGCACCCATGACAGAAGAAAAGGTTAAAATGATGCCTGATGGTATCGATATACTTGTCGAAATCATTAATAGCATCAAGAACATCCTCTTTCCCCGAGGCGGTTATTACACTGCTTGAAACCATATCACGTTTTATACCGCCAGCCTGTATTATACCGGCAGGAAGAGGATAAAGGGCACCCCATTTCCCATGCGGCGGGTCAAAATCAGACATCCTGACAAGTCTCTCCTGTATTTTGAATTCTACAAAGAGTTGTCGGAGTTCGATAAAAGTTAATACACCGTCAACAAGATTGCCATCCTTGTAAATATATGATTCATCTTTAGCGTCAATGCAAGGTCCGATCTGAACAGCAGCCACATCAGTACCGTAAAGTTCCTTTACTACCATTGCAGTAGCGATCATAGGGGAAACCAGAGGTGCCAGGTTCGGAACAAGCTCCGGGTTAAATTTTTCAATCAGTTTGACTACTGAAGGACAATTGGTTGTAATATAATATTTCCCCTCAGCTTTTTTGAACAGTTTTGCATACGCTGCAGCAATAAGATCCACACCAAAGGATACTTCATGAACATAGTCAAAACCGAGTTTGCGGATCATTGCCACAAACTTCCTGTAATCAGTGATATCATCAAATTCAGAAGCAATGCTGGGTTCTATTAGTGCGGCCGTTTTTTTCCGGGATGATAATAGCAACTTTACCTCTTCCTTTGAATCGCGGAATTCAATAGCATGAGGAGAACAGGAAACGAAGCATAATCCGCACCCTATGCATCTTTCCGGCATAATATAGGGATGGGCCTTCTGTGGTCTGACCTCTATTGCATTGACCGGACAGACTCGAACGCAGGAATACGAATTTCTGCAATTTTTATCATTTATATAGAGAACTGGTTTTCTTTGATTCATTCCAATCCTTGTCTTTTATGTTTATTTTAATCTTGCCAACTCTTTTTCGAGGATGATTTCAATTACTGACAAATTAACCTCTTCGATCAGCTCATCATTTATCTTAATATTCGGACCATTACTGCAGTGACCCATACAACGGGCACCCTTAAATATAAACTTGTCCTCGAGATGATTCTTACGCATGTATTCTTTGATGAACATTACAAGGTCTTTGTTACCTCTTGAAAAACAGGAACTTCCGAGACAAATATTCATTTCAGTTTTTTGTGCCATTCACTTATTGTTCAAAAATAAACAACAACCTCAAAAGTAGTAATTATTTCCTTAGGGGACACATACTCTTTTTGGCTAAAATTCACATTACTACCTGCAAATCAGGTGCCTTTTAAAAAACAATTACAGAGCAGAGAATTATACCGATTTTATTTAATATCAGTTATAATATTAAGAATCAAATAAATATGCTCATATTATAAATGGTGCCATATTTTCCGGTTTTATTGTTAATAAAATAACAATGTTTATTTATTAACAATAAAATAAATTATATTTGTATATTGTTAATCTTTATGGGTATGGGATCAGGATTGGACTTAATTATTAAAAAATATAAACAGGGAAGGAGGGAGGAGCTTATTCCACTGCTCCAGGAAATAGAGGAAGAATCGGGTTTCCTGTCTGAAGAGGCAATAGTGAAAGTAGGAAATCACCTGGGTCTCAGTACAACCAAGATTTACGGTCTGGCTACTTTTTATGACCAGTTCAGGTTTGTCCCCCTGGGAAAAATAAATATAAAGATATGTAACGGAACATCATGTTTCCTTAACGGGTCACAGGCAATAATCAATAAAATAATAGAAATAACCGGAATTCAGCCCGGACATACAACCCGCGATGGCAAAATCAGTTTTGAGCTCGTAACTTGTATGGGCGGATGTACCAACGGCCCTTTAATTCAGGTTAACGGAGAATACAGGATACATGTGAAACCTGAACTGTTGCCGGAACTTATCAAAAAACTGCAGTATATTTTTGAAAATGACTAGATGCAAGATATAAAGAGATTCCTGATTGATAAAGTTTTGCTGTTTGAGTCAGATACCTTACCGCCGGAAACGGAGAGGGTACTTCAGCAAATAAGAAGGGAGAGAACGGATGTCCCCGTTATTTTCTTATCAACCGGTACAAGCAGTCTGATTGCAGGATCTGAAAGAACCATGGTTGCCATTAGGGCATATCTTAAAGATAATAAGTCAGATGCTGTACTGGTAAGTGTAGGTTGTACCGGACCGGCCAATTTTGAACCTCTTGCCTGTATTCAACTTCCGGGTAAAAACAAAATCTTTTTCAGGAACATTACAGAGGAAAAAGTTGAGCCTCTGCTTAACGGCGTATTTCATAATGACATCAATGAAGAAGACGTGGTTGGTCAGACTGGTACAAAAGGATTTGAAATGTGGCCAGGGATATCTTTTTTTAACGAGCTGCCGTTTTTTGCCAGGCAAAAACGTGTAATACTCGGTAACTGCGGATGTTATGATCCGGAAAATATTGACGAATATATTGCCCGGGGTGGATACAGGGCTTTTGTCAAGGCAATCAGGAATTATACATTTGAAGAGGTTTGTGATATTATTGAACGCAGTGGTTTAAGGGGAAGAAGCGGCGGAGGCTACCTGACAGGACTTAAATGGAAACATGCCCTTAATACGATATCAAATGCGAGGTATCTTATTTGCAATGCAAAAGAGAGCGACCCCGGAGCCTTTACAGACAGAACCATCCTTGAAAGCGATCCGCATCGTCTTATTGAGGGTACTGCAATCGCTGCTTATGCTATCGGAGCGACAAATGCCATAATTTATTTAAGGTCAGGTTCTGATCATGCAAGGCAAAGACTGCAAAAGGCTCTTGAAATTACCCGGGAGTACGGGCTTTTGGGCCATAATATTTTCTCCAGCGGATTTAATCTCGATATTGTAATAAAGAAAGAACCCGGGGCATTTGTATGTGGCGAGGAGACAGCTCTTGTTAACAGCCTGGAAGGCAAAAGAGGCATGCCAAAGCTTAAACCTCCGTATCCCACGGCATCAGGATTATTTGGAAAGCCTACTGTGATCAACAACGTGGAGACTCTTATGAATGTGCCCCTTATAATGCAAAACGGTCCTGAATGGTTCCGCAGCCTGGGTACGGAAAACAGTCCGGGTACAAAAGTTTTTGCACTTGCAGGCAGGGGACGCATGTCAGGTGTGGTGGAAGTTGAAATGGGTACAACATTAAAAACTATTCTTGAGGATATTGCTGACGGTATTAGAAATGGGAAGGAGTTTAAGGCAATTCAGCTCGGGGGAGCATCTGGTTCTTTTATCAAAAGTGACGATCTGGATATTCCAGTTGATTTCGACATTATGAGAGAAAAGGGAATAGGGATGGGCGCAGGAGGGTTTGTCATTATTGATGATACTACCTGTATGGTTGACCTGGTAAGATACTATATGGAATTCATAAGAAATGAAAGCTGTGGTAAATGCATCCCTTGCAGGGAAGGTACCGGCCGTATGCTTGAAATACTTGAAAATGTTATAAGAAAACCTTTAAATGAGGAATCAGGAACAACTCTTGAACGGTTTAAGGGAGTAATGCAACTCGAAACAATTGCAGCGGTCATGAAGGATACATCCCTCTGCGGCCTCGGTCAAACAGCTCCAAATCCTTTTACAAGCGCTCTGAAAAACTTCAGGGACGAGTTCGAGGAACACATTTTCGACAGAAAATGCCGTGCGAATTTCTGCAGGGGCTTAAGAACATTTTCAATTGATGTGGAAAAATGTACCGGTTGTACAGCATGTGCTGCAAAGTGCCCGGTAAATGCAATTTACGGTACCAGGCTGCAGCCATTTTTTATTGTAGAGGAAAAATGTACCGGTTGCGGGATCTGTTTTGATATTTGTAAATTCAATGCAATTACAATTAAATAGTCTTTATGTTTTTTACAATACAGGTAAATAATAAGAAGATAAAAGCTGAGAAAGGTGAAACTATACTTTCTGCCCTGAATAATAATGGAATTTTTATTCCTACGCTTTGCAGGATGAAAGAATTTACTCCCACCGGAGCTTGCAGGATGTGTGTTGTTGAGGTTGAAGGACGTGACAGACTTATAACAGCCTGTTCTCAACCGGTTGAGGAGTGGATGAAGATAAAAACCCATTCTCCCAGGGTGATTACTGCAAGAAAAACCATTGTTGAGCTTCTTCTTTCAAATCACCCGGATGATTGTCTGTATTGTGACAGGAACCTGAACTGTGAACTCCAACGGATTGCGGAAGAACTGAATATAAGAGAACGTCGTATACGCGGGAAAAAAGTTAAACCTCGTCTGGACCAGTCAAGCCCTTCCATAGTCCGTGAGCTCTCAAAATGCATTCTGTGCGGCAGGTGCGTAAGGGTTTGCGAAGAGGTAATTACCTCAACATCGCTGGATTTTATAAATAAAGGGAAAAACACACATGTTGGTGCCGCAATGGATAGGGATTTCAATTTTTCAAGCTGTTTACACTGCGGACAGTGTGTGCTGGTTTGTCCGACAGGAGCTCTTCATGAAAAACATGTTATTAATGAAGTTCAGGAATACCTGAATAAACCGGGGATTGTAAAAGTTATCCAGTATTCCCCCCTGGTGACTTCCGGAATTGCCGAAGAGCTTGGGAATAAAGTATACCAGGGATTTTGAAAAGAAGCTTAATGCGGTTCTGCGTAAAATAGGCTTCGACAGGGTATATTCAACCGGAACCGGTACCGATATTTGTATTACCGAATTAACAGGACAGTTAACGGAAAATATTGAAAATAAGACTGATGGACCTTTATATATTTCAGCATGCCCGGCATGGGTCAAATATGTCGAACAGTTTATTCCTTTTCTTATTCCAAAGCTCTCTACTGTAAAATCACCACAGCAGATAACCGGAGCATTGATTAAAACTGTGGTGGCAGGGCAGCACGGGGTTGAACCGGAGCAGGTTTATCTCTGTATCGGCAACTCCTTGTATTGCAATGAAATTCGAAGCACGACGCGACGGAATGATGAGGAAGGGGATAAGCGATGTTGATTCTGTCCTGACGGTCAGAGAGTTGGCACGGCTAATAAGGCTTTATGGTATTGACACTTCAAATATTGATACTGAACTTTGCGATGAACCTCTATCAGGGAGAAGCTCTTCCGCCGTATTGGCAGAAGTTTCCGGGGGGCTGGCCGAAGGAGTTATCCGGTCATGGTACTATATGAAACTTAAAAAAGAGATTGACCGGCAACTTGCTAAAAAAGCTCAGAGCAACCGGTACATTCAGAGAGGCTATGATCCCGGTTGGCGATTATAATTTAAAGGTTGCGGTTGTTGATGGGCTTACAGGTCTTGAAAAGCTAAGATCAATGTTGGCGTCCGGAATTAAATACGATCTGGTTGAAGTAATGACTTGCCCGGGTGGTTGTGTTCATGGTGCAGGACTCTCTTTTAATATGTACGAAAGAGGAGATAAGGGACAGGAGCAGGCATATCTATCACTCTGACGAAACAGGAGCTATAACATTACCCTGTAAATCACCTTCCTTAATAAATATTTATGAAAAGCTTTTGAAGGAAGATAAGGATACTGCAGACAAAAAGATATTTTATACCCATTTTGAAAAGAGGAACGTTTTACTTTGATCATTAAATGAAGCTGTTATGCTGGTTTATACTATAAAAGAACTTTGCCGGACGTGTTATACCTGTGTCAGGGAATGTCCTGCAAAAGCTATACGCATAGTAGGAGGGCAGGCTGAAGTGATCGATGAAAGGTGTATAGCCTGCGGTAACTGTACCAAGGTATGCAGCCAGGGAGCAAAAGTATTTCTTAATACTACCGACCGGGTGTTAAAACTTTTTGAAGGTGAACGAAAAGTTGCAGCAGTAGTTGCTCCAAGTTTTCCGGCGGAATTCTCTGATTTTCCCGATCACCGTCTGCTTATTGGCATGATAAAGGCACTTGGATTTGATTATGTATCTGAAGTCTCATTTGGTGCGGATCTGGTTGCAGACCGGTATAAGAATCTCATATCTGTGAATAAAGATTTTTATATATCATCTGATTGCCCCTCAATTGTTAAGTATATACAATATTATCATCCGGCGCTGGTGGATAAACTTGCTCCCATTGTATCACCCATGGTGGCAATGGCCAGGGTAATGCGTGAAAAATACGGAAAAGATACCGGTATTGTATTTATCGGACCATGTGTGGCTAAGAAAGCTGAGAGCAATGAGATAGATGAAGCCATAACTTATACTGAACTCAGAGATCTTTTTCTGCAATTGGGTATATCATCAAAAAACATCATGCCGGTGGATTTTGATCCTCCGGTTGGCGGAAGGGGTGCAATTTTCCCGGTAACACGCGGTTTGCTTCAGACAGCTAATATAAATGATGATGCAATTACAGGAAATATCATTGCGGCTGAAGGGAGGATCGATTTTCAGGGTGCACTGAAAGAATTTGAAGCTGGTCTGATAAAGAACCAGCATATGGAACTGCTTTGCTGTGAAGGATGTATAATGGGACCAGGGCTGTCAAAAAACGGAAAACAATACAACCGGAGAGCCCTTGTAAGTTCATATGCAAATGATAAAATGAGAAAAATTGACCTTGACAGCTGGCAGAAAACATTTGACGAGTACTCAGGGCTTGACCTCTCTTTTCATCATAAACCCGAAGAACACCGCATCGATCTTCCTGATGAGAAAGGGGTTAATGAGGTTCTCATCTCAATGGGCAAGAAGACTAAAAAGGATCAACTCGACTGTGGTGCATGCGGTTATGAGAGTTGTGTCGAACATGCCGTTGCAATTAAAAAAGGTTTGGCTGAAGTGGAGATGTGCCTTCCTTATACCATTGAAAAACTTCATAAGTCGGTTAAAGATCTCGCTCTGTCAAATGAAAAACTGGGCTCCATGAAGCAGGCTCTTAAGCAATCTGAAAAGCTCGCTCATATGGGACAACTCTCGGCAGGTATTGCTCATGAGCTTAATAATCCTCTGGGAGTAGTTATAATGTACAGCAATATACTTTTTGAAGAGTGTGAAGCCGGCGATCCTGTGAGAGAGGACCTTAAGCTTATAGTGGAACAGGCGGGCCGATGCAAAAAAATTGTCTCAGGGCTTCTTAATTTTGCAAGAAAGAATCAGGTAAATCATCAGCGGGTAAACATAAATGAGCTTATAAGCCATAGTCTCAAAAGTCTTATTATACCTGGAAATTTCAGGGTAAGTATAGAAGATAACACTGCTAATCCTGAGGCAATGCTCGATCCTGAACAGATGATGCAGGTAGTTACCAACCTGATCAAAAATGCAATTGATGCTATGCCGGGCGGAGGAACAATTACTATCAAACTTGAGGATACTCTTGGAGATGTTATAATTTTAATAAGCGACACCGGAACCGGAATTAAAGAAGATGACCGTGTCAAAGATATTTGAGCCGTTTTTTACTACAAAAGGAATCGGTATTGGTACTGGTCTGGGGCTTGCAACAGCTTATGGTATAGTGAAAATGCATAAGGGCCAGATAACTGCAGAATCGAATACTGATCCATTAAAAGGACCGACAGGGACAAGTTTTAAAATAGTATTGCCAAGGAATGTTTAGCTGGAAAAATGGAAATCAGATGCATGTAGATTCCAGTGAGATCCCCTCCCGGGAGAGCCTGTCCCGCAGGAGTCTCGGGGAGGTAGGGGTGGGTTATCAGAAGCAAAATATAATACGTTTTCCGGTAAAACTTTGACCACCTGACATTGAACAAAAAAAGTAACCTGGATGTTAATTATTTAACAATAAATCATATTTATCATATTAACTCTTTGATTTAATGATTTTTTAGAAATTTGTAGAGAAATGAAGAAGAGTGATTACACAATATTGATTGCAGATGATGATCCTGATTACCTGTTCCAGACTAATTTTAACCTGGAGAAAGCCGGTTACAAAACAGTAACAGTTGAAAGTCAGGCCGAAGCTGAATCTGTTATCGCACGTTTCAAACCCGATCTGGCAATTTTCGACCTGATGATGGAGAGTGACGATAGTGGCTTCATTTTATGCTATAAACTGAAGAAAAAGTATCCTGATGTTCCGGTTATTCTTGCGACAGCAGTGTCTCATGAGACAGGATTATCGTTTAGTTTGGATTCAGAGCAGGAAAAATCATGGATAAGGGCCGACAGGTACCTTGAAAAGGGTATAAGACCGGAACAGCTTGACCAGGAAGTTATGAAATTATTAAAACTGTAAGATGGCTGTTTTAAAAGTCCTTGTAATAGATGATGAACCGGGAATCCGGTCCGGTGTATCCAGGATACTTAATAATTTCCACGTAACTTATCCGTTTATGGATGAGGATTATACATTTGAAGTAATTGAAGCCGCCACTGGTGAGGCAGGCATTGTGATTCTTGACAATGAAAAGCCTGATATTCTCCTTCTCGATAATAAACTTCCGGGAATGCAGGGCGTTGAAGTACTTGAGTATGTCAGGGAGAAGAAATATGATGTTGTAGTGGCCATGATTACTTCTTATGCATCGCTCGATGTTGCAATAAGGGCAACACGCGACGGGGCGACTGATTTCATTCCAAAACCTTTCACACCTCAGGAACTTAAATCGAGCATTGAGAATATAACAAAACAACAATATCTTAAAAGGATCACTCATAAACTCAAACAGGAAGGAAAAAAGATAAGATACCAGTTTCTCTCGGTTTTGTCCCATGAATTAAAGGCGCCTCTTAATGCTATTGAAGGCTATCTGAGAATGATGCAGGAGAAGCAGTCAGGAGACCGGATTGAGGATTATGCAGAACCTATAGACAGGTCACTTCAACGCCTGCAGGGAATGAGAAACCTGATAATGGATCTGCTTGATTTTACCAAGATACGGCTTGAGCGTAAAGATGAAAAGATTCAGGAGGTTGATCTTGCCGATATAGCATCCGGCGCAATAATTACAGTTCAACCTTATGCTATCCAGATGGAAGTTAATATTAACCTCGATATACGGTCAGATGCTGTTATTATGGCAGATCCATCAGATATGGAAATTGTTTTTAACAATCTCATATCCAATGCTGTAAAGTATAATAAAATGGGAGGAAAAGCTGAAATAACGATAGATAGTACCGATAGTGAGGTTATAATTATCGTTTCTGATACAGGTATCGGAATAAATGTCTCTGATACGGAAAATCTTTTTGAGGAGTTTGTAAGGATTAAGAACGAGAAGACAAGAAATATTACGGGCAGCGGACTGGGGTTATCAATAGTCAAAAAAGTAGTTGGACTTTATAATGGCACAATTAAAGTTGAAAGCACACCGGATATAGGAACCACATTTACAATACGATTGCCAAAAAAACTTAACCATTAATCGAAATTATGACAAAATTACCGGGAAAAACTGTAGAAAGATTAAGCGAATACAGAAGAACACTTCTGGGATGTCTTAATGAGAAAAAAAACTTTATTTTTTCTCACGACCTGGCTGCCCGCCTTCATATTACTGCTGTTCAGGTAAGACGTGACCTGATGCTGATAGGATATTCAAGTGTGCAGAGGAAAGGCTACGATGTACGTGAGCTGATTGATACAATAGGTAAGATAATTGATTCAGACAGCAGCCTCAATGTTGCAATCATTGGAATAGGTAATCTGGGAAGAGCTGTTGCCGGTTATTTTAAGGGTAAGAGGTCAAAACTTAATATTGTGGCATCATTTGACAATGACCCGCAGAAAATAAACAAAGTTATTTCAGGTGTTAAGTGTTTTTCATACCAGGATATTGAACGCATTATGAAAGAACTTGATATACGTATAGCCATTCTTACGGTACCTCCCGATTTTGCGAGGGAGATTGCAGAAGAAGTTGTAAGATATGGAATAAAGGGTATCCTGAATTTTACAACAATCCCGCTTAATGTACCTTCAGGAACTTATCTCGAAGAATATGATATGATAACCTCTATTGAAAAAGTTGCATATTTTGTCAAGGAGAACACAATTTAGTTTTCGGATACACAATGAAGATATTCAGAGGCTTTGAAGGGACCGGGATCATAAAAAACGCAGTTGTGACAACCGGATCCTTCGATGGGGTTCATATCGGGCATTTAACAATTTTGAACAGACTTAAGAAGCTTGCAGAAAAAGAAAATGGCGAATCGGTGCTGGTCACCTTCAACCCACACCCAAGGATGGTTCTTTATCCCGAAAGCGCAGGTAAAGGATTAAAACTCATTAATTCACAGGAAGAAAAATTAGAACTTTTACGGGAAGCCGGTCTTGACAATCTTATTATTGTCAATTTTACTATTGAGTTTTCAAAAATCACAAGTGAGGAGTTTGTCAGAGATTTTCTTTGTAACATGTTAGGCGCCAGGGTTATTGTTGCAGGGTTTAATCACCATTTTGGTTTTAACAAGGAAGGAAGTTATAAACAACTTTGGGAATGGCGCGCGAAATATAACTTTGAGGCAGAAGAAATCCCTGAGCAGGAGGTACAACACGAGACAGTAAGCTCAACTAAAATACGTTTGGCGATAAGTGAAGGATATATCCAAAGAGCAAATGCCTATCTTGATCACTATTACCTGATCATAGGAAAAGCAGAGGATTTTACACCCGAAACAGCAACCGTTTCACTTCCCCTGGTAAAAGTGAACATAAGTGAAGAAGCCAAGCTTTTACCAACTCCGGGAATATACGCTGTGTCAGCAAAATCGGGTTTAAACCAGTCAAAAGGAATGGTAATTATTAATAGTAAACCAGGGGGAAGCACCGAAGTGCTTCTTCATGCTTTTGCAGTTCCTGGCTTTACTCCGGGCAATAATATAACCCTGTTCTTTCATAAAAAGATACATGGATCAGTCGATCTTTCTGAAACTAAGACTATTATGAAGCTAAATGCAGCAAGAGAGGAAATTTTGGATCTTATCTACTAAAAATAAATATCCCGTTGCCCTTCATTGATTGACAGCAGGTTGCCTGAAATTTTAGTTTTAATATTTCCATACATACTTCGAAATAGTGTTAGCTGTTTCTAAGAAATGTATTGTTATAAACAATAACACTAAATATCCGATTTGCAAAGCAGATTGAATTTAAAAAGAGGTGTCTCAAAAGTCTAAAATTACGGTAATGCTTTCTCTGTGTCGCTCTGTGCCTTCTCTGTGGCCCTCTGTGTAACAAATAATTAAGAACTTACACAGAGATCACAGAGTTTCCACAGAGTTCCACAGAGGACTTTTGAGACAGCTTCTTCATCAGGATTATACTCTATTCAATATTATGTATCAGGCAATTAAAATCAGTACCCTGAATAAAGCTGGTTAAAAATAAATTTAAAAGTGCTATATGTCTGAGCTCTGAAAGTAATCTCCGGTCCAAAGGCGTAAAATTTGCCTGAACCAACCGATGCTTCGAAGGCTGCAACGCCATCCTGTAAATATTCCTGCCCCCATGCCCATCCGCTCCGAAGTGTCTGAGCAGAACCGAACCAGGCAAGTGGCTTTATTTCTCCACTACTTTGTGATTCTGGTGTTAGTCTGAATACCGGACTTGAATTAAACAGAACATCTGCTTCCGCTTCCATACCCCAGGCAGCAGGTTGTGAAGAATCAACTTTGACACGCATTACACTGCCGGGAATATAATATTTATCGGATGTTAATTGAACCAGTTTCCTGTTCTTCATTTCAACAAGAGCATTGGTAACCGGTAATTTTAAATGGTACGCAAGATTTGTGCTATTCCCAATGGTTATTACTGATCCACCTGATTCTATAAAGTTTTTTAAGGCGGCTATTGAAGTATCTGCACTTATCCTTCCCCACTGTGCCCTGTATTCCGCTGGTATATTTTTTAACTTTGTTGTATCTCTGGAAGAACTTTGCGCTGTCTGGGAAAGGGGAGGAATAGCTCCGCTTACAAATATAATTACATCATATTTTTTTCGAAGGTTTCCCTCATCTATCTCCTTGGCATATATTGTTTTGAAAGAGAAATGATTCTGCTCAAATATCCACCTCAACCATCCTGATGATATTGATCCTCCGTACATATCCCAAAGTGCTATTCGAAGAGGGAGTATCCTGCCGGTCAGATTGCCCGGACGTTTGCTGACTGATTTAACATTAAGGGTAAGATCATTTGCTGCTTTTTCAAGAATGGCTTTTGATTTCGGGCCTGCAGGAATGAAAAAAGAACCCTGTCTCAGCCCTTTAGTGCCATCAGACTCATTTTTTGTACGGTATACATCTATTCCGGAATGAATAAGATCATTAACTGCAACAAAAGAATTGTTACACCTTGGATCCAGAATGTAACCCGCTGTCTGCGAAGAGATAATAAATTTCCCCCGGGGGAACTGGATTTCGCCATAAGGTATTGATTCAAACGGACCATCAAATGGATTCAATATTCTTTTAAATTTAAATCCCATAGTATAGGCTGGCGTCCAGCCGGCCATATCGTAGGGAGCAACAGGAGGACCTCCCGGATATAAGAAATCATTCGGATAATCCTGTGGTTCAAACATATCCAGAACATGCGGGCGAAATGCCTGGTTGGTTTTTATGATATAAGAACCTGCGGGATAGCTATTTCCTTCGATATTAAAATCGGACACTGCCCTGGAAACACTTATTCCACCCTGAATCATCGAATTAATAAACTTTACTGCAGTTGGAAAATCCGGTTGACCGGCAGGTATGACGTACCCGCGGGGATCACGTTGCGTGGAATCTTTGAACAGAAGGTTGTAATACTTAAGCGGTAACGTACCCTGATTTCCCCTTAATGAATTATTTGTTGAATCGGCACTTTTTTTATTCTTTTGATCCTTTTCAAAGGCATCATTGATTGCATAAATACGTTTGGGTGACATAGTCCAGTTATCGCGGTTCCCTGCCTCAATTGAACTTTTACCCATACTATAAATATTATAAAGGAGATGTTCACGGTTACGTGAAGCATAATCAAGGACCGCAAAGTTTAAGGATAGAGAATAATCAATTGATTTTCTGAAAAGCCATTTTTGAGGCATTACAGGATATGGAGTATTACCGCTGGGAATAAGACGCGATGGAACAAATGGAATGGATATCGGAGTAGGATTTCCGATAATTTCGGTAAGTAACCCGATCATGTTGTGAAAATATGTTGTAGTCCGTAATCCACCATTGTACCATGTAGAGTACTGAGATCCGCCACGTTCGGTATACCCTGGTTTACCTTCAAGGTTTAGTCTGCTGACCATGGCCGCACCTACGCCATCGATCCCTGTTATTACCAGAGGATTGAACAAATAATTAAATGGGTCGCGATATGGAGGTCCTGCTACTACTGAACCTGCCGGACCAGACTGGTGATGATTGTAAATGATCTGGGGCATCCATTCAAGAAATAGCTGTTTGCTGATATTCTTTGTTTCCTTCATATTCATCATATAGAAATCACGGTTGTTATCGTGACCAACATATTTCTGATACAGCCTGGGGAGTTGAGAATATGATCTTTTTAGGGTATCCGGATTGCTCATATACCAGTTTGATACCAGTTCCTGACCGTCAGGATTTGCATGAACCAGAAGAATGATAACGTCGTCGAGTATCCTTAATGTTTCCGGATCATTTCTGCTCACCAGTTGCCATAAAGTTTCAATCAGCTGATGGGTTCCAACAGTTTCGGTTGCATGAAGTCCTCCATCAATCCATACCACGGCCTTACCTTCGGTTGACATTTTTTTTGCCTCGTCTTCTGAAATGACTTCGGCCCGGGCAAGTTTCCGGGATATTTCCTTGTAGCGATTCAGGTCCTTAATATTTCCGGGAGAAGAAACTATCATCATATACTGGATGCGTCCTTCCTCTGTCGTTCCCATATTGACAAGCTTTACCCTGTCTGATACAGATGCAATTTTCTTAAAATATGCCTCCGTTTGCGAATAATTAGCCAGTTTGTAATTATCACCTATGGAAAAGCCGAAATGCTCTTTTGGCTGAAAATGTTCAAGAGTAACCTGTCCATTCAAAATTAAGCACAGGAGAAGAGCCATTGGAAGAAATACCATCCGTTTCATAACAGTTAATTTTTAGTTAGATATATTAAAAAATAGACTAAATGACGAAGTGACTAAGTGACCAAAAGTCGTGAGTCTATTCAAAAAAGTGTGTCAAAGTTAATAAAGTAAAAATAAATAACTTTGACTATGGAAAAACAAAAAAGGGTGAGAAAACCTCGAATGGAGGATCTTATACCAGACCCTAAAAGACGAACAGAAGTTTTAAGCAGATTGTATAATGGCGATCCCATTCTAGGAGAAGGAGGCATCTTTACTGATATGTTACAGACTTTTGTTAATGCAGCTCTGGAAGGCGAGATAGATCAACATTTAAAAGATCAGAACACCTCGACTGACAATAGAAGGAATGGTCATACTCATAAGCTGGTAAGGAGTTCAGCAGGACCTCTGGAGGTTCACACACCAAGAGATCGTGAAGGAGAACACGAACCAATATTAATAAAGAAGTGGGAACGTGAGCTAGGCACTGGTCTGGATGAGATCATTCTAAGCCTGTATGCAAGAGGACAGTCCGTTGAGGATGTTCGTTATCAGCTACGCAAACTTTATGGTGTAGAGGTTAGCTCAGGAACAATAAGTGCAGAAACAGACCGTGTATGGACAGAGATAATTGAATGGCAACAACGCCCGTTATTTCCGTGCCAAACAATAGTTTACCTGGATGCTATTCATTACAAGGTCAGAGAGGACGGACATATAGTCTCAAAAGCTATCTATACAGTCTATGGTGTAAATGTACATGGTGAACGTGATATCCTGGGGCTATATTTAAGTGATAATGAAGGATCCCGTCAATGGGGTTTGATTCTGGAGGACCTCAAACGCCGGGGAGTGGAGGATATATTATTTTTCTGTGTGGATGGATTAAGTGGCTTCAAAGATGTAATTGAGCAGGTTTTTCCATCATCAATTATTCAACGCTGTATTGTGCATATGGTGCGCAACTCCACAAAATTTGTCAGTGATAAAGATATTAAGGCTGTATGCTCAGATTTGCGTAAAATTTATTCATCAGCAGATCGTCAACAAGCAGCAGTTGCCTTAGAAGCTTTTGGCCAGAGATGGGATATTAAATACAAAGAAATAAAACCAAAATGGGAGGCTAACTGGGATGAGTTAATGGCCTTCATGGACTATGGGGACAATATCAGAAGAATGATTTACACAACCAATCCAGTTGAAGCCCTGCATCGGGTAATGCGTAAAGTCACAAAAACAAAAGGCGCCTGGGTAAATGATAAGGGGCTTTTAAAACAACTATATTTGGCCTTGAAATACAACGAAAAGAGCTGGAAAAGAAACGCATTCAATTGGATGCCGATCCACAGGGAGCTCATTGATAAATTTGGGAATCGATATGCGCAATATGTTATCCAATAATGATTTACTCTTTTTCAGCGATTTTCCTTACGGCCTACGGCCTTCAGTCAAATCGCTGAAAATTAATTACAAACGGAAATGACACACTTTTCTGAACACTCCCAAAGTCGTCCTTTCATCCCTTCGTCCCTCCGTCCCTCCGTCCTTTCATCCCTTCGTCCCTTCGTCCCTCCGTCCTTTCGTCCCTTCGTCCCTTCGTCCCTCCGTCCCTTCGTCCCTCCGTCCCTTCGTCCCTCCGTCCCTCCGTCCCTCCGTCCCTTCGTCCCTCCGTCCCTCCGTCCCTTCGTCCCTCCGTCCCTTCGTCCCTCCGTCCCTCCGTCCCTTCGTCCCTTCGTCCCTCCGTCCCTTCGTCCCTTCGTCCCTCCGTCCCTTCGTCCCTCCGTCCCTCCGTCCCTCCGTCCCTCCGTCCCTTCGTCCCTCCGTCCCTCCGTCCCTCCGTCCCTTCGTCTTTCTTTGTGGCCTCTGCGTAAGTTCTTATTTTTTGAAACTTCGCGGCTAAGTACCAGCATTATTTTACAGGCTGTCTCCGAAATCCGCCTTGAATTTATTAATAAGTTTTTCAGGCCAGTTGGTTAACGGCTGAAGACGTCCTGTGAAGAAGCGGAGAACAGGGGGTTCCTCAACAAATTTCAGACCTCCGACAAGCTCCCTGTTATGGAATAACCAGTTCAGACGGTCGATGGCATATTCAACCTGTGAAAGAGTAAATACACGGCGTGGCAGTGCAAGCCTCATTAATTCTATATCTGCAGGTACATCATTACCATTCTCATCGCGTATGCTGCTAAGTGTGCCTCTTTCCATACCGCGGACACCTGAAATAATATAGTAAGCGGCTACAAGTGCGCCTGCAGGGTATTCACTCTGAGGTATATGCGAAAGGAACTGTCCGGCGTCTATATGGCATCCGAGAGCGCCACCTGGCAGAATCACAGGAATTCCGAGCTTATCAAGTTCCGTGGCCATATAACTGATAAAAGCAGGAGACTGGCTTACAACATTTTCATCAGTGGTTTCATTTAAACCGACAGCCATTGCCTCTATTTCGCGGATCGAAATACCTCCATAAGTAAGGAAACCTTCATAAAGAGGGACAAGATCTCTCATAAGAAAATAGAGGTCAGACCTGTTGGTACAGATACCGCCGCCCCTGGAGGAACTCACTTTCCTTGCTGAAAAGTAGACAATGTCGGCCAGGTCGCACATCTGGTTCAGAATATCTTTAAGAGACACATCCCCGTAACCTTCTTCCCTTTTCTTTATAAAATATGCATTTTCACCAATGAGACTGGCATCCAGAACGATCATAATGCCATATTTATCGGCAGTTTTTCTCACATCCCTGAAGTTGGCCATTGAGAATGGCTGCCCGCCAATGAGGTTAGTGGATGCTTCCATTCTGATAAATGGAATGTTTTTTGGATCTTTTTCCTTTATGTATTTTTCAAGACGGTCAAGGTCCATATTTCCTTTAAAGGGATGGGTGCTTTTTACTTTCATAGCTTCCTTTGTGTACAATTCTGCTATGGAACCACCGTTAATCTGAATATGCGCAAGAGTGGTGGTAAAATGATAGTTCATCGGAACGCAGGAACCCTGCTTCACAAATACTTTTGAAATAATATTCTCTGCAGCACGGCCCTGATGTACAGGTAAAACATATTTTTTGGCAAAAATGTTATTAACGCTTTTTTCGAATTTTGTGTAACTCTGTGAACCTGCATAGGCATCATCAGCAACAAACATTTTTGATATCTGCTCATCGCTCATGGCGTTGGTCCCGCTATCTGTAAGCATGTCAAGATAAATATCCTTTGTTCCCAGGAGGAATGAATTGTATCCACCTTCTTTAATTGCTTCCAGACGTCTGTCTACAGGTACCAGGTTGAGTGATTGTACTACCCTTACTTTATGCATTTCAAGAGGTATTTGTTTGCCACTGAAAAATTTAACAGTTGTACTTTTTTGTTTCTTATCCATTTTTAATAGGTTTAATGATTATTATAAAAAAAGCTCACCCTCGTTCTGGTAAGCCTCATATCTTGTAAGTTGTGTTGTCAGCACTAATTAATTACAGGAGTTACCGTGATCAACCTGCAATAATAATCGTACTAATAGCCACCATATTTCATTAAATAAGTTTGCAATTAATGTCTGACTTCAAACCTACTTTAATTTTATTCAAAAGCAAAAAAAGAGGTCAGATATTTTAATATTATTTTATGTGACTATCAGCAATTAAGAATAAAACTATTAATTTCTATTATTTATACCCCCATCCCGACCTTCCCCCAGGGGCATAGCCGTCAAGCTAAGAGGGGTTAATGGGTTAATAATAAGATAGATCGTAAAATTAATAATTTGTATGTAATATAGGGGGGTATGCGAACCTATTTAAGATTTGGAAATCAATATTTGGTTTAGATAACATTACTCCGATGAAATACGAACGATTAATGTGTACGTTAAATGCCCGGCTTTTGCTTGTATTAGTAAACTGGGAAACATTCATGGTCCAACGGGGACTCTTGTTTAGAAAAACAGGGAAACTATTGAGTATTATCAAATGCTTTAATACTCTTAAGGAAAACAGTACACAATTAAGATACATACTGGCAAATGGGGGAAAGGGGATAAAAGAATGGATAAAATGGGTTGCAAATATATTTGAGTCAAAGCATTGGTTGGAAAAGAAAAATAATAAACTAGGCTTAGAGGAATTATTGTGTCTAAATGTTTTGTAATCAAAGAAATATGAGTATATTTAAGAAAAACAGCGAGACACCCCAAACCAGGAAATCTCGCTATTTATTCACCAAAAAAACGTTCTTTAATATGAGTAAAATTAATAAAGTTAAACCTGTTCTCCAAAGGGATGGGATGAAAAATAGCCATGCTTGCTGTATATCAGGAAGTTAAGGGTTGCTATATATTTAATTGTAAGATCATTGTATTATTAAAAGGTTCGTAATAATCAGGGAAGTTTTTCGCCGTAGGCGATAAATTATTGTAGAAAAAGCCATCATAATATAATTTTTACCGCGTAGGGGTTAAACAAAGGTTAAAATCCAGAGATCAGATAAGAATATGTTCAATATATCTTAAAAACGTGAATGGAATTTAATGAACAATTCTTATATGAATTCCGGGAAAACCCTGTTTAACCTCTACGAGGTAAAAAAATCATTTCTGATATCTCCGGCTACAATAGTTTAAGCCCTACGGGCTAAAAACAAAAAGGTTGTAACTAATGTACATCAGTGTATTATAGAAATTAGCTTGACGGCTATGGGAACGAGGGGGAGAGGCCGGTAAATCAAACTAAACATTAGGTTGACGGCGATGCCCCGTTGCCTCTTTGCTGAATCGCATGAACTTATGCCGTACTATTATATGCTGCTAAATTTACGATTTACCTTATTTCTGGTATTTTATATTTTTGTTATATTTGGCCCTGAATTATCATTCGTATTATTTTGCTAACCTATTATATATCAGTGGCATATTTATCAGTTGATATACATAATGCAAGCTTCATGAAAAGGTTTACAGGGTTGTAGGTCGTCATTTCTCCGGATTACTTAATTTGAAGGTTCAAACCTTTGCCATAATTTTATAGTATGATAAATGACAAACTTATAAACCCGGGCAGTATTGTTGTTATTGGTGGATCGGATGATATTTTTAAGCCCGGCGGGAAGGTTCTGAAAAACATTCTGGATGGGAAATATACCGGAAATCTTTATGTGGTAAATCCCAAACAGGGTATAGTTCAGGGTGTTAAATCATACAAAGACATATCCGAACTTCCGGATACAGATCTGGCAATACTGGCTGTTGCTTCAAAATATTGCTTGTCCGCTGTAAAGAAACTTTCCAGGGAAAAACACACAAAAGCTTTTATTATTATTTCCTCCGGATTCAGTGAGGCAGGAGAGGAGGGACGTCAGCTTGAAAATGAAATAGCTGATGAAATTAATAAAGCAGGGGCATGTCTGATAGGACCAAATTGTATCGGAGTTATAACCCAGACTTACCAGGGGGTTTTTACGACTCCCGTTCCGAAGCTCAACAGCAAAGGATGCGATTTCGTATCCGGCTCAGGGGCGACTGCGGTATTTATCATTGAATCAGCGATGCCAAAAGGCTTAAATTTTTCAAGTGTTATTTCGGTAGGAAACAGTGCACAGACGGGTGTTGAAGAGATACTTGAATACTGGGATTCAACTTATGAATCCGGAAAAAGCGCTTCAATCAAGTTACTGTACATGGAAAGTATCCGGGATCCGGACAAATTGTTACATCATGCATCATCGCTGATAAGAAAAGGTTGCCGGATTGCAGCAATTAAGGCAGGAATAACCGAGGCAGGCAGTCGTGCTGCTTCTTCTCATACCGGAGCTATGGCAACATCAGATTCAGCGGTTGAAGCATTGTTCAGAAAAGCCGGAATAGTGAGGTGTTCTGGTCGTGAAGAAATGACAACTGTTGCTTCTGTTTTTATGCATAAGCCACTTAAAGGCAGGAATATAGCAATTATTACTCATGCGGGCGGGCCTGCCGTCATGCTTACCGATGCTCTTTCTACCGGCGGAATGAATATTCCTAAACTTAAAGCAGAGGACCACGACAAGCTTCTTTTAATGATGAATGCCGGGGCATCAGCTGATAATCCGATTGACCTTATAGCTACGGCAACTAACGATCAGCTCGATAATGTTATTGAGTATGTTGATAAACAAATTCCATCAATAGATGGTATGAGTGTAATATTTGGCAATAATGGTTTAAATGATATGACTGAGATCTATGATTTGCTTCATAAAAAGATTGAAGAATGTCAAAAGCCCTTATTTCCTATATTACCTTCTGTAACAAGTTCTTCGCTGGAGCTTGAATACTTCCTGAACAAAGGACATGTTAATTTCCCCGATGAGGTCGTTCTGGGTCATGCACTGACAATGATTTATAATACCCCCGTTCCCGCGGACGAAGAAATTTACCTGGAGAATATTGATATTCCTCAAATTCGAAAAATTATTGACAATTCTCCTGATGGATACCTTGAACCGGCAATTATACAGGAACTTCTGATTGCGGCAAATATTCCCGGTAGTTAAGGAAGGTGTTGCCTCAACGGGAGAAGAACTTATAGCACTGGCCGGTAAAATAGGATACCCGCTGGCACTAAAAGTTGTCGGACCGGTTCATAAATCAGATGTAGGAGGTGTTACCCTGAATATTAAATCTGAACGGCACCTGGTTGCAGAATTCAACAGAATGAAGAGTATCAGGAATGTAAGGGCTGTATTGGTTCAGAAAATGTTATCAGGAATTGAGCTTTTTATCGGAGCCAGATATGAACCACTGTTCGGACATATAATTCTTTGCGGATTGGGAGGAATATTTGTTGAAGTTCTGGGTGATGTCTCTTCAGGACTTGCTCCTCTTACATTCAGTGAAGCCAGTTCTATGATAAGGAGCCTGAAAAGTTATAAGATTATTCGTGGCACAAGAGGGAAGACAGGAATAAATGAATCAAAATTCCAGGAGATAATTGTCAGACTTTCAAGCCTATTGAGGTATGCGACAGAGATAAAGGAGATGGACCTAAATCCGCTTTTAGGGAGCCCCGAAAGTATTACAGTTGTTGATGCACGGATAAGAATTGAAAAGTGATCTTAATACATTCTCGGGACGACAAACAACTATTATGTTTATCTTCGCACTTTTAAATTATTAGAAAAAACAATTTAAAATATGATTGTTCATCAGTTATCGGTATTCCTTGAAAATAAATCGGGACGGCTGACAGAAGTACTTGAAGTTCTCGGAAAAGAAAATATAAGGATAACAGCCCTGAGTGTTGCCGATACTTCCGAATTCGGAATCCTTCGGCTCATAGTGCCTGATCCTGAGAAGGCAAAAAAACTTCTTAAAGACCAGTTGTTTACAGTTAATCTGACAGAAGTGATTTCTGTTATGGCACCCAATGAAGCAAAACATTATGCAAAGATCCTGAGGATTTTATCTGACCTGAATATCAGTGTTGAATATACTTATGCCTTTTCAATCGGGAAAAAATCTGTCATTATACTTTGTTGCAGCAATACAGAGGATGCAATAAAAGCACTTAAGAAACATGAGATGGAACTCATGAAAGCCAGCGATTTGTATAAGATATAACTGGTCAGAATTATAAAGGAGTAATTATTAATTGAATCATCTGAAATAAAATGGAGATTTGGAACAGGCACTTTGAATGCATGGACAGGAAGGAGCTCAGACAGGTCCAGAACGAAAGATTAAGGGAGACTGTTGACAGGGTTTACTTCAATGTGCCTTACTACCGGCATAAGATGCAGGAAGCCGGACTGGTACCTGAAAATATCAAATCAATAGATGATCTTTCCAGATTACCGTTTACGATAAAAAATGACCTTCGCGACAATTATCCTTTCGGGCTGTTTGCTGTGCCAATGAGTGAAATTGTACGTGTCCATGCTTCATCGGGTACTACAGGGAAACCAACTGTTGTCGGGTATACACGTAATGATATCTCCACCTGGTCGGAGGTAATGGCACGTACACTTACATGTGCCGGGGCCAACCGGAATGATTTTATACAGGTTGCATACGGGTATGGCCTATTTACTGGAGGCCTGGGAATTCACTATGGCGGTGAGAAAATAGGAGCTTCTGTTATTCCGATTTCAGGCGGGAATACGGCCCGTCAGATCCAGCTTATGCACGATTTAGGGAGTACGGTACTGGCATGCACCCCTTCATATGCCTTATACCTGGCGGAAGCAATTCAGGAAAGCGGGATTAACCGTGATGATCTGAAACTGAGAGTCGGTGTATTCGGTGCCGAACCATGGACTGAAAGTATGCGAAGGGAAATTGAATCTAAACTCAGGATAAAGGCTATTGATATTTTCGGACTCAGCGAAGTTATAGGTCCCGGTGTTGCAAGTGAGTGCCTTGAGCAAAATGGATTGCACGTTAATGAAGACCATTTTATCCCCGAGATTATCGATCCTGATTCTCTGGAAGTATTGCCTGAAGGCTCTATAGGAGAACTCGTATTTACTACCATTACAAAGGAGGGGTTGCCATTAATCAGGTACAGGACACGCGATCTGACACGTCTGTTTTATGGTAAATGTAAGTGTGGCCGGACAATGGTCAGGATGGAAAAATGCCTGGGCAGAAGTGATGATATGCTTATTATACGCGGGGTAAACCTTTTCCCCTCGCAGGTAGAAAGCGTTTTGCTTGATATGAGTGAAATAAAACCCCATTACCTTCTTATTGTAAACAGGGTCAATAACCTTGATACACTTGAGCTTAAAGTGGAAGTAGATGAAGCATTTTTCCTGGATAAGATCAGTCAGCTTGAGTCTCTTCGTCAGAAAATTCAAAATAACCTCGAAAATGCATTGGGACTGGGAATTAAGGTTACCCTTGTTGAACCGAAAATCATTGAAAGAAGCGAAGGGAAAACAAAACATGTAATCGACAACAGAAAAATCTGAATCTGAATTTTTATTATGAGTAATATTCCAATATCGCGTGAAATAGTAGGCCGGCTTGTCAAAAAGACCAGAATAGCTTCCCCGGGAGAAGCTTCTATCCGTGAAATAGTACAGCTTGTAAATTTGCTAGAGTCTGAGACCGGAGTTAACTTCATAAGATTGGAAATGGGTGTCCCGGGTCTTCCTGCACCAGCAATTGCCATTGATGCGGAAATAGATGCTCTTAAAAAAGGAGTTGCTTCCGTTTATCCTGATATAAATGGTGTTTCTGAACTTAAAAAAGAAGCAGCAAGATTTATTAAATTATTCACAGACATTAAGATCAATCCTCAGGGGTGCATACCGACAGTTGGTTCATTAATGGGAAGCATGGTAAGTTTTCTTGTTGCCAACAGGAGTGATAAAACAAAAGAGGGAACGCTTTTCATTGACCCGGGCTTCCCGGTACATAAGCAACAGGTCAACATGCTCGGACATGATTATTATTCTTTCGATATTTACAATTACAGGGGAAAGAAACTGAAGGACAAACTTGAATCATTTTATAAAACAGGCAAGATTTCTTCTCTGCTTTATTCAAATCCGAATAATCCCGCATGGATATGTCTTAATCAGGAAGAACTTTCCATTATCGGCAATCTTTCAGCGAAGTATGATGTTATTGTTATTGAGGACCTGGCATATTTCGGAATGGATTTCAGGAAAGATTATTCAAATCCCGGAAGACCTCCTTATCAGCCGACAGTTGCCCATTATTGCGAAGATTATATTATCCTTATATCAAGTTCAAAGATATTTAGTTATGCAGGTCAGAGAATAGGTATCATGGCTATTTCAGATCATCTTTACGACAGGTCATATCCTGATCTGTTAAGGTATTTTTCATCTGATAAATTCGGCCATTCAGCAATATTTGGTGCTTTATACGGTTTATCAGCTGGAGTATCACATTCCACACAGTTTGGGCTGGCAGCTCTGCTAAAAGCAGTCAACGACGGAGTGTTCAATTACAGGGACAATATTCTTGAGTATGGGGAAAAAGCCAGGGTGATGAAAAAAATGTTTCTGTCAAATGGATTTAAGATAGTCTACGATATGGATTTGGATGAACCGATTGCTGACGGATTCTATTTTACCATTTCCTATCCGGGGATGACAGGAAATGATTTGCTCTCAGAACTTTTATATTACGGAATCAGCACCATTTCACTGGATATTTCAGGAAGTGACAGACATAATGGTCTTAGAGTATGCGTCTCACTCGTTCCCCGGGAACAATTCGGAGAAATGGAAAAAAGGCTTAAAATGTTTTCTGATGACCATCAGATATAAATGAATTAAAAATGTTGATATGGCAAAAGTAAGAGGCTCTATAGTAGTTAACGTGGATAAATGCAAAGGATGCGAGGTATGTATGGTATCTTGTCCTACAGGAACTATCGCCATGGCAAAAGAGGTAAATCATAAAGGGTATTATTATGCTTATCCGGCAAATCCTGAACTCTGTATAGGTTGTGCCAATTGTGCAATGGTATGCCCCGATGGAGTTATAACGGTTTATAAAACAAAAATATAGGTTGGGGATGGAAAAGGAACTACGGTTAATGAAAGGAAATGAAGCAGTTGCTGAAGCTGCAATTCGTGCCGGTGCCGATGGCTATTTTGGCTATCCTATAACACCACAGACAGAGATCATTGAGTACCTTATGGAAGCTAAGCCCTGGGAGACTACCGGTATGATTGTCCTGCAGGCTGAAAGTGAAATTGCAGCCATAAATATGGTTTATGGAGGTGCAGGTTGCGGAAAAAAGGTAATGACAACATCTTCATCTCCCGGGATAAGTCTTAAACAGGAAGGTATAACATATATTGCAGGAGCGGAACTTCCCTGTCTGATCGTAAATGTAGTACGCGGAGGACCCGGACTGGGAACTATTCAGCCATCGCAATCCGATTATTTTCAGGCGACAAAAGGTGGCGGTCATGGAGATTATCACCTTATCGTACTTGCACCTGCTTCTGTTCAGGAAATGGCTGACTTTGTCAGCCTCGGCTTCGACCTTGCCTTTAAATACCGCAACCCTGTGATGATGCTCTCCGATGGAGCAATAGGGCAAATGATGGAGAAAGTCTATCTAAGCCCACAAAAAGAACGCTCGAAAGTTGTACCTGAATGGGCAACAACAGGTAAACCATCAACACGGGAAAGAAATATCATCACATCACTCGAACTCGATCCGAACGCACAGGAGAGATTCAATCAAAAACTTATTAACAAGTATAATGAAATCAAGGAAAAGGAAGTCAGGTTTGAAGAGTTTCAGTGTGACGATGCCGAATACCTGCTGGTAGCATACGGTACAAGTGCAAGGGTTTGTCAGAAAGCTACACAACTGCTGCGTGAACAGGGAATCAAAGCTGGACTTTTACGCCCAATCACTCTCTTTCCATTCCCTTCAAAAAGGATTAATGAACTGGCCGGTAAAGTGAAAGGTATCCTTTCAGTTGAAATGAGCGCGGGACAAATGGTCGAAGATGTCCTTCTTGCCGTTAACGGGAAAGTTCCTGTTAAACATTTTGGCAGGATGGGAGGTATTGTTACTACACCTGAAGAGGTGGTTGAAAATCTGAAATCTAATATAATAGGAGGATAAACAATGACTGAGGTTACCGGATTTAAAGAAATTATCAAACCTGAAAATCTCGTTTATAAGAAAACAAAGATAATGACAGATAATATCCTGTCATATTGCCCGGGTTGTAGTCATGGCACTGCACATCGTATTCTCTCTGAGATAATTGATGAAGAGGGAATTCAGTCAGAAACAATAGGTGTATCACCTGTCGGGTGTTCAGTCTTCTTGTATAATTATATGGATGTTGACATTCAGGAGGCTGCACATGGACGGGCACCGGCTGTTGCAACAGCAATCAAACGTCTGCTGCCTGATAAATTTGTCTTTACTTACCAGGGCGACGGCGACCTTGCCGCCATCGGCACTGCAGAAACAATCCATACCTGCAACAGGGGAGAAAACATCCTTGTAATTTTTATCAATAACGGTATATATGGCATGACTGGCGGCCAGATGGCACCTACAACTCTCGCCGGGATGAAATCTTCAACTTCTCCCTTCGGAAGAGATGTAAAAACAATGGGATATCCGTTAAAAATTACTGAAATTATTGCTACTCTTCCGGGTACTTATTATGTGACACGGCAGAGCGTTCATACGCCGGCTAACGTTAAGAAAACAAAGAAAGCCATGAGGAAAGCAGTTCAGTATCAGAAACTTAATAAGGGGACCTGCTTCATAGAAATTGTATCAAACTGCCCCTCGGGTTGGAAAATGACCCCTGTTCAGGCGAATCAATGGATGGAAGATAACATGTTCCCGTTCTATCCGTTGGGGGACCTTAAGAAACCTGAGGAAAAAAGTGTTTAATTTTAATGATTTAATTTCTTTTTAAGATGACCGAAGAAATAATTATTGCAGGATTCGGGGGACAAGGGGTTCTGTCGATGGGTAAAATTCTGGCATATTCAGGTGTAATGCAGGATATGGAGGTAAGCTGGATGCCTTCGTATGGTCCGGAAATGAGAGGCGGTACAGCCAATGTAATTGTTATAATAAGCAGCGAGAGAATAAGTTCCCCCGTAATCAAACAGTTTGATACTGCGATAATTCTGAACCAGCAATCACTTGATAAGTTTGAGAACTCTGTGAAACTAGGGGGAGTGCTTATCTATGATAATAACGGTATTACCAGACACCCTGAAAGAAAAGATATATCTATCTATAGTATTGAGGCAGCCGCTGAAGCTTCAAAAATGAACAATCCGAAAATTTTTAACACAATTGTTCTCGGTGGTTTCCTTAAAGTGAAACCGATAATTAAACTGGAAAATGTAATAAAGGGTTTGAAAAAATCGCTGCCCGAAAGGTATCATAATCTTATTCCTCTTAATGAACAAGCCCTTCAACGGGGAATTGAAATTGTCCAAAAGATCTCATAATCACAACTTAAGCTCAGTACTTCAGTTTTATTTCTCATAAAAATGCATCTCTGATATATACTTCCAGACTGCAGGAGGAACGAAATATGACATATTCTTTCCATTTTTGATCCCGTTGCGGATGAAGGTTCCGGAAATATCTATCTGCGGTGCATTTACAAAATGGATATCGGCGTTGGACAGGATCTCGTCAAGTTGTGGCTTATCAGGCCTTTCAAAAGCAGCGCGCGGATAGACATATAATGAATGATTTTTTATTAATTCACCGGCATTCTTCCATTTATGAACAGTGTAAAGATTGTCTTCGCCCATTACAAGACAGAATTCGTTTTTTCTATACTTCTCTTTCAGATAGGCAAGAGTATCAATAGTATAGGATGGAACAGGAAGCTTAAATTCTATATCGGATGCTTTAAGCCTGTCGTTGTCACTTATAGCTAATTGTGCCATATAAAGGCGATGATGATCTGCAAGCAGGGTTTCCTTCTTTTTAAATGGATTTTGCGGACTGACCACAAACCATACCTTTTCAAGTCCTGCAAATTCTGTCATGTAGCCGGCTATGGCCATATGCCCGATATGCACAGGGTTAAACGAACCGAAATATAGACCAATTTTAGCCATCTTAATGTTCAGAATTACCTGCTGAGAAATGAGGAGACTATTTCAAGAGTCTCTTTTTTAGCCTTATCCAGCAGGTGGTTGGAAATTACTGTATCGAATTGATTGGCAAGTTTCAACTCTTCCTTTGCTTTATCAACTCTCATCCTGATTTTTTCCGGGCTCTCCGTTGACCTTTTTACCAACCGGTTCTCAAGTTCTTCAACTGCAGGAGGCATAATGAAAATGGCAACTGAGCTTGTCCCAAATTTCTTTTTCAGGTTTATTCCACCGTTTACATCAACATCAAACAAAATATGATGACCTGTTGCCCATATCCTCTCCAGCTCGCTTTTAAGTGTACCGTAGAATTGGTCCTTATAGACTTCTTCCCACTCCACAAAATCATTATTTTCAATTCTCTTTCTGAACTCATCAATCGTAAGAAAATAGTAATCCTTACCTTCCTCTTCCTCGCCTCTTGGAGGCCTTGTTGTTGCTGAAATTGAGAATTCAAGACCTGAGTCACCAGCTAACAAATATTTGGCAATTGTAGTTTTTCCTGCCCCCGAGGGTCCTGAAATGATTACCAGTTTTCCTTCCATTCTGAGTTATAATACATTAAGAGTCTGTTCTTTAACCTTTTCCAATTCATCCTTCATCATTACAACCAGCTTTTGGATAGAAGAATCGTTTGCTTTTGATCCTATTGTATTAATTTCACGTCCAATCTCCTGTGCTATAAAGTTTAGTATCTTTCCATTAGGAGGTGGAGTATCAACTGTCTCAATAAAATAGTTGCAATGGGTTTTAAGCCTTACTTTTTCTTCATTGATATCATACTTTTCAAGAAAAAAGATCAATTCCTGTTCGAACCTGTTTTTATCAATATTTTCTGTTCCTACGTTTTCCTCAAGGAGTGAAATTATCTTTTCCCTTATTTTGGTTATTCTGCCACGTCTCAAATGTTTCAATCGAATCAAGATATGCCAATATTTTGCCAATGCATTTTTTCAGATCTGCTTCAATAGAATTGCCTTCTTCGATTCTGTACAGATCGAGCATTATTACAGACTCGCGAAGCTGTTCTTTAACAAGGCTCCATTCAGTTTCTTCAAGTTCAGGTTTTTCTGTTTTAAGGGTATCAGGGAGCCTCATTATAGTTGACAATACCTGATCGTCAATATTGATTTTAAGTTCCCCGGCAATTTCCCGGAGTTGAGTAAAATAATTTTTTACAACAGACTTATTAATTACCGGTACGACCTCTTCATCGAGAGAATCAAAATTTATGGTAAGCTCAATTTTACCGCGATCGAGTTTCTTACTTATCAGATTCCTTATTTCAGGTTCTTTCTCTTTATATAACCAGGGCACTCTGGTGTTTAAATCTAATTGTTTTGAATTAAGGGATTTTATTTCGATAGAAATCTTTTTACGAGGAGTTTCGGCAACCGCTTTTCCATAGCCTGTCATAGATTTTATCATCTTTAGGATGTTGTTAATTGATTTATAAAATAAGTTGAAAGTTACAAATTTTCCTGGTATTTAACAATCGTCTTCCTCTTCCAACGGCCTGATTTGTAATAGAAAAAAGAGAGCGCCAGGCCAACGATCCAGCTGGCAGGAATGGACCACCAGATGCCTGAAGCTCCTATCTTTCCTGATAGATACCACGCAAGGGGAATCCTGATAATCCATAATGACAGAAGAGAAAAAAACATAGGCAGAAGTGTATCGCCAGCGCCTCGCATTACGCCATTATAAATAAACATCAGGGTAAATACCAGATAAAAAATGCTTACAATAGTCAGGTACCGGTATCCGACCCTTATCACCTCAGCATCTTTTGTGAATATACTCATAAGTGAATGACCTGTAAGTAGAATAGTAATAGTTGTAACAATTGTTACAATTCCGGACATCTTAACTGTGGCCATCAATCCCGCCCTGATCCTTTCCGTTTTCTTTGCGCCTATATTCTGTCCGACAAATGCTGATAGTGCCTGTGAAAAAGACATGGCGGGGACAGTTGCCAGAGCGTCAAGACGGCTGGCTACTGAGAAACCTGCTATAACATCTGTTCCGAATGTATTAACAAAGCCAATTAAAGCCAGTGCTCCCATGGCAACAAGGGTTTGCTGGATCCCCGTGGGTAAACCGATTCTGATACTCTGACGGAATACTTCCCTGTCAAAATGCAGTCCCTTTATAGCTATTCTTATCAGTTTGTGTGTCTTGTTGAGCCAGATAATAGCAAGCGTAAATGCCAGTCCATTCGCAATTAGTGTTGCATAAGCAGCGCCTGCAACTCCCATTTTAGAACAGCAACAAACAGCAGGTCAAGGCTTATATTTACAACAGTGGCGATTATGAGAAAGTAGAGAGGGGTTTTAGAGTCACCGAGGCCTCTCAATACTGCAGTTGTACCGTTATAACCGAAGAATATTATAATTCCTGATAAATATATGCGGAGGTATTGAGTAGCCTGGGGCATTATTTCCTCGGGGAGCCCCAGCATCCGCAGCAATGGTTCGCTGAGTATCAATCCGGCAACCGTTGCAGCAGCTCCCCCGGCTAAAGCATAAATGTACATAGTATCAATTGCCCTTTTGACATTACCGAAATCTTTTGCCCCAAAATATTGGGAGATTACCACAGTAGTTCCCATCACCACTCCAATGATCAATGAAATCATAACGAATATTACGGGGAATGAGGCGCCGACTGCTGCCAGAGCTTCCTTACCGACGAAATTTCCGACTACAAAGCTGTCAACAACACTGAAAAGCTGCTGGAACACATTTCCAAGAAGCATGGGTGCTGCGAACTGAAAGATCTTCTTTCCTTCCTTACCTGTAGTAAGATCCTGCATTCAGATTTTTTGACCCGCAAATAAAATCAATTCCATGGTATAATCAAAACATGATTACATCTTTTAGTAAGGTGGCTAATACCTGATATCCTTAAATGTTAACCACTCCAAATTTTAATATTATAAATTATGACAATCGGCAATCATGCATTAGACCTCTTTGATTTTGACTTCGTCGAGCTCCGCTTCGCTCCGGTTCTTCGTTAGTCCCTTACCCTAAAGGGTGCGAAGAACCGGGTCCCGCAGGGCGGGCTCGGCGCAGCCAAAATCAATTACTCCCTCCTCGCCTTCGCGTAGCCGCTACGGCGGAGCAAGGTTAGGGTCGGGGCAAATAATTGATTTTCAAGCATCAAAATATTTATATATATGATTCCCGATAGTCATTTTATAAATTATGCAATAACTGTTATGGTCTGAATAGTTATTATTAAAAGTTCAGATTGAACAGGTTATTAATACTGGCATTCAATTTGAAATTTAATTTGGGAATTACAAAAATGTTAATGAATAAAACCTGATAATAAGTTTGTTAATGTGTCCTGGTATGGAAAAAGAAATAAAATTTATTACTGGTTTTTATATTTTTGTATATGTGAATGGGAAAAAGTCCGTTATTAAAACAAAGGCTTTGTCCATAAACATCTGTTTTTTGAAAAATTAGAGGTATTTTGTGACACCCTTAGCTAAGACTATGGTAAAAAACTGAATTATGATTGACAGAATTATTAAATTTCTACTTATTTCCCTATTATTTTCTTGTAATCTGGTGGGTTATTCCCAGGAGGATTATGATAAAATAAATTCAGACGTGACGGTTATTGATACTGCCGTCAGAAAAGGAATATTTTTTGATCCCAACCAGAAAGCACCTCACATAAAACTTTCTACTGAACAGGCTATAAGGTTTCTCCAGGAGTGGTACCAACCGAACAGGTGGAACAATATTCACGATCCGTTCAGGCTGGCCTTAGGGCAGCTTGTATATGAAGCAACGTATCCTCCTTTTGATTCATCCGAACATTTCCTTAATAAATATCCTTACGATTCGATTAATATTTCGTGGGATAAGTTTTTTATATGGGAACCTTTGAGGATAAAAATACCATCGCTATTACATCCGGAATCTCCGGTGCCAATTGATTCCCTTACCACAGCCGATACAAATAAAATAAAAATAATTTCTGACTCTCTCAACCATCCGAATCCGGGTTTATCAACACTTAATACCGGAGCATTGCCGGTTGCCAGGTTAAAAGACACAACCATACTTGTAATTATTGATACTCTTCATGAAGTTAATTCAACATATTCTGAGTTTCCTTTCAAAGGTTATAATTACCCCTACCAGGGTGATTCAATAAGGGTTGCGATTCAATCTTTGCTGAAATATGTAGAAGACCGGGACTCAAGTATTATCAACTTTAGCGGGTTTGGTGAAGCAGAGACACCAATATGGCTGAATTCAAAATCTGACATGATGGTCAGATACTGGCTTAAAAACGAAATGAATGACTCTGTAACAGTCTGGATAGGGACTCCAGCACGTAACACAATAGGACTTTATCTTGAGAAGGGGGTAAATTTCAGAAGACCTGTAAAAGAGAGTAATATCATTGATGCCAGGATTAACATTAAAATGCAGGACAGGTCAAAATTACTCGCAGTACAAAAGATAATAACAAAGAGGCAATACTGGAAATACAGGAGCGAATCTTCGTTTGTTTTCAGTCAGGCGGCGCTTTCCAACTGGGTGAAAGGTGGCGAGAATAGTGTTACAATGGCTACTGATATTACGGGGTATGCTAATTATAAGAATCCCCAACTGAAGGTTTCATCTGATAACTTTGCCAGGCTGAACTTCGGGTACATAGCATCTGGAAACAATCCTATCAGGAAAAACCTCGACCTTCTTGAAACCAATTCCAAACTGAACCATAAGGCATTTGGAAGGTTTGATTTCAGCGGGATATTGTTATTTAAAACGCAGATCGCACGAGGCTATAACTATCCGAATGACTCGGTGCCTGTTTCAAAATTCATGAACCCTGCCATTCTTACAATTGGTTTAGGCCTGGATTATAAGCCTAATAAGAACACCTCAATAAACTTCTCTCCGTTATCCTATAAGGGAACCTTCGTCCTTGATACAGCAGCAATCGATCAGACAAAGTATGGTATTGCAAAGAACAAGAGATCATTGAATGAACCTGGTGCAAGCCTGATGATCTCACATCAATACCGGCCTGTTAAAAACATTTCAATAACAAACCGGCTGCAACTTTTTACCAATTATATTCATAACCCTCAAAATGTCGATGTTGACTGGGAAATGATATTGACAGCAAACCTTAACTGGTTCACAGATCTAAGGTTTAATACCCATTTAATCTTTGATGATGACACCAGAACACCGGTTCTGGATAAGGTTGGTGCGGATGGTAACCCAAGAAGTACAGCAAGAATTCAATTTAAGGAGATGCTGGGGTTCTCATTTGTTTTCAGATTTTAAAGAAACCGCTCTCTTGTTTATAATAGCGATTTCTGATATATCCTGAATTTTTTAACAACCTTGCAGCCGATCCTTTCATACTCACTTCTCATTTTGGTGTTGCTCTCAAGAACAAGATGACTATCTAATGTATCCATCTTATGTCTGATACCTGACTGAAGTATCTTTACACCCATAAGTACTTCAAGCCCTTTTCCCCTGTACTGTTTCTTGACCCCGCCAAGCATCATTAGTAGTTTTTTTGACCTTTTGGAGTCTTTAAGAATCTTAAATATCCCGAATGGAAATAATTTTCCCTTTGCTTCCCTTATTCCTATGCTGAAATCGGGCATACCGACAGCAAATCCTACTAATTCCTTCTTTTCAGTTTCAATTACTTTAATGAATTTGGGATCGAGTATAGGAAGGTAACGGGCAGCAAAATCTGTCTTTTCCCTGTCGTTAAGAGGAACAAAACCGTAAATCTCTGCAAATGTGGCATTCATAAGTTCCAGAACCCCTATTATATAAGGTTTAAGCTCTTTTTTTGAATCGAATTCAATGATCTTGTATTCTTTATTATTCTCCATTCTTGCCAGAACTTTTTCATAGATAAGAGGGAATTGATCCGGTATTTTACCGAGGTAGTTTACCAGATCTACTTTCTTATCATAGCCTTCATGTTCGATAAACTGTGGCATATACGGGGAATTGTTGGGACTTGTCATGAACTGCGGGTACTCAAATCCTTCTATCTGAAAACCCTGAGGATCCTTGTCGGAAAAACCCAGCGGGCCAATAATATTTATCATTCCTTTCTGCCGGGCCCAATCTTCAACTTTTTTTATCAGGACATGAAACACTTCTTCGTCATTATAGCACTCCATGAAACAGAATCGTCCATCCTTTTCATTGTTTATAGAGTTATATCTGTTATTTATTATTCCCATTATCCTTCCCACCGGAATATTATCCCTGATAAGCCAAGTAAAAGGATAGCATCGGCATATTTATAAGATTTGTTTTTCTTCCTGTCGTACAACTCCCACTCATCCATGTAAATAGGAGGAAGCCATTCAGATTCATTTTTGTGAACTTTTTCAGGAAGGTAAATAAATTCGTGTCAGTTCTTTTTGTGGTTAGTACCTCTTTAATTACTAATTCCCCCATAAATTTATTTTTAAAGGTTGCAAGTGACAGAAAAAACAATAATAGGAATAAATTCCGGGAAATATAATATAATTTATTGGTATTTGAAAAGCAGATCAAGAATAACAAAAAGAGCAAATAATATGCTGGCAATGCCATTGGTCGTTCCGAATGCCAGAGTAACCCTGCTAAGTCATCATGCTTTACTATACGGTGCTGATATACCAGCAGGGTCGTAAATACTGATGCTCCTGTCCAGAAAAGAAGACCTCCATCTCCAATAATTCCTGCCAAAACAACAAGCAGGAATGTGAGGCAATGAACAACAATGGATATTGCAATGGCACTCCTCCTGCCTTTAGATGAAGGAAGAGAGTGAAGTCTGATTTGATTTGTCAAACTCATCATCCTGAAGTGCATAAATTATGTCGAATCCGCTTACCCATGTAATTACAATTAATGAATAAACAATGGGCAGGAAGCTGAATTTCCCTGTTACCGAGATATATGCACCAATGGGAGCCAGGCTTAATCCTAAACCGAGTATGAAATGACAGAGGGCTGTAATCCTCTTTGTCAGACTGTAACCGAGTATGACCAGGAGTGCAACAGGCGACAGGAACAGCGTTAGTTTATTTATTAATCCGCTGGTTATAATAAAAAGGAGAGCATTTACAATAATGAAGATTGCAGCAGCTCTGGTACTTATAATACCTGATGGCATCTCCCTGAATTTTGTTCTTGGGTTGAGAGCATCGAACTTTTCTGTCTGCAAGCCTGTTGAAACCCATTGCAGAATTGCGGGCGAATATCATACACAGGATGATCAGCAAAAGCAGCCTCAGGCTGAAATAGTGTTCGTCTTTAAATACTGCCAGAGAGAATCCTATGAGTGCAAATGGCATTGCAAAGACAGTATGGCTGAATTTTACCAGGGAAAAATAGTTTTTTAAGAAATTAAGAACAGTATTCATTTATCAAGAAGCTTCCTGTATATTTCATAATCATCAGTTCCGTATGCCACAAACAGAACTTTTCCTGGATATTGATTCTTTTTCAGAAATCTTTCGGTCTCATTTACAGCGATCATTGCTGCCTGGTCAAAAGGGAATCCGTAAGCGCCTGTGGATATGGACGGAAATGCGATACTATTTATTTTATATTCTTTGGCAAGGAGGAGACATTTTTGATAACATGACGCAAGAAGTTCATTTTCGTTCCGATCGCCTCCATACCATACCGGCCCAACCGTATGGATAATATATTTTACCTTAAGATTATAGCCCCCGGTTATCTTTGCATTGCCTGTTTCACAACCATTAAGTTTTTTACATTCGGTACGAAGTTGTGGCCCTGCCGCCCTATGGATAGCTCCATCAACGCCTCCACCTCCCAGAAGGGACCGGTTTGCTGCATTTACGATCGCATCAGCTTCCATGGTAGTAATATCTCCCCTGACCAGCTCAATCCTATTGGTTTTCATTATCTTATCCGGGCATTAAATTCTTTCTCAAATGCCTTGATCAAATTATTCATTACCTTGTCTATGTTCTTGTCAGTAAGTGTTTTAAGATTATCCTGCAGTACAAAACTGACTGCGTATGATTTCTTGTTTTTCCCCAGAGCTTCACTTTCATAAACATCAAAGAGCCCGACACTATGTAGCAGGTTTCTTTCGGTTTTGAATGCTGTCTCTCTTATTTGTCTGAATGTCACTCCTTTGTCAAGCAATAAGGCCAGGTCACGTTTTACAAAGGGGTATTTCGGAAGCTCATGATATGAGACTTTATGATCCTTAACAAGCTTCATTACCAGATCCCATTCAATATGACCATAGTAAACATCCTGGCCTATATCAAATTTCCTGAGATATCCGGGGGATATCCGTCCTGCTTCTGCAATAAGCATATTATCAATTGAATATGTTATTGATTCGGAATACCATGTTCTTTGGCTCTCTGATGTTTCCTGTTTTTCAGGTATGATACCGAGGCGCGAGAGCACCATCTCAACAGCCGACTTTATATTGTAAAAATCTGTATTGTTGCTTTTATTGTTCCACGTAATTGGTCCGGTGTTGCCTGTCATGAAAAGATCAAGGACCTTTTTTTCGTAATAGTTGTCAACTTCTGCAGATGATTTTTCTGACTTTCTGTAAAAGTAACAATTGCCAAATTCATAAAGCCTGAGATCGGTATTTTGACGGTTAATATTCCAAATGACTGAACTGAGTCCTCCGAATATAAGAGATTGCCTCATGGCATTAAGGTCGGAACTTAAAGGATTGGCAAGGGTAACCAGTTGATCTTTATTGAAATCTTCTCCCTCATACCACGTGGCCGGATTAAGTGAATTGCACATTATTTCAGCAAACCCGTTTGAGGATAACATATCCGACACAATATTGACAATTTTTTCCCTGTTTGGTTTTTCACTATATGAGATAGTTGAATTAACGTGATTGCCGATTTCGATACTGTTGTACCCGTAAATTCTGAGTATTTCTTCTATAACATCTGCTTCACATTGTACATCAACACGGTACAAAGGTATCTCAAGGAGGAGCTCCTCTGACCTTTCATTTTTAATTACCATGTCGAGCAGACCCAGAATTTTATTAATTACTGCCTTATCTATCTGTTTTCCTATCAACCTGTTAATATTCTTATAGTTAACATTTACAAGTGCGTTAGGGATCTTCGCCGGATAAATATCCACAATATCGGAAGAGATTTTACCTCCGGCAATTTCCCTGATAAGCATGGCAGCTCTCTTTAGTGCCCATGGGGTAATATCCGGGTCAGTGCCTCTTTCAAATCTGAAAGAAGCGTCGGTTTTGAGTCCATGTCTTTTTGATGTCTTGCGTATAGATACGGGATTAAAAAAGGCACTTTCAAGAAAAATATTTTTTGTTGAAGCAGTAACTCCTGACTTTATTCCGCCAAATACACCCGCAATACACATCCCCTCATTAACATTACATATCATCAGATCTTTTGATGAGAGACTTCTTTCAACACCATCAAGAGTAATGAATTTATCCCTGTCGTGCAGATTCTTTACAATAACTTTTTTACCTTCAATTTTGTCAGCATCAAATGAATGTAATGGCTGACCAACTTCATTCTGTACAAAATTGGTTATGTCGACAACGTTATTTATAGGATTTAATCCAATGGCCCTGAGTCTGTTTTTTAGCCAATCGGGCGAATCTCCTATTGATACGCCGCTTATGGTTATTCCTGTATACCGGGGGCAATCAACAGGATTTTCGACTATTATCTCATATGGATTTTCATTGTTGTCCGGTTTGAAAGCGTCTACTGACGGAAGATGTGCCTTCTCTTTAAAATCATTATTAAGGTTCAGATAGGAAGCAAGGTCCCTGGCCACTCCGTAATGAGATCCGCTGTCAATCCTGTTCGGCGTTAACCCGATTTCAAAAACGAAATCGTTTGTTATTTTAAAGTATTCACGTGCAGGAGTTCCGGGTTTGGAGTTTGGGTCAAGTACCATTATACCCTCATGAGAACTTCCAAGTCCGAGTTCATCCTCAGCACAGATCATGCCTTCACTTAATTCACCTCTTATTTTTGATTTTTTTATCTCAATGCTCTCAGTTCCTTTAAAAACAATTGTACCTGTGGTGGCAACAGGAACCTTCTGACCTGCAGCCACATTGGGTGCACCGCATACAATCTGCAACGGCTCTTCATTACCTATATTCACTGTAGCCACTGAAAGCTTATCAGCATCAGGATGTTTTTTACAGGTCAGAACCTCTCCGATTACAACACCTTCGAGCCCCCCTTTAACGGAGACCCATTCATCCATGCCTTCGATCTCAAGTCCTATGCCTGTTAGAATCTCCGCAATATTTGCGGGTTCAAGATCAATTTTCAGATATTCTTTTATCCAATTGTATGAAATCTTCATGTATGGTTATTCAAAAAGTTTAATTCCCGGGAATGCAAAAATAAGAATTTTAAACTATAACCACCTGTAAAATTATACCACTGATTTAATTTTGACTTAGTGGAGTTACACATCGCTCCGGTTCTTCGTTACTCCGACCCCGACCGGAGTGAAGAACCGTAAACGTCTACAGATAAGCCCGGGGCCGCCAAATTCAATTTCACTTTTTACGCACGCGGTAAAAATTAGATTATCTGAGTGTTGCGAATCTGAATTTATTAAGTCAAAAAAAGCTAAGGAATCAGGAATACTTTATTCTCTGAAATTGTAATTGTCTATATTTGTAATTCAAATAATCTGTTTTATGCTTCTCGGAAAAGATGACAAACTGATACTCCTGACCAATGATGACGGATTATATGCAACCGGGTTACGGAGACTTCTTGAAGTGATGGAAGAGTTTGGAAAAGTTGTACTTATATCTACTATGGAGAGCATGTCGGGAATGTCGCAGGCACTTACTGTAAAAACCCCTCTTCGTATCAAACTTCTGGAGGAGAATGATAAGCATCGAATTTATGCATGTAACGGGACACCCGCTGACATAGTTAAGTTAGCTGTCAATCAGTTGCTTGAGCGGAAGCCAGACTGGGTGGTTTCCGGAATAAACCATGGATCAAATGCTTCGGTAAGTGTACTCTATTCGGGCACTATGGCTGCTGCAATTGAGGGATGCCTTTACGGTATAGGTTCTGTTGGTTTTTCACTCAATAATTTTTCTCCCAATGCAGATTTTTCAATATGCAAAAAATACATCCGTGTCATTATGAAGAAGATAGCTTCTGATCCGCTGCCGGAAGGAGTCTGTCTTAATGTTAATATACCATATGCCGAAAAGGATCAGATAAAAGGCATCAAAATATGCCGTCAGTCTAAAGGAAACTGGAGAGAGGAATTTGAAAAGCGTAAAGATCCTATGGGAAAAACATATTACTGGTTGACAGGCATATTTCAAAACCACGAACCTGAAGCGACAGATACAGATGAATGGGCCCTTGCAAACAATTATGTTTCCGTAATGCCGGTTACTGTTGACATGACAGCCCATTGGTATATAGAAAGACTTAAAAGGTGGTTTAAAAAATGAATTTCCCCGAGAAGTATGATAAGCTCTCTACAGGTATAATATCAGCCTTGCTGCTGCCTGTTATTGCAGGATTGATTATGTGGCTGTTTTCTGCCGGACATCTCAGTCTTCATTCATATTTTAAAAAAATCTCGGATGCAAATATTATTACCCATATTATTACTTTGTGTGTATTCCCCAACGTATTTATTTTTCTGATTTTTAATCGTTTTGATATGCTTCGTGCCTCCCGCGGGGTGCTTGGGATTACAATAGCCTGGGCTGTAGTTGTTTTTATAGTAAAATTTGTTTAATGCGTTATTTCATAATCGCCGGTGAGCAATCAGGTGACCTTCACGGTTCAAACCTTGTTAAAGAGCTTATTAATGCCGATGACAAAGCAGAAGTATATTGCTGGGGTGGCGATCTGATGGAAAAAGCAGGCGCTACCCTTTTGATGCATTACAAAAAAATGGCATTCATGGGATTCGTTGCAGTTGTCAGGAATCTCAGATCAATTTCTAAGAACCTCACCCGGTGCAAACAGCAGATCATTGAATATAATCCTGATGTAATAATCCTGATTGATTATCCGGGGTTTAACCTTCGCATTGCTGAATTTGCCCATAAAGAAAGATTCAGGATCTTCTATTATATATCACCAAAACTTTGGGCCTGGAATGAAAAAAGAGTTGAAAAGATCAGGAAATACATCGGGAAGATGTATATTATTTTCCCGTTTGAAGTTGAATTTTACAAAAAACATGGCATAGAGGTAACTTACCGGGGGAACCCGCTTAAAGATGAGATAGAGAATGTGATCTCTGCATTGCCCGTAAAAGCAATTTTAAGGAAATCACTCGGAATTGATGAAAAGCCTGTAATTGCAATTCTTGCCGGTAGCCGTAAACATGAAGTAGAACTCATTCTTCCTGAAATGCTTAAAGTTGTAGATCATTTTCCTGAATACCAGTTTGTGCTGGCAGGTGTCAAAAACCTTCCTGATGAACTATATCATAAAGTAATAGGTAATAAACCTGTCAGGTTGATTAAGGAAAAAACATATGAATTATTGTATTTAGCTACTGCGGCCATGGTAACTTCAGGTACTGCAACACTTGAAGCCGCTCTTTTAAATACTCCGCAGGTTGTTTGTTATAAAGGTGATTTTTTCTCAATGCTGATTGCATGGATGGTGATAAAGGTAAAGTTTATCTCACTTGTTAATCTGATAATGGAAGATGAGGTAGTAAAGGAACTGGTCCAATATTCCCTGACTGAAAAATCTCTTATTTCAGAATTAAATGCTCTTTTACCCGGTGGTGAAAAAAGGGATAAAATGTTATCAGACTACCATGTGTTGAATGAGAAACTGGGTCCGTCAGGAGCAAGCAAAAGAGTTGCGGAAGATATGATCAAAGTTTTAAAGTCAAAAGCACCTTAAAAAATCCCCTCCCGGGAGAGCCTGCCCCGCCAAAGCGTCGGGGGGTTAGGGTTGGGCTTCCTGGAAGAGCACAAAGCGCAGAGCACAGAGGAAGGTTTTTATTGATCCCCTCCTTGGAGGGGCTTGGGGTGGGTTTCTTCAGTATGAATGTTAAAATATAAAATGTAAGATATAATATACAAAATGTAATATACAAAATGCAAAATGCGAATTTGTAAATTGTAATGGTTTCATTCAGATATAGAGATTAATGTTACGTAAACTTTTTTTAATATTTGTTTTTATTTTGTTAGTCAGTCAATCGTCTGAATCACAGGTCAGAGTACGTCTTTTTTCAGGACGCCAAACTGAATCTGTCCTTTTTACAGTTACCGGCGGAACATTTGAAATCAATGATTTTGAAGGCGGCCTGCAGATTATAACAAAAGATGAACCGGTAATGATCTCGCGGTTTGATGGAAAGATTTCTGTTAAAACATATGGTTCAAGGGGATATGTCTGTGATTCAGTTTTAATTAAAGCAACTGCAGAAAATGGTTCCTTTTCACTTCGGCTAAGCGGTAATGACCCCGTCAGACAATATTATGCGGGTAATTTAAGTTGCTATTCTGATATGGGGAATCTTTTTATGATAAACACTTGTGATATTGAACAGTATGTCGCCGGAGTTGTAAGAGCCGAAGGAGGAACAGGAAAAAACCAGGAGTATTTCAAAACACAGGCAGTCATTGTCAGAACTTACATGTACAAATATTTTCATAAACATATAGCAGATGGTTATAACCTTTGTGATAATACCCATTGTCAGGCCTTTAATGGCATTTCAACAGATTCATTAATCATAGCGGCGGCCAGGGCGACCCATAATCAGGTCATTATCGATAATGACAGCATACTTATTACAGCTCCCTTTCATTCAAACTGCGGAGGCGTGACTTCAACATCGGCAGATGTATGGCTCGCAGACATGCCATATCTAAAAAGAGTTATTGATCCTTACTGCCTTACATCACGAAACGCAAAGTGGCAGAAGAGTTTTTCCGTCTCCGCCTGGTTAAGTTATATGAAGAGTTCGGGATATACAGGAAATCCAGTTGACCTTGTATCCTTTAACTTTAAGCAAAACAGAAGATTAACTGAATACCAGACCGGATCTTTCACATTGCCATTAAAAACAATGAGAACTGATCTGAACCTGAGATCTTCATTTTTTTCAGTTGAAGCAAATGGTGATTCAATAATCCTGAATGGAAGAGGTTATGGCCATGGTGTTGGTCTTTGCCAGGAGGGAGCAATGGTAATGGCATCAAAAGGATTTGACTATAAAGAGATAATTGGTTTTTATTATTTTGGTGTTATAATTTCTGATATTAAAAATGCGGCAGATGACTTTCCCAACTCCCCATTTGGGGGACTTAAGACGGTATCTTATTAATCACATATTTGGAGGGCTTAGACAGTATTAAAATAATTAACACTTGTCAGAACACTTATTTTCCTCCCGTGAATGTCAATTATCATGGAGTAATGTGGGTAAAATGCAAGTGTAATATGCAGAACTATAATTAGATATAACAAATTATTACTATATGCTATTGTCTATGTTTGCAATTTTCGGAAAAGAGATAAACGGATTTTTCAGCAGCCTTACAGGCTATGTGGTAATTATTGTTTTTCTTCTGGTAAACTCTCTTTTCATGTGGGTATTTCCGGGTGAATGGAATATTTTTGACAGCGGCTATGCCGGACTTGATACACTGTTTTTTCTTTCCCCCTGGTTGTTCCTGTTTCTTGTACCGGCTATAACAATGCGAATGATTGCCGAGGAGAAACGATTAGGTACTATTGAACTTTTATTTTCCCGTCCTGTTTCGGAAAGGGAAATAGTCTATGGCAAATACTTTGCCTCCGTCGCCCTGGTACTTTTAGCTCTTCTTCCGGGAATTATTTACTATATCTCAGTTTGGCAGCTTGGAGAGTCTCCCGGCAATCTTGATAAAGGTGCTACATTGGGTGCATTTATCGGATTATTTTTTCTTGCTGCAGTTTACGCTTCTGCAGGAATATTCGCCTCGTCTCTTACAGATAACCAGGTAATTGCATTTATTATCGCTCTTTTTATCTGTTTTATCCTCTATATGGGTTTTGATTCATTTGCCTACCTTCCCGGACTTAAGAAACTGGATGAATTTGTAATAAGACTTGGTATAAATGAGCATTATAAATCTATGAGCAGGGGTGTTCTCGATATTAAGGATATTGCATATTTTCTGGCTGTAATAGCCATTTTTAATGAATTCACCGTGATGCAGCTTTTATCACGCAGATGGAAGAAAAAAAGCTAAATAATGGCAAACATCTTAAATAATAATAATATAAGGTTAAAAAGCTGGATAAGGTTTGTCCTGAAAGTGGCGGGGATCCTGATTATTGCTTCCGCCAGTTTCCTTATCAGGGTCAGACTTGACCTGACTGAAGATAGAAGATACACGCTTTCTGAACCGACACGAAAAATACTTTCCGGTCTAAGACACGACATTTTTATCCAGGTCTACCTTGATGGAGATATCCCGATTCCAATGAAGAGACTTAAACGGTCAGTGAAGGAGACTCTCGATGAGTTCAGGGTAATCTCGGGCCGGAGGATTGATTATGAGTTTATTAATCCGGCTTCAGGAAACAGCCAGCAACAGAGGAATGCTCAATACAAGGAGCTGATAGATAAAGGAATAAACCCGGTGAATCTCCAGGCCGCCGACCAGGAAGGGGGATCGTTAAGAAAGATAATATTCCCGGGGATGATTATTAATTATAATGGGATTGAAGTGCCTGTAAATTTTTTAGAAAATAACATTAATGTACCTTATGAACAAAATATTCTAAATTCTATAGAAGGTCTTGAATATGAACTGATTCAAACTATTGCGACACTCAGTTCCGATACTATCCGAAAGGTGGCATTTCTTGAAGGCCAAAACGAATTGCCCGAGATCGAAGTCGCCGATATTACATTTAATCTGGCTAAGTTTTTCACGATCGACAGAGGTACAATAGGTGGAAAACAAGGTGTACTTGATAACTATTCGGCAGTAATTATTGCAGGTCCGGAAAAAGAATTCAGCGAAAATGATAAACTGGTACTCGACCAGTATATCATGAAGGGTGGCAAGGTGATATGGTGTGTTGAGGAGGTTAAAGTAAATTCCGACAGTCTGACCGGGGGAGAAACTGTTGCTCTTTACCGGCCGCTAAACATAGAGGATATGCTATTCAGATACGGAGCAAGAGTTAATCCTTCTGTTGTCCAGGACCTCGATTGTGCACCAATCAGGCTAAGTATAAAAACTGGTGGTGACCATCAACAGATTGTACCATTCAAGTGGGTATATTATCCTTTGCTCACACCTGCTCCATCTCATCCCATTACCAGGAACCTTAACAAGGTAAAAGGAGAATTTGTAAATTATATCGATACAGTCGGTCTCGATCCGGCGATAAGAAAAACAGTCCTGCTTGCCACTTCGGCTTTCACGCGGACACTCAATCCCCCCTTTTTAATTAGACTTAAGGAGGCTGAATCATTACCCGACGAAAAAAGCTTTAACAGATCCAGACTTCCTGTGGCAGTACTTCTAGAAGGAGTCTTTCCTTCAGCATTCAGGAACAGGATGACTCAAAACCTTCTTCAGGACAAAACCTTAAAAATAAAAACAGAAAGCAAAAAGTCAAAAATGATAGTAATTTCCGATGCCGATATTGTCAGAAATGAAGTCAGAAGGATGGGTACTTCCGAAACTCCTTTTCCTCTCGGGCAGGACAAAGTCACGGGCCAGTTATATGGTAACAGGGATTTTATTATAAACTGCCTGAATTACCTGGTTGATAATACCGGGATCATGGAACTCAGGTCAAGGGAATTGAAATTAAGATTACTTGACCGTACCAGGGTAAAAAATGAAAGACTCAAATGGCAGATTTTCAATATTGCCGGACCTGTTCTGATCGTAATTATTGCCGGCTTGATTTACAGCTATTTTCGAAAAAGAATGTTTACAAAATATTGATAATGAACAGAGCTGTAATAAGAATTATTCTTTTTATTATTATCATCACAGTTGTTTTTTTATTTATTTTAAAGGACCGCTCCCCTTTTGGAAAAAGTAACAGTTCATTTGCCATTGAAAAACAGAAAGAGATTACAAGGATTGAATTTTCAGAGGGGAGGTATAAGTTGTCACTTGAAATGAAAGGGAAAGAGTGGGTTGTTAACGGAAAGGATGAGGCAAGAAAAAGCGGTGTTCTTTTTATTATAAGATTACTTAAAGAGATTCAGATAAAATCACCGGTGTCACCCGAAATGTTCAATTCCGAAATAACTGAAAAGGGGATAGACCCTGTAAAAGTAAAAATATTTGCAAGGTCCGGGCTACTTAAAAGTTTTTTGGTTTATAAAACCCGATCAAACGTTTATGGTAATATAATGAAAAAAGGGGAGAGGTCAAAGCCTTTTATAGTATATATTCCGGGTTATGAAACTGATATCGGCTCTGCATTCAATGTTAATAAATTATTCTGGGAGCCATTTACAGTTTTTAATCTCCTTCCGTCAGAAATTGAGTCTGTAAGGCTTGAATACCTAAATGATACTTCATCTTCTTTTTCAATCGTAAACAAAAGTCACCGGTTTGTTGTTTCCGGCATTAATTCAGAATTAAGCGGCTGGGACTCTTCAAAAGTTAAGCGTTATCTCACTTATTTTACATGGATCCCCTTTGAAGAATGGGCATTGGACATTCCGGCTGATGAGAAGAAAAGAATAGAGACCGGTCAGCCTTTAATCAGGATAACCGTAAGTGGTACAGACAGAAAAAAAACAGTACTTACATTATGGGGAAGAGACAAAGTAATAAACGGAATTAAATCCATTGACAGTGACAGATTATGGGGTAAAACCGGTAATAGCGACGAGCTTTTTATTATGAGGTATTTTGATGTGGATCCAATACTTAAAAGGAGGTCTTATTTCTTTTCCGAATAATTATTAAATTTGAGGTGATAGTTTTTTTTCGTAATATTGTTGATTAAGAATTGGATACAAAGAATGGTGCAATCAATTCATTTTTAGTCCAGTAATTAATTTTAAAACCATTAAAACAATTTAAACCGATACATATATGAAATTTGTAGTATCCAGCACAGAGCTTCTTAGTCATCTGCAATCAATAAGCCGGGTAATAAGTTCGAAGAATACCCTCCCTATCCTTGATAATTTTCTTTTCAACCTTACAGGTAACGATCTGGAAATAACTGCCTCTGATCTTGAATCAACTCTGATAACAAAAATGAAACTTGAAAATACGGAAGGGGATGGAATTATTGCGCTTCCCGCCAGGATATTACTCGACACATTGAAGGAGTTTTCTGTTCAACCTCTGTCATTTGAGATTAATGCGGATACCCTGGCTGTCGTAATCAGTTCTGAAAACGGGAAATTTAATGTTGTGGGTCAGAACGGGATTGATTTTCCGGCTTTGCCAGCCATTAAAAAGGACAAGAAGTTTGCATTTAATATTAATGCTGATGTGTTGCTTGCAGGGATTAACAAGACACTTTTCGCTACGGCTGATGATGAGCTTCGTCCGGTAATGGGCGGAATCTTTGTTGAAGCCTCTCCTGACAAAATTACGTTTGTTGCATCTGATGCGCATAAACTGGTTCGTTACCAGAGAACTGACGCAAATGCTGATGATAATGCATCATTTATACTTCCGAAAAAACCTGCATCACTACTGAAAAATATTTTACCTAAGGAGGAGGGACCTGTAGCGGTCGAGTTCGACGATAAGAATGCTTTCTTTATTCTTAGTGATTATAAAGTCGTTTGCAGGCTTGTTGAAGGTAATTATCCAAACTATAATTCGGTTATTCCAAAAAATAATCCAAGGAAGATTACCATCGACAGGGTTGAATTTTATAATACACTTAAGAGAGTTTCCGTATTCTCAAATCAGGCCAGTAACCTGGTAAAGATCCAGTTAAATGGCAACCAGGCAATGATTTCTGCACAGGATATTGATTTTTCCATTTCAGCCTATGAAAGAATTAAATGCCAGTATGAAGGTGAAGAAATTGAGATCGGTTTTAAATCTTTATTCCTGCTTGAGATATTGGCAAACATAGCTTCACAGGATGTCATGATTGAACTTGCTGATCCGACGCGCGCCGGGCTTTTCCTTCCCTTAGAGTCGGAAAACGATTCTGAAGATCTGCTGATGCTTCTTATGCCAATGATGATAAATGCCTGATAATTGGAACTAAAACTTAAACGACCTATTGCATTCCTCGATCTCGAAACTACGGGTATAAATGTTTCGTCTGACCGGATTGTGGAACTTTCTGTATTGAAGATAAGTCCTAACGGTAAGGAAGAATGGATGAGTACAAGAATAAATCCCGAAATACCAATTCCTGCCAAGGTTATTGCTATTCATGGCATAACTGACAGCGATGTTGCCAATGCTCCTACGTTTAAGGAAGTGGCAAAAAAACTTGCGGCTTTTCTTGAAGGCTGTGACCTTGCCGGTTATAATGCCATAAAGTTTGACATACCAGTTCTTGCCGAGGAATTTTTAAGGATCAATATCGATTTTAATTTTCTGAAGAGGCGATATGTTGATGTCCAGGTTATTTTTCATAAAAAAGAACTACGGACACTGGCCGCTGCTTACCAGTTCTACTGCTATAAAAACCTTGAAGGTGCGCATGGTTCGAAAGCCGATACAGCAGCTACATACGAGGTGCTTAAAGCTCAGCTTGACCGTTATAATGATCTTGAAAATGACATTGAAAAGCTTGCTGAAATAAGTTCATTTAATAATAATGTTGATTTTGCAGGAAGGATTATTCTTGATGAAAACGGAGTGGAAATTTTTAACTTCGGAAAACATAAAGGAAAACCCGTGGAGCTTGTTTTTGCTGAAGAACCTTCATATTATTCATGGATGATGAACGGAGATTTTCCGCTCTATACCAAAAAAGTTCTGACTGAAATTAAATTAAGGTCATTCGGGAAATCATAACTATATAATGAAGATTATTTGTATCGGGCTCAATTACAGAAAACATGCTGCGGAAATGAATTGGTCTCCCCCGGAAAAACCTATGTTGTTTCTAAAGCCTGATTCATCAATACTGAAGAACAACAAACCGTTTTTCCTGCCGGGTTTTTCTGAGATGATTCAGTATGAAGTTGAAGTTGTAATTAAGATAAGCAAACTTGGCAAAGGGATATCTGCTAAGTTCGCCCACAGGTATTTTGATGAAGTGACAGTGGGTATTGATATTACGGCACGCGATCTTCAGAGGCTGCAGTCTGCTGCCGGATATCCCTGGGAAATATCTAAAAGCTTTGACGGGTCAGCTCCTGTTGGTAAATTCATTCCTGTGGGCTCTCCGGGAGATATGGGGAATCTTGATTTCAGACTTGAGATTAACAACAAAGTGGTCCAGCAGGGCAATACTTCTGATATGATCTTCGGGTTTAATGAGATAGTTGCTTATGCTTCTCAGTTTTTTACCCTTAAAACCGGGGACCTGATCTTCACGGGCACACCGCCTGGTGTGGGAAACTTATTCAGGAATGATAACCTGGTTGCCTATATCGGAAATGAACCGCTTCTCGATTTTTACATAAAATAGAGAAGTCTGCAGAAACATTGATAACTATAATACTATCATTTAAATTGCTTCATATATTCCAGGAAAATCTTTGCGCTCCTGTCGAGATTTTCAATTGAACCACCGCCTTTAAGTACTGCGCACATCTCATAGGTGATATAACCCTGATATCCGATCTCTTTAAGGGTGTTAATAAAGTTTTTGTAATCAAGAAAACCCTCTCCCATAGGGACAGCCCTGTTCTGGCCGACCAGCTGAGTGTAATTGGTCTGATTGACCTCATAATGAAATCGTGGCAATACTTCATAGTCGGCTGTTGTGGTCTGGTAAATATAGGGTTTCATCGTATAGATTGCCTGTCGCATCTCCTCATTATTCAAACCCTCAAGGGTGGGGGACCAGCAATCGAATGCGGCTTTTACATTCGGCAGGTTAACTTCATCAAGAAGCCATTTCATGGCATCATGATGCAAAGCAATATCGTGATGATTTTGTACGACAAGGGTAACACCGTATTGTGCCGCAATTTTTCCGGCCATCGTTAATCCTTCAACTACCATGGCCCATTGTTTGTCAAATGAAAGATCGGAACGTTCATAACCAGTATATATACGTACCATATTGGTGCCAAGATCGCGCGCCAGGCGTGCCAGTTCCCCGATATAAACTGCCTGTATCTCAGTGTGGGGGACTCCCGGCCTGTCTACACCTGCAGTGAAATCATTATAACCTGCCAGGCAAACAAGTTCCAGTCCAAGGCTTTTAATCCTTTCCCGTAATTTCTTACGTGCAGCATCATCATAATCAAGAAGTGAAACATGCGGACGTTTGGCTGCCAGCATCACTCCGTCAAATCCGAGTTCTTTGGCTTTAACCAGAAATTCGTCAACACTTAATAGTGCCTGTCCCTGCCAGGCGCCCATATAGCTCACCGAGTGCAGACAAGTTTTTACCTTAAAGTCCTTTGGATTTCCTGTCGGAGCTTTCTGACCAGTTGCAGAAAAAAACATAATCGTCAATACAAAAACGGATAGTAAGAGCTTTTTCATGGCTGTTTTATTTGTTATCATGCATATTAATAAAATTGTAGCGAATAAAAATAGGTCAATTCAATTATATAAGCAAATGATCGGCAAATTTGGCGGGCCAATTTTCAATGTTCATATTGTTTTTTAGCAGAAACCATTATTTTTTCATTAAAACCTTATCTGAGATGTTGAACCCGGATATGAAGCTCTTTTAATTGAACCAGTAGGAGACCTTAACAAAAAGACCACGGTTTTTTATACGGAAGTCTCCCGGAAATGCGTTCTCGGTATAAACTATGAACAGATCGGAAACAGGTGCAAACCGCCACTGGAAACGGAGGTTAAGATTTATGTTGTCAATCTGGTTGTTATATTGAATGAAGCTCGTGAAGAAAAGGCTGTTTGTGAAAGTAAAATCGAGTCTGGGTCCTATCAATATAAGCTCCGCACTGTTATAGGGTTCCGGAAGTGAAATTTTATTGTATGATGTAACAAGCGCGATGCTTCCAAAAGGCTGGATGCGATAATTAAATTCTCCGTTCAGAGACCATCTGGTACCGTTAAAATAACCACCGTATCTGCTATTTAGAATTATGTTGAATGGTTTCCGTATATCCGATCCGAATGTACCGCCAATCTCTTTCCAGTCGAAATCTGACCCGGTTGCAAGAGAATCACCTCTTGTATTGGTCGGATCGAAAGGTGCCTGCAGCATAATGTAGGTATCTTTTACATCGAATGAAACCGTATTTTTATTCATCCACTCGAAAGAATACAATAACTGTGTCTCTCTGTCAGTATTTTTGAATGAAGGATCAAAAAACATATCTGACTTAAAGCCTGGCCCATGATTTACCAGTGAGCCTGATTTTGGGAAAAACTTGTACTGGAATACCGGGTTGACTTCATAATAGCCTTTCCTCCTGATATATCCGGTCTCGGAAATATAACCTGCATCAACCCACGACTGGTTAAGTGATGCTGTTAAATACTGGGAGGAATAAGTAATATTTGCTGCGGCAGCAGCATCACCGGCCTTTGCTCCCGTGTAAAAAGACTGATGGTAAAATGCCTTTCCTGTCCAGCGGTTATCGGGGCTTGCCAGATTATATTCCAGCCCTGCAACACGATTATAGCGGTAACCTGAAAATGGAATGTCACTATTACCATACATTACCTGTTTGTTTATTATAAAGCCTGAAATATATGACCGGCTGAAAACATTCCGCTGAAGTGTGGCAACAGTAAAATTACTGGCAGGTATACTATCTTTTTCACCGGTCTGAATATTCATAATCCCAATCCTCCAGTCATTGCCGATCTTACCGCTAAGACGCCCCCCAAATTGTACGGGACTGTCAAGTCCTATCCGGCGGGAGAAAAACGGCCTGATATTTTCACTTCCAAGGTTAGCAAAAAGGTCACTGTTCTCAAGATAGAACTGTCTCTTTTCGGGAAAGAAGAGTTCGAACCGGTCAAGATTTGTTTGCTGTCTGTCGACCTCCACCTGTGAGTAATCGGGATTTACCGTCAGGTCAAGGTTCATCGATGTGGAAAGAATAACTTTTGCATCAATTCCGGCGGTAGTTTTCAATTTAACTTTTTCTCCGGCAGCATTATCCTGTGTCGTTTTTATTGACAAATACGGAATCAGGGAAAACATGGTTCCTGATGATGGCAATGGTTTGTCCCATACCAGCGAACCGGCATATGCAAGGGTTGCTGTTGCGAATTGTCTTGGCATCGGCGCCCAGCTTGATTTCTCATTTGTCTTCAAATCCTGACGGCTGAAATTTATGCCCCATTCCTTTGCGCCCCCAAGGTAACGCATACTGCGGAAAGGTATTGCAAACTCTGCTACCCACCGGTCATTATAGTTTTTAACTGCCGACCTCCACTTGATATCCCAGTTAAGGTTAACAGTTCCGCCATTTGCCTGCAATCCATCCCATTGAGCCCCTGCTGGAGTAATTCCAAAAGAGAAGCCGTTTGTCTGGTCATTGTACGTGTCAATAAAGACAAGAAAATTATCATTTTTACCGAAGCTGAAGTCACGCCTCAAAGATTCAACAGGCCTCTTGCCCGGTGTAGGATCAAAACAGGTGATCGCCATATAAAAGGTTGTTGCTGTATAGGTGAGTCTTACCTCTGTCTGTGCTATGGCATAGCCAGTGTCGGTGGGAAGGACCCTTTGAAAATGATCAGCTATTTCTGCTGATTGCCATACAGCTTCATCCAGAACTCCGTCAATTGAGATCTCACTATTGGTCTGTTTGATGCCTATCCGGTACTTTTCACGGTTAATTCCTTTTGATTGACCATATATATATAGTATTTCCACAAAAAAACAGGAGTGAAATGATGATAAGTCTGAATCTGAACATTATGAATTTAATTTTCCGGAGATTAGCCGGATATTGGTATTAGGTACGGATACAAAACCAATTTGCAAAGGTAACCTTAAGCATTAATTGAAAAGTTCAGGTTAGCCCTGCTGTCTGTCTGTATTCTTTCGAGCATAAGGGTGTAAATATAGTATTCTTCAGTTTTTCTGAATGTCTGAGATAAGATGTTGATTTTGCCGGAACTGAATTTCAGTGCATTCTGACTTTTCACTTTTAATACCAGTTGATTTTTCTTTAAGCTGCCTGGTAAAGAATCCGTTTCCCTAAAATCAAGTTCTATATTATTTTCCGTCCGGATAATCCTGGTACATACCTGGTGCGAAAGCTGATTCCTGAAAGATAATGAATCCGGAGAGAGCATTGTTTCAGGTCCTTCATTATACGGTGATAGAATTTTGACCCATTCCCCTACAATTTCCTGATTCCTTGAAGGATCGGGATGGATAAGGTTAGCCCAGTGCATGCCGCAGGTGGGGCCCTGAATTTTACCTGCCGGAGCTTTCCCCGTAATATTCCAGTTCAACAGATCATGCCCGCGGTCAACGGTCATAACTTCCGAGTCAAAACCAAAAGTCACATGATCCACTGCCTTTGAATTAAACATACTCTGATAGGGGGTGTTGATATAATTTATCCCTCTCTTTTTTAGCAATTCAGCCATACTTATTGTATGCCCGGATGATATTCCATACGTATGACAAAATGCTGTAGGAACAAAAGAAACCGGAAACGGACCCAGGTTATGTTGATCCATGATCTTCCCGAAATAGTCCAGGTGTTTTTCAACCTGGTCACGCGGACGCATTATCCCTTTCTTATCAGCCCATTCTGCTCTTGTGAATTTATCTCCTTCCCAATATTCATGCCCAATTCCATGAAGCGTAAATTCAAAATTCCGGTTGTTCCTTCTGATAATGTCAGCGGCTTCTTCCTGCCATTTACCTGTCCATTTGCTATTATCCCAATTTTTGCCCATCCATGTGCTGGTCGGCAACTTTCGAAGAATGTTCTTTTTATCCCATTCACATAAGATCATTGCTGCCTGTGGCCGTATACCTAAAGTACGTCCCAGTGATGCAATAGCTTCATAATCAGCAGGATGATGATCACGTCCAGATACCTGTCCGATATGGTTCCTGAAATGTGCTCCCGTCCTTTCCTGACCACCAGCCCACATCGTCAATAACAACCTGAATTGGCATTGGAATAACAGCCGTAACATTATTTGAACTGATATTCCCATTTTTCCATGAACTGAAAAGCCTTGGGCTGTTAGCAGCCATTACAATACCGGCAGTGATACCAGGTATTGATTTTACGAATCCACGACGGTTAATCTTTTTCATATTTAAATCTTGTATCCAAGGCTACGCATCCTTTCAGGAAGCCCGGGATATAATTTAAGCGCATTTTTATAGTAAATCTTTTCCAGTACTTCCTTTGGCAGATCAAGCCCCTTCATTACATTTCTTCCCTGAATCTGCATCGTCAGTTTCAAGAAGCTGGAAGAAACGGGCGTAACTATTTACATTACTGCGTATTGCAGAGTCAGTAATGGGTCCTTTATCTGTTCCGAACAAGATGCGATCTGAATATTCAATCATAAAATCACGAAGGTTTTCACGGTTAACAAGATAGTAGTATTGTTCGGTTGCAGCCAGGTCAACATAAAACTTGGGATAAGTTTTAAGCATGTACCGCAGAAAATCAATCTGTGCATCCTGGCATATAAGCCAGCAACAATGAGCTGCTATTACAGTAAGATCAGGATGACGTTGCAGAACACGTTCCATACCCACTATCTGCCGCCAGAATTCTATCAGGATCAGCTGCCCATTTTCCTCTGTTTCCAAAGGGACCGTTAGGATCAGCTATATGAATTGAAGTGGCTACCATTCCAATTTTTTCCATTGCAGCAAACATAGGTTCATTGGCCTGATCATCAACATATTTATAACCTGTTTCTCCTTCCTTCAGAACCCGGGAAGGAGGACCGTACCAGATTTTGTATCCGACATAACCCTTTTTAAGATACCCGGCAAGATCTTTTGAATTATGGGTAAGCCCTTTATGCGGAGTAAAATCGTATATACTGGTCATAATTCTTCCTTTACTCACCTGGGTTACAGTATCAATTCCGGTCTCTCCAACATCTCCTCTTCCAAGATTGATCCACATTGCCATATCAATATTGCGATTTTGCAATAATGAATCACGCATAATAAGATAAGTAGCAATTGCAGGATAATTATTATAAACATGAGTGTGGACATCAATCCTGGGTATCCCAGGATATTTTGTAATATACTGTGCATTGATTGTACCGGTAAGCAGAATCAGACACAGTAAGGAGGAAAAAGTCAGAATTTTCATTTTAGAGGATTTTATATGTTACCGATATGGTAAATCGGGGTTTAAATTAACCTGAAATAATCTTTTATGAAGAGTGCATGGTCAAGGGAAAATCCGTGAGAACACGGTTTTTATTATTTGTGTCGCGGGTAAATGTATTCATTGAAAATATAAATCCAAAATATTTAGTTGAGAAAATTTTATTTTATGCCTCATTTCCAAAACCCGGATAAAAGAAGAGCCCCTGATTATTGAATCGGGGGCATCTTATAACTAATATTTAAACCGGTTGAGAACACTTATTTCTCACGAAACCTTTATTTTTTCGGACGAAGTTTTACATGAGGGGTTGGCTTATACTCAATATTAACGATTTCTCCGTCATGTAAAATAGAAAGACGTGCTGCTTCGACAACCAACTCATTAATGTAGCTGTTGGCAGGTGTGGCAATGATTCCTTTCTTATCGGTATTTTTTAATCAGTTCCTGCCGTTTAATCAACGATGCATCTTCTGAAAACCCTTGTACCTGGTTTTCAATAAGATATGCCATTGTAACTGAAGCTGATACAGAGTCAAATCCGTAGCCAACAGGCTTATATCCTTCACCTTCCCATGGTACAAGCTTATAAAAATCGGGACTCACATAATTAAAGACTGATCCGCCGGACCCGATTCCTTCAAGATATGAGTGTTCAACGCCCCGGTTCTGATCATTATGTTTTATCATTCCCGTTTTATTATCTCCTTCAAAAAACATTAGCAGACTCTGATCATTGCTGCCTGCTGCCTGATCGGGATAACCCAGACCATCAATAACTGATAACAGGGCATTATTTTCAAACCGGACTCTTCCATTAGCCCACATATATGCCTCATTACCATTAGGGAATTTCCCCTTAATGCCTGATACGGATACCTCAATTGGTTTCAATCCGGTAATAAAATATACAAGGTCAACATAGTGACAACCTATATATACGAATGGATCTGTTTTGTCACATGTGAACCAATTCTGAAAATTTGATGATCTGTAATAATATGGTTCAATCAGTTTTGCTTCCCCCATAATAAATTCTCCGAACTGTTTCAATTCACAGTTGCGTTTGGCCATTAATGATCTCCTGTCAAAACGCTTATGATATTCAATACCGACAAACAATCCTTTTTTGAAAGCAAGTTTTTCTATTTCAGCGGCTTGTTCGTACTTAAGTACTAATGGTTTGACGCAAAGAACATGCTGGTTATTTTTCAATGCTTCCATTACTACAGGATAATGAAGCTGATCGGGCATTGCAACTATAACCATTTGCCTTGGCTTCATTTGTGCAATAACTTCTTTGTACAAATCAGGGTATTTCTTTTCCGCGGGTTCGGAAACTGAAGGATAAGCTTCAAAATCCTGACCAGGAAATGTTTCTGCAAATTCTTTGTTGTTTTTCAGCGCCTTCAGAGGAAGTGAATCCAATGCACAGACTTTAATACTTTTAACATAGCCTGTTCGTTGAAGATGATAAACAGAAGGTAATAATAGATCATATGTGATCATACCTCCACCAACAATTACAATGTCTATAGCATTCATTGAGTTAAAATTATAAATTAATTATTATCCTAAAATTTCATCACAAGCTTCTTCCATCACTTTAATACCTTCCCTTAAAGCATCTTCGGTAATAGTAAGTGGCGGAGCAATTTTCAGGCATTCTCCTGCAACCCCTACAGGAGCAAACATCAACAGTCCCTTATGAAAACACTTCTCATTTATTTTCAGAGCCATCTCAGAATCAGGTTCTTTTGTGCCTTTTTTAACAACCTGAATACCAGCTACCAGACCTTTTCCCTGGACACATCCTAATATTTCAGGATATTTAGCTGCAATCCTTCTTAATTCAGGAATTAATATTTCGCCTAATTTTCTGGCATTTTCCACCAGATTTTCCTTTTGGATTATTTTAAGGCTCTCAATAGCAGCAACAACGGGCAGACGGACTGCCTGAATGTGTTGATGTCATTGAACCGGGTGCGTAAAGGCTCATGATATCTTTTCTTCCTATCACTGCTGATAGGGGTAAGGATGAAGAAATTCCTTTTCCACAGGCTATAAGGTCAGGTTTAATGCCATAATGTTCATAACAGAACATTTTTCCTGTTCTTCCAAAACCTGACTGAACTTCATCAAAGATGCTTACTATATCATTTTCACGACAAAATGCCACCAGTTTTTTTGCATAATCAACAGGAAGGAAGTCCGGCCCGATTCCCTGATAGGATTCTACTATCATTCCGGCAATTTCCTCAGGTTTTACTCCCTGCTTCTTAATGCTTTCAAGCAACAGATCAAATGAAGTATTTTCATTTTTATACCCATCGGGGAAAGGAACCTGAATAAAAGTTTTACCTTCATCAACAATCCAGGTTTTTAATTTTGCAGAACCTCCTGCAAGCTGTGCTCCAAGTGTTCTGCCATGAAATGCATAATTGAACGACAAAAGGTATTTCTTTTCAGGCCCGTGTTTTTGTATTGCATAGGTTTTTGCAAGTTTTATGCAGTTTTCCGTTGCTTCACTTCCGGTACTGAGAAGAAAAACAAGGTATTCTGAAGGATCAGGAGAAATTTTCTGAAGCATTTTTGTAAGCTCGGCACGTTTTTCATGAACAAAAACGTAAGTTGAAAGAAGTTTACTGTCAAGTATTTTTTTAAGAGCATCAATTATTTCTTTACGACCATGTCCCGCATTTGTTATCAAAACACCTGAAGACCAGTCAATCCATTTGTTTCCCCATTTGTCGTAAACCTGGAATCCTTCTGCCTTATCCCAGATAATCGGAGGTTGTCCCATCATGGAGACAGGTTCTGATTCGGATAATGACTGAAAGATACTTAATGATTCCGGAACAGGTAATTTGGTTTTAATTCTTCTGTATTTTGTGTTTACCTCAGGAACCTTAACCGGTTCTAAATTATATTTTGCCATACGTTTAAAAAAATTAAAAAATTGAATTTATTTCTTTTTAAAAATGAAGCCGCAAGTTAGCGATTTAATATAAATGTACAAACAATAACTTCAGCAATAGTCAGTCATTTTACTTCAGAGTTTACCTGAACTTTAAGAATTTTAAATTGTTTTGGTTTTGATCTTACTCAAATGATTCGTATCTTTAAAAATTATTTAATAACGGAAAAATGGGAAATTTTGGTGCAACGGAAATAATATCTGATTTTACTCGTGGTAGTTCTTCTTTTTGGCGGACGTAAGATTCCTGAACTGATGAAGGGTATAGGTCAGGGCATGAAGGAGTTTAAAAAGGCCTCTAAAGTTGAAGATGAACCCGATAAAATCAGGACTGAGCCAAAGGAAGACACAAAAAAAGAATAGCTTAAATACTTTTTGTTTTTTATAAATTCTTTATTATCAGTTAGTCAGTGAGAAGGTACTTCGGTGCCTTTCTGTGTTTTGTTCCCTGTTCGAAGCTATATGCAATCTCTAAAAGTACTGGTTCACTCCATGCTTTACCGAAGAATGTAACACCGACAGGGAGATTTTCAATAAAACCCATTGGGATAGTTATTGCCGGATAACCTGCAACTGCAGCAAGCGAGGAGCTGCCTCCCACAAAATGATCACCAAGTAACAGGTCTGTCTTCCATGCAGGGGATCCCGTCGGTGCCATTAATGCATCGAGCTTATTGGTATTCATCATCTTATCTATCCCATCTTCTCTTGTAGCCTTTAACATTCTTTCAAGAGATTTTTTGTATTCCGGTGTATTCAGATCTCCTTTCTTATCTGCCATTTCGAGAAGTTGCTGATCAAAATATCTTAATTCAATTGTATCTGTTTTATTGAATTCAATTAATTCTTTAATATTCTTTACAGGAGCATCATCTCCCAGGTCTTAAGATATTTATTAAGACCATCTTTAAATTCATAAAGCATAACTTCAAAAGATGCGTTATTAAAGCCGGCTCCTTTTTGTAAATTAACTTCAACGACATTAGCTCCCTGATTCTTCAGAAATTCAACTGCATGGTTCATAAGAGTATCAACATGATCGGAATAACCCATGGATGTTTTCAGCAGGCCGATCCGTTTACCTTTCAGACCATCTTTTTTAAGAAATTTTGAATAATCTTTAAGAAATTTACCGTCTGAGCTTAAGGTCTTTGAATCGGCAGGAATCAATGCCAGTCAATACTCCAAGTGAAATCGCAACATCTTCAACAGTCCGTCCCATTGGGCCAGGCGTATCCTGTGTAAATGAAATAGGGATAATTCCGGTACGACTGATCAGGCCAACAGTAGGTTTAAGACCTACAATACCATTATTGTTGGAAGGACAAACTATTGAGCCATTAGTCTCGGTTCCGATTGCCATCATGCAAAGGTTGGCTGATACAGCCACTCCTGACCCTGAACTTGAACCGCAGGGATTACGGTCAAGAACATAGGGATTTTTTGTTTGACCCCCTACGCCGCTCCATCCGCTTGATGAAACCTTGGCACGGAAATTAGCCCATTCGCTCAGGTTCGATTTGGCAATAATTACCGCACCTGCTTCCCTAGTTTTTTTGCAACAAAACTGTCTTTGGATGGGAAGGAATTTCGTAAAACTGTGGCTCCCGCCGTGGTAGGCATCCTGTCATGAGTGTCAATGTTGTCTTTAAGTATCACAGGAACCCCATGCAAAGGTCCGCGTCTCTTTCCCTCATTCATCTCCTTATCCAGTTCAGCGGCTATTAGCATAGCATCGGGATTTATTTCTATAATTGAATTTAAAGCCGGTCCATCTTTGTCTATCTCTATGATACGGTCAAGGTATGCCGATACAACATCAGAAATTGTATATTTTCCTTCCCTGTAATCCTGCTGCAACTTTGTTATTGTCATTTCTTCGAGCCATCTGTTTTCAGGTTCCTCGGTTTTTATGTTTGTATTGACAGGTGACTGGCAGCCGAGGAAAACCATCGCCCCGGTAATGAAAATAGCAGATAATTTTGTGATGCAGTTTTTCATGTGAATTGTCAGATTTAAGTTCAAAATTAAATTTTTCCTATAGTCCAGTAAATATAAAAAACTTTTTGGCGTATATTATCAGGCAGGGAATTACCTGTTTCTCCACTCCAAAAATTAATTATAATTAATAGTTCAATTTTAATATATTTGTTGTTAAGCAATGAAGTTGTTCAACCGGATAAATCAAATATTATTATAATTGATTCATTGCAGGTTGTATATTTTAAAATTCCGGATAATGAAAAACATATATATCCAGTTATTGGATCTGCATGCAACCTATCCCGACCTGGTTTTATCTACAGTTTCCGGAAGTACCGGTTCAACACCTCAGAAACCCGGAAGTTCTGCCATATTTGGAAAATCGGGTCTTATTTCCGGCACTGTGGGCGGAGGCATTCTTGAAGCAAAAGTAAAAGACTTATCTCAAAATTCAATCAGATCAAAAGATTCATGTCAGCCAATTTTTTTCCTGAATAAAGATATTCCGGACGGAGAGGATGCTACCTGCGGAGGACAGATAAGCGTTCTGATAGATGCCAATCCATTCAATCATTTGTCAGTATATGAGGAAATTAAGAAATCTGTAACAGACAGGATCCCCGGAGTTTTAATAACAATAATTACCGGTATTGCTGATGATAAGGTTCTTATAAACCGGTACTGGATGACAGAAAAAACAAAACCTTTATTACAGCTTACGTTCCTTCAAAAGATTGAACCTGAGGTTAAAAGTATTCTTTTGAAGTGCGACCCTTCTGATTTCAGGGAAATAGAACTAACCATTCCAGGTAAGGAACAATCTTATCTCTTTCTGCTCGAACCAGTCTTTCCTCCTCCTTCGCTGGTAATTGCAGGTGCCGGTCACATCGGTAAAGCACTCGCACATCTTGGTTCTCTTCTTGAATTTGAGGTAACAGTTATTGATGACAGACCTGAATTTGCCAACAGGGATAACATTCCGGAAGCTGAAAATATAATTGTTGAAGATATCGGACAGGCATTGCATAAATTAAAGAAGAGTTCCGATATGTTTATAGTAATTGTCAGCCGGGGTCATAGGGACGATGCAGGAGCTCTGAAAGGTTGTATTGGATCTGAAGCTGCATATATTGGTATGATCGGAAGTAAAAACAAGGTAGCGATAATGCACAGGGATTCCATTGAGAAGGGATGGGCAACCGAACAACAATGGAAGTCTGTCCATGCTCCGGTTGGAGTGGATATAAACTCCAGGACAGTGGAGGAGATTGCCGTCAGTATTGCAGCGCAGCTGATCCAGGTTAAAAATTTAAGAAAGTAAAATGCAAAACGATAAAGGCAAAGCTAAAGCTAAGGATCCCCTCCCGGGAGGGGTTGGGGTGGGTTTTACAAAGACAAAAGTCGAAGCAGAGCGTAATCACTGACCGAAGCCTCAGTGACAAAAGTTTAAAGGCAAAAGAAATTAAGCAAGATCCCCTCCCGTCAGAGGTTGGGTTTTATAAAACTTAGATTATTTTTTATGTCAGTGATCTGGGCTATAATACTGGCTGCCGGTGAGTCAAAAAGGATGAAATCTCCAAAGATGCTGCTTCCTTTCGATGGTAAAACCATGATTGAAAAGGTTATTGAGAATGTTACAGGATCAGATATTGATAAGATAGTGGTCGTTACAGGATCTTACCGGGAAGAAATACAGAAGGTTGCAGGATATCTCCCGGTAACTTTCTGTTATAACGGTAATTACAAACAAGGAATGCTCTCATCGGTAAAATGCGGCTTTAGGTCAGTTCCGGATGGAGCTAGGCCGTTATGGTCTTTCCCGGTGATCAGCCAGTAATTACCTCACAGGTGATAAATCTTGTCATTGAATCATTTATAGCAAACAAAAAAAGGAATTGTTATCCCCGTATACATGAAGAAAAGAGGCCATCCTGTTCTGATTGATATTAAATACAGGAATGAGATAGAAAAACTTGATCCGGAGTCAGGGTTACGTTCACTTGCACAACTTTTTCCGGATGAGGTAGATGAGGTCGAAGTCAACACACCTGCAATTCTTAAAGATATTGACACTTACGAAGATTATATTAATTCATTAAAGCAAATAAGGTAAAAAATGGAAGAGACAATTAGTTTTCAGCTAAACGGGAAAAAAACGGAAGTCCTGATTGATCCTACCCAGACACTGCTATGGGTTTTAAGGAACCATTTCGGTCTTACGGGAACCAAGTTCGGCTGCGGAATGGGATTCTGCGGCTCTTGCACTGTACTTATCAATAATGAGCCTGTAAGGTCGTGTATGTTACCGGTAAGTGATGTTGCCGGTAAAGAAGTAATTACAATTGAAGGACTTGCGGTTAATGGGAAGCTGCACCCTGTCCAAAAAGCATTTGTCGCCCATGACGCATTACAATGCGGTTACTGTACCCCAGGTATGATTATGAGTTCAGTAGGGTTGCTAATAGAAAAATCCCTCACCTACCCGTGAGGAGATAATCAGCGGACTTGAAGATAACCTTTGTCGTTGCGGAGCCCATGTACGTATTATTGAGGCAGTTCAGACAGCAGCTAAAGAAATGAAAGGAGGGAAGTAATCATGAAAAAATCAGAGATAATCAAAATTGGATTCATCGGAGGAAAAGGAGAATTCCGGGATCCCGCGACGAGACTTTTTGAAAATTCTTGGTGGAGGAATTTTTATATTCTTTCAGCCCTGGTTTTTAGTTGATCTGTCAGGGCTGCCGTCTGAACAGGCCAGAAGTCTGCCAAAAGACTATAATGCTTTCCTCCGGATTGCTGAAGATGGAACGGTTACCTGTTATACCGGAAAGATTGAGATGGGACAGGGTATAATAACATCACTTGCCCAAACAATGGCTGATGATCTTAATGTACCATTTGATAAAGTTAAAATGGTAATGGGAGATACGGACTTATGTCCATGGGATGCAGGTACCTGGGGCTCTCTTACAACGCGTAGTTTTGGTCCGAATATGAGAGCTGCATCTGCTGAAGCAAGGGCTGTGCTGATTGAAATGGCTTCAGCGAAGCTTGGTGTTCCGGTATCACAACTGGGAGTGAAAGATGGGATTATAATTGATTCCAGGAATCCCAAAAATAAAATAAGCTATGGACAACTTGCCAAAGGCAGGCAAATTGAAAAATATCTCGATATAAAACCTTCACCGGAAGATTATACAAAATTTACTTTGATCAGTAAACCATTCCTCAGAAGGGATTCAAATTTGAAAGTAACAGGTGAAGCTAAGTATACCGGTGATATTAAATTGCCGGGAATGGTTTTTGCAAGAATTCTGCGACCGCCATCGCATGGCGCCAGGCTGACTTCAGTTGATGTTTCCGGGGCAGAGAAAATACCCGGAGCACAGGTTGTAAAAGATGGTGACCTTATAGCTGTTCTGCATGAGAATCATGACAAAGCCGATGAAGCTATAGTGAAAATCAATGCAGAATATTCATATGATGAGATGAAAGTCAATGATAAGACAATCTTTGAATGGATGCTTAATTCTGATCCTGTGGCCAATGTTGTAAGGTCTTCCGGTGATCTGGAAACCGGAAGGAAACAATCTGATAAAATTTTTGAAACAGTATTTCATGATTGTTACCTTGCACATGTGCCAATGGAAACGCATACGGCTCTTGCAAATCTTGAAGGTCCTAAAATAACCGTATGGGCTTCCACACAATCTCCGTTCGGTTTACAGGATTCTATAGTACGGGAGTTGGGTTTTACCAGGGAAAATGTACGGGTAATTACTCCTTTTGTTGGAGGAGGATTCGGTGGAAAAAGCGCTAATCAACAGGGTATTGAAGCTGCAAGACTGGCAAAGTTGACAGGAAAACCTGTGATGGTTGTCTGGACCCGTGACGAAGAATTTTTTTATGATACTTTCCATTCTGCTGCGGTTGTTAAGGTCAATTCGGGAATTGATAAATCGGGGATGATCAAAATGTGGGATTATAATGTTTATTACGCCGGGACACGTGGAGCCGAAACAATTTATGATGTTCCCGATGCCAAAACTACCAGTTATGCCCGCAGCAGAAATTCTCCTTCCGTTCATCCTTTTGCAACAGGTCCATGGCGAGCTCCAAACAATAATACCAACACTTTCGCCAGAGAAGTACAGATTGACATAATGGCAAATGCAGCAGGTATAGATCCGCTTGAATTCCGGCTGAAAAACCTTAAAGATGAACATATAATAGATTGCCTTAAAGCGGTTGCTGACAAGTTTGGCTATACTCCGGGTAAGTCTCCAAGTGGGAGGGGCATAGGGGTTGCATGTGGATTGGATGCAGGGGCATTCGTCGCACATATGGCTGAAGTCAAAGTTGATAAGAGTTCAGGGAAAGTAACGGTTGTTCGTATTGCCTGTGCTCAGGATATGGGATTATGTGTTAATCCTGAGGGATCATTGATACAGATGGAAGGCTGTATTACCATGGGACTTGGTTATACATTTACCGAGGAGGTCTTATTTGAGGGAGGCAATATACTTAATCGTGGATTTGATTCGTATGAAATACCACACTTCTCATGGGTTCCAAAAATTGACTGTGTAATACTTGACCGTAAAGATAAGGCACCCCAGGGTGGTGGAGAACCTGCGATTATCGCTATCGGTGCCGTGGTTGCAAATGCAATTTTTGATGCTACCGGTGCCAGGCTGTACAGGACTCCGATGACCCCCGAAAGGGTGCTGGAAGCCCTGAAAAAGGTGTAATGAGCCAGCTGTGCAGCAAAACTGAAATTGTGGAATTAAGTGAGGATGGACTGTTTAAAACATTCTATCCCAAAGTATTGGTATACAATATTATAACTTTCTTCCCGTTTAAGAGGGATCATGGGCTTTTGAGACAACCATATTCTCTAATTTTGCATTTTCGTCAATGGGATAAGTTCTTCTCCCGTAAGCCGGAACTTTTCTTTATTTTCAGGTTGTCCCTGATAAACTAAAGATCCTGGCTCAAGACCCTTTTTAATAACAATGTGTTTTTCATTTGCATCGCCGGGGATCACAATCTGCTTCGTTCCGTTTTTTGTATAAACAAAAGGAATTCCGTCAGACTCGGTATGTAAACATTCAGTCGGGATAAAAACTGCAGCTGAAATGGTTTTAGTTATAATTTTGTTTCCGGTTGTCATTGAAGGTCTGAGAGCAGGATCTGAACCTTCAAGCTTGATCAAAACTTCAAATACTTTTGAATCGGTATTTGGCAGCATCTCACCAATATTTGCAACGCTTACCACTTTTCCGGTATAAGCCTTTTGGGGAAATGCATCTACTTTAATATTAACCGTTTGACCTGGTTTTACCTTACTTATTTCAATCTCACTGACATACATCTTGGAAAGCATTGACGTCAGATCCGGAAGTGTGGCAACAATTCTTTCGTAAGTACTTATTGACGTCCCGGCTTTAATTTTGTTTCCTCTCCTGTCTTTTTTGTAAATGACCATGCCCGACGCTGGTGCTTTTATTACGAAACCAGCCAGTACCTCCTCAAGATCGTTAACTCTTTTGGTAACTCTCCTAAACCATAAATTAAGATTATTAACATCTCTTTTTGACTGCTCATATCTCAGTATATAACCTCTTTCCCTTTGTTCAAGCACTCTTTGTTGTTTATCCAGATCTATTTCTGCCTGACGGATTGTAGTTGGGGGTTCATACTTGGAATTATGAAGTGTGATAGCAGCTTCTTCAACAGTATGCCTTTGATTTTTGATTTCATCTCTTAAGTTGTTAAGCAATACTGCAGTATCAAGTAATTTCATCTCAATATTTATCCGGAAAGTTTCGAGCCTTTCTTTTTCATCTTTCAGGGTATTATCAAATTCAGTCCGGTCCAGGGTGGCAATATAATCACCCTCTTTAACTACTGTTCCTTCAGGAATAAGATCCTGAATTTTGATACTGGTGGCATGAATATCTCTGTTTTGTCCAATTTCAGGAGCTTTGATGTCGATTGAATTTTCAGCTACTAATTCACCTGGTGAAGTGACGGATATCTCGAAATCACCTTTTTGTGCCTCCGCGAAATAATTTGTGGTATTTTTAGTGGATACCATTTTATTAAATATAAATAAGGCAATTATGGTTGCCACTACAACCGTAATTGTAATTATCGTTTTTTTCATCTTCTGTTCACTTAAATCACTTCAAAATTTTCACAAAAATTAGCCCCAAAATTATTAATTTTAATCTTCCTGCGCTACCATGATGCTGATTTTTTAACAAGAATTAACAATAAACGTGACATGATATATATTAACACTTCACGCAACATATTCATTATGAGTATGCTAAAATATTGATCGGGGATTTGCTCTCTTAAATATCGTCAAGTTTACTCTTGATTCGTTTGGATGTAAACCACTGCATTAAGGGCATAAAACTGACTGTGATCCCCGAAATTGTTGAAAAATGAATATTATTGTGACCATTTTCTGGGTTCCCGGTCCCAGCGGTGTTTTTCCAGGATCTTCATCAATTCTGGTTCCAGCAGTCCGTCATCGCTGGTTTTCATGTTTGTTTTTACATGGCCCGATTTACGCATTCCCGGAATAATTGTACTTATTGTTGGTTCTCCCAGGATAAAACGCAGTGCCAGTTCAGACATGGTTATACCTTCAGGTATAAACGGTTTGAGAGCATCCGCATGTTCAATGCTGGAATTCAGATTTTCAGGCACAAAATACGTGTTTCTCCAATCACCTGTTGGCCATCTGCTTTCTTTGGTCAGGGTACCGGTCAGTGAGCCCTCATCAAATGGAACTCTGGCTATAACACCAACATTCATTTCCCGGCATGCAGGTAAGAGCTCATCTTTTGGATTCTGATCAAAGATATTGTAAATCACCTGAACGGTATCGATAAGGCCCGACTTTACCGCTTTTACTCCGTTCCATGGTTCCCAGCGGTTTAAACTGATGCCTATTGCATTGAATAATCCCTGCTCTTTCAGATCGGTCATTTTCCTTATTCCGCGATCATCCTCAAGCCAATGATCCTCCCACGTATGGAACTGCATAAGGTCAAAAGAATCCAAACCGGCATTTTTGAGGCTCCTTTCCACATATTTTTGTATATGGTCAGGAGGAAAGCAATCATCAAGAGTGAATTCACGTTTACTGGGCCATTCAAAATTCTTAGGCGGTATTTTGGTGGCGGTGTATAACTTCTTTCCTTTATTTGCCCTGACCAGTTCCCCAAGCAAGCCTTCACTTTTGCCTTTACCATATGCCCAGGCTGTATCAAAAAAGTTACATCCCATATCAGCAGCAAGTTGAAGGGAACCAAATGATTCTTTATCATCTGAACCGGTCCATCCTGCCATGCCCCACATGCCATAGCCTACTTCGCTTATCTTCCAGCCGGTTTTTCCAAGTATCCTGAATTTCATAATTAAAGTGTTCTTGTTTTAAAATCAGAATCCCAAAGGTAGATGTTTTATATTTTTAGTCAAAATTAGTTTACTGCTGATTTCATTTCTCAGCTCCAAACCCGTTTCACTCGGTTATAACAACTACTTTCCCTCGTGTTTTTCCTGTCTCTATCTGAAGATGTGCTGCCTTTATTTCATCAAATGAATACCTTCCCGAAACGAAAGACCTGACTATCCCTTTTCCCAGTAATTCGGAAATCTCATTCATATTTTTGCCATTCGACCTCACCATAAAATGGGATCCGATCAAACCTTTTTCTTTAGCTTTTTCAGTAAGGTTATCAGAAGCGCCGGAAGGAATACATATTATTGTCCCTCCGGGTTTTAATACCTTTAAAGAACGGTCAGTATATTCTCCACCGATAGTGTCCAGTACAAAATCCATATCATGCAATATTTCTTCAAATCGAAGTTTCTCATAATCAATATTCTGAGACACTCCAAGGCTCAATACAAAATCTTTGTTCTGCTCTGAAGCTGTACCCGCAACATAAGCTCCAAGATACTTCGACATCTGAACTGCATAATGACCTACTCCACCTGCCGCAGCGTGGATCAGAACTTTATTTCCTGGTTTTATTGGTGCTTTTTCTTTCAGGATCTGCCAGGCCGTCAATGCTGCCAGAGAGGCAGCGGCAGCCTCCTCATGTGAAATATTTGCCGGTTTTAAAGCAATATGCATTTCAGGAGCAGCTACATATTCTGCATAAGCTTTTCCATGTCCGGGGAAATTTACCATTCCAAATACTTCATCCCCTTTTTTAAATAAAGTTACGTCTTTGCCTGTTCGGGTTATCGTTCCTGAAATATCCCACCCTAAAATCAGCGGGTCCATTTCTTTTAAACTACCCGCCAGAGCTTTTCCCTTACGGGTTTTAATATCTACGGGATTAATGCCAATGGCTTTGACCTTGACCAATACTTCATCATCAGATATTTCGGGTACAGGGATATCTGTTATAACCAGGTTTTCTACTCCTCCGAAACCTTTTAATACAATCGCTTTCATAAATTATGGATTATGTCCGGTTATCTTTATAAACACCGGATTATGATAAATGTTTTGCGTAGTTGAGAATGTTGAATCAGCTTATTTTTAAGTGTCGTATTACTCTCCAGGCTCTTGTTTTACGCATTTTTTAAAAATAGATTCTGATACCAGCAATTAATGTGGATTGGTTTTAAATTAGAATGTTGCAAGCTATCTTTAGAGCACGATTTTACGAAAATTGAAATATTAAGAAATACCCGTTGGAATTTTTTAGTGATATTTATAATCGGTATTAAATATTACGGTGCTCTGCACCTATTGATTAGGTGTTTCAAATGCATTTCTACAAATATTATGCGGCTCTGTCGCTTGATATTAGCCCGGAATGTGCGGTGCATCACTTTTTGCAGATGAATAGCTGCATGGAATGATGAAAGAATGTGACGTGCGTCACTATTTGCAGATAAATAGCTGCATTGAATGGCCCGGGAAAGTGCGGAGCACCATAATATTTGTAGCAGACTTCATGTTTTTGGATGAACTTTAAAAATTAATAAAACATTTTATAAATGTATTTGTTACTTGTGTGTAATTAAATTTCCTGAAACCTCATTCTCAAAAAAAAGAAATGCTCATTTTGCTTAACAGGATAACCCGATGAAATAAGAGTTAATCTGATCAATTAATCCGCTGTCAATTGTCAAAATCTGTTAACTTTTAATAGCTAATTGTAAATTAAGTTCTATGTCGGTCCGAAGAAAAGTTATTCTTTATATTGCCACAAGCCTTGACGGTTATATTGCTAAACCTAACGACGATCTGACATTTCTTTCAATGGTTGAACGTGAAGGAGAAGATTACGGTTACAATGATTTTATCAGAACAGTTGACACTGTAATTATGGGAAGGAAAACCTATGATTGGATTATGGCCCGGGTCCCTGAATTTCCTCACGCTGACAAAACGACCTATATAATAACAAGCAGACAACAGCCTGGAAAAGGCAACTTAATATTTTATTCTGAAGGTTTAATAAACCTTGTTTTCAGATTAAAAACGGAGGACGGACTGGACATCTTCATAGATGGCGGTGCAGAAATTGTTAATGAACTTCTGATGGAAAATCTGATCGATGAACTTTATATTTCAATTATTCCGGTATTGCTTGGAGAAGGGAAAAGACTTTTTAAAAATGGAATACCTGAAATAAAACTAATCCTTCTTGAAACAAAACATTATAATACAGGTCTGGTTCAGCTTCATTATACAACCCCAAATACGTAACTTAAAACGGAGGAGCATCTTTTATTACACATTATTACAACTGAATATTTTGCCCTTGAAATGTTGTTTATTCATACTTTAAATATTGATATTTTACCTGATCAGATATTTGCCCGATAATTTAAATATGTAAATTTGATCGCTTAAATACCCAGGGTATAAAAAATATTAATTTTAATTTATATAGAAATCATAGTCTCAATTTCAGGTTGAAGCACTATATTACGATTACTGACGATTATTTGACGACCAGGCTAAAGGACAATTTATAATACAGTAAACAAATGATAAATAATATATCCAGTGTTATTACAGGAACGGGTAGTTATATCCCTTCAAAACGTATCAGAAACGAAGATTTTCTCATCAATGAATTTTATGATTCAGACGGAAAAAAACTTGAAAAGCCGAACAGGGAAATAATTGATAAGTTTTTTGAAATAACCACCATTGGAGAAAGGCGGTATGTGCCGGATAATCTGGTAACCTCCGATATTGCTTCAATTGCTGCTGGTGAAGCCCTTAAGTCAGCAAACATTAATAAGGAAGAGTTAGATTATATTATTGTTGCGCATAATTTTGGTGATATAAAGAATGACAACAGGAGGAAAGATATTGTACCCAGTTTGGCCGCCCGTGTAAAACATAAATTAGGGATAATAAACCATGAAACAGTAGCTTATGATATAATTTTTGGTTGTCCGGGGTGGCTGCAGGGTTCAATTCAGGCTGATTATCTAATAAAATCCGGAGATGCAAAAAAGGTGATGGTTATAGGCGCTGATATTTTATCGAGGATTTCCGATCCGAGTGACAGGGACACTATGTTGTATGCTGATGGAGCCGGAGCTGCGGTTTTCGAAGCCAGGTATAGTGATTATCCTGTCGGGATACTGGCTCACAGAACACGTTCTGATACCTTATTGTATTCCAAAATGTTATATATGGGTAAATCATACAAACCTGACCATGATGGTAAGGGTGACATTTTTTTAAAGATGAATGGTCGGAAGCTTTATCAATATGCAATTGAAAATGTACCTCAAATGATAAAAGAGTGTCTTGAAAAGAGTAAAATTAATATCCGTGAGATTAAGAAAGCGCTGATTCACCAGGCAAATGGTAAAATGGATGATGCCATTTTAAAAAGACTTTTCGCTCTGTATGATATTACCGAGATCCCCGAAAACATTATGCCCATGACTATTTCATGGTTAGGCAACTCATCGGTAGCTACTATTCCCACTTTATTGGATCTCATTTTAAAAGACAAGTTAGAACCTCACAAAATAAGCGATGGAGACACTCTTATTATGGCTTCCGTGGGAGCCGGAATGAATATAAATGCTATGATCTATAAGATGTGATCCGGGAATATTAAAACAGCAGTTTTGTCCCTTCATTTGTCAGGTTTAGTTTCACTCGCAAACAGCTGATATGTATGATAAATGTTATATTTTTAATTTTCTGAACTAATATTGACTTAAATTGTTTTTATTATTAAATTTGGTTAATTTATGTTTGAGAAAATTCTTTTTACTGCAATACAAGTTTTACCTGATAAATTGTAATGGTTTAAATGTCAGCACTATGGAAAATTATTTTGGTGTTGTTAAGACAAAACAACAAATGGCTGAGGAATATGGAGTATCCAGGAAGACATTCCAGAGGCTCTTGCAGAAAAGACAAATAATCCTGGACAGAGGGCTGATTTATCCCAGAGATCAGGAGAACATTTATAAGGAACTCGGACTTCCGGAAAGTATTCAGAGAATACATAATATTCCTAAAAATTTCAGGTAATTCCCATACTTTTTTTGGCTCAGTTAATACTGTAAGATGTGTGACGCTTCAGGTAAGATCCTGTTCCGTGTTTAGCACTCGTTATCATTTTAAATCATACAGCATTCTAAGGGCTTGTTTTACAACCATTTCAGCGGACCCTATTTCAAAACGGGTTGAGGTAACTTCATAACCACCCTCTTTATATAGTCCCGCAGGTGGCAGATAGCCACTGGATCCGTTACAGTGTGTAATAACAAACGTATGTTTAAAAGGTGATCCTGCTTTTATTGCCATACCGATTTCAGTAAGCATTTCCACGTTGAACCCTATGAAAGCTACATCGTCGCCGATTCTGGCTACCGTGATGTTAACAGGAACAGTTGGCGGCTGATTTTCTTCCTGTATTCTGGTATCATTTGCATCTCTTTTCTTACGGGGACACTCGAGAGTATAAAATGAAGAATTGATTTCCCCTCCGGATGTTACTTGTTTAATGTTGCGGAAAACAGTTATAACTTCTTCACCAAGAAGTGTCCCAAGCAAAACAGGTTCAGGTATCCATCCCGGTTCGGTATTAAATCCGGGAAGGACCCTGTACCACGGATCAATATTCCCGGAAGCTCCTGCAAAGACAGGAGTAACGACTCCTTTGCCTAATATTTTTTCTGTAAACTGGGCCGATAACCCCAGTACGTCACCACTGACCTGCATGTTAGCAGCTCCTAAGGAGGTGGCATGGGTTGCATAATCAAAAATTGCCCCAAAGGGTACTCCTTCAGGAGTTACAACCTTCATTACCAATACCTCTTTATCTGTTGTACCATATGGATTCCGGCCAAGAGTAATAGAACCGTCAGCTTTCATCTCCCTTCTGTTTGCACCAACAGGTGAATAACCTACGCCAACTCCGGCACTTGCCGGTTTCAGATTTTTAAATGCCTCCCCGATTAATGTTAATAGCTTCTGATTTAATGTTTTAGTGAATATGATGTTATTAGGATTCCCTTTCTCATCATTCAATGACAGAATCGGGGAGCTATGGTCATGAATGGCAGACAGGAACAGTTCAGATTCCTTAAGGTTGAATTTTTCAAGGATACTTTTCTGTATAACGGAAAAAACGTCACTTCCATAAGAACCTAAATCTGAAGAGACCAGGACAAATTTTTTCCCATTATTTTCAAATACAACTGCTCTGGCTGATAACGGGTCATGAACTCCTTCTGAAGGAGTTTTTCTTGAACTGTATCCATATAACATAACCGGAATATCCGGTGTAATATCAATTTTTGCAATACCAACCCGAAGAGATCCCGTTTTCTCATTGGATTTGACTGCCTGTCCGGATAAAAACAAGCACATAAATGTGGCTGCAAAGACGAGAATTGTTTTTTTAATGTTCATAATTACCTCCCTCAGATTTATTATTATCACAATTAAAAATTAAAGCAATCTCTATGAAAAATCGATCTTTTCCAAATTTATTTCCAGATATTATTCCGGTTTATTTGTTTAACATCGCGGGTATAAAGGTAATACAGAGAACTCTTTACAATTATACGGCAAGATGTAATGAGCATGAAAACAGCGATTTCAGAATTTTTTTATATAAACTGCTTTGACATTAACAAACTCCCGTATCCCCTGAATGGCCAGTTCTCTGCCAAAACCTGAGCGCCCGGTTCCCCCGAATGGTAATCGGGGGTCAGATTTTACCAGATCATTTATAAACACGGCACCGTCGTGAAATTCGCTAACCAGTTCCTGTGCCTTTTTCAGATCGTTTGTGAAAAGAGAAACTCCCAAACCGAATTTGGTCTGATTGGCAAGGGTAACAGCTTCTGCGGTATCTCTTGCAATTATAACCGGGGCTACCGGACCAAATACTTCTTCATCAAACAGAGGCATGCCCGGCCGTACATCAACAATAAGAGTAGGTTGGTAGAATGCATCTGAGCGGGTACCACCTGCAATAATTCGTGCCCCCATTTCTACAGAAATATTTACCTGTTGTTCAACTGTTTCCGCCTGCCTTATGCTGGCCAGTGGTCCCATATTAATCTCATCTTTTGCCGGATCACCCGATCTTAATTCATATAGTTTCTTAAGAAACAGGTTAATAAACTTTTCACCTGCCTTCTCATGAATTATAAATCTCTTTGCGGAGATACAGCTTTGCCCGGCGTTCATCATACGTGCTTTTATGCCTATATCAGCAGCTTTTTCTATATCTGCGTCTTCAAGTACAACAAATGCATTGCTTCCCCCTAACTCAAGTAAACTCTTTTTAATTTTCCTGCCGGCTGTCTCAGCTACTTTTTGTCCGGCTGATTCGCTGCCGGTAAGTGAAACTGCCTTTACAATATCATGTTCAATGATTTTTTTCACTCTTCCGGAGCCGATTACAAGATTACCGAATACTGATGGCGGGAATCCTGATTTCGCAAAAATATTTTCTATATGCCGGGCACATATCTGGACATTTGAAGCATGCTTGAGAAGAACAGTATTTCCTGCCATCAATGTAGGAACTGCAAAACGAAACACCTGCCAGAACGGAAAATTCCAGGGCATAATTCCCAGGATTGGACCCAGCGGCTCATAGCAAACATAGCTCATGTGGGCATCAGTAACAACTGGTTCGTTCCTGAGAAAATCCTCACTATTTTTTGCATAATAGTCACAGACCCAGGCACACTTTTCAACTTCAGCTTTTGATTCACTTACCGGTTTTCCCATTTCTGCCGTAATTGCTCCGGCATATTCTCTTACATTTTCGATCAGCGTTCCGGATACTTTATTCATTAGTGATTTCCTGTATCCAAAGTCTGTTCTCTTCCATTTTTCAAATGCATCGGCCGACCGTACAAGCATTTCTTCCAGTTTTGCGTCTGAAAACTCTTTAAATTCTTCTAACGGCAGGTTTGTATAAGGATTTATACTTTTTAAAAACATAGCACCATTAGTTAATTGTTATACATCCTGACTCAGTATGTTCATTAATTAATCATTCTGCCTGTTTATTAATTCCGGGTTCCAATCCGTACTTTGATCTGCCTCTGGCAAGGCAATCATCGAACATATCATCAAGTTTCTTATTAATTCCCCGCAAACCTTCAACCACTTTCTCTGCCCATTCCAAATAATCGGTAATACGTTGCAACGACCAGTCTGCCGGCGGGTTTACAGTTATATCCTGCACATTCATGATCTTGTCTGCAATCTCAAGCTTTTTTGCATTGTCCGATTTTTCAGATGCATTTTCGACCTGTAATTGTTTTCTTATTTTCTTTTCAAGAGTTTTATCATCTGTCACCTCAAGTGTAAGTGACAAAATCTGCTCACCGAATATCTCCGAAATCTGTTGAATCAGGTCATCTCTTTCCCTGACAGAGTTAACAGTGTCCTCAATAACATCATGAAGGATTGCAGCAGAAAGTAATACAGGGTCATGTTCTCCTGCCTTATTTGCAAGCAGGTTTGCAACCTGAACCGGATGATTAATATAAGGTGTCCGGTCTTCTCCTTTCCGTAATTGCGTGCGGTGTCTTGTGGCAGCAAATTCAACTGCTTTTAATATTAATGCGATATCATTCATATTACTTTATTATATATCTGTAATAATTGTGGCGCATAATGCAAACGGCGGCTGCCCGGGTCACCAAATATAGTAAATATTTTCTCCCAATCACTCTTTCTCACCCTATCAGACTAAGAGGAAGGTACAAATTATGTTTAAATTTGCAACAAATCACATTGCTTAAACAGATTACCGGCGGAAATTCCGCAATCCATTCTCCCGTTTCTGTTAAAGCTGAAGAATGAGCGAAGAGTTTTTGTATTAATGCAGGATTTACTTTTTATTTCGGCCTTATCTATGAAAGCTGTCACTATTAAAGAACTAAGCCAGGAATTAAATTTTCGAACCCCTAAGGAACTCCGGGATCTCTGTCTTCGTTTGTCAAGATTCAAAAAAGAAAATAAGGAGTTATTAACTTACCTCCTTTTTGAATCCGCTGACGAAGAAGCATATATAGAAAGTGTAAAAAGGTTGATAGATGAACAATTTGAACTGATAAACTGGAAAAACTATTACCTCATCAAAAAAAGTGTAAGGAAAATTTTACTTAACACCAGAAAATTTGCCAGATATTCACAGAATAAGCAAACGGAAATTAACCTGCTCATATATTTTTGTACAAAGATGAAAACAATTCTCCCGGCTGTAAAAAAGAATGCCGGGCTGTTGAATCTCTATAACAGACAGACAGAGGCAATCATCAAAAAGGTATCTCTTTTACATGAAGATCTGAAGTACGACTTTGAAGCAGAGCTGAATGAATTAATTAAATGATACAGGTACTTTCAGGTTTCCTGATATATGACCCGCAACAAATTACCGAGGACGAGAGTTAAACCACGCCAAAGATATAACCGGGGCCGGACGTTAAAATATAGCTCCATGCAAACCGGGACATGCTCGGTGGGCTATTTTAGGTTTTAGGGACCATACTTTCAACGTATTAAGATACTTTTTTAAATACGTTGATGAAACGCCTGTTTTTGTTGATACTGCCATTATGATATTCTTTTCGGTCAATTTGGCGGAACCGGTAATTTTATCAGTAAATAATACATCCTTAATATTGAAATGTACAAAAAAAACTGTAAAAACTTCCATGTTTTCTTTTGGCTTCAATTTTGCAATTTGATTTTAAAAACAAAGGAGGAATTATGGATAGTTTTTCTGAAATAATTGTTTCAGCGGTTGAAAAAGCAAAGAATGCTGTAGTTAAAATTGATAAATATAATTATATCGGGGAGAAAGAAAGAATCTCAGGTACGGGATCGGGATTTGTATTCTCCAGTGACGGATTGATATTTACCAATGCCCACGTAATTGATAATTCCAATAAGATAAACGTCATCTTACTTGACGGTGATATATTTGAAGGCGAGGTGGTTGGAGTGGATAAAGACACTGACATCGCTATCATTAAGATATTTGGAAGCGGATATACTCCTGCCAGACTGGGAATCTCAGCCGACCTTAAACTTGGACAACTGCTGATTGCAATCGGCAATCCATTGGGCTATCAGCATTCGGTATCGGTAGGTGTTTTAAGCGGCGTCGGACGGACAATGCGTACGCCGGACGGGCACCTGGTTGATGATATACTTCAGACCGATGCTGCTCTTAATCCCGGAAATTCAGGTGGTCCGTTGATCAATACAGAAGGCGAAGTTGTAGGGATAAATACTGCGATCATTCCCAATGCACAGGGTTTGAGTTTTTCCATTGGTATTGATACTGCAAAAGAGATTGCACGATACCTGATTAAGGATGGTAAAGTGATAAAAGCCTGGCTCGGATTAATGATCCACGAAATTGAGATCCACCCGAGAATAAAAAATTTTTACAGGCTTAGCTCAAAAAAGGGACTTATGATAACCGGCCTTGAAGATTTGTCGCCTGCAGCTCATACAGCTCTTAGGGAAGGGGATATTATAATAGAATTTGACGGTGAACTTATAACCAGTTCCGGAGACCTGACAAAACACCTTACTGGTGGCAGATTGATTTTAAAGCCTACACGGATCAAGATCCTCAGACAGACCAAAATTAAAGAATTAGTTATTATTCCTGTCGAACGCCCGGCAGCATAGCATTTTCAGCATGGTATCCTGCAGGACGCAGAGTTCCGGCTTTTCAATTTAAATCCCACAGGCAGTACTGTGCTGATAAACATGCTTTATACCTGATCATTTATGATGATCTCAGCCTTACCGGGGTAGTTACATTGCAACGAATAACCATCTGAATCATAAATTTCAGGCGACTTTGCGGCAAACTCTGATTACGCATGGAAATATGTGAATTGTTTTTTTTGGCTTATTTATCAGTGCATCATACATAATTCCGGCTGTTTGTTTCAGAATCCGGCCTTTGGTTTTGATATGGTTTCAAAAAAGATAACTCATTGCGAAAGATTTATCATTTATAAAAATGTATCTTGAACGACTTGGAATTTAAAGGTTCTCTGAAGTTCAGTTTACGGGTTCTGAGTTACAACGAAAAGAAAGGATGAGGAAATGTGTTTTTCGGCTAATGCCAGTTTTGCAGGTGGTGTTATTATTTCAGCAATAGGTTTGGCAACGGTAAGTAAGGTGCATAAACCTTCACAGATACTTTTTGCAAGTATTCCTTTGTTCTTTGGTTTCCAGCAAATTGCCGAAGGACTGTTATGGCTGACATTACCAATGGCAGACTATGCAGGACTTAAACATATTTCGACATATATTTTTCTGATTATGGCTCAGGTAATATGGCCTGTGATGATACCTTTTTCAGTGCTGTTAATGGAAAAAAACGAAAAAGAGAAAAAAATACTTGTTGGCCTTCTGCTGGTGGGGTCTGTTTTGTCAGTCTATTATGCATTGTGTTTGTTGCTGTTTAACGTCTATCCCCATATTGAGGGATATCATATTCATTATGAAACTGACTTTCCGCAATCATTAAGTATAGTATCTTTTATATTCTACCTGATTGCTACAATAACACCGCTTTTTATTTCAAGTATTAAAAGAACACACATGCTTGGCATTCTTATGACCTTTTCCTGCTTGGTTACCGCAATCTTTTTCACCCAATATCTGTTATCTGTATGGTGTTTTTTTGCCGCGCTTATAAGCGGTGTAATCTATTGGATAATGAGTGATTCACAAACTAAATTCTATTTTGAAAAACTTCAGTTATTAATAATTGCATCTAAAGATTTAGATCATAAATAAATTTATTTCGTATCAGCATAAATTATAGTTACTTTCTTTATCCTGAAACAAATAACCTCCCGGGGTGAGTTACGGAAAGTCATTTTTTTACTAACTTGCTAAATGATGGACCACCTCTTTCAAATATACAGACTGACTGCAGAGGATGCAAGAAAAATTGCATTCTCTCCTGACGAACCCCATTGCCATGATTTTGAAGAATTAATTGTCGGTGTTGAAGGAGAACTGGAACATTTTATAGATTTCAAATCAGACAATTTTGTTTCGCCTTTTATCAGTTTTGTAACAAAAGGGAAGATACACAGGGTAAAACCGGTAATTAATAATAACATGTTCAATGTCTGGGTGCTCGAATTCAGAAGTGAATTCATTCCGGAAACTACTTTTCAACTCTATTCCCAATATCATGACCATGCAAATATTAAGTTCCCTGAAAACGAAAATTTTGACCGCATGGTTATCTTATGTGAAATGATGTTTAATGAGATGCTCAAACTTTTCCTGATTATGCTGTTGTGAGACATTTACTGAATACATTATTCACAATGATTGAATCGGAAAGGAAAAAGATTGAAATACCTCCGAATGGCTTTCATTATACACAAAACATAACCTTTAAAAACTTTTTAAAAATTCTTGAAGATAACTATCAGAGGCCGGAGGGTGTTGATTTCTATGCTGAAAAATTATTCATGTCAACCCGTAACCTGAACCTGATCTGTCATAATATATTGCAAATGAGTGTTTCGGAAATTATTGAAACACGAAAACTAATTGAAGCAAAAAACCTTTTAATCTCCACTCACATGAGCATTTCCGAAATAGGATTTGAACTTGGTTATAGTGAAAAATCATATTTCAGTAACGTTTTTAAAAAGAAAACAGGACAGACTCCTTCCGGATTCCGTGACGAGATGAGAAAACTCATTTCCTGAAATTACAACACTTTTACCGAAAACTGTTACCGTCTGTCATACAGGTGTTCGTAATTTTGCTCCCTCATATTAACACAATTGTAAGCATATTAAGAATAACAAAATCAAAATGAAAATGGAAACAACAAAAGAACCAACAAAGATCAAGTGGATAATAGACCCCGCTCACACCGAAATTTCTTTCAAAGTAAAGCACCTGATGATTTCCAATGTAAAAGGTGTATTTAAAGAATATGAAGCAAGCATTTACACTACCGGTGAAGATTTTATGACTGCTGAAATCGATTTCTGGATCAACCCGGCTTCAATTGATACAGGTGATGAAAAGCGTGATGCGCATTTAAAAAGCCCTGACTTCTTCGATGTTGAAAATCATAAGCAGATATCATTTGTGGGTAATACCTACGAGAAAGTTGACGGAGATGGAAGTTATACATTGTATGGAGATCTCACTATAAGGGGCATAAAAAAACAAATAAAGCTTGATGTGGAATTCGGAGGAGTAATGAAAGATCCCTGGGGGAACATGAAAGCCGGCTTCACTATAAACGGAAAAATAAACCGGAAAGACTGGGATCTGAACTGGAACGCAGCGCTGGAAGCAGGTGGAGTACTGGTGGGTGATGAAGTGAAAATAAGTTGCGAAGTAGAATTGCTTAAACAATCCTGAAAGCACATAATTGTCATGGCAAATACAATTCTTCATAAGGCGGAAACCCGTGGTGATGCAGATCATGGCTGGCTTCACAGCAGGCATACCTTCAGTTTTGCTGATTATTATGACCCTGAAAGAGTCCATTTTGGAGTGCTGCGGGTGCTGAATGATGATACCGTGGAAGCCGGGATGGGGTTCGGTACTCATCCTCATGATAACATGGAAATAATTTCAATTCCTCTTGAAGGTGATCTGGAACATAAAGACAGTATGGGGAATGTCAGCGTTATAAAGCATGGTGATGTACAGGTTATGAGTGCCGGTTCAGGAATAACGCACAGCGAATATAACAGGAGTAAAGAGAAGCCGGTTAAATTTTTACAGATCTGGGTATTCCCGAACCGGAGGAATGTAAATCCACGGTACGACCAGATAACATTAAACATAGCTGATCGTCATAATAAATTGCAGCAGATACTTTCTCCTGATCCTGAAGACGAAGGTGTCTGGATTTATCAAAACGCCTGGTTTCACCTCGGCGGGTTTGATAAAGGTGTAAGCGCGGATTACAATTTTAAAGCAAATGGAAACGGCGTGTACGTGTTTGTTTTGAGTGGTGATATAACAGTAAACAAACAGAAATTATCAGCCCGTGACGGCTTTGGGATCTGGGATACCGATAAGATATCCGTGAAGGCCGACAGTGATTCAGAATTTTTACTGATGGAAGTTCCAATGAATTCATAAGCATTAGATCTGCAATTTTACCTTACCTGGAACTTAATGGGACTTAGTGAACTAAATAAAGTAACAGATTCATTTGCCAATACAGAAAAAATGCCCGTTCTGTTTATTGGTCATGGCAGTCCAATGAATGCTATTGAAGAAAACGAATTTGTAAAAGGATGGAGAGATGTCGGAAAACAATTACCCCGGCCAAATGCAATATTATGTATATCGGCGCATTGGGAGACAAAGGGAACTTATGTTACTGCAATGGAAAAACCAAAAACAATTCATGACTTTGGCGGGTTTCCGCAGGAATTGTTTGCTGTGCAATATCCGGCACCGGGGTGTCCTGAATTTGCGGCTGAAACTAAAAGGATAATTAAGAAAACGGAAGTCGGACTGGATTATAAATGGGGACTTGACCATGGTTGCTGGAGCGTGGTTAAAAACCTTTATCCCGGTGCGGATGTTCCGGTATTTCAGATGAGCCTGGATTATTGCCAGCCATCGCAATTTCATTTTGATCTGGCAAAAGAGTTGTCACCCCTTCGCCGGAAAGGTGTTATTATTATCGGAAGTGGTAATATGGTTCATAACCTGGGAATGGTGGCATGGGACAAATTAAATGTACCGGGATATGGATACGACTGGGCTATTGAGGCTGCCGGCATAATGAAAAAATATATTTTGAATGGTGATTACCAGCAATTGATAAATTACAAATCACAAGGCAGGGCATTTAACATGGCCATCCCAACTCCCGAACATTATCTTCCTGTGCTTTATGCCCTGGCTTTAAAAGAAGAAAATGAAAACACAGGTCTGTTTAACGACAAGCCTGTTGCAGGTTCTCTTATGATGACTTCATTTAAGATTGGCATGGAATAAATTCAGTTATTTCTTTTTCCATCGGTCATCTCATTACTTAAATATCCGGAACCTATAAATATATAACATAATGCTGACCATGGTTCCCGGATCGGGTATGATTTTAATTCTGACTATGGTTACTGTTTTGGTCTCACCCATCCGGAGTATTGTTTCATGCACTTAATTCTTATGGCAATAAATATTTTCCTGTAATAACTTTGTTTTAGTTGTCTTAGTCAGTATCAATTTGTTTACAGTTAGCTCTGCGGGTTATGCACAGTTTCCTGTTTCATTTAAAGGCTGGGATAAAATCAGGCAATTTTTTAAACAGGAATCCAGGCAGGTTATGAACAAAGCATGAAAAAGGTTGTTTTTATAGAATAATACTGGTATGGTAGTAAATGTTATTATTCTATATCATTTAACAAAAGAAATCATGAAAATTAAACTGTTTAAAAAATCCGGATTGCTGGCAATTATCCTTATTTCATCTTTACAATTCGGTTGCCAGAAAAGTGACAATGTTACCCAGCCTGAGGTCAAACTGGCTGCAAGTTCTACTTTGGGCCAATATCTGGTTGATAAGGATGGGTATGCCCTCTACTATTTTTCTAATGACTACAATGGACGAACCAGTTGTTTTGGCGGTTGTGCAACAATCTGGCCATATTTTTATGTAGCCAATCTGACCCAGGATAAACTTGGCTCAGGATTGGATATCGCCGATTTTGACACTATCGTGGTAAACGGAGTGACCCAGACAAGATACAAAACATGGCCTTTATACTATTATGCTCCTCTGGTAAATAATCAGAATGTACGGGAGTCACCGGGACAGACTACAGGCGAAGGAGTAGGTAATATTTGGTATGTCGGCAAGCCCGACTATACTATAATGATTTCAAACGCACAACTGGTTGGTAATGATGGGAAAAACTATACCAATGCCTATGTGGAAGGTACAGGTAAAACAAATTTTTTTACAAATGCTAATGGAGTTTCATTATATACCTTTTCAAAAGACAGCGCTGATATAAATAAATTTACCAAATCTGACTTTTCTAATAATTCGGTATGGCCAATTTATGAAACCTCAGATATCATGGTACCATCAACTCTGGACAAAACTTTATTTGGCAGTATAACCGTATTTGGAAAGAAACAACTTACATATAAAGGCTGGCCGTTGTATTATTTTGGTGCTGATAATGGTATCCATGGAAATACCAAGGGAGTCAGTGTTCCGACACCTGGAGTATGGCCTGTCGCTGTTAAAAATGTAGATTTGGCTCCAGTAAAACCAAACTGAATTGTCTGAGGTGAGAGCAGGTTAGAAACTTATCTCACAAGATTATCAGACTGATTATTGACGGACATTATTATATCAGCAGGTTTTAAAACTTACCTGTATGAAGACTATATTATCTATTTATTAAAAATTATATTTTGATGAAGTATAACGAATTGGGAAAAACAGGAGTCTTAATTTCAGAACTCTGCCTTGGAGCTATGACATTTGGCGGTAAAGGATATTGGAAAGCTATTGGTCAATTGGCCCAGGATGAAGTTACGCTTATAGTAAAGAGTGCTCTCGATCATGGTATTAATTTTATTGATACCGCAAATGCTTATTCTGAAGGATTATCAGAAATGCTGTTAGGAACTGCATTACAGAAGCTTGGCATCTCGCATCAGACAGTGGTAATTGCTACAAAGCTGCGGCTGCGGGTGGGTCTTGGTGCAAACCAGGTGGGTCTTTCCAGGCTACATATTATGGATTCGGTAAACGATAGCCTGGAACGTCTTGGTCTTTCACATATTGACCTTTTGTATATTCATGGTGTTGACCCGATTACGTCACTGGAAGAAACCATGCGGGGACTGGAAGATGTAGTAAGGGCCGGGAAAGTAAGATATATTGGTGTAAGCAACCATCCTGCCTGGATGGTGGTGAAAGCAAATAGTATAGCAGAAAAAATGGGATGGACAAAGTTTGTTGCATCACAAAATTTTTATAGCATAGCGAGTCGTGATATTGAACGCGAAATTGTACCCATGGCATTGAGCGAGGGGATAGGTATAATGCCCTGGAGTCCATTAGCAGGAGGATTTGTTTCCGGGAAATTCACCAGGAACCATGAAATAGCAGGAGAGAGCCGCCGGGATACTTTTGATTTTCCTCCTATAAACAAAGACAGGGCTTACGATATTATCGATGTATTGATCAAAATCGGAAATAAACACAAAGTGACAGCCGCCAGGGTGGCCCTGACATGGATGTTAGGCAAACCGGGGGTAACCAGTATAATAATAGGAGCTAAAACAAAGGACCAGCTGCTTGATAATATTGCATGCACTCAGTTAAAACTTAATAAGGAAGATTTACTGGAATTGGAAAAAATCAGCGCTCTTGTTCCTGAATATCCGGGATGGATGGTTGAACGGCAGTTAACCGGAAGATACCCGGAATAGGACCGGAACACTGGTCAGCCTTTCATCACGATCAGCAGAAGTATATAAATTCCTGACTGGTAAAATAAGCTTATCGGGCAAGTTTAATTGCAAGTTTGATTGATTCTACCATACTGGCTTCATTGGCTTTACCCTGCCATGCAATTTCAAATGCAGTACCATGGTCAACAGAAGTTCTTATAAAAGGAAGCCCTACAGAAACATTTACTCCGCTGTTAAATCCGATAAGCTTTAAAGGAATATGTCCCTGATCATGGTACATGGCTACAACAATATCATATTTCCCCTGAACTGTTTGTAAAAAAACTGTATCAGGCGGAAAAGGTCCTTCAACATTTATTCCTTCCCTTTTCATATTCTGTACAGCCGGACTGATCTCCCTTATTTCTTCATTGCCGAACAATCCATTCTCTCCTGCGTGAGGATTAATACCTGCAACCGCTATTCTTGGCTTTCCCCTGATTAGTCTTTTCATTGTATAATCTGCCAATCTGATCACTGTTTCAATTCTTTCTCTTTTCAACCTGGTAATAGCCTCCAGCAATGAAACGTGTGTAGAAACATGGATCACACTTAGTTTTTTATCATACAGAAGCATTGCATAATCCTGTGTATGTGTAAGATCGGCCAGTATTTCAGTATGCCCCGGGTATTTATGTCCTGCTAAATGCAGGGCTTCTTTGTTTAAAGGTGCAGTTGCAATGGCATCTATTTCTTTATTTTTAGTCAGCTCAACAGCTTTTCTGAGGCATTCAAAAGCAGCGTTTCCTGACATAGCCTGAACTTTCCCGGGATGAAGTTCATTCATATTAATTAAATGAAGATCTAAAATGTTTAAATTCCTGTTATTAAAAATACATTCACTTGCATTTAGAATCCTGTTTAGATTAAATGATTTGATCTTTAAAATTTTATGAGCTTCCTCCATTACACTGTAATCACCAATTACAATCAGCCTGTTACTTCTTATTTCAGGTCTTCCAAAACTTTTTAAAATAATTTCAGGTCCTATACCCGAAGGATCACCCATCGTTACTCCAATAGTTATTGTGTTTTTTCTTATCATCAGTTATCTGTTCTTTAAAAAGTTTAAAACCCGGAAAATTGCATCTTCATCTCCAAAACTTCCTGCCTTTGTAACAATAATAATATTTTTGTATTGCTCTTCATTAAAATGGCCGTAGGGTATTCCCGGCAGAATTTCGTCATGAATAACTGTGCCTGAAATATTTAAGGCTTTTGCAGCTTTAATTGCAGTATCTCCGCCTGTGACGAGTAATCCATCGATTTTGATCTCCTTAATAACATACCTTATAATCTCCCCCAGAAATACTGCAATGGATTCACTAACATTAAACCTGTTCATTCCATATTTTGTACCAAGTTCAAAACTCGTTGCCACAGTATCTTTAGAAGGTGCACTTCTCAGAATAATATCTTCACCTTCAGAGGATGCTTTTCTGACAATTTCAATTATTCTTTTCTTTTCCTGATATTTTTCTCCGCTAAATAATTTTCCGATATCCAGATCGATCATCTTAACAGGTAATCTTTCTTTTGCATAATCTATTTGTTCCCTGGTTACTTCACTTACACTACCGGCAATAACGATGTTGGTTTTTTTCTCTTTTTTTAAATCGAAGTATTTTGGAAGATATTCTGCAAAACCTGTAGAGCCAGCATACAGAATTCTTTCTTTTATCTCCGGCATAACAGAAGCAATCAGATCCAGATCTTCGTTATCCTTTGCATCTATTACGATCATATGAATACCATTCTGCATATGTTCATATATTTTTTGAATCAGGTATTGTCTGCCTGACGAAACCTCATCGAAATTTATTGTTACTATCTTTTTATCTGTCTGATGAGAAATAATTTGCGGGATAAAGGATTCCTTTACAGGCGTTTTCGGATCATTTGCAATTTCTGTCTCAGCCAATAATACACCTTTTACATAAACATTGCCATTTTTTGTAATTCTTCCGTAAGACGGGTACGCCGGGACTATAATAGCATGCTTAATCTCTAAAGAATCCATTATGGCGGAGATCTCTGCTCCGATATTTCCACGGAATGTTGAATCCAGTTTTTTATAAATGTATTTTATGTTTTCTGCTTTAATTATTTTTCCTGTTTCAAAGGTTTTCTTATATGCTGTTTCCTTATCATCAGATCTGCTTTCGCTATCAACTACAAGTACTTCACACTTTTTCAATGATGTATTGATAAAATCTCTGTTTGTGATAACAATACTTCTTAAATGTCTCTTGCTGAACTGAACACCGGTATCGTTTGCACCAGTAAAATCATCTGCAATGATTACTAATTTCTCCTTGAGCAATCCATCTCCTGATCCGGATTTAATCTTTGCTTTTGCAATTTTTTGCCTGGCTATATAAGCGGTAAGAACAGGGGTCAGAATGGCTGTAGTTATTGTCGAAGCTGCAATCTGTGGAGTAGCTATTGCAGATAATGCTGTAAACGAGGGGTCGGCCAGAGCAATTGCCGCCGGAGTTGCAACAGCATTACCGGCAGTGCTTGAAGCTGCTGCACCGGCAATGCCGCTTCCACCTGTCAATCTGTCTGTCCATATATTAAAAAATCCGCCTAAAAATGTGGTCAGCACACCTAATAATAAACCTGATAATCCGGCCATTATTAATATTTTAAAATTAATTGCTGCTCCCAGTGAGAATGCGAAAAAAGGTATCAATACCGGCCCGCCCGCCATTAAGAACTTTTTCATTGAGTCATCCAGATTTCCCAAAACCATACCCGCTGCAATAGGTATAAGCACGCCGATAAAACTGTTAAACGGAATTGTTGCTATCCCTACAGTTCCTAAAGCAATCATCGTGAAGAAAGGTCCGTCATTTATTGATAATACAGCAAGAGATCCAACGTCAGTCTCATCTCCGAATTCCCCCACCAATGCAGCAAACAAGCCTCCGTTACTGTTTGTCATAGCTGCAATCACGGCAAGCGATGAAAGACCCAAAAATCCATTGTCCCCAAAAAGTTTTGCAATCAAAAGACCCAATAAAACACCGACAGTGAATTTTGTAAGAGTAATTACCGCTCCCTTCTTTAATGCTTTTGGTGCAGTTTTGAAACTTATTCCCGCCCCCATGCAAACCAAAAATACACCGATTAAAGCTGAAGAACCTTTGGCAATTGCAGTCGTAAATCCACCTATTTGTAAAGATTCCGGTAAGAATGTATTTAGAATAGCACCAATTATTAACGGCAGCACCATCATCCCTCCCGGGATTTTTTCAATATTTCTTTTTAGATTCATGTGTTGATATGTTAACTTCTTACATTTTGAAGATTACAAGCTTTGTTTAATAAATTCTTGAATTAAAATGTAGGAATTCAGTCAAGTGAATAAAAACAATGTATTACATGGATACTCCGTAATTATAATATTTATAGAATTTACAATTAATGAGTATCGGTTATCAATAATAAACTTAAAACAATAGATTATGAGATTCCTCGCCCGCGAGGAATCTCCCACACCCATTTTGATATTTTGATTTATTTTCAAGTCAATTATTATTCATTACGGATACTCAATTTACAATTTTATAACAAATCCCGATATGTTAATTTATTATTACAAAACCGGGCTTAAAGTCAGTCAGATAAAGCCGTTATTCATTTCTGACCCTGTAGTCTCCGCCACCGGGATCATTAAAATCTGCATACACCGATGAAGCTTTCATACCTGATATAGAAAAGTTTAAAAATAACTATATTTGGTTTTTATCAGACGTACACACAAAAATTTTTTCCTGATGCAAAATATTAAAACACTTTCAGGTTTAAAGTTTATCTTTTGTTCCATTCTTCTCATTAGGACCTGTTTTGTAACCGGGCAGGATTTAATGCAGGGCAAAATAAGGTTTTCTATGGTTATGCCAGCAGCATTAATAAATAATTAATGTTCATTTTAATTCAAAAGAAACATCTAATTTTAGCTTTATAAACCATTAAATCCCAAAAACATGATTTCATATAGCGTAGTATCAAACCGTATAAAGTTGCTTCAAATTGGTTTTTTATCCGGTCTGTTTTTAATTTCTTTTACATATTGCAGCGCTCAGTACAGGCCTTCATTGTTCTTCAGGGAGGACTGGAAAGAAACCCCTGCGGCCACGCCTGTTACAATGGATCACGTAGCCAATAAAAACCTTTTACTTGGTTTATATGGTCCGGGGCAGGATAGTATAAAAAAGAGTCACCATGAAACACCGGTCGATGATCCGTTTTACATCTGGTCGGGTACGTGCCAGGGAAATTGGGCGGTAACACTTAAACACAAAACTTCTTATGTGGATTTAACCGGTTATGCAAAAATCTTATGGAGATCAAAACAGGCTGGTATGAGGAGTCTTCACATCGTTCTTAAACTTGCCGATGGCACCTGGCTGGTAAGTGAACAGGGTGACGGCAGGTCTGGAGACTGGAGGCTTTGCGAATTCAATATTATGGACATGGATTGGTATAGTATGAATATTAAAACGGTGATAGAAATAAAGCCAGTAAGAAATCCTGATCTTTCCAGAGTGGATGAGATCGGATTTACAGATCTCATGACTGGAGGTGGCAGTGATGCCTGCTCAAGGCTCGACTGGATTGAAGTATATGGGAAATCCGTTGCACGATAACGGAATTTTCTTCAGGTAAATTCAACTTTAAGGAGCCAGTATCCCGGCGCCAGGAAATTAATCAGCACAGAAAAAGGGGTTATTTTCAAAAAGGTCCGCGAATATAATATTGACAGCCAAATAATTACAAGACAATAAAAACAGACATTTGAACATTTCGTTTTCTTTTGTTGTTGAAATAGTACATTTACATTAACACTCCCTTACCATGACAACTAATGACAACTCATCAGAAGATTTGCACTTAAACAAAGCTCTTGAACACCTCAATTCGGTTCTCGTTACCGGAGAAACGCTTGACGCCTGGGCAATCCAGCGAAGATTATTTGCATTGACTAACAGACGGATACTTATTGCTGCAACTTCAGGACGATTTATTAAAATTGAAAGGGGATTATTTGGGGGATTTAATATGACAGATTTTAGATGGCAGGATCTGGGAGACGCTAAAATAAAAGTAGGAATCTTTGGCGCCAACATTTCAATGTCACTATTTGAATCCAGTGACCTGGCAATGTCTAAGAAGTCGGGTCAGGTTCTGGTTTTAAATGGTTTTAGAAAAGATCAGGCTGAAAAGATTTATCGTCTTGCACAGGCCATGGACCAATCGTGGCGGGAAAAAAGACGCATCCGGGAGCTTGAAGAACTAAGAGCAAAATCCGGTGGTATTACTATTGGTGCCAATCAGGGACGTCAGCAAACAGGAAATGCATCGGAAGATGCTGCTACAAAATTGCAACAGGCAAAACAGATGCTTGAAAATAAACTTATTACCGATTCTGAATATGAGTCTATAAAAGCGCGTATAATCAGCGGATTATAGACGTTATACAGGGGTTTGTATAAGTCCGGCACAAAACAACAGGTTGCATACATGCGAGTTGTCCTTCTTCCGGGGGAGAAGGAGCTGAAGGTAAAGCTTTTCCCTCCCGGGAGAAACGGGAAAGGGGTTATCTGAAATAAATTATATGTATTTGATTATAAGCAGTATAAATTTAATATTATATGACAATCGGCAATCATGCATAAGACCTCTTTGATTTTGACTTCGTCGAGCTCCGCTTCGCTCCGGTTCTTCGTTAGCCCCTTACCCTAAAGGGTGAGAAGAACCGGGTCCCGCAGGGCGAGCCCGGCGCAGCCAAAATCAATTACTCCCTCCTCGCCTTCGCGTAGCCACTACGGCGGAGCAAGGTTAGTGTCGGGGCAAATAATTGATTTTCAAGCATCAAAATATTTATATGTATGAATCCCGATTGTCATATAATATTAAAATAATATTAAATTTATACTAATGATTTCCGATACTCATTTATTGAAATAAAGTGAAAAATGAAGACTATTCTTGTTTTTGTGTCTACACTTGACGGAAAAGTAACAAAATGGGGTGATCCATTTATCAGGGCCTGGTCCTCCAGGGACGATCAGCATTATTTTAATCAGGTATGGAAGGATGCCAGGGTTATAGTCATGGGAAGTAACACTTATAATGCTGACCCGATGAAACCTTCCCAAGATCACTTTCTTGTCATTTTGACCCGTGATCCATCCAAATACAAAAGGAATGAGATTGAGGGCCAGATTGAATTTACAGATGATTCCCCGGCCCGGCTGGTTGCCCGGTTTGAAAAAGAAGGTCAGGAAAAAATATTGGTAGTGGGTGGCGCACAAATTGCTACCGCGTTTCTAAAGGAATACTTAATAGACGAATTATGGTTGACTATAGAGCCAAAAATTTTCGGAGCAGGAGGCAGCTTTGTTATTGAAGAAAAACTTGAAATCAACCTGCAATTATTAAGCTTTGAAAGAGTAAACAGGCAGGGAACACTGATAACAAAATATGCAATAATAAAGGATAAGAATTAAAATTTAATATGACAATCGGTAATCATGCATAAGACCTCATTGATTTTGACTTCGGCGAGCTCCGCTTCTCTCCGGTTCTTCGTTAGCCCTTATCCTAAAGGGTGCGAAGAACCGGATCCCTAAGGGCAAGCCCGGCGCAGCCAAAATCAATTACTCCCTCCTCGCCTTCGCGTAGCCGCTACGGCGGAGCAAGGTTAGAGTCGGGGCAAATAATTGATTTTCAAGCATCAAAATATTTATATGTTTGATTCGCGATAGTCATCAAGTTTAAATAATAATAATCTCCACGGACCAGACTTTTATTTGGTAGTAATAAATTTACTTTTCGTTTAGAGTTAAAAGAGAAAATGAAAAACCGACCAGCTCAAAATAAAAGCAATAATACTAAAATTATTTACCAGCCTTTTTTTTCTGTTATCATTACCACGTACAACAGGGCGCAACTTTTAAGAAGGGCGTTAAATTCTCTGGTATCCCAGACAGAAGAAGACTGGGAAGCAATCATCGTTGATGATGAAAGTACCGATGATACATATTTACAGGTTTTACCTTATCTCACGACATACGTTAAAATAAAATATATTAAGAAAGCTCACAGTGGAGAAGCTCTGTCAAAAAATGAGGGAATCCGGGTATCGAACGGCAGATTTATTTCTTTTCTGGACTCTGATGATGAATACGATCCCGGTCATCTTGACTCAAGGAAAGCTATTCTGATGCAAAACCCTTTGGTAAAGTTTTTATATGGAGGAGTTAAAATTATAGGTAATCAATTTGTTCCTGACAGGGACAACCCCGGAGAAAAGGTAAATTTAGAGAATTGCGTTATAGGAGGTACTTTCTTTGTTGAAAGAAATTTATTTATCTCGTTGAAGGGTTTCAGAAAGATCTACCTGGGAACAGATGCCGATTTGTTTGACAGGATAAAGAGGAGGGAGGTTCCCATGATGGAAACCAGGCTTCCGACATACATTTATCATCACGAAACCCAGGATTCTATAACAAATAAGTTGTATTTTGATATGCAACCGGGCAAAAAAGGATGAGACATATCTCAGATGTAGGTCTATAATGAATAAACTTAAGCCCTGTAATTAATAATCAGCAGAGTTCAGATTCAGTTAATTCAAATTTTATTTTATACTATTTGGTATAATTTTGGAATATCTTATCAATTTTATCAGCTAAATCGAAATCCAGGGCAGTGACACCATTGGCGTCATGAGTGTTCAGAATAATACTTACATTATTGTAAACGTTACTCCAGTCCGGATGGTGGTCCAGTTTTTCTGCTTCCAGCGCTACCGCAGTCATAAATGAAAATGCCTCTACGAAAGTTTTAAATTTAAAATCTCTTTTTATACCATTTCCATCAAATGACCAATTTTTTAATTTCCCCGACAGGAATTCTGTGACCTCAATTTTTGATAATGCTTTCATCATAATATAATTTTGATTTTAGTTGTATGATGGAACCGCACATGATTGACTTCGTCGAGCTCGCAAGCTCGGTTGAAAATTATATTTTTATCGTGTTTAGCTTCGCTGAGCTCGCAAGCTCGGTTGTGATTGAGGTCAATCATGTGGGTTTCATAATTTAATTTTTAATGAGTATCAGAAATTATGCATATACCCTCATTGATTTTGGCTTCGCCGAACTTCGCTTCGCTTCGGTTCTTCGTTTACCCCGACCCCAGGGGGAGCGAAGAACCGAGTCCCTCAGGGCGACCTCGGCGCAACCAAAATCAATTTACTCCCACTGGGGCTGGGGCATATAAATTGATTTTAAAGCGTTTTTGGATTTTGTCTGTATCATTACCGGTAGTCATAAAAAGTTTCAATAATACAAGGAGATTCATTACGTACAGCAATATGATTATTATATTAACATATTTAGTCATATTATGTTTATAGAATCCATCGATAAACATATTGGGGGTACCAAAGAAGATATGGAATCAGAATTTCTAATAAAGAAAGCTTGCATGGTCATAGAGATGACTTTTCATACCAATATATTTCCTGAACAAAAACTAGAAGTGCCGTCAATGAATGTGGTATTGGCTCTGAAAGAGCCGGATATGAATAACCCCCGGCGCAAGAGGCTGTGCACACAGCCTCGCAAGCCGGGGGTTGGTGCCCCATATAATAAGAGCTCTGAAGGAGCGGGATATAAGTAATCGATGTTCAACTTGATTCTTAATATATTCAATAAGTAAGTTGAGATCCTATTATATTGCGCCCTTTCAGGGCTATAAAACAGAGTGTTATCTTACCCCCGGCTTGCAAGGCTGCGCCGGGGGTTATTCATATTTAGCCACTTCGTGGCTTATCGCCTCACAATTAAAAATATAGTAACAGGGTATTACCTGCCTGAGCGTTCATAAACGGATGCCTTATTCTGCTGCACATCAGAACCACTTTTCCTGTTTGCCTCAATGCAGCACTTCTACACTGACCGCACTTATCGTCACAAGTCAGGAAATTAATAATATCCTCAGGTTTATTCCCGGAGTGGTGTCTTTTAATAAAAAACTTTATTCTTACAAGGAGATTCTTTACGTACAGCAATATGATTAATATATTAACATATTTAGCCATATTATGTTTATAGAATCCGAATAACTAATCCAAAAGATTTTTTTTGCAAACAGACAACATTTCCAAATTTCTCTGTCATCAGTTTATAATCAGGGATGGCATAACTAATCTGTGATAACGGTTTTAATATAATCTGCGGTTTATAAAATGTTTATCTGAGAAATTTCCTGTGTACGACAATGTGTTTTCATCTGGGTCTTTTATTATTTCAGCAAAATGGATTTCAGTTTCATATTGCACCAGACTGACTGCCAGACCAGCTCAGTTGAAGGTAGTCCTACTTTGACTGCCGGAATTCAACAGGCACTTAAACCAGATGTAACATCCCGGGAAAGAAAATGGGCAGTGATTCTATCTATGTTAACAAACAAAATTTAAAAGAAGTGTGAACAAAGTATAACGATTGAAGGTTGTCATTATAATAACCTTAATTGCCGAAAAAGACAACAATTATATTTGTATTCCTTACGGATTAATTGCAATTATAATAATCGTGTGATTCAGAGTGAGTCAGGTTATCCTGTCTGAAGTGAACAGGTAAAATAAAAACGTTTGAGAAAATTATAAAATATTTTAGATCTGGTCTGATCATGAAAGAAACTGAAACCCGGGTAATCAAAAATGACCTTAATGATTATTCAGAATATTTAGTGAATCTTATTAAAGGGTCATTGGATAAGAAAGATTACAGAATAAAACTTACTGCAAGGAATGACCTTGTAAGAATAGGTAAATCGGTCATACCTAAAATGCACAAGCTACTGGAATCGGAAAATTATTTACTTCGTCTGGAAGCAGCCAGGGTAGTTGAGCTTATAGCTGACATAAGATCGATTCCGGTATTAATTAATCTTCTCGATGATACAGTATTTGAAATAAGATGGATAGCAGCAGAGGGCCTTATCAAAATAGGCAGGCGAAGTATATGTCCTTTATTAAAGTCAATTCGCGATGGTAAAAGTTCTTTCTTTTTTAACAGGGCAGCTCGCCATGCTTTACTTAACCTGGTTAATGAAAACGAAAAAGAAAAATTAATGCCATTATTGCTCAGTCTCGGTAATTATCATTACTTAAGTGAAACGGCTCCTGTTCAGGCTTCTATTGCATTAATAAACGTATTTAAAAACAATAGCTAGATAAATCCAACCCACTTTATTTCTATTTTCAAGAGTCCTCATTCAGGCAAGCCTGGTCCGGCCATCTGAAAACAAAAATTTCCGCTTGTGTGGGGGGTTTTTCATCTGGCGGAGAAAGAGGCATCACTTCTTTAAATCGCAAAACCCACAAGATCAACGGCTTGCGGGTTTTTGTTTTAAAGATGGAAATACTTTTCTAAATCTATAAAATAGTGAGGCTATAGTTTTCTATTATCTCAATATTATTTGTTTTTCATTACCAATTTTAACACGCGTTGAAAGTTGGCCTTCATTTGAGAAAAGTATTTCCACAGGGTTGCCTGGCGTATTGATTTTTAAACCATAGTATTCACCCTGGTCAATCAAATTCAAATCTGTTTTAACCTTATCTGCTTCCTCTCCAATTTCAATAACATTCATGAAATATGCTTTTTGCTCTCCCGCTGGTGCTTCGATTTCCAGTCTCCAGGGAACAATTGGCAAACTGTTTCTATTGTTTCCACCCACATGGTTATACTGGGCCGAGGGTTCGTTTGGGTGTCCCCAAAGATTATACCCATCTCCCCCGCGCTTTGTAATCACGGGATTTTTAGGTAAAAGGGTGGTAAGGAATGCCCGGGCCCTTCCGGTAGAGAGGACATTCTCCTCTCCAGCCGGATCGGATAACCATGTTGCGTAATTTCCCCGGTACGAGAATAAATGCCCGGGTGTTAACACTGTCTCAATTCCTTCCACAATTGGTTCTCCGGGCATATGAAGAAACCAGTGCTTTGGATAAGAAGGATTTGTTGCATCTATTTGGTCGAAAATGACAAAAAATTCCCTTTTGCCCCGAAGATAAAAGAACTGGCGGGTAATCCCGTTCACTTTGTTTGATGAATATGCCTTACTGAGATCAGCTGCTGTATATGTAAACTTGTCATTACTGTAATAAGATTTGATTTCAGCACGGTCAGTACGTGTATGGGTATTATAGAGATAGCGAATCATTCCTCCGTCATTCTCATTTTTTACTCCATTTTCCTGGCGGGGATCGGTACGTCGAAATTGTTCATCCTTATCAAAGATTGTCACGATGTTGAATGCAAGAGAACCTCCCGCGTAGTAATCAAGGTCGTTATGTCCGGAACCTCCGGACCGCAATACAAGATACCCTTTTTTTGAAATCATGAAATGACCCTCATCATCTCTTGAATGTCCGGCAAAGGAAGGTCCTGCACCAAAAAATGCCCAGGTACTGTTGGGATCATTCCATTCAGAACGCATATATACATGTCCTGCTCCTTCAAAGTGGTAAGACAATGGATAGTTCTCTTTAGCAGGAGTACTTGATTTGATAGTTGGATCATAAAATAGAAACCGTTCCCACGGAATTAGGCTCCATCCTTTTTGTGCTCCCTCTTCACATATTGCGTTTGCTACCGGGTCGTTGTAGCGGGCACTCAGGATAGGAGCAATGCGGGAAAACGTCCGGAGCGGCGATGCAATATTGTCATCGATCCACGCAGTATTGTTGGAAAATGGAACGGTTGTGTAGATAGCCCATCGTGTCATTTGTGGAAGAAATCCTGTAGGAGCGCACATTGAAAAAAAATCCAGGCCTGTTGCGGTGCGCCAGGCTTCGAAAGCCCATGGGATAACCACAATCGGACCATATGCACCATGTCCCATACTTTCGGACCATACACCTCCTATTTCATCAAATGCCGGGATACACTCAGCAGGAATTCTTTTATTCCATGAATCGAGGAAACTCTGGGCATCCGCTTCAAGGGCCGTACCTGCACCTGAAAGTGCAAGTGCAACAAAAAGTTTGGGTGTAATGCCATCACGGGTATTCGGAGTGTTCAAATGGGCGGGACCCCAGGTTTGATTGTACCACCAGTACCCGTATTTCAACATAATTTCAGGGGTGTTTGTATAGTATCTCAGCCATTTACCAAGCTGGTCGCCATATTTTTTCCGTTCTTCTGTAGAAAGTGCATCATAAATCCAATCGTAAAGCATGCCGTGATAACCAAAGAAACCATCTCCATCAAGGTTTAACACTTGCCCGTCCCCCCAATACTTTTTGATGGCCGTGGCATACTTTTCGGAATCTTTTCCTAATTCCCGCTCAATAAGATAACTAATTCCGCAGCAGACTAACCCAATTGGTGGTGCGAATCGGTTTTGTACTCTTTCAAGTCCCTGTTCCACAATATGATCAGCCTGCTCTTTGATTAATTTATACTCTTGTTTCAATGGCCCTTCTGCATTTCTGGCCAAAATTGGTAAGTGCTCTTTACTGATTAAAATTCTGGGATGTTCATTTAAATTATAAGCAGTTGCGACCGAATTAAATAATATACATGTTACAAACACTAGATAAGTTGATAAATTCCTTTTAATATTCATAGTTTAAATTAATAATTAATTGATGTTAAAATCAGGATGTTCTTTAGTATATCCTTCTATCTGTTCCTGGTAGGAACCGGAGACATAATTCTGCAATCTTTTAATATTTTTTTATGATTATCATTTTCTGTATAAATGATTTCACCAGTTTCCAAAAGTACTATTCCATATTATTTCTGCTAAGAGGCTGGTCATATGTTAAAATTTCAAACTAGCCAGAAAGGTATAAATTTTAATTTCATTTTTCGATATTATTCTACTTAATTGCAGGCTGCATAAAGTCTTGTTTGGTTTCTGGTGGAACCACACTCCTAAATCGCAGACCACTGTAGATCAATGATTTGCGGGAATCTTTAAATTTCCTGGTGACGGATCTGGTGATGGAATTTGCTACATACACGCTGTCAGCGCATTACGTGTGTTTAAACGGGCATCCACTCTATCTTACTGAAATACAGTCTATGATTTCTTCCTTGGAAAAGGATGATTCAGTTAAGAAACATCTGGTTGGGCAATTAGCAATTGAAGCCCCCAAATGAGGCCTTGATTTATTTGTACTCGATTATTAACTAACCAACAGCAATTATCTCATGAGAAAATTAATGCAGAAGTTGATTATGTATTATGAAGTACACAAGTTAAAAAGAGAAGGGTTGAAAATTGCTCAGATAAGCAGGCCAATTTGAAAATGGTATTTTTACATATAATTGTCCTATGTGTCAGGTATATTAATTTATTATAAAAGTTAGTTAGCACATATTGTTCATTATGTGGAGATTAAGCCCTCGCACCATGTTTAATATTATTCAACTTGACAAGATATTTACTGCATTTTACCGGGACCAGCCAACGCACGACAGACAAGTGCCCTCGCGCCATCATCTATAAACATCTGTTATTTATTTAACAGTAATTCTTTTTCCCTGGACTGGGCCCTCGCGCGACAAAAAAACATGTGCTAACAGAAAACCGCTTGAAAAATGTTGTGATAAATAAATCGTTTTTCATGAAGTTTAGATTTGTAAATTAAAATTTATGTACTAACTTTGTAATTACATTTAGAATAGGTATTATGGAAGTAACTGTTATCAAAATAGGCAATTCAAGAGGGATTAGGTTAAGCAAAACTCTTCTTGAACGATACAATATCCGAGACTCGGTAGATTTAATACTGGAGAAGGGACAAATAATCATTAAACCGTTATCCCGGCCAAGAAAAGGTTGGGATAAAGCATTTATGGAAATGCATGCCAATGGCGATGATAAATTGCTCATCAATGACATATTTGAAGACGAAAATTTCGAAGAATGGAAATAAAGCAATATCAATTAATCCTTGCGAGTTTGGATCCAACTATTGGTAGTGAGATCAAAAAAACAAGACCCTGTGTTGTTATTTCTCCAGATGAGATGAATAAATATTTGAGGACGGTTGTAATAGCTCCAATGACAACTAGTTCTAAAGATTATCCCACAAGGGTTGAAATCAAACATGATAATAAAATTAGTTGGATTGTTCTTGACCAAATAAGAACGATAGATAAGCAAAGGATTATCAAAGAGCTGGGAAAGTTATCCAGACCCGAGATTAAAGAGATTAAGGAAGTCCTCAAAGAGACATACGTAGATTAAAAACTACCAGGACAGTTTACTACACGCATGACAATCTTAACATTACAACATGTGCTAACACGGACAATATGGGTAAGTTGTTTGTCACACTTTTTGCTTTTGCTCCTGCACCCAAGACAAATTCGTAATGGTCGTTGCACCCGGACACGCGCATCTGCCAGTAATTAAAATTCTGCACCGCTATAAAATTCTGGTTCCAGGACAACTTGTACCGCGACACTGCACCAGTGCCATTTTGTAACATTTGTTACAATTTGACAGATCCGTTTCTCTTATCAATTCTGTACCGCGACACTCGTAATGCTTTGGTAAAATTTGTACCTGGACGGCAAAAAGTGCGCCATACCCTCCTTGCACCGTGACAGCTTTCTGGCTAAAGTACCAGGACCCTGCCCGGTGCTTGCGTCGGGTAACACAACCTCCCCATATTGCCGGGCCGTTACGGGCAAGCCATTGCATATTAATATGTCAGTTTAATGCATAATCATAAAAAATAATCCTGTAATCTTGACATCTTTACCTTGAAAAGAAAACTTTGTGATTTCTGTCGGGACTTTGCCCGCACTCAAAAATTTCATAATATTGATTAAAAATATATTCTAATGAAAAATGCAATTATCAAACTCAGCGCTCCGATAGTGTTGGTTATTCTTTTCGGATATTCATCAGTTGTTCAAGCGCAACAGCAGGAAGAGAAACCGGCAAAAAACGATTATTATGTGGCGGCGTATATCTGGCCGTCATGCCACGACGATCCCCTGGGCAGGGAGAAGCTGTGGCCGGAAGGCATCGGGGAATGGGAAGTGATTAAAAAGGGTAATCCCCGTTTCGACGGACACTACCAGCCCCGTCAGCCGCTATGGGGTTATGAATTGGACAACGATCCAAAAGTGGTGGAAAAATGGATTGATGCAGCCACTGACCATGGTGTCAGTGTATTCGTTTACGACTGGTACTGGTATGATAAGGGTCCGTTTCTGGAAAGCGCCCTTAACGACGGTTTCCTGAAAGCAAGGAACAACGAAAAAATGCAGTTCTATATCATGTGGGCCAACCATGATGTGAAGTACAATTACTGGAACGTTTACAGGTACAAAGACAATACTGATATCCTGTGGAACGCCAAAGTGGACTGGAATACCTTTAAGATCATCGTGGACAGGGTCATCAGCCAGTATTTCAAACGACCGAACTATTTTAAAATCAACGGCGAACCGGTATTTTCCATCTTCAGCGTGAACAAACTGCTGGAGAGCTTTGGCGGCAGTGCAGAAGGAGCCCGTAAAGCGCTGGATTATTTCCGTGAGGAAGTGAAAAAAGCCGGTTTCCCCGGGTTGCATATACAGTGGAACCAGGGCGGTGGCTCCCTGATGTCGGAAGCAGCAGCCGGGCAGTTCAAAAACAGTGTGAAAGCGATGGGTTTCAACAGTGTTGCAATGTACAATATGGGCGGATGGGTTGAAGATTATATTACTTACGGCACCAATTCTATAAGGATACGTGAACAAATGGACTCGATACTGGATGTACCGGTCTTTCCCTGCGTGTCAATCGGATGGGATGATACACCGCGTTTTCCGGCAAAAGGGATCCACGATGTGGTGCACTACCACAACACGCCCCAAAGTTTTGCAACCCTGCTCGCCAAAGCGAAAAAATATGCCGACAGCCACCCCGAACAGCCCAGACTGATCACCATCAACGCATGGAACGAATGGGTGGAAGGCAGTTATCTGTTGCCCGACATGCTTAACGGATTCAGCTATCTGGAAGCAGTGAAGGAGGTGATCATTGACGGTAAATATGACAGGTATAAAAACCGGTAGAAAATAAGGCCTGGCACATAACACGGGTTGGATGACTTCCAGATTGTAAGAGGTGATACATTACGACAACCGGCATTTTTTGAAGGAGATGAATTGCAGAACTTTGATTGCGTAATAGTCAATCCCCCCTTCTCGTTGAGTGATTGGGGTACGGAATATTGGGCAAATGACCAATTTGGAAGAAACATCGCAGGTGGTGCCACCACAAGGGAATGGCGATATGGCCTGGATTCAGCACATGATTAAATCCATGAAATCTAAAACAGGCAGGATGGCTGTGGTCCTTCCTCATGGTGCGCTTTTTAGAAAAGGGGCTGAGGGGAAAATCCGACAAGCCCTGCTTGAGATAGATTTACTGGAAGCTGTTATAGGATTAAGACCGAATATTTTTTATGGCACTCAATTGGCAGCATCTGTACTGATATTTCGATCAAATAAACAGAATGACAGAAAGGATAAAGTGATTTTTATAGATAGGAATAGTGGTACTAAGAATGGGGAGTAGTTTACTTGTATTGATCAAATGATTAAGAATTTTATCTCTTTTATCATCAATCGTAAGAGGTTCACAACTTTTAACGACGTCAATTCAAGGAAGAGAGATTGAATTTTTTCAATCCTTCTGTGAGTAGCTTTTCAGTCTCATCGACATAGCGATATGTAAATTTTTTTCTATCTTCCATTGCCGTCATAATTTAGTATCGGGGATCTTCCGGATCTTCAGTTGCACCTAATAAATGCCGTCAAAAAGGGTACCAGGGAGCTCCTGATCAGGGACCGGCCGGCCGGGTCCTTTAGTGAAATTGCCGTCATTTATCCAATATTAAATTTAATGAGACTTATATAAAAGTTTATCATCCAGAACATTGAGTATTTTTTTATCCAAAGTCCAAAGTTGTGATGAAAGTTCGATTGTTGCATAAATAATCGAACAATCAATTAAACCTACTCCTTTTTCTCTTAATTTATTCTCCATCGAGTACTTACCAGCAAAAATACCAATTTCGCTAATATCAACTTTTGGCAGGATCTCCCAAAGACCTAGTATTTTTTCTTTCTCATGTTCTTTTGCTCCTTGCATGAGTTCACCAAAGACAAAATCAAAAGCTAGTATTTTATCTTCTCTCAACAAATCATCAATTACAACTTTGTAATCAAGATTCCGTTTTAAATATTCAATCCAAATTGAAGTATCCAGGATAATCATACTCCTTTCCTTCTGTTAAGTTCCCTTATCCCTTCTGCTGAAAACCCTTCTTGAAATTGTAAGGGTTCATTATCAATATCTTCTATAAATTGTTCTATCTTTTTTCTATGAACATAATATTCAAGCGCAATAGACAAACTATCTGTAATGTTTTTCCCTTTAGAGAGTTTTACTACATTATTAATAAGCTCATCAGGAATTAAAGCAGTTACTTTTATTTTCATATTATAAAGATTAAATTATATCGTAACAAAGATACGATAAATATATCGTATATGCAATACTAATTGTTAATCGTAGAAAGAAACGAATATTTGCACAATGTTGCGAAGCATGGGTTGTAATTTTTCAGCTCTTTCTTCTGGTTTATTATTTTCAATAGTAAGTTTAACAAGGTCTGTAACAACTTCTTAATTCTACTTTGACAGATTAGAAAAATCAACCTGTTTTTGCCCTTGATCCCTAATGGGAACAGGTTGATTTTTCAGTTTGCTCCCTTTAGGGTCGGGGCAAACAAACTGAAAAATCGTTGTAAGATGTAATATGTCAAAGTAGAATTAACATTTGAATTCTATCATTTTCAGAATATAATTCAAGATTTTCATAAAAATGTACAATATTTTCAACTTTTGTTATATCTAATTTTTCAAATCCATAAACGTTTTTACTCAAGGAGGCTTCAAATGAAAAACCTTCCATTCGCTTCGCTCATTTGTATTTTTGTTTTCATCTGTCCTCACTCAGGCAAGCCTGGTTCGGCCATCTGAAAACAAAAATCCCCCACTCGCGTGGGGGTTTTTCATTTGGCGGAGAAAGAGGGATTACTGCGGTGATCCCATAGGGGAGGGCTTCAAATGAAAAACCTTCCATTCGCTTCGCTCATTTGTATTTTTGTTTTCATCTGTCCTCACTCAGGCAAGCCTGGTTCGGCCATCTGAAAACAAAAATCCCCCACTCGCGTGGGGGTTTTTCATTTGGCGGAGAAAGAGGGATTCGAACCCCCGGTCCCTTGGATAAAGGACAACGGTTTTCAAGACCGCCGCATTCGACCGCTCTGCCATTTCTCCATAATGTCAATCTATCCTTACCACAAAATACCCGGCGTATTCGCCGCGTAGTCTGTCCCGCGAAGCCTTGGCAAAGCGGGACCATTTATCCGCCGCAAAGATAATCTTTTTTTGTTTTTTTAACTTTTTTTTAAATATATTTAAGTAACATAAAGATAATCAGTATTATACAGTTTTTATTAACAAAATATGAACAAAATTTGCCTATGGGTGTTCTGAAACTTAAGACTGTTGCCAGAGCGCGACATTTTCTTAAAATTATCGTTTTTATCAAAAAAAAGTAGTGTTTTAACTTAATAGTGGCATTATTTGCAGAAAAACGATAAAATAAATTTGTATATGATTTAAAAAAAAATAAATTTGTATTCAATTAATAAAATTGGTTCTCACCCTTAATAATTTAATTATGACAAAAAAGGAATTAGTGAATGAAATTGCTGCTGACGCAGGTCTCTCAATTAAAGATGCCGGAAAAGCTTTAAACTCATTTGTAGGAGCTTTCGGGAAAGCTATGAAAAAAGGTAGCAGGATCCAACTTCCAGGCTTGGGTACCTTCAACGTTACCCAGAGAAGTGCAAGGGTGGTTCGTAACCCACGTACAGGTGCAAAATTGAATGTTCCTGCAAAGAAAGTTGTTAAATTCAAACCAGCTCCCGCACTTAACAAAGGTCTTTAATCTTATTAGGTTGAGATTGCTTAGGGGTGCTTGACACCCCTTTTTTTTAGGCATTTACTGTTGGTTACAATAATAATTCATATATTGTTAGTGAATTATCAAAAGAAATGTAACTTTATAGTAATTGTAAATTTTATAAATTGTTTTTATTATTTTTGACCACGATTTGCTACTCCAATATCACAGATACCTCAGAGAATGAATTGTATTATAATCGACGATGATAAGCTGACCTGCAAAATACTGGAAGGTTATATAAGTAAATCCGATTCTCTTTCTTTCATTGGTTCATTCAACGATCCTGTTGCAGCCAGAAATGCCCTTTCAAAACGTCATGATATTGATCTGATATTTCTCGACATTGAAATGCCGGAGATGAGCGGGTTTGATATAATAGGAAGCCTCGATTTACCACCCAATATTATAGTTGTATCTTCTGCTGAGGAATATGCCCTGAAAGCTTTCGACTTCAATGTTGTCGATTACCTTCTTAAACCTGTCACATATGCAAGATTCTGCAAAGCAATTGATAAAACTGTAAGATACTTTTCCCATAAAGAGATTTCAAACCCGACAGGTGATGAAGAGATATTCATTAAAAACGGGTCCTCACTTGTCAAACTGAAACTCAGAGAAATAATTTACATAGAGGCTCTTGAAAATTATGTTATTCTGTCGACTGATGACAACCGGTATACAATTCATTTTACAATGAAAGCCATTGAAAACCAATTGCCTTCAAGTATATTTATCAGGGTGCACAGGTCATTTATCATTAATAAGAGTATGATAAGGACAATCAAAGATAATTCTCTCGACATTACCGTGAGCGGTACTCCCAAAAGCATTCCTATCGGTAAGTCATTCAGAGAAAATCTTCTGAGCGATATTAACCTCATGGCCAGATAATATCTTGCTTTACTTATGCTTACAAACCGTCAACTCTTCCAGATAAACCTGGGACAGACTTCTTCTATGCCTCTTATGCTTGAAATTGTCAGAGCTGAAGGCGTGTTTATGTATGGACCAGAAGGTGAAAAATACCTCGATCTGATTTCAGGAGTATCTGTAAGTAACTCAGGCCATTGTCATCCTAAAGTAGTTGAAGCTGTCAAAAGGCAGGCGGACAATTACATGCACCTGATGGTTTATGGCGAAATGATACAATCACCACAGGTTAAGTATGCAGGTCGTCTTGCCGGTATCCTACCGTCTGACCTGAATAATGTTTATTTTGTTAACTCCGGAAGCGAGGCAGTGGAAGGAGCCCTGAAACTTGCAAAAAGATATACCGGCAGAAGTCACATCATTTCGTTCAGAAACTCATACCACGGGAGTACACACGGCGCATTAAGTGTTCAGGGCAGTGAAATTTACAAAAATTCTTTCAGACCACTTTTACCCGATATTTCTTTAGCAGAATTTAATGATGAAAGATCGGTTGAATCAATTGACACTAAAACAGCCTGCGTAATTGTGGAGCCGGTACAGGGTGAAGCCGGAATCATTTTCCCGGTGGATGATTTTCTGGGTAAGATAAGAAAGAGATGCAGTGAAACAGGATCATTACTTATTTTTGATGAAATACAGACTGGCTTTGGACGTACAGGTTATATGTTTGCCATTGAACGTTTTAATGTGGTTCCCGATATACTGCTTCTTGCCAAAGCGCTGGGAGGAGGTATGCCTCTCGGAGCTTTTGTCTCGTCAAAAAAGATCATGTCGGCTCTGATCACAAATCCTCAGCTCGGGCATATAACAACGTTTGGGGGGCATCCGGTTTGCTGCGCCGCCGGTCTTGCCTCACTGGAGGTGATCATCGGGGAGAACCTTATAGCTGCATCTGTTGCCAAATCAGCTCTTTTGAAAAAGGAACTTTATCATCCGCTGATCGCTGAGGTCCGGGGAGAGGGACTTTTCCTGGCTGTTCAACTTATCAGTCCGGCATATATTAAATATGTTATATCTCATGCTCCTGATTTTGGCCTGATCCTTGACTATTTTCTTTTCTGTAATAATGCCTTCAGGATTGCTCCGCCACTCACAATTTCAAATGATGAAATATTATGGGCATCCGCACAAATACGAAAACTGCTGGATGATGCCATGCAAAATTCAGGAGAAAAATGAGACGAACACTATTATACATTATTATAATAGCATTTATCACAGGACAGGCTGAAACTCAGGTTTCCGGCCAAAATGTCCAGGCAGAACTTGCAACACTCTTTACAAGGCTTGAAAAAGTTAATGAAGACAGCACCCGCATCAGGATTAATGATTCTATAAGGCTGATAATTGACAGTTACGTCAGCTCCGATTCTGTATTTAAACACAGGTTCACTAATATCCGATATCTGGGTCAGATAACTTCGTCCGATAAAATGTTAAAAATAATCACCTGGAATTTAATTCTTAAAAACAGTGCCAACAGGTATTTCTGCTATTTTATAAGAAAAGGGAGAAGAGGGAACAATAACACCGTTTACAGACTTACCGGTGTTAACTCCGGGGATCCTGTTCGTACTGATACCACCTATTCTGCCAACAATTGGTATGGAGCTTTATATTATGACCTCAGGCCGGTAAAAGTTAACAGGGATGTAAATTATGTTCTGCTGGGAATTGATTTTGGAAATAATATCGTCAGCAGAAAGATAATTGATGTACTGGGTTTTACACAGAATGGGGAGTTGATCTTTGGCAGGAAGTGGTTTGAGGCGGGAAATGAGATTAAGTTCAGGGTTGTGTTTGAATATGATGCAACCGGAGTAATGTCGTTAAAGTTCCGTTCCGCTAAATCTATAGTCTTTGACCACCTTGCGCCTCTGTCGTCGGGAAGGAAGGAAGAACAGCAATCCTATGGTGCCGAGTTTTCATTCGACAGCTACATTTATAAAGACGGGATCTGGAAATTTAAAAGGAATGTTGACGTCCGTAACAAAGAATAAGTATCTTTAAAATCAGAAACGCCTTTATGGCAAAAAGCATCAAAACATATATTTTTTGTTACGACGATTACCGGAGCTTTTCTGAGGATGTAAAGAAACGATTCCCTGATCCTTCAAGATATATAGTGATCTCATTCCAGACCCGGCAGGAATTTTTAGACCATCTTCAGAATGAGAGGGAAAATCCCTGTTGCAAAGTGGCAATTCTTGGAATTCACGATTCAAAGGAACAATTGGAAATGATCGATAAACTTTCGTTGGAAATCAGAAAAATTGATCCAAAAACCGGAATTATCCTTCTTACCCCTGTGGATAAGCTGGAAGAGGTCAGGAAAACGGTGAAATTCAATATCGATGCCTATATACCCTGGAATACCAATGCCATTCTGAGGATTCACAATATTATCAAAAAACTTATCAGCGAAAATAGTCTCGTATGGTTCAGAAAACGAAGAACTGTTTCACTTACTATTCTCTTTGTATTCGTTATTCTGTCCTTGCTTTTAATCGTTATCTGCCGGTTCAGATTCCCCGGATATTTCTGATTGCATTTTTTAAAAGTGACTATTTGTCAGTCCGACTATAACGGCACATCTTTTGAAATGTAACCGCAGACAATTTATGTTTAACATTAAAACTGACAGATATGCAAACTGGAAAGATTGGAGTGACAACTGATAACATTTTCCCTATAATAAAGAAATTCCTTTATTCTGATCATGAAATTTTCCTGCGCGAGCTTATCTCGAATGCTGTGGACGCGACACTGAAATTAAAAACGATGTCATCTTTGGGCGATTATAAAGGAGAGCTGGGCGATACAACAATTCATGTTACGGTTGACAAGAAGAAGAAAACAATAACTGTTTCAGATAAAGGGATAGGTATGACGGAGGAAGAGCTCGATAAATATCTGAACCAGATAGCTTTCTCGAGTGCAAATGATTTTCTTGATAAATATAAAGACCAGACCAACTTAATAGGACATTTTGGCCTGGGTTTCTACTCAGCCTTTATGGTATCCGAGAAGGTTGAAGTTATAACCAGATCATACCAGGATGAAGCACGGGCCGTTAAATGGGTTTGTGACGGAAGTCCGGAATTTTCAATTGAGGAGGTTGAAAAGGAGAGCAGAGGTACCGATGTTATCCTGCACATTGATAAAGATTCAAAAGAGTTCCTCGATGAGAGCAGGATTGAAAGGCTTCTTAAAAAATATTGTAAGTTTCTCCCTGTTGAGATTGCATTTGGAAAAGAACAGGAATGGAAAGACGGAAAAAATGTTGATACCGGAAAAGATAAAATCATAAATAACACCAAACCGGCCTGGACACTCAAACCTGCGGACCTAAAAGAAGAGGACTATCTTAAATTTTACAGGGAACTATACCCGTCCGGTGAGGAACCAATATTTAATATACACCTGAATGTTGATTACCCGTTTAAACTTACAGGAATACTTTATTTCCCCAGGATAAAGACCAATATAGAGATCCAGAAAAATAAGATACAACTTTATAGCAACCAGGTTTTTGTAACAGATTCTGTTGAAGGCATAGTTCCTGAGTTTCTTACTCTTCTGCATGGTGTCCTTGATTCTCCTGACATCCCTCTTAATGTTTCAAGAAGCTACCTGCAGAGTGATTCGAATGTGAAAAAAATATCGAGCCATATTACAAAAAAAGTAGCTGACAGATTGAATGATATCTTTAAAAATAACCGTACAGAGTTTGAGAAAAAGTGGGACAGCCTTAAACTATTTATAGAGTATGGCATGATCAGTGAAGAGAAGTTCTATGAGAAGGCTTCAAAGTTTGCTCTTTTTAAAAATACTGATGATAAGTATTTTACTTTTGAAGAATATGAGACATTAATAAAAGAGAACCAGACAGATAAAAACAAAACCCTGGTTTATCTCTATTCAACGAACAAAACAGACCAGTATTCATACATTGATAAGGCAAAGAACAAAGGTTATGATGTTTTGCTTATGGATGGCCAGCTGGATATTCACCTTATTAATCATCTTGAATCAAAACTTAAGGATTCAAGATTTGTCAGAGTCGATTCCGATGTGGTCGATAAACTTATTCAGAAGGATGAAACACGTGAATCAAAGCTGACTGAAGAACAGAAGGAGGACCTGAAGAGTGTATTTAATGTAACTGTTAAATCGAAAGAGATCTATAATGTGATTTTTGAAACACTCGATGAAAATGAAGCACCTGTAATTATCACACAGTCGGAGTTCATGCGTAGGATGAAAGAGATGTCACAGTTTGGAGGGGGAATGAATTTTTACGGCGAATTGCCCGACAGCTTTAACCTTGTTGTCAATCCAAATCATCCTCTTGTAATTAAAGTTTCAGAGGACCTGCAGGCTACTGAAGGCTCAAAACTTGCCGAAAACAATGTCGAAAGAAAACGGGTGAAAGAAGAGATTGATTTTATGGAACAGGATCATAAGAAGAAGAAAGAGGGTGAATTAACCCAGGCGGAGAAAGATGATCTTGAAAAGAGCCGTAAGGAACTGGAGACAATTGAAAAATCCAGAAAAGAGATCCTTGAGTCATACGGAGCAGGGAATAAGGTTGTTAAACAATTGATTGATCTGGCATTACTTGCAAACAATATGCTGCGAGGCGAAGATCTGAATTCATTTGTTAAACGAAGTGTGGAGCTGTTGTAAATGTTCCTGGAACCTCAGATAATCCTTGCAACTTCTCCTTTTACAAAATCAATCGCAGCTCTTGTTGGTTCTTTTTCAAGTTCGATTATTTTCTCGAGAAGCAATTTGCTAAGGTCAATGGCTGATGCATTTTCAGGCATCTTTTCAGCTTCACTGTTGATAATTTTGATCATGTTTGAACGGGCATTCCTGACAACTTCCCAGGCCTGGGGGCTCATATAAATCTGCTGTGAAAGATTATGTTCGTATTCGCTCCGGATAGTTGTAATAAGTGCAGAATGAAGCTGGGAAGCGCTCATGGTGTTAACGGACACTCTGACCAGAAGTGATTCAAGCGATATCCTTTCAAGAAAGAGTATGACCCTTTCAAAAGCCTGAAGTTTTATAGGAATAATTGTCCGGCTATTCAGAAGAATTAACTCCTGCCGCCTTTTATCCTGATCGTTTTTTATCAGATTTCTTAAAAGAATCCATGCGGTAAAGAAGACGATCATTGCCGGAAGTGTGATCTTAAGAATATCTGATAATGTTTCCATGGCAATAATTATTTATATTATACAAACCTAATTATATTTATTGAATCAGATAGTCAATTTGTTGTATGTTTTTTTGCGACCAGGGAACAAATATATTATGGTTCATAAAAGTCAATATTAATAAATTATTACAGGTAATTCTCTGTCTCTTTAGTCAGAATTTTATTTTTCAATTTATCTTCATAAATTTGACGCAGTTTTAAACTAATATTTACAAACTAACCAAAATGGAATATTTATCAGACAGAATTAAATCCTTATCTGTTTCCCAGACTCTTGCAATGGCTCAGAAGAGCCGGGAACTGAAAGAAAAAGGTTTCGATATCATAAGTCTCAGTCTTGGAGAACCCGATTTTAATACTCCTGACTATATCAAGGAAGCAGCAAAAAAAGCTATTGATGAAAATTATTCAAAATATCCTCCGGTACCGGGCTATAATGATCTTCGGGAGGCCATTTCGAAAAAATTCAGTGAAGAGAATGGCATTAAATATACCTCCGACCAGATAATAGTATCTGCCGGCGCCAAGCATTCCCTTATAAACGTTATTTTGTCTATAGTAAATCCGGGAGATGAAGTGATCATTTTTGCTCCCTACTGGGTGAGCTACTACGATCAGATCCTTCTGGCAGGTGGTAAACCTGTTGTTGTTACAGCTACTATTGAAAATGATTTTAAGATAAAACCCCTTCAGCTTGAGGCAGCAATAACTCCAAAAACACGCCTGGTAATTTTTAACTCTCCTTCTAATCCTACCGGGATGGTATACTCACGCGAAGAGATGGAGCCTATTGCGAGGATCATTGAGAAGCATGAAGGATTATTCATTATGTCAGATGAGATTTATGAGCACATAATATTTTCGGGCGAACATGTAAGTATGGCTTCATTTGATTTTATTTATGACCGTGTGATAACAGTAAACGGAGTCTCAAAAGGTTATGCAATGACCGGATGGAGAATTGGTTATATAGGGGCTCCATTATGGATTGCAAAAGCCTGCAATAAATTGCAGGGGCAGTTTACTTCGGGTGCATGTTCTATAGCTCAACGCGCAGCTTTTGAAGCCATTAAGGGGAAAAGTAATTCAATAAAAGAAATGAAACTGGCTTTTCTTAGGCGACGCGACCTGATCTGTAACCTGTTGAAAGAGATTCCAGGAATGAAAGTTGGAATTCCTCAGGGTGCATTTTATATATTTCCCGATATAAGATATTATTTAGGCAAATCTGATGGGGTAAAGACCATTAGTAATTCAGACGATCTTGCTCTCTATCTGCTTGATAAAGCCCAGGTTGCTGTTGTTGGCGGTGATGCTTTCGGAGCTCCTGACTGTATAAGGATTTCATATGCGAACTCCGACAATCTACTTGTTGAAGCTGTTAAAAGAATTAAAGCGGCACTTGAAAAACTAAGCTAGATATTCAGTATTTATTGTACGATACCGTTTCCCCGGCAGGTTTTCTCCTCTTCTCCTTCCTGTCATTCAGGGAATATCCTAAGGTGATAATCAGCTCAACCCGTTTTGACCGTGGTATATGAAGAATTTTTCTTAACAGCATTTCGTCAAACCACCCGATCATACAGGAACCAATTCCTTCGGCTTTGGCCTGTATACAAATATTTTCAGAGGCGATGCCTATATCAATCAGGGAATAATCCTTCTTCTTGATAGTACCGCCAACCTTTGAGGAGAAATTCGGATTTTCCTTTACAACAACTATCAAAACAGGGGCCTGGCCAACAAAACTGTTCATTCCGATCAATTTGGCAGACGCTGCTTCGGCAATCTGCTGAATAAGGTCGGGCAGGGTTACTATAATGAATTTCCACGGTTGTGCATTACATGCTGAAGGAGCCATCCTTCCTGCGTTAATTATCCTTTCCAGCTTTTCTGGCTCTACCGGCTTTTCACTGTACTTTCTGTCGCTCTGGCGACTTAAAATCAGGTCAAGCATCTCCTTACCTTCTATCATATTAAATAATTTAAATAATGCATATGAAAATAATGAGGATGTCTCAAAAATTATTTTTACCCCATTCAGAATGATGGGGTAAAAATAACAAATTGATATTCAATAAGTCCCGTTAAAGGAATTTAGAGGCTGATTGAAGAGAAGGGGCTTTTGAGACAGCCTCGGATATCATCTCAACACGATTCTAGTAATTCTCTGCATTAATTTGAAAATAACTGATAGGATGCAGACAAGCCGGACAGTTTTTCAATGGTTTGGTTCCAAAATGGACATAACCACATTTTCTGCAATACCAGAAGACTTTTTCCTCACGCTCAAATACTTTATCTTTCATTATATTCTCCAGAAGTTTTCTGTATCGGCCCTCATGTACTTTTTCAGCTGTTGCAATAGCTGAAAAAGCAGTGGAGATATTTTTAAAGCCCTCTTCTTCTGCAACTTTTGCAAATGATGGGTAGAGTTCGCTCCACTCTTCAAGCTCTCCTTCAGCAGCAGCTTCCAGGTTATCCTTTGTAGTAACGGTTTTTCCTGCCGGATACGACGCAGTTATCTCAACCATTCCTCCTTCAAGAAACTTAAAGAAACGCTTTGCATGTTGTTGTTCCTGAAGTGCAGTTTCAAGAAAAATGCCTGAAATCTGTTCATAACCCTCTTCCTTTGCCACCTTTGCTGCAAATTCATATCTGTTCTTTGCCTGTGATTCTCCGGCAAAAGCCTTCAGAAGGTTCTTTTCTGTTTTTGTGCCTTTTAAACTCTTTTCCATATCTTATAGTTTTTAAATTTAGAGTATTTGATTTAGAAATTATTTGGAGTCTCAATGTGGTTAAATATAGTAAAAATTTATATCTTTATTTCTTAATGGTTCCGAAGACATTATTAAACCAAACTAATACATTAAATAATGGTTGTAGTATTATTTTTTCTTGGTATTATTTTTCTGATTGTTTTAATGGCGATATCGCTGTATAACAGGCTTGTAAGGCTTAGGAATAACAGAGAGCAGGCATTTGCTGATGTTGATGTCCAGCTTAAGCAGAGACATGATATGATACCTCAGCTGGTTGATTCGGTAAAAGGTTATATGGGGCATGAAAGAGGCGTCCTGACTGAGGTTACGGAAGCTCGTTCAAATGCAATGAAAGCAACAACAATAAACGACAAAATTGTTGCGGAAAACAGGCTCTCAACTGCACTTGAAGGATTAAAAGTATCAGTTGAAGCATACCCTGATCTTAAAGCCAGCCAGAATTTTATGGATCTTCAGAATGAGATAGCAGACATTGAAAATAAAATTGCTGCAGCCAGGAGATTCTTTAATTCAGCTACAAAAGAGCTTAACGTTGCAACGGAATTATTTCCGTCGAATTTGATTGCGACACTGTTCAATTTTAAACGGGAACCAATGTTTGAACTTGGCGATCAGCGGGCCGCTGCCGAACAGCCACCTAAAATCCAGTTCTGATAAAATGAAATATTTTGGTCTGCAGAGTCAGATCAGGAAGAATAATACAAATTCAGTATTGATCTTACTGATGTTCCCTGTAGTTTTTTATGGGCTTACCTGGCTTTTCTTTTTTTTAACATCATTTGCCAGGAGCAGGTATATTTCCTACGATCCTCAGCAATTCGGGGCTATAGAAAATGTTAATCATAGTTTTTTTATGACCATACCATGGATCACAATTGGTGTATTAGTCTGGTTCACAATAGCATGGTTCTCTCATTCAGCCATGATTAATGCTGCTACTGATTCAAAGCCACTGGCCAGAAATGAAAATAAGAGGGTGTATAACCTGGTAGAAAATCTATGCATATCCACAGGGATGACAACTCCCCGGATCAATATCATTGAAGATGACTCATTAAATGCATTTGCCAGCGGAATTAATTCTAAAACCTTTTCAATTTCTCTTTCAAGAGGAATTATTAACAAGTTAAATGATCAGGAACTTGAGGCAGTAATTGCTCACGAGCTGACACATATCAGGAACCGTGACGTGAGATTAATGATCATATCCATAGTGTTTGTCGGTATTTTCGCTTTTATTTCTGAAACCCTGTTAAGATCAATGAGATTTGGAACTATTGGCAGAGGTAAAAAAGGAGGAGCAGGCATTCTGATCGCGTTGGTTCTTGCAGCATTCGGTTTGCTGATCGCTACTCTCTTCCGGTTTGCACTGTCACGCAAGCGGGAATACCTTGCTGATGCCGGAGGAGCCGAATTAACCAGGAATCCGCTTGCTCTTGCATCCGCATTAAGGAAGATATCAGCTGATCCGACTATTGAAGCTGTGAAAAGGAAAGATGTCGCTCAGATGTTTATTGAAAACCCACAGGTAACAGAGAAAAATACTTCTTTCTCATTAAGTTCACTTTTTGCCACTCATCCTCCGATCAGTAGACGGATTCAGCTTCTTGAGCAGTTCTGAGAAGTAAAATCAGGTAATCCTAATGACCGCTAAGATTTTACATAAAGATCTGAAATCCTTTAAACTAACCGTAACTGATATATGATTCAGACTGATTTGGTTTCCTTTTTTCGCAGTTTTATCAGTTTCGTTTCTTCACCTCTCATAAGTCTGCCAATATTTTTCCGGTGGGTGATCAGCAGCGCGAACGCAACAAGGACTGAAAATATTTTAAAATCTGTTGAAGGCGTACCGAAAAATAAAAAGAGCAGGATCGGGAATGCTATTCCCGCACTCATTGATGAGACTGAAACAATACCTGTAGTTAAAAGAACAATAAGGAACACCCCGAGGCAGCTTATCGTAAGCAGTGGATGCAAGGCAAGAAGTACCCCGAAAACAGTTGCGACTCCTTTACCCCCCCTGAATCCGGCAAATAAAGGAAATATATGGCCAACGATTGCTACCAAACCCGTCATTATCTTAAGGTTGGTAAGAAGGGGAGAATCGGCAGCTGCAAGATTGAGAAAATAAGGGAGAGTAGCTGCCAGCCATCCTTTGGAGACATCAATTAAAAGGACAGGGATTCCTGTTTTCCAGCCAAGGACCCTGATGACGTTTGTTGTACCGGCGTTGTGACTTCCATGCTCTCTCACATCAACTCCATGAAATCTTTTCCCTATCCATACAGCAGCAGGTATAGATCCAAGCAGATAAGCAAGGATAATTGCAAAGGAATATTTTAAGATGATCATGCTTCTGAATTTTGAGAAGTAGAAGGGAATGTCTTAATAATCGCTGATATTATATTTTTGGTCCGTAATCTGCCAGTTTTGCTGTTTCTTCGTTTTCCGCAAATTTACTGAAATTGTTAATAAATTTCAAAGCCAGATCGGTTGCTGCAGTATGCCATTTAGCGTGCGAGTGCCATGCTTTTCCCGGATCAAGAATATCATTGTCAACGCCGGCGATATTTACAGGGATGCTTAAATTGAATACCGGGAGCTTAACGAATTCAGAATTTTTTATTGAATCATCGAGAATTGCATTGATGATCCGCCTGGTGGAGGGCAAATCAATCCTGTTACCGGTGCCGTAAGGTCCTCCCATCCATCCGGTATTTATGAGCCAGGCTTCAGTATTATGCTGTTTCATCTTTCTTGTCAGCTCATTTGCATAGATAATTGGGTCGAGCATAAGAAAAGCTGCCCCAAAGCATGCTGAGAATGAAGGTACGGGTTCGATGATTCCCCTTTCGGTTCCGGCAACTTTTGCGGTATAACCACTCAGAAAATAGTATTTTGTCTGTTCTTCGGTAAGAAGGCTTACAGGTGGTAATACACCGAAAGTATCGGCCGTAAGAAATATCACTTTTTTTGCGTGCCCTGCCCTTGATACAGGTTTGACTATATTATTTATATGGTAAATGGGATACGAAACCCTTGTGTTTTCAGTCTTTGAATCGTCATTAAAATCAATTGTGCCATCGGCAAGTACAACGAGGTTTTCCAGCAAAGCATCGCGTTTGATTGCGTTGTAAATATCGGGTTCATTCTTTTTACTAAGTTTAATACACTTTGCATAACAGCCACCCTCAAAATTAAAGATCCCGTCATCGTCCCATCCATGCTCGTCATCACCAACCAGAGCCCTGTCGGGATCTGTTGAAAGGGTTGTCTTCCCTGTTCCCGAGAGTCCGAAGAATATGGCAACATCGCCTTTTTTTCCAACATTCGCTGAACAGTGCATCGCTGCTATTCCTTTAAGTGGCAGGTAATAATTCATAACAGAGAAGATGCCTTTTTTCATTTCCCCTCCGTACCATGTACCTCCAATTACTGCCATCCCTTCAGTAAGGTTGAAAAATACAAAGTTTTCGGAATGAAGTCCTTGTTCTTTCCAGTTTGGATTTATGGCCTTGGATGCATTTAAAACGACGAAATCCGGAATAAATTCTTCCAGTTCTTCCGGTTCAGGCCTTATGAACATATTTTTTACAAAGTGTGCCTGCCAGGCTACCTCCATAATAAATCTGACCTTGATCCTGGTATTTAAATTGGCGCCACTGAAACAATCCACCACATATAATTTCTTGCCTGACAATTGTCTGGCGGATAAATTTTTACAATGTTCCCAAATCTCCCTTGAAATTGGCTTGTTATCAGAAATCTTTGCTTTGTCCGATTTCCACCATACGGTATCTTTTGTCTTTTCATCGAGAACTACATATTTGTCTTTTGGCGAACGGCCGGTAAAAGCGCCTGTATCAACAGAAACTGCCCCTGATTTAGTAATAATTCCTTTCTCATGTTTGCTTAGTCCGGGTTTGGTCTCTTCTGCAAAAAGTGTATTATAATGAAGGATTATAGATTAACTCAATAACATTTTCAATGCCGTATTTTTTCAATTCGTCCGATATGATCATCATTTTAAGTTTTGTTGAATATAAATTAAAACTAAATATTGTTCGTTGTATGAAGGTTATGCGTGCTAAACATATTGCTGCTTTTAAACCGAATCAAAATTTGATATGAATAATTTCTTCTATCCAATTATTTTTGCTGATATCAGATGGCTAATATAAATTAATTTTTTGAAAAAACCAGTTAGAGTTTTCAGGTTCAGAAAAACCAGAGTTTGAAGTCAAAAAAAAGAGGCTGCCTCATTTTGTTTTGAGAGAGCCTCTGGTTATTTCAATTAAAAACAACAAGCTGTTATTTTCCGAATTTTATTGAAGCCTGTGCTGCAGCCAGCCTTGCGATTGGAACTCTGAAGGGAGAGCAGCTGACATATGTTAATCCTGCCTTGAAGCAGAATTCAACTGATGCAGGATCTCCACCCTGTTCGCCGCAGATGCCAACTTTCAGTTCGGGTCTGGTTGCGCGGCCTTTTTCAACCGACATTTTTATCAATTGTCCGACACCATCCTGGTCAATGGTCTGGAACGGATCAGCAGTTAAAATCTTTTTGTCGAGATAGTCGTGAAGGAATCCTCCGGTATCATCACGGCTGAAACCAAATGTCATCTGGGTCAGGTCGTTTGTACCAAACGAGAAAAATTCGGCAGTTTTTGCCATACGGTCGGAGAGAAGGCAGGCACGTGGTATCTCAATCATTGTACCATATTTATAGTCAATTGTTTTAACTCCGAATTTTTTGCAAACTTCTGCATATACTTTGTCAACAATTTTCTTTGTATAATCAATTTCTGTAACATCGCATGTAACCGGAACCATTATTTCAGGATGTGGTTTCTTACCTTCTTTGATGAGTTCAAGTGATGATTCAAATATTGCACGGATCTGCATCTCTGAAATTTCAGGGAATGTAATTCCAAGACGAACTCCGCGATGACCCATCATCGGGTTTGATTCGTGGAGAGCCTCACCGCGTTTAGCAACATCTTCTTTCTTAATACCAAGAGCTTTTGCAAGTTCTTCCTGTTTTTCAGCACCCTGTGGTACAAACTCATGGAGAGGAGGATCGAGGAGCCTGAATGTAACAGGTAATCCGTCCATAGCGGCCATTGTGGCTTTCATATCTTTTTTAACATGAGCAAACAGTTCATCGAGTGCTTTACGGCGTTCGGTTTCATTTGCACTCAGGATCATTTTGCGAAGCAGGAATAAGGGAACCTCGGAACCTTTACCATAAAACATATGCTCAGTACGGAAAAGTCCGATTCCTTCAGCACCATAATTACGTGCAATAGTTGCATCTTCAGGTGTTTCGGCATTGGTACGTACACCCATTTTACGATATTTGTCAACAATATTCATGAACTCCTTGAAATCTTGGATTTTCAGTAGCATCCATGAGAGTAATTGCACCTGTATAGACATTTCCTTTTGTACCATTAAGAGTAAGAACATCACCCTCTTTAATTACTATATCAGAACCGGCGATCTTAGCTGTTTTTTTTGCAGCATCAACATGAAGAGCCCCGGCACCAACAATACAGCATTTACCCCAACCGCGTGCAACAAGCGCAGCGTGAGAGGTCATGCCTCCTCTTGCTGTCAGAATCCCTTCAGCAGCACGCATACCTTCAACATCCTCCGGGTTCGTCTCTTCGCGGAGAAGTATAACTTTTTCACCTTTACGGAACCATGCAACAGCATCCTCAGCATTGAAAACAACTTTTCCTACTGCAGCTCCCGGACCTGCAGGCAAACCTTTTACCACCGGTTTAACTTTCTTTTCGGCGTCCGGATCGCAGATAGGATGCAGAAGTTCATCAAGCTGAGCAGGATCAACACGCATAACTGCAGTTTTTTCATCGATCAGTTTTTCATGAAGCATGTCCATTGCCATATTCAGTGCTGCGGTTCCGGTTCTTTTTCCTGTACGGCACTGTAACATATAAAGTGTACCTTCCTGAATTGTGAATTCTATATCGAGCATATCATGGAACGATTTCTCAAGTATGTTACGGATATCCCACAGTTCTTTATAAGTGCCCGGCATAGCTTCCTGCATGCTGTGAAGATGCTTATTCTGTTCATTTTTTGTATCATCATTAAGAGGACTGGGAGTGCGTATACCTGCTACCACATCTTCTCCCTGGGCGTTTACAAGCCACTCACCATAAAAGAGGTTCTCACCGGTTGCAGGGTTACGTGTGAATGCAACCCCTGTTGCAGATGTATCTCCCATATTCCCAAATACCATAGCCTGTACGTTCACTGCTGTTCCCCAGTCATCAGGAATTCCTTCTATACGACGGTACGAGACAGCTTTTTTCCCATTCCAGCTTTTGAATACAGCTTTTATGCTACCTTCAAGTTGATCTTTTGCATCATCAGGGAAAGGTTTTCCGAGCGTGTCATTAACTATTTTCTTAAATTCTTCAGAAAGAACTTTCAATTCTTCCGCAGCAATGTCAGTATCTGATTTATACCCTTTTGTATTCTTGAATTTGTTAAGATGTTCATCGAGTTGTTTACGTATTGCTTTTCCCTCACCCGGATCAATACCTTCAGCCTTTTCCATTACCACGTCAGCATACATCATGATGAGACGACGGTAAGAATCCCATACAAAACGAGGATTATTGGTTTTCTTCAAAAAGCCGGGAATGGTCTTTGAGCAGAGTCCGATATTGAGTACCGTGTCCATCATCCCTGGCATTGAACTGCGTGCCCCTGAACGGCATGAAACCAGAAGGGCGTTTTCGGGATCCCCATATTTCATGTTCATTGTTTCTTCTGTTTTCTTCATTGCTGCCCAAACTTCAGGCATCAGTTCGGGAGGAAGAGTGCAATCATTATTGTAATATTCGATGCATGCTTCTGTTGTAATTGTAAAACCGGCAGGTACCGGAAGACCCAGCAGACACATCTCTGCAAGGTTAGCGCCTTTTCCTCCGAGAAGGTTCTTCATGTCTGCTTTGCCCTCTGCCGTTTTTTTGCCGAAGGAATAAACTCGTTTAATGTTTGACATAATTCTATTGATTTGAGATAAGTAAAAATTATTGGTTTTGCAAAATAAGTCGCAAAGTTAATATTAAAAATTGAATTTCTGAAACGCATTTTGTTTTCAGGAGCGGGGGTGAAACATCATTAATGTATCGCGTAAAAAACTACTGTCGATATGTGTATATATCTCGGTGGTCAGAATCGATTCATGCCCAAGCATTTCCTGTACAGCTCTCAGGTCTGCACCTGCCTCAATCATATGGGTTGCAAATGAGTGACGAAATGTATGAGGACTTACTTTCTTAAGAATTCCTGCCTTCGATGCAAGCTCCTTTATTATCGTAAAGATCATAGCACTTGTGAGTCCATATCCCCTGCGATTCAGGAACACAATATTCTGATCATGTATAACAGTCAGTTTGTTCCTGTAATGCTTATAGTTATCTATTTCTTTCAATGCTGTATTGCTTATAGGTACAAGCCTCTGCTTGCTACCTTTACCCGTCACAACGATAAATCCTTCCGCATAATGAATATCAGTTAAACGAAGTGTGATAAGTTCAGAAACGCGTAACCCGCACCCATAAAGCGTTTCAATGATTGCCTTGTTCCTGTGGCCCTCCGGTTTACTAAGGTCAATTACCTGTATCATACTGTCTATCTCATTTATTGAAAGTACCTCGGGCAACTTGAGTCCTGTTTTTGGAGATTCCAGTAATGACGCCGGATTCTCCCTGATCTCACCTTCGATAAGCAAATATTTAAAGAAAGCCCTGATACCTGAAAGTACCCTTGATTGTGTGCGCGGATTCTGATTTTCAACGCCAAACCAAACGAGGAATTCCTTCAATTCATGATAACTGACATTGTCAGGAGTAGTATGGCTGCCGGTCTCTGTGAAAAATCTCTCAAGCTTGAGAACATCATTCAGATAGGCTTCAATACTATTCTCCGAGAGCGATTTTTCAAGCCTCAGGTATGTTTCGAAATCTTTTAGTGATTGATCCCAGGGAAGATTCATCTGATAAATTAAATTGCAAGACATAAAATTATAATTAAAAACAGAAACCAGGAAGATTGTATCGTATTTCTGCTTATAGCCACCAAATCCTTATCATTTTTTGTCTATTTTTGCAATGGAATTCATCTAAAAAACGTTATGGAATGAAAATAGAAATAATTAACGGACCTAATCTGAATCTTCTTGGAAAAAGAGAACCTGAGAAATATGGTGTCACTTCGTTTGAAGATTACCTTATTAAACTCAGATCTCTATACCCTGCTGCGGATTTTGATTATTTTCAGTCTAACATTGAGGGTGAATTGATAGATGAAATTCATAAAGCAGGCTTTTCATATGACGGGATTATACTTAATGCCGGTGGTTATACCCATACTTCAGTAGCAATAGCGGATGCTATAGCCTCTGTAAATAGTCCTGTTATTGAAGTGCATATTACCAACATCGCTGCACGCGAAGAATTTCGCCATACAAGCCTGATAGCCGTAAATTGTGCGGGTAGTATAGCGGGATTTGGGCTTGATAGTTACAGACTTGCTATTGAGGCATTTATTATAAGAAATGGTTCCGGTATTAAAAGATAATGGACAGAAAAAGAACTAAGATAGTTGCAACTATTTCAGAGAAGAACTGCTCAACAGAGTTCTTAAAAAGACTTTTTGAAGCAGGAATGGATGTTATCAGGATTAATTCCGCTCATCTTGATATTGAAGGAGCTCTTAAAATTATAAAAAACACACGCGAAGTATCTGACAAAATAGCAATACTGATTGATACAAAAGGTCCTGAAATACGTACCACAATCTGTGATACTCCGGTTCAGATTAAAAAAGGAGAAATATACAGGATAATTGGTGATCCCGGGGAAAAAACTTCCGAAAAGACGATCTATGTTACTTATAAGACTTTCTCATCAGTTATTCCTTTAGGGTCTTCAATTTTGATAGATGATGGGGATATTGAGCTGAATGTTGTCAGGAAAGAGGGTGAAGCTCTCGAATGTTTTGCAGACACTGATGGTGTATTGGGATCCAGAAAAAGTGTAAATATTCCGGGAGTAAAGATAGCCCTCCCCTCCATTACGGATAACGACAGAGACTTCATTAAAATGGCTGTTCAGAATGATGTTGATTTTATTGCTCATTCTTTCGTGAGATCAAGTCAGGATGTTATTGATGTTCAGGATGTTCTTGATAGTTATAAGAGTGGGATCAAAATTATTGCCAAAATAGAGAACCATGAAGGGGTGGAGAATTTTGGAGAAATACTCGATCATGTCTATGGAATTATGGTAGCACGGGGAGATCTGGCAATTGAGATTCCTTATGAAAAGATACCAGGCTTACAGAAGATGATAATTTCGAGATGTATTTACATGAGAAAGCCGGTTATTATCGCTACTCAGATGCTGCATTCAATGATAAACAATCCAAGACCCACACGCGCTGAAGTAAGTGATATCGCAAGTGCAATTTATTCACAGACTGATGCTATAATGTTAAGTGGTGAGACGGCATCGGGAAAATATCCGGTAGAATCAGTTATGACAATGACAAAAGTAGCGCTGGAGGTGGAGAACAATAAGGAAAAATTTCATGAAATTCCGTATGTTGATGTTACTGATGAAATTTCAGCTTACCTTGCAAAAGTTGCAGTTAAAACTTCCGTCAGAATTGGGGCCAGGAGTATTATTGCGGATACAACCGGTGGCAAGACCATAAGAGATATGGCTTCTTACAGAGGTATAAAACTTGTTATGGCCCAGTGCTATTCAGAGAAAACGATGAGACAATTAGCTTTGTCATACGGTGTTTATGCAAGTTACCAGGAAAAAAGGAACTCTGTTGACGAATTCATTCATATCGCTTTAAAGAATCTTATAGTAACTCATAACCTTAAGAATGATGATATAATAGTCGTGCTTGCTGGAAACTTTTCAGGTGGAGAAGGTTTCTCCTTTATTGAGGTTGGAACACTGCAATATCTTAACGATCGGGTAAGTATTACAGACTGATCAAAAATTGGCCTGATTTTTGAGGATTTATTCAGACCTGAAACTTGCTGAAAAATGCTTAAAGCCTTTCTTCTTTTGTCGTGGTTGATTTTTGACTCGGGACATGTTACAATTACAAGCATCGAACATATTTTTTTATTTATATAAACAATGAACTACTGACCGGGAAGCTATTAACTTTGTACCTTTCTGACAATAATATCACCATGAATCTGCTTTACAGGACAAATAACGAACCAGAGAAAATAAGTGTCAGGAATACGATGCTAACAGGCTGGTACAGTGATCGTATAAACGTGACTATTGTCAGACTGACAAATTTGAAAAGGGGATCAGACTTACACTCGAAAAAAATGAGGAGACATTCATTGTTAAGTAAACTTTAATACCGAAGGTAACAAAATGAAGAGATTATCAGCGCTATTGGCTTTATTTCTGAATTGTTTGATCCTTTCCGCAACCCATAACAGGGCAGGTGAAATTACTTTTGTTCAAATATCTGATCTGACTTACGAGATAACCATCACCACTTTTACCTATACGTTAAGTTTTGCCGACAGGCAGCAGCTGGATATCAGTTTTGGCGATAACACCATTGCAACAGCTCCAAGAATAAACGGTCCGGGCCAAAAAGGGGAAATCCTCCCGAATTTTTACAAAAAAAATATTTATAAAATAAACCATACCTATCCCGGTCCGGGTGAATATAAGGTGATAATGCAGGATCCCAACAGGAATGCTGGTGTCAGGAACATACCAAACTCGGTAAATGTGGTATTCTCTATATCAACGATTCTGATAGTTAATCCTGCAATTGGTCGCAACAGCACACCGGTATTACTTAATCCTCCATATGACAAAGCTGCTCTCGGGTACATTTTTATTCATAATCCGTCTGCATACGATCCAGATGGTGACAGTCTTTCATATAAACTTGCTGTTTGCACCCGTGAAGATGCAAAACCAATAGAAGGGTACACCTTACCACCTGCAACTCATTCGATAAGAGTAGATTCCATTAAGGGAGACCTTATTTGGGATACTCCGGCCGATACCGGGAAATATAACGTTGCAATGGAGATTCAGGAATGGCGTAACGGCAAAAAGATAAGCGTGGTGATCCGTGATATGCAGATAGAGGTGTTCAGTACAAAAAATAAACCTCCGGCTAACAGTGAAGTGGGAGACAGGTGTGTCCAGGTTGGCGATACTGTTGATTTCATATTTTCTGCAACAGACGTTAATAATGATCTATTGAGCCTTAAGGCCACTTCAGGGATTTTTCAGTTGACACCATGTCCTGCTACATTCACTAAAATTGATTCATTACCAGGTTATGCTTCAGCACGATTCCGATGGATACCCTGTCACGCTTCAGTAAGGAATCAGCCTTATGATATTATCCTTAAGTCGGAGGACTACAATCCGGATATAAGGCTCTCTGACATTCACGATATGAAAATAAAGGTTTTGGGTCCCCCGCCTGTAATCCTTAGTGCTGCCCCGGTAGGAAAATTCATCAGGTTAACCTGGTCTGATTACGGAACAGATGTAATATCCGGTTTTAATGTATACAGAAAAGAAGGAGTATCTTCCCTGGTTACTGATTCATGCACTTCAGGAATCCCGGCCTCTTCAGGTTTCGTAAAGGTGGGATATATCGCCGGCAGTTCTACAGTCTCATATACTGATGCTGATAACGGCCAGGGCCTCCAGTTCGGTAAAGAATACAGCTACAGGATAGTTGCTGTGTACCCTAACGGAACTGAAAGCAAATCCTCCAATGAGATCTCTTCAATGCTGGTATCGGGTGTTCCTGTAATAAAAAATGTAAGCATAAGAAATACTGATGCAGCTAACGGTTCTGTCTATGTTTCCTGGAAGAAACCCGACAAACTCGATACTATACCCGCAATAGGACCATATGAGTATCTGATTTACAGGGCGGAAGGAATATCAGGTACACTTTATCAGCAGATAAAATCAATTCCTTACAACTGATCTTAATGATACAGTATTTGTTGACACATTATTGAATACTCAATCAACAGGATATATATATAAGATTGAACTATACAATAATACTATTGGAAACCGGTTCCTTATTGGTGAACCGGGCTTTGCCTCATCAGTATTTTTATCTGCAGGCCCGGGAGATCGCAAAACAAGGTTTACAATTAACCGTAATGTTCCATGGATCAATACAAGATACGATTACTTCAGGCTGAATGAAACTACAATGAATTATGATTCGATAGGGTCCTCTAATCAGCTGACATTTGTTGATACTGGCCTGGTGAATGGTAAGCAGTATTGCTATTATGTAAGATCAGTTGGTGGATATCCTGCGGAAAATATGCCAAAGAACCTTATTAATTTGTCGCAGATCACCTGTAATACCCCCGTTGATAATGAACCACCATGTCCGCCTGTATATAAAGGTAACCAGTCAATGCGACAGTTTATACAATACTGTAACCTGGAGTGTTACTGATCCGGTTTGTTTTGATGATATATCAGGTTATAAAGTTTATTATAAAATGACTTCCGACGAAAACCTGACACTTCTTACTACCATAGATGATAAAAACACATTCTTTTACAGACACTATCCGGGTGATGTTATTTCAGGTTGTTACGCAGTCTCGGCCTTCGACCTGAATGGAAATGAAGGAGAGAAATCAGGTATGATATGTGTTGACTCCTGTAACTTTTTTGAGATACCAAATGTTTTCACCCCTAACGGGGATAATATTAACGACATGCTTATTGCAAAAACATCCGGATTAGTTGAAAAAATAGATTTTCAATTATTTAACCGGAATGGACTTTTATTGTTCCGCACTGACCAACCCAGAATTAACTGGGATGGTACTTATAAGGGCAGGATTGTTTCTCCCGGAGTATATTTTTATAATTGTGATGTTTATGAAAAACGCATTTCAGGAGTTGATATATTGCATCTTTCAGGATTTATCCATGTCATAACGGAAGAGGGTGCAAAGGTTAATAAAGTGCAGACAAAATGATTTTGAAGGAGTTTAAAAGATGTATAAAGTTCTGACTTTAATTTTACTGGTATTGTTTTCCGGATCAGTATCCGGGCAACAAACGATTGACTATCTGCTTAAAGCAAAAGCATTTACAAAATCAGGCAGACCTGAAATGGCTATTGATTTACTTTCCGGGGCATTAGCCGGAAATCAAAACGATAGCAGATTATATATCGAAAGAGCTGAAGCAAGACTGACAAAGGGTGATTATACTGGCGCAATCAGTGACTTGAATATTGCCAATAAAATTTCTCCCAGCTCCGGAGAATTTGACCTTGCCAGGATATATTCCCTGAAAGGAGATGCCGCCACCGCTGTCTATCACCTTGAAAAGAATCTTACTTCGGTATTCAGGAAAAGCGAGAAGGAGATAATGCTCGATCCTTCCTTCAGTGTAATTGAAAATAAACCGGAATGGCGTCAGATCTGGAAAAAAGACTGGTACTCCGATCTGGAGAAAGGTATTTCAGCAATTGAATATGACATATCCACAGGAAATATTGACGAGGCAAAAATTGTTCTGTCTGAGCTCAAAGCAAATTACAAGGGCGATGATGAAATACTTTATTCTGAAGCACTGATAAGCTATTCTGCACATAAATATTCAGATGCAATTAACGCACTTTCAGGGTTGATTTCCACTGATAGTGTATCGGAAAAATACCTTCGGTTATACGCAAAGGCGCAGATCGGAAGCGGAAACCAGGCAGGAGCATCGGAAACGTATACGAAATTAATTAAAATGAATGTGGATGATGCTGATCTGTTAATATCCAGGGCGGAATGTTACAGGAAGACAGGGGAAACAGGAAAGGCTCTGGCAGATCTGGAAAGGTATCTCGATCTTTATCCCGATGATAAAGCAGCACTTAGTCTTGCCGGGAAAGTGGAATCAGCCTCGGGTGATAATCTGAAAGCGCTCAGTTATTTCTCAAAAAACCTTAAACTGCATCCCGGTGATCCTTCTTGTTATATTGACCGGGCAAATTCATACTTTATTTCAAAAACATGGGATTGGGCAATAAATGACTATAGTATGTCTCTCGACCTTGATCCGGGTAATTCAGAGATATGGCTGGACAAAAGGCATTTCGCTTCTTAATTCAGGGAAGAGGGATGATGCCTGCCATGATTTCAGCAGATCGTTAAGACTGGGTAATAAGAAGGCTGCAGAATATATTAACAGGAATTGCATTAAATAGAATGCTTAACCGAACCTTTTCAGGATTCAGCTTTACATCTTTATGCTCTTAAGGAGTTTCATCGTTACTTAATATGTTTCAAAATCCTCTCAAACAAATCGTGCGGTTTAAAGGGTTTTAGAACATAGTCGTTTATTTGCAGATTGTCAATTTTAGAATTACTCTCTGACATCATTGCTGCAGTGAGCGCTACTATCGGAATATTCTTTATTTCAGGATTTTCAGAATTTCTTATTATCCTTGTGGCTTCAATTCCATCCAGAACCGGCATATGAAGGTCCATTAGAATCAGGTCAAATACTTCTTTGTCAAGACATTCAAGAGCTGATCTGCCATTTTCTGCATGAGTGACCTTAATTCCCCAACCGGTCAGAAATTTATTTGCAACAAAAAAGTTTATTTTATTATCCTCTGCTACCAGTATCCGCTTTCCTTCAAGCCCTGTGAAAGTCTCGATGGGTTCACCATTTCGTCCCCCGGTATTCTTTTCAGATATACCAAAATTTAGAGAGAATCCGAATGTTGATCCCTTTCCGGGTTCACTTTCAAGAGATAATGATCCGCCTTGCAACTCAATCAGATTTTTGCAGATAGATAATCCGAGTCCTGTACCTCCGTAGAACCTTGTTGTATCAGACGATGCCTGGGTAAAACTCTCAAAAATTAATGTATGCTTTTCTTTTGGTATACCTATCCCGGTATCACGTATCCTGAATTCAATTTTTGACTGGTTGCCTTTCCGGTTCAACTCTTTGACAATAACGGTTATTCCACCCTTCTGGGTGAACTTCAGTGCGTTTGACAGCAGATTGGATAGTATCTGATTAAGCCTGATTGAATCCCCGATGATCTCCACAGGTATCTTATTTGCCTTTACAATTTCGAAACTAAGATTTTTTGATTTTGACCTGAATGAATATGCTCTTGTTATCTCATCAAGGAAATCATTGAAATTGAACTGTGACTGCTCAAAAATTATCTTGCCGGATTCTATTTTATTATAATCCAATACATCATTAACTAATGTGAGCAAATGATCTCCTGAAAACCGGAGAGTCTTTATAAAATCCATTTGATCCGGCCTCGGGTCACCCTGCAGAAGCAGGTTCGTTATTCCGATTACTTCATTAAGAGGTGTCCTTATCTCGTGGCTCATTGTTGACATGAATTGTTGTTTTGTTTGTGCAGCCTCTTCGGCTTTTTGACGGGCCTGAATTAGATTATCGAGCATCCGTCGTCGCTGAATGGCAATTGAAATCTGGTTTGCAATAAAATCTAAAACCCATAGGTCATCAGTTGAAAATTTATTTTCGTCATAATAGTCCTGAAGGCACATTACTCCCATAGGTTCATTCTCAATTTTAAGTGGTACCCCCATCCATACCTTACAAGGTGTTCCTATAAGGTCAAATTCACCGGATTCTTCCATTAACTTTAGGTCAGCTTCCTTTAACAGTACTGATTTGTTATTTTTAATTATCCATCCGGTGATAGTCTTTTTAGCCGGGATCTCCTTGAAATCATCCTTTTCGTCAGCAAAATATGGAAGGGAGAGAGTCTCAGTACTTTTGTCGTACAAAGCAATAAAAAAGTTGTTTGTATCCCATATTTTTCCAACTTCCTGAACAATGATCGGAAACAGATCCTTTATGTCAAACTGCCTTAGTGCAGCAGTTGAAATATTGAACAAAATCTCCTGAAGAAACTGATTCTTCCTTTCGGCTGTAATATCCCTGTATATACCCAGGAAGGCTACAGGTTTTTTATTGATTATAATTGCTGTTGCAATAAGAGATACCTGAATCTTTTTCCCATGCTTATCCTTCCTGATGGTTTGTCTGATCTCTTTATATTGCTCCAATGCAAGCATATTAATCGAAATTGCCTGATCTTTAAGGTCATCAGGGACTACAAGATCATCAATAAATTTATTAACTGCTTCTCTTGCAGTATACCCGAAAAGCTTTGTGAACTCCTTATTGATCATAGTTATCCTGCCTGGCAAATCTAAAATGGCAATAGCTTCGGGTGTTGAATCTATAATATGCTCCAGAAAAGCTTTTTCCCTTTTTATCTGATTCTCATACTCTTTTTGTTTGCTGATGTCGGTCACAACACCACGGTACCCAGTTATCTTATCACCAAGAAAAGTTGCAAATGAATGTGTTACAACAGGCACCTGTGTTCCGTCTTTTTTCCTTGCGATATATTCATTGCTTGTTGTCTGATCCGGTAATTTTAAAGATTTCAGATTCTCAATCATTTTCAGATAACTGTCGGGAAAAATGTCAGATATATAAATCCCTTTCTTAAGATCCTCTTTGGTGAAGCCAAAGAATTTTAAACCCTGGCTATTGCCATAATGGATTTTCCCGCTAAGGTCGACTTCATAAACCATTTCAGGCAGCAAATCTGCAAACTTTTCAAATACAAGACTTTGTTTGTAAATTTCTTCGAGACGTTTCTGGTGCAGGCTTGGCTCCCAGGTTATCATAAAGTTTCCTGAGGTCAGGATAAATCCCATATAGTATCCTTCTGAGTCATCTCCGGCAGGAGAAACTGCTAATTTATGAGCATCACCTGTTATCCTGAGATGATGCAGGAGTTCAATAAGTTTGATGCGCCCCGCAAGTATGGTATCATCAACGCATTTACCTATAACATCATTCTTCCTGAGAAACTCAACCTCTTCAACTTTGCTGTTAAGATCTATAATATAGAACTTATTGTCTTCACCGAATCTGAATATTGCAAGGTAACTGCTGACAGTATTAAAAATCTCATCAAGGATGGTACCCTGACTCTCTTTAATTTTCCTGTCTTTTGACGAAGAGATGCCTTCAAACACCATGAGCAGAAAATCCTCCTCATCAATCTTTACTGTCTCAACAGAAAAAAGAAATGGCATTTTTACTCTGTTTTTTGTATTCAGGGTAACTGCAAAGTCTTTGATCTTATTTAATTTGGGTAATAGTTTAAGATACTTATTGGTCTCTTCAAAATCGACAAAAAGACGGATGTCATCAGGTGTACGGCCAATTACTTCTTCCTTACTGTATCCAAGATTGGACAGAAAAGCCTCGTTAATATCAACAATTTGCCCGGAACTGAGTTTTGTTACTGCCATCAGGTGCGAAGTGGAGTGGAAAACCCTGAATATCATTTCGCGGACAATATAGTTGTTCCCTTCATCCTTTGATTCCAATGCCTCAAGCTTCTGCTCTAAAAGCCTGTTCTTTTCAAGTAACTCATTATATCTCTCTCTGTAACCCATTGATAAGCTGATTGAAATTTAAAGGTTGAAAAATATAAATTATCATTGTTATTGACATTTGCCTGTTTTCATAGTTTTTTTCAAAGATAATCTTATTTATTTCTGATATTCTCTGAATAGTAAATACAGTAATCTCTGATTCCACATTGATCACAAAGCGGATTTCTTGCTTTGCAGATATATCTGCCATGCAGAAGCAGCCAGTGATGCGCCAGATGTATAAGTTCTTGCGGAATATGATTTGAAAGCTGAATCTCTGCACTTAAGGGGGTTCTGGCATCTTTTACAAGGCCAATTCGTTTTGAAACCCTGAATACGTGTGTATCGACTGCAATGACAGGCTTTCCGAATACCACAGATGCAACAACATTTGCAGTTTTTCGTCCGACACCTGGAAGACGTTGTAAGATAATTGGTTCTGATGGAACCTCTCCCGCAAAGTCAGAAATAAGCATCCGGGCCATACCCGACAGATGCTTTGCTTTATTATTTGGATAGGAACATGATTTGATGAGTTCGAAAATTTCTTCCGGCTCTGCCTTAGCCATCGATGCAGCATCAGGAAATTTTGCAAGAAGGATCGGGGTTATTATATTGACTCTCTTGTCGGTACATTGAGCTGAAAGAATTACAGCAACAATCAGTTCAAATGGATTGTGATAAGAAAGTTCAGTTTCAGCAACCGGGAAATTACTTGTAAAATATTCAAGGACCTTTCGGTATCTTTCATTTATTGTCATGCATATGAAAAAAAAATGAACGGGTAAGGTAACACTTTTTATCTTTGCAAAATAAAAGTTATTTATGCTAAGTTACCTTCAGGCAGAAAACATTTCAAGGAGAATAGGGGACCATCTTCTTTTTAGAAACATAAATCTGAATATAAACAAGGATGATAAGGCCGCTCTGATTGCTGTAAACGGGGCGGGAAAGTCATCAATGCTCGATATACTTACCGGCAGTGAGAATACCGATGAGGGGTCCGTTACTTTCAGGAGGGACCTTAAGATTGCATATCTAAAACAGTCTCCTGAACTTAATGATTCAAATAAAATTATTGAGGAGTTATTCTGTACGGGAACTGATCTCGTAACAGTTATCAGGGAATATGAAGAATCTCTTCTTTCAGGCACTCCTGAGATGCAACATACTGCAGTGCAAAAGATGGATGATTTTAAAGCCTGGGAGTATGAGGTAATAGTAAAACAAATATTATTTAAACTTAAACTGACTGATTTAAATGCAGTTATAGGCACTCTTTCCGGTGGTCAGAAGAAAAGGGTCGCATTAGCCAAGGTTCTTGTTGAAGATGCTGACCTTCTCGTGCTTGATGAGCCTACAAATCATCTTGATCTTGACATGATAGAATGGCTCGAAGAATACCTGATAAAGTCAACCAAAAGTCTCCTGATGGTAACACACGACAGATATTTTCTCGACAGGGTATGTAATGTAATCTTCGAGTTGTCAGGGAATGAATTGTTCAGGTATGAAGGTAATTATGAGTATTATCTTGAAAAAAAGGGAAGCCGGGAGTACGCTGTCAAAACAAATGCGGAAAAGGCCAGAAACCTTCTGAAAACAGAACTTGAATGGATGAGGCGGATGCCAAAGGCAAGAAGGCACAAGGCAAAATCAAGAATAGAGTCGTTTTATGATCTCAAACAAAAAGCGGTGCTCCGTCCCGATGATAAATCGATTAATATTAACGTCAATATTGCAAGGATGGGTAAAAAAATCCTTGAAATTAAGAATGTCAGTAAATCATATGGTGACAAAGTGCTGGTTAAGGAGTTCTCTTACCTGTTTAACCGTTTTGAAAAGGTAGGGCTTATTGGCAGGAACGGAACCGGTAAAACAACTCTCCTTGATATCATTACAGGTCTCAGTATGCCTGACAGCGGAACAGTGGAAAAGGGCGAGACAATCGTTTTTGGCTATTACAGACAGGAGGGTATTAAGTTTGATGAAGATACAACTGTAATTGATGTAGTAAAAACTATTGCGGAAAGGGTAATGATAAGCGATGGAAGCATGCTCTCCGTGACACAATTTCTGAATTATTTCCTGTTCCCCCCTGAAAAGCAGTATACATTGATCAGAAAATTATCGGGAGGCGAGAAGCGACGTCTCTATCTCCTGACAGTTCTTATGAAGAATCCGAATTTTCTGATACTGGATGAGCCCACTAATGACCTTGATATTCTTACTCTTAATGTACTTGAGGAGTACCTTGCAGGTTTCAGGGGGTGCGTTATTGTTGTTTCACACGACAGATACTTTATGGATAAAGTAGTCGATCATATCTTCGAATTCAGAGGGGATGGCCTCCTGAAGGATTTCCCGGGGAATTATACCCAGATGAGAGATAAGCAGGAGGAGGAAGACAAGGCTAAAGAGACTTCAGTTACCAGGCTGGAAAAGAGTTTAAAACCAGGTTCAAATGCACCTGCTACAAATAAAACAGAGAAAAAAGCCGGTTTAACCTATAAAGAAAAAAAGGAATTTGAATACCTGTCGGCAGAGATAAAAAATTTGGAAACTGAAAAAAAACTTATTGAAGATCAGATGAGTCAGGGATCTTTGAACCCACAGGAATTATATGTAAAAGCCAAAAAACATGGAGATATTGTTAGTATTTTGAACGACAAAGAGATGAGGTGGCTTGAATTGAGTGAAAAGTGATTTTCATAATCAAAAAGTGATTTTAGTGCAAATTAATGGCGTAATTTTATATTTTTATCATACAAAAAAATTAATAATTGGAAAAGATAGTCCTTAATACTCCCGGATACCGGTCAGAAGTGCTGGTAGGAGTGAACTGGGAAGATACAGGAACCCTTTTACCCGGTAACGGTATTGCAATCATAACTGATGATAACGTTTTCCAACTTTATGGTGAAAGATTTCCTCAGTTTCCTGTTTTTTCTGTAACTCCGGGGGAGAACAGCAAAAAGTTTGAAGTAGTTGAACAGCTTGCTGAAAAGCTCCTGGAAGCAGGCATTGATCGCTCCGGATTCATTCTGGCAGTGGGAGGGGGGGTTGTTTGCGATATAGCCGGTTTCCTGGCTTCAATATATATGCGCGGTATCAGGTGTGGATACATATCAACTACTCTTTTATCGCAGGTTGATGCCAGTACTGGCGGGAAGAATGGGGTAAATCTCGGGGATGCAAAAAACATAATCGGTACCATTACCCAGCCCGGGTTTGTGATTTGCGATCCGGTTTTTATGCTGACTCTTCCGGACAGAGAGTATCTTTCAGGATTGGCTGAGCTGATAAAGACAGCAGTTATAGGCGATAAATCACTTTTTGATCTGATAGAGAAGAATGTAGAGGAAATAAAAAGCAGGGATAACGAGCTGCTTACTGAACTGGTGGCTAAATCGGTGAGATTCAAGGCTTTGGTGGTGTCCGAAGATGAACGGGAGACAGGTGTCAGGAAGATTCTTAATTTCGGACATACATTCGGACATGCAATTGAAATGTATAATTCAGTTCATCATGGGTTTGCTGTTGCCGCTGGAATGGAGCTCGCTACATTGTTTTCATTTTCAAAAGGAATGATAAGCAAGGATGAAAGCGAGAGGATAATTAGCCTCATGAAAGAATTCGGATTGCTTGAAGAATTAATTATCCCGGATGATCAGATCGATCATTTCATTCTTCGTGACAAGAAAAAAACCGGTTCAGATATCTACTTCGTTTTTACAGAGGGTATTGGCAAGGCTGTTGCAGAAAAGATTCCGGTAAGCGAAGTGATAAATTTTTATAAACATTACAAATTAACAAATAAATAATTTATGAATTCTTTTGGTGTTGTCTTCAGAGTTTCTCTTTTTGGAGAATCTCATGGCCCTGCGATAGGAACAGTAATTGATGGTTGTCCGCCCGGTATTCCTGTCAAGACCTGAGGATTTTATTGCTGATCTCTCAAGACGCCAGAGCGGAAGCAGAGGGACAACCAAACGTAAAGAGCCGGATTTACCGGAAATACTGACCGGTGTTTTCAATGATATTACAACCGGAGCGCCGTTGACCATAATTACCAGGAACAGCGATAAAATTTCTTCCGACTATGATGCATTTAAAAATGTTCCAAGACCAGGGCATGCTGATTATGTTGCAAGGTTCAAACATTCCGGATTTTCAGATATGAGGGGAAGCGGCCATTTTTCAGGAAGAATAACATGGGGCCTGGTTGCTGCAGGAGTGATCGCGAAAAAAATTTCTTCTTCTTCCGAAATATCTGCTAAGCTGATTTCTGCAGGCGGCTCGGAAGATATCGAGAAAGCTCTTGACGAGGCCATTGCACAAAACGATACAATAGGCGGGATAATTGAATGCCGTGTAAAAAAACCTCCTGCCGGTATCGGTGAGCCATTCTTCTATTCATTTGAATCGGCATTGAGTCATATAATTTTTTCAATACCGGCAGTAAAAGGGATTGAGTTTGGGGCAGGTTTTGCTGCTGCAGCTATGACCGGATCTCAACATAACGACCCATTCATTGATAAGTTTGGAAATACTGTCACAAACAATGCGGGTGGAATAAACGGGGGAATAACAAACGGGAATGAGATAATCTTCAGAATAGTTGTTAAACCTACATCTTCAACCGGAGTTGCTCAACAAACATTCGATTTTGAAAAGAATGAAATGACAACTCTTAAAGTGCAGGGAAGACATGATACCTGCATTGCTTTACGAATACCCGTAATAGTTGAAGCAGCAGCAGCAATTGCTATGGCCGACCTGGAATTGATCGACAGGGGTATACATGGCAACAGGAAACCGGATTAGTTTATGCAGGGGAATTGTTCAAATGTAAGCTTCCAAAACCATGATCCTCCTTGTGTGATCGGTTATCCTGAAGCGATCGTCAATTCTTTCACCGATTATCCATAGAATATCTCCCGCTGATTCGATTATCAGGGCCTTCTCTTTCTCAGGAATTGAATATTTTTTATCAGTAAAGTAATCGCTGAGCTTTTTCTTCCCTTTCATTCCGAGGGGATAGAAATAGTCGCCGGCTCTCCATTTTCTGATTGCAAGAGGGAAGGCGATTTTCTGAGCATCAAGATATGCAAAGCGATTGTCTGAAGGAATGGCGAAGTCCCCGGTGACATTTGTAAATCGTGCAGCTTTTATTACCGGAACTTTACTGAAATCTTCAATATTGCCGATTTCATAATATACTTCCTCGGCTTTTACATGAGGTGAAACAATAAGTTCTTTGCGGTTCTTTATTATCCTGTGGGTTGGAGTAAGTATATACCGCCCGGTTCTTCCATTTATAATTTTTAAAAGATCATTTAACAGGAGACCAGATAGTCCATATGGACTGAAAAGCTCATAAATGATCGTTTTATTGTGTATCAGGGTTTTCAATTGACTGATATTGAAAACAGAAGCATTCCCTTTTTTTTCTGAAATTTTGCGGTCCGTCTCCTTTATATACTCCGATACAATCTGGTCGACTTCAGAAAACCGTTCAGCCGTTTCATTTAATGTAGCTTCAATTGAAGGATTAATCTCTTTCAGAACCGGAATAACCAGATGCCTTATTTTATTCCTGGTATATTTTGTTTCGGCATTGGATTTATCCTCCCGGAAAATGATTTTATGCTCCATGCAATATTTAACTATTTCCTGCCTTGTGGTAAATAGCAGTGGCCGTATTATTCTGTGGGCTGAAGGTCTCATCCCGGTTAATCCTTTTATTCCTGTACCCCGCACAAGATTGATCATAATTGTCTCGGTATTGTCATTGAGGTTATGACCAACAGCAATTTGATCAAAATTATTCTGATTCCTTATTTCCTCAAACCAGTTATACCTCAGTTCCCTTGCCGCCATCTGAACCGATAATCCGGTTTTTTCGGCAATACCTTTTGTATCAAAACGGATAGAATAGAAAGGAATGTTATTTTCAGTAGTATATTTCCGAACCATTTCCTCATCTTTATCAGATTCTCCGCCACGAAGTGAAAAATTACAGTGTGCTATACCTATTTGGTAACCTGCCTGTAGAAAAAGGTGCGTCATTACCATTGAATCAATACCCCCGCTGACCCCAAGCAATACTTTATCACCAGATTTTATCAGATTATTATCACTGATATATTTTCTGAACTCCTTAAGCATATTCTTTGTCTATAAATACAAAAATAGGAAAGAGGATGTCTTATAGCACAATTTACCTTATGTTTTTCTTAAATTATTCATAAGGACAAAAAGATCATTTTATTTCTTTATTTAACAGTTACTTCTGATATATAGGGTATCATATTGAAACACTTATTTTATCAATCAAAATGATCTGTTTATCTGAAAGGTATACAGCGACACCTTTAATCGTTTTATTAATTACCTGTATGGAATAATTGAAGGGGGCCCCGGATCAAATGTGCTGGGTCTGAGAAGTTGTTCCCCGGATACAACAAGATTGTCAGTTCTTGAATATGCCGGAAGATTTGGGAAGAAACCAAGGCGTAATTGTAAAGTATTTACCACAAGGTTATTATTATGTATCCTTATGCCTGACGCCAATCCCGGAAAGAAGGCTTCCATTCCTGAGAAGCTGGTTTATTTCAGTGAGCAACGAAGCGTCGGCAAATGCAAAAAATGCAAACCGGAATCCGTAGTAATTTACCGGGCTGAAAACCACCGATTCAAGACTAAAACTAATCCTTTGGGTTCCTCTGGACGGAATCATTCCTGAACCCCGAAAAACCATTTAAATGGCTGAAAGTGATGTGTTCATCAGTGAATCTTCCAAATCCCCTCATAAAATTTATATTCACAAAATTTCTGATCATATAATCCCTTAATATAAACAGGTTGGAAAAATAATTCATCTCTAACTTTAGTATTCCCTGTTGGCCTTTACTGCCCTCAAGAAAGGATCCTAATCCGGCGGAGATATAAATATATCCAAGTTCTTTGCTTGATTTCCCCAGTGAAGCATCGCCTCCAAGGTATATTCTGCTGTTAAATTCATTGATCTCTTTTCCTGCTGTCATTCTTATTAATCCCCCGGAAGGAATATCTTCAGTATGACCAAAATTGTATATCAGGTTTGTTTTGTAGTATTTCTGGAATGAGAGGGTTGCCGATCCGAGAAACATTTTGTATTTCTGAAGTTCATGGTACGAGTATGGCAGACTGAAAGGCCGCTCGAGAACGTAATTGTTTGTATAACGAACTCCGAAGATTAATCTTGAAACGGATGTCTTGTTAATTAGAAACGACCTTAATAGCCAGTAATCCTGCAAATTATACTTATAAGGTCCGGGTAATCGTTAGCGAATCAAGACTCCCATTAGATGACATACGTAATACTGAAAATCCTCCGGCATATTTTGTTGTTGCACTTATGAGATCACGACTAAGATTAAAGCCATAACTTGTTTCTCCAAAAGCCCTGTAGTAGTTGAGATTAAGATTAATGAAGGTCTTTCTTATATTGTTAATGGAATAATTAAGCCCAAGTCCGGGTGAATTGGGGACTTTTGAATTATATGGCACTTCAAGTCCCAGTCCATGGCCGATGCCAAGAACATTTTTCTCAAAAACAGAGAGATCCCCCCTGTTAATACCCTGGTAGTTGTATCCCATACCTAACGAATAGAGATCTTTTGTAATAATAACCACATCAACATCTTTATCAGTAACCGGCATTACAATTATTACGGCATCATCAATAAAGGGGAGTTTCCTCAGAAGCCTTTCGTTATCGCTGAATATCAGAGGTGAAATAGTATCACCTTCAGAGAACAAAAGGCTTTTTTTTATGATAGATTCATTAGTTAAAATATGTGTTTTATTAAGCAGAGAGCCTATTTTGTTCGGTTCGTAATATAAAGGTGCATTGACATTTGTACCAAAAGCATTAAGTCTTATAATTTCAATTCTTCTGACCTTTTTGCCCGAATACTTCAGAAAGCTGATATCGCTCATGGAAGTAATTTGCTTTGCAGTAACCGGCTTGTTTGAAACTATGAGCAAGTCGTATAATTTTTTGGTTATAAGTTTTTTTGATGCTCTTATCTTTAAGGAATCAAGGAATAAGGTAAATTTATCCTTTGAGATTCCTTCCGGGTTCAGAGAGGAAGGCTCACTGCCCAGAGAGTCTTCGGGAAAGAGAATTATACTATCACTGACATGAGTAATTGTTCCGGGAGAAGGATGAAGAATTTTCTCTTTACTGTTATGGTTCTGAGGATATATGGTATTACAGTGAATTAGAAGAGCCGTAAAAATCCAAAGGGTAATAGACCTTATGTATTTTTTTTGAAGTGGCAAATCAGGTTTTATTAGTGTTGGTTAATAATACATCATCAGAATTAAACTGGAAACCCAGTCTTTTTCCGGTAATCACCCTGGAGTGCTGAATCTTTGCTTCGGCCTGTCCTACTGTAGCAATCTTAATAGTGTCATAAGGTGGTACCAGAAGATCAAATTCCATAGAGTATTGAATTGCTGTGGCGATAATCAGCTGCAAGGCAGGATTGCTTATTGCCTCATTGCCAAAGTTGGTAAAAAGCATTCCCATCTGTCTTTTCCCTTCTACAAAGTACTGGTTCTCATGATTGATAAATATCCTTCCAATAAGATAACCAAGATCATCCATGCGGGAATATTTGAAGGAATCTGCAAGAAAATTATAAATATTTATAATTCCTGAGTAGGCATTGTACTTGTTTTTTTGAATATAGGAAGTTTTCCAGGCTTGATGATCCCTGTCGAACTGAAAAATATTGGAATGCATACTGAATAGCAATATATCCCCGGCTACCTTGAGTTGTGCATCAAAAGTACTCCGGTCAGAATATTCCATTTTAACTCTTAAATCAACTCCAGCCAGGTTTGAGTTTACTTCTTTTGAGAGATTCTTCAAAATTTCCTTTACCATACAAAATGATTCAAGGGTATTATCAAATACCTTTTGCTTAAGTACGGATTTCTCCTTAAGAGTTCCGATTATTGATTGTTTTTTTTCATCTAAATCCGACATGGCTGGGAAGTTAATTATTAAAAATTTAGGCATCTAAAGTACTAAACATTCATGGAAAATATTACCGGGACCTCTTGTTGGGGCTCCTGTTTTATTTATCACACTTAATCTATGTTTAATATGACCTTGCGAAGAGAACCCTCCTGTTTGATGGTTTGCCGGAATAAATACATTTTCCCTTCTCTTCCGGAGCATCAATCGGAATACATCTGATAGTGGCTTTGGTCTCTTCTTTTATCTTTTCTTCTGTCTCAACAGTTCCATCCCAATGGGCCATAATAAACCCACCCTTATTGTCAAGTATATCAATAAACTCTTTCCAGTCATCAATATAAGTAGTATTTTCTTTTCTGAAGTTTAAAGCCTTATTGTAAATGTTTTTCTGAATCTCATCAAGCAGCAAGCGGAATATACTCTATTCAATCCCTCTAAAGGGATCGTCTCTTTTTTAAGAGTATCCCGACGGGCTATTTCGATAGTTTTGTTTTCAAGATCCCGTGGTCCCACAGCAAGGCGAACGGGTACTCCTTTCAGTTCATAGTCTGCAAATTTCCAGCCGGGAGTGTTATTATCCCTGTTATCATATTTCACTGATAAACCTGTTTTTTCAAGATCTTTTTTAATATTTTCTGCGGTTTCGTTTATTTCTGCCAACTGATCAGCGTTCTTGTAGATAGGAATGATGACCACCTGAATGGGAGCTAACTTAGGAGGTAAAACTAATCCGCGGTTATCAGAATGGGCCATGATAAGAGCTCCGATCAATCTTGTTGACACACCCCATGAAGTGGCCCAGACATAGTCGAGCTTACCTGTTTTATCAGTGAATTGAACATCAAAAGCTTTGGCAAAATTTTGTCCGAGGAAGTGGCTGGTTCCGGCCTGAAGAGATTTCCCGTCCTGCATCAGAGCCTCAATTGCATAAGTGTCAATTGCCCCGGCAAAACGTTCGTTTTCACTTTTATATCCTTTTATTACTGGCAAAGCCATCGAATTCTCGGCAAATTCGACGTAGACATTTATCATTTTCTCTGTCTCTTCTATTGCCTCTTCCCGGGTGGCATGTGCAGTATGTCCTTCCTGCCACAGAAATTCAGCGGTACGCAGAAACAGTCTGGTCCGCATCTCCCACCTGACAACATTTGACCACTGGTTGATCAGTATCGGAAGATCTCTGTATGACTGTATCCAGTTTTTATATGAATGCCAGATAATAGTTTCTGAAGTGGGTCTTATAATCAACTCTTCCTCAAGTTTTGCGGTTGGATCAACAATAATCCCTTTTCCGTTTTCATCATTTTTCAAACGATAATGAGTAACTACGGCACACTCTTTTGCAAATCCTTCCACATGGGCTGCTTCCTTGCCGAAAAATGATTTTGGAATAAACAGCGGGAAATATGCATTAACATGACCAGTGGCTTTAAACATCCTGTCAAGTTCTGCCTGAATCTTTTCCCATATTGCATATCCGTAAGGTTTTATTACCATACATCCTCTTACTGCAGAATTCTCAGCGAGATCGGCCTTGATAACCAGATCGTTATACCATTGTGAATAATTTTCTTCCCTGTTTGTTAAAAACTTCGCCATTTTATTTGGTATGGTATTTGTTTTATTAAATTTAAAAAAATAGATTTCGTAAAAATAGATAAAAACTTTAGTTCTTAAAAAAAAAGGGGGTTCATCATGAAAGCAAAATATATCATCGGAATTTTATTAGTAATACTGCTGGCAGGTTTACCATCAAAAGCGCAGGATAGAGGAGCAAACAATTACAGAAGTAATGATGCGAGCATAGTAGTTAATAATTACTATGATGATTATGACTACTATTATTCATCCCGTATCAACAGGTTCCACCGTTCATACAATTTATTTAATTATTATTCTCCTGTCTTTACAGATACTTACTGGTATACGTATCAACCCTATTCATGGGGCCTCAGCATTTACGGCGGCAGCGGATTTGGCTACGGATTGTCTTACAATTATCCCGTCTATATATTACGGATACGGTTATGAGAACAGCTGGTACGATCCTTATTATGGGAGCTCATACTCCCTGGGGTATGATCCTTTTTATTTTAGCTGGTATACTCCTCTGATAATAAATTTCGGATTCGGGAGCAGATGGTCGAACAATTATTACGGATGGTACGGCCGCAACCACCGGGATAATGATTACGGATACGGCCATAACAATTATAACTACAACAATTACAATAACTATCAATCAAACAGGTATTCTTCAACCCGGAATTCATCTGACAGGAGAACAGTTAACACCACCGGATATTCCGGAGAATATAATTCCGGGAGATCTGCATCTTCATCGACACAAAACGAAGTTGACAGGAGAAGAAATGGAACTCCAACTGCTAACCGGGGGCAGGGTACCAGCAATGTTACAAACAGAAGGAATAATAACGGTAACAACGGGAACAACAGTAACAGCAGGATCAACGGTAACAACGGTAACAACGGTAACAGCAGGATCAACGGTAACAACCGGAACAACAGTAACAGCAGGATCAACGGTAACAACGGGAACAACAGGTAACAGCAGGATCAACGGTAACAACGGGAACAACAGTAACAGCAGGATCAACGGTAACAACGGGAACAACAATAATAGCAGGATCAACGGTAACAACGGCAACAACAGTAACAGCAGGATCAACGGTAACAACGGCAACAACAGTAATAGCAGGATCAACGGTAACAACGGGAACAACAGTAATAGCAGGAACAACGGGAACAACAGTAATAGCAGGATCAACGGTAACAACGGTAATACTAATAGTAACATTACCCGCATTAACAATAACAGAAGCTACCAAAATAATAATAGCAGGATTAATACCAATACCGGCAGGTATCAAAACCAGAACCCTGCGCAGGGCAGAATACAAGGCAATGTTAATAGCAACCGTAATAATTCTAAAAGTACATATTCGGCCCCATCTGCGGGCAGGCTTCAGGGACAATCAGGAAGGAACCAGAGCACAGTAAACAGAAACATTAGTTCCGGGAGGAGTCAGAACACAGCTGCCCGGAATGCAGTCAGAAGTGCTCCTGCCAGAAGTGCAGTCAGAAGTGCTCCTGCCAGAAGTTCATCCGTCTCACGCTCCGGAACTACAAGGTCACAGTCAGGCAGAGCTTCCTCAAGCTCCGGATCAAGATCTTCTTCATCAAAAGAAAAATCGAGAAGAAAATAAAAGAATACCCCCGTCGGGTTTCTTTTATTTTTATTGTTCATAAAAAAAATGTTAAATTTGTTAATTAGTAATAAGTAGTCTCATTAAGAATAGTTGTTTGGTACAATATTTGCTTGTAAATTAGAAAAATGAAAGGAAGAATAGAAATGAAAGCATATTATTACATATCAGCCATCATTGTTTTAACCCTGGGGTCATGTAATTCGGCACTTTATACCGGAAATGAATATGATGATCTTTACTATGTCCCGTCTGACAGACCAATTATCAGAGGTTAGACCTTCATCTAATCGCCAGAATCAGATGAAAGAAGGCAATCTGCAGTCAAAAGAATACTTCGACAATATTTATGCAGCTGATACGCTCGTTTCAGATGAATATTCTGATGCCATTGATTCAGATAACTATAACAACAATGGGTCATTTGATTATCTCGATGATTACTCCTATTCCGGCAGATTAAGAAGATTCTATGGTAACTATTTTGATCCTTACTGGAGAGATCCATTCTATTCAGGTTATTATTCTCCTTTCGGATTTAGTTATGGATATGGAGGATTTCCTTATTATAATTCTTACAATTTTTACAATCCATATTTTTTCGATCCTTTCTACGGTGATTATTATGGCTATAGTGGCGGGTTATATGGAAATTATTGGGGAGGCGGCTTCTATAATTCATTCTATTCTCCATTTTATTCCCCATATGGTTACTATTCAGGCATAAATATTCGTGATGGTAGAAATTCAGCTGACTATGGCAGACGGGAGAGACAGAGCAATCTTTCATCGAAGTATAACAGCATGGCCGGTACTGGATCCTCGAGAAGAGATTCTTACATTTCTTCCGGCAGCAATTCATCAACAACCAGAAGAAATTCTTTATCTTCCCAGCCGGCAATCTCTTCAGAGTCAAGAAGAGCCGTGAGTACAGGGTCCAACCAGCAAAATCCGGTCACTTCACCTGACAGAAAATCAATGCAGGACTATAATACAAAGTCGGGGAACTCATATCAGGGGGGAGCAACACGAAGAAATTCAACAAATTCAAGACCCGAATATAATACCGTTGACAGATCGTATACTCCTACATACAGCAATCCGCGAATGAGTACCAGACCTTCATATAATAACAGCAGGATTATTCGTGTTGAGCCAAATTCGGAAGTAAACCAGAATTCCAGGTATATTAATAGCAACAGGTCTAACAGTGGTATTAACAGGTCTAACAGTAATGTAAATGAGAGTCAGAATATAAGAAATCAGAGTACTTATCGCTCTCCATCAAATAACGTAAGAACCAGCCCTTCAACTTCTACAGGACAAAGCCGATATGTACCATCATATGGAAACCGTAGTAGTAACTATTCGGTTCCTACACGAAGAAGTGCTGAAAGCAGCTCCGGATTTTCATCAGGTTCATACAACAACAGCAGGTCTTCATCTTCTTACAGCGGTGGTTCTTCGTATTCAGGAGGCTCCTATTCTGGTGGTTCTTCCTCCTCATCTTCTTCTTCCAGAAGTTCATCGGGTTCTTCATCCGGATCGAGAAGGTAACAGATAATAATATTTTTGATATCAGTAATTCATTTCATTCATAAGATTAGGGATGTTCCTACGATAAAACTATATAGTATGAAAAGGTTAACATGGGTAATTATTGTAATGATTTCGATAACCTCTGTAAGTTTTGCTCAAAATATTGATGACGCTTTAAGATATTCTCAGATATTTTATGGAGGTACCGCGAGATTCATGTCGATGGGAGGTGCGTTTACAGCTCTCGGAGGCGATTTATCAAGTCTGAGTCAAAATCCAGCAGGGATTGGCGTATTCAGATCTTCTGAGATTTCATTAACCCCGCAATTGTTCCATATTAATTCTACTTCTTCCTTTAACGGAATTTCAACTGATTACCTGTACAATTTTAATCTTAGCCAGGCTGGCATTGTTGGAAATATTATCAGGAAAGAAGACGGTACAGGTCTTATTACATTGAATTTCGGGTACTCTTTCAACCGGACAAATAACCTGAATCAAAGCATAGAAATAAAAGGTAAGAGTAATAGCAGTTCGATGGCCGATTACTGGACTGATGAAAGTTACGGTCTGTACAAGGATCAGCTTAGAACCAATGCTGCGGATGCTTATCTGGCTTACAACACCTATGTTATAGACACTTTGTCGGGCTATAGTACTGACTATGGTACGGTTTACTCAAATTATGGTGACAATCCTCCTTCAATTTACGGACAGACAATAAGACGTCTTATAACTTATGAAGGAAGTACCGCGGAACATGCCTTATCAATTGGAGGTAATTATTCAAATAAAATATTTTTTGGGGCAACCCTTGGCATAAGTACCATTAATTATATCAGTCACTATGAACATCTTGAATCAACAGATACCGGTCTGCCTTCCAAATTCACAGATTTCAACTATACTTATCATTATGAAAATTTTGGTACAGGTTATAATTTAAAGTTGGGAGCAATAATTAAACCTGTTGAAGAACTGCGCATAGGACTGGCATTTCATTCACCAACATTTTACAGGATAAATGAAACTTTTTTTGATGACATAACTTCACACTTCAGTGATGGTTCACATTATGAAGATTCAAATAATACTTTGAGATATAATTACGCTCTGACCACACCTTTCAGGGCTCTGGCCGGTATAGCCTGGCAGATTAAGAAGTTTGGTCTTTTAAGTGCCGATTATGAATTTGTTGATTACAGCACTGCCAGATTTTCACAAACCGGTGATAACTATGATTATAGTATAAAGAACAATGCCATTAAGAACACGTTGAAATCTGCCAGCAATATAAGATTAGGCGGGGAGTTGCGCCTGAACAATTTATATCTGAGAGGTGGCTATGGTTATTACGGAAACGCATTTAAACCAGGAGATATAAATGAGAATCAGAAGTACCAGTCATTATCATTTGGCGCAGGAATACGTGAGCAGAACCTTTCTATTGATTTTGGTTTTACAAATTTACAGAATTCTCAGAATTATCTTTTATATAGCAGTAGTGCCGGAAGCCCAATGGCAGTCATAAACGTAAATAGAAATATGTATACTCTTACTTTTGGTTACAAGTTTGGGTATTAGTGTAGTGCTTTGATGACTTCCTTTTTTGCAGGGGCTGATAGAGTAATTCAGCCCCTCTTTATTGTTAGAGATAACCGGTCGAATCAGGTCCGGAATTAAAGATCAGGTCAATAATGCTTAATCCCGGTACAAATCCGGTTCCCTCCCCGAAAACCTGAGGGTATTCTTTTGAGATGAAGCGGGAATGTTGCTTCGGAGTGATGGAATATCTGTAATCATAGACACTATCTGGTGAATGGATAAAATTTTCAGTATACAGAATTCTTTTTTTGATCTTTAGTATTTTAAGAACTATTTCAAGAAGATTCATATTCAGGTCAAGAAGAAATTTATGATTGTTGTTTATTGTATTTTCAAAATCTTCGAAATAATACTGAAAAAAAGGTGACGAGCCATAAGATGATCTGATTGCCCTTAGATGAACCTGTTGCCATCTCTTGGAATAGTCAATTCTTATATCTTTTACAATTGTTTTATGTATGCTGCCCGAATAAACAGGTACCGATAACGTCTGGGGACCACCCACGGAAAGAATATAGCATCTGTTCCTGAATGTTTGCTTATGATAATTTTCTTCTTTTTCAATGAATATTTCACCTGCTCCGAAAATATAAGACAGATACTCAATCGGAGGGAGGTATGCTGTTGATAGGAGAATATTCGGTGACATTCCAGGAAGAATCACTTCATCCTGTTAATCATGCTTGCTGCGAAGCCAGCACCAAATCCGTTATCAATATTAACTACTGTCACCCCGGTTGAGCAGCTTGTAAGCATTGCAAGAAGTGCTGAGATCCCGCCAAAACTCGCTCCATATCCTATACTTGTCGGTACCGCAATCACTGGTTTATCAACAAGTCCTCCAACTACACTGGCAAGGGCACCTTCCATTCCTGCAATTACAATCACAACCCTGCAACTCTTGATCTGGGGCAGTTTATCTACCAGCCTGTGAATACCGGCAACCCCTGCATCATATATCCTTAAGACAACATTTCCGAGAAGTTCGGCAGTAACTGCTGCTTCTTCGGCGACAGGAATATCTGAAGTTCCTGCAGTAATCACGGCAATTTTACTGTCAGGGGCAACGGGTTTCTTTTTCTGCAGGGATATTATCCGTGCCTCAGTATAATAGACTGCCTCAGGCGATATGCTTTTAACAGCTTCGTACATCTCCGTGTTTGCCCTGGTACCAATAATATTATTCTCCGTGGGCGACATTGCCCTGAAGATCTCTTTCACATGATTAACTGATTTTCCTGCACAATATATAATTTCAGGATAACCCGTTCTCATCTCCCGGTGATGGTCAATTTTTGCAAAACCAAGGTCTGTGTACGGGAAGTTCTTTAAAACTTCCAGAGCCTCTTCTATACTCTTGTGGCCATTTTTTACTTCTTTCAGCAGGTCTTCTATTTCCGATTTTGTCATATTTTAAACTTTTCAGGATTTAAACTACCTGTTCGGTAGCCTTCAAGATCCAAAGATATATATCGGAATCCGATTTTTTTCAGACTTTGAATAATATGTTCTCTATCAGGATCATGAATAATTTTTTCAATATATCCGGGAAGACATTCAATTCTTGCCACATCGCCGTGCACTCTTACTCTTGTTCCCGGATAACCTTTTTCCAGAAGCTTACTTTCAGCTGCCTCTATCATTCTGAGCATTCCTTCCTTAATTTCTGTATCATATGGTATTCTCGTAAGTAAGCATGCCATTGCTGGTTTTTCCCAGATGTCCAATCCATCATCTTTCGATAAATTCCTTATCTCCATTTTGGTAAGACCCGACTCAAGTAAAGGACTTCTTATGCCCATTTCCTTTAAAGCTTTCATTCCCGGCCTGAAATCACCGGTATCGTCAGCATTAGTGCCATCAATAACATATTTATACTCATTCTCCCTTGCAAATGTCATTAACTCAGTGAAGAGGGTCTTCTTGCACAGGTAACACCTTTCAACAGGATTATTTATAATCAGATCGGAGAAAGCAATGTCAATTATATGGTGTTTAATCCCATGGGTTCCGGCAAATTCGACTGCATCATTTATTTCGCGGGATGGAATATATGGTGTCCTTATAGTAATTGCAATTATCCCTGACTTTTTTACTCTGTGAGCCCTGTGTAACAGAAAAGAACTATCAACTCCACCTGAAAAAGCAACTGCAAAAGACCCAAGTTCTTTTAGGATAGAATTTAGTTTTGCCGATTTAAGATCTGTCATCTTAGTTTTCTTTTAACTTTTATTTTCAGTATAAAATAAACCAATCTTACGTTAACTGTTTCAAAAGCCTCTTCTCTGATATCAGCCCCTATATTCAATAAAGTGGACCTGCCGTTTAAAAATTGTCCGACCGGCTGTTTCAGGGAACTGTCAGATTGTAGGTATTGTCTGATTCATAGGTAGTTATAATACCCATTTTAGGAAAATTGTCAGTGCACTTTATCCTTTTGTCTTTTATTTTTCTATTTATGAACTAAAACTGCCATAATATTATTGTATACCTCTTTTAAAGGAATTCCCTTTTCCGTCGCTATCCGCTTGCAATCTTCATATTCAGGTTTAACAGAAACTTCTTTTTCCCTATAAAATGAGCGTTTTACTTTTACATCACCATAAATTGTCTTAAGAGTTTCAAATTTTCTGACCAGAGTATCTTTTCTGAAGGGAAATGTTCTGATCCCCAGTGAGGTAGATTCTGTGAAAATAATATTTTTAATAGAATCTGCATTTCTGTTTCACATATAACGTTAAGAACTATACCTGGTCTGCCTTTTTTCATCATAATATTTGTGAAGAATACATCTGAGGCACCTGCTTTAAAAAGTTTTTCAGATATATATTCAAAGAACTCCGGATTCATATCATCAATATTACATTCAATAAGAATGGCATCATGTCCTCCTTTATCCTCTGTAGCTTCTCCCAGGAAAACTCTTAACAGGTTGGGTACATCAGGGTGATCTTTATGTCCTATACCATAAGCTGTCTTTTCTATTTTAATTGTTTTACATGAATTAAAATCAGTTCCAAGAGCAGCAATTATTGCAGCACCGGTTGGAGTTGTAGCTTCAAAGTCAACGCCTCCTTTTCTTACAGGTATATCCTTTTATAATTTCTGCTAGTTGCAGGTGCCGGGACAGGCAGTTTTCCATGGTCACATTTTACAAAGCCACTTCCGAGTTCAACCGGTGATACATAAACTGCATCAACATTCAATGCATTAAAACAGATTGCTGCTCCGACAATATCAATTATTGAATCTATGGCTCCGACTTCATGAAAATGTACCCTGTCAATCTGAATTCCGTGAACTTTAGCCTCTGCAACTGCAACTTTCATAAATATCTTAGGCTTAATTCCTTTGTTTTATTATCAAGATCTGAACCGTTAATTATCTTCTCAATATCTGAAAGATGCCGGTGAGCATGTTCATGATGTGTTTGATTCACAGTTACTTTTGTGCCGCTGATCCCATGTCTCTGATCCTTCTGTACCAGTAACTCCCAACCCTTCAGGTTAAGTTTATTAAGTTCATTTATAAGAAATGTTTTATCCAACACCAAGATCGATCATGGCTCCGAGATTCATATCTCCACTTATGCCTGAAAAGCAATCGTAATATAGAATTTTCATTTTCTTGTAAAGAATTTAGTATTTATGTAACAATCGGGAATGTATAATGTTGGCCGGAATTATTTAATCATGATGTTAAAACATATTATTGGTTGCAAATATACGACTTACATTCATTACAGAATAATAAAAAAAAATTGTATTTTGCGGCTCTATTTAAATAGTGGTTTTTACACAAAAAAATTTAAAACTCATGAAAAGAAGAGACTTTTTTAAAACATCAGTTGGTGCAGGTCTGGCAGCAGGTGCAGCCATGAGTATGGGCGGATATGAAAAATTATGGGCGTACATCTGTAGTTCTGCAAAATATGATATGGTTGCAGTTATGGGAGGAAGTCCTGATGCTATGTTTGATCTGGGTATTCAGGAATTTGGCGGGATAGGAACATTTGTTCAGAAGGGTCAGAAAGTTCTGATCAAACCCAATATCGGATGGGATGTTATACCGGAACTGGGCTGCAAATACAAATCCTCTGCTGGTAAAAAGAATCATTGAGCATTGCTTCAAAGCAGGAGCGAAAGAGGTATATGTATTTGATCATACATGTGACAACTGGGTAAATACTTATAAAAACTCAGGGATTGAGAAGAGCTGCAAAATCGGCCGGTGCAAAAGTAGTACCCGGCAACTCAGAAAACTATTACCACGAGATTCAGATTCCGGGTGGTGTAAAGCTTAAAAGTGCTAAAGTACATGAGATACTGCTTGAAACGGATGTTTTTATTAATGTACCTGTTCTTAAGGATCATAATTCAACCAGAATGACAAGTTGCCTTAAAAACAATATGGGCATAGTATGGGACAGAGGTTTCTGGCACAAAAATGACTTGAATCAGTGTATAGCTGATTATGCATTGTACGAGAAAAAACCGGTCCTCAATGTGATTGACTGTTATAATGTTATGGTGAAAAATGGGCCACAGGGAGTATCAAAAGAAGATGTGGTTCAGATGAAATCCCAGATTTTGACTACTGACTGGGTTGCCGGAGATGCAGCTGCAGCAAAAATGCTTGGAATTGAACCGGAAAAGATCGTTTATATTCCAATAGCATATAAAATGGGATTGGGAAATATGAAGCTTGAGACCCTTAATATCAAAAGAATTAAAATGTAATTTGTGATGACGTCGCCATTTCTCAGGAGATTACGTATTGTATTTTCATCTCTTGTCCTTTTCTGTTTTATCCTGGTTTTTGTTGATTTTCGAAATATAATTCCCGCAAAGTATATCAACACATTGCTCTACTTGCAGTTCGGGCCATCAGCTTTAAAATTTATTGACCTTGAAACAATTGCAGCAGGCGGGTTTATTGTGGTACTTATTCTTACTATCCTGACAGGAAGGACATACTGCTCATTTTTATGTCCGCTTGGTATCGGGCAGGATCTTTTCAGCAGGATCGGAGGCCGTTTTAAAAAGAAATTCAGAAGGTACGGTTTTAAAAAACCTCATACAATCTTAAGGTATTCCCTTCTGGCAATTACACTGATTGTTACATTGATATGGGGCATTTATATGATCACCCTTCTTGATCCATACAGTATTTTTGCCCGGTTCATGACTTATTTTGCCAAACCGGCAGTAATTGTAATTAATAACTTTTTTTCAAATATATTGGGTCATTTCGATATTTACACCCTGAATCACATAACCGTTAAAGGATATCCGCTGCTTGCTTATTCAGTTCCGGCATTTTTCTTTATACTGGTCGGGATTCTTTCTTTTACAAAAGGACGTTTATATTGTAATACTGTTTGTCCTGTGGGAACATTGCTTGGCCTTCTGTCAAAAGTTTCCGTTTTGAGGATTAAATTTGATGAGGTTGCCTGCACAAGATGTGGGAGATGTGCAATCGGTTGTAAAGCATCCTGTATTGATTTCCTTAAATACGATATTGATGTAACCCGTTGTGTCAGCTGTTTTAATTGTATTAATATCTGTCCCGATAAAGCTCTGTCATACGGTATTGTCAGCCTTAAAAAAAAGGAAAAGGTTACAGATGAGGGTAAACGCAAATTCATTGCCGGATCAATCCTGTTTCTGTTTGGTTTTTCTGGAGTCTCCAGGGCCCAGGTGAAAAGTGTTCCAAAACCCACAAAAGATTCGACTGTAAAAGAGAACAAAAAATACCCGGTTTGCCCTCCGGGAGCCGGGAGCATTGAAGATTTTAATAAACGCTGCATTGCATGCTCCCTGTGCATCACTGCATGCCCTAATCTCGTACTCCAGCCGGCGCTGCTTCAATACGGCATATCAGGTATCATGCAACCGGTTATGGATTATCATAAAAGTTTCTGTACATATAATTGTACCATTTGTACCGAGATTTGTCCCACACTTGCATTGAAACCCATGGTGCTTGAAGCTAAGAAGCTGTCACAGATAGGGAAAGCGATATTCATTAAAGATAATTGCATTGTTAAAACTGAAAAAACAGCCTGCGGCGCCTGCTCTGAAAGTTGCCCTACTAAAGCGGTCCATATGATACCTTATGAGGGAGCCCTTGTTATTCCTGAGACAACAGATGATATATGTATTGGCTGCGGGCATTGTGAATTTGCCTGTCCTACTACTCCTTATAAAGCAATATTCGTTGATGGAAATGCTGTTCATGCTGCGGCTAAAAAGCCGGAAAATGTACAATCTGAAATCAAAAAGCCGGTCGAATTTCCGTTTTGATAGAGTTGCCGGCCTGGCGGGCCGATGTAGCGGTAATTATTTGGAAAAGTAAAAGACAAAAAATCATTATGGAAAAATATAAATGCGTTGTTTGTGGCTACATATATGACCCTTCAGAAGGCGACAGTGATGGGGGGATTGAACCCGGCATTTCATTCATTAACCTTCCTCCTGATTATATTTGTCCGATCTGCGGAGCCGGTAAAGAAGAATTTATAAAAGAAGATTAAGAGAACTGAATATTTTGCTTAAAGGACTGAATTACTCTGACTTAACAGGAATATTTTTTATTATATCAGTAAGCAGATCCCAGAACATCTGTACAGTTTTAATTTCAATCTTTTCCTCCGGTGTATGAGCGCCTCTTATGGTAGGCCCAATTGAGATCATATCAATGCCCTTGAATTTTTCATAGATTAAACCACATTCAAGACCTGCATGAATCGCTTTTATTAATGGTTTCTTTCCAAAAAGGTTTTTATATGATTTAAGAGTGATCTTCAGGATTTCTGAATTAAGATCAGGTGTCCAGCCGGGATATCCGTCGGAATGAACTACTTCCGCACCTGCAGATATGAGGCACGATCTAACCCTGGACGCTACATCATGCAATGATGACCCGATAGAACTTCTCTGGGTTGTAACTATTCTGATCTGGTTCTCCTCAACGAATTTTATCGACGCCAGGTTGGTTGATGTTTCTACAAGGTCATCCATTTCTTTCGACCAGGCTATAACCCCGTGTGGACAGTCTGTCAATGCATTAATTAGCTTATCCTGGCTCTCCTTATCCATTACATATGGCGGAATATCAGATTCACTGACCGAAATTTTAAGGTCTTTTTCAATAGTCCCAAGCTCCTCTTTAATAGAAATACTGAATTTTTCAACCATCTCTTCCAGGCTGGCTTTTTCAGGATCTCTGACCAGGATGATTGCGAATGCTTCCCGTGGGATGGCATTGCGCAGATTACCTCCGTCGAAAGTGCTGATTGATATGTTAAACAGGTTTGTAAGTTCCCTCAACAGCCTGTTCATTATCTTAACAGAGTTTCCATAACCCTTATGAATTTCATCCCCTGAATGACCTCCGTGCAGACCTGTCACTGAAATTTTAAGAGCTGATGAATTCTTTCCGGCAGCCACGGGATCATACTTCATTGTACCAATAGTATCCATTCCGCCGGCACACCCGATATAAAGGATCCCTTCATCTTCTGAATCAAGGTTTATGAGTATACGTCCCTTGAAAAAGTCAGACTTCAGATTAATTGCCCCGGTCATACCGGTTTCTTCATCGACGGTGAAAAGGCATTCAATCTTACCTGACACTATGTTCTTATCAGTCAGAATCGCCATTTGTGTAGCAATGCCCATTCCATCATCTGCCCCAAGGGTTGTACCACTGGCGCTTACCCATCCCTCTTTGACTACAGGAATAATAGGATCTGTGGCCCAGTTATGAGGATGATCGGCATTTTTTTCACCAACCATATCGAGATGGCTCTGCAGAACTACTGTTTTTCTGTTTTCCATTCCGGAAGATGGCGGTCTGATAATAAGTATGTTCCCAATTGAGTCCTCTTTTGCTTCAAGGTTGTTATTCCGGGCAAATTTGATGAGATATTGCCTGATCTTTTCTTCGTTCTTTGAAAGGCGTGGTATTTTACAAATCTCTTCAAAGTAATTCCAGATTGGTACAGGATTTATATTATTAATTATGTTCATGCCTAAATTATTATCACAAAATATACACAAACATAATACATTTTTGTACCGGCAATCATGATTTTTAGCAGGAAGTTGAACTTTATTAACATTCAGAGGTCATGTCCACTATCTTGTCAATCTGTCTTAATCAGGTTATTCCTGACATTCCGGGTCGGCAGTACCCGGGCCATTACTTCGATAGATCAACCATCGCTGTGCATTATGTAAGAATTTTTATCCCTGTGTATATTACACCTGGACTCAGGATTGCGTGTATATGATACACTTAAATAAATTACAGGTATAATTATCAGATTACCGGACTCTTTACATAAAACAGGAAAGCAGGATTATAAAGAGTTATCCGAGTTTCATTTTTTCAACTTGCTCCATGTTTCTTTCATTAGTAACTGCTTTAGCATCAATTGTATAAAGGAAGTCAATCAGATCCTGATATTTATCCATTACTTTTCCCCTTACAATTTTCATAGTTGAGTTCATCAGGCCGTTTTCTTCTGTAAAACTTTCCTCAAGTATACCTAATGCCACCGGGAGCCAACGATGAGGAAACATATTGCCATATTTGCCATTCGGCCTGTATTCATTTACTTCGCTTTCTATCAGTACTATTACTGCACGTTTCCCTTCATCCGAGTCGGCAGTAAGATCTCTTTCCTCGAGGTATAATTTCAAAGCATGCTGGTTTGGAACCACTAGTGCCACGGTATAAGGTTTCTGGTTGTTATAAAGCATACATTGATCAATATATTTTGATTGTTCAGAGATGGCTTCTTCAATTCCCTCAGGGCTGAATTTTTCCCCGTCATCTGCAATCAGAAGGCTTTTAAATCTACCCAGTACATAAAGAAATCTATCTTCGGACAAATAACCCATATCGCCTGTATAGAGCCATCCATCTTTTATTGCTTCTTTTGTTGCTGCCTCATTTTTCCAGTATCCATGCATTACATTTCCCCCGCGTATAACAATTTCTCCTTTTTGTCCGGCGGGAAGGCTATTGCCGTCCTCGTCACAGATTTTAAGATCCAGGTTATTGACAATTACTCCTGATGAGCCAAGTTTATGTCGGTTGGCTGAATTGGTAGCTATGACAGGTGACGCTTCGGTCAGTCCGTATCCCTGATACATTGGTATTCCCAGGGCATAAAAAAATCTCTGCAGTTCGATATCGAGAAGTGCACCGCCACCAATGAAATAATCGAGTTCCCCACCATAGCCCTCTCTGATTTTGCTAAACAGGACTTTATCAAACATTTCAAGAAGCGGTTCTTTCAGCTTCTGCAATCCTATTCCCTTGTTCAAGCCCTCCTTATTATACGAGTATGAAATTTTAAGGGCATGATTAAAAAGCATTTCGATCAGTTTCCCTTTTTCCTTAATCCCCTTTTCAATATTCTTTCTGAAGTTCTTTGCAATTGCAGGTACACTCATAAGAAGATTAGGTTTGATCTCTTTAAGGCAGGAAGGCAGATTCCGGAGAGTCTCCATTGGAGTCTTGCCTGTTTTTACCGACGCTATACTTGCACCTTTTCCCATAAAAGCATAAATGCCGCAGGTATGTCCAAATGAATGATCCCATGGCAATATGATCAGGGTCTTGTAAAAAGCTGGTATATCTATCAGACTGTAAGCCTGATACACATTGGTTACATAGTTGCCATGAGTAAGAATTATTCCCTTTGGATCTGATGTTGTTCCTGAAGTGTAGCAGATATTGGCAAAGTCGTCCGGAGTCAGGCTCCTTGACAGCTCTTCAAACATGGACATATTTTTGGGAGACTCCAGCCATTCTCTTCCGATCTTCCTGACTTCGTTAAAATGCATTTCATTCGGAGCATATTCCTCCTGGGTATCGAGATGAATTATTTTTTCAAGGTTGTTGCAGTTATCAATAACCTCTTTCAGCTTCTGGGCTTGTATAGATGAAGTTAAAATCATTTTTGACCCGGAATGGTTTATCCTGAATTTTATCTCCTCAGGATTGAGTTTTGATGAAAGGGGAACATTCACTGCTCCCGTATATAATATACCAAGCTCTCCGATGACCCAGCTATTACGGCCTTCAGAGATAAGGCACAATCTGTCACCCTTTTTTATTCCAAGTTTAATCAGGCCGGCAGCAAATTCATAAACCTGTTTTTTTGTCTCTTCATAGGTTGTTCCTTCATATTTATCGTTAGGTTTTTCCCACAGATAAACGTTGTTACTGTACTTTTCAACACTCTCCTCAAAGAATTGTATCAATGATTTCATCAGTTCGTATTTTATAAATTGTTTTTTATGAAGTCTAATATACGAATTCTACAATATTAATTGCAGCAATAAGTATATATCATTTGTTTTGGTTTTCAATATTTACTATATTTGGTCTCTGGTCAATGTAAATTATTGATGAGCAGTTTTTTCCAAATTCTTATGTGATCCGTTATGAAACATTTATCATTGATTGTATTGCTGGCATTTTTGACAATTTTGCCCTCCTGCAGGTTTTTCAGGGAAAAAGGACTTTTTAATAAGAAAGCCAAATCACTGGCTGTTTTAAAAGCCCAACAGGATAGTCTGCGTGTTGCAGATTCGTTAAAAATGATTCAGCAACAACTGCTGATAAATGAAAAAGCACGGCTTGATTCAATTCAAAATGCTGACCAGATGACAAAATCTCTCCAATCACGCTATAATATAATTGTTGGAAGTTTCATAACTCCCGCTTATGCAGTATCATATGCTGAAGAGTACCGAAAGATGGGCTATGATACAAAAATTATTAAGAAGGCGGGCAGCAGGTTTGAATTTGTATCGGCCGAGTCTCATGATAGTTTCCGTAAAGCGGTTTCCAGGTTATCTCAGTTTCAGGATACTGTCGAAATTGATTCCTGGTTATATATAAATAAAGAATAGTTATCACCGGAATATTATCTCTTCGCGGTCGGCACCAACTGAGACCATTGTTACCGGGACTCCGGTCTGGCTTTCAATGAATTTGATATACTGCTTCAGGGCGTCCGGAAGTTTATTGTAATCTTTTATTTCTGAAATATTTTCCTTCCAGCCAGTCAGTTCATGATAAACTGGTTCAATAACCGCATCATTATTGAATGGAATCTCAATACACTCCTTACCATCAACTTTATACGATGTACATATTTTTATGGTATTAAATCCCGACAATACATCAGCCTTTGTCATAAATAGTTTTGTAATACCATTTATCATTATTGAATAGCGTAATGCAGGCAGGTCGAGCCATCCGCAGCGTCTGGGACGACCGGTGGTGGAACCAAATTCATTACCGATATTTCTTAGATCTGATCCGGTCTGATCTTCCAGTTCTGTTGGAAAAGGACCACTGCCAACTCTGGTACAATATGCCTTGAATATCCCGAAGATGTCACCGATTTTTTTTGGAGAAATACCTAGGCCGGTGCATGCCCCGGCACTGATTGTATTTGAAGATGTAACAAAAGGATATGAGCCAAAATCAATATCAAGCATTGTGCCCTGAGCACCTTCTGCAAGTATTCTCTTGCCTTTTGAGGATAGATCATTTAAAAGATATTCAGTATTAATGACCCTGAATTTTTTTAGCATCTCGACTCCTTCGAACCACCCCGATTCATATTCTTTCAGATCGAAACTGAAATCATAATTTTTAAGAATATCCAGATGTCCCTTAAGATGATCGTTATAAAGATCCCTGAAATCTTTACGATGGATATCACCTGCACGCAGGCCGTTACGGCCTGCTTTGTCGGTATATGCAGGGCCAATGCCTTTAAGCGTGGAACCTATTTTTGAATTTCCCTTCTGATGTTCATAAGCAGCATCCAGTATTCTGTGACCGGGAAGAATCAGGTTGGCTCTGGTAGATATTATAAGCCTTTCGGTAAGTTCACTTACGGAAGGCCCCAGAGTTTCTATCTCACTTTTAAATACAGCAGGGTCTATTACTACACCATTTCCAATAATATTTAGTTTATCAGCATGAAAAATACCCGAAGGAATAAGGTGCAGCACATGTTTTACACTATTAAACTCAAGGGAATGACCTGCATTCGGTCCTCCCTGAAAACGTGCAATTATATCATAAACAGGACTTAATGCATCAACTATTTTTCCTTTTCCTTCATCTCCCCATTGCAGACCTAACAATATGTCAATGTTCATATTAGCAAATTATACGATCATTTAAAAAATACTTCACAAGATACGAAAAATTTCAGAAATTGCGTATGATAATTTACTTGTGATGAAATAAAGGAGGTTGTATCAAAAGGACTTCCATCTTTTTTTGCCCCTAAATCCTTAAAGGGGACTTATTGATCCACAAATAGTTATCAAACCCCCTTCTACGCCTTCGCGTAGCCACTACGGCGGAGCAAGGCAGAGGTAAGGGGTCAAAAGACTAAGGTATTTGAAAATGATTCATACTTTTGAGACAGCATCATTCAAAATTCTAATTGTTCTGTTTTTTTGTATTATAGATTTCATGTCTAAAAATTTATTACAAAATCCAGCCATGGAATTCCAATTGGTATTGATTCAGCGATATCAGAATTATTAATGAATGCAAGGTCGATTGATGTTTTTTCACTTAGAAACCTTATGCCATAAGACAATATTCCATAATATCCGTTATCTGAACCTGCACCCGGAATTAACCAGTTTTCACTGACAAATGCAATCCGTTTTGATAATCGCGCCATTCCGCTGATCGCAATCAACGGTTTGGAACTGATTTCACCATCAGCCCAACCCCAGCCTAAAGCACCTGTTATGTTATTATTTTTGTTACCATAAGTGGCAAATCCATTCAAAGTTCCAAGACCACCGAAATCATTAACAGTCTTTATTGTATTTGCATATAAGATATTGCCACCAGCATAAAAGTTCTCTGCCACTTTAAATGATACTTTAGGGTTAATAAAAAAACCGTATGGGCCATCGTCCTTTGCCATCAAAGAGAAAATTTCAAATCCTCCTGAAACACTAAAATTACCGGTAAAGGCATAACTGAAGGAATTAAAAAAGATCCAGGTATTTTGATAGTATCCGGTATTCTTTTCCAGAGGGATGGCTGAGTTACCAAGCAGATACTTTGTAGGATTTGGATTTTCGAACCAGATCCCGGATTTTTTTTCATCAATTGATGAAACAGGGGTAAATGATTTGATGTTGCCTTTGGGTAAACGAACCTCGCCCATCGATCCTGATGTAATAACAATTTCATTCTCCGTCATAGAAACTACTGCCGGAAATAGTTGATCCATCATTAAGTGTAATCTTGTACGTTTTTGAAATTTCAACTTTAATATTTTGCTGCGCATAAACATTGACTGTTAATAGTACCATTAGAATCAGGATAGAAATTAATCCGGTTATGGCTCTAATTGAATAATCTGAGATACTTTTCATGGTTTTTGTTTTAGTTCCAGATATGCACTATGTTTATTATAACAATGCACTTGATATGCAATATAACACTTTATACTTGAAAAACAAATTTAGAAAATTTCAAAACATCCCTTTTTGATTTTAATATTTTATCTTTTATTCATCATTCAATTCATGGATAAAAGGGGGACATTTATCTAAATTTAAGTTTGAATGGCAAAAAGACTATGGGGCGTTTCCACATTTCCGCTACCAAATTAACACTGTGGCAAAGTACATTTTAACCCGGGAAGAACATCACAAAACAAAGCCATTCAAAGAAGAATACCTGGAAATGCTTGTAAAGAACAATATTGAATTCAAAGAGGAATAATTGTTTAAATTTTTTAGTGATATTTATTTGGGATTAAATATTGCGGTGCTCTGCACCTCTGGTTATGTGTTTCAAATCCATTTCTACAAATATTATGCGGCTCTGCCGCTTAAGATTAGCCCGGAATGTGCGGAGCGTCACTATTTGTAGATAAATAGCTGCATTGAATAGCCATAGAAAGTGCGGAGCGTCACTATTTACAGATAAATAGCTGCATTGAATAGCCATAGAAAGTGCGGAGCGTCACTATTTGTAGATAAATAGCTGAATTGAATAGCCATAGAAAGTGCGGAGCGTCACTATTTATAGATAAATAGCTGAATTGAATAGCCATAGAAAGTGCGGAGCGTCACTATTTACAGATAAATAGCTGCATTGAATAGCCATAGAAAGTGCGGAGCGTCACTATTTACAGATAAATGCTGCATTAAATAGCCGTAAAGTGAAGCGTCACATTTGTAGTAAATAGCTGCATTGATAGACAAAGATGTAATCCCTATTTGTAGATAAATGTTTGTCGTAGAGAACAAAGGTGCAGCGCACCGAAATATTATATTAAATAATTGATAAATTAATTCATTAGCAAACATGTTTTTGAAAATAACAAATCATATCCATTTAGGATTAAAATTCGGGTGTTGCAACGTTGAAAACAGGCCCCTTTTTTATCTTTTAGTGCTCTCTTTGCCGATTTCTTTTATATTGCCATAAATATAAAGTGAATGATATTGAGAGTTAAAATTATGGAGGTCACTTGCAGTCTTTATTATTTCATTAATCCTGGGATCACAGAATTCAATAACCTTACCTGTTTCAATATCAATTAGATGGTCATGCTGACTGCATTGATAAGCTTTCTCAAACTGAGCTATATTTTTTCCAAACTGATGTTTGATCACCAGGTTGCAATCGAGCAGTAACTCAATGGTGTTGTATAATGTAGCCCTGCTTACCCTGTAATTTTTATTCTTCATGAAAATATAAAGTGACTCGATATCGAAATGGCCTGTACGTGAATATATTTCATCAAGGATTGCATACCTCTCAGGTGTCTTCCTGTGTCCTTTCTTCTCGAGATATTCGGTGAAGATTTTTTTTACTGTCGACCTGGTGTCGTCACTAATCATATTTGGTCTTATTTAAAATAGTAACAAATTTATGCAAATTTTTCTTATTTACCATATCCGGCGAGTCTCTTCTACTCTGCAGAGAAATCTTCAATTCTTTTAACGTTTTCAATACCTTTAATATTTGATATTTTAAGTATCAGATTATTAAGGTCTTTGGTGTGATGTACAAATAAATCAATTGTTCCTTTAAATATCCCGTCTTTTACTGAAACATTAATGTTGGTCATATTAACTTTAAGTTCTGAAGAGATAATATTGGTGATTTCGTTCACAAGGCCAATCCGGTCAATCCCGGTCATATTTATTCTTGCAAGGAAAGAGACAAGCTTATGGATGGCCCATTTAACGGCAATTATTCTGTTTCCTTCGTTCGACATGATCCGGATTGCAACAGGACATTTGGATTTATGTATAATTATCGGACCATCAGGTGACCGGTATCCGATCACTTCATCACCCGGAATCGGATTGCAGCATTTTGCTATTTCATATGATTGTTCTGCATTATCAACATTTTCCTTTAGCAGAAATGGAATGCTCCTGTCAATCTCCCCAGTATTATTATTATTATTGTTATTATCCTTTTGACCTTTTTTTGATCCGATAAATTTGAGATCCCAATACTTGATTATGTTTTTAGAAGGATTTTTCCGTACGATCTTCTTAAGGTTGTCAAGACTTATTATTCCAAGCTCAATCCCCGAATAGAGTTCATCTTTATTCATGACTTCATAAGCAAGCAGGAGTTTTTTAAGAATTTCAGAATTGGGAGTTACTCCAAGTTCGTTAAGCCTTGATTCGAGAATCTCCATTCCTTTTTGGATCCTGTCCTTGGACTGAGTCTTCAGAGCATCCTTAATTGCCTCTTTTGCTTTGGAAGTTATTACAAACGATAACCACTCCTTCTCTGGTCTGGCAATATCTGAAGTTATAATCTCAACCTGGTCTCCGCTCATCAGTACAGCATTAATTGGATTCAGCTTATAATTTATTTTTGCACCGATAGCTTTATTTCCGATTTCAGTGTGTATTTCATATGCAAAATCCAGTGCTGAAGCTCCTTTGGGCATACTGACAAGTGTGCCTTTCGGTGTAAAAACCATTATCTCTGAGGAGAAAAGATTCATTTTGAATTCATCAAGAAACTCAATCGGATCTTCAAGTGGATTTTCCAGCATCAGGCGTATCTTCTTGATCCATTTGTCAAGTTCACTCTCGGGGGAATCATCACCTTTATATTTCCAGTGAGCAGCATAACCTCTCTCCGCTATCTCATCCATCCTTTTGCTTCGGATCTGCACTTCTATCCAGGTACCCTCCGGACCCATAACAGTAAGGTGCAAAGCTTCGTAACCATTTGGTTTAGGCCTGCTGACCCAATCGCGCAGTCTGTCAGGCTTTGGAAGGTAGGAATCGGTTATAATTGAATATATATTCCAGCATTGTGTCTTTTCGGGAATACCCGGGACCGGTTCAAAAACAATCCTTACGGCAAGTACATCATATATCTCTTCAAAGGGGACATCTTTCGATTGCATCTTTTTCCAGATAGAAAAGATTGACTTCGGACGCCCGCTGATATCAAATACAAAACCTGCTTCCGTAAGTTTTGTTATGATCGGAAGAGAGAATTTGTTTATGAGGGCAATATATTTTTTTTCACTATGCTTAAGCTTTCCTGAAATTTCGTTGTAAATCAGCGGCTGGCGGAATTTAAAACTAAGATCCTCAAGTTCACTTTTTATAGCATATAGCCCAAGTCTGTTTGCAAGCGGAGCATACAGGAAAATTGTTTCACCCGCAACTTTCATCTTTTTATGTTCAGGCATGGAATCAAGGGTTCTCATATTATGCAGCCTGTCGGCAATCTTAATAAGAATAACCCTGAGGTCATCGGAAAGAGTCAGCAACATCTTTCTGAAGTTTTCAGCCTGAAGCGAGGATGAGTTCTCTTTATTATATGTACCGGAGATTTTTGTCAGACCATCAATCAGTGAAGCTATTTTGTCATCAAAATCTCTTTTCACATCATCAAGTGAATATCCTGTATCCTCAACAACATCATGCAACAGAGACACAGTAATGGATTTGGCTCCAAGTCCGATTTCCTGGTTCACAATTTTCGCAACAGAAATAGGATGAATGACATATGGTTCCCCCGACTTTCTCCTCATGTTCCAGTGAGCCTCGTTAGCTATTTTGAACGCCTTGTCAATCTGTTCGCGGTCGCCGGGTTTGCTACACCTGACAAGATTCTTAAGGAGTGAATCATATTCAGACTGAATGAGCTTCACATCATCTTCATCAAATTTATCTTTAGTCCCCATAAAGTAATATCCAACGCCTTTCTATATAATTTACAAAGATAGTTTTATTCGACTTAAATCTACTTTGACAGATTACAACTTACAACGATTTTTCAGTTTGTTTGCCCCGGCCCTAAAGGGAGCAAACTGAAAAATCAACCTGTTCCCTTTAGGGATTAAGGGCAAAAGCAGGTTGATTTTTCTAATCTGTCAAAGCAGAATTAATCTGATGCTCTTTAAACATGACGGAATAGGATAATTTGTTCTACCGGTTCCTGATTATTGTTATTGTTCCGGTCTTCGAAACCATTTTACCTGAAGGTACTTTAACTTTGAGAAACCACAGATAAACACCCTGAGGTAATTGACTTCCGTTAACAGAACCATCCCATTCATCAGAGTAGTTTCTTGTCTCAAAAACTATTCTCCCGTTCCTGTCACTAATTATAAGCTGGTAATTTTCAGGTATAAATGAAAGGACTGGTTTGAACAAATCATTGACCAGATCACCATCGGGGGTAAAGAGGTTGGGGACCGTTATATTCCCTGAAAGTGAGGTACATTTTTCAATGGAACGACTTACACCGTTTATACCGTATGGATTTCCTGTTTCAAGAGCAGTAATAATAAAACATACTTCACTTCCTGTCACCTGGGAGATTATATCAGAATATCTTATAGAATATGCAGTGTCGTATGGTTGCAGGAGTGCCATTTCCCTGTATCCTTCAGCAGTTTTAATCAATACTTTATAAGCCGATAATTCCCCCAGCCAGCTCTTATATGAGTTCCAGGTAAGGTTAAAATCATTTCCGGTTATGTCTGACGACAGAACTATGTTCGACGAAAGATTTGAAACTGCTACAGGAATTCTGCAATTATTAATGGCTGAAAGCCGGTAAAAATTTATATTGTTTATATCTGAATGATCATCTGTGTATATAACATGCCCATTATCTGAAATAACTTCAGCAATCTGTTTAAAAGAACCTGAATATCCGGTTTTTCTTTCAAGTATGAACCGTCCTGATCTCCGACAGAGGATCGATGGTATATGAAAGAGATATCTTATTGTCAGAGTTAATAGTGGCATAATCTGAATTGATCCATTGAGGGGGTCTCAACATTTTTGTAGTAAGACAGCTTTTATTGGAACTGGATATAACACCTCCTTCAAGAATAGCTTTCACCACAAAACAATATCGGGTGTAAGTATCAAAACCAGTAAGGATCAGACTATCTGTTTGTGAATTAACACTGTATGTTTCCGGTAAAGATGAATCATTTTTGGTAATATCAATTTCATATTTTAAAACATGTTCAGGATAATCAGAATACAGGTTCCATCTTACTGATATCTCTTTCCTGCAGGTGTCAATTTCAGAACTGCAAAAAATAGCACTTATCGGATTTGAAAGGGGGCTTACACACACCGGTATTCTGAATGCAGATACTACATAAGCGAGGCTGTAATATTTTGATTCCGGCGTATAATAACTGAAACTGGTTATCCCCGGATCCCACAATGTATCAATCGCCATTCCATCTCCATCTTTATATTTATATACGATATATGCCGCGATATCCGATGATGGACTCAAAATCCAGTTTAATTCCGTTATGCCGGTTTCCGGTTGAATGGAAACACGTGTTAGAACAGGAGATACAGGAATAGTACAGATAGTCTGTGAATCGGCGCAATATATATAAAAGCTGAATAATCCAACCAGAATAAATCTATACCATTTTTTCATATAACACCGGCCGTAATTTCATAAAGATCTTCAACCTTGTAATACGTTGATGCCAGAGATATTATTTCATCAGGACCGATAGTTTTGACCTTTTCAGCCAGCCTTGAGTAATAATTGTTGTCGAGGCCGAATTCCCATACCGCTTTAAAACTATCGGCACTTGCAAAAGGTCCGTCAAACATCCTGACAATTTCGCCAAGCATGAAATTTTTTACAACCGCGAGTTCTTCTGGTTTTACAGGAATCTTGTGCAACAATTCTATCTCTTTATAAATTTCATCGATAACTTTTTGTGTATTATTAATCCGGACATCAGTAGAAATTACTTTATAACCTGAAAGTTCCAATGATGTGACATATGAACTGATTCCATAGGTATAACCTTTTTCTTCCCTGATATTTTTCATTAGTCTTGATCCAAAATAGCCTCCCAGGAGAGCATCAAGAACTTTTAGTCCCGGATAATCGGGATCTCTTTTATTTATGGTACGTGATCCGATCCTGATGGAATTCTGAAGAGCACCGGTGTGTGGAACATGTACTTTCTTCTTTTTGCTGCCCGTAAGTTTGTTTCCGGGATCTTCAATGTAACCTTCACGCGGCCTGATATCGCCGAAAAATAAGTTCAGAAGCTTTGCAGTTTTTTCATGGATTTTACCCGAGACAATTATTGCCATATTTTCAGGTGTATAATATTTCTCATGGAAATCTTTTACCACCGCGCAGGTAATATTTTCAAAATCATATTCCACTAATTTTCTACCGTAGGGATGTGTATTCCCAAACACAGATTCAAAGAATTGATCCATTGCAAGGTTCCGAACTTTTTCCTTGTTTACCAGAAACCTGTGAAGTCGTTTTTTCATTAATGATATCAGCTCATCTTCGGGAAAAATTGGTCTGAATAATATTTCCACGCATAATTCAAGTATTTTTTCAATATGCCTGTTAAGGAAATAAATCACAAGTCCTGCACGATCCTTTTCAGCATTGAGATTAAAAAAGGAACCATAATAATCAAGTAACCTTTTTAATTCAACCGAAGAATATTTTTGTGAACCCTCTGCAAGCATATGGATTGTTGTTGACGCAAGAAGTGGCTGATATTCATTCAGCTGACCTGCCTTAAAAGTAAATTCTATACGCATTACATCCTCAGTACCCGATTCGATCAGATATACCGGGATATTATTATCGAGCTTTAAAGATAAAACCTCTGTTATTTTCGGGATTTCAATTTGAAAAACAGGGGGTTGTATTACCCGGTTCTTTTTCATGGATTGTTATCAATTGTTGATTTGTAATACAGAGTACTGCAATTGGAATCTGACAGGTATCTGCGGGAAGCCTCTATTACCATATTCTGATCAATACTTCTGAATTTTCCGACTTCATTATTAATCAGATCGGGATCGCCAAGCAATTCGTAAAGAGCAAGGGTTATTGCTTTGTTAAGTATGTTGGTATAGGAAAAGACAGCCGAGGATTCATACTTGTTCTTTACCTTTTCCATCTCTTTTCTGGCCGGAAATTTTTCTTTTAATTCACCTATTACTTTATTTACTTCTTCCTCTGCATGTTGAATGTCGATGCCCTTCATTAATCTTCCATTGACAATAAACAGTCCGGGATCTATATCTGAAGTGACAAAAGCATTAATTTCACTGAATAGTTTTTTCCCTCTTACAAGTTTGTTATATAATCTTCCTGATTCACCTCCTGCAAGGAGATCGGTGATAAAATCAAAGACATAAAAGTCAGAGCCGGTTCGTGGTCCGATATGCCATGCTTTATATAATGCCGTAGCGGGAACCTCTTTTTCAATCGTCAGCGTTCTTTCTTTTGACTGTAACGGTTCCTCCGGAAGAATTCGCATTTTTAGATCTCTGCTACCTATAGGGCCGAACCATTTTTGTGCCAGGGTCAGAACTGTTTCATGAGTAATATTCCCGGTCAGGGCAATAATGGCAGAATTTGGTGCGTAATGGGAATAGAAAAAATCTTTAATTTGTTTAATATCAGTATTTTCGATATGTGAGATATCCATTCCGATAGTTGACCATCGATATGGATGTACTTTATATGCGAGTGGCCGCAATAAAAGTATGGCATCGCCATAGGGTTGATTAAGGTATCGCTGAATGAACTCCTCAGATACTACTCTTTTTTGTGTGTCGAGGTTTTTTTGTGAAAAATTGATTCCAAGCATCCTATCCGACTCAAGCCAGAATCCGGTTTCAATGTTAGAGGCAGGCAGGGTGAGGTAATAATTTGTTATGTCATTGTTTGTAAAGGCGTTGTTCTCACCTCCTGCAAGCTGAAGAGGAGTGTCATAATCCGGAATATTAACCGATCCTCCGAACATAAGATGCTCAAACAGATGAGCGATGCCTGTTGCATCAGGAGCTTCGTCCTTTGAGCCGACATCGTACAATACATTCATTGCAACCAAAGGAGTCGATTTATCTTCATGAACCAGAAATCTTAATCCGTTTTCAAGAGTGAATCTGCTGTAACTTATCATTTTAATAGAATCTGGTTTGGTAAAAAAGTTATCAGATATCTGTTGGTTAAATGTTGAGACAAACTTAATTAAAAATCAGTGAAGCAATGGTAATGTTTTTATATTTGCATCATCATGTTCAGAAACAGGTTTTTCAGAAAACTATTAAATCCCAGGTCCATTGATATAGATCAGGTTAAGCTGATATATTTATTAAGCCTTGTTGTTGGTCTGCTGAGCGCTTTGTCTGCGGCTATCCTGAAGAATGCAATTCATTACACATACCTGATACTAACCAGGGGAATAACACCGGAATCAGGTGGTTACCTCTATCTTGCCTATCCTGTTGCCGGGATGTTTCTGTGCCTGATTATTGTCAGGTATATTGTGAAAGATAAAATTGGCCATGGAGTAAGCAGGGTGCTCTTTGCAATTTCAAAAAGGCAAAGTTACCTTAAAGCACATAACATCTGGTCCTCAATTTTAGCCAGTACATTAACGATAGGTTTCGGAGGATCAGTGGGAGCAGAGGCACCGATAGTACTTACCGGATCTTCGATAGGATCAGCTGTAGGACGATTTTTCAGGCTTAATTACAGGAGCATTACACTTCTTATAGGTTGCGGTGCTGCCGGTGCTATTTCGGGTATCTTTAAGGCTCCCATTGCGGGTATCGTCTTCACCCTTGAGATACTTATGCTGGATCTCACCATTTCATCTATTGTACCATTATTAATATCATCCGTAACAGCGGCTACAGTAGCATATTTTCTGATGGGCGATAAAGTCCTGCTAACTTTCACTGTCACCGAAGCTTTTAATATCTCAAATATACCATGGTATCTAGTTTTAGGAGTACTCTCAGGCATGATCTCCCTTTATTTTTCGAAGATGACCCTGTTTCTGGAAGGCAAGTTTGAACAGATTAAGAATATATTTATAAGACTTATCATCGGGGGCTTAATCCTTGGCGGGCTGATCTATCTTTTTCCTCCGTTCTACGGGGAAGGATATAATACTATAATGCTGCTTCTTCAGGGTCATGCGGATACTATTATCAGTAATAGTATTTTCAGTCAGTTTTCTGATAATTTCTACGTTATCATATTTTTTATGGCAGGCCTTATATTGCTAAAGGTAATTGCCAGCAGTTCAACTAACGGTGCCGGCGGGGTTGGAGGTATTTTTGCCCCTACACTGTTCATTGGTGGTGTTAATGGATTTTTTGTTGCAAGTATTCTTAACCGGTTTTTAGGTGCATCTATTCCTGATAACAGGTTTGTACTGGCAGGTATGGCCGGAATGATGGCGGGTGTTATGCATGCCCCGCTTACTGCTATTTTCCTGATAGCGGAAATCACAGGTGGATATAGTCTTCTGATCCCTTTAATTATAACCTCTACTGTAGCCTATATCACCACAAGGAGTTTTGAAAAACATTCAATTTATCATGTTCTGCTTGCGGAAAGGGGAGAGCTTATTACACATGACAAGAATAAGGCAGTTCTGACCCTTATGGACTGGAAAAAGGAGATAGAGACTGATTTGTATAAAGTAATGCCAACTGACACACTGGGCGATCTTGTTAAAAAAATTGCAGCTTCGAAAAGAAATCTATTTCCGGTTGTTGATGAATATAATATCCTGGAAGGAGTTGTTTCGCTGGATGATGTCCGGGAAATAATGTTTAACCATGAACAATATGATAAAATCATCATGCGGGATATAATGACCATACCACCTTCATATATTGACAAAAGGGAAAATATTGAGAAAGTGATGGAAACATTCAGGAAAACAGGGGCATGGAATCTTCCTGTTCTCGATTCAGGTTTATATGTTGGTTTTATATCAAAATCAAGAATATTTACAACATATCGTGATTTATTAGTACAGTTTTCTGAAGAGTAGTTTAATTAATTAAATTATAGAACCCGCATTTTATGCTAACATAAAACTTATAAAACTAACATTATCTAAATGTGTGGTTCAATCTGACCTTTAACAAATAAATTATATGCACATGAAAAGAGATACAGTTATTTTTGACCTTATTGAAAAAGAACGCCAGCGCCAGCTTAACGGAATTGAGCTTATAGCTTCAGAAAATTTTGTAAGTCCACAGGTTCTTGAGGCCATGGCGTCGGTTATGACCAACAAATATGCTGAGGGTTATCCCGGCAACCGGTATTATGGCGGATGTGAAATAGTTGACCAGTCAGAGCAAATTGCCATTGACCGGTTAAAACAACTTTTTGATGCAGAATATGCTAACGTCCAGCCACATTCAGGCGCCCAGGCAAATATGGCGGTTTTCATGACTGTACTTAAACCAGGTGATACATTTATGGGACTTAACCTGGCTCACGGTGGACATTTATCGCATGGTTCTCCGGTTAATTCCTCAGGTATATTTTACAAGCCTGTTGCTTATGGCGTTAAAGAAGAGACAGGTCTGGTTGACTATGATATGATGGAGAAGATTGCGCTGAGTGAGAAGCCGAAGATGATCATTGGAGGTGCTTCGGCTTACTCACGTGAGTGGGATTATGAAAGGATGCGAAAGATTGCCGATATGACCGGCGCTATCTTAATGATTGATATGGCTCATCCTGCTGGATTGATTGCCGCAGGATTGTTGAAAAACCCCCTTAAATATGCCCATATAGTTACTTCAACAACACATAAGACACTTCGCGGGCCAAGAGGCGGAATTATTCTCATGGGGAAGGATTTTATTAATCCATGGGGTATTACTACAACCAGGGGAGAAGTCAGGATGATGTCCTCGCTTCTCAATTCAGCTGTATTCCCTGGTATTCAGGGCGGGCCGCTTGAACATATAATTGCATCAAAAGCCGTCTCGTTCGGAGAGGCTCTTGACCCGAAATTCAGTGAATATCAGTTAAGGGTAAAGAATAATGCTTCAGTGATGGCTAAAGCTTTTATGGACAAAGGTTATAAAGTGATCTCCGGTGGAACCGACAACCATCTTATGTTAATAGATCTTAGGACAAAATTTCCTGATATTTCAGGGAAGAAAGTTGAAAACACCCTTGTGAATGCTCATATCACTGTAAATAAAAATATGGTTCCATTCGATAGCCGCTCACCTTTTCTTACCTCAGGTCTCAGGGTTGGAACACCTGCAGTAACCACACGCGGAATGGATGAAGGACACATGGGTTTGATAGTTGAACTGATAGATGAAGTCATTTCAGGTATTGAAAATGAATCTGTAATAATAAAAGTAGGTGAAAAGGTAAAAAGTTTAATGAAATCTTTTCCCTTGTTTTCAATGTGATAAATATATAATTATGCCCGGTTAGCCGGGAGCGGTTCGAAGTTGCAAGCCGGTAGCCGGGAGTAGGAGATAAAAAATCTTCCAACTTCAGATTTTCAAATCTGGCTTGTAATTTTAAAATTATAAAACAGTACAATATTACTATAACTTTACATCAGATCAATATCATCTTTCTTACCAATGGATGACAAGAAATTAATATTTGTTGTTGATGATGATCCATTCATTAACATGTTGGTTGTAAAAAGATTTGCTTCTGAAGCATATCACTTTGAAGCCTATGGTTATGGTGAAGATTGTCTGGATGAAATAAATAAGAATCCCGACCTGATAATTCTTGATTATTTTTTTGTAAATCAGAATAAGGAAGTAATGAACGGAATGGAGATTTTTGACAGGATTAAAGAATTAAAACCGGAGGTGCCGGTTATAATGTTATCTGGTCAGGAAAAGGGTGAGGTGGTTCTTGAACTTGCAAGGAAGGGCATTGATAATTATGTTATAAAGGATAGTAATATAATAGATAATCTGCACATTGCTATCAGGGATCTCTTTGAGAGAGCATCCTGAATTCTATTTAAGAATAAAGTTATATGTTATAGTACCCTTTTGAATCATCGGTGCATCTGGTTTTGTATCAAACTGTGCTTGCATTGCAGCATCTTTAGCAACTTTCAGCAAATATTCATCGAGAGTGGTTGACCCTTTTATACCGGAAACTGCCTGGATTACCTTCCCTGACCTGTCAACACTAACTTCAACCACAACTCTTCCTTCACCCTGATAGTCATATTTCGGCAGGGGAAGATTCTGAAATCCGCGACCCTTAAGATCATAAGAAATACCCTTGTCGCCAAGGCCTGAGCCTTCACCGCGTATCTTCGAATCAACTGATCCTGAAGTTGATCCCTGATTTCCGGCACCCCCCGTAATTCCTTCACTGGTTGACGATGTTCCTGCATTTTTAGAATTTGCGAGGGCATTCCTGGTTCTGTTCATTATGTCTGCCTGCCGCTGTTGGTCAGCTTCAATCTTTTTTCTTTCTGCCTCCTCCTGTAATTTTCGTATCCTTTCAGCTTCAAGCTGAACTTTTCGTTTTTTATCAGCTTCGATTTTTTCAAGTTTCTTTTTTTCTGCTTCGGGATCAACTTTTTTCACTTCCGGAGCCTCTTCAGTAGTTTTGAGTCAGAAGTGGTTCTTCATCTGTCGTCTTTGCGACTTTTTGATTTACTGGTGGTGATGCTACTTCCTGCATGGCCGGTGGAGAGGGTTCTATCATTCCCGTACCCGTTTCATCGGTACCGAAATTCACAATAATACCTTCTTCGGTTTCAGGTGGAGGCGGAGCGGAGAAGCCTACAATTATCAATAGCACAAATAACGCCAGATGTATTATTATGGTGCCTGCCAGCCCTTTCCCCCTTTCGGAGGGAAATTTGTGGAGATCGTTATTTGGGCGAAGTTGCAATTATTAATTTATAATTATTTGCCTGGGCAATATTCATAACTTTTACTGCATTCTCAAATGGTACGCTTTTATCAACATGGAGTGCAATATAGGTATCTGGTTTGTTTCCCAGTTTTTGTTTCAGAACACCTTCAAGGTCAGTTATACTGACAGGTTGTTCTTCAACATAATAAATAAGGTCTCTGGTTATTGATACCGTGGTGAGGGGTTTCGCAGATGTTTGTGAACTGCCTTTTGGTAAAAGAAGCTTCAATGCCGTTGGATGAACCAATGTTGATGTCAACATGAAAAAAATAAGAAGGTTAAACACAACATCAGTCATTCCGACCGAACTGAAATTAATATTAATCTTGTTTTTTGAAGAAATTGCCATTTTAATGTTCTTTTTTAACCGGTTCATTTAAAATATCCATAAATTCAGTAAGAGTGGCTTCAAGATTAAAGACCACATTCTCAACTTTGACAATCAGGGAATTATACGCAAAATAGCCCAGGATACCTACGATTAGTCCTGCAACGGTAGTTATCAATGCTGTATAAATTCCATTCGAAAGTAAAGAGACTTCAATGTTATTACCGGCTTCAGACATTGCATAAAAAGACCGGACCATTCCGATTACGGTACCCAGAAAACCAAGCATTGGTTCTGCTCCGGTTATGGTGGCTAGAGTAGGGAATCCCTTTTCGAGTTTGGAGATTTCAAGTTTTCCTACATTCTCAATAGCAGTGCTTATATCCTGTAATGGCCGGCCAAGGCGGCTTATGCCTTTTTCTACCATTCTTGCCGAGGGGGAATCTGTTGACCGGCATAAAGCCAATGCTGCATCTATCTTGCCATCATGTATATAGTCTTTTATCCGGTTCATAAAATTCTGATCTTCCATGGTGGCTTTTCTTATTACATAATACCTTTCAATATAAATATATGCAGCCACAAATGATAAAAGTATAATCGGGATCATTACCCAGCCTCCTTTTATTGCAAGGTCAAGAAGTGTTAATTTAGCCGCACCGGCAGATTCAACAGGCAGAGACACATCCTGCAACATTAACTCTAAAAATACCATACTCTTTATTATTAGTTTATAGTTTAATGGTTTCTCACAAAAAATTTTATTTAAAAATCAGTGCAAAGTTATTAAAAAACGTCAAGTAAGTATGTTATATTATATCCTGATTAATAACATTGATCTAATATTTATTAACTTATGAGTTATGAATGGAACCTGATGATAACAACAATCATTTTTCTTTAATCGTTGGCACCTCTTCTTTCTTCATATCTGATTTTTCTTTTTTTCTGAAGAGATCGCCGAATTTGTTAAACTCCTGACTAAAAAAGAGGCCTAATCCCTGGGTATAATCGGCTTGTTTTCCTGTATAAGGATTATTGTACCTGTTGAAGACCTTGAATCTGATCTTTTCTGTAATCTTAACTTCAGCATCGAAATCTCCCGAAATCTGATTGGCATTGTTTGCAGTGCTGCTGGTACCTCTGACATTTACCAGAACTTTGTTGTTAAGTAATTGCGTGGATAAGGCAACCTCCAGTTCCTGGGAGTTCAGGCTGTTATTACCTGGTCTGTAAGCAAAATTCAGTTTGTAATCGTTGCTTATTTGTGACAGCCAATTGCTGATCTGATTAGAGAGCATTTCCGTTGTAGTTACAGCCATTGCAGAAGTTCCGGAGGTTGATGTTGTTGGCGCCAGGAAGCTATTCATTACAAGAAGATAAAAGAACTGACGATTTAATTCTTCCTCAGTGTTAATCATACTTTTAAGGTAAGTTTTTGTCTCTTCATCAGCATTAGGCAGGTCAATATTAAGCTTAACTGCCGGATTAAATAGTTTCCCGGTCAGATAAAGCTGACAGGCAACATCTGTTCTCTCTTTATATTTATCTTCGGGTAAAATCTCATATAGTGAAGCTGTAAGTGAATAAGTTGCTTTAATGTCCATTTCAGCATTGTCAATATCTCCATTGAAAGATATTTTTCCTCCGTTTTCCACTTTAAACGACTTGTTTAAGATATTTCTCAGGGTAAACAGATAATCTCCTTTATCAATAATATAATCTCCTGAAATTTTAAAATTACCTTTCCTGTCAAGATTAATATTAAGATTTCCTGATCCGGTTCCGGTCATTTCATCACCAACCTTTGAATCAAAAATCAGCTTCACTTCGGCATCAGGTGTTACCTCCAGGTCCAAATTAAAATCAATGGCTGTCTGATTTACTGTGGTTGTGATCGGATTGGTCTTTGAAAGATTCAGGCTATCAGTGTTGTTTGCGTCAATGAAGGTAATAAAAGGATAATCAGTTGTTGTCAATCCGGAGTTCAGCGGTATGTAAAACTTAGTGTTCCCATCGGTTCTTGCTGAAATATCGAATACAATTGAGTTTTGATCACTTTTGATGGTTGTGACACCAGTCGCGTAAGCTGTTCCATAGAACAATTCGTTGTCTTTAGGTTTGGTATTGAGAACCATACATCCCTTTGTATTGATAGTAAGATCAGCCTTGAAATCCTTGAAGGATTTATGATAAACAGTTCCTGTGATTGTTGCATTATTGCCCTTTTCATCAGTAAACTTTAAATTGTTGAATCTTATCCCGTTCTTGTCAAATCTTACTGTGTCATTAAGCTTGTACCTGGTTTGAAGATAATCAATTTTTAAGGACGCATTTTGTGCCATGACAGCACCGGTCAAAACCAGGTTGTTTTGTGATCCGGACAATCTGACATTTCCTGATGCAAATCCGGTTATTCCCGAGGCAAATACTTTAAGCAGAGGATTAAGTGCCTCAATTGGTAATTTGTCAGCTTTAAGGGTGAGATCGATTCCCTTTGTTGAAGGGTCATAGAAACCTCCGATATCCATCATCCTCATGCCATTCAGATTATTGCTTGCATTTATTTTAACTACTTTTTTAAGAATATCCCATTCAGAAATAAGTGAGATATCTCCATATTCTGCATCCAGCATCGAAAAACTATTAACCCTGATATTGCTTTCAAGCAAAAGATCTTTATAAATATTAGTTAAGGAAATACTACCCTTCAGACTGCCTTTAAAGTTTAAGGGTATTATATCAGGACTATTATTGTCACTCTTTTTGATGAGATAATTGAGTGGCGAAATATCAATTCCGTTGAATCTAAGACGGAGAGTATCAGCAGGGTCTTCAGAAATAGAACCATCTATCTGGTAATAACGATCATTATTACTAATATAAAGATTATTTATTTTTACGGTAGTGGAATCCATAACCAGATCGGACTGTTTGACTATCCATAAATTATTCCTGACATAGATATCGGAGGAGTCTATATTGATTTTCAGGATGGGATTTCCCTGACCCGGGATAGCTCTTGTTATGGTTCCGGTAGCACCAAATTTCCCTCTGTTCAGGATTTTATCTTTGTTATCCCAGTCGACTGAAAAAATAATGCTATCAGGTTTTGTATCAAGATTAACCGAAAAGCCTTTAAGCTCGGTTTGTCCCATAAGGGTAAGCGAGGTTGTATTAATATCAGCTGTTAACGTTGATTCTGAGATATATGCAGCAACAGAAAGATCTTTTATGACATTATTTTTATAAGAAAACGTACCTGCATTCCCGGTAATACTTATAATGCTGTCAGTTGAAAATATCCCATTTAAATAACTTTTTTCAGAAAAGAGCAGTCCGGTTCTGAAAAAATTATTGATCTTATCGGTGTTTTTGAAATTAATGGCAAAAGTGAAATTATTCTGTCCTGCAATACTTTGTTTTTCCGGATTATCAAACACTGAAGGCATAAGTCTGGCAAGAGTTGCTCTGGTCATGAAGCCTAATCCTGAGAAACTATATGAGCCTTTCAGATCAGCATCTGCGAAATCGGTCCTAAGACTAATAACAGGTTTGTTATTTTCGGCATAAGCTTTAATTGAAAAATCCTTCAGGTCAAGGTTATTGTTGTATTTTGTAATTCTTGAATTAAGAAGTTTTATTTCACCATTGAGATTGTCAATATTATTTCCTTTAAAATTGGAGGTAAGAAGCATGGAAAGTGAAGATGTTGTGTCTTTCGGGTCAAAATTAAGCTTATAGAGGTTGGCTTCAGTCAGATCGAGAGTAAAATTAAATTCAGGTAGCTGGCCGCTGAAATTGAACTTTCCCAGGAGCTCCATCCTGATGTTTTCTTCTTCAATATTAATATTTCCATCCCAGGTCTTTTCTGTAAAAAATCCATTAAGAGCAATATTACGGTATGTGTACCTGTTTATTTCAATGCTGTCAATCTTACCGGTAAGATTTCCTGCAAATTTTTTAAAGGATGATGCATATCCGTCAATATTTGCTTCCATACTGACCCTTCCAAATAATTTGGAATTTCCTGATATCTCACCCAGATTAATGTTGGTTCCGTTAATAAGCCCCTTTATTTTAAAATTGTTTGATTTTTCAGGTCTTAATGAAATATCTGTACGGATATTTCCCTGATCAGTCCGTATCTTTCCGTAGGTTACAAAATCGGTGATAAATCCGGTGAAGCTTCCATCAAAGTAAATATTCCCCAATTTATAGAGTACCTCCGGAACCTTGATCCTGCCTTTTCCGGGAATATCTATCTTATCCAGATCATTTGCATTGGTTTTAAGACTGTTAACACCAATGTAAATGAAAGCATTTTCTATATTTGTCAATCCCGAAAAATCAAAATTACAGTCAAGATAGGTGTTGTCCCTGTATGACATCTCAATATTCCGGCCTCTGAGTTCTGAAATGGTGCCATAAGCTTTTCCGGACAGCCAAACCGATTCATTTGCTCCCTTTGAGAAAGGTATAAAATATTTCAGATCTGAAGAGCTGATCAGTGATTTTTCAAGAACAATATCAAGTCTGACCTTTTCGGCGAAGTTTTTAAAAGAGGACAGGGAATCAGGCTGAATTTCTAACCGGCTAAAGTTCAGGATACTGCTGTCGCAGTTAATTTGAGTGGAATTAAAAAGGAAATCTTGTTTTGAAATAACTGCCGAAGTGCTCATCTTTTGCACCATAAAGCCATTTGATTCCCGAAAACCAAGATTAAAAATTTTAAATGAAGTAGTATCGTCATATACTTTAAAATTTCCCAGGCTTCCATTTATACCTGCCAGTTTCAGGTTGTTAAAATCAATAATTGATTTACTCTCAATTCCGGTTTGATTTATCAGTGAGAACCTTGCATTGTTTATTTCGATTTTATCAATAACAATTGAACTTTTGGATGTTTTAACGGAATCACCGGATGTCTTTAGCATATTCAGATACCATGTCAGGTTCATTTCGCCGGCGGAATCAGTGACAAAGGAGACAACAGGATTTATGAGGTCAACTTGTCCAAACCTGTAGAATCTGTTTTTTATATCTATTCTCCGGATGGTTAAGCTTAGTTTTTCTGAGTATAAAAGGGTATCACTGTATTTGTCTTCAATTAATATATCGCTTAAATTCAGCTTATTAAAAAATTGGAATTCTACTTTACCAACCGTGATTGTTGATTTGATCTCATTTGAGAAATGACCGGTGATCCTTTTTACTATCAACGTCTGAACTTCCGGAATTCTTAAGATAAGGTAAAGCAGGGTAGGAAGGATAATGATGATCCCTATAAATATTATAAAATACTTTAATGATTTTTTAATATTTTTGCTCATATAAACAAAGAAAGTCTTATAATATTAATTTTAAAGTACGCAAAACGGCATAAAACCAATGCCGTAAAGATAATAAAAAGCCCCTTAAAAATAAGAGACATTTTTTGATTGGAATAATGAACCTGAACCACCATTTAGTGCCTTATTTGGAATCGGTATAAATTACACGAATCTTTCAACAACAATTCACCGATCAAAAACCTTACAATTATTTAGCAACGTGATAGATGTGGAGTTTTTCGAATATTTTCCCCGGTTGTACCACAAAATAGTCACTTGTATAATATGTGTGTAAACCAAAAAATATTTTTATTATGAAAAAACTATCTCAAAGTAAATTGAAGGATGCAATTGCTGATACTCTTGCACTCGTAAAGGTTGCTGAACAATTGGAAATGACTGAGGAAAAAGCAGCATTGGAAATTGTTGCTAAAGCTTTTTTGAAAAAGCTTGAAACTATGGCTGAATAAAACATTAATGATTGATGAAACCCTGGATTTAACCTATGCAGGGTTTTTTATTTGCATAATACCGGAATATTTCTGATATTTGATACAGCGGCATTTCCTAACCTTTAGCACGAAGGTTGCAGCAAGAAATATAAATCAGGAGGTGCCACTTCTTTTTAATAAATAATTAATTTTATGAATCTATGGAATCAAAAGAAGAAGAAACTGTTACTACTACGGCAACAACAACTTTGGAACCAGATGATGAAAGCTTTTCTGATTTTACTTTTGATAGACAGAGGTCTAAATTTGGGTATATAAATTATGTTGGAGATTATATAGTTGAGAAAATACCGAATTTTAAGTATATATGGCCACTGCTTGAAGATTATACTGAAGAGGGGAAATGGCATGATAAACTTGATGAGGATTTAGAGTTTATTGGAACAGCTCATTATACGGTTTTGAAAAGTTTATGTTATATTTTGAGAAACAAGGATTTGATAATACCTCATGATCCTGATCAAAAATATAAGAATGTGATTTTTCACTATGCCTTAATAGTTGACTGTATAAAGCAAATTTGTTTTCATATTGTACGATTTAAGCACAAACTTGATCCCTCTATAGATATTCCACTAAAAAAGAAAACTAAAGAAGAATTTATAAAATTGATAGATACGTGGTATAAAAAATATAATACAGATTTTGAGTCTTTTAAAAATTCTGGTGGGTTAGTCTTTAAAACAATACATAATGTTCAAAGTTGTATTAAAAGTCTAAATGGAAAAAAGAATTTTACCTCTTTTAATAAATTCAAAAGCAGCAAAATTGAACCTCTCAGAAATACTTTCATTCATAATCCATCAATAGATATTTTTTGGATAGGTAAAGAAATGCTTGTTGTAAAGCCTGAGTTCATAAAGTCAAACAAAATAATAGGAACAATTAAATACTTATCACGAGAAAACCTAATTGAACCAAAAATATTAATGGATGACTTATTTAATGAAGCAACGGAAATGCTCAATCAGGTATGGACTGCTTTTTATGATGAAATTCTATGGATAAACTCACATGAAAATTTTGAGAATAAACGGGTACTTCCTTAATTTCAGCGGCATTTCCTTCAATACTACTCCAAATAGTAGTGCAGCGAGACATTTAAATCAGGAAATGTTGCTGCTTCTTTTTCATTATTATTAAAATTAAAATCAAATTTGTTTCTTTTTACCTTGAATTTCATACCTTTAAAGGTCAAATTTCATTATATCTTATTATATAATTAACTATGGACTTAGCCGATTTCATGAAAAACCTTACTGATAGAGCAATTAAACTGCAAAGTCAGTTACAGACAGAAGAAGCCACAAAGAATGCTCTAGTTCTACCATTTCTTCAAGCTCTTGGATATGATGTTTTTAATCCATTAGAAGTTCAACCGGAATTTACAAGTGATATTGGTCTGAAAAAAGGTGAAAAAGTAGATTATGCAATTCTTAAAGACAATGAACCAATTATATTAATCGAATGTAAAATCATAACAGACATTTTGGACAAGGCAGATGGTCAACTTCTGAGATACTTTCATACTACTGCCGCAAAGTTTGGAATTCTTTGTAATGGTGTTGTTTATAAGTTTTATACTGATTTGGTGAAACCAAATATAATGGACGATAAGCCTTTTCTTGTAATTGATCTGTTCAATATAAAGGAACAAGATATTGTAGAATTAAAAAAATTCCATAAGTCAAACTTTAATATTCCGCAAATTATTAGTACTGCCAGCGAATTGAAATATTTAAGTGCAATTAAGGTTCTCTTAAGTTCACTTGCGGAAAATCCAACTGAGGAGTTTACTAAGTTTTTTATCTCTCAGGTTCATACTGGTAGAGCAACAGCAGGTGTCATTGAACAATTTAAAAATTTAGTTAAAAAATCATTATCACAATGGACAAGTGAAATAGTATCAAGCCGTCTTAAACAAGTATTAGATAAAGAGAAGGAAACAGAAAAATCTGAAATTGTAGAAGCTGAAGCAGAGGATACTTCAAATGGAATTGTAACTACAGAAGAAGAATTAGAAGGTTTTTATATTATCAAAGGTATTCTGAGGCAAGTTATTGATAGTGAAAGGATATTTCACAGAGATTCTCTATCTATTTCTCTATTATAATTGATGATAACAATAGAAAACCTATTTGCAGATTATATTTTAATTCACCTAAAAAATGTATTGGTATCATGGATGAATTAAAAAAAGAAACTAGATTTGAGATAACTACACTGGATGATATTTTTAAACATTCTGAACCACTTCTAAAAATAGCCAGTTCATATAAGTAGTTGTTTATTAAAAAAAATCAGACAGTCACCATTGGAAATGCCGCTTCTTCTTCATTTTGTTGATAAATTGTCTAATTATTAACAAATCAATCAATAAGCATTAAATTTCTTGGTTATATCTACTTCCCGAATTATATTTGATATACAAAAAAAGAGGGAGACCTGAATCTCCCTCCAAAAAGTACAGGTTTGGACCCTGTTTAATACTTGTTGTTGATTTCGAAAACCTTTTGGAAGGGTCTCAGAATAAATAATCAAGGAACAAGTAAAATCACCGTAATGAACTTTTTAATATGGGATGTTTCGAGCATCCCATTTTTTATTTTAAATAACTTTTACAATTTGACTTAATTGGCTAATTGCTAAATTACTACTGCTGCTAAATTACTTAAGCAATATGCATCATGCAAGACAAAATTTTCAAGGTTATTAACATTCGGTGATATAGTTATTAACCGTATGATTAAATGCTTAATATCAGCATGTTAACCAATATTAAGGTTTCTGACACTCTTAAAACCGTGTTTCTGACCCCTTATCATTAATTTGGTAAGGGGTTTTTTATTGTCCGGTACACCGGGGGTGCCTGCGTTAAAAATCTACCCGTTTTGCTTTGGTTTTAAGCCATTATGTAGGTTCGGGCTGTATAAACCCTCCACTTTTATACCGGAATTGTACAAAAACACTTTAAAACCATTTTGAATTTTTGAAATTTTGATAGGGAATGTTTTGAAAGTGATTTGAAATTCTACGTTGTTGGAGAGGGCATCGAGCCCAGGCACACTTTAGTACCAGTCAACGGGGGTAGCCTACCCATCAACGTGCAGTCATGCAGCTATTTAGACCATATATAAATTACATTGCTCGATGATACTAGTCCACTTTTCTCATTGCCGTTCACCGGGATTTATTAATTTAGTATTGTGTTTAAGTTATATTAAACACTGAGCGTTGCGAGGATCAACGCCAACGCAGAGGCATCTAGATAGTCTAATGTGGGCAGAACCCACTAGGAGGGGTCAAGAATGGTCCTTATAACTCAAACTTGCGAGGTCCAAGGTTAGCATGACAAACCTCTAATTTCATATATAATGGTGAATAACACCGGATTGGGTTCATTTAGGGTATGCCGCAAGTGCGCCCCTATCCACTTATAACATTCTTGGACTTGAGCTTCCTGAATGGCCGTGAGTTCAGAGATATTGATGATCTTAAAACACAACTGCAGCAGTGGCTTACAGAGGTCAATGATGTACGTGTCCACGCCACGACAAAGAAAAGACCTATTGATATGTACATCCAGGAGCATCCTTACCTGCAGGTACTGCCGATAAATCACTTTGATACCTCTCGGATAGTCCACCTTGTGGTCAACCAGGAGTCGTGTGTACAGTGGAAGGGTTACTTGTACGTGGTACCTCAAAAGTACATGTACGAAGTGTGCCCGGTGCGTATATCAGAGAATCACCTGGTGGTTTATTCTCCTATGGGTGAGATGCTGGTTACACACCCTTTGGCTGAAAAGGGCCGCCAGGAGCGATATGTGGGAGTTCACCAGAAAACCGGTAAGAAGCCTGATCTGGTCATAGCCGATGTTATCACCCGCCTTGAGGCCTTTGCACCTGAGATGAGGGAATATATCTCTCAGGTCAAACGGCATAAACCCGGATCATGGCGCCATCACCTGAAGAGCCTGCTGTCCATGAAGGTAAACTACCGTGTCGAAGATATCCTGGTAGCAGTACGGCGGGCTCAGCAGTACAAGGTCTTTGAGTCGGGGGCCATAGAAAGGTTCCTTACCAATAACTCCGAGCCACGCTACAGTATCAAATTATCCTTCAACCCAAATAAAGACCCCGGTTATGAGCAGTAGAAAAATAAGTAAACCCAAAGAGCAACAGGAGCAGTTTATCGGCAACTGCCGCTACCTGGGATTAAAACTCCTGGCCGAAGAGTACCGGCAGATGGTTGACAGGGCCAATGAGAATACGGTCGGATATTATGAGTTTATCAGTGGTGTCGTACAGGCAGAAGCTGTGGCCCGGCATGAGAGACACATTGAATACCTGGTTAAAAACAGCAGACTCCCCCAGCCATGCAAGTTGCTCGCGGACTTTGATTTTGACTTCCAGCCCAAACTGAACCGCAAACTGATCATGGATCTGGCTTCGTTAAGGTTCATTGAAAAAGGCGAATCGATACTGTTTATCGGTGACAACGGTACAGGCAAGAGCCATCTCGCGCAGAGCCTTGCCCTTATGGCTTGTCAGGGTGAATACAAAACCCATTACACCACCTGCAGCGAACTGATCATTGACCTCAACAGTGGAGTATATGAAAAGACCCTGGATAAGAGAATGAGGAAATATATCAACCCTGAGCTACTTATTATCGATGAGATGGGCCATGACCGTCTGGAATTACAAGTGATCAAAGAAGCTCATCTGCTCTTCAAAGTGATCGATCAGCGCTATAAAGAAAACAAACCACTGATCTTTACAACCAATATCGAAGAGCAGGACTGGCCCGAGTTCCTTGGTGATCCGATATCTACCAGCGCTATCCTGGATCGTATCTTCCACCACTCGGTCATTGTTCGGATAAAGGGCCCCAGCTACCGGAAGTACCAAGGTGAGCGCTTGCAGAAAGAGTATGCTGAAAGGAAAACAGGGGATGCAGAAACGGATTAAGACAAACTCTCCGGACAATAACAATGATAAGGCGCTAAACAAGTTAGCGTCTTTTTTTATAACACAAAACAAAAATGTCCGTTTTGCGCAGGAATCAATGTCCGTTTTGGGCACGAACATACCCAATGGGGTCAGCATGCTCCGAAACAGTATTGTTTTAAACTGAAAATTGAACATGAAAATCTGCACCGGAATAATGCAAAAAACAAGGTCCTGAATCCTTGAACAGATCAACAACTCAGAAGAGTGGTATCAAAATGTTCTGTTTGCTGGTAATGTTTGTATACGGTGTTATAAATAAGCGGAACAATAGAACAGATACTTATGGTAACTATTTATTATCAGGGTTCTTAAGATGTGAGAAATGTGGTTGTTTATTATCAGGACAAACGCAGAGTCAGAAGCTAATCAATATTATACTCATGTACCTCCGGGACGATATAATCGATTGTCGGTCATTTGCTTCTGTTGTTTTAAAACCTTTGGAAAGAGCCGTATTTGTGACAATCTTCGAGAATATTGTTGATGTTCCACGGTTTGAGAAAGCTATTGCAGAGAGTTTACCGGATAAGAAAATGATAGATGGATCTAAAGATGAAAATAAAAAATAGTGAGAAGGAATTAAATAGAATTGAAAAGAATGAATAAACTGGTAGAAAGTGCTTCTTGAAGGAATTTTATCAGAAGAGACAATCAAAAATAAAGAGAAGAGGTTAACTCAATACGAGAGAAGATAATTACTGAGGCATTACAAAATGATACATATGCAATGAAATTCGCCTGCCGCGATATTAATACAATGAAAGCAAGAGGCTGATAAAATAAGAAGACAATTATTGGAGAGATATGGTCAGGAAAAGAAAGATTAGAGGAAATGACATTTGATGAAAAGCGAGATTTACTTCATTGGTTATTTGAGGGAAAAGACTAGGAAGGAACTCCTTACGAATTTACATAAATAAGACTGGAATGGGGAAAGGATAGTAAAATAGATTATTTTATTTACGGGAAAATTGTAGGTTTGAGAACATTAAAGGGTGATGATATTAATTATCAGAAATGGGATGAGAATGAGTGAAAAGTATAAGACTAAACTGTTTCGATCATTGAGAAAAGGGTGAAAAATCAATTATCAAAATAACCTAAAAAATACCGAAAATCAAAGTATTGATGCCTGTTACAATATTAGCGATAGAATCATCATGCGATGATACCTCGGCAGCCGTTATCAGGGATGGTTATGTATTGTCGAACATGATTGCCACCCAGGATGTCCACAGGTCGTACGGCGGTGTTGTTCCGGAACTGGCGTCAAGGGCTCATCAGGCAAATATTGTACCGGTTACTGATCAGGCATTAAAAAAAGCCGGGGTTACCGTGAACGATCTGCAGGCTGTTGCCTTTACAAGGGGACCAGGGCTTCTGGGTTCATTGCTTGTGGGTACATCATTTGCAAAGGGTTTGGCCCTGGCTAAAAACATTCCGCTGATAGAGGTCAATCATCTTCATGCTCATGTCCTCGCACATTTTATTCGTGAAAAAGATAAGGAAAGACCAATACCTTCATTCCCGTTTTTATGTCTGCTTGTGTCAGGAGGTCATACCCGTATTATTATAATGAAGAGTCACCTTCAAATGGAGGTTATCGGAAATACTATTGATGACGCAGCAGGTGAGGCTTTTGATAAATGCGGAAAAGTAATGGGACTTTCTTATCCGGCAGGACCTGTTATCGACCAACTTGCTGGGCGGGGAAATAAAAATGCATTCAGTTTTCCAAAACCCAGGGTGAGAGGGCTTGATTTTAGTTTCAGCGGGTTGAAAACCAGTTTCTTATATTTTCTAAGAGACAAAATTAAAACTGAAATTGATTTTGTAGAGAACAACAAAGCTGATCTGTGTGCATCACTTCAGCATATTATAGTAAGTATTCTTATCGGGAAACTGGCTAAAGCTGCACTGGAGACGGGAATAAAACAAATCGGGATAGCCGGTGGTGTTTCAGCTAATTCGGAATTAAGAAGGGCTGTCAGGGAAGAAGCTGAAAAAAGAAACTGGAATCTTTTCATTCCCGACATAAGTTATACGACTGATAACGCTGCAATGATTGGAATTGCAGGATATTTCAAGTATCTTAGATGTGAATTTTCAGATCAAAGTGTTACACCTATGGCAAGATTCAATTAAACTGATACAATTTATAATTAAATTTTTCTAATTTCGGCATAAATTTGTATTAATGAAGGAATTGAGGTTTTCAGCTACAAGGAACTCACCGGAGATCATATTAAATCCCGCGGGATTTATTAAGATCAGCGGACGTTCAATTCATGAAAACGTCACCGAATTTTTTGCCCCGATCGAAGTTTGGGTGAGCGAATATATTAAAACGCCTGCAGATGTTACAAACGTTGATATAAACCTCGAATATTTTAACAGCGCCAGCGCCAAAGTTTTTATACACCTTCTGCAAATGTTAATGTATGTTACGCGGAAACATAAGAAATTCATATTCAACTGGTACTATGAAAACGAAGATGAAGATATACTGGAAAGAGGAGAGTACTTTGCGTCAATTCTTGATGTACCATTTAATTTTATAAAGATCGGTTAAGTAATCACATTATATTTTGTGATTCTTAATGGAATTCCGGTCAAATGAACCAACAGGGAGGAATAGCAAAGAAGATTATTGCAGAAATGAAATACGCAAATACTAATTTCATATGCTATGATTTTTTATTCGGCTTTTTCCGGGTTTGATTAAACGCTTTAAGGTATATCATTGAAATCACAAAAAATATCATACCAAGCATCAGAAGCATGATAAATCCGAAAACAGTTGGTTTTTCAAGTCCCGGAATCGGATGCTTCAGCCGGTAGATATATCCAAAAACTGTGTAGCTTAAAACCATAACTGAAATTACAAGGCTGAAAATAATAGTTGTTCCGTCAAGTATTCTTGTCGTTTTATATAACCTGGTTTGTTTAAAGTGCGTAAATGGAGCCTGCGCATAAGCTTTTGCACGTTGATGTGATCCTGTCCTGCCTGTATTTCCTCCAGTCTTCCATTGCCTTATTATAGGCATCTTCATTATTAGCGATCTTTTCAAAATTTGCCAGGAGAAACTCATATGCTTCTGTAGCGCTGATGAACAGATCTTTTGCCCCGGGAGCAGGATTTATGTCGGGATGATACAAACGGGCTTTTTTCCTGTAAGCCCGCTTTACATCTTCTAAAGTGGCATTAACAGGTAATCCCAGAATTTCATAATAATCCGAAATTGTCATTATTATCGGGATTGAATTAATCTACAATTAACAAATTTTTCCCGGATTTTAAGAGATTTTATTTCTTTTACAGAAGAAAACTGGGGATTTTTAAAGCCTCTATTTTACAATTCCTGTAAAACCCATGAAAGCAAGAGCAAGTATACCGGCAATAACCAGTGATATGGGAACACCTTTCATTCCTTTTGGTACATTGACCAGGTCCAGTTGTTCCTTGATCCCGGCCAGTATTATGATTGCCAAACCAAATCCAATTGCAGTGGAAGCACCGTAAACAACTCCCTCAAGCAGATTATAGTTTTTCTTAATAACAAGAATTGCAACACCCAGGACAGCACAATTGGTGGTTATTAAAGGAAGGAATATACCTAGTGCCTGGTAAAGAGGCTGACTAATCTTCCTGAGTATTATTTCAACCGCCTGAACCAGTGCAGCTATAATCAGGATGAAAGTAATGGTCTGCATAAATGCAATTCCCAGCTTGTTGAGAACGTAAATCTGGATCAGATATGTGACCATTGTAGCAAGGGTGATAACAAATGTAACAGCAATTGCCATTCCCATAGCAGTATTTATTTTGCCGGAAACGCCAAGGAAAGGACATATACCCAGGAATTGAGCCAGCACCACATTATTAATAAAGACAGCTGATATAATTATTAATATGTATTCCATTTCAAATTATTTTAATTCTTATTTATCCGGTTTACAAGAGCAATGAGGTAACCAAGGGCAATAAATGCTCCCGGCGCAAGAATGAATACAAGAATACCATCACCCTGAATGAATTTATATCCGAATATTGTCCCGCTTCCGAGAATTTCGCGAAAAGCACCAAGGATTCCAAGAGCCAGGGTAAAGCCTATTCCCATGCCAAGACCATCGATCATGGATGAGAAAACGGAATTTTTACTGGCATATGCCTCAGCACGTCCCAGAACTATGCAGTTGACGACTATCAGACGGAATAAATATTCCAAGTTTCTCATATAGTGCGGGCACAAATGCCTGCATTACAAGATCCACAATTGTAACAAATGAAGCTATAATAACAATAAAAGCAGGTATCCTCACCTTATCAGGAATCATACCGGAAAGAAAAGAAATTGCAACATTTGACCCAACCAGGACAAAAGTTGTCGCAAGCCCCATTCCCATACCATTCAGCGATGAAGATGTAGTAGCAAGAGTAGGGCAGGTGCCAAGTACAAGTACCAGGATCGGATTCTCTCTGAGAAAGCCTTTAGTCAGGTTTTGAAACTGATTCATTTTGAACCTCCTTTTTGAATAGTGTTATAGGCACGCTGCAAGGCATCGCAGAATGCTCTTGAACTTATTGTTGCTGCAGTGATGGCATCAACCGGCCCCCCATCTTTTTTAACTTTAAGTTTGAATTTTGCAGGATCCTTACCGATAAACTGATCTTTGAATTTCGGTTCAGTCATCTTGGTTCCCAGTCCGGGTGTCTCTTTCTGGTCAAGTATAGTAGTATTAATAATAGTTCCATCTTTCCTGAATCCTGCGATCATATTGATATTTCCGCTGAATCCCTTTTTTGTATAAGTGCTTACAGCATAACCTATTATTGTACTATCTTTTTTTGCCGGATAAATTTCCAGGCTGTCACCTTCTCCTGTAGGGAGTCTGTACATTTCCGCACCCGGATTATTGTTAAATCCGGGGACGACCTGTTCAATAGCCTTAAGTTTCTTATTGAGGACCGACATCTCTATAGGTTTCCTGGTAAGTTCGTAAGCAAAGCCAAGACATGCCGATGCAACCAGCGATATTAGCGTCAGCGACAACACCATATTCTTTAAAGTAGATTCTAGCTTAGCCATTTTTCACCTCCTCACCGAATCTTTTTGGTTTAATATATACATTCATAAGAGGAACAAAAGCATTCATGATAAGTATTGCGAATGAAACACCTTCGGGATATGCACCCCAAACCCTGATAATAACTGTCAGTATACCTATGCCGCATCCGTAAATGATCATTGCCCTGGTATTCATGGGTGAGGTGACGTAATCGGTTGCCATAAATATTGCACCAAGGAGTAATCCTCCAGTCAGGAGGTGAAACGACGGATCAGCATTTTTTGCAGGATTGGCCAGCCATAATATGGTTGTAAATAAAGCGAGACTTCCGACAACGGAAACAGGAATATGCCAGGTGATGATCTTTTTATAAAGAAGGTAACCAAAGCCTGCCAGGAGAGCAATTGCTGCAACTTCTCCCATTGAGCCTCCCATTTTTCCGAGAAACATTTGTGAAGGTGACGGGATCTGACTCATAAGTTGTTGTAATGGTTCACCGTTTTTAAGTCCCTCTTTTACAATTGCGAGTGGCGTAGCGCCTGTTATTGCATCGGTGTATCCTGTTTTTAATCCCACAGGAACAGGCCAGGAGGTCATCTGGACAGGGAAGGAGATAAGCATGAAAACACGTCCTACAAGAGCCGGATTGAAGGGATTGTTACCAAGTCCGCCAAAAGTCATTTTGGCAATTGCAATTGAAACAAAGCTACCGATTATTATTATGAGAACCGGAATATTTGACGGGAGGTTAAAAGCCAGCAGGAGTCCTGTCACTATCGCTGATCCGTCGGTAACCGAAACCGGCTTGTTGAAAATAAACCGTTGGATAGTGTATTCGAAAAATATACATGCAATTATTGAGGTAGCAGTCACAATTACAGCGCCATAGCCAAAATAAAATATTGATGTAAAGAGCGCTGGCGTAAGGGCCACAATAACGCCGGTCATCAGCTTTCTTGTTGTTGTTGCAGCGTGCGTTTGAGGCGACGGTGATACATTCAGCAGGATACTCATATATTATAAAAGTGCTAATTACTTCACGTTTCTTTCGCGTGCAATTTTTATGACAGTTGACTTGCCTAACCTGATATAATCAAGTAACGGACGGCTGGCAGGACAAATATAGCTGCATGATCCACATTCCATACAGTTGGTTATACTCTCTGATTCAGTTCTTTCGAACAGCCCTTTTTCTGAAAGCGTCATAAGAAGATAAGGCTCCAGGTTCATGGGACAGACAGATACGCATTTTGCACATCTGATGCATGGTTCCATCAGATCCCTTTCCGATTCGCTGCTGGGGAATATAACTATCCCTGACGTTCCCTTAACTACAGGCGTTTCAGTATTACTTATTGCCTTCCCCATCATTGGTCCCCCCGAAACAATTTTTCCTGTATCGTCCGGAAGACCTCCGGCAGCATCAATCAGTCTGGAGACAGGAGTTCCGGTCCTTACAATGTAGTTTCCAGGTTTTGAAAGTGACTTTCCTGTTATTGTTACAACTCTTTCAAAAAGAGGCTTATTCTTCTGAACTGCTTCATATACGGCATAAGCAGTTCCAACATTATGAACAACAGCACCCACGTCAATCGGGAGGCGACCAGCTGGCACTTCCCTGTTTATAAGAGCTTTGATGAGTTGCTTTTCAGCACCCTGGGGATACTTTACCTTAAGTGCGTGTACACTTATCCCTTTAAACATGGTCGCAAGTTTTGTCAGATGGTCAACAGCATCCATCTTATTGTTTTCAATACCTATCATTGCTCTTTCAACATTCAGAGCCCTCTTAAGTATTTCGACGCCTATGATTATCTCTTCACCTCTTTCGATCATTAACCTGTGATCTGAAGTCAGATATGGTTCACATTCAACTCCGTTTATTATAAGAATATCACATTTTTTACCTGAAGGAACCGTGAGTTTTATATGAGATGGAAATGTTGCACCGCCGAGACCCACAATACCGCAGTCAGTGCACCGCTTGATAATTTCCCCGGATGAAAGCTTTATATCCGTTACTATTTCTTCCCGTCTGTCAATGGTTTCGACCCAATCATCACCCTCTACATCAATTAAAATGGCACTCTGTTTATATCCCGAACTATCTGTAACAAAGTCGATCTTGCTGACAGTTCCGGATACTGAAGAGTGAATATTCGATGAAAAAAAGCCTTTGCCTGATGCTATCAGCTGTCCCGTTTTAACTTTTTCTCCCTTAACTACGTTAATGACTGCAGGCGCACCTATATGCTGAGATACAGGTATGATAACGTTTTCGGGTACTGGTAAATACTCAATGGCCATATTGGCCGTCAACTTGTTTTCAGGTGGATGAACACCCCCGATGGGAAATGTTTTCAACACTATAGTATATTTTAAATTTTAAACATGAATTATGCGTTAATTAGTTCTGTCTGAGCTTCCACCTTTGGTTTCCGGGGAGGAAAGTTCAGCTCAAGTATTGAGTTTGTTGGGCATTCTGTAACACATTTTCTGCAGAAAGTGCACTTAGTTGCATCAATATATGCCAGATTCTTATCAATTGTGATAGCATCAAATTTGCAAACGTTTAAACATTTGCTGCAGGCAATGCAGGCAACTTTACATGCTCTCCGGGCAGGTCCGCCTTTATCGCAGTTGGAACAAGCCACATAAATTTTTCGGTCTTTTTTTGCTTTTTTCCTGAGTTCAATGAGATCTCTCGGGCAGGCCTTCACACATGCACCACAGGCGACACAATTATCATCGTCTATCACAGGTAGTCCGGTTACGGGATCCATGTTCATGGCATTGAAAGCACATGATCTGACACAATCGCCGTTACCCAGACAGCCATAGCTGCAGTCGGTTTCACCAATATAAAGGTTGTGAGATATCCTGCAATCCGATGCTCCGTCATATTTTGAGGTGCGCGGCCGGTATTCCGGAGTTCCATTGCAAAGTAATACCGCAACAAGCGGATCAACAACGGGTGCTTCTTTCCCGAGAATCATTGCTGCATTTTTCATTACATCTGCTCCGCCAACAGGACAAATAAGACCATCAAAAGAATCAGCCTTTACCATTGCTTCAGCAAAATTACGACAACCGGCAAATCCACAGCCCCCGCAATTAGCTGAGGGCAGAAGCGCCTGTATCAGGTCTATCCTTGGATCTTCAATCACCCTGAACTTCTGAGCTACCAAATAGAGTATCACTGCTGAAAGAAGGGCCAGAAGGCTTAAACTTATGACTGTAATAAGAACTGTTGAACCCATTAGTTAAGCTTTTATCGTAAACGTAAATTTTTTGTCGATTTTGCTTCTGAATAAATAAAGTAAGGTAAAGTAAGGAATGAGTACTGCAATGGATAAGAGACCGGCAGTTAATTCAGGTACCGAAAATGAGGTTAGAATTATAAGTATTATGAGTATAACGACCAGAGGCAGTAAGTATCCGAGCAAAACAGCAGCATAACCCATTGATTTGCACATAAGTACAGTTACAGCATCTCCGGCTTTTACAGTATAGTTGCCTGAAACCGTTACAAGTTTCTCCTCATTTCCCGTCAGGGTGCATGAGGCTTCAGCATGGCAGCCTGAGCAGGCGGATTTAGAGGTTATTTTGACAATAACCGATTTTCCATCTGTTTTCTGAACAATGCCATCATGTTGAATGGTTTCTTTTAAACCTGTTTTCTCCATTCTTTATAATAAAAATTACAAACCGCAAATTTAGTGTTAATGAATTAACAGTACCTGTTTTTTGTCAGGTTTTGAAATCAGTTTTATTATTTATAATGATCCTAAACAACAAATATCAGCTTATATTGCTCCACGATTGTTTCTGACTAAAAAGATTTTTCAGCTCAGTTTTTAAAACAATGTTATGTTCGTTTTCCAGCAGCGGGTCATTTGTAATAATATTTTCAGCAATATTCCGGACATATTCGATAAGCTGACCATCTTTACTCAGATTTGCTATTTTAAGGTCAAATGGAATGCCACTCTGAAGAGTACCCTCAATATCACCCGGGCCTCTCAACCTGAGATCAGTTTCTGCAATCTCGAACCCATCATTTGTCCTGATCATTACTTCAATTCTTTTAGCTGCCTCATTTGATAATTTATCAGAACTCATAAGGATGCAATAAGACTGATCAGCTCCTCTTCCCACTCTCCCTCTCAACTGGTGCAATTGTGAAAGGCCGAACCTTTCAGCACTTTCTATTACCATTACCGTTGCATTCGGTATATCAACGCCTACCTCAATAACTGTTGTAGCTATAAGTATATGAGCATGACCATCTTTAAAAAGCTTCATTGATGACTCTTTATTTGCCGGAGTCATTTTCCCATGTACCACACTGACACAATATTTTGGAGCAGGAAATACCCGTGTAATGGTATCCCAGCCATCCTCGAGATTTTTATAATCCATTGTTTCCGATTCTTTGATCAGGGGATAGACTACAAAGATCTGTCTGCCTTCTGCAATCTGGTTCCGGAGGAAGCCAAATACTTTATTTCTTTCAGGATCAGTAAAATGCATTGTTTTTACAGGGACCCTTCCGGGTGGAAGTTCATCAATCACTGAAAGATCCAGGTCTCCATAAAGCGTCATTGCAAGCGTTCGTGGGATTGGGGTGGCCGTCATGACCAGTATGTGAGGCGGATTAAGATTTTTTTGCCATAGTTTTGCTCTCTGCTCAACTCCAAAACGATGTTGTTCATCAATTATAACAAGACCCAGATTCGCAAACTTCACATTCTCTACAATCAGGGCATGAGTGCCGATCAGGATGTTCAGTGACTTGTCATTCAGCGATTCATCAATAGATTTTCGCAAACTCTTTTTTGAAGAGCCGGTCAGTAGCTGGACTTTAATATTGAGTCCTGTCAGAAATTTGCTGATTGTGTTATAATGCTGAGTGGCAAGTATTTCTGTTGGAGCCATCAGGCAGGCCTGGTAACCGTTATCCAGTGCAATAAGCATACTCATCAGGGCAACAAGTGTCTTGCCGCTCCCTACATCCCCCTGAAGCAGACGGTTCATCTGTTTTCCCGAACCCATATCTTTCCTGATCTCTTTCATAACCCTCTTTTGAGCATTGGTAAGTGTAAACGGAAGGTTATTAAAATAAAAATTATTGAAATTTTCACCGACATTTGAAAATATGAATCCCCTGAATTTCCTGCTCCGGTTTGTTTTAAATTTAAGGAGATTTAACTGGATATAAAAAAGTTCCTCAAACTTCAGGCGATATCTGGCTTTTTCAAGCTCCTCATTATCAGCAGGAAAGTGAATCTTGTGAAGTGAGTCATGAAGATCCGTCAGCTTATATCTTGATATAAGATATGATGGCAGAGTTTCAGGTATCCTGGTCTTTAACTGTTTGAGGAGGCTGCCGATAAGCTTGCTAAGTGTCTTAGATGTAACAAATTGGTTTTTAAGTTTTTCAGTTGTATTATACTGTGCCTGAAGAGCTGAGTTAAGTCTCTCTTCACGTTTATCGGCTGCTTCAATTTCAGGATGAATAATATTAATCATTCCATTGAAGATTCCTGGTTTTCCAAAGACTATATATTCAATTCCCGGCGGATACGTTCCCAGTATCCATCTTGTGCCTTTAAACCAAACCAGTTTGATAGTCCCGGTTTCATCCCGGAAATCTGCTACAAGCCTCTTACCTGGTCCATGTCCTTCCGTTGAATATCCCCTTATTACACCTTTGATCTGAACATAGGGGAGATCAGGATCCATTTCAGCAATTTTATAAAACCTGGTCCTGTCGATATATCTGTAGGGAAAATAGTAGAGAAGGTCACGAAAAGTATTGATATGTATCTCTTTGTTAAGCAGCTCAGCTCTTTTAGGGCCAACTCCTGTAAGGTATTTAATATCTGTGTCGAAAAAATCCTGCATAAGGAAAGTTATTGAACTAAATATTCTTCGCTCCCCGAAGTGTAGGGGCGGACGAAAAGAAGCCGGCAATAATTATTCATATTAATCGATAGTTCCACTTATCAAAAGTTGACCGAAAATAAGTATTTTTGAAGTGCTTACCAACAACTAAAGCCGATTGTGAAATGATTATTTTCAGAATCCTGGAATATCTGAAATATGTACTGTTTTGGCATCACCGAAAAGGGCATGGCATTCATAGTCCTTTTGTTTTTGATCTGGTTTCGAGAATTTTCAGGAATAAAATCAACCCTGATATTGTCTGTAACATAGAAAAGATGAGAAAAAAGATGATTTCAGACAACCGCACGATTAATGTCAGAGATTTGGGTTCAGGGTCAGAAAAAACAAAAACACATATACGAAAAGTATCAGATATAGCTCTCTATTCACCGGTTAAGAAAAAATACGGAGTTTTACTTGCAAACATTGCAGCTGAATTTGGAGGTCAACTTATTATTGAATTCGGAACCTCTTTTGGAATAAGCACAATGTATATGGCAGGAGGATGCAGGGATGCAATAGTTTATACAATGGAAGGTTGTCCTGCAATTTCTGAAATCGCCAGGAATAACTTCGATGAAGCAGGTTTTAATAATATAAGGATGTTAACAGGATCATTTGATGACCTGATGCCATCATTACTAAGCTTATCCGTTAAACCGGGACTTGTGTTTATTGACGGAAATCATCGAAAAGAAGCTGTAGTTAATTATTTCTGTCGTATGAGTGAAATTTCAGGCAATAAGACCGTAATAATTATTGATGATATCCATTACTCAGCAGAGATGAAGGCTGCATGGGATATTATAAAAAAGAATGACCTGGTAACCATGACCATTGATATATGGAGGATGGGACTGGTATTTTTCAGAGAAGGGATAACACATACTGATTATAAAATAAAGTATTAACAAAAATTAATATTTTATAATTTCTTATTTGATTAAATTAATATAATTTCGAAAATTCAAATTTTAAGCATTATGGACAAAGTAATTGAGATTCATAATATTGTTAAGAACTATCAGGTCGGGTCACAGGTTGTGAGAGCTTTGAGATCGGTTTCCGTCGATATTAAGAGGAATGAATATGTTGCTATCATGGGACCGTCAGGATCAGGAAAATCCACCCTTATGAATCTGCTCGGGTGTCTGGATACTCCATCCAGCGGATCATATATCCTAAATGGTACCGATGTAAGTAAAATGGCGGATGATTTTCTTGCCGAGATAAGGAATAAGGAGATCGGATTTGTATTTCAGACTTTTAACCTTCTGCCACGTTATACAGCTCTTGAAAACGTTACCTTACCCTTAATATATGCAGGTATCTCTAAAATTGAAAGAGAGAAACAGGCAATAGAAACTCTTGAACAGGTGGGACTTGGCGACAGAATGACTCATAAACCCAATGAATTATCTGGTGGACAACGACAGCGGGTGGCAATTGCAAGGGCTCTTGTCAACAGACCTTCTATTATTCTTGCCGATGAGCCGACCGGTAATCTCGACAGTAAAACATCACTTGACATAATGGGATTGCTTGATATCATACATAAAAAGGGAAATACTGTTATTCTAGTGACCCATGAGGAGGATATAGCACGGCATGCACACAGGATCATCAGACTTCTTGACGGAGAGGTTTCTCAGGACTATGCCAATGAAAAAATTATCGAAGTTTGATTTCACTTTCCTGATTAACTGACTAGGTATTTAAAAATAATCTCCGGGTCATGAAAATATATACCCGTACAGGAGACAATGGCACTTACCTCTATTTTGGGGGGCAGGAGGATCAAAAAACATCATAACCGCATCGAAGCTTACGGCTCTGTTGATGAACTTATTGCATGGATTGGCCTCTTGCGGGATAATAAAGCAAACTTCAGGCGGAATGATTTTATGGTCCGTATACAGGATCAGCTTATGCTATGTGCAGCAGCACTGGCTTCTGATCCTGAAAATTTAAACAACAAAAAGTATACTCCGGATGTTGATTGTGTTATTGGCTTAGAGAAAGAGATCGATAGGATGGAAGAGACTTTACCACCATTGAATAACTTTATATTACCTGGCGGTAATGTCCTTGTATCTTACTGTCATATAGCCAGATGTGTTTGCCGGAGGGCAGAGCGATCAGTTTTGAGACTAAATGAAACAGAAGCAGTTCCGGAAATTGTCCTGAAATTTCTTAACAGACTTTCAGATTATTTATTTGTTTTGTCCAGAAAAATAGGCTCAGAACTTGATATTGAGGAGATTAAATGGCCCTTATAAATAGTGTGCCATCTTTAAAAAAGGTATTGCTTTTTAAATAAAATAATATATATATTTGCAAACTTTGTTTTAAGCTTAATTTGATTAGAAAATTATGTACTGGACACTTGAATTAGCATCAAAACTTGAGGATGCTCCTTGGCCTGCCACAAAAGATGAGTTGATTGATTTCGCCATTAGGTCAGGTGCCCCGATGGAAGTTATTGAAAACCTGCAGGAAATAGAAGATGAGGGAGATATTTATGAAAGCATTGAGGATATCTGGCCAGATTATCCTAGCAAAGATGACTTTTTTTTCAATGAAGATGAATATTAAATGAATAGGGTGTAAAAGTTACAGCCCTATTTTTTATTGAAAATATCGGCAACTTTTTTGGGTCTTATACTGTCGAACCAATTAAATCCTTCAAGCCTTAAAGTATTTAGAGGCACCATTCCGGGGGGGGTGATTATACCTTCCGGATTTTCATATTGGAAAATATCTGTTATTGCATTGTCTTTAACATATATGTCAATCCTGGCACACTTTACTTTATTAACACCGGTAATATTTTCACCATCAAGGAGATGATATATTGATTCGCCATTTCCGTTGACGTTGATCTTATACAGCTTGTTTTTTTCAAAATACCCGGTCAGTGCGCGGCCTTTGATCTGGTTAAACCTCATCGTGTCGACCTTATTTGTTACAAAAGCTGAGTTATAAAGTTCCATCCTGTCGGTCTGCCTGTTTTTGGTAAATATAGCCATTGAATCGGATGTAAACTGGTTTTCTGAAGACCATATTACCGGTAATTTGTAAAATCTGATGACTGAATCCTGAAACGAATAGGAGAGAGAGTCGCATTTTGCCTGGAGATCTTTACTGAATATTCTGCATCCATAATAGGCTCTTAAAAGTCTGTAACTTTTTGATGTATCGGTAATTGTATTTGCCCTTATGGTATCTGAATGAAGGAAAAGCGAATCTCCACCCGAGAACTGAATGAACACAGCACTATCGGTTACCATGAATTTTTCCGGTTCTTTAAAGTACCATGCATAATTTCCGGTTACCATTACCTCATTGTTAGTATCGGCAATACTGACGTTTCCGAATGATTGACCATATCCGGCTTTCTTGTCATAAAAGATTGAATCTCCGTGAATGATTTGTTTTTTGTTATTGACTACTGAATTTTTCCATATCCTGGAAGTTTCAAGTTTAGTATCATACCAGCCTCCTTCGCAGTAAATATTCAGGCTGTCGCCTGTCATTTTTGTAGGGCCTTCAAAGAATGCCGTTTCCGTTTGAGTATTGTAATCCATTGTATCAGCAGTCATTACATAACCGGGATTGACTATCTTAACACTGTCTTTAAAGTGAAAAAGATTTTCTGACACATAGTATACTCCGATAATACTTGTGAGTGTATTGTCTCCGTTTATAATCTTTCCTCTATCGTTATAACGGGCAATTTTATTTTTTACATCATAATCAACAGCATCGGTAAACAGATGAGTCTCCTTATCAATGAGTTCAACATTGTCATTGACGTATGCCAGTTCACTTTTCCCATCGTAAAAAAGGTAGTCCCCAAAAAGATCAAGTGTATCGCCCTGTTCAATATGAATTTTGTGGTATGCGGTTACCTGATTTCTGATCCATGGAAAAATGAGCGCTGTCACACAGCATTGTCATTTCGTTATGCACAAGGGATACATTTCCAAGTAACCGGTGAATGTCCATGCCGGTTAGTTTATCTTTTACAATAATATCCAGGTCAGCATGTTTAAGTTCTATTTTTTTCTTCCCGGTAGTTTTATTTGATGTAGCCTGAGACTGAATAACAGGTGAAAAAAGAAGAAAGACTGCGACACAAAGTAAATGTCTTGCAAAAGCTAATTCGAACAGGGGCCGTAAAAGTTTTATTTTAACCATCCTTTTTGCAGAAAGCCACAAGATTTGAATTCATCACTTATTTTTATATAAGTGGCTTCAATTTTCTTTTTTATCCAGTCTTCATAGACTTTTGTCCGTTCTTTTATTAAAGCAGCATTATAGAGGTTCTGATAATCATCTTTCAGATTAGCCCTGTGTGCCGGTAGTTCTTTATCAAGTTTTACAATTCTGAACACCACATTGGCGTTTGCATCGGTTGTCCTGAAAGGCTCTGAGATCTCGCCGACCTTCAAATTCCTTACCTTCGCGTACATATCAGGATTCAATTCCTCAAGGGCGATCCATGTTACTCTTTCAGAAGGATTTGTACTTACAAATATTCCGCCATTGACCCTGCTGTCTTTATGGGTGGAGAATTTTCTTGCAGCAGCCTCAAAGGTTATGCTGTCTTTTCTTATCTGATTGGCAATACTATCGAGTCTGCTTATTGCAATTGCTTCTTCTTCCGGTTTTACTTTTGGCCGGATGAGAATGTGCCGGGTATTAACCATATCACCCTTCCTGTCAATAAGTTGTATCAAATGAAATCCATATTTGGTTTCAACAATTTTAGAAACGGTGTTTTTAGTAAGACTAAATGCTGCATCTGCATACTCTTTTTCAAGCTCACCACGGGTCAGATAACCTATTTCACCTCCTTTTTTAGCAGATTCAGGATCTTCGGAATACATAATTGCCTCAACATTAAAACTCTTTCCACCAAGAATCTCACTTCTGATATCTAATAGCTTCTGCCTTGCTTCAGCTTTATTTTCTTCATTTTCAGGCGGATCGAGCTGGATAATACTTATAGCAACTTTAGCAGGGACTACGGGTAAAGAGTCCTGGGGAATACTTGCAAAATATCTCTTTAAGGCAGCAGGTGTAATAGTGATATTCTCAGCAATTTTTGCCTGTACTTCATTTATAGTTTCCTGTTCGAGCATGGCTTTCTTTATATCGCGCCGGATTTCAATCATGCTTTTCTTAAAGTATGCTTCGAGTGCCTTTTCGCTTCCTGCCTGTCTTATCGCATCATTCATTCTCATATTGAGATTACCCTCAACCGCGTCATCAGTCACAGTAATACTGTCAATTCTTGCCTGATCGAGAAATAGTTTTGAAATAAGCAGCTGCTCAAGAACAGTGCATTTGAGTTCATCGGCAGGTTGTTTGTTTTCATTTCTTCTAAAATCGATGATCGTATTCTCAATATCTGAAAGGTAGATGACCTCATTCCCAACAATTGCTGCAACTGATTCAACCAATACCTGCGAAGATGCGGTAAAGGGCCCCATAAGCAGTAATCCACCCAGCAGAACAATTAATCTCAAGTACTTTTTCATCATAATATAATTTTGATTTTAGTTGTATGATAGCCTGTCCCGCAAAGCGGGAGAACCGCACATGGTTGAAAATTATATTTTTATCGTGTTTAGCTTCGCTGAGCTCGCAAGCTCGGTTGTGATTGAGGTCAATCATGTGGGTTTCATTAGTAATTATTTAATAAATCTTAAAATATTTTTGCTTGAGAGCATCATTGTAAATCCCATTCTCAAGCGATTGTATAAATTGAAACCGGCGGTTATTCCAGATTACCCTTTTAATATCGTCTTTTACATATTCGTAAGGTGCAAGTGATGATCTTAGTCTGTAATCCCTGATGCTTATCATGTAGACAGATGATGAGTCACTATATTCAAAAAAAGTGTTTCTTTTAAGAAAATTTTCCTGATTTTCAATATTCTTGTTTTAATTCAATCGAGAAGTTTGTCCATTGTGACCCATTGTTCATTAAAATCATCAAACTTTTCAGCGAACTGAAAACAATAACTTTCAAGTTGCTGAAGATCTTTTTGATCATTCGACCGGGCAAGAATCCTGATCTTATCAATAATAGGCGTTTCCAACGGTAGTTTAATGAAAAGTGCCTTAACTATATTTGAATTCAGGATAAAACTGCTTTCATTTAAAGCATAATAATTTTCAAGCTCATCTTCAGTTAGGAGAGTATCCATTTTCTCAAGCATCATTTGCCTCTGATACTGATATATAACCAGATTTGTCCTTGTATCTTCCAGTTGTTTTTCAATTTCATTTTTTAATTCCGGAGAAAGATTTTCTTCCGCTTTCTGATAATACAAGTTCTTTTTTTGCCCATTTATTAATATAATTCTGGATAATCCCGAGACTATCATTTTTTGATGTTTCAGTCTGAAGAAGTTGAGGAATTTCGTCATAATATAAAATTACTTCTCCGACTTTTGCAACAGGAACTCTATTTTCTGTTTTTTCATTGTCTCCGCATCCGGAAAAAATAATAATTGGTAAAAGAATACAAATTATTTTACTCATTTGTCAGTTTTTTCTTCACTTCTTCAAGAACACTGTTATCAATTTTAACGCTGTATTTTGCTTTTAATTGTCGTAATCCAATCGGCCTCAAGAGCATTCTGAAACCCCGCTATCATTTCTGCCTTAACCTCATCAAAGGGCAGAGGTACTGGTTCTGTAATCTTTTTAACAACAATAATGGCCGGGGAATTCCCCGTTCTGTTAAAGATGGTGCCGGGAATCCACTGTGATGTTATCTAACATGGGGATTATCACCTTTAAACCATGTACCATCTTTTATTGAAAGAAGTGAGTCACCTTTACTATTGAATTTTATTCTTAATAAGTTGTCCCTATCTGATTTACGTGAGTATTTTTTATATGCTGATATAAGTTTCTTTTTATTTCCCGGTGAGGCAAGTGAATAAATTTTTGCGTCAATTGCCCTGCGGGTCAGGTAATTGTTTTTATGTTCCTCATAATATTTACTGAGTCCGGTCGAATCTTCCCTTACTTTATTCCAGACTTTTCTTCCGGATATTTCAAAAAGAAGTATCCCGTCATAGAATTCGTTCATCAGATATCTGAAATCGGGATATTTTTTTTCAAGAACTGAATTTTCATAGAGCATTATCTGGTCGGATATTCTTGTCTCAATTGATCGATCAATGAAGTATTCCGGATCATCAGTAACTATCATTGATCCTCTTTTTTCAAGATAAGCTGCAAATTCTTTGGTTGTAAAACGCTGGTTAGCAAAAGAGTATATATTTCCGGGTGGAATTAAATCCTTTTTATACCGTGCTAATCCCTTTATTATCAGGGTATCAGTATGGTCAATAAACCATGTATAAGCTGCACTTATTAACCTTGAATTTGTACTCTTTTTTGAGTTTCTCAATTAATGATCTTTTACTTATTGAATTCAGATATGACTGGTTTAATTTACTTTCAAGAAACGATTTTGATTCTTCAAACGATCCCGGTGCTTTTTTTCCAGAAGCTTTATAATATGCCATCCATACAGAGTCCTCACTGGTTTTGAATATTTACCGGTATCAGAAATAGCAAAAGCGGCTTCAGAAAAGGCAGGGATCATTTCTCCGGAGCCAAACCACTTAAGTTCACCGCCGTTAGACGCTGATATCCTTATGATCTGAATATTTTTTTGCCAGCTCACTGAAAGATTTTCCCTGCTGAAGTTCATTGTAAATTCTGTTAATTTCAGATTCGGCTTCTTTTTCTTCCTTTCTCCCCGTGCCGGGAGGTACAGCTTTCATAATATGAGCGACCAGTATTTTTCCTTTTGAAGCTCGCTTATCTGTTACTTTAATAATATGATAACCGTATGGTGTTCTGAAAGGAACTGAAATTGCACCTTTTTTAAGTTTGTAGGCTAGCATCTTCAAAAGGCATAATCATTTGAAATACTGTAAAATACCCAAGATTTCCGCCATTAATCATTGACCGACTTGTCATCAGAGGCACTTCTTGCTACCTGTTCAAAAGATTCTCCCTCAATGATCCTTTCTCGTATGTCAGCTGCTTTTGTCCCAGGCTTTGAAGAGTATCTGCAGGAGAGGCTTCCGGCGGACAGGAAATCAGGATGTGCCAGGCATTAATTTCGGTAAGGTATCTCTGGTAAGCTTTCTGAAGCAGCTTTTCTTTTGTCAGTTGGTCAGTAAGATAATTCTGTGCCAATTGATTTCTATAACCGGTTAATTCACTTTTGAATGACTTTGTTGTGTCAAATCCCTCGTTGATTGCATCAGCAACTTTAAGCTTAAAAGATAAATTGTTGAAGATAGTTGTCCGCGATCAAGTGTTTTTCCCGGGTTCAATGCTTTTCTTGTACATTCTAATGAACTCCCCGGCTACAATATTTTTTCCTGCGATATTCAATAAAATTTTATCGTCCAGATTTCTGTGCCTGGCATATGACAGGCAAAAGAAAAATAAGGATGGATGTTTGTGGGGACTCTGAATTTCATCAGTATTAACTGATACCTGTTATTCAAATGATTTTCTGCTGTAGTTCGGTGCTTCCCTGGTTATTGAAACATCATGCGGATGGCTTTCAATGATTCCTGAGTTTGTAATTCTTACAAACCTGCCATCCTTTTTAAGGACACTTATATTTTTTGCACCAACGTATCCCATTCCTGCTCTTAATCCTCCGGTTAACTGGTAAATTACTTCTGAAAGTGTTCCTTTATATGGTACTTTTGCCTCGATTCCTTCGGGAACAAGCTTTCTGATATCATCTTCCATATCCTGAAAATAACGATCTTTTGAGCCCAGTTGCATTGCTTCAATTGAACCCATGCCTCTGTATGACTTAAACTTACGGCCGCTATAAATTATTGTATCCCCTGGCGATTCTTCAACTCCTGCAAAAAGCGATCCGGTCATTATAGAATCGGCGCCGGCAGCTAATGCTTTAATGATGTCCCCTGAGTATCTTATTCCTCCGTCAGCTATGACAGGGATCCCTGATCCTTCGACAGCCTTTGCAACGTTATAAACAGCTGATAGTTGTGGTATGCCTACACCTGCAATTATCCGTGTTGTACAAATTGAACCTGGTCCGATGCCAACCTTTAGAGCATCCGCACCTTCATCGGCTAATTTCCGTGCAGCTTCTGCTGTTGCAATATTACCGGCAACAACATCTATATCCGGATAATTTCTTTTAATCTCTCTTAAAATATTTATAACACTATTTGTGTGAGCATGTGCTGTGTCGATCGATATTGCATCAACGTTTGCATTTATCAGGGCTCCGACTCTTTCGAGGGTGTCGGCGGAGATACCTACTGCTCCGGCAACTCTTAGTCTTCCTTTATCATCTTTACATGAGTTAGGACGATCTTTGGTTTTCGTGATATCCTTGTATGTGATCAGGCCTATAAGTTTGCCTGTCTCATCTATCATTGGCAGTTTTTCAATTTTATGTTTCTGAAGAATCCTGGCTGCAGATTCAAGGTTAGTCTGATGATTGGTTGTAATAAGATTGGAAGTCATAACTTCAGTGATCTTCCTGATGCCTGTCATGCTCAAATCTCAGATCCCTGTTTGTAACTATACCTTTTAATATTCCGTTTTTGTCAACAACCGGTATACCCACCGATCTTGTATTCGGTCATAAGATTCATCGCATCACCAACTGTTGCCTCAAGATTAATGGTAATGGGATCAAATATCATAACGTTTTCAGCTCTCTTAACCCTCTTTACCATTGATGCCTGATTATCGATAGACATATTCTTATGGATTACACCAATACCACCTTCCCTTGCTATGGCAATTGCCAGTTCATCTTCCGTAACGGTATCCATTGCGGCAGAAATGATGGGTGTGTTTATACGAATATTTCGTGTAAACATTGAACTAAGGTCAACTTCGCGGGGAAGTACCTCAGAATATGAAGGAACAAGTAAGACATCATCAAATGTTAAGCCTTCATATAATATCTTATCTTTTAAGAATGACATCGGATGGAATTTAAGTTTTTGCTGGCGCAAATTACAAAAAAATCAGGACTATGATAACATCTGTTTATTTTTAGTCATCTTAATAAATTGCATAACTGTTATTATTATTGTAAAAGAACATGAAGTTGTCTCCTGGGTCCTCAGCGGAACTCGTGAAAACCCTGTGATCTGTGTAAGTTCTTAATTATTTGTCACACAGAGTGCCGCAGCAGGCACAGAGCTGCACAAAGAATGTATTACCGTAATTTTAGACTTTTGAGACACCACCACCCTGACCGAAGCGACAGGGGATGGAAGCACTTATTTTAACATCTTCAATTAAGTTACTTAAATTTGAGGATAATTTTTTTACTTGTATTTTGGCTATAAATGAATATAGAACCATACAGTCAGATTTTAACAAAGTATTGGGGATTCACATCCTTTAAACCATTGCAGGAAGATATTATACGGTCTGTCGCAGATGGGAGGGATACACTCGCACTTATGCCAACCGGGGGAGGTAAATCTATAACGTTCCAGGTGCCTGCACTGGCAAAAGAAGGTATCTGCCTTGTAATATCTCCTCTTATAGCTTTGATGAAGGATCAGGTTAGCCGGCTTAATAGTCTGGAAATAAAATCAATAGCAATACATTCAGGGATGTCGGCAGAGGAAATTGACATTGCACTTGAGAATTGTATATATGGTGATTATAAATTTCTGTATGTTTCTCCTGAAAGAATTTCAACCAGGCTCTTTCAGACCAGGGCACCAAAACTTAATCTCTCCCTTATAGCTATAGATGAAGCACACTGTATTTCACAGTGGGGTTACGACTTTCGTCCTTCATATCTTAAAATTGCATCACTGAGAGATTTTGTTTCCGACAAGATCCCATTCCTTGCGCTTACAGCTTCTGCAACGCCTGCGGTGATTGAAGATATTATGAAAAAGCTGGCTTTCCGGGAAAACAATGTTTTAAGAACCAGTTTCAGCAGAAAAAATATATCATACCTGGTACGGAATGTAGAAGATAAAGGTTCGTATCTTATCAAGACACTGCAAAAAGCGAAGGGTAGCGGAATAGTTTATGTCAGAAGCAGAAAACGTTGCAGAGAGGTTGCCGAACTACTTGTTAAAAATGGAATAAGCTCCGATTTCTACCACGCCGGGATTACCGGAAGAATTGAGAGATAAAAAACAAGTTGCCTGGACCAATGGATGATACCAGGGTTATTGTAGCTACAAATGCATTTGGGATGGGTATAGATAAAGCTGAAGTGAGGTTTGTAATACATTGGGATATACCCGATTCAGTAGAAAACTATTTTCAGGAGAGCGGCAGGGCGGGTCGGGACGATAAACCAGCATTTGCAGTCCTGTTATATTCACCGTCGGATAAAAAAAGGCTAAACGATTCAATCCGTCAAAAATTCCCTCCGGTAGAGAAAATTAAAGATGTATATGAGGCAGTGTGTAACTATCTCGAATGTTCCGCAGGGGGCTGGCAAGGATAATGTATATGATTTTAATATGGCCGATTTTGTTTCACATTATCGTTTGCCTGTTATAGAAACATATAATTGTCTGACATTTCTTCAAAGGGAGGGTTACCTTGAATTTACGGAAGAGATAAACAATCCTTCCAGGGTTCATTTTATTGTCGGTCGTGATGACCTGTATAAATTTCAGGTGGCAAATGAACCTTTCGACGGATTTATAAAACTACTCTTAAGGTCTTATACAGGAATGTTCTCCGAATTTGTACCGGTATTTGAGGAAGAGCTTGCAAAAAAATCAGCTATTTCAAGGGACGCTGTATATCAGTATCTGGTAAAGCTCTCATCAATGAACATTATAAAGTATATTCCCGGGAAAAAAACTGCCCTTGTGATATTTACTGAAGAACGTCTCGTCCGGAAGGCATTGTTGATCTCACCTGATAATTATCTTAAGGTAAAGGAAAGATATATTGCCAGACTGAACAGCATGATGGATTATGCCGATAGTGAGACAAGATGCAGGTCAGTTTTGCTTCTCAGCTATTTTGGCGAAGATTCGGACCGGTGCGGAATTTGCGATATCTGCCGCGACAGGAATGAACTTGACCTTAGTAAATATGAATTTGATATTATTCTTGAAGAGATCAAAGATGTGCTGGCAAAGGAACAGCCTGATGCGGAACAACTTGTTAGAAAAATAAAATATCATGAGGAAAAGGTCATTAAAGTACTGCGATGGCTTCTCGATCATAATAAGATAATCACCGACGACAAACACCTTCTGAAATGGAAGGAACATGATCTTTTTTCGAAGTAAGTTTTTCTGCAATAACTGAACAATTCTTTTTCAGAATCTGACAAAAGATTTTTTTTTGAATAATAAGATGTTTGGCCCGGGGAACTTTAAGCCTTGAGAGGATTACATCCAAAACCTGCAAGATCCAGCGTGCTAAGTTCACCATCAACAAGTGAAAAGCCACCTGTAACAATATCTTCCGCCAGTTCTAAACTGCCATCAAGATCTAAATAGCATGTTGAAGTACATGAGAGTGCTGCATGCAATGCGGCAGAGATACTCACGACACTTTCATCATAACATCCCCAGAAAAGTTTAATTCCCGAAGCTTGTGCTATCGTAGAAATATCAAATGCTCCAAGCAACCCTCCACACTTCATAAGCTTAATATTGAATATACCGCAGGCCTGCGGCTCAGCCGCCAGAAACAGAGCTGAACCGGCATTCTTGAGCGACTCATCGCAGGCAATCATTTTACGTATCCCTGCCGGCAACGACTTCATTTCTGATTCTGTCCCAACCCGCATTGGTTGTTCAACAAGTTCCAATCCTAATGAATTGGTAGCTTTAAAAAAAGCAATGGTCTGATCCTGGTCATAGCCCTGATTAGCATCAACACGGATTTTAAAATAATTGCCAAATTTTTCTCTTAATTTTACAATCCGTTCAATATCCTCTTCAGGGTTTAGACCTATTTTTATTTTTAAAACTCTAAAACCCTGATGTTTATATTCTTTAGCTTCCATAAGTGTATCTTCAACACTTAATATCCCAATGGTGATTGATGTAGGTAAACTGCGATGCCTCCTGCCGTAAAAATCAACAACAGGAATACCAAGATATTTTCCAAAGGCATCATGTAATGAAATGTCAATTGCAGTACGGGTGGCAGAATGTTTCGGAAACAGAGTCTGTGATTCAGCTATAAGGTTTCGAAAATGGCGAATATCTTCTCCCTACCCATTTTTGTAATGAGTCAGATTGCAGGTTTGAAATTGTATCTTCCAGTTTTTCTCCGAATACATATTCAGAACGCGGCTGCCGATCCATAGCCGGTAATTCCGTTTTCCAGCTCAATTTCCAGAAAAGCATTCAGAACTACTGAATTTACTTCATATGCGATAGTGTATGGTTTTTTGAGTTTCAGGTCTTTAGTGTATGCACTTATTGTTTTAATTTTCATTTTTTAAGGTTTTTAAGAGTCTCAACCATTGATTCTACTCCTTCCTCAAGGGGAAGAATTACCGGAATGCCTAGTTTCTTTGAATAGGATTCTTTGTATGAAATTGCCTCTTTCGTAGTTAATTTGTTTGTGTTTAACATCAAAGCAATAACTTTCGAACCGTAACAATTGATAAGTTTTATTTCGTCTTCGACTGAAGGAATCTCTCCCCATTTTGGATCCGAATCAAAATATTTCCGGATTGGCTGATGTACCAGAACGACGTATTTTGCGTTTCCTGATACAAGAAACTCAGATCCGCATGGACCACTCGGGTTTCTGAGAGAGGACTGACCTTCTATAATGATCAGGTCTGGTTTCTCGTTTTTATAGGCATTTATGATCGCGTTTGATAATTCGCCGCTGACAAAATCGTTAAGCGTTGAATCCAGAATAAATCCATACCTGGCTCCCTGCATCCATCCTGTTTGTCCTGTATAAATCATTTCGGCTTTGAGACCAGCTTTTTCAAAGGCCTGTTTTAACAGCATTGCTGTTGTACGTTTGCCAATGGCACAATCCATTCCCATAACAGCAATAACAGGGCATTTCACCTCAAACACCTCTTCCGACCAGAATTTTAAGTCTTTAAAAGTTTTCGGTTTGCGGACATCGATCATTTTTGCACCATATTTATTGGCCAGTTCGACCATCTCCGGTTGATCATTCAAATGATAGTGTAACCCATTCACCATGGATATTCCTTCAGTTAACACACTTTTAATTACTGCTATAAGATCAAAAGGTAAAACTCCGCCTACAGTGGCGACACCTATTATGCAATAATCCGGTTTACCTTCTTCTCTGATCGCCTCTTCCAGACTGTGCGAAGACCGGAATATTCCTGTTGATGCCGTCTAACTACTTCTCCTGCGTCTTTTCCTGCCGAATATGAATCAATAACAGCTTTAATAATAAAACGGTCGGAGCTTCGGATCAGGCCATGGGATGTCTTGGCATCCGTCTTATGCAAGCATTCCGCTACTTAATAAAAATGCAGTTCCTCTTATTAAATCAAAATTTTCAATACTCATTTTATTGCTATGTTATCTGATCATGAAATATTTATTTATATGACAATCGGTAATCATGCATAAGACCTCTTTGATTTTGACTTCGTCGAGCTCCGCTTCGCTCCGGTTCTTCGTTAGCCCCTTACCCTAAAGGGTGCGAAGAACCGAGTCCCGCAGGGCGAGCCCGGCGCAGCCAAAATCAATTACTCCCTCCTCGCCTTCGCGTAGCCGCTACGGCGGAGCAAGGTTAGGGTCGGGGCAAATAATTGATTTTCAAGCATCAAAATATTTATATGTATGATTTCCGATAGTCATTTTTATTTATTTTAACCAATCACTGAAAAGATCATAAGGCTTCCCGGTTGATTCCGGCGTTTCAATGATCAATTGTCCGCCGGCATTCTTCGATTTGTAAGAAGTACGGATTATTTCAAGATCTTCATTAATGCTTTTCTGGTCAGTTTTTTCACCATTCCCGTCAGTTGTACCGGCCATCATAAGTTTTCTTGGAGCCAGGCTGGCCTCAAGATCAGGAAGATCGTAAGCTGTAAGGGCTCCCGGTACAAGGTTCTGTACAAAACCCGGGTAATAAAAGCGGTTCATAACAATTGACCGGTATGAAGAATAAGGTTCAATAAGTGCTACCCTTGTTATTTGCGGATCAAAAGCTGCAGCATAAAGCATCACCGGTGCCATCTCTTTCTTTGCAAGACCATATACTTCTGTTATGCCCGTCCTTTTTTTAAGTAACCGTGTTAACCTGACAATATCACCGGCACGTATTCCCACTATGCTTCTGCCGATAATCATGGACGTATACCAGGTATTATAAGAAATACCGCCAATTACTGCATCTCCCTTAAATGTCCCGGAACCCATTTCACCCATTCCGATCAGATCAGGTGCCAGTACCGTCAATCCATTTTTAACAAACCATTCAATCTCTCCGCCTTCTGATGCATCGGCTGATTTATCTGAGGCATGCAGATAGATCAGAGATTTGTTATTTGGTTTATCAGGTATCATTAGCAGGTACGGAATGACATAATTACCTTCACCTTTGACAAAATATTTCTCAACCACATAACCCTCCCTTTGAAAACGCCCTGTGAACACCGGATCCTGAACCGTCTGAGGGGCAATGTATCCTGAAAGCTTTTTAGCCGAATTTAATACCCCGGTAAGATATACAGGGAATTTTGCTCTTGACGCCTGTAACTTGCTGACCATCTTTTCCGCTTCTTTTCGGTTAAGACTGAAAACAGTCTCTCCACCAAGGGAAGTGGAAAGTTGTCCGGTTGAAGTTTTCTGCAGCTCTTTGGCTGAAGGGAGATCAACCTGTTTCCTCAACCGGGGAACCCGGTAATTGAAGATGTTTCTGGAAAAATGCATACATGGCTTCCCGATTCTTCTTTGTATATCCGTGCCCGTTTTCGTCTTCAGTTATTTCGACATTGTCAGGCTTGCCGAATATTGTGTATGCATGTTTCAACTCAGCATAAGTTTCACGTGATCCCTGGATACTGAAAAAATCTCTTGTGGTAGCCATGATCAGAGTTGGTTTTGGCATCCTCACTTCAATAAAATCTGCATGGTCAATACCCCTGGAAAGCTCATGATAGAAATTTTGTTCCCCATCCTGAACGCCAATCGATTCGAGGAGCCGGCGATAGCTGGTTATGTAGCCCGCAGGTGCCGATGCCACAACACGGTCATCCAATGCTGAGATATATGCAGTCTGTGTACCTCCGCCGGAAAGTCCATGAACACCTATTCTTTTGGGGTCCACCTCTTTCCGGCTTAAAAGGTAGTCGATACCCCTTATACCGTCCCAGATAAAATATCTTGCAACTGATTTACCAATTAGAAAAACCTGTACAGAAGGATAGGAGTGCTCAAGGGTGGAACTGCCGATTGTTGACTCACCTTTTACCGGATCAAAATATTGCAGGCGCTCACCCTGACCAATAGGATCAATAGCCAGGACAATAAATCCTTTCATAACCAGGTTTAACAGGGGTTGCTGGTATAACTCCAGCCTGTAAACCCCTGTACTGTGTCCGCTGCAGAAAAGAATTGCCTGGTGCCGGCGTTTTTACATTATCCGGAATAAAAAGAGATGCTGTCACATAAAAACCCGGGAGCGATTCATAGATGATGTTTTCAATTTTATAACCATTCTTCTTTACGGTTCCTGTGATCTTTGCATTTAAACTTGTTTTTTCAGTAAAGGGTCCGATTATATCCCACAATGTTTGTTTTACTGACGACTGTCGTTTCTGCCACTCACTCACAGTCTGAAGCTGTTTTATACCTTTAGCCCTTGTATCAAGCATTTTAAAAGCTTCACCGGTGAGATAATGATACAACGAGTTGGGAGCATCGGTGTAAAGCAGCCAGTAATTCCTGATTACATCAAGATCATTCTGCTTCTGGCCATTGACCATGTTATTGGTCAGCAGCAGCAGGAGGAGTACTGCAAAAATTACAGTAAAAAAATTGGATTGCCTTTTGTAGATCTTGTAAAATAGCTTTTTCATTTTGTATAAATTTATTAAATGTATTTGATAAGTTCCCGGAGACTCTTTAAACAAGTATATTCATTTTGGACCAACTAATTGTGATACCGGTATATTTTACTTCCGGATTTATTTTACCCAGGTAAAAATTACAAATTCACATTGCTTTGAATTCAAAAATGTGAATTAAGTAAAAAGTCCAATTACTTTATTTAAATGATGTGTTAATTAAATTAAATAAAAAATTGTTCACATTTTAAAAATAAGAATAAAAGAGAAATACTGAACTTTTTTCAGTATTTCTCTTCGAAAAAATTAATACCTTTTAATATCCCGGATTTTGAACCAGATTGGGATTCTTGTTTATCTCAGATTGAGGAATTGGTACGAGGTAATTTTTATCACTAAAAGCTCTGGTGAGAAAATTACTTACTGTATACGTCTTTACTCCTGTTGCCAGATTTTTATTAATAACCATTTTTCTACCTGGTATATTATCGGTTACAGGAGCTATTTTCCAGCGGCGTACATCAAAATAGCGATGCTCTTCAAAAACCAGCTCAATCTGACGTTCATGCTGAAGCCTTGTCAATAAGGCAGCACCGGTTTCGGTTACAGGTGGCATTTCCACTCCGGGCCGGCTTCTTATCATATTTATGTAAGTCCTGCAGGTAGCTTCATCTCCAAGCATTAATTTTGCTTCAGCATAATTAAGCAATATTTCTGCATACCGGATAAATATCCATGGTGAGTTACCCTGGTTGGTGGAGGATGGATTAACTATCGACTCATTGATAAATTTTCTATAGTAATAACCCGTTGTAGTGGCATTATTAGCAGAAACAGGACCTTCGTTGGAATCTTTTCCCCCGGGAAGGAATGTTTCAACTCCACGACCCTGAAAAGGAGCCCCATCAAATAAAATGGTTGCATAGAACCGCGGGTCACGATTGACAAATGGATTTTGCGGATCGTAGTCAGGATCATCAGCCGGAAGCAGGCCATTTGTCATTTCAAAAACATCAACAAGGTTTTGCAGGGGGTGGGCCTGACCAAATCCATTGTAGCCATTTGGATACAGAGAAAGTTCTACACCACCATTGTTAAGTTCCGGATCGATAGAATAATTAAATGGTCTTGACCATATTGACTCGGAATTATATGAATTTGCCTGCAAAAACTGATCTTTATAATTGGCAAACAGAGAATATTTATTCAAATCAATAACAGCTTTTGCTGCATCTGCTGCTGCCTGCCATTTAGTCAGGTCATTCGACGGATTGTTTAATGGACTTGCCATGTATAATAGTGCCCTGGATTTAGCGCTGAGGGCAGCTCCCTTAGTGATTTTACCCTGATCGGCATTATTATATTCAACAGGCAACAAATTGGCTGCATCATCCAGTTCTCCGACAACGAAATTCATACATTCATCATATGTATTTCTTGAAACATCCAGGTTGTCTGTTAAGTTGAAAGGTTTTGTGATCAAAGGGACACCTCCGAAAAAAGAAACAAGCTTGAAATATGCATAGGCTCTTAAAAACTTCATTTCTCCAACCATTTGGTCCTTTAAAGAAGCATCAACAGGAGAAGCATCTATCTTATCGAAGAAGATATTGCAATTTGTAATGACTTTCCAGTAGCTGTAATTGGAACCCATTTCACCACCTGTTGTCCAGAAATCGAGCACACCCAAAGTAGTAGGAGTAATATTTCCTCCGACTATATAGTCTGGTCTGCCGGTCCTGTAATGTGATTCATCAGAAACGTTAGCGATCATCATAGCCCCATATGTATGTCCCTGTGGCATTTTTCTATAGGTGCTGTTAATCCAGGTCTGTATTAAGTTTTGATCTTTCCAGACTGCATCATCAGAGAAGCTGCTGAGAGGTGTCTTGTCGAGTACATCCTTGGTACAGGAGGAGATCATTGCTAATGACAGAATCAGTAGCATTTGATAAATAAAAGCAATCTTAGTCGCTTTACTTAAAAGCTTATATATTGATTTCATAACCGTAATTGTTAAAAGCTTATGTTTATTCCTAAATTATAAATTTTGCTCTGAGGATAGAAAGAACCATTCTGTTGAATATTTTCTGGATCGACCCATTTCAGTTTATCAATTGTAAACAGGTTATTTCCATTTAAATATACCCTCATGGAACTGATTTTAACCCTCGATAAAAAGTTAGCAGGTAAGGTATATGAGAGTTCCAGTGTTTTTAACCTTGCGTACGCAGAATTTCTCATCCAGAATGTTGAATGAAGACCGCTGGGTTCTGACTCTGTGGACAATGTTGGTAACCAGGGATACTTTGAGTTCATGCTTCCGGGCGTATAACGGTTTTCAATTACTTCTGCAAGGTTATTATCGGTAAGTCTGCAATCGAGTACATAATATTGCCATACCTGGGTTGCTCCTACAAAATTTGCCCACAGTGAGAAATTTTTGTAACTGGCAGATAAATTAACACCAGCTGTAACTCTGGGGATGTTGGTTTCATCCGTTCTGACCTGGTCCCCGGCATCTATAATGCCATTCCCGTTAATATCAGCATATTTAAGATCGCCAACTATTGAACCTGGCCAATGAGGACTGGCATCAAGGTCCGCCTGAGTTCTGAATATTCCGATTGCCTGATACATCAGGTCAGCTCCAAGAACATGGCCTTTTTCCTTTTGCCAATCCGGAACATTCTGTGCTTCAGCAAGATCAAGAACTTTACTCCTTGCATAGGCAACGTTTCCGGCAATTCTGTAAGTGAAATCACCAATTGTTCTGGTATGCGATAATTGAATTTCAAAGCCTTTGTTTTCCACACTGCCAATATTTTCAGCAGGTAAGATTAGACCTGTATAAGCCGGAATTGCAAGGACCCTGGTAGTTAAGATGTTTGATCTGATTTGTTTAAAAACATCCACACTTAAGCCTAAAAGACCTTTCCAGAAACTGGCATCAAGACCTATATTTGATAATTTTGCAACCTCCCATGTAAAATTAGGATTTGGTGTAACTCCGGCAGCAAGCCCTTGTGTTCCAAATGGTGATTTCCCATATACATATCCCTGACTGTTAAGGTTATAAAGTCTTAAATTCTGAAATGCAGCAATTGCATCATTTCCCACCTGTCCATAAGATGCTCTTAGTTTCAAATTGGTAATATACCCAAGGTTGTTTTTTATAAAATTTTCCTCTGAGATACGCCATCCCACTGATATCCCGGGGAATAAGCCCCATTGTTTTCCCTTAGGAAAATTAGAAGAGCCATCATATCTGAGATTAAAATCCAGAAGGTATTTGTCTTTATAGCCATAATTGATACGTCCAAAAAAGTTCTTTCTTCCACTTTCATAGCTTGTTCCATCGGTTCGCTGATCGATAAGACTGCCTGCAAATATTTCATCGATTGTGGAAGAGAGATAATTTTTTCTGAAGGCACTGAACCCGGTTGATCTATAGTCCGATTGTTCCATAGCAATAAAGGTGCTGATACGATGATCTTTAAACACGTTCTCATATTTAATGCGAAGATTATATAAAGTGCTTTTGCCGGTGCTGATTGATTCAGTAAGTTGGGGCGCCAGAATTCCGCCTCCTGTCACAGGAATATACGTATCGGTTCCTTTATCATAATTATAAACCGTAAATGGTGTTTGCCAGAGCTTTCTTGTTGATTCATCTTTACTGTAGGCAAAATATCCGTCAACACCCAATCCTTTTACCCCGGGAATTTTTAAGTCGAAGGAGCCTTTTATTGAGGTGCGGTCAACATTATTGCCATCATTCCCCCAGGCAGAAGTAGCCATAATAGCCGGATTGGCTCCACCTTCTATACCGGCAGATGGCAACCCGTTTGGCCAATACACAGGGTAAAAGGGGACCTGTCTTAGAGCATTAAAGTCTGATGATGCATAATTACCAATCTGATAAGAATTGTTCAGATCAAAACCAACCTTTAAATATTTATTAACCTGTGCGTCGACATTACTACGTACAGAATAAGTTTTAAAGTTGAGGACTCCATTTTTAAAAATTCCATCTTCATTTGAATAGGATCCTGAAACTGAATATTTTATAGCTTCAGTACCTCCTCTGATGCTTAAGTTATGCTGACTCTGCATAGTTGTTTTTCTTAAAACCTCTTTATACCAGTCATAGTTTCCATAGTTGACCGGATCACTACCATCCCTGAATTTCTGGATTTCTGCATCTGTATACTTGGGGGCTTGTCCCTGACGAACCAGAACGTCATTGACGTATTGTGCAAAAGTTGGAGAGTCTGCCAGTTTAGGTAACCTTGTTGGCTGACTGATCCCAACGTTGACCGAGTAATCAATTGTAGGTTTGCCCAGAGTTCCTCTTTTGGTAGTTATAAGAATAACTCCGTTCGCTGCTCTTGCACCATAGATGGCAGCAGAAGCATCTTTTAATATTGAAATCGATTCAATATCGTTCGGATTTATCCTTTCCCATCCTCCACCGCCCTGTATACCATCAATTACAATTAATGGGCTAGTATCACCGGTAGTGCTGCTACCGCGAATTAAAATGGAAGCATCATCCCTGCCAGGTTCTCCGGAACTGGTTTTTGTTATAACTCCGGGCAGTAATCCTTCAATAGAATTTGACAGGTTTGTTAAGGGACTGGTTTTAATTTCAGTACTATTAACAGCAGCAACAGATCCGGTTAAGGTGACTTTCCGTTGTGATCCGTAGCCAACAACAACAACTTCATTAAGGCTTTGAGTATTTGATACCAGTGATACATCAATTACAGATTTCCCTGCTACCGGAATTTCTGCAGAACCATATCCGATGAACGAAAATACCAGTATAGTATTTTTGTCAGATACTGATATTGAGTATTTCCCATTTTCATCGGTGAGGGTACCAATCGGTGAACCTTTAACAACTATGGTTACTCCAATCATAGCTTCACCGGTCTGGCTATCGGTAACCTTTCCGGTAACCACCTGCTGTTGCATATTTACAAGAGCATCTGATTTTATGTTGAACAGGGGCGGCGAGAAGTTTAATTTTTCGATACCGTTGCGGGTCTTTATAAGTTCAGTTTCCGGAAAATTATGAAAAGAACCCGATTTATTCGAATATACATCATCGGCAAGTATTTGCAGAATCCCTGAAATCAGGAGTATGACAGTAATACTTAATATTCGTAAGACATTTTTCAGCGAACGATAAATCAATTCTCTGAAAGGCATATTTTTTTTCATAAAATGATATGAATTAAATTAAATAATTTCGAAATGGTGTTTTAAGGATTGTTTAAGGAATTTTCCTTTTTTAAGTTTCTGCATCAAGGCCCCTTGATTGTTTCCATTGGTTTTGGTTTATCAGGTTAGTATTATTATTTAATTCTAAGGAATTGTCCCCCTCAGACTTGTTGAAAATTTTCATATGAACTCCCATGTTCCGCAGGCGTGATTTTTTTATCCGGACCATTAGTCCGGTTGTAATTTGTGACATTTATGTTAATCAATTACTTATGATAAGTAGATGAATGACCAACAAACAATTGCATCTTATGATAGTTTTTAACATGGTTCTGCGTACCAATAAACCAAACAAAAAATAAATATTTTTGTTTAAAAATTAAATGAATTTACATGGTGCGTACCAGATGCACCTTGAAGCAAAATATCAATTACAGCCTGGGTGGCAGGATGTTTAGGGATTATACATGACTAATTTGATTAATGTAACTATTTAAAATATCTTTGGATTATCAGAACTATTGCACAATTGATTTTATAACATTGCTGATTTAAGACATTCATAACTGAAAAAGCATATTCATGGATAAGGCGGGGAGTGGTTGCCGGATATAAGGCCGGGCTGATTGATCCCGGGACATGAAAGAATGGAAATGATTCAGTGGAAATTAAACACACTTTGTAATTAATCTTAAAATTTTGTAATTTTTTGATCATTAAAAAAAGGAGGTAAAAATGAAATCTTTAAAGCGTCGTGAATTTATCAGAAAATCAATCATTGTTTCGGGAGGCGTGGCTATCGGAGCTCCTGCATACATTAAAGGATATGTGCAAAACAAGCCAAGCGACATGGTTAATGTTGCAGTTTCGGGGATAAACAGCCGTGGCGGAGCGCATATATCAAACTTTACCAAGATCAAAAATTCGCGTGTGGTTGCTTTGTGCGATGTTGATCAGAATCTTTTTCCAGGCATGGTCAGCAACATTGAAAAGCAGGGTGGGGTTAAGCCCAGAACTGTTGTGGACTTCCGTGAGCTTCTGGATGATAAGGATATAGATGCAGTCTCTATTGCAGTGCCGGACTACTGGCATTCTCTTCAAACCATATGGGCCTGCCAGGCAGGAAAAGACGTTTATGTCGAAAAACCGCTTTCATGGTCGTTAGTGGAAGGAAGAAAAATGGTACAGGCTGCCAGAAAATACAACAGGATAGTACAGGTAGGAACACAATACAGAAGCGCCAGGGTAACACAGAAGGCAATACAAATGCTCCATGAGGGTGCAATAGGGGATATTTATATGGGCCGCGGAATTGTGTATGGCTTTCGCGGAAATATTGGAAGGGTACCGGATAGTCCTGTTCCGGAAGGTGTCGACTGGGATCTTTTCAGGGGACCGGCACCAATGATCCCGTTCAACAAGAATCATTTCCTTTATAACTGGCACTGGTACTGGGATACATCTACCGGAGAATTCGGGAACAATGGTGTCCACTATATGGACAGGGTCAGATGGGCAATGAAAAAAGATGTACACCCGGTTAAAATAAGCTGCTCCGGAGGCTTTTATGCTTGGGATTCAGACCAGGAAGTGCCTAATCTTCAGGTTGCCACTTTTGAATATGCTGACGGCACAATTATGGAATTGGAGGTAAGGAGTTTGTATACTCCTGAAGAGGCTGATAGTATTATCTTACTTGGTACAAAAGGATACGCCCAGCTTGGCACGAATTTTCAAATATTTCTTGGTAATAAAAAGGAACCGGCGGTAAATATCACTTCAAAAGACCTTGAGGAAGATCCCAGGCGGGCTGAATTGGAAAAAGCCAGGATAGAATTCCATTTTGTGAATTTTCTTGATTGTGTGAAGAGCCGCAAGTGGCAGGATCTGAATGCAGATGTGGAACAGGGGCATATGTCAACAGCAATGATGCATTTGGGAAATATTGCTTACAAGACAGGAAGAAAATTAACCTTTGATGGAAAAGCCGAAAAATTTGTGAATGATAACGGTGCAAACAAATATCTGTCTCGGCAGGTAGAAAGGAAACCTTTTATTTTGCCAAAAAATGTTTGAAAAACAAACTTTTATAAATAAATTAATTTAACATTTTTAGGTAATAAATCGAGAAGAGGGGGTACAAAAAACAGATCCTTGATGTAGATCCTTCTACCTGACATATATATGACCGGGATTTCATGAAACCCTGGAAGCGAGAGTATGAACCGGATTGGGAACCTATAATATATAAATGAGAACCCTGAAACTTACTCTGTATCTATGCCTTTTTATACTAATACCTTCCTGCCGTTTAGATAGGAGGCAGAATTACGATGTTGTTTACCAGCTGATTGAAAGGACTATACCCGGTCATTCCAAAGAGTTTGAACTTAAGACTTTAAGATCCGGTAAATATTCCAGTGCATTCAGGATAAGTTCACACCAGGACAAAATACTCATTGAAGGGACCGATAAAATAGCAATCAGTAAAGGGTTTTACTATTACCTCCGTTATTTTCTAATGGGTAATATCTCCAATTGCGGTTCCCAGGTACCACCATTTAAAATTCTCCCGTCTGTTAAGAAACCAGTCTTTAAAAGTACACAAACTAAATTAAGATGGGGGCTATACTATTGTACTTATAACTATAGTTTTTCATTCTGGAGTTGGAATGACTGGGAAAAGGAGATAGATTGGCTTGCAATGCAAGGTGTAAATCTGCCTCTGGCTATCATGGGGACAGAGGCCGTATGGCAAAACACATTAAGAAGGTTTAACTTTTCAGATAATGAGATTGCATCTTTTATTCCGGGACCTGCATATATCTGCTGGTGGTTACTGGATAATCTGGAAGGCTGGGGAGGCCCTGTTTCGCAGACATGGATTAATAACCGCAAGGATTTACAAAAAAAGATACTTTTCCGAATGCGTGAATTTGGTATGCAACCGGTTTTACCTGCTTTTTATGGGATGATACCAAATAGTGCAATTGCTAAATTCCCTGACAGCAAAATTTATAAGGATGCAAAATGGAACGGATTTCAGAGACCTGCTTTTATGGATCCCAACGATAGCTTGTTTTCAAAAATGGCATCGGTCTTCTATTCCGAACAGGAGAAACTTTATGGGAAGGCGCTTTATTATAGCGGTGATCCTTTTCACGAGGGAGGTCAACATACAAAGAACCTAACTCTTGCTGCTGAAAATATCCAAAGGGCAATGCAAATACATAGCCCTAATTCAACCTGGGTTTTACAGGGATGGCAAAGGAATCCTACAGATTCACTCCTGATGGGGACAAATAAAGATAATACACTGCTTCTTGATCTGTGTGCTGAAGAAAAGCCTATGTATGAGAGAAGAAGGGCTTTTGGAGGACGAAATTTTTTATGGTGCAATATAAATGACTTTGGCAATAATACTTATATGTATGCCAATTTTGATAGCATCAGTACGGTGCCTGTCAAGCTGTTAAACCATAAATACACTAAGTTTTACAAAGGCATTGGAATTGCAGCTGAAGGCGCATTTACTGACCCGATTGTTTATGACCTGTTTTACGATATGGCATGGCAGGATACTTCATTTAGTCTCAGGCCAATGGTTAAACGATTATTCTGGCTACAGATATGGAATCCAGAATGATATGGCAGTCAAAGCCATTTCTCTTCTCGCAAACAGCGTTTACAGAGCACCGCACAGGACAGAGAGCATCCTTTGTGCCCGACCCTCCCTTACTGCTGAACGGACAACAACCTGGGGACCGTCGGCAAAGCCGGCTTATGACCAGGATAGCTTATTTGCAGCATTAAATGCATTATTAGGTATTGAAGATGAATATATTGTTAATTCTGAGACCTACAGGTTTGATCTTTCCAATGTATGCAGACAATTGCTTTCAGGAATTGCATACAATAAACTGAGGGAAGTCAGAGAAAGCTTTAACCGTAAAAATAAATTGGCTTTCAGAGAACAGTCGAAAGAGTTTCTGGACTTAATCTTGTTTGCAGACACTGTAACAGCTGCAATGCCCAACTTTTCATTTTACGAATGGCAACGAGATGCACAAAGACAAGCTACCAACAGTGCAGATTCTGCACAATTCCTTTGGAATGCCAACAGATTAATTACTCTTTGGGGCAATGAAGAAGGATCCGTTTATCTGCATGATTATGCATATCGTGAATGGTATGGATTGTTGTCTAATTTTTATTATCCCCGCTGGAAAATGTATTTTGACTATCTTAATAGCAAACTTGACGGTAAAAATGCTAAAGAGCCTGATTTTTATAATTTTGAAAATGAATGGGGTTATAAAAGTTTTGCTGAACCACGCGATATTGTCAGATCAAATTTCAAAAATGTAGTGAAGCACATATACTACTATGCAAAAGATGATTACTCAACAGGTAAGTTATAAAAAACTCAAAACTTGTAACTGCCTGATCATATTTTTCTAATCTTCTTCTGATAAGCTATTATTCGTTATTATGTATGCTTTCACATTAAATCTATTAAAACTTCTTTATCTAACTTAAAGAATAATGAAAAAGAGGGGTCTTACAAGAAGAAAATTCATCAACACCTTATCAGCGGGTTCAATCGCTGCAGTTGTTTCAAATGCCAAGCCTGACCTGGGTAATAATACCTTGCCCTGTAATAATGACACCAACCGGATAAACCCTGCCCGGGCAAGATCATCTAATGATAGTGTGCCATCAGGCTTGAGGTTGTCGGTATTTGATGTTGACGCCACTCCTCCGGTTGGCACACGTCTTGCTTCAATGGTAATGACAGGAACCTGGGATATGGGAATCAGGGCAAAAGGCATTGTTCTGTACGGAGCAGGCAAACCGATTGTTTTATGCTCTATCGACTGGATAGGGATATCCAATGAGGGCCAGGACGAATTCAAGCGTGCCCTGGCTGATGCTGCGGAGACTATTCCCGAACGGATTGCGGTTCACACAGTACATCAGCATTATTCTCCCGAATGCGATTTTGCTGCTGAAAGGTTTCTTAAAGAGGCTGAGATTGATCCTATGTGTTATGAGGGTACTTTTGCCCGGGAACTTATCAACCGGCTTGAAAATGCTATAAGAAGTTCAAGGGAAAAATCTCAGCCTGTAACCCAAATTGGGATGGGAGAGGCCCAAGTCTTCAAAGTAGCATCGAACAGACGTATACTTGGTCCTGATGGCAAAGTACGAGAAACACGCTGGACAGTTTGCAGGGATCCGGCTTTGATTGCAGAACCTGAAGGACTAATAGATCCCAAGGTTTCGTTAGTGAGTCTCTGGAATAAGGAAACACCATTGACAGTACTCAGTTACTATGCTGTACACCCTCAGAGTTATTATGACAGGGGGATTCCTAATCCGGACTTTCCGGGCATTGCCCGTTTTTACCGTCAACTTGCGGTTCCGCAAGCCCTCCATGTCCATTTTAACGGTGCAGGCGGAAATATTGGCGCAGGAAAATACAATGACGGATCAAAAGAGAATCGAGGCATTTTGTCTGAAAGGCTCACCGATGGGATGAAACGGGCGTGGGAAGCAACAAAACTGGAAACAATAAAAGCCGAAGATGTAGTGTGGAAGATTGAACAGGTTGCTTTGCCACCTGCAAAATACCTTGAATCGCTTCAAAGAGAAAATGATTTGAAGGACCAGACATTTCTGGCCAATAATATACGGCAACTGATATGGTTACAACGCTGCCGTGCTGGGAAAAAGATAGATGTGGGTTGTCTTACCCTGGGACATGCCCGCATATTACACCTGCCGGGTGAGCTATGTATCGAATACCAGCTTGCAGCAAAAGCAAGGCGTCCCGATTTGTTTGTTGTCATGGCGGCTTACGGTGATTATGGCCCGGGTTATATATGTATCTCTAAAGCTTATGAACAGTCTGGATATGAAGATGGTCCCGATTCGTATGTCTCTCCTGAGGTCGAAAAAGTACTCATGAATGCAATAAACAAACTATTAATTAATTAACCTCAGGAATTCATAATTAAGCGGCAACGTATTTCTGTGTCTTAATTGTCACCCGGTTAAGCCATTTCCCATCCTTCCCGGACAGGTTCCCTGATAATTCTATCTGCTTCCGGTAAACCAATAGCTTTCATATTAGCTGAATCCCAGTAAATTTTTTCCCCTCCAAGTCGCAGAGACAAGACACCAAGCAGTGTGATTTCTGTAAGGCGGGATGCATATCCGAAGTTTGACATTGCCGGTGGTCCGCCTTTTATGGCATCTACCCACTCACGATGGTGTCCTTTGGTGCGGGGGATGGAAGGAGCAGGGGGAGTAAATGAAGCCGCCAGACTCTCCGGGAAAATCCGGGGAGCTACGCTGGCTCCACCATTATTGAGGATAATTCCCTTTTCACCAATGAACATAGCTCCTCTGTTAACTAATTTAATATTTTTAGGTAATAAATCGTGAAGAGGAGGGTGCAAACCGCCGGAATACCAGGTCAGTCTAAGAGGTTGTTGGTCCCCGTCCTCATCAAAGGTGTAATAACCTATTTCTCCATATGGTGCTATATCAGCACTACCATTATTTCCTGCCGGGAGCACTTCGACACTTTCGGGATTACGCAGGTTGAAAGCCCATGTAACCGTGTCCATATCGTGACAGCCAAAATCACCGAGTGCACCGCAGCCAAAGGCCCAGAAATCTCTCCATTTTACCGGAGAATAAACCTTATTGTAAGGATGCCAGGAGGTTGGTCCAAGCCAAAGATCCCAGTTAAATCCCTGAGGTACAGGTGTGGAGTCTGACGGAAATCCGCTAAGCTGAGGCAACCATCTTGATGCCGAAACCCACGAATGTGCTTCTCTTACAGTTCCTATTGCCCCTGCCCTCAGGTATTCAACAGTCTGACGGATACCCTCCTGGTTATGCAACTGGTTGCCCATCTGGGTTGCCAGACCTGTTTCCCGGGCAACATCACGAACTTTCCTTGCTTCCCAGATATTATGTGTTAAGGGTTTTTCGCAGTAAACATGCTTCCCTGCACGCATAGACATAATTGAAATATATGCATGAGTATTGTCGGGCGATGCACATACTATTGCATCAAGCGATCGCTCTTTAGCCAGCATATCCCTGAAGTCTTCATATTCCGGAATCTTATAGTTGGGTGTTTTTTTTGCATAGTAGGCCTCAATAATATTTTTTGTCGGACCACGACCTGTATCTGAGGAATATAAAATATCATTTTTCCATAAAGTTGCAGGATCTGCAATTGAAGTCAACTGGACATCATCAAGTTTAAAAAGTTCAGTAATACTGTACATTGATTGTCCTCCTGCACCTATAATTCCGATATTTACCTTATCGCTTGGTGCAACGTAACCTTTACCACCTAAGACATAGCGGGGAATGATTGTTAAAGCTGCAAGAGATGTTAATGAGGTTTTAATAAACTCACGACGAGGATTCTTATTTTTTGATTTCATATCGTTAGTTTTATATGGTTATTTTCATTCAAAACATTTATTATTAGCAAATATAGGCAATATGATAATATTAATCGGACCAGTATATTTTCGGTCCGCTAAATGACAGGGAATTGCAGCACTTTACATTCAACACAATATTTACCTTGATCCTGACAATTCTAAAGGCTGGTAAGAATCAAGCTGGCATTGTTTCACTCACTCTGCCATGTGGACCAACAGGAGGGAGGTATTTGAGTTCTGAACTAAATTATCATTTACAAATTCAATTGCTCCTATAGTTGGATGTTCAGTATCCCTTGCATTCCCAAAATAATCTGTTGTTATATCCATAAAGAAACCATTAGCTTTTGTAACGGGTATTCCTGCACCTGTTTGCGGACTTGAAGCATTTAAAGGATTAAAATCATTACCGGAAAAACTTGTGAATTGAGGCATAATGTCGACAAGTGTGTGTTGCTCCTGGCCTGTTGCGGCAAACCAATTGGGATAATAAACACTTATATTGTCCGATCCCCATGTTCCGGTTAACCCCACGGGATTATATAAATTGATAAGATGAGTTGAATAGTAATACAAATTATAATCATGATTGTGCCTGTAGATTGCATTCCAACCGGCGGGGTGATTGAAAAGAAAACCACCATCTGAAATTCGATAATTTGAATAAAAAATATTGTTTATAAAGTTTATTTCATTACTTCCTTTGTTATATGTAATGTTTCTTCTCCGATTTTCAATAATAGTATTATATGCAATTATTCCACCCTTACTGTTGCAGGTATCGGCAGGAGTACCTGTCGGATAATGCCATCCGGTATGAATATCGATATCATATGGGCTTCCTGACCGTAAAAATATATTATTATAGAAAGCAAATTGCTCACAATATCTTGAATAAATGCCGGCATAAGAATTATCAATGAAAAAACAGTTTCTTATGACAGGTCTTTTTATTGTAGTTGAGTCTTTTGAGTTTGTTGCAGGCATTATTTGTATCGGAGGATGATTGGAAGCACCGGTTAATGTACAGTATTCCATTTTAAAGAAATCTGCCTGTTCACCGGAATTTTTTCTTACCCATATAATTGTTCTGGAACCATTGTAAAAACTTGAATGTTTGAAAGTAACATTATTTCCTGTTACCAAAACTGTATGATTTGTAGAGGATGAAGCATTTGAAGGATATTTGATACTGCAGGAATCCAATTGAACGTAATTCCCGTCTATACTTAAAAGCTGGTTTGAATGAAAGTCCTGCAGGAAAACTATTTTTCTAAAGTAATTGAACGCACCACTCAATTTTACAGGTGCATTTGAAGGCGAGTTGGCTCTAAATAAGGTAGATTTAGTACCGTCTGAGCTACTACTGGTTATACTTAAATCTATTTCAGATATTTCTCCCTCCCATATAATAGGATTTGCATCAGTTCCGTCGACATTGAACCTACCTCCGGTTGTTAAATCATAATACCCTTTTTGTACTAATACTTTATCTCCGGGCACTACTGTTCCTATTGCTTCTGCCAATGTCATGGCGTTTGAAGGATTCCTTCCTTTATGATTCCCGGCACCTGTTACGGTTACATATTTAGTAGGGGTTTTACCATCCAATGTTTGTGTTGCAACTCTCCGCTTCTCAGAATAAATGTTTTTGCCAGCCTCATTAGAAGTATGCACAAAAGCAGCACCACCAGCTAAGTATAGAAAAACTGAAATTAATAATGTAGTATTTCTCTTCAATACATTAATATTCTGATTATTTAACTCCAGGTAAGATACATCATAATCCACCAACTTGAATTTTGTTAGCTGCGCTTTAACTATATCCCCTTACACTTCTTCGCCAACGCCCTGGCTTGTCCGGATCCAAACCTGCCTTTGAAAATATCAAAGAGCTGATCCCCGGTCATACTGGCAGAAAGATCCGCCAACATTTTTTCCTGGGCATGAAAAGCACGCAGGGTTACTTCTTCGGGATCAACAAGGGAGAGAAGGATTTTTTCAAGTTCAACCTGAATATCTGCCGTTTCCGGTTTGCCAATGAGGTTATTAAACTCTCCCGGATCTTGATTAACATTAAACAGCAGGTCATCGTACCATGTAAAATGGATGTATTTCCAATCACCCTTGCGGATCATAAATGAACCGGTACAGTTACCTTCTGAGTGTGATTCGCTGTAAGCAAATCCCGGGTGACTACCGGATTCCCCCCGGAGAACCGGTAAAAGTGAATGACCCCGTAACTTATTAAAAGCAGGGGATCCTGCCAGATCAAGCATTGTGGCAACCAGATCCACATGACCAACTGGAGTATTAATCTTAACATTTTTTGGTAATCCTGCACCGGCCATTATCATAGGAACCCGGGTTGCCACATCGTATAAATTATTTTTAAGCCACAGGCCATGCTCCCCAAGAGATTCTCCATGGTCCGATGTATAAATAAAAAGTGTATTTTCTAATTCTCCTGATCGTTCTAATTCAGACCATATCTTCCCGATATACTCATCCAATTCCGTTATCATCCCGTAATAACCGGCACGGGCTCTACGGATCCGATCTTCCGGAATCGGAGTAGCGATATTCTTGAAATGCCGCAGTTCCTGAAAAACAGGATGTAGTTCTTCCAGATGTCCCGGAGGAATGTTAGGCATATCAACATTATACTCCGGGTAAAGTCTGTAATATTCCTCCAGGGCTATAAATTTGGGATGAGGTTCTGATAACCCCAGGAAAAGGGCCCATGGTTTTTTTATATTTGGAGACTCTTCCTGAAGAAATTTAAGTGCAAGCTGAGTCAGAGCCGCATCCCCGTGTCTTACCTTCCGGGTCCCACCCTCCACATCAGGACGTTCATTGACCCTGTATGCAACAGGCCGCCGGAATAATGAAGTTACATCGGGATCAGTACGGTGACCGTTACTTGTTTTTGTTTCGTCGAAGCCTGAATCAAAATCGTTGTTTAAATCCAGCTTCCCTATTGCCCGGCAATAATATCCCTCATTTTTTAAATATGTTCCCCATACCGGATGGCTGCCATCCCATACAGTGGAATTACAAAAAGAATTACAGTCTGATGCCAGCATGCCGGTCATCATACTGGTTCTGCCGGGAACGCAAACAGGACTTCCGGTATAAACATCTGAATATGCAACTCCCTGATTGGCAATCATATCCATGTTTGGTGTTTTTACAACATGATGACCTGCATATCCTGTGTATTTATAACCATGCTGGTCTGAAGTAATAAAAACAATGTTAGGCCTTTCTTTAATTGCAGTAGTCAGGATTTTCTTTGCTGAAAAACCGGACATAGGATTTATAACAGCAGTGCCTATGCCTGCAGAAATGGTTCTGGTAAAATTTCTTCTGGATATTTTTTTCATTTACTATGGGTACTGATCCTTATGCTATTTTGCAGAATAAAACACTTTGGTATTATCGAGAGTAAGCTGAGACTGAATTTCCTTTTTCAATTCCTGGACTTTTCCCACATTATCTTTTGAAACATCTTTTGTTTCGTAAGGATCAAGTTGAATATTATATAATTCATCTGTTCCCTCTTCAGGTTTTATCCCTTTGTGTATCAATTTCCAATTGCCCTTTTTTAATGCAATGGCATTATTTGACTTCCAGTACATTATTCGCTCTTCTGATAAAGGTTTTCCAATAATTGATGGCCAGAAATTGATTCCGTCAACATTCAGTTCTTTCGGAACTTTTACCCCTGCAAGAAAAGCCAGAGTCGGGAAGACATCTGTGACATTAATCGGATCGTCAATTATCAAGTGCTTCAGTTTACCCGGCCATATCATTACAGCCGGAACCCTGAGGGCTCCGTCGTACAGGGTGGTTTTCCAGTCGCGTAGTGGTCTGTTATCGCCAAGTACATCATGGGGTTTAAATTTCCCGTTATATTCCACAGAAATTTTATCGATAAATTTTATTGGGCCCGGAGTCCAGTTCCTCTGTGCCCCGTTATCGCTTAGAAACATCACTATTGTATTTTCTTCTATTCCTCTTTTTTTGAGTACTTCCAGTAACTTACCTATTGAATGATCCATATGCGTAACGGATGCTGCATTTTTACGGCGCGATTCATTACTTATTGTTTGTAAGTACATATCAGTCCATTCTTTCGGTTCTTCAAGCGGGTAATGAGGAACAGTGTAAGCCACATAAAGGAAAAATGGCATATTGCCGTCTCTGGGCTTATTAATAAACCGTATAGCCTCCGCAGTTATCAGGTCGGTGGCATGCCCCTCTTCATCTATCAACTTATCATTCCTGTGCCATGTTTTACTGCCATTTTTATATAAATGGGTAACAGGGTCAATCTGACCCAGCAATGACCCATAAGAGGAATTGAAACCATAATTCATTGGTCGTCCTTCAGGTACAGCACCAAGATGCCATTTTCCTGAGATACCTGTATCATAACCTTTCTGTTTTAAAAGTCCGGCGATTGTAATTGTTCCGGCGGGCAATCCGGGTTCATCACCTAATGGTGTGAGAATACCATATCTGCTTGGATATCTTCCTGTTAATAAAGAGGCCCGGGTAGGGGAGCTGACTGAACAGACATAAAACCTGTTAAACTCGATCCCTTCCCGGGCAAGCCTGTCGATGGCAGGAGTATTAATTTCCGAGCCATGATAACCAACATCGTTCCAACCAAGGTCATCTGCAATAATTACCACAATGTTGGGTTGCTTTTTCTCTGAGTCACCGGGCTTTTGATGGCTGACTGATAAATTAGAGTGAAGTAGTAGTCCGGACAATCCGAGAGCCGAATATCCAAAGAGACAATGCTTATAATTTGACATTTTGAATAACTTTTGATTTTTCATCAGGTAAATTCCGGACTATTATCATATTTTGACTTCCGGATCCCGGCTTCCCACTGTAATTTATTTTAAAATGATCAGATAAAATTATTGAATATTACTCAAGTATGTTTCTCATGTATTTTATGCATTTAGTAACTTCTTTGGCAGCATCCGAGCCCTCCGGAACCTGGTATTCCATTTCAACAAATACATCTATGGGCCATTTATTTTTTTTGATTAAAAGGAGTACATCCGCAATTGGTGTTTCGCCTTCTCCAAATGGTCTGTTAGCATCAGGAGGATTGCTTTTTGGTCCGGTTTTATCCTTCATATGGATCATTGGGATAATGTCGTGATATTTTTCTATAATGATGTTGGGATGAAGTCCTGTGGCTCCAAAATAATGGCCTGCATCAAAATTTAACCTGTTAGCAGGTGAATAGCCCATCAGCTTTTCGATGTCGAATCCGGGTTCGGCAAATTGCTTGTGTGTATGATAAATAGCGAGGCTTTTATGTTTTTCGGCAAACTTGCCAAGACGACGGCAGGCTTCATCACTGCATTCATCGGTAATACCATAGGCACCTAAAACATTTGCAGCATTAAACGCGTAATCAATTTCTGCATCAGACCATGTTGATGGTGCAAACTTGGCAATATGGATATCTACGCCGGCATTATTATACATTTTACGGATATCTGCATACTTTTGCATTGGTAATGATAAACGCCATTGACGTTGCCTCTCCTTTATTGTTTTTACTGCATCGGCATATTCAGCTTTTGTTTTATCGTCCGCATCACGGGGTGGCCTTGGAGGAGCCTGGGGAAGACCTAAACCTTCTTCAAGGACACTTCTCATTTCAACAGCATTAACCCCGGCCTGCAGAATATATTGGAGGCATTGCTCCAAACTATGCGGCATGCTTAAATAGCTATATGTCGTCAAACCTAACTGAACGCCACCTACCTTCGAATTGGGCTTTTTGGTTTTTTGCATTCCCAAAAGGGAATAATTTAAAGGTGTCATTGAAAAAGCAGTGGCAGCAGCAGCGGTGCCTAAAAATTTTCGTCTCGAAATCGTTGATTTTTTCATATTTACTGGATTTTAATGAAATTTTGATAAGATATTATTCATGTTTAAATATTGTTATGACTGTCTTAACCTGTGACTATTTAAAAATTTCAATCTCCCATGGAGTCTTATATTTTGCGATCTGCACCGGGTCTGTTGGTTTAATTCAAACCCAAAGTTATAACTTAGGTTCCCAACCCGGTTCATACTCCCGCTTCCAAAGTTTCATTGCATCGCGGTCGAAAATATGCCCACTTGAAGGATCAACTTCCAGAATTGGCTTATTGACTCTGTATGCTATATTTGCCAGATGATCCAGCAAAGTACTCTTTACACCATCTGTTATAGGAGCTTTCAATTTTGCCTTGCCGCGGATGGCATCAAAGAAATTTACAACATGCAGGGTTGACATATCCCCTCCGCCGCCTAAAACGTTACCGGCTTCAGTACCCTTGGATTTCCTGGTCTTCAGACTTTTCCCAAGCCGGTCAAAAAGTTCGTATCCGTCCCTGTTAACAAATACAGAACCTTCTGACCCGTAAATTATTGTTCCTCTTCCTGATTTGGAATAAGTTCCATAGCCATTACGGCTTTTCCCGTCCCATTTAATAACTTTGTTACCAGGGAATCTGAATGTCGCATACATTGTATCGAACATACTCCACCCATCATCCAGAAAGTGGCGTTTGTCAGCGTTAACCATAACCTGTTCCGGAATATCTGTTTGAAGTGCCCAGCGGGCGACATCCAGTTCATGCGTTCCATTGTTCCCGGTTTCAGCGGTACCAAAATCCCAACCGTACCAATGCCAGTTATAGTTCCATGTGTCATGCATATAAACTTTCCTTGGAGATGGTCCCTGGAAAAGGTTCCAATCTAATCCATCGGGTACCGGTGCTTTTTCCGGTACTACAACCCTGCCCCTTGCATCAGTGTAAAAAGCAACCGCTTCATAAGGTTCCCCGATAACTCCATTATGGATTTCACCTATAATTTCAATTGACTCAGGGGCCGAACGTTGCTGTACACCCATTTGCATTACCTTCCCGTATTTATCCTGAAATTTTACCAGGAGCTCCCCCTCATACGGATCATGGCTGCAAGGTTTTTCAACGTACACATGTTTCCCTGCCTCGACTGCCATGCAGGCCATGGGTGTGTGCCAGTGGTCAGGGGTTGCATTAAATATAGCATCAACTTTAGGGTCATTGAGTATTTTCCGGAAATCATTTTCCAGGGCTGGTTTGTAATCAATTAGTTTTGAAAACCTCATTGCAGCATTTTCACGCTGACTTTTCATCACATCGCAAAGGTAAGACAGTTCAACATTGCTCTCTTTTTTAGAGATAGGTTCTGTATAGGCACTCAGACGTCGCCCTAACCCGGCAATTGCAACATTAAGCCTGTCATTTGCACCAATTATGCGGGAATAACTTCTTGCACTCATACTAAAGGCAGTTCCGCCTATCGTTATACCAGCTGTGCCAACTGTGGCTTTTTTAATGAAATCTCTTCTGTTTGTTCTCATTTTTGAATATCATTTTTAATTGACTCATTTTTTCAATCCTAAAAATACTTTATTCTTAATAATAATATCAGTTTTCCTTACAGAAAAAGAGTCGTTCCATGAAAATAACAGATTGAAGGTTTTTCCATTTTTGCTCGTCCACCTGACAGGAAATAATGACGTCTCTCCAGAACCAACATCCCAGTATCTAGATTAAAACACTGTGTTCCAGGGACCTCAGGCTTCAGGTGCTTCATTTATGCCAAATCCTCCCTGAAAACCGGAGCACTAAGGATCTTTGATATTGGGAAGGAACTGACACCATAAATAACGTTTCAGACCCGGATTATATATTCTTCCTGACCCGTAACAAGTTGTTTTCCCGCATTCCATCACTCATTGTACCATTCCAGAATGATCTTGACATTTCTTATGATCAGCAGCGAGGTGGTTTTGTGGTTTGCGAGAGTTCCACTCATTGAATTGGGTTTTTTGGATGAAAAACCTTCATTTTCAGGTGATGTAATTTTACACCCCTGGGATTGTCCGCGGACTCCAGTGAAAAGCAATACCGGAATAAGTATGCTTATGCTATACTTTACACAAAGAGAAAGTACCTGAAGTGAACGATGAATTTACTGGTTATCTGATTTGTCTCCATGCTTTTCTTTACTAAAGATCACGGGTCAGCGTTTTATTTATTTAATTCATTCCTCCAGAAATCAAGGTGGTAAACAGGTCCGTCTGTATTCCATACCTTGGATACGATATCCATATCGCCATCCTGGTCAACATCTCCGGCCTGGGCATCGTGCCATCCCGGATTACCTGTATGAATAACATATATCTCAAACATAGGCTTCCTGCCTCCCAGGTTATACCATATAATCCCGCGAGGCTTTAAACCTCTGGGCTTCATAGCAACTTTTCCACCGGCTTCCATGTAGGTGTCAGGGTCTTCCTGTTCACCTGCAAAAATATCCGGGTATCCGTCCTGGTTAAAATCGGTGACAATTAAAGAATGGAATGAACCTGTACCCGGAACATTCCCTTCTACAACCGGTGGGTCAGGGAGCTGATGAGATTCCCAGCTTTTACCTTTTCCTTTATTTTCAACCCAATAAACATGTGAACCACCTGTATCGCAATGGCTGTAAACAATATCATTATTACCATCATTATTAACATCAACTATCCATGACCTGATACTTCTGCCATACGACGCATTGGGAATAAACTCAAAAGGCCATTCAAAACGTTTCCAGTTTGTGGACTGATTGCCCGGATTGGCAAACCAGTAACCCGGTATTATCACGTCAGGGTCATTATCGCCGTCAATATCTCCAAACCCATGGGGCGCAACCCCTCCATGATCATTATTTCCTGAACTGATTATGATCTCCCTCATCTGGTTGGAAGTGTTGTACCATGCAATATTATTTCCGTCGTAAATCAGCAGGTCATTCTGGCCATCTCCATCAATGTCAACCGTTGTCGCATCATGGCCCCCGGCTTTAAAAAAGAAGACATTCCATGGAGTATCAGGGTTCTTTCCCAGAACTCCGGGATTTTTAAACCATACTCCCTGGAAAACCACATCATCCCAACCGTCGTGGTCGATATCGATCGGGGTTGTCCCCAGTGTATTTGCAAGGGGATCGGAAGATCCCATCAGGTGAGGGATCCATATCGAGTCGTTCAGTCTGCTATACCAATAGGCTGAGCTGGTATTCCTGCGTGAAACCGCAACATCGAGGTCTCCATCCTTGTCGAAATCAGCTAATGCCGGACCACCTGTTCCCCATGATGATCCAGGCAGGACTGCATCGATATAGTAATGTTTCCATTGCGGATAATTCTTTTTCTGCGAAAAGGAGCCGGTGTAAATACACAAGCAGAAAGCAGTGAAAAATATTTGTTGCAAACAGTGGTGATAACTGATAAGAGATTTCATTGTCAATTTATTTAAGCCGGAGCATTCAGGAAGCTGATTAAAATAAATTTATCATAAATATAGGGATGTATATTAAATGAATTTATTTCCAATAGAACTGATTTATTGAAAGTTACTACAAGAAACGGACTAAATGGTGTAATTCACAAATGTTTTCGTCTTTCAACAAAATAGGGATTCAATGGTTTTAAATACCTAAAACTCTTTTTGCATTGCCCGACCTTAAAAGTTCCTTAGTTTCCGCATCGGCTTCATTTTCTCTGAGCGATTCAATGCGTAAGAGTCCTGTCACATAATCAAGGATAGGTGAATGGGTCCCGAAGGCAAACATTTTTTCTCCAAATATAGCTATCAGTTCGCTTAAATTGGAAATATTCTTACCCGAAGTATCCAATAAGATATTTGTATCTCTGAATAGTTTTGTATCCTCATCATTTAGCTGAGTTCCGTTTGCAATATTAAGAACCATGTATTTTGCATCGGGCACTTCTTTGATCAGAGGGATAATATCTTTCAGGCTCCACTCATTGCTCAGGTCCATCCAGTGTCGTGGTCTGCTGTCAACCATTCTTATGGTCAGCGCCAGGGTCAACCCCTGATCCCTCGCCATCTTTGTGAGCTCAATGCATGCCGGATCGTTCAGCTCATAATCATGATACTGCGGATACAGCCGGATCCCCTTCATCCCGAACTTTTTTACACATACATCCAGATCATTTTTCCAGCCTGCATAAATAGGATTTATAATACCAAAGGGAAGAAACCTGTTGCGAAACCTTATATCAGAGTTTATTTCTGAATAAAGTTCCTCATTGGATGCATGTGTGTCCTTGTAGAATATCCCATTCATGTTACTCACCACGGATATATCTACCTCATACTTATCCATCCTTTCAAGCAGTGCCTGACACGAATTGCAATTTGTTTGCTGGAATGGCCAGTGGCCGACATTAGAATTAATATCAATTAACATTGTTTCCCGCCTTTCTTAAAATGTTATTAAAGTTTTCAAAAAAAATCTTTTTCTTCTGAGTATCATTTAATTTTGAAGCGAGAATTGTACCAACGCTCTGGTAATATGAACTATCTGATCCATAAAACAACCGGTCCTCACCAAGGTATTTAAGAGCAAAATCAATCATATTACCTTCGTTATTACTGCCTGAAGTATCCACATAAACATTGGTATAATCTTTTAATGCCTTACATGCATATTCCCAATCGCCTCCACCTCCTGTATGCGCATACTGGAAAATGGCTTCCGGATATCTTGTTGCTGCTTCCACGAAATCTTCAGGCACAGACGCATTAGGCTGTGTATTGCCATATTTTGTGCGTTTTCCTCCGACTCCGATTCCGCAGTGGGCATGCATCAGTATTATCATCTTAAGATCAATGAACTTCTCGATAATAGGATAGAATAGAGGGTCGTTTATTTTTACCTGGTTATAGACCTTTAATCCAATCATTCCCTTATCAATGCACCTGTTGATTTCTTCAAGTGATTCCTTACCGTATACAGGATTCACAAAACAGCTTCCGAGATACCTGTCAGGATACTTCTTCATAGCTTCAAGGACGCTATCGTTGCAGCTCCTGAATTCTTCCGGGGTGGCCAATGATTTACCACCTGCCGATATAGGTTTGGAAATCTCCAGCTTCTCAATGCCTAATCTGTCAGCAAAATCTAATTGTGATTCGAGGGTACCGACGAGGCCGACATGCTCATGAGCATTTATTTTCCTGTACTTCATGACCTCCTTCATTATATCATAATGTGCAGTTGTCATGTTAGCACCCGTAGCTGATTCAGCAATTTTGCTGCCCAGTATCAAACCCGCTGCTGAAAGAGCAGTATAACTGAAAAATTTTCTGCGGTTTAAAGTTTTTGACATTAAATTACTTTTTACTTGTATTTTTATTAATCACGTTTTATACTGAATCCGAAATATATATTTCATTTTTTCAGCAGGTACCTGTCACCTTATTGTTGAGCCAACTGGGCATACCACACCTGTACATTTTCATTTACGTTATCATCGGTAAATATAATCTTAATCTAATTCTGCTTTGACAGATTAGAAAAATCAACCTGCGTTTGCCCTTAATCCCTAAAGGGAACAGGTTGATTTTTCAGTTTGCTTCCTTTAGGGTTGGGGCAAACAAACTGAAAAATCGTTGTAAGTTGTAATCTGTCAAAGTAGATCTAAATTGTACAAATTTACTAACCTTATATATATGAACCTGAAATTTTACTTTATGGTTATTTTCCCTGCTTCATAAATTACCCGGTTCAAGTCGGGACTATCATAACCGTGATTAGTTGCAACGACAGTAAGGTCAAATTCCCCTGATGCCGGGTATGTATAGAAAGCATACCATCCTGTTTCCATAACCGTTGTGGGCAATCCTTTTGCCTTCACAAGTCCATAGTCGATAAAACAATCGCTCGCAACAAGAACAGGGTGATCGAACATATCAATTGAATCGATTGTGCTGTTCTTCTTTTTCATAATGGTTCTGATGCCCCCTGGCCACACTGATACCATGTCTGCCCCGGTATAAACAACAATCTTGATCTTTTTGCCACTGAATATTTCAGTAACAAGTGAATCTTTACCATTTATGTCTGTCATATATGTTTCCAGACCGGTTATTACAGGAGCCGATACGTTATCCTCTTTCAAACAGGATATAAGAAAAACGGGAACTGATAATACCAGAATTAATATATAAAATATTTTTTTCATAATTATTTGTTTTTTTAAAATAAACTTTTTATCCAATTAATAACCAGGATTTTGTATTAAAGACTGGTCCTTCTCAATCTCACCTACCGGTATTGGTAATAACAACTGATATTCAGGTATAAGCTCACTTCTCCATATCCTTTTTTCATATTCATTATTCTTCATTAGAATAGCTGAAATATACTCAATTGCTTTACCTGTCCTTACAAGGTCAAAATAGCGGTGTCCTTCAAAAGAAAGTTCCATTCGACGTTCATGAAGCATCAGGTCAATATTAAGATCAGAAGCTACAAGAGGAGCCATATCAACTCTTGCCCTCACCTGGTTTACATAACCCACAGCAGCATCTTTTTGTCCGAGCACCATCAGTGCTTCGGCGTACATCAGGAGGGCATCCGCATACCTCGTGATCATATAATTATAATCTGTTCCGACGAGGTCATATTTTGTGATATCTGACAGGGGTGGCATTAATTTCAACGGAATGGGAGTTGTAAGTCCATTCAGAGGTGTAAAGCCCGAGTCGACTGAAACTTTATAGCGGGTCCACTCCTGAGACGCAACAAAATCGTCCATCAGGTCTTTTTCCACTGTGAAGCGACCGTTGCAGGTACTCATATTATAAATAGAATATCCTGTTGTAGTGGACATATTTCTGAAATAATAACTTGGTGAACCAGATGCCACATTATAATTGATCTCAAAGATTGATTCGGAATTAAACTTATTTGAGGACAGCCATATCTTTGAAAAATCGGGAAGAAGCTCATAGCTGCCAGCCTGTTTGTCAACAATCAGCTTTTTAAGAGTTGCGGCAGCATTAGCATGGTCATTAATGGTCAGATACACTTTACCAAGCATAGTGAGTGCAGCGCCTTTTGTAGCCCTGGCTCCTTCACTGGCTATTGCTGCATCGTCTTTACTATAACAGTTAGCAGAAGCAAATTCAAGATCAGGTATAATTACCTTGGAATATATGTCGCTGACAGGGGTACGCCCTATTCCAAAAGCAGTGCCGGGATCATCAAACCGTTTAACCACCATAGGTACATCTCCATAAATCCTGACCAGGTAAAAATAAGCAAACGCACGGAGAAATGATGCTTCACCCTTGTATGCAGCAACAGCAACAGCCTCTGCATCATTTTTAGGAAGATATTTATCAATGATGTCAATTATATTATTGGCATTGACAATCATTTTATAGAAATTATTCCAGTAAGTTGAAACTGAATTGGTGTTATCCTTGTAGAAAGTATGAAAAACGGTTACACCGAAAGCAATTGTTCCTTCCCCTGACATCATGGCGTCAGTGTGAGGCAGGTTATTTACGTCAAAAATAGTCTGTAATGGTTTATAAACTGCCACTACACCTGTTTTTATATCAGCAGGAGTTTTAAAGAATATCCCGGGTGCCAGGGTATCCTCAGGTTGCTTGTTCAGAAACGATTCCGAACAGCCAGTCAACATAGTTGTTATTACTAAAATTGAAAATATGTTTTTCATAACGGTAATTCTAATTTTATGTTTATAATGAAACATTTATTCCAAAAGATACTATTCTGGTAAGCGGGTATGCCCCGGCATCAATCCCCTGAGACAATGCTGAACTTCCTGAGGAATTTACTTCCGGGTTATATCCGGGATAATTAGTTATCAGCAATGCGTTCTGGATACTCGTGTAAATGCGTACCTGACCAAGGTTTAACCTTTTAAGCAGGCTTTTTGGTACTGTATAGCCGAATGAGACATTCTGAAAACTGACGTAAGTCCCGCTAAAAAGCAATGTGCCTCTGTTTGATGTACCATCCCATGATTTACGGGTCGGAGCAGCATAAAGGGCATCAGTTCTGTCGGGACGCCAGTAATTATCAAAATTCTGGTAAACAGTGTTAACAGTTCCATTATTTCTGGCCATAACAGATTCCATTTGTGTCATTAGATGATCACCTCCCTTTACTCCATTAACCTGAACCGACAGATCAAATCCCTTATATTCAAAGGTATTTGTCATGCCCCAGATAAAATCGGGATTAGGTGATCCAATAATGGTATTATCAGATCCATCGATAATCCCGTCACCATTGACATCATATAGTTTAGCTGTCCCGGGAGATGAGCGGTACATCCATTTCGGATTACTTGCGTTAACAATCGGATTTGTTTTAACATCTTCCCAATCCTGGTATGGACCGAGGAAGTAAGTGCCCCATATATTAGCCAGTGGTTTCCCTTCAATTGTGTATGAATTATTACTTATTAGAGGACGTTTGTCTTTTCCTGTATTAAGCACCCTGTTCCTGTAATAAGATAAATTAAATGTTGTTGACCAGTTGAAGTTGCCGGTCATGTTCCGTGTCTTTATAAGGTATTCAAACCCACGGTTCCGCATGGAACCAATATTTACCATGTAGGAACTGAAGCCTGTAATGGTTGGCAATGGCATACTGAACAACATATCTTCGGTCAGTCTGTAAAAATAATCAACAGTTAGAGATATCCTGCTCTTCAGCAATTCAACATCCGTTCCGATACTATAGTCGGTAGTTGATTCCCAACCCAGGTTGGAATTGGCAACCCTGCCGTCAACATAGCCGGGGGAGACTGCAGATCCGGTTCCTAAAACATAGGATGTAGCTGAAAGTGTGGGCAAAGCATTGTAATTGCCAATCCCTGAGTTCCCAATGATACCCCATCCTCCGCGGATCTTAAGATCGTTTAATATATCTCTTGAGAGGAGAGAAGAAAGATTTTCGTCGGAAACCCTCCATGCAGCTGAGAATGAAGGAAAGATACCCCATTTTTTATTAGCCCCGAATTTTGATGAACCATCCCGGCGAACACTACCTGTAAGATAGTATTTTCCGAGGTAATTATACATTACCCTGGCAAAACTTCCTATCATTGACTCGCTGGACCGGTTGGTACTGGCATCATTCTGGGAATTTAATATTGTTATAGCCTGGTTCAATGTAGGAACCTGATCTGTTGCATAATCATACTTGTTAATGTATGTACTTCTATATGAAGTCTCTTCGACAGAATAGCCTAAGATGGCATTAACAGCGTGCCCGCCAAAGTTATGATTATATGTTAAGAAGGACTGGGAGTTCCAATATAGCCTGGAAGATATGTTATTCAATCCCTGAGGTCTTGATGTTGTAGCAGATGTTGTCGGATAAGACGTGGGGAGAAAATATGACCGTTCCCAGTTTCTGAATTCAGTATGAAATTCAGAACGTAAAACCAGGTCTTTGTGTAAATTGATCTCTCCGAATATTGTTGCGAGGTTCTTTACAGTCCTTCTGTTATCCTTAACTAAATTATTGACCAGAGGATTAACAAAGTCAGTAAGGTTCCATTGTTTCCAATCACCTGTCTGAAACCCCAAATATTTAGGATCTCCATTTTCATCGTAAGGTCCATATATGGGTGGCATCCTTACTATGTCAAAAAATGCATTTTCTAAACCTGACATAACATCCAGGTTTTCAATTGTAGGTGCAAGCAATAATCCTGTTTTCAACCAGTCATTTATTTTTAATTCAATGTTCGACCTGAAAGAAAAGCGGCTATAACCGGTAGAATTCACAATACCATCCTGTTTATAATATCCTCCGGAGATCATATATTTTAAATTTTCCGTGCCCCCGTTAGTGGAAAGTTGAACATCCTGTACTTTTCCAACCTGAGTAGCCACATCCTGCCAGTCGGTATCATACGGCTGTGCCTTGGTCTCATCTGTAACAGTAATCCACCTGTTATACAGAGTATTACCGGGAGCCATCGGACCTGCGTTACTTGAAAAGTTAGTCCAGTTATATATTCTTGTCTCATTATCATCAGTCCATTTCCATAACGGAGCATCAGGATTATTTGTACCGTAATTTGGATCTTCGACAATATAAGCCTGGGCACGGGCATCATCCATAAATTGAAGGAAGTCTTCCCTGTTCAGCACATCCATCCTGTGGATCATCTTTTCCATACCTGTGCTCACATTTATATTAATTGTAGGTTTACCCATGGTCCCTTTTTTAGTTGTTATAAGAATAACTCCGTTAGCAGCCTGGGCTCCATATATTGCACTGGAAGATGCATCCTTCAAAACTTCAATTGATTCAATATCAGCTGTATTAATTGAGTTAAGCGGATTTTCCGTCTGGTTGAAACCATCTTTAAGAGGAAAACCGTCAATAACTATCAAAGGATCGTTAGAGGCATTAATTGAAGTCATCCCCCGTATTACAATGTTTGATCCTCCGCCGGGTGCATTGTTGGAATTCAAGATCCTGACTCCGGCCATTTGTCCTGAAATAGCCTGAGTGAAACTTGATACAGGTTTATCTTTAAGATCTTTGGAAGAAACAGAAGAAATTGATGTGGAAACGTCTCTCTTTTTTTGTATCCCATAACCTATGACGATTACCTCCTCCAGTCCTACTGCCTCCTCCTGCAGTACAACTTCGACCTGAGTGCGGCCGCCTAATATAATTTCCTGAGAAGTCATTCCAACAAAAGAAAATACGAGAGTGGCATCAGCAGGTACATTGTTTAACACATATTTACCAGATGCATCTGTAAGAACTCCAAGAGTTGTTCCTTTGACGACAACTGAAACTCCGGGCAACGATTCTCCGTTTGTACTGATAACTCTTCCGGATACCGACCTTTGCTGGAGTTCTGTTGTTTTAGTCTCAAAGTCAGCAGAAACCAAAATCTTACTTTCCGGGATTATGGCATTTAAAGTTAACGGATGCTCTGATCCTGTAAAAGTGTAATTGGGATGTGCATGAATTATCCCGGGGTTAACGAGAATAAATATAACACATGCAAACTGTAATACTTTTTTCATGGAATGGTAAACCAATACCAGGAAATGGTTGTTTTTTTTCATAGATTTCTAAAGGTTATTAGTTAAAAGAATTCTTATTGACAGCTAAAGGTAATAATTAAATTGATTATCAAAAAATTAACTGTATTTAATTACAGATTAAGATAAAACAGAATAAAATGATAATCAGAAATTACCTTCAAAAATTCAAAAGACATCAGTATTAATCATTCAGTGATAAAATTCACTCTCCTCACAGAAAAACTATCATCCCCTGAAAATAACAGATAACAGGTTTTTCCATCTTTGCTCATCCATTTTGCAGGAAATGAAGATGTTTCTCCCGGACCAACATCCCAGTCTTTAGTATAAAACACTGTATGCCATGGACCCCATGGTTCCTGTGCTTCATATATGCCAAACCCTCCCTGAAAACGGGAGCCCTGAGGATCTTTGCTATAAGGGAGGACCTGACACCATAAATAACGTTTCAGACCCGGATTATATGTTATTCCTGACCTGTAACAATTTGCAGGATTGGTAAATACAGCTCCTCTCCCGGAGATATCTTCCGACCAGACTGGTTTTCCCTCCCTGTCTGTATTTTTAAAGTATTCATAAGCATTAATATCACCGATTTTATTTTTATCTACCCGGGCCAGTACCATCTGATCAGAAGCCTTGTATGCATCTTTTTCATCATTTGAACAGATATAAACATATTTATCTCTGGCCCCACTATAATTTCTTCCAAAATTGAAAAAAACAGGCAGCCCGAAACTTACTGTAAATTTCCAGTCGCTGTATTTCCAGGTTTTTCCATGATCTGATGACCATGCCAGCTGTGATTCCTCTCCATCCTCATTAGCATTTCTTACCCACATATAAAGTATCCCGTTTACCATCAGCATGCCACTTGCTTTTTTACCAAGGCGACCCTGTCCGGAATGTTCACCGGTTTCTGAACGGATATTAATACCCAGAAAATCAGGTGGGTTACCAATAATTTTTGCGATACCTAAGCTTAGTTTTTTGTCGACCTTTGGTTCAAAACCCCAACCATCACCATATGCCGTATACTGGTTGTCATCATCTGCCCATGTTATTGGCCAGGTATCACTGCCAGAAGCTTTACGAATGATCGAAGATGCCGGAGCAAACTTAATTTCCTTGATAAATTTGCTCAAAGGGTAGGGAGGATCTTCGTATGCATCCATAAGAGGATTGATAAGATATCTTACCGTGCCATAATTAAATCCTTCTCCTTTTTCAGGGTCATACATAGCTTCACCATTCCGGACCACAATTATATTCAGAGAAGGAATGGCTATCAATGTCTGGTTGCCAGCTCCCGCTCCTGAAAAGAGATCTCTGGGTGCCCGTGTCCACACTCCGTCATAATTATTATACCAGGCAAGACCGCTTGCAAGGGGGAGGTCTTTCTCCTCCCTCGGGGGTAATGGTGTTCCGGCAAATTTAAGGAGACTCTTTACCCATGAGGAATCAATCAGCTGTTTCCCATCCCAGTTACCGTTATGAAGCATTAATCTTCCAATTCTTGCCGTTGCCCGGGGTGTAAAACTGCCACCTCCCCAGTTGGCGACAAGACCAAGACCATCAATCTCATATGTCTTCCCGTAACCTATTTGCCATTCGTCGTCATTAATGCCTATCGGCTTATAAACCCTTTCGCGCAGGAGTGTCCGGATATCTTTATACTTTGTGCCCCTGTAACTTGCCGTTACAGCATATGCCAGCATAGCCATGCCGGGGTTGGAGTACTGATAAGAGGTTCCGGGATCGAATATAACGGGTGCCTTGTCCCTTGCCATAGTGAAAGGATCCGGATCTTTGCGCCAGAAATTTCCTTTCCATCCGGGAATGTCCATGTGCTTATCCTTAATCACAATGCCATGAGATTTAGCATCACGAATATCCATTTCTGATAATTCCGCATCCTCAATTCCGGAACTGTGTGTAGCCAGTTCACGGATAGTAATCTTTGATTTGAGCGGATCATTTTTCCATTCGGGAATAAACTTACAGGCAGGATCATCAACCATCATTCTTCCGTCGTTCAGGGCAAGCAGTAGAGACATTCCACCTACCAATGCTTTGGCCATGGAAGCAGTATAATGTTGTTTTCCCGCATTCCATCCTTCAGCGTACCATTCCAGAATGATCTTGTCATTTCTTATGATAAGCAGTGAGGTGGTCTTATGGCTTGCGAGTGTATCCTTCATTGAATTGAGTTTTTCGGATGAAAAACCTTCATTTTCAGGTGATGTTTTTTCCCACCTGAAGGATTGCCCATGAATGCTGGATAAAATGAATACCGATAGAAGCATGCTGATTATATACTTAGCAAAAGGTATCAGTATTTTATCATGAATCATAAATTTTCTTGCCATTTTTCAGACTGTTTACATTATTGGGATTATATATTCAGTTTTAGATTCACCGGCATAAGAGATAATTATTTTATCATTGGTTAATTGTATCATTCTCCAATTTTCAGGATCATAGCCAAAGGCTCCTGTCATAACCTGGGTGAGTTTGTTCCCGTTTGGAAACGAATAATTACTTATGCTGTTAATATGTTCATGACCAGCAATGATCAGACGGGTCGAGGAGTTATTTTCAAGAACGCTGAACAGGTTATACGTTATGCTTTTTGAGGAATATTTTGAAGTTGGTACAGTTAAGTTACGATTTTCAACAGATTTTTCAAAAGGTAACGGCATGTGCATAAAAATTATTTCAACGTCTGAAGAAGATTCTTTAAGTTGAAAGTCGAGCCAGAGAAGCTGAGACTGATCAATAATAAACGGCACCTCACCGTCAGAGACTTCTTTAGTTGCATAATAACTGTTATCAAGAAAGATCAGGCGAAAAGTAGTGGTATCAATTTTTAATACCCGGCTATAATATGTGCCTTCTTTAAAACACGATACATTTCTCATCCATGTAGCTCTTGCCCTTCCTGCAAGAAACTGATTGTTTGTATAAGCTAAATCGGGACTTACAAAATAACTTGCAATGTCATGGTTGCCGAGAGTAAGATATGCAGGCACTTCACATGAATCGAGCAATCTGGTGTACTGTTCAATCTGCGTATCCAAAGTACTCCCCTTTTCAGTCTGGGCTTCGTAATAATCAATATTGTCACCTGTAATAATTACAAAATCGCTTTGATATTTTCGGGGTATTGATTCAAAGAAATGAACCAGAGGTCCGGCATTATTGCCAAAATGCCTGCGTTTTTCAACAAAAAATGGATGATAACCTGTCAGATTGCAGATATGGGGATCTGTAACATGGATAAATGTAATTGTGTCAGGTTTTGATAGAGTTTCGGAAGTTACTGTATCCGCTTTTGTAAAATAAGGCGTAAACAGTGTTAATAACAGCAGACAGACTGATGAATAATGAAACTTTATCCTTTTCATGTTTCTAACTTTATATAGAATTTTTTCCGGTGGGTACTAAATTATAAAAAATGTTCATTAAAATTAAATAGTTGATCCTTATTAATACGTGTTTCCAATCCCCGCAAGAATATTAATTTTAATTTCAGTCAGCGATGAAAATGAGACTTGACATGCCCAACGTTTTCCGGGAAGATTTCAAAAACCGAAAGGATTTTGATGAGTTTTTCAGTGAACTTTTCAAAGAGGGCAAAAACCAAATGCTTAAGACCGGGATTAATGATTAACAAATTTACCATATGTCTCCGGGTTTATTCTTTATAATCAGCATTATTCGGTACCAGCCCCAGGCTTCCCAGAAAATCCAGACAGGAAGCTTTTACATTATAATTTCGCCCTTTCATTTCATGGACACCATCTAATGGTTTCAATAAACGGTTGCTTGTTTTTCATGTATAAGAAGGTAGTTAATAGCCATTAATGCCAGATCCATATTTTCGCTCGGCACAAAACTTTTTAAGGTTTTCTTCAGCCGTTTTACTGCCTGATTCCTGCCATTCAATTGCAGATGCAGTTATCGCCACGGGAGGATAATCATCATTCATTGCTTTAAGAATCGCATTTGAATATGGTTTTAAATCGTCAGCACTTTGCGACCGTAACCCAATAATTGCCCAATACCTGACAATCTTATTTGAATCACCGAGCAACTTAATTTGTTGAGCAGTAATCTCCTTTCCCCTGAATCCTGACAAGTGAAGCAGCCTGATAAATTTCCGCTACAGGGTAATTCTTATTATTCAGGCGAAATTCATAAGGGGTGGTCTGTTTTCGAAATAAGACCAATTTCATATTCAGGAAGGAACAAAACATCCCGCGATTGAAGAATTTCCTCTTTCAACTGGTCCCGCATTCGTTCCAGAACAGGTTTAAATTCAGGATCATGAACCAGATTTTTTGTTTCCCAAATATCGTTTTCAATATCGAATAAGAATTCAGCGGGGCGGTCCTCGAAAAGGCTTTTTTGCAGTTGGTTTAATTTATTATCAGCCAGATCTTTCCGCATTTGTTGTTTAATCTCCCCTATTTCCATGTAACGGATATACCTGGCTTCGGGCATGAAAGGCATAAAATTGCGGAATACATATATTTCCCATTAGTCACACTCCTTACCATATCAATACCATTATCCGACCGGTCTTCTGAAAGTATAAGGTGATCTGCAGGTTTTGACCTGTTTTTTCCCATCAAAATCCTGCCTTTCATATATTCAGGCACTTTGCCGCCGGCAATACTAATCAATGTTGGTGCAAGATCTTCAAAATCAACGAGCTCATCGGTCACGACACCGCTCAGTACCCCATGGAGACAGATTTTTATACATTTCAGGAAACCATATCACAAACGGTACCCGATAACCGAGATTGATCCCATTGGTTTTTCCACGCGGCTCTCCTTCTCCATGATCGGCATAGAAAAATATAATAGTGCTGTCTCTTAAATGATCATTTCCCAAACGATCAAGTAATTCACCAATCTCATTATCTGTCAGCTTTATCGAATTATAGACCCTGGCAAATTGTTTTCGCATTTCAGGGCTATCATTGTAAAATGGAGGCATTTTAAAATCATTATCACCAATACGTTCACCGGCAGAGAGTTTATTCAGCACATTTTCCGTGTACCAGGAGTAAGATTCTGTCATGGTCCTGGACTGGTGTGAGTCCATAAAATTAAAGACTGCAAAAAAAGGTTGTCCCGGTTTGCGTTTCCACCAGCCTGCTTCTCCTGAACTTTCATTCCAGGCTTTTTTTGTGAACTCTTCAGCGTTAGCAACATTATAGTCTGTTTTTTTATTGTTGCATGTATAATAACCTTCTTTTTGCAGATAGTATGGGAATCCCTTTAATATAATCAGGGACCGGGTAGTTGCTACGGTGGTTACCTGTACCTGTTTTATAGGTCTTAACACCGGTAATAATACAGGATCGGCTGGGGGAACAAACTGTGCCGGTAGAAAAAGCATTGGTAAACCGAACACCCTCCTTCGCCAACCGGTCTATAACCGGAGTCCTGGCATCTTTGTTCCCGTAACAACCTACAAACTGGGGTGAAGTATCTTCGATTGTGATCCAAAGAATATTCGGTTTTTGTTGGGCAATTACTGCACTTCCAAAGAATAAAGGCATAAACAGCAGGTTTTTATACGGGTTCATGTTGCGATTTATTAGTTGATAATTTTCATTTGGAAGAGACCTTTGAAATATTTTTTCAAAATATATTCCGGTTGCAGCTTATCCGGGATTTGCTTTAGTTTTTTATAGTCGTATTCAAGCGGCAAAATTGTTTTCGGGTTCATTGTCGCTGTATCATTGGTTAATGTGTACCATTCTTTCAGCAACACCATCATTTCATCTACCATGGTTTTATTTTCGGGAAGGGCTGCAAGGTTATTAATTTCCAACGGATCGTGTTTCAGATTGAACAACTGTGTATAATTCCGTTGCGGATACCTGATTAATTTCCATTCATCGGTGCGGACGGCCCTGGCAGTATTACGATAAACCGTATAAAGTGAACTGCGAACTTCTTTTTCCTTTCCCCTGACGACAGAAACAAAGTCCTTACCATCAATACCATCAGGTGCAGGCAAACTGCACAGGTCCGCCAGGGTTGGAAAGATGTCGTACAGGTAAACCAGTGCATCTCTTACTTCATTTTTCGGAATGCCCGGCCCGCTGATTATCAGGGGCACTTTTGTACTATGTTCATAAAGGTCCTGCTTGCCTAATAATCCGTGGCTTCCGATTGCCAGTCCATTGTCGGCAGCGTAAACAATGATTGTATTATCAAATAAGCCTTCCTTTTTTAAGGTTTCAATAATATCGCCTATCCTTTTGTCAAGATGACTGATCAGGGCATAGTAATCGGATAGTGATTCCTGTATTATTTCCGGAGTTCGTGGCCAGGGCGCAAGTGTTTCGTCCCTGATGTTTAAATCATCGAATTCAAAAGGGTGCAGAGCTTTAAAATTTCCCGGCAACGGAATTGATCCATCGGGATACATTCCGATGTAATCTTTACGTGGTGAACGCGGATCATGAGGGGCAGTAAAAGCCACGTAACAAAAAAATGGCTTTTTCACGCGCCCCTTTTGCATAACTGTTCAGATAGCCTATGGCTGCATCGGTAAACAGATCGGTGGAAAACCCTTTTTTTACCGGGCTGCTTAGTTTACGATCGGGCCCCAGGCTTTGGCATGGGACCTGATAATGATCGGCCATACCCCCAAGGAATACATTTTCACCTTTCTGAAAAGAAGCCTCAAAAGTTTTTGCGCTATTGTGCCATTTCCCGGTTCCGAAAGTTTCATAACCATTTTCGGCAAAATGCATCGGCATTGTATGAACTCCATCAAGATGATCATAAACATGGAAAAGGCTTTTCCCGCGTTAACAGCATGGCCCGGCTGGGGGCACATATGGCCCCATGATGTCCTCCCATGACATAATTGTTGGTGAACCGGACACCATTTTCAGCCAACTTATCGATATTTGGTGTTCTGATGTAGGTATTTCCTGCACATCCCATGGCATCGGCCCGTTGGTCGTCAGCAAAAAGGAAAAGTACGTTCGGTTTGGACCGGTTTTCTTTCTTTTCTGCCGCAGTTCCCTTACCGGTATTGCAGCTCACAAACGTTCCGAATAACATAAGTGCAGATACCGGAAATAATACGTTTTTCATTTTTAATTCTTTTTCAGGTTTGATATTGTTTCAATATCTTCAGGAAGGAACGAACCAGATGTCAGTACAATAGCCATTGAATTTTTCAGTTTCCCCATTGTGAAAGTAAGTATCATTGAAATAATCATTGTTCCAATAATCGGGAGCCTGACCAACCCCGCCTCCTTTAAGAACCATCGATTCGTCAAACCCCCGATCCTGAGTGCGGTACGGATAATTATCTCCCAGGTGCCATTTTCCAAAAATACCTGTGGTATAACCACCTTCTTTAAATGCCTTTGCAATGGTTGTCCGGTCCGCATCCAGAATTTCCCGTCCATTGATTGTATGCCAAACGCCAACTTTATTACAATAATTACCGGTCATTAATCCGGACCGACTTGGGGCACAGGTTGTCCCGACATGAAAATTAGTAAAGCGAACACTCTGCGAATGCAGTTTGTCCATGTTAGGAGTCTTAATCAAAGAATTACCATGACATCCCATGTCTCCGTATCCCTGATCATCGGTCAGTATAAAAATAACATTTGGTTTGTCTTGTTTTTTGACAGATTGTCCGTGACATCCAACGGACAAAATTATTGGAGCTAAGAACATTCCAATTGATGCAGATTTATTGTATGTCATGTGCGTGTTACTATTTTCTGAATCATGCTATCATAATAAGGGTTTTTCACCATCATTTTTTGTGGTGAACCAGGTGTGCTTCGATCATCCTGGATGTACTTTATCATCAGCTCCATCCTCCTGAACCGGGAGACAATAATAATTCTTCAATATCAAGACTGGAATAATACCAGGTCATTTATTATTACCTGATTTTTTTCGTCTGTTTAATCAATTATTAATGTAATAATTAATTCTACTTTGACAGATTAGAAAAATCAACCTGTTTTGCCCTTGATCCCTAAAGGGAACAGGTTGATTTTTCAGTTTGCTCCCTTTAGGGTCGGGGCAAACAAACTGAAAAATCGTTGTAAGATGTAATATGTCAAAGTAGAATTAATATACTTTACTTTAATTGCAATATTTTTTTTTCGTATCAGCAACTGCTTTACCACCTGTAACAGGTTCAGGATGATCTTCATGAAGAAGGGCTTTCATTTGTTGTTTACACCGGCATATTTTGAATTCCCGGCAAGATTATGCAATTCCTTCGGGTCAGCTTCTTCATTGTATAATTCTTCCCCCATTTTTCCGAAACCCCATTCAGTATATCTCCATACTTCGGTACGAACACTATGACCTGGTGTATTTCCTCTCTGAACCTGGGTAAAAGCAGGATGATTCCATTCTGCTTCAGGGTTTTTAAGAAGAGGAAGCAAACTATATCCTTGTATATTTGAAGGAGGCGTTAAACCTGTAAGTTCGGCAAGCGTCGGATAAATGTCGATCAACTCAACTGTTCGCTTACAAATCTTTCCGGCTGATTTATTTCCCGGAAAAGAAATGATTAAAGGACTTTTTGCTGATTCTTCAAAACAACTTTGCTTAAACCATAAGCCATGTTCTCCAAGATGGTATCCGTGATCGCTCCAAAAAACAATGACAGTATTCTCACTTAATCCCAATGAATCAAGAGCATCGAGCAACCGTCCGATTTGGGCATCTACAAATGAAATAGCAGCAAAATAAGCCAGTTTGCACTCCCTGGCCTGGTCGGTGGTGATGCCAAAATAAGGCCATGGTTTAGTGGATGCTAAAGCCAGCTCAGGGTAATCATCCGGCGTTTCCGAAGATATTTTGGGAAGACTCATCTGGTCCTGGTTATACATGTCGAAATATTTTTTTGGTGTTATCCATGGGGTATGAGGCTTATAGAACCCGGCAGCGATAAAAAACGGTTTGTTTTTATGCTTCTCCAATAGTTTAATAGCTTCAGTGGCAACCTTCCCGTCGGTATGTTCCACGTCTTTTCCCTTTCTGTCGGAAAGATAGGCCATTGCTGAACCCAGACCCCTGTTCGGTGTATAATTTATGAGGTCAAGTTCAAGGGACGTTTTATCAAGTCCTGATGGATTTATGCGTTCCATCCATGATGCCCTGTCGTCTAACCCATTAGTGCCTATATCACCCGGGTTTCCATAATGGTACATCTTTCCAACACGGGCAACAAAGTAGCCGTTTTTAATGAACATTTGCGGAAGAGTTACCACATCAGGCATATCCTGCCTGAAATGATATTTAAATCAAAAACACGTGTTTTGTCAGGACGCAAGCCTGTTAAAAGGGAGCTGCGACTGGGACTGCTAAGTGGGAACTGGCAATAAGAGTTTGCAAATGCAACACCTTTCGATGCCAGTCGGTCGATATTTGGAGATTTCACCAATGGATGACCGTAACAACCCAGGTCATTGTTCATGTCATCAACAGCGATGAAGAGGACGTTCATTTTCTTTCCCTGGGCATGAATTGTACCAGCAGTAACCGTGAGGGCCATGGGAAGAATCATACTGTTCAGAAAGGAATTTTTCATCATATAATAATTTATTTTAATGGTATGATGGAACCCACATGTAACTGATTATTATAATATTGTGTTTGTGTATTCAAATACATGGGGGGTTCATCACTATATAATTTTATTATCTAATATTTCATAAATCAATACCTGTTTAATTTTTGATTATCACTATTTATTTCTTTATTCCCCATTTTTTGAATAACCATTCCAAAGTACGATAGGGATAGCTTGCAAGTCCCTCAGGAGTGGCGCCCAGTTCTTTAAATAGTTGTTTAACAGCTGCTGTCAGTTCAGGATTATTATCATTAATTGCATCAATGCTGTTCAATGCAAAGTTCTGGTCATTCATATCATATGTTGCTGTGTCCTGTAAAATACGGATATATATTTTCCTTGCCAGTTCTTTTTCTCCCAGGCCATATAGTGCTTCGGCTGCAAAAGTTGCGACGGCCCCGGACTTATCTTTTGATGCTTCTTTGAGAGCGGGAATAGCTGGTTTTGCATCATCTTTAAGGATCAGTAATCCTGTTGCTCCCCAGTAGCGAAGAGCACTGTTATTATTTTTCAAATATTGAACAAAAGTGTTGAGGTCACTTTTCCCTCCCGATGTTGCCAGATCTGCTGCTTTCATCAGCTCGTCAAAAGGACATTCCGGCGAACGCATATAGTCATACATAGATTTATTCCCGGCGAAATTCTTATATTCTGTTTCAGGAATCAGGCCTGCATCGCGTATTTTACTCATCCAATCCGTTTCAGCTTTACGCATTCTCTCCAGAACAGTCGCGTATGCCGGGTCACCGGCAAGGTTGTTGACTTCCCATGGATCCTTTTCAGTATCATAGAGTTCTTCCACGGGTTTTGTCTGGAAGAATTTGCTTTGCACGGCATTAGTCTTCCCTTCTTTGAAAGCATTCTCCCATGATTGTGCGGAGGGGGCCAAAAACAGATAATTAACATGCTGCATAGTAATACGAAATGGCATATAATTCCTGATATAACGATACTCTTTGTCCCTTACTGCACGAACAAGATCATAGTGTTCATCCATGCGTTGACGTGACATATAAGAATATTCCGGATCATTTGTTTTTTGGTTACCCAAAAACGCATTCCCCTGCATATAGTCAGGTATGGGAATTCCTGCGATACTTAATAGGGTAGGGGCAAGATCAACGAAATTGATTAGCCGGTCAACTTTTTGTCCGGGTTTAACAGCAGGGAAGAGGTATTTATATTTCTCAGGGATACGGATAATAAAGGGAATCTGAGTACCTGTTTCATACATGAATCGTTTGCTGCGCGCTAATACACCGCCATTGTCCCCGTAATACATAACAATGGTGTTATCGGCTTCCCCGCTTTCTTCAAGTTCTTTAAGTAAAGCTCCTACCCTGGCATCCATGTCTTCAATTTTATCATAGTATTGCGCCCAGTCATGTCTCATTTCAGGTGTGTCGGGATGATATGGAGGTAAGATTACCATGGCGGGATCATGTCGCAAATTCTCAGTTGGAATTTGTTTGTGTATACTGCTCTCATGACTTATTTCGATATTGAATACTGCAAAAAAAGGTTTCCCGGCAGGTCTGTTTTTGTAATGTGCCTTATTGCTGCTTTCATCCCATATTTTTGCCGGAATGATGCTCGCTGTATTGTAATCGGTTTTGGAATTGTTGGTACAATAGTATCCTGCCTGACGCAGGTACTCAGGATAGGTATGCACTTTTGCTGATAATGGATAATAACTTCTCATATTTTCATTACCATTCGAAGATGAATAAACCCCTGTAATGATTGTGTTTCTTGATGGGGCAGAGACTGCATTTGTACAGTAAGCATGGGTATATAGAAATCCATTGCCGGCCAACCTGTCAATATTCGGGGTAGTGGCAAAAGAGTTACCATAACAGCCGGTAAAATATGCACTGTTATCCTCACTGACAATCCAAAGAATATTAGGCAATTTGTCAGGAATTTGTGACTTGCAGGCCGGAGCTGCAAAACCTGAGGCCATGGCTAATCCTACTGCGGCGCAATGTTCAGCTGTTTTAAATTTCATAGGTTAAGTTATTAATTAATGCTTTTCTGAGCTCGCAAACCAGGTCGTGATTGTGATCAATCATGTGGGTTTCATAGGTATTATTCATCCGGAATGCGATGGGTTTATTTGTGTTATTTCTTTAGCACTTTAAATGTAAGTAATATACTTCAACTTTTTTAAATTTTTATTATTAACAGGGTTGATTGGTTTCCAAATGCAAATTTTAACATAAAGAATGCAATAAAAAGCAAACTCCTTTAACTTGTTCTTTTTAATTATAGTAGTATTTTTGGACCCTATATAATCGATGTCAGCAAATGGATATCCTCTTTACAGATGCTCTGAAACTCAGAAGGCCAAATGCTTTCAATGTGATGGTGAAGCCCACAGGGCCGGTATGTAATTTAAACTGTACCTATTGTTACTATCTGGAAAAGAAGAAACTTTTTCCCGGCAAGAGTGATTTCCGGTTGAAGGAAGATCTCCTGGAGACTTTCATTAAGCAGTATATTGAGGCTCAGCAGGTACCTGTAGTAACATTTACATGGCAGGGAGGAGAACCTACACTTCTGGGAATCGATTATTTCAAAAAAGTTATTGAACTTGAAAAGAAATATTCTGCCGGGAAAACCATTGAAAATGCATTTCAGACCAATGGCACAAGACTGAACGATGACTGGTGTAAATTTTTTACAGATAACAACATACTTGTAGGGATCTCGATAGATGGTGAAGAACACAACCATGACCATTACAGGAAGACAAATTCCGGAGGACCATCCTTTAAAGCGGCAATGAAAGGAGTTGAACTGCTTCACAGGAATAAGGTTGAGTTTAATACCCTGAGCTGTGTGAACAGCTATAATGTGCATTTTGCCTCTGAGACATACAGGTTCCTGAAACGGATTGGCAGCGGATTTATTCAGTTCCTGCCTGTTGTTGAAAGGATTGCCAGCCAACATGATGAGAAAAATTTAAATCTTGTGGCTCCGGTCTTTGGTGATGATGCTTCAGTTACTGACTGGTCGGTTAATGGTAAAGATTTCGGGAAGTTCCTGATTACAATTTTTAATGAATGGGTACGGAATGATGTTGCAAAGTATTATATACAGATATTTGATACAACACTTGCTAATTATGTTGGCGAGATGCCCGGTTTGTGTGTTTTCTCAGAAACATGCGGAGATGCTCTTGTAATGGAGCATAACGGAGATGTTTTTTCATGCGATCATTATGTTTTTCCGGAATATTTGCTTGGTAATATAACTGAGACCCCTTTAATTGATATTGTGAAGACGTCAGCGTCAGTTTGACTTTGGAATAGATAAGCGTAATAAGTTGCCACGATATTGTCTGCAATGCGATGTCAGGTATGCCTGTCATGGAGAATGTCCAAAGCACAGGATTATTAATACCCCTGACGGTAAACCAGGTTTAAACTATTTGTGCGAGGGTTATAAGATGTTTTTTCACCATGTGGAGCCATATATGGAATACATGGCAAAAGAGTTGAAAAATAAACGCGCTCCTGCAAATGTGATGACGTGGATCCGGAATAAAGATAACCAGGTTGTAAACCCGTAACTGCCCGAAAGGAATGATCCCTGTCCGTGTGGCAGCGGAAAAAAATTCAAAAACTGTTGTGCAGGTAAGCCGCTTTATATGGCATAACGGTGCAACGGCACTCGCGGTACAGCGGCGCAGTGGTCTGATAACGACTTAACGTGCAGAAAAGCCATATGGCACATGGCTGATTCCGATTTTAAAGCAAGTATTCTTATATCAGGAAGTTACTATTTTCTGATTGAATTTGTAGAGATCCGAAGCCATATAAGTTTTGTCATTTGGGGAGATGTCGTCAGGATCATTAAGGATAGCATCCGGTGGTGCTACAATAAATCCATTGATTAATGGATCGCCTGTCTTTTTCATCATTTGATCAAGACTGGTGCGCATTTTATTAAGGACTTCCTGTTTAAAGGGATCACTGACAAGATTATTCCGTTCATTTGGATCAAAAACAAGGTCATATAGCTCTTCCTGCGGTAACATGCATATCTTTCCATCCATTAGTCCAGCCAGTATTGCTTGCTAAGGCCATCATCGCAATTGGGAAGAACCAGGGGTTTTTTTGTCACCAAAACGACGGATATATTTATATCGTTTTGTACGGAAAGCTCTCATAGGTTCATAAGCTGCATGGTAATTAACCTGACTGAAGATATCTTCCCTGATTTCCTTCTTTTCCTCCCTGATTAAAGGCATGACAGATGTTCCATCGAGCCAGGCTGGTTTTTCAATCTCGAGCAGCTCACAAATTGTTGGGAAAATATCAATTACGCTAACCATGCTATTGATTGTTTTACCTCCTGAAAAGCCCCCCGGCCCCCGCATTATCATGAAAATTCCGGTACCTTCATCATACAGGTTACATTTCATGGTTGGAAATGCAATACCATGATCGGTGGTGCATATCACAAGGGTATTGTCTTCAAGGCCGTTACGTCGCAAAGCAGCAAGTACGGTTCCCATTTTTTCATCCAGAATGCCTGGCAGATTCCATAAAATCGGCCATATCCTCCCGCACCTCAGGGACATCAGGTAATGGTTTTGGTGGAATCAGGTGATCAGGATTGATGTCATTTTTGTGTTTGGGATATTTCCTGTGAGTCTCAGTAAAACCGACTGAAAGGAAAAATGGATTAGCAGGCGCTTTATCAAGCCATTCTGCAGCTTTCAGATGAGCCACATCCGGATTACCCAAAAATTCATCGTACCCGATTTCCTTATAAAAATCTGTTGTTTTTCACGGCAACTACATGCTGAACTCCGGATAATACAGAATGATATCCATGTTTTTTCAGGGTAAAGTTTATATGGGTATGCGGATCTTTCAAAACAAATCCACGATGAGCAAGACCAATCATCCCGTTATTATGTGGATACATTCCGGTGAGAAGGCTGGCACGGCTTGCAGATGAAGTTGGGTGAGTGGTAAAATACTTTTTGAAAAGCACGCCCTCTTCTGCCAGTTTCTGAAGATTAGGAGTTGGAACAGGATATCCGTATGGTTGAATATAACGTCCGGTATCGTGCGAATGAATGTAAAGAATATTCGGACGGTTGGAAGCTCCGTTGCTTTTAGCAACGTTCTTTTCTACAGTCACATCTCTATAGGTGCCGGGAACATTCTTAATAGTTGAAATGGGGATACCAATAGCCAGACTGCCTAAACCTGCCTTTCGGATGAAGTTTCTTCGATCAATGTTTTTCTTTTTCATTAAAAAATAACGTTTAACAGATTAAAGATACCGAAAGTCAGGTTCATCCGGTGAAATAAAAGATTTTCTGTTTCATGGTATGAATAATTCCTGCCAACGCATGATTATTACACTTGATAATGATTCATATTATTTCTTTATCGGGAATGTCTCTGCCAGTCCCGGTTTGTCCTTATATTTTTTCCGAAGCTCATCAAGATGTTTGTGTAACATGGCCCGGATTTTAGCATAAGCAGGGTCATTATATACATTTTTGAGCTCCTGTGGGTCTGCCTTAATATCATATAGTTCCCATTCATCAATATCATAATAGTAATGAATGAGTTTATACTGTTCAGTACTTATTCCGTAATGACGTTTAACCATATGAGAACCGGGATACTCGTAATAATGATAGTAGTGCTCTTTTCTCCAGTTGGCTGGTGTTTTTCCCTTTAAGATTGGAACAATACTCGTTCCCTGCATATCGGATGGGACCTTTACTCCGGCTATATCAAGAAATGTTTCTGCAAAATCAAGGTTTGAAACCATATCGTTATTAACAGTTCCGGGTTTGGTAATGCCGGGCCATTCAATAAGAAGAGGAGTGCGGTACGATTGCTCAAACATCCATCTTTTGTCGAACCATCCGTGTTCGCCAAGGTAGAATCCCTGATCCGAAGCATAGATAACAATGGTATTTTTATCGAGACCGTTTTTCTTCAGGAAGTCAAGAACCTCTCCAACACTCTTATCAACTGCTGCTATGCATGCCAGGTAATCCTGCATATAGCGCTGGTATTTAAAACGGACCAGGTCATCGCCGGATAGATTGGCTTCATAGAAGCTTCTGATTATTGGATCATAAACATTATCCCATGCTTTTAACTGTTCAGGGTTCATGCGGTTAAGGCCGGACATTTTCATCTTTGACCTGTCTTTGTACATCTTAAGATCTTCTTCGATACGCATGGTTTTTGCAATAGTCATGTCCTGTGTTTTCTCGGCAGTACCACGATTGGAATAGTCATCAAAAAGTGTTGCAGGCTCAGGAAATGTAACATCTTTATAAAGAGATAATTCATTTGGTCCTGGCTGCCACTCACGGTGGGGTGCTTTATGATGCATCATAAGCATGAATGGTTTTCCGGAGTTTTTTACCTCGTTTAACCACTCCAGACATTTTCTGGTAATAATTTCAGTTACATATCCTTTCTCGATATGTTTCCCATCTTTGGTGATAAAATCAGGGTTATAATAATTCCCCTGCCCTGGCAATATATCCCAATGGTCAAACCCTGTAGGGTCAGATCCGAGATGCCATTTGCCAATCATTGCCGTGTTATAACCTGCCGTTTGTAGGAGTTTTGGGAAAGTTTGCTGCGAGCCATCAAATGGAGCCTGACCTTCATTTCTGATAAAACCGTTAAGGTGGCTGTATTTACCTGTCAGAATTACAGCCCGACATGGGCCAGATAGAGAATTTGTTACAAGACAACGGTTAAATCGCATTCCGTTAGCTGCTATCCTGTCTATATTAGGAGTTGGCGCCAGGTCTTTTAACGGACCACCATAAGCGCTGATGGCCTGATAAGCATGGTCATCGCTCATAATATAGACGATATTGGGACGAGACTTTTGAGCAGGTACTGATTTAACCTGGTTCTGTCCATGAAGCGGTCCGCTGATCCCCATACCAATGAAAGCTGATAAACCACTGTAAATAAGTGTGTTGGATGCCGTGCTAATCATAATATTAAGAGTTATTAATTTGTTAATCCCTGTCAAACCATTTTTTTGTTTATTCTCTGGCGTTGTATATTTACCGGAGCCAAAATAAGGGTCTTGTAATTAATCTTTATCCAGAAGCTTAAACCTCCACTTTTCGTTAGCTGATCTTTGATGTTCTGCCAGGACTATTTTGTGTACCTTTTCAATTATTTCAGGATGCTGCCCTGCAATGTTTTTAGTTTCGCCGGGATCGTTTTTAAGATCAAAGAGCTCGAATCCGGCATTACCTTTATGCATATTCTTCCTTAAAGCTTTGAAATTCCCAATTATAACAGCCTGTTGTCCACCCGATTCCGGGAATTCCCAGTAGAGGTATTCATGTTCCTTCTGTTTTTTACCTGTTAATTCTGACAGAAAGCTTATTCCATCAGCATCTTCAGGAGGTTTTATTCCAGCTATCTCGCAAAATGTAGGAAGCACATCCCAAAAAGCAGAGATATGGGATGAAATGGTTCCGGATTTGATTTTACGGGGCCAACTGGCAATCATTGGAACTCTTATCCCCCCTTCATTAAGGTTACCCTTGGCAAATCCCTGTTCGCTTCTGAATGGACCACCACTGTCGAACCATGGAGAGTCGGTTCCTCCATTGTATGTGGGACCGTTGTCGCTTGTAAAAACTATCAAAGTGTTTTCATAGATCCCAAGATCCTTAAGCTGAAGTATCAGTTTCCCAACCTGATCATCAAGGTATGAGATCATGGCAGCATATGCGGCATGCGGGTAACGTTGCGGAAAATACCCATTGTCTCCTGTATATGGTTTCTCATCTCCGAATTTATTTACATAATAATCAATCCATTTCTTAGGCGCCTGAAGAGCTGCATGCGGGATAGGTGTTGCCCAGTATAGAAAAAATGGATGGTCCTTATTATCAGTCACAAACTCAGTTAATTTCGTGAACATCTTATCAGGAGCATATTCAGTCAGGGAATAAGCTGAATAATGTGCCTGGTCAAAGGGGTCTGCATCTTTGTTCAGGATAGCATGTGGAGGTACTGTATCATTATTAAGGAAAACCCGGTGTTCATTTTCATATAAAAACACCGGGTAATATGTATGAGCCATCCTCTGGCAATTAATGCCATAGAAATAATCAAATCCCATCTTCGTCGGGATGCTTTCAGTCTGTGGAGCTCCCAGTCCCCATTTACCAATCATTCCGGTTTTATAGCCACCCTTTTGCATCAGCTTTGCAATGGTCACAGTTCCAGTCTCCATTGGCCGTTGTCCCTCGAGGGTCGAATCAGCGATCATTGCCCTGTAGTTACGTACATCTCCTCTTTCACCCCATTCATCATTACCCCGTACCTGTGAATGACCGGTGTGCTTTCCGGTAAGAAGGACACAACGTGAAGGGGCGCTTACCGGAGAGCCACAGTAATGTTGGGTGAATAACATTCCACTGGCAGCAAGTCCGTCAATGTTGGGAGTCTCTGTTTTTGTTTGACCGTAGACGCCTAAATCGCCATATCCCAGGTCATCAGCGAGAATATATATGATATTTGGTTTGTCTCCGTTTTTCTTTTCTGAAGGATTTTCTCCTGTTTTGCAATGAACAAGTAACGCACTGATTCCAAGAATCTTTAAAGTTGTAAGATTACAGAAGGGCATATTAAAGTTCTTTTTTTTAAACAATTATATAAAATTTACCTGACAACATAAAGGTTATTGAAATAAAACTTAATTGAATATGTTCTCGCTTATTCCTTAAAGATACACTTTTCATCGTCAACGGAGGGGAGATAACACAAGGTCATTCTATTGTACAATATTTTCAATGAATTGCCGGGCTTTCCTGGCTTCAGAGTTGATAAATGAGAGATCCCCTTTGGACAAGCATTCGACAATAAGCGGCCCCTTTTTAAAGCCACCCTTTTTCAGCTGCTTCATAACGCCAGGGAAGTCGACCATTCCTGTCCCGGGTGTCACATCTACATCTTTTGGCATCCGGAAATCCTTAACACTCATTCCTGCTACCAGGCCGTTGACCTCTGAAGCATCGTCAACCGGATTTAGTTTTCCATCAGAGTAATAGTAAATATTGCCCGGATCGTACCAGAGACGAAAGTTCTTATGACCCACTTTATCAATCAGGGGACGGCACTCCCGTCCTGTGGAATTAAGAGGTCCGTGAGGTTTAACCGTTATACCTACTCCCTTGCCGGCAGCATAATCGCAGCACTCAGCAACGACTTTGTAATAATTTTCAACAAGGTCCGGATTTGCTATGCCACCCAGTAAAAGATTAGGACAACCACAAATTGAGGAGTTATCTATCAGCCTCTTAAACTCTGTTATACCTGTTGCAACGGATTTCCTTACATCGAAGCTCCCATATATAGATCCGATTTTGAGGTCCCGCGACTTCGCATCCTCACCTATTGATGCTGCTTGTTCGGGTGAGGTGTCTTTTGTGATGACATACCCCGATTTGGAGGTCATGAGACCTGCATACCTGAAACCGGCTTCAGCCATAGCGTCAAATGCTACCCGATAATCGTATCCGGCCCATGGCCTCGTAAAACAGCCTATTTGCCATCTCGGGGTTTTGGCTGCGGAAAGTACCGCAATTCCAGTGGTTGCAACAACAATTTGTCCTATAAAATGACGGCGGGTGATCGGATTTTTTCTCATAATGTAGTAATTATTTGTTTTTTGTGATCCTAAGTTGCTTTTTTGCCTGTTTTGTAAGATTTCTGTGCCCCCGGTAATGCAACGGCACGCTGATCTGCCTTCTATATAAGCATCCTGGGCTCCGTTTCGTATGCATTGCATATAGTCCGGAAAATAATCGGGTCCTTTGACAGGTGTAACCTTAATTTCACCTTTTATGTATGTGTTAATAATTCAATATTAAATGGTCCCCTAAAGGTTTCTGATAGGGTTATTTATACAATATATTTACTAACATTCTAAAAACCTTATTTGATTACCAGTTGTTTTAAATAATTAACATGACAGATAAAAGTAAAAAAATAATACCAAAGATTGATCAATTATTTAAGGGTCGAATTAAAATTTTTCAGGTTACAGAAATAAGCAGAACAAATAAACAATTTGTTGTCGGCCAAAGCCCCCAACATATGAGACATCCGTAAATTAAATTATCGGTAGCCTTTGATAATAAAAGATGAAATATCGAAAAAGCGAAATGATTTTATTAATTTGTGTAAAAATCACAAAGTAAAATACTTATATACTTTCGGATCATCTGTTTCAGAAAAATTTGATCCTGATAGAAGTGATGATGATCTTTTGGTTAAACTTGCCTCTAAAGATCACATCCTGTTTAATTATCATATGAGAAGCAATATAACTGTATTTATTCTGGCTGATATTGTCATCTTTATTCTGTTTTAGTTACAAAATACTTCAAATATTCTCAACGATGTTGTTCCGCATCTGTGAGTCTGGCATTGGTTTGAAATATTAGGGTTCCTTTAAACTAAAGTTCGACTAAAACTGGATTTTTGGATTCAGTTGAAATTCCCTTTATTTCTTTTTTTGAAATCCCTTCACCTACAATTATGGAATAGATCCCTTTCTGAAAGACTTTAGGTTTGAATGAATCTTCCTTCATTCGGACTACATAAACTAATTCACCCTTATTATTTATAACCTGAATAACCTGATTGGGCTTGTTGACTTTTATTTCCGGGAGGTATGCCACAGCCTTTCTTCCGTAATTATCCATCTGGTTGATGGTTACCGGCCAACCGGAAATCTGATCATTTTTACTCGGATATTCAACATTGGCCATGAATTTCCAGCAGTCTATTTTAATATCCCTGGACTTTTGATCCAGGGTAACCAAACCAAATCCGGAACCCCGTTTGTCTGCCTGTATGTACCGGTTTTTCCAGTTCAGTTGTTTATCAGGATTTCCGTAAGCATAGATAAAGTTTTTGTTGCCGAATGCATCTTCATATTCGCCGGTATTCGGTAATCCGTGATCAGGGCGCTCTTTGACCTTCCAACCCAGTTCATCAGGAAGGAACGCTCTTGGATAACCAGTTGAAACTGCGGGAACACAGAAACACCAGTCCGCGTCTTTATAATTATCCAGCCCATACTGCACAAGCGAGGCCGTGTGCTGATCGCCGGCGATGTGGAATACGAAACCTTTACGCATAATTTTGATGGCTTTGTCTCTGCCGTTTTTTGGCCATCCTCCTGAGTCAAGATCTCCCCGGAGAAATTCCATCTCCGGTCCGTGGTTCGTGGCAACATTGGCAAATATCGTTTGTGAAAGCAATACTTTCATATCGGCTCCATGCCAGTAGGTGATCCACTCTTTCAGAAAATTAATCTGGCGGTCACCCAGCAATTTCAATCCCGGCTTTTCCAGTTTTGAAGGACTTACCGGGATTGTCAGATGATCTTTCCTTCCTTTCCAGAAGGCTATGTTTTCGGGTCCGCTTTTGAATATGCGGTCGCTAACCAGTGCAAAACTCACTCGTCCATAGGTAAAGTCAGTGTACCAGACACTCATCCCGTCATCTATCGGGGTTGGGTCATACGGATCGGGGAGGTTTCCTCCCTGAATGCGGTTGATCATGTTGATCATTCTTGTTGGTTGGATGAATCCTCCCACACTGCCTAATTCTAACGTGTCTGTCATAGGTTTTCCACCTTCGCCCCAAATATTTCCCTGATCAATGTCATGGTCGTCAGGGCAGCATACGGCAGGACGATCGCGCATCAAGTTGCCAAAGGCCCAGCCAAACATATAATATTTGCCCAGGTAATTAACCATTGATCTTTCAACAGGTTTTCTAATGATAGGATAACCACCGTTTTCCTCATAGATCTGATCGCCGGAAAAAAAGAGAAGGTCCGGGTTGAGATAAGTCATATTTTTAATTAGCGGGGAATAAGGATAACCATTCCAGTTCTGTCCGGTCATTCCGGCTACTTTAAGCGGCCGGTCAACCGGATCTCTGCGGATGGTACCCAGATAATAACTTTCTTTTCCTGTGCCATCTTTCCCTTTTTCTGTGTATTCAACCCGAAAACCAACATCTTTTGATGAATCCCATTTGTCCATTATGAATATTGCTGCCCTGGAGTCTGGCTCAATGGCTTCTGTTTTCACTGTTTCCCATTGTCCGTCCTTATTCAGTTGAAGATTGACTTCCTGATTATCGTTCTTTCCAATAGGAGGAAGGAATGCTTCCAGCTTAACCTTACCCTTGTTTAAGGTGTACATGGTCCAAAGTACAGGGCCAAAGGCATTATCAGTCCTTTCAGTTACCTTTGAACCGGAAAGCTCCAGGCTGTCAAACCAGAATGTTGATTTCCCCGGACTTTCATTGCCTGGCTTTAGGTTTGTGGCTAATGCGACAAGGCCTTTCAGGCTGTCTGCATCACATCTGATTATTTCAGGGGATTTCCCTTTGTCATCGGTGATTTTCAGGGATAATGAATGACCATCACCACTTACACTGACCGTAAATGCATTCCAATCAAAGTCTTCCGGCAGTTTTACCTGTTTGTCCTTCAGGAAGGCAAAACCTGAGAGGCTGACCCCTGCTTTAATGCCCTTACCATAATAACAGGCAGCTTTGGCACTTGAATCTATCGGATCATAAATTCCTACCAGAAAACCGGCAGAACCTGGGATATTACCTTTTTGGATCAGCCCCATTTTTGCAGAAAGTTTAAAATTTCCATCATTCGGCGAAAGTGTATAGGTCAGCAGATTAACCCTGGATCCAGGAATTACCCCGACAGATTCCACCCGCCCGTTACTGACTTTCCAGTCTTCGACAGGAATGGACCAAAAATCCTTTCCTATCCAGATACGGTTATTAGTGTTGTTGAAATCAGCCCGGAAACTTTTTTTTTCTTTATTCGGGCCGGAACATGCAATCAGCAAGATAAAAAATATTGCTATGTTGATGTTTTTCAATTTGTCAGGATGAATGAATCTTTTCATTTTATTCTCGTTTAGTTAAATTTGGACTCCTGTTTTCAGTGTTGCAATACCTGAATTCTGATTTTAAAACTATCGCGGTTAATTTAAGCTAAAACGGTTATTGTTAATATATTTTTAAGCTTTATTATTTCGGTGCTCTGCACCTTTAATGTCTTGTGCTTGTGCTTATCTACAAATATTATGGTGCTCTGCACCATAATATATTAACCTTCAGTCAGACTCAATCCGGTTATTCGTTATTTACCTTTATATATCAATAGCATTCATTTACATTCAATTAATCCGGCATTGTGAACATTATTGGTAATATTAAAAGCAGCAGAGCTGCGAAATATTTGTAGAAATGCATTTGTATTATGACACAAAAGGTGCAGAGCACCGAAATATTTAATCCCAACCATGAACCTCATCAAAGAATTCAAAGACATATTCATTTTTAAATTGCACGTTGTTCTTCTCCAGGATTTCAAAATACTCTTCCCTGAATGGCTGTTTTTTATGATGCTCTTCCTGAGTTAAAATATATTTTGCCACCAGGTCTATTTGGGAATGAGAATGTGTGAAAGCTCCATAACCTTTCTGCCATTCAAACTTAAATTTTGATAACCTTTTCCCTTTAATGATTTTATTGGATGATGTTTTAATTTCTTCAACAAGATCTGGTATCAGCTGATTTACATTATAACCTGTCAAAATATGAATATGGTCAGGCATTGTACCTATTGCCAGCATTTTATGCCTATGGTTTTAAACAATTCCTGTGACATACCTTTCCAATTCATCTTTCCATTCCCTTCTTATCAATGCATCGCGATTTTTTACTGAAAAGACTATATGGAAATAGCATTGAGTGTAAGTGTTGGCCATGGTACTGTAAATTTAAATTTTAATAAAAATACATCATAAATATAGCATGCAACATCCAAATTAAAAAATCATTCCTTATTACTTTAGGGTTTCAGAAGCTTTTTTTAAAAAGTGCGTAAAACAGGAAAATATTGCTATATTGATGTTATTCAATTTGTTAGGATGAATGAATCTTTTCATTTTATTCTCTTTCAGTTTAATATTAACTAATCAGTGCCTGGAGTTTGGAGATCGAAAAATGTCTAAAGTTAATACTTACAGATGAATCAGTTTGTTTTATAAACGGAGACTACATTTAAAATCTGTAACACATTTTGATCATTTTTTATGGCAGTGTCAATAATGGGTCTCAGAATAGCAAATTTTCAGCAGCACTTAATATTTTGAAATGCCGGATATTTTAGTTTAGCCTTGACATTGCTGATTGCTCTTTCAGAACCATTATTATCAGGTGGAACATCCGGCATCTTTACTCGTTTTGTATCGCACCAGTTAATGATCAAGCTGTTTTATTTTTGCTTTCAGCAATCGATTCGCCGTGCCTGTATCTTAAAGGTGACCTTCAACTTTTAAATGATTATTTCATCAGAGGTCTCCTTTTCTTATATTGCAATGCTGACCCTGCGATGGGGGGAGTAACTCTCTGAATAACATAATATTAATGACCACTAATAATTCATTTTTTATTGAGAGTTTTATCTGAAATTCTGCTTCATCCACGAAATAACCTTTGATTTCATTTCCTCTGAAAAACGGTTATAGTCCTCAGGCGCAAATAATTCGACTTTGTCTTTTTGTTTATACAAATCATAGACTTTCTTCACTTCACTCAGGCAGTGATTTATATCAGGGAAAGAAGCATATTGGTCCCAGGTTGGGGCCACTATCAGCAGCGGACGCGGAGCGACAGCAGCCAGTATCTCATTAAAATCGTATGGTATCCGTTCCTCATTCTGCGCAAAGAATCCCAACCGGGGCAGGAGACCATGGAGATGCGAATATTCATAGATCCCTTCAGCGGTTTTTCCAGGTTTGTTTGAACGCATTGGTGTAAAGCCACATACAGAAATTACTCCTGCAATCCTCTCATCCAGCGCCGCACTGTATAATCCCACTGCTCCTCCGAGGGAATACCCGGCGACATATATCCGCTGCGGATCTATTAATTCGAGTTCTGACAACGCATCAACAGCCCAACGGACATCGGCCACCATGCGTCCCATTTTAGACCAGTGGGGAAGCGCTCATAGAAAAATTTACTCTCTTCTGTATTTCTTGTTCCAAACCCGATCTGATCGTACAGGTAAACTGCATATCCCGCATTAACAAATTGTGTTATTATATTGCCTGTATTCATTATCCCTGTCGAATAGGCATAACCATGCAGATAAATGATTACAGGAGGTTTTTTCATTTTTCTTTTCAGCCGGAAAGTACAGATAACCGAACATCAATGGTGTGCTGCTTATGCCTGATCCTACCCGGGGCAGGCCTCAACGGACTGAAGGTAATCGGTCTGAGGTCCGGGACCTACTGAGGGTGGTTCAATACCCATTCCCCAGTTGATCCTCTTCCTTAGATCAGGGATTTTTTGTTCCCATGCTGCCTGATTCTTAATAATCATTCCTTTTGTATCAATGAGCAGGTCATCTGTTACTTTCTCAGGATAGGACAATGGATAAATATTTTCACCGCTCAGTCCGAGCCATTTGGAAAAGGTATAATCATAGATGAGTTCGTTCTTTGGTTTTATATCGCCGCGACCAAAAACATAATCGAAAAAGTCGAGGTATCTTTCCATATCCCTGTAAGCAGGAGCGTGCAGCCCCCAGCGAAGATCAAGAGCAATTTTATCCTCTGCCCCAAGAAATTCATAAGCTTTCCGGGCCGACAAATAAGCCTGTTCAATGCCCCAGGGATTACCATCCGTTTGGTCAGGGCTGATGAAAGCATGAGTCCGCGGGGAGCGATCAGCGCCATCAACGAGTTCTGGTCAACAGGGATTTTGCTTTCCCACCCGGTGAAAAACTTTAACCTGGGATTTACCCAGTGAGGGAAATTATAGCTGATCCTTTCAATGGTCTCAACATTATATCTAAATGCAGTGTACCGAAATGGATCCTCCCCGCCTGTGCCGCCGCTAATGGGAACCACAGCTTATCCTCTCATCGTAGGCAGCTGCCCAGAGCGCCATCTTGCCATTGCGTGACAATCCGGTAAGGCAATCTGATCCCTGTTCACATAATCAAGCGTATATAAATAATCTATTGCCCTCGAGGAAGCCCATGCCCATCGCATTATAGTAGTGAAGTCATACTCCGGCCAGTATAGTTTTTCGTATCCCTCACTGTCGTCGGGATATCCGTATTTCGGATCTGTTGCAGTAAACCGGCACCCTATATATCCTCTGCGGACTGCTGCCTGCACCGAATCATACCTATCTTTTTCCACGGGCAAATAAATACCGGGAAGGGTCGTTCAGCGGGAGTAAGAAAAGAGTGACATGGAGTTGTGCTTTGTGGTCAGGACCAAACTTTAAAAGGATCCTGCGTTCCATAAGCCGTCCTTTTTTATTCTCCTCCAGCACCTCAAACTGCAGGTTGTCAGGAGGAGGGGGAATGTACCGGTGATCCAATGCTGAGCAAGTTCTTTTATCTGTTCCCTTTTTTCGTTCCATTGGGATATGGTCTCTACGGGAATATTTTTGCCGCCTTCATCAATGATCAATGGATCAGGGAGGAAAGGCAGGGAAGGCAGCTTATCAAAATCGGGCGGGAGAGAGCCTGTCCTCTTCAGCCATTGGTGCCAGGTAAAATCGTCAGGAGTAACGTGTTCAGCTGCTCCTTCGGGAAATATCCTGTCTTCAGGAAGCACTTTCAACAGTTTTTGAAGATATTCTCTTGATCATGATCCGGTTCGCCTGATACCGTACCTTTAAACATAAGAAAGGTCAATGTCAATAAAGTGTAAAGGAAAAACCTCATATCTTAATACGTTTTGATAAATGTAAGAAGATAAATCTAAACATCAGCAGACTGTTGATATTTTACTGAAATCTGAGGGATTGTATAAGGGTCCCTGCAGACAGGTCTAACTTCACTTACCCACTACCTTTTACAAACTTTCATTTTGGCTCTTAGGCTCTCTTTTGGGATCAACCTGTGTTAAATCGTTTCTTACTCCATTTAAGGGTTAATTTATTCACTATAATTACTAATTTTATTATAGTTAAATATAATTTAATATGACAATCGGTAATCATGCATAAGACCTCTTTGATTCAAGCATCAAAATATTTATATGTATGATTCCAGATAGTCATATAATTTAATAATTGTTGAATTGTTTAACTGCCAGTATTATTGGTGGACCTGTTTCCGGAAGGGAATTCCTGTCCGGCAGCGATTTTTTTCTTATTTTGTGAATCTGAAAATACTGCTATGTTATTTACTCATTTCCGTTTTTTCTTTTGATTTTTAAATAGAGGATTTATCGTTAACTTAAATTAGTCATTATGTTATTTAATATTGAAGGAAAAAGAATACTGATTACCGGTTCGACAAGGGGATTAGGATATGTAATTGCTGAAGGTTTGGCAAAAGAGGGAGCTTCAGTAATTATAAACGGCAGGATCAGGAAAAAGTTGATGTTGCTGCCGATTCTTTCATAAAGAAAGGATTTAAAGTTTCCGGATTTGCTTTTGATATTACGAAAGCGAGCAAAGTTGAACGTCGAATTAATGAAATTGAAAAAAAACTTGGCCCTATCGATGTTCTGGTCAACAATGCAGGTATTCAGTATCGTGCCCCACTCGAAGAATTCAAACTTGAGGATTGGAATAATGTGCTGAATGCCAATCTTACAGGTGCATTTATTGTCAGTAAAGAAGCAGTAAAAGGCATGATACAACGCAAAAGCGGTAAAATAATTAATATATGTTCATTACAAAGTGAACTTGCACGTCCGACAATAGCACCATATTCAGCAGCAAAAGGTGGATTGAAGATGCTTACACGTGCAATGGCTACTGAATGGGCAAAATATAATATTCAGGTAAATAGCATAGGCCCGGGATATTTTAAAACGGATATGACAAAGCCACTTTACGAAAATCCTGAATTTGATACCTGGGTGTGTAAAAGAACGCCGGCTAACAGATGGGGAAATCCTGAAGAGCTTGTTGGCACAGTGATTTTCCTTTCATCAAAGGCCAGCAGTTTTATTAACGGACAACTTATTTTTGTTGATGGCGGTATTACTGCATGTATTTAAAATATTGATATTAAAATAATTATGAAAGAACCAAAAAATTGGAATTATATAAGTTGAGTTTATTTATTTCAATCAACAGGATTTATGTGGGTAGCTTCGTGAGTAAGGCAGCACCGGTAAAAGCTGTATTCCGGGTAAAAATTCTTCTTAATAATCCTTTTCTGACCTTATCAATTGATCTATTATTTTTCCTTCCCGGGTTTCAGGTTTAGTCCGGTCATCCATTCAATCACCATTTCCTGGTATTCAGGAGGAAACCGGTTGAAATCAGCCGGATTGCTGAAAACGATGTTTTCTTTTTTTCCATATAGGTCAAAAACCTCTTGAAGCTTCCCTGTAGCATATTTCAACATCCTCCGGGAACCAGTCCTGATCAAGTTCAGGAGCAAGGATAAAGACATTCCGGGGCGCTATCATACCAAGTATTTCATGAAAATCATATGATATAAGTTTTTCATTCCCAAGAAAAAATCCAAGTCCGGGTATTGTCGGCCGGAAATGTGAGTATCTTCTTATTCCTTCTGTTTCATTTCCATGAACATCCATTCTCATTGAACCAAAGCCGCATGTTGTTGCAACAGCTTTGATTCGCGGCTCAAAAGCAGCTGCATATAATCCAACCATACCACCCAGGGAGTAACCTGGTAACCACATGATCCTGTCTTTGTCAATCCATTCAATCAGGTTTAAAGCATCAATAATTTTACTGACATCGCTCATGATTATGCCTAGAGCAGATGTATTCTTATTTTCAGAGTAGAATTCAATTCCTGAATCCCTGTTGCAGAAGCCCGTAACCAAACTGGTCAAATTCAACTGCAAGAAATCCGTACTGTGCAAGCCTTTCACCCACACTGGTTGAATAGCCGTATCCTCTGGACGAGTTATATCCGTTTGCATCCAGATATGCATGAAGGTATATAACAGCAGGTGTGTTGATTTTCTTATCTCCGGGATATGTCAGGTGAAGAATAAGTCTGGTCGTTGATCCGGACCTCTGCTTTTAAAAACCTTTCTTTGAATTTTCTCTCATTTTCAAACGTGATTGTTTGTATTTTCTCATATTCAGGAAGCTCTCCGATAATTGAATTGATCTGTTTCTTCAAATGCAAGGTTTTTTCTTCCCATTCATCCTTTGTTCTGATCATTTTGCCGTCAGCTTTGGTCAGAATATCATTCATGCCTATTTCAGCATACTCATCAGGCTCCGGTTCCCTGCCTTGCATTTTTTCCCATTCATCAAAAGAGTATGTATATATAAGCTCGTCATTAAACCCTGTCTGTTTTCTTCCGAAACGTATATCGAGCCAGTCGAGATAGGCATTGATCATAACCGGGGTCACCTCATGTGCCCCCGGCGAGGCATAAAACGACATCTTCTTCATGTCCGAGTAACCGTAAATCCTTTTTAACTTCCATATAGCACTGCTGATCCCCCCAGACTTCGCCGACGGCGTCATGTCCACCGCTACCCATAAGGCAAGGACGGGGAGCAATGAGCGCCAGCAAAGAGTGTCCGTCGAATGGAAGCTTGTTCTCCCTTCCCATAAAGAAACGCATTCGCGGATGGTTCCAGTATGGGAATCTGCGTGTACTGTTTTCAAGAAAATCCCCACTGTACTGATCACCAGCGTACCTCCAGAGATCAAATCATCCTGCAACCGTTCCTGGATGACTGTTGATAACCGCCTTTATTCTTTCATCCATTATGGCTGCAAGCAGAGCCGTTTTTGCTCCCCTCGAATGGCCGGCCGCTGCTATTTTTAACTTGTCAATATCATCTCTGGCATATAGCAGATCGACACACCTGGATGCAGCATATGCCCACCATTCAAGCTGGTTGCATTCATATCCCGGATATACGCCTGCAATTAAATCTGCATCCTTCCTGCTGAAACGGCAAACTACATACCCGGATTTTTCCAGCCTTTCCAGGTCATTGGCACCAATTTCGCCGGTAGAAGCTGCCGGCCCTAGTTTGACAATTGCCGGAAAGGGTTTTTTCCCTTTGGGAACATAGAGTTCCACATTCAGTATTGCTGTAAGGAAATTACTGTAATCAAGCCGGCCATAACCATATGAATTGTCAACATATTCCACTGCCCTTGCTGATGGGGCAAACATAAGCTGAACATTATGCTTTGTGTATAATTCATTTTCTTCTGCAACTCCTTCCTGGTATTTTATTGCTGTTTTTGGAGGAGGCGGTGGCCAATTTCCGAACATGTACTCCTTCATTTCCTTTACTATTTCCTGTTTTCTTTCCTGCCACTGTTCAGGTGTCTTAACAGGCTTCCCGTTTTCGAAAACCATCAGATCGGGAGGGGCCGCACAAGTTCTCATTTTATCAAAGTCGGGAGGCAATTCACCTGTCTTCCTTAGCCAGTTCTCCCAGATGGGAACTTCATGGGGATTATCATCTTTATCGGAACGGTATGTATTAAGGAGCTGTTCCAGATATTCGGATCTTTTTTCCTTTGAGCTATTGTTAATCCTCTTTCCGCAGTTTACCATTAACAGTAATGAGAATGATACAATAAAAGCAGTTGTAATTTTTGTCATGTTTCAGAGAGATTGAGATTTCTGTTGTCTTAAGTTATTTTTCATCTACTTAATTATCATGCTGTCGCCAGGCTTTAGTGAGTGATATCTGGCCTGAAGTGAAGGAGCCAGGCGCATATAGACTTCGTGTGGATATCCTTTGGTCCACCAGTAATTGTTTTCAGCAACTTTAATGGTTCCGTAATGCTGTGGAAAAATGTAATCAGGATCAAGAGTGTTGATTAGAATGACCGATTGATCAATGTACATGTTGTGCTCAGTGGGAGAGAAGAAAAGCACATCGAGATGGAAGTCCTTTACTTTATTTCTTTCCTTTTTTAAGAAAAGGTGGTCTTCAAGGAGGTAAGTATCACCCGGTTGAAGGAAATTCTTTCCATTAATATTCAGAAGATACCCGCAATCCTGCATATTGGCATCGTAATAAATTGCAAAATCCATGTTCCCGTGAATTGCCCGCAGAGGATTTACTTTTATTCCCTTTACCTCAAAAGGCACCCTTGGTTTTGCTACAATTATGCGTTCATCGGGAATATTCAGCTTTTTTGCCTGGGCAAGGCAGCTTTCGGGAATCACAAACAGGCATGAGGACTTTTCAAGTAAAATCCGTGAAGTGTACTCATTAAAATGATCACCATGTCCATGTGTGATAAATGAAATATCAAGGACACCAGCAATTTCTTCAGGAGAGATAGGGCAGGGGTCAATGCGGTTTTGTTCCTCCAGGAACAGATCAGTTGCAACGACAAGATCATCTGATTTTATGATCCAGCTGTCGTTGCCGATCCACCAAACGGAGGTTCCGGCTTTATGGTCTTTAATGTCATCAATCATGCGATCATTCTGGCCGGAAATGCTTGCAAGTACAAAAAGGCCCGATAGAAGACTAATATATCTTTTCATTGACGGGATTCTTATTAACTTATAAAAATAATGGTAACTGATCAGTATCTATAAAAATAAGCTGGTATTAACAATTTTTGATTGAAGTTAACATTTATTTGTTTTGATTCAAAGTTGATTTGCGAAAATGAACACATATAAACAATTATTATTTTAATGTTTGATAAATAAGCGATTACGTTCTTTGATATTTTGGATTCCAGGATTAGTTTCGCAGAACGGAATATGGAACCCTCCTATAAAATTATCATTAAAGATCTGAAGCGCATCATTTTGATGCAGGCACAAGAACTTGCTAAAGTTCCACAGTTGATTGCACGAATTGAAGCTACTGAACGGGAATTGGCGCTATACAAAACTAAAAAAGACAGTATAAACAGCTCTATTCCACCTGCTAAAGATGAGAACAGACCGCCACCCACGATTAGTCTTAGGGAAAAAGGGAATCTTAAGACAGGAAGACAACCCGGGCATGAGGGCGAGACTCTGAAGATTACAGATAACCCCGATAAGATTGTTGAACATCGTGCATGTTTTTGTCCTGAATGTAAAAAAGACATTTCATTGGCAGATTTCGTATGCTTATCCCCGAATAAAATTTACTATTTAAGTTGTTACTGGTGATAATCAACGGAAAGTCATGAACACTAAACAGCTTGAAATTAATTTTGTATCAGGCAGTCTTTTACAGACTTGTATATTCCCAATATAACCTGTTATTTATTATGTAATTAAATATTTCCTGGTAAAGAACTAGTTGTATATCCAATATTTTGTTATATTTTACAAGCGACTCTTCTTTTCCCTCCTCTAATGTGCCGTGTGAACATTCGAAAGTAAAAGAGGTTGTCCCGGATATAAAATGCATGGCGCTGACCAGATTGAACGAACTTCGAGGGGGAGGAACAGGATCATCAGCTGCAACTCTTAATGACCAGCCTTCCTTCGAGTGAGGTAATCCTAAAGATCCGTAATGCTGGTTTAACTGGCTGGCTAATTCAGCTATCCTTTTTTTTATAAAAACAGGGACATGACTTGTTTGAATAATAGATGGCACTTCGCAACAGCATGAATGTAATGAAACAGAGATATCGGGAGCCTCGTCATGTGCTAATTTTAAAATGGCTTTTGTCTCTTCTGCCATAGGGATGAAAAACTCATCATGCATGATATTTATACCATTATCATTAAAGTAGGAACCCAATATACCTACATCGCCTTTCATAGGGTGTAATGATTTGGACGGAAGCCATCTCCATAAAGTTCCATCTATATGGGTACCCTGACCATATTTTGTCATCATTTCACATGGAAGGTTAACAAAACTATCGTAAGGGCATCTTTTACGTCCATCCGGATTACTACAGGGAATAATGATGACCCTGCATTGATCTATATATTTCTTTAATTCCGGCCACTCCCTGTCACGATAGTCTTTACCTGTTTCAGCAATGTGTATCAGGTTAACAAGTCCTGCGATCCCTTCTCCCTCTGTCCCATGGACCGGTCCTACAAAAAATACTACAGGTTTTGTGCAGGAGTCTTTTCTTGCATAATAGACAGGATTGCCGGCACCTACAGCGGAATTATAGTTTGCCTGAGATTGAAAGTTATCCTTTTCACCATAATAAACAGCATAAACCGGCAACCCTCCCGGAGAGTTGGCTACTGTCTGTGACCTACCAGCTTTCAGGCCGGCTATCTCAGCTTTGACATCCGAAAGTCTTGATTTGTAAAAACCGGGGATATCCGTATTGTTTGGCGGGTCGCCAGGATCAATTGGATTTTGAGAGAAAGTGATTTGAGTAGTAAGGAGAAACACTAAGATTATCAGGCATTCAAAAATTATTTTTTTCATATTTTATTGATTAATCATTTATTTAACATTCAATTTCACAGGATGTTAAATTTTTTTTAAAGAACCGGGAGAGTATCTCCCGGTTCTAAATTATTCGTAGAAAGGATTTTGTACAAGTTTTGGAGCTCTGTTAATTTCATCCCTGGAGATAGGAAACCAGTATAATTTCTTATTCCAGACTTTTTGAGGTGCAGCATAAGACTGCATCCATGTGGTTGTAATAATTCCATTATCGTTAACTTCTGTGATATCAACACCATACAGGTATTGAGCAAAATTTGCTTCAAGGGTTTTCCACCTTCTTTCATCAAACCAACGTTTATTTTCAAAAGCCAGTTCAATATTCCTTTCATGACGTAATGCCGTTTCAAGATCGCCTGTGACATCCGGAAGCCCTGCCCTGTTCCTTACCATATTGACGAATTGTGTGGCAGTTGTGATATCGCCTAACTCTAAAGAAGCTTCTGCATAGTTTAAAAGGATCTCAGCATAGCGGATCCATATACAAATACTCTGATTCTGGTCTGTAACACCGGCAACCTTATCATCCATCTGTTTTTTAATAAGATATCCTGTGTAACATGCATTCTGAGGCGATACAGGACCCTGCCGGGTATCCAGCCCGAACCTTTTACTTATTACCACACCATTTTCTATAACTATCCTGGTTCGTCTGTCGTAAATGCCAAGCGGATCTATTGTTAACATATCAGCAGGACGTTTTTGCCAGAGGGTGCTGTCGTAAAGAATACTTGCATAGAACCTTGGTTCACGATTATAATAAATGTTTTTATTTGTAAATTTGGCCGATACGTTTATATATTCTTTATTGGTATTAAATGTAAAATGGTCAAAGAACTTTGATCCATCCTTCATTTCATAATCATCCACCATGTTTCCGTAAGGATCGTTATTCCCCCAGCAATTAAGCCCGTTAGGTCCGCACCACCTGTTTGTCCACATAGCAAATCCGACATCCAGCCTATACATTCTTCCCCATATGACTTCTTTATCTGCCAGGGTATAGGCCTTAAAAAAGTCAAAGTATTTTTTTGCTACAACCTCCTGGTCAGGAGCTCCAAAATCAGAAAGTTCGCATGTGCCCAGATCCATAACCGCTTTTGCTGCATTTTTTGCTGCGGTCCACAAGGCATTTCTGTCAGGATTACTGTAACCTACATACTCACTTTCAGCCAGTCCATTGGCTGTAAGATCGCTGGCCGCAAACAACAAAATATTTGATTTAAGAGCAAGAGCAGCTTCTTTTGTTGGTCTGCCCATTATCGAATTACTTTTAAGATTGAGTAATTGGGCTGCATCATCACAGTCTTTAACTATAAAATCAACGGTTTCCTTGAAAGTGTTCCTTCCAATTTCAGAGAAATCATCCCCCAGTTGATTCGGCTGATCAAAAAGTGGAACACCGCCATAGACACGGCATAGTTCATAATAAAATACGGCTCTGAGAAAGATAGCTTCACCTTTTAATATCCCGGCACTTTCCTTGTCAGGCATTTTGTCAATATTGGCAATGAAGTAATTTAATCTCGAACAGAGATAAACCTGTTCCAATTCAGATGACCACGGTCAGTACCGGCAGCATTGGGACTTACCTGTGCCTGGTCGTATTCGGTCAGACTTCCGCCCTTTAAATATGTGTGTTCTGTTGTAAAAGGACCTGTTCCATAATCATTACCACGTTTTATATTGCCATTTGGGAGTTCATATTTATAAATTGCATTCAGATATCTGCTGGCAAGGTTAGCGTCCGCCCAGATGAGAGGGTCGGAATAGCTGTCCAGGGGAGTCTTATCCAGAATTTTCTCACTGCAAGCAGGGAGCAAAAGAACCAGTACAGCTATGAAGTATATGTTTTTAATATTTCTTTCCATTATAATATGTTTTTAATATATTCTAAAATTGTATCAATCAGAAGGATATTTGTGCACCCAGGGCGAGTATCCGCGTAAGGGGATATGAATTAACACCTGCCAGTTCAGGATCGGTGAAATCCTGAGCTGACCAGATGGTCCACAGATTCTGTCCGGAGAAATAGACCTTCATATCTTTAGCCCTGATAGATTTCAGAACACTTCCAGGAATAGTATAACTAAGCTGGAGGCTGTTCTAACGTGCAAAGGAAATATCATCATAAAAGTAAGTGCTGACAAAATCATCTGACCTCCAATACTCATCATTCCAGTTAAATGCTCTGGGCCTTGAGGCATCGGTATTTTCAGTGGTCCATCTGCCTATGGCATCCCTCATAAAATAATTACCCGCCAGTCCTCTCTGAATATTAGTATCCAGCCTTTCCAGGCTCTTCCGACACCCTGTACAAGTGCAGTTAACTGCCAATTCCGTATTTCATATTAAAATCTACTCCAAAAGATAATTCCGGAGTTGCAGTAAGAGGAAATAATTGCCTGTCCGCGCCATCTATCTTGCCATCTTTGTTATAATCCTCCAAAATCAAGTCGCCTGGTGCAGCGCCTGAAACATGAGGATAGGAATCAAGATTTGCCTCATCCTTGAAAATACCTATCCACTTATAAAGGAGAAGTGCTCCCTGAGGCTTCCCGGTCCGGACCTGCCATGCTACAGATTGAGTAGGTTCATCAAATTCAATAATTTTATTGCGGGCAAAATTCAGGTTTCCATTTATTCCATAACTCAAATCTCCCTTTGCATCATTGTATCCCAATACAAGTTCAAACCCGGGCTGTCAACAATTCCAAAATTTTCATCAGGCAGGGAAAGTCCTGTAAACTGAGGCACCGATGCATTTCTCTGAACAAGGATATTATTTCGTCTTTCGTAGAAAAAGTCGGTGTTGAAAGTAAACTTTTTAAAGAATGTAGACTCCCAGCCAAAATTAATGATATTTGCTACTTCCCAGGTTATATTGGGATTTGGAGTTCCGGCTCGTGAAAGACCGGCTTCATAATTCTTTTCAGGTGCATAGTGGAACTCCCGTAGAAAATTCATACATTGTAAGGTACTGAAATGGATTAACAGCGTTGTTACCCATTTGTCCCCATGAGGTTTTGAGCTTGAAAAAATCAATGAAGCCAAGACTATTTTTCCACCAATCTTCGTTTGACATTCTCACTCATAAGCAAGAAGGGGAACCTATATCAGCGCCCCGATTCTTTTGAAAACCTCAAAGAACCATCTCTTCGAAGAGTAAACTGTAATAAATATGTACTATTATAATCATAACTTAAACGTCCAAAATAGTTCATCCGTGCATCAAGTCCGACCGAGGCATTGTTTGTTTTTTCTTCATCGCCTCCTGCAAAAAGGTATGGTAACTGATCAGAAAGAAAAATATCGACGGTTAGCATTAAAAGACTCCCAATTATCTTCATTTTGTTCGAATGCAATAAAAGCATCAATATTATGAAAACCGCCAAATGTATTTTTGTAGTCAAGTCTTATCCTGGAAGTCTTTGTATAAGATTCACTGGAGGTTTCTATCAGGAACGGTTCTGATACACCTACCTGGGATCCGATAAGGAAATCAGATCCGTCTTCCTTTCCTGGACCTCCGACAGCCAGGTAAGCATCCTTATCAAAGTAATATAGCTTGAAAGGTTTGCTGAAATACTTATTCCCCTCCTGTAATAAACATCATAGGCATACTGTCCTGTTAAACTTAGCCCTTTAACCCATGGTATTTTAAAAGAGGCAGTAAACATGTTATTACTATAGTAACGCTTATCATGTTCAAAACCTGACGCATTAGTAGAAATTACCACTGGTTGTGCGCCCCTTTCAAAATCCGGGCCCGGTAATCCGTTGGGCCAGAATGCGGGGGAAGAAGGCCACATCTGATTTGTCAGATCAAAAATTTCATACTCAATATTACTGCGAGAATAGGTACCACCAGAGTATGTAGAGTAATTTCGATTTTCCTGGATACCGGTCAGATCAAAGCCAAAACTCAAATATTCATTAACTTTTATATCAATGTTAGCCTTTAAATTATTTCTTGTATAATTGGTCGATTTTGAATTATAGAGTCCATCGTCAGACTGGTTGCCATAGGAAACAAAATAACTGACATTCTGAGATCCGCCATTTATAGATAAACTATGATTCTGGGTAGTGCTGTAATCTTTAAATACTGCACCATACCAGTCTGTATTCGGATGTGTCCATGGATAGTCTCCCAACTGATACTCTGGCTATATCATCAAGAGAGTACCTCATACTGGCCTCAGGAGTTCCTTTGTAAGACTGATACTCACGTATCATTGTTGCATAAGTTGCAGCATCAGCCATTTCCGTTAGCTTGGTTGGAGAATTGAATCCCAGAGTATAACGGTATGTAAGAGTTGGTGCGGTATTTATTGCCCCACGTTTCGTGGTAACAAGAATGACCCCATTGGCTGCCCTTGCACCGTAAATTGCAGCTGATGCATCTTTAAGCACTGATATGCTTTCTATATCATCCGGATTCAAGGAGTTTAAATCCCGGTCGGTTATGCCATCCACTACAATCAGAGGGGAATTATTTCCAAGTGTTGCATTACCTCTTATACGAATAGTGGCTGCATCATTCCCAGGATCCCCTGATCCTTGCATGAATATTGCTCCGGGTAAGCGACCGGCAAGCATATTCGATACACTGGAAACAGGAGCAACAGTCATCTCCTTGTTGCTGATCTGAGTTATTGAACCAATCACATTGACTTTTTTCTGCGATCCATATCCGATCACAACAACTTCATCAAGTCCAAGCACTTCACTTGCAAGAATAACATCCAGATTTGTTCTGCCATTTAAAGGAGTTTCCTGGTTAATATAACCGATAAATGAGAATATAAGAGTTGCATTCTTATCAGGAACTGATATCGTATATTTACCATCCATCCCGGTTATAGTGCCAATTGTTGTACCTTTTACTGTAATGTTTACGCCAGGCATAGGTTCGCCTGTATTGCTATCAGTAACAGTGCCGTAAATTACCAGTTGTTGCACGATATCTGCCGCATCTGTTTCTTTGGAAGATATTCCGGAGCAAGAATGATCTTACGGTCAATGATAGTATACTTCACATCGGTGCCGGTAAATAAATCATCCAATATTTTACTAATTAATTGGTCATTTTCAGAAATACTGACTTTACGTTCGGTATCAAGAAGTTTTTCATTGTACAGGAAGAAAAATTCACTTTCATCTTCAATTTTATCAAGTACCTTGACAAGTCGGTATCTGAAAAATTGAGAGAAAGCCTTGTTTTCTGCGAATAGGCGTCATTAGCACGTACTTGCAGAATTCCGAGAATCATAAGAATAACAGCAATACGCATGATTAGTAAGGTTTTTTTCAGAGAACGATAAAACAATTCCCCGAAAGGTTTGTTTTTTTTCATAGATTTGTAATGTTTTAAGTTAAAAAATATCGAAATGATGTTTTTTAAGGAAATCGTTGACGCGATTTCCTTTTTTTACTCACATTCTAAGGCCGTTATTTTTTTCATAGTTATAGGTTTTTAAGATTAGTATTATTATTTTTCATATAAATGGTTACTTTTTCTTTTATTGAAGTTCCATCTGGCAAAAGTTACGCGGAGTAATTTGATACGTGATAGGAGAGGTCATTGATAAAAACCGGAGAACATCTTCAAGTTTATCATCCTTGAAATGTTGCACGGAAAGAATATTTCTCAAGTTCCTTGTCGGCAATTCAACTTTTACATTGTACCATCGTTCAATACGTCTGGCTACTTCAGCCATAGGATCACCCCTGAAAACGAGCTTACCTTCTGTCCAGGCATTGTACTTTGCAGGATCAGTAACCGATTTCTGATATTTCCATTCTGAAAAACCAATCTTTCCGATGGAAGCATTGTTACTTTTCATTACCTTATTATCAAAAAATTCCACTTTCCCCTCCTGAAGGACTACCTCTACATAATTTTCGCCGGGTAAGCACTCAGATTAAAACTGGTTCCCAGTACCTTAACTCGTTGAATTACCGGCATTGATCTCAAAAGGATGATCTTCATCCCGGCTCACTTCAAACCATGCTTCTCCCTCAAGTTTTACTGTCGGTTGTTGATAAACGGAAGCGAATAGCTGAGCTGGAACCGCTGTTAAGCATGCCTGTAGTACCATCAGGAAGATTGAAGGAAACCCTGGCTCCCAAAGGGGCATAAATGGTGGAACTTACCTGCTGGTCTGTATTGTCTTATTATTATTGCCCAGATAACTGTAAATCAGTCCTCCTGCAAACAGTAAAGGTAAAAGCAATATAGCTGCAGCCCTCATATAAATCCGGATAAATTTTTGAAAAGGTTTTTGCTTTTTCAAAGTCTCATTTTTTCTGATTATATGATGAACATGGTCAAGCAGGTGATTAAGATTAACTTCGGAGGAGAGGAATCTTTAAGCATAAGGTCCCAGTCATTTTCAAGATAGTGGCGAAAGTAAGTTATTTTCACCATCATTAAATAGAGATTCCACATCTGTTTTTTCGATTTCCCCCGACTCTCCTTTAATATATCGTTCGATTTTTTCTATATCTTCCTGTTTCAGCATTGTCATTTTTAGTTATTGATCCACAAGGTGATCCTCCTGTTAATTTATATTATACCCTCAGGCAAGGTATATCTCATATCAGAAAATGTATTTTTTTTACTTTATGATTCATACTCCTGCAAAAAAACTGACAGGTATTGCAGAAATAGAACTATTTATGTGACCTGCAAGTACCTGTCAGAACACTCTACTAACCTAAACCCTAACCTATGTTATATAATATACCCGCAATGAGGTTGATTCTCATGAGGAAAATGAAATAATTTTCACCTTATTGTGATTTTTTAAGGATGGCACGGATTTCAACCGGGCAAGAGGTACGGATTTCAACCGAACAAGAGGCACGGAATTCAATTCCGCGTCAGCGGCCACAAAGGTAATTCTTGTGAGCTCGCCGCAGGCAAATCCGCGCAAGCAGCTAAATTCAATCCCTGTCGAAATTTTGAAAATAAGCCTGAAAAGACAGCGGTTGTTGAAGTTATGTTACCATAAAGATGATGATTCTCTTAGTGGAAAGGATATATTAAATATATTCGGATTTAATATTTGTGTGTGACACTAATTTATTTCAAGCTCATTTTTTACTTTAATCAATTTACTATTTCCCGGATAGCTTCTTTTCTTGACTTCAAAATCCTTTTCAACAAATTCAATCACACTATTATCTGGTATTTTGTCAGACAAATCAGGATTTTCAATGATTTTACGTATCAAATCAAATGTCAATCCGATATTTCTGTTTACTATTTCTTTATTTGTCATTTTTTTAATCCTTTGAAATATCTCTGTTTGTAATATTCCCATTTGTCTTTTATGTCCTGTTCTGCAAAAATTGTCGCTGAGTTCAGATCCGAGATGTCAATTGTAGTCTTAATTTTTTCACCCTTTGGAGTCATCATATCACGATGAAAAAATCCATGCTCAATATCGTATCGTATAATTGCAGTCCATTTATTATCAATCAAACTCTCATATTGAACAACTATGTTAATTAATTTACTTTTATCAATCTCCAATCGTACTCTCAATCCGTCAAATCCTTCTCTATCCAATATTTTAAAGAATTCTTTTCGTTTCACTTATCAGATGATTTATTACAATCTTACATAAAAATATCATTTATACACAGACTCTATAAAAATCAGATGATTTATAAAAGGAAAGATAATGATTAATAAGACATATCTGAATCGTTGCAGGAATTTTTTGTCTCACCCGCTCCTCTGTGAGCACCTGTCCCCTGGAAGCGGGAGGGGACTGGAGAAGGTGAGCAATTAAAAGAAAAACAACGAAACAAACAGAAGTAAAGCCAAATCTTCCTTGCAGAGCCGTTTTAGTATGAATTTCAGATTTTCCGAAATATAATTATCTATTGTGCCAGGTGAAAGACCAAGCTCTGATGCAATCTCTTTGGTTGTTTTGCCCTCCTTACGACTTTTCATGAAAATGATTTTTTGTCTTTCAGGGAGTTTTTCAACAATTTGATCCACCCGGTTCAGAACAGACTGAAAATCGATTTTGTCTTCAGTTTCAGAGGAAGACTGACGATTCTCATAAAGTGTGTCACCAATGAATTTTTGCAGGTAACTTCTTTTACGGAAGAGCTTACAAATATCGTTATAAGCAATGGTGAAAAGATATGATTTGAATGATAATTCCTTATCAATATGTTTGCGGTTCTCCCATATTTTCAAAAAGACCGATTGTACAAGTTCTTCAGCCTCATCTGTCGACCGGAGGTATTTCAAACTAAATGAATATAGTTTTCCCGAATACTTTTCGTAAATCAGATCGAAAGCTTCCACATTCCCTCCATGCAGCCTTTCAACCAATTCATAATCAATGGGAAAGGATTTCAATTAGGCTTTTTTAGTTTTAGTAATGTAAATATACGATTAAATTCTATTAATTTCAATATCTAAATCTCTTATAATTATTATTATAGAGTATGCAATTAATATGTCATTAATCCACACATTTGCCTTATAATTAACACTATGGAGCAAAAGATATATATTGTTGCCAGTCTGTTTCACAGTTAGTCTGAATTCAGATCGATCCCACCAGAGTACATTAAGGATAGTTATTAGTTTGGTATATATTTTCACTATTTCCTATTTCCGAACCTTATTATTGGTTTTTTACCGGAAAGAAGTGATCTTCTCCCGCGATGACTGTTTCCGGAGGATACTCACCTATGGTTACATGATGCATTCCTGCCTCATGCAACTTGACGTAGGGCCAGATTAAGACCTTACTTTCTCCAGGAGCCAGGGCAATGCGTTTATAATCCTGTGTTCGTCCGTCAATATACAGGTACTGCCTGGTCTCTAATATGCTGGTTCCAACTTTTGCATCATTTGTAACTTTGACACTTACTATGAAATTTCGCCCCAAACCAATACTTTCCGGAGCAATAAACTCTGTATATTTAAATTGTGGCGTCACATCGTGGTTGGGTTCACTAAGTGTATATTCTCCGGGCTTAATATTCCAACCATCAATCATCAGATGTGGCGTTTCCCCTGCCAGAAGTCCGATGTCAAAAGTCGCCGTGATCAAATAACTCTGATTTGGAAGCAAACTGATGTAATTCGCACTCCAGTAAACTGGTAATACTTCCGTGCCATGTAATCCTTTCAAAATAGTCGGATTAATGAAAAATGCCAGCTTATTGGATGGATTCTTCACTGCTATATGAGCCGTGGAATATTTTCCATTTTGTTCAAAGGTTGAGGTTACCTGCAAATCAACCGTAGGGAGGGCTGACAGATTACGGAAATCAGCTTGCAAATCTCCTTTCGCTGACAACCAGTAGAAATTTCTGCTAATCTGTTTTCCCTTTTCATCCTTCATTTCCAGATTCAGAAAATAAGTATTTGAAAGTCCATTTATTTCCGGAATCTGAAACACCTTTTCGGAGCCATCGGATCCTATGTTAATTGAACCGGTTTTTTGATATTTTTCAGTCATATCCAGATTATACACAGTTGCCGTAACCTGCAAGTTCGTAAAAGATTGGTAGAAACTGTTTACAACATATACGGAATTATCGTCATAGGCATACTGCACATGAAGGGGTTCACAGGCCGTTTGTGTGCCAAATAAGGCTCCGCTTGGCCGTGAATAATAATCGTAGAATTGAAAACATAATGCCGGCCAACCTGTATTATACCGGTATTTCAAGTTGCCACTGGTCAAATATTTCTTTCGGGCGGTGGCTTCAAATATTGCCCTGTTTGATTCATATTGCCATGGCTGTGATTTTACGCAATAGTCTTCAACTGATTGGGGGCTACCATACCGGTCATAAAAGAATTGCCTGCCCTTTTCGTACATACCCTGCCATAATCGGATATCCCATGACCCACTTATGGGCCAAAGATCATACTCAGGCATCATGGCTCGCATACTTTCAATGGGTGGTATCTGCTCACCTCCAACACCACCAGATTCCCAATTTAGTCCTTCCATCTTATACCACTCTGAAGGAGCAACATCTCTCCCGGGTCTTTCACTATAACCTGTATAACCGAAAATATTACTGATTCTATTTGGCATAACAGTAATATAAGGTGTTCCCGGATCATTATTATTTACTACATCGATATACCGTCGTTCAATTTCCTCCGGGGGATAATTATCACTTCCAAGTACCCAATTGACTATGCTTGGATGGTTACGCAACCGTATAACCTGATCCTGAAGACTGGCCACAGCAACATCAGCTGTGTGTTCAGTCCATTTATCCCATTCCTCCCAGATCGAACAACAGTTTAGTCCGTTAAAGATCATTATGCCATACTTATCAGCTAAATCGAAAAAATAATCGGATCCCCAAAAGCTTTCCAACCGAAGAGTATTCAGATTCATGTTTTTGGCATATCTGATGGCTGCCTCTTCTTCGGCGGGTGTTGTCTCCATCATCATGTTTTCGGTCCAGTCCCCTCCCCGGATAAGAATACGTTTCCCATTGATCCAGTGCACCATAATTCTTTTTTGGGTATATGGTCCATTTCCATTTTTATCTGCTCCTGCACTTTGCCCGATCATAGGGACACTATCTTCATATGCTTCCAGCTTTGCAGATACTTCGCGGACACCAAATCGTACTGTGTCTCGTTCTGAAATGACCCCTGATTTCGTTTTGACTTCCAAGACTAAATCATATAAATTCTGCTGCCCCACGTTAACAGGCCACCAGACTTTCGGGTTCGTGATCTCCAGTTGTTTTGAAAAACTGATGGATTCCCCTTTTCCCAGATTGATGTTTTGAGAAAATGTGATCTTTCCCGGACTGCCTTCTGATGTTCCACCCTCATTGATGTTATTTACATGGGTAATTGTGCCCTCCAGGATTCCCCTGATCGCGCCGCTTACTTTGTTTATTAATGTACCGGATACTGTAAGATGGGCCCTATCCATTGCTGGCAAGTTTAGCTTTGTAACCACATGGGGATCTTTAAGATGGATCGGTCCTCCGGATGTAATTATTACATCGTACCAGATACCTGCGTCATTATCAGGCGGCAGACGGGTTCCCTGCATCCACCGGATGGAAGGATCAAGGCCTGTGGGTGGTACAATTTCCAGGGCAATGGCATTCATATTACCAGGTGTGACATAATCGGTAATATCTAATTCAAATAACCGAAAGGCTCCTTCGATTTCTGTAAGGTCTTTAACCAATCTGCCGTTAATCCATACATTTGCTTTATAATTTACACTATGGAGTAAAAGATATGTGTTATTGCCGGCTTGTTTCACAGGCAGGCTGAATTCAGACCGATACCACCAGTGTACATTGAAGGGACTACCTTTCGGCATATCCAATCTATAACCAGGTTGATAACCGGGAATCTTAGAGAGATTGGTTCCGTAATAGGGATCAGGATAGACGCCATTCTCTACAAGGGCTGCCAAAACTGTGGACGCACCTGTGGTTGGATACCAGCTGGTGTCATCATAATTAACCCGTGAAATTACATCTCCATTCCCTTGTACCTGAGTGCCGGATTGGATTGTCCATTTTTTGATGACAGTTTGTCCAAATACCGGCTGGCTCGATACAATTAAAACAATTCCAATTTTTAAAATTGCAATTAATAATGGATGAAAATGTCTTCTTATTCTGTGCGAGACCCTTTTCATCTTATTTATTTGGAAAACCTTAAATCTATACAATTTCAGGTAATAAATAAGGTGCCCGGTATTCTCTGGTAAGCATACTGTTTGCTTCATTTTCTCCTTCACCTATAAACCGTTCTGCAACAGGGTCAAATTCGAGCTGGCGGCCAAGGCGATGACTTATATTGCCCAGATGAGCCAGCGATGACGCTAAATGTCCGCTCTGAACAGGTCCGTTCTGAATACCCATGTCACGTGCCCGTATAGCATCAAACCAGTTCTTGAAATGAAGGGTCAGTTCCCCGCTTTCTGATCTGCCTGGTCCTTTTTCCCTCTTTTCACCAAGGTAGGTCTGATATGTTCCGTATCCGTTAACAACCAGATAGCCTTTATCGCCATAGAAAATATTGCCAACACCGGCCCCATCTTCCAGATTGGTGCACCAGTTCCGTACCTCAAACTGAATCATTTTCTTTTCTTTCGGATAGTGGTAAATGGAAGTCTGGATTTCCGGTACTTCTTTGCAGTCGTCCCACAGAAATTTACCTCCCATGGATGTAATACGTTCGGGTAATGTATCTACATCCAGGCCCCACATGCAAAGATCAGTTTCATGAATTCCCTGGTTGCCTACATCGCCATTGCCATAATTCCAATGCCAGTGCCAGTTGTAATGAACCAGGTTTTTGGTAAAGGGGCGCATGGGGGCAGGGCCGCACCATAAATCATAATTCAGTCCGGCAGGTGTTTGTGAAATTCCTTTATCCCCGATATCAGGACGCCAGCGGTATACAAGTCCACGCGACATGTAAACGCGTCCGATCAGTCCGTCCCGCAAATGCTGAACAGCTTCCCTTATAGCAACCGAACTGCGCAACTGAACACCGTGCTGAACAATGCGATTATATTTATAGGCTGCCTCAATCATCTTTTTGCCTTCATAGATGTTGTGGGTTGCCGGTTTTTCCACATAAACATCTTTTCCGGCCTGACAAGCCCATATTGTCATCAGAGCATGCCAATGGTTCGGTGCTGCCACAGTTACCGCATCAATGGTTTTATCTTCAAGGGTCTTTCTGAAATCCTGTTCGATTAAAACCTTTTTGCCATATTTTTTTTCAAAATCTCCGGCCTTTTCCTGAAGTATGACCATATCGGGATCGCATAGAACCGCAACCTCTACATTTGCCTTTCCTGATAGCCCCATAATTTCCTCAATATGTGAGTTTCCACGACCATTAACACCGAATACCGCAACACGAAGCCGGTCGTTTGCACCTTTTACACCTGCCGGTATAATTTCAGGCATTATTACTTCTGCTTTAAGAACAGAGGGAGTAACAGCCGCTATTGCGACTCCTTTGCCTACGTTTTTTACAAATGACCTTCTTGAGTTTAGCTTTTTATTTTCCATTTTTATTAATTTTAGGTTATTCCTGTTTATTATATTTTGTTGAATTCGTTTGCTATTGCATTGATATGATCATCAGAGAGATCACCTCCGATTACTATTTTGTGCCTAAACACTATGCTTTCGCCTGGCTTCAGAACCACTTTTACCTCATCTGCTTTCGGATCAACTGCTCGTCCTGCAAGGTTATTTGTAGCAAAAAGACCATATCCCCGCGCATGAGACCAGGCCGGGTAATTAATATTGTTCTTATTGTCCAGAATAACAAGCGTTATCACTTCTCCTTCCTTTTCAGCCCGGAGAGCTACCCATGAACTTCTTTTCCCCCATACATCGCCTCCTATTATCCCTTCAGCGTTGCGGTAAACACCGTTAACTCCCTCGTTATTCATTAGGGGAACTTCAGTAAGATTTCCATTTGCATCCAAAAACTTTTCAGGTTTAAGAGCAGGTTCTTCAAATGCCCTGTCCAGGCGCATGCCTACCAAACCTTCCTTGTTTTCAGAGAAAGTAACATCTTGTACTGCCGTAAGCCTGGTAGTTCTTTCAATCGTACGGGAATCACCATTTCCCGAAAAGATAAATGAGGATACTTCATTCAGGAGAACCGTGTTGTTGATATCAACCCAGTCAGAACTTGTAACCAGTTCCCCTTTCTGAGGATTTTGTGAAACTAATCTTTTAAATTTCACCGATCCGTATTTTGGTTTATCCTCTGAAGCAATGGCAAACGAATTATTCCAGAAATCAAGGCCGTTTACATTACCAAAGTTTAACCACAAACCTACATGATGCGGATGGTCTGTACGTTCAAATGGCCTGGGATTTAAAGGAAATCCACGGGTTATTGTTTTCCCTGAGGCTGTTAGAATGGGATAAAGAGACTGCTTCTCCATATCATCAGGATAAATATATGCTGTAAAAAACTTACCCCCGATGTAAACCTCAACCTTTTTGCTGTTCATGTCATTTTTAAATTCAACCTTTTCTTTTGAATTCGATCTGGTGCAAGTAACGGATGTCAACAATACCATAAACATAATACTAAGTGTTTTCATACTGATTGCTTAATATTTTAAAATTTAACTTTACCTTAATTTATAAATTGACTTCTTTCCGGTCGTTAAGTTGATTCAATCTTGCCAGTATTGCTAACCAGGATTTTGTATTAGAAGTGAAACCTGAATTCCTCATTTTTGAATACTTTTTTTCAGTGACTTTTTTCGATCCGAAATATAACTTATTCTGCTGATTTATTTTCGATTTGTAAAAATAATTTCGACTTTAAGTATTAAGCTAAAGTTAATCCATATCAGGTACCGGAGAGTTTTACCAATTTAACAGCTAATATATGCCAGGTATCGGTTCACTTCCGTTATAAAGGATTTTCAATTCGTTTTTCACAATAAAATTTGTCTAATTTTGTAGCCAGATTGAAAAGACATGGATAATACTAATGAACCTGTATACTCAAGGAATGTTATTGAATTTGTTGCTGTTGCAAACGAATACTGTAAATATGCCGAGCATGCTTCTGAAATAAAAGGAGATGAAATGCTCAGGATTTTACAGCGTTTATTGCCTTTGTTGTATCTTAAAGCATCACTATTACCCGAGTTTGAACCCTTTTTTGAAGATGGTAATGAAAAATTTATTACGGAATCTGACTGGTTCAGGATAAATGATGCATTCAAAGAAAAATTCGGGACCGCGGATGATTATCAGGAGGTATTTGATGAAAAAATAAATGATTCAGAGGGCCCTGTAATTTCAAGCCTTTCGGAGAATATGGCAGATATATATCAGGATATAAAAAATTTTCTTCTGCTTTACCAGACAGGAACATCAGAAGTTATGAATGACGCTGTTTGGGAATGCAGAATGAACTTTGAAAATTTCTGGGGTCAGAAACTTGTAAATTCCATGAGGGCAATACATAAATTTATTTATTCGGGTGAAGAGATTCAAAGGAAAGATAACGATGATGATGAAAATAATAAAAAGCGAAACACTGCAGACTGGTTTATATCAAGAAGGCAACGGGAGTTCAGAGGGGATGAATAATAATAAATATATCGAAAATATTTCTGTTGAAGAGCTTAAAGAGTATGAACTTTCATGGTTCAAAGGCGAAATAATTGTTGTAGAAGATCTTAAAAAATTCAAGGAAATATTTACCACGTCTTAGAAATTCAAAAATCCTTGGGTTTGATACAGAAACGAAACCTTCCTTCAAAAAAGGACGAAAAAACAAGGTGTCGCTGATCCAGCTTTCAAACAGCGAACTGGCATGTCTGATCCGGATCAATAAGACCGGGATACCACAGGAGCTTTCTGATCTTCTGTCTGATCCCAGGGTAATTAAGGTAGGTGTAGCAATACATGATGATATAAAAATTCTTTCCAGTGTTAAAAATTTTTCTCCTGCAGGCTTTATTGATCTGCAGAAATATGTAAGAGATTTTGGCATACAGAGTTCAGGATTAAAAAAGTTAACCGCTATAGTTCTTGGCTTCAGGATCTCAAAACGTCAGCAGGTAACCGATTGGGAAGCTCTGGAACTTACCGAAGCACAACAGGTTTATGCCGCAACAGATGCCTGGGTTTGTTATGAAATATATGATAAACTCGCTAACGAGAGTTTTTAGAATAAACTATACAAATATTCGAAAATAATAAAATCTGTGGATAGGATTAAAATAATTCTTAAGTCGGGAAAAGACCAGTCGCTCAGGCGGCTTCATCCCTGGATATTCTCAGGAGCCATTAAGAAAATATATGGTAATCCGGCTGAGGGAGATCTGGTCGATGTTTATGATAATAAAGATACATTCCTGGCGGTTGGACATTATGCACCCAGTTCCATTGCAGTACGGGTACTTTCATTTGAACAGGTAACTCCTGATATTGATTTTTTCACAGAAAAGATACGAAATGCAATTAACTTCAGGAAATCAGTGGGTATTTCCGATAACCCCAATCTTAATGTTTACAGACTTGTACATGGCGAAGGAGACGGTCTGCCCGGGTTGATTATTGATTATTATAATGGTGTTGCAGTGATGCAGATGCATTCAGTCGGTTTTTACAGACTTCGTAATGAAATTACATCTATTCTTACCGGATTGATGAAAGAAAAGGTAACTGCGGTTTACGATAAAAGCGAAGGCACTATTCCTCACATGTCAGACATAAAAGGTGTAAATGAATTTCTTTATGGTAATTCAGGTCCGGTTATCGTAACTGAAAACGGTTATAAATTTAAAATAGACTGGGCATCCGGGCAAAAAACCGGTTTTTTCATTGATCAGAGGGATAACAGGAACCTGCTGGAAAAATATACAGGGGGAAAGAGTGTTTTAAATATGTTCGGTTACACAGGTGGATTTTCAGTTTATGCAATGAAAAATGCAGAACTGGTCCATACCGTAGATAGTTCAGGTCCCGCTATCAGTCTTGCGGATGAAAATATAAAATTAAATTACGGAGACGATACAAGACATTCGTCATTTGAGGTGGATGCCTTTGATTACCTAAATGATATTAAAAACAAATATGATGTTATAATTCTTGATCCTCCTGCATTTGCAAAACATAATAATGTCCTTGCAAATGCACTCCAGGGTTATAAACGGCTGAATATAAAAGCTATTGAGCAGATAAAGCCGGGTGGAATTATTTTTACATTTTCCTGTTCGCAGGTAGTTACAAAAGAGAATTTCAGAAAATCGGTCTTTGCTGCTGCTGCTAATACAGGACGTAATGTAAGGATAATACATCAGCTTAGCCAGCCACCTGATCATCCTGTAAATATTTATCACCCTGAAAGTGAATATCTTAAAGGTTTGGTTATTTATGTTGAATAATAAAACTATGAACACGGATAAGAATATTGAACTGGTTGCCAAAAAGCTCGGATTGAACGAATGGCAGGTCGAAAACACAATCAGACTGATGGATGGCGGTGCTACTGTACCGTTTATAAGCAGGTACAGGAAAGAGATGACCGGCAGCCTCGATGAGGTTCAACTGATGCACATCAAAGAAGAATATGACAGGTTGAAAGAACTGGATGCCCGCCGTGAAGCTGTAATTAAGTCTGTAGAAGAGCAGGAGAAAATGACGCCGGCTCTTCTTCAGAAGATACAGGAAGCGCTTACTATGACAGAGCTTGAAGATATTTACCTGCCATACAGACCAAAGCGACGGACACGGGCTACTATTGCCCGTGAAAAAGGACTTGAGCCACTTGCTGTAATTATTCTGGAGCAGCATGAATCTGATCCTTTCACTAAAGCAGAAGAGTTTTTAAATGATGACGTTACTTCAGCTGGTGATGCAATCGCCGGAGCTTCTGATATAATTGCAGAGTGGATAAATGAAGATGAGAATGCCAGGAAAAGGATGAGATATCTTTTTGATAAAGAAGCAGTAATTTATTCAAAAGTTGTAAAGGGAAAAGAGACAGAAGGAATTAAGTATAGTGATTATTTCGACTGGTCAGAACTTCTCAGGAATTGTCCCTCGCATCGGCTTATGGCAATGAGACGGGGCGAGGATGAAGGCTTTTTGCGACTTTCAATAGAACCTCAGGAAGATAAAGCTCTCGTCATTCTGAATTCATTGTTTATCAAAGGACGGAACAACTCATCTGAAATTGTCGAAGATGCTGTGAAGGATTGCTGGAAGAGGCTCTTATCTTCTTCCATGGAGACTGAATTCAGAAATATATCGAAGGAGAAAGCAGATATTGAGGCAATTAATGTATTTGCTGATAATCTCCGCCAGTTGCTTCTTGCTCCGCCATTAGGTGAAAAAAATGTACTTGCAATAGATCCTGGTTTCCGCACAGGTTGTAAGATTGTATGCCTTGACAGGCAGGGAAATCTGATTCATAATGAAACAATATATCCACATCCTCCGCAGAATCAGACTGCTTTGTCAATAAAAAAGATATTGTCACTGGTAAATGCCTATAAAATTGAAGCTATTGCTATCGGAAATGGAACTGCAAGCCGCGAGACAGAAGATTTTATGAAATGGATCAAGTTTGAGAGTGACATTCAGGTTTTTGTAGTAAGTGAAGCAGGAGCTTCAATCTATTCGGCTTCAAAAACTGCACGGGATGAATTTCCCGATTATGATGTTACAGTTCGTGGATCTGTATCTATTGGCAGACGTCTAATGGATCCGCTGGCTGAACTTGTGAAAATCGATCCGAAATCAATAGGGGTGGGGCAGTACCAGCATGATGTTGATCAGCAGAAACTGCAGAATTCACTTGATGAGACTGTAATGAGTTGTGTAAATGCCGTAGGCGTTGAAGTGAACACCTCAAGCAGCCATCTTTTGACCTACGTGTCAGGTTTAGGACCTCAGCTTGCTCAGAATATTGTTGATTACCGGACCGAGAACGGACCATTTAAATCCCGCAGTGAACTGCTTAAAGTTAAAAGAATGGGGGCAAAGGCATTTGAGCAAAGCGCAGGTTTTCTTCGTATCCGAAATGCAGGAAATCCGCTTGACTCGAGTGCCGTACACCCCGAAAGCTACCATGTAGTGGAGAAAATGGCACAGGAACTTGGTTGTGATGTTAAGGAGTTGATTACCAATGAAAGTAAGAGAAAAAGTATTATTCTTGAACGATATATCACTCCGGTTACCGGGCTGCCTACATTAAAAGATATTGTGGAAGAACTTGCAAAGCCGGGTAGGGATCCCAGGTCCAGGATAAAAGAATTCAGGTTTGCCGACATTCATTCATTGCAGGATTTGAATACGGGGATGGTTGTCCCGGGAATTGTCACCAATATCACAAAATTCGGAGCTTTTGTCGATATCGGAGTTAAGCAGGATGGCCTGGTACACGTATCAAACCTGAGTAAAAACTATGTACGGGACCCGTCAACAGTAGTTAAATTAAACCAGCATGTGATGGTAAAAATTATTGCTGTTGATATCGAAAGGAAACGTATTCAATTGTCAATGAAAGATATCAGCGAAACTTAGTAGTAATGCTGATTGCGCTGATGTCTTGCAGGTCTGACTCAATATAAGGCTTATTTTTTAATATCCTGCTTTATGACAGGTTTCAATGCAGGTTTACCAGGAAGCTTTGCATCCCGCATTGCGGCGTTATATACAAATGATGCGGTAATAATTGCATTGACCTGCAGGTCAGACATAACCAGCCTTTCATAGGTATCCATTACAGTATGATAACCACGGCCATATTCAATCTCATCCTGGATGAACTGAAAACCTGGTAATCCTATTGCATCAAAAGAAAGATGATCTGTTCCACCTGTATTCCTCAGCGTAATGGCGGAACAACCAAGGTCTGCAAACGGTTTAAGCCATTGTTCGAATACAGGTCTTACCATTTCATTTTGCTGAATATATATTCCCCTGTACCTGCCGGAACCATTGTCCATATTGAAATAGGCAGCAAACTTATCATAATCAGGCTTGTGCTGTTTTGTTTCCGGGTCAGCCAGATATTTTTCAACATAGCCGCGTGAGCCATTAAGGCCCTGTTCTTCACCTCCCCATAATGCTATCCTTATAGTCCTTCGGGGAGCTATGCCCAGATTTTTCAATATCCGGAGAGCCTCCATCATGACAATACAACCTGAGGCATTATCCGCGGCACCTGTTCCCCCATGCCATGAATCGATATGGGCACCTACCAGAACTACCTCATTTTTGAGAAGTTTGTCAGTTCCCGGTATTTCACCGATCACGTTATACACGGAAGGGGTTGATAAAAATTTGTTCTGAATTTCAATCTCCATTACAACAGGTATATTATGACGGATTAACCTTTGCATCCTCCCATGGTCTTCAATGGGCAGGTTGAGTTCCGCAACAGGTTCATTATCTCCCGATTTATAATTTGCACCGTTGGATCTCGGAACATTGAAAGTGCCCAGACTGTTCAGAATCACCGCGGCACCTTCACTTTTCAGGAAGTCAGAAATTTTTATAATGAGTTGTCTCTGAGCGAGTAAAGCAGTTATATCAACAGCAGGTCTTCTGACAGGGGTAGGGGGATTTTCCAGGGTCAGTTCTTTGAGCCTGGTGTCTGAAAGCCTGCTTGCAAGTGGTTCAAAACTAACTTCATAAGTATTGGAAGATGGCATAAGAATTATCCCGCCTCTTATCTTGCCTTTGTATTTTTCCAGATCATTCTCAGTTTTGACATCCAGAAGAATTACTTCTCCCTTAATCAATCCGTTTGTGCTTCCCGTCCAGGCAACAGGGTTGCAGGCAAAGTTCACATAATAGGGAGCGGTCATGGCTGCATAAGTTTTCAGATTATCCCATCCGCCACGACTGAAATCTCTGGTTGCTTCGATCCTTACATTCTGAAAACCAAATTCTTCCATTTTTTTCATTGCCCACTCGTTTCCCCGGTTATTCCCTGAAGATCCTGTAAGTCGTGGTCCGATGAAATCTGTTAACCAGAATGCCAGCTCCTGAATCTGACTGTTTTTCTGCTCCTCCTGTTTTATTTTGTAAACCATTTGGAGATCAACATTTTCTGTCTGTGACAATAACCAAAATGGAAGAATAAACAAAAATGACAATGCGGTTGCAAATTTCTTTATGTTCATCTGATGAGATTTAAAGGTTTGTTTTCAGAAGATTCAAATGTAGAAAAAAAATGATATCTAACGCCCAACTATGGCTATATGATTTAATAATGATTAACATTGCCCGGTTAATTTTACTTTTATCCTCATGAACTCATATTATCGTGCTCTCTATCTTACAACCTCACCCTAAATCCCTCTCCCGGGGGAGAGGGACTTAAATCCAATGAATTTTAACTTTTATCTTTTTACCTTTGTCTTTTAACTTTTAACTTTGAGTCCACTCCGAAAACTTAAAAAATTCAAAAATGCCACTAAGACACCAAGACACCAAGGTTCACCAAGGATCATGTCCTCAATAGTTTAATTTTGGTATAACCTGGAGCCTTGGAGCCTTGGTGGCAAAAAAAATACTTTTAGGAGTGGACTCAACTTTAAACTTTTACTTTTAACTTCATTAATGATTTACCCCGAAAACTTTGAAAACAAGATAGGCTTCGACAGGATCAGGAGTATGCTGGCAGAGAAGTGCCTGAGCCCTATGGGAACTGACAATGTTAAAGCCATTGAATTCATGGATGATTTTGATGGTATTACTTATGATCTGTCGGCAACTTTTGAATTTCAGCAGGTACTTAATTTTGAAGATTATTTCCCTTCCGAGCACTATTATAAAATTTCTGATTGTCTTAATAAAATACGTATCGAAGGTACGTTTCCTGAAGTCTCCGACGTATTTGACCTTAAACGGTCTGTTGAAACGGTGAAGGATATTCTCCAGTTCTTTAAGAGCAGGGATGAATCAAAATACCCTGTTTTAAAATCACTTTGCAGTTCTGTAAAAACATATCCCTATATTCTCGACTCAATTGACCGGATAATTGATAAACATGGATTGATAAAAGAAAATGCATCTTCACGGTTAAAGGAAATAAGATCAGAACTCGCGGGGAAAAGCATTCTTGTTTCAAAGCGGCTTAATGCTATACTGAGACAGGCTCAGGCAGATGGATTAGTTGATTCTGACACATCTGCTTCAATAAGGAACGGAAGAGGAGTGATACCTGTGAATGTCTATGATAAACGTAAGATCAGGGGGCTTATCCACGATCAGTCGGCTTCAGGAAAAACAGTATTTATTGAACCTGAGGAGATTGTTGAAATAAATAACGACATAATTGAACTCGAATATGAAGAGAAAAGGGAAATTGTAAGAATCCTAACCGCTTTTGCAGATAATATCAGACCGTATATAGATGAGCTTATTGAATCAAATGTTTTTCTTGGCAAGATTGATTTTATAAGGGCAAAAGCACTCCTCGGGAACCAGATTCATTCAATACGTCCTGTACTCGTTAATAAGCCCGGCCTTATGTGGAAAGGGGCGATCCATCCTCTTCTCTATACTGCCTTTGAGAAACTTCCGGGCAGAAAAGTTGTTCCGCTTGATATTGTCCTGGATGATAAAAACCGGATACTTCTTATCTCAGGACCAAATGCAGGCGGTAAATCAGTATGTCTGAAAACGGTAGGATTACTTCAATATATGATCCAGTGCGGGATCACAGTCCCGGTAGAGGAAGGATCGGAGGCAGGCATCTTCAGGAATATTCTGATTGACATTGGTGACGAACAAAGCATTGATAATGATCTAAGTACATATAGCTCCCACCTTATTAACATGAAAAATTTCATAAAGTACGGGACTGAACGGTCTTTAATACTGATCGATGAGTTTGGAACCGGGACTGAACCGATGCTGGGTGGTTCAATTGCAGAGGCTATACTTGGTGAGTTGAACAGAAAGCAGGTGTTTGGTGTAATTACGACTCATTATACTAATCTGAAATATTTTGCTTCCCTTACCGATGGAATAATTAACGGTGGTATGGCTTTTGACAACCATCTTATGCAGCCTCTCTTTCAGCTGACTATCGGGAAACCTGGCAGTTCATTTGCTTTTGAGATAGCAAGAAAGATCGGGCTTCCTGAAGAAATTCTTTCCGAAGCATCTCAAAAAGCCGGGATTAAAAATATTAATTACGACAGGCATCTGAAAGATATTGCACGTGATAAAAGATACTGGGAAACAAAACGGCAGATCATCAGGCAGGAAGAAAAGAGACTGGGGGAATTGATTGAAGAATATGAAAAAGAACTATCGGGTACAAAAATTTTAAAAAAGGAAATAATTACGAAAGCAAAGGGGGAGGCTGAAAACCTGCTTAAGGAATCGAACAGGATGATCGAAAACACCATAAGGCAAATTAAAGAGTCACAGGCCGAAAAAGAAAAAACCAAAGACCTGCGCCAACAGCTCGAGGAATTCAAAAGCATAGTTGCTGAAGAATCAAATCCGGTTATAAGCGAATCAGAGGAAAAGATTCAAAAACTGAATGCAAGGGCGAAAAGGATAACGCGTGAAAAGGTAAGTGAAAAACTTGAATCAAAAACGACCTCAGCCGAACCACTTAAACCGGGAGATGCTGTAAGATTGATTGATTCTTTGGCTGCTGGCGAGATAGTTGAAATCAATGGGAAAAGAGTTCAGGTTGAAACGGGCAGTATCAGAATATCGGCGAATATCGATAAACTGGAAAGAATAAGCAGGTCAGAACTTAAAAAGAGCTATAAATCAAACCAAATCCATAGAGAAACGGATCCCTCTGTCAGTAATAGGAAAATCAACTTCAAGCCTGAAATTGATATCAGGGGCGTAAGGGGAGAAGAAGCTATAAACCGCGTTCGGGATCTGATCGATGATGCTCTGATTGTTCAGCAAAGAAACTTAAGGATACTGCATGGTAAAGGTAATGGAATCCTCAGGGAACTTGTAAGGCAATACCTTTCAACAATAGATATAGTAAAATCATTCCGTGACGAACATGTTGAATTTGGTGGTTCAGGGATCACCGTTGTTGAAATGGACTTCTAATGTAAAGGAAGTGTCGTCAATCTTTTCTCCTGGGCCAGTATGAATCTATGAAGATTGGGGACAATATGATCTGCATAGTTTCTCTGACCGGGAGAAGGATATAGCCATTCTTATCTCCGGCTTCACATCAACGGAACTTAACCCTCGTATGGGATGAAAATTTAAGGAGCAAGGGTTACTTCCGGAAATACCAACGATATGAAAATATATCCTGAGGCAGTCGGGAAAATGGTGAAAGTAAGATATATGGATCAACCGGAAAGCTTAAAATGGCAGGTTGTATTCCCAGGAATGCAAAATATTGCAATTCATAAGAGTGAGTAATATTATGATGAATAAGAGAGTCCTTTGATAGAGTTTGTTTCTTTTATTTTAACCATAAAATTGCCAGATTCATGACCTTCAGGTACTTGCGATAAAAGCACCCATCCATTGCAGATGTTGAGCGCACATCCTTTACCTTTAACAGCGAACCGGAGAGGTTTGCTCATTTCTTGCCGTGTTGCACCACGATTGAAGATTTTTCCACGTGCATCAGGTTTATTTATGTCCCTGATTGTTAGGAAGCATTCAGGCGAGGAAACCCTGGCACAAATTGCATCTTGTTCCCCAATCCTTGCAAAAATGTCAATATTAACAGGATCACCGGATATGCCAGGCTTCTTAATCGTCATTTCCACAAGACCATCTGCGCCTCCAAACCTGACTTCAGGTTCAACCTGAGCAGCCATTACTGTTTCAGTAGCACTTAATGAAGAGAGTGTAAAATGCAAATCAAGACGCTCAGCCAGATCGTAAAGGAAAGCGTCAAGTTTCAGGTTTTGGGTAGAGAGAGTGAAATTTGCACCCGCAGGTAACGTCGGGTCACTATCAATTTTTAGCCCTATGGCAGCCTGAAATGCGGGCCATAAGTCAGCTAATACGGAAGGAGTCCCTGAATCCTGGGTTCAGATTGCAGCCCGAAGCATAGATCGGATTTTTGCTCTTTCTTCGGCTCCGGCCTCCTTGTTGATTTTCAGACGATCAGAGATCAGTTCAGGACCTGTACCTATTCCTCTGCACTTCTCCGGCTGGCGAAGAACCAGGCGGACATTATGCTCCTTTGCGATCACCTCCAATTGATCTTTTAATACCCAATTGCCTGAAATATCTAAAAAATCCGAATGACGCGGTCCTTCAACGTCCACTATCAGCGGCAGCTCTTCATAAAGTTGCTGACCCCAACCCCATAGCATACCGTGCCACTCGAACGAATATTCGTTAGCAAGTATTGTAGTAATCGACTCAAAATCCTCGCCTTCAGCGATAGTAACCTCAGGTACGGGAGATTTTAAAATTTTGCCTTGATAGGTTCCTTCATAACATCCCATTGAAGTTGCACCTTTTGAAGACCGGGACTTACCGTTAATATCAGTTTTCACCTGTTCATCAGCTATCCCAGCGTAAGAAGCAGTGCTGCCATGACTCAGTCGAAAATCCAGATTTTTAAGATCAGCAAATCCCGGATCTGTATTGAGAGTGGCTTGAGACCATTCTGGAAATTTTTCTCTGAGTTGATCCATCGTTAATTTTAACTGTTCCTCCCCTGCAAGAAATGTTACCAGGTTATTTACCGGATTCCACCATAGATTATGATCCATCCTTATGCTGTTGAAATCAATTGCAATACGGCCGCCTGGTTTCCGGTCCAATACAAGCATACCAGTACCTCTTTCAAGCACCGCAACTGCAATATTGTTTCGCAATATATTTTTATTACCGCGGATGGCTATTTCACTGGGGTCATTGCGCCGTGTCTCCTGCCAGCTGTTTGCCACACAGGTATTGTTAATAAATTTCACATTGTCAGAACCTGTTGAAGCCATTCCCAGACCACCGTTCATGTAACAAAGGTTATTAGTTAAGGTGCAGCCGGCTCCTTCGTTGCGGGTCCAGTCAATTATGATACCATTTCCATCGGTGCGATAAGCTGACCAATCAAAGTTGCCATAGCATCGACAGTTGCGGATAAAATTATTTGCTGACTCTGGTTCAAGCAATGAAATCCCGCTCGACCAGCCACTTCCACCGCCGTTAAAAAAAGCATCAACTCCATCTATGGTTATGAAGTCACAATTGTTGGCATCCACGCCACCGGCTCCGCTATTGTAAGCTTTGCAGTTAAGAATCTCTATGTGCTTTGACCTGCTGATATTTATCGCCCCGCCGGAAGACCGGTAACAACCCTTAAAAGACAAACCGATCAGCCGGAGGTATTGAGTTCCTCCCGGAGTGGATAATGGGGAGTCGGTTGAATCAACATGAGGTCTGTCCGGTCCTATTACAGGTTTAAGATCATCTCCAGGCGCACATGAGATTGTGAGCCATTTGCCCTCTCTACCTCCCTTATCACCAGTTACTATCACCTCCTCAATATACCTTCCTGCCCGAACATATATTGTATCTCCCGGTGAGGAAGTGGCTATGCCTTTATTCACTGTTCGAAATGGGTGACTTCGGGTTCCGGATGCCTGGTCATCTCCGCTGACAGAAACCCAAATTTCTCGTGAGTCAGTTGGTCCGATTCCAAAATTTATACTTAAAGCACTTCCAACGGTAAAAACTCCTGTAGTTCTCAAAAATGTTCTTCGGTTTGTTTTTTTTTGCATGAATTGAGTTTTTCCATTTTAATAGTGCAAGAACCTGAATATTTTTAAAACTTTTTGTTGATCGCTTCTCATTATTAATAAAAAAAAGTAATAAAAATTAACTTATAATTTATTATTGATCAAAACAGTTTTACCGAACCATATGAAGATTCCACATTAACCTTAGACTGAGGATTTTCTTCTTTACCAACTATGCCTGTAGTTTCGTTTGAGTTATTTTCAACAATACGTTTCTGATATTTGAAGTTATCCTCATTTATTTTAAGGGATCCATAAGTTACTTTTGCATCAAGTTTATAACTGGCCGATTGCTCAATGCCGAGCCGTACTCCGGTATAGCGTGATTCAACATCAATTGATTCGAAGCCGGTCTTTATGCGATCAGCAGAAATGGAACCATAGCTGCCATTAAAATCAAGCTTCTTTTTCAATAAACCGATTTTTACGTCATCATAACCATTTTCAAGTACGAGGTTGTTAATATCTTCTATTCTGACATTATCATATCGCGAATCACCGACTAATGAACTTGTTTCTCCAATCTGAATTTTGGAATATTTACTGTTGAGCAGGAGCGCCTGGCTCTTTGATATCATACATTCCCGGACTGTATCTGACGTAAATGTCCAGCCATCCGGCTTCATCAATAGTTGCTTTGCCGTAAGCCAGGGCAAGTTTACTTAGAGGTTTTTCATTACCTCTGGTTAGTTTCTCAGCAACAAGATCACCATATTTAATGTTCAGATTAACTGAACCTTTAAGTTCATCAATATCGGTATCCCCATAGATGTTGGAAAGTTTCAGATCGGCTTCCGCTGGCATTTTTACATTATATGTTATACTGAATTTTTTTGATCGGCTTCCCCATCCGGAGAAATTGAATTTTTCATCGATCACTGTTTTTGCTGAAATAAGGTTATCTCCCTTATTGAACTGTACATCGATATAACCCAGAAGCTTTTCGGCTTTTTCCTTATCGGACATTTCGACAGTTACCTTTACGTCTATAATTATCCGGTCCTGGTTCCAGCTCTGCACTGTTACATTTCCATACTTGTTACTTAAATCCAGTGTAGTACCGCGAGAAGCTGCGAATTCCCTATGATATTCCCTGGTTACCTCCTGTGCCGGTAAAGTAATTGATAAGAGGCATAGTGCGGATATTAGGAGTATCCCTGATTTATAGGCTTGCTTTTTCATTTTTATTATCTTTTTTATTATCATTTCTGATTGATTTTAGCTGATTCACGATATAGTTCATTACTTCCAGCTTTGTCTGATAATGCTCGATCATTGCACTGATAACTCTTTCGTCATTAGGATTTGCTTTGAGTTCTTTCTCCAGCTGAACATAAACAGAGTCCATGCTTTTCATCTCCCTTATCAGCATTTCTTTTTGTTGCGGATTATTTTTCAGATCGACAGTAATTATTTCACTTTCCATAAGATTAACCTCATGGAGATAATAGTTTTCCACCTCTTTATAATGTGGTGAAACATCACCAAGAGCCATTCTGTTACTGCCTGATCTTATGAAATGTTCCCATGTCCAGAGTGAGGAGAGGGTTATTAGAAGAGTAACTACAGCTGCTTTTAACAGGTAGGGAACAATACTTCTTTTGACAGAAGAATGGAATCTCAGTTCAAGTTTGCGGTTAAACCTCTCAAAGTGACCTTCCGAAGGCTCCCGGTCTTCAAAAAGATCCCTGTTATTCCTGATTATTTCATCTATAGTTTTCATTACCCGTAAATTTTCTGTTTCCATTAAGTTCTCCGATGAGTTTCTGTTTAGCTCTCGAGAGCTGTGATCGTGATGTGCTGCTGCTGATCGACAGAATTTCAGCAATCTCATCATGATCATAACCTTCAAGAAGGTAGAGTGAAAGAATAATCCGGTACCCATCAGGAAGTCTCCTGATTGCTTCCTTTACCTCCTCGATCTGCACATCGATTTCTTCATTCCTGGAAGTATCGTCATCGCTCTCATCTCTTATACCATAATGAGATTCAATATCTTCAAAGACCGCTTTTCTTTTATTCAGTTCATCAAGTGAACGGTTTATGACAATTTTTTTCAGCCATGCCCCGAAACTTACTGTTCCCGAATAAGTGTCAATCTTTTCAAAGGCAGACAGGAATGCTTCCTGCATTATATCTTCGGCTTCCATGGTATTGGTCACAATCCTCAGGCTCGTGTTGTACATTGCCTTGTAATACAACTTGTAAATCTGAAACTGTGCTTTCTGATCGCCTGATTTACACCCGTCCAGAAGATCCTGGTGTAAATTTTTGAATGCCGCTTCTACATTATTTGCCATCTTTACTAAATGACTTGTTCTTATATGTGTTGCTGCATCCACTGTCTGCTAATTTTACAATAAACAGACGAGGGATTTTTTTTTATGCTGCACTTAATTTAAGAAATTTTAGGATAATTTCTGAAAAAAATTAAGAAAATAAGTCCCTGGGTCACTTGTCCGCTTGAATAGTCAAGCTCCGAACCGAACATACTGTGAGGTATTGAATATACAAGAAGAAGAACAATCGCAGCAAGAACTGTATAAAATGGTTTATCCTGCTTTCTGTTCATTATTACTGCTAATATCCAAAAAATAAGAGCAATAAGTGTTTTATTATCAGTAAGATCCCAGCCAAACGGGATGCCCGTCCAGAGGTCTCCGAAAGCAAATTTCTGTACAATAGGGCCAAGTATCATTCCTCCGGCTAATAAAAAGAATGAGAGTCCATATTGCGTATTTTTTATAGGCTGGATAATTTACTACACCCATAAGCCCGGCAGCAGTTGAAAAGAGCATAGCCAGAAACATCAAAAGGATATGCGGAAGAAGAATATAACCCGGAACGCTTCCTTTAAATCTTATAACAACCGGTGTTTCTTTCATGAAATATCTGGTCCCGCTGGAATCTTTAATTCCAATATAATATTGAAGTTTCCCTGCGGCCGGTTGTGGTGGAACATCTGCAAAAAATCCTTTTTCTTCAGTTATTTTAAATACCTTATTCATTAAAAATGAGTTAACAGGATAAACCCTGTAGGAAAAAGGCGTAACCTGGTATTCTTCATCTGTTTTGAACCGTTTATAATAAAGATTTGCTTTAACAGAAGTGTCATTTATGTTCATTTTGACTTCCGGACGCTCGCTGAGATCAATACTGCGAACAAGTTTAAGCTTATACAGGGAATCATTTATGATTACCGATATTTTTTTCGGATAGGTGGGGCCTGTAGTTCTTTGATAATATGCTGCGCCAATTGTAATAAAAAAGGCAACAAACCATAAAATAAATTTTTTCATATTTTGTATTTTTTCAATATTTTCATCTCCACAATCTCCAGCTCATTTCAAGCGGGTCTTCAGAGTTCATTACCTGTAATGCTTTAAAGTTCCTTCCAGATTACCCTATTTAATGCTATTATAATTGGATCAGAAGGACCACTTTTTTATCATTGCGGAGAACTTCAACAGTTATGGTTTGTCCATGCTTAAGCTGTCCCATTCTGAACATATAATCCTGGATGTTATTTACTGTCTTACCATTAACAGAGGTTATAATATCGCCTTTTTGCATCCCTCCCAATGCCGCTGGTTTCCCCGGAGTAACAAAATCAGCTCTTAGCCCGTTTTTAATATTCCCTGCAAAATCCGGCATTATACCAAGAGTGACTCCTTTCCTTCTGACAATTCTTCCTGGTTCGGCTTTCGGACCTGATTCCCGGAATTTAAGTCTGCCGGTTGAGTTTGCCAGGTTTTCAGCAACATTGAAAATGCTGGCAGATATAGTTACCATGCCTTCGTAATTTATCTTGTCGTACGTATCGGACGGGGTATGATAATCGAGATGAGCTCCGGTAGTGTAGAACAGAACTGGTATATTTTTCCCGTAGAACGAGGCGAAGTCCGACGGACCATAACCTTCATCAGCAAGAGAAAGTCTGATAACTGTTGTATCGCTTTGAGACGTAACCAGGTTTCTGAGGTCTTCAGCAGTGCCAACACCGGTTACCTGTAACACTTTTGTTTCCTGTAAACGACCTACCATATCAAGATTTATCATTGCATTTATTTTAGAGAGATCAATACCCGGATGATCAACAAAGTATTTCGACCCAAGCAATCCCATCTCCTCACCGGTAAACGCAATACAGATGATACTTCTTTTATGGCTGTTTTTCGTATAAGCAAACTTTTCGGCAAGCTCAAGCATCATGGCTACACCCGAAGCATTATCATCGGCCCCATGGTGAACCGCGACCGTATCAACAGCCCTGCTTGAAGATCCGGGGCCCCCCATGCCCAGATGATCGAAATGTCCGCCAATAATTACGTATTCATTTTTAAGCAGTTCATCCTGTCCGGGAAGCAACATAACCACATTTCTTGTGTTGCTTTTCTCTATTTTAATGTCACTTTGTGCATCTACTGTAATGCCGGTTTTGAAACTTGCTGGTTTCCTGGTACTGTTAAGTTTTTTTTCAAGAAGTGAAACCGAGGTTTTTGATTTTGACAGAATGGCATCTGCCAGCTCTCTTTTAATTCTTATCACGGGGATATCAACCGAATATTCGTCTGTGGTAAGCGATTCGAATGTATCGAGAGGATCGAAGGCCGGACCGGATACCATCAGAACTCCGGCAGCGCCCATATCTTTGGCAATAAGCGCCTTGTCCCTGTCTCCGCTGAACGGAATGAATGGGCTTACTGTTTTATCGGATTCAGGATCTGCCCGAAGTATCATTACCCACTTACCCGCCGGATCAATATTGTTATAATCATTCCATTTCAGGCTGTCATTATTTATATTGAATCCATAACCTGCGAACAAAACCTCTGATTCAACGGCTTTATTGGCAGTGAAACCCATCGGTGTAAAATCCTTTTCAGACACATATGATTTTTCATTTACAGAAAACCTGTTTCCTGATCCGGGTACTATTCTGCTTGTCACTTTGAATCTTTGAAATCCGTCACCTGCCAGCGGAACAAAACCGTAAGAGACAAGCTCATTCTTAATATATTCAGCTGCCAGGCTGTCCCCGGGGGTTCCGGTAAGACGTCCTTTGAGAGAATCTGATGAGAGGTATTTTATATGCGAAAGAAGCTCACCTGTAGTTATATCAGGGTTTCCCGAACATGAACAGATAATGGAAAAAATTACTGCAGGAAGCAGCCGGCTGATGTATCGCATATGTATTTTAAAATCTTTTATTCAAACAACTTAAATGCCTCTTTTATTAAGCCTATAGCTTCTCTTAACTGTTTTTCAGTAATTACAAGCGGTGGCGCGAAACGGATAATATGATCATGTGTTGGTTTGGCGATAAGTCCCTTATCTTTCATTGCCAGACAGACATCCCAGGCTGTCTTATCTCCTTTTGGCTTTATTACCACTGCGTTAAGCAGTCCCTTGCCACGTACAAGCTCAATCATATCCGATTTAATATTACTGAATTCTTCGCGGAATATTTTACCCAGGTGTGCAGCATTTTCGGCCAGTTTCTCGTTTTTAACAACTTCAAGTGCTGCTATTGCTACCCTGGCAGCAAGAGGATTACCTCCGAATGTGGAACCATGTTCTCCGGGTTTGATGGTTAGCATAATCTCATCGTCGGCCAGTACTGCTGATACAGGCATTACCCCGCCTGAAAGTGCTTTCCCGAGTATCAGAATATCGGGTCTGACTCCCTCGTAATCGCAGGCGAGCAGTTTTCCTGTCCGGGCAATTCCGGTTTGCACTTCATCAGCTATAAAAAGTACATTCTTTGATTTGCAGAGGTCATAAGTTTTTTTCAGGTACCCTTCGTCAGGAACGAAAACTCCTGCCTCTCCCTGGATAGGTTCTAAAATGAAACCTGCAACATCAGGATCCTTCAGAGCATTTTCAAGGGCTGTTATGTCATTGTATGGAATAATGACAAATCCCGGGGTGAATGGTCCGTAATCATTTCTTGCATCGGGGTCGGTTGACATTGAAATAATTGAAATGGTGCGTCCATGGAAGTTACCCTCACATGCAATTATCTTGGCCTTATCCTGTGGAATACCCTTTTTCTTATATGCCCATTTACGGGTGAGTTTGAGAGCTGTCTCATCAGCTTCAGCTCCGGAGTTCATTGGAAGGACTTTATCGTATCCGAAATACTTCGTGATGTACTCTTCATATTCACCAAGTGCAGAATTGTAAAATGCCCTTGAAGTAAGTGTAAGCGTTTTAGCCTGTTCTGTTAAAACTTTCACAATTGCAGGATGGCAATGGCCCTGATTCACAGCTGAATAAGCCGAAAGGAAATCGAAATATCTTTTTCCTTCAACATCCCAAACAAAAGGACCTTCACCCCTTTCAAGTACTACCGGCAGTGGATGATAGTTATGTGCTCCATACTTTTCTTCACGATTAATAAAATCCCGTGTGTTCATATTGTTGATTATTAAGTAGATATAAATGTAAGAATCCAGATCACAATTTTACTAAAGCTTTTTGTTATTTCCAAACAATGTATCACCCCGGATACTCCGTCTCTTAATCGCTCTGTCTCTTAGTCCCTTCGTCTCTTCGTCCCTTCGTCTCTTCGTCCCTTCGCCTCTTCGTCTCTTAGTCCCTTCGTCTCTTCGTCTCTTCGTCCCTTCGTCCCTTCGTCTCTTAGTCCCTTCGTTCTCTTCGTCCCTTCGTCTCTTAGTCCCTTCGTCTCTTAGTCCCTTCGTCCCTTCCTCCCTTCGTCTCTTAGTCTTTTAACAAATCCGGTCGCAATCTTAATGTACGCTCCTCCGACTGCAAATGTCTCCATTTGTCAATTTCGGCGGTGTTTCCTGAAAGTAGGATATCCGGTACCCGCCATCCATTGAATTCGGCAGGCCGTGTATAAACAGGAGGAGCCAAAAGATCATCCTGAAATGAATCCGAAAGAGCAGATTGTTCATCGGAAAGTGCTCCCGGTAAAAGCCTTACAATTGCATCAGCTATTGCTGCGGCAGGTAATTCACCTCCCGATAATACATAATCACCTATAGAAATCTCCATAGTAACAAGGTGATCGCGGATTCGCTGATCAATTCCTTTATAGTGACCGGCCAGGATAATAATATTGTTTTTCATGGATAGACGGTTTGCCATTTTCTGATTGAATTTTTCACCATCTGGAGAGGTGTAGATTATTTCGTCATAATTTCTTTCGCTCTTTAGTTTATTCAGTACCTTGAAAACAGGCTCTATCATCATTACCATCCCCGCTCCGCCGCCAAATGCATAATCATCGACGCTTTTATATTTATCATTTGTGTAATCATGCAGGTTAACCACATTTATTTCAACAAGTCCTTTATCTTTCGCTCTTTTAACTATTGAATAATTGAGCGGACTCTCTATTAGTTCCGGTAAAACGGTGAGTATGTCTATTCTCATAAGGATTAATTTTTGTAAAAATAACACTATTATCCGATTAATAATTTAGATTCGTAATTGACTTTCATAAGTATTTGATTATCAATGCTATCATATTTTTCATTTAAAAACTGACCCCCTGCATATTAAAGGATAATTGTAACCCTGGAGGGATTGATTTACTCTTAAATTTTCTTTTTGTACTCCGCAGCAATTCATTTACATCCAGCATTGCTGATTAAATGTATCCGAACCAATGATGCTACAACTGAGAAGGCTTTCTTTGCCTGTGCGATCTTTTGGGTTACAGTCAATAGCAGTTGGGCTATTAATGTACACCAGACTTGAGTATAAATGGCATTTTCATTTTCTCCATAAAAGTAATGCAACTGGAAGTTCTGCTTCATTTTTTTAAACAGTATCTCTATACCCCATCTTTTCTTGTAAAGGAATGCCACATCTTCAGCTTCAATATCAAAGTTATTTGTCAGAAAATCATAATAGCGGTTCTGTTCATCTTGATAACTGACCTTTCTTAATTTCATTTTTAGTTTGGTCTTCATATCTTGCTTGCCGTCTTCTTTTCAGGATGATATTCCAGTTCGATAATCTCATCTCTTAAAACTTTTGCCTGTCCTTTCTTACGATAATGAGCTCGTTTAACCTCTATAACCGTATATACAGCATTCTTTTTCATCCGGGTGACAAAATATACCTGCTTTTGTGTCCAAAGTGCAAACTGGTGATAATAGTTATAGGCTTTATCAAAGACTATCATGCTGTGCGATATCAGTTCAAGGCTCTTTAAAAACTTCTGATCATTGACTTTTGCTGCCGTCATTTTGATAAACCGTCCAACCGATTGAACTGCATCAATAAGCATATGGACCTTCATACCGCCTTTCTTCTTGCCGTCTACCTTTGGGATTACGGCCAACTCCCTTTCAATATATCACTGAATAACCGGATAGTTGTTGAATCAATAATAAGTACCTCTTTAAAAGTTAATCCAAATGTTCGGCTGTCCGACAAAAAACTCTGATAATGTTTTACCAGAGTAAAATACAGATCTTCAAAAACCTTATGACTCCTGTTACGCAAACCGTCACATGCCGTACTCTTAGCAGGGGCCTGATCCATCCCAAGATGATTAAGCTTGCCGCCCATTGCCCGCAAACCTTCGCATATCTTCAGTCATCGAATCGCACCGGCTTAATATCCCGAACAGCATCGTAAAAAGGTGTGTCCGCGTTTTGAATGATTTGTAATAATAATCACTCTCATGCTTTCTTAATCAACCCTTTTATATCAACTTTATCCACCAAATTCATTATCTGTTTGAAAATCGGCTGTCCGACTAATTTTATTTCTGTAATTTTACCCATGTTGTATTTGTTTTTGCAAAAACCAAATTACAACATTGGGGGAAACCTTTGGGGAGTACCCCTCTTTTTATTATTTTAGTCGGACACTAATGATAAATAAACAATGAAAATAAAATTTTTCAGTATTGCGGTCGGTGTATTAATGTTTCTTTATGCCACGGTTTTCTCAACAGTTTACGATGTCAATCAGAAACATCGTAAAGCTAATGATTTAGTCCTAAGCACGGAAAATAAGTCATTTAAGACCATTGGAGCCGCTGCTGCCATATTGAAAGTCGGCGACCAGGTAAAAAATAATGCCTGGGTGTTTTGGAGTCCTGACGGGTCGAATACCAAGCAACTGGTTGCACTGTCATCAGATTTATTTGAAGGCTATGTGAATGGATTCCAGAATGATTGGAATTTGATGGAACAAACAGGTGCCAGTGTTAGTGGAGACAATTCTTTAACTTATTTAAAAAAAACAACATTTGTGCAAAATAATAATGCATTTGAATGGATGAGGAGGAATATTCCATATTTTGATTGTCCGGACAACGAGTTTAAGGAAATCTATTATTTCAGAAACAGGATGAAAGGCTGCATTTAAAAGACAATGGTAACTATTACGTTATGAGCGAATTCATAATTAAAGTAGACTGGTCTGATGTTAATAATGTAATTAACTGTCCTTCAGGGCATCACTTTAACTGGTTAATGTGGCTTGATAATCCTGAATACGCACGGTCATACATGAACTATTATATGCACTCGCCACAAGCCAAACCAAGACAATATAGAGAATGGTTAGCTGATTGTGCATATAAAATAAATCTTATTCATCCATCCTCATCATTTGTAAACAGTGTTCTTAGTAATTTAAAGAACAATTTTAATGCTTATAATAGCAGTGGGGATTCAGTTTTTCATGATTTGTAAGGGGTAGTGATTGGCATGATGGGTTTGAACGTCAGATAGGCGGAAGCGGAGTGAGGACTACCATAAACTCGTATCAGTATGGCAACGCAATAGGCATTGCAAAGTTGGCAGAGTTTACAGGTGATACTGCTACAAAAAATATTTATGACAGGATAGCAGCTACTATTAAGAGTAATGTTCAAAGCTACCTGTGGGACAAAAAAGAAAAGTTTTTTAAAACATATAAGAACCAGGCAGGCTATAACTGGGATGCCAAGACGTATGGTCGAGAATCGTGGTTTGTAAACCAAACCGTTAACCAATTGGTTGATGTCAGGGAGGTAATAGGATATATCCCATGGCAGTTTGACCTTCCTGATGATACCAACACCTATGCAGAGGCATGGAGTAGAATTAATAACAGCATAAGCGGATTTAAGGCGAATAATGGTTTAGCAGGAGCTCAAAAGGATCATCTTCCATATAAAATCCCACTCCAGGGAGCTCAGTGGAATGGGCAGACATGGTTTTTTGCTGAAACACAGACGCTTATTGCTTTAGCAAACCTCCTTAATAATTATAATCAGAGTGTTGTTAATAAAAGTGATTATTTTGAGGTTTTAGAGAGATATACAAAAAAGGCCCACTATAATGTTTATTCTAAAGGAAGTAAAATACGTCCATGGGCTACAGAGTGGGTTGACCCGGATAAACTAAATGAAAGTGGTTGTCCTGTAAGCAGTGGGATAATATATTATTTTCATTCAGGCTACACTGACCTAATAATAAATGGTTTGGTTGGAATACGTCCACAAGATGGTAATTATCTTGTTATAAATCCATTAGTACCAAACGGAAAATGGAATTATTTCTGCCTTGACGGTCTGAAGTATAAAGGTCATTATATTTGTGTAATTTGGGATCGGTACGGTTCAAAATATCAAAAAGGAAAAGGATTTTCTGTTTTTGTAGATGGGAAATTAAAACACAACTCAGATATTTCAGAAAAAATTAGAATTCAACTTTAATAAATAAAAAATGAAAAGACAACTCAGATTTTAACTATTAATCCTATTATTACAAAATTCCATTGAAAATATGAACAATCTAATTTACCATGCGGATGAAATTTTAACTTCTTATCTGTTTTCAATATGATGATATTGTTTAGCTTAATAATTATTTACGGATGAAAACTATACTGATTTTTTTATGCCTTTCTATTGGATTGATAAGTTTTGGTCAATTGAATGTGGAAAAATGGAAAGTATATGAGATTTCTCTCAAAGGCCCATCAGACAGGAATCCTTATACTGATGTTCATCTCAGTGCTTTATTCACCCATGCTTCCGATAGCATCACAATTAATGGGTTTTATAGTGGGAACGGTATCTTCAAAATTCGGTTTATGCCTTCAAAAGAAGGTGAATGGAAATATATTACTGCTTCGGGTATTAAAAAACTAAACGAAATAAAAGGCAAGTTTACTTGTACCCCTCCTGCAATAGACAATCATGGCCTTGTAATGGTAAGTGATACTTTTTATTTTAAGTATGCTGATGGAACTCCATATTACCCTGCTGGTACAACTATATATAACTTATTGCATCAAAGTGACAGCCTGAACAAGCTCACTTTCGAAACTCTTTCCAGAAGGTATTTCAATAAAGTAAGGATGAACATTTTTCCAGATCATTTCAGATGGTCAGGGAAGGATCCTTTGATACTTCCCTATGAAAAAAAAACTGATAATTCTTGGGATTTTACCCGTTTCAATCCTGGATATTTTCAAATTATCGATAATCGAATAAGGCAACTGGATTCCTTAGGTATAGAAGCTGATATTATCGTATTTGAATATACCAACTTGGAATTCAAGAATATGGGAAGAGATATGGACGATTTATACTTTAAGTACCTTATTGCCAGGTATAGTGCATTTAAAAACGTATGGTGGAGCATGGCCAATGAATTTGACCTTCTTAAAGAAAAAACCATGAAGGACTGGGATCATATGGTTGAAATGTTTGCCTGGTACGATCCCTACCAGCGGTTACGGGGCATTCATAATGGTTTAAGAATGTATGATCAGACCAACCCGCTAATTACACATGTAAGCATTCAGAACAGTAACACTGAACAAATCAGGGATTTAAGGAATAAATACAACAAACCGGTTATTTATGATGAGTGCCAGTATAAAGCGTAATACCGATGAAGGCTGGGGTAATATTACCGGACAGGAAATGGTGAACCGGTTTTGGAATGCAACGACTAACGGTGGGTTTGCCAGTCATGGTGAAATGTATCTGAATATTAAGCCCGTAACAACCAATGATGATCGCGGTGAACTATTGTGGGTGTTTCAGGGAGGGGTATTGCACGGAACTAGTCCGAAGAGAATCAAATTTCTCCGCGACATTGTGGAAGCTGCTCCGGGACAACTGAAACTTAAACCCAAATTCTTCGGACGTTGGTTTCAGAATTATTCTGCCATTGGGTATGAAGACATGTATTTTCTTACTTATTTCAATATGACCCAACCGTGTTTCATGGTAATTGATCTTCCTAAAGAAAAAAAATATAAAGTTGAAATTATTGATACATGGAATATGGAGATTACTCCGCTTGAGGGAACATTTTCAGGAAAAAGCCTGATTAACCTTCCTGAAAGGACAATGACTGCAATAAGGATTACTCAAGTCATAGAAAATTAAAATATAAAATAAAAACTGAAAAGTAATGGTCAGAATATATTCACTACCTCAATTAAATTCTTTTCGCCTTGTTTCTAATCTTTATTAATTTATTACAATCTAAAATTACATGAAGACAAATAAGCAATTATTTTCATCAATTACAGGATTTTATATCGCCTTAATAATGGTTTTTATCATTAACGGATGCAGACATTCAACTTCAGAAAATCATAATAGCGGTTCTGCTCATCTTAATAACTGACCTTTCTCAGTTTGATTCTTAGTTTGGTCTTCATATCTTGCTTGCCGTCTTCTTTTTCAGGATGGTATTCCAGTTCGATGATCTCATCCCTTAAAACTTTTGCCTGACCTTTCTTGCGATAATGAGCTCGATTAACCTCTATGACCGTATATACAGCATTCTTTTTCATCCGGGTGACAAAATACACCTGCTTTGTCTGGTCCAAAGAGCAAACTGGTGATAATAGTTATAGGCTTTATCAAAGACTATCATGCTGTCTATATCGGTTCGAATCTTTAAAAACTTCTGATCATTGACTTTTGGTGCCGTCATTTTTATAAACCGGCCAACTGATTGAACTGCATCAATAAGCATATGGACCTTCATACCGCCTTTCTTCTTCCCGTCTCCCTTGGGATTACGGCCAACTCCCTTTCAATATATCACTGAATAACCGGATAGTTGTTGAATCAATAATAAGTACCTCTTTAAAAGTTAATCCAAATGTTCGGCTGTCCGACAAAAAACTCTGATAATGTTTTACCAGGGTAAAATACAGATCTTCAAAAAACTTATGACTCCTGTTACGCAAACCGTCACACGCCGTACTTTTGGCAGGTGCCTGATTCATACCAAGATGATTTAGCTTGCCACCCATGGCACGCAAGCCCTTCGCAGACTTCAGTCATCGAATCGCACCGGCTTAATATCCCGAACAGCATCGTAAAAAGGTGTGTACGAGTTTTGAATGACTTGTAATAGTAATCATTCTCATGCTTTCTTAATCAACCCTTGTATGTCAACTTTATCAACCAAATTCATTATCTGTTTGAAAATCGGCTGTCCGACTAATTTTATTTCTGTAATTTTACCCATGTTGTATATCATTTTTCGCAAAAACCAAATTACAACATTGGGGGAAACCTTTGGGGAGTACCCCTCTTATTTATTATTTTAGTCGGACACTAATTTAAAAATAACAAGAAATTGAGAAAAGCGCAAAAGACAATGGCGTAACGGCGCAATAACGCAATGGTACAATGGTTATTACTTTTTTAATTATTACTTTTGACATTTAACTTTTAACTTTTTCAAATGGAATGTCAGGCTGATTGCGGTGCATGCTGTATAGCAATTTCAATTTCATCATACATTCCGGGGATGCCTTATGGAAAGCCGGCAGGAGTGAGGTGTATTCACCTGCTCGATGACTATAAATGTGCTTTGTTCAATGACCGGAGCAGACCTAAAGTATGTGATGATTTTAAAGCTGAAAGGGAATTCTGCGGGTCAAGCAGGGAGGAAGCATTGAGGATTATTACTTTGTTATCCGGTTGATTAAGTTATCGTCCCGAAGCATAAACAACCTTGCCTCCGGTTATAGTGTAGTCAACCCTGGTTCTCATTATTTCATTCTCAGGTATTGTCAGAAGATCTTTATCGGTAATCACAATATCGGCAAGATAACCCGGTTTAATAATTCCTTTGCGGTTTTCCATGAACTGGGCATAAGCCGAACCGAACGTATAATATTTGATTGCCTCTTCCATTGTAAGTTTTTGTTCAGGGAACCATCCGTTACCTTCTTCTCCAAGCCGTTCTTTACGTGTTACGGCAGCATATAGACCTTCCATCGGATTAAGAGGCTCAACCTGGTAATCTGTTCCAAAAGCCAGGATTGATCCTGCATCTATCAGACTTCTCCATGCATATGCTCCCTTACATCTCTCAATACCTACACGTTTTTCATAGAACTTTTTGTCAGAAATACAATGAGTCGGTTGCATGGAAGGTATTACTCCAAGTCGGGCAAAGCGTGGTATGTCAGAAAGTTGCAATGTCTGAGCATGTTCATCCCGGTGCCGGCTTTCGCGTTTCCCGTTTAACTCTTGTGCTTTTTCATAAGCATTTAATGTCCAGTTGTTTCCTTTATCACCTATCGCATGTACACCGATTTGAAATCCGTATTTATCTGCAATAACAATCATTTTTTCAAATTCATCGTAAGACATCATCGCCAGGCCTGATGAGCCCGGGTTATCAGCAAAAGGTTCAAACATAAGTGCAGTTCCTGAACCAATTGTTCCATCTATAAAAGCTTTCAGATAACCGAACCGTATCCAGTTTCCCTCTTTAGGGTATCTTTTTTCAATCTCAAGGTATTTTTTAAGTAAAGAAGTATCGCCGGTAAGAGATTTTCCGATATCAATTCTGGTGGTCAGTTCTCCTTCTTTCTGCAGCTTTTCATAGGTTTTAAAGTCAGCATTTCCGGGTATCTGGACGCTTGTAACGCCCAATTCACGGGCTTCTTTCAATGCGAGCAGATAGCCCTGCCATGTTCTTGAGACAACTTCTTCCGGCGTAAATTCAGATTTAACATCCGAAAGTTTGATAAGATCCACTGCTTTCTCTTTAAGTATTCCGGTAGGTTCCCCTGTTGCAGGGTCTTTTTGTATCACTCCGCCAAAAGGATCCGGTGTATTCTTTGTTATACCTGATTTTTTCAGAACATAACTGTTAACCAGAACCGAATGGCCGTCTGCCCTGCTTAATATCACCGGATTATCCGGAGCAACTTTATCCAGAAGTTCTTTTGACGGCCACTTTTTATCAATAAACATTTCATGTTCCCAGTGTCCGCCTCTGATAAGAACACCGGGTTTTGATCTTTGCTACCTGAGCTTTTATCCTTGCGGTAATAACTGAAGGATCAGTTGTATAGCGGAGTTCGACATAGTCAGGATCAAGAGGTCCAAAGTGAACATGGGCATCATTGAATCCCGGAATTACAAGTCTTCCGCCTGCATCAATAACCTTAGTAGATCTTTCATCAATCATCCTGGAAATTCTCTCTGTGGTACCGACCGCAATGATATTTTCACCCTTTACAGCAATTGCTTCTGCGGCAGGGTTTTCTTTATCAATAGTAAGAACCTTCCCGTTTAATATAACAAGGTCAGCTTTTTCCGTTTTGTGGCATGATGTGGACAGTATCATAATTATTATTGATAATAAGGTACTTAGGTTTCTCATAGTTGGTTTAATTTCAGTCGTGAAATATATAAAAAATTATTAATGCTGATCAGAACGAAGTAGGATGATAAGTGTAAGGCGTAAAGATATAAAGTCTGGACATACTGGTAAAACAGAAAGTTTTAAATTTTTTATTAAAGGCTTAATAACAGGTTCTATTTTCTACGCTTTACGCTTAACGCTCTAATCTCTACGCTCAACGCGGATGCACACAAAGAACTTTACAGACATCCCCTTTAAATAATTTAACTTCTCTTTAAGAATTTTATTGATTTTTAAGGATAGGAGGAATTGCAAAACAGGTAAATTCGCAGAAAAACACTGAAAAATGAATATAGCATTAATTGGATACGGGCGCATGGGACATGAGATAGAAAGTATTGCTGTGAAAAGAGGCCATGTGATAAACCTTATTATAGACAAAGATAATGTGACAGATCTTAATACAGAAAATCTTAAAGGGACAGATGTGGCAATTGAGTTTTCCTCACCCGAAGCTGCCTATTTAAATATTGTTAAATGTCTGGAAAATAAGATTCCGGTTGTTTCAGGTACAACAGGCTGGCTTGAGGCTTATAACAAAGCTGCAGAAATCTGCCTGAAGAATAATACTTCATTTATACACTCTTCAAATTTCAGCATAGGTGTCAATCTGCTTTTCAGGTTAAATTCAGAGCTGGCAAAACGAATGGCACAATATGATGCTTACCGGGTTTCGATAGAAGAGATCCATCATGTCAAAAAACTTGATGCCCCCAGTGGAACAGCCATCACTTTATCAGAAGGGATATGCAGGAACCATTCCGGTTATGAAGGATGGAGTCTTGGAGAGGAAACGGAAAAAAGACTCATTCCGATACAGGCTGTCCGGGAAGGTACGGTTCCGGGAACACATATTGTTACCTGGGACTCAGAGATAGATACCATCAGTCTTAAACATATTACCAAAAACAGATCAGGACTTGCCATGGGAGCTGTTATTGCTTCAGAGTACATACGGGACAGAAAGGGAATCTTCACAATGACCGATGTGCTTGGATTCTGATTATTATTTTTACTTTTACCGTTTCATAAAAATATTTTTGTTATGGATTACAGATTTCAGACTAAACACATAAGATTTGCAATTGCAGCTATCCTTTATATACTTGTAGTAATCTGGATTGGTAATTACTGGTTGCTTATCGGATTGGGTATTATTTACGATTTATATATTTCTGAGAAAGTTAACTGGACCTTCTGGAAGAGAAGAGATGGCAAGAACAGTTCGTTCATTGAGTGGCTTGATGCATTGATTTTTGCAGTGATAGCAGTTTCACTGATAAATATTTTCCTTTTTCAGAATTACCGTATACCAACGCCATCAATGGAGAAATCACTTCTGGTCGGCGATCATCTTTTTGTAAGTAAATTAGCTTATGGCCCCCGAATGCCAAATACTCCTATTGCTTTCCCTTTTACACAACATACCATGCCTATTACAAAAGGCAAATCGTGGTCAAACCTGGTTTACTGGAAGTATAAACGATTGGCCGGTGGAGGTAAAGTAAAACATAATGATCCTATCGTTTTTAATTTTCCGGCAGGGGATACAGTGGTGGTGGAAGATCAGGCTACAAGCTATTATGAGATTGTAAGGAGAACTGCCAGTGAACTGCAGAATAGAGATAATTACGGCAATCAGAATCCTAAAACCTCTGAAGAATTATATGGCGGAAGCGCGTAAGGAAATATGGGACAGATATACAAGTGATTTACCGGCCGGTTGACAGAAGGGATAACTATGTTAAAAGGTGTGTTGGTCTTCCCGGAGACACAATAACAATAAAAGCAGGCGATCTTTATGTTAACGGGAAACTTGTCCCCGACAACCATACCCAGCAGACAAATTATTTTGTCATAACAAATGGTACTACCATAAATCCCAAAACTTTTGAGCGGTTAAATATTAACAAGTCTGATCAGAGGATGATATCAGGTAATGTTTACCTTTTTCCTCTTACAAAAGCAAATGCGGAAGCTATTTCTAAATTTTCAAATGTGACAAAGGTTACTCCCGAGTTAGCCGGGAAAGGAGAGTATGCTCCTTATATTTTCCCATACAGTCCTGCCAGGGGATGGAACGAAGACTATTTACGGACCTCTCTGGATTCCTGAAAAAGGGGCGACAGTAAAACTGGATACTTCCAATCTGTGTATTTATGATAGAATTATTGATGTTTATGAAAATAATGATCTTAGGGTTGAAGGGAGTAACATTTATATTAATAATGTGCTTACCGACAAATACACATTTAAAATGGATTACTACTGGATGATGGGCGATAACAGGCACAATTCGGCGGATTCACGTTACTGGGGGTTTGTTCCTGAAGATCATATTGTGGGTAAGCCCAAGTTCATCTGGCTCTCAATTGATAAAGAAGCAAAAGGACTGAAGAGGATAAGATTTGGAGGATGTTTATGAAAGTAAAATACATTGAATAATGAAAAAAGCTGACTCAGTTACGGTCAGCTTTTTTATTATTGATCAGATGTTTTCTATTTAACTTTTTCGACAATAGCTTTAAATGCTTCAGGATGGTTCATCGCAAGGTCTGCAAGTGTTTTTCTGTTAAGTGTTATACCCATCTTGTCGAGTTTTCCGATAAATACTGAATAACTCATGTCATACTGCCGTACACCGGCATTGATTCTCTGTATCCATAGAGCCCTGAACTGACCCTTCTTTTTCTTTCTGTCGCGGTAAGCATAACCCAATCCTTTGTCGAGAGTGTTTTTTGCGACTGTAATTACATTCCTTCTTGATCCGAAGTTTCCTTTTGTCTGCTTAAGAACCTTTTTTCTCCTGGCTCTTGATGCAACTGAATTTACTGATCTTGGCATAATTCATTTTTTTTTGAGTGTCAGCGTTCCGTTTCCGGACTCTTCTGTGCTGAACAATCTGTAAGTACTATAATTATTTTATCAAAGCATAAGACATTTACCTGCTGGCGAGCATAAGTTTTACATTTTTACGGTCCGTTTTATCAACTAACCCAAAGTATGAGAGGTTTCTCTTACGTTTGGTTGATTTTTTTGTCAGGATGTGGCTTTTAAATGCATGTTTACGTTTGATTTTTCCTGTTCCGGTCAGAGAAAATCTCTTCTTTGCACCGGGATTAGTTTTCATTTTTGGCATTTCTATCTTATAAAATATAAAAAAATTACTTCTTCTTTTTTGGGGAAAAAGAGATTATCATCCTTTTCCCTTCAAGGCGAGGGAGCTGTTCGACCTTGCCATAATCTTCAAGGTCATTTGCAAACCGCAGTAAAAGCACCTCACCCTGTTCCTTGAATAAAATGGATCTTCCTTTAAAGAACACATAAGCTCTTACTTTCGCACCCTCTTCGAGGAATCTCATTGCATGTTTGAGCTTAAAGTTGTAATCATGTTCGTCGGTATTCGGCCCAAATCTGATCTCCTTTACAACAATTTTAGCGGTTTTAGCCTTAATTTCTTTCTGTTTCTTCTTTTGCTGATAAAGAAACTTTTGATAATCAACAATTTTGCAAACAGGGGGATCTGAATTTGGGGAAATTTCTACAAGGTCAAGTTCCAGCTTATCTGCCAGTTTCAGGGCATCCTGTAGACTCATGACTTCTGCTTCTATTTCTTCACCGACAACTCTGACCACCTTCGACATGATCCTGTTGTTAATTTTGTGAGCCGGCTGGGTAATCCTGCCGGGGCTTCGCCTGATTGGTCCGGTTATAGCTCTTTCCTCCTTAACTTTTATTAATACTAAAAATTATTTAATTCTCTGTCAAACTTCAATTTCCTTTTTGATTTCAGCGTTAATAAAAGCTGCAAACTCTTCAATTTTCATACTCCCTTTATCGCCTTCTCCCTGCTTGCGTACAGCGATAGTACCACTTTCTGCTTCTTTTTCACCAATTATGAGAAGATAGGGGATCCTCTTTAATTCATTATCCCTGATCTTTTTACCTATCTTTTCACTCCTGTCGTCAATAAGTGTGCAAATATCGGAATTATTTAGAATTTCCAAAACATTTCCGGCATAATCATTGAATTTTTCACTTATAGGGAGAAGAACTGCTTTTTCCGGTGCGAGCCACAAGGGGAATTTCCCGGCTGTATTTTCAATAAGTACGGCGACAAATCGCTCCATAGAACCAAATATGGTTCTGTGTATCATTACAGGCCTGTGTTTCTGATTGTCACTGCCATTATAGGTGAGATCAAACCTTTCAGGCAGGTTATAGTCGACCTGGATTGTGCCGAGTTGCCATTTACGCCCAATGGCATCCCTTACCATAAAGTCAAGTTTTGGGCCATAGAATGCTGCTTCACCCAAGACGACTGTTGTTTTCAGGTTTTTCTCACCTGCAACTTCAATAATGTCGCGTTCAGCTCTTTCCCAATTTTCATCGGATCCGATATATTTTTGTTTATTATCGGGATCACGCAACGAGATCTGAGCCGTGAAGTCATTTAAATTCAATATCTTAAATACGTACAGAATCAGATCGATGATATTCTTGAACTCTTCCCTTAACTGGTCATGTCTGCAAAAATGGTGGGCGTCATCCTGTGTAAAGCTTCTGACTCTTGTAAGTCCATGTAGTTCACCACTTTGTTCATACCTGTACACTGTACCGAACTCTGCCAGGCGGAGGGGTAACTCTTTATATGAATGAGGTGTGGCATTATAAATTTCACAATGGTGAGGGCAATTCATGGGCTTAAGCATAAACTGCTCACCCTCCTGTGGGGTTGAAATTGGCTGGAATGAATCAGCACCATATTTTTCGAAGTGTCCGGAAGTTTTGTACAGGTTTACATTGCCGATATGGGGTGTGGTAACCAGCTTGTAACCTCTTTTTCTCAGAACCCCGGTAAGAAAATTTATCAGATTCTGCCTGATATCCGAACCCTTTGGAAGCCATAACGGCAGACCCATCCCAACTTTAGGGGAGAAAGTAAATAACTCCAGGTCTTTCCCGATACGCCGATGATCTCTTCTCTTTGCTTCTTCAAGGAATTTAAGAAAATCCTCGAGCAACTTTTGTTTCGGATAACTGACCCCGTAAATTCTCGTCAGCATTTTATGTTTTTCATTTCCTCTCCAGTATGCTCCGGCAACACTTGTTAATTTAATGGCTTTAATAGGTTCAGTTGACGGCAGGTGAGGTCCCCGGCAAAGATCAGTAAAATTACCCTGTGTATATAATGAAATGGTACCATCTTCAAGTTCACTTATAAGCTCAGTTTTGTATTCATCTCCTTTTTTTGTAAAAATCTCAAGAGCTTCCTTTTTGCTTACATCTCTTCTTTTGTAAGTAAGATTTTTAGCTGCCAGTTCCTTCATCCTGTTTTCAATAGTCTGAAGATCAGCTTCTGTGATCACTTTTCCGTCACCAGGATCGACATCATAATAAAAGCCGTTTTCAATTGCAGGGCCAATTCCGAATTTTATACCCGGATATAGTGATTCAAGCGCCTCAGCCATTAAATGTGCTGAAGAGTGCCAGAATGCATGCTTTGCTTCGTCATCTTCCCACTTATGAAGCTTCAGTGTTGCATCACTTGTGATTGGTCTTGTAAGATCAAGGAGATCTCCGTTAACTGTAGCCGCTAAAACTTCTTTTGCCAGTCTGGGGCTGATTTGTTCTGCAATTTCAAGGCTGCTTATACCATTTTTATACTCCCTTACAGATCCGTCAGGGAAAGTTATTTTTATCATCCCGAATGATTCTTTTTATAGGAGCGCAAAGTTAATTATTTTTTTTGATAATACAGGATGGTTAAATATGACTGGTTTTGAATTAAGTGACTTTATCAGAAATCGATCCAACCATTAAAGATTAAACGTATTCTGAATATTTCTTTTATCTTTAGCTTTCATAACCCGTATTTAAAACTATTAAACTTAAAAAACGTTAATCCGCTCTAAGATTATATACGAGGTCGTTTCAAAAGGACATTTTAACCACAAAGCACGCAAAGGTTAATTGCAGTATTTTAATTCTTTGCGCCCTTGAATTTAATGTCTCCCCGGCAGGCCGGCCTTTGTCCTAAAATCGCCCATAGAGCCTAATCCTTAGACTGAACCTGAACCTGAACCTTAGTACTTAATAGCCGTCTGATAAAGCGATTTAGGAAAAGGAATGATTACAAGTTCTTTCCTGTGGAAGTTACTTTCCCAATACTCTGATTAATTCATTCCTGATAATGCCGCTCCATACTAAATAGCCCTGTGCGTTGAGATGGAGTTTATCTGAAACAAACAATTCATCCCTTGGCTTTCCATCCTTATTAAGAAAGGCAAAATCAGTGCGGATGGAATAAGTATTTTTATGTCTATTACATATTTTTCTTATAAGGATAGTTGATTTTTGAACCTCAGGCCATTCCTTCCATCGTGAAGAAGTGGGTGTGACTTCTATCCAGAAAACCGGGGTATCGGGATGACTTTTACGGATTGTTTTCAACACATTTTTAAACAATGCCGCAACCTCCTCCGGACTCTTATCCTGAGTGCTTCCTGTAATATCGTTTGCGACAAAAAGTACGATAGCCCTGCAGGGATGTGGTTTGACAATTCTATCGGCATATACCGCAACATCACTTAACCGTGATCCTCCGAATCCACGCTGGATTACAGGGTATGGAGCCATATCACTGGCGAGGGTCTTCCAGAGTACTATGCTTGAGCTGCCAACAAAAAGAATCGCGTCGTTGGGATATGTTTCCGTTCTGTCAAACATTTCGAATTTTTCTATCTGATTTTCCCATGCCTTAACCTCGGGAAGATCCTGGTACTTTCTTAAAGGGGAACATGAAACCAGAATAGAAAATAAGATTACCGCTAATTGTCTGTTCATACGAGAAAGTTTTATTTTTTAAATTCTAAGGGTAATATTAAAATGATCTTATGAAGGTAGATTAAAATTTAATAACCTGTTTTTTTTATTAAAAAAAAGTTACGTTTGTAATGGCGTTACAATATTTGTTAAACAATTATAAGGATAGTTCAATGGCAAAAAATCGCTTGTTTTTAACAAAACCGCTTAATCAGCTTCTTACCGAATCAAAAGATTCAGGTGGCTTAAAAAGGTCATTAACAGCACTTAATCTCACAACGTTAGGTATCGGCGCTATAATTGGCGCAGGAATCTTTGTTCTTACAGGTCAGGCTGCGGCTCAGTATGCGGGTCCTGCTATAGTGTTGTCTTTTGTTATCTCAGGACTTGCATGCGGATTTGCAGGTTTATGTTATGCTGAATTTGCATCCATGATCCCGATCGCCGGCAGTGCCTATACATATTCTTATGCAACACTTGGTGAATTTCTTGCCTGGATCATTGGGTGGGATCTGATACTTGAGTACCTTTTTGCGGCTTCAACAGTGGCTGTAGGCTGGTCAGGATATATCGTCAGTTTTCTGAAAGATCTCAATATCTTTCTGCCTACTCAGTTTACGGGTGCTTCCGGTACCGTTCTGGTAAATGTACCTGATATGGGATGGAAACCGCTTTCTGATGCTTTTGCCCAGACTCTTGCTGCAAGTGGAATAGCAGTTGACTCTCTTCCTCATGTAACATGTATTTTAAATCTTCCTGCAATGTTTATTGTTGCTTTGCTTACTACTCTGCTGGTAATTGGAATAAAGGAAACCGCAAATTTCAACAACATAATGGTAATCACCAAAGTATCGGTTATCATACTCTTCATTGCATTAGGTTTTATGTTTGTAAAGACTTTGAACTGGCACCCTTTTATACCACCAAATAAGGTGGAAACCACACCAATTTCTGATTATGGATCATTCTGGGCCTGGCTAAAAGCTTTCGGGAATGGATTTGGCAAGTTTGGAATCAGCGGTATTCTCCGGGGTGCAGGAGTTATATTCTTTGCCTATATAGGTTTTGACGCAGTATCAACTGCGGCACAGGAAGCTAAAAATCCACAAAGGGATATGCCAATAGGTATTCTAGGTTCGCTTGGGATTTCAACCGTCCTTTATATCCTTGTCGCCATTGTGCTTACTGGTATTGTTAGTTACACTGCTTTAAATGTTCCTGATCCTGTTGCAGTGGGTGTTGATGCAATGGGACAGGGGATGTTCTGGCTCAGGCCAATTGTGAAAATAGCTGCAATAGCCGGATTAAGCTCTGTAATTCTCGTTATGCTTATGGGACAACCGAGGATATTTTACTCAATGTCAAAAGATGGCCTTCTTCCACCGGTTTTTTCAAAGGTACATCCCAGGTTTAAGACACCCTATGTAAGTACTATTATTACCGGGTCAGTTGCTATGATAATTTCCGGGATTCTTCCGATAAGTATTCTTGGTGAACTGGTTTCGATAGGAACGCTTCTTGCATTTATTATTGTATGTATAAGTGTTCTTGTGTTAAGAAAAGCAAGGCCTGATATACATCGTCCTTTCAAAACCCCATGGGTTCCTTTAGTGCCCATACTGGGCGCATCGATATGCTTTATTCAGATGGCTGCTCTCCCTCTCGATACATGGTTAAGGCTTGTAATCTGGATGGCAATTGGATTTTGTATTTATTTCTTTTATGGAGTAAATCATAGTAAAGTTAGAAAGAATAATCCGGAGTAATAATATTTGTGACAACGGATCAAAGGCACAATGGTATAAGAGTTCAATGTTGTGACCATTTGTTACCCCAATACAACCGGTCAATCTTTAGTTTTTAAATCTCATCGGAAAACACAGATCGCGGAAGATCTCTGAGATTATATCTTGAGGCCATGGCCTCTCCATAAGCGCCAGCTGAACGGATAGCTATAATATCACCCCGTTGGGTCTCGGGCAGCTCGATATATTTCCCGAAAATGTCTGCCGACTCACAAACAGGTCCCACAACATCATATCGGTGAATACCCGATTGTGATGTGAGGTTTTCTATTTTGTGGGTTGCCTGGTAAAGAGCCGGCCGGATAAGATCGTTCATTCCCGCATCAATAATTGCAAAATGCGTGTTACTTCCGTTTTTAATGTACAGTACTTTTGAAATCAGTGATCCGCACTGACCTATTATTGAACGACCGGGTTCAAGATGGAGCTGCTGTCCCTGCCGTAGATCAATAAATTCATTGATAAGAGAAAAGTATTCTTCAAACCTCGGATTCTTATCAGGATCTTCATAATCTATTCCGAGTCCCCCGCCTATATTGATGGTTTCAAGGTAAATATTGCGTGAAGCAAACCAATTCTGCAACTCGTTAATATGAGTGCAGAGACTTTTAAAAACTGACATTCTGGTTATCTGTGATCCTATATGGAAGTGCAGACCTATTAGTCTGACATTATTCATAGATTTCAGCTGCCTTAAAACCTCATCGAGTTCCCAGGAGTTTATCCCAAATTTACTTTCCTCAATCCCGGTTGTTATATATTTATGAGTATGGGCCTCTATCAATGGATTTATCCTTAATGCAATACAGGCAGTTTTTTTATTTTTTAAAGCCAGCTGATTAATAACTTCTATTTCAGGTATTGACTCGCAGTTAAAGCAGAATATCTCGGCTTTAAGAGCTGATTCTATATCATAATCAGATTTTCCCACCCCGGCAAATACTATCTCTGAGGCCTTGAAACCAGTGTCAATTGCTCTTTCTATCTCATTCCAGCTGACACAATCAGCTCCAAATCCATATGAGGATATAACCCTCAATAGCCGGGGATTTGAATTTGCCTTTACAGCATAGTGAACCTTATACCCAGAGTGTTTTGACTCCTTTCTTACAGTTTCGCATGTGGCATTTAAAGTATCGAGATCATAATAATAAAATGGAGTCGGAAGATCTCTGAATTTGTTAATAGTTATTTTGTTGAACATATTACTGATTAAAAAGATGATTATTGAGTAATTTAAGTGCTTCAATTTTATTCTTGGTATCGATCAGAAGCGAAAGGCTGTTTTGACTGCCTCCATATGAAATCATTTTTAGCGGTATTGTATTCAAAGCTTCAAATATTTCAGGGGCAGATCCGGTCCGCTCAGTACGGAAGTCACCAACTATACAGATTATAGTCTGGTTCTCTTCGATCTCAACTGTCCCGAGCTCCTTCAGGTCTTTTGCTATCTGCTTTATAGACTGAGAGTTGTCAATGGTTATTGAGACACATATCTCAGATGTTGTGATCATATCAATGGGAGTTTTATAAACTTCAAAAATCTCAAATACTTTCCTGAGAAATCCAAAAGCCATCAACATCCTGTCTGACTTGATCCTAAGAACAGAGATCCCGTCTTTTGCAGCAACTGCTTTGTAATCAATAAGGCTGCTTGAAGAAGTTATCAGAGTTCCTTCATCAGACGGTTCCATTGTATTCTTAAGCCTTACAGGAATGTTTTTTAACTTCGCCGGATTCACACTTGACGGATGAAGAATCTTGGCTCCGAAATATGCAAGTTCAGCGGCTTCATCAAACGAGAGTTCACGAATGACTTTGGTGTTTTCAACAAACCGTGGATCATTATTATGAAAACCATTTATGTCTGTCCATATTTGAATCTCTGAAACGTTTAGTACAGCACCAATTATTGAAGCGGTAAAATCACTTCCTCCCCGTTTCAGGTTATCAATTTCACCAAAAGCATTGCGACAGATAAACCCCTGTGTTATCACAATGTTCTCAGATTTAAAATTCCTGGTTACCCTCTTGATATTTTCTTCGATATAAAACATATCTGGTTCTCCATCCTTATCAATCCGCATAAAACTGAGAGCGGGAAGAAGAATAGCCCTGATCTTTCTTTCCTCGAGCAGCATATGAAACAACGCTGTGGATATCAGCTCACCCTGAGCCAGAATCGCCTTTTCCTGGAGTTTGGTAAAAACTTTTAATGTGAAAGCGTTTATATAATTAAAATGAGAGTCTATAAGCTCATGACCTTTTTGCCTGAAACTATCAGATGCGAACAGATCCTGTACCACCAGGTGATATGCTGACCTTAAAGTCTCATTTTTTGAGGATGCTTCGTTAATATTTTCAGCATAAAGCAGGTCAGCTATTTCGACCAGGCTGTTTGTAGTGCCTGCCATTGCGGAGAGAACCACTATTTTTTTTTCATTATCATTAATCAATGGTATAAGTGCCCTCATCCTGTCGGGATTGCCGACCGAGGTGCCTCCGAATTTCATAATCTTAACTATACTCATTTCTGTTAGTTATTTAAAAACCCTGCAACTTTTCACAGATCTGTTTTATCTTTTAATTTATGCCCGGTAAAATAATTTCACACCTTGTATTACAGACTAATCATAAACAATATGAACTTCTTTTTCTATTTGTTCATAAAATAATGATCAGGGAGCAAAAATATCATTTTAAATAATGCAGAGGATTCAATTGGTATGTTTTTTGTAATTAAAAAATAATAAACTGTTTATTTTAAAAATCAGTAAAATGAAAAAAACGGTTTTCATAGTTATGCTATTTATGTCCTTTATTTGTATTAACGGCTACGGCCAGAAAAATAAAGAGAATATCAAATTAAAGGCTGATACGGTTTCAACAGATAGCCTTAATTATAAATTAATTATACTTGACCCTGGTTTTGATTCATGGCTCGCTACCAAACCTCCCGAAAACTTTTACTCACAGGCGTATTATGAGTCCAGGAACCGGTTGTATGTATCTGAATGGAATCAAAGGTATCTGACCAGTCATGGATCATTATTATATGATACGTATATTGACTATAATTACAGCACCGATTACGGCCTTGATCTGAATTATAAACTATATTATTATTTCAGGTTTTTTGAAGCGACTAACCATATCAGGCTGGTAAATACCTTCCGGTAAAAATCTTTACCATTGCAGGCGATAGGTCCTGTTTCCGGATACTATGTTTCAGATTCCATATTGACAAGGTCGACCTTGAATATGAAGCCTTTAGCATACTCCATACAAATAATGAATAAAATTCCTTTTATAATGTCCGCTGAAAAGTCAATTTAAACTGATTTATTATATCTTTATTTTTTCATCAGGCATTGCAAACCAACACATGGCAATACTTTCCTGACAGGTATTTTAATAACCCTTTATTTGAATATTGAATATTTAATATCAAAAGCAACAGTATAAAAATTAACTCTAATATGAAAAAGATGAAGAAAATTCTATTACTAAAAAGAATTCAGTTCGGGCTGATACTTGTTTTCATCCTGTCAAAAATTGATCCTGCCATTGGGCAGGAAGCGATCCAGAAAGAGAATCTTAATGTATTTGACAGTTGGATAGATTGGACCGATGGAAAAGACATGCTTGTTCATCATCTTAATAAGCAGGCATTTGCTTATCTGGATGCGCGAGACAAAGAGATTGCAGCCTTAAAGACGAAAGAAGACTGGATCAAAAGGCAGAATAAGGTTACAAGATATTCTTATGAATAAAATAGCCGGACCATTTCCTGAAAAAACCCCACTAAATGCAAAAGTTACAGGGGTTGTTAAAAAGGAAGGTTACAAAATAGAAAAAATAATATACGAATCTATGCCCTCTTTCTATGTAACGGGCTGCATGTTTATTCCTGATGGCAAAGGAAAAAAACCTGCCATACTTTTTACAAGCGGACATACTCAGGAGTCATTCCGGTATCCATCCTATCAGGTCATGATCCTCAATCTGGTTAAAAAAGGTTTTATAGTTTTTGCAATAGACCCTGTGAGCCAGGGTGAAAGAGTTCAGATATATGATGCACAAAAGAACGCATCAGCTATCGGACCAACAACCAGAGAGCATGGTTACCTTGGGACTCAGTGTATAATTTCAGGGGTTTCCCTGGCAAGATACTTCATATGGGATGGAATAAGGGGCATAGATTACCTTCTGACCCGGAAAGAGGTTGATCCTGCCAGGCTTGGAGTAACTGGTCAATCCGGTGGGGGAACACAATCAGCATATATTTTTGCTTGTGATGACCGGATTAAAGCCGGCGCACCTGTTAATTATATTACAGGTTTCAGGCGTCTGTTGGAATCAATTGGGCCCCAGGATGCTGAACAGAACATGTATCATGTGGTTTCGAACGGAATAACACATGCTGACTTTCTTGAGCTGAGAGCACCGAATCCTGCACTTATATCTGCCGGGACCAGGGATTTCTTCAGCATTCAGGGAGCACGCGAGACATACGAGGAGGTCAGAAATGCTCAAAAGGCATTTGGAACAGAAGATAATATAGGTATTGTAGAAGATGATTTCGGACATGGTTATACGAAAAAATTAAGAGAAGGCATATATGCTTTCTTTCAAAAGAACCTTAATCTGCCAGGTACTCCGTCTGATGAAAATGTTACGGTACTGGATCCCGGTGAATTAAAGATAACAGCAACCGGTAATGTAGCAACCTCATTTGAGAATGTTGAGACTGTCTTCAGCATTAACAAAAAGGAAACTCAGAAACTCATTGATAAAATTCAAACGTCAAGAAAGCAGATTGATCAGCATCTGGAAAAAGTTAAATCGGATTCAAAGGTACTTACAGGATACATTGCCCCTCAGGCAGATTTAAAGCCTGTTTTTCGCGGAAGATACCAGAGGGAAGGTTATGCAGTGGAAATGTACGCTTTACATGGTGAAGGTAATTACATCGTCCCTTTATTACTGTTTGTTCCCCCGACAGGAGGTAAATTTTCAAGCGTGATTTACCTTAATCCAAATGGGAAAATTGCTGATGCAGCTGCCGGGAGGCAAAATTGAAGAACTGGTAAAAAAGGGTTACATGGTAGCAGCACCCGATGTAATAGGAACAGGGGAGACATCAGGCAGCGGTAGTGTGGCAATGCTGATTGGCCGTAGTACGGTAGGATTACAGGCTGGTGATGTAAGCAGGGTAGTCGATTTTCTGAAAAGCAGAAGCGATGTTGATATAAATAAGATCGGCGGCATGGCTTTTGATGAGATGGGACCTGTAATGCTTCACGCGGCAGCTTTCAACAATTCAATCAGCGCAGTGACTCTTATCGGAGCACCTGTGTCCTACAGTTCCATTGTTATGAATGAATTTTATGATCCCCGTTTTGCAAATAATGCAGTTGCAGGAGCACTCACCGCTTATGACTTAGCCGATCTGGAGGGATGTATTGCTCCCAGGAAATTAGCACTCGTGGATTTAAAAGACCAGATGAAAAAGACTGTAAACCAGGGTCCTCTTGAGGAGGAAATCTCATTCCCAAAAACTGTCTACTCCCAGAGAGGTGTTTCAGGGAACATTAAAGTCATGTCTTTAACAGGGGGCATAGTTCCTGTTGCTGATTGGTGTTTCAAATAGAAAATGTCTCTGTGTTTTATAATATGGTTATCAGGTAACTTACAACCAGAGTTATAGATTTCCGGGCTATTTGATATGCATTATTTATGGTTACCGGTAGTCATATAATTAAAAAAATTCATTTAAAAAGTTCAACAATGAAAATTCTTGAAAATAAAAAGAGGAATAATGACCGGATTATTTCTGGTTTTCATTCTGTCAAAACCTGATACCGTAATGGGACAGGAGGAGAATCTGAAACTTTTTGACAATTGGATTGAATGGTCAGACGGGAAAAATATGCTGATCCATTACCTTAATGAGCAGGCATACAGATATCTGGATGCCAGGGATAGAGAGATTGCAGGGTTAAAAACAAAAGAGGACTGGATAAACAGGCAGAAGAGGGTAAAAGATATACTTAATAACATAATTGGTCCCTTCCCTGAAAAGACACCTCTGAATGCCAGGGTAACAGGCATAGTTAGGAAAGATGGTTACAGAATTGAGAAGGTTATTTATGAATCAATGCCCAATCTTTATGTAACGGCCTGTTTGTTCATACCCGATGGGAAAGTTAAGAACAGACCTGCAATAATTGAAGTGAGCGGTCACGGTTTTCCCGCGTTCCGGTCAAGGGGTACCCAGACGCAGATTTATAATCTTGTAAGAAAAGGTTTCATAGTATTTGCATTTGATCCGCTTGGTCAGGGTGAAAGGATTCAGTATTGGGATGATGAAAAGAAGGCTTCTGTTCTCGGAACATCGCCGGTAAGTGAACATTCCTATTTTGGCAATCAGATGTTTATTTCAGGCATATCCCCGATACGTTATTTTACCTGGGATGGTATAAGGGCCGTTGATTATCTTATTACGAGAAAAGAGGTTGATCCCGAACGAATTGGGATTTATGGCTGTTCAGGAGGTGGAACGCAGGCCACTCTGATCTCAGCATTTGATGAGAGGATAAAGGCTGCTGTCCCCGGTTGTTATATCACCGGTTTCAGAAGGCTTCTTGAGTCTATTGGCCCTCAGGATGCTGAACAGGATTTCTATCATGCTATAGTGAATGGCATAACTCATGCAGACTTACTTGAGGTAAGAGCGCCCGGACCACTCCTCATTTCATCAACAACCCGTGATTATTTCAGTATTCAGGGTGCCATTGAAACATTCCGGGAGGTGAAGCAAGCGTATAATGCCTTTGGTAAGGAAGAAGATGTAAACCAGGTAATTGATGATGCGGGACACGGGTTTAATAAAAACATTACAGCGGTATATGCGTTTTTCCAAAAGGTATTCGGCGTACCGGGTAGTTCTCAGCAAGAGAACTTTGAAGGTTTTAAGCCTGAGGACCTGCAAGTTACAAAAACCGGACAACTTGCAACATCTCTGGGCGGGGAGACAGCATTTAGTATTAATCAAAAAGAAACACAGAAATTAATTGACGGGATCAATAGTTCCAGAAATACTGTAAATGAACATCTGGCTGATGTTTCAATCAAAGCAAAGGAACTTTCAGGATATAAAGTCCCGGCGGAGAAGGTGAAAGCTGTTTTCCGCGGAAGATATCAGCGCAGTGATTATTCTGTGGAAATGTATGCTTTACAGGGCGATGGTAATTATGCTATACCATTATTGTTATTTGTTCCCGGAACAGGAAATAATTACCCCGCTCTTATCTACATTCACCCCGAAGGAAAAAGCACAGATGCTTCACCTGGTGGCAAAATTGAACAATTGGTACGGCAGGGTTATCTGGTTGCTGCACCTGATCCTCTGGGCATAGGTGAAACAGCTGATAATTTTTATGGCTCCAACTATGTTGCTCTGTTAACAGGACGAAGCATTGTCGGCATTCAGGCAGGTGATATCAACAGGGTGGTAAATTATTTAGAAACTCGTAAGGATGTTAATTCCAATAAGATAAGCGGGATAGCCTTTAATGAAATGTGCCCGGCACTTCTTCATGCAGCAGCATTTAACGGGATGATAAACTCTATAACTCTTGTCGGGTCTCCGGTATCATACAGGTCAATAGTTATGAATAAGTTCTATGAATTTAAATTATCAGAGAATACAGGTTCTTCTGCCAATTCTGCTGAAGAGGTACCATATTTCAATTATACCGTTGCAGGGGCTTTGACAGCGTATGATCTGCCCGACCTTATAGGATGTATTGCCCCAAGGAAGGTAGCACTGCTGGATTTAAAGGACCAGATGAAACAGACCGCTAAACAGGAGCTTCTTGATATTGATCTGGCTTTTCCCAGGGTTGTCTATTCTCAGAAAGGTGTTTCGGGGAACCTTAAAGTCATTCCTTCAACTGATAACATTGTTTCTGTTGCCGGGTGGTGCTTTAACTGATAATCACATAATTTATACGTAACAGCTTAAAATATAATTTTGAATGGAACAGTTTCAATTGCTAAGAGGCATTAAGATAGGATTGGTTCTGGTTATCATCCTTTTAAAAACTGCTCCGGTTATCGGACAAGAGGAGAACCTGAATGTATTGGACAATTGGATTGAATGGTCAGACAGTAAGAACATGTTGATTCATTACCTTAATAAACAAGCATTCGAATATCTTGATGCCCGAGATAAAGAGATCGCCAGCTTAAAAACAAAAGAGGATTGGGTCAAAAGACAAAAGAAGGTAAAGGAGATACTTAATACTATTGTTGGTCCCTTCCCTGAAAAAACTCCATTAAATTCCAGAGTTACCGGTGTTGTTAAAAAAGACGGATTCAGAATTGAGAAGGTAATTTATGAATCGATGCCGCAATTTTATGTTACGGCATGCCTTTTTATTCCTGACAAAATTGTTGGGAAAAGACCTGCAATAATACATGTGAGCGGACATTCATTTCAGTCCTTCAGAACCACCGGAACTCAGAAACAACTTTATAACCTGGTTAAAAAAGGTTTCATAGTTTTTGCTATTGACCCTCTTTGTCAGGGCGAGAGGATTCAATATTGGGATAATCAAAAAAAGGCTTCTATAATGGGTACATCTCCCCGCTGAACATAAATATATTGGTAATCAAATGTTTATAAATGGTGTATCACCTGGCAGATATAATATCTGGGACGGAATCAGGGGAGTAGATTATCTTTTAACACGTAAAGAAGTTGATCCTGACCGTATTGGAATATTGGTTGTTCGGGTGGCGGAACACAAACTACATATATTGCCGCATTCGATGAAAGAATAAAAGCAGCTGTCCCGGGTTGTTATATAACAGGATTCAGAAGGCTTCTTGAGTCAATAGGCGGCAGATGATGCAGAACAAAATTTTTTTCACGGATTAAAAAGTGGAATATCTCAGGAAGACTTACTTGAGTTAAGAGCACCAAGACCACTCTTAATATCATCTACTACCCGTGATTTTTTCAGTATCCAGGGTGCTATTGAAACTTACCATGAGGTAAGAAAAGCATATAAAGCATTTGGTAATGAAGACGATGCAGGTCAGGTAGTGGATGATGCCGGACATGGGTTTAATAATAACATTATTGCGGTATACGCATTTTTTCAAAAAGCTCTTGGATTACCCGGTACTTCAGAAGAAATGGATTTTGAAGGTTTTAAACCTGAAGATTTAAAGGTTACACCAACCGGACAGCTTTCAACATCTCTGGGAGGAGAGACCGCATTCAGTATAAATAAAAAAGAGGCACAGAATTTAATTGACAGGATCACCCTTTCAAGAATTGATATCAATGAACACCTTGCTACTGTATCAAAAAAAGCTAAGGAACTCTCAGGGTTTAAAATTCCCAGTTCAGAAATGAAACCGGTCTTTCGCGGGAGGTATCAGAGAGATGGATACGCGGTGGAAATGTATGCTCTAAAGGATGACGAGAATTATGTCATACCATTGTTACTGTTTGTTCCAAATACCGGAGGCAATTTTTCAAGTGTAATATACATTAATCCAAAAGGGAAAATTGCAGATGCTTCACCGGGAGGTAAAATTGAGCAACTGGTAAAAAATGGCTACCTGGTAGCCGCACCAGATCTTTTAGGCACCGGAGAAGTCAGATCAGATAATTTTTTTGTATGGAATTGTAACATTTCAGTTTTGACAGGTCAAAGCTTGGTTGGTGTGCAGGCAGGAAATATAATAAAAGTGACTAATTTTTTGAAGGGCCGGCAAGATGTTAATTATAAAAGTATTTGTGCTATTTGTTTTGATGAGATGTGTCCCTCTTTAATACATGCAGCAGCATTTGATAATTCGATAAATTCTATCACGCTTGTTGGTTCTCCATTATCATATAAATCATTAATATTAAATAGATTTTACGACCAGAGTTTATTTGATTATACCGTCGCAGGATCATTAACTGTTTATGATTTGCCTGACCTGATAGGATATATCGCTCCGAGAAAAATAGCGATGGTGGGACCGAAGGACCAGATGAAACAAGCTGCTTCAGAAGAACTCATTGATGACGAACTTTCATTTCCACGCAGAGTATTTTCGCTTAATAATGTTCCTGAAAATCTGTATATTACTCTCTCAACTGAAGATTTAATTTCGTCTGTAAACTGGTGTTTTGAAAATAAAAAGACAAATTTTCATTAGTAATAAATTATAATTTTTATAGATATTATTATTAAGTATACTGAAACCTTAAAAAAATGAAAAAAATACAATTACAAAAAAGTATCATGATCAGTCTGTTCCTGTCTCTCCTCATGATCAAAGCCAATATTACATTTGCCCAGGAAGCAGAGGTACTGAATGTATTTGACAGATGGATAGAATGGACCGATGGAAAGAACATGCTTGTTCATCAGCTTAATAAGCAGGCATTCGGATATCTCGATATCAGGGATAAAGAAGTCGCTGCCTTAAAGACTAAGGAAGATTGGATCAACAGGCAAAATAAAGTGAAGGGGATCCTGAAAACTACAGTGGGTCCATTCCCGGAAAAGACGCCATTGAATCCAAAAATTACAGGAGTTGTTAAAAAGGATGGATTCAGAATAGAGAAAGTAATTTATGAATCGATGCCAAACCTTTATGTAACAGCCTGTTTATTTATTCCTGACGGGGCCGTTAAAAGTACACCTGCTATAATCCAGGTGAGCGGTCATGGTTTTCCTGCATTCAGGTCACCCGGAACTCAGAAACAATTATATAATCTGGTTAAGAGAGGATTCATAGTATTTGCAATTGATCCCTTCGGACAGGGCGAAAGGCTTCAGTACTGGGATGACGTAAAAAAGGTATCAATGATGGGAACTTCACCCACCAGTGAACATTCATACTTCGGAAATCAGATGTTTATTTCAGGAATATCTCCAATCAGGTATTTTATATGGGATGGAATAAGAGGGGTTGATTACCTTCTTACCCGGAAGGAAGTGGATCCGGGGCGCATAGGGATATTTGGCTGTTCAGGTGGCGGTACACAAACAACATTTATAGCTGCATTTGATGATAGAATTGCTGCTGCTTGTCCGGGTTGTTATATAACAGGTTTCCGGAGACTTCTTGAGTCAATTGGACCACAGGATGCTGAACAGAACCTCTACCGTGGAGTTTTAAATGGCATCACCCATGCGGATCTGCTTGAGGTGAGGGCACCAAAGCCGTTATTAATATCCTCAACAACCCGCGATTTTTTCAGTATTCAGGGTGCAATTGAAACTTTTCAGGAGGTCCAATTAGCGTATAAAGTATTTGGCAAAGAAGGTGAAGCTGGTCAGGTATTCGATGATGCCGGTCACGGATTTAACAAAAATATCACTGCAATTTATGCCTTTTTTCAAAAGGTTTTCAAGTTACCCGGCATTACGGAAGAATTGGATTTCGCAGGTTTTAAACCTGAAGATTTGCAGGTTACCGCGACCGGGCAACTTTCCACATCAATAGGTGGTGATCTGGCATTTAATATTAGTGAAAGGGAGGCACAGAAACTAATTAAAAAAATAAATGATTCAAGAAATAATATTGATGCGCATCTTAAAAATGTTGTAACGAAGGCGAAGGCTATTTCAGGATACATAGCTCCGGGTAACGAAGGGAAACCGGTTTTCAGGGGACGATATCAGCGTAATGGTTATGCTGTAGAGATGTATGCCCTGCATGGAGAAGGGAAGACCATTGTACCGCTTTTGCTTTTTGTTCCCGCAGGTGGAAACAATTTTCCATGCATTATCTATTTAAATCCTGCCGGCAAATCAGCTGATGCTGCTGCTGGAGGAAAAATTGAACAACTGGTCAAGCAGGGTTATATTGTGGCTGCACCTGATGTAATAGGAACAGGTGAAACGGCAGCCAACGGAGATGCTGAAGCAGTTCTTCTGGGCCGGAGTGTGGCAGGTATGCAGGCAAGTGACGTTGTCAGGGTATTGATTTTTTTAAAGAACAGATCCGATGTTAACGTGAAGAAGATCGGGGGAATGGCTTTCGGTGAGATGGGCCCTGTAATGCTTCACGCGGTAGCTTTTAACAATTCAATTAGTACTGTTTCTCTTTCAGGGTCATTAATTTCCTACAGATCGATTGTCCTTAATAAATTTTATAATACAGGATTTGCCGGTAATGCTGTAGCCGGAGCCTTGAATTCTTACGACCTTCCTGATCTGATAGCGTGTATTGCCCCACGGAAAATAGCATTGGTGGATTTGAAAGATCAGATGAAACAAACCGCAGGCAATGGATTAGTTGAGGAGGAATTAGCGTTCCCTGAAAAAGTCTATACACGTAAAAATGTGCCAAAAAACATTAATATATTACCTGCCACCAATGATCTGGTGTCTGTTGCCGGGTGGTGTTTCGAATAGAACTTCCGGAACTATGCAGGTATAGATCTATTGATAGGGCACGGATTGCAAATCCGCGCCATCGGCCAAAAATCTGAACATTTGCGATCGGTGTAGCCAACCGACCGAAGGGAGCTCGCCGCAGGCAAATCCGCGCCAGCGGCGGCATCCCCCTTATTTTTGTGATGAGAAGACACAGATCATTTATGATTTAAGTACCCTGGTATTACCACTGGTTTTCAGTTCAATATCAAGAGGTTTGTTCTTTTTCCATGAACCACAGGTGAAATCAGGAACATCAATTGAATTGGAACGGTGTGAAATCGACCATTCACTTAAGAGGATCAATTGAGCTCCAGAGAGCTGTATCATAAACATCTATGTCGAGAGGTAGTCCGTTTCTCAGACAATCAATGATCCGCCAGTCAAGTATAAAGTCCATTCCGCCATGTCCGCCAACCTGTTTTGCCATCTCCCCGATCTTTTTGATAATCTCGGGTTTATACTTTTCCTCCAATGCCTTATATTCATCAGCTGAAACCCAGGCATCACCAATTGATATCCTTTCAGGAAGAGGATATTTAAGAGCTGCAGCTTTTGTTCCGCTTACTTTATGTATCCTTGAATATACATTAGGAGAAGTGATATCATGCTGAACCATTATCGTTCTGCCTTTATTCGTACGGATAACACTGGTATTCATATTTCCCCTGTGAGCTTTGAGAGCCTTTTCAGCCCATGGTTTCCAGAAATCATCCTTTTCAGCTGCTTTCTGGTAATTTTTACCCATCATGAAATCATTGCTTGATACGGAAACCAGGTATTCCATTTTATCACCACGGTTTATGTCCATTATCTGACATATAGGCCCAAGACCATGAGTAGGGTAGAGGTTACCGTTTCTCTCAACGTTTTCCTTTAGCCTCCAGGTTTTAATTTTATTTTCAGGATTGAAAGTAAACATATGAATATATGCTCCCTCTCCGTGGACTATATCGCCAAAAAATCCCTGCCTTGTCATATTAAGTGTAAGCAATTCAAAGAAATCATAACAGCAGTTTTCAAGCATCATGCAATGTTTGCGGGTCTTTTCCGATGTTTCCACCAATTGCCAGCATTGATCCATGGTTTATAGCTGCAGGCACTTCAATGAAAACATGTTTACCGTGTTCCATCGCATACACCGCCATAGGTGTATGCAGATTCCATGGAGTAGCAATATAAATGACATCAATATCGTCTCTGTCACATACCTTTTTCCATTCATCTTCACCCCCGGTGTAAATATCAGGTTTGTGTCCTGATTTTTCTATTCTTTTATTTGCAGCCTGCACGCGTTCGGGAATTACGTCACAGAGGGCCACCACCTTTGCCCCATCTATAAGAGTAAAGTTTGACATATGTACAGGGCCACGGTTTCCCAGACCTATAAATCCGCCACGTATCGTTTCCATTTTGGGAGCAGCATAACCTGACATGTTAAATGCCTGTTTCTTAACCTTGGGCTGAAATTCATTGGAGTCATCAACTTTAACTGACTGATATGCGGATAACATACTCGCACCTGCCAGTCCCATACCTGCAATTCCTGATTTTTTTAAGAAATTCCTGCGATTACTTTTCATTGATGCATATTTTAAGTTTTAAAAGAAAGATATTTATATGTCTAAACCTGATTCCCTGCTTTTGCATCCCATGGATCAATAATACGGAGCTTTTTTCCCTCCAGAGCGCGATAGCAGTCAGGCATATCAAATGACTTTAACACTCCCGGCACAAATGATTCCAATGGCCAGCTATAGTCCTCACTTTCTGCAATATCACTGTAACTTGTAAGAGCATTTTTAAGTGTTACCTGCGTTACGATATCGGATAACAAAGATGCAAAAGTAGCGGGTACAGATCCCCAGCCCTTTGCAACAATATGGACTTCCTGATGACCAAACGACTTCAGCCAGTCGATAACACGCAGCACATCATATGTTTTTTGTCCGACATACGGATAATCGAGCATGATACTATAAGCTGCATAGAAATAATCAACTCCATAAGGCTCTTCAAAAGTCTTCCATGTTGAATTTGGTTTAGATTCCCCGATTCCCCTGACGTCACACGTAAATATTGCAGAGTCAGGTTCGTTTTTTATGATCTCGGTTAAAAGCGGCTCATTGCGTAATTCATCATCAGAAGATTTATGGGAAACGTACAAAACTGCACGTTTCAGACCTCTCGGGGGGCGTGAATAAAGAACTGTATCGTTCAGCCGGTATACAATTGTAAATATATCCGGTTCAGTTTCTACAACATAGCTTGCAGCAAATTTTTTCGGATAATTGCGGTTACGTCCGGCCCGCAGGACACGAAAATGAGGGAGACCTTCGGATAATGGAAGCTTTAAAGTCTGCAATACAGCTTGTTTTAATTTTTCCCCCTGAAGATTGTCACGTTTGGACTTAAGTGCGATTGATGCCTCTTTCCTGAAGGAATAAATATTGCGGGCGCCAGTCTCATCAACCTGACCATGAGGCGTGCACCAAAGATCTTCCTGTTTTTCAACAGTCAGTGTATCTTCTGTATTCTTATCCGACACATTTGTTGCCATGTTAAAGAGAGCATACATTGCTTCCCGGCTTTCTTTAGGATAGCTGTGGCCACCGGGACCAACATTTAACTCAATGTTTTGTTCCGAACCCAGTAATTTGTAAAGAGGTTTAAGACGGGAAAAGGCTTCTTCAGCTCCGCGAACATCAAAAAAGTCATTTTCCTGGCTCAGGATAATAACCGGTTTTGGCGCCATTGCTGCCAGGAAATCTGAGTGATCCAGTCCCATTGCAATAGCACGCGGTGGTATTTGTTCAGTATCGGCAACTTCCTCGTTCTCAAGGTTAGTCAGGAATGTTGTCACAAAGCAGGCAGGTGCTGCCATAGTGATCCGTGGATCAGCAGAGCATATCCACGTGGTCTGAGTGCCTCCGCCTGAGACGCCCGTGATCCCGATATGTTTGGGATCTACTTCTTTTCTTGTAAGGAGATAATCAACTGCCCTGATTCCATCCCATGCAGACCATGCACTCAATGAATCACCCACCAGGAAAAGAGGGTTCCCGGCGTAGAGATGTTCCAATACCCCAATTCCAATTCGTGATTTACCTTCGCCGGTTGGATATTGCAGACGTTCACCCTGGCCTGCCGGGTCAAACACAAGTGCGACATAGCCCAACCTTGCAAGACCCTGGGCGAAAGACTGATTTCCGGCCTTTCCTGAGTCATTATGACCGCAGGTACCAACAACTGCCGGAAGTGGAAACTTACGCTTTTTTGGAACATAAAGATTTGCAGTTACAGGATACCCTGGCCGACTTTCAAAAATGACGTTTTCAATAGTGTAGGCATCTCTGTTAATTCGTTTAGTTACCCGGGAATTTAAAGGTGTTTTCTCCGGCCATGGGCCAAAACACTGTTGAATTTTTTCCCTGACTTCATTTATATAAGCTTCTGCGTCACTTTTAGTCTGCAACCCGGCACGTCGCCTGGCAGCAACCTGCTCAATCTGGCGTAAACGTTTCACAAAATACTCCTGCACAACTTCAGGAAAACGGTTTAAAGGCACATATTCTGAAGAAGACTGTGGTTGAACAGCCGATTCTGACCTGGCTTCCAATTCTCTTGAAAAGTCCGGCAAAATAGTTGCTCCGGCCAGGCCAATGCCAGTCATACCGGATAGTTTAATAAAACCTCTGCGATTACTTTTCATTATATTTATGTTTTTATGAGCAATTACTTAAATTCCAGCCTGAAACATCAATTAAAGACCGTAGTTCCTGGCTGTTTGCAGACAACTCTTAAATTGTCAAATTCTGTTTTATATTCTTTTAACCTGTCTGATTTAATTGGCTCACCTGACATCGTAACAGGGTTGATAAAAGAAACTTTTTTCCCGCTCAGGGCAGCAGCTAAAGAAACGTCTCCCCAGTTAAGAAAACCCGGAAGGTGGATAGCCATACTGAAATAATCGACCGATTTTCTGTTATCAAACAGGTAACTGATCGGAGAGTCACGAAGAATTATCTCATCAACGTTCCCATTCAAAACGCTGCAAAATAATCCGGCAAGCCCTGCTTCCTTTGCTCCGTCAACTGTGATTTTCTCTGCTTTATATTCAGATTTTAGAAATGCGTTCACCAGATCGAGTTCTTCCACCCATTCCCCGATCATTGTTCGCCCGAGCCAAAGCTCCGAACGCGATAAGGTGTGATTTACCATACTCTTATCCTTTGTCTGGTCGGCGCTGGTGGATGCTTCACCTGTTCCTGTCAGATCAACAATTGCAATACCAGAGCCATTTTTCTTTAACTCATCAATTAATGAAAGAGATATAACCTGCTTCCCTCCGGAATTACTTAAAACAACATATCCCAGCGATTTGTTTACCGGTGCAAAAATCAATACCGGGATCAGTCTGTTATCAGTGGTTTCCAGTGTTAATCTGTCCCAACCGTTAATTCCGGAATTATGGTGGGCCTCTTTCAACCCTGTTTTATCATTTAACCTTATAATATTCTGCAATTCTTTCTTTTTCTTATCGTTATCAAAAGTTTTCACATTAAGGTACGCTGTTCTTAATTCGCTCCCTTTCTTCCTGCAATACTCATCTGTACTCATAACTTTGGGGTCCCTCTGTCCTTTTGGGAATACCATCAGTTTTTCTTCAGGAAGCTGTTCAAATGGAATTTCTTTTCTTGGCTGTCCGTTCCCTGTTCCTTTAAGGTGAAAGTCAAACCATCCGAGCATAGCCTCCCTGTCTTCGGTCATATAACCATGAGTAAGGTCAAACACCCTGTATGCAATATTATCCTCCTTGCCCATCATTTTGAATACCTGCCGGGCATTTGTATAGGTACGTATCATTTCGGAGGGGAAAAATGTCGGATTTGAATCTTTCAGGTGATTGCAGGGCATAATAGCATTAGCCAACGCCAGAACCCCGGCTTCTTCAGTGAAAGTAAATCCATCGATAAGAAGTTCACAGATACAATTTGATCTCATTATATATGATTCAAATGACCCTACGCTTACAACCGGGACAGCAGCTTTAACACGTTCATCAAGAGCGGCAAACCACATTGTCTGGTTTCCTCCGCCGCTGGCTCCTGTGGCACCGATGTTTTTGGGATCAACATAGGAAAGAGAGCATAACAGATCCACACCTCTCATATTGTCAGATACCTGTATCCCAAGCAAAGATTCCCCGATATTCATTAAGGAAGCTCCGAGGTTTGACCCGTGATATTCGAATACACCGTGAGTCGTGGATCTTTCTCCGGCACCCCATGGGTCAATCGTTAAACAGACATATCCATTGGTTGCCAGACTGTGACCTACTGCCTGAGGGCCTGTCGGATCAATTTTACCTTTCTGCCAATGGCCAAGCATGTTGATGACTCCGGGAAAAGGTCCTTTCCCGTCCGGCACATAAAGGTTTGCAGTAGCATAAACACCCGGACGTGTCTGAAAGTATATATTTTTAATAGAATAACCTTTCATTTGATTTGATCCTGTTTCTTTTATATTTAAAGGAAGATTATGATCAATTATGACCCCGGCTTTTTTAAGTATCTCATTTTTTAAATTCACCTTGTATGTTTCCCATTCTTTTGGCTGACAGGAAGACCATATTCCGCATATTTTAACATTGCCTCATTCCTCAGCTTGTTTTCAACAAGATCTTTATGGTTTATTGTCAGAACCAGGGGAAGGCTGTCTGAAATTCCGGCGGAAGAAGTAGGATTCATCAGTCAGGGGTGTTCCTGAAACATTGAACTGAGAAAGTAACAGGAGACATAAAAACATAGATATAGAATGTTTCATTTTTATAGATAATTTGGTTTAATTAAAATACATGTTAAATTATCCCTAAAATAATATCAGGGCAAAGTTTAACTGTTTTCAGTTGAACATTTGCCCTGATAAATTTATTAATTATTTTACTAGTATCCCGGGTTCTGGACTAGACTTGCATTTTTTTCAATCTCAGCCTGTGGTATAGGTATAAGGTAATTTTTATCGGTAAAACCTCTCTGGTACATAGTTTGTACAGTGAAGGTCCTTATACCTGTGGCAAGGTCTTTCCTTACATCCATTCTCGTTGCAGGTGTGTTCATTACGACAGGGGCAATTTTCCAGCGACGTATGTCAAACCAGCGATGCTCTTCAAATGACAATTCAATTTTGCGTTCATTTTGAAGACGTGCTAATAAAGGCGCTCCGCTCTCGGTAACGTCAGGCATTCCCACCCCTGGTCTGCTTCTTACCATATTTATATAATCCCTACATGTTGCTTCATCGCCGAGAAAATATTTTGCCTCAGCATAATTAAGTAAGATCTCAGCATAGCGGAAAAATATGAACGGGGAGTTCCCCTGTACAAGGGTGCCCGGGTTGGTAATTGACTCATCAATGAATTTTCTTAAATAGTAACTGGTTTCAGTTGCATTCCATGATGAAATTGGTCCTTCTCTGGAATCCCTTCCACCGGGGAGAAACGTTTCCACGGGACGGCCTTTAAAGGGAGCACCATCATATAAAATAGTCATATAGAAACGGGGATCTCTGTTAATGTATGGATTTTGAGGGTCATATGAAGCATCATCCTTAGGCAGTTTACCGTTTAGCATTTCATAACTGTCCACCATATCCTGATAAGGGTGAACCTGACCGTAACCACTGTATCCATTAGGATACTGGCTTAATTCAAGGTATGCTGCTTCAGCTGAAAGTGTATAATTATAAGGCCTTGACCAAATTGCCTCAGAATTATAAGAGTTTGCAAGCAGAAATTGACTTTTATAATCCGGATAAAGTGAATACAAATCCATATCAATGACAGCTTTTGCAGCATCTGCAGCTGCCTGCCATTTTGATGCAGTGTTAGCCGGATTATTTAACGGACTGGCCATATATAATAATGCTCTGGATTTAGCGGCCATGGCTGCTCCCTTTGTAAGCCTGCCCATTTTGTGCTGCAGGATATGTAGTTGGCAATAATGCTGCGGCCGCATCCAAGCTCCGAAATAACAAAATTCATGACATTCATCATATGAATTTCTAGGCAACATAAAGTCATCCGTTAATCCAAAAGGTTTTGTAATTAAAGGTACTCCTCCGTAAAATGAAGCAAGCTTAAAATATGAAAAAGCTCTTAAAAGTTTCATTTCCCCGGATCATCCTGTCTTTCATTGCAGCATCAGTAATAGGTGATGTTTCAATATTACTCAGAAAGATATTGCAATTTGTTATTACCAGCCAAAAATTGAAGATCACTTGATTGCACCAGTCCAGAAATCCAGATATCCCAATGAAGAGGGAGTAATGTTTCCCATATTAATAAACGTTTGAGCGCCACCTCTGCCATAAAGTTCATCTGTACCGGCTGATGCCAGACGTTGAGCGGCGTAAGTATTTCCGGTAGGCAGTAACCTATATGTATTATTAACATATGCTTCAATCAGATTTTTATCTTTCCATACAGCATCATCCGAAAAGCGATCTGTTGGAGATTTATCGAGCACATCTTTTGTGCAGGAAGAGATCATTGCCAGCATAAAAAGCAGCAAGATGTTGTAGTAAAACGATGATTTTTTCGTTTTATTTAATAGATTATTTATTCTAGTCATGACCATATATTTAAAAAGTGAGATTTATTCCTAAATTGAAAATTTTCTGCTGTGGATAATTACCATTAGTGTTAGAGCTATTTTCAGGATCATTCCACTTCAGTTTATCAATTGTAAATAGATTGTTTCCGTTTGCAAATACCCTCAGTGCGTTCACATTGACTTTTGATAATATTTTTTGAGGAATATCATACGAAATTTCCAGTGTTTTCAACTTTACATAAGAGGCATCTCTCATCCAGAACGTAGAATTAAGTCCGCTGACTTCAACCTGGGTTTCAAGAGTAGGCAGCCTGGGATACTTTGAGTCCATACTACCCGGTGTGTAACGGTTTACTATTACATCCTCAAGTTGATTTATGGCAATCCTGGCATTAACATGATAATACTGCCAGTACCTGGTTGCCCCTGCAAAGTTTGCCCACAAAGTGAACCCCTTGTAATTAGCTGATAAATTTAATCCGTAGGTTATCTGAGGGATGTTTGTTTTGTCAGTCATTACCATATCTTTATTATCAATAACCCCATTCCCGTCCACATCTTCATAGTAGAGATCACCTATTTTTGTGCCGGTGTAACGCACAACTGATTTATAAGTCGCTGTGTCTCTTATTATTCCAATGGCCTTATAAAATTTCTGAGCGCCGATCATATGACCTTCAGCCTTTTGCCACGCAGGGACATTCTGGGCTTCATCTATATCAACAATTTTACTCCTTGCGTATGCAATGTTGCCGGCTATTCTGTAAGTAACCTGGTTTATGGTCTTTGAATGATAAACCTGAAATTCAAATCCCTGATTGTCTACTATACCCAGATTTTCAGAAGGTAATTTGAGGCCGGTATAAGCAGGAACTGCAAGGTCCCTGGTAGCCAGGATGTGGCTTCGTCTTTGCTTAAAAATGTCTAAGTCAAAACCTAATAACCCTTTCCAGAAGCTTGCATCCATACCTACATTATAACTTGTAGCAACCTCCCATGTAATATCCGGATTAGGAGTAACGCCCGGCAACCAGGCCCTGGGTTGAGACTTGAGTTTGACCAAAAGCCATCCCTGTATTACCAAGCGTAAATAATCTCAGAAATTGGAAAGCATTTATAGCATCGTTTCCTATTTTCCCGATTGATGCACGTAATTTCAGGTTGTCAAGAGAGCTAATGCCTTTCATAAAATCTTCCTGTGAAACACGCCATGCTACAGATACACCGGGGAAGAAGCCCCATTGTTTTCCTTTCGGAAATGCATATGAACCATCATACCTGAAATTGAAGTCAAGCAGGTATTTCTCCATGTAGCCATAGTTTATACGACCAAAAAAGTTCTCTCTGCCACTTTCTGTCCTGGTTCCTGATGTTACCTGGTTAACCAGGCTTCCGGCAAAAATTTCATCTATCTGAGTTGACAGAAAATCTTTCCTGTATGCTGAAAAGTTATTGGAAAGTCCGTTCGATTTCTCCATGGCAACGAAAGTATTCAGGTTGTGCGGCCCGGATTTCAGTTCATATTTAACACGAAGATTTATTAATGAACTCCAATCTCCGCTATAAGTTTGTGTCAGCTCCGGCAATAAGATTCTGCCACCCAATTTCATAATATAGGTATCGGTGGTCTTATCATAATCATATACCTCCCATGGCTTTTTCCAGTTTTTGTTGGTGGTCATATTATTGGAGTACACAAAATATCCATCAGCGCCTAATCCCTTAACCCAGGGAATAGTAATATTAAAGGAACCCTTGGCCTGATACCTGTTTTCCCTGTTCTCAACGTTACCTGATGCAGGACTGGCCTCTATAATCGGGTTGTTTCCGTTTTCAATACCGGCTGAAGGCAAGCCGTTTGGCCAGAAAACAGGTACAAATGGTATTTGTTTCAAAGCACCGAAATCAGATCCGCCTCCGGGATAATTACCATCAAAAAGAGCTCCGTTAAGATCAAATCCGACATTTAACCATTTGTTAATAACAGCATCGACATTGGAACGGATTGTGTATGTTTTATAGTTTAGTTCGGACCCTTTGAATATACCGTTTTCATTTGAGTATGATCCGGAAACTGAATACTTGATTGTCTCACTTCCACCCCTGACATTCAGGTTTTGCTGACTCTGAAGGACATTTTTTCTTAAGGAAGTTTTATACCAGTTTTCGTTAATATAATTCGGATCGGTGCCATCTTTAAATTTCTGGAGCATTTCATCCGTATACCTGGGTGTATTGCCGGCTTCTACATCAAGTTGATCAACGTATTGTGCAAATTCATAAGAACTTGCCATTTTAGGTAATCTTGTCGGTTGGCTTATCCCCTGGCTGTAAGAATAGTTTATTACAGGTTTGCCTAATGTTCCTCTTTTAGTGGTTATAAGGATTACTCCGTTTGCAGCCCTGGCACCATAAATAGACAGCTGAAGCATCTTTTAAAACTGAAATTGATTCAATGTCATTGCTGTTAATCCTCTGCCAGCCTGAAGCGCCCTGGACTCCGTCAACAACAACAAGGGGATCAGTGTTCCCGGTTGTATTCATTCCACGGATCAGCACAAGGCTGTTGTCTCTTCCGGGTTCTCCCGATGTATTTTTTGTAATGACACCAGGTAATAAACCGGCAATGGAGTTGCTTATATTGGTAGCCGGGGTCTTTGCAATTTCCTTATTGCTTACACTGGCCACAGATCCGGTAAGAGTAACTCTTCTTTGTGAACCATATCCGACTACAACAACCTCTTCAAGGTTTTGCATATCTGAGATGAGAGTAACATCAATAACAGATTTACCCAAAACTGGCACTTCTTTTGCAGTGTACCCGATAAAAGTAAACACGAGTGTGGCATTCCTGTCGGGCACTGAAATTGAAAATTTACCGCTCATATCGGTTATCGTGCCAATAGTTGCTCCTTTGACAACTATGTTCACCCCCGGCATTAGGTCTCCGGTCTGACTGTCAGTAACCACACCGGTTATTGTCAGTTGCTGCAAACCGGGCTCGTCAGCAAACGTGGAAATACACGTTCCTGAAACTATTGTTAGTAGCAACAGGAACCTCATAAGAAGCTTAAACCTGAATACATGTTTAATCAGGAGAACTTCCCCTTGGATCCAATAATTTTTCATCTTTAATAAGAATTAGGTTAGTAATAATAATTCAGGATTAATTTAAAAAATGTTATCAATTGCATCATTCTTATGTCAATTAGTAAGTTTTTTTAAAAATCACTTAATAATTATCGTCATATTCAGCAATTGAAAACAAGATTAAAACTGACAAATATAATTAAAAATGTAATCGTTGTTAAAAATCAGGATTTTTTTTTTTGAATTTATGTAATAGATTGAATTTGTTGCTTTTACCGTAAACAAAATGAAATTAACCGGGATATAAGCTGACTTGAACTTATAACTGATTGTTAGTGAACTAACGCTTGCCTTAATAAGAGTGTACGGTTAACAAGTCGTTAATTGAACCAATATGAGACCTTTAACACCAGGGCCCTTTTTTTTGAATCCATGCTTTCAGGAAAATAGTTGTCAGAATATACAATGAAGAAATCTGAAACCGGCTTGTATCGCCATTGAAGTCGTGCATTAATGTTTAAATTATCAGCTTGTTCATTGTATTGAACAAATGTGGTGAAAAATAATTTTTCGGTAAACGTTACATCAAGTTTTGTTCCAACCAGCCAGAACTTTGTACGTTCCCATGGCTGTGGCAGTATTAGATCGTTGTACGTAAATATAACTGATAAATATCCGTAGGGTTGGATACGGTAATTTAAATTTCCTGATAAAAAACACCTATTGCCGTTGAAAAAACCACCATAACCGGATTGGAAACCATATTTGAAAAGTTTACGGTTATCTGATGTAAAAAGCACTGAAACCTCAGGCCATTCATATTTCTCCCCCGGAGTAAGATAGTAAATCCCTATATTTGTGGGATCATATTCTTTTTTTAACATGACAAAGGAATAATTTGTCTTTAGTTCAAGATGAGCACGGCTTTTAAAATGGAATATGTAGTTGGCATTCATTTTACGATCGGTCAGTTGAAAATTCCCGGGCTGGTAGTAATCGTCCATTTCGATAAAAATACCATGGTATTCCAATAATCCTTTTTTAGGGTACAATTTGATTGTCACTCTCGGGTTGAGGTGAAGAAAGTCGTTCCGTGGAGTGTATCCTGCTTCTGAACTAAAATCTTTACCAACATAATATTCACTGAACTCCAGCATGAATGTTTTCCTCGAATATAACAGGTTAAGACCATGAGAAAACTCTTCTGACGATCTTAATGAGGGCGTAAATGATTTTAACCCGAATAGCTTTCCTGTCAGAAAGTCATTCGGACTTGCAAGATTGAACTCCAGTCCGGCCAGACGGTTGTAGTTATTGCCCTGCCAATCTGCCGGAACATCCATTTGCTGTTTATTGACGAATATTGCTCCGATATTTGACCGGGCGAATACCTTTTTCTCCAGTGATGACACAAAGAAATTTCTGGACAGATAGTCCCCGGCTTTATCGGTTTGCATATCCATCACTCCAAGACGCCAGTCATCTCCAACCTTACCGCTTAACCGAAAGCCGGCAGTAACAGGGGCATCTATACCTATCCGACGTGAAAAAAACGGTCGTATGTCTTTTGTTCCATAACTCCCGAAAAGGTCGCTGTTCTCCAAAAAGAATTGTCGTTTTTCGGGAAAATAAAGTTCATATCGTTCCAGGTTGGTCACCTGGTCATCAACTTCAGCCTGTGAAAAATCGGGGTTATAAGTTAAGTCAAGGTTGAGTGATGAAGAAAGACCAACTTTTGCATCAAAACCAAAATCTTTCCGGTACTTTGTTGTTTCACCGTTTTCGATATCCCGTGAAGCGCTGCCAAAAAGGTAGGGTATGAGAGATAGTTTTAATACGGATTTTGGGAGAGGATCTTGCCATTTTAACTGTCCTGCATAAGCCAGAGTTGCTGTTGGAAACTGCCGCGGAACAGGAGCCCATGCCGATTTCTCATTCAATTTAAGGTCATGACGGGTAAATTGTACATTCCACCTGTCAGAACCGGTTTTGTACCTTACCGACTTGAACGGAATCCGGAATTCACTTACCCAGCGATCGCTGTAATTTTTTGTCTTTGATTCCCATTTGCTGTCCCAGATCTGGTTAACAACTTTACCGTCGTTGACAGTTCCATCACGTATTGCACCGGCAGCGTTTACTCCAAAACAATAACCGTTAGTCAGATCATTATAAGTATCAAGGTAAAGACCAATATTATCGTTATTGAGATATTCAAAATCGCGCCTGAGCGATTCAACCGGCCGCATCCCCGGTAATGTGTCATATACAATGAAAGCAACATAAAATGCTTTATTATCATATGTGAGCATCACCTCCGACCGGGCTACACTATACCCTGTATCATAAGGCAAGACCATGTGAAAGTTTGTCGCCTTCTCAGCCTTCAGCCAGTCGTCTTCATCTGCTATTCCATCAAGGATGATATCGCCCGTACGCTTTTTTACATTAATAATAAAGTTATTATTGACAATGGTTTTGATGTTTACATTGTCTTTTTTAAACCTGGTGGAATCCTTTCTGGTAATTTCAACTCCCGTGTTCACCGCTTTAAGTACTGCCGGCAACAAAATAATTGATGTAATAAATAAATATAATTTAGTCCTGATACTGATTTTGAAATACTCCCGGAGTCTGAAAACAGAAGACCGAAGATTGTTATTAATTATGACTTCCGGCTTTTGATTTCCGTCTCCCGACTTCCAGCTGCTATTCATCTGATAATGATTAGTTGCCATACCTAATTTGTAAAAAACATAATCATTATAGCAGAAACAAGTGTGATAAAGGTGATCATCGGGACAGAAATCCGGAGTAATTCAGACGGTCTTAGTTGAAGTTTCATCCATGTGTTCCTGACATTTTTAAGGCTGAAATATAAACCGGTCAATACCATGATGGCCTGAAGCCATGGTATTGATTGTGGCAAAAGCTGGTGCCACGGTATATTTGCTGTTCCAAAGAAATCCCATCCCCAGCCGAAAGGATCAGAAGCTGACTGAATAATGAAGGTCTTGTTAACAAAGAGCATTGGAATAACAAAAGCGATCCAGAGCATAAGCCCTAATGGTAAAAGCGATCCGGCAGATGCCAGAAATACCTTCTTAATACTTATGTTTACTTTTGACGCCCGTATTGCAATAAAAGAGAGTAAATAGAGAATGGCCGGGATTATAATCAGCGTAAGTGACCATATTATAAGGGAATAAATTCCAAACAATCCCCAGTTCTTCTTATCAATTATATTTACGTAATCCCGGACGACCGGCCATTGACCCAGATAAACGACACTATAAACAACTGCAATGGTAAATACCGCAATGACTAACCAGGCTTCGCTCAGATTGCGGGTTCCTGTTTCAGAACTGAAGGGTCTTGTAAATAATGATACATTGTTATACAGGCAACTGCGGGTGCATTCCAGGCATAACCCGCAATCTGAATTCTCTTTCATTTCCCCGACATTCAACCCATATGGACAAGCCCATCCCTCAGGGCTCCCGTTCTGGCAATAATGTGGTTTGCACTGGTCACAGACCCTCTGGGATTTATTTCTGAGGCCCAGAATACTTACGCCGGAATAAGAACCCACGAATACGCTTACGGGGCAGACATAACGGCAGAATGACCTTAATTCCCAGACTAATGACATAAGGGTGGGTACTAACAATAGCATTAAAACAGTTATCCCCGAAATCCGTGGAATTGCTACCAGTGTAGTCGAAAAAGTAGCCAGAATTAAAAACACAAGAAGTCTCAGCCAGTTATTACTTAGCCAGGTTGGCCATTTCAATGAAAGTCCGTAAAACTTATTATTATATCCATTAGTATGACCTTTCAGGGGGGTAAAAAATGACCTACGCTGCAGCATGTCTCCGAAAAAGGGGAGAGGACAGATTGTGCACCATATTCTTCCGCCGAACGGGGTCAGAATTGCTACAAGCAGGAACAGCCATACTGACCACATCATTAAAACTCCGAGATTCCGGCCCGGGACCTTTGTCCCAAAGACCGATGTCAGAATAACAATATAAATCATCAGCATTGCCAGGATGATCATTATGGCCTGGGGCCATCTGGAAATTAATAACTTTCTTAGCAGACCGGATCTGTTAAATAAATCTTTATAGCCGTATTTGGGATCATCAGATTTGTTACTTGGTTCAGCCTTCAGAGTGATCCCCGTTAAAAATATAAATAATATGCCGATAAGGCTTCCCAGGCTGAAAATCAATAATGTATTGGGAAGTATAACCAGTTTTCCCTGTTCAAAAGCATGCATAGGACCGCACCATACATGACAACGGTAATTACTCCTTGCAACTAAATAATTTAGTATCCCCGGATGTTTCGCTGTAAAAGTTACTTCCCTGGTAAGTACAGGTTTACTTGTCGGATCACTTGTCTTAAATACTGCAACTTCCTCACGGGCAGGGCTCACCTTTACATCCATGTCAAATTCCTCGAGGAAAAAAGAGTGACCGGTGTCATCCGTTGAAAATGTCAGGTGAAGTGTGTCACCCCTGTTGCACCGGATAACCGAGGGTTCCTTTCCATAGCGGAAGCTCCTTATATGAAGAGATCTGGCTGTAGGTACCAGGGTAAAGAGCTGGCATACTATTGCAGGGATCAGCCCAAAGCTTATAATGATAAAATATCTGAAAAAACCTCTTCCAACCCTCTTCATAAAAGAAGCAATATTGTTAATTTATTAAAATTCACCAATGTTGAAATGACTTTACTGGGTGAAAGACCAATAATAGTTATTTTTTTTTACAGTCAGCCGATTGGTCAAAATTTTTATAGTTTTGTACAATATCAATTAACCTTTAAATGAGTATCGGGAATCAATAATAAAAAGTTAATACTAAAATAATATTAATTTTATAATGCTTATAATCAATTACATACATTTTATTCCAAATAACCCCCTTTCCCGTTTCCCCCAAGGGGGAAAAGCTTTGCTTTCAGCTCCTTCCCCCCTGGGGGAAGGTCGGGATGGGGGTATAAATAATAGAAATTAATAGTTTTATTCATGATTGCTGAAAGTCACAAACATTTATTATGGCTAAAAATAACAGTTACGGGAAGAAAAAGAAAGGAGGAATAATAAATCTTATTCCTTTTATAATAATTTTAATTCTTCTGGCAGGTCTCCCGTATTTATTACTTAATTATCAATCACATCGTTCCGGAATCAGCCGAAGTGAAGTGATAAAAGGACTTTTTAACCGTACCCAAAAAGTGAATTCCTTTTCAGAACCGGCAGAGGGCAATTCTGTAGGTGCAAAGATCAATTTCCTTGATCCGGGGCCAATAGGACAGTCATTCACTGAACCTCCTCAGATATCTGATCTTGTTGTTGCCGATCTCGATAATGATGGTTTGTTAGATGTTGTTGTTTGCGATGCAAGAAATAATTTTGTTTCCTGGATACATCAATATCCTGAGGGTACATTCACCGAAACTGTTCTCGCTAAAGATCTGATCGCTCCGGCTCATGTTCAGGTTAATGATTTTGATAAGGACGGCGACAAGGATATTATGGTTGCTGTTCTTGGTATGTTGTTTCCGAACAATGATAAAATAGGATCGGTGGTTATTCTGGAGAATGATGGTAACTGCAATTTCAAAAAACATATTGTAGCCGATAAAATTGCAAGAGTTTCTGATGTCAGGGCAGGAGATCTGGATAATGACGGAGATATGGACCTTGCAGTGGCTCAGTTTGGTTATGATGATGGTGAGACAAGGTGGATTGAAAACCTGGGAAACTGGCAATTCAAAAGCCATATTTTGCAAAACCTGTCAGGTCCCATAAATGTGGAATTAGTAGATATTGATAAGGATAATGACCTGGATATCATTTCCGTGGTCAGTCAGGAGTGGGAGGAAATCTATTGTTTTATAAATGACGGAAAAGGGAATTTTCAATCAAAGCTTATTTATAAATCAAGCAATGAAGACTTTGGTTCAAGCGGAATCTTTATTTCAGATCTGGATCAGGATGGCGATGATGATATTATATATACCAACGGAGATGCTTTTGACTATATACCACCTCAACCACGGCCATGGCATGGCGTTCAATGGCTGGAAAATAAGGGAAACCTGAATTTTGAATTCCATCGTATCTGCAACTTTGCAGGTGCTTATAATGCCAGGCCAACTGATATTGACCATGATGGTGATCTCGACCTGTTCGTGGTAAGTTCATTTAATTTCTGGGAGAAACCGGAATCTCAAAGTTTTATATGGCTGGAGAATACTGGTAATATGCAATTTACGAAACATGATATTGCAAACACTCCGACACATTTACTTACCCTTGGACTGGGCGACTTCAATAATGACGGATTGATGGATATGGTTACGGGTGGTATGCACACTTACCCGCCTTTTGACCGTATGGGAAGAATAACATTATGGATCAATAACGGATCATTGACCGCGAAAAGGTAACCGACTATTCATTTAAGCTGGTAAAAGTGTATCGTATCTCAATTGGATAAACTGAATTTCTTTGACAGACTTTCAAGGTAATCAAGATACTCTTTCTGTGCATTGGCTTTTCTGGCCAGGAAAATAGTTTTATTAATGTAGAAAACAGAATTCTTTTTATCTCCCAGTTCATCATAGGCCATCGCAAGATTAATACCCGCAGATATTTGTGTAAAGGCAGGACTGGTAAATCGAAAAAATGCTCTCTCGGAGTATACCCTTCCTTCTGTTATATTTCTTAATTTTGGGTCAGGGCAGGTTACCAGTAGTCTCCCGAGACCCTCCAGGAGATATGGCTCATTTGGATGATATTCAAGTGCTTTTCTGAAAAACAGGATAGCTTTGTTCCACATTTTATCCCTGAGATATATCATACCCAGATATTTGATAGTCGATAAATCCTGCGGATCAGCTTTAAATGCTCTCTCATACAATTCAAGAGCATCTTTACCTTTGCCTTCCCGTTCCGCCATCAGAGCTGTCATTTTAATTGTTAACGGATCTGAAGGTTTACGTTGCTTAAGTTTGTTTAATAACGGTGTTGCCTTTTCTGTTTCACCAAGCAGCAGAAAAAGATAAACCCCGTCTGCCAGAACATTAGTATTTTCAGGATCCTCTTTGAGTTGTTCATTCATCAGAGAAAGGGCATCCTCTTTCATCCCTTTTTTAAAGAGCCAAATTGCGAGTTGCGTCTGGAAATCTGTTGCTCCTGCCTTCAGTTTTTTTGCCTGATTGAAATAGTCCATTGCTTTTGCTTTAAATCCGTTATCATATAACAGATCGGCTACATCAATTAATTCCTGATAATCTTCTTTGAAATAATAAATGTGTTTATCGAGCAAAGGTAATGCCTGCTTCCCGTTGCCTAGCAGCAAAAAGAGTCTTACCGCTTTGGATATCAGAAATTTGTTATCAGGAAAATATTTTAATGCATTGTTAATCAGGTTTATAGAAAAACCCGGATTCAGACTTTGTACAGCTACATCAATTTGTTTCATCAGGTAGAGGTCTGATCTTGACATCAGTGTAAGTCTGTCGACCAGTGTATCAACAGGTGGTGTATAAACTGCCATATCATTTGCCCTGATCGTAAAATTCCTGCTTAAGGATGGATCACCCTTTAATTCGTATACATTTCCCAGCAGGCGATATGCCGGACCAAATGTTATATTGTTCTTGATGATATTCTTCAGCGTCTTTTCAGCACTGTCAAGCCGGTTTGAATTCATGTAAATTCTGGCTAACCTGAACATCGCGTATGTTTGCAATGGAAAATAATTATTCCTCGAAGGGTTTTGTTCAATAACATCCTGATCTTCAGTCTGATCAATTTTTCGAAAGACTATTTCCGCACTATCGCTTAGTCCCAGGTTCTGGAATGCGCCTCCCTCGTAATACCAGGCAAGGCGGTTCTTTGGATTTTCATCGATTACTTTTCTAAAATCTTCCAGTGCATTTTTAGATTCTCCAAGTTCCTGATTCAAATATCCAAGGTAGTAACTCCATATCCATTCTTTCCTGTCTTTCTTTATTGCCAGTCTGTAGCACCGGGCAGCTTTATCATAATAAGCGCTTGAATGATACACCATGCCAAGCATACCCAGATTATAAGCCGTGGGATGTCTGTGAGCTTTTTTCCCGGCATCGGATATCTGTTCACGAAGAGGATTTGAGACAGACTGTAAATCAGGATAGTCCGGCAATCCTTTTCGGTATTTGCTGTCCGATATGAATTTTACCGCAGTTGCAGTTATTGCCATAATAATTACTACTCCAGATATAAGAAGGAGCCGTTTTACTTTTTTGTTCATTCTCCGGATTGATTGAGGCACTAAATATATTAAAAAAAAGGAAAGTTCTAACTGATCAGTATGGAATGAATTGAAGTCGGGAGCCGGACATTGAGATATGAGCGTAGAGCGTAGAGCGTAAAGCAGGGGAGTGAAACGCCGAAGTTCGAAGCGGAAGTAGTGAGTAGTGAGTAGTGAGTAGTGAGTAGGGCCGGGGAGTGAAACGAGGAAATTCCACAATGCGGAAGCAGAGAGTTGAGCTCTGAAGTGATTAATTACAACCTTATACTTTTATTTCATTTTGTTAAATTATTTTTCTTATTTTTGCACCCGCTGTCGATTCACTGACAACAGGTTCTTTAACTTTAAAACCCGGAGGCCTTTATTGGCCAAATGGTTAACTAGCACAGAGCACAGAGCGCAGAGCACAGAGCAAATTGAAGATTTGATATTCATCATTTATTCTATTGCCCTTTGCCCTGAGCCCGGGGCCCTGAGCTATAACGCCCAGATGGCGAAATTGGTAGACGCGCTAGTTTCAGGGACTAGTGTCAGCAATGATGTGCAGGTTCGAGTCCTGTTCTGGGCACAGAAGTGGCGCAGTGAGAAGGGCACAGAGCACAGGGCACAGAGCACAGGACAAGTAAACCTGAGCCCTGAGCCCTGAGCTATTAACGCCCAGATGGTGGAATTGGTAGACACGCCAGCTTGAGGGGCTGGTGCCGGTTACGGTGTGCAAGTTCGAGTCTTGTTCTGGGCACTCAAAAAAGAACCAGGTTGTAATATTACAGCCTGGTTTTTGTTTTGTAACCCGTTTGAAATATTGTATTTTTTTGTTACGGCTGGAAATTATTAACATTATTTCCGATCCGGAGTTACATACAAATCAGACTTCCGGTTATACCCTATTATCTTTTATCTTTATTTTATCGAATTGTATATAGCCTGCAAAATATTTGATCTGATATTCAGGTCTGATAACAGGTTATTATTTCTTGTAGGATAAACCCTGTTACTCAGGAATATATAGCTGATACCATAGACCGGATCGATCCATACAAATGTCCCGGTATATCCGGAATGACCAAAACTTGCCGGTGAAGCGCTTCTTGTCGGATAGGAATCTTTTTGCGGCAATTCTGAATTATTCAGTAAAGGTTTGTCGAATCCCAATCCCCGCCTGTTATTGTTTTCAGGGAACTGCACACTTGTGTACCTCTCCAGAACATCTTTTGAGATCAGCTGATCTCCCCCGTATTCTCCCATCCTTCGATATAACTCCATGAGCTTCATCAGGTCATTTGCCGTGGAAAATAATCCTGCATGTCCCGGAAATTCCACCAAGCATTGCAGCTCCTTCATCATGAACAGTCCCATGTAAAAGTTGTTTTCTGAAAAGAGAATCATATTCTGTAGGGACAATCCTGCTGGAAGGATACCTCAGGTAAGGATTAAACCCAATATCATAAGCACCTATCCTGTGATAAATATTGTCAGTTACATAATCGTTCCATTTCTCTCCTGATAATCTGTTAATTATTTCAGGTAAAATGATAAAAGTGAGATCAGAATAGACATATTTTTTTTCACCCAGCGGACTCTTCTTTATTTCATTAAAAATCTTCTTCCTGTAATTTTTATTTATATAGAGTCCTCCTGCTACCTCCAGAGGATATTTCTCCGAGCTTTTAAAATCAAATGTATTTCGTTTGTATTTTCCGTTTTTTTTCACCGTCTCTTTCCAGAATGGGATCCATGCTGTCAGTCCTGCCTGATGAGTCAGCATATCCTTTAAAAGGAGATTACCTTTATCAGATCTCTTAAAATAGGGAAGATAGGTTCCAAGTCTTTCATCCGGTGAAAATTTCCCTTCTGTGTCTAAAAGCATTAATCCGGGCAGGGTTGCTGCAACCTTGGTGACCGACGCAAGATCAAACAGGTCGTCTTTCATAATGGAGATGCGGTCGTCGTAAGTCTGGTAACCGTATGTTTTCTGGAATACCACCATCCCTTTTCTGGCAATCATCACCTCACAGCCCGGATATGCTTTCATGATTAAACCGATATTGGCTATTGAATCAATCTGTCTGTTCAGTATCTCCGATGACATTCCGGCACCCTCCGGAATCCCGTATTGCATACGGATATTTCCTGGCGTAATGATCCCGAAAGTGACTGGCCACCTTTTATTTATGGTAACCGGAAGTGATCCCGTAGCACCTGTGCCACCAAAAATCAATTGTGCTGAAAGATCCTCGGTATACTCGTTTTCCTGATATGAAATGATAAGTCCGTCAGCATCCTGCAGAGCAATAAGGCGATCAATTCCATAAGGATTACCAAACCAGGTTATGATCGAAGTGTGATTTTTTACAAGCTTATCAATGAAATCATTCAGCCCGGGCTTTATCCCGAAATCCATGTTTGGCCGCTGATCTGTTCCAAATATGCCTGCAATAACAAGATCATAATCTGATAGTCTGGTTAATAATTTATCACATGATTTTACGTCAGAAGGATCAACGAAATAATTATCCACATGGGTATATTTTGAGATTCTGTCCTGGAACCCTGATAAAGCGGTCCGGTTGATCGCAATAGTTGCAACTTTTATTCTCTGAAGGTTTTTAACAGGAATCACATTATCCTTATTATTTAAAACTGTAAGGGCATGAGCATATAGATCCCGAATAAGAGCTTTTGTTGTCCCATCTGATAAATCATTTGCAATATTCTCTTTATTAATTGTCTGAAAGTGACTTAATCCCGCCCAATACTTAAGGGCAATTACTTTTCTGCATTTTACGGATATTTCCTCCTTTGTTAATGTTTTTAATACAATCTGGTTCCTGATCTCCGCGATAGCTGCGTCCACATCGGTTACAAACTCAATGACATCATTACCTGCCACCATTGCCCTGGCTTCAGCTTCTCCCGTTTTAAAGTATTTTAAAACTCCCTGCATATTCATTGCGTCAGTTATAACCAGACCTGTAAACCCGAGTTCTTTCTTCAGAAGATCTTTTATTATAACCGGTGACAGCGTAGACGGAAGTCCTGAAACAGAATCTAGCAGAGGAAGATTTAGATGTGCGGTCATTATTGATCCGATACCCTCGTTTATCAGTTTCTGAAACGGGAAGAGTTCCAGCGTATCGAGCCTTGCCCTGGTGTGGTTCATTACCGGAAGGTCATAATGTGAATCAACGTTTGTATCCCCATGCCCCGGAAAGTGTTTTGCAGTTGCCAAGATCCCGTAATCCTGCATACCTTTCATATATGCACTTGCTTTTGACGCAACATTTTCCCTGTTCTCTCCGAATGACCTGTAATTAATTACCGGATTCAGAGGATTATTGTTTATATCGGCAACAGGGGCAAGGTTAATATTTACACCAAGACGTCTGCACTGACCGGCTACAGCTTTGCCCATCTTGTAAATCATTGAATCATTTTTAATTGCACCAAGGGTCATCTGGTATGGAAATTTTTCAACATTGCTGAGCCGCATACCCAAACCCCACTCCCCGTCCATAGCAATAAGAAGCGGAACTCTTGAAATTTTCTGGTAATAGTTCGTAAGTTCTGCCTGTTTTTCCGGAGTACCCTGGAAAAATATCAGTCCTCCGATGCCATATTTCCGTATAATATCGGAAATTTCAACTTCATGAGCCACATCCCTGTTCGAATATGCTGCGATCCAGATGCACTGGGCAATTTGCTGGTCGGTTGTCAGGGTTTTCATTACCGAATCAACCCAGGGGTGATTCATAAAACTTATAAAAGGAGGGTCTTTTGTTTGAGATTTCAGCACAGATGTGGAGATCAGCGCTGAGAAAATTATTACACTTGCAGGCAAATATTTCTTTAAAAGCATTATGAACTGTATTTTAATAAAAGAGATTATTGGATTTCGTATTAAATCACCCAAATGTAGTTATTTTTTCTCCTTCTGTTTTTACAATAATTTTTCTGGAACAGTCAATATCCTTATGCAGTAATCATTCCTTAATATTTTTTGAATCATATTATCGGCCCGGCAATAAAATTAGTAAACGTTGCTGAGTGATTGAAGGCCGGTGAGCAGAATTTCTCTTCTACTTTATAATGCCTATGAGGCCGTAATGAGCGAAGCACGGCGCGTGTTTTTGCTGTCAGGTAGTAAATATTATTGAGTATTATGAGTGTCGCGGTACAAACTTGTATAGCGAGCCAGTTGATGTCCACCGTTACAGCAAGTGGCTAAGAGCACTGGTTCAGTGTCGCGGTACAAGGCCAAATCGGCGCCGGTTGTTATCCCCGTTTACTGACGTTTTTACGGGTAGAGGCGGGAGTCCGGGTTTATCACCGAGCCAGTTATTGTCCAATGTGCAGAGAATAAATGCAAAAACCGTGACGAGTTTATTAATTTTATTGTCCGTGTTGGCATTTCGGGCATATTTAAAGATTGTCTATAGTGCCGATTTTTTTAGTCGATCTTTTGGAATTCAACTATATATAGATTTGTTACAAATCCTTCTGCAAAAATTCCAATTTGGAATCTCTTTTCTGATTCGTTTAATTTGAAATATACGTTTGTTCCAATACCAGAAGAAGACACTCCTGACACCACATTTATGGTTTCGTCAGATATATCATAGACATATAGACCACTACCTAACTTAGGAAGTACATATCCATTTCTTGTTTCATATCCTCTGTTAAGTTCAAATAACCCTTTTGAAGAAGAGGATTTAAAAATAATTGTATCATTATTATCATAGGAACCAATCCAGGTTCCCTTTAATCCGGGTATTTCGTCTTCATGGTTTCCACATGAAATAAAGGACATAACTATAAGCACTAAAATAAGACGGTACCCAATTGGTTTTTTCATAAGGAAGGATTTATTAATTAGTTAACACGTTTTAAAAAACCATCAAGAAGCTAATTTACTATTTTTCATGAATTTAAGAATTACTATCCCTTTAAAAATTTAACGAATGTCTACTTAGACTATACTTTTTACCGTTAGCATTCGGGTCTTTCTAAGAATTAAATCAGTCAGGTATGCAAATTCCGAATCATTTCGGGCCAAAGTTAAAACTGTCAATGGTAACCAAATCTTTCGGTGGTAGTAAAGTGAGTGTCGTGTTTAGTACTTTTTTGGCTTTTCAATCACAAAATAGGTTTTAGTAACTATGTTTGTCGCTTTTAGTTAATATTAAAGTATTTTTTGCAGGGTTTGGATAAATTAAGATTGATTGATTGTTTTCCTCAAAATCAATAAAATTGTTTACATTTTTGTGTTGTGCAAAAAGCCAATCAAAGAGTCCATTTTCAAGTTTGTACATTCCTCCTGTTTCTGCATGGTTAAGATTTGGCATGTATGTAGTTGTGGGATTCCCACCATGAACGGTTATGCTATCTGCAATATTAAACATACCATTGATTTGATTAGGATTAACACCATCGTTAAATCCTCCGTTAAACATCCATAAAGGAGTATTATTCGCAACATATATAGCAGGCCAGATAGCCATAGAACCATAACCTTCATGGGCACCCCCAATTGCTCCATCACTTGGTACGCCCGCTGCAAAACAATTCGGGAATATCCCAAGCATCCGATAGACAAAGCTGCCTCCGGAGGAATGTCCGGTCAAATATATTCGGTTTGTATCAATATCGGGATACATTCGAATGAGAGTGTCCCTGAGTTCTTTAAATTCAAAAGCACATATATTCTTATAGTTAGTACTTGATGTATTAGGAATCAATAAGGATTGTTGAGGAACAACTGAATAGTGGGGATGTAATGATTGGTATTGTGGCTGTCCCCAAATACTTGGACCTACACCACCCATTTGTGTTGTGTTATTGCTTCCCGCTGATCCGGAAGCCGGAAGGGTAAAAACCAGAGGATACATCATACCAGGAACGGTAACAGGTATAAAGAGTCTATAGTTCAGTGTATAACCATCTTTGCAAACAATGTTGTAAAATCCGTAGCCGCTTTTATCCAGTTTGAACTCGACAGCAGCTATTATTGAATCCGCATCATGAGCGGATACATAGTTGGTATCACTAAGTGTATTTGTTTGTGCAGTGGTAGTACCGACTCCAAACACAAACAGCACAAAAAATGTCCATAGTACAATGGTAGTAATCTGGCTGTATGTTTTTATTGCTGAAAATAACAGTACAAAAAATGATTTATTATTCATATTTTTTCTTTGTGTTTTATTAGATTATCAATCTTTTAATAAAGTTGCATTAGAAACAAAATATTTTTATGCTATCAACTTCCCCTTGCCACCAACTCGTTTATTGAATCTGCAAAGAATCAAAGTTACAAAGTATTTTGAATCCCGGTTGTCAAGTGATATTATGCTTTTTCCGTTAGGCCCTATGTTTTTGTCACGGAACTGTCAGGATATGTGTAAAATTGTCTCTATAAGTGCACTTAAGCCTGAATGCTAAAGAAGTTATTATAACAGCTTTTAACTTATCGGGAAATTGTTACATTTGCCCGTATTGATAATATCTGTACTTTTCTAATCTCTTATTATGCAAAAGATCAATGATTTTCTTGTAATGCTCGACGGTTATATGGGAGGCAGTCCCTGGTTCGTTGTGCTTCTTCTCGGAACAGGGATTTTTTTTACAATTTACCTTAAATTTCCACAGATCAGATATTTTCGTCATGCAATAGACGTGGTCAAAGGTAAATATGATCACCATCTTGATGTTGGTGATACTTCTCATTTTCAGGCGCTTTCCACCGCTCTTTCAGGTACTGTTGGTACAGGAAATATTGCAGGTGTGGCCCTGGCCATACATCTCGGAGGTCCGGCTGCACTTTTCTGGATGCAGGTGACCGCCGCAATAGGTATGTGTACTAAAATGGTTGAAGTAAGTATTTCTCATAAATACAGGGATATTTTACCTGATGGGTCTGTTTCAGGTGGTCCGATGTACTACATGAAGAAAAAACTTAACATAACAACAAAGTCCGGGAAAGTAATCAGGACAGGAGCAGTGATAGGCGCTTTTTTTGCAGTGGCAACTGTTCTTTCATCATTCGGAACAGGTAGTTTACCGCAGATAAACAGCATTTCCAATTCAATATTCACAACATTCGGGATCAGGCATATTATTACCGGTGCAGTACTCTCAGTTTTGCTTGGACTGATAATTATAGGAGGTATAAAAAGAATTGCCAAAGTAACTGAGAAAGCTTGTTCCGGGAATGGCAATTTTTTACTTTATCGGCGCCCTTCTCGTGATTTTTACAAATTACCAGAATATAATTCCATCAATAATTTCTCTTTTCTCAACAGTATTCACCGGGACTGCTGCAGTTGGAGGCTTTATGGGAGCTTCGATAGCATTTGCAATTAACAGGGGAGTAAACCGGGGCCTTTTTTCAAATGAATCGGGACAGGGTTCAGCTCCTATTGCTCATGCAGCTGCACGTGCCCCTGAACCTGTTTCTGAAGGAATGGTGGCAATTCTTGAACCTTTTATTGACACAATAATTATCTGTACACTTACAGGTATGGTGATTCTTTGTTCAGGTGTATGGACTGAAAAAATAGATAACCAGTTTCAAAGCTCGGATATGATTTTCCTGAACAGGAATTATGATGAAAATGTTCCTGATCAGAAGAAGATTGTTATGAATTTCATAAGAAATGGAAAGCAATCCCACTTTATAATGGTCAGTTGGAAATAGATGATGGTAAAATGATTACACCAATTACCCTGATTTCATCACGCTCAATAGCCGAAGATTTTACCTTTCTTGATAATAATAAACCTTTTTCAGGCAGAATAAATGTTTCAGAAGGAAAGTGGCAACCACCATCATCTTCAATTACAGTTTACGGGAAATCTCTCATGCACAGTGCTCCTCTTACTACGGAAGCTTTTAAGCGTAGTATTGTGGGTGACTGGGGTCAATATATTGTCTCAATCGGTCTGCTCCTTTTTGCGTTTTCAACCGCTATTTCCTGGTCTTATTATGGCGATCGTGCCATTACCTATCTTGTCGGACCCGGTTATGTTTTATATTACAGAATAATTTTTGTTGCGGGTTTCTTTGTTGCCTCATTTACAGATACAACTATTATCTGGTCACTATCCTACATTACAATTGCTCTGATGACTGTTCCCAATCTTATAGGTTTATGGATCTTACGAAAAGAAATTAAACAGACCATCGCCGATTACTGGGTTGATTTCTCTGCAAAACATCCCGGGAGACCGGATGTCCAGAAAATTTCTTACTAAAGGCAGACTTTAATGAAAACGATAAAAACAGACAGGCGAAAAGGGAATTCATGAAAAAAAATTTAAATGGATTACATAAGCATAATCTCATCTGGTTACAGGAATTTGTTTGGTGATTCTGACTTGGAAATATCGGCTCTTCCACAATCAGGTTCCGACAGAAAATATTTCAGGATCTGTTTGGAGGACAAGTCCGTAATAGGAGCCTATAATCCTAATGAGGAGGAGAATAAAGCATTCATCGGATTCACGAACCATTTCATTTCAAAAGGACTTCCTGTTCCTGAGATTTACGGCTTTCTGCCAGAACATCATATTTACTTCCTCCGTGATCTTGGCGATACAAATCTCTACAGTTGGATTCAGAATAAGACCAGCGATGATGGTTTTGATCATGAGACAGAGGCTATATACCGTAAGATCCTTGATAAACTGATCCTCTTCCAGACAAAGGGCATCATCGGATTGAACCTTGATCTGTGCTATCCGCATAAAAGTTTCGACAGGCAATCGATGATGTGGGATATGAATTATTTTAAATATATGTTCCTGAAACTGGTTGCTGTTCCGTTTAATGAACGGAAACTTGAACACGATTTTGAGAAATTAGCTGATTATCTGCTTACTACGGGACAGGATTATTTCCTTTACCGCGATTTTCAATCGGCTAATGTTATGGTAGTAAATGGAGAACCGTGGTTCATTGATTATCAGGGAGGAAGGAAAGGAGCTCCGCAGTATGACCTGTCTTCATTACTGTATGATGCAAAAATTTCCCTGCCATTTGATGCCCGTGAACATTTAGTGGATTATTATATTGAAAAATTCTGTGCAGTTTCAGGTGAATCGAAGGAGAACTTCAGAAAGTATTACAATGGTTTTACAATGATCAGACTTATGCAGGCCCTGGGAGCTTTCGGCTTCAGAGGTTTGTATGAAAATAAACCTACTTTTACCGACAGCATAGTACCCGCTGTCAGATTTTTGGAGCAGGTGACCCGGTCATCGGAAAAGCATCTGGCGCTTCCTGAATTGTTCCAGACGATAAATATAATTTCAAATACTCCAAAGTTCAGACATCTTGCTGAATCTGTAAAATAATAAAAAAGTAAAACAGCACAAACATGAAAGCAATGATACTTGGAGCAGGATTCGGGAAACGACTCGGAATAATCACGGAGTCCCTGCCTAAAGTCCTGGTAAATATTAATGGTAAAAGTGTGCTTCAGCTGGCTGTGGAAAAGTGTACGTCATCAGGGTTCGATGATATCATAGTAAACGTTCATCATTTGGCAGATATGGTTGAGGAAGAAGTGATCAGGCTTAATAAAAAAGGATACAGAATAACAATTTCAGATGAGCGGTTAGGACTGCTTGAGACGGGTGGCGGATTATATAAAGCAAGATCTTTTTTTGACAATAATCCATTCCTGCTTTATAATGCTGATATTGTCACTGATCTGGATCTTTCTGCTTTCCTTAAATTTCATATTCAAAATAAAGGGCTGGCTACTCTTGCTGCCCGCAATCGCAAGGGTAACAGGTATTTTCTTGTCAATTCAACGGGGATTATCCGGGGATGGTGCAACAATGCCACCGGTGAAAAGATGATTGCCAGTGGTAATACAGAAAAGCTGACCGAAATTGCATTTTCCGGGATACATATTATAAATCCGGAGATATTTGATTATATGAACGAGGGCGTTTATACGATGACAACCCTTTACCTTAAACTGATTGAGGAACACAATATATTCACTTACCGGTATGATGAAGGTTACTGGGGTGATATAGGTACACCGGAAAATATTGTGCACATAAGGAAGCTGCTCGGGGACAGGTAAACTTTCTCCACCCCCAGACCCCATGCCTTATCAACCTCCCAGACCCCCTATGCCTTATCAACCCCCTAAATCCCCATGCCTTATCCACCCCCTAAATCCCCCCATGCCTTATCCACCCCCCAAACCCCCCATTTGGGGGGCTTAAAAAAATTAAAGTCATCTGTTGGGGAAGTTTGAGATAACCAAAGTCCCCCATCTGGGGGATTTAGGGGGTTGATATTAAATGGATTCAGGGGGGTGGATAATAAGGGGTTTCAGGGGGTGGATAACCAGGAGATCCCGGGGGAGTGTTCAGAAAAGTGTGTCATTTCCGTTTGTAATTAATTTTCAGCGATTTGACTGAAGGCCGTAGGCCGTAAGGAAAATCGCTGAAAAAGAGTAAATCATTATTGGATAACATATTGCGCATATCGATTCCCAAATTTATCAATGAGCTCCCTGTGGATCGGCATCCAATTGAATGCGTTTCTTTTCCAGCTCTTTTCGTTGTATTTCAAGGCCAAATATAGTTGTTTTAAAAGCCCCTTATCATTTACCCAGGCGCCTTTTGTTTTTGTGACTTTACGCATTACCCGATGCAGGGCTTCAACTGGATTGGTTGTGTAAATCATTCTTCTGATATTGTCCCCATAGTCCATGAAGGCCATTAACTCATCCCAGTTAGCCTCCCATTTTGGTTTTATTTCTTTGTATTTAATATCCCATCTCTGGCCAAAAGCTTCTAAGGCAACTGCTGCTTGTTGACGATCTGCTGATGAATAAATTTTACGCAAATCTGAGCATACAGCCTTAATATCTTTATCACTGACAAATTTTGTGGAGTTGCGCACCATATGCACAATACAGCGTTGAATAATTGATGATGGAAAAACCTGCTCAATTACATCTTTGAAGCCACTTAATCCATCCACACAGAAAAATAATATATCCTCCACTCCCCGGCGTTTGAGGTCCTCCAGAATCAAACCCCATTGACGGGATCCTTCATTATCACTTAAATATAGCCCCAGGATATCACGTTCACCATGTACATTTACACCATAGACTGTATAGATAGCTTTTGAGACTATATGTCCGTCCTCTCTGACCTTGTAATGAATAGCATCCAGGTAAACTATTGTTTGGCACGGAAATAACGGGCGTTGTTGCCCATTCAATTATCTCTGTCCATACACGGTCTGTTACTGCACTTATTGTTCCTGAGCTAACCTCTACACCATAAAGTTTGCGTAGCTGATAACGAACATCCTCAACGGACTGTCCTCTTGCATACAGGCTTAGAATGATCTCATCCAGACCAGTGCCTAGCTCACGTTCCCACTTCTTTATTAATATTGGTTCGTGTTCTCCTTCACGATCTCTTGGTGTGTGAACCTCCAGAGGTCCTGCTGAACTCCTTACCAGCTTATGAGTATGACCATTCCTTCTATTGTCAGTCGAGGTGTTCTGATCTTTTAAATGTTGATCTATCTCGCCTTCCAGAGCTGCATTAACAAAAGTCTGTAACATATCAGTAAAGATGCCTCCTTCTCCTAGAGAATGGGATCGCCATTATACAATCTGCTTAAAACTTCTGTTCGTCTTTTAGGGTCTGGTATAAGATCCTCCATTCGAGGTTTTCTCACCCTTTTTTGTTTTTCCATAGTCAAAGTTATTTATTTTTACTTTATTAACTTTGACACACTTTTTTGAATAGACTCGATCCCGGGGGTCGATATTATTGGAAGTTACCCTCCAGCCTCTTCTCTTATCCACCTCCCAGACACCCATTCCTCATCAACCTCCCAGACCCCCTATGCCTTATCAACCCCCCAACGCCCCCCATGCCTTATCCACCCCCCAAACCCCCCATTTGGGGGGCTTAAAAAAATTAAAGTCATCTGTTGGGGAAGTTTGAGATAACCAAAGTCCCCCATCTGGGGGATTTAGGGGGTTGATAATAAGTGGGTTTCAGGGGGTGGATAACCAGGAGATCCAGGGGGTCAATATTATTGGAAGTTACCCTCCAGCCTCTTCTCTTATCCACCTCCCAGACCCCATGCCTTATCCACCCCCCAAACCCCCCATTTGGGGGGCTTAAAGAAGTCCGAAAGTCCACATCCGGAGGGCTTTTAAAAGTGCGAAAGTCCCCCATCTGGGGGATTTAGGGGGTTGATAATAAGAGGATCCAGGGGGTGGATAATAAGAGGATCCAGGGGTTGATAATAAAGGGATTCAGGGAGGGTTGATAACCACTTAAACTTCATCACAGTCTCCAGAACGAACGGCTGAATATTGCAAATACAGTAATTATCTCAAGTCTTCCAATGATCATAAGCAAGCTGAGGATAACCTTTGCAGATTCAGGCAGCATGCCATAATTACTCATCGGTCCCACAGTCCCCAAACCAGGTCCGATTGCTGCCATGCATGATGCAACTGAACCTGATGCAGTAACCGGATCAACTCCCAAAGCAACAATGACTATTGTTCCAACGATGAAAAGAAATATATAAAGAATAACAAATGATATAATAGATATATTGGCATTTTCATTAAGGATTTTCCCGTTTAACTTTATTGTCAGAAGGGAATTCGGATGTTTTAATTTTGTAAATACACCATTGATGTTTTTTAAAACTACGAGATGTCTGGCCATTTTAATTCCACCACTTGTAGATCCTGTACTGCCGCCTGCAAACATCAGGATAAATATAAATAATATACCGGTTACCGGCCAGAGAAGATAATCAGCGGTAGCAAATCCCGTACAGGTAATAATCGATACAATCTGAAAAAAGCCTTCCCTGAATGCTTCCTCAAAAGTCCTTGTTGAATTTATGAGCAGAATAGTTGTTGCTATCGCTCCAGAGACGACAATAACCGCCATATAAAACCATAATTCCTCGTTTTGCTTTATCTTTTTGAAATTAAACTTGACCAGATAATAATAAACAACCTGACTGGTACCTGCCAGAAACATGAAGATCATTACAATATATTGATTATATGAAGAATAGAACTGAAGGCTGTTGTTCTTTGTTGAGAAACCCCCTGTTGCTATTGTACCAAACGAATGGCAGATACTGTCGAAGAGGTTCATATCCCCAATATTTAAGAGAATCGTTTCTGCCAGGGTTAGTCCAAGATATATAAACAGGATCCGGAATCCTACCGCCTTGGTTTTTGGATGAATCTTTTCTTTCAATGATGATTCAAGGCTGAAAAGCTGATGCCCTGTGATCCTGAGTGAAGGAAGAATTATTATTACAAGTACAATTATGCCAAGACCTCCAATCCAGTGTGTAAGGCTCCGCCAGAATAAAATAGAATATGGAAGAGACTCAACCTCCGACAGAATACTTGACCCGGTGGTGGTAAAACCTGATGTTGATTCAAAAAATGCATTTACAAATGAGGGTATTGTACCACTGAATATATAGGGCAGTGCTCCTAAAAGCGAAAACATCACCCACGACAGTGTCACCGCCAAAAACCCATCCCTGTTACTGATTTTTTCATAATCTGCTTTACGGGAAACAAGGTAAAAAACAAAAAATAATACTCCGGTAGCTGTGGCCGACAGGATAAACGGCCAGGGAGATTCGTGGTAAATAAAGACCACCGGAAGACAAAAGAGAAATGAAACAACCTCGATCAGGAGAATCGTACTTAAAATCCGCAGTATAATCAATGGATTAATCAGCTTCATGTCAGGTCAAAAGTGTTCAAAGATAACCATTGAAAATAAATTTGCTACCCCGTCAATATTATTTGACAAAAATTATTTCTTATCCTGCTAATACAGGGCACTTTTTTCCGGGAAGCAACAAATCTTTCTCAGGATCGCCTGCAGTACCATTTGATTCAAACTCAGTTGTAAATGACCTGAAATTGTAAGATTATCTGTTTTGTAAACCTGTTTTGCAGTCAGTTTCACTTAAAGTATTAATTTTGATAAATTATTAACCAGAGAACTGGTTTGTACGATAAATGAATTGAATACAAACACTCTTTTAATAAAATGTTAAACGTTTTTATATGGGGAAAGTATTAGTAATCGGAGCTGGTGGAGTGGGAACAGTAGTTGTTCATAAGATGGCTTCTCTGCCTGATGTTTTTACTGAAATTATGCTGGCAAGCAGGACAAAATCAAAATGTGATACCATTGCTGAAAAGATTGGCCGGGACCGCATTAAAACTGCCCGGATTGATGCTGACAAGGTACCTGAACTGGTGAAGCTTATCCGGTCATTTAAGCCTGATCTGGTGGTTAACGTTGCTTTACCCTACCAGGATCTTCATATTATGGATGCTTGTCTTGAAACCCGTGTTGCATACCTTGATACGGCCAACTACGAACCACTTGAAGAAACAAAATTCGAATACAGGTGGCAATGGGCCTATCAGGACCGCTATAAGAAAGCCGGCATTACCGCTATTCTTGGCTGTGGATTCGATCCGGGTGTCACCTCAATCTTTACAGCTTATGCTGCCAAACATCATTTTGATGAACTTCATTACCTCGATATCGTTGACTGTAATGCAGGGGATCATGGCAGACCTTTTGCCACAAATTTCAACCCCGAAATAAACATCCGGGAGGTGACACAAAATGGTAAATACTGGGAAAACGGTAAATGGGTAATTACTAAACCTCATGAGATTCATAAATCGTTGAATTACCCTGAAATAGGTACCAAAGAATCATATATCATTTACCATGAAGAACTTGAATCACTTGTTAAAAACTTCCCGACCCTTAAAAGAGCAAGGTTCTGGATGACATTCGGACAGGAATACCTTACTCATCTACGGGTCATTCAGAATATAGGTATGGCCGGAATCGAACCGGTTATGTTTGACGGAAGAGAAATAATACCTATTCAGTTCCTTAAAGCTGTGTTACCCGATCCCGGTGAACTTGGGGAAAACTATAAGGGCTGGACATCAATCGGGTGCAGGATAAAAGGTATAAGTAACGGTAAGGAAAAAACTTATTATGTTTATAACAATTGCAGCCATGAGGCAGCTTATAAGGAGACAGGGAAACAGGGAGTCAGTTATACGACTGGTGTTCCTGCCGCAATAGGTGCAATGATGTACATGAAGGGCATCTGGAAAAAGCCCGGAGTTTTTAATGTTGAAGAGTTTGACCCTGATCCCTTTATGAATGAATTAAATATTCTGGGACTGCCATGGGTCGAATTACATGATGTTGACCTTGAGTTATAAATATATGCTGCCACTTGTCATCTAATCCTATAATAATTGCCGGTAAAATACAATATATTACCCTCGCCATGTTTCGTAATTGATGAAGTGAGATTCAGAAAAAATCTTGCTCTGATTAAACATGTTTCGGAGGCTTCGGGAGTTGAAATAATCCTGGCATTTAAAGGTTTCGCAATGTGGGGAGTGTTCCCCATTATGAAAGAATATATTTCAGGTGCGGCAGCCAGTTCTGTAAATGAAGCCAGGCTGTGTTTTGAGGAGATTGGTTCTGCGGCTCATACATATTCTCCTGTTTATAAGGAAGATGAGTTTGAGTCAATACTTGAGTACAGTTCACACATCAGTTTTAATTCTCTTGAGCAATACAGAAAGTTTTCGACTATTTTGAATAAATGTTCGAAAACAATCTCTGCCGGATTGAGGATAAATCCGGAATATTCTGAAGTCAGTTTCGGTCTTTACAATCCCTGCTCTCCCGGGTCCAGACTTGGCATTATAGCTGATGATCTTAAACAGGGATTGCCTGATGGTATTGAGGGACTCCATTTTCATGTTCTTTTTGAATCAGATTCCTATGCTCTTGAGAGAGTGTTGCAGATTGTTGAAGCAAAATTCGGAAAATATTTTCACTCTCTTAAGTGGATAAATATGGGTGGGGGTCATTTGATGACCAGGGAAGGTTATGATGTTGATCATCTTATTAAGATCCTCAAAAGATTCAGCGAGAACACAGGTCTTCATATAATTCTTGAACCGGGTAGCGCATTTGCATGGGAGACAGGGGAGTTGGTTGCAACAGTAGAAGATATTGTGGAAAACCAGGGAATCAGGACGGCTATTCTGGATGTCTCTTTTACTGCTCATATGCCTGATTGTCTTGAAATGCCCTACAAACCAAAGATAATAGGAGCAACCGATCCTGTAATCGGAGAATTATCATACAGGTTAGGCGGAAATTCGTGTTTGTCGGGTGATTATATGGGTAACTGGTCATTCGGCAGGGAACTGGAGGCGGGCGACAGAATTGTATTCCTTGATATGATCCACTACACAATGGTTAAAACTACCACTTTTAACGGGGTTCCTCACCCTTCTATCGGAATATGGACAAAAGAAGGGAACTTCACGATAATTAAAGAATTCGGTTACCAGGATTATAAGGAAAGATTGTCATAGTTGATTTATTTTCATCCGATTCGTCATTTTTTCTGTATAATTGTCCTTCAGTCGATTAATATCCTGAAGCTTTGAACTCCAATTATTTTATAAACTCTGTTTACTTTTTTCCTGACTTGTCCACCCCCGTTTCGGGAAAAATATTTGGTACTGCAAATCAATCGATTACAGAGTTAAAAGTTAAATTTGTTGCACTAAGGCAAATTTTTGCTACGAAACAGCGTCTGGATCAAGTACATTACAAGTGTTTACTACAGGAATCGTAAGCGGAAACTACCCCAATAATATAGGGGATTTTTCGCCGATTAATTATTGTAGAAAAACAATCAAGATAACGTGTTGTGCGGTTGAAAATTAATTAAAAAAGTTAATAACTATCAATGAAAAAAGTTATGCATAATACTGATGTACAGTATATTAGAAGTAATATTCATCACAAAATTGCTTCTGATATGCATAACTTAAAAACAAATTTCGACAAGTTCTTTAACATTACCAAATCGGTTTTTAAAGATCGCTTAAATCAATCTGACAACTTCTTTTTCTATCCTAATAGACCAAAACTATCAGATTGTGAGATAATTGCATTGTCAATAACTGGTGAATCACTTGGAATTGACAGTGAAAGCTATTTTTGGGGCAAACTTAAATTTGATCACAAAGAAGATTTCCCCGGATTAATTGATCGCAGTAATTTCAATCGCCGTCGGAAACATCTCTATCCATTTATTGAAAAACTTAACCAATATCTGGCAGATAGGCTCAATGAATGCGAAGATGTTTACCTGGTTGATTCCATCCCAGTTCCAGTATGCAAGATTGCGAGAGAAAAACAGAGCAAAATATGTAAAGAGGACTTCGAAACATCACCCGATAAAGGTTATTCTGCAGTTAGTAAATCATATTATTACGGTTACAAACTTCATCTTGTTACTTCAGTCAGAGGTATCTTTCATAGTATGGATATAACCAAAGCCAGCGTTCATGATGTCCATTATTTGTCAAATGTTAAAATATCCGGATTATCCTCATGTACGTTGATTGCTGATAAGGGTTATCTATCAGGTACTTACCAATTAGATTTGTTTAATTCCTGTCAGATAAATTTACAAACACCCAAAAGAGCAAATCAGGAAAGAGAACCATATCCTGCAATCTATAAAAGAATGAGAAAACGAATTGAAACCTTATTTGCCCAATTATGTGACCAGTTCATGCTTAAACGCAATTATGCAAAAACTATTTTGGGGCTGTCTGTTCGTATTCTCTCAAAGATAACAGCTGTTACTCTCTTGCAATACATTAATTCAAAGAACGATAAACCAATTAATCATTTAAAATATGCGTTGGCTTCTTAACCGCACAACACGTTCAAGATATTAATTTTTTACCTCGTAGTGGTTAAACAATTGCTTAGAATTCAGAGAATTATAAGAAACAGTCTGACGACTGGGATCAAAGGATATTGAAATACCTTAAATCTCTAAAATTGTCGCACTAAAGTGGACAAGTCAGGACTCTGTTTACTTTTTTGTCTTTTGTCTTTTGCCTTTTGTCTTTTGTCTTTTGTCTTTTGGCTTGTCCTCCTCCTTTTACTTCCGGTTTATAGTTATATCACTTACAATCATCCCTTTTGAGTCAAGAACAGCATTTACAATCTTTCGGGCTACCTCCGCCGGATCCATAAAGCCCGATATATCCCGGTTCTCGCCGGGCAGGTTCCAGAAATCTGTCTTCATTCCACCAGGATAAACTGCTATAATATTTCTCTTTCTCCCCTTAAGTTCTGTTCTCAGAGCTTCTGTATATCCCCTGGCACCGAATTTGGCAGCACAATAAATAGTCTCTTCAGCCCGGCCAAGGAGAGCCGAAGTCGACATTATGTTTATGATGGTCAGCACTTCTTCCTCAGGCGTGATCCTTAGCATTGCTGAGGTTAACAGGATCATACCTTTTATGTTTGCCTCAAAAACCTTGTCAATAAGAACTGAAGTTGAATTGCCGGCTGTTGCAAATAACCCTATGCCGGCATTATTGAAAAGATATTCCGCGCTGTAATCATTCTCTGAAAGGTAATCACATACTCCGGCTATATCGTGTTCGTTTCCAATGTTACATTCCAGGGCGCATACATCATACTTATTTTCCAGGGTCTTAAGCCTTTGGACTGCTCTGGTAAGTTTCTCTTTGTTTCTGCCAAGTATAAGAATGTTTCTCCCTGTTCTGGCCAGGAGTCCCGCTATCTCCAGTCCGAGTCCTGATGATCCGCCACTGATAATTGAAATCTTCTTCATTGCATTTTTTTCAAATATATCTATTATTACTGATATACATTTTACATAGAATTTAGATCTCAGTGGGATTTGACGGTAAAAAAGCTTTTAATACTTTTGCCTTTCAAATATCGAACATGTCAAAACCCTTTGTAAATACAAGGTCTCATCTGTTTCTTCTTACCGCTAACCTGATGTACGGTCTTAATTTCTCCATCGCCAAGGGAATTATGCCCGACAGCATTAAACCTTTTGCCCTGGTCGGATTGAGAACAGCGATTACTGCGGCACTTTTCTGGATTACATCACTCTTCCTTCCAAAGGAAAAAGTGAACAGGTCTGATCTTTTTTCCCTTTTTCTGTTCTCATTTTTAGGTGTTGTATGCAACCAGACTTTTTTCCTTGCAGGGTTAAATCTGACAACCCCCATCAATTCATCAATTATTCTGACAATGAACCCTGTTGCAGCATTCATTTTTGCAGCAATTATACTGAAAGAGGAGATATCACTCTTTCGGGGAATAGGTCTTGCGGTTGGTCTCTCAGGCGTTGTGATGCTTATCCTTCAGGGAGGCAGGCCTGAGTTTGCAAATTCAACCTTTACAGGTAATCTTCTTACTCTGTCAAGCACTGTAAGCTGGGCATTATATACGATAGTAATAAAAAAAATGCTCGAAAAATATCATCCTGTCACAGTGATGAAATGGACATTTTTATCCGGTGCACTGATAACAATGCCAATTGGGTATGCTCAACTTAGCGACACCCGCTGGAGTGATTTTTCACTTACCGCATGGTTATCCATTACCTTTGTGATTGTTGTAGCAACTTATCTTGGATATCTTTTAATTTCAAGCGGTTTGAAAAATCTGAGTCCGACAGTTGTAAGCAGCTACACCTATTGCCAGCCCCTTGTTGCGGCGTTTGTTGCTTCCCTGCTGGGGCAGGACAAACTGAACCTTGTAAAGATTATTTCTGCCATTCTGATCTTCGCAGGGGTATATCTTGTAAGCAAACCCCAATCGATAAATATTCCTTTCCTAAAGAAAAAGTCAGGCGAATTGCCTGCTTAAGAAGTAAGATTACAAGTCTATTACTCCCGACCCTATAAGCTCATCATCCGTATACCAGGCTGCAAACTGCCCGGATGCAATGCCTCGTTGCAGATTATGGAATATAACATATATACCTTCAGATCGTGTATATAGCCTGGCATTCTGCAAAGGTTGCCTGTACCTTATTCTTACCATATATTCCCGGCTTTCATCTTCCTTCATTACGAGATCGGGTCTTATCCAGTGCACATCTTCACTTTTAATAAACAACCCTTTTCTGTATAACCCGGGGTGGGACTGACCCTCCCCGACATAAATAATATTCTTTTCTGTATCAATCGCAATAACAAAAAGAGGCTCTTTATGCCCTCCGACATTCATACCCTTTCTCTGACCAATTGTAAAGTAATGTGCTCCATTGTGCGTTCCGGCCTTCCTGCCTGCTTCAGGGAAAAGCTTATGAGGTTCTGCAATATCCTTCAATTCTCTTTCTGTAACATTGTCCTCCGGATAACCTGCATTCCATGATCTGAATGTGCTCCCGGCATTGATTTCAACGATATCTCCCTTTTTTGTTTTAAGCTTCTGCTGTAAAAATGTCGGCAGATCAACCTTTCCCACGAAGCATATTCCCTGCGAATCTTTTCTGCGTGCGGTAGGAAGACCAAGTTTTTCAGCTATCTGCCGTACTTCTGGTTTTGTCATTTCACCTATTGGAAAGAGGGCGGTTGATAGTTGCTGCTGATTGACCTGGCAGAGGAAATAACTCTGGTCTTTATTATCATCTTTCCCGGCCATGAGCCTGAAAATATTCAATTTACCTTCCTTAAGAACATCTTTCCGGCAGTAATGTCCGGTAGCAACAAAATCTGCACCCAGCTTTCGTGCTTCATCAACAAATGAATCAAACTTTATCTCCCTGTTACAAAGTACATCAGGATTAGGGGTACGACCCTTTTCATATTCAGCGAACATATAATCCACAACCTTTTTCCTGTATGGCTCACTCAGGTCAACCATGTGAAAAGGGATACCCAGTTTTTTAGAAACCATTTCCGCAAACATCAGATCATCTTCCCAATGACAGCCACTCTGCAGCAATCCTGTTGTGTCCTGCCAGTTCCTCATAAACAGGCCGGTAACTTCGTAGCCCTGCTCTTTCAGGATCCACGCTGCAACACTGGAATCAACACCTCCCGATAACCCGATAACTACTTTCTTTTTCACGCAACAAAGATATTGAAAAATGCTAACTTTAAGCCATTATGAGCCAGGGCACCTTAACCATATACAGCGCATCGGCAGGATCGGGCAAAACCTATAAACTTACAGAGATTTACCTGTCCTCTTTGTTCAGATCAAGATATAATTACAGGAAGATATTGGCGGTGACTTTTACAAATAAAGCAACCGCGGAAATGAAAAGCAGGATACTTGATAACCTCTACAATCTGGCAGCCGGCGGAGAGTCGGATTATCTTCGCGGACTGATAAAAACAACAGGTAAAACCGAGGATTATATAAGACTGGAAGCCAAAGAGATACTCTTTTCAATTCTGCATGATTTTTCACGCTTTTCTGTCTCTACAATAGATGCGTTTTTTCAGAAGATACTCAGGGCATTTACCAGGGAAGCAGGACTTCATTCCGGATTTAGCATTGAACTTGATCACAGCCTGATCCTTTCAGCTGCTGTCGACGAGATGATTGATTCTGCAGGAGAAGATAAGAAACTGAAAGAATGGCTGATAGAATACGCTGCTGTAAATCTTGATGAGGAGAAATCATGGAACCTTAAAGATGGAATAATGAAACTTGCTGAAGAACTATTCAGTGAAAAATTTAAAATTCTCTCTTATGCTGAAAGATCAAAACTGGCTGATAAGGAATTTCTATTAAAATATATAAGGACAATACGGAATATTTCTTTATCGTTTGAGAAATTTCTCCTTGATTCGGGAAAGAAGTGTGAGAAGATATTTAACGATTCCGGACTTACCGATGATATGTTTTTTCATAAGGGACAGGGGATTCCTGGTTTTATCAGAAACCTGGCCTCAGGATTGGTGAAGAATCCAAACAAATATGTACGTGAGATTAAAAGTGAACCTCCAAAATGGTCAACAGGAAAGGTACCGGAAGAACTACAGAAGGCAATAAAAGAAGGGCTGGATGCTATTCTTAGGGATACAATCGCGTTTTACGACGATAACCTGATAAATTATAACAGTGCAAATACCATTTTGTCAGATATTTATGCACTTGGAATTTTGTCTGATGTTCTGAATAAGGTTCATCTGATAACAACTTCAGATAACAGTTTCCTTCTTTCAGATGCCGGCGAATTGCTTAACCTCATAACCAGAGAGGATCAGGCTCCTTTTATTTATGAAAAGGTTGGTAACAGATACGAAAATTACATGATCGATGAGTTTCAGGATACCTCAATAATTCAATGGAACAACTTCAATCCCCTGATCACAAACAGTATGGCAGAAGGTTTCGACAATCTTGTTGTTGGTGATGTAAAACAATCAATATACAGGTGGAGGAACAGCGACTGGAAAATACTCGCCGCATTGCAGAGTAAACATATTGATAATGAAAGATATATAAGCGAACCTCTGAAAACAAACTGGAGGAGCAGGACAAATATAATCAGATTTAATAATGCACTTTTTTCCGTAATTCCGGAACAGCTGGATGAAGAGTTCGCCGGCGGACCAGCTGATTTAAGTTTAAAACAGCTGTTTGCAGGAGCGGTACAAGACGACCCATGTAACAATGAATCCGGATACGTAAGGCTTGAGTTTGTTGAGGACGACCAGGATAATTCTGATGAAGAAAGCGGGGGGAAGAAAATTAAGGTCATAAGGAAATGGACAAATAAAGTTCTTGAAATGCTTCCGGAGGTAATAGAACTCTTCCAGGATAAGGGTTATTGCGCTTCCGATATAGGGATCCTTGTCCGGGATGGAAGGGAAGGATCTGCAGTAATTAAAACAATGATTGACTATAGCAATAGCTGCGAACCGGAAAGGAAGATAAAGTATAATTATAATATTGTATCAAATGATTCATTGATACTTTCCAATTCACATGCGGTAAATTTTCTTATAGCAGTTCTTTCGGTGCTCAATGATCCGGAAGATGTGATAAGCAGGGCCGAGATGCTAAGATTTTATCTGCTTGCAAAAGGAGTTGAAGATGCCGGTAAAGCTTCTTTAAACAGGGATGAACTCATTAGCGGGATGACGGGATATCTTCCGGAGGGATATGAGAAATTTCTTGAAAGTATTAAACATTTGCCTTTATTTGAATCAACTGAAAGTATAATACGTTTCTTTGGCCTGGGCAGTTATTCATGGAACGTAGCATATCTTAATACTTTTCAGGATTGTGTGGTCAGTTTCACCGGCAGCAGAAATCCCGGACTCCAGCCATTCCTTGAATGGTGGGATAAAAAAGGAAAAAATAAATCAGTGGTTCTTCCGGGGAACCAGGATGCTACACGGGTATTTACAATACATAAGGCAAAAGGACTTGAATTCAGGGTAGTCATTTTACCATTCCTGTCATGGAATCTCGATCATAAGAACACTAAACAGCCTTTCCTGTGGGTAAAACCAGACGGGTCACCTTTTAATGAGCTTGGCATCATACCTGTGAAATATAAATCCGGCTTAGCGGAGACAATTTTTGAAGAAATCTACCAAAATGAAAAATTCTCGGCATATCTTGACAATATCAACTTGCTTTATGTTGCCATGACAAGAGCTAAAGATGCTATTTACGGCTTTGCACCCGAAAAGCCTTCCCGTGATAATGCAATTGCTGAAGTCCTCAAGAATGCTATTACATTCAATACACCGAATGATAATAATACCGGATTAAAGCTTAATGAGCATTTTAATAGGGAGAAGAGGGTGTTTGAATTTGGTGAGATCATTAAACGCAATTGTGAAAGGCCGGAATATAAAGATATTACATCATCTGAATATCCGGTAACCAATGGGATAAAATCGCTTAAGCTGAAGCTGCATGGTGAAAATTATTTCTCTCCTTACAATATTGAAACAAGGGAAAAAATCAATTACGGAAAACTTATGCACGAGGTTTTTGGAAATATTAAAACGTCTGGAGATATTTCCGGGGTGATCAAAAAAATGGTTCTTGAAGGCCGGATTTCACAAGATGAATCTTCTGATCTTGAAAAAAAGATTTTCTCTCTTATAAGTACACCACCGGCATCCGATTGGTTCCTCGCAGGAAATAACATTCTTACTGAGGCCGAAATATTGATCCCTCATGGAAGCACCCGCAGGCCTGACAGGATCATAATAACGAAGGATAAAACTATTATTATTGATTTTAAATTCGGGGAAGAAAATCCTCATTATATCGATCAGGTATTGAATTATCGCAGTCTGTTGAATGAAATGGGATACAGTGTTGTGGAGGGTTATTTATGGTATGTTGATAAAAACAAAATTATTACTGTCTGAATGTCAAAGAGTAAAGATCATAACCGGGTATTTCCCTGGGATCATGAACGCAGATTTAATGCCTATCCGAATTATATAAGGCGTATATATGGGGCGAGGATTCAGAAAGTTTCCATTGATGCGGGTTTCACTTGTCCGAACAGGGATGGTACATTAGGTACCGGTGGTTGTACCTATTGCAATAATGATGCTTTTAATCCATCCTACTGTTTGCCTGAAAAAACTGTTACTCTTCAGATTGAGGAGGGGATTGAATTTCATAAGCGGCGATACAAAGAATCAACATCTTATCTTGCATATTTTCAGGCATATTCAAATACCTATGCACCTTTGGAAAAACTGAAGGAACTATACGAAGAGGCATTAGCTCATCCTGATATAACAGGACTTATTATAGGTACGCGCCCGGATTGTATAGATTCGGATAAACTGGATTACCTTCAAAAGTTATCACGCCGATGTTATATTGCTGTTGAATTTGGAATAGAGTCGTGCTATGATAAAACACTAAAAAGGATTAACCGCGGGCATACTTTTATGCAGGCAGTGGAAGCTTTGGAAAGAACTGCAGGTATGGGGATAAACACGGGTGCCCATTTTATTCTTGGATTGCCTGGCGAATCGAGGGAAGAGATGCTGGCCCAGGCAGATTTCATTTCCCTGCTTCCTGTTAAAACAGTTAAATTTCATCAGCTTCAAATTATAAAAGGCACCATAATGGAAAAGGAATTCAGGGAAAATCCGGATGATTTTCACCTGTTTTCATGGGATGAATATCTCAGGTTTTTTGTCAGTTTTCTGGAAAGACTTAATCCGTCAATAATTGTTGAAAGGTTCTCCGGCGAAGCGCCGCCAAGATTTCTGGCAGGAGTGAGCTGGGGAAAAAAAAGGAATGACCATATCGTAGGGCTGATAGAAAAAAGACTGGAAGAACTCGATACCTGGCAGGGTAGGCTATATAACCTCAATAACCCGAACAACATTTATGACCAGTTTCCTTGAATGCATAGCAAAACAGCTTTACAAAGATAATGGCAACGATCTTCGTAACCACTGCCTTGTCTTTCCAAACAGGAGAGCAGGCTTGTATTTTCTGAAATACCTGGCAGCTGAGATATCCAAACCTATATGGGCTCCTTCCATAGTCACTATTAATGAGCTGTTTCACTCTTTTTCAGCACTGCAGAGCGCTGACAACGAAATACTGCTTTTTGAACTTTATAAAGTGTACCGGAAAATTAAAAATTCACCGGAGAGTTTTGATGACTTTTTTTTCTGGGGTGATATGCTGCTGAATGATTTCGATGACATTGACAAGTACCTTGCAGATGCACCGTTGTTGTTTACTAATGTTCAGGATATTAAAAAAATTGATGAGTTGTTTGGAGGTCTGACGGCAGAGCAGATTGAAATAGTCAAAAGGTTCTGGTTAAATTTTGATGCCGATAAGCCAACCTTCGAAAAATCTGCATTTAAAAGTACCTGGGAAATTATGACTCAGCTTTATATTGAATTCAGGAGTTCCCTTAAAAAAAATAATCTTGGATATGAGGGAATGATTTTCAGGGACGTAATTGAAAATTTTGACAATATAAATGAGGATGCAATCAGATGGGAAAAAATTCATTTCATCGGTTTCAATGCCTTAAATGAATGCGAGAAAGCTATTATGACCCGGTTAAAAAACAAACGCAAAGCATCTTTTTACTGGGATTATGATAATTCTTATTTAGTACCTGGAAAACTGAATTCCGCAGGATTTTTTATGAAAGAGAACCTTAAGAGTTTTAATAATGATATGCCCCCTGACTGGAGCTTTGATACGTTGCTTTCAGAAGACCTTTCAGGAGTTTCACGTCGTGTTATTGATGCTTCATCCGATGTGGCCCAGGTAAAAATCTTACCTGCCCTGATAAATGGTATGAAAGGACTGACTCCCGGTAATGCTCATATACAGCTGTGATTCTTGCTGATGAAAACCTCTTAATGCCTGTCCTCACAAGTATTCCTGAAAATATTGGCGATGTAAATATTACAATGGGTTACCCCCTCAGGCAAACCAGCGTGTATTCCCTTGTCAGAGATCTGCTTGACCTCCAGAGAAATACAATGATAAAGGATGATATATTACTTTTCAGATGCAGCGTTGTCCGGCTTTTGTTAAAGAACAGTTTAATGGCAAGTTTGATTGATGAAGCGGATAATGTTGTTATAAATGAAATAATCAGATCAAGCTCTTTGTGGATCCCCTCAGACCGTTTTGTTAATTCAGCCCGTCTGAAAATGGTCTTTACCAGACCATCAACACCTGCTTTACTATCGGATTATTTTAAAAACATACTTTCCATTGTTGCCCGGACAGATACTGTGAATGACGGTTATGATGATTCACCAGCTCAGAGGAATATCAGGAATGAATTTATTTACAGAATCACCCTTTCTCTAAACCGGTTTGAAACTGTTTCAAAAAGCCCCGACCTGACTTTCTCAACAGATACCTGGATAAAAATATTTGAAAGGCTGTTAAGAAGCCAGTCGGTCCCGTTCTCTGGAGAACCTTTATCGGGTATTCAGATAATGGGTATTCTTGAGACCCGTGCTCTGGATTTTGAAAATCTTATAATACTTTCTGTAAACGAAGGTGTATTACCTGCCGTTTCAGCAGGTTCTTCATTCATCCCTTTCAGTTTACGTGAGGCGTTTGGCCTTCCTTCAATTAACCATCAGGAATCAATTTATGCATATCATTTTTACCGTCTTTTGCAGAGGGCAAAAAATGTCACTTTTATTTATAACTCTAATCCTGATGGATTGAGGAGCGGGGAGATGAGCAGGTTTCTGATTCAAATGAAATATGAGCCACTGCTCAAACCTGATTTTCTGAGCCTGAACTTTGAGATTAAGACTCATTCATCTGTAAATGAGAAAATTGATCGCACAGCCGATCATTCTTATCAGCTGCACAAAAGGTTTCTGGACAGCAGCAGCGGGAAAATATTATCCCCCTCGGCCATAAATACATGGCTCAACTGCAGGATGAAATTTTACTACCGTTATGTAAATGGACTAACTGAACCGGAAAAGCGCACAGCGGATATTGACCCGGCAATATTCGGCAGTTTGTTGCATGATATAATGAAAGAACTGTACCTGCCTCTTAAAGGTAAGCTGATATTATCAGATCACATCACCGGCCTGATGACAGACAGACAAAAGCTTTCAGTTTTGATAGAAAATGCATTCTGCGAAATATTTGACCGGGCAGACAATAACCTGATAGGTGGAAATGAGCTGATTGTGAGAGATGTATTGATGACTTATATTATCAGGATACTTTCAGCAGACAGGACATTTGCCCCCTTCACAATCCTGAATATTGAAGACCAGTTCTGGTTCAGTATGTCAGAATTAATTGAAGGAGATAACATACGTATCAGGGCAGGAGGTAAGATTGACCGGGTTGATTTGAAAGACGGGGTTATAAGGATTGTTGATTACAAAACAGGTAATATAGCCGACACTGTTAAATCGATAGGATCATTATTTACTGACGACAGAAAGAAAGATCCCGACGGATGGCTTCAGACCTTGCTTTATTGCGAAGCATATATGTCTGAACATCCGAATATCGGTTTATATCCTGTTATCTATAAGATTAAAAAGTCATCCGGTGATGGGCAAGGAATTAAGCTGAAAATTAAAGGAGATAGCAAAACTGAATTAACCGTTGAAAATTATAACATCATACGGGATGATTTTATGGATGGCCTTCACAAACTGGTTAAAACTATATTCAGCAATAAGGAGCCTTTTACTATGACTGAGGACATATGGAATAAATGCAGCTATTGTCCTTACCATAAGTTATGTTTACGTTAATCACGATATTTCGGACTTAAATTTTATTCAGTTCCTGATCGTTTAGTTGATCATTGAACAAAACTTTTTTAAGGCAAAAATGTTTCTCTGTTACTTATTTGGTGTAAATTTAGGATTGGTATAGGAAACCACAGCGAATTAAATATCTGGAAATGATCCCGACAAAAAATCTCTTATTTCTGATAATTAACGGGTGTTTGTTTCTCTTGCAGCACTTTAAACCAGTCTTCCTCTCTTCTCGGAGAAAATGAATTATTTGTAACCAGAAGATATCTTGGCGTTTACGAGGATTATCGCCATACAGGACCGGATACATTTTCAGGACCCAATATTATCTGGATTAAAACATCAATGGACAAAACCTTTGGAAAAATATCCGCTTATGGGAAAAAATGTGACTTTACAGTCGGCGACAGATTATATTTGAGGAAAACCTATTACAACCTTAGCGGAGTTACTGATTATTGGGAATATACTATTGAAAATGACTCTTCAATATTTTATAAGGCAACGGAGTTTCAGAATGATCATAAGGTTTTTGTAAAATCATGGTTTGAATGAAAATATTCCGGATCAGCCATAAATACCCGGGTTTATATAGTAAAATGTGAGAATAAAGTGCGGCAGCGCCTGAAGAAGGTTATTTTTCGATATCGCGTTGAAGCGCTGCCATTTTAATTGCTGTTACGGCTGCTTCATCACCCTTATTGCCGAGTTTTCCCCCGGCCCTGTCAACAGCCTGCTGTTGAGTGTTTGTTGTCAGAACACCGAATATAAAAGGAATATTATACTCAAGGTTTAACTGTGTAATTCCCTGTGTAACACCCTGGCAGATAAAAGTGAAGTGTGGTGTCTCACCTTGTACTACACAGCCAAGACAAATGATGGCATCAAGATCTTCATATTCAGCAAGAAACTGCGCCCCCAGTGTAAGCTCAAAACTTCCGGGAACATGACGGACAATGATATTATTATCGGTTGCACCATGTTCTTTCAGCGTTTTTACTGCTCCATCCAGTAATGACCATGTAACTTCATTGTTCCAATCGGAAACAGCGATACCAAATCTCATTTTAACTGCATCAGGAACACTTTCCTTATCGTAGGATGACAAGTTGGTTGTACTCATATTATTTAATTAAAAAACGCATCTGTCTCTTTCAAAAGTGAGCTGGATGCGTTAATTATATAAGACTTTTAAGTATCAATAAATCAACTACTTCATCAGGATCTTAACTCTTGCAATATATTTATCCATTGAAGTTCCCTCGGTGCTTTCGGGATATTCTTTCTGAATTCTCTCATAAAGCTTTAACGCATCCGGAAATTTACCGTTTAACTCATAAATTTCAGCTGCTTTCATAAGAAATATTGGGGTATTAAATGAATTACCACCATAACTGGCAGCTTCCAGGTATAATGAAATACCTTTATCAGTATTACCTGATTCAACATAAGCATCTCCCGTTGCCCCAATTGCTAAAGATCCTATAACTTTGTCTTTCTTCGAATATTTATTCAGGTAATCTAATGGCATTCTCAAAATCACCAAGATGAAGATAACAGATGCCGGCACCGTATCTTGCCAGATTTCCTGCCGGAGTATACTTGTAATCACTGGCAATATCGAGGAATCCCAGGTAGTTTCCATCTCCGTTTAATGCAAGCTTCAGTGAATCCATTTCAAGATATCTTTCTGCCTGGTACATCTGGGATTGAGCTTCATCATTTCTTTTGTTAAGATACAACTTGCCAAGCCATCCAATACCTATCAAAACTATAATGACCCCAAGTCCGGTTAATATAGGTTTATAGTTCTCCTCAAGAAATTGCTCGGTATTAGTCAGAGTCTGTTCAACATTTTTAATCCCCTTTGGATTTTCCTCTTTTTTCTTGTTTGCCATATAATTCAGTAATATTACACTTCAGGATTTTACCACCGCAAAAGTAATTTTTTTCGAATAATTAAAAAACAATTAATCAAATGAATATCAGAAAGTATTAAAAATAATTTTTATCTGGCTGAAAATCATTTTTTTTCTTACTCTTTCCACTTACATTTTTAGTTGTATAAACCTTAATCCTGAATTTTAAGCATTCGCATCTTTTTCTACCTTTGTAAGTGATAACTTTGCAGTAAACAACTCTGAACCCCTGAAACCTTACAAAATCAATACAAAATCTGATCTTCCATGTATCTGAAAAAACTTTCACTTACAAATTTCAAGAATAATGAGCTTGAATGAACTTGAGTTTTCACCTAAAATAAACTGTTTTGTAGGAAATAATGGAGTTGGAAAAACAAATATCCTTGATGCAATTCATTATTTATCTCTTACCAAAAGCTTTTTTAACAATATTGATAGCATCAGTATAAGGCATGGTGAAGACTATTTTATTATCCAGGGAACTTTTGAAAAAGACAATGAGGATGATCAGATTTATTGCGCATTTCAAAAAGGGAAGCAGAAACTGCTGAAAAGAAACGGGAAGGAATATCAAAAGCTTGCAGATCATGTGGGCAGATACCCGGTGGTCATGATATCACCGGCTGACAGTGCGCTTATTTCGGAAGGAAGTGAAGAGAGGCGAAGATTTCTTAACAAAATAATCAGTCAGTATAATGCAGAATATCTTGATTCTGTGCTTCGATACAGCAAGGCTTTACAGCAGAGGAACAGGTTGTCTGAAGGATTTCAGATCATCCGGAAATTTTGATAGTGAAGCAGTATTCATATGGGATGCCCAGCTGGTTAAATATGGAAATTACATTTTCAATGAAAGAAAAATTCTTGTAAATGAACTGGCACCGGTATTTCAGAAATACTATTCACTGATATCCTCTGAAAAAGAAAATGTCGGACTTACATACCGCTCCCATCTTTCAGCAGGAAGTTTTTCTGATGTTCTGCAAAGTTCACTTGACAGAGACAGATTTCTTGAGTACACAACGACAGGCATTCATAAAGATGAGCTTGATTTCGGGATGAACGGTTATCCAGTAAAATCCCTTGGCTCGCAGGGACAACAGAAATCCTATCTGGTAGCTCTGAAGCTGGCAAAATTTGAATACATAAGTAAAAAGGCAGGATTTGCACCTATCTTGCTTCTTGATGATATATTTGATAAATTTGATGCCGAACGGGTGGAACAGATCATAATGCTGGTCGGTAATGACCGTTTTGGACAGATTTTTATTACAGATACTCACCAGAACCGGTTACAGGAAATATTATTATCGCATAAAACTGATTACCGTCTCTTCAGAATTTATGATAACGGCATGGTACAGGTAATTCATAACGGAAGTGCTGAAAAATGAGAAGAAGCAAAACAATAACTCTGGCAGAAGCATTAAAGGATTATATCAAAGAAATGAACTTTGAGGGAAAACTTAATGAAGCAGGGCTGATTAACTCATGGGAAGAGGTAGTTGGAAAAGCTATCTCTTCCCGTACTTCCAGAATATTTATTAAAGATAAGGTTCTTCATGTTCATCTGAGTTCCTCAGTTGTCCGCAATGAATTGCTTATGCTGCGACAGGCGCTTAAAGAAAAACTCAATGAAAAAGCTGGTACTGAAGTGATAAGGGATATAGTACTAAAATAGTTTTCAACTAATATACTTGCCAGACATGATAACATTAAAATCTGCATTCGGACTTGGAATGGCATCAATGGTTTCATTCCAGTGCCGTTGCCCAGAAACCCGGGAGCTCATATATCAGCAACTCCGAACATCGTTCTCATACTCATGGACGATATGGGTTATGGAGATATCGGAAGAACAGGAGCGAATCAATACGATACTCCAAATCCTGAACCGTCTTGCAAATCAGGGCATGCAGTTTACCTGGTATTATTGTCCCCAGGCTGTGAGCAGCGCGTCACGGGCAGGTTTACTTACAGGGTGTTATCCGAACAGGATAGGTATTTCCGGTGCTCTTATGCCCTGGTCACAAATCGGGTTAAGCTCTGAAGAAACTACAATTGCTGAAGTCCTCAGAACAAAAGGGTATCATACCGGAATTATTGGAAAATGGCATCTTGGCCACCAGAAACAATTTCTTCCTCTCCAGCATGGTTTTGACTACTATTACGGTATTCCTTATTCCAACGATATGTGGCCTGTAGATTTTGACGGTGTTCCAATTCGTCTGAAAGATACAACCAGTAATAAGATGAAATACCCGGTTTTACCTCTGATTGAAGGAAATGAGAAAGTGGGAGAGGTGCCTGATCTTGCAGGGCAGGACAAACTGACAACCGAATATACTGAAAGGGCGGTGAAATTTATTGTGGATCATAAAAAAGAAGCCTTTTTTCTGTATCTGCCTCACAGTATGGTGCATGTTCCTCTTGGAGTATCTGAAAAATTCAGGGGCAAAAGCAAACAAGGTATGTTTGGAGATGTGATGATGGAGGTCGACTGGTCAGTTGGCGAAATAATGAAAGCACTTAAAAGTAACGGGCTTGAAAAGTAATACCCTTGTAATCTTTACCAGCGATAACGGTCCATGGCTTAATTTTGGCAACCATGCCGGGACAACCGGCGGATTACGTGAGGGAAAAGGCACAAGCTGGGAAGGAGGTCAGCGAGTTCCTTGTATAATGCGATGGCCGGGCGTGATACCTGAAGGAAGTATATGCAATAAACTTGCCAGTTCACTTGATATTCTCCCACTCTGGCAGCAATAACAGGAGCTTCCTTCCGGGGAAAAAAATTGATGGGGTTAACATTTTGCCTTTGCTTCTGGGGGATTATTACTGCTGCACCCGCGACATGAGTTTTATTATTATTATCAGCAGAACTCTCTCGAAGCAGTGCAGCGTCGATTATTGGAAACTTGATTTTACCACACAGGGGTCGCACTTACAGAGGAATGAAACCGGGAGCTGACGGATGGCCCGGGCCAACTGCAACTGAAACAGTCGAATCGCCGCAATTATTTGACCTGCGCCGCGATCCGGGCGAATGGTATGATATGACGGCAGTGTATCCCGAAAAGGATGAAAGAACTTCAGAAGCTTGCAGAAAAGCAAGAAAGGATTTGGGAGATGATATTACTAAAGCTCCCGGGACAAACAGACGAAAGGCCGGTTCAATAAAATAATAAAGACTTTGCGATCCTTGCGCAGACCTGTTGCTTTTATTACGGTGTTTAGGGAAAATTTTTTAAATTTAAACGCGAACCTTTAACCGAATGTTCATAATATTGTAACTAAATTTAACTCAAAACATTAAAATAAGTAAAATTATTAACATGAAATCAGAAGCAAAGTATAACTTCGACCGGATATTACCATGGTTGTTTACTTTAATCCGTATTATCATCGGATGGCACTTTTTATATGAAGGAGTATCTAAAGATTATTGTTGGTAACTGGAGTTCCGCGCCATATCTTGCATCCTCTAAATGGATTTTTGCCCCGCTATTTCATTTGATGGCTGGTAACAATACAGTAATAACAGTAGTCGATTTTCTGAATATATGGGGAATGATCTTTATCGGAGCTGGTCTGATGCTTGGTTTTTTAACAAGGTGGGCCAGTCTCGGAGGTGCGATGATGCTTTTGTTCTACTATGTCGCTTATCCTCCGTTCCCGGGATATATGATCGGGGTTCCTGCTGAAGGAAGTTATCTTTGGATAAACAGAAACCTTATTGAGTTTTTTGTATTAACCCATTCATATTTTTATCTCCGGGATATTTGTTTGGTCTCGACAGACTCTATGCAAAATGGAAGGAAGAGAAGGCAAGAAAACCAGTGCCGGGTCATCCGGTTGCCAATGAAAAGGTTACTGACCGGCGTGAAGTTATAAAAAACCTGATCTCTGTTCCTGCTCTTGGTGCTTTTGCTTATGCTCTTTATAAGAAGAGAAAATGGGATAGTTTTGAAGAAAGATTATTAAAGGTGGAGGGTATGGATGCTAATTCCGGAGCAACACTTCTGAAATTCAATTATGCATCTTTGAAAGATCTGAAAGCGGAGGTGCCGAAAGGAGTAATAAACTATACAGATAAATCAGGAAAACCGGCACAATTCGAACTCAGCCGGCTCATAGCGGGGGGAAACCTTATCGGAGGATGGGCTCATGCCCGCGACCTTATCTACGTATCGAAGCTTGTTAAAGACTTATCACACCGACGAAAAAGTGATGCAGACTCTGGCCCTTGCTGAAAAATGCGGTGTAAATGCGCTAATAACTAATCCACAGATTGGAAGGGTCTTTCAGAAATACAAGCACGAATTTAAAGGAAAGATGAAGTTTATTTCCGACTGTGGTGCTGGTCTCGATTTTCAGAAAGGCATTGCAATGTCTCTTACGTTCGACGCCGATGCACTTTATTGCCAGGGTGAAATCACCGACCGGTGGGCCGATGAAAACTGGAAAGATAATGCCGGCAGAACGGTTGCCCAGCGCATGGAGCTGATAGGTCAGGGACTTGAAGAGATACGCAGCCATGGAAAACCTGCAGGCATAGGGGCTCACAGAATAGAAGCTATAAAGACCTGCGTTGAGCATGGATTGAGGCCCGATTTCTGGGTAAAAACATGCCATAGTCACAATTACTGGTCGGCCCAGGCGGGCAATGAGTGGAAAGATAACATATTTCGATTTTGACCCTGCAGAAACAATCCGGTTCATGGGAACACTTAAAGAACCATGGATCGCTTTCAAGGTTCTGGCAGCTGGCGCAATAAAGCCCCAGGTAGGCTTGAAATATGCTTATAAAAATGGTGCCGATTTTGTTTGCCTTGGTATGTACGACTTTCAGATAGTTGAAGATGTAAACATTGCACTTGAGGCACTATCCGACGCCATTGAACGTCCGCGAGCCTGGATGGGTTAAGGAGGAATAATGATGGATGGGAATTATATGATATTAAGGCCTATCCGCAGGAAACACGTAATGTATATAGCGATCCCGCTTATGCTTTAATCAAAAGAGACCTGCATACAGGCGTCTTGAAAAAATAATGATAAAGTATAAAGACAGTGAAGAGCTTGCGAAGACATTTCTACCGGTGAAGATTACGACGGAAAAGTTAATGCTTCAATTAATACCACATTGAAATGCGGTTTCACTTGTAACAGGGAAGCGGTCAATGGTCAGAATATTTTGAGAAAAAGCAATTTCAGCATAAACATTTTTTCTCTCATTAAAATTATTCTCTTTTGTGCAGAACAAGCATCTATCTGACTTGTCGAAGTGTCTTTTTCCCTCAATAACGGCCTCATGAGATGACCGGAACCTACCAAGATAAATTCTTTTTCTTCCATCCGGTAAAAACGGACAGCCATCCTTATGTACGGAATGATGTTCATTTGTTTGAGGGCGGATAACAATAAAATACTTTGCTGACATGATTCTGTTTTAAATTAATATTTCTGTTAAATATTGATAAAGAAATTCCCAGACAGGACTTAAAATATGTAAAATGACTTTTCAAAAATCATAGTTTTATTGGTTTTCTTATTAAATTGTTACCCTAAATTTGGATTTATTAAGTCATTATGGATTCGGTTTGACCTTAAACGGGAAATTAAACAGGGAAAATACAATTTTATTAATCTTTTATACATCATATTATCAGTGCTTTAATAAAATAATTCTATTTTTCTAAAAAAAATTGATTAAAGTGAGGTAACAATTAACGGGACATTGCAATATAACTGCAAAACTCAATCTAAAACGACTAATCATGAAACGAGCAAACGAATTATCAAAATCCATAAAAAGCATCGACCAGCTAATTTCAGTACTGTCTGAAAAAGAAATACTATGCCTGCAAGCAATGAGTTGTGTACGGGGAGGGGATGGTAATGGAAGCGAACCAATAATCATTATTCCGCCAACCAGACCGTAAACTGATCTTTTATTCCTCTAGGGTTAAAGAGTATTTCTTTTTTCTGGGAATACTCTTTTATTTTTTTTGACAGTTCTTTTTTGCTTATTTTGGCAAAATTATTTCAACTTAATAAAAGGTCGTCATAATTTAGCTGAATTGAGAAAGTTCATTTTAATAATTTTCATTTCATTTTCACCTGTATTTACTTACCATTCAAAAGCGCAGGATGAGGATATTAATCTCCTTTTTGACAGGTTTGCAAAACTCTACAAGTCAGGAGATCTTGCCGGTGCTGAAACTTCCTTGTTACAAATCCTTGATTCAAAGAATGCTCTTTCGAAAGAGTATTTGATTGCTGTTTATAATAATCTCGGGGCAACATCCACATTTATCGGAAGATATACTGAAGCACTTGATTATTACAGTAAAGCTGAAAATCTGATAAGCAACAATAATGAATCTATGAATGAGCTTGCTGCTATTTACATTAATAAGGCAATAATTTACAATTACCGGAAATCATATCCATTAGCTATTGAATATATTGAAAAAGGGATCAGAATTTATTTAAATCAAAATAGCAATGACAATAGTCTTATGGCTAAGTTATCAACTGCATATCTTGATATAGGTATAGATTATCTTGAAACCGGAAATTTTAAATCAGCATTGGATTATTTAAATAAAAGTGCTGAAATCAAATTGAAATTTAAACTTCCCGGCCTGGCGCTTGTTAATCTGAACCTTGCTAAAACATTTGGAAAAACCGGAATTCCGGTAAAAGCAGAAGAATTCTATCTGAAAAGTATTTCAGGTCTTAAAAACGAATTTGGGGATAACTACTTCAGATTACCGGAAGTATATTGTGATTATGGTCTCTTTCTGAGATCGGAAGGGAAAAACGATGAATCTTTGGAAGCTTTGCAAAAGGCATTGTCAATTTCACTCAAAAACTTTAGTGAGAAACAAACATTAGTTTCTATGTCATATAAACATATAGGAGATCATTACAAAAATTTATCCGATTACGATTCAGCATTAATTTATTACCAGAAAGCTCTGATAGCTATAGTCGATGATTTTAACGATCAGGACATTTTCGCAAATCCATCAATTTATTCTACACTTTTCGATATCCGCCTTCTTGATAACCTGAAAAGTAAGGCTCAGGCTCTTGAACTTCTGGCAAATCAGCAAAATGACCTTGAGCTGAAACTTAAAACATTGCGTAAAAGTCTTGAGACAATTGATCTGGCATTGCAACTCATCGACAGGTTAAGGAATAATTATCCATCGGAGGAAAGTCAGATCTATCTTGCAGAAAATGAGAAAGAAACCTATATTTTTGCCACTCACATTGCCTATAGTTTATACACTTTGTCACCTGATGAATTTATGGGAGAAAAAATGTATGGGATTGCTAAAAAGGCCAAAGCGGCTATCCTTCGGAATGAGATCACCGGAAACGAATTACTCTGGTCCCCGAATATCCCTGATTCTTTACGGTTGAAGCAAAATAGTCTGGCAATGAATATTGCAGTATATAATAACCAGATCCTTGGTGAGATGAGGAAAGCAGATCCTGACAGTAGCAAAATATCTCTCTGGAAGGATGCACTTTTTGAAATGAACCGCAATAATGAAAAAGTTGCAGATGAAATAAACAAAGTGTTTCCACAATATCAGGATCTGCTTCAGAAAACAGAACCGGTTTCTCTGAACGGGATTCAGAAGCAATTGGAGAGGGATGAAACAGTTGTTGATTATCTGCTCTCCAATCAATATGTCGAAGGGAAGAGGAAACTCTTTATCTTTTTAATTTCAAAGGATCGTCTTGAGTTCAGAGAGAAGGATCTGGATTCTCTTTTTATTAAAAACGCTCAAATAATAAAGAAAGACAATAATCCGGACACAGGTAACGGTGATGTGAAAGAAAATTTCAACAGCTATACGGGAGCCCTTTACTTTATGTATGAAAACCTGATTAAACCTGTTGAAGGGTATTTCAGAGGGAACAAACTTATCATCATCCCCGATGAAGAGATTGCATGGCTTCCATTTGATGCTTTTCTGAAAAGCAAACCCGGATCATACCAGACAGACTATGAAGGACTTCCGTATCTTATTTACGACTACATTTTTTCATATGGATACTCTTCATCCCTGATATTCAGCAATAATTTCAAAACGAAAAAAAGAATGGATGTTTATGCTTTTTCTCCCGACTATGGAAATAACAGCCTTTATGGCAAGAAGTTAGAGTCGTTGCGGGGAGCGGGAAAAGAAATAGGTTCAATCTACAAATGGTTTAAGCGGAAAAAAATTCACAGGTACCCTGGCTACTGAAAAAAATTTCAGGGAAGCATTGGCGAAGCCTGCAATATTTCACCTTGCTATGCACGCTTTAACTGACAGCACAAATTCAAGATACTCATTTTTTCAGTTTAGTACTGGCACCGATACTCTTGAAGACGGCAAACTTTACAATTATGAGATAAGCCTCAGCAGGTTAAAATCGCCAATGGTAGTTCTGAGTTCATGCAATTCGGGTTCAGGCATTTTAAACCAGGGTGAGGGTCTGATGAGTCTTGCCCGGGGATTTATTCTTGCCGGAGCTTCATCGGTAGTTAAAACCGCATGGGAAATTAATGATGAAGTAAGTGCAGATATAATAACAGGATTCTATTACTACCTCTCTAAGGGTAAGCCTAAAGATGAAGCCTTGCGTCTTGCAAAACTTGAATATTTAAAAGGATCTTTACCTTCATTAACAAATCCATATTTCTGGGCCTCCTACGAAGTAATGGGTGATAATGCGCCTGTGGTACGAAAAGATCGTAACATTATTCTTCTGATATCCGGTATGATTTTAGTGATACTGACAGGAATAATCCTATTCTATTTCAAACGGCGAAGGATACTTTCTGACCGGACGCTGTAATATCCCGGAGATTGAGCAAGAATTTTAAAGCAACCGGAAGCTTTGTCTTTTTCTCCGGTTTTCAGATATGCAAGACCAAGATACCATCTGGCTTCTTTTCCGTACTTTCCTGAACTTGCGGTAATATCAGAAAGAAGATTTATTGCCTGATTATAATTTCCAAGAGCTAATTGTGTGAGACTCATAAGGAAGCGGGGTGCTATGTCGGAAGGATCTTTTAGTATAGCTGAAGAGAATCCAATTGCGGCCGTCTGGTAATTTCCAAGTTTATACATCTCAATAGCTTGGATATAACTATCTGATTCACTTATATTACCGCTGCGTGTAACAGGCGATATGACATTCATAGGTTCATAATATGAATTAAAAAGTTTGTCAGCATCAAAAGAGGGGATAAGCGTTTTTACCAGAATGAAAATACCTATTACAGCAGCTGCTGAAAGTGATATATAACGGTAAAGGAGAGATCTGCCCAATCCTTTTTTCTCCCGGACAGTTACGATCTCCTTAAAATCTTTGTTTTCAGACTCAAGCGAACCTTTGACAAAATGTCTTCTCTCCTCGGTTTTCAGATCGGGAGCTCCGATTTTTTGCCTCTTCTCATGCCACTCCTTAACCCATTCTGCTGATATATCATTTACTTTAGAATTGTTTATCTCATACTTTATATGGCTTATTTCATCCAATAGTTTTTCATCTGAAATTCCTCCGGCAAAAATGTCTCTGATGTAATTTTTCATCATTTTTATTTTTTGCCTTGTTTTTATTATAATCCGCGATCATCTCTTTTACTACACTGTCCATTCACGGGTAGAGCGGGATCATTTCTTACTTCTTCAAGATCCAGACGTCCCTGCATATATTGACTTATCGAGTCCAAGAGAGAAGAATCCTCACTGTTGGGTCAAAATGCCATCTTCAGAACCATTCCGAATCATCCTGAGATAACCTTTAGCAGAATTACTTTTAATATTTCGGGCTTCCTGTTCATCTCAGTCTTTTTTTTAATTTAAATGCAGATTCTTTTTTCCTTTCACAGCAGCTAGTATTTTACTCCATTAGCCACATTTTCCGAATTCATTATCCGTTTATAATCAGGATGTTTTTTCACTCTCTCTGTAAGTTCACTTTGAGCTTCACATTTTTTCTTCCTTACATAACCATATGATAAGCCCAGTTCATCAGCTATCTCTTGTGGTGATATTTCCTGCCAGTAAAGTTTCAGAATCTTTTTACTGCTCTCGTCCAGGGTCTCAAAAACATCCCAGAATAAAGTCTCGTACAATTTATTATCCATACGATTCTGTAAAATCCTTTTCGTCATCCATATCCCCCCTTCGTGACAGATAATTAGATGCTGCCTGTCGCTTAACAAGAACCATTTTCCATAGATTCTCGCAGACACTGTAAAGGAAAGTCTTGAATTTGCAGGTAAGCACAAAATCTTTATTATCAATTTTTTCAAGCATTATCATTAGCCCATCCTGAAAGATATCTTTGGAATCTTCCAGCGAGCCGCCTTTTTGGGAAACCATAAGTCTTATCATTGGCATATATCTGTCAGATAGATACCGCACTACATAGCTTTGACGGCTTCTGAGGCATTCAATTATTTCCTTATCGGTGTACTCTTTCACGTAAATGACAATCTTTTGCAGACACTTTAATTGTGATTCAAATATAAAACATTTTTTTGAATAAACTATTTTTTAAAAATAAAATCATAATAAGGGTAACAATTTTACATCTATTTATATTAAACTACAAATCCGGATGAAAGACGGAAGAAGATATTTTTGTAAATGGTTTATTTTATGGGCTTTACTAAATCCACAGAATGGAATTGGCAGAGCCCCGATCTATTTTGAAAGAATAGGAGACAGAGTAAGCAATCAGTGATAAATTAAATGATTGATATGAGAGTAGTGAAATCTCCTGTAATTTGAATTATAGCTTCAGTAAAGATGAGGAGGAGCAGTTGATTAATTCGGAAAACCAATATCGTCAGGCCATTGAGAATGCTGATGGTGTTCCGTTCCAGCTGATTTTCGGACCGAAGTCTGGTGAGGGATACTATTTAAATATAGGAGCAGGGATAAAACAACTTCTTGGTCTTACACCTGAAGAATTTACAGAAAAACGTTACAATGAGCTGGTAAAAAAGGTTATTCCTCTATCTGCCGATATTTCACCCGATTTTTCCGTGGCACGCAAAAAATTTATAAGTGGTGAAATAAAGAATTATAGAGCCGAAATATTGATCAGGACGCCTGGGGGTGAGAATAAATGGATTCAGGACTCTTCACTGCCATTGATTGACGAAGAAACAGGCAAGGTAATTGGTGCTTTTGGCATTCTCTTCGACATCAATGAAAGTAAAATGAACCTCGGTAACCTGGAAGAAGCTATGAAGAAGGCAGAGGAGAGTGAACGGTTAAAGTCTGCATTTCTTCATAATATATCGCATGAGATACGGACACCCCTTAATGCAATAGTCGGATTCTCAGCTCTTCTTAATGAGCATGAAAATGATCCTGAGAGCCGGAAAGAGTTCATCGATATAATTACCCGCAGCACTGACCATCTTCTGGAGATCATAAATAATATAGTTGAGTTATCAGATATTGAAGCAAATTCAATTAAGGTTAACATTACGGAGATAAACCTGAATTCAACTCTGCGGAGAGTATATGACCAGTTCAGGGCAAACGCACGTGAACAAAATATTTCTCTTTGTTTTGCAGCGGCGCTCGATGACAGTAAGGTAAATATTATGACAGATGGTTTTAAACTGTTGCAGGTACTCTCAAATCTGGTAAATAATGCCATGAAGTTCACAAAAGAAGGAAAAGTTACATTCGGATATACCATAAAAGATCAGATAATTGAATTTTATGTTTCAGATACAGGAATCGGCATTTCCCCGGAACATCATGAGATGATATTCAGCAGGTTCTACCAGACTGACAGTAGCTATACCCGCCCATTTGAAGGTGCCGGTCTGGGATTGTCAATTTCAAAGGCTTATGTAGAGCTTCTTGGTGGTATAATTTGGTTTACCTCAAAACCAGGAGAAGGGTCGGTATTCTATTTTACACTACCCTTTAACAGGGTTGAAAATTAAACTCATTCTAAACGCAGGTCCAATGGAATGCGACATCCTGCGTTTCACCTGAAATAACAGAATTTATAATCAATATTTTAGCTTCTCAGGTTATATATAAAAAAATCTAACCTGCGCGGGTTAACCTCTTCAGCGTTATCATGAGGGTATTTTTATTAAGGTCTCTCACATCCATAGAAAGAAACATTTAAAATAGCTAAAACTAATACTGGTGACCACAAGTAAAACCCTGGTACAAAAAAGTGATTCAGGTTTTTGTTTTTCTCTGACCAAAACACAAATTCAACAAATATGAGGTGCAATTTTTTTTTGTTTATAAATCTCAATTCCTCAAAAAAGGCAAACACGAAGAATTATGGGCTTTGAAAAATGGATCTTTTCAAAATATGGTCATGAGAACTCAATCATTTAAAATTTATTAATAAACAATAAGTTTTTGGGCTTGTAACTTTATTTTATCTTGATGAAAATTGTACCAAATATAGTCCAGGATTAAGTCTTAAGGCAATTTTAACATTCTGACTGCCAATATCTAGTCGATCCTCAAAGTAAACCTTCCCGGATAAAGAAATAATTTTTATGTCATAAGATTCTTGAGATGGTTCTTGAAATGCAATATTTAATAATTCGTGAGCCGGATTAGGATAAATAGATATTTTAGATGCAAATAAGTCTTCTTTGACAATATTTAACACTATATCTTCAATATTATTTGTAACCAATTTATTAGAAATATTTTCAGCTTTGGTCCCCGATAGGGCCTGCAATGGATTGGTAACAGGCTTTATATATGTTGTGGTTACAATATCACCAGATGCAACCGCACTTGCAAGAGTTAATTCAACCTGATTTCCTTTTATTGCAACACTATTGACAGGTCTTGTTAAAGAATTAACCTGGACTTTAAAAGCAGAAGGTAAAGGTGCTATATTGGAAAGCGTCAGGTTGTAAGTCATTTCAATTATGGATGGAGCAGGTTCATCAATTGTTGAGTTTAAATACACGGGTAATTACATTAGATTCGCCTGAAACAGTTTCAAATACTCCTATATCGGGGGCAGATCCTGAAAATGGAAGTCCAACGTTAACTCCTGCATCAATCAAATCACTTCCAGTGGCTAATCGGCCAAAAGTAATATCAGGCAAGTGTTCCATCTAGATTTTCTTGGTGCTGTTAATTGAGCAAGAATGGCTGCATCGTCAAGAGGATTCATTACAAAATCTGCATCTGTTACTGTTACATCGGTAGCCGGTTTCCAGTGTGATAGACTACCTATCTCTGTATCATTGGCATAATCCCATGTATTATTACTTTCGGTATAATAAAACATCAACCGATAAATTATATGGCCTTCCCCCCGCATCCTTTGTCGTAGTTCCATATATTATATTATTACGAAATCTAGCTTGGATATCATTCGGATAATCACCATTAACCCTAAGTTGCATACCAAGATCACATTTATAGATAAAATTATTATTAACATTACATAGACTTCGATAAATACCTCCTCCCGATAGCCCATCGTCTTCCATATAGTATAATCCTATACTACAATCTATCATAATATTATTTTCAAAAATCTTATTTGCACCATTGGTTGTTGAAGGACCTTCACTACTGCCTCCGGCCATTTTAAAACCATTACCGTCAGGCTGTGCTCCAAATATTGTATAGTTATGATTGAATGACCAGCAGTTTGAAACTTTAACATAAGATGTATTTGTAGGAAGATCAAAACCATCATCTGAATTATGCCATGACCTGCAACCTTCATAAGAAAGAACTGCACCGGGGTAAGCAATAGTCTTAAATCCGTCTGCCATATTACCCGGAGTATTACCACTATTTACAGCGAAATGTGTCGCAACATTGGTAAGTATCACAATTAATATATGATGAAGTATCATAAGGAATATATCCAGTCTCGTCCCATCCATATCCTTCGCCTGTAAGACCTACGGCACTATGCATATACCATCCACAGCCCCCTATATCATGCACAGTCATCCTATCAAAGTGCATATTTGAAAAAGGAAAACCAACTATTCCTTTTGGTTCTACATTTGCTTCTCTCTGGTATACGTTTCTTATGGTAAGTCCTCTCCAGTTAATCCAGTGAACATTAAGCATCATTATCCCTGCTATATAACGATTATTAGGAGCTGTACCAGGAGCAGACTATTTTCCTACAATCAAGAATTGGTGTTTCACCGGGGTAATTAAAATAGCAAATTGGATTACCGGGCTCCCCATTATGTCCTACAGGTTTACTTTCTTTGGGAGAAATCAGTGTTATATTATTTCCGTATGCAGTTGAGGTTGGATACCAAACTCCTCCCCTGAAATATACTGTATCTCCCGCCATGGCTGTGTCAAAGGCTTTCTGCCAGGTGCCCCAGGGTTGTGATATAGTCCCCGTATTACTATCCTTGCCTGTTGGTGAAACGTAATAAGTTTTACCCCAAAGTGATGAGCTTATTACAAGAAATATAATTAATAGTACTTGTCTCGCTCCAATCATCATTACAGACTATTATTTTTGATATCATATTTTCTATTTAATTTGACGAATATTAAATATTTTATGACCAACACACGTATTTAAACGATGAAAAGATGTTTTTGTTACACTAAAAATTAAAAAAATTATTATGAAGTTCTTTAACAACTAGGAAAAGTTGGAAATTCAATTATATGCCAAACCTCTTAGATAAGAATAGTCTATAAATTGGTTTAATATGGAGATTAAATGACAGGCATTAATAAGAGAATAACTTGCAAATAATAACGCGTTTTATATAAAAAAATTATGGTTATGATCTGAAATTTTAATCTCGATGAAGAGGATCGATAATATGAGGTCATTTAATAATCCAATTATCAGACTTTCTACAATAACCTCCTTTCCTGGACAAAGATCAATTTATACATAAAAGGATATCGATCAGCTTTCCGGAATCCCTGAAAATATTCACAGGTATGAACATTTATTCAGTAATGAAGTTTTATTACATGAACAGACAGTAATAAGAGTATGATACATATTTCAATAGTATCCTCAAGCGTACGATCCGGAAGGAAAAGCCACCGGATTGCATTGTATTTTAAAAAATATCTGGAAGAAAATAAACTATCAACTGTTGAAATCCTTGATTTGCATCAGTATAATTTCCCTTTGTTTAGTGAACGGTTACGGTTTCAAAAATCACCAACGGAAGAAATGCTTGACTTTGCAAATAAAATTAAAGCTTCTGACGGTGTCATAATAGTTACACCTGAATATAATGGCGGTTACCCTGCAAGTATAAAAAATATAATAGACTTGCTCTATGATGAATGGTATCGTAAACCGGTAGCAATTTCAACTGTTTCGAACGGGAATTTTGGTGGTACTCAGGTGATAACCTCGCTACAGTTTACTTTATGGAAAATCAGAGCATGGACTGTTCCCGCAATGTTTCCGGTTCCCAGAATCAGTGAAGCATTTGATGAGGATGGAAATCCAACAGACAAGCCGGCTTCCGATAAAAAAGCTGCAACTTTCATCAGGGAATTAATGTGGTGCATTGAGGCAAATAAAAGAATGGCAGATTTTAAGCCTGTTTGATCTGAGGGAGTCCGGGATGACTTAATTGTGAAATATTTACGACTAGCCGGGTAATCAACAGACTGAGAATGTGGGAATAATATAACATTTATTCAAAGTTATACAACAGTTGTTTCCGCAAACATTCTCAACTTTGTTCAAAATTCAATTAATCACAATTAATTCTTCAGGAAATGTCAACGCAGAATGTCAGAACAAAAGTAACGATCAGTTGGAATGATAAGGCTAGAAAGCTTAAGGAAAAATTTTCCTCACTCACCGATCAGGACCTGTATTTTGAACAAGGCAAATTGGAAGAGATGATTACAAGGGTCCAAAACAAAGTTGGTAAAACCAAACATGAGATCTACCAGTTAATTTTGAAACTTTAGTATGACTATAGATATTCATTTCAAGTAATATATATAATTATGACAATCGGCAATCATGCATAAGACCTCTTTGATTTTGACTTCGTCGAGCTCCGCTTCGCTCCGGTTCTTCGTTAGCCCCTTACCCTAAAGGGTGCGAAGAACCGAGTCCAGCAGGGCGAGCCCGGCGCAGCCAAAATCAATTACTCCCTCTCGCCTTCGCGTAGCCGCTACGGCGGAGCAAGGTTAGGGTTGGGGCAAATAATTGATTTTAAGCATCAAAATATTTATATGTATGAATCCCGAAAGTCATATATATAATTGATCTTTAAACCTTGATGACAGGTCTTATTGATTTTCTTCAGATTTTGTCACCTATGTCAGGTTGGTATTATTTATTGCGTTTAATCTCCACCTGAATGTGCTTTAAATCCTTTGAATGATCTCAAATAATCCGAATGTGTGAATTGTATAACTTAAAAAAGTAATTGTGTAACATGTTAAAATGGCTTTCAAATTACCTTTATCTTTTAATTAATTATAAAAACTTAAAACCTTTAAAAATGAAAAAAGTAATGTTTTTTGCGTTCTTAATAATCTTTTCTTTAAGTGCATCAACATCATGGGCAGCCAGGACTGATTCGAAATCTGCACCCGAAAGTCCCGCTGTTCCTGTCAAAACAGAAAACAAATTATCAGAAGAAGATATGAGTCGTCTGACAAAACGTGTTGAAGAAATACGTGATATGGATAAAACAAACATGACGGTTAAAGAAAAGCGTGAACTGAAAAAAGAACTAAAAGGAATTAAAGAAAATGTACGCCGGAGCGGAGGATATGTTTATATCGGAGGAGGCACACTTCTCCTTATCATTATCCTTGTAATCCTTTTAGCTTAGCCTGAGCAGCTCTAATTCGTCAAAAAACCGGGAATATTTGTTACCGATTTTATTCCGGCAAAAGTTTATGATGCAAGTGCACCGGCAGTTGAAGCTGCCGGCAACCTGCATTTAAAAATAATAAAAAAATGTATTTAGAAAAAGAGACATATAGTTCAGGTTCGTCCTCTTATGAGTCCATTTCATCGGTCAAGTCTTCTTTTGTTCCGTTTGATTTACCAGCGCTGATTGAAAATTTAAAACAGGATCGCTCCTGGGAAAAAGGAGAAATTAATTCTTTGATCCTGTTAAAAAGCCCGATTAAGAAAGTTGTGCTTGCAATTTTGCATGAGGGAGCAGAAATTATCTCTTTTCAGGAAAACGATTCAATCACTTTTCAGATATTGGAAGGGAAAATAAAATTACATATCAGGCAAGAAACTATTATCCTTAATCAGGGTGAATTACTGACACTTCGCGAAAAAACAAAGTACCGCATTGACACGATTGAGGAATCAGCTCTTCTTTTAACTCTTGCTTCTAAAATTTAGAAGCCAGGAGCTTCTTTTCTGATGAGTACTCCCGGCAGAGAACAGACAGTTTAATATTATTAAGTAAAATCTAATTGCTTAGGTTATGAAGATAATATGGAAGGTACTGATAGTAATATTTGTTGTACTAAATTATTCCTGTTCAATACAGAGGCCATTAACCAGGTATCAGGGATATGACAGTAACCAACAGGGTTCCGGATACATTCAGCCCGGGCCTGTAAGTTATCAGGTTTTTTATGATCAGCTAAGTCCTTATGGTCAATGGACCGATTATCAGGATTATGGTTACATTTGGATACCGAATGCCGGCCGTGATTTTTTCCCATATTCAACAGCAGGACATTGGGTAATGACGGAATATGGCTGGACATGGCTATCAGATTACCCCTGGGGTTGGGCTGCGTTCCATTATGGAAGGTGGGATTTTGATAATTACTATGGCTGGTTCTGGGTACCGGGTAATGAATGGGGGCCCGCCTGGGTAACGTGGAGAAGAGCTAACGGTTATTACGGCTGGGCACCTATGAGTACGGGAATAAATATAAACATAGGCAGTGCCGGAGGATACAGGGATATGGACCGTTGGAGTTTCGTCAGTGAAAGAGATTTCGGCAGGTCCGATATTCAGCGTCGCCAGGTAAACAGGAGAGATAACGAACTGATTTTTAAAAACTCAACTGTAATAAATAATACTTATTTTGATAAGAACCGTAATGAAACATATATATCAGGACCACGGGCGGATGAGGTACAAAGAGTTACCGGAAGAAGGATCAATAGCGTTGCAATCCGTGATAATGACAGGCCGGGAGAGAAAATGAATAATTCCCGGTTACAAATTTACAGACCCCGGGTCGAACGTATTGATAACGGACGCCAGAAGCCAGTTCCTTCCAGGATAACTAACCCCGGGGATATCAGACCTGCCGGTGACGGGAATGCAGGTTATCAGAAAAGTGTAACTCCATCGGACAATAAGAGGAGAGGAGTGGAGCAACAGACCCAACCACGGCAACAAACTAATTCTCAGCGTCAGGACCGTAATATCCGGCTGCAGCAATCAAAACAAAATGAAGCAATACGGAAACAGCCACAACAGAAAAATGAAGCAAGAGTTCTTAGACGAAGTGCAAAGAAGCAAGAAAAAGTAAATGTTGCTGCTGACCGGAAAAAAAGAGGTGAAAAATAAAACTCAGCATGTTCTTTGCAGCTATTCATGGCAAATAGTGATAAGCCGCACATTCCGGGCCATTCAATCCAGCTATTAATCTGTAATGATGCACCGCATATTCTGACAAATATTAAGCGGCAGAGCCGCATAATATTTGTAGAAGTGCATTTAAAACCCATAACCATAGGTGCAGAGCACCGTAATATTTAATCCGACTTATAAATATCGCTAAAAAATTCAAACAAGTATTCCTCTTTGAATTCAATTTTATTCTTTACAAGCATTTCCAGGTATTCTTCTTTGAATGGTTTTGTTTTGTAATGTTCTTTCCGGGAAAAATTTACTTTACCACAGTATCAATTTGAGAGCGGGAATGTGTGAATTTAATAACTATTTAAAGGCACAGGTCCGGGTCTGAAACTCATTCAACCTAACCCCATAGTTTTTAATTAAGGATGTCAATATTGGCTAATTAATACATTAACTGCCAATGTAATGTATTTTTAATCTTATCTTAATATACACTTAATTAAATCTTAATCTGACTTGACGATTTATGCATTAAGTTAGCGGTATGAAACTGTATAAGGTGTTTATACTGATTTTATCATAGCTGATTTTGGTTTTTCATGGAAGTAAGTTATAAAGGAGGATATTATGATGGAGGATTGGAAAAACAAGAAGGATAAGATCAGGAAAAAATTTACCTGCATCATTGATAGGGACCTTGTTTATAAGGTTGGTAAGGAAATTGAAATGATAGAAAAATTGGGAGCTAAACTTGGAAAAACAAAGAAAGAGTTACTAAATATTATAATTGAATTTTAGTTAAGCTTTTTTTGAATTATTATATTTTAGTGTTGATGGAACTGAATAATACTTTTTATTTATGATGCTTCGTATCCGAAATATGGAAAGCGACCGATGCAAAACAATTGTTAAGGAAGAACTTAATAAGCTTGGGCTTCTCTATAACTCTGTTGAAATAGGTGAAGTGGAATTAAAGGATAATATTTCAATTTTAAAAATGCAATTGATCGACGCTGCCCTTAAAAAGTCAGGCCTGGAGTTAATGGTAAACAACAGAAATATTCTTATAGGGAAAATTAAAATGGCTATAAATCAATTGGTTTACCATTCAGACGATCTTACCCGACCGAATTTTTCTGATTATATAAGTAAAAAAGTAAACTATGATTACAATTACCTCAGTAAAATATTTTCAGAGGAGGAAGGTAAAACAATTGAAAAATATATAATAGGACAAAGAATTGAGCGGGTTAAGGAATTGCTTATTTACGATGGATTATGTCTTAGTGAGATTGCATATAAAATGTTGTACAGTAGTGTGGCACACCTTTCAAATCAGTTTAAAAAGGTCACCGGATTAAGTCCCGCTCAATTCAGACTTCTCAGAGGTACGCAAGCCCAGTAATCCGTCAGTTTGTGGAAAGCCAGAACACTTTCAACTCATTTAACTATTTATACTCCTTCAATTATTTCCGCCCTTTTCCGATAAGGCAATTGTTTTTTATTTGTATAAGCTTATTCTGGGCAGTCACTTCCGCTTCATCACAGGAGTATTTTCAGCAGGAGGTGAATTACAATATTCATGTTTCTCTGAACGATAAGCTACACGAATTAAATGCGTTTGAAACAGTTGAATATGTCAACAAATCTCCTGACACCCTCAGGTTTTTATTTTTTCACCTTTGGCCAAATGCCTATTCCGGAAATACCACCGGATTAGCCAGGCAACTATTAAGTCAGAAAGGAAAACAACGGTTGTTCAATGATCAGGAATTGAAAGGATATATTGATTCATTGGATTTTGAGGTTGAGGGAGCTCCTGTTCATTGGTATTTATTACCTGACTCATCGGATATTTGCAGGATTGTGCTTAATAAACCGGTCAATCCTGGTGACACAATAATAATAACCACGCCTTTTCATGTAAAGATCCCAATGGGAGTAACTTCACGATTAGGCTATATAGGTGAATCTTACCAGATTTCACAGTGGTATCCCAAGCCGGCTGTATATGACAGGACGGGCTGGCATCCGATGCAGTACCTCGACCAGGGCGAGTTTTACTCCGAATTCGGAAATTTTGATGTAAGTATTACTTTGCCTGCCAATTACATTGTGGGAGCAACGGGAAATCTTCAAAATGAACAGGAAGCGGAATGGCTTGGGATACTGGCTTCCGATACTTCCTGGAAATCTGGAACAGACTATTCATATTATGGTTTTCCAGCCTCGTCAAAAGACCTGAAAACGCTGCGATATACCGAAAATATGATTCACGATTTTGCA
>CAVZVF010000002.1:0-27582 GCA_963778605.1 uncultured Bacteroidales bacterium
ATTTCCCAGCTCATAGGGATATATTGCCGGGCCTATACCACACACAGAAATTTCTCCGTTGATATCAGGTGTGTTTGGAAGAGGAACAACTGTGACTGTGTGATCGTTTGTTTTGGGTCCGTTGCAACCAGCAGCGCTAACTGTGATGGTTGTTGTTCCGCTCCATGTATCCACGTATGTAACCTCTCCGGTAGCCGTATTAATGGTATTCCCATTGCTTGCGGATGTAACGTCAAGGGAGTATGTGATTCCTGTGTTATTTGTTGCAGAAGCTGCGTAGATTACAGTACCTGCAGACTGACAACGGACTGATGAAGCTCCAAGTGTGAAAACAGGTGTGCCAACTGTTGTAGTGACAGTTACTGTAGCCGAACCTGTCAATGTATTTATGCAAGTCGGCGCAGTCTGATAAACTACACTCACCAAATTATACGTAAATACCCCTGATGCAGTTGTTGGTGCAGAAACTATCGCTGTCGTGCCTGCTCCAACATTAACTGTGGTATTTATTCCTCCGTTAATATTATAAGTAATTGTTACAGGTAATGCCTGCGGATTAGTAAAGGTTATGTCCGGGGATGCTCCATCCTGACAAACAGTTGTATTACCGCTGATCGTTGGGGTCGGCGTGGGACGAACTGTCACAGTTGCCGATCCTGTCAATGTATTTATGCAGGCCGGCGCAGTCTGATAAACTACACTCACCAAATTATACGTAAATACCCCTGATGCAGTTGTTGGTGCAGAAACTGTCGCTGTTGTGCCTGCTCCAACATCAACTGTGGTATTTATTCCTCCGTTAATATTATAAGTAATTGTTACAGGTAATGCCTGCGGATTAGTAAAGGTTATGTCCGGCGATGCTCCATCCTGACAAACAGTTGTATTACCGCTGATCGTTGGGGTCGGCGTGGGACGAACTGTCACAGTTGCCGATCCTGTCAATGCATTTATGCAAGTCGGTGCTGTCTGATAAACTACACTCACCAAATTATACGTAAACACCCCTGATGCAGTTGTTGGTGCAGAAACTGTCGCTGTTGTACCTGCTCCAACATCAACTGTGGTATTTATTCCTCCGTTAATATTATAAGTAATTGTTACAGGTAATGCCTGCGGATTAGTAAAGGTTATGTCCGGCGATGCTCCATCCTGACAAACAGTTGTATTACCGCTGATCGTTGGGGTCGGCGTGGGACGAACTGTCACAGTTGCCGATCCTGTCAATGCATTTATGCAAGTCGGTGCTGTCTGATAAACTACACTCACCAAATTATACGTAAACACCCCTGATGCAGTTGTTGGTGCAGAAACTGTCGCTGTTGTACCTGCTCCAACATCAACTGTGGTATTTATTCCTCCGTTTATATTATAAGTAATTGTTACAGGTAATGCCTGCGGATTAGTAAAGGTTATGTCCGGCGATGCTCCATCCTGACAAACAGTTGTATTACCGCTGATCGTTGGGGTCGGCGTGGGACGAACTGTCACAGTTGCCGATCCTGTCAATGCATTTATGCAAGTCGGTGCTGTCTGATAAACTACACTCACCAAATTATACGTAAACACCCCTGATGTAGTTGTTGGTGCAGAAACTGTCGCTGTTGTACCTGCTCCAACATCAACTGTGGTATTTATTCCTCCGTTAATATTATAAGTAATTGTTACAGGTAATGCCTGCGGATTAGTAAAGGTTATGTCCGGCGATGCTCCATCCTGACAAACAGTTGTATTACCGCTGATCGTTGGGGTCGGCGTGGGACGAACTGTCACAGTTGCCGATCCTGTCAATGCATTTATGCAAGTCGGTGCTGTCTGATAAACTACACTCACCAAATTATACGTAAATACCCCTGATGTAGTTGTTGGTGCAGAAACTGTCGCTGTTGTGCCTGCTCCAACATCAACTGTGGTATTTATTCCTCCGTTTATATTATAAGTAATTGTTACAGGTAATGCCTGCGGATTAGTAAAGGTTATGTCCGGCGATGCTCCATCCTGACAAACAGTTGTATTACCGCTGATCGTTGGGGTCGGCGTGGGACGAACTGTCACAGTTGCCGATCCTGTCAATGCATTTATGCAAGATCGGTGCTGTCTGATAAACTACACTCACCAAATTATACGTAAATACCCCTGATGTAGTTGTTGGTGCAGAAACTGTCGCTGTTGTGCCTGCTCCAACATCAACTGTGGTATTTATTCCTCCGTTTATATTATAAGTAATTGTTACAGGTAATGCCTGCGGATTAGTAAAGGTTATGTCCGGCGATGCTCCATCCTGACAAACAGTTGTATTACCGCTGATCGTTGGGGTCGGCGTGGGACGAACTGTCACAGTTGCCGATCCTGTCAATGCATTTATGCAAGTCGGTGCTGTCTGATAAACTACACTCACCAAATTATACGTAAACACCCCTGATGTAGTTGTTGGTGCAGAAACTGTCGCTGTTGTACCTGCTCCAACATCAACTGTGGTATTTATTCCTCCGTTTATATTATAAGTAATTGTTACAGGTAATGCCTGCGGATTAGTAAAGGTTATGTCCGGCGATGCTCCATCCTGACAAACAGTTGTATTACCGCTGATCGTTGGGGTCGGCGTGGGACGAACATCAATAGTTGCTGTTGATCCCAGATCAACAAATGAATTGTTACAATTGTCAAGTATTGAAGTAATATTATAACTATGCAAACCTACCGGTAATCCTGTACCCAGATCTTTAGTATAAGAGAATCCAGGTATTGAAAATGTTCCCACCCCGTTATCCAAAGTCACATCAAATGGTGGCACTCCATCAGTTATTTCTATTTGTAGCTGAGCATTTACACCGACACATATTGGTGTCGCAACAGCAGTAAGTAAAGCTTTATCGGGTGGAATACCAACTGTTATTGAACCATTGGTTGTTATCGTTCCGCAGCCTCCGGTTAAAGTAACTGTGTAGTTAAATATTCCGGAAACAGTTGGCGTCCCACTTATTGTTATAAAATTAGCTGCCCATCCGCCTGTAACTCCTGTTGGCAAGCCGGTAATATCAGCCCCGGATGCGCCTGTCGTAGCATATGTAATAGCGGTTATCCCAGAGTTGATACATTTATTCTGGTTGTCCGTTCCCGCCGCCGAAGTAAGAGTTATTGTGTTGTTCGGCATTATTGTTATTGCTGCTATGAGCAGAGGGTGTCCCATTACATCCTCCTGTGATGGTATATATAATGTTGCAGGTACCTGCTGATTCTCCAGTTACTAACCCTGTAGATGAATTAACTGTGGCTACCGCAATATTGTTGCTCGTCCATGCACCTGTGCCTCCTCCCAGCACTACCGCATTTGCTGTATAGGAAGCTGTCTCGGTAATACATAAAGGTGTAACGCCTGTTACCGATGAAATGCTCGCATTAGGGGTTATGGTTACTGATTTCTGTTTAAATACCACTCCTCCACAGCCGCCTGTTATAGTGTATATTATGTCGCATGTTCCAACAGATACTCCCGTTACGAGCCCGGTTGATGAATTAACTGTGGCTATTGCAATATCGCTGCTCGTCCATGCTCCAGTACCTCCACCCAGAATTGCAGAGTTGGCACTATACGTATCAGTTCCTCCTATACATAAAGGTGTAGCACCAGTTACCGATGCGAGGCTCGCATCCGGGGTTATTGTTACAGTTTGCTGTTTAAATACGACTCCTCCACAGCCGCCTGTTATAGTGTATATTATGTTACTCGTTCCTGCGGATACGCCGGTTACTACACCTGTTGAAGAGTTAACTGTGGCTACCGAAGTGTTGCTGCTGCTCCATGCACCTGTGCCTCCGCTCAGAACTACCGAGGTGGCACTGTATGTCGCTGTCGCAGCAATACATAAAGGGGTAGTGCCTGTTACCGATGCAATGCTGGCATTCGGTGATATCGTTACTGCTTGCTGTCTGGTTACCGTTACTCCTCCGCAACCGCCTGTAATAGTGTAAATTATATTACATGTTCCTGAAGCTACTCCTGTAACTTCTCCAGTAGATGAATTGACTGTGGCTATTGCAGTGTTGCTGCTGCTCCAGGCGCCTGTCCCTCCGCTCAGAACTGCCGAGTTGGCTGAATAAGTCGCTGTTCCACCAATACATAAAGGTGAAGTGCCCGTTACCGAAGCAATGCTTGCATTAGGGTTGATGGTTACCGATTTCTGTTTATATACAGCTCCTCCACAGCCCCCGTAATAGTGTATCTTATGAAGGATGTTCCTGCGGATACTCCTGTTACTAAGCCTGTTGAGGAATTAACTGTGGCTATTGCAGGTGTAATGCTGGTCCATGCACCCGTACCTCCACTCAGAACTATCGTGTTGGCGCTATACGTATCTGTTCCTCCTATACATAAAGGGGTAGCGCCAGTTACCGATGCGATGCTCGCATCCGGGGTTATTGTTACAGTTTGCTGTTTAAATACGACTCCTCCACAGCCGCCTGTTATAGTGTATATTATGTTACTCGTTCCTGCTGATACGCCGGTTACTACACCTGTTGAAGAGTTAACTGTGGCTACCGAAGTGTTGCTGCTGCTCCATGCACCTGTGCCTCCGCTCAGAACTACCGAGGTGGCACTGTATGTCGCTGTCGCAGCAATACATAAAGGGGTAGTGCCTGTTACCGATGCAATGCTGGCATTCGGTGATATCGTTACTGCTTGCTGTCTGGTTACCGTTACTCCTCCGCAACCGCCTGTAATAGTGTAAATTATATTACATGTTCCTGAAGCTACTCCTGTAACTTCTCCAGTAGATGAATTGACTGTGGCTATTGCAGTGTTGCTGCTGCTCCAGGCGCCTGTCCCTCCGCTCAGAACTGCCGAGTTGGCTGAATAAGTCGCTGTTCCACCAATACATAAAGGTGAAGTGCCCGTTACCGAAGCAATGCTTGCATTAGGGTTGATGGTTACCGACTTCTGTTTATATACGGTTCCTCCACATCCCCCTGTAATAGTGTATCTTATGAAGGATGTTCCTGCGGATACTCCTGTTACTAAGCCTGTTGAGGAATTAACTGTGGCTCTTGCAGGGGTAATGCTGGTCCATGCGCCTGTACCTCCGCTCAACACTACCGAGTTGGCACTGTACGTATCTGTCTCGCCAATACATAAAGGTGTAGCGCCAGTTACTGATGCTATGCTCGCTTTAGGAGTTATGGTAATGGTGACACTATTCGTATTGGTGCATGTTGTGGCTGGAATGGTCTCAACCAGTGTGTAGGTTGTGTTTACAGCTGGGCTAACACTTGGATTGGCTACATTCGAGGTAAATCCTGCCGGGACTGATGTCCAACTGTATGTGTGTCCAGCTACGGGTGCAGCACCAAGGGTAGTACTTGTTCCTGTACAGATTGCCCTGTCAGGTCCTACAGTTGCCGGAGGCTTTCCAACAACCAGTATAGTTATGTAAGTACTTAAATATTCCGCATCTGGCCAATTACATTTATTCCAGTTCTTAAGATACACTATGAAAGAATCTCCGGCTTTACAAGAGGCTGGTATTGTTATCCATTCACTCAGAGATGCCGGCCCATACGGAGAAGGTAACATCCTTGCACTATTCTGAGGCGCCACTCCAAGATTTGAAATTGTTACAACTCCTGGTCCTGTAATTGTATTTGTAATTGCACCAGAGGGATCTTTTCCGTATAACCATTGAATATTTCGCGGGTCGGAATTAGGTGGGGCAGGGGATCCATCAATATATGTCGGAGACTGACAATTCCAGGTACTCATATCCCTTAGCCTGATTGTGTGAGACATGCCTTCACAAACCTGTATTATTGGTGTTATGCCTGTCCCGTTTTCAGCAATTAACAGATTACCGTCTCCCTCTGTGGAAAGATCCCTGGCATGAATAATTACATTCGTTGGAAATTGCTTAACAATAAGTGGATTGCATGCACTTGTAACTGTCGATTTAATTTGATAGTTACATACACTTGACCCTGTATATGTGTAAACATGAGTAAATGTGGTAGGAATTAAGGGTTGAGGTGGAGTAATTGCACTTGAGAACCATGTAGTATACTGGTTATCCCCCCAGTCTATATAAATTTTTGTTCCTGGATAAACTCCGGAAATATCCGGATTAGAATTAAAAATGGTGTACCTCAATGTTACTGAGGCTCCTTTGTTCAAGCACACTTCGGGTTGGAAATAACCAAAGTCCATGTCGATGGCGGAGCAGGAAATAGTTGTTGCATTTAGTCTTACTGCGTTGGCGGCAACAAATACATTAGAAGCACCTTCTCCGGCAACATATATAGCATAATCCTGGTTTGGAGAAGGCAAATCCGCAATTATTTTTAGAAGAGTTCCTTTTGTGATATTTGTAACAGGTAGGGTAGCTACATAGACTACGGTTCCTGACGGGACTGATCCTGCCCGCGTTTTTATCTGGCCAGAGGAATAGGTTGCGGCATTATTATAGTTATATATAACTATGTACACAGTACCTGCTCTGTTGTTAATTCCGTAGTTTATTGTAACGGATAAGGCTCCCGTAGATGCTACGGTCGGAGTACCAGGAACCCATGTAGGAGCCTGACCCAATACATCAGACAACGATAAAAGGACCAATGAAAACAAAGTCAATATTCTTCTTGCTTTCATATTGATTGTATTCTTGATTACAGGGGTCATTGACGTTTTCATGTCAGGTTGTTTTAGTTCCAATTAAAAATATAGCCATTTTCTCCTCCGTAGCTTTAGCAAAGATGTATTTCGGCTAAAAACAAGACCCTGATATATTAAGAAAGGTTGCATCTTTTGGGCATCAACCTTTAACCAAAAAAATAAGATAATTAAAATTGAGAAATGTTTAGAAGAATGAATATTATTAGTGAGTGTGAAGTGTGGGTAACGAATAGTAAACAAAACTCATCATTCAAAAATCACTTCCCAAAATTACTTTTCTTCAAAGTCACTCAAATCTTGCCTTTCTATAAAAAGTTTATGCCAGATGTGAAAGTTAATAAGTTTATATGCAATTGAGGCATATTTTGGAGAACCAAACACTTCATTGTAGTTAAAATTGAAGTATGGGTATTGTTTATTTCTTATTTCAGCGATTAATTCTTTAGTTTTTTCATCCTGAAGGATCTCATCAAATACAGATACGTTTTTCCTTACCTTTTTTCTGTAAACAATGTCCCTTGGAAATTTCTTTTCCATAGCTTTCCTGAAAAGATATTTGGTTTTAGCTTCCCTCAGTTTTATTTCAGTATCAAACCGGATAAGGTATTTGAATAGTCGTATTTCAGTAAAAGGGAAAACAAGATAAATACCATTCTTTTTAGCCAGTTGAGTGCGTATATTATTTACACGTTTATACTCAAGTTCAAATGACAAAAAACGATACACCGCTTCAAATAAGCTGGTATTGTACTTTTTCATCATCGATGCTTCGAATTTGTCAATATGATTCAGGTCTGGCAGGTTAAAGGCATCTTTTACTGTATCTCTTATCTTTTCATCTGTAAAATACCTGAGTACAAAATTATCGGGAACTGTCTTGCTATTTACATATGTGTAAAACTCCTTATACCGTTTATAAAGCCTCTTTGACCATAGATTGAAAAGAGGTAAGATGAGGCCGAATAATACCCTGTATTTACGAATTACACGCAGTTCATATAAAATCTTTGATGCACCTAAAATGCCTTCGGCACCGGTACCATCAAAGCACACGACCGGGACTTTGAGATCTTTCCCAATTTCTTCGTACATATGTAACAGGAGTGTTTCTCCGGCAAAAAGGAAAGGTTTCTCTGAAAGAAAAATTCCTTTTGGCATACTGTTAACAATATAGCTTGTGTCACTATGAATTGTTTTATGCTTAAGGATCATTAATCTGGCAACATCGGAAGCGTAAGCATGATCCTGCCCTGCTTCAATGAAATTTGCCGTGTATGCGATATCCGAATTATTTTTTTTAAGGTAGTATTGAATATATGAGGAATCTGTACCCCCACTCAGAGCATTTAAAATTTTAAATTCAGGATTCAGCTGGCTGAATTTCTCATTTATAATGCTACCAATGAGATTATCACATTCATCTATTACATTATTTATAATGACTTTACTGACAGTTTCACTTTTCATGAAAAAATCGGCGAAAAATCCTTTTTCAACAACCAGCGAGCACCTGTTTATTTTCCCATACTCAAAAAAAGCAAGTGTCCTGATCCCTTTAAAAAAAGTTTCGCCGGAATTAATATCCGTCTTCAAAAAATATTCCGGGAGTATATCGGTATTTACTTCGAGTTTATGGTATCTGGCAATCTCCTTTATAGAATTACTTACAAGAATACCGCGAGTATCAGATGATAACAATGAAAAATAGAGATTTTCATAGCCATTTCCATCCCGCAACAGATACAACTCTTCCTTATTTCCAATAACGAGGGAGAAATTTCCTTCAAGCAATGACGGAAATCTTTCCGGATCGGTTATGTAAAGTTCAATTAACACTTCTTCAAGTGTTTCTTTGAACTTACCTGACTTCTTAATAAGCTCAGCAGAGTTATGAAAGATACCATGATAAAAACAAAAATGTTCCCGGTAAACAACCGGAGAATAACCGGAAAACAGACCGTCACCCAGAGAAACAAGATTTTTTCCGGTGACCAGTGAGTCTGAAATCAATAAGAAGTTTTTAAGGTTTTTCATGGTTCCGGAAATATTTATTCCTTAATCAAAAGCACAGAACCAATTTTAGAATCAGTCACAAATAAGCTGTACCAGTGTATCAAGGTGGTTCATCTGTTTTTGCCTGATCAATAAAAACTGATCAATTCTTGGCTGAGAACCTGAAATAAAAGAAGGATCTTTAACTGATTGAAAAAGCCTCAACTTCAGCTCTGTAACCGAGTATGGATTAAAGTAAAGGGCTGCGTTTCCACAAATTTCCATAACAGGCCCAATGGCCGAAGCTATAACACCAGTCCCATATTTAAAGGCTTCAAGAGGAGGATATCCAAAACCCTCATTCAGAGAAGGATAAACTAGTGCATGGGCGTTTTTTAATAATATTTCAAGATTTGTCCGTTCCTGGTAATCCAAATAAATGAATGAACTATGATGAAATGCCTTTTTAATCGGACCTGAAGCTCCAATAACTACAAATTTATATTCTTTAACCAGGTCTTCTTTAATCAGGTTGCTGAAGGCAGATAGCGCCCTGTAACTATTCTTTTGCCATATGGATGCCGATAAAAGTAAAAAGTATTTCTTCGATTCCAGCTTGTTACTAAGAAAAAATGAATCATCATTGCTAACCTGTAAATAATCGCTTATCGGGCTGTACAGCACATGAATGTTGTTTTCAGGAATTTCCGGAAGGAAATATTTAAGAGACAATTTAGAATATTCAGAAACTGTAATTATGGCCGGATTATTATAATTTTTGATCAGCAGTCTTATCCTCAGTAAAAGATCCATCTTCATAATTAACCGGGGAAAGCCGTTTATAAAAATATTTTAGCTTGTTATACAGACCTGTCACATACTTCACTTCATAGATATCAGCAGGTAGCTCAAGACTTCTCAATCCATGAATTGTAATAATGCTTTTTACACTTCCGTTAAAAGGCAACTTGCTCTGAAGTGTCTTCTCAAGGGGCAAGGCAGAATAAAACTTTCCAATATTATAATTTTCAATAATCTGATCCAGTTTTTTATATTGCCCGATGTCTATAAGAGGAAGGTTGTTTCCTATGCAATATGACTTTATATCCTCATCAAGGTATCGCCCGGCGTCATAGATACAAAAAAGGCTGGACCGGCTTTTTTGTACAATGGCCCAAAATACAGCCTTTGCATATTCGCTTCCTCCATGATATTTCAAGTTTCTTTCAGGTTGAGAAGCAATAAGGTCAAATAATATATTCATTAAAGTGCCATTTTAATAAAAGAATAACGGTAAATCCAATTATTTAAAGGAAAGTTGAAATGATGGATCATTTATCATAATTGCCTTGCTTTCGGGGTAATTCTCAACAAACCATATTAGCATTGAAGTTACATCTATATTCTCCTTAAGCATCTTATTTCGCCGCAACTGGAATTCATCCTTCAAACCAGGAGTATTAAACAGATCATGGACTTTTTCAATGAGACCTTTGTAACTCCTGAAACCGAATAATAATCCATAACGTTCCTGCTGTTCCAGTGTGCCAGCTGTTATGGAATTAACATACAAGGCTGGTGTCCCAAGCATTGCACATTCTGATGCTGTGGTCGCCCCTTCGCCAATATACATGGAAGCATAAAATAAAGCATGATGGAGACGACCGGGAGCAAGTTTGAACATATATTTGTCAAATTCGGAAGGCAGTGATCTTTCACCCGATATAAACACTTTTGCATACTTAGATATCTCCTTAATCAAAGCATATTTATCGCTTAATAATAAGCCGGATTGTCCTAAATCATGAGTTGCGTTCCACGAAACAAAACGCAATATCACAAATATTTCGCCTTCCTTGACTTTCATTTCGTTCAGGACCGAAATGTCTGGCTTGAATCTCCTCGGGTGAAGGTACGCAAGCTCATGAAATCCATTATAACGGATGTGTTTTCTGCCAAGATCCACCTGTAATGATCGTGGCGAAAGGATTACATCGCTTACAGGTTTACTGAAAAATACTTGTTCCATATTCCCGGTATCTTCCAGGGCAATATGTTTTTTCCCGGTAAAGAATGCGGCATATCCTGCATACATGGAGCCATGGCTTATATACAGATCAGGTTTAAAGTATCGGGCTATCCTGATTATTTTAACGGAAAAGGTCAAAATGCAGAGCAGTTTCCTGATGGTTCCCTTTTGCTTTTTGCCAATTACAGAATAAACAAATCCATTTTCTTCCAGAAGAGCAGCCTGATGTTCGCCTTCCCTGACTGTAAAAAAAAACTCATGGCCCTTTTTGATCATTTCATGGGCCATGTTTTTAAACAAATGGACGTGTGCAGGATGTCCGATATCTATAAGTATTTTCATTAAGAACTAATCAAAAACAAAAAGGTCAGCTTATTTATGAAGTTTAGCAATTATAGTTTCCCCGGCATACACTTGTTCTCCTTCCCGCACCATTATATCAGAGTTCCTGGGTATGATCAGGTCAGCCTGAGATCCCCACCTTATCCTTCCTATTATCTCACCCTGAGCCACTGACTCTCCTTCCCTGGCTGAAACTATACACCGTCGTACATAACGGGCCGCTATCTGAACAACCGCCACCATAATTCCATCTTCTCTTTGAATTACAATTGTATTGCGTTCATTTACAATTGTGGATTCCGGTTTATTAAGTCCCATATATTCACCAGGAGTATGCTTTACAAGTATAACTTTCCCTTCGATGGGAGCTCTGTTCATATGAACATCAAACAATGTCATGGCTATCCCAATAAGGTAACATGGTTGCTCTGGAATACTGGTTTTGGTAATTTCCTCAATTGTTGCCAAACGATATTTCTTTACAGAAACAGGAATTTGTCCTTTTTCAAGTTCTTTAATGTAGATGATCCTTCCATCGGCAGGTGAAACAAATTCGTCGGGGTCGGATGTAATCTTTCTCGCCGGATTTCTGAAAAACCGGTAAAGAAAAAGTAATATAAATAAACAAAACCCAATTAACGGACTAAATATCAATAAAAGAAATTGTAATCCGATACCGGTCATTTTATAAAGCATTAGTGAAACCCCGCTGATTGCAACAGCTAACAGAATATTGTCGGTATAAAGGAATCTTTTATTAAATCCTCCTTTCGATACCCAGAAAATAAATGCAGCAGTGCTATAAAGGAAAGAAGTTAAGATGATAATGATAATTTCCATTATTACCAGTTTAAATGTTTAGGTTATCTTTTAAAAATAAGAAAAGGTAAGAGTGCTATTTCTGCAAAAGATGGCAAGATATCAGAAGAATCAAAAACAGCAGGCTCTGGCAGTCTGCTATATGATTTTATTATCTCACCAAGAGAATAATGACCCCGTAATAAACCCAGCAGACTAAAAGGGATATCCGTGAGGTAATGTATCCACTCCAACCCTTCATTATCTGTTCTGGAATAATCCATCTCATTTTTATTAAGATAATTATAAATCATCATTGGATAATTCACGCCGCTTTTAATAGCCAGATCTATCCAAAGCCAGGTCCTTGCATTTAATTCAATAAGTTTATATTCGTTATCCCTTGAGTCGAGGAGAAATTCAATTTCACAAACACCTGTAAAAGCAAGCTTACTTAATAGCTTTTCAGCTGAACCTATCAGTTCAGGAATATCTACCCGCCTGCTATATGTGGCTGTACCAAATTGAAACGGATGTTCCCTTAATTTTACGCCCATCCAATATGATTTGATTTCACCCTTTATTGAAAATGCAGTGAAGGAAACCGGCTTATTACTTTCAATCGGTAGTAAATTCTGAAAGTATACATTTGAAAATGGAGATTTTTCAGTAATAGCATCCACCAATTGCATAAGATTTCCCGGGCTATCAGAAAGGAAGGCTTTTCTTCCCAGACTTTTATAAAATGTAAGACCGTTTTTCCCTTTAATAAGTAAAGGAAATTTAAAATCATTAAGCCTCATTTTTTGTGGATTTTCCGGGAACCAGGAAAGAGGGACAGGAACATCAATCGATTGGCACAGCTTGATGAGCAATTCTTTATTATAAATTGCGGTGAGAATTTCAGGTTCCGGAGATATAATTTTATAACAACCCTGAAGTCTTTCCCTATTCCCTGAAATATTATATACAGCATGATCATTCGAAGGTAAGAGAACCCAATCACGTATATTTTCACTTAAAGCAAGACTTATAAGGAAGTCTATAAATTCAACTGATAAATAATCAGGACATATGAAGAACTTTTTGCAATATCTCGAATAACGCGCCAGGCAATTATGTTCGCTCACCACAATTACCGGAATTCCCTCTTTACCAAGAGCTCTTGTATTAGCCAGACCCTGAACATGACCCTCAATAACAACGACTCCCTTCAAACCTGCTTCAAATTTCACCGGACAAAAATTAATTGTTTGATACTGTTTTTCAAAGTTTGGATACTATATTCCCACATCCAGTGAGGCAAATCATCTGACCATCGCTGGGGATGAACTGTGATCATCATTTGCTGTGGCAATTCATTTGTTGAAGCTGCTGTAAGAATATTATCGGAAGTTTTCAATCTTTCTTTAAGCGACTGAAAATTCCTCTGGAATACCTTATCGCGGACGCTTGATTTATCTCCGTTCCATTTTCTCCCTGTATCAGTGAGATAAAGAACTGTGTCTAAATCAAGGTCAAAATAGGGTTCTCCAATTATCCCAAAATCACGATAATCATAATACTTCCAGAGAATCCTGGAATCCCACCTGCTCATAGGACTCCCATGCATGCAAATCGTTTTCACGGACACAAGTTCTCTGATTCTGGCCAGATTCTCTTTAAAACGGTCAATTGCAATCTTTACCAACTCTTTTTCAGTGCGTGCAATGTCTTGAGTCCAGAGCCCTGATCCTTCCCCTTTTTGTCTTTTTACTTTTATCTTTTGTCTTTCAGCAACAGCACTGACATCTTCATAATGATAGCCAATCTCATGGCCTAATGAGGCAATTTCCTTTATTACTCCGGGATGATAGCTCTGCATGACAAACCGAAAATAGTATGTGCCTTTGATACCCCTGGAGTTTTCAAATCTAGCCGTTTGTAATGAATGCAAAGGTGAACGATCAACATCATGTCTTAAAATAACCACCTTCTCAGATGGTTTATTCAGAAACTCCTCAAAGCTCTGAAATGAATATCCGTTTTGCAGTAAGCATTCAATTATTTCTGTGTATTTATGAAAGGTAAAATCGAGCTTTCTATTCATGTACCAAAACAACTTCAAAATGGTAGTTTTATTGATTCGTCTCTTATTATGAATTTTCTTTTTCCGGAATGAAGTAAAGGAATCTCAATAACTGTTTTTATCTCAACTTTGACATCCTTTCCAATCAAATCGCAAAGACCTGCTTTAATAGATGCTTCTGTTTTTTTATTATACATGTTATTTACAACCAAGAGGACCCTTACACTGTCCGGTTCATATTGGAGTACCTGGAACTGAATAATTTCTTTAAAATATTCAAAGAAAATAGTAAATGTATGGACAATCAGATATTTCCCTGAAGGGGTAACTAGGATATCAGAATTTCTACCTTTAATTTGGCTAAAGGCGGCTAAATGAATATTCGTATCTTGCTGTTTGTCAGCTTTTTCAATAATATCCTGTGTGTCATACCTGATAAAAGGCATTGCAAGATTCCATAAATCTGTAGTTATGTGCCTTCCGAGACCAGCCGCATTATTGTTATTATCAATAACCTCCGTAATAGCATATTCCATAGAAGCAAGATATGTTTCTCTTTCCGGACCCTCAAAAAACTGAGCACTTGCTTCACAACTATATGAGTCGAAAACCGGAGCCCCGAATGCTTTTTCGATTTTTTTCCGGGCCTCAGGAGTAAGAATATTCCCGGTTGTATTAATGGCTTTCGGGGAATATTGTAAATCATTACCATCACTGATAAGTATTGAGAGAAAAAGAAGCGGATCAGGGTAACATCTTATATAATCCGGTTGCCTGTAATTTAAACGGTGTATTACATCGATAAGGGCTCCCGGTGTAAGGTCACGGATAAATATATACTGGCTTCGGGTGAACAGGTCCTGGACTTTTTTATAATAACCTGTCCGTGGATTCTGGCTCAGTTTAGCGTAGGTATCCCCAAGCCTGTAGCCCATCCAGTACCAGCCACGGATAGCACATGCATATCCCATGCTAAATGCCTCCTGTGTAAGAAAATAGGTAAAAGGCTCCCCGGTTGATCCACTGGAATTCATGCGTTTACAATTACGGATTGAAATATTCCTGGCCAGGTAGTAATCAGCAGGGTGTTTGCGCATATCATTCTTTGAAATTATCGGAATTTTATTCAGATCGGTAACTGTATTTATATCGGAAGGCATAAGATGATGTTCTTTAAAAAGGTCATGATAAAATGGCACATTAGCATATGCATGTCTGACGAGAGAGCGCAGACGTTCTTCCTGATATGCGACAAGGTTTCCGGTGGACCAGCTCTGACTTTCCATAAGAAAATGCAGAAGCCTGGAAATGGACTGTCCTGAAATCAGATCATTTACCGGGAGAATGATATTCTCCTGTAACCTGTTATAAATTTTCATGTATTCTGAAGAGCTTCCCTATAATTTGATCAACTATTTTACTCTGTTCCTCTGCAGAGTATTTTTCCTCCACTAAACGAATACCCTCCTGAGCCATCCCTGTACGAAGCTTCTCATCAGAGAGAAGCGTGTGAATATATTTTGCAAATGAATTAATATCCATGTAATCATTTATCAGAAATGCATTTTCAGTATGCCTGGCTACATCGGATATGTTTCCTGCATTTGAAACTACAGGAACACAACCGCATACCATGGCTTCAAGCATAGATGTAGGTAATCCTTCGCTCCGTGAAGGCATAACAAGTAATTTTCGACCTCTGAAAATAGTTCACGGGTTCATTTATATAACCTTCAAAAGAAACATTTTCGGAAATGCCGAGAGATCGGGCCAGATCAATACAGTATTTAAACAAATAACCCTGCCCCAAAAAACATGCTTTGATCCCCGGAAAATCTTTTTTTAATAATGCCAGCATGCTCAATACTCTGTCAGGACCTTTCAGATTTCGAAAAGTTCCTACAAAAAGTACATCGATATCCTTTTGCAATGAAGGATTAAAATAAAATTTCTCAAGGTTAATTGCACCGTTATATACTAATATTTTTGAAGTCAGGATATCATGCTCCTTTAGATAACTATTTACAACGCTTCCTTTAGTTGTTACCAGATCGGCCTTCTTTAATGCAAATATGTTAACACGTTTCAGAAGCCATCTGAAACTGCTGTAGGTTTCAATTTCAGATATGCCCCCAATAAGAGAAATAATGCATTTTGAACCTGTAAGGCGGGAAGCGATCAGGCTATTAATCCCTTTCGGGATCAGATGATAGCCATTTATAATGTCCGGTCGTATCCTAAAAGCATGGTAGATCAATTGAACAGGTTCTGCAATTAACCTGGCAAACCTGGAAAGAAACTGAGGTCTTAAACTCCGGATCCAATGCGGAAGCGTAATATATTCAGTCCGGGGTAGCGGAAATGATTCTTCTTCGCGGAAAATATAAATAGAACCAATCAAAGAATTAGCAACAAATGGTTCGGCTTTTGAACATGGTAAGCGATTTCCCCATCCGTCCGACTACCAGAAAGCAGACTAATTTTCTCTCCACAAAAAACCAGATTTTATTTTTATATTTCTGAAAACCAATTCTTTTGATTTAGGGCTTAAGTTAAAAGCGTTCATCAAAAGGTAATACTTCATCTTAAACCTCGCCTTTAGCCTGCATTTTCTGTATTCCTTCAAATATGCTTTTTCATATTCGTTTCGCAGTCCGGACTTGAGATATCCCAATTTCCTCTCAGCTCTTTCAAGAATTGATAAAACAGGTGCGGTTATTGAATAATCCTGTGTATAATCTGACCTTATCCGGAAAGGCACTATCTCATAATCTATCGACTTATCATCATGAAGCATTAAATTAACCTTCATTCCATTCCTTACCATTTCAGACCAGAGCATATCAAAAAGAAAATTACCAAGGCTGTAAATAATGACTCCTCCGTGATATTTTTCAATTGGTTGCACCACATGAGGATGATGGCCGATAATAATATTAACACCTTTATCAATAAGTTCATGCCCAAGCTCAACCTGTGATGGTGAAGGCCAGGTTACATATTCATTTCCCCAGTGGAAGCTGAATACGATGAAATCCGGTGAATGTTTCTTAATTTCCTCCAGGGTATTGAAAAGTATGTCCCTTTCCAGAGGGGCAACGAGACTAGTTCCTGGATGATCATGAATTGCATTGAATGCAGCAAATGCGATTTTTTTGTCCTTTCGTTCCACCAGCGCTATGTTTGAAATACCTCCCACCTTCAGAACCAATGTGAAAAAATCCATTTTCTTTAAGGGATTTTATTGTTTGATCGAAGCCCTCCCTGCCATGATCGGGCATGTGGTTGTTTGCCACAGAAACAACAGAAATACTTAAGTATCTTCATCAATTGCACACAATGCCGGATTCCCCGCAAATGGAGTTTAACAATACCGGGAGACACAATCAGGGGAGCTTCCAGATTACAAAATACTATGTCTGGATGATAAAATGGTTGGTTTTCAAGTATTGAATAATGGTAATCAGCTCGGACATATTGCTTCCAATCCCATTGCCTAAAGTATATGCTGTATCCGCTGGAAAAAAATCTCCAATGCATGATAATCTTACTGGATCCCATTTATTTAGGCATTTCTTTTTCTGCAATTTGAGAACTATTACATCCCAGAACATTAACAGCACTTCTCATTGACCACCCTTCAATTCTCACTTCTCCTTACTTAGTCTCTCAGTCTCTTCGTCAATCCGTACCTTAGTTTCCTAACCCCTCCCCTTAAGTCTGACATAATTCCATCCAACGATCAAAACTATGGCAACTGCCAGATATAACGGATACCATTTTTTGGTTTTAATCTGGTAGATTCCATAAGCAGCCATTATTAATAAAAAAGGTTTTGCCGGATAAGAGAAACGAACAGATGTAAACATCATTGCCTTTAGTAAAACAAATTGATACCCGATTATAAAAGCAATTAATGTCGCCATTTCCTGCCTGTTATATCGGATTGAATAATACAATCCATAAAAACTAAAAAATGCCAGTACAATCCAGAAAATATTTCCGGCAACATGATAATAGTATTCTGAATGTGATAACCCTTGTGCATTTGGTACCGATACAACACTTGGAAACGGTGAAATATAAGATAGAGCTGCAAAAACAGGAGAACTGACTAATGCAACAAATGGATTTATACTTTCCATATAGGTCAACCGTTCCTGTGAAAACTCATCAATATTTGTATATTGTTCATAATATTCATTATACCGGCCCGTAGATTTCAGAAAATACACATATAAAGTAATTACTATAACCGCAGCAAAAATGTTCAGGATATAATTTTTTCTCTTGTATTGCATAAAAAATGAAAAAAACAAAACCACCATCAACAGAATACTGATAGCTGATCTGAAGAAGAAGAGTAAAATAATAATTATTATGACTTTTATCAGACCAAATACGCTAAATGATCTTTGAAGTTTAATGGAAAGTATCATTGCCTCAGTTATCATAAGAACCATAAGCCCTTCTTTTAACATAACTGCTGAATAAAACCATGAAATCGGATAGAGCATTAAAAACACACCTGCGAGACGGGCCACAGGTTGATCAAAAACAGGGATGCCAGATGATAGCCTCTCATAACAACGTAGCTCCCCATTACACATAAGAAAATTTTAATTAAAATCGGGTTCTGTCCAATAAATGAGACCAACAACAACAGAAATGTTGAATACCCCGTGTCTGATATTTCCAGCTTAAAGCTATCTAAAATATGGAGATATGCCTGCCATAAGCCATCCTGAATTCTGATATTTGCAGCTTCATTAGCTACCCTATAATACACCATTTCATCCATTGCCCCGACATAGTAAAATTTATTCCATGTTTTATATGACACCGCAAGGAGAACAAACATTGCAATTAATCTTATTATGAAGGAACTCCAGAATAACTTACTGCTAAATTTCCTGTCAGAGATATTATTCCATATGCGAGGAAAGTAATTACTCCCTCTGACAATAAAAATAAATATCAGGAGAGCAGCTCCCATCCACTCAATTCCATAAACTTTAAACCCGAATACGGCATACAATGCTGTATAAAGAGCAAAAATAAATAGCATGGCGCTGCTTGTCAGGTAATTAGTCCAGCCGTTTTTCATAATCTCTTTAAAATCGCCAGAAATTGATCTGCTCTTTTCTCTGCTGAATTTGTCTGAGCAAAAAGGAGGCAATCAGAAACAGTTTCAGGCGATTTAGATTTTCCCATTGCAAGATTTATCATTTCAGCGTATTCAATAGGATTTCTTCCAATAAATGCAACATTTTTAAATTCATTAAAATGCTCATTATAATCATAGCTCACGAAAGGTTTTCCTAAGGCCATATACTGGTAAATCTTATTATGATTGAAATAAGATGAATATTCATCATCTTTTGATTCTAACAGCAATCCTATATCCCATTTTGAAACAACTGCGGGCAATTTTGCAAATGGAATATATCCAAGATAACGTAGATTCTTGAAATATAACAGTTCTTTCCAAAACTTCATTCTTAACTGATTAAGATTCAATTTGCCTGCAATTTCAAACTTTATATCCGGAAACTTGCTTAACAGGAATTTCAGCAGGGCGAGATCAGTTCGTTGATTTATATTTCCTGCCATCCCGGCAACCGGAATGGGGGAATTTCTGATATTTGGATACTTCCTGTGATCCCACAACTCAAGATCAACTGAATTTGACCAGAGAAATATTTGTTCAGGTTGAAATCCATAATGTTTATTTATATAGTGTATTTTAAGACTTTCGCTTATTGCCAGAATCGCATTTGCCCGTTTTATTAGTGAAAGTTCAGAATGATAATTTAAGGGATTCTGAAGCATCACCGGGTCACGCAATAAATATATAAGTTTATGTTGTTCATTAAGATAGGGTAGAAGATAAGCCTGGTTTGGATCTATAGCAAAAATATATGTATATTTTTCAAAAAAAACTCTCCATCTCTTCCCCCTCAGGAATCGTTCAAGAACGAATAGAAACCGATATTTTCTCAGCTTTTCAACTACCCAGAAATTGTAATAATAAAACTTTATATCCGGTTCTGATATTTTCGGTGCAAAATAGTTCCTGATGGAATTAAAAAGTAAAACATCCATTTCAGGATTTAGCTTGTGAATGGCAGCAAGAGTCGACCTCCTTGTATGATTCCGGAAATCGAGACCACTGACAATTGCCAGAATCTTCATATTAATCCACCGGATATTATATGGTTTTTCACACCAGAGTATTCGACAATCCGACTAATTCCAGGGCAAAAGATCTGTAATTAGTCTTTGCATTAAAATTCATTTCCCAGCTTGTTCTTGAGCAAACTCTCTTGCTGTCCCAACTTTCTTTTTCCATGTGTACTCTGTAAAGAATAGTTGCCAGATCTTCAGGTTGTAAATTCACATCTAAAAGTAATCCATTTATGTTGTTCACTATCTCGGGGGTTCCTCCTACTGATGTGGCGATAACAGGTATCCCAAATGATTGAGCTTCCATAATGGATACAGGAATACCCTCTGTTTCGCTCACATTCAGGAAAACATCTACCGGCTGATTGTGATAAAATTCAATTACCTCAGAATTTGACAGACTCCCTTTAAATTTGCACTTTACATTTGTTTTTCCAAGATTTTTACCTGCTTCCCTTTTTAATTGATCAAGAGTGTCTCCGTCTCCAATATGAAACCATATTATCTCTAAATTCCGTATGAGCGCGGTTAAATATTACCAGCGCGTCAAGGATAAGATCAACCCTCTTCAATGGTTTAAGGTTGGAACATGATACCAGTATCAGATTATTGTTTTTGTTCTGAGGACCTGTAAATCCGGGATCTGATGTACCAAGTTTTGAAAGACAGTATTTTTGGGAATATTCAGGATAAAGTTTACTAATAAAGTTGAACCCGTTTCCTGATATCAGGTAAAGTTTTTTGATATAATTAATCGTAAACGGTTTTAAAAAGTCAAGTGCAGGTTCGCCTGTTCCGGTGTACAGATCATACCGGTGAGCCCTGGAAACAAAGTCGGTTATGATTTTCTTTCTTGCTAAAAGCGCAAGGGCAATTGCCCAGTAATCCATCCAGTAAGAATAGTGAACTGCTCCGCTGTTAAAGTGTTCTTTCTTAATTCTATTCTTTAACCAGATACCATATCCAAGATATTTAACAGCCTTCAGGAATGAAACTGAATTGAGATTTCGCCGGAGTGATTTTTCTGAAAAGAGAATAAATAAATTTACAAAACCTAAAAGATACATTGTAATCTTATGGCATCTTGTTGCTGCAGCAGGCTCCAATACATATACATTGACAGGAAGTTCTCTCCTTTGTCCATCCCCGGACAGAGGTCTGATGAAAATGGAATCAAAAGTATCACTCAGATACAATATTTCAGTTTCCAGAAAAGTTTCGGCTTTGTAATAGGGAAACGATTCTGTATATAGTACCAGATCAGGCATGAATCATAGTTTTTAATCTTCTCTTTATCCCGATAAATGATCTTAATAATCTGTAATTATATATGACGGTATACCTGTAGATTTTGATCATCTGCAATAGTTTTAAAAAAATACCGGTATTATTATTTGAAAGGACAAGTTGTTGAGCTGTCTTTACCAGGCATTTCGAAACATGCTTTTGATTTGAGGTTTTTTGTCCTCCATACCAGCGGAACATTCCGATGGATATATCAGTCCTGGCAACAGGAATACCGTGGATCATTAATTTGCCCCAGAGTTCAAAATCCATTGTATAATAGTTGCTTTCCGTAAGGAATCCTGCTTCCTTTACCGCGTTTGCCGGATAAAGCGCCGATTGTTGAATTATGGAGTTACCGGCTCTCCAGAACTTCCTGATATCAACTAACTTATTAAAATTATTTATCTCAGAAGATTCAATTTTGTCAATTAGTTTTGTCTTTTCGTCAATCCTGTAGCCACTGCCTAACAATAGAATATCTTTTTGTGCTGCAAGTAATGGTGCAGCATTCGTTAAAGCGTTTTGGCAGAGTAAATCATCGCTGCAGATCCAGTTGACATACTCTCCTGAACATTTCATAAACCCTTTATTAATGGCCTGACTTTGACCATTATCCGGTTCGCTTACCCAATAAGTTATATGTTTTATATACTTTTCAATGATTTTAAGAGTGCCATCCGTACTTCCACCATCAATAATGAGGTATTCAAGATTTGGATAATTCTGCAATATTATTGACCGGATCGTTTCTTCTAAAAACTTCCCATGGTTATAACTGGGTGTGACAATACTGATTCGCGGCCATAGTTTGTTGTCCGGTTGAAAAGGAGGAAGCGTTTCACTTTCTTCTGTCCAGGGCCAGCCGGTTTTGCCGGGAGGCGGTGGTGGGAGTTGGGCAATCATGTAAGACAAAAGATAAAAGGAAAAAGATAAAAGTGATGAAGCGAAGGGTTCAGGGCGCGGAGACAGGGTAGGAAACGATGCAAGATGATTTCCTGCGTGACACAAACCTCACGATGAGCGTCGCATACCCATTTACCTTTTCACTATCTTCCTGACCATAAAATATAGCTAAGCAGAGAAACAAACAGTAGCACACCAACAAATAGTGTGAACAGGGCAAACACTCCAATCCTTGTCGGTTTATAGATAAGTGAGGTAAGAAATGACGGATCTTTGTAATTTGCCCACATCTGTGAGTACTCCCTGAAAACCGGTTCTTTGGTTTCGCTATACAGGAATTGGAGTAGTTCAACATGGAAGTTATGATACCAGGGATTTGCACTTTTTCCAAGAATATCATAGTTTGAATGTCCTTTATTATTATATGAATGAATCGAGCTTTTTACAGCGTCCACTCCTTTATTGAAAAGAAATAAAGCCCCCGGATCATTTGTTACTTTATGATAATCCGACAAAGCCTGTAACACGACTATCATACCATTTAATACCCTCGACTGAGGAACATTGTCATCGGCATATTCTTCGTACCAGTACCCGGTACTGTCTATATAAGTCACGCCTCCGTATTTAACCCGTGTGAATAATGTATTCATCGATTTTCTTGAATAGCCCAGGTATGATGTATCACCCGTTTTTTCATAAGCTTTCAGAAAAGCCTGCAATACCCTGCCCTGGTTCATGGCGGATCGCCAGGGGGGTACCATTTTATAACCCGGCCAATTATATTGATTATAATAAATGATTGAACTGTCATTTAAAAATTCACCTTTGGAAATTAACCAGTTAATGCAATTAAAGAACTGATTTTTTGAAGCCTCAGGATGTTTCGACAAATCCAGAACATACTCTGCAACAGTAACTATATTATATTGTTTCCCTAAATTCCCTTCATACACTACATATGGTACGCCTGCAGTGTCAAATTCGATATGTTGTTTTTGTTTCCCTGTAATTTTTCTGTAAAGTTGAGTTTCTGTTTTTTCTATCTTGTTTCCGATACTATTTATCAACATAAATGTTATAAAAAGAGAGACTATGAATAAGGATATTTTCTTTAACACTATATATTCTTTACACCCAAATTTTAATACATCTTAATTAACAACTCTGATAAGTTTCAGAGGTCCAGATTAATTTCAACAGGAATCAATAAATAATCTCTTTCAAGAATATTGGAGTTAATACCAATATTATCCATATAAGTCAATGATGCGAGATTATTTTTACTGTCTTTTGCAATATGAATTATTTTGTAGTTTATTGATTGAATAAGTTTCTCTATCTGATTTAGTCTTTCGAGCCTCCATGTATTTGAAAGAGAGTATACCGGCAAAATTTCAATAATAATTACCGGACGATGATTTTTAATAGTTGAAACAGCTCCTTTTAAAACCTCAAGTTCAGCACCTTCCACGTCTATCTTCAAAATTGAAATATTGTCAGTAAATTTTTGATTCAGATCATCAAGGCAGGTTAGATAAACAAATTCTTTTTTTTCGATGATTGAATCGGGCCTTATCTGATCCAGAACTGAGGCAGTTGCGTCGTCGGAGTATTTACTGAAGAAATTAAGGGATGCCAAACCTGATATATCCGATAAGCCAATGGGAAATAATGATATACCTGCAAATTTATTTAATCTAATCAGTTCATTCAAATAAAACAGGCAAACCGGATTTGCTTCAAATCCATAATATAAAACTTCAGGCGCTATACTCTTTAATTTAATAAGTGTTTGCCCGATATTTGCACCTACATCAATAAAAAGTCCTTTTTTTTCGGACAATAATATTTTAAGCAACTGGCTCATCCATGGTTCGTTGTCGAATATATTATTCCATCCGATGTTGTTTATAATAGGTACCTTAAATTTTAAATTATTTAAATGTTTTTTAAGAGTGAAATTTATTATTCCCGGATATCCATGCTGGATAAATTTAAATTTTCTTAAGAGTTTCGCCAGAAATAAAGCTTTCTGCATGAAAAATCTATAATTAGTGGCAGTAATTAACTAAGCAATTGGGAATACATTTTAATATACTCCTCTGCCTGCTGCGACAGAGTAAACTCTGAGAGTACTTTTTCCCGGCAATTGTCTGCCATTTTAAAATACTCCTTTTCTGGTAATTTAAGTATCCGGTCTATTGTTTCAGCTAAACCTTTAACGTTTCCTGTATCAGCCAGGTAACCGGTAATCCCGTTATCTACCATGTCTGAAATACCACCTGAATCGAATCCGGCAACAGGTATTCCGCATGACATTGCCTCAAGAGCCGTTTGGCCAAACGCTTCTTCCAATGATGAAATTACAAATACATCAGCTGCATTGTAAACTAATGATAGAATAAAATCACTCTCAATATGCCCCAGATTAAGGCATGGAAGATCGGATTTAATAATGGGGCACGCCACTGCCGAATGTAAGTAAGAATATTTTAGGCTCCATTTCTGAAAGTATTTTCAAAGCATTGGATAATTCAGAAAACCCTTTTCTTTTATTAGAATTATCCATAGCTCCAAATAAAATAATTTTCTTATCAAAGGGTAGGTTAAATGCTCTCCTAATGGATTCTTTGTCTCTGGGAATATAAATATCCGTGTCAATACCTAAACTTATTTTGTCAATTTTGACATCCCTGAATATTTTGCTCTTTAATGCCAGCTTTTTAATCCAATTACTATTGGGAACTATATAGAAATCCTTTTTTAAGGAGTAATTTAATTTCCTGCTAAATATTTGGGATGAAAGATCCTTTTTAGAATCTGAATTCAACTGTGGGCACACACCGCAATTTGAAATGAATTTTGTACATCCCGACGAATAATGGCATCCCCCGGTAAACGGATTCATATCATGTAAAGTCCAGATTATGGGCTTTTTAATCTTTTTAAAAAAGGAAGGCAAATCTACAAAACCGGAAACCCAGTGAAGATGATAAATATCGGCATCAGGCAATTGTTCAAGAATGTCATCACCATATACTGACCTGTCATCACTGAATATTTCGTACCCCACAGGACGTTGATATTTTCCAAGTTCCTTTTTAAGTTCAATCTTACGCAAGTAAATCCTGACTTTTTTTAATAAAGATTTTGGGGGATTATAACGAATAACCTCAGCACTATGAATGGATGATTGAAAACAATAGATTTTTGAATCGACTCCGGAATTCTTAAGACCTGAATGTATCCTCCACATTGCACGTGAAGCACCGCCTGATGAATCAGAATAATTTATATGAACCACCTTTAACATCAGAGTATAATAATATCCATATATGATTTGACCTGTTTTTCCTGTGAAAAAAAATCTGTGTGAAATTTTGATATTTGCTTATTATCAAATGCCCATTTGCCATTAATAAAATTTGTAATTGCTTCTGCAAGATCTGTTGAAGATATATTATCTATCAGAACACCGTTTTGTCCTGTTTTTAAAATATCCTTCAGTCCTCCAATTGAGAATCCGATAACCGGTGTGCCAACACATAATGATTCGAGCATTACATTCGGCAGATTATCTTCGCGAGAGGGTAAGATGAATACATCAGTAGATGCGTATATAAGCGCCATTTTGAATTCATCATATACTTTACCAAAATAACTCAGATGAGGGATATTCTGATTTAAATCAAAATTATTGCCTACAATACACACATGAATTTTGCTTTTATCAACAGAATCGAGTGCGCCAACCAGCAGATCAAATCCTTTTCTCTTATCTGCAATATTGTCGCAGATAAATAACAATATCTTTTTATCTGACGGCAGATTTAAGACATCTCTTGCACTCTTTTTATTGTAAAACCTGAATATTGATGTGTCTAAAGAGTAAGGGATTAAGTAATGGTTGAATGAGTGAAAACAGCTGCTTTGTTCTGAGTATTGTTTAAGCCAAACCGAAGGACTTACCAGTTGTATCTTCCGGTCAGCATATAATTTTAGTTTTTTGGATAATTCAGTCTCAGCAACATTTTTATCAGCTGTATCCTTTAAGATCGGACAGGAACTACAGGTTTCACTAAATTTCAAACACGATTCACTGTAATGACAACCTCCGGTAAATGAATTCAGATCATGTAATGTCCAGATGACAAGTTTGGTGTTTACCTTCAGGAATGATTCCAGATCAATAAAATTAGAGATTGAATGAAAAATTATAACATCAGCTTCCCTATAAATTGAAAGGTGGCCTATATTGCAGTCTTTATTATTTAAAAGGGAAAAATGGCCTGAAAGATTATATTTGAGATCTAATCGTGTTTGAATCTTCCCTGAAGATAATCTATTAAGGATTTTCTTAGAAGATGGTTTTGGGAGCTGGCGTATATTGATAACTGAAAGGAATTGTGTAATTTGTTTTATATCTGAATAAAATTTTTGAATCAATTCCGGAATTGAGCATTGCTTTATGCAATCTGATTGCTGCAATTGCAGCGCCACCATTATCGTGAGAATTAATATGCAGAATCTTCATCTTTTGCTCATTATAAATATGGAAAGGTTGAAGGAGTAGAGCATGTTGAAGGGGTTTAAAGGGTTGAACAGGTTGAATAAATCTTTTTTTTAAACCCTTCAAATACATTCAACTTTTTAAACTCTTTCAACCCTTTAAACCCCTCCTCATTATCTTATAAATCCTGTCAAGTTTAAGCTTAAAAAGAAGAAGTACCAGGGTTTGTCTGAATGAGACTTTGCTGCTGAGGTATTCTGTGCTTGCGAGTATTCTTTCCAACTCTTTTTCAGCCAGTTTCTTTTTTTCGTATCCTAATGCATGTCTTTCAAACTCATATTTAATCTCATCAATTATTTTATCATTAAACTTATAATTTGTATGAATATTAAATGTCTGGTACAGGTAACACATGCTTAAGAATTTTCTGTAGCCAATATGTGAGTTGGAAAGACCATTAGGATGAAGCCTGTAAACCGACATAACTTCATCTAAATACTTGGCAGGACCTTTAAGTGATAAAAGCAATATTAAGGCAATATCTCCGCTTTGAACATTCTGGTACCAACCAGGCATCTCAAAATATTTATTTACAAATACTATGCCGGAGGTTGGTATGAACCATTGTGTAATTAAATCTTCGGTATAAAATGTGCTTTTATCAAGACCGTTTATTTGCAAAGATTTTCTAGTAGCGTTGCCATTTTCATTCAGTATGGAACTGTTATGAAAACAGAAAGAATACTCATTATTTGCCTCCAAAAAATCTACCTGTTTCTGAAGCTTATAAGGATCGGTCCAGT
>CAVZVF010000003.1:0-9740 GCA_963778605.1 uncultured Bacteroidales bacterium
TTAAAAATAATTTCTGATAATTTTATAAATTTTCACGGAACCTGATTAAGGAGGTTACTTCAAGTCGTAAGGTCCTCAATATTATGATCATGAAAATCCTTTCTTAAATTTGGGACCATTAGAATATTATAACTAAATTGTTCACATTTAAGCCAGTTGAAGTTTACAGTCCATTAAGAACTTTTTAATTTTTTAAATATGGATAAGGTAAAGATCAAACCTGTTAATGTAATTGACTGCACTGATCTGCCTGAAATGTCAGTTGATCGTACTCCGGCTGATGGTGACCAGATTGAAATCAATGGGGAGTTAGTGATATGCTCAAAATATTAAAAATTATATTTCCTGTTCTGCTTATACATTTCCAACTGGTTGCACAGAATACCGGAGAACTTAAAGGATTTTACGGTTCAATGAATCTTGGACTTGGAGTGGTTAACGGAAATATCGCGCATGAAGAAAAAAATACTGACCCGCACTTTGCAATGCATTTTAATGCCGGAGTATTTGTCAACAGATCACTACAGGTAGGGCTTACATTAAACGGATGGCTTTTTGAAACCTATGGGCAAATTCCATTTGGTTTTAAAGGTGAAAGTATCTCAAACGGGATGGTGCACATTCAGTTATATCCGGTTAAAAATAACAGGCTTTTCTTTAAAAGTGCTTATGGTATTTGTGAATATAAAAATTTGAGACCGGATAAGGATGAAGGCAGAGGCAAGGCATTTATGATTGCAACAGGGTATGAAAAAGGGATTGGGAAATCAAATTTTCTTACAGGGATACAGGTTTCCTATAGCATGGGTAAACTAAAGTATACTGATATATCGGGTACAAATGGTTTGCCCAAACGTAAGTTTCAAACGATAGATCTGACGATATTCCTGGCGATCGATTAATAGATTTTTCAAAACATTATGACTCACGGGAAAACCTGTTTAACAATTTTATTGACCTATTTTTAATTCTTATGTTTTAAGGTTTTAATAATTATCCATGGGAAAAATATAAGCTTTACGGCTATGCGGTGGCACCGGTAGTTATTCATATACGGTTCTTTCGGAGCCGGTGTGGATCTGAGCTGATACAGGTTAGTTATGTAAATAATTTACAAATTAGCCGGCCTGACATTATTAGATGACCCGGCAAATTGAATTACTGGTTACCTCTTGTTACATATTTTGTAACAAGTGTAACCTGCGATCCATCTAAACCGGTTCTTGGTGCCATAACAGGTATTATTGTTTTCCAGGTGCTTACGGAAAAATCATCAGGCGAATATAAACTATGACACCTTCCGCAATTATTTATATATAGTGCGCGACCCTCCTGTAATTCTGCCAGTGTTGCATTCACTGTTGCATCACTGCTGACAGGAGTGTAAATGTTGCTTGTGGGGATTTTCGTACATGACCAGAAAATTTCTAATGTTGCAACAATAAAAAACCATTTCATTATTCTCATAAAACATTTATTATTATTAGCAGTTCAGATAATAACATTAAAATTTGTAATTTGTTATTGTTACCCTGAATTTTATTTGGGATATAAAGCCAGTTTTATTTTCATCGTTATCCTGGTGAGTTCATTCAGAGTGCTTTGACCTCCGGTACCTGAGAAGTTCCCGGGGCCACCGCCACCTCTTCGGACACCGCCTCCAAAGGTGTCACCCCCCCGAATACCTCCTCCCATTCTTCCGCCACCCATTCCGCCACCCATTCCGCCACCCATTCCACCAGAGGCTCTTCCATATCCGCCACCGCGGCCGGTAGTTGTTTGAGTTCGAAGAGGGGGTATAATAATGGAAACCGTAAATAGTCTTTTACTGCCAGGTTCAGAAAGGGCATTTTTACAAAATGTATTGAATGGAATGATTGCACTGTAATTCATAATACCTTTGCTGTCCCAACTGATGTTTGCAGAGATTCTATATTCATTCTGCAAAGGTGTAATTCCTCCTATAGGTGGTTTAAATCCTGTCAGCTGCATTTGCTTAGGTTCATTCCCGAACCTGTTTTTCAGTGTATTTGCTCCGTTTCTTGGAAATTGCTTTGGTTTTATTCTGTCTGTTGCGTTTTCGGAAGTTCGCGCAGAATCAGTATAAGTACTTGCTAACGGAAAAAAAATACCTGTCTGGTTTTTCTTTTTTCCTATAGTGTCAATCCAGAGCTGCATTCCTGAACGAATTATTTTAAGTTGACTTTGCTGATCAGTTGCCCGGATACGTACATAAAGGTTTACTGAATCGTTGGTGACATTATATTGCAGTCTGCTTTCAGTATCGTAATAACGGAGCGGCTTATCCCATTCACTACTTGTTATGTCTGCCTTTAAATTTCGACTCTCCCAGGCGTTTTCATAGATAGTTTTGGAACAGGAAAATAACAAACCTGTACCAAGAATTGACAGTAAGAATTTAATAAGATAATCTGGTTTCATTTGTATGGTAATAATTTAATTCAGTTATTTCTGCGAAAAAATTAATCGGATATGTATTGCAAGTTCATTAATTTAATCAATAACTAAAACTTTTGCCCCTCGAATTTTCCTGTTCTTTAGTTCTGTCAGGGCAATATTAGCCTGTTCCAGTTTATACTCCTGTATTTCAGGGATAATTGGAATTTCGGCTGCCAGCCGGTAAAATTCAGAAACATCATTTCTTGTTACATTTGCAACACTTTTAATTTCTTTTTCCATCCAGAGATGATCTGAAAAGTCCAGATCTAATAATTGATCTTTGTCAATCTCTTCTTTCCTGATGGCATTTATCACCAGTCTTCCTCCGGGTTTAAGATTCTTTAATGCTTCAATAACCGGCTTCCAGACAGGTGTAGTATCTATTATGCAGTCAAGCTGGCCGGGAACTTCATCACTGGTGTCTCCGGTCCATTGTGCTCCCAATTCTTCAGCGAAAGCTCTTTCATTCTTGTTTCTCGCAAAAACAAAGATTTTGGTATCCGGGTAAAGGTACTTAACAGTCTGCAGAACAAGATGAGCAGAAGCTCCAAACCCTGTCAATCCTATATTCTGTCCATTTTTAAGGCCGGTAAGACTGAGCGCCCTGTAACCTACTGCCCCCGCACATAAAAGGGGAGCTGCCTGTGAACTGGTAAAAACCGGTGGAACAGGAAATGCAAATGATTCAGAAACAGTCATATATTCAGCATATCCTCCGTTAACATCCCTACCGGTTGCTTTAAAACCGGAACATAAATTTTCATGTCCTGAGATGCAAAAGCTGCATTTTCCGCATGAAGAGAATATCCATGCCACACCAACCCGGTCTCCAGGTTTTAATCTAATCACTTTATTGCCGGTCTTTTCCACTATTCCAACAACCTGGTGACCAGGAACTATCGGATAAACAGGAGGAGGGGTCCTGCCTTCAATTTCATCGAGCTCCGTATGGCAGACTCCACACACCAGAACTTTAACCAGAACTTCATTTTCAGCCGGGACCGGTACAGGTAAGTCGATTAGTTCCAGTGGTTCACTGTTATGGCCAACGTCAGTTATGGATTTTAATATCAAAGCTTTCATAATTTCAGGGCTTTTGCGGCCGGTACTTTTGTTTAATTAAAACAATATTTATTAATATTTGTTTGCCGTGGCATTTTAATCATTAAACTGATTTTACAAAGGATCCTGTCCTGTTGGTAATTCTTCTTTTCTGTACCGATCCCTTAAGAAATGACCGGATTACACCGGATCATATACTTTTGAAATAAAATCAGAAATTGTATTCCGGCAAAAAAATCAGAATCATGCAGGGGGGGTGCTTAAAACCTGAAAATTTTCTCACTAATTCAGTTTTTTATTAATCAGGTGAATATATCGGTCTTTAACCTCCTCCAGAACCTCCTGCCACGAGCGGCATAATGTTACGGAAGCATTGTCTCCGGCTTTAATAAGCAGTTCATTATTGCTGATCAGCTGATTTATTCTTTCACCATATTGTTTTGGACTATTATAGCTCAGAAATCCGTTAAATTCATCCTGGATTAATTCCGCAATTGTGGAGCCCCTTAAAAGCAATGAAGGAGTATGGAGGGCGGCAGCTTCATGAATGACCAGCGGGGCATTATCATATAGTGAAGGAAACAGGAAAAGATCGGCCAGGGCATAGAATCTTTTCAATTCTTCCCTGTTATATACTGTTCCAATGAACTTAACCTTTGATGTGAGATTATATTCCTGAGCCATTCTTTCAAGAAGTGGTCTTGCATAACCCTGTCCGATAAAATAAATTACAAAATCATCTGTGCGTATGTATCTCAATGATTCCAACAGGAATTTAACATTCTTTTCAAGCACGAGTTGTCCGACATAAAGAAATATCTTTCTGCTCTGAGGAATATTATGCATCTGCCTGCTGGTTCCGCGGAAAGCCCTGATGTCACCTTCAATATTTATATCAATCCCGTTTGCAACTACCTCAAGCTTACCTTTATAACCATATTCCCTGATGGTATCCTCTACATGCCGCTGAGGTATCCATACTTCATCTGCCATTTTGTAGAAATCAATGATCCTGTTCACAACCTGCTTAAGGATAGTTTTCTGGCTTATAAAACGCCCAAAGTCATCCTTATATTTGGAGTGAAAGGTCGCAATGAGTGGGATATTATTTTGTCGGGCAGTTTTCAACGCGAGTGCTCCTGCCGAGAAAGGTGAATGAGCATGTACCAGATTTAATGGTATATTCTTTAATGCCTGGTTGAAGTGGTAATCAAAGTGCGGCAGTCCCATCCTGTAGGGTTTCCTCAAAAGAATGGGGGCAGAGAAATAACGCAATACAGGAAATTCATCAATATCAGCGTAACCCGGAAACTCTGGTGTAATTACATATGAAGGATTATTTATTTTATTCAGCCAAAAAGCATAGTTCTTAACTGTAATCGCTACGCCATCCATAATGGGAGGGAAGGAATCCGAAAAAAGACCGAATCTTAATGTTTTCATTAACAGATTATTTATAAAATCACAAATCCATACCTCGCATCAAAATTGTCCTCCGGATTAAACCCTTTCTTTATTTTAATTAATAATACCGATTTCCCTGTAAATTTAGTATAGAATTAATAATTTGAAACTAAAGTAATCATTATTTTAATGCTGTGATGAATCAGAAACAGGAATCATTTCCGCTCAATTTTCCATGGCAGGAGAGCGACATATTTGTTGTAAGGAAGTGCTTCTGATTCGGTGAGGATTTTATCTGCACACCATTAACAATGTTCATGCTATCGTCTTTTAGTGGCTGTTATATCTGATCCTTAATTTTCGCAGGAAGTATTTTATAATAAATAAAGTCAGGACAAAGACTAATATGGATAACATAACATTTCTCAGAAAATCAGGATTTCCTTCAAATTGTTTCCACCATGGGCCAATCAGCCAACCCGTTATGATATATGCACTTGACCACACAACTGCCGAGAGTAAGGAAATCGGAAGAAAATATGCTGTTTTTACCTTCAATAGTCCCGCAATTACCGATGTATATCCACGTATAAAAGGAGTCAGGCGACAAATAAAGATATTCACTAAACCCCCGTCAGACAAAGAACTGGAGAGCGAATCTATCCTGTCTTGTGAGACAGGTAACCAGCGTGGTTTATACTTCAGAATCTGATTGCCGAACTCCCTGAAAGTAAAATAAAGAAAGTTGGTTCCCGTAAAATCGGCAAGCATAGCTACAAGAAATATCTCATAAAATTTGAATATCCCTGAATAAATAAGGTATCCCGAAAACAACAATACCAGCTCATTTGGAATTGGATTAGGAAATCCAATCTCCTGGAGGAATATAAGGATAAATATTGCCAGATAACCGTATTGGTTTATGTAATGAACTACATCAGGAGGCATAGAATGGTCAATTTTGTTAAAGGTTATTACTGCCAGGTCAAATATTGAAAAAATCTAAACCTATTCCCATCTTTAATATATTATTTTGTAATAGTATATTAACATTCTTTTTATTGCAGCAATATTTAATTTATTGCTGCAACTATCTGGACTTCTAATTTTGGTGTTATAAAATCAAATGTTAAACTCTGCTGTAAAATCTGTTGATATTGAGCAACTTTGACCGGTTAACAATTAACACCTGATCCCTGGCTGAGTGAGCAACCACTTTATTATTATAACCAAAGAACCCTGTGCAGTTATTGTAATTAATTCAAATATAATCATTTTTCAGATTGTACCCACCGTTCTGATTCAGGATTATGGCTTTTAATATGAAACTACTTTATAACCTCTCTTCAGATAACGGGTAAGAGGAACCCCCATGCCCTTAACATCGACCTGGCAGACTTTAAGGTCATTTGTTACACCGTACATATTGGAACAGGCTACACAAGCCTCAACAATTACTCCATCTTTTTTCATTGAAGCCACCTTATCTTTTAATTCAGAATCCTCTGCAAGGAGTTTCTCTGAGGGCCCCCATACTACTAAAATGACCTCTTTAAACCAGTTATATTTTTTTGCAGCCTGGGCATACATTAAACATGACTTCATTGCAACTTCAGGGTCACCACTTGACCACAACACAACGAGGGTGTCGGAAGCTGTGACGGTTTTTGTCCTCTCCTGGGCATTTAGTATTCTAATTGAACTGGCAGTCAATACCAGTAAAACCATTAAATGATTGAGTTTCATATCAATTTGTTTAAATTAGACATTCATTAATATCAAAACAAAAATCCGTGTAAAAAGTTGGTTCCCCGGCAAATTGTTTTTTGGCTTTAAATTTTATGTCATCTGATCATTATTGCAGTGATAATTAAAGTCAATAAAGTATTATCAGGTTTAAAGGTATTGCGCATGCCTGCCTGTTTCCCGGCTGGCAGATTCAAGGGAACAAGGTTAGCTTTTTCAACTATGAAGGCTACATTTCAATCAATCTGTTTTTATATAGGTTTTTATGCCCGTATTTAATACAAATTCCTGTTCCTTTCCAATAATTTAAAGTTTCGCTTTTCATTAATTGCATATGGAGATGGGGTCGTTCTGATAAACCTGAATTTCCTGCCTCAGCTACCGGATCTCCGGAAGAAATATTATCACCTTCTTTTACTTTTATTGTCCCCTTTTTCAAGTGCCCTAATAAAAGGTAAAGATTATTTTGCCTGATTACAACAGTATTACCCGTATTATAAGGGTAGTTACCTTTATAAGGAATATTATCATCGATGCTGTCTGCCACTTTTACAACTTCCCCATCGATCGGACTAAACAGTTTTTCTCCAAAAATCCCGTAATTGTCATTTTGCGTGGGCAAGAACTTTCTTCTGTTGCTGACAATCTTTACAATATCAGTTGCATAAAGCATTGAATTATTGGTCTTATTCCTTTTGTGAACCGGAGAGTAAAAGTGATAATTCATTAACCGGCTTATCTTTGAATTGCCGCCATCAGTTACCAGGTAAGTTCCGTTTCTGAATGGAAATTCAATCTGAAAAGCCGTAATATTATTTTCTTTTATTACAACAATGATTTTTATTATTTCGATCAATATGTAGGTTTGTACAATAGCCAGAATGATTATTAGTATAAGGTTCGGACGGACAGTATGTTCCTGAATAATTTTATAATAAAGAATGGCAAGTAACAGCAGTTCGAATGCCGCACAAAATATTTTTCTGAATCTTAACCCGAAAAATTCCCAGTAACCTGAAAAATAAAGAACAAAAAGCAGACTTTGAACAAGGGTGTAAAAAAGAAAAGCGTCAGAAGAAATAAAAAAACTTGCAATACTTAATCCCACCGGCAGAATTATATGTGTGGATATCAACTTTGCTCCGATACCGGATCTCTCATTCATTTTATTTTACACGATTTAATATCCTTAAATTAATGCCTTACGTTTGGTCTTCTTTTGAAAAACAAGTCCGAAAAGTATAATACTGTTTTCTGATAAAATAATTGTTTCCCCGGTATATCTTCCATACCCGGTTGTTATAGCTTCGGAATCGTTTATTACGTCCAGGTAAAAATTCAAATGTCCGATCTTATCAGTATTGACCAATAGCTTTATACCAACGGCATCAGATATTAACCTGAAAGATTTAAGACGCGGGTTTGATTCGTTAACACAAACATATTCACCGGTACGATTCTTCCAGGCTTCCGATGTGTTTAAAGGCCTGAACAATTTACCCTGGAGAGAACGTATGCCAAGCTGTTCGATTGCAAGCACTTTTTCCCCGTCAATTTTCAGAACACAAATACGGATCATTGAAAGTCCCTTCAGTCTCAAAGGGAGAATCTTAAAAAGAAGCAGGCTCAGAGTGAACCAACCGTCATTACATTTATGAAGCAGAAAAGTGCCTGATGGCATCCTGGCAATTAATCTTTTACATGAAACTTCAACAGTTGCTATTCCCTGAAGGGTAAAAAACCGGCCTGTACTTTTACTAAGGTCATCCTGTGAAACATGGGTCCGGTTTCTTTCTCTAATCTCCGGTGTTGGAATGCCATATAATTCCTTTAATAGAATCTGTAATATTTCTGTTGACAATTTATGGTTCATAATTGAGCCTGTAGCTGAATTTGTCAATATTATAATGCCTAGTTTCCTTTCAGGAATAAGAACCATCAGACTGAAAAAATTCGGAGTTCCTCCATCATGCCAGATTACTTTACCGGCATAATCCAGACCAGGTTTTCCAATGAACCATCCAAGGCCATTGACAAAATCCATATCAAAATTATTACCTTGATGCTGTGGAATGAGCATAGCCTCCAGTGTTTTACTTTCGGCAAAGATTCCCTTCCCTCCAGCAAGTATTGATTTCATGAACAGTCCCATATCAGAAGAGGTTGAATGGATTCCCCCTTCCGGAATATGCTTCATCATTCCTTCAGTCTGTTCTTTGCCATTTCTGTAAGGCCGGGAAAGATCTTTAATTTGTTCGTCCGAAAGAATTATTGCAGATGAGTTCATGCCGCATTCTTTAAGAAGAAGCGTTTCAATGTATTCATGATATGGTATCCCGGATAAACGGCTTATAAGTACGCCCAGAACCTCGTATCCCAGATTGGAGTAATAAAACATCTTCTTCGGAGGGCAGACCAGCCATGCATTCTGAAGGTAATTTATTACTGAATGGAAGGCATAGGGATCAGCACTAAAATAGTTTTGCAGATTATCGCAGGGGAGACCCGAATGGTGACAGAGAATATCACGTACTGTTATCGGACTCTCTAACGGTATACGTGACCTGCAAGAAAATTCAGGTATATAATCCTTAACCGGGTGGTCAATGTCAATTTTGCCCTGTTCTGCCAGCTGCATGACAGATGAGGCAGTAAATACTTTTGTTATTGAACCAATTCTGAAAATTGTATCTTCCTTAACAGGAATTCTGTTTCTTTTATCTGAATAGCCGAAATTTCTGATCAGCAGTGGTTCGTTCCCCGATATGATTGCAATGCTTGCGCCTGTGACTTTATGGGTTTTGACCGCCTTTCCTGCCAGGGTCGTTATCCTATCGCCATAATCCATTTCATAATAGTTTATCTTGGATAATCATCAAAATTAGTGAACTTTATTAAAACAAATCTGCGGCTATGCAATTTAAAAGCCGGTCATATTGAATACCACGGAACGGTAAAGTTCCAATGTGCTCCTGCTCAGGTCGCCTTGGGCGATTTGCGAAAGGTGACCTTTGCTATAGCTTTGCTGTTAAAAAGTCCTTTTGATATGATAAGATTGGCACGAAGGT
>CAVZVF010000004.1:0-8278 GCA_963778605.1 uncultured Bacteroidales bacterium
ATACAGGGGATTTATGATGGATATGAGCCATTCTCAATTTCCAAAAATTGAAGAAATAAAGAATCAGATTGATTTCCTTACACGATGGAAAGCAAATCAGTATTTATTTTATTCCGAAGCTACAATTGAACTCGATGGATATCCTCTCCTTATGGCAGATGCACGTTTTACCAAAGAGCAGGTAAAAGAGATTATTGAATATGGCAGAGCCAGGCATATTGATGTTATCCCAAACATGGAACTATACGGCCATCTGCATGATTTATTCCGCTTAGAGCATTATGCCGATCTTTCCGTAGTTCCTCATGGTGGTGAGTTTATTCCGGATGATCCAAGAGTTAAGCCTCTGCTCGATGATTGGATAACCCAGATTTCGAAACTTTTCCCTAGTCCTTTTTTCCATATAGGCTTTGATGAGACCTGGTTGCTTGAATATGAAGCCAGGAAGCGTAATAAATCACCCGAAGAACTTTATCTGACTATGCTTAAGCAGACCACTGATATTGTCGAGAAGCAGGGTAAACGCGCTTTGGTATGGGCTGACATGCTCCAAAAATACCCTTCAATAATTCCGAAGGTTTCTCCGAAAATAATTGCCGTACCCTGGCATTATGACCCCTTAGATGACAAAAGGTATGAACAGCTGTTAGGTCCGTTTGCAAAATCCGGGATACCTATCATTGTTCAGGGTGCAATTAAAAACTGGAACTGGGTGTCTCCTGACTTTGAAGTATCTTTTTTAAACACTGACGTACTAATAAAAGCAGGAAGAAAATATAATGCGATTGGATTTATTAATTCAGGCTGGACCGATGATTCTCAGACGATTATGCGGATGGGATTTCCTGATATGGCCTATGGATCTATTGCTTCGTGGCAAAATGAACAGATGGACCGGGAACATTTCTTTAAAAATTATGCTCTGGCACAGTATCAGCCTCCTCTGGCCGGTTTAATTGGAAAGGCACTTGAATCATTGTCACTGGCTGAAGCCCTTATGAGAAAATCGGTAGGTTCAACCGATCCGGCTTTTTGGGCAAATCCGTTTACTGCCAGATCCCTGAAAATGATAGAAAATAATAAAGAAAACCTCCATAACGGAAGAATGGCAGCTGAGGATGCTCAGATTTATATCAGAAGCGCCATGAAATATGGGATTGATACAACTTCACTTACAGCAATGCTTGCAGGTGCAAGGATGCTCGATTATATCGGTTTGAAATATCTTTATGCCGGAGAGATCGCCGGATTCTGGAAACAGTTGAGCGAGACGCCCAGCCCGGTCGAATTCAGACTATTGATCAGTATTGAATCAAGGGCTAAATATCATTCCCGGACGTCTGATATGATGGATGCAATAATTGAAGTAAAAGAGATTTTCAGGAAAGCATGGCTGAATGAGTATACTCCTTTTCGTCTGGGTAATGCAATGGGGAAATATGATCACGAATTTCAATTCTGGTTAAGTTTTCAGAGAAGTCTGGAGAGCCTGAGCTATCGGGAAGGGGAATCATTGCCAGCACTGGAATCACTGACAGGTATAAAATAAATCAAAATAGTTAAATCATTTATAAGAGGGCGGAAGAAAACTATATAATAAGAGTTGGGGATGAATAAAGAAAAGATTATTATTTCAGGTACGGGTTGTGCTCTTGGCGACTTCCTTTATAATGGAGTTTCATTCAATCACAAAGGTTTCCGGAAATTTATGTCTTTAAACCCGGGCGATGGGGGATTAAGTCCGGGTAAACTTGTTTTTACAGAAGAACTTGAGAAGTTTTCGGGTCGCTCATATATTGAGATTCTGAAAGAAATTATAGGTGAAAGGCAGCCCGATGCATTTAATGTAGGAGGCCCTTCACTGGTGTCTCTCATCCATGCTTCACAAATGCTTGACCCCCTTGAATACGGGGTTAAATATTTTGGAATGGCAGGTGAAGATGACACTGCCAGGAAAATTATTGATATTGTACGTAAAACCCCTCTTAATATTGATAACTACAAGACAATAACCACTAAAGGTTCTCCCTTTACCGATGTTTTTTCTGATCCGGGGTACGATAATGGGAATGGTGAACGGACTTTCGTAAATAATATTGGTGCAGCCTGGGAATATTCACCACAATACCTGAACGATGATTTTTTCAATTCACAAATTGTATGTTTTGGCGGTACAGCCTTAGTCCCGCAACTTAACAATAATCTGACCTCACTTCTTACAAGGGCAAAAAGTAATAACTGCATTACAGTTTTAAATACCGTTTTTGACTTCATGAATGAAAAGACTTATCCCGGTAAACCATGGCCCCCGGGTGACGATCCTGATTCTTTCAGAATGATTGACATTCTGATCATGAACAAGGAAGAGTCCCTAAAAATAAGCGGTCAGACGACTATAGACAAAGCAGCAGAATTTTTTGCTGCTACGGAATTATCTTCTTTTATTATTACCAACGGAGCAAATAATATATATTTCTGGTCCGGAGGCGGTCTGTTCAAAGAAAAAATCATCACTCAACTACCTGTCTCAAAAAAGATAACCGACCTTTTGAAATCTGCTTCAGCTCCAAAAGGAGATACCACCGGTTGTGGCGATAACTTTGCCGGAGGCATAATTGCTTCGCTTGCATGGCAACTCAAAACCAGATCAAAGGGAGAGTATGATCTTACAGATGCCATTTCGTGGGGAACCGCTTCAGGGGGCTTTACCTGTTTTACTGTAGGCGGGACTTATCTGGAAAAAAACCACGGAGAAAAGTTAATAAAGATCAGGGAACTGCAGGAAGATTATTTAACTCAAATATTAAATGGCAACCTTAGTTCATTCTGACTTTGTACCACCTGATTCCAATCTTACATTACCTGCTTAAAATTAATACTAAAGTTTAATGCATTATCGTTGATTCAGGAATTTTCAGAGCAGTATTTAAAATTAGGATTAAAAAATGGATTCAAGAAGGGACTTTTTAAAAAAATCAATTACCGGTTCTTTTTTCCTTGCTACTGTTGGAAAATTTGGTGGAATTATTACCAATAATTATGCAGCTAAAGAGGGGCCGGATGAAAAAATCCGCATCATAATCGAAACCGACGCAGGAGGCGATCCGGATGATGAACAGTCACTGGTGCGTTTTCTGCTGTACGCGAACGTTTTCGATATCGAAGGTATCATTGCAAACCGCAGGACAGCCCGTGAGGGTGAGAACAAAAATCCCGTACGTGATGGCCTTGGTATAGTGAGATCAATAGTAAACGCTTATGGTCTATGCCGCAATAATCTTATTCAACATGATTCCGGCTATCCTGGCGTGGATGACCTTCTTAAACGCACTGTGGCCGGTTACGACGATACCGATGATGGTGTTAACCTTACTATCAGGGCTGTAGATTCACAGGATCCGCGTCCTGTCTGGTTTTGTAACTGGGGTACCGATAATGGCAGCGCTGAAAGTTGTTTAAAGAGGGCGCTGGACCGCGTGCTGACAGAACGCGGTCCCGACGGTTATGCAAAGTTTAAGAACCGCCTCAGGCTCGCTTCGGCCGACAAGTTTGGTAAACACACTTCTGAGATTGAACCGCCATTTCCGTTATGGGTGGATACCTGGCAACCTCCAATTGATGGGAAACGTTGGTATCACCGTTTCTCTGCCCTCACTGCAACTGCGGGCGGTTTCAATATAGAACGTGATGTGCGCACAGGGCATGGAAAACTTGGTGCTCTGTATCCGGTAAACACAAACTTTCCACAGAAAGAAGGTGACACAATGAGCTTTCTCTACCTTATACCAACCGGAATGAACAATCCTGACGAACCAACCTGGGGAAGTTGGGCGGGGCGTTACGGATTAAATGAAGAATACGACGGGAGAAACTATTACTGGGCCAATCAGGCGGACACATGGCAGGGTTCAACAAGTCGTGACAATATGGTTGCACGTTGGGCCGAAGCCATCCAAAATGATTTCCGCGCCCGCATGAACTGGTGTGTTAAATCACGATATGAGACAAATCACCATCCTGTCGCTATATTAAATGGAAGGGGAGGATCTGAGATTCTTAAACTTGAAGCAGCACCCGGAAGTTTGGTCAGATTTGATGCAGGAAACTCAAGTGATCCTGACGGTAATAACCTTTTTGTCAGCTGGACCGTTTATAGCGAAGCAGGAACTTATCAGGGTCAGACAGCGCTGAGTGATATCAGCGGATTTACTACTGGCTTCGTTGCACCTGAAGTGAAAAAACCTGAAACTATCCATATCATACTCCAGCTCAGGAATGATGGTGAGCCACCTTTATATAGCTTTCGGCGGGCGGTTGTAACAATAAAACCTTAACTTAATAACCATGAAAATTAACAGATTATTGATATCAGTCATCTTGTTTGCAGGTTGCCATCTGGGATCAGCCCAGTCTTTATATTTTAATATTCTGGATTATGGAACCCCAAAGGATGGAAAAACAATAACTACAAAGACTATCCAAAAAGCAATTGACAATTGTGCTGCTAAAGGAGGAGGAACCGTATATTTCCCTGCTGGAAAATATATTTCAGGAACACTGTTTTTAAAAAGCTATGTCTCATTATACCTGGAAACCGGAGCCGTCCTCGAAGGAAGTAAGGATTTAAACGATTACCCGGTAACAGTGTCAAAAATCAGATCCTATACCGATAATTACACGAACAAGAGTCTTATTTATGGCGAAGACCTGCAATATGTTGCTATTACCGGTCATGGCATAATTGATGGAAATGGGGCATCTTTCCAGGTTTCAAATGAGCTGGTTAAAAAATCTCTGTTTGATTCTTACAGAATGCGACCGTATATGATCCGTCTCATTAATTGCCGGAATATCACGGTTAAAGACATATCCCTGATTAACTCTCCAATGTGGGTTCAGCATTATATGTCATGCGAGAATGTAAATATTGACGGTATAACCGTAAAAAGCAGGGTTAACCACAATAATGACGGTATTGATATCGATGCCTGCAACAATGTACGGATTTCAAACAGTAATATAATCAGCGGTGATGATGCAATTGTTATTAAAAGCACATTTGACAGACCATGCAAAAACATCACCATATCCAATTGTGTACTTAGTTCCAATTGTAATGCATTTAAGTTAGGAACGGAATCTAATGGTGATTTTCAGAACATTACGATGAACAATTGTACAATCTACGAAACCAATCTGGCGGCTGTTGCATTGGAAATGGTGGATGGCGGATCATTGAATAATGTGTCCGTGTCAGATATTAATATGGACAATATAGGTTGCGCAATTTTTATAAGATTAGGCAACCGGGCGCGACTTTTTAAGGAAAATATGGAAAAACCCGGAATGGGAAAATTATTCAATGTAATATTAAGTAATATTCAGGCAACAAACACAGGCAAGACAGGCTGTTCTATTACCGGCTTGTCTTCTTATCCGGCAAGGAACATTACATTGAGCAACATACATCTGTCATTCAAAGGAGGGGGAACCGAAGAACTTGCTAAACGGAAAATTGAGGAATACCCTGATAAGTATCCTGAATATGGAATGTTTGGAGTTCTCCCGGCATACGGATTTTTCTGCAGGCATGTAACCGGGCTGACAATGGATAATATTGAACTTTCTTATGAATCGCCTGATTACCGCCCGGCTTTATATCTGAAAGATGTTAAAGATTCCCGAATATCTGATTTAAATGCATTCTCTGAAGGTAAGACTGAATTGATCGTCCTTGACAGCTCGCAGAACATCAACATCAGGGATTGCAATTCACCCGGAAAACCTGTTGTGCCCGCCGGAGTAAAAAATGCTGCAACTCAATTTGCGGACTGTACACCACGAAATTGTGATGACAGGGAGATCACTATTGTAAAGCCGGGTGATGTTATTAATAAACGGCTTGAAATAATCCGGGCCATTTGGAATTCCAGCCATATCCCCGACCGGTCGGATGTTATTGTAACATCAGGTATCCCAAGCCCCCTGCACCCTCATGAGGTTGTTAATCGTGTGGACAGGATCGAAATCCCTGTTCAGGGAGTTGATTCTGTAAAAGACCTTGCTTATCTTTTTGTTCCTGTCCACAGAAATAAAAGGCTTATAGTCTTCAATCCAGGACATAGCTGTACACTGATTGATGATGAACGTCATTACAGCAGGATAGAAGCAACCATTACAGGCTTGCTGGAAGCCGGATTTGATGTTCTTTCAGTGTATATGCCTCATGTTAAAGAATCTGTTGAACGGAACTGCAATTTTGACCATTGCAAAGTATTTAATACCGACCTGGGTATTCCCGACCCACTCCCAACTTATGGATTAAGGTTATTCCTCGATCCGACTATTGTTAGTCTGAATTACGTTATTAAGGTTTATAAATACAAAAGAGTTGACATGATCGGACTTTCGGGGGGCGGCTGGACAACAAATCTTATTTCCGCTCTCGATGACCGGATAAAATACAGTTTTAATGTGGCGGGGTCCATTCCCCTGTACTACAGAGTTGGATCCTCCATTGGTGATATTGAACAATTTCTGCCGCAGCTCTATTGTGAAATTGCCGGTTATCCCGATCTTTATTTACTTGGAGCGTATGGCGAGGGCCGTAAACAGGTACAGATTCTAAATCGCCGCGATAACTGCTGTTTCGGCCAGAAGCAACATGATCCTGCCCGGGATTATGATGCTGATATGCACCTGGTTGAGCAAAGTGTTATTACAAGACTCGTTTCCATGGATGAAACTGATCATTATTACATGGTAATTGACGAAACGTCGCCAAATCACCAGATTTCTGAATTTGCCCTGAAAAATGTGATATTACCCGAACTTATTAGTTCTACTTTGACAGATTAGAAAAATCAACCTGTTTTTGCCCTTAATCCCTAAAGGGAACAGGTTGATTTTTCAGATTGCTCCCTTTAGGGTCGGGGCAAACAAACTGAAAAATCGTAGTAAGATGTAATCTGTCAAAGTAGAATTAGGAATAGAAATAAATAGAACTTACATTTTAACTTTTTACAGATGAAACTGAGTCCCAAAGATGAAATCGGACTGGTACTTAAAAACGAGGTACCATCGAGGTTTATTTTCGCTCCAAATTACTGGCAGTGGTTTGCCCATCATAAAAACCACGGCATATTGCCCGAAGAAATAAGACATTGTGATACCCAGCTTGATATGATCAGCTTCCTGGGAGCAGATGTCTTCAGCCGTAATATTTACTGTAAGCAGGATGAGGCATGGATCGGCGGGATTTGCGATGAATATTTGGAAGACGGAGAAATAGTTACTTCAATTGAACCTGACGGAAGTAATAAAACCATCAGCAGGGAATATCGCTTCACTTCCGGAAAACTGTCAGAAAAGTTAACCTATGTTTTCGACGAATCCACGATAGTTCAAAAAGACTTCCTGGTAACAGATTATAAGGAGCAAAACAGTCTTTTTGAGCAGCTAGTCGCATCCAGAAAATGGAAATTCAATAAGGCAAAATATGAAAAGGTCTGTCAGGAAGTCGGAGAAAGAGGTGTTAATATCGTGGGTGACCTGTTCAGTCCTCTGAAAATGCTCCATTTTACCATGGGACCAATTAATTCGGTCTATTTTTTACTGGAAAATCCTGATTTTGCCAAAAGAGTTCTTGATCTGCATGAAAAAGCCATGCTTGATCTGGCCGCACAGTGTGTACAAAACGGAGTTCCGGTAATAATGTCTATGGATAACCTTGACACGATATTCCATCCACCCCATTTTGTAGAGGCATATTCGGCTTCATTTTACGAAAAAGCAAGCGCTGTTTGCCATGAAAACGGGGCCAGATTCTTCATCCATGCATGTGGAAACCAGAAAGAGAATCTGAAACTTATCTCTTCCCTGAATGTGGATGGACTGGAGGGATTTGCCTTTCCTCCAATAGGTAACATTGAACTTGATGAAGCCGCACAATGGACCCATGATAAGTTTATTATAACCGGGGGAATCAGCGCAATAGAGACAAGGGACCTGAAAACCAAAAAGGAGATTTTTAATTATGTTGAAAATCTGTTTACAAGGATGAAACCATATAAAAACAGGTTCATTTTTTCTGCGAGCTGTAATACTGCGATTAATGCAAGCTGGGAAACGATCAAACATTTCCGGGATGCCTGGCTGGAGTACAGGGATTTATAATCTGACGTTACAAAACTCTTAAAAATGTCAGAATATGAAGAAAGTTACCTATAATTATCGTTGGCGTATAGTTGCTCTGCTTTTCTTTGCAACAACCATTAAT
>CAVZVF010000005.1:0-62290 GCA_963778605.1 uncultured Bacteroidales bacterium
TGAAGCGGTTTCGCCAGGAATCGTGGAGTCATCCTTGAAATACGACCCTTTATTTACCTGGAACCTAATCCTGACTGTAAACGTCAGGAGACATTGTTTGGTGGGTAGTTTGACTGGGGTGGTCGCCTCCAAAAGAGTAACGGAGGCTTCTAAAGGTGCCCTCAGCACGATTGGTAACCGTGCGTAGAGTGCAATGGCATAAGGGCGCTTGACTGTGAGACTGACAAGTCGATCAGGTACGAAAGTAGAGCATAGTGATCCGGTGGTTCCGTATGGAAGGGCCATCGCTCAAAGGATAAAAGGTACTCCGGGGATAACAGGCTGATCGCCGCCAAGAGCTCATATCGACGCGGCGGTTTGGCACCTCGATGTCGGCTCGTCACATCCTGGGGCTGGAGAAGGTCCCAAGGGTTCGGCTGTTCGCCGATTAAAGTGGCACGCGAGCTGGGTTCAGAACGTCGTGAGACAGTTCGGTCCCTATCTGTTGTGGGCGTAGGAGATTTGAGAGAACCTGACACTAGTACGAGAGGACCGTGTTGGACAGACCTCTAGTGTACCTGTTGTGGCGCCAGCTGCATCGCAGGGTAGCTATGTTTGGAAGAGATAAGCACTGAAAGCATCTAAGTACGAAGCTCATCTCAAGATGAGATCTCCTTTAAGGGTCGTTGAAGACTACGACGTTGATAGGCTGCAGGTGTAAAGGCGGTAACGTCAAAGCCGAGCAGTACTAATTACCCGTAAACTTTCGGGGTAAGATTTTATTAACTTTCAATCCGATGTGTCATAAGGTATTAAATGCCTTCAGGTGACTATAGCGGCGGGGTTCCACCTCTTCCCATTCCGAACAGAGAAGTTAAGCCCGCCAGCGCCGATGGTACTGCTATATTGTGGGAGAGTAGGTCGTCGCCGACTTTAATTAAGCCTCAGTGAAAACTGAGGCTTTTTTTTATGCAATGCAGTGATTGTCGATAAAGATTGCTTCGTCGACCCGCTGTTGCGGGTCTTCTCGCAATGACACTGTTCTTTATCAACTTCACTTATAATCCATAAACAAAATAAACTTAAATGCACTGTCATTGCGAGCGTAGCGAAGCAATCCTTACATCTTAACCCCAAGACAACAAACCAGTACTGCCATTGCGGGGAGCGTAGCGACGAAGCAATCTTAAGGAATAACCATGTAATAAATTATATGACTATCGGGAATCATACATATAAATATTTTGATGCTTGAAAATCAATTATTTGCCCCGACCCTAAAGGGAGTAATTGATTTTGGCTGCGCCGAGCTCGCCCTGCGGGACTCGGTTCTTCGCACCCTTTAGGGTAAGGGGCTAACGAAGAACCGGAGAGAAGCGGAGCTCGACGAAGTCAAAATCAAAGAGGTCTTATGCATGATTACCGATTGTCATAATAAATTAAATGAATTTTCTCCCGGGGGCCTTAAATAAAAAAAGGTGCCTGATGACACCCTTTAATAAATTTTATGTATAACCATTAATAGAACTTATACCTTTTGTCAATAATATTGGCACCCTTGCGAAGTGCCTCATAAGCCTCATAATTACCCCGCATCTCGAAAGTTGTCATTAAGCCTTTTCTGAATTAACTTAAGATCTTCCTCTGAAGAGATCACAACGCTGTTCACATAGATCATGAACACTCCGTTATTACCTTTTACCGGACCTGAAACAGTTCCCTGTTTAGATACTGAAGCTGCTGCAATAAGTGCAGGTTCTGTACCGGCACCCGGAACTGAATAAGATTTGAAATTAATCTGGGTTGCTTCCTGAACTGTAAGCCCCATCACTCCTGCAATTTCATCCAGTGTTTTACCTTCAGTATTATTCTTATTGAACTCAGCTGAAATGATCTCTGCTTTCTTATCTTTAAGAAGATTAAACCTGATTTCATTCTCAACATCTTTAAGAGGAGCAATTCCTTCTGTCTGCACTTTTGTGCAGAATGCAACAATATATTTGTCTCCGATCTCAAAAACAGCCTGCTGACTGTTATCAAGAATGATCTTGCCATTTTCAGCCTGGAACAATGCAATTATAAGTGTTCTCGGATTATCAAGCCCCGGAAGTGTTTTCTGCTGTGGAGTAACATCATTAGCCACTATCTTATTAAGGCCCTGTGAAGCAATCGATTTGATAAACTTATCATAAGTGTCATTTTGACCTGCAAACTGACTCGCTTCACTGTAAATTTTCTGATTGGTTGCCGATCCCGGTACTATCTTCCTGTCAATTATCCCGATATTATATTTTATTGAGCTTTTTGATTGGTCAAGAATTTCAATAATATGAATCCCATAGGTTGTTTCAGCGGTTACAATTGCTCCCTTTTTAGCTGTAAAACATGCATTATTAAAAGGAGCTACCATCCTTCCTTCGGGAAACCACCCCAGATCACCCCCTAGTTGTGCAGATCCTTTATCATCAGAGTTCCTTAAGGCGAGAGAATCAAATGAAACGCCAGATTTAATCAGACTAATAAGACTGTCGGCCTCTCTTTTAGCGTCAGCCAAAGTCCGTGTTGTACCGGTTGCCAGAAGAATATGCCTGACATGTACTGAATCGGGCCTTTCTGCGTAATCAAGTAATCTTGCTATCTTATATGAACCGTTCTCAATATATGGACCGAAAATTGCTTTCTTATCTTCTTTTTTTACAAAATCCTTAAGGTTATCCGGAATATCTTTGAGCGGTAAATAGAACCCGGTATAACGGGTGTCGGCAGAGAGATTTATAAATTGAACCGGATCGGCAGTTGTGGCAAATTCTTCTTTGGTTTTGTTAATCCATAACTCGGTCTGTTTTATGTCATCTTCTGAAGGAACAACATCAAATGTTACATATTCAATATCCCTCATAGAGTTTCTCTTATAGCTATTCTTATGATCAGCATAATAAGATTCCATATCACTTTTAGAAATAGTGACAGAGGAATCGGAGATTGCAGCATAATTTTTAAGTATGTAACTGAAATCGACTGTAGCTTTAGTCAGATTTTTATCAAATTCGGCTTGTTTTAAAGTTACGTACAATCCCTTGGCAACAAGGTTATTGTATTTCGTGTTCATCCTGTCGTTAACGATTTCATTTTCAAAAAAGAGCCAGTATTTTTTTGCTGATTCATCAATTTCAGTTTGTTTCAGAAAATTTACAAGGAAAGACTTATTGAATGTTCCCGTCTTCGGATCGGTAAAGAGCTGCATTACTATTGGATGCGGATTGTCACCAAGTACCAGTTCATCAATCTCTTCAGTGCTGACTCCGATTCCAAGTTTTTTGTACTGGGGATCAAGGATTTTTTCTCTTACCATCTGCTGCCATGTCTGTTCTCTTATTGATTCAGTAGTGGCCTCGTCAATATTGGAATTACCGGATAATTTATATATCTCCATCAGATTCTGAACCTTATTATCAAATTCCTGATATGAAACACTTTCACCCCCAATCTCACCTATCTCGTAGTATTTCTTAGCTTTCAATCTCTGTCCCCTGCCATTTCCGAAAAAATCACTTACGACAAATAATAAAAGTGATAGGCCAATAACTCCAGCTACCAATACTCCTGCTTTTTCTCTTAAAAATTGAAGTGCTGACATGTAATATGTTCTTTAGAAATTAATAGAAAGATACCTTTTTTAGTACAGGCGACAAATATAACAAAATTCCGTTAAAAAGAAGATGAGAATATAAATTGTTATTTCTTGTGTAATCATCAGTTATACAGCACCATGGTCGATATCAGGTCCCCCGATGACTTTTCTGCATCGACTATTTATCCATCTGACTGTATTGCTTGATGATGTTTTTTGGTGCCAGTTATTTTACTGCCTGATATGGATTTTTGAAGGATTCCACGGAATCACCGGAAATTCATCCGGGCTTACACGTAACTGACTAACAGTCTTTTCCCTGAAAATAATAACAGCGGCACATTGACCATCGTACTCCTGACAGTGAATTAGTTGCTGCTGATGAATAGTTAGTTCATCCTGATCATACAGTGTCAATAGTAATCAATTCCCGGGATGAAAGAGTACTGACTCCTGAATATTAATGGATTGAAGTCGATTTCAAAAATTCATTGTCCGGCCGGTTTAGAAGGAGGTGTGCAGGCGGAAAGATGAAAATCCATACCTGAAGATGTTGTTCTGTTTTTTAACCGGATTAATAAAAACTTTAAGTACACAGGAGAGGATCCGTCTGGAGATATGACAGAAACTTATGCCGCATTAAAAAATTAAGGGTAAATCATAAATAAGTAATATTTCATTTAAGAAGAGCTTGAAAATTGGGGTATAAATGAAAAAAAGTATAAAAAATAAAAAATAGATTAAAAAACAGGGGGTAGTCTGAAAAAAGTATTTATATTTGTCAAAAATTATATATATGGCAGAATTAAGATTTAGTGCTTTAAAAGAGGTATTCAACAGAGAACCTGTCGAAGTTGAAACACCATCAAAAATTGTTTCTGAATATTACGGGGTTAATGTTTTTGATCTTCCGAAGATGGAGCATTATCTTTCCAAAGATGCTTACAGGAAAGTGAAGCGTGCTATTGATGAAGGCAAATCATTGGATCGTCCCACAGCCGACCAGGTCGCAACTGGACTTAAAGCCTGGGCCATCAACAGGGGCGCAACTCATTATACCCACTGGTTCCATCCACTCACCGATGGTACCGCAGAAAAACACGATGGGTTTATAGATTTTGGTGATAATAGCGAGATTGTTGAAAGTTTTTCCGGAGAACTGCTTGTTCAGTCTGAACCTGATGCTTCGAGTTTTCCCAGTGGTGGAATCCGAAATACATTTGAAGCAAGGGGTTATACAGCATGGGATGTATCTTCACCGGTTTTTATCGTGGGTACTACTCTTTGTATACCTACCATCTTTGTGTCATATACAGGAGAAGCTCTTGATTATAAGGCACCTCTGTTGAAAGCACTCTCAGAGCTCGACGAGGCAGCTGTTGCCATATGCCAGTACTTTGACAAGGATGTAAAAAAGGTAATTGCCACGCTTGGCTGTGAACAGGAATACTTTCTTATTGACGAAGCACTCTATTATGTCCGGCCTGATATTGTCCTGGCTGAAAGAACTCTTATGGGACATCAGTCTTCAAAAGATCAGCAGCTTTCAGATCACTATTTCGGATCAATACCTGAAAGGGTTATGTGCTTTATAAAAGACTTTGAATGTGAAGCTTACAAACTGGGGATTCCGATAAAAACACGTCATAATGAGGTTGCTCCAAACCAATTTGAGTGTGCTCCTATTTTTGAGGAAGTGAACCTGGCAGTTGACCACAACCAGCTTCTGATGGATATAATGAGACGTGTTGCCCGTAAACACCACTTCAGGGTTCTGTTTCATGAGAAACCATTTGCCGGAATAAACGGTTCCGGAAAACATAATAACTGGTCAATGGCAACCAGTACCGGAGTAAACCTTTTGTCCCCGGGGAAAAATCCAAAGACCAACCTTCAGTTTCTTACCTTCCTTGTTAATGTGATAAAAGCTGTACATGACAGCAACGAACTGATAAGGGCATCTGTAATGAATGAATCAAATTCTTACAGGCTGGGAGGTCACGAGGCCCCTCCTGCAATTATTTCAGTGTTCCTGGGGACTTATTTGAGTAATATGCTTGAAAACATAACTCAAAAAGTTACTGAGAAGAAGATGACTCCTGCACAGAAAACCGAACTTAAACTCGGAATTGGCAAAATACCTGAAATTCTGCTTGATAATACTGACCGTAACCGTACTTCTCCCTTCGCATTCACAGGTAACCGGTTTGAATTCAGGGCAGTCGGATCATCAGCTAACTGCAGTCAGGCAATGATAGCGTTAAATGCATCGGTAGCATATCAGCTGAGAAAATTCAAAACCGAAGTCGACCTGTTAATTAAAAAAGGGAGGAATAAGGATGAAGCAATTTTCCAGGTATTGAAAAAATATATCCTGGATTCAGAAAATGTTCTGTTTGAGGGCGATAACTACAGTAAAGACTGGCATAAAGAGGCATTGAAAAGAAAACTTTGCAATATTGAAAGTGTCCCCGAGTCGGTCAGAATGTACCTTTCTGAAAACTCTAAAGATGTATTAATCGGTTCAGGAATATTTACTTTGAAAGAACTGGAAAGCCGGGTTGAGGTTGAGTATGAAAAATTTACCAAAAAATTGCAGATTGAAGCCAGGGTCCTCGGTGATCTGGCTATAAATCATATAGTACCCACAGCAATCCGTTATATGACCTCTCTTATCGAGAATGTAAGAGGCTTAAAAGAGGTTTTCACCGATATAGAGTATGAAAGACTTGCCGGTGCCCGCAAAGAGATGATAATGACGATTTCAGATCATATTTCCATGATCAAGAAGCTTGTTAATGATATGGTTGAGGAACGTAAAAAAGCAAATGTTATTGAAGATTCATATAAAAAAGCTTTAGCTTATGAAAATAAGGTCAAGCCTTATCTTGATGGGATCCGTGTCCATATTGATAAACTTGAACTGATCGTTGATAATGAGATGTGGCCTCTTCCAAAATACCGCGAATTACTCTTCACAAGATAATTGGTATTGACTCGACCTAAATGTTTGTTAAAAGGGGATTGCTTACAAAGCTCCCCTTTTAATTTTATAATAATTATGATCCTCTGTCGTTAATATTATCATTGGAATGACTTAAATTAAGTACTTTTATGGTTGAAATGAATAGGGAAATATGAAGAGATATTTGTTTTTCATGATTCTTGTAATAGTGGCAAGTGCACATGAGGCACCCGCACAAAACAGAAGAGCCGAGAGAGCATATGCCTCTTTCAAAGCCGGAGAATATTATGACGCAATAGATTTGTTTAAAAATGCGTACTCCAAAACAAATAAATCTGATAAGGCTTCAAGGACCGACCTGGTTTACATGATTGCTGAATGTTACAGATTGACCAACGATCCGAAAAACTCCGAAACGTGGTATAAACTCGCGGTAAGGTCCACTTTTTCAAAACCGGAAGCACAATTCCGTCTGGCCGAATCCCTCAAGAAAAATGGAAAATATCAACTCGCAATTGACGAACTTAAGAAGTATAAACAGATTGCGCCATCTGATGCAAGGGCTGACCAGGAGATACGGGCCTGTGAACTGGCGCTTGACTGGCTGAGGAACCCCGAGGCTTACAAGGTTGATGAAATAAAAGATCTCAATTCCAGGAAGTCAGACTTTAGTCCGGCCTATGCCCGTAACGACTTTGAAGAGATCTATTTTACATCCGCCCGCGATGAAGCGACAGGTAATAAAACCCATGGCGCTACCGGACAGAGCTTTACAGATATCTTTGAAAGCCGGATTGATAAGAAATCAAAATGGAGTACTCCTGTTCCCGTAGAAGGGATTAACAGTGAATTCGAGGAAGGAACACCCTGCTTTGCTTCAGATTACAAAGAGCTATACTTTACCAGATGTGATGCGGGGAAACGCGAAAAAAAGGGATGCGTAATAATGTTTTCAACCAGAAAAGGGGATAAATGGAGCCCGCCTAAAAATCTGGGAATCCTTCCCGACTCTATGGTAGTAGCACATCCTGCGGTAACAAATGACGGACTGACTCTATATTTCGTCTCAAACATGGCCGGGGGTCTTGGAGGAAAAGATATTTGGATAATCACTCGTGCAAATGAAGGCGATGGCTGGTCAAAACCACGCAATGCAGGTCCCGATATCAATACCCCCGGAAATGAAGTTTTCCCTTACATCAGGGATGACGGTACACTTTATTTTTCTTCCGACGGCCAGATAGGCATGGGAGGTCTCGACATATTTAAAGCAATACCGCAACCCGACGGCTCATGGCTGGTCCAAAATATGAAACCACCTGTAAATAGTTTTGCTGACGATTTTGGAATCGCCTTTCAGGACGGAAGTGAAAAAGGAATATTCAGTTCCACACGCAAGGGAAAAGGAGATGATGACCTCTATTCTTTTGAACTGCCACCTCTTAGATTCAGTGTGACAGGTCTGGTGAAAGATGAAAAAACCGGAACGGCAATAAATGCTTCAACTGTTCAGCTTATTGCAAGTGACGGTTCCAACCTTCAGGCAGAGACCGGACAAAGTGGTGATTTCAAATTCACCCTCAAACCTGAAGTAGATTATATTTTCCTGGCCTCAAAGAAAGGATTTCTTAACGGAAAGGAAAAAGAGACTACAAAGGGACAGGAAAAGAGTCGTGATTTTATGGTCACAATTCTTCTTACAGCTATCGATAAACCTATTGAGCTCCCGAATATCTTCTATGATTTTGGGAAATGGGACCTGAGACCGGAATCAATGGTGTCTCTCGACAAGCTTGTTGAAACCCTTAACGACAATCCCAATGTGACTATCGAACTTATGTCACATACCGATTCACGCGATACCGAAGAGTATAACCTTGAGCTGTCACAGAAAAGAGCCCAGACTGTAGTTCAATATCTGATCAGTAAAGGCATTGATCCTGAGCGATTATTAGCAAAAGGCTATGGAGAATCGAGTCCAAAAGTGGTCAATGCTGATATAGCTGCACAATCACCATTCCTTAAATTGGGGGCTACACTTTCTGATCAATATATTAATTCTCTTGCAAATGATGAGCAGAAAGAAATTGCTCACCAGATCAACCGCAGAACTGAATTCAAGGTGTTGAGGACAGATTACGAACCACCAAAGAAATAGATCATTACTTTATTTTTATGAGAAATTTGATTTCATCTTTACTGATTTGTTTTGCCACCTCATCCGTTTTTTATGGTACTCCTCCTTCAGAAAGCAACATCCGCATTCTTGTTGTTACTGGAGGACATGATTATAAGGTTGAGCAGTTCAACATGATGCTCGCGAGCCTTGGAGCAAATATAACTTATCAGATAGCCGAACTCCCTGCTGCTTATAATATGTTTTTACCTGCGAACAGAGTTAAATATGATGTTCTGGTCTTTTACCATATGTGGCAGAAAATAACTGACGAACAGGCAAAGAACTTGTCTGACTGTATAAAACAGGGAAAACCGGTCGTCGCCCTTCATCACAGCATATGTGCCTATGACGACTGGCCGGAGTATTTTAACATTATTGGAGGTAAATACTTTCACAAACCAACTACTGTCAATGGAACGGAGTATCCGGTTTCTTCATATATTCACGATATTCATTTCAAAGTAAAAATCTCAGATCCTGAACATCCCGTAACAAAGGGATTAACTGATTTTGAGATTTTTGACGAGACATATAAAAATTATTATGTTGAAGCAGGCGTAACACCCTTACTGACCACTGATGAACCAACCAGTACGCCAATAATAGGCTGGACCAAAAAATACGGTAAATCACGGATCGTTACAATTCAGAGTGGACACGATGTACCAACATATGAAAATCCGGTCTTCAGAAAGCTGCTGAGACAGGCCATTGAATGGGTGTATGCCGGAGCGGAATAACACCGGTACTCTTCGCCCGATGCCTCGCGCCATTATTTTTTTTCTACCTTTACAACCTGAATAATAACCCTATGGCCCCCGATTCGAAATATAGCAGAAGAGGAGTATCCTCTTCAAAAGAAGATGTCCATGCAGCTATCAGGAATATAGACAAAGGATTGTTTCCCAATGCTTTTTGCAAGATAGTCCCCGACCTGCTGTGTGGCGACAAAGATTACTGCAATATTATGCATGCTGACGGAGCAGGCACCAAATCATCTCTGGCTTATATTTACTGGAAAGAGACCGGTGATATATCGGTCTGGAAAGGTATTGCGCAGGATTCAATAGTTATGAATCTTGATGATCTGCTGTGTGTTGGGGCTTATGATAAAATCCTTCTTTCTTCAACAATCGGAAGAAACAAAAACCTTATTCCCGGTGAAGTTATCTCAGCTATAATTAATGGCGGTGAAGAGGTACTCTCGGAGTTCCGGGACCTAGGAATAGGCATATATTCAACCGGCGGCGAGACTGCCGATGTGGGTGACCTGGTTAGGACAATAATTGTCGACTCCAATGTAGTTACCCGTATGAAAAGAGCGGATGTAATATCAAACCACAATATCTGTCCGGGTGACGTAATTATAGGTCTGGCATCATATGGCAAGACAACCTATGAGAAAGAATACAACAGTGGTATTGGCAGTAATGGCCTTACTTCTGCACGTCACGATATCTTTTCTCCATATCTGGCTTCAAAATATCCCGAAAGCTTGGATCAGGCACTATCCTATGATCTGTTCTATGCAGGGACCTTAAAACTTACAGATGAAATCAAGGGTTTGAATGTTAATGCAGGGAAGCTTCTTCTTTCTCCTACGCGTACCTATGCTCCGGTAATAAAAAAAGTTCTGGAGACATTAAGGTCAGAGATACATGGTATGGTTCATTGCTCCGGGGGAGGTCAGACAAAAATAATGCGTTTCACTGAAAATATGCATATTGTAAAAGATAATATGTTCCCTGTCCCTCCTTTGTTCCGTTTAATAAATGAGCAGTCCGGAACTCCCTGGAAAGATATGTACCAGGTGTTTAACATGGGGCACCGGTTTGAGATCTATACTTCTCAGGGAATTGCTTCGGAAATTATTGATATTGCAGCCGGATTCAATCTTGAAGCTAAAGTAATCGGGCACTGCGAAGCATCTGAAAAGAATAAGCTTACAATCAAAACAGAATCAGGAACTTTCGAATATTAGGAGATTATATTTTCCTCTTAAACCCACGCTTGCCCCCAGCCGAACCACGGCAGGTACTCCCGGTAGGGGAACTTAAGAATGCAATATCGCATATAACCTATAATACAATGCCGTTATGTCTTTGCGATTTTGCACCTTTTTATCTAACTTTGCACCCTGAAAATTTTTTTATTATGGCAAACAATATGATACTCGAGAAGCTTGAAGGAGTTAAGCAGCGATTCATTGAAGTCGGCGAACTCCTTACTCAGCAGGAGGTGCTCTCGGATATGAAACGCTATGTAAAGCTGAATAAGGAATACAAAGAACTTCAGCCAATTATTGAATCGTATGAGAGATATAAACTTGCCCTTTTAAATATCACCAGTACAAAAGAATTGTTGTCGACCGAGAAGGATGAGGAAGTGAGAGAAATGGCCAAGGCTGAGTTTGAAGAGCTTAACAATCGTATTCCTGAAATGGAAGAGGAGATTAAGCTGCTGATTATACCATCCGATCCTGAAGACGATAAGAATGCAGTTATGGAAATCAGGGCCGGAACAGGTGGTGATGAAGCAAGTATCTTTGCCGGCGATCTGTTCAGGATGTACAGCAAGTACTTTGAACAAAAGGGATGGAAAGCTGAGGTCAACAGTTACTCGGAAGGTACTGCAGGGGGATATAAAGAAATAGTTGTAAGTGTTACCGGCAATGGTGTTTATGGCATATTGAAATATGAATCAGGTGTTCACAGGGTGCAACGTGTGCCGCAAACTGAAACACAGGGACGTATTCATACTTCTGCCGCATCGGTAGTAGTGCTTCCGGAAGCTGACGAGTTTGATGTTGAATTAAAGAATGAAGACATCCGGAAGGATACTTATTGTTCATCGGGTCCGGGAGGGCAGTCTGTCAATACGACCTACTCGGCAATACGCCTTACACATATCCCACCGGATTAGTTGTTACCTGCCAGGATGAAAAATCACAGCTTAAAAATTACGATAAAGCTCTGAAGGAGCTGAGAACCAGGCTCTATAATCTTGAATACCAGAAATATCTTGATGAGGTTTCACAAAAAAGAAAAACAATGGTTTCAACAGGAGACAGGTCAGCCAAAATACGTACATATAATTATCCCCAGGGAAGGATGACAGATCACAGGATCAATTATACGGTATATAATCTTCTCTCGATACTTGACGGAAATATTCAGGAGATTATCAATAAGCTTCAGATGGCTGAAAATGCTGAACGGCTTAAAGAAACAGATATATTAAAAGTTTGATAATGACCTATTCGCAGTTATTTGATAACATTATCAGGAAGAGATCTTTTCTTTGCGTAGGACTTGATTCTGAAATTGAAAAGATACCATCCATTCCTCCTTGGAACAAAAGATCCGGTTTTTGAATTTAACAGGAGAATCATTGATGCTACTCATGAACACGTTGTGGCATACAAGCCAAATGTAGCATTTTATGAATGTAACCGTTCAAAAGGATGGCTGTCGCTTGAAGCAACTGTAAGATATATTAAAACAAATTATCCTGAAATATTTGTTATAGCCGATGCCAAAAGAGCCGATATCGGAAATACTTCAAAAATGTATGCCAGGACTTTTCTTGAAAATATGCCTTTTGATGCGATAACTGTTTCCCCCTATATGGGTGAAGATTCCATTACTCCATTTCTTTCATATAAAGATAAATGGGTTGTTTTGCTTGCACTTACCTCTAATCCCGGGGCTGATGATTTTCAATATCATAATGAGGACGGGATCAGGCTTTTTGAAAGAGTTTTGACTGTCTCACATAAATGGGGTACAATAAATAACCTGATGTATGTTGTCGGAGCAACGCAGGCCGAGATGCTTAAGGATATCCGAAAAATCGTTCCGGATCATTTTCTTCTGATACCCGGTGTGGGTGCACAGGGCGGAAGTCTTGAAGAAGTTGTAAAGTACGGGATGAACAGCAAATGCGGACTGCTGGTCAATTCATCACGCGGAATAATATTTGCCGATAATACAAGAAGTTTTGATAAAGTTGCGGGTGAAAAAGCCCGGGATCTCCGGACAGAGATGGAACATTATCTTAAAGAACATAACCTTATCTGAATATTGCCTTTGTACACATTCACCGTAATGCAACTTTTAGTATTTTTATATTCTTGCTGCTTTATTATTTAATCGTGCCGGTATGAAAGAGGAATTTCTCCATTATCTGTGGAAATACAGTCTTTATCATAAAGAGTCTCTTATTGATAAGAATGGAAATAAAATCATAGTTATTCATCCCGGGGAATATAACCGTGATGCAGGTCCTGATTTTTTTAATTCAAGGATTCGCATTGATGGTACTGAATGGGCGGGAAATGTTGAAATACATACCCGATCCTCCCACTTTGATAATCATGGACATAATGCTGACCCTGCTTTTAATAACGTCATTCTTCATCTTGTTGCAGAGAACGATAAGGAAGTTTTTAATTCAAGGGGACAGGAGATATTAACGGTTGAACTGGCCTTTGATGATGAACTTTATGAGAAGTACAGTAACCTCCTGAATAATCCGTTTGTCATTGCCTGCCAGGGTGAAATAAGCCGGCTTGATAAATTTTATATACGACACTGGCTCAATGCCCTCCTTATTGAAAGGCTGGAAGAAAAGTCAGAGTCAATCCTGAAGATATTCGAAGAGACTGGTAACGACTGGGAAGAGACATTTTACAGGTTATTATCACGGTATTTCGGATTCAGGGTGAATACAGAGCCATTTGAAATGCTTGCTTCAGGGCTTCCATTCCGGATAATCAGGAAACATGCCGATAACCGCTTTCAGCTTGAGGCATTGCTCTTCGGGACATCGGGCATGCTCGGGGAGGGTCTGTTCAAAGAAGCTCTGTCGGATGAATATTACCTGAGTCTTATCCGGGAATATAAAGTACTCTCTTCCAAATATTCTCTTCAACCGTTACATGGGTGGATATGGAAATTCAGCAGGCTGCGACCTGTAAATTTCCCGACAATCAGGATTTCTCAGTTGGCAGCACTGCTTTCTGTTGCAGGGGGACTATTCTCCAGAACGATTGAAGCTGTATAATATTAACGTGCTGAAAGAAGTTTTTGAAGTATCCGCCTCCGGATACTGGAACGATCATTATATTTTCGGTAAAAAGAGTATAAATGTATCCAAGAACACAGGATCGCAGGCAACTGATATTTTGCTTATTAATGCGGTGTTACCCGTAATGTTTATTTATGGAAAGTGCAGGGCTAACCAGGAAATTTGCGGGAGAGCAATTAGTTTGATGGAAAATATTCAGGCTGAGTCGAACACCATTATTGATGAATGGATATCAGCCGGAATTAATGCTGAATCAGCATTTTATTCCCAGGCGCTTATTCAACTCAGAAATGGCTATTGCAAAAAAAGAAGATGCCTTGAGTGCCGGATTGGCAGCAAACTTATAAACATGGGTAGGAAGCTGAAAGATCATGATGAATTAATCCTTGAGCCATAGGGTGTTAAAGAGTAATAGGAGGAGTGAGTGAGAGTAAATGGGGGGAAAAGGAAGCGAGGGGAGTGGATCTCTTATTGCTAAAGGTTAAATTTGTGGGATAAACAGTTCAATTATTTTATGTTATCACGCAACTTTAAGTAGATATTTTACGTCTTTATAAAGGACCCGGGGAATAAATAACGGGAGTTTTTGGGTCCATTTTATAAAAAATATACAAAAATTATTAAAATTTTATTCAATTGTTTGAAAGTTTACATAAAAAAGTCTTATTTTTGCGTTCCAAAATCGGGGACTCAATAGATATTTGCATTAACAATATTTTAACTAAAGATATGTATTTGACAACAGAAAAGAAGCAGGAGTTTTTCAAAACCTTTGGTACCTCAGAGATTGATACAGGAACAGCTGAAGGACAGATAGCTCTATTCTCATACAGGATTAACCATCTTACTGAGCATCTTAAAAAGAACAAAAAAGATTTCAGTACCCAGCAGGCACTTATAAAACTTGTAGGGAAAAGGAGAAGGCTTTTGGATTATCTGAAAATTAAAGATATAGGGCGGTATCGCGAAATCATAAAAGCGTTGAAATTACGTAAGTAAAGCAGAAAGGCAATCCAGAATTGCCTTTTTTCATAATATATTTTTTTTACTTTATATAATTTCAATATTCAAAAATCATTCACAATGTTTAATATTAAAGAGAAAATTATTGATCTGGGCAATGGAAGAACAATTACCCTTGAGACAGGCAGAATGGCAAGACAAGCCGATGGTTCTGTACTCCTGAAGATGGGTAAGACAATGCTTTTAGCCACTGTCGTATCAGCCAGAGAGGCAAAAGAGGATACTGATTACATGCCCCTTTCGGTAGAATATAAAGAAAAATATGCCTCCTCGGGACGATTCCCCGGAGGATTCATGAAAAGAGAAGCAAGGCCTTCTGATAACGAAATTCTTATTTCAAGGCTTGTGGACAGAGCTTTAAGGCCTTTGTTCCCTGATGATTTTCATGCAGAAACATTTGTTACAATAAGTCTTATTTCGGCTGATATGGATATTATTCCGGACGCACTTGCCGGACTTGCTGCCTCTGCTGCATTGACCATATCCGATATACCTTTTAAAGGGCCGATATCAGAGGTAAGAGTTGCCAGAATCAACAAGAATTTTGTTATTAACCCTACAGCAACTCAACTTAAGGAGGCCGATATTGACCTTATGGTTGGCGCCACTTATGATAACATTCTGATGGTTGAGGGCGAAATGAAGGAGGTATCTGAAGACGATATGCTTCAGGCTCTCAAAGTTGCTCACGATTCTATAAAGATCCATTGCAAGGCTCAGTTGGAGTTTGCTGAAGAGGTTGGTGCACCTGCTAAACGGGAATACTGTCATGAGGAAAATGATGAAGATCTCCGGAAAAAAGTTTGGAGTGAGACTTATGATAAATGTTACCAGGCTGCTAAGTCATCAACTGCTGACAAACATAAAAGAACCGATGAATTCGAATCAATTATTACAGAGTTTCTCACACATTACCAGGAAGATGATTCTGTTAATGAGACCCTTGTAAAAAAATACTATCACGATGTTCTTAAGGAGGCATCAAGAAGGCTTGTTCTCGATGAGCATATTCGTCTCGACGGAAGAAATACAGATGAGATACGACCCATTACATGCGAAATTGACACTCTTCCGGCAACTCACGGATCAGCATTATTCACAAGAGGCGAAACGCAATCGCTTACCACAGTTACACTTGGTACAAAACTTGACGAGAAGATCATTGATGATGTCCTGAATAAAGGAACTGAAAAGTTCACTCTCCATTATAATTTTCCACCTTTTTCCACCGGTGAGGCAAAAGCTGCCCGTGGATTAAGCAGAAGAGAGATCGGTCATGGCAACCTTGCTCACAGGGCACTCAAAAATATGATGCCTCACGATGAAGAAAACCCATACGCAATCAGGGTGGTTTCTGACATTCTCGAATCAAATGGCTCATCCTCAATGGCTACGGTATGTGCCGGTACTCTCGCACTGATGGATGCCGGAATTAAGCTCAGGAAGCCAGTTTCAGGTATTGCAATGGGTCTTATAACCGACAAGGATACAAAGAAATATGTGATATTGTCGGACATACTTGGAGACGAAGATCATCTGGGTGATATGGATTTTAAAGTTACAGGTACCGCCGATGGTATTACCGCAACTCAAATGGATATAAAAGTAGAGGGTCTGTCATTCGAGATATTGGCAAAAGCACTGGGGCAGGCCAGGGCAGGCAGATTACATATCCTGGACATAATGAAAGAGACAATTGCAGAACCGCGGCCTGAACTAAAACCTCATGCTCCACGGATTGAGCAGTTAACTATACCAAAAGAAATGATAGGAGCTCTTATTGGTCCGGGTGGAAAGATTATACAGGAAATACAAAGAACCACCGGTGCTACCATTATTGTAGAAGAGATTGATGGTCATGGAGATGTAAACATCTTCGGAGAGAATAAAGAAGTAATTACTGCAGCACTCGACTGGGTGAAAAAGATCGTAACAATACCCGAAGTGGGCCAGGTTTACAGAGGAAAAGTAAAAACAATAGTTCAGTTCGGAGCATTTGTTGAGATACTCCCGAATAAGGATGGACTTCTTCATATTTCAGAAATCGATTGGAACAAAGTCAGGGAAGTGGGAGATGTCCTTAAGGAAGGACAGGAGGTTGAAGTTAAAATAATCGAAATTGATTCCAGGAGCGGTAAGATAAAACTTTCACGAAAGGAACTGCTTCCCAGGCCTCCCAGACCAGAACGCCAGGATACAAAGCCTGACCCGGATCAGAAAAATTAACCTTGGAGGTTATATCAAAATTTTTTTTATCAGCAAAGCCAACAAAGATAAATTGCAGTATTTTAATTCTTTGCGATCTTTGGATTTAATGCTTTGCAAACCTTGCGGGTAAGGGCTTTTTCTTGTGAGACAGCCTCTGGTAATTTCTATTTCCAATTCTGTTATTGATTAATTGAAATCAAAGAGATGAGATCTGAGTACAACTATATGGTGATAGAGGGCAATATCGGGGCAGGAAAAACAACACTGGCAAGCCGGATCGCCGGTCAGTTTAATGCACGTCTTATTCTTGAACATTTTGACGACAATCCATTTCTGCCAAAATTTTATAACGACCCTGATAAATACTCTTTCCCGCTGGAGCTCTCGTTTCTTGCTAGCCGTTACAAACAACTTAGAGATGAGCTTGTTACACAGGATCTGTTCAAGTCATTCACTGTTGCAGATTATTATTTCATGAAATCGCTTGTATTTGCAGCTTCAACACTCACGGGAGATGAATATAACCTTTACCGGCAGATTTTTTATATAATATATGGTTCCCTTCCCAGGCCTGATATATATGTTTATCTTCATCTTAATACCTCCAGGTTAATTGATAATATAGAGAAAAGAGGCCGTAGTTATGAGAAACCAATTACAAAGGAATATCTTCAGAGAATACAGGATAGCTATTTTACATTTTTTAAACAGAATCCTGACAACAGATACCTGGTAATTGATATCAACGAAATAGATTTCGTAACTGTCGATAATGATTATTTAAAAATCATTGATACAATTTTTTATAAGAATTATCCTGTTGGAATTAATACAGTAATTCTTCAATAAATTATTTTAAAGATTTAAATTTTATAACTATCTTTGTTTAAAATTGTAATGAACATAAAGAAGGAATATATTGTTTAATATATGCGCTTAATTAGATCTCAAACAAATAACATTTTTAACTATGAAAAAATTTAGAAGCTATTTTATCCTTATTCTGGCTGCAGCAGTTATGACCAGTTGCAGCGGACTAAATAAGATGAAGAAAAACTCAGGTCTTGTAAAGTATGAGGTTACCCCTAAAGTTCTGGAAACACATGCAGGACTTGTTAATGTTACGATCAAAGGGGTATTCCCTGAAAAGTATTTTGATAAAAAAACTACCTTGACTGCTACTCCTGTACTTACATATACCGGTGGAGAAACTGTGTTTGAAAAAGCTCAGGTTGTTCAGGGGGAAAGCGTTCAGGGTAATAACCAGGTAATTTCAATGAATGGTGGCAATTTTACATATACCGGTTCAGTTCCCTACAAAGATGATATGAAAATATCTGAATTGATTCTGAGGATTAAGGCAGAGAGAGGTTCTAAAAGTCTTGACTTTGCCCCGGTTAAATTAGCTGATGGCGTTATCGCTACTTCAACTCTGGTTGAAAAAGGAGGTAAACCGATTTTGATGAAAGACAACTTTGTCAGAATTACTCCGGAAAGTCAGGTCGCAGATATAAACTACCTTATTAATAAATATAATATTCGTCCCGCCGAACTGAAAGCTGAAGATATCGTTAAGTTTAAAGATTATATTAAATCCGCAAGCGCCGATGCTGACCGTCAGTTAAAAGGTGCAGATATACACTCTTATGCATCTCCGGACGGATCGATGAAAATAAATGAGCCTCTTTCAAAAAACAGGGGTACTACTGCTGACAAATTCATTAAGAAAGAATTTGCAAAGATTGAAGCCTCTAAAACTCCGGGTTTCTTCAACGAAGAAGTCACCGCTGAGGACTGGGAGGGTTTCAAAGCTGAAGTTGAAAAATCGAATATACAGGACAAAGATCTCATACTTCGCGTTCTTTCAATGTATTCGGATCCGGACGTTCGTGATAAGGAAATAAAAAGCATGTCTTCAGCTTTTGAAGTTCTGAAGACAGATGTTCTTCCAAAGTTAAGAAGATCAAGAATGGTGGTAAATGTTGACAAGGTTGGCCGCACAGATGCACAGATCCTCTCACAGATGAGATCTGATCCATCAGCATTAGGTCTTGAGGAGATGTTATATTCTGCTACACTTACACAGGATCCAAGTGAAAAGCTGAAGTTTTATCAGGCAACAGCCGCAGCAAATCCAAAATGTATCCGTGCTGCTAATAACACGGGGTATATGTACCTTGAATTAGGCCAAATAGATGAAGCAACAGCTGCATTTGAAAGGGCAAAAGCTATCCAGAATAACGATGTCGTTAAGAATAATTTAGGATGTGCAGCTCTTGCTAAAGGCGACCTTGCAAAAGCAGAAGAATACTTCAATTCAATGACTGCTGCTTCTCCCGAATCAAGAATGGGTCTTGGTGCAATTTTAATTACAAAAGGTGAATATGACCAGGCAGTTAACAACCTTGGTACCGAGCCAAGCTTCAACCTTGCCCTGGCCCTGGTGCTTAAAGGCGATGTGAACAAAGCAAAATCTACCCTCGATGCAATGAAGGATCTTGGCAAGACCGGGAAACCTTCATATCTGAAAGCAGTTGTTGGTGCCCGTCTCGATGACAAAACCTATATGCTCAGCGGCCTTCGCGAGGCTATCGGATTCGACTCCAGCTGGAAAGCTTATGCAAAAACTGACCTGGAATTTGCAAAGTTTTTCAATGATGATACTTTTAAATCAACTGTTCAATAAACAGACAATTATAAATTTATAGAGGCTGTCTCAAAAGGGCAGCCTCTCTTTTTTGCCCCCCAACCCCCTGAAGGGCATAGCCATCAAGCTAATTTTTATAACTCTCTGATATGCAGTAGAGATAACTATTTTATATTTAGCCCGTAGGGCTTAAACTATTGTAGCCATAGATATTAAAAATGGGTTTATTACCTCGGAGAGGTTAAACAGGATTTTCCCAGAATTCATATAAGAATTGTTCATCAAATTCCATTTCACGTTTTTTAAGATATTGAACATATTCATCTTGAAATGTTTTGATGTTATGAGTTTCTTCCTGATTTTCAATATATTTATAAATATTGGATATTTGCGAACGACTATAACTGAATGCTCCATAGCCTTCCTGCCAGGAGAATCTACCAATGCAGAGTCACTCTCTGTTAATAAATAGCGTTGTACTTCTCTTTACTTCATGAACAGTATCTGAAACAGAAATCGAAGGATTCAATCCAAGGAGAATATGGACTTGATTTGAAAGTCCATTAATTATAATGGATTTATGTTTTTGATTTGACAGTATTCCACTCATATACTCAAATACATGAGGTCTGATTTCCTTTCTTAACGCGGTTTCTCTGTTTTTTACAGCAAATACCAACTGAACATAAATTTGGGTGAATGTTCCTGGCTTCATAGATTGAATTTTTTAATTATTAATGCAGCTAGAACAAATTTAATAATTCTCTGAATTCTAAGCAATTGTTTAACCACTTCGTGGTAAAAAATTAATGTGTTGATTGTTTTTCTACAATAATTAATCGCCTACGGCGAACCTCACTAATGAACTTTTCAGAAACACAATGACCTCACAATTAAACGTTTAATAGCATTAGCTTGATGGCTATGCCCTTCAGGGGGGTGGGGGGCAATATGACAGGGGATGGTGAAGCAATATGCCAGAGTGCTTGAGGAACAAAAAGAAAGATGGTGGATGAAAAATGGGAGGTCAGATATGTCGCTGTTTGGAGCCTTTATTCAGTTCCCATAGCACAATACCTGCGCTTACTGCAATATTGAAAGAGTGTTTTGTTCCAAACTGGGGAATCTCAATACACATATCACAATTATTCAAGACCTCCTGGTCAACTCCATTTACCTCATGTCCAAACACAAGAGCATACTTTTCTTTAACATCAACCACCATATTCTGCAACTCAACAGATCCTTCAGCCTGTTCAATGCCTACCAGCCTGTAACCTTTTCCCTTTAGTTCTGTAACAGCCTCCATTGTTGACGGATAATAATCCCAGCTAACCGATTCAGTTGCGCCAAGAGCTGTTTTCCGTATATCCCTGTTAGGAGGAGTGGAAGTTATTCCGCAAAGACATATTTTTTCAACCAGAAAAGCATCTGCTGTCCTGAAAACGGAACCTACATTTGCCTGGCTCCTTACGTTATCAAGGACAATGACAAAAGGTGACTTCCGGAATTCACGGAACTGTTCAATACTTTTTCTTCCCAGTTCCCTGTTGAGAAGCTTACGCATTATTTTTTTTACGAAAATAAATAAAAATTATATTAAAAAACCGTTATATTGTAATCACTGAATAAATTGGCAGACTGGTTAAAGATTTAACTAAACAGAGGAAATATGAACGTTCATGAATTTCAGGGTAAATCATTGCTCAAAGCGTATAATGTTGAAATCCAGGAAGGATTTGTTGCGGAGACTTCTGAACAGGCAATGATGGTTGCCAGGCAGTTAAAGGAAAAATTCGGTACCGAATTATTTGTAGTAAAAGCGCAAATTCATGCCGGGGGAAGAGGAAAAGGGGGTGGTGTGAAACTTGCCGGATCTGTTGAGGAAGCCGGAAAAATTACCGGGCAAATGATAGGTATGAACCTTGTTACTCCTCAAACCGGTCCGGAAGGAAAGCGGGTTAATAAAGTCCTTATTGCACAGGATGTTTACTATAAAGGAGAATCAGAACATAAAGAGTATTATATAAGTATTTTGCTTAACAGAAGCATTGGCAGGTATATCTTCATGTACTCCCCTGCAGGCGGAATGTCGATCGAAGAGGTCGCCTCAAAGAGCCCTGAGCTTATTTTCACCGAAGAAATTATCCCGGGTATCGGATTACAACCATTTCAAACCAGGAACATCGCGTTTAACCTCGGATTAACCGGAACTGCCTTTAAAAATATGCAAAAATTTCTTACAGGTTTGTATGAAACCTTTATCAATACCGATGCACAGTTACTCGAAATAAATCCGGTACTAAAGACAAGCGATAAAAGGATAATTGCAGTTGACTGCAAACTGGTACTGGATGATAATGCATTATTCAGACATACCGAACTATTAAATATGAGGGATCTTAATGAAGAGGATCCTGTTGAGGTGGAGGCTGGAAAGCATAACCTGAACTTTGTAAAACTCGATGGGAATGTAGGATGCATGGTAAACGGAGCAGGTCTGGCAATGGCAACGATGGATATTATTAAATTATCGGGAGGAGCGCCGGCAAATTTTCTGGATGTAGGCGGAGGCGCCAATGCAAAGACTGTTGAAGCTGGATTCAGGATTATTCTGAAAGACCCTGCTGTAAAAGCAATTCTTATTAACATTTTTGGGGGGATTGTAAGATGCGACAGAGTGGCAAATGGTGTTGTGGAGGCATACAAATCAATAGGCAGCATAAATGTTCCCGTGATAGTGAGGTTACAGGGTACAAATGCTATTGAAGCAAAAGAGATAATTGACAACTCCGGCCTTTCGGTATTATCTGCCATTTCATTTAAGGAAGCTGCTTTGAAGGTAAGTGAGGTGCTGGCACAACATTCATAATATGCCCTTCAAAAAAGCACTTTGTATGCTTTTGTAAATAGCTGCCCGGAAGGTAAAAGATAAAATTTAAAAGGATTTTTTATTTTTTATGTGATTCGTCACAGTAAGGTTTATTACCCGATCTCCCACATCTGCATAAAAGAATCTCTCCCGGGGAATTTTCAGTGCCTCTCTTCAGGTCTTTAATTACAAAATTCCCGGTTATCTTCAAAGGGCCGAATTCAATTAACTCAATATTCGCCTGGAATTTTTTTTCTTGCTTCTCTTCCATTTGTAAAGGATTAACCTGTAAACCCTGTTTTCCTGTGTCGTCCATCGCAGAATGGCATATGGTCACTGGCTCCGCAACGGCATATCGAGACCAGACTATCATGGACCTCCTTAGTCTTTCCATCGTATGTCAAAGAGAAATCACCTTTTAAAATAATTGGCCCATCCTCCATAATTTTAACAGAAACCGGGTGTCCTTCAGTGACCGGATTGTCTTGTTCCATTAGTTCAGGTCTTCTGAACTTTATGTGATTTGTCTGATCTTTACCTACAAGTTGATTTTTTTCTTCATTATTCCACTTCCATGTGAGTGCTTCGGTCGGACACAGATTTACAGTTTCGATGATCTTCAGGTTCGGAGCGCCATCAATATCCACCCAGGGTCTTCTTCCAGGGTCAAAGACCTCGATTAATTCCCTGTAACAGTATGAAGCATGAACACATGCGGATGGCTTCCAGTAAACCGTAATTTCATCATTCCTGTATCGTCTGCCTTTCGATAACTTGTCAGCGTCTCTTTCCATTTATACAGGTTTTAAAAATGCTTTTAAAGTTATTTTTAATCTATCATGGTCAGAAGACCGTTATTTGAAATAACCTTCCGGCCCCGGAGATTAATATAATTTGGAAACCGGCCGCAATTTAACATTTTGTATTAAATCTATTGATAAGTAGTCCATCGAATTTTTATCTTTGGAGATGGTAATGACACAATTCTTTGAGATTATTTGTGATGCCTGCCTGATCACGCCAGTAAGGGGCCGGCATCTCCTGAATTACATGGCGGCCTTTATCAGAGCCACTTGAACTCTCCCGAATTCTACTTACTTTGCAGTTTGCATTTATTTATGACTAACAGATTTGCTGATATTATTTTGCCTCTTGCGGTCAGTGGGAGATTCACCTACAGGATCCCCGAAGAATTTCAGGAAAAAGTAGTTCCCGGGATGATGGTAACAGTTGAGTTCGGAAGGAGTAACCTGTATTCCGGAATAGTTTGTAATATACATGACAAGATCCCTGCCCTGGCAAATATAAAATCCATCATTGAAGTTAATGATACGATTCCTGTTGTCAGTGAGTCACAGTTAAAACTCTGGCTGTGGATTTCTGAATACTATATGTGTTATGAGGGTGAAGTATTGAAGGCTGCCCTGCCTTCAGAGTTGTACCTTAAAAGATTTAAATCAAAGAAGGAGACATTCATTGTCCTGGAACACAATTTCACCGAGGATGAACTAAACAATATCCTCAATAAACTGGCGAAAGCTCCCCGGCAATATGAACTCCTTTCAGAATATATAAGGCTGGCAGGGTATACTTCAGACTCAGAAATTAAACCAATAAGCAAATCAGTCTTATTGAAGAATACCCGGTCATCTCCCGGTGTCATTGATTCTCTTTCAGCAAAAGGCATACTTTCAGCTCGTCTCATTGATGTAAGCAGATTAAACAGCTCAGGAAATATGACCGAACCTCTGAATAAACTAACAGAAATTCAGCATGTTGCATACAAGACTATAAAAAGACAGTTCCAGGATAAAGAGATTATCCTTTTACACGGTATTACTTCGAGCGGTAAAACGGAGATTTATATCCACCTGATTGATGAACAATTAAAAAAAGGCCGTCAGGTTCTTTATATGCTTCCGGAGATTGCTCTTACAACTCAGATAATACTCAGGCTAAAAAAGCATTTCGGAGCCGTAACGGGTATTTACCACTCACGTTTCAGCGATTCTGAAAAAGCGGAAATCTGGAATAAGGTTGCAGAATCTGATCCCGGCAAAGGTTACCGGCTAATACTAGGGGTCAGGTCATCGCTTTTTCTTCCATTCAGTGACCTTGGATTGATTATTGTAGACGAGGAACATGATACTTCATATAAGCAACACGACCCTGCTCCAAGGTATCATGCACGCGACTCAGCAATAATGCTGGCTTCAATTCATAAAGCAAAAACAATACTGGGATCTGCTTCTCCTTCAATTGAAAGTTACAATAATGCTCTCATCGGGAAATATGGTCTTACCGATTTGAAGGAGAGACACGGAGCGATAAAATTACCTGTAATAATATTGGCCAATACACGGGAAGCATTCCGGAAAAAGCTCATGGTCTCGCATTTTACACCACAGCTGCTTGAGGCAATTGATGAAGCTCTGGGGAAAGATGAGCAGGTAATTCTTTTCCAGAACAGAAGAGGCTTCTCCCCCTACATAGAGTGTTCCGAATGCGGGTGGATACCTGTTTGTATTCAATGCGCTGTTAACCTTACATACCATAAGGGTATCAACAGACTTGTGTGTCATTATTGCGGGTATTCAACCGGGATGCCGTCTGAATGTGACAGTTGTCATTCACGGGGAATAGTGACCAGGGGTTTCGGTACAGAGAAGATAGAAGATGAAATAAAAATTGTATTTCCGGCCGCACGTATAGGGCGGATGGATCAGGATACAACCAGAAATAAGAACTCCTTCAGCAAAATAATCAAGGCTTTTGAAGAGAGGCGTATCGATATTCTCATTGGCACGCAAATGATTTCTAAAGGACTTGATTTTGAGAATCTTACAGTTGTGGGAGTGCTCAATGCCGATAACCTGTTGAACTATCCTGATTTCAGAGCTCATGAAAGAAGCTTTCAGCTTATAGAACAGGTAAGCGGAAGAGCAGGCCGCCGTCAGAAGCAGGGTAAAGTTGTGATACAGACATCGGATCCGGGCCACAAGATAATCAGAATGGTTCTGCGACATGATTACCTGAGCATGTTTAAAACTGAATCGGATGAAAGAATGACATTCAACTATCCTCCTTTCTGCAGGATGATCAAAATAAGTATCAGACATAAGGACATAACAGCACTTAACTATTACTCAGAAATACTTGGTAAAGACCTGAAAGCAATGTTCGGGAAAAGAGTACTTGGACCTGAAAATCCTGTTATCCCGAGGGTACAATCGTGGTACATAAAAAATATCCTTCTGAAAATAGAAAGGGAAAAAGCTCCTGGTAAAGCAAAAGACCTTCTAAGTCAGGCAATTAACCGGCTTGAAAAGGAAAAAGGTGCAGGATCGCTTAAGATAGCTATAGATGTGGATCCATATTAATTTTGACAATGTTTTTACTCCCAACCCCCCACTTTATCCACCCCCCACTCCCCCAAAATTGGGGGGCTAAAAAAAGTCCCAAAGGCCCCCATTTGGGGGATTTAGGGGGTTGATAATCAGAGGATAGATAATCACGGTATTAGACAGTATCTTCAAATTATTAACAACTATGTCAAAGAACACTAATTATATTTATCCTCCTGTCGAAATGTCAAAAGACAATATCAAATTGGTGGCTTAAAACACCCAATTTCTCTTTCCTTCTGGCTTCCTTATTCTCCACCCCCCTAAATCTGGGGCAGGGGGTAAAGATAAAGGGGTAAAGACAACGGAGAGTACGGGTGTTAAATCACCAAAAAGATACTAATTTTGAGCAGATAATAATAATAAGATGAAAATAGAAGTATCAAATGGTGAGATCATTGATAAACTGACCATTATCCAGATAAAACTTGAGCGGATCAAAGATAAGGCTAAACTTAAAAACCTGAAAAAGGAATACGAGGAGTTAATTAAGGTCACTTCATCGGTCATGAGCACCAAAGATGCTTTATATAAAGCCCTTTATGAGATTAATACAGAGTTATGGGAGATTGAAGATCATATCCGTGACCTGGAAAGAAATAAGGACTTTGGTGACGATTTCATATCAACAGCACGCTCTGTCTATATTAAAAACGACAGAAGATCTGAACTTAAAAGGGAAATAAATATTAAAACTTCTTCAGGATTTATTGAGGAAAAATCCTATGAAAAATACTGAAATGCGCCTGCTTGTAATACGAACTTCTTCAATGGGAGATGTGGCCCTCACTACTCCTGTTTTGACCGGAATGAGAAAGCAATATCCCGGTATTGAGATAATTTTACTTACCCGTAAGAGGTTCAAATCATTTTTTTCTTCAATTGAAGGACTTCGGCTGTTTTTCCCCGATCTTCAGAAGCGCCACAAAGGATTCTCAGGTTTGTTCAGACTTTACCGTGATATAAACAGACTGGCAAAAATTGACTATGTGATTGACTTGCATGACGTACTGAGGTCTAAAATTTTACGGATTCTTTTCAGAATTTCAGGAGTTCCAGTATCAGTTATTGATAAAGGGAGAGCTGAGAAGAGATCTGTTATTACAGGGAAGAAGAAAGTGCCGTTAAAGCACTCCGTAGAACGATACTGTGATGTCTTTGCCAGAGCAGGTTTTCCTGTGACACCATCAAAAGACGTCTGCATTGTCCCGTCGCAGGAAGCATCAGTAAAAGCAGAGTTATTTGCAGGTCTGAAGGATGAACTGAACATTGGTGTTGCCCCCTTCGCAAAACATAAACTAAAAAGGTGGCCTGAAGAAAGCATGATCAGACTTATGGAACTGATATCTGAAAATCACAAAGTCAGATTCTGGTTATTTGGTGGTAAGGAAGATTCAGATATGATCAATGCATTTCAGACAAGGGTCCCGGGTTCTGTAGATCTTGCCGGGAAGTTGAATCTTGATGAAGAGCTGGCCCTGATGGGCAAACTTGACCTGATGATCGCTATGGACTCTTCCAATATGCATATGGCTGCTCTTGCAGGGACAAAAGTTATTTCGATATGGGGAGGAACCGATCCTTTAACAGGGTTTGGAGCATGGATGCAGCCGGAAAAATTTTCAATCCGGATCCCTGTTGACGAACTTACCTGTCGTCCCTGTACCGTTTATGGTAAAGGGGAATGCAAACGAGGTGATTTTGCCTGCATGAACTGGCTAACTCCGGAAATTGTGTTTAAGAAATTAGTTGATTTGAAAATCTGGTAATTTGAAAATCTGAGAAACTGTCGTCATCAAAGTTATATCTATAGTCTTAATTTAATATTAAGTCTTGCAAGGAGAGCAGTAAGCTGCACCATTAGCAGGGCCCATATCAATGAACCGCCGATCACAATCAGCGGTTTATCCGATTGCTTGTAGAAAAGAACCGGTATTCCGGTACTCCGGATAAGATAATAAATAATGAAAGGTGCGAGATATGTTGTCAGTGAGTTTTCTCCTGCCGGCCTTATAAAACCTGCCCATCGGGTCAGTTTATTTACGTCAGCAATAAGGTAGATCAGGATAAAGACCAGAAGGCTGATACCGGCGCATATCAGTGCCCAGCTCGGAGTTCCCTTAAGACCTGAGATGATAAACCAGTTTCTGAGAATAAAACCTGCGGCCAGATAAAAGATTCCCAGTCCCATAAAAAGAGGGAACAACTTCCGGTATTCTGTAAATGATAATTTTTTGATTATCAGTCCTGCAAGTGATCCTGAAAGGACTAAGAGAGGTACATATCCATCAATAATGACCCCAAAAACGGTCTTAATAATATCGGGAAACCGGATCAGGTTCCAGCCGGAAAGCATATTCATAACAAGGAAAAAAACCGTTAAAAGAGCCGTTTTAACCATAGACTCCCGGAATAGTACATAGGCAAAAGCAGCTACGAGATAGCCCCAGCCAATCATGCCAGGGAAACCCCACCAGCCGGTAATGAGTGATCCATTGTTCTCAGGCTGGCCGGATTTAAATTTAAAGATAAGGAAAACCAGGATTGTTATTCCGGCAAGTTTAAGTCCGGCTATAGTAAAAAACCTGTTTTCTTTATCGGGGTAATCGTTCCAGATCAGGAAGATTCCGACATACATAATTATAGCCCAGAGATTTATGCTTATTCCTGTAAGTTCAGCATCCACCCTTCCCGCATTAAGCATAAGTACCCCGATACTTATAAGGCCGATAAATCTTAGAATAATGTGTCTGCTTATTTCACGCAGGCTTTCACCTCCGGTAAATCTTTTTGAGAAAGAGAACGGGATTAAGAATCCAACAAGGAACAGGAACCCGGGAAATATCCAGTCAGACAATCCCATGCTGTCGGAATTTGTATCCCGAAGTATGAGCCATGCGGGAGCCACCTTTATGTTCAGATCGTTAATGAACAGCATCAGGAAGAGAGTCAGCCCTCTCATGATATCGATCGATGATATCCTGTTATAATTTGCCATCGGGGTTAATATTTTTCTTTTATAAAATTAAGAATTTAATCAAGCCTCCGGCTTTGATTATACAGGAAAAATAAGAGGAAGCATGAGTGGGTTTCTTTTGTTTCCCTTTTGAAAAAAAACACATACTTAAATCATCAGGATGGGCAATCTTTTAAAATATCATTTACTTTTACATATAAGCATGAAAGATCACTAAACAGTATAACCTATGAAGAATATATTGAAATTATTTCATACTTGTTCGATAGTTGTTTTCCTGTTGGTTGGTTGCCAGCAATCAAAAAAGCCATCAGTAAATATAACATACGAAACATTAAGGAAAAATTTTTTAAATCCTGAAGGCACAGCCCGTCCAAAAGTCTATTGGTGGTGTCTCAACGGAAACATTGACACTGCGACAGCCAGGGAGGAATTTTTGGCAATGAAAAAAGCAGGTATCGGAGGTTTCGACCTTTTTGAAATCGGATCCCGTGATAAAATGATCCCTGCAGGGCCGGCATTCCTGAGTGATGAGTCATTGAAAACAATAAAATTTGTTGTTGATGAGGCAGGCAAACTGGGGTTAACAGTAGGTTTAAATCTTGCCAGCAGCTGGAATGCCGGAGGAAGCTGGGTGCAAGCCCGGAATGGGGGGAAATCACTATATAATTCGAAAATAAGCATAACAGGAACCACAACCCTTCAGAAAATAAAAATTCCTTTTCCGGAAATGAGATTTCCAAAATCTGATCTCATTGGGGGAACCGGTAAGTCCCTGATTCCTTTAAGGAATGATGGCCGGCCGGAATATTATGAAGATGTTTCAATTTTAGCCATTCCGGCAGGTATTGAAAAAAACTCTCTTGATACATCCAATATTATTGATGTCACGAAGTATTTTGATCCTCAAACAGATGAACTCAACTGGAAAGCTCCTGAGGGCCAATGGGAAATTAATCGTTATGTCTGTTCCAATTCAGGTCAGCAGCTTGTATTACCGAGTCCTTATTCGGCAGGACTGGTTATTGACCATTTTGATTCCACGGCTGTTCGCATGCACCTGATGTATGTAATTAACCAACTGCAATCTGTACTTGGAGACTTCAGAAATACTGCTTTAAAAAGTCTATACCTGGCAAGTTATGAAGCCAGAGGTTTTGTCTGGTCGTCCACTCTTGCGCAGGAATTTAAAAAGCAAAACGGGTATGAAATTCATAAATTTTTGCCTGTATTTTTTAATTCCCAGCTCTTCAGTGAGGGAACTACAAAAAAAATAGAGACAGATTTCAGGAAAACGCTGTCTGAAATGATGATCACAAATTTATATAAGAAGGCAAGGGAAATTTGTAACCGCTATGGATTGCAGATAAACTGTGAGGCCGGCGGGCCGGGATACCCGCTTTATAATGGTCCCGCTGAACCACTTAAAGCACTTGGCGCGCTTGATATACCACGTGGAGAATTCTGGGTTAACCATACTCACTATTATCCCGATACCAATGGGAAAGACAGCATCAACATCATGCAGGTGGTAAAGGAAGTTGCGGCAGCTTCCCATATCTATCAAAAAGGTATTGTGGAGGAAGAGTCTTTTACATCTTTTCAGCACTGGATGGAAGGTCCTTTTGATCTGAAACCTGTTGGTGATAAGGCCTTTTGTGAAGGAATGAACCGTGTTGTCTTTCATGGTTTTACACATAATCCTTCAGGAACAGGTTATCCAGGTATTGTATATCATGCCGGAACACATATGAATAATAAACGGGTCTGGTGGCCGAAAATTAATCCGTTCATCGATTATATTTCCCGCATATCGTGCATTTTCCAGCAAACAGATTTTGTATCGGATGTGGTGTATTACTATGGCGATAAAGTTCCAAATTCAGCCACTCCAAAAAATTCTCATTTTAAAGCAGGACCAGGATATGATTATGAAGTGATCAACACAGAAATTCTTCTTAATAACCTCACTGTGAAAGGTGGTAAGCTGGTACTCACAAACGGGGCCGTTTTCAGTATGCTTGCGCTGGAGAATGAGGAAGCAATGAATCCGGCGGTTTTAAACAAACTTCATGAACTGGCTCAAAGAGGAGCTGTGATTATTGGAGAAAAGCCCGAAAAAATCACCGAGCTGATCAAAAATCCTTTTTCAGAGAAGGATGGAGAAAAAATGATGGATAAAATGTGGACCAGAATAGAAGATCCTTCACATTTTAAACCAGGTGAAAAAGGTAAAATATATTCAGGGATAACGCCATATGAGATGCTTTCAGCACTGGGTGTTGTGTCAGATCTTGATTACACCGGCAAAGAAGCTTATCTGCTGGATTATATTCATTATCAGAAGAATGATAATGATTTTTATTTCATCAGAAATACAACTGATCAATGGATTTCCAGGGATTGTGGATTCCGTCAGCATCTAAAGGTTCCTGAAGTATGGGAACCGGTTTTTGGAGATATAATTCCGGTTCCGGTTTTTCGTGAGGAGGGCAGGTACATAAGGATACCGGTTACTTTGGCCCCGTATGGTTCGTATTTTATTGTATTCAAAAAGGGAGTTACTCCGGTTCATTTTTCAAATGTTTCCTTTTCAGATCAGTACCCGCCTCTTATGGAGTTTACCCATGATGGAATTCATTTTCTGAACAATGGGACTTATGAAATGACAAGCTCTTCAGGATCCCGGACAGTTGAAAACAACAATTCTGTAATGAAAATAGAAGGTCCGTGGAAAGTTAACTTTGATAAAAAATGGGGCGCTCCGGATTCCATAGTTCTTCCGGAATTAATTTCATGGACTGATCATAAAAATCCGGGTGTAAAATATTATTCAGGAAGCGGTAAATATCACAAGAACTTCTCGTTTAAGATGAATGATGTATTAACAGAAGGAGAAAGGATTTATCTTGATCTGGGTGATATATCAGAAGTTGGAGAACTATGGCTGAACGGACATTCACTTGGAATAAGATGGGCCAAACCATTCAGATTTGATGTTACAGGCTATATAAAAAACGGCGAAAATGATTTGGTCATTGAAATCCTCAATACCTGGTGCAATCGTATCACCGGTGATGCAATTACCGGCCGGAAATATACCAGTACCAATATAACACGGGTTGACCTTCTGACCTGGGATAAGGTGCCATTAAATCCATCGGGATTACTGGGGCCAGTCACAGTACACAGAGTTAAGCTGGTTAAATGAAACAGGCTGCAGTCAGAAAGAATAAATATTATCATTATGGGGAAGTATTTAATTGATAGAAGGAAACCGCTCAAAGCAAATATTGGTGTTTTTAGTGTAGGCTACTGGAAATACTGGGAGCAATTTGAATCGTTGTCAGATGAAATGCATAGCAAAAGCAAAAAATTCATTGAGAAACTTAAAAGGTTGAATGTTGATGTTTTTGATTTTGGACTTGTTGATAATGCACAAAAAGCGTATGAACTGGTTCCCAGGTTGAAAGCTGCTAACCTTGATTTAATTTTTTGTGATATGGTTACCTACGCCACTTCCGGCACTTTCGGCATAATCATAAGAAACATTGATATACCAATTATATTAGTGGCACTTCAACCGCTGAAGGCAATGGATTACCAGAAAGCATCCACATTTATGCAGCTCGTCAATGACGATTTCTGCTCGGTCCCTGAATTTGCCGGTGTGGCTGTGCGTATGGGTAAAAAAGTACCTGAGGTAATAATCGGAACTTTGGAAAACGACCCTGAGGCTGATGCCGAAATCGCACTTTATTGTAAGATAGCGAAGGTGTTGCATGACCTGAAGAGTGCCAGGATAGGTCATTTTGGTCATCCTATAGAAGCAATGCTGGATATGCATTCGGATCCCACAATGTTTACCGAAGCCTTCGGATGTCACATTGTGCAGACTGAGGCGGAAGATATTCTATATCATTACAACACAATCAAAGAGGAGGAAATAGTCACCAGCCGGGAAAAAATCCTTGATTTTTTTGATACTCCGGAACCGGGCGCCGATCCTGTGACACGGAAGCTGATACCGGAAGATTTATATACTGCAGCCAGGGTAAGCGCGGCATTAGAAAAATTTGTAGCTGAAAAAGAACTGGACGGATTGGCTTATTATTATGAATCTTTGGAAGGTTCTGATTTGCGAAAAGTTGTTACAAACCTTATCGTTGGAAATTCTTTGTTGACATCTGCCGGTTTCCCGATGTGCGGCGAATCGGATCTGAAGACATGTATAGCAATGTTTATTATGGACAGGATGGAGATAGGAGGAAGCTTCGCAGAATTTCACCCAATCGATTTTACCGAAGGTTTTGTACTTGTAGGTCATGACGGGCCTCATCATATTAACATAGCAGATTCCAAACCTGTTCTGAGGAGCCTTACTAAATATCACGGAAAACCGGGAAGTGGAGCGAGCATTGAATTTAAAATAAAAGAAGGACCAATAACAATGCTGAGCATCTCATCCACGTATAATGGCAAATTCAAATTTGTTATTGCGGAAGGGGAGTCAGTAAAAGGACCTATTCCTCCAACCGGCAATACAAATACCAGAGGTTTTTTCAAACCTGATATAAAAACATTTTTGAAACATTGGATAAAAGAAGGTCCCACGCACCATTTTGCTTTGGGAATTGGTCATCATGCTTCTGCTTTGGAAAAGATAGCCGGATTTTTGAACATTGAAGCTAAAATTGTATCGCCATCCTGATCTGAAATTATTTCATCATAATATAAATTTGATTTTAGTTGTATGATAGCCTGTCCCGCAAAGCGGGAGAACCGCACATAGTTGAAAATTATATTTTTATCGTGTTTAGCTTCGCTGAGCTCGCAAGCTCGGTTGTGATTGAGGTCAATCATGTGGGTTTCATCATCTTTCAACTTATGTCAACCTTCAGGCTATATTATTAATACGGGTGAAAATGTTAAGGATTACAAAATTATGCTGGGTAATCGCAGGATTGCTATTTGTTGCGACAGGGCTAAGCTTTCTTGACAGGCAGGTTTTATCCATGTCAATATTAAAGATTCAGACCGATCTGAGTATTTCGGCTGTAGAATACGGATGGATAAATACTGGTTTTTTGATAAGCTACGCTATCATGTTTACATTAGGCGGCCTGTTAATTGACAGATTCGGTACAAGGATCGGATTAGCAGTCTCTGTGGGATTATGGTCCTTATCAAGCGCTCTTCACAGTGTTGCACAAAATGTATTGCAATTAGGACTTGCACGGTTCTTCCTTGGTATAGGTGAAGGAGGTTGTTTCCCTGGCGCTGCAAAAGGAGTCGCAGAATGGTTTCCTGAAAAAAACAGGGGAATTGCTATGGGAATTGCAATCGGAGGAGCTTCTTTTGGTGCAGTTATTGCACCTCCGGTCACAGTTTACCTGAATAATATAATAGGTTGGAGGGGCGCTTTTCTTGCCACTGGCATTTTTGGGGGTATCTGGGTCCTATTATGGCTCATCTTTTTCCATAAACCTGACAAATCTCCATTTATTACAAAAGAGGAATTGAAAGAATTTGATGATGTTAAACCATCTGATGATCAAAAGAATTTATTTGAATCAAAGACCAGAGTACCGATCAGGATCATACTAAAAACAAAACAGGCCCGGGGATTAATTCTCATCAGGTTTTTATTAGATCCTGTTTTTTATTTTATTATGTTCTGGATCCCAAAATACCTCAGTGAGGAAAGGAATGTTTCCTTTGAGCGAATCGGCGCATTATTCTGGATCCCGTTCTTCGCTTTAGGGGTGTCAAATATTTTCGGAGGGTGGTTTTCAGACCGTTTAATAAAATCAGGAATAACAGTTGACCGCGCAAGAAAATCAGTGATGGGCCTCGCTGCAGCACTTACAATGGTTGCTCCGCTCACAGCAATAGTTTCAGATGTGGAAACAGCCATAATGATTATTTCTCTTATCATGTTTGCACATGGATTCTGGATTACAAATTATATTACTATAATCAGTGAGCTATTCGGGAAAAAATACACTTCAACAGTGGTTGGTATGTCAGGTTCAGCAGGTGCTATTTCCGGTTTGGTATTGAATCCTGTAATTGGAAAGGTGATTGAAAATTTTTCATATTTTCCAATCTGGGTCATAGCGGGAATAATGTATCCTGTCGGATTCATCATTTTATTGATATTTATAAGAAAGATCCGTCCTCTCGATCATTTAATGATTTCTTAGCCATAAATATCAGTGAACATAAAGTCTGCCTGACGGTTTTATTTGAAACCAGGCAGCAACTGATGAACTGAAAAAATGTAATATGAACACAAATTACAGGAATGTTGACGAATATATAATGACTTTCCCGGAAGATGTTCAGAAACGTCTGAAACAAATCCGGACCACTATTAAAAAAGAAGCTCCTGATGCAGAAGAAAGTATCAGTTATGGGATGCCTGCTTATAAATTATCTGGCAAACCTCTGGTATATTTTGCTGCATTCGAAAAACATATTGGCTTTTATGCTACACCATCAGGACATTCGGAATTTGCAGAAGAACTTTCTCAATATAAGCAGGGAAAAGGTTCCGTTCAGTTTCCTCTTAACAAATCGTTACCATTGGATCTGATCAGGAGGATAACCAAATATAAAGTGAAGGAGAATACGGCTAAAGCAGGAAAATAACCTGTGTTATTCATCAATAATGAAGATAATGCTTTTATCTCTCTCATAAAATCAGCAAGTACAATGGATGGATGAAGACCGGTCAGCACATTAAACAGCGGGCAAAGAATTGTGCCTGATATTTCAATAAAATGTTAATTTTGTTTCAAACCCTGGTAATCGTTGTTGGAATTAATATTGGCATTCAAAATTTCAACTAACTAAACATTAATGTATTATCCAGGTTAAAAAAGATATTTAAATTAACAAAACATCACAACATATAACCCACTTGTAAGTCATTATTATTTGTCAACCAATGATTAATACTCAATAATTCCTTAATCCGATGAAAAGTAATCATTATTCTGCCCGGTTAATAATGTTGATTATGAGAATGGTATTTCTCATAACAGGTCTTTATTCATTCGTCATTCCCCTGGAGGCGCAGAAATCCGCAGAAGTTGCAAAAACCCCTCCGATGGGCTGGAACAGCTGGAACTGTTTCAAGGCGGATATTGACGAGTCCAAAGTCAAATCCATTGCAGATGCTATGGTTAGTTCAGGTATGAAAGATGCAGGTTATCAATATATAGTAATCGATGACGGTTGGATGACCAAAACCCGGGATAAAGATGGACATATAGTTGTTGACCCTGCAAAATTTCCTGATGGTATTAAACCATTGGCAGATTATATTCATAGTCTCGGACTTAAGTTTGGAATTTATTCAGCACCCGGGTGTTTTACCTGCCTCAAACTTATGGGAAGCCTGGGATCTGAACAAATAGATGCGAATGATTATGCTTCCTGGGGTGTCGATTTTCTTAAGTATGACCATTGCAATTACCCTAAGACAAGTAAAGAAGCAAAATTAGTTCCGTTGGATTCGTGCAGGGCTGCATATGAACTAATGCGTAGATGTCTTGAAAATACCGGACGTCAGATAGTATATAGTGTTCACGACAAATGTACTGTTGGTGCTGTGGTGAACAATGAGACTTCCCTGCCATGGATAAAAACTGTGGCAAATATGCACCGTACGAGCAATGATATAAGGAATAACTGGGAAAGTATGATATCCAACCTTGAAACAACATCCGGCTTGTGGGAATATGCCGGACCAGGATACTGGAACGATCCTGATATGCTGGAGGTTGGAAATACCAGCAATGAGAACAGTACAAGATCTAAATCTTTGCAAAACATGAACCTGAACGAATACAGGACCCATTTCAGTATGTGGTGCATGGTAGCTGCTCCTCTGATTACAGGCAATGACCTTAGAAGTATGACCCCGGATATAATTGATATATTAACCAACAAGGAATTAATAGCGATCAATCAGGATCCTTTGGGGAAACAGGGAAAAAGAATCCGTGATGATGGTGATCCGGAGGTATGGAAAAAGGAGCTGTCAGATAATATGCTGGCGGTGGCACTTTTAAATAAAAGTAATGATCCGGTTAACATTTCCGTTAGCTGGGAAGAATTAGGGGTTAAAGGAACCCTTAAAATCAGGGACTTATGGACCCATAAAGACCTGGGGAAATTCAGAAATTCTTTTACAGGCGAGAGTATTCCTGGTCACGGAACAATGGTTATATTGTTAAAAAAATAGAACCCATACCTGCAAAGAAGAAGGTTCTGACATCAAAAGAAATTCAGCAGCTTCTTACTACAATAGATACAGTTTAGAGTTATTATAATTTTTGAGTATCTGGAATGAATAATAATTGAACTGGAATTAAATCAAAAAGTCATAATAGGTGAGTGAGATTACCTTCGGTGAACTCGTCTCGTCTAAACGAGACTCGGTTCCTCACTTGCCCCTTCGCTTCGCTCTGGGCTTCGGCTCGGAATGACATGGCGATGTTATTGAATAAGGGGAAAGCAGAGGCGATTCGCTCATCGAATCGCCTCTGCTTTCCCCTCTGTCACATAAAATACTGTCATTCCGAGCCGAAGCCCAGAGCGAAGCGAAGGGGCAAGCGAGGAATCTCATAATCAATTGTTTTGAGATTATTATTGAAAACCGATACTCATATTATTTCTACTTTGACAGATTAGAAAAATCAACCTGTTTTTGCCCTTGATCCCTAAAGGGAACAGGTTGATTTTTCAGTTTGCTCCCTTTAGGGTCGGGGCAAACAAACTGAAAAATCGTTGTAAGATGTAATATGTCAAAGTAGAATTATAATAAAATGGTTTTTGACTCATTAATTTTTGACTGTACATACTTCGGGGAAGCCGACACAATGACCTATTTCGGTCATATATAAATCTAATATTTATCAGTTATTATTAAAATAAACCAGGAGAAAGGGGGGAATATTTTAGGAAATTAATATATTTAGAAAAAAAATCTCATCACCTAAGTTAAATGCAGGGCTAATTTAAAATCAATCTGGCATATAACCATCAGATTCATTATCCTGGCACTAACCATAAATTAAAATATTTTGTTCCGATCAAGATTCGAATGAAGTCCGGCAGAAAAAGTGATCTTGCTTGTAAAAGTGATATGTTCATTAATACGGGCACCTGGGATAATGAAGCACAATAAATTATGAAAATAAGAGGGATAATGTTAAAACACGACCCCACCAGAATAAGTATGCATTTTACCTAAAAGAACCTTAATTAACTTAATCTATTTAAATCTATGAAAAAATTTAAAAATTTTGATGGAAGGATCCTTTTAAGATTTCTTCCCAAAAAAACGATCAGAGTCCTGAAACTATCCCTGGTTCTATTGATAGTTGCAGTTATTCAACTCCGGGCAACCGAAACCTACTCACAGCTGACACATCTTACACTTAAACTTGAGGATGTTAAGATCTCAGATGCGTTAAAAGAGATTGAAAATCAGAGCGAATTCTTTTTCCTCTACAGTCCAAAGCTGATAGATGTTGAGCGAAAAGTGAATATTGATGTGGAGAATGAAACCATTAAGGACATTTTATCCGGTATTTTTGATGAGAAAGTGAAATTTGATGCTTATGACCGGCAGATTATTCTCACTCCGAATGAACCCTCCGGGTTTCTTTACACACCTCAGCAACAAAAACAGATAACCGGCACTGTTACCGACAAAAATGGTCCTATCCCGGGAGTTAATGTGGTTGTAACCGGAACAACAACCGGAGCTGTTACAGATATAAACGGTAAGTACAGTATTATAGTTCCACCAGCGGCAAAAACCCTGACATTTTCCTTTATCGGTATGGAACCACAGGAGATCACTATTGGGACACTGAGTCAGATAGATGTAACAATGAGTGAGGCGGCGTTTGGCCTGGACGAGATAGTTGTTATTGGTTATGGTACCTCAAAAAAGCAAGACCTTACTGGTGCTGTTGTAAGTGTGAAAGCAGAAGATATGATGCAATATAAGCCCACGAGTGTATCCGACCTGTTAAGATCCTCAGTAGCTGGTTTAAAGGTTGGATATAGCACAGATGCCAAAGGAACCCCGGACTTTACTATACGTGGTGACAATTCCATAAAAGCAGATCCTGACGCAGAAGCAGCTGCCAATAAGCCGCTTATAGTGGTTGATGGGGTAATATTTAATGGCGATCTTACTGAAATTAATGTGAACGACATAGCAACCGTTGATGTTTTAAAGGATGCAAGTGCAGCGTCAATTTATGGTTCGCGTGCATCAAATGGTGTGGTTGTGTTTACAACCAAAAAGGGGACATCCAGTGCGCCTACGATCCGGGTTAGCGCAAAATATAGTGTTCTGACCAGCTCACGGAGATTGAAAACTTACAAAGGAGATGAAGTCATGAATTGGTTGGTGGATATGAAAGAATCCATTAACAGTAAGCTTGGAGATGAATGGTCACAATGGACACCTTATGATAAAGTTCCGGATCAATATAAAGCGGATTGGTTAACTGCTAATGGTATTCCGGGTGAATCAGATATTTCAAAAATTACCAGTGTATGGTTAGACGGTTTTGGTTTTGAACAAAATGAAAAAGAGAATTACCTGGCCGGTAAATCTTACGATTGGCAGGATTGGTTATTCCAGACCGGAAAAAGACGAGACTATAACTTTAGTATATCAGGACATTCCGACAAGGTAAACTACTACTGGTCAGTTGGATGGAAAGACTATGAGTCACTTCAGGTTGGCGAAACGTTTAAGTCTGCTATTTCCCGATTAAACATCGATGTTGCTGCGACCGGTTTTCTGAACGTAGGGTTGAATGCCAATTTAGCCTATGAAGATGATGGCCAGCAAGCCGTAGGTTCTGGCGGGTATATATCCTTATCGCCTTTTGACACTCCCTGGGTAAATGGTATGCCCCATACGAAAGAGAATTTAAAGCTGGCTGCTGCAGGTTCAAACCAGAGTAATCCGCTGCTGGATCCTGCTTATATAACAAGAAAATTTGACAGCTACAGGTTATCCCCAACGATGTATGCGAAGCTTACCCTTCCCTTTGGAATCGAACTTACTTCCAATTTTACACAGCGTGTGGAATTTGGAAAGAGGTTTCAGTTTGACGATCCCGGAAATCCACTTTGGTCACATAACGGTTTAGCAAGCCGGACACAAAACCAGGTGTACGGATGGCAGTTGGATAATATTTTAAACTGGAACAAAGAGTTCGGCGGGCACCGGTTTAGCGTTACCGGATTGTGGAACAGAGAATCCAACCAGGATTGGCAAACTGTTGCAACTACGTCAAATTTTTCACCCAATGCTAATCTGGGATATCATCAGATGGGTTTTGGGCTTCAGCCAGCAACGAATTCTGATGATGAGGCCAATTCAAGAACTGCTATTATGGGCCGTGTGAACTACTCTTATAAAAGTCGCTATTATTTATCGGCATCTATGCGACGCGATGGTTATTCCCGTTTCGGTTCAAATCATTTATACGCAACATTCCCATCGGTCTCAGCCGGATGGACATTAACCGAAGAGAACTTTATGTCCTCAGCAACGGACTGGCTCTCTTTCCTGAAGCTTCGGGCGTCGTGGGGGGTTAATGGAAACAGTAGTGGCATAGGTTCTTATGCTGCTTATGCAAGAATGGGCGATAACAAATATCTCAACTATGGTACAGGCTACGTCCTGGTACCCTTCCTTTATGTTGACAGGATGCAAAACGCTGACCTTTCATGGGAGAAAAACCAGTCTTGGAACCTTGGTATTGATTATGGATTCTGGGGTGCTCGCTTAAGTGGTTCGTTAGATGTTTATACTTCAAAAACCACGGATTTACTTCTTGACAAAAAACTGCCTATCGTTACGGGTTTTAATTCTATAACAACAAACGTAGGTAATTTGAAGAATTCAGGTTTTGACCTTTCAATAAACACCGTCAATATTAAAAGCACCGATTTCTCCTGGACAAGTAGCATAAATATTTCTTATAACAAAAACGAGATTTTATCATTAACCGGAGAAAAATCTCAGGTTATCGATGCTAATGGAAATCCTGTATTCGATAAAAATGGAAATCCTGTAATGTCAGAACCTGATGATACCGATAACGGATGGTTTATAGGCCAAAGCAAAGATGTAATCTGGGATTATCAGGCGGATGGTATTTATCAGGTAGATGAGGCAGCTGAGGCAGCCAAATTTGATCGTTCCCCAGGCGATTTTAAAGTCGTTGACCAGAATGGTGATGGTAAATTGAACACTGCGGATAAAGTTTTCCAGGGATTAAGGTCTGCCCCATGGTATATGACATTCAGGAATGATTTTCATTATAAAAACTTCGATATGGGCGTTATTCTTTTTGGAAAACTTGGATACAAAGGCGGATCAGATTATCCGTTTAACAACCAGGAGGATTACATTAAAAACCATAACTGGTATAAAATTCCATATTGGACACCTGAAAACAGGATTAACGATGGAGCGCGGGTTAATTCCATACAGCTTGGAAATATGTTGGCCTGGATACCTAAATCATACGTGCGTTTACAGAACTTATCATTGGGATACAATTTACCCGAAGGTTTACTGCAAACCATTCATTTGGGAAGTGCACGTTTAGCATTTAACATTGACAATGTTGTTGTATTGACAAAATGGAAGTTTGGCGATCCTGAATCACAAAGTGAGTTACCCAGAACGTATTCCTTCAGTGTGGATCTTTCATTTTAAGACATTATAACTACAGTTTTTGAAATTAAAGAATATTTTACTAAAAATTATTGAAATATGAAAAAGATAAAGTATATAAAAGGTATAATCCTGGTGCTGCTTATTATCACCACATATTCATGTGATGATAAAAACTTCCTGATAAAGGAACCATTGTCTTTCCTGAGCCCTGAAAATACATTTGTAGATGCTGTGGGTTTAAAAACACCATTGGATGCTGCTTTGAAATCAATTTTCGACCAATATAACGGTGACACCAAAGAAATGATGTTTAACCATAACATGAGTGATGTCGCTGTAATAGGTGTTACAGATGAAGCCGAGGCTTTTGTTAACATGAGGAGATACGCAACACCCCAAAATGCTCAGGAGAGTGACAATGCCGGACATGCAAGATCATCCTACGAGTTGTGTTACCAAAATTTAATGAACGCAAATACTGTGATTGATTACATTGATCATGTTAAATGGGCAGATGGAGAAAACGACCCGGAGCGAAACCATCTTTTGGGAAGCGCTTATTTTATTCGTGCATTTTACTATATGCAACAAACTATGCAGTTTGGGAATTGTGCCTTCCCTTTAAATGCTGTTACAACAGCAAGGCAGAATTTCAGAGCCTTTACCATGCAGTCAGTCTGGGATCAAATGATTGCTGACCTTGAATGGGCAAAACAATATGTTAAACCAGTCAGCGAGTTACTAAAAGGGCAGGTACCAAATGCCGGGGTAAGAATGTTGCTGGCCAAATATTACATGATGAATTTAAGGTTTGCAGATGCAGAAGCGGAAATGAATGAAATTATCAATACCGGGAACTTCAGCCTCGTTACCGATGCTGATGTTAATGTTGCTACTGTGGCTATTGGTAATAATTATCACGTTTATAATGATACCTTGATTCCGGGTAGAAATTGTAATGTCCCGGCTGATGCCATAAACTTTTTACATATGGAACCCGGTGCAAATAAAGTCAGGAACAAAGAAGGTATCTGGGTTTTTGCCAATGAATATGGATACGAAGGAAACAGTGAAGGAAGGGCAATGCGGATTCGGTCGTTCGGCCCTAACTTTGTTAGTACCAACCAGGGAATAATGTCTCCCCTGGGTGGAGCAGGAACTGATGTCCGCCAGGGAACGGGTACGATGATGATGAAGTGGGGACGTGGCCAGGGATTTAGCCGGATTACCAATTATGCACAGTATGAAGTCTGGAATTTCAAAGGCGAGACTGATACGATAGATTACCGCCATAAGCCGGGTAACTGGTTCCAAATGAATTACTTACTATATGACCATCCGGATTTAAAAGGTACATCATGGTTCCTGAAACCGCTTCAGCTTTGGTATAATGGAACACTTTTGTGCAAAGATACTATTCGTTGCTGGTTTGGATATCCCATGTACAAAATGTGGGCATATGACGATGTACAAACTTACAGACAAAATGGAGGACATGCTGATATGTATGTGTACAGATTAGCAGAGGTGTATCTGCTCAGAGCAGAAGCAAGGTTCTGGCAAAACAATTATTCCGGCGCTGCCGAAGACATTAATGTTATACGACAGAGGGCACATTCTATACATATGTACACTGCAAGCGATGTGCAGACAGCCGGGATTGGCGCCATACTCGATGAGCGTGCCCGTGAGCTTTATGGCGAGGAGTTTCGTCATGATGAACTTGTACGTATCTCTGTTATATTTGCGAAGAGTGGAAAACCATGTTATAATGGCAAGACCTATTCTACAGGGGCGGATATTGAAAAATCCCTGTCTGAAAGCAGTTTCTATTACGACAGGATGATGGAGAGAAACGTCTTCTTTAAAGAACATACTCCATGGGTTACCTACACAGCACAAAGTTACATCATGGATCCGATGCATATATTTTGGCCTATTTATGAGCCGGATCTTATTGGTAACGTTAATAATATTCTGAACCAGACAACCGGTTACGACGGTTCTGAAAAAAATGTAGAACCTTTAGTACATGTAGTACAACCTGCTGGTGTGCCAAATATTGATCCAATGGAGGCTATCGGAGAAAGGTAATCAGGGGTTTTTGAAAACTAATCCTGAGGGTGTCTAAAAGGGCACCCTCTTTTTATTTTATTTGACAATCGGTAATCATGCATAAGACCTCTTTGATTTTGACTTCGTCGAGCTCCGCTTCGCTCCGGTTCTTCGTTAGCCCCTTACCCTAAATGGTGCGAAGAACCGAGTCCCGCAGGGCGAGCCCGGCGCAGCCAAAATCAATTACTCCCTTTAGGGTCGGGGCAAATAATTGATTTTCAAGCATCAAAATATTTATATATATGATTCCCGATAGTCATATTATTTTATTTGATTCATATTCTCGATATTTCAGGCTTGCCCCCGGATGTGACTAATTGTTTAAAATTGTTGTAACATGTTGAAATGAAGAGGGATGCCTCCACTTTCAAAATCCTCAGGTTAATGTAACCTGAGGTATAAGGTTCTGTTCACTCAATTTTCACAAGGAGATTATATGCTGCCGGAGGTGTACTTTCTGCCCCTGTTTCAGATTCAAGGGCGTTTAAAAGAATTGTTAGTAACTCATTGTATTTTTTCCCCCGCTGTTTACGCAATATATGATGCGCACCCTGACGCAGAATGAGAGAATCAGATCCCCTCATTATCAATGCATTTAACAGAGCCGGCCATGCAGCTATCCCGAGTTTTTCCAGGCCAACTGCTGCCAGCCATGCAATGTCTTTATCATTGTCTTCGAGTGCCTTCACCATAACAGGTATCGCTTTAATATCAACAATTGCTCCCAACGCTTTTATCGCTTCCCAGCGAACCTGGTCCACCTTTGAATTTTGAAAGGTAGAGATCAAAACAGATACGGCTGGTTTTCCAATTGTTATAAGCGATTTTCTGGCTTCATTGCGAGCCATACCATCCTCGTCAGCCAGCATATTTACAAGCGACTCTATATTTTTTTTGGTTTGTTCCTGTTTATTCATAATCCTATAAACAATTTTTAAAAAGAAAAGTTGTAAATCATTACACTGAAATATCTTATATAATTCTAAAAATCATCGGTTTGTCTTTCAATATTTTTAGAATTACGGCCATTGTACACTCTATAGTGTTAGCAAATGTTTATTAAAAAAAATCTATCAATTTAATAATGAGTGTCGGGAATCATATAAAATCTAAATTCCGAATAACCCACCACAAACGAATCTCAGATTATAGTGAGTTACCAGCTTAATATGGAGGAATGAGGAATCTCCTGCAATTATAAAGCATAAGTAATATTAGTAAAACGACCTTTTCCACTTATAATAACAGTCCCTCCCGGCTCTGAAAGAGCCATATAAAATGTCAGCAAAAACCGGGTTTACAAGTATCTGATAATCTGCAGAAGATTAAATGTTGTCCAGGTAGTACCTGAAACCCCGAGCGCAGCGAATGGGACAGTGAGAAATCTTCCCCTTTATTTTATGTTTTTGTTTAAAGTACAGTAGAAGAGGCAATATATTTTTTTCATTTGTTAATCAGTCCATATACTCATCAATAATTTTATAAATTGAAAATTTCCCGGGCGAACTCACGCCGATAAATCAGTCTCAGGTTCAGGAATTCAACTTTTCAACATCATAACATTGCATACGCTCAGGGAAAACATGTAAATGGTTCATCCTGAACCTCAAAATATGGCATATACATTAAATCTTTGTAACCCTTAAGTGTAAAATGAAGTGGTTTCCCTTCAACAGGCATTAGGATTTTAATCAGTTTCTCCGGATTAACCGGTAGTGTCATATTCTCATTTTGTCCTTTATCTAAATATGCCATTAACAGGGGCCCGTACTCTAATGCGTAACGATCATGCTTTGGATCCTGTTCCTCCCCGGTATATTTTGTGAATTTGAAATCCATTGGCAGCACAAATGAGATGTTATCGCCATTCTTCCATTGTCTGGATAAAGTCACATATGTTCCCGGTTTACCGGTTAGCAGTTTTTTGCCATTTACCATAACCGGCATTTCGTGTGAAGCCCATGAAGGGACACGTATCCTGATCTTTGAGCTGACCGGAGTCTCAGTATTTACCAGCAATTTCACACTTTTATCATAGGGAAACTGAGTGATCATTTTCACTGACATTGTGCCATCATTTGTTGTAAACTTTATATCCGAGGGAGCGAACAGATCAACATATATTCCGTCATCAGCCACGGAGTAGATGAATTCAGGCAGAGCGCCTATCATTCTTGTACCCTGTCCTTCGCAACAGGTACTCATGCTGAAAGGCTGGCGGTTATTTAAATCTTTATGATCTGCAAGTACAGCATGGTAACGTATCCCGGTTGTACCTACCTGATTAGCTATTAAAACATTGTAAATTGATTTTTCTATTTCTGTGACATAAATTTCCTGTTCAGGGCTGAGCAGATGAAAGCGCTGATTAAGGAAGGCCCAGAAAACGCTCCCACATAATTCGCCTGTTGAACGGTGCAGATAATATGATTTTGGAGGATAAAGATCGGTCCCTTCACAAATTGCAATTGAGCCTCCGATATGTTCCCAGTTTTCATGATATAAATCCCATCCGCCCGATGCCGCATCAAGATATTTTTTTGCTCCGGTTGCACGGTATAAATCCAGATACGGTTCAATTGCTGTAATGAGATAATTGTGAGGCCGGTCATAGGGGTAAAGCCATATCGCTTTCACGTCTCTGTTTGCCATTTGTTCCATCCAGTAGTTCTCCTGAAAATATCTCTGTACAATCTCGATATCTTTTGGTTTTCCTACCGGAGTGAAATACATACGGGTGCTTGGTATTATCCCCTGGGAGCCCTGACCTGCACGCCTGAGCATTTCCGGCAGGTAGCAGGATGTGTTAAACCAGTCATAAAAACCACGAAGCAGAGGAAAAGCTTTATTGTTACCGGCATATCCGGCTTCTATAAGTCCATGCGTTACCCATGATCTTGTGTAGGCTCCGTATTCGCCGGAAAAAATTTTACTTTTCGGATAAGCCATAATGTAACCATCAGGTTCCTTGCAATCATCGATAACATCAACTATCTGATTCATTCTTTTTCTGAGTTCCGCATTTTCAATCCAGCGCAAGGTATTACCCGCGCCCATAAGGAACCGACCGGCTTCCTGTCCGGGTAAATCCACAAACCAGAAATTATTCAATCTGCTTTCCAGGGGCTTGACCGGTTTTCCTGCTTTCACATAAAAATTTCTCACCAGTTCATCCAGAGTGAAAGATGACATCAGATAGCTGATATTATTTTCCATTGTCTTCCTGAAAAGCCCATCGCCCAACTCTACACTTCCGGTCGGAGTTCTGGCTTTGTAATTTGCCGGGGTCCATTTATCAGGCGGTATTATATTACCGGGATTGTCAGTAACCACTCCCTCTCCCTGAGGACGCTGAGGCCTGGTAAGAAGAGACACTCCCGGATTATCTGATTCCGAATCAGATGCAGGGCAACCTTCAGCTATGTCCCTGCCCCCTGAGAGAACCATAAATTTAGAAAGGGCCAGTCGTTCCTGCCTTAGCTGAAGGGCAGTTAAACGCACATATCTGCCATAAACTTCCCTGCCGGAGAAGGTACACATCTCATCGTTAGGATCTCTAAATATTTCCCTGGTCTGGTTTTCATACATTATAGAAGAATTGAACTCAGGATCATCAGAAACTTCAATTTTGAAGAGGGAAGGGAAACCAACTGATCTGACATACCCCCATGGTACAACTCTGGGTAAAAGCTTAATTCCATCAATTTTTTTCTTTTCGCCAAGATCTATCTGGACCCATCGGATCTCATCATCTTTCTTTGCAGGTTTGGTTTCATAAGCAGGCGTAAAATAACGGGCAACACGTTCCACACCCATACCTGCATCACTTCGTTCGTCTGCAGGCATATACTTTATCTGAGATTGTACCGGTAAAATACCTGATACCAGGAATATAAATACAGCGATAAAGTATTTTTTCGAATTGTACAGATCAATGAGAGAACTGGTAATCATAGAATTAGTTTTTAATTTGTTAATAAAAGTATTTTTCAAGTTAAAGCAATTTCCTTAAATATCAAATCAGAAAGACCAGAGGTTGTAACATAAGCCCACCACCTCTCCCGTGCCGAAGCGTTAAGTGATATATATCACAAATCAGAGCCTCATTTGCGGCGAACAAAACTAAAAATAGTCTGTTAACTGAAAGTTAAATTGAAATAGCAACTAAAATTGTTAAATTATGAAACCCACATGATTGACCTCAATCACAACCGAGCTTGCGAGCTCAGCGAAGCTAAACACGATAAAAATATAATTTTCAACGAACTTGCGAGCTCGACGAAGTCAATCATGTGCGGTTCTCCCGCTTTGCGGGACAGGCTATCATACAACTAAAATCAAAATTATATTATGATGAAAACACATAATCCTACAAAAATCGATGCTATTCCGGGTAAACAGGAAATACTTATTACCAGGGAAGTAAATGCCCCTCGTGAGCGGGTATTTAAAGCTTTTACAGATCCGAACCTGTATTCCAGCTGGATCGGTCCGCGTGACCTCAAAACAACTCTTATTACATTTGAACCAAAGCCTGGCGGGAAATTCCGTTATATTCAGAAGGATAAATCAGGACATCAGTTTGCATTTCATGGGGTTTATCATGAAGTCAAAGCACCTGAAATGATTATAGAGACATTTGAATATGAAGGCCTTCCGGAAAAAGGACATGCGGTCCTTGAAAAGGTGAATTTTGAACCGTTGCCTGGCAACAGAACTAGAATAGTTGAAAAATCAGTTTTTCTTTCAGTAGAGGACCGCGACGGCATGATTCAGGCTGATATGACAAAAGGCATCAATGAATCGTATGAACGGCTCGACGAGATTCTTGAGAATGGGTTGAAAAAACCTGCTAAAAAATCAGATTCCTTAACCGGTAAAAAACTTTAAATAAGCTCTTTCAATAGTTAACAATAGCCAGAACGTCTGGCACCTTCTAAAAAATCTGAATGAATGGTGTCGGGCGTTTTTGCATATATGTTCTTCACAGGGCGTAGTTGCTTGTTTTATCCGGAGAGTAAACATTAAATATATTAATAAATATGAAAGATATAAAAATATCCAATGCAACAATAAAGGACAGGAAGCAGCTCATAAACTGGTTTGATTTTTACGGTAATCAGAAACTTATTGCGAAAAGGGTCGATTGTTACCTGGACCATAATTCCACTATTATTGCAAAAGATAAAAATAAAATCGTTGGCATTTTGCAATGGCATGTAAAAGAAAATGCAGCCCATGGTCTTGCAGAGATTGAAGAGGTACTTATCTCGGAAAGTTACAGAGGACAGGGAATAGGCTCTTTGCTTGTTTTGTTTGCAATTGATGAAATCCGAACCTCTTTTATTAAATTTAACATCAAACCAAGAAAAATATTTCTTTTTGTTGGCAAAGGAAACACTATTGCAAGAAAGCTCTATGAAAAACATGGTTTTAGATTGATCAATAGTATAGGCTATTTATTTCATGACAATGCAGAGGAATTGTTTTATTCGCTTGATTTATAAAAGTGATACCTGGCTATCACTTTTATGTAACTCAGTTTTTCCCCGGGGACCCTTCTGCCGTCTGCCTGTCCGGTCGGACTTCATTCCGTGCGGGACTAATTCTCAGTGTCTTTCCCCGATCTTCTGAGAAATTTAATATGGCCTGCCACAAACCGGATATCGCTCCATGATACCTGATCTCCCAGTATAATTTTTACCGGACCCAGCTTCAGATCATCACTTCCTTCGAAATGTGGCGCGATAAGTTCAGTCGTTTCCTGTGATACAAATTTGCTGACCGGGATTTCACCTGTACTTATATAATAAGCCAGATGACCTTCGATTGTAATTATTCCCAGTTTTCTTTCCTCCGCGATCTGAGAAATCGACTTACCTTCCCTGAACAGGTCGAAGCTTATCTTCTTTGTATCCTCTTTGATCTTCTTTTCAATCTTTTTCTCAGAGCCGGATTCAGCAGGCGGTTCAATATCTGCTTTTTTACAGTATGAAACTATAATATCAAGGAGCTCTTCGCCGAATTTCTCCGGTTTCTTTTTACCCATACCCTTTATCCTCCTAAGAGCTGCCAGGGACTGAGGCAGGAAACTGGCCAGATTTAACATTGTCTTTTGGGGCAGTATCATATAATGCGGAAGCTTCATTTCCCTGGCCTTTATATTACGCCACTCCTTCAGCCGGCTCAGCAATTCAGGATGCTGAATGAATCCGGAACTATCATCCGCCTGCTTTTCCTTCTGTGGTTTGACTTCACGGGTATCAATGGCCGATTTGGCCCTGGCATCGAGATATTTACCAGTAGTAAAACCGGATCTTACAGCATTCAGGCAGGCTAACTTTGTATTACCCAGCTTTCTTACCTGCTCAAAAGCCCCGGAAACCGACTTGCGGACAATTTTATTATCCGATTCCACCAGGTATCCGTCAAGGATCCATTTCAGGTCCGCTTCAAGCTTAACGGAAAAGTAACAGCATGCTTTCTTTACACGTTCCTGCAGCGGAATATTTGATTCAGCATCTGTTTGCCCGTTCAAAAGTCCAATTAACTGAGGATTGAATTTTTCTGATACTTCAATGAGGTCCGTCCTGATGCCGGCAATGGCATTCCCGAGCATTTCCCGCGGATCTCCCAAAAGGCTCTCATGGTGCTCACTTACAACCTTAAGACAGTAATTGAGGGTTCTTAAAAGAGGAGTAAAATCGAAAAGCTCAGTCAGCATCATTTGCTGGTAAGCTTTTTTCGACTCCACAAGCTCACTCTGTCCGGGTTGATTTCGTCCTGATACACTTTCAAAGTCAGAAATGGTGCGATCGTCCATAATGCTTCTCTCTTTGATCCTGCTGCTGAGCACCAGTCCTTCCAGGGTGCGGCATCTGCTGAGGGCCACATATACCTGGCCATGGGCAAAGGCATCACGCGCATCAATAACGGCTTTGTCAAAAGTAAGTCCCTGGCTCTTATGAATGGTTATGGCCCAGGCCAGCCTGAGAGGGTACTGCGTAAATGTTCCTATCACAGTCTCCGCGATCTCCTTCGTCTCCTCATCGAGAGTATATTTCAGTGTTCTGCCATTCCGCCGGCTCCACCCTGATGGGGAAATCATCGCCGGGACATTTTACCACTATAATATCCTCGTCAAAAGTTACTACTTTCCCTATCTTCCCGTTAAAGAAGAGCTTATTGCCCGACAGATCATTTTTTACAAACATTACCTGGGCTCCTTTTTTCACTATCAGCTCACTGGCTGCAGGGTAGGACAGCTCCGGAAATTCATCCTTAACTGTTGCGTTAAAGAGACGTGGTTTGCTGCTTAATTTCTCAAGCTTCAAATCATTCAGCGTCCGGGCCTGATAGTTGTGAGTTGTGAGGGTAATATATCCACCGTCGGAGTCAGGGTCAAAACCAGGATCATATCTTTTGTTAAGCTCGGTCAGTACTTCAGAATCCACATGATTTTCACGGACTTTATTCAGAAGGTCAATAAAAACCTGGTCATTCTGCCTGTAAATATGTTTCAATTCAATAGTTACATAATCGGCGCTGCGGAGAGCCCTGCTTCCAAAGAAAAAAGGCGTGTCATAATATTTCTCAATTAATTCCTTCTCTTCGTCCTTTACGACCGGGGCCAGCTGCCTGAGGTCGCCGATCATCAGTAGTTGGACACCACCAAAAGGAAGACGGTGGTTTTTGTATCTCCTCAGTGCGGAATCAATTGCATCGAGAGTATCGGCCCTTACCATACTTATCTCATCAATAACGAGCAGGTCGAGGCTCCTGATGATATTGACCTTTTCACGGCTCATTTTAAAGCCTGCCGGATCTTTTTGTTCAGACCGGTCATCAGGATTATTTTCCGGCAGGTAAAGCGATGGAATGTACGGATGAAATGGTAACTGGAAAAATGAATGTATCGTCACGCCTGCTGCATTTATTGCAGCCACTCCGGTAGGGGCAACAACTATCATCCGTTTCGGGGATGACTTTTTGAGGTCGTGCAGGAAGGTAGTTTTACCAGTACCGGCTTTCCCGGTAAGAAAGATGTTGCGATTTGTATATCTGACAAAATCAAAAGCTAACTGCAGATCCTGATTTATGACCGTTTCCATATTATGTTCTACAGTTTTTAATAAAGCATAAAAGTATTAAAAGCAGTTCAGCTTTTGTGTACATGGTTCCCTGATATGAAATCTTATTTCAGGATAAAAATGAACCGGTCAATTATATAATCCCATTTATCAAATCCCGCCACGCAGTCAATGAAGAGGAGCCGGTATTCTTCAATCGGGTCTCTGACAACCTGATAATACTCAACATATTCAAACCCAGACACATCGAGCGAATGCCGTTGCACCATCCAAATTTTGTAAAAATTGTAATCTTTTTTATATAAATCTTCCGCCTTTTGGCGAAGCAAATGAGCCTCAGTTAAATTTTGTATTTTTTTCTTTATGGTTTATACAATTTATGTTCCTGAAGAATCTTTATCGTCTCTTTCAGGTCTGTTTCTAATTTCTTCGATTTCGAAATATCGATAAATGTAATCACTAATCCTTCAATTCTTTCATCTAAAGTCCGATAGGGCATTAAACGTACTTTATACCATCTTTCATCGTGGGTCGAAATATCCTTTTCCCTGAATATAAGTGTTCGTAATACCTCCTGGGCATCATTAACTATTTCAGGATACTGTAAATCTGAAACCATATCGGTAAAGGGTCTGCCGATATCAGATAGTCTTAACTTTATTATTTTGGTTAACTTATCGGTAAACCTTCGTATATGTAACTTTCTATCAAGAAATAAAGTGGCAATTTCAGTGGTGTTAAGAAGGTTTTTCATGTCGTTATTTGTTTCCATAAATTCAGTCACCTTGGTCTGCAGTTCCATATTTACAGTTTGCAATTCTTCATTCAGACTTTGCATTTCTTCTTTCGATGTGGTGAGTTCTTCATTGGTTGACTGCAGCTCTTCGTTGGTGGACTGAAGTTCCTCGTTAGCAGACTTTAGCTCTTCCTGAGAAGTCTGCATTTCTTCACGGGTATTCTGTAAATCTTCCAAACAGCGCTGATGTTCAATTTCATGTTCATGATAGAGATCAGTGGTATTACTTTCCCCTGATTTCAATTTTTTGTTTTCAGCCAAATGAGGGGAGGCCACATCTGCAAAAACGATAATGATAGTATCCTTAAATTCATCTGGTTTTTCAATGGATTGAATTGTAAGATCGACATATTGATTTCCACCATCAGTTATTAGTTTAATGTTTCGTAAAATAATCGGTTCAAAGGATTGCTTTGCTTTACGCATTGCACTTAATAATTCAATGCGTAAACCTTCACGTGCCATAGCATAAATGTTCCAGTTAGCCTTTCCCGCTGCAGGCTCTAAGTATTTGCCAGTCCTGCCGGTAATATAAAGAATATCTCCGTCCTGATTTATGAGGACACTTGCGGGAGAATAACGTTGCAGCACTAATTGCTCGGCAAATGTTTGAATGTTACGGGTAACTTTTACACTTGCGATATTTTCCTGCTCACGGTAAGTTGAGTTCGAATAGGAACTTGGAAAGTCCATTTTGTCTATTTCCACAGGAGATGCAGATCGTTTGAAGATTTTTAATTTATTATCAACAGCTGTAAATAATCTTTCCTGATGATTCGCGGTTTCAGCAGTACCAAGTAGCATAGTCCCATTTGCACTGAGACTGTAATAAAATAGATTTAGCAACTTCTTTTGCAATTCAGATTCCATATAGATCAATAAATTCCGGCACAAAAGAAAATCCAGTTTGGTGAATGGCGGGTCTTTTATTACATCATGGGGTGCAAATACAATCATTTCACGAATGGAATTATTAACTGAATAGCTTGATTCGTTTTTTTTGAAAAACCGGGTTATCCTCTCAGGCGACACATCGGAAACAATATTTGTGCTGAACGTACCTTTTCTGGCTATATCAATGACATCCGTATCAATATCAGTTGCAAAAATCTGCAGCGATATATTTTTACTGATGCTTTGCCTTTTCATACGCTTCCTTAAAAACAATTGCAAATGAATAAGCCTCTTCACCCGTTGAACAACCAACAACCCAAACCCTGAGCATATATCCATTTGGTAATTCTTTAAACAGATCAGGGAGAATCTTATCTCTTAATTTATCCCACACGGCTGAATCACGAAAAAAGTTGGTGACACCAATCAATATTTCTTTGAAAAGAATCTCCAGTTCGCTGGGATTTTCCTGTAAATACCTGACATAATTGGTAATCTTATCTATTTGATGAATATTCAAGCGCCTTTCAATACGTCTGTATAATGTGGTCTTTTTGTAGAAAGAAAAATCATGTCCGGTTTTTGTACGAAGCAGGATCAGTATTTTTTGAAGACTGCTTTTATTTTTTTCATCAGTCATAACTTCCAATTTGACAACAGGACTATTTTTAAAAAACCAATTAGTCGTGCAGGTAATTCGTTTGCAGATGCAATAATATCAACAGAACCAGTGGTGATGGCACTGCCTGGCATTCCATTAAATTTTGATGTCTGAGGGTCCTGAACTAATGTAATACCGTTTTTTTCTTTTATCGCTTTTATTCCGGCACTGCCATCAGAACCCATACCTGAAAGAATAATACCAATACTGTTTTCTTCCTGGTCATCTGCCAATGAGTGGAAAAATACATCTATAGGAAGTCGTAATCCCCTTAATTCAGTTGGTTCGAAGAAATGTAGATGACTATTTAAAATTGCCATACTTTTGTTAGGCGGGAGAACATAAACATGGTTTGGTTTCACTCGCAGGTTATCTGTGACCTGAATTACCTTCATTAAAGTTGTACGTTGAAGAAGTTCAGGCATGATACCTGCATGTGTCGGGTCAAGATGTTGAATGACTACGAATGCCATTCCACTATCTTTTGGCATATTCTATAAAAAACTGTTCTAATGCTTCCAGACCGCCGGCAGAAGCACCAATGCCTGCAATGGGAAATGACCTGGATGCAGATTTTGCATTTTTTGTTGTATTTGATATAACCTTCTCTTTTGGCCCTTTTTTATTTATTTTACTTTTCATTAGTCCATGTTTTTGGCAGTTACAATAATTGCTGCTTATTAAACAAAACCTTACAGGCAAAGCATATATTTTGTCATAAAGGATGAATAGCTTTTTTCATAAATAACTTCATTTTCAACTTCTTCTCTGCCATTTTGAGAAAAATTTCTTTTTCGGATTTACTATATTTTCCATTTGGGGATATTTAAATAAAAGTGTATCGTAATTAATATAATAAAAAGGAACAACTAAAGGTAGTTTAAAGAATTAATGGCTTCAAGATTTAGAACTATTATTTTGTTTTGAATCTCCACAAATAAAGTGATAATTATTTGAGGACATAGTAAAAGGAGGGGAGACCAATGCTGGTTTCTCCTGATGATCATAAAAGGTTTTTGTTTCATTTTGAGCAAAGAAATAGCCATTACACAGAACCTGAGGCTGAGTATGTGCAAATGAAATACTTACACAGATAGAAGAAAAGAAGCTGTCTCAAAAGTCCTCTGTGGAACTCGTATGTTTGTTCTTCTTTTTGTTTGTTACACAGAGGAAATCCGGAGAAGACACAGAGAGCCACAGAGTAATACTAATAAAAATTTAAAATAAATAATTTTTCTCTGTACAACTCTGTGCCGCCTCTGTGAAACTCTGTGGAAACTCTGTGATCTCTGTGTAAGTTCTTAATTATTTGTTACATAACTTGTCCCGATCTATCGGTAGAGCGACACAGAGAAAGCATTACCATAATTTTAGGCTTTTGAGACAGCCTCTAACATTATGCAGTAAAGTCCTGTTTTGAAGCGCAGTCTATGCAGACCTTCTTATCTCCTTTAATTCTGCCATATTCCATCACAGTCATCTCTCCGCAGTCTTCGCAAACGAAACTATCAAAGCTGTCTTTTTTCGGTTCAAGTTTGTATTCAAAGACGGGGGATACATTTAGCAGCATTTCTTCCGGTGCATTCATTACTCCGTTCACCAGTGGCTCAACCACTTCAGGAGGAACTGTGCTGGCAGGTTTTCCAAGCATACGGTAGTCAGTAAAGAAGGCTGTTTTTTTATTGTTAAGCATCGCTTCCGCTTTTGGAGTTACCCTCACTGCTCTTCCTGTAGCACGGTCAACAACCGTAACTGCCCACTTGCCTTTGTGTGTTTTTTTCAGGTTGCCTTTACCAAAGGTAGTACCCATTATAACCTGTAAACCATCACCATAACAGGTGGCACAATGGTTATCACCAAGATCAACAAAAGCCATCAGTTGTCCGTCTTTTGCACGTTCAACACCCAGTTTATTCATTGCAGCAGCGCCAACACGTAAGCCCATTGGCATGGCAGGACATTTATGTCCGTGAAACTTTTGCCCGAATTCGAGCCAATCTTTTGGATTAATCATAATTTTTAGTTATTAAATGAATATTATAATAATTTATTTTACCAGAACATCAATAATCAATTTAGTCGCTATCAGCAGCAACACAACCGCGTATATAATTTTTATCTGCCTTGATTTAGCTTTTGAAGACAGATATCTTGCCCCCAGCTGGGAGCCGATGATAACTGAAACAATCAGAATAACCGTAAGCGACCAATTCATATGCCCTTGTGCCATGTGCCCAAAATAACCTGAGAAAGAGGAGAATGTGACGACAAAGGCTGTTGTAGCAGCAGCTTCTTTCGTTTTATATCCCATCCACATTAATATCGGAGCAATGATAAAACCCCCGCCGATACCCAACATACCTCCTATAAAACCTGCAAAGATCCCTACAAAAAGACCAAGGATTGCACGTCTTTTCAAAGACATCATAGTTTCAGGTTCCGCATTACCTGATACCATTATGGTTCGGACTGCAGCAACCACAACCATGAAAGCAAAGAATATTTTCAATGTACCTACAGGGACATATTGAGAAAAATATGATCCTGCAGGGGACGCAATTACAGCTGCAATAGCCATTACGGCACCACCCTTCCAGTCGATAAGTTTTTTGCGGGCAAAAGGTATTAGCGCAAACAGTGTATTTAATCCGTTTAGCAGAAGCCCAAGAGGGATTGCCACTTCTTTCATATCGAAGCCAAACCAGTTTATTACCGGCACATACACCATTCCACCCCCAAGTCCGAGCATAGCAAATATGAAGGAAGCAATTGTAATAATGAGAAATACGAGAAAGTATGCCATAATTTGTAATTGTTCAATTTCTAAAATGTAAAAAGTACCTGCAAGGCAAGCCATTCTGCATCCTTTGCCGGTTTATTATCTATGGGAGATAATTCCCCGTGCATAAAATATCCGAATACTCCTGTCAGTTGCCAGTGTTTCAGAAAATGGTACCTTACAGAAGCGTCGAGTTCATCACCAAAATGATGCTTCCCGGGCTCTGACTTCATCGTATTCAACAGCGTTGCATCATCAGGAACAGGGATATAAAACCTGTTGTAATTTAATTCTACCATCATTTCTTTAAGTGGAGAGAGTTCAAGGACAATTTCCCTGTCGTCAAGATTTGACCACGAAATAATATTCATCCGTCCATAGTACTTATCGTTAGCTCCATATACAGGTTCGAAAGTGTGGATTTTACCATCAGTTTTCTTTCCCCCTGAAGCATAAGTTTCCCTTATACTTAGAATGGGTTTTGCCGGGGATATTATCGAATTGATATCCTGCTTTTCCTACCATGCCAAAAGCGTCAATAGTTTTTCCGTTCTCGCTGCCGGATTCTTTTACAGCTGTGAGATCTAAAACAAAATGATGAAAATCGTTATTGAAAATCCTTATCCCTGTCCAATTCCTGCTAAATTCAAGAGTGTTGATATAATCTGCAGATCCTTCGGTTTTTAAGGCATAAAATGGTTCGATGTTCATTACTTCAGGGATATTAATATGGGCATACATACCTCCGCCCCAAAACTCTGTCCGGGTAAATGGGATTGAAATTTTAACAGGATCATGTATTTTCGTTCCTCCGGCAAAAGCATCAATAAAATTTTCACCTCTTTTATAGGAAACTTTTAAAGCATCCCATGTCCAGCGTCCTGTATTTCCCCATTCGCCCGGGCCAAAAATCCTGGTATCACCATAAAATATTTTTTGCCGGCCAAGCTTGACGGATAAATATTTTAATATCTGATTATATTCAGCATATGCATCATATATTTCACAGAACTCCTCATTGGGGTTCATTGTATAATAAGGTGTTTGAGTACCTGCCTTACGAATCTTAAAGAGATCAGGATAAAAGCTGTTACGCAGCGACCAGCCAAAAGCCCGTGAATCCTGCATATGAAATGCAATGGTTAATTTATCGGATGGGGTAAAAGTCAGACCTGTAATGACTCTTTGGTAAAGGATTTTGTCGTTGAGTTTTCCAATAGCGGTTGGACTGTCATCGCCATAATTTTTCGAATTCATTCCATTCCACAATTCGAACCTGTAACGTGCTGACAGGTCAAATTTAATTTTTGATCTGTCAGATTGGCCATTGACTGTTGTACAACCGATGAGCAGAAGGATAATTGTAATAGCCTTATTCATATTAAATAAGTAAGTATTTACTTTGTTTTAAGATAAAAAAATTATTTTCTCAGGATTTTAAGCATTAATTGCATCATCCTGCTGCAATAATTATCAACATGGAACTCCCCTCCGCTGAGAATCAATTCTATATTAAGCGAAACCGGAATACCCATATATAGCATAGCAAGGTTTTCAACCGGTATTTTATCATCCCAGGTTCCTGCGGCAATTCCGTCAAGGATAATTTTGCTTACAAGATTTTTCTGACTGTTAAAGATCTGCTGAAGCTGGATTTTCAGCGTGGCATCATTATTGTGTGATGCTTCAGAAAATACCAGCATGGTAATCCCTTTATTAGCAGTTAGATATTCAATAGTTGCACAAATAAAATTTTTCAAGCGGGTCTCCGGTTCTTCATCAGAAGTGGCAACTTTTCGAAGCTGTCCGATAAAGTCATTCTGGACATCAGTGATAATGGAAAGGATGATATCCTGTTTTGTCGCGAAATGGCGAAATATAGAACCCTCACTCATTCCAATTCTTTTTGCCAGGTTCCGTGTTGATAGATTTTTCAACCCGTCGGAATAAATAATATCAAGTACAGCCTGCTTTATCTCTTCCTGTCTTATGTCAGTTGTTTTACGCATCATTTTAATGTAAGTAATCGCTTACAAAGGTACTGTTTTATTTTTAATAACATATTTTTATACTGATATTTTTCCCGGAAGCTGAGAAAAATAATATTTATGGGCTCTTCAGGAGTTTATATTTTAGCCTTGGGATCCACATAAATATAATTGATTTTGGCTGCACCGGGCTTGCCTTACAAGACTTAGTTTTACATTCCCCGGAAATAGCCGTCAATCCTGGATGTTGATTAAGTAGAATATTTTAAAGTTCCGTTTAAGCGGGGCGGCTCTCTTTGGCAAAAGTTATTACTATTCACAACCTGTATGTCTGAATTTGCGGGAGTTTGCATTTATGATTAACAGGAATGTTAAAAAACATATGTTTATGAATAGTTCTTTGGTACATTTCAAGGAGAGATAAAATCCGGAGGGCAGATTCCGTTATCTCCTACGTTCGGGGTCTCAGCTTCTGCTAATGTCAATGGAGTTGAATATGTTTTAGAGTTATCAGATCTTGTAAATTCGCTATTTTGCTAACATATAATGTATTTTAGGTCTTCGTAGTGGTAAATATCAATCGCCTCCGGTGCACCCGGAAGCAGACGATTACCTTTAAACAAGGCGTGAAGGGCGCGAGATTATTGGAAATAAGTGAGTTATTTGACTTAGTCTTTTCTCGGTGTTTAATGTGCTAACGATTATCCATCAATTGCACTTATAGATATTTATAAAGAGTAGTTCAAAAGGCATGCCCTGCTTCAGTAGGGATGACCGACAGGTAATAGCTATTTAGTACTGCATCTTATTTCGGTCCTTCAGAGGTTATTAAATTTCTTTACATTGTCTCCTCCGGTATATATTCGGAGATTATTAAAAACATGCCTGCTTTCAAATCTGTTAAAACTGTAAATATCGGATCTTGTAAATATTCGTTTTACTTCATATCTTCAGATAATTTTGTGATATTTTCATGAAGATTCTTCATTAATTCAACCTTAAGCTGTAATTAACACTATGACCTGAGAGATCTTTTTATAAAAGTGACTATTGTAGCCCGGACAACCCTCTTTCGAAAAGTTTCGAAAGGAGGGGAAACTGATCTTGTTTATAATTCACAATATCAATAATATAAATAAATCCCCAAATGCTAGGTTGACGAGCTAACCCCCGGGTATAACCACACTAAAAACTGGACCCAGAGCAAAATAAAAACCATGAGGTTATAAGCATGATTCCCGATACTCATTAAATATATTACTCTGTTATTTAATGTGTCAACTCTAAATTTTAAAATCAATCAGCATTAATTAAGTTTTTAAGAAACCATATTTAAAAAGTGCTTAAAAAATAGAAACAGGATTCCCCTGTATTCATTCCGGAAAGATTATTATAAGGTAAAACAATTTGTAACCGAATGCAATGCCAAAGCAAAGGTTGAATAATCTTTAAATGAAAGCTTTATTCCAGGAGTTTTATTATACGGCTGATCTCCTTTTGATTTGCATCGGAAGTTATTGATTTCAGAATTATTTGTCTTTCATGTTTTGTCAGATGCCAGCTAAGTGATATTTTTTTATTCGGTGAGCCCATATTTAAGCTTATGAAGTAAAATTTGCCTGGAATGACCTTGTTTAAAGAGTATAATAGCTGAAGATAATTAGATTTTTGAATGGCCGACAAATTAGATATCAGAGATTTGGCCGGTTTGAGGATGTCAGAAATAATTGAAGGCTTATTATAGTAGTATTCGTTATAATCACTATTCTCATCAAGACTAATAAGTATAACCCCATCAGTATTTTCCTTTATCCATTCCTTAAAGAAAACAATAAAGTTATAAGCTGTCAGATATCCGAAATCGTCATTTATACCGGCATCAAATACAGTTAAGGCCGGGTGTTCCCGGCAGGTCCACCTGTGGACTGACGTATGGAAAACTTGCAGACATTCGGATAGCTGAAAGGAACCTGAGGCTATCTGATCCAAAGTTTCTGTAATGGTAACGAAACTCTATATTCCTCAGACTATCTGAATAACCTGATTTGACAAGGTATGAAACATTCAAAGGTGAAATAATAAGTCTTGAACCGGTATTCATTATGGTGGGATTAAAAATCATCATGGGTATTAATCCCATTTCTTTCCGGCTCATAATAGGCAGATAAAGGTTTATCAAGCACAGGTCCTAAGTTTTTATTTACAAATTTTTCAAACATATATGCCCGGTCCTTGTAATAGGTGTATCCATTATATGAAAACCTTTCCAGTCTGAAAAACCAGTCACTCATTGAAAAACTGTAGAGAATTGGATTTAAAAGATCTTTTGATAACCGATCAATATAGGTATAGGAATAATAGCTGTTAATCTCCCCTGTTAAATGATCAAGATAAAGCTCACGAAGGTAAGCGGCACCTAACATTCCCCCTGATGCGCCGGTTATTAACTGGGTGTGTTTTAAAAGTGAACCATTGGTCAGACTGTCTATATAACCTAATGAGTAATATGTCCACAATGCCATCTTAAGTCCGCCGCCACTTGTGCATACCAACACCATTTTAGGTTTATTATGCAGACAGGTCTAATTTGAATTCTTATCTTTCCATTTTTCAAGAATATAAATGGTCTCCAAAGAATCTTTCTCATAATCGCCGTGTTGTAATATATTAATATTCTCCTTTCCTGATTTATATTTAAGCCCGTATGCACTATTATTCCAGCTGGTTTTGGAAGAATAAAAAAAGTTGATACCAAATAAAAATATTATAAGAAATGTCAGGGTCCATTGCTTAAAAAAGATATAAACCAGGGTAAACAACAGCATGGTTACTGTAAATATCAGCAATAAGCTAGCCCCTGCAGGCAAAATAAGAAATGCATCATCTTTCATTTGTCCCCGCACAATGATAAACACCAATATTACCATTACATAATAAAGAACATTAAAATGCTGGTGGTAAAGTATCTTTGTCAGTATGGTTCTATTATAATGCTTATATTCACGGGCTTTACCAATTTTAAAGAAGCCTCTGAGATAAAATTCAACATTAACTGGACCATATGCCCCTGAATATATATTCTGAATTTTAGTGTCCCGATCCTTTCATACTTTTTAAGAGCTCCTTTGTACCACTTTCTATCAATCTGCTCTGCGCTGAAAGTGTAAATAGAAGGAAGTCCTTTAACAAAAAGATAGAAAAGTCCGAATGAGAGGTATACAAAAATTAATATTCCCGAAATAAATGACAGGCAATTCAATA
>CAVZVF010000006.1:0-621579 GCA_963778605.1 uncultured Bacteroidales bacterium
ATATATTTAATTTATAATGAGTATCGGGAATCATACATAAAATTGGTTTTCCTTTTGAACCAGTTATAGTGTTTGGAGATTATCTGTGGTGAGCTCGTCCCGATTAAGCGGGACCCGGTTTCTCTCTGCACTTCGGAATTCCGACAAAATCCATCACAAACGAATCTCAGGTTATAATGAATTACAAGCTTAAGGTGGATGAATGAGGAATCTCCTGCAATTATAAAGAATCGTTAATATGAGTAAAACGACCTTTTACACTTATAATAACAGTTCCAACCGGCTCTGAAAGAGCCATATATGAATAACCTCCGGTGCAACCGGGGGTAACAGTGCTCAAAGAGTCGTAAGCTCTGAAGGAGCGTGATAAATGCAGGAAAATAGCCTGTGTTTTTCATCCATAATGAAGATGATGCTTTAATCTCTCACATAAAATCAGCAAGTGCAATGGATGGATGAAGATCGGTTAGCACATTAAACAGCGAGAAAAGACTAAGGCACAATAACTTCACTTATTTTCCAATAGTATCACGCCCTTTCAGGGCTTGGTTTAATAGGGTAGTCATCTGCCTCCGGTTGCACCGGAGGTTATTCATATTTAGCCACTTCTATGTTGCAAACCAAATTTAGGAAGAACATTTTTCATTTTATTTCATTTTATTTTATTTAATTTTACAAACGTGAAGCCTAAGAGGAAACAGGCTCTGCTGAGGAGCAACCTGTCAGCAATAAGCTTCATGGATGCACTGCATTTTGGGAAGGTTTTATCCTTCCCATTTTTTATAAATGCAGGTATCCTGTATGGCTAAGAAAACCTAACCTAAAAAGTAATTGCAATAAAATTAATCTACAAAAACAACCTTCTATCAACAGACCCTTTATTACTACCAGAGCTGCATTGCCTCGCTTTAATTTTTATAGAATGTGAGCTGTAATCTACGCGTAGCGGATTCTTAAAGAACCGCAAGTGGTTATAATAGGCTCACAAGGTTGTTTTTTGTAGATATTATATTAATTAGTCCATGATAACGCATATGGCTGTTTATTTTTCAATACGAACTTTATTCTACTGAGTAGTTTTTTTGCTATTCTTACTATTGCTTTATTTGGGTCCATTCGTTTGCAATAATCAAGATAGCTCTTTAATAATACAGGATCATGACGTATAGCAGTCCATGAAGATTCAATAATTGCATTGCGTAATACGCTATGACCTCTTGAAGTAATATCTCCTGTTTTTTCCTCTTCTCCCGAGGATTTGGTAGCGGGAACCAAGCCGATATAGCAACACAATTTATCGAGATTGCTAAACCTGAGTATGGTCTCTAGTTCAGTCAGTATTATCATGGCCGTCAATAGGCCTATCCCTGGCAGACTTCTCAACAATATAACCTCATCTTGATAGGTTTCAGTGCAACTTAATTTTTGAATTTGTTTTGTTAAATCCAGAATGGTTGCTCTTAAATTCTTACTCTGATGTATCAAAGAACTTAGAGTTATTTTTCCGCTTTCTTCGGTTAATTCAATGGATTCAAGCCAGATAATAAACCTTTTGGACCAATGACTTTGAGGATTGCTGAATGACTCGGGAAAGTTAATGCCATGAAAATGTAAGAATGATTTAATTCGGTTCTTAAACCTGGTTAGATCTTTTACCATTGTTGAGCGTGCCCTTAAAAGACCTCGGTCTTCGAGTGTTTTTAAACCTGGAACATAAATAGGTTTAAGATCACCATTGCGTAATGATCGGGCAATTTTTCTGCTATCTCTTTGATCCTCCTTTTGCACTCTTTCCTTATTTGTTGTTGGGATATCCGCCGGATTAACAACAATAGAGTTTACCCCAAGTGATATCAGCTTATTATGTATCCAATATCCGCAAAAACCCGCTTCATAGGCGGAATGATATATGCCCCCAGGAAAGTTTCTCTTTAAATACTGAAACAATAGATCCGGATTAGGGTCCTGTGAAAACGTCTTCAATGCCACCTTTTCAGTTAGAATTGTCACTTTCCAGCTTTTCAGATGCACATCAAAACCTACATAAATATTTTGATTGCTGAAATCAATTTTGTTACTTTGTGTTTCCATAAGTTTCAGGTTTTTATTTGTTTAGAATGTCAAATCCAAAAATAAATAACTTCCTGAAACTTTTTTTATGCAAACATAGGGCCTACGTGGCTTAAAAAAAATTAAATGTTAGCTAAAAGCGAATTTACAAGTATCTGATAATATATGAGATATTAAATGTTGTCATTCATAGAGATAGTGAGGAACCGAGTCCCGCTAAGTCGGGACAAGCTCACCGAAGGTAATCTTCCTCTGTATGTTATGTTTTAGTTGAAAGTACGGTAGAACAGGTAACATATTTTTTCTTTGTTATTCATTCCCGATACTCATAAACTGACATATGAGTAAAATGATCTCTTCTACTTATCATAACAGTCGTAATAGGCTCTGAAAGAGCCACATATGAATAACCCCCGGTGCAACCGGGGGTAACAGTGCCCAAAGAGTCTTAAGCTCTGAAGGAGCGTGATAAAAGTCAGGAAAACACCTCTCATCAATCTTCACTTAATTTCAATATTATCACCCCTTTCAGGGCTTTTGTTTCATAGGGAAGTCATCTGCTCCCGGTTGCACCGGTGGTTATTCATTCCAGATACTCATAAAGCCTTTTATCAGGCAGTCTCTATTTAATCAGGATCCTGTTTTTTCAATCGATAAACAACTTTTTGCAAAAATTTATGTTAAATAAGTATTATGGGTTAACTTAATTCAGTTTTTACCCGAATCGTATAAATGTTCGTAACTGACTTTATTTATCCTAATCTTTATCCCTATGAAAAGGACATTAATATTTCTGGCGTTAATTAATATTTTCTTTATTCTTTATGGTCAGATCCATCCTGATCTTGGTTTACATGGTCAGGTAACCTGGTTGAGTGATACAAAGATCAGGGTCGAATATGACTGGTCGGATGATTCTCAATTATTGGACTGGACATCAACCAATGGGTCAAATCTGGTTCGCGGAAATAATATTGTTACTGTTACAGGAGGTTTGACATCTGTCAGAACCATGATCTGGAAACAGCTGATAAAGTGCAGCAGGATATATGCACTGGATGCAAAGGCGCTTAACGCTTCTATTGCCCACCTGAATTTTATAACAAATGTGCTTGGCTGGACGGGTTCTGATTTTGATCCCCCGGAAATTATCGGACTTCTCTATAAAGCTAACGGAAACCTCTGGTTAGAGAACGGTGCAATTACCCTCTTCTCTCTCCTAACCTTGTTTTAAATAATAAATATACCATTGACGTTAATATTACCGATTCAGACATAACTGCAAAATCTACATCAGATGATGTTTTATATACCTATAATCTGACTGCACCTCCGGATATGGATCGTCAGGTGGCAGTTGGCGGATGGGGAGGTGATACCGAATGGGGGAAATTAACTATTGAAGGGGAGATAACTCCTCCCGTACCAACACCTTCTGATGTAATAAATATTCAAAGTGTCGGCGCTGTATTTGCCCCGGTTATTGAAGTTGCCGGCACTGCTGTTATTGAATGGACTTTTGATGATGGCTCTTTAAGTGCGTCTGCAACGCCTGTCAAAGATTATGGCAGTGTCGGGTCACGGCATAATTTTCTGAAGGTAACACCCTGGTCTGCATTGAAAGGCATTAACGTTGGTTATGATGCCCTTGATGGGGGATATGGTGGTTTTGCATTGGTAGCCAACCAGTACGTTACAGGGTTTCAAAATTTATCCCTGGCAAAAAGCACTCTGGAATATTTATGCGCAAGTCATAATCCTCTGACTGAATTGGATCTGAGTGAATTTACGGCTTTAAAGTTTGTTGAATTACTCAATTGCGCTAATTTATCATCATTCAGATTAGGCACTCATCCTGTTCTGGAGAGACTTTGTGTTGAGGCCTGTAATTTAAATGCTCTTGATTTGTCCGGCTGTCCGGTACTTGAGGACCTGAGGGCTGCAAGCAACAAGTATACTTCAATAAACTGGGGTTCAACCGGAAGTATGTTATGGCATATCTGTGTCAGGTCTAACCCGCAAATAAACGTAATCCTGCCTGATCTGACAAAATTTCCTTTATTGAGGGAATTACTGACATGGGATGATAATCAGTCAGGAGCATTTATCTGCCACAGTTCTGTTATTCAAAGTATTGAATCATATAATAACCATTACACAAGTGCCGACATCAGTGGTTGTACAAGCTTAAGGCTCTTCAATCTGTCCGGTAATCCACTGGCTTCCCTGGACCTGGGTACCGCTGATAATTTAACCAATCTCCTTTTAATGGATTGTGGGTTGACAGAGTCACAGACAGACTATGTTTTAAATACTCTTGATGAAGCAGGTCGTTCGAATGGTTTCCTTGATTTAAGCATGAATGCAGCACCCTCCTCCACCGGTTTAGTCTATCTGGATAACTTAAAGGCCAAAGGATGGGACGTATCAGTCATAACAGGCATAAAAGACAGTTCCGGGAACACAGAACCCCTGAATGTAATTTTATCCGGCAATATAATCAGAATAGATTTAAGCGATGAGTTTATTTCATGGAAAGCGGATTTATACAATATTAAGGGCATTTCATTACTTAGTAAACATGTGGAGGACAATACCCTTGAATTTGATGTTTCGTCTCTCTCCCCGGGAATTTATATGGTGGTCTTATCAAAAGGACAGAATAGAAGGGTGGCAAAAGTATTCCTTAACGGTAAATAAACATAAATCCTGATACCAAAAAAAACATACCGGAACAAAAGAGAAAAATATACTTCTTTTTCCGGAATAAAATGAAGTTCTGATCTTTTGATTATGTAAATTTATCACTGCCTAAGTTTATGCTAATCTGTTAAATTCAAATACTATGATTTTAAGATTATTTATTATTATATCATGCTTACTGGCAGATATTTCTGATATCATTGCTCAGGAGCCATTGAAATATCAGACACCTCCGGATGATATAGTAAAAATTGTTGATGCTCCTCAAACGCCGGGCGTTTCAGTGAGCCCCGACAAATCCCGGATCATCCTCTCAGAAAGATCAGGTCTCATCACAATTGAAGAACTTTCCGCCCCTGAATTAAAACTGGCAGGACTCCGTATTAATCCTGCCACAAACGGTCCCAGCCGCCAGACATATTTTAAGAATTTCAGAATAATGAATATTGACGGAACTGACATCCGGGAAATTACTGAGCTACCGGATCATCCCGGACTTGGCTTCCCTGTATGGTCCGGTGACGGGAAAAAATTTGCTTTTACAAATACAAAATCCACCTCAATTGAGTTGTGGATTTGTGATGTTCAAACCTTAACTGTCAATAAGATAGCGGATGGTTTAAATATGGTATTCGGTAACTCATTTAACTGGCTTTCTGATAGCAAAAGCATCGTTTATTGTGCCAATGATCCCGGCAGGGGAAAAGAACCTGTTCCCGGCTTGGTTCCTACTGGCCCTGTTGTTATGGAAAACATCGGGAAGAAAGGGCAGGCACGAACCTACCAGGACCTTCTTAAGGATGCCACTGATGAATTAATATTTGAGTTTCACGCAAAATCGCAACTAATGCTTTGGGATGGGACCGGATCAGTCAGTCTCGGGAAACCGGCAATGATAACTGATATATCTCCATCCCCTGATGGAAAGTACCTTATGATAACAAAAACAGACCGGCCCTTTTCTTATATGGTACCTTACAATAATTTCCCGTCAACGACACAGATATGGGATATCAAAGGAAATATTATAAAAACACTGGTGACAGAACCTCTGATTGAAGATATCCCTAGGGGATACGATGTTGTTTTGCCCGGACGCAGGTCATTTGAATGGAGACCGGACAAACCGGCCGCAGTAATATGGGTTGAGGCCCTGGATGGGGGAAAATATCAAAATCAAATGCCTTATCACGATCAGGTTTTTGTACTTAATGCACCTTTCACTGATAACCCTTCAAAACTGGTTGCCACAGAATTGCGCTATGGAGGTATTACCTGGGGTAAAGATGATTACGCATTAGTGTCGGAAAAACTAAGCAAAACCAGAAATGTTGTAATAAGTTCATTTAACCCTTCAGATCCACTGCAACCACCAAAAAAAATACAGGAATATAATTCGGATGATAAATATGCAGATCCCGGCTCTTTTATAACTGACCGGAATTCCTTTGGCAGATCAGTGCTTCTCTTTACAGACAGGGGTAAAAGTCTTTTTCTTAGAGGAACAGGAGCCTCACCCGAAGGAGATCGTCCTTTTATTGACAAATATGATATGTCATCCGGTAAGTCAACAAGACTATGGAGATCAGAAGCTCCTTACTATGAGACGGCGATTTCATTTATCAATATCTCTAAAAATCTTTTACTTACAAATAGACAATCCAAAACCGAAGTTCCGAATTATTTTATCAGGAACTTAAAGAATGGCAGGCTGACACAGGTAACAAAATTTGAAAATCCATATCCGCAACTTATGGGGATCACCAAAGAACTGGTAAAATATAAAAGAAATGATGGTGTGGAACTCTCATTCATGCTTTACCTTCCCGCAGGTTATAACAAGGAAAAAGAGGGACCGCTGCCAACATTGCTGTGGGCATATCCCCGTGAATATATTGATCCGGCTGCAGCAGGTCAGGTAAGCGGATCTCCCTGGACATTTATAAGGGTAAGTCCTGAATCAGCACTGGTATATTTGACACAGGGATACGCAATACTGATGGACGCTGCTTTTCCGATTATAAAGATTGATGGTACGGAGCCAAATGATTCTTATATTGAACAGCTGACAGCAAATGCTGAAGCTGCTATAAATAAAGCAGTTGAGCTGGGCGTAACTGACCGGAACCGTGTTGCGGTAAGCGGCCACTCTTACGGAGCTTTCATGGCTGCCAACCTGATTGCCCATACACGTTTATTTGCAGCCGGGATAGCTGAAAGCGGGGCCTATAACAGAACTCTTACACCATTTGGATTTCAGAGCGAAAGGAGAAGTTACTGGGAGGCACCAGCTGTTTACAACAAAATGTCCCCGTTTATGTATGCAGATAAAGTCAAAGACCCGATAATGCTTATTCATGGCACTGCCGATAACAATGAAGGGACTTTTCCGATCCAGAGCGAAAGGTTTTTTGCCGCGTTAAAAGGATTCGGAGCTACAGTAAGGCTTGTTCTCCTTCCGAATGAGAGCCATGGCTATGCAGCCCGTGAATCCATTTTGCATAAGCACTGGGAGGTACTTAACTGGATGGATAAGTATGTTAAGAATAAATAACAGCCTTTAGAAATGATACCTGATGTCATTTATTCTTATTAGTAATTGAATTTATAACTAACTCCAGTGTCCTTGCTTATGAAAGATTTGCCGCACGATCCAAGGTTGGGTGTCGCATCACGCTGACCCTTACCAAAATAATTCTCATAAATCAGGTACCCGTGTCTGACAACAAGTAACCCACCGTTCTTTGTTGTGGTCCTGATGTATTCAAAAGCATTGTCCGGTAATGCTTTGTCAACTCCTGTCACTTTTTGTATCTTTTTTACATCATCCAGAGTCCTCCATCCTCCCAGTGAATCGGGAGGAGGGAAATAAGTATTTCCGGAACCCTGCCCGGGTTGTCCTGAGCTACATGAACAAGCTGCAAAAGCTACAATCAGGAAAACAAGAATTGTTTGTCGCATATGATTGGTTTTTAGTTGCTTAAATACTTATTTTGTAACCTTCCACCCGGATCCTCTTCTCCATAGCCGTCAACTTAAGAATGCTCTGAGTTATTAATAATAGCATAATATAATATTTCGGTGCGCTGCACCTTTGTCCTCTACGACAAACATTTATCTACAAATATTATGGTGCTCTGTACCTTCCCGGACCATTCAATACAACTATTCATCTACAAATAGTGATGCTCCGCACCTTCCCGGGCCACTCAATGCAGCTATTCATCTGCAAATTGTGATATACCGCACATTCTGAGTCATTCAATGCAGCTATTCATCTGCAAATTGTGATATACCGCACATTCTGAGTCATTCAATGCAGCTATTCATCTGCAAATTGTGATATACCGCACTTTCTGAGTCATTCGATGCAGCTATTCATCTGCAAATAGTAATACGCCGTACATTCCGGGCTAATCTTAAGCGGCAGAGCCGCATAATATTTGTAGAAACGCTTTTGAAACCCATAACCACAGGTGCAGAGCACCGCAATATTTAATCCCAATTATAAATATCACTAAAAAATTCAAACAGGTATTCCTTAATATTTAAATTTTCGCAAAATCATGCTCATAAGATAGCTTGCAACATCCCAATTTAAAAGCCAATTCACATTAATTGCGGGCTTTAGAATCTATTTTTAAAAAGTGCGTAAAACAGGAGATTCCTCCCTCTGCAAAAGCTACCCTTTATACACATCTTTTTGCCTGAATAGGGAGTCGTGCGGTAAACGACGCCAGAGGCGTCAAATTCCATTAGCCACAGTCACATCTGTGGTAGATGTACTGTTGATTCCTGCAACACCGGAGGTGTTGATAACCAGTAGCCCTATATTCTTAAACGGCACCTGATTGGAAAAATTTGTATTATATTTAATTGTATGATTTCAATACAATTAGTAAATTTATATTCGCTGCTAAAATAAAAAAATATGTCAACCTATTTCTACTTTGACATATTACATCTTACAACGATTTTTCAGTTTGTTTGCCCCGACCCTAAAGGGAGCAAACTGAAAAATCAACCTGTTCCCTTTAGGGATCAAGGGCAAAAACAGGTTGATTTTTCTAATCTGTCAAAGTAGAACTATACTCAGATCCTATATCAAATAGTCTTCGGAAGCTATGACTATACTCCCTTTCTCTCAACAGAAAACGAGAATGCTCTTTTCTCATATATAGCGGGCATTCTGAAAAACAAATCCTGTCATTCATACATTGTTGGGGGAGCAAGCAATCATATTCATAGAATTACACATTTGCATCCCACGATAGCACCAGCCTTAAACTCATTCAACACCCTCCGGGGTTGAAAAGTACAGAAATGCCCTGACCCCGGACGTTACCGGGGCTATTGGAATTTGACGCCTCTGGCGTCGATTACAGGTAATCTCTATATGATTACAGAAAAATGTGTATAAAGGGTAGTCTGCAAAAAGGCACATTGTCATTTCTAACGATCCGACGAAGGAGGATAGTGAGGAATCTCATACTTATATATAAGGTTCCAAATTAATGGTGTTCCTTATGACTTTACTTTATTATTCTTAAGTTGACCGCTATGCCCCTTCCATCGGATTTATAATTATATGGATGGTTCAACAGTTTATTCGCTTTCAATCTGATAACCCCTGGTTGTGACCCTTTTGAAATGGTCATATACCACTGAATCATCCTTTACTCCGTCAAAGTTAAACGGCACATATTGGTTTTGCCGGCTGTTCATATAGCCCCACCCGCAACCGTTCAGCACTGAGAGTGTAAGAGCCCGGGCGCCTGCCGGACCGGTTTTGTCATCCTCATTACAAACCACCGGCTTGCCCGATTTTTTTAATTCGGAGATCTTTGAATTATAGTCCTCTGATGATGTATTATTAAAATGAATGGTTATATAATCCACTGCTTTAACCAGTGAATCAGTCATCTGGCCGTCACCCATACCACTCGTGCTGACGGGCAGACCGGGACAGAGCTTTTTTGCGAGCGATATCAGTTCAATCTGCCCTTTTGCGCTTATAAGCCATTTCCCGTCTTTCCAGTTCAGGTAACCACCATGCCTGTATTCGTTTGATATTTCAAGAACTACATTTCTGAAATTATGCTTTTTAATCCAAAAAACAGTATTTGCAACAGCTGCCCGGATTGCTTCTTTTCCGTTCAATGCTGAATTATGGGAATGCTGCCGCTGGTAAAAGCAGGAAAGAATAACCACACCTGAGTTTTCATCAGCGCACCTGATTACCCTGGCAACCCTTTCCATGTATTCGTCGCGTAACGAACCGTCTGCTTCAAATGCGGTGTTAACAGCACCTTCATAACCGGGGGATCCACCCTGGAGGCTTATGGTGAATCCATTTACTCCACTTGCTGCATATTCAGGTATTTTTGAAATAAACTGATCTGTATTCCTTTCAGGATCAAAATCCCTGTATTGTGATGGCATTTGATTACCTCTGTCCTCAAAAACTGAATTTACCATTCTGACGTTCATGAACAGTCCCTCACACGGAGTATTTCTATTCAGGATCTTTCCATTAACATACCAGTGATCTCCTGTCACCGAAACAACCGTTTTCCCACCAGGATAACCATTTGAATGACAGCCTGAAAAGATGAGAGGCAGAAAAAGTAATAATACGGAAATATAATTTACTATAATATTCATTACTGCTCAGTTTTCCAATTTATTAATAATCTGTCAGATTATTTAATGTTTCCTGTAAAATCGTTACCTTCTTTCCGGATTAACTCCATTCACAATGCATTCTATAATCAGATTTTGTTTGCATTTGCCTGTTCAGCAGATACCGGTAACGTAAATCTAAAATCACTGCCTTTTCCGGCTTCACTCTCCACCCAGATTTTGCCACCGTGTTTTTCGACAAAATCTTTGCAAAGCAATAAGCCTAAACCTGTGCCTGTTTCTCCTGCGGTACCTTTTGTGGTCAGAACTTCTGTAATATCAAAGAGTTTTGCCAGATTTTCAGATAATATTCCAATCCCATTATCCGAAACTGATATTATTAAAATCCCGGATTTTTTTTCTGCGCTTATAGTTACTGTACCATTATCTCCTGTAAACTTAATGGCATTCGAAACAAGATTTCTAAGTACAGTTTTTAACATGTCAATATCGGCAAAAATATTTATCACGTCTGATGCAGAATAATTGATTGTGATGTTTTTTGCATTGGCAACAGGATCAAGTATCTCAAGGATATTCATACAAATATCTCTAAAACTCAATATCTGTGGATTATAAGGAATTTTGCCCTGATGGGTTTTTGCCCACAGCAATATGTCTTCCAGCAATTTATTTGTAATTCGTGCCGATTTATTAATATTCCTGGCGATATCTTTGATTTCGACTTTATTCAGACTCTCAATCTCCTCATTAAGAATTTCGGAAAATCCAAGAATGCCGTTAAACGGATTTTTTAAATCGTGTCCGAGAATAGATATAAAACGGTCTTTGTTGGTGTTGAGTTTTTCTAACTGTTTGTTTAACAGGTTGATTTGCTTTGCACGAAGGTTCGCATTGTTCAACGCTAAAGACAAAGCAAATAGCAAAAAACTAATAGTAACACAGCTGATTAGTACAATAAATGTTTTACCGTGAAAAACAGATATATATTCATTGTATCCCGTAAAATGTAATGTCCATTTTTTGCCATTAAATACAATCGGGAGTTCAAGATATAAGTTTGGTTTTTCTTTATTTGTTACTTTATTTTTACTCTGGCTGTCATATAGCAGTGCTTCATCTGAAATGTTGTCGTTATCATAAATTTCTAAGTGTATCCGGTTCTCATCCGGTAAATCCCGGTTCCCTAAAATCCCGTTAATCAAGTCCTCAAGCCGGTTTGGACTATAAACCCAACCTTTGATGGCAGCATTACGCTCTTCAACAGTGTTTTTCTTCATGCCATTTCGATAAACAGGAACATACATTAATGCACCGGCCTGTACATCTTCAAATGTTTCCTGTACTAAAATTACTTTACCTGAAAGCATAGCATAATCTGAATCTCTCGATATTTCCATTGCTTTTCTGCGAATTGGTTCAGAATACATATCGTAACCAAAAGCACTCAGATTCCGGCCTGAAAATGGTTCAAGATAAATTATAGAAGTATAAATTTCTCTATCGCCAACTGGTATTACATTATAATCGGGGAAGCCGTTCTTTCTGAAAGATCGAATATGCTCTTTTAATTTATTTTTCGGGATTATTAACGAATAACCTACGCCTTGTATTCCGGGTAAGTCTCTGTTGAATCTGATGCTTTCAATAAATTTTCTCCATTCTTCCCGTGTGACTGTATCTGAAGCAGCAAAAAATGCTGTACCGCTTCGTAAAAGCAGAGCATGTTCTTTGAGCCGGGCATCTAATTTTAATTTTATATCGTTACCATTGAATTCAAAATCCAGGTTAGCAATATTTATTGCATTCTTTTGTGTCTGATATACTGCAACAAATGTTAAGAGAAGACCAAAGAGAAGGACAACCAGCACTTTCCATGAATTTTTAAAAGTGAAAATGGAGATTAAATTTTGATACTTAAAATCAGTTAATTTCATATTTTACAAGGGATGCATTTACAATATTCAATATTACTTTTTTATGACTATGGGGAATCATACATATAAATATTTTGATGCTTGAAAATCAATTATTTGCCCCGACCCTAACCTTGCTCCGCCGTAGCGGCTACGCGAAGGCGAGGAGGGAGTAATTGATTTTGGCTGCGCCGGGCTCGCCCTGCGGGACCCGGTTCTTCGCACCCTTTAGGGTAAGGGGCTAACGAAGAACCGGAGCGAAGCGGAGCTCGACGAAGTCAAAATCAAAGAGGACTTATGCATGATTCCCGATTGTCATCTTACTCTTTTATCTTACTGTTGAATCTTTTCGATGTTCTGAATCCGGTGACTATGTTAAAGTTTAACGACTGGTTCAGTCAGTTTTTGTTAAATTCAATTGTTTCTTAACCATTAATGTCAGAATGAATTAATAAGGCAGACAAACAGATCTTTTGTTTTGTATCCATTTTTTATTTACTGACATGCTTTTTAATTAACTCAAGGAGTAAGGACTTATTAATTGGCTTGGAAATATAATCGCTGCATCCTGCATCTATTGCCTTTTCACTGTCACCGGGAAATGCATAGGCTGTTTGTGCAATAATGATCAGATCCTTATTAAACTGACGGATTTGTCGTGTGGCTTCCAGTCCGTTCATCTGGGGCATTCTGATATCCATTAATACCAGATCAAGGTCGGGGTTATTATGACATGCCTCAACGGCCTGGACTCCTGTTATTACATGCAAAACTTCTTTACTGATTTTTTGGAGTGTTCTTGACAGCAGTGAATAAGATATTTCATCGTCTTCGACAATCAATATTTTCAGGTTTTTTAACTGAACTTCGTTACAGTCTGCAGAAACAAAATTTTCGACTGTGGTATTTTCTTCTGATACAGCAATGTAAGGAATGGTAAAATAAAATGTCGAACCCGAACCTTCTTCGCTATCCACCCATATCTTTCCGCCAAGCATTTCTACATAGGATTTCGAAATGGATAAACCCAAACCACTGCCTTCATAACCTCTGTTATAAGCTTCACTACTCTGCCTGAATCTTTCGAAAATTACCTGCTGCTGGCTATGTGGTATGCCTACCCCGGTATCTTTTACAAAGAATTCAAGATATTGCCCTTTTTTCTCATAGCCGAATTCAATTGACCCGTCGAAGGTAAACTTAATGGCATTTCTGACAAGGTTATTCAATATTCCATAGACTTTTTCATTGTCTGTTTTAATGACGGCTTCTTTTGATGGTAAGCCTTTATTAACCAAAAACTTCAACCCCTTAATTTCAACTTCCTGTTTGAAGAACTTATAAGTAAATTCAATTTTACCGTTAATATCTGTTTCCTTAATATCAACTTTTGTAAGTCCCGATTCAATTTTCGAAATATCAACAATACTATTGATGGTATTGAGCATTCGTGCGCCACTGATCTGGATGGTTTGAATATAGTCCTGCAGGTCTTCATTTAATAAGTTGGGCTCTTTCAGCAGGTCGATAAAACTAAGAATACCATTCATGGGAGTACGTATCTCATGACTCATATTGGTAAGGAAGGCGGATTTGAGACAGTCGCTTTCTTCAGCCTTTTCTTTGGCTAAAATCAGTTCAGCATTTGTCTCGCTTAATTCTTTGTTTATTGATTCAATTTCATCAAATCTTTTCTTCAGTTCAAATTCTGTATTTTTGATATTTTCGATATCTGTACAAAAAGCCATGAACATATTATTTTCGGGCAATTGAACAGCTTCCAATATTACATAAACTGTAGATTTATCTTTTCGCAGCAGGTTTATCTCAAATTTATTAAAACCCTCTTCAGTCAATTTTTGAAAGCTTCGCAAACCCTTTTCAATTTCATGAACAGGAACTAAATCATTCATACTCATAGATAAAAGTTCTTCACGGGTGTAACCAACCATTTCAAATGCAGAAGGGTTGCAATCACAATATTTTCCTGTTTTATCTACAATAAATATTCCTACAGGGGAATGTTCTATATATGAATGAAATTTCTCATTGCTTTCCAGCAGTGCTTTTTCAATCTGTACGCGTTCGGTGATGTCTTCCCCGGAACTGAGTAATCCAGTGTATTTTCCGTTTATATCTTTGAGTAATGAATTGTGCCAAAAGATTCTCCTTACTACTCCGCTTTTTGTTTTTACTTTGTTCTCATAGTTTTCGATCTTGCCTGTTTTCCCATGAATCAGTTTATTAAATAATTCCGAAACCCTGGATGCATCTTCTTCAAGCAGGAATGTATTAAACCAGTTTATACCAATCAGTGCACCCTTATTATAACCTAACAATTTATGTCCACTGTCGTTTAACATAGTAATATTCCCCTGGAAATCTAAAGCAATGATTATCTCGGCTGCCACGTTCAGATATTGTTCTGCCTTCAATTTGGTCTCCCTCATTGACTCATACGCATGTTTGCGTTCGGTGATGTCGTCAATACTCGATATTATGTAGGTTTCTTTTTTGATGTGAATGAATCTGGAGGCAAACAAACCAGTCATTATTTTCCCATTCTTTTTCCTGAATAAGAATTCCTTCCCGGAAACATTTCTGCCATCAAGCAGAGCAGATATTACCCACTTTCGGTCTTCTGTATTTACCCATATGTCAAGTCCGATTGATGAACTGGAAATTGCTTCTTCTCTGGGAAAACCAAAAATGGCAGAAAAGGTATCGTTGACTTCGATGAGTCTGGCATCTTCCGCACTGGTTATAGCGATTGAATAAGGGGATGACCTGAAAGCCTCTGAATACTTCTCATTGCTTTCCTCCAATGCCAATTCTGTTTGTTTTCGCTTTTCAATCTGATGGGCAAGTTGCTTGTTAAGATTGTTTAACTCTGCTTTAAGTTTTGCATTCTCTTTCGCCAGCACAAGTTCTTTATCAGTAATGACTAACCCTGCAGCACGTTTCCTTTTCTCTTCATTCGCCGTGATTAATTCATCTTCGGCATCCTTTATTGCCTGAATCAATTTGATTTTATTAATGCAATTAACCACCGCAAGACCAAGACGTGAAGAATTTTCCTTCAGGATAAAATCGTCTGCTCCGGCCTTTATGCAATTAACAGCAGCTTCCGTGTCGGGTGAACCTGTCACCATGATAAACGGAGTGGACGGAGTCATTTCATTACGGATAAGCAGCGCACTCATACCATCAAATTGAGGGAACAGGTAATTATAAATAATAATGCCTGGTCCGGACTTACTCAGATTATCGATGTAATCACTCTTTTTATCAATAAGTGTTTTCGTGAAGTTGATTTCGTGTTTCCCGAGTTCCTGCCACATTAATTCCGCGTCTTTCAAGACATCTTCCACTAAAAGAATGTTATATGGTTTATTCATATTTAATCAGTAATAATTTGGTGCATTTTTTGAGTAAAGAGAGTTTTTTGCCATTGACTGCTAAAACGCTTTTTTACTTTTTGGAAATTCTGTATTTTCAACAACCCTCAAATATGGCGCGCCAACAATAACAGGACGTTCCTTCTTTTTCTTTAGAGGTACTACTTTTCAGGATGATTGATCATGGATATCAGCATTTTACGGACTTCATCATATTCGCTCAGAATCTTCTTATGTGTTTCTTTTTGAATGTATTTACAGTCCTTTGAATAATCAAGCCAGCCCTATGAAATATTCATAACTTCGATAAGAATAGTTTTTTCTTAGGAATGGTACTCATAGCCAACTAATCCAAATTTATTAAAGTTTATTTCACAGGGCCAGACTTCTGTTTCATTTTCTTCACCTAACGAATCTGTCAACTTATTTACAAATGATTTTTCTCTGCGCTCTACGCTTTAGGGAGTGTTCAGAAAAGTGTGTCATTTCCGTTTGTAATTAATTTTCAGCGATTTGACTGAAGGCCGTAGGCCGTAAGGAAAATCGCTGAAAAAGAGTAAATCATTATTGGATAACATATTGCGCATATCGATTCCCAAATTTATCAATGAGCTCCCTGTGGATCGGCATCCAATTGAATGCGTTTCTTTTCCAGCTCTTTTCGTTGTATTTCAAGGCCAAATATAGTTGTTTTAAAAGCCCCTTATCATTTACCCAGGCGCCTTTTGTTTTTGTGACTTTACGCATTACCCGATGCAGGGCTTCAACTGGATTGGTTGTGTAAATCATTCTTCTGATATTGTCCCCATAGTCCATGAAGGCCATTAACTCATCCCAGTTAGCCTCCCATTTTGGTTTTATTTCTTTGTATTTAATATCCCATCTCTGGCCAAAAGCTTCTAAGGCAACTGCTGCTTGTTGACGATCTGCTGATGAATAAATTTTACGCAAATCTGAGCATACAGCCTTAATATCTTTATCACTGACAAATTTTGTGGAGTTGCGCACCATATGCACAATACAGCGTTGAATAATTGATGATGGAAAAACCTGCTCAATTACATCTTTGAAGCCACTTAATCCATCCACACAGAAAAATAATATATCCTCCACTCCCCGGCGTTTGAGGTCCTCCAGAATCAAACCCCATTGACGGGATCCTTCATTATCACTTAAATATAGCCCCAGGATATCACGTTCACCATGTACATTTACACCATAGACTGTATAGATAGCTTTTGAGACTATATGTCCGTCCTCTCTGACCTTGTAATGAATAGCATCCAGGTAAACTATTGTTTGGCACGGAAATAACGGGCGTTGTTGCCATTCAATTATCTCTGTCCATACACGGTCTGTTACTGCACTTATTGTTCCTGAGCTAACCTCTACACCATAAAGTTTGCGTAGCTGATAACGAACATCCTCAACGGACTGTCCTCTTGCATACAGGCTTAGAATGATCTCATCCAGACCAGTGCCTAGCTCACGTTCCCACTTCTTTATTAATATTGGTTCGTGTTCTCCTTCACGATCTCTTGGTGTGTGAACCTCCAGAGGTCCTGCTGAACTCCTTACCAGCTTATGAGTATGACCATTCCTTCTATTGTCAGTCGAGGTGTTCTGATCTTTTAAATGTTGATCTATCTCGCCTTCCAGAGCTGCATTAACAAAAGTCTGTAACATATCAGTAAAGATGCCTCCTTCTCCTAAGATGGGATCGCCATTATACAATCTGCTTAAAACTTCTGTTCGTCTTTTAGGGTCTGGTATAAGATCCTCCATTCGAGGTTTTCTCACCCTTTTTTGTTTTTCCATAGTCAAAGTTATTTATTTTTACTTTATTAACTTTGACACACTTTTTTGAATAGACTCACGCTTTACGCTCTACGCTCTACGCTCTACGCTCACCTCACCTCTCACATCTCACCTCTCAAATCTCACCTCTCACCTCTCTCTGTCTCACAACTCTCCGCTCCCCGCTCCCCGCTCTCCGCTCCCCGCTCTCCGCTCCTCGCCCTCCGCTCCCCGCTCTCCGCTCCCCGCTCTCCGCTCCCTGCCTCACCTCTTCCCCCACGCCATCCCTATAATCTCATGCATCGCATACTCCGTTTTGTAGATATTCAAAGCAGAAGGAAGCCAGTCACCGGGTTCACTCCGGGTTGATTTTAGCAAATGGTTTGTTGGGGCAGCTATCGGTTCCTGTCCTGCTTTCTGAAAGAGGAACATTGCACGTGGCATATGCATGGCATCAGTGACAAGGATGAGTGTATTTTCAGTTCCGAATATCCTGGTATATTCGGATGCTTCCGTACGGGTGTTTTCAGGAGTTCCCAGGATGCGGATCTTATTTTCTTCCACACCCAGAGCCATAGCTGTCTGCATAAATGGTTCTGACCCGCTTATATTTTTGCACGGCACAGAACCACGAAGTACCAGCCGGCTTGCCGGCAATAACCTGTTTAACCTTATCCCTTCCAAAAGGCGGAGCGCCGAAACCGGTGAAAGCCGGTCATTGGGAGGCAGGCTATTATTATCAGTAGCACCGGCGCCTAACACCAGAATATTTACACTGTAGTTTGTCTTTAAGGTGGAAATATCAGACAGCGGAGGATAACGTGATTCCAGCGACCTTACCAATATATCAGGAATAAAAGGGAAGGAGATCATAGCGAGCCAGAAAACCGAAACAAAACCAAGTACAAGGCCGGTTCGTTTACGTTTAAGGAAATAAAAAAGTAAACCAACCAGTAGCAGGAGCCAAAAGAAAGTAAGTGACATGTGGAGAAAATTAAATTTTGGATATTTTGTAGTGACAGTTAATTAGCGGAGAGCGGGGAGCAAGGAGCTCAGGGCACAGGGCGCAGAGCACAGAGCAAAGAGCGGAGAGCGGGGAGCAGGGAGCGAAGAGATATGAGATTTGAGATATGAGTGTAAAGCGTAAAGCGTAACTCTTGTTCCCCTCCTCGGAGGGGGTAGGGGTGGGTTTTTGAACAAGCGTAGAGAGTTGAGATATGAGCGTAGAGCGTAGAGTGAAGAGATTTGAGATTTGAGATGTGAGCGGAGAGCGATGGCAAAAGCGTTGAGCATGGAGCAGGGAGCATGGGGCCTGAATTATCCGGATCCTGTTGCCATTTGCTTTTTATCTAATTACCTGATGTTCGATTGTTTTTTGTCAGTCATAACCGTATTTCTTCTTTCTGAACTGTCTCAAGAATGCTATTCGATAGTTGTCCTCCATTTATCGGAACATCGATTTTTTGATCACCGATAATTTTTTTAAGCTGAACCAGAAATTTGATTTTGAGCTGATATAGTTCTTCCCGTGAAATTTGGCTCTTGCATTGAATAAACAGATCAATATCCCCACCCTTTTTATTGTCGTCGGTTCGTGACCCAAACAAACTGATCATAGAATTATCGCCAAATACCCGCCTTGTTACTTCCTTAATTGCTGCTATTTCTTTATTACTCAGTCGCATGTAGCAAAGATAAATAAAAACTTAATAAATTAAAAGCGATCAGGGCTTTGCACTCAGTTGGAGGGTATGATTTGAGATATGAGCGGAGAGCGGGGAGCAGGGAGCAGGGAGCAGGGGGCAGGGAGCAGGGAGCGGGGAGATATGAGATTTGAGATATGAGCGTAGAGCGTAAAGCGCAGAGATATGAGATTTGAGATATGAGCGTAGAGCGTAAAGCGCAGAGATATGTGATATGAGATGTGAGCGTAGAGCGTAAAGTAGCGAAGAGATATGAGATATGAGCGTAGAGGGTAAAGCGTGAAGCGGAGAGATTCAAGGTTTAATGTTCAAGCTTTGAACTTTAAACTTTAGGGTTTTCTTTTATTCTCAAAAAAATCATCAACAGAAAGACCTGCCTGGCGAACAATTGATCGGAATGTACCCATTGGTATTTCCTTTCTTGGTGAAGGTACAATAACTGTAAACCCTTCCTTCCGATATTTTTGATGACTTCCCCGTTGCGAAACAAGTTGAAACCCAAATTTCAGAAGGGTCCTGATAATCTTGTCCGAAGATAGAAGCTTAGACATGAATCCTGGTTTCACCCATAAGTGTTTCCTGAATTGGGGTGATTGTAAACAACGCTTCTTTATCTTCGAAATAAAGCTCTAATGCTTCGTTTAAATTGTCAATTGCTTCCTGCACTGTATTTCCAAAACTTGATATATCGACGTTCAGACATTGTGAAACGTAGTGTTTGCCTTCTTTCTGGACAATATATTTTAGTGTTTTTGTCATTGTTCATTCTTTTTTTTATTCCTGGTTATAAAATTCAAAGTTACGAATTTTTAATAATAGAATGTTCAGCGTTGTGTGATGAGGCATGAACTTTGAACTTTAAACTTTGAACCTTGAACCTGGAGATATGAGATATGAGATTTGAGCGTAAAGCGTAAAGATATGAGCGTAGAGCGGGGAGCAGGGAGCAGGGAGCAGGGAGCGAAAGAACGTAGAGATATGAGATTTGAGATATGAGCGTAAAACGTAGAGCGTAGAGCGTAAAGCGTAACTCTTGTTCCCCTCCCTGGAGAGCCTGCCCCGGGCGAAGTCCCGGGGGGGTAGGGGTGGGTTTTTCAAAAAGTGTAAAGCGTAAAGTGTAAAGCGTAGAGATATAAGATTTGAGATATGAGCAGGGAGCAGGGAGCAGGGAGCGAAGAGATATGAGATATGAGCGTAAAACGTAAAGCGTAGAGCGTAGAGATATGAGATTTGAGATATGAGCGTAGAGCGTAGAGTGTAAAGCGTAAAGCGTAGAGCGTAGAGCGTAGAGCAAGGAGCGGGGAGCGAAGAGATATGAGATAGGAGATTTGAGATATGAGCGTAAAGCGTAGAACATAGAGATTTGAGAGTTGAGTATTTAGAGGCACCACTTTTCAGGGTGATTGATCATGGATATCAGTATTATTACTATATTAACCTGTCATTCCGAACGCAGTGAGGAATCTTTTTCACCAGCTTGTTTTTTGATAAGTATAACATTATGTTATTATTAACATCTCAAATCTCAAATCTCAGCTCCCCGCTGCTTGCCCTGAGCCCTGAGCCCTGTGCCCTGTGCCCTGCGCCCCTTGCTCCCCGCTCACCTCTCACCCCTCACAACTCACAACTCACAACTCACAACTCAAATCTCATTTCAAGTCTCAACTCAATATCTAACGCCTCATATCTCATAAGGGTGATTGGCCATTAATGTCAATATCAGATTAAGGGTTTACGAGAGCTTTATTCTTAATCCTGGAAGAATATTTCTTTCGGATCTTCGCCAACCTTTGTTCTCTTAATCCGGGATTCTTTTCATAAACTTCATGATGCTTATTACGAATATCCCGCATCATTTTAACAGTATCAAACTTTTTCTTATTCTTCGTCATCGCTGAATTTTAAAATTTCACGTGGATTTCGAATTTCTAACATAGTATAACCATTTTTAAGATTTACAGCATTATATAATCTTATCCTATTTCTACTTTGACAGATTAGAAAAATCAACCTGTTTTTGCCCTTGATCCCTAAAGGGAACAGGTTGATTTTTCAGTTTGCTCCCTTTAGGGTCGGGGCAAACAAACTGAAAAATCGTTGTAAGATGTAATATGTCAAAGTAGAACTATCTAAGTTCACAATATGTTTAAAGTTCCAGCTAGCTAAAACATTCACTTGATTTATGGTCGAAATAGCAATATGTAATGCATCTTCATAAAATTTCATGGGAACAACTCCTTCTTGTACATATAAATCAGCAAGCTTTCTTGATTCACTATCTGATAATATAATTTCCAGATTCTCTTCCGGAATTTTTCTAAAGTTTTCCTGTACATATTCAGGTGCATCTGATAATTCATCCAGGGTAATATCTGAAATCACAGCAATTCTTTTCCCCGATTTGAAATCATCAAATAAAATGTTTGACCATTCTTCAAACTCAGAGTCAAAGCAACCGCCTATAACTGAAGTATCTATGTATACTTTCTGTTTCATTTAATTTAATTAATCAATCTGTCAAAGGTACAAAAAGAATGTATTTAACTCAAACGTTTGCAAGGTAGAGCCGGTTTCGGTGTTTAACGAAAAACGATTGTGCATCACCCCTCACAACTCACCTCTCACAACTCACCTCTCACCTCTCAAATCTCACCTCTCCCTGCTCTCCGCTCCCCGCTCTCCGCTCACCTCTCACCTCTCAAATCTCCACAACCGGAACATTGTCCCAATCGATCTTCTGAATAGCGGCTGACATATCAGTGAATTCAAAATCGGACAGCCATTTTTCGAGTTTGGTTTCTGCAGTTTTAAGACCGACATACGATTTAAACTTATGTATTGCAGACAACTCATTGATGATAGGCTGTGTTGTATCGAAATCGCGGGGATGAAGGTATGTCATTACATAGTTGGATTTTGCTATCCAATATTTTATTAAGGTATACGGAAGTAATCTTAAATAACCGACTCCTGAGAACATTACATGTTTGCCCCACAGAAAGCTATTATAACCCGGGAGTCAATCTGGACGCCTTGCGCTATGGTAAAACCAAACAATAAATTTGAATATGGAACTTTGGTTATAGCCAGTCCGAATCCGGAATTAATATCAACCAGTGTGACCGGAAGAATATCGGGAGATCTCATTATCTTATATTGCGCAGCAACAGGCATTAATAAAACAGAAATCAAAAGGGAGGTTGTTAAAATTTTTTTCAATTGTTTTTCTTTAGGGAATAGTTCGGAAAATTTATAGCTCACGCGATCGTCACTCACATCGGCGTCTGACTAATAAAATGCTGATAAACAATTAGTAAACCTGCCTTATTGCTGCTTTCAGGAGCAGCTTTTTTTGGCTTTTTACATCGCTTTCATGAAAAAAAACTTGTTATTTAAAGACAGGTGTTTGATTCGTAATCAGAAAGGATGAATAAATTCACTGGTGCAATGGTAAACATAAGTGTAAAATTTTTGTTGTACTTACTCTTTACAAACCCTTACAGGTTCCTTACAAAAACTTACATATTTTGTAAATAGGTTATAAACAGGCAATTATAATGTCTGGTTTTGTCTTGGAATACTATTGTGGGGGAGGGGTGGGTTTTTCAGGAAGCGTAGAGCGGAGAGCGTAAAGCGTAGAGATATGAGATTTGAGATATGAGATTTGAGATAAGAGCGTAGAGCGTAGAGCGTAGAGATATGAGCGTAGAGCATAATCCTTATTCCCCCCGGGAGGAGCCCCGGATAGGTTAGGGGTATAGCCGTCAACTTAAGGAGTGCTGAATTTCTATAATATTAAATATCAATAGATAAATTTAACAAACCGTTTTGCGGTACTTTGTTTCAGCCGGCCTCACCCCAACCCCCCGCCGAAGCGGGGCAGGCTCTCTCCCGAAGTGAGAGGGGCTTTAATTCAGAATAATTATTTATAATTTTGAATTGAATTATGGGGATAAAAAAAGGTAATAGAAAAGAATTTGTTCTTCGGAGCAAAGGCTGAAGTGTTTACTCTGGCCCTGCTGATGAGAAAAAATCCAACTGAAGCCGAAAGAGCCATGTGGAATGATCTTCCCCCTCTCACTCGGGCTACCCTTTATACACATCTTTTTGCTTGAATAGGGAGTCGTGCGGTAAACGACGCCAGAGGCGTCAAATTCCAATAGCCACAGTCACATCTGTGGTAGATGTACTGTTGATTCCTACAACACCGGAGGTGTTGAAAACCAGTAGCCCTATATTCTTAAACAGCACCTGATTGGAAAAATTTGTATTATATTTAATTGTATGATTTCAATACAATTAGTAAATTTATATTCGCTGCTAAAATAAAAAAATATGTCAACCTATACTCAGATCCTATATCAAATAGTCTTCGGAAGCTATGACTATACTCCCTTTCTCTCAACAGAAAACGAGAATGCTCTTTTCTCATATATAGCGGGCATTCTGAAAAACAAATCCTGTCATTCATACATTGTTGGGGGAGCAAGCAATCATATTCATAGAATTACACATTTGCATCATACGATAGCACCAGCCTTAAACTCATTCAACACCCTCCGGGGTTGAAAAGTACAGAAATGCCCTGACCCCGGACGTTACCGGGGCTATTGGAATTTGACGCCTCTGGCGTCGATTACAGGTAATCTCTATATGATTACAGAAAGATGTGTATAAAGGGTAGCTCACTCGGGAGAGGGGGAACGAGGGCATAGCCATCAAGCTAATTTTTATAACTCTCTGATATGCAGTAGAGATAACTATTTTATATTTAGCCCGTAGGGCTTAAACTATTGTAGCCATAGATATTAAAAATGGGTTTATTACCTCGGAGAGGTTAAACAGGATTTTCCCAGAATTCATATAAGAATTGTTTATCAAATTCCATTTCACGTTTTTTAAGATATTGAACATATTCATCTTGAAATGTTTTGATGTTATGAGTTTCTTCCTGATTTTCAATATATTTATAAATACTGGATATTTGCGAACGACTATAACTGAATGCTCCATAGCCTTCCTGCCAGGAGAATCTACCAATGCAGAGTCGCTCTCTGTTAATAAATAGCGTTGTACTTCTCTTTACTTCATGAACAGTATCTGAAACAGAAATCGAAGGATTCAATCCAAGGAGAATATGGACATGATTTGAAAGTCCATTAATTATAATGGATTTATGTTTTTGATTTGACAGTATTCCACTCATATACTCAAATACATGAGGTCTGATTTCCTTTCTTAACGCGGTTTCTCTGTTTTTTACAGCAAATACCAACTGAACATAAATTTGGGTGAATGTTCCTGGCTTCATAGATTGAATTTTTTAATTATTAATGCAGCTAGAACAAATTTAATAATTCTCTGAATTCTAAGCAATTGTTTAACCACTTCGATTGAAATTAAAATTAGTTAAATCAATATTGTATTGATCGAAGAAGGTACTAACCTGTTTGAAGTTATGGTTTGCAGGAGACCGCTTTTTTCTTTTTCTTCCAGCATAGCGCTCTACCAGAAACTGATAGAAATCGATCAATTCGTTTTGGGCCTTTTGGGGCAGTACGTGAATGTCAATCATGGCAGTATGTTCTTTTTTATTTGATCAAAGGTACAAAAAAAGTTTTAAGGTTAGAGCGTAAAGCGTAAAGCGTAGAAGTTCAAGGTTTAAGGTTCAATGTTCAGGAACTTTGAACTTTGATTTTGTCGGCGAGGTGTAAAGTGTGACTGGATATAACCCTATAATAGATTATCAGATACTTGTAAATTCACTTTTTTGCTGACATTTATTTTTTTTAAGCCACGTAGTAGCTAAATATGAATAACCACCGGTGCAACCGGTGGTAGATGACTACCCTATGAAACCAAAGCCCTGAAAGGGCGTGATACAATTGGAAAATAAGTGCAGATTGATAAGAGGTGTTTTCCTGCATTTTTCACGCTCCTTCAGAGCTTAAGGCTCTTTGGGCACTGTTGAGGCTGTCTCAAAAGAAAGATCCATTAACCAGGGCCAAGCGTTTAAAAATAGCTCCCGATAAATCGGGACAGGCTCTGTGGGCTATTTTAGCGCATCGCCTTCGGCAAGCCTTCGGCGACCGAAGGAAGGAGCCCGACCGAGTGGTGGCGTCTCAAAGCATTAAATCCAAAGATCGCAAAGAATTCAGATACTGCAATTTACCTTTGCGTACTTTGCCCATCGAAGTTACACGAAGGTGGGCTTTGCTAAAACTTTGCATACTTTGCGGTTAAAAAGTCCTTTTGAGACGGCCTATATTCATATATGGCTCTTTCAGAGCCGGTTGGGATTGTTATAATAAGTGGGAAAGGTCGTTTTATACATATTACATTTTACCCCGAAATCAGAAGCAAAATGATAAAGTGTTTGGTTTGTAAGCGGATATCCTGGCAGAATTAAAAGCATTTAAATAATTTTCGGTAAATTGTCATCCCGACTTAAGTACAAAAACAATGGGCAAATTGTCCCCTTGCCAGTATGATGGAAAACTTAAATAAGAGCAGTAAACTTTCACAGAATCTGTACTTTAACAGCTTAATCAGAATAATGGCTACCGCCTCAGATTCGGCTCGTGATTTTCTTTCCAACATCCTGAAAGAGATTCAGGGCTTAACTGATAGTGAGGCAATTTCAGTGTTCGAAATTGATGAGGATGCTTATCAGTTCAAATTAACCTTATCATCCGGAACAAAAGAAGGCGGATCAAAAGGTTTGCCGGAATATCTGAACCTGATGATAAAAACAAATGCCGTTCAGAGATCTCCTTTACTGATTAATGAATCTGATATTCTGGGCAGGCCGGATTCTTCAAACGATCAGGGAGACTGCCTTATCTGTTTCATTGCGGGCACCGGGAGAAGTAATTCTGAAGCTGTCTTTGTTCTTTTTAAGAGATCCCATGATTTTAACACTCCCGAAGCTGAGAATATTCAGATCTTTTTAAATCTGTTGTGGAAGATCTCATCCGTTTACCGTCTTGCTGAACAAGCGGAAAGTCTGAAAGAAAAAGCGGAAAATGAAAAATATTTAAAAAATAACTTCATAATAGATTTATCTCACAAGATCAGAACACCCGTTAATGCGATTCTCGGATTTTCAAATCTCCTGTTGGAATCAGAAGAGAATGCTGAAATAAATAAAAAGTACCTGAGTATTATTCTTGACAGCAGCACAGAGCTTTTGTCAATTTCAGAAAATTTCAGCGAATTATCCAAACTTGAATATAACCTTCAGCGAACGAGTCTCTACAGAGTAAATATTAAAGATGTTCTGATGGAATTTGAAGATTTTTTTTCAGCTAAAGCAAGAGAAAGAAATCTAAGGTTATCTGTAAGAATTGATTTAACAGAACAAGACACAATAATTAATACCGACGGAAACAAGCTCAATCAGATAATCCGCTCGCTAATGGACTGCGCGTTTAAATTCACTGTTAAGGGAGGAATTGAACTGGGTTGCAGAAAGATCCCGGGATTCATTGAATTCAGGGTGGTTGATTCCGGCATAGGGTTTCCGGATAATCTGCAGGAAGACATTTCAAATTATTTCTCTCCCGATGAAAATGTTATGAAGTACAAAACCAATGAAACGATAACCGGTCTTGCCATAGCATATGCCTATGTAAAACATCTGAACGGTAATATATGGTTTAGATCAAAAGAAGGTGTAGGAGGAGCTTTTTATTTTACACTTCCATTTATTCCGGTACCTCCTGAGAAGAAAATATCAACTGATGTTTCTTCGTCCGGAGTTACCGGAAGGAAGAAAGGAAAGGTCATTCTGGTAGCTGAAGATGATGATAATAATTATACCCTGATTGAAAGAATTATTTTAAACGAAAACTATGGTATTCTTCGTGCCGGAAACGGACAGGAGGCGGTAGATCTTTGCAAATCAAAAGATATCGATCTTGTACTGATGGATATCCAAATGCCGGTTATGGACGGCTATGAGGCTACAAAGGAAATTCTTAATTATAAACCATACATGAAGATCATTGCCCAGACCGCTTATCAGGATGACAGGAGTACTGTCATTGAGAACGGATGTGTGGATTTTATTGCAAAACCATTTAACAGGCTTCAGCTGACATTATTATTGAAGCATTATCTTAAATGATGGTGGATGTCAGATTAAATTCAGGAAATTATTGAGATCTTCATCTGAAGCCACTCCGATCTTTTTCCTTAACCGGTGTTTTGCTACATCAATTGAATTCACCGACTGGAAAGTAATTGAAGCAATTTCTTTGGTGCTTCTGTTTCACGCACTTTTAAAAAATAGATTCTGAAACCCTCAATTAATGTGGATTGGCTTTTAAATTAGGGCATAGCAAGCTATCTTTAGGGCATGATTTTGCGAAAATTTAAATATTAAGGAATACCTGTTTGAATTTTTTAGTGATATTTATAATTGGGATTAAATATTGCGGTGCTCTGCACCTCTGGTTATGTGTTTCAAATGCATTTCTACAAATATTATGCGGCTCTGCCGCTTAATATTAGCCCGGAATGTGCGGAGCATCACAATTTGTAGATGAATAATTGCATTGAATGGCCCGTGAAGGTGCAGAGCACCATAATATTTGTAGATAAATGTTTGTCGTAGAGGACAAAGGTGCAGAGCACCGAAATATTATATTAAATAATTTAAAATGACAATAGGGAATCATACATATAAATATTTTGATGCTTGAAAATCAATTATTTGCCGACCCTAACCTTGCTCCGCCGTAGCGGCTACGCGAAGGCGAGGAGGGAGTAGTTGATTTTGGCTGCGCCGGGCTCGTCCTGCGGGACCCGGTTCTTCGCACCCTTTAGGGTAAGGGGCTAACGAAGAACCGGAGCGAAGCGGAGCTCGACGAAGTCAAAATCAAAGGGGTCTTGTCCATGATTACCGATTGTCATATAATTTGAAATCTAATTCATTGGCAAACAAATTTTTGAACATAACAAATTATATCCAATTAGAATTAAAATTCGGGTGTTGCAGCGCTGAAAACAAGAAAGATATCGATCTTGTGCTGATGGATATCCAAATGCCGGTTATGGACGGCTATGAGGCTACAAAGGAAATTCTTAATTATAAACCATACATGAAGATCATTGCCCAGACCGCTTACCAGGATGACAGGAGTACTGTCATTGAGAACGGATGTGTGGATTTTATTGCAAAACCATTTAACAGGCTTCAGCTGACATTATTATTGAAGCATTATCTTAAATAATGGTGGATGTCAGATTAAATTCAGGAAATTATTGAGATCTTCATCTGAAGCCACTCCGATCTTTTTCCTTAACCGGTGTTTTGCTACATCAATTGAATTCACCGATTGGAAAGTAATTGAAGCAATTTCTTTGGTGCTCATGTTCATTTTTAAAAATGCGCACATTCTTTTTTCCCGGAAGGAAATATCCGGGATTTTCTCGCTGATCTTCTTATAGAATCCGGTATGAACATTTTCAAAGCAGACCTCAAATTCGTTCCATAAATTTTCGCTGCTTTTATCATTAATCCTGGAAATGAGAGAATTAATAACCTTCCTTCCTTCCGTAGTTGTAAATGGGATCAGGTGGGAGATATCCTCAGCAACTTCATTGAGCAGGTTGCTTTGTTTCAGAAGATTAACTGTGTTCATAGTCAACTGTTTCTGATTATGTATTATCTCAGCCTGAAGTAATTGCTTCTCTTTTTCTATCAGTTCCTTTTCCTGCTTATTAAAAAGATCTTTTTGATTTAAATACTTTCTGAATATTTCGATATGATTTATCTGGGCACTTATTCTGGCATTAAGCTCTATTGCATTGAACGGTTTGTTTAGAAAATCAATTGCTCCGGCTTCAAATGCTTCTTTTAGTTTTTCCACATCATTATGTGTTCCGGTTACCATTATAACAGGAATCCCTCTGGTTTCTTCATCCAGCTTTAACAGTTTTATAGCATCCAATCCGCTCATGACCGGCATTTTCCAATCCATAAGGATTAGATCGGGTTTATTTTTCCGTGCAATTTCAAAACCGGCTTTGCCATTGGTTGCTATCAGGAGTTTATACCGGGGGTTGAAATCTATGAGGTTACCAATCAGAATTTTTAACTGTCGTGGCTCGTCATCAACGATCAATATCTGGTATTCTCCCATTTAAAATGAAAAATTTGTTATTCGTGCGTTAAAAATACATATATTTCCGCCTTGAAAATCAAAGTCTTACTTATATTAATTGTTAAAATTAATTACAAAGGAGACTAACCGGCTAAAGATGGATAATCATTCATTCTTCATATTATTTTTCGGTGGATCTATCTTGTTGTTAATCAGTTCATTGCTGGTGTTGCTTTACTTTTTCATTAAAAAATCAAGGGAAAACAGAAAGCTGACAGAAGAAATCTCTGAATTGAGTGAAACAATTGAACAGAGGGTAAGGGAACGGACAAAAAAGCTTGAAATGATCAGGGATGCCGTATCTGAGTATGGCGTACAGAAGTTTGAGCTGGTGCAGGAACTTGAAAATAAAAACAAAAATATCATCATGCAGAAAGATGATATTTACCGGAAATCTGAAATTCTCAGGTTTTCTTATGAAGAGATTATAAAACTCGATAATTTCAAACATCAGATGACCAGTATGATCATTCACGACCTTAAAAATCCCCTTCATGTATTAATTAACGTTGCGGATAAAATGAATGTTGCTCCAAAAACCGCAGGGTTAATAAAGCAGATTTCTTATGAAATGCTTGATCTTCTGATGAATATATTGGATGTCGATAAGTTCAGGGAATCTAAAATGAAGATTAACTATGAAAACTTTGAATTGGCGGTCCTCCTGGAAAAGATTACCCGGAAATATTCAATCCTTGCACCTTATCCTTCAGCCCGGTTAAAAATTTCAATACCGGAGCCATGCATTATATACTCAGATTTTAAGATCATTGAAAGAGTTTTTGAGAACCTTGTGAGTAATGCAATAAAATTTACAAATTCGGGCAGGAGGATAGAAATTGCTGCAATTGAACAGGAAGATAAAATAAGGATCGAAATAAGAGATAATGGCGACGGGATACCTGAAGAACTGATACCCGAGATATTTGAAGAATATGCTCAGGGACCTGACAAATCCATAAAATATTCATATTCTACCGGATTAGGCCTGGCTTACTGCAAACTTGCAATAGAAGCCCAGGGAGGGGAAATAGGGCTTTTTTCAAAAAGCGGTGAAGGGACTACTATATGGTTTCTGACCAAAAGAGGAATTGAAAAAGGTCCCGGGGGAATTAAAACCCATGAAACGAAAACAGGATCAGATTCGAAAGCCATACCTCTGAATCAAAATGAAATCTCACTGATAAAGCCGGTAGTTGATAAGCTCAGGGCAACCAGTATATATGAAGTTTCTGCAATTTTACTTCTTCTTGCCGATGAAGTATTTACCCACAATGAGAAGCTGATGGGGTGGAAAGAATCTGTTGAAACAGCAGTATTTTCAGCTGATGAGCAACTTTTCAGGAGACTTTTAGATCATATAAAATGAATGTATCGTTTCAAAAGCTGTTTTATGCCATTGCTACCGCATTTTTGCTGTTTGCAATACTGGTTTTTGCGAAAGCCAATTCTCATTCCTTTAAGTATTGCTTTGCTTATTTCATTCATACTGCTTCCGTTGGCAAAAAAGTTTGAGAAATGGAAAATTGGTAAAATACTTGCTGCTTTTCTCTCCATTTTCGCTGTGATTTTAATAATTGGAGGTGTCACTTACTTTTTTTCAACTCAAATTATTAATGTAGCACAGGAATTCACTCATTTTCAAGATAAAATTATTCTTGCTTTTGCCGATGTTACGCTATTTATCAATAACCATGTAAGTTTCATGGAAAACCTGGAAAAGGGTGAACTTTTTAACCGCATGAAAGTTTGGCTTACTGATTCAACAGGGTTTTTGGTTAGTAAAACTGTTAGCAATACAGCAACTTTTATGGCCGGACTGCTGGCAACAATTGTATTTACTTTTCTATTCCTCATATACAGAGATGGATTGACAAAGGCATTTCTGGCTTTTTCGCCTGAGGACAAACGCGAAAGGGTATTAAAAATGTTTAAATCGGTTCAGCAGGTTGGACAAAAATACCTGTTTGGTATGGTAATTCTCACGCTTATAATAGGATTAGCCAACAGCCTTGGGTTGTTGATTATTGGCATCGACAATCCTTTCCTTTTCGGATTTTTAGGCGCTGCACTAGCCATCATACCATACATTGGGACTACAATGGGAGCTATCATTCCTGTAATTTATGCTTTTGTTTCTTATGATTCTATTTGGATGGCAGTAGCAGTTGCCATTTTATTTTGGGCTGTTCAATTGGTTTCCGATAATTTTCTGACTCCCCGTATTGTGGGGGGTAGTTTAAAAATCAATGCTTTAACGGCCATCCTTAGTTTGTTTATTGGCGCTGCCGTTTGGGGACTGGCCGGTATGATTCTGTTTTTGCCCTTTGCCGCCATGTTAAAAGTTGTTTGCGAAGAGTTTGAGGAGCTCAAACCAATTGCACTGATCATTGGCGAGAAAAATATAAAAGAGAGTGATGGCCATGAACAATTTTTATCCCGATGGTGGAGAAAAATAAAAATTGGCTCCAGGAACAAGGCAAGTAAATCATAACTTTCCCGTTACTCAAATCTTCTGATAATTGAAAAAGCTGATTACCAATTCTTAAGTAATAAGTATTATAACTGAATGTAAAAGAACTTTTTTCATATAGAAGTTTTTTGCGTTATTTTTATTAAAGAATTCATTAATGGTCATAAAAAAATCTTAAAAATATGAAGAAATCAATTCTCAGAACTTTCAGCATATCCAGGCTTATTCCCAAAACCGGAATTCCGGCCTCAGTTCCTGGTACTGTAAAATATGTCGGTAAGTTAAGAAAGTCGCCGGTCAAACTCCATATTTTAGATTATCACGGATCTGATTATTATGAAAAAGACCTGGCGACAATAGCAGAAAGTCTTCCTTTTAAGGAGAGTCCTGCAGTAACCTGGCTAAACATTACCGGAGTTCATGATGAAAAGATCATACATGAAATCGGAGAGATTTTTAAAATTCATCCCCTGGTATTAGAGGACATAGCAAATACAACTCAACGGCCCAAAGTTGAAGAATACGGGAATTACCTGTTTGTTATTATTAAAATGGCCTACATTTCAGCGGAAACCAATGGAATCATAATGGAACAGGTAAGTCTTATTATCGGCAATAATTATGTGATCTCTTTACAGGAAAAAGAGGGTGATGTCCTTGAAGGTCTGCGTGAACGTATCCGGAGCAACAGAGGTAAGATCCGTAACCTCGGGAGTGATTATTTAATGTATGAAATACTTGATTCAGTTGTTGATAATTATTTTTCGGTTTTGGAATATATTGGCGAAGAGATAGAAGAAATGGAAGGACGGCTTTTACAATCAGCAAGCCAGCAGGTGCTTACAAGTATTTACAACCTTAAGCAGGAACTTGTCTATTTACGCAAATCGATATGGCCAATGCGTGAAGTTATAAGCAATCTTCAACGCTCAGATTACAAGTTGGTTACTAAGGATACTTTTATTTATTTACGTGATGTTTATGACCATTCCATACAAGTAGTGGAAACGGTGGAAACATTCCGGGATATGTCCTCAGGCATGCTGGATCTATACCTTTCAACGGTAAGCAACAAAACGAATGAAGTTATGAAAGTACTTACAATCTTTGCAGCTATATTTATCCCTCTCACATTTTTGGCTGGTGTTTATGGAATGAATTTTGAATTTATGCCTGAATTAAAAATGAAATTGGGCTATCCCGGCTGGTGGGCTCTTGCCATTATTTTAGCAATAAGTATGCTGATCTTCTTTAAGAAAAAGAAGTGGTTCTGATATGCAAAATGCCAATGTCCGGATCACAACTGATCTTACAGATCATCAAGGAAGCCGGATTCAGATTCTTGTTTCTGCTGATAGGAGGGGACAAATTCAGAATAATAAATATTGAACTATTTATTCGTAAATTTGAATGAATCCAGGATATTCAAACACAAATTCTTTATGAAAATTCTTTTGGCTGAAGATGAACCTCAGTAAATAAAATTACACAAATAACTATGAAAAAGAGACAGGACCAAACCGGTATTTTAAGGAGAACATTACATTTTTATCCTGAGGGATCACAGTTGTTTCTGATATTAATGTCCGTATTGTTTATAAATGGATGCACCGGACCTGAGAAACAACTTGCTGCTCAATGGCAGCCATGGGAAAGCAAAATAGCAGCAAAGCATAATCAGGCAGGCCGGCCGGCAGCGGTTGATGTTATTTTTACCGGACCGGACGGCCAGACTTTCAATAATCCGGCTTTCACTGATGACGGAAAGCTCTATCATTTCCGCGCAGCTTTTCCTTCAGCAGGAACATGGAATTGGGTAACCGAATGTAACGATCAGTCTGATAAAGGATTGCATAACCGGACCGGAAAAGTTGAAGTCGAAGCATATACCGGCGATAATCCCTTGTATAAGCATGGCGACCTTAAAGTAAGCAATGATAACAGGTATCTTGTACAGTCTGATGGAACTCCTTTTCTATGGATGGGAGAGACGGGCTGGAGAATGACACAGAACTCAACAATGGAAGAATGGCATCATTATATCGACACCAGGGCAGCTCAGAAATTCTCAGTCATCCAGATCAGTCCGAGGGGCGTAAGCAAAAAACCTGAAACTGAACTTGCAGAAATTTCATTTAAGCAGGATGGCTCAACAGATCCTCTTTTCTGGGAGGACCTTGAAGCAAAAGTAAAGTATGCCAACAACAAAGGGATTTTCATTTTCATGGTAGGTATAAGTAAAGACTGGAGTAATAAATTCCTGAAAAATCCTTCAAACCAGCCATTTGAAACTTATATTACCGGCAGGCTTGCACCATTTATGGTATTATTCTCACCAAGTTTTGACCAGTTATTTATGAAGAGTAATGACAGCATTGCTATTGAACTCAATAAATTGACAACACACCTGGTAACACAGCATCCGGGGACCAATTATGACGCTAACCTTAGCTACCGGAATTTGCCTTCATCAGATTTCTGTGGAATGCAGAGCGGTCATCATGGCGGTCGTCTGGAACGCGCCTACAATGCAGCAAGAACCTGGACACTTGATATGTGGAACGGCACTCCGGTTAAGCCTGTAATTGATATCGAAGCAATGTACGATGCCTATGGGGATAACAGTGGTAAAAACTGGCGTGAAAAAGATGCCAGGAAGCTTGGATGGATAGCATGGCTGTCAGGATCAAGAGGATATACATACGGTGCCGGAGATATACCACCGAAAGTTCCCATCGGTCATGGAGGAGTCTGGCGATTCAACCAGGATTCGGCAACATATGACTACTGGCGTAAAGCGATTCTCTGGCCAAGCGCGGGCCAGATGACAATTATGCACGATTTCTTTAATTCAACAGACTGGTGGAAGTTGGTTCCCTCACATGAGCTTATCCTGAACCAGGCAGAAAATGATACCCTGAAAATGGTTGCTTCAACAGGAACTGATAAAAATATGTTGCTTACCTACTTACCCGATAATCCTGTTATTGAGCTTGATCTGAGCAAGATGTCCGGGAATTTAACGGGTAAATGGTTTAACCCTGTAACAGGAACTTATATTCCCTTAAGTTCCCCGATCGGCCCTGCAAAGAAAGCTGCATTCAGGAGACCTGAAGGATGGGAAGATGCACTTTTGATCATTACAAAACTTTGAATGAATGAACTTTCAATTAGCCCGATACATGTCATTACCGGGTGCCGGTGATGGATCAAAGACAAAAATCCTTTTGAAATTTTTGAATGACAAAAGCGTGCTCCTGATAATGTATCATAGACTGTGCCTGAGTGGAGGTTTCCTAACCATTACCGGACCAGGTGGCTGCGCAAAAAGGCATTAACCAGAAATCCCGGCAAAAACTACTGGCATTGGAAAGTAGGAGCGGGGAGAATCAATGTCCTACCGGGCCGATGCTATTAGTCTTGTGCCATTAACATCCGGAGCTGGTGCGCAGCACTTATGAGGCTGAGGTGAGTAAATGCCTGTGGAAAGTTACCGAGAAGTTCTCCTTTTAAACTAATTTGCTCGGAATACAAACCTAAGTGATTGGTATATCCCAGCATTTTTTCGAAATAAAGAATGGCTTTGTCCATTTCACCCGATTTGGCCAGACACTCGATATACCAGAATGAACACATCGAAAACGTTCCTTCTTCGCCTGAAAAACCATCACTGGCGCCGTCTTTCAGTTTATAGCGATACACCAGCGAATCGGTTACCAGCTCTTTTTCAATGGCCTGTAATGTGGAAATCCAGCGAGGTTCCTTCGGACTAAGCATACGCACAAGTGGAATAAGCAGCGCCGAAGCATCAAGTGTGTCAGCCCCGCGATATTGTACAAAAGATTTTCGCTTGTCATTCCAGTAGTTGTTAAAAACATCTTTAAAAATTTCGTCCCGCGTTTTGCGCCAACGTTCAAGGGGAGCCGGGAAAGAACGGTCTTCGGCAATCAGTATTCCACGATCGAGGGCTACCCACGACATCACTTTTGAAATCAAAAACTCTCTTTTATCGTCACGTACTTCCCAGATGCCACTATCTTTTTCTTTCCAGTTTTCGTCCACAAAGTCGATGAATTTCATCAGGCTCTTCCAAAATTCATAACTAATGGGTTCTGCATTTTTGTTATAAATGTATATGGTATCAACCAGTTCTCCGTAAATATCGAGCTGAAACTGGCTGGACGCATCGTTTCCTGTACGAACCGGACCTGAGCTTTTATATCCTTCGAGGTGTTTTAGCAGAGTTTCCTTTAGGTCGGATGAGCCGTCCACACGGTACATAAGTTTAAGTTCGCTGGCCGATTTTATTTCGAGACTGCGCTGCTGGATCCACGAAATAAAATGACGCGCTTCGTCGGTGTAACCCAGTTGCAGGAAGCTATACATGGTAAATGCAGCATCGCGAATCCAGGTAAATCGGTAGTCCCAGTTTCGCTCTCCGCCAATACGTTCAGGCAATCCAAGGGTAGCCGCTGCCACCGTTGAACCGTACCGGCTCGAGGTAAGCAGTTTCAAAGTAATTGCCGAGCGGCTTACGACATCCTGCCAGCGTCCGCTGTAAGTTGATTTATTAACCCAGTTTCGCCAAAAAAGAACGGTTTTTTCAAAGCTCTCTTCAGCATAATATTTAAGGCTTTTGGATATTACCGTATTTCCCGATTCTTCGGACGCTACCAAAACAATTATGACTTCATCCTTTGATTTTAGCGCTATTTCAGTTGATATGCACTTGTCCTCTATTTTGAAATCCAAATCATTAAGCAACTGAAAAGTTAATTTATCATCACCTTTGCTTTTAACCACAAGCATTCCCTTTTTATTCTCAGCGGTAAAACCATTCCTTCCATAGTTGAAACGTGGATTTATTTCGAAACGGAAAGTAAGTTTTCCTTTAATTATTTTAAGTTTTCTAACCAGAACCAACCGGTTTTCCTCCTTGGCCAAAGGCATAAAATCAGTTAGTTCAGCTATTCCGTCATCGGTAAGGTAACGAGTGAGCAATACGGCGGTGTCGGGCAAATACAACTGCTTGTGATTCACTTCGCCATCTTTAACAGCAATAGAGAAAAATCCTCCTTTTTCTTTGTCAAGTAACGCTCCAAATAAAGTTGGCGAATCGAACCGGGTAAATGGCATAAAGTCAATTGACCCTTGTTTCGACACCAGCGCTGTAGTGCTCAGATTACCGATTAATCCGTAATCTTCAATGGGAAAATATTTTTTTGTGGTACTCATAATTGTTAATATTTTTTCAGAAACAGAAATATGGGTCATTTCTAAATTACATCTTCCAAAATCAAATTCCGAGCCAGTTTTTAGTTATTTCTGCGAATTGCATAACAATGTATTCGGAAATGTTGATTATAAAGGCACATACTGTAAAAAGCGATCCTGTAATTAAAGGTATTTGTACCGTGATGTTTTTCCTCATTGCGGGCAACAATTGCCCGGATTTTTTGCGTTCTGTTTCATATTAAAAAATTAAATGAGAATCTGCAAACACTGCCACAACCATAACAAACTAAACTTCTGTGTGGTTTTAAGCATAGACCCTTTAATAATACAAAGATAAAGAGTAGTTAAACAATATCCGTTTTAAAATGTTAAAAAAAAGGAATATAACAAGTAACGAAACAATATCAAACCGGGGGCTGTATTGTGCGTTACAAAGAAATTAAGAGGGGCATTCCCACTCCGCGTCGGTTACAATTAATTCCGCGAAAAATGAGTGATTCGGTATACGATTTCATATCCTGGCACAGACACAAAATTTATAAACACCTTTAAAAATTAATATCATGAAACAGAGAAAAACAGTACTTAATTTACTAATTGCAACAGCAATATTATTTGCAATTCAGTCGTGCACAAATGCACCAAAACAAAATCAGGGAAAGGAATCTTCCATGAATACAGGAAAAAGTGTTGTTGAACCTGATATGACGATAAACAAAGCAGTTTGTGTTTTGCATCCTACAGAAGGAAACAACGTAAAAGGTTTAGTAACATTTACCCGAAGCGGTTCAAACATAAAAATTGTTGCTGACATTGATGGCTTAACCCCGGGAAAACATGGCTTTCACATTCACCAGTGGGGTGATTGCTCCAAACCTGACGGAACTTCGACAGGAGGACATTTCAACCCGGAAAACAAAGATCATGGGGGGCCAAATGACATGGTCAGGCATGTTGGAGACCTAGGCAATGTTACAGCCGATGAAAATGGCCATGCCCATCTCGAGATGGAGGACAACATGATTAGTTTTAGCGGAAATCATTCCATTATCGGTAGAGGAATTGTTGTGCATGCCGGCGAAGATGATTTAAAAACGCAACCAACGGGTGCTGCCGGAGCAAGAGTAGCATGCGGCGTTATTGGAATTGCTGAGTAGAAATTTAAATATAAAGTAAAAAACTGTTGTGAAAGGTAAATTTCCCTTTATTCAACAGTTTTTTGGTCGATTCAAAAAATAATTTTCCTGATGTACTCAATCGGGATGGTAACAGGATAGCTGATGCCACCTGACACCTTTGCAACGCTGCGGATATAACTCTCTTCAATTTATCTGCGTGTAATGGTTTTAGATTTTTCAATCTATTAAAATACGTTTCTTAATATGTTGATGCAAATAATATTATAGTGGTTTATCCGGTCCTGTTTTGCCCGGTATGCTCATAAATAAATATTTATCTTTGGGATTTTTATAAAAAGTGGATATTACTGAAAGGCTGACATACCGGAAGATTTTTCTATTCTGGGGGCCGCTGGCGCTTACCTGGCTGATGATGGCCATTGAGCAGCCATTCCTGATTGCCTTTATCGCCAGGCTGAATGATGCCAGATTCAACCTTGCTGCTTTTGGTATAGCCGGGTCGTTTGCCATGATAATCGAATCTCCGATAATAATGCTGATGAGCGCCTCCACAGCACTTGTCACGGGGCCCAACTCTTATAAGAAGTTAAAAAGCTTTACAGATATCCTGAATGCCGGCATTACCGGTATCCAGCTTTTATTACTTATTCCGCCGGTATTCAACTACATTGTGATAGGACTTATGGAGGTGCCCGAAGAGATTGCAAGACTCGCCCACATTGCTCTTATTATATTTATTCCCTGGGCTGCATCAATTGGTTACAGAAGGTTTTACCAGGGTATCATGATCAGGAATAACCTGACAAGACGGGTGACTTACGGGACTATGGTCAGGCTATCGGTTATTGTGATTGTGGGATTGCTTCTATATACTACAGGAGCGAAGGGGGCATACGTTGGTGCAGCGGCAATGTCGCTGGCCGTTCTTTGTGAAGCTATAGCAACCAGGATGATGGTTTCCGGGACTCTGAAGGCTCTGATTCAAAAGGAAGATACTGAGAACGGTAATCTTAATTTAAGGTCAATTGCAAGATTTTATTTTCCCCTTGCGTTAACATCAATACTATCGCTTGGGGTGAATCCGTTCGTTACATTCTTCCTGGGCAGGAGCTATATGGCAGTGGATTCGCTGGCTGTTCTCCCTGTTGTGAGTTCGCTGGTATTTATTTTCAGGAGTATGGGATTATCATACCAGGAGGTGAATATTGCCATGATAGGAAAAGAAAAACAGAACTATAAAGTATTAAGGAATTTTGCCATATACCTTGGATTACTTGTAACAGTTCTGATATCAGTACTGGCATTTACTCCCCTGGCTGATTTATGGTTTATAAAGGTCTCCGGCCTGAGTATTGAACTTGCAGATATGTCATATCTTCCGCTTAAGATAATGATACTTCTACCGGCGCTTACTGTGCTTCTTAATTTCCAGAGATCCTCTCTTATAATAAACGGTACTACTGGCTCAATCTCAATAGCAACAGCAATAGAACTTATCGGTATAATTATGGTATTGCTGGTTTGCGTGGTATTCCTGAACCTAACCGGCGTGGTGGCTGCCTCAATTGCTTTTATAGCCGGTAAAATCCTGTCAAATATCTACCTGACACCAAAACAGGTAGCTGCTGTAAAAGGATGGAATTTGAAAAAACAGAGTTGATAGCATCAACGCTTTTCTTTATATCTTATTACCACACGTTTTTATTTTAATCATAATGAAATCTGCATTTAGCAATTTGGATTTCATCATCTTTCACCTGGCAAATCAATCGATGCTCTCCATCAATTCTGCGAGACCAAAATCCTTTATACTTAAATTTTAATGGTTCAGGTTTTCCAATTCCCGAAAAAGGGGTCCGTGAAATGTCTTTTAACAGAGTATTTATTTTAGCAACCATCTTCTTATCCGTCTTTTGCCAGTATAAATAATCTTCCCAGGATTCATCTACGAATATATATGTCATGTTTTAATAAGATCTTTTTGAAAAGATTTGCCATTCTTTAATTTTTCTATTGCCGAATCAAGTCTTTTCTCATTTGTCTTAGAGGAAAATTCATGATGGGTTGCACTTAGGGAATTATATTCATCTAATGACATTATTACAACACCATTATCCTTACCTCTGTTAATAATTAAGGTATCAAAATCCTCAGTCACACGATCAAGATATCTCTTAATATCTTTTCGAAAATCCGAAATTGTAGCTGTTAACATAATTTATATCCATTGTACATAATTGAGTACAAATAAACGTACAATTAATCAGAATTGCAATACCTGGCACAATTTTCTAAATGTGTGGTAGCGCTTTTATATAGTTACTAATGGTAACCATATTTATGACAACATAAAGAGCTGAATTTCAATCACAGGAACAAATTGAAACATAATATAATCTGAAGATATTTATGCATAGTAAGGAGATATTTGAAAAGCCATGTTGACTGACCAGAAGCAGTTATACTAATTGTACTTTTTATTATCTCTGTTATGTCTGAAGAATATTAAGTTGCCCGAGTCTTAGTAAATTTCCGTTTTTTACTGTCTCAAGAAACTGGTTCATGAACCTGGCTGCCGGTGCGCCATCCACAATATCATGATCAAAAGACCCTGTGAGGCACAGGAATTCCCTTTCCACATGATCAACACCGTTAAATACAAATCTCTTCTCTATGCTTCCGACTGTTATCAGCACTGTTCCACTGCCATGAGGGATGAACCACACAGGTTCGCGACTGAACATTCCCACTGCAGTGACTGCCACTTTTCCATAAAGCTTTGCAAGCCTGATATTCCCGTCGGCAACACGCACAAAAACCTTTAATAGGAATCCAGGGATAAAGCGGATCCATGACATCTTCGAGAGCTCTCCGATTGAGGATGCTTTATCAGTCTTCGCCGATCTTATCTTATCATTGATCTCCCTGTAAGTCAGATCTTGTGCAGCCTTGAAACACATCGGCTCAGGAACCTTTTCTCCCATAAATTCCCTTTCAACCAGGACGCTGATTGTAACATCATCAAGCGTGATTAAGCTGTTCCGGCGTTTGAATGTGTTCAGATGAGGATGCTGCTTTATCACCTGCGCAAGACAGTACACTATATAACCTGTAAAAGACAGCTTCTCCCCGGTTTTCTCAAAATACTCCTTCATCAACCTGCGGGGTAAGGTTATATCCACATCTGCAAGAGAATGAATAACGCTCTTGCCTGAGGTAACCGCTGCAGTGGCGGATACAATTTTCCTGTTGAAACTCAATTTCTGTGTTGTGTATCCTTTTCCCATGGGTCTTAAAGTTTCGATTTAATCCATGTATCAAAGTCAGTACCGGCTTTTCCCATTTTGATAAGATCCTTTTCAGGGATAACCGGTTCTTTTACCTTTTCAAAATATGCGAACAACGAAGCTGCAAATTTCAGATTACGGTTCCGGGTAAGAAAAGCGATTATCCTTATAAAGGAAACCGGGACCGTCGATACACTTTTTATTTCAGTATGTAACATCCTGCAGTACCTTTCAAGAAGGTCTTTCATATTATGAGCTTCCGGTCCGTAAACGAAATATATTTGATTTTCAGCCTCAGTAGATGAAAAGGCATTAGCCACAATCCTGCCGAAGTCATCCGCAGCAACAAAATGATAGAGTCCGTCCTGGTGGCCTATAATTGTCGCCTTACCATTCCTCACAAACATACTGAGTGATTCAAAGAACCAGGTGGGCCTGAAAATGAGATATGGAATACCGCTTTGGATGATCATTTGCTCCGACCTGTACTTATCGTCAATGAATTTAAACCATCGATTCTCTTTCGATACTGTGCACCCGGAGACCAGACTGACCAGTTTTATGTCTTTCTTTTTGGCAGTCTCTGTTATGGCTTCTATGGCTCTGACATCATCGGATGTGGAAATTGTAATATGTACTGCATCGCAGCCGCTCATGGCTCTCTCCAGGTCGGAAGGATTAAAAACATCACCTTGAACGATATCATATTCATTAACGAACATCGAAGGATTAACCTTACGTGAGAAGAGCCTCAGCTCAAATCCCTTTTCATCAAGCCTGCTGATGACAGGGCCGGCAAGCAATCCGCTTGCACCAATAACAAGTATTTTCATTTTTTTCATTTTGTATAATTTGAATAGTTCATTTAAATAAAATGCAAAACAGAACTGTGCAGCTTACCAGGAACACAACTGTTGAGAAACGATGTATCACCGGCATTGCCTCCTGGTTTTTGTCCAGACTCATCATACCGCCTGATACCATCAGACAGGCTAATGCCATGATAAGTGGTACCGAAAGTAAAAACTGAAAAGCAGAGAGACCAGCTTCCTTATAATAGCTGGTTAATATGACGGATATAATTACAACCATCCCTACCGTGAATAACTTATGTATTCCGAATACTATTAAGTGGTATGGTTTCCCTGTCCGGTGAATGCAGATTCCTTCGATGGTCAGCAAAACCAGAAGTATACTGCTGGTAATGATCCTGAATGAAGGAGTAGCTGTCATGATTATTTTTTTGTCAATTAGTTGATATTCAGATTACGGACTGATTTTATGCTGACATTTTCCTTGCTGTGAAGTCAAATACTTTTCCAATTATTTTCTTTAGAGGATTCAGTCTTACCGGGTAGTAGTAGTCGGAATTAAACCAGCCTTTTTCATAGAAGTATGAATAATCGCGGTAATTTTCATCCAGCATCATATGCATACTGGTCCGGCTCATCCTGAAAAGCATAAGTCTGAACAGGGAGGGGCTGGTCTGTTCACCTTTCTTTAGTGAGCTGTGGAATTTTACGGCCTGTTTTCTTAAGACTGTTTCAGTTTTAGTTCTGGCTTTCTCTGTAATCGGCTCAAGAGTTTTAATTACTGTACCCTTCATAACATTAAACCCAAGACCGTTACCAACAAAACCGAGGTACTTAACAATATCTTTACCTCCGTATATTCCCTGTGCAACAATACTTGTGAATGCTTTACCAAAGAAACGTGGCCGGTGGAACATGTATCCGAGCCTGTCAAGAAATACTTTCATGAGCCCGGACACCTGGAATGAGTAGTTGGGACTGGCAAAAATTATTCCGTCTGAACTGGCCATTTTCTCCAGCAGTACGTTTCTGTCATCAAGCAGCGGACAAAGTTCCTCTCCTTTATCGAAGCAGAGTTTACAACCCCTGCATATTTTCAGGTTATAATCGCTTAATGCAACAATCTCATATTCAATGTTGCCCATCGACTGTAAGTTCTTTAAGAAATACTCTGCAGCCAGGTATGTATGTTTTTTTCTTGCGCTGCCAACAAATGCTGTTACCTTCATAATGCTTGTTTTGAATTATTGATGAAGCAAAATTACAGGTAGTAAATGAGAGGATTGTTTGACAAATGTCAAAAAAAACGATCAGATCGATCTTCTTATCCTGCTAAGAGTAGCTATGTCAATACCGAGGTAGGATGCGACATGTTTGAGAGCAACGCTTTGAAGTATATCAGCGTGTTTCTGCAAGAAAAGTTCATATCGCTCTTTAGCTGTCAGGGTCTGAAGCTGAATAGACCTGTTCATTAATTCATTAAACTTAAATTCATCCACATCCTTTGCAATCTGTCGCCAGACCGGCACTATTTCAATCAATTCCATCATCCGTGCATGAGTTATTACATCAAGTTCACAATCTTCAAGTGCTATGATATTCTCCCTTGAAGGAAGCTGGTTATTAAAGCTTTTCATTGATATAACCACTGTTCCCTGCTTAAAAAAATGGGTAGTGATATCGTTGGCCTGGTCATCAAAGAAAAATGACCGCATCAATCCGGATTTCAGGTAGCCAAGTCTGTCGGCCACTTTCCCTTTTTCCAGGAAAAGAGTCCTGACCGGCAGTATTTCGGGACTAAATCGCGAAACAGTCTCTTCCCAATCCTTCCCGGTAAAACCATAATGTTCTATGAGTCTGTCTTTGAAGTCCATGGGACTTAAAGATAAGAATATAATCTAATATATTATCCCTGGTTTATTGTGTGATTAGGTTCGGTTAATTTTTGTAAATTCTAATTATTCTCTTTTAATCTTAGCTTAAACAGTTTTACCGTAAACATAATCATCCAGGTCATTAATAAAAGACCACCGGGCATCGCAAACACAATAGCCATATTTTCAACTCCTGATCCAAAGTTGACCAATATTACATAAAACATCATTAATATACTTCCGATAATACCTACCCATGAATTTACTTTGTTGAAAATTCTCGCTTTTAACATAACAATTGATATTAAAAAATCTGCCAGGGTGGGAATGAAAGATCCCGGAAATATTCCTGCACTTCCATGAGCACCTCTGGCAGGCCTTTTTCTGAGAACCAGGATAGTATTAATCGCCAAAAGTCCCATTAATGCTATGTAGGAACGTTTCTCATAAACTGTCCCTCCAAAATGTTCGTGAATCCCATTTTACGTTATCCATAACATAAAAAGAATATTACCTGTCAAAGCTGCCCAGGTAAGAAGATCAATTATAAAAGATGTTTTCTCTTTTCATAAGATGTAATTTTTGATAAGAGAATATTGAATAGATAACAATTTGCTTCCTAAGTTGTTGAGTAATTTGTGTGAAGCCAATGGAACCCAAATTATTTTTATAAATATATACTCTTTATCCTACAATCCTGTCTTAAGAGATATTGTCCCTTCTGCAATCCTAATCAGCAGGCCTTTCAAATAAAAGCCAACAATTAAAAGGGAGTAACCAGCATTTATTAATGGCATAGTAGTCATGGATATTGATATAATTTCTGTACGGATTCTGTACGAACATTCTTTTTTCAAATTTGTTAATGGATTTTAGTTAAACATTATATGATAGCCAGGGAAATCTAAAAAATTATATATAGGCAAAGCAGGCATAGGATTGCGGCCAATAAAAAAACAATAATATGAAAAAGCAAACTATCATCGTTACTGGCGCATCATCAGGCATTGGTAAAGAGATAGCCCGATACTTTTTAGAAAAAGGAGACAACGTGGTTATCAATTCGTATACAGCTGAAAAGCTGGAACAGGCTTACCGGGAACTGGATGGTGGAGCAAATCTAGCAACAGTAGCCGGCGATGTACGCGACAAAAAAACCGGAGAAAAGCTGTTAGCGGTCGCTCTTGAAAAATTTGGCTCGGCGGACGTACTGGTTAACAATGCAGGCATCTTTGAAACCAAGCCATTTCTCGAAGTGGATGAAGCGTATCTCGACCGGTTTCTTGATACAAACCTGAAGGGCACTTTCTTTACCACACAGGCTATCATTCCGCAGATGCTGAAGCAACACGATGGTGTAGTGGTCAATATCAGTACACCGATGGTAAACCACGCGATAGGCAGCTCACACGCGACAGCGGCAATTGCCTCCAAGGGGGCAATACAATCGCTCACCTTGCAACTAGCTGCCGAATTTGGCAAATGGAACATCAGGATTAATACAATCGCCTCGGGTGTAATCCGCACGCCTATGCATGGTAATGATAGTGATCGAAGCGCAGGATTGCACCTGCTTAACCGTGTTGGCGAGGTGCAGGATATTGCACAAATGGTTTATTCAGTTGCAAAGAGTAAGTTTATTACCGGTGCCATCATCAACGTAGATGGCGGTATGGGAGCCGGGCATAATCCGAATTAATATGAAAGCATTTATATTGATTGCTTTTTTGTTTAGCACGTTGCTGGCATCAGAAGCACAAAATTTAACGAAAATGAAAAATAATCAGCAAGATTCATTAGCCATCACGCAGGCGCTTGAAAATTATTACTTCAAAGGTATCTATGAGGGTAATGTTAATGCCCTGGAAAAAATTTTTAATCCCGGCACCTTATTATTCGGAGATGTAAAAGGGCAGCCATATGCCAAAACGCTCAATCAGTACCTTGACGGGGTTAAGAACCGCCAAAGCCCTAAAGATTCCGGCAAACCTTTTAAAGGAACCATCATCTCGGTAGATGTGACTAACTCTATAGCGGTTGCCAAAGTTCACGTTAAAATGTATGAGTTTAATTATGACGAATTTCTTTCATTTCATAAAATTGAAAACCGCTGGGTAATCGTTAATAAAATGATATCAGATGTGCCAGACTAAAATGAGTAAAGAGTACAGGGATAATTCATTCACTTGTGAATTTGAAGAATTAAAAACATAATGTCATGAACACTTCAAAAGTATGGTATGTAACAGGAGCCTCACAGGGATTTGGACTAACACTCGTAAAAAAACTGCTTGACAGGGGCTACCGTGTTGCGGCAACTACACGTAAAGAGAATACGCTGAGCCAGGCGGTTGGATTGAAAGATCGTGAGCGTTTTCTCCCGATGACTGTCGATCTGAATAACCCGGGTTTTATTGATGAATCTATACAACATACACTGAATGCGTTCGGTCGCATCGATGTAGTCGTTAATAACGCAGGCTATGGGATGGACGGGACAGTAGAAGAAATAGCTGAACCAGATATCAGGGATATTTTTAATATTAACGTGTTTGCCACCATCGATGTAGTAAAAAGTGTCCTTCCCGTAATGCGTAGTCAGAAATCGGGCTACATTATAAATATAGGTTCAGTAGCCGGTTTTGTGGGCGCTCCCGGCTGGTCTGTTTATTCGGCTACTAAAGCTGCTGTGGCTGCATTTTCCGAAGTGATTGCACTGGATGTCCAGGAATTTGGTATTAAGGTTACTGTAGTAGAACCATCAGGTTTCCGGACTGGTTTTTTGACTAAAAATTCACTTACACTAATCCCAACAAAAATAGAGGGTTACGAATCAGTAAAAAATACAAAGGACCGTTACCTTTCCGCAGATGGGCAGCAACCTGGCGATCCGGACCGTGCAGCTGAAATATTCATTGGATTAGCCGAAAGCTCACAGCCACCGATTCACCTGTTTCTCGGAAGTGATGCTTATAACAGGGCTGCTAAAAAACTGGCAACCATGTCTGAAGAATTGGAACAATGGAAATCAACCACTATTGGTGCTGATTTTAAACAGTGACCATTATTCGTGAAACTGATTATAAAAATAATAGAAAATAAAAAAAACCTGAATTGCTACAAAAAAGATTACGTGAGTTAGTGGTTCGCTTTGAAGGAAAATTTGTTTATAATTTGAGCTTATTAAATCTATTTCCAATTGGTTAAAAAATATAAGAGGTTATTGCTTTTCGGGGTGTTTCTGGTGATAAACACTTGTTTATTGGCTCAGGAGTTTAGTACCCACACGGGATTCGTATCATTTTTCGGAGAGAAACCTTTTGATAATGTCAGAGGCGATAGCCATGAGGTGGAAGGTACGATTAACACAAAAACAGGCGAGGCTGAATTCCATGCAATGATAAAATCTTTTCATTTCCAGAACAACGATATTGAGAAAGCCTTTAATGAAGATTACATGGAGTCGGATCGATATCCGGAATCCAATTTTATTGGAAAGATCTTTAATCTTGCCGATATAAATTTCAATGAACCTGGAGAATATAAGGTTGTAGTCGAGGGCAAACTGACCATTCATAATGTGACCCGGAGGGTCTCTCATCCCGGCGTCCTAAAGGTCACCGAAAACGAACTAAGTGCGAAATCACAATTTATGGTGAAACCTGAGGATTTTAAAATTAAGTTGCCAAAAATGTTTGGCATAAAAATGGCAAATGAAATCAATGTCTCGGTGGATATGAGTTATAGCAGACAGAAATGAAAATTTAAATCAGGACTTGTCTTGCTGAGAATACAAACGAATAATAATTCAACGAATATTGCACAAATTAAGCCGAACTTGCCAGATCGGCACAACACCTCGTCAGGCTCTGAAACCATAAACGGAAACCTTACATGTTGGAGCAATTGTTGTCTCAACTTTACTTTCCTCTCGGAATGAACCCGGGAACGCCTGTCTCCACAACGGCATTAAACCTGACTCGTGTCTTGATTCCATCGCTGATCTCCCGTATGGCGCCTTCAGGAAGGGTGGAGACTTCAAAATTCTCATTTATCCGGCTGGGGGTCTTCGAGGTGGTCAGGAGGGCTGTCCCGCGCTGGATAGCCCAGGCGAGCAAGACCTGCGCAGGGGTCTTTTTGACTCTTCCGGCGATGGCGGTGATGATAGGATCTTCCAGCAAATTGGGCTCGCTGCTATGCCCCAGAGCCGCAAAGGCTTGCAGTACGATGCCTTTGTTTTTGCAATAGTCCAATAGCTCCCATTCCGGGAGGTAAGGATGTGATTCAACGTGAACAACCGCGGGTTTGATCCTCGCGGCCTCAAAGATCCCTTTCACATGTTCCAGGCCGACGTCCGATAATCCGATGGCCTTGCACTTGCCTTCGTCAACCAGACTCTCCAGCGCCCTCCATGTATCCAGTAACGTTACCCCATTGTCATAAATCACATTTCCATTCGCATCCCGCGGGTCCTGCTCGTCCCCTGGCTGAAAGGCAAAGGGAGTGTGGATGAGGTAGAGATCAACATAGTCGAGTTGGAGTTTCCTGAGGCTCGACCCGAAGGCTGGCCCGACGCGTTCCGGACGATGATTATTGTTCCAGAGCTTCGTGGCAATAAACACGTCCTCCCGCTTGATCTTTCCCGCCTTGAATACCTCCTTCAACGCTTCGCCAACTTCTTTTTCAGTCCGGTAACGTTCCGAAGTATCAAGCTGGCGAAATCCTGCTTCCAGTGCGGCCTTGGTCGCAACTCTTGTTGCGACAGGGTCGGGTATAAGTGTGCCAAAACCAAGAGCTGGTATCGTGCCTGATCCATTGTTGAGGGGTAGCTTTGTATAGCGAATGTTGTCGGGTTGTACCATTGTATTGATCCTCCATTATTTAACAACAGGATTTCAGCCTGCAGCTGTCGTCGACCAGTACTAGTGAGCCTAACTACTAAACAGGCTGCGAAACGGCAGTCTGTCTTTCGTCAGACATTTGTTTATATATTATGTGTTAAAAGTCATAGAATAATTGATTTGAATAAATACTGCAAAACAAAAATTAATCACTTTATAGCCCAAATAACAGAGCATAAGATTACAGGGACTATACAGATTTTATACCTTGTGTTATTTTCATCATTTGTTTCGGCTGATTGGGCTTTGCACCTTATCCCATGCCGTTTTTTTTGTCTTAAGTTCCTAAAATTAACAACAAAAGTGTCCTGAACTTTCAATACAAATAACATGTTACTAATGAGTTTTGTTCATAAAATGTTGCCTATGAATATGTAACTTGTTAAAACTATGGTGAATCTTGATGTGACGATTATCAGGCTTTCTGATACTTTAAATACTAAATGTTGACTCTTTAATAATCACCTTAGGTTGATATACTTGAATACTATCTGTTTAATTACTAATATGCTGGTAGACTTTTTTGCTAATCCTTTGCCAGTTAGTTTAGATATTCAGTCAAATATTATGATTAACCAAATAGGGTTTATTTATTTAAAAATATCTTATTAGAAAGCAACAAATGCATACGAACTTTGTTAAAAACAAATAACCATTAAACCATCTGTTGTTCCCAATAACTATCGGGAGTAGGGGGGGTTGGCGGGAAGATGATTAGTGAGATTTGATGAGCTTGCAGGAGAATATGCAGGCAAGCCCTGAGGAACAAAAATAACAAATAAATAAATTTTAACAAGATGAAAAGAATAGCAATTAATGGAATGGGGCGCATCGGAAGAGCCACATTCAAAGTGATTTTAAACACCCAAAATCTGGATTTGGTAGCGGTAAATGATATCATGTCTGTAGAAAATATAGCATACCTTTTAAAGTATGACTCGGTCTTTGGTATCTATGAAAAAAAAGTAACTCATGATGCAAATAATCTTATCGTAGATGGTAAAAAAATTCAGTACCACTCGGTTCGAAATCCAGAAGAGTTGCCCTGGAAAGAGAGCAATATTGACGTAGTTATTGAAAGCACCGGATTATTTACCGCAAGTGAAGATGCTAAAAAGCATATCACTGCCGGAGCCAAAACGGTAATCATCTCTGCACCAACCAAAAGTGGAGATATCCCAACAGTAGTTCATGGCGTAAATTCAGAGGATGGTAAAACAACTGTTTTTTCCTGCGCCAGTTGTACTACCAATAATATTAGTCCTGTAGTTGAAATATTAGGGCGGAGAATCGGAATTAAGAAGGCGATTATGACCACAATTCATGCGTATACTGCTTCACAAAGCATAGTTGACGCACCTTCAAAAAAGAACTTGCGAATGGGTCGTGCCGGAGCGGACAATATAGTGCCAACTACAACAGGCGCGGCAATTGCCACAACCAAAGCATTGCCGGAATATGCCGGGAAATTCGATGGGGTGGCTCTTCGTGTCCCAATTCCGGTAGGGTCTATTTCTGATTTAACCTTTATTACACAACGTAATGTTACAGTGGAAGAGGTTAATGCAATCTTTAAGGAAGAGGCTGAATCAACCCGTTATAAGAACATACTGGCAACTACAAATGAACCACTTGTGTCTTCCGACATTGTCAAAAGTACTTATGCTTCAACCGTTGACCTGGGCATGACCAGGGTAGTGGATGGCGATTTGCTTAAAGTAATGACCTGGTACGATAACGAATGGGGCTTTACCAATCAAATGATTCGACAAATCTTGTTTGAAGAATAAATTTCTCGGATAAAATGAGGCAACCTTCAAAGTTTGGCTTTGTGATTTTAAAGTTTTATTTTAACTGTAATTTTTTTTTACAGCATTGATTCAAGTCAAATGAATAATGACTATTTAATTCTTACCGTGGTTACCAAAAGACTAACAGAAGAGATACTGCAATTTTGTGGACTGTTGAGTATTTGGACGTCTGATAATCACCGGCATAGTGAACATGCGAACACAAGTGGAGGCAGATTATGAAAAAGCAGAACATTCGGGTGGCCATTAATCGACATTGGGCTGCATCGGCTGCGGGTGATCAGGATGCCGAGCATGAAATCTATCACGATGACATAGTGTGCGAGTACCCACAGTCTGGCGAGGTCATTATTGGCCGGAATAACCTGCAAGCGCTTCGTAGCCATCACCCTGGTAAACCATCGGGGTTTACAGTCCGGCGGATCGTTGGAGAAGGCAATCTATGGGTTACAGAGTATGTGATTACTTACAAGGGTAAGCGTGCCTACACCGTGAGTATCATGGAGTTCCGGGATGAAAAGGTGTCGCACGAGACGCAATACTTCGCCGATCCCTTCGATGCTCCTGCCTGGAGAGGTCAGTGGGTCAAGCTGGAGGCGTAACAGATGACTTTATAGTGCTAATTTGTTAGTGTCTTTTTGTACCCAAAATATGTCGGATTTGTCATGAACAATAGCAAATTAGATTTGTTGACTTTTTATTATAAGAAACAGCATGAATTCTACAGATTCCTGGCCATTCCTGCCATACACCAATTGGAGCGATACCCTTGATTCGCTTCACATGAAAATGCAGATCATAGGCAAGGTGAAGCTTGCGTTAAATCCCTTCTTAAATCAGTGGTGGCAGGTAGCTTTTCATCTGAATATGAAGGGAATGACAACAGGGCTTATTCCTTATGAGGATGGTGTTTTTGAAATTGAATTTAATTTCATCGATCATAATCTGTCTATACTGTTAAGTAATAACCAGTTGAAAGTCATTCCGCTTTTTCCCTCTTCTGTAGCAGAATTTTACAGGAATTTCACAGACATACTCAAATCTTTGGGAATAAACGCTGTGATTAATACTTTACCTTGTGAAGTTCCTGATCCTATAAAATTTGAATTGGATAATGAGAAAAAGTCGTATGATAAAGACTTCGTACACACATGGTGGAAGATTCTTATTCAGATACAAACAGTTTTCGAAAGTTTCAGATCCGGATTCCGTGGTAAAAGCAGTCCTGTGCATTTTTTTTGGGGTACCTTTGATTTATGTGAGACTCGTTTTTCAGGAAAACCGTGCGCGATTCCTGCAGGAGCCGGCACTATTCTGAAATTCGCAGAAAACGAGGAAAACTTCACTTTCGGATTCTGGCCAGGAGATCAAAATTATCCTCATGCAGCTTTTTATTCATATTTCTACCCTGCACCTGAGGGAATAGAAACCAGCGGTAATCATGATGGGAAATATTATAATAATAATTTGAGGGAGTATGTCCTTGATTATCAGGAAGTGATTGATTCCCAAAACCCGGAGGAATCAATTCTTAAATTTCTGAACGAAACTTATGACATTGGGGTTAGAAGCGCCGGATGGGATGTTGAATCTTTAAAGGCTGAAATACCTGTTAAACAGAAATATGGTTAGTTCAGATCGGATTATACAATTTGATAATTTCAGTTAATATAAAACGCCATGGCAAATAATTGCAATCATATTGAGAATGCCGACAGTTATATCAGCGCGAATACCCCTGAAGGCTGTGAGGAATGCTTAGGAACAGGTGATTCCTGGGTACATCTCAGGCTCTGTCTTGAATGCGGACATGTTGGTTGTTGCGATAATTCAAAAAACAGGCATGCTACCAAACATTTCCATGAAACCGGGCATCCGGTTATCAAATCCTTCGAGCCTGGTGAAGACTGGGAATACTGTTATGTTGATGAACTTTTCTCTGAATAGAATATTATGATTGAACCAATACCTGAGATGAGCAGCGGGGAAGTAGTTTCTTTACTGGAAAATCCTTCCGTTCATATCATTGATGTTCGTCCTGTTGACGCTTATAATGGATGGAAACTGGCCGGAGAAGGGCGGGGAGGACATATCCCGGGAGCCAGAGGTCTGCCTTTGAAATGGTTTAATTACATTGACTGGATAGAAATTGTCAGGAAAAAAGAAATTCTTCCCGGCAATAAAATTATTCTTTATGGTTATAACCGTAAAGATGCTGAAATAGCTTCCAGAAGATTTCTGGATTCAGGATATTCTGATATTAATATTTATACAGGTTTTCTTTCAGATTGGACTTTGGATACTGATCTTCCCCTTGAAAGCCTTCCAAGGTTTCGTTATCTGGTGCATCCTGACTGGGTAAATGATCTTATTAGTGGCAGAAAACCTGATGAATATGATTACAGCAGTTATGTATTGGTTCATGCACATTACAGGAACAGAGATGCATACCTCTCGGGACATATCCCGGGAGCAATTGACATTGATACTCTTGCCCTTGAGGCTCCTGAAACCTGGAACCGAAGAACTCCGTCTGAATTAAAGACAGCTCTGGAAAATCATGGAATTACCTCTGATACAACTGTAGTATTGTATGGTAAATACATGCACCCTGATAATAATGATCCTTTCCCCGGGAGTGCAGCAGGAGATATAGGTGCTTTGAGATGTGCATTGATAATGATGTATGCAGGAGTTAAGGATGTAAGGATCCTGAACGGAGGATTCCAGTCCTGGAAGGATGCCGGTTTTGAAATTTCATACACAGATGAGATGAAGCAGCCGGTTAAAGAATTCGGAGCATCTATACCTGTTCATCCTGAACTGATTGTCGACACCCCTGAAGCAAAAGAAATGCTCAGGGCCGAAAATGCTGAACTCGTTTGTGTCCGAAGCTGGGCAGAGTATATTGGAGAGGTAAGCGGATATAATTATATAGAAGCCAAGGGACGCATCCCCGGAGCAATCTTTGCCGATTGCGGAAGTGATGCCTATCATATGGAAAACTACCGGAACCTTGATCTTACAATAAGAGAATACAGTGAAACCTCTGATACCTGGATTAGAAGAGGTATTACTCCAGACAAACACCTTGCTTTTTATTGTGGTACAGGCTGGAGGGGTAGTGAAGCATGGTTTAATGCCTGGCTTATGGGCTGGCCGCGAGTATCAGTTTATGATGGTGGCTGGTTCGAATGGAGCAATGATCCTCAAAATCCTTATGAAACAGGAATACCGGAAAGATAAAAATGTTAAACAGAGTGAATTATGTTACAATTTGAGAATGAATATTATATAGCTGAAATGGCTGATGTTCAAAGCCTTGAAGCTGATACCATAAAAGGTTTGTCATCAACACCCAAATATCTGTTGTCAAAATACTTTTACGATGATATCGGCAGTTCCATATTCCAGGAAATAACTAAAATTCCGGAATACTACCTGACTAAATCTGAACAGGAAATTTTTGAAAATCAGAAGGAACAAATAACAGATGAAATCATTTCGGATAACTCCCGGTTCGATCTTCTCGAGCTTGGTTCAGGTGATGGATCAAAGACAAAAATACTTTTGAAACTTCTCCTGCAAAAAGAATCAGTATTTAAATATATCCCCGTTGATATTAGTTCCAAAGCAAATAATGATCTGGTCTCCGAGCTCAGTAAAGAGATCCCGTCTTTAAAAATCAATCCTTTAACAGGAGATTTCTTTGGATTGACAGACGCGGGGAATATTAACAGAGAAACAAGAAAAGTGATCCTGCTTCTTGGTTCTAATATAGGTAACTTCACGGAACCTGAGATAGACCACTTTTTAACTCAGCTCTCTGATTTATGCAAGAAAGGAGATAAAGTATTAATAGGATTTGATCTTAAAAAATCACCTGAAATCATAATGAATGCTTATGATGATCCATACGGCCACACACGATGGTTTAACCTGAATCATCTTGCCAGGCTTAATCGGGAACTTGATGCAGATTTTAACCTGAGTATGTTCGAACATCATACAACCTACAACCCTGTGTCGGGTTATTTAAAGAGCTACCTGGTTTCAAAAGAAAGGCAGACGGTATTTATTAAATCGCATGGAGCAGCGGTTTGTTTTTCACAGATGGGAACCCATATTCATGGAACTTTCAAGAAAATTCGATTTTCCAGCGATTGAAAGAATTGCATTCAGTCATGGGTTTTCTATTGTGAAACATTTCACAGATCAAAAAAACTGGTTCACAGATTCCCTCTGGGTAAAAAAATAAATTTTGTTTATAGCAATAAGAGTACAAAAAATTAGAATGATAACCGGTTCAATACCTGAATTTATTGATACAATTTACCAGAGACGTGGATACTTTTATGAATTACTCATTCAGCATTTTGTACTGTCACTGACTGCAATAATAATAATTGTAATCATTGGTATAGCAACGGGTATAGCTATTCTGAAGTTTAAAGGCATAAGACAGATTGTTCTTGGTTTTGTGAACTTTATATACACCATCCCATCAATAGCAATGTTCGGACTGTTTATTCCTCTTGTAGGAATCGGTTTTATAAATGCATTGGTGGTACTGGTTATATATGGCCTGCTGCCAATGATAAGAAATACTTATACCGGCCTTAATGAAGTCGATCCCCTGTATATTGATGTCGCAAAAGGGATGGGAGCAACACCTTCCCAGATATTTTTCAGGGTACGATGGCCTCTCGCATTCCCTACAATCCTAAGCGGATTCCGGACAATGGTTGTAATGACAATTGCGCTGGCAGGACTTGCCTCATTCATTGGTGCAGGAGGTCTTGGACAGGCAATATACCGGGGCATCAACACCAATAATTCTTCACTTATACTGGCCGGATCAATATCAGTTGCATTGCTTGCATTAGTCACAGATCTGATTATAGGGATTTTCGAAAAGAGAGTCAATAGCAGGAAGTTACACTCGCGCCGGAACAAGTTATTTACAGCTTTTGCAGCACTGTTTTTCCTTATCACGCCACTATTACTTTTCATATTTAGCAGACAGGGAAATAGGGCAGGCAGGTCTTCGGAAATTGTAGTCGCCTCGAAACCTACTGCAGAGCAGTATATCCTTGGAGAAATTATTGCAAGGTTAATTGAGGAAAATACCACTATACCTGTAAAACGTGCCTTTGGCATTGGAGGAGGAACTTCTAATATCCACCCGGCAATGTTATCGGGGGAGATTGATATTTACCCTGAATATACTGGCACTGCGTGGTTGTTCGTGCTTAAGAAACAAAAGATCAGCAATGCCGACACTCTTTTTAATGCTCTGTCTGATATGTATAACAAAGAATTTCAGCTTACGTGGGTGACAAGATTCGGATTTAACAACACCTTTACTCTCGCCATGTATGATACAACTGCATCGAGGGTGGGATTTAAAACAATCTCCGATCTTGCCCAGAAAAGTAACAGGTATCGTTTTGGCGCTGAATTTGATTTTTTTGAAAGAGAAGATGGATTTTACGGGTTATCCAGGGTTTATTCCCTGAATTTCAGGAAAATAGTAGAACTTGATATTAACTTGAAATTCAATGCTCTGGAATACGGAACAGTCGATATTATAGATGCATTTTCAACCGATTCACGTATCAAACAGATGAATCTGCGATCACTCAGGGATGATAAAAAATTTTTCCCATCCTACCAGGCCGGCATAGTGGTTCGGAACGAAACCCTAAAGAACCATCCTGAACTGGAACCATTGCTTGCCAAACTAAACAATACTATTGATGATAGTACAATGACTATGTTGAACTACGAAGTGGAAATCAACAAAAAATCTACCGAAGAAGTTGCTTACAACTTTATTAGGTCAAAAGGTTTGGTAAGATAGCATTATTAAAAATGATGGAACCTATAATTAAAATATCGGGTGTTACAAAAACCTATGAAGGACAAAAGCGTGCTCTTGATGATGTGTCATTAACCGTGCCTGATGGAGGTTTTATAACTATTATCGGACCAAGTGGTAGCGGAAAAACAACATTGATACGAATCATTAATGGGATGGTCGATTTCGAATCAGGAGAGGTCAATATCCTGAAAAGAGAAAAAAAATTGTGGGGTAGTGTTCAGTTACGACGTAAAATTGGTTACGTAATACAGAATGTTGGTTTATTTCCCCACTTAACCGTAAAACAGAACCTGTTGTTCGGTATGAGCATATCGGGTGTTTCTCAGGAGTTACAGGACGAAAGAGCTTCCGAGCTTGCACAAATGATAGGATTCAGTAAATCGCAACTTGATGAGTTCCCGGATAAGCTCAGCGGTGGTCAGCAACAACGTGTAGGCGTTGCCCGGGCACTTGCAATGAAACCTCAGATCTTGCTTATGGATGAACCATTCGGCGCCCTGGACAATATAACTAGGAGAAATCTGCAGGCAGAAATAAAGCAGATTCATAATGAATTACAAATGACTATCATTATGGTGACCCATGACCTCAACGAAGCATTTTCTTTAGGAACTGTTGTGGTTGTTATGAACAATGGAAAGATTGTGCAGGCAGATAAACCTGAAAGTATTTTGGCGAATCCTGCCAGTGACTGGGTAATGGAATTTGTTTCAGCAATCAGAACCTGATTTAATATTAACATTAGAGAAGCTACATACTATACAGGATATCACAAAGCACTATCTGGGTTTTTGCTTTTGTAAATTTAAAGTGCTCATCTAAAATTATTTACATAGGTAGTCCACTGATATTGAGTTTAAATCCTGTAGAAAATCTCCATACGGGCAACTTTACTTCTGCAATTCATATTGAGGATCTTGAACTTGATAATATCTTTCGATGATATGTTAAAAAGATCATTCGGTATTTTTTTATGTTAAGGAATATTGCGCAAAAAAGCATAAACCTTACACTGTATAGAATGAACCATCAGAATATTTTAAAATGTAGACGAACCACATATTTGTTTATTATTACAGAGACACTACTCCAGAGATAAGAAATTCCGTGTACTGCGTCCAACATAGCCCGGAGAAGGTTTAGCGATAATAAATTGTCTGCAAAAGTAAAAAGCCCTCCTTCGCTTCCTCCTTCATTCCATTTCGGAGGACGAGGAAAACTTCGGAGGGCGAATGTGGAGCTGGCGGGAGTCGAACCCGCGTCCAGTCAAGGAGACCATACGCTTTCTACATGCTTATTTCTGCTTGATTGTCGGGACCTGTCAGCTGCAGAACAACCTAACCTGTCCTTAGTTCCTGTTTGTTTCGCCTTCGGGTCGGAACAACCTTCAGACTAGCCCCGGATTGCGTGCGCCTCCGTGTCGGGTTGGATCAGGGCTTGACCGCCCGGGAAGCGTCTCGTCCAGGCACATGTGCCTGGAAATTCTGCCTTTCGGCAGAAATGCTTAAACTACTGTTATTCGCTTAAGCGGCGAGAGCGTAATTGTTTTCGCCTTTTGTTGTTTTGTGACACTGTTTAAGTGACGCGTCACCACACGCTGCATGCTTACATAACACCTCTCATGCTGTCAAAACCAAATCAGCCCCATAAAAAGTGGTTCACAAAGATACAAAATATGTTCCAAAACCTTATTTGCAATTGCAAAAATCAGACCGGAAATTGTATCTTCACCTTCTGTAAATGTAATACTAAACTGTGAAGAACCTTTTTATGTTGATAAGCGATTATTCCGGTGAAGATAAGTATCAAAAAACAGAGGAAAAGATAGGTTTTGATTAAAGCACATAGTAACTTTGTTTTAATCAACTATACAAAAAAATAATCTCTGGAGGTGTGCTTATACTAAAAGAAGGTTGCGTTTGCAAATTAAGTTAAGCCAGGCAAAAACAGGAAATCGATTGTAACCGTCTTCGCGCAGTTAATTCTTAATTATTATTTTAAAATACTAATTAATTATTAGTTTACAATACTCACCTACATTAAAACTTTTCTAAACTATGAAAAAAAAAATTGATTTATGGGTGCATACACACTCAACCCTGAAAAAACTAATCATTGGGACTAATATCGCGTTTTTCATTATTTTGATTAGTTTTTCAAATGTTTTAGCTATTCCCACCTATTCCCCGGGAACTAATGTTTCACCCGGAAATGAACCTCAACAAAAACAAATTACAGGGAAAGTTATTGATGAAACCGGAAATTCAATGCCTGGGGTTAATATTCAGGTTGAAGGTACAACCTTAGGTGTTATCTCTGATGCCAACGGTGAATACTCGATAAAAATTCCAAATGACAATGTCATACTCGTTTTCTCCTTTTTGGGGTATAAAACCCAGACTGTGTCTTCTACGGGGAAAACAACTATCGATATTACATTAGATCCTGATCTGGCGAAATTGGAAGAAGTAGTGGTTATTGGTTACGGTACTGTAAAAAGGAAAGATCTTACAGGGTCGGTTGCTTCAATAAAATCGGCTGACATCTCAAGATTAGCAACAGACAATCCACTCCAGTCAATGCAGGGTAAGGTTGCCGGTTTAGATATGATGAAATCCAGTGGTGCAAGTGGTGGCGATATGTATATTAATTTGCGTGGTAACCGCTCCATCACTGCTTCAAACAGTCCCTTGTTCCTGGTTGATGGAATAAATTATGGTTCTACCCTTGACATTAATGCTTCTGATATTGCATCCATTGATGTACTAAAGGATGCTTCGTCAACTGCAATATATGGATCAGAAGGCGCTAACGGTGTTATAATTATTACTACAAAGAGAGGTTTGCAGGGAGGAGGAAAATCTAAAGTTTCAATCAATTCGTACGTGTCGTTCAATAGTCCGGCAAATCTCACCAAGAAGATGAATGCTGAGCAGGAATACCGTTTTATGGCGGAACAAAAACGTTATAGTGATGAGAAACTTACCGGCAACTGGGGATCAACTGTTATGAGTGACCCTGCTTATTCTCCTGAATCTATTCTTTCAAATGTTGTCAGTCCTCCATACGAAAAATCTATCTATCAAATATATAAGGAAGGCGGTGTAAACCTTTATGATTATGTGATTCATAACAGTATTTCTTCAAGTAATGAAATTTCAGTTACTGGAGGTGATGCAAAAACTTCTTTCAATATATCACTTGGATATCTGAACGAAAATGGATTATTACACAACGACAATCTAAAAAGGTATAACGGCAGGATCACTCTTGATCACAATATAACCAAGAATCTTAAAACAGGTGTAAACCTTCTGTATACTATCCGTAATTGGGACCGCAGGGACGATGGTATGTATTATTATTTGCTTTCATTTTATGCCTTATCACAAATTTATTTTGCTGACGGAAGCCTCAATCCCTATCCATCGGAACTGGGAAAAAGTTACTGTAATCCGTTGTTCAATGAAGTGCCTGGTTATTATAAATATAATGATGCGAGTAACAGGGTGTTTGGGAATACATACATTGAATGGGAAATATTGAAGGGATTACGTTTTAAATCTATTTTCGGACTTGATGCCTCAAATGATCGTATTGGAGTGTATGAAGATTACATGACCGCGAATCATTTTCAGAATTCCATTGGATCATCATTCAATGCAAATAACAATGTAAGCAACTCTTATAATTTTATAAACACACTAAATTATTCTTTATCACTGGGAGAGAAAAATGAGATACAACTGCTTGCAGGCCAGACTGCTGATCATTGGGTTTCTGAATCTCATGGTGTCACAGGCATTGGTCCTCTTGATCATTTTCTAAAGAGCTCTTTTTATGACCTCACATATATTCCAATGACAGGAAGGACTATTGACAACTCATACACTAAAGGAACCAGGCTATCATATTTCGGCAGGGTAAACTATAAACTAATGAATAAGTATCTTCTTACTGCAACACTTCGTGGTGACGGAGCATCAGTTCTTGCAAGAGGGCATCAATGGGCCTATTTCCCATCAGTAGCTGTTGCCTGGATTATATCGGAAGAATCTTTTCTTAAAGATGTCAGCAGGATCAGCAATTTAAAATTACGTCTGAGTTGGGGGAAATCAGGTAACAGTGCCGTCAGGGCATATCAAACTCTTACTGTGCTTGGGCCGTATCAAGCCCCTTACACATTTGGTAATGATGTTTTCTGGGGGAAGCTTCCTGAAAACCTCGGGAATGAAGATCTTAAATGGGAAACAACTTCTACATACGATGCGGGTCTTGATATATCTTTATTTAAAGAAAGAATCTCAGCGACATTCGATTTTTACTTTTCGAAGACTTATGATCTTCTTCTTTACAGGGGGTTGCCTCCTTCATCGGTATTTCCGCAGGTTATAGAAAATATAGGTAATACTCAGAATATTGGATTTGAGGCAGCTCTTAATTTGCGGATCATACAAAAGAAAGATTTCAGTTGGAGCAGTGACATAACATTCTCAACAAACAAAGATAAAATTGTTTCCCTGGCAAGTGGCCAGACAAAAGATGTTTCAAATCCTGATAATGCCTGGATAGTTGGACAACCCGTGCAGGCATTCTATAATTTTGAGGCTAATGGTTGCTGGAAAATTGAAGAAGCTGACCAGGCTGCACTTTACGGTAAAGTACCAGGCGACGTAAAATTAGTAGATGTCAACCAGGACCATATAATCAATGACCTGGATAAACGTCTCTATAACAGGGCCCCAAAGTTCATAGCGGGCTGGACCAATACCCTTTCATACAAAAGCATATCATTATCTGCAATGGCTTATTCAAGGGTAGGGCAGTGGATGAGATACGGCGCTAATACGTTGTATGTTCCGACCGGACCAGGAAGTGGACCTGTCCTGGATTACTGGACCCCCGAAAATCAGGGTGCCAAATTCCCGCGTCCGGGAATCGCTTCCTGGGGTGATTTACCGGCTCTTGCTTTTGAGAAGGCCTCATTCCTGAAAATAAAAGAAGTTATACTGAGCTATACTTTTCCTGGAAATATAATCTCTAAGGTGGGATTAAGTAACCTGAAAATTTATTGTTCATTGCAAAACTATTTCACATTAAGTAATATTCCTAACTATGACCCTGAACAGAATGGTTCTGTCAGCAATCCTTTGTTAAAGCAGGTGGTGCTGGGAATTAATCTGGAATTTTAAATATCTTATATCAATAGATTATGAAAACAAGACTTAAATATATTTCAATAATATTTGCCATAATAACAGTTGCAAATATTTCATGTAAAGATTATCTTCTTGAAGATAATAAGACCGGAGCCACCGAAGATGTTATCTATTCCACAAGGTCTGGAATAGACGGTTTGCTGGCAACATCCTACAGTTACCTTCGTGGATGGTATGGTAAGCAGGGAGGGATTTACCTAAGTGAAGGAGCCGTTGATATCTGGCTTACCGGTTTTGATAACCAGGAGAAGGGCTTGGCTGACTATTCAAGCATTACCCCCGAAGTCGTGAATGGGGCCATGGATCCCTGTTTTGATCAATACTGGGAATTGCTATATACTGCTGTAAATACCTGTAACCTGGGGATGAAATATGTCGAACTGATCAGTACCAGTGTACTTTCAGAAACTGAGAAGAATATTTATACCGGTGAATTAAAAGCTCTCAGGGCTTTTTATTACTGGCATCTTGTCGAAACATGGGGGGCGGTACAGATTAACAGCGAACCGATAAAAAATGTATTAACAACGGCAAAGCGTGATTCCGAAGAAGATGTGTACGCATTTATGCTTGCAGATATAGAGGATGCCATAACCCGGCTTGCCAATAAAACAGCAAAAACAGGACATATAAACTATTGGGCCGCCAAGGCAATGAAAGCACGGTTCCTCCTTTACAAAGCAAGTAAGTTCAATGATAGCCAGGCTTATATTGATGCTGCAGCGGCAGCTGAAGAGGTTATTGCCGGTAGCGGACTCTCTTTTTTCACTAATTATGCCGATTGCTGGAATGGTCCAAATGAAAGTGGAATGTTAAATCAGGAGGTCATATGGTGGGTTGACTATTCCGAGATACTTGAAAATAATATATTGCCAAGACGTTTGAAAACTTCAGATGGAGACCAGTTGAACTGGAGTGGGGTGATTCTCCGCGACGGATCAAACCTCACCGGAGGCAATGCTTCTCACTTGTTCTGGGCCGGAGTATGGAATTTTGTCCCGGGATTAACCACACTTTTGGTACGTACCAAAGACGAAGCAAGCAAAATAATAAGATATAGAGATGTTGATTATAATGTGGGAACAAGTTATCAGGCTTACAGCAGGGGCTATCAGGAATGGGTGCCCTCCGGCTTCCTTTTAGATTTGTTTAATGATGCAACCGACCAGAGATATCAGGCCTCATTCCGTGATACATGGTATGTTGCCCCGGTGTTTACGGCAGCTTTTAACGCAGGCGTTCAACCTCCCGATGGTTTTGCAAATTTGCGCGATACTGCTATTTATATGTCGAAAGCGGTTGTCACACCTGCCAGTCTTATTGCAAGGGCTGCAAACCGCTATGTCCTCTTCTCCCGCACTGATGTAGGTAATCCTTCTGTATTCCCTCTTTACCAGGATTCTGAAGGAAAAGCACCAACAGAGGCAGCTTCATCAGCAGGATATGAAAATTGCAAAGGGGACAAGATGTATATAGGATTTAAAAAGAATGATGATCTGAACAGTCCTACTATAGGAATCCTTGGTGGTCGTGATGCTTTCGTCTTTCGACTGTCAGAAATGTATCTTATCGCTGCTGAAGCTTATATGATGTCAGGTTCGTCAGGAGCTGCAATCACAAAGCTAAATGAACTAAGATCAGCCCGTGCTATCCCGAGTGGGTCAAATGTAAATAATCTGACATCTGGAGAAGCGTCACAGGTGACAAGTGCAGATATAAATGTAATTCTTGACGAAAGAGCCAGGGAGCTTTGCGGCGAGCAGCAGAGATGGTTTGACCTTAAGCGGACAGGCAAGCTGCTGGAAAGGGTTAAGTTGCATAATAGCAGAGTCGCAAACAATATCCAGGAGTATCACATGTTGCGTCCAATTCCCGTTACCCAGATGGATGCTGTTACAAATAAAACAGCGGGCCCTGATCCAAATGGCTTCTGGCAAAATCCTGGATATTAATTTTAAGATTAGTTAATTTTTTGGATTAAAACGCATTATTCTCAACTTATAATTGTTGCTGGAATTTTAGGAAAGGCTGTATCAAAAGTATGAATCCTTTTTAAACACCTTGGTCTTTTGCCCCCTCCCTCCTGGGGCATAGCCGTCAAGCTAAGAGGGGTTAATGGATTAATTATCATATAGATCGTAAAATTAATAATTTGTATGTAATATAGGGGGGTATGCGAACCTATTTTAAAAAGATTAGTAAAGAAGTTTAAAACTGTTTTTTCAGAGCGACAACTTAGAATACAGGCTTTTGAAAGTGGTTTTTGCAAAAGGGGATCAAAATTTTCCCCGCTCATGTTCTTTGATAGTTTATTATATGATGCAACATCAGTAACCACTAAGAGTTACAACCAAATGGCTATTGAAACCAAATCAGTCCATAAGGTCGATATCTCCAAACAAGGCATAGACCAACGCTTTAATGAATCAGCGTTGAAGTATATTCAAACGCTGATGAGTAAAGTACTTACCACACAGATATCTCAGTTCATTGATATTGGATGGCTTAAGCTTTTTAACCGGGTAAATTTAAAGGATTCCAGCAAGTTTGATCTGGCATCAAGCCTAAAGAACATGCTGCCGGGTTTTGGAGGTAGCGCTTCCGAGGCAGGAGCATGCATCCAATATGAATTTGAATTAAAGACAGGCCAGATAAATGATTTGACAATCACTCCTGCAAACCGCCCGGACTCTAAAGATGCATTAGCAACCATGGGGTCAGTTATGAAAGGAGATCTGACAATACGCGACCTAGGATACTTTGCTCTAAAATACTTTACAGCTGCAAAGAAAGCAGGAGCTTTCTTTTTATCCAGGCTCAATGTAAAAATTATTGTTTACGTGATTAAAGGGTATGATTATAAAGAACTTAATTTTGAACAACTCTATCAAATGATGAAGAAAAATCATATTGATCGGCTTGAGAAAGAGGTATATATTGGCAAGGATGAGAAATTACCAGTGCGGCTGATCATTGAATTAATGCCCGGCTTTTGCTTGTATTAGTAAACTGGGAAACATTCATGGTCCAACGGGGACTCTTGTTTAGAAAAACAGGGAAACTATTGAGTATTATCAAATGCTTTAATACTCTTAAGGAAAACAGTACACAATTAAGATACATACTGGCAAATGGGGGAAAGGGGATAAAAGAATGGATAAAATGGGTTGCAAATATATTTGAGTCAAAGCATTGGTTGGAAAAGAAAAAAAATAAACTTGGCTTAGAGGAATTATTGTGTCTAAATGTTTTGTAATCAAAGAAATATGAGTATATTTAAGAAAAACAGCGAGACACCCCAAACCAGGAAATCTCGCTATTTATTCACCAAAAAAACGTTCTTTAATATGAGTAAAATTAATAAAGTTAAACCTGCTCTCCAAAGGGATGGGATGAAAAATAGCCATGCTTGCTGTATATCAGGAAGTTAAGGGTTGCTATATATTTAATTGTAAGATCATTGTATTATTAAAAGGTTCGTAATAATCAGGGAAGTTTTTCGCCGTAGGCGCTAAATTATTGTAGAAAAAGCCATCATAATATAATTTTTACCGCGTAGGCCCTATGTTTGCATAAAAAAAGTTTCAGGAAGTTATTTATTTTTGGATTTGACATTCTAAACAAATAAAAACCTGAAACTTATGGAAACACAAAGTAACAAAATTGATTTCAGCAATCAAAATATTTATGTAGGTTTTGATGTGCATCTGAAAAGCTGGAAAGTGACAATTCTAACTGAAAAGGTGGCATTGAAGACGTTTTCACAGGACCCTAATCCGGATCTATTGTTTCAGTATTTAAAGAGAAACTTTCCTGGGGGCATATATCATTCCGCCTATGAAGCGGGTTTTTGCGGATATTGGATACATAATAAGCTGATATCACTTGGGGTAAACTCTATTGTTGTTAATCCGGCGGATATCCCAACAACAAATAAGGAAAGAGTGCAAAAGGAGGATCAAAGAGATAGCAGAAAAATTGCCCGATCATTACGCAATGGTGATCTTAAACCTATTTATGTTCCAGGTTTAAAAACACTCGAAGACCGAGGTCTTTTAAGGGCACGCTCAACAATGGTAAAAGATCTAACCAGGTTTAAGAACCGAATTAAATCATTCTTACATTTTCATGGCATTAACTTTCCCGAGTCATTCAGCAATCCTCAAAGTCATTGGTCCAAAAGGTTTATTATCTGGCTTGAATCCATTGAATTAACCGAAGAAAGCGGAAAAATAACTCTAAGTTCTTTGATACATCAGAGTAAGAATTTAAGAGCAACCATTCTGGATTTAACAAAACAAATTCAAAAATTAAGTTGCACTGAAACCTATCAAGATGAGGTTATATTGTTGAGAAGTCTGCCAGGGATAGGCCTATTGACGGCCATGATAATACTGACTGAACTAGAGACCATACTCAGGTTTAGCAATCTCGATAAATTGTGTTGCTATATCGGCTTGGTTCCCGCTACCAAATCCTCGGGAGAAGAGGAAAAAACAGGAGATATTACTTCAAGAGGTCATAGCGTATTACGCAATGCAATTATTGAATCTTCATGGACTGCTATACGTCATGATCCTGTATTATTAAAGAGCTATCTTGATTATTGCAAACGAATGGACCCAAATAAAGCAATAGTAAGAATAGCAAAAAAACTACTCAGTAGAATAAAGTTCGTATTGAAAAATAAACAGCCATATGCGTTATCATGGACTAATTAATATAATATCTACAAAAAACAACCTTGTGAGCCTATTATAACCACTTGCGGTTCTTTAAGAATCCGCTACGCGTAGATTACAGCTCACATTCTATAAAAATTAAAGCGAGGCAATGCAGCTCTGGTAGTAATAAAGGGTCTGTTGATAGAAGGTTGTTTTTGTAGATTAATTTTATTGCAATTACTTTTTAGGTTAGGTTTTCTTAGCCATACAGGATACCTGCATTTATAAAAAATGGGAAGGATAAAACCTTCCCAAAATGCAGTGCATCCATGAAGCTTATTGCTGACAGGTTGCTCCTCAGCAGAGCCTGTTTCCTCTTAGGCTTCACGTTTGTAAAATTAAATAAAATAAAATGAAATAAAATGAAAAATGTTCTTCCTAAATTTGGTTTGCAACATAGAAGGGGTTAAACAAAGGTTAAAATCCAGAGATCAGATAAGAATATGTTCAATATATCTTAAAAACGTGAATGGAATTTAATGAACAATTCTTATATGAATTCCGGGAAAACCCTGTTTAACCTCTACGAGGTAAAAAAATCATTTCTGATATCTCCGGCTACAATAGTTTAAGCCCTACGGGCTAAAAACAAAAAGGTTGTAACTAATGTACATCAGTGTATTATAGAAATTAACTTGACGGCTATGCCCCTGAAGGGGGTTTGATAATTACTTGTGGATCAATAAGTCCCCTTTAGGGGATTTAGGGGCAAAAAAAGATGGAAGGACTTTTGATACAGCCTCCCTTTATCTTATCTGTCATTAAGAACCTGCTCTTGAAATTAATAAAGTAAAATATGTACTTAAAACCTTATTTGCAATTGCAAAAATCAGACCGGAAATTGTATCTTCACCTCTGTAAATGTTATACTAACCTGTGAGGAACATCCGGACGATCCTTCTCCTTACCTGATATGAGAAAATATTACTTTTTGCCCGCAATACTTTTTTTGTATCAAGCCACAACAGGCTGCATTAATTCTCCTGGTAAGGAAACCAATCCATTGAGACTCTGGTATAAACAACCTGCTTCTGTATGGGAGGAAGCTTTGCCTGTCGGGAATGGCCGGCTGGGTGCTATGGTTTTCGGGAATCCTGTTCATGAAAGGATTCAGTTAAATGAAGAGAGTATATGGGCCGGGAGCAAGATCAATAATAATAATCCGAAAGCCCTGAAAGCTCTTCCTGAGCTTCGGGACGCCTTGTTCGGGAGCCGTTATAAGGATGCTTTGAAGCTGGCTGAAGATAATTTTCTTGGGACACCACCAAGGATCAGATCATATCAGCCGCTCGGCGATTTGTTTATTGATTATAAGTGGAAAAGTGACCCCGTTGATTATTCAAGGGAACTGGATCTTAAGACAGGTATTGCTACAACATATTTTACGGCAGACGGAAATAAATTTATTCAGGAGGTGTTTGTTTCATCGCCTGATAACATTTTGGTGGTGCACATTAAATCGACAGATGGCGGACTTGTCAATGCATCCTTTAAGCTGAACCGCGAAAAAGATGCAACTGTGAATTATGCAGATAATAAAGTAATTCTTACAGGTCAGATTGTTGATGAGTACGATCCAAAAGCCGGTCCGGGCGGAGAACATATGAAGTTTGCGGGAGAATTGAGACTATTTGCACATAATGGTGAATCAGAGGCAGTTAATAGTTCTCTTGAGGTTAAAAATGCTGACGAGATAATAGTCCGTTTAACTGCTGCTACAGATTATAATATAAATAAGCTTGATTTTGACAGATCAATAGATCCGGCTCTCGTTTGTAAGGCCATCCTCGACGGAAGTCAGAATCTTATTTACTCCAAGCTTAAACAACGACACCTGGAGGAATACCAACCTGTATTTGATCGGGTCAGTTTATCATTCGGAGAAGACTCTTTAAGAACGGTTCCTACTGATAAACGTCTTCTGTCAGTGAAGAACGGAGGCATGGACAATGGTCTGATAGCATTATATTTTCAGTATGGACGTTACCTTTTAATGTCCTCGTCGGGGAAACCGGCTGTATTGCCTGCAAACCTTCAGGGAATATGGAATAAGGATATGAAAGCTCCGTGGAATTCCGACTTTCACACAAATATTAATCTGCAGATGAATTACTGGCCTGCGGAGGTATGTAATTTGTCGGAGACATCGGAAATTCTGGTCTCCTTCATGGAAAAGCTCATTGTACCGGGATCTGTAACTGCAAAAGAGATGTATGGTACCGAAGGCTGGGTCTTTCACCATCTCACCGATCCGTTTGGCCGGACCGGTGTTGCTGACGGCGTATGGGGCATCACTCCTATGAATGGTCCATGGATGACATTTCCGGTCTATGAACATTTTCTTTTCACACAGGATACATCCTTCCTGAGAAAAGAAGCTTATCCCATTATGAAAGGTTCTGCAGAATTTGTCCTTGGGTTCCTTGTGGAATCACCCGAGGGATTCCTGGTGACCAATCCTTCTGATTCACCTGAAAACACTTTTCTTGACACCATCCACCGGGCAAAAATCGCAGCTCACATACGCTGCCACAATTGATATCGAGATCATTAATGCATTATTCGATAACTGTATCGAAGCTGCCTCTATACTTAAAACCGATAAAGAGTTTATCTCAGGATTGATGGCTGCTAAAAAACAGCTGCCTCCTGTAGTAATAAATTCAAAAGGGGTCATTCAGGAGTGGATTAAAGATTATGATGAGCCGGAACCAGGACACAGGCATATGTCTCATCTTCTGGGCCTCTATCCGCTTTTTCAGTTTACACCTGAAACACCGGAACTTTTCAAGGCAGCGGAGGCAACAATTGAGCGGAGGCTCTCTTACGGAGGGGGTCATACTGGCTGGAGCAGGGCCTGGATCATAAATTTCTTTGCTCGCCTTCAGAATGGAGAGAAAGCTTACGAAAACCTTATGGAACTGCTGAGGAAATCAACACTGACCAATCTCTTTGACACTCACCCTCCTTTTCAGATAGACGGTAACTTCGGAGGAACTGCCGGAATAGCAGAAATGATGCTTCAGTCTGATAACGGCGTAATAAGGTTACTTCCTGCATTGCCAAAAGCCTGGAGCAGTGGAGAAGTAAGCGGATTATGTGCCAGAGGAGGTTTTGTAATTGATATGAAATGGGGTAATGGCAAACTTGAAAAAGTAAGAATATATTCCGGAAAGGGAGGAACAGCCAAAATCGTTTATAACAATAATGTTAAATCCGTTAATCTTGCCGGCGGAAAAACAAAAAATATCAGCTATTAGTGTAATATATACACTTATAATTGATAATATATATACTATAAAATACTCTTGTTGATAATTTTATATAATTAGTAAGGTACTTAAAACAACAAACAAACCTAATTGAAGCAACCAATGCGAAAGTTAATTTATCTGCTTCTCCTCATTTTTCCGCTGAACCTCATTGCTCAACAGGACAATGCACCTGTTGAAGGAGTGAGCGATAAACGGAATGAGGTCTACGGCCTTAAAAATGCCAGTGTTGTAGTTGACTATCAAACTACACTTGAAAAAACCGATATTCTGATCAATAACGGAAGGATAGAGGCTGTCGGCACAAACCTGAATTTCCCAAAAGGCGCAATTGTTTATGACCTTACAGGGAAAACAGTATATCCTTCGTTTGTAGACGCTTATGCCGGAAACTTTGGTATAAAACCGCAGCCTGCACCCTCTGCGGCAAATCCTGTTGCTGCATCCCCGGGTGTTCAGGCAGGGAGGCCACCTTCAAATGCACCTCCCGAATCAAGGATAGCTGATTACTGGAATGATGGGATAAATGCATCATTTGATGTGTCCTCGGAATTTATTCCTGACAGTAAATCAGCCGCTGAGTATCGCCAGGCAGGTTTCGGAGCAGTAGTTGCGTTTAAAGCCGATGGAATTGCCCGTGGTACATCAGCTCTTGTGAGTACTGCTGACGGAAAAGCGAACAATGTAATTCTGAAAAACAAGGCATCAGCCAACTATTCTTTTACAAAAGGTCGTTCCGGTGATCTTTATCCTGTATGCACAATTTGGTGCAATTGCCCTTCTGAGACAGGTAAACTATGATGCCGAATGGTACAAACAGCTTCCGGCGGGTTATTTTCATGACGACGGTCTAGATGCATACACCGGTAACCTTGCACTGCCACAGGTTTTTGAAGTCAGGAACAAACTCGAGATCATGAGAGCCGCCAGGATAGGAAAAGAGTTTGGTATCGATTATATTATCAAAGGAGGAGGAGATGAGTATCAGGCCCTGGATGATATAAAAAAAGCAGGGAATAAACTTATTATACCCCTTAATTTTCCTGAAGCTCCTGAGGTAAAAGATCCGTATGATGCAGCATCAGTTGCATTTACCACCCTTAAGCATTACGAAATTGCTCCATACAACTTGTCAAAGGTTTCGGGTGCAGGTCTTACTTTCGCGATTACCTCCTCAGATATCAAATTGCGATCAACCTTTCTTAGTAATCTCAGAAAAGCTGTTAAGTGCGGATTGTCTGAAACAGGAAGCGCTAAAGGCATTAACATTTACTCCTGCAAGTTTAGTCGGTGCATATGATCTGGTAGGGGCAGTAAAGAAAAATATGATTGCCAATCTGCTTGATTACTTCAGGAAATATTTTCAGTGATGATTGTGTGGTTTATGAAAACTGGGTGCAGGGACGACCTTACAGATTTATTGATCTCAGAATAAAAGATATGAGAGGGACTTATTCTCTTAAGGTTGATACTGCCGATTTATAAATTGGTACTTTCGGGCACCTTTGATAAGCCAACTATTAAATTGACTTTTGATACAACGGAAGATAAAAGGTGCAGCATATTCACTGGAGAAAGATCTTGTCAGCATCAGTTTTGAAAGATCCGGAGCAGAAATTCAGATTATCAGGTTATATTAATGATAAAGATCTTGAGGGAAGAGGCCAGCTTGATAATGGTAAATGGATAGAATGGAAAGCTATCTTATACAAAGTAATACTACATTATCAGATCAAAAGAAAAAGCCTTCAACCCCTGTTCCTGAACCTGGCAGGGTTGATTTATCCTTTTACAGCGTATGGATTTACCGAACTTCCACAACAGGAGGATGTACTGTTTAAAAATGCAACAGTGTGGACCAGTGAAAAAGAAGGTAAGCTGTCTGAATACTGATGTCCTTGTTCAGAAAGGGAAAAATTACCAAGGATAGGCAAGAACATTACTGCTGAAGCAGGTGTAAGGATAATTGATGCTACAGGAATGCATCTCACACCAGGACATCATTGATGAACATTCACATATAGCAATGGATGGAACAAATGAAATGGGCCCAGGCGATTTCATCTGAAGTGAGAGTAGGCGATGTTATAGACCCTGAGGATCAGGCTATTTACAGGGAGCTGGCCGGAGGTGTAACAATGACTCATATCCTGCATGGTTCGGCGAATCCAATTGGAGGACAGTCCAGTTTTAATAAAGCAGCGCTGGGGCCATAATGCTGAAGAATTGAAGGTTGAGAACCAGGTTGGATTTCTTAAACATGCTCTTGGTGAGAATGTCAAGCGAACAACAAACCGTTACCCAAATACCCGTATGGGTACAGAACAGATTATCAGAGATGCTTATCAGAGAGCTGTCGGCTATAATAATGAGTGGAAAGCATGGAATGCACTGAAACCTGCTGAAAGAGCAGGAAAGATACCTCCGCGACGGGACCTGGAACTTGATGCAATTGTTGATGTACTTGAAAAAAGAAGCTTTATTGAATGTCACACTTATGTCCAGTCAGAAGGGACAATGATAATGAATCTCGCTAATGATTTTGGAGTAAAAGTTAATTCACTGATACATTTTAATGAAGGATATAAGATAGCAGATCAGATTGTTGAGCATGGGGCATCTGCTTCCGTCTTTTCTGATTGGTGGGACTATAAATTTGAGGTCTATGAGGGTATAGCATATAATGCAGCCATGCTGTTAAATCAGGGTGTACTTACCTGTATCCATTCCGATGATGCTGAAATGGGAAGAAGATTGAATCAGGAGGCTGGCAAAATTATGAAGTATGGAGGCGTAAGTGAAACTGACGCTCTAAAGCTTATTACTATCAATCCTGCAATAATACTGCATATGGACGAGAGAACAGGAAGCATAAAGGTTGGGAAAGATGCTGATCTGGTTCTCTGGACAGATTATCCGCTTTCAATCTATGCGCGTGCAAGCAAAACAATGGTTGACGGAACTTTCTACTTTGATGAGGAGCTCGATGCAAAAATGAAAAAACAGATTGACAATGAGCGTAACAGAATTATTTCCAATATCTTAAATAAGACACTCCAGCCTGTAACAACCAAACTTTAAAATTTCAACAGGACCCAGAATATTTCAAGAAGATGAAAAACATAAATATATATATTGCTCAGTTTTGCTGTTTTTTGCCTGTTTAAACCAGGTGATCAGCACAAAATCCGGTGGTAGCTCCGTTACAGAAAAATCCTGTAATGCTTTTTGGTGGAACAATTCATACCGGTACGGGTGAGGTAATTGAAAACGGAACTGTAGTCTTTTCAGGAGGTAAGATCACTGCAGTAGGTAAATCATCAGATATTAAGACCGAAAAAACCGGTTATGAAATAATCGATGTGACAGGAAAACAGATTTATCCGGGATTGATTTTTCTGAATACAAGTGTTGGGTCTGATCGAAATAGGTAGCGGCGTGGAAGTAGCATAAAGACAACAGGGAGATAGGAGATCTTAATCCAAATGTAAGGGCAATAGTTGCTTATAATATGATTATGTTATTCTTTTAAGATCAAATGGTATTCTTGCTGGCACAGATAGTTCCTATAGGAACACTCTACTGCCAGGAACTTCAAGTGTAGTTCAGCTCGATGCATGGAACTGGGAAGATGCTGCATATAAGATTGATAATGGTATCCAGTTGGGCTGGCCGAGAAAACCGTAAGGCAGGTCACGGGGGAGTGGGGTTGGTTATGCAGATTTCTCCGGCCGGTGAAGCAGTACCTACGATAAGAATATTGATGCGCTTGAAAAAATATTTACAGATGCTGTAGCTTATGCTGCAATTGAAAAACCAAAAGATGTAAATCTCAGATTTGAGTCACTGAGAGGGTCTGTTCGATGGAAGCAAGATACTGTTTTATCAGTTCAGACGAACCAAAAGGTATCATTGCTGCAATCTCATTTGGGAAAAGATATGGTGTTAAAAAAATGGTTCTCGCCGGAGCTGATGAATCAGCCTGGATTGTAAAGGATTTTCTTAAGGAAAATAAAATTCCTGTGATACTGGATAATCCGTTGAGCCTTCCTAAATATGATTATCAGCGATACAAGGCTTCCTTTTAAACTTGCGTGCTATGTTTAAGAATGAGGGAATCACTTATCGGTTTATCCTATTCATCACAGGCTTATGGAAATCTTCCGTTTGCAGCAGGTCAGACGGTTTCTTACGGACTAACAAAAGAAGAAGCTCTTCAGACAATAACTCTGAACAGCGCAAAGATACTGGGAATAGATGATAAAACAGGTTCCCTGGAAGTGGGAAAAGATGCTAATATTGTTGTTTCTGCAGGAGATATTCTTGATATGGCTACAAATAATGTTATTATGGCATTTATTACAGGACGCAGTATAGATCTTGATAACAAACATAAGCAGCTTTACAGACGGTTCCGGCAAAAATATGATAATATCAGGCAAGTGAAGTAATACATTATTTATTTTGTTTTCTGCAGGCTTTGCAGATAATACCTGATTCAGTTTGCTTAAAACATCGTGATCATCAGTAGGATAAAAAAACCTCATTTTTGTAAATTGCATGATTTAGTGCTGATACAATGAAAATAATTTCACTTGGTCCTGCTTATCCTTACAGGGGGGGACTTGCTTCATTCAATGACCGTCTTGCCAGGCAGTTTTCTGATGAAGGGCATAGTATTGAAATAGTTACTTTTAGTCTGCAGTATCCAAAATTGCTTTTCCCCGGCAAAACACAGTATACAGGAAGTCCTCCGCCACAGGGAATTAGCATAATCAGAGCCGTCAACTCTGTTAATCCGTTTAACTGGATTACGGTGGGGAGGAATTTGAAACGGGAACGGCCGGATTTATTGTTAATCAGGTATTGGTTGCCATTCATGGCTCCGTGTCTCGGGACCATTGCCCGCATAACAAGGTCGAACAGGCACACAAAGGTAATATCTGTTTTTGATAACGTAATTCCTCATGAGAAGAGACCTGGTGACAAAATTCTGACTAAATATTTTACTTCCGGTATTGACGGTGCCGTTGTTATGTCACAGTGCGTCTTTAGTGATCTTCTTTCTTTCAGGAGTGACATCCCTGTTTTATTGAGCCCTCACCCGCTATTTGATAATTACGGAGAAATGGTAAAAAGGGAAGAGGCATTGAAAGTACTTCATCTTAGTCCCGAATATCATTACCTCCTGTTCTTTGGATTCATCCGTGCATATAAAGGCCTTGATCTGCTCCTTGAAGCTTTTTCAGACAACCGTTTGAGGAACAGGAAGCTGAAGCTGGTCATTGCAGGCGAGTTTTATGAAGATGATACCTCTTACAGGCAACAGATTAAAGATCACGATCTTGGTGATGACGTGATTTTCTTTGATCATTTCATAAATGACAATGAAGTGCCCCTGTTTTTCAGCATAGCCGATATAGTTGTTCAACCTTACAAATCAGCTACCCAGAGCGGCGTAACACAGATTGCTTTTCACTATGAAAAACCAATGCTGGTAACTGATGTCGGAGGATTGAAGGAAATTGTTCCTGATGGTAAATGTGGTTATGTAGTAAAGCCAGATCCTCAACACATAGCCGATGCAATTGCTGATTTTTTTGATAATAAACGGTATGAACAGTTTACAGAGGGAGTGAGGAACGAAAAAGAAAAATTTTCATGGAATAAGATGACAGCCTCAATAATTGCGGTTTATAATAAATGTCTGAATCCGGTTCCTCTCAATAATCCTAAGCCCCGGAAGCCCGTGGTTAAGGGAAAAAAACCCGTGTGACGGATTTTGGTGTTTTGTGTAATAACTGTATAACCTGTGACAGTTGATTTTTAACATATCAGGTATTAATCTTATCCTTGATAAGATAATTGTTCCTTTCTGAGGAAGTACGGTTGATAAGTTCCCCCAGAAATCCAGTCATGAAAAGCAGGGTGCCGATTATCATAACAGTTAAAGCGATATAGAAAAATGGACTTTCTGTAACCAGCGGAGCTTTCAGATGATGGTGAACGAATGACAATTTTCTGAAACCAAGATAACCGGCCATTACAAATCCAATCAAAAACATCACAGTACCAATAAAACCGAACAGGTGCATAGGGCTTTTACCAAACCGGGTAATAAAGCCTATAGTTAACAGGTCGAGATACCCTTTAATGAATCTGTCAAGACCATATTTTGTTACCCCGTATTTTCTTGCCTGGTGAGTAACAATTTTTTCTCCGATCTTCCTGAATCCCGCTTCTTTTACAAGCATTGGAATATAACGATGCATCTCACCGTACACCTCGATACTCTTCACAACCTCATTACGATATGCTTTAAGTCCGCAATTAAAGTCATGGAGCTTTATTCCCGAGGATAATCGGGCTGTTCCGTTATAAAACCTGCTTGTAACCCTTTTTATGAAAGGATCATAACGTTTCCTCTTCCAACCTGAAACCAGATCATAGCCGTCGTCCCGGATCATCTTTACAAGATCCGGAATCTCATCCGGACTATCCTGCAGATCGGAGTCCATCGTTATTACAACATCTCCGTCAGATTCACCAAAACCGGTATGAAGTGCTGCAGCTTTCCCATAGTTCCTTCTGAATCTTAATCCTTTAATGAATTTCTTTTTTGCGGCAAGATCGGTTATTCTGTTCCAGGATGAGTCATAACTACCGTCATCAATAAAGATGATCTCAAACGACAGTTTATTAGATAAACAAATCCTTTCAATCCATTCTGATAATTCAGGGATAGATTCCTCTTCGTTATAAACAGGTACGACAACCGACAGATCCATTTAGAGCAGATTTCTAATTAGTTAGCAGGAGTGGAATCGATAAGGGGATTTCCCTCTTTGCGAACGAAAATCCCTACTATCAGGGAAATAATTAAGCCCCACAGCATAGTACCGAATATGCTGAGAGGAGCCATAATTGCCGGTTTCATGATCTTAGACTGAATAGCCATACCAGCATCAATCTGTGCCTGGGGCAGCCCTTTCTTTAACATCATTTCTTCGGTAAATGCAAGTTGTTTACTTAATAATGCGGGATCAATAACTGTATAGAGAATATAATTAAATATTGCAATTAATATTGCATAGTAGAGACAAATCACCAGGCCAGCACCAAGCGCCTTGCCATATGTGATATTGCCATAGAGGAAATTATCCCGATATGATTTCAGAAGATAATACAGGATTACTACCTGCAAAACCATAAATACAAATCCCTGTGCTTTATTGAATGAGAGGTCGAGAAAATAGATAATAAGAGAATAAACAATACCTATCAGACCCAGAATGAGTCCATTGGTAAGATTAGCTTTCCAGACATTAACATTCTGTTCCATAGTGCGTGGTATTAGTTTTCTTTAATTGATCAACCGGTTAACAAATATAATGTAAAAAACGAAAATGGCAGGCCGCTTAAATCGGAATAATTATTTTGCAACATCGGTAAAAGTATGTATTTTTGCACGGGGTAAGTCTTATACGATCAGCTCCTGCTGAACTCCCCCAGGATCGGAAGGTAGCAAGGGTAGGCAGTTGTAGCGGTGCGATATAAGTAGCTTACCCTTTTTTATTGGTTTGCCACCAACCCCCTGAACCCCGATTAAATCAGTTTTTGTTATCAGCCTCACTGAGGGACGTGAGGGTAGCGACCAAACTTTAGCTTACCTTAAATACTTTTCTGTTATATTTGGCAAAAGTTTTAAATCAATGCTTATCCGTCTATACCCGGAGAACCCTAATCAAAAGCAAATCAGGCAAGTTGCCGATGTTCTGGAAGCCGGTGGCATAATTGTCTATCCTACCGATACGGTTTATGCAATGGGGTGTGATATTAAAGTCAATAAGGCAATTGAAAAAATTGCACGATTTAAAGGATTAAACCCGAAGAATCCTGATTTATCGCTCATTTTTCATGATATGAGCCAGCTTTCGGAATACACGGTGATACGGGATAACACAATTTTTAAGCTCCTGAAACGAAACCTTCCCGGTCCTTTTACATTTATAGTACAGGCAAATAATCAGATACCAAAATTGTTCAAAAACAAAAAAAGGACCGTAGGAATAAGAATTCCCGGCAACAATATAGTTCTTGAACTCGTGCGTGAACTGGGGCGTCCCATAGTTACCACATCAATTCATGATCAGGATGAATTAATAGAATATACTACCGATCCGGAACTCATTTATGAGAAATTCCGGGATTTTGCAGACATTGTTATTGATGGTGGTTATGGTCATAATGAGGCATCCACAATAGTTGATTGTACCGGTGAGGAGATAGAGATTATCAGACAAGGACTTGGAATACTTGAGGTTTAATTGCTTTAAGCCCGGGTGCAGGTATCCTTATTTTCTGTAAAAATTCCTTGTAAAAAGTATTATAACAGTTATCAGCTCCAGTCGTCCAAGCAGCATTAAGATTGTGAGAAACCATTTACCGGCAGCAGGGATCATGGAATAGTCTGTGAAGGGCCCAAAAGTTCCAGGTCCGGGTCCTATATTTCCTAGCATTGCTGCCGATGTACTGAAAGATGTAATAATATCATATCCCATTATTGAGATGATAAAAGTACTTACAGAGATTATTATAAAATATAAGGATACGAATACTAAAAGATTATAAACTGTACTGGTGGGAACAATTTTATGATCAAGCCGAACCGGGATAAATGCATTCGGGTGTATCATGTGTTTCATTTCCTGCCGGCTGCTTTTAGTTATTATAAGTAGTCTTACTATCTTTATGCTGCCACTTGATGAACCTGAAGTTCCGCCGATAAACATCAGAAAAAAAAGAATAAGCAAAAGCATGCCGCCCCACAGATTATAATTCTCTGTATAATAGCCTGTCGTTGATATAATAGAGACAACATGAAAGGAGCTGTCCAGAATTGCTTTTCCTAATGTAATACCTGGTTTTGAATAAAGGATTGATGCTACAATCACAATAAAGATGAAACAGATAATCAGGTAAAATTTAAACTCATCATTTTTAATAATCTTTTTGTAGTTTTTTTTGAAGGCGAAATAGAAAATTGTAAGGTTGGTTCCTGCAATAATCATAAATATTGTAATAACAATCTTAATGTACGGTGAGCTAAACATTGCTATGCCTCCGTTTCGGGTCGAGAACCCTCCGGTTGATATTGTTGAAAATGAGTGACAAATGGCATCAAACGGATTCATGCCTCCAAAGAGGAGCATTAGAGCTTCTGCTAAAGTTAAAATCAGATAAATAAAGATGAGCCTTAATGCTGTCTCTTTTATTCTCGGATGGATCTTTTCTGCCGGCTGACCTGAAAATTCAGAAATCGAAATCGGGACATTAATTGATTTTACGACAGGTAATATGGACAGGGAAATAAAAATTATTCCTATGCCTCCCATCCACTGAGTAAGGCTTCGCCAGAATAGTATTCCTTTAGGGAGTGATTCAATGTCAGTAATTATTGTGGCTCCGGTGGTTGTGAACCCGGATATTGACTCAAAAAAAGCAGAGGGAAAGCTTTTAACTGAACCGCTCAGAAGAAATGGTAATGTCCCGAAGATACTGAAAAGCAGCCATATACCAGTGACGATAATATAACCCTCCCTGTTGCCATACATTTTTTCTTCATTACGCAACGGAGTGAAGACAATAATACCACTTACAAGGGTAATAAGTCCTGAATATAAAAGTGACGTGACAGCAGATTCATTATAAATAAGTGATACAACTGAAGAGGCCAGCATAAAAAGACTCTCAACTATTAGCAGCTGACCGAAAACTCTGGCAATAATTCTGAAATTGATCATAACAGATCAGCTGAAGAATTTTGTTAGTTTGTCATATGCTGTAGGTAAGGTGAATACAACTACTTTGTCGTTTGCATTGATGATTGTGTCACCTGTAGCAATGAATGGTACTCCCTCCCTTGTACCGCCACCGACAATGGCATCTTTAGGGAAATCAATGCCGCGGAGAGTTCCCCGTGTTATTTTGGCGTTTATGGGAACATTGAATTCAATAACTTCAGCTTCAGTCCCGGCCATGCATTTAACCTGGGTAACATTCGGGTTGGTTGTGTGTCTGAAAATTCTGCTTGCAGCTGAGATTTTTTTATTTATGATTGTATCTATACCGGTATTTTCCGCAAGGTTTATGTACTCCATGTTTTCAACTTCAGCGATGGTTTTTTTAACCCCCATTTTTTTAGCCAGAAGACAAGATAATATATTTGCTTCAGAATTGCCTGTCACTGCTAAAAATGCATCCATGCTTGATATACCCTCCCTCTCGAGGAGTTCAACATTTCTGCCATCTCCGTTAATTATCAGGGTGTTATCAAGAATACCGGCGAGCGATTCGCATCGGTCAATGCTTGAATCTATCAGCTTAACTTCACAATTTTTCTGCATGTAAATAGCTACATGTTTGCCGATCCTGCTGCCACCGAGAATCATTATACTTTTTGCCTGAAAATTCTCTTTACCAGAGGACTTCATCATCTCATCAACACCCTCCTGAGTAGATATTACGAATACAAGGTCTCCTACCTGAAAATGCTCATTTCCTCTCGGAATAATTGTTTTTTCATTTCGTTTAATAGCAACAGCCCTGTATTTTTCGGTCTTATGACTAAGGGATATTTCTTCGAGGCTTTTATTTATGATCGGAGCATTTTCATCAAGTTTCTGGACAAACATGGAAAGTTTTCCTCCTGAGAACTCCATAAATTCAGTTGTTCCTGTTTCCTGGAGTAAACTAAGAACCTCTCTGGCTGCGATGAGTTCGGGATAGATAAGCGAATCAATGCCTAACGACTTAAAGAAATCCAGAGTATTATGTTCAAGGAAATCAATATTATCAATCCGTGCTATGGTTTTAACTGCTCCAAACTTTTTGGCAAGGATTGCTGCTGTTATATTGGTATCTTCTGAATGTGTTACGGCAATAAAGAGGTCAGTCTTTTTCTGAAGAAAATCCTTCAGAATCGTTACGGAAGTTGCTGATCCCTGAAAAGTCATAATATCAAGTGTAGCCTCAATCGGCTTTAACCTGTCAATTTCAGGATCAACAAGGATTATCTCGTGATTTTCATTTGATAACATCTTGGCCAGATGCGTCCCTACTTCTCCTGCTCCCGCTATTATTATCCTCATAAAAATTGATTAAAAAAAACACGACAAAATAAGGGATAAATAGCGTAAAACTCAAGCTTTTCCGGTATTAATTTTTATGTTTGTCACAATCCGGTAAGATAGGCCCCTGATTTCCTGACATAATGGATGGTATCAATCTCTTTTGAAACAAGCTGCCCCGGCAATGAGAACCCGGAAGAAACTTCAGGGCTGATTATGATTTTTTTAACAGACTTTACCAGTAATGTGCTCTTTTCAATTTCAGGATGGACACCTGCAAATATTAAAATATCAGGATTTGTTCTTTTTAAAATGCTGTTATTTAGTTGGTTACAGATTAAAATATTTTTATTATCCGTCTTTATATACCTGGAGCTATTCTTCCTTTTGATCAATTTGATTTTAAGTCCGCGTGTAGCACAATGCCTGGTTATTTCAGTGTTACCTGTAATTGTATCGCAATATAAATTAAGAACATTCCCGGATCTGATACCAATTGCTGATGAGCCAAAAGTGTTATAAACAATCAGTTCATTCGTGTTTTGGTTATTAAGATGTTTAAAAGTTCCTTCAAACAGGAAGAGTAATAATGCAGTTACAGGAATTACTACTGATATTGTCTCCTTCTTCAATAAATAAATGCTGAATAAATATATAGTCAGTGCAAGAAGAACTGCCTCAATTTTTGTCATACCTATATTTTCAATTGTTGACCAGGGAAGAACAGAAACCATCTTGGTAAGCGTTTCAATTAATCCTGTAAGGAAACTCAGGATTGATGCAAAAAAACAGGAAAGAAACACTATTGGAAAAGTAAGAGGGACAAGGCACCCGATTATTATCAGTAACGAGGAAAGGGGAACTATTATGATATTCGAAATGATAAACCAGACAGGGAACCGGTTAAATAGCATTATTGTCAATGGTAATGTCCCGGCCTGAGCGACCAAAGTTATTACTATCATTTGCCATATATTATCGGTAATCCGGTTTTTAATCAGAAGTTTGTCATACAGAGCCTTGTAGAAACTTATAATGAATATAACAGCTGAATATGAAAGTTGGAATCCTGCATCAAATATTACGGAGGGTCTTATCAGGATCAGAACGAAAGCTGAAGCGAGTACGGAGTTAATGTTGTTCACCGGCCTCTTCATAAGCATTCCGGCCTGCAAAAATGTAAACATAAGAGTAGCCCTCAGAACAGATGGTGTTAATCCTGTTACGAAAGCAAATGTCCAAAGAGTAAGAATTGTGATAATTATTCTGATAATGTTGAATCTTCCTCCGAGAAAAAAGAACATTCTAAAGACAAAATAACTGAGAATAACCGCATGAAGCCCCGATACAGCCATAATGTGCATAACTCCGGCCTTCATGAAATCCTGTTTTTGTTCGGGATCGAGCAAATTCTTTTGTCCGAGTGTAATAGCAGCAACAAGAGCCAGTTTATCACCGGTAATACCTCTTTCCTTATACATGTCAATGATTTTCTGCCTTATAATAAGAGCTCTGTGTGCCAGTTTTATGTGATCAGGTTTCAGGCACTTTACAATATCATTGCTTTGCGTAAAAGCATAATACCGGATACCATGGTTTTGCATGTAAAACCTGTAATCAAATTCATCCGGATTGCCTCTGCTGACAATCTCCTCCGGCGTACATTTAATAATCAGATGATCCCCCGGCTGCAAAGCAGGGAACAGGGTATCTTTTTTGTTATACAGTAACATGGAACCTTTTACCGCGATCATTCCGTTTTTCGTTTTCATATTATTCAGTTCTACCTCAAGTCTGATACTCTTTTCTCTTTCACCGGCATAGTCGGAGACGGTACAAAGGAATTGTGATGGTTCATGCTGCAGACTTGAAAGACTGTTCTTTTCGTTGGAATAATGTATGAGACCACATGCATAAACAGCGGATGAAAACGACAATCCGTAAATTATATTCATCTGGTACTTGTTGAAAAACAAGCTTATGCAGAATCCACATACTACTAAAATAATTACCGGTACCAGGAAAGCAGTATCTGGTTTTAGATAGAGGCCGGAGATAATTCCGGCACACAACGGAAGGCCAATCCTGAGAAATGGAATTTCCTTGTTTAGCACAATCAGCAACTGTTGAGACTATATAAAGATAACAAAAAGTTTGAAACGAGCCGGAATTTGGAGTACTTAATTTGAATCCTTCTTAACTCCAGGATTAATCTCTAAGTACTCTAAGTACTCTAAGTACTCTAAGTACCTAAGTACTCAAGTACTCTAAATACTCTAAATACTCTAAATACTCTAAGTACTCTAAGTACTCTAAGTACTTCAGATACTCTGTGCGCTCTGGGTACTTTTTATCTTTTGTCCGGCAAGAATTGTCTTATACTGGACATCGAATTTTCCTTTACTTATGTCGTTTAATTTTCCTTTGAGAAGTCTTCGTCTCAAAGGATTTATTCTGTCGGTGAATAATATGCCATCGGTATGATCGTATTCGTGCTGAATTATTCTGGCTTTATAACCATCGTACACTTCATCATGGTATTCCCACTTCTCATCACGGTACTGGATCCGGATATGTGATTCTCTTTTTACCTCTTCCCGCAGATTTGGAATACTGAGGCATCCTTCATTCATAGGAACGAGTTCCCCGCATTTTTCAACTATTCTGGCATTGATAAAAGCTTTTTTAAAACCGGCAAGTTCAGGTTCGTCTTCTGCAACAGGTTCTCCGTCAATTACAAATATCCGTATTGATTTCCCAATCTGAGGAGCCGCCAGGCCCAGCCCTTCAGAACGATACATGGTCTCATACAGATCTTCAATAAGATTATCCATGTCCGGGTAATCCTGTTCAATATCTGCAGCTACTTTTTTTAGTATCGGATGTCCGTAAACCACTATTGGATAAATCATCTTTTTTACTTTTTATTTGACCTTCTCTCGAGAAAGGACTGAAGGATTAGTGATGCACTTATCTTATCCACCATTAACTTGTCTCTCCTGCCTTTCTTTTTTACACCTCCATCAATCATCGTTTGAAAAGCCAGCTTTGAAGTGAACCGCTCATCAACAAGATTAACAGGTATACCAGGGAAGAGCTTTTTCACTTTTTTCAGGAATGGATTAATGTACTTAACCATTTCACCAGGCTTATTGTTCAATTGAACAGGATATCCTATAACAAATTCATCTATTTCTTCGGTCTTTAAATAGTTTTCAACAAAACTGTCAAATTCATGTGTTCTTACCGTCGTAAGTGGGGAGGCAAATATCTGCAGAGGATCTGTTACTGCAAGTCCTATTCTTTTATTCCCGTAATCTATTCCAAGAATCCTGCCCATAATATTTTAATGAGGACAAAAATACGAATAATAATAATATTATTGCTTATGGTGCTCTGCAACCGGTACCAGATGAAAAAAACCACCCCTGAGGATGGTTTTTCGATTTATTACGGAAATTTACACTGTTTTTGTCTCTTTATCTGCATATTCCATATTAGCCAGCCGCTGGTAAGTTTTGTACCTCCATTTTGCATTCTCTTCGGCAGCTTTGAAAAGTATCTCCGCTTCTTCCGGGAAAGCTTTTACCAGTGAGGTATAACGGACTTCAGACTTTAGGAAATCCTGGAATTTTGACCAGTCTGGCTCTTTTGAATCAAGTATGAATGGATTCTTGCCTTCTGCTTCGAGAAGAGGATTAAACCTGTAGTTATGCCAGTAACCCGACTCAACTGCATGTTTTGTCTGTGTCTGGGTCTTACCCATTCCGTCTCTTATTCCATGATTAATACAGGGTGCATAAGCAATTATAAGTGATGGTCCGGGATAAGCTTCAGCTTCTTTAATTGCCTTGAAGTACTGTGTATTGCTTGCACCCATAGCAACCTGTGCAACATATACATATCCGTAACTCATAGCCATCTGGCCAAGATCTTTTTTACGAACCTTTTTACCTGATGCGGCAAATTTTGCCACTGCTCCTTCAGGGGTCGATTTGGATGCCTGACCACCGGTGTTTGAGTATACTTCTGTATCAAGTACAAGGATATTGATATCTTCACCCGTTGCAATAACGTGATCAAGTCCTCCGTATCCTATATCATAAGCCCAGCCATCACCTCCGAATACCCAATGTGATTTTTTTACAAGATATTGCTCAAGACTCTGGATCTCTTTTGCAACTTCAGATTTCTCTTTGGCGCAAGCCTCAACGACTTTGGCTGATGCAACCCTTGAAGCTTCAGCATGATCCTTTTCCTTAAGCCACTCTTCAAAAGCATCCTTTGTTTCAGCACCGACTGATCCGTTTGCAATTGCATTTTTCATACGCAGGGCAATCCGGTCCCTGAGTTTATTTGCTCCGATAGTCAGGCCCAGCCCATATTCGGCATTATCCTCAAACAGTGAGTTTGCCCAGGCGGGTCCATGACCATTTTTATTATGTGTATATGGTGTTGAAGGAGCTGATCCTCCATAAATTGATGAACACCCTGTTGCGTTGGAAACGACCATTCTGTCCCCGAAAAGCTGAGTGATTGATTTGATGTATGGTGTTTCGCCACAACCTGAGCAAGCGCCTGAAAACTCAAATAATGGTTGGGCAAACTGGCTGTTTTTAACATTCACGAACTTATCAACAATTGTATCTTTGTAACCTACTTTTTCATGCATGTAAGTCCATCGAGGTGCCTCCGCAAGCTGTGTTTCAAGAGGCTTCATGATCAGGGCTTTCTTCTTTGAGGGACAAACATCAGCGCAGTTACCGCAACCGGTGCAGTCATAAACACTAACCTGAATTTTGAATTTATATGCTTTGAGTGCGCCGGGGATACCCTGAATTGTCTTTGTATCCAGAGGGGCGTTAGCCAGTTCTTCTTCAGTTAACAGAAACGGGCGGATAGATGCGTGAGGACAAACATATGAACATTGGTTGCACTGAATACATTCGTCAGGTTGCCATTCAGGAACGTTTACAGCAATACCACGTTTTTCATAAGCAGATGTTCCTGACGGGAATGTCCCGTCTTCCCTGCCATTAAATGCACTTACAGGCAGATCATCACCATTCATCGCATTGACAGGTTCCATAATATTGCGTATGAAGTCAGGAATATCGCGGGTATCCGTGACTTCCTTAACCTTAATCTTTGCCCAGTCATCAGGAATTTCAACCTTATGAACTTCAGTACCTTTATCGATAGCTGCATAGTTCATATTAACCACATCCTCACCTTTTTTACCATAGCTTTTATAAATAGCTTTCTTCATTTCATCTTCAGCCTTTTCATAAGGTATTACATTGGCAACCTTAAAAAATGCTGCCTGCATAATGGTGTTTGTACGTGAGCCAAGGCCAAGTTCTTCAGCAATTGCTGTTGCATTGATGATATAGAAATTGATATGATTTTCAGCCATATATTTCTTCATATGGTCTGGAATACGGTTTCTTGTTTCTTCGTTATCCCATATTGAGTTCAGGAGGAATGTGCCATTCTTCTTAAGACCTTTAAGCATGTCATATTTATCGAGATATGACGGTACATGGCATGCAACGAAATCCGGAGTATTAACAAGATATGGTGAGCGAATAGGTTTATCTCCAAAACGGAGGTGTGAAGTGGTTATACCTCCTGATTTTTTTGAGTCGTAGGCAAAATATGCCTGGCAATATTTGTCGGTTGAGTCCCCTATAATTTTTATTGAGTTTTTATTTGCACCAACGGTTCCGTCTGAACCAAGACCATAAAATTTAGCTGAATATGTTCCGGGAAGGGCAACATTTATTTCCGGAAGTACCGGCAATGATTTAAATGTAACATCGTCAACAATTCCTACGGTGAAAAGGTTCTTCGGTTCTTTAAGCTTCATATTTTCATAAACGGAAAGGATCTGGCTCGGGGTAGTGTCTTTTGAGCTCAATCCATAACGGCCTCCGAAAATGGCAGGTCTCTCATCTCTGGAATAGAATATATCCTTAATATCAAGGTAAAGAGGTTCGCCCGGTGCGCCGGCTTCTTTTGTCCTGTCGAGAACAGTTATCTGTTTTACTGATTTCGGGAAGACATCAAGAAAATATTTTGAAGAGAATGGACGATACAGATGAACACTTATCAGTCCTACTTTTTCCCCTTTAGCTCTCAGGTAATCTATAACTTCTTTGGTAGTTTCTGTTACAGAACCCATCGCCACTATAATCTTTTCAGCATCAGGAGCGCCATAATATGTGAATGGTTTATATTCTCTGCCTGTAAGCTTTGAAATTTCAGCCATATAGGAATTCACTATATCGGAAACTGGTTCATAGAATTTGTTGATTGATTCTTTTGCCTGGAAAAAAATATCAGGGTTCTGTGCTGTTCCTCTGGTTACAGGATGTTCAGGATTAAGAGAGTTAATACGGAATTTTTTAAGTGCATCACTGTCAATCAAATTTTTCAGATCATCTATTTCAAGAGATTCGACCTTCTGAACTTCATGAGATGAACGGAAACCATCGAAGAAATGGAGGAACGGTATTCTCGACTTGATTGCCGACAGATGTGCAACACCTGCGAGGTCCATTATTTCCTGTACACTTCCGCTTGCCAGCATTGCAAAGCCTGTCTGACGGGTAGCATAAATATCACTGTGGTCACCGAAGATCGAGAGAGCATGAGCAGCGACAGCACGGGCGCTTACATGGAAAACTGCCGGAAGAAGTTCTCCTGCAATTTTGTACATGTTGGGGATCATAAGGAGCAACCCCTGAGAACAGGTAAATGTGGAACATAACGTACCTGACTGAAGAGCTCCATGAACTGCACCTGCTGCACCTGCTTCAGATTGCATTTCAACAACTTTAACCTGGTCCCCGAATATGTTCTTTAGTCCGTTGGCAGCCCATTCGTCAATAAATTCTGCCATGGTGGATGATGGTGTAATTGGATATATGCAAGCTACTTCGCTAAACATATATGCAACATGCGCTGCAGCCTGATTGCCATCGCATGTTATAAATTTATTCTTCTTCATTTTGAATATAAATAATTGATTTACAAATAATTTAAAAAATTAAAGTGCAAAGTTACAAAAAATACCAATTAGCTAGCTGCCGTTCATAGAAACCAGAAACTCTTCATTCGATCTTGCCTGCATGAGTCTGTCGCGCAGAAACTCCATAGCCTCAACTGAATTCATGTCGGTAAGGAAGTTACGTAGAACCCATATCTTCTGCAGGATATTTTTATTCAGAAGAAGATCTTCCCGTCGTGTACTTGATGCAGGTATATCAATGGATGGGAAGATCCTTCTGTTGGAGAGTTTACGGTCGAGCTGGAGTTCCATATTACCCGTACCTTTGAATTCCTCAAAAATTACATCATCCATCTTTGATCCTGTTTCAGTAAGTGCAGTGGCGAGGATTGTTAGTGATCCTCCATTTTCAATGTTACGTGCTGCACCAAAAAATCTTTTTGGTTTATGAAGGGCATTTGAATCAACTCCACCGGATAAAACCTTTCCTGAAGCCGGAGCTGTTGTATTAAAAGCTCTTGCAAGCCTTGTTATTGAATCCAGCAGAATTACAACATCATGTCCGCATTCAACAAGTCTTTTTGCTTTTTCAAGAACTATATTGGCAACCCTGCAATGTCTCTCAGCTGGCTCATCAAATGTTGATGCTATGACTTCAGCTTTCACATTCCTTGCCATGTCGGTAACTTCTTCCGGACGTTCATCAATAAGTAAGATCATCAGATAAACTTCCGGATGATATTTTGCAATTGCATTGGCAATTTCCTGTAACAGTATCGTTTTACCTGTTTTTGGCTGGGCAACAATAAGGCCACGCTGGCCTTTTCCCAGTGGAGTAAACATATCAATTACCCTTACAGATAAAGACCCTTCGCCGGGTTGGCAAAGTGTAAATTTTTCATTTGGGAACAGTGGTGTCAGAAAATCGAAAGGTACCCGGTCCCTTATAAAATCAGGACTTCTTCCGTTTATTTCATCAACTTTAATAAGAGGAAAATATTTTTCTCCCTCTTTTGGCGGACGTATAGTGCCTCTTATTGTATCACCGGTCTTAAGGCCGAAAAGTTTAATCTGTGATTGGGAAACATAGATATCATCAGGTGAATTGAGATAATTGTAATCAGCTGATCTTAGAAAACCATAACCGTCGGGCATTATTTCAAGGACACCTGTGTTATAAATTATTCCTTCAAATTCGTAAGGCTTCTCTTTTTTATCCTCTTTTACCGGAGCAGGTTCCGGCACATTCTCTTTAACAGGTGGTTCAACCATGATATCTCCTGTAAATGCGTCGCCGGCAGATTTTGCTTCTTCAGTGGATGATTCTCCATTAATCAATGGAAAATTTGATTCAAAAAGAGATTCGGCTGTAAGGTCAGGTTCATTTTTTACGATATGTTCCGCAGGCTGCTGTTCAGTATCTTGCTCCCTTTCTCTTTTTTTATATGATCCCTTATTATTCCTCCAGGGTTGATCTACCTTTTGATCATCCTTTTGCTCAGCCTTTTGTTCAACCTTTTTCTCAGCCTTTTGCTCAGCCTTTTGCTCAGCAGGAGGTTCAGTACTCCTGAACAGATCAGGCTTATTTTCTGTCCTGTCAGGTTTTTTGTCTGGTTGCTTCCAATCACCATGACGCGGTTCAGATCGCTTAAGATCGTCGGGCGATACAGACATTACCGACTCAACCCTCCGGGTTGTAACCGTTTTTTTTGTTCTTGGGCGTTTATCCCTCCGCTGACCTGAATCATAATCCTGGTTCTTCTCATCAGGGAAACGTAAACCCTGGTCCTTAATTTTAACATCAGGCTTCTTATCTGCGGTTTCAATTGCTTGTTGATCAAGGATTTTGTAAATAAGATCCTGCTTTTTCAACGATTCTGGTTTTTTGACTTTAAGTTCCCTTGCTATATCCCTTAATTCGGGAAGAAGCTTTTTACTTAACTCAAGAATGTCGTACATACTGTAATGATAAATGGAAATAAAAAGATTTTAATGATTTTTTTGGAAAGTCTGGCAAGAAGTGAAGATTAACCCACCGGATTTTATAACACCTGTTTCACATTTCCGATAAACCGGTGCAAAACTAAAAAAAATTGCTAATATATTTGCTAATAACTATCGTAAAATTGCATCCGATTGTTATTAAACTAATTACTAGATTGATATTCAATTATGTGAAATATTTGTGCAAGATAAGAAAAAACTCTCATTTAAAAAAAATATATATGATTAATTGTTGATAAAGAAGTTTATTTTTACTACAATTGTACCTGATGTCTGTAGTTTAGTTCAAACCTTAAAACAAGGCCTGTAAATGCGACAGTTAAAGATCACAAAACAGGTTACCAACCGGGATACTCCTTCTCTTGATAAATATCTTCAGGAGATAGGCAGGGTTGACCTGATTTCTCCCGACGAAGAAGTTTCTCTGGCAAGAAAGATAAAGTCAGGCGACAGTGAATCCCTGAGGAAGCTGGTAAAAGCTAATCTCCGCTTTGTTGTTTCAGTTGCAAAACAGTACCAGAATCAGGGAATGAGCCTTCCTGATCTTATAAATGAAGGTAACCTGGGTCTAATGAAAGCTGCTCAGCGTTTTGACGAGACCAGAGGGTTTAAATTTATCTCATATGCTGTCTGGTGGATACGACAGGCCATTCTTCAGTCACTGGCTGAACAGGCAAGAATCGTACGTTTGCCTGTGAATAAAATCGGATCAATAAACCGGATTAACAGAGCTTTTGCAAGACTTGAGCAGGAGTATGAACGGGAGCCTTCTTCACTGGAGATTGCCGAGATTCTTGAAATGGCCTCTGAAGATGTAAAGGAAGCGCTTAAAACAAACGGAAGAACAATGAGCATGGACGCTCCCTTAAGCTCCGAGGAGGATAATACCATGTACGATGTTGTACAGAGCAATGATACTCCCAGTCCTGATAAAAACCTTATCAATGAATCACTTGCTTACGAGATAGAAAGAGCCCTTGGCACTTTATCCCCCCGCGAAGCCAAAGTACTGAAACTCTATTTTGGACTTGGAATGAAACATCCATTCACTCTGGAAGAAATAGGAGAGCAAATGAATCTGACCCGCGAACGGGTAAGGCAAATCAAGGAAAAGGCAATTAAGCGGATACAGTATACCACTCGTTGCAAAATATTGAAAACGTACCTGGGATAAATATTTGTTCCTATATTTGTCCAAAATCTTTTTACATGGATCATCTTGTCTCTCCCTCATTGCTGGCTGCCGATTTTGGAAATCTGGAAAAAGATGTGGTGATGATTAATAAGAGCCAGGCTGACTGGCTGCATCTCGACATAATGGATGGCGTTTTTGTTCCAAATATTTCGTTTGGCTTTCCGGTTCTGGAACATGTTAAGAAGCTTGCAAAAAAACCTCTTGATGTACACCTGATGATTGTGGACCCTGACCGTTACCTTACCCGTTTCAGAGAAGCGGGAGCTGATATACTGACTGTTCACTACGAAGCTTGTATACATCTGCAGCGCACTGTAACTGAGATCCGTAACCTCGGCATGAAAGCCGGTGTGGCCCTCAATCCACATACTCCTGTTTCTCTTCTGAAGAATACACTTCCATTTATTGACATGGTATTAATAATGACTGTAAACCCGGGTTTTGGAGGTCAGTCATTCATTATGGAGAGTTATGACAAAATCACCGAACTGCGAAAGATGATCAGCGAGAGAGAATTCAAAATTCTTATTGAGGTTGACGGGGGCATTGATACCAAAAATGCCAGTCAGCTAATTGAGTCGGGCGTAAATGTACTTGTAGCAGGGCATTCAGTTTTTAGTTCTGAGAATCCGGTTGAAACTATCCGGAAACTTAAAGGATTGATATAATTTATTTTTTTAAGCACACTCCTGGCTCTTGCCTATAAAGACCAGACTCTCCCGGGTGGGGATTCTTTTGTAAGATACTCAATACCAATTCATGATTTCAGGACTTTAAGAGAACCCGAAGAGCATCAGGACCTTAAGACCTCAGGGCACAATCTTACCTTCAATATATGCGATAATATCCTGCTTATCGTCAGGATGAAACCACTTTATCTGTTTATCCTTATTCCACCATGTAATCTGTCGTTTTGCAAACCGGCGCGTATTTCTTTTGATGAGTCCGATGCAATTTTCATAAGATATCTTTCCTTCAAAGAATTCAAAAAACTCTTTATATCCGACACTCTTCAGAGCATTTAAATGTTTCTGCCCATAAAGTTCCCTGGCTTCATTCTCAAGTCCCTCTTTTACCATATTATCTACTCTGAGATTAATTCTTTTATAAAGTTCCTCCCTCGGTCTGTTGATGCCAATCTTTATTATTCCGAAATCTCTTTCCTTTTTCTGTTTTGTCAGAAATGATGAATAGGGGCGACCTGTCGTTTCACAAATCTCCAAAGCCCTTATTATCCTCTTAGGATTTTTAAGATCAACTTTTGAATAATGCTCCGGATCCATCAGCCTGAGGGCTACTCTCAGGCTTTCAATCCCCTCCCCGCAGCTTATATTTAGATATTTTTCATGGATTTCAGGGTCAACATCAGGTATTTCATCAAAACTGTTACATACAGCATCGATATATAATCCTGAACCGCCTGCCATTAAAACCATTCTGTTATTGCTGAACAGATATGGCAGAAGTTCCAATACATCCTTTTCATAAATGCTTGCGCTGTAATAATCCTTAACCGAAATAAAATGAATGAAATGATGCTTTATTTTTTGTAACTGATCGTCATCCGGAACTGCCGTTCCGATTTTCATTTCCCGGTAAAACTGGCGTGAATCAGAAGAAATTATCTCGGAGTGAAAATGTTCAGCAATATCAATAGAAATATCTGTCTTCCCAACTCCCGTCGGTCCGAGAAGAACTATTAAGATGTTTTCCATCGGATTATTTCCCGGAGAGTGTTATTCGTCCTCCTCGGTTACATTATCAATGTTTTCGAAGTCAGGCAGAGGTTCTTCATCTTCGCTTCCCTCAAGGAAGAGATCATCCATCTCGGGTTCGTCTTCATCTTCATCATCGGAGACAACAATATTATTATAAAGTTTCCGGGATGTTGCACCAAAAACAACCTGTTTGGGAGGTAAACCTTTTGAATTTGTACAGTTGGGATACTCCCGACCATCAATTTCTTTAGCTTCCCCGGTGTATTCAACGAAGAGAGACCTGTCATTGAAGAAGTCGAATACGTATAAAAGTTTCTGGTTCTTCCGGAAAATAATATCATCCAGAATGGCACCTTCCATTGTTGAAGATCCTGTGCCCATGTCAAAAAGGGTGAATTCTTCTTCTTTTTCCCAGTTATCTGTGGCCATGTAAAACGAAGCCATCTGAGATTTGTCAAACTCCAGTTCATCCTGAATCATGTTATGAAAATCTATTAAGGTATGCGAGTCAAGAAACTCAAATTCTCTCACAAAAGATTCATCCTCATCTGATAACAATACAAATTTGTAGACCATGACTTATTTTTATTCGATGGGTGCAATATAAGATTTTTTATTTTACAATATTCCAGTACTAAATTTTTTTAGAATAAATTCAATAGTATCGGTTCCGTCAGCATAATCCCATAAATATGGGAATTGTGCATGCCCAAAGGGTACAAATTTTTTTCCGACAATACATTGGATATTTTCTTTAATAGAATCGGTACTCTTCAAAACCTTTTCCGGTGAATCATAGTATTCATAATAAACCACCGCCACCGGTGAGGAGAGCCTGTCACTCTCTTTAAGCAGAAGATACCCGGTGTCAATAAAATGTTCTTTGTTTACGAGGTAAACAGCTTTACTGAAGTCGTAATTATTTGCATATTTAGCGTGGCCGATAACACCGGAATAGACCTCCCAGTTACGGATCATCAATGAAAAATCATATCCGGCCGGAACAAAGATCCTTGATATATTTCTGCAGCCCAGACCGAAGTAGGAAAAAATATCTTTCCCCAAATCCCGAAGCTCGGTCTCAGATTCATTGCCTTCAATTATGCATATGCTATTTCTGTTCTTCCTTATTATATTAGGATATTTACCGAAATAATATTCAAAATATCTTGAACTGTTATTACTCCCGGTCGCAATGATACCATCGAATCCGGTTAGATTACCCCGGGTAAAATTAACCTTACCCTTAAACCCGGGATTAATCCCGCAAAGAATTTCACTTAAATAAGGTATAAGATCAGGGTCTTTGGAGCTTATTTTTGCGACCAGGTTGTTGCCGCTGATGAGGACCGAAAGAAAGTCGTGAAAGCCAACAAGTGGTATATTCCCGGCCATTATCACCGCAATATTTGCAGGCTTTTTGTAATTGTTCAGAATCGGATATGCATTGGTCCATTTGGTAAGATTATCAAAGGTCAGTTCTTCTGCGATTGCTCTCAGTGCCATTTTTACATTCTCAGGAGTGAACCATGCATTTTTCAGATGCTGATTATTAATTAATTCAATGAGTCCGGCAGAATTTTTAATTTCCTTTCCATCCAGTGAATTTCTGAGGAGTGTTCCCAGATCTGCAAATGATTCTATTCTCTCTTTAAGGGTCATCAGTTAATTTTTGCCGGATCAAATTTACTGATTTTGAAACAAAATAGTACAAAAAAACTGACCCGGGGTACGGGTCAGTTTCTTGCTGTTGTTCAAACTCAATTTAAGCGATTATAAACCTGCATAGTTCTCCCGGACATGTCTCTTTGTGACAAAAACTACTTTAATGTAAACGTTACAGGCATGGTATACCAGACCTTAACCGGTTTTCCGTCCAGTTTACCTGGTTCCCAGGCAGGGAGAAGTTTTATTATTCTTATTGCCTCTGCATCAAGTTCTGGACTTATTCCTTTTACCACTGATACACCTCCAATTGTTCCGTCAGTGTCGACAGAGAAACGCACGTTCACATTTCCTGAAATATTCTTTTCTTTGGCTGCCTTTGGGTAGATCAGTTTCGAATTTATGAATTTATATATTGCTGTTTCTCCTCCTTTAAATACCGGGGGTTCATCGTACCCTGCAGGAAGGGCCGGAGGAGGAGGTGGGGGGATTTTTGGTCCGGTTTTGGCAGGAGAATTACTGAGTCCGAACGTGATTGGTATCATATACCAGACATTAACAGGTTTCCCCCCCTGTTTACCCGGTTCGAATTTCGGGAGAGATTTAACTACTCTTATTGCTTCTGCATCAATCTCAGGGTCAACACCTTTAAGAACACTTACCCGGTCAATTCCTCCAACATCTGTAACACAAAACCTGACTATGACCCGGCCTTCAATTTTATTAGCTTTTGCGGCTTCGGGGTATTTTGTATTCCGGGCTATATATGCAAGAAGTGCACTGTCGCCGCCTGGAAACACAGGCATCTCCTCGACTACTACAAATGGATCTCCTTCCTCAAAAACGGGTGGTTTACGCGGTGTCAGTAAAAAGTCATAGCTGGTAACGTACATATATTTTACAGGCTTTCCTTTCTCCTTGCCAGGTTGCCAGGCGGGCATTAATTTGGTAACTCTTATTGCTTCCGCATCGAGAGATGGAGCTGCACCATGAATTATTCTGACATTTGATACAGAACCATTTTTCTCAATAATAAATCTTACCATTACAGAACCTTCAATTCCTAATTTTTTTATGTCGGGCGGATATATTGCATTTTCAGTTTTAAATTTCATAAGAGACTGGTCTCCGCCCGGGAAAACAGGCCTTTCACTTGAAGATAAATAAACGGTATCAGTTCCAATGACTTCAAAATGGGATGAACTCTGAGGCCCCTCACCTTTCAGAGAAAATGTGATAGGGATCATAAACCAGACAGGAACATTAACTCCATTTAATTTGCCGGGAGTAAACCTGGGGATAGTACCTACAACCCTTAATGCCTCATTATCCAACAAAGTATCAACTGTCTTAAGAACAGAAGCATCTGACACCGTTCCGTCTGTGTTTACCTTGAATCTTATAATTATGCGGCCCTGTGTACCTTTATCTTTTGCCTCCTTTGGGTATCGGGTGTTTTCGGCTATATATCTGAGTAAAGCTTCATCGCCTCCGGGAAAAACAGGCATTTCATCCACAACAAGGTAGGCATCACCTTCTTTCTGACCCGGGACTGGTCCCTGGGGAACAGGAGGTGGAGGAGGAGGGGGCGGCGGAGGTGCAACTTCAATTGTCGTTTTGGAGGATTTTCTTCCGGCTGAACACCTGGCTATTGAAATCAGCATAAGAATAATCAGAGACAATGTCAAAAGTAGTTTCAGATTTAAAAATCTGATGGCAGTTTTTTTTGTTTTCATAGTATTCTGTGTTTTTGTAAAATGTTATGGTATAATTTGATTATAAAAGCAAGATCAAATATATAACGAATATATTAGTTATACAACTAAATATTTAATTATTTAATTTGAAAAATATTAATTTCTGCAACGAACAGGTACCTGTTCTGAATTGTACGGACAGGTCCTGACTTCTGACACTTTCTGATTTTAGTGAGGTTGTAATTTTCAAGTAATTGAAAATTAATAATATAAAATTTTAAATTTAGATTTTTACCGCACTAACGCCTATTTTTACCTTATGTATAGGGTTAGTCAGAAAGGTATGGACTAAATGGAGGGTAAATGCAATTCAGGTGTTTCTATATATTGGGTATCTGGCAATGATTGATAAACATATTGGGAGTACCAAACATAATATGGAATCAGATCTTCTCATAAAGAAAGCTCGCATGGTCATAGAGATGACTTTTCAGACCAATATATTTCCTGAACAAAAACAAGAAGTGCTGTCATTGAATGGGTTATTGGCTCTGAAAGAGCCAGATATGAATAACCCCCGGCGCAAGAGGCTGCAGCCTCGCAAGCCGGGGGTTTGGTGCCACACATAACATGAGCTCTGAAGGAGCGAGATATAAGTAATAGATGTTCAACTTGATTCTTAATATATTCAATAAGTACGTTGAGATCCAATTATATTGCGCCCTTTCAGGGCTATAAAACAGAGTGTTATCTTACCCCCGGCTTGCAAGGCTGCGTCGGGGGTTATTCATATTTAGCCACTTCGTGGCTTATCGCCTCACAATTAAAAATAAAGTAACAGAGTACTACCTGCCTGATCGTTCATAAAAGGATGCCTTATTCTGCTGCACATCAGAACCACTTTTCCTGTTTTCCTCAATGCAGCACTTCTACAATGACCGCACTAATCGTCAGAAGTCAGAAAAAATATTAATTTCTGCAACGAACAGGTACCTGTTCTGAATTGTACGGACAGGTCACAGGACTGTCAATGCCTAAAAAAATGAATTATTTCAGGGTGAATGTTATCGGAACCATGTACCAGACAGGTACAACCCTGCCACCCTGTTTGCCTGGTTTGAATTTAGGAAGGCTGCCCACAACTCTCAATGCTTCATTATCCAGATCAGGATTGACCCCCTTAAGAATACTTGCCATACTAACAGATCCATCAGTGGAAACTGCAAATCTTGCTATTACTCTGCCCTCTATATTTTGTGCTTTGGCGGAATCGGGATAAATGGTATTTTCAGATATATATTTAAGCAGGGCAGCATCTCCCCCGGGAAACATAGGCATCTCATCGACAACCACATATGGTTCACTTTTCAGCTCTTTACCTGTTGAAGGCTGTTTAATCCCGGTGACACCCTTAATGGATTCAGTTTTAAGTTTAGCTTTAGATGGTGTTGGGTTAGGGGGTGGGGGTGGAGGGAGGACATCAAATTTTGGAGATATTGCAGGTGCAGAATTAGTTGACTGTGATGTAAGGGGTGAATTATCGTTTCCAGATGGAGGAATTGAAATGGCCTCATTTCTGGTCATATCAGCCTGAATATTTTCTCTGCCTGACGAAAAAGCTAAAAGAATGAATGCAATGACCGGCAGAACCAGTATTAACTTAAGGTTTGCCACTGTCCTTGAGCGCTTTTTTGTCATCATGATCATGCGCTTTTTAATAAGTGTGGGATTTGAAAAGCAGTTTGTCAGTCCAAAAATATTTGTTTTAAAAATCTGGTTAAGTAATAACTTCTGATAACTGACAACTGTAATACCTCTTTTAAGGCATCCTTCATCAGCCTGGTATTCATGAACTGCACGTAACGACCTGTCCAACATATAAATTACCGGATTGAACCACTGAAACACCTTTATTATTTCAACAAACATGATATCAAAGAAATGGTGATGATCAAGGTGGTGTTGTTCATGTCTGGTTATCTCCTCAGCCTCTTCAGCGGATAACCTGTAATTAATGAAAATCTGTCCGAGTGCAGAAAAGCCGGAATTTCTGAATCCGTGGAACATTATTATATGGTTGCCTTTGTTTCTTTTCCGGATAATCAAAAACAAAAGTTCAAGAAAATTAATTGTAAGTTTCAAACCAAAAAATATTATTCCTGCCAGATATACTAAATTTATGATTTGTAATCCGCTTAGTACTTTCCCCGCCGAACCAGGTAATCCATTTGTTTTTCCTGAACCGGTTACAAGTACCTCAGATAATACTTTACCGAAGATCGGGACTTCGATAGGCCTATTGGTCTGGATTGTAATAAAAGGTAATATCAGGGATAAAAAAATTGAAAACAATATAAATTTCCTGTTTCGATTGTACCAGGTATCGCTACTGAGTAAAAATGTATATACAAGGTAAAATCCTGCCGAATAGATGGCACATTTGGTCATATATACTAACAAAATGCTCATTTTGACATTTTTTGCTTTTTAACTTCTCCTTCCATTATCTTCATTATTTCTTCCATCTCTTTTACCGAAAGGCTTTTTTCTTTTGCAAAGAAACTTACCATCTTTTCAAATGAATTTGAAAAATAATCATTTACAAAAGTTTTCAGGTGAGTTTTCGAATAATCGTCTTTCGAAACAATCGGGAAGTATTCATGAGTTCTTCCATAAGCTTTGTGGTCGACAAATCCTTTATCCTGAAGAATTCGAACGATGGTACTCACAGTGTTATAGGCAGGTTTGGGTTCATCAAAATGCTCAAGAATATCTTTGACAAATCCCTTTTTTAATTTCCATAGTATCTGCATCACCTGTTCTTCGGCCCTTGTTAATTCTCTCATAATTGGATTCTTTGGTTTAATAGTATAATTTAGTTGGTTCGTTTTTATTTATTCAAATTATTCACTAACAAATATACAACGGGCAAATTAGTTATGCAACTAAATTGTTAATTTTTTTTTATGAACAACAATATTTTATTACCAGCGGGATTTTACCCTCACAGAAAAAAAGTGTACTTTTATTTTTTTTTTACCCAATAGGGTAGAATCCCCGTAAAAGAATCTGATTGTAATGAAAAAAGGTATTTTCAGAGAGAATTTAAGAATTTCATTCAGAGCAATAAAATCAAACAGGGTAAGGGCAATTCTTACAATCTGTATCATTGCCTTTGGAATTATGGCGCTTGTAGGAATTCTGACAGCAATTGATGCTATTAAATCGTCTCTGACTAATCAATTCACAATGATGGGTGCCAACTCATTTACAATCACCTCCCGGGGTATGAACATCAGGATAGGGAACGAAAGGTACAGGGTAAAAAATTTTTCGAGGATATCTTACAGAGAAGCTACTGAATTTAAATCACGTTTTGCTGAACCTGCCCTGGTTTCCGTATCTTTCAATGCATCTGGTTTATCAACAGTCAAGTATGGATCTCAAGCCACGAATCCCAATGTCAACCTTTTAGGTATCGATGAGGCCTATCTTTCAGTTTCTGGCTATGAGATAGATAATGGCAGGAATTTCAGTGCTGACGAAATTCAGTTGAACCGGCGTCTGGTTCTTATAGGTTCTGATATTGTCAGAGATCTTTTTCCCGGTGAGGTTGATCCTGTAGGTAAAGAAATCTCTGTTGCGGGTTTGTTGCTTAAGGTTGCAGGGGTTCTGAAAAGTAAGGGTTCCGGCATTAATAACCCCGATCGTGTTTGTTTTCTGCCAATTACCACCGCCAGGCAATATTTTTCCCGCCCCGATATGAATTTTAATATCAATGTGATGCCAACTAATCCGGTAAATCTTGATATTTTGTCAGGAGAGGCTGAAGGTATTTTCAGGATAGTCCGGAATCTGAATCCCCGTGATGAATCGGACTTTAGTATCACAAAAAGTGATAATATTGTTAATATGCTATTGAAAAACATTAAATACGTTACCCTTGCAGCAACTTTAATAGGCATTGTTACTTTATTCGGGGCAGCGGTTGGCCTTATGAACATAATGCTTGTATCAGTGACGGAACGGACCCGTGAAATAGGTGTAAGGAAAGCTATAGGTGCGAAGACCAACACCATTAAATACCAATTCCTTTTTGAGTCTATTCTGATCGGCCAGTTTGGAGGGATTTTCGGTATATTCTTAGGTATTTTAATAGGAAATGCTGTATCTTTAATGCTGAAGTCAAGTTTTGTGGTACCCTGGATATGGGTAATGACAGGTATTTTCGTATGTTTCATTGTGGGTGTAGTATCGGGTTATGCCCCGGCAGTAAAAGCTGCAAATATAGATCCTATTGAAGCTTTAAGATATGAATAAAATTAATGGAGTATGGGAAAAGTTATAATTCAGGAAGAAGTGAAAAATTCTCCGGGCATCTTTTACGATACTGATTCAAATAAGCTTGAACTTATAGGGAGGTCAATACCTGAGAATCCGGAGCTGATATTCAAGCGCCTAGATGAATGGATTACGCTCCATTTTGAGAAAAACAAAGGATTAAATGTGAATATACAGCTTGAATATATTAACAGCGGCTCGTCTAAGTATTTGTATGAAATATTGAAAAGGCTTACCGGGTTTAGCCGAATGGGGAATAATGTCAAAATGAAATGGCTATATGAGGAGGATGATGAAGCAATGCTTGAACTTGGTGAGCACTATCGCGATACAGCGGGAATCCCTCTTCAAATGGAAATGATTATATAAAAAAAGAGAGGACTTGACCTCTCTTTTTTTATAAAGACTTTTATTATTTCATTAAGAGCGGAATGAGATCCACAACTCTGCATGAGTAACCCCACTCATTATCATACCAGGATAATACTTTAATCATTTTTCCATTAACCATTGTACTGAGAGAATCGAAAATTGATGAAGCTGAGGTGTGGATGACATCAACAGATACAATCGGATCTGCCGTATATTCCAGAATTCCTTTCATGGGACCTTCAGCTGCCTTTTTCATTGCTGCATTGATCTCTTCTTTGGTAGCTTCTTTCTTGAGAATGCAAACAAGATCAACCAGGGATCCGGTTGGTGTGGGAACCCTTACAGATATTCCGTCAAGCTTGCCTTTGAGATCAGGTATTACTTTGCCGACAGCTTTGGCGGCACCTGTTGTTGTAGGAATTTGTGACAGAGCAGCGGATCTGGCACGTCTGAGATCCGAATGAGGAAGATCGAGAATTCTCTGGTCATTTGTATAGGAGTGAATTGTGGTCATGTACCCGATTTCAATTCCGAAATTGTCGTTAAGCACTTTTGCAACCGGAGCGAGACAGTTAGTTGTGCATGATGCATTGGAAACACATACATGCTCCGGTTTAAGATCATTTTCATTAACTCCGAGAACGATCATAGCATCGATAGTATCTTTAGCAGGAACCGTAAGGATAACTTTTTTTGCTCCGTTTTTCAGATGGTCGCCATACCCGCCTTTCGGACTCTCTTTGGAAGTAAAGATACCTGTTGATTCAATAACTACATCAGGCTTTTCTTTCCATGGAATGTTTGCAGGACTTTTTTCGGCAGATACTTTTACTTTAAACCCGTTGACAATAATATTATCAGCATCATGAGTGACTCCTGAAAATCGCCCCTGGGTTGAATCGTATTTCAGCAGGTGGGCAAGAGTTTTTGTGTCGGTCAGGTCGTTGATACCAATAATCTCAATATCCGTTCTTTCCAGAGCAATTTTAAAAACGTTGCGGCCTATTCTGCCAAAACCGTTGATAGCTACTTTAATCTTTGACATAACTATATCATTAAATGGTTAATAAATTAAAAGTACAAAAGTAATACTTTTCCGGGAATTGGCAAGTGTCAGAAAAGATCAGGTCCTCTTTTTTCTTCTGAAGAGGTTTGAAATTTTGTTTGAATCGGGATTGAGAGGGTCTAATATAACACCAAACCTGTAACTGACAAATAAAGAAAAGAAGATACTGCGGTTTTCTGTCCCGGCCATAATTGGAATTTTTTTAGGAAATGCATTGATCTGGGCTCCCAGTTCAATAGCATGTATGAGTTTATCTTCCTTACTGTACTCAAAGTTAAAACCTCCTTTGGCAAAAAGACCGGGAAGAACTTTTGTTTCATTCAGACCTTTAAAAAATGAAGCTTTACTGTAGATTTCCTGCGGCAGAGAAAACGAAGCTTCAAATTTTTCTTCTTTTATTACATATTCATTAATATTGGATGTCGGATACAAGACTTTATAATAGATTGGTTTATAAAGAGAAATTACAGGACCGATAACGTAAAAATAGCGGATAGCCACGCCTCCGAGATCGGCTTTCTTAAATATTTCATGTTGCCGGCCCATTCCACCCCTTAAATAAAAAGTGGAATTGAGTTTTCCAAAAACAAATGAACCAGTTTGAGTATAAGGATTTGTAACTTTGTATTCTTTAGAATTTTTCAGAGATCCTGCTTCAAATTCGAGAAATTTTTTATTCAGGAAATCAATCCTCTTTGCTTCACGGTAACTAATGCCTATACCATTGGAATTAAGCAGCACAGCAAAAGACATTTCATTTCTGAAAAAAACTTTCTGCTGTTCGTTCAGTTCCCCCTGTGAGTAAAGTGAAACTGAACCGTAAATAAGAAGGACCGTTGTTATAAGCCGCTTTTTCATTTATCTATTTGCTAACTTATAAAAAGGAGGGAGAAGCCGGTTGATTGTAGATTATGCAACCTCCTCAGTTTGTTCGGTATGCGCATTACTATAAGCCGGGCATGCTTTTTTATTACACGAACTTACAGTTATCACAGTAATGAAAAGTACAACTAGTAAAAAGCCAATTTTTTTCATGCAGGATAATATATTAATAATTTACAAAAATATACTTTTCCATCAGAATACAAACTTTGTGCCGGAAATAATATTATTAAGAATTTCAGCATTGTGAAAGTTTTGAGAAATTATATGTAAGAATTGCGCTGTGGCATTATATTATTGCTTATTTAAATTTGACTCAGATTGTGGCTGGCCAGGCTTTGATGATGAAATAATAAATATTTCAATAATAGTAAACTCCCATACTGTCACGTTTATACTAAAAGGTTACAAACTAAAATTGAACATTCAAAATCAGATTTTTAAAGTGGCAGCATTAAACGGTTCAGAGTTTTGGTAATTGGGAGTACGGGTACTTCAAATATCCTCAGACATTAATAAATGAGAACATAAAGCACTTAACACCAAAATTCCTGAACAATAGAGATAACACTCGTTACTCTTTCCCTAGTCTTTGGTCTGAACAGTAACTGAGGTTTTAATTACAATCAATCTTAAAATTATTTATGACTCTCGGGATTCATACATATAAATATTTTGATGCTTGAAAATCAATTATTTGCCCCGACCCTAACCTTGCTCCGCCGTAGCGGCTACGCGAAGGCGAGGAGGGAGTAATTGATTTTGGCTGCGCCGGGCTCTACCTGCGGGACCCGGTTCTTCGCACCCTTTAGGGTAAGGGGCTAACGAAGAACCGGAGCGAAGCGGAGCTCGACGAAGTCAAAATCAAAGAGGTCTTATGCATGATTGCCGATTGTCATAAAATTATTTATTAAAAAAGTATTTTTTTTGCCGGAGAATCACCCAAACTATTAACTTTAGCAAGTATTAATTGAATTTTCCAGGTAAAAGTGAATTTAAAGAATTATTACGGTAACGCTTTCCGCAATCATAGAACAATGGTCCTGATTTTTGTAGCCGGTATAGCTGTTACAATCATTCTGTCGGTACCTGGCAGGGCAGTGCTGTCTTACACTTCATCCGACCGATATTGTATTTCTTGTCATGTACATCCAAATGCCGATCAGTCATGGAAACTTTCAACACATTATAATAACCGGGCAGGAAATGTTGTTCATTGTACTGAGTGCCACCTTCCTCCAGAAGGGCATGGATATCTTTATGCAAAAGCAAAGCATGGGTTGAAAGATATTTATGGATACCTTGTTAAGGATAGCTCAACTATTAACTGGGAAAAGAAAAAGCTTCTTGAAACTGCAAAAGGTTTTGTTTATGAAGAGTCATGTGTTAAATGTCATCAGAACCTTTTTCCGGTTACTCTCTCGGTTAACGGAGGTAATGCTCACCTCTTTTTTATAACTAGCAAAGATCCGCTGAACTGCATCAATTGTCACCTTAATGTCGGGCATTATGATCCCGGTACTTTTCTGCATGCCCATGATACAAATTTTGGTGTTACAATGACCAGAGATCAGGCTCTGTTTACAGAACCTGCAAAAGTCGAAGAATTCAAAGACTTCAGGGAAATGATTCCGGGAACTACTGTATCATTTGAAATGATAGCCATCCCCGGAGGAACATTTGATATGGGCAGTCCTGCTAGTGAATCCCTGCGTGATCCGGATGAAGGGCCCGTTCGTAAAGTCAGAATCACGAAATACTGGATCGCAAAAACTGAAGTCACATGGGACGAATACCTTGCTTTTTTCAGAGCAACAGGCTCACAGGGCAGAACTGAAGGGCAGGTTGTAACAACCAGAAAAACCGATGCTATCAGTGGGGCAACTCCTCCGTGGGGAGCTCCGGATCAGGGATGGGGCAAAGGATCAAGGCCGGCTATTACAATGTCGTGGCATGCTGCAAATGTATATTGCCGCTGGTTATCGAAAGTTACAGGCAAAAAGTACCGGCTTCCTACTGAAGCAGAATGGGAATTTGCCTGCAGGGGAGGAACTCAAACTCCATATTTTTTCGAAGGTGATCCGAAGAAATTTACATCCACAGGGCTCCTCAGAAAAATCTTCGGACCCGATACTGCAACGATTGCTTCACGAATTGTTTATAATGTTAACAGTTCATCAAAGACTGCCGAACCATTATTTGTTAAACCTAATCCATTCGGACTGAAAAATATGTCGGGTAATGTTGCGGAATTCTGCTCTGACTTTTATTCAGGCAATTATTATCAAACTGATTCCATACGGATTAACCCGCAAGGTCCCGGGAAAGGTCAGGAACATGTAATACGCGGAGGATCATTCAGAAGTGATGCCAGGGATGTACGAAGCGCTTCCAGAGATTTCACAAAACTAAAGCATGGCTCATAACTGATCCGCAGATGCCAAAGAGTATCTGGTGGTATTCCGATTGTATTGATGTGGGTTTCAGAGTGGTTTGTGAGATTGATAGTCAACGGCTCAGGTAATGAGGATAAATTAAATCTTAAAGCAATGCATAATATTGACAGGCGAAAATTCATTGGAAGAACAGCTCTTGCCGGAATGGGATTGGCAGTAGCAGGAGCTGTAATATCAGCATGTAAACGAAACGCCAGAGGAGAGTTATCGGGACTTCCACCGATATTGAATGGTGCTCCCAAAGGAAAAAAACTCAGGGCCGGTCTGGTCGGAGCGGGAGCAAGAGGTACCGGTGCCGCAATTAATTTTATCAGTTCAGGACCCGATCTTGAGATAATTGCTCTCGCTGATGTTTTCCAGGATAAAATAGATGCATGCCGTGAGCGGTTTGCCTCATTCAATCTTCCAATACCTGCTGAAAATTGCTTTAAAGGATTCGATGGGTATAAGAAACTTATGGCGCTGCCCGAAGTAGATGTTGTTATTCTGGCAACACCTCCTCAATTCCGTCCTGAACATTTCCTTGAGGCAGTTATTCAAAAAAAACATGCTTTTCTGGAAAAACCTGTAGCTGTTGATCCTGTAGGCATCCGTTCAATTATAACTTCCGCAAAGAAAGCAGAGGCGATTGGTTTGTGCGTTGTAACAGGAACACAGCGCCGTCATCAGGAAGACTATATTGAAACATATAAACAGGTGGTCAACGGGGCAATTGGTACAATTAACATCTGCAAAAGCTTTCTGGAACCAGGATCATGTATGGTTCCGTGAACGTGAACCCGGATGGAATGATATGGAATATATGATCCGTAACTGGAATAACTTTTGCTGGTTATGCGGCGATCATATACTTGATACACATGTACATAATATAGATGTTATTAACTGGTTTCTGGGTAAAAATCCTGAGAAGGCTATCGGATATGGAGGCCGGCACAGGAGAGTTACAGGTGATCAGTACGATTTCTTCAGCATCGATTTTGATTATGGCAACGGTGTAAGCTCGCACAGCATGTGCCGGCAGATAGATAGCTGTGCAAACGGTACAGGTGAGGTAGTAATGGGAACAGAAGGCTATACTAACTGTGCAAACACAATCTGGGATCTGAAGGGTAATATTAAATGGCAATTTGAATATCCAAAAGATGAAAACGGGAACCTGATGAATCAGATAAAAATACCGCCATATGTTCAGGAACATATGCACCTTGTTTATGCGATAAGGACAGGAAATTACGTCAATGAAGCAGAACAGACTGCCATTTCAACACTTACTGCAATTATGGGAAGAACGGCAGCCTATACCGGCAGGGCAATTACCTGGGATGAAATATTTAAGTCCGATATGGATCTGGGTCCTGCAAGAATTGAATTTGGTCCTGTAGACATGAAATTTGAAACACCGGTGCCCGGAACCCCAGTTATAATTTAAAATTAAAGTTATTAAATATTATTAACTAAATCAGCCCGATATGACAAAAAAATCATCAAGAAGAGACTTTGTTAAGCGATCAGCAGCTGCTATTACCGGCGCAATTGTACTTCCCAATATTATTCCGTCATCAGCATTCGGAATGGGAGGCAAAGTGGCTCCAAGCGATCGCATTGTTATCGGTTCAATTGGTACGGGATCGCAGGGAATGTCCAATATGAGAGACTTTTTAAAATTGAAAGATGCTGTCAGGTTTGTTGCAGTTTGCGATGTTGATGCAGCTTCATCTTGCTAAAGCAAAGGAAACCGTTGATGCTGCCAATAAAAACACTGATTGCCGTACCTATGGTGATTTTCGTGAATTTCTTGAGAAAGAAAAACTCGATGCAGTTTCTCTGGCTCTGCCGGACCACTGGCATGGAATTATCTATACCGAAGTGGCAAATAAGAAACTTAATGTTTATGGTGAAAAGCCAATTTGCCGCACAATTAAAGATGGACAGACCATTGTCAAGTGCTGTAAAAAATAACAATATAATCTGGCAGACAGGAAGCTGGCAGCGTTCATTACCTAATTTCCATCGCGGGGCTGAACTTGCTATAAATGGAAGAGCTGGCAAAATAAAACGAATTGAGGTAGGACTGCCCGATGGCGGTAAAGGAATCGGTACTCCTCCGGTGCAGCCGGTACCTCAGGAACTTAATTGGGAAATGTGGCTTGGACCGGCTCTGAAAGTTCCATATCGTGGTGTTTCACACTGGGACTGGCGATGGATTCTGGACTATTCCGGAGGACAGCTGACCGACTGGGCAGGGCATCATATTGATATTGCCAACTGGGGAGCAGGCCTGGAACATACCGGACCTGTTGAGATAGCTGGTGAAGGAGTTTATCCGTTTGATGGAATTTACAATGTTCCGGTCGAGTATGATTTTGTTGCCAAATATTCTAATGGAATTGAAATGCGGGTGGCAAATGCTTCCAGACTGCCTCTGGGCATGGGAACAACATGGTATGGGGATCTGGGTTGGATACATACTGACAGGGGGAACAGGCTTTCAGCCTCTGATCCGAAAATCCTTGATGAGGTAATCGGAGAAAATGAGATTCATCTTTATAAAAGCGATAATCACTGGCAGAATTTTATTGATTGTATTCATTCAGGCAAGCAGACAATAGCACCGGTTGAGGTGGCCTACAGAGCTATCTCGGTGGGACTTCTGGGAGAAATTGCCATGACAACCGGGCAGACAATTAAATGGGATCCGGATAAAGAGGAAATAATCGGCAATCGCCGTGCAAGCCATCTGCTAAGTAAACCGTACCGTAAACCCTGGACATTACCAACAGTTTAATCCGAAATACTATGAATAGAAAATATTTGTTTTTGCCGATAGTTGCAGTTTTATTTACCCTCTTATCTGCATGTAAAGAGAATGAAGCATTTAAAACTCTGATCATCACAGGTCAGAATAATCACAACTGGAAAGCAAGTTCTCCTGTATTAAAACAGATCCTTGACGAGACCGGAATGTTTAACTCGGAAATTATGATAACACCTGAAAAAGGTGGCAATATGGACGGCTTTAATCCTGATTTTTCAAAGTACAAACTTGTTGTTCTGGACTACAATGGCGACTCCTGGTCAGATAAAACTAACGCCGGATTCCTTGACTATGTAAAAAACGGAGGAGGTGTTGTGATTTATCATGCTGCTGATAATTCATTCCCCGGATGGAAAGAGTATAATGAAATGACCGGACTTGGAGGGTGGGATGGCCGTAACGAAAAAGATGGACCTTATATTTATTATAAAGACGATCGTCTGGTTACCGACACTTCAGCGGGTACCGGTGGTTCGCATGGGAAAAGGAGAGAATACCTTGTGAGGACCAGAATTGCGGATCATCCTATAACAAAAGGACTGCCAACAGCATGGTTCCACGGTAATGATGAACTTTACAGCCAGCTTCGCGGACCAGGCAAAAATATGCTGATTCTGGCTACTGCCTTTGCAGATTCATCTGCAGGTGGGGGTACAATGAGGGATGAACCTATGTTAATGGTTATCAATTATGAGAAGGGACGGATTTTCCATACGGTTATGGGACATGCGGATGAAGGAGGCGGACCGGCTATGCATTGTGCAGGGTTTATTGTTACACTCCAGAGAGGAGCTGAATGGGCTGTTACAGGAAATGTAACCCAACCTGTACCATGGGATTTCCCAAGCCGGGCTGGCGTGGTATTGAGAGAAGACTTCAAAGAAATAACTCTGCCGGAGGCTCTGGCAAATATCGGCAGTTATAATATTTCAAAAAGCACAAAATATTTGACCTGTTTGCAGAATGCTATACGGAGTGCGGCAGGTGACGATAAAAAACTACTTGATCTTGAAAAAGAGATGACAAAAATTCTTTTAAACAGCAATGCTACAGTTGATTCAAAAAAACTTATTCTTAAGGAACTGAGCTGGATGGGATCAGATTTTTCAATTCAGGCTGTTAAAAAACTTGTGTCAGAACCTGAATTAAAAGATGAAGCTGAATTTTCATTAGAAAGACTTCAACCAAAATGAGACCTTCATCACATTCTCCCCCCAAATGGGATCATCAACCCCTATCCCGGCCTTCCCCCAAATGGGGGAAGGAGCAGGAACACAGTCTCTTAAAGTCCCTCCCCATTTGGGGAGGGATTTAGGGTGGGGTGGAAAAGAAGGGACGGATTCAGGGTGATGTGAAAAAGAAAGGAAGGATTCAGGGCAGGGTGTAAAAAGAGTGAAAGATCTGTATTAAGGTAAAAAGTTTAAACTGTGTTTTCATTGATAATACCCATATTTAATGAAGAAAAACTGATTAACGAGTTAATCAAACGGTGTATTACATCCATTGAATCATTTACTGATGACTATGAGATGATATTTGTTGATGATGGAAGCAGTGATTCGGGCATGAGCAGGATTCTGAACTGGCAGGAGCAAAACAGGAAGATAAAATTACTCTCACTTTCAAAAAACTTTGGACACCAGGTTGCATTTACCGCCGGACTGGAACATTCAAAAGGCGACATCGTTGCAATGATGGACGGCGATCTGCAGGATCCTCCGGAATTTCTTCCCACGATGTATTACAAACTTGTTAATGAAGATTTTGACATTGTGAGTGGCAAAAGGAGTGGCAGAAGAGGGAAGAAAGGAAGAAATTTTTATTCCTTTCTGTTTCATTTTATTTTTAAGCAGATAGGTGAAATAAAAAACATGGAGAATTACGGTAACTTTTCGGTAATGAACCGTGATGCTGTTAACGCACTTCTTATGATGAAGGAGAAAGTAAGATACCTTCCCGGTCTGAGAGCATTTATCGGTTTCCGGCAGGGAGATGTCGAATTCATAAGGGAGGAGCGTTTTGATGGCAAACCCAAAATGAGTCTGAGAAAATTATTCCTCCTCGCAACGGATGCAATATTTTCTTTTTCAAAGTTTCCAATCCGGTTTTGTCTTATAATAGGCACTATTGGAACACTGGTATTCATGTGTGCAGGTATATATGTTTTAATTGCCAAGATAGCCGGATTTGCCATTGTGGGATGGTCCTCAACACTACTTAGTATCTATTTTCTTGGATCAATTCAGCTTGTTTTTCTTGGGATCCTGGGTGAATATGTATTCCGGAGTTATAAGGAGTCGCAAAACCGACCGCTCTATTTTGTAAGGAAATTTTATGATCGAAGTTCCGAAAATTGATGGGAAAACTGAATCAAAAACGTATCTTTTTATTCTGTTCATTATCTCTCCTTGTTATCATGCTTCTTGCAAGCCTGAATGCTGGTATCTCCTGTGACGAGGTATTGCATTATCAGCACTCTGTTTCGGTATATAATTACTTCTCTTCACATGGGACAGACCTTTCCGCACTGGATACTCCGGAAACCAACCTTAAATATTACGGGCAGTCGTACGATAATATTGTAACCATCATTACCCGATGGTTTAATATTAATGATGTTTACGGGTTTCGCAATCTGATGAGCTCTCTTATGGGTTGGCTCACAATTATGATCACCGCAGTTTTTGCAATCTGGCTCAGAAATTACAGGGCAGGATTTATTGTTCTTTTCCTTTTTGCAGTATCACCTTCATTTATGGGACATGCCCTGAATAATCTGAAAGATATACCATTTGCATTCGGATACATCGCCGGAACTTTTTACATTCTTAAATTTGTTTTCTCCGGAAGCAAAACTCCTATCCATGATTCTTTGCTTCTGACGTTAAGTATTGCATTCAGTATCAGCATCAGGTCAGGGGGACTTGTGCTGATCTTCTATATGATCTTTTTCTTAATGATGTTCTTCTTCTTAAAATATCTGAATGAAAGAAAAATTGATTTTAATGAATTCCGTAATAAACTGATTCTGTTCATAACAATATCAATTGTATCATTGCTTTTAAGTACGGTTTTATGGCCCTATGCATTACAAAATCCGTTTACGAATATCCTGAAATCATACCGGGTAATGGTACATTTTCCCGGCACATTCCGACAGATTTTTGAGGGGAAAGTGGAATGGTCAGATTATATGCCATGGTATTATCTGATTAAATCAATGGGAATAACAATACCGCTTATCATATTTGCAGGGTTAATAGCTTACTTTTCCTTATATAAAAAGAATATTTAGTAACGGCAAAAGTATAATGTACGTATTTATAATGTTTACGATACTTTTTCCAATACTTTTTGTTATTCTGGAGAAGTCAAATCTGTATAGTTCATGGCGCCAGTTTCTTTTTATCTTTCCCGGATTGGTTTTGTTAGCTGCAATCGGATTCTCCACTCTTTTTGATACGATTAAGAGCAAGTATCTCCGTTGGGGTGCCGGATTTGTAATATTTCTGATTTCAATCCATCCGCTGAAGTTCATGATTCTTAATCATCCATATGAATATTTATATTATAATCAGCTGACAGGGGGATTGAAAGGCGCTTATGGTAACTATGAAACTGATTATTATTATGTAAGCCAGACAGAAGCATCAAAATGGCTTATAAACTATATAAAGAAAAAGAAAGCAGGAACTCCCGTGAAAATAAAAGCTACTTATTCTGTTCAATGGTTATTTCGCAACCATCCGGAAATTAAAACATCATATTTCCGGAATGAGGAAAGAAGCATGTACGATTGGGACTATGCGATTATTGTTAACAGGTATATTTCACCCTGGCAGTTAAAAAATGATATATGGCCTCCTGAAAATGCAATACATATAATATATGCCGACAGGGTGCCGGTATGTGCAATCCTGGAACGAAAAGCGAAAAGTGATTATTTAGGCTATGTGGCTCTGAATGAGGGACGAACGCTGGATGCCATAAAATATTTTGAAGAAGCTTTGATAAACGATGACAAGGATGAAATGATTTTTTATAATTTTGCTACAGCTTTATATAACAACGGACAATATGATAAGGCAGACTCTGTTTTGAAAAGAGGTCTGGCTCTGAATCCTGATTTTAATCCGATACTGATGTACCTGGGAAATATTGCCAAAGCCCGGGGAAAAACTGATGACGCAATTTCTTATTATGAAAAACTTATTGATTCAAACAGGAAATACTTTGAGGCTTATGTGGAATTATCGGGATTGTTGGCAGAAAAAGACATATTAAGAGCAAGAGAATTATTAAGAACCTGTCTGGGAATGAATCCGCGTTTTAAACCAGCTATTGCTGCACTGGCTGACACATACAGGGAAACCTATCCGGAAGTTGCAAAGAAATATGATGATTTGGCAAAATCGATTAATGACTTTAAATAAAATCTTAAAAAATGAAAAAGTTTTTATTGGTATTATTACTTGGTGTAATTATTATTTTCAGTGGATTAAATCTGGCAAAAGCCCAGGAACAGCCTAAACCTAAGAAGGATACTGTCAATATAGACACTGATGCAAAACCCAAATTCTATTATCCTGTTGAGGATGAAAAGGCCGGGTCTAAGAAAGGATCTTCTTCTGTTATTATTCTATCTGCTTCAGTTATTGTTGTTGCAGGAGCTATTGGTTTCTACCTGATTAAGAAAAAGAAATAGCAAAGTTACCATCAGTTAATTTGGTTTATGGATAATATAAGGGTATCAACCGCACAATTTGAGAACAGGAGCGGAGACAAAACTTACAATTTATCCAGAATCAGGACTTCATGCAAAACAATCTTCTATTTAGATACATAAACGCCAGAAGACCAGATCTCTATAAAGAACATTTGGACAGGACCATATCCCGGAGCAGAACGTTATCTGGCTTAATTCTTATAAGAGGAAATGGAAAACAAAAACTTGAAACTATAACATTTCTATTAATGTTAAGCCCTTCTGGAACCTTATGCGTTTATGGATCCTGGCAGAAACGTGATCCTGATTAATGACTTTCCGGATATAAACTTAATAGTTAAATAAACAAATAAAAAATAAATGCTATGTTATTAACAATTCTGATTTTTGGATTTCTTTTCGGGGCAATATTGCAGTATTCAAAACTTAACAGGTATAATACGATAACCGGATGGCATTGCTGGATGATTTTACTATGGCCAAAGCGATTGCTGTAGCGATTGGCTTTGGAATAATATTGGTGAATATTGAAATAGGGCTGGGATTTGCGTCGTATCACATAAAACCACTTTTGCTGGGAGGAATAATAACAGGTGGAATAATTTTCGGTATTGGTATGGGAATATTGGGTTATTGCCCGGGAACTCTTGCCGTTTCACTGGGTGAAGGCTCTGTGGATGCGCTGATAGGATTGATTGGCGGTTTAGTGGGAGGAGTTGTCTATACAATTATTTTGCCTTCAGTTAAGTGGATTACAGGACCTGATTTTGGACAATTAGCATTAAAAACAATAATCTCAGGTAATACTCCTGTTTTTTATCTGCTCGTATTAATCTCAGGGGGGATTCTGATTGGTGTGGCATTCTGGCTGAATAAAATTGAAAAAGTGAAGGAATTCAAATGGTTATATACTGGTTTAGGGCTGGCAGTTTTAACTTCAATAATTTTCTTAACGTCAACAACAAACAGAGTGCTTGGAGCTTCAACTTTTTATCCCTATTTCGGTGATTTAATTACAGGGACAACAGATAATAACTATTTTAAAGATATTACTGCATCAGGTCATTGGGAGATGATATTCTTAGCAGGTGCATTTCTTTCAGGGCTGATACTTTCCGTAATCAGGAAAGACTTCAGGTTTATTTTAATACACGATAACTGGAAAAAATATAAGGGTGATTCCAGTGATCAAAAGAATAGTATGGGCTTTTATCGGAGGGTTTTTAATAATTATTGGTGCAAGACTTGCAGGCGGATGTACAAGCGGTCATATAATTTCGGGTGGTATGCAACTTGCTTTGAGCAGTTATTTGTTTGCCATATTTGTGTTTGGAGCCTTTCTGCTTACAGGAAAGATATTCTATAAACTTAATAGATAACATAGGAACCTTCACCTGGCGAAAGGGTTATCAGTAATTCATTTTAAATGCCTTTTATTTTCACAAAGTCAGGTTGCTACACGGATTACAAAAAAATAGGGGATGCCTCTTTTAAGACAACCCCTATTGCTTTTTGCATTACATCATACGAGTATCTTCCTGCAATATTCAACACATTTTTTGACTTCTTTCACAGCATCAGAGCCTTCCGGAACAGGATATTCCAGTTCAATATCAACAAATATCGGCCATTTATTCTTCTTAAGAAGCAGAAGGATATCTGCAATTGGTGTTTCCCCTTTGCCCCATGCCATATTTGTATTGGGAGGGTTGCCTTTCGGACCTGTTTTGTCTTTGAGATGAATGCTGATTATTCTCGAGTGAAGTTTTTCGATAATACCGTTCGGATGGAGACCAGTTGCACCAAAATAGTGCCCTGCATCAAAATTGAGCATATTAATGGGGGACATGTCAAGGAACTTTTCAAAGTTCCATCCGGGTGTTCCCGGTTGCATATGCTGATGCAAAATAACCATCAATCCGTGTTTCTGGGCAAATGGACCAAGCTTTTTGGCTGATATATCGCCAATTTCGGTGCTTACACCTTTGGCCCCCAAAGTTTTAGCAGCCCTGAATGAATAGTCGATCTCTTCATCCGACCAGTTTTCAGGTGAGAATTTGACAATGTGGATATTTACTCCTGCATTATTGTACATCTTCCGTAGATCTTCATACTTTTTCATTGATGCTGAAATTCTCCATTTTCTCTGAGCCTCGGCTATTTCCTTTGAGGTCTTCTTAAATGCTTCCTTCTGTTCACTGGTTGCATCACGCCGCGGAGTATCTGGCATCTGAGGTAATCCTGCATAAAGTTCTGCAGTATTTCCCATCAGTTCAATTGAACTTATTCCATCTTCTAAACAGTATCTGAGAGTATCTTCGGCACTTCCGGGCATACTTCGCCAACTGTAAGTGATGGCACCGATTTGAACCCCTCCGAATCTTGAGTTAGGTTTTTGAACTTTTGTGCCTGGCTGTGAACTTAATTCATTGAAATTTACCGGGACAATTGCAAATGTGGCCGCAGCAGCAGTAAGTCCTAAAAACTTACGGCGCGAAACCTGGTTTTTTGATTTATTGTTTTCCATCATTTTATTATTTTTAACTTTTAACCTTTATCTTTTTATTTTATTCTATTGTACTTTATTTTAAGAAACCCACCCCTGCCCCTCCCGGAAGGGGAACTGTAAGGCACTTTTTACTTTTGTCTTTCTAACCCACCCCATGCCCCTATAGGGAGGGGAATCAAAGATATTAACACTCACATCTCTCCGCTCTCCGCTCTCACGCTTTAAGCTCTCCGCTTATATCTTAACCCAGGTGTTTCCTGATTTGTTCGATTCGACTACAGAATGTATGAATTTCATTCCACGCACTCCATCCTGAACTGTGGGGAATTCTCCGGGTTTAAACTTTTCTCCTCTTATCGATTTTGCTGTTCCCCTATAAATATTTGCAAGTGCTTCATAAATGCCTTCTGGGTGGCCCGCAGGCATGGTGTGGCTCATTTCAGCAAGCTGGTCATTATACCCATGAGCAGGTTTAAATACTTTGGTGGGTTCAGAATCACTTAACATTATGAGATAATTTGGATTTTCCTGTGACCATTTAAGGCTCGCTTTTGATCCGTAAACAGCAAGTGTAATATTATTCTCCTCTCCACCGCAAACCTGACTTGCACGAATAACGCCTTTCAGCTTTTTACTGAATCTCAGTAAGACCGTTCCGTCAAGGTCAAGCTTAATATCATCTTTTACAGAATTAAGATCAGAAAGCACCTCCTTGATTTCAAGTCCTGTTGTATATTCAATCAGATTAAATGCGTGAACTCCTATATCGCCCATACAACTGCTTACTCCGGCATGTTTGGGGTCAAGCCTCCAGATTCCTGTTATCCTGCTTTCTGTACCATGAATTATTGAGTTGATCCAACCCTGATAGTATTGTGCATCAATACGCTGGATTGTTCCGAGAGTACCCTTCGCTATAATATCTCTCATTTGCCTGATCATCGGATATCCTGTATATGTGTGTGTCAATGCGAAAGTCAGTTTATTTTTTGTAACGAGTTTTTCAAGCTCAAGAGCCTCATTTACTGTCATCGTCATTGGTTTTTCACAGATAACATGAAAACCGCTGGTGAGCAGACTTTTCGCAAAAGAAAAATGCAGTGCATTTGGGGTGACTATTGCAACGGCCTCCATCCGTTTATCAGCAGGAAGAGCCAGTTCAGCTTTAATGAGCTCATCAACACTTTTATAGCAGCGGTCGGGGGGGATGCCTTCATTTTTTGCAAATAGTTTGCTCTTTTCATAGTCAACGTCAAACACCCCGCCAACGAGTTCAAAGTCGTTGGTTATTCTTGAGGCCCTGCGGTGTGCATCGCCGATAAATGCTCCAATACCTCCTCCGATCATTCCAAATTTTATTTTCTTCATAATATTAATTTTTTTACAATAAATAATATTTTCTCAGGTCCGGTAAGACATAATAAGTCATTTAACTTTAGATTTTCCTATCCGACCGATAAATAAAGCAATAAATAAAAGTATAGCCGCCATTAAAGCTGCAATGGGTAAACTCTGTTGTACCGTAGAGCCCACGCTTAGATTGCCGATAAACTTTGGAACAAATGTTCCGCCCAATAAACCGATAGAAAATATTATACCAAAAATAGTTCCATACAGACTTGGATCAAACTTGGCAAAAGTTACACCTACAATAGTCGGAAAAATAGGGGCAAAAGCAAGCCCTATGAGCAGAACAGCAAGAATACCAAGAGCAGGACCCCTGGCAAAAATCATCAGAAAAATTGACGCCAGCGAAAGAATAGATGCAAAAATAATCACTTTCGAACCTATAGCCGTCAGATTTCTTATAGCAGAGGTAAGGAACCTGCCAGCCATCATGGTTACGCCGAACAAACTAAGCACAAGTCCAGCTTTTGTTGAGGCATTAATATTTATACTTCCTCCAAAAAGTTCTTCCATAAGCTTTTTGATCCAGGTTCCCATTGAGATCTCAAGGGAAATATAACAGAATAAGGCAGCCGCTGCAATTAAAACCGCTGGTTTAACAAGCACTTTAAATACCATTGAAATTTTAAATCCAACCGGGACTTGCGGAAAATTTGAAGTAATAGCGAATACAAGAAAAATAAGGCAAAGTATACCGATAATGATCAGGGCTATGGAGTAACTAAAGTTCATTGTTTTAAGAATGAATACAATAAGTAATGGGGTTAGTATATAGCCAAGACCGAAAAATCCATTACCGAAATTGCTGGCTCGTGCCGGATCTTTACCCTCGAAAAGCACGACAGGTATAAGTGTATTGCCAACTGTATTCAAAGCCATAGCTCCGAACCCCATTAAGATACATGCGATTAATGCAACCGAAAATGTTGAAGCAAAAGATAAAAGAAACATGCTGAGAGCTGTAATGGAAAAACCAAAAATGGCCATTGATTTATAACCATACTTGTCTACCAGTGGGCCAATAAATAGCTGTACAATACAACATGTAAGAAATAAACCCATAACGAGAGTGCCAAACCTGCCTGCATGAATATTCAATGATGCCATCAGCTCCACAGAAATAGAGCCCAGGATAATAAAACAGATAGCTAGTGTAAAAACCGCCATAAGTGCTACAATTGCAGTCATTTTCTTCATAATATTTCCTTTTTCTTTGCTTAGATTTATAAATTAATAATTATATGGCTATTTTTTGTTTCACGGAGAAGTGGACTTTATTAGGGAAACATCGTCGTGAAACTAATTAATTTATTATTTTTTTCCAATTAGATTATTTTTCAAATGCTGAATCAAAAGCAATATTGGAGGGGGGGAAATCAATTGCTCTGACAAATTCACATGCTTCTTTTGCTCCATGTTCACGATCCATTCCGCTATCTTCCCATTCAACAGAAAGCGGTCCTTTGTATCCGACCCTGTTTAGTGCTCTTATTATCTCTTCGAAATTGATGTTCCCTCGTCCAAGACTTCTGAAATCCCAGTATCGTCCGCGGGTACCAAATTCAGTATGACCACCGAATACACCTGCCTCAGTAGGAACCTCAGACCAGCCAACATCCTTCATATGGACATTGAATATTTTATCTCCGAATGTGTAAATAAACCCGACATAATCAACACCCTGGTATCCAAAATGTGACGGGTCGTAATTGAAACCAAAGGCGGGGTGATTATCAATTGCTTTTAATGCTATGTGTGCTGAGGCAATATCAAAAGCTATCTCGGTAGGATGAACTTCAAGCGCGAATTTTATTCCAAGTTTCTGGTATGCATCAAGAATGGGTTTCCATCTTTTTGCAAATTCAATAAATCCATCTTCAATCATTTTTGGTGATACAGGAGGAAATGAATAGTTGAGATGCCAGATCGGACTTCCTGTGAAGCCATTAACAACAGATACACCCAGCCTTTTTGCCGCTTCAGCAGTTTTAATCATCTCTTTGGCTGCTCTCTGCCTTACACCTTCAGGATCTCCATCTCCCCAGACATACGTAGGGACTATACTTTTGTGCCGCTCATCTATACGATCGGCGACGGCCTGTCCTACAAGGTGATTTGAAATTGAAAAAACTTTCAGGCCGTATTTATCAAGCATTTTTCTTTTGGCCTGGCAATATGCGTCATCTGCTTTATCAACTTCAAAATGATCGCCCCAGCATGCCATCTCCAATCCATCGTATCCGAACGATTTGGCTTTCTGACAAACTGTTTCAAATGTTAAATCGGCCCACTGGCCCGTAAATAATGTAACTGGTCTGCTCATAATTAGATTTTTATTAAAAACTGGTTTGGTTAATCTTTGATTCTTCCGGGAATTAAAGATTGTCTGAAATTACATTTTTTTTCTAATCTGTTAAACAATTTGTATATATCTTTTTTCTTTTGTTCTGTTTTATTGAAAATAGTTTACTTTGTCAGAAAAAATCCGACAAATAATATGACTGATATTTCTGATATTTTACTCCGGAGAAGGACAATCCGGAAATACTCTATAAACCCTGTCGGCAATGAGATGCTTAATGAATTGCTTTCTATGGGTTGCAGAGCTTCCACAACGGGAAATATGCAGCTTTACAGCGTAATTGTTACCCGGAAAGAAGAGAAGAAAAAAGAACTTGCGCCGTGCCATTTTAATCAGAACATGATTACTGAGGCGCCCGTTGTACTGACTTTCTGTGCCGATTTTAACAGATTTAACAAATGGTGCAGGCTTAGAAATGCAGAGCCAGGTCATGATAATTTTCTCTCTTTTTTAACTGCTGCAACTGATGCGCTTCTAGTTGCACAAACAGTTTGCATAGCAGCTGAATCGAAAGGGATTGGGGATATGTTATTTGGGTACAACATTTACATGGCCAATAAAATAATTGAAATACTTAAACTTCCCGCTGGCGTTGTTCCTGTGACAACTGTTACTTTGGGCTGGCCGGGTGAAAATCCTGGATCTAATTGGACAGGTTACCTCTTGATGCAGTATTCACTCAGAGACATATAGTGATTATTCTGATGAAAATATCATTGATGATTTTATGGTGAAAAAGAGAGACGTAAAGATTCACAACAGTTTTTAAAAGAGAATAATAAAGAAACACTGGCACAGGTGTTTACAGATGTCCGATACAAAAAAGCCGATAATATTTATTTTTCAAAAATATTATTAAAAGTATTGAACGAACAGGGATTTATGGATCAACCATAGAATCATTAGGATCATACTTACTACTTCGGTTTATTAGTTAGTTTCCAACTCAATTATTTCAATAATGAAAAACAAAGTATTAATATTTTTATACCTGTTGATTTCGGCACCCTGATCCCAATTTTCAGCCCTGAAAACCGGTGCTTTCTATATGAATGTTCTGGTCCGGCCTCATTTCCGAACAGAGATATTGATTCCTGACATTTCAGGATATATTACCTTAAGTGTGATTTTTGTATACATACAGTTTTTATCAATGGAACCGTTTGGCCCACCGTATATGCAAGTGAGGTATGGGAAGATGGATTGGCTGCAATTGCGATAACTGACCCTATCGAAGGCAATCCTAAAAAATGTCTGGTATGACACATTCTGAATACGAAACGGCAATTCCGGCTGCGATGACTGCAAACATAATATTTGTTAGGGTAGAGGAGATATCGAGGAAGATTCCTCCATGGCATTTCAATACGTTGTTTATTAAAGATGTGAATAAGCTATATGTTCATGATTAAATGGAAGCAATCGGGAGTAGCAGATCAGTTCGGTGGGGGACATATGATAATTGAGCCATACAAAGAGGGTTCGGCTGAAGCAACCATGTAGAGAATAGCTGGGAAACAGATTAAGATATCAGTTCGGATAAAAAGGAGATTCCCCTTACTTGGGGTAACAAACTATTATATGTTAACTGTATCGTGGGTGGTTTGATAGATGCTCGTTTCATGACTGCAATTCTATAAAGAATTATGGAAAAAATGGAGATGTGTCCTCATACAGGATCCTTTGCCTGCGATTTAATGCTATATGTATATGACAGTAAAATGAACCCTGTCGATTCAAATGGAACCTATTTCCGTCTTGCAGGAAAAAATGCATTAACCCAGGTAATTAAAAATGCCTGCCCCAAAATCCTTGAACCGTTTTACGATTTTGAGATATTTATTCCATCAGACCAAATTGGGGATGTTCAGGAAGCTGTTATAAAGGCTTACTCTGAGAAAGAACTGGAATAATAGCAATAAATTATAACATGAATAAAAGTAGAGACAGGTCTGGGACATTGCTCTACTTTTTGAGGTATACACAAAAAAAGATACCGGCCCTTCCGGGGATCTCCTACAGATAGTTTTGGTTTATTGAAGGAATTAATGAAAATGTAAAGGTTATATGCTGATTCACCATGCTCATATATATCGAGACCTTCTTCTTCAATTATCTTCTCAACACGCAATCCATTGAATTTTTTCAGTGCCAGGAACAATACTGCTGAACAAGCAAGTGCCCATGCGGCAATAGATACTACGCCTATAAACTGACTTTTCAAAAGTGCCCCGCCATGACCAAAAAGCAGACCCTGGTTCGATGAAAAGAATCCAACCATTAAAGTTCCGAAGGCACCGCAAATGCCATGGACAGAAATAGCGCCCACAGGATCGTCTATTTTAGCTATTTTATCGAAGAATTCTACTGCAACAACTAACAAGTATACCGGCGAGGATTCCAATAATTAATGCACTTCCCGGTGAAACAGAATCACAACCGGCTGTAATAGCAACCAAACCTGCCAGCGCACCGTTAAGTGTCATACTTAGAGTGGGTTTCTTATACATCATCCAGATCAAAAGCATAGTTGAGAGAGCGCCTCCTGCAGCAGCAATGTTTGTTGTAACGAATACCAGAGAAATTGCTGTGGCGTTGACCTTTCCTGATGCAGCAAGCTGTGAACCGGGATTGAAACCGAACCAGCCGATCCATAAAACAAAGACTCCGAGTGTTGCAAGTGTAATACTATGACCGGGTATCGCCTTAGCTTTCCCGTTTTTGTCATATTTACCAATTCGGGGTCCTAGTACAAGTGCTCCCATGAATGCTGCCATTCCTCCAACCATATGAACTACAGAGGATCCGGCAAAATCATGAAACGGTACAGCCATCTGACTCAACCAACCTCCACCCCAAGCCCAATGACCTGAGACAGGATAAATTACCAGAGAAATTATTCCGCTATAAATAAGGTATGCATTAAATTTAGTTCTTTCAGCCATCGCTCCTGAAACTATTGTAGCAGCCGTTGCAGCAAAAACAGTCTGAAATATAAGAAATGCATAATCAGGCATGTCTGTGCGGTATGTATGCTGCATGAATAGATCCAATCCACCCCATAAATCCATTTTTACTACCGAACATTATACCAAAACCTATAGCCCAGAAGACGATGGTTCCGATAACAAAATCCATTAAATTCTTGAATAGAATATTTGTAGTATTTTTTGATCTGGTAAAACCTGCTTCAACAAGAGCAAACCCTGCCTGCATAAAAAATACAAGCGCGGCAGTAATAAGAACCCAAACTGTATTTAGTGAATAGGCATAATCAGAAAGAGCTGTTTCAATTGAACTAAGATCATCCGGCATTATTAATGTATATGTCATGATATTTATTTTTAAATTATTATTACTCTTCTCCCTCGAGATACATTGCCTTATCACCTCTTTCACCGGTTCGTATCCGGTATGCATCTGTGATTTCGGAAATAAATATTTTACCGTCTCCTATTTCCCCGGTTTTAGCAGATTCGAGAATAGCTTTAATAGCCGGTTCCAGATATTTCTCACGACAAACAAATGTGATGAGTATCCTTTCAATAGTGCTGGTATCATAAGCAATACCTCTGTAAACTCTGCCCTGGGTTGTTTTACCTGTACCTCTGACATCCCAGAAGGTAATAAATTCAATACCAACTTTGTACATGGCTTCTTTAACCTCGTCAAATTTGGATTTTCTGATTACTACTTCAATTTTTTTCATTTATTATTACATTTATAATTGTTATGATTTAATTAACTTAGAAATGAGAATCCTACAACAAGAAATAGTTGTTCCCTTTCAGGATTGACAATTACCTGCCCGTTGACGGGTATCTGAAAAGGAATCGGATGATCTTAATCTCTTTTGTGGTTCCTAATTCCAATATTACATACGTTAAATTTTCCATCAGATGTATGCCATCCATCACCTGCACCTGCAAACATGATTGAAATTTGTGAATGCATATCCGGCCTGAAAATATTTGTCGCCTCCAGCTGATGCGGCACCACCGGCCTCATTTAAAATATAATTAGCACTTAAGAGTAAGACCTCCTTTTGTAAAACCGGAATTAATTTCGAGAGCATGACTTCCGGTTGACTTCTGAAACATCAAATAACTTTAAATCCGGGATAATAATAATCTGTCAATCCAAGGCTGAAGACCAAAAGGGAAATGAATAAGAGACATACGGATCTGTTTCAGCTATATCCGCTGGCATCAAATGAGCCCCAAACTCCGGCAGTTAGTCAACCCGCTGATATATTTTACGCTTGGTTGCACGGATAGGACCTTGGCCAAATTTTGTTCCACGCAAAATATAATTGGAATACAGATCGGCGCCAACATTGAATTTGGACTTTTGCTGACGTTTTCCTGCTGCGCCTGTACCAGATGTCGCAGTTGAAAATCAGCAGTGTAATCAATCCCGTAAAAAACATCCTTCTCTTTTTCATTTTCATGAAATTTTAAAATTAGTACTGAACAAACACTGCAAATATAGTATTGGATTTAATTTAGACCCTATTTAAATAGGGGGTTAGATTGCATTTTAATTACATTTACTATTTTGTACTACCCATTTAACATGGGGGACAAAAACAGTATTATATATGTTTTTAATCTTTATACCCCCTTTTTTGTTACTTAAACTGTATTCAATTGTTGCATGTACAAAAAAGAGGCTAACCTAACAGGCCAGCCTCTATGTAGCGCAGATTTGTTTTTAAACCATTTTCAGGATATTCCACTTGAAAGCTCTGATTACAACCTCTTCATTAACAGCATCAATCCTTTTTATTTTGTCAGGAACGGTATCAAACAGTTCATTCTCGGTAATAGTAGTTGCAGAGGTCATAATAACTGGCCTTAGACGTGAACGACCTGAAATTGCAATTGCTTCATAAAGTTCATAATCCCTTTCGTGCATAAGGTAGATGAGGTACCACCAGCACAATGGCATTCTCGACAATAATACCAATAAGCATCACCGCTCCTATATGTGAAATTATACTTAAAGTGGTGTTACTGAGGAACAATGCACTAGCTTCGCTTGAAAAGGCAAATGGGATGGAGAGCATTATAATGAATGGCATCTCAAGTAATTCAAACCCTCCCTCATCAGAACCTGTGGATGCTACGATCACATTTTGATTTCAGGATACTTTACTTTTAATTTTGGAAGAAACACGGTACCTTCAAAGTTATAATGACCAGATGAAGGGTGGTGCCTATTTTTGATATTAAACTGAATTCTATCCCAGGTTCATTGCATATTTTATTAAGATCATCCATTATTCCCGGTACAAGCTTAATTCCCTCTCTCATATTTCTTTCTTCAGCATCTCTTTCAGGATCGCCGGGAATTAATACTCTTTCCTCACCTTCTGAAGGTTTTGCTGCACGAAATGTCTCGATCCATTGATCCATTTTTGATTTAAATTCTATTGCCGGTTGAAAGGCATCAATTCTGATTGCTCCGAAAAAATGTCCTGTTCCTGCACCCACCTTTTTGTCAAGAACAGGCAGATATGCCACACTTGGAGGGACAAATGGCCCGAAATTTGCTCCGCTGAAAACACTTGAGAAAATGTCCACTATAGCTGAAAGACAATAACCTTTATGGCTTCCATGTACCCTGTCTCCTCCAAGAGTAAGCATTGATCCGCCAGCCTTCAGTATCTCCGGATCATCTGAAGGGTTTCCGGCCTTATCCTGCACAAAACCAAAAGGAACCTTCTCACCTTTTTTTTCAGCTATTGCCAGTTTACCTCTGGCAACCGGCGTTGTGGCAAAATCAGCAACAAATGGTGGTTGTTTCAGGGCCGGTATGGCAACTGCTATCGGGTTGGTTCCCATCATTCTGCTTATAGAAAATGTGGGAGCAACCAAAGGATTAGCATTAGTAATACATATGCCTGTCATATCATATTTAAGTGCCATAATTGCATAATAACCTGCAATCCCGAAATGGTTGGAGTTACTGGTTGCCACCCAACCTGTACCTGCAATTTTAGCCTTTTCTATGGCTATTTCCATTGAACGCCTCGCTGCAACCATACCTACAGCATTGTCGCCATCTACAACTGCTGTACTTGGAGATTCATGAACTATCCTGATCTTTGGATTTACATTTATTCTTCCGGCTTTCCACAAATCGTAATAGTCTTTAATTCTTATCATACCATGGGACGAATGGTCTCTCAATTCAGCAGCAAGAAATACATCGGCGATGTTTTCTGAATCAGCCGGATTGCATCCCATCTTCATGAAAACAGTTTTAGTAAAATCCCGCAGGTAGTCGTAACTGTACATAGGTCATTAAATTAATTAATATATTATTTTTATCGGGCGACGACAAACCACAGGCAAAATCCAACCTCTGCTCCGTTTGTAACGTTACACCTTTATCCCTTTATTCCTTCCTGAAATTATGGTTCACACTTGCCTGTTGTGTTGGAGTAATTACAAGATCATTAATGCATACATGAGCGGGAAGGTTTGCACAATAAAAAATTATGCCGGCAATATCATCACCGGTTAATGGATCTATTCCTTTATAGACAGAGGCGGCTTTTTTCTCGTCCCCTTTAAACCGGATAATTGAAAATTCTGTTTCTGCCATACCAGGAGCTATATTTGTAACTTTAATATTGTTTCTCAGGAGATCTATCCTCATAGATCTTGAAAGTGAGTCCACAGCATGTTTTGTTGCACAATATACATTCCCGTACTCATATTCATCTTTACCGGCAATTGAAGATATGTTAAATATATGCCCTCTGTTTCTTTCTGCCATAAGTGGTGAAACAGCTCTGGTAACATAAAGGAGACCCTTTAAGTTTGTATCGATCATTCTCTCCCAGTCGTCTGTATTTCCTTTGTCAATATGATCATACCCCACAGCCAGGCCTGCATTGTTTACAAGAATATCGATATTTTTCCATTCTGAAGGAAGTCCGGAAATTACGGATTCCACTTCATCCCTGTCTCTGACATCGAAATTAAGTGAAAGAACTTTGATATCCTTAAATGAAAGGAGATTTTTTTCAAGTTCGTCAAGACGCTCTTTCCTTCGGCCGGTGATAATAATGTTATACCCGTTTTTTGCAAACAGGGTTGCCGTTGCCATGCCAAACCCGGCAGTGGCCCCTGTTATCATAATCCTCTTTTTCATGCGGCTCGATTGATTATTTAACAGGTAAATGTAAAAATAAATTTGGACAATTTTAAGGACAGGTGAGGGGCGACTCATGTTTATCGGTTACAGGTTCACAGAATGTCCGTCTCAGTCACTTTACGCTTTACGTTCTACACTTTACGTTCTACGCTCTACGCTTTACGCTCTACGCTTTACGTTCTACGCTTTACGTTCTACGCTCTACGCTCTACGCTCTACGCTCTACGCTCTACGCTCTACGCTCTACGCTATACGCTCTTCGCTGCACACCTTGAATTTTGAATCACACCTCTTACAAACCAGAGAATTGTATTTATATTTGCATCTTTTATTTTAAGGATGGAAAATCATAAAGGAGATCTGCTTACGGATAAAAGGACTGCAGTACGAGAGATGTTTGATTCTATTGCATGGCGATATGATTTTCTGAATCATTTTTTGTCATTTGGCATAGATCGTTACTGGAGAAGAAAAGCCATAAAAATAATTTCTGAATTTGCCGTAAATCCTAAAATCCTCGATGTTGCAACAGGAACAGGAGATCTGGCAATTGAAGCAATGAAGATAAACCCCGATAAGGTAACCGGTATTGATATCTCACAGGAGATGCTTAAAATAGGCAGGGATAAAATCAACAAAAAAGGATTATCAGGGAAAGTTGAATTAATATCAGGAGACTCAGAACAAATTGCCTTTCCTGATAATAGTTTTGATGTAGCAATGGTGGCCTTTGGGGTCAGAAATTTTTCAGACCCTTTAAAAGGACTTTCTGAAATGCGAAGGATACTTTTACCCGGAGGTATGGTAATGGTGCTGGAGTTCTCAAAACCAACAACCTTTCCATTCAGGCAGATTTACCGTTTCTATTTTCTGAATATTCTTCCACTGTTCGGAATGTTTTTTTCAAAAGACAAAAAAGCATACAGATATCTGCCCGACACTGTGATGAAATTTCCTGATAATCAAGAATTCGTTAAAATCATGTCCGGTGCGGGTTTTAGAGGAATAAAGCAACATAAACTTACATTTGGAGTAGCAAGTATATATACAGGAATCAAACAAGTTGTGCAATAAATTTTATGCAATACAGTTTGCTAATTTGTAACCATTACAAAAATACCCGGAGTTTGAGAAAAGGAAGAATACATATCATTTTATTTTTTTATCTCCTGGTCATCAGTCATAATTTATCAGGGCAAATACTTAAACCAAAAAACACATCGTGGTATGATGATAAGTTACTCCACTTTGGGTTCACCCTGGGGTTCAATTCAATGGATTTCAATATCACTCCTTCGCAAACATATTATGTTACAGATTCTTTATATCCTGAGGTTAGTAAGCTTAACCCGGGTATTAACATACAGATAGTAACCAATCTCAAATTATCGAGATATTTTGACCTCAGGTTCCTTCCGGGGGTATCATTCGGACAGCGGATTATTCAATATTATAACAATAAGGTTCCCTATCCTTTTCCACAAAAGCTCGAATCATCCTTTCTTGAGTTTCCCCTGTTATTGAAATACAAGGGACAAAGGCTTAATAATATACGACCGTATATTATAGGTGGCTTAAATTACCGTTATGATCTTGCAGGGAAAAAGGAGTTTGATGAAGAAAAACCAATTTATATCAGACTCAAACGACCTGACCTTTATTATGAAATGGGAGCAGGTTTTGATTTTTATCTTACCTATTTCAAGCTTTCTGTTGAGTTAAAGTTATCAAACGGCATAAATAACGTTCTTGCAGATGAGGCAGCTCCCGGGCATCCTCAATACTTTAATGCCATTGAGAAGATGAAATCACAGATTTGGATTCTCTCGTTCCATTTTGAATGAAAATGGGTAAAGCAGTTACAGATAAACCTATCTCCGTCAGCAGCATCTGATAATTCGGCAATCAAAAAAATCGCCGGGTCGTTATCTGGTCTTGCACCGGAAGAAATAACTGCTTTAAGGATTTTAAAGCGATCAGTTGATGCACGAAAGAAAAATATCAGGGTAAATCTGGTAGTGGAGATTTTTACCGGGGTGGATCCTGAAATCCCTGCAATATCTCCCTTTAATGTAACAGATGTAAGCCGTAAGCAGGAGGTGATAATTGCAGGAGCGGGGCCTGCAGGTCTATTCGCCGCTCTCAGGTTAATTGAACTTGGAATACGACCTGTAATTATCGAAAGAGGAAAGGATTGTTCATCCAGGAAAATAGATATTGCAAAAATCAGCCGCGAACATATTGTCAATCCCGAAAGTAATTATTGTTTTGGTGAGGGGGGTGCAGGAACCTTTTCTGACGGGAAGCTTTATACCCGTTCAAAAAAGAGAGGAGATAATTTAAGGGTCCTTGAGCTTCTGTGTCTTCATGGCGCAAATGAGAATATTTTATATGAAGCCCATCCCCACCTGGGTACTGATAAACTTCCGGGTATAATTTCAAACATCCGGAAATCAATACTTTCTGCAGGAGGTCTTTTCTTCCTCGAAAAAAAAGTGACTGATCTGATCATTGAAGGGAATTCTGTTAACGGAGTGATTACCTCGGGCAATGAAAAATTTCTTTCTCCTTTCCTTATTCTTGCCACCGGTCATTCAGCCCGCGATATTTATGAATTATGTCAAAACAGGGGAGTGGACCTTGAAATTAAACCGTTTGCAATGGGAGTAAGGGTTGAACATCCTCAGGAACTTATAGACAAAATCCAGTACCATGGTAGTCTACGTGGACAATTTTTGCCGGCAGCGTCCTATAATATTGTTAAACAGGTTGATGGGAGAGGGGTCTATACTTTCTGTATGTGCCCGGGGGGTTTTATTGTACCCTCCGCAACTGCACAGGAAGAGATTGTGGTTAACGGAATGTCTCCCTCGGAACGAAACTCTCCCTACGCAAACTCAGGGGTTGTAGTCGAAATAAAACCCGGGGATCTTGTTAAATACGGCAAATACAATGAACTTGCCGGGCTTGAATTTCAAAAAGAACTTGAAAGAGAAGCATGGAAAAACGGAGGCCATACTCAGCAGGCACCTGCACAACGACTGGCCGATTTTGTTTCAGGTGTGACATCCGGCTCATTACCAAAAGTATCCTATTTCCCGGGTGTTACTTCATCACCTCTTCACGGATGGTTGCCTAAATCGATAGGAAGAAGGCTGAGAGATGGTTTCCGGATATTCGGATCTCTTATGAAGGGATATATAACAAATGAGGCGGTGGTTCTTGGTGTTGAGTCTAGAACCTCCTCAACGGTTAGGATTCCTAGAGATCCTGTAACTTTTCAGCATATAAGAATATCAGGATTGTACCCATGTGGCGAAGGTTCGGGATATGCCGGAGGTATTGTATCATCAGCTGTTGACGGGATGAAGGCAGCTGAGGCAATCGGAAGGAAAATATCTTCCGGAAGTTAGCATAGGTTTATCAGGATCAATATTATTACAACTGTCGGCTCCTGCAGAGCTTAATTTCAGATCACTATCTTTTTGCTGCAGGCAGGTCCCACGTGCGGCGTTGTTTGCCACACTCTCAATACTCCCTGTCCTGCGCTCTAAACATCAATCTGGTTAAGCAACTGGTTGCGGTAGGCGTAGAAAAGGGTCGATTGTGAGACCATACCGACATATCTGTTATGACGGTCAATTACCGGCAGATTCCAGGATTTGGTTCTTTCCAGTTTGGCCATAACCTGCTCCATCCTGTCATCTGTATGAACAATTTCCGGTGGTTTGGTCATTATATCTTTTATTATTACTGATTTGTATTTACTTGCTTCAAACAGAACTTTTCTGATATCATTAAGCAAAATGATCCCGAAATACTGATTGTCTTTATTGACCACAGGGAAGATATTTCGCTTGGTACGTGTAAAAATTTCTACAAGATCTCCCAGAGTGGCATTGGGATCAACTGTTAAGAACCCTTTGTCAAGTACCTTATTCAGGTTCATTTGCCTGAGCAAAGATTCGTCACCCGGAAGTGTCTCAAACCTGCCTGATTTAAGCAGAGTCATCTCCTTTTGATATGCTTTTATAATATCAGCGGTAGTGATAATCCCCAGTACCTGGTCGGGATTCTCAGAGTCATCGACAACCACCAGTTCGTCAACATGGTTGGCCAGCATTATTTCCTGTACCGTGTGGATCGTTTCATTAAGACTTACCTTAAGTAGCTGAGGCTGCATTATATCTGCAACTGTTATAATCTTGTGATCAGATTGCTGCAGCAGTCTGGGAATGTCTTTGATATAGAAAGTACCTATAAGGTGTTTCTCTTTGTTAATCACCGGGAACATTCTTTGTTTGGTCTTCTGCAGGGTAAGGAGAATATCTGATACTGGCATGTTATCATAAAGTGTCTTATTATTTTTAGTTGGACTATAGGTTTCCTTTACTGTGATAGACCTGAAGATATCATGTGTATATTCTCCAAAATGGGCCTGGGAGAAAATTCTCCCCGGAACCTGGCTCTGATAGATACTCCATTTCCGTGCCACGAGAAATGCGATAGTACAAACCCACATACTGGGCAAAAGAAGTTCATAATTACCGGTAAGTTCACTTACCATAATTATGGTGGAAATAGGGGTGTTGGCAGCAGCAGCAAAAAAACCTGCCATTCCTACAATTGCAAATGTTGAAGGGTAAAGTGTAAATCCCGGGAAAATGAACTGAAGCAAATATCCTGAGGCTGCACCTAAAGTCCCTCCGATAACCATCGAGGGACCAAATACACCTGCGCTTCCTCCTGATCCGATAGTAAAAGAAGTTGCCAGAATTTTACCGCCTGCAACAAGCAGTAATACGCCAAGGCCGACTCTGGTAAGACCATTGGTCATTATCTCCTGTAAAATTCCATAACCTCCTCCCATAATATCTACAATGAATTTTCTGTCTCCTGTAATCGTAATCAGTAATAAAACCAGGCCTCCTGTAAAAAAACCTCCAATAACCGGTTTAATATATTTCGGAATTTTCCATTCCGTAAATAATTTTCTGACACCATAAAAAGATTTTACAAATAGCAATGCTGCAAAAGCAAGCAATAAAGCTTCAATAGTATAGGGAATAAGTTCCAGGGGCTGGTGGAAGCCATGCTGGCCGGCGCTGGTGAAAATATGTTCCCAGCCATATTTGAAAGAATATACTGAAAATGCAATGATCGATGATACGGCAGCCGGGAGAATGACTTCCGCTTCAACTTCGGTTGAAGAATATAGTACCTCTGCAGCAAAAAGTGCACCAGCAAGGGGAGCCCTGAAGATGCTGCCAATACCTGCGCCCATACCAGCTGCCAATAGCCACCTCCTGGTTCTGACATCAAGATTTAACCTGATGGCCAGATAACTTCCGAAACCTGCTCCGATCTGAGCTATTGGTCCTTCCCGCCCTCCTGATCCTCCTGTACCTATTGAAATAACTGATGCAAGAAATTTTATTATCGGAACGGACGGTCGTATTAGACCACGTTTATGATGAAATGCTTTTATTGCTTCATCAGTTCCGTGTCCTTCTGCTTCCGGGGCAAATTTGTATATCAGAAATCCGGCTGCTAATCCTCCAAGGGCAGGTAAGAGGACAATAAAGTAAGGATTAAACTTGTCGGCTGTAAAATGTAAAGCTTCCTGCTCACCACCCGGAGAGATCGGACTCAGTCCCATCAGATGAACCATGCAAAACTCTTTCACTAACACAAGCAGTGATTGAAACATGATAGCACCCAGACCACTTATTACACCGACTATTGAACCAAGCAGCAGCCACTTACCTGCTGAAATGAAATCAAATTCCCTGTTAAAGGATTTCCAACCAAATAATCTCATTATTCATAAATGAATCAAAGTTTTTAACTCAAAACAAATTTAATAGTTTATCTGCAAATTCTGAATTTTAAATGTAACGTATGATAGTTGCCCGCTACTGAATAAATTTATAACACCCGAGTACATAGGTTGTTCAGCCATGGCGATAAAAGCGCATGATAGTTCAGACTTTGTCATTCATAAATGTATGAACATAATAACAATATCTGCTCTCTAAACCATGACAGGCTATTTCTTTAAAGAATAAGGGAGGGAGCATATTTCTTCATACTGATTGATTTTCACAGGTTGTTTAAAAAGAACTTTTTATTGAATTTCGACTTTTATGAGACACTAATGATTAAATTCCCTGGTCTGAATGACTTCAGAGCTCACAGATCTTCTTCTTTACTCAGAATCATAGATTCCTTTAGTCGAAAAGACATTATAATACTCAAAACCATCAGTCCGATCAGTATAACCAGAGGCAGGGTCATCGAACTTGTTTCCGGAGACTTCAGGCTATCCATTCCGAAAATAAATGCAATGCCTGATATCTGACCCATCAGTAAGAGCATTCCATTTGAAGTCCCCTCAGATGCCGGGTAGGTTATTTCAGCCCCGTATTGAAAACCTATGGGGCCTGCACTTAACAGAAAGAATCCCAGAACCATACCCGAGGTAAGAAGCAGCCAGTAATTTGTTGAAAAGGTGATCCCGGTCAACCCCAGTGTTGCCCCGGTCAGTGCTAGAATTATAAAAGGCGTTCTCTTTTTGTAATGATCAGAAAGTATCGGAATAATCAGAGCTCCTACTATCCCTCCAAGTATCATTATTCCTCCGGTAATACCTGCCTGTGTCGGGGAGAAACCCCGGGGTCTCAGTATGTCCTCAATCCATGTTGTCACACTGTTGAATACTCCAAGACCAATAAAAAATATTGCCATCAGCCAGATAAAATCCTTTGTGTGAAAGGCCTGGCGGAAACCATCAAGAACCAGGGAACGTTCCACCTGGTCGGGACGGCATGGTGCAGTGGGCGGTTCCTCTTTTATAAGAATAAGAAAAACGGTTGCTGTTGAGATTGAAATTATTCCATAGATATAGAGCATACCTCCAATTCCCGATCCGATAATCAGATATGGAGTAAATATCATACCTGCCAGGATTCCAATATACATTGCCAATGTGCCAAGTCCCGCAGCGGTGGCCCGTTCCTCTATGGGGAACCATTTGGCTGCCAGCTTGGTAATAGCGTTCAGGATGAATGGCTGCCCTGCTGCAATACCAATCTGGGCAATCAGCAGTAAATGGTAATCGGTACCTGCAAAACCACGAATTAAGCCAAAGATTCCTGTGAAGAGAGCACCTGTTCCTACCCCGATGCGAATCCCGTATTTATCTATTACCCATGACGCAGGTATTGAAACTGCAATATAAACGATCATAAAGCACATTGAAAGGATGCCAATCTGAAGGTCAGAAACACCATAGTATTTTGTGGCATCCCCGGTTATAGGCGCAAAAGTGATCCATAACATCTGATTTACGGCAACCATAAACATGTATACAACAAGCATAAGCCAGCGGATACCGTACACTTTAAATTCTGATTTAGACATGACGAGTTATTTACGGTTAAATATTTATCTTTTATTCAGGCATGCAGGCGGATTTTCTGAGAAACTCAGAAAAAATAACTGAAGCTGCCATTCCAACATTAAGTGATTCTATTCCGTGAACTGCTTTAGTGAACCGGGGAATCATTAATTTTTGAGTTATAAAGGGTTTTAGTTCTTCCGAAATACCTTGTGATTCGTTTCCAAGAAGTATTATACCACTCTTTACAGGAGGATGATTATATATTGATTCACCTTCAAGCAGTGTTCCAAAAACAGGAATGCCTGTTTCTGAAGCTTTTTTCAGCAACTCTTTAAGATCCAGATAATGAACCCTGACATTTAATATTGCGCCCATTGTGGCTTGTATCACTTTAGGATTATAAACGTCAACGCAATCAGCGGAACAGATAATATCCTTTATCCCAAACCATGCAGCTCCCCTGATAATTGTTCCCAGGTTTCCAGGATCCTGAACAAAGTCGAGGGCAACAGTAAATCCTTTAAGAAGATTATCAGTTTTAAACCTGTAGCTGAATATAGGAACTATGGCCATTGCATTATGTGGAGTTGTCATGCTACTTAACTGCTTAAGTTCCTCATAACCTACTGATTCAATCACTTCGATACGTTGTTTCAGTTCTGAAGGAAGAGCGCTGATAAATTCAGGTTTGGCAATAAGTATCTTCAAAGGGACGTTAGCCAGCAGAAATTCCTTTACGATTTTATCGCCTTCAATAACAAAAGCCTTCTCATCGTCTCTTGCCTTTTTCTTACGGAGTGATCTTATTAAATTTGTTTTGTTTTTACTTACCATTATATGGCAGGGCTTTCCTGATTTTTATTTATTATTATTAATATATTTGTCTCACATTTTTCAGACACAAATTTTGGAAAAAATTATATTAAATAAAAATATCCCTTCTCTGAGAATAATTCTTGTTTTTTCATACCTCTTTTTTATCTTATATTCCTGTAATCCAACAAAGTATGTTCCGCAAGACGAGACCCTCCTCGATAATAATATAATAGATGTAAATAAAGAAGGTATTAAAAAAAGTGAACTTGTACCATATATTAAACAGAAACCAAACAAAAGAATATTCGGAACAAGATTTTATCTGGGGTTGTATAACTTTTCGAACATTAATAAACAAAAATGGCCTCACACATGGCTGAGGGATATCGGAGAGGAACCTGTTATCTTTGATCCCTATGCTGCCACAAAAAGTGTTGAGCAGATTAAATCTTACATTTTTTCCAAAGGTTATTTCGATAGTCAGGTTAATGATTCAATAGAAACCACAAACAGGAAAACGGACGTTTTTTATAATGTGGACCTACTTCCTCCTTATAAAATACGAAACATTTATTATGAAATTGCCGACACTACAATTGAAAAAATATTCTTTTTTGACTCGGTGAATTGCCTGATTCACAGAGGCAAACCTTACGATGTGGATGTACTTCAGGCTGAACGTTCGAGGTTTGAGAGAGTTGTTAAGGATATGGGTTTTTACAGTTTCTCCGGGAGTGACCATATCTATTATAAAATCGACAGTACTATCGGAAACCGGCAGGTGAATATTTACTATGGCATAAAGGATTTCATGACCTTTGACCAATTTAATAATCCGGTTCTCATACCTCATCCTGTATACAGAGTCAGGGATATTTATATTTACACCGATTTTGTTCCCAGGGAAGCGCTTGAAGGAGGAGAAGAATATCTCAATAGCCAGGATACTATAAATTATAAAGGTTATTATTTCATTAGCAGGAAGGCAAAACCTGAAATCAAATATGACCTTATTATTCAGTCGCTTTATCTGAAGCCCGGGGCGACTTACAACCTTACCAACAATGAGCGGTCGCAGAATCACCTTCTGTCACTTAAGACTTACCGGCTCGTAAATATTTTTTACAATGAGACTCCAAAAACAAATGGTACCGGGAATTCTGAATTGATGCTCGACTGTAATATTCAACTCACCCTTCTAAGCCAGCAATCTTTCAGGATAGAAGTAGAAGGAACAAACTCAGCCGGTTATTTGGGTGGCGCCCTTAACCTCATTTACCAGCATAAAAATATTTTTCACGGAGCAGAATTACTGAATCTTAAACTTAAAGGAGCTTATGAGGCCATTCCACGTCAGAATTCCGGTCTTCGGAATTCTCAGGAATATGGCGTTGAAACAAGTCTTCGGTTCCCTGAATTTCTTCTTCCTTTTCTCAAAACAGAAAGTTTTATCAAAAAATATAATCCCACAACTACCTTACTGGTTGCCTATAACTACCAGAGATTACCTGCTTATACCCGGACAATGGCTAATGCAACATTCGGGTATGACTGGAAGGCAGGTAATTATCAGGAGCATATGATAAATCCTCTTCAGTTAAACATTATTAAGTTACCGCCCGGATCAATCGATTCGTCATTCGCTGCAAGGATTGAATCTTCTCCTTATCTGGCAGGTGCCTACAGGGACATAATGATACTTGGCGGAAACTATTCTTTTATTTTCAACAATCAGATTATAAAAAAATCGCATGATTATTGGTTTCTGAGGATAAATACCGAAGCTTCGGGAAACCTGCTTGCCCTTGCCGGGAAACTTGCCGGAATGCAAAAAACCGACGGTAGTTATTATATTTTCGGACAACCTTTTGCTCAGTATGTAAGGGCTGATATAGATGTCAGGTATAATGTAATTCTTAATGATGTAAGTTCAATAGTATACAGAGGATTTGCAGGAGTCGGTGTTCCCTATGGTAATTCAAAGGCAATCCCTTTTGAGAAACAATATTTTGGAGGCGGAGCCAATGGAATAAGAGCATGGCAGGTCCGGTCGCTTGGTCCGGGCTCCTATATAACGCAGGATCAAACATTGTTGAATCAGACAGCGGATATTAAGATTGAAGGTAATGCAGAATACAGGTTTAAGCTTTTCTGGATTCTTGAAGGAGCCCTTTTCTTAGATGCGGGTAACATATGGACTTTCAACTATGATGCTTCCAGGCCGGGCTCACAATTCAAATTTGGCAAGTTTTATAATGATATTGCGGTTGGAACAGGGACAGGTCTGAGATTCGACTTTAAATTTGTTATAGGTAGGGTAGATCTTGGCATGAAACTCCGTGATCCGGAGTATCAGAGCGGGTCCAAATGGATAGTAATGCGGCGTCCCTATAGCATCAGAAAGGACTTTGCTGTGGTTGTCGCAATAGGATATCCTTTCTGATTCCGTCAGGATGTGACAGCAGGTAATGGTCATTATATCAACTGTTTCATAATTACAGAGTTACAGGGTAACAGAGTTACAGGGTAACAGAGTTACAGAGTTACAGAGTTACAGAGTTTCAAATATTATGAAACCCTGAAACCCTGAACCGAGCCGCAGGCGAGCTCGGCGAAGCCAAACCCTGAAACCTTAATCTTTTAACCGGTCAAATTAATTCCTGTTCAAATTTCTTTTTCTCCAGCGGATTATTTAAATTGCATAGTCTCACTGCAAAAGATCTATTATGATATCATCAATCAAAGGACCTTTTAAAAACTGGTTTGGTTATAACCGTCGCGAAAGAAGATCGACTTTTATTCTGTTGATATTGATCCTGGCAATAGTCGGATTAAGATTTGTTTTACCTGACCGGGATGTGACCGTTGAAGAGATACCCCAAACTGTATGGGAGAGCTTCACAGACACATTGAATTATAAAAAGGCCCCAGTATTAAATCAGGAACAAAAGGATTCAAGGGTAAGCTTCAAGCAAAGAGCATTGCTTAACATAAATACATGCGATTCGGCATCCCTGGAGGCTCTTCGCGGAATTGGTCCGGTCTTGTCAGCAAGAATAGTAAAGTACCGCAATTTGCTTGGAGGGTATTCTTCAATCGAACAACTTAGAGAGGTGTATGGGCTGTCAGATGATACCTTTAAACTTATCGCCCCGAAAATTTTTGCCGATTCGACGGAAGTACGGAAAATAAAAATTAACAGTGCAGATTACAAGGGACTAATACGTCTACCCTATTTTGACAGGTATGAAGTAGCCACAATACTGAAGTACAGGGAACTTAAAGGAAGAATAAAAAATATAGATGATCTGATTGATAATAAGATTATCACAACTGAAAAAGCTGTAAAGATCAAACCTTATCTGGAATTTGGTGAATGATATATATGCAACCAGCGGATACCAGCGGGGAATCTTACACACCCATTACTGCAATAACCATGTCATTCCGGACACCAGCGGGGAATCTTACTCAACCATTACTGCCGTATCCATGTCATTCCGGTAGCCAGTGGGGAATCTTCTTATCCCATAGCAAACGATAATTAAAAGATCTTTTCAAAGTTTAGTTGTCCCAAACGGGAAATTATTAAGCAGTTAAGATCAAATTTAATTATAAAAATTCCGGATTTTTATATTTGGAATTTACCTGGAATTGTTGTATTTTTAGTGGAAAGAATAACAATGAAACGCTATTTTTATTTTACCGGATATTAAAAATGAGGTAAAATAATTAAATTTAATCCCTAATAGTTTTGAAAAGAGTATTTCTATTTCTAACTTTGCGCCTCGTTTAAAAACTGAATTACCTATTATGATTATTGTACCATTAAAAGAAGGCGAAAACATAGAAAGAGCTTTAAAGAAGTTCAAAAGAAAATTTGAAAAGACCGGAGTGATACGCGAATTACGTTCACGTCAGGCTTTTATTAAACCTTCAGTGCGCCGGAGAGAAGAAGTAAAGAAGGCTATGTACGTTCAAAAATTGCAGGAGAACGAAGAATAGATTCCCAGGCTTCATATAATTTTTTCACATAAAAGATAAGGAGGTTCCTTCATGACCCCTAAGGAATCGTTCTTACAATATCTTGAAACAGAGAAGCGGTATTCACCGCATACTGTCAGATCTTATTTAAACGATCTGGATCAGTTTTTTTCCTTTTTAACATTGCAGAACATTCCCTGGAGATCCTGAACTGGTTACATCGCATGATATAAGGGCATGGATTGTAAGTATGCTGGGGAACGGCTATTCTGCAGCAAGTGTTCACAGAAAGATATCATGTCTGAGAGTTTTTTACAAATATCTTAGAAAAGAAGGGATTCTAAAAACTGATCCGCTGGAAAAGGTTGTTTTACCTAAACGTAAAAAAAGTTTACCGGTTTTTGTAAGTGAGGAAGATATTGCCAGACTACTTGATAATTTTAGTTTTGGAGAGGATTTTAGCGGTATCAGGAACAGGACCATTATTGAAATGCTTTACGTAACAGGGATGAGGAGAGCTGAGCTTATCGGGCTTCGTGATCTGGATGTTGATCTCCAGGGCGCTACGGTTAAAGTGACAGGCAAGAGGAATAAGCAGCGAATAATACCTTTGGTCAGGACAATTATTCCGAAACTTACCGAATATTTAACAATAAGGAATGATTCAGTAATTCAGGAAGCCGGCCAATGGTTTTTTATTACCGATAAAGGGAACAAGTTATACGATAAATATGTTTATAACATCGTAAATGGTTATCTAAAAATGGTAACAACTATCGAAAAAAAGAGCCCGCATATATTAAGACATACATTTGCAACTCATATGCTGAATCGTGGCGCAGATCTTAATTCGATAAAGGAATTTCTCGGTCATGCAAACCTTTCTGCTACACAGATATATACCCATAACACATTTGAAAAGTTGAAAAAAATATATAAACAGGCTCATCCAAGAGCTTAAATATTAATCAATTAAACAGGAGGTACTACTATGAACATTCAGATTCATTCGGTGCGGTTTGATGCCGACAAAAAGCTAATTGACTTTGTTCATCTTAAACTGGATAAACTGACCCAGTTTAGTGACGATATTGTTAATGCCGAGGTTTACCTTCGGCTGGACAAAGATCAGGACAGGGAAAATAAAGTTAGCGAAATAAGGCTGGAGTTACCAGGTGGACCTTTGTTTGCCAGGAAACAAAGCAAGACATTTGAGGAGGCAACGGATGATACGATAGATGCTCTTAAAAAACAGATTACCAAGCATAAACAGAAGCTCAGAGGAGTATAGAATTACTATAAATAAAAATATTTTGAATTATTTTGATAAATAAAATTTAAATTCATACATTTGCAAACCGTTTTTTGAGGGTTATTGAGGCTCTCGCGGTGACGTTCTTTAAATTGCCGATGTAGCTCAGTTGGCCAGAGCAGCTGATTTGTAATCTGCAGGTCGGGGGTTCGAATCCCTTCATCGGCTCTTGAAAGAGTTATAAATGTATGTCTTAAGAGATAACTCTGTTTCAAGGGGGAGATACCAAAGCGGCCAACTGGGGCAGACTGTAAATCTGCTGGCAAATGCCTTCGTAGGTTCGAATCCTGCTCTCCCCACTTAAAACGGACGATCCGTATGCTTTGGAAAATGGTACGAAGAGGATACGGAGTTCTATGGACGATATCAGGCGGGAGTAGCTCAGTTGGTAGAGCATCAGCCTTCCAAGCTGAGGGTCGCGGATTCGAGTTCCGTCTCCCGCTCACTTTTTGATGCCAGAGTAGCTCAGGGGTAGAGCACTTCCTTGGTAAGGAAGGGGTCGGGGGTTCAATTCCCCCCTCCGGCTCAACGGGTAATTTGATTTTTAATTGATTATAGATAAACTTAATTTAATACGCTTGGAGTTATGGCAAAAGAAAAATTTGACAGGTCGAAACCGCACGTAAATATCGGAACAATAGGACACGTTGACCATGGTAAGACCACCCTTACAGCCGCTATCACAATGGTCCTTGCCAAGAAGGGTCTCTCTGAAATCAGAGATTTTGACTCTATTGATAATGCCCCTGAAGAAAAAGAGAGAGGTATTACTATTAATACAGCTCATGTTGAATATCAGACAGCTAATCGTCACTATGCTCACGTTGACTGCCCAGGCCACGCTGACTATATTAAGAATATGGTTACCGGTGCGGCCCAGATGGACGGTGCTATTCTTGTAGTTGCCGCTGATGACGGACCAATGCCTCAGACGCGTGAACATATCCTTCTTGCACACCAGGTAAACGTTCCGCAGGTGCTCGTATTTATGAATAAAGTCGATCTGGTAGATGATGAAGAACTTCTTGATCTGGTTGAGATGGAAGTACGCGATCTTCTCAACTTCTACGAATTCGATGGTGACAATGCTCCTGTGATCCGTGGTTCAGCACTTGGTGCAATGAATGGTGAAGCTAAGTGGGAAGAAAAAGTTATGGAGCTGATGGATGCCGTTGATTCATTTATTCCCATACCTCCGCGTGAAAATCAGAAACCATTCCTGATGCCGGTTGAAGACGTATTCTCTATCACAGGCCGTGGAACTGTTGCAACAGGTCGTATTGAAACAGGTATTGTTAATACCGGTGATGAACTTGAAATGATTGGTCTGGGTGCTGATAAACGTAAAACTATATGTACTGGGGTTGAGATGTTTCGTAAGATTCTCGACAGGGGTGAAGCCGGCGACAATGTTGGTCTTCTCCTTCGTGGTGTTGATAAGAAAGAGATCAAAAGAGGTATGGTGCTTGCAAAACCAGGTTCAATAACACCTCATACTAAAATAAAAGCTGAGATATATGTTCTTAAAAAAGAAGAAGGTGGACGTCATACCCCATTCCATAATAAATATCGTCCTCAGTTCTATGTAAGAACTCTTGATATTACAGGTGAAATTACTCTTCCTGAAGGCACAGAAATGGTAATGCCTGGTGATAATGTGACAATTACAGTTGAACTTATTTACCCGGTAGCTATTAATGTGGGTCTTCGTTTCGCAATCCGTGAAGGTGGCAGAACAGTTGGCGCTGGTGCTGTAACAGAAATTGTTGAATAATAAGTTTTGGATATCTGAGCAGCAACCTGTTAAAAATAAGGACGCTGCCAAATACACGGGTGTAGCTCAGTTGGTAGAGCACTGGTCTCCAAAACCAGGTGTCGGGAGTTCGAGTCTCTCCTCCCGTGCAATAAAATTGATAGTATGAATATAAAAGGATATTTTCAGGAATCATACACAGAGCTGGTGCATAAAGTGACCTGGCCAACATGGAGCGAACTTCAGAACAGTGCTGTTCTGGTAATGATTGCAACATTAATTATTGCTGTCATCGTTGCAGGTATGGATTTTGTGTTTAGCAGATTGATGGAATTCATTTACAGTTTGTTATATTAAACAGGAGAATGTTCCAATGAGTGAGAATGTAAAGAAGTGGTATGTACTTCGTGCTATTGGGGGAAAAGAAAAGAAAGTGAAGGAGTATATCGATAGCGAAGTGGCACGACTGAAACTTGAAGATCTTGTCTCACAGGTTCTTATCCCTACCGAAAAGGTTTACCAGATAAGATCGGGGAAAAAAATAAGCAAAGAGAGGACATTCTTTCCCGGTTATGTACTCGTTGAAGCAGTACTTGTTGGAGAGATACCACATTTATTGAGAAATATTCCCAATGTTATAGGGTTTCTTGGCTCACAGGACGGGGAACCGGTCCCCCTGAGAAAAGCTGAAATTAACCGGATACTCGGAAAAGTTGACGAACTGAATGCCAGCGACGAAGAACTAAATGTTCCTTTCTTCGTAGGCGAATCGGTTAAAGTGATAGATGGTCCGTTTAACAGCTTTACAGGAATAATTGAAGAGGTAAATGATGAAAAGAAAAAGCTTAAGGTGATGGTCAAAATATTTGGGAGAAAAACTCCTCTTGAGCTAAGTTTTATGCAGGTGGAAAAAGAGAATTAACAGAAGATATTGATAGTTGTAATATTCATAATGCTTCCTGAATAACTGTCAAGCTCTCGCAATAAATACGCAAATTTTAAATTATGGCAAAAGAAGTAGCTGGACTAATCAAGTTACAGATTCGTGGCGGAGGAGCTAATCCATCCCCACCGGTAGGACCTGCATTAGGTTCGAAAGGTGTGAATATAATGGATTTTTGCAAGCAATTTAATGCGAGGACCCAGGACAAAGCTGGAAAGGTAATACCGGTAGTAATAACAGTTTATGCTGACAAATCATTTGAATTTGTTACAAAAACACCACCGGTTGCTGTTCAGCTTCTTGAAGTTGCAAAGTCGAAAAAAGGTTCAAAAGAACCAAACAGAGACAAAGTAGCAACCGTAAACTGGGACCAGGTCAAAACAATTGCAGCGGATAAAATGGAAGACTTAAACTGTTTTACAGTCGAGTCTGCCATGAAGATGGTAGCTGGTACCGCAAGAAGTATGGGAATAATCGTCAAAGGCGAATTCCCTGTAAATATTTAATAAGAAGAAAAAATGACTAAACTTACCAAAAACCAGAAGTTTGCCCTTGAAAAACTCGATGGGGATAAACTTTATACGTTGAAAGAGGCATCTTCGCTGGTTAAGGAAATAACCAAAACAAAGTTTGATGCTTCCATTGACTTAGATGTAAGGTTAGGTATAGATCCAAGGAAATCCAATCAGATGGTTCGTGGTGTTGTCTCTCTTCCTCATGGAACAGGCAGGGAAACACGTGTTCTAGTGCTTTGTACTCCCGATAAGGAGGCTGAAGCAAAAGAAGCAGGGGCTGATTTTGTTGGTCTTGACGATTTTGTCGAAAAGATCAAAGGTGGTTGGACCGATATGGATGTTATAATAACCATGCCCTCGGTCATGGGTAAAGTGGGTCAGTTAGGTCGAATACTCGGTCCACGAGGACTGATGCCGAATCCCAAAAGTGGAACTGTCACTATGGAAATCGGGAAGGCTGTTAAAGAAGTGAAGCAAGGTAAGATTGATTTCAAAGTCGATAAAAGCGGAATCATTCATGCTTCAATAGGAAAAGTCTCTTTCGAGCCCCAAAAGATTGTTGATAATGCAAAGGAATTCATCTCTATGGTGAACAAACTTAAACCCTCAGCTGCAAAAGGAACCTACATCCGTAGCCTATTCCTTTCAAGCACTATGAGCCCTGGCATTAAGCTTGATCCTAAAGGAATTGATGAGTAATTTGTTAAGCTAAAACTCGAAAAGAAATTATGAGACGAGACGAAAAAAATGCGATCATAGACAGCCTGGCTGAGAAACTTAATGAGTACAGCCACTTTTATCTGACTGATACTGCTCAACTTAATGCAGCTGATACAAGTGATTTAAGAAGAAGGTGTTTTGAAAACGAAGTTAAACTTATCGTTGTTAAAAACACTCTCCTCAAAAGAGCACTAGACCAATCTACGGTAAACTTTGAAGAACTTTATCCAGTTCTTAAAGGTACTACGTCCATCATGTTTACTAAAACCGGAAACTCTCCTGCAAAACTTATTAAGGAGTTCCGGAAGAAACATGATAAACCTGTCCTGAAAGGAGCATACGTCCAGGAATCAATTTATGTTGGCGACAACATGCTTGAGGCACTTGTTTCAATTAAAACCAAACAGGAGCTTATCGGTGATATCATTATGATTTTACAATCACCGGCCAAAAACGTTATTTCTGCCTTACAATCAGGAGGTAATAAATTACATGGTGTTCTTGAAACACTATCAAAAAGAGAAGAATAATTAAATATAATCACAATTAAATTAAATAGAAATGGCAGATCTTAAGAAATTTGCAGAAGAACTGGTAAACTTATCTGTAAAAGAAGTAAATGAATTAGCTAAGATACTCAAAGATGAGTATGGCATCGAACCAGCTGCTGCTGCAGTCGCAATAGCCGGACCATCATCCGTTGCGGTTGAAGAACCTGAAGAGAAATCAACATTTGATGTTATCCTGAAAGCCGCAGGTGGTCAGAAATTACAGATTGTTAAACTGGTTAAGGATATCACAGGATTAGGACTGAAAGAAGCCAAAGCAGTAGTTGATTCGGCTCCTGGTCCGGTAAAAGAAGGTGTATCAAAAGAAGAAGCTGAAGCTATTAAAGGTCAATTAGTTGAAGCAGGAGCTGAAGTTGAACTTAAATAAGTTTGCATGATTACTAGGTTATAGGTTTAGTCCCGAGAATTCGGGACTAAGCCTTTTCGTTCTTTAAATTATAAGTTCACTTAATCTTTTAATAAATGTCCTCAAAAAATACCGAAAGAATAAGTTTTGCATCCAGGATTAATCAGCTTGAATACCCTGATTTTCTGGAAATTCAGTTAAAATCGTTCAGTGAGTTTTTCCAGCTTGGAACAACTCCCGAGAACAGGAAAAAAGAGGGACTCTTCAAAGTTTTTACCGAAAATTTTCCGATAACTGATACCAGAAATAATTTTGTTCTTGAATTTCTGGAATATTATATTGACCCTCCGCGTTATACCATAGAAGAATGTATAGAGCGTGGATTAACATTCAGTGTTCCGCTAAAAGCTAAACTAAAGCTCTATTGTACTGATCCTGAACATGAGGATTTTGATACAGTCATCCAGGATGTCTATCTGGGAACAGTCCCCTATATGACAGATCGTGCCACATTCGTTATAAATGGTGCAGAGAGGGTTGTGGTTTCACAATTACACAGATCCCCGGGTGTGTTCTTCGGCCAGAGCGTTCATGCTAACGGAACAAAGCTTTATTCCGCAAGGATCATTCCATTTAAAGGATCATGGATCGAATTTGCCACAGATATAAATAACGTAATGTACGCTTACATCGACAGGAAGAAAAAACTGCCGGTGACAACTCTTCTTCGCGCTATCGGATTCGAAAGTGATAAAGAGATACTTGAGATATTTAACCTCGCAGAAGAACATAAGGTATCAAAAACAAATATTAAGAAGCTTGTCGGACGTAAACTGGCTGCCAGGGTGCTGAAGACATGGGTTGAAGATTTTGTCGACGAAGATACCGGTGAGGTTGTATCAATTGAAAGAAATGAAGTGATTCTCGACAGGGAAACGATTATCGAACCGGAACATGTCGATTTGATTGTCGATTCAGGTACAAAAGCAATTCTCCTGCATAAAGACGATTCATCGCTTTCAGATTTTGCAATTATTTATAACACACTTCAAAAAGATCCGTGCAACTCTGAAAAAGAGGCTGTCATCTATATTTACCGTCAGCTCAGAAATGCTGAACCTCCCGACGAGGCAACAGCACGTGACGTAATTGATAAACTCTTTTTTTCGGATAAGAGATATGACCTTGGAGAGGTGGGCCGTTACAGGATCAATAAGAAACTGGGACTTAATACTGAAATGAATGTTAAGATTCTCACACGGGAAGATATTATAAAGATTATAGGTTATCTTATTGAGCTTATCAACGCAAAAACCGATGTCGACGATATCGACCATCTGAGCAACAGAAGGGTACGTACTGTAGGGGAACAATTATACGCACAGTTTGGTGTTGGTCTTGCCCGTATGGCCCGTACAATTCGCGAAAGAATGAATGTGAGAGATAATGAAGTGTTCACTCCGGTTGACCTGATAAATTCAAAAACCCTTTCATCGGTTATCAATTCATTTTTCGGAACAAACCAGCTTTCGCAGTTCATGGATCAGACAAATCCATTGGCTGAAATGACACACAAGCGTCGTATGTCCGCCCTCGGACCTGGTGGTCTGTCACGTGAAAGAGCAGGGTTCGAAGTCAGGGACGTTCATTATACTCATTATGGCCGCCTGTGCCCAATTGAAACTCCTGAAGGACCAAATATCGGTCTGATTTCATCCCTTTGTGTTTATGCAAAAATCAACGACCTTGGTTTTATTGAAACACCATATCGTAAAGTAAATGAAGCCCGGGTAGATTTCACTGATGAAGGAATTGTTTGGCTTAGCGCTGAAGAAGAAGAAGAAAAAATGATAGCCCAGGCAAATGCCCCGCTTTTGAAAGATGGGCATTTTGAACATGCCAGGGCAAAATGCAGATATGAAGCTGATTATCCGATTGAGGAGGTAACAAAAGTTGACCTGATGGATGTTGCTCCAAACCAGATTGCTTCAATTGCGGCTTCACTGATACCATTCCTTGAACATGATGATGCCAACAGGGCACTCATGGGATCAAACATGATGCGCCAGGCGGTACCAATTATCAGCCCTGAAGCCCCGATAGTGGGAACAGGTCTCGAAGGACAGGTAATACGCGACAGCCGTATACTTTTTGTTGCTGAAGGGGATGGTGTTGTTGAATATGTCGATTCAAATGAAATTGTAATCAGGTACACCCGTACCGATGAAGAAAAATTTGTGAGTTTTGATGATGATATAAAACGATATACACTTCCAAAATACAGGAAAACAAACCAGAATACCTGTATCAATCTGATACCAGTTGTAAAAAAAGGTGAGAAGGTAACTAAAGGACAGGTGCTTACCGAAGGATATGGTACAAAAAACGGTGAACTGGCGCTTGGCCGGAACCTGAAGGTGGCTTTTATGCCATGGAAAGGCTACAATTTTGAGGATGCTATTGTGATATCTGAAAAGGTTGTCCACGAAGATATGTTCACATCAGTTCATATTGATGAATATCTTCTTGAAGTTCGTGATACCAAACGCGGACTTGAAGAATTAACGTCCGACATTCCAAATGTAAGCGAAGAGGCAACCAAACACCTTGACGAAAATGGCCTTATCAGAATAGGTGCTCATATCAGACCGGGAGACATACTTATCGGAAAAATAACTCCGAAAGGGGAGTCAGATCCCTCACCTGAAGAGAAACTTCTTCGTGCAATCTTCGGTGATAAAGCAGGTGATGTTAAAGATGCATCTCTTAAAGCAGGACCTTCACTGGAAGGTGTTGTCATTGATAAGAAACTTTTTACCAGGGCTATTAAAGACAGGAAAGCCAAGGCTGTAGAGAAACCTTTACTCGATAAGATAGAAGCAGAATTCAACAAGAGAGTTGATGAACTTAAAGCACAGCTTGTAGATAAGCTCTTCATCCTGGTAAATGGTAAAACATCACAGGGTGTTAAAGATTATCTTAACGTTGATGTTATTCCCAAAGGGAGCAAATTCACACTTAAACAGTTCCAGGAAGTAGATTTCCTTAATATAAATCCAAATAAGTGGACCACTGACAAAAAGAAAAATGACAGCATTAAACTGCTTCTCCATAACTATATAATCAAATATAAGGAGATTGACGGGGTCTATAAACGCCGGAAATATAATATCACCATAGGCGATGAATTACCTGCCGGTATAGTACGTCTTGCAAAAGTATATATTGCCAAGAAACGTAAAGTTAAAGTTGGTGATAAAATGGCAGGGCGCCATGGTAATAAAGGTATTGTAGCCAGGATTGTGCGCGCTGAAGATATGCCATTCCTTGAAGACGGCACCCCTGTGGATATAGTTTTGAACCCGCTGGGAGTTCCTTCAAGAATGAACCTGGGACAGATATATGAAACTGTTCTAGGATGGGCAGGACAAAAACTTGGATTAAAGTTTTCTACCCCGATTTTCGATGGTGCTACAATTGAGCAGATTACTTCTTATACTGAACAAGCAAAACTTCCCAGGTATGGTAAGACATATCTTTATGACGGAGGTACCGGTGAAAGATTTGATCAGCCTGCAACCGTTGGTGTGATCTATATGCTTAAGCTCGGCCATATGGTTGATGATAAGATGCATGCACGTTCAATAGGACCGTACTCACTTATAACTCAGCAACCATTGGGAGGGAAAGCCCAGTTTGGAGGTCAAAGGTTTGGTGAAATGGAAGTATGGGCACTCGAGGCTTTTGGTGCCGCTCATATACTGCAGGAGATACTTACGATTAAATCTGATGACGTTATTGGCCGTGCCAAAGCGTATGAAGCAATTGTAAAAGGAGAACCAATGCCTTTACCCGGTATTCCTGAATCACTTAATGTGCTACTGCACGAGCTCAGAGGACTTGGATTGAGTATTATACTCGATTAACAGGTACTTTCGATCTTATTTTAATTATTGTTAAAAAAATCAGCATATGTCATTCAGAAGAGATAACAAAACAAAATCCAGTTACTCAAAGATCTCAATAGGGCTTGCTTCACCTGAAGAAATACTCGATAGGTCAAGCGGTGAAGTATTAAAACCCGAAACAATAAATTACCGCACTTATAAGCCTGAACGTGATGGTCTGTTCTGCGAAAGAATTTTTGGTCCGGTAAAGGATTACGAGTGTCATTGCGGTAAGTATAAGAGGATCCGCTACAAGGGTATCGTTTGTGACCGTTGTGGTGTTGAGGTTACTGAGAAAAAAGTACGCAGGGAGAGAATGGGACATATTTCACTTGTCGTTCCTGTGGCACATATATGGTACTTCAGGTCACTTCCAAATAAAATCGGCTACCTGATAGGCCTGCCTACAAAAAAGCTCGATTCGATAATCTATTATGAAAGGTATGTTGTTATAAATCCGGGTATTAAAGCTGTTGATGGAGTCAAATACCTCGACTTTCTGACAGAGGAGGAGTATCTCGAGATTACAGAATCACTCCCAAAAGATAACCAGTACCTGGAGGATAACCATCCTGATAAGTTTATCGCTGATATGGGTGCTGAGGCACTCTATAAGCTCCTCGGTCGTATCGATCTTGATGAAATGTCGTACACACTCCGGCATAAGGCCAATATTGAAACTTCACAGCAACGTAAAAATGAGGCTCTTAAGCGCCTCCAGGTTGTTGAAGCTTTCAGGGATTCCAAACAGGTTAATAAACCTGAATGGATGATAATCAAAGTTGTTCCGGTTATACCTCCCGAACTGAGGCCCCTTGTGCCTCTCGATGGCGGACGTTTTGCAACCAGCGACCTTAATGATCTTTACAGAAGGGTGATCATCAGAAATAACCGTCTGAAAAGGCTTATAGAAATAAAAGCGCCGGAGGTTATCCTGCGTAATGAAAAGAGGATGCTTCAGGAAGCCGTTGATTCTTTGTTCGACAATTCCCGAAAAGCTAATGCGGTTAAAACCGACGCAAACAGGCCTCTTAAGTCGTTGAGTGACAGCCTTAAAGGAAAACAGGGAAGATTCCGTCAGAACCTTCTTGGAAAGAGAGTTGATTATTCGGCGCGTTCGGTAATTGTAGTAGGACCTGAGCTCGCACTTCATGAATGCGGTTTGCCTAAAGACATGGCGGCAGAACTCTTTAAACCTTTTATAATCCGTAAACTGATTGAACGTGGAATTGTCAAGACTGTTAAATCAGCTAAGAAAATTGTCGACAGGAAAGATCCGGTCGTCTGGGATATTCTTGAGAATGTGCTTAAGGGACACCCCGTACTGCTGAACAGGGCTCCGACACTCCACCGGCTGGGTATCCAGGCTTTTCAGCCAAAGCTTATTGAAGGAAAAGCTATTCAGCTCCATCCACTTGTCTGTACAGCATTTAACGCTGACTTCGACGGCGACCAGATGGCTGTTCACCTGCCCCTTGGAAATGGTGCAGTACTTGAAGCTCAGATGCTTATGCTGGCTTCCCATAATATACTGAACCCTGCCAATGGCGCTCCGATTACCGTCCCTTCACAGGATATGGTTCTTGGACTATATTACATTACGAAAGGAAGAAAAAGCACACCAACTGAAAAGGTCAGGGGAGAAGGACTTATTTTTTATTCGCCGCAAGAGGTCAATATTGCTTATAATGAAAGGAAAATAGATCTCCATGCAATTATCAGGGTAAAAGTAGATGACAGGGTCAATGGGGAATTTGTAAATCATATAATTGAGACAACTGTTGGCCGGGTTATTTTTAACCAGTATGTACCCGAGGAGGTAGGGTATATTAATGAGATACTTACCAAAAAATCGCTCCGCGATATCATTGGACGTGTACTTAAACTGGCAGGAACAGCAAAAACGGCAGACTTCCTCGATGCGATAAAAAATCTTGGATTTTATTCGGCTTTTAAAGGAGGTCTTTCATTTAACCTTGATGACGTAATTATTCCTGAAGAAAAAACAAAATTCGTTAATGAAGGATATGAACAGGTAGAGGAAGTTCTCAGCAACTACAGCATGGGATTCATCACCAATAACGAAAGGTATAACCAGATTATTGATATCTGGACCCACGTTAATGCACGCCTTACCCAATCACTGATGAAACAGCTTTCTAATGATAAGCAGGGTTTCAACTCTGTTTATATGATGCTTGATTCAGGTGCAAGAGGTTCCAAAGAACAGATACGTCAGCTTTCCGGAATGAGGGGCCTTATGGCTAAGCCTCAGAAATCGGGATCATCCGGTTCTGAAATCATTGAGAACCCGATCCTTTCAAACTTCAAGGAAGGCTTGTCGGTACTCGAATACTTCATCTCAACACACGGTGCACGTAAAGGTCTGGCCGATACAGCTCTTAAAACAGCTGATGCAGGTTATCTTACACGTCGGCTTGTCGATGTATCACAGGATGTCATTGTGAATGAAGAAGATTGCGGAACACTCAGGGGACTTGTTGCTACTGCGATAAAGAAGAATGAAGAAGTTGTTGAATCACTGTACGAAAGAATTTTAGGACGTACAACTGTTCATAATGTATATCATCCCCTTACCGGAGAACTCATAGTTGAATCGGGTCAGGAACTTACCGAAGAACTTGGCCAGAAAATTGAAGATTCACCTATTGAACAGGTTGAAATACGTTCAGTGCTTACCTGCGAATCGAAAAAAGGAACATGCGCAAAATGTTACGGTCGTAATCTTTCAACCGGAAGAATGGTTCAGAAAGGTGAAGCCGTTGGAGTAATTGCAGCCCAGAGTATTGGTGAACCGGGTACACAGCTGACACTTCGTACGTTCCATGTGGGAGGTACTGCTTCAAATATTACCACAGAATCAAGGCTTGTTGCACGTTATGGTGGTATTGTGGAAATAGAAGAATTAAGATCTGTACCTAAGAAGGATAATGAAAAAGGAGAAATAGACATAGTAATCGGACGTCTTGCCGAACTCAGAATTGTGGATAAGAAAACAGGCATTGCCCTTACAACTCATACAATTCCTTATGGCTCAAAACTTTATATTAAACCTGGCCAGGAAATTGAAAAGGGTAAGCTGATATGCGAATGGGATCCGTTCAATGCCGTAATTATTTCAGAAATGAAAGGTAAGATCGGATATGATTACCTTATTGAAGGTATTACATTCCGCGATGAATCTGATGAGCAAACAGGATTTAAAGAGAAAGTTATTATCGAGAGCCGGGATAAGACTAAAAACCCCGCCATTAAAATTTTAGGATCTAAAAACGAAGAGCTCAGAATATATAACCTTCCCGTAGGCGCTCACCTTGTTGTTGAAACAGATAAGATGGTTGAAGCTGGTGAAGTTCTTGCAAAAATACCCCGGGCTGTTGGAAAATCGGGCGATATAACCGGAGGTCTTCCCCGTGTTACCGAACTTTTTGAGGCACGTAATCCTTCTAATCCTGCCATAGTTTCAGAAATAGATGGCGAAGTGACTTTCGGAAAGATAAAAAGAGGTAACAGGGAAATCACTATCAAATCTAAAACCGATGAGGTAAAGAAATACCTGGTTCCCCTTTCAAAACAGATACTGGTACAGGAAAATGATTATGTAAAAGCAGGAATTCCACTCTCCGACGGTGCTATTACTCCTTCCGATATCCTGGCAATCAAAGGACCAACAAAGGTTCAGGAATATATTGTTAACGAAGTTCAGGAAGTATATCGCTTACAGGGTGTTAAGATTAATGATAAACATTTTGAAATTATTGTCCGGCAGATGATGCGCAAGGTCGAGATTGTAGACCCCGGTGACACAAAATTCCTTGAACGTCAGGTGGTTGATAAACTTGAGTTTATGGATGAGAACGACTGGATTTATGGTAAGAAGGTAATTATTGACGGAGGTGATTCACAAACACTCAAACCGGGGATGATTATATCTGCCCGTAAATTAAGGGACGATAACTCCGGGCTTAAACGCCGTGACCTTAAAATTGTTGAGGCCAGAGATGCCATTCCGGCAACTTCCAGCCAGGTATTACAGGGAATTACCAGGGCTGCATTGCAGACAAACAGCTTCTTCTCAGCTGCTTCATTCCAGGAAACAACTAAAGTTCTTAATGAAGCTGCTATCCTGGGGAAGATTGACAGACTGGAAGGACTGAAAGAAAATGTTATAGTTGGGCATTTGATTCCTGCCGGTACAGGATTGCGCGAATACAATAGTATAATTGTAGGTTCTCTTGAGGAATATGAAAATCTTGTTCCTGTTGAGCATGAGAAGGAACCTGCAAGGATAAAATAAAAAAAGTGATATTTAAGCTATGACGGATCCCAAGAACCCAAACCAGATCAGTATTGAACTGAATGAAGAAATTGCTCAGGGTACTTATTCAAACCTTGCAGTGATTACTCATTCAGCTTCTGAATTTGTGATTGATTTTGTTCGTATAATGCCTGGAATTCCGAAAGCCCAGGTGAAGTCAAGGATAATCCTTACCCCTGAACATGTTAAAAGGCTTGTTGCAGCTCTGCAGGATAATATTGCAAAGTATGAGTCGATTCACGGGACTATCAAGGAAGTAAAAGGTTCGGAGCCTGTATTACCATTAACTTTTGGGGGGCCGACAGCACAGGCCTGACATGATCAAAATTACAATTATAAACTGTCAAAGAATGTTTTGATAGCTCAATTTTGCCCCCATCCCCCTAAAGGGGGCTTTAAACGATTGATAATTAATAAGTCCCCTTTAGGGGATTTAGGGGCAGATAAGGAAACGGAGGCTTTGGATTTGAACTCTTTTTTTGATTTTGAGAAATAAAACTTTACTTTGCATGTTCTTTCTAAATAAACCTGATAGAAAATAATAAGATGAAAGGTTATACCATACGGAAAATTCTTGTAGTACTTATTTTTGTGTTACCCCTTGTTTCCTATTCCGGATGCAAAAAACAAGCTAAGTGTGGTTGTGACAAAGATGTTCTCTATACTCTTGAGAATGAACCTATCGATTACTCGCAACTTTACTATAACGCAGAAGGTACAACAGCTTCTTTTATGATAGGATATGATCAATACATTTTTTGTAATCCTGTTGAGATGTATCAAAAGTATAAATCATTTACATCCGGTGACCAGATGCTTATTTCAGGAAGCATTTTCTGGGAATGTAATTATCTGTATAACAGCAGCAATTATTCCTACCAGAGTTATTCTAAGGTATATCAGATACATGTGACCGATTTGAAAGTTTATCTTTACGGTAAAAAATAAAAGCTTTCTGCCCGGCTGAATAAATTGTAACCTGCATAGATCTTTACAGACTTCAGAAATACGGGTAAAATATTATCCCGGTAATTTTGTATATTTCAGATAAATTCAGAAATGGATTGCAATAAAGTCTCTTTTACCGGTGCAGGAAGGGTTGCCGGAGCCTTATGCAGGGAGATGTTTAAATCGGGATTTTGTATTCAGCAAATTGTATCCCGTAATGAATCATATGGACGCCTGCTGGCTGAATCCTGCAAGGCTCAATGGTCGCCGGATCTGATATTTCCTGAATCAGCTGAAATAATCATAGTTGCTGTACCTGATCATGTTCTAAAAACAGTTCTGAATAGTATTAAATGTAACAAGGAGACACTCGTAGTTCATACTGCAGGAAGTCTTGGACTGGATGTTTTTCCTGTTTCCATGGAAAGAACCGGTGTATTTTATCCATTGCAGACATTTTCAAAACAGACGGGAAACAGAATTCCTGAATCTCCCGTTTTTTATTGAAACATCAGACATAATTGGTGACGAGACTCTGAAAAAAATAGCAGAGACTATCGGTAGCAAAGTTTATCCTGTTGATACTGAGCATAGAAAAATGATTCACCTTGCAGCTGTCTTTGTTAATAATTTCACAAACCATATGCTCACTACTGGGATGGAAATAGCTGCCCGTTCGGGTTTCTCTTTTGACGTGTTTGAACCTCTGATTAAAGAGACAATCTCAAAAGCAATGGACAATGGTCCTGAAAACTCCCAAACCGGACCTGCTGTACGAAATGATATAAATATTATTGAAAAGCATTTGGATTTGTTATCTTTCTCTCCCGAATCAAAAAGTGTATACAGGGAGATTACCAGATCAATAAGGAAATATTATAATAAAAGTAATAAATGACCAATTTTAAGGAAGCCCTTACCAGGGTTAAAGCATTTATTTTTGATATAGATGGTGTTTTGTCGGTTCAGACAATCAGCCTTAATGCTTTTGGAGTTCCAAACCGGACTGTCAACCTGCGTGATGGATATGCACTACAGCTTGCTGTTAAAAAAGGATACTTTATCGGAGTAATTTCGGGGAGTAACTCAAAAGATTATCAACGGAGACTGAAACGGCTTGGAGTAACGGACGTCTACCTGAAAAGCCGTTCAAAATCCGAACACTATAATATTTTTCTGAAAAAACATAACCTCAGCAGCAACAATGTTTTATTCATGGGTGATGATATACCCGATTTTGAAGTGATGAAACAGGCAGGGATTGCTGTATGTCCTTCAGATGCAGATAATGAAATAAAGCAGGTTGCTTCTTATATCTCAGATAAAAAAGGTGGCGAAGGATGTGTAAGAGATGTTATTGAACAGGTTTTGAGATTACATAATAACTGGATGGATTCCGACGGATTTACCTGGTAAAAAATGAAAGCATTCTTAAGTCTTATAAGGTGGCCTAATCTTCTCATCGTTATACTGACAATGGTATTGATGAGATATGCCGTGATTGAACCAATAATAAGCAAAATAAATGTAGTCCTCATTAATGGATCCGGTGAAGCAATCCCTATGGCGCTTAAATTTCGATGGTATAATTTTATTCTTCTGGTTATAGCAACAATTTCCATAACAGCAGGAGGATACATTATTAATGATTATTTTGATATAAAAACGGATCTTATCAACAAAGGGAAAGTTATTGTTGGTACAAAAATCTCCAGACGAAAGGCTATGCTTTGGCACAGCATTTTTAATATTGCTGGTGTTACCGCCGGATTTTATATATCCTCGACAACAGGATATATATGGCTGGGATCTCTCTTTCTGGTAGTATCGGGGTTGCTCTATTTCTATTCAGCAAGCTATAAGCGGCAATTTCTTATCGGAAATATTATTGTAGCACTGCTTACCGGTATGGTCCCGCTTCTCGTAGTTTTGTATGAATGGCCTGCATTATACAGGTATTACGCTTTAAATGCTGTTGAAATTCCAAAATTCAACATCATAGTATACTGGGTCGGAGGATTTGCACTTTTTGCTTTCCTTACCACACTTACACGGGAAATAATAAAAGACATTGAAGATTTTGAAGGTGACCAGGCTTATGGAAGAAACACTGTTCCTATAGTTATAGGAGTTCTTAATGCAAAAATTTTATCGGTCAGCCTTATTATTATCACTATTGCATTACTTTACCTTACCTGGTACTTTTTTGTAAATGATATAATCACTCTGATATATATATCCTCTGTAATAACATTACCACTATTGTACGTTATCCTAAATCTGGTAGTAAGTAAGAATAAGATACAGCTTCACATGACCAGCAGGATCATGAAAATTGTGATGATGTCAGGTATACTTTATTCTATCGTAGTGAAGATTATCCTTACCTGGAACCTCTATTAAAAATGATTACGGATTCCCTGAATAAATACAGGATTATACTTGCTTCAAAGTCCCCGCGCCGGCAGCTGCTGTTAAAGGAACTGGGTTTAAATTTTAAAGTAGTAATTAAAGAATATTCTGAAACATATCCCGAAAACCTCAGGGGAGAGGATATAGCCCTTTTCCTGGCCAACAGAAGGCTGGTTTATTTAGAAATGAAATATCAGATAATGAGATAATTATTACGGCTGACACAATAGTGTGGTGCAATAATAAGGTCCTCGGGAAACCATTAAATGATGAAGATGCTGCAAGGATGCTGAGGGAGATCTCCGGGAATACCCATGAAGTAATCACCGGAGTTTGCATTATTTCCTCAGTTAAGGAAAAAGCATTTTCAGTTTCAACAAAAGTGACTTTTGAAATAATCAGCGAAGAGGAGATTGATTATTATATCAGAAATTTCAAACCCTTCGACAAAGCAGGTGCTTACGGCATCCAGGAATGGCTGGGCCTGATCTCCTGTGCCCGCATTGAAGGATCGTATTTCAATGTTGTGGGATTACCTGTTCATCAGCTTTATAAGGAACTTCAGGCGTTTGTAAGGTGACTTAAGGACTAAGAGACTGAGAGACTGAGAGACTAAGAGACTAAGGGACTAAGGGACTAAGGGATTAAGGGACTAAGAGACTAAGGGACTAAGGGACTAAGGGACTGAGAGACTAAGAGACTAAGAGACTGAGAGACGGTTAATGGATTTCTGAAAATTCAATAATCAAACACAGGTTAACTTTATGAGCCTGTTTTACACCTGCAAACATTTTTTCAGAGGTTGAAAAACTGAACGGTTCAATTCCTTTCTTTTACTTCTGCGGATTTTGTGGTCTCCATTTCCAGTACCCTGCTAATCTCATCGAAAAGCTTTTTCTTTTTGATTGGTTTTGAAATATATCCCTGACAACCGGCCATTAAGCACCTCTCTTTTTCAAAGGGCATGGCATAGGCAGTCTGAGCTATTATTTTGGTGTTAAGGCCTTTTGATTTCATCTCCTCCAAAAACTCAAATCCTGTCATTACAGGCATACTTATATCAAGAAGGATCAGATCGGGAACCCGTTTCTGAACCATTTCCCATAATTCCATGCCATTTTCTGCCCGTAAAATGTTAGCATTCTGACCCTCTAATAGTATCTTGAGGAAAAAAAAGGAATTAAAATCATCCTCAGCAATTATTATATTTTTCCCGCTCAGATCAAGTGAACTTGTGACAAAAGTCCCAGCTTTACCGGTAACCTTTTCGGGAATATCGTAAGGTATTGAAAAATAAAATGTTGTTCCCTTGTTCAATTCTGTATTAAGCCAGATCATTCCTCCTAAAAGTTCAATAATTCCTTTTGAAATACTTAATCCGAGTCCTGTTCCGACATGATAACTTCCCTCTTCTACCTGTCTGAAAGGATCAAAAATAAGTTCGGTCATATCTTTTGGAATTCCCATACCTGTATCCCTGACAAAAACTTCAATTACATCTTTCCCATCATATGTCTTTATGGAATAGCCTGTTTCCACAGTTCCACTTTCGGTATACTTTATTGCATTGCTTAAAAGGTTATCGAGTACCTGTTGAAACCGGTTGTAATCAGAAAGAACTTTTATTTCACTTCGGATTCCAGGAAGCGAGAGTATTAAATTAATCTTTGGTTTTTTCTTTAATAACTCACTTTTTCTGAATGTCTCAACACTATTCTGAAATATTTCAGAAAGGTTACACTCAGTTTTTTTTACTGAAAGCTGTTTTGCTTCAAGTTTTGAAATATCAATAATATCATTTATCAATTGCATCAGTCGGCTCCCGGAAGTCCTGATTATATTAATATATAGTGCTTTGTCCGAATCCTCAATTTCAGGATCTCGCCAATAAAGAAGAGAATCCCATTATTGCGTTCATTGGAGTTCTGATCTCGTGACTCATGTTAGCAAGGAATATTGATTTCAGTTTGTCACTTTCTTCAGCTTTCATTTTGGCATTCACCAGCATTTCAGAAAACCTGAGTTCCGATTCGCGTAGTTTTTCCAAAGCTTTTTTAGTCTGCCAGTTCTTGCTTTGTTTTACCATAAGAACTCCTAATAATACTGTACCTGCCGGATATATGGTAAGAAGAGGAAGGGTAATCATTCTGAGAGTTTTCAGTACCTGTTCAGCCGGTAAAAGAAAGACACATCCAAGCATCATAATATGGACGGCATACCCTAACGATAATAATTCATATACATGATGTTCTTTTTTCCAAAAAGGCCTGAGATTATTCCAGAGCAGCCCGATTGCTCCGGAGGTAATGATTACAGAAATTCCCATCCATACGCCATCACCTCCCTTTAACAGGCGGAAACAACCTGTAATAAATACAGCAATTATTGTAGGGATGGATCCGAAAAATAATCCTGTAAAAGATAGAAGCACCGACCTGGTATCAAAATCCAATCCTGGTCCCATTGTCCATGGAGTCAACATAAGAACGATTCCCATGAATCCAATAACAATTCCTGTAATTATTCTTTTCATGAGGGTCATTGATTCTTCACTTTTGACCCAGGAATAATCGTAAAACATGCTGAAGGTAAGAAGAATGGCAGTGTTTTGGATTAATCCGACAATTATGGAACTTTCCATTTGTTATCCGGTACTTAGTTTTTGAAAAGTGTGAAGAAAAAACGTCTGACTAAAAATTTTACGAATGTATAAAAAACAACAATAAAGGACAAAAGTTTACAAATTAACACCCTAAGTCATAATAATACGTTTCAACCCTTAATAATATTATATGACTATCAGCAATCATGAATAAAACTATTTGTTTCTATTATTTATACTCCCTTCTCTCTGTTAAATAAAATACTGTCATTCCGAACGTTAGCGAGGAATCTCATAATCAATTGCTTTGAGATTATTATCGATAACCGGTACTCATTTAATATTATTGTTATGGTAATTCCAGATTGATGCTAATTATAATAATCTTTAAATTTCCTAAAAACAATCCTGATTAGTTTATATAATTAAATCAAATGTATATATTGGTTCGATTTTGATACAAAAAGTACAGGTTTTCATGAAACATCTTTCCATATTATCTGAATTGCTTATAAATGATGGCGAGCGTAAATGATCAATAAGGGAGTTGACGGAAAACAGTCATCAGAAAAAATTCATGGAAAAGGAACGGATTTTTGTGTTAAAAGCAAGATAAGAAACTATTTTAAAATTCAAGGCTAAATAGCAATTTATGAAATATCAGACAGATACACTAGAGATTTCACGTGCTTCCCGCATGCTGCAGACAGAAGAAATGATTGATTTTATCAAATCAGATTTTGAAAAAATACTGGCTAAGCAACTCAACATTGTCAAGGTTTCGTCGCCTGTCGTGGTCCTTGACGGGACGGGGATTAATGATGATCTCAATGGAATAGAGGAACCGGTCAGCTTTAAAGTTAAATCCCTTGACAATCAGAAAGTAACAATTATCCAATCTCTTGCAAAGTGGAAGCGGCTAAGACTCAGATACTACCAGATAGAACCAGGGAAAGGTATTCTTACCGACATGCGTGCCCTTCGACCCAGTGAGATTCTGACACCAATACATTCATTATATGTTGATCAATGGGACTGGGAAAAACATATTCTTCCTGAACAAAGATCATTAATGTATCTTAAATCAACTACGGAATCAATTTATAGTGCCATAAGAAAGATAGAAGAGGACCTGTACAAAAAATACCCACAGCTGATACCACAGCTTCCGGACCGGATAACTTTCGTTCATGCTGAAGAATTATTGAAGAAATTTCCTGGCCTTACCCCCAAACAACGCGAAAATGAAATAGCACGCATCCATGGTGCTGTATTTATTATTGGGATCGGCAATAGATTAAGTAACGGAGAACCTCATGATGGTCGCGCTCCTGATTATGACGACTGGAGTTCTCTTAATGAGGATGGGTACCACGGACTAAACGGAGATATTATTTTATGGAATCCGGCATTAGATTCAGCCCTTGAGATATCATCGATGGGTATCAGGGTAAACAAGGAATCAATGGAAAAACAGCTTGCAATCTGTAATTGCCAGGATAGAAGGGATCTGTTATTTCACAGATTACTGCTCGACGATCAGCTCCCGTTAAGTCTTGGAGGGGGTATTGGTCAATCGAGATTATGTATGTTTCTGTTGAGGAAAAAACATTTGGGTGAAGTTCAGTCAAGTATCTGGCCGTCTGATGTAATGAAACAAATGGAAGAGCAAGGAACAAAGCTGCTCTGACTCCTTCCATGATAAACTCCGGACTTATTTTTTCAAACAATCCGGATTGCAGAAACTACTTATCCCGGGTGTTTTAGTTTTGCAATCCCGGATATTAACCTTCATCTTACGTAAAAACGAACGTACTGAACATCCGGATTATGAAGAGAGTCTTAACAAAAAAAACTGGCACGCTTATTATCTCCTGAAATTATTATCTTGCCTCAAAAATTAAAACTGTATGATCAGGATTGTTGCTGATGATAAGATCCCGTTTCTGAAAGGTGTTCTCGAACCGTATGCTGACATAAAGTATTTTCCCGGAAATAAGATAACACCAGGGATACTCAAACAAGCTGATGCCCTGATCATTCGTACGAGGACTAAATGTACTCCTGAGCTTCTTAAGGATACGAAAGTACGATTCATTGCCACTGCTACAATAGGATTTGACCATATAGATACACAATTTTGTAAGAGTCAGAACATTCGCTGGACAAATGCTCCGGGATGCAATTCATCATCTGTGCAACAATATATTGCTGCTGCGATGCTAAAGATTTCCTGCGGATCCGGCTTTAATCTCCGGGATAAAACCATCGGTATCGTAGGGGTTGGAAATGTCGGATCAAAAGTTGAGAGCTTTGCCAGGGTTATGGGTATGAATGTTATTCTTTGCGATCCCCCGAGAGCCAGGAAAGAAGGAGATACAAAGTTTACCAGGATTGAAACTCTTCTCGGAGAATCCGATATTGTGACACTTCATGTTCCTTTAAACAAAGGAGGCGAAGATAATACTTACCATCTTTTTGGCGAAAAAGTTTTTAAGATTATGAAGAAGGGAGCATGGTTTTTCAACACTTCCCGCGGTGAGGTGACAGACACTGCTGCCCTCACGAAAATTAAGGGATTTGCAAAACCTGGTGGTACTGTAATCGATGTGTGGGAGAATGAACCGGATATTGATACCGGGTTTATGGCAAATACATTTATTGCCACTCCCCATATTGCAGGTTATTCCACCGACGGAAAAGCTAACGGAACTGCAATGGCTGTCAACTCTTTATGTAAGTACTTTAATCTGCCGCCGGTGAACTGGTATCCTGATGATATCCCGGTACCTTCAGATACAGAGATTTCAATCGATGGAAATAATAAATCAGCGGAAGACATTATCAGGGAGGCAGTTTCACATACGTATAAAATTGAAGAGGATGATAAGAAATTTCGTTCCTCACCTGGCGATTTTGAACAGCAGAGAGGAAATTACCCGCTCAGGAGGGAGTTTCCTTCATACTCGGTTAACCTTAGGAATTGTAACAGCAAAACTCTTACAATGCTCACAGATATGGGTTTTAAGATTGATTATAAGTTATGAGATTCTCAGGCTATCAAGTAATTAAGATTAAAATGACAATCGGTAATCATGCATAAGACCTCTTTGATATTGACTTCGTCGAGCTCCGCTTCGCTCCGGTTCTTCGTTAGCCCCTTACCCTAAAGGGTGCGAAGAACCGGGTCCCGCAGGGTGAGCCCGGCGCAGCCAAAATCAATTACTCCCTCCTCGCCTTCGCGTAGCCGCTACGGCGGAGCAAGGTTAGGGTCGGGGCAAATAATTGATTTTCAAGCATCAAAATATTTATATGTATGATTCCCGATAGTAATTAAGATTAATATAAAAAATATGGCAAATAATAGTGTTAGCAGAAGAGGTTTTACGAAGACAATTGCAATGGCCGGTATTGGCTCTGCTGTGTTGCCAGTAATTAAATCTGAAGAAAAATCTGTCCCGAATTCTTTTCAGACATCATCCGCTGAAAGATTGAAAATCAGTCTTAATGCATACTCATTTGACAAACCTTTAAGGGCGGGAACAATGACAATCGATAACTTATTGGATTTCTGTGCAAGAACGGGATTTGATGGCGTTGACCTTACAGGATATTATTTCCAAGGGTATCCGGTGGCACCTCCTGATGAATTTATCTATAATGTAAAGAAAAAAGCTTTCCGGCTTGGCCTTGGAATTAGCGGGACAGGGGTAAGGAATGATTTCTCATGGTCCGATGCTGTAAAGAGGGCGGGAGAGAAGCAGCTTGTCAAAGATTGGATAATTGTTGCTGAGAAACTTGGAGCTCCTCTGGTGAGAATTTTTACCGGTACCTTATCGAAGGAAAAATTCACATGGGAAGAAAGAGCCAAATGGATAGCGGAGGATATCAGCGAATGTACGGAGTTCGGTAAAAATCATGGTGTTATGATGGCAATTCAGAATCATAATGACTTTTTAAAGACTTCTTCGGATGTTGAAAAAATGATGAGTATGGTAAATTCGGGCTGGAATGGTCTTTTACTTGATATAGGAAGTTACCACACACCCGATCCGTATAAGGATATTGCTATCAACTCAAAACATGCCATATCATGGCAGCTAAAAGAAAAAGTATTTATTAATGATAATCAGGTAGATACTGATTTTTCAAAAATCATCGCAATTGCCAGACAATGCAGGTACACTGGCTATCTGCCAATTGAATCACTTGGTGAAGGTGATTATGCATCAAAAGTTGAAACGGTTTTCAAAAAAGTACAGACTGCAATAAATTCCTGAGAGCCTAACCAGTCACCGGGACATGTTCTTTAATATTTGAATACTCCTTCACCTGGTATACAAACGCCTGAAGCCTTGTATCAAGAGATACGGAATCCTGCCCGTCGTACGCGATATTAATAAATGGTATATTGTTATGGTCTTTCCGGAAGCCATCACTCACTGCAGCCACAAGTGTTCCGGGCATGCATGTGAATGGAAGTATTGCCGCAATACCTGAAACTCCCCTGCTTGCAAGCGCTACAGATGTTCCCATTGCAATTGCCGGATCACCATCATAATATTTACTCACGTAGGTATTGCAAAGACTCAGCATATCATGAAGCGATACATCCTTCTGATGATCAGTAAATTCCTTTATACCTTTTAATAATAAGCCGGCAATGATGTCTTGTCCTGCTCCCTGTATTTTTGCCTTGATTATTCCTTTTTTGTCATTTTTCCAGCGGCTATCACGTTTAAAACGGTATGTTGAATAAATTAACCATTCTGAAAATGGTCCGATAACAACTTCAACACCAAGATCCTCTAGTCTGTTGGCAATACCACCGTTACATCCGGCATTATCCCTCATAAATATCTCGCCGATAATAGCAACCACCGGTTTCCTTCCGCTCTTGTCAACCTTAACAGCAATGAAATCTTCTGCAATCCCGGTTATTACCCTTTTGAGATCTTTTGATCCGTTCTCGATGCATTTTTCAAGCTTTTTAAGCGATTGCTCATAAAGCAGATCACATTCTCCCTTTGTTAACTCATAAGGTCTTGTTTCCCGGTAAATTTTCCTGAGGTAGTCGGCTACAACAAAACCTTTCCATGCATTGATCCGGAATTTCTGGCTGTTCTCTCCGGCAACATCAGCATAGGAAGTATCATTGGAAGGAGTTATAAGCTCCGCATCTTTAAATCCCAGCTTATCAAAGAGAACCCTGTGAAACTGGTTATATTGTCCAAACCGGCATGGTCCGTTATGATCAGGCATGAAAAAACTCATTTTTGAGGGGTCTGCCCCTGGTGCCTGCAATTTTTTCAGGAAGCTCCCGGTAGTGCAAATCATCGGGAAGCATTCTTTTGATGATGTATATTTTCTTCCTATTGCCAGGTCTTCCTCATTCTGACGTGGTAAAACTTCTGAGGGAATACCGCATCCTCGTGCGGCTGCAGCTATAAGATACGCACTGTCGTTCATATAGGGAAAATACAGCACTCTTTCTTTTTGAGGTGATGCAGGACTCAAACGCGGTCTGATAATCTGAAGATCTTTTTTCTCGTTTTTTTCGGTACCCCTCAGGCTGTCGAGGAATGCTTCAATACGTGTCACCATGCCGGCATCTGCTGAATGTTCATCAACTTCGAGATGAAGGAATGGTTTTCCTTTCAGCTCCTCGGTAATGTAATGCCAGATGAAGGAATCAGGGCCACACCTGAAATTACTGAGGTACACAGCATAAAGTCCTTCGGTTTTTGCTACCAGTTGAGCGGCGGCTATCATTTTTTGTCCGTTAGGCCAGTACATGTTCCTGTAGCTGGAGAAGATATTAAATGCAGAGAGATCGAGCATATCAACCGGAATCGGCATTACATTCTGGGTGATAAGCTTTTCTACAAGACCGAGGTTGAGAAGCGGATCGGTGCTGTTATAAGGCCTGCCAAGCAAGACTGCAGGCCGGCAATTTTCAGGTATTGATTTAAGTGCATCTTTCCCGTACTCAATCAATCTGTTTTCGAATGCTGTCTGAACTGAATCCGCTTTATAAATAGCTTTTCTGATCTGCTCTTTTTTAATACCGAATTTGCCGTTGAAATATTCGGTAAGTTCCTTTACAAGCGCTCTTTCAAAGAATCGGAAATGAAGTGTCAGGTATCAGTAGTTTTGACTCATCAACCTTGCCTCTTAGAGCAGCTTTTACCATAAAGGGATATGACTGAACCCATGGGCAGTTACAATTGTTTGTAGGATTCCCTTCCTTCTGTTTTGCATTAACAATGAAGGGCAGGAAAATATAATCAACTTCTTTTTCAATAAGATCAATAACATGTCCGTGCATGGTCTCGACCGGCAGACATGTTTCAGCTGTAATAGTCTCAATGGATTTGGTTAACAGTGCTTTATCCGATTCCTTAGAAATAACAACATTAAATCCAAGTTGCTCAAAGAAAGTCCTCCAGAAAGGGAATTGCTGGTAAAAAACCATCAGGGCCCTGGGTATTCCGATAGTCGTAGTATCGGGGATTTTTTGTTCAGAAAAACCATCCATGAGCATCTCCAGCCTCTTTTCAAACAGATTAGGGATGTCATTCCGTACTCTTTTTCTGTCGGCAGTTTCATACATTTCACATCTGCCGCCATAGAAAAGAGGTTTCTTGTAGCCCTCCAGTTTAACCCTTCTGATCTCGCAGTTGTTTGTACATGACTTGCAAACAAACCTGCTTATTTCATAATTAACATTCCGTACCCCGAAGCCTTTGAACCTTGTTTTCTGACCTGCCGCCAATGACCTTTGTGCCAGGATTGCAGCACCTATTGCGCCGGTTACATCAAAATGGGGAGGTATGATTATCTTTTTTCCCGTAACCTGTTCGAAAGCTGCAACAACTGCTTTATTATTGGTTACTCCGCCCTGAAAGAAAATCTTATTTCCAATCTTTCGTTCCGCAACAACTTTCTGGAGATAATTATAAACAATCGAATAAGCGAGCCCTCCTACAAGGTTTTCATTCCTTGCACCCTTCTGCATAAATGAATTCAGGTCCGATTCCATAAAAACGGTGCAGCGGTCGCCAAGCTTGACGGGACATTCAGATCCGAGCGCCATATCGCCAAATTCACCTACTATATTGATATTCAGTTTTTCAGCCTGTTCTTCAAGAAAGGATCCTGTACCGGCTGCACAGACTTTATTCATTTCAAAATCAACCACCACACCATTTTCAATGCTGATATATTTTGAATCCTGACCACCAATTTCAAAAATTGTATCCACGGTCGGATCATAATCAATTGCTGCAGTAGCCTGGGCAGTTATCTCATTCTGAATAGTATCAGCACCAATAAAATCTCCGGTAAGGTATCTTCCCGATCCTGTCGTTCCGGCACCTATCACTTCTACATCGTTGCCAACCTCATCATATATTTCAGTTAAACCTTTTTGTATAGCTTCCAATGGTTTGCCTGCTGTAGGAAGATATCTTCTCGAGATAACCCGGTGTTTCTCATCGATAAGCACCACATTTGTACTTAATGACCCGATATCAAGTCCGAGATAAACCTGTAACTTATCCCCTCCATTCTTGGTGAAATGGATATCTTTTTTATATTCTGCTTCAGATTCCTTCAATTGCGGCAGACTGACAAAAAGTGTCGAATCGCGGAAAAGATATTCTTTAAGTTTATCAAGTCCCTTGAAATGATTCATGTTAAGGCTGTTTGCCCTGGCATACATTACTGCCCCCAGGGCGCCCATTGAGGCGTGGTGAGGTGGAATAATCAATTCTCCGTCTATCAGATTCAGTACCTCCCTGAAAGCTCTTACCATACCAATATTGGCGGCCACCCCACCCGAAAACAGCACCGGTTTTTTTATCTCCTTACTTCTCGCGACGTTACTTCTGAAGTTACGGGCAAGAGCAAAGCACAGCCCTGCAACGATATCATGTAAGGGAGTGGCTATTTGCTGATGGTGTATCATGTCGCTTTTTGCAAACACACTGCATCTGCCTGCAATCCTCGGCGGATCAACAGACTTCAGGGACATTTCCCCAAACTCTTTTTCTATAGGGACCCCTATTCTACGGGCCTGCTGATCGAGAAATGACCCTGTCCCTGCAGCACAGATACTATTCATCTCAAAATCAACGAGTCTTGAATGGCCGTTTAATGGATCTTTTTCAAGAATGATAAGTTTCGAATCCTCACCTCCGATCTCAATCACTGTTCTGGCTTCAGGAAATAATCTTGATGCCGAGGTTGCCTGTGCTATAATTTCATTTACAAATATTCCGCCTATAAGTTCTGTTGCGAGCCTGCCACCTGTTCCGGTTATGGCTATACCGGTTATTGATTCAGAAGATATCCTCTCCAGGATCGAAGCGAGTCTTTCCTTAAGCACATTAAAAGGTTTTCCATGGACGTAATCGTAATAATCCTCAAGTATATTGTTATTCTCATCCAGAATAACAGTGTTAAGAGAGACAGACCCGATATCAAAGCCAAGGAAACACGGATTACCTGACGCTGCATTCTTTTTAGGATTTTGAGGCATGATTAGGATAGTTTATTTTCTGACACGAGGGTGAAAAATCTCGCTTGCTCAAATGTAGTTTATAACGAGTTTAGAATCAATTTAAATAATAATAAAATGATATAAAGCATACTGGCACATACGCATTTACTCAATACTTTACACCACTTCTTCCCTGAGTACTTCTCCATTAATTCCGACAATCATTTCCTTGACAGGAACTCTTCTTGAAGTGTTTGCAAGTGCTTTTCTGACCATCTGTAATAAACCACCGCAACAAGGCACTTCCATCATCATAACTGTTATATTTTTTATTTTTGCCGTACCAAACATGGCAGAAAGCTTTTCAACATAAACCTTAGTGCCATTATCAAGTTTGGGGCAGGCAATTGCCAGCGACTTTCCTTTCAGATGCTGACTATGGAAGTTGCCCATTGAAAATGCCACACAATCAGCCGCGAGCAATAAATCAGAGTCTCTGAAATATGAAGCTTCAGGATTTATCAGATGCATCTGAACGGGCCATTGTTTTAGTTCTGAAGGCTGGTCAGCGGGGAAAGTCCTGTTATTTACAGTCACCGGCTTTTCAATAACCATCGGTCTTGATCCCGGACACCCGCCGGTAAAGTGCCCGTGCGAAGGGACATGGCTGTTAACCTTTTGATGAGCTGAAAGGTTGCCGCCATGAGTATGTACCTCACTCATAACCTCCTCAAGATTAAAGGTTAATTCTGCTCTGCATTCTTTCAGGTATGAAACACCTTCATGAAGGTAAATTTTTTCCCCGTGGTCTTTCAGATGTTTCAGGTGTGCTATAATTGTATTCTTCCCTTTATTCTTCATCTGCTCCATCACATGTCTTTCATTGTAGGGTTCAGCTTCCCTGGTTTCAATTGTAATTGCTCCTTCAGGGCAATTACCTAAACAGGCGCCAAGTCCATCGCACATGAGTTCACTTACCAGTCTGACTTTTCCGTCGATGACCTGCAAAGCGCCTTCGTGACAGTTGGGAACACATTGTCCGCATCCATTACATAAAACTTCATCAATTTTTAAAATATCTCTCTTCATATTTGTGACTTCTATTTATTTTCTATTACAAAAGTGAAGAAATGCTACGGTATGAATTGTAACATATGTTACAAAATCGTATTTTTATTAAAAAATTTATGTACTACACTCAATTATCAAAAGCAATTGTTTTTAAAGGATTGACTGAAACGGAGATTGAAGAAATTCTTTCAGATGTGTCACCAAGGACAAGAAAATTCAGATCAGGATCCATGATATTTCAAAGCGGTGAACAGGTTGATTCGCTGATTATTGTTGTCAGTGGTGTTGTTAAAGGAGAAATGGCCGACTTTGCAGGGAGAGTTATTAAAATAGAGGATATTCAGGCACCGGGAACGATTGCATCAGCTTTTTTATTCGGCAGTAAAAACTCTTTTCCGGTAAATGTAATCGCTGTCTCAGATGCAGAACTGCTTATTATTGACAGGGCAAAATTTTTGAATATTCTGATGAATAATGACAAAATACTTGTGAATTTTCTTGATATGATTTCAAATCGTTCACAATTTCTGTCGGAAAAGATTAAATTTTTGAATTTCAGGACAATCAAAGGAAAGCTGGCACAATATATACTTAAATTGGCTGGGAGTGTCAACACCGTTATCAGGCTTGACAGAACCCAGAATGATCTTGCTGATTACTTTGGAGTCACCCGTCCCTCAGTGGCAAGGGCTCTTGGCGAGCTTGAAGAAGGTGGTTACCTGAAAGCTGAAGGAAAACAAGTGAGGATAATAAACAAAGACGGATTGATTGAACTTACGCATATTTCAGAATAATAAAGACTTAACCTTGTTTTTAATTAGAGTTTATTTATCAGGAATAAAAAAGCCGGGATTATATTGCAACGGTCGGTCGCACTAATTGTTTGGGATCGGGATCAGTCATGTGGGTTTCATATGGGATTGAATTTTCAGCGATAATAAAAAACTTTTTCAATCTTGAATTTCGATGATTGCGTAAACCAGATTGCAATCACGGAAATGGATAAAAAAAAGGAGGCTGTCTCAAAAGAGCAGCCTCTCCTTAAAGTGTTATTAAGTCAATATTATTTCATTTTAGTCTTGTCTTTGGTCTCATTGAAAACTGAAGTAGCAGTTGCAATAACTCCGGCAATGTCGGTAAGATTTGAGGGGATTATTAATGTGTTATTAACCTTGGCAAGCTTTCCAAATTCCAGAAGGTATTGTTCAGCTATACGCAGGTTAACCGCATTCAATCCGTTTTCTTCGGAAATTGCGGATGATATTGCTCTTAAACCGTTTGCTGTTGCTTTTGCCAGTTGTTCGATCTCTGATGCACGTCCTGCTGCTTCGTTAATACGTTTCTGCATTTCCCCTTCCGATTTCTTTATAAGCTCCTGCTTATCACCTTCCGCCACATTTATTTTGGCCTGCTTTGTTCCTTCCGATTCAGCAATGATAGCTCTCTTTTCTCTTTCTGCCCTCATCTGTTTTTCCATAGCATCCTTAATGCTCTGGGGAGGAGAAATGTTTTTGACTTCATACCGGCTGACTTTAACACCCCATGGTTCACTTGCTTTATCAACTGCTTCAACAATACTGACATTTATTGTTTCGCGCTCTTCGAATGTCCGGTCAAGTTCCAGCTTGCCTATAACGCTCCTCATGGTGGTCTGAGCTATCTGGATAGATGCAAACCGGTAATTATCAATTCCATAAGAGGCCTTCTGTGGATCAAGAATCTGGAGGTATAATATTCCGTCTACTTCCACTGCAATATTGTCGCGTGTTATACAGATCTGAGGCGCAACATCAATGGCCTGTTCTTTAAGGGTATGCCTGTATCTAACTTTGTCGACAAAGGGTATAAGGACCTGGAAACCTGCTGTAAAGGTTGCTCTGTATTTTCCAAGCCGCTCTACGATTATAGCTGTTCGTTGCGGAACAATTTTAATCATAGATCCGATAAGGATGAATCCTAAAAAGATTACACCCAGGAGAATTAATGTAGTACTTGATCCTTCCATGTTATTAGTTTTTTGGTTCAACGTTTAAGGTAATACTTTCTTTTTTTATTATTATAACAGATTGGCCTTTTGTTATCTCGGATTTTGATTCAGCATCCCATAAAGTACCCTTGAATTCGACTTTCCCTTTTTTGCCAGGTAAAAAACTGGTGAGTGCAATTCCCTCTTTACCGGTAAATTCATCTTCAACTGCATCAGAATCATCATTATTTTTCTTGCTGAAGAAAAACTTCTTCTGGATCATCCTTCTCAGGGCAATAAGCGAAAGAACAGAAGTTATAGCGAAAATAATTATCTGAAGGTTTGTTCCCGGATTTCCTATAAGGCAAACAAGAGCTGTAACCCATGCTCCCAATGCGAAGAAAAAAATAAAAAACCCCGGAATAACCAGTTCAAGCAAGAACAGACAAAGGCCTGCAATAAACCATATTATTTCCGGACGCGTAAGAATGGATGTACTCATATTGATCAATTTAGGTTGTCAGGTAGCTTATTATATTTAGTATGAAGTAAAGATATAATAAAAACAATAAAAGTTTCAGATTTTTTTTTTGGTGATTTGAATTATACTTCAGGCTTCCGGTTATTTAAGAGATGTGGTAAGTTTACTTTAAGTAAATATTATTACCTATGGCCCTCATCCATGATGCTACCTTTTTTGAATAAAAATTCAGGTTTTCGCATTTGTAGTCACCTTCCATCTTTATAAGATGACCTTCATAAGCTCCTGTACTTTCAAGGTACCGGTAACATATAAACTCGGTTGTTCCGGCGTCATTTGCGACATTCTGTTTTGCACTTACCATGCTTGAGGAAATATTCCGGATATAATTTGTGTATTTGTGTAATTCCTCCATCGGGATTTTTATCCCTGATAATTCACATTTCTGCAGGTTCTCGGCGATTTGTTTTTCGGTTATTATATAAGACTTATCAGGATAATTCCAGTCTTTGGGATTATTATATGTAATTACTTCACCTTTATTATCAATTATAAATCCATAATGCTGGAAACCCCATGCACTGTTATTGTAATCATACTGAAACAGCACCTCCTGTCTGTCACTTATGTTATGATCCTTATTGCATCCCATACTAAAGGCGGCATAGGCAACAAAAGCTACAATAATCTCCAATCTGGCAGAGCTCAGTCCTGTTTTACTCATAATATAATTTTCTTTCAAAAATCGAGCCGTTTTGCTTTCTCCAGGCATAGATCAGGTTAATTAATTATATTATATGTCAACAATTCAATGAAAATTTATTTCCATAATTCATTAACTTTTCGTAACTTATAACGTTAATGTAATTTATGGTACCAGTTCTGGAATTTTAACATCTTATTCCCTAAGCATACTGGATAATTAATTAATTTAGAGCCATTAACATAAACTGATTGCCGCAAATATAAAAATAAACATGAAATCAAAAATAAAATATGGAAAAGTTTTTTGATTATTTTGACGGCCGGTACCGTGAATCGATTCTTAATAAGCCGGCAATTGATGATGGCCCTGTTATTACAATTTCACGGTTAACAGGTTGCGATGCCCGCCAGGTAGCTGAGAACGTGGTTGATATAATGAACCACAAATATGAAACAAAGAAATGGAAATGGGTTGATAAGGATATTATTTATGCAATTGCTAAAGAATTAAATACTAATACCGAGCGCATTGAAAATTTCTATAATGGGATTGAATTATCAAGTCTTTCAGAGATGATAATGGCATTTTCGGGTGGTTTTGTCAGTGACCTTAGAATAAAAAAGGCAATCAAGGATGTAGTATTATCAATCTGCAAAGAGGGTTATATAGTTCTTGTAGGACGAGGGGGCGTTTCTATAGCGAGGGAAATAGTAAATGCATTACATATAAGACTTACAGCGCCATTCTACTGGAGAGTTAATAACGTTATGAAAAAGAGAGTAATGAATATTGAAACTGCGGAAGAATACATTGTTAATACCGATGAGTGCCGGTTTAATCTGATCCAGAGTTTTCTCGAAAAGAAATCAATTAATATTGACCATCTTTTTGATTCTGTATTAAACAGAAGCACATTCTCTATAAGTGATACGGCTGAATTTATTGTAACAATGTACGAAAAGAAAATTGGCAGGCAGCTCACTGAAAGTAATAAGAAGAAGCAGATGTTTAGATGACCATAGCTGGTTAATGAACTTTGTATTACGGTTCTTAAAACATTACTTACGTACTATTTTGTTTTGTTCACCCCGGAATTCCATAATCAATATAATTCCGGTAAGGATACCAGCGACTCCTCATTAAAATTATTTTGCTGCCATAATAAATTTAGATATTTTAACCGCCGGCTATTCTCACAATCTTTAACAGGTTTAAGATTATTTTTACAGGATGATGGAAAATATTGCAATCGGTACCGATATAGGCGGAAGCCATATCAGCTGTGCTGCAGTAGATCTTTCTTCAGGAACAATACTAAGGGAGACATTTAGTGAGAAGGCGGTAAACAACCAGGCGCAGGCAAAAGAAATAATCTCAATCTGGACTGAGGCATTAAGGGAAAGTCTGGGTAAAGTGCCGGAAAACTCCTTGCAAGGAATAGGGTTTGCTGTTCCCGGACCATTCGATTATGTTAAAGGTATATGTCTGATTGAAGGAGTCGCCAAATACGAGAATCTTTATGGACTTAATATTGGCGAGGCCATTATAAGAAGCCTTCATCTCCCGGGTAATTTCCGTATCAGGTATATGAATGATGCTTCATCGTTTGCGGTCGGTGAGGCATGGACGGGGAAAGCCTCAAAAGCAGAACGGTCAATTTCGATAACCCTGGGCACTGGTTTCGGATCAGCATTCATCTGTAACCATATCCCTGTCATTGGCGGACCGGACGTTCCAAGACTTGGGTGCGTATACCATCTCCCGTATAAAGGGGGTATTGCTGATGAGTCATTTTCAACACGCTGGTTTATAGATAAATACAGAAAAGTTACAGGAATTGAGGTACAAGGAGTAAAGGAATTGTCATCACTCGCCGAGACTGATAAAACGGTATTATCTCTTTTTCATGAATTCGGTGACCGGCTTGGAGCATTCCTTGCTCCATGGATGAATAGATTCAAGGCTGAAATCCTTGTGATCGGAGGAAATATTTCCAATTCTTATAATCTCTTTGGAGAATCTCTTGAAAATAGTCTTAAAAATGAAAAATGCACTTGCAGGGTTGAATTATCTGAGTTAAAAGAAGAAGCTGCTCTCCTTGGAAGCGCTTATCTTTTCAATGATGATTTCTGGGAAGCCGTTCAAGACGCTTTGCCATTGATGTGATATTAGCTGCCCGCAAAACACCAAATGGGAAACACGAATCAAACTTTAAACCACCGGGAATGACAATACAAAAAGTTAACATCCCCGGAATATTCCCGCTTCTCATGTCATTTTTTGTCATGAGTTTTGTTGATATGTGGTATGAAGCGATCAGTGTAAGTAAAGACATGAAGCTGAGCTCTACCTTAGCCCAGCTCATACCATCCTCAGCTTTACTCTGGTTTTTTCTGTTGTCAGTACCTGCAGGAGTGATGCAATCGCGTTTAGGCAAACGTTTTATGCTGAATATCGGCATGTTAGTCACTGCTTTAGGTTTGATTGTTCCTTTTTTATTCTATACTTTTTACATGGTGCTGGTCGGTTTTGCGCTTCTCGGAATCGGCAACACTATCGTTCAGGTTTCAGCCAATCCTCTTCTTGTTGATGTTGTACCGGATAACAGAAGATCAAGTTTACTGAGTTTTTCGCAATTTATAAAAGCAATTGGTTCCATGATTGGTGCGCCTCTGGCAGCACTTCTGGCTTTGCGGTTTGGCGATTGGAAAATTTTTTTTCTTGTGTTCGGAGTTGTGTCAATACTTTCAGTTCTGTGGTTAGGCTCCGTAAAAATTGAGGAAACAAAACAGGAGGGATTTAAAGCAACCTTTACATCATCCTTTAAGCTTCTTGGAAATAACTTTGTTCTGATGATGGTTCTCTCAATTTTTCTTGTTGTTGGTATAGATGTTGGATTTAACTCCAATTCGGGGCAATTTCTTATCAAACGTTTTGGCATTGACCAGACTGCAGCGGAATCTGGAAGAAGCATTTACTTCTTCGGGCGTATGATCGGAACATTTGCCGGCGCAGTAATGCTGACAAAAATATCTTCCCGTAAGTTTTTCCTGTGGACCTCAATACTGGGTATTTTATGTATGGGTGCGATTTTGTTTTTCACCTCACCTGTTATGGCATGGGTACTGGTATTCATGATAGGGTTTGCTGTTGCAAATATATTCCCGCTGGTTTTTTCACTTACTGTTGAAAAATTTCCGATCCGCAGCAATGAAATTTCTGGACTAATGATGATGGCAATTTCAGGAGGAGCGGTTATTCCCCTGTTAATTGGCCTGGTAAGCGATTTTAGCACAATCACTACAGGTATGTCCATTTTGATATTGTGCATGATATATCTGCTTTCAGTTGCAATTTTTAACCTGAAACAATAGCGTGTAATAATCTTAACATAATTTATAGATGAAATTTAATAAATCCCGGCTTTCTCAGCCGGTTCAGCCGGACCATAATTTGTGCAACCCATTATCGGTTTGTTTTACAATATTATTTATTTGATCCCTGTTAAATAAATACCTGAATAATCCAAAAAAGGTATGCCTTTGTCTGAAATTTTACAAAATAAAACTTCTTCTATTTGTAAATTGGTCACAAAACTTGCAAATTGCAGGATAAACGAATTCATGATTTAGGATTCTTAATAAGTTCACAATCAATGTTAAGAAAAATATTATGAGAGAAAAGATTCTTGGCCGGCGTGATTTTCTTAAAAAGACAACTGCTGCCACTTTAGCCTTAACCATTATTCCAAGCGCATGCTTGGAGGTCAGGGTTATACTGCTCCAAGCGACCAGTTTACAAAGGGAATTGTTGGTGTAGGCGGAATGGGTCGCAACCATATTTTATACGAAGGTACAAAATTGCTTGCAGTATGCGATGTTGATAAATCACACCTTGAACAGGCAATTGCCCAGGCTGGCGGAAATGTTAAGGGATATAGCGATTTCCGTGAACTTATAGCCAGACCTGATATCGATATTGTTCATATTGCCACCCCTCCTCACTGGCATGGTATAATATCAAAAATGGCTGCTGAAGCCGGAAAGGATATCTGGTGCGAAAAGCCAATGACACGTACCATCGGTGAAGGAATAAAAGTTATAGAAGCTGTTCAGAAACACGGCCGTATGTTCCGTTTGAATACCTGGTTCAGGTTTAAAGATCAGTTTTATGGTTTGGGTACAACGGTAAAACCCCTTAAAAAACTAGTTGACAGCGGAGTTCTTGGCTGGCCATTGAAGGTAACTGTCAGCGGTATAACAGGTTACGACTGGAAGTTTTACTGGAGCGGACTTTATAATCTTAAACCAATGCCTGTTCCTCCGGAACTAGATTATGATTTCTGGCTTGGTCCTGCACCTTACAAACCATATAATCCTGAAAGAGTACATGCAAAATTCCGCGGTTATTGGGATTATGACGGTGGTGGCTTAGGCGATATGGGCCAGCACTATCTCGATCCTGTTCAATATCTGCTCAGGAAAGATGATACAGGTCCTGTTACAGTTGAAATTGATGCTCCCCAGCAACATTATGACGCTGTAGGATCATGGAGAAGAATTACCTATACATATGCCGACGGTTGCAAAATAATACTCGATGGTGAAAACCGTGATAATAATGCTGCATATATTGAAGGACCTGATGGAAAGGTGTTTAAAGGATTCAAATCAGATATAACAGATATGGAGAAACTTATAGATTCATTGCCTGATCCCGCACCTCAGATAACAACATTCACCGAATCGGTTCTTACCAGAAAAAAATTTGCCCTTAATGAATCAAACGGACATAGATCATGCTCAATGGTAAACCTTGGGAATAATAGCTCTTCGGCTTGGACGAAACCTTAAATATGATCCTGTTAAACAGGAGTTTATAGATGATGAAGGTGCCAACAGACTTATTAACCAGCCTATGAGGGGACCATGGAAAATCTGATTAAAGATACTTAATTTAAAAATTTGAAAATTTGAAGATATGAAAATCCAGAAAACACTTATAATCAGTTTTTTTCTCATGCTGCTTTCTGTCGCATCTTACCCGCAGGATATAAGAATACTGAAACAAAAGTTGCTGACCTTCTGGCCAGGATGCCTGCTAATGATCTTAAGCTTACAGACAAGCTGATGGGTGATATGCTTTCCCTTGGAGAAACAGGTATCCAGAGGATTTGTGATCAGATTATTCCTGCAGGAACAGGTGATGATACACGGCCCAGATTTGCTGTTGAAGTCTCTTCACGCTTTCTTTCGCAGAAGGGAAAAGAGAACGAAAAAGCATTCTGGGAAAAAATATGCATTAGATATGCAACGGACAAGAAGGATTATGGTGTCAAAGATTTTTTCATGAAACAACTCCAGATAATCGGAGGTGATCAATCGGTTGCTGCTATGAAGATCTTTCTTACCGATAAGGAAATGTGCGAATCGGCGCTTGCAGCGATAACTGCTATCGGTGGGAAAACTGCTGAAACACCTTGCTGAAGCTCTTAAGAACAGAGATCTTCCATGTGCTGCCGGAGTAATGAATGCATCTCGCATCAATGAAATCAAAAATTGCTGTTAATGAATATATTACATGGGCATCAGACAATAATGTAAACATAAAGGCGTCAGCATATAATGCCCTGGCACAAAGCGGATGCCCTCTGGCATATCCTGTACTGTCAAAGGCAGCTAAAGAAGCATCATACAGATGGGAACCACCGGAGCAACAGAATCCCTTCTTACTTATGCAAAAGTATCGGGTAATAATGGAGACAGATAAAACAATGGATAAGATCTGCAAGCTTGTGATGGAAAAATGTACAGACAAAACTTCAATCCAAAATAAGATTGCTGCTCTGGATATCTATACAGGTTTTCATGGTATCGATGCATTTCCTGTCATTCTTAAAGCAGCCGGTCACACTGATAAGACATATAGAGTTGCCGCAATAAGAATGTCTTTGAATATAAATGGCAGCAAAGTGACCCAGAAATGGATTGAATTTTTTCCCAAAGCCATTCCGGATGCAAAACCGGAAATCATTTCAATGCTTGGTGACCGGAAAGATCAAACGGCTATGCCATTAATTACTTCCTCATTTTCAAGCAACTATATGGCAGTAAGAACTGAATCCGCTGCCGCTTTAGTCAAAATAAGTTCCACTGGGGCAATAGCTGATCTGATTGATTATCTGACCAGGTTTACCAATTCAGGTGATCAGGAGGCAGCCAAATCAGCTCTGATGACTGTGATGACCCGGGAGAAATTGCCACTTCTTAAACCGGTACTTACTGATGGTCCTCCGGCTGCTAAAAAAAGTGTTATTGAAATTATGGCATGGAACAGAGGACACGAAAATTTCAACGAGGTCCTTAAGTTTACCTCCTTTACAGACGAAAATGTAAAAAGAGCAGCTTACGCAGCACTTCCTGAACTGGCTGCACCAACTGACCAGAAAAGACTTATTGACCTTCTTTTAGTTACTGACAAACCGGAGTTTGTTGCTTATATTCAGACTTCAATTGTCAATGCTGCTTTAATGATACCTGATCCCGAAAAAAGATCAGATGAGATACTTAAAGCAATGGACAGAAGGAGTTCAGAAGGAAAAAATCATTCCTGTTCTTGCAAAAACAGGAGGCCGGGAAGCATTGAAAAGAGTTCTGAACGAATTTGAAAATGGTAATCCCGCAATGCGGGATGTATGTTTTAAAGCTCTGACAAACTGGAAGGATTATTCAGCTTCATCAGCTCTTTATGAGATATGTGCCTCGGGTAATAAAACTTCGAAGCTCCGGCTTTTGAAGGATATGTCAGACAGATAAGAGTCACTCAGTTACCTGATGAAGAAAAGCTTCTTCTTTTCAGGAAGATAATGCCATTTGCTCTTAGTGCGGACCGGAAAAATGAAATTCTCACCGAAATCGGTAAACTGAAAACCTATCAGGCCTTTTTTTTGTTGCGGAATTATCTCGATGATCCCGAAACTTCTGCTGCCGCAGCAAAAGCAGCAATTGGTATAGCCCTGCCAACTGCTTCAAAGTCAGGGATGTATGGAAACATTGTAAGAGAAATACTTACAAAGGCAGTTAGCAAACTGAAAGGGCCGGAGAGTGAATATGATAAGGAGATGGTAAACAAATATCTTGCTGACATGCCTGCTGATGAGGGATTTAAACCGATGTTCAATGGCAAAGATCTTACGGGATGGCAGGGACTTGTCGAAAATCCGGTTGCAAGGGCAAAAATGAAACCTGCAGAACTTGCAAAGAAACAGATTGAAGCCAATAAAAAAGTTCCCGGAAACTGGAGCGTTAAAGATGGCTGTATCTGGTTTAATGGTAAGGGAGATAATCTTTGTTCAATAAAGGAGTATGGTGATTTTGAGATGCTGGTTGACTGGAAAATACCAAAAAGAGGGGACAGTGGTATCTATCTCAGAGGATCACCCCAGGTTCAGATCTGGGATACTTCACGAGGAGTGGAGGTAGGTGCCAGGTTGGATCAGGCGGATTATACAATAATCAGAAAAATCCTTCAAAACCGCTTAAAGTTGCTGATAATCCTGTTGGAGACTGGAATACTTTCAGAATTGTTATGATAGGAGAAAAGGTATCTGTATGGCTGAACGGTGAACTGGTTGTAGATAATGTAGTCCTGGAAAATTATTGGGACCGGAATATACCTATATTCCCGAAAGGTCCGATTGAATTTCAGGCACATGGTACAGATCTGGCTTTCAGGGATTTATATGTCAGAGAGATAAGTGAAAAAGAATATAATCTTACTCCTGAGGAAAGATCTGAAGGATTTGTTTCTCTTTTCAACGGAAGAAACCTTGACAACTGGGTTGGCAATAAAAAGTCATATGTGGCAGAAGATGGGATGATAGTAGTAAAACCGGTGAAGGAATCGGGTGGCAATCTTTATACAGAAAAGGAATATTCTGATTTTATTTTCAGGTTTGAATTTTTACTTACTCCGGCAGCAAATAACGGACTAGGAATCAGAGCCCCGCTTACCGGTGATGCTGCTTATGTAGGGATGGAGCTTCAGATACTTGACGATACAGCTCCGGTATATGCAAACCTTCAGCCTTACCAGTACCATGGATCAGTATATGGAGTAATTCCTGCCAAACGAGGATTTCTTAAACCATTGGGGGAATGGAATTATGAAGAAGTTGAGCTAAGGGGAACAAATATTAAAATCATCCTTAATGGCACGGTAATTGTTGACGGAGATATTGCCGGACCAAGAGATAATGGAACTATGGATCATAATGATCATCCCGGATTAAAAAACAAAACTGGTCATATCGGTTTTCTGGGGCATGGTTCGACTTAAATTCAGAAACATAAGAATAAAAGATCTGTACAAACTAAATAATTGATTTATGTGAACTCTGCGATTTCTTTGTGCAACTCTGTAGTTTCTATGTAACAATAAGAGGACATTTCCACAGAGTTATGACGAGAACATAGACTTTGTCAAAGAATTCAATCTTTTTTTACTAATAAATTTAACCAAATGAAAAATATATCTTTTTATTCTGCAATTATCTGTCTTTGCATGTTCCCAGTTAAAACCCCCGGAACCATTTGGGCCGGTTCCATCCGAAAGGCAACTTGCCTGGCATGAAATGGAGTATTATATGTTTGTCCATTTTACCGTTAATACTTTCACAGATAAGGAATGGGGATACGGAGATGAAAAGGAGTCGGTCTTTAATCCTCGAACTCGACTGCCGACAATGGGCCAAAGTTGCCAAAGATGCAGGCATGAAAGGTATTATAATAACTGCAAAACATCATGATGGATTTTGCCTGTGGCCTTCAAAATTCACAGAACATTCAGTTAAAAATTCGATCTGGAAAAATGGTAAAGGAGATGTTCTGAGGGAACTCCGTTAGGCATGTGATGAATATGGATTGAAATATCGGAGTCTATCTCTCACCATGGGACAGGAACAGTTCATTCTATGGAACTCCTGAATATCTTACTTATTACCGGAATCAGCTTCGTGAACTACTTACTGAATATGGTGATATATTTGAAGTCTGGTTTGACGGTGCCAATGGAGGAGACGGATATTATGGAGGACAAGAGAAACCAGAAAAATTGATAATAAAACCTATTATGACTGGCCCAATACCCATAAGATAGTCAGGGAACTACAACCATCAGCAGTGATGTTCAGCGATGCCGGACCAGATGTCAGATGGGTTGGTAATGAAAGGGGCATTGGCAGTCTGACCAACTGGTGTCTTTTAAAAGAGATGAGATGTACCCGGGTGGTGATTTTGCAAAGATTCTCGGAGAAGGTCAGGAAGATGGGAACTACTGGGTCCCTGCTGAAGTTGATGTTTCTATCCGTCCGGGATGGTTTTATCATCAGAGTCAGGACTCCCTTGTAAGATCACCTGAAAACCTTATGGAGATATATTATTCATCAGTGGGTCGGAATAGTAGTCTTCTTCTTAATGTTCCACCTGACAGGCGAGGACTTTTGCATGAAAATGATGTTAAGTCGCTTCTGGCTTTCAGGGAATTGCTCAGGAGAAAGAATTTGACAACTGATCTGGCAAAAGGTAAAAAAGTTCATGCTACTTAATACAGAGGAAAAGGATATGAGGCGTCAAAAGTAAATGATGGAATCCGGAAACTTACTGGACAACAACGATGCACAAACAATCAGGCGATCTTATTATTGATCTTGGTGGCGAAACTGAAGTGAACAGGATTATTCTTCAGGAATATATAAAGCTTGGACAAAGGGTTCAGGAATTTAAAGTTGAGCTTTTAATAATGGGGAATGGAAACACTTGATTGATGGAACAACTATTGGTCATAAAGTAATAAGAAAATTTCCTGTTGTTAAAACCATCCAAAATTAAAGTAACTATCACTAAATCAAAAGCCTGTCCGGTTATTTCAAATATTGAACTTTACAGGGCACCTGGAGAATGACCTGTTGATAAAAATCAATACCCGGGAAGTGAGAATAAAAAACGAGGATCCTTAATTTGAAAACAAAAACTATTTAACCTGATTAATTCATAAACTTAAAATTAGACATAAAAATTGACTTTTGAGCTGGTCATTATTTTGCGGGAGCTCGTGATTTTGTTTTTGAGATGAGATTTTTTAATTTTTGTCTGGATTCTGCCCTAATATTTTCGTAACAGCGTTTACTCCTAGCTCAAAATCTTCTACTTGGGCATACCTTTCCCAATCATGTAATTTATTTTCAGACTATATATTTAGGATACTGTGATTTAATATTTCTAAGTTCGAAGCATGATCAGCATCTCAAAACCTTTGATTTGCTCCTTTTTTGTCGTGCAAAACTGAGGTAACTCTATCTTTATCTTGGTTTTCATTTCTTTTACCCATGCAGCGGTTTTAATAATTTTAAGCTGTATGGTTTTCATGGTTGCATTGGCATACTCGCTTCCCTTTAATACCTGTTTTTGTAATATGTGTATGAGAATGTATGCCATTGAGTGCAAAAACAAGCGAAACTGGTTTGCTGTAAACTTTGAGCAAGACGACCGGTCTGATTTAAGATACAACTTATGATCTTTAATACGAAGCTCCATTGAGCCACGGGCACAGTAGCCTTTCTCGTATAAATCACGGGTACGAAAATCGGCCAGGCTGGTGACGATGTACCGGATGTTGGTTCCCATTGTGCCTACCTCAACTTTCACAATAACTCGTTGGTAGTTTTCCCAGCTCCCTGCTTTGTACATAAATGAATGGTAACGTTTTACCGGATTTTGGTATTGATTAAACTCTCTTTGGGCACTTTCGATGGTTACCTGTGCCAGTTCATGGAGCTTTACATTGCCCGTCAGCCCGGTGATAAAGTCAACATTAGGTTGGATCCATTTCCAATCCATAAAATCCTGTGATGCAAAATGGCTGTCGCCACGTACTATAATCCTTGTATCAGGCCATTGTACATGAAGGTACGCTATAAGCTTTTTTAATAGTTTGGCAACATTGGCTTGTTTATTCCGGCGTCCAGGTTTTAAAATGGTAGTTATCAGCTTTCCAGATAATCCTTCATAAATATGTAATGGCATGTAACAATACTCGTTGTAATAGTTGTTGAATAATGCCAGTTCTTGTTGCCCGTAAGTATCATTGTTGGTATCATCACAATCTAAAATGATGACAGATGGTGCTTTTGAGTATGAATTTATAAAGATGTCTACCAAACATTCGCCCATACGGAAAAGATCAGTCCTTGTAACTGTGTTTTCCAGTCGACTCATTGTAGGCTGAGATGCTAAATCATTATCGCTTTGAGGCAGCCGGCCTGCACACATTTTGAATATCATATCTTCACGCAGGTCATTGCTGTCATTGCAATCTTCGTAACCGGCGGCTATCTGAAAAACTCGTTGTGTCAATAGTTCTTTAACAGAATGATCAATATAACGCTGATCCCTTTCGTCGTGAATACAGTTACTCGCTGATGATAAGAGGTTTAGCTGGCTATCAAGCTCACGAAGAAGTAATAATCCACCATCGCAGCTAATGCGATCACCGTTAAAACTAAGCTCAATATTTTTACCTTTTATCGGAAAAAGGCTAATTTCGGGTGCAGTAATTTCAGTTTTTTTGTCTATCATTGTACAAAGGGGTTGTTTTGTTGTAACGACTTTAAATATAGCTATTTAAGTTATAAATAAAGAACAAAACCCCCTTTTTTATGAATAATTCAGGTTAAATAACATTTTATGAACAGAAAAGTATTTTGGTTCATGGTTGCTCTACTGGAACTGATTAAGCTGATAAATATTCAGGGGGCACGACAATCTGATAATATGCCTGATCCATATGCAGTAACTACATACAAGTGTGCAGGATTATATTGGAGAGTAGCTGAAAGCGGTCCGGCTAAAATAAGATATAAGGAAGCCTCAGGCAACTCATGGAAAAATGGCCTTGACCTTGTTTATGATGCCCGCGATGGTGAGTACAGGGGCAGTATTGTTGGTCTTGAACCGGGTAAAGAATATCAGGTCGAATTATCAAACAATTCCTCCAAAATCAGATTGAATTTTTTGACGAGAAGCAATAAGTTTCCAATTGGAAAAACAACGTTTCTCCCTGAAGGGGAAACAGATAAAACAATTGTTGTAACTGAATCCGGAACCCCGGATGCATACCATCTTATAACTGTGCCAGCTAATTCAAAATCCACTCTTAATCTGAAAAATGTATCAAGATATGGAATCGATATTGATGCTGATTATGTGATTGTACGAGGAGTTGAAATCAGGAATGCAGCTGTTCATGGAATTATTATCAAAAGAAACAGGCATGATATTGTTGTTGAGCAATGTCACATAACATTCTGGGGAAGGATGGGAGGGCCACATACCTATGGTAACCTTGAGGGAGGTTCTGACAGCGGGGTATATGGTGAAACCGGTGCGGGGAATCTTACAATTCAGCATAATCTGATTGAGGATCCGCGAGGTGCGTCAAATGACTGGGAAACAGGTCATCCTGACGGTCCGCAGGGGATCTCAATAATTCAGAGTACCGGTGGTAATGTAATTCGTTACAATGATATTTTGACAACGGAGGATCATGGCTTTAATGACGCCATAGGCGGGGGAAGTAACTATTCATTTGTCGGGAATATGAACAAGGATTCTGATATTTATGGCAATCTGATCAGGGGTGTATGGGACGATGCGATTGAATGTGAAGGTGCAAATATGAATGTGCGTATATGGGGAAATTATGCTCATCTTTTTTTTAATGGTATAGCGACAGCGGCAACTTCAAAAGGTCCGATTTATATTTTCAGAAATGTATTGGGTCAGAGCAGAACAGGGCATAGGAACAGTATGGGCGGAGCATTTATTAAAACAGGGGAACATGACCCTTATGGAGGTGGGAGGAGATATATTTTTCACAATACAGCACTTCAACCAAACGGGGTTTTCAGTGCATTTACCAGCCATGTAAATCCGAATTGTGTCAGCCGCAATAATATTTTCGATGTTCCCGGTACACTGGCCACTGATCGTGACAAAGAACCAGCAAGTGATTATGATTATGACTATTTTTCGGGAAACAACAAGGGCATCGCTCGGGAAAAACACGGAATAAGAATAGGGACAACCCCTTCCGGCACAAGGTTATATGTCGAATCTTACAAGCTCGAATTTTATCCGCGTGTAACAATTAACAGCATAAATTGGGGAGCTCAACCATATGAATTCGACGAAAGAAAAGTAACAATTACAGATCCGGTTGTATGGGTCAAAAATCCGATGATAGATGGCGGAACTATTATCCCCGGGTTTAATGACAGTTATTATGGGAAAGCACCTGATCTGGGTGCGTTTGAAGTAGGAGCCCCTCCACTGGAGTTCGGACGACGAAGTTACATGAGGTATGATGAGGGATGGGCACCATGGGAGATTTACTGAAAACCTTGAGGATTCAGAGTAAGCAGCACTTTGAATGTTTAGGAAAGAATGAGTTTGTAACATATTGAAGGATTTTATTATTTTTGCATTATAATTTAACCAGAAACTAAATTGTCAGGTTTTTAATCAGCATTCAATAATTGTTAAAATCTGATTAAATCAAAATAGAATTTTCTTTTATATTATTGTTTTGTTACTAAATTCCCGGTTAGGAGATGTCAATACTGGTATGTGAAGATAATAACCTGGTAGCAGCCACTCTATCTGCTATTCTTGGAAAGGAAGGTTATAAGACAGAACTTGCTTCAGATGGCAGCAAAGCTTTAGACCTTTTAAGTAAATATGATTATCTTCTGCTCCTGGTTGATATTCATCTGCCTTACCACAGCGGATTGGAACTTGTCAAATATGTGAGGTCGGACCTGAATAAAATTACCCCTATAATCGTAATTTCTACATTTAGTGATCCACAAATAATTAAAGATGCTATGGTACTTGGTGCAAATGATTATATTGTCAAACCAATTGATCCGGTCTACCTGATCAGGATGGTGAAATTTTTTGAAAAAAACAGGTGACGTGAATAAGTTTGTTGTGATCTGCCTGATATTATGTTTAACGGGCATCATTTCGTCTTTACAAATATCCGGTCAGGTTATAACCAACCCTGAAAGTGAGTATAGTCGCATCCGGAAACTGGCTTTTTCTGAAAAACTTACTGAGGCTGAAGTTGCTGCAAAAATCCTGGTGGATTCATTTCCCTCTTATGGAGATGCAAAGATACTGCTTGCACGAATTTATGCATGGCAGAAAAAGTACCAGCCGGCGATGACAATTCTCGATTCATTGTTGGTACATGAACCTGGCAATACTGACGCAATTGAGGCTCGAAATGATATATCAGATTGGATCGCTGCCGAAAATTCAGAGAGGAAGGAAAAACGACAACCGGGGAATCTGGTATTAAACAATAAAAAGCAAGGTTCAACCAATCTGAGAGTAGGTTATTCATTTGATAGTTTCCCGGAACCATATAACCGGTTCTGGCAGGTATTTAAGGCCGGTGCCGGACACCAGTTTAAATGGGGACCGGGATCAGCGGGTCTGAACATCGGAAATATAAATATAAATGATTCAATACCTGGCTCTGCAACTGAACTTCAGCTTGAGTTTGAAGCCTATCCTCATTTAACAAAAAAAAATTATGCCTATTTTGATTATGCATTCAGCCCCGGTTCATATTTCCCCAGGCACCGGGCAGCTTTTGAATTTTGGCAGATTTTGCCTGCAGGCTGGGTAGTATCTGCAGGACTGAATTACTATTATTTCGATAGAAATTTATTCATCACGTCAGCATCAGTAGAAAAATATATTGGTAAATACTGGCTATCAGCTAAAACTTTTATTTATTTTAAGGACGTTGGTCTGACTACTTCATTATATGTAAATGCAAGACGATATATCAATGACAACGATTTTTTCCAGGTAACTTTTGGCACAGGTACCGCTCCCGATGAACCATTTGATATACAGACAGATGTAATGCGCCTCAGCGCCAAAAGTATCAGACTTTCTTACAACCTGTCAATTACAGGTAAGCTTATGATACGAATAGGTGCCGGATATTTGAGGGAAGAGTACTTTAAATCTGACTTGAGAAACAGGTTTGAAGGAGGAATAAACTTAGTATTTAATCTTAAAGACAAGTAATGAAAAATCAGCTTTTGTTGATATTATTACTTCTATACACCATTTTTTTTCAGGTAAACATAGTAATGTGCAAAACATATTCCATTTCATATGCTGATACGTTGCGTGCGAAGAAGACTGAAAAACCTTTAAGGTCAGGCCAGAGTATAACAATAGCTAATCTGAAAAACTTACCGAAAGACAATTATCCGATACAGCTCGGAGCTTTTAGATTTAAAGCAAATGCTGAAGCTTTACAACGCAAAACTGCAGCTTTTATGGGCGATATTGTAAAAATAATTGAGGAAGACGGTTATTATAAAGTTCGTTTAACCAGCAAGAATAATAATAAAGGATTAGAGTATTTACGTCCCGTGTTTTCCTCAGGGCCGGCAAGAGATGGGAAAATTAATTTTTTTGTTAACCCGGACACAAATAAGATTACCGTTTCAGTCTCTGATACAACGCAAATCAGAACTGCAATTGCCGATTCGCAACAAGTTCCTTCTCTTTTCTTATAAAACTCAGATAGTTGAATCGGCAGAAAAAATCAGGCATAAGTTCATTTTCTTCAATAATAGTAGTCCATGGCTTAAGAAAATCAATTATTTCGGAAAATCAGTTATTCTGATCGATGCTCTGATTGTTGTTATAACTGTGACAATTTTTGCGATGATTGCCTTGCTGATTTTTATCCTGTTCAACAGAACAAGGATGGAAAAGGAGCAGAAGTTGCGCCAGTATCTGCTTGAAAAATACCAGGGGATGATTGTTGACTACCTTTTTGGTAATCATGTATCTGAGGTATTTATGACTATCGCTTCGGATAGATTCCGGCGTCAGGTTTTGATAAATCAGATAATTGATGTCAGTATAAACCTTAAAGGAGACGCTAAGGCGAAACTCCAGGATCTATATCTGAATCTGGGTCTTGACAAAGATTCATTAAACAGGGCCTACAGCAGGCAATGGCACAATAAAATAAAAGGATTCAGAGAGTTGGCATTTATGAATATCAGGGAAGCAAATGATGAGATATACAGGTGTCTGGAATCGAAGAATGAGATTTTGAGAATTGAAGCGCAGATAGCGCTGGTAAGACTTAACGATGAAAATCCTTTTGAATTTCTGAGCCATCTCAAACGACCCTTTTCTTTGTGGGAACAGATCACTTTGCACGAATTACTTGTCCAGCATGAGATGAAAGCACCTTCTTTCAGTCAATGGCTGAGGTCACCTAATGATACTGTAGTAATGTTTTCACTTAGAATGATCCGCGAATATAAACAGGATAATTCTGAACAGGATGTGTTAGAGGTATTGAAACATAATAGTCCTGATGTACGTAAGACTGCGATTGAGGTAACAGGTGATCTGGGCATATATAAAGCCCTGAAAATTCTGAAAAAGATGTATAAAAATGAAAATTATGATAACTGCCTTGAGATACTAAGATCAATGAGTAAAATGCCGGATGAAAATATGCTTGGTTTTCTTAAACTGGTTCTTGATAAGGAAGATGATGTTCAACTTCAGATAGAGGCAACAAAAGCTATCGAAAACATGGGTGAAGAAGGAGTTAAGGCTCTTGTTAAAATTATGGAATCGACATATAAAAACTATAATATTATAATCCGGCATGTGCTCGATAAGAGAATAAATTAGCAAATTAAAGGTTATGGGATATATTTTTGCCAACTTTATTTTAATTCTGACCTGTATCCTGTTCGGATCTTATCTTATTCTTGGTCTGTTCTCTGCTATTGCATTAAGAAAATACCTTCGGAAAAACAGTTACATTAACTATAACACGTTGGTATTGTCCCCGTTAAGCCCGCATGTTTCAATTATAGTGCCGGCTTATAATGAGAGTCATCACATTATTGACAATTTAAGAACGCTTTTATCAATATACTATAATAATTTTGAGGTTATTGTTGTGAATGATGGTTCAACAGATGATACTTTCGACCTGATTAAGAAGACCTTTGAACTCGAAAAAGTAAATTACTACTTTGACTACAGGCTGCCGTGTGAGAGAATCAGAGGAGTTTATAAGTCTATGAATCCTTCTTATACGCGTCTTCTGGTAATAGATAAGAATAATGGCGGAAAAGCCGATTCGCTTAATGCCGGGGTAAACATAAGCCGTAACTCACTTGTAGTGTCAATTGATGCCGATTCAATGATCGAAGCAGATTCTCTTCTTAAACTGGTCAAGCCGTTTCTTGAAGAAAAAGAAAGAAAAGTAATAGGTACCGGAGGTGTGATCCGTATTGTCAATTCGTGCTATATCGAAAAAGGATTTATAAGGGAGATCCGTCTTCCTGAAAAAATATTACCTCGTTTACAGGTCGTTGAATATACAAGGGCATTCCTGCTTGGCAGGATGGCCTGGAGCCAACTCGACGGATTAATGCTTATTTCAGGGGCAATGGGAATGTTCGATAAGGAAACTTTAATTAAAGCAGGGGGTTACAGTATAAAGACTGTTGGTGAGGACATGGAACTGCTCCTTAGGATGCGACGGTTTATGGCAGAAAATAATACCAGGTATGAGGTTACATATATTCCTGATCCTTTATGCTGGACAGAGGTGCCTTCCGATCTGAGGTCGATGAGGAAGCAGCGAACCCGGTGGACCCGCGGATTAGCTGAATCACTCTGGACTCATAAAAAAATATTTATGAACAACAAGTATAAGCACCTTGGCACACTTGGTTATCCCTACTGGCTCATTTTTGAATGGGCGGCCCCATTAATAGCTTTTGCAGGATTTCTGTACACAATTGTCCTAGCTTTTGCCGGACTTGTAAATTTGCCGTTTTTCATCCTGATCTTTACTTTTGTATATGCTTTAGCTGTCTGTCTTTCAATCTGGGCGATACTTCTGGAAGAGATCACGTTCCATAAATACCGGCGTAAGAAGGACGTTCTGAAATTGATAGCGGTGTCATTTATTGAACCTTTTATTTATCCGATTTACACCTGGTTTGCTGTACAAGGCAATATAGAATTCCTTCGTAGAAAAAAGAGTTTGGGGCACGGCTAAAAGAAACGGATTTGAAAAGAAAAAGTAAACATAGTTCAATAAAAAGAAAAACTTACACAGAGGTTCGCGGAGTTTTGCACAGAGAACCACAGAGCAGTGCTGCTGATTATTCTTTGATCATCTCTGTGACCCTCTGTGTCTGCTTTGTGAATCTCTGTGTAACAAAAAAGGTCATTTAAAAAGAAACCTATTCACCACTATTGAATTTACGAGCTATCATCCTGAATATCAACATATAAAGCACACTACTTCCAATTCGAAATAAATTTCTTTCATGCCGGTTATCAGAATGCATAACCGGGAATATACCATAATCCTGAACTGATAATATCAAGAGATTTCTTTGTTCTTTCAACTGTTGAAGGAGTTGTAAGCCATGTTGCCCAATTATATCGTGATGTTGTCTCTGTAGATATATCTTTATCAACAACAGTAATTGCTATTCCATCAGAAACCGTCTCAGCAATATTGAAACTGTAACCCCCATCGTTAGAAACTGCGCCATTTATGACACTCATTTGTGTGGGGTCATAATAATAAAGCATTGTCCATGGAATCCTTATTAAGAGGTGGTTTCCGTTCCAAACTACAGCTTCACGTTCACCTGCAGAAATTCCGGCGAATTACCGGCAGGCATTCTCCCTATATTAAAAATGGTACCTTCAAATTCACTGGTGATCCATCGCATTAATTTCCATGGTGCACCGTCAGTAATGGTGCTGCGGAATTTCTGTTCAGGTTTTGTAAGGTTGAATCTGGGAGTAAGTCCATACATGTTATAAGCTTCCGTGACATAAAGTGAAGTTAAGTCCATACCTTTTACTGATGATAATAAAAACTCAGCTCGATTTGTTGTTACTGTTCCGTCAGAAAGTACTGATTCTCCTCTTCCTGCAATGTATGTATCGAAAGCTGTTAATATTGTATCACCGTCATCAGGTATGCGCGACAGAGTTATATCGAGATAAAACATGCTGTTATCGTTACTTGCTTTTATTGAAGTAACTGTCGAACTCCCTGGTGAAAGAGAATAATCATGCCAATTCAGGGGATCGGACCTGTCGAAGGCGATAAGACCGAAGTTTTGTTCCGGCGATGCAAGATTGTGCCACAATTGTCGTGTCGGTATTATATTATCCAGTTCAGGTTTTCCATATGCCTCAAGGTAACCGACAATCCAGGTGGGTTTAAACCACTCATCCATCCACGAGAACATAAATCCTCCACCGCATCCGGCGTAGATTATGTTTTTGAGTAACCTGATATCTGATTCTCCCTGTTGCGTCTCAGATAATCCGCCATGACCCATGCCACTAAAAGAAGCATGAGCATTACCCCAGCTTGAAGGAACGCCGAATTCAGCTATTATCAGAGGCAGATTATTATAATGTTCTTTGAGATCAGTTATATAGCCGAGATAGCTGTCCGGTCCTTTTTCATCGGCAAAGGTCCGGTAAAAAGGATCATTATTAATAAAATCAGGATAATAAGGGTAAGCATGGTAAGATGCAAACAACATTGAGATTCCGGCATTTTGTGATATTTTCATTATATCAATTGATGCCTTGTCTTCATCAGTAAATATCTCGGTAGGGTGTACCAGAGGATCGAGCGTCGGCCAGCTTGAAAAGCTTACAGTCCTTCTGGTCGAATAGGTTGTCATTTCATAATCAGCCACTTCATTTAACATCCGGGTTACGAATACTTCGCTTGCCGAGGCTCCTGCAATACTGAAAAATGATCCGTTCCAGGAGCTTATATCGCTATGGGATCTATTTGTTGTATCAACCTCCTGAGGGCTTATCTCACGCCCTATAATAAAGCCTGCAACCCAGGGAGAGATATCTGTGATATAGGCCCCATATGCCTTTCCCATCCTGAAAGGAATAGATTTGTTACCATGAATACAATCAACAACTTCACTTATTGACTCCTTAAAGCTCCCTTGTCGAAGCATGAGGTCATAATTTTTTCCGGATTTTGGATCCTCTATTTCATCGAGCCAGACACCCTGAAAGATGTATAGCGGATGGTCCGGGTGACGCAGATTGTATTCTGCCAGTTTTTCGTAAAAAACAGGTGGGTGAAGGGTATATATCCTTACAGAGTTAAAACCCGATTCTCCCATCTTTCTGATCCATCTCTCGTACATTGAGGGTGTTATGGCATATGCGATCTCTCCCGGAAAATATCCCGGGGGTGAGGACCCCAGATTGATACCTTTCAGCATTAATGCATTATATTCATTCCCGACTTTAGCTCCAATATAATCATTCATAGTTTTGAACGGTTGTTCCTGTTCAGGCAGTAATATGAAATCGGCAATTGTGTCATTAATCAGAATGAAGTCAGTGAGTCGGGAGCTGTAAAAACCTTCTTTCCTGACAATGGCAATAGCAGGAATTTTTAGCTGTGTTACAGCTGGATTGAAATCTAAAGGTGGGAGTAGGAATGGTTCAATATACGTTGATCCTGAAAATCCTTTAACTCCTGAAGATTTCAACAATCGGCCCGAATACGTTCTATCATGAAAAGAAATTGCGTATATGTACAAACCGGGCCCCTGAGGGGATCCATTCTGGTTACACCCGTCCCAGACAATGCGATAGCTGCCTGCCACAACTGAAGGAAATTTAATTTCTTTTATTTTACGACCACTCAGGTCGTACACTGCAAACTGGATATCGCCTGCAACAGATATAATAACAGGTATATGAACCGAATACAAAAAAGGATTTGGAAAAGCTTGTCCTGTCTCCAGAACAGAAGGAGAGACAGAATATATTCCCGGGATTCTCAGTTTGTAGGATCCGTACACATCTGTTTTTGCTGAAAAACCGGTATTATTGATAATAAAGCTGACTGTTGCTCCCTGTATTCCCATTAAGGATGGATCTGTTACTTTTCCGGAAATGCTGAGATCCTTGCTTACCGCAGTTATACCAAATATTCCGGCCAACAACACCAACAATGAACATCCTTTTATAGTCATAAAATAATAATCTTCAAATTATTCCCCGGGTTTCTGCTGTAATTCCGGCACACCGACTGTCTGGCTCAGTATGATCACCTGGTTTGACCTCAAACTCATTTCAGGGGCCAGCTGGCTTTTTGGTACCATAGCTCTTACAACACAACCAAGATTAGAAGATGCACAGTACAGATAAACATTCTGGGCAATAAAACCAGTATTTGCCCAGGAGGAAAGGAGATCAGCTTCTTTTATTTCATCACCTTCTTTTTTCCCAAGCTTTCCCATATCGGCAACATATATTAGATTTAAAGGGGCTTTGCTGACAAATTCCTGGGTGCCGCATAATAACCTGAGATCCTTATTGTTTATTTGTTTAAGTGTATGTAATTCAGCAATATACAGATAGAGCCCTGATGCGAGTACAACATAAACATCAATTTCCTGAAGATTTCGTGAGGACGGTGCGGTTCTTTTTTTATCATCAGTACGGTTAATACCCCAGCCCGCCCAGAGCAGCTCAGATAGCTGTTGCTAAGTCAGATTCTCATTTGTAAAGGTTCTGATAGACTGCCTCTCATTCAGTGCCTGCATCAGAGGCTTCCCCCCTGACTTATCCGGTGTAGGAAGAACAATATCCTGAGAGGATACATTCATAAAGGCTACGTTTAGAGCCAAACAACAAATTCCGTATAAAATACTTTTTTTCATGGAGTTAATTATTAAACAATATACTTTTCGATAACAGAATCAGGCAGCTATTTCCGGTCTTTATGTGAATCTCTAAGTTCTTCTTTTTTTTGTTACACTGAGGAAATCCGGAGGAATCACTGAGGTTCACAGAGACATCTTTCGATAAACTCTCTGCATCCTCGGTGTAACTCTGTGCATCCTCAGTGAACCTCTGTGTAAGTTCTTCATTATTTATAGCACAGATTTAATGGAGAGTTGAACAGAGTTTATTCCTTCCGGGCCATCTTTATTATTTTTATTACTTCTGCAACTTTCTGAGTAAGACCTTTCCAGTCTTTTTCACGGATCAGTTCTTTTGTAATAAGATTTGAACCCTGTCCTATACATGTCACACCGGCTTCAAACCATACTTTAAGGCTTTCAGCTGTTGGTTCAATACCTCCGGTAGCCATAATACTTGTCCATGGACATGGACCTTTTATTGCTTTAACGAATTCAGGTCCCCCGACTGTCGGAACAGGAAAGAGCTTAACCATTTCCGCCCCAAGCTCCTCGGCATAGTTTATTTCTGAAATTGATCCGCACCCGGGTACCCAAAGAATTTTTCTACGGTTACACACCTTTGCCATTTCGGCATTCAGTATCGGAGATACAATAAAGTTCGCACCTGACTGAATATATATCGAGGTTGTTCCGGCGTCAACTATTGTTCCGGCACCAATCACCATTTCAGGAAACATTTGACCGGCCCATTTATTGATCTCACTGAATACTTCATTTGCAAAATCACCACGGTTGGTATATTCAATTACTTTTATTCCACCCTCATAGCAGGCTTTTATTATATTCCTGCACACTTCAGGATCTTTATGATAAAATATAGGAACTACCCCAGCCTCCATGATTTTGATCACTACATCTATTCTTGTAAAACGTGCCATAATTAATTCTTGAATTGTTTATACAAAATTATCTAAAATTTGATCAGATACAATAGGTGTACAGGCAATCAGGCGACAGGCGCCTGACTTTTACTTTTGTCTTTTAACTTTTGTCGTTTATATTATTAAATAATTATCTTCGTCAGGCAAATAGCAGACATGGCATTAAACTACATCTGGATCGCATTTTTTCTTGTCGGATTTATTGTTGCTCTCGGCCAGTTAATATTTTCGGGAAACACGGAGATTTTTAATGATCTTGTAAACTCGATCTTTTTAAATGCAAAAACAGGTTTTGAAATATCACTGGGGCTTACAGGTGCTCTGACTTTGTGGATGGGGCTTTTAAAGGTTGGGGAAAAGGGTGGTATAATTAATATCCTTGGTCGTATTATGGCTCCTTTTTTTCAGAAGCTTTTCCCCGGCTTACCTAAAGGACACCCGGCTTATGGGTCAATTACCCTGAACATCGCGGCAAATATGCTCGGACTCGATAATGCTGCAACTCCCGTAGGACTAAAAGCCATGAAAGAGATGCAGGAGACAAATCCCGATAAGGAGACTGCATCCAATGCCCAGATAATGTTTCTTGGTTCTCAATGCTGCCGGACTTACAATAATCCCGGTAAGTATTATTGTTTACAGAACGCAGCTTGGCGCTGTCAATCCTGCCGATATTTTCATCCCTATCCTTATATCAACCTTTTTTGCCTCATTAACCGGTATGATAAGTGTGGCAATCATTCAGAAGATCAATCTTTTCGATAAGGTTATCCTTGCTTACCTTGGCGGACTTACAGCTATTATTGCCGGTGTAATTTTTTATTTCAGCCGGTTGCCAAAGGAACAGATCACAACAGCATCAACCTTTGCCGCGAATTTCATCCTTTTATCCATTATAGTCCTTTTCATTGTTCTGGCCTTTATCAAAAAGGTCAATGTATACGATGCCTTTATTGAAGGGGCAAAAGAAGGATTCAATATTGCTATAAAGATTATCCCGTTCCTTGTGGCGATACTGGTCGCGATTGGAATTTTCAGGGCTTCGGGAGCGATGGATTTCATAATCGGAGGCATTGCAAAATTCTTTGCATGGATGGGCGTTGATACACAATTCACAGCTGCTCTTCCTGTTGCATTTATGAAACCGTTGAGCGGCAGCGGGGCCAGGGGACTGATGGTTGATGCCATGACAACATACGGGGCCGACTCATTCGTTGGTCGCCTTGCCTGTACAATGCAGGGAACAACTGATACTACTTTTTATATTGTAGCGGTTTATTTTGGCTCAGTAGGGATAAAAAATGCCCGGTATTCTATAGGATGCGGATTGCTTGCCGACCTTGCCGGATTTACTGCAGCAATATTTGTTGCTTACTTCTTTTTTACTTAACCTTCAGCTATGTCCACACTCTTAACATCAATCCTGGTTCTAATAAGTATAATAGCAATTGTGCTTCTTACTTCATCTCTTAAGATTAAAGCATTCATAGCACTCTTTATTGTTTCGGTATTCCTTGCATTTGCAACACTGCCGGCCGGTAAGGTTATAAGTACTATGAAAGAGGGCTTTGGAAACACTATGGCCTCTATCGGTTTCCTGATTATATTTGGTGCAATAATAGGTGTAATACTTGATAAGACTGGCGGCACAATTTCAATTGCCAATTTTATTTTATCGAAAACCGGGGAGAAAAATAGCGCACAGGCAATTGGTATAACCGGATTTATTACAGGATTACCAATATTTTGCGATGCAGGTTTTATAATATTGAGCGGACTTGCAAAATCGTTCAGTTCGAAGGCCCGGATTGCTATGCCTTTAATGGCAACTGTACTGGCGACGTCACTCTATTCTATTCACTGTCTTATCCCTCCGCACCCCGGTGCCCTTGCAGCCGCTGCGATCTTTGATGTTAATGTGGGACACCTGATTTTAGCAGGAGTTTTTTTTGCAGTTCCCGGAGCACTTGCAGCATTTTTCTGGACCAGATGGATATCAAAACGCAATGATTATCCCCCTGCAAAAGAACCTGATTCCGATATTCTTCCCACCCGTGAAAATCTACCCCCCGTTCTTCTTTCTTTTATGCCGATTGTGATACCACTTTTCCTGATAACGGTAAAATCGCTTATAACTCTTTTTGATAAGAGTGGAGCGAGCCTGATTGCAAAAATATTCTATTTCCCGGGTGAACCGATCTTTGCTCTTGCTATTGGGGTTGTTTTAGGTTTGTTCCTGCTTAAGTTTAAGAGTGTAACATCAATGAATAATATTTTTGAAGAGGCCATAGAAAAGGCCGGCCCAATACTAATAGTTACCGCTGCCGGTGGAATGTTTGGGATGGTGATCAAATCTACAGGAGTGGGCGAAGCTGCAGGAAAGATACTTTCCGGAACAAATCTCGGACTGATAGTTCCTTTTCTGATTGCTGTTATTATGAAGACTGCCCAGGGTTCTTCAACGGTGGCTATTATTACAACTGCATCATTTGTTGCTCCAATGCTCCCGGTTCTCGGACTCGATTCGGAATGGGGCAGGCTATTGGGAATGCTTGCCATGGGAGCCGGCTCTATGATTATTTCGCATGCCAATGATTCTTACTTCTGGGTGGTTACCAAATTTGCGGACCTCGATATAAACATATCATTAAAAGTTTATTCACCCGCTACATTAATAATGGGAGTGGTGGTCTTTTCATGTGTATGGATAACATCAATTTTTGTTTTATAAATCTTTATATTATTTCAGGTCATTTAGATCTATTTAAGATTCCATTTAATACTTCTGATATGAATTACCGGAAAATTGCAGAACAGATATTTCTGGCGGGAGTAAACAGCGTGACTCCTGACAGGCTTATTCATACCCAGTTGAAATTGGCCGGTTCAACGCTTAAATATCGGGAAATATGTTTTTACCCCGGACAAAACAAGCCGGATTTATATAACAGGTGCAGGTAAAGCCACTGCTGAAATGGCTGTGGCAATTGAGGATATTCTGGGAAACCTGATCGCGGGCGGACATATTGTTGTAAAGTATGGCTACTCATGTGACCTTAAATTTATTGATGTTACTGAGGCAGGTCATCCTGTTCCGGACAAAAACGGATTCATCGGAACCACTAAAATTCTGGATATTGCAGAGAAAGTTACTGAGGATGATCTGGTTATCTGTTTACTTTCTGGCGGAGGATCCGCTTTGCTTTCAGATGTTCCCGAGGGCTCTTCCCCTGAGGAGATTATTTATCTGAACGACCTTCTGGTAAAATCAGGGGCCACTATTCAGGAGATAAATGTGATCCGGAAACATCTTTCTAAAGTGAAAGGAGGTGGACTGGCACGTGCATTTTTCCCTGCAACTATTTACAGCCTCATCCTTTCAGATGTTTTAGGTGATCCTCTCAATTCCATTGCCTCAGGACCGACAGTACCAGATCCTACAACATTCTCTGACGCCCTGGCTATTATCAGCCAATATAAAATTGAAGCATCAGTGCCTTTATCTTTTATGAAATATCTGAAAGATGGGGCAAATGGAAATCAACCTGAAACCCCGAAGCCGGGAGACGGCATTTTCCGCAAATCGCATAACCTCCTGATAGGGAACAATAAAATGGCACTTGAAGCCGCCAGGAATAAAGCGGTAAAATCAGGAATGACAGCTAAGATCATTAACGATGCATTGCAGGGCGATACCCTGAAACGCTGCAGAATATATCTTTGAGACAGCAGTCAGGTACAAACAAAACGGGTCATCAGGGAAACCGACTTGTTTATTATTCGGTGGAGAAACTACTCTTAAAGTAACTGGAAGAGGATTGGGAGGAAGGAATCAGCACCTTGCCCTGTCAGCAGCAATACTGCTGCGGAATACCCCCGGAATTACTATACTTTCTGCCGGAACTGATGGCAATGATGGTCCCACTGATGCTGCAGGTGCGGTTGTCGACTTTAATACTTATAATAAAGCTTTTTCAAAGAATGTCATACCGGAAAACTACCTCAATGACTTTGATTCATATAATTTTTTTAAAAAAGAGGGGGGGCATATAATTACAGGTCCAACCCGGACAAATGTAATCGATATAGTAGTGGTTATAATAGAATAATTCCGGTGATGGTTTTCAAGATTCGGCCTTGCATAAGTTATGTCATTATTTGCTTCATGAATCTGGAAATATAAAAATTATTCCCCCTTTTTATTGACAATTCTTAACGGGTTTTTAATAAATTGCAGGAATTATTAAGTATGAATAACTTTCTAAAAACAGGCATTTATAATAGAAACCATAAACGACGACATTATTAGATTTCACACAATGAAAACAAACAGACGGAATTTTATCAAGACAGTTGCCGCACCTTTGGTTGCGGTGCCTTTCATCCTCCCATCAAGAGTATGGGAAACTCCACCCAGCGACCGCCTCACCATGGGCTTTGTTGGCATGGGCAAACAGTCACGTTTATTGCTATCAAAATTCATTGGTAAAACACAGGTTCTTGCAGTCTGCGATGTGGACACTACTCGTCGCACTAATGCCAGGCAAACAGTCGACAAGTTCTACTCAGATAATAGTGACAAGGGTGTTGCCGGCTGCAAAGCTTACATCGACTACCGCGAACTGATAGACCGAAAGGATATTGACACAGTATGCATAGCAACGCCGGATCACTGGCATGCGGAACCAATGTTGTTGGCGCTCAGAAATGGCAAGGATGTTTTTTGTGAGAAGCCGTTGACACACAACATTCAGGAAGCTGTTGATGTTATTAAGACGGTCGGAAAACATAAACGCATCATGCAAACAGGTTCGATGCAGCGCTCCAGCAAAGAATTCCGGATCGCATCCGAACTTGTACGCAATGGTTGCATTGGTAAAATCGACCATGTCGATTGCAGCTTCGGCGGACCACCAAAGCCCTGTGATCTTGGGGAAGAGCCTATGGAGCAGGGTTTGGACTGGAACCGCTGGCTTGGTCCCGCACCACTGCGCCCATATAATTCTATACTGAGTTCCCGTGGTATACACGAAAACTATCCTGATTGGCGTCTCTACAGGGAATACGGAACCGGTGGAGTTGGCGATTGGGGTGCCCACCATTTGGACATTGCACAGTGGGGGCTGGGAATGGATGACAGCGGTCCCGTTGAGGTTCTTTTTACAAACGGCGAGGCTACACTGATCTATGCGAATGGTATCGCCGTCATCCGGAAAGATAAGGGTTTTGGCGTACACTTTTTCGGCAGTGATGGTGAAGTTATGGTAAACAGGGGCAAATTTAAAGTTATCCTGAAAGGCAAAACAATCTCCTCCTTTACCGGCCCTGAGAACAAAGATACTACTTGTGCAGCAGAGGTCAGCAAAGCGGAACGGACGCTCCTTGGAGACGCTAAGATCAAGCTCTACGACAGTAAGTCACATTACGATGATTTTCTGACTAGTGTTGCAAGTCGCAGGAAACCAATAGCAAACGAACAGGTAGGAGGACGCACCGCTATCTGCTGTCATCTGATTAATCAACTCTATTTCCATAATTCGCCAATTAAATGGGATCCGGCTAAATTTCGCTTTACCGGCGGCACGGGCGATCCCTCCTGGCTGACAACCAATTACCGGGATTGGACGAAAACGAGTCAGGTTTGATGGTAGGAAATGCTCCCGTATAGAAGGACGAGGGCGGCCTGAATGTTTTCACCAGGGCCTAAAAAAGTCGTTATTGAGTTTCCCAGGCCCTGTTTTATTATCATTTGCCCATAAAGGAATTAACATTGAAAGCTTCATCATGCCTGCTAATGGCTACTAAAAATTAAAATAATGGACATAAAAGAATTTATCCGCAACGACAGATTTGCTTCCTTTCTGGGGATAGAATTACTTGAAGCAGGAAATGGAAGGGCAAAAGCAAAACTTGAGATAAGGGAAGATCACCTGAATGCCGTTAATATTGCACACGGCGGAGCAATATTCTCACTTGCTGACCTTGCATTTGCTGCAGCATCAAACTCATACGGGAATGTAGCTGTTGCAATAAATGCAAATATTTCATATTTCAGGGCTTCGGGAAAAGGGGTCCTCTATGCCGAAGCTTTTGAGATATCAGGAAATCGTAAACTTGCCACCTACACAATCAATATTAAAGATAAAGAAGGGGAACTTATTGCAAGTTTCCAGGGTACGGTTTACAGAAAAGATAAAATGGTGTTCTTGGAAAAACCGGCAAACGAGATTCACTTTACTTAACCTTTCCGGCCAGGCTACACGATGTTAGAAAAGCGGCTTTTATCTGAAATTCTGTTTCATCCAGGATATCACCTTTTCCTTCATATCATCCGAAAAACGGTTATAATCCTCGGGCACAAATAATTCAACATTATCTTTTTGATTATAAATGTCATAAAACTTTCTCACTTCATTTATACAGTGCTGAATATCAGGAAACGAAGCATATTGATCCCAGGAAGGTGCTATAATCAGTAGAGGCCGTGGTGCAACAGCAGCCAGGATTTCATAGAAATCGAATGGTATAAGTCCTGTTTTCAGCTTTGGGACACCTTAAAAATTATTCTTAACAATATCATGTAATTCCTGCTGTTTTTCATACATCGTAAAGAACCTGGTTTTTGTGTGTTTAGAGTTTGGAAGAGTGTAAGTGATCTGATATATATTGTGGGTAAGTTCATCTGCCTTTTTGAATGACAGCGTTGATTCCTCTTGATACAAAACCCGTTCCAGTTTCTTGTAAACACAGTATGCTGTGAGCTCAATGCAAATATGTGCCTCAATTCCTACTCGCAACATATGGTAAATTGGTCTTATACGTAAGTCATTTTTGGACATGCGAAATTTTCGATAAACCATAGATTTTTGTAATTCTGCATGACTGGTTCATCATTGAGCTTACTATTGGTTATATATCCTTTTAGTCCCCCCCATACTTTATCATAGTTACACTTCTCATAATCAATTTCAATGGATATTTCTCCTGTACCAATTGTTCGTATATTGGAGTTACTAAAAGCTGATATTACTTTTTCAATCAGATCATCGCCTTCAGAAGAGAAAAGACTGTTCGGCTTCGAAAGCCGGTCAATTTCTTGTTTTGCTAATTGTATAAGTCTGTCAATTTCCTGCCGTGTGCTGGCAGAGACCATGCTTTTTATTACTTTATGCCGACCACGGCCCTTGCAAATTACCTGAATACTATACCTTCCCGAGGCATTCTTTTGGGTTCGTACAAAGATATCTGATTAATTCAGGACACCCAAAAATAATAAATGTATATTGATTTACAATACTTTACAAAGGTGCCCCGAAAAAGTGCGGAAAACAGGAGAATTGATATACATCTTGTATCTGGTGACTGTGCCCCCCGCTTCTATTTGATATTTCTCCAGAATATTTCCTCAGATCGCTGGATCTCTCTTCTTTTCTTTCTTTCGAGAAGAAGGTAATAAAGTATTCCAACAGTGCCAAAGATCAGTAATCCAAGGAGAAAATACCTGATAATACTCGAAACATCATTTTCTCCATACATTGATAAGGGGCTTACCTGCTGAGCAGAAGTTACAGAATCACCTGTTTTTGATCCAACATTAATATTGAATATATTCTTCATAAAGAACAGAGAGAGAAAAGACAGAAGTCCCGAGGCAACAGGTGTAGCAACCCAGCCAATCCCTATTTCGCCCAGGATCCTGAAATTAATGTTCCTGGCGCCTTTGTATAATCCTATGCCAATGATTCCTCCCATAATTACCTGTGAACTGGAAACAGGTACCATAGGTATAGAAGGGAGTCCGATTTTCACAAAAAGAGCCGATAATCCGGATGATGAAAAAATAAACAGCACAAGTGCCTGGGCAAGAACAACTACCAGGGCTGCTTCAGACGATAACTCAACAATATTACTTCCAACGGTCTCAGTCACCTTTTTCGAATAAGTGATTATCCCTAGAGAAATTGCAAGCCCGCCAAGCAGAAATAACTGCTGATTCGAATTAAGTGTAATAATTCCAAGGTCAAGATCCTGAAGATTAAAAGCAGGCAGGAAGACTCCCATTACGTTGGCAATATTATTTGCTCCAAGGCTGAATGCCCCGAATGCACCAACAACAATTAATCCTGTCTTGATATATGATTCGAACCTCACAAGATGTATTTGAGAAGAACGTTTAAGTATCTTAAGCAAAATGTAGAGTAATATTGAAAATATTGCTCCTAATATGGGACCTGAAATCCAGGTTGCAACAATCTGCGACAGTATTTTACTGTCAGTTTGATTTCCTGTGAAAAAGTTCCATCCTATTATTGCTCCAACGATTGCCTGCGTTGTAGAAACAGGCATAGAGAATCTGGTCATCATAAAGATAGTAATAGCTGCAGAAAGAGCTACTGTGAATGAACCACCAATAGCATCCACTGAGCCAAGCTTCCCCAGGGTTCCCGATGTACCGGCTCCCTGTAAAACCGCACCTATGATCACAAAAATTGAAGCAATTAATGCTGCTTTCCTGAAAGAAATCATTCTCGAACCAATAGCCGATCCGAAAATATTGGAGGCATCATTGGCGCCCAGTGACCAGCCGAGGAAGAGACCACTTGTCAGGAAAAAAAGGATCATGCTTTATAAATTAGTCTTTTGGTGTATAATACCCCGCATCTGTGATTAATTGTTCCTGGTTTCAGATTCTAAATTCCAGTTTTTTGACCTTTAAACTGTTAACCTTGACCCCTCCTCCGCTACAACCTCCGCTACAACCTTCGCTAAAGCTTCGGTTGTCGAAGAAAGCTTCGGTTGACGAAGAAAGCTTCGGGGAAAGCCTGAACCTTAAACCTTAAACCTTAAACCTTAAACCCTGTTTACATTATAATCTTTATTGCCATCCCCGAAAGCAGATCCGCTGCCTTTTGAGCCAGATCAGAGATATTTTCCACGTGATGGATAATATATCTTAAATGGGCCTTATGTGCAAGATCTAACTCCTTCATTTCCTGAAATATGATCTTCTTGGTACTTAATGATAATTTATCAGTCTCACTCTCAAAATAATAGACCTTAAGTAATTTTTCCCTTACAGTATGCGGTGCCTTGAAGTAAGCTCTTGCGGCAGGAATAAGTTCTTCTGCGGCACTTACTGATGTTTCGGCAAGGCTCATAAAGCTTTTATTGAGCGATCCGGGAATATCAGGCATCTCAATGTTAATTTCATTCAAAGAGCTCTTTAGTGCATCAATAATCTCATCCATCTCATCAATAAGAGTACTGACTTCCGCCCTGTGTTGTGGCAAAATCGAATGGGTTATCATCTCATTTTCGATCGAACGCTGGAGTCTGTCCGCATTGTTTTCAAGGGAATCAACTTTCTGAAGGTGCCTTTGGAAGGCTTCCATATCCTTATCAAGAAAAGCTTTTATCGCTTCCCTGAAAACAAGAAGTCCAAGTTCAATATTATCGAAGAATTCGTCGATCCTTAGTATCAGGTTCTTTGTGGTTCTGGCAAAAACCGGCATTTTATCAAGTTATTGGTTCCCTGAACAAATATAAAATTAATTAATTTAATAAGTTAGTATACCTGGCCTTGCGATTGTATTTTCATTTAACTGAGAAACCAATGCATTCTTTTTAAAAGTTATTATACCTCAATGAATAATCCCCCGGCCGGCACGGATCTGTAATCCGTGCAATATTGTTATCGATTTCCTAAAAGAGCGAAACAGAAGTATTATGCGCCTGAACATAAAGAGCTTCATTTCATTGGATTAGTTATTCTGATGTTTTGTATGATCATTTAAAGTACCAACTATAGTTCATGAGAATATGTTTTATTTATACCTCCTCATAGTTTCTTTATAATTTCTTTATACACTATAGCATATTTTTGTAGAACAATTAAAATAGAGAGTGTTATGAAAAATAAAATTGCCACATCGTTAATTTTTCTTTCGGCTATACCTGTGCGGTCAGAAACAGCTGTCTCAAATAGTCCGGTAAGTTATCTTATAGGAGGTATTATAGCCCTCTTCATCATGGGTTATTTAATATACACTTTATTACGGCCCGATAAATTTTAATGAGATGATCTTATTTATCAATAAGTTTTGTCTCTGTCGGGCTTAAGTCTTATCGATATGGAATTGCGATAATATCTGTCAGATAAAACTATTTGACTTAAAAAATTAAAACTGAAAAAACATGAATGAAGCGATTCAACTGAGCCTTTTTCTGGTTTTACTGGTTGTTCTTTCGCCTATTTCAGGCAAGTACATGGCAAAGGTATTCATGGGTGAAAAACATATTAATGGTTCAGGTTTTTGGATGGCTTGAACAAATTGTTTACCGTGTATCTGGTATTAAAAGCGAGGAGGAGATGAACTGGAAGACTTATATGTACAGTGTTCTGATTTTCAACCTGTTTGGCTTTGTATTCTTGTACCTTTTACAGATCTTCCAGGCTTCTTTGCCTCTGAACACTGAAAAATTGCCCGATGTTTCATGGCATCTTGCATTTAATACTGCCATGAGCTTTACCACCAACACCAACTGGCAGTCATACAGTGGTGAAAATACCCTTAGTTACCTGGTCCAGATGTTGGGTTTGACTGTTCAGAATTTTGTAAGTGCGGCAACCGGTATTGCCGTTTTACTGGCCCTTATTCGCGGTTTGACCAGAAAGACAACTGAAGTTCTGGGTAACTTTTGGTCTGATATGACCCGCAGTGTTCTTTATGTATTATTACCATTGTCGATCATTCTTACTTTAGCCCTGGTTGGACAGGGTGCCGTGCAAACATTTTCCATTATGTCAATGCAACAACTTTACAGGGATCGGAACAGGTTATTCCGCTTGGTCCGGCTGCATCACAGATAGCAATAAAAGAACTGGGCACAAATGGCGGCGGTTTTTTTGGTGCAAACAGTTCCCATCCCTTTGAAAATCCTACTCCCTTTTCTAACTTTTTAGAGTTGTTTTCGATGATAATCATTTCAGCCGGTTTGGTTTTTACATTCGGATATTATATGAAATCCAAACGCCAGGCACGCGTGATATTTATTACAATGTTTATCCTCTTTGCAGTGGGTCTGGCAATATCGTTATTGGCCGAATATGGTCATAATAATGTACTGAATGTTTCAGGCTCAATGGAAGGAAAGGAAACCAGGTTTGGAGTAATGAACAGCGTACTTTGGTCTGTTACTACCACTGCTACATCAAATGGTTCAGTTAACGCGATGCACGACAGTTTGTCTCCATTATCCGGGATGGTTGCAATGTTCAACATTATGGCAGGTGAGATCATTTTCGGCGGCGTGGGATCGGGGTTGTACGGAATGATAATCTTTATAATTCTTACTGTTTTTATTGCCGGATTGATGGTCGGAAGAACACCCGAGTATCTGGGTAAAAAAATTGAGGCCTTTGAGATAAAAATGGCAATTCTTGCAGTTCTGGCTCCCAGTATAGTCATAAAATTATTTTCGGCAATAGCCTGCTCTATTCCTGCCGGACTATCAAGTCTGAATAATGCAGGGCCACATGGCCTCTCGGAAATATTATATGCATTCAGTTCTGCTGCCGGGAATAATGGCAGCGCTTTTGGAGGGCTAAACGCCAACACAGTTTTTTATAACCTGATGATGGGTTTTGGCATGCTGACAGGCCGTTTCGGAGTAATTGTTCCGGTTATGGCTATTGCCGGGAGCATGGCGAAGAAAAAGATCACTCCGGTTTCATCCGGCACTTTCAGAACCGACAACTGGTTGTTTGTTATTTTGTTGATAAGTGTTATTCTTATTGTCGGTGGTCTGACCTTTTTCCCTCCGCTGGCATTAGGTCCGATAGTTGAACATTTCTTAATGAATCTGGGTGTTTCTTTTTAATTTTTCAAGAATAATATTATGGAAAAACAAAATATGAGTCGCTTGGTTACCAGGGAAATAGCATTGAAGGCTTTAAAGGATTCTTTTATTAAACTGAAACCGGGGGTTCTGGTTAAAAATCCTGTTATTTTCATAGTAGGTATTGGAGCATTGATGACTACTGTTGTCGTATTATCTGATGTTCTTAATGATCATTTTTCAGGCTTTAACATTCAGATTACAATCTGGCTCTGGTTTACAGTTTTATTTGCCAATTTTGCCGAAGCGGTTGCTGAAGGCAGGGGCAAAGCACAGGCTGATAGTTTGCGTAAAAGTCGCACTCAGACAAAAGCCAGAAAACTTGTTAATGATAAAGAAGAAATTGTCCTTGCCAATGATCTGAGAAAAGGTGAAATGGTCATTTGTGATGCAGGAGATATTATACCGGCCGATGGTGATGTAATCGATGGAATTGCCAGTGTTGATGAATCGGCCATTACAGGGGAATCAGCACCCGTGATCCGTGAAAGTGGTGGTGATCGGTGTGCCGTTACCGGAGGAACTAAAGTAATCAGCGACAGGATTACGATAAGAATTACATCTGAAACCGGTTTTACATTTTTAGACAGAATGATTGCCTTGGTGGAAGGTGCAAAACGGCAGAAAACACCAAATGAAATTGCGTTAATAATTCTCCTGTCGGGTCTGACCATTATTTTCCTGCTGGTGGTTGTTTCTTTACCGGCATATTTTGGTTATAGTCTGAAGGCCTCTGGTTTGCCTGCCAGTCAAAACCTTCCTCTGCCAGTATTGATTTCACTTCTTGTTTGTCTTATTCCAACAACAATAGGCGGGTTACTGAGTGCAATCGGAATAAGCGGAATGGACAGGTTATTGCGTAAAAATGTTATTGCAACTAGTGGAAAAGCTATCGAAGCGGCAGGGGATACAGATGTTTTGCTTCTTGATAAAACAGGAACAATTACATTAGGAAACCGCATGGCCACAGAATTTATTCCTGCAGAAGGTTTTACGAAACAGCAGCTTGCTGATGCTGCACAGTTAGCATCACTGGCCGATGAAACACCCGAGGGTCGCTCGGTTGTTGTTCTGGCAAAAGAACAGTTTAACATCAGGGCCAGGAAAATGCAGCCTTTGGATTCAACATTTATCCCCTTTACGGCGCAAACCAGTATGAGTGGTATCGATTTAAAAAATCCCGATGGTCAGTTACGCCGCATACGGAAGGGTGCTGCTAATGCAATAAGAAAATTTATCGAAAACAACAATGGGTATTTTCCAAAAAATGTAGAGGGTATCGTTTATGAACTTTCACGCCAGGGAGCTACTCCGTTAGTTGTTGCAGAAAATAGCCAGGTATTGGGGGTTATTCACCTTAAAGATATAGTAAAAGGTGGAATTAAACAGCGTTTTGCACAGCTCCGGATGATGGGTATCAGGACAATTATGATAACAGGTGATAATCCGCAGACTGCAGCTGCCATTGCTGCCGAAGCCGGTGTTGATGATTTTCTTGCAGAAGCTAAACCAGAGGATAAGCTTCATCGCATAAGGGAGGAGCAGGCAAACGGTCATCTGGTTGGAATGATTGGCGATGGCACCAATGATGCCCCCGCTCTCGCCCAGGCTGATGTGGGTCTGGCAATGAACACCGGTACTCAGGCTGCCAGGGAGGCAGGAAACATGGTTGATCTGGACAGTAACCCCACAAAGCTTATTGAAGTCGTTGAAACGGGAAAACAGCTGCTGATGACCCGGGGCGCACTGACAACTTTTAGTATCGCAAACGATGTGGCCAAATATTTTGCCATTATCCCTGCAATATCAACTTTTTTGTATGTAACTGCTTCAGGAATTTCTCCTTTAGGGGTCCTTAATATAATGAAGCTTACCTCTCCTGAAAGTGCTATTTTGAGCGCAGTAATATTCAATGCCCTGATTATTGTCGCTCTTATACCACTGGCGCTGAGAGGAGTGAAATACAGACCTGTCTCAGCTAACCGGGTACTGGCCCTGAACATTGTTGTCTACGGTATCGGAGGAATTATTGTCCCGTTTATTGGAATCAAGCTGATCGATATGTTACTTGTTTCCATACATATGATATAAGAAGTGCAGTAATTAAAACAAAAACAGAATTTATAATGATAACACAAACAAGAATAGCTCTGAAATTTCTGCTGGTAATGACAATATTAACAGGAATTATTTATCCACTCTTAATGACAGGAATAGCACAAATATGTTTTCCATCAAAATCTAATGGAAGTCTGATTATAAATGATGGTAAAATCATAGGCTCTGAGCTGATTGGCCAGAAATTCGACAGATCTGTCTATTTTTCATCACGACCTTCAGCAATCAGTTATAATCCAATCCCTTCAGGAGCCTCAAATTACGGCCCGACAAGTGATACCTTAAAAAAGCAGGTTTCAGCACGGCGCCTTTCATTTGCTAAAATGAATTCGATAGCTGACGCATTGACTATTCCAAATGAAATGATTTTTGCCTCAGGAAGCGGACTCGACCCGCACATATCCCCTGAAGCAGCTTTAATGCAGGTCGGACGAATTGTCAGAACCAGGCATTTAGACAACAACCAGAAAGAAGAAATTTTGAAAAAAATAAGTGACATGACTGAATCACCTCAGTTTTTATTTTTGGGTGAACCCAGGATAAATGTGCTGCTACTTAATATGGCGCTCGATAAAATTGAAAATGAATTACCTGATAACAAGTAACCTAATTTGCTATGAGACATTCAATCAGAACAAGATTTACCATGGGAATGATTTTTTTATTTGTGATCATTTTGACATTATCTGTTTTTTCAATTATATAATGGAATTAAAGAGAAAGTTTCGAGCAACTTCGATCAACGTCTTTATTTTGAAGGTCAGGATGAATTCTATGAAATTTCACTGGTTTTTAACGAAATGGCCGGGAAATTAAAGAAAAACAAACAGAAAATGTCTTTAACTTTACTGGATGATTCTGGTAAAGGCTTAAACCTAAAAGACATGGAGGAGTTTAAAGAAACGCTTTTCAGAATCAAAATCATAGAAGAACAGGCAGCAACATTAATTTCTAAATTAGAAAAAAAGAAGACTTAAATGGACAATACCGACAATCGGCCCGATCCCGATGAACTTCTGGCCTCTTTAAAGTTTGAAGAGGAAAAAAATAAACGCGGTAAACTGAAAATTTTCTTTGGAATGTGTGCCGGTGTGGGTAAAACTTACACTATGCTTCAAACTGCCCAGGCTGAAAAGTTAAAAGGTAACGATATAATCATCGGATATATTGAAACTCACAACCGGAAGGAAACGGCTGAGTTAGCCGAGGGTTTTGAATTAATACCACGTAAGGTCTACAAATACAAATCCACTACTGTTCAGGAAATGGATCTGGATGCAATAATAGCCCGGAAGCCCCGGCTCGTTCTGGTTGACGAACTTGCGCATACTAATGCCCCGGGAAGCCGCCATACAAAAAGGTTTCAGGATGTCCTGGAAATTCTGGACAACGGCATAAATGTTTATACTACCGTAAATGTTCAACACCTCGAAAGCCGGTCAGACACTGTTGCGCAGATTACAGGCATAATTGTCCGGGAAACATTTCCCGATGAGATCTTTGAAAATGCTGATGAAATTGAGGTTATTGATCTTACTCCCGATGAACTGCTGCAAAGACTTTCAGAAGGCAAAGTATATACCCCTGAAAGGTCTAAAGAAGCTATTGAGAGTTTTTTCCGCAAAGGAAATATTACAGCTTTGCGTGAAATGGCGTTGCGAATAGTTGCTGACCGGGTGGACAGGCAACTACATGAATACATGCAGCTTAAACGCATTAAGGGCCCATGGAAATCAGGATTGCATCTGCTGGTTGCAGTCAGTCATACCCAACAATCAGCTAAATTACTACGATGGGCTAAAAACCTTTCTTACACAATGGGCGCGGATCTTCAGGCAATTTACGTGGAAACTTCATACAAACCTGATACCAAAGAAAGTGAACAACTAAATAAAAATATTACCCTTGCCAGACAGCTAGGGGTTAAGTTCCGCTTTGTTACCCATAATGATGTTGTTAAGGCAATAGTGGATTTTGCTCAGAAAGAAAATATTACACATATAATCATTGGTAAACCTCGCGTACGTAACATTTTGACCCTTTTACGGCTTGGTAACTTCGTAAACAGGCTTATTCGTTATAGTGGCAATATTGATGTGTATATATTGGGTTCCGATATTCAGTCGAACGACAGGTATAAAGAAAAAGTCTCTCTTCCGTCATTCACTTCAAACATCAGGCAATATCTTATAGCTTCAATGGTAGTTATTCTTACTGCAATTATCTGCTTTTCTATTAAGGAAATTATTGGTTATCAGGTAGTTTCTTTTGCATTATTATTCATAGTTTCAACCCTCGCATTTTTCTTTGGTACAGGGCCCATTCTTGTGGCTGCCACCATGAGTGCCATTATCTGGGATTTCTTTTTTATACCTCCACCTTATACACTACATGTCGATAAACCGGAAGATATGCTTATGCTTATTATGTTTTTCATCATTGCATTGCTGAGCGGAGTGTTGACATCCAGGATTAAGAGACAGGAGATGAAGATCAGGATTCGCGAGGAGCGTACAAACGCTCTCTATCAGCTTACAAGGGAACTTTCCACTGCGACAGGTATTGAAGAGGTAATAAGTATTGCAAAAAAGGATATAAAAAAATATTTCAGGCTTGACTGCAGAATTTTGCTAAAAAATGATGAAAATCAACTTGATTACGAAAATCAAAAAGATTCAGCGATCATACTTTCTCGAAACGATATGAGTGTTGCTGCATGGACATTCCAACACTCTGCTAAGGCAGGAAAGCACACAGACACTTTACCATCAGGAAATTATACATTTTATCCTTTAAAAGGAAATCAGATGAACTTAGGGGTAATTGCAATCCGGCAGGAAAATGTATTTACTCAGGGTGAAGAGCAATTCTGGGATGCATTTATTTCCCAGATTTCAGGAAAATTTGAACGGGAATTTTTACGCAATATGGCTAAACAGGCTTTTGTATTAACAGAATCAGATAAGCTTTACAAGACACTTTTTAATTCCATTTCGCATGAGCTGAGGATTCCTGTTGCAACAATTATGGGTGCTTCTGATTCATTGCTTACAACTCAACATTCCGAAGAAATTGGCAAAGAACTTTCAAATGAAATATTCAAGGCATCTAAAAGATTAAACCGGCTGATAGAAAACCTTCTGAATATGTCCAGACTGGAAAGCGGAAGGATAACTCCACGGCTCGATTGGTGTGATATTCATGATCTGATAAATAAAGTCTCTGAAAGCCTTCAGGATGAATTAAAACCATTCCACCTGCACGTGGTTATTCCTGACGATATGCCTTTTGTAAAGATCGATTTCGGATTAATGGAGCAGGTATTGTACAACCTGATTTACAATGCTACTCAATATGCCCCAGGTTCAATAAATCTGAGGGTTAAAGCATTCTACGACAATGGGGAATTGATCCTGCAGGTTATGGACAGAGGTGCGGGTTTTTCTCCTAAGGAAATTTCTCTTATATTTAACAAATTTTACAGGGTTGAAGGATCAAAAGCAGGAGGCACGGGTTTGGGACTTTCAATCGCTAAGAGGTTTTACTGAAGCTCACAATGGAACAATAACTGTTGAAAACCGACAAAATGGTGGTGCTAAATTCACAATTAAAATACCTGCTGAGATTCCCCGAGTCGAATTAAAAGAGTGAAAATTTCAAAACATGACATTTCCCGAAATAATACTGGTTATTGATGATGAAGTGCAGATTCGACGTTTGCTGGAAATAACTCTTTCATCTAATGGATTTAAGATTTCTGAAGCTGGTAACGGAAAAGATGGTCTTGTTGCTGCTGCCACACATCACCCTGCACTTATTATTCTTGATCTTGGATTGCCAGATATGGATGGTTTTGAAATTCTTAAAAAAATCAGGGAATGGTATCTGAAACCAATTATTATTCTTTCGGTAAGGAATTCAGAGGAAGATATTATAACTGCTCTTGATAATGGAGCAAATGATTATCTTACAAAACCATTCAGAACAGGGGAACTCCTTGCACGTATCCGTGTTGCACTGAGAAAGAACCTGGACGAAAGGGATAATCCCAATCTGACCTTCGGCTCGCTTACAATAGATCTGGTAAATCATATAGCCCGTAAAAATGGTGAAATCCTTAAACTTACCTCAACTGAATATTCTTTATTGTCCCTTCTTTCAAAAAATTCAGGAAGGGTATTAACTCATCAGACACTCCTTAAAGAAATCTGGGGATTTGGATATATAGGACAAACACAGTATTTAAGAGTATTCGTTGCTCAGCTTCGGAAGAAAATTGAGGACGACCCATCTAAGCCGCAATTACTCATAACAGAGTCAGGTATTGGATACCGGTTCCATGAATAAATGGTGCAGAACTGGTTTATTAAGCATGTCAAAGTTAATGATGATAATTATAAATACAGACCAAATCAGAAATCGATTATCTTCTCCACCCTGTTGCGTTTCAGGTATTGTTTAAGTATGACCTGAATATCCCGGTTATCGGCAGATGGTTTAATACATTCATGCACAGCACTTAATCCGAACCCCATCTCATTGATATTAAAATATCCGTAACCTGCATATTTGCCATTTATAACTTTCACAGCACATCGCTCTTCAGAGTTTCTGCCTTTGTCAATAACAAAAAAATTACGTCTGGTAAAGACAAACTCTTCCGTTGCCCTCATTGCCCTTTCGTTATATACGGCAGGAGATTCCTTTCCGCAGCATGCTCCTTTACAAATACCGACATGAAACTGAAAGCATACACCATCTGTATCATAAAGACCTGTAAGCTTTTGACAGAGATTGTATGTTTCTGTCAGCGAGGCCAGCCTGTTTTTTGCTTTTTCCCTTGATGTAAAGACAGAAAGAGGAGTGTCATCTCCATTGAGTTGACCATACCTGTAATTCAGATACCCGTTCTTATCATTAAAACTGAATATGCCCCATTGGAACTCACTTCTTCTCTGGGCCCGGTTATAAATTGGTTTATTGTCTTTTATTTCAAACGACTCACGCAACAGGGCAATAAGTTCACTACCGGTAACATCCCAGTCAATGTCGGCAATCATATCACGCATCTCCATGGCCCTGTGTAGTTGTATTGTTGGAAAGATGAGTTGCAACTCTTTGTTGAAGGTCACAGCTTTTACCTATATATATAAGGTCGCCATTTTCATTATAGAAATAGTAAATACCCGGCTCATCGGGAATCTTTTCAATCTTTGAGATATCAAGTTTAGGATTCAGTTTTGATATTTTAGTGTTTCTTAACAGGTTTGATCTGAAGCCGTTGACTTCCTTGTCTTTTTCCAGAAGAATTTCAAAGAGACGGGTTGTTGCAAGAGCATCTCCCGCTGCCCGGTGTCTGCCATTAATGCCGATTTTCATGTCCTTGCAAATATGTCCAAGACTGTATGAATTATGACCGGGTAAAAGCTTTCTGCTAAGGGCAACTGTATCAAGAATATTTCTTCTGAAATTGAAGCCAAGTTCCTTGAACTCTTGCCTGATAAAGGAATAATCAAACCTTGCATTATGTGCCACAAAAGTCTTTCCTTCTGTAAGCTCCACAATGGTTTTAGCTATCTCAAAAAAACGGGGAGCATCCTCCACCATTTCATTTGTAATTCCTGTAAGACTGGTAATAAAATACGGAATATTCCTTTCAGGATTTATCAAGGAAACAAATTCTCCGGTTATCTTTTCCCCGTCGTGCAGGTATATGGCAATTTCTGTTATCTTTTCAGTCCTTGCACTTCCCCCTGTGGTCTCAATATCAACTATAGCATACATCGGCCGGAATCTCGGATGAATTCGGCCACTAATATAAACAAGATTTAAGCGTATTATTATTAATAGTTAGTATTTTTGTTACGCATTAAACTTTTGATTATGAATGAATGCTTCGGCAATAAGTTTATACTTAACGGTACCCTGCAAACATCGGATATGTTTCATAATTCACTTATATACGAAGGCGAATCAATTTATGAGGTGATCAGGATGGTGAAGAACTATCCTGTCTTTTTTCAGGATCACCTGAGCCGTCTTGAGATGAGTCTGAAACTTCAGCAAAAAGAGCCATTGGTTGATTCTTACAAACTTAGAAAGGATATTATTAATCTTACAAAATCTGACAAAAAAAAGGAAGCAAATCTTAAAATAGTTTTCAACTATAATAATGATTCAAAAAATTATCTTGTTTATTTTATTGAACCCATTTATCCGTCCGAAGAACAGTACAGAACGGGAGTTAAGGGAACTCTTTATTATGCTGAACGGAAGGATCCGGAATCAAAAGTGATCAATCATAAACTTCGGTCATCAATTTATCATAAGCTTATTCTTGAAGGTGGGTATGAAGCCTTGCTGGTGAACGAAAATGATTTCATAACTGAAGGAAGCAGGTCTAATATTTTCTTTATAAAGGGAAATACTCTTTTTACAGCACCTGATAATATTATACTTAACGGTATAACACGTAAGCATATTCTTGATATCTGCAGTGAAAACCAGATCAGAGTTAATCTTGAACCGGTAAACGTTAAAGATATTTCTGAGTTTGATGCTGTATTTATGACCGGAACTTCTCCGATAGTGCTTCCTTTTTATTCTATAGATAATATAGTTTTTAGCGTCACTCACCCTTTTATAAAGAGGTTAAGGGATCTGTATCTTTTAAAGGCTGAAGAAAGCATAAAGTTTTTCAGGTCCGAATAATTACCCGGGCTGATATGTTCAATGCATAATTTGCTATCTTTGAGCCGTTGATAATAATTACAATACACTATGGCAAGTATCAGAGAATTAAAAAAGGATATAGATTACCTTATTTTTGAAGTGATCTCCGATTGTTTTGTTTATGCCGGACTTCATCCGGAAAATAAAACAGATGAAGTGTCAGATATCATTTCAGGAGCAGTTAATCTCAGAAATGATCTTATCACCCGTGTTAACAATCCTAAAGGCAAAAATGAACCTAAAGTCATCAGAGCTCATTTTCTGGCAGTGAAAAAAGATTTGTTAACAGGAGTCGATAAACTTTTTGGCCAGCTCAGCTCAGTGTCGAAGGCGAAGGTGAAGGAGTAAAATACCGGTAAATCAAAGTTCCGCATTTTGAGCATCTTCCTTTTTCATCGAGGCTCTGAAGTTTGACTTTATAGCCCGATCTCCCGGTAACAACAGTACCACAGCCAGGACAAATAGTATCCTGACCGTTCTGAGTAACAGTATTCCCCATATAAACATGGTTGAGTATCCCTGAGGCAATATTAAACAGCTTTTCAAGACTCTCCTGTGGAGTGGCCATATCTTCTCTTTTAAACATGGGGTAATATCTGCTCAGATGAAGCGGAACATCTTTTCCAAGTTCACTTGCTATCCATTCCGACTGTAATTCCATTTCCTTTTCATCATCATTTTGTCCGGGGATGATAAGTGTTGTTATTTCCAGATGTCTTCCTGATCTGGCGATCTGCTTCAGACAGGTCATTACAGGTCCTAAATCAGCTCCTGTAAGTTTTTTATAGAAATTATTGTTAAATGCTTTAAGGTCAATGTTAAATGCATCAATAAAGCCAATAATTTCATCAAGAGGATCCTTATTCACAAAACCGTTACTCACCATAACAGTTTTAAGCCCTTCATTTTTTGCCTTCTCTGCTACATCTTTCATATACTCAAACCAGATAACAGGTTCATTATATGTAAATGCAACTCCTATATTCCTCTCGGCCGACAGGGCATCTTTAATAATTTCTTCAGGGCTTACCACTGATTTTGTAATTGATGGAACATTTTGTGAAATATGATAATTCTGGCAAAAATCACATCGCATATTACACCCGTATGACCCAATGGATAGAATGTCAAATCCGGGATAAAAATGATACAATGGTTTTTTTTCGACAGGGTCAGAGGAATATCCTGAAATTACACCATATGTCATCAGTTCAACGTTATTTCCGGTATTTTTTCTTACACCACAAATGCCTGTTTTCCCGGTTGCAAGTTTGCAAAAGTGCGGACATAAAAGACATTCAATTTTATTCCCGGTTATTTTGCTTAATGTGATCATAACTGTTTATTAACAGAACAAAATTAAACTAAATATTATTATGATTGCAGCATCTGTTTTTAACAGATTTGGATTATGGTTTATACTTTATTTTTTAGGAACTTATTTTAGAGCTTTTTCTTCTATATTTGGTATATTTAAATAAAAAAAATTATGGTCTTTTATACCCAGTACCATGCCTGACAGACGTAAGTTTATTGAGTCGATGGGTTCCGGTCTTCTTACCCTTTCAGCCGGAGCATCCTTCCCGTTAGTTAATGATGATAAAAAAAAGCCTTTCATATTAAAGGAACTGCCCGATTATTATAAGCCCGGATATTCGGGAATTAAAATTGGAATGTGCCAGGTGTATACCGAAGAATGGGCAATAGAAGCCAATATTAAAAGGACCCTGGAAGCAATTGATTTAGCGGCAATGCAGGGAGCTGATCTCGCGATTACTCCTGAGTGCGTATTTCACGGCTACTCAATGGATAAAACCAACGGAAAATCCGGGACGTTCAGAAAGAATTTGTATGATATTGCCGAATCGCCAGATGGTGAGCATTTGCAGCTATTCAAAGAAAAAGCGAAAGACAAGGGCATACATATATTGGTAGGTTTTGTTGAACGAGGTGAAAATAACCTTATTCATAATTCAGCTGCACTAATCTCTCCTGCTGGCGGTTATGTTTATATATACAGAAAGGTTCATTGCCGGCATTTTGAAAACATCAACTATTGGGGTTATTTTACACCCGGAAATAATTTTTATTCTTCCGAATTAAACTTAAATTCAGGAAAATACAATGTAGGCACAATCATTTGCTTTGACAGAGAAGTACCGGAAACATTAAGATGTATGAGGTCATTAGGTGCGGAAATAGTTCTTTGTCCTCTTGCAACTAATACTTCTGACATGACTCAATTTAAAAACAGTGTTGATAATGAGATTATTACAAGAGTGGGGGCAACCAGCAATGAACAATTTATTGTTGTTGTAAACCATGCAGGAAGATTTAACGGAGGAAGTTTTATTGTTGGTCCGAAGGGGGAGTTGTTCTGTCAGATGAGAGACGAACCTGGTGTGCTGACATTCGATGTACCGGTAGGTATAATTATGAAAAAATTCCATAATGAACCTCTTGGCTGGATGGGATGGGGTTACAGGAGACCGGAAATCTATTCAAAATATATTTAATTCTGCAACATTAACGACTGAATGAAAAAACAAAACTATGATTTAAAAAGGCTGCTATCAGGCTTTAGTATTATAAATCTTTTTTTTATGTTGAATCAGGCAATTGCCGGAGGTCAGATAAAGGAAAGAAATATACTGGCTGATGAAGCCCGTTCGATTGATCTTTACAAAAACCTGATTACTGACAATTCCTGGAACAAATTGCATGATTATAAAGACAGAAAATTCTGGCAAAACGTTCCCGTGAGTTTAAGAGATGAGTACATATCAAAGGGAGAGAGATTTTTGGATTACAACTGGCCCGTAGTAAAAGCGACAGACTATCTCGAATTTATCCGTTCAGGCAACCGCCGGCAGGAAGCCTACAGTGCACCAAGCAATGCTTTAAATTCGCTCGTTATGGCTGAATTGATTGAAGGTAAGGGCCGCTTCATTGATCAGATAATTAATGCCGTATGGTATTACTCTGAACAAACCTGGTGGGGATGGTCAGCTCATTTATCTTTTCAGAAAGCCCCCATAGGGCTGCCTGATGTCAACGAACCAACAGTTGATCTTGGAGTGGGAGAGATCACAAATGATCTTTCATGGACCTGGTACCTGTTTAAAGATGAGTTTGATAAAGTGCATCCTTTAATCTCTTCCCGGCTGAAACAGGAAATTATCAGGAAAGCACTTAATCCCTATTTTGAACGTAATGATTTTGGTTATATGGGTTTTAAGGGAGGTCGTCCTAATAACTGGAATCCATGGGTCAACTTTAATATGCTCAACTGCTTCCTGATGATTGAAGATGATCCTGAACGTAAACGGGCTGAAGTACTTAAGATCATTAATTCGCTTGATAAGTTTCTGAATGGCTATCCCGACGATGGAGGATGTGACGAGGGCCCTTCATATTGGGGTGCTGCAGGAGCGTTGCTCTATGAAAGCCTTTCAGTTTTGAAAGATGCAACTGGCGGAAAATTTGATGTCTTTGACAATCCTCTTGTTCAGAATATAGGTAAGTATTTCTGCAAAGTGAATATTCATGCTCCCTACTTTCTGAATTTTGCCGATGCTGATGCAACTACCGGTGGTCGGCCGGCTTCAGTTTATTTGTATGGAAAAGCGATCAAAGATCCTGAGATGCAGCAATTTGGTGCATATCTTGCAAAACTGGGTAAGTGGGGTGAACATAGTTTTTCCGGGAAAATTTGTGATCAGATCAAAAGTCTGACCTTACTCAATGAGATTACAGGTGCAGTTGCCAGGGAAGCGCTGGTCTCAGAGTTCTGGTTGCCTGATACCGATATTGCAGGTGGCCGTGACAATGAAGGTACTTTTAAAGGATTCTATTTTGGTGCGAAGGGCGGTTTTAATAATGAGAGCCATAATCATAACGACGTTGGTTCATGTGTAATGTACTTCGATGGAAAACCATGCCTGATTGATCTGGGGCGTGAAGGTTACACAGCCAAAACATTCAGTTCCAGACGCTATGAGATCTGGACAATGCAGTCGGGTTATCACAATCTTCCTGTTATAAACGGGATTGAACAGATGCAGGGCGTAAACTTTAAAGCAAAAAATTCATCTTTTTCTGCAACAGGCAGAAAGGTGACATATTCAACTGATATTGCCGGAGCTTATCCCAAAGAGGCAATGGTAAAATCTTGGGAAAGATCATATACACTTAACCGTGGAAAGGATTTTACTATTACCGATAAGTATGAGCTTGGCAGCACCGGCAAATACGGAACAAGCTCCAACCTTATTACATATTGCAGGGTTACTCAGGTTAAACCCGGACTACTTAAGTTCGAAGGTGATGGATTCACCCTGAATATGACATACAATTCAAAGATTGTAAAGCCGGAAATCGAATTTATTGAAGTGACAGATGCAACACTAAAAAGATACTGGCCAAAAGGTGTAACCCGTATAGTTCTTCAATTTATAAATCCTTATCTTAAAGGAGTACAGAAAGTTACCTTTACCAGAAATTAATATTTATTTTTTAAACGCTACTTAAATGAAAACGAGTTCTTCAATTTTAATTTGTATCTCAGTGATACTCAGCCTTAATATGCCTGTAGCTATTGCACAGAATGAAGAAGGATGGAAAGCTTCGCCACAGACGATTGAGAAATTATCAAAGGCACGGCCGAAGATTAACTACTATGAGGACAAGGTTCCTGCCTACACTTTACCGGATCCGCTGACTTTTCCTGATGGCAGGAAAGTCACGACTCCAAGCATGTGGACAAACAGCCGGCGGAATGAGGTATTGGAACTGTTCCGTGAGAATGTTTACGGAAGGGTTCCGGATACTCATTATACAAAAAGTTATAAGGTGATAAATGAGGATAAAAACGCAATGGGTGGAGCGGCTACTTTGAAACAGGTAGATATCACTATAGGTGCTGAAAAAGGTTCACTGGTAATTCACCTGGTTCTCTTTGTGCCTAATAATGTACCGAAACCTGTTCCGGTATTTCTTCTTATCGATAACCGCGGACCGGCAAATACAGATCCTTCAAGAAAAGTAAAAAGCGAATTCTGGCCGGCAGAGGATGTCATTGCAAGAGGTTACGCAATTGCGGAATTCTATAATGCTGATGTTGATCCTGACAATTTTGATAATTTTAAGAATGGTATCCATGCTCTTCTTGATAAGGGGCAACGTCCTGCTGATGCCTGGGGTACAATTGCTGCCTGGGCATGGGGTGCAAGCCGTTGCATGGATTATTTCGAAACGGATAAAGATATCAATAAGAAAAAAGTTGCTGTGCTCGGCCATTCACGGGGAGGGAAAACTGCACTGTGGGCAGGAGCAGAGGATGAACGGTTTTCCCTGGTGATAAGTAATGAATCGGGTAGTACAGGCGCAGCCCTGGCACGTCGCAGGTTTGGTGAAACAGTTGAAGTAATTAATAATGGATTCCCTCACTGGTTCTGCTCCAATTATAAAAAATACAATAATGCTGTGGATTCTTTGCCTGTTGATCAGCACATGTTACTGGCTCTTATAGCGCCGAGAGCCCTCTATGTAGCCTGCGCAAGCGATGATCTGTGGGGAGATCCGCGTGGTTCATATCTTGCTCTTTATAATGCACTTCCAGTATTCAGGCTGTTAGGAACAAAATCCGCACTTCCTGAAACTATGCCTCCTCTAAATAAACAGGTGATAAGCGGAAAAGTGGGATTTCATGTCAGGGATGGTTCTCATAATATGCTTCTTAAGGACTGGAACTGGTTCATGAATTTCGGTGACGTGGAATGGAAACAGAAGTAAAAAGTAAAAATGGAAAATATTATAAGAGTACCTTCAGATGAAATGAAATCAGAATTTGTCAGAATTCTGAAAAAACTTGGTTTTACTGATCATAAGGCTGAAAAATGCGCCGGTATATTTACTGTCAACAGCCTGGAAGGGGTCTATTCTCACGGCGTTAACAGGTTTTACTTTTTTGTGAAAAACATAAAGGACGGTTATGTTTTACCTGATGCAGAACCAAACCTTGTTCATGCAACCGGTTCCCTGGAACAGTGGAACGGGAACCTTGGCCCTGGTCCACTGAATGCTCTGTTTGCCACTGACAGGGCTGTCACTCTGGCCAATAAAAACGGCATAGGTCTTGTTGCCCTTGCAAATACCAACCACTGGATGCGTGGGGGTACTTATGGATGGCAGGCTGCCCGTCAAGGGTACGTATTTATCGGTTGGACAAATACAATAGCCAATATGCCTGCATGGGGGGCAACCGATGCACGGCTTGGAAATAATCCTCTGGTATTTGGTCTGCCTTACAAAAACGAAGCCATCGTTCTTGATTTTGCCATGACTCAGTTCTCGTATGGCAAAATGGAATCTTACAAAATTGAGGCCAAACAACTACCTTATCCGGGAGGTTTCAGCAAAGAGGGAGAATTTACAACTGATCCGGTAACTATCCTTGAAACTCGTCGTGCACTCCCGATAGGATACTGGAAAGGAGCTGGCTTATCCCTTCTTCTTGATATTCTGTCAACAATTTTGTCAGGCGGTATTTCAACGTCTGAAATAAGCAAGAGCGGAGTTGAATATGGTGTCTCGCAGGTATTTATAGCGATAAGTCTGTCAAAATTATCTAATTATCAATCAATTGAGAACTCAGTGAATGAGATAATTAATAACCTGAAACAATCTGAACCTGAAAATACAGACACATTTATTCGTTATCCCGGTGAATCAGTTGTAAAAATAAGGGGTGATAATCTTAAAAATGGTATTCCGGTCAACCGGAAGATATGGGACAAGATAAGCGGACTATGATTATTTTGAAATTCTTAAGTTCATAAACCCTTTTCTTACAGGAGGTTTGTCAGTTACCTTTCCCAAAAATTAATATTAATTCCAATTAAACCCTGCTTATATGAAATCATGTTTTTCAATTTTAATTTGTGTCCCGGCTATATTTATCCTTAATATGCCAGGTGCTGTTGCACAGAATGAAGAAGGATGGAGAGCTTCACCCCAGACAGTTGAAAAATTATCAAAGGCACAACCGAAGACTAACTACTATGAGGAAAAGGTTCCGGCCTACACTTTACCGGATCCGCTTACTTTTCGTGATGGCAGGAAAGTCACGACTCCACGCATGTGGACAAACAGCCGGCGGAATGAGGTATTGGAACTGTTCCGTGAGAATGTTTACGGAAGGGTTCCGGATACTCATTATACAAAAAGTTATAAGGTGATAAATGAGGATAAAAACGCAATGGGTGGAGCGGCTACTTTGAAACAGGTAGATATCACTATAGGTGCTGAAAAAGGTTCACTGGTAATTCACCTGGTTCTCTTTGTGCCTAACAATGTACCGAAACCTGTTCCGGTATTTCTTCTTATCGATAACCGCGGACCGGCAAATACAGATCCTTCAAGAAAAGTGAAAAGCGAATTCTGGCCGGCAGAGGATGTCATTGCACGAGGTTACGCAATTGCGGAATACTATAATGCTGATGTTGATCCTGACAATTTTGATAATTTTAAGAATGGTATCCATGCTCTTCTTGATAAGGGGCAACGCCCTGCTGATGCCTGGGGTACAATTGCTGCCTGGGCATGGGGTGCAAGCCGTTGCATGGATTATTTCGAAACGGATAAAGATATCAATAAGAAAAAAGTTGCTGTGCTCGGCCATTCACGGGGAGGGAAAACTGCACTATGGGCAGGAGCAGAGGATGAAAGATTTTCGATGGTGATAAGTAACGAATCAGGTGCCGGTGGCGCTGCTCTCGCAAGTCGCCGCTATGGTGAAACAGTTGAAAGAAGTAATAACATGATGCCTCACTGGTTTTGTTCCAATTATAAAAAATATAATAATGCGGTGGATTCTTTGCCTGTTGATCAGCACATGTTACTGGCTCTTATAGCGCCGAGAGCCCTCTATGTAGCCTGCGCAAGCGATGATCTGTGGGGAGATCCGCGTGGTTCATACCTTGCTCTTTATAATGCACTTCCAGTATTCAGACTGTTAGGAACAAAATCCGTACTTCCTGAAACTATGCCTCCTCTAAATAAACAGGTGATAAGCGGGAAAGTGGGTTTTCATATCAGAGATGGTATCTCATAATATGCTTCTGAAAGATTGGAACTGTTTTATGGATTTTGCTGATTTGATATGGAAATAATCCAACGGCTAGGCTTTGGGTTCCTGCGCTGGTCCGGATTTATAACCCAACGCTGGCGCGGATTTGCAATCCGTGCCCTTTGAATTTGGTTTCCACCGCTGGCGCAGATTTATAACCCAACGCTGGCGCGGATTTGCAATCCGTGCCCTTTGATGTTCCATTCACTACTTTTTCATTTTTTTCATAATAGGTAGTACCAAAGCGAAGATGAATCCCCTGCGCTGGCGCAGATTTGCAATCCGTGCCCTTTGAATTTGGTTTCCACCACTGGCGAGGATTTGCAATCCGTACCCTTTGATATTCCATTCACTACTTTTTCATTTTTTTCATAATAGGTAGTACCAAAGCGAAGATGAATCCCCTGCGCTGGCGCAGATTTACAATCCGTGCCATTTGAATTTGGTTTCCACCGCTGGCGCGGATTTGCAATCCGTGCCATTTGATCCCCATTATAACTTTTCCTCTGTTATTTCGAAAGAAACATTGTTAGATTCGGCAAAACTTATAATTCCATTCACTGCTTTTTCATTTGTTTCATAATAGGTAGTGCCAAAGCGGAGATGAATCCTTTTTTTGGATTTCAGATAAAAGATAACATTCAGAGTTAAAAATTCAATTTTTTCTATTTCAGATACCCGTATCAAAACAGGAGGAAATATGATGGTTTTCTTTAAGCGGACCTTATCAGAATAAATTTCAATAAACCTTGTAGCATAACCAAGTCCGGACCAGATCTGGTAAAGACCAAAACCTGCCAGGAAGATGATTGTTATCCATAGAGTTCTGTCAGTTTTTAATAATTTAATATTAAAGATCAGCCAGAAGACTGCAACAGCAAGGCAAACAATTCCGAATATTATCCTGATTATCTTCGTGAACTTATTATTGTCACTTGCACCAAGGGAAAAATATTGATTTTCCATTAAAATTCATTTCAGGCAATTTATCCTTTATTAAGGAATAACCAACATGTAATCCGGAAGTAAATACAAACATAAAATCAATTATTATTTTATGAAACAGAAATGTAAATAATTGTTTTTAAATCAGAGATTTTATTTAAATATTTTCTTAATTTAGCAAGGGTTCCTGAAAGATAAATTGCGATCATTTGGCAGTTTAATGAAGTTGGTCCTTTGTTAATAACTATTATCATATACAGTGGACTTCTGTTACTTTTATTTATTAATTTAAACATATCCGAATTTTAAAAATGAAACAACTACTTATTTTCAGCTTATTGCTGGCAACTTCTGTCCTAAGTTCAGGACAGTCCCAACAGTATCCCAAAAAAATGGAGCCCGAGATGACAGAGATCATGGATCCTGAAGTGAAAATTATTCAACCCGGAGCACTACCCGGAAATGCACCTTCTGATGCAATAATTCTTTTTGATGGTACTGATGTCAATAAAGAATGGACCGATAGTAAAGGAAGTCCCACTAAATGGATTGTAAAAGATGGCGACCTTATTTGTGTCAAAGGATCAGGGGTAGTAAAGACGAAGCGTCTTTTTAACGATTTTCAGCTGCATATTGAATGGAAAACACCTTCTGAAGTAACAGGCAGTGGACAGGGCAGAGGTAACAGCGGCGTTTTTCTTCAGGAACGTTATGAAGTACAGGTGCTTGACAGCTACAACAATCGCACATACGGAAACGGACAGGCAGGAAGCATTTATAAACAATATGCTCCTCTTGTAAATGCATGCAGAAAACCGGGAGAATGGCAGACTTATGACATTATTTATACAGCCCCACGTTTCGCCAGTGACAGTACATCATACTTTACCCCTCCGCGTGTTACTGTATTACAAAATGGTGTGCTGGTACAGAATAATGTATGCCTGAGAGGTCCGACAGAATATATTGGAATTCCCGAGTATTTTGTCAAGAAACACGGACCGGCAAGCCTTGTTCTTCAGGATCATGGTAATCCTGTAGCATATAGAAATATATGGATAAGGGAATTGTAGGTCCTTTAATCTGTTAATATCATACTTATATTGATAATCTCATTATAAAATGATATTGAAATGATTGTAAGATTTACTTTTAATGTTTTGGAACAATATAAAATCAAATTGAAATTATTAATTTTATATATTATTTAAAATTTAAAATACCTGAAAATGAAAGAAAATTCGAAAAACATTACACGCCGGTCATTTATCGGAACAACCGGTGTTGTGGCAGCAGGTTTGACAATACTTCCAAGCTCGGTTATCAGTGGACTTGGCAAAAGAGCTCCCAGTGATAAACTTAATATTGCTGTGATTGGTATCGGTGGCATGGGAAATTCAAATCTGAAGGCTGTTGCTCCTACAGAAAATATTGTGGCTCTCTGTGATGTTGACTGGGGTTATGCAAAGAAAGTATTTGAAGCTAATCCGAATGCAAAGGCTTATTGGGACTGGAGGAAGATGTATGATGAAATGGGGAAATCAATAGATGCTGTAATTGTAGCAACAGCTGACCATTCACATTGCGTTGCTGCAGCAAATGCTATAACAATGGGCAAGCATGCCTATGTTCAGAAACCCTTAACACACACTGTTTATGAATCAAGGTTACTGACTAAACTTGCAGCTAAATACAAAGTTGCAACACAGATGGGTAATCAGGGTTCTTCAGATGAAGGGGTTAACCTGATTATTGAGTGGCTGAATAATGGTGAGATAGGTGAAGTAAGAAAAGTGGAAGCTTTCACCGATCGTCCGATCTGGCCACAGGGATTGAACCGCCCGAAGGGTGAATGGGTTCCGGATACTCTTAACTGGGATCTCTTTATTGGTCCTGCTCAAATGCGCCCATATAATAGTATATACACACCGTGGAACTGGAGAGGCTGGTGGGATTTTGGTACCGGCGCTCTTGGAGATATGGCCTGCCATATTCTCCATCCTGTATTTAAAGGACTGAAACTTCAGTATCCGACCAAAGTACAAGGCAGTTCAACATTGTTACTTACAGACTGTGCACCTGTTGCCCAGATGGTTACCCTGGTATATCCCGAAAGAGTTACGCCCAAAAAAGCTAAAATGAAATTACCTCAGGTTGACGTTATCTGGTATGACGGCGGCTTGCAGCCTCCGAAGCCTGAAGGATGGCCTGCCGGAAAAAATATGAATGACTCTGGTGGTGGGGTGTTATTCCATGGTACTAAAGACACGTTGGTTTGCGGTTGTTATGGAGTACGTCCCTGGTTGTTATCGGGACGAGTACCTGTCGTTCCCAAAACGGAAAGAAGGGTCGCCAACCTTATTAAAGGACATGAGATGGACTGGGTTCGTGCCTGCAAAGAGAGTCCGGAAAACAGAGTAATTACAAAATCAGACTTTTCAGAAGCAGGTCCTTTTAACGAAATGGTTGTTATGGGAGTTCTTGCTGTCAGACTTCAGGGACTTAATAAAGCACTCGAATGGAACGGAGAGAAGATGGAATTCACGAATATCGGTGATGAGGATAAGGTACGGCTCACCGTTTCAGATAATTTCACAATAGTTGATGGTGATCCAAAATTTGACAGGCCAAACATTACCCTGAATGCAAAACAGTTTGCGGCTGAGATGGTTAAGCATAATTATCGTAAGGGTTTTACACTCCCGGATATGCCTGCATAAATAATAGTTTACGGAAATATTAAATAAGGAAGTATTAACTTTTAACTTTTTACTTATTATGAAGCTAGGAAACATACTTTTATCATGTGCTGTTGTAGCAGTAATTGCTTCATCATGCGGATCAAAAGGAAAACCTGTTAAAGGAGAAGCTCAAGGTGCAGTACAGGATGCAGCAAAATCAATTGATGCAGGTTGGACCTCATTATTCGATGGAAAAACAACCACCGGATGGAGAGGATATGACAAACCCACTTTCCCTGATAAGGGCTGGGAGGTCGTTGACGGTACTCTTCATTGTCTCGAATCAGGTACTGGTGAAGCAGGCCTTGGAGGTGATATTATCTACGATAAAAAATTCAGCAATTTCGAACTTTCCCTTGAATGGAAGATAAGTCCGGGTGGAAACAGTGGTATTTTTATCCTTGCACAGGAGATACCCAATGAACCTATCTGGAAATCAGCTCCGGAGATGCAGATTCTTGATAATGAGAGGCATCCTGATGCAAAGCTTGGTGTTAACGGAAATCGCATGGCAGGTTCATTGTACGACCTGATCCCTGCTGTTCCTCAAAATACCAAACCTGCAGGCGAATGGAACCAGGCAGGTATCCTATGTTACCAGGGTACGGTGGTTTTCAAGTCAAATGGTGCAAATGTTGTTGAGTTCCATCTTTGGACTGAGGACTGGAAAAAAATGGTAGCCAATTCAAAATTCAAAGATTACCCCTTTTTCATGAATCCTGCAAAAGAAGGCTATATCGGACTTCAGGATCATGGTAACAGTGTTTGGTTCCGGAATATCAAAATCAAGGAAATGTAGTCATTATCTGAATTGAAGTTTTAAGAACCTTTTGAATATAAGTGAGGCTGCTCTCAAAGGGACAGCCTCTCTTTTTCCATCTCAGATTGCTTTGATCCCCTTTTTTGCCTACAACCTGAAAGGGGGCTTATTGGGGAATCCTTTTACCACCTCTTCCTGAATTCAAATGCTTCCCTTTAATCCTATTTCTGCTGCAACCTGTCGCATACCCATTATACAATCTGTTATAAGATCATCGATACTTATTCCAAGCATTGATGCCCCCTTTTCGATCACTGAACGATCAACTCCGGCAGCAAATTTTTTGTCGTTCCATTTCTTTTTAACTGACCTGGCTTCCATATCCAGAACACTTTTTGATGGTCTTACCAGCGCACTTGTCGCTACAAGACCTGTAAGCTCATCAATAGCATAAATAGTCTTTTCAAGTTTTGTTATTGGCTCTACATCAGTTGCCAGACCCCATCCATGACTCATAACTGCCCTTATATATTCATCCGGCCAGTTATTTTCTTCCAGTATTTTTTTTGTCATTGTACAATGCTTGTCGGGATACATCTCATAATCAAGATCGTGTATCAGTCCTATAATTCCCCACATTTCCCGGTCCTCATCATATTTATCAGCCATATACCTCATTACTCCTTCAACTGCCAGTGCATGTCTTAAGAGACTTTCCGATTTGTTATATTTTTTAAAGAGATCCAGAGCTTCGTCTCGTGTGGGAATAATTTGTTGTCATACAGATGTTCAGAGTTTAAACATAAATATTAGAAATAATAAAGATAGAAATTTTAATGCTTGATTTTTATCACAGGGATATTCTTTTATAAAAGTGCTTGACCTTTGGATATGTTAAGATAATAAGTGGCTGGTGATAACCGGGCAAACTATCGGAATTAAGAATGATTGTGTTTTCACCTTCGAATAAGGTTCTTTTCAAGATTATAAATCCTGATCCCGGAAAGATTGACAAGGGTTACCTGGACATTATCCGGAACCTTGGAATTAATAACAATTTTGAACTGATCGGTGAAGGGATTTGGAAATACAAGCAGCGGTTCATCTATTACTGTGTTCTTAAACATTGCCACTCAAAGTATCGTTTCCCTGGTAATCATCATTATTGTCCATAACCATAAACACTGAGATCATACGTGCCATATCTTGACAAGGTCTGCCCTGGTATTAAAGGTAACAGTAATGGAATCCTGTAAGGCAGAAGTTTGTTAGTCAAAAAATTGTCTTACAGGTATCGTTGAAATCATTTATTGAATATGCTAAAAAGAAACCATTTATGGTATCATGACCAACGTTACGTACTTTTACTTTTACAAGTTCATTTCCAATCTTATCATATTGTACAGGCGATACTAATTTTGACACTTCAATATCCTTCATGAATATATCTTACAGAACCGGCAACTGAAAAGTCAATGAAATCAATCCAAACAGCATCAGCACCACTTGTTACCGAATTGTCTTTAAAATAGATCCATTCCATATTATTTGTCCGGCTGGGGACCGGAACTGACTGTTTTTGTCCATGGTATTTCCCCTGATTGTTTGAAAATTTCCTTGCCATTAAGTCGGAATGAGAAGAAATCATAGTTCTGCTTCAGAAGAAACTTTATAGAAAAATCTGATTGAATCGGCTGTTGGTAAAATGTCCTGATCATTAAGTGTAGAAGATCCCGTTGTTAGGAATAAATCCCGATCTTGCAGAAATAGTGCCTTCATAAGAAATTGTACTGGTAGTAATCCAGGGATCGGGGACTTACATTGATCCATGGGAAAATATTAAACGAGGAGGACTCAAAATTCTCCCTTAATCTTACCCATCCTGAATGTAAAATTTTATCAATACATGTAGGGTGAGCAATCAAGTGAAGACAATATTGAAATTATGTTCCCGATTTCTGCATTTTCTGATAAGATTAGCAGGTACGACTATTTCTGTTGTCTCGTTAAACCGGAGAATTCCTGATTTGATGTTTGCTGCAGAAATGTTATATCACCATCGGCACTGAGAAAATTAATTTCCCGAGCTGCTGCTGCTTCCCTGATTGCGCACCCTGAAAATTAAATTTACCTTCTCGCCGGGATCTGCAATAAAATTCTTATTTCCGGTCTGGGAATCATCTATATTGCAACTTATAATTTCCAGCTTTGGGGCATGTACAGAGATATCCAGAGTATAGTGTTTTTCTGAATCCTGATCCTTCACTAACATATCAAAGGTTATAATTCCTTTGTCAGGTACTATATCAGCAAGCTTTATGTTAAAACCATCATTAACAGTAGTTTCAGAACCTGCCGGAATTGTCCCTATTGATACCGAATCGTTGTTTATGGTTACCCACTGGGAAGAAGTTGATAATTTTGCCATGACCCCTGTGGCATCGGTTAATCCAAGGTTGCTTATCGTAACAGAAAGATGGAAAGTCTCCCCAAAATCAGCCAGCCCGTTATTATTACCTGAACTATCGTTTATTGCGGTAGAGGAAAGATTAAGATACTTTCCGGTAATTTTGGAGAAATAAACCTTTTTGATAAGGGGAATTTTGTTTTGTCCTGTTATAACAATCAGACATGAATCATTTGATAATCCTGGCATATCAAGAACAGCAGATCCTGAAGGGCTTGAATAAGTGGCATCCCACAGGGTGTCAAAATGAGACACAGCAATATATGCAAACGGTTCAAGACTCAATGAAAGCGATTTTATTCCGTTAGGCAAAGTATCCGGGAGGTTAATTCTAAAGGAATCAGGGTTGTCCGATAATTGGGATCATACTTGGATCACCAACAAGATTATAGGTTTCCCAGTAATATTTTTTCCTTGTTGAAGTGCTTGCACTGACGGCAAGATTTCCGGCATAATTTATTTGTCCCATTGTGATGTGCCAGGCTGAAGGTAACTCATTATGAGCGTGAAACAACCGGTCATAAGCTCCCATTCCTGTAGTTTCATATGCAGGATTTGCAGATGGTGTTCCTGCACCTACAGCCCAGTAAAAATCCTCATCCCAGTATGAATCATTTGAACAACCTATGAAACCAATGGCTCCCTTGTTTTTGACGAGGACCATATTATTCCCGAAAGAGCCAATATTGAATTCCGATGTACGGCAGGCATTGCTGATTATAAAAGGATACATATTAGTATTGTGGATCAATGACGTATCTGGTACTTTTAAATTAAGGTGAAGCCATCCGGCTTCATCACCATGTCCGGAATAATTAATGAATGAGGTTCCGTTATTTATTTCTTTTATTAATGAATCCTTTCTTACAGCTCTTGCTGCTGCTGCTAAAGCATCTGTACCATTTAACAATGAGAAATAATAAAAATGTTTTTCATTGATTTTATATGCAGGAGTTAGATAGTTTGAAATCGCATACTTTAGCTGCCCATTCATATAATTAGCATAACCGGCATCAACACCAGCTGAAGTTGTTGCATTTGAATAAAATTTGTTTGCACCGGCAAATTCAAACTTTTCGTACTGAATAATTTTATTTACTACAGATTTTAATTCTGTCGTATTGGCAACAGGAATCCGGCCGATATACATTTCAGGAATATAATCACCATTACCGTCAAATTCGCCATAGTACATGTCCGTAACATTGCCCGTACCATAATATGGCACCTTATTTACATCACCGATTATTAAAAGATATTCAGGCGGGGGATCGTTCTCGGATGATTCATTGTATATTTTTGATAATGTATTTTTAATTTCTGTATAAGTAATACCTGCTGACCTGGCACCCCTTGTAAGAACTTCAACTTTAAATCCTTTTTGAGTTTTCCATCTCAGAAGGGGTTGAAGATCTTTTAAAAAGGTTGTGTCGGTCAGAATTACCATTTTTACAGGTTTATCGGAATAACCGGTTATAAGATCTCCCTGATCATAATTCAGGACACCTTTCCCGAGTGATTCTGCAAAAAGCTCTGACTCAGGATACAGGGACTTTGCCATCAGCGATCCTTGCTGTAAAAAGGTAACTTCTACCTTCATGGATGTTATAATCTCGAGTAGATTTGATCGGGGATTATACCTTACCGGTGAAATAATAATATTGGCGAGTCTTCTGTTCCTTACTTTCCCTAAAGGTTCAATCCTCACAGTATCAGATGAAATTACTCCTCTGGATTCATATAGAACTTTGTCAATGGTAAATTCAGGCTTCTTTTTCTGAATCTCTTTTGTTTCTCCCTCCTGTGAAGGAAATAGTACCCCCTCAATTTTTTTCCCGGAGGGTTTTACCCTGGTTGACTTTACTTCTGAAATTTTTATCTGCCAGGAATCATTATCAGGTATGGTTATCAGCCTGCTTAAAACCGGCAACTCTGGTTGGCCGACAGAGGAAGTTGGTGTATGACCTGGTATTTGTATTCTGTAAAATGAACCATTTTCATTTACAATGCTTTCGATGTTAAGTTCCGGTACTGTATAGTTTATGGTTAATGAATTTCCGCTTTTAACGACATTGGTTACCTGCAAATCATCGTTAAAACGATATTTGAAAGTTTTCCCCGGCTGCCCGACTGCTGATGCAGATAAAAGCAGAAAAACTGCCAATAATTTAGCTTGTTTATCCTTCCCTAAACGCATCAATATTAAATAAATAACCTTATAACCTAAAATTCCGGCAGCAAGTTATTAAAAAATCAATAATAATGGAAGTCACCTCCTGAAATTTAAAAAATTAATCAGATTCCTATTTGTATTTTGCCGGCGCAGTTAAGTTTCTGATTCAGATTGTTGTGAAAAATGAGATCTTATTTTTGGAATAACGTTTCATTTTTCTGGTTGACGGGTCAGATTATCGATATTTTTATAAAACTATCAGAAAAAAATAAAGCCATGTTGTTTTATCAGATTTATGATATGTCAAAGGAAAAGATTTTTATTAATGAATTGGTTGATAGTATGCTACAGAAAATAAAGAAAACAAAGACTATTTAAATAAAACAAATATTTGTATCTTGCGACATTCAAAAATTAACAAAATGGAGAACTGTAAAATGACCATATTTTATAAAGTTATTCTAACCATAATTATTACTGCAATGACCATCCCGGGATATTCTCAGGAACCTCCATCTTATGATAAAATAAATACCAGCGCCGGAATAGTTGAAATGCACTTTATTGGCCACGGGTCACTGATGTTTAAGATTAATGGTTTTGTAATTCAAATTGACCCCGTGCGAAGTTCAGGAGACTATGAATTTCTTCCGAAAGCGGATATTATCCTGATTACCCATGAGCACGCTGACCATCTTGATGTCAGTCTGATTAATGACATTAAGAAGGAGGGAACGCTGGTGTTCTGTAACGAAAGCTCGTCCAAATTGATTCCATGGGCCATGTCTATGACAGCAGGAAGCAGGCAGGAGATAAATAACATTATTATTGAAGCTGTACCCGCATATAATATTGTTAATGAACGTGCACCTGGAGAACCTTTTCATCCTAAAGGTGCAGGGGTGGGATATATCCTCACAATCGGCGGTAAAAGATTTTATATAGCCGGAGATACTGAAAATATACCCGAAATGAAGGCTCTTAAAAATATCGACGTAGCATTCCTTCCTATGAATCTTCCGTATACTATGACCCCTGAGATGGTTGCTGATGCCGCCCGGGCATTCAAACCAAAAATTCTGTATCCCTATCATTTTGGAAGCACCAATACAGATGAATTACTTAAACTGTTAAAAGGTACAAATATTGAAGTAAGAATCAGAAACTTGAAATAAAGAATATATATGAAACCCACATGATTGACCTCAATCACAACCGAGCTTGCGAGCTCAGCGAAGCTAAACACGATAAAAATATAATTTTCAACCGAGCTTGCGAGCTCGACGAAGTCAATCATGTGGGGTTCTCCCGCTTTGCGGGACAGGCTATCATACAACTAAAATCAAAATTATATTATGATGAAAAGTATAAACAGAAGAGGCTTTCTCAAAACAGGAATTACAGGTGCAGCTGGAATAGTGGCTTTATCACCATCATTGGTTTCAGCTGCAATACCCTCCGGGCAGGAAAAGAATGTTATTTTCAGAACCCTTGGTAAGACTGGTATAAAGTTACCGGTTGTAAGCATGGGAGTTATGAATTCGGATAATCCCAACCTTTGTAAGGTAGCTTATGAAAAAGGTATAACACTTTTTGATACTGCACATGTCTACCAGAATGGGAAGAACGAAGAAATGCTTGGTAATTTGTTAAAAAATTATCCACGCGAATCATTTGTTCTTGCTACAAAAGTCAAGGCGTCTGAACCGGGTGAATTCATGGAAAAATTCAACCTGAGTCTTAAACGACTTGAAATGGACTATGTTGATATCCTATATTTGCATGCAATTGATAATCCTGAATCTCTTGATAATAAGCCTCTTGTAAACCTTATGAAGAAACTTAAAAAGGATGGTAAGACAAGATTTATAGGATTCTCCACTCATAAAAATATGGCAGCTATGATAAATGCAGCCGCAGCTACAGATAATTGGGATGTCATACTTACCACATATAATTACAAAGTAGCAAACATCGATGAGTTGAATTCCGCTCTTAAGAAAGCTAATGAAGCCGGACTGGGTATTGTTGCAATGAAAACGATACCTGGCGGAGGTTACTTTGACAGGGAGAAAACAAAACCAATGAACACTTCTGCAGCTCTGAAATGGGTATTGTCAAATCCTGATGTTCATACGGTAATTCCGGGTATGACTGACTTTGAGCAGCTTGAACTTAATGTGAAAGTAATGACAGATATCACTCTTACAGAACAGGATAAGAAGGATATCCTGATTGCAGATGCAGAACCCGGCTTATTCTGTTCAGGATGTGAAAAATGTATACCGGCATGCCCTTTTAATCTTCCGGTTCCGGACCTGATGAGAGCATATATGTATGCATATGGTTATTCAAATACGCGTATGGCTCATTCTCTGCTTAATGAGATAGGTACAAATGATAATCCCTGTGAAGATTGTAATACATGCATGGTTAATTGTACTAAAAACTTCAAAATAAGAGAGAAAATTACAGATATTTCACGACTGGTTAATGTCCCTGTAGATTTTCTTGCTTAATGAATTATTTTGAATCAGTAGAACTTAATATTCATTTATGTTAATTTTTAATTAATGAGAAATAGGATTCTTGCCGGATTTATTTTTAGTGCAATATTAGGGTCAGCTTTTGCACAGGAATTTACAATGCCACAGTTGGAGGGTTATAAAAAAACTACCAACTACCCCGTTTTTGGTCCGGAAAATCTCTGGGATTTTATTAACGGGGCCGCTGACGCCTATCTTGCTCTGGGGTTTGTTGATCTGCACGTTGCTGAATATAAAAAAGGTAAAGAGGAAATAAAACTTGAAATTTATAAACATAACAATCATACCAATGCCTTTGGTATTTATGCTTCTGAGCGTTCACCTTCGTTCCGTTTTATGAATCTTGGAGCTCAGGGTTATACCATTGATGGGGCGATTAATTTCTTTAAGGGTGATTATTATGTTAAAATAAGAACCTTCTCCAAAAAAGAGAAGACTTTGCAATCAGCCTCAAAATTAGCTCTTAAAGTATCGGAAATGCTTCCGGGAGAAACTGAAATGCCTGCTCCTCTATCCCTGTTTCCTGAACAGGGTAAAATACAAAACGAAGAGACTTATATAAATGAAAGTGTACTGGGACATAAATTTTTAAATAAGGCTTTTAAAGCAACATATGAACTGGGTAATGATAAATTCTCAATATTTCTCTTTAGTCTTAATACCGCTGAAGAAGTATTTAAGACAGTTGAAGCCTATATGAAATCGGCCGGCATGGAACCTTCTGAAACAGAAAGCGGAAAATATCTGGTTAATGATGGGTATAATGGTCCTGTCTTCCTGGCATGGAAAAATAAAATCCTTGTTTTAATTTCCGGCCTTTCAAAAGATCAGTCAGATATTGCTGAAAAGTACACAGGTGCAATACTTAAATAACCTTTTATAAATTCCATTCTCCTGACCTGCATGGGAGATAAGCATCCTTATGGAACTTTAAATCCCTCTAATAAAGATATGTATGACATTCGGAGCAATTCGCTTCTTTCCAGACGGTGCCAATGTCAATCGGATGCTGAAACTGAAGTGTATCCCTTAAATTGGTGAATTTCATCATTCCCGGCGATCCCTGACCAACTATTGTATGACATAGATTGCAATCTCTGGTAATTGTCCGACCCGTTTCGGATTTAAATGAATTGTTGTGGCACCTGAAACATCCCGTGGACTCAAGGTGTCCAATATGGTCAGGATATACATCGTATGTTACCTTCATACCGGGGAACGTGTTCTGGCTGAAGGCTTTCTGGATTGAGGCAATTGCGTTATTTATCAGTACGCTATCCTTTGCATACAAATCCTTATGCCCGGTTTTATAAAAACTTTTAATCTGGTCCTTTATAATAAGTAAAGCTGTATCCTTATTTGAGAAAGTTTGCCTTAATACATCCATTGATACTTTTTTTATAAAAGGGATGGTTTTAGATATATCACCTGTAAGCAATGCTTTATCAAAATAAACGGGAGGAGAGCTGTATTTATGAGAAGGCCTGTTATGACAATCTATACAGTCCATCGTTCTTGGCTCAACAGCAGCTATAAGGCTGTCTGTTATCGGATTGCCGGGATCCCTGTAAACCGTAATCTCACCTGTAGTCTTATTCGTATATTTAACATAGGTGATATTTTCCCTTTTATCATTATCGGAAATATATTCAATATTAACTTCAGGATTTATATGCCAGTGTATACCCTCCTTGAAACCAAGCTCTGTATATTCAGGTCCTGTTTTCATCTGTAGCATTACATCCCATTCAGAATTCAGAGAATCGGTGAGAAAATATTTATTTGTCTCAAGGGTCCTTGCATAAAATTTCTGTGGCCAGTGGCATTTCTCGCATGTTTCCCTTGCAGGACGAAGATCATGAAGCGGCGTTTCAATTGGTTTGGGGTAAGTTTTTGTAAGTACAGCATAAACCTGGTGCAAGCCTGATAACTTCGATTTTACATACCATGATGCCCCCGAACCAACATGACATTCAACACATAAAACATTTGCATGTGGTGAATTCTGATAGGCTGTATGTTCCGGTTCCATGACTTTATGACATAATGTTCCGCAAAATTCAACTGATTCAGTCAGGTGGAATGCTTCAAAGCTGCCATATGTAGACAAGAAAAGGACTACTATTGTTACAACAGTAAAAATAACAAAAGCATTCCTGTTTCTTGGATCATTCAGGTCAACAACGGGGAGACGCTTCTTTTCACTTTCTGTTGATCTTTTTATTCTCCTTCGGGCAAGGATCATTCCAACAGGAATCATAATCAGTCCTAAAAGGAAAAAGCCGGGAAGAATAATATAAATGAACAGGCCAAGGTTTGTACTGCTTTTATCAAAAAGTGTTGAAAAGACGAACAATATTAGTATCAGTAACAGGTTGATTAATGCTATTATTGACCCAATTATTGTAAACCAGTTCCTTGTTGTTGCCGGTAATTTCATTCTTGATGGATTTAAGTAGATAATAGGGCTAAATATAAAAAAAATATCGAATTGCTTAATATTATTATGATAAGTTCATTTTTGATTTACCCGAATTTATAACGGATGTAAAACACGGAATAATCATGACTATCTTCAAAACACCCTGTCTAAATTATTCAATTGACTTAAAATAAGATGCTTAAGCTCGTCGTAGGAATTAACAATTGCAAGATCAGGGTTATCATCAATCACATTACAGGGTGGGCGGAATAATATTCCTGCATCTGCTGTTCTGAGCATGCCAATATCATTATAAGAATCGCCAATTGCAATTACTTTAAAATTAAGATTTTGCATCGCTTCGGTGACTTTCTTCTTACCTTCGGGCTGGCGAAGATTATAATCAGTAATATTTCCTGAACTGTCAATAGTAAGATGATTACAAAAAAGTGTTGGCCTTCCCATCTGTTCCATTAGGGGGTCAGCAAATTCTGCAAAGGTATCAGATACCACTATCAGTTGCAGTTTACTGCGAAGCCAGTTAACAAATTCAATTGCACCCGGAAGAGGTTTTATTTTAGAGATTACATTCCTGATATCATGAATAGTAAGTCCGTTTTCTCTGAGTATTTCAAGTCTGCGTTTCATAAGGACGTTATAATCGCTGATATCACGAGTGGTAAGTTTAAGTTCATCTATACCTGTTTGTTTTGATACATTAATCCAGATTTCCGGTACAAATACCCCTTCAAGGTCAGAACATATAATATACATAATAAGAAGTGATTAACTTGTTTTCAATGCTTCAGGATAATATTTTTCAGTTCATTGTAATTATTGTCTATAGTTATAAAATCTTCAGTTTCCGATTCTATCTCCGCAAGGGAATAATGTGGTACTGGGTTCACCTTAAGAATCTGTAATATCTCATCGCGGAATTTGGAAGGGTGAGCCGTTTCAATTGAAATGCAGACGCTTTTTTCTCCGGGATAATGACTGTGAAATTTTTGTAATCCATTCCAGGCAACAGCTCCATGCGGTTCCAGCAAAAGCCCGTATTGGTGATAACAACTGGTGATAGTCTCCCGTGTCTCTTTATCAGAAATACTTACACTGAAAAAGTCTTTTCTCATCCGATTAATGTCTGGCACCTTCAACAATATTCCCTCTTCATTCATTATACCTCCGTACAGGGCAACAATGCGGGCCAGATTACTGGGATGTCCCACATTCATTGCGCTGGAAATGCAATTTATTGAGGGTACATTGGCTTTGTAATCGCCTGTTCGCAAAAAAACCGGAACTTCATCATTTTCATTGGTAGCAATAATGAATTTCTTCACAGGCAGACCCATTTCACGCGCAATTATTCCACCCATCAGGTTACCGAAATTACCTGAAGGAACACTGAAAATTACAGGATTATCCCCGGGAGGCAAGAGTTTGGCCCAGGCATAGAAGTAATAGACCGATTGTGGCAGCAGCCTTCCAATATTGATGGAATTTGCTGATGAGAGAGGTATATGCGAAAGAAGAGGATCACGAAAAGCAGTCTTTACAAGCCTCTGGCAATCATCAAATTTGCCCTTAACAGATAACACACTTATATTTTTTTTAAGAGTTGTCATCTGTTTCCTCTGTATATCAGTGACTTCACCGAATGGGAAAAGGATAATTACTTTTATATTGTCCAATCCAATGAAAGCATTTGCAACAGCACTTCCTGTATCACCGGAAGTAGCGGTGAGGATAGTCAGTTGCCTTTTTTCAAGCGAAAGGAAATGTTGCATGAGACGTCCCATCATGCGTGCTGCAAAATCTTTAAACGAAGCAGTAGGACCCTGATCGAGCCGCATTATATAATTGACATCATCTACTTTCTGAAGAGGTACTTCAAAATTGTATGATGCCCGACATAAGTTCAGGAGCGTACTTGATTCAACTTCATTTCCAATGGTTTTATGAAGGACAGAATAAGCAATTTCGTAATACTCTTTGCCAGAAAAATCCGCCATTTCATCCCTGGTTAGTTTCTGGACAGGGTTCGGCATATATAAACCTCCGTCAGGGGCAAGACCATTTAGAAGAGCTTCACGGAATGTAACTTCCGGAGACTTTAAATTAGTTGAATAATATTTTACGGGTATATTTTTCAATTCCTGTTATCTATCTCAAATCTCATATCTCATATCTCTCCGCTCCCCGCACCCCGCTCCCCGCTCTCCGTTCCCCGCACCCCGCTCCCTGCTCCCCGCTCCCCGCTCTCCGCTCCCTGCTCCCCGCTCCCCGCTCCCCGCTCTCCGCACCCCGCTCTCCGCTCCCCGCTCATACATTTACCACTCTCATCAGATCAGCAAAAACTCCGGCGGCTGTGACTTCCGCTCCGGCACCATAACCTTTTATTACCATAGGGAGTTCCCTGTACCGGTCGGTTGTCAGAAGTACAATATTATTACTGCCTGCCAGGTCATATGAAGGATGCGACTGATCGACAGTTATTAATTCGACTTTAGCTTTACCCTGATTAAGTGTTGCAAGAAACCTCCATTTCTTTTTCTCACTGACTAATTGTTTCCTCTTTTGTTCGAATTCGTCGTCATATTTTCTTACCTCTTTAAAAAAGTCATCAATGTTCCCCTTAAAACAGTTCTCCGGCAGAAAACTTGTAACCGTAACATCCTTTTTTTCTATTGGGAAACCAGCCTCACGCGATAGTATAAGTATCTTCCTCACCACATCAGTACCGCTTAAGTCTATTCTGGGATCCGGTTCTGAATATCCCTTTTCTTTTGCCTTTCTGATTGCCTCACTCAGAGGAATATCGGGACCGATCTCATTAAAAATAAAATTCAGGGTACCCGATAACACAGCCTCAATTTTACGGATCTTGTCTCCACTCAGAATCAGGTCGCTTATAGTCTTGATAATCGGCAAACCTGCTCCAACCGTTGTTTCGTACATAAAACGCACGCTTCTTTCATTAGCAATATTTTTAAGATCCTGATAGTATGCATAATCTGAGGAACACGCAATTTTATTTGCTGTAACTACCGAGACATACCCTGATAGTATCTGATTGTATCTCATTGCAACATTCTCATCAGCAGTGCAGTCGATAAAAACAGAGTTCCTGAGATTCATCAGTATCATTTGCTGGATGAACCCGTCAATATTACCCTTTTCTCCTGATGTTTTAAGAATTTCCCTGTAATTAATAACCGGAATACCTCTTTTATCGGTTATCATCTTTCTGGAGTTGGCTACTCCCATCAGATGTACTTTTAAGTGATGTTCTTTTAAGAGTGGTTCCTGCTGGCTTTCAATCTGTTTTAACAAACTTGTTCCAACAAGTCCGGTGCCTGCTACAAACAGGTACATCTCTTTATAACGGGACAGGAAAAAACCATCGTGTATCACATTTAGCGCTTTCTTAAGGCTTTCATTCTTAATTACCACAGAAATATTAAGCTCGGAGGATCCCTGTGCTGTTGCGATAACATTTATACCGTTCCTGGCAAGCGACCTGAAAAGAGTAGCAGAAATGCCCGGTGTATTTTTCATCTGCTCGCCAACTATGGCAATGATCGATAGGTTTTTCTCTACCTGAACCTTTAGCTCATTGTTAATTTCGATTTCATTTCTGAATTCTTCAGTAAGTGCTTTAACGGCTAATGCTGTGCCGGATGGATTGACTGCAAATGTTATAGAATATTCTGAAGAAGCCTGTGTTATTAATATAACATTTATATTATTTTTAGCGAGGGCGCTGAAGAGCCTCATAGATGTTCCGGTTACCCCAATCATTGCAGTTCCCTGCATAGTGATCAGGTCGATCTGATCAATTGATGATATGCCTTTAATCGGGCTAAGACTTTCGCCGGTGGATGTATTACTTATAATAGTACCTTTAAGCTTTGGATTAAATGAGTTAAGAACAACAACAGGAATATTCTTTTTGTAAACCGGTCGAAGGGTAGGGGTGAAAATTACTTTCGCACCGAAATGTGAAAGTTCTATTGCCTCCGAATATGTAAGATTTTCAATAGCATAAGCTTTCTCAACTTTTCTCGGATCGGCAGTCATAAAACCATCAACATCAGTCCATATTTCCAACACTTCCGCATTAAGAGCAGCAGCTATCAATGCAGCTGTATAATCCGATCCCCCTCTGCCAAGAGTCGTTGATTCGCCATCGACTGTGCTTGCAATAAAACCCGGAACAATTCCAAGCGTTTGAACAGACCCGATGTTTTTTCTGATCAGTGATTCAGTAAGGTACTGGTCAACGTTCGCATTACCAAATTTATCATCTGTTTTGATACAATCACGGGAATCAATCAGAGTAGCATTATCAAATAAACTGCATATAATGAAGGAAGAGAGCCTCTCTCCGAATCCAAGAACCTGATCGCTTGCATGTCGGCTAACCTCCCTGAGAAGAAAAATCCCATTAAGAGTTTCAGCGAGCTCATCAAAAAGAGCTTCGATAGTTTTAAGAACCCCCTTCAGTAATTCCTGGTTTGATATTAAACCCGTGGCAAACTCTCTATGCTGATCAATCAACTTATCGAGCAATGTCTTGTATTCTTCATTTCTTTGTGATGCAAGAATACTGACCTGGTTTAGCTGATCTGTAACTCCATGAAATGCAGACACTACGACAATACAGGGAAAAGGTTGTGATTCAATGATTTCTTTAACTTTTCTGATGCGACCGGGAGTACCTACAGATGAGCCGCCAAATTTCAGAACTTTCATAACCAGTATTTATTAGTAAAACCATATATCAGTAATATTTTAAGCTGAAGATACCTTCTCAAGCCTTTTTAGTATAGAGAATATGAAAGCAGCAGAAACCAGACAGCATACATATAAAAACTAACCATAAAGTACTTAATGCAACTTTATCCCACAACAAAGTACCAATAAAGAGAAGCTTATTTCCTACCGCTGTGGCCAGCAGCCAACCTCCCTGCATAAGTCCCTGGAAACGGGATGGGGCTACCTTGGAAACAAAAGAAAGTCCCATGGGACTAAGGAACAGTTCAGCAATTGTAAGGATCAGATAGCTGCCCATTAACCAGTAAGGAGTAACTCTTAATGAATCTGAAACAGGGACCCCGGCAAGTAATTTTGGTGAAGGGAGTCCGATTGAAGAAATGAACACCAGAACAAAACCCAATGCTGCGATGATCATCCCGATACCTATTTTTTTGGGAGTGGAGGGTTCAATACCCTTTTTATTCAGCCATGCAAATGCACCCATTACCGGGAATGTCAGAGCAACAATAAATAATGGATTAAATGACTGGAAAACCTCCGGAGAAATAGAGTTTCTTGCATCAGCTTTTGTAATCATAAAATAAGAAATAATGAATGATATCGCGAAAAGAAAACCGCCAATAACCTTTGTAACTCTCCCGCTTTTCTTATTTATAAGAACAACAAGTCCTGCTATTGAGCCAATCAGAGCAAGAAGGGAAGGAAGTGTGAAAAAAAGGTTCGTAACCGGACCAACCTGTTTTGCGGTATAGTCACGGGCGAACAGTGTCTGTGTAAGACCATTCTGGTGAAACGACATCCAGAAAAAGATCACAACAATAAAAACAAGAACCAGTGCCGTAATCCGTGCTCTCTCATCTTTATGTGACGTAAGTATGATCCATGTAACAAATCCCGCAAAGAGGCCAAAAGCAAATCCTGCTGCCCAGCCTACCTCCTTTATGAAATGCAGCCCAATAGCTGTTATGCCCATGGCAAAAAGGGCAATAATCAGAACTGACGGTTTAAATTCAATCCTTGATACCGGTTCATTTCCTTTTATAGAAACTTCTTTATCTGGAAGCAACTTATTAAAAAATATATATACCAGGAGTGATATAACCATTGCTCCGGCAGCAATCCCAAAAGCATAGTTATAACCTTTCGAAAATACTTCAAGGTAACTTCCGGCAAATGTTCCCAGATCAGTTACAGGTCCGGCAAGATTCACTGAGTTGGCCAGTTTCTGGAATGTTGAAGTATCTGCAAGGGTTCCGTTTAAAAATTGATGGCAAAGTGAAGGAATGGTCCCGTCATGAGCAAATCCGTTTACTTTCAGCCACCAGTTTCGCATCCCCGTAGCGGCAAACGGTGCAAAGAAGGCGCCGACATTTATACCCATATAGAAGATCATAAACGCTGAATCTCTCAGTTTAGAGTACTTTGGATCATCATACATCTGACCAACTACAGCCTGAAGGTTTCCTTTGAACAGACCGTTACCAAATGCAATTGTAAACAGACCTGTAAGTGTAATTGTCAGAGTCATACCGGGGACAGCCATGATAACATAACCTGCAAACATGATAATTATACCGGTTAGAATAACCAGCTTATATTTTTTTGTGGCATCAGCAAGGATCCCGCCAAGGAGCGCAAGTGCATAAATGCTGAAATAGAACCAGCTGTAAATACTACCTGCTTTTTCGGCTGACAAACCAAATTTTGCCTGCAAAAAAAGCACAAGTATTGCCATCATTGTATAAAATCCGAATCGCTCACCCATATTTGAGAAAAAGGCAACAAGTAGTCCCCTGGGATGGTTCTTAAGCATAATAATGGTTATTAGTCAGGGTAATTATAGGTTTAAGTTTCAGTTAAACGGATTTTATTGTTCTTAAATATTCCTAATTGCATTTCTAGGACGGGAAGCAAATATATTAATCTTTTCGAAAGGAAAGAATCAACTTTCTTTTTAATAACCTGTTAAGAGATTAAATTTGCGATATAATATTTCAGCCAATGAAAATATTTAATAGCGACCAGATCAGGGATATTGATGAATATACGATAAAGAATGAACCTGTTTTATCTGTAGATCTGATGGAAAGAGCCGCTTTTCAACTTTTTAAATGGTATAGTGAGCACTTTGAAAGGTCGAAACGTATTTTGGTCTTTGTCGGACCAGGGAATAACGGAGGCGATGGACTTGCTCTTGCAAGAATGCTGGCAGCTAACAGGTTTGAGCCTGAAGTCCATTATGTGCAATTCACCGGAAAAACTTCCGGCGATTGGAATATAAACCGTCTGCGGCTTGATAAAGAGACTAAAGTCACCTTTAATATAATAAGCAAAAGTGATCAGTTCCCTGTTATCTCCTCAGATGATGTGGTACTGGATGCTATTTTTGGCACCGGGCTTAAACGTCCGGTTGAAGGACTGGCAGCTGAAGTAGTCGGACTTATTAACGGAACTGATGCAACTGTAATTTCGATAGATATTCCTTCAGGTTTATCAGGCGAAAAAAATTCAGGGGAAATTGGTAACAACATAATTAAAGCCGATTATACTCTTAGCTTTCAGTTTCCAAAACTTTCATTTTTATTTGCTGAAAATGAAGTATTTACAGGAAGATGGATAGTTTTGCCTATCGGATTAAGCAGCACAGCAATAAGTAACATTGCCACTCCGTATTTTTTCCTTGAAAAAAGTGATGTGGCTCCGATCCTTAAATACAGGAAAAAATTTGACCATAAGGGCATCTTCGGACATGGATTATTAGTCGCCGGGTCTTATGGTAAAATGGGAGCAGCAATACTTGGTGCAAAAGCTGCTCTGCGAACCGGGATAGGACTACTTACATGTCATATTCCGTCAGGAGGAAACATTATTATGCAGAGCAGCGTTCATGAAGCGATGGTTGAAGCCGATACTTCTGAAAGGTTCATCTCAGATATTCTGAAAACCGATAAATTCAGCGCTGTAGGAATTGGGCCCGGTATGGGAACTCTTGCAGGAGTCACAGAAAGTTTTATACAATCTTTTACTTAAATGTAAGAAACCCATGGTTATTGATGCTGATGCACTGAATATTCTAGGCTTGAACAGGAAATGGTTTTCACTTCTGAGTGAGAATATTATCCTTACTCCGCATCCAAAGGAGTTTGAACGGCTTACAGGACCTGCTGATAATAGTCTTAGCAGACTGGAAAATCAGATGAAATTTTCAAAAAAACACAATTGCATTGTTGTGTTAAAGGGTGCCTATACCTCAGTAACAGCACCGGGCGGTAAAGTATTATTTCAACAGTACTGGTAACCCCGGAATGGCAACCGGAGGCAGCGGTGATGTTCTGACCGGAATAATACTATCTTTGCTTGCCCAGGGTTATACTCCTGAGAATGCATCAGTGACGGGAGTATATCTTCATGGATTAGCCGGTGATATTGCGGCCGGGAAATCATGTTATGAATCAATGTTGGCATCGGATATCATAAATGAAATTGGCGATGCTTATAAGAGTTTAAAATTAGAGGGATAACCATTATTTATTATATTAGCATCTGAAAAATGACATTATTACAAATATTTCTTTTTATGAGAACACTTTCAAAACTATTCATTCTTTCTGCAGTCATGGTTGGAACACTCTCCTGCCTTTCCCAGAAGAAACTGGCCGAACCTGCAACAGTTATATCTAAAATGACGGATGCTTCAGGTGTAAAAGAAGGAAGTCTGGTCTACAGCCTGCCAATGACTGTTTTTACAATAAAGATTGAAATGGAAAGGACAATAGAGATTCCGGGACCATATTCAAAATTTGCAGGAGATCTTCTCGGGCTGAACAGGGTAATATTGAACGAAGGGGAGAGCTGGTCAGTAAAAGGAATATCCGTTAACCTTCATGAAGAAGCAGACCCTTCCGAATTCTATGTAATTGAGAGTAATACGCTTTTCAATACAAATGTACTTGCTCTTAAGAAAGAAGGATTGATACTCGATCTTAATCCTGCTTTATATATTTCAGAAAGGAATCGATCAGATAATAAAGGGACCTACATTAATAATTTTCATTCCTATGACCTGGGAGCTGATGAATACTTTCAGGTTCAGAGAGATACAGTCTATAAGCGTGTAAATGTTGATTCCACTTTTATAAGGATTCCATACCTTGTTGAAAAAAAGAAGAGACTGACAATTGATCAGCTTGCTGAAAAGGCCGCCAGGAGACTCATGGAACTGAGGGACGGAAAGATACTTATTCTTACAGGTGAAGCAACAGTATTCCCACAGAATGAGGCTGCTTTGAATGAAATAAACCGCCTGGAAAAAGAATATACTGAATTATTTACGGGCAAAACCTGGAGAGAAAGTAAAACACTCTCATTTCAGCTGGTGCCAAAAAAAGAAATGGTTGGTAAACCGGTTGTCTTATTCACGTTCTCCGAACTGACTGGACCATTAACCGGTACTGAGACTAAAGGGATCCCTGTTACAGTAGAATTGGTACCAGAACAAAAAAGCAGGGACATTACAATTATTACCAGGCAACAGGTTGATCCGTCAACCCCAAAATATGACAAATTGTTTTACAGGATTCCGGATGTTGTAAATGTTAAGATCAGCAGTGGAACCGAGACACTTTATAATTCAAGAAGTCTGATTTATCAGTTTGGGCAGGTGATGCAACTTCCTGCAAATTATATAATCGGTAAATAATCCTGGCAGTTTCAAGTTGAAGGTTCAAGGTTCAGAACCTTGAAACCTTGAACCTGGTCTACTTCACCTTTCCCTTAAAATTTTTCTGAAAGTCATCCCACTTCTGTGTTTTATATGCATTATCGGCAAAGAAACCCAGCAGCACTTCCATATCCTTTGGTTCTTTGAAACCAGGAACCGGAGAAACACCTAATTTTTCATCCTGTTGAGTTAAAAAGACGACAGTGGGATATGAAAGTTGTCCCTGTAGTAATGCAACAGCAAGCTGATGAGCCTTTCCTGATTTCCCGTCATTAACAAAGGTTTGTCCAAGAAACGTTACACTCTCAGTACCTTCTGCATTAAATTTTACAGGATAGAATTTTGTATTCAGAATATCTGCAATTACAGGATTTGTGAAAGTCTCGCTATCCATCTTTTTACACCATCCGCACCAGTCGGTATATGTATCAATAAAGATCGGCCTGGGTGATTGTTTCGTTAGTTTTTCAGCTTCCTGTATTGTATACCACTTTACACCTGACTTTTGTGTATTTACCAGGATTCTGGCAATGAGAAGTAAGTACTATCAGACTTAAAAGGGGAATAATTAAATACTTTTTCATTTTGCATTAATATGTATTTATCAAATATTGTGCAAATTAAATCAAATTATTCCTTATAAAGGTCAGGGATCAATGTGTTTTTTATCATGTTTGGCAAGGTAATTAGCTATAAGAACAATTTAACTGTTGATGTCAGAGATTTCGTTCATATTATTATTTTACATTTACCTGATCTTTTAAAATCTTACCTGATTCAAACATATGGAAACTGTTACAAATACTTTGCGTGATTCAAAAGTTGCACGTTGGACGGCTTTAGCTATTGTATCATTTACAATGCTTTGCGGTTATTATCTGTCAGATGTAATGTCACCTCTTAAGCCATTACTTGAAAAGGAATTATTGTGGAGCAGTTATGAGTATGGAGTTTTTACAGGAGCCTATGGATGGTTTAATGTATTACTCTTTATGCTCATCATCGGTGGAATAATACTTGATAAAATGGGGGTCAGGTTTACCGGTATGATGGCAACAATAGTTATGGTTGCCGGTACATCAATTAAGTATTGGGCTATCTCAACCCATGCCCTGGATGGTATGATGTTCCTGGGCATAAAAACCCAGGTGGTTATAGCTTCTCTCGGCTTTGCAATATTTGGAGTAGGAGTTGAGGTTGCCGGTATTACAGTTTCTAAAATAATTGTAAAGTGGTTTAAGGGTAAGGAACTTGCCCTGGCAATGGGATTGGAAATGGCAACGGCGCGTATTGGTACTACTCTGGCTCTTGCAACCTCTATTCCAATTGCAGAGGCTCTTCACGGTGTCTCAAAACCGATACTTGTTTGTCTTATAATGTTTGTATAGGAATGATAGCTTTCTTTATCTATACTTTTGAGGATAAAAAGCTCGACAAATCAATTCTGGCAGAAGCGGGCAGGTCAGGCATTACAGAAAGTGAAGAGTCTTTCAGTGTAAAAGATATATGGTTTATTATTAAAAACAAGGGCTGGTGGTATATTGCAATTCTGTGTGTATTGTTCTATTCGGCTGTCTTCCCATTCCTGAAATATGCAACAGACCTTATGGTAAATAAATTTCATGTTGATCCTGAACTGGCAGGAACGATACCTGGACTTTTACCTTTTGGCACCATGATTCTGACACCATTCTTCGGGAATCTGTACGATCGTAAAGGAAAGGGCGCAACAATCATGATTATTGGCTCTCTTCTTCTCATCTTTGTTCATGCAATGTATTCTATTCCGGTATTAAACTCAACCCCGATAGCAATAATTCTTATTATCATCCTGGGAATCGGATTTTCTTTAGTACCTTCAGCAATGTGGCCTTCAGTTCCTAAAATAATTCCTGAAAGACAACTGGGAACTGCCTATGCGATGATCTTCTGGGTTCAGAATATTGGACTAATGCTGGTGCCTATGCTCATAGGATGGGTGCTTGATAAATATTGCATAACGGGGACCAGAATGGAGGATGGAGTTTCAATTCCCAGCTATAATTATACACTCCCAATGATGATATTTACAATTTTTGGGATTCTTGCCCTTGTTTTTGCATTGCTGCTGAAAGCAGAAGATAAGAAGAAGGGTTATGGTCTTGAAATGCCAAATATCCAAAACCAAACTTTATAATAGAATTTCAGAGGGCCCTCAATTGGGATCTCCGGACTGGTAATGCTTACGTTTATGCCATCTTGATCAGTATCGCCTTGATAGTGTCTGTTACATCCTCCGACTCATCCACACATCTTTCAAGGATCTCGAGTATCTTATTATTCTTCATCAACTCTGCGGCATCTTTTTCTTTATCAAAAAGCTCAGCAATTGCCACATAATAATACTCATCAGCTTTGTGTTCAATCTCGGTTACTTTTTCGCATGATTTAGTGATCTTAGCCTTATTTGCTGCCGCATCGTTCAGACAATGAACACAAATCTCAATTTCTTTTGCTGCCAGGAAGATTATATTTGCCATCTCTTTGTAAACCGGCATAAGTTTCTTTGGTTTATAGAGGCATATCCTGCGGCTGATACCATTTATTGAATCGACAACATCATCGATATGGGCGGTAAGCTCATGAATATCTTCCCTGTCAAATGGAGTAATGAACGATTTGTTTAATTGCAGGTATGTCTTATCGGTAATCTCGTCACCAATATGTTCGATATCTTTGATCTCCTTGCTTATTCGTTCTTGTTCTTCTATATCGGAAGTGGATAGAAGTTGTATAAGACATTCCGAAGCTTTCACCAGGTTTTTTGCTGCTTCTTCAAACAGCGGATAGAAAGAGTGATCCTTTGGAACGAAGAATTTAAGAATTGCATCTATATTCATTTCTATAATAATTATTGTTTTAAATTCAATATTACTGAAGCCAGTTAAAAAGATGAAACATTAGTGCGCCAACTAAACCGGATATCGGAATGGTAAGTATCCATGACCAAAAGATACTGGTAGTCACCCCCCATTTTACAGCAGAAGCTCCTTTCCTTGCTCCAACTCCGATAATTGCACCGGTTATAGTATGAGTTGTACTTACAGGAATTCCGAAGTGTGTTGCCCCGAATAATGTAAGCGCTCCGGCAGTTTCAGCACAGAATCCTTCAAATGGCTTAAGTTTTGTAATCTTTTGTCCCATGGTTTTCACTATCCTCCATCCACCGAAAAGAGTTCCAAAAGCTATTGCTGCCTGGCATGAGAGAACTATCCATAAATCAATTTTATCTGTTTTTGCTACCAGTCCAGAAACAAAAAGTGCAACCCATATAATCCCCATTGATTTTTGTGCATCATTTCCGCCGTGTCCAAGACTAAATGCGGCAGCAGATAATAACTGCAACCTTCTGAAATGTTTGTCCACCCCTGAAGGAGAATGATTTTTTACAAGGTAAATCACAAAAGCAGAGATAAGGAAAGACATTATCATCCCCAACAGAGGAGCTATCACGATGAAAATAACAATTTTAAGAACTCCTGCAACAATTACTGAGCTAACTCCCGAACTGGCAACAGCTGCCCCAACCAATCCTCCAACAAGTGTGTGGGAAGAGCTTGAAGGTAAACCCCACCACCAGGTTAACAGGTTCCATAATATGGCAGCTATAAGAGCTGCGGCAATAACAGAAAGGTTGATCACATCCGGATTTATCACACCTTTTCCCATTGTTGTCGCAACTTTAAGGGGAAAAACAAGGAAAGCAACGAAATTAAATACAGACGCCAGTAACGACGGCAGAAAAGGGTGATAATACCTTAGTTGAAACAACGGTCGCGATTGAGTTTGCCGAATCATGAAATCCGTTAATAAAATCAAATAATAGCACCAGGGCTATAACAATATATAGAAAAGTCATCTTGTCGAAGTATGTAAAAGAGTTGGAATATTAAGGGAGTTTAGTTCGGGATGAATTGATAAACAATTCATTATTTTATAGTTAGCCATATTAAAACACAAATAATAAGGAGATGCAAATTAAACATATTAGGACTAAAATCAAAACAATTTATTTGTTAAGTTTTTATTACAGTTTTTTCAGACATTATTGTCATTAAATTCTAAATTATTAACATGGTTCCCTGTTTTGTCATTTTTTTTTTCACCAAATTATTTTAATTTTATTGTTTATTAAGTATATAATTAAATATATTGATTATGAGTGACATACAAAAACTTGAACCAAAAGCGGTATGGAATTATTTCCACGAAATAACTCAGATACCACGTCCCTCGAAAAAAGAGGGAAAGATTGTTGAGTTTATAAGGGATTTCGGCAAAAAACATAATCTGGAAACTGTAGTTGATAAAGTTGGAAATGTCATAATCAGGAAATCTGCTGCACACGGTATGGAAAACCGGAAAGGGGTGATATTACAGACACACCTCGATATGGTACCGCAAAAGAATAACGAGAAGAAACACGACTTTGAAAAAGATCCCATTGAAACAATTGTTGATGGAGAATGGGTAAAAGCTAATGGCACAACTCTCGGATCGGATAATGGAATAGGTGTTGCATCTGTACTGGCTGTTCTGGCCTCCAATGACATTAAACATGGTCCGTTGGAAGCGCTTTTCACAATTGATGAAGAGACAGGGATGACCGGAGTCTTTGCTCTTAAAAAAGATCTCTTAAAAGGTGATATTCTTATGAACCTTGACTCTGAAATTGAAGGTGAGATTTGTGTTGGATGTGCAGGTGGTATTAATGTCAGTGCGACTAAAGATTATGCTGAGGAAAAGAGTCCTAAAGGAATGGTAACTTACAGGATAACCGTAAAAGGACTTAAAGGAGGACATTCGGGTGTTGATATCGCTTTGGGAAGAGCAAATTCAAATAAATTGATGTTCAGATTTCTTATGCAGGCTGAATCAGACTTTGGAATCAGACTTGCTGAAGCTGGAGGAGGTGACCTCAGAAATGCTATCCCGCGGGAATCATATTCAATAGTACTTCTTCCCGAAATAAAAGTAAAAGAGTTTGAAGATTTTGTAAGGGGATATGATAAAATGTACAAGGCGGAATTTGCCGAATCAGAACCGGATCTGACTTTTACTTTTAAAAAGACGGAGCTACCTGAAAAAGTAATGAACCCGGGAGAACAATACAGGATTATACGTGCTCTGTATGCCTGCCCTGATGGTGTTCAGCAGATGAGTCAGGCTATGGAGGGACTTGTTGAAACATCCAGTAACATGGCAATAGTAAAATGTTCCGGTGGTAAATTTGTATGTCATAACCTGACACGGAGTTCCGTTGATTCATCAAAAGAGGCTACAGCATGGAAAGTTGCAGCGGTATTTCATCTTATTGGTGCGGAGGTTACTATGAACGGCGATTACCCCGGATGGAAGCCGGATATGCAGTCGCATATATTGAAAACTATTAGTGATGTTTATAAAAAGATGTTTGGGAACGCCCCGGATGTAAAAGCTATTCATGCCGGTCTGGAATGTGCTATAATAGGAGGAGTTTATCCAAACCTTGATATGGTCTCCTTTGGTCCTACGATCAAATACCCTCATTCTCCCGATGAAAAAGTCAATATTCCCTCAGTTAAGAAGTTCTATGATTTTCTGTGTGAAACTTTGAAAAACATACCGGAGAAGTAAGGAATAGAGCACAGGGCACAGGGCACAGAGCACATTGTTTTGTTCCGCCTCACCCCAACCCCTCTCCCAGGAGAGAGGGGCTATAAATCAGATTATATGGCTCTTACACCCCTTCTCCTTTAGGCTACCCTTTATACACCGCACGACTCCCTATTCAAGCAAAAAGATGTGTATAAAGGGTAGCTCCTTTAGGAGAAGGGGCTGGGGGTTGAAGTAAACTAATCGACTTTGATCTCCACAAGTATGTCATCCTTCATGACATTGGTATTGGCTTTAGCCAGAACTTTTACTATTTTCCCGTTAACAGGCGACAGAATCTCGTTCTGCATTTTCATTGCTTCAAGAATAACTATAGGTTCCCCCCGCAGAACAGCTAACTCCTTCCCTTACGAGAACATCAATGATTTTGCCGGGCATTGGTGCTTTAACAAACTCCTGTTCAACTTTTCCTCTCTTTGATTTCAGTACTTTCATTCTCTGAAGAGAAAAAGGAGTCTCAACTGTAAACGAGTAACTTATATCGTTAAAAAGGATTTCATACCGGTTCTGCCGCGACCGGATAACTTCGACAGGATATTTACGGTTTTTCCATAAGATATAGGTGCCGAATTTTTCATCTGCTTTAAACTTCACCTCATAATCCCTTTTTCCGATTCTGATGGTATGTTTTAGCGGAAGAGAAAAACTGAATTTTCTGTTCTCTGATGAAAGTGTATGCAGCTTCTTTATTTTAAGTTTGTCATTATTCATTACCTCTTGCCTGATTTAAAATTGATTAATCCTTTTGTTTAATAACCATGGACTCATTTCTATGGTGTTTTCTGAATTAGCATTGATACTGGTGTCATTCAGGTTTTCTTCGATAAACAGTTTTGTGGCAAGCCATGCTGCAAGCATTTCTTCATATTCACTGTTAAAATAATATTTATCAAGATCTTTTTCAATGAAAGCAGTAGTGAAACTGCCATCCTGGAATTTTTGATGCCTTACGAGCATCCTGAAAAAGGGAAGCGTAGTTTTTGTCCCTTTTATCCATACTTTATCGAGCGCCATTTTACAATTTTTGATGGCATCTTTTCTGTTCTTTCCACTCACTATCAGCTTGGCTATCATTGAATCATAGCTGGCAACAATTGCAGAACCTGCCTGAATACCTGTATCAACCCTAACACAATGATCGGCAGGCATGCTGAGTTTTTCTATCTTACCAGGATCAGGTGCAAATCCTGCCTGAACATCCTCTGCATTGATCCTGCATTCAATAGCCCATCCTTTAAGTTTGATATCTTCCTGTTTATACTTTAGTTCTTCGCCGTTAGCAATACGAATCTGTTGTTCAATAAGATCTATCCCTGTAACAACTTCAGTAACAGGATGTTCGACCTGGATCCTGGTATTCATTTCCATAAAGTAGAAATTTTTGTCAGAATCGAGAAGAAACTCAACAGTACCTGCCGAATAGTAATTTACAGCTTTTGCAATCTGAACAGCCATCGTTCCCATTTCCTCCCTGAGCTTGTCATCAAGGGCACATGAAGGAGCTTCCTCCAGAAGCTTCTGGTGTTTTCGCTGAATAGAACACTCTCTTTCGCCCAGGTGAATTACATTTCCTTTTGTATCGCCAAGGATCTGAAATTCGATATGTTTTGGGTTTTCAATATATTTTTCGATAAATACCGAAGGATCATTAAATGCTTTTTCTGCTTCTTTGCTTGCAATGACGAAAAGCTTTTCCATCTCTTCAGCTTTTTTTACGATCCTCATTCCGCGTCCACCGCCACCGGAAGCTGCTTTTATTATAACAGGATAACCTATCTTATCGGCCAGGACAACTGCTTCCTCGTCATTGGATATATTGCCTTCGCTGCCCAGGGCCATCGGAATACCTCCTGCCAGGGCTATTCTTCTGGCAATAGTCTTATTCCCCATTTTATAGATTGCATCGGGTGAAGGTCCGATAAAAATTATCTTGTTGTCGATGCATTTCTGGGCAAAGTATGCATTTTCGGCAAGAAATCCATACCCGGGATGAACCGCATTAGCATTTGTTTTCAGGGCTATTCTGATCAGTTTTTCGATGTCAAGGAAGACAGGTATCTCAGAAATATCGTCTGAATTATCAAAAACTTCATCAGCATATGAAAGATACAGAGCATTTTGCTCGACTGCGGTCTTTATTGCAACGCTCTTTATATTCATTAACCGCGCTGTCTTCATTATTCTGATCGCAATTTCACCCCTGTTCGCAATTAATATTCTTTTTATTTTCATTTAGATCTATTGTAATGTTACTTGAAAATTAAATTTAATAATTTAATCTTTATCTTTCACTCATTTCCTACTTGTTTGAAATTAGGTATCAAGTCAGATTTTGGACTTAAAAAATAAAACAGCAAAATTAAGAAAGCAAGAAAAGCAATCAAAGATAGAAAAAAAGCAACTTCATTGTTATAAGAAATATGAATCAGTCTGATCGATTTTAGATCGCCTACGCCATAAGAACCATATAGATTAATAAATTGTAAAACAAGAAGAAGATGAATGCAGATTTTGATAATAAGACTTTTGGATTTACCCAATACCGGAATCAAAAGAATCGACCCCAGGAAAAGATGGTTTTCGTGTGCTGAGGTCATTACAAAAGGAACGATGAAGGAAGCAAAGCATGCAATTATCAAAAAATAAAATCGTCCGGAATTTATCGGATCTTTATTTGTCAGGTTCTTAAGAAAATAGTATACAAATATTAAAACAAGCAGAATAGCATAATATTTGATTTGAATATGCAAAATGCTCAATTGATCACTAATAGCATAAATTGGTTCATTAGCATCTTTTAATAAATATGCTATTGAAAACCAGCCATTTAAGAAATTAGCATTTAAGCATGGCATGACAGTTGAAACAAGAAGATAAGTACTTGTCATTCTTAAAAGACTTCCTGAAGCGAAGAAGAAGAACAATGAATATAAACCAAATAGCACAACAGGAAAGAAAAAAATATAGAACAGTTTAAAGTCTCTGTTTTTTAAATAAAGTAACGAACAATATATAAAAAATGAAAACACAATTATTTGTACCTGTGGTTTCATTAGAAACGCTATGCCAAGGAATAAACCTGAAATAAGATAACTTTTAGCTGATGCCTTAAAGGTAAAAAGTATCGATAATAAAATAAAGAAGGTGAATTGGAAATCAACATAGCCTAATGAAAACATATTCATAAACCATGGATGCAGCCAATAAATCAGTAAATAGAATTTCGAGATCCCGATCTTTTTAAATATATAGTATAAAACAATAAGATTTCCACAGTCAAAAAGAAGATTCATAGATTTAAAGATAATAAAATGGTCAATATTCAATTTGAGTGCCAGCCAGACACAAAATTCAAATATCTGGTATTGGATCGGGAAATATGTTCCATGATATGATTCATGAAGTCCGTTTGTTAATGCAGCTAATCCCCATTCATAATAAGTTTCCATATCGAATAGTCCCTTGTAAAACAATGAAAAAAATCGAATTACAAGGCCCAGGATGATTGCTGCCCAAAAGAGAAATTTCAGTGGTTTTTTCATTTAAAATACTTAAGAACGGTTTTATCCAGCTTTAACCGTAAAATGAACAATAAAAGGATCATCTTTATTCCTAATATAAACGCTTTCCCAAAACTGCCTGTAACTGAACTTGTACCAACCCTTTCCTTATAAACCACCGGTATCTGGACAGACTTAAATTTACTTAAATAGCTGTGGACCATCATTTCAGGACCAAAAAAATTAGTTTTTACCATAAATGTTGGCAGTAATTTATTTATTGCATCCTTATGTACCAACCTGTAAGTGCATCCGACATCAGTTAATGTATTGGTATTAAAAAGCACCTCTAACAATTTGGCAACAGCCCAATTGCCAAATCTTAAAAACCACCCCATGTTCGCACCTGACCATATAAGTTCCCTGTATGTTCTGGAACCGTAAACTATATCAACATCTTCTCCATAAGCCAGGAATTTATAAATATCTCTTGCGAGAAATGTATCATCAGGTTCACAAACAATCATAATATCTCCGGTTGCCTCCTTGAATCCTCTTATAATTGCACTTCCATAGCCTTGTTCACTTTCACTGATTTCTAAGGCTGAAGTACCCTTAATCTCTTCAGTGGTTCCGGCAGCGGCATTATTATTAATAACCAGAATCTCGTCTATTATTCCTAACTCTTCAAAATCCTGAATTACCTTTTTAATTGAATCCTTTTCATTGAAGGTTGGAAGTATAAGACTGATTTTTTTTTCTTTGTACATAGTATAATTAGAACCTACTTTTCTACGATTATCAGCATTTGTTTTGCAAAAGGACGCCAGTAAGATTTCAAATATAAGTTCGTTAAAAGATAAGATTTCGGGAATAAAGATTTAAAACTATAGGGAAGAAATTTTTTTTCAGTTTGTAAAATTTTAAAACCTTTACTAATCAGAAAATCAGAAAGGCTTATATGGCTAAATGCTTTTATGTGTGTAAAATCGTCCCAGTATTCCCTGTATGCATAATAATAATTTGGCTGGATAAGAATCAGTTTTCCTTTATTCTTAAGGATTTTGAATATCTTGTTAGCAAGTTCCTCAAGTTTGTGGTCATTCAGATGCTCAAACAAATTACTTGCAAATACAATGTCAAAAGATTCCTCATCAAACATTATCTCTGTTGCATCTATGTTTAGAAATGAGACGCCCTGGCCGCAATACTGCTTTGAATTTATGTCAGTATCAATTGCAACTTTATGTTTAGCTGCAATATTATTAATAAAATCACAATATCCTGATCCTAAATCTAAAACAGATGATTCCGGAGATATATACCTTGTTAAGTACCGGCATATTGCTTTCCAGACTTTTTTTCTATTCTTGTCATAAGTGTACCGGGTCTGGTAATAATCAGAAGTCATTTTCTTAATATTAAATAGAATCTGATGAAAGGGGCTGATTAATGATAAGTTCCATAAAATATAAGATTATTATCATTTGACTGGATCATTCTTTTTGTAAGAATCTTTCCTTCAGGTCAGGAAAACCTTTCTTCTTCCCTACAATGGCATATTGCCGTGTTTTCTTGCAGGTACTTTAACCCATTTATTATTAAGGGCATTCAGGGCTGATAATATTTTTTTCCTTGTGACAGCCGGATCAATAACTTCATCAATATATCCGCTCTCATCAGCGATGAATGGATTTGCTATTTTGTCACGGTATTTTTTAACCAGCTCTTTTTTCATGCTCAACAGGATTCTTTGATTCGGCAAGTTCCCTGCGGTAAAGAATTGCAACAGCGCCATCAGGACCCATTACAGCTATCTCAGCAGATGGCCATGCAAAATTGAAATCCCCCCCGAGGTTTTTGCTGTTCATCACAATGAAAGCTCCTCCGTAGGCTTTGCGGAGTATAATAGTTATTTTGGGCACATTGGCTTCGCTGTAAGCAAATAACATTTTAGCGCCATGCCGGATGATTCCGGAATGTTCCTGGTCCACACCCGGCAGGAAGCCGGGGACATCTTCCAGGGTAATGATGGGAATATTGAACGCATCACAGAATCTTATAAATCTTGCTCCCTTGACCGATGAATCAATATCAAGAACACCGGCAAGTACTTTTGGCTGGTTTGCCACCACTCCGATAGTTTTTCCTTTTAATCTTGCAAAACCTGTAACCAGGTTAGCGGCGAAAAGCTCTGATGTCTCAAAAAAACTGTTTCTGTCAACTATATTGATAATAACATCTTTAACATCATAAGCTTTATTAGGATCATCGGGGACAATATCCCTTAGTTTTTCATTTATGTCGCTGCATGAACCGTCATCAGCAACAACTGGTGGGTTTTCAACATTATTGGAAGGAAGATAAGACAGGAATTTTTTCAGGGCAAGAATTGTATTTTCCTCGTCATCATAAATCATATGTGCAACACCGCTTTTAGTTGCATGAATTTCAGCTCCTCCAAGCCCCTCCAGGGTAACATCTTCATTTAAAACCTCTTTGACAACATTTGGTCCGGTAACGAACATATAACTTGTACGATTGACCATAAACACAAAATCGGTCAGGGCAGGGGAGTAGACTGCACCACCTGCTGCAGGTCCCATTATAACAGATATCTGCGGAATTATTCCTGATGATTGAATTATATTATGAAAAATTCCGGCATACCCGCTCAGGCTGGCAACACCCTCCTGGATTCTTGCGCCACCCGAATCAATTAAAGCAATTATAGGAGCACCCATCTTCAACGCCATTTTTTGAATTTTAGCGATTTTTTTTGCATGAACTATTCCCAGTGATCCGCCCATTATTGTAAAATCCTGTGCATATGAGAAAACCAGACGTCCATTCACTTTCCCATGGCCAACTATTACGCCATCGCCAAAAGATCTCTCCACTTTGCCGAACTCAACCGGTATATCGGCTGGTGTCACGAAAGAGTCAATCTCTTCAAATGTCCCATTGTCGAAAAGGAGGTTGATCCGCTCATGGGCTGTAAGCTTGCCTTTTATATGTTGTTTTTCGGCCTGTTTGGGGCTGTACTGTTTCTTAATAGCCTCCTGACGTTCAATAAAGGCTTTATATTGTTTACCCGATAAATCCATACCTTTTTTTATTAGTTTAAATATCAGGAATATTCACCCTCTGAACGTGTAGGCCAGACCTCTTTATCCCCATATTTCAACGGGTTCAAAAATAGTCAATATCGTGGTAATTCCAAAAAAACATTCGACCGCATAAAATCTCCAGGGAAATAAATATCAAATAATAAGGTACTTAATAACTGATATTTTTAGACTTTCAAATCTCATCTCAGGCCTGACGAGCTACATTTCCTGAAATCTCTTCGTCATTTCTTCATCCGGTTTGAACAAACCGTTTTCGTTTGATCCAAGGAGACCGGCTTTAAGCATAGAATCGCTGGCTTTATAAAGTTTATTCAACATCCTTTTATTTGCGACAGGAAAGTGATGGAGAGACTCGATCTTATTTCCTATATATTCCAGGTCTTCATCAGAAGTCGCCCAATGACGTGATTCAAATATTGTGAGATTGAGCGGCAGGGAATAAGACCTTAATGACTTTTCTCCGTTTAAATTAAAATAGAAATCAAAATACGACATAATCAGTTCACGAAGGGAACGATAAACCGGTTCGCGGAACCTGAGTGAAGTGAAATTTGATTTTGCAACAGCGCCCCAATGTCTCATTTTCCTTAAATACTGCAATAACATGATCATCATCATTTACTGCCATCATGTCTACGATAAGAGGTTTATATCCGATAAACTGAAGGGCTGCAGCGGCAAAGAGAGCACCTTCAAAACAATGTGCTGAACTTTTTCTTATAACCCATCGTGGCGACTTGCAAACGTAATCAGGATTATATTCAATTGAATCAAGATATCTCTGTATTTTATCCGGATTGTTGAGCGTCTTTAAAAATCTTATCTCTTCCTGAGTCCACTCCATACTAGAATTACTTTTTCCCGTTGGATTGTATTATTCTTAAACCAATCCTTAACCTCTTACAGATTGAGACTTTAACCAGCCACGCATGAAACCTGTTTAAGAAATTTATCTTCATTCATACTGCCGCTCCCTGCTCTCTGCACTCCAGATAACCTGAAGACTCGGGGTATCACACAATCTTACTGATAATACTCTTCATTGATTCGTATTGCTCCTCCATACTCTCCACAAGTTTGAGCTGAGCTCGTGCCCTGTCAAGGTTATGGTGTTTATGATGGATTTTGAAATAATGATCTCCATCTATATAATCAGTAAGGAACCTCAGTCCAATAGTATATGTTATAAGCCTGGGAGCAAAGGCAAGATATTCTTTTTCGACTTTATTTAGGGTGTCATTTGTTTCTGAAAGGTATCCTTTTGCATATGCTTCGAACAATCTTATATCCATATTTACTTTTGACAGATCCTTTTCATCTTCAGCAGAACTATTGGCTACAGTCCGTATTGAATCTCCAAAATCATAATGGATATAACCAGGCATTACAGTATCGAGGTCAATTACACACAAAGCTTTGTCATTTTCATCAAGAAGAATATTATTGAACTTGGTATCGTTGTGGGTGATCCTCAATGGGATCTTGCCCTCTCTGCCCAGTTTCAGGATAACCTTCATCTCTTCAGCTCTTTTACAGTACAAAGTTTATTTCTGCTGCTGGTCTCTGCAACTCTCCCTGCGGGATCTTCCCTTTAAAGATCCTGTTAAAGGTATCAAGTCTTCTTTCAATATCATGAAAAAAGGGAATTGTTTCAAATAATGGTTTCCCGGGAAGATCTGCGAGCATCGCCTGAAAACGTCCAATAGCTTTTCCACCTTCAAAAGCTTTATCCGGACTGTCAACTATATCATACGACCTGTGGTTTGTAATGAAAATATACATTCTCCAATAACTGCCATCACTGATCAATAATCCAGCTTTTTCCGTCATGGGCGGGAATTAAGTGTGAGACATTCCCTTTTAATTTGCGACCCTGTAATGGCCTCAAGTTTTTTTCTTAAATGAACTGTTACTCTTTCAATATTATCCTGAAGCTCGGGAATATTTTTAAAATATTGTTATTAAGACGTTGCAGAATATAATCATCCTTATCATTTTCAACTGTCTGAATGCGGAACGTATCATGAATATGTCCGCTGCCAAAGGGTTCACCATTTAAAAATGTTCCTTCGCCAGTGAAAAGTCGAATATATTGCTTTAAGATTATTAACCATTAGCTTTTCCCACTTTATGTCCGATAAATGCGTAATACATAATAATCAGATATGATGGCACACAAATCCAGTAGGCTGTCTGAGTTGAAAATCTGACAGCTATCTTACCGTAAAGTAGAGGTAGTAATGCACCACCGGCTATTGCCATAATAAGCATTGCGGATCCTGTTTTTGTGAATCTTCCCAATCCGTTAAGCGCAAGTGGCCACATTGCGGGCCACACAAGGGCATTTGCAAGACCAAGCAATGCAACAAATAAGACAGTTACAGGTAAAACCATCTCAATAGACTTAAATGTCATAATGTCAATAAACGGAAAAGTGAAGATAAGATGAGACGGAGTGAGGATGGCCCCCAGCGAAAAAACAACACCAAAGATTGTGCATAATTTTAAAGCTGTTACCTGGCTGAGATACCTGGGAATAAAAATAATTCCGATGAGGTATCCGACGATCATTCCTATTAAAGTAAGAGAAGTATAATATTTTGCCGATTCCATTGCCATACCAATTGACTGTCCGTACCTTATTATACTGTCACCTGCAATTACTTCAACACCTACATAGAAGAACAGAGCAATAACTCCAAGGATAAGATGAGGGAACTGCCAGATACTTGTTTTTTTTGCATATGAATCACCGGTATGTTCCATCTTCTGAATCCGTATCTATTTCAGGAAGATGAGCAAATCGTAGTAACAGACCCAGCAGAACCAGAATTATAGCCATTACAATATAAGGCATGATAACCCTGCTCGCCAGTTCATCAAGTAAATTTGCACGTGTAATTTCGTCGGCTGCCTGGGCAAGCTTATTTTCAAGCAACAGCGAATCTTTCAGAATAATACTTGCCAGGATAATAGGAGCAATTGCACCCGCAAATTTATTTGCAATCCCCATTATACTGATTCTCTTGGCAGCACTTTCAGGTGGTCCGATTATAGTTATATAAGGATTTGAAGCGGTTTGAAGAAGCGCCAGTCCTGTTCCTTCAACGAATAATCCAAGGAGAAACAGCCCGAAGGTTCTGGTCATGGCAGCAGGGATAAAAATCAATCGCACCAACCGCCATAATCCATAAGCCCGACTGACATTCCATTTTTAAAACCGGTTTTCTTGAGTACGGCTGATGAAGGCAATGCCATTACAAGATAAGAAAGATAAAATGCAAAAGTTACAAAATAAGCTTGAAAATCATTTAATTCACAGGCCGTTCTGAGGAAAGGAATCAAATCCCGTTAAGCCAGGTAACGAAACCAAATATGAAAAAAAACAGACCGATTATAATTATTGAAAAAATATAATCTTTTCTGCTGATAGCATTTGATGAAGCGATGGTTGTCATAAGATGTAAATTAGTTATTGTTAAGTTTTACCTGGGTTTTTAATATAGGTTTTTTATGCTTTTGCTCCGGAGCTTCCAAAACTAATCTTTTTATCTGACGGAACCAAAAAAAATAAATTTGTTTTTTGGTTCAAAATGTAAATAATTAACTGGCAATTATTACATAATTGATAGTAAACACTTAGCTGCCCCTTTAACACCATGCCTTATTATAAAGAATGTTTTTCAGATCGGTAATGCAATTCTATTCCCTGAAACAAATGGAAAAACAGTGATTTCATTATAAAATATATGAATGCAGATTTTAGATATCTGTAATTAATAGGGTTTATCCCTTTGCCGATTTTTCTCTGGATTTAACACCAAGATATCCTCCATGATGCCTTTTCGAATATTCCTCAACAGTAAAACCAATTTTTTCCATCATCATAACTACAAGTGCATCTCCAATTACGGTAAAAACAGTGGTTGAGGTAGTTGGTGTAAGTCCGAGAGGGCACACCTCACAGGAGCTCCGGTAAATATGAAGCAATCAGCTTTTTGTGCAAGCGGACTCTCTTTATTTCCCGTAATAACGATAACCGGAATAGCTATTATGAAGGTTATTTTTAAGTTCAATGAGTTCGATTATCTCCCTTGTTCTTCCTGAGTTTGAAATAACCAGCATAACATCGTTCTCCTGTATAATTCCAAGGTCGCCATGCTGTGCTTCACTGGGATGAAGAAACACTGCCGGTGTGCCGGTAGAACTGAAGGTTGTCGCTATATTGTGAGCAATTTGCCCGGCCTTACCCATCCCGCTTGTGACCAGTTTCCCGTTCATATTATGGACCCTGTTATGGATTATTCCAATTGCTTTCTCAAAAGTGCCGGTAACAGGAATTCTTCTGATTGCAACTGCTTCATCTTCAAATATTTTTCTGATCTTTTCTTCCATAACATTTTTATGTTGGGATAAAGATCAAAGGTATAAAAATAGCCTTGATTTACATTAATGCTATTATGATCAATTATTTTGCATTGCCAATAATAAAATTCTTTATGCTGATTGAAATTTCCTATTCTCGTTTAGTCCCATATATACAAAGAGATAGGCAGGCTCAAAAGTGCCATATGTGATACTCTCTCGTTTATCGGGAAGTCACAGAGACAAGCATTACTCAATTTAAGTACTTTTGAGAAGCCTCCTGTTTTGAGTCGTAATTGTTAAATTTTATATTTTAAATCCCGTTAAGGCGGGCAGTTAAAACATTTCCAAACAATGAAGAAAGGTAGATTGAACTGCCCGGTTTAAAGTTGTTTGATTAGATAATTAAATCTTTTCCGTCTCTATTACCTTGGCATAGATCTCTGTATAGGGCAAAATGAGATAATTATTCCCTTCGAATTCCATTTCTGTTCCTGTATACGGCTTATAAAGCACCACATCTCCAGGTTTTACCTCTGCATTCTCAATAGCGCCCATCCATGCAATAGGCGCAGCTTTAGGCTTTTCTTTCGCAATGTCCGGTATAATAATCCCCGAGGCAGTACGTTGTTCGTTTTTTGGTTCTGTGATGTTGAGTATCACTTGCTGGTTAATTGGTTGTAATTCTTTCATAATTATATTTTATTAAATTTAAGATTATTGTTATTTAGTTTATTCCAAGAAGTTCTTTCAGACGCTGCTGGTTAAAGCCAACAATAATCTGTCCGTTTATATCAGTCTGTGGTACACCCTGCTGCCCTGATCGGCGTACAAGTGATTCAGCAGCATGCTGGTCTCGCGAAACATCCACATCTGTATAGGTAATATTGTTTTTCAGCAACCATGTTTTCAGAGTATTACACCATGAACAGGAAGGTGTTGAGTAGACAGTAACTCTTTTTGCAACTTTGGCTTCAGTTGATTTTTTTACCGGTAAAACATTATTTTCAGTCAATACTTTATAATAGTTGCTGTCATGGCATCCTTTGATCACATTAATAAGATCACTGTTGAAGAATACCAGGAAATGGGTACACTTGTTATTCCATAATAAGGATGGATATCTTTTACAGATGTTACATCTGCTGATAATCTTCGTGTTACTCTGGTCAATAAAGCGTTATCAATGTTTTGATAAGCGCAATTGCTTTGTTCACTGTCCTGATTTAAACAGTAACAGAAATGTCTTCCCGATTTTTGACGATTTAGAAAGGAAATCGGAATAAGAAGTTACCTTTTCCATAATTTAAATATTATTTTATTTTTTGAATATGATCCAGAAGAAAATCTTTAGACTTAACACCCACAAAACGGTTTATTTCCTTTCCGTCTCTGAATAACAGCATGGTAGGAATTCCACGTATCCCATATTTGGATGCCAGTGACTGGTATTGTTCAACATTTACTTTGCACACCTGTACCCCTGAACCAACCTCATCGGCTAATTCATTCAGTACCGGCGCCATCATTTTACAGGGAACACACCATGATGCCCAGAAATCTACCAATGAAATGTCATTTTTTACCTGGTGCTGAAAATTCTTATCGGTCAGGTCTTTAATTTTGTCACTTTTTGCTACATCCGGCACATTCTTCATCTTACGGTAAGAGAAGAATAAATAACCTACAAATAGTGTAAATATTACACTTATGACAATTAGTGTTGTATCCATTTTAAATAGTTATCAGGTCGTGTTTTTTTGTTCTTATTTCATGCAGATAGTTAGATGCGGCAAGGGCTGCAACTGTTCCGTCTCCCACAGCAGTTGTAACCTGCCGGAATTGTTTTGCAATACTGTCACCTGCGGCATACACTCCTTCAATACTGGTAGACATATCGCTCTTTACCAGAATTTCGCCCCACTTATTCATATCAACTCTGCCCTTTAAAAATTCAGTGTTGGGTACGTATCCGATAAAAATAAATGTACCATCGGTTTTGAAATTATCGATTTTCCCTGATCTCAGGTTTGTAATGTCAACGCTTTCAAGGTTCTCGTTCCCATAAAAAGCAGTAACTGCCGATTCCATAAGAAAATGGATTTTTGGATTATTTCTTGCCTCTTCTACTGCATGTTCAAATGCCTGGAAATGATCAAACTGATGAACTATAGTTACTTTGCCGGCATATTTTGTGAGAGACACAGCTTCTTCGAGGGCTGAATTTCCACCACCCACTGCAACAATTTCCTTGCCGGTGAAAAAGTCACCGTCACATGTGGCACAGTAGGAGATACCTCTGCCCCTAAAATCCTCTTCTCCCGGAACTCCAAGTGTGCGTGATCTTCCTCCGGGGGCAAGAATAACAATATCTGAAGTATAAACAGTGCCATCGGTAAGTACAATATCTTTTTGTTCCCCGGTAAGTGCAAGTTGCGATACAGATACATTTGCCTTAATTTCACAACCAAAGCTTTTGGCCTGTTTTTTCATGATGTTGGAAAGCTGGTAGCCGCTGATATTTTCAACTCCCGGATAGTTTGCCACTTCGTGTGTCAGTACCATCTGACCACCAACTGTACCTTCATTTACGATTAATGTTTTCAGTCTTGCACGCGAAAGATAAATACCTGCCGTAAGACCGGCAGGCCCGGCTCCGATTACTATTGCATCGTAATGATTGTTTGTATTCATCTTCAAGCTTTTACGGTAGCAGAAAATTCTTTTTCCAAAATTGCTTTTACCTGATCCTTAGTCTGGATGCTTGACGTAGCTTTTACAACTTTCCCGTCTTTATAATAAACTGTAAATGGAATTCCCATAAAACCACGAACTTCAGGTAGCGACCTGATAACATTTGATTCAGGATTGTCAAACTCCATGTCAAAAAACTTTACATGCTTATATTCATCCTCAAGCTCTTCGGCAATACCGTAAACAGGGATACACATTGGGCCCATGCGTCCGCATATGACCATTACGTTTTCATTTTCACTGATTGCTTTTTTATGATCAGCTGCTGATTCGAGGTGTTTTAAATTTGTGTACAACATGACTTTTAATTTTTAAATTTATGATACAAAATTACTATGAGATATTTCATTAATAAAGGAAATGAGGGCTCAGTGCAATAACTTACCGGTTGAATCCGGATAACTTTTTTATTGATTTAAATTAACTTTATGGCATATTAGAAATCCAAAGAATGAAAACCATACTTGAAACCGACAACGATTTTATTTGTGATATCCAGGCGCCATGCTTTCAGATGCTGTTGCCGGAGGAAGCTGAAATGGTGAGGGCAAGTAAAACGCAGGTGCTTTTCCGGAAAGATGATAATCTTACCAAACAGGGAGCCTTTGCCTCCTATGTATTATTTATTATAGATGGCTACGCAAAACAATATATTGAGGGTAACGGACTGAAGAATTACAACCTTCGGATTATCAGACCGGGTGAATTTGTTGGACTTTCTGTTGTGTTTTCTGAGAATATATTTAACTATTCCTCAGTAGCCTTAACCGATTGCCATGTTTTTCTGGTTGAAAAGGAAGCTATTGCAAAATTGGCCAAACAAAACGGGCAGTTCGGTTTTAACATTATTAAAAGATATTGCGAACAAAACACTAACCTGCTCAACACTGTAAGTAACCTTATGTACAAACAGATGAACGGACGGATGGCCGACACCTTATTATATATAGATAGCTTAAAAACCGAAAAACCGGAAATTTTTCAACTTCTCTCACGAAAAGATCTTGCTGATTTTGCAGGTATCTCAACAGAAAGTGGTGTTAAGCTTCTTAAAACTTTTGAAAAAGAGGGTTTGATCGAACTGCATGAAAAAGATATCAGATTATTAAGACACGATACTTTGGTTGAAATAAGCAAAGTGGGTTAATTCTGTACCCGCAATGGTAATATGCTGAAATGACCGAAAGCGAGTTAATCAGGATGATCCTGGATGGTGAAAAGGATAAATTCCGGATACTGGTGGAGCAGTACCAGCAGATGGTATTCCGTACATGTATGGGATTCTTACACAACAAAGATGATGCAGATGATCTGACCCAGGATGTTTTTATTCAGGCCTACCAATCTCTGGCAGGGTTTAAAAGTGAATCATCTTTTTCGACCTGGATTTACCGGATAGCTGTGAATGCTTCACTTAACATGGTACGTAAATCGCGGGGAAATTCAATTCTGCAGCGTTTCGAACTATTCTCAGGTACCGTTCATGGTAAAGAATTAACCTTGCCGGATTCAATTGAAGAAAATCCCGAAAATATTCTGATCCGCCATGAACATGTCGAATGGCTACAGAAAGCACTTGACAGCCTGCCTGAAAAACAGCGGACCGCAATAGTCCTTAGCAAGTACGACGATCTTTCTCAAAAAGAAATAGCAGAAATAATGAACACTACCGAAGGGGCAGTTGAGGCTCTTCTGCAGCGTGCCAAAAAGAACCTCCGCGAAAAATTATCCCCGAAAAGAAAAAATAAATAAAAATTACCGTAGGAAAAAATTAAGTTTTGTTTCTAACCATAAAAACAATTAAAATGGATTGTCAATTATGCCAAAAAGAATTAGACGCGTATTGCGAGGGCAAGTTACCACGCGATATGAGAGTTCAGGTTGATGTTCATCTTAAGGTATGTAAAGAATGTTCGGAGAGTTACAGGTTACAGATCCTGGCTGACAATGTAATAAACCGGGAAAAGGAATTACTCTCTAATCAGTTCCTCTCCACCAGGGTAATGGCACAAATAGAAAACATTGAAAATCAGAGCAGTAAGACTATTCCTGCTTACGGCAGGGTACTCAGGATGGCTGTAATATCAATCTCTCTGGCGGCGGCCATTTTCCTGGGAGTCATGATGGGTAAGATCTACAATCCTGCTTATAGAGAGAAGGGAATACCCGTTGAACTGGCTCTTATGGATGATGCCACAATTGAATCATTGAATATGCTTTCAAACGAATAACAATTGCACTATGAAAAACGAATTTAAAAACAGATGGATGGCGTGGGCAATTGTAATTCTTGCTGTTATGAATATAACCACATTTCTGACCATAATTTATGAACGGAATAAGGTTGACAATGAGGAAGTTGTTTCGGAACCTAACCAGGTTCAGTCCGAAAATTCTTCGATGGCATATAGTGGCCGTTATTTTCGGGATCAGCTTAACTTAAGCAGGGATCAGATGAACAGGTTCATTGAATTCAATCCTAATTTCAGACAGCGGATATGGAGCATCAATCTTGATATGGACAGGCTGCGTCATCAGATGGTTATCGAACTGGCAAAACAAAATTGTGATACCGGCAAACTTAATATACTTTCTGATTCAATTGGAGCTTTACACGCTAATCTGAAAAAAGTGACATGTAAGTTCTACCTGGATATTAAAAATATCTGCAATCAGCAGCAGCAGGAAAAGCTCGAACAAATATTTGATGAGATGTTTGCAAGTAATGTCCCTATGGGACAAAATGGAATGAGAGGCCGTGAAGGCAGAGGTCGTGGCCGTGGCCGCGGCTGGACAATTTATTAATTAATTAATTTTTAAACATTTAAATTTTTATGGAAATGAAAACAAAACTTTTTATCACAGGACTTGCCTTTATGGCTTTAACAACTTTAGCAGGCGCTCAGGATCCGGGAGCAGGCCAAAAACAACAAAACGTTACGGGCAATGGCCAGGCTTATGTGGATGCCAATAATAACGGCATTTGCGATAATTTTGAAAACGGTACATCAAATGCCGCAAAGGGTAAAAGAAATGGTAATTTCAAAGAATGTGCCCGGGGACAGAAGAACGGGAATGGAATGGCCAGGGAAAAGGACAAGGGCAGGGACCGGGACAAAAGGGTATGAGACAAGGTCAGGGTTGCGGCAGGAACTTTGTTGATGCAGATAAAAACGGAGTATGCGACTTTTATGAAGCACGGGTAAAAAAATAAAAATTCCCTGCAAAAGATTTCATTCATTCAGCTACCTGATTTAACACGAAATAACCAAGAGGCTGTCTCAAAAGTCTAAAATCACGGTAAAGCCCACTCTGTGTTAACTCTCGGTGGGCGATAGAACGAAGGTAAATTACAAGTTGTGCCTTCTCTGTGCCCCTTTGCGTATTTAATGCTTTGAGACCTTACACTGCGATCATAATGGATTCACAGAGTTCCACAGAGGTCTTTTGAGACAGCTTCTTGTTATATCGTAGTTAGCCTGAACTCGATTTTAAAACAATAATTCAAGTCTGAAAGGTTTTTGTTCATCAATTCTTCATCTTGAGAGTTTAATTTTGTTCATTGAACGAGCAGTTTATGTAGAACAGCTAAGAGAAATTATTGAAAAGTGGAGCTTGAAAAATTATTTATAATGAACAATATCTGATGAGGTCATGAATAAATTGATAAAAATACTTTTTTTTGCAGTCCTGTTTATTTTCATGGGGCATGTCAGTTTCGCACAGATTGGCTCCCTTAATACGGATTCGGCCAGGTTGAAACAGAAAAAATCGGAATCTGCTGCAAATATTAAGGGTCAGAATGCAAATGGTCTTAATAACCGGCAGGGATATAACCAGAACACAAGTGGGGTACAGAATATACAGGAGGTTAAAGGAGCACGCCCTGATATGAGTAAAGCCAGAGGTGCACGGCCACCCGATATTGTCAGACCATCAGGATCGGGTATCCCCAGAGGGATGGGAAAACCAGGCGGGGCAGGCAGACGTGGCGGAAGATAAATTTAATACTGATTTTATGAATTTTATTAAGTCAATTTCGGGATTGAAATTAAGCAGCCTTTTAATATTATTGATCCCGCTCAATGCATTTTCACAAACAGATACAACAGATTTCTTGCCAGAAATTGATACCTCCTCAAATCATTTAACCGGTGGTTCGCGTCATTCACTTTTTACCGGGATCGGTTTTGGCAGTAACATGATCTATATGGGATCAACTATCTCAGGGAACCAACCTTTTGGTTATTCAGCTTTAACCTATGGCTATAATAATGAGTTATTTGCAACGGCTTCAACAGTACACCTTTCAGGTACTGACCCGTACTTTGCCTTTTATAGCGGATCCTTAAATTACAGTCACGTTTTTAATTCGTGGTTTGATATTTCGGCAGGGATCACCGGATACAAGTTTAGCCCTGCTTTTGCTGATACTCTTTACAGTGATTTCATGTATGGAGATATTACTTTGGGTGTTGACTGGAGGCTGATATATACGAAGATATCCGTTGGTGGTTTAATTTCAAATGAAAACGCTGCTTATTTTCAGATGAGGAACTCCCGGTTTATTAAAACGCCAAAATTTATTAACGATAAAGTCTATATTTCATTTGACCCCTACGTAAATATGTTGTTCGGAACTCTTATTAAAGCTGAGACTACATCCGGAACTATGATTTCAGATCCGACCTCCATTGGCAGGTGGAGTTCAGGGAGCCAAAGCACTACTAATACTTCCTATACAAATACGTTTGGTCTTCTGGAAATAGATTTCGGACTGCCTGTTGCTTTAAACTTTGACCGTATTACTATAGAAGCAGAGACCAGTTATGTTCTTCCGGCTTACAATGATCCGGAATTTCCCGGACCTAAAGGTTTCGTATTCCTGCTAAGCGGGTATTTCAGGATTTTTTAACTGCGGGGAACTGAAATTTTTGACTGGTAAATCCGAAAAAAACATTTTTTTTCTTTATATACCCCCTGAAATTCATAATTTCTTCATCTTCATCAGCTTATATTTGAATTATAATTAATTTTTAACTTAAAATATTACGACAATGAAAAGATCAATCTTTCTTACAGTTATTGCACTTATAATAAGTGCTGGCATTATGGCACAGAACACCAACCAGACTCAGTCGCAGACACAGGACGGAACCCAGCTGCAGACACAGGACAGAACTCAGTTACAAACACAGGACAAAACTCAGTCCCAGACCAGGACCAGGATTCAATCCCAGGACCAGACTAAGCTGCAGAATCAGGATCAGGACGAACACAGGCACAAATCAGACACAAACCAGGAATCAAACTGCAACACAGAACCGCAGGCAATCAAAAGTGCAGGATGGAACAAGCCAGGGTCAGATGCAAAATAGGAGTTCTGCAAAAAACCAGTCAGCAAATAAAAACATGGGAGCACGCAGTAATTCAATGCAGCAAAACAGCATGAGAATGTCAAATGGTGCCGGAAGAGGCCGCAAATAGTGATTTTAAAAGCAAGAGATAATTAACCCTGCGAAAAACGCGGGGTTTTTTATTCCATCACCAGTCCTGTTTAAAATCTTTCTGTTTTTTAAGAATAAAATCTATTTTTCCAACCCGTCAAATACAGAATTTTCTTTTTCAGGTACAGGCACAAAAGATTTAACCAGACACAATTTGTCGTCCCCTGTATGAATATGGACCCCCTGGCTCTGAAAAATCCTGACGACATAATTCCCATATTCTCTGCAGGTCATATTTGTTCCTTTAAGTGGTTGATCACCGATCCATGACAGGTCAAGAGTAGCAGGATATGACTGGCCTGCAAGATTATACAGTTTCTTAGGCTGCCAGGGTTTTAATCCGATCAGAGTAAGTTCGGGCCATTGATCAGTATCGCCACCGGCTGATTCAAATGCCATCAAACCTGCCCGCCCTGATTCTTTATGACCCGGTTTGTCATAATCTCCATACACTCCTTCATGAGTTATTATAATGTCCGGCCTGTAAGCTCGTATTGCTGCAACCATATGTCTGACCACATTTTTTTCACCTTCCCACAGACGCTGATTAAAATGAAAATAATTTGCGCCATTGTTCCCGGTTTCAAACTGACTGAAGTTGGTTGCTGTTCCAACACCTGATAACCAGATATCCCGGTCATGTTCAAGATTATATGTTTCCTCGTATTCACTGCTATGTACATCGCTCATAACTCCGACATCCACAATTTTCTTACCTTCATTAATTGCATAGTGAGCAAAGAGTGAATTGAAATTTAACGGGGCATCATCACCATGAGACATCATGGTCATGATATCAATTTTTGTATCTCCTCCGTTTAATACATTCCATGTTAATCCTTTATCGGAAGAACCCAAAACTTTCTCTCTTTCACCAACAACAATTAATTTTCCCGAGGCATCAGCCCATATTGCCCTGAGCCATTCTGACTGACCGGTGCTTCGATATGTCCAGTTCTTGCCTCCGTCTTCTGTCGTCATAATCTTATTGCCTAATTCGCCTACAGCGTATCCCCTCATAGGTGTAACAAACCTGACATATCGCATATCCATTAACTCCCTGATGTCATTATTGTAAAATGTTGCCGAAGGCTCCCAGGTATCACCTCCATCTGAAGAAATAAGGATTGTGCCGTTTTGTCCTACTATACAACCTGTGTTGCCATTAAGGCTTATATCTCTGTAAATAGGGCTGAATCCGTAGAATTTTTTATCAGGAGCAGCATCCAGGTTTATCCAGGTCTTCCCTCCATCAGTTGTTTTTATAACAGTTTCATTTAATCCTACAGCAAAACCTGTATTTTTGTCTTTAAATGTCATGCCATATAACCAGTTAAGTGTACCGGTGGTAGGAAGTACGTTCCAATTTTCTCCGCCATCGGTTGTTTTTATCAAAAAGCCTCTTTCCCCACAAGCATAACCAACGTTTGCATCAATAAAATCCAGTCCAAATAAATGCCTTCCATGTTCACCGTACTGGCATGTCCAGGTTTTACCTCCATCTTTTGTATGGAAGATATATCCATACCCGCCGCGCTGATCATGTCTCATTCCCTTATTAGTCTCAGACATCCTGATCCTGCCCCCGGCTGCCCAACCTTCATTTTCATTTACGAACTTTACCCTGTAAAGATCTGCATCTGTGGCTACTTGGATTCTTTCCCAGCTTTTTCCTCCATCCATTGTCCTGAGAATAGTTCCCATGGAACCTACAGCCCAGCCTTTGTTCCCGATAAATGTAACATCCATTAACGGAAAGCCTCCCCTGAACGAAGGATGCGGCACTGATTTATAATAAGCGGCCGATTGAAGAATACCCAGGGTATTATCTATATTATGTAGTTTCGATTCTGCATCACGCAACTGATCAATTGACGAGCTTCTGATTGAACCAAGTTTCTTCTGAATTTCCTGCAAAACGCTTTTGTCAGTACCAGTATAATTCAGTATCAGTTTTTTCATTTGAGATGTTTTCCTTTCAACTGACGACCTGAAGGCAGAAATATTATTAATTGATATTCCCGAAATATTGCCAAATTTTGAGGGGTTAAAAAAATCATAACCGGTGTATTTCCAGACCTGCAATTCAGAATCTTTCTCATTAAGCATCCTGTTTCTGAAAATGTTAATCCCCCATGTTTTACTGTAATCCACCGAAATGTCCAATGAACTCATATCGAGCAGTAATTCTGCACCCCAACCTGATTCTGTATTGTAGATATCAACATTTGCTTTAGGCACCCATTCCCTGTATGGCTCGCCATAACTGTCATAATGTGTACCTTTAATCTCACCATGGTTATTCAGTACAATCAGGTAATAATCCTGATGGATATTATCAGCATTTATATTTCGGGGCTGCAGAACTATCCAGAAGGATTCATTCTGTAATAATGTCTGGTCAATATACACTCCATTAACACCTTCCGTCTGGTTAGCCATTCCGGCACCAAGTTTTCCTGAGGATGTGGTTCCTTTTTGAATTTTTGAGCCATCGGCCTTTAAGTTAAAACAAAGAAAATTTCCTGACATACCAATGCCTGCACTGGCAAGATCAGAAGTCAGGAGTTTTCCCATCTTGTCAGTATGTTTAATTTCCAGTGCTTTAGAGTTTAGCCATAAGCTGGTATCTTCCCTTTTGTTTAATTTCGGAACTGATTTAAGATGGGTAATAACTGCAGATTTTTCACCCTGAAGACTAAGGTCCGGTTTAACCTCCTGCATGAAGTCAGCACGGGGCCAATAATACGAAACAAGCCCGGGATCACGTACCATAATACCCTGCTCAACTGTAACACCCACATTGGAGCTGCTGATATCAGCCATACCTTCATTTTGTGAACAATGACTAAATTCAAGATCCCATTTCCATCCTTTATCAGAATATACATCAAGACCTGAAAAAGGAATTATCATCTCAACCTGCCAGCTATCTGATTCAGTTTTAGCTGCCACTTTGGCTCCCGAATCCCATGATGAAAAGTAAAAACCACCCAGGTAAGGATCAAAGTATGAATCCCATATAATTCCCTTTGGATTTACTGCGATTGAATAAGAATAGTTACGTCCATGGGTGATGTCATCAGGGAGCCATGGTTTCAGGTCAATCTGAATATAATCATCGGAAGTAATTATGCCATCCTTCTCCTTCATCCGGGCAGTTATCCCTTCAGGCTGCAGAACTGACCAGAAGAGATATATATTATCCCTGTCGTAGAGGACTCTTACAGAAGTTTTGTCAATTTTGCCATTTTTATTTAGAAAAGGAGTAACCTCCAAAGCCTGATCCCATTCAGGTTCATCCATTTTATCATCCAAATTAATTTCCCGTTTAAAAAATGTCCGCTCAGGATGGTATAATTGTTTACCATTTGCGGATTTTACAGAAATTAATCTGTTATTGTTCCTGCCGGCTATCTCATCACCATTCGCTATGTATTTCTGCGCAAGTGCCGGAGAGCCATAACTGAAAAACATTATGACCATTCCGGTTAAAAGATAAATTTTATTCATTTTTTTTTGCTAATTGTTTTATAATAAGAAATCTACATTCAAATTTAATGTAATTGAATATGGTATGACTTACCTAAAATTCTTATACCAACTCTATTAAAGAAACAATCATTAGTATGCACTTGTTTTGAAAATGAAACAAGAATATCCCCAAATAAAGTAAATAAATTTGGATATTGATCATAAGTTCATTATATTTGTAGTGAACATATGATCATAATTATGTCACCACGTCCATTCAGATTGAGAAAAATCAGTAATCCGCCAATAATTTCCGGATTCAAACCTTACGGAAACAGGAAGTCCGAAGGTGAACCTGGTACTGTGTTTCTTCAAATTGAAGAATATGAAGCATTACGTTTGTGCGATTACAACATGCTCAATCACCACCTGGCGTCAAAAGCAATGGACATATCAAGGCCAACACTGACGCGTATTTATGCAAGAGCCAGACAGAAAATAGCAGAAGCTCTTGTACTTGGGAAGCAAATTATTATTGAAGGAGGGAAGATCTATTTTGATAGCGAATGGTTCTTATGTTCATCCTGCGGTTGTTATTTCAATAATCCCGATAAACAGGTAGAAATAAAAGAATGTCCGCTATGCAAAAGTAATAGTTTTACTAATTATGAACAGAATTACAATGAACCGGAAGAATCGCTGACCGGATTTAATAATATATGTATTTGTCCGAATTGCGGCTTTGAACAACCCCACCGGTTTGGATGCCCATGTAAAGAGGAAATTTGTCCAAAATGCCGAAACAATATGGTCAGTAAAGAGACTCCCCACAGTAGAAATTTATAAAAAGAAAAATATGAAAGTAGCTATAACCAGTACTGGAAACAATCTCGAAAGCAAACTCGATCAACGTTTTGGGCGTTGCACTTTTTTTGTGATTTATGATATTGTAACAAAAGGAATGGAATTCATTCCCAACTCAAATAAAGATGCTCAGGAAGGAGCAGGACCTGCGGCAGTACAACTCGTTGCATCAAGGAATGTTCAGAGAATAATATCAGGAGAGTTCGGGATTAAAATTAAGTCACTGCTCGACAGTCTTAAAATCCAGATGATTGTATTTAAGGAACCTGAAAAAACTATCGGGGAAATCATTAATATGTTAAACAAATAACCTTATAGATCATGGCACAGATAAATGGAACAGGTCCTGAAGGTAAAGGTCCGAAAACAGGCCGGGGATTAGGAAATTGTAAAAAGAATCCTTCGGAAGAAGATATAAATAAATTAGGCAAAGGGTTAGGAAGACGCCGTAAATCTGGCGGTGGAACCGGAAAAGGAAAACGCCTGAAAAGCGGATCAATATAGTATAATCATTAAAAATGGAGGACATCATGGCAGGATTTAATCAAACTGGTCCGATTGGGCAAGGCCCAATGACTGGAAGAAGAATGGGTAAGTGCAACCCTTCCGATAATGCAAAAAACGATGATACAATTAAGAATGCAATAACTGGTCTGGTTGCTGCACTAATTATCGTCTTAGCTGAAACTGTTTGGAATAAGATAAAAGGAAAGCGCTTGAAAAGTGACTTAAAATAGTTTTAACAAATTTTAAAATATAATTAAAATGAAAAAACGTATTGCCATACCGCTGGAGAACGGGATATTATGCTCACATTTTGGTCATTGTCAGCAATTTGCAATTATCGACAGTGAAAACAAGTCAATCACCAAAGTTTCTTTTGTAACTCCACCGCCACACGAACCTGGCTTATTACCAGCATGGCTGGCAGAAAAAGGAGTCACTGATGTTATAGCAGGGGGTATGGGTCAAAGAGCTATAGATCTGTTTAATCAGCAAAAGATAAATGTTTTTGTGGGGGCCCAGATTAAAAGTCACAAAGAGTTGGCTAGTGATCTGTTAAATGATTCCCTGGCAGCAGGAGCAAATTATTGTGACCATTAATTTTATGGGTGAATGATTTCAGATTACCGCTGCTTTTTTTGTTTCGTCAGGGCATTTGATAAATTGCTTGAGAAAGAGAATATTTCAAAGGAGGCAAAAGCCTCTTTCACTCTTGAAATGATCAGTTTATATCGGAATGACCACGAGGGTTTTTCTGCTCCTCTTTTTTCCCGGGACCTTCATAAAATACTTAGAAGTTATACTCATAACCCCGACCCTTACAAGGAGAAAAAGAAGAAATACAATGATCTGGCCATTAGCATGTTGCCTGAATTAGAAAATATAATACAGCAATCCGAAGATCACTTCAACACTGCATTGAGGCTGGCAATTGCAGGAAACATTATAGATTTTGCAGCAAATGACAACTTTAATCTGCAGTCAACCATCGAAAGTGCCCTTCACAATGAGCTGGCAATTGATCATTCAGTTATGTTGATGAATAAAATAGCCAAAGCAAAAACTATACTGTATCTGGGCGATAATGCAGGAGAAATAGTTTTTGATAAACTTTTTATCCGGACAATTAAGCACCCTGATCTGACTTATGTAGTAAGGGGAGCTCCGATCATTAACGATGCCACAATGGAAGATGCTGAATATACAGGAATGACAAAAGTTGCCAAAGTAATAACAAACGGATATGACGCACCTTCAACCATTGTTGATAAATCGGGAAAAGTGCTTCAGGAATATTTCGGAAAGGCTGACCTTATCATTTCAAAAGGCCAGGGTAACCTCGAAGGGTTAATTACGTTAAATGATAAGAGGATTTTTTCCCTCTTAATGGTTAAATGCGATGTAATGGCAGAATTTCTGAAAGTCAAAAAGGGCAGCCTGGTCGTTTATAACGCCTCTTCCTGAAAAATCAGTTTTAAGAATTTTAATTATGATAAGTTTTGGTCCTGTACAATCAAGAAGACTAGGTAAAAGCCTTGGAATAAATAATATCATTTCTCCAAAGACCTGTTCCTATGGCTGTGTTTACTGCCAGGTCGGAAAGACAATGAAGAAAAGTATACTGAGAGAAACCTTTTTTGAACCTGAGGATATCAGTGAAAAAGTCGAACAGCATATAAAAAAGCTCAGTAAGGATAATTATCCCGATTATCTCACCTTCGTTTCAAACGGAGAACCGACCATGGATATAAATCTGGGAAAGGCAATTGAACTATTGAAAAATCTGGAAATCCCGATTGCAGTAATAACCAATGCCTCGTTAATGTTTAATAAACAGGTAAGAGAGGACCTTCAACTGGCTGACTGGGTATCCCTGAAAATGGATGCCGGAGATAATGATACATGGCAGGAAGTCAACCGTCCTGCTTCTGGGTTGGATTTCGACAGGATAATAGATGGAATAAATCTTTTTGCAGATGAATATAACGGAATATTATGCACAGAAACAATGCTTATTGACGGAGTAAATGACAATTTGAATAATTTAACAAATGTTTCAGGATTAATACAAAGGGTAAATCCCGGCAAAGCTTATCTGGCAATCCCAACACGACCTCCATCTGAGGAATTGGTCAATCCTTCGGATCCTGATAAACTGAACGTGGCATGGCAGATTTTTAACAATAATCATATAAATACAGAATTTCTGACAGGTTTTGAAGGTAGCGATACAGGTTTCACAGGTAATATTTATGATGATATACTCAACATAACGGCGGTTCATCCATTGAGACAAGATTCCCTCATCAGACTAATACGTAATGATAATGCTGATTTCAGCGTAGTTAAATCACTTATCAAACAACGATTAATCAGGTCATCCATATATAATGGAAACAAATACTATATCCGGGATTATCATCTTCACATTTGATGAAAATGAAAAAAATTAAAATCGGGATAATCATTTGCGACAGGTATTCAACATGTGCCGGAGGAAAGTGTTTCAGAGCGGCTGCCAATAGGGAAGGGGCATTCTCAATCTATAAAGATAAGGATCTCGAAATTGCCGCATTCACCACCTGCGGAGGTTGCCCGGGAGGTAATATTGAATATGCTCCCGAAGAGATGATGAAAAACGGGATTACTCATATACATTTTGCAACCGGTTTTATTGTTGGTTATCCACCCTGCCCGTATATGGAGCATTTTAAAAAGTTTATTACTGAAAAGTACGGAATGAAGGTAATCTTTGGAACACACCCTATTCCTCAGAAATATTACATTACTCATTCTAAACTTAAAACATGGAATAATAAATTCTTGCAGGATTCGGTCAAACCTACCCTTACCAATGAATCAACCCGTCTGAAATATGATTAAAATTGCTGTTGCCAGTGGTAAAGGAGGAACAGGAAAAACTTTTGTTGCTACAAATCTTTTCTGTACGCTGTTGAAGAATAATTACAGGGCAATGCTCGTTGATTGCGATGCTGAAGCGCCAAATTCCGTTGCATTCTTTGAAACAAATCTGATAAAGGAATCTGAAGTTACACAACTTGTACCGGTTATTAATACAGATACCTGCACCTTTTGCGGCAAATGCCACGAATACTGTAACTATAATGCAATTTTCATTCTGCCTCCAATGAAAATTATTAAGGTCATTGAGGATCTTTGCCATGGTTGCGGTGCATGCAGTGTTGCCTGTAAGATTGGCGCCATTTCAGAGAAACCTGTTTTGCTTGGACAGGTTAGCTTATATTCGACAAACGGGCTGCCTGTAATCCTTGAAGCAAGAATGAATCTTGGTGTTATGTCGCCCGTTCCTGTTATAAAAGAAGCATTAAAACAAATTGATAATAAAACAGATATTGTAATATTGGATGCTCCTCCGGGGACATCCTGTCCGTTTATACAAACAGTCGCGTCGGCCGATTATGTAATACTTGTAACCGAGCCAACGCCTTTTGGCCTCAGCGATCTGAAACAGAGTATAGAGACTCTGAAGACAATAAACAAACCCTGTGGTGTAATTATTAACCGGGCAGGACTAGGGAATAATAAAGTGCAGGAATATCTGATAAAGGAGAAAATTCCAAATTTACTCGAAATTCCTTTTAAAAGGGAGATCGCAAGATTATATTCAATAGGGAAGATAGTCGCGGAGAGTGATCCTTTTTTTTCAAATCAGCTTTTATCAGTCGCTGAAAACATTAATATACATCATGGAAATAGCAGTACTCAGCGGTAAGGGAGGTACGGGAAAATCTAGTATCAGCGCTGCATTTGCCACGCTGAATGGGAAAGTTGTTCTTGCTGACTGTGATGTAGATGCTGCTAATCTTTATTTGATCTTTAATCCTTCACATGAAGAAGAAGTGGTTTACATTTCCGGTTCCAAAGCTGTAATTGACTATTCCCTGTGCACCAATTGCGGAATATGTATGGACCATTGCCGCTTTGATGCCATCTCCGTAATAAATGACAAAGTAACAATATCTGACATAGCCTGTGATGGTTGTGTTCTTTGTTCCCGTATTTGTCCCGAGAATGCCATTTCAATGGTTGCAAACGATAAAAGCCGTATGTATTCAGGATCTTTCCGCAACGGGAAAATGGTATATGGCAGACTTTCCCCGGGTGAAGAAAATTCGGGAAAACTGGTGAATATGGTTCGTGAAAAAGCAAAACAACTTTCAAAAGAAAACGAGATTGAAACCATAATTCTCGACGGACCTCCCGGTATTGGCTGTCCAGTTATTTCAACTCTTACCGGTGTGGACAAAGTTGTAATCGTAACTGAACCAACTATCTCCGGCTTACACGATATGAAGAGGCTTGCGGGTATTGTTCAAAAATTTAATCTGAAAGCGTATGTCATCATCAATAAATATGACCTTAACACTTCTATCAGCACCCGGATAAAAAAATGGTGCAAAGAAAATAACATCACTTTTTCAGGACAGTTGCCATTTGATAAAAATATGGTGGAAGCTATGGTTATGGGAGAAAGCATAACAGAATTTAATCCAGATATTAATATCAGTAAAAAAATCAAAATAATATGGAACAAAATAACAAATCAAAAGAAATGAGCGGACTTTTTGAAAAGATCCCAATGGAAGGGGTTAAAAACATTATTGTGATTGCATCAGGCAAAGGTGGAGTTGGTAAATCAACAGTTGCAGCTAATTTGGCTGTTTCAATGTCACGAAATGGTTTTAAAACAGCGTTGGTGGATGCGGATATTTATGGTCCATCAATACCAAGGATGTTCGGTATTGAAGATGCTAAACCTGATATTACCGCATTTGGGGATAAGCAGATGATGTTTCCTATTGTGAAGTATGGAGTGAAAATCATGTCAATCGGCTTTTTTATTGAGCGTAACCAGTCATTGATCTGGCGGGGACCAATGGCAGCTAATGCAGTCACCCAACTTTTCGAAAATACCGAGTGGGGTGATATTGATTACATGATAGTTGATTTTCCTCCCGGGACAAGTGATATTCAACTTACAACTGTACAGAAACTTAATCTGACAGGTGCCGTAATCGTTACCACCCCGCAGGAGATATCACTGAATGATGCCAGGAAAGCAGCAACCATGTTCAACAACCCGGACCTCAAAGTCCCGATTCTGGGTATAATTGAAAACATGTCCTGGTTCACTCCCGAAAAACATCCCGATGAAATTTATTACCTTTTCGGAAAGGGAGGTGGACTAAAATTGGCTAAAGAATTTGATACTTTACTACTCGGGCAGGTACCAATGGTACTTGAAGTAGGGGAAGCCGCCGAAAAAGGATTGAGTATTTTCAGCCAGAACAACAAATATGTAGTTACTGCATTTGAAAAAATTGCTGAATTGCTACTCACAAAAACAGAAGTTAATTCCTGATTAACTTTTTTCAATTAAAAAACCTTTTTTGTGTAAATAATATTATTTTTACACAAATTCGTGTTACGATGCCGGTTACCCGCTTCAGTATAAGCCTTGAAAAGGAATTGCTGGAAGAGCTTGACCTGTACGCTGATGATAATAATTTCGCAAACAGGTCTCAGGCTTTAAGATATCTTATCGAAAAGAATATTGTCGAGAAAAAATGGCATTGCAATAATGTAGTAGCCGGGGCTATCGTTATGATTTATGATCACCATAAAAAAGATATCATTGCTAAGTCAAATGATATTCAACATAATTACTTTGACGTTATACTTTCCTCACAGCATTATCATCTGAGTCATGATATTTGCCTGGAAATAATAGCTGTTAAAGGATATGCCAATAAACTTACGGACTTATCAGACAAGCTGATAAGTATCAAAGGGATTAAGCATGGTAAACTTATAATGAGTAAAACCGATTAATTTTTTTATTCTCATAGTAACACGTTAAATATATTTCGTAACACTACAAAAAAACAGAATCATGGGAAAGAATTTATCCTCAATAGTAGCGGCAATAATAATATCAATCCCGGCTTTTTCACAGGAAAACATACATTCGATCCTTAAGGATACTATTAACCTCGATGAGGTCGTAGTCACGGGGACAACTATAAAAGTTAATAAGAGAAATGTACCGATGGCTGTTTCGGTTATAAATAATCATCAGATACAGGAAAGCAATGAGACTTCCCTTCTGCCAGTATTAAACGGGCGGGTTCCTGGCCTTTTCGTAACGGAGCGTGGAGTTCTGGGTTTTGGAGTGGCAGGTAACTCAGCAGGGCAAATTTCAATCAGAGGGATTGGTGGCAGCCCAACAACGGGAGTGTTAATGCTGATTGACGGACATCCCCAGTTTATGGGCATTTTCGGTCATCCATTACCTGATTCTTATGTGGCCTCAGATGTTGAAAGAGTAGAAGTTATTCGCGGCCCGGCCTCCATTTTATACGGCTCAAATGCTATGGGAGGTGTTATTAATATAATTACAAAAAAGCAGACAGAAGAAGGCTTCACCGGCAATACCAATATTATGTATGGTTCATATAACACACAGAAATACATGGCCTCGGCGGGCTACAAAAAAAACAAATTAAGCCTGTTTGCATCCGTTAACCACGATCAGACTGACGGACATCGTCCGAATTCAGAATTTAACATTACGAATGGCTACCTGAAACTATACTGCCAATTGAATAGTAACATCTCTGTCAACAGTGATTTCAGCCTGGCACACTTTAAAGCCTCTGATCCCGGACCAGATACTGTTAATGCAATTCCCGGAAGTAAAATAGATATCACAAGAGGCTATTGGTCATTTACAGTTGATAATAATTATGAAAAGTTTTCAGGCTCGGCAAAACTATTCTATAATTTCGGCGAGCATAATATATCCGATGGGTTTCATTCAACAGATGCCAACTATGGAATTAATATATTTGAAGCTTTTAATTTGTTTAAAGGGAATAGTATAACTCTGGGTGCTGATTATCTGGATTATGGGGGGAGAGCTGAAAATGAACTGGCAATGGGTGGCCTGGGGATGATCTTTAAGGATACAACTCTGTATGATGCAGGCATTTACGGTTTTGTGCAACAGACTTTATTTGGGAAGCTCACCCTTAATGCCGGTTTACGATTGCAGGATCACCAGGTTTATGGAACGACGTGGATCCCGGCCTGCGGCCTGGCTTATAGGATCACAGGGGAAACTACCTTAAAAGCTTCGATCTCCAAAGGATTCAGAAGCCCGACCATACAGGAACTCTATATATGGAATCATAACGCGAATCTGAGTCCCGAAACAATAATGAGTTATGAGACAGGTTTGCTGCAATCGCTGTTTAACCAGAAGCTTAAACTCGAATTGACAGGGTATATTGTTAAAGGTGATAACATGATTATTGCTGTACCCATGGTTGGGTTGCAAAATGCAGGAGAGGTATTTAACAAAGGCATTGAGTTTGCTGCAAACGCAGATCCTGTCAATAATCTGGCACTGAATTTTACTTACTCCTATATCAATATGAAGAGCCCGGTTTATGCAACGCCGAAACATCATCTTTTCCTGAGTTGTGATTACCGGCTCAATAAATGGCTATATACGGCAAGTGCAGAGTATGTGAATCATCTCGACACTGATCCCTCGACAAAAGTAAGCTATCAGACTTACACATTGGTGAATTCTAAAATTTCATATCAGGCGTGGAAATTTGCCGGACTCTTTATCAGTGCCGGGAATATCTTAAATCAGAAATATGAGAATAACCGCTATTACCCAATGCCCGGAGTAACTGTTTTCGGGGGAATCAAAATGAAACTTTAATAATGAATAAAAACAAATCCATTAACCGCAAAGCGCCTTAAGAATGAGGAAAGATGCCGAAGCAGAATCAAATTTTTCAGTCCCTTGCAACTTTCGCATAATCCTGATAATTATAGGGAGTTTGTGAATATTGTGATAATATAATCCTTTTGAAATGAAAAAATACCTTTTTACAGTTCTCTTATTGACGGTGGGAATTACCCTTTGGGCAAGTCCACTTCATTCAAAATTAAAACATAGTATTATAATTGACACTGACTCTAATGACAGCGATCTGCTTGCAATAAGTATTATTTTATCGCATCCCGGGATTACAGTAGAAGCCATTTTAGTATCTGATGGTAAACTTCACTGTGAAGATGGAATTAAAAAAATCAGAAGTCTCCTGCACCGCTTTAATGCCGATACGATCAGGGTATACACAGGTACCGGAATGACAGAAAAATTACAATTATATGAAATACTTCTGGCTGCAAAAGAACAAGTAACGATTGTCTGTCTTGGTCCCATGACAAATATAGCACGTGAATTAAAAAATATTCAGGGAGTATATAAAAACATTGAAGAACTGATATGGTATAATGAATCGGTTAATCCTCTGCATGGCTATAATTATGAATGTGACATGACCGCAGTTGATTTTCTATTTAAATCAGGTATTGTTATTAATGTTATTTCCAGCCTGAATAATGAATTTGTAAAATTCGATCATGGTTTTATTAATCAATGCAGGAAGGCAAAAAGTACTCTTGGAAAAGAATTTGTCACTATCAGCAAACAATCAGCTGAATATGAAAAGTTTGGGCAACATGAGGAACTTGCAGCAATTTATATGGGAAATCCGGAATTATTTGAGATGACTCCATCTGAGGAAAATGCAACAGTATTTTTTAATAAAAAACATATCGTGCCGGCAATGAAAGAGACCGTAACCGATATGATAAACGGGCAATATAAATCTGGCCATTTTGTTGCACTATACGAATTCCCGGTTAATCGTGAATTATATGTATATGATGTAAGACAAATAGTGGATTCGGCAATAATGAGATACGGTATTGATGAATGGAAAGCCTGTGTATTGACAGATGAGTTTCATGGACATCTGGGGGTATTCTCCATTGTTGGAGCAAAGATGGGCATATATGCCAGAGAGTATTTTGGAATAGGTACAGATCTTCTTGAGATCAACACATATGCAGGATCAAGAGAACCTTACAGTTGCATGAATGATGGTCTTCAGGTAAGCACGGGAGCTACCCTGGGTCAGGGTTCGATTCATTTAATAAACGACACTATTGCCAAACCGCAAGCTGTTTTCACATATCAGAACCGGTCCATACTTATAAAACTAAAATCCGAATACCTGCAAGAACTTAAGGCAGTCATTGGCGAGGGAATTAAAAGTTACGGACTTCTGAATGAAGGTTACTGGACCCTTATCCGGCAGACATCAATAAAATACTGGCTGGAATGGGACAGGAAAGAAATATTTGATCTGGTTATATTATAAATTGACCCGGGAAATTTCAAATATTTTTTTATGATAGCGTGAATTAAAAACCAGGTAACTAATCAGTACTTTAAGTGAGCTGAAATTTGGAGCCTGCCTGCTGCAGGCTCCAAGCTCCAGGCACTGATCAGTAACAAGGTTTATAATTCTGAACCTATTCCTCTTTTTCTAATTCTCCGAGTCGTTTTTCAATATCTTCCTGCGAGCGTCTGAGTGCACCTGCCTGGGATTTAAGCAGTTTAACCTCATCTTCTTTACTCATCGAAGGCATACGGGAATAGCCCTGAAAGGATCCTGCATATGCTCCGCCAAAGTTCCGGCCCCGGCCGAAACCCATTCCATTGCCCATACCCATTCCACGTCCATGGTTAAATCCCCTGCCCATTCCACCTCCAATTCCTTTTGTAAATCCCGGGGAATCAAGTCCCTCACAATGTCCTAATGCTCTTCCGGTTCTGGAACCTTGTCCCATTGGTCCGGTACGATCTCCTTTTGGCATAATACTTTATTTTTAATTGTTTAATTACACTTTTTATTAGCTGAATACCAAATTTTATTACAGTGCAAATATAACATTTTAAATGAACATATGTTCATTTAATTTAAAGTATTTTTTATTTCATAAGCCAAATTATAATAAAACTATTATTAGGTGAGCTTTACAGATAAGATTAAATTTAACAGCCCCCGGTGAGTTTGCCGATGCCGGCAGTGTTAAGATCATATTAATGATTGATTAAAAATTATATATATTACCCGTTTTAACCAAAGCCATACCGAAACTTCCATAAAAATCCGACAAAGCAGGAAGATCAGTGCAATGTGAAGGCAAAACATGTTTCAGTTTATTCTCTTTAATGTACCTTATTGTCTCCTTTGTCTGATTGTTGATCTCCTTCAGGTGAAATCCTCCAATTATTCCATAAAGTTTGTTTATGCCTGTAACTTTCTTTGCATGTTCAAGTGTATTAATAATTCCTGAATGTCCGCAGCCTGTAACAACAAACAAACCTTCAAACAACAACAAAGCTAAAGCACTGTCATCTGCTACAAAGTCAGGAGAATCATCTTCATAAATAAAAGAGGTTGTTTTTGATTCAAAGTCCGTCAACCTTGGAATCTCTCCCAGAAAAAATATCCTTTCGGAAATTTGGTAAGGTTTAGTTGAAGTAATAAGTTCAAATTTACCCGCCAGTTCATCTTTTGTATTTTTCAACCCAATATAAGATCTGTCTTTTTTTCTGTACCGCTTAACAAAACAACCCGGGTGACAAAGCAATCTGCCACCGGAGAGGTTCCATAATCCGTCACCATGGTCAAAATGGCCATGACTTAGTATGATCATGTCAATATTTATCATACTTACTTGCATTATCTCCGCATTTGTTAAAAACATGTCGCTTTGCCCCGTATCGAAAAGTAATCTTTTCCTGTCATATTCAATAAAGTACGACAGCCCATGCTCTGACGGGGTCCTGCCACCCGGATGATTATCTGTAAGCACTGAAATTCTCATAATTTTTTATTCAAAATTAGTCCAAATAATTTTTATATGAACAATAGTTCATTTAAATTTACAGTATCTTTTAATAAAAAGGAAGAAATGTTACAGCTTGTGGTTATTCCTTTATAAGGATTGAAAGAGATTGAAAATTTTTATGAAGATGTGTTACAATTTATCACTTTGCTCAAATTTAATAAATCAAAGTACAAAACCCTGAAAAGGGATACGGAATAGGAAGTTTTGTGGAAATTAAAGCAATTAAAAATGAATGAAATTGTGTACAGACCGATCGGAGTTATTCATTCACAGTACGATAACACCAACGATATGCCCATACAACCTGCCTCTGCTCAGGGGATAAGGGGAACGGTTGAAATATACACTGATTATGCTGTGGGATTGAAAGATATTGAAGGATTTTCACATCTCATTCTTATTTATCAATTTCACTCGTCAAACGGTTATCAGTTAATAGTCAAGCCATCTTTAGATGACAACATGCGCGGTGTATTTGCCACTCGTGCGCCCAAAAGGCCAAACCAGATAGGTTTCTCAGTTGTGAAACTTATTAAACTCGAAAATAATATCATGCACGTTGAGAATGTTGACATTGTTAATAATACCCCCTTGCTGGACATTAAACCTTATGTACCTGATTTTGACGCTGCAACAGATGTTAAAATCGGATGGCTCACTAAATCAAAACATAAGGTTTCAACAATGAAATCAGATAGCAGGTTTGAATTTTATTTTTAATAAAATTCCATCATGATAAACTTTAACAAAGATAAATTAATACAGATGTTCGGGCCGAAATGTACCGCCATCAATGTAAATGGCGAATTAACCGAATTTATTAATATCCCTGCCAGACAGATGAAATTTTGTGAAGCGGTGAACCAATCTTTTAAAGTTCCCATAAGGCTTAATGCCGACAATCTGGGTTGTCCGGGAGCCATGCGTAGTATTGGATTTGAAAGCAATGATAAACAACTTGCAAAAACCATTTCGGGAGAAAATAACCTACCTGTAAAATTTATCCGTACTGCATTGCAAAAAATACCTTACCTGAATGGGATAAACCACATAAATCTTGGATTGACAGGATATCTGGGAAATAATTTACAACCCGATTTATATATAATGTATATCCAGCCTTTCAAAGTTACAGGATTAATGCATAAACTGACAAAAATGGCATTAATACCATCTGTACTACCTTATACTTTCTTATCCGTTTGCGGGAATGTCTTTGCAAATTGCTATCTTAATCAAAAAGTATCTATTTCATTCGGATGTCCTGAATCAAGGAAATATGGAGGAATAGGGGAAGATGAAATAGTTGTGGGGTTACCATTCAGTGTTGCCGAAAACTTATTGCGCTATTACGGTGATTAATTAAATAATCGACGCTCAGTAATTAGAATACTGATTTTTTTACTTAATATAACAATCAATGCACATTTATAAAAAATCATACCCGCTTTTATTCCGCCTGGGTATAATTCTGATTATCATTAATATATTTATATTATTCATAGCATTCCAGGGTAAGGCTTACCTTATTATACCAACGGTTTCTGTTTGTGTATTTATAATTACAGCACTTTTTTTCAGAGTGCCGGAGCGAAAAATTGCCAAAAACAATAATCTTGTTTATGCGCCTGCCGATGGAACTGTTGTGGCTGTTGAGGAACTTTTTGAAGATGAATATCTGAAAACTTCCTGCATAAAAATATCCATCTTCATGTCGATTTTCAATATTCATCAAAATATAATACCTGTAAGCGGGAAGGTCATATATTATAAACATCACCAGGGCAAATATCTTGTGGCATATCATCATAAAGCAAGTTCAAAGAACGAACACACATCTATTGTAATTGAAACCAATGTTGGTTTAAAACTTATGGTTCGTCAAATTGCAGGTTTTGTGGCAAGACGTATCATCTGCAATATAAAAGAAAATGATCATGTTGAGCAGGGTAATGAGCTGGGTTTTATCTTGTTTGGCTCACGGGTTGATATATTTCTTCCGGCCAATACGGCTTTGAAAGTTAAAACAGGAGATAAGGTTAAAGCAACCCTTAACCCAATTGCTGAGATCGCTCATACAGACGTTAATAAAGAGTGCAAATGATACCCGGTATGTCCTTTGAGAACATTCTACGAACAGGGTAAGCCGGTTAAAAGCTGGAATGAATTATATTGTAAAGGGGCATGGTTTAATTGCGTAAGATTACAGATGAAAGAAAATGGAGAATCTCATCCTGATAAGATTATGCAAGACGCTAGTATAGATGATAATTTAACAATATTAAAAAAAGTCATGATTAAGGAAAAATATTTAGTCGCATCATCAGGTGATACATTGGATTCAAAAGTATCAGGCAGATTTGGTCATTCAGGATATTTCCTGATAATAGATCCGCTGACCATGGAATTTGAAACTATTATGGGGGTAAGTAAAGATGAAGATCAGAACATTGGGAAATTTATTACCCCGGCAATAAAAAAGATTATTGTCGGCAATATCGGCCCGTCATCATACAGCGAGGCTTTATCTTACGGCTGTAAAGTTTACCTGTGCCGAAATATGTCTGTTAATGAGGCAGTAAGAAAAGTCAGTAAGGATGAAGTTCCGGAATTGAAAGAACCAACAATAAAAGAGAGTATCCATTCCGCACGCAAAGCAAATGATGGCGATGGCGATGGCAGACGTGGAGAAGGCTATGGAACAGGGAATGGGTTCGGATCAGGACAAGGGGATGGCAGTGGGAGAGGCACGGGAAGAGGAATGGATGGTGGAATGGGAAGAGGAATGGGTGGTGGAAGAGGCAGGGGAGGCAGAGGTGTTGTGCGTTAACGAAGGGCCACAAAGCAGAGTTGCAGGCCATGGTCTGTGCCAAATTCTAAAAAGATAAGCTCAGCCGCACGTAAATATTACGTCCGGGTTCAATGCTGATGCTTCCTCTATTGGTAGCAAGATGATTGGTATAACTTCGATCAGTCAGGTTATCAATGCCTGCAAATAGCTGCAATCTGGTTTTACCCAGCCTGATATTGGCAGAACTCACAGCCAGATCATAACGTGCATATCCGCTCGTTTCTTTTTCACCTTCAGCAATCTTATCCTGTTTGGCTGCTCCAACCACAGTTATCTCTGCAGAACCGATTCCTGGAATTGTATAACGAATGCCCAATCGCCCGTTAAGAGGCGGGATCTGAGGCAGGCTGGTACCAGCCTCTGTATCCTTTCCCCTAACATAAGCTCCCGATGCGAACAAAACAAAGTCTGAGTAAATGTTGTACTGCATTCCAAAATCGATACCATATAATAAAGCTTTACTGACGTTTGCTTTGACAAGTGCAGGAATAGTATCCATTGTGCCCTCCAATGCTCCTGTATTGAGGGTATAGATAAATTTTCCCGGTGTTTCGACAATCATATTGGAAATCCGGTTGATAAAAGCGTCTATCTGAAAGTTAAATTTTTGTTTCCATATTCTTAGACCCAGATCAGCCGGAATAACCGCTTTCGGGATGAAGATTCGGATCACCCAGACGAACATAATTTCCCAGATCGATGTATTCAAAACGCTCTTCAAGTGATGCGGCTCTGAATGAACGTGCCAGATTAAGCGACAGATCTATATCTTTAAATAGTTTATATAGCATACCGGAATTTGCGCTCCACGAAATGCTGCTCACTTTCCCCTTTTCAAAGGTTATTCGCTGGTTTGGAGGAGTATCGTTTCTTACCCCGTTAACAATAAGGTAATCAATATCAAAACCCTCATCGTTTTTAACCCGGATAACATCCGCCCGTCCTCCGACAATCAGGGTAAGCTTATCATTAATCAAATGGGTCTCATCCTGCATGAATATCCCGACGCTGCCAAAAGATGATTCAGGTATCGGAGTCTCGCCGCGTACAAGGTTATTGGTTTTAACGACTACACCTTCGGTATTTAAGACCTCAGACTTAATAATCTTAGTACGCTCCGTTGTTAGCTTTACGCGACCATATATCCACACCTGCAATCAGGGTGTTTTTTTCAGTGAAGTTCCAGGTGCTTTGCATCTGTGCCCCGTGAGTCAGATGATTCCCGATGGGAGATACCAGCTCAGGTGTTACACGCTGTGATCCTCCAGGCAGAGGAGTTACCGTTACTGTATTGGGAATCAATGCTACATCGCGTTGGATGTATTGGGTAAAATAGCTTAATTTCAACAAGGCAAGCTTGTCGGAAATATCACTTATTTCATAGTTTGCAGAAAACAGATGTCTGCTGATATTGGTGTAGGTTGCCTCTGCAGGCCCCGGAAATGCTTCGCCTCCGGGAATACCAACATTGGTGGCCCGGTTGTTTTGGTACTGAACCTTGAAAAGATGATTGCCAAACAGCTTAAATCCAGCCTTTGATGTCACATTGTCTGATGTAAACTGACTATTTGGTAAAATGCCCTCAGGAGTGCGTATATCGTCGGCGTTATTATAAGCACCGCTTAACCTGAAGTACCATTTATCTGAACCGGTATTTACGTCTGCATGGCTGGTAAAGAGTTTATTTGCGGAGGCATACCCGGAAATGACATTACCCGATAAGTAAGGTTTGCCGGCAAAATGCCCATCTTTGGTAATAATGTTAACAATTCCCCCCATGGCCCCCGTACCGTAAAGTGAAGACTGCGCACCCTTAATCACTTCGACACGCTCGATATCGTTCACATCTACCATGCTGAGCGATGCGGTTAAATCGGTGGCGGTTTCTACCCTGTCACCATCAATCAGAGTAACAAGCCGGTTTTCGCTTAACCCACGAATATTGATGCTGGTGGACCACACCCCATCGCTACCCATAGCAATACCTGGCTCAGAGGCCAAAACATTGGAAAGAGTCAATGCTGAAAGCTTTTTGAAACTGTTTGATCCCACAACGGCCAAGGGAACAGGTAGTTCCTTTATCCTCCGGTTAACCCTGAGACTCGATACCTGTACCTCACCCAGCTGTATCACATTCTCAATCGTTTTCCGTTTCACCGAATCGCTGACTGTTGCCTGAACACGAAAAGCCTGTCCATACGAATTGAAGGGAAAAAATAGTGCACATATCGCGGTTAAAAACCAAAATTTATTCATTTTGTATGTTCTTTAATAGTACCGATTTTACCTGAATACCCCTTAATCGTCCCAACTGGCCCGTAAGGGAACTGATCTGATCTGTGGTACCTTCAAGAACAAGAGAAATTATGTTTTGACCATTGCCACGGGGCAGGCCCTGACGCCCAATGATAATTTGCGAATGTTTTGAGATGATATCGTTCAGCAACTGAACATTTTCACGGTTCTCAACCTGAATTAATGCAACTCCTATTCTCTTTTCCATCAGAATACCTCCGGATCAGATTTATTATTGAATCTGTAAAACCCTGATAGAGATTAAATCCACAATCGCAGTTTAAGTACAGATCTATTGTTAATAATTTAACAAAGATAGAAATTTATTTAAAAATATGATTTCTCTCCGGCTAATATGACGTGGAAGTTCCATTAATTAGATAGTTTTGCAGAAAGATTCGGAAACATGCTCAGGAATTCTTTATTGGTGCTGGTATTGGCATTTCTGCTGAATGGATGCAGAAATTCAACTCCAAATGCCGATAATACAAATACTTATACAATTGCCACTCTGAAAGGACCTTCGTCAATGGGTATGATAAAACTGATTGACAGCCTGAGCCGGGGAGGAGGCACAGCGTACAGGTGAAGATTCTGAACGAGCCTCTGCAGGTACGGAAAATGATGATTGACGGCTCCGCCGATTTTGCCATTCTGCCCACTACGATGGCTGCAATAGTATATAATAAGGGCCTTGATTACCAGTTAATTGCCATTCCGGTATGGGGTACGCTTTATGTCGTTGGTAGTGATCCCACCATTAACAGATGGGAGGATCTCAGGGGAAAGAGGGTTTATGTTATGGCTAAGGGGATGACTCCCGATGTTCTCTTCCGCTACCTGCTTCAAAAAAATGACATTGACCCTGATAGAGATATCTCCCTGGATTACAGTTTTCCGACCCATATCGATCTTGCCAACGCTGTTGCTGCCGGACAGGCTGATCTTGGTGTGATCTCTGAACCTTTAGCCAGCATGGTGATACAGAAGAATAAGGCTGTACGGCGGATATTCGATCTAAACGATGAGTGGAGCAAATACCAGGGTATTCCTCTTGCTGAAACAGCATTTATGGCGAAAAAGTATGTGATTAAAAATAACCGGCAAATGGTAGAAAAGCTGATTTCAGGTTACGAAACATCAACTAAATGGGTAAATCAAAACCCCGACAGTGCGGCTTTGCTGATTGTTAAATACAATATTCTGCCCAATACCGAAGTTGCACTTAATGCCATACCGCGATCAAATCTTAAATTTGTCAGGGCAAAAGGCATTCAAAAACAGATAGAGGATTACCTCAACGTTTTTTACCGGATGAACCCCGATATTATTGGAGGAAAAATACCTGATGAAGATTTCTTTTACCAGTAAACAATATGTGAGCCTCGCCTCGGTAATCTTTATGCTGGCCGTCTGGAAAATTCTTGCCATGCATTTCAATTCCGATTTTGTTCTCCCTTCTCCCGAAAAAACACTGGTCACTACCCTGAATCTCTTTGTTGACAGCAAGTTTTTAGCAACAGTCGGAACAACCATATTGCGTGGCCTGGTTGGGTTTGTTCTGTCGGGCATTTTGGGTGTAGGTTTAGGTATTATTTCAGGAATAAATCCACATTTTAACGCTTTTCTGAGACCTATGCTGGTAACCATTCGATCCACACCAATAATTGCACTTATTCTTCTGGCTCTTATCTGGTTAAGTCCGGGTTTAGTGCCTGTTTTCATAGCGACGCTCACTATGTTCCCATTCATTTGCACCAATGTAACAGACGGGATTAAAAGCGTTGATGCTGACCTTGTAGAGATGGCAAGGTTTTACAGGATCAGCAGGAACAGAATTGTCAGGGAGCTATATATCCCTGCCATATTGCCATTCATTATAAGTGGTGCATCAAGCGCTATGGGTATCGGATGGCGGGCCATAATCACAGGCGAGGTGCTTAGCCAGCCAAAATACGGGATTGGCACGCTGATGCAGGCAGCACAGACCTTTTTAAATGTAGATGCTGTAATTGCATGGACCATAGTAGCTGTGATTATTAGTTACGGATTCGAAAAGGTGATCCGGTGGAGTGAACGAAAACTTATTGTCTGGAGATTCTGACTATGAGCCTGGAAATAAAGGGTCTGTACAAAGATTTTGGTGAGATTTCACTTTACAGGGATTTCTGCATAGGTTTTCCTGAAGGAACAATTACCTGTATTCTGGGCCCGTCGGGATGTGGAAAAACAACGTTACTGAATATTATTGGCAATATCATTAAGCCCGACAGAGGTACCCTTACCGGCTTCGATGGGAAGGTTATTTCGTACATCTTTCAGGATCCCAGGCTGCTCCCCTGGAAAACCGTCAAGGGTAATATTGAATTTGTTTTAAGTAAAAATTTGACCAGAGAGGAGCGGGGGAAAATAGTTGACCGGTTTATCCGGCTCGTTGAGCTTGATGGATTTGCCGGCTACTACCCCTCGAAGTTAAGCGGCGGAATGCGCCAGAGGGTTTCCATCGCCCGGGCATTTGCCTTCACTTCTGAAATAATATTGATGGATGAGCCGCTAAAGGGTCTCGATATTAAACTTAAATTAAACCTTATAGAAACCTTTTCACGGATTTGGCAGGCCAATAAAAGAACTGTAATTTTTGTAACCCATGATGTTGACGAGTCTCTTTTACTCGGAAACGAGATAGTCGTCTTAACACAGGCGCCTGTTCGAATTGCTGCACATGAAAAAGTTGAAGCACCCATAACAGATCGTTCACTCGATTCCGATTACCTGAAAGAGTTAAAACAGAGATTGCTGAATGCTTTAGGTAAATAGGCAGAGGAGGCAAAGAAAAAGGAAAATGAAAATAATAACAGATAAAAAAATTGTGCATGGTCTGAAAAACCGGTTCACTCACTACGTTAATACCTTTAAATATGATAACAATGAATTACAGCGTAACATAGATATTAAAAGAGAACACACAGAAAGAGTAACTTTAATCCACAGATCGGCTTTCTCAGAAAGCACCCCGCAGCCACACCCAAAATGAGCGCTATGATAATTATTGTTATTGTTTTACGGCTTTCAATAACCTTACATACTTTTTCAAATAAAGATGCTCATTGAAACTTTCAAAACCATAACCTCTCAGAATCTCCTTCCAGTCGCGTTTAATGTAATCAAAAGCGTATATACACTCTACTTTCTCAAAAATAAAGCGATGAAACCCCGGCATTTTATCCATATCAAATTCGCCAAAGTCGAGTATAAAGAAACTGCCTCCGGGCTTAAGATGGTTAAAAGCATTTTTTATAACGTTATCTCTCACTTCATGAGGAAAACCATGTATTACAAAACTGATAAAAACTTTATCATAACTCTTTTGTAAATTAAGCGGCTGATCGATTCGCCGGTTGATAAAATCAACCCTCATATCGTCGTTAAATTTCTGAAGGAATTGTTTTTCCATATGTTCCGAAATATCCAACCCGGTTATATGGCCATTGCCGGTTAAATATTTAAGCATCAGGTTTGCGTTTCTGCCTGTCCCGCAGCCTAAATCAAGTATTTGATCATCGGGTTGGATATCCATATTACTGATCGCCTTTTTTATAAAGCTACGGTACATTCCAAAGGAACCAACGTTCATTACCTTATCGTAATTTTTAGCAGTGAAAGGATTCAGTTCGACACCCGAATCAGGATAAATTTTTGTACTCATATCATTTTTTTTTGTTTATATTAAGTTTTATGACAATCGGTAATCATGCATAAGACCTCTATGATTTTGACTTCGTCGAGCTCCGCTTCGCTCCGGTTCTTCGTTAGCCCCTTACCCTAAAGGGTGCGAAGAACCGAGTCCCGCGGGGCGAGCTCGGCGCAGCCAAAATCAATTACTCCCTTTAGGGTCGGGGCAAATAATTGATTTTCAAGCATCAAAATATTTATATGTATGATTCCCGATAGTCATATTAAGTTTTAAAGAGGCATTGCCTTTTTTCTGCAAGCATTGTTCCTGTTTCCCGTCAGGATTATTAAAGGTATTTATTTCTTCTTTCTGGAAATGCAATCATTCATACTCCATTCAAATATTAAATACTTATCGGCATCACCGAAGTGTTTCGCCTCAAAAAGACCGGCATGGTTAACCTCCGTTGCAAATCGCACAGGTTTCGTATTTATTTATTCACATTTTAATGTTCAGAAATGATCTTTCCTAAAATCCATATTTAAAGCGAATTCCATTGTAAACTCTTCAATATCTGACAATTCAATGTACTGAGACCTATGTAGTATTTTATCAATTTTCTCACTAAACTCATCTGACTTTAAATATTGAAGTGCACCAATAACCGCACTATTACCAACAGGATATATTTTATTTCCGAGTTCATACGGCAATAAGCCGATTTGTATTGCTGAATTAATATTAATATAATTCCCGAATCCACCTGCAAGATATAAAGCATAAATATCGCTGAAAGATAACCCGGCCATATTTATTAATATTTTTATACCTGAATAAATAGCAGATTTGGATAATTGAATTTCACGGATATCCTGCTGGGTTACCTGAATAGTGTTCTCACTATGAATAACAAATGTTTCTTTCAGCAAGCCGGTTTCATCTACAAAATCGTTCATTATGAGGTATGCAGCAATATCAACTATGCCTGATCCACAGATACCCCGGGATTCAGAGTTCCCTATAACCTGATAATCATTTTGACTCTTAAAACCTGATATCGCGCCATTTACAGCTCCCATTCCACACGATAAATTTGCTCCTTCAAACGCAGGACCCGCTGCTGTGGCACATGTAAATATTTTTTCACCTTTAACGAGGGCTATTTCCCCATTTGTCCCGATATCAAGAAAAAGATAATTCTTTTGGGGAACTTTTAATGCAGCCAGCCCTGCAACAATATCAGCGCCGACAAAAGCCGAGATACAAGGCAAGGTAACAACCTCAGCATCGATGTTTATATTTAATCCTGTTGAATTACCCTTTCTTACCTGTTTTTCTATAAACTTTGGCTTAAACGGCGCCAGTGCAATTGAGAGGGGATCTTCTCCCAGTATGATATGTAACATTGTTGTATTACCGGCGATTACTATTTGTTCAAAATCCGGGGAAATAAGCTCATTTTTTATTTTGAAAGTATCAAGTTCGTAATTGAGAGCACTAATAATTGACTCTTGTAGTTCTGATAAACCATCCTCGTGTTCCTGGCAAAAGTTGATTCTTGTTATTACATCGGCGCCATACTGTTTCTGGGGATTTAAAAAAGAGGAAATCTTTTCGATCTCTCCATTTAAAAGGTTTAAAAAATACAATACCACTGTGGTGGTGCCAATATCAATAGCAATTCCGAATGGTTTGGAACTCCTATATCCTGAAGGATTTATTTTGAACAGCATATCTTCGAGGTATTCAGTCTGATACACCAGAATATTTGCTTCTTCTTCCCCGGGAAGAAGAACTGCAATATCTTTAACAGGGTAATACATGCAGGCTATTATTTCACCATCATCTTTTATTTTCACCCTGCATTTCCCGCAAGTACCTTTTCCTCCGCAGGGGGCATATATTTCATACCCGTTTTTTCTTAAAATATCCAGTAATGTATGTCCGGAGTCTGATTCTATAATTCCGGTATTTCCAGAAGTTATTATTTTGATTTTAATCATAATCAGCCACTAGTGGGTACTAAGTTATAAAATCTGTTCTTTGAAATTATGTATTAATCGCATTTGTAGAGTTTTTTTGTAGCGTGACGATTTGAATTAGTCAAATTATTAAAAAAAGTCTATCATTCTCTTTTGCTGTTGTTATTAAGGGGTTGTATCAAAAGGACTTTTTAACCGCAAAGTATGCAAAGTTGTAGCAAAGCCCACCTTCGTTTAACTTCGGTGGGCGAAGTACGCAAAGGTAAATTGCAGTATCTGAATTCTTTGCGATCTTTAGATTTAATGCTTTGAGACGCCACCACTCGGTCGGGCTCCTTCGCTAAAATAGCCCGCAGAGCTAGAGCAAGCCGGGATAATTTATTCTGTTAAATACTTTTTTTAAAAAACTCCAAAGTATGATGGTCCAATTTTCTGTCTTTTACAAGCAATGGAGTAACAGGCGCCTTTGATTTGGCATTAAAGATCATATCATGTCCCAGACAAAGGCCCATCATTATATTAAGTTCAGTCCCTTTATCTTCAAGATATTTTGCCTGACCTGCGGGGTTGCACGATATCCCTTTGTATCCCGGAATCAATTCACTAAAAGGTACCCTGCCAAATTTGCAATGGACTTTTTCTACCTGGAAACCTGCGTTCAGTAATATCTCTTCTAACTGGTTTGCTTCTTTAATAAATGTTGTACAATTGGCAATTCCTATTTTTTTTATTTTTGATTTTTCAGCATATTGAATAATCTCATTTACCCTGTCAATTCCAGGGTTCAGGGAATCTTCGGCCTGTTTTAATATTTGTTTATCGGTATCGCTATAAAGGGCGCTGAAATTATTATTTTCCATAAGTATTTTATTATTCAATTATTTAAATTTCGGATGTTATTTAAATTTCAATTATTGACCGCAAAGATCCCGTCACTTACTACAAATAAACGGAATAAGCCATTATTCAGGGTTTAACCTTATAATATTTTCCGAATCGCATTTCCGGCATTGGTCTGCCGGTTTTGTTGTAACTATTGTTTCATGACAATTTCCACATCTGTACCAATAATCATCGGTAATAAAAGTCCCTCCATGGATAATAATTGCTTTCCCTTCCACAAAAGCTTTTGCAATATTTTTACGGGCTTTGTCATATAGCCGTGTAAAAGTCGGGCGGGAAATATTCATCTTTTTTGCTGCCTCTTCCTGTGTAAGATTTTCATAATCGGCAAGTCGCAAAGCCTCATACTCTTCCAGCAACATGTCAACTGATTCAAGATCACGCATGGGAATGCCGAATGGTTTATAACCTTCCATCTTCGGAGGCATTTTTATCCGTCGTTGTCTGATGCGGTTTGGCATTTTTAAGATATGGTAATTTAATACTGGTGCAAATTTAGATTATAAATGCACAAATGTTCATATTAATCAGGATATTTTTATTTTTGCAGTATTATCAGGTCCATTTCTCAGCTGGCAGAGCAGATCAAACCTTCGAACCGTACATGGCAAATCCATAGAAAGAATTACAGATCAAAGATTTTCTACTGAGAATGTTTGTTGCATATTTTTTTTTGAGTTGTAGAGCATATTGGCAAGTATATCCTGCTCTTTTTTTGTTTTTTTCAACATATAATAAAATGTATTGGCTACTGTTTCGCTCAGTTCATTTTCGGATGCCAATATGTTATAAAGTTTAATAAGGCAGTCATCAAAATGTAATTCTAATTTTAGTAAATCTTCCATTGTCACTTCAGATCCGGGACTAAAATTATGTTTTAAACATTCAGCTATCTGATTTGAAAGTTTCTCACATGGAAAATCTAACCAGCAATTCATTGCCTGAGCAATCTTTTTATGCCGGGCAAGATATCTTTCACGATCTTTTTCATGTTGGTAGAGATCAAACATTAATGATTTAATCTCGTTGTCCGGAACCTTTTCATAAATTTCATGGTACAAACTGGCTACCTGGTTATGATAAGATTGAATTTGTTCAAGTATTTCGCTTTTTTGTTTGTACATCACCGATTCCCTTTCTGCCTTAATGATATCTAATTTTAAAATCCAAATAACTTTGCATAACTTACATATACAAAGCTACTTATCTTATATCAATAATTGCATACAAGTTAAGGGTTGATGAACTAAAGATAAAATTGAGATATATCAATATTTTTCTTGAGCAACCAGAGACTAATAAATTGATGGAATTGGCCATGCTCCTGATTTTATTGTTTGTGAAATCTGACAGGGCTGCAGACCTTTTTCAGGATAGTTATTTAAATTTCAGGAAATCAGTACACATGAGTCCTTGAAGTTCAGCATGCCGGCTATCCTTTTTGATTTATAATTTTTAACTGTTCCAGGTTCTTAATCTCAATTCTTCTCCCTTTTAATTCGATGATTTTTTCATCATTAAATTCCGATAAGATTCTTACAACACTTTCCATGGACATTCCTGATAATTCGGCTAAATCTTTCCTGTTTATATATGAGAAAATATCAATTGATTTAAATTCTTCCCTGTTTAAATATAACAATGTGTTTGCGAGTTTCCCGTTTAATTGCCTGAGACCTAAATTTAAGCATTTGGAAAGCATAATGTTGTAATTCTTAGAATACCAACTAGACAATTGTTGGGAAAATTCACAGCATTCTGTTACAAGGTCTTTAATGGCTTCCCGGTCAATTGAACATATTCTTGTTTCTTTTAATGCAGATGCAGAGAAATAATATGAATCATCGCCAAACAATGATGTTAAGCCAATAAAATCATCAGATTTTAACAGTTTAATAATAATGTTTTTTTCAGGGCTTTCAATGTAGACCTTAACCAAACCATCTAAAATATAAGTTATATTGGTTACCTTAGCTCCTTCTTTTATTAAAGTCTCCCCCTTTTTATAACTGATGTGGGTCTTTTGCGAATTATAAAACTCTTTTGTATTTTTTGTTAGTTTAACAAAACATTCAGAGCGCTCTGAGCATAAATTACAATTCGTTTTTGTGAGATACCTGTCCATTTCAAAAGATTGTGTTGAGATAAAAATCCGAACTCCATAGCAAAGATACAAATAAGATATCTGATTAGTAGTTTTGTTTTACACAATGCGGCCAATAATCAATCTTTTTCGCTATTATTCTGATAAGTGATTGATCCCTTCCATTACATTAAATGTCACCCGTTTGCGCTGATTAGTAATAGAGATTTCATATTAACTATTTCAATTTTTTTTCCTGAAATATTAATTATACCATCCCTTTCAAATTCGTTCATTACACGGCTGACACTCTCCCTTGATGAATCCACCAGATTTCCTATATCTTCCTGATTGACAGGTATTGTAAAGATATTTGAGTTATAAATATTATTTGCAAATTCCAGTAATACATCTGCTATTTTCCCCCTGATTTGTTTTTGAGTCCTGTTTGCACATCTGTAAAATACCTCTAATTCATTCCTGCATAATTCTATCATGATCTCATACGAGAAATCGGGATTCTTTGAAAGAAGAAACCTGAAGATGCTCATATCAATAAAACACACTTCGGCTTTCTCAATAACAGTTACAGAATATTGATTGATCTTATCTCCGAAAGTTGTTGGTAATCCGAGGTAACTTGGTGATTTAACAATACGTACTATTTGTTCATGATAAGGTCCTGCTATATGCACCTTGGCCAATCCACTCCGGAGATATGCAACATTTGTTGAAAATGTTCCCTGCTTAATTACTGAATCTCCTTTGCGAAAATTAACCAGAGCACAATTATATGAGAGTTTTTCTATCTCCTCTTCACTCAGAGTTAAGGCTGCCTTAGACTTAATGCTGCAAAATTTACATTCGCTTTTCATTGCACAAAGATAGATAAATGTGAGATATATCACAAACTAAGATAATCAACCTCACAACTAAAACAAGCTAATTATGTAAATCATTCCGTTCCTTTGTGAATTAATTAACAGTAAAAATATTTTGCTATGGAACAGAAAAAAATGTGTTTGGGTTTATTTTCAGGAAGTGTTGATAAACTGACAGCAGCAGGCATTATACTAAGTGGTGCAGTAGCTGACGATATGAAAGTTGATATTTATGTTTTATTGCAGGGCGCCAGGGCCTTCAGAAAAGATATAGGTGATAATCCTGACAAGTTGAATATGGCTGAAAACCCTGAAATGAAAACTGAATTTTTGCAGTCATTAAAAACCCTGAAGGTAAAGACCTGGGTTGAATTTTTCAAAGAATGCAAAACAATCTCAGATGTAAAAATTCATATTTGCGGCCTTGCAGGAAAAATCTGGGGAGCTGAAAAACTGGATGACTTTATTGACATTGCTGATGATATTTGCGGTATAGGTGCATACATAACAGCAACTCAGGAGGCTGATGTCAATTTATTTATTTAATATCTGTCTGAAACAATTTCAAAATGATCTTTTCATACAACATCAATATGTTAATAACAAATTATAATAATGCAATTAGATATTAATGATCAATTAAATCAGATTCAGAATCAAGTAGAAGTTTTAAAGGAGAAGATTTCTTTATTGGAAAATTCAAGGAAAGATCAAGTGTCAATAGCAATAGTATCGGGTGATATGGATAAATTCTTGCTGCAATGATTATATCCCTTGCTGCAGCGGCAATGGATACTAAAGTAAGATTATTTTTCTCATTCTGGTCCTTAGCAGCACTAAGGGATAATAAGAAAAAAGTGAAAGGGAAAGGTTTGATCGCAAAGATGTTTGGTATAATGTTACCCGGAGGGAAAAATAAGCTGAAGTTATCAAAAATGAATATGGCAGGCATGGGACCCTTAATGATAAGACATCTAATGAGAAAACAGGGTGTATTGTCACTTGATCAGATGTTCAAAGAAGCAGGTGATCTTGGGATAGAAATTATTGTCTGTGAAATGTCCATGAACCTTATGGGATTCAAAAGAGAAGAGATGATTGACTATCCAAAATTAAGTTATGCCGGAGCTGCAACATTTATCTGTGATGCAAGTGAAAGCAGTATCCAGCTGTTTATTTAAAGAGTGTAACAGAAATGATTACAAAAGATTTGCAATTATAATTAAAGATTAATCACACTCTTGTTTAGAAATTTTAATTACTATTAAATTTAATATTATGACTACTGAAGAATTAAAAACAACACAAGTTACAAAAATTGTCGATGCCAGGGGTACCGCATGCCCCGGCCCACTTCTTGAAGCAAAAAAAGCTATCGGAACAATTAAATCAGGTGATATAATGGAAGTATTATCTGCTGATGAAGGTACAAAGGTCGATATACCAAAATGGTGTACCAAACAAGGTAATGAATACCTTGGAACTATTGAAGAAAATGGATATTTCCGAATCTTTCTCAGGAAAAATTAGAGATCAAAATGGCAGGCATTAATAGTAAAAGTGCCAGGATACTGGTCTTTTCTACTGAAAAAATATCTGATCCCGCCATCGATATGGCGGGATTATTAAAATTGCATTACCCGCCTACAGTATATACAATTTCTATACCATGTTCCAGTGGGGTAAAATCAAAATGGATTTTCATGCATTTGAAAAAGGATTCGACGGTGTATTTATTGCTGCCGATGGAAGTGATTGTCCGTATGGTGAATCATGCACTGAAAAAACAGGAAAGATAGTCGCCCGTACTCATGAATTGATGAAAGCAAAAGAGATCGAAACTGCCCGGCTCAGAATGGCAGCAATATGTTCGGTATGCAGCGAATCTTTTGTAAAACAGATGAAAAGCTTTAATGAGTATTTACTCAAAAATACAAACAACTGATTATGAGCGGAAAAATAATAAATGCCTCATTTGATGCACTTGTTATTGGTGGAGGGATAGCAGGTGGTGAAGCTGCCTTAAATTTAGCCAATAATGGTTTTAAAGTACTGATTATTGAAAAAGATCTGTCCATTGGCGGTAAAATGATTTTGCTGAGTAAGGTATTTCCTACATTAGATTGTTCTGCCTGCATAACAACGCCAAAAGTATCTGAAATATCAAGGCATCCGCAGATTACAATCTTCACCGAAAGTGAAGTAAAAAAAATTGTAAAAAAAAGCGAAAGCAATTTCGATGCTGAGGTTATAAGAAATCCGCGCTATATTATTGCTGAGGATTGTACCGGTTGTCAGTTATGTGAAGAAGCCTGCCCTGTTCTCGTACATGACCAGTACCAGTATAATATGGTTGGCAGGAAAGCAGCCTATATCCCTTTCAGCATTGCAAGCCCCAGGATAGCTGCTATAGATATTGATAACTGCACATTATGTGGTGCATGTGAAAAGGTTTGTCCTGCGAAATGTATTGACTTCACACAGGAGCCAATAGAATACCATATCAAAATAAAAACAGTTTTGATTGCAACAGGCTTTAACCTGTTCGATCCTCTTAAAATTCCTCGCTATGGATATGGTAAATACAAAAACATAATCACCTCCATGCAGATGGAAAGACATCTTGCTCCAACCAGGCCGTTTCATACAATACTCAGGCCCGGTGATGGGAAAATGCCTGACAGAATCGCTTATGTTCTTTGCACAGGATCGAGAGACTCCACAGTCGGAAATCCGATCTGTTCACAGATATGCTGCATGTATTCGATTAAACAGGCACAATTGCTGATGGGAGCTCTTCCTATGGCCGATGTAACTATATATTATCTTAATATCAGGTCGTTCGGAAAAGGCTTTGAAGAATTCTATGAACAGGCAAAAGGGATGGGTGTAAACTTTGTCAAAGGCAAGATCGGTAAGATCGCTGAAAAAGAGAATGGAAACCTTTTATTGCGTTATGAAGATATTAATGAAAGCACAGTAAAAGAAGCTGAGCACGATCTTGTAGTTCTGTCAGTTGGCGTACTTCCAAACACTGAAACAACAACTTTTTTCCCTGAAAAAGAGCTGGAACTGGATCCTTTCAGTTTTGTTTTTCAGGCCGACCCTCTTGCAAGTCCTGCCAAAACAAGTATTGATGGAGTTTTTGTTGCAGGAACAGCTTCGGGACCAATGGATATACCCGACTCAATCCTTTCGGCTGGTTCTGCATCAGCTGAAGCTATAAGTTACTTAATTCAGAAATAATGAACAAGAAGATAGGCGTTTATATATGCCATTGTGGTGGTAATATCTCCGATTATGTCGATGTTGAAAAAGTCAGGCAGTCGGTAGAGAATGATGAAGGAGTTGCCATTGCAAGAACCACAGTTTTTGCATGTAGTGATTCAGGTCAGAAGGAGATGACAGATGATATCAAAAACAGTGAACTTGATGGTATGGTAGTCGCCTCATGCTCCCCGAAATTACACTTACTAACCTTCAGAGCAGTTGCTGAAAGAGCCGGTCTGAACAGGTACAACTATATCCATGCCAATATTCGTGAACAAGCTTCATGGGCTCACTCCGACAATAAAACCGGGGCAACTGAGAAAGCTATTAAACTTGTAAAATCCGCAATTGCAAAAGTCAGGCTTACAGAGCCGCTTTATCCTTTAATCATACCTTCCAAAAAGGCTGTTGCCGTAATCGGTGCCGGTATTGCAGGTATGAGAGCAGCTATTGAACTGTCTGACATGGGCTGCCCCGTAACTCTTATTGAAAGAGAGCATTTTATAGGAGGAAGAGTGGCTCAGTGGGATGTTCTGTTCACTACCAACCAGACTGGAAAAGAACTGGTAACCAAACTGTATGATGATGTTGTAAAGCGTGATAACATTACATTGCTTACCGGTTCTGAAGTAATATCAAATACAGGATGTATAGGCGATTTTAAACTGAAAGTAAAAATTACCCCCCGGTATATAATGGAAAAATGCAATACAGGTCATCTTAAAAAGGCCATTGATGCTTGTCCTGTTGAAATTCCGGATGAATTCAATTTTAATATTACTTCAAGAAAAGCTATTTATCACAATTTCCCAAGTGAATACCCGCACTATCCGGTTATAGATATTAAAAACTGTACCCGCTGCGGTGAATGTGAAAAAATTTGCGAAAGCGTTGATTTCTCACAGGAAGAAAAAACTATCGGGATTAATGTTGGCTCAGTTCTTATGGCTACAGGTTTCGACTCCTATTCTCCTTCCGAAGGGGAGTTTGGATATAACATATTTGAAAATGTAATAACACTACCTCAATTTAAACGTATTATCGCTCTTAACGATAAAAAGTTAGTCTTCAAAGGAAAAGAAATAAAGAATATAGCATATATATATTGTGTAGGAAGCCGTCAGATTGACGGAGATAATAAATATTGCTCAAGATTTTGCTGCACGTCAGTAATACATGCTTCGATAGAGACAAAGAAAAAATTTCAGAATATTAATAACTACCACTTTACACGAGGAATAAGAACTTACGGAAAACAGGAAATATTATATAATGAGTCTCTTAAAGCAGGTGATATTTTTATGCAGGCTTATGAAGATGGTCCTCCGGAAGTGTCACTTGAAAATGGCAGGACAATAGTAAAGATTAATGATATACTGACGGGTAAAAGAGAGATATCTGTTGAAGCTGACCTGGTAGTTCTTGTTACCGGAATGGTTCCAAGAGCAGATAATTCCGTGGCATCCATATTTAAATTACCAAAAGGACGCGACTCTTTTTTTAATGAGATCCATATGAAACTTCGTCCCGTCGAAACTGTTATCGACGGAATAACTATAAGCGGAGCCTGCCAGGGGCCGAAAAACATAACAGAATCTGTCAATTCAGCACTCTCTGCGGCCACTAAATCATTTTCTTATGTCAGCAAAGGAGAATTGGAGCTTGAACCTGTCGTTGCTAAGATTGACAAGAGTGCCTGTACATGGTGTGGTATATGTGTTGAAGCCTGTCCTTTCGATGCCATAAATATGGTTAAAGATGAGACTAAAGATATCGCAGCTATTAATAAGTCAGTATGCAAAGGATGCGGGATGTGCTTGCCTGTATGCCCGGTAAATGCTATTGACTTAATTGCTTATTCAGATAATGAGATTGAAAGTATGATCGATGCTCTTGCAGGGTAAGCCCCCTGTCCCGCTAACGCGGGACTTCCCCCTAAAGGGGGACTAAATCTGCCTCATTTAGAGAAATTTCACTTAAAGACTGAGAATTAGCCCCCCTTTAGGGGGGTTGGGGGGCAAAAAGTAAAGAGAGAAAAATTAATCTATTGAAAAACGAATATGATGGAGATTGAAAAAGGGAAAACATACAAATACCTGAGAGAAAAAAGGGAAGTATCCCAGGGAGCAAAAGATAACATGAAACAGTTCAGTAAAATAAAAAAAGCGATACTGGATGCTCTGAAGGAAACCGAATTAACTATTGATCAGTTAACACAGAAGTTAAATATGCCTAAAGATGAGGTAGTTTTTTACCTGATGTCGATGGTTAAATATGGACTGGTGGAAAAAGGTGATATTGATGATATGGATGAGTATTTCTCTTATAAATTAAAAAATAATGACGGCAATAAACCCTGAATTTAGCAAAGAGTTAAACAAGTACGGTGCATTCGATTTCAATGCTTGCTATAACTGTGGTAATTGTACTGCCGTGTGCTCATTATCGACAGAAGAAGATTCATTCCCCAGAGAAATGGTCAGATTCAGTGTTCTGGGGATGGAGGATGAAATAAAATCATCACTTAAGCCATGGCTTTGCTACTATTGCGGCGAATGCTCAACACACTGTCCGCAGGAAGCTAACCCGGGAGAATTAATGATGTCGTTAAGAAGGTGGCTTACTTCAGAATATGACTGGACAAAACTATCCGGATTTTTATATCGCTTTCTTCCTCTTACCATAATAGCATTCATTTTAACAGCTATCGGTATACTTGTATATAGCATATCTGAGAATTTTGACCTTGTAAAGATTATGGATGCCGGCCATACATTTGAGGTGTTGGCCATCGCAACAGTTTTTGGACTTGTTCTGCTACCTAATCTGGTAAGAATGTGGTGGTTTATTATTTTAAAACCAAAGGTTAAGATTCCTGTTAAGAAATATTTCACAAGCTCATGGGAGCTTTTTGTACATATGTTCACCCAAAAAAGAGCTTTGGGATGCGATGACAATAAGCTGAGATGGTTTGAACATTTTATACTTGTATTAGGTTATTTAGGTTTATTGTTTACAACAGTATTTCTCGACTGGTTCTCAAGTACAAGCATGATTGTGATTGTTCTTGGATATGTTATGAGCATTACAATATTTGTTGTTACAATAGATTTTATGTCAGGACGTATTAAGAAAAATAGAGAAATTAATAAAAACTCACAGCCCTCTGACTGGATGTTTGTTATCTGGCTGTTTCTGATGGGATTAACAGCTTTTACTGTCCGGCTTTTTATCGATACCGGTTTGCTCGAAAATAATATCTGGCTCTATCTGCTACATCTTACCATACTGGCACAATGGGCTTTGATTATTGTGCCATTTGGAAAGTGGACTCACTTTCTGTATCGTTCATTTGCAATGTATTTTGCGAAACTGAAAAGCTGATCATTCTGTTTATAATATTCAGGTAATTTCTAAACGGATTTCTTGACTTTGCATAAAATTCTTCGTATCTTTACATATTCTTATATAATAATCATTCTTATCTGATAATTATTGCGGATGAATAAAGAATACATAATAAAATCCTTAAAAAGTTGTAGTTTAAAGGTTACTCCTCAAAGAATGGCCGTTATGGATGGTGTTATTAATCTGAAGAACCATCCCACTGCAGAGAATCTGATAGATTATATAAAAACAAATCATCCGAATATTGCTACAGGAACCGTTTATAAAACTCTCGATACTTTAGTAAAGAACAATCTTATTAAAAGGGTTAAAACTGACAGCGATATTATGAGATATGATGCTGTCATCGACAGGCATCACCATTTGTATTGTATTGAATCGGACCGTATTGAAGATTTTTACGATACAGATCTTGATATAATTATCGACGATTATCTGAAAAAGAAGAATATTCCGAATTTTAAGATTGAAGATATTAAACTTCAGATTACAGGAAAATTCACTGATAATCAAATAAATAAAAAATTTAAATATTCTAAAAATGGAAAATAACTCAAACAATGCCAGCAAATGCCCGGTTACCGGAGCAACACAAAAGCAGAGTGTAGGTACGAGCGGTACAAAAAACCGCGACTGGTGGCCTAATCAGTTAAAATTGAACATACTGCGACAACACTCTTCTTTATCTGACCCTATGGGTGAAGATTTTAACTATAGGGAAGAATTCAGGAGTCTGGATTTGGGGGCTTTAAAAAAAGACCTGCATAAGCTAATGACCGATTCCCAGGATTGGTGGCCTGCCGATTTCGGTCACTATGGACCGTTTTTCATCCGTATGGCGTGGCATGGTGCAGGCACATACCGCATAGGTGACGGTCGTGGTGGTGCAGGAAGCGGTCAGCAACGTTTTGCCCCGCTTAACAGTTGGCCCGATAATGTCAACCTCGACAAAGCACGAAGGCTGCTCTGGCCGATAAAGCAAAAATATGGCCGGAAAATATCCTGGGCAGACCTTATGATACTTGCAGGTAATGTAGCTCTTGAATCAATGGGATTTAAAACTTTTGGATTTGGCGGTGGGCGAGAAGATGTATGGGAGCCGGAAGAGGACGTTTACTGGGGTTCCGAAACGAAGTGGCTGGAAGCTGACAAACGCTACGAAGGGGAACGCGAACTTGACAATCCTCTTGCAGCCGTACAAATGGGCTTAATCTATGTAAATCCGGAAGGCCCGAACGGAAATCCTGATCCCGTTGCAGCGGCTAAAGATATTCGTGAAACCTTTGCCCGTATGGCCATGAATGATGAAGAAACCGTGGCACTTATTGCCGGGGGACATACCTTTGGCAAAACACACGGCGCCGGCGATGTGGCAAATGTCGGACCTGTGCCCGAAGCTGCCGGCCTTGAGGCTCAGGGCTTAGGCTGGATAAGCAGGTACGGCTCAGGAAAAGGAGGCGACACAATCTCCAGCGGCCTGGAAGTTACATGGACCCAGACTCCCGCAAAGTGGAGTTATTACTTCTTCGAAAATCTCTTTAAATATGAATGGGAACTGACAAAAAGCCCAGCCGGAGCTCAGCAATGGGTGGCAAAAAATGCCGGTAATATTGTTCCTGATGCCCACGACGTGTCAAAAAAGCATGTGCCAACAATGCTTACTACAGACCTTTCGTTGCGATTCGATCCCGTTTATGAAAAAATTTCAAGGCGTTTCTATGAACATCCTCTTGAATTTGCAGATGCATTTGCCCGGGCGTGGTTTAAGCTGACTCACCGCGATATGGGACCAAGGGCACGCTATTTAGGTGCTGAAGTGCCCAAAGAAGAACTGATCTGGCAGGACCCGATACCTGCAGTTGATCATAAGTTAGTTGATGAGAAAGATATTGCAGCATTAAAAACCAGGGTATTAAATTCCGGGCTATCCGTATCTCAGTTGGTATCTGTCGCATGGGCTTCCGCCTCAACTTTCCGTGGATCTGACAAGCGTGGTGGCGCCAACGGTGCCCGCATCCGTCTTGCTCCACAAAAGGACTGGGTTGTTAACAACCCTGCCCAGCTGACTAAAGTATTAAAAACGCTGGAAGGTATCCAAAAAGAATTCAACAGTTCCCAATCTAACGGAAAAAAGGTATCTCTTGCAGACCTTATTGTATTGGCAGGTTGCGCAGGTGTTGAAAAAGCTGCAAAAGATGCAGGTTTTGCTGTAACTGTTCCATTCACTCCGGGTCGAATGGATGCATCACAAGAGCAAACCGACGTGGAGTCTTTCGCAGTACTTGAGCCGGCAGCCGATGGCTTCCGTAACTATTTAAAAACGAAATACACCATATCAGCCGAAGAGATGTTGATTGACAAAGCCCAGTTACTGAAACTTACTGCTCCTGAAATGACAGTTCTTGTTGGTGGTATGCGCGTATTGAACACAAACTTTGACAAATCTAAACATGGTGTTTTCACTAAACGGCCGGAAGTTCTTACAAACGATTTTTTTGTAAACCTGCTCGACATGAGTACAGCATGGACACCAACATCTGAGACCAAAGAAACATTTGACGGGCGTGATCGCAAAACCGGAACACTAAAATGGACAGGAACCCGGGTAGATCTTATTTTTGGTTCAAACTCGGAGCTTAGGGCCCTTGCTGAAGTTTACGCGAGCAGAGATGCCCAGGAAAAATTTGTAAAGGATTTTATTGCGGCATGGAACAAAATAATGAACCTTGATCGGTATGAGTTGGCTTAATTTCTTCAATAATCCAAAATTTACAAACCAGAAAATCATTAGTGAAATAACAAAATCTGCCTGCAGGCAGATAAGAATTATAACATAGAGCAGCTGATTTAGAAGAATAGCCCAAAATCATAATAAATTTAAAAACTAAAACCTGATACTTATGGGACAAAAAGGAAGATCAATTGTAAAAATGGATGTTGATGAATTAATCAATATGCTTAATAAAGCTTTATCAGATGAATGGCTTGCATATTACCAGTACTGGGTAGGTGCAAAAGTCGTAAAAGGTCCGATGAAAGATGCTGTTATTGCTGAACTTACTCTGCATGCAACTGAAGAATTGGGTCATGCTGAGCTGTTATCCACCAGGATTATTCAGCTTGAGGGAACTCCGGTGCTATCTCCATCGGAATGGCTTAAGCTGACAAATTGCGGATATGATGTACCATCAGATCCATATGTTGCAGAAATTTTAAACCAGAATATCAGGGGTGAACAATGTGCTATACGTGTTTACAGTGAATTGCTGGATATTACAAGAGTTGCTGATCCTGTAACATACAATATTATACTCACAATACTATCTCAGGAGGTTGAACATGAAGAGGACCTTTCAGCATTAAAAGAAGATCTGGAACTGATGCTCGAAAGAAGGAAGTAATCAGCAAATCACTATAGTTAATAAAATCAATCAGGCAATTTACAATTAATGCAAATAGAAATGGAAGAAAACCAAGTAACACCAATGCCACGAATAGGAGACAAAGCTCCTGAATTTAAGGCTGTAACAACCCAGGGAAACATTAATTTCCCATCTGATTATTCAGGAAGCTGGGTAATTCTATTCAGTCATCCTGCCGATTTCACACCTGTATGCACATCTGAATTTATGACCTTTGCAAGCATGGAGAAAAAATTTGAGGAAGCCGGCTGCAAACTCGTCGGGCTCTCTGTTGACGGACTGTACAGCCACATAGCATGGCTTCGGACTATTAAAGAAAAAATCGAGTATAAGGGGATGAAAAATGTTGAAGTCAATTTCCCGCTAATTGAAGATATAACAATGGAGGTAGCTCACAAATACGGTATGCTTCAACCCGGCGAGAGCTCAACCAAGGCAGTTAGAGCCGTATTTTTTATCGACCCGAAAGGCATAATCAGAGCAGTGATATATTATCCGCTCAGCATGGGTCGTAATTTTGAAGAGATATACAGAGCGCTGATAGCCATGAAGACAGCTGATGCATTTTCTGTTGCAACTCCGGCCGACTGGCAGCCAGGCGATGATGTAATTGTTCCGACTGCTGGTTCATGCGGAGTAGCCAAAGAACGTATGGAAAGCAAGGATGAAATGCATTGTTACGATTGGTTCTTCTGTACCAAAAAACTTGACAAGGAGAAAGTACTGAAAACGGTACTGAAGAAATAGTGATCTGATAAGGTGGTATAAAATTTACCACCTTTTTATGTAATACTCCCGTAATAATATTATCACATGGATAAAATTTATATGCAAATAATCTATTACGATAAGAGAACTTACAACAAAATTCAGGCTGCATATTATGGATCTCCGGTAAACAATGCTGTATCAAAAGTCGAAATCCTTCCCCCGCATTTAAGTCAACTATAGGTATTAGCGGTTAAAAGAACTTTTTAGACAGGTTCAATTAACTAAAGCTGATAACTCTTAATTCATTCTTAATTTATTCTTTCGGAAAGTCAGATAATTAATTATACTTATAACACCGGAATTCGTAACTTTAGTAACTAAATCAATTATGCTATGAAGAAAATCAGTTTATTACTTTTTATAGGATTACTATTAATTTCATGTAATCAGAATCCAAAACCGGCAACTTCTTCCAACATGGATACAAAGGCTGCTGCTGCAGAGCCCTCAGTTAGGGATGGGGTATTTATCCATATTACAGAGAGCTACAATGACCCTCATCGTGTCCTCATGCCATTAAAAATGGCCACTATGATGGCAATTGATAAGGATGTACTTGTATATATGGATATTCATGCAGTTGAGCTACTGGTAAAGGGAGCAAAAGATCTGAATTTTGCCGATTTTGAATCAGCTCATACATATATTAAAATGCTTGCTGATAGAAATATTGGGGTATTTGCATGCCCGACATGTTTGAAAATAGCAGGATTTAAACCTGAAGATCTTATGGATGGAGTAAAGGTTGCTCAGAAGGATAAATTCTTTAATTTCACCAGGGGAAGGATTATAACATTGGATTATTAAGGGATCCATCAGCTACAGCAGGATTGTTGCAAGGCTATTGTACCGGAAATACTGTCATCTATGAGCTGCATAACGAGCTTATTAATACAATAAGCTAAAAATTTCATTGTCTGAAGAAAAGCTGAATTTTATTAGGATTATGAACGCAGGTTCACTATCTTTATGGAAAATATCAGCTATGAAAGCTTCTTTCCTCATCAAAATCTTTTTTGTTGCGCCATTGATACTATTTGTTGATTATATCTTAATGGCAATATTGGGATGTACTACTTGTCTTTTAGGATTTGGAGAGGAATTTTATTGCGGCTCTTTTTGTCTGGCCGGAAAAATAATTCTAGCTTTGTCGGCGATATTCTTCGGGTATCTTGTCCTCCCGGATATCAAAGCGATCTTCAAACTTAAAAAACATGGCTCGTCCGCTTAAAAGCAGAAAGATTTCAAACCCTCCAAAAATGAAGGGATTTAAGCCATATGGGATGCCAGTGTGTAAAATTGATCCGGTAATTTTAAAATTCGAGGAGTACGAAAGCATCAGATTAGTAAACTACGATAGACTTCCACAGGATCAGGCGGCTGAGCAAATGAATGTTTCACGCCCTACTTTTACCCGGATTTATAACAAAGCATTAAAGCAAATAGCAAAATCATTTGTAGAGGGTAAAGCAATTGAGATAGAAGGCGGCAATTATCTTTTGGATAAAGAGTGGTATCGCTGCAAAAAATGTTATAAGCTTATAGAGGGATTGGAAAACCACTTAAAATGCAAAAATTGCACTGCTTATGGAGAAAATGAATTAATCAAATTAAATTAAAAATAGAATAATCAATAAAAAAAATTATTAAATTATGAAAATTGCAGTTCCAGTAACTAAAGAAAACCAGATAGACAGCCATTTCGGACATTGTGAGTCATATGGAGTATTTACAATATCAGAAAAAAATGAAATTGCCGGGATAGAAAGTGTTGAATCTCCGGAAGGGTGCGGTTGCAAGTCAGATATTGCAAGTGTACTGGCTTCTGATGGTGTCACCGTAATGCTTGCAGGCGGTATTGGTGGCGGTGCCATAAACGTATTGAATAATAGCGGAATAGAAGTTATCCGGGGTTGCTCAGGAGACGCAACTGAGGTAGTAAAACTATATATCTCTGGTTTAGTCAAAGACAGCGGCAGTAGTTGCCATCAGCACGAGGCACATCATCAGGATGGTCATCAATGCAGTCACAACTAAAACAGACAATCATAAATTTCTGATATTCTGAAAATCATAACTACATAACCTGGATATATTTTATAATACCAGGTATTTGTAAGATTATAAATACAGCCTGACAGGAAAGTTGATTATTGACTGTATTTATTGCAACAATAATCTGTAAACCGCTTAATCCAGTCTGGCTTAAAGGATTTGTTATTGGCATTATCCGGGCATCAATACTTATTGTATTATTTATCATCACTTTTGGGAAAAACCTGTTTGGCTATATGACAAGAGGCACGGTTGATGATATGAATGAATATTTTTCTTATAAACTTTAAAAATGATGGTGGCGATTAACCTGAATTTGACTAAGAGTTAAACAATTGGTGCATTCGACTTCAATGCTGCAATAACTGTGATAATTGTACTGCCGTGTGCTCTTTTTTGACCGAAGACGATTAATTCCCCGGAGAATTGGTCAGATTTAGTGCTCTGGTAATTGAGGATGAAATGAAATCATAGCATGCCTTAGCTAACCGGATCACCTCAGAAAAGCTTTATTTTCTAAAAACGCATATTGATTATGATTCAATAACTTTTATTTCTGACGTTAATTCCAATACTTTCTTATACACTGCAGTTACACCGCAATATTTTTCTGATGATAGTTCAACGGCTTTTCTAAGTTTGTCCATTGGCAGGCTTTTTCCTTTAAATTCATATACAACGTGCATTTTATAAAATTGCCTGGGATGTTCTTCAGTCAGATCCCCTTCAACCCTGACTTTGAAATCTTCAACTTCTACCCGCATTTTGGTCAGGATGGATATAACATCCATTGCTGTGCAACCTCCAAGAGCTGCCAGCATAAAAGGTTTTGGTCTGGGACCGCGGTTTTCTCCACCTACTCACGGAATCTGCATCAATTATAATTTTATGCCCGTTGATTTCCGATTCAAAAGCCATTTTGCCGAGCCATTTTGAGGTTACTGTTTCTTTTTTTGACATACTGGTCAGAATTTAATTCTGGTATTAAAGGTAGTAATTTATCATCAGGCTGATTATTATCTTAATTTATTCAACATACAGTCCCTGTTTTTTTTAAATTTGCAGCCACATCCGGCTCGTAGCTCAGCTGGTAGAGCACGTGACTCTTAATCATGGGGTCGAGAGTTCGATCCTCTCCGAGCCGACCTGAAACATAGCGACTTACAAGATATTATTTGTAGGTCGTTTTTCTTTGAATACACAACCGAATACATGAATTTTTATTTTCAGTCTGCATTAAATATATTTGTTAATAACTTTTGAATTACTTAGTTTTGTATTTATACGAACCGCTAAAACGTGAAAACTTTTATTATTAACAATACGGCCCTTCGGGTTAAATTGCCTAGGTTACTTACTTAGCGGTTCGTTCCAGGTCGTATTTTTTCTCTGAAGGGCTTTTTTAATACGAACCGCTATGATGAAAAAACAAATCTTCTACCTTTACATAAACCGGATAACTCTATCCGCAAAAAATTGAAAAAACTAAGCCTTAATCGTATGGCATTACTATTTGAATCGGCCGGTACATCATGCAAGTGCTGACCTTATCAACCCTGATTGAACGGAATTTTACTTCATCAATTGAGTTATGAAGTGGCTTTATATTTGTTGCTGGCAATGGTCTGCTTAGCGGGCCTTTAGTCTTATTAAGTGTTAAAATTTTCACGCTTGATTGTGTCTCCAATATTAACATGATTCTGCTTTTTACAACGGCTTGTATTCTTAATCGCTGGTTGTGTTACATTTTTTGGTGCTGCTTACTATGAGTGGAGGCTCAGGAAATGAAACCGGAATCCATAAATCAGGAATCGGAAAAAATACCTTCACGGAAGGAGTAAGTTCCGAACAGAAAATACGATAATTATCATTTTGCTAATTGTCGGAATGTCATTAATCATCTACGCATTAATAAGTGAATTGTTATGAAAAAAATATTATACATAATCGGAATTTTAATTGCATTGCTCCTGTTTACGAGATACATTTATCCGAATTTATCCGACTTCTTACAATGGGCAAGTTTGTTTGTATTCATGATAATTGTACTTTGCTTAATATTTTGGCTCTGGATTAAACTATTTTCACGGGATAAACCTACTGCAACAGATGAGGACGAATTCGATCCTTCACAAATATTTTAAGTGATACTATTAATCCCTTCAGTGTAATTATTGAAGGGTTTTTTATATGGTATACCGGATAACAAATTGAGTGTCTTAAATCGCTGGCATTTTGCCAAGGTTCATCATTAGCTTACCTTGCCTCCAGTATGTTGTTCTTTCCTCTTTTCTTCACGCTTAACTTCAGTGGATAGTCTTTTCGCCCGACTTAACCTGTTCAAATAATTCTGGATTTGATTGCAATATCCTGGTAGCTTCATTGACATATGTGCGGTTTGTATTGAACAGATTGGCTATCTTTGTAGTGGTGTCGTTTATGTGTGCCTGTTCGGTGGGTTTAGACAATTTATTGTCCAAAGGCTCAATGTATTGATTACTAAAATTTACAACGCTGTATTTTCTATCTTATCATAATCAACCTTAGCTTTAATACGCTGTATTATTCCGTCCGCTTCAACAGCAATACTAAGCCCGTTGGCTGCTTGTTAAGTCCCTGCGGTTATTAGAACGCATGACAAATTCAGAAAAAAAATATATTTTCAGCTATTGTTTTAGAAACAATTCAGGATAAAGACATCCTTAAAGTTCATTAGTTAAATTTGTTGAGCAACTTTTACAAGACAGATAAGCATAGGTTTTATAGGTATAAAATTCCGAAACCGGTTTGACTTGACCGCATCGCCTACAACGTTTATACTTATCATCTGAGGGAATTTTTATATTTTGATTCATTCTAAATAAGCCCTCCGTACCCTTGTAAATAAATGACCCCCCTGTCCAAAACCGCAGTGGTAACTTGTTTCCACACGACTAAAATATTAGTTATAAAAAAAGAGTGTCTAAACGAGTTAAACACTCTGATATTCATACAATTAACGATGCATTTCCCAATACTGGCGCTCGAATAAGGCCTCACTTTCGCTCATATTGGCATAGTCCGGTTCTGAAACAAGATAATATCACCTTTTTTAACCTTCACAGGACGATGTTTATGCCCTAAAACGGCCTTTTTTACCTTATTTTCGTCCGAAACATTGATATAATGGACGTTTCCGATGACTTCGGTATCGAGTAGGTCTTTTTCAATTAATCTGGCCAAACTTCGCCGGGAAATTTCCCAAGCTCTCGCAAATGCCGACTGTGTAACTAAATCAAAACGCTCAACGTGTGCCATAGTCTAAAATTTATTAAATTTCAATCGCAATCTGTCGGCCGTCGTAAACACCTAATCGGAATCGTATTTGTGAGCCAATTTCAGGTGTTATTCTTCCGAGGCAATTAGTGACGTGCAGAAAATATGATCTACCGTCAGAAGTTTCAACAAAACCGTAACCGTTTTTCTCAAAAAACGATGTTATTATGCCGGTGAGAACTTTTAAATATTTTCCATTTCGCCAATCTCTTGAAAGCCCCTTTTGAAAAAGTTCCGTTTTTGTGCTGCTGAGTTATGCGTTTTTGAACGCTTTCATCAGCCGTGCAATTGTTCACGTCCAAACGGCGATTATTGCCAATTTCCGAAATGGCAAGGGCTTTAATTTCCAGATCACTCCACGTTGAAAAATCATTCTCAACTTTTTTTCTGATTTCCACAGTTGAGGAAGGTTTGAAGTCGTTTAAACTTCGCAAAAAACGTTTGCGTTCCCGGGCAGATAATTTATCAAATGGTTCATAAGGAATTTTTACACCCTGTTCAATAGCTTGCTCGAAAAGCTCGTCCAGCTCTCCGCCCGTGAGCGTATCGGGAATAATAACACCTATCGAACGTAAGGCTGCCATTAAAGCGACCTTCCTTACCAGTTGGGGGCTTCCTCCTTCTGCTGCGTTTTGTTTTTCTGTCTTCATAATTTGCTGAATTTTAAAATGTTATTTATTAAATCGAGTTCGTTTGAAATTTTCAAAACTTCTTTAGATGAAGCTAACCTCCCCATGTTTTTAAGTTCCTTGACAAAACCTTGCAGTTCGATAATAAGAACCAATTTTCGTGCCTCCATTTCAGCTTCTGAGTTTGTTCCAGTCTTGCAACTTTTCAGCAGCCTCTTTTCTTGCCTGAATCAGCTCAGCTTCAGCACGTTTAGCGTTTTTAATCTTAATAACTTCACCATCAAAAAAAGCTTTAATTTCCACCTTGTTAAAGATTTTGCTTTCCGGGCTTACATCGTTAAAAAAGGGCTTTGCAATTTCATCGCCCCCAGGGTTAAGAACATTAGCCGTAATCCAAAGTGTACGCCCGTATTGTTTCCCTTGCAATAGAACATAGTTTTCATACCGTTCAAGCACTTCATAGTCAACGTGTTCGTGACTAAATTTAGAACCTACTTTTAAAATCATCTTTTCTTTTTTTTAATTGTTAATACTCAAATAATCAGCCATTTGGCTGTTTTTCGTTAGGCAGGGGGTATGCCCGAGATCTCCGCAAGGAAACATGAACCTCGCTCCCCCGGACGTCGATCCGCTGCCGTATTCATTTATTCATTGTAAACCGGATCTCAGTAATTTTAAAACTTTTAAAAATCTCGCTTAACGCTTCCAACTGCTTGTCGCTCAAAATTTTATTTTTATGATAGTATCTTTTCAAACTATCAACAAACTCCGCCTGTCCTGAAGTTAATTGCTTCTGATTCAGGTAAATTGCATCGAATAATTCTTTAATTTTTGTCATAGCATTATTTTAAATTAGTCTAAATTAATTTAAGTTTGATTTTAGAATATCCCTCAAAAATTTCAATCTATCGAGATAAGGTAGGTATCGAGTATTGCCGTCCTGAGCTTTGACAATTGATAAATGACTTTTGATGAATAAGCTGGTATCTATTATTGTAGTGCACCCGTCCAGTTTAATATTATCCGATAACTTGACGGAAGAAAAGAATTGTTCCAGCTCTGCAATTTCATTTAACCAGGGCCGGGGTTTAATAAACGTACTGGATTCTTTACGGGTTATTCCGATGTCGGAAAGGGTTTTAGGCTTTTCATGTTCCTTTGTAGAACATGAACTATTTCCATAGCTTTCACCTTGCCTTGCTATTTCTCCCCGTTCCTGTCCTGCTTTGATAAGCTTTATCCCGTAATCGGAAGCAATCTTAAAGAAGGAACCAATACTAATTTTAGAGTAGGTTTTTTTCAGAACATCATCAAACATTTTATCCGTATCGGTTACACTGTATTTTGCATGGTATTGGCTAACTATATGGAAGTAATTCCGTCCGGATTCATTAAACTCATTTGCAAGAGCTGCACCAATCTTTAGCCATTCGCCTTTATAGTCCTGAGTTATATCAATTTTATTAGTTTTTATCAACTCTAAAACGGCCTCTACTCTCTCACGGGTGTCGCTGTAAACCGGACGGGTTGATAGTTTCTTCCGGGGTTTTAATATGCCGTTATATAACTTTGCATTATGATTGAAATATCCTTCAGCATCCCAAGAATATATCCTCAATCTACAAACATCACTCCCGGAAGGGTCAAGATTGATATTGTACCCCTTAAAGAATTTTGATAATGCATTGAATCTGTATCTATGATCTTCAGGTGTGCTTTTTGGAATTGGTACCAATCCCCAGAACCCTTTACCCCTGACAGAAATACCACAATACGCAACACAAACAACGTGCGAAATTTGTTCCTTAAGTTCACTGAAATTTGAAATATGTTGATTATCGGCAAAGTCTATATCGAACGCTAAAAATCCAGAATGTTTTTTTAAGTGCTCTTCATCCCGGTAAGAAAACAGACCTGCAGGTGTAATTGCCGGCAGTGACTTTTTTATGACCTTCTGTAAATCTTCAGCCTGAATACTTCTTATCTCTTCAACTTTTGCCCTGTATTTATCAGAAGTAAGCCATGATAAAAGATTCACATCCTGGGGGGTGGTACCTTTACAATGTTCAAAACAGGATACATTTATATTTAAAATACTTTTCATCACTGTCTCAAATTAGTTGTGTGTCCCAAAAATAATTGTGGGACGGGACACTTAGGGTTAAACAATTCAGTATCATGTTATTATCTGTCCCACTGCTGTCCCATTCTGTCCCACTATTTACTGTATCATCTGGGACACTTTGGGACACTTTGGGACACTTTGGGACACTCTTAAGACACTTAATTATATAATAATCAATTATATATATAATGTCCCACTGTCCCACTTTAAAAAGGAGTAGTTTCATCTTTTATAATCCTTTCTACTTTCGATTTTGAAATATTGAACTCCCTCGCAATTTCACGGTAACTTTTGCCTTCCCGGTGCCGTTGCTGTACCATTTCTTTAATGACTTGCTTTTCATTTTCAGAAACAGTCTTCAGATAATCAACCTCCTTCCCAAATCCTGTATGAGAGAATTGTAAGAAGTTGTCATGCTTTGCAATTTCGCAAAGGATCACATTATCATCATCATAAATTTTTGCTGTGAATCTCTCTTTTACCTGCTTTATATATCTTAAGTTCGGGTCAGCAGTACACGCCCCTATACTGAAGCTACTATCACAAAAGTTGAATAACATAATACTCCCTGATAGGTCATTTTTAGTTATTGGCTTGGATGCATCCCGTTTGGGGGTGTGTGTAAGTGTCAGGATAGACAGATCATATTTTTTCTTAAGTGACTTAAGTCGCTTCATCAGGGGCAGTGCATCTTTTGCCTTCTCGGTATCGCTCCGTAAGTACGTGATATTGTCTATTATCAAAATCTTTGCCCTGGTCTCTTGGATGCATCTCTCCATTGATGTTATAAGATATTCTTCTTCAGTCTGCTTTTCTGGTTTATCAGCATCCGGGTTTAACTCGATCCTGATAAAATTTTCATCGAATTGAAAGTGATTTTTAAACTCTTCAGAATACCTGCCTTCAAATTGTTTATCGGAAAGTTCAAAGTCAAAATATAAGACAGGTTGAGAAGTGGATTCATTTTTGAAGCCCGGAATTGAAGTTCCGCTGCTTATACTGTTACCAATCTGCACCGCCAGAATTGACTTTCCAAGTCCTGAAGAGGCAAAGAGGATGCATAATTCTCCTTCGTGCCAAAACTCACTAAATAACATCTTTGGTATGGGTCGCTGGCTGGCCTCTTCGAGCCATTGATTTGCTGTTTTTACAATCAGGAAGTCTTTAATTTGCGCCGGGTCCGTTCCTTCAATAATAGTTACCGGAATTTTTTCCAGTGTATCAATTTTTTCCATTATACTAACTCATTATAAAAACTTAAAAACTCATCAAAGGACCTTACAATCCAATACAAACCCCCGGCCTGTTCGATTTGCTGTTGATACTTCAGTTGATCCGGTGACTGGCGATCTTTTATTTTCACTTCAATCTTTACGGACCGTCCCCGAATTGTTGCGGATATGTCTGCCGTCCCTTTTTGCCCGGTGCCAGGTATCCACTTAATAGATCCTATTCTTCTCTTGCTTCCTAAAATATCGGTAACAATTGTTGTCTGGTCAAGAGGTCTGCCGGTGCTGTTAATTCTTTCCGCCTGGGATCCTGAGAAGTTTAAGAAGTCAATTATTGCACGGGTTAAAGAATTGGCAGTCCTATCGGAATATGGTTTTACATATCTGGCTGATTCCGGAAGTGTCGGGTGCTTCATCCGGGAGTGTTCAATGGCCAGCTGGCGAAGGGTTGCAAGTGCGCTCATATTATTTCATTTGACGGCCATTAGCCAGCCAATTATCAATGGTAGACTTCCGGAAATAGCAATATTTACCATGCTTTTCTGTTGGAATTTTTCTTTTGAAGATCCAATCGTAAACAGTCTGCTGGGCTGGCTGGTCGGGAAGGTACAACCGGAGTTCCTTTATGGTCATTAAAAAGTCCTGGTCTGTTTGTGGCTTATTTGAATATTCAGCAAGCAATACATCCAGTTTGCGGTCAAGCTCCATTATTGCGCCTGGTAATTCATCAAAAGTGAGAGTTTTCATATTTCTGTATTTTATTTGATACAAATATAAAACACATAAATGATGTAACTATCACTATATCAAGTATATTATCAAATAGAAACTATTTGAAAACTATTTGAAACTATTTGAAGGAAATAAAAAGAGCCTGATTAACAGGCTCTTAGATTATTTGAAAATAATTGATGCTATTCTTTATATCTGTCAATTATGTTTGTTAAAGCTCTTTTGCGGTTTGTGGTCGGTTTTGATCCTAATTGGAACGGATATTTGTCTTTAAAAAAGCATTCATTAAACTGAGGCATAGAAAATTTAAAGCTCTTCTGAAAGTAAATTGCATCCGCTTTTGTTGTGAGCCATTGAATTTTATTTGCATCGCCAGGAAGCTTTTTATAAAGCATAACTGAATTAAAGACTTCCATTGAAGTAGAAGATATATTTTGAAGTGATTAGAGCATTATATAAGTCAAGGAATTTATTTTCACCTTCAATCTTTTTATCAATTAATGTCTTCAAATCAGCCATAAGCGAAATTTGCTCTTTGTAGGGTGAAAGTTTATAAAAACTGAATGGAAGTTCCTCTCATTTGAAAGATTGATTTTGTCATCAATTAAATGATATAATTGAATTGCATCTGATTCATTCAGGTATTTTTATCTTAAATATGGAATTTTCCTAACCTTATTCATATAATTTGTTTAACTCAGATAATGTTTTCATACTGCTTTATTATTAAATATTTGCCCTTCCAATTTTTCGGAATGTTCTCTCCGGGTGTTGGATTCAAATGATTTCAGATATTTTTGTGTTACTGATACAGAGCTATGTCCCAGAGCTTCTTTTAAGTATTCCACTGATACGCCGGAATTTTTTAATATGGTTGCAAATGAATGTCTGGCTACATAACTGACGACACGTTCTTTTATCCCGACGGCCAGAGCAATACTCTTAAGATTCTTGTTTGCATTCTTGGTAAATAATTTTATGACATTATACTGTTTAAGGTCGTCCCATTCCGTTTTAAGTACCGGGAAGATAAATGCATCATGTCCGATTGTTTTATTTCCGTGCCGGTCGATAATAATTTGCATCTGTTTAGTTATCGGAACATGAATTCCGTTCTGGTCGGTCTGCTTGTTTTTGGTTTTTTCCCTTATAAACACTATTTCATCATGTTTAAGGCAGAAATATTTCAGCCGTGCAATATCACTTAGATTCATTCCATTAGCCAGGAAACTAAATAAAAACATATCCCTGCTAAATGTTTTCTGAGGATACATCAGTTTTATAGTTTGCAATTAGTGACATTTGATAAGGGGATAAAGCTAATTTTCGACCGCTGGCCTGTTTTGGAGTGTATTCATAGAACGGGTATTCCGCTTTTACATCATGCTTCTTTATAGCAAGGTTAAACAGTGTCCTTATGTTTCTTGCATAAATACCTCTTGTTGACTTACTTTTTTCCTTTTTTTTCAGAGAAGCATCAAACCGTTTCAGCCAAGTAGGGGTAATGTCTTGAAAAGAAAGGTTTTTACCTGCTATGTAATCCTTATACCTGGTTTCAATTTTTTCCCTGCATCCAAGGTTAATTCTCCGTCCGTCGTTAAACTCTTTTATAGCAGATAGTGTACTTTTATTACTGGCAGCATATCCATAACGGCCTTCCAGTTCTAAAGTTTGAATATGTTCTATCAATGCACTGAAAACATTGTCCCAGCTTCCGACCTTATTAAAAAACTTATCTTCAAACAGCCCAAAAGAGAATACGGGTAAACCATTTATAATGTCCTCAGCTTCCCGGATAATACGCTGGTATTCCAGTTTTACATCTTTAAACTTTTTCTTAGGCTTGTCGGTAGTCACTTTTGAAATGTCACTTTCATTTATGAACATCTATTCATTTTTCCTTACTTTCTCTTTAAGGGAATAATACTTTCGATCCCCATTATAAGTTATACATAACTTGACCGGGACAAGATCCTCATTTGTTCTTTTTGCCGGTGCTTTCTGGTAAAAAATTCTTACAGTTGCTTGCATAATTACTATTTTTTAAAAGCCCATTACCCAAAGTCACGGGCTTAATTTATGTATTCAGTAGATACATTAGTGAATACACAAATATAGTAAATATGACATAAACAAGCAAAAGTAAGACAAAAAGATATTAACATATTGTATTGAAATACAGATATATTAACAGGTAATTCAAAAATACTCAAAACATAGTGTTTGTGACTCTTAATCATGGGGTCGAGAGTTCGATCCTCTCCGAGCCGACAATAACCTTTTCCGATATAACGGAAGAGGTGCTTTGTTTCATGATCCGGATATAGACTAAGAGGTTCTATAGCCGGTACAGAGGGAGTCTGTCCTGATTTTATTTTACCTGATATAGTTGACGGGTGCTCAGATCAGCCTTGATAAACTAAGCCGGAATAAAGAATATAATTTTCTGGAAATAATAATAATATTAACAATAAAGAAGTCTGATTGTTATTAAGGAAAAGACTTTCAATAGGAACCAGTTATGAACGAATTTGATATTAAGGCTGCCGGGTGGGATCAGAACCCTATGCACAGGGAACGGTCAGAGGCTATTGCAAATGAGATAAAAAAGCTTATCCCTTTAAAAAAGGAAATGACTGCCCTTGAATATGGAGCAGGTACCGGGATTACCAGTTTCCTGCTCAAAGATTATTTGAAAGAGATAACTTTGATGGATAATTCAACCGAAATGGTGAATGTGATCAAAGATAAAATTCTGACTACTAAATCTGAAAACCTGAAAGTCATTAATTTTAATCTTGAAAACTCCGAATATAAGGGTGGAAAATTTGACCTTATTTTTACCCAGATGGTGCTTCATCATGTAACTGATATCGAAACTATTATAAAACGTTTTTACCAGCTTTTAAATCCCGAAGGATATTTGGCTGTTGCTGACCTTTATAAAGAAGATGGTTCATTTCATGGTGCCGGTTTTGATGGACATCGGGGATTTGATATGGACGAGCTTTCGCAGATAATTCAAAAGAATCACTTCAGTGATATTTCCCACAGAGAATGTTTTGTTATAAACCGAAAAATATCCGAAACGGAATCTAAGCAATATCCTGTTTTCCTTTTAATTGCAAAACGAAATGACTTAGTTCACTGATAATTCTCCTAATGTGCTAAATAACAGTGGGATAGAAGTTATCCGCGATTGCTCTGGAGATGCAACTGAAGTGGTAAAGCTTTATCTTTCGGGATTAATAGAAGACAGCGGTAATAGTTGCACTCACCATGAGGACCATCACCGGGACGGTCACGTATGCGGTCATAATTAGTTAAGGGGTATTTAAATTTAAAGGCCTGAATACTCGGGCCTTTAAATTTAGATACTTCTACCTTATGATCAGACATTAATTCACTTATCCTGCATTTATCTGTTTTATCGGGATATTTATTTTTAGTTTTTTAATAAAACATCCTGTATTACTTTTTCAAAAGTCTGCTTTGGCAATGCGCCCATGGCAGCCTGAGGCTGACCATCTTTTGGAACAAAAAGTAAGGTCGGTATGCTCTGAATTCCAAAAACAGATGCCAATTCCTGCTCATTTTCGGTATCAACCTTATATACCATAATTTTCCCTGCATATTCACGTGCCAGATCTTCAAGGATAGGTGCTACCATTTTGCATGGTTGACACCAGTCAGCATAAAAATCAATGATAGCAGGTAAGTTACCTTCATATTTCCATTCTTTACCGGCTTCGTAGTTGAATACTTTCTCTTTGAAGTCCTGCGCTGTAAGATGTACAACCTGATTAACTATTGTTTCCATAATATTGGTGATATTTGATTAACATTTTGAATTTCAATTACGATGCAAAGGTAGACAAAATTTTAATAAATCGCAATAGCATCACTAATAAATCGCAATAATATCACTATTTTATCATAAATTTGATTTTTCCGGGATATTCCGGTAATTATTAGTTAGGTAGCTCATTTGAATTGTGAAGATCAACCGGCTAAATCTTTTCAGGATTTTAACTGAAAATAACTCATAGTAACTGAATATCCTTATTTAATCAATAAGACATCATTTACCGCTTTTATTAACGATTCTTTTGGAATAGCACCCAATGAGGCTTGTGGTTTCCCTTTCAGAGGAATAAAGAGCAAAGTTGGTAAACTTGAAATTCCCATGCTTTGTGTAAGTTTTTGTTCCTTGTCAGTATCTACCTTATATACAACTATTTTTCCTGAGTATTCCCTGGCAACTTCTTCAACTAATGGTGATAACTGACGGCAGGGGGCACACCAGCTGGCATAAAAATCGACAATAGCCGGTTTGGTTCCCTCGTATTTCCAGTCTTTATTCTTTTCATAGTCAAAGATCATCTTTTTAAAGGTGTCATTTGTCAGATAGATTACGGTCGTATTATCATCGGCTCCTTTTGTTGTTTTAAACGGATTAGTTGCAAATATGCCGGTTAATAATAATACAATCAATGCTGCTGTTATAAATATAATCCTTTTCATAATGTACATAATTTATAATATTGAAACTTCTTATTTCTGAATCTTGTCTCCGGATGTTTAACAATTAGTATCAAAATATATATATATTAAAATATATCGATGCAAAGATAAATAATTAATTATTAAATCACAATAATATCACCTGAATCTTTTTGATATCACTGTAAATTATTTAATATAATAACTTTTATCTATTGAAAATTAGTGAACAATATGAAATGGTATTGAGTTATTGCAGGTTAAATAAACTTATATGAATTTATCAGGTATAATCTCTAATCCATACGGTTCAAACACATCGGATGTCTTAAACCGGAAGAAGAAATCACACACCTTCATATATCTGATCACCCAAATTTCTCCGGATTGAGCCGCCTGGAACCACGCAGGATAACCAGGTGTATATGCGGCCAAGCAAGTAAGAATGACTCCATTAATAAGATTTTTAAATAATAAGTATCTTAGATTTTTAAGTATAACTTTAACTTTGAAGAATATGAACGAACCGACTTTAACACTAAAAGACAGAATTGCCAGTGTTGATGTATTACGAGGCCTGGCAATGTTTTTAATTTTGTCAACTCAGATTGGTGGTGCATTTATATGGCGCACTTTTAATAATATGGTCTGGGGTGAAAAATACTGGCCTGACTTTGTTACTAATCAATTAAGCTGGGATAACGAGCATGTAAGTTTTATAAATATTGCACAATCGATCTTCCTTTTTGTTGTCGGAGTTGTAATACCAATTTCAATGAAGAACAGACAATTAAAAAGCGAAAAATGGAAAATCTACCTATTCATTTTAAAGCGTGCTGCAATCCTGTTCCTGTTCGGATTAATAGCAGGAGGGAAACTGTTAAATCTTCCTGAGTATAACAGAACATTGGCAACTATTCCTATATATAACAATGTTCTGGAATATATAGCTATAAGTTATCTTGTGTGTTCCATAATAGTACTGAATACAAGAATAAAAACCCAATATATAATAACAGGTGCATTATTGGTATTGTACTGGGCAGTCTGGTTTATACCAGCACCTGGCTGGCATGGAGATATTTTTTCGAAAGAAATGAATATCGGGATTTACGTGGAAAACCATGTCCTGGTGAATCATAGCAGTAATTTCGGAGCATGGACAGGAATTTTTAATACAGTCAGTCATATCATGCTTGCAATGACAGGAGTTCTGGTTGGTCATTTAATTTTTGGTAACCGGGAAAAAACGGATAAGGCCAAACTGTTGTTTATCGCCGGTGCATCAATGATAGTTGTTGGAATAATATGGGGATTTTTCTACCCGATAATGAGATGCTTCATGACAAGTACCTTTGTGCTTGTAAGTGGAGGAATTGGAGTATTATTGCTTGCGGCTTTTTACTGGATAATTGATATCAGGGGATACTCAAAATGGACATTCTTCTTTTATGTGTTTGGTGTTAATTCTATTGCTATATATATGATGGCACATCTGTTTGACTTCAGATTAATCGGAAATATTTTTGTCGGAGGGATAAGCCACCTCTTTCCACCCGGTGTGGAAGCATTCATTCAGGCAGTCACTGCGATGTGTATTATGTGGTTGATCATGTTATATATGTACAGGAAAAAAACATTTATTAAAATTTAATTGATCGGTTCTGATCTTCTTACCTAATTGTAATTGTTTGCCCCGGGACCGGGGAAATTCAACTTCCGGAAGCCTTGAATCATCCGGGAAAAATGTAATATTTCGGTGGGATCAATGGCTTTTCATCGGGGAAGATACTGCAGGCTTGTTGTAACTATCTTACCTGCCTTTAGATAATTCAACTACGTCTATTTTACAGCATAATCTACGTTTGTTTTTCCCTGAATGACTTATCAATTTTCTTAATAATATTTTTACCGGCAACAGCAGTTATTACAATAGATATTGCACCGAGTGTTACGAAAATAGTAGCAAATCCGATGATAACTATTTCACGGGCCACTTCTAGTTCAGCAAGAGCAATTGCCGAAAAGAAAATCAGCAGGATGATTTTTATAAATCGGGAAATTAATGAAGCTCTGGGAATTTCTTCTTTCAGTAATGATTTAAGAATTGATTTTTGAGTCCAGAAGGAGAGTAACCATCCCAGTCCGAAAATTGAAACTGCAATTATGATTTTTGGCAGGTATAAAATACCTCTGCTTAAAATATCTGAAAGCATTGTTAATTTCCATGCTATAAATGCATTATCAATAAAAAGTGCGAGGATTATTATATACCCGATATTCCCGATAAGATTATATAATCCATAACGGACATCGGCTTTAGAAAAGTCGGCTTCCCAGCGGGATCTTCTGATAAGGCGGTCGACTCTTAACAATATTGATACCTGCACCAGTACTCGTTTAATCATCCATCCGGCAATAAGGCCTATCAGCACTAATACAATTCCGGCCAGAAGATTTGGCAAATAAGTGATGATATTATCCCATAATCCTAAAATCTGATCCTGAGCTTTTGTTTCCATATTATGACTCTTTTAATTTTTTTTGTGATTTGAATAGTGATAAAAAGAAAGATTCCCTTTCCTCGTACTCTTTTAACCATAAAACAGGACATTCTACCTGTTCGGTGATTTCCCTGACCAGCGATTTGGCAAAAAGAAGTTCCAGGAAATCACCTGTTTTTCCGCCCATCACAATCAAATCATAACCGGAAGATAATTTCAAAATTCCCTGCAGTATATCGGAGTTAATTATTGATACAATTTTTGCTGAAATTTTGTCCTCTATTAATAATGCATTGATTTGATCATATCTTTTCTGTTGTTCGGCTAATTTTGTATCAGGGCTGAATACAACAGCAATACTGATTTCGGCATTAAAAAAATTGATCAATGCCGGAGTTATTTCCGCAGCTAATCGTGAATGGATATCACCGCCAAAAGGGATAAGTATTTTCTTTATTTTTCCCGGTTGTACTACCCCATGTAAAATAGCTATTTCGGTGGTTGATTTTTGAAGAGCAGAATCTATAACGGAGGAATATAACCTTTCCAGGAAACGACCGCTTTTCTTTCGCTCCAATAATATAAAATTACAGTCTTCCTCTACGTAAGTATCATAAATTCCCTTTGATGTTCTGTGTGAAATTTTAATGATTGATTTCGAAGGAGTCCCTGAATCTTCAGACAAAACCTGCGCTTTTTCCATTAATTCTTCAGCCTTATCTGTAAGTTTAACACCTTTTTTTAATTTTTCACCTTCCAATATTTCGATTACATAAAGGAATATGATCTTGGCATTATGCTTTTTTGCTATTGCAAATGCAATTTGTGAAATGCTTTTAATGTTACTCTGATCTGAAAGAACAACGAGCATGGTATACTCCTTTTTTAAGATTTGTTCAATAGTTCTTACTTTCCTGATATGTTCTATTTCACGTTTAGATGCATAAAAGCGATACATAAGAAGACCCAATCCACTCCATACTAAAGTTACAATCCAGGCTAAAATGCTGTATTTGAACATGTATATTGCGAGGAAAAGGAGTAAAATTATGCCGGCAATTGAGAGGTAAGGGAATAAAGGTACTTTAAATCCCCGGTCGAGGTCCTTCCTCTTTTTTCTCAACCTGATCATTGCCAGATTTACCTGCAGAAAGAGCAGCAGAAACATAATATCGGCTGAACTAGCTACATCCTCGATAGGAATTGAGACAGCCATTACAATAATAATTACCAGGGAGACCAGAATAGCCCATTGGGGAGTAAAGTTTTTAGGATGAACTTTGCTGAAGAAAGAAGGAAAATTATGGTCACGACCCATAGCGAAAGCCACACGCGAAGAAGAGTATATTGTGGCATTAAGAGCCGAAATTGTTGAAATCAGTCCCCCAACCAGAATCATAACACCTCCTCCAATGAAAAAGTTCCTTGCCACATTAACAAGAGCAGTCTCTTTTTGTTGGGCCAGATAATCCCATGCTTTCATACCATTATCGGGTTTAACCGTTCCAAGGGCGGTTATGGCAACTAAAATATAAATCGGTACAACTATTAACAACGAAAGAAAGACAGCACGGGGAATATTCTTCTTTGGGTTTTTAATCTCTTCAGAACTCTGGGCTATTACTTCAAAACCCTGAAAAGCAATAAAGGTAAGACCCATAGCTTTGAACACACCACTAAACCCATTTGGCAAAAAAGGACTGAATGTTGTACGCCAGTCTCCCTGGCGAATTAAAAGTTCTACCCCGAAGCCTATAAAAATCAGGAGTATGAATATCTTTGTGACAGTTACAAGATTCCCAATTTTACCGGTCTCAGAAGCACCCCGGAAATTTATGTATGCAAATAAAACAGCTATACCGACGGCAAGGATTTTTTGAGGTGAGAAAAACCCCCAGTGTGGCATAACAATAGAAAACTCTGCCAACACGTGTCCAAAGTATGCCCCAAAACCAAGAGCATACAGGCTGCATGCTACAGCATGCGCAAACCAGCTCATCCATCCGGACAAAAATCCATTCCATTTTGGCAGTCCCTCCTTGACCCAAAGATATCCTCCACCTGCATCATGGTAACAAGAGCCTAATTCGGCATAAGACATTGCTGTAAGTAACGCGATAACAGCATTCAGACCGAAGGTTAACAATAGACCCGGGCCTGCGACACCTGCTGCAATTCCTATCAGGATAAAAATCCCGGCGCCGATCATAGCCCCCACACCGATCATGGTAGCATCCATTAAGCTCATTTCGCGGGCGAGCCTGACCTCTGGTTTATACTTAAGCATTTTCAGAGTATTAAATCACAATAAAAAATAAAGTTAAATCATTTCCATAAATGATAAAACAATTTTCAATGATAGATAAATATCAAGACACAGAATCTGACCTGATTTTGCATTTTATTGTGGGTTGCCATATTTCGATAATTACTCTCAGACCCACTGGCAATAAAATCGTAAAAGTGACTGATCCTGCCATAACTTTTTTTGTCTGAAACCTGGTTCTGTGTACGCGTAAAACATTATAATTTTTTGAGTTCGTTTAATTTATTGTTACAATTTATTGTTACAATTGTTTTTGCGCTTTAATAATTTCAGAAGGAAAAGTGTTTTGACTAATCTGGTAAACATCCTTAATTACAAATCCTGCTTTCTCTAAAACTTCTTTAAATGATACAGGACGGCAACCAGTTAAGAGGCCAGGTAAATATTTGGCTGTCCAGTACCAAAATTTATGAACCATTTTTGTTCCAAACGAAAAGGTTGCTATAACAACAGTGCCATTTTGTTTTAATACTCTGTAGAATTCACCTGCAATGTTATCAAAAGTTTCTTCCGGCATCAGATCTATCATAAAGTTGTTTATCAATATATCAAAGTAATCAGCTTTGAAGTTCAGATTCAAGACATTACCTTCCTGTAATACATAGTTTTCTGATCCGGTTTTTTGGAGTCTTTGCCTTGCCTTTTGAAGCATATCAGATGACAGGTCAACTCCAACATTATATCCATCAGGATTTTTAAGTATTATTTGTTTAAATATATTACCGGTTCCGCAGGCTACCTCTAAAACATTTTGACGGTTTCGAATGTCCGCTATCTCCATAACTTTTGTTAAGGCTTTGGATTCAGTAATGCGACTCCAGAAGTCATAAAGCCATATTACTTTACGATAACTAATTATAGTCTTATTATAATCAATTTTCCGGGGAAGTATTTTATTCATTTATGTAATATTATCTTAATATAACAGTTTAAGAAGTCTCTTGTTTATTATGTGATAAAAGTTCCGCCGGGGCAAAACGGGTGGCGGTAACATTAAGTATTTATCATCAATGTTTTCAGCGGCATAAGGATATCAGTATACCTGCCAGAAAAACAATTGAGAAGTTCTGAATCTCTCGTTATCAGCTACGATCTATCGATGTTGAAGTCATGTTTCGAATTGTCTGCCATAGCTTGAAAATGTGTGAATGATGTAACTTTTTTAAAAAGTTTTGTAAGACTAATCCGCTTGCCTGAGCTTAACTTTAGTTCCTTATAGATCAATGTGCATTATGAAAGAAATGATATCAAAAAGAACCTGATTCCCTGGCATAAGAGCGTTGGCTAAAGGCAGATACTTAAAAAAATAATTTGGTTTTTTTCAGATAATGAATAAAAATAACAGCACTGAAATAGATAATAACCTGAAAGATTTTCCGGATAACCTGACATCTCTTATTGAAGAATCGCTGGATTCTAAAAGCTCTGAAAAAAAACTTGCGGTAAGGAGTGCGCTTGTAAGAATGGGTAAAACAATCATCCCTCAGAACACTAAATTATTAAATTCAGATAGTGCTGACAGCATGACATTCAGCAGAATTGAAACCGGTATTGTTCCGTCATTGAATAAAAAGTCAGAAAATTATGAAAACACTGGGTTATCTGATCGCCAGGAGAGAAATGTGACCTGGTTGATAATGAAAAATATATGCGATAGGAGTAAATGATTAATTGCAGAAACGAAAATATCTTTTAAATAATTGACCAACAATCAATGAACCCGATTCTGCCACGACGGGTGAGCTCGACGAAGTCAATCATGTGTGGTTCCATCATACCTTTAAAATCAAAATTATATTATGATGAAAAAAGTATTAATAGCTTTAGATTATAATCCAACTGCCAAAAAAGTAGCAGAAGTGGGATTTTCAGTGGCAAAATCCATGAATGCTGAAGTAACATTGTTGCACGTGATAACAGATCCTCTATTTTATGCAACATCAGGATATTCGCCAATCATGGGTTTTTCAGGGTTTGTAGATGTAAGCCCCCTGCAATTAAGCAGTGTTCAGGGACTGAAGGAAGCATCTTTGAAATACCTTGAAACATCAAAAAAACACCTGGGTGATAAAACAATTCAGACAATTGTCAAAGAAGGTGATTTTGCCGATTCTATTCTGGCTACCGCGAAAGAACTGAAAGCAGATGTTATAGTTATTGGTTCTCATAGCCGGAAATGGCTTGAGAATGTAGTTATGGGAAGCGTTACGGAAAAAGTATTACACCATACTTTGATACCGCTTTTAATTGTTCCTACCAAAAAGAGGAAATAAATTAAATGTAAAAAATGAAAATTAAACTTATCATATTTTTTTGTTTCGTTTCTGTTGTGTTGAAAGCGCAGCAGGAACCATTTCAATATTTTCGTCCAAATAATATGATTATGAAAGCAGAATATGTCAACCAGTTTTATAAAAATTTTAAATCCACAGATATCCGTTCAGGAGGAAAATTTGATGGTTTCATGATTGAAGCCTCCATTGGATTTTGAAATTAAAATTTGACATTATGGAGGGCAGCAGGATGTAATAATGAACGCAAGGAACCACATAGGTGATATCGGGCTTGAAAGACTTCAGAAGGAGACATTCAATTACTTTCTCTATGAAACCAATCCGGAAAATGGATTGGTGATAGACAAGACGGCACGCGATTGGCCTGCAAGCATAGCGGCTACAGGTATGGCATTGGCAATTTACCCTGTAGCAGTTGAACATGGGTTCATCACCCGCTATACTGCCGTTGAAAAAGTACTGATAACACTGCGGTTTTTTTGGAACAGTTGGCAGGGACCTGAACCTGATGCCACCGGATACCATGGTTTTTATTATCATTTCCTCGATATGAGGACCGGTCGTCGTGCATGGCAATGCGAACTATCGACTGTTGATAGTGCCTTTCTTTTGGCAGGAGTTTTGACAACGGCTGTTTACTTTGATGCCGATGTTGCAGGAGAGAATGAAATCCGAAACCTTGCAGATGCACTTTATGGACGAGCCGATTGGCAGTGGGCTCAAAACCATGGTCAAACTGTTACGCATGGATGGAAACCTGAAAGAGGATTTCTAAGATTCAGATGGAAAGGCTATGATGAAGCATTAATATTATACATATTGGGTTTGGGCTCCACAACATATACTCTGCCTGAGAATAGTTATTCCGCATGGGAGTCAACCTATGAGTGGATAAACAGTTATGGATATGAATATCTTTATGCCGGACCATTATTCACTCATCAGATGTCGCACATCTGGATCGATTTTCGCGGTATCCGTGACACCTTCATGCAAACCAAAGGCATCGATTACTTCGAAAACAGCCGCCGTGCTACCTATGTTCAGCAGCAGTATGCCATTGACAATCCAAATGGATTCGAAGGTTACTGCCGGAATTGCTGGGGAATAACAGCAAGTGACGGTCCTGGTCCTCACACCTTTAAAAAAAATGGTAAGAAAACCCGGTACTTCGGTTACAGGGGACGAGGTGTGCCGTATGGTCCTGACGACGGAACAATTGCACCCTGGGCTGTTGTAGCATCGCTTCCATTCGCACCTGAGATTGTGTTGCCTGCAATTGACTACCTGGTAAATGAGGTAAAGTTGAAAGATGGTAATCCTTATGGCTTTAAAGCGACATTTAATCCAACTTTCCCGCATAAATCCACAAATCCATATGGATGGGTTTCGCCATGGCATTATGGGATCAACCAGGGACCGATCATCCTTATGATTGAGAATTATAAAACTGGCTTTTTATGGAATCTGATGCGAACCAGTCCATATATAATAAACGGCTTGCGTCGGGCTGGTTTTACAGGAGGCTGGTTGAAATGAAGCTTTTGCATTATTCAATCAATGATATTATGGACATTATCGAATGAATTAACTGACAAAATGAAAAAAATAATCCCGGTCACAACATTGTTTTTAGATATAGGCGGTGTCATGCTTTCAAATGGTTGGAGACATGAGTCACACCAACCGGCTGCAGTAAAATTCAATTTGAATTTAGGTAAATTGGAAGAACGGTATCATCTCCAGGATTAAAGATCTCACACAATTGATGTATAAAGATAAACGCATAATGTATGATAAAAAAAATTCTTTTAACACTTTTATTCCTGTTCACAGCCATAATTGCTTTGTTTTTTATCTGGCGATATTGGAACTATCTACACGATAAGGACCCGAATAAAACATTTCTGTTACCGCGTCTGGAGTTGTCGGAGTTAGAAATAACTTCACTTACATCTAAGAAAACAGACATGTTGGTAAAAGTTGATATCAAAAATCAACTTCCATTGTCATTCACTATAGACAGTTTGCAATACAGGATTTTTATCAATGATACTGAGATACTTAAAGATCATTACAAAAAATCAATTTCACTGAAAAGAAATGCCAGCAGCCTGATTACTCTCCCAATAACCATTTTCAGAGACTCCATTTCTTCGGTCATGAAAGCAAATGAGCGGGAAAATGCTGATTCCGTTGAATTTCATTTTCATGGCTCTTTCTTTACAGATATTTTCTTTAAAAAGAGATTTAATGTTGATATTAAAAGATTAATTCAGAGGATCTATATACCCGAGATAAACGCTGAACACTTCGAAATAGATTCACTTAATTTCTCAAGAGCAGTTGTTCATTTGCTCGTTTCAATAAATAATCAAAATGCATATTCGTTCAAAGCTGACAGTATAGCTTATGAGGTTGCTATTGAAGACAATCAATGGATTAAGGGAACAATTCCCGGTAATATTGATATTAAGGCAAAAAGTATTACCGACATGACAATCCCGATTACAATTTCTTTTAAAGAAGTGAGCAAAACATTTTGGGATTTGTTTACAAAAGGCAGTAAAGTGCGTTACAAGCTCCATCTCACTTTCAAAATTGATTCAGAGAATAATATGATAACGAACAGCAAAGTGATTCTTGAAAGTGAAGGCACTGTAAAATCTTTAATGAAAGCTTTAAAAAAGTAAGTACTATCCTGCCATTTGTAGTTTTTCTGGCGCATCTCAGATACAAGATTAAGACAAGTAAAAAGAATTAAGTCAAAACAGAAAATGAATAGGTGAAAAACAAAAACAAAACTAAATCAGAGGTGAAACACATTGTCTGTTTTGCTGTGAGTGTTGTTGCTCTCGGAGCACTGAAGGTCGGGTAAGACTCCGCGGACATTATGATAACAATACTATACACACCTTTCTAAAGAGGATATAGAATGAAAAAGGAGTCATCTATAAGACCAGACAAGGCAGTAATTCTGACAATTAACAGCGGTTCTTCGAGCATCAAATTTGCTCTGTACCAGACAGACGAACCATTGGAACGAATGCTGGACGGAAATATTGACAGGATTGGTTTACAAGGTACAAAACTGATTTTCAATAACTCAAAACAGAATAACCAGGGCAGTCTCAGAATTAAAAACCCGGATCGCAAATCGGCAGCTAATTTTCTGATTGATTGGCTGGAAAAACAGATCGATTTTTCTTTTATAAGTGGTGTGGGACATCGGGTGGTTTTCGGTATGAAACATACTGAGCCCGAACTTATCACTCAGAAATTGTTAAACGAACTTCATAATATCAGTTCCTATGATACTGATCATCTGCCTGATGAGATTGAATTGATAGAGGCTTTTCGTCAGCGTCATCCAAAACTGTCCCAGGTAGCATGTTTTGATACGGCTTTTCATTCTGAAATGCCCCGTGTGGCTAAACTTCTTCCGATTCCGCGTCGTTTCGACTCGATAGGGATCCAGAGGTACGGTTTCCACGGGTTGTCTTATGCATTTTTGATGGAAGAACTTGTTAAAGTTGCAGGGACCAAAGCTGCAAATAGCCGTGTGATATTGGCCCATCTCGGTAATGGAGCAAGCCTGGCAGCCGTTAGCAAAGGTAAGAGCATTGACACCAGCATGGGTTTCACTCCGGCCGGAGGCATAATGATGGGCACACGGCCCGGTGATTTGGATCCGGGCATCGCCTGGTACATGATGAAGTCAGAGAATCTGACACCCAAACAGTTCAATAATCTCATCAATCATGAATCCGGTCTGCTCGGAATATCTGAAACCAGTTCAGATATGCGCGATTTGCTCAATAGGGAATCGGAAGATATCCGTGCTGCAGAAGCCGTGGCCCTGTTTTGCTACCAGGCAAGGAAGTGGATAGGAGCTTTCGCCGCTGCACTTAGTGGTTTGGACACGCTGGTTTTTACCGGTGGAATTGGAGAAAACTGCCCGGTTGTTCGCTCCAGGATTTGTGAAGGGCTGGGATTTCTTGGAATAGAGATTGAAGAAAAGCGAAATTTGGCAAACGCACCTGTTATTTCAACAGATACCGGGCAAACCGTTGTCCGCGTCATTCATACTGATGAGGAATTAATGATAGCTAAGACAGTCAACCAGGCTATAAATCATAATATCTAAATGAAACATGATCATGAAGACAAAAAAAGTTTCTGAAAAGAAAAAAGTTAAATTGGTAAAAAAAGGGTTTGAAATGGCCATTATTACCGAACCTAAAAAGATAGAAATAAAGGATGACCCATTATCTCAGGGACTTTTACGAAAGATGAACGCTTACTGGCGTGCTGCCAACTATCTGTCGGTTGGCCAACTTTACTTATGTGACAACCCTTTGCTTAGGGAGCCGCTGAAACTGTCGCATGTGAAGTCGATGCTGCTCGGACATTGGGGCACCACCCCCGGGCAGAACTTTATTTACGTGCATTTGAACCGGGTCATTAAGAAATTTGACCTGGATATGTTCTACATAGCCGGTCCGGGTCATGGTGGCCCGGCGCTTGTCGGTAATACTTACCTCGAAGGTACATACAGTGAGATTTATCCGGATATCAGTCAGGATGAAGGAGGTCTGAAAAAACTGTTTAAACAATTCTCATTTCCGGGCGGAATTCCAAGCCATGTATCACCTGAATGTCCCGGGTCGATCCACGAGGGTGGCGAGCTGGGGTATTCACTCAGCCATGCCTTCGGCGCTGTTTTCGATAATCCCGGACTGATAGTTGCATGCGTTATCGGTGACGGCGAAGCTGAAACAGGACCATTGGCTACTGCATGGCACTCCAATAAATTTCTTAATCCGGTCACCGATGGGGCCGTCCTGCCAATTTTGCATCTCAATGGGTACAAAATAGCTAATCCAACTGTGCTTGCACGGATTAGTCATGAGGAACTTGACCAACTGCTCCGCGGCTATGGATGGATACCTTACTTTGTCGAAGGTGATGAACCGGAAACGATGCATCAACTCATGGCAGGCACTTTGGAAAAGGCCATCGAAAATATCCGGCAATTACAAACGGATGCAAGAGACAAAAAAAATGCCATTCGACCACTCTGGCCGATGATAGTCTTCAACTCACCTAAAGGCTGGACCGGACCCAAAGTAGTTGATGGCTTACAAATTGAGGGTACTTTCCGGGCCCACCAGATTCCATTACTGGTGGATTCAGAGCATCCCGGTCATCTGAAGCTGCTTGAAGAATGGATGAAAAGCTATAAGCCCGAAGAACTCTTTGATGATAAGGGCCGGCTCATTCCGGAACTGGCCAAACTCGCGCCAGAAGGCGATAGACGGATGGGTGCAAATCCACATACAAATGGTGGCTTGCTGCTGAAAGACCTGATGATGCCTGACTTTTGGAACTATTCAGTAAATGTACCGGCGCCAGGTTCAGTTCAGGCCGCCGACACGCATGTGCTCGGAGAGTTCCTGCGCGATGTGATTAAACTTAACCGGATACAGCGAAATTTTAGGATTTTTGGCCCTGACGAGACCCTTTCTAACAGGTTGAATGCCGTTTTTGAAGCCACTAACCGTCAGTGGGAGGCCAGGACTAAAGAGAACGATGAGTTTCTTTCATCCGATGGCCGGGTAATAGAAATGCTGAGCGAACATCAATGTGAAGGCTGGCTCGAGGGATATCTTCTTACCGGAAGGCATGGGTTATTTAACTGTTACGAGGCTTTCATTCACATCATCGATTCGATGTTTAACCAGCACGCCAAGTGGCTGAAAGTTAGTGCGGGACTACAGTGGCGGAAGAAAATTGCTTCACTGAATTACCTGCTTGCATCTCATGTCTGGCAGCAGGCACATAATGGTTTTACCCATCAGGATCCCGGATTCATAGATCATGTAGTAAATAAGAAGGCTTCTATAGTGCGGGTTTACCTTCCTCCCGATGCTAACTGTCTGTTGTCGGTTTGGGATCATTGCCTGAGGAGCCGGCACTATGTTAACGTTATTATAGCAGGTAAATACCTTGCGCCTCAATGGCTGACAATGGATGCAGCGGTTGAACATTGTACAAAAGGGATAGGTGTATGGCCATGGGCCAGCACTGATCAGGGTGCGGAACCCGAAGTGGTGATGGCCTGCTGTGGCGATGTACCAACACTCGAAACCCTTGCCGCGGTATCTATCCTCCGTGAACATCTGCCCGATCTGAAAATCAGGGTCATCAATGTCGTCGATCTCATGAAACTGGAACCGAATACGGAACATCCTCATGGACTTAGTGAACATGAATTCGATGCTTTATTCACTAAAGACAAGCCTATCGTCTTTGCTTTTCATGGTTACCCATGGCTTGTGCACAGGCTGACGTACCGTCGTACTAATCACGATAATATGCATGTCCGTGGCTATAAAGAAGAAGGCACCATTACAACATACTTCGATATGACTGTTTTAAACGATCTTGACAGGTTTCACCTGGTGCAGGATGTCATAAACCGGCTTCCCCAATTGGGTAATAGAGGTGCCACGCTAAAGAAGATTGTACAGGATAAACTCATTGAACATAAGAAGTACATAGACAAGTATGGAGTTGACATGCCGGAGATTGTTAACTGGAAATGGAGTGACTCAAAATGAATTTAGAAGAGTTCATAAAAACCGCCAGGACACGGGTCGGAGATGACTAGGGTCAGCCGGCTATGGATGAAAGTAATCACACATGTAATGACAAGTTATGCTGTCTTTTGTCAGGAAGCCCTTTATCATCAGGCCAATTGCAGTCTGGCAGAATACACTTCCGGATGCATGATTAAATAAAAAAATGAAGCTATGGGTAAAAATTGGTTTATCCTGATATTATTTGTTATTGCATCCATTGCAGTTATAATATTGGTGATTAAAAAAAATCGTAAAGACAGAAAGAATTTATTTAAGAAATTGCCGGGAGATTATCCCGATCCGGAGGAGGTTAAGTCTGAATTTGACACTGACTCTGACTCTGACGAATAAATAGAACTGAAGAAAGCATACGTCTGGAAGCATGGGAAAGGAATTTTGAATTCTTGTATCAGAGAAGTCTGAATAAAAATGCGCTCCCTGAAAGAGATATTGTATGTTATTCATTAATTTCTGATGAAAATAAATTGCAATTATCACCAGCGGCTGATGACGAACCATTAGTGAAGTACAATATTCCATATTTTTCAACGAAGATTTTTTTAATAAGACAATTTCATATTCACTTTATTATAAAGGGTAATGATATATCTGAAATAGTAAAAGATGATTGGGATTCTTGGGTAGAGAAATGTATGAATTTGCATTAGATGACCTATCTGAATCATATGGTCTAAAAGATTATTATTATCTGGCGAGATACTTAAATGACTATCTGAAGTGGCAGATAGACTAGCCGTCATTTTTAGGGAAAAAAGTGCGTAAGCCAAAAGAGATTTACCTGAATCTTACATTATCTGCTGTCTTACTCCCAGGAATCCCTGTTGATAAAGTTATGAATCTATGTTAACGTACCGACAGGTCTGATTATGCAGGATTATTTTTATATATCATCAATAATAAGGGCTATTTTGGCATGAGGTGTTTATCGACAGTGGAACCTGCAATCTAGCAGGTTGTCTATCTCATTTATTAATAGTCAAATGCATGGGATCTTCATATGCTCATTGGAATAGTATAGCTACTGAGTTGTGAAAAAACGCACCTTCAACCTAATGATCATGAATCTGTCAAATTGCCTTTAGGACAATCTTCTCTGAATACTCAAACTACTTAAATATGTCACTAAAAGAAACAATTAGCATTTGTCTGTTGTTATGCTTATTTCGATTTTAAGATCCCCTGGAGTCGGAATTATTACAATATTATAAACGAATGAAAAACAAACAAATGAGTTTAGTTACAGGAAGATGTCGATGTGCCATTTTAATTTTCCTGTTTTTTTGCTTTCTTGAACCTTTATTCGGGCAGACAGACTTGAAATCGTTGCTTGATCTGGCTGAAAGAAACTACCCTTCCATAGCGGCAAAACAAGCTGAAGCTGAGGCTGCCAAAGCCAAAGTTTCGTTGGAGAAAAACACTTTACTCCCTTCATTGGATGTTGCCTATCAGATCAATTATTCAACCTACAACAACATCACCGGAATGAATTACCCGGGAATGCTATTGCCAATCAGCGGGCCTCCGACCACTGGTAATTATAACGACCCTGTACCCGGTTCCGCAGCCAGCCTCTTACTTAAATGGTCTCCTGTGACTTTTGGGCAGCGCACCGCATCCGTCGAATACAATCGCAACCTTTATGAAAAGCAACTTGCAGGAGTTGAAGATGAGGTCCTAAAAGTAAAATTCAGGGTCGCATTTATCTATCTCGAGATTGCAGGAACCAAAGAGCTCATTAAGGCCTATCAGAAGAATATAGATCGAAACGAGTTCAACCTGAAACAGATAAACGCTCTTGTCTCAGCAGGTATTAGTCCGGCAGTAGACAGTCTGAAGTTCAGGGGAGAATTGTCAAAAGCCCGGACAGAACTTTTCAAGCTTGATAACTTGTTGTCAACCCAAAAGCAGGAACTTTTTGAGCTCCTGGTGTCAGATGAGCCGCAGGATATAGTGACAAATGATTTTTTCGTTCAAAACCTTCCATTGGAGTCCATAAATAAATCAGATAGTGATTTGGTGCATAATCCTGTCCTGAAAATGGCTCGATCTGAACTCGAGGCAAACCAGTCACGTTTGCTTCAAATCAATCGTTCATGGACACCAAAACTGGAATTTTGGGGAACTACATATGCGCGTGGTTCTGGTATTGGATATGATGGTACAGTAAATAAAGCTGATGGCTTTTCATTTAGCCGTTACAACTATGGTATGGGAGTTCAGCTGATATTACCCATTTTGGATCTGACCAATGTGAAGATCAAAAGCCACCGGCAGGAAGCCATTACCCGTTCTTCCGAAAGTTACCTCAAACAAACCAGAATCTCGCTGAATAACCAGGAATCCATAGCAATAAGCAACCTGAAAACCTTACTAAAAATCGCCAATGAAGTACCTGTGGAGTATAAAGCCAGCGAATCAGCCTACAATGCACTTCAATCCCGTTATAGTGCCGGTTTAGTAGACTATACCGGGTTGATTCTGGCGCAATATGACTTGCTGAATGCCGAAGCAAGCATGAAAAACGCATACATTAATTCCTGGAAGTCACTGCTGGTACTTGCTGCCATCCATGGGGATATAAATATTTTTATAAATCAAATTAAGAATTAAAATGAAATTAATAGAAGGCGCATTAAGTAAACCCATAACTGTGATGGTTGCTGTACTGGCAATTTTGTTCTTTTCTTTTCTGTCAATACGGAGTATGAAGATAGATATTTTCCCCACTTTCGGCTTACCCACCATCTATGTGGCTCAGCCTTATGGCGGACTCTCACCTGAGCAGATGGAATCGTTCGTAACCAACTACTACGAATACCATTTCCTGTATGTTACCGGAGTAAAGGCAGTCGAATCCAAGTCAGTACAGGGAAATGCACTCATCAAAATTATTTTTCATGATGGTACGGACATGAGCCAGGCCGCTGCCGAAGTGGTTGGGTATGTTAACCGCTCACGTGCTTTCATGCCTCCGGGAACGGTACCTCCCTTTATAACCCGTTTTGATGCGGGAAGCGTACCGGTAGGCCAGCTTGTTTTTACATCAAAAACGCGAACACTTGATGAGATAGCTGATTTAGCGCTTTTCAAGGTTAGACCGATGTTTTCAACATTGCCTGGTGTATCGGCACCACCCCCATTCGGAGGGGCTGCCAAAACGGTTATAATTAAGCTGGATCCCAAAAAAGTACAAAGTTACAATTATACTCCTGATGAAATAGTCAGGGCACTTGCAGAGTCAAATACCATATTGCCGGCAGGGAATATACGAATAGGTGATAAGGCACTCATCACACCTATGAACACAGTGGTTGAAGATGTTAAAGAATTGGGGAACATCCCGTTAAAATTAGGAAAAGGCGCTTCGGTATATCTGAGAGACCTTGCTGAAGTCTATGTGGGTAGTGATGTCACGACGAGCTACGCTTTGGTAAACGGATCACGTTCGGTATATATACCGGTAACCAAAAGATCGGATGCCTCGACATGGGACGTGGTGAAAAATGTAAAAAGAGCATTGCCCGATATGCAGGCTGCCGTTCCTGAGGATATAAAGGTTTCTTATGAATTTGACCAGTCCGGCTATGTGATAAACTCCTTAAAAAACGTGCTCTACGAAGGCGGTCTGGGAGCAATTCTTACAGGACTTATGGTATTTCTTTTCCTTGGTGACCGCAGGGGAGCATTAATTGTAGTACTTACTATTCCTGTTGCTTTGCTCTCCAGCCTCATTTTACTGAAGATGTCGGGGCAAACCACCAATATCATGACACTTGGTGGACTTGCTCTCGCTGTGGGGATCCTGGTTGATGAAGCCACTGTAACAATTGAGAACATTCATCGACACCTCGAAATGGGCAAGTCTAAGGCCAAAGCAATACTGGATGGATGCAAGGAAATTGTAACACCTAAACTTCTCATCCTGTTTAGTATCCTGGCAGTGTTTGCACCTGCTCTTTTTATGTCAGGTGTTCCGCGAGGAATGTTTATGCCCATGTCACTCGCTGTCGGATTTGCCATGATAGCTTCATTCCTGCTCTCAATGACCTTTGTACCGGTGATGTCCGTGTGGACTTTGAAGCAGCTCAGTAACGGCGTAAACGAGGAAAGCAGGTTCGGGCGATTCAAGGTACGATATCTGAAAGTGATTCAAAAGATTTCCAACAGGAGCAGGTTGTACATCACTGCTTACTTTATTTTCGCACTGGTGATTGTTTCAATCGGATTCTATACAATAGGGGTCGATATTTTCCCAAAGGTTGATGCCGGACAGGCCGTAGTGCGTTTGCGAATGGAAACGGGCACCCGTATAGAAAGAACAGAAGAAGCTGCCAGGGAATTACTTCGAACCGCGGAAGGAATTGTTGGTAAAGGCAATATAGAAATAAGCTCGGCATTCATAGGAACTCAACCTTCCAGTTTCCCGGTAAACCTGATCCATTTATGGACAAGTGGTCCGCATGAAGCAGTTATCAGAATCAACCTGGCCAAAAAGGCCAGGTTTCCAATCGAGGAATTTAAAGAAGAACTTCGGGAAAGGTTCAAAAATAATTTTCCGGACGCTCAACTTTCCTTTGAACCAGCAGATCTTGTAGATCAGGTGATGAGCCTTGGTTCAACAAATCCGCTTGAAGTGGCTGTTTTGGGAAAAAACCTGGAATCATCCCTGACGATAGCCGGACAACTAAAAAATAACCTGAAAGAAATCCCATTTTACAGGGATGTGCAGATTACTACTCCCCTGGACTATCCCGGGATAAAAATCGATATTGATCGTGTTAAAGGCCGGACAGTTAGGTCTTACTGTTGACAATATTGGCAGATCCATGGTAACTGCCACTTCTTCAAGCCGGTTCACCCAACCAAACTACTGGCGGGATCCGGTATCAGGGGTAGCATATCAGGTACAGGTGGAGTATCCTCAATACCTGGTCAATAAGCCGGAAGACCTGGAAATGGTACCAATAGCCAATGATAAGGATAGAAAGATTTACATGAGAGATGTGGCAACCTGGCATAGGACAAGTAGTCCGGCGGAGTATGACAGATTAAACATGCAACGCTACATCACACTGACAGCCAATATTTACAACAAAGACATGGGTGCCGCGGTAAAAGAACTCGATAAGGCAATAGCTGCTTTAGGAAAGCTTCCTCCCGGGGTGAAGGTCCTTAAAAGAGGGCAGACCGATCTGTTGGTACAGACCACGAACGAACTGCAATTAGGTTTATTAATCGCCATCATCGTTATTTTCCTGATGTTGGCAGCCAGTTTTCAGTCTTTCAGAATTTCACTGGCCACCATTTCAATTCTCCCGGCAGTTACAGGAGGTTCGGTTTTACTATTAATTGTCACAGGGCATACACTGAATATCCAGTCATATATGGGGTCGATAATGGCAGTAGGAGTCGCGATAGCCAATGCCATTTTGTATGTGACCAATGCGGAAGACCTTAGGCAGCAAGGCGATCAAAAAGCATATTTTACGGCCTCCTCCAACAGGCTGAGACCGATACTCATGACCACCTTTGCCATGATTGCCGGTATGCTTCCTATGGCTATCGGGATAGGCGAAGGAGGTGACCAGATAGCGCCTTTGGGTATTGCAGTAATAGGTGGTTTGCTTTTCTCCATGATCAGCACGCTTCTCTTTTTACCTCTCATTTACAAATCACTCATTGGCAAACATGCATTTGAAAGCGTTTCACTTAACCCGGAGGATGCTCTCAGTAAATATTTCGAAAAAAATTAAATTATACATCAATGAAAAATAACATTATCACACAAGTCTTAGTCCTTTTAGTATTAATGTCTTCGTGTTCTCAGGAAAATAAAGAGACAAAGAAAACAGAAGATGTCAAAAATGCTTTTACACTTAAAAAGCAGGAAGTAAGTAAAACGCTTAATCTTCCTGCAGAGCTTTTACCCTTCGACAGGGCAGAGATCAATGCCAAAGTGGAAGGGTATGTGCAGAAGGTACTGGTGGATATCGGTGATGTTGTAAATAAAGGTGAAGTTTTGGTTGTACTTGAAGCTCCCGAACTGGCCGCGCGGTATGCCGAGTCTATTGCCAAATACCAGGAAGCTGAAGCCAGGTTTGGTTCAAGCCTTGATAAATACAACCGGATTCAGGTTGTTTCGAAACAAATGGGGACTGGTTGCAGAGGCTGAAGTTATTAATACTAAAAACGAGATGCTTGCTGACAGTGCAGACCTTATTTCTGCAAAGTCAATCACCCGGGTGTATAAACAAATGCAGGATTACCTTACGCATCAGGGCACCGTTTGACGGGGTTCGTAACTGCAGGTATGATAAATGCCGGCGACCTGGTAGGAAAGCACCGGTAAAGCTGCATTGATGACTCTGGTGAGCCCGGATAAATTCAGACTAAGGGTTAATGTTCCTGAATATTATGTGAATAGCATTTCTTCAGACGGCTTACTGAATTTTACCGCGGATGGTCGGTCTGTAGGAAAGACCTTCACTGCAAAATTGGCAAGAAAATCGGGAGATATCGACAGGGAAACCCGTACTCAGATTTGGGAATGACGAGTACCGCAATAAGGACAATGAGCTAAAGCCGGAAAGCACAATGGCCAGTCTAAACCTAAGCAGAGCCGCCGAATCCTTTGTTGTGCCATCCACCGCCGTAGTCACCACTCTTGAGAAGAAGTTTGTAATAAGAATCAACCATGATAAAGCCGAATGGGTGGATGTTACTGAAGGAATTTCCCAGGAAATGGGATTAGAAATTTTTGGAAATCTGCAGGAAGGTGATATCCTTCTGACAAGAGGAACTGATGAATTAAAACAGGGGACAACTGTTAAAATTGCTTTGCAAGACCAATGAGAGTAATAAGTTTATTGAACACCTCTGGTCAGATAAATCTTAATCTGCGAGACTAAATATCAAATAAATACTCCTGCATTAAATGGCATTATATTACAGCTAGATGTAGTCATAAGCGCGTAACAAAGAGGTGCGGGCAACCCTTTAACGCTAAGTGAGATACTGTTATTATGATGTTAAATGTGAGCAAATGAAAATGATAATCAAAATGGTCAATCGGTATCAGCTATCAGGAGAAGGTACTAAACCACCCGGCGGGGCTTCACCTTAACGGGAGAGGTATTGAGCGGGCTGGATCAAGGGAAACCGACATCGGGAAGTTGTCGGGAAAAATAAGGCATTAAAAAACGTAATCAACTGATTATAAGTAAATTACGTTTTATAATTTTGTGAACCTGAAGGGACTCGAACCCCCAACCTTCTGGTCCGTAGCCAGATGCTCTATCCAATTAAGCTACAGGTCCTTTTTTAATCTTCTGGTCCGCAGCCATTCCCGATGAACCGGGACAATTAAACTACAGGTCCAGCTTATTTGTTGTGGACTCAAATATAGCATTATTTTTATTTCCGGGAATATTAATTACTTTTATTTGTCGGGTTTATTCAATATATAAGTTCATATATGTTTGATAATCAATTACTAACATAACGTTCATGAAAAAGATATCTGGTATAATCTTAAAAATATTTCTCGGGTTTGTCCTGCTTATTCTTATCCTGCTTTTTACAGTTCCTCTTCTGTTCAAAGAAAAGATCAGAACAAAAGTAGAACAGGCCATAAATGAGTCGGTAAATGCTTCAGTAAAATTTGAAGATTATAAACTGGGCTTCTTCAGGAACTTCCCAAACCTCTCTTTTTCCCTGAAAGGAGTTACTGTTGTAGGAGTTGATAAATTTGAGAATGATACCCTTGCAGGATTTAGATCATTTAACCTTGTTTTTAATCTTGCAAGTTTATTGAAAAAATCAGGTTATGAGGTAAAATCAATTGATATCGACAGGGCAGTCGTTAATATAATATATCTGAAAGACGGATCTGCAAACTATGATATAATGAAAGATACAACTGAAGCCGCCACAACAGGGGAAGAGTCTTCGTCAGCTTTGAAGATTATGCTGAAGAAAGTATCAGTTTTGAACAGTTCGGTATCATATATTGACAAAAGTTATAACATGGAGGCATATCTGAATAACCTCAATTTTGACCTTAGCGGCGATATGACCATGAGTGAGACCGACCTGCAAATTTCAGCATCCGCAGATGAGCTTACTTTTATTATGGATGGTATGAAATACCTTAACAGGGTAACTGTTGATTCTAAAATCGATATGCTGGCTAATCTTGATAATTATAGATTTACATTCCGGGAAAACTTTTGTACGTTAAACGATCTTAAACTGAACTTCTCAGGTATGGTAGCCATGCCTGGTAATGATATCGAAACTGATCTTACGTTCGGGACTGAAAATACATCATTTAAAACACTTCTTTCCCTTGTCCCGGCAGTTTATACTAAAGATTTTCAGGATCTTAAAACAAGTGGCGGGTTTAGTTTGAAGGGATCGGCAAAAGGTATATACAGCGATGCCGATAGTACATTGCCTGATATCAGAATGGCGCTTTCTGTCAGTGACGGAATGATAAGCTATCCGGCTCTGCCAGAACAGATAAAGAATATCAATATCAAAGCTGATGTTTTTATTGACGGGAAAGAAATGGATAATACACTCGTCAATATCGACCGTTTTCATATGGAGCTGGCCGGTAGTCCATTCGATATGACATTTAATCTCAAGACCCCTGTAAGTGATCCGGATTTTAAAGGATCAATGATCGGGAAGATTGACCTTGGGGCACTTGCAAAAGCTTTACCCATGGATAGTATCAACCTTTCTGGCATTATTGATATGTCGGTTAAGATGGCAGGACTTATGTCGATGATTGAAAAAGGACAGTATGAAAGTTTTAATGCCTCAGGGTCAATGCACATTAAAAACATGCTTGTAGCAATGATAGGTTATCCCTCTGTGAAAATAAATGAAGCGGGGTTTGAATTTACACCGGCATATGCTGCCATGACCAGCACCAGCCTTAATGTCGGAGGAAAAAGTGATTTCCTGCTTTCCGGAAAGTTTGAAAATTACATACCGTATGTTTTTAGTAATAAGACAATTAAAGGTAAAATGTCTCTTCGTTCAAAACTTACCGACGTCTCTGAAATAATGTCAAAAATGTCATCGGATACAACTTCCATGAAAGATACTGCTTCTCTTACAGTAATGAAGGTACCTGAAAACATTGATTTTGATTTTGATGCATTGATAGATGAATTCAGTTATGATAATATTAAAGCACAGAATGTTAAAGGCCATATTATTGTACGTAATGGGATTCTGAGTATAAAGGAGGCAGGAATGAACATCCTGAATGGCATAATCTCAATGAATGCCGATTATGATACACGAGATACTTTAAAACCTGTCATGAAAGCTGATTTTGATATGAAGAACATTAAGGTGAAAGATGCATTCAATACTTTCAATACTGTGCAGAAGCTTGCACCTGCTGCAAAAGGAATTGATGGAACGATCAATGCAAAACTTGACTTATGTCAGTCTGCTCGGAAGCGATATGATGCCGGTAATTAAATCTATTAACGGAACAGGTAATATTCAGTCAGATGAGATTACTCTGCTTGAATCCAAAACATTTGATCAGATGAAAGGGATACTGAAGTTGGGTGATAAGTATAGTAACAGCTTCAGGAATATAAATATTAGTTTTAAAATTTCCGACGGTAGAATTTTTGTGAGTCCGTTTGATGTAAAAACAGGTAATTTGAAAATGAACATCAGCGGGGATCAGGGTCTTGATCAGACACTGAATTATCTTGTAAAAACCGAGATACCAAGATCTGAACTTGGTAGTTCGGTAAATTCACTTATAGACAATCTCTCAGCCCAGGCTTCTGCTTTTGGCATCGCATTTAAACCTGCTGATGTTCTGAAAGTGAATGTTAAAGTTACCGGTACCTTTGAAAAGCCTGTTGTAGCACCCGTTTTCGGAAAAACATCCGGAGAATCAGGGGGAGGACCCGTAGAGACTGCGAAAGAAACTGTTAAGCAGACAGTGGGGAATACGATTGAAAAAGGAAAAGAAGAACTGAGAAAAGAAGCTGAATCAAAGGGAGATAAGCTTATTCAGGAAGCGGAGAACAAGGGACAAAAGATACGGGATGAAGCTGCCAACACTGCAGAAAAAATCAGGCATGAGGCTGATGTGCAGGCACAGAAGATTATAGATGGGGCTGCTTCAAAAGGAGCAATTGCAAAGCTTACAGCCCAGAAAAGCGCTGAAGGTATTAAAAAAGAAGCTGACAAAAGAGCTCTTCAAGTTACAAAAGAAGCGGATAATCAGGCCAATAAGCTGGTGGAGGAGGCAAAAGCTAAAAAAGCAGAGTTGTTAAACAGCATATAGGGGAACAGTACAAAAAAAGCTGTCGTTTGACAGCTTTACTTTTAGAATTTTTTCTCTTTGATGCGGGCTTTTTTACCTGTAAGGTTGCGGATATAGAATATTCTTGCTCTGCGTACTTTTCCGTGTTTGTTTATCTCTATCTTATCAATAAATGGAGATGCGGTGGGAAAGATTCTTTCAACTCCGATATTGCCTGACATTTTTCTTACTGTGAAAGTCTCAGTAATCCCGCTTCCTGACCGTTGTATTACAACACCACGAAACTGCTGAATTCTCTCCTTGTTACCTTCTTTTATCTTATAATGCACAGTAATTGTGTCTCCTGCAGCAAATTTTGGGAAATCATTCTTTCCTGCAAATTCTTTCTCAACAACATTCATTAAATTCATCTCGCAACTTATTATATATTCTCAAAATAATTTCAAAAATCCGGTCGCAAACTTACAAATAAAAAATTGATTATCCGAATTCTCCCACGAAAAGTTTTTGTATCAATTCGAACTTTCAGGTTCCATGTTCTTGAACCTTGAACCCCTCCTCCGCTGCAACCTCTGCTACAACCTTCGCTACAACCTTCGGCTAAAGCTTCGGTTGTCGAAGAAAGCTTCGGAGGGCAAAGCTTGAACCTTAAACCTACTTTTCTTTAAACCTGTCTCCTGTGCTTTTAACAATTGCACTGATACCATTCTTCACTATAACCCGGCTGGGAAAGTTTAGGATTCACCCTGTTATAACCTTGCGGTACCGGCTGTTTTTCCTTTACGTTACCATCAAGGTATTTTGTAAAGAGAAATTTATAAAGCTCCTTCCATTTCGTGACAGTATTATTACCAGACTTAATCGAATAAGCTGTGAGATATTTAACTGCTTCGGAAGGATTCTTCTTATAGAGATCGGCTGCAGTATTATCAACATTAACAGTTTCTTTCATGTAGCCATCTTCAAGTTCTCGATTGTTTGTTCTGAAGATCATTAATCAATAAACTGGTGCGGGTATATGCAAAATTAGTTACCTGGTTGAAAATCCAGAATCCTGAAGTCTCACTGAAATTCATTATATCCCCATTACCGACAGCAAATGATTCGGGTACACGGGTTATGCCACAATAAATCGGGGAATAAACTGTGTAGTATGTATCATCCACACCAAACCATAATATACCTCCAACCGGATCAGGAAGCCATGAGCGGCTTTGTGCAACAAATGAAAATCCTGTCTGCTGTGTTGAAATTGCTCTTTCAAAAAAGTAGGTCTGGTTATCCACTTTCCATTCCATCGGTCTCCAGCGAACCGTGCACCCGTATGGACCAGCGCCAATATCTTTGGTCATATCCATGGGGGTGTCCTGGTAATAATTACGCATCATATTTATAACCTCTTTTACTCCGATTTTATTATCAGGTTTGATCCAGAGCGGCATCCTGTTACTGAGGTTTTCTCCCATAGCATAATCAAGATACTGCCCCATTTTGCTATTAACAGTATTAAAGCCTGCCCAGACCCTGGCTTCGCAGAACCTGGCTCCGCCGAAATCAAGAGGGGCGTAGGTATCGCTGAAACTGAAATCTGCATCCTTACCATTGAACCAGCCATAACTGCGGGCAAGATCTATTACATCATATGCATATACTGTTTCAACCTCAGGGTTATTTATTTTGCTTAAATCTTTTGAAGTTATTGATCTCACGCCATCTGCAAGAGGGAAGGTAGTAATTCTTGGATGGTTGGCATGACCTGAAATATACCCGTCGGGGATACGTCGTGCAACCCATACAGCGCCTTTTTTGCCGGGACCTTTTCCAATGAGTTCCAGGATCCATGCTTCATTTGCATCAGCGATTGAAAATGATTCACCCTCACTGGCATATCCATAATCAGAGATAAGCTGGGAGAAAGATTTTATTGCCTCTCTTGCATTCTTTGCCCTCTGGAGAGTTAAATAAATCAGGGATCCGTAATCTATAACCTGGGTAGAGTCAAATAGTTCCGGACGGCCGCCATATGTTGTTTCTCCTATTGAAAGCTGATGCTGGTTCATATTGCCCACAACTGAGTATGTATGTGAAACCTGGGGAATTTTCCCCATAAACCTGCCCGTATCCCATTCGTATACATCAACCATTGTTCCTGCAGGCCAGTTTTTTGAGGGCCAGTAATAGAGTTCACCGTACAGGACATGTGAATCAGCAGCGTAAGTAATCATTACCGATCCGTCTTTTGAAGCTCCCTTGGTTATCAGAAAGTTTGTGCAGGCATTTGTTATCTGTTCCGGTAACATTCCTGACAACATAATTAACATGAATAAGGCTGAAATCTTTTTCATAAAATTCATTAATTAAAAAATTTGAGATACTTCTTAAATAAAAGAAGCACAAAGGTAACAACCAAATGAGAATTACAAAGTGGCAATTCATTTCTAACAGAGAATATCAATTATACTTTTCTTTTCAGGATCGGCTATCTTTCAGGAGAACTAATAAATCCCGGATACTTACAGTTACCGGAATGCCTGATTTCAGGGAATTAATTCCAGAGGTAAGTGAGAAACCAAATTGAAACTGAACCTGAAAAAGTAATAATCAATAAATTAGTATTTGTGATTCCACAGAATTGTTGAAAAGTAATATTATTTTCAGTATAATTGCAGTGAAAAAAATTTTCTTAGGTATGAAACCAACCCTGTTAGTACTGGCAGCCGGAATGGGATCCCGTTATGGCGGGAATAAGCAGCTTGATGAAGTTGGACCTTCAGGTGAAACAATAATTGATTATTCAATATTATGATGCAATCCGGGCCGGATTCGGCAAAATAGTTTTTGTTATCAGACGTGATATCGAAGAACAGGTTAAGGAACATTTTGTGAAGAAACTTAAAGATAAGATAGAGGTGGATTATGTTTTCCAGGAGATCACAAATTTACCGGAGGGGGTGAAGGTATCTCCTGAAAGGCAAAAACCATGGGGCACAAGTCACGCAATTTTGGTGACGGAAAAGAAAATTAGAGGAACCTTTCGGGGTAATAAATGCTGATGATTATTATGGTGTTGAGTCTTTTAAAATACTTCACGATTTTCTTCTTAACGATAAAGATCCAAACGGCTATTGTATCGTAGGTTATAAAATGGGAAACACCTTGTCGGACCATGGCAGTGTTAACAGGGGTATTTGCTGGGTAGATGAAAAGGGCATGCTGCAAAAAATTGTGGAGACAAAACAGATTGAGAAGACATCCACAGGTGCCCGGGCGCCTGATAAAGATGGGGAGATGGAGCTTTTTACGGGAAATGAAATTGTTTCGATGAATCTATGGGGGTTTAAACCGTCCTGTTACAAGTTTCTGGGTGAAGAATTCAGAAATTTTATAAATAAATCCGGAATGGATCTCAAATCAGAACTTGATATTCCGACATCAGTAGACAAATTCGTCAAAAACGGACAAATTACCATCAGGATCCTGATGAGTAACGAAAGGTGGTTTGGTGTAACCTACCGCGAAGACAAACCGTTCGTTGTTGAAAATATTAAAAAGATGATCAGGAGAGGCATTTACCCGGCCAGAATTTATTAAAATTCAAATTACCAGGTAAAATCACAATTATAGTAACTCTTATTATCACTGTTATCGGTAACAGTAAGTGCGAGGTTATGTTTTGTTCCTTTTGTGATTTTTTCTGATTAAACTTATAAATCAGTAAATTGTTTTTAAGGTCATATTCAAACAGAGCCCATTTTCCATCAATTGAAGGCTCATATGATTTTATTCCTGAAAAATCATCGGTAATAGTTATCTTCATCTCGTTCTTTCCTGTAAGATCGGCTCCTGATACCAGGCCATTAGCTGATATTACAGGAGAAATAGTATCAATATCTACATAGAAATTACCAAATGAATTAACCTCTGTTTTAAGGTATCCCTCTTCCCATGTGCTGATAAATGCACTCTTTTTCTTATCATCGATTATCTGCGCAATCAGCATCTTCGATTCCATGCCCTTAATGATCCTTTGAGGCTTAATGGACAGAGTATATGGTTTCTGCAACGGAGTAAACCTGTTATGAACCATATGAATATCTGATAACATCTCTTTAGTGCCTGGTGTTCTTTTATATTCAAAGTACAGAGTGTCATAAAGTGCGCCGTTAGGTATATTTAACGATATCCCATCAGAAATAAACCGGTTGCTTTTGTTATATGGCAAAATTTTCAGGTTTTTATTCGTCGAAACGGAATTTTCCGGTACATTAGGCAGATCGGGATTTACTTTAAATGTCAGCGTGGATTTATTATTATTAATATCAGTTAACACCACTTCGACCCGATGGCTAAGGTTATCTTTAAAATCAAAAATCCCTCTGTTTATAACATCTTTGTAAACGCTCAGCTTGTCATTGGGGAGAACAAACATCCTTTCAATATAAATATTCTCCCTCATATATGTTTCATAATCAATATGACTGTTAATAAACCTCGACTCGTTAAATGAAAAACCATCCATGACATAATTGAATACCGGGATACTGTCAATTGAAAGTTCGATTGAGTATACCGCACATTTATTAAAACTATCATTAAGTAAATCATATGCTTTAATTCCGAATCCTGCGAGCCCGGTAATCCGTATCTCATTTTCCGAGGGAATGTAATAGTTACCGTGACCTCCCGCAACATTTAATTTTTTCATGCTATTATGGTCATTAATAGATGAATTCCGGTTTATGGGGTATATTACGAGCTTTTCGATTATGGGTACAATATTATCACCAGCCCCAAATTCAAATAGTAATGGATTCACGGGGATCTCGGTATCCGATTTCCTGATCTCAAAATGAAGGTGGGGACCACCGGAACTTCCTGAATTTCCTGAAAATGCAATCAGATCACCCTGTTTAACTGGGAACATCTTCTTTTCCGGGGAAGAGGGTAACAAGGAAACTTTTTTTCTCGTATTGCCGGGCTGTCACGTATTTCTCAATCTCAGGAGTAAATCTGTCGAGGTGTCCGTATACAGTTGAATAACCTGACGGATGTCTTAAATATAGTGCTTTCCCGAATCCCCCGGGAGATACACTAATCCTGTAAATGTAACCATCTGACGCTGCCAGAATCTCCTTACCAATGACACCTTGAGTTTTTATATCGAGTCCCGAATGAAAATGATCGATCCTTAGTTCTCCGAAATTTGAAGAGAGGGCGAGGGGTATTTTTATCGGACAAATAAAAATTAATCTGTCTTTTGGCGTGTAAATCAATGAGTTGAAAAACAATATGCTGATTATCAAGAACCGGATTAGAAGCATTTCTTTATGAAAAATTATATTACAGATGTGCAAAGCTATAAATCTGGAGAACCCGTGCAAACTATTTCATCTAAATTTTTGAAAATATCATTAACAATATTAAATTTGTACTAAAGATTTGAATATGTCGGGGCAGGGTTATGAGGAATTAAAAATTTTGAACAGAAAACTGGATGAATTGTTAAGCACATATAATACCCTTAAAGCGGAATGTTTTGAATTGAAAAGCGGGAATCTGAAATTAAAAAACCTTTTGGAGGAACGTGACATGAAAATAGAAGAATTGGAAATTAAATACGATAGAGTTAAATTATCAGGAGCATTATTAGGTGAAGGTGAACATGCCTCGGAGGCGAAAAGGAAGATAACTGAACTGGTGCGGGAGATAGACAGATGTGTTGCTCTTTTAAACAGATAAAATATAAAAATGGATGATAAACTTTCCATCAGAGTTAACGTAGCGGACAGATATTATCCATTGAAAGTTGAACGGGACAATGAGGAGAAGATCAGGAAAGCTGCCAGGATGATCAATGAAAAGGTACTTCAGTACAAGCAGAGGTATACTGATAAGGATGTACAGGATTTTTTGGCGATGGCAGCCCTGCAGTATGTGATTAAACTTACAGAGGAAGAGGAGAAACTTGAAAATGATTATATCCCGGATGCACTTAAAGAACTGATTCAGAAGATTGATTCAGTTCTTGAAATAAAAGAGTAACAGCGTTCTTTAAAATAGACAAACTAATTGCCCGCATTGTTTCTTCATTCATTTTTGAAACTCAACAGTTAAAACTTTGGAGCATATCTTAGTTCAGCTAGAACAGGCCTCATCCCGATTCGTCGGGCTTCCTTAGGGAACAGTGGACGTTTGAACTGAAATAGAGGCTCCAGCCATTCAGACATGGGGTTTTATAAAAGCTGAAGGAACTTTGCGGGTTTTTTATTAATCATATATAAATAATATTATAAACGATGACTTTAATAATAGGAACACTAAGTACCGGACTGACAATCGGCTTTAGCATTTTAGGTCTGGCGGGAGCTTTTATTGGTTCATACTTTTTATGGCAGGTTGTCCTGAGGAACAATAATCGGAGAATAATAGAAGAGGCTGAAGCAGAAGCCGAGGTAATAAGAAAAGAAAAAATTCTTCAGGCAAAAGAGAGATTTCTTCAACTCAAGACAGAACATGAAAAAGTAATAAACGAGAAAAACATCAGGATGACTCAGGCTGAGGGCAGGATTAAACAGAAAGAACTGACCCTCTCACAGAAACTGGAGGAGGCTCAGCGCAAAAAAAATGAAGCTGATTCTATACGCGAAAACCTCACTTCACAACTTGAACTGGTTGATAAAAAATCGGAAGAGCTGATGCGGCTTCATAAACAGCAGGTTGACCAGCTGGAAGCTATTTCCGGTTTTTCAGCAGAAGAAGCAAAGAACCATCTTATTGAGTCCCTCAAGGAAGAAGCCAAAACCGGCGCCATGTCTTATGTGAACGAGATTCTCGATGAAGCTAAGATGACCGCCAATAAAGAAGCTAAAAGAATTGTGATACAGACCATTCAACGTGTTGCGGCTGAGAATGCAATAGAGAATGCAGTTACCGTTTTCCATATTGAATCTGACGAAATGAAAGGCCGTATAATTGGACGTGAGGGTCGTAATATCCGTGCACTTGAGGCAGCAACAGGTGTTGAAATAATTGTTGACGATACTCCTGAAGCTATAGTCCTTTCAGCATTTGATCCTGTACGAAGAGAGGTGGCACGTCTTGCACTTCATCAGCTGGTTACCGATGGAAGAATTCATCCGGCACGAATTGAAGAGATGGTCGAGAAAACCCGTAAACAGGTTGAAGAAGAAATACTTGAAGTTGGAAAGAGAACAACAATAGACCTGGGAATTCATGGATTGCACCCTGAACTTATCAGACTTATAGGAAAGATGAAGTACCGGTCATCATATGGACAGAATCTGCTTATGCACTCCCGTGAAGTAGCTAACCTTTGCTCAATTATGGCAGCCGAACTCGGGTTAAATCCCAAGCTTGCAAAAAGAGCAGGTTTGCTTCATGATATCGGCAAAGTGCCTGATGATGAACCAGAACTTCCACATGCAATACTTGGTATGAAAATGGCTGAACGATTTAAGGAAAAACCTGAAATTTGTAATGCTATCGGCTCCCACCATGACGAGACAGAGATGACAACACTGATTGCACCTATAGTTCAGGTTTGTGATGCTATTTCCGGGGCGCGCCCCGGCGCACGCCGTGAGGTGGTGGAGTCATATATTAAAAGGCTTAAAGAGCTCGAATCTCTGGCATTACAGTACCCTGGTGTGACCAAAACATATGCAATTCAGGCAGGACGTGAACTTCGTGTCATTGTCGGCGCTGAGAAAGTTAATGACAAAGAAGCTGAAAACCTGTCATTTGAAATAGCAAGAAAGATACAGAATGAGATGACTTATCCGGGACAGATAAAAATTACTGTGATACGTGAAACAAGGGCAGTAAATTACGCAAAATAGCAATTTATTAAATACGGAAGGTTGCATCAAAAGTATAAATTCCATCCAAATACCTTATTTCTTGCCCCCTTCCCCCTAAAAGGGTATTCTAAAGGGGGTTTGATAATTACTTGTGAATCAATAAGTCCCCTTTAGGGGATATAGGGGCGAACACCCCGGAAGGACTTTTGATACAGACCATTTTGTTTAAATCAGATTATATTTAAAAGTTTTTTTTTATCTTTGGGCTCCCAAACTGAAATTGATCAATGTCTCATTTAAAACTTCTAAGTATTGTAGGTACCAGACCTCAGATTATAAAAGCTTCAGCTATATGCAGGGCAATAAGGAAACATTATTCAGGAAGAATTACGGAATTACTGCTTCATACCGGACAACATTATGATAAGGAACTATCCGAAGTTTTTTTTGATGAACTTGAGATTCACAAACCTGACTATAATCTTGGCGTAGGATCATCGAGTCACGGGAGACAGATATCAATGATGATTACGGGTATCGAAGAGATTCTTCTTAAAGAAAAGCCTGATTGTGTTATCCTTTACGGAGATACTAATTCCACTCTTGCAGGGGCTCTTGCAGCTTCCAAACTTCACATTCCGTTAATCCATATTGAAGCCGGAATGAGATCATTCAATAAAGGTATGCCTGAAGAACTTAACAGGATTGCAAGCGATCATTCATCAACACTTCTCTTTGCCCCGACAAATACCGCATTTAAAAATCTTATGAATGAAGGTTTCAGACCTGAAAACAGTCCCCCATACACCATCGACAATCCCAAGATTTACCTTACAGGGGATATAATGTATGATAATACTCTGTTTTTTGCAGGACTGGCTGAAAAGAAGAAATCATCCTTCCTTAAAGAGATGTCCCTTGAAAGTAACAATTTTGTTCTTGTTACAATTCACCGCGAAATAAATACCGGTGAAGTCTTGCGTCTTGACACTATTCTGAAAGCACTGAAAGAACTGGCTGAAGAGAATTCAATTACTCTTGTGATGCCATTTCATCCACGGACTACCAGCATATTAAAGAAGGAGCTTCAAAACCTGCATCAGGACCTTTTGAGTTCCAAACATATAAAAATAATACCCCCTGTCTCTTTTCTCGAAATGATTCTTCTTGAAAAAAACTGCAGGATGATTATTACTGATTCAGGCGGAGTTCAGAAAGAATCTCATTTCTATAAAAAACCATGTATTGTGCTCAGGCACGAAACCGAATGGATTGAACTTGTCAAAAATGGAACAGCTAAACTTGTTGATGCTGATCCTTTTCTTATCAGAACCGAGTTTGAAAGATTTATTCACAATGGTTCTGATCTTGAATACCCGGGGTTTTACGGAGATGGAAAAAGTGCTGAATTCATCTTGAGCGAAATACTCATGACATTTGAAAAAGAGTCATTTTTATAATATTTAATTGTGTTAAAATGACTATTTTTGTTTTTTTTTAATACTTGATGGAGCAAATGTTGAGTGATAGCAGAGTGTTAGTAACCGGAGGAGCAGGTTTTATCGGTTCAAATCTTGTAGGATCCATGTTACTTTCAGGTAACTACGTTGTCTGTCTCGATAATTTCTCTACAGGCAAACGGGAGAATCTTAAAGAGTATTCCTCAAATCCGAAATTTAAGCTTATTGAGGGAGATATACGCAACTACGATGAGTGTCTGAATGCCGTAAAGGATATTGATATTGTATTTCACCAGGCTGCATTGGGTTCGGTACCACGCTCGATAAAAGACCCTGTAACTACCACCGATGTCAACATCGGGGGTTATGTAAAAATGCTCTTTGCTGCCAAGGAATCAGGCGTAAAAAGATTCGTATATGCAGCAAGCTCCTCCACTTATGGCGATCATCCCGGTTTACCCAAGGTGGAAGATACGATTGGCTCTCCGTTGTCTCCATATGCGATTACAAAATATGTTGATGAACTTTATGCAACCAATTTTGCCAATACCTATGGGATTGAAGTAATCGGATTACGGTATTTTAATGTTTTCGGCAGACGTCAGGATCCGGATGGGGCATATGCAGCCGTAATTCCAAAGTTTTTAAAAATGCTCCGGAATCATGAATCGCCGGTAATAAATGGCGATGGATCCTTTTCCCGCGATTTTACTTATATCGATAATGTGATCCAGGCAAACCACCTGGCAGCTGTTGTTAAAAATAAAGAGGCCCTTAACCAGGTATATAATGTTGCTTATGGTGAAAGGACAACTCTTAATCAGCTTTTTGAACAAATTCAGCGAAATGCAGGCAAGTATGACAGTGAGATATTAAATATAAAACTTATTTACGGTCCCGAAAGGGCAGGGGATATTCCACATTCACTTGCATCTATTGATAAAGCAAAACGTCTTCTCGGCTATTCTCCGACTCACAGTGTCAGGGAAGGTCTTGAAGAGGCTGTTAAATGGTTCTGGCATAATTTGTAACAATTGTTACAAAAATTATCATATTAAACACTTAGTCAGACAGATACATTTCCGTAACATGTGACTGACGAGGCGGAAGTTTCTCTGAAAGCAATGAAAATAAGAATTTGAGGTTGAGCTGCCACCAGTGCCAGGCAACCATCGCCTCTTTTATAAGTTCTGGTTACATAAACAATATAGAACGATTTTAAATAATTTCGGAACCTCATTTCTGAATTATGATTGATGTAATTAAAAGAAGGATTTTTAAGGTCTTCAGGGAGCATTCATTACCCCGGTGGCTTGTACTACTGCTTGACATGGGGACAGTTTTTTTCTCCTTTCAGGTCGCATACCTGCTCAGGTACAACTTTGATGTTTACCCACTGGACAGCTCCATTGTATTCAGGCAGACATTTTTAGTACTGGCGGTTTATACACTCTTTATGTTAGTGTTTAAGACCCATTCAGGTTTGATAAGACACACAACTATTAAAGACACATATAAAATTATTGCCGCAACGTTTGCTTCTCTTGCAGTCCTGTTTACAATAACTATTTTGAGCCGCCAGTATGAATGGAATCTCCTGTTTAATGTTCCGCTTTCAATTCTGCTTATCCATTCTGGAGCAGTAATTATCTTTCTTTCCTTTTTCAGGGTATTTGTTAAGTTGTTTTATGAGTTTGCCTCTTCAACCTCATACATAAAGAAAAATGCACTTATTTATGGGTCGGGTGATATGGGAATTATTGTTAAACAGGTTATCGAGGGTGATCCCAAAAGTCAATACAGGATCAAGGGGTTTATTGATGACAACAAGAAAATACAAGGTAAGAAAATTGAGGGGTGCCGGGTATATTCGCGCCATATACTGACTAAAGAATTTATTGACGGTGAAGAGATTCAGTCTTTCATTATTGCAATCAATAATATTGCACCTTCCAAGAAGAAAGAGGTGTTGGAATCGGTAATACAGCTTGGTTGTGAGATACTTGACACACCGTCTGTCGATAGCTGGCTAAATGGTCATTTTGAGGCCAAACAACTCAAAAAAGTTAAGTTTGAAGACCTGCTTGGCAGGGAACCGATAACACTCGATCTTAAAAAAATTCAAAGCGGATTAAAAGGAAAAACAATACTTGTAACGGGAGCCGCCGGATCTATAGGTTCGGAGATTGCCAGACAACTGACACGGTTTGATGTAAAAATGCTGATTCTTGTTGACCAGGCTGAAACACCTTCATTTTACCTGGGTGAGGAGTTAAAAAGTAAATTCTCAGAATCCAGCTTTAAGATCATCATTGGTGATGTTACCAGGGAAGATGTTATGAAGCAGATCTTCCTCAGGTACAATCCGGAAGTTGTATTCCATGCAGCAGCTTATAAGCATGTGCCCATGATGGAAGTTCACCCCCATGAGGCATTCAGGGTCAATGTTGGTGGAACAAAGATTATGACTGAACTTGCAATCAGATACGGTGTCGGTAAGTTTGTCATGGTATCTTCCGATAAGGCTGTTAATCCAACCAATGTGATGGGTGCGACCAAGAAAATTTGTGAACTGCTGGTGCATGCCCAGTCGCGACGACAAGGTATTAAAACAGAATTTATAACAACCCGTTTTGGTAATGTACTTGGATCAAACGGGTCTGTAATACCACTGTTTAATAAGCAGATAGCAGAAGGAGGTCCGGTCACACTAACCCATCCGGATATCACCCGTTTCTTTATGACGATACCGGAAGCCTGTCAGCTTGTCCTGGAGGCCGGTTTTATGGGAAATGGCGGACAAATATTTGTTTTTGACATGGGATCGTCTGTAAAAATACTTGATGTGGCCCTTAACCTTATTCGTCTTTCCGGCCTTGAACCACATAAGGATATTAAAATTAAATTCACAGGATTGCGTCCCGGTGAAAAACTTTTCGAAGAACTCTTTTCATCAGATGAACCCATGTTACCCACACATCATCCTAAAATAAGCATAGCTCAGGTCGCAGAAAACGATTTTGAAAAGGTCCTTGTCAGGATCGATACAATTCTCAGTTCACTTTACAGCCTGTCTGAAATAAAAGTTATCGAAGAGATGCAGGAAATCGTTCCGGGCTATAAAAGTAAATTTGAGCTGATTAATCTTTAGCATTTAATCCAGTATATCTGCAATTTTCTTAAAGTTACAGGGTTGAAGATTTTCGGGTTTAAGAATTTCAAAGTTTCTATAATTTGCAAAAGGCAGCCTTGGTGAAACCCGGTTCCAGATACATAGATGTTTTGGATCAAATCACTTTCTAGAGGAACAATATTCATCTTTATTGAATGATTGTCTGAACTTGTCTTCTCAAATAAAGCATTTTATAGATTATATAGCAAGTTCAGAGTATGATGGTCATAAAAAGCATTGAATCCTTTACCTGTGTAACATTGAAACATTGAAACATTGAAACGCTGAAACTCAGAAACTCTGAAACATTAAACATTGAAACCTTGTAACATTGAATCAAATAATGGTGGACAAAGATTCCAAAATCTACATCGCCGGCCACAAAGGTCTTGTAGGTTCAGCTATCTGGAAACAACTTACCGGTAACGGTTATAATAACCTCATCGGTGAAGATTTTTCCAAACTGGATCTTCGCGATCAATTGGCTGTCCGGCAGTTTTTTAGTAAAACTAAACCCGATTATGTGATCCTGGCTGCCGCAAAAGTCGGAGGAATAGTTGCCAACAATCGTTACAGGGCTGATTTTATTAATGATAACCTTCAGATTGAGCTTAATGTTATTAATGAATCGTACCGGAATAAGGTTAAAAAGCTTTTATTCCTCGGAAGTACCTGTATTTATCCGCGTGATGCTGTACAGCCAATGACCGAAGACAGGTTATTGACTTCGCCATTGGAATATACAAACGAACCTTATGCTATTGCAAAGATAGCCGGCATTAAACTTTGCGAAAGCTTAAACATTCAATACGGGACTGATTATATATCGGTTATGCCTACCAATATCTACGGACCGAATGATAATTTTAACCTTGAGACTTCTCATGTTTTGCCCGCATTATTGCGTAAGATACACCTGGGGAAATGTCTTGAAAATAATGATCTGAACAGTCTGAGAACAGATCTGAACCGGCGACCAATAAATGGGGTGGATGGTTCTGCAGGGTTACAAAGTATTTTAGATACTCTTTCAAAATTTGGAATAACTCCGGACGCTGAAATTAAGGAGAGAGAAAACAATCATGGTCAGGCAGGTAAGAAGACAAAAGTTTATATTGAGATCTGGGGTACAGGAAAACCCCGAAGAGAATTTTTATGGTCCGAAGATCTGGCCGATGCAATAATTTTTATAATGAATAATATTTCCTTTAATGACCTGGTTGAAGGAAGCTCAGGGGAGATAAGAAATACCCATATTAATATTGGCACCGGTAAGGATCAGACAATTAGTGAATTAGCTGAATTGATAAAAAAAGTTGTTGGATTTGAAGGGGAGTTTACCTATAATTCAGATAAACCTGACGGCACCATGAGAAAACTTATTTCTGTGGATAAATTATCCGGCTTTGGATGGAAACACAAGGTTGAATTGAATAACGGAACAGGTATGCTTTATAAGTGGTATTTACAGGATCAGGTATTATAATGATCAGGCAATTATTGAATGTTCCTTCGGCTGCAAGGGAAGCCGTCAATTCCATCATCAATTCTAACGGTGAAAATTGGTTTGTCTCATCAGATCCTGAAGATCATAGAGTTGGTTCGGGTGGAGGTGCTGCCAATCTGCTTGTGAATTATTGTCAGGAAGCAAGCGGCAATGGGTCGTTTAATACATTACTGGAGGATAACAGGTTTCTTATCATCAATTCTGCCGGAAGCAGCAGAAGGGTGCCTGCTTATTCACATACCGGGAAAATTACAATTCCTGTCCCCGTATTCAGATGGACAACAGGACAGGATCTAGACCAGATCCTCTTAGATTTTCAGCAACAGCTTTATAATAAAATACTTGTCAATGCTCCCCAAAAATCCAGGGTTTTAATTGGTAGCGGAGATGTTCTGATTTTATGCGAGGACAGATTTGAAGATATCCCCGATGCCGATATTGTGTGCTTTGGTATCTGGACGGATGATGATATCGCAAGCAGGCATGGAGTCTTTTTTAGCAGACGTGATGGTAATAATAACTTATCTTTTATGCTGCAAAAGCCCGATAAGAAAAAAATGGCCGATTCACTTATCGATTATTACCATCTGATGGATTCCGGAATATGGTTATTGAGCAAAAAGGCAATAGATATAATCCTGCAGAGATCAGGTTTTAATACTGATCAGGAACTGTCGGTTTTTAAAGCAAATAAATTTTATGATTTATACTCTGAATTTGGAAAATCTCTGGGTAAAACCCCGGCGCTTTATGACAATGAAATAAGCCCGTTAAGTGTTAAAGTTTATCCACTGGCAAAAGGTGAATTTTATCACTTTGGAACATCAAAAGATATTATAAAGTCCTGTACCAGGATTCAGAACAGGATTTATGATCAGCGCGAAATATTGCATTTTGATTCTAAGCCTCATCCTTCAATATTCGTTCTGAATTCGGAAATTGAAATAAAATTTACCGAACATAACGAAAATATCTGGATCGAAAATTCTTTCATAAATAAAAACTGGACCATAAAAAGAAACAGTTTTATAACAGGAGTCCCAAAAAATAACTGGACAATTGATTTGTCTGAAGGAATATGCATTGATGTAATTCCGACAGGTATTGATCATTTTATTCTCAGACCGTATGCTATCGATGATCGGTTTGATTGTTCATTAAACAAAGGTGTAGTCTGGATGGGGATGAAACTTGCAGACTGGCTGAAAGAGAGAAACATTGATCATTCTCATCTGGGAGCTTCAGCTGATTCAGATATCCTTGATTATAAACTATTTCCCGAGATTGAATCAGTTGAAAATGCTGAATCAATTATAGGTTGGATGACCGGGAAAAATATGGTTGATAATTCCAGTGGAGACCGGTGGATTAATTCAAAACGAGTATCATTCAATGAGATTTGTTCATTTTGTAATCAGGAAAGACTTGTAAAACAAAGAGATATATATAAAAGAAGCTCACTCGTAAAGCTGTCGGAAAACCAAAATCGCAGTGTATTTTATCAGCTTGATCTTAAAAAGACTGCAAAACTGTTTACCAGGTTTGGTCTTGATCTTCCTCCTGAACTTAGCTCACGATCAACTTTGCAAAAAAGAATTCTGGATCAGATGTTCAGGGCATTGACCACTGAGTATAAAGGAGAAGAAAATAAATATTACGAAAACCAGGCATTTAATCTTCTGAGAGAAGGAATTCTTGATCAGAGCCGGAATGATAAAATTGACCAGCAGAAGAATATTCTCGATGATCAGATAATATGGGGAAGGAGTCCTGCCAGGTTGGATATCGCCGGAGGGTGGACCGATACCCCGCCTTATTGCATTTTTTATGGTGGCTCGGTAATAAATGTAGGAGTAGAACTTAATGGTCAGCCACCCTTGCAGGTTTTCATACGTCCGCTGAAAGAGTATAAAATTGTTCTAAGGTCCATCGATCTTGGTTTTAGTGAGGACCTGGATTCTTTCAGCCAGCTAAATGAATTTAATCTTGTAGGTTCGCCGTTCTCAATTCCAAAAGCAGCTTTATGCCTTTCAGGATTTGGCGGAGACTATTCATCAAAACATTATAATACACTTACTGACCAACTTGAAGATCTGGGTTGCGGTCTTGAGATTTCCATATTATCTGCGATCCCCAAAGGCTCGGGTTTAGGTACCAGTTCCCTGATTGCAGCAACAGTACTTGGAACTTTATCAGAAGCAATGAAACTGGACTGGGATAAAAACTGTATCTGCAACAGAACACTCGCATTGGAACAAATGCTGACAACAGGCGGTGGCTGGCAGGATCAGTACGGTGGTGTATTTCACGGATTGAAAGAGATCAGTTCAACGCCCGGGATCAATCAGAAGCCTTCTGTAAAATGGTTACCAGACGATTTATTCACATCAGATGAATATCGCGGATTGATCCTTCTTTATTACACAGGCGTTACGAGGGTTGCCAAAACAATTCTGGCTGAGATAGTGAAGGGAATGTTCGTAAATTCCAGGGAGCACCTTGATATCCTCAGTGATATGAAACTTCATGTTAAAGATACTTTTAATGCTATACAAAAGAATGATTTTGAGGCTCTTTCCAGAAAGATATTAAAATCATGGGAACTGAATAAAAGACTCGACAGTGGTACAAATCCCGTTGAGATACAGAAGATCATTGATTTGATTGACGATTATACATTTGGTTATAAATTGCTGGGAGCAGGTGGTGGTGGTTTCCTTTTAATAATGTCGAAAGATTTCAGGGCATCAGTGAAGATCAAAGACTTACTCGAAAAAAACAAGCCAAATGATCGTGCAAGATTTGTTGATATTACCCTTTCAAAAACAGGTTTTATTGTATCTAAATCGTAGTGTCACATATTTGGATTGAGTTGTAATTTTTGTTAAGCCTTAGTGTTTTAGAGCCTTTTTGGCAAAATATCAAATTCATATTTTACTGCAACAATGAAAAAAACAGCACTGATTACCGGAGTAACAGGGCAGGATGGAGCATATCTTGCCGAGTTTCTTCTGAAAAAAGGATATATTGTTCATGGCATAAAAAGAAGAAGCTCCCTTATAAATACCGGCAGGATTGATCATCTGTATCAGGATCCGCATATGGAAAAGCTGAATTTTGTTTTGCACTACGGCGATATGACAGATTCCACAAATCTTATCCGCATAATTCAGGAGGTCCAGCCGGACGAGGTTTACAATCTGGCAGCAATGAGTCATGTACATGTCAGTTTTGATACACCTGAATATACAGGTAATGCTGATGGTATTGGGACCTTAAGGTTATTGGAAGCAATCAGGCTGCTTGGGATGACAAAAAAAACCAGGGTTTACCAGGCTTCGACCAGTGAACTTTATGGTTTGGTGCAGGAGGTGCCTCAGACAGAAAAGACACCTTTTTATCCAAGGAGTCCATACGGAGTTGCAAAGTTATATGCCTACTGGATAACTGTAAATTACAGGGAAGCTTATGGTATGTTTGCCTCAAACGGTATTTTATTTAACCATGAATCTCCGATAAGAGGCGAAACTTTTGTTACCAGAAAAATAACCAGGGCAGTTGCAAATATTGCTTTAGGCAAACAGGATAAACTCTTCCTTGGAAATTTATCTTCCCAGCGTGACTGGGGGCATGCAAAGGATTACGTAAGAGCAATGTATCTGATACTTCAACATTCTTCTCCTGATGATTTTGTTATAGCAACAGGTGTCACAACCACAGTCAGGGAATTTGTACGCAAAGCATTCGGGAAACTTGACATTGAGATAGAATTTAAAGGTCATGGTGTTAATGAAGAAGGAATTGTTGCTAAGAATAACAACAGGGAATTTGTCATAAAACCGGGAAAAGTTGTTCTCAGAATTGACCCAAGATATTTCAGACCCACAGAAGTTGATCTGCTGGTGGGTGATGCAACCAAGGCAAAGACTGTTTTAGGATGGACGCCTGAGTATACTCTGGATGAATTGATTGAAGAGATGGTAAAATCAGATTTAAAGAAGATGAAATACTGTTAACCGTCAGATCATTTCATATCCTTATAGTTTGAACCTTAACGCTTTACCCTGCAGCTTTGAAAAGGAGATTATTATTATTGACTCCTGCGTTTTATGAGGTGGAAAAGAAAATTATCCTGGCACTTGAGGATCTGGGTTTTGAAGTCGTCTGGATTGAAAATAAAGATCTGCCCCTAGATTATCATGGGACCAGGTCCAAGACTGAAATTCCTCAGAAGACTCTATTATTTTATTTTTTGCCCCTGAAGTACGATATATTAATTGTCAATTAGAAAAATCAGATAATTTATTCTTTGACCTTTTATTTTCAATTAATTGTCACTCCGTTTCTCCATTTCTGTTTAAAAAGCTAAAAAAACGAAATCCGGAACTTCACTCTGTCCTTTATCTGTGGGACTCATTTTCAATGTATTCCTGGGAAAAAGAGAGCAGGTTATTCGATAAAGTATACACTTTTGATCGTGAAGATTCTGAAAGGTATGGTTGGGATTATTTGCCCAACTTTTTTATTAAAGAGGGCCCGGTTAAACACTCAGAAAATACTTATGACCTGTTTTTTGTTGGAAGATTCAGTTCTGACAGGTTCCGGATTCTTGACACTATCATGGTACAGCTCACTGATTCCGGTGTTAAACATTTTATTAAGTTAGTTCCCACTTATAAGAATACGTTGCATAATAAATGGGTCTGGTTGTTTTTTAAAATGATCAGGATCAGAACCACCTGGATCAGGAATTATCTGCTTAATTATGAGGTTATTGAAGGTATTGTAAGTCGTGATTTTATTATTTCAGAGAACTTAAAATTTGAAAATGTCCGGGAAGTATTATCCGCATCAGATGTTATTTTGGATTTGCCATTTGCGGGGCAATCAGGTTATTCACACAGGGTAATTGAAGCCCTTGCAAGGGGGAAAAAGTTGATTACCACAAACCATGGCATAAAAAAAGAGATCTTTTATGATCCGGGTCAGATCCGGGTTATTGAAAAAGATGATCCGATTATCGATCTGAAGTGGATAAAAGAGAAGGTTGATTTTAAGAGGAACAGTTATTTTGATAATCTGGAATTGCGAACATGGCTGAAAACATTAATAAAAGTTGAGGTTGCTTAAATTAAAAATCAATTTTTTATTACCCGTCGCATGAGGGTTGCGATAATTGTCCCAGCCATAAGGCAAATGGGGCCGGTAATAGTAATGGAGACTTTGGCAAATTCTCTTAAAGAGTACACTGATCTGAAAGTTGAAGTATATCACCTTGATGAGATTATTGACAAAGAGATCCGGATGGAAGTCCCGGTTAAAAGGATGAACGTGCGATCCTTTAATTTTGAATATTATGACATTATTCACACTAATGGGATCAGGCCTGATCTGATTGCGTTCCTGTACAGGAGAAGGATACGGTATCATATTTCAACCATTCATAATTTCGTTTTTGCCGATCTCAGATATACCTATAACAGGTTTATCTCATTTGTTTTTGGTTATATCTGGCTGATAATATGGAGTCGTGCGGATAAGCTTGTTTGTGTTTCGGAGACCTTGAAGAGCTATTATAAGAAATGGTATTCGCCTGTAAAGCTGGAGGTTATTCACAATGGAATTTCTACAGAAAAATCACCAAACGAACTTGATGATGAAGTTGTTGATACAATTAAGAGTTTCAAATTGAGAGGATTGAAAGTAATTGGTACAGCTTCAATTTTAACTAAAATAAAAGGAATTGAACAGGTATTGATTCTGATAGCTAACCAAAAAGATTATGCATTTGTAATTATAGGCGAAGGAAAGGAAAAATCAAACCTGATGAAAATTGCAATCGAGGCTTTCGATTTCTGACCGTTGTTTTTTTAGTGGATTTCGTAACAATGCAAAGAACCTATTTTCATCTTTTTGATATTTTCATAATGCCATCAAGATCTGAAGGACTTGGATTGACATTGATAGAAGCAGTTCAGCAGAAAGTTCCGGTTATCTGTTCGGATATAGAAGTGTTTAAAGAGTTGTTTAATAAGGAAGAGGTTACATTCTTTAAACTTGATAATAAAAATTCTCTGACCGACGCATTGCATGAGGTTAATGAATCGGGCTCAAAGAAAGCCACCCTCGCATATTCCGGTTTTAAGAATAAATATGCAGCCAAATTGATGGCAGAACACTACGGCGAATTATATCATTCTGCATCCTAACTTCAGGTCAGGGAACTTTTATTTCCACCTAAGCGGGATCTTCGCCGGGTTTCGACTTTTATCTTGTTTTCACTTTCTCCGTGTTTACCTTTTAGTCTTAATTTAATCTTTTGTAATATTATATTTTATGACTATCGGGAATCATACATGTAAATATTTTGATGCTTGAAAATCAATTATTTGCCCCGACCCTAAAGGGAGTAATTGATTTTGGCTGTGCTGAGCTCGCCCTGCGGGACTCGGTTCTTCGCACCCTTTAGGGTAAGGGGCTAACGAAGAACCCGAGCGAAGCGGAGCTCGACGAAGTCAAAATCTAAGAGGTCTTATGCATGATTACCGATAGTCATATTATATTTTTATAATAAACATTAATGGATGCTGAAAATTTATTATCAGAAATAACTATTATTTTGAAACCGTTTGGGATTGAAAAGATCATTCTTTTTGGTTCCTATGCCTATGGTACGCCAAATGAATACAGCGATATTGATCTTTTGATCATAAAGAATATACCTGAAAGTGAAACACGTGATTTCAGGATTAAATTAAAAAAAGCATTGTGGAGTAAGCTTGGTAATCGCAGCTATTCATTAGATATCCTGGTTGATAGCGAACAACGGATAAAGCAGCGAATTGAAATGGGAGATTTATTTTATAAAGAGATATATTCAAGCGGGAAAACAATCTATGCCTAATAAGCCATATGCCACAGAGTGGCTTGACATATCGAAGCGTAACCTTGAAACCGCCGTTTTGCTTTTTAAGCATAATCACTATACTGATGTGATTGCCATCGATATACACCAAACACTGGAAAAAGCATTTAAAGCTGTTTATGCATACTACGGAATCAGCATTCCGAGATCTCATTCATTACTTCCATTATTTGAATATGTCCTGACAAAAATTGAAATTAGTTGGGTTTCTATTGATGATATATTGATAATCAGTGATTATTATGAAACAGACAGGTATCCCGGACCCAAATATTATTTTCCAACACATGAAGAAATAAATATTCACCTCAACCTTGCAAAAAGAATTCTTGATTCTATAGAGCAACATATCAACCTATAAAAAGGAATTATTGAATACTCCCTATCGCCAGATGCGAAATCAGATTGTACCAGAAGAAAATATATTTAGAAGCAATAAGCAAGAAGTAAAAAGAAAATTGTAATTCTTTAACTTTTTCAAATTACACTTCTTCCATGGTCGTCGCGGATGTTTCCATGGGAATGGTGTTTAAGCTTTCATCTTTTATCTAGTTTTTCACTTCTTTCTTTTGTCTTTTGTCTTTTATCTTTTATCTTTTATCTTTTTTATGATTGATCTGGCTGTAATAATGTCTGTTTATCAGAATGATAAATTGGTATTCCTTAAGGAGTCGGTTCAGAGCATACTTGAACAGACATTTTTTGAGTTTCATTACTATATTATTTTTGACGGGCCTGTGTCGGCAGATATTGACGTCTACATATCTTCATTAGAGGATAATCGAATTAAATTATTCAGGCTGGAGAAGAATGGAGGGTTAGCAGGTGCACTTAATTATTTATTGGAAATTGTATTGAAGGATCCCGGGTATAAATTTATTGGCAGGATGGATGCCGATGATATATCAATGCCGGCAAGATTTGAGAAACAACGTAATTTCCTTTTAGCCAATCCTGATATTTCCTGTGTGGGATGCTGGTATGAGGAGATTGATGAAGAAGGGAAAAATAATTCTTATCGCAGGTTGCCGGTCGGACATGAGGCCCTGAGAAGGCTGTATTTTACGAGAACTCCATTTGCGCATCCTTCTGTGATATACAGGAGACAACTCATTGAAAAGTCGGGTTTTTATCCGACTGATACGGTTTTAATGGAGGACAATGTCTTATGGGCTAAAGCATTATCGCAGGGGTTAAGATTTGCAAATATTCCGGAATATTTGTTGAAATTCAGAAAAGATGAGCGCTTTTATACACGCAGGTCGGGTTTAAAATATGGTTGGAATTTTATCTTAACCAGGTTTAAAATAAATAAGTTATTAAAATTTCCATTTTATTCATATTTTTGTACTCATTATTGATTGGTATAATTAAAATGATGCCATCAGTTATACTAAGATATTTTTATCTGGGAGCAAGGAGATATTGAAAGAAAGTTTACATCTTCTAAATTTCATGTTCCAAGTTGCAGGTTTAATGTTTAAAGGCAGATTTGCATGAAATTTGAAAGATTTGAGGATTTGGAAATTTGGCAGGAAGAGAGGGCATTGTGTAAAAGAATCTTGATTTAACCAGCAATCGGTAACCACAACTTTGTGGGGAACAGGTAATCCTTTTCGTGAATTCCTTTATGTTGATGATGTAGCAGATGTTTGTGTTTTTTTTATGCAAAATATTGAATTTAACCCACATTGCAGCCTTAGCTCCAAGAATAGGCAAAAATGCTGTTAATAACTCAGTATTTATTAACAATTTGTAGTGGCTCAAAATTATCATTACACATAATCAATTAGTTACAAATGCAATATTTTGGAATTCAAAATGTAGTCCCCCCGCTCTTATTGCTGAATACTAATGAGATGCATAGCTTTGTTACATGTTTATCAAGCCATTTTTCAAACATAATAAAACTACCGGTGAACGGTACACCGTATTTAAGCTTTGCGAGAGCTATCGCTTAAATTGGGGCATCCACCATCGGATAATAATTAGTTTTGGCAGGTTGGAAGAGCTTGAAACGGTAGAACAAAAGAAGCTGTTGGCCACACGTGTAGAAGAATTGATTGTTAACGGGGGCAACAGTCTTTCGACAAGTGCTGTCGATGAGCAAGTGGAGCAATTGGCCCGGCATTATTTTACAGAGATAAAGAGTAAAAAGCGATATGATATAAAGCAGGGGAATGAAGACTGGGAGACAGTCAAAATGTCCACATTAAAAAATAAGGACGCCCGGGAAATAGGAGCCGAGTGGCTATGCAAACAAGCTTTCGACCAACTGGGGATAGGTAGCTTTTTACAGCAGTCAGGATGGGATGAAGATAAAATATCCCTGGCAACCACCCACATCATAAGCAGGGCGGTGTACCCGTCATCGGAACTGAAGAGCGTTTCGTATATAAAAGAGAACTCCGCCATAAGTGAAATAACCGGTATTGACAAAGACAAACTCACAAAGGATCTACTCTATGGCATATCACATAAGCTTTACAAGATAAAGACGCCTTTGGAACAATACCTGTCAAAACGTACCAACGAGTTGTTCGACCTGGAAGATAAAATTATCTTGTACGATTTGACCAACACGTATTTTGAAGGCCGGATGACAGGGAGCAAAATAGCCAAATTTGGCCGAAGCAAAGAAAAACGCAACGATGCCCGTATCGTGGTATTGGCTGTGGTCGTCAACCGTGAAGGCTTCCTGAAATACTCGAACATCTTCGAGGGCAATATGGCCGATTGCAAGACCTTAGGTTCTGTAATAGATGCCATGAGCAATCAAACCTCCTATTCCCATCGCAAGCCAATAGTCATTATCGATGCAGGCATAGCCACCGATGGCAACATCGCCATGCTCAAAAAAAAGGGTTACGATTACATGTGTGTATCACGCACATCGCTAAAAGAATATCATGCCGATACCACTGCATCTCCCGTGGAAATAAAAGATAAAAAAGAACAGCCGATAGAACTGCTAAAAGTTAAAACCGTTGGCGACAATGACCAATACTTTTGGGTGCGCAGCCAGGCAAAAGCATTGAAAGAAAAAAGCATGAACGGATTGCTTTCTCAAAGGTTCGAAGAAGGCATACAAAGCATACAGGAAGGCATTGTCAAAAAGGGAGGCACAAAAAAACTCAATAAAGTGTACGAACGGATTGGACGGCTAAAACAGAAGTATCCATCGGTGCACAATTATTATGACATAACCATAGGAGACAATGGCAATGGCACCGCAACAAATATAAGCTGTCGGCACAAAACAGGCGAAGACCCCGACAAACAAGCAGGGATTTACTTTTTACGTACCTCTTTGAAAGAAAACGATGAGAAAACACTTTGGTCTATCTATAATATTATCAGAGAAATAGAGTATACTTTTCGAGTCTTGAAATCCGACCTTGACCTGCGCCCCATTTACCATAAAACAGACCGTGCCGCCATGGCACATTTCCATTTGGAATGTTGGCATATTGGTTAGTGGCAACCATTCGCTACCAGCTTAAACAACAAGAGATAAACTCCGACTGGCGGGAAATAGTGAGGACAATGAACACCCAAAAATGTGTAACCACAAGTCTGGTCAATATAAAGAATGAAACCATTTCTATACGTCAATGTACCGAACCTACAAAAGAAGTGAAGAAAATATACGATTTGCTAAAGTATAAATATGCTCCTTTTGTAAGAAAAAAATCCGTAGTCCCCCCTGCCGAAATTTTTAAAAATGATAGCTCATAATATCAGCACATTGCAAACATAAAGCTGCAATGTGGGTTAAGGATTTAATGGCTTTTAGCCCTGGGCTCTGCGCCCTGCGCCCTGCGCCCTCCGCTGATTTAAAGAACACTCACGTTAACATTGGTACAGGATCTGATTTAACTATTAAAGAACTGGTGATGATGATTAAAAATATCATTAGGTTTAAGGGACAATTAATTTGGGATAGCTCAAAACCAGACTGCACTTTTCGCAAACTGCTCGAAGTTTGCAAAATCAAAAAGTTAGGCTGGAAAGGAAAAATTGGCCTGAGGGAAGGGATAGGAATAGTTTATAGGAATTATTCAGCATATTAATGAAATGAGGTCGTTGAACTTCTTTATTATTCGTTTTCAGAATTTTTAAATATTGAAAATACAAACATTCTTTCTCAATTTGATAGAAAAATGACTAGTACACAAACAAAATATCGCAGTGTTGTTAAAGCGACTTCGATTTTTGGTGGCGTACAAATATTTCAAATACTAATAAACCTTATAAAAGCAAAGTTTGTTGCTTTATTCCTTGGGGCAATGGGTATGGGAATATCTAGTCTTTTCAACTCAACTCTGGCAATTATTAATTCTATTGCTGGTTTGGGACTTAGTTACAGTGCTACAAGAGATATTTCTAAAGCTTCATATGAAGATGATTTACAAAAACTTGACAAAATTTATACTATTTTTAGTCGTTGGATATATTTTTCTTCATTTCTGGGAGTAATCATTTTGATATTTGGCTCCTCCTTTTTTAGTAAGAATGCTTTTGGAAACAAAGATTATACATGGGCATTTGTCTGGCTTTCTATTTCGCTGCTATTTAATCTTCTGGCTGGCGCCAACAATACCCTGCTACAAGGTACACGACGATTAAAAAATCTGGCCAAATCTTCAGTTATTGGTTCATTCATTGGACTTTTATCTTCAATTCCACTTTACTATTTTTTTGGTATTAAAGGAATTGTACCTGCATTAATATTTGCAGCTTTTACAAGCTATTTTTTGAGTTATTTTTTTGTCAGGAAAATAGGATTGAGCAAAGTAAAAATCACTTTCAAACAGACTATTTCTGGGGGGAGCGAAATGGTAAAGTTGGGAATTGTAATGATGGTAGCTTCATTGATTGGAACACTAGTTTCATTCACTGTTAATGCATTTATAAGTCGTGTTGGTTCTATTAGTGATGTCGGTCTATATAATGGAGGGATAGCAATTACCAGTCAATTTGTCAGTTTGGTTTTTGCAGCCATGTCTGTAGATTATTTCCCCAGACTTTCCGCAATAAGTTCTGATAATAATAAAGTATCGGATATGGTAAATCAGCAAAGTGAAATTACAATGATTATTATTTTCCCATTGCTTGTTACTTTGATACTTACAGGACCTTTATTGATTAGATTATTACTTACTCCTGAATTTGTAGTGCTTAATAGTTTTATCCGGATTATAGCTTTTGGAACTATATTTCAGGCAGCAGGATATACTATAAGCTGGATTCCTCTTGCAAAAGGAGAAAAAAAAACCTTTTTTGTCTGGAATGCTTTAGTTGGTAATATACTTGGGCTGTCTTTTTTTACCTTTGGATATAAGTTTTACGGTCTTGATGGTTTGGCAACTGCTGTGGCTCTTCAAAACGTTGCTACATTTTTTATATTTATTGTCCTTACTCGAAAATTGTATAATTATTTAATGAGCAGAAAGTTCATTGAGTTTCTATTGATTTCAATATGCATAATAAGCCTAGAGTTAGTAGCGGTCATGTTTTTCCCAAAGGTACTTGGGTATTCTATAGGAAGTCTATTGCTTATGATGTCAATAGCTTACTCACTTTATCATTTGAATAAGCTAATCGGATTAAAGGAGAGTTTAAATAGTATTTTAGATTCATTTATGAACAAAAGATATTGAATCTTATGAAAGATTCCTCCTTCTATCTGAGGAGATATATAGGGATTAAACCATTATATGATTGATACACATTAGTATATTATTTAATTGAGATAAATTTCCTTTTTAAAAAAATGATGTGAAAATGAAAGTTTTAATTTTAGCAGGAGGTCTTGGCTCTCGATTATCTGAAGAAACTTCACTTAAGCCCAAGCCTATGGTTGAAATTGGGGGGAAACCTATATTATGGCATATTATAAAAATTTACTCATCGTATGGGTTTAATGAATTTGTAATTCTATGCGGTTATAAAGGATACATGATTAAAGAGTATTTCGCACATTATTTTCTACATATGGCTGACTTAACCGTTGATATGGCATCTAATACTATAACACATCATAATAGTCATGCTGAACCATGGAAAGTGACGCTCGTTGATACTGGTTTGGATACCATGACGGGTAGCCGTATTAAAAAAGTAAAGGATTATGTAGGAAACGAACCATTTATGCTTACCTATGGCGACGGAGTTTCTGATGTAAATATCTCAGATCTGATAGTACATCATAAAAAATACGGGAAAGCAATTACAATGACTTCTGTTCAACCCGAAGGCCGTTACGGGTCGTTAATTGTAAATGATGAACAAAAAGTACTCTCATTCCAGGAAAAGCCACAAGGGGACGGGGCATGGATCAACGCCGGTTTTTTTGTTTGCCAACCTGAAGTATTTGATTACATTCCTGACGGTGAAAAGATAATTTTTGAGCGGGAACCACTTGAAAACATGGCCAAAGAAGGTCAACTTTATACCTTTAAACACAAAGGTTTTTGGAAGCCAATGGATACTCAGCGTGACAAATACCAATTGGAAGAGTTAATCAAAAATAATAAAGCACCATGGATCAAATGGTAAATGATACTTTATTTGGTGGTTTCTATAAGGGACGAAAAGTTTTTATAACCGGGCACACTGGATTTAAGGGTTCTTGGTTGTCAATACTTATTGCATTGGCTTGAAGCAGAGGTGTATGGTTATGCTTTAAATCCTCACACAAACCCAAATCTTTACAAACTAGCAAAAAATGATCAGTTTGTTTATTCTACTATTGGAGATATCAGGGATTACAATCTGTTGTTAAAAATGCTCAAAAAAGTCCAACCTGAAGTTATTATTCACATGGCCGCTCAGCCGCTTGTTAAAGAATCTTATAAAAACCCAAGGGAAACGTATGAAGTTAATGTAATGGGCACTGTGAATCTTTTTGATGCTGCCAGAGAGGTCGGCAGTGTTAAGGCAATCTTAAATGTTACCACAGATAAATGTTATGAAAACAAGGAATGGCATTGGGGATACCGTGAGAATGAACCATTGTGTGGTTATGACCCTTATTCCAATAGTAAAAGTTGTTCCGAATTAGTAACATCCTCTTTCAGAAGTTCTTTTTTCAATTCTAATGAATATAAGAAACATGGTGTGTGCTTTAGCTTCTGCACGTGCTGGTAATGTAATTGGTGGGGGTGATTGGGCCGATGACAGACTTATTCCGGATTTTATCCGTGCAATTATTAGAGATGAGAAAGTGAAAATCCGGAGCCCTTATGCCATTCGTCCATGGCAACATGTGCTTGAACCTTTATCAGGCTATCTTTTATTGTGTGAGAAGCTATTTTTTGCCGGTCCTGCTTTTGCGGAAGGTTGGAATTTTGGGCCTGATGATAGCGACGCAAAAAATGTGAAATGGATTATCACTAAAATATGTGAGCTTTGGGGTAACGGTGCTGCCTATCAAATAGTAAGTATTCCTCAACCTCATGAAGCAAACTATCTGAAATTGGATTGTTCAAAAGCAAAAGCCGAACTTGGATGGCTTCCAAAATGGAACATTGAAAAAACTCTCAAATCAATTGTCGATTGGAATAAGGCATTTCTCAAAAATGATGATATGAGGCAGGTTAGTATACGCCAAATTGAAGAATATTTCAGATCGGATAAATAAATAATAATCGAAGAAATATAAACAAATGAATGATTATAAGACAATTCGGAAGGAGATTATACAAAAAACGATCGAGTATTATCAGGCGAAATTTGCGAAGCCGGATTTTGTTCCTGGTAATTCAAAGGTTAATTATGCTGGTAGGGTATTTGATCACCAGGAATTGGTTAACGCAGTTGATGCTTCCCTTGATTTTTGGCTGACAGAAGGCAGATTCTCTGAAGCATTTGCAGAAAAAATAGCTGAATTTTTGGGCATCGAACACGTTCTTCTCACAAATTCAGGTTCTTCTGCTAATCTTCTTGCTTTTTCAGCATTAACTTCTGAAAAATTAGGTGAAAAAAGACTTAAACAAGGGGATGAAGTAATTTCTGTTGCTGCAGGTTTCCCTGCCACTGTAACTCCAATCATTCATAATGGTTTAGTTCCGGTATTTGTAGATGTTGATATTCCGACCTACAATATAAATATTGAAATGATGCGTAAAGCAATTTCTCCAAAAACCCGTTGCATTTTTATTGCCCATACGCTTGGGAATCCATTTAATATTAGATGAAGTAATGAAGTTGGCAAATGAATATCATCTTTGGGTAATTGAAGACAATTGTGATGCATTTGGAAGTGAGTATAAAGGAAAGAAAACAGGTACTTTTGGTCATCTTTCAACTATTTCTTTTTATCCTGCTCACCACATCACAACCGGCGAAGGGGGAGCAATCTGTACAAATGATCCATCAATTAGCTCAACTTGTACGTACATTCCGTGATTGGGGACGTGATTGCTATTGTGCTGGTGGCGAAAATAATACTTGTGGTAAACGTTTTTCTCAACAATTTGGTAACCTGCCTGTCGGCTTCGACCATAAATATGTATATTCTGAAATAGGATATAATCTGAAAATGACCGACATTCAGGCTGCTATTGGTGCTGCTCAGATGGATAAACTTCCGGAGTTTTGTGAATCGCAGAAAAGAAAACTTCAAAGAATGGACACGAATCTTTTCGAAATATCCCGAATATTTTACTCTGCCGCAAGCAACTGAAAGCTGCAGATCCGGCATGGTTTGCATTTATTGTGACATTAAAAGAAGGAACCCCATTCACACGAGATGAAATCACAGCATACTTGAACACAAACCTGATAGAAACCCGCAACTTATTTGCAGGGAACATTACAAAACAGCCTGGTTTTATTAATAGCAATGGCGGATTGCTGACACATCTGAATACTACCGATATACATAATGAACAATGCTTTTTTCCTTGGAACTTATCCGGGGTTGACAAAGGAAATGTTCGATTATACAGAAAAAATTCTGGATCGATTTATTAAAACCCGTTAATATTAATGGCTATAGTAAAAAAGTATCCTGTCAGAGTCACTGTCTGTAAGTAATAATATTCAGGAGAGTTTATAGCTTGAAATAAAATCGTTGGGTAAACAAGATTTAAATACGAACCCGGACAGTTTCTACACCTGGCACTGGATGAATATGATCCACCGGGCAATGGCCTGAATCGCGATGTTTCAGCATGCAATCAGCGCCAGACCAGACAAATATAAAAATTACATATGCAGTAAAGGGAAAGTTTACCTCCAGAATGGTGGAACAATTACATCCAGGATCCGAAGATGACTGTAAAATTACCTTATGGTGATCTGTTTTACTAGACCTCATAGCAAAGGAAACACTGTATTCATTGCGGGAGGTACAGGTATTACTCCGTTTCTGTCACTTTTTACGCATGAATCATTTAATGATCTATATCTAATCCTCGAATTTATTTGGGATTTCGATCCGAATCTTACAACATTTATAAAAACGAACTTAAGCTTGTGAAGTTTTGTGATCCAAAAATCTATTACGAAGATATTGACGGCATTCTTGATATCCATCACATTTTCTCAGAAAATGGTTTCAAAAGCGATTATTTCATTTCCGGACCACAAGTAATGATCAAAATCTTTAAACAAACATTGATTAAAAAAGGAGTTCCTACAATTCAAATATTTACGGATGATTGGGAGTAACTGTGCCTGATTTATAAAACTTATCTTTTTACTAATAAGTGATATTCTTCCTAATTCTTAAAATTTAAATATTATGGAAATAGAAAATACATTTATTCAGGGCCTTAAATTGATCCACCTCAATAAATTCACTGATAATAGAGGTAGTTTTATAAAAGTCTTTAATAAAGACTTCTTTGCTGAAAATGGTCTGGAAACAAATCTCAAGGAAAGTTATTATTCGATTTCTGCCAGAAACATTATTCGGGGAATGCACTTCCAGATACCACCTGCTGATCATACTAAACTTGTTTATGTAAATGGAGGAGCAATTTTGGATGTAATATTAGATATTAGGAAAAAATCTTTAACATACGGGAAATATTTTAAAATAAAAATTGATTCTGATAACCCTGTTTTGATTTATATACCTGTAGGCTTCGCTCATGGATTTTTAAGCCTTGAAAATAATACCATTGTAACATATCTTCAAACATCAGTTTATAAGCCTCAATTTGATAAGGGAATAAAATACAATTCATTTGAGATGGACTGGGGTATTAAAAAACCGATAATTAGTGAACGGGATTTAGGTTTTCCGGAATTTGCTGATATAAATTTTAGCTTTTAATTATGAAGATATTTATTACGGGAGCAACTGGATTTATTGGAAGAAATTTAGTCAGAAAGTTTGCAGAAAAAGGACATCAGATCTCTGTAAACCTATATGGAGAAGAAGAATCACCCTTCGACGATAAGGTAATGACATATAGGCTTAACGAAGATAACATTTTTCTTGATACAGAATATCTTAAAAGGGAAGCTTTTGATGGAGTAATTCACCTGGCGTCACTTTATCTTACATGTCATAATCCTGAAGATGTTATAAGACTTATTGATTCGAATTTAAGATTTAGTTCGTACATACTTGAATGTGCTGTTCAGGCTAAAATAAAAATTTTTATTAACACAGGTACTTTTTGGCAAAACTATAACAATGAAGATTTTTCTCCGGTAAATTTATACGCTGCAACTAAACAAGCATTTGAAAGTATTGCCCAATACTATATAAAAACAAATCAGATCAAATTCTGTACACTTCGGCTTTCTGACACCTATGGCCCTAATGATTCGCGACCTAAAATTTTTAATATTTGGAACAATATAGCAAAAAATGGAGAGACCCTGAATATGTCACCAGGTAATCAAATTATTGATATCTCATATGTTGATGATATTGTTGACGCTTATCTTATTTTACTTAGCCAATTAGTCTCTGAAAGAAAAAAGATTAAAAATGGTAGTATATTTGCAGTAAGAGCTCAAAAGAGATACACATTAAAAGAACTCGCAAAAATTTTCGAAGAAGTGACGAATCAAAGATTAAATATCAATTGGGGAGGCCGCCCTTATCGTCATAGAGAAGTAATGATGCCATGGGAAAACGGAATAGTAGTTCCAGGATGGAAGCCGAAAATAGATATTAAACAAGGAATAAGGTTAACACTCGAATTTAATAAAGAATAAATATTTATTTCCATTTTCACGCGTGTGTTGAAAAGATTAATGCGACCAAAGTGTCATTATACCTGGTTAATTATCACTTAATAGTTATTAACAATTTGATTGTTAATAACTTATATTCTTTGAGGTCTTGTTTTTGCTTAAGTTCTGATTAAATTTGATCAATACGCTTGGAATCTTGTTAAAAAAATTACCCTCGCAACCCCAGTCAGAGATGCTCAAAACAGTACTTGCCAGTTTCATAAATCCTTAGCAGGAACTTTGTTTGTTGGCAAAGGATATTGACTGTGATTATTTGGAAAGGAGTTTGCACATCTGTATGGAGAAGTAAGAAAACCATTCCTCCCAATTAGGACAATAGTTTGGCTTCTGCTTCTTAAGCAGATATATAATCTTGGTGATGAGACTGTTATGGAGAGGCATATTGATAGTCCATATAGTCGGCATTTTTGCGGGGAGCTTTATTTTCAATAAAAATATCCATTTGACCCGGGTGATTTTGTACATTTTCGAAAGCGGATAGGAGAAGGAGGGATGAAGAAGATCTTCAAGCAGAGCATCAATTTATTCGGTAAAGAACAGATACGCAGAGAGGTAAAGGAGGTATGGGCAGACAATGCAGTCAAAGAGAAAAATATTACTTTCCTTACTGAAAGGAAACTTAAAGAGAAGGTGATAGAACACTGTAAACGTATAGCAGAGAAGGAAGAAATGCTCAACTTAATTTTGCCCTGGATTTTACAGACACTTATTTTGTCACCGGATAATATCCAACACTAACTCATGAATGAAAAACACCTATTTAATAAGGATCAACTACTTAGACTTATATGAAGAGCCTTCTATTATTATCCGGAAAACATAAAACGAAATTAAAATATTTTGGTTATTCTTAATAAAATGGAAAATTTCGAAAATGGGTGGGTTGAACCTTTTACAACTTACACTGACAATAATGTGTTAAATAAGGCTAAAGACTATTTCATTAGTATGAGTCCTGAAGTAAGCATCGGGCTATTGATCTATAATGGAGAGAAATTTTTAAGGGGTGCTATAAATTCACTTTTGGCACAGACATTTAAAAATTTTGAAATAATTATCTCAGATAATTGTTCAACAGATAACACCCAATTAATTTGCCAGGAGTATGCCAGGAAATACCATAATATTCATTATTTACGTCAATTAAAAAATAAAGGGCCTATTTTTAATTACAAGTTTGTGCTTGAACAGGCTAGAGGAAAATTTTTTATGTGGGCCTCTCATGATGATCTATGGGATCCGGAATTCATATCGGATTGTTTAAACGTCTTTTCAAATAATCCCGAGTGTGTTTCTGTTTTTTGTCATTTAAATGTAGAGAATTTAAATACTCACACAATCTCTGAAAAAATAAGTCCATCCTCTTCAGCTTCAGTTCTTCCATTGGTAAGAGTCAGATCAAGATTAACCGAAATGATACCAAATATGATTTTTGGTTTGCATAAAACTGAAATAATCCGTAAAGTTCAAATTGGCGCTTTTGATTGGTTTGATATATTTATTCTAGTTCAGCTTTCTTTTTATGGAAAGATTCTGATAATTCCCAGGTATTTGTATACGGCTGGAACAGATGGACCTCGTAAACCATATTCCATAACAGGTAAATTATTAGATTTAAGTGTTTTTCGATACAAAATTTCTGAATTTCTGAAAGGAAAGTTCTCTTTTCGTCATAGAATACCCTTAATGATTTATGTTTATTATGTATCGATCACAAGCCAAAAAAATATTAATAAAGTAATCGATAATTGGCGTCAGAATGGTACTAATGAATCTTAACTTCTTTAATTATTATAGATCATATTTAGAAGAGTTTTTATATTAAACAAATCATAAACATTTTATGATTGTAATCCAATTATTAGGCGGTTTAGGTAATCAAATGTTTCAATATGCCTGTGGTAGGGCATTGGGTTACAAGTTCCAAACGAAATTAATATTTGATACTTCACAATTAAGCATAAGAAAAAATATTTCTGGTATTACTATTCGTTCCCTTGAACTTGACATTTTTAACCTAGATATACAAGAGGCAAATAAAGATGAATTGAAAAAGATTAAACCTTTTTTGTATAAAATTGTCAACGTATTGGCAATAAAAATTGGTTTACATGGAATTCGTACTTCAAAATATTTTATAGAAAAAGATTTTTCATATTCTTCATCAATAGAAAAAGTTGTTAATAATTGTTATCTGTCAGGCTATTGGCAAAGTTTTAGATATTTTCAGAACATTGAATCGTTAATTCGACATGAATTTATATTTTCAAAAGATTTAGATAAGAGAAACCAGGATATTGTAAACAAAATTAAAAATGAAAATTCTGTTAGTGTACATTTAAGACATACGGACTTTGTTGATAATAAATTTCATGATATTCATGGCACCTGTTCATTAGAATACTATAATAAGGCCATTGAATATATTACTGGTAATGTTAAGACTCCATTCTTTTTTATTTTTTCTGATGATATTAAATGGGCTCAGGAAAATCTAAAATTGTCTTACAAATCAGAATTTATATCAGGAAATACCGGAAAGGAAAGTTATATTGATATGCAACTGATGAGCCTGTGCAAGCATAATATTATAGCCAACAGTAGCTTTAGCTGGTGGGGGGCATGGTTAAATTCCAACCCCGATAAAATTGTAATTGCACCTATACAATGGTTTACAACTGAAACCTTGAATGCCCGTACAGTAGATTTAATACCCGAAGCTTGGATACGACTTTGAATAGCATAAAGCCAGACATTTCTGTTATTGTACCTGTTTACAATGTACAAAACTATCTTGTAAGGTGCTTAGATTCAATATTTAACCAGGAGTTTTCCGGTATCTTTGAGGTCATTGCAGTTGAGGATGGGTCTACAGACAATAGTTTACAAGTATTGAAAGATTACAGAGAAAAACAACCTCGATTAAGAATTATTGAACATAATCGGAATAAAAAACTTTCCATCGCTCGTCGAACTGGCATGGATGCTTCTTCCGGAGATTATATTATGCATGTAGATTCAGACGATTGGCTTTTGCCTGATTCTCTGGAAAATCTTCATAATAAATGTATTGAAACGGATGCCGATGTAATTGTGTTTAATTATCTGCGTGAAACCATTGATGGAAAACAAATTCGTGACATGGTAATCAAGAAAGAATTAATTACAACAGATAAAAAACAGGTTCAGAGATTTTTTTATGGTGCCTGCTGGAATAAAATTGTAAAAAAGGACCGTCACCCATGATATGATTTATGGTATTGAAGCTGTAAATTCCGAGGAAGACCTCTTGTATTCATCAGAAATACTTTTAAGAGCTGATAAAATATGTTTAATACCTGAATGCCTTTATATTTGGTTTGTCAATCCGGGATCGATAACAAATTCTCTATCTCCTGAAGTGTTTTTAATGAATCAGATTACAGTTCTTAAGCAAATTGAGCAATTGGCAGCTAAACATAAAATTGAGAAAGAGGTTGAGGAAAATATAATAAATTATTTTGAGAAATGGATTTACCTTTACATTGCACAAATTCATTTTTGGCAAAAAAATAGTTTTGTGAATAGTGAACTCATGATACAGGAATTGTATCCTTCACCTCTTTTGGATAACAAAAGAATAAGGCAATTGAAATCATCGCTAAAGAACAGATTAGTAAGTTTGCTACAGATTAGGCGTCGCTTTGGATTACGAATGTCACTAGGGATTGTTTTACGAAGCTTAAATAGCAGAGTCTTATGAAAAATAACTATATTCGAGATAATAATATTATGGGCAAAGACAATAACATCAGGATAAAGTTTCTGGTTGTAACTATTATTTTCAATTTGGTTTAAGATATCAGTTTGCTGATCACTTTTGTGAATAATCTATTCAGGTAAAGGATCCTCGGTTTTAGGGGAGCGTCTCTTTAAAATATCAAAATAATATTCTGGAATCCTCATGTGTGGAATTTGCGGTTATATAGATTTCGGCCAGGGTAGTAATATTGAGATCCTGAGAAAAATGGTTTCGTCAATGCACCATCGTGGTCCTGATGATAGCGGATGCGAGATATTTACTCGATGGAGACGCAGGTATTGGCTTTGGGCATGCCCGGCTTTCAATTATCGATCTTTCTTCTGCCGGTCATCAACCAATGATCTTTGAGCACCTTAGCATAGTACTTAACGGGGAGATCTATAATTATAAAGAAATAAAAAGTGAATTAGTAAAATTAGGTCATAAATTCACATCATCTTCTGATACTGAGGTTGTTCTGCATGCATTTTTAGAGTGGGGTGATACCTGCGTTTCAAAATTTATTGGAATGTTCTCATTCGCAATATTTGATAAGAAAACTCTTGAAATGACACTTTTCAGGGATCGAGCGGGTATCAAACCTCTGTTTTATTATTGGAAAGATGATCTTTTTTTGTTCGCGTCTGAACTTAAAGCATTTCATCAACACCCTCAATTTTCTAAAAAAATAGATGAGAATGCAGTTCATCAGTTTTTTGATTTCGGCTATGTGCCTTCCCCTTATTGTATTTTTGAAAATTGCAGGAAACTAAATCCCGGGCATATTTTAACAATCAGCATAAAGAATATGAAGAGTGAAATTGTTAAATATTGGGATGTCAGAGATTTTTATACATTACCTCAAATTAACATTTCTTATACCGATGCAAGACATGAAATTGAAAAATTGCTTCTCTCAGCATTTGAATATCGAATGATTGCTGATGTGCCTCTGGGTGTCTTTCTAAGCGGAGGATATGATTCAACAGCAGTTACTGCTATGCTTCAATGCAACAGAACAGAGAAGTTAAAGACATTCACAATCGGCTTTGAAGAAGGTAATAATGAAGCGCCGTACGCAAAGAAAATTGCGCAATATCTTGAAACAGATCATGTAGAATATTATTGTACTACAAAAGAAGCACAGGAAATTATCCCCGGATTGGCATATTATTATGATGAACCTTTTGCTGACAGTTCAGCTATTCCAACAACTCTGGTTAGTAAACTGGCCAGAAAAAGTGTCACAGTTGCTTTATCTGCAGATTCAGGCGATGAAATTTTTGCCGGTTATACGATTTATCGAACCTTTTTAAACAACTTGGGATTAATTAAAAAAATACCTTCAGATTTACAAAAAAGCATAGGCAATATTATTAAGGCTACCGATTTTCTGATCCCTGATAATTATTTAAGTATAAAACACAAACTCAATACATTATCAAAGGTTCTGAGTAGTGACAAAAAATATATGTATCAGGAGTTATTTCGTAGTTATTTCATATTAAATAAAATAATAAAAAAAAAGTTGTTTGTCAGACCATACCAAAATCAGGAGACTGCATTCGATTTGGACTACACAAAATTTAACAAAATATTGTCTGTACCCCTATCTATTGATTACATTATTTATTTGCAAAACGATATACTTACAAAAGTGGATAGGGCTACCATGTCAGTTTCATTAGAGGGCAGGGAACCTTTTTTGGATCACAGGATTATTGAATATGCTGCACAATTACCAATGGAATACAAATATGGGGAAACTCAGAAAAAAATTCTTAAAGACATTGTTCATGATTATGTGCCAGTACAATTAATGGATCGCCCTAAAACAGGCTTCACTTTACCTATATATTCCTGGTTAAAATCAGATTTAAGGTATTTGCTTGAAGATAACCTGAATTCGTTAAATATTTCAGATTCTGGTTTTTTCCGGCCAAAATATGTTGAAAAGTTGAAATATGATTTCCTTAATGGAAGTTTGAATGATCCTGTTATTATCTGGAAATTGCTTCAGTTTCAGATCTGGTTTAAAAACGTGGATGAAATAATTACTAAAAGATTTTATTAAACATTTCGTTTTAAAACATATAAGGATGAACTTAAGACTATTGACTAGTGTTATGTTAAATATAATATGACGTATATTTAAAATATATTTGTATATTTGTAAAAAATATACAAATGATACGGTACAAAATTAAACTGACAAAAAACGAAGTAGAAGAACTCATGAATATAATCAATAAAGGTTCACATACTTCACAGACATTCCGGACTGCCTACATTCTATTAAATTGCGATGAAGGCAAGTACTCACAGAAAGTATCCAATGAACAGGTAAGTAAAGTTCTTAAGGTTGGCATGCGTACCATAGACAGGGTTAAGAAGAAATTCATTGAAGAAGGCCTTGATGAGAGTCTTGAGAGGCGACCAACCAGCCGGATTTATGATAGAAAAACAGATGGAGATTTAGAAGCCAAATTGGTAACTCTCTGTTGTAGTGAGCCACCAAAGGGATATTCAAAATGGTCCTTGAGATTATTGGCGGACAAGATGGTAGAATTAAAATATGTAGAGAGCATTTCTCACGTGACAGTGAGAAGCGTTCTAAAAAAAACGAACTTAAGCCTTGGAAAATAAAAGGCTGGGTTATTCCTCCAGAGCAAAGTAGTGAGTTTGTGGCAAATATGGAACGAGTATTGGATGTTTATAAAAGAAATTACGATAAAGATTATCCGGTAGTTTGTATGGATGAATCACCAAAGCAGTTAATAGAAGAAGCACAACCATCGATTGGAATGAAACCAGGTCAGGAAGCAAAGGTAGATTATGAGTATATACGGAACGGTGTTGTAAATATATTCATGGCAAATGAACCACTGAAAGGGAAACGTTTTGTTGAAGTTACAGAATTTAAGACCAGGAAAGATTGGGCAATGTTCATAAAGGGAATTGCAGATGAACATTACCCCAAAGCAAAGCGGATAACATTAGTAATGGATAATTATAATACTCACGGAGCATCGGCTTTATATGAAACATTCAGACCAGAAGAAGCAAAAAGGTTATGGGACAGGTTTGAATTCGTATATACACCGAAGCATGGCAGCTGGCTCAATATGGCTGAGATAGAGTTGCATGTACTAAACGGACAATGTTTAAACCGGCATATTTCAACAATGGATAAAATAAAAGAGGAAGTAGAGGCATGGAAAATCAACCGAAATAACAAAAAAAGTAAAATAAACTGGCAGTTTACAAACAAGCAGGCGAGAGTGAAATTGAAGAGATTATATCCGTCAATTTACGATTAACATAACACTAGTAAATGAAAGCAATCTTTAGTCCTCAAAAATATGCTGTTTATTTACTGTTTTTTTCGTTGAATTTTGAGACAATGAATCTATTTAACCTGGGGATTGATTTTTTAGCTACCAAAATTTCGATAAGTATTTTACTCTTTACCTCCATATTAAAATATAGAACATTTTTTTCACTTAAGCATTTTCATTTATATTTAATTCCACTACTGATTTATTTCGTATTTCTCACAATTGTCAGCTATGTAAATCAAGTACCTGGATTTAATAAGTTTTTCAATATTCCATTATTTCTGAATATTTTAATCTTTATTATTTTAATTAATTATTCAAGGATAAAGTCTGAAATCATTTTAGAAGGTTTATTTGTTTTTGCAATAAGTACAGTATTATTATCGACACTTTACTTTTCCGGTATTGGAGTAAACAATCCTGTTAACGGGCGAAATACGATATTTGGAAATAATCCCAATGATATTGGTATTAAATTATGCCTATCAATATTAATCTTTTCAGCCGTTATCTTTGAAAACAAACTGGAACTTGGGAAGGGCAGATATTTTTTATTAATATTCTTTCCGTTTTTAATTAAATTTTTAATTGATACAAATTCAAGAGTTGCGTTTATTGCGTTTGTCTTGGGGATCTTTATTATGTTTCGTATTTATTATAAATTCACTGGAGGGAGTAGAAAACTAAACTTGCTTATATCCGGTGGTGTTTTTTCTGTTTTAGTCTTATTGATTCTTCTGATTAATATGGATATATTGGTTCGATTATATAATGTTTTTGCAAAAGGCGATTTATCTAAAAGGGACTGGATCTGGTCGAATATCTGGAAAATTATTTCGAATAATTTCTTTTTTGGAATCGGAAAAACAGGATATGATAATCAGTCGGTGTTAGTGTTTGGCAGAATAACCAATCCTCATAATAGTATACTTGAGGTGCTTTGTTATACCGGAATCATTGGTTTAATGATTTTTTTAATTTTTTTCTGGCGAATTCTTAAGGGTGCATATGTAAAATATAAATACCAAAACAATGTGCTACCTGTTATTCTTGCAATTCCTATTATGGGAGTTTTCCTTTCTGCACAAATTTTTGAGCCAAAAATTATATGGGTTTTGTTTGCTTTTATGGCTGCTCAGAAATCCACTGAGGGTAATCAAAACTTAAAAGTAATTAAAGTTTGATGAGAATATTGTTTTTTATAGAATGCCTTAAAGCAGGGGGAAAAGAAAGACGTCTGGTTGATCTTATAAACGGTCTGTCAAAATCGACTAATTTTAATTGTAAATTAGTTTTATTGATCAACTCACTTCATTATGCCGACAAATTACCTGAAAATTGTGAATTAATTATTTTTGACAGGAAATGGGTTAAAAAAGATCCATTAGTATTCCTTAAAGTTTATAAAGTATGCCACATTTTTAAACCTGATTTAATCCATGTTTGGGGTAACATGCCCGCATTTTATGCACTGCCATCCTCAATCTTTTTAAAAATCCCGATTATAAATAGCCAAATTACAGATTCATTTGGGATTAGTTTCAAACAACCTTTTTCATATTTATTGCATAAGCTGAATTTCTATTTTGCAAGTATTATTATTTCAAATTCTGTTGCAGGACTTATAAGTTATAAAGCACCAAATAAAAAAAGCAAAGTAATTTACAACGGAGTTTCGCTTAAAAGGTTTAGAATAGATGCTGATATACAGCATGTTAGAAATGAATTTAATATCAAGACAAAATATTCTGTTGTGATGGTCGGATCATTCTCAAAGTATAAGAATTTTGACTTATTTATTGATGCTGCAAAATATTATCAGAAAGTAAGGAATGATCTTACTTTTGTGGCTGTCGGTTCAGGGGAAAATCTTGAAAGAATACAAAAAAGATTGTCTGATGAAGAAATAAAAAATATTATTCTCACTGGATCTATAAAAAATGTTGAAGAATTGATTTCTATTTGTGATATAGGTATTTTACTTTCTCCTTTCGGAGAGGGAATATCAAATGCCCTGATTGAATACATGGCGTTATCTAAGCCTGTAATCGCGAGTAACAAGGGAGGTAATTGCGAATTAATCGATATTGATAAGAATGGAATTTTACTTAAAGATGATAATTTGTCTGAAGTATGTAAAGCAATTGATGTTCTTCTTTCTGATGATTATTTAAGAGATTCAATAGGAGAAAATAACAGAAAAAAAATTGAAGAACAATTTACGGCAGATAGAATGACAAGTGAATTTATGAATGTATATATTGAAGTTTTGTCAAATGAAAATACTTCAAATTAATAATTGTCACTATCGGAGAGGAGGCGCTGATGTAGTTTATCTCAACACCGGCGAGTTACTTGAAAGGCATGGTCAGAAAGTTTTTTATTTTTCACAAAAAAATATTAAAAACTTAGCTTGCATTACAAGTAAATATTTTGTTGACTCAGTAGAATTTTTTGAAAATTCGCCGCTTAAGAAAATTTTATCTTTTCCGAGATTTTTGTATTCAACTGAAGCTGCCAGAAAACTTGAGAACTTAATTTTTGAGTATAAGCCGGACGTTGCACATATTCATACATATAAAGGCATCCTTACTCCTTCTATTTTAAAAACTTTAAAAAAGAATAAGATCCCGGTAGTAATTACTTTACATGATTATGGTTTTTTATGCCCACATAATTCTTTTTTAGATGGAAAAGGGAGGATTTGCACTAAGTGTTTCCAAAAAAATAATCCTTTATATTGTATAATAAATAAATGCAATAGGGATAACCTGATTATGAGTTCTGTTTCTTCCTTTGAATATATTTTTCACAGATTTTTTTTCCCTTTTAAGAATTATTTTTCACATTTGATTAGTGTGTGTAAGTTTAATTACGACCTTCATTTTTCAATACCTGAATTTAGGAATAAATTATCTCAGGTATATAATTTTTCTCCGCATTTAAACGACATTAAACCCATAAATGCAAAGGGAAAATATTTTTTATATTATGGTAGATTATCAAACGAAAAGGGGATTCTTACATTATTACAGGCCTGGTTAGCTTTGGGTGACAGTTTCATACTTAAAATTGCAGGTGAAGGTGAATTAATAAATAGAATACTTTCATTTATTGATGAGCATAAATTAATAAATATTGAGTATGTCGGATTTAAACAGAAAGAAGAGCTTTTTGAAATAATCCGCAATTCTTCTTTTGTGATTGTACCTTCTGAATGGTATGAAAATAATCCATTAAGTATAATAGAAGCATATTCATTCGGGAAACCTGTTATTGCTTCAAACATTGGAGGTATTCCCGAGATAGTTGATAATTTAAAAACAGGATTTTTGTTCAATATGGGAGATTCCAGTCAGCTTTCAATAATTATAGGAAAAGCAGCTGTAATATCCGATGAAGAATATTCTTTACTCTCAAACAATGCCAGAGTATTTTTTGAAGAACATTTTTCAGAAGAATCACATTACAGTTCTTTAATGAATATTTACGAAAATCTCTTATAGCCGGTGGTTATGAAATCAGGAATTGTAAATAAAGTTATTCGGAAATTGGGACGTCCCGGTTATAACATTGATAGTCGCATTTCATTATTAAACATTCTTATTATTCTTGTTGAAAAGTTTTTTGAAATAATAAGAGGTCTTTATTTAAGGATTTTTTTTAAGAAATCATCGGGTGTTATATTTGTTGGAAGACATACTCGTCTAAAGCATTGTAATCTTATCAGCACTGGTCGTACCCTTTTCATTGGAGATAATGTCTTGATTAATGCACTATCAAAAAATGGTATTAAATTCGGTAATAATGTTTCAATTCATCGTAATACAATAATCGATTGCACAGGAGGCATTCGATCTTTGGGTGAAGGTTTGATAGTTGGAAACAATGTGGGTTTTTCTCCAAATTGCTTCATTCAGGTTCGAGGATCTGTTGAAATTGGGAACAACGTAATTTTTGGCCCTGGTATGAGTATATTTTCAGAGACGCATAATAATATTAATCCTGATATATTTATTAATGAGCAAGGAGAGACCAGGGAAGGAGTGACAATAGAGGATGGCGTTTGGGTTGGAGCCGGAGCAACAATACTAGATGGTGTAACAGTTGGGCATGATTCAATAATTGCTGCTAAAAGCTTGGTAAATAATAACATTCCTCCTTATTCTATTGTCGCTGGTATACCTGCAAAATTAATTAAATTACGTAAATAACAAGTAATGAAGTATTTGTATAGAGCATTTGCTATCAGATCAAAATTTGCCAGACCAGTTCAATTCTTACGTTTCATTTACTATAAATGGTGTGGGTTAGATTTGCATAATTCAGTTATCATTGAAAGAGGTTTAAATCTCGATCGTCTTTATCCCCAGGGAATTCATGTGGGTAAAAACACTCTTATTGCCTCCAGAGTAACAATTATGAGTCATGATCATTGTAAAAGAATAAACAATCAACCTTTACTGGCTGATGTTTATATTGGAAAGAATTGCTTTATTGCTGTTGGTGCAACAATAATGCCAGGTGTAAGGATTGGTGATGAAGTAATCGTAGGTGCAGGATCAGTTGTTACTAAAGATGTTCCTTCTAACACTGTTGTCGCTGGCAATCCTGCCCGCATTATTCGATATGGAATTATTATGAATGAAAGGGCAGAATGGGCTAATTGGCCCGGATTAGTCGGTAAATAGAATAATAATTTTTGATAAGTAAATATGAAGAAAAAAATTTATATTGCTGGATGTGGCGGGATGCTGGGAGAGGCTTTTTATACTGAGTTTCGTAATGATTATGACCTAAAATGCACTGATAAGGATGTAAATGAGGATTGGCTTTCGTTTTTGGATTTTAGAGATTATGAAGATTATATGAAAGATGTCATTAATTTCAAGCCCGATTATTTGTTTCATCTTGGCGCATATACTGATTTGGAGTTTTGTGAACAAAATCCTGATGAAACATACGCAACAAATACTATGTCAGTTGAAAATGCAGTTTACATTGCAAATAAACTGGATATTCCATTGTTATACATAGTACAGCTGGGATTTTTGATGGCAAAAAAGAGTTTGTACGATGATTGGGATATCCCAAACCCTCTCGGTGTATATGCAAGATCAAAGTACATGGGTGAACGATTTGTTTCTGAAAATGCTAAACGTTATTTAATTTGCAGGGCTGGCTGGATGATGGGTGCAGGTCCACGTAAAGACAAGAAATTCATTCAAAAAATAATGAAACAATTAAAAGATGGCAAACAGGAATTGTTTATAGTCAATGATAAAGATGGAACGCCAACTTATACTCACGATTTTGCTAATAATGTCAGATTTCTAATTGATAAAGAATACTGGGGATTATATAATATGGTATGTGGAGGTCAGACAAGCAGACTGGAAGTTACGCAGGAACTTCATTAAAATCTTAGGTTTAAGAGATAAAATACGATTGAATATTGTTACCAGCGATCATTTTAAAGAAGAATACTTTGCTGACAGACCGCCATGCGAAAGACTTCTAAATCGTAAATTAGATATCCGGGGTGCAAACTTCATGCGTAATTGGAAGGTTGCGTTGAAGGAATATATTGAGACTTACTATAAGAATTACCTTTAAAAATGAGTACAGGGAAGAAAAAAGTGGCAATTATTGGAACCAATGGTATCCCCGCTAAATACGGAGGTTTCGAAACTTTAGCCGAATATCTGGCTATATATTTAAATGACGAATTTAATATTACAGTTTACTGTGCTAAAACTAAAAAGGAAAAAAGGCTACCTGAATATCACAATTCAAAGCTTGTATATATTCCTGTTAAAGCTAACGGGTGGCAGTCTATGATTTATGATGCTATATGTATTTTACATGCATTGAGGTTTTCAGATGTTTTAGTAATCCTTGGTTTTTCAGGAGTATTCGCTTTCCCGTTAAAACTGTTTTTCAAAAAGAAAGATAGTATTTAACATTGGGGGGATAGAATGGCAAAAAGTAAGAGGGCAAAAAGCATTTGCTGTACTGGAAATAGCATGTAAAAAAATGGTTTGAAAGAATTTGTATAATATTTTCTGATATTATTGTTGTTGATAATAAGGTACTATGGAACTATGTAAAAACAACTTACAATATAAATAGTGTCTTAATTGAATATGGTGGAGATCATGCTGTTTATAGACCTGTTACAAATGAACTTATTGCAAAATATCCTTTTTTAGTAAATAACTATGATGTTTCAGTTTCCAGAGCACAGGAAGATATGAATATCCACATTCTGATTGAAGCATATAAAAAGAATCCCTGAAAGAAATCTGGTTATTGTATCAAATTGGGAGATTTCTGATTATGGAATTCAGCTAAAAGAAAAAAACAAGAATAAATATCAAAATATATTTCTTCTTGATGCTATTTATGATCTTGATGAACTTAATACTCTGAGAAGTAACGGTATGATATGCTTTCATACCCATTCTCTTTGTGGAACAGCACCTTCTCTGGTAGAAGCTATGTCTTTAGGAATTCCTGTCTTATGTTTTGATGTTGCAACCAACAGGGAAACAACTGAAGGGAAATCTTTATATTTTAAGGACTCCACTTCATTAATTAAGATATTAACCTCACTTAAGAAGGAGACGATAGATCAATTGGGTATTGACATGAAAGAAATTGCACAAAGAAGATATACATGGAAGAGAATTACATCATTGTATACTGATTGTATAAATTAAGTAAAATTATGGTTAATAAATTAAAACTAGCTATTGTAGGTTTTGGACGAATGGGAATAACTCATTATTCAATAATCAATAGTCATCCTAATGTAACAGTAACAGCAGTTGCAGACCCATCATCCCTGGTTTTGAGTCTGTAATGAAAAAATATATTCAAACATACATACATATTCTGATTACAATGAACTTTTTAATAATGAAAATCTGGATGGCGTATTAATTTGTACACCACCAACTCTTCACTTTCCTGTGGCCATGAGGGCTGCTGAAAAAAGATTCACGTATTCTCAGAAAAGCCGTTTACTACTAAAAAGAACCAGGCTGATGATCTGGCAACTTTATTCAAGGAAGTAAATCTTGTAAACCAGGTTGGTTATGTAAATCGTTTTAATGACATTTTTTGTGTGATTAAGGATTATATTCAGAATGAAGTAATTGGTGATATAGTACGTTTTAAATCGGAGATGTACAGCCGGACAATTACAAAACCAGGTGACGGTAATACGTGGAGGGACTCTCGTGAACAAGGAGGTGGTGCTGTATTTGAGGTAGCGTCTCATTCTATTGATTTAGTGAATTACATTGTTGGAAAACCAGATAAGGTGACAGGTTCGAGCTTAACTCAAATATATTCAAAGAATGTGGAAGATGCTGTTAATGCAACCTTTCTCTATAAGAATGGGATCTCTGGTACACTTAATGTTAATTGGAGTGATGAAAGTTACAGGAAGCCTACTAATAAGATAGAGATATTCGGTTCAAAGGGAAAAATTCTTGCTGATCAGCATGGTTTTAAAATATATCTAAAAAAAGATTTACTTGCGATATAACATGCGTGAAGGTTGGAATACACGATACATTACCGATGTGTTTAAGCCTGTTCCGTTTTATGTAAGAGGAAACGAATTTACCTCTCAGTTATATCATTTTATTGATTGTATAATAATAGAGATGAAAAAAATATTTGCACATTTAGTGATGCGACAGACACACATGATGTGATATCAGAAAATTTTTGAAGATTATGAAAATAACGGTAAATTCTAAAATATGCGGGCCAATAGATAAGATAATATTTGGTGACAATCAGTTTTTCGGAATTAACCATATGTCACAGGAGAAAGCACAACAACTTGCTGAGAAATTCTTTGATATCAATAACATTTATCGTGTTTATCGATTTGCGTTTGATGCAGGTATTCGTGCCATAATGTTGAATAGTAATGATCGTGCAAAAGAAATTTGTGACCATTTCAGAATATATAATTCAAAATATCCTGATATTAGTTGGTATCCTTCAATTCCATATCCGCATAAATATGCCAATTTGATAAGTGAAAAAGGCATAATTCCTACAATTAATGATATTTTGTTTAAAGATAATTCTGCATTAGGAGCACTTGGAATGGTGGCTAAAGGTGGTGCGGCTGTTTTTGGAAAAGATGCAATAAAACTTATGCAAATGCTGATAGATGTTGAAATGAAAATGTTCAGAGGTTTAAATGTAAAAGTTATATTTCTGCAAAATATTATTACAGATCTTATTTTGGGGTATGAAGTCAAGGAGATATTTGTAGAATACTGTGATTATATTATGAATGAAATACAAAGCATTGCCCGGTCTGATAACGCAAAATATGCCAAAATTTAAAGACAAACTTGAATCATGGGGAATAGAGGAAGTTGTAATTTGTAGTTCATTCAATAAGATAGGCTACTTAATGTCACCTGATATTAAATCATATATTGAAACTGTAGTAAGAAATGATCCTTCGAATTATCAATTGGTAGCTATGTCAACCTTGGCATCGGGTGCAATTCCTGCCAGAGAAGCATATGAATTCATTAATCAACAAAAAATCCAATCGGTAGTATTTGGTGCCTCATCAAAAGATCATCTTGAAGAGACAGTAAAACTAGTTGGAATATAACACCTCGCATATTGTTAATATTCTCATTATTAAAAACTAAATGATCATTTGCCCTTCAAGAAAACAAGATAATAAATTGGCCTAAATTCAATGGAGCCAATAATATATAAAGAACTTGGAAATTTGACACTATCTTAAATCTAGTTTACATGTTTGAAATGATGACACTTTTGCTTATGCCGATATTAGGCATTGGTATTGGAAATAATCAGACTGCCAAAGTCACCCCACCAAATAAGTTAAAAATTATTTATGTCGAAGATATAGGAAATGATGCCGTTGCAATTCAGACAGCAATTGACAAAGTTGGAGAAAATGGAGTAGTCGTGTTGGCCCCGGGAAAGACTTACACCCAAAAAAGCAGTCTGGTTTTAAGTTATAATGGCATTAAGATTATAGGTAATAACGCAACATTGAAAAGAGGCAATCAGGAAACAACAACATTATCTGAGCCATGCGATTCAATGAGCACTCAAATTCATGTTCAGACTGTTCCCCGTAATTGGAAAACGCATGATCAAATTCAGATCTATTCAGACAGCACATATCTGACTTCTAATGAAGTAATTTCATGCAAAATATCTTCAATTTCCGGAAATACAATAAAGTTAGTTGGTGTCGTAGGTAAAAATGCGGGATTAAGAAGAAGTTCGTGGGATGTAGGTGCAGTTGTGAGGAAAGTTTATAATCAAATTGTTGTGTTGGAGAATAATTCTTGTACAATTGAGGATTTGATAATTGATGGTAACAGATCAAATAACAGTGGAAATTATTACTGGGGCGTTAACTCAGCAATCAGTAATTATGCTGCCTTAAAGATTAACAGGTGCAAGTTTATCGAAATACCAAATGAGACATTAATTGGTGTTGGATTTACTATCACAAATAGTTATGCTAAAAATCTTAATGGTTCCTTCATACATGAATCAAGTGATAACTTAATAACTGATAAATCAAGATATTTTAGTCAAATCTCAAATAATTTGACCGATAGCACAAATTTACTTTCTTCAAAAGATGTAACCGGACATTCGGAAGGTCTTATTACATTTTCCGCAACTGCTGGCAGACAAAATATACATAATAATTACTTTTTTAACGGAAATAATAGCGTTTTAGGCTGCATAAGTTCATTGAATGATCCAGGTGATGGAACAAGAGATTTTATCTTTACGGATAACTTTGTCTCTGGATTTAAAAGTATTGTTTATGTATTCTATCAGACAAATCTTCCTAATAAAGCAGGTAATTTTACGATTTCAAATAATGTATTTAGAGATTGCGGGGAAAATGATTTTGCATATGTAAATTTTCATTCTTTTGACCAAATCAATATTACAGGGAATCATTTATGGGGGAAAACAAACTGGATTAATATCCCCGCTATTGCAAAGGGAGTACAGAGTTTTTCTACTGACAATATTATATTAAATACATCCTTAGAAGATTCTGTAAGGAAAGTGTATCCGTCAGGTGACTTGGTACTTAACTCAATTAACTATAGGCAACAAGACAGCACCTTTGTATTGAGGAAAATGAAGATAAGATCTATTGGACAGGAAAATTATTGGGGATTACCTAAAGTAAGTATAATGGGCGTAAGCGATTGGAAAGAAGCAGAATATGAAATGACAGTGATAGATGCAAATTCAAAAATTATTACAACACCCTATGATATTGAAGTTTCGGATTCGGCAAAAGGAGTTATTCTTAACTCTCCGAATGGAACCAGATATAGAATAACGGTAGATGATGACGGAACCTTAAAGGCATCATCAATACATTAGCAATTACTTATTTGTGCGAATTAGTTGGAATTTAATCTAATAATCAAAGATTAATGTTAATTCGTTTTTTAAATAAAGTTCCAGGATATTAATAATTTTAAGTTTGTCCGATTGCAAAAGATAATGGGTTTTAAACTTTTTCATTCCCTGAAAACAGAGAAATATTTCCCGAAAATTTTAGTAACCGCAATTGTCTGTTATTATTATAAAACTGCTTTTTGGCCTTTAACATATGTATTTATTACCAGTTATATTGTATTGGTAATTTTGTTTATAATAAACTTTAAGTGGAAAATAAGGTTATTAAGTTTTATTCATGAGTTCAAGGTTCCAGTAATACTTGCCCTCATTTTCATTATTGCCTTTATAGTCAATGGACAATTCTCAAATTCTGTAGTAAAAAAGGATATTTTACTTATATTAGTTTTGTTTTCATTATACTATTTTCTCTATTGGTGTTATAATGTCCTCAAAATTAAGATCCAAAAAACATACCTGCTAAATTTAATTATTTTCATTACCGCTGTAATTTCAGTACTAAATTTAATAACCCAATTTAATATTTCATTACTGGATCCTGAAACATTGGAAAAGATGAATATTTCAAGTGGTTCATCTGTAGCGACTGATTATAATTTTTTTAGTTTGTTTTTACTATTTGGGCTTATTCTGCTCAACTTTAAAGGAATAAGAAGCGCTCCTCTTCATTCGTATTCAATGTGGGTAACTTCTTCACTTAATCTTATAATAATAATAAATATATTACTTTCGGCGTCCAAACGTGGCCTTTTTGCTCTAATAATTTTTACTTTAATCTTTATTATTTATGCCATGGTTTTCCCAAGCTATGGATTTGTTCTTAATAAATTTTTGAAGAGAGTTGCTTCGTTTATTCTTTTTATAGTCTTACTTATATTCTTTGGAATAATTATTTATCAAATAATCCCAAGACAAAAGGTAGGCAATGCTTTATATAGATATGCCAATCTGGCAGGTTATAACAATTATATAAGTATTGAAAAATTCTTGTGGGAACGGGAATTTGAGATTCCAAAAGACAATAAACAGGTTATTGATAGTACAACTTTTATTAAATATTTAAAGTATTGGAACTCCTATTCTGCCCCCGGTACAGTACTTGAACCTGCTGATTCACCATATGGGAGAGCAATAAAAATCATCAGAGTAAAAGGAGATAATGAAGGTTTTTCTCTATGCTATGATGGTCCGAAAATTTTATATTATTCAAACCATACTTATGAAATTTCCTTTAAAATAAAATTTTTAAAAGGAAATTTTAATTCTTTTAGTATAGGGTGGTGGTTAAATGAGATTGATAAGGGAATTTCAAATTCATCCAATTTGGAAAAAGATACAGTATCTCTCGGGAACGGTTGGTATTCATGTATTTCAAAATACACATTTATTGATAGTCATATAGGTATAATTGGATTTATAAATTTCGTTAAAGATCAATCAGAATTTATTATTTCCGATTTTGAACTTTTTGATTTGGATTATGATTCCAAAATTACCTAGATATGTGTTTGAAGTCAAAGGAGAAAAAGATTTGGAGTTATGGTGTGCTAAAACTATATTCTAATTGGGATCATTTTAATCTGGTTCTAATGGAAATTTCAAGCCATGATTTAGCATTTTGGACACATAGTTATCAAGCGACTATTGAAGTTAAACCTGAAAATGTTGATGGTATAAAATGTGTCTTAATTACACGGGATAAGAAATGAAGGAAAGGTTGGTCATTATATTACGATGGTAGAGATATTGAATATAAAGCAAATAATGAATATCCAATAGTTTTAAATTCAAGCCTGTTATTCCTAAAACAGTACCTTTTAAAGTCGGATTTTGGGTGGATACCGGTAGAAAAATAATCCTTATGACCTGAAATTAACAATTGATACCATTGATAAATGGTTGGTTTAGATCAGGGCCAACATATCTTTAAGACAATCATCGTAATTTATTGTTTCCGATAAATTCTCAAATTGATAGTTCGCAGTTTTTTATAACTGATTTGAATTTAATAAATTTAAGCAGCCGCAATTGCAGGAATGACCAGATAGGCATATTAGCGGCATAACCGATAAAGATAGTATCTCTTTTTTCGGACAGAACTGGCCGTTGGTATTTTGCGATATGAGCTTTGGAAAACTAAATTCAAATTGGTATAATAAAATTTTTGGCCATGGCTTTGATTATTTGACATGGTATGGAGAAAAGTACCTAAGGAGATTCAAAAGGTATGATTGGCCACATAATCCTTTTATAAGTGTTTTGTTATATTCAGGCATTTTAGGATTAATTTTTTATATTTGGTTATTAATCAGAGTTGTAGCTCTGTATTTTAAATATAGAAAGGAGTATGGTATAGCTTTTATAGGGTTTTTAATTACCTTCTTCTTTTCTTTCTTCAGTGGCAGCAGTCCCATTCGATCCCCCCATAATGGGCTTCTTTATAATGCTCCCTTTCTTTATCCATAGCGTTCACAAAAGGGACCCGGATATTTCTAAATGATCAAATTCTATTAAATGAGTGCGGATTCTGATTACGGGTAAAAACAGCTTTGTGGGAACTAATTTTATAAAATATTCAAAGTTCAGGAATGTCGATGAGATTTCTCTTTTTGACAAAAATCCCGAAGATATTAACTTTAAAGGGTATGATGTTGTTATCCACCTTGTTGCAATAGTACATCAGAAAATTACAATTCCCGAGGAGGAGTATTTTAAGATTAACCGCGATCTATGTATTGAAGTAGCAACGCATGCAAAGAAAGCAGGTGTAAAACAGTTTATTTTTTTAAGTACCGTAAAAGTATATGGCAAATTCATAAAGGGTTATTCTTTCTGGAATGAGAAATCTCCCTGCTTCCCGGATGATGCCTATGGAAAGAGTAAATATGCGGCAGAAATTGCTTTAAAAAAACTTTCGGAGACAAGGACTTTACTGTTTCAATTGTTCGTACGCCTCTTGTTTATGGAGAAGGAGTGAGGGCAAATATGCTTAGTATTTTAAAGCTTGCAAATAAATCATATTTTCTGCCTTTTAAGGATATCCATAACCGGAGATGTTTCACTTCTGCCGAAAACCTGGTTGCATTTATTGACCGTATTATAGAAAAAAGAGCTTCGGGAATTTTTATTGCTATGGACAAAGATGCAATCTCCACCTCCGATCTGTTAAAAATGATCTCCGAAAACCTGGGAAAAAAAGTAATTCTGTTCAAAATTCCCGGTTTTATTATTAAGTCTGGTATGTTCCTGTTCCCCGGGATATTTGACCGCCTTTATGGTTCTTATGAAATGGATAACAGCGAAACTCTTAAAATCCTTGACTTTATACCTCCTTTATCAACCAGGGAGGGTATCAGAAGAATGGTGCAATTTTTTAACCGGCAAAACCACTTATAATAATCTGAATTTATAGATCGTTTTAAATCGTTAATACATTTATTTGTTGATGAAATCAGTTCTGTTTTTGAGTTTTGTCCTGCTGTTAGTCTCGTTTGTTCTGACATGGATTATCAAGAAAATTTCTCACAGGGTTAGTATTTTTGATATTCCAAACAAAAGAAGCTCACACTCTGATCCTACACCGACAGGCGGTGGATTGGCTATTGTAATAACCTGGTATATAGGCATTACATTATTATATTTTGAAAATGAAATAGAGCCAAAACTCTATTTTGCGTTGTTAAGCGGAATTTTTCTGGCGATAATAAGTCTTGTCGATGATTTTGTAAATCTGAAACCCCTGGTTCGTTTAGTTTTTCAGCTCATTACATCCATAATTGCATTTGTTATACTGGGGGATATTGAAAGCATAAAAATCAGCGGAGTAGATATTAATATTCATATTCATGTTATTACATACCCCGTGGCAATAATAGGGATGGTCTGGTTTATAAATCTTTTTAATTTTTTGGATGGGATAGACGGCTATGCTTCAACCGAAGCTATTTCCGTTGCTTTAATACTCCTGGTTTTTACCGGAAATCCTGTTTTACTGTTATTGACTGCCAGCACTCTTGGATTTGTTGTCTGGAACTGGCCAAAAGCCAGGATCTTCATGGGTGATGTGGGGAGTACCCAACTGGGATTCATATTAATAGTTCTTGGGATCTATTTCAATAATACTGCACAATTCTCGATTATCTCATGGATGATTCTGTTATCTCCATTCTGGTTTGATGCTACATTAACTCTCTTCCGGCGATGGAGAAATGGGGAAATAATTAGCCAGCCTCATAAAAAACATGTGTATCAAAGATTTACTCAGGCCGGTTTTTCGCACCTTCAAACTGACATCAACCTGCTTATTATTAATGCGGTTGCTATGTTTGTTGTGTTGCTTACCAGACGATTCGGATTTTTAGTTTTTCCACTCTTTCCTCTATACCTCTTGTTTCTTTATATTCTCACCAGGCTGGTAGATAAAAAGGTTCCTTTTAAATGAACATTTCTAAAACAACCTGAAGGTGAAAATCACATTAAGATTTTTTGCCAACAGGTTGCTGAAATCTGAATTGTTAAGGAATGCCTCTGTTCTGTTTTCCGGAACTGTAGCCGCACAGTTGATTTCAATCCTGCTTCAGCCTTTACTCAGACGTTTATTTTCTCCTGAGGCATTTGGATCCTATTCGGTCTATACCAGTCTGGTCGGTATTATTGCCGTCATCGGTTCATTCCGGTATGATGAAGCAATTGTTTTGCCTAAAAAGGACAAGGAGGCAATAAATATTCTGGCTCTTTCCCTCTTTATCAGTGTTTCTTTTAATATTTTGATCTTTATTATCCTTTTAGTTTGGGGGAAACAAATTATGGGGATTCTCAATATGCCAAAAGAGTTCTCCATATCAATTCTGTATTTGATCCCACTCGGGGCATTATTATATAATACATTCCAGAGCTTTAATAACTGGCTGATAAGGAAAAAGGGATTTTTTGATATTACTGTGGCAAAAGTAGTAAGAAGGGGATCAGAAGGTATTGCCCAGATCGGTTTTGCAGTAATTAAGTATTTTAAAGGATTAATATTAAGTGATATAATCGGCCAGGTAATGAATAATATTACAGTTATCGGGAAGGGGATAAAACATGGATTTACTTTCAGGCTGGTAAGTATGACAAAAATTAAGTTTGCTATCAACAAATACTCCGACTTCCCAAAGTATAATCTTATTCCGTCTTTCATGAGTACATGCAGTTATATGCTTCCTGCTATCTTTATCAATAAATTCTATTCTTCAGAATTTACAGGTTATTTTGATTTATCAAAACTGTTGTTGTCAATTCCGCTTGCCCTGGTTGCGTCATCTTTTTCCGGAGTTTTACTCCAGCAAATAGCAGAAAAATATAAGTCAAAACAAAGTTTCATAAATGATCTTAAACCTGTATTGTTTGTAGTTTGCCTGATATGCATCCTGGAAGTGGTTATAATCATGTTGTTCGGAACCAGCTTGTTCAAAATTGTTTTTGGATCTAACTGGGGCATTTCAGGGGAAATATCAAAAATCCTGGTATGGTCATTTGCTTTTAACTTTTTTATCTCATCCTTCTCAAGTATCTTCATTTCAATGAGACGAATAAAAACTTACGGGGTGTGGCAGTTTTTTTATTTTATTGCTATTCTCTCACTTATATTTTTTAAGGATCTCTCTTTTAAAAACTTTTCTGAAAGTTTATGTTTTTGTGGAGATATTCTGTTACACATTTATAAGTGTAGTCCTGTTCTATATTGTAACACGGTACGAATCGTCTCTTAAAAGGATTAATATAAGTTCCTGAAATTCTGGTAAAGCATTCACTTATAAAATTTCAGATGGCTGAGCATTCAATTTTGATCCTTAAATGAGTTTCAGGTTTTTCAACATAAGTTCTATGTATGAGGGTTATCTTGCGTCATTCTATAAAAGGTTTCGCGAAATAGATAATTCATCTTATAATGATCATTACAAAACACTTATCAATGATACAACCGAAGTGGTGGCTTCCTATATAAAAGGATTTCGAAAACTGGGAACAGAAGCTGATTTTACGATCGGTAATGATGAAAATCTTTTGTCAAAATGGAGATTGGAAAATGGGTTAAAATCTTCAGATACCGCAAAAACTTTATATGAGCAGGTTAAACGGTTCAGGCCTGATATTTTATGGATTGATAATCTTAACATGGTAGATACCAGGTGGTTAAAAGAAATACGATCTGAAATAAAAAGCATAAAACTAATTGTGGGTTCACATTGTGCTCCTTACGGATCTAAAATTCTCGAAAACTTAAGACTGGTTGATCTCGTTATAACATGTACCCCCGGATTAAATGATGAAATGCAACGCAAAGGCATCCGGTCACGTCTGGTATATCATGGGTTTGACACTACCCTGATTAAAAGAATAGACACAAATAATTTATCAGTAATGGATTTTATCTTTTCAGGTTCGTTGATTCATGGGGGAGGATTCCATAACGAAAGAATTAAATTGATCGAAAGTATTTTGAAAGAGAAAATTGAAATTTCTCTCTATGCTGATCTGGAGAAAAACTATAGAATCCACTTAAAACAAACACTTTATTACCTGAACAAATACCTTAAACCATTACATGTTGAAAAGCTTAAGTTATTTTCCTTTTTGCAGGGATACGATACATCACCGGTTATAAACTATTCCGGGGCATTAAAGTCGGCTAAAAAAGATCCGGTGTATGGGATAGATATGTATAATCTGTTTTCTAAATCAAAAATTGTTTTAAATTATCATATCGGGGTTGCCGGTAATTTTGCTGGGAATATGCGCCTTTTCGAAGTTACGGGAGTTGGCAGTTGCCTGTTAACGGATAATAAAATGAATATGAGTGAGATTTTTGATACTGACAATGAGGTAGTTGTTTATGATAATGCTGATGATTGCATCAGAAAAGCAAAATGGTTACTTGAACATGAAGAAGACAGAAAACGAATTTCCCAGGCCGGGCATGAAAGAACACTTAGATCACATTCAATAGAAAACAGATGCAATTTACTGGTTGCGATACTAAATGAGGAATTAAGAAAATAATTATGTTGCAGCTGAAGCCCATACAACAATATAGCTGTACCTGTGAATGTGGCGGAAAATTAAATTTTTCCGGGTTAATCTGGCAGGGGCTGCATGTTTGCAAAAGAATGACCTGTGACTGTTGTGGTAATGTGGTAATAAACTCACTTCCGGCGAACCAGGCTTCACTTGAAAACTATTCATATTATCCCAAATCCGGTTTGCTCAAAAATAATAACGGTGAGGTAGTTTCCGCCAATTGGTTCTCGGCTAAGCTTAAAGCAATTTCATCACCCGTTTATGAAAAAGTTGAATTTGATGTTGAGGTATTTCAGAGAGTAGATGATGTTATTATTCTGAATACACTTGATTATATTTATGGTCATTCATTGTTATTCCTGTTAAATCTTCAGCATATTATTGAGAACAGCAATGGTCTGGGTATTATTGTAATAGTGCAACCAATGTTTAAATGGCTGCTTTCAAACCAGAATGTTTCAGAGATATGGACAGTAAAGCTGGAATTTCAGAACTTTAACAACTACTACCCTGATCTTTCTGAAAAAATTAATAATCAGTTAAACCGGTTTGAAAGAGTATTTCTTAGCAAGGGACATGTGATCCCTACCAATAAAAATATTCAGATCGAAAACTTTACAGGAATCAGGCCATTTGATTTTTCAGATTTACCCTTAAATCCTAAAATTACATTTATCTGGAGGGAAGACATCGGCCGGTTGTGGATAAGAAATATTTACCTCTTAAAGGGATTTAAGAAACTTGGCATAGGAAAAGTTCTGTTGCCTTTTCATTATTTAAGGGTCCTTCTGTTGCTGTATTTACTTCAGGAAGAATCTGGGTAATAAGTATACTTATTCTGTAGCAGGACTGGGAAATTTTGCCGGATGGCCAAAATTTATAGAAGACAACAGAGTCAATTTCTTTGGTGAGGAGTCTGAAAAAAGATTATGCAGATCGTACTCTCAAAGTATTCTTACGATCGGAGTCCACGGATCCTCCATGCTGCTTCCTTCAGCGCATTCCGGCATGTCAGTCAGCTTAATGCCATCAAAGCGCTGGGGCAATTATGCCGAAGATATACTTTTTAATGAAAAAGATGTCCGGTTAGCTTGTTTCCAGAAAAGAATTGTTCCTCTTAACATTTGCATATTTGATTTACGGGACATTGTATGTGATATGATAACCGGCCGGGAATACTTTATTAAAAAGTTTATGCATTCTGATGATTTATAGTTTTAACTTAATTTCAATTTCAGGAGTATTCCCAATCTTAAAAATCACAGGTTCAGGATGAATATTTTTTGCACATTATTTGATAAACTATATCTCACCAGGGGCGTGATAATGTATGAATCATTAAAGAAACATACCACTGATTTCCGGTTGTTCATTTTTGCCTTTGATGACCTTACATATTCGATCCTGATTAACCTTAACCTTGAATATATTACTGTAATTTCATTATCCGAATTCGAAACGTCTGAATTACTCGGGGATCAAGGAGGATAGGACCAAAGCGGAGTATTGCTGGACCTGTACTTCGTCAGTTATTGCTTATGTGCTGGATAACTATAATGTTCCATCCTGTACTTACCTCGATGCCGACCTCTTTTTCTATAATTCTCCGCAGATACTTTTGAATGAACTGAAAGTTGATAAAACAGTATTAATTACTGAACACAGATATTCTAAATTTGCCCGGATATTTGAACAGAAGAGAGCAGGCCGGTTTTGTGTGCAGTTCATTACATTTACAAATTCAAAAGATAGCAGAGCGATACTGGATAAATGGATAAGTCAATGTATTGACTGGTGTTATGCAAGGTATGAAGACGGAAAATTCGGAGACCAGAAATATCTGGATAAATGGCCGGATGAGTACCATAATGTTCATGTTCTTGAACACCGGGGTGGGGGCATTGCTCCATGGAATGTCGGACAATATAAATTTATTAATGAAAAGGGAAAAATCCGGGGAAAAGGTTCAGAAAGGGATAATGAATTTGAGGTGGTTTTTTTCCATTTTCATTTTGTAAAGATTTTGTCGGACGGTTATACAGACCTTGGATGGAACAGGCTTCCGGAAAATGTTATTAACTTATTTTATAAACCTTATATTCAGGAAATCATCGTCAGGGAAAAATTTCTGGAAAAAAGATATCCGGAATACAAAATGACTCTTTTTACCGGGAAACCTCATGGAATCAAAGAATTTTTAAAATATTTTTATAAAAGAACAACAAAATTTAATTTAATTAAACTCTACCCATATTAATATGGCTTATCTTGTAAATCTTAAAACTTTTACCGATTCAAGAGGCAATCTTACTGTAATAGAGAAAGCCCTCCCATTTGAAATAAAGAGGATATTTTATATATATGGTGTTGACGGATCAGCTCGTGGCGGACATAGGCACCATAAAACAATCCAGGCAGCAATTTGCATAAAGGGAAGGTGTAAAATACGTAATCAGGATGGCGAGCGTGAAGAGATATTTTCACTTAAAAAGCCATCTCAATGCCTTATACTGGAACAGAAAGACTGGCATGAAATGTTTGAATTTTCAAAGAATGCCATATTAATGGTTCTTGCTTCGGAATATTTTAGCGAGAGTGATTATATTTTTGAACGATACGATAATTGAATGAGAAAATATCTTCAAGGTAAACCTTCCTGTTTTGCTAAATTCAAAAAGACATTTGAGGAAGTCCTGAATTCCGGAAGGTTTATTTGCTGAAAAAATCTTAATGTCAAAGAAGTTTCTTTTAATATCTCAGGTATTTTATCCTGACCAGGTATCAACCGCTAATTTATTTACTGATCTCTGTTCTGTACTTGCAGAGAAAGGAATAGAGGTAGAGGTATGGGCAGCCCATCCAAGCTATACGGAATTAAAAAGACAACCCCGGAATCTGGAATACAAAGGAATTAAAATTCATTTCTTACAGTCAACTAATTTCTCCAAAAACAGTCTTCCCGGCCGGATCTTAAACATATTGACATTCACTTTAAGTGCAGGATTAAAGATGTTATTTTCGCGTGATAATCCTCCGGTCTGGACCCATACAACACCTCCATTTCTGGGTATCCTGCTTTCATTTATCTGCTATGTTAAGAAACGTAAATTTGTATTTATCCTTCTTGATATATTTCCTGAAGGTTTGGCCCGTTTAAAGAAAGTATCAAAAAGAAACCCGTTTATTCATTTATGGCACTGGCTTTTTATCAAGTCTCTGATTAAAAGTGAAAAAATAATTGTAATTGGAAGGGATATGAACCAATTAATTGGTGCAATATGCAAAGAATGTCAAAATAAAACAGAATATATTCCTCTTTGGCAGGATGATAACCTTATATTTCCGATAGAATTTCAGGAGAATAAATTTATTACCGACAATGGACTTAATAATAAATTTGTGGTTCAATATTCAGGAAATATGGGATTGTGGAATGAATTAAAAACAATAGGGAGAGCTGTTAAGAAAAATATTGAGAACGTTGAATTTATTATAGTTGGCGGAGGTTTACGAAAAAAAGAATTAATCGATGAATTTTCTGTTGAAGATCAGCAAAATGTTATGATTTTGCCATTTCAGCCTAATGAAAACTTTAATAATATACTGTCCGCTTCACATGTCCATCTGGTTACTCTGATGGAAAACCTTGAGGGTATAGCGGTCCCCAGTAAAATTTATGGAATTCTTGCTTCCGGAAGGCCTGTAATAGCAATGGTCCCGGAGTATTCTGAAATTGCATATATAGTTAAGGAAGAGAATTGCGGATTTGTTATAGATCCTGATGACCTGGATGGGCTTATAAATGCAATATACATGTTAAAATCTGACGAAACCTTCATGAAACAACTGGGTCTTAATAGCCGTCGGGCTTTTGAGAAGAAGTATACCGTAAGGATAATTGCTGAAAGGTATATATCACTACTGAATCAAATAATTGACTAAAAATTTATAATCCGGGATTGGTTATTAAATTAATCCTGGATATTTGATTAAAACTATTGTTGCCATTAGTTAATATTCAAATTGTAAAACGGGAATGGATAAATTAAAATTTGCAATTATTGGTTGCGGAAGAATAGCTGACAGACACGCGGAGCAGATAAACCGCCTGGCCGTTTTACAGGCGGTTTGTGATAATGTGGAATCGCGTGCTGTACGGCTTGGAGAAAAGTATGGATCTGAGAGTTTATACGGATTATGAAGAATTATTATTGAATGAAAAGGAATTGGATGTAATTTCTGTTTGTACTCCAAACGGATTGCATGCAGAACATTCCATCAGGGCATTCCGTAAAGGATTTCATGTTCTTTGTGAAAAGCCTATGGCAATAAGTGTATTTGACTGCGGAGAAATGATAAAGGAGGCTGAAAAGGCCAACCGGAGACTTTTTGTTGTTAAGCAGAACAGATATAATCCACCGGTTAAAGCAGTAAAAGAGGCTCTTGATGAAAACCGTTTTGGTAAAGTATTAAGTGTTCAGCTTAATTGTTTCTGGAACCGTAATAGGGAATATTATTCACAGTCGGACTGGAAAGGTACAAAAAAACTTGATGGAGGTACTTTGTTTACTCAGTTCAGTCATTTTATTGACCTTTTATACTGGATGTTCGGAGATGTAAAAAGAGTGGAGGCTATTACAAAAAATTTAAATCATGATGAATATAATTGAATTTGAGGACTCAGGTGTTGTAATTATTGAATTTTATAATGAGATAATTGGAACAATAAATTATACAGTAAATAGTTTTGAAAAGAATATGGAAGGATCTCTGACTATATTTGGAGAGCTTGGGACAGTCAAAATTGGTGGGCAGTATCTGAATGAGCTGGAATATCAGAATATAAAGAATTACAGAATAACTGACCTTCCAGCCGGGAATCCTCCGAATAATTATGGTAAGTATGTGGGATCAATGTCAAATCACGACAAGGTCTATGAGAATGTTATTGATGTTTTATTAAATCAGGGGATAATAGGAACTAACGGTTTTGAAGGACTTAAAACTGTTGAAATAATTGATAAAATATATACTTCCGCTGGCAGGTAATGAGTTAGAAGAATAGAACTATCATAATCACAAATGAATGTTTAAACAATAATAATATTGTTGTCCGGCCGGAAGATATTGTCTAAAAAATAATAATAATGATACCATTTGTAGATTTAAATGCTCAGTATCAAAGCATTAAAAATGAAATAGATAATGCAATCAAAGATTGTATTGCGGATGGCGAATTTTATTAAAGGAAAGGCTGTTTCTGAATTCGAAAAGTCTTTCGGAGATTATCTGGGTTCGGAATACTGTTTAGGATGCGGAAATGGTACCGATGCACTGGAAATCATTTTGGCATCATTGAAAATTGGCCCCGGTGATGAAGTAATAGTTCCTGCACTGACATGGATATCAACTGCAGAAGCTGTTAACAACGTTGGTGCAGAACCGGTTTTTATTGATGTTAATACTGAAACATTTACAATAGATACCAGTAAAATTGAGGAAAAAATTACAAATAAAACAAAAGCTATTATTCCTGTCCATTTATATGGATGCCCTGCTGATATGAATGAACTTCTGAGAATAGCTGAACAATATGGATTATTTATTGTAGAAGATTGCGCTCAGGCTCATGGTGCCGAGTACTTTGGAAGAAAAGTCGGAACATTTGGAATAGCATCAGCTTTCAGCTTTTTCCCGAGCAAAAATCTTGGGTGCATTCGGAGATGGCGGAGCGATTGTTACCAGTAATAAGAGTTTGTATGAGACCGCCAGGAGAATTTCAAATCATGGGCAGCTTAAATCCAAACATGAGCATTCTCTTATTGGAAGGAATAGCCGGCTTGACAGTTTACAGGCTTCAATCCTTAAAGTTAAACTTGCACACCTGGACAAATGGAATTTAATGCGCCTTCAGGCAGCTGAGTACTATAACTCGAAGTTAACGGGTAATAATAAAATAGTTTTACCTGTAATTGTAAAGAACCGGAAGCATGTTTTCCATTTGTACGTTATCAGGGTTCAGGACAGGATTCGCCTTACAAAACTTTTAGAGAAAACAATATTCATTTTGGGATTCATTATCCTAATCCTTTGCCGTTTATTGAAGCATACAGTTATAAGAAACTATTGCCTGAAGATTTCCCCGTCTCCTTTAAATTGACCGGTGAAATTCTTTCCCTCCCCATTTACCCTGAAATATCCGGTCAGCAGATTGACCAGATCTGCAATCTGATCCTTGAGAATTTTTAGTCCATGGTAAGGTTTAAAATTGAAAATATAATATCCCGGGGAGATCTGACATTTTTTGCCTGCCTGGCAGTCGTTATCATTTTACCGGTTTATGTATATTACTTACCACCATTTATGATATTGTGGGTTTTAGCCTGGTTTTGGGAAAACAAATTCAGGATGAATAAGACCATGTTCCGGGATAATAAAGCTGCAATCCTTTTTTTCTTATTCATGGGATTATATTTGTGGCAGATTTCCGGATTGTTACTGGCTGATTCACTAAACTCAGGTATTGAAAGGATATATAAAAGAGTATCCTTTATTCTTTTTCCACTGGTTCTTTTTTACCCCGGTAGCCGTATTATTAAAAACATAAATTTGATAATCAGGCTGTTTGCAATTTGTGCTTTTATTTATATTATATATTGTTATGGTAATGCATTACATCATTCATTTATAATTAAGGAAGGAACCTGGATATTTAATCCTCATCCTGCCGATTTTAATTATGAGAATTTCTTTTTTAGCGATCGTTTTTCAGCTCCGGTGCATCCTTCATATCTGACAATGTTTATTATATTATCTATACTCATTTCCCTGGATTCCGTTTTAGACAATTCCACGACTATTTTTGCGAGAGTATTATGGTTGATCCTGACAATTATTTTTATTATTACTGTTTACTTATTATCATCAAGAGCAGGATTCCTTGCAGCTATTGTTGTCCTGCCGTTATTCTTGTTTAATAAACTTTACAGAAAAGTCTCCATGTGGATTATCTTGGATCCATATCGGGTCTGCTGATATCTTTCACTATCATAGCAAAAACAAACGACAGATTAAATTATTCTCTCGAAGGTATTTCAAAAGAAAACTTAAATGAAGCTCTTGAGAAGGATCTCAGGAATTTTATCTGGAAATCAGCCGTTGGAGTAATAAAACATAATATTGTTCTGGGAGTTGGTGCAGGTAACGCTTCCCCGGAATTGAGGAAAGAATTTATTCGCAGGGGATATGTTGAGGGCTATTACGATGATCTTAACGCCCATAACCAGTATCTTGAAGTTCTACTTGAAAATGGATTAGTCGGGCTGATAATATTTATGAGTATCCTTGGCTATATGAGCTTCCTTGCCATATCAGAAAGAAACCTGATATATGGTTTATTTATTCTTATGATGATAATATTTTTCTTTTTTGAATCTGTTTTAAACAGGCTGGCAGGAGTTACCTTCTTCTCTTTATTTTCATTTCTCTGTTTATATTCTAAAAATCCCCGAAAATTCTGAGCTTCAATGTTACTTAAACAAAAAAGGGAGCCATGCGCTCCCTTTTTACTTTAATATTTTTTGAATAGCTCATCCAGCTTTTTCCTGTTAGCCAGTAATATTAATATCAGCAACGTAAAACAAAAGAATAGGGGAACAATAGTCTTTGCATAATAAAAACTCCCGTTAACTCTTCTGGCGGGTATTGAAAAATCACTCAATACAGTCACAATTCCCTTATAAAGGTCAAGATCGGTTTCCAGTGCCTGTTTCCTGGCATAAAGGTGAATAAATATCATCATATATCAGCTGTGTCTTCTGCTCCTGCAGGAATATCATCTGTCCACCGCTCTTAGGTTGAATGTTCCGGGTTTCTTCAAAATACTTAACCTTCTGCAAACTGTCAAGCTGCAGAATATCGTAATCTAATCTCGTTAATAATTCGAAATTCTGCCGTAAGCGGACCCTGTTTCTTTGCTGAAACAAAGAGTCGTTTCCAATAAATCTGATTATACCACCATGCACTAAATTCAAATCCTGTGGTGAATTGATTTTTACCTGAATGTCAAGCCGGTCCTGCATTCGTATATTTGTTGTGTCAGAAGGACTATGATTTCCTTTGTAGTCAACATAATCGGGGATACCATCTTTACTCTGATCGATTATCCAGAAGGCATTGATATCAGAAATATTCTTTACTGATTCCGGGTTTAACGATAAGGCATCTGACAAAGCTATCGGGTTATTTTCTAAACAAAAAGTGTGTAGCTTGTTGATTGCGGAGATTAATTCTGAAGTTGTACCTGAATTATCCCTGTGTGTCAGCCCATCCATCAATGCCAGATTATTTCTTAATACCATATCAGAAGTAAAAGATGAAACTGATGTGGTTTTTAAGAGGTACGATACACCAACTCCTGCGATAATACTTAATCCAAGTGGCAACCACCTCCTTAATAGAAAAACAAATGAAACAAGGAACACTCTTGCGAGTGCATTTAACCAATGGCTTAATGTTCTCCCCATTCTTCTGAACAGATCCAAAAGATCAATTTCGTCATCCCTGACATTTTTATTATTATTTGTATTCTCAGACATAATTGGTAAATTGACTGATTAGTTTTACAAATATATTCAATTTTGAACTATATTCAAGAAGCCCTGAGGAAGCTTAGATAAGTTTGAAAGCTTTTAATGCAAGATCTTCCATTAACGGCTTGTAGTCCTGAATAAATTCACCGGTTACACGGTTGCCTATCACAAGACATATCGCCAGTGCTTTATGCCCAAGTAAAGATGATAATCCATAAATAGCCGAGCTTTCCATCTCGTAATTGCTTATGGTCCGGCCTCTGAATGAAAATTCGGCCAGTTTGTTGTTTATTTCATTATCAAAAGTTTCAAGCCTGAGTCTTCTTCCCTGAGGTGCATAAAAGCCCGGAGCAGAGATTGTTATTCCTTTTATAAAATTTTCAGACCGGAATAATTCAACCAGTTCTTTGTTTGCATTAATTGCATAGGGATATGCAAGAGTATCGGGCCATTCGAGATATTCCGCAAGTGTATCTGATAATGCTGTATCAAGCAGCCAGTCATAACCCTCATAAAAATGTAAAAGACCATCAAAGCCTATAGCTGTTTCTGCAAGAATACATGAACCTGCCGGGATATCTCTTCTTAATACCACCAGAGGTACCAAGTCTTACAAATGTTAATGATACAGGTTCTTCTTTGCTTATACCGGTTTTAAGGTCAATATTTACCAGCGCGTCAAGTTCATTGACGAGGATATCGATATTATCCGTCCCGATCCCGGAAGAGATAATGGTTATTTCGCTGTTATCGAATGTTCCGGTTACAGTATGGAACTCCCTGTTCTCTTTTTTGACCCTGATGTCATGCAATAATGATGAGAGCATTTCAACTCTTCCCGGATCTCCTACAATAAATATTTTATCTGAAATATCACCTGGTAAGAGGTTCAGGTGAAAAATACTTCCATCCTTATTGGTAATTAGTTCTGTTTGTTTTTGCATAAAAAGAAATTAGCTCCAAATTTACAATATTCTGATGATTACGCGAAATCAGAACGCAAAACCACTAAATCATAAACTTATTCTATTGATAATACGTCATAATTTTACCAGCGATGAGCTGGAGGGAGACCTCCGCAAGTTTTGCCTGATAATGAGCTGATATTAGTCTTTCCCTGGCATCCAGAAGACTTTTCTGTACCTCCCGCAGATCAATTCCTGAAAGGTTGCCAAGCTTATATCTTTCAAGTGCAATATCAAGGTTTTCAGTTGCAGTCTGAAAGTTCTGCTCTTCAAGTGAAATGAGTCTCAGGTAATTACTATAGGCACTGTAAATAGTAAGCAGATCAGCTTTCACTCCCTGTTCAACTTCCCGGTACATCAGTTCCTTGCTATCTCTGTCGATTGAAGAATTGTGAATGAGTCTTCTCTGATTATTTCCATCGAACAGGTTAACTCCCAGAGTCAGGCCGTAATTCATTCCATTGGTAATCTGGCTCTTATTCGTATTCTTTGTATAAGTGTTCAGATTATAACTGTAGCCGCCGGAGAAATTGAGGTACGGATAAGACCTCGAAACTATTAACTTATAATCATATTCTGAGATAGTTTTATTTTTTGAAGCAATGAGAAGACTTGTGTTACTGACCAGCGTTTCTTCGAGAAGTTTTTCATAAATGAGTTCGGGATTAACATTAATAGAAGTATCCTTTGATGTGAAATCATTTCCCAGGTTCTCAACAGCCATCATTTCATTCAGCCTTATCTGCGCAGATCTGATAACTTCATTCTGCCTGGAAAGATTTGAACTGTCGGAATTAACATAAACCTGAGACTGCAAAACTTCCAGTTTTGAGCCTGAACCGAGAAGATAACGGTCTTCATCAATTCTGAGTCTTTCCCTGGAAAGAGTTAATGCATATTTAAGATTATTCATCAGCTGAACCTGCAGGATATAATTATAATAACCGGAAACAATATCGGCAATAAGATTTTCGATTGTCATCTGGGTATTCAGCTCCCCAACCTGTTTAAGTTCATTTAGTTTTTTATATGTAGTAACTACACTGAAACCATTAAAAATTGTCATTCCCAGCGCCATTGAACCATTTGTAGTCGTATTGAAAACATCATTGGATGTGGTTTGACTTCCATCAGTGAGATTCAGGGTTGTATTATTAAGAGTTCCGTTCTGTCGGCCATTGAGATCAATGGTTGGCAAAAAACCTGCATTACCGAGAGTGTAATTATTTTTGATATTGTTTCGTTGTTTCTTGAAATGAGGATTGAAAAATTTCTTTCCATACCTATTGATATACAATCCTTAAGTCCGTAAACCATTTGTCCATGCGCTGTTGATAATGAGAAGAAAGCAAGAAAACTAATATAACAGAACCCTGTTTTCATTATTGATCAATTTGTTTTTTAATAATTTTTATGAATCCACATGATAATTTTGAAAATTAAATTCAAACATATTTTTGTTATTAAACCGTGAGGGTTTCAGTTTCAGATTTTTTTGTTTCGCTTGAAATGAATGTATAAATCGCCGGAACAACAAAGAGCGTCAGGAACGTTGAAAAAACCATTCCCCCGACAACGGCAATACCCATAGATACGCGGCTCTGGGCGCCTTCACCTAAACCTAGTGCCAGTGGCATAATACCCAAGGATTGTTGCAAGGCTTGTCATCAGAATTGGTCTGAACCGGGATGCAGCAGCATATTTGATCGCATCCATTTTAGACATCCCCGCATGCTTTCTTTGATTGGCAAATTCCACGATCAGAATCCCGTTTTTGGTAACAAGTCCGATAAGCATTATAATCCCAATTTGACTGAAAATATTCATAGTGATATTAAAATACCACATGAATAGCAGTGCCCCCGTCAGCGCAAGTGGTACTGTCATCATAACTATAAAAGGATCTTTAAAGCTTTCAAACTGTGCGGCAAGCACAAGGAATATGAGAATAAGAGCAAGAGCAAAAGCGAACATCAGGCTTGATGAACTTTCACGGAAATCTTTAGAGTCTCCTGCAAGTGCTGTTCTGAATGTGTCATCGAGTACCTCTTTTGAAATTTTATCCATTTCGTCAAGACCCTGGCTTATTGTTTTTCCTTTAGCAAGTCCGGCAGATATGGTTGCTGCAACAAACCTGTTGTACCGGTAAAGCTGTGGTGGAGCGGTCTCTTCTGTAAGCGTAACAAGGTTGTCGAACTGGATCATATTACCGTAATTATTTCTGACATATAATGATTTAAGATCCAGAGGCTTGTTTCGATCACTTCTTGCAAGGTCAGCTAGTATCTGATATTGTTTTCCATTCAAAAAGAAGTATCCGAATCGCTGGCCGCTGAGAGCAAGCTGCAAGGTCTGACCAATATTCTGGGTTGATACTCCAAGTGAACTGGCTTTTTCCCTGTCTATATGAATTCTGAGTTCCGGTTTAGTGAATTTAAGATTTACATCAGCCATCTGGAAAGTAGGGTTTTCCATGACTTTTGCCATGAAAACAGGCAGTATTTCTCTTAGTTTATCTATTGTAGTGGCTTGCAAAACATATTGAATAGGCATACCCGCACGTCTGCCACCGAATGTTGATTGTTGCATTACCATAGCCCGGGCTTTGGTCTTTTTTCTTAAGACAGAGCTTAACTGATCAGCAATTTCCTGCTGCGAGCGTTGTCTGTCCTTAGGATTTACCAGAGTAACTCTCACAAATCCACCTCCTCCCCGAACCATCGAAATAACCCCATTGCGTTCCGGAACCAGATCATTTATGGTTTTGTCAACATCATCAATATAATCAAGTATAAATTCGTATGTTGCTCCTTCCTGCGCTGAAGTATTAACTGAGATCTGGGACCTGTCCTCGAGAGGAGCCATTTCAGCGGGTATAGATTTCCAAAGCAAAAATATCAGACCAAGGGAGACAACAAGAATCAGGACTGTAATTTGTCTGTGTTTTAGAAACGATTCAAGCATTCGCCCATAGCCATTGTTCAGATTATTAAAGAATTTTTCTGTCTTCCTGAAAAACCAGCTATGTTTGGTCTCGTGGCGTAGCAATTTTGTCGAAACCATGGGTGTAAGGGATAAGGCAAGAAATGCTGAAATACCTACGGCGCCTGCCATAACAACTGCAAACTCACGGAAAAGTCTTCCTGTTATTCCCTGAAGGAAGACTATCGGGAAGAAAACGGAAATAAGAGTTATTGTTGTTGCAATAATAGCAAAATAAATTTCTTTGGATCCTTCAAGTCCCGCTTTTACAGGAGGCAGGCCGTTTTCGACCTTTACATAGATATTCTCCATTACCACTATTGCGTCATCAACCACGATTCCTATAGCAAGTACGATTGCAAGAAGAGTCAGAACGTTAATGCTGTAACCAGCAAGATACATAATAAAAAATGCTCCAATCAGTGAAACAGGTATTACAAGAATCGGAATGAGTGTAGCACGCCAGCTTCGCAGAAAGAAGTAAATAATAATGACTACAAGAAAAAATGCTATATATATTGTGCTCTTTACTTCTTTTATGGAATTCCTTATATACTGAGTATTGTCAAAAGCGATTTTTACTTTAATGTCATCGGGAAGATCTTTCTTTATATATTCAAGCCTGCGGTAAACTTCATCCACTATATCTATCTGGTTTGAGCCCGGCTGAGGTATAATTACATCACTTACCATGGGTACTCCATCTCTTTTAAGTATTCCTCTGATATCTTCCGGTCCCAGCTCCGCTCTTCCTATATCTTTAAACCGCACGATCTGATCCCCGTATTGTTTTATTATCAGGTCATCAAACTCTTTTGGTGTTGACATGAGTCCAAGAGTCCGGATTGTTAATTGTGTTGTGTTTCCTTCAATACTTCCGGATGGCAGTTCAATATTCTCACGGGTAATTGCATTTCTCACATCCAGTGGCGTCATCTGATATCCTGCAAGTTTAACCGGATCAAGCCATAGACGCATGGCATAACGTTTTTGACCGTAAATCATTACAGCGCTGACACCGGAAATAGTTTGCAACTGTTCCTTAAATGTAAGCTCTGCAATCTCTGAAAGTTCAAGAAGAGATCTTTTGTCGCTTTCAATTGTAAGTTGCAGAATGGGACTTGCATCTGCGTCAGCTTTTGCAACAACAGGAGGATCACAATCACGCGGAAGCATCCTCATAGCCTGTGAAACCTTATCCCTGGTGTCATTTGCAGCAGTCTCCATGTCAACAGAAAGCTCAAATTCAACTGTAATATCACTGCTACCCTGATGACTGACACTGGTCAGAGAACGGATTCCCGGAATCCCGTTTATAGATTGTTCCAATGGTTCAGTTATTTGGGTTTCAATAACATCCGAATTAGCGCCCGGGTAGGATGTCCTTATTGAAATTATTGGCGGGTCGACACTGGGAAATTCGCGGATTCCTAAAAATGTGACTCCTACCACTCCGAAAAGCAGGATTACAATAGCAAATACTGTTGCTAATACCGGTCTGTTAATACTTACTGATGATAGACTCATATTAATATTCCCGGTTATTTGTTTAAAATCACGGTATCAAGTACAATCGGAAGATTTTCTCTTAACTGCATTATACCTGTAGTAATTAAGGTGTCACCGAATTTAAGACCGTCTGTAATCTGAATTTTTGATTCTGTTCTAAGACCTGTACTTACCTTTACTAGATTGAGCTTTCCCTCCATTATATACAAAGACTTTCTCCCCATCCATTTCCGGGATAAGAGCTTCTGTAGGAATTGCAATTGCATTTTCAATTTTTGATAAAAGTAATGTGATCCCTGCATATCGCCCCGATTTAAGTTCTTCATTATTATTTGGATATAATGCGCGGAGCACAATGGTCCTGGTCTCTATATCAATTTTAGGATCAACAGCATAAACAAAAGCATTAAATACTTTGTTGCTGCCGTCAATTACAAATGTTACAGGATAACCGATTTTAATCTCCTGAGCATATTTTTCAGGTATTGAGAATTCAATTTTAATCGGACTGGTCTTAATAAGCCTGGCAATTTTTGTTGCCGGTGTTGCAAAGCTTCCTTCACTAAGATATCGTAGTCCGATAATTCCATCAAACGGTGCACGGAGTTCTGTTTCGGAGATGCGTGCCCTGATCAGGTCGATATCGGCTTTAATACTTTGTACGTCCGTAACGATCTGATCATAACTCTCCTGGCTGATTGCATCCCGGTCAAACAGACTTCGCTGCCTGAATTCTTTGGCTTCAGTCATTTTTGATTGTGCCTCAAGTTTTTCAAGCTGGGCCTGCAATGGGCGATCATTTATTTTTGCTAAAAGATCTCCCTTTTTTACCCGTGTACCCTCAGTAAAATTGATTCCGACTATTTTTCCGGAGGTCTCAAATGCAAGATCAACTTCTTCATCCGGCCTGAGAGTCCCTGTTGAATTAATCAGCTCACTCATATTTGTCGGGACGATCATATAACCGACTGCATTTAGCTTCTGTTGTTCCCTCCTTAAAAGTGCCGGATTATTATTCTGTCCTTTCGCTTTTTTCAGGATGAAAGGTTTGTATTTTGGATACAGAATAATCCCGGTAATGAAAATAATCAGAAGTAATGTTATAGTTAAACGTAGTTTTTTATTCATTTTTATCAAGGAATGAAATTAATGACAATATCATAATTGAGCAATTTTTACTATTTGAAGCATTGATTTAATGTTAAATAACAGGGTTTGCTAAACTATGATAGATTAAAACGGACAAATGTATACAAATTATAAGTTTCAAGTTCAATACTCTATTTTAAAAAATGTTAAATAAATATAAAATGAATCATTGCTTTAAGAGATTTTCATGTTAAATAAAAAAAGTAAATTTGTACGCTTAGTAAAATCAGGAAATCATGATCCAGCGTATTCAGTCTATATACCTGTTACTGACAACCGTATTATCAGTTTTATTCCTTAACGGGAGTATTATAAATTTTGCTGACAAGACAAATAAAGCATTGACCATCAATTTTTATGGCATTAATAAAGTGCTGGAAAATTCTCATTTTGAGCTGATTGAGAAACTTGTGCCACTTTCAGTTCTGCTCATTTTAATCCCTGCCTTATCCTTCATTACAATTTTCTTATTTAAAAGAAGAAAACTTCAGATGGGGCTTATAAAGGGGTTAATCGGTTTGATAGTGATACTGATGTGTGGTTCTGCGTATTATATAATCTATGTTATACGGAACTTCAATGCCGAAATGCTGCCCGGGATAAATTTATTTCTTCTGTTGCTGATGCTGGTAAGTTCTTATCTGGCTTACAGAGGAGTTAAGAAAGATGAAGATCTTGTCAAATCGTATGACAGGCTCAGATAAAGAACATTTATATTATCTGCATATTCTCCTGGTTTGTGATCTTTTCACAGTAATAGCATTTAAGAGAAACGTTTTTCTTTGATACTACCTTGAACCTTGTTTTAACAGGTTCAAAGTTGGTTATACATTTTGGGTTCATACACCTAGCAATACCAGTTATATTATCCGGAACTACAACTTCTTTCTTTTCGACCACTTCATAGTCTTTGATTATATTCAGCTTTGCAGCAGGAGCAACAAGCGCAATCCGGTTAATATCCTCATCTTCGAAAAAGATACCCGAAATCTTGATGATTGCTTTTCTTCCCAGTTTCTTGCTTTCAAGGTTTGTCCCAAATGTTATCTGGTTATCAATACGATCCAGACCAAGTATCTGAATAACCTTAAATAAATTCTTTGCCGGTATATGATCAATTACGGTTCCATTCTGAATTGCACTGACACTCATTTGCTTCGGTTCCTTCATTTTTGGTCCTCCTTAATTAATCCCTAATAGTGTACAAAGTATAGATTGACGAGTAAAAACCCCGTTTCGGGCCTGTTCAAAATAATATGCTTTGGGATTTGAATCGACATCAGGATGTATCTCATTAACCCTTGGCAGGGGATGTAATATACGCATGTTCTGTTTGGTATTATTGAGCATGGAGTTTCTTAAGACATAAACATTCTTTACTTTTTCATATTCCATGGGATCAGAAAACCTTTCCTTTTGCACTCTGGTCATATAAATTATGTCAGCTTTCGAAATGATATCAGTAAAGTCACTGTGTTCATAATACTTTAAACCGATATTATCAAGATAGAGTTTATAATCATCCGGCATCTTCAGTTCATCAGGGGAAATAAAGTTAAATGTTGCATTCCACCTCGACATTGCCATCATGAGGGAATGAGTTGTCCTTCCATACTTCAGATCTCCGACCATAAATATATTCAGATTGTCAAGTGTCCCCTGAGTTTTTCTTATTGAATATAGATCAAGCATTGTCTGGGTAGGGTGTTGATTGGCGCCATCTCCGGCATTAATTACCGGCACGGTTGCGATTTCACTTGCAAATCTGGCACTTCCCTCAACAGGATGTCTCATAACGATAAGGTCACTGTAACTACTTACCATTTTTATCGTGTCATGAAGAGTCTCACCCTTTGAAACACTTGAACTGGATGAATCCGCGAATCCCACAATCTTACCGCCAAGCTTGTTTATGGCACTCTCAAAACTCAATCTTGTCCGGGTTGATGGTTCGAAAAACAGGGTTGCAATTACTTTTCCTTCAAGAAGTTTTCTGACAGGTTGTTTTTCAAATTCTTCTGCCAGATCAAGAATCCTGATGATCTCCTCTGTTGAGAAATCATCTATTGATACTAAACTCCTGTTTTTCATTAACTTGACACATTGTGTGGTACATATCTGAACTCCTGCTAAAGTTAGTGAAGAATCGAAACACTTCCGATATCTGTTGATAATTAATTTATAACTTATATTTAGCTGGTCATTAATTTAACGGGTTTCAATATAACTTTCCCTCAGACCACCAATTCTTGATAAGCGGCTTAAAATCTTTTCCCTTGCGGATACTCTGAACCCGATCCTTACACTACATTCAAGATCAAATTTCTGATTAGACTGGTCAGCTCCTTCTTCCTTCAGTATCTTCATAACATCATTCATATCCGAATATGGAAAGGTGATCTCATGAAATTCCTGCAATACGCGCCCGACAATATCCGCATTGGCTATTGCAGAAGCCGCAGCTGTTCTGTAAGCATTTATCAATCCGCTTACACCCAATAGAGTTCCGCCAAAATACCGGCTTACAACTATTAATATATTAGTCAGACCAAATGAGTTTATTTGTCCAAGAATAGGCTTACCTCCTGTCCCTGATGGTTCTCCGTCATCATTTGCCCTCCAAATAAGTCTCTCATAGCCAATCATATAAGCAAAACAATGATGTCTGGCTTCATGGTGATCTTTTCGGATCTTTTCAATAATGACTTTTATTTCTTCCTGTGTTGAAACAGGATACGCACCGGCAATAAATCTGCTGCCTTTTTCCTTATAAATACCCTGTGATAAAGCATTAATAGTCTTGTATTTATCAGATTCATTCATGAACAGAACGATGTATATCTTCTTACGGCAGGTTTAAATACAATATTAATAAATTCTTTATTAATAAATTCTTTTCGGCGGTTTACTGTTTATCATAATATTTGATAATTTTGTCCGTTATTGTGTTAGCTATGAGTGTTAACTTAGACGAGAAGGATTTACAAAAACTTATTGTAATCGGTGACAGAATACTGATTAAACCAAAAGTACCACAATCTAAAACAAAAAGCGGACTTTTCCTTCCCCCGGGGGTAAATGAGAATGAAAAAGTCCAGATAGGATATGTACTGAAAGTAGGTCCGGGTTATCCGATTCCATCGGTGAATGAAACTGACGAACCGTGGAAAACCAGGTCAGATGAACCTAAATATGTACCGCTTCAGTCAAAGGAGGGAGATCAGGCTGTTTATCTTCAGAACAGCGCCATCGAAATTGAATTCAACAAAGAAAAGTATATAGTAGTTCCTCAGTCAGCTATTTTACTGCTTCTAAGAGACGACGGACTTTTCGAATAAAAATGTTAATATGGCAAATGAACTTTTGAAAGGAAGGAAAATCCTCATAGTTGAAGATGACTTGTCAAGCAGGTTGTATCTTAATAAAGTCCTTGAAAAGACCGGAGCAATAATATTAAATGCAGGTGATGGCCAGCAAGCATTGGATATTGCTACTGAAAATATTGATCTTGATATTATATTAATGGACATTCAACTGCCCGTTATGGATGGATATGCCGCTGCTGATAAAATCAGAAAACTTGGCAGGAAAGCAATTATTATAGCCCAAACTGCATACGGACTTACCAGCGATCGTGAGAGACTCATTAAATCGGGATTTAATGATTTTGTAATCAAACCGATCTACTCGGACAAATTAATTGAAAAATTGTCGGGTTTATTTAAAAAGAAGTAATTCAGTCGAAATATAATGTTGCAATCTTTATTCGGGATAAACAGCAAGCTGACTGAATTCTCTGAGAAAAACTTCAATTTCATCTTTCCACCTGTTCCTCTCTGTTTTTACAGGGAGCCTGTTTATCAGCGATGTTCTCATTATCTGATCCCCTGACAGTATGTCGAATGGCATATGCGTATATTCATATTCGTAGGGTGGAGGATTAAACTTCAATGAGCCTGATGGAGATGTATCAATTATTGCATCCAGAAGCTCAAGAGCGGTATAAACCGGAAAATATTCCCTTGGCTTTGTGACATGAATCTGCAAACCGTTACAATAGATTCCTGAGAATTTGTTGAATGTAGGAATAAAACCATGCACCCTGAAAGCACATCCGGGTATCATCCTTCCGTCAAGGTTAGCTTTTAGTTTATAAGGATCAATAAATGGTGCCCCGAAGAGCTCAAAAGGTATTGTTGTACCCCTTCCTTCAGATATATTCAGGGCTTCTATCAAAACTGTACCCGGATATACAAATGCACATTGCAGCGTAGGTAAATTCGGGGAAGGTAATACCCAGGGAATTCCGGTTTCATCAAATAATGAATTCCTCTTCCATCCCTCCATCCAGACAACATTAAGATCACACTTCTGAAGATACTTTTCCTTTATCCATAATGCCATTTCTCCCATGGTCATGCGGTGACAAAGGGGAATTGAAGCCCCTCCGACAAACGTAAAGTATTCCTCTTTTAATACAGGTCCGTCACAGGGTAATCCTCCAATAGGATTTGGCCTGTCTAATATCCAGACCGGAATACCTGCCTCTGTGCATGCTTCCATACATAATTTTACTGTCCAGATATATGTGTATAGTCTTGCTCCGGTATCCTGAAGATCAATCAACAAAACATCAATGCCTGTTAACATCTCACTGGCAGGTTTCCGGGCTTCACCATATAAACTATACAATGGGACATTGTAAACAGGATGCTCCTGGCTATGCCACTCAATCATATTGTCCTGAGTCTGACCGGATATCCCGTGTTGTGGACCAAAAATGGCTGAAAGCCTGCAATCACTTCTCTGAAAGAATATTTCTGTAATATGCCTGAAATCTCTGGTTATACTGGGGGCATGACAAAGAATTCCTATTCTTTTTCCTTTCAACTTTGAAGGCAGTTTTTCTATAATAATTTCAAGTCCGGTTTTTACCATCTCTGAGGGTTTGTTTGCAAAGATATTATATAGAAGGCTTAAATGACCTGTAACATCAGAATTTTGTAACTTGTCAGACGAATAGCAATGGGAAGTCGGGGGGCAGAAGTAATAACAATCTCTGGTCTTCGGACTTCAGTCTTATTTGTTTCAGAATTTGACATAGAAAATAAATAATCTTTCATAAGTTTATGGATTAAAAATTTATTTCTTTTCAACTATGAGATACAAATATTTCTTTAAGTCTCTGGCCGGAATACTCTTTCTGGCAATGTTGGTTTCATGTTCTGTAAATGAGAAGAAGAACCTTATTTTACTTGAAACTACCGATCTGCATGGAGTAATTCTTCCGTATGATTTTATAGAAAAAAAAGATCTGAATGCCTCACTGGCAAATTCCGCAACTTATTTCAAACAGCTCCGCAACAGCAATTTGCCTTTCATTCTTCTTGATAACGGTGATAATCTCCAGGGTCAGCCGGAAGTATACTATTACAACTTCATTGATACTCTGTCCCCTCATTTTTCTTCAGAAGCTATGAATTATCTTGCCTACGAGGCAGGTACTGTAGGTAACCATGATATTGAAGCCGGCCATGCAGTTTATGACCGACTGATGAAGGAATACAATTTCCCTTTATTGGCTGCCAATGCAATTAATGTTAAGACCGGAGAGCCTTATTTCAAACCTTATACTGTAATTGAGAAAGAAGGGATAAGAGTTGCTGTATTAGGTCTCATTACTCCTGCCATACCGAATTGGTTGCCCCCTGAACTTTATTCCGGGATCGAATTTAAAGATATGGTTCAAACAGCTAAGCAATGGATGCCGGTAATCCTAAGAGAAAAACCTGATCTTGTTGTTGGTCTTTTCCACTCCGGCTGGGATAAGAATAAATATGAATACCGGCAGGACAGCTCTCTGAATGAGAATGGGACAGCAGAAGTAGCTTATAATGTTCCTGGCTTTGATATTATATTTTGCGGACATGATCACAAACTTGCCAATGAGAAATTTGTTAATATAGCTGGTGATACAGTTTTAATTCTCAATGGAGGCAGTCATTCTAAAAACCTGGCCCAGGCTGATGTTATATTCACCACGAAAAAAGTCAGAGGGAACAGACAAAAAAAACTCACCGGTAAAATATTGAATGTAAGCGACTTCAAACCTGATCCGGAATTTATCAGAAAATTTGCCTCTCAGAACCAGATTATTCACAATTATGTGGATAAGGTAATTGGTAATTCAACTGCTACACTTTCATCACGGGAATCATATTTCGGATCGTCAGCATTCGTTGATATGATACATTCAATCCAGCTAAAAATTACCGGTGCCGACATTTCCTTCGCGGCCCCGCTCTCTTTTGACGTTAAAATATCGAAAGGACCGGTTACTGTCGGCGATCTGTTTAAGCTCTACCGGTACGAGAACATGCTTTATACTATGACCATGACCGGAGAGGAGATAAAAAAGTACCTTGAGTATTCATATGCCGGATGGTTCAATACTATGAAAGGACCGGGAGACATGCTTTTAAAACTTAGAGTCGGGAAGAATGGTAAGCCATTGATTACTAACGGTAAAGCTTGGCTGATAAACCTTCCTTATAATTTTGATTCAGCAGCAGGAATCAATTACACAGTTGATGTAAGCAAACCTGAGGGTGAGAGAATTATAATCAGATCATTATCTGATGGCCGGCCATTTGAAAATAAGTTAATTTATAAAGTAGCTGTCAATTCCTATAGAGGAAACGGCGGTGGCGGACATTTTACTGAAGGTGCAGGAATAAGCAAAGACCAGCTCAGGTCCAGGCTTATTTCATCTACCAAAAGAGATTTAAGGTATTATATTTTAAAGTACGTTGAAGAAAAGAAGACAATAGATCCTAAACCATTGAATAACTGGAAAATTATACCTGAGAAATGGACAAGGGCAGCTGCCGCCAGGGAATATTTATTATTGTTTGGAAAGGGGAAGTGATACTTTGTTAAAACTTTTAAAGAGTTTTTAATTTTTGTTGTAAAAACTTAATTGTATTCAGTCAATTGGTAATTATGTAATGTTATTTTGGGGTAATAATCTGATGGTGAGTGCAGGATAAGGATAATTCAATAGGTATTTCGTTCAATTTGTGAACAAAACTGACCACTTTCAGGTATATCTTACAGTTTACATATATCAACCAAAACCATTCTTAATGGCAAGAAAAAGTGAGTTGTTTAAAATTGCCGGCTACATACTTTTATCGATTTCATGCTTATTGTTTATTCTGATACCAGTTATTCCATGGTTTGATTTTTCAGCAAAGCAAATTGCCGGTATTACAGCAGGGTTATTAATCTCAGGTGAAATACTATTCTATCTGAGTTTAATAATATTGGGACGAAGTTTTTTTGATAAAATAAAAAATAAACTAAAATTTTGGAAATCAAAGACCAAGGGTTCTAAACTTTACAGAGAAGAGTAAGTAAACCGATAGAAATAAACATTATATTTCAGAATTCAGGAGCATAGATTTATTAATCTCCTTTGCAAAATGGTGACAAAACTTTGAAATGAAAATCTATGTAAAATTTAAACGAAATAATAATTTTTCAAAATTCCGTTTGTTATTAAAAATTTTATGACTATCGGGAATCATACATATAAATATTTTGATGCTTGAAAATCAATTATTTGCCCCGACCCTAAAGGGAGTAATTGATTTTGGCTGCGCCGAGGTCGCCCTGCGGGACCCGGTTCTTACGCACCCTTTAGGGTAAGGGGCTAACGAAGAACCGGAGCGAAGCGGAGCTCGACGAAGTCAAAATCAAAGAGGTCTTATGCATGATTACCGTTTGTTATTTAAAATTTAGATGTGAGCACGATTCAGTAAAATAATAAAAACTATATTTAGCCCGTCGATCATGGTCCATTTGTCAAAGGCAGATATTACAATGAATAGTACGGAATTAACACTTAATTTTTTTTAAAAGAACAACCTTATGAAAAGGAATATTTTTAAAATCATCCTCGTCTGTATGAATTGTTTTTTAAGTATAAATGGAGTTTTAGCAATAGGTACTCCGAAAAACATAATCTCTCCACCCGGTACAGAAACCTCTACCTCAATTGTATTAATCTGGGATAAACCCGAAAACTATTCAGATATTACCGGGTATGATATTTTTAATAGTGGACAACTTGCAGGATCCTCGGAAATTACAAATTATACGGTAAGGAACCTCAAGCCTAATACAACATATTCATTTTCGTTAAAATCAAAAAATGTTAAGGGTGAAATGTCTCAATCAAGTAATGAAATAAAAGTTACTACAAAAAAACAGGGCAAGATTTTTGATATTAAAAATTACGGAGCAAAGGGAGACAGTCTGACATTAAACACCAAAGCAATTCAGAGGGCTATTGATGCTTGTACTCCCGGAGGTACAGTTCTTATTCCTGCAGGTATATATCTTAGCGGAGCTTTGTTTTTGAAGAGTGATATGACCCTTTTTATTGAAAAGGGAGGAGTATTAAAAGGAAGCACTGACATTGCCGATTATTATCCAATAATTCCTACCCGTTTTGAAGGATGGACAGTCGAAAGCTTTTCCAGCCTTATTACCGCCGGGAAACTGGACACATCAGGTAAAATAGCTGTAAAGAACCTGGCAATCCGTGGTGAAGGCACAATATCAGGTGGAGATTCAAAACTAGGGAAAGCGATGACTGCTGCAAAAGGTATAAGATCAAGGGGACGTTTAATATGCCTGATGAATTGCATGAATGTGGATATTCAGGGCCTGAATGTTGAAAAAACTCCTTGTTGGTGTATCCATTACACTTTTAGCAGGAATGTTTCAGTTCATGATTTAAAAATCACCAGTACTGCTTCTAATGGAGATGGTATTGATCCTGATTCTTCAGTTGATTCATACATCTTTAACTGTTCATTCTCTACAGGTGATGATTGCATTGCTATTAAGTCAGGAAAAAATCCGGAAGGAAATGTTGTTGGAAAACCAACCGTGAATGTATGGATTACGAACTGCAATTTCATTAAAGGTCATAGCCTTGCTATTGGAAGTGAGATGTCGGGAGGGGTTAAACACGTTGTCGTGCGTGATTGTGAATTAGGCAACTTATATTATGGTTTGCAGATCAAAGGCACCAAAGCCAGGGGAGGATATGTAGAAGATGTAACTGTAAAAGATTGCGATTTACAGCAAATAAAAATCGTAACATCAGTTAATTATAATAATGATGGGGCATCAGCTCCTGAATTACCGTTATTCAGAAATATGGATTTTACAAATTTAAATATGACAAAGGCCCAGACGAAGGTGCCTGTGATTTATATTGAAGGATTTGATGATCCAAAGCATTATACCAGTAATATATTGTTGAAAAATATCAAACTTCCTGAAAACTCTAAAGTATACCTTAAAGAGTGTGATAATATTAATTTTGAAAATGTTACGGAGATCACGTCCAATAATAAGCCGGTCTTTGATATTATTTCATCGACAAATATTAAATACTGACACATTTTCTACGTTTTCTTAATGAATGCCCTGAATTTTAATTTCAGGTCAAAGCATGGCTTGGTTGGTGTGTTGATATTTAGCAGGTTATAAAAACAAAATTGACGATCGCCTGTTTTTAGGTTGGTTAAGTATGGGAAATAATTGATAATCCATCCCAATTAATTTAAGATTCGACTAAAATGGATTTAAAGTTACAGCGGTCATTTTTAGCTGTTTAATATAGAATATTTCAATTTTTTTTATAATTATTCAGTTTGTTTAAGTAGCTTTCTAAATTTATAGATGATAAATATTTTTATACTCGTCATTTCACTATTTGTTAATCAGGTCTGGAAAATGAGGAGAGATTTTCAAATGATTAAGAATGAATAATGCTTCAGTGGAAATAAATAATGGAACAAAACTTCCACTGGTGGAGGAGTTTTTTTCTTTGCAGGGTGAAGGATTCCATTCCGGTAAGGCCGCCTATTTTATAAGGCTGGGAGGTTGTGATGTAGGTTGCAGCTGGTGTGATTCACGTTTTGCGTGGGATCCTGATATACACCCGCTTGTGGAAACAAAGAATATTATCGAAAGGGTGATACTTTCTGGCACAGATTCTGTTGTAGTTACAGGAGGTGAACCCTTAATGTGGAACCTCGATTATTTATGCTCAGGTTTAATGGATAATAAAATCAGTACATTTATAGAGACATCAGGATCGCATCCATTGACCGGAAAATGGGACTGGATCTGTCTCTCACCCAAGAAAAACAGGCCACCCTCAGCTGAAATATGCAGAATGGCAAATGAACTTAAAGTAATTATTGAAGAAAAGAGTGATTTTATCTGGGCAGAAAAATATCGCAAAGAAATTAACAGTAATTGCCTGTTGTTTCTTCAGCCTGAATGGAGCCGGTTTGCGAAGATTGTTCCTGAAATTGTTGAGTATATCAAACAAAATCCATCCTGGAGAATCTCACTTCAGATACACAAATATATGCATATTCCCTGATTCTTGTATGAGACAATTACTGATCATATTTTTTGTAGTAACCTTCGGACTTATTTCCCGTTCAGGGCTTGCCCAGGCGATTCACTCTTCTTCAAATAAAGCCGTAAAGGCATACAACGAGGGTGTTTCATTGTATGATTATTTTGATTACAAGGATGCTGAAAAAAATTTTAATATCGCAATTGCTGCAGACAACAAATTTTATGAAGCCTATATGATGCTTGGCGAATTAATGTCCAGGCAAATGAGGTATGAGGAAGCAGTATTATATTATAAGGAGGCCGTCAGGATCGACTCAATGTTCTATCCCCCTTTGTTTTTTAACCTTGCGGAAGCCGAGTTCAGAACAGGAAACTATAATAATGCTTTGATTCACTACACGGTTTATCTCGGACAGAAAAATATCTCTGAAAAGAACAAATTGTCAGCACTGAAAAAAGTCAAAAATTGCGAGTTTGCTATAGAGTTAATGAAGAATCCTGTGCCATTTAATCCTGTAAGTGTCGGGAGTGGAATAAATTCAACGGATGATGAATACTGGCCTTCAATAACTGCTGATGGTCAGACACTTATGTTTACCAGGCAAAACAGGTCCTCTAATAGTGCCAGGGGAGCCAGGTATGAGCAGGAGGATTTTTATGTAAGTCATCTTTCGAAAAATGGCTGGGAAAAAGCAATTAATGCCGGACCTCCTCTAAATACAATTAATAATGAAGGTGCTCAGACTCTCTCCTCAGGAGGTAATTATATGTACTTTACAGCGTGTGATCGTCCGGGCGGATTGGGAAGCTGTGACCTTTATTTTTCAGCATTTGATAACGGGCATTGGTCAGTTCCTGTTAATGTGGGAGCCCCCGTAAATTCTCAATACTGGGAATCTCAACCATCTGTAAGCGCTGATGGCAGGATTTTATTCTTTTCAAGTAGCAGACCAGGGGGGGTGGGAGGAAAGGATCTCTGGTATTCTGTTCTGAAAGAAAACAATAAATGGGATGTTCCGGTTAATATGGGAACCACTGTCAATACCGAAGGGGATGAGATGTCGCCTTTTATCCATTTCGACGGAAAAACACTTTATTTTGCATCTGATGGAAGACCCGACATGGGTGGATTTGACATTTATATTACCAGGATGAATACAGATAGCACCTGGTCAGTTCCAAAAAATCTGGGTTATCCTATTAATACATCAAATGATGAGATGGGACTTGTGATTGAAGCCAGCGGAAAATATGCTTTTTTTTCTTCAAAGCATAATAATATCAACGGAAAAGACATATTTTATTTTGAACCTGATAAATCAATACAACCCGATCCTGTTTCCTATCTTAAGGGGAAAGTTTATGATAAGGAAACCGGTAGAATGTTAAAAGCAAACTATGAGTTAATTAACCTTTCACTCGGTAAGTCTACGATAAAAAGTACATCTGACAGCGAAGGAAATTTTCTTGTATGCCTTCCCTCAGGCTATAATTACGGTCTCAATGTAAGTAAAACCGGATATTTGTTTTATTCTGAGAATTTTGTTTTTGAGGGTAAACACCCTGCAATGGAACCGTTTATAAAGAAGATACTTTTAAGTCCTGTTAAGGTGGGAGGGAGGCTTCAGTTATCAAATGTATTTTATGATATTGATTCGTGGGAATTAAGGAAGGAATCGATTCCCGAATTAAACAGTCTGGCTAACCTGTTGGAAGTAAACAGTGATATAATAATTGAAATTGGTGGTTATACAGATTCAACAGGGTCTGAAGAGCATAATTTAGGTCTTTCTGAAAAAAGGGCAATATCGGTGGTTGATTATCTGATAAAGAAGGGAATAGCCTCCGGACGTCTTAAATATAAAGGTTATGGAAATCAATCGCCGGTAGGTGATAACATAACTTATGAAGGAAGAAAAATAAACAGGCGGACTGAAGTAAAGATTATTGACAGGAAAAAATAAATAAATACCTTTACTTGTAGTTTAAATCAATCTCCGGCACATAATATGTCTTTCCCGTTTGTAAAACAACCCGATGCTATGGATTGTGGACCTGCCTGCCTTAAGATGGTAGCAGGGTTTTACAAAATAAATTATTCGCTTGAAATGCTGAGGAAGAAATGTTACATAACCCGTGAGGGCGTTTCATTTCTGGGTCTTTCCGAAGCAGCTGAAAGCCTTGGATTCAGGACCATCGGTGTTAATATAAGTTTTAAGCTGCTGAATGAGAATGTACCCTTCCCTTGTATTGTACACTGGAGACAAAAGCATTTCGTTGTTGTTTACAAAATTAATAATAATAAAATTTGGGTAGCCGACCCAGCAATTGGCCTGGTGAAATATACACGTGAAGAATTTACACGAAACTGGGCTACAACTGTTACCGATGGGGAACAATCAGGGCTGGTCCTTATAATTGAACCATCGCCCGCACTTTTTGATTTCAAGGAGGAACATGTTCAGACCAACGGCTTCAGGTTCCTGTTAAAATATTTCCGCCTGTATCGTAAATATATAGGTCAGCTCGCCCTGGGTTTGCTATTGGGTAGCTGTATTCAACTGATTATACCATTTCTGACTCAATCAATAATTGATATTGGCATTAATAATAATGATATAGGTTTCATCTACCTTATCCTTTTCGCACAATTGGCCCTGGTGATAGGCAGAATGACAGTTGAATTTATAAGAGGCTGGCTTCTTCTGCATATTGGAGCGAGAGTGAATGTTGCAATAATTTCAGGATTTCTTCAGAAACTTATGTCATTGCCCGTAGCTTTTTTTGATACAAAGCTGACTGGTGATATCCTTCAGCGTATTGAGGATAATAACCGGATCGAAGAATTCCTTACATCGGCAAGTCTTAGTATACTCTTCTCATTTTTTAACCTGGTCGTTTTTGGTATAGTACTCGCAATTTTCAGCACAAAAATTCTGTTATTGTTTCTTGCCGGATCCGGTTTGTATATTTTATGGGTTTCGCTCTTTATGAAGTCAAGAGCCAGACTTGATCATCAACGTTTTAAACAAATGTCTGTTTCAGGTTCCAAACTTATTAATATGGTAAATGGCATGCAGGAGATCAAGCTTACCCAAAGTGAGTTAAGCATGCGTTGGGATTGGGAAAAACTCCAGGCTTTATTGTTCGGATTGAAAGTAAAAGGACTGGGTTTATTACAATACCAGTCTGCAGGTGCAACATTTATTAAATGAATTTACAAATTTGTCGATTACTGTAGTAGCTGCCAGTGCTGTGCTGAAAGGTAATATGACACTTGGTATGATGCTTGCTGTCCAGTTCATAATTGGTCAGGTTAATGTTCCTGTAAGTCAGATCATAGCGTTTTTCAGGATAACGCAGGATGCAAAAATGAGCCTCGACAGGCTTGCTGAAGTTCACCAGATGGATAATGAAGAACCTGATCCGGAAATGAAGGTCCGTAAACTGCCGGACAAAAAAGATATCTATATCAATAATCTCTCATATCAATATGAAGGACCCCGATCACCTTTTGCCCTTAAAGATGTGGATCTTTTTATCGAAGAGAATAAAGTGACTGCAATAGTTGGCACCAGCGGTAGTGGAAAAACAACACTGCTCAAAATGCTTCTGGGATTTTATCAGCCGGTTACGGGTGAAATATTGATCGGTGATACCAGACTTTCGAACCTGAGTCTGAAATTATGGCGAAAAAAAACAGGAGCTGTTATGCAGGATGGCTTTTTATTTTCCAATACAATAGCTGCAAATATTGCTCCGGGATCAGAAGATATAGACGAAGAAAAACTGGTGAAAGCAGTCGAAATTGCTAATATTAAGGGATTTGTAGAGTCCCTGCCTCTTGGATATAATACCCGGATTGGTGCTAATGGACACGGTCTGAGCGAAGGACAAAAACAAAGATTGCTTATTGCAAGGATAGTTTATAAAGATCCCGATATAATAATCTTTGACGAGGCTACTAATTCTCTCGATGCGAATAATGAAAAGGCTATTGTAGAAAATCTTTCGGGATTCTTTAAAGGAAAAACCGTGATTATAGTGGCCCACAGGCTGAGCACTGTCAGAAATGCTGATAAGATAGTTGTTCTGGATAGTGGCAGGATTGTTGAAACAGGCACTCATGAAACTCTGATTGATATCCGGCGGGTATATTATAATCTTGTTAAGAACCAGCTTGAACTGGGTAAGTAATTTCTCAATGAAGGAAGAGATAAAATCCGAAATATTGTACTCTGATCCTGTTAAGGAAATTATGGGCAGGCCACCCCGGAAAATACTTCAGTGGGGAACTGCCATGATTTTCTCTGTATTTTTATTATTTATAATCCTGGCCTGGTTAATAAGGTATCCCGATATAATTCCATCACAGATTGAAATAACCACTGAAAATCCGCCTGTAACAATAACAGCTAAGATTTCAGGCCGGATAAAGCAATTGTACGTGAATGACAGGGAAATAGTTTCGCCTGGCAAATTACTTGCAGTTATAGAGACCGCTTCCTCAATAGCTGATATTGATTTACTTAACAAATTGATAGATACATTAAGCAAACCTGAAAATCTTCCTGTTAACCTGGTTCCCGGATTTTCAGAACTGGGTGAAATGCAGAGTTACTGGGCATCTTTTCAAAAGTGTCTCTCAGATTATCAGACATTTGTGAAGAATGATTTTTATGGTTATAAAATTATCTCGACAATAGCTGAGATAAACAGTATCAGGCAATACATAGACAGGATAAAGGTAAAGGAAAAACTATTTATAGAAAATCAGGCACTTGAGGAAAAAAAATATAAAAGAGATTCGGCCCTGTATGCCGAAACGGTGTTTTCCGAAAGTGACCTTGAAAGATCCCGTCAGGCATTAATTCGTATAAATATCGAACTTCAGCAGGTTCGGTTGGATTATTCTGCAAAAATGATAGAGCTGGCGGAAAAAAATCAACTCCTGCAGGATTACAGGATCCAACGTTCAGGAGAAAAAGAAAAATTATTATCAATACTAAACGAATCTTTTTCCAATCTGAAGGCTCAGATAAAAATATGGGAAAATATCCATCTTCTCAAATCTCCAATAGGTGGTGTGGTAACTTTTACAAGTTTCTGGCATGTGGACCAGACAGTTACTAAAGATGAACCGGTACTTAATATTGTCCCCGTGGAAACGGGAGATTATGTGGGAAGAATAAACCTTAAAATGCAACGATCAGGTAAAGTTAAAGAAGGGATGCTGGTTAATATTAAACTCAGCGGGTATCCTTATCTGGAATATGGGATGTTAAGAGGCATTGTAAAATCCATATCTCTTGTCCCTTCAGCGGATACTTATGTAATAGGAATTAGTCTCCCCTCAGGATTCAAGACACTTTACGGTAAACAGCTTGAATTCACACAAAATATGCAGGGTACAGCAGAGATTATAACCGAAGATACACGGCTTCTTCAAAAAATAGTGGATCCGTTCCGGCACCTGATCTCCCGAAACAGACGATAATATTACCTTACTTTTTTGAATATGGTTCATAATCATCATCTGTAACAGATGATAATGATGAACCTGAATTGGCGACTCCGCCTTTTTTACCCTGACTTTTTTTAAAATATTTCAGGTATAGTCTGACAGCTGCCACAGTAAGCACTATTGAAAATAATATTACTGCTGTTTTGTCCATAGTTTGATATTATCGGCATAATAATTCATTACTGTTAATTTAATCCTGACGGTAATTATCAAATATATGATTTATTGCTGAAATGGAAAACATCCAGATGACAAACAGTTTTTTCAACAAATTCATTTTTGAATAATCCTTTCATTTCATCTTTATCATTGATTCTCATATTAATTTATGCTAAAACTTTGAGTATTATTAAATATTTCAATATTTTCGTACTCTGAAAATTCCATGTAATGACATGGTGCAGAATACTCGTAATGAGCTGAAATAATATAGGATTGATTATGATTAATAAAAATCCGGATGACTCTGTTCGTGATGAACAGTTCGGGGCTGATGAAAAAGCTTCCGTACCTGAGGAACCCACACAAGCTGAAAAAGCGCATGAAAATGACTCTCCGCCTGAAGATGAAAAAACTGAACCGCTAGCGTCAGAGATCATTCAAGATGAAGAAAATAAACCGGTTGAAGATGATACAGAGGGTCTGATATCAGCAGATAATCCAGAAAGTGACATTCACAAAGAACCGGAACACACACACGATAGTATACCTGATCAGGTCCCCGATCATAAGCACCCTCGGGAAACTGAAAAAGAATACGATGATATTGAACTTCCACCGGTTGATTATTCGGACTTTACCAAAAATGAACTTGTTGAAACCCTTGGCCTGATAATTGAGAACAGGCTTCCTTCTGAGATACGAAACGATATTGAACGAATAAAGGCTTTTTTTTACAGGAAACTAAAACTCGAAGCTGATGAAAGAAAGACTAAATTTCTGGAAGATGGAGGGAAAATCGAAGATTACAGGATTTTAGTCGATCCGGATGAGGTAAAGGTAAAACATCTTCTTGAAAAATACAGGGAGAAAAAAACCGATTTAAGCAAAATTCATGAAGCTGAAAAATTTGATAATCTTAAGAAGAAGTATGATATTATCGACAAAATTAAAGAGCTTGTAAACCGTGAAGAGTCAATAAACAAGACCTTCCACGATTTCAGACAGCTGCAGAACGAATGGCATGCGGTTGGCATTGTACCTCAGAGTGCTCTGAAAGATCTCTGGGAGACTTATCATCATAGCGTTGAATTGTTTTATGATTATATTAAGATTAATAAAGAATTACGGGATCTTGACCTGAAAAAAAATCTTGAAGCCAAAATACTTTTATGTGAAAAGGCAGAAGAACTTTTGCTTGAGCCTAATCCTGTAAATGCTTTCAGATTATTACAGGAATACCATAACCAGTGGCGCGAAATTGGACCTGTTCCGGCGGAGTCTAAAAATGAAATTTGGGAAAGATTTAAAGAAGCAACTTCACAAAACAACAAGAGACATCACGAATATTTTGAAAAGCAAAAGGATGACCAGCGAAAAAACCTCGACGCAAAAATAGCACTGTGTGAAGAGGTCGAAGCAATTAACCTGTTTGAAATGAATAATTTTAAAGAATTCGAAGAACGGGCAGATAAAGTTGTCGCTTTGCAAAAAATGTGGCGATACCCTGGGTTTTGCACCTAAAAAACAAAACAATAAAATATATCAGAGGTTTCGTGAAGCATGTGATACTTTTTTTGAAAAGAAGCGGGGCTTTTATGCTGACAATAAAGAAGTTCAGCTGAATAACCTGCAATTAAAAATTGAATTGTGCATCCAGGCTGAGTCTCTGCAGGAGAGTACTGACTGGAAAGCTGCATCAGATGCACTGATTAAACTTCAGAAAGATTGGAAGGAAATTGGGCCGGTTCCCCGTAAACAATCAGAACGTACCTGGAAGAGGTTCCGGAAAGCCTGCGATCACTTCTTTAACAGGAAAACTGAGTTCTTTGCAAAGCTTGACACTTCATACGAAGATAATCTTAAAGCTAAAGAAGCCATTATTGACGAACTTGAAAAATTCGATCCGGGAGCAGATGTCCAGGTTGCCTTTGACCACCTGAAGGATATGCAGAGAAGATGGACCGAGATAGGTTTTGTCCCCTTTAACAGGAAAGAGGAAATTACAAACAGATACAGAAATGCCCTTAATAAAGAATTTGACAAACTAAAGATCGGAGATGAGGATAAAAGTATTCTCAAATATAAAACTAAACTGGATAATCTTAAGGCTAATCCAAAAGCATCCAGGAAAGTCCATAATGAACGTGACAAATTCTTTACCAAGATCAAACAACTTGAAAGTGATATTGTACTTTGGGAAAACAATATCGGATTTTTCGCAAAGTCAGCCAAAGCTGATACAATGATCAGAGAAGTTGAAGAAAAGATTGATAATGCAAAAAAAATGATCAGGACCCTGGAAGAAAAAGTAAAAATGATTGACCAGTCAGGTCTGGATGATTAGGATGATAAGATCATATATTTATAAAAATAAACTTCTTGCTTTGGCAGATGTTAAGTATGTATTTGTGACAGGAGGAGTTACATCTTCACTGGGGAAAGGTATTATTTCTTCTTCCCTGGCTAAACTATTGCAGTCACGAGGATATTCTGTAACTATCCAGAAACTCGATCCCTATATTAATGTAGATCCCGGAACGCTTAATCCTTATGAGCATGGAGAATGCTATGTTACTCTCGACGGAGCTGAAACCGACCTGGATCTTGGTCATTACGAGAGATTCCTGAATGTTCCGACAAGTCAGGCTAATAATGTTACTACCGGCCGGATATATCAGTCGGTTATAAACAAAGAACGTAAAGGTGATTACCTTGGAAAAACGGTGCAGGTGATCCCACATATTACCGATGAGATTAAAAGAAGGATTAAACTTGTAAGCAAAGGGAATATATTTGATATCGTAATTACCGAAATAGGTGGTACTGTTGGGGATATTGAGTCTTTGCCATATATTGAATCTGTTCGTCAGTTAAATGGGAACTGGGTGCACAGAATTGCCTTGTCATACATTTAACTCTGGTTCCATATCTTGCCGCTTCCGGTGAATCAAAAACAAAACCCACCCAACACTCGGTAAAAGAGTTGCTTGAAGCAGGTATTCAGCCTGATGTGCTTGTTCTGAGAACTGAACGGCACCTTAATGATGATACAAAAAGAAAAGTTGCATTATTTTGTAACGTCGAAGAAAGCGCTGTGATTGAGTCAGTTGATGTATCAACAATATATGAGGTACCAATTAAGATGCTTGATCAGAAACTTGATCAGACTGTTCTGAGGAAACTGGCTCTTCCAGTTGATAACGAACCTCCGCTAACTGACTGGAGAAAATTTCTTACAAAACTAAAAAATCCGAAACATTCAATCAGGGTTGGTCTCATCGGAAAGTATGTTGAACTTCCTGATGCCTATAAATCAATTTCCGAATCATTTATTCATAGCGGGGCAATGAATGAATGTGCTGTTAATGTAGAGTATATCCATTCCGAAGATATTACTGAAGAAAATGTAACATCAAAATTAAAGGACTGGATGGGATACTTGTGGCACCAGGTTTTGGATCAAGAGGAATTGACGGTAAGATTTTAACTGTAAGATATGCAAGGGAAAATAATATTCCTTTCCTTGGAATTTGTCTTGGCATGCAATGTGCCGTTATCGAATTTGCAAGAAATGTACTGAACTTGAGCGGTGCTCATTCCACTGAAATTGATCATAAAACAAAATATCCTGTAATTGACCTGATGGAAGAACAAAAAAGTATTATTGATAAGGGCGGGACAATGAGACTTGGGGGGTATAAATGTATAATAAGCAAAGACTCCAGAGCATTTGAGTCATATGGAAAAACAGATATAGTTGAAAGGCACCGGCATAGATACGAATTCAACAATAAATATATTGAAGATTTCAGGAGAAACGGAATGGTACCTGTTGGAATAAATCCCGAATCAGATCTGGTAGAAATTATGGAAATACCAGATCATAAATGGTTTATAGGAGTACAATTTCATCCCGAATACAGCAGTACCGTAATAAATCCTCATCCCTTATTTGTCAGCTTTATTAAGGCTTGTATTACGGAAGATAGAAACTAAGGGACATTAATGTCAAATAATAATTACTAATTTAATGTGAAAGAATGGACAAAAATACAATAACCGGTCTGATTTTGATATTTGTAATCTTTATCGGATTCAGTATCTATAATACTAACCGGTCAAATAAAAATTATGAAAAGGCAGTAACAACTGCTGACTCTTATCTTGCAAAAGGGGAACTGGAGCAGGCTAAAACAGAATATATTAATGCTTTACGGATTAAACCAAATCAGGCTGATGTTACGGCTAAAGTTAATGAAATTAATATTCGTCTTGGAATTTTACCTTTAAATCCGGCAGCTGATTCAGTTGTACCTGAGATAGTTACAAAGAAAACTCCGGTTGTCTTCTAAATCACCTGCAATTGCTGATTCAAGCAAATACGGGATATTTGCAGGTTCTGCAAAAGGGGACAATGGTTTTATTACCCTTGAAAATAATAAAGTTGAACTTAAAATTTCATTAAAAGGGGGAAGAGTCTATTCTGCAAGGCTGAAGGACTACAGAACCTACGATTCTCTTCCGTTAATTCTATTTTCAGGTGATTCAACAGTTTTCGGATTCAATTTTTTCACTGCAGACAATAAGGCTGTTCAAACCAACAACCTCTATTTTAAACCGGTCTCTGATAAACGATCATATGTTGTTTCTTCTCACGCTGACAGCGTAATACTTAGATTAATGGCGGGTGAAGATCATTACATCGAATATAAATACACTCTTGCTCCAGATAAATATATGGTGGACTTTGATGTTAAATTCAAATCGATGGAAAGCATTTTAGCATCAAATCAAAACAGCATTACTCTGGACTGGAGATTGTATATGCCGCAACAGGAAAAAGGAAGGCAGAATGAGGAGAATTATTCTGATGTTACTTATAAATATTATCAGGACGATGTTACGTACTTGAAGCAAAGACAAAGCAAGGAATTGGAAAAAGTTGATGTAACAACTAAACTTAGCTGGATTGCTTTTCAGGATCAGTTTTTTTCGTCAGTAATAGTATCTGACGATTTCTTCTTAAATGGCTCCTTATCGTCGACGCGGACATTAACATCCGAAAAATATATCAGATATTTCACTTCTGAGGTCGGAGTACCTTATAATCCAGCTTCTTCGGATGCTATTAGCATGAAACTGTACTATGGGCCAAATAGCTTTACTATTCTTAAAAAAGAAGGAATTGAGCTCGATAAACTTGTTTTCCTTGGTAAGAATATTATTGGCTGGATAAACAGGTACGCAATCATCCCGATATTTAACTGGCTTGATAATTATATAAGTAACTACGGGATCATCATCCTGATACTTACAGTAATTATAAAGGTTGTGCTTTTTCCTCTGACGTTCAAGTCATTTCAGTCGCAGGCTAAAATGGCAGTTCTTAAACCGATGGTAGAGGAACTTGGTAAAAAATTCCCTAAAAAGGAAGACGCCATGAAAAAGCAGCAGGCAACAATGGATCTGTACAAGAGGGCCGGTGTAAATCCAATGGGGGGATGTCTTCCAATGCTACTGCAGATGCCAATTCTCTTTGCTATGTTCAGGTTTTTTCCGGTATCTATTGAATTAAGACAAGAACATTTCCTGTGGGCAACCGACCTTTCAACTTATGATTCTATACTGACTCTCCCGTTCACAATACCAATGTATGGAAGTCATGTCAGCTTATTTACACTTCTGATGACAGGATCTACATTGCTCACAATGAAGTTGTCAGGTACATCACCTGGACAGGATCAGCCGGGGATGAAACTTATGATGTACATGATGCCGGTAATGTTTATGGTTATTCTGAATAATTTTTCATCAGGGCTTACATATTATTATTTTCTGGCAAATATGCTAACTTATGGACAGAATGTGATCTCAAAGAGATTTATAGACGCAGATAAAGTTTTAGCCACTCTTGAAGAAAACAGGAAAAAACCAGTAAAGAAATCAAATTGGCAGAAACGGCTTGAAGATGCTGCCAAGCAAAGGGGTATTAAAGCTCCAAAAAAATAAATGGTTTATTGACTATGATTAAAAGGTATTGCCAAAAGCAATGCCTTTTTATTATCAAAAAAGTTAAAAATCATTAATTTTTGAAACAGATTCGAAAAAAAGACTAAATTTATTTATTCCAAAAATCCACATTAATGGGGAAAAAATTTAAAAATAAAGATCTGGCAACTCGTCTGGGAGTTTCTGGTACGCTGGTCTCCCTTGTACTTAATAATAAAGCAGATCAACAGGGAATAAGGAAAAAAACTCAGGAACGGGTACTTTCTCTGGCACGTCAGATGGGATATTTTGATACACTGAAAGAAAAAGATGGAACATCACCGGTTGAAGAGAAACCCGGAATTTTAGGAATGATCGTGCCCTCAATAAATAATCCTTTCGTTATTGAAATAACCCCTTTTCTTCAAAAAGCCTTTTCAAGTATTGGAGTAGGATTCTCAATTTTAACAAAAGATTCTGATGATCAGAGATATGATAGGATGGTTGGTGCTTTTAAGAAATTCTACAGTGGTCTGATCCTTGTCGGAGAAGCCGCTGATGATCACACTTTGAGATCTCTTAATTCCACAGATTATCCTTTTGTCCTGCTCGAAAAAAATGTAAAATCTTTGCATTTGAATAATGTTTGTACAGACACTTCAGCAGGAGTCGCCATGGTAGCAAACCATATTGTCAAGCTTGGTTATAAGAATATCCTGATATTGGCCGACAGAAACAAGCGAAATGAAGACAAGCACCTTATTGATGAAATTTATTCAGCTTTAACCCAGAAGCCCGGACTAAATAAACCTTTAACTATTGAGATTGATATGCCGACAACAAATGTTGAAATTGATTTTTCACAACTTGAAAAATTCCTTCGTCCTCCGTATCGCGCTGATATTATAATTGCATTACATTCATACCTGGTTTACCCGGCAATGGCATTTTTCAGGAAAAAGAAATTACGTGTTCCGCAGGATATTGCTCTGATCTCAATGGAAGAGGGTCCTGGTTTTGATCTTATGTTTTCTCCTGTTACCTGCCTTAAGGAAACCATTTCCCGGAATTGCCATTAAGGTGGCTAATATGATATGGTCCGAAGTTAAAAATGATGGTAAAGTAAAATATAAAAGACAGGTAAATCTTCTGCCGGAGCTTGTGGTCCGAAATTCCTGCGGAACACTTTAGCTCATTATTAATATAACTCTTTTGAAAAGTGCTGATAACATTCAAACCCCCGAACTCAATAACTCACTAAATTTTTTAGTCTTCTGTTAATATCTCGACAGTTAATTTTCATTCCTCTTAAAATATTTAATTTATCTTTGCTTCGTATTGGTGTTACAATGAAGTAAAATCATTGTGATGAAAAGGGAATGCGGTTTGAATCCGCAACAGTTCCCGCTGCTGTGAAGCCCGATCGTAATTACGATTATGGTTTTATGAAATACCTGCCACTGTCCCGCCTGAGGGATGGGAAGGCTTCGTAAAACCGGGACAAGTCAGAAGACCTGCCAAGACAGACCTTTATTCAAAGCTTTCGGGAAGAAAAGCACCGAATCATCACCTGATTCCCTTCTTGATTTTCCTGGTAGCCACAAATGATGGTCACTGAATTTGATTTTGATAAATTAACTGGTCAACCTGAAGAATTATAATGATTCAATTGAGCATCAGAGGAAGGAATATCCTATTTAAAAATTTGGTTGCATATACTGCTCTTCTTTTCTCATTTTCTCTTTATGGCCAACACTCTATGATGGATGACACTGTTGTCATAAAAGAGGTAGTAATAAGCAGAAAGCTGAATAGTTCAGCAATGACCGGTTATAAGAATTATGAACTGACCCCGGCACTTTTGAATAATTACAGACAGGATAACCTCGCGGAGGTGATTTCGGAAAACTCGATGATTTTTGTTAAAAGCTATGGTATGGGTGGAACTGCAACAACTTCAATAAGAGGCTCCGGTGCAAATCATACCCAGATAACCTGGAACGAAATTAACATAAACAATCCAATGCCGGGCCAATCAGATCTCTCATTGATTCCTTCCTGTTTCATTGATAATGTTCAGATATATTATGGGGGCTCATCTATGGCAATTAACAGCGGGGGAATCGGGGGGATAATTAACCTTGAAACAAATCCTGAATGGAAAAAGGAGACATCGGTGATCTTAAATCCATCCGTTGGAAGTTTCGGGAGATATTCAGGATCATTTCAGATAAAAAGTGGAAATACAAATTTCCAAACAGTTACAAAGCTTTATCTTGAATCTGCGGAAAATAATTTCAGGTATCTCAATACTCAGATAAGTGCTGAACCGGTCTGGGAAACAAGAAAAAACAGCCAGCTTCACCAGCAGGGTTATCTGCAGGAACTATACTTTAAGAAAGCAAAAAGCATTACATCTGCCAGGATATGGTACCAGTCAGCTTCAAGAAATCTCCCTTCCCCCATTGTGGTTCAACAGGTGAATTCAGGAGAAAAACAGTTTGATGAATCCCTCAGGACTATGTTGAATTACGAAACTTATAAGGATAATTTTAAGTATTCAGTAATCGGTGCCCTGATGCTAAACAGACTCAACTATTCTAACCGTTTGGCTTCAATCAATTCAAAAAACCTTTCTGAAAGAATGATTTTTAAGACAACTGCAGAGATCAGCATTTCATGAAAATATATTACTTAAAGTTTCTTTGAATGATGAATTATCAGTTATTAAGTCAAATAACTATGAAAATAAGGCTTCCCGGAATGTAATTAACTTAACCGCTATCGTTAGAGAAGAAGAGGGTAGACAAGTGGGGAACATCTCTCCTTTTACGTGAAATTATTAACAATAACTCTTTTCTGATCCCGGATTTTACAGCCGGACTGGAATTTAAAATTTCGGAAGGAAAAGAATATCTTCTTAAAGGTAATCTTTCCCGAAATTCAAAAATCCCTGATATGAATGATATTTTCTGGATTCCCGGTGGAAACCGTGATCTAAAAAATGAATATGCGATATCGGGTGAACTTATTTACGAAATGACAGAAAAATTGTCTTCACCGGTAAGTTTTTTCTTTGATATTTCCCTTTTCAGGAACTCCATACGGGATATGATACAATGGCATCCGGGAGAGTTTTCTTACTGGACTGCTGATAACATACAGAGAGTTAATTCTATGGGAGCAGCATCATCAGTTGCTCTGACATGGACCCATAATGCATGGACTGCGAAAATAAATGTTAAGTATTCCTATACAAGTGCAAAAGCCGTAGGTACAATTCCTTCCGGCGAAGCTTTAACAGGGAAGCAATTAATCTATATTCCGGAAAATCAATCAAATGCAACAATAAGGTTGTGGTATAAAAAAATTAAATGCTTCGTGGATGACCGGGTATACCGGGAGAAGATTTACTACGACTGACAATTCGGAGTATTTGCCGGGGTTTGTTACAAATAACTTAAAGGCCGGATTCAGGCTTAATTTCAAAGACAACTCTCTTGACCTGCATCTTGATGTAAATAATCTATTTAATGCCAGTTACCAGATAATTGCCTGGCAACCAATGCCTGGACGGTATTATTCATTCGGTTTAGCTTTTAACTTAATTAAATAATTGACTTATGAAGACTTTCTTTGCCTGTACTTGCCTTTTTTTATCACTCTCCTCCTGTATAAGGTTGTCTGATCTCCCGTCAGAAATTATCCCTCCCTCAATTCTGAATGGGAATGGCGTTTTTATTATTAATGAAGGTAATTTCAGATTGGGAAACGGCTCACTGTCATTTTATTCATATGATTCAGTAAAAATTATTAATGATATTTTCAGTAAGGTAAATAACAGGATATTGGGCGATGTTCCCAATTCAATGAAAATATTTGGCAATTATGCTTATATTATTGTGAATAATTCGGGTAAGATTGAGGTAGTTGATAAGAATACTTTTAAATCGGTAAAAACAATTACGGGTCTTGTTTCACCGCGGAATATTGCTTTTGTGGATAGTCGTAAAGCTTATGTCACCAGCATGTATTCCGATTCAATTGCAATCATAGATCTTAATGAGAATTCAATTTCTGGATTTATTAATATCAGACGAACATCTGATGCAATTGAAGTTACCGGACAAAAGGCATTTGTTGCTGAATGGATAGGAGGTAAAGAAGTAATGGTAATTAATACTGTCAACAATAAGGTTATCGATTCAACAGAGGTCGGGATGCAGAACCAGAAAGTATGGTGATTGACCGGAATAAAACTTTATGGGTGCTTTGTAACGGAGGATGGGCAAGGAACAATTTTGCCGAATTAATTGGCATTAATACTCTGTCAGCTGTTATTCAGAAAAGGTTAATATTTCCAACAAAACTCGCTTCCCCGACATGCCTTCAGATCAATGGCAGTGGAGATACTTTGTACTATCTGGAAAACGGTGTCAGGTTCTTTCCAATTAATGCACAGGATCTTCCGTCAATTCCTTTAATAACTGAAAAGGATCATTTTTTCTATAAAATAGGAATAGATCCGGTGAATAGCGACATATTCGTAACTGATGCTGTTGATTATCAGCAAAGAGGATTTCTTCTTCATTATAAACATGACGGAACATTTCTTGCACAATTTCAGACTGATATAATCCCCGGTCTTATGTGGTTTAAAGTGTATGATAATCTTTTATCTGAATGACAAGGTCAACCAGCATATTGTTTAACAGGGTGCTGTCCGTCATGATAGCTTATATGATTGTTTTATTATTGTTTGTCTCTTGTTCGGGAGACGGATTTACAGATAGCAATAAGCCGCTTCATCAGAATGGTTCAATAGTTATCAGAGCAGAAAGATTTTCCCTGGAAAAAAGAAGTGGTTATACAAAACTTACAATCAATAATCCATGGCAGGGGGCCCGGGGAATCAGCCAAATCTATTATCTTGTAAAAAGAGGATCTGAAATTCCCTCCGGGATTGATTTAAATAACACCATAATGGTCCCTCTCAAAAAAATTATCTGCATGTCAACAACTCAACTTGCAATGATATCTGCTCTGAATGAAGAGAAAACAATCTCCGGTGTTTCAGGAGCAGTATTTATTTACGGGAAACCGCTTTCTGACAAAGTTAAAAATGGTCGGATTCTGGATATAGGATATGAAGCTGACTTGAATAAGGAGCTGATAATCAGACTTTCCCCTGATCTGATAATGATGTATGGGATAGGAAGTGAATCACTTGGCTATATTAATAAAATTGAGGAGCTGGGAATAAAGACCATTTTCAATGCTGACTATCTTGAAATTGATCCGCTCGGTAAGGCTGAATGGATAAAACTCTTCGGAGCTCTCTATTGTAAGGATGAAATGGCCGACTCAATATTCAGGTCAGTGTCTGAAAAATATTTACGGATAAAAGATTTCATCTCCGGGCATACCCGCAGCAGGCCAAATGTATTACTTGGACTGCCATATAAAGATACCTGGTTTATTTCTCCCGGAAATTCTTATATAAGTACAATTATAGGCGATGCGGAGGAAATTATCTTTGGAAGGAAACCACATCGTCAGTCGCAATGCCAATGGGGATTGAAAATGTCTATTCAAAAGCCTTGAGAGCAGATTATTGGTTAAATATCGGGAATGTAAATTCACGGGAAGAAATATTCTCAATGGACGCCAGACTTGCTGAGCTTCAGTGTTTTAAAAATGGGAATCTGTTTAATAATAATAAAAGGATAAATGAAAACGGTGGTAATGACTATTGGGAAAGCGGGAGTCTTTGTCCGGATCTGATACTTAAAGATATAGCTTCAATTATACATCCAGGACTGTTTGGCAGGACTGATCTGTTTTATTATCAGAAATTAAAGTAAATGTGATAAATGTTTGCAGGAAGGGGAAATTCCATTATTAAATCCGGTGAAAGAGGTCAAATTCGGTTTTTTGCCGGCCTCTTATTTGTTTTATTATGCCTTTTTATTCTTGATATTTTTCTGGGATCAGTGACAATCAAACCTTCAGATGTTATTACTGCTATTTTTAAAAATCAGGGGAGTATTGCTGAAACCATCATAATGAAATTCAGATTTCCGAAGGCAATAACCGCACTTCTGGTTGGTATTGCTTTATCGTTAAGCGGCCTGCAGATGCAAACAGTTTTCAGAAATCCGATGGCGGGTCCTTATGTACTTGGAATAAGCTCCGGTGCAAGTCTGGGGGTAGCTTTTGTTATAATGGGATCAGTTTCTTCTATATATCCTCTCAGTTTATCCGGGACCGGAAATTGGATTCTCGTTGGTGCTGCATGGATTGGAGCCGGTTCTGTTATGCTACTGATAATGATCATCTCATCGAGGGTTAAGGATATTATGACCATTTTAATTCTCGGAATAATGCTTTCAAGTGGAATATCGGCGATTGTAAGCATATTACAATATTTTAGCAATGATACATTACTCAAGGCTTATGTAATCTGGACAATGGGAAGTCTTGGCAATCTTACTTCATCACAGCTTCAGGTTATGCTCCTCTCAGTCTCCGTGGGGATTTTAATGAGCATTTCATCAATTAAAATTCTTAATGCATTTTTGCTGGGCGAAAATTATGCCGCCAGCATTGGACTTAATATCAGGTTTTCACGAACCATGATATTTGCCTGTACAAGTATTCTGACAGGAAGCGTTACAGCCTTCTGCGGACCGATCGGCTTTATAGGTATAGCTGTGCCTCATATAGCACGGATATTGTTTAAAACGTCTGATCATAAGATACTGATTCCCGGGACAATCTTAACAGGAGGAGCAATTATGCTGGCCAGCGACATTATTTCACAAATGCCCGGATCGGATAATGTACTTCCGGTAAATTCGATTACCTCATTGATAGGTATACCGGTAGTAATATGGGTGATATTACGAAATCGAAAATATTCAGGATTTTTCTAATGGGGAGAAACGAGAATCAGATAATATCTATAGAATCTTTAAGCATCGGGTATTTGTCGGGGAAAAAAAAAAATGTTCTTCTTACCCCATTAAATGCAACAGCCTTAAAGGGGAGCTTATTGCAGTTATAGGAAGAAATGGGATCGGGAAGAGCACATTATTGCGTACCATAACCGGCTTGCAGCCCCTGCTGGGTGGTAATATTTTTATTTCGGGAAGAAACGTAAGTGAGTATCCACGTCTGGAACTGGCTCAAAAATTAGGATTTATCTCTACTGAAATAGTGAAAGTAGCAAATATGAAGGTATATGAGCTTGTATCACTGGGAAGGTTTCCTTATACAAACTGGTTGGGTAATATAGACCTTACAGACCATGAAATAATAATGGACTCGATTGAAAAAGCCGGAATGCAAAATCTGTATAACAGGAATATTTCTGAACTTTCCGATGGAGAACGTCAACGGGCAATGGTGGCCAGGGTACTTGCCCAGGATACAGAGGTAATGATTATGGATGAACCAACTGCATTTCTTGACATAAAAAGTAAATATGAAATTGTGAATCTTATGCATGAGCTTACAAAGGAAAAGGGAAAAACAATAATATTTTCCACTCATGATCTTAATATTGCTGTTGGCCAGGCAGATAAAATCTGGCTCACGCTTGATGACAGGTTAATTGAGGGTGCTCCGGAGGATTTGATCATAGAAGGGTCATTTGATAATCTCTTCAATTCATCTGTTGTCGGATTTAATGCATCAGATGGAAGCTTCTCATTCAGAAGAGAGGATAAAGGCGCTCTTTTTGTTGAAGGTAATGGTAACAAAAGAAACTGGACCGAAAAAGCTCTGATGCGAGCTGGCTTTTCTGTGTCTGAATTACCAAGCGATCTGGTTATTAAAGTTCCCGGGGAAGATTTCAAAAAGTGGATAATAGCTGCACCCGGTCAATCATTCGAGTTTGCTTCAATTTTGGAAATGGTACGCTGGCTTACCCATGAACATATTCATTTTACCTGATATTTTCTGTAATTATCAATAAAAGGCCCGATATCCTCAACTGATATTTTCTTGGCTATTATCTTCTTGTTCCTGTCAAGGATATATATCGTAGGAGTTGATTGAACATTATAATAAAGATCATAATGTGACCTTCTCTCAGGATCCCATCCGTTAATCCATGTAAGATTATTATCCTGAATATATTTTGCCCATTTTCCTTTATCTGCTGTAGTACAAACCGCAAATACTTCAATGCCCTGAGTTCTGGCTTTATCGTAGTAAGCCTTAAGCTTGGGAGTAGCTTCTTTACAATGTCCGCAATCTGGTTCCCAGAAATAGAGAATTGTAAACTCCTTTTCAATATCGTATAATGAAACAAAGATACCCTTGTATGAACTCATAACAATATCCTTACCCTTTTTACCGATCAGATTAGGTCTGATAAGTTCAATCTCTTTACGCAGATTATCAATAAACTCTTTCGAAACCCAGTCGGCTTTACCGGAAAGATAAATGTCATCGGCAAGTTTAACCATCACTGCATCGTGGCCCATTACCTGGCTCTCCCTGAAATGATTGAAGAGGTAGACAGAGATGAACTGGAAGACCTTGTAGTCACTTCTGCACTTTTTAATAATCCAGTCTATTTCTTTATTTATTGAGTCCGGTGCCTGTATTACAACATTTGAAAAGAATGCTTCGAGTCTTGCCTGCAAAATTGGTGTCCGCAATAACCTCTCATCAGTAAGGTCAATATTGTCGAAAAAATGATCCTTGTTATAGTTATACCTCATAACCCAGAGGACCGAATCAGGGTTGGAGCTTCCTGGAGGAACAGAAAATTCCGGAACTTCAACCGGAAGCATGGCTTTGACAAGAATTGAGAGTAAATTTCCCTTATTTGCCGTAATAACGCCCTTCAGATAAGATATCATTCTTGCTTCATTCGATTTTTGTAAGGCAGAAAGCAACTTCAGGGAGTCACTGTTTTGTTTGTAAGTCTGAAGTCTTTTGGCGATTCCAGCTGCTTTTTGCTGCATTTCACCCCATTTTTTCTGATAATCAAGAAAGGCTGAATTTTCATTAGACCCTGAAAACTTCAACGATTTGATATAATCATCGTACGAAGTGTAAATTTCAAAATGCTGATCATCAGACATTAAAACTTCAAAATATTTTTTTTGCGGCAACACAATAAGATAAATTCCAAATGGAAGAGACTCTTTGCCTTTAATTACCCCATGCCCTGTTCCATCAAGCTTAATGGTATCTTTAAGATATTGCTTATCACCAAGATGATAAGCAAGATAAATAGTCGAATCCTTTAGTCCGGATATGGTAACAGGGATTTCATAGCCGTTTTTTAGCTGACTGAATCCAATTGATGAAATCGTTAAAAGAATTACTGCAAAAATTGTCTTTCTCATGTATGGCTTAAATTATAATAGCAGAACACAAAAATAGTTATTGCAATTTCTTTGCCAAAGGTGTTAAGTTATAATGTTAGAAATATATTGTAATTTTGGCTGATTAACCTGGGAAAGAAATACGTTATTATGATTTCATTACTTATTCCGGTTTGTGATTATGATATTATAGCCCTGGTGTATTATATGAAGAGCGGAATAAAGCAAGTACCCGAATTTTGTGAAATCATTATCGGAGATGACGGATCATCTGCGGAATTCAAAAGCAAATATCAATCGCTCGAAGGAGAAGGTATCAAAATAATACATTCAGAAAAGAATATTGGACGGGCGGCAATAAAAAACAGGCTTGCTCTTGAAGCAAAAGGAGACTATCTTCTTTTCATCGATGCGGATACTATGGTTCCGGGCACTGCCGAAGCTTATTTACGCAAATGGTTACCTTTTCTGCCAGTTGCCAGGGTTATTTGTGGTGGCATTTTATATCATGAAAGCAAATCAGGCGATCCCGACAAGCTTTTAAGATGGAAATATGGAAGAAAAAGGGAACAACGGAAAGCCTCCGAACGGAATAAGCAACCTCATGCTAATTTCTCAACCTTTAATGTTCTGATCGATAAGGCTGTTTTCGCTAAAATCAGGTTTAATGAGGAGCTAAGGCAATATGGTCATGAAGACACACTTATGGGCTATCAACTTAAGAAGGCGGGAATCAATATTCTTCATATTGACAATGGTCTTGTTCATGAGGGACTCGAAACTAACAGAGAATTTCTTAATAAAACAAAACTGGGAATCGAAAACCTCAGCAAACTTTATGATATTGTCACTGATAAAAATACGTTTGCCTCTACTGTCAGACTATTGAGGAATTATAGGCTCATTGAGATGGCAAGGTTTTCACGGATCCTTGCCGGGATATTTATAAGGTACAGGGAAAGGATGGAAATCCGTCTCGACTCATCTAAAATCTCTCTCAGGCTTTTTGGCTTTTATAAAATCTGTATGTTTTGCACATACAGGGAAATTCACAGGAGAAGAAAAGTACTCCCTTTCTTTTAATCTGAATTATTGATCTAATGGGCGCGAAGGAAATATTTCATATAGTTACAACAGGCAATTCGCACAGGTTTATACAGCAGCCTGTTTATATTAATTAAGATTCCAAGGTGTAAGTAATTCCGATTATAAATCAATCCTTAAAAGGTCAATATTTCCATCAGGTCGTTTTTCAGCCCTGATGATAAAATCAAACCTGTCTGTCATTGTACAAAGAAAAAAATCAGTGGGAGGAGAGAATTCAAGATTTTCAGCGTTGAAAAAACGATTTCCGGTCCCATATCTCAGATCCGAAATTCTCTTTTCAAAATCTTCATTAGTGTTTTTAAGACGGGCAGATATTACTTGGGCACATAAAATATCTTCATCGGCAGATTCTTGTGCCCGGTAACCCATCGCAACAAGTGATACCTGTTCTGGATTGATTGACCTGATATATTTTACAATTGCCCCGGCATTGACTAAGCTGCCTGTGATCAAAGCACTTGCATCAGTTGCATTTATCAGTCCGTTTGTCCCGGCAGTGGTAGTATGTATGACAACCTTCCCGTTAAGATCGCTTTTGAGAATTTCTGTAGGGCTGTTGCCAAGATCAAAACCTTTGATCTTTTTTTCCTCTCTTTCTCCAACCAGGATTGAATTTCTGTATTTTTTTTTAAGTTCAAAAGCATCATCAGCAGTGCCTGTTGCAATTAATTTTATTGCCCCTGCATCAAAAGCATAGCAGGCAACTGAAAATGCCCTGAAAACATCAATAATTACCGTTAATCCTTTTGCCTCTCGTGCTCCTTTAACAAATTCCAGAATTTCTATTTTCATAATATAAGTGGTTAAGGGTGTGAAAATAGCAATTAATTTTATTTAGTATATTTGAACCTGATAGTGCTAAAATGCATAATTTATTGCTTAATTAAGAATATAATAATTATGTCGAATCCTGTAACATGGGCTATGGACGAGTTTAAGAAGCTGAATCATGCTATCTGGTATACGCCCCTGGCCGAATTATCAAGGAGAAAAAGCTTTTTTTTCAAGCAGATGCGGATATTTTTTCTTGCAGCGCGTGGTTTTTCAAATGATAAAGTACAACTCAGGGCTTCGGCATTGACATTTTATTCTATGCTTTCAATAATCCCTGCTGCAGCAATTGCTTTTGCTATCGCCAAAGGATTTGGACTTGATCAGAACCTGGAAGAATTAATCACAAAGGAATTCAAGTCACACCAGGAAGTTTTGAACTGGCTGCTTACCAATGCCAGGAACGCTATTCAGCAGACCAAAGGCGGTCCTATCGCAGGAGTAGGTGTAATTGTTCTCTTCTGGTCCGTAATGTCTTTACTTCTGCACATTGAAAGCTCTTTTAATCATATCTGGCAAATAAGCTCGTCACGGGAATGGTACAGAAAATTTACTGATTATCTGACAATTATGCTTATTGCGCCGGTTTTTATGATTCTTTCAGGCAGTATCACGGTATTTGTTGGCACCCATCTGAATGATTTTATGCTGCAAGCCCCCATTCTCGAATTCTTTAAACCAATTGTAAGTTTACTTATCAGGTTCGTGCCATTCGTCCTTAGCTGGATCACCCTTACAATATTATTTATAGTAATGCCTAATGTAAAAGTGAATTTTGTTCCGGCAATGGTTTCTGGAATTATCGCAGGAACTCTTCTGCAGGTTGTTCAGTGGCTCTATATTGATCTGCAGTTTGGTATTGCAAAATTGAGTGCCATTTATGGGAGCTTTGCGGCAATACCTCTGTTTATAATATGGTTGCAAAGTAGCTGGACAATAGTTTTGCTTGGAGCCGAACTTACATTTGCCAATCAAAATGTGTCACGTTATGAGTTTGAATCAGAATCACTTCATATTAGCCATTATCATAAGAGGGCATTGGTTCTTATGATTATGAATATGATTATCAGGAATTTTGTTGTGGGTGAAAAACCTGTCAGCGCAGAAAAAATTTCACACACTCTCAAAATACCTGTCCGTCTTGCCCGTGACATTATTCAGGATCTTAGCGATGTGAATCTTCTTTCAGAAATTCATGGAGACAATCACAAAGAACAGCTCTATCAGCCTGCCATGGATATTAATAAGATGACTGTCAGCTTTGTGTTTTCACGACTTGATAAAAAGGGTATAGAACACCGGATGGTAGTTAAAAACAAGGAGTATGACAGAATTATTTCAATACTTGGTAAGTTTGACAAGCTCATAAGCAGTTCTGATCAAAATATTCTGATTAAAGACCTTTGATTTTGTAATAAAGCTTCTTTTTTGTGAGGTTTTTGGTCTTTTTGAAATTCTCGACAAAACTGATAAAATCAGTATATGAATTCCACTCGTGAAAAAAATAATGTGGTAAAGGTAATACTATCTGTTTAGTGTTATGTTCTTTTTCCCAGTAGTTAATAGAATTTTGTGAAGGGAACACCCTGTCAAATTCGCTCGTTACTGCATAATCCCATTTGAATCCGGATTCTTTCTGCTCCATAATACGGTTATAAAGCCACCTCAGCTCATCATTTAATGATTTAATAGTTCTGTGGGGTATTCTTTCTTTATTTCGGAGATAAGTTTTTTTGTCACCAAACATCCGTAAATAGAATTTATCCATATTTTCTTCCGTAATATTATTCAGCGTTCCCTCAAATATCTTAAGAGGAATTCCATACTGATCGTCGGCCGGAACAGGAGTTCCGTTTACAGCGATTGTAACATCCGGGATTATTCCGGTTTTTGGGGAGAGGTATTCAGCAGCCCATACTCCCAGAGACCAACCTATAAGAGTAATCTTTTTATATGGTTTCATCTCTGGCAGCAACAGAGCTTCATCAGAAGAATAGTTATAGAAAAGTATGAAGTCAAAATCATCTCTGCAAAGTGGTAGTGAAGATGTTTTCATCAGTACTCCAACCTCCGTAAAGAACTACAAGCTGATCATTTTTTTCTCTCCTTCTGATATATGTCTTCATTTAGTTACGGATAGCTTATAAGCCAAATAGATAAATTTTGCCACTTTCCCATCAAAGCCACAAAGATAGTGTAATTATTAATAAAATAAACCGGTAAAAGACGGCAGAAGAACGCTTGAGAATATTATAAAAATAAAGAGGAGGAAGGGAGGTTGCGAAAATCAGGGAGTGGGCTTTATTTTTAAGATAATCCCATGTCTACTGTCTGATAAAAGGATGGAACCACGGCTAGCTGGCGCTAATCCTAAGATTCCTGATGTGAAAGTCAATGTCTGCAATACAATCCTTTTGATTTTCACTCCCAACCCTTGCTCATCTCCTCTTATATCAAAATCTTGAGTCTGAAAACAAATGTACATTAATTAAATTAAATAGTCAAATAATTATTAAAAATATTATGAATAAAATATACCCAACAATTGGCAAAATTATTATTAAATTTGATAGACCCTGAATATTCGATTTTTGTTACACTTCTATGGTTGCCGAACTTGAAAATTTAATTTTTGATGACGGTGGAGGCTTTAGAGCTTACTACATCAGCGATACAGGAGGATTATGGCACTTTCATCCTGAATATGAACTTATGCTTCATGTGAAAAGCCATGGGACCAGGATCGTTGGAGATAGTGTTGAATTATTCGACCAGTATGATATGGTACTTATTGCCGGCAATATACCTCATTGCTGGAATTACTCTAAACAGGACTCCACTCTTCCTGAAAAACATGGGATTATAATGCACTTTAAGCTTGGTTCTCTGGGTGATAACTTATTATCACAGCATGAGATGCACTCAGTTAAAGAATTACTGGCAGATGCTGAAAGAGGAATCCTCTTCCCGGTTGAAGAAGCAAAAAAGGCTGAAAAATTTCTTGTACAAATGATCAACAACAAGGGTATTGATAAAATGATCGATTTTTTCTTTTTACTGAAAATAATGTGTGAATCGGGGAAAAAAGGTTATCTCTGTTCGGATAATTATAAACAGGATTTTGATGAAAGAGGGAATAAGAAAATGTCAGATGTTTATTCGTACATAAGAGAAAATTATTTCAAACCTATTCCCCTGGACAAAATATCGAAAATAGCCAAAATGGCGCCATTTAACTTCAGTCGTTTTTTTAAGAAAAACTGCGGTACGGGATTTGTTGAATACCTGAACAGGGTCAGAACCAATAAAGCATGCTATCTCCTTCGTGAAACTGAATACCATGTACATGACATAGCAACTGAATGTGGATTTACAAGTATCTCAAATTTCAATAAACAATTCAGGAAAACGGAAGGCCTCTCACCCCGTGCTTACCGGGCTCAGTTTAAATAATTTACTTGAAAAAGTACCTATTATTTATACTTCAGGGGAGAATATCGGAAACATATCCTTAACCTTTTTTCATAAAGTATCGGTGGATTAGTGTTTTATATTCATAATTGGTCGATAGAAGTATACCCGCCATGAGACAATATTGACATTAACTTCGAAAAAGTAAATTTATTATTGGAACAGAAAGTCCCGGATCGGATCTTTTCAGGAAAATATTAAGCAGGTTATAAAAATAAAGGTATCAGTAATTTACATGAAAAGTGTCTGATGAACAATATTATATTGTTTATTTACACATTATTCCATCATCAATTCAGATTTTCAGATTGGACGAATTAAAAAAAAATGTATTTTTGCAGCCTGTAAAAGGTTCCGTAGCTCAGTATAGACAATCCTGCCCGAGCGGTACGGATAAGGTGTTCTTTGTGAATGTAATTAATTGGTTCCGTAGCTCAGTTGGATAGAGCAACAGCCTTCTAAGCTGTGGGTCGAGCGTTCGAGTCGCTCCGGAATCACCCTATGAAAACGCAATTATGTTATAAATTAACATATTGCGTTTTTTAATTGCACGTTATTTTATCAGGTATCTGTTTCGGATCTAATACCTCAAAAAGCAAAACCCCCGACTTTCGTCAGGGGTGTTGCTGCATGTCAGGATGTTTCTGATTTCACCCGGAGTGCCGCTGAATTACTTAATAATGGTTAGTTCAATAAGAGACTGTTTGTTATTGTTTCCGATATAATGCATTTATCCTGGTTAAAACTTAAGTATTCTCAATTATTCTCAATTATTCTTCCTTGTTAAATTAGGCATTATAAAGATAATGCATCACATCATTCATGTCAAGTAGCAAATGTCTGTTTACAGGCGAAATGGGATATATTTAGGTCTTGTTGGTCTAAGGAATTGTGATGAATATATCCGGGAATTTTATGCTTGTATTAAAAGAGAGGTAATTCGTCAAAAAAAAGTCCAAATTTATGAGAAGTCTGTCGGAAATCTTTATTTTCAAGCTATATTCTAATCTATAACATTGATAATATGTATAATAAGAAAGTATTTTCATGGAGTTATTAAAAACTTCGATTTTGACAAACAGTAAAATTATCAGGATTAAAATTTAGTCTTTGGACGAAATTCCTGGCTTTTAATAATAGAAACTCCTATATTTTCCTTATTTATTCAAATAGCAGATTGACAAATAGTCAATTGTCCTTTATACAGCGGATGCTAAAACCAGAGTTCTTATAATCAGGTATGCGGGATATTTTATCGAAATAGTGGTTGCTGTTACGGATCAACACGTGTTTAGCATCTGTTTCAGTTGCTGACCACCAGCAACCGTCTATTCCAATGTTATAGAATACTCCGTCCCAGAAGTAACGGAGGCCGGTCAGAACTGTCGAAAAATCATTGGTATCATTGCTATAGTCACCCTTATTCAATTTCTTTGTATCCTTAATCTTCTGCTGTCGTTTACCACGGATTAAATCTACACCAGGCTCATTGATGCCAAGATACGTTTCTAATATATCCCATTCCTCATCGTCTGGTACATGAAAACCTATAGGGCATAGTTCCCGTTGGTCTCTTACTGCATACCAATTATACAATGCCCCATAAGGAGTTTTATTAGAATATCATTATTATACCAGGAATAAGCACCCGCCTTTTGGTTACTCCATGCCTCATTGTCTGTTACATTGGGAATATCGCTACCATCACGATATTTGGTAACTTTCAGGTTTTCCTTAATCCATACCTGATTTCCAAAGGTTTTTGTGTTGTATTTATTTCCGTCTAAATCGGTAGGAAGGTCAACTAAAAGTTCGGTTGTTGCCATGCCGGAGTTATAATTACCAGCGGCTGCCTGGATAGCGGTAATAATAGAAGAACCCGATCCCCAAAATGGTTAAGGTACCATCGCTAATAGTAGCAACATCCTTATTGCTGCTGCTGTAAGTAAAAGTGCCATTACTGTTGCTTTTTGGTGAGGATATTTCGAACGGGTAATTGCCATAGTTTCTCGTGATTGCAGCAAAATCAGTAATAACAGGAATAGCAGGACTCACTAACAGATTAGTGGTTATCGTACCGGAACCGTAGCTGCCTGACTCTGCCTGGGAAGCAATTATGGTGGTGGTGCCTGCTCCCTCAATTGTAACTAGTTCTGCCACTTATGGTTGCAACCTCCGGATTAGTACTTAGGAAAACAAAAGAGCCCATGCTGTTACTGGTTGGCATGGTTAATTCAAATGGATTATCACCATATGTTTTGGAAATGGCAGTAAAACCGGTAATAGTTGGAACAGAATTCACGACAAGGGTGGTGCTAATATTGCCTGTGGTATAATTACCTCTTGCTTCCTGCATGGCTGTTATTGTGCTCGTACCTAATCCCACAATGGTTAACGTATCATCGATAATAGTTGCAACCTTCTTATTACTGCTCCTGAAAGTAAAAGTGCCATTACTGTTACTGACCGGGGAATTTATTTTGAATGGAGCATCCCCATAATTCTTCAATATCGTAGTAAAGTTTCTAATTTTTGGAACAAGCAGAGAAGAAAATATCATATTCCCTCCAAAGACTGTTCCCATGGCATTCACAGCTTTAACTCTGAAATGATATGTTATCCCACTTATTAAATTTGAGATATCTGCACTTACATCAGCATTTGTGTTTCCTTTAACAGGGCTTTGTGAACCTGTTACCGTTTGTCCGTAACCCATAGTTGTGCCATATTCAAATGAAACAATAGCGGGTAAATAGTTAGCATTTACAATGCCTCTTAAGGTTGCACTTTTTGTTGTTATATTTGTTGCTGTCTGGGTGCTTGCTATTGGGCGTTGCCCTGCCGTTATAAATGATAGCGTCTTCCCGTAGCCAGTTCCGGCACTATTTGTAGCATAAGCCCTTAAATAATATGTCAGACCTCCGTCTAACCTGTTTATTCTGCTTGAAAAACTACCTTCCCCAACAGAATCATTAGTTTTGTTGTTGGTTATTGTCGGCATACTATCTGTACTCCAGCACACTCCACGGGCAGATATTTTTGCCCCTCCATCCCAGGTTATAATACCTCCACTCACTGCTGTGCTTTCTGTGATCTTGATTACAGCTGTGGTAGTCAAAACCGGAACCTCAGCTTTTTTACAACCTGTAAGGTTTAAAATAGAAAACTCCGGTAAGAATTACAAAATTTAAAAAAAGTATTCTTCTCATTTTGTATGCGGACTTCAAATAATGAACTAAGTTAGATAAATATATGAAAGTCTTAAACACAGAGCAAATAAAATATTGACTCAATTTCCGGTGATGGTTTCGACAGAAATAATAGCTCCCGGATTTCGTATTCTCCGAAGGTTTCACTTCATTTTCGGAATTGCAATAAATGACTTGTACTTATTCTATACTAAATAAAAAATAAAAAATCCATGGGAGTTATCTCGGGTGAAGAAAAGAAACACCGGAAAAAGGTTATTATCGTTTACCACTGGGAATCAATACAATAAAGCCAATTGGCCATTGATTTTATATCATATCCCTGAATGTAATTTATTTTCATTTTTTCTTGTCACATCAATCTCCGGTTTTTACGCAATTGTAACATCTGCATCACATTGAGTGCATGAATAATTTATCAGAAAGGCTCCGGTAAAATATAACTTTTCCAGACGGGGATGATTGCAAGGTTTTTTCCCCATGAATATTTTGGTTTTTGTGCAACTTTGTATTCCATAATAATATTATTATATATGACAATCGGCAATCATGCATAAGACCTCTTTGATTTTGACTTCGTCGAGCTCCGCTTCGCTCCGGTTCTTCGTTAGCCCCTTACCCTAAAGGGAGCGAAGAACCGAGTCCCGCAGGGCGAGCTCGGCGCAGCCAAAATCAATTACTCCCTTTAGGGTCGGGGCAAATAATTGATTTTCAAGCATCAAAATATTTATATGTATGAATCCCGATAGTCATATTATTATAAATTACAGGCATATTGCTACAATCTCTTAAAAGGAACGAACCTTACAGATGTCAGACGTGTCCTTTCGACTTTACCTTTCTTTTTGGTTACCAGTATTAATTCCTGAACAGCTTGTTGGTGGTCCTATCGGAATTACCAGCCTTCCGTTTTCGGCAAGCTGATTAATAAGAGGTTCAGGTATTTGTTCAGCAGCTGCCGTCACAATAATTATGTCGAAAGGTGCATATTCAGGCCATCCTCTGTATCCGTCACCAAATTTGGCCACGATATTTTTATAACCCAGCTTTTTAAAAATTTCAGATGCTTCTTTTGCCAGTTCAGGGATAATTTCAATTGTATATACCGTATCAACAATCTCAGCAAGAATAGCTGCCTGATACCCTGATCCGGTACCTATTTCGAGTGCCTTTTTTTTTGAATTTGGTTTTGACAACCCGGTCATATAAGCAACAATATAGGGTTGGGATATGGTCTGTCCGTTTCCAATAGGTAAAGGATTATCGTTATATGCTTCATGTATATAGTCTTGGGGAACAAATAAATGACGAGGAACTTTTCTCATGGCATTAAGGATTCTCCGGTCTGAAATTCCCCGGTCCATAATCTGGTCCTTTACCATTTTTTCTCTCAATAATGAGTATTTATCAACCTGTGGCATCATTATACTTCCGGTTACGATACTCAATATTATAATTGCAGATTTCACAACCTTCTTATTTTCTCCAAAATAAGCAATTTGAATTTTCTTTCAAAATTTAATTTATTGTACCAATCAGTCCGAAGTGCGTCATAAAACGTAAAGGTTGGAGTGAAGAAAGTATTGATCATATTATTAATATGTTACAGAGTTACAGAGTTACAGAGTCTCAGAGTCTCAGAGTTACAAAATTTCAAAACATTAAATATCATCAAATCCTGTTACCCTGTTAACCCTGAAACCCTGAAACCCTGAAACATAAAGAATACAAACCTGTCATTAATGGTATCCTACAAATGACAGGAATTCCTTACCGAAATATTGAACAAGCGGCCAGATGGGCAAGAAGTTAATTTTAGTCACTGCTGTACCAATAAGAAGTCCAACAAGAAGTAGTGAACCATATTTATATAATCCATCATAAAGAGCGGGAAATCTTTTTAACTGAAAAAACAGCAGGTGAGATCCGTCAAGAGGAGGCAGGGGGATGAGATTAAAAATGAAGAGCCCCCAGTTAATATAAATTGCATACAGAAACACTTCTGACAGAAATTGGAGCTCATTATTCCGGAAAGCTGGTATAATCAGATTAAGGAACGAAAAGATAACGGAGAGGACCATTGCCAGCACAGCATTGGACAATGGTCCTGCGATTGCAATTTTTATTACATCCGTTTTAGGATTTCCCAGATTTTGTTCATTGAACTGAACAGGTTTTGCCCAGCCGAATCCAGCTACCAAAATCATTATAAAACCAAATGGATCAATATGTTTTAATGGGTTCAGAGTAACTCGTCCCTGGTCCCTTGAGGTTGAATCTCCACATCTGTGTGCAACAAGTGCATGACTAAACTCATGAATGGTCAGTCCCAGGACAATACCCGGTAAAAATTCAAGTATCCTCTGTATATTAAGCAGATCCATTTTCTATTTTCATAATTCATTTTACCAGGCAAAATTGTAATTTACTTTGGTACCAGATCAACATAGCAATTATACCTTAAAATTTGTGGATGCCATTCGTAAAGTACATAGAGACCTATCGCAACAAAGTATCTGAATACGAAATTTCTTAAAAGGCATTATTATGTAATGCAAATAAACACAATGATTAAGGTAATGTTAAGTAATGTAAGTAAGTTAAAAAATATCATTAGTTCTTACCGAGATTAAGATCTGCAAAATCAAGATACTGTTTCCAATCGTATAGTTTCACATCATGGCCACCAGTCCTTATATGATAACCAATAGAACCGAAAACAGGGCTGTTTACCGGAGGCATTTCCTTAGCCGGAAAACCTTTACCTCCTAATAAGATATAAACCGGAGATGCCCCAACGCATGACAGGAATTCACCTTTCGGATCAGCCCAAAGATCTTCTTCTGCACTTGCGACATATACCGGCCGTGGTGCAATAAGGGCTAATAATTCGTGCTGATCAACAGGAAGTGTCTCTTCTTTTCCATTATATTTATTAAAGTTATCACAGAACCAGTGAGGAAATGAGGTATTGATTGCACGTACCGTTTCACCGGATTTTCTATTCGATAATGCTGCACCACCACAACCCGAATCGTTCGAGATAACTATAGCGAATCGTTTATCTGCTGCACCTGCCCAAAGAGATGTTTTGCCAAGTCTGGAATGTCCCATAACAATCACTTTTTTTGAATCAATTGACGGATTGGTTTCAAGATAATCCATTACACGCGACAATCCCCATGCCCAACCTGCAATGCTCCCCCAGCTGGTACTATCGGGCTGCTTATAGAGTAAGCCATGAACGCCATTCTTAAAGCCATCATCATAGTCCGGATCAACATCCCCATAATAAAGGGTTGCAAGGCCATACCCCCTGGAAATAATCTCTTTGACTTGCCAGCTTGATTCAGCTTTTCCACGGCCGGCTTCAGAAGCTTTATTATCAATAACACCTGTTACTTTATTGTTCCGCATCCAGGATGAAGTGATTAAAATATCATTTTCGCCGGTGACTGAATGATTTCCGCCGAAATTATATCCCAAAAACACAGGGACAGGCTTTGATGAACGAGGCAGATAAAGGAGAAGAATCATTTCCAGTTCCTTGTTCCCGTTTTTGAGAGTGAGCTTAATCTCCCTGCGTATGGCTGAACCATCGAGGGCATTTTGATTCACAGAGATATCAGAAGAAGTTAGTTTTCCTTTCCATTCCGGACTGTTCCCATACACTTCATTCTCAAACATTTTAAAGATTTCAGCACGTCGTTTATCCCAATCTTTTTTATTTCTGACTTTTGAACCGTTATTAAAAATCAATGGATCCGGTAAGGTATACGAAGGTACTTTTGATTCATCATAAGCATAATCAGCCTTCTGCGCTGTTAACGAAAACATACCTGAGAGTACAAACAACAGGACAAAAATTCTTTTCATTATTAAGTAAAGATTTAATGATCATTACAAAGAATAATCAATTTCTTTTAATGGATTATTAAATAAACAATTTTGATTTGTACATTGTGCAAATATAGAAATTGTTTTCAGCTTTATGTTAATTTGACTTTCAGGTTAAGGAATATTGCTATACCGAACCTGAAATTTTAAAAATTATTAATTCCCAAATTCTGAATAAAAATGAAAAGAAGAAATTTTGTTAAAACGGCAGCTCTGACAACCACTGCGGCGATGATTCCTTTTGCAGCTCACTCCTCAAAACAGCAGAAAAAGGACAGTCCGGTATTATTAAATACCAAACCTCTCAAAATAGGCGTCATGACCTATACTATTGCCAAAGACTGGGATATTGAAACAATTATTAAGAATCTCACGGAGGCAGATTATCAGACTGTTGAACTTCGGACAACTCACGCTCATAAAGTAGAAGTAAACCTTACGGCGGCACAAAGAGCTGATGTAAAAAAACGATTTAAAGATTCTCCACTTGAAGTGATAAGTCTGGCCAGCGGGTTTCAGTATCATTCACCTGACCAGGCTGAAGTTAAAAAGAATATAGAAGGAACAAAAGAATATGTTTTACTTGCCCATGATGTAGGAGCTGTGGGGATCAGAGTTTTTGGCAATGCTTTGCCCGACGGAGTGCCGCCAGAAAAAACAGAAGAACAGATTGGAAAAGCATTGGCTGAAGTTGGTGAATTCGGCTATAACAATGGTGTTGAAGTAAGAATATGTGTTCATGGTACTAAAACCAACCGACCTTCAGCTATTAAAAAAATACTCGATTATTCAAAAAGTCCACATGTATATGTAAATTGGAATTGCAATCCTGAAGATACTGAAGAACAAGGATTTGAGTATAATTTTAATCTTTTGAAAGACCGTCTGAGAGGTGTTCATATGCATGAATTATGGATGGCAGATTATCCGTACAGGCAGCTTTTTAAATTATTATCCGCCAATGGATATAAAGGATACTGCAACGCTGAAATTGATGGCAATCCTGATCCTGTAAGGTTCCTTAAATATTACAGGGCTCTTTTTCTGGCATACCAGGATGCTATTTAATATCATCCTTCAAAGATCTGATTTGGAATGTATTCTTAAGCTTTCCTGAATTTCATATCTTTATCCTGAAATACAAATGTTTCTCACGCGGTTAATCAAAAAAATCGTGAGGAACATTTTTGTTACAATCAGGGTCTTGCGGAATTATTGGATATATTTAGTTTGTATCTGAATGGCGGTTCTTTTTTAAAGGAAGATAAAAGTCTTCTTTAGTAAGGTTACATTCCCTGATCATTTTAAGTGCATATTCAGCACCAGAAAAATTTTCATCAACATTATTTGTCCCGACAGTGAACTTTACTCCGGCTGATTTAGCTCTCTTAATAAAATCAGCCGAAGGAATCTTATACCTGTTATTTATTTCAATGGCAATATTGTTATCTTTTGCAGCCTTAATTACCCTGTCCATTCTTTCATGAGTCCAGAATTTACTGTACCTGTCTGCCATCTGTGCAGGCAAAAAAGTAGAATTTACATAAACATTTATAGGTTCCGTATCTAAGAATCTTTACCAAAGTATTTACAAGGTATTCCATGAATTGATCTTCATCATCAATCCAGGTTTCGTCTTTAAGCCAGATTCTGTTTCTTCTGCCTTTCTGGTCAGTGAATGTCATAGCGTCAGTGAAAACATAATCGAATTTTTCTATAGATGCCCTTGAAAAAATATTTACCCATTCTCTTCCTTCCGCCTGCATGGCAATATAGAATTGGGGATAATCCTTAAAAGTCGCTAATACCGAATCTATCTGGTTATCATTGTGAACAGGGAAGCCCAGTCCGCAATTTACAGCAATTCCATAATTTATATTTTCATCTTTTGATTTTATGGCAGCATCATCAATCGTAAGGTTACCTTTGAGATGAACATGCAGATCTGTAATTGGGAACTTATTATTGCTCTGACAACTAATCGATATCAGGGCTGCAGAAATAAAATATACAAATAAGTGTTTCATTTTAATAAAATTTTATGAGTATCGGAAATCAATAATAAAAAGTTAATATTTAAATAATATTTATTTTATAATGCTTATAATCAATTATATACATTTTATCCCGGATAACCCCCTTTCCCGTTTCCCCCAAGGGGGAAAAGCTTCATTTTCAGCTCCTTCCCCCTTGGGGGAAGGTCGGGGAAGAGGGTAAAAATAATAGAAATTAATAGTTTTATTCACGATTGCTGATAGTCATATAAAATTTAATAACTTTTGTCTTATCAGAATTTCAGCATAGCAACTTACTCATGCCGGGATAAAACTAGCAAAAAAGCAAGTGGAATCAAAATTCCGATAGTGCAGTTGCCTTCCCATAATTTCTTTATTCTTCGAAAAATTGCCATTTTCAGATGGATAGATATTTATCAGATACTGAAAAATACATAAAGGATCAGTCATTAAATTAATGTCTTTCTTTTTTGACAAAAATCTCTTACGTTTACAAAAACGAATTTCCAATGCAAAAAATATTGCTCCCTCTGGCACTACTATTGTTTTCATTTTTACCGGAAGTATTTTCCCAGGAGACTGCGGGTATTGATGTATACCTGGTAACCTGCAGCCCTGGAACAGAGACTTACTCTCATTACGGCCATAGTGCACTCAGGGTTGTTATACCTGAAAAAAACAGTGATCTTGTTTATAACTGGGGAGTGTTCGATTTCGATACCCCCAATTTTGCCTGGAAGTTCGCAAAAGGCAGGCTTGAATATATGCTCATTGCAGAGTCATTTAAGAATTTTATGAGCGGATACGTTTTTGAGAAACGATCTGTATTTCAGCAGAAAATAAATATGGATCCTGTTGAAATTGAAGATATGCTTAAGCTTATAGCTGAAAACCTTAAGCCAGAAAATGTCAAATACCGGTATGATTTTTTTTATGATGACTGTTCAACCAGGATCAGGGACTTGATTGAAAAATCAATAGGGTCAAAACTTCTTTATCCTCCGGGTAAAACAAAAAACCTGCCTACATTCAGAGATAAGGTTGGTGAATATCAGAAAAATTATATGTGGCTTAAACTGGGTATTGATCTGATAATGGGACTGCCTGCAGATAAAAAAGCTTCTTTAAGAGATCAGATGTTCCTTCCTTTTGATTTGGAAAGAGGATTATCGGAAGCGGTAATTAACCGGGGCAATAAAATGATCCCATTACTCCAGAATCCGGTGAGTGTTATTCAATTCGATCCGCCTGTCCATAAACAGAATATTTATTCTTCACCTCTAATTGTCATAGGCTTAATACTCATTCTGACAATTATTTTTTCAGCCATGTACCAGGGAACAGTGATCAATCGACTGTATGATATTGTATTGTTTACTGTGTTTTCTATTCTTGCATTTGCTGATGATTTTCTTTAATTTCTTTTCTGACCATCAGCAGATGAAATGGAACCTGAACATTATCTGGTTAAATCCATTCATTATACTATGTCTTGTAAGTCTTGTTTTTAACATGAACCGCCAAATATGGTTTAAAGTGGTATTTTATCTGGCCTTAATTTCAGTTATCCCTATTTTCTTTTTACCACAGGTATTCAATAATGCAATAATTCCATTGGTTCTGATAATTATTTTGAGAAGTTCTATACGAGCCGGATTCGACTGGAATCCCTTTTCACGACCTTAAATCATTGAAATCTGATTCTTTAACACAAATTTAACATTTCTTAACTCCTTCTTATATAAAAGCAGGCTTCTTTTGCAGAAGATTTCCGGCACATTTCAGGAGTCTAAAAATTAGTATTCAATTTAATATATTTGCGACTTAAAATTTTAAGCTATGGAGCAAACGACTGACATCAGAATTCTGAATGAAAAAATTGAAAAGGAAAGCGCATTTGTCGATATTATAAGAAATGAGATGAATAAAGTTATAATAGGGCAAAGGCATCTGACTGATAGTTTAATGATCGGACTGCTTTCAAACGGGCACATCCTTCTTGAGGGTGTTCCGGGGCTTGCAAAAACACTGGCAATAAGATCACTTGCATCAATCATAGATGCAAAATTCAGCAGAATACAATTCACCCCGGATCTTCTGCCTGCGGATCTTATCGGGACTATGATTTACAGTCAGAAAAAGGAGGAGTTCATTGTTAAGAAAGGGCCGGTATTTGCAAACTTTATTCTTGCTGATGAAATAAACCGGTCACCTGCCAAAGTGCAAAGTGCTCTGCTTGAGGCAATGCAGGAAAGACAGATTACCATAGGAGAATCGACATTCCTTCTCGATGATCCCTTTCTGGTGCTTGCAACGCAAAATCCAATTGAACAGGAAGGAACTTATCCTCTGCCTGAAGCCCAGGTGGACAGGTTTATGATGAAGGTGCTGATTGACTATCCATCTATGGAGGAGGAAAAACTGATTGTAAGAGAGAATCTCGCAATAGATTTTCCAAAAGCCAGTACAGTACTTAAAACCGAGGATATCAAAAAAGCCCGGAATGTTGTGCGGGAGGTATATATGGATGAAAAAATAGAAAACTATATTCTCAATATTGTTTTTGCAACCCGTAATCCTGAAAAATATGGATTACCATCATTTAAAAATCTGATCTCTTACGGAGCCTCGCCCAGAGCGTCTATAAATCTTTCACTTGCTTCAAAAGCATTTGCTTTCATTAAAAGAAGAGGCTATGTAATCCCGGAAGATATCCGCAGCATATGCTCTGATGTTATGCGTCACCGGATCGGGTTAACCTATGAAGCGGAAGCTGAAAGTATGACCCAGGACAAGATAATTGCCGAAATACTTAATGTTGTTGAAGTTCCTTAAAGTTGAAGTTTCTTAACGATATTCTATGAAAAGTTTCACTCTGTTCATATTATTCTTTTTAAGCTGTGAGCCTGGCCGGAGTCAGAATCTTATCGGATTAGACTCTAAATCGATAAAGAAATATATGAAGGAAAATCACAAAGATATGGCTTTCGAAAAAGTAGTAAATCCCAATTTCAGATACCTTAAGTTTTCAGACAATTCAGATAGCCATACCATAATATTCTTTTTAGGTCCCGACTCAGTATGCAAAAGCGAAAGGTTGATCTTTAACAAAGGGATTAAAGCTGAAAAAATAAAAGAGTTTAACACTTTTTACGTGGCACATGGTGAAAACAGCTGGATTGATAAACGCCCTGGTAGTGATTACCTTATTGAACTTAAGGATGAACCATGGTACTTCGAAGTAACAATAACACCTGATAAATAATTTTCTGAGCTGTGGAAGCAATCGAATTAATAAAAAAAGTCAGAAGGATAGAAATTAAGACCAGGGGCCTGAGCAGGCACATTTTTGCCGGTGAATATCACAGCGCATTTAAAGGAAGGGGAATTGCATTCAGTGAAGTACGGGAGTATCAGTACGGTGATGATATAAGAAGCATCGACTGGAATGTTACAGCACGTTTTAACCATCCTTATGTCAAGATTTTTGAAGAAGAGAGAGAACTCACGGTAATGCTTCTCATAGATGTCAGTGGTTCGGGCAGCTTTGGAACTGCCCTGAATTTCAAAAGAGATATTATGACTGAAGTTGCTGCGGTTCTTTCATTTTCAGCAATTTTCAATAATGATAAAATCGGAGTAATTTTCTTTACCGATAAGGTCGAGAAATTCATTCCTCCACAGAAAGGCAAAAAACATATTCTCAGGATAATCAGGGAACTACTGGATTTTAAATCTGAAAGCAAAAAGACGAACCTGGATGAGTCTCTTCGTTTTCTGACAAACGCGATAAAAAAAAGATGTACGGCATTTATCATATCCGACTTTATTGTTCCCGATTTTGAAGAATCATTGCGGATAGCGTCAAGCAAGCATGATATAGTCGCGTTGAACGTATTTGATCCGGTCGAAAAATCAATTCCTGATATTGGTCTGGTTAAAATATCCGACTCCGAATCAGGTGAAGAAAAATGGATTGACACTTCATCGCGTACCGTTAGAAAAGCTTATGAACAATGGTGGAATGATCATATTTTCCTTATTAAAAATATTTTTAAAAGATGCGGAGTTGATTCTACAGATTTAAATACTGGAGAAGACTATGTTAAACCGCTTATTAAGTTGTTTAAGAACAGGTGAGAAACATGAAACCCCGGATAATCAGTATATTAATTGTTTTAACAATATTTCTGTCAGCAGAAGCACAGGATATATCGGTGACTGCTTCATTTGATACATCCAGAATATATATCGGAGATCAGATTGGTTTCACATTAACCGTAGATCAACCTTCGGACCTTCACCTTAACCTGCCAATTTTTAAAGACACCTTATGTAAAAATATTGAAATATTAAGCGGCCCTGTTTATGATACTCTGAAATTGCCGGTTAACAGGTTAAAAATCAGGGGCAAATACCTTATTACATCTTTTGATTCGGGATTTTATCGGGTTCCTCCTCTTTATGCAGAAATTAAGAATGAGAATGGTCTTAAAAGATTTTATTCTGATTATTCACAACTTGAGGTAATGAGGGTAAAAATAGCCCCTCCTGATACTACAGCCAGGATCTTCGATATAATCAAACCTTATAACGCTCCTGTCACCCTTGGTGAAATTCTTCCATGGATTTTGTTTGCAGCTATTTTAGTTGCTGTTATATGGCAGTTAATAAGATTATTACGTAAATTAAAGAAAAACAAAACAATTTATGAACCTGTTCTGAAGACTGAGCCTGCGCATGTTATTGCGTTCCGTGAGCTAGAAAAGCTTAAAGAAGAAATGCTCTGGCAGAAAGGGGAAACAAAAAAATACTATACAAGGTTGACTGAAATCCTACGTCAGTATCTTGAAAACAGGTTTGGTATCTTTTCACTTGAGCTGACAACTTCAGAGACAATGCAGGCATTAGTAAAATCAGGATTTAAAAAAGACGAATCCTACAACCTGCTTAAAGAAGTATTGTCAGGCTGCCGATCTGGTAAAATTTGCAAAGTACAGACCATTGAAGGAAGAAAATGAATTATATTTTGAGGATTCATACAAGTTTGTCGAGAAAACCAAAGTAATTGAGGAGCCGGTGGGAAAGCCTGATGGAAACAATAAAGAAGAGGAGGGCGATAAAATGACCGGAATAACATTTGCAGAACCTTATCTTCTCTGGCTGTTGGTAATCATTCCCGGGATGATTACATATTATGTAATAAAACAACATAAGGGTTCTGCGTCATTAAGAATGCCCGGTCTCCTGCAGTTTTCAGGAGCCGGGACCACGTTCAGGGTTTATCTGAGACATATTCTCTTTGCCCTGCGAACAATAGCGGTTATATTCCTTATCATCATTCTTGCACGTCCACAGTCTTCAGAAAGTTTTCAGGATGTTTCAACTGAAGGCATCGATATAATTCTGGCACTTGATATTTCAGGTAGCATGCTGGCCCGCGATTTTGAACCCAACAGACTTGAAGCCGCAAAAAATGTTGCAACAGAGTTTATTTCGGGTCGTCCCTATGATAGGATCGGCCTGGTTGTATTCAGTGGTGAGAGCTTTACCCAGTGCCCGATTACAACTGACCATGCCGTCCTAATTAATCTGCTTCATGAAATTCATAGCGGTATGATTGAAGATGGTACAGCAATTGGAATGGGACTGGCAACAGCGATTAACAGGGTTAAAGACTCGAAAGTAAAAAGCAAGATTATAATTCTGCTTACTGATGGAATCAATAACATGGGAGCGATTGCACCTTCTACCGCTGCCGATATTGCAAAAACATTCGGGATAAGGATATATACAATAGGAGTCGGCACCCGGGGGATGGCGCCTTATCCTGTTCAGACTCCTTTTGGGATACAGTATCAGGATATGCCTGTTGAAATAGATGAAGGTATTCTTAAAGATATCTCGCAGAAGACAGGAGGTAAATACTTCAGAGCGACTGATAATGATAAGCTTGAACAGGTATATCAGGAAATAAATAAACTGGAAAAGTCAAAGATAGATGTCAGGCAATTCAGCAGGAAGGAAGAAAAATTTATGCTCCCGGCCCTGATTAGCCTTCTTTATACTGGTTTTAGAATTGCTTACAAGAATTACTCTCTTCAGAAACTTAACTTAAATTGATTTAAAATGCAGCTTTTCAGATTTGCAAATCCCGAATATTTATACCTGTTGCTTCTGCTTCCGGTATTGGTGATATTATGGGTTATCAATGAGTTCAGGAAAAGGAGAGCCGTGCAGCGGTTTGGTAATAAAGAGCTTGTACTGAAACTTATCCCTGAAATATCAAGGATCAGGCCTCTGTTTAAATTTATATTGCAGGTTATCGCAGTTCTTACTGGAATCATTATGCTTGCAAGACCACAATTCGGCTCAAAAATTGAAGAAGTTAAAAAGCAGGGTGTTGAGGTAATAATAGCTCTCGATGTAAGTAATTCAATGCTTGCTGAAGATATTCAGCCAAGCAGACTGGACAGGGCAAAACAGGCGATTTCAAAACTGGTCGATAATCTGGATAATGATAATATAGGACTTATTGTTTTTGCAGGAGATGCTTATACTCAGCTTCCTATCACCAGCGATTATGTATCGGCAAAAATGTTTCTATCGACCATAAGTCCTGAACTGGTTCGCAAACAAGGTACGGATATTGGAGCTGCAATAGATCTTGGTATGAGATCATTCAGTCCCGGTGAGGGAAAAAGTAAGACGATGATTATTATTACTGACGGTGAAAATCATGAAGATGATCCGGTTGCTGAAGCCGGGGAAGCTGCAAAAGCCGGAATAGTTATACATTGTATTGGCATCGGTTCAACCGAGGGAGTTCCTATTCCTGTTATGATTAACGGGAAAAAAGACTATCTGAAGGATATTAACGGAAATACAGTCATTACGAAACTGGATGATGATATTCTTAAGAAAATTGCGCTTAGTACAGGTGGCACTTATGTAAGAGCCAGTAATTCAAATATTGGACTTGAGGAGATTTTTGGTGAAATAAAAAAAATGAAAAAGCAGGAACTTGAAAATACTATGTACACTGAATATAATGATCAATTCCAGGTTTTTGCGGCCATAACGTTGTTAATGCTTATTATAGATTTCATGGTTATGGACAGGAAGAATAGAAAACTGGCAAATATTAAGTTATTTAAATTTAAAATTTAACATCAAATTTTAGTCAAAATGAGTAAAATATTTGGCACCTATCAGCAAAAATACAAAGATCATGATTCTGATCACATCTGCATCAATTGCCTTTTCATTATCTTTAAATGCCCAGGGTGACAAGAAGTATATCAGGCAGGGTAACAGGGATTATGAGAAAAGTAAATTTGAAAGTCAGAGATATTGTACAGGAAGGCAATAGACAAGAATAAAGAAACTTCTGATGCGATCTTCAATATTGGCGATGCTCTTTATAAACAGAACAAATTTGAGGATGCAGGGAAACAGTTTATTAGAAAATATTAACAGAAATGGAGATAAAAAGAAAAAAGCTGCAGGACTCTATAATCTTGGCAATTCGCTCTTGAAGTCCAATAAGGTTAAGGAGAGTATCGATGCTTACGAAGGATCTCTTAAGATGGATCCTGAAAACCTTAATGCAAAATATAATCTTGCTTACGCTCAGGATATGCTGAAAAAGCAGGAACAGGAACAGCAAAAACAACAAAACAACCAGAATAATCAAAAAGATAATAAGAAAGATGACCAGAAAAAGGATCAATCTTCGAAGAATGATAAAAAACAGAATGATCAGAATCAGAACAATCAGAACCAGAATGAGAAAAAGGATCAACAACAGCAACAAAAGAGTATTTCAAAGGAGGATGCCGAGCGGTTGTTGAATTCCCTGGCGAACGATGAAAAAAGATGTTCAGGAAAAGGTTAAACTTGCAGAAGCATCAAAAACAAAAGAAAGAACAATTAAGAACTGGTAAGCCAGACAAGACCATTTAAATGAAGAAGGTTTTATTATATCACTTATTTTTTATAATGTCGCTGACAATATCAGGCCAGGATGTAATTGTCAGAGCTGACTACCCTTCTGAAGTTACTGCAGGTCATCAGTTCAATGTTTCCTGGACAGTAAATGCCGGTGGTGGTGAATTTTCAGCACCTTCATTCGATGGATTTATTAAACTGATGGGCCCCCAGACATCTTACAGTTCGAGCACTCAGATTATTAACGGGAAAATGTCTCAACAGACTTCTTATACTTATGTATATTATCTTCAATCTGTTAATGAAGGTAAGTTTGTAATTGCTCCTGCAAAATTCACATTGAAAAATAAGACGTACAGCTCTGATTCAATGCACATAGAAGTTGTCAGAGGTAATGCTCCCCAACAAAATCAAAACTCCCGCACTAACAGTAGTGGAAGCAACAGCCAGGTTGAATCAGGGGGTAATGATATATTTCTGAATCTGTCATTAGACCGTAAAGAGGTATATTTAGGGGAACATATTCTGGCCACAGTTAAAATATATTCAAAGGTCAATATTTCCGGCATTAATGAAATTAAGTACCCCTCGTTCGACAGCTTCATGAAATCAGATATTGAAACTCCGCCACTCACATCACTTAGGCAGGAAAATGTTAATGGTACAATTTATGGAGCAGGTATAGTGCAGCAGTTCCTTCTCTATCCTCAGATAACCGGCGAAATAAAAATAGAACCTGTTCAAATGTCAGTTTTGATCCAGAAAAAGACAGGTCAGACGGATCCTTTTTTTGGAGATTTTTTCTCATCTTATGAAACTGTCCCGAGAGCAATTGTCAGTCAGGCTGTTAAGGTGAAAGTCAAACCGTTACCTGGAATTAAGCCCATTGATTTTTCAGGTGTTGTGGGTAACCTCAAAATAAAATCTTCTATCAATAAGGATTCAATAAATGTAAATGATGCTGTAACTTACAGAATTACTTTATCAGGAAACGGAAATCTTAAGATTGCCGAAACTCCTGTACTGAAATTATCTCCTGATATTGAAGTGTACGATCCTAAAATCGATGATGACATTAAAAAACACACCAAACGGAACTACTGGCACCAAAAGCTTTGAGTATTTACTTATTCCGCGCCATTATGGTGAATTTACAATTCCTTCAATTACCTATTCATACTTCAATATAGCAAAAGGACAATATGAAAAACTTTCAACTCAGGAATTCCATTTCTATGCACGTAAAGGCACGGAACAAAATACAATGATTACTGTCTATGGAGGCGGATCAAAAGAAAATGTTCAATATCTCGGAAAAGATATAAGATTTATCAAATCTGATGAAGGAAGACTACTCAAATCCGGGAATATAATATTGTCAAAACGTTCATTTTACTCGGTTTATGCATTCGCACTTTTTGGCTTCCTTTTAATCCTCTTTATCCGCAGAGAACACATAAGACGCAATTCCGATATAAACATTGTGCGGAACAGAAAAGCAGGGAAAGTCGCAGGTAAAAGATTAAAAGGAGCTTCGATCTGCCTGAAAAATAATCAGATTGATAAGTTTTATGAAGAAATACTGAAAGCAATATGGGGCTACCTGAGCGACAAACTGAACATTCCTGTTTCCGACCTCACCAGAAACAATACCATTACAGTCCTTAAAGAAAAAGAGATTGACCAGGAAAAAACAGATAAACTTACTTATATTCTTGATACATGCGAATATGCCAGATATGCACCTTCGGCAACAGAAGCCGAAGCAGAAAAAATATATGAAGAGGCATCTCAGTTTATAAAGTCAATTGAAAATTCAATAGGATAGCAGATGAAATCAATTATCAGATATATATTAACTCTTTTACTGGTCTCAGCTTTTTCACTTGAAGTAGTTGCCCTGGAAACAAATGATGAAAATTTCAAAAAGGGTATAGTTAGTTATACCTCAGGTAATTATGCTGAAGCATTGAAATTATGGACTGATATTTATAATACCGGTTACCGTTCAGCAGAACTGGATTATAATATCGGTAACGCAAATTACAAACTTAATAACATCCCCGGAGCTGTGCTTTTCTACGAAAGAGCCCATCTTCTTAAACCGGCAGATGAAAACATAAATTATAACCTTCAGATAGCACGTTCGCTGGTTACAGATAAATTTGAGGAAATCCCTGAATTGTTCTTTTTCAGATGGTATAATTTCCTTTCACTTGTATTATCTTCAAACCAATGGGCAAAAATCAGTCTGTCTGCATTTATTCTCTTTCTACTGATGCTTTCTGTTTATATTTATTCATCCAGATACCGTCATAAGGTACTGGGTTTCTGGTTTGCATTATCCTTCCTCTTTATTTCGATATTATCATTTACACTTGCTGCAAGAAACAAATCGCTTGTTTACAATAGCCATAAAGCAATAATATTCAGTCCGGTGGTTAGCGGGAAGAGCTCTCCGGATGATAGCGGAACTGATCTTTTTGTCCTTCACGAAGGAACAAAAATATCTATTGAAGATAAGGTAGGGGAATGGTTTGAAATACGTCTTTCAGATGGGAACAAAGGATGGGTACATTCAAATAGTCTTGAAATTATTTGATCAGTTTGCAACTATTATACTATATTTCCGGTCAGGTAATTGATGGTATAATTAATGCTTCCTGACTATGAAAAAGTTTTTTGTCCTTTCATTGTTACTGATATCAGTTTTTGCATGCAAAAAGATAGAATTTTCTCCTGAAGGTCCTACAGATGTAAGGGTAAGAAACTTGTCTGCTGTAACCTTTAATGAAGTGATTGTAAATACCATGGGGGGAATTGATACCCTTGGTAATATTGGCCCGGGAGATATATTCTGATTATTATCGTTTTGAAAAAGCATATCCTAAAGCTGAGATCTCAGCTGAAATAAACGGGATATTGTTTTCAACCGGACCGGTCAGTGTCACTTATATGACATATTTAGGACAGGACAGAATTACCTATGAGGTCGACGTATCAAACATGAATAATAAAGAACTTAAAATTAATAATGTTATACATGAGGAACCGTTGATAATAAAATAGCAAATCTCATAACAGAAGCTGTCTCAAAAGTCCTCTGTGGAACTCTGTGGAAACTCTGTGATCTCTGTGTAAGTTCTTAATTATTTGTTACACAGAGGGCCACAGAGAAGGCACAACTTGTCCCGATCTATCGGGAGAGCGACACAGAGAAAACATTACCGTAATTTTAGACTTTTGAGACAGCCTCCTTTTTGCAAGTTTTATTAATAAATTTGCAGGTATAGGAATGGCCGATGGATGAATTTTTCAGAGCATCTGGCTTAAATTATTTTTTACAGGGATTTTAATTCGCTTAATATTAAAATGTTAATGAGGTATTATGTTTATATAAAATATGAAAAGGAAAGTTGTAAACAGCTCACGTGTACCGATTTACCGGGATGCCGGTTTTGAACTATATGATGCAGAAACAACTGCAACTGCTTTTAAAAGTGAATCTTATCCTGAGAGAGAACCGGCAAATTATATTTACTCAAGGTATCGAAACCCAACTGTCGTAGCAGCTGAGCAGGCGATTATGGATATTGAAGGAGCAGAATGGGCCTTGCTTACCCAGTCGGGTATGTCAGCAATTGATACTGCACTTTCTGTTTTTCAGAATGGAAAGATTACCAGACCCTGGTTATTTTTCGGTGAGATATACGGTGGTTCTATTTCATTCGCCGAAGAAATTCTGAAAAAAAGAAGGGGGTTGGATATCCAAAGCTTTAATCCTGTAAATGAAAAATACAATACGTACGAATTTGAAAAAATCATACGGTCTCTAAAACCAGAAATTGTTTATATTGAATCTATTTCAAACCCCATGCTTATTGTTCCCGACGGGGAAGAAGTAATACGAATAGCCAAAAATTATGGGGTAAAAGTTATAGTTGATAATACTTTTGCAACTCCAATACTTTGGAAACCGCTAGACACAGGTGCTGATATTGTGATACACAGTGCCACAAAATATTTTTCAGGACATGGTAATCTTACTGCAGGTATCTTGTGCGGAAATAATCCTGAACTCTTGCGTGCAGCCATAGATTACCGGAAATTTGTAGGTCATATGCTTTCCCCTGATGATGCTTACCGGCTTCATACTCAGATTAAGACGTTTAATTTACGGTTCAGACAACAATGCCTTAATGCGTCACTTGTTGCCGGAATACTTGCAGATTCTGTTAAAGTTGATAAAGTGTGGTACCCGGGATTAACTGAACATGCAACTCACAATGAAGCAAAAAAGCTTTTTGAAGGGAAAGGATTCGGAGCGATGGTTACATTCGACCTTGCAGGAAGAAGTGGCGACGAAAAAAGAAAAAACAGGGATGCATTTATAAAAACAGTATCGGATAAAATTAAGGTTATTCCCACTCTCGGAGATCCTGACACAATACTTATGCCGGTTGAATCAGTATGGGGTGCCAAATATCCTGAACCTGGAATGATAAGATTATCAGCAGGCTTTGAAAATCAGGATGAATTGGAGGCGACAATAGAAGGTGCTCTGAATTCAATAAATTGAGTTAATTTGCTCCTTACTTTTTACTTTAAACAATTGTCTTTTATCTTGAAGTTCACTCCCAATTTATTTCTTCAATCCCATGCTCATTAAGATAGTTATTGCACTTGCTGAAATGTTTATTCCCGAAGAATCCCCTGGAAGCTGAAAGAGGAGAGGGGTGGACCGATTTCAGGATCAGATGTCTTGATCCGTCAATTGATTCTCCTTTGTTCTGGGCATAACTGCCCCAGAGAAAGAAGACAATATTGTCTTTGTCCCTGTTAATAATATTAATTACAGAGTTGGTAAAAGTTTCCCAGCCTTTTTTCTGGTGAGATCCCGGCATATGAGCCTTCACTGTAAGGGTTGCGTTTAAAAGCAGAACACCCTGCCGGGCCCAGCGTTCAAGGTTACCTGATTCGGGTTTTGGAATTCCAATATCAGATTGAATCTCCTTAAAGATATTAACCAGGCTTGGTGGAAAATCAACTCCATCTTTCACTGAAAAGCATAGACCATGAGCCTGTCCGGGACCATGGTATGGATCCTGACCAATTATAACGGCTTTTACTCTGTCAAAAGGACAAAGGTTAAATGAATTGAAGATGAGAGCTCCGGGAGGATAAATAGTCCTGGTCCTGTACTCATCCCTGACAAATTCTGACAGACCGATGAAGTACTCCTTATCAAATTCCTCCGATAATTTTGCTTTCCAGCCTGGTTCTATTCTGACATCCATACAGTGTACGAATTATATCTGATAAGCTCTTTATTGTCTTATGTAAAGAGTCAGGCTAAATTAATCATTTTAGTTCTACTTTGACATATTACATCTTACAACGATTTTTCAGTTTGTTTGCCCCGACCCTAAAGGGAGCAAACTGAAAAATCAACCTGTTCCCTTTAGGGATCAAGGGCAAAAACAGGTTGATTTTTCTAATCTGTCAAAGTAGAATTAGATTATAATAGTTGATATTGTATTTGATTGTCAAACATTACTGGCGGTCTCAGGGTTCGATTGATCAGGTAATGAATCTCTTATTTATTAATAATATTCAAACAGGTTAGTTCCGGAATTCCGGGTGTAAGCAGATTAGCAGTAGATGAAAATACGAATGGGAGGAACCTGAGAATCATTGGTTATTATTTGTATATCTAAAATACTAACTTTATAAAAAAAATGGCTGTTGAAATTGAACGTAAATTTCTTGTCAGGGGTGAATTCATGCACCTTGCAATAAATGAATTTAGGATAATCCAGACTTATCTTATGATTGATTCTACCAGGAGTATCCGGTTGCGGATCACAGGAGAAAAAGCATTTATTACTATCAAGACCCGGATTTTGGATCAATCAATTGTCCGCAATGAATGGGAATTTCCCATTCCAGTTTCAGAAGCTGAGGAGATGGTTAAGATATGTCTGCCCGGACGGATAGTCAAAACAAGGTACCTTGTACCAACGGGGAAGCATACATTTGAAGTTGATGTGTTCCATGATAAGAATGAAGGTCTCGTTATAGCCGAGATCGAACTTTCATCGGAAGATGAATATTTTGAAAGGCCAGACTGGGTTGGAGAGGAGGTAACAGGAATGCCAGAATATTACAATGTCAATCTGCTTAAATAAAGACTACTTCTTAAATATAAAATAAACTGCCAGAATGAGAAATACAAAACCTATCAGATGATTCATCCTGAAATGTTCATCCTTAAAAAAAATCAAGGTAAAACCTGTAAAAACCAGCAATGTAATTACTTCCTGGATCACCTTCAATTCAACCAGGGAGAATGGACCTCCGTTTGCCCTGAATCCAATCCTGTTTGCCGGGACCTGAAGCGAGTATTCAAAAAGAGCAATGAACCAGCTGAGAAGAATAATTGAAAGAAGGCTGAGGTTTTCAAAACGGCTTATTGTTCTTAATTTAAGGTGGCCATACCATGCAATCGTCATGAAAGCATTTGACATGACCAACAGAAGAATCGTATAAATCCCCTTCATTTCAGATATTTATTAATACATGGCAGAATTCCGTATTCTTCAGGAATTATTCCTTTCCCGACAGTTACAATCGGCTAATAGTTTAGGTCATTAATTATCCGTTGGATCACAGCTGTGAATGAGATGCCGGCTTCTGTGATTGCAGCAACAAAACCGCTGTCGGGTGATATGCAGGGATTGGCATTAACTTCGAAAACAAATGGATTATTATTATTATCGACCCTCATATCAACCCTTGCATATCCTTTAAGACCAAACACATGCCAGCATTTAAGGGCTTCTGTCATTATTTTTTCCTTTAAAGCAGGATCCAGTTTTTTTCCCGGAAATTCTCTTATGGTATTCTGATATTCAAAACTTTCAGATTCCCATTTAGCTTTAAAATCAACGATGCGTGGTTTATCCGCTCCAAAATTGTGAAATACAATTTCTGCCGGAGGCATAACTTCCGGTCCGTTTTCACTTGCAAGGACGCTGATATTGAATTCTCTTCCATCAATATAATCTTCTATAAGCCAATGTGAATCATCATAACCCTTAAATCGTCTTTTCATAACCCAGGTACATAAGTGAATACCGAGTCCACTGTAATTCCAAGCGATCCGTCTTCCCATACAGGTTTGATTATATAACTGTTTCCGGGCTTAAGGGTATTGAATCTGTGAAGGAAGATATCTGCCAGGGTTGTTAATTCCCGAACTCTGTAATGTTTTGCCGGTAAGGGCTTTACTAGTTGTGATGAACATTGCTTCGAGCGGGATTTCCCGAATAAGGAACAGAGTGCATATTCAAAAGAGCCGGTATAAAGTAACAGAGTTCTCCCTTATTATTAATTGATTCAACAAGATTGAAAACAAAATCCGGTTTTTCAATTGTAAGAGCTCCAATTTCATTCATAAAGTCAGGTGTGATGCCTTTCCGGTATGTCTCGATTCCAAGTTCGGTGAGGGTTTTACCGATATATTCAACCTGGTCAAGAACATCAAGTTCATCAGGAAGAGCTCCTTCGCGCGGCTTGTTATATATAATGCAACATTTCTTTTTGATCATAAAGTCAGATTATTTCTTTTAAGAGATGCTTTCATGATCATTTCCAGCAGAGATTGATATTCAATCCCGGCCATTCTGGCCAGAATCGGTAAATCTGAATGAACCGGATTAAGTCCGGCAAGCGGATTGACCTCAATAAAACAAATTCTGCCATTTTTGTCCGCTTTCAGATCTACTCTTCCGGCATCAACGCAACCGAGTGCTTTCCAGGCATTTAATGCTACACTTTTACATTCTTTATCTAAATTCTTATCAAGAGGATGATACTTACAGAACTGCTGGTAATTTTCTTTAACATCAACAGAATAGGGAAGGTTATCTCTGCATTCTATTTCCATACCTCCGATAGCTACTGCTTCATCGCCGGTGCCTGTAATACCGACTGGTGAACTCCCGGCCAGGAAGGTATTCCTCGACCAATGCAGGTTGCTTAAATCTTGTCAGTATCCAATCTGTCATCTCCAGTAAATCGTTATATGATCTTACAAGGCTTCTGTTTGTAATTCCTTTGCCGGTACCTTCTGAAACTGGTTTTATAAACAAAGGATATTCCAGGTTGCAATTTTCAATGTCTCTCTTTACTGAGATAAGCATGCCGGGGCTCACTGGTACCCCTGCAGAAGAAACAATAAGTCGTGTAAGATGTTTGTTAAGCGAAATCCCCATAATTACAGGACCACTGAATGTATAGGGAATCTTATGCTGGTCAAGCAGAGCCGGGACAACCGATTCTCTGCCATCACCATAAAGACCTTCCGCAATATTGAACACAAGATCCCATCGCTTACCTGCGGTAAGAGCCTCAATAAGTTGAAAACAGTTACCGATCGGTTCTGTTTCCGACCCCATGATTATTTAATGCTGTTTCAAGAGCATCGACTGTTTCCTGTTTATCAAATTCTGCAGTATCCTCCATAGAATAACCGCGGTCGAGATACCAGGACCGCAGGTCATACGTCAATCCTATTTTCATTTAAAAGTTCCTATTTTTCAGGATATTCACATAAAACGCCTTTATAGTTACGCAGAACAATTTTTTCTGTATTATGCTCTACCACGTAATTTGGCAGTAAAGGAATTTTTCCACCTCCGCCGGGAGCATCTATAACGAAGGTTGGTACCGCATATCCGCTCGTAAAGCCTCTTAATCCTTTTATTATTTCAAGGCCTTTTTTGACGGTAGTACGGAAATGTCCCGAACCGGGTATCAGATCGCATTGATACAGGTAATATGGTCGTACTCTGATCTTAAGCAACTTATGCATCAGCTCTTTCATTACCGGAACATTATCATTAATACCCTTTAGAAGAACAGTCTGACTCCCCAGGGGAAAGCCTCCGTCTGCAAGTTTATTGCATGCTTTAGCACATTCATCAGTAATTTCTGCCGGATGTGAAAAATGGAGACTAATGAAAAGCGGGTGATATTTTCTAAGAATATTTATTAACCCGTCAGTAATTCTCTGAGGCAAAACCACAGGGATTCTTGTACCGATACGGATTATTTCAACATGTTCAATTTTCCTGATATTTGAAAGGATATAATCGAGAGATTCATCAGATAGTGTAAGAGGATCACCACCACTGATAAGAACATCTCTGACCTCCTTATGTGAAGCAATATAATTAAATGCCTTCTCATAATCCTGTCTGCCAAGTTTATCCAGTCTTCCGACCGAATGTGAGCGGGTACAATATCTGCAATAATTTGAGCAGATCTGTGTAACTGTAAACAAAACCCTGTCGGGATATCTGTGGACAATTCCTTTCACAGGCGAAAAAGCTTTCTCATGTAACGGATCTGATTGCTCACTGGTTGTCTGCAACAATTCTTCAACAACAGGAATCACATTCCTTCTTAGAGGATGTGAATACTTGCTGTCATAAATCAATGAGGCAAAATAAGGTGTAATCCGTAATGGGAGACGCCCTTTTAGGTTATTAATAGCCATAATCTCCTTGTCCGATAATCTCATGATTTTCTTTAGATCATCGATGTTGGTGATAGCATTTCTTAGTTGCCATTTCCAATCATTCCAGGAGTCAAGCGTTGTCAGGGGGAAGTAGCGGTGCATGAATTCCGAACTTCGGATGCTAACTGACGGATTTGGGATTTCGTTTTGCGAAAAAATCGTGGTTTTCGCGCCAGGCTCTTCGTCAGAAGAGCAACCCACGAGGCGACTCTCACTATGGAGCGTCGTAGCCTCATTATTGTTAGCGTTCATAACAGATGATGATAACTTTCATCGTTTGTTTTTAAGATTTGATTTGTTTAGATAATTATTAGTTAATAAATATAATTTGGGACGAAAGTATATAAACTATAAATACAATGTATCATATGATCCTCCATAAATATTAACATAGTAGATATTTTATTAACAATACAGTACCGTAAATACACGTCATCAGTTCCGTAACATTCTGAATAACAGCAATATGTATGAGCCGTGATATTTATCATAATTTTCGTAAAAAAGGTGAACCAAAGCTGAATATTTTCCTTCAATATTTAGTTTTATCTTTCAAGGCTATAATTAAACGGAATTTAATGATATGGATTCAATAAAGAATAACAAAATTCTTGCCCTTCTCTTTGTCGGAGTACTTATGGGGGCACTTGATATTTCAATAGTAGGACCGGCAATTCCGGCAATTGAAAAAACGATCGAAACTGATAAACAATTGATATCATGGATATTTTCAATATATGTGTTATCAAATCTGGTGGGCATTTCGTTAATGGCCAGATTATCAGATATTTTTGGCCGAAGGAAAATTTATATGCTCTCTCTGATGATTTTTGCACTGGGGTCACTGATGGTTTCTCTTTCACATAATTTCAGTGTTTTACTTGAGGGTCGTGCCATTCAGGGATTTGGAGCCTCAGGCATATTTCCTGTTGCCTCTGCCGTAGTAGGTGATATATTTCCACCGGAGAAAAGAGGACGAGTTCTGGGACTTATAGGAGCAGTATTCGGCCTGGCATTTATTTTGGGTCCGATCATTGCGGGAGTCATTCTCCGGTTCTTTGTCTGGAATGATCTCTTCTTAATCAATATTCCTATTGCAGTTATTTTAATTTATGGCAGCAGCAGACTGTTATCTGATGATCCTGTACCAGCCGTATCTGCAATTGACTGGAAAGGGATTTTACTTATGGGTATTTTTCTTGCTTCTTTTACTTTCGGAATCAACCAGATTAAAGTGACATCATTTTACCAAAGCATGATTTCAAAGGGTGTTTTACCTTATATTATATTAGCAGTTATCTCTTTTATTGTTCTGATTATTTCAGAAAAAAATTCTTCCTCACCTATCGTGAATCCCAGATTATTTCTTGTCCGTCAGATCCGCCTGACAGGATTTATTGCTATCGGGACAGGTCTTTTTCAGGCATCCTTTGTATTCCTGCCATCAATGGCCATTGCCTTATTCGCGGTAACACCCTCGGATGCAAGCTTTATGCTTTTACCGGTCGTTATTGCCACAACAATCGGCTCTCCGGTGTCAGGCCGGATGCTTGACAAGTTTGGATCAAGAAAACTTATTATTGCCGGATTATCTCTTGCAACCGCCGGGTTCCTGTTCCTGAGCTTTCTTTCCGGTAATAAATTATTCTATTATACTGCGGGAGCCTTGCTTGGCCTGGGTCTTTCTGTTCTTTCAGGATCTGCTTTGAGATACATAATGCTTAATGAAGTCCCTGCAACTGAAAGGGCTTCAACACAGGGATTAATCACAATCTTTATAAGCATTGGACAGATTACAGGATCTGCTTTCATAGGTGCAATTATAGCCTCTTCCGACGTATCATTGACCGGGTATAAAAATGTTTTCATTTTCATTTCGATTGTTTCATTTCTTCTTGCTGTTTTAGCGATATTTCTTAAAAAAAGGAATGAGGAATTGGAAACTGTTGAAAGAAACAGCATGGAGTAAATTTGTCCCAACCATTGTAACCTGTTCAGGATCTTGATAATCATAAAAAAACAGATAAAAACTTTAATCAGGAATGCTGTCATTTAAAAAAAGCTTATCTGGTTTAAATCACAGAAAGAGATCGTTTTTTAATGATGTAAGGGAAGCAATTACCGGCACCTCACAGGATTTCACCGTAGGTAAACTCAGCAGGGCAATCATACTCCTTTCGATCCCGGCAGTTCTCGAAATGATAATGGAATCCGTTTTTGTTATTGCTGATATATTTTTTGTATCAAAACTTGGCGCAAATGCAATAGCAACTGTTGGGCTTACTGAATCAATAATAATGCTTGTTTATGCAATTTCTCTTGGATTGGCTACTGCAACAACCTCAATGGTATCAAGAAGAATTGGAGAAAAGAACCCGGACAAAGCCTCAAAGACAGCATTCCAGGCAATTCTGACAGGATTAATAGTATCAGTCCTGATTGCATTGCCTGGTGCAATATTTTCTGAAAAAATTTTAAGCTTAATGGGAGCATCACCCGATATTATTAATCATATGTCCGGTTATACGAAGATAATGCTTGGAGGTAACAGCATGATAATGATGTTATTCATCATAAATGCTATCTTCAGAAGCGCAGGGGATGCTGCAATTGCAATGAGGGTTCTGTGGATTGGAAACATAATTAATGTAATCCTTGATCCGTGTCTCATTTTTGGCATTGGGCCATTCCCTGAACTTGGAGTGAAAGGAGCAGCGGTTGCAACAACAACCGGCAGAGGCATAGCGGTACTTTATCAGTTTTATCTGCTATTTTATGGGAAGAAACGTATTCAGCTTTCAATTAAACATTTAGGTTTTAATTTCAAAATAATTGCCAAGCTGGTGAGACTCTCAGCTGGAAGCATCGGCCAGAACCTGATTGGAACCACGAGCTGGATTGCCCTGGTCAGAATAATATCACTTTTTGGAAGTGAAATTGTAGCCGGCTATACAATAGCCATCAGAATTATAAGTTTCACCCTTCTGCCATCCTGGGGAATCAGCAATGCAGCCTCTACGCTTGTCGGACAAAATCTGGGAGCAAAGAAACCTGAACGGGCTGAAAGAGCTGTTATGATTACCGGTTGGGTAAATATGATTCTACTGGGTATTATAGGCCTTTTGCTTGTCATTTTTCCTGCACCATTAATTCAGGTATTTATAAAAGATCCATTAGTCCTTAGTACAGGGATAGAATGTCTCAGGATTATAAGTATAGGATACATAGCGTATGGATTCGGTATGGTAATTGTCAACTCCTTTAACGGTGCCGGCGACACTATTACACCCTTAAAAATAAATGTTTTTGCATTCTGGATTATCGAGATACCTCTGGCCTATATCCTTGCGGTCCGATCGGGGATGCAAGAGAAAGGAGTATTTATATCTATTGTAATTGCCGAATCTATAATGACTCTGACAGCATGGCTTGTATTCCGCCGTGGAAAATGGAAACTTAAGGAGGTTTAAGACGGTTATCATGTTATCAGGTACATTGATTGCTGAGGATAAATAAAGACTTTGCTTTTAGAAGTTTGAGATTTCACTTTTATGCTATTCCAATAGATCTTCAGAACTTTTCCTTAGCTTTTTAATAGTTCCCCTTTTCTTCTTACTATCAAGACGTTGTAGTTTTGAACTTAATGGTGGTCTTGTCGGATTCCTTACAGGTGCTTTTGTCAATGCTTTCGAAACCATCTCAAAAAACTTTTCAATAACCCTTTTTTTATTCATCAGCTGGGATCTTTCAGACCGGGCTGAAATTATGAGTTCCCCTTCATTATTAATTCTGTTTTTAAGCTTTCCCAAAATAATGTGTTTCTCCTCATTCGTCAATAATTCTGATGATAATACGTCAAATCGTAGTTCAACCCTGGTATTGACCTTATTGACGTTCTGCCCCCCGGGACCTCCGCTTCTGGAGGCTGAGAATACGAATTCACTCTCAAAATTTCTGTCTGTTAAATCTTCCGGTTTCATAGTCATCATCTGATAAAAAAAAGAGCAACGCCTATGACACTTATTATTGCACCAATTAATTCAGCGATTGTAACCTTTTGTTTGTAAACCACTATAGCAGGAACCAGAATGAATACAGGTACCAGTGCCATAATTGTCGATGCTATGCCGGCCTCAGTATATTTTACTGCAACCAGCGAAAAAGATACTCCCAGGAACGGTCCGAAGAAGGCTCCAACGGAGAGAGATTTCATTGCCTCAATGTTTTGTACTGCAGCTTTTACACCACTCCATCTTTTCATAAATGTAATTAATACGGCAAATCCGAAAATACCTGCCATTACCCTTATTTGAGTGGCTGCAAAGGGATCATAATTTTTCATGCCAAATTTACTGAGAACGAGGCCAAGAGCCTGGCCTACAGCACCTCCAAAAGCATACAGGATACCCTTTGGAGAAAGTTTAAGGGAGAATTTTTCGCCTTTGCCATTACGGTTTAAAATAGCAACTGCAATACCCGAAAAAGTAAGTGTCATTCCAAGGTAATGAAATAGAGTCAGCCGTTCGTTCAGCACAATCCACCCGGCAAGAGCAGTGATGGGAGGAACCAGCGTCATAATAAGCATTGAAAACCTGGACCCGATAATAGTATATGATTTAAAAAGAAACAGATCGCCAAATACAAAACCGATGAAACCTGACAGGGTAAGCCATACCCAGTTTTCATAGCTTGCATCAAAAGGAAATATAAAGCCTCTTCGTATCAGATTGAGGATACTTAGAAATATAAACGCAATAATAAGTCTGAGGATATTGACAGCAACAGATCCCACTTTCCGGCTGGCTGATTCAAATGATATTGAAGTTACTGTCCAGAAAATCGCTGTAAGTAATGCAGCAAATTCCCCAAAGTGATTCCCAATGAAATTCATAAACAGAATATTAAAAAGGGGGTGTCTTAAAGTCTAAAATTACGGTAATGCTTTCTCTGTGTAACTCGTATGTTTGTTCTTTGAAATATTTGTATAAAGTTATTGATTATTTGTTTTACTTAACTGACAATGATGTTCTGTGTTGTAGGTCTATTGAACCTGTCACAGAGTTTATTATGTCAGTCAGGTAAAAATCGGGAAATAACATGGTTTTTGAAACCGCATTTACGAGAAAGATGTTACCTGTTATTGTAAAACAAAATCTAATGCTCTATGAAACTTTATTTGGGAGGTGATGTCAGTAAAGGGTATGCCGACTGGGTAATCCTTTCCGAGAAGAAACAGGCTGTTATTGAGAACTTTCAGCTTGATGACACCTATGCTGGTCATTGTCAGCTTTATTCTACGCTTGAAGCTTACTTTTGCAAGCATCAGGGGTTGGAGATTTACGCAGCAGTAGAAAGTACCGGTGGTTATGAGAACAACTGGTTCAGCACCCTTAAAGGCTATCAAAAGGTTTTTAACCTGAAGGTTGCCAGGGTAAATCCGGCGGGTGTTAATTTTAACCGCAGAGCTGGATTAAAACGGAATGTTACAGATGCTATCAGTGCTTTAAGTATTGCTGAATACCTGATCAATCATCCTGATAATATTAAGTATGATCAGGATGACAAGTGGAAATCTCTCTGTCGTCATTGGAATTTCGTTGAAATGCAAAAGCAGCAAAGGGTGCAGACCATTAATCAATTGGAAACAATTTTGTATAGCGCAAATCCGACGTTGATGCGTTTTAAGAAAGACAATTTGCCCAATTGGTTACTGGAATTAATTATCCAATGTCCAACTGCGGAGACATTAGCGAAGGCCCGTCCTGAAAAGCTTGCAAAAATCCCTTACCTGTCATTAGCCAGAGCAAAAACTCTGGTAGCAGAAGCGAAACAAAGCATAGCTTCTGCAACAGATAACAATGCAGAGATTTTGGTTAGTCAAATTGCCCGGCAAATCAAATCATTTGATCTCAATATCAAAAGTCAGATGCAATTGATTGAACGGGATCTTACTTGTCCTGAGATTGAAATACTAAAGACATTTAAGGGTATTGATACCATTTCTGCAATTGGCCTGTTACTCGAAATAGAAACCATTGAGCGTTTTCCTACGGTAAAGGGCTTTAGTTGTTATTATGGATTACATCCCAAGTTTAAGCAGAGCGGAGATAAAGTAATAGGCGTCCGGATGAGTAAGCAGGGTAGTAAAAACATGCGGAAGATACTCTTCAATATTGCTAAAGGTGCTATTACTTATAATCCATTAATCACAGCTGTTTATGAGAAAAAGCTATCTCATGGAATGAAAAAAATGGCGGCTATCGGTGTATGTATGCACAAAATTTTAAGAATCATTTATGGAATGCTCAAGAACAAACAAGCATACAACCCATTAATTGACAAGCAAAACTGTGAAAGGTCAAAAGATAAAAAACAAGAAAAACAACAACAGGAAAATGCAAACATTGATAAAAGCCGTCGTTACCAGGAATTTGATATAAAAGCGCCTATCTCAAGAAAACAGACAAAAAAAAGGAAGGAACACGATTTGTCCCAAGGTGAAATAACTTCACAAAGTACGGGATCTACATGTTCCTCCGAAACAAAATTATGAAAAATCAATTTATAAACACTTAAAATTTAACAACTTTAAGAACCTAATTTTCCCGATTAAAATATGTCAAAGAACTTTATACAATAATTTATAAAAAAAAGAAACATTTAACGAAATAACTCTGTGATCTCTGTGTAAGTTCTTAATTATTAGTTACACAGAGGGTCACAGAGTAGGCACAGAGCTACACAGAGAAAAATTATTTATTTTACATTTTTATTAGTATTACTCTGTGGCTCTCTGTGTCTTCTCCGGATTTCCTCTGTGTAACAAACAAAAAGAAGAACAAACATACGAGCTACACAGAGGACTATTGAGACAACTTCGTAAAAATAATATTAATTATTTAAATCAGATTCAGGATGAATAGCCTGTACGGTCTACTCCGTAAACTCAAACAGATACTGACCCGATCCGGTTTCAAACGTTACATTATTATTTGATATTCTGATATCTGAAAAACCTGAATTTTCTTTAAGAGGCTTTCCATTTTCTGTAACTCTGCCTGTATCGGAAACAGGAAGCACAATTGTGGCTGTTGTATTTGCAGGAATAGTGACCGTCACCAGAATTATACCGTTCTTTCTTTCCCATCCGGAAGTGATCTTACCATAAGGACTCTCAAATGATGCTTTTGAATATTCCAGTCTTTTTGTAAGGTGTGGCTGGACTAGAATTTCTTTGTATCCGGGGCTCTTTTCCTCCAGACCGGCTGATACCCGGTACATCCAGTCGCCTATTGCTCCATAAGCATAATGGTTGAAGGAGTTCATTCCGGGATCCTGAAATGTACTGTCGGTTTTTTGCCCGTCCCAGCGCTCCCAGATTGTTGTTGCACCCATTTTTACGGGGTAAAGCCATGATGGGTAAGACTCCTGAAGCAACAGGTCATAGGCGACATCAGTATATCCGTTTTGTGAAAGAACATGACACAAATAAGGTGTTCCCAGAAAACCGGTTGAGAGATGGTTCCGGCGGCTTTTGATATCATTTACCAGGAATTGAGCAGATTTTTCCCTGAGATTATCAGGCAATAGATTGAACATCAAAGCAAGTACATATGACGTTTGTGAGTTTGTCCCAACTCTTCCGGCTGGTGTAACATACTCATAAATAAATACCTGTTTTATCTTATTGAAAAGTTCGGTATAAGCATTTTCATCCTCTGTGTTGCCCAATACCCTGGCAGCAGATGCGAGTATACTCGTTGAGTAGGCATAAAATGCTGTTGCAATAAAATCATGGTCGGTATGCCCATCCGGTTCCGTATGATTATTTACAGGCGGATGATAAAATAACCAATCGCCATAAATGCTTCCATTTTTCCAGATATAACTTTCACCTGCTTTTTTCCGGATATATTCAACCCATTTTTTCATGCTCGGATACTGAACTTCCAGTAATCTCTTATCACCGTAAACTATGTACATTGTCCATGGCACTATGACACCTACATCTCCCCACCCTGCTGAAGTAGAAGCAGTTTCAGAGTCCATCTTATCAATAACATCCGGAATGACATTCGGTATTTCACCTCCGGGACGCTGATCGGCAGCCAGGTCTTTAAGCCATTTCGTAAAGAATGCTGCAACATCCATATTATATGCAGCTGTCCGGGCGAAAGCCTGAGCATCACCTGTCCAGCCCAGACGTTCATCTCTTTGAGGGCAATCGGTTGGTATATCTACAAAATTACCTTTCTGTCCCCATTGAATATTATGCTGAAGTTGGTTCAGAAGCTTATTTGATGATTCATAACTGCCTGTGACAGCCATATCGGAATGGACAACAACTCCTGTAATATTATCGGTTGTCACTTCACCCGGGAAACCAGTAATTTCAACAAACCTGAATCCCATGAAGGTAAACCTTGGTTCATATATTTCATCACCGTTTCCGGCAAGAGTATATGTCAGTTGACATTTGGCAGCCCGCAGGTTGGTCGTATAAAATTCCCCAAACTTATCGAGCACCTCAGCGTGCCGTAAAGTAACAACTGTACCTTTTGGTCCTTTCACTTTCAGCCTTATCCAGCCTACCATGTTCTGCCCCATATCCACTACAAGGCTCCCTTTTGGGGTTTTGAAGATTTTCACAGGCCTTATTTCCTGAATCTTGCGTACCGGGGAGCCTTCAGATGCAATAATATTAGCAAGTTTGTAGTTGCCGATAACGACAGGTTGCCAGTTTTTGTCATTATATCCGGTCAGATTCCAGCCGGTAAGTTTTTTTGTCGCATCGTATGTTTCTCCGTTATAAATATCATTCATTCTTATGGCACCGTCATTTGAGGATTTCCAATTTTCATCGGTTATTATCGATTCTTCGGTTCCGTCATTATATGTAATTCTGAGCTCCAGTAACAATCCGAGTGTTTTACCATATCTGGCCCAGTTGTCACCCCAGGCTAAAGTACCTCTATACCAGCCGTCACCAAGAACGGCTCCTATCGCATTTCCTCCTTTAACTAACTGGCCTGTTACGTCATATACCTGGTATTGAAGTCTTTTACCATAGACTGTCCAGCCGGGTGTCAGTACCTGATCTCCCACCTTTTTGCCATTAAGGTGCAGTTCATAATAGCCATGCGATGTTACATAGATTCTTGCTTTTGCCACGTTTTTTGAAAGTGAAAACTCTTTTCTGAAATGAGGAGAGGGTGAATAACGTAATGTATCCCCTTTCATCTCAATCCATTTTGCTTTCCAGTTTGACGGAGATAGTAAACCAGTTTCCCAAAAAGCAGTTTCACTCCATTTTGATACTTTCCCTTTATTATCCCACACTTTCACCTGCCAGAAATATTTTTGTCCTGGATTTAGTTCAGGTCCATTATAATCAATCAGAACTGAAGCATCTGAAGATACTTTTCCGGATTGCCATATTATTTTCTTCGGTGAAAATCTGGCATCTGTTGAAACCCTTATGGAATATGCAGTTTGCATTATATTATAGCCTGAACTGCTTATTTTCCAGGACAACCTTGGATGCATAGCATCGACGCCTAATGGATTATTTTTATGCTCGCAAGTCAAATCCTTTGGTACCAGATCCTGGGCAATGATCCGGCCTGAAACAAAAATCAGAAACAAAAATAGTTTTAAGGCTTTCATAATATGATAATTAAAGTTAAGTATTCGTGAAAATGAAATTTATCTAATTTTTTCGAATAACAAGGAGTTAAATTAACTATTTTTATTCTTTAATGACAACCTATATTTAAGAATCTAATATTGAGAACCAGATGAATCCATTTACAGGTATTTTCTTAATCGCATTGGGTAGTATTGGTGCGGCAAGTTTTTATGTTCCATTTAAAAAAGTCAAGTCATGGGCATGGGAATCCTACTGGATAACCCAGGGAGTAGCAGCCTGGCTAATTGCTCCATGGCTCTTTGCTTTTTTATTTATACCCTCCGGGGAATTAATACCTATTCTGAAAGATTCTCCATCATCGGCAAAAATCATGGCCATGTTTTTTGGTGTACTCTGGGGATTTGGAGGACTTACATTTGGTTTAAGCATCCGTTATCTTGGTGTGGCACTGGGACAGAGTATTGCACTGGGACTTTGCGCAGCATTTGGAACTCTGATTCCACCAATAGTAGCCGGAAATGATCTGTTCTCAACAACATCAGGAATCCTTACAATTGTTGGTGTTTCAATAACTGTTGCGGGAATAGCCACAATTGGTTATGCAGGATCGCTTAAAAGCAAAGAGATGAGCGAAGAGGAAAAAAACGCTTCTGTAAAAGAATTTGCCCTTAAAAAAGGGATCTTCATTGCAATCTTTGCAGGGGTGATGAGCGCATGCTTTAATTTTGGATTTGAATCCGGGAAGCCAATTGAAGAAGTTGCACTTGCTCACGGCACAAATCCCTTATTTCAGAAGAATCCGTCATTGATTTTCATATTGCTTGGTGGATTTATTACTAACCTGATTTATTGCGGTTACCTGAATATAAAAAATGGCACTTACCGGGATTATTATACTGTATCAGGTTCCGTTTTGATAAATAACCTCTTTTTTACATTCCTTGCGGGTTTTCTCTGGTTCCTTCAGTTTCATTTTTTTGGGATGGGTTCGAGCAAACTTCCGGCAGGGATGGCTGTATTCGGGTGGAGTATTCTGATGGCCCTTAACATTGCGATAAGCAATATATGGGGAATCTTTTTGAATGAATGGAAAGGAGCAGGGAGGAAGACAATTATTGTCCTGATCATTGGAATTATAATTCTTATATTATCAACTTTTGTTGTGAAACTAGGTTAAACTGAAATACATGAAAAGATTTGGTTTTAAAATGAAACTGAATCCGGGTTTCAAAGAGGAGTATAAAAAACGCCACAATGAAATCTGGCCGGAACTTGTTAAACTATTAAAAAATGAGGGTATTGGTAATTATTCTATTTTTCTGGATGAAGAAACCAGTACTCTATTTGCATACCAGGAACAGTCTGGAGCGAGTTCATCGCAGGATCTGGGATCGACAGGAATAGTAAAGAAATGGTGGAAATATATGGCAGATATAATGGAAACAAATCCGGATAATTCGCCGGTAACAGTTCCACTTGAACAAGTATTTTATATGGAGTAATGGTAGACGTGGGTCTGTTATTCAGGTAAATTAATCTAAAAAGTAAATATTAAAACAAATAATTAAAATAATTGATAGATGATGAAAAAGGAAGTTATTAAGGAAGTCATATCAGCTTGCAAAAGAACAATATTCAGCGTTGGAGGTAGATACCGACAAGGTTATTGCCGAAATGGATAACATTAACATCAGTCTTCATTGCTGGCAGACTGATGATGTGGGTGGTTTCGAAAAAGCCGGAGCGGTGCTTGGCGGTGGGGGTATTCAGGCTACAGGAAATTTCCCCGGAAAAGCAAAAACCATAGAACAAATGAGAGATGATCTTGAAAAGGTAATGTCTTTACTTCCCGGAAAACACAGACTGAATCTGCACGCAATATACGGAGAGTTCGGAGGAAAATTTGTTGATCGCGACAAGATTGAGGTAAAACATTTCCAGGGATGGATCGACTGGGCAAAGAAAAGAAAAATAGGGCTTGACTTTAATTGTACCTGTTTTTCGCATCCTCTTGCTGATGATGGTTTCACTCTTTCAAGTAAAAACGGGAAGATCAGAAAATTCTGGGTTGAACATACAAAAAGATGCCGTGCCATTGCTGCTGAAATGGGGAAACAACTGGGTACTCCTTCAGTTCATAATATCTGGATACCGGATGGATCAAAAGATACTCCGGTTGACAGAAATACTCTCCGGAAAAAACTAAAAAAATCACTTGATGAAATATTTGAAGTAGAATATCCTAAAAAGTATCTTAAAGATTCAGTCGAAAGTAAGCTTTTTGGAATAGGTTCAGAGTCAATGGTAGTTGGTTCTCATGATTTTTATCTTGGTTATGCAATAAAAAACAATAAGCTGATCACTCTTGATAATGGACATTTCCATCCTACTGAACAAGTTGGAGATAAGATATCTTCTATACTTCAGTTTGTTGATGAGCTTATGTTACATCTTACAAGGGGTGTTCGCTGGGACAGCGACCATGTAGTTACATTTAATGACGAAATTATCTTGATAGCCCAGGAGATAATAAGAGCAAATGCTCTTAAAAGAGTAAATCTGGGACTCGATTATTTTGATGCCAGCCTTAACCGGATAGGGGCTTATGTTGTTGGTGCCAGGGCTGTTCAGCTTGCATTTATGTTTGCCCTTCTTGAACCGGTTAATAAACTTCTCAAGTTTGAAGAAGAGGGTAAAAACTTTGAACGTCTGGCATTTCTTGAATTACTTAAAACAAAGCCTTTTGGAGCAGTATGGGATTATTATTGTCTGAAGAATAATGTACCTGTAGGGCAGGATTACATTGATGAAATAATAAAATACGAAAAAGAGGTTTTGATGAAAAGATAGGAGACTGCAAGGGTAAAAATTTGGTGTATGAAGGAAAAGGCGATTGCAATTTTTGATATTGGCAAAACAAATAAAAAGATACTTTTATTTGATTATGATCTGAATATTATATCAGAGGTTGAGAGGAAATTTGCACAGGTTACAGATGATGATGGTTTTGAATGTGACGATATAGAGAAAATTGAAAAATGGATATCAGATTCAATAAGAAATCTCATCCACTCAGAAAAATATGACCTTACCGCCGTTAATTTTTCAACCTATGGCGCCACCCTTGCCTATCTTGATAAAGAGGGCAAAAGAGTTGCCCCGTTATATAACTACCTGAAACCAATTGATGATAATATACCGGAAAATATTTATAAGATGAACGGTGGACAGGATGAATTCTGCAGAAGGACCGCTTCTCCGGCATTGGGAATGTTAAATTCCGGTATGCAGGCTTTCTGGCTTAAATCGGTCAAACCCGGAATTTTTAAAAAAGTCCGGTACATTTTGCATTTTCCTCAGTATCTGTCTTTTCTGTTAACTGGTAAAATATATTCTGAGCATACTTCAATCGGATGCCATACCGCTTTATGGGATTTCGACAATATGGAGTATCATCCCTGGGTCGCTAAAGAGGGAATAAACCTTCCGCAACCCGTTTCGGTCGATACAGTTAACGAGGTGATTATTGAAGGAAAAAAGCTGATGATCGGAATTGGAATTCATGACAGTTCTTCTTCACTGGCACCATATTTCGGAAGCAGTAATGGCAAGTTTCTTCTTGTATCAACCGGGACATGGTGCATAAATATGAATCCCTTTAATAATGAGAAACTGACTTCAGAGCAGCTTGACAGGGATTGCCTGTGCTATATGAGCATAAACCGTATGCCTGTTAAATCATCAAGGTTATTCCTTGGACATATGCATGAAACTGGGGTAAAATTACTTGAAGAACACTTCAGGACTCCGGTTGATACCTATAAGCGTGTTAAGCCAGATCCTGATCTGCAAACACGCCTGAAGGATAAATTTGAAGGTAGAAAAGTTTATTTCAAAACAGGTTCGGATTCCAGGGAGTTCAGGGAGAAAATTGATCTTTTTGAATTCACATCATTTGATGAAGGATACTATCAGTTAATGAATGAGTTGGGAGTACTTACCATTGAAGCGATCAAACTTGTTTTTCCGGTGAATGATGAAACGAAAAATATCTATATAACCGGTGGTTTTCCAGAAATGAATTCTTTTCAACATTTATATCAGAGCATTCCCTTCTAAAAATACCTTTACATCAGTTATAAACAATGCAACAGCTCTGGGTTCGGCTTTTGTTATTTCCCGAAAATTAAATCCTGAGAAAGAACCCAAATTAAATCTTGGTTTAAACAGATGTTAAAATATCAATTTCCGCGATACCCGGTTGATGAATACTTTTTTCAGTAAAGTCTTTCACCGAGCGCTACCTTAAGTTTATAAACTGCGAGGGCATAATCAATTCTGGCATTTAATAACATTAATCTTGTTTCTGAAACAGAGGTATTGGCATCAAGAAGATCCAGATTGGTAATAGTTCCAGAACTGAAACTTATTTTTGCAAGGGAATAAGCCTTCAGAGCCTGCACCTGTTGAAGGTCAAACTGGCTGATTTTTTTAGCAGCTGCAATCATATATGCCTCGGCTTCATATATTTCATTTGAAACTTTTCTTTTAGTTGATTCAGATTCATATGACAAGGAAGTAATCGCTGACTGAGCCTGAGCAAGATTGTACCTGTTCTTTATACCGTCGAAAAGCGGGATCCGTATTCCCATACCTACTACATAATTTGGCAGGACCTTATTCAGATCCGGTATATATCCATTCTTTAATCCCCCGGATGCCTGAATGCTTATAATAGGTTTATTATGCAACTGTACCAATCCATATCTTAACTGAGCCAGTGAAGTTTTTTCCTTTTCCAGAAGAACTTCATCTCTGTTATGATAAGCATACGATAATAATGAATCTGCAGGTATAACCGGAAGCTCTGCTTCGAGTTCATTTTTTACAACAGGCTTGGAACCAGGAGCGTTCCCAATTAAAGAGTTCAGCGAAGCCTGCCGGGCGGTCAGGGCAGCAATTAGGTCAACTTTCTGACTTTCAACAGTCGAAATTTTGACCTTTGTTGCAAGGACATGGAATTCAGTAGCAGAACCTGTCGCCATCATTTTTTCAATATAATCAAGATGCTCTTTTAAAGTAACCAGTTGTTCCTCTTTTATCTGAATGGCAGCCTGAAGATATACCAGAGTATAAAAATTATTTATTGCCAGGAGGGACATTTTTTGCTTTATCTGGGCAATTGCCTGTAAGTCTATTGCCTTGCTTTCGTTTTCCAGTTCTATATTCTGGTGTACTCGTCCAAAATCATATACAAGTTGCCGGTAATTTACAGATGCAGAGTAATTGTTTTCAGGATATAGCTGAAAGGTTCCCATATCGGGTATTGTTAGTTTTGTTACAGGACCTATATTTGAATAATTGGCTGAGATATCAGCTTCCGGATAATATCCTGATTTTGCCAGTCCAATCCTTGCATTGGCATTATTCATTGTCTCTTCAGCAGCTCTTGATGGATCGGATTGGTGGTAACTACCAGTTCAATAATTTTCTTTAATCCGAGGGAATCCGAATACTGTTCTGTTTTAGGTGATAAAGCAGTCTGACCCACTGTACTGATCTTTATAAAAAAGAATAGCATTAAGCCTGCCATAATTAATTTTTATATTTACTATGATTCATTTGCAGGTAGATTTTGAATTTTTGGTTTTTTTGTATGAAGAAAAATAATCGGGATTCCTCCTATGAGAGTAATTATTCCAGCAAGAAGAAAATCATCATCAATCCCTTGTATATAAGCTTGTTTATTTAAGTTTGAGAACAGCAATCCCTGACTTTCCTGACAGCATTTGACGGTGAGCTGCCTGCTTCATACTGAAGATGATATTTCATTTTATTGTGGTCTGCTGATAAACAACTGAACCGGGTTTAATAGCTTCACCATAAACCTGACTATAGTAACTGACTCTTGCAGTTAACATAGTGGCAAGAATGGCAACACCCAGACTTCCTCCAAGTTGTCTTATCGAATTTGTGATTGCAGATGCCTGCGCCATTTTTTCCCGTGAAATTTCCAGAAGAGATACTGTAGTTAATGCAGTAAACATAAGTCCCATGGCAAACCCTCTTAAATATAATGAGAGCATAATATAATGTCTCTCGGTAAGCCATGACAGATTTGAGTTCAGATAGAAACTAAAGGCAAACAGTATAACACCTACAAAAAGAGGGAGCTTTGGATTTAGCTTGTCTGAGATCCTTCCTGAAACAGGAGCCAGTAATTCCCTGTATTATACCAACAGGAAGGAATACAGCGCCGGACTGAAGTGCAGTGTAACCCAAGGCATTCTGAAGATACATAGGCAATAAGAATGTACTTCCGAACATTCCCAGACTGAAAATCACCAGAATAATATTTGCAATACCAAAATTATGATTCATCAGAAGCCTGAGATCAAGAAGAGGTTCTTTTACGGTGAGTTCTGCGGTTATAAAAACCGCTAAGGCAATCAGTGCAATAGCCGCACATGCAAGAATATAGGGAGCATGCCATCCGGCTGAGTTCGTAGCAGCATTCCCTTCGGAAAGTGCATAAAGTGAAAGCGGAAGAAATATTGTTACTGAAATAAAGCCTACTATATCAAACTTCCTGGTCTTCTTGTTTTTATATTCGCTTTGAATTATAATTGTAAATAACATTGCTAATATTCCAACAGGTATATTAACATCAAAAATCAGTTGCCAGTTAAAACTGTCAATAAGAAATCCGCCGATAAGTGGTCCGAATGAAACTGATGCTGCTGCTGCAATACCCCAGAATCCAAGTGCAATACCTCTCTGGTTAGGTGGAAATTCCCTGGAAATAATAGCCATGCCCAAGGGGTTGGATTGTCCCTGCACCAAACCCCTGAATAACTCTCGAAAATATCAGCATGTTTTCATCCGAAGACCTGCCGCATAACATTGACCCTAATGTAAAAAGGAATAATCCTAAGAAATACAACCTTTTGTATCCGAATTTATCTGCAAGCCATCCCGATGTGGGAAGAGCCACAGCCATTGCCAGCATATAAGCTGTTACCACCCATTCAATTTTGTCGAGACCTACACCAAATGATGCCATAATTTTCGGTAACCCAACATTTACAATGGTAGCATCCAGAACAGCCATAAAGGTACCCAGCATAACATTGGCCAGCAGAAACCATTTATAGGACTGGTGTTTTGGATGAAATGCTGAATTACTATTCCTTAAAAAGTTCCGTGATGAGGTGAGATGGTGTTCTCCTTTTTCTCATTTTTATTATTTAATGATCTTTACAACAACTGACATTCCTGACAGTATATTTAAAGAAGAAATATTAATGTTATTTTCTTCATTATCAATTGAAATCCTGACAGGAATGCGTTGAGTAACCTTTGTAAAATTTCCTGAAGCATTATTGGCAGGTATCAGAGAAAATACAGATGCTGTGCTTGAGCCTACCAGAAATACTTTGCCATCAAATTCAGCATCAGGAAAGGCATCAATTGTAAATCTGACGCTTTGTCCGGGATGGACACTGGAAATATTTGTTTCTTCCAGATATGCAACTACCCACAGATTATTATTCAGAGTCATTGTAAACACTGCCTGACTTGGCTGTACCACATCACCAGGGAGCAGCCACCTTTTTGCTATAATTCCATCGGCAGGTGCGTAAAGTCTGGTGTTCTCAAGCTGAGTTTCAAGTACATTTACTTGTGCATCAGCAGTTTCAACTGCTGCGAAGCAGTGGTGATCATAGATTTTGAAACCATTAACTGTGCTTTTGCGGCTTCAAGCTGAGCCAGTGCTGTTTCATATGCTTTCTTTATATGATCAAACTGCTCAGGAGGAATTACACCTCCTGCTGATTGACTTTTTGCCCTGGACAAATCATCATTTGCACGCTCAAGGTTTATCTCAAGTACCTTAAGACTCTTCTGATCGGAACTGTATTTAATCTGCGATTGCGATAAATTAGCAAGAGACTGGGCCCGTAAGGCTTCAGATTGATTCCTCTGTGCAACCAGATCAGAACTGTCAAGAACTGCAAGAAGAGTACCCTTTTTCACAATATCTCCTTCAACAGCATATAAAGCAGAAATTCTGCCCATAATTTTAGATCCAACACTCACATTGTCAGCGTCTATATGTGCATCATCAGTTGTTATATACCTGGAATAATCCCTATACCAGAAAATTACACCCGATAATTACAATCAGAATTACTATTGTAAGAGGAACGTAAACCCTCAATGATTTCTTTTTTAGATCTGGTTTCATAAATTTTTCAATACAATTAAATTAAGAATTATTCTCTATTTTTATTAACTAAATATTCCTTAACCCATTAATAAATATCTCAGTAAAATCTAAAGTTCTTTTTAATAAAAGTTTATATTCATCTTCACTAATGATCAGCGTCTCTTTATTATTAAGGACTGAACTTCTTAATCCTCTTAAAAGATCAAGAAATAATATTGCGAAGTTCCTGTCGGATTACTTATATTGAATTCTCCGGTGGTATTTCCCTTTTCAAATATTTTCACGATCATATCCTTTTCCTTTTCACTGGAAATCCTTTAACGATTTTACAATAAGGGGTTTTATATTTGCTAAAGACTCCTGTCTTAATCTGCTCAGGTTTAATAAGGTTTTGAAATATGAAAGACGTTTTACAGCATAATTTTTCAAATAGCCTGTGTTATCCGTAACAATCCTGTGCATCTGCTCCGAGTTTCCTGAGGAACTCATTTTGCTCTTTTTCAATAACTGCTTCATAGAGATTCTCTTTTCCCGGAAAATAATAGTAAAGAGCTCCCTTTGTCATATGAAGATCATTGGCAATCTCGCCGCATTGAAGTCTTTTCAACACCGTAAATACCAAATCTTTTCTGCGCTGCGGCAACAATAAGCTCAGCTTTTTCTGATTTTATCTGATGATTATTGACTCTGTCCATGTCACAAAAGCTGCAAATATAACAAACATTTGACCAGATTGTTTAAATGGTCAGGAAGTGATACATTTTTTCGAAATTCTCCGCTAATTCCTGTTAAACCCAGGGAATGATCTTTTTCAGAACTCAGAAATACCTGGTGGCAGTGGGGGGGAAATGATAAAATATGAAACCCACATGATTGATCCAAATTATAATTACCAATGAAAATAATTCATTTTCAACTGAGCAAAGCGAGCTCAACTGAAGCCTCAATCAGGAGTGGTTCCATGAACTCTAAAACTTCTGACGAAATAAATCAGACATTATCTTCGTCCTGTTTTCCTTACTTATTTTTTTACGAGAGTTCCATCAGCGTTTACGGCAACTTCTTTTTTAGTTTTACCAGTACTGATATCAAACTCATACACTTTCCCTTTTGCAGTTTCGGAAATTTCTGAAACTGCAATTTTGTAACCTGGAAATTGTTTACTCAGTGTATTTGTAACAACTAGCAGGGATTTCCTTTTCACTGATTTTGTATTCGGTTTCCAACCAAACTCCTTCAGTATTAAAATTTGCTGAGTAGTCTTTATTGTTCATAGTAAACTCGACTTCCCATTCCTTAGCGCTTTCCTTTGCCCATGTTGTTTTCTGTGCACTTGGAAATTTCTGATCAAATGAGGTTTTAACCTTTGCAGGTAAATCTTTTGGATTTTGCGCAAATGCACTTAAGCTGATAAATAAAGCCGCGACAATAATTAAAATTGGTGTTTTCATTTTACTTAATTTTTAATTGATAATTAAATTACTTAAGCAAAAGTAGTTCCTGATTCTAAAGGAATCTTAAAGTTGAAATTAATGCCTGTTAATACGAAAACCGAAGTTTCAGTCTATAAAGTTGGAAACCTGCAAGGTATGATCCTGCAGACCTATCCAGACAAAATATTTATCTGTAATATGCTATTTTTAGCCTATACTTTGAGGAAATTTTATTTCTATTTTTTAATAGTAAGCTTTAAAAGGCCTGGTAAAACAATAAGCAACAATGGCAATGCTATTACCAGTCCACCGATAACAGCAATGGCAAGAGGCTGATGCATTTGTGCACCAGTACCTATTCCCAGTGCAAGAGGGGTGAGGGCAACAATTGCCCCTGTGGCAGTCATTAATTTAGGCCGCAAGCGGGCAGAAATTGCATAAATCAAAGCACCAGAGACTGTGTTATTTTCTAATTCAGATAAAAATTGCTGGATTGTAAAGATTGAGTTTTCTCCAATAATGCCTATAATCATTATAAGACCTGTATAACTTCCAACATTTAACGGTGTACCGGTAATAAACAAAGCCAAAAGACTTCCGGATACCCCAAGGACGCTTACAAAAATTACAACGAACGATATTTTCAGATCTTTAAACATGAACAAAACAACAGTAAAAACCAGTAATCCGGCAGCAATAAGAATCTTCAGCAATTCGGCAAATGATTGCTGCTGTTGGGCATAAGCCCCTCCGTACACAATCTGATAAGATGGGGGTAATGGCATTTTGGCAAGCTTATGCTGAATATTTTTCATCACGCTTCCTAAATCGCGGTTGTTAAGCCTTGCTGTTACAACACCCATAGTCTGCAGATCTTCGCGTTCAATTTCAGCGATACCGCTTTGTGATTTTGATATAGACGAATAAATTTACAGGCAGGTAATCGCCTGTTGTAGTGCATATTTTGATCTGTTTTATTTTTTCGACAGGTGTTTTATTGTTAAGTGGGAAAATCATGCGTATATCGGTAAACTGCTCTTTTTCGGGTATTGAACCGACAACTGTACCGGCAAGATTCGTTTCGATCTGGGCCTGAAGGTCGGAAGGAATGAGCCCGAATTGTTTCAGTTTATCTTCTTTGGGGAAAATCTGGATCATTGGTCCTGCAATCACTATCCCGTCGGCGACATCTGCAGTACCATGTTACCGTTGCTACAGTGTCTGCAACATGCTTCGACAATTCTTTCAGTTTGTCGTGATGATCACCAAATATCTTTATTTCAATCGGCTGTACGCTGCTCATCAAATCTCCGAGCATATCCGTTATTACCTGTCCGAAATCAACTGTGAGGGAAGGTAATGCTTTTTCAACTTTCTGACGTATATCGTTTGACACTTCATTTGTTGTTCTGTGTCGTTTCGGATACAACTCTATAAGATAATCGCCCCGATTTGGTTCAGTGATGAAAAATCCCATCTGGGTGCCTATACGCCGGGAATAGGTTTTAACCTCAGGAACCTTTTCAATGATCCTGTCAACTTCATTCAGCATCCTGTTGGTTTCTTCCAGTGAAGTCCCAGGTGGCGAATTGAAATCCAGGACAATTGAACCCTCGTCCATCTCTGGCAGAAATCCTGTCGGTAGTTTTGGCATTATAACTATAATAGACAATATCAGCAGTAAAACAAAAGCTGCGCTTATATACGGCCTTTTTAGAAAAAACCCAATCCAGTTATGGGTTTTAACGAGCTTCCCATGAGCAGTTTCTCCTAACCCCTTGTCTTTTGAAAAAAGCAGGTAGATAACCGGTAATCCCTAGCCATGTAATAAAAAATGAACATACCAGAGTAATTATCATTGTCTCTGTAAGTATCTTAAAATAAGCGCCTGCCACACCCGACATTAACTCAAAAGGGATAAGTATAACTATGGTACTGAGAGAGGAGCTTACCATCGAAGGGAATAAGAAATTAATGGCTTTTCCTATTAACTCTTTAGGTTTCCGGTCGGGAATTCTTCATGAGTGCGGTGAATCTGTTCAATTACAATAATGGCGTCATCAATTATCAATCCAATTGAGGCAGCTATGGCTCCGATAGTCATAATATTAAAGTCAAAACCTATAAACGAGATAGTGATGAACGTCAGAGCCAGTGTGAGGGGAATTGTGATTAATATTACGGCACTTGCCTTTAACGAGCGCAGGAAGATTATTACAACTATAATTGCAAGCAGGAGTCCTATCCATAGAACATCAATAATACTTTTGATGCTGCTGTTAACAAATTCGGCCTGGTTATAATATGGTTTTAAAACTACGCCTTTAGGCAAGAATTTTATTTAATTCCTGAACTTTTTCGGTAACCTGCGTGGCTACATCAATCAGATTGCTCTGAGGTTGTTTGAGTACAGCTACAAGGGGTACATTTTTCCCATCAGCTTTGATCCTGACATACTCATTGCGTTCTGAGATCTGTACCGTTGCTACATCTGAGATTTTTATTCTGCTTATACCATTATCAAAAAGAATCAGGTTCTCAAGCTGCTGTTTATTTTTTACGTCAGCATCGGTAACTGTAAGGTATAATCTGTTGTAATCAATAATATAACCGTTTGCCTTGATAAAACCTGTCTGCTGCAGGGTATTATAAATCTGCTGGGTACTAATTTTCAGAAGACTAAGTTTTTGTTCATCAGGGATTATCCGGTATTCTTTTACTTTTCCTCCAATTATTTCAACTGAAGAAATGCCTTTAATACGGGAGATATATGGTTTTATAATATACTCAGCAATCATTTTAAGTTCAACCTGATCAGAAGTTGAAGATTGCAGCGAATAGCCCATAACAGGCAGAATTGATGGATTCATTTTTTCGACTGTAATCTGCACATCAGCAGGTAGTATGTTCTTAATCTGGTTTATCTGAGACTTCGACCTGTTGTTTATCAAGGTCAATATCGGAACCCCACTCCATAAATGCGGAAATTTCGCAGGTGCCCATACTTGTAATGCTCCGGATGAGATTAATATTTTCAACTCTTTTAATGGCATTCTCAAGTGGTTTGGTAACCATTACCATCATTTTATCAACCGGTTGTTCTCCATAATCGGCAATAATTTTAATTTTTGGGAATGTAACATTCGGAAAAAGCGATGTCTTCATATTTTTATATGAAAATGCTCCTCCAATCAATATAATCAGCAGAATGGCAGCTATCGGACTTTTGAATTTTACAAATAACTTTTCCATACTATTTTTCAATCTTTACGATAGTGCTGTCAGCCAGTCCGAATGCACCATCACTGATTAACAGATCATTTATTTTTAAAATGGGTGATGAAACCTCAACAATAGTATCGTTTTCAATACCCTTAATTACGGAAATTTTAATCGCCAGATTATTGTTAATAATTTTCATAACCCAGAATTCGCTTTGTATTTCATTTGTCATTACTGCACCCTTAACAACCAGTAATGACCCTGTATGTTTCTCATTTATAAATTGAACTATCAAATTCAGGTTTTCCGGTAAAGGCCGGCCTGAAGAGGGCTTAATTAAGACATCCTGAGTTTGGGTTGCCATCATTAATAATAGGTAGAATTTTATTGACATACCCATCTAAGGAGGTATTATCCGGAAGGATTATTTTACACTTCATATTCCTTTTTACAAGAGCATTATATTGAAAAGGAACATTCATCTGTATTACAAAATCACCTGTTTCAACTATACTGCACATTGGTCCTCCTTCAATAATATATCCGCCTGTTTCATTAATATTTAACTCATTAATAATACCTCCTGCCGGAGCCAGAATCTTAACAATACCCGCGTTCTCTTTAAAAGTATTGGTGTTTTCCAGTGCTTTGCCTTCTTTGGTTTGTACCTCGAATAATACATTGTTCTTCTGAACATCTTCACCATATCTTATATTCATCTTAATAACGTAGCCGGGAATCGGAGAAACGATAATATTTTTCTTAAGGTAAATTGTTTTACCGTTCAGGTTTACCCTGCTTTCGATATCTCCTTGTTTAACTACCGTGGTTTTCACGGAAACAACTGGCACCTGTTCTTCCATGGAGGTATTTTTAGTTTTGCATGAAATAAGCATTTGAAACATGCAAACAGTAAAAAATAATAATATTATTCTTTTCATTGTGTGTTTATTAATAGTTCAGGTAATTATATGAATTGATTAAATAGTGTTTTTCCATTTTAAGAAGTAGGGACTCCTGATTTTTTGCTGAAATATCCTTTAGCAGATTTTTAAAATCCATTACAGAAGCTTCGCCTTGTGAAAGTTCTTTGGTATAGGCATTATATAGCTTGTTATATTGATCAGTTTGTTGTTCATTGAAAATGATTCTTTGATTCAAGCATATTTATCTGATTAATAATATTGTTTTTTACTTATGTCATTTTGTGTAAGGAAGTTTTTCTTTTGAAATTCTATTGTCTGAAGGTTAATGTTTGATTTTTCACTTTGTATATTGCGTTGGTTACTATCAAAAATATTCCAGGTTAATGTGATGCCAGTACTAAATCCAAGTCGGTTAAACGCGGGTAAATAAACAGCATTCAGGCCTGTGTTGGCAAACAGGTCTAACTGTGGTTTGTATTTCAGTTCAAATATTGCCTGATCGGCGATAATATTTAAGCTGTCGAGTTTGTAAGAAGTTGAAAACTTTGAAATAAGAACTTTTTCAGGCTTAAGTATAAAATCAATATCCTGAAGTTCCACCTTGGTTGTATCACTAATTCCGCAGATCAGGTTCAAGTTGTACAGGTTAGTCATATATTCCGACTGATACATTTTACACTCTGCCATATAGTTTTGAACTTCTATCTGCAAAAGCATTAAATCGGTCTGTTTGTATATGGCGTTTTCAACCAGTTTCTGCATTATTTTGACCTGGCCATCAAGTTCATTAAGCAGCAATAAACTATTACCTGTTTGCTTTTTTGATTTTATACATAACAGATATTGATAACCGACAACCTGTTCCAGTTCATGAATGGTTAATGCAATGTTATTGTTATTAATCTGACTTGAGATGCCTGCTTTATTGGAATAGGTTTGATATTTAGAACCTGCCAGCAGCGGTTGTTTTACTGAGACTAAAGCCTGATATTGTCCACCATCGGTCAGGGCCATATCGTAACCTGTGTAATTTGTAGAGCCGTTCGACACCCATTCAAAACGGTTTGAATTGTTGTCATGTGAAACAATAGGTGCAAACAGTATACCTGATACGAGATTGATCTCTGGTTTTGAGAGAATGCTCCTGATCTGTTGCAGATCAAGTGTTACGATCTTATTTTCGTTTTTACTTTTATTGATTAACGGGCTGTTGATTTTTGCCCGTTCAACATAAAAATTAAGATCCCGTTGCTGGGCATTCAAACTGCCGCACATAAACAGGAACAATATTGAAAAAATATAAGTTTTCAATTTTTTCTGTTTTAAAAAATTGGTTTAATAATAAAACAATGCAGCTCATTCTTGTGATAGCTGATCATCAGTTTATGCGATTCGCAAATCTGTTTTACTATGGCTAATCCCAAACCATGCGATTTTGAATTCCCTTTTACAAACCGGTTAAAGATTGTTTCATCAGTTAACTCATTGGGTACACCTGTGTTACAAAAGTTTATTTCATTTCGTTCTGCTGTGATACTGATGGAACCATTATTAATATTGTGATTTACTGCATTTGACAATAAGTTGTTTATAAGTATCCCGGCCAGATGCATGTTCATTTTTACGCTGAAATCCGATTTGGAGATAATGCTAACTTGTATATTTTTCTCTTTAAACAACAATTCAAATTCGTGAATCTTGCTCTTTATCAATTCGTTAAAAGAGATGAAATCGCGGGCTACGAACTGGTTATTTTCTATTTTAGTTAACAACAGCAGATTAGTGTTGAGTACCGATAAACGTTTTATTGCATTGATTGCTGTTACAACTTTTCTGAATGATTCTTCGTTTTGTTCCTGTTGTAAAATTTCTTCGAGGTTAAGAGACGCAATGGCAAGAGGAGATTGTATTTCGTGCGAAGCATTCTCAGTAAATTCTTTCAGTGCCAGAAAATCCTTTTTTAGTTTCCAGATCAGATTATTAACGATCATGTTTAACCTGTCAAATTCTTCGATATTTGAGAACCGAAGCTTAAGTTCTTTATTCTTTCTGAAATCAAAATTTTCAATCTCTTTCAGGTTATATTCAAAAGTTTTCCAGGTAGTTTTATTTAATCTTTTGGTAATTATATACGAAATAATAAATGCGGCCAGAAGTAAAATAAAGATAGTGACAGCTATGCTTAAAGCAAGGTCTTCACTTTCAATTGACGCCTCTCTTATTTTTATTAAATAGTAAGTGTTGTTTACCTTGATGATATTTGAGTATTCGATAAAATCCTCCATTTCGTTTTCCTTCTTGTTAAATATAGGCACCTTCCTGAATTCCAGATGACTAGCAGGTTGTCCGATTACCTGCACAACCTCTATGAGCGGTTTAAGCTCAAGGATACGATTTGTTTCAGCAATCTGCTTTTCAATGAGAGTTTCCTGCGAAAGCAGGTTTTCTTTTGTATTCCTTAATAAGATCGTTTTCAGGATAAAATACCCTGAAAAAGAAAGCACAATGAGAATAGCGCTGAAAAGCAGCAGGTAATTACGGTTTATTTTTGTCAGGAATTTCATTCGTTGGTAAATTTATATCCCATGCCATAAAGAGTTTTGATGTAGTCGTTTCCTCCGGCTGTTTTTATTTTCTTACGAATGTTATTCAAATGAGTGTAAATGAAATCGTAAGTATTAGCCAGGTCAATATTATCCTCCCATAGATGCTCAGCAATCGCTTCTTTAGTCAGAACACGGTTTTGGTTTATTATAAGGAATAGCAGTATATCGTACTCCTTTTTAGTAAGTGTAAGTTGTTGATCTCTGATTGAGACAATTTTGCTATCAGTGTTAATTGAAATTTCATTAAACTTCAAAACGTCGGAACCTGCATAATTCCTCCGTCGCAACAAAGCTTTTATCCTGGAGTTCAATTCTGACAACTGGAAAGGTTTTGTCAAATAATCATCAGCACCCCGATCGAGGCCAACGATTTTATCATCCAATGAGTTTTTTGCCGAAAGAATAATAATTCCGGCCTTGAGAGTGTGTTTTTTTATTGTTTTTAGAAGCTCAAGCCCGTTGCCATCAGGTAAAGTAATGTCCAATAGTATTATATCATATTCGTAAATGGCAATTTTTTCGTATGCTTTTGAAAAACTCTCAGCTAATTCGCAGATGTAATTCTCTTTGGTGAGATAATTACTTATCGCTATCAGTAATTCAATTTCATCTTCAATAATCAGGATTTTCATGATTCAAAGTAAAGGATTAATTCTAAAGGAAATCTAAAGACTATTAGATAAAAGTGAGGTGGAAAGAGTTCCTGACGAAACAGGATAAGCATGGAAAACCGAAGTCCCTGGTCTCGGTATATCATCTCCTGTTATCTGGGGTGACAGGCTTTTTATAACAACGGCCGTCAGTCAGTCTGATAAAGAGGGTTTTAAACCAGGTATTTATGGAGATGTTACATCTGTCCGGGATTCGTCAGTTCATGAATGGAAAGTCCTGTGCTTCGATAAGAATACCGGTAAACTTATTTGGGAGAAGACTTCTTACACAGGGATACCAAAGATGAAGCGACATCCCAAGTCAACTCATGCTAATTCCAGCGTTGCCACTAACGGCCAGGAGGTGGTGTCAAACCCGGGGAATGATCTTTTTCAGAACTCAGAAATACCTGGTGGCAGTGGGGGGGAAATGATAAAATATGAAACCCACATGATTGATCCAAATCATAATCGCCAATGAAAATAATTCATTTTCAACCGAGCAAAGCGAGCTCGACGAAGTCAATCAGGTGTGATTCCATCCGACCTTTAAAAATAAATTATATACGGATGAATAGTGAAGAATCAAATCAATGGCATACAATGTCATTCTTTTCTTAAACTTGTAACCAACGATTCACTCTTAACTCCTCTGACAGATACCAACAGTATAATTATTCCGGTCAGTAGTATTGATACAATCATGATTATAAGGGTTCCCAGGGGAAGGTTGGTATTGACCTGAATTGAAGGAAGAGTTGCAATTAATGCTGAAATAACACCTGTTAAAATACCGGTAATCAAAATTATAAACAAATCCGACAAGAGTGATTTTCTGATCTTTCTGATAGAAAATCCTGTTGCAGACATCAGTGCAAACTCTTGTTTTCTCAGATTAAAATTTCTTAACAGAATAAACCCTAATCCGAAAATACCCAAGTATCATACCAAGAATTCCGAGCACCGTAAACACAGAAAGATAGGTATTGGTTACCTGGTAAAATGAAGCCAGTCTCTTCCGGGTCGGCTCAATACTTATGCCATAATTGTTAAACCTTTCCTCCAGAGTACTTTTATAAATATCTGATAAATCAGGTTTTCCTTCAACCAGGAAAAGAGAGCTGCCAGAGACCGAAGGAAAAAACCTCTTCAGATTTCCTGCTCCAATAAGCAGATTACCCTGAAAAATCGATGATTTAAGTCCTGCTGCAATAATTATTTTAACCAGTTGGCCAGACTCAGCTCTCAACGCAATTGTATCCCCGCACCCTATTTTTAACCCCCATTCAAGTACCGTCTGGTCAGCAATACCATAAATTGTATTTTTATCCGGAACCTTATTTAGCATCTCCCAGGGATTATTTCCATTAAAGCCGGATATAACAGATGCAAATGAAAAAGCTCCCTTTTCAACGAATCTATCCGGATCAACTCCAAAAAGAGGAGGAGAAGCAACGTGATTAAGATTAAGGCAGCTGGCGTCATCTCCCTCTTTCCGGGCTAATTGTACAATGCTCATTCCTTTAAATTGATCTTCACCGAGGCCAAACTCACTTTTTCCCTTAATTGTCGACAGATCCTCATTCAAAGGAACACTGGTCTCGCACCATAAAAGGTATCCACCGGTTCCACCTGAGGGATCAAGAGTTGACTTATCAAAATTCATGCGGTTAAGGCTTGTAATAAAGAGAGCAAAGATACCTGCCGCTATAAAGATCATTGGAGCAATAGCATGTGAACTCTGTTGTCTGTAGTACAACCGTGACAAACCTGAGAAACTCCTTCCCGCCGGATGTAAGAATGCCAGACCACCCGCGTAATAATGTCTTAAAAAGAGTACTGATGTCATAAATAGTAACGCACCTGCCATAAAGGAAAGTTCTATTGTATACTCTTTCATAAATAAAGAGGCTATGAAACTTCCTATTGTAAATATTGCAGTTGAGATTAAAAAGATTGCATTTCTTTTTAATGACGGGAATGTAAAAATCCCGTCTTTCTTTTTATAAAGAGATTTTAGGAAATGCCTTGTCTTTATCTGGAAAAAAATCAGGAGAATTGCAATTGTGGTAAAGAAGCCTGTCAATAATGGTATCAGTCCTGCTGAAGCAGAGAGGGTGTTAGTCTGAACAGCTCCTTTCCAGACTGAATTCAACGCACTGATAATGTAATTATTAACCAATAACCCAAGCAGTACCCCTGCAAATGACCCTGCAAATGCAATAAACCCCGTTTCCAGAAGCAATGATTTCCGTATAACCCTGTTTGTAAAACCAAGAGCGAATAATGTGGCGATATGATCTTTTTTTGTATCAAAATATGCTGAAGCGGAAAGAGACAGAAGGAGTATAGATGAGAGTATTATGAAGAACCCGAGGCTCAGGAAGAGAGTACCGAAATCAACACTCTGGCTGGCAGCTTTAAATGCTGTTTCACGAAGATCGGTAATGACAAACCCCGAGCTCTCCGGATCAAATGCCCTCGCCAGTTTATCCTCTATCTCTCCGGTAGAAATGTTCGCCGGGAATCTTATTGCAGTAGCAGGGCCATAATTACTACCCCACAACTCTCTTCCCTTTTCATAAGCAATAAATGCCTTGGGAGTTCCCTTAAATTTGTTCCAGTAATCTTCATCCTTCTTTCTTATCTTATCCATCTTTACAGGAACACCGGCATCCCAGTCTGAGCATGACTCTTTTCCGGAAATACCTGGAAAATCGGGCATCAATGTCCCGTCTCCCCATATAGAGTCCATTTCAACAATCTTTCTAACAACAAAAACTGTCGATTTTTCTATAAGCTGATTTATTGAATCAGGTGCAAACCACGACATTTTAAGTGTATCTCCTGTAGCTGCACTAAGATCAGATGCCAGCCAACTGTTGATGACTATTCCGTTATCTTTTACTATTCCGGGGTAAAGTTCTGAAGGCAATGCAGCAACAAAAGAATAAGGGGTCTCTCTGTTTCGTAAGGTTATGCTGTTTGCAAGATATGTAATTACCGGAGCAGCAGCAGGAATTGATTTTTTTATTTCCTTAATGATAAGCTGATCGATAAAAATCCTGTCTGAAATAAGCTCATTTTCCCCGGTCATCTCAGCCTTTCTGAGTTTAAGTCCAAGGTCAGATATGTTTATTGTCCTTTTGAGAACTGAGTTGAAATAGGGGATCTTTTCATGATTAATGTTTTCTGCAAGTAACCTGTTCGCCCTGGTATTATGACCTGAGGTATTTTTGAGATCATCCAGATTTATGAAAATATTTGAAGGAACGATCTGACTTATTCCAAGTGAAAAATCACCCATGTTTTGAGCATCAAGTATCTGACCCACCTTCATTACAAATGAGTTCCCCTCACTCCGGGCAGTTGAAAAAGGGGCATCGGCCGGTATATCACTTATCTCCCTGACCCTGATAATAATTTCATCGCCTTTTCCAATTTTGATCTGTTGTGCCAGCTTCCGGTTTATGACTACTTCTCCTGAATTTATTATGACCGAATCATTTCCATTGAACCGGAAAAAATCAGAGTCAATACCATATATTTTTACCTTTTCTGAAACCGTGCCTTCTGAAAAATTTTGACAATATCCCGAGGTTTCCAGGATTGATGCAGTCCTCTCACCCATGTTTCTTGAAACTCTTTGAGAGAGTGAAGGGTCAAAATACCTTAACCCCGAACTGATAAGGATTGAAGTGTTTCCAAGGTTGTTAAATGCGGTCCTTTTCAGGCTCATTCTCACAGAGAATCCTGTCAGCAATGAACCTGTTATTACTGCGGCCAGGATAGAAATTATAATAATCTGATTGACAACAGATTTTTTGTAATATAACAGCGATCTGATACTTATATGCAATAAACCTTTTTTCACGTATGCGCTTTAAGATTTAATCTGATGGTAAAAGTTTGCCATCTTCCAGTTTCAATCTGCGTGACATTATACCTGCAAGTTCTGGGGAATGAGTAGCAATGATCAGTGAAACGCCAATTTCACTGTTTATTTCGAGTAAAAGTTTCCCCAGTATATCACCATTCTTTGCATCGAGTGCTCCTGTAGGTTCATCGGCCAGCAACAGGGAAGGGCTGTTAACCAATGCCCTGATGATAGCTGTCCTCTGAGCCTCGCCACCTGATACCTGGAACGGATATTTATTTGAAAGAGAACTTATCCCGATTCTCTCCATCAATTCTGATACATGTTTTTCAATTGCAATGGATTCGTCTGATGTATGTTTAAAAGCAAGGGCCGGTAAAATAATATTCTCATAAATTGTAAGGTAAGGCAGAAGGTGATGCTCCTGAAATACAAAGCCTATATTCCTGTTACGATATGCAGCTGATTCCTCAGAGTTATAATTTTGTACCCGGTTCCCCCTGAAAAGCAGTTCGCCTGAATCAGGTTTATCGAGTAACCCTATTATATTAAGAAGTGTTGTTTTACCTGAACCTGACGCACCCATAATTGAAACAGATTCACCCTCATTCACTTCCAGATCAAGGCTGTTCAATACAATGCCGCGTTGTTGGAAAGATTTAGATATACTCTTTAGATTAAGCATTATTTGTCAGTTTTAATAACTTGTAAACTTCAGATAATCCTATTGACATCCTGTCGAGTGAAAGCTTTTCCAATACACCCGATTTCCCTGAGACACCCATTTGTTCTCTTAAGTCTTTATCATCAAGTAACGTGGTCAGTGCTTTAGCCAATTCCTCAACATTGTCGGGGAAATAGGTAATTCCACCCTTTGTTGTTTCAATAATTTCAGGGAATGCTCCTGTGGCGGGCTGAATTACAGGTATCCCGGCACCGTTAGCTTCCAGAAGGTACAAACCGTAACCATCATGTTTTCTGACCGGAACACTGATAATATCTGCATTGTTAAAAAATTCCATTTTCTTATCCCCCTGGAATTCAGGGTAAATTCTGACAGAACTTTTAAAACCATTTCCTTTGATCTTTTTAATCTCTCCGGCTATAAATTGTTTGTCATCACCTGTAAAACCACCGCATACATGAAGTGTCAGCTCAGGAAACCTTCCCGATTTCAATTTAATAAATGCATCAACAATTTTATCGAATCCGTTAAGGTAGCTTACCCTGCAAAAATATCCAATAGATGGATGTTTTGACTCTTTCAGGGAAGTATTACTTTTCCCGGGTTCGATTCCCAGTTGAATCAAATGGATATTATTCCCGGGCAATCCTGTCCTGCTTATAAATAACTCTTTATAATATTTGCTGGGGGTAACAAAAATATCAACATGCTTAGCCTCCAGTCCGATCATTTTCCATGCATCACTTTTGTACGGCTCAGCCATCTCATCAATCCAGTCATCTTCGTTGAGAAGCGAACAGACAATTTTAACATTCATTCTTTTTTTAAGCTGCCGTGCAAGACCCAGAATAAGCGCGTTTGATAAGTGGATAATATCAGGTTTTCCATCTTTGGTCAGGAACCTGACAAGTCTGTCAACCTCATTTTTCCTGAATGCATTATCTCCTTCAATCATATTGAGCGTTAATTCTTCAAGACCTTCGGTTCGTGTAGTCCCGGCCCGGTGAGCAGCCAGTTTTAACAGCGGGGCAGCATCAAATATTTTATCAAAAAAAGCCGGCATATTCCTGAGAAACGGGACTTTCTCCCTTAAATACATGGAGATCGCCCCGAAAAAGACATGTTTATCAAGTCCGCTTTCTAAATTGGTCTTGTCGGGCGGAAGATACAAAGGGATTGCAGAGGCTTTAATTCCGGATACTTTCCTGATTGCTTTAAGATAGAGCATATCCCGGTAACAATTTCCGCAATAAAATGACCCTCCTGAACCCGTTATAAGATATACGATTTTCATTTTTTTACTTCTTCATTCTTCTTCTCTGTGCAACTCGTGTCTTCTCTGTGTCTCTCCGTGTAACTTATAAAACTATCTTTTGTTACACTGAGGTTCACAGAGGATGCACAGAGTTGCACAGAGTTTTATATTAATAATCATTTGTAAATTTCTATTTCTTTATTCCAAATGAAAGCAACCTCCCATCCTCTGAAAGAATATAGAAATGATCCTTTATTACTGCGGCGGAACTGCTTATCGGGGAACCGGAATTGAAGCCCCAGATTTTTTTCCCATCGTTCAGCCCCAGAATATAAACATTTCCGTCCATGCTTCCAATAAGCACTTTTTCAGAGGTTATTACAGCTGAACCGTTTATCCTTCCGTTTGTTCTGTATTTCCACAATAATTTACCATTGTTTGCATTATAACAATAGAGATATTTATCTTCATTTCCTATCACAACATTATTATTCGAAACTGCCGGGACTGCCAGAATGGAACCCGATTGATCCCCGGGAGGAACTTTCCACAAAATTTTTCTTGACACCAGATCCAGACAATAAAGGGTACCATCATAATCGCCAAAAAATGATTTATCACCTTCGAGTGAAGGAGAAGCAGCAATATAAACCCCGATATTAACCGTATCCTTTTCTTTTCCTGTAAGTGGATCTGCAACTCTTACCATCCCGTCGCAACCGCCAAATACGATTCGATTATTTCCGACTGCCGGAGTCCCGTTTACATAATTTTCAGTCTCAACCTTCCAGAGAAGGGCCCCTGTTACCGGTTCGACACAATGAAGGTAAAAATCATAACTCCCGACTATTATTCCGTTCTTTTTACCTTCTGTCCATACATTGGCCGATCCGACTATCTGGTTTTCTGTTTTATATGCCCAGTTAAGCTTTCCTGTTATTTTGTCAACAGCCCTTAATATTCCATCAGCGGCACCAAAAAAAACATTATTTCCAAATACTAAAGGAGGAGAATCTAACGCGCTTCCGGAAGTAAATTTCCACTTGATTTTACCCTCACCGGTTACAGCGAAAAGGGTTCCATTTTCGCTGCCGAAAAAAATAACCCCATCACTTATCACAGGTGATGATTTGGTTCTTTCACCTGTTGGCAGGCTCCATTGGAGAATAGGTGAGGATGGAAGCTCAAATACCGCTTTCCCCGATAAGTCAGGCTGACCACGAAAATTTGGCCAGCTATGATCATTAACCTGGGCATTTAAAAAAAAGGGTATCAGCAGGAAAAATAATATTGTTATAAAATATTTCAACTTATTTTGATCCTTTATAATATGATAACGCACCAGTTGGACAGATGTTTATACAATCGCTTGCTTTTTTCTTCAGAACATTGTCAAAATCGACGGTTAATGGTTCTGAAATAATGCTTATAAAACCCCTGTTTATAAAACAGAGTGCCGGTTCATCCTCTGAATCTTCACAAATTCTCACGCACAGACCGCACTTAATACATTTTGCATTCTCAAATACAAGTCCTGTTGTGTGATTTATTTTTTTAGCAATAGGGGCATTAACTACTTTTCCTCTGGGATCTTTCATAGAAAGATTATCGGCAAGATCTCTTAACCTGCAGTTATCTGCAGCACGGCAATCGCAATGCATGCAGCTTTTCGTTTCTTCACCAGCTGAAAAAAAGTCAGATATTTCCCTGTTACGCTCACCTTTATTTTCACACTCTTTTAGCCACTCTTTAAGCTCCTCATTTTCAATCTTACCGGTATGAGATGAGAACCGCTTTGTAACTTTTAAGGGCCTGGAACTGACTTTTCTTACTGCAATCGGATCTGATGGTTGATTTGGTACATCTTTTGCGGGTTCATCCTTATTTACTGATCTTGAGATAAATAACTTGATATTCCGGATTGAAATCGGGAAGTCAATTTTTTTTCTCCGGCATGCATTTTCACAGTAACCCGGGCATTCTGTACACAGGATTTCAGGAGTGTTTATTTCTGAAATGGAAAGCTGTGCTGCTTCATCAAAATTCCCTGATGCCAGGTATCGGTTCATCAGGGGAATATTATAGCCAGCCGGACAAACAACCCTGCAAGGTGCTTCACATTCTGCCCTATGTTCTGAAAGAAGAAGTTCAACCGCCTTTTTGCGAAGCGTTATTACTTCATCACCCGAAGCATCTATATCCATGCCTTCCCGTATAAGAGCCGAACAGGACGGAACAAATCTATCCGTATTTTTTTCCTTAACCATACACACCATGCATGAAGAATAATGCTCAAGGTCATCTTTGTGACAGAGTGTTGGAACAGAAATCCCTGCTCTTATCGCCACATCAAGGATCGTCTCACCCTCCTCCCCAACAAACTCAGTATTATTTATTTTAATCTTAACCATTGATATTAACAATTTCAACTGCATTCACAGGGCATACGATTCTGCAATTATCGCATTTAGTGCAGATCTGCTGATCAATTTCATGTTTTTCGTAAGGCCTGTAGGAGATTGCGTTAACCGGACACTCCTGAAAACATTTGGTACAACCTGTGCAATTGTCATTTATTGAATACTTTATGAGATGCTGGCATTTATTTGCCGGACATATGCCTTTTGTATGCGCTTCATATTCTTCCCTGAAATACTTCAGTCCTGTCAGAACAGGATTGGGAGCAGTCTTTCCAAGTCCGCACAGACTGCCTTCCTGTATAGAATGACATAGTTTCTCAAGTTCATCTATTTCAGAAATAGCCGCTTCCCCGTCACTTAATCGTGTTATTATATTAAGCATATGTTTAGTGCCGACACGGCAGAAAGTACATTTTCCGCATGACTGTTTATGAGTGAATGTAAGAAAATATTTTGCCATATCGACCATGCAATCGGTATTATCCAGAACAACCATTCCACCTGAACCCATCATAGCCCCCATCCTTGTAAGTTCTTCATAATCAACAGGTGTGTCAGACATTGTTGCAGGGATACATCCACCGGAAGGTCCTCCGATCTGTACTGCCTTGAATGCTCTTCCATCTGCAACTCCATTGCCGATATTTTCAACAATCTCCCTGATCGTAATGCCCATCGGTACTTCAATAAGACCACCCCTTGATATTTTGCCGGCAAGGGCAAAAACTTTTGTTCCTTTACTTTTTTCTGTTCCAATCGAGCTAAAAGCTTCGGGACCGTTATTTATAATCCATGGAACAAGGGCAAGTGTCTCAACATTATTTACAAGCGTGGGTTTGTTCCTGTAACCTTTGACAGCAGGGTAGGGGGGCCTTAAATGAGGTGTTCCACGTTTTCCTTCAAGTGAGGCTATCAATGCTGTCTCCTCACCGCAGACAAATGCTCCGGCACCTTCAAAAACATGAACATCAAATGAGAATGAACTGCCGGCAATTTTTTCACCCAGGAGACCTTTTTCATAACACTTACTTATAGCGTTTCTTACCCTTAAAACTGCCAGAGGATATTCCGCTCTTATATAGAAAATACCTTCGTTTGCTCCGGTAGCAAATGCAGCTATAATCATTCCCTCAATTACCCTGAACGGGAAAGATTCGAGCAGCATCCGGTCCATAAATGCACCCGGATCACCTTCGTCACCATTGCAGACGATATATTTGTGAGATCCAACAGCATTACGTGAAATGGACCATTTCCGGCCTGTTGAAAATCCTGCGCCTCCTCTTCCTCTTAATCCGCTATTGGTTATTATCTCAATTATCTTATCAGGTGAAGTTGATTTAAGCGCAAGTTTCAGAGCATCAAAGCCCCCCAGCATAACATATTCATCCAAAGAGTCAGGGGAAAGAATCCCGCTGTTTAATGTCGCCAGGTGAATCTGCAGATTGAGAAAGTTATTAAGATATTTTTCACGGATGTCACCTGGTATGTTTGTCGGACTGTTAACCAGATCATCTGAAAGAAATGTATCGGCAAAGTTATTTATTTTATGCTGTATTCGTTTATTCAAACGATTGGGAATGATGTGCTTAAGCAGAATTGATTCAACCTGATCCTTCCTGACGTTGGTATAACGGAAGTGTTCATTCTCTTTGGTAACTACCTCTAATAAAGGAGTCTGGTTACAAACACCAACACATCCGACAGTTTTAAGCCTTATTTTCAGTTCATACCCCTCCTTAACATCAATCAATTGTGACAAAATCTCTTTGCTGCCTCCGGCAACACAGCATGATCCCAGACCTATTCTCACTTCTGCATCTATCTCTTCATTAGTTTCATTTTCATGAATTTCGTTCAGATTACCCGCTGAAGCAAGAAAATCCTCTATAATTTCATCAACCTGCGTAGGTTTAACATGACCGTAAGTTTTGCTGTCGATCTGAACCACTGGAGCTAAAGTACAGCACCCCAGGCAGGCAACTTCTTCTAAAGAAAAGAGATTATCAGGAGATGTATTAACCTTGTCATTAAGTTTTAATACTCTTTTGAAAGCATCAGAGATAAGAGGTGCACCTTTTACATGGCAAGCTGTTCCTGAACAGATCTTGATAATATGTTTTCCGGCCGGAATGTGCCTGAACTGAGAATAAAATGTTGACACTCCTGATAACTGACCCGGAGTTATATCTGTCACTTTACATATATGTTTCAGGGCCTCGGAAGGAATGTAGTTGAGTTTGTTTTGGACTTCCTGCAGAATCAGTATAACCTTTTCTTTTTCTCTTCCTGTCTGTTCAATAACAGCATCAACCACTGAGGTGATATCCTCAACAGAAACCTGCTGACAATTGCATCCCGGAACCATAATATTGTTTTCTTCCTTTTTCAATTCTTTGAAATACAATAAAGATTTTTCCTTCCTCTGATATATATACTTTTGTCTGAAAATGCTGGGGTACAATCAGTCCTTTCACCCAGTCTGGGTTGAGAAACAAGTTGATATTCCCCGTTTGCCTTAACTATATGCATGGTTCCTGAACGATCAAGAAAGAACACCATTTCATCAGCTATAATTGGTGAAGCATAAAATGGTTCCTCGTAGTATCTCGACCAAAGCGTGTCACCTTTCATTGCATTGTAACACGCAACGTCCCCATTTCCTGTTGAGAGAAACAACAAATCATCAGTTGCCACCGGACTTGACACATCAGGAGTAAAAGCATTGTCTTCCCAGGTAATAGAAGCGCCGGTGCCTGATTTTATGGCTGCAAGTTTTGCATAATCGGTTACAGCATAAGTCATTGTGCTGTTTACTGCAACAGAAGGACCAACATCGCCGTTCAGACATTCCACCGTCCATAATTCTGTTCCGGTTACAGCATCGTATGAAGATACATTGGGATTCCCGTTTATTACGATCTGGGGTTTGCCGTTGAAGTATGCCAGAACAGGAGAGGACCATGACGGCCTGCCCTTCCTTAATGTCTCCCATTTCAAAGTTCCTGATTCAATATCAATTCCCATCAGGGAGAGTTTTTTAACTGATTCGAACTGGACAATCAGAGTGTTTCCGTAAATTATCAAAGAAGACGCGTAACCATAACTGTTTTGAGGAATACTCAGATTTTTTGCCCATTTCTGCTTACCTTTTAAATCAAGACATACAAGATTTCCGTTTGCAAAGATAGCGGCAACAGCTTTCCCGTTGGTTGCAATTGTCGGAACTGCCAGACCACCTTCCTGGTCCATCTCCGGCAGCTCTGTGGGTTCTCCCTGAATGCCTGATGCAGGAGCTGTCCATAGAAGTTTTCCGGAGTTTTTATCAAAGCAATAGACTTCACATGTTGTACCTTCAGCTCCTGTAATAAATAACCTGTCATCCCAAATCACCGGCGAACTCTTGCCATTTTTTGGAATTACTGTTTTCCACTTGATGTTTTTGCCTGATTCTCCGTCCCAGTCTGTCGGATATCCTGATCCTCCGGCTATTCCATGGCTATCCTGACCTCTGAAAAAAGGGAAATTGGTTTTGTCAGGTTTAAAAGATGAATTCTTTGAAGAAGTCTTTTCAGCACTGCTTTTACCCGGACCGCCCACAGAAAGGTCAGGGAGATTACTTCTAAGTATGAAGGAGGCAACTACTGCGCCAACCGATATTAACGATGCTGAAACCAGCAGGTAATTTCTGTTCTGGCTTTTTCGTTTCAGCAGGTCAGGTTTAGTTGAGTGCAAGACAGGGACCAGTTTTTCATTACCTGCAATTATTCTCTGGCAAAAAATAAATAAAATTGCCCCGGCCAGCAGAAGATAAGAACCTGTTTCAACCTGTCTCCTGGTTGAAAAATATGCTTTTCTGGCCATCAGATCCATAGCTCTGACTTGTTCTGCCATTTCAGCGTTTTCAGGATTCTTGTCATACTGATCCTTTATAGAAAGCAGTGCCGGACTATCAAGAGGATTGATGGTTTTTAATTGTATAAGACTGAATATCATAGTTAAAGCAATGATGACTGTGAAGATCCCTGCTATCTGACTCAACCCTTTTAAGAAACTGATATCTTTTTCGGTAAATTTCATTTTTAATATATTTTTTTTGCTTCAACAGGGCAATATTTAAAACATCTTCCACAGCTCACACATTTTCCCTGATGAGGTTTATACTCAGTCCTCATTCTTCGTGTCGAAAGCGAAATAAGGCTTATCCCCAGTGAAAGCCCCAGGAAGATACCTATCCACGGTGAAGCTTTTCTGAATCTGTTTATAATCCTCAGCTCTTCTGCAAAGAGGTCCTCTTCAGACTTGCCAGACTCTTTGTAAGCAACTGCTGCTTTTGATATTGATTCAACTCCTGTCCTTTTCTCAATCCTGATCTCCTGGGCCAGATGCACATCAGAGTTAACTTTAGCAAGCGATGGAGAAAGATTGTAGATGATAAGTGCACCGGCGCCTGCAAATAGAGGAAGGAGAATAAGATAGGTTAGAAACCTGTTTCTGGATTTAATGGGATTTTCTTTTTTCTGACCAGTGTCTGAAGGAAGAATTGCATCATAGGGACAGGCGTCCTCGCAAAGCCTGCAATTGATACATTCAGCAGGTGTGATTGTGAGATGCCTGGAGGAGAACCTGGAAAAAAGATTAAGCAAAACGCCATAGGGACACAGATATCTGCAGTAGGGCCTGTTGATGAAAATCCCTGCAATCAGGAGAAGTCCTCCGAAAACGATCATAGTATAGGGTGCGTCGAGTCTGAAAATTCCGATAAATGGGTCGTATTTGCAAATGATGAACTGACTGTTTATGGCAGCAAAAAGAATCGCGATGGCAAGATAGATAAACGGTATGGCAATAAGTACAGATTCAACTGTTTTCGGAAGTTGTACCGATTTGAAACCTGTCAGTTCCTGAATTGCCCCCAGCGGACATACACCTGCACAGAAAACACGACCATAGGCAAGTGCAAAAACCAGTGGTATGATAAAGAAAAGGAGAGCGGTAAGAGGTATTGCATAACCTGTATTAAAGAGTGCAAGGGAAACATTTTGCACAGACCCTATTGAACATATACAACCCTGCCGGTAGAAACCGAAATATGCAAGTGAAAATACAGAAAGCCAGATAAGTCCCTGCCGCGAGCGCTTCTTGATGGCAAGCCATGATGCAACTGCAAGAGCCGCAATAAGAACTGCAACGTCAATGTATTCCCATATTTGTGCACGCTGGAGGGGCAACTGGTAGGTAGGGTATGCATATCCCGATTCAAATTCAGGCCTGGGAAATCTGTCCTGAGCATAAAGCACAGCATGCCAGCATAATAAAATTATAAATATTACATATGGAGTTGCCTTCTTCATTTCCGGTCAGTTTTCTGTTTCGAGTTTCGAGCTTGATTTACCCACTAATCTTCAACCTTATTCAAATTTTATCTTCTACTTTTTACTTTTTATTTTATCTTTCTGTAAATACTGATGATCAGCCGGGACCCGGGAGATTGCATTTGACGGGCAGGTACGGGCAATAGAACAATCATTGCAGTTAACGCACAGATCCTGTTTTATCTGCATATATAATGAGCCGTTCCCGAAATCGGCACAACCCTTGACACACTTTGCACACCCATCGCATAAATCTTCATTTATTGTGTACTGAAAATATGGCTCTTCGATAAATTTTCTTGTTATAGCAGCCGTTGGGCAAAGCTGGTTTTCAGCAGCTGTACTGATTGTCTTTACACCCTGTCGCAGATAGCCTCCGCAAAGGTCGCAATAGCCGCACATCACGTACGCATGAACGCACTTTGATGCAGACGGTGTTAATACACAATTCGTTTTACACTGACCACACTGGGTACATTTGTAAGGATCAATCTGCCATACATAACCTGTAGCAGAGGTTTTCTTTGCAAGCGCCAGAGGAATAAGTACCAGGGGGGCAGCAATGATTACTTTCCCGGCATTTCTTACAAAATCCCTTCTGGTCTGATATTTGTTTTTCTCCTCTTTCATATTTCCTGTATTTAATACTTATTACAGTCTGTTTTTCCATTGCAAATACCTTTTCCGGGGCAAACGGAGCAGTTATTACCCAAGGCTATCTTGCCGGCTAATGCGAAGGAAATTATAGAAAGCAGTGCTAAAAGTCCGATTCGTATAACTTTTTTAAGAAAGACATCCCTCGTTATAACTAGCTTTACTCCCTGAGCCCTGAGCCCTGAGCCCTGAGCCCTGAGCCCTGAGCTCTGTGCCCCTGCTCCCTGCTCACTGCTCCTCGCTCCCCGCTCTGTGCCCTGTGCCTTTAGTTGTGGATCGAGCGTCATAATTTCTTTTATTATTTTCTGTTAAATACATACAGTTTAGCATCAGCAGGATTAGCTGCATAGATGGTTTTTCCATCAGGTGAAGCCAGATCGAGAGCTACCGAAGGGGTGAATTTGTTGTCTGAAGAAACAAACTCAACAAAATCACCTTTTTCATTCAGGATCTTTATCCTGTTAATACCCTTTTCTGCGGTAATGAATCCTCCCGGGATAATCACAAAATGTGAAGGATTGCAGCATCCGCAGAAAGCGCCAGGCGCTGTACCCGGAGACCCGAAATACCTGATGAGGTCTCCGTCAATTGATCTTGTCTCAATTCTTCTGTAGCCCGGATTGGCTATAAAAAGAATATTATTTTCATCAATCGCGACATCAAAATAACTGCTTGGGATGATGAACTTTTCACCCGTCTGACCGATCATTGATTTCACCCGGCCATCTTTTGTCAGAACAAACACCATTTTATTTCCGGCATCCGCAAAAACTATGAACGACCTGTTGGCTGTGACAGATGTTATAATGCTGTTATCTTCAAATGGTCCCCATTCATCCAGTAATTTTCCTTTGAGACTTAATAAAATAATCATTTCTGAGGTTGTACCAAAAATGGTATCTCCATACACAGAAAGTGATGTTATCTTACCGGATGTTTTAATACTCCATGTCTTCTTCAATTGTTTATCATAACAACTGACATAAGAATCCCCACCAAGGTATGTAACTCCGCTATCTGATACACAAAGTGAGGTTAATGGACCATCAACCGAAAGTAATTCCTTTGAAATTATCCATTTATCAGGAATATCAGATACTCGCCCGGATTTAGAAACAGCCTGGGAATTTGTTTCTGTTGTCGCAGTGTCATAAATAATATAACCTATGAAGGTCAGTATTATCAGCAGGGAAAAGAAAGCAATGTACTTCTTGTTCATGTCTGATCTTTTTTACCAATATAAAGACAAACTAAGTTTCTTGAGTCTCTCATTATGAGATAGTTGCCAGCCAGGGCTATAGGTCCCCAGGCTTCTATGCCATCGAGTATTTTGTGCTTTGAGATCAGTGTTACGCTCGACTTATCCAGTTTAAACAAATAAAGATTGGCTTCATCATCCAGCAGGAACATCTTATTGCCACGAATAATATAAGGACCCAGTCCACGGCCAAATCTGTTTTCTTTTCCACTTGACCATACAGGATTGCGAAGGTCCGATACATTATAGCAAACCAGTTGTTTTTTCAGAATACCTGCATTTTCCGGCATTAATGTCCAGATAAAATCACCGGTTATTATGGGAGTCTGCTGGTCGCTTGCAATACCCTCTGTAGCTTTGTGCTGTTCAATTAATTTTGTGGAATAAACTGATCCGTCATAATTGATTTTTAATTTTGCACCTCCTGCCCCGTAACTGCCAAAGACTGCGATCTCGTTATTCTTGAGCAGCAGGGCGGAAGCAGCTACCGTGGCAGGACTCCATTCCGTGGTTACCCAAAGTAGTTTTCCGGTGTCATCACCTTCTGCAGAAACACCTACCACACCACCTACGGCATTATACACATACATTTTTTTACCATGTATTGTCATTGGCATAATTGAAGTATGAGACATTCTTAGTGAATCAGGGTTAGGTGTCTTCCAGATCACTTTCCCGGTCGCACAATTGACACCGATCATCAAAGCCTTTCCCCCGGGGGCAAAAACAGCTATATCATTTTCGATCAGCGGACATTGTCCTGTATAAAAGTCGGGTGTTATCCTTCCTTTTTCTTTTCCCGGTATGCCATACTCCTTCTCCATGTCAATTGTCCATAAAAGATTGCCTGTTATCGGGTCATTGCACATTACATGAGACCGGGGTCCAATTGTAACAATGTATTTGTCAGTGACAGCCGGTATGGTCCTTGAATACCCGTGATTCCTCTTGAGGTCGACATAATACCAGCGTCTCCAGAGCTCGGTTCCGGATTTGAGGGAAAAACAGCGAAGGACATCTGCTTTACGCCTTTCATTGTAATCCATAACGTAAACTCTTCCTTTATGAACGGCAGCACCTGCATAACCTTCTCCTAAAGTTGCTTTCCATACTACAGGAGGACCAGATGTATCCCAATTTTCTGCCAGCGGAAGAGTATCTTTACTGATATTATCAAAATCATTCCCTCTGAAACGAGGCCAGTCCCCGGGTGCCTGCTCATCAAACTTGTTCAGGGTATCAAAAAACTCTCCGATTATAACTGAATCATTTCTTGGTTTAATTTTAGGCCTGTTATCCATGCCCGGTACACGCTCATCTATTTCCCACAGCTGATGATCTCCCACCATCCACCACAGAAATACTCCTGCAAAAATCAGGGCAACAGTAACGGTCAATATTGTTTTAGTGCTTCTGTCTGGTAGTAACATCAACTTCTCCTATATCAACAACTTTAAGTAGAATATTTGAAGCCGCAAGATAAAAAAACAACCTTGATTTTCATGCCGGCGAATGGAAAAAGAATCCATTTTTAAAACTATTTTAATGATTTTTAACAACTTTCAATTTTATATGTTATTCACAATGAACCTGTTTACTTCAGCGAAAATCATTGTACCGGAACGGCTTTGCTGAAAAAAAATAAATATGATTGCATACAAGAAAGACAAATTTAAGAATTTTTATTATCTATTATATTTAGTAATATCAATAATTATGTTAATAGTTGCAATAAATAACGCTTATTTACTTAATAATATTTACTAAAATATAAATAATATATTAAAATGTCATAATTATATAAAAAACATTTTTAATTTTGCAGTTGAAATTAATGAACATAGTATGAATCAAATTTAAAAGCAATTTACATATGTGTGGAATTGTAGGAGTTTTTGATCTGAAAGTTAATCATGCCGAGTTAAGGGAAACTATACTCAGGATGTCAAAAAAGGTCAGACACCGGGGTCCCGACTGGTCAGGAATCATTATACTGTGACAATGCAATTCTTGCCCACGAGAGATTATCGATTGTTGACCCTGAGTCAGGAAAACAACCATTATGCAGTAAGGATGGTAATCTTATTCTGACAGTAAACGGTGAGATTTATAATCACCTTGAAATACGGGAGCGTTATAAAAACACTTATGAGTTCCTGACTCATTCCGATTGTGAGGTTATACTCCCTTTGTATCGCGATAAAGGTCCGGCTTTTCTTGAAGAGCTGAACGGCATATTTGCCTTTGCCCTTTATGACAAAGAAAAAGATTGTTATTTTATTGCCCGCGATCATATCGGAATAATACCCTTATATATAGGATGGGATAAATACGGAAATTTCTATGTCGCTTCGGAACTGAAAGCACTTGAGGGAGTCTGCAATAAAATTCAGGAGTTCCTTCCCGGACACTATTTATACAGCAAAGAGGGTGTGATGAAAAAATGGTATCAGCGCGACTGGATGCAATATGAAGCGGTTGAGAAAAATGAAACATCGATTAAAGATCTCAGAACAGCTCTTGAAAAAGCTGTACACAGACAACTGATGTCCGATGTTCCTTATGGCGTTCTTCTTTCAGGGGGACTCGATTCTTCAATTGTATCGGCTGTTGCAAAGAAATTTGCTCCCAAAAGAATTGAAACACAGGACAAGAATGAGGCATGGTGGCCTCAGTTGCACTCCTTTGCGGTTGGACTGGAAGGATCACCCGACCTGGCAGCAGCAAGAAAAGTGGCGCTACATATAGGCACCATTCATCATGAGATAAATTTTACGGTGCAGGAGGGTCTTGATGCCCTAAGGGATGTCATATATCACATTGAAACTTATGATGTTACAACAATCAGAGCATCCACACCAATGTATTTGCTGGCGCGTGTTATAAAATCGATGGGGGTGAAGATGGTACTTTCAGGTGAAGGAGCTGATGAAATTTTCGGAGGTTATCTCTATTTCCATAAAGCACCGGATCCCAAAGCTTTTCATGAGGAGACTGTAAGGAAACTCAGACAAACTTCATCTGTATGATTGTTTACGTGCAAACAAATCTCTTGCAGCCTGGGGAGTGGAAGGACGCGTGCCATTCCTCGATAAAGAATTTATGGATGTGGCTATGCGCCTTAATCCCAAAGATAAAATGATAACAAAGGACCGGATGGAAAAATGGGTTCTTCGTAAAGCATTTGAAGATTATCTGCCGCCAAGTGTTGCATGGAGGCAAAAAGAACAATTCTCCGATGGGGTTGGCTATAGTTGGATAGATTCGCTGAAAGCTCTTACATCAAAAGAAATCTCCGATGAACAATTGAAAAATGCCAGGTACCGGTTTCCAATTAATCCTCCTATGTCGAAAGAGGAATATTACTACAGGACAATTTTCACAGAACATTTTCCTTCTGATTCAGCAGCCTCTTGCGTGCCTTCCGTCCCTTCAGTGGCTTGCAGCACTCCTGAAGCTATTGCCTGGGATGCTTCATTTAAAAATTTAAACGATCCTTCGGGCAGAGCAGTTAAAAGTGTTCATAATGAAGCTTATAAATAACAACATTTCGCCCATAACCCCCTGAATGGGACTCTTTTCAAAATATTGAAAAACCCCCGTTTGGGTTTTAAGGGCAAAAAAAGACTTTTTAAATTTTCCTTTCTTTTACATGAAATATTCTTATTTTTAACGAATCTGAATTACATCTTGGAATTTTAATTTGTTAAAATTATTATAATGAGAAAGGAAATAAATGTTGCAGTATGTGCATCCCTGACCTTTTTAGCCTGCGGTCATAATACCAAAAATGAACAATTACCTAATATAGTCTATATCCTTGCTGATGACCTCGGTTATGGTGATCTTAGTTGTTACGGACAGCAAAAGTTTTCGACACCGAATATCGACAGACTGGCAAAACAAGGGATGTTATTCAGTCAGCATTATGCCGGATGCACTGTCAGTGCCCCTTCACGGGCAAGTTTAATGACTGGTCTTCATACGGGTCATACTCCAATACGAGGGAATAAGAGCACGGAACCGGAAGGTCAGTGGCCATTACCTTCATCCTCCATAACAGTTGCAGAAGTGCTTAAAACAAGGGGATATGTCACAGGAGCGTTCGGCAAATGGGGACTTGGCTATATTGATACTGAAGGAGATCCGAACGCCCAGGGATTTGACGAATTCTTCGGATATAACTGCCAGGGTCTGGCCCATAACTATTATCCGGATCATCTGTGGCACAATCATGATAAAATCCTTCTTCACGGGAATGACAGCGGAAAAACCGGAACGTATAGCCCAGATATTATCCATAAAGCTGCTATCGATTTTCTGGAAAAAAATAGGAACAAACGCTTTTTTCTTTACTACCCGACAACAATTCCTCATGCAGAACTCTTTGCCAAAGAGGAATATATGAAGAATTTCCGGGGAAAATTTGATCCTGAAAAATTATTCAAAGGTGTAGATGCGGGCCCGACTTTCCGAAAGGGTCCGTATGGTTCCCAGCCTGAAGCACATGCTGCTTTTGCAGCAATGATAAATGAACTGGACGATTATGTAGGAGATCTTCTTGCAAAACTTACGGAACTTGGACTTGAGAAAAATACAATAGTGATCTTTACATCGGATAACGGTCCGCACCTTGAGGCCGGAGCTGATCCTGATTTCTTTAACAGCAATGGCGACCTGAGGGGTTATAAGCGCGATATGTATGAAGGAGGAATTCGATCTCCTATGCTTGTTAGATGGCCGGATAAAGTTAAAGCAGGTTCAATAAGCGACCATATATCAGCATTCTGGGATATCTTACCAACATTCGCAGATATAACCGGGGCAGAAAAACCGGCAAATATTGACGGGATCTCTTTTCTTCCGGCTCTTCTGGGAAAAAAACAGAAACAGCATGATTATCTGTATTGGGAGTTTCATGAACAGGGTGGTAAGGTTGCTCTCAGGATGGGAAACTGGAAAGCAGTTAAACTCAATGTTGACAAGGATCCTCAGGGTATTACAGAGTTGTATGATCTATCAAAAGATATCAGTGAAACCAACAACATTGCTTCATCAAATCCTGAAATTGTCAATAGGTTGGAAGCCCTTATGAAAGAGGCGCATATACCATCTAAAGTTTTTCCCTTTGCATCAGAAACAGCCACGAAGTAATTCCCGACACCTGAGAAAAGGAAAATAGAGCGTTTTTGACGGATCCATGCGCATTGTTTTAATTAATAACGTAGCTCTTATCTGAGATTCTTATCGACTTGCTGAAGGATTTATTTGAATTAAAATGGAATATATTATCGTTATAAGTCAGAGTGACTTTATTGGATTATCAATTTCCATTGAAATCGTGGATAACTTATCTTTATTCATAATATAGTCGGCTAACAACAGAGCTTTTTCAATACCATCACCCCTTTTAAAATTCCATACTTCGTCAGGCAGAGCTAGCCTCTTTTCATCATAAATTGATTCGGAGGGCAGCTCTTTGAGGATTTCATATACTTCAGAAACATTTCTTTCATTCAGATCTGAAAAACACACCGGGTTCCTTTCCAATGCTGCTTTAACAAACGGAAGCCAGTCTATTTTATCCATACGCCGGTAAACATACAAAGTAAGTGCACATAATTCTGATTTTCCGGACATTTTAATGATAGCATCGGTAATCCTTTCGCGGCTATATTCCACTGATAATGATGGAACTATATTTCCAACATAATTTTTGTGACTATCAGGTATCTGCGGATTGGTAGAGATAAAATCAGAAATATCGGAAAACATGTCATGAATAATCTTTTCAGGTACAATATCTGAAAACCTGAGAAACTCATTTTCAATCTCAGTAATGTTCAATCCATGGAATTTCAGGAGAATCGACTCCGCATCATTAAGTAAAATTTTATTCTGTAAGGGGCTAAGATGAAACTCGTCTCCTTCGATCTCTTTTACAAGTGATCCTCTTGATTCTGTAGAAACATTGTACTTACTTGTGTGTTCATATTCAAACATTTTTTCAAGAGAAATATACCTTTGTTTACCTGAACAATCACACATGTACTGGAAGATTGATTTATATTTCGATTTAAATCTGAGGAAGTTTATAAACACAAGGCTTGTCAGACCGGTAACCAGAAATTCTTTTAACTTAAGACAAAAATAATCATATGCACCTTTGTCAATTGTAGCATCATTGTATAATGTATGAATATATCCGGAAATGTGCGATACGATGGTTACTTTTTCATGCTCCATAGCTCTCCGTGCTTTTTCAGAGAGCGAGGTGCCGTTATACCACATATTCTTTGTTACAATCCTTCTGTTATTTGTTACCAATCCCTCTTTTTCTATAATAAAGTTCTGAGAATGAAGCGGTGTGGCTATCAGAAAAATTTTTTCAATTGGAACTTTGCCGATAATAAACATTGCTGCCGCATAAAGTGCTGATAATGAAACACATTCGCCTGCGCCTCTTGAGAAATTTTCTTTATAAACGAAAGCGGTCATGGCTTCAACTGTCTCGGTCTTCCAATATGGAATTATATCTGAATCAAATTTATCCAGACCAAAATGTTTCCGGATATCAATATCAAAATAATATTTATCACCTTCATAGCCGAATAGGGCATTAGATTGTTTAAGCAGTTCCATATCGAAAAAGTCACTGAACCTCTCAATTTCCCTGGTTTTTGTGGTGAGTCCCCACGTGGAAAGATCAAGGTTAAAAATATAATTCTGGATAATATACTGTTTTATCCTGTTAACCTTATATGTAAAGTTTTTTTTGTCAATATCTTTAAACCATGGATCATTTCTCCATTTCCATATGATTGGTGACATAATATTAGCAAGCACCAGGGGATAGAAGAGTTCAGGAAATATGAAGATCTCCATATCCGACAGAGTAAAAGCTGATGAATATTTTTCGAGGGTTTTCTTGTCGGAAAACTCTATTGTCTGTAATTTGAATCCATGTTTAGATTTTTAAAAAGATCAAAACTAATAACACATAATTTTAAATTTAAGTTTTGAGGTTAATAAATAAACCTATGGATTCATTAAAACCTGTCAATACCTGAAAAGAAAAAATTAGACTCCTTAATGGCGTTTTCAACACTATCAGATCCATGAATTGCATTCATCTGAACCGACACAGCAAATTTTTTTCTTATTGTTCCCTCTTCTGCCTTTTCAGGATCAGTTGCCCCTATAAGTTTTCTGAATTTTTCAACAGCATTTTCATGTTTGAGTATCATAACTACTACAGGTCCTGAAGTCATAAACTCAACAAGGTCTTCAAAAAAAGGTTTTCCCTTATGCACTGAATAAAAGGATTCGGCCTGCTGGGGAGTCATCCTGACCATTCTCATTGCAGTGATGTCAAATCCATTTTCATTGATCATAGCCAGAATAGGACCTGTTTTGCCTGTTCTTACAGAGTTCGGCTTAATAATTGCAAAAGTAAAATCAGTGTACATGGTATTTTATATGAAATTATACAATCAAAATGGTCTGAAGATTATTTTCTATCTTTACCCCCTTTATAAAACTGTTGCAAAAGTGTTAGATTTATCCAAATATACAAAAGAATTATCAAAACTTTTTTCGACTTCGGAAAATATTCTTCTGATATGTCATATAAATCCTGATGGTGATGCAATAGGCTCACAATTGGCACTATATCATTATCTTAAATCAAAAGGGCGAAACGTGAATATGATCGCACCAAATAATCTTCAGGAGTTTCTTAAATGGCTGGATGGCGCTGACCTGATTAATATATTCATCAGCGACAGGCAAAAGTGCAAGAAAGCTGATAGAAGAGGCAGATCTTATTATAATGCTCGATTTCAATCAACCCGCCAGGTTAGGGGAAGCAGAAAATCTATGTAACTTCGTCGGCAGCTAAAAAGATAATTATTGATCACCATCTCAACCCCGTTAATTTTGCCAGTCTTATAATTACCGATCCTACAAAATGTTCTACTGCTGAACTGGTGAATGAACTTATCATGTAAATTGAAGGAGAACACTTTATAAACATGTCTTTTGCAGAAGCTATTTATGTGGGAATCATAAGTGATACAGGTAATTTTGAATACGGTACATATTCTGGCAGAACATTCAGGATTGTTTCTGATTTTTTTGATGCCGGAATTGAAAAAAATAAAATTCTCAATCTTATTTATAATAACTTTTCCACAGAACGAATGAGGCTGCTGGGCTTTGCCCTGAATGAGAGAATGGTTATATCTACCTGAGTACAGAGCAGCATATATTTTTCTTTCAAAAAATGATCTGGACAGATATCAACACGTAAAGGGTGACACTGAAGGATTTGTAAACCTTCCATTATCGATAAAAGGAATAGATTTTTCTACTCTTTTTATTGAAAAGGATAAATTTATTAAAATTTCGTTCCGTTCAAAGGGTAATTTTCCTTCAAATGAATTTGCTTCAAAATATTTTTATGGAGGGGGCCATTTAAATGCCTCCGGTGGAGAATATCCGGCTTCTCTTGAAAAGACCATAGCTTATTTTTTAAAAGTTTTGAAAGAGAATAACTTGCGGTTTGAAGACAATAATTTATCACATGAAAATTAAACTCAGCACAATAATTCTATTATTTATTATGTTTGATTTCTTGTCAGGGCAATAGGAAACAAAATATTCATCAGATCAAACCCGGGCAAGATGAAATGGTTGATCTGAACAAATATTTAGTACAAAAAGACAGGGAAAGGATACAGAATTATATTGAAAGAAAAAATCTTAAAATGACTGAATCACCAACAGGACTTTGGTACATGATAAAAAAGGAAGGAACTGGTGAATTTATTACTGATAATTTTCGCATTCGTATGGACTATGATTGTTCTCTGCTTGATGGAACTGCCTGTTATTCGTCACAGGTTCTTGGTGCAAAAGAGATTGTCCTGGGGAGAAGCCAATTGGAACCAGGCCTGAATGAAGGCCTGCGAATGTTAAAAACCGGAGCTGAAGCTACCTTTATTCTGCCACCTTTTATGGCATATGGTCTTGTCGGAGATGGAAAAAAGATTCCGCCACACTCTGTAATTGTTTATAATGTTAATATCTTACAGGCAAATTGAAATTTGAAATAATATTTTTAAATTATTTATAAACTTAAACATATGATACGTAAATCTATTCCCGCATTATTAATTTTCTTTGGTATTGTTTTGATTTTATCTGTTACATCATGTTCAAATCCTGCAAAAAAAGCGGAACGTGAAGAAGAAGCTTTAATCAATAGATATCTTACTGATAATCCAAACCTTGATTTCGTGAAAGAGACAAGTGGTTTATACTTCCTCGAAGTCCAGCCCGGACAAGGGAATATCGCTGTTACTCATGATACGGCCTATGTAAAATATACCGGCAAATTTCTTGACGGGACTGTGTTTGACACAAATGTAGGTGATGCTGATACTCTTATATTCCTTGTTAATGAGGGTTATCTCATCCCTGGCTTTGATGAAGGCATAACCTATATGAAACAGGGAGCCAAAGCAATGTTTCTGGTTCCATCATATCTGGCATACGGATCTTCAGGATACTATATGCCAGCCTATACACCGGTTTTGTTCGACGTGGAATTGGTAAAACTTAAAGCAGGAATCCGTAAATAGGATCACTGCAGAATAAAAATAACCATCTTGTCATTTAGTACCGGAATATTTTTTTTCCAGTCTGATATTTTTCTTGTAATTATAGATTCGGATGCAAGAGTAATATCGGCTGCTATACAAAGATTAATTTCCTGATGACAGGTAGCAATGATTGATTCAAACATCTTCTGGTTTCGATAAGGTGTTTCCATAAATATCTGAGGAAACCCTTCTTTTGATTTTTTTTGCAGTTCCCGGAGTTTTGCAATTCTTTCAGCGGGTTTAACAGGAAGATACCCGTTAAACGAGAAATTTTGACCATTGAAACCAGAAGAAATAAGGGCAAGAATTATCGATGATGGACCTGACAGAGGCGTGACGGTAATGTTTTTCCGGTGAGCCAGTGCAACTATCTTTGCACCAGGATCGGCAATACAGGGGAGTCCAGCTTCACTCATAACCCCGATATCACATCCATTCATCACAGGTTCAAGATAATCTGCAATTTCCGATTCCAATGTGTGCTCATTTAACAGAAAGAAGACTGATTCATCAATCGGGAATTCTTTATCAATATGTCTTAAGAACCGTCTGGCGCTCCTGATATCCTCAACAATGAAATATCGCAACTTCTTTGTAAGGGTTAATACTTTCTCGGGAATTACCTTCTGCAGATCATCACCCCCCAGAGTAACAGGTATAAGATAGATTCCGGCACTCACTATTATAAGTTAATGGTTGCAAATATAACAATTATACATCTACTTAATTCCAAAAACTAATTGAACACAACTGTTGCCTTTTAGTGATTTTTAATATAGGTTTGTCAGTAAATAATTAGGATGTGAAACTGACTTTTCTGGGCACAGGGACTTCCCAGGGCGTTCCTGTAATAGCATGTGAGTGTAATACCTGCCTGTCTGATGACTATCATGATAAGAGACTCAGAACATCACTTCTGCTTGAAACGGGGGAGAAAACTTTACTTTTTGATGCGGGCCCCGATTTCAGACAACAGATGCTCCGGGAAAATGTAAAAAAGCTTGATGGAATTATCCTTACCCACGAACACAAAGATCATATTTCCGGAATGGATGATGTAAGGGCATTTAATTATAAAAGCCAGGATGCAGTAGATATTTATGCTGAAGAAAGGGTGCAGAAGGCAATACGAAACGAATATTCTTATGTCTTTTCAGAATATCAGTATCCCGGAATACCTAAAATGAGACTCAATTTAATCTCCGGCCACTTATTTAATGTAAAAGGAATTGAGATAATACCTGTAAGAGTGTTTCATTACCGTCTGCCTGTTTATGGTTTCAGAATAGGTGATTTTGCATATATAACTGATGCTAATTATATACCTGAAGAGAGTAAGGAGAAATTGTTCGGAGTTAAATATCTGGTTATTAATGCTCTCAGAAAAGAAAAGCATATCTCACATTTTAGTCTGAGAGAGGCCATTGATTTTATCAGGGAAATATCACCTAAAAAAGCTTTTATTACTCATATCAGTCATCAGATGGGGCTTCATAAAAAAATTTCCAATGAATTGCCGCCTGAGATTGTTTTTGCCTATGATGGACTGAGTTTCCAGTGCGATGATTGAAAAGTAACTTTTTACTTTTTCTTATACATCTTATTGAGTTTTTTCTGATAATCTTTCGAAAAATAGTACCGGTTTCTTCCCAGTTGGGAGGTATTTACATGGGAAGCCTTTTTCCTTTTCTCATTAAACGGATTTTTTTTGACAGGAGCACACGCTGTCATGGCTGCAACCATAAAGATTATGAATATGGTTTTAAATAATCTGATTGCCGTAGACATGACAGGTATGTTTTGTGATTGACGTTTAAAAATACTAATTATTTTAATAAAATAAAAGAATTGATAACAATCCCGATTTGCTGGTCTCTGTGAATTCCTGTTAAACAACATCAGAATAAAGAGAAGGGCCTGCAACAACCACATATTAACGGTAAAGTTCAGGAGATATTGATAAAAGTATTTGGAGAGGCTGTTTTAATCCATTCTTTCTGCACCGTCTCCGATTCCAGGTTGATAAAATTCAGGAACCAGACCGGTCATTCGCTTATAAACAGATGAAAGGGCGGACATGAATTCGGGGACATAAGTTTTTCTGACAATGCTTACCGTACATCCGCCGAAACCGGCGCCTGTCATCCTGGTACCAATAACTCCCTGAAGCTTTCTCCCTTCATACACGAGTGTGTCAAGTTCTTTTCCTGTAACTTCATAGTCATCTTTAAGGGAATCGTGCGACTGATTCATAAGTTCCCCGAAATGGTTTATGTTATTTTCTTTGAGTACTTTAACAGCTTCAACAACTCTTCCGTTTTCACTTATTACATGCTTGGCTCTTTTCCGGACAACAGGGTCTTTAATGTATTTCTCAAGCAAAGGAATTTCGCTGCTGTTGATTTCACTTAAATTCCTGATAGGTTTATATGCCTGCAACAACTCAACTGCAGTATCACATTCGCTTCTGCGTTCATTGTATTTTGAATCGGTAAGGCCTCTTTTTTTATTCGTATTTGTTATAATTAATGAACAATCATTAAGAATAACCGGTACATTCTCATAGTACAGTGTATCACAGTTAAGAAAAATAGCATGATCTTTTTTTCCAAATCCCACTGCAAACTGGTCCATTATTCCACAATTCATTCCGACAAACTCATTTTCTGCCCTCTGACTCATTTTGACGAGCTCAATAGTGCTCAGGTCTGCATTAAATAGGTCATTCAATGCAACTGCTGTTACCATTTCGATTGAAGCTGAAGAGGAGAGACCTGCTTCGTTTGGCACATCACCCAGGAAGAGAAACTCTAATCCTGAGATCTTTATATCTTTTCTAATAAATTCGTTTATAACCCCTAACGGATAGTTGATCCACCTTTTACGGGTATTGACAAACAGCCCTTTCAGTACCGCTGATTCATCATTATTAAAATTCAGGGTTGAGAATTTGAACATGTCATCCTTTCTTTTCCTGACAAGTAAATAGGTTCCATAGTTCAGAGCACAAGGGAAAACAAATCCCCCGTTATAATCAGTATGTTCGCCAATCAGATTTACTCTGCCGGGTGAGAAAAAAAGAACAGGTTTTTCATTCCTGTTCCCATATTTATCATAAAACTTGTCTCTTAAAGCCCTTAAATCCATTTTTATACTTTTAATTTCTTTTCAATTTCATTTATCTGGTTTCTAAAGTGTTTATCGGTGTCTATCAGGTTGTTAACCGTCTTGCATGCATGTAAAACTGTTGCATGGTCCTTACCTCCGATATGAGTACCTATACTTGCAAGCGATGCTTTGGTAAGTGTCTTCGAAAAATACATGGATACCTGCCTGGCCTGAACGATCTCTCTTTTTCTGGTTTTTCCCTGGATGAAATCAATTGGTATTTTATAATAATCGCAAACGATCTTCTGGATATATTCAATGGTAATTTCCCGTCGTGCAGTACTGATTAGTTTTTCGACCATCTGTCTTGCAAGTTCAAGTGTGATCTCCTTTCTGTTGAGAGTTGATTGTGCATATAATGATATGAGCACCGCTTCAAGTTCCCTTATATTATTTGATATATTAACAGCAAGGTATTCAAAGATCTCGTCAGGAAGTTCAATACCGTCGTTATATGCTTTTTTCTTAAGAATTGCCAGTCTTGTTTCATAGTCAGGCCTCTGCAGGTCGGCCTGAAGGCCCCATTTAAACCTCGAAAGCAGTCTTTGCTCCATTCCCTGTAACTCTACAGGTGGTTTGTCACATGTCAGGATTAACTGTTTTCCTGACTGGTGGAGATGATTAAAGATATGAAAGAATGTATCCTGTGTCTTTTCTTTTCCGGCAAATTCATGCACATCATCCAGAATCAGGACATCGATCATCTGGTAAAAATGGAGGAAATCGTTCTTGTTATTATTTCTTACAGATTCAACAAACTGAGTCTGAAACTTATTGGCATTTACATAAAGGACCGTCTTGTCAGGATGTTTTTCTTTTACAAGGATCCCGATTGCCTGTGCAAGATGGGTCTTGCCAAGCCCCGAATCACCATAAATCATCAGCGGATTAAAAGCTGTGCCCCCTGGATTATTCCCAACTGCAATACCTGCTGACCTGGCAAGCCTGTTGCATTCACCCTCGATGTAATTATTAAAGTTATAATCGGGATTTAATTTCGGATCAAAATGTACTTTCTTTATTCCCGGTATAACAAATGGATTTTTAATTGAGGGCTGTGTTACATCAAACGGAACCTGAACTGGCCTGTTGTTAAGATCTGTTTTATTTCGGGAAGGATACTTTACGGTATATGGTTTGCCATTGGAATAATTCGCATTCTCCATTACAACATTGTATTCAAGTTTGGCATCAGTTCCGATCTCACGCCTTAAAGTCTTCCGTAGAATATCAATATATTGTTCTTCAAGATATTCATAGAAAAAAGGACTTGGTACCTGTATTGTGAGAATGTTGTTTTCAAGCTTTAATGGAATGATTGGTTCAAACCAGGTTTTGAAACTGATAGACGGAATAATATCACGTATAATCTGAAGACAGTTATTCCAAACCTCGTTGTAAGTTTTGTTCATTTAGGTGGACTATTTTGTTATTATAAGGTTTGTGTTACGCTGATTCGGATAGCAATATTTGTAAAAAAAAAACTAATAAAAAAAATTATTTTTACTTGACTTTCTCATAATAATTATATGTTTTTAATCATCAATTACTTAGAAAAGGAAAAATAAATAAATAACTTAATGTACAGATTATCAATATATTAATTTAAATGTTGTTGGTTTGATGGTGTTTTACAATCCATTAGACAACATTGCTCAAAATTCAACTTTTATTGAATAAAACGAGGACTATTTTGTCATTAGCCAGGTTTCGAATTTTAAGATCAAGATAATCTGGTCTTTAACATTAATTATTTTGAAGATAAGCTTTTTTTACCAAAGAGCGAAAAATGAACGTATCTTTTTGGATTTGCCTTCAGATCTTCTAAAAGGACATTTAAACTTGCAAGGCTATTGGTAAGATTCGTGTACATAGAATCATTTGTCAGAAATTGACCTGCACTTCCTTTTCCTTCATTCAGGTTTCCCAACAGGAGCGAGGTCTTTTCAAGGCTCGTTTTAAGGTTTAATACTGAATTATAAATATCCGCAGCTGCCAGGGTATCGGTAATTGATTCAAGATTGTCAAAAGTGTTTTTCATTTTTGCTGAATTATCAGAAAGCATTTGTGTAAACCTTGATATGTTTGCAAGTGTGGCTTTCAGCTCCTGTTCATTTGAACCTATAATGTTATCCAGACTCGCCGTAGTGGTGTTAAGATTGGCCAGAGTTCCGTTAAGGTTCTTTTTAAATTCCGGACGTAATATTTCATTTACAGAACTGATAACCGAATCCAGAGCAATAACAAGATTTGCAACCTTATCTTTTAAAGGTAAAAGTTCTGTTTCCAGTTTGGTCACCAGACTCTCTGCAAGTCTTCCCGGGATGGTATCATTGAAAGAATAGAATCCAGGCCCGTTTCCATATAAAAATTGTACCTTCATACCCGCAATAAGAGAAAGAGGTGTTATTTCTGCAACAGTGTTATGTGGCAGCCGGAAATCTTTACTAACAGAAAATACAACAAGGAGTTTTCCGCTTTTGGCATCAACAAACTTTATTGATTGTACTACGCCTACTTTATAACCGTTTATTTCCACCGGACTTGATTCAGCTAATCCGCCAATCTTATCGTAAACAGCATAATAGTTAGCAGTGCTTTTAAAGAAATCCTTTCCTTTTAAAAAATTAAAAAGCCATATGAATACGATTATTGTAATTAATGCCACAGTGCCAATCTTGACTTCATTTGAAATCTTTTTCATTCGAATAGGATTTATTTCTTTATTATCTTTTTTGTTCTAATGCTTCCTGTAAAGGTAATATTTTCTTGTTTTTGACAGCTATAACAAAGGCATCAGGGAAATCAGATTCGATCTTTTTCCTGTATTTAACAGCAGTTGAATAATCAGTGAAACTACCTGAGGCGTATTTGAATCTGTCCGGACATTTGATTTCAACAACATCTTTAATACCTTTGAAATTATCTGGGTTCAATTGAGTCTTCTCGGTTGAATTTCCGATCTGAACCATAAATATAATATCTTCTCCACTGGTTATTGCAGGATTATCAGAAATTTTAATATCAGGTTGCTGATTCTGAACTGCAGAGATGCCACTCCTGCTGTCAATTTCATCTATATATTCCCTGCAAGCCCTGAAAATGGCCGAGGCAAGGTAATCCTGTCCTTCTTTTGAATTGAGGTATTTTTCTTCGTTAGTATTGGTAATAAATCCGGTCTCTACCAGAACGCTGGGCATTTTAGTAGTAAAGAGTACCCAAAAACCAGCCTGCTTGACTCCCCTGTCGTTCCTTGCAACATGTTCCCTGAACTGGGTCTGAATTTTTGAAGCGAGATCAGTACTTTGTTTCTGGTATATATTCTGCATTAGAGTGAACATGATGTAAGACTCCGGCGATTTTGGATCAAATCCCTCATACTTGGTAGAATAGTCATCTTCAAGGAGAATAACCTCATTTTCTTTCATTGCAACTTCCAGGTTGGCCTGATCTTTTGCTAGTCCCATTATATAAGTTTCAGCACCTTTAACGCTTTTTGCAGCAGCCCAGTTGGCATGTATTGAAATAAAAAGGTCTGCATTGTTCTTATTTGCTAATTTGGGCCGTTCTTCCAGGTTAACAGTTGAATCATCATTTCTTGTATAAATGACCTTTACATTCTTGATGTTCTGTTGAATATACTCTCCGGCTTTTAAGGCAACTGCCAATGTAATGGTTTTTTCTTTACTGAACGAGCCTAGCGCTCCCGGATCTCTTCCTCCATGGCCAGGATCAATAACTATAACCCAGTTACCATTATTTTTAAGAACAGGAACCTCTGCAGACAAACTTAAAAAAATAATAAAAAGAAAAAACACTCTTGCAATATTCATTTTAGAGGAATTGAGTTTAATGTTTTTAATCTCGGGACCCATGTTTAGTTCGTGTTTTTTTAATAGTTTTGCCGCTGACATCCGAAGTCGCACAAAAACTATACAAAAATAGTATTAAAGTTGTATTATTTCAATGAAAAGCGGTTACTTGTAGTGCTCCTCGTGATGGTTCAGACATTTTCTGTGTTTTCCCAGGAAAGTAAACTTAACATTGATACCATTCAGATAAAGCGTGATTCTCTCAGTGCTGATACAATGCTTAAAGGTTTAAGGAGAGTTTCACCAAACGCCATTGCTGAGCAGGTCACTTATTCGGCAAGCAACTATATTAAAAATGATCTGGTAGGCAAAAGGGCTTACCTTGTCAGATCAGCAAAAGTCAATTATGGCGATATAGAAATCACAGCTGATTCAATTGTATTTGATATGGCAACAAACCTTGTTTATGCCGTAGGGACAAAAGACACTACCGGGAAAGTCGTCGGAAAGCCGGTATTTAAATCAGGTTCACAGGAGTTTGAATCGGATACTATCTGGTACAATTTCAAAACCAAAAAAGCCAGAATCAGGAATATAGTAACAAAGCAGGACGAGGGACTTCTGCACAGCTCTGTAACCAAGTTGCTTGAAGATGGAACCTCCAATATTTACAAGAGTACATATTCGACATGCGATGCTGATCCTCCTCATTTTTATATTAAGCTGAATAGAGCTAGGTTTTATCCGGGGAAAAAGATAATATCAGGTCCCGCAAACCTTGTACTTGAAGGAATACCTTTACCTCTCTTTATTCCTTTCGGATATTTTCCCATTCAGAAAAAACTTGCAGTGTCAGGGATCCTAATCCCAAAAATAGGACAGGAAGCCCTGCGCGGATATTCTCTTACCGAGGGAGGATATTATTTCGCGATTAGTAATTATTTTGACCTGGCTCTGCGTGGTAACCTTTATGCAAATGGCACATGGATGGCAACTGCAACGACAAACTATAACAAGCTCTATAAATACAACGGGAATTTTTCCTTTAGTTATGCAAATAATATCTCCGGTCATAAAGGATTACCTGATTACTCTGTTACATCCAATTACAGGCTTGGCTGGACATATAATCAAAATGCCAAAGCATGGCCGGGCTCAAGATTCTCGGCAAACGTAAACATGAGTTCAAGCGGCTATGACAAAACAAACAGCTACAATGTTGCTGAACATATTACAACTCAACGGCAATCCAGCGTCAGTTATTCAAAATCATGGGAAGGGACACCTTTTAATCTTTCGGCCAGCGCGAATCATAGCCAGAACGTAAAAAACAAAACGGTGAGCCTTAATTTACCAAAACTTAGTTTTAACATGGGAAGGATTTATCCCTTAAAAGGTAAAAACAGCACCGGCACAAAAAAATGGTACCAGGAGCTCCAGTTCCAGTATTCGGCATCAGTAGATAATCAGATAAATACATATGACAGTATTCTTTTTACCCGGGAAGTGTGGAAAAATATGAGAAATGGTTTTAAACATGACGCCCCGTTAAGTTTACAGCTCAGGCCGTTCAGGAATTTTTCCATTTCACCACAGGTAAGTTATACGGGAGTTTTGTATACCCAGAAAATTGAAAAAAAATGGACTCCTGATTATTTCAACGAAAATCTGAATAAAGTTGTACCTTCAGTGATAAATGATACTATCAGAGGCTTTTTCTATGGTCAGGCAATCAGTCCTTCAATTGGAGCCAGTTTTAATCCTCAGATTTACGGAATGTTCACATTTAAAAATCCAAATTCCAGAATTCAGGCTATCCGGCATGTGATCAGACCTTCTGTCAGCTTCAGTTATGTTCCTTCTGTTAATGGTCTCAGTACCGATATGTACAGGACTGTACAGTCTGATACATCAGGCAGAACGACCGAATACTCCATATTCGAAGGTAATATTTTCGGAACGCCTTCATTATCAAAACGAAGCGGCAGCGTTTCATTCAGTCTGACTAATATTCTTGAAGCAAAGGTATTTGATAAAAATGATACAACAGGAAAACCAAAAAAGGTTAAATTAATTGATAATTTTGGAATTACAACCTCATATAACATTTTTGCAGACTCAATGCGGTGGTCACCTGTTTCCATGGTAATGAGAACTACTCTTTTTACAAATTTAAATATATCGGCAAACAGCAGTTTTTCTCTTTACGGTATTGACAGTAAAGGAAGACCGATCGCTGCCTATGCTTTGTCTCAGAGCGGGAAACTTATAAGATTAACTAATTTTTCCACAAGTCTCGATTTTAGTCTCAGCGACCTTTTGAAAGGCAAAGGAGGTAAGAAAAAGCCGGGTCCACCACAAAATGGCCCTGGTGAGTCTGACCAGGCATACAATCAGGTCCCTGGTTTAAAACCGCAGATTGGAACGACTCAGCCCGAGTCTCAGGCAGCAAAACTTACTGACGCATACGGTTATGTTGTTTTTGATGTACCCTGGTCCCTTAACGTAAGTTATAGCATGAGCTATGCGAAAACTGTAGTTAAAACTCCGGTAAGACAAACCCTTTCATTTAACGGTTTTCTTACCTTAACGAAAAAAATGAACATAACCTACACCAGCGGTTATGATTTTACAGGTAAACAGATCACAATGACTAACATAGGAATAACCCGCGACCTGCATTGCTGGGAGATGGCTTTTAACTGGGTTCCAAATGGGTCGATGAAGATGTGGGACTTTACCCTGAGGGTTAAAGCTTCTGTTCTGGCAGATCTCAAGTACCAGAGAAGAAAAGATTTTCACGATACTTATTGATGCTTATAAATTTTAAAGTTATGAAACCCACATGATTGACCTCAATCACAACCGAGCTTGCGAGCTCATCGAAGCTAAACACAATAAAAATATAATTTTCAACCGAGCTTGCGAGCTCGACGAAGTCAATCATGTGCGGTTCTCCCGCTTTGCGGGACAGGCTATCATACAACTAAAATCAAAATTATATTATGATGAGAAACGTTATCACAACTTCAAAAGCTCCTGCTGCTATTGGCCCTTATAGCCAGGCAATAGAGGTAAACGGAACATTGTATATTTCAGGTCAGATACCTATTGTTCCCGAAACAGGTAAAATCATTGAGGGAGATATTACTGTTCAGGTAGAACAGGTTATGAAAAATATCGGAGCTATATTAAAAGAAGCCGGATATCTTTTCACTGACGTTGTGAAAACAACATGCCTGTTAAATGATATTTCAGATTTTAAAGCCATGAATGAAGTATATGGCAGATATTTCACTGAGAATAAACCGGCAAGAGCTGCTTTTTCTGTCAAAGCATTACCATTGGGTTCATTAATCGAGATCGAGACGATAGCTGTGAAATAAAAAGAGGGATAAGTAAATCTTTTCCCTCTTTATTATGATTTAACAGCTGTTATTCGGGTATTATTTCAAACTCAACTTCAACTCTTACATCTCTGTGCAGTTTGACAATTGCTTTATATGTTCCAACCTCTTTTACCTGGTCATCAGGAAGGGTAATGTTCTTTCGATCAATATCAAAGCCTTTGTCTTTAAGCGATTCAGCTATCTGAATTGTATTAACTGATCCGAAAATCTTGCCTGAGGTACTTGTTTTAGCGCCAACGACAATTTTAACACCTGCTAATCTGGTAGCTATTTCCTGAGCTGCAACTTTTATTTTTTCTTCTTTATGAGCTCTCTGTCTGAGGTTTTCAGAATGCATTTTTTTAGCAGACGTTGATGCAGCTATAGCTAAGCCTTTGGGAATAAGGAAATTTCTTCCATATCCGTCTTTAACTTTAATAATATCGTCCTTTTGTCCAAGCTTATTGACGTCCTGTATTAATATAATTTCCATAATTAATCCTCCTTATTTTAATAGGTCAGTAACGTAAGGAAGAAGAGCCAGGTGACGCGCTCTTTTAACGGCTTTAGCCACTTTCCTTTGATATTTCAATGAAGTACCCGTAAGTCTGCGCGGCAGAATCTTTGCCTGATCATTAAGGAACTTCTTTAGAAACTCAGGATCTTTATAATCGATATAACGTATCCTGTTTTTCTTAAACCTGCAGTATTTCTTCTTTTTGACTTCAACGGTCGGGGGAGTCAAATATCTGATTTCTGATTCGTTTTGTGCCATGTCTTATTCCTCCTTCGATTTACCTGATTCTTTTTGTTTTCTCTTTTTTTCTGCATATTCGACGGCAAATTTTTCCATCCTGAAGGTTAAAAACCTGATGATCCGTTCATCTCTGCGATATTGGATTTCAAGTTTCTCAATCAGATCTCCTGCACCTTTAAATTCAATCAGGTAATAAAAGCCTGTTGACTTCTTCTGAATTGGATAGGCCAGTTTCTTTAGACCCCAGTTCTCTTCATGAACGATCTCACCAATATTGTCGGTGATGACTTTCTTGAATTTCTGAACCGCTTCCTTCATCTGGTTCTCAGATAAAACGGGAGTTGCAATGAAAACGGTTTCGTAATGATTCAACATAGTAATTAATTGTTTATTAGTGTAATGATTTTGGCTCGCAAAAGTACAACTATTTTATTCTAAACAAAAATATTTGGAAGGAAAATTGAACCATATAATTATTGCAGCATTCTTGTTTAATGAATAAACTCTTAATTTTATCCGCTAACCCTAAAACGAAGGCTTTTTATCTATATTTGCATTTAAACATATTTATATCAAAGAAGAGTTACCTGTTATGGAAAACTTCATAGTTTCAGCAAGAAAATACCGCCCTGCAACTTTCGAGATGGTAGTCGGACAGGATTCAATAACAAATACCCTGAAAAGTGCTATTAAAAACAATCATCTTGCACACTCATATCTTTTCTGTGGCCCCCGGGGAGTCGGAAAAACTACATGCGCCAGAATCTTTGCAAAAACCATAAACTGTAGTAACCTCCGTGACAATTTCGAAGCATGCGATGAATGCGAATCCTGTCTTTCGTTTAATACGTTGAGATCTTTTAATATACATGAGCTTGATGCAGCTTCAAATAATAAAGTTGAAGATATCAGAAGTCTTAATGATCAGGTAAGAATACCTCCCCAGATAGGCAAATACAGCATCTATATCATTGATGAGGTACATATGCTGTCTTCATCAGCTTTCAATGCATTTCTGAAAACCCTTGAAGAACCTCCTCCCCATGCAATTTTCATTCTTGCTACGACTGAAAAGCACAAAATAATACCTACTATACTCTCCCGCTGCCAGATATTTGATTTTAACAGGATAAGGATTGAAGATATTGTTAACAGGTTAAAGTATGTATCAAACAAGGAATCAATTACAGCAGATGAGGAGGCTCTTCATATTATTGGGCAGAAAGCTGATGGAGCTTTAAGGGATGCCTTGTCAATTTTTGACCAGATTGTAAGCCTGAGTGGTAAAACAATTACCTATGGGGATGTTATTGAAAACCTTAACGTCCTTGATTACGAGTATTATTTCAAAACTATCGACTGCGCTATCCGAGGTGATGTTTCCTCTGTCTTGCTGATTTTTAATGAGATACTTGAGAAAGGGTTTGACGGTCACAATTTTGTGGCAGGTCTGAATAGCCACTTGCGTGATCTGCTGGTGAGCAAAGATGAATCAACTTTACGACTTATTGAAACAACTCCGGCAGTAAAGCAAAGGTATCTGAAACAGACCCTGAACTGTACAATTGATTTCCTGTATAAAGCTCTGGAAATCGGGTCAGGTTGCGATCTTTCGTATAAAAGCAGTAAAAATCAAAGGCTTCATGTTGAGCTCACACTTATCCGTTTATGCCGCCTGACAACTGAATCGGTTGACGATTCTGAAAAAAAAAGCCTGAAACAAAACTTGCAGTAAAATCTGATGATGAACTTCCTCTGCCTTCAAAATCAGAAATACTCAGACAGGAAACTGAATCTGGCGGAAAATTATCACAAAGCACAGATAAATCTTCAGGGAGTCATGAGCCTGTGATAGAAAAACCACAAAAAACATTTTCTATTAAGGACCTGGTGAACGGGAATAATACATTTCCTGATAATCCTGATCAGATTGTACAACCACCTGTAACCGGTAATCAGAAAATAACAAAGTCAGAATTCGGGGTTGAGACCCTAGCCGAAGCATGGCACGACTTCACTGAGACAATAAAAGGAGACGGCCCCAGGGTAATAAGTATGTTTAAATCAATTCATGCTGAGGTTGAAAACGAAAATACGATTAAAATTCACCTGAGTAATGCTAACCAGAAAGATCTCTTTGTACAGAATTATAAGCAACAACTTTTAAATTTTCTTATAAACAGGTTCACTAAGTCTGATATTGATATCGAAACAACTGTCGACCTCTCAGAGACTAATAACCTTTTATATTCAGATGACCAAAAATATAATTATCTGGTTACGAAATATCCGGCTCTTAAAGACATGAAAAAAACATTTAATCTGGATATAAATTAGTTTTGAGTTTTCAGAACCTGTAAGAATCAGTTATGATTTATTTGATAAAATAAATTTGTATCTTTAATTTAATATTTGCTTAATATTGAACAACAACCCTGAATTCTTCGTTTATTATTAAACCAAAAGTAAATTTTACCATGCTAAAGAAAAAAATAGAAGAGATCTGCAACAGACAGGTAGAACGGGAAGGCTATTCTTCAAACCTGTACCTGGCTATGGCCTCATGGGCTGAAACTAATGGATTAACCGGAGTGGCAGAGTGGCTCTATACTCAGGCAGATGAAGAAAAGATCCATATGCTTAAGTTTATTAAATACATCAATGAACGGGGCGGGAAAGCAATTGTGCCGGCTTTGAAACAACCACCGGTAGATTTTAAGAGTGTCGAAGATATGTTCCGGGATGTATTAAATCATGAGGAATTTGTTACTGCAAGTATTAATGAGATAGTCGCGCTGACCCTTGAAGAAAAGGATTTTAATACAAACAATTTTCTCCAATGGTTTGTAATGGAACAAATTGAGGAAGAAGCTTCTGCAAAAAACATTATTGATAAAATTCACCTTGTGGGGAAAAATAATATGTACCAGTTCGACAGGGATATAATGAGTTTGAGGGCACCTAAAGCTGATACTCCAGCCATTACATGAAAAAATTTGCAGTTTTTTTTTCATTCCTTTTCTTATACAATAACCATGTCATTCCTCTGAATGCTCAGGAGCTGTTGCTTAACTCCTCTGTTACAGGGGTATGCTATGCCGGTAAAAAAGTGACCCGCGTATATATTCCTCCTCCAAAAGAGTTTTACGAAAAAAAGGGATCAAAAGGGCTGGCTTCAGTGACATTCTATTATTCCGGATTCCCGGCAAATGCCATTCAGGCAATGGAACGTGCTGCACTTATACTTGAAACTATATTACCCGCTGACACAAAAGTTACTATACAGGCAAGCTGGGAAAAGAATGCTAACGCAAACATTCTTGGGCAGTCAGTTATTACAGGCTATTCCCCGGGACTGGCAATTGATGCACTTTATCCTTTTGTTTTTTATCCTGTTTCACTTGCTGAAAAAATAGCAGGTAAAAGCCTTAATGCAGATGTTGAAGGAGATATACAATTGGCTATTAATAGTTCAATCAACTGGTATCTCGGTTTGGATGGCAAACCTCGATTCATCAATATGACCTGATAACAGTGGTACTCCATGAGATATGTCACGGTCTCGGATTTTTTGACAGCATGTTTACCAATGGTACAATGGGAGGGTATGGATTTGGGTCATTACCAATTATTTATGATACTTTTGTTGAGGACATTTCGGGAAAGAGACTTACCGATACCATTGTCTTTCCAAATCCTTCTGCAGCACTCTACTCTGAATTTACGGGAGGTAAACTCTACTTCAACGGTCCGCTTGTTAAAAACTATATGTCACCCTCAAGAGTGAAATTATATGCCCCCTCAACATGGGACCCGGGCTCATCCATTTCACACCTTGATGAACAGCCGGCAACTCTTCAGGTTAATTCACTTATGACACCTTATATCGATCTTGGAGAAGCAATCCATGACCCGGGAAAACTTACCATGTCAATTCTTGGTGATCTGGGCTGGGTAAATACCCGGATTCTTCATCAGCAGCCTAAAGACACCGAAGAACACCTGACCGAAGTTCAGCTTTCAGTAACAATAAAATCTGATACAACATATAACCGGAATAAAACAGGTCTCGTTTACTCATTGAACAATTTTGTTACGGGCGATACCATCTACCTTACTTCTCTTAATTCAGATAATAATTTTAACACAACGATTGCTATTCCTTCATATGAAACATCCCTGAAATATTATTTTTTTACGGAAGACAAATTTTTGCGCCTTTACAGATCTCCTTCCCTGGCTGAATTGAATCCTTACCATGTTTATATTGGAACCGATACCGTAAAGCCTGAAATATTACATACTCCGGTTGAGTACTATTTTGAGAAGATTGATTATATAAATTTTAGTGCTACAGTAACTGATAATATTGGAGTTGATACAGTTTACGTAGAATATAAGAAAAATGAAGGTCCTACGAAATACATCGGATTAAAATCCGGAAAGGTTAATCTTTTCAGCTACATCTTTCAGTGCCCGACCTGAATCGCTTAAAGGAGGAGATTCTATTCAATACCGGATAATTGCAGTAGATAAATCTTCACGCCATAATATATCAATATTGCCTGACACAGGATACTATTCAATCCGGATAGAACGTTTAGGACCTGTACTCAAAAGCTATTCAACCGATTTCTCCAATGCGTCTGATGATTTTTTCAATATAGGATTTGACATTACGAATTATCCTGGTTTTAACAGCGTTGCCCTTCATTCAAAACATCCGTATGCAAGTCCGGAAGATAATTCTAAAAGTTTCAATTTCACGGCGATGCTCCGTAATCCTTTGATATTTGATCCTTCAGGAATGATAATAAGCTATAATGAGCTTGTTCTCGTTGAACCCGGTGAACCCGGGTCTCGTGTTTGGATCACCTGGTTTTTATGATTATGCAATTCTGGATGTATCAAAAGATTATGGAAATACATGGCTCAATCTGATCGACGGTTATGACAGCAGGTTAATACCATCGTGGGAGAGTGCATATAACAGTTCAATTGACGCAAACGGTAATTCTACCTTTGCAGGTAATGAGTATATGATGGTTCAGCATACTATCTTCCCGCTCGAAACAGAGAGTATCAGTTATGGAGATACATTACTTTACCGGTTCAGACTATATTCCGATCCGTTTGCAAATGGATGGGGATGGGTAATTGATGATCTTAAAATTAACCTGATGGTCGATAATGTTGAGAAAATCACACTAAATCCTCTTAAAGTGTACCCAAACCCAGGGAATGGTTTAATTACTATAAGTCCGGTTGATTTAACGAGTAAGCACCCGGTACGCTTCAGTGTCTTTAATTCTGCAGGAATCTGCATTTTAAACGATTATATTGACGGAACAACTAGATTCGACAATCGATATTTCAAAGCTTCCTTCCGGATTTTACTTTATTAAGTTTTACCTGGGAGATGGTATCAGTACAATTAAGTATAGTCTGATCAAATAATTAAATACAGGAGTACTAAAATATTCAGATAATGTGAACTCTGAATTGCTTTAAATCAGAAATAAGTCAATTTAATTTGTATATATACTATTCAAATTCCTGTTTTTCATTCCATCCCCTCTGAACAGCGATGACCGTTAAAGGACCGGTAGTTAAGGAAATAACCCTTTGGCTATTTTTAGGGAGGGGCCTTAATGAGCTGCGAACCTGGTGGCCAATTTTAGTGCGGAGTCTGACTGCAGATGGGGCAAATGGATTCTCCAATATGTCTCCTTCAGTAGGTGATTTAGGGACAAAATACTAAGAAAGCTGTTTTAGATAGCCCCGGAATGGAGGAAATATTGTTGAGTAAAGAGATCTGCTTTTTTGATAAACTCCAAAAATGGAATTCTATTTCTAAAAATTAAGCTAATTTTGCGTGGTATTTTTCAAAATTTGTAATAAACTTTAAAATGAGCATTATAAATAATATTTTAGGTGTTTTCCTTGGGAATAAATATGAGCGGGATATAAAGGAAATAAGCCCTTATATTGATAAGATCCGTATTGAATTCGAAAAACTTAAGGATATATCAAATGATGAGTTGAGGGAAAAATCGGCAGAACTCAGAAAGGAAATACTGGAATAGCATCAAAAGTGATGAGCTCGAAATACAATCACTTAAGGAGAAAGTAGAAACCGAAGAGGATGTGAACAGTAAAGAAGACATTTATGATGCTATTGATAAAATTGAAAAGCAGATAAATGAAAAACTTGAGGTTACTCTTGATCAGCTTATCCCCCGTGCTTTTTCAATTATAAAAGAGACTACCCGACGGTTCAAGGAAAACAGTGTACTGGAAGTTACCGCACAACAATATGACAGAGATCTGGCTGCAAAAAGGGAAAGTGTCACAATTAAAAATGATAAAGCCTTATGGAGCAACAGGTGGATAGCAGGTGGAAATGAGATATTATGGGATATGGTTCATTATGATGTTCAGCTTATAGGGGGCGTTGCTCTCCATGAGGGAAAAATTGCAGAAATGGGAACCGGTGAAGGTAAAACAGTTGTCGCTACCCTGCCTGTATTTCTTAACGCACTGGCAGGCAGAGGTGTCCATATTGTTACTGTTAATGACTATCTCTCTAAACGCGACTCCGAATGGATGGGACCAATTTATGAATTTCACGGTCTTACGGTTGATTGTATTGACAAACACCAACCAAATTCAGCCGACCGTCGTAAAGCATATAATGCTGATATCACTTTCGGGACAAATAATGAATTCGGATTTGACTATCTGAGGGACAACATGGCAATTAATCCTGAAGATCTCGTACAACGTAAACACCATTATGCCATTGTCGACGAGGTAGATTCGGTTCTTATTGACGATGCACGTACTCCACTTATAATTTCAGGTCCTACCGCTAAAAGTGATACACAACAGTTTGATGAACTGAAGCCTAAAGTTGAAAAGCTTGTGAATGCTCAGAAAAAGCTTGTTACACAGATTCTTGCAGAAGCGAAAAAACTAATCAATGAAGGAAAAAATGACGAGGGAGGTTTACTCCTTCTGAGAGCTTATAAAGGTCTTCCCAAAAATAATGCGTTAATAAAATACTTAAGTGAAGAAGGAAATAAATCGCTGCTGCTGAAGACAGAGAACTTTTATATGCAGAACAACAACAAGGAGATGCCTAAAGTAACAGATGCGCTTCATTTCATAATAGATGAGAAGGCTAATTCAATTGAACTCACAGAAAAAGGTCTTGATCTTATTGCGGATTCGGTGGAAGACGCCAGCTTCTTTATTCTTCCTGATGTTGGTTCAATGATCGCTGACCTTGAAAAGTCAGGATTGAATGAGCTGGAGAAACTGAAAAAGAAAGATGAACTTCTCCAGGATTATTCTGTAAAGTCTGAAAGTGTTCATACAATGACACAATTATTGAAGGCATGGACCCTTTTTGACAAAGATACTGAATATGTGGTAATGGATAATAAGGTAAAGATTGTAGATGAGCAAACAGGGCGAATACTTGAAGGTCGCAGATACTCTGACGGTCTGCACCAGGCAATTGAAGCCAAGGAAAATGTCAAAGTGGAAGCCGCTACTCAGACGTATGCCACAGTAACTCTCCAAAACTATTTCAGGATGTACCACAAGCTGGCAGGAATGACAGGTACCGCTGAAACTGAAGCCGGGGAATTCTGGAATATTTACAAGCTTGATGTTGTAGTTATACCAACAAACAGGCCAGTAATCAGAAATGACAGAGAGGATCTTGTTTATAAAACAAAAAGAGAAAAGTATAATGCTGTAATTGAGGAAATAGCCGAAATGAACCGGCAGGGCAGGCCTGTCCTTGTTGGTACAACATCGGTTGAGATTTCTGAATTATTAAGCAGGATGCTCAAGATGAAGGGTCTGAAACATAATGTTCTGAATGCCAAGCTGCACCAGAGAGAGGCCGAAATTGTCGCTGAAGCTGGTAAAACTGGTACAATAACTATTGCTACCAATATGGCTGGTCGTGGTACTGATATTAAGCTTACAGATGAGGTCAGAAGGGCAGGAGGACTGGCTATTATCGGCACCGAACGCCACGAGTCCCGCCGTGTAGACAGGCAGTTACGTGGCCGTTCCGGCAGGCAGGGAGATCCAGGTTCATCGCAGTTTTTTGTTTCACTTGAAGATGAACTGATGCGACTCTTCGGATCAGAAAGAATCGCCGGGATTATGGATAAGCTGGGACTCAAGGATGGTGAGATGATACAACACTCAATGATTACAAAATCGATTGAACGGGCACAGAAAAAGGTTGAAGAGAATAACTTCGGCATCAGAAAGAGACTTCTCGAATACGACGATGTAATGAACTCCCAGAGAGAAGTAATCTATAAAAAAAGACGTCACGCACTTCTTGGTGAACGACTGAGTGTCGATATAGCAAACATGATGTTTGATGTTACTGAAAATCTGGTAGAAGTGTACCATAAGGATGAAGATCTGGAGGGTTTTGATTTTGATCTTATCCGTTCATTTTCAATAGATTCGCCTGTAAGGGAACAGGAGTTTGCGAAAAGTACATCGGGCACGGTTACCGACCTGGTTTATGTTAAGGTACTGGATACATATAAAAGAAAAGCAGAATCTATTGCACAACAGGCTTACCCGGTGTTAAAAGATGTGTATGACCGGATGTCTAAGGTATATGAAAATGTGGTAGTCCCGATCTCTGATGGGACCAGAGTCTTCCAGGTGGTTACAAATCTTAAAGCTACCGCAGAATCGGAGGGTAAAGAACTGGTAAAAGCCTATGAAAAGACTATCGTTCTTGCGACAATTGACGATGCGTGGAAAGAACACCTGAGGGAGATGGACGAGCTCAAACAATCTGTTCAAAATGCCACTTATGAACAGAAAGATCCGTTGCTCATTTATAAATTTGAGTCCTTTGAACTGTTTAAGACCATGCTGATCAAGGTGAATAAGGATGTTGTGAGCACACTGATGAAAGGTCATATTCCAACACAGGACCCTGCACAGGTAAAAGAAGCTCAAAGACGTCGTCAGGTTGATATGAGTAACCTTAGAGCTTCAAAAAGTGACTTTTCACAATATAGCAGCACAGGCGGCGGGGGACCTGAAAAAAACCAGAGAACGGAACCTGTCAGAGTTGATAAAAAAGTGGGCAGGAATGATCCATGCCCATGCGGAAGCGGTAAGAAATACAAGCAGTGTCATGGAATGCAGCAGGGTACACCAGAAAGGGAAAGGACTATGGTCTGATTATTTTTTATTAATGTCTTCTATTGCCTTCTGAATCCGGATTAGAGTCGGTTTGCTTACCGGAACCAGGGGAAGCCTTAAATTATTATTACATAGATTCATAATACTCAGCATCGCCTTTACCCCTGAGGGATTACCATCTGCGAACAAAAGATCGATAATCTCAAGGAAACGGAACTGCATTTCACGCGCCGACTTAAAATTATTTTTAAGGGCATGGTTGACCATCTCACTGCATTGTTCAGGAAAAGCATTTGCAAGAACCGATATGACACCTGAACCTCCCATAGAAATAATAGGGATAGTCATAAGATCATCTCCTGAAATAAGGTTGAAATTTTCGGATTTCCCTTTTATTATCCTCATTATCTGATTCATATCACCAGAGGCTTCTTTGATTGCAATAATATTTTCACACGCATGAGCAAGCTCAAGACATGTATCTGATGATATGTTGCTGCCGGTTCTGCCTGGTACATTATATAAAATAACGGGTAAAGAAGTGCAGGTGGCAATTGATTTAAAATGCTGAAATAATCCTCTCTGGTTTGGTTTATTGTAATATGGAGCTACTGATAAAATTCCGTCTACTCCTTTAAGATTAATCTGTTTAATGTAGCTGATTATATCCTGAGTATTGTTACCGCCAATTCCAATAACAAGGGGTAGCCTGCCGTCAATTGTTTCAAGGACATAAGATGTTAATGCCTTTTTTTCATCCCTGGAAAGTGTAGCAGATTCCCCGGTAGTGCCCATTAATACAATATAATTGACACCACCATTAATAACATGATTCAATACCCGCCCCAATGCAGCAAAATCTATGCTGGAGTCATTTTTGAATGGTGTTACAATTGCCACACCTGTTCCTTTGAATCTTTTCATCATAAAATAATTTTGATTTTAAAGGTATAATAATCTGTCCCGTAAAGCGGGAGAAACACACATGATTGACTTCGTTGAGCTCGCTTCGCTCGGTTGTAAATTATGTTTATTGGTGTTTACCTTCGCTGAGCTGGTAAGCCCGGTTGTAATTGTGGTCAATCATGTGGGTTTCATAAATTTGTATTCTGTTTTTTTCTGTTTGTTAATTTCAGCTTCGGAATCAATCAACTCAAGATAATTTATAACATTGGTTAAATAGTTTGCTGATATCGACCGGCTTCTTTATGTCCATCATCAGTTCAAAGGGCAAGTATTCTTCTTCAGCTTCGTATAACCCAACTTTAAATCTTGCTGCCGATAATGAAGAAATATATTGAAGTGGAAATACCTTGTTGAAATTAATATCTATCAGGATATCAAACCTGTAATTAATAAATTCATTGGCATCATCAGTTACGGGAATATAAAAAAAGTTAACATCCTTTTTCCTGATACTTGTAAGATATCTGACAGCAGTAAATTGGTCCGGCATTACTTCCCCGGGAAAATATCCAAGCACTCTGATATCAATATCCCGGTCATGCATTTTCTGATAAAATTTAGATAAAAGAGGAAATTGATCGCTGTTGGACGAATCCCATACAACCCCAATGGTCTTTACCCGGCTTATATTTGAATAAAACACTTTTCTATTTATGCCGGAGTTCTTTTTTAACATTATTATTTTACCAATTTTTAATCGGATACTTTGAAATAATTCCATACCACAAACCTAATAGTTTTTTATTAAAGTCTAAGAGTCTCAGAATATTAATCTTCACTAATTAATTTGAGAAATTCTGATTCTGTAATTAAAGGCACACCCAGTTCTTCTGCATTTGCTTTTTTGGAAGGACCTATATTTTCTCCGGCAAGTATAAATGAGGTATTTCGGGAAACTGATGTGGAGTTTTTACCGCCATTTTTTTCAATAATTTCTTTGTATTCATCCCGGGAATGGTTCTGAAATACTCCTGAGATTACAATAGTTTTACCATCCAGAATTTTACCTGTCCTTCTGATTCTTTTTCTTCTTCATCTTCCCTGCTGAACTTTACATTGTATGATTTCAAACGATTTATTAACTCAATATTCTCCTTATCAGCAAAATAAGCTATTATGCTGGAAGCAATCCTGGGACCAATTTCATTGACACTTTTTAATTGTTCAGGATCTGCACTCATGAGTTCATCAACTGATCTGAATTTTTTTGTAAGAGTTTTTGCTGTCGTTTCACCTACATGCCTTATTCCCAGGGCAAAAAGTACCCTGTGATATGGTGTTCCAATTGAATTCCTTATACTTCTTAAAATATTAAAAGCAGATTTTTCTCCAAGACGTTCCAGAGGAACCAGTTGCTCAATTCGCAATTCATAGAGATCGGCAAAATTCCTGATAAGTTTTTTACTGAATAACAGATCTACCGTTTCTTCTCCAAGTCCATCGATATCCATTGCTTTCCTGCTTATGAAATGTTCAATTCTGCCTTTTATCTGAGGAGGGCAGTGCAGATAGTTGGGGCAAAAATGATTAGCTTCCCCTTCATTTCTTACGAGAGGGGTTCCGCATTCAGGACAGTTGGTAATGAATTGCAGCATCTTACTTTTTTCATTTCTGAATGAATGATCAACACCAACAATTTTAGGAATTATCTCTCCGCCCTTTTCAATGTAAACCATATCATTTAAATGAAGATCCAGAAGGGCTATCTGATCCGCATTATGGAGTGATGCACGTTTCACAGTTGTTCCTGCCAGTGAAATGGGCTCCAGATTTGCTACAGGGGTTACAGTTCCTGTTCTTCCAACCTGAAATGCAACCGATAAAAGCCTGGTCAAAGTCTGTTCCGCTTTGTATTTATAGGCAATTGCCCAGCGTGGCGATTTTGCAGTAAAGCCAAGCTCATTCTGAAGTGAAATAGAATTTACTTTTATTACCACACCATCAATGTCGTATGGAAGTTTTTTACGTTCCGGTTCCCAGAAAGTTATGAAACTTATTACCTCATCAATATCTTTACATTTTCTTATACTGTCTGGCACCCGGAAACCCCATTTTGATGCCTCTGTCAAATTATCATAATGGTTATCATGAGGTAGCTTTTCAGACAGAAGAAAATAGAACAAACAATCGAGTGACCTTGATGCTACAATTCTCGAATCCAGCATCTTAATAGTGCCGGCTGCTGCATTACGAGGATTGGCAAAAGGAGAGATCCCATCTCTGGTTCTTTCTTCATTTAACCTGTCAAATACCGCTCTGGGCATAAGGATTTCGCCCCTCATAACAAATTCATCGGGAAACGAATGTCCTGTTACTTTAAGAGGTATGGTACTTATGGTTTTTATATTAAGGGTAATATCATCTCCTTTATCACCGTCACCCCGGGTAAGGGCTCTTTCCATCGCTCCATTCTTATATGAAATACTTACTGACGCCCCGTCATATTTTAGCTCGCAAACATATTCAAATGGTCCTTCAGTAACCTTTCTGATCCTGCTGTCAAAGTCCCTCAGCTCTTCTTCATTATAGGTATTTCTTAATGACAGCATCGGATATTTGTGGTCGTACTGCCCGAATTCCCTTGTAATATCACTCCCAACCTTAAGCGTTGGAGAATTCACATCATAGTACTCCGGAAATTGTTTCTCAAGAGTAATCAGTTCATTCAATAGCAGATCGTATTCAAAATCTGAAATTACAGGTTGATTCAGAACATAATATCTGTGGTTATGTTCACTTAATTCCTTCCTGAGGTTATCTATCCGGTTCTTTGCTTCCGATTGTTTCATTGACTATTGCAGTATTTTGTCCTGTCAAAAATGTTATCCGGTTAATCAGCTCCATATTACCATCTACAGGTTTACCGCACTTGTTGCATTTTCCACCCTTTATATTGTTCTCAATAATCCTGTATCCCTGGCGGACCACAACTGTTGAACCGCATGAAGGGCATTTTGTATCAGCTATTTCATTACCCGGAACATTTCCTGTGTACACATATTTTATGCCTTCTTCAGTTGCAATTTTGGCAGCATTCATGAGTATTTCAACAGGAGTTGGAGGAAGTTGTTCAAGTTTATGAAGAGGATAGAACCTGCTGAAATGTAAGGGAGTATACTCAAACCCATTATCGCTGAGCCATTTGCACATCTTCCTGATCTCATCCATATTATCGGTCCATGTAGGAATAATCAGGTTAGTTATCTCAAGCCAGATTCCCATCTCTTTGTATATTTTGAGAGAATCGAGGACCGGTTGCAATTTGCCCCCTGTAAGTTTCAGATAAGTACTTTCACTGAAAGCTTTAAGATCAATATTTGCTGCATCGGCAACACTGCATAGCTTTCTGAGAGGCTCACCGTTTATATAGCCGTTTGATTTGACTACATTTTTAATTCCTGATTTTCTTGCCAGAGTTGCAGTTTCAAAAGTATACTCGAAAAACGTTGTTGGTTCAGAATATGTGTATGCTATTGATCTGCAATTGTTTTTAATTGCCTGTTCAACTACTTTGTCAGGCATCAGATCAAAGTTACGGGTTTTGTCAGGACCTGTCTGCGATATGGTCCAGTTCTGGCAGTTAAGACACACAAGGTTACATCCTGCTGTGGCAATTGAAAATGCCCTTGAACCGGGGAAAAAATGATAAAGCGGTTTCTTCTCGATTGGATCTACATTGACCGAACAAGGATTACCGTAAGCCATAGTATAAAGCTTCGATTTATACACCTTACGGTTGTTGCATTTACTTAGTTCCCCTTCTTTAAGTACACATTCATTGGGGCAAATCCTGCACATTATACCCCGGGCTGTCTCCTCCTGGAACATTGCAACCATCTTGTAAATATCCGTACCTTCGGTTAACATTTCATTTAAAACAAACGGACATGGCATTGTAATCATTCCTGCTGAAAAAGCCAGGCATTTTTTAAGGAAATCACGTTTACTATTATCGAAAATATTTGTGTTCATTGCTAGGGAAATAGAGGATCAAATTGATTAACTAAAACTAGTAATTGTTCTTTACTGTACCAAAAAGAAACCCGGCTAAAATAAAAAGGGCTAATAACAAAATCGAAACTTTAATTCCAAAAGCCGGTACGGCAAGACCTGATACAAAAATGAAACCGAGAGCGGACCCTGCAAGATCGGCACTGTACGTTTCTGACAGGGATGTATACCCATTTTTTGACAGAGTCAGTTCACGGAAAATATTACCTGTGAGCAAGGCAGGTAGGAAAGCGGCAAGAATTATTATAATGACGGTAATTGATTCATATTTTAATAATGGGATATAGTCGTAAGCAAAACCCATTGTTAAATAAAAAGCTAAAAGAATTATTACTTTTTGTCCATAACCAAGCTTATTAAGAAGCTTGAGATTAATACCAGACCCAACTGCCAAACCTGCCATTAATCCTGCAACAATGAGGCCGGTAAGTTGATACATACTCCCTACTGAAAGCTGTATGGTCAGAAGAACTATTATTTCAAATCCTGCCAGCGATGAAGCACTGAAATACATAAGAAGATTTTTCCTTCTTATAGTCAGAACAGGAACTGCGAATGCTAATATCAGGATTATTATTGCAAATGTCTTTTCATCCATATTCTTGCTGAAATTATATGACTGAAAATGGAAGCAGGCTATTGGATATCCAGAACTGTTAGGTGTGATTTTCAGGTTCATTAGTGATAGCACTTCTTCGGTTTTTCTCTCTGTCAGATCATCTTCCATAAAATCAGAACTGACATAAAGGTTTTTAATATTTCTCGCATCAGCAAGTTGGCAAAAAGATACTGACAAATCAGAGTCTGAAGCAATGAAATATAATTTATTTCCATTAACGGGTTTTATATATTTGAATGAACTTAAAAGGCTGTTGAATACCGATGAGTAAAGATTGACAGATTCTTTATTAAAATAATTGGCCCCCGGTCCGGGAGAACACATAAAAACTCCACCTGAGTTAAGCTTTTTCTTTACCTCCCTGAAGAATTCAAGGGTGTAGTACCTGTTTATAAGAAGAGTGGAAGGAGGGGGAAGAAGCAAAATAACTACATCAAACATTTCATTGCTGTTTCTCACGTATCTTAACGCATCATCGTTTGCAATAAATAGTTTGTCGGAGTTTTCTTTCAGGAGAGTATTATTTTCTTCTTCTGAGCCAGTACGGGATCTCTTTCAACATAAATGATTTTTCTAACATGATATTTCAGTATTTCAGGGAGATGAGAGGTAAGAGATCCTGATATCAAAAGTACATTTTCCGGATTGGCTCTTTGAAGCATGGCATAATGAATATCTTCTTCTCTTTCTGTAACATCGTCATGATAGGAAATTAACCTGTGATTATAATAAATACTCTTTTCTCCGCCATATTCTCCTTTTGTGATATTCCCATATGGAGTATCTTTTGAACTTGTTACTTTAATCCCCGGCAGTAATTGCTGTCTGAAGAAAATATCGGGATTAAGAACTATTATGCCTGAAACTATTGCTGTGACTGCTATTTTAATAATGATCTTATTGATCCTGTCGTGGGCGTAAAATGTAAGAAGGATATATGTGAAGTTTAAGAAAATTATAATCAGAAGTGCCTTATAAGTGTCCACAAGTCCTGATACCAGTATTGAAATTATTATTCCGGCAACAATACCGCCTGCTGTTTCAATTGAAAAAGATTTTCCCGGAACAAAATTTTTGATCTCCCTGGCAAAAGTTATAAGCTTTACAAAAACGAATCCTGATGCCAGACAAAATGGAATAAGGACAATGAAAGTGTAAATAATCCCGGTTAAAAATGATGGTGTTTCACCCGGTTTGAAAAATAATCTGGATAAAACAATCAGAAGTATCAATGAAAAAGCTGGCATCAAAGAAAAGATCAGATTGATTCTTTTAATCTCATTCATTGGTGATTTTCCGGCCATTGTTGCACCAATTGAAGATCCTATTAACCAGGAAGCCAGGAAAGTTCCGGCAATAAGTTCATAGCCACCTGAAATATTCATTATTTCTCTGATGAGTAAAAGCTGGGCTGAAGAGCTTGTAAAGCCTACAAGGAACAGGTTTATCCTTATATCATATGAGGAATGCTCCTGACTATAATTATTTACTTTTACTTTGTCTGAAACACTGAATAACCTGGCAAAGTATGAAAAGTGCCAGAGGAAATGGAAGATTCCGACAAATGCCATTCCTATGCCAAATTCTACATGCCATTTAAGTATTGATTTTATAAACGGGACATTCCATTTATAATTTATCTGTAGTGCCATAAAAATGCCGGCCAATGCTGTAAAAAGAAATGTAGCTGCAAGAACCGTGTTCCATAATTTCAGGTGAAACTGCTGAGAAAAATAGTGATTCCGGTAAAAAAAGTAGCTGATAATGTATATTATAATTGCAATTAGTCCAGTGCCAGCAACATGATACATAGTTACTTTTTGTTTTCTTCAAGTACTATCCCGTCGTAAATGAAAATTTCGGCATCTTTCCATCCGTCCCATCCCAATCCTGCTTTTTCCCGTGAAGTATAACCAAGAAACTCTTCAACAGTCCAATTGTTTTCTATAGCAACTTGTGGTAACATAGTTCCTGCCCTGGAATCCTTTTTTATATAGATGCCATGTTTACCGAGTATGATCTCATTTATATTATTAATTTTTCTTAAAGGTCCGAGCACCGTGATCTCCATTTCAATTTTATTAAATTCTTCCTTTGTAAGTTTATTAAAACGAGGGTCCTCGAAAGCAGATGACAATGCCGATGCCCTGACGGCTTCATAAAGAGGGTCGGAAGAAACGAATCTGCCAATGCAACCTCTTAATAATCCATTTATTTTGAGTGTAACAAACGCACCCATCTGCTTATTAAGAATTGGAGGGAGTGTTTTTTCGTCAATTTTAATCTTTTTGTTATCATACAACATCGAACGGATACTGTTTCGCGCTATAGTAAAAAGTATATCAGCTTCTTTCTTTGTGAATTCAACTTCTGCTGATGCCTCATCTGCAACAGTTTTAACACTCTTTTCAACCAATGTAATCGCATTATAACCAACCACTTCATCTTTGCTGCCATAAGATGAATCACCTGAATTGCAGTAATCAATCAGTTTAAATTCAAGATTGCTATTACTCTCAGCCAGATACAAAAGGGTAAGTCCTGAGGTCCAACCGCACATGCTGGTCACCAATCCGGGAATATTATTTTCAGAATTTTTCTTTAAAGTATTTATGAATGTCTGTGGATTTCCTGAAATGATACTCAAAGCTGTTAATTTATCCGTTATGGTTGCCTCATTATATGAAGGATAGTGAGAAAAATCGCTGCTTATTACAAAAAGATTATCATCTGTAAAATAGGGTTTTAGCGCATCAGATATTTTTTTAATGGTATTGGTGTTATCAGTTCCAATAATTATAGGCACAATCTCAGGTTGAAATTTGAAATAATACTGGATTAATGGCAACTGAACCTCAATGCTATGTTCCTGAATATGTGCATCAACCGGAAAATTAAATTCCGAATTTTCCTTTATAAGTTTATCTGCAATTTCCTTATTTACAACTATTTTTCCCAAAGGAGTATTGAAATCTCCCTTATTATATATTGATGCTCCATTAAATGCCATTACATGACTTGATCCGATTATGAAAATATTCTTAAAGACATGATCTCTGGCAATTGTCGAATAAGCTGCAGCAGCGATTTTCCCTGAAAATACATAGCCGGCATGCGGACTGATTATTGCTCTTACCTTCAGGTTATTTGATGTCTTGGTACAGTTTGAAAACAGTTGCGATACATCTTTTGTAAGCGTTTCTTTATTTGCAGAATAAAATCTTCCTGCAGCTACCGGCTCTCTGTCGTTTACCTTATTCTGGGAATATGTGTCCATAGCAAAGAATATTGATAGCAATAAGAAAATAATTGTTCTCATGGTTATCCACTAATTTGGCGTACTAAAGTTATGCCAAAAATTTTAAGAAAAGAATGTTAAAATGTAATTGTTTTCGGAAGGCAAGCTTAAATAAATACTATAGATTCTTTCAGAACCTCTCCATGGTCATCAATGCCATAGATCTTAATTCCCAGGCTTAGTGATAGGAGTCCCTATCATATCAATAACCGGAGCTGATGGCATCTCTCAGATCTTCAACTTCCATATTATCGTACTCTTCTATTTCAAAATAGAGATGTATAAATAATGTGTTTTCAGTATTATTAATTGAACAAAGTGATTTGACAATTTTTGCCAGCCAGATTGCTGATGTCGTATTAAAATATTCGAGGTTAAGCCTGAGGTTGGTTGTATGTCTGGGATTTTTTATATATTCATTAACCCAATTAAGTGCCTGGGGGTACAAACCTGCGGCATTCTCAGGTATTGATTTTCCTGAAAAAATAAGTTCACCTGTAAGATAGTTAAGATCAATTTGAGGCGTCTTGCGCGTGGATTCAATGAGCATATTTTTCAGTTCCACCTTAATGTAATATTTACCATATAATAAGAATAGAATACATTCTATCAAAAGTAGAACAACTTTTTTGTACTGATTCTACCCTTTATCAAAAAGAATTGGTCAATTGTCAAAAAAATCAACTGATTTGTAACACCTGATTATTCTTCAAAGGATATAAATGTTAAGCTTTTTGACTCTGTTTTGTTGTATCCCAATCTTTTAAAATGTTATCTTTGCAGCCTGAAATTTGAGTTTGAAAATGGAGATAACTCTTAAGAGTAAAATAAAGGAAACCATTAAATCTCTCTATAACAGCGAGGTTACAGATGATCTGATACAAATACAGGAAACGAGAAAAGATTTTAAAGGGGATTTTACTCTGGTTGTATTTCCCCTTTTACGTTACTCAAAGAACACTCCTGAAAAAACCGGTAAGGATATAGGTACATATCTTCTTGAAAACTTCCCGGAAGTGTCGGGATTTAACGTCATTAAAGGTTTTCTGAACCTTGAAATTTCAGATAAATGGTGGATGGAATTCTTTGGTAAACTGAGTACCGAAAAGAATCTTTTTGCCGAGTGTAAAGTAAAAGAACCTGAAATAATTCTCGTAGAATACTCTTCTCCGAATACAAACAAACCATTGCATCTGGGACATATCCGGAACAACCTGCTTGGATTTTCACTTTACAGGATACTGTCAGCCTGTGGTCATGAAGTAATAAAAACTAATATTGTAAATGACCGTGGTATCCATATCTGCAAGTCAATGCTGGCATGGATGAAATTTGGCAATGGAGAAACGCCTCAATCTTCACGAATGAAGGGCGATCATCTGGTTGGGAAATATTATGTACTTTTTGAAAAAGAATATAAACTACAGGTTGAACAGCTGGTTAAAGAGGGCATGAAAGAAGAAGATGCCAGGAATAAGGCGCCACTGATGAAAGAGACCCGGGAGATGCTTCTTAAATGGGAAGCTGGTGACCAGGAGGTTTTTGATCTTTGGAGAACGATGAATTCATGGGTTTATGAAGGATTTGATGAGACATACAGGCAATTGGGGGTGGATTTTGATAAAATTTACTATGAATCAGAAACCTATAAACTCGGTAAGGATCTTGTTATCGCAGCTTTAAATAATAATATTCTTTACCGGAATGATGACAGCTCGATTTGGGCCGACCTCATTCCGGAGGGACTGGACCAGAAACTTCTGCTTGCGCTCTGATGGTACGGCGGTTTATATGACACAGGATCTTGGAACCGCAGTAGCCAGGCATAATGAATATGGATTCAACAAATGTATTTATGTTGTTGGCAACGAACAAAATTATCATTTTCAGGTACTTAAAGCGATCCTTAAAAAAATGGGTTACACATGGTCCGATGGATTGATCCATTTTTCTTATGGAATGGTTGAACTTCCTGAGGGCAGGATGAAGTCCCGCGAAGGAACTATTGTTGACGCCGACGACCTGATAAATGAAATGAAGGAAACCTCCAGGGTAGTTTCTCTCGAGCTGGGCAAACTGGCTGATTTTAGTGATGAGGAAAAAGAAGAGGTCTTCAGAAAAATAGGATTGGGAGCTCTTAAATATTTTATACTGAAAGTCGATCCAAGAAAGAACATGACTTTTAATCCAACCGAATCAATTGACTTCAACGGAAATACGGGTCCATTTATCCAATACACTTATGCCAGGATTAAATCTGTATTCAGAAAAGCAGAACAACTGGGTATAAATATTGATGTTATTAATAATCCTGGTATAAATGTGGGAGCCAAAGAGATAGAGCTGATAAAACTATTGAGAAAATTCACCGGCACTGTATCAGAAGCTGCCAAAAGCCTCAGCCCGGCATTGATTGCAAATTATTGTTATGAGCTCTCAAAAGAGTATAATCAGTTTTATCATGATTTTTCAATTCTTGGGGAGGAAGACGAGGGTGTGAGAGACTTTCGCCTTGCTTTATCAGGAGTGATAAGCAGAATCCTTCATTCGGGTATGTGGTTGTTAGGCATTGAGATGCCTGAAAGAATGTAATAATATATCACTTATAGCTATAAGTAAAATTTATGTTTGAAAATTTAAGTGACAGGCTGGAGAAATCCTTTAAGCTTCTTAAAGGTCAGGGCAGGATATCTGAAATAAATATTTCAGAATCGCTGAAAGAAGTACGGAGAGCTTTATTGGATGCTGACGTTAACTTTAAGATTGCCAAACAGTTTACCGATTCAGTCAAACAGAAAGCAATAGGGCAGGAGGTCCTTAAATCAATTAATCCTTCCCAGATGATTATTAAGATCGTCCACGACGAGCTCGTTGAACTAATGGGTGGCGATAAAACCGATATAAACATTAAGATTAGTCCTGCAATCATACTTATAGCAGGTCTTCAGGGTTCAGGAAAAACAACATTTAGCGGAAAACTTGCTAAATGGGTTAAGACCAAAAGAGGAAAGAATCCATTGCTTGTTGCATGCGATGTTTACCGTCCTGCTGCTATTGAACAACTTAAAATAATCGGAACACAGGTTGAAGTGCCTGTTTATACTGAAGAAGGAAATTTAAATCCTGTAAATATTGCCCGAAACGCCATCAGGGAAGCAAAAATTAAGGGACACGACCTGGTTATCATTGATACGGCAGGCAGGCTTGCAATAGATGATGTAATGATGAATGAGATTTCATCTGTAAAGGCAGCTGTAAATCCCCATGAAATACTGTTTGTAGTTGATTCCATGACCGGGCAGGATGCCGTAACTACTGCCAGGGAATTCAATGAAAGGCTCGATTTTGATGGCGTAGTATTAACAAAACTTGATGGTGATACCCGGGGTGGCGCAGCACTGTCAATAAAATCGGTTGTTAATAAGCCAATAAAGTTCGTGAGTTCGGGAGAAAAAATGGATGCGATCGATATTTTCTATCCGGGTCGTATGGCTGACAGGATACTGGGGATGGGAGATATAGTCTCACTTGTTGAAAAAGCACAGGAAAATTACGATGCCGAAGAATCACGAAAACTTCAAAAGAAAATTGCAAGAGACCAGTTTGATTTTAATGACTTTATTTCACAGATCCAGCAGATAAAAAAAATGGGTAATGTTAAAGACCTGATGGCTATGATACCTGGTTTTGGTAAAGCTGTTAAAGATCTTGATATTGATGATAATGCATTCAAAGGAATTGAAGCTATTATCAGAAGCATGACCCCCCAGGAGAGAGTTAATCCTGCTGTTCTCAACGGAAACAGACGCAAAAGAATTGCTCTTGGAAGCGGAACCAGCGTACAGGAGGTTAATAAACTTCTCAAACAATTTGATGAGACCAGACGAATGATGAAAATGATGACCAAAGGAGGTAATGTTTCCAAAATGGTAGGAAAGAAATAAGAAATAGAATGGCCCTTAACCCCGTCGGGGTGTAATGTTGGTAACAAAACTAAAATCGTCGAAGGGATATGTATACGTTAATAGATGGCAAAAAAGTAGCATCAGAGATTAAAGCTGAGATGGCAGAACAAGTAGCCAGTCTGAAGGCAGAAGGTGGAAAAATTCCTCATCTTGCGGCTGTACTTGTTGGCAGTATGGGATCAAGTGAAACTTATGTTGCATATAAGGTAAGAGACTGTGAAGAAGTTGGCATTAAATCAACACTTATAAGGTTTGACGCTGATACTACTGAAAATAAGTTACTTGAAAAAATCTCAGAACTCAATCAGGATAATGATGTCGACGGATTCATCGTTCAGCTTCCCTTGCCTCGTCACATATCAGAAAATAAAGTTATTGAGGCAATTGACCCATCAAAAGATGCTGATGGTTTTCATCCGGTAAATCTGGGAAGAATGATAATCGGACTACCTTGTTTTCTGCCTGCAACTCCTTACGGGATCATTGAACTAATTAAAAGATACAAAATAGAAACATCAGGAAAGAATTGTGTTGTTCTTGGCCGCAGTAATATTGTTGGCAGACCTGTTAGTATACTCCTGTCGCAAAAAGGTATGGATGCAACGGTAAGTGTTATTCACAGCCGTTCAAATAATCTGCAGAGTATTGTCAGACAAGCCGATATAATAATTGCGGCCATTGGATCCCCATTATTCGTAAAAGCAGATATGGTAAAAGACGGCGCCGTTGTAATTGATGTTGGAACAACGCGTTTAAGCGCTCCTGATACAAAATCGGGATACCGTCTTGCCGGTGATGTGGATTTTGTAAATGTTGCACCTAAATGTTCATTTATTACACCAGTTCCGGGAGGAGTTGGTCCGATGACCAGGGTATCGCTTTTACGTAATACACTTACTGCAGCCAGTGGGAAATAAATCAGTAAACTGAATTTTCTTAAATATCATTCTGTAAATTCAACTCCCGTAAAATACAGATCAAATCCTCCTTTTCCGCCTGGTCTGTTAGAGGAGAATATCATAAATTGATTTGAAAAATAAGGATGCCAATCAATCACCGGTCTGTATTCATCTGAAGAAGTGTTAATTCCGGGGCCAAAATTTACAGGAGTGCTCCATTTGCCTCTCCGGAATATTGAATAATACAAGTCATAGCCGCCCATCCCCCCGGGCCGGTTGGAAGAAAAGACCATAACCTTCCCGCTAACGAAAGGACATTTGTCATCACTCGAGCTGTTTAAACTGTCAACAAGTGTCGAAGCAGTGTAATCGTGATTGAACCAGATGTCCAGATCTGTTTCCGGTGGTCTGGTATGAAGATAGATATCAAAATTACCGCTCCTGTTTGAAGAAAAATAAGCCGTATCCTGGTTAGTGTCAAAACTTATATACGCATCGTCAAAACCGGTATTAAGCAGTTTAACGGGAAAGGGCCCCAGAACATCAGGAAGAGTGGTTCCGAAAACAGGACGATTTTTGAGATAGAAAAAATCCAGATTACCTTCGGTATTGACCGAAGATAATAACATGTACTCATATCCATCACTTGAACTGAAAAGGGTTTTCGGACCAAAATCATTTCCCGGTGTATTGGCTTTATTTAATAGTTTTGTTAAAAAAGCATCATTATTAATTTGAGTTCCCAGACCAAAATCTCCTGAAGTCTGGCTGAACACAATTGACATTATTCCCTGTATCAGATCAAATTGCCCGCCCGAACTTGATCTGTTACTTGAAAAAATCAGGATATAATTACCTGTAATCTGATAGCTACTATTATCCTGGACTATATTCATATTATAGTCATCGAATTCGGAATTAAGATCTTCCAGGTTGACTATAGTATCAGGAAATGTCCCTGATGGGTATTTAATGGGATTCTCGCTTTTTTTGCAGCTCATCAGGTTTATGGCAAGAAGAAAAAACCCTGTAATTGAAACCATAAATATATTTCCAACTAATCTTTTCATACCTGTGTATGTTTATGGATGGTTCAGAAACAAAGATATCTCAAATATTATTAAATGAAAAACCGGGACTGAACCCGGTTCCTCTAAGGTAGAATTTAGGTTAATTCTAGGGTAAATGCGGAATTTCTTTTAGTGTTGCGTTATTTAATTAATAGATGAGTATTTAGCCCATAAGGTTGCGTTTAGTAAATAAAATGTTGAGTAATAATGGTATTTAATTGGTATTATTCTGCTAATGAACTGTTTATAAAAATAGAAAAATGTTGATAATTGAAGATTTTTGTGATTCACCTTCTTAAAATAAATATTAATTTTGTTTCAAATATCTACCAATGGAGGAGGACAAGTTCGGGCTTTCATATGAAGATGAGATACAGCACGCTGTACAGAAATTCGAAAGGATGAAGAGGGACAATGCGCATTACTTCTTTGACGTTATTGAATTTGAGACAATAATAGATTTTTACATGGAAAGCAATAACTCTTCAAATGCTTTTGAGGCAGCTACTTTAGCTACTCAACAACATCCTACATCTGTTTCCATACAATTGAGAAAAGCAAGAGTTTTACTTGATAAAGGACGGGCTGTTGAAGCTCTTCATATACTTAAAAAACTGGAAAATATTGAACCAGGGAACCATGAGATATATATTGCAAAAGGGACTGCCCTGGGAATGCTCGGCGATATTCAGGGTGCTAAAAAGATGTTTGACTTCTCTCTCACCCTTGATTCCGATGATGTTGAAAATATTCTTTTTTTGATTACCTCGGTTTTGCAGAACCTCAATTACTATGAACATCTGATACCTTACCTGAAGAAACTGATCGATTTGGAACCTGAATTCCGTGCTCATCTTTACGATATGGCTTATGCCTGTGAAAAAATTCAGGACTTTGAAAACAGTATTTCTTATTATCAGAAATATCTTGAAGAAGAACCATTCTCTGACAGTGCGTGGTATAATCTGGGAATAATATACAATAAACTTGAACTTTCAGAAAAGGCAATTGAAGCTTATGATTATGCTCTGGCCATAAATTCACAAAATACTTTCGCACTATTTAATAAAGGTAATATCCTGCATAATCTTGAAAGATATTCCGAAGCTATTCCGGTTTATCATGAATATCTTGAAAATGAGCCTGACAACTTTGAAGCTATTACCTATCTTGCTGAATGTTATGAAAAGATTGGTGAAGTAACTCTTGCGAAAAAATATTTTCAGGAAGCGATTGAACTTGCCCCCGATTTTGCTGATCCCTGGTTTGGTCTTGGTGTTTTAGCTCTTAATACGGGTAACACCGATGACAGCCTGATCTATTTTAGAAAAGCTGTACGTCTTGATGATGAAAATCCTGAAATCTGGTATCTTCTGGGGAAAGCTCATTATGCCAAGTATGAAAAAAAAGCAGCTTTGAGATGCTTCAGGGAAGCACTCAAGCTTGATTCCTATTATCACGAAGTCTGGTCTGATCTGGGAAATATCATCCTGAATGAGGGATATTATATTAAAGCAATTCCTTATCTGGAACTTGCCTTTAAAGTGACCGGTGACCTGCCCGGGTATCAATTATCTCCTGGCCTCTTTTTATCTTCATGCCGGAAATACTCAATAAAGCTTTCAGGCACCTGTCACTGGCAATTGATATGGATAGTGAATTGTTTTCAGGATTTATCAATCTCTTTCCTCAGAACCTTTGTACACAAAAAATTATAAAACTTCTGGAAAAAAATAAGCTCATTTAATTAATGTAACTTTTTGGACAACAAGAGCCCTATGGAAAAAACCCTTCCTTATATCCCTGAAAGAACTTTAAAACCCAGAAATTCAGGGCTTACAATGGTAATGGATAAAGGGCTCAGTTTAAGAGAAGCTGAAGACTTTATGTCGGTGGGGAGTGAATATACGGATTATGTTAAGCTTGGTTTTGGAACATCTCTCGTAACTCCCGGACTTGAAAAGAAAATTCTCTTATACAAAAAGTCCGGCGTTATTCCTTATTTTGGAGGTACTCTTTTTGAGGCATTTATTATCAGAAATATGTTCAGCGAATTTGTTGAATTTCTTGATAAACACGAAATTGACCTGGTCGAAGTATCTGACGGGTCCTTCGACATTGAACACGAGAGAAAACTCGACTATATAAGCCGCCTTGTTGAAAGAGGGACAGTAATTTCGGAAGTGGGATCAAAAAAGAAAGAGGTTGTTTATTCACCTGATGAATGGGTTGCAATGATGAAATCGGAGCTGAAGGCAGGCTCAGTCAAGGTCATTGCCGAAGCGAGGGAATCGGGAACTACTGGTATTTATAATGAGGACGGCACCATTAACAATAAGATTATTAACGCAATTTCGGAGCATGTTAAACTGGAAAATGTTATTTGGGAAGCTCCGATGAAATCGCAACAGGCATGGTTTGTCAAACATTTCGGGGCGAATGTAAACCTGGGCAATATAGCCCCAACGGAAATAATATCTCTTGAATCCCTTCGTTGCGGTCTTCGCGGAGATACTTTTTTTCAGTTCCTTCCTCAGGAACTTAAGCAGTAATCTCAAGGGAATATTCCAACCCGAATTCAGCTGATAAACTAATTTTTGATGAAATGAGAAAATTTGGTCTCATAGGCTATCCTCTGGGGCACTCTTTTTCAAAAAAGTATCTTTAACGAAAAATTCAGTAAAGAACAGATAGCTGATGCTCGTATGAAAACTATCCTCTTACAGGGCTGGATCAATTCTGGAAATTGGTTACTGACATCCCTGACCTCTGCGGCCTTAATGTTACTATACCTTACAAATCGGAGATTATAAATTATCTTGACTATATTGAACCTGAAGCCCGTGAAATAGGTGCAGTAAACGTATTAAAAATACGAAGATTCAGGAAATAAAATAAAGATATATGGTTTCAACAGCGATGTTACCGGCATAAGAGAAACATTAAGCCCCTGGTTGTCAGATAAAGTAAAAAATGCTCTTGTGCTTGGTACCGGGGGAAGCTCTCTGGCAGTATGCTTTGTGCTGGAAAACCTGGGAATAAGGGTAATAAAGGTTTCAAGAAACCGGAAACCGGGTGCAGTTTGTTATCAGGATATAGACTCGGAATTACTTAAGAATAATCAACTTATAATCAACACAACTCCTTTGGGTATGTTTCCCGATATTGAAAGTAAACCGGATATTGATTACAGAATGCTTTCAGAAGAACATATCCTTTTCGACCTGGTGTATAATCCGGAGATTACTTCCTTTCTGAGGATGGGGAATGGAGATGGGATGCAAAACCATAAGCGGAATAAAGATGCTATGGTCACAGGCTGAAAGGTCGTGGGAAATCTGGAATGATGATAAGTATTAATCATGCCTGCTCCCGGGCACTGATTTTCTTTTTACCCAATATTGTTTGTCACATTCTATACACTCCTGCTTCCAATAACCAGGGGTTACGTAATCAAGCTCCCTGGTTTTTAAAAGACATTCATAAATAGCAAAAACAGGATTAAATACAAGATCAGTTACGCCAATGGTGTATTTAGTTTCTTCTTCCGGAGAAGCAGATTCTTCTTTCATTTCCTTAACATCAAAATTGTTGAACTCGAGAAGATCACGAAGAAATGCAGCACGGTCAAGTGCAATTCCTGTCTCAACAATGGTGCAACGCACCCCGTCTATTTCTCCGATTATATGTTTTGCATTATTGATTGCCATTTCATGAATTTTATCGATTATACTCCGAAACTCATTCCTCTGATTATATCAAACAAAACGCTTGCAAAACCGGTAAGAAAGATACCGGCTACGCAAATACCAAGTGCCAGACGAACTGTAAAATCACTTCTGAACTTTTCAATCGGGGCTTCGCTCTTGTTTATGAACATTGCTTTAATAACAAGCAGGTAATAATATAATGATATTATGGTATTTAAAACAGCTATAATAACCAGAAGATAGAATCCTTTTTCAGCAGCGGCAGTGAAAAGAAAAAACTTCCCGAAGAATCCCGCAACGGGCGGAATGCCGGCAAGGGAAAATAATGCCAGGGTCATTACCAGGCTAAGGCCAGGATTGGTTTTATAAAGTCCGTTATAATCATAAATGTTCTCTTTACCTGTCGCATTTGAGATTGCTGCCACCACACCGAAGGCACCAAGATTTGAAAATATATAAACAAGAATATAATATACAACTGAGGTCATACCTAACCGGGTACCTCCGATAACACCAAGAAGTATATAGCCTGCCTGAGATATTGAGGAGAATGCCAGGAATCGTTTAAGATTAGTCTGGCGGATAGCAAACAGGTTACCAATGGTCATTGTCAGAATTGCCGTAACATAAATTATCTTCTGCCATGTTACAATTATAACAGGGAATACTGTAAATAATACTATTATGAGGATAAAAATAGCTGCCCCTTTGGAAATAACTGACAGATATGAGGTTATGTTAACAGGCGATCCTTCATAAACATCCGCTGTCCAAAGATGAAAGGGAACTATAGATATCTTAAACGCCAAACCGGCAAAGAAAAAAATGAATCCGAGGACTTGCAGATTATTTCCTTCAAAGAGCTTTGCAACCTCATCAAAATATAATGTACCTGTTGTACCATATATCATTGATAAACCATACAGCAGGATACCTGAGGAAAGAGCCGATATTAAAATAAGCTTGATACCTGCCTCCGCCGATTTATTACTATATCTGTCAAATGCAGTCAGTGCGGCCAATGGTATTGTTGCAAGTTCGATTCCAATATAAAACATTAGAAAATGTCCTGCAGAAATCATGAAGTTCATACCGACAAGGGTGGAAATAAGCAAAATAAAATATTCATTAATCTTTTCACTGTTTTCTTCCTTGTTTAACCATGTAATTGACTGTATAAAAACAAGTAATGCGCCAATATTAAGTATATTTTTCATTACCAGCCTTATGGGTGAAACTACATACATCCCTCCAAAAAGAGTTCCGGACGGAGAGGGGAGAAAGCCGGTAATTGTGATTAATATAAAAATCACAATGAAGAAAAGGCTGAAAGACTTCTTTTTTGAAGTATCACTGAAGATCTCAGCCATCAGAACCACCAGAGCCGCAACTGTCAGCACGAGCTCGTGCCTCATCAATGAAAAATTTGTCAGATTCATATATTTATTTTTCCTGGAAAATATCAGTTACTAATTAAAATGGATGCATAGCCAGAATCTTATCAAGAACAGGTTGCAGACTCGTTCCAATCATTGAAGAGAGCCAGAATGGAGCCAGACCAATCGAAGCAATAGAAATAATGAGAGTTACGACCGATATTTTCTCAAACCATCTGGCATCGGTTAAGTGTTCATAATGTTCATTTGTGGTAGGGCCAAGTAACAAAATTGCAATAACCCTTAAAATATAAACTGCCGTTATTACGATAGATGTAACAACAACAATAGTAGCAATCCGGTGAAAGGTATCGGGATGCTGAAATGCTCCGACAAAGATCGTCATTTCAGCTACAAAACCACTGAGACCGGGTAGTCCCAGCGATGCTAATCCCGCGATAACATAAGCCACTGAAAGAAACGGAATAACCTTCATCAATCCACCCATCTGGTTGATCATTCTGGTGTGTGTGCGACCATAAACCATCCCGATAAGGGCAAAGAAAAGAGCCGTCATTAATCCATGGGAGATCATTTGAATAATTGCCCCGTTTAATGCTGTTTTATTCATCATGAGTATTGCAAAAAGGACCAGACCGCAATGACTTACTGAGGAATAGGCATTGATATATTTAAGATCTTTCTGGACAATTGCTCCAAAAGCTCCATAAACCACGCTTATTGAAGTAAGAATTATAAATATCCATGAGAGTTCTTTGGCTGCTTCAGGCATAAGAAAGATAGCAACCCTGAATGCACCGTATCCGCCAAGTTTCATTAAAACACCGGCATGAAGCATAGATACCGCAGTAGGAGCGGAAGAGTGGCCATCGGGTGACCATGTATGAAACGGGAACAGGGCTCCAAGAACACCAAAACCAACAAATGTAAGAGGGAAAAGCAAATATTGAGCAGACATAGGGATTTTGACTTTGGAGATCTCCAGAATATTGAAAGTCAATCGGCCGCCGTCCGGGGCTGAGTTAAAATAGATACCAAGTATACCTACAAGCAGGAGAGCTGAAGCACCCATCAGCATAAGCGTCAGTTTCATTGCTGCATACTCCTTGGGACCACTTCCCCATATACCAATAAGAAGATACATCGGAATTACTGCAAGCTCATAAAAGAGGAACATAGTGAAGAGATCAATGGAAATAAAAAATCCAAACACCCCGGTTGCAAGTAGTATTAAAGAAATAAAAAACTCTTTTGTAAGGGACTCTAATTCCCATGATGCGAAAATTCCTGCAAAAACTACCAGGGATGTCAATGAAATCATTGCAACGGAAATGCCATCAACACCGACCGCATAATGAATATTCAGACTTTTGAACCAGACAATATCTTTTACAAACATCATTTCATCTGAATTGCCTCCATGTCGTCCTGAAAGGTAAAGAAATACCAGAAGGCAGGATAAAAGAAGTTGTAAGGCCATTCCGGCAGCTGAAACGACCTTGACCTGCCTGATGTCTTTTATTAATACTATTCCGGTTATGGTCAGAACCGGAATTATGATGAACAGAGTTAAGATATCCATGGTTATAACATTATCTTATTAAAAATTCAGTGCCACAGGTAAATGAAAGCTATTGCCAGCAGGATAACACCTGATATAAAAACAAAAGCATATTTCTGTAACTGTCCCGATTGAAAGTCTCTGATCCTGAAGGAGATAATCTGAGTAACTGAGGCTATCGCATTCATCGTTCCATCAACAATATGCCGGTCAAACCAGGCAACAGGTGCAGCTATATGCCTGAAGATTATTTTTTTTGTTATAAAAAGGTAGAGTTCGTCAAAATAAAACTTATGAAAGGCCCATTTATAGCTGTATTTAAATGTAGCTGCCAGTCTGTCGGGAATAAGGGATACTTTCCTGTACATAATAAAGGCAACTCCGATTCCTGCAAGAGCAACCAGAACAGAAGGAATTGCTACCTTTAATTCAATCGCTGTTTCAAAAGCTTTACCATCTGATGTTACCAGGTGATTAAATGGAATAAATCCTGTAAACACTGATCCAAGTGCCAGAATAATCAATGGAATTGTCATTATTGCAGGTGCTTCCTGAGGAGTATGATGGTAATGAGTATCTTTTCCCCAGAAGATATTGAAATAGAGCCTGAACATATAAAATGCCGTAAGACCTGCCACTACATATTCAACACCAAAGAGAAATTTATTGTGCTCAAAAGCTGCAGCCATGATTTCATCCTTGCTGAAAAAACCTGATAATGGAGGTATGCCTGATATTGTAAGACATGCTATCAGGAATGTTAAATGAGTTATTGGCAGATACTTCCGTAACCCGCCCATATCTGTCATATCATTACTGTGGACAGCGTGTATAATTGCACCGGCGCCAAGAAAAAGAAGAGATTTGAACATTGCATGTGTTGAAAGATGGAACATGGAGGCCATATAACCCAGACCTTCATGTCCTCCGTATCCTGAAACACCAAGAGCGAGCATCATATATCCGATCTGCGACATGGTTGAAAAGGCAAGAACCCTTTTAATGTCAGTCTGCGTGCATGCGATCACCGCAGCAAATATGGATGAAAAAGCACCGACATATGCAACAATGTCAAGTGCAAAAGGTGCGGAAAAGGCATAAATCGGAAACATTCTTGCCACAAGGTAAACTCCGGCCACAACCATTGTGGCTGCATGAATAAGAGCTGACACGGGCGTAGGACCTTCCATAGCATCAGGGAGCCAGATGTGGAAGGGAAACATTGCCGATTTCCCGATACCTCCCATATATACAAAAATCATAGACCACGTCATGACAGAAAGACCCATGAACATTGCACCGCCACTCTGGGCAATTGCAGGCCCGTTTAGAGCGGTGAGAGTTATAAAATCAAATGTTTTGGTATTGAATGAGAGGATAAGAATACCGATCAGGAACCCGAGATCCGCAAACCGCGTAACAATAAAAGCTTTTTTAGCAGCTCTAACAGCAGAAGGTTTCTGATAATAAAAGCCAATCAGAAGGTAAGATGAAATTCCTACCAGTTCCCAGAATATATACATCTGGAAAATATTTGTAGCCAGAACCAGACCCAGCATCGCAAAACTGAACAGGGAAAGAAATGCAAAATAACGTTCAAATCCTTTTTCCCCTTTCATGTAGCCCAGACTGTAAATATGAACCATTAATGATACCGTAGTTATTACAACAATCATCATTACCGATATCGGATCAAGAAGAATTCCTATATCGATATGAAGCTTATCGGTAAACTGTAACCATGTTATATTAAACGCTGAAATTTTCTGGAATGCTCCGTTGATCTTTTCACTTGAATAAAAGTAGGAGTAGGCTGTTATATAAGACAGTACTGTAATTACAGCAAGACCACCTGTTCCCAGTAACCCGGAAAGCTTTGGTTTTAATTTATGACCCGCAAGACCCAGCAGGAGAAACATAAGAAAGGGAATAAGAAGGATCAGGAGAGTATAATCGAAGTTTATCATATCTGGAGTTTCCAAAAGGTTATATTAATCAATACTTCATTTCATTAACGTCTTCAACATTTATCGTAATGAACCGTCTGTAAATATTTATTATTATGGCTATGGCTACTGCGGCTTCGGCAGCAGCAACGGTGATAACAAACAGACTGAAGAACATACCCTCAAGTTTATGAGGCCAGAGATATCTGTTAAATGCCATAAAGTTGATGTTTACTGAATTGAGGATCAGTTCAACAGACATAAGAATGGTTATAAGATTCCTGCGCGTGAGGAAACCGTATATTCCGACAAAAAACATAACTGTTGCCAGAATCAGAAAAAACTGTAACGGGATGCCTGAATTCATCTTATTCCTGATTTAAAGTTTGAGTTTGAGAACTTTTCGGACCGCCTTTTTTAGCAATAATAATTGCTGCAATCATAGCAGCAATAAGTAATATTGAAATTACTTCAAAGGGAAGTATATAGCCATCATAGTCAACTGACAAAAGACTTTTACCAATAACCTGCATGTTAATCTCACGAGCTGCCAGGGCGGTTGCTGAAAAATTATAGTCCAGGATGGTAATAATTGAGAGAATAGCTCCGGATAGTACAGCAAGAGCTGAGAAGATTGATTTTTTCAGGCCTACGGGATCAATCTTCTGACTAATATGGCTTGTCAGTAATATCGAGAAGATGATCAGAACCACTATGCCACCTGCATACAGAGTGAGCTGAACCGCTGCAAGGAATTGATAGTTCAGCATGAAATAAAGGCCCGAGGTAGACACAAGTACTAAAAGCAGATAGACCGCTGCCCTTAATATTATACGGCTGGTCACTGTCAGTATCGAAAATAGAACGATCATTGCAGAAAACAGAACAAACATAACTTGATTTAGGGTCATTACTCAACTCCTTTCATTAATTGTGAACCAGGCTTATTTGAAACTTTTATCAGCGGTTTTCTGGTGAATACAGCATGTTCAAACTCCTGAGAAAAAGCCAGAGCTTGCGAAGGACAAGATTTTACACATAAGGCACAAAAGGTGCACATACCAAGGCGGTAAATGTGCTTATCGATTATTCTTTTCTTTTTCCCTTCTTCAGTAATTATTGTTTTTGAAATCACTTCAATAGTCCCGTTCGGACAGTTGATCTCACAAATACCACAACCGGTACATCTATGTTCATTTTTTTCATTGTGTGGCATAATTACTTCTCCTTTAAACCGATCGAACATTATAAGGTCCTTCCTGTTGTTGGGATATTTCTGGGTAACGATCGTTCCGGGCCTGACAAAATAAGAACCTGTCACCTTCATACCCTTCATGAGTGACCAGACCCCCTTTATAATGTCATTCAGATATTTTGCTATACTATTCATTGAAAGATATCCTTTTAATAAATGATTCTAATCTGTTAAAAATGCCAGCCCATAAGAACTATAAAGGCCATTATCAATACATTAACAAGATTAATTGGTAACAGATATTTCCATTCAAGGGTAAGAAGCTGATCAATCCTCAGACGGGGGAAAGTCCATTTAAACCACATCATCATGAAGATTACAAAAGCTGTTTTCCCGATATACCAGACAAAAGGAGGAATAAAATCCATAACATGGTTGAATCCATCCCAATCTCCTACATGAAAAGGCATCCAGCCTCCAAGAAACACCGTTGCTGCAATAGACGCCACGATGAACATGTTCATATATTCTGCCAGGAAGAAAAATGCAAACTTGATGCCTGAATATTCCGTGTGGTAGCCGGCTGTAAGTTCAGATTCTGCTTCAGCCAGATCAAATGGACCACGGTTTGTTTCAGCAGTACTTGAGATAAGAAACATAATAAAGGCAATGAAGGCAGGTATATGTCCTTTGAAAATAAACCAGCCATTGCTTTGTGCTTCAACAATTACCGATAACTGCATTGAACCTGTAAGAATAACAATGGTAATAAGAGAAAGACCTACCGAGAGTTCATAACTGACAATCTGGGCGCCACTCCGCATTGCCCCAATAAGAGAATATTTATTGTTGCTTGACCAGCCTGCAAGAAGAATTCCGATAACTCCCATGGATGATACAGCAATGACATATAAGACACCAATATTGAGATCTATGGCATGGAGCCCTCTTGCAAACGGGATTGCTGCTATCGCCATAAATGAGGCAATAATGACTATAAACGGAGCAAGGTTAAAAAGCAACTTGTCAGCATTCTTTATAGGAATAAGTTCTACAAGCAGAAGCTTGGTAAGATCAGCTATGGTCTGGAATATTCCGAATGGTCCGACTCTGTTTGGCCCAAGCCTGTTCTGCATGAATGCACATACTTTTCTTTCAGCATAGACAAGAAATAATCCAACAATCGCATAGAAAAGCAATATCAATACTCCTATTATAAGCAACTCCGTTATTGTTGTCCAGAATGGAGACATCGCATTATTAAGACTGGTATCAATCCATTTGGTCAGCGACGAAAAATCATAAATGTCAAAAGGCATATCCAGATTTAATTAATTCAAATTGTCAATTAATAGTTTCATGTTTGTGTTTCCAACAAATCCATCCCAACAAGAGGCTCTCCAAACTCTATCTGTCAATATCCGGAATCACAAGATCAAGCGATCCGCCTATAGCTACAAGATCAGCAATCTTGAATCCTCTTGAAATGTGGTCAAGCACAGACAGATTTGCAAAATTCGGAGAGCGTAATTTGAGACGATAAGGATTTTTATTCCCGTCACTAATAATAAATACTCCTAATTCACCTCTTGCTGTCTCAACCCTTTGGTAATACTCACCTTCGGGTAATCTGATGATTGGTTTCATTTTAACTGCATAAGGACCTTCAGGGATATTATCGATCAGCTGATCAATTATGTTCATCGATTCCCTCATTTCTTCGATTCTTGCCATGTACCTGCTATAGGTATCGCCTTCTGTATAAAGTACCTCATTGAACTTCACCCTGTCGTATGCACTGTAAGGCTCAAGTTTTCTGACATCGCAGGAGAATCCTGATGCACGGCCTGAAGGACCCGTAACGCCAAAAGAAATTGCATCTTCAAGTGTTAGTTTGCCTATCCCTTTGGATCTCTCTTCAAAGATTATATTACCTGAAAGCAGTTGATCATATTCAGGTAATATCTTTCGGAAATACTTTATAAAATCTTTTACCCTTCTCTGAAAGTTAGGATGTATATCGTACATGAGTCCACCCGGGCAATTGTAGCTTACAATCATACGTCCCCCGCAGGTCTCCTCAAAAATATCAAGTATTTTCTCCCGGTCGCGCAGACCGTAAAAGAAACAGGTCAATGCACCAAGATCCATCCCAAAAGATGCCCACCACAGCTGATGCGACTGTATACGTGTAAGTTCGGACATAAGGGTACGTATAACTTTGATTCTGTCGGGTATTTCAATTTCCAGGGCTTTTTCAACATTTAGACAGACTGCCTCATTATTAATATGGGCAGAGAGATAATCGAGTCTGTCAGTCAGGTGAATAATCTGAGGATAGGTTATGCTCTCAAACATTTTCTCCATTCCCCTGTGGACATATCCGAGATGAGGCTGTACACTTTTTACAGTTTCACCCTTAAGAGATACAACAAGTCTAAGCACTCCATGTGTTGAGGGATGCTGGGGGCCCATATTGACTACATACTCCTCCTGGTCTTCAGAAATAATATTTTTTACCGGCTCTTCCATAAACTATTTGGTAACAATATTAATATCATTTACGTAGTCTTTTCTCAGAGGGAATCCCCAGGAACTATCAAGCAATAGCCTTCTCATATCAGGGTGATTTGTGAATTTTATCCCAAGCAGATCAAACACCTCCCTCTCATTTAAATCAGCAGTTGACCATATATCCGAAACCGAATCAATCTGAGGATTTTCCCTGTCGGATGTAAGTGTCTTCAGAACAACAGTATGACCATATCTGGTTGACCTCAGGTGATAGATTACTCCAAGATCCTTGCCGTAATCAACTCCCGTGAGACAAAAAAGAAAATCAAATAAAGTTTCTTCATTCTCTCTTAAAAGTTTTGCCAGAGAATGTAAGTTTTGGGCCGGAACATTTATCTCAGCAAACTGCTTTCCCTCCTTTACAACAAGATCTTTATCAAGCGATTTAATAAATTCTCCTAACTGTATTTTATCCATTAATAGTCAGATTTCAGAACAAAACAAATTAAATACTATTATGCCCTGCATCACGTTTCTTCCTCGATTTGATTGTTTCTGTTTCAATCATACGCTGAAGCTGAAGCATACCATATAATAAGGCCTCTGGTCGGGGAGGGCATCCCGGAACATACACATCTACAGGAATAACATGCTCAACACCTTTAATAACACTATATGAATTAAGGAAAAAGGGGCCTCCTGAAATTGCACAGGCCCCCATTGCCACAACATATTTAGGTTCAGACATCTCATCGTAAAGGCGTTTTAAAACAGGAGCCATCTTAATTACAATGGTGCCTGCAACAACAATGACATCAGCCTGACGGGGGCTGGCCCTGTAAACTTCCATGCCAAACCTGGCGAAGTCATGACGGGGCGCACCTGTAGCCATCATTTCTATCCCGCAACAGCTTGTGGCGAAAGTCAGAGGCCATAAGGAATTTTTTCTTCCCCAGTTAATTACATCATCAATGGTGGTCAAAAGTATATTGGAGCCGGATTCCTTAAGAAGATCAAGACTCTCATTGTCTTTGAATTCTTCTCTCTTCATTCCTTTTATTCCCATATCAGCGCGTGTTTTTTCCAGGCATATAACAATCCGAGCCCCAGAATAAAAAAGAAAATAACTATTTCAATAAATGCTGTCATCCCGACCTCTTTCATTACTACGGCCCATGGAAAAACCAGGACTGTTTCAACGTCAAAAACCAGAAAGAGAATTGCAAAAAGATAATATCCCACGTTGAACTGTAGCCATGTAACGCCAGTTGTCGGGATGCCACACTCATATGGGTCAAACTTCTGGGGATTGGTTGACCGCGGTGCTATAATGCCTGAAAGAATAAGAACCAATCCTACAAATATTGCTCCGACCAGAAAAAACAGGATCAAAAATTCATTATTCATGATAACCTTCTTAAATTAGTAATGCGACACAAAATTAGAATATATTTGATTTGTTGTGAAAAAGATAACAGATTTTAAAGTGATAATTATCATACGGTGAAATGTATGAATAAAAGTTCAGATAAATATCTCCCCCGGATACTCAATATTAACAAGGAACAATCCTTTTGCCGGTGCTGATCTACCTGCTTTGCACCGGTCTTTTGCTTTTATAACCTCTTCAAATTGTTCCTCATTCATTTTACCAAAACCAATATCCATCATGGTTCCCACAATGGATCTGACCATATTACGCAGAAAACGGTCAGCTTTAATGGTGAATATCAGTTGTTCATTTGTTTCTTCCCATCCGGCGGAATAAATCTTACAGAAATTTGTTTTTGAACCTGAATGTAACTTGCTGAAACTCGTAAAATCTGAATACTTCAGCAGTAATACAGCAGAATGGTTCATTGATTCAACATCAATCTTACCAAAAAGAAACCAGCTTGAGCTTTCAAGGAAAGGATCTTTGATTTTAGTGATATAATATCTGTAGGTACGTGAAACAGCGTTATACCTTGCGTTAGAGTCGGGATGTACTTTTCTGATCTCTGTAACCGCTATGTCATTGGGAAGATATCTGTTCAATCTGAAAACCAGGTCTTTGTCTTCGGCAAGTTCTCCCTGGCTGCTGTCAAAATGTGCACAGAAAAACAGGGCATGAACGCCTGCATCTGTTCTTCCTGCACCAATCGTTGATATCTTTTCCTTAAGGATTGTACTTAATGTCTCATTGAGGACCTTCTGGACAGTAAAAGCGTTGGGCTGCATTTGCCATCCATGATAAGAAGTGCCTCTGTATGAAATATATATGAAATACCTGGTCTTCACGTTAATGTTTCAGCAAATATAATATTTTACTATTATACTGCAGTTAATGACCTAACATGTTGACTTCCGGAATGTTGTTAAAGACTTTTGGGGGCTTCGGTAACTCTTTAATTTATGTATTTTATAAAAAAAAAATTCTGATTTTGTTTAAAAATCGATCTTAAACTGTATTTTTACTTTGATCGTAATTGATACAGTTATATAGAATCTGACTTCCAATTTATTAAATGACTGATGATTTAAAATCCTATTACTATGAAACTTGAACTGAGTTGGATAGATTATCTGATAATGATAATCTATTTTTTGTTCGTGCTGGGTATCGGCTGGTTCTTAAGAAAATTCATGAAGAATGCCAATGCCTTTCTTGAAGCTGGCAGGTCAATGCCTGCATGGGTTGCGGGACTGGCGTTTATTTCCACAAACCTTGGAGCTCTGGAGGTCATGGGTATGACTGGTTCAGGTTTGAAATACGGGATGTTAACTACACATTTCTACTGGATTGGAGCAATCCCGGCAATGATTTTTCTGGCACTGTTTATGATGCCTTTTTATTATGGATCAAAAGCCAGGTCCGTTCCCGAATTCCTAAAATTACGATACGACGAGAAGACAAGAGGATTAAATGCAATACTCTTCGCAGTTATGACAATTCTTGCTTCAGGAATTTCTATGTACGCCCTTGCAATCCTTATGGAAAACGTTCTGGGATGGGATTTCAACCTGAGTCTCTGGATCTCAGCTTTGATAGTCTTAGGTTATACCTATCTGGGAGGACTCTCATCGGCTATTTATAATGAGGTTTTACAATTCTTCATAATAGTAATCGGATTATTACCTCTAGTAATCCTGAGTCTGAAAGATGTAGGTGGTTGGAGCGGCCTTAAGGCAAGTCTGGCACCGATAACAACTGCAAACGGTTTTCCTGCAGATGCCTGGACTACTACCTGGAAATATGCCGGGGAAGCCTCCAAAAATCCTTTAGGCGTTGAATGGTTTGGTATTCTTTTCGGACTTGGTTTTGTTCTTTCATTCGGCTACTGGTGTACTAACTTTTTAATCGTTCAGAGAGCTTTTGCAGCAGAATCAATATCGGCTGCCCGAAAAGTTCCTTTAATCGGGGCCCTGCCCAAAATGTTTATACCCTTTCTCATAATTGTTCCCGGTATAATTGCATTGGTTCTTCTTAACGATCCCGCTAAGGGTTTTGCCCTTCCTCTTGATGCCGGAGGAAAACCGATATACGATTATACAATCATTATGCTGCTGAAACAATATCTGCCGGCAGGTGTTCTCGGGCTGGGAATAACCGCTCTGCTGGCGTCATTTATGTCAGGTATGGCTGGTAATGTTTCTGCTTTTAACACTGTATGGACATATGATATTTATCAGAGCTACATTCGCAAACGTACAGGAAACGAAGAAGCTGATGGGAAACACTACCTTTATGTGGGACGTTTGGCAACTGTGGCCGGAATTCTTGCAAGTATTGGCGCCGCTTACATTGCAAGCAAGTTTGGTAATCTGATGGATTTCCTTCAGACAATCTTCTCAATGATAAACGCACCCCTGTTTGCAGTTATCTTCCTGGGAATGTTCTGGAAACGGACTACAGGTCATGCAGCTTTCACCGGCCTCCTTTTGGGTTTCCTGATGGCGCTGTTGCATCATGGACTTACTGTTCCGGCTGGCGCTACAACACTTGTCAAAGGCGGCTGGATAGCTGCATTACATACATATCCCGTAGAGATGGCGCAGAACTTCTGGACAGCAATTATTGCATTTACAGTAAGTTCATCCGTAACGGTGGGATTAACCTTCATGACTAAACAACTAAAATCTGATACAGAACTGCATGGTCTTGTTTATTCTCTCACACCCAGGACTTTGGCTGAAGAAGGTCCCTGGTATCAGCGTCCGGTTGGTCTTGCAATTATCGTTGGTATAATTTGTATAACTTTAAGTATTTTATTCTGGTAGGAGGAAACTAAGATGGTAGATATAAGAATCCCGATAGGTCTGATGTTCTCAATCCTGGGAATATTAATTACAGGTTTTGGCATTTTTACGGTGTCAAATGCTCAGATGTATGAGAAATCACTTGGCATCAATGTTAATATCATAATGGGCATTGTGATGCTTGTGTTTGGATTAATAATGCTTTTGCTTTCTGTAAAAAAGAAGAAAGTATAATTCAATTAATTTTAACCTGAAACATGAGCTGCCTGAAAGGTTGGGATTTGACTATGGAGTTCAGACAGTTTAAATAAACTTTTACAACCACTCCGGTTAAATGGATTCAACTTATAAGGCAGCTCCAATTATTTATTATGGAAGATATCAGAAATAAAAGAGGATTCGCAAGCGATAATAACGCTGGAGTTCATCCGGATATATTAAAGGAAATGACCGCGGTAAATACCGGACATGTATTAGGTTATGGCTCCGATATTTATACTGAAGAGGCAAAACAGCTTTTCAGGGAACATCTTGGAGAATCTGTGGAAACTTACTTTGTTTTTAACGGGACTGCCGCAAATGTACTTTGTTTATCAGGAGTAATCCGGCCATGGAATTCAGTTATCGTCTCTTTTTCAGCTCACCTGGAGCAGGATGAATGCGGTGCTCCGGAAAAAAATACAGGATGCAAACTACTCACTGTCGACACAAGTGATGGTAAGATTAATGTTGAATCGGTTGCAAAACATATTCACGGCCTGGATTTTGAGCATCATTCACAGCCTAAGGTAATTTCAATAACACAGTCAACTGAAATGGGAACCGTGTACACGGTGTCAGAAATAAAGAAGATTGCTGATTTTGCTCATTCAGCAGGAATGCTTCTTCATATGGACGGTGCGAGGATTGCAAATGCAGCGGTGTCACTGAACCTTCCGTTTAAAGCCTTTACCACAGATGCCGGTGTGGACATTCTTTCATTCGGAGGGACTAAGAACGGAATGATGTATGGTGAAGCAGTCTGTTTTTTAACACCCGGAATCGCAAAGGATTTTAAGTACATCAGAAAGCAGGCAATGCAGCTTGCTTCCAAGATGAGGTTTATTTCGGCCCAGTATATTGCATATTTTTACAATGATTTCTGGAATAAGTGTGCCTCACATTCTAATGCCATGGCCCTGATTCTCGCTGAAAGATTAAAACAGCTTGATGATATTAAAATTACCCAGGCTGTCCAGTCTAATGGTGTTTTCGTCATAATTCCATCAGCTGTAGCTGAAAAAGTCAGAGCGAAAACTTTTTTTTATCCCTGGGATGAGAAAACTTCAGAGTACCGGTTAATGTGTAGTTGGGATACGACAGAAGAAGATATTGATAAGCTTATAAAGCTTTTAAAACAAGAATTAATTAATAAGAAATAAGAATGAAGAACAAGCGAATAGCCAATGAAGAATTAATATTATTTCTTCATTCTGATTTCAGATCTTCGTTGTTCTGATTTTAATTTAAAAAAAAGGCCGGATCGTGCGAACCGGCCTTTTGTATTATCAATAAAACGAATTATTTAAGCGTAAAGGTGATAGGAACCATGTACCATACAGGAACAGGTTTACCGCCTTGTTTACCCGGTTTAAATGGAGGAAGTCCGGAAACTACCCTGATGGCTTCCTTATCAAGTTCCGGGTCTACCCCTTTAAGGACACTAACTTGATTTACAGCTCCTTTGGAAGTTACACAGAATCTTACTATAACCCTGCCCTGAATATTATTTTCCTTTGCAACCTCAGGATATACAGTATGTTCTCCAATATACTTCAGAAGGGCAGCATCACCACCCGGGTACATTGGCATCTCTTCGACGACAACGAACGGTTCGGGCTCCGGTGCTTCTTCCTGTACCTCTACCTTAACTTCCTGTTTAACCTCAACTACATCTTCGTTTTTAACTTCAACCTGAGCCTGGTCGGCTGTCATTAGTTGAACATTATCTTCGGGTTTAATTGAGTCAACAACTACCGGGGGTACATATTTTGCCTGTTGTACCACATCTGCCGGAGGCGGAGGCGGTGGCGGGGGAGGAGCAACTGTTTCTGCAGGCTGATCAAGATTTTCCATTTTGATCTCCACCTGTCTTTCAGTACGTTTCCTCGTTTTTTCCGCAGCTTTTGCATTCAGGTACGGAGTAATAACAGCTGTTGCGAGTATCATAACTCCTATCAGCATCGCTATAAGTACATTTCTATTGTACTTTTTACGTAGTCTGTAAGCTCCGTATTCCTTGTTCCTTACCTCGAAAACAATATCATCAAAGGCAGGAGCATTAATATTTTCTTTTGCCATTTCTCTGTAGGTTTACGGTTTATTTGGTTGAAGCTGAAGCGGTGGGGCTTATTCCTGCAGCTGTTTCCACCATCTTATCTTCATACCACGCAATGTCAACAAACGTATAGCGGGCTATTCCGCAGATATTCATCTCATCGAGGATATCTACAAAATTACCGTATGTAGCTTTCTTATATGCTTTGATAAGCACAATTGGACCGGTATCGTCTTCCTGCTTGAGTTTACTGATAGCACCACGGACAGAATCAGGATTTAAAGTGATCTTTCCTGAAATGACCTGTTGGTTGAATTCATCAATTCTTGTCGCGAGGGTTTTATTTCTTTCAAGGAGCATTTGACGGATACCTGTAGCACTATAATCTGTTTCCCTAAGGGGAGGCAGATTTTTAAAATCCTCTGGTTTTACCAATCCGGGGTACCAATATATTTTATTATCGGGACCAAGAATGATATTAAGAGTACGGCTCGCTGAAATCTTTGGAGCATCTTGCTTGGTTGGATCTTTAATCTTGTCGGGAAGGGTAATCTCCATAACCTTTGCCTTATTAAAAGCAGTGGTAAGCATAAAGAATGTGATGAGAAGACACATGAGGTCAACCATCGGTGTCATGTCTATATGCGGTGCATGCTTTTTAGGTTTCTTTTTTCCTCCACTTCCCTTTTCCTCTTGAATTATTTCTGCCATATCACTTTGGTATTTGTGCAAGGTTTATTTTAGTTGCTTCAAGGCTTGTAATCAGATTAAACTTTTTTACATTATATTCCTGTAATGTATCCAATACTTTTTTAACAATAGGGAAACCTGTTTTTACGTCTCCTTTTATGCAAGCCTGAACATTGGGATTCACCTGACGGGTATAGAGTATCCACATTGCCAACTGATTATCAGTTGAATCAACAGGAATTCCCGTTTGAAACACAGCTCTTTCCTTTGAGTCTTTAGAATCTAAGAATTCCTTCATATTTTGCATTGGAACTCCTATCGATGACGGATAGCGTTCAAATTCTCTCAACTCCTGAGGGGTAAAGTCAATACTGTAACGTTTCCCCATTTCTGCAAGAATTTTAGGCCTGAACTTTAGTAAAGTATCAGGTCCGTTATCCATATTGAGAAAAACTTTGTCGTCAACAGATATGAGAAAGGTCATTGTATTGAAATCAGGTGTTGGTTTTTCTGATATAGAAAAAGGCGTATCAACCGGCGCTGGTTCAGGTTGTCTCATAGTCGCGGTTAAAATAAGGAATATTAATATAACCGAGAAAAGGTCAACCATAGGCGTCATGTCAATATGGGGCGACTTTGTTGGTAATTTAATCTTTGGCATTGTAGTTTTTTATTATATGATTTAAACCAAAAGATAAATTCATCATCAATTAGATTTCAGTGACGCTGCAAAAGTCTGTGTCAGACTGAAACCAGCTTCATCAATTTTATATGTATAAGCGTCGATTGTTGATGAGAAATAATTATATGCTATGATTGCCAGAGTTGATCCTGTTATACCAAATGCTGTATTAACAAGAGCTTCTGAAATACCTGTTGCAAGTGCAAGAGCATCAGGAGCGCCAGACTGGGCGAGAGCGCCGAACGCACGGATCATCCCCAATACAGTACCAATAAGACCTATCAACACTGAAATTGAAGCGAGGGTCGAGAAAATAACCATATTCCTTGACAGCATAGGTAATTCAAGAGCTGTTGCTTCCTCAAATGATTTCTGAATTGAAAGAATCTTCTGATCTTTTTCAAGTGCTTTGTCATTCTGGAGGTCACGGTAACGCGACAGACCAGCTTTCATAACGTTTGCAAGTGAACCTTTCTGCTTGTCACATACAACCATTGCTTCTTCAATTTTATCTTCTCCAAGAAGATTCTGAAGGGTACGGACAAAAGTATTTATTCTGCCTTTGCCTTTTGCTCTTGAAAGTGTAATTATCCTTTCAAATATGAAGATGAAAAGGACCAGTACGCAGGTCATAAGGATTGGAACAATATAACCGCCTTTGTATATTATCCCCAGGTAGTTACCCTCAAGAGGGGATCCCTTGGGATTTCCACCTTCAAAATTTACCGGATTACCCATAATATTGATAAACAATAAATAGGCAATAATGAATGCTATTAAAATAGCACTTGTTGCAAAAACGTTTTGCAACGCATCTTTGAACGAACTTCCTTGTTTACTCATTTTTATCGATTTGTTTAGGTTTAAGATTTTACGAATTGCAAAGATATGTTTTCAATTGTCTTTTTCAAATAAAGTTGAAAATATTTAGAAATATTTAGAATAATTTTCTTAACAGAAAGATAGTTAAGAAAAAATCCCACCTTTTTTTTTCAATAGTTCATTTCCAAGTTTATTATTTATCCAGTGCTACATTATAAAGCCTTGACTTTGTAATGGGAATTTCCTTGGTTTTATATCCTTCAGCGCTTATTATCAGTACTTCAGATCCCTGGGGTATTTCAAATTTATACTCACCTTTGGAATTAGTAAGGTTTTCAGCAGCAGTGTCTTTGACGCGGATTGAGGCATAGGCAATTGGCTGTCCTGCAGCATTTTTAACCACACCCTTTATTTCATTGGGATTAATACCTTTTCTGATAGCTGCCTCAAACTCACGGATATAGTTCAACTGGCTCTTGGCAGCAGCATTCGACGGGTCTAAAGCCAGAATTTTGTTGAATGCCTCGGAAGCCCTTGATAAATATGGAAGTCTGCCTTCATTGGTCTTTTCACCCGATGTCGCCCTCAGCTCAATGGAACCTATCCCGTAATAACCTCTGATTTTATAATCCTTATTATTAGGGGTAAGATTGATCATCCTTTCATAATATGCTTTTGATGTACTTAAATCATTGTTTACCATATAATAATAACTCAGGTATGTGAAAGCATCCATCATTGAGGAAGCGTTATTTATTGAATCACTTTTTGCAACTTCAATCACTTTTTTAAATTTTGGTCTTGCGAGGCCAAGCTTTGAATCAGGATCCATTTTTACATAAGTATTTGCTATCCAGACATATGCCGGAACATAGGCGGGATTCTTTTTGGTTATTGCCGTAAATACGGAATCGGCTGCCTTATAGTCTTCGCCGGTATAATAAGCCCTTCCAATACGCATTAAATCTTCAGTATTATCCTTTGAAGGGTCAAGCAGTTTTGTCCAGACTCTGGCAGCCTCATTATATCTTTTGAATGTTAAATAATTATTTCCGATTTCATTCAGGAGGTATTTATCATCCGGTTTAAAAGTCAAAGCTTTGTCATAAGCTACAAAAGCTCTGTCTAACTCAGAATTACTTTTGGCCATTTCTTTTTCAAGATTAGAAATCTTATTAGTAAGTTCATCGATGCCTGCTTTAAGTTTTGCCTTATCAGCGGCAGTGACAGCGGATTTTGATTTTTCCTTTGCCAGCTGTCCCTTCAGGGAGTTAAGTTCATCGTCCATTTTCGGATAGTTCTGGTTCTTCTTAATAAGTATTCTTGCCAGATACAGGTAATCTTTCTGTATGATCCTTTCAGGTGCGACGGTTTTAAAAAGTGTCTCCATATAAGACAGAGCTTTATTGTAATCGGGAGGATTCTTCTCAAAAGCCGAATAACCTGCAATACGGTTCATATAAGTCCTTGACTTATCGACCGCAAATATCTCTTCAACATTCTTGAGAACTCCATCATAATCCTTTGCATAGAAAAGGGCATTCACATATCTTGTCTGTGCAGGAATATTTCCCTTTGTCAGTTCAAGATATTTCTTAAAATACTCTTTTGACTGATCAAATCTCCCGGCAGAAGAATACAATTGGCCAAGTTCACGATATGCGGGAGCATAATCAGCATTTAGTTTTATTGCTTCTTCAAAAGCTGGAATCGCAGAAGTCAGTGCACGTCCCTTCATATATACATACCCGATTTTCATGTTGGCTGTAGGGGACTGAGGATCAGCAAATTGAGCTAAATTATAGTTTCTGATTGCATCTGATCCGTCATTGATAAGCATGTAAATGTCACCTGCAATAAAATATATATCTTTATTTTTACTGTCAATTTTAAGTGCCTCCCGTATCAGAGGTAACGCAAGTGATGTGTCAACTGTTCCATCATTTATATATGATTCTGCTATTTTGGCCAGTGCAAACGCATACTCGTTGGCAGGCGGACTGATCCTTTTCAGATTTTTATAAGGGAGAAGGAAACTTTTTGCCTTGGCACGCATTTCATCGGCAGTTTTATTGTCGCCCAGATAGAAAGCAACCTTAGCCAGACCAATATAGTTTAGAGGATCGTTTGGATTTGCATCGACACCTTTCTGATAAATTTCTTTGGCTGATTTTGCAGAAACAGTCAATGAATTGGAAATGGTATCGGAAAAATATTCCAGGAGATAGTTTTCTCCAAGGTAAAAGTAATTTTTACTGTTGGTTGGTTCTTTCTGAATAAGTTGCTGCAGGATTTCACGTGCTTTATCATACTGTTCACTCCTTGTCAGCAGGATAGCTGAATTCAGATCCTGGCCCTGAATGTAACCAATGCTCAGGGTAAACAATCCTGTAAGTAAAATTACCTGTCTTAAAATGGAACGTTTCATAGCTTTTTATTTGAAATCAATATAAGGTTTATAAATTTTATTCTAACAAGGTTTATAAATTTTATTCTAACACTGAATTTTTTAATTTCTGATCCCTGAATTTTTAATTCTCAATTTTTAATCTGCACCAACCTTATAGGCATAGTGGCAGGAACAAGTCCCGACTTAAGCACTATCCTCTGACCCTGTTCAGCAGTAGCCCATTGAATAAATCCCGATCCTAATCCGGCGAATGTTTCACGCGATATAAAATAAATCTCCCGGACAAAAGGATAGGATTTGTCATATATGGATCCCTGATAGGGCCTGTAATAATTGCCATCATTGATAAATTTCTGAGAAATTGCCACTACATTGACTTTTTTGATAAAACTCATACTAAGTGAATCATCTTTGTCGCTTATCCAGTTAACGCTTATAATTCCCATAGCATCAGGATTTCTTGAAACATAATCAACGACTTCCTTATTATTTTTTACAGCAAAAAAATTATTGCCCAGAGTATCTTTTATTTCAAACAGCTCTTTGAAGTATCTTATATTTCCGGATCTTGTATTATCAAAAATTACATTGATCTTATTAAGTTTAGATTTAGGATTGATATCCCTCCAGTTTTTTATTTTACCCGTGAAGATATCCTGCAAGTTACTATACTTAATAAGAGTATCGTTATTTTGTTTATTTGTTATAAGGGCCAGTGCATCATATGCGAATGTGGTTGTCCGTGCAATATATAACGAATCACGCAATATCTGAATCTGTTCATCAGAAAGTTTCTTACTTGTAACCATAACTTTTACCGAATCATTCATAAAATCATTTATAACGTCATATTCCGGCTTATATTCAGCTTTGACTTTGGCAGACTTATATAAATGTGTAAAGGTAAAAATTTCCGTGTCAATAAGAGGTTGAAAGGATTCATCAACTGAAATAGTGATATTGCCACGTGTGGGAGTTTCATTTAATTCTTTCTTCCCGCTGCTTCTGCATGAAAACATTAAAACCAATATTCCCATTGAGAGATATCGCATTCCTTTATACAAATTATGACTAAAATTATTTGTCATGACTATTCTGGTACCTGAAAACATATTTCGGACAGCAATATTAGTAAAATTTTTAACACCTGCAACTAATTTCATAGTCAAAAAGTTTTTTAAAGTTATAATATTTACTAATTGCATTACTGCAAAGTACATGCCAAGGCTATTAAAAAAAATAAATAATTCTTTTTCCGTATTTAAATTATAAAAAAAGTGGTATTCAGTCTTGATCTTTGTCGTTAGTAAAGAAAACTTCAATAATTTTAACATATGCTCTATAAGCCCTGTAAATGCCATAAAAGATAAATGTTGAACCTAAAATAACTCTCAGGGACTTATCAATATAATTCAAATTAGTAAAAAATATAAAATAACTGCCTACACCAATATAAAAGAAAACCATGAAAATGGAAAAAATTGCGGTGAATTGCTCTAATATTCTGTTATTATTCATCTGCATATAATTTATTTTAAAGGTCGTATAGCCTGTCCTGCAAAGCGGGAGAAACACATATGATTAACTTCGTCAGGCTCAGCCGCAGAATCGGGGTCGGTTGAAATAGATTTATTTTCATACTTATTTAGCTTCGCTGAGCTCGCAGGTGAGGGTTTGATTGGTATCAATCATATGGGTTTCATAATGAATAAAATTTGTTGTCAAATAAACGAAAAATCAAATTATAATCAAAAAAAATAAACTGTATATATAATAGTGATATAAATTTAAAGTGTATCTACCTGAATAACAATGAACAATCGCCATAGCTTAAAAACCTGAAATCATTTTCAATGGCAAACCTGTAGATTTTTTTCCACTCTATTCCAACCCATGCTGAAATCAGAAGGAGCAGGGTACTTCGGGGTTGATGGAAATTGGTGATCATTCCGTTTGTTAATCTGAATTTATATCCCGGTACGATCATTATCCTTGTTGAACCATGTATAATATGCTTTTTACTCCTCTTTAATAACATCAATAATGCTTCCAGGGCATCTTTTGAACTTATTGTTGAATCAAGGGTATATGGTTCCCATTGCTCCACAGTAAGATCGTTATCACTTGAATACGGGTCTCTTAATGTTTTAACTCCAAGCCAGTAAAGACTCTCTATAGTTCTTACGGAGGTGGTTCCCACCGGGATTATCTTCCCTGAGTTTTCAATAAGCAACTTTATAGTTTTTTCAGAAACAAAGAAATGCTCGGAATGCATCTTATGGTCAGTGATGTTTCCCGATTTCACCGGCTGGAAAGTACCGGCTCCAACGTGGAGTGTCAATTTTGCTGATCTTACACCCTTTTCAAACAACCTGTTGAGATTATTTTCTGTAAAATGCAATCCTGCAGTTGGAGCAGCAACAGAACCTTTCACACTGGAATAGACAGTCTGGTACCTTAGTATATCATCCTCTTCGTCATCCCTGTTAAGGTAGGGTGGAAGGGGTATATGTCCTGCCCGATCCATCACTTCTCCAAAACTTAACTCAGGGCAATTCCAAAAGAACCTTATCCTCAGAGTTTCTCCCTCGGCGGTTATTTTTTCTGCATTAAGTTCAAATTGCTGCTCACCATAATTAAAAGCTTTTTTGATTACACCGGATTTCCATTTTTTCAGGTTGCCAACAATGCATTTCCATTCTACCGGCGGACCCGATCTGAATGCTGTTTCATATTCTCCGGGCAACAGGGGTTCAAGACAAAAGACCTCAATTTCTGCACCAGTCTCTTTTTTAAACAATATACGAGCTCTTATTACTCTTGTATTATTGAAGACAAGAACCGAGTCAGATGGAATATAGTTATCAATATTCCTGAAAATATCCTGTGAAATATTTTTCCCGTCATAGTACAAAAGCCTTGAGCTATCCCTTTCACTTACAGGATACTGAGCTATCCTTTCCTCAGGAAGATCATAATCATATTCATTAAGATCAATATCAATCATCTGATTATCAAATTTTTACTTTTGGCTTTTTTCTTTTTTTTTCTTTTGTTTCAGCCATCCCTGATTCCTCACAGTATGGGAATTTTATTTTTTCCACGGTCAATGCGAGCTCCTCTCAGCAGGACAAATCAATCTTCTCATTTATCGCTGATCCTTTTCAGGGCAGCTGCAAAATTAACCAAATTTAATGTCTGCATTCAGTTAGCAACATATTTATTACCTTTGTATCGCAGCAGGTTGTTCCATCGTGCTCCGCACTGGCGGAGTAAGGAAAGTCCGGGCAACGCAGAGCACCATACTTCCTAACGGGAAGATATCCGCAAGGGTATAGTAGTGTAACAGAAAATAACCATCCCGGCTTGCCGGGAAAAGGGTGAAAAGGTGAGGTAAGAGCTCACCGGTCGTGGTGGCAACATCATGGGCCGTACATCTTATGGGTTGAAAGACCATGTATACCGGTTATAGGGCTGCTCGTCCGATGCCGGGGGGTAGGTCGTAGGATCCGGTCAGTGATGGCCGGACAAGATAAATGATGGAAACCGGTTTCAAGATCTTTCGCAGATACCGGAACCAGGTACAGAATCCGGCTTACAGGCCAGCTGCAAAATAATTGCAGGGACGTTGCGTGCAACGTCCCTGGATTATTTAATTATAAAGAATCCCTCATCAATCGGGGTATTTACTTCTACTTTGTCAAATGTAATTACCGCAGCTTCCATACCATTTGCCATAGCTGTTATTTTCTTTGGAAGAACAACACCATTATTATCGCTATAATCTGTCATGAATGTATCAACATTCATTAAAGTGCCCATCTGATCAACAGTAGCGCTTGTTTTAACAAGGAGGTTGGAGCCTTTGTCAATATACATGTAAACAGGGGAACTTCCTTCAACCGTTACTTTTAGTTTATAGGCAGGATTCCCGTTTACATTCTCCTCACCCTCAACGGTGAGTTGTTTATTGTTGAAGTAAGTCATTATCTCATTATTAAAGGCATTGCTATTTTTCAATTGTTTCAGCTGGTCTCCGGTTAATTCGACCGGAGTACCTGAACCCGTCATAGGATTTATCATATATCCTTTCTTCCCATCGAATACCGTTACTATCTGCTGACCATTTAAATTGTAAACAACCTTTATCTTATCGGGACTTTGCATATACATTTCCATTGGCAGGTCCATACCCATGGATGACATATTTCCTGTGATCCTGATTGTTTTAACCTTCGCCAGCTGATCAGATTTTATGGCAATTGAGTGCTTTTTAATAATCTCATCTAAAGATTGGCCATTTATGGTTGTAAAAAAAATAACCCCTGCCAAAAGGAAAAATAGCTTTTTCATACAATTTGTATTAAATTATAAATTAATTAAATGAGTTAACGGTCTTTCTTAATTCAACGAGTTTGTAAATCAACTTTTCAAGTTCAGATAATTTAAGCATATTTTCACCATCTGATTTAGCAATTGAAGGATCCGGATGTGTTTCAATAAAGATCCCGTCAGCACCAACACTTATTGCTGCCTTGCCTATTGTCTCAATCATTTCAGGTCTTCCTCCTGATACCCCTTTTTCCTGGTTTGGCTGTTGCAGCGAGTGAGTTATATCCATTATAACCGGAAACCCCGTTCTCTGCATCTCCGGAATGTTTCTAAAATCGACAACAATATCCTGATATCCAAACATATTGCCACGATCGGTAAGGATTATATTATTGTTGCCTGTCTCTTTTACTTTCTCCACTGCAAATCTCATAGAGGCACCTGACAGGAACTGTCCTTTTTTGATATTGACCCATTTTCCTGTATTTCCTGCAGCAATCAGAAGATCGGTCTGCCTGCATAAAAATGCCGGTATCTGGAGCACATCAACATAACGGGCAGCGACATCAGCTTCAGCCGGATTATGAATATCCGTCACAACCGGTATTGAATACCTGGCTCTCACGTCTGAAAGAATTTTCAGGGCCTTCAAATCTCCGATTCCTGTAAAAGAATCAACTTTGGACCGGTTTGCTTTCCTGTATGAAGATTTAAATATAAATGGCAAGTTATATTTTTCCGACAGCCTTAAAATATGCTCGGCCGTCTCAAATACGATTCTTTCACTTTCTACAACGCAGGGACCAGCCATTAAAAGGAAGTTTGATGTATCCCCGAACTTAAGCCCGGGAATATTAATTCTGTCTTTTTTCATCTAAGTGTAAATGTAGAATAAAATTTAATATGACAATCGGTAATCATGCATAAGACCTCTTTGATTTTGACTTCGTCGAGCTCCGTTTCGCTCCGGTTCTTCGTTAGCCCCTTACCCTAAAGGGTGCGAAGAACCGGGTCCCGCAGGGCGAGCTCGGCGCAGCCAAAATCAATTACTCCCTCCTCGCCTTCGCGTAGCCGCTACGGCGGAGCAAGGTTAGGGTCGGGGCAAATAATTGATTTTCAAGCATCAAATTATTTAAATGTATGATTCCCGATAGTCATAAAATTTAATTTAATGGAAACCGTTTACTTATCATATTTATAAATATTTTTCCACATACCGGATAATTTTTTCCTGATATCCTCTTCCCTTGTATTGGCTCCCGGATTATAGAAAGTGGTTCCCCTGATCTCATCAGGAAGAAAATTTTCAGCAACAAAATTACCCGAATAGCTATGAGCATATTTATACTCTTTTCCGTAACCAAGATCTTTCATCAGCTTAGTCGGAGCATTCCTTATGTTTAATGGTACAGGCAGGTCACCACTGTTTTTTACAGTCTGTATTGCCTCCTCTATTGCCATATAGGTTGAATTGCTTTTTGGCGAGGTTGCCAGGTACACTGCCGCTTCTGAGAGAATGATTCTTGACTCGGGCCATCCGATTACGTTGACAGCTTCAAAACATGCCTGTGCCAGAAGTAATGCATTCGGATTGGCGATACCTATATCTTCTGCCGCAAGAATCAGCATCCTTCTTGCAATAAATTTCGGATCTTCTCCACCTTCCACCATTCTTGCAAGCCAGTAAACTGAAGCATTTGGATCACTCCCTCTCATTGACTTTATAAATGCTGAAATGATGTCATAATGTTGTTCTCCGTTTTTATCATACAACGCCAGATTTTTCTGTACATGCTTTAAAACTTTTTCATTATTGATGATGATTTTTGCTGAGCCTGATTCATCTGACTCTGAACTGACAACCAGTTCCAGTGCATTAAACAGTTTCCTGGCATCTCCTCCGGAAACACGTATAAAAGCCTCATATTCGGAAATTTCAATGGAAAATGTTGCAAGGTAACTATCCTTTTGTAATGCAGAATTTAATAATTCAATCAGCACAACTTCATCGAGGGGATTCATTATATAAACCTGACAGCGCGAGAGGAGAGGAGATATAACTTCAAAAGAGGGGTTCTCGGTTGTAGCGCCAATCAGAGTTATGATTCCCTTTTCAACAGCACTCAGGAGTGAATCCTGCTGCGATTTATTAAACCTGTGGATTTCATCAATAAAAAGGATAGGGTTTGGCTGGTTGAAAAACTGTTGTTTTTTTGCTTTTTCTATGGTCTCTCTCACATCTTTGACACCCGAATGTACCGCGCTCAGAGGAAAGAAAGGTCTTTTCAACCTGTTAGCTATTATTCCTGCAAGAGTAGTTTTACCCACCCCGGGCGGACCCCATAAAATAAAGGAAGGTATATTTCCGGATTCTATTACTTTTCTTAAAACCCCATTCCTGCCAACAAGATGCTCCTGTCCTTTGAAATCTTCAAGTTCTTTAGGCCTCAATCTTTCTGCCAGCGGTTGATTTGAAAACATGATAATAATTTTATGTAAAAGTAATAAAAACAATTTTTTTGACTAATTTGGTTAACTTTAATAAGATTCCTAAAATTTATTTCATCTTTAGGCAATCTAAACCTTAACTCATTTTCATAATTTGTTATTTGAAATATGTGAATATAATTGATACGAATACTTCCTTAATGTTGGTCAGATGAAAAGACACTTTTATTTAATCTTTATTATTTTATTTATTCTTGCCGGATGCTCCGGCAAACAATTTATAAAGCGCTCCGGGACAATAGAAGGTCGAGGAATTATTTCTGACAGCGGGATGGTTGTTTCCGCGCTTCCTCAGGCATCACGAATCGGAGTATTTATTCTGCAAAGCGGAGGCAACGCAATTGATGCGGCTGTTGCAACTCAGTTTGCCCTGGCTGTTTGTTTTCCTGAGGCAGGTAATATTGGGGGAGGTGGCTTTATGGTCATCAGAACCAGTGATGGAAAAACGGAAGTTGTTGATTACCGGGAAAAAGCTCCACTCAGGGCTTCAAGAGATATGTATCTCGATGCCGGGGGAAAGGTCATTGAGGGCTTAAGTACCGGAACACTTCTCGCAAGCGGGGTACCAGGTACCGTTGATGGAATGATAAGAGCTCATGCTAAATATGGAAAGCTCGCTTTCAAAGATGTTATTCAACCTGCAATTGACCTTGCATCAACAGGATTCCCTGTAACACAATTACAAGCTGAATCACTTAATCGAAACAGAAAGAATTTCATTGAAAGGAACCTCCACAGACCGGCTTTTGTAAAAGACTCGTTATGGGAAAGGGGAGATACATTACGTCAGCCAGTTCTCGCAGAAACACTTAAACGGATCAGGGATATTGGAAGAGATGGCTTTTATTCAGGTTTAACTGGAAAGACCTTATTGAATGAAATGAAAAGAGGCAATGGAATAATTACAGAACAAGATCTTTATGATTATAAAGCTGAATTCAGGAACCCATTAAAAACCAATTACAGAGGCTATGTGATATTTTCAGTTCCCCCTCCTTCTTCAGGTGGCATAATATTGTTTCAACTTTTAGGTATGTTAGAACCTTATTCCCTTAAACAACTGGGATATCATTCAGCGAAGGCAATACATCTTATTGTGGAAGCAGAGAGAAGATCTTTTGCTGACCGTGCTCAATATCTTGGTGATCCTGATTTTATAAATATTCCGGTAGCCGGATTGCTCAATAAAAAATATCTGATAAGCAGGATGGCAACATTTAATGAAAATAGTGCTTCGGCATCTGCACTCATTTCAAACGGTTTTCCGGCAGGGTACGAAAGTGAAGAGACTACTCATTTTTCAGTTGTTGATGCCATGGGTAATGCAGTTTCCACGACAACCACCCTGAACGGGTCATTTGGAAACAGTATTGTTGTAGATGGTGCAGGTTTTATTCTTAATAATGAGATGGATGATTTCTCTCTTAAACCTGGTTTCCCTAATATGTACGGATTAATAGGGGGAGAAGCTAATTCTGTACAGCCAGGAAAAAGGATGTTGAGTTCAATGACTCCGGTCATTGTTGAAAAAAACGGAAAACTTTTCCTGATTCTTGGTTCTCCGGGTGGGTCAACAATCCCAACTACAGTGTTTCAGGTACTTACAAATGTAATTGATTACGGAATGGAAATACAGGCTGCAGTGGATGAGGGAAGATTTCATCATCAGTGGCAACCTGATATTATAAGTTATGAAAAAGATGCTATTGATACTGTTAATATTCTCAACCTGAAGAATATGGGACATGAAATGTCTTCCCGTTCATCTATTGGCAGTGTCAATGCAATCCGGATATTGCCTGACGGTAAAAAGACCGTCGGTGCCGATAAAAGGGGAAATAATGCAGCCTGCGGCTACTGATTCTGTTTGAGGATGAATAAATTTTATTAAATTGCCTCCAAATTATTTTCTTTAAAGGAATAATTTAATACTTTTAGCAGTTGTATTTATTTTTTGGAGTAAATATTGATTATTCGAATTGTATTTGAATAGATTCAGATATATTTTCAGTTATGAAAAAACCTTTTCTGATTATAATTGTCATCCTGGTTCTAATCCTAGCTTTACCTGTTGTTAATCTGATCCGTTGGACATTTCAGACTAAAAGGCCGATGGATATCATTACCGTTGACAAAACCGTTCCTACACTTGAACGTGAAAACCATAAGTCATTTACCTGGATCCTTACAAATGAACGGTTTGTTAAAAAAGGGAATAAGAAAAGCTATTCCTATAAGAAAGATTACTTTGGATTCTCTCCCACCAGGCCACTTAGGGACCATGGGAGTAAAAAGAATGACTACCGTCTGACTGACATTATCGGCCTTGCTCAGAATAATGATGCTGTTTATTTTACTGATACATATGGAATTTCATTTAATGACTGGTATATAGGCATCAATAAAAGCAGGAAATCCAGAAAAATATATGGAGGTCTAAATAATAACGATAACCTTCTGATAAAGGAGATGAAGGACAGGAATAAGCTTGTAATTCTTGAATATAATACATTTGACTACCCGACCGCCCAGTTTGAATCAGTAAGAGCACAGGAAAAACTTGGCATAACATTTTCCGGATGGGTCGGGAAGTATTTTTCTTCACTCGATACAACCGGAACAGATTTTCCAATATGGATGACAGCTATGTACAGGAAGCAATATAAAAAGCCATGGACCTTTTCAAAACCAGGAGTTGTACTGCTTAATGACAGGGAAATTATTATTCTCGAAGAGGGGATACATCTTAAAAATGCTATACCTCATATACTTACCGATTCCCTCATCTGCGCAAAATGGGAGTTACCTTCATCTGTTGCATTTGACAGATGGTTCGACATTATCAATCCTCTCGAAAATAATGTTATCTCCAGGTACAAATTAGAAACAACCTCTTTAGGTGATACCCTGCTGCTTGAAAACATGCTTTCAAACGAATTTCCTGCTGTGATTCAGGAAAAGGTATCCCAAAGAACATACTATTTTTCAGGCGACTTTGCAGATGCAGAAATTTCTATGTGGACAGCCCGTTTCAGAGGATTTGATAAACTTAGAGGAGTACTCTATTCAGAAAAACCGGACGATGCAAGAAGGTTTTTCTGGCTCTATTATAAACCACTTATAAATGGAATTTTCTCAGATTACTATAAATCATTAAATTCAAAATAAGAACCTGATCGGTTTCAATTAGAACAGGCTGGATCAAAACTCTTTTTAACCGCAAAGAACTTAAAGTAACTGCAAATCCCACCTTCGTTTTACTTCGGTGGGCAAAGCATGCAATGGTAAATTACAGTATTTTAATGCTTTGCTACTTCTGTGGTTAATGGATTTATCTTTTTATAAAAACTATTAGTATATTATTCCTGCTTTGATCATATAATCATTTAACAGAGATGAAAATATCAGTCATTCAACCCGATATCGTGTGGGAAGTTAAAATGGCCAATTTTACCAATCTTGAAAGGTTAATTTCATCAGTTGACTCAAAGTCAGATATTATTATCCTTCCGGAGATGTTCAATACAGGATTTTCGATGAATCCGGAACATTTAGGAGAGGCAAAAGGATCAATAACTTATGAGTGGATGATAAATATTGCTGAAAAAACAAATAAAGGGATTTGCGGCAGTTATATTATACGGGATAAAGACAGGTTTTACAACAGATGGACATTTGTTGCACCTGATAAACATTCATGGACCTACGATAAACATCATCTTTTTACAATGGGAAACGAGAAAGCCTGTTTTTCACCCGGTAACAAGAGGCTTATATTTACTTTCCGAGGTGTCAGAATAAGCGCAATTGTCTGTTATGACCTTCGCTTCCCGGTGTGGTGCAGGAACAGGAATGAGTATGATCTGCTGTTAATTTCTGCAAACTGGCCAAAAACAAGAAGAGATGTATGGATTACACTTATGAAAGCCAGAGCTATTGAAAATCAGTGTTATGTGGCCGGTTCAAACAGAATAGGCGTTGATAATAATGGAATTCAATATTGTGGTGATTCAATGATTCTTGATCCCCGTGGTGGAATTATTGCTGCTGCAGATAAGGATAAAGAGTGCTCCCTGACCTGCGAGATTTCTATGACTGAATTATCTGATTTCCGAAAAAAATTCCCCGTCCTTCCCGACGCAGATGAATTTATCATCAATCAATAATCAAATCCTCACATCACTTCTTTAAAGCGTTGAAAAGAATCTCAACCGGATGGAGAGCCAATCTGCCGGTTCCATCCTTAATATGATGCCTGCAACTGGTCCCGGGGGCAGAAATTATTGTGGTATCAGAACTATTTCGGATATCCGGAAATAAAACAAGTTCTCCAATCTTATTTGAAAGTTCATAATGTTCTTTTTCGTATCCAAAAGAACCGGCCATTCCGCAACAGCCTGACGGGATCTCCTTTACGGAATAGTTTTCTGGAATTGAAAGGATTTCAATTGTGCAGGCTGAGGAAGAGATTGCTTTTTGCTGACAATGTGCATGAAGAAGGATCTCGACCTTTTCTTTTCCAAATAAGTTCCGGCTTATTCTTCCTGCTTTGAATTCACTTGCAATAAACTCATCGAGCATAAAGCAGTTTTCAGCCAGTTTTTTAGCTGTATCTGTCAAATCTGGTCCGGCAAGTTCAGGATATTCATCCCTGAATCCCAGGATTGCTGAAGGTTCAACTCCAATCAACGGCAGATCTTTACTGATTATTCCCGATAAAGCTATAATATTCTTTCTTATTATTTTTCTGGCTCTTCTTACAAGACCTTTTGAAAGGAATGTCCTGGCACTGACATCATGATCTGTGACCTCTACTTTATATCCTAATGAGGTCAGTAGTTTTATAGCATATATGCCAATCGCGGTATCATTGTAATTAGTGAATTCATCTATAAAAAGACAAACCGATCCTTTCGGATTTTCGGGATTAAACCTTGAAAGGTTCTTTTTAATCCAGCTTTTGAGCGTAACCTCAAATAATAATGGAATACTCCGGCCTGATGCAAACCCAATAGTCTTCTTAAGTATTCCTGAAGTGAAGCTGTTCTTAAGGAAATAGTTATAAACTGAAGGTAATAAGGAACCTATCCTGTTAAAAACTGAAATATTAGCTATAAGTTTTGTTCTTAACTTAATTCCATGCCTGTCATACCAGTGCTGGAGGAATTCTGTTTTGATCTTTGCAATATCTACACCTGATGGACATTCTGATTTACACCCCTTGCAACCGAGGCAAAGATCAAGTATATCGTATATCTCCTGATGATCCCAGTGATCACCATTAACCCTGCCAAGAAATTCCTGAAGAATGTTGGCTCTTGCCCGTGTAGTGTCTTTTTCCTCATGGGTAGCCATGAAAGAAGGGCACATTACACCTCCGATTACACTTGATTTACGACAGTCACCTGAGCCATTGCATTTTTCAGCAGCTCTTATAATGCCATCTGTTGATGTAAAATCAAAATAAGTTTCAATCTCCGGAGTAACCGTCCCTGGTTTGTACCTCAGAAAGGTATTCATTGGAAGGGTTCCTGTTATTTTACCAGGATTGAGGATCCCATAGGATCCCAGCATTTCTTAAGTTCTTTAAGCAGACTGAAATTATGCTCTCCAAGAATTATAGGGATGAATTCCCCTCTTAACCTTCCGTCTCCATGTTCACCGCTTAAGGATCCTCTGTATTTCTTTACCAGCTTTGCAGTCTCAATCCCTATAGTTCTGAAAAGCTCAGCGTCCACAGGATCCTTCAGGTTAAGCACGGGTCTGATGTGGAGTTCTCCCGTTCCGATATGAGCATGAAATACTGAATTCTTTCCATAACTTGCCAGCATCTTTTCAACTTCGTCAACATAGCCGGATAGGTGATCCACTCTCACCGCAGCATCCTCAATAAGAGAGACAGGTTTTGCATCTCCCCTCATATTTCTCGAGAACACCCAGACCCGGCTTTTCGTAAAGCCCAGACCTTTGCTATATCTTTTCCCGTTACAATTGGGAAGGCATAACCATAACCTGCACTTTTTAATTCATTTATCATGTCAGAAGTTACTGATTCAATCTCCTGTGGTGTCTCCCTTGCAAATTCTACTATGGTAATTGCCCCCGGTTTTCCTGCAAGAAAAAAACGGTTGTTTTTCTGACTGATATTATCTTCTGTTAATTCCAGTATCCTGTTGTCCATCATCTCAACAGCTGACGGCGAGTATTTCAGGGCAATCAGGTTAGCTTTAAATGCTTCATTTCTTTCTTTATGATGAACACATACCAGCGCTTTATAAGGGGGAGGCAGTGGCACAAGATTCAGTTTTATCTGCGGTAACTACTGCCAGAGTTCCTTCTGATCCTGCCAGTAATTTGCAAAAATTGAACTGACGTTCCGAGTAATTATTAAAGATATCTGAGTCTGAAAGAAGATCCAATGCATAACCTGTGTTTCTTCTCGGGATTTTCGGATCGGGATAATCTGCTGAAATACTTTTTTTATTTACCGGATCCTCAAGAAGGTTTTTGATATTCCGGTAAATATTGCCCTCCAGATTATTCAGGTTACATTTTTCCCAAAATTTGTTTTTATCCACCGGACCAAAAACAGCTTCGGTACCATCACTGAGAATTGTCTTCAATTCCAGGGTGTGATCACGGGTCGAGCCATAAATAACTGAATGCGAACCGCATGAGTTGTTACCAACCATCCCTCCCAGGTTGCATCTGTTGGATGTTGCTGTTTCAGGGCCAAAAAAAAGTCCATAATCTTTAAGTTTCAGGTTCAGTTCATCAAGTATTACACCCGGTTCTAACTTCACCCACTTTTCTTCTTTGTTTATCTCTATGATTTTATTCATATATCTTGAGATATCCACAATGATCCCGGGACTAACGACCTGCCCGGCAAGTGAAGTACCTGCAGCTCTGATCGTTACTCCAATTTTGGTTTTTGCAGCAAACAATCAATATTTTTTTTATGTCAGGTTCCCCGCGTGGACAGATCACTGCAACAGGCCTCTCTTTATAATCTGATGCGTCTGTTGAATAAATAGTCCGGGTGATTGCATCATACTTCAGATCACCTTCCAGGGTATTGCCAAGTTCATTCAGACTGGAGATAAATGTACCGTTTTCCATATGTTTTTATAATCCTGCAAAATTATAAAAATGATTCGATCATGTTTAGGAAGATTTAATTCTGAGGAAATTATTCATTAAAAAAGGCAATTATTATGAGAATCATATACCGCAAAATTGTTTAATCGAACTTTTTTTTCGTACATTTGACAATCTTTTAAAACACATTAAATTACTGATATACAATGGAATTATTAGATCGTCTTAAACAAAATGCAAAGATACATAATAAGCGTATTGTACTTCCTGAAGGATATGAAGAAAGAACCATTGAGGCTGCTGATATTGCCATTAAAGAGGGGCTTGCCCGGATAATTTTGATTGGTGATCCTGAAGAAATAAAAACTCACGCTTCAAAACTGGGCCTGAAAAACATTTCAAAAGCAACTATTGTTGATCCTAAATCTCACGAAAAGAAGGATCATTATATAAACATGATGGTTGAGATGAGAAAAAGCAAGGGAATGACAAGGGAAGAAGCATCCCGCCTAATAGAAGATCCTCTTTATCTGGGAGTGTTAATGATAAAAAACAACGACGCCGATGGAGAAGTTTCAGGGGCTGATCATGCTACTGGTGATGTGTTACGACCTGTTTTTCATTATATCAAAACAGCACCTGGAATATCTGTAATTTCAGGTGCATTTATTATGATACTGCCTGATAGAAGTTTTGGCGAAAACGGAGTACTTATCTTTGCTGACGGAGGTGTTCTTCCGGATCCAACCGATAAAGAGCTGGCAGAAATTGCCGTAACAACAGCGCAAACAGCGAAGGCACTTGGCGGATTCGAACCCAGGATAGCTCTTCTCAGCTTTTCGACAAAAGGAAGTGCCAAACATGAACTGGTAGATAAAGTTGTAAGTGCGACAAAAATTGCACAACAGATGGCTCCTGATCTTTTGATTGATGGTGAACTCCAGGGCGATGCAGCACTCGTTGAGGCTATCGGCCAGGAAAAAAGCCCCAGGTAGCAAAATTGCCGGAAAAGCAAATGTTCTGATTTTTCCTAACTTAGATTGCGGAAATATTGCATATAAGCTCGTACAGAGACTTGCACATGCTGAAGCACTCGGACCTATCCTTCAGGGCCTGGCTGCACCCGTAAACGATTTGTCACGTGGATGTTCAGTCAGCGATATCGTTAGCATGATAGCAATAACATCTAACCAGGCTGCAGGAATTAAATAATTTCCTAAATTACATTACATCTAGAAATATGATCATTCTTGTTTTGAACTGTGGAAGCTCCTCGATAAAATATCAGATGTTTAATCTTGGCAAAGAATGCGAAATGCTGGCTAAAGGATTAATGGAACGTATTGGACTTAATGAAAGCGTTTTAACTCATAAGCCAACCGGTGGAGAACCATACAGAATTATTGGCGATGTTCCTGATCACACTACAGGTATTAATATGGTGATGGAGGCTCTAACGGATCCGAAACATGGTGTTATTAAGAAAGTTACCGATATTCAGGCTGTGGGTCACAGGGTTGTAAACGGCGGAGAAAACTACAGGGAAAGTGTTTTTATTGATAACGATGTAAAGAGAGATATTGAATTGTGCAGCGATCTTGCACCGCTCCATAATCCTGCCAATCTGAAAGGAATTTTATCAATCGAGAAACTGATTCCGGGGGTCCCTCAGGTTGCAGTTTTTGATACTTCATTTCACCAGACAATGCCTGACTATGCATACATGTATGCCCTTCCATATGAATATTATGAAAAATATAAAATAAGAAAATACGGTTACCACGGCACCAGTCATAAGTTTGTTGCTCAAAAAGCAGCAAAAATACTTGGGAAGAACATAAACGACCTTAAGATTATTACCTGTCACCTTGGAAATGGCGCCTCGGTGACCGCAATAAAAAATGGATCGTTCTATCGACACTTCGATGGGATTCACTCCTGTCGACGGACTGATTATGGGCACCCGTACAGGTGAAATTGATCCGGGAGTTCTTATTTATATTGCGAATAAAGAGCATCTTAACGTAACTGCGGTTAATAATTTAATTAATAAGAAAAGTGGTGTTGCCGGAATTTCGGAACTATCTTCCGATATGCGCGACCTTGAGGCAGCTGCTTCGAATGGCAATGAAAAAGCTTTACTGGCTCTTGAAATGTATGCCTACAGAGCAAAAAAATTCATTGGTTCTTACATAGCAGTATTAGACGGACTTGATCTTCTTATATTTACAGGCGGAGTAGGGGAAAACGATTTCAACATGAGGAAAATGATCTGTTCGGGAATGGAAAACCTGGGAATAGTTTTTGATGAAGAAATCAATAATGGCGTCAGAGGCAAGGACTTAATCATATCTAAACCTGAATCAAAGACTACTATTATGTGCATCTCCACAGATGAAGAATTTGTGATTGCATATGATACCAGATATATTGTTGAACATCATACTGTTAGACATAAATTTTAATTGAAAGCCTATGGTGTTAAAATACCTTTCTGACCTGAAACAAGTCATTGTGGGCACATCCAGGAAAAGACTTGTTCTGGCAGCAGCTCAGGACCAGCATTCATTAAGCGCTGTAATGAGAGCATGGAAGGATAATATTATAGAACCTATTCTTATAGGAGATAAAGAAGAAATCCAGAAGATATGTGATTCAAACAATTATGATATAGGCGGAATCAGGATTATTCATGAACCCAATACTGAAGTATCAGTTGAAATTGCTGTTAAGATGGCCAGCCACAAAGAGGCTGATGTCCTGATGAAAGGTAAAATAGGCACCTCAACCCTCTTAAAAAGTGTATTGAATAAGGAGTGGGGATTAAGAACAGGTCACCTGCTTTCTCATTTTGCTCTGTTTGAAGTAGAAACTTATCATAAGCTGATTGCTGTTACAGATGTGGCAATGAATATTTCACCCAATCTGAAGGACAAGATCGCAATTGTAAACAACGCGGTTTCATGCCTTAACAAACTTGGTTATATAATGCCTAAAGTAGCAGTTCTCGGAGCGGTGGAAATGGTGAATGAAAATATGGAAGCAACTCTTGATGCAGCCTTGCTCTCAAAAATGAATCAGCGCGACCAGATAAAGAATTGTATAATCGATGGTCCTCTTGCCTTTGACAACGCAGTAAGTTATGAGAGTGCAAAGTATAAAGGCATCCGCAGTGAAGTAGCAGGTGACACTGACTTATTGCTGATGCCCGATATCGAGGTAGGAAACGTTCTTTACAAATCGCTTGTATTTTTCGCCAAAGCCAAAGTAGCTTCAGTCATTCTGGGCGCACTGACCCCTATAGTCCTGACATCCCGGTCCGATTCGGAACAGGCTAAATATGATAGTATTCTTCTTTCGGCTGCAGCTAGCAAATAGAAAACTATGATCAGGAGCTTAGACCAAATGGTGAAAAAGGTGCTTTCACTCAAAAAGAAGCACACTGTTGCAGTTGCATGGCCTCATGATACTCATACTCTTGGAGCTGTCCATAAAGCAGGAAAGGAGGGCTTCATTGAAGCATTACTGATCGGAAAATCCGATGAAATAATAAAACTCTGTAAATCAATTGGTGCAGATGAAAACAGGTTCATGATTATTGAAGCTGACAATGACACATCTGCATCCGACGAAGCTGTCAGGTTAACAAAATCAGGAGAGGCTGATATTGTGATGAAAGGAGCTGTCAGTACCGATAAATTTTTAAAAGCTGTTTTGAACAAAGAAAAAGGTATCATGCTTCCAAACTCCGTTCTCAGTTATGTCGGCGCTCTGGAGATCCCGGCATATCATAAGCTTCTTTTCATAACAGATCCGGCTGTCATTCCCTATCCGGACCTTGAGCAGAAAATATGCTATGGCAGGGTACGCTATTGACATGGCTGAACGATTTGGTATTAATAAACCAAAGATAGCATTGATTGGAGCATCAGAAAAAATGAATCATCATTTAAATAATTCAGTTGATTATGCCATAATGTGTAAAATGGCGGAACGGGGTCAAATCAGAAATTGTATAATAGACGGACCACTCGATCTGTTTCTTGCATGCGACAGGAAAAGCCTTGATATAAAAGGTGTTGAAACACCCATTAATGGTGATGCGGATATCCTTCTCTTCCCTTCCCTCGAATCATGTAACCCATTCTATAAAGGTCTGATGCTTTTTGCAAACGGAGAACTGGCAGGAATAATAAGAGGAACCGAAAAACCGGTAATTCTTATGTCCAGAAGTGAGAGTGAGAAATCAAAATATTACTGCATTGCACTTTCCTGCCTTATATCATAGCATTATTCATGTTAGATATTTACAAGGTTAACTATTTTATTTCATGAAAAAGCGACTCATTCTGGCAATTAATCCTGGATCAACTTCCACCAAATTCTCTCTTTTTGAAGAAGAAAATATGATATTTGAAAATACTCTAAGACACTCCGCTAGAGGAAATGTCATCCTTTTCAAAGAGAACAAGTCAATTTCACTTCATAAAGGACCTTATAATGAAAGAGTTACGCGAACGGAATGTTGATATTAAGAGGATTGCGGCTGTTATGGGCCGGGGAGGACTGGTCAAACCAATCTCATCGGGTGTTTATAAGGTGAATGACTTAATGAAGGAAGATCTGAAGATAGGACGTCTGGGTCAGCATGCCAGTAACCTGGGGGGCTTAATTGCTGACGATATTGCAGCTTCCTTACCGGAAGCCGTGGCGTATATTGTTGATCCTGTTGTAGTTGACGAACTTGTGCCGGAAGCCAGAATTTCCGGACACCCTGAAATAGAACGAATATCCATCTTTCATGCACTTAATCAAAAAGCAGTTGCCAGGATGTTTTCCTTATCAGTCGGGAAAAAATATGAAGATCTGAATCTCGTAGTTGCTCATATGGGAGGAGGCATAAGTGTTGGGGCACATAAAAAAGGGAAAGTAATTGATGTTAATAACGCTCTTAATGGTGATGGGCCTTTTTCACCTGAACGATCCGGGGGTTTACCTTCAGGGCAACTGGTTGACCTATGTTTCAGCGGCAGATTTACTAAAGATGAACTGAAAAGCATGATTACAGGAAAGGGAGGAATGGTGGCTTACCTTGGTACCAATAATTTTCAGGAAGTCTGTAAAATGGCAGAGAAAGGTGACCGGAAAGCTTCACTGATAATAGATGCTGTATCCTGGCAGACAGGAAAAGAAATAGGGGCAATGGCAACAGTTTTGCATGGTCATGTTGATGCTGTAATACTTACAGGTGGCATGGCACATCAGGAGGTACTTGTCAGTAAAATTAAAAAAATGGTGGAATACATTGCTGACGTCATCGTTTATCCCGGAGAAGATGAAATCAAAGCGCTTGTATTCAATGGATTGCTGGCACTCGATGGTAAAGTTGATATCAAATCCTACGTATGATCAGGAAGGTTATGGATTATTAACTGCCACAGGGATTATTTTCCCGTTGATAAATTTATGACCTTTCATTGCAAAATCAGAAATAAATTCAGCCATCTCTTTTGCTTCAACAGGAGCTTTGTAGCCGGGGAAAGCTTCTTCAAACATCTCGGTCTGAACAGCACCAAGGGCAAGAGAGTTTACCCTTATACCTGATTCCCCGAATTCGGTTGCAAGACACTCTGAAAGACAGGCTAATGCAGCTTTAGATGCACTGTAATATGAGAGTCCTTTATATTTTACACTCCCGTGAAGACCACCCATACTGGAGATGTTTACTATATGAGATCCAAAAGGCATTAGTGGTTTTAATATCCGGATAATGGAAGCAGGCCCGAAGAAGTTAGTTTCCATCATCCTCCGTGCATCAATGGGTGCAATGTCCATAAATTCTTTTGAAACCAGTAAACCAGCCATATTTATCAGGACGTCAACTCTGTTAAAATGGCCGGAAATGGCTTTTGTGAATGATTCAATTTGAGAATCAAAGTGTACAAGGTCAATTGTAAGCTGTATGAACATTTTTATAATTGTTTGAAAGACTTATTAATTCCTTCTTGTTTCTTCCTGTAACAATGATTTGATTACTAAGATCTTGTGCTAAATAAATAACAACTTCTCTCCCGATTCCCCTGGTTCCACCATTAACTATTATATTCATCTTGTAAATAGCTGAGTACAATTGATAAAAGTAAAATTTTTCTATTAATTATTGAATGTCAGATAGTAAATATATCATATAATCAATTGTTTATTAATAACATAATTGCTGAAGGTAAATAACTATTTGATTTACAATAAATTTCCGGTTAGTACTACCGTAGCGCAGAGAACTCAAACAGTTCTTGTTACAACAGGTGCTTAAATTTTATAATTATTAACCTAAAAATAGATTAATACTGTTGTTTTTATATTCTCTAATAATTGTCTTTCTCTGCTTTTAGAGAAAAGTCCGGCTAAAAAACTTTGTTCACCAGGGATTAACACCAGTAAGTCGGGATCATTATTATTAATATGTTTAATCAATGTTTCAGCATAATCATTACCGGAAATCACATCAACCTTAACGATAGAAGTATGAAATATTTCAGCTGCAACTTTTTGCCATCTGGCGGCGTTTTGTTCAGTTTCAATATCGTTTAAATTTTTATTTTTTACTATATCAATTGCATTAATCTGAGGATTAAAGAGTTTCAGTACTGAGGCTGCCTGCACTGTATTCACTTAAATTTTCGGATATGAACTCTACAGGAATAGTTACATTCTTAAATACGCTGAATGTTTTGCCGGGAGGTACAAAAAGACAAATTGCTCCTGTATTTTTAATGGTATCAATCATTTCCTGTTGAGTCCTGAATATGTGATTGTCAGGCTGTGAACTGATTAACAAAAGAAAGGCAGTCTTAGTTTCTGTATATTCCCTGATTTTATTTTCAACGCTGCCTTCTTCTATAAAACTCTTAATTTTCAGAGGATATCGTAATTTAGAAGCTTCAATACTCAATAATTTATCCAGACCGAGTTGGGCATTCTTTTTTCCCGGTTTAATGTATCTGCATAAGTAAACTTTTCACCACCGAGAGCAAATGTTTGAGAATCTGCGTAGGAACTGGGTAATACAGGCTCAGTTCTTGAATCAATAACATGGATTATATCAACTTCTGATTCCAGATATCTTGCAAGCTTCAAACCATATGGTATGATACTTTCCGATTTACTCCTTATATTGCTTATTATAATTATTTTCATCCTGCAGGTTATGAACTTTTTAATTACATAGATATTATATCCCTCATAATTACGATCATACCTTAAATCAATTTTGGAACATATTCCCTATCCTTCAGAAGTTTTGTAAATCCTACTGTTACTATTCCCCAAGCTTTTCTTCAGAATGAAACTAAATTATAAACAATATTTTCTAAATTTTGTTTACAAACATTAAAACGCAAAGGTAAATTCAACTGTCTAAACACGGTTTTTTGTCAAAGCACCACAGTGAACTGACCTATTTAATACCCACATATGATCTTGTCTGTGCCTTCCATGTAATCCAGTTAAAAATCACATTAATAATTTTATTAATTCTTTTGTATATAATAATGCGAGATTTTTCAGGATGTTTAACAGAAATTTAAAAGGATCGATCCGGATAATAACCACCAGGATATTTGTTAATCATTTGTCATATATTTGTGAAAGGTGTTTTTTAAGCTTAAGGTTTTATCTCATAAAAAAGTTAATATTCATTAAAAAAAATAGAAATGATTAATAAAAAATTATCAATTATCGGTTGCGGAAACATCGGGCTATCAATATTGCAGGGAATATTAAAAAATGAGTCAATTCCGGGAAAGCATATTATCGTTACAAAAAGAAATATACAGGAGCTATCTTATCTGAATGAATTTGGAGTCAGTTTAACAACTGATAACATTAAGGCAGTTAAATACTCTGACCTTATAATAATAGCCGTTAAACCATATAATATCAATAACATTCTCGAAGAAATAAAGGATTATCTTGATCCCCAGAAACACATCTTAATATCTGTAACTGCTGGTGTTACAATAGGTCAGATTCAGTACATAGTTCAGAAAACGGTTCCAATATTCAGAGTAATGCCTAATATTTCAGCCAGCGTTGGAAAATCAGTTTCATGTATCTGTCATAATCAGGCAGGTGTAGAAGTGGTCGAACCGGTAAGATACTTATTTGATATTATTGGAACAACAATGATCATAGATGAAGAATTAATGGAATCCGCGACTGTACTGGGGGCCTGTGGGATTGCCTATGTTTTAAGATTTATCAGAGCAATGGTGCAGGGGGGTATCCAAATCGGGTTTGATGCTAAAACAGCAAGTGTTATTGTAAATCATATAGTTAAAGGAGCAGCTGAATTATTGATTGAAAGGAATGAGCATCCTGAATTTGAGATAGATAAAGTTACCACCCCAAAAGGTTGTACTATTGTGGGATTAAATGAAATGGAACATAATGGATTCAGTTCATCACTGATTAAAGGAATAGTTGCTTCCTTTGAAAAAATTGAAAAATAAATATCGGGATACAAGAAACGTTAAGACCTGAAAAAATCTATTAATAAAGGATCCTTAGGGAAAAGATTTTTTTGTTTATTTGTATAGTCCTTTTACATTACAAAGCTTTTGATATGTTGCGCAAAAATGCAAAAACGTTAACCCGTTGTTTATTATTTAAATCTGTTATAATCCTGGTTGTAATTTTTACTTTTGTTCCGGAGCTATATTCTCAAAGGGATAGGAACGAGCCTCCTCCATTAAAGGAAAGGCTATTCTACGGAGGAAGTTTTGGCCTGCAGTTTGGGACCATAACAGATATTCAGGTTTCTCCTGTTGTTGGAATATGGCTCTTACCACGTCTGGCTGTCGCAGCAGGACCTAACTACAGGTTTTATAAGTATTATTTAACCCGCACTGAAATTTATGGTGCAAGAGCCTATACAGAGTTTGTTGTTATTCAGGATATAAGTTCATTAATTCCAATCGGTTCACATACAGGTATATTCCTGCATTGTGAAAACGAATTGCTAAGTCTTCAGTCATCTTTCTGGAAGATTTCCTATACATCTGACCGGTTTTATCTCAATACACTTCTTGCAGGTGCAGGCCTGAGTCAGCAGATAGGCAGGAGAGCATCATTTAACATAATGGTTTTATGGGCTTTAAATGAGTCATTTTATGATGTTTACAGTAATCCTGAGATAAGAGTTGCTTTTCTTTTTTAAGGTATATTTTTAATCTTTATATCATAGTGAAAACTAGTTGAGCCAATCTGATAATTTAGAATTGTTATTTAATTCTACTTTGACATATTACATCTTACAACGATTTTTAAGATTGTTTGCCCCGACCCTAAAGGGAGCAAACTGAAAATCAACCTGTTCCCTTTTCGGATAAGGGCAAAAACAGGTTGAATTTTCTAATCATGTCTAGAAGTAGAATTAATTGCCCTACAGATTAAATTATATGACTATCGGGGATAATACATATAAATATTCGATGCTTGAAAATCAATTATTTGCCCCGGACCCTAACTTTCTGAGGAAAATTAATGATTTTGGCTCCGCCGGGCTCGCCCTGCGGAACCAGGTTCCTCGCACCCTTTAGGGTAAGGGGCGAACGAAGAACCGGAGCGAAGG
>CAVZVF010000007.1:0-44390 GCA_963778605.1 uncultured Bacteroidales bacterium
AAGGCTTCGTGTGGTCTTTTCAGACCCAACATGAAGCCTCGTTGCACTACATCCCTGCAACTGCTCATTCGAGAAAATTTATACTATGGGGATTCAATATTTTGTGTCTCTTTTACGAGAGAAACTGGACATTATTTCCAGACCTCCAACGGCTCAACAAACAGTACGAGCCTCATTTTACAAGGCAGTAGGGAACAGCCTGATCAGGATTTCCTGACTTTTATGCAATAGTTTATCATGTCCTTCTCAGAACGGGTTCAATGATTATCTATGATTTTACAAAGAATTCAATTGACTCAGCCAGAGGCAGTGGGGGTGGACGTGGTGCATAAAACAATTCGATAGTTGACATATGACCCTTCCCACAGTGCGGACATAAATCAGGATCGTAGTTAAGATGCTGCCTGCAAACTTCTTTCCAATGCTTCTTTTCTCTGACCTCTGGTATTTTGATCCCAAAGGCCATTTGAAGTTCACGAAGCTCCTCACGGCGCGAGGTGGAGAGCAATCCATAATGCCGGATACGTACAAATCTCTTAGGAAGTATATGCATGCAAAAGCGTCTCAGGAACTCTGCCCCTTCAAGAGGCATGACTTTTTCTTTGTTGTCACGGTAATCACGCCAACTAAAACTTACGCCCGTTTCATCTACGTTTAATAGCCGATGGTTGCCAATAGCTACTTTATGAGTGTATCTGCCCAAATACTCAATTACATGTTCCGGTCCCGCAAATGGCTCTTTGGAGTAAACAACCCAAGGTGTTTTGTAGAGGTCATTAATAACCGTCTTCGTTTGAGGCAGCTTCTTTTGCAGTGCGTTTATAAACTTCCCCCTGAAGACTTTGGAAAGGTTCTCTACCCTGAACAAAAACACTTTGCCATTCTCAGAGGTACTTACCTGTTTCCACTGTCCTTTGAAGCTAATTCCACCACCGGGAACAACACAATGAATATGAGGATGCAGACTCAGATTCTGTCCCCATGTATGCAATATGGCTACCATGCCGGTTTCTGCATGCAGCTTAGTGTAAGAGAACTGAGATATAGTTTCCCATACACTGGCAAACAGCAGGTTGTAAAGGTCAGCCGTATTCTGAAGAAACAGACCATTGAGCGTGTCAGGTACTGTAAAAACAACATGAAAGTATGGGACCGGAAGCAGATCCTGCTTGCGGTCTTCCACCCACGCTTCTCTCTGGGTATTCTGGCACTTGGGACAATGACGGTTACGGCAAGAGTTGTAACTAATGCGGATATGACCGCACTCATCGCATTTATCAACATGTCCGCCCAATGACGATGTACGACAACGCTTTAGTGCACTCAGGGTTCGCTTCACATAGCTGTTTGGTGAATGCTTCTGCTGAAAATCCTCTTCAAACCGATCAATTATCTCTGCCAGCTCATACCTGGGCCTCAAACCTTTTTATACAACCTGTCAATAGGGCTGAACAGGTTAATCCGGCTAGATTTTGCCACATGAAGATACACCATGGTGGTTTCAATACGACTATGACCCAGGAGCTCCTTAATCGATACAATGTCCATTCCAAACTCCAGAAGATGTGTAGCGTAAGTATGCCTGAGAGTATGGACGTTGATATCCTTTTTTAAACCACACTTCTTTACCGATTCATGAAGCATCCATCTTATACCTTGTGTGGTAATAGGAGTGCCTGGCATGCTGCCATTAAACAAATAATCTACCGGTTGGTAGGCTTTACAATACCTTTGTAATCCTCCAAGTACAAGTGGAGACAATGGAACATACCTGTCCTTATTACATTTGCTTTGACGGATGTGGATCATCATCCGACCGGGGTCGATATCAGAGAGGCGTAAGCGACTGACCTCTCCGGCACGAAGACCTGCTGAGTATATCAACCCAAGCAAAATCCTATGTTTAAGAATCGCAGGAGCACTAAATATCGCTTTACATTCTTCATAATTGAGAACAACGGGTAACTTTTTCTTTGCCTTAATACGGGGTAGTTCAACAAGTCTGTCTTTCAGTCCCAATAGCCGATAGAAATAACGTAGCCCATACACTGTAAATTTGAAGTTACTCAGACTCGGTGAGCTATTTCGTGTCAAGTCTGCCAGATATATATTCAGATCCTTTTCACTTATGTCCTGAGGCAATCTGTTAAAATGCAGACATACTCCAGCTACATTCCTGGAATAATTTCTTAAAACACTGGGAGAATGACCCCATATCAGCACTTTATCCTCAAATTCCTGATAAAGCTCTTTAAATCCCTTGACCCGCATAATAGCTTGTTCAACAATGTTGAACCTCTTTTTTCTTAAATTTGTCTGTGTTTCCATATATAAGTTTTTTTGTGGTGAATAAATTTAGTGGAAAACACAAAACTATCCCGCCCCATTTCCGGGGTGGGATTTAGTGCAACAGCAATAAGCACAATACATCTGCCGGGACTCCCAACACACAAGCAAGAGTTTTGCAGCCTCCACATCGCTGGCGCTTGCTGCTGCCAAACACATGCTTTTTGCCTACCCTTATTTCACCATCAAGAGGAATAGTTGGGACAAGAGAACAATAGGACGACTGAGATTTATACCCAGGTAACTCCCAATGGCTTCGAACAGATAAAAAATTAGCTTAACATATTGAATCTCTGACTACAACATTTAAGGATTGGAATTGTTTTGTGTTTACTGGATGAACAAAAACAACGAAAAAGATGCAACGCACAAGTCAGAAAGAAACGCCTCTATGGCGTTTACACAATCGTTTGCGGTCATAGTGAGTGCGACAAGTAAGACAAAACTGACAGACAAATGAGAAAAATTATTCTATTCAGCATGATGAGTCTTGACAGTTATTTTAAAGGGGCAAACCACACTATTGATTGGCATAACGTGGACGCAGAGTTTAATGTATTTGCTGACGACCAGCTAAACTCGGCTGACACGATAATATTTGGACGAAAAACTTATGACCTAATGGTAAGCTATTGGACAACTCCAACAGCTATGACAAACGATCCAGTGATTGCAAACCAATGAACTCTAAACCGAAAATTGTTTTCTCAAAGACAATGGCAAAGACGGAATGGAATAATACATTACTACTTAACCCACATTGCAGCTTTATTTTTGCAATGTGCTGATATTATGAGCTATCATTTTTAAAAATTTCGGCAGGGGGGACTACGGATTTTTTTCTTACAAAAGGAGCATATTTATACTTTAGCAGGTCGTATATTTTCTTAACTTCTTTTGTAGGTTCGGTACATTGACGTATAGAAATGGTTTCATTCTTTATATTGACCAGACTTGTGGTTACACATTTTTGAGTGTTCATTGTCCTCACTATTTCACGCCAGTCGGAGTTTATCTCTTGTTGTTTAAGCTGGTAGCGAATGGTTGCCACTAACCAATATGCCAACATTCCTAAATGCAAATGTGCCATGGCGGCACGGTCTGTTTTATGGTAAATGGGGCGCAGGTCAAGGTCGGATTTCAGGACTCTAAAAGTATACTCTATTTCTCTGATAATGTTACAGATAGACCAAAGTGTTTTCTCATCGTTTTCTTTCAAAGAGGTACGTAAAAAGTAAATCCCTGCTTGTTTGTCGGGGTCTTCGCCTGTTTTGTGCCGACAGCTTATATTTGTTGCGGTGTCATTGCCATCGTCTCCTATGGTTATGTCATAATAATTGTGCACCGATGGGTACTTCTGTTTTAGCCGTCCAATCCGTTCGTACACTTTATTGAGTTTTTTTGTGCCTCCCTTTTTGACAATGCCTTCCTGTATGCTTTGTATGCCTTCTTCGAACCTTTGAGAAAGCAATCCGTTCATGCTTTTTTCTTTCAATGCTTTTGCCTGGCTGCGCACCCAAAGGTATTGGTCATTGTCGCCGACGGTTTTAACTTTTAGCAGTTCTATCGGCTGTTCTTTTTTATCTTTTATTTCCACGGGATATGCAGTGGTATCGGCATGATATTCTTTTAGCGATGAGCGAGATACACACATGTAATCGTAACCCTTTTTTTTGAGCATGGCGATGTTGCCATCGGTGGCTATGCCTGCATCGATAATGACTATGGGCTTGCGATGGGAATAGGAGGTTTGATTGCTCATGGCATCTATTACAGAACCTAAGGTCTTGCAATCGGCCATATTACCCTCGAAGATGTTCGAGTATTTCAGGAAGCCTTCACGGTTGACGACCACAGCCAATACCACGATACGGGCATCGTTGCGTTTTTCTTTGCTTCGGCCAAATTTGGCTATTTTGCTCCCTGTCATCCGGCCTTCAAAATACGTGTTGGTCAAATCGTACAAGATAATTTTATCTTCCAGGTCGAACAACTCGTTGGTACGTTTTGACAGGTATTGTTCCAAAGGCGTCTTTATCTTGTAAAGCTTATGTGATATGCCATAGAGTAGATCCTTTGTGAGTTTGTCTTTGTCAATACCGGTTATTTCACTTATGGCGGAGTTCTCTTTTATATACGAAACGCTCTTCAGTTCCGATGACGGGTACACCGCCCTGCTTATGATGTGGGTGGTTGCCAGGGATATTTTATCTTCATCCCATCCTGACTGCTGTAAAAAGCTACCTATCCCCAGTTGGTCGAAAGCTTGTTTGCATAGCCACTCGGCTCCTATTTCCCGGGCGTCCTTATTTTTTAAGGTGGACATTTTGACTGTCTCCCAGTCTTCATTCCCCTGCTTTATATCATATCGCTTTTTACTCTTTATCTCTGTAAAATAATGCCGGGCCAATTGCTCCACTTGCTCATCGACAGCACTTGTCGAAAGACTGTTGCCCCCGTTAACAATCAATTCTTCTACACGTGTGGCCAACAGCTTCTTTTGTTCTACCGTTTCAAGCTCTTCCAACCTGCCAAAACTAATTATTATCCGATGGTGGATGCCCCAATTTAAGCGATAGCTCTCGCAAAGCTTAAATACGGTGTACCGTTCACCGGTGGTTTTATTATGTTTGAAAAATGGCTTGATAAACATGTAACAAAGCTATGCATCTCATTAGTATTCAGCAATAAGAGCGGGGGGACTACATTTTGAATTCCAAAATATTGCATTTGTAACTAATTGATTATGTGTAATGATAATTTTGAGCCACTACAAATTGTTAATAAATACTGAGTTATTAACAGCATTTTTGCCTATTTTTGGAGCTAAGGCTGCAATGTGGGTTAAAATACAATTAAAATCATTAAAAATGAAAAAGCTATTTAATCTGATCACACTTTTTCTGGTTTTTGGCTCAGTAACCATGCTGAAAGGTCAGAATACCGGATATAAGATTGAGAACAAAATCAAATTACCAGGCAACGGAGGATGGGATTACCTGAGTATAGATGAGTCAAACAACAGAATCTTTATTTCTCATTCTGCTGTCGTCCTGGTTGTCGATTTAAAGACAGGTAAACTTGCCGGAACAATAGAAGAAACCCCCGGTGTTCATGGAATAGCTATTGCACCCGGTCTGAATAAAGCATTTATCAGTGTTGGTCGTTCCGCTGCCGTCAAAGTTGTTAATCTTAAAACTCTTGCTGTGATAAAAAATATTACAGGAACCGGCCAAAACCCCGATGCTATAATGTACGATCAGTTTTCACAAAAAGTCCTGACCTTTAATGGAGGATCTGCCAATGCAACGGTAATAGATGCTGTTACAAACCAGATTGTTGGTACAATTTCACTTGAAGGTAAACCTGAGTTTCCGGTCAGCGATGGCAAAGGCAAGATCTTTGTCAATATTGAAGACAAAAGTCTGATTACAGTTATTGATGCAAAGACCATGAAAGTGGAAAAGTCATGGCCGATTGCTCCGGGTGAGGAAGCCAGCGGTCTTGCGCTCGATAATGAAACCCATCGTTTGTTTTCCGTCTGCAGTAATAAGCTTATGGTAGTTGTTGATGCCCAGGATGGCCATATAGTTGCTTCATTGCCTATTGGTGAAGGGTGCGATGGAGTAAAATTTGATCCGGGTTTAAAACGTGCCTACAGTTCCAATGGAGACGGAACGATGACTGTAGTACAGGAAATTGACAAGGATAATTTTAAAGTTCTGGAGAATTTTCCTACAATGGCAGGTGCAAGGACACTTACTGTCGATATAAGAACTCATCATATTAATATGCCGGCTGCCGAATACGAACCTGCACCCGCTGCAACGGCTGAAAATCAGAGACCAAGACGAACTATGAAACCAGATTCATTTACTCTTCTGGATATCGCACCTGTAAAATAAGTCTGCCTGTTTTTAATGGTTATGTCTCAGAGATCTGACGAAAGTCCATTAAGTAAAATACAAATTGCCTTCCGGTCCCTTAAGTACCGGAACTACCGGTTATTCTTCAGCGGTCAGAGTATTTCACTTATCGGGACCTGGATGCAGCGTATTACAATGCCATGGCTGGTTTACCATATGACAGGATCAACACTTCTTTTGGGAGTAGTTAGTTTTGCAGGACAGATACCAGCTTTCCTGCTTTCCCCGATTACAGGAGTATTGACAGACCGGTGGAACAGATATTATGTTCTCCTGGTTACACAGATTGTTTCAATGCTTCAGGCTTTTGCACTGGCCTGGCTTTGCCTTGCCGGTTTAATTCAGATATGGCATATTATTGCTTTAAGTGTCGCTCTTGGTTGTGTCAATGCTTTCGATATCCCGTCACGGCAGTCATTTGTTATTGATATGGTAGATAAGAAGGAGGATCTTGGCAATGCAATAGCGCTTAATTCTCTTATGTTTAACGGAGCAAGACTTATCGGACCTTCTGTCGCCGGGATAATGCTTGCATCTACAAGTGAAGGAGTATGTTTTCTTATAAATGCAATAAGTTACCTCTTTGTAATTGCCTCTTTACTAATGATGAAACTGGATATGAAAGTGGTCAGGAAGAAGAAGTCTGATATATTGAAAGAGCTGAAAGAGGGTCTTAATTATACTTTTGGTTTTCCTCCCATAAAACATCTGCTGATACTACTGGGGATCGTAAGTCTGACAGGAATGTCATATTCTGTTCTGATGCCTGTTTTTGCAAAAGAATTATTGCACGGAGATTCTCACACCTATGGATTTCTTATGGGTGCTACCGGTTTTGGAGCTCTGCTTGGGGCGATGTTCCTTGCTTCCCGTGCAACAGTTCTTAAGCTTGGCAGAATTATCCCCGCAGCTGCCATCCTTTTTGGAACCGGGCTTATTGTTTTATCTTTTACGAGGATATTTTCCTTATCAATGATAATGATGGTATTTATCGGTCTTGGAATGATGCTTCAGACTGCATCCAGCAACACTGTTTTACAGACAATTACGGATGATGATAAACGCGGGAGGGTTATGAGTTTTTATGCAATGGCAGTTATGGGCACAGCTCCTTTCGGGAGTTTGCTGGCGGGAGCCCTGGCTAAAGTTATTGGTACTCCCATGACAATATTTGCCGGTGGTCTGGCCACAATAACCGGCGCTCTGTATTTTTTAAGAAGGCTGCCTGAAATGAAAATATTAGTCCTTCCTATTTATGAAAAAATGGGAGACATTCCTGAAGTTGCTTCAGGTATTCAGAAAGCATCGGAACCGGATATAACCTGACCGGGGATTTCTGTAAATCAAAAGCATTCCGGATATAAGGATTCGGCACAGCCCTGGGGCACGTGATCGCAGTTTATTTAAGTAACGGTTATTGAGGTCCTCTTCATTTGAGATCAGCATAAGATTATCCTGTGAAACATTTCCATCCACCCAAAAAAAAATTAAATTTGGTAATAATTTACGTTATCATAATTACCCTTAAAATTCAAAAAATGAAGAATCACTTTAATAATAATGCCATCATACTGACTATTATATTAAGTATACAATTTCTTTTCCGGCCAGTGGCGGTTGCCGGTTCAGATCCTTTGTTTATTAACATAGATGTTAAAGAGACTGCAGGTTTGAATATTACCCGTCCTGTTACAGGAGGGGTCCCGCTTGCCAGAGGTTTTGCACCGGAGGGAAGCCGGCTTATTTTACTCGACAGTGACAACAAACCGGTACCTTGCCAGACTGAAGTATTAAACCGATGGGATGATGGCAGTATAAAGTGGGTATTGCTCGATTTCCAGGCGACTCCCCAGATTAAAGGGACAAAGCATTTCAGGTTAACAAAAGCCATGAATATAAAAGATCCGGATCATTCCCAGCCTGTAAAATCCCGAAGAAGGGAGACTTTGTTTCTATCGGTTCCGGACAGGTAACTGTTTCAACTGTTCCGGGATCTCTTTTAAGGATATCAAAAAGAGTTGACGTTAAGCTGGTACTTACAAACAAAAAGGGAGAACGGTGTGAAGGAGTTGTGACCTCAGGCATTATTGAGACAGAAGGTAAATTGCGTTCAACACTATTACTGGAAGGATCATTCCGGACTCCGGGCGGGATGAGGGAGACAGATTTCAGGCTGCGGGCATCTGTATTTGCCGGCATGTCACAGGTTTACCTTGAGCCACAGATCCTTGTCAACAGGGACCACGATATGATTCAGTATATCAATGATCTCAACCTGGAATTTATTCCTGTCGGCAGGATACTTTCAGGTTCAATTGGAGGTTCCCCGGGATGGAAGAGTTCAACTGCACCTGTTTCCCCTGTCAGGTTGTTCCAGGTTGATGATGAAAACTACAGGATCGAGGGTTCCATGGGCAACGGAAGCAAGGCTCCGGGATGGATCGAGATGAATGACGGGAAAAGTAATATGGCTGTGGCGCTTCAGGATTTCTGGCAGCAATGGCCAAAAAGCCTTGAGATTGATTCAAAGTCTGTAAAACTGGGTTTGTTACCTCACTTTGAAGAAGGTGCATTTTCTCATATGGGTCCCTGGTATAAGCACGATTATCTCTTTGAAGGCAATTCATACAGGTTGCGTGAGGGGCAGGTACGCCGCTGGCAGGTATGGGTTGATCTTTCTGGTAATGGAGAAGCGCTGGCACAATCAGTTAACAAAAGATTAATTCCGGTTACTGATCCAGGTCAGGCTATCGCTACCGGGGAGTGGGGCTATGTGGCTCCCGGCGGAAGTAAAGGAATGGATGAATACGATAAATGGGCTGATAACCTTTTTGAAGGATACTGTCGTTCAATACGTGAGCAGCGTGATTATGGCGCAATGAACTGGGGAGACTGGTGGGGTGAGCGGAATTGCAACTGGGGGAATCACGAGTACGATACCCCGTTGCACATTCTTACCCAATATTCCCGAACAGGTGATCCAAAATATTTCTATGTGGCAGAGCAGGCAGCCCGTCATTTAAGTGAAGTTGATGTTGTACATTTTGTCAATCCTGAACTAAAGGAGTATTTCTCCCGGTGGGAATCAGAAGCATATCCGTCAAGAGCGGGGATGGTCCATGAACATAGCATTGGTCATGTGGGAGGATTTCATCCGGTAGAAAAAATAAGGCAACTCTATCTTGATTTGAATGTTGGTGATACAAAAACCCCGTACCTGTGTCTTGACCCCTTTAATCTTGGCCATATCTTTACACTGGGAATGGCACATTATTATCTGCTGACAGGAGATCCATGGGTTAAAGAGACGGTTGAACAGATTGGGGATAACCTGATGAAACTGACTGAAGACGGTAAGTTCGGATTCACAGGGCGGAGTCATGTGGGACGGGAAAGCGGCTGGACATTGCTTGCGCTTGCAGGAGTATACAAGATCAGCCCCTCCGAACGTTGTCTGAAAGCTATGAAATATATTGTCGATCAGGTTCTTGAAGAACAAAATCCTAATTGCGGAGGCTGGCTTTATAAGCTCGGCTGGGGGCATTGCAATTGTGTTACAATCAATCATGTCGGAGAAGCTGGTTTTATCTCTTCGATCAGACTGAACGGGTTAAGTTATTATTACAAACTTACAGGTGATGAACGTATTCCCAATTCAGTAAAACGTGGTGTAACTCATCTTAATAATGATACATGGATTGACCAGCTCAGTGACTGGAGATATACCTCATGCCCGGCTACGGGGCCCACCGGTCAGCAGGGTGTAACGATAATGTCGCTGGTAAACAGTGTCAGCCTTACCGGTGATACTGAACAATTGAGGATTTTGAGAAAAGCTTGGGATGTTAAATTCTCCCGGCTTCTGGAGGTCCCGAAAACAAGACCCGGGGTAGGGAAATCTTACTCAAGTATTATGTATGGTTCACCTGAGGCAATGAACCTGTTTGTAAACGGTGTAAACCCAAAATAATTGGCAGAGAAAAATCTCATTTATGAAAGCAAAATTTATGTTTTCATTATTGGTGGTGATAACCGCCGGTAATTGTTTGATTGCTCAGATTCCATATCCCGGCGCCTATCCCGGACAGGCAATGATTAAGACATTAGCCGGTGGCCGGGTTGTACTTGAGAATAATCTGATCAGGATGGAATTTTCAAATGATGGCAAAAAAATAAATATCCGGGCCTTTGATGACAAAGAAACAAGAGAGAAATTAATAAACGGCAATGCAGAAATATTTGAACTTATGCTGCAGGATAGCAGTGTTATTACTTCAAATGATTTCCAACTGGTAAATACCCCTGTTGTCCTGAATATTCAGGGAGACCCGTCCGTTGCGACCTATGCAGACAGGCTGCCAGGTAAAAAATATTCCGCAGTTCTCGAAAACAAATCGTTGGGGATAACAGTAAACTGGGAAGCCGACCTGAGAGACGGATCAAACTATGTGCGTCAGATTTTCAGGTTTAAAGCTGGAGATGTAATAAAAATATCCAAAATCATTCTGGTAAAACTTCCTTTAAGCATCGGAGTCAGTAAAGAAGGCACTGTAGATGGTTCTCCACTGGTACACAACAATATGTTTTTTGCCATGGAACATCCATTGAGCAAGGTCGGGCAAAATGAAAAATATATTACTGTATACCTCCCGCGATTTTTGAATGAACTTACAAGTGTATGGGGTGTTACGCCGGTCAACCAGTTGCGAAGAGGCTTCCTTTATTATGTTGAAAGGGAGAGGACCCAACCTTACCACCAGGTGTTGCATTATAACTCATGGTATGATATTTCATGGAATGACAGAAAATTTAATGAAAATGAGTGTCTTGACAGGATAAAAGTATTCGGCGATAGTCTGATTAAAAAACGCGGTGTTCAGATGCAGGCTTTTCTTTTTGATGACGGATGGGATGATAACAGGACACTCTGGAAGTTTAATTCAGGCTTCCCCGACGGATTTACAAAAATAAAGAGAGCTGCCGAATCGTACCATGCTGAACTGGGTGTCTGGCTATCACCTTTTGGAGGTTACGGTAAAGCAAAAATGTTGCGCATGGAGTATGGGAAGGAACAAAGTCCACCTTTTGAAACTAATGAGAGAGGCTTTTCACTTTCCGGCCCCGTTTATTATAACAGGTTTAAAGAGGTAACCGGCAATTTTATAAAAGACTATAATATCTGTATGTTCAAATTTGATGGTGTTGGTGCAGGCAGCGGAGCGGGGATTGTTTATCAGAATGATGTTGAAGCCTTTTTAAGCTTACTTAAATATTTAACAGGATTAAAATCCGGCCTCTATCTTAGTCTGACTACCGGAACATGGCCATCAGCTTCGTGGCTGATGTATGGAGATAATATCTGGCGCGGAGGTGACGATACCAATATGATGGGTGAAGGTTCAAAACGGCAGCAATGGATAACCTACCGTGATGCGGATACTTATAAAAATGTTGTAATTCGAGGTCCGTTGTATCCTTTAAATTCATTAATGCTAGACGGAATATGCATTGCCGATAACGGAAATCCCGGTATGTTTGAAATGAATGATAAAGATATTACAGATGAGATCTGGTCTTTTTTTGCAACCGGAACAAATCTGCAGGAATTGTACATTAATCCGCATAAGCTTAACACGGCAAACTGGAACTGTCTCGCTGCGGCATGTAAATGGGCAAAAGATAATGAGTCGGTTATGGCTGATGTGCATTGGGTGGGTGGTGACCCGGCCAAAGGTGAGGTTTATGGGTTTGCAGCATGGTCACCGGAAAAAGCTGTTCTGTCCTTGCGTAACCCTTCAAATGTTGAAAAGGTGTTTGAAGTAAATGTTGCCGGTGTATTTGAACTGCCAGGAAATGTGACCGATGATTACCTGTTCTTTGATGCCGTAAAAACCGGGGCAGACAAAATAAATCAGCCTGTTGCCCGAGGCAAATCGGTTCGCCTCAGATTGCAGCCATTTGAACTGAAGGTGTTTAATGCTGTGCCTGGATTTTAATATCTGAGGACGTAAAATATGTGGTGTTATTCAGAATTTTATATGGAGGACAGGAAAATTTAAAAATAATAAACAATAATTAACCATTTCCGGTTGAAAACGTTTACATGAATATCATGCAGTTTGATCAGCAGCATCAGGATAATATTTTTTATTTACTCCGTATATGAGAATAAATGCAATTATTACAGGAGCAACCGGGATGGTTGGAGAGGGAGTTCTACATGAATGCCTCATACATCCTGACGTTGAAAAAGTATTGGTTATTAACAGAAGGCCCTGCGGGGTGTCAGATCCAAAATTATCTGAGATCATTCATGAAAATTTCTTTGATATTTCGCAAATTGAAAGTCTGCTGACCGGATATAATGCCTGCTTCTTCTGCCTTGGAGTAACCTCCATCAACAAAAAAGAGCCGGAATATTATTCACTTACATACACCCTGACCATAAATTTTGCAGAGAAGCTAGCCGGGTTAAATCCGGATATGACATTCTGCTACATATCCGGAGCAGGAACTGACAGTACCGAAAAAGGAAAGATGATGTGGGCAAGGGTAAAAGGGAAAACCGAAAATGATTTGATGAAATCAGGATTTAAAACAGTTTACGTTTTCAGACCCGGATTTATGCTGCCAACCAGAGGACTTAAAAATGCACCTAAGTATTATGTTTTATTCAGCATTCTTTATCCGCTATGGAGGAAATTATTCCCCGGTTTTGTTTCGACATTAAAGGAACTTGGATTAGCAATGATAAATTCTGTAACAAAAGGATATGGTAAGTCAATCCTCGAAGTAAGAGACATAGTGGACCTTTCCGGTGCCTGATGAGGTTTTCTCAAAAGTCTAAAATTATGGTAATGCTTTCTCTGTATCGGAGGCTGTCTTAAAAGTATGAATCCTTTTTGAATAGCTTAGTCTTTTGCCCCCTTCCCCCTGAAGGGGGTTTGATAATTACTTGAGGATCAATAAGTCCCCTTTAGGGGATTTAGGGGCAAAAAAGAAGGAAGGACTTTTGAGACAGCCTCTTTCACAGAGGACTTTTGAGACAGCCTCATTTCCTGTTTTCTGAAAAAGAATAATGTTCTATCGCTGAGCTACATGATCATATCCCGGACACTTTGAACTTATATGTACCTGAGCCTGTTGAGAAAGTCAGGAGGTCACCGTTCAGGGCAGCATTTGTAATGCCAGGATTACCGGGTACAAATGCTCCGTCTTCCCAGACCATTTTCCCACTTTCTGAAACTTTTACATTCTTCCCATTTATAATCTGTATGCTGACTGTAGCATCACTGTTTGGCGGAATAACCACTCTTAACTGAAATAAGCCGGATTCATTTTGCCAGCCCGATTCAATTTTCCCTGCTGCAGTCTCCAGGGAGGCTTCAACGAAAGATAATCCCTCAGGAACATAGGGTTGAATATGAATATGCTTATAGCCTGCTGAAGTGGATTCATCTGTGGGTGCACGGATTCCGGCCAGATATTTATAGAAAAATTCATCAACAGATCCGAACATCTGGTGATTATGGGAATTTTTTCCGTCCCATTCTTCCCATAATGTAGTTGCTCCATTCTTAATCCAGTACCCATAGCCGGGATATGTGGTCTGTTTTGTTACAGAATATGACAGGTCATTCCGGTCATTATGTGCCATCACATACCAAAGATACTTGGTACCGATTATTCCGGTGTTTAAATGCCCATTACGGGTGTTTATTATATCGTCAGTGACAGTATTAAAAACCTGCTCACGATGGCCCTCAGGTACAATATCACCTGACAGTGCCAGCAACTGATAGGTTTGATAGGTAGTCTCGTTACCATAAAGATTTGTTAGCGGATTGAAAAATTTCTTATTCAGTTCATTTTTTATTGTATCTGCAAGCGCCTGATATTTAATGGCATCTTCATTCTTCCCCAGAATTGTCGCAATACGCGATAGCAGTGAAACATCCTTGTAGTAGTAGTATGTGTTGACCATTGGATGATTCGGGCCATCAGATTGACCCGGGGCACACCATTCTCCAAGAGATAACCAATAAGTTCCGAACTTATTTATAATATAAGGTTCCCCGGGATTGGAATCAGTTCTGGCTAAGTTTTGCAGATATCCGATATAACGTTTCATAGGAACATAGTGTTCTTCAAGAATCCGGGTATCATTATAGTACTGGTACATCCACATGGGGATTAGTATATAGGCGCTTCCCCATGCAATTCCTCCGCCATGGCCTCCTATAAGAGTAGGGGATGTATTGGGTATGCGGCCGTTCTCCTCCTGGGCATCACGCATGTCATTTAACCATTTAGTATAAAATGCAGCCATTTGAAAGTCATGGATGGATGCTTCTGCAATAATCTCGCCATCTCCGGTATAGCCACCTTTCTCTCTGTGGGGGCAATCTGATGGATAGCCTTGTGTATTCCCCATCTGTGCCCATACGGTAGCCCTGTGGATCCTGTTAAGAAGAGAGTCGGATGTTACAAATTTTCCATTGAATTCAAGTGATGAACGTACTACACGGCCTTCAATCTCAAGAGATTCCGGATTTTTATGATTATCAGAAGTAACTTCTATATAACGGCACCCTGTATAAAAGAATCGGGGTTCATAGACCTCAGTTTCATTGCCCCTGAGGGTATAATCAGTCCAGACCAGAGAGTGATATCTCTGCTTTATGCTAAGCTTATCTCCCTCCTGGAGGGGTTTGGGAAAAAGAGAATCATTCAACGTCTCGGCTCCCCTTATTCGTATTGTAACACCTTCTGAGCCCTTCACTTTCATTCTCCACCATCCGGCAAAATTTTGTCCCAGGTCAAACAGATAAACACCCGGTTGAGGATTTGTTTTGGTCACAGGTTTAATAGTCTCAGTGACCTTTATGGGAGGCATCAGTTGAGATTGCAGTACTCCCCCTGGGCCATCCGTTAAAGTAGTCTGTTTCCAGTCTGAAGCATCATAACCGGCTGAGGACCAGCCTTTTTTTTCTAAACGGCCGTCATAATCCTCCCCTCCGTATACATTATTGAAAGTGATCGGGCTGCCTGAGGATTTCCAGGAATTATCTGTAATAATATTTTCTATGGTGCCATCAGTGTAGGTAATATTCAGCTGCATTATAAAACATGGAGAACCAAGAATTAACCCGTTGCTTTCCCAGCTGTACCGGTCCTTTACTTTTCTCATGCGGAATGCACCATTCCCAAGCCATGCACCTGCAGCATTCACTCCTTTTTTCAGTTGACCGGTCACATCGAATGTGCTATAAAGGATACGCACAGGGTAATTCGTTATTGCGGGATCAAGTACATGATCACCAACCTTATTCCCGTTGAGATAGAGTTCATAATATCCTAAACCCGATACATACGCATATGCAGATTTTATCTGTTTGTCAATATTAAATTCTTTTCTGAATAGCGGAGCCTCAAGTGAGCTGTCAACTGAAGTGATCCATTTTGCTTTCCACCCGGCCTGGTTAAATAACCCGGTATGAAAAATAGCAGGTTCGCTCCATTCACTCTGTTCCCCATCCTGATTCCAGATACTTACGCACCAGTAATATGTCTTGTCGCCGGTGAGGGGAGAACCCTGATAAACAATATTTATTAACTTGTCAGAAGAGACCTTTTTTGTATCCCATATATTGCCGGTACCATCCCGCAGAGATTCCTTTTTGTCCGTAACCAGAATCTGGTAAGCCGACTGGTATGTACCCCGCTTGTCGCCGGAAATATGCCATGAGAATCGGGGTTGCAAAATATCAATCCCGAGAGGATTTTCGAGATACTCACATCTTAAATCCGTAACTTTCATATTCCGGTTGCTGCTGCAACTGGCGAATATGCCGTATAATACGCAAAGTAACGCCGAAAAAAATAAAAAATGACCGGTAATTGGGTTTCATATTTTCTGAAATTTTGAATTGTTATTTAAACTCATTAGTGTCCACTTAAATATAATTGATTTTCAATTATATACAATTTAATTCTTTGATATCCAGGTAATCTTGGTTTGTAAGTAGTTATTTTTAAGATATTTTGCTAAATAATTTAATATTCAAAATTTGAATTATTTTATTGTTGTACTCACTTACCGTCCCGCTTAGGCGGGACGGATGAAGATACAGCCCATGTGCGGGCTTTAGCCCACAAATGAAGGACTAAAGTCCCTTATAGTGAGGCTGCTATACCGTTGGCTAAAGCCAACGGTAATTGAACAAATCTTAAATCTGATCAAAGTCTAAGTATGATTTCATTTCAAATCGGGACGTAACAAAAAAACTCTACAACTTCAATCCATTGAAGATTTCAAAGAACGATATTTAATTTTTTAGCGGACACTAATGATTTAAACTATTTTTTATAACAGGCTATTCTGATGGTAAATATCCGCTGGCAGCAGAAACATCATAAATTGATAAAAACATACTTCTTAAAAACATTCTGATGCATTTGCCTCCAATTTTCTTTAATAATTATAGGAATGTACAAGTTTGATGTGTAATAAAGATAAATCTTTATTTTTAAACAAGATCAGGGTTATCTTACAAATTTGTCCTTCGCCCTAAAACAATTTAAAGGATTGGTTCCGGTACCAAAATGGGAAATATTAATCAAATTATAAACTTTTTTATGAGCATCGGGAATCATGCATAAAAATGGTTTTACTTTTGTACCAGTTATTGTGTTTGGAGATTACCTGTGGTGTGCCTGTCAGCCATATGGCCGTCTCGGTTCCTTACTTTTCTGCCTGATGGCGGATTCGTACGGAAAGTCAATTTCCTGCTGAACCCCGGGGATTACCTTCAATAAGCTCATACCGACTAAACCGGACCAGGTTCCTCTCTGCGCTTCGGATTTCCGAAAAAATCCACCACAAACGAATCTCAGGTTATATTGAATTACCCGCTTAAGATGGATGAATGAGGAATCTCCTGCAATTATAAAGCATAGTTAATATGAGTAAAACGACCATTTCCACTTATCATAACAGTCCCAACCGGCTCTGAAAGAGCCATATATGAATAACCCCCGGTGCAACCGGGGGTAACAGTGCTCAAAGTGTCGTAAGCTCTGAAGGAGCGTGATAAAAGTCAGGGAAAGTACCTCTCATCAATCTTTAATCCGGACTCCAGAAGCAAACTTCTGTATTCTTCTTCAAAAGTCTTTTTCCCGTGATGTTCCTGTTGATTTTTTACATAATCAATCAGCCTTCCCATATCCATATACGAGCAGGTAAAGGAGCCATATCCTTCTGACCATCCATTAAATGCAGGAAAATAGCCTGTGTTTTTCATCCATAATGAAGATGATGCTTTAATCTCTCTCATAAAATCAGCAAGTGCAATGGATGGATGAAGATCGGTAAGAATATGCAAATGATTTTCAACTCCATTTATCCGGTATAAATGGCTACTCTTGTTTTTAATTATACCAGTAATGTAGGCATAAAGCTGATCGGTATGATCCTGATTAATAGTAGGAAGACTGTCCTTTGTTCTGAAAACAAGGTGATACAAAAGTTGACGGTAACTTGACATAGTTTAAATATTTTTAGCACATTAAACAGCGAGCAAAGGCTAAGGTACAATAACTTCACTTATTTTCCAATAGTATCACGCCCTTTCAGGGCTTGGTTTCATAGAGTATCCATCTACCCCCGGTTGCACCGGGGGTTATTCATATTTAACCACTTCGTGGCTTAAAAAAAATTAAATGTTAGCTAAAAGCGAACTTACAAGTATCTAGATAATCTATGAGATATAAAATGTTGTCAATAGTAGTAGCTGAAACCCAGAGCGTAGAGAAGAGGATAGTGAGGAACCGAGTCCCGCTAAGTCGGGACGAGCTCACCGAAGGTAATCTTCCTCTGTATTTTAAGTTTTTGTTGAAAGTACAGAAGACCAGGCAACATATTTTTTTCATTTGTTATTCATTCCGGATACTCATATACTTTTTTAGAAGGGATATAGCGGAAATCATATTTTTAATTACTTATTCTTATAAATTTGGCGAAAAATTTATGCGATTCCGACTGTAGATATCAGGGAGGTAAAATGCAGAATAATCTATTTTCCAAATCAATGTAAAATGGAGCTTATACTAAGGAATATCCGAAAAGATGATAATAAGGAAATTGCAGAACTGATCCGTTCCGTTTTCAGGGAATTCGGAATTGACCGTCCGGGTACTGTGTATTCCGATCCAACCACATATTCTCTTTACGAACTATTCAGGGAACCGGGTTCAATATACTGGATTGCAGAGGAGGCGGGGAAGATAATAGGAGGTTGCGGGATTTTTCCAACACCGGGCCTGCCTGAAGGATGTGCAGAGCTCGTTAAGTTGTACCTCCATCCCGAACAACGGGGTAAAGGAATAGGATTGCAGCTTCTTGAAAAAAGCATGGAATCGGCTAAAAATATGGGATACACGCAACTCTATCTGGAGTCATTCCCTGAACTCGCCAGAGCTATCGGATTATATGAGAAAGCAGGGTTTAAATTTATTCCCGCAGCAATGGGTAATTCAGGTCATTTCAGCTGCACTATCTGGATGCTGAAAGATCTTTGAATGCTTAATTCTATTTCCTCATTCCACATTATCTCCTTCCCTTATTTGAACTCTTCTTATTTTGCCACTAATTGTTTTTGGCAGCTCTGTTACAAATTCAACTATCCTCGGGTATTTGTAGGGTGCAGTTACTTTTTTGACATGCTCCTGCAGTTCTCTTGCAAGTTCATCAGACGGAACATAATTTTTTGCAATTATGATCGAGGCTTTCACAATCTGTCCCCTGTCAGGATCAGGTACGGAGGTAATTGCACATTCAAGCACAGCGGGATGTTCCATAAGTGCGCTTTCAACTTCGAAAGGGCCGATACGGTACCCAGAGCTCTTTATTACATCATCAGCTCTTCCAATGAACCAGTAATACCCATCTTCATCACGCCATGCCATATCGCCGGTTTTATAAATGCCTTTCGACCAGACACTTCTGGTTAACTGATCGTCACGGTAATAGCCGTTAAACATCCCCAGAGGTTTTGTTTTATCGGTATGGATAATGACCTGACCTTCGATACCGGCTTCACATGAATTACCCTCTTCGTCAATAATCTCAAGGTCATAACCCGGTGTTGGTTTTCCCATGGAACCGGGTTTGGGTTCCATCCATGGATATGTTGCCAGAGCAACGGTACATTCTGTCTGGCCATATCCTTCCATGAGTTTGATCCCCGTTTTTTCATAGAATTGTTTAAAAACTTCCGGGTTAAGAGGTTCTCCGGCAACCACACAATATTTTAAACTGCTGAAGTCATAACCTGAAAAATCTTCTTTAATAAGAAACCTGTAAATAGTGGGAGGCGCACAAAATGTGGTAACCCTGTACTTTGAAATAACATTCAGCAACTCTTTTGGAACAAAGGCATCATAATCATAAGTCATTACTGCACTTCCCGATAACCACTGGCCATATATTTTCCCCCATGCCGATTTTGCCCATCCTGTATCGGCTACGGTAAAATGGAGCCCGTTATCCCGGACATTCTGCCAGAATTTTGCAGTTACAATATGTCCCAGGGGATAAATGTAATTATGATTAACCATCTTGGGCATACCTGTTGTCCCTGAAGTAAAATAGAGAAGCATAATATCCTCATTATTTGTAGATTCTTTATCCCGGGGCCTCGTAAAATTATCAGAACTATTATTCATCCCGGTTGTAAAGTTCAGCCAGCCCTGGCGATCTTCACCTATCAATGCTTTTTGTTTCAGAGACGGTGATTTGCTTTCTGACTCTTCAATCCGGAGTATTGTGTCCTTTTCGTTCACGCATACAATCATTTTGATATCAGCTGCATTATTCCTGTAAATAATGTCTTTTGCAGTAAGTAAATGTGTTGCCGGGATGGTTATGGCACCTATCTTATTTAAGGCAAGTGTGCAAAACCAGTATTCGTACCTTCGTTTCAGAATCAGCATTACCGGGTCTCCCTTCCGTATACCTGCAGCCACGAAGAAATTTGCAGCTTTATTGCTGTAATATTTCATCTGCCCGAATGTGAAGGTGGCTTCAGTACCCTTGTCATTGCTCCAGACCATAGCTATTTTATCGGGGGTCTGATCTGCTATTTCATCAACAACATCAAAAGCAAAATTGAAATTTTCCGGAATATTTATTTTAAAGTTTTCTTTAAAATCCTCGTAGGACCTGAATGTTGTACGGGGCATGTATTTATCTAAGACCATAATATTGTTTATTTGAATGATTATAACACTATTGCCAGGAATCTGACTTGTTTATTGTTCAGGGCCTTCATATTATGTTTATATCCCGAATTAAAATATATTGAATCACCTTCATTCAGTAAGATCTCATGGCCGTCAATGTTTATCATCATAGCGCCCTCAATAATGTAGTTAAACTCCTGGCCGGGGTGGGAATTGAAATCTGCCGTATCTTTTCCCGGAGCGGGATCAATGGTAACCATAAAAGGTTCAATCTTCTTATTTATAAAATTATATGCAAGGTTCTCATATTTATATTGTTTCCTGCGCTCAAGATTTAAACCTTTACCCTTGCGGACAACACCATAAATGCGGAGCTTTGGATTATCACCACCGAGAAGAACCGATAATTCTATGTTAAACCACTGTGCAATCTCATAAATAAAACTGACAGGTATATCGGCATTTCCGCTTTCGTAATGCAGATACTTTTCAACCGGAATTCCGAGGTTCCCGGCCATTGTTTCAGCTGAAATATCGGAAATCTCCCTGATCTCCTTAATTCTTTTGGCGATTTGCTTCATTTCTTCATTCATGATACAACTTATTTCAGGATCTCAATATTACAGAATTTATTTAAAACGCGATAAAAGGTAAATGAGAAATGTTGGCATCAGATTAGCTGACAGAGATAAAACCGGAATTCTGATCATAAATTCAAAAGCAGGTCAATCTGATCCTGCTGGTTTTTATGGTTAAACGGCAAAATCCAGGAATTTGCCGGATTCTTCTACTTATCGAAACTGATCGAAACTGATCGAAACAGATTGGAGCAGATTGAAGCAGATTGAAGCAGAACTTAATAACGGATACTTTAAGAGAATGCTCATAAATAAATTTGTTGTAGTTGGTTTTTTTGGAGAACTTTGATATCAAAGACATTTTTAAAAAGAATTATATGATAAAATTTAATAAACTGTTGATTTCGTTTTGTCTGATTGCTTATGGAGTAACGATTCACGCCCAGAATGATAATCCCTCCTCGGGGCAGGGTAGCCGGCAAATTAATGCTCCCCCGGACAATTCGAAGAGTTCATGGACTATTGGTTTCTATTCGGGACCTTCCCCATTTGAGCTTTCAACTCCGGAAGGTGTAAAGAATCCTGTGCTTACAGCAGCGATTGTCAATGATCTTAATGTTGATATTGTTGCGCATCCTTTCATGGTTGTTACCGATTCCTTATATTATGTATTTTTCACTGCAAAGGACGGAAAGACTGACATGGGAGGAATCGGATTGGCTGAAAGCAAAAACGGGGTTGACTGGAAATACCGTCAGATAGTTCTTTTAGAGTCTTTTGTCACTTCCTATCCTTATGTTTTCAAGTGGCAAAATGATTATTATATGATTCCCGAAAATCATACCGAAAAATCCATCAGGTTATATAAAGCAGTGGATTTTCCTGTTAAGTGGAGATATGAAGGAGATTTGCTTTCGGGTGAAACCTTCATCAGCAGTACTGTAGTGCGATTCAAGGATATGTGGTGGATGTTTACCGCACGCAGCGGCAATGACAACCTGAGACTTTTCTATGCACCTGATCTCAAAGGCCCCTGGACAGAACACCCTCTGAGCCCCATAGTTAAAAAAGATCTGAATATTGCACGACCGGGTGGCCGGCCTTTCATTTTATATGGAAGCCTGTACCGGCTTGGGCAAGACTGTGATCCAACCTACGGGAACCAGGTGCATGCGTTCAAAATTACAGAAATAAGTACAACGCGCTATTCTGAAAAAATGATCGAAACACCCCTGGTGAAAGCCACATCGAAAGGCTGGAATGCTGAAGCTATGCATAATGTTGACGCTCAGCAGACAGGGAAGAGAAAATGGATAGCCGTTGTTGACGCTCTCGGGAAATAAATAAAAATTGACATATGCAACGCAAAGTTATAACCTGCTGGTTTTTAATATTATTCATTAATATTTCAATAGCTGAACCTTTATCTGCACATTTTGAAAGCATTAAGAAATATTCCGTTGATATCTGTATCTATGGAGGTACATCAAGCGGTGTAATCTCGGCATATGCGGCTCACCGGTGTGGTAAATCAGTGTTGCTGATAGAACCCGGGAAAATGCTGGGTGGAATGACAACCGGAGGATTAGGACAGACTGATATTGGAAACAAACAAGCCATAACAGGTCTGGCCCGGCAATTCTACAGAAAGATTGGAGAAGAATATGGTGTATCCGAACAGTGGACATTTGAACCGCATGTAGCCCGGAAGGTTATTGATGAATACATTAATAAAGGGAAGATCAGAGTATTGTTTCAGAAACAATTAATAAAGGTAAGGAAGAAAGGAACAGTTATTGAATCCATATTATTACAGGATGCAAGTCAGCCTAATGTTGGCTCCATAGAGGTTAATGCAAAAGAGTTTATTGACTGTACTTATGAAGGAGATCTGATGGCTATGACTGGTGTTTCATATACTGTAGGAAGAGAAGACAATAGTCATTACAAAGAGAGATTAAACGGATTTCAGTTACCGGAATACCATAAACAATCGGGTTATCATCAATTTCCCGATGGAGTAAGTCCGTATAAAACTCCCGGCGATCCTTCAAGTGGATTAGTATGGGGTATCAGTACAGGTGCTCCGGCTCAAACAGGATCCGGAGATACAATAATACAGGCTTACAATTTCCGCATCTGCCTTACTGACAGTGCTGAAAACAGAATATTGATCACAAGACCTGAAGATTATGACTCTTCAAAGTATGAACTTCTGGTACGTCTTTTCGCAGCGCAACCAGACATGAGAAATATAAATGACTACTTTATATGGAGCCGGATGCCGAATCGTAAAACGGATATTAATAATCGCGGAGGCTTTTCCACTGATATGATTGGTGAAAATTATAACTGGCCGGAAGCGGATTTTGAGGAAAGGAAAAAAATATTTGAGGCGCATATTTCCTATACAAAAGGGTTATTTTATTTTATGAAAACCGATGCCAGGGTCCCCGAACCGTTGCGCAAGTTTTTAGGCGACTGGGGTTACCCGAAAGATGAATATCAGGATAATGATCATTTTACGCCACAGCTATATATCCGGGAAGGACGACGCATGATCGGAGAATATGTAATGACAGAACATAACTGCCGGGGAGAGAAAAAAGTTGTCGACGGAATAGGACTGGCTGCCTATACTATGGATAGCCATAACTGTCAGCGCATTTCGGTGAATGGCATGGTAAAAAACGAAGGAAATGTGGAAGTAGGAGGATTCCCGCCTTACCCGATTTCATATCGTTCGCTCACTCCCGAAAGAAGTGAATGTACGAACCTTGAGGTACCGGTATGCCTGTCGGCCAGTCATATTGCATATGGTTCCATACGGATGGAACCGGTTTTCATGGTATTAGGGCAATCTGCAGCCATGGCGGCTTCTATGGCAATTGATAAAAAGTGCCCTGTTCAGGAAATTGATATTAAAGCTTTGCAGGATAAAATCCAGTCCGATCCTTACCTGGATAATAATTAGATGAAACCTTAATTAAGGCTTCCGGTTTACCACTTCAATCTTGCCCGTCATTCAATACTGACTGGTCTTTCAAATTTTTAGTCAGAGGCCACCCGGCCTTTGAGTCCGCATTATTTTTTAGAAAACAACCGGCATGTTCAACTTTTTTCTGAATAATTTGTTCCCTTTTAATTAGTTCTATTTATTCATTTAAATCATTACGGTTATGAAGTTGTTACAGATCAGAAAAATTTTGTATTTTCTGCTTGCTACTTTAATGATTCCTTATGCTTGTAGTAAACATGAAGATTTAAATCCGTTAGTCAATCCTAACGCAGACAGTATTAACAGCGTTATTAGTCAGTTACCTGATTGGAAAACTGAAACTTTAACGCCAGCGCCTGCTGTTTTGGTAAATGATGTTATGGTTCCGACAGGAGGGGCTCCATACAAGTGTGAGGTCTTTAAAAAGAATCTTGCGAGAACGTTTGAGAGTATTACATCAGTGGAAACCAATTTTGGGGTTATCTGGCCTGGTGCACTGATCCAGGGGAAAACGTTGAAAAGCGGTGAACTGAAGAACATAAATTTAAAGCGTTCTCCGATAACAATCCAAATAAACATTCCCCTCCCCGAAGGTTCTAAAAAAGTGGATGTGCCCAATAGTGTTAACGTACAGCAGGCTATTTCTGACTTTCAGATAGCCGCGGGCCAAATGCCTGAGGGATCACAATCTGGTGCCGGATTGATGAATTTCTCTGTAGAGGAAGCTGCTTCTTTTGAGCAGTCGATGCTGGCAATGGGGATCAGTGGAGGATTTACAGATCCTGAATCACAGGTAGGTTTGGATGCAAGTGCAAATGTCAGTGTTGAAAGAGCCTATAATGAGAACACGGTTATTGCGAAATTTGTTCAGGAAATGTTCACTGTAAGAATAGCAGATGACCAGATGCATGCACCCGTTGATTTTTTGGCCCCTGATGTAACCACAGCTGATCTGAAAGGATTGGAGAACAAAGGGGAATTAGGAGCGGGGAATATTCCGCTTTATATAGAATCAGTTACATATGGCAGAATCCTGCTCTTCACTATGAAATCTACCAGTGTTTCCTCCGGGAGCCAACTATCAACCGCGTTGCAGGCATCAATGGGTGATTATGTTAATGGAGGGGGATCATTGAGTAATGAACAAAAACAAATCCTTGAAAACAGTACCACTACAATTTTTTCAGCAGGAGGAACTAAAGATGCGGCTAATGCGGCTATAGCAAACCTTAACTGGAGTGAATTCTTTAAAGCAGCACCGGCTACCACTGCAGTCCCGATTTCCTTTAAAGTCAAAACTCTTAATGGAGAGAAAACAGTACAAATAGCTGACAGTGTTAATTATATGCAACGCGATAATTGTAATGGACCTAGTTCATATGACGTAACGGTTACATGGCCAAATAATGATTACAGCGGACTTTGCATTGGAGGTGCCTGTCCTAACCAGGCATGGGTCAAACTCTTATCAAATACGTTTGGAACTGAGCTGACACTGCTGAACGGTTACAAATACAAAATGCATTTTACTCCTGATGATGTTGCAACTCAAACAGGGAGACAGTTTACGATTAGTTCAAGTGTTGAACTGCTGTTACCTGGTGGCCTTTTGACGACAAAAACTAAAACAACAACGCATGATGTCACAACCCTGAATAATGGTAATACCACGGTTCAACATATTCTTCAAAATTATGCAGGAAGTGTAACCTTATACTTTACTATTAATAAGGTTACCAATTATGACAAGTGAGATAAATGGTTTTGAGGCTGAGATACGGGCCTGATTTTAAATTTAATATTGTTAATTGACTGTTCGATGTAATTTACGTATTTATTGATCCCGTAAGCCGGGAGCATATTTAATATGACAATCCTGCGGTTAATGTCCTGAACATGCATTTGAGGAAATTGACCAGGTTGCCATTTATATTATCCGGTTTCAGGGCAATATTCCTTCTGACAGAAATATTTCAGTCCTGAATTTGCCAATGGTACAATTTTTGTGCGGGTCTGTTATCAACTAACTTGGTACCCTCATGAAAATCATTTATAAAAAAGGTATTTTGATAAACATAATTTGTTTATCAATGATCCTGGGCTCCTGCGAAAAAAGTAAAACAAATGATCAGCCTGGGGATCCGGTAAACATAACCACAGAGGTTTATCAGAGGGAAGTAATAGACTCTGCAAACAGATTAGGTTTTAATTTGTTAAAACCTGTTCTTGCCAATGCAAAAGAGACAGATAATATTATGATTTCTCCGTTCAGCATTACCAGTGCCCTGTCTATGACACTCAATGGTGCAGAGGGAGAAACCTTCGGGGCCATGAGAAAGACACTGGGGTTAGAGGGAAAAACACTTGAACAGATAAATACCACGTACCTTAAACTGATGACAGAAATGGTTCCGGTAGATAATCGTGTTGTTTTGGATATAGCCAATTCAGTTTGGGTCGAAAAGCGTCTTGTTGTTAAACAGCCCTTTATTACAGACCTTCAGACATGGTATAAAGCTGAGGCACGGGGGATTGATGTTACAGATCCGGGTGCAGTGGATATTGTGAACCGATGGATTGCCGAAAAGACCCATGATAAGATACCGGATATGTTAGATTATCTGGATCCTGATCTTGCCATGCTTCTGATAAATGCTGTCTATTTCAACGGCAAGTGGCGATATAAGTTTGACTTGGCTAATACACAGCAGGAACCATTTTATGTAACTGCGTCAGTCTCAAAGAATGTACCTGTAATGCATCAAACAGAGAATCTTAAATACGTTAAAACCAGCAATTCAACAATTGTTGAGCTGCCCTATGGACAGGGTAACTTCACAATGGTAGTGGTTTTGCCTGATGAGAATGTTACTACAACTGAGATGGCTGAAACTCTCACTCCCTCGCTTTGGAATAATTGGATCGGAATGTTAGGTGATAATACTCATGAGGTAGAACTCGGCATGCCACGATTCAAATACAAATATAAAAGACTTCTCAATGATGACCTGACTAACCTCGGCATGGGCATTGCTTTTACCCCGGATGCTGATTTCTCCAAAATAAGTGCTGATGACCTTATGATAAACAGGGTAATCCATCAGACATTCATTGAGACTGACGAAGAAGGTACAGAAGCTGCAGCCGCAACAGTTGTGGAGATTATATTTACCTCTATACAATTACCGGTTGAGATATCCATCAATCATCCTTTTCTGTATTTCATCAGGGAAATCTCAACGGGTACAATTTTATTTATGGGCAGGGTAGGTGATCCAACTGTGAATTAACTTCATTATTCATTAAAAGATTAAGTCGAATGGTACACGGACAGGTCTGAAAGTAACTTGTTTGAGATAATTATTACCTTTGAACTGAGCCACACCTGCAATCTTGCACCTTCCTGTTATTGCCCGGTGTCCTGACTTCCGACACTTTCTGATTTTAGTGCGGTTGTAATTTTCAAGTAATTGAAAATTAATAATATAAAATTTTAAATTTAGATTTTTACCGCACTAACGCCTATTTTTACCTTATGTATAAGGGTTAGTCAGAAAGGTATGGACTAAATGGGGCATAAATGCAATACAGGTGTTTCTATATATGGGGTATCTGGCAATGATTGATAAACATATTGGGAGTACCAAAGATAATATGGAATCAGATCTTCTCATAAAGAATGCTCGCATGGTCATTGAGATGACTTTTCAGACCAATATATTTCCTGAACAAAAACAAGAAGTGCTGTCATTGAATGGGGTATTGGCTCTGAAAGAGCCAGATATGAATAACCCCCGGCGCAAGAGGCTGTGCACACAGCCTCGCAAGCCGGGGGTTTGGTGCCACACATAACATGAGCTCTGAAGGAGCGAGATATAAGTAATCATGGAAAATACTTTTCATCTGGTATTAATCCACACTCTAACAGGATTTTCTTGTATTCTTCTTCAAATGTCACTTTTTTATGATGTTCAACTTGATTCTTAATATATTCAATAAGTACGTTGAGATCCCTGCTTTGTCCTAAACACAAGATGGTACAGATGTTGACGATAACTTGACATGTTGAATATACTTAAGTGAATTCAGCGAGTGAGTGTCAAGATATAAAAAAGTCTGTTCAAATCCAATTATATTGCGCCCTTTCAGGGCTATAAAACAGAGTGTTATCTTACCCCCGGCTTGCAAGGCTGCGCCGGGGGTTATTCATATTTAGCCACTTCGTGGCTTATCGCCTCACAATTAAAAATAAAGTAACAGAGTACTACCTGCTTGATCGTTTATAAAAGGATGTCTTATTCTGCTGTACATCAGAACCACTTTTCCTGTTTTCCTCAATGCAGCACTTCTACAATGACCGCACTAATCGTCAGAAGTCAGGATTTATTACCTGAGAATAAAGCCACGCCTGCAATCCGGCATCTTCCTGTTATTGCCCGGTGTATAATTTCTAAACGGTCGATCATTTTGCAGATACCGGAGCAAAAAACCGAAAAAGACTTTTTCTATAATTCCTGATTCATAATATGGCAACAATTCTGTAATTTTAATGTTTAAACCCTTACAATTATGTTTCCTTAATGGTAATATTGATGTACGTGTCCTGATCAAAAGATTACAATTATTCTATTAAACTAATAACCATGAAAAAATCAAGATTTGAACTTATTTTATTAATAGTGTTTTTTTTATCATTACCTGTAATTGGACAGGATAAAAGTGATACTCTTGTCTATTCAAGGAAGGAAGTAATGATCCCGATGCGGGATGGCATAAAACTGAATACTGTCATTTATGCTCCGAAAAATATTAAAGAAGCTTTACCATTTATTTTCCTGAGAACTCCCTATGGAGTAAGTGCCAGGCCATCTCCGGATAAGACGCCATATGTGAGTGATATGGCTTTGGAAGGATATATATTTGTTTATCAGGATATACGTGGTCGTTATAAATCCGAAGGTACATTTGAAATGCAGCGTCCGATGCGTGATAAAAAAAATCCTGACGCTATAGATGAAAGTACAGATACGTATGACGCAATCGCCTGGCTTTTAAAAAACGTACCTGATAATAATGGCAAAGTCGGGATGCTGGGTGTCTCTTATGACGGATGGACCACAATGATGGGGACAATTGAGCCTCATCCTGCCTTAAAAGCAGCTTCAGAACAGGCTACGCCCTCAGACATGTTTATCGGAGATGACTTTCATCATAATGGTGCTTTCCGGTTGAGTTACGCATTTGAATATGCTTACATGACAGAAAACTCTAAAGAAAACTCACTCTTCCCATTTAACAGATATGATACCTATGAATGGTATCTTGCTCTGGGACCTTTATCCAATGTTAACGAAAAATATTTCCACGGCAAGATCCCCACCTGGAATGATTATATTAAACATCCAAACTATGATGATTTCTGGCAGAAACAATCTATGGTTTATCGTCTTACCACACCAAAAGTCCCGATTCTTCATGTTGCGGGCTGGTGGGATCAGGAAGACTATTATGGTCCACTAAAAGCTTATGAATTTTTGGAAAAGGGTGATAAATTTAACCAGAATTTCATCACTATTGGCCCATGGAATCATGGAGGATGGAGGAGTGGTAAAGGAGACCAGCTGGGCAACATAAATTTTGGAGTACCAACATCAGAAACATTCAGGAAAGAGATTCAGGCTCCGTTTTTTGCATTTTATCTTAAGGGAAAAGGATCGGGACAGTTTCCGGAAGCTTTAACATTTCAGACTGGTTCAAACACCTGGAAGAGTTATGATAAATGGCCTCCGTTATATGCTACCAGGATAAAGAATCTTTATTTCAATTCAAATGGAATGATTTCATTTGATGTACCGAAGGAAAGTATTGCATCTGATGAATATCTGTCGGACCCTTTTCATCCTGTTCCTTACCGGAACAGGCCTATTGAGATGACTTACGGACCGGGTTCCAGATGGTACACCTGGTTACTTGAAGATCAGAGGTTTGTTAATTGTCGTCCTGATGTGTTGAGCTGGGAAACCAATATGTTAACTGAAGATGTTGAAGTAACAGGTAACCTTTTGGCTGTTTTATTTGCCTCGACAACCGGGACTGATGCTGACTGGATAGTAAAGCTTATAGATGTATACCCGGAGTCTTACCCTGAAAAACCGGAAATGGGAGGATATCAGTTAATGATCGCCAATGACGTTTTCCGGGGCAGGTTCCGTCATAACTTTTCGAAGCCGGAACCTGTTACACCCAATGAGGTGAACGAATATAAGATTGATTTACATTCAATAAACCATGTATTTAAAAAAGGGCATAAGATCATGGTTCAGGTTCAAAGTTCATGGTTCCCTATCATTGACCGGAACCCGCAAAAATATATTCCAAATATTTTTGAAGCCAGTGAATCGGATTTTATAATTTCTCATCAGAAGATATACAGGTCAGTAAAATATCCTTCACATATAGAATTACCGGTTATTGAAAAATAGCTATTTTCAAATATCCATAGAAAAAACAGGATTCAGAGCAGGAGAAATTGAGGCTGCAGTGTCATTGGGCGTAAATATTCCCATTGAAATTTACGACCAGGATATTGCTGGAATAATCTTGTCAATGCATGATGAACAGGAGGAAGCAGAAATTGTATTGCATCTAAAAAACATTTGATGGAATTTCAGATCATTAATCCCCGGATTATTTGTAAATTGACACTAACTGTAAAAAGTCAGCTACAGGCATTATATCTGCATATTATACAATGGCAATGGTATTTTGCTTATGTAACTGACGGGGCGATAGCGTGTGGAGGAATGAGGAATGTACAGTGGGCAGGGGTCCCGGGGCCATTGCCGGGGGCGGGGAGCAGAGAGCAGGGAGCGTAGAGAGTAAAGCGTAGAGAGGTGAGAAGTGAGAGGTGAGAAGTGAGAGATGAGCGAATACCGGAAAATAGTTATAGTGCGAGATTACGGAAGGGATGATATAAATCAAAAACTTTTATTTTTTTAATATCTGACTGTTTGTTAACTTTACATTTTGTTGATTTAATTTGTGTGGGAATTTCTTCGTGCTAATGAAAAGAATCACACTTAAACGGGTATTTCACCGGGATCTCTGGCGTTATGCAATTGTCTTTAAGTACGACCCGGGTTTGAACTCAATTGCAAAAAGCATCAGCGGATCACGCTACAGCAGCACCAATACTTTTTACTATGTTGATGCAACTGAAGAGGCTTTGATTGAAGTATTCAGGGCTTTCAGGGATAAAGCCGATATTGATATTTCAGCCATTGCTTCAAAAAATCACGAACCGGAAGCGGAAAAGGAAACAAAACCGGAAAGATCTTCCATCGATGATATTTCAGATGAAATTATGCCTCATACAACCTTCAGGATAATTCCTGAAGTTGAAAAGAATGTTGATACTTCTGATGGTTCTGTATTAAAGAAAGCAGGGTACTCCTCAAAATATGGTCCTGTTGAATTCCGGATCGATGACAGGGACGGACGTCTGACCATAAAGTTCACCGGCTTTTATGACAAGGCATGGATTGATGAGATAAAAAGCTATGGGAAAGCCTATTATGATAAGACTCACAGGGAGTTCATGCTTCCCTGGTCAAAGCTGAACGTTGATTCGTTGTCCGACTATTTCTCATCAAAAGGAATTGAAGTAAGTGTTATCAGGACGAAGCCGGCAGCTGAGTTAAAAGAGTTGCGGAAAGATTTTGGTGATGAAATCCGCTCGAGAGTACTAAGCGATGAAGCAAAGGATGGATTGGAGCTTTTAAGAAGGCACCTGGAGGAGAGCAGGTACAGCTTCAGGACTGTCGAATCATATCTTGTGCAGCTGGAATTATTCTTCAAATATTTTCATACCAGAGACCCGCTTGAAATAACTCAGAATGAAGTATCGGAATTTATATATGGTGTTATTATTAAATATGCATTTTCCGCATCATATCAGAATCAAATGGTTTCGGCAGTTAAGCTATTCTATGAGCTTTCGGGAAAAGGGAAAATAATCCCTCAGATCATTGAGCGTCCAAGGCGAGGAAGGGCGCTGCCAAAGGTTTTTTCAAAGGAAGAGGTCAGTCGCATTCTCAATTCGACAAGGAACGCCAAGCATAAGCTTCTCTTATGGATAATCTATTCATGTGGTCTGCGCAGGTCGGAGGTTATCAATATAAAGCTCACGGATATTGACAGGACCAGGAGTCTTCTTCATATAAGGGAAGGAAAGGGAGGTGTTGACCGTATTGTTCCTGTATCTGAAAAAGTATGGCCAAAGCTTGAGGAGTATCTTGAAGGCTATAAGCCGGTAAGGTATCTTTTTGAAGGTCAGGGTGGAGCAAGGTATTCATCTGAAAGTGTTTATAATGTATTCAAGAATGCATTGAAAAAGGCAGGTATTAATAAAGAAGTTGGAGTTCACAGTCTCAGGCACAGTTATGCCACTCATCTTCACGAGAATGGTCTGGATATAAGGTACATCCAGGAGCTTCTCGGTCACAAGAGCAGCAGGACAACCGAGATTTATACCCACGTGAGCCGCAGGAATCTGGTAGCAGTAAGAAGTCCCATTGAGGATCTGGATGTAAAAGAAGAAATTGTAAAGTATGGTAAACCAACCTATGATGTTGAAATCAGGTTAATAAACAGTATTTTAGATAATTTACTGACGATTAACCAGGAATTTGATGAATCATGCGGAATGTCGAAAGGATCCGGGATGAAAAGGAGATAAAACGTGATATTTTGCGGCAGTAACCGGCTCAGGCAGGATTACCTGCTCATGTTATCAAAATATTGAAAAGTTTTTCATGAAAGCTGCGGAGTGAAGGGATTCAATCTTGAGGGAGAGAATCTTCAATTTTTATTTTTTTATTTTTTTTACGTATCTCTTTTAATACCCGGTTCCCTGGATTATGTCATTAGGGATATTAATGATGCAAGTTTTAAGCAGCTATGGTTTCCTGAATTAGGAGTATTATCTCAAAAGTTGAAATACCTTCTGATGCACAAATATAAGAATGGAACGAAAGTAAAAATCATAACACTATCTCCAGAAATATGCATGTTTTAGGTATTTTTATTACACCTATAAACACAATAAAATTAATAAACTCGTCACGGTTTTTGCATTGATTCTCTGCACGTTGGACAACAACTGGCACGGGTGATAAACCCGGACTCCCGCCTCTGCCCGTAGAAACGTCAGTAACCGGGGACAACAACTGGCGCCGATTCGGCCTTGTACCGCGACACTGCACCAGTGCTCTTAGCCACTTGCTGTAACCGGGGACAACAACTGGCGCGCATTCGGCTTTGTACCGCGACACTCATAAAACTCAATAAAATTCACTGCCTGGACAGCAAAAACACGCGCCGTACCCTCCTTGCACCGTGACTATTTTCAGGCTAAAGAGACAATCCTGCTGCCCGGTGCTTGCGTCGGGTAACGTTTACTAATTTTATTGCCGGGCCGTTGTACGTAATGCTCCGCACGAGGCCTAAAAGCCAAGCTAACAACGTCTTACATCACATTGTTAAGCCATGACTACTTCGTTACAACGAGACAAATTCTCAAAATTCTATGCTGAGAGATAATTCAGTAATTGTTTCCCGGCTTGTCCCCCAGGCTTGCAGATGGCACCTGCCTGCCGGCAAGTGCCATCTGCAAGCCTTCAAAGGGTTTTAGCAAGCCTACTTTCACTGACCCAAGAGAATTCCGCTTCGACATCATATACTCTGGTATTTTCTTAACGTGCTAAAATAAACTATAACAATGTTTTACAAAACAAAAATTAATTTCGCATGTACTAATTGTCTCGAGATCTTCGATGTAGACATGGTTGATATTCAGTTCGACAAAACAGGAGAACTATTGTTTAATCCTGTACCGGAATGTACTTTCTGTGGAGCCACTGAAGAAGTGGTGCTAAGTAACATCGGACTGATTCAAATCGATCACTTGATGCTTAATAACAAGATCATGACAATAAAATAAATTTTTTTTCGCATCGACCAGTTTTGAGAAAAGGTGTAAATTAGTGATTGGAATAAAGTTCAGTCATGATTGTTACACCATGAAAAATGGAGAAACAATCATGACAAGCTCAAACACGGTCGCTGCATGTGTGAATGTGCTATTCATACACCTGAGGAAAAACATAACTGGTTTGGCGAAAAGAAGTTTCGTCTTGCTCATTTTTTTGACCAGTGGTGGGACATTTACTGTCAGGATCCAAAAGCGTTTATTCATCCCGAGCAGTACAAAGCAGTTGCAGATATTAGAGCTTGCCGGACTGCTGCTCTTGGAATTGATATCTACTCTTGCCCCAACTGTGGAGAGACTACAGAAGTATATCACAACTGTAAAAACCGATTCTGTCCAACATGCAGCTGGAGTGATACTATGCGATGGGCCGAGAAAATAAAAAACAACATGCTTAACATGCCTCACCGTCATGTAGTCTTTACCATCCCTCATGCGCTCAATTCACTTATAAAGAGAAATGAGTACGAGATGCTTAACATGCAAATGCAGGCATCTGCAGGGACTCTTAAAGAATGGATGGAGAATAAATATGGATTACGCTGCGGGATTATTTCTGTACTGCATACAGCCGGGGAACTTAAAACTTTCCATTCTCACGTTCATATGATCGTTTCATGGGGAGGGATAGATAAGATCGGTGCAATTCAGCAGATCAAAGGACCATTCGTAAAATATGAGTTTATCAGTGACAAATTCCGGAAAGATTATGAGACCAGACTAACAGAACTCTTTGACACTGATAAACTCCAGCATGACTTCAGGGACAAATTGGAGTTCCTTCGATTCTTAAGACATATCAACAAGAAAAACTGGATCATTCATTTTGAGGAGCCTATCGAGACCCCGGTGGAAGTTATCAGATACATCGGACGCTATTCAAAGAGGGCATGTCTGAGCGAGTATAAGATAACCCAAATGGAGGGAGAGATTATCGGATTCAGTTACAAGGACTACAAAACCAAAGACTTCTTTGGGCATCCTATTGAAAAGGAGAAAGTTCTTACTTACCGGGAGTTCTTCCCCCTTCTTCTGCAGCATGTTCCTCTGCCATATTTCAGACTGGTGAGATATTACGGCATCTACTCTAACAAAGGACACCTTCCCAGAAAATACTTTAGTCAGGAGGAAGAACTCCCTACAAACTGGATATCATATCAGGAATCCGAGACAGGGAAAAACCCAATGGTTTGTCAGAGATGCAAAATCGACAAAGTATATACCCATACAACAGTGCAAAGAAAAACAGGACTTCATAAAATTATCCGTGACAAACTTATTGATGACAGCCCATTTAGATTAAGACGAGCATTCGTCTGAGATTTTCTTGGGATAACTATGCTCTGTCGTGAAAAAACAGCTAAAAACCAAAGATTCATGTACGGTGACAACAGCAAAACTATAAAATGACCTGCTAAGGATACACATAACTATGGACTCGGATTTGAAAAAACGAAACCACGGACAAGACGAAAAAATTGAAAACCTATTTAATATAATCAGGCCGATTGGGATTCCTCGCACTACTTACAACAAGGACGGTATGGTTAATTGCCTGCGGCCAGTAAAGGGATATTACCCCGAAGAAAATTTTCAGGTTGGCCGCTCCAACGCGCGAAGCTGGCATGGTTCTTTGCTGGCAGTATAGGCATAATTACCCCGATTTGACATACAGTCTGCCCACAAAAACACATGCCAGCCCTGACCCTGACGGCAACTAACTATACCGCCTGGCCGTTACCGTTAATATGTGGGATCCTGCATATGATAAGAAATCTCAAAATATTTATCATTCCAAGCTTAATTTGTATAGATTATTTGATTTTCTTTACAAATGAATGTTACCTTTGTATATAAAATCACATTTTCTTTACATAACTGGATTGATCTGAATAAAAATTTAACTTTTCTATACATATGACAAAGTCAAGCAAAAAGCTTCTTCCTCTTCCGCTGGATTGGGATATAGAAACTAAGACTATACTGAAAAGCCTCCCATCTGCTCATGCTGCACTAGCGGAATTAAAAGGGATAGCATCAACTATGCCAAATCAAAGTATTCTTATTAATACTTTGGGACTTCAAGAAGCCAAGGACAGTTCTGCGATTGAAAATATTATAACTACACACGATGATCTTTACAAATCGGAATTAAACCTTGATTCATATAAATCACTTAATGCTAAGGAAGTACAAAACTATATTGCTGCTACAAAAACAGGATTTGATCTTATTTCAAAAACTGGATTACTAACTAACCGGATTGTATTAAAAATTCAAGAAATCCTTGAGGGTAATAAAGCTGGTTTGCGTAAACTACCAGGGACAACGTTAAAAAATACTTCGACTGGAGAGATAATTTACACTCCACCCCAAGATCCTGAAGAAATCAAAGACCTGATGTCAAATCTTGAGAAATTCATCAATGACAAAGAAGCATGTGACTTTGACCCAATAGTGAAGATGGCAATTATACACTATCAATTTGAGAGCATTCATCCATTTTATGACGGTAATGGCAGGACTGGAAGGATTATCAATATTCTATATCTGATACAAGAAAAACTTCAAGACCTTCCAATTCTTTATTTAAGCAATTACATTATTAAAAATAAATCAGACTATTACAGACTTTTGCAGGAAGTACGAACAAAGAATAATTGGGAAGAGTGGCTCCTGTTCATGATTAAAGCTGTGAATCAGACTTCAAGAGAGACTATTGACTTGATCATAAATATTCGTGAGTTAATGATAAATTATAAACACATATTGCGCGACAATTATAAATTCTACAGCCAGGATTTACTCAATAACCTATTTAAACATCCATACACAAAAATTGAGTTTATTCAACGGGACTTAAATGTTTCTAGGATTACTGCAGCAAATTATCTGAACCAACTTGCTGACGACAAACTCCTGACAAAAAAGAAACTTGGGACAGCAAATTATTATATCAATGATCCTCTTTTTAAATTGCTCTCCGAAAGATAATTTTAACAAAATACTAACGGTAACACGGACAATAAAATTAATAAACTCGTCACGGTTTTTGCATTGATTCTCTGCACGTTGGACAACATCTAGCTGGGTGATAAACCCGGACTCCCGCCTCTGCCCATAGAACCTTTATTAACTGGGGACAACAACTGGCGCCGATTTGGCCGTGTACCGCGACACTGCACCAGTGCCCTTAGCCACTTGCTTTAACCGGGGACAATAACTGGCGCGCATTCAAGTTTGTACCGAGACACTCATAAAACTTAATAATACTCACTGCCTGACAGCAAAAACACGCGCCGTACCCTCCTTGCACCGGGACTATTTTTCGGTCAAAGAACCAGGTCTCTGCCCGGTGCTTGCGTCGGGTAACGTTTACTAATTTTATTGCCGGGCCGTTATGGTTAATTCCCTACACCACTGAAACTTAAGATCCCTTCAAAATGACAAAATTAAGATCTAAAAGTAGATCCAAAAATTAAGAAACGACTTATTCAAGACGCAGGAAATAAATGTGCAAATCCCGGTTGTCCAGCACGCCGTACCCATACACATCACATAAAGAATTGGGCTGTTTACCAAACAAATGATGAAAATGAAATGATAGCTGTCTGTCCGAATTGTCATGATTCAATCCATCATGGACAAATATCTATTACTGACGAGATTTTGTACGAATGGAAAAAAATAAAAAGACCTTCAACGGATATTCGATCACATTTGTATATTGAACCTAGCCAGGAGACTTTCTTAATTCTAGGAACATGTACCTTTTCTAATTCTGAAGGTATGTATTTATTCAATCTTGCGACGAAACAGTATTTAAATTTCAAAATCATTGATAGCAAAATAACCGTAATTGGACTATCAATCACAACAGCAGATGGAGTTGAAGTAATAAATATTGTTGAAAATTACATTCAGGTACTTAATGACTCCCTGATTGAATACAAAGAAGTATCTGGGCACATAATTATTGCAGCAAAGAATATTTCTAACTTCATACCATCTTGGGTAATTTCTAAAATGAGAATAGCCGAGCCAGACTTTGCTTTAATAGTTCCTACCCCAATTCTAGAGATCCAAGTCATTAGGCCTGGAATTGTTAGAGTTGCAGGTACTTGGTTTGATAAGGATAAAGCCATTGTAATAATGCCTTTTAGTATTTCCTTTTTACGAGAAAACTTAGAAAAGTCTCTTCAACTAATTTGCGAAAAAGGTGCGACAATAAAATGTAAAGGTATTATTAATAACACTTTATTTGGATTTGCCAATCCTAAATGCTAACTTATTGATTTTATTCAAATCTATTAGCTAGATCATTTTCATATCAAACAAAATCTTGATATTTTTAATAAACAAAAACTAACCATAACACGGACAATAAAATTAATAAACTCGTCACGGTTTTTGCATTGATTCTCTGCACGTTGGACAACAACTGGCTCGGTGATAAACCCGGACTTCCGCCTCTGCCCGTAGAATCGTCAGTAACCGGGGACAACAACCGGCGCCGATTTGGCCTTGTACCGCGACACTGCACCAGTGCACATAGCCAAAGGCTGTAACCGGGGACAAAAACTGGCGCGCATTCAACATTGTACCACGACACTCATAAAACTCAATAAAACTCACTGCCTGACAGCAAAAACACGCGCCGTACCCTCCTTGCACCGGGACTATTTTTCAGGCCTACCGGGACAATTCCCTGCCCGGTGCTTGCGTCGGGTAACGTTTACTAATTTTATTGCCGGGCCGTTAGGTTTCATTGCCGGCGAACCAACAGACTATCTTCCTTTTATATAATTTTTAGTTAATAAAAATAGTTTGTAACTTTTAGAATATCTGGACCGAATCCTAATCAAACTTTACCATGACAGATAAATTTCGTTCATATATCAGGACTTCACCATCAATCGAATTTTGTTTGACTTTACCGGCTTGCCCTCCCTGACTTGCATATGATAATTCACGGTTTTGTATTTGAAATTTACAAAACCGGCTTATGAGCATCATATGCAAGTTGTCCCACGCGCGCAAGCCTGGTTCACTACCGTTTATCGGGACTTTTAACCCGGCAACGGAAACCTAACGGCGTTTAGGATATTCGAAGCCTATCGATCATGTTCCAAGCCACTTAAATAAATATCCAGGAGATAAATTTCAATCTCCGAGACAACTCATTAAGAGACAAATTTCAATCTGGACAAGAGCAAACGAGCAACGAAAACCTAACACGGACAATATGGGTAAGTTGTTTGTCACACTTTTTGCTTTTGCTCCTGCACCTCAAGACAAATTTGTAATGGTTCTTGCACCCGGACACGCGCATCTGCCAGCAATTAAAATTCTGCACCGTGATAAAATTCTGGTTCCGAGACAACTTGTACCGCGACACTGCGCCAGTGCCATTTTGTAACATTTGTTACAATTTGACAGATCCACGCTCACTTATCAACTTTGTACCGCGACACTCGTAATGCTCAGTCAAATTTGCACCATGACGGCAAAAAGTGCGCCATACCCTCCTTGCACCGTGACAGTTTTCTGGCTAAAGTACCAGGACTCTGCCCGGATGCTTCGTCGGGTAACACAACCTCCCCATATTGCCGGGCCGTTATGTGTCATAGAAAGAAATCCAATAGCCTATACCTTAGACAATTATCTGCATAATTTGAATATTCTTCAAGCCTTATAATACCCAGACTTATCACTTATCAAAATGTATCATGACAGATAACCTTCTGCCAGTTTATCGGGACTCAGTCGTTTAACAAATATTCCTTGACATTACCGGCTTGCCCTTACCCGACTTGCATATGATAATTCACGGTTTTGTATTTGAAATTTACAAAACCGGCTCATGAGCATCATCTGCAAGTTGTCCCTCGCTCCGCAAGCCTGTTTCACTGCCGTTTACCTGGACTTAGAAATCTACGACACATAACGGCTTCGATTAGAATTCGCACCATGATTATTGTCTGCTCTGCCACCTGGACCAAGATATATGTGATCATACTTCCAATCTAAGACTAACAAAAAGAGATTGACCTTCTGCCTGGACTTAAAAAACCTGCTACGAACACATAACACGGACAATAAAATTAATAAACTCGTCACGGTTTTTGCATTGATTATCTGCACTTTGGACAACAACTGGCTGGGTGATAAACCCGGACTCCCGCATCTGCCAATAGAAAAATCAGTAACCGGGGATAAAAACTGGCTCGCATTCAACCTTGTACCGCGACACTGCACCAGTGCACTTAGCCAAAAGCTGTAACCGGGGACAACAACTGGCGCGCATTCAAATTTGTACCGCGACACTCATAATACTCAATTAAATTCTCTGCCTGACAGCAAAAACACGCGCCGTGCTTCGCTCATTACGGCCTCATAGACATTGTCAAGTAGAAGAGAAATCCTGCTCTCCGGCCTTCAGTCGCTCAGCAACGTTTACTAATTTTATTGCCGGGCCGTTAGGTTTCAGCGGATTCTAATTGAAACCTGTCTGCCCCAGATTAAAAAAAATTTCCGCCGAAAACCTAACGGAGGCCAATAAAAAGTTTCTTTAAACTACTCCCCATTCTTAGGACCACTATTTGTCTTTTCTTAATTGATTATAATCATTCTTATGATGATGTAAATACTGTGTTAATTAACCGGAAATAACTCGCAGAGTTATTCTGGTTATTAACACCTTTTCTTTTTTGCCTACTTTTTTCTTTTGTTAATAAATTCATTTTCTGTTAATATCTATGCTGCTTTTTTGTACAGATCTGCCGGAATTCTTCTTCCAATACCCTGGTGATGCAATTCGTAGTTGTAATAGCTGATATAGTCCTTTAATCCCTGGTATAGTTCCAGACCATCATTAGCCGGATGCAGGTATACATAATCATATTTTAATGATCTCCAGAACCTCTCTATGAAGATATTATCAAGAGCTCTTCCTTTGCCATCCATACTTACAGTGATGCCTTCTTTTGTCATATGCTCAATCCAGTCTTCACAGGTAAACTGACTGCCCTGATCAGAGTTTATGATCTCCGGCTTGCCATGTTCTTTAATAGCCTGTTTCATGACCGATAATGAAGCTTCTGCATCAAGAGTATTGGATATCCCCCAGCCGACGATATAGCGGCTGTATAGGTCTATTATGGCCGTTAAATAAAGAAAACCGTTCTTCATGGGAATATAGGTTATGTCAATGGCCCAAACCTGATTTGGACGTTCTATCTTCATTCCTTTCAACAAGTAAGGGCGAATATATTTTATAAGCCCCAATTTGCTCAGATTCCTCTTGGGATATATCGCCATCATACCCATCAGGCGAAGCAGCCGGCGAACTCGCTTATGATTAACTACCATACCCAGAGTCAGCAGCAGGTCCTGCATGCGCATAACTCCTGCAGTAGGATGCTTCAGATAGTGCTCGTCCATGATTCGCATGATCTCGAGATTATCTTTTTTCTCTCCCTGGGGTTTATAATACAAACCACTTCTGTGAACCTCTAAAATTTCACATTGCTTTCTGGTGCTCAGAACATGTTCACTATCAATAAAATCTAGTCGCTCTCTCACAGTCCAATTTTCCTTAGATTTTTTTTTAGAAAATCATTTTCTATTTCCAATTGGCCGATCTTAGCATAGAGCTTTTCTATATCAATTTCTTTTTCCGTTTCTTTTGATTGCTGGTCGAATACATGTGCGGAGTTCTCTAAAAACTCCTTCTTCCATTTACTAATGATGTTAGGATGAACTTCATAATGCTTTGATAATTCAGCAAGTGACTCACGCTCTTTGAGCGCCTCAATTGCAACTTTTGCCTTAAAGGCTCCTGTAAATTTTCTTCTTGTTTTTTTCATAATGCACTGGTAAAATTAATTGATAATTTTCAACTTAACCAGTGGTCCGAATTTTGGGTAGTATTATACTTTTTCTCCGGATAGATTTGTGACTGAATAAGTATATTTAAACAAACTACATCATTAGTTTGAATCTCGGGATAATTTCTTAGCTTTAAATAGCAACACATCTCAGGAGGAGAAATCAAATCTACCAACCTGTGATATTGCCTTTATAAACGGTTGGTTAATTGTGACTGACCCGGCGAAAGCATATCATACCTAGATAATTTACTGCTACCAGGATATTTTTCTTTTTGCATTTTCTTCATAGATAATATTCAATCTGGAACAAAACGCCGAAAACCTAACACGGACAATAAAATTAATAAACTCGTCACGGTTTTTGCATTGATTATCTGCACGTTGGACAACAACTGGCTGGGTGATAAACCCGGACTCCCACCTCTGCCCATAGAAACGTCAGTAACCGGGGATAAAAACTGGCTCGCATTCAACATTATACCGCGACACTGCACCAGTGCACTTAGCCAAAAACTTTAACCGGGGGACAACAACTGACACGTATTTAGCATTGTACCGCGACACTCATAATATCCAATTAAATTCTCTGCCTGGACTGCAAAAACACGCGCCGTACCCTCCTTGCACCGGGACTATTTCTCAGGCCTACCGGGACAATTCCCTGCCCGGTGCTTTCGTCGGGTAACGTTTACTAATTTTATTGCCGGGCCGTTAGGTTTCATTGCCGTCGAAAAACCAGACTATCTGCCACTTAGTTAATTTATCATGACATATTTATTTCGTCCACTTATCGGGACCACAACATCTAAACAAATTTCCGTGACATGACCGGCTTGCCCCTACACACACTTGCATATGATAATTCACGGTTTTGCTTTTTGGAAATTTGCAAAACCGGCTCATGAGCATCATCTGCAAGTTTGCCCAACCTTAGCAAGCCTGGTTCAGTTCCATTTGCCGGGACTTAAAAATCGGCAACGAAAACCTAACGTCTCTTATTTTCATTTGTACTTTAGCGATTAGATTATCTACCACCTAGATATACACCTTCTGACCTTAAGATTTTAAGTTATGAATAAACTTATGAAACTTACCACCATTTTTTTATGGGCATTTCCCATTGTTCAATCTATTGGACAATTGTTATGTGATACAACTTCAAAAGACGTATTTGTGTGGTCAGAATACCCACCAGAAATGAATATTAGCATCAACGATCTGGAAAACGTTATTAATCAGAATATTAAACTTGCTGATTACCATATGGATCAGGATAAAATAATTTATCTATCCCTAACTATTAACTGTAAAGGAGAACAATTCAATTTTAAAGTATCAAATAGTGATAATCAGATCTTTAATAAAGCTCTGACTGACTGTGTAAATAAAAACATTTCTTGGATTCCAGGGAAACATAATGGAAATACGGTTGATTTCTCATATACATTTTCGATTAAGCTACAGTCAGATAAAATAACTATTCTGGACTCGAAAGAGAAAAAGAAATTAGAAAAGAAACGTTTCCGGAATGATAAAAAAAATGCAACGAAAACCTAACACGGATGGTATAATTAATAAGTTTGTCATGCTTTTTGTTGATTTAGCGCCACTTATCAGGACCAGTGGCCAACCCGGCACCCGGATTCGCACAGCTGCACGCAATAAACATTCTGCACCATGATAAATTTCTGCCGCCGAGATAACTTACATCGCGACACTGCGCCAGTGCCTTTTCTTAGCATTATCTACCAAGATAAAGACCCGTCCATTTATCAAATTTGTATCGCGAACGCACCAGAACGCAATAAAACTTGTGCCCGGAATGCAAAAAGCACGCCATACCTGACTTGCCACCGTGAGAGTTTTTCGGCTAAAGCACCAGGACCAGGAATCGGATGGCTGCGCCAGGTAACACTTACTAATTATACCACCGGGCCGTTATTGGCAAGTGGTGGCACCATTTCGGCCAATCCAATTTTTTTGTAGCTTTGCATCATGACTCAGAAAGACAACAAAATAATTCAACAAATCAAGACCAGCATTAAGATTATTGATCCCAAAGCTCAGGTTATTATTTTTGGTTCACGAGCCAGGGGCGATGCTAAAATAGAATCTGATTGGGATATTCTGATTTTGACAGATTATCCAGTTTCTACTGAAATCGAAAGATCATTCCGGAATAATCTTTTTGACATTGAGATAGAGACTGGCGAGGTTTTTTCGACTTTCGTTTATCAGAAGCAGATATGGAACACAATACACAAAGTAACTCCACTTTATCGAAATATTAAAAGAGAAGGCGTCGTGATATGACTAAGTCAATAAAACAGGACTACATTAACTATCGCTTAAAAAGTTCAA
>CAVZVF010000008.1:0-72606 GCA_963778605.1 uncultured Bacteroidales bacterium
ATTTTATTCAACTCATGAATGAGTTCATTATACTCGTCAATAAGCGGTTTGTGTTTGTGGATTCAAAGTACCCTACCTTTTTACCATATAATAGATGATTCTGAGTTTCGAATGAGGATCCCCTTGCTATAATATAGAAGTTGGATTTATCCTTTTTTGTGCTTCGCCCAAAACCTTCGGCGATACAAGCGGATACTCCATTTGAAGACTTTCTGATTTGAGATGTCAATCCATAATCTTCTGACCTTGGCAGACCAACAGTCAAATTAAATACCTCACCGGAAAGATTATGAGCTTTTAGCCAAACAGGCATCTCTGTAAAACTACTGTAAATCATATTTTACTGAATCTTCTTTTCTCAACCTTTACCTTAACCTTAGCCTTAGCCTTAACCTTAACCCTAGCCTTAACCTTAACCCTAAACCGTGTCCATAAAGGTCCTTTCTGTCCTGTTAAATATAGCGACACTTATAAAAAACAATATAACAGCAAAAACTCCGCTGTAAATAATCCCCTTCAGATAGAAGTCCCCTGAACCTGTAAACCCATACTTAAAAGCTTCCACGATCGAACTGACCGGGTTTGCCATAATTGCCCATCTGTATTTTTCAGGGATCTGCGATATCGGGTAGATGACCGGCGTTGCATACATCCATAACTGAATACCGAATTGGATCAGAAAGGTGAGATCACGGTATTTTGTTGTCATTGCCGAAATGATCAACCCGAATCCAAGAGACAATACGGCAAGGATAAGAATATAAACCGGTAATAATAGAAAGGGTTATATTAGGTTGAATCTGCGCATTTGTAAAATAGTAATAAAAGAAAACACCCAGGAATAAAACAAATTGAATTGAAAATTTAACCAGGTTGGAAGAGACAATTGATAAGGGTGTTATTATCCTTGGAAAATAAACCTTCCCAAACAAACTGGCATTTTTTACAAAAGTATCTGAGTGTAAGCCGAAGACATTCGGAAAAATAATTCCAGACAGTTATTCCACCAAGGTAAAATAAGATTGGGGGTACTCCTCCGGTTGATATCTTTGCGATTCTTCCAAATACCAGGAAGAACATAAGGGTGGTGAGCAAGCGGCTGAATAAAAAACCATAACGGTCCTAAAACCGTCTGTTTGTAAGATACTGTAATATCACGCCTTATAAATAGCATAAACAGGTCACGGTAATTCCAGACCTCTTTGAGTTTAAGGTCAAAAAGGCTTTTGCGGGGAGTTATTATTGAGAGCTTTTCAGAGGAATCCATTATTGAGGTCTGAGGTTGAGATTGAGGCTGAGGATGAGGCTAGAGGCTGAGGTAAGAGATGGAGATTGAGATTGAGATTAGTTGATATTGAAGTATTGAGGTTGAGATTGAGGTTGAGCATTGAGGTTGCAGATTGTACGGTTTGAGATGGACCGAGTATACTATTTAGCTAAACCTTAGCCTTAACCTCAACCTTTAGCTTTTAACCTTAGCCTAAGCCTTAACCTCAACCTTAGCCCTCAGTATAATATCCGTTCTCCTTGCCCGACTTACCGTACTTTCCATAATAATTACTTCCGTAATAAGCGTTCCGTAGGTGTACCCATATCCGCGCATATAACCGTATCTCAATCCATAACCATAGTATCCCGAAAGGCTAATATCATTTATTATTATGGCCATATTCTTAAGCTCTCCATGGTTATAAAGTTGCTCAATCATATCAATAGTATTACGAGAGGTATATCTCTGACGAACAATAAAGAGGTTAATATCAGCATATCCGGCAAGAAGGAGAGCATCGGTTACAATTGCAATTGGTGGGGTATCAAAAATAATATAGTTATATTCTTTCTTTGCTTTCTGCATAAATTTCTCCATCTTAGCTCTGTTTCAATAAGCTCGGCCGGATTTGGAGGTATGGGTCCTGATGGAGCGTAGTAAAGATTATCAACCTGAGTTTTCTTTATTATTTCTTCATATTCGCAGTTACCGCTCAGGTAGGTGCTCATCCCGGGGCTGTCATCAAATTCAAAAATCTTGTTTATTCTTGGCTTTCTGAGGTCAAGGCCCACAAGTAAAACTTTTTTCCCAAGCATCGCTATTATTGAAGCCAGGTTAATAGAGATAAATGTTTTCCCTTCAGAGCTAATGGTGGATGATACGGCAATAACAGCAACTTCATTTTCCTTTACATAATATTTTAAGCAGTGCGTACCGACCTGAAAGATTCAGATAATGCTGATGCTGGTTTTTCAACAACTGCAATTTCACTCTTGCTGTCACTATGACTGATATATCCTATCACGGGAACTTTTGTTTTTTCTCACACATCTTTTTTATCTATTACCCTGTAATTAAAAAAATCAATCAGAACGATTGCGGCACCGGGAATATCAACCCCAGTACAAGAGCGATCATTAAATTTTTCCTTGTATTGGGTTTCACAAGACCTCGTAATTGAGCAAAGTCGATAAGGCGGTTATCAGGCAAGGTGGATGCCCGGGCAATACCCGATTCTGCGCGTTTTTCAAGAAGGTAAGTATAGATTGTATTATTAAGATCAAACTGTCTTTGGATGGTAACAAAGCTTTTTTCGGTAGATGGCAATTTATTCAATTCAGCTTCATTTATGAAATTATTTTTCCCGCTTCGGTTTTTGAAAGGTTTAGAGTAGCTATACAGTTCTTTATATTCTCCCTCAGCGCTTCACGGATAAATTCAGTCTGCTTTTCAATATAATCCATGGCAGGTTGGTTCTCAGTCAGGATTAACTTTGAGTTTCCCCTTTTCTTTCTGGAGTGATGAAAGTTCATAAACGAGTCCAAGAAGCACATTATCGGTTATCCCGATAACAGAAGGTGAGATTATTGTATGTGCCTGGATTCTTTTCATTTAAGATATTCAGACAGGTAATTGTAATATTGAAGCTGCAGTTCAACTCAGCTTCATCATTATCGCTTTTTTCGAGTCTGTTTTGTAAGAATTGTATTCTCATTTTTGAAATCAAAGAATTTGTTTGCCATCCTGAAACTCTCAAGATTTTTTGCAGCCACCTCAAGGGAATCGGATATAATACCAAGTTGAGTGTTAATAAATGAAATGGTCTGTTCGGCAATCTCTTTTTTTAAAATCGAGTCCATAATTGATATATACATCCATAAGCTTATTTAAATAATCGGCTTCCTGTTGCAGGTACAAATCCCGAAACTGACAGGCTAACAACTGAAGCATCGTTAGCTTTCGGAGACGACCCACAGTTTTGTACGATACATGGTTTGCAAGGTTTCCGGGTCAGTAAAAAAGAAATAGTAACTATTTGATAATATCATTGGAATAGACAGGTTTATCATTAAATCTCTTTTCAATAAAAAAATTAAACCCATGACTTGGAAAAATGATCACCAAATTCAATAATCGTATCAAAATTCATTTCCCGTCAAGGCTGATCCTGTATTTTTGTTCATTCAATATTGCTAATGTCACTTTGGTTCCTATCGGTTCGAATTTAAGAGAATCGTAGACTACTTTAAATGGACAGTTGTTATACATTCTCGATTCAACAATATCTCCGTCTGCCCACATTTACATATACAACATGAAAATCTGTAAGTTCCTTAATCACCTAGTAATTCAGACTATACGATTTGAGGATTTCCATTTCATTTTGAGTTTTGCTGGCTTTTAAAGATATCTCCCCCGGGGATCACACTTGTTGCAATGACTCTCATTCCTCCATTCTGATCATCTTTTATAAGCAGGGAAGATGACACTGAATAGATTTTCTGAGAATACCTGTTAATTCCATATGCAAGCGACAATTGCAAAAACAATGCAACGGCAAACCAGTACCAGTTGCTCATAAACAGAGAGAGATATCGCTTTATGTCGATACTTTCATCTTCCGGGGTATTATAATTGCCTGGAGTGTTAGTTGGTTCCATGGGGATATATGGTTAGGAGGTTATTTGAGGTGAGATTGAGGTTGAGATTGAGGTTGAGGTTTAAGAAGTTTTAAAACCTTGAAGTCGGTTTTCTTTAAATATGTTATTAATTATGAATTTTTCTTGTAGAGTCGGGTTATCCGGTCAGCAAGTTCATCAAGAGTGGCCTGATTAGTGTAATTAAAATAAAATGATCGATATGCCAGTGAACAGACTTAGCCTGTCGCCTTTAAATCGCTTAATATTCATTACTGTGTCTTCAAACTCGAAACAAAAACGAAAAACGCGAAATCTGAAACTTATTTCCCCAGAAAATTAATAAGCAATAAGGTCATACTGATTGTGGCTGTAAAAGTTGAAATAATAAATGAAATTGTCGGCAGGTTCATGTTGAAGATCTTATGGTTGAGAGGCTGTACGATCACAACATCATTAGGCAGAAGAAAATAGCCCTGAGAAGAGAGTATCTGTTTATCCTGTAGATTTATTCTGAAAGTTCTGGTTCCTTTATCAACCGGCCGGATAACGAGAATCTGATCCCGGTTCCCATAGTCTCCAATTCCTCCCGCACGTCCTATGGCTTCAAGGACAGTAAGATAGTTATTGTAATTTACATATGTCCCGGGGTTTCTCACTTCTCCGATTACAGTAAATTTAAAGCTAAGCAGTTTACATTCGACAGTTGAGTTCTTAAACACCTTATCGACAGCTGTCTGGATAATTTTTTTAGCTTCGGCAAGTGTAAGCCCGTCAACCTTTATTGTTCCAACCACAGGGATCACAATATTACCTTCACTATTAACATCATAACCATTAAGTAACAAGCCCGATTCGCCCGATTGACTGCTGGCATTATACCCTGATGACAGAAAATCATTATTTTGCCATCAGGAGTCATTGCTTTTGCGGTAATACTTAAAATATCGCGTGGTTGTATCTTGTAATCAGGAACATCCATCAGAAAGGTAGCTTCGCCACCGGCTTCGGGAAGGTTATTGAGGTAAGCGAGTTTCTGCTGGCTGGTACAGCCTGAGGCCAGTAAGAGAGCTGCGGCAAGGATGAGGGGGAGTTGTTTCATTACACAATTTTTAAGACAAAAGACAAAAGTATGGGTAAAGATAAAAGACAAAAGTCACAAGACAAAAGGGGAGATCAAGACAAAAGACAAAAGTAAAAAGATAAAAGTAAAAAGGGGAAAATATGCTTATTCTCGGATTTTTGGACAATAGAGCCAAGAATGTTTTTGAGTTCTCCTGATTCTTTAATTAAATAGTCAAGTTCTGATCCATTTACTTCTTTTATAGTTCGTTTAATTATTCTGAGCCAATAATTTGATTCTCGCATTTCTCTAAGTGATATTCGGACTTTATTTGCAAAATCTGCTTTTGAAGAGCCGCTCTGGGATTCTTCATAATTGGCTCCGGAGGAACAAGCACTTTTAGATAGTTGAGTACGAATTGTTTTATTTTCTGGTGAATACGGAAGCGTTTTCAAAAATTCAATGACTCTTACTGCAAATTCAAAGAGTCTTTCGCATAAATCATTTTTCTTTTCTTCCACTTTTGTCTTTTTACTTTTATCTTTTGTCTTTCCCAAGCATACTTCCGCCCCGTCAGTCACATGTGTTTAATGTGGCTAACAAGTCAATAATTTTCTGTAAATCACTGCGTTATTTCTAACACAGGCAGCCTCCGGGGCTTATTCAATCTTTCACAAATTCTGCTTCTTTTGCTTTCCAGAGCTCAAGAAGATCACTGGGTTTATATTTTAACAAATACTCCTCTGCCTCTTCGGGTTCAAGTACTACACAACTGACCTTTCTTCTGACAAGCTCCTCTGCCTGTACAACTTTACGGGCGAGATATTCTCTGTCGATATCCCCACCAACAAGGATTAGCTCAATTACAGGACTGTCTTTTCCCCGGGCAAAATCACCGGTCAGATAAACATATAAAAGAGTCCCGATACGATGGATCACTTTTTCAATAACCCTATCAATTCCTGTTTCTTTTAATATCAGAGTATGGATGTCCTTGTATAGAGGATGCTTTGGGTTTGCCTGATAGATTTTTTTATTTCCGTCACGAATAGAGTTCAGAAGTCCAGCTTCTTCAAACCGATTCAGCTCAAGCCTGATTGCATTCGTGGATTCCCCGAATTCCGACTCCAGGCCCCTGCAGATGAGCTTTGGTGCTACGGTTAAGAAAAAATTTCTTAAGCAGCTTTATCCTGGTTTGTGAGGTTATCAGACTGTCCAGCATCAGGTCAGGTTAATGAGTAACAAATTTACTCGATCTTTTCGTGTTTCCAAATTTTTCTTGCGAATATTATGATGTTAATTCAGTTTGATGAAGTTGAGAGATCAGAGTTCAGGGATCAGGAGTTTAAGAAAAACTCTTTAACTGATGCGATTCTGTCCATGATGTGTAATAATTTGATACCAAAATTATTTAGTTTCTTAAATAAAAACTTAAAAAATGCATTATGAAAACACATAAGGACCTGAATGTCTGGCAGGAAAGTATTGCCCTTTTAACTATTATTTATGAAAAGACAAAATCATTCCCGAAGGATGAATTGTTTGCTCTGACCTCGCAAATCAACCGGTTGCAATTTCAATTCCATCAAATATTGCTGTCCTGTGAAATAGGATATAAAATGGAGGGATATTTTGTATATGTTTTAAGAAGTAAATTCGATGGTAAATTCTATACAGGATTTACTACCGACATAACCAAAAGATTAGATGGAACATAATTCAGGGAAAGTAATTTCAACAAAAAAAAGGATACCATTCGAGTTAGTTTATTTTGAATTTGGTTTGAATCTGGACATGCTATTCAAAGAGAGAAATACTTGAAGAAACATATGGTAAAAAATATATAAAGCAACGGTTAAAAAACGATCTCTACTGTAAATAGAATTTATTTCACAGGGCAAAGAGCTGAAGAGAATCGAATAAAGAGCTTCTCAGGTTTCTATTCATATCCCAGGGATCAATTTCTGAATTAGATACTCAACTTATAATTGCAAGTAACCTGACTTTTCTGAGCAAAGAAGATTAAATACTAATTTATGATAAATTGATATCAATAAGGAAAATGTTAGCTGGCCTAATAAAATTCAGGAAAGGCAAGTAAAGTCAATTTAAAATTATTCTGATCCCCCATTCCCTGATCCCTGATCCTGATTTCTAATAAATAAATCTCCTACCTTTGTACAGAATATGAGAGACCTTCTGTTATTACTATGCCAGTACCCCTACAAGGAGAAAAACAGGGAGACCTTATCAAAACTGCTGAGAGAGGTTCAGGATTGGCATTCTATGGTTAAACTGATAAATGCTCATGGCATAATTGCCCTGGCTGCATATAATTTAAAGGAGGCAGGACTGGAGAAGGAGATTCCCGTGGAAGCAATGGCGATTCTTGAAAATGGATACTGCAGAGTGTGATACGAAATGCCTGGCTGACCGAACGGTGGAAAGAGGTCAATACAGATTCTTTTTGATGCCGGTATTACACATATTCTGCTTAAAGGCATGGCCCTCGAACATACTCTATATGGGGCAAGGGGATTGCGACAAATGAATGACAACGATATTCTGGTAAAAAGCGAAGATTCAATTAAAGTCTGGCGGCCTTTTACAGCAAAATGGATTTACGACAGACCCTTTTAAATCTCCCCTTTTCAGAAAAATAATGTTTGATTTCGGCCGGCACCTGCCTGCCTTATACAAGAACGGGTATGCAATAGAGATACATAATAAATTGTTTGATCGCCAGATTATCAAAGGGAATGGATTCACTAGATCTTTTTAAGTGCAGTCGAAATATTTAATTGGGATAATAAAGGCTTTACATCCTTCCCAAAGAGATACAACTGATACATCTTATAAACCATTTTGAGCACCATGCTTTGTCAGGCGATTGTCAGTTACGTTTATACACTGATATTATGCTGCTCGATAGGAATAATACAATTGAGATCCCGGATAGTTTTATCTCAGATCCCATGCAGGGTAATAAAAAAGAATTCCGTAAGAGCGGCTTATAAAGCAAGAATAACATCTATTCCTCTAAAGCACCGGTTAAGGTTTATTATCGGTGACACATTTCCCACTATAAGATGGATGAAAGAACGGTACAGATGCAATGGATTTGAAGCGCTGCTCAGGTATCCCCTAAGGATCGGGAAACTTAGGTGGCTGATATGAATAAGGCTGAGGCTGAGGCTGAGGCGAGATTAAGGTTGAAAATGAGGTTGAGGTTGAACTGAACTGAATTTAAGGACAGCATGCCGCAAGCCGCACACTGCACACCTTACGCCTTTAACCGTTTTCTATTCAACCTTTTCAACATTTTCAGCGATTCTCTTACTAATAAATATTATATTTGTAAATTACCTGTACAATAAACCCGGATGCAACCTATTCAGGCCGTAATGGGTCTTGAATAAATATGATGAAAATAAACGGTGTTATGAGAAAAGTATTTATGCTGTTATTTTTTATAAATGCTCCGTTGATTGTTAATGCACAATTAAATGGGGATGGTTCTTATGGAAATGGCTGGAACGGAACACTGACAGGCAATACAACATGGAGCGGTACCAATTATGTCAATGGCGATATTATAGTTGACAATGAGAAGCTTACAATAACTGCTGGTGCAAAAATCATCTTTCTTGCAGAAGGAGCGGACATTATCATAACAGGAACTGGTCAACTGGAAGCTGTTGGCACATCCGGAAATATGATAATATTTACTGCAGATGACAATAATAATGGTGTTTATGGTGAAACAGGAGAGAGATGGGGTCATATTTCATTTCAAAGTATGAACTCAGGTTTTACTGCACCATCAATTATTGATTATTGCATAATTGAATTCGGTCAAAAGAATTCCTCTACTTTTAATTTTGAATCTTCCGGCGGAGGAATACATACAGATTACACGCATCTGACAATTTCGAATTCAATCATAAGAAATAATTTTGCTGGATGGGGAGGGGGAATATTAGTAAATGCAAATACTTCTCCTTACATTCTAAATTGCTTAATATCAAACAATACAGCTGGGACAACAGCAGGAGGAATATTACTATACCGGTATTCTTCAGCAATTTTAGAAAATTGTATTATAGTGAAAAACCAGTGTAACGGAGGAGGAAGTGGAGGGGGTGTCTTTGTCGGAGATTATCCAGGTAATGTTATGTTTTATAATTGTACTATTGCATCAAATTCAAGTACAACCTACCCTGGCAATAATGTTCGTATCTGGAGAAATATACCTTCTTATGGTCCAAGATTTTTCAATACTATTGTTTGGGGTAAGCTGAATTCAATAAGGTATTTAGGTCTTGGTTCTAATATCACTGACTTTAATTATTGCGCAATTCAGGGATATATTAGCGGATATACAAATTGCATTAATTTAAGTGCTACCAACAACAATCTGACCGGGCCAAATTTTTATAGTGTTACACCAGGGTTGGAGGATTACAGGATACATTTTATTTCACCTTGTCGTGACATTGGTACTCAATAGTCATACTTTGGATCATGACTATCTCGGAAATAATAGAATTGGCGCATATGATATCGGAGCATATGAAGTACAGTACAGCAGGTGGACTGGCAGTGGAACTTCATGGGGCACTGCTTCCAACTGGCTGCTAAAATCTCATTCCAGGTTCGACAAGTGATATAGTTCTTCCTTCGGGACTAAGCAACTACCCTACTGATGAACCAGGTCCGGATGTTACTATCGGGACAGGCAAATATTTAATCCTTGAACCAGGAGCCAAAGCAACATTGCAACTATTTCAAACTCCGGAACTTTGTGGCTGATGTCAAACAGCACAGATATTTTTTCGCTTAAAGTTGATAGCTACAACAACAATGGAGGTGCAGGGACAGAAAAAATTGAATTGTATCTGCCCGGGAAAGAACAATTAGGAGTAAATAACTGGCACTATATTTCTTCTCCCGTTTCATCACTGGCTGTAAGCACATTTTCGCCGGTTCCTACAAAAAACCTTGCCCAGTTTGTAGAAAGTTTACCATCGGGTGGTTATTACGACGGCTGGATAGCGTATGATGGCTTTAATTACACACTCGGCACAGTTCCCCAAAATCCTCCCTATACTTTCTCTTCACTCGACAGTCGGGCAGGGTTATAACTACTTCCATACGGTAAATTATAAATATACCTTCTCGGGCAATCTCAATACATCCAGCGTTTCAAAAACCCTTTCCTATACCGGTGGTACTCCGGGACTGGTTCTACGAGGGTTTAATCTTATAGGAAATCCTTTCCCTTCAGGCCTCGACTGGGATATTATTGCTAATGGAACATTTCCGTCCAACACCAGTAAGGCAATTCATTTTACCCAGAATAATATCCAGTGCGATTATGTGAATGGAACCGGTACAAATGGCGCAACAGGAATTATCCCTCCCATGCAGGGTTTCTTTATTAAAACCAGCAATACTCCAGATATTAATCTTACCATTCCGACTTCTGCAAGAGTTCACAATAGCATTCACCCAAGATACAAGGGGACTTCTGTAATTCCTCTCGTGCGTCTTTCTGTTACGGAAGATTTAATATCTGATGAGACTGTTGTAAGATTCGATGATCTGGCAAAATCATATCTGGATAATGATTTTGATGCAGTTAAAATGTTCGTTTCTAAATCCGCCACAACAATTTATTCATCACTTGCCGGTACAAAATATTCTATTAACGGGCTACCCTTTCCGGAGACATTCGTGGAAATTCCAATTGTAGTTAATATAATAAACTCAGGTAACCATTCAATTAATGCTACCCAATTACAGGGACTCGATGACTATCCGGTCACACTTACAGATAAGACTACCGGATTCACTGCAGACCTTAAAACTACACCTGTTTTAACCTTTTCAGCTTCAGCCGGTTCACTGACGGACCGTTTTATCTTAAAGGTGGGAAATATTGCAACCGGAACTGAAGATCCCGTTAGTTCAGATGGTATATTTAATATTTACCCCTCATTTGGTTCTGTTAATATTCAGACCATTTCGGATGAATGGAATGGAAAAACCGGATCGGTTAAAATACTTGATTTATCAGGAAAAGTTGTAAAGGATTTAGATAATACCAATTTCTCGAAAAACTCATTGATCAGCTTTCCTGCAGTCTGGACAAAAGGAATTTATGTTGTGGAGATCAGGGCTGGGATGAAGAGGTTTGTGGGGAAAGTTGTGATACGATAAGGCCCAAGGGCTCAGGGCACGGGGCTCAGAGCTCAGGGCAAAGAGCATAGGGAACAGGGTAGAAAAATAAATAAATCAGTGCCAGAATGAACCGTTGAGCCGTTAAGCCGTTTAATAAATTTGCTAATTATAAATTTAAATCTACTTTTGTAGCACATTCTGAAATTATCTCTTTGCAGTTGAATACTATAGATCGTTTAATAATATCTAAAAAACCATACTCAAAACCTGAGGTTGTCCGTATCATACTTGATAACTCCATTTCCATTGTGATGATGACTACCATCCCGCCAAACCCACCTCCGAGAGGTGGCGGCAGTAAGGGCAATGAGCCGTTTCAGAGTCCGTTCGGCGATAAACCCTTCGGATAGGAACTGCTCTGCACTAATTGTAAAGTCTTTGCGAGGAGCGCAGCGACGAAGCAACCCCAAATACGCAACACCTATTTCTTAATAAACTTTCTGTTATACGTTCCTCCCGACCCCTTAAAAGAGACTATATAAATTCCTTGGGGAGACTGCTTACATCAACATTTGTTGTTCCCTGACCGACCTTTTTGGTCAATATCCTGAATCCGGCTGGGTTATAAATTTCTATATAACTGACGGAGAGTTTTTAACTTCAACTTTCAGAATGTCTTTTACCGGATTAGGATAAATATCGGCACCGTTGTTTTTCACTAAAAATATCGTTAGTGCCTGTTGGAATAGATTTAGGTGTAACGCTTGCCCAGGTCTGAACCGATCCTGATTTCATCAATATCGATCGATGGAGTATTCGATGCAGCATCCTGATCTTATATAGAACCTGTTTACCACATCAATATCATTAATTCCGGTACCTGTTAAATTTTTGGTAATTGTTGCCGCAGGAGGAAGTGTATTTTCAAAAGTCGTGGAAGACGGGTTGATCCACATACTTGATTTATCATTGTCCATGAATGGCCATATTATTTCATAGCACGCAACTACAAAAATTGGAGTATTAAAAGAATAATTTACAGGAGTACCGCCGGTGCATCAACAGTATTCCAAAGAAAAAACCCGGATCTTGGACCATGTCCGATATTGAATTTGGTCGGGATCAATTATCCTTCTGAATAATAATACTACATCCAAAGATACTTGCAGTAACCGGAGAATTTGTGAATCCTGCGAAATTCGCCGGTGTACCTGAGCCAATACCAGTCATGTCAGTTACCTGAAAAATAAATGAATAATAGATTTCTGTAACGGAGGTCTGGTCCCCAAACCATAAACAAAATCGTCACCACCACCGCTTATCTTGAATTTATTCGCAGTTGATTCAAGTAATCCTGTATATGACAAACTTCCAGAGGCAACTAGTACATCATTTACAGGTGGGGTATTTAAACACCACCAGTTTGCATCATCATAAACAAGCGTACCAGCAGTATAATTTATACCATCATAAACCGGTAACGCTTTTTGCCCATAAATTTCAGTTGCCAGCAAAATAATGAAGCAGGACAAAAGAAAGAATTTGTTAAAGAGTAATGACTTTCCCATTTCACATTGATTTAGTTAGAACTAAATAACATTATGTAAATGTAATAAAAACATTTCTGACAGTTGCTTTAATTGTTACCCGATTGTGACTGATAGCTCGTGGCTGATGGCTGGTCTCAAAATAAATTATTTTAATAAATTGGAGTTGGATTAAGCGTAAATTTAAGCGGGCAACCTGAAGTCTGTGCCTGCTGCCTGCCAGGGCAACGCAAAATGGTTGATTTGTTAATTTCATTATTATTACGTAAATTGCATTACATAAATTACGTAAATTGCGTTACGTAAATTGCGTAATATGAAGAATAATATCACTAATCCCTTTGTTACAGGGTGCAAGGTCCATGGCAGGTCAGGATAAAACTTAAAAACAACCGTATTCCTTAAAATCCGTTGAGGTCATTTAAACTTTCAGTGCTGATAAAATTTTGTGAATTTGTAAAGATCGTGCGTGGTCAAACCGTGGTTTCCCAATTAATTTTATCTTTGTTTTCAAATATCCGCTATGCCTGACCTGAAAAACCGGTTATTGATTCTTTGCTTTATAAGCATAATTAAAATATTAATAACTCCTATATATTCCCAGGAAGTCCCCCATCCTGTCAATAACACCGGCATTTACGACTTTCTTGATGAACTCGCCAATAACCAGATAATAACAATCAATTCCGCAATTAAACCTTACTCCAGATTATTTATTGCCAATCGTCTTAAAGAGGCCGGAGAAAAACGGGAACAGCTCAATCCGCGTCAGCAGAAAGAACTTGACTTCTACATGATGGATTTCGGAAAAGAGCTGGGCAAAGAATGGTTTAACGGCATAACGGCACAATGGCTTAACGGAACAAAAATTTACGCAGGGATTTATATTATTATAAGGATTCGCTTTTTTCATTTACATTAAATCCTATACTGGGAGGAGAGCTTTTCTCCAACATGCCGGGAAAAGCTACCTACTGGCGTAATGGGGTTGAAGCACGAAGCTATGTAGGAAAGTGTGGCTTCTATGCCTCTCTCCGTGATAACCACGAGAAACCATTACTTGGCCTGCCGGGATACCTTACCAAGAGAGAAGGAGGACAAATAAAAAACTTCACCGACTGGAGCGAAATGCAGGGGGGAGTTACATACTCATGGAAAGGGGATCGGTCGGATTGGTAAAGGATAAACTTCAGTGGGGCAACAACTATAACGGGGCAAATATCTTCGGTGGGAATAATCCTTCATTTGTTCAGTTAAGGCTTCACCTCAATCCAGTAAAGTGGTTTGACTTTAATTATTTTCACGGGTGGCTCAATTCTATGGTTGTTGACAGCGCCCGTTCATATTGGGTTACAAACAGCTACGGTACCGACTACCGCGAAGTGTATCATAAAAAGTTCATTGCTGCCAACATGTTTACCTTCACTCCGCTTAATTACCTGAACATCTCGGCAGGTAACAGCATTGTGTACACCGACATTGATCTCTATCCTGCCTATCTTATCCCTGTCTTCTTCTATAAGTCGGTCGATCATTCTGTCAATTCGGGTATAAACAACATGAACTCACAGATGTTCTTCGATATCAGTTCAAGGCAGATAAGGCACTTACATCTTTATACTTCTCTTTTTGTTGATGAGTTATCGGTTAAAAGGATCACTAAGGAAAGATGAATGGAATTTTGTGAGCTGGAAGGCCGGATTCAGATTATCAGATCTGCCTGTACAAAATCTTTCTGTTACTGCCGAATTCACCTATACCTATCCGCTCACATACAGGCATAACGTACCAACTTTAACCTTCGAATCGAACAACTATAATCTGGGCCACTACCTGAAGGATAACTCACGTGAGTGGTATGCGGAAATAAACTACCGGCCAGTAAGGACACTCAATATAAATCTTTATTTCCTTGATGCAGTGCGTGGACCTGATTATACTGAGCTGGGTGGCAGCAGGCTTGGCAATCCGCCTCTTGCTTCAATGGAGTGGCATAATACCTCATATGGATTAAAGGCTTCATACCAGGTTATTAATGACCTTTATACCTGGGCCTCTTTTACAAACAGTGACGTAAGCGGGGATGCAAGGTGGAGTCCGGGGTATTTTTACGGGAGAAAAAGTACTCTGAATCTGGGAGTGAGTTTCGGATTCTGATAACTTGCCCCCCAACCCCCCTGAAGGGGGGCTAAATCGGACTGCTTTTAGCAGCTCCATCACTCTTTTTGGGTGCTAATTCAGCTAGAACTTCTTTTATTCGGATTATTACCTCGCTCATTTTAAAGATAATCTGGTAATTAGTAAAACGAACAACTTTTATTCCAAATTTTTTAATCTCGTTAGTTCTGGCAAGATCATATTCCATTATCTCTCCATTATTGTGTATCTCTCCATCTATTTCTATTACAAGCTTGTATTCATGACAATAAAAGTCAACAATGAAAATGTCAATAGGATGTTGTCTGCGGAATTTAGTACTAAAAATTTTTCTGTCTTTCAGTTTTTTCCAAAGTATCAATTCCGCTAAGGTCATGTTCTTTCTTAGTATGACGGCGGCTTTTAATGTCCTGGCATCTGCTCCATAGAACATGTTTCTATTATAAAAATCTGTTTTCATTAAAAATGCAGCGTCCGTTCAAATATACAAATTTTTCTAAAAAAATCATATTAGCCCCCCTTCAGGGGGGTTGGGGGGCAAAAACAACCTTCAGGGGGGTTAGTGGGCAAAGGACCTGGAGCTGGAAAGGTATAAAAAGTACTTTTCTTCAACCAAACTGATTATTATTTAGTCTGTTTTGTAAAATATAACTAAATTTTTATTTACTTCGCACCTCTGATTGAACTGAATTACTAACCCTATGGAGAAGCGTAAATTCAGGACTATTACTCTGTTTGCCGATATTATAATCCTGGCTATATCATTTCTGATAATGATAATGACAAAACCAGCCGGTCTTATATCCTATATACCATCACATAGCCCATTCTTTGCTGGCCTGGCGCTTATCTGGATCATCGTTTCCCTTCTGAACGGTAAAATGCATCGCGGGAAGATCATCAACTTCACTTCACTTTTTACCCGTGTGATAGGAAGCAACGTGATCTCTATCTCATTAACTGCTCTGATAATGTATACTTTCCGTGATTATGATTATTCCCGCACCATCGTACTCGGAACAGCCCTTCTTACAACTGTTTTTGAACTTATATCAGGTTCCGTTTATCTCGCTTATAAGAAAGCCAAAGTTCAGGATTATGAAGATTATGAAAAATACAAGAGTTACCATAAACCAAGCGAATATGAACTTGTTGGAGAAATAAACGGTAATGGCAATCATGCAGCGAAATCACCCGTTGTAAGCCCTGGTATTGTTACCGCCATTGAAAAGGAGTGCGGTGTGGAAATGGCTCAGGCTGTAATACAGATGACAAGCCCTAAACTTACTGAGCGTACCGCTGTGCTCTCAACTACAACATTATTCAACATTTCAAGTCTGCCTGAAGAAAAATACGCTTATATAATCAATCTTCATAAGTTAAACGATATAAAAAAGCTCGATGGGTTTATCGAGGCAGTAAATGCGAAACTGGAAAACAACGGTTACTTTTTCTGCTGCGTGGAGACCAAGGATCAGAGAAAATCGAGGCTATTGAAAAAATATCCGCCGGTGCTGAATTATATTTATTATTCCTTTGATTTTGTCATTAAACGGATATTCCCAAAGCTTAAGCTTACACGTCCGATATATTTCTTCCTCACCCGCGGAGAGAATGCTGTCATCTCGCGTGCTGAAACCCTTGGACGCCTCTCACGGGGCGGATTCAAGATCATAAAGGAGTCGTTTATCGGTAACAAGCTCTGCATTGAGGCAAAAAAATGGGGCGATCCCTATCCTAATAATGAAAATATCTACGATCCGCTGATTGCTCTTCCCAGAATCGGGAAAAACGGAAATATTATAAAAGTGTACAAACTCCGCACCATGCACCCTTATTCACAGTATATCCAGGGTTATGTTTACAGGTTACATGACCTGCAGGATGGCGGGAAGTTTAAAAATGATTTCCGGATAACATCATGGGGAGCGTTTTGCAGAAAGATATGGCTCGATGAGCTCCCAATGCTTATCAACTTCGTCCGCGGCGATATGAAACTAATTGGCGTCAGACCCCTGAGTAAACAATACTTTGACTTGTACGACAAAGAAGTCCGGGAGCGGAGAATAAATTATAAACCCGGACTTATACCGCCATTTTATGCAGATATGCCTTCTAACCTTGAATTGATACAGGCTTCCGAAATAAAATACCTGGATTCTTATGACCAACGGCCATTCCTGACTGATATGCAGTATTTAGCTAAATCGGTGTGGAATATTTTGGTCAGGAAAGCGAGGAGTAACTAAAGATCTACCGGCACAGTACCGTTACGCCTCCTTTATCTTCCTCAGAAAAGTTACCGGGATAGTAAGAATAATATTCTGGTCGAGCCGGTCAATCCTGACAATAACTCTTTTCTTTCCCCCTATTTTAATTAGTTCTCCCGTTAAGCCGACCATAGATCCATTGATGACTTCAACATTATCACCCTTTTCGAATTTTTCGGATGTCACTTCTATCTCGGCATCACTGTTAATAAGCAGACGGAGGTTATCTAACTGATTCTGCGGAATGGAAGCCGGCTGTCCTTCGAAAACTACAAACTTGACAACACCAATGGTCTTATATACTTTGGGGAAATTAACAGGAATCACTTTTACAAAAATATAGGATGAAAGTAATGGCTTCTCCACCAGTTTTTTACGATCGCTCCATTTCCTGAATGTCTTCTGTAACGGAAGGAAAGTCTCAATACCATCTTCAACAAGACGGCTATAAACCTGTTTTTCAGCACGGGGATTAGTATAGACTGCATACCATTTAGGCTCAACATGCTTAATAATATTGACTATTCTTTCCTCTGATTCCACGGGCTTATTAGAGTCCATTTTCAATGCTTTTATAACACGATCAAAGATATAAAAAATCTGCATTATTTAATAACAGACAGAGTAGGGTTTAATAAAGCTTAAGATCGTTGATTGGAATCTAAATAACTGTTTATCTGATTAATAGCATAGCGCAGAGAGCAAAAGTCCGGATGGTGCCGGGCACAAAGACTTAAATGAAGGAGGGCAAAATATGCATATGCAGAGATCAAATTTCACCAGGTCATTCCATTAAGCCGTTGCGCAAGTGCGCCTTTATGTCGTTCCAAAAATTTTCTCTACATTTGGATTACTAAATAACCTCTGCCTATGAAACGTATTCTCGTTACCGGCGGCGCCGGATTTGTCGGATCACACCTCTGTGAACGCCTTATCTCCCTCGGAAATGAGGTTATTTGTCTCGACAACTATTTTACAGGTTCGAAGCTGAATATTCTCCACCTGCTCGATAATCATTACTTTGAGGTAATAAGGCATGATGTTACAATGCCTCTTTTTATAGAGACGGACGAGATTTATAATCTTGCCTGTCCTGCTTCACCGGTTCACTATCAATATAATGGCATAAAGACTATAAAAACTTCCGTAATGGGAGCTATAAACACCCTTGGCCTGGCTAAAAGGACCAAGTCTAAAATTTTACTTGCATCAACCAGCGAGATATATGGTGATCCGGAAGTTCATCCGCAGCATGAGGGATACCGGGGAAATGTCAACACCCTTGGACCAAGAGCATGTTATGACGAAGGTAAGCGATGTGCCGAGACTCTCTTTATGAACTATCATAAACAGAATGGTGTAAAAATTAAGATCGCAAGGATATTTAATACCTATGGGCCAAGAATGAATGCGAACGACGGAAGAGTCGTTTCAAACTTTATAGTTCAGTCCCTGCAAAATAAGGATATAACAATCTTCGGCGATGGTTCACATACACGTAGTTTTCAATACATTGACGATCTTATTAACGGTTTGATCAAACTAATGGAGACACCCGACAGCTTCACCGGTCCGGTTAACCTGGGTAATCCTGTTGAAGTATCTGTTGCCGAACTTGCCGGATTAATCATAAAAATGACAAAGTCGAAGTCAAAGATTGTTTATCTTCCAATGCCTGAAGACGATCCGCAGCAGCGCAAGCCTGATATATCGCTTGCAAAGAGAGAATTGGATTGGGAACCGAAAGTCGGTCTGGATGCTGGCCTTAACAGTACCGTGAAATACTTCAGACAGATTTTAGGTGTTTAAAGATTGTCAATTATTGCGGTCTCCAACACAAAGCCTGAACTGGGAAAATACCATCCTGCGGAACCTGGCTGGCAATGAACAAGTGAACTAAAAGACACGGATTCAGTACCCTGCTTTTTTTTAAGCCGTCCGTTGTCTGCCGCTTATAATACAAAAAAACCGTCTCTTTTCTGAGACGGTTTCTATTTAATATATCGGTTCGCCTGGTGCCGTAGCCCTACTTCTGCTTCATCTTGGCATCCATACTTAAAGTAGCATGAGGCACTGCCCTGAGTCTTTCTTTTGATATAAGTTTCCCCGTTTCGCGGCAGATCCCGTATGTCTTATTCTCTATCCTGACAAGTGCTGCCTGCAGGTGTTGAATGAATTTCAACTGGCGTTGTGCCAGACGTCCGGCTTCTTCTTTTGACAAAGTAGTAGCTCCTTCTTCAAGAACCTTAAAGGTGGGAGAAGTATCCATAGTATCATTACTCTCTTCGTGAGTGATGCTCGACTTCAGAATCTCATAATCCTTCTTGGCCTTATCCAGCTTCGCTAAAATGATCTGTCTGAATTCTACCAGCTCCTCATCTGAGTATCTTGTCTTTTCAGCCATAGCAATTATTTTTTAATTATGCGCAAAGGTATATATTTTTAATTAATAACAAAATTGGTGAGGAAAACGGATTGCTTCGTCGCTACGCTCCTCGCAATGACAGTACATCCAACTATTCTTTACTGCACAACCCAACCAGCAATGAATATTACCTGTACTGTCATTGCGAGGAGCGCAGCGACGAAGCAATCCCAATAAACATACCAGGATCATAAATAAGTCAACTGTTTATTGCCACAACGATCCCCACAACCACATCTTCTATTTCAATTTCACGTTTATCACCCCCTGAAAGATCTGAAACCACTGTGACAGAAGTTGCAAGTGTCTGCGACATAATATAAGATGCATGTCGTTTAACCGCTTCTCTTACAAATTCATTATCCCCGATCTGTACAGTGATCTTGTCGGTAACATCATATCCGTTATCCTTCCTTATGTTCTGTATCCTGTTAACGAACTCACGGGCAATACCTTCGTAACGTAAATCATCAGTGACGGTGATATCAAGAGCTACGGTCAGTTTCCCGTCGTTAGCTACCTGCAGACCTGGAATATCCTCAGAAGATATTTCCACATCTGACGGAGTCAGAGCTACCTCTTCTCCGTTAACTGTTATCTTGTAAGTACCGTTAGCCTCAAATGATGCGATCGCTTTCTGATCCATTCCGTTGATGGCATTGCTGACATTTTTCATCAGCTTGCCGAAACGCGGACCGAGGGCCTTGAAGTTCGGCTTTATCTTCTTTATAAGGATACCGGCGGTATCATCAATATATTCAACTTTTTTTACATTGACCTCTGCAAGTATAAGGTCCTTTACGGCTTCAAATTTCTTTTTGAAGTATTTATCGGGAACCGGAACCATTATTTTTGCCAGCGGCTGCCGTACTTTAATACTTACCTTACGGCGCAGACCAAGGATCATTGAAGAAACCTTCTGAGCTATTTCCATCCTCTCCTCAAGCTCCTTGTTTATCAGCGACTCATCATACGCGGGAAAAAGAGCAAGGTGAACTGATTCTTCCTTATACTTGCCTGTGGTTAAATTTAAATCGCGGAAGAGACGGTCGGCGTAAAAAGGGGCCAGGGGAGCCATCAGTCTGCTGATGGTTTCCAGAGAAACATAGAGCGTTTGGTAGGCAGAGATCTTATCCCTGTCGAACTCGCCACCCCAGTAACGTTTCCTGTTGAGCCTTACATACCAGTTACTCAGGTTCTCTGTTACAAATTCCTGTATAGCACGTCCCGCACGTGTCAGATCATAATCCTCATAGCATTTGGTTACCTCCCTGATCAGAGAATTCAGAAGTGAGATGATCCACCGGTCAATTTCAGGACGTTCATCTACCGGGATATCATTTTCGGTATATCTGAAATTATCAACATTGGCATAAAGGGAAAAGAAAGAATAAGTATTATAAAGTGTTCCGAAGAATTTACGACGTACCTCATCAATCCCGGCAATATCAAACTTAAGGTTATCCCATGGCTGTGAATTTGTGATCATGTACCAGCGAAGCGGATCAGATCCGTACTCTTCGATGGTCCCGAAAGGATCAACAGCATTGCCTAGCCGTTTCGACATTTTGTTGCCGTTCTTGTCCAGTACCAGGCCGTTTGAGATTATATTCTTAAATGCCACAGAGTCTGATATCATGACGGCAATTGCGTGAAGTGTAAAGAACCAGCCCCTTGTCTGGTCAACTCCTTCGGCAACATAGTCTGCCGGGAACATCTGATCAAAATCATCTTTATTCTCAAAAGGATAATGCGCCTGAGCATAAGGCATAGCGCCCGAATCGAACCATACATCGATAAGGTCACTTTCGCGAAACATTTTTTTACCGGAAGGACTTACCAGTATTATCTCGTCAACAAACGGCCGGTGCAAGTCAAACTTCTCATAGTTCTCCTGTGAGTTATCTCCTTCTGTAAAATCTTTCAACTGATTGACTTTCATGAAGCCGTGCTTTATAGATTTTTCGATCTCACCTTTCAGTTCAAAAGCCGAACCGATGCACATTTCCTCTTTACGATCTTCAGTGACCCAGATAGGTAACGGTGTTCCCCAGAAACGTGAGCGCGAGAGGTTCCAGTCGACAAGGTTTTCGAGCCATTTTCCAAATCTCCCGGCGCCGGTTGACTGCGGCTTCCAGTTGATTGTGTTATTAAGCTCTATCATCCTGTCGCGGAAGGCTGTTGTACGGATAAACCATGAATCGAGCGGATAGTAGAGTACCGGTTTATCGGTACGCCAGCAATGAGGATAGCTGTGAACCAGTTTCTCTATTCTGAAAACTTTGCCCTCCTGTTTCAGCATCACAGCAATATCTACATCGAGTGTGACAGCATTTTCCGTAAGAGTCGTATCATATTCATTCTTTACAGGACGGGCTTCAAAGCCGGTATAGGTCTTTACATTAACCCGCTCTTTTACGAATGTCTCATCAAGATCATTTATGGGAACCATATAACCCCGTTTGTCAACCATCGGACCAAAAGATTTGTCTTTTCTTTTAACCATCATTGGCGGTATGCCGTTTTCCTTGGCTGCACGGTAGTCGTCGGCGCCAAAGGTCGGGGCAATATGAACAATACCGGTACCCTCTTCGGTTGTAACAAATTCACCGGTTATAACCCTGAAGGCTCCGGGTTCGGGCGTCACCCAGTCAATAAGCTGCTCATAATTGATACCCTCAATCTTTTTCCCGGGAAATTCCTCAAGGACTTTGAACGGTATCTTCTTGTCACCCGGGTTATATCCGGAAAAATCAAGTCCGGAATTTGAATCGGGGAATAATGTATTCAGAAGTTCCCTGGCAATGATCACTGTAATGGGGTTGCCTGAATATGGATTGAAACTTCGCACCATTATGTAAATGATCTCTTTTCCTACAGCAAGAGCAGTGTTGGAAGGGAGAGTCCATGGTGTTGTTGTCCAGGCCATGATATGCACATTTTCAGTATCAACCTTACTATAAAGGAAATCTGACTTTTTGTTGCGGATCACTTTAAAGAGGGCAATACATGTAGTGTCCTTTACATCCCGGTAACAACCTGGCAGGTTAAGCTCATGGGAACTGAGACCTGTTCCCGCTGCAGGGGAATATGGCTGAATGGTATATCCTTTATAGAGGTAGCCTCTGGTATAGAGTTGCTTCAGCAGCCACCACAGAGTTTCAATATACCGGCTGTCGTATGTTACATAAGGATGATCCATGTTGACCCAGTATCCCATCTTACGGGTAAGCTCTACCCATAAATCGGTGTACTTCATCACATCTGTGCGACATGCTTTATTGAAATCTTCAATTGATATCTTATCTGTACCAATATCTTCCTTGGTAATTCCGAGAGCCTTTTCCACACCCAGTTCAACAGGAAGTCCGTGAGTGTCCCAGCCGGCTTTACGTTTCACCTCATAACCGCATTGTGTTTTAAAACGGCATATTGCATCTTTAATAGTGCGTGCCATCACATGATGTATCCCGGGTATACCATTAGCCGATGGAGGACCTTCGTAAAAAACAAATTCACCTTTCCCGTTAACCTGACGGATGCTTTTATGGAATGTGTCATTTTCATCCCATATCTTCAGTACATCCTTATTAACTTTTGACAGATCAAGTCCCTTGTATTCAGGAAATCGTTTCCCCATTGGATCAGACAGTTAATGTTATTCGTTATGATCAAAAAAATTCGCACAAAGATAGTAAAAAGTGTAATAACATTAATACTTGAATCCGTATGGTTGATAAGAATTACTGTGATTAGCTCGCAATGACGGTGCAATTAGTATGGTGCAGGGTGAATGGGACTGCTTCGTCGCTGCGCTCCTTGCAATGACGGTGAAGATAATCTTAATTTCCGGTTGGATTGTGCTGAAAAGTTAGTTGGGTGCATAGTCATTGCGAGGAGCGTAGCAACGAAGCCATCCTTTTACTAACCGGAAATAATCAAACAAATTCCTTTTTACAACATATTCCATTATCTGTTTTTTTACTTTCTTTACAGCAGAAATTGTTTTTCATGAAAATAATCACTGTTATCATAATCAGTCTTCTGACGTTTAACCTTTCCTTATTCTCCCAGACAATTCCCGATTCTGTAAAGTTCCGGTCGTTGAACCCAAATGATTTTCACCTTCAACTTATGAAAGAAAATCCTGCATTGCTCATCGATGTACGTGAGGTTTTTGAATTCAGACAAAAACGCATCCCGGGTGCTATAAATATTCCTTCTTCGGGGAATATCGATTTTGCAGCAGACACAATAAATAAAAATTGTGCCCTGTTTTTTTACTGCACTTCCGGTTACAGAAGCAGCCGGATTGCAAAGTTATTCTATGATAAAGGATTCAGAAAACTATATTCGCTTGAGGGAGGGATTACGAGGTGGAAAAAGGAGGGAATGAAGGTTGAAAACAAGCTGAGAAAGACAAGAAAGACTAAGGGACGGAGAGACTGAATGACTAAGAGACGGAGAGACATGAAAGACTAAGGGACGGAGAGACTGAATGACTAAGAGACGGAGAGACATGAAAGACTGAGGGACTAAGAGACTGAGAGACTAAGGGATGGGCATTGATGCCGGGGATTTGTCTTAGCTGGGCTCGCAAAAGTTGACCCGTTGGCACAGATTTGAAGAGAGAGCCTCTTGCCCGGTTGCAATCCAGGAAACCACATCGCTGGCGCGGATTTGCAATCCGTGCCTCTTGATCGTCTGTAAAGTTACATCTAGCTTCCTATGATTCAAAAAAACCTTACTTTTGTATATTAATCAAATCAACATAGAATAATGTTTTCCGGGATTATCGAAGAAGCCGCTCCGGTGGTAAAGATTGAGAAAGAAAAAGATAACCTTCATATTACAATGAAGTGTTCCTTTACAGATGAGTTGAAAATTGACCAGAGCATTTCTCACAACGGGGTCTGCCTCACCGTAGTTAAGAAGGAGAAAGATACTTATACTGTCACTGCTATAAAAGAGACTCTTGAGAAATCGAATCTCGGTCTACTGAAAGAAGGTGATAAGGTTAACCTCGAACGCAGCATAAAGATGGAAGGACGCCTCGACGGACACATGGTGCAGGGACATGTTGACCAGACTGCGGTTTGTACAAACATTAGAGAGACCGGAGGAAGCTGGTATTTTACTTTTGAATATGAACCCGCACAGGATGATTATATCACTGTTGAAAAAGGATCTGTTTCAGTAAATGGAGTGAGCCTCACCGTCGTCAATTCAAAACAAAAATCATTCGAGGTAGCTATTATTCCATTTACCTATGAGGTAACCAATTTCCATCAGTTCAGAAAAGGGAGTGTTGTAAATATCGAATTTGATATCCTTGGGAAATATATAGCCAGGATCATTAAGCAACAATTAGGCTCATACAAAAAATAACCCTGAATAATTGGCGCAAGTGCTCAACGCATTCAGGAAATAATTTCACAACTGCCGGCAAGTTCTCCCGGTCCCTTCGTCTCTTCGTCCCTTCGTCCCTTCGTCCCTCCGTCCCTTCGTCCCTTCGTCTCTTCGTCCCTTCGTCTCTTCGTCCCTTCGTCCCTTCGTCTCTTCGTCCCTTCGTCTCTTCGTCTCTTCGTCCCTTCGTCTCTTCGTCTCTTCGTCCCTTCGTCTCTTCGTCTCTTCGTCCCTTCGTCCCTTCGTCCCTTCGTCCCTTCGTCCCTTCGTCCCTTCGTCCCTTCGTCCCTTCGTCTCTTCGTCCCTTCGTCCCTTCGTCCCTTCGTCCCTTCGTCCCTTCGTCCCTTCGTCCCTTCGTCCCTTCGTCTCTTCGTCTCTTCGTCCCTTCGTCCCTTCGTCTCTTCGTCCCTTCGTCCCTTCGTCTCTTCGTCTCTTCGTCCCTTCGTCCCTTCGTCCCTTCGTCCCTTCGTCTCTTCGTCCCTTCGTCTCTTCGTCCCTTCGTCCCTTCGTCTCTTCGTCCCTTCGTCCCTCAGTCTCTCAGTCATTCTCCCCTGTCCCATATTATCTTTTTCCCGAACCCCAGCCTGTTATCTGTCAGTTTGATATACGTAAGGCGTACTACCCAGAGGTGGGTGTCCATAAGCGTTGCCGGAGGAAACTTTTTAAGGTATACAGTTTTGGCTTTACGCTCCATCGCTCCAATAGGTTCCGAAACTATCCCCCGGAACTGGATTCCTCTTATCTTTCCTATAATCAATGTCTCCAGAACAACTGATCCGGCAACAAGTGAATTCTTCAGAAAATCCTGTCCATGCCTGGTATCAGGATCAGTGGTGAAGACGAGTACATTATCCTCCTCAATGTAAGCATAAAAACAATTTGCACACCATGGTTCATTATCCACTGTTGTGGCAATTGTGAGGACATGATGTTTTTTGAAAAATCGTATTATGCGTTTGTCAGTCATTTCCCCTCCAGCGATAAGTATCGGCATCAAAACCGGCAAGAGAAATAATTCTTTCCACAACAGTCATTAAAAGATCACTGATGGTTTGCGGATTGCTGTAAAATGATGGAGTTGCCGGACATATTATTGCACCCGAAAGGGTGAGCATTTCCATATTTTTAATGTGGATCAGGTTATAGGGCGTTTCGCGGGGAACAATTATAAGCCTCCTTCGTTCCTTCAGCATTACGTCAGCGGTTCGGCAGATAAGATCATCGGAGATACCGTTTGCAATACGCCCGAGGGAACCCATAGATGCGGGGCATATAATCATTGTGTCATAATCTGAGGACCCTGACGCGAATGGAGCAAATAAATTATTGTTGTCAAATTCCTTCGTAGGGGGGAATGCCACAAATTCTTTCCCTGTTTCATGAATCCAAATCTGCTTTGCTGTATCAGAAAAGATAACAGCGATCTCTGCAAGAGGTGTCCTTATCTCCTGAAGTTTGTCAAGCAGCTTCAGCGTATAAACAGAACCGCTTGCCCCGGTTACTGCAACTACAATTTTCCTGTTTTTTGATTCCATATATGGATAACAATCGGGAGGCAAAGTTAGCAAATATTGTTAAGGGGTAAGGCCGTCAACCTAAGGAGTGCTGAATTTCTATAATATTGCATATCAATAGCTAAATTTAACAAACCACTTTGCGGTACTTTGTTTCAGCCGGCCTCTCCCCATCCCCCCGCCGAAGCCATAGCCGTCAAGCTAATGGTATTAAACGTTTAATTGTGAGGTCATTGTGTTTCTGAAAAGTTCATTAGTGAGGTTCGCCGTAGGCGATTAATTATTGTAGAAAAACAATCAACACATTAATTTTTTACCACGTAGTAGTTAAACAATTGCTTAGAATTCAGAGAATTATTAAATTTGTTCTAGCTGCATTAATAATTAAAAAATTCAATCTATGAAGCCAGGAACATTCACCCAAATTTATGTTCAGTTGGTATTTGCTGTAAAAAACAGAGAAACCGCGTTAAGAAAGGAAATCAGACCTCATGTATTTGAGTATATGAGTGGAATACTGTCAAATCAAAAACATAAATCCATTATAATTAATGGACTTACAAATCATGTCCATATTCTCCTTGGATTGAATCCTTCGATTTCTGTTTCAGATACTGTTCATGAAGTAAAGAGAAGTACAACGCTATTTATTAACAGAGAGCGACTCTGTATTGGTAGATTCTCCTGGCAGGAAGGCTATGGAGCATTCAGTTATAGTCGTTCGCAAATATCCAATATTTATAAATATATTGAAAATCAGGAAGAAACTCATAAATTTAAAATATTTCATGATGAATATGTTCAATATCTTAAAAAACGTGAAATGGAATTTGATGAACAATTCTTATATGAATTCTGGGAGAATCCTGTTTAACCTCTACGAGGTAATAAACCCATTTTTAATATCTATGGCTACAATAGTTTAAGCCCTACGGGCTAAATATAAAATAGTTATCTCTACTGCATATCAGAGAGTTATAAAAATTAACTTGACGGCTATGGGAACGAGGGGGAGAGGCCGGTAAATAATACTAACTCTTAGGTTGACGGCCTTTGGGTTGGGGGGTCGGTGATTCGGGGTTGGGGGGTCGGATGAATCGGGGCTGGTGGTCAAATATTCAATAGTCTATCTGTTAATATTTCCACTCCCCTCGAGGCTTTTTCTTTTATCACTTCAACTTTGCGGTTTAACGGAATAGTGACATCGTTTGGATCAATAAGATACAGAGGTGCGATTCGGGGAGCATAACTGATCAGACCTGCTGCAGGATAAACCACGAGAGAAGAACCTATTACCACGAATATGTCAGCAGTTTCAGCGATCCTGGCAGCCTCATCCATCTGAGGTACTGCCTCGCCAAACCATACTATATGTGGACGTAACTGACTTCCCTTAGCACATTTGTCACCTTCCCTAATGTCTTTATAACCAATATCATATATTAAAGAGGGATCTTTAGTGCTTCTGGCTTTAGTGAGTTCACCGTGTAAATGCAATACATTTTTGCTCCCTGCACGCTCATGCAGATTATCTATGTTCTGCGTAATGACCTGCACATCAAAATATTTCTCAAGCGCTGCAACTCCCAGATGACCATTGTTTGGTTCAGCAGTTGCAAGCTGCCTCCTCCTGTCATTATAAAATCGTAAAACGAGCAGCATATTTTTATTCCATGCCTCAGGTGTGGCTACATCAGAAATCTCATACTCCTCCCATAAACCATCCGAATCCCTGAATGTACGGATACCACTTTCAGCGCTCATACCGGCGCCGGTCAATATTACGAGTTTCTTCAAGATTAAAGTAAATTAAAAGTAAAAATAGTAAATATAATTAGGAAGTACAGGTGATTGGGAATGGAGGGTGTGACTTTCGTCTGAACTGCGCTCCTCGCATGATGTATCAGTTTACAAATATCCTAATAATTTTTTCATACTCATTAAATAGTTTGGTACGTATGGGATTTGAAAGATAATAATATTCTAGAAGCATATTCTAATTGACTGGGGTAGCGCAGCGTCACGAAGCAATCATGCTCAAATCTATTCCACCGATAATAAAACTATTCCCTTAATATTCCTTATTTCATAATATCTTTATGCCATGATCGACCGTCCCACAATAGAGCGTATACTTGATGCCGCACAGATAGTTGATGTGGTCCAGGAGTTTGTGCCACTCAAGAAAAGAGGAGTTAACTACCTGGGATTATGCCCATTCCATAACGAAAAGACTCCCTCCTTCACGGTTTCTCCTTCGAAAGAAATATTCAAATGTTTTGGCTGCGGAAAAGTTGGCAACTCCGTCAACTTTGTGATGGAACATGAACACCTGTCATATCCGGAAGCACTGAAATATCTTGCAGGTAAGTATCATATCGAAATTGTCGAAAAGGAACTTACTCCTGAAGAAGTTGAAAAACAGAATGAACGTGAAAGTCTCCTTATCGTCTCATCTTATGCTGCCCGGCAATTCTCTGAAAATCTCTTTCAGTCAGATGAAGGGATATCCGTTGGACTTACATATTTTAAGGAGAGAGGATTCCTGCAGAATACCCTTAAGAAATTTGAAATCGGATATTGCTTTGACAAACGGGATGCTTTTTCAAAAAAAGCACTCGCAGACGGGTACAGGAAGGATTTTCTTGTAAAGACAGGTCTGTCAATCCAGCACGATGACAATATTTTCGACAGGTTCAGCGGCAGGGTAATGTTTCCCATCCATTCCCTGTCGGGACAGGTGCTGGGTTTTGGAGGAAGGGTTCTGAAATCTGACGTCAAAACGGCCAAATACCTAAACTCTCCCGAATCGGAAATCTATCACAAGAGCCGTATCCTTTACGGTATTTACCAGGCCCGTAAAACAATAACTCAGGAGGATAAATGCTATCTCGTTGAAGGATACACCGATGTGATGTCACTTCATGAAACCGGTATTGAAAATGTAGTTGCGTCGTCCGGAACATCACTGACACAGGAACAGGTAAGACTCATTAAACGGTTCACACCGAATATAACAATCCTCTATGATGGCGATCCTGCCGGTATCAAAGCATCTGTCAGGGGTATCGACCTGGTGCTTGAAGAGGGCATGAATGTAAAGATAGTGCTGCTTCCTGATTCAGAGGATCCTGATTCATATTCTAAGAAAGTAAGCAACGAGGAGTTTAAAAAATACCTTAAAGAGAAAGAAACCGATTTTATCCGTTTCAAGACGCAGCTGCTTCTCGAGGATGCGAATAACGATCCTGTGAAAAAAGCAAACCTGATCCGTGATATTGTCAAGTCGATTGCTGTCATCCCCGATATGATAACAAGAACTGTATATATTAAGGAGTGCAGTCTTGTTCTTGATGTTCCTGAACCGATACTGTATAATGAGGTAAACAAGCTTCAGAGGCAGAAATCATTTCAGGACCGTAACAAATATCCGGGACCTGAAGATCTGCCGGTTATTCCTCCCCCGGTAATAACTAAACCGTTAAGACAGGAGATCATAACATTCTATTCCGAAAAAGAGATAATAAGGCTTCTACTGAAATACGGAAGTCTGGAATTTGAACGTAAGATTTCTATTGAAGACGGCAGTGAGGAAGTGATAACCATTTCAGACTACATTGTAAGGGAGATAACTTCAGACGACCTGATGTTTGATGATAAAGTATGCGCAAGCATATTTGCTGAGTTCAGGTTCCATGTCGAACATGGGATCTTTCCGGGAGATAAGCAGTTTGTTAAACATGAAGACCCTGAAATATCAAGATTGTCGGCAGATCTTCTTTCAGATTCTCACGAGCTTAGTAAAATCTGGAAAAACAAACAGACCTTCGTCGAAACGGAAGAGAATAAGTTAAGGGATATTGTTCCTGATTCTGTACTTAAGTTCAAAGGAGATAAGATTAAGGTTCTGCTAAAGGAAGTGATGTCACAGCTGGAAGAAGCAGTTAAGGCTGATAATATTGAGCAGATACAGGTTCTTCAGAAGAGGGATCAGAACCTTAAAGTTGCCCTCGGAACAATTTCAAAGAAATTGGGAGGCCGGATCTTAATCTGAAAATTTAAGGGATTCCATAGCCTAATGCATAAAGGTATAAAGATATAAAGGTATAATGGCGCAATAGTACAAAGGCAAAATGCCCTCAATGAAAATGATTTTCCTTTTAAAGCTGAACGAATTTTTCAAATAAAATAATGACTTTGACTGTAAATACCCCTGAAGAAATTTTCCCCGTTGTGGATGAGGAAGGAAAAACGATAGGCGGGGCACCAAGAAGTGTTTGTCATAACGGGAAGAGCATGCTTTTACATCCTGTTGTACATCTTCATCTTTTCAACAGTTCAGGAGAACTGTTTCTTCAGAAAAGATCAATATTAAAAGATATCCAGCCAGGTAAATGGGATACATCCGTCGGTGGCCATGTTGCTCAGGGAGAATCAATTGAGGAAGCTCTTGAAAGAGAGGTAAAAGAGGAAATCGGATTAATTAACATTACACCTGTATTCATCGGGAAATATATCTGGCAATCATCACTGGAAAGAGAATTGGTTCACACTTTTTCAACTATCTCGGACGATATTCCCGTAATTGACAGGAATGAGATCGATATGGGACGGTTTTGGTCAATAAAGGAGATAAACCGTACGATCGGGAAGAACATCTTCACTCCGAATTTTGAAAATGAATTCCTGAAATTTTTTTCTGTCTGACCTCTCTGTTTTATGCCTGCTGATCCCGAAGATCTTAACTTATTTTGCCTCTGCCTCATCTTAGTTTTTAAACCTCAAAAAAGATAAAATCCCGTAAATATTTTTATTACCTTTACTTATATTAAGATTTTAAGCAACCCTCCGGTTATGAAACCAGATAAAATCGTGTGTTCCCTTTTACTCCTGATAATATTCACGGGCTTTTCCTGGATAACATCCTGTACCCATGGTCCTGATATTAAGGATCTTCCTTTAATTTGCGTTGATGATATTGTTCAGATTTTTAGCGCCAATTGTGGAAGTCTCAATTGTCACGATGGTCAGGGGGAGTCAAGATTTAATCTCAATAACCTTGCCGATATCATAAACGGAGTATCTCCTGGAAATCCTGATGCCAGCAGACTTTATAAAGCTATTATTGCTACATCAGGAGAAAATGTTATGCCCCCTAAACAACCTCTTTCTCTTGAAAACAGAACAATAATCAGACTATGGATTGAGCAGGGCGCTCAGTCAATTCCTTGCCCGCCAACCGCAGGAACAGCAGGAGGTGGTTTACCCAGATAATTTGACAAATGGATTGTAACGGATTCTTAAATAATAAGTAACTTTTTGGCATGAAGCAAAAACTCATTTCTCTGGTAACCATATCTCTTTTTTTACTTTTGTTCGTCTCCTGCTATTATGACAATGAAGAGGCACTATATCCTTCACTCAACGCCACATGCGATACAACCAATGTAACATTCAATACAACAATTCTCCCTATTCTCAATAATAATTGTTTTACATGTCACTCAAATGCTGCTGCAGCTTCATGGAATACTTTCGGGCTTGAAAATTATTCTGATGTCGTGGCCATGTCTTCCAGAATTATCGGATCGGTAAAACACCTCGGATCCTTTTCTGCTATGCCAAAGAGCGGAGGAATGATTAAGGCTTGTTCCATAACCCAACTTGATATCTGGATTAAAAACGGAATGCCTGAATGATGATTTAACCGACTAATCAGTATCATATGAAACGCATATCTCTTTCAATTCTCATCTACCTGATCCCAGTGGGAATTTTTGCCCAGGACGATCTCATGAACCTTCTTGATAAGGGCGCACCTCAGGAAATCAATTATACAACAGCCACCTTCAAATCGACAAGGATAATGAATGGTCATTCAATTGAAAGAATGCCGCCCGGACAGCTTGATGTCAGGATATCTCATCGATTCGGATTTATCAACTCCGGTGCTTATAACTTTTTTGGCCTTGACCAGTTGGCGAATGTCCATTTCAGCCTTGAATATGGTATACTAAAATGGCTCATGGTTGGTGTCGGGAGAGGATCCTATGAAAAAACATTTGACGGATTTGCAAAGTTTACGGTTCTGAGGCAATCATCAGGAGCCAGAGTAATGCCGGTATCTTTATCGCTGTTTTCGTCTGCAGCACTCAGAACGCTTAAGTTTACCGACCCCACAATTACAAATTATTTCTCATCACGGTTAGCTTATGTAGGACAGATGCTTATTGCCCGGAAGATCAATCAGTCATTATCTCTTCAGATCTCGCCAACATATGTTCACCGGAACCTTGTAAAAACTGAACTTGATCCTAACGATCTTGTTTCAGTCGGGGCCGGGGGAAGAATAAAACTTACAAAAAGAATAAGCCTGAATGGGGAGTACTATTACCTGATAAATCCCAAAACCTATATGAGCCAGAAGATTTACAATCCATTATCTGTAGGATTCGATATAGAAACCGGCGGGCATGTTTTCCAGCTGATTTTCACCAATTCTCTGGCTATGATCGAAAAAGGATTTATAGGTGAAACCACAGGCACCTGGAAACATGGAGATATTCATTTCGGATTCAATATCTCCAGGGTATTTACTCTAAAGAAATACCCTCACTAGTTGTGGAGAGTTAAGAGATTAACATAACAATTCGCGGGTCCTTGTTTATATGAGATAAATTATATCAACCCATGTGGAACTATTTTACATATTGTTTGTTGTATATCAAACAATAAATTAGCTATGAGACGATCAGCATTAATTTTCATATTTTCATTTATAGCCTTTTCAGCCAATGCTCAGAAATTCTTAACGAGGACAGGTTACATAGGCTTTTATTCCCACACTCCCCTGGAAGAAATAAAAGCTGACAATAACCAGGTTGCCAGCGTTCTTGATATTTCAACCGGGGAAATTGTTTTCCAGGTCCTTATAAAGTCGTTCCATTTTGACAGAGCGCTCATGGAAACGCATTTTAATGAGAATTATATGGATTCGGAGAAATTTCCCAAATCGAGTTTTAAAGGAAAGATTACAGATCTCGCATCGGTCAATTTTAAGAAAAATGGCGTTTATAATGTCACTGTTGAAGGAGATCTTACAATACGCGATATAACGAATAAAGTTACTGAAAAAGGTACACTTGAGGTGGTCTCCGGTGGGATAAATGCTAATTCACGGTTCAACATGGTGCCGGAAGATTATAAGATCAGTATCCCGGGGGTGGTGAGAGATAAAATTGCAAAAAGCTTTGAGGTAACTGTCAAGATGAAATATGAACCTGTTGAGAATAAATGAACTGAGATGGTTCTCAGGATGCTTGATTCCTTTTATTAAGAAGAGATTTACATAAATATAATTTCATCCCTGCCAACATGAAAACTTACATAAAAGTTACACTGTTTATTGTATTAATCATTGCCATAGGAGGTATTTTTGCAGGTCTTTATATGTATACTCTGAAGCATAAGGATCTGCGGAAAGTAAAACCTGATTTTGTAACCACCTCCGCAATGCTGCAGAAAGAATTTGAGGATAATGAGGTTGCGGCAACTGCAAAATATTTAAACAGGGTTCTTGAAATCACCGGAACAATAGAATCTGTAAAAACCGGGGAAGATAAAACAATAAATGTCACTCTTAAAACCGGGAGTAATGTATCATCTGTTATCTGTTCCTTTCCTGCCGTAAATAACCCTGCTGATTTTGAAGCGGGCAAACAGATAACCATCCGTGGTGAATGTTCAGGATTCCTGATGGATGTTCTGCTAAACAATTGTACTGTTATTAAAAATTAAAATGAGTATCGGCAATCAATAACATGTTTTTCTTGATTTTGACTTCGTCGAGCTCCGCTTCGCTCCGGTTCTTCGTTTGCCCCTTACCCTAAAGGGTGCGAAGAAACGAGTCCCGCAGGGCGAGCTCGGCGCAGCCAAAATCAATTACTCCCTCCTCGCCTTCGCGTAGCCGCTACGGCGGAGCAAGGTTAGGGTCGGGGCAAATAATTGATTTTCAAGCACAATATTAATTTTATTATTGATAACCGATAGTCATAAAAATTAAACGCATTTTCTCTGATTTACTTTCCAGCTTATATTCGTCATCGTAATCTCAGAATAAATTCTTTATTTCGCATAAGAATTAAAGAATAAGAAAATGAAAAAAGCTGTAAAGATCCTCGTTTTCAATAATGAAATAGAAGCTACCCTGCTTGATGGGATGTTGACAGAAAGAGATATCCCTCATCTGATACGTTCATATCATGATTCGGTATATAATGGTTTATGGCAAGCCCAGTCGGGCTGGGGTCATCTTGAGGCGCAGGAAGCTTACAGGGAAGAGATCCTTAAAATATATAAAGAGATGGAACAACAGGATTTGACAGAAAAATTCCCGGATATGTAAATATTTCTATCTTTGCATGGCTCTGACTGGCTATTTTTAAATTTTATAAATACTGAACCATTATATCCCGGGATGAGGAAAATTAAGATTCAAACAGAAAATTACAGATCCATTACGTTAATTCAGGAGATTAAATATTCGCTTATACCTGTTCTTAAAAACAGGTATTTTTATATTGGATTATTGTCCGTTATAGCAGGGGCATTGCTTAACCTGGCTTCCCAGACATATCTCCATAATTATATGAGTGAAGGAAAAACCCTTCCTATGCTTTCAGACCTTATACTCGACAATCTTCCGTATTTTAATGTCTCTCTGCTTTATGATCTTTTCTGCCTCTTCCCTATCCCTATCGCCCTGATTTATATTATCCATAAAAAAGATTATAACAGGATCCCTGTCTTTTTGATCCTTACCGGAATTTTTTATATAATACGCGGCGCCTTCATTGTCTTAACTCCCTTTGGCAATCCTCCAATGTTCAACGGATCGGATTCCTTTTTTAACGGCTTCTCAAAATATGAGCTTGGAGTTTATCCTTCCGGACATGCCGGTAATGTCTTTTTATTGTTGCTTTTGGTTAAAGATAAATGGTACAGATGGGGTATATTTATTTGCCTTCTTGTTGTGATTGTAACTCTATTCCTTGCCCGTGGACATTACAGCATTGATATACTTTCCGGCATCTTATTTTCTTATGCTATACGTTCATTCGGAGACAGGCATCTGATGATGTTTGACCTGGGACACAAAAACCTTGTTTCGGAAAAGGTAAGAATTCCTTCTGATTAAACCATTTATAAGGTAATAATTAATGAGCGCGGTCACCATCATCCGCGGCAAAAACGAACTTAATATTCGTTCATTTGTTATATTTCAAAGCAAATCATGCGTGAAATAACTAATGAACAACGCCATATACAACTTCGCTCAACCCAAAAATGAACCGGTCCTTTCATACGCTCCCGGAACTCCTGAACGAAAACTCATTGAAAACGAATTAAGTGCTCAATATAATAAGGTAATTGACATCCCACTAATTATTGGAGGCAAAGAGATACGTACAGGACGAACTGGTAAGGTTGTGATGCCTTCTGACCATAAACATGTTCTTGCCACTTATCACATGACGGGAGAAAATGAGGCTGAGATGGCTGTAAAAGCTGCTCTCGATGCCAAATCATGCTGGATGAACCTTGCCTGGATGGAAAGAGCGGCAATCATGGCAAAAGCTGCGGAGCTTATATCCGGAAAGTACAGGAATGTGATAAATGCATCAACAATGCTGGGACAGGGAAAGAATGTTTTTCAGTCGGAAATTGATGCTGTTTGTGAGGTTACCGATTATCTGAGATTCAATATTTTCTTTGCATCTATGATTTACAGGGAACAACCGATATCTGAAAACCAATCCATTAACAGGCTCGAATACCGTCCGCTTGAAGGATTTATCTATACAGTTACACCCTTTAACTTCACCGCAATAGCATCAAATCTGAATACAAGCGTTGCACTCATGGGTAATACAACGGTTTGGAAACCAGCCTCAACGGCTCTTCTTTCAAACTATTATCTGATGAAGGTTTTTAAAGAAGCCGGGCTACCCGACGGTGTTATCAATTTTGTTCCGGGCAATGGTGCACTCGTAAGCAGCGTGGTTCTTAAACACATAGACCTTGCGGGAATTCATTTCACAGGTTCAAATCTTACATTCAACACTTTGTGGAAACAGGTAACAGATAACCTGGCCGGTTACCGTTCATATCCTAAACTCGTGGGAGAGACCGGTGGAAAAGGCTTTATTTTTGCCCATAATTCTGCCAATGCCCTGGAACTTGCTACAGCAATTATACGGGGTTCATTCGAATACCAGGGACAAAAATGTTCAGCATCATCAAGGGCATATATTCCCCGTTCCCTGTGGAATGAGACACAGCAACATTTACTTCAGATGATCTCGGGGATTAAAACCGGAGATGTAAGGAATTTCTCAAATTCGGTTAATGCAGTTATTGACGAGATTTCTTTTGACAGGATAATGATGTATATCGATAAAGCAAAATCAGCACCCGGGGTAAAAATCATTGCAGGCGGTAAAGGAGATAAATCAAAAGGATATTTTATTGACCCAACATTGATAATTACTGACGATCCGCATTTCATCACTATGAAGGAAGAGATTTTTGGTCCGGTAATGACTATATATATTTATGACGATGAGCGTTTTACTGAAACACTGAAGCTTTGTGATGAGACATCCCCTTATGGTCTTACAGGGTCAATCTTCAGCAACGACAAATATGCAACGGTTGAAGCCTGCAGGGCTCTTCGCTATGCTGCCGGAAATTTTTATATGAACGATAAACCGACAGGCGCAATGGTGGGACAACAACCGTTCGGTGGCGCAAGGGCTTCAGGTACAAATGATAAAGCAGGAAGCCATCTTAATCTTATCCGCTGGGTCAGCCCCAGAACGATCAAGGAGACCCTTATACCGGCAACAGGTTTTAATTTCCCTTTTATGGAGTGAATTTACCGGATTCGCTCTCTTTGTCATCTCCCGTATCAGTACTCCTGAAACAGGATGTACCTCCATTAAAAAAAACTTCCGTAAATTTGGGTATGAAAATAAAGAAGCCCGATTCAAATAAAGCACTTTTCATCCTGAATCCCAATGCCGGGGTACAACCAGTAAACTTCATAATTTCTTTAGACCTCAATCGCCGGAAAAACGTATCATACGTCAAATCCAAATGCATTGATGATACAAAAGCCCTGCTGGAAAAAAATTTCGATAAGTATGATATTTTTGTTGCAGCCGGCGGTGATGGGACAGTTCACTCTGTAGCCTCAAAACTTATTGGCACCGACAAAATACTGGGAGTGCTTCCAATGGGGTCGGGAAACGGATTTGCCAAAGAGTTTGGATTCTCGCCAATTATTAAACCTCTTATTGATGATATTGAACGCGGTCAAAGTCTGGAAATAGACGTTATAGAGGTTAATGATAAACTATGCCTTAATGTTGCAGGTATAGGGCTCGACAGTTTCGTCGCCCATTCATTTGCCAAACTCAAACTACGCGGATTTTTCCCGTATGTCTGGCTGACTTTTAAAACGTTTCTTCAATTACGTCCCGTATTCATTACAATCCATATCGACGGTAAAAAAGTCATTTCGGAGGATCTCTTTGTGCTTACAATAGCAAATACAAGACAATTCGGGAATTATGCATTTATTGCACCCGATGCGGTTCCCAATGATGGAATACTCGATATTGTTTTAATCAAACCCTTCCCTAAAATATTGGGGATTATTTTTATCATCCGTCTTTTTACAAAAAGAATCAACAGATCCAAGTATGTGAGACAAATAAAAACCGATAAAGAGGTTGTCATTAAAACAGATGAAAACAGGTTTCATATCGACGGGGAACCGGTTAAATTATCCGGTGAAGTAATTGTCAGGATCAAAAGAGAAACTTTGAAAGTGCTCCGCACAAAGCGTAATAAAATGTAGAAACATAGTCACAACGAATTCAATTGTGAGGACTCATTTATCTTTGCAATTAAAAAGTGCGGACCCCTTGATCCGCACCCGAAAATTATTGCCTTATTTTTAAAGTGGCTAAAACTCCCTTTATACTTCTGCCCAGACTGTATTGCGCCTAAAAGTAATATTGCGTTTCTAATTCCTGAAAAACTGGCAATCTAGTTTTAATAACCCATTCCAACAGCCGCCGTAACTACAACTGATCCGGTCATGGAAGGATGTATTGTACAATGATAAGGATATGTCCCAACTGTGGCAAAGGTATAACTGTAAGTCCCGCCAGCATTGACATTCTGGCTGTCAAAAACTCCGGTATTGCTTGTAACTGTATGGGTAATAGCATCTTTATTAGTCCATTTTATTGTAGTGCCGGCAGTAACAGTAATAGAAGCCGGGGTAAAGGCCATTCCCTTAATCCAAACCTCATTTGTTCCGGGTCCTCCTGTACCGTCTCCACTACCCCCGGTACTATTCATATTATCCATCGAACTTTTTGTGCAACTATCAGAAATGCTCATAATTGCGACCAGGAATGCAATGATAATTATTAACCTGCTTGTGTGGAAATTTAATTTCTTCATAATTAAATTCTATGCTTATTTAGACTAATTAAACAAAAAATTATGAAAGAAGTTCAGCGCTGTTTCAGACAATTTTGCCAGGAACTGCAAAGATTTTAAATTATAATCATTTATTATTGCTGGTTCGAGACTGATCTGCAACAGATCAGGATTTAGCTACACATAACCTTAATTCGGATAAAAAACTCATTAGAAGAAGCGATAGTGAATCCTTAAAGACGAAGCCATTCACATTCTCCAGTAGGGAAGATATTTAGAGTATTTTCTTAAGGAAAAAATTGTTAATAGTAAAATGGAAAAAAATAAAATCATGTAAATCCGTGTCTTTAAAACATCGACAACCGGATATCTAACACTTGAATAGGATCCGTCATATCTGAACACCGGATTCAGATAATAAACCGATCCATCTTTGCACACTATTTCAATCCTGATATATGTATCATCTTTCCTGAATTTATAACTACCTTTATTACAGTTTATTGAAGTTTTTTTAAGAATCCCGTTCTGACCAATATATTTAATTGAATCAACATTTTTATTCATTCTCACAAGAAGAGTGTCATTTTTAACATCCACTTCTTCTATAACAGGTAAACTTTGAAGCGCTGTTTCCTTCTCATATTTATTTATGAATGGCTGCAATTTAAAGTTGACACCATATGACTTTCCTGTTTTCAGTGCACGAATTATTGAGTTTTTCTCAATTTCACAGTTAATGACATTAAAACTAAGTGCGCCATCTGTAATATCTGAAAGGTCATGGGAGATCATCATTAGCCAGAAGAAAAACCTTCTGGCCCGATGAAAGTGCCAGGTCGTAATATTTAACAAAAAGGTATTTGGAATTTGAAATTTCCAGGCAGTCATAATTTCCCAGGTATTTAAAATCATTGTCAGTGTATGCATTCCTGTATTTAGGATGTACTATGGCAACCAGTGTAGTGGTATCCTGCTTTAAGCAATCGATAATATACTGCTTGTTATTCAGAGTCTGACGAAAGGCATAATCAATCCAACGCACTTTCTGTGCGTTTATCACAAGCTTGATGTACCTTATAAAATTGATAGCCATGCTCATATACAGGAATATACGTTTTATTATTTCGCCCGGAAACATTTATTTGCATATAGTCAGAAATACAGTAAATATCAAAATCAAAAAAACTATAAAAACTATTTGCAAGCTGATATGAATTTGCTGATCCTGCCGTTAAGCCAAATAACATCCTGGTATGCAGATGAAAATTTGCCCTCCTCCATTTTGTACTATCCATTCCCCGGTAAGGATTATACAACTTTTCACCATAGAAAACGTCGGGTTCCGGGAATGAATATTTGGTATTAATGACAAACTGAAATACAGCACTTATTATCAGAATGAGAAGTAATAATAGGAATATAGCTTTAATTAATTTCATTAATGGAAGCTTTACAAATTGAAAAAACCTATATTTATCATTGAAATTAGATTGTTTACTTCATTTGTATATCTAATAACTCTAATCCACAATTTTAGAGATGATCGGAGTCTTTATTTCAAATGATTTAAAATCCGCCAAACCATTCGAAATATATTTATTACCTACGACTATTCAGTACTCATTAATCCTTATCAATGTCCGACTAATCAATAAAAGAAAGTGCGCCTGACAATGGTTTCACAAAAATGCTGTAATTTGGTATTACTGTAACTTATAACAACCCGGGTAAATATAAATAAATTTGAGTGACAAAGGATATACACAGTGGTTGATAGCGAAACATTGTTTTGATGACTAAGGATGAATTGTCAGCCATAAGAATTTTCAATTTAATCTCTTTGTAAAATGCCTAATACAAACTCAGGCTATCTCAGAAATTCTAATTTATCTGAGAAACTATTTCTTCTGTTTATTATTTCCATCAATCTGATTATTAAGGCAATTCCGGCATCAATTATTGAACTGGGGAATGATGAGGCCTATTATTGGACCTATGCCATGTTTCCGGATTGGAGCCATTTTGATCATCCTCCAATGGTTGGCTTCACAATCCAGCTGTTTTCCCTTAATCTTACCTTTGATTCAGAATTATTCATCAGATTAGGTTCCCTGCTATTATCTTCAGCCAGTATAGTTTTCCTTTTTTACCTGGTTAAAAAAAATTATTCATCGCAAACGGCCTTCATTTCAACTTTTCTTTTTACAGCTTCAATCTATTTTAATATCATCAGCGGATTCTTTATTTTGCCTGACACACCTCAGACATTCTTTGTAATCCTTTCCCTCTACTTTGGAATTCCTGCAATCACTTCCCTAAATCCTTCAAAAGAAGATTCCTTTAAATTATTACTGTTTGGACTATTTTCAGGTTTAGCTTTCCTGAGTAAATATCATTCTCTTTTCCTGTGGTTTGGATTTGGGCTTTATGTTCTGATTAATAACCGAATGTGGTTGAAAAAACCATCTCTTTACCTCAGTCTTATTATTACTTTTATTGTAATGGTGCCGGTGATTTACTGGAACATAAATAATAACTTCATAAGCTTCACCTTTCACGATCCAGGATAGGGTTATTTAATAGCCCGGCTAATTTAAATTCTTTCCTGCAGTTTAACCTTGGTCAGTTCTTTTATCAGAATCCCGTTTTGTTTATCATATTTATATTAACCCTGGTTTCATTGTTCAGGGGAAAAAAAGAAAGATTAACCAACACAAATATTCTGCTCATCTATCTTTCATTACCTCTTATCCTGATATTTACATCATTTTCGTTGTTTAACAACGTTCTCCCCATTGGAGCGGTCCGGCATTTATAGGCTTGATAATATTAAGCAGTGAGTGGCTGAATGATAAATTTATAATTAACCGGAGGAAAGTATTTATAACACTTTTTGGAGCAAATATGCTGGTTGTTCTGTTATTAATTATAGCTCCATTACAGATTAATTATGGTTTATTTTATTCTTCCCCGGAGGGATCTGATCCCAGAAAGGTTGGGGAAAATGATATTACTTTAGACATGTACGGATGGAAACAGAGCAAGATAAAATTTCAGGAATTTCTGAAGAAAGAGGGGATTGATGAAGAAGATCATAAAAAAGTAAAAATAATATCTGATAAATGGTTCCCGGCTGCTCACCTTGATTTTTATATAGCCAACCCATTAAAAATAGATCTGTTAGTAGCCGGAACAATTGGGAATGCACATAAATACTACTGGATAAACCAAAAAAGAAAAATCAATCCGGGTGACAAAATTTACTACATTACAACCAGTCAGTACTTCCATGACACAATGGAACTTAATAATAAATTCAGTAAGATTATTCCAAAGGACACAATAGAAATTAAAAGAAACAGAAAAACAGTAAAAAACCTGTTTATTTATGAAATGGAGGATCATGTAGCGAATCTGCCCTGAAATCACTTCCTTTCAATATGTTGAATTTATTATACTGCTCCGTTCAATAAATTCTGATTGAGACTAAATAATATTTAAAACCATGAAAAAGCTGTTTACATAACATGAAAAAGCGCATTCAGCCATTAGATATCTGTTTGCGCTTTTTAAACCGTGGGTTGTACTGGAGTCGAACCAGTGACCCCTACCCTGTCAAGGTAATGCTCTAAACCAACTGAGCTAACAACCCGTTTCGGGACAAAAATAACAAATTTCTAATTATATTAAGATACTCTATACTAAAAAGTAACTCTAATCTCCCGGCAGGATTTTAATGCGATTATCGCGAATGAAAAGCTTACCGAAACGTGTTTTTTACGAAAAATCAAAACCTGAAATATATGCCGGGGCATCATAAAAAATTTCCTTTTCACCTTCTGTAAAATTTATAAACCGGGTATAAACCAATCCTGGTTTTGCATTCAGCATTCTGTTAAGAGCCCCCATTTTCACCCCGGTACGTATCTTATCAAAAAGCTCACTGCGGTCATCGAGCCATGTCAGTCCGGTATTAAACCCTTCCGCGGCACAGGCTGATTCAAACAAACTGGCAAGCACCTCTTCCCTTCCCTTCTTGCAATAAATAGCATCAAACACCAGGAACGAAATTCTCCCGGACGAAATAATCTTCTGAAATATGGAATGCCCGGAAGAACTTTCATCATAACCCAACCCCAGACTCCCGGCACATCATAAACCTTGTATGAAGTTGGAATCGCGGATGTGCCTGCAATGATCTCATTCCCTTCTTTCAGAATGTAATATCTGTCACCTAAAAAGGCATAGTCTGTTGTGAAAAAGGAATATTTTTTGTAAAAATCGAGCAGGAGGACTTCCATAACAGGCTTTTCTTCACTCTAAGTTTTGAAACACGTAAATCAGGTTTAGGCGAAAACCTGCTGAAAGCAACTGTAAGAAAAGATCGTATATATTCATAGCCCGGCCTGACTGACAAGATTTTTTGATCGTTCATTCATACTCTCCATGAAGGCATACATAATATGTTTATCCTTTTCAAAAACTTCAGGTATGTCAAGCAGATGGGGCTTACTGAATATCTCCAGTGTTTTTTGCCTGAAAGAATCGTCTTTTTCGGGCTTTATCAGGGTTTTGCTTCGTTTTCTCCAGTCCAATATCCGACTGGTAGCTCGACTGAAATGCCAGATATCTGATATATGTTGAAGGATAGCGGAGTTTCCCCTGTCCTGAAATACGGAAGCAGGCACCAACAGTTCCCGTAATTTGATTCTTTTTATACAGAGAAACAAACCTGATCCGATCCTTATATGCAGCTATTCGCCGGGCAATATTCTGAAGAGAGAATCTTAAACCTCCTTCGGATCCCTGCACCGAATGATCAAGAACATAGAGTATGTCTTCGTTTGCATGATCTGTGACTTTAACTTCCAGTCCCTGGTGAATAACAATATTCTTTTCAAACATCGGAAATTATTATTGTCTCCTTATTTTGTTTTATTGTCAAGAGTGCCAAATACTCTTTGAAGAATTGGAGTCACCCTGGCGGAAACCTCTTTTCTTATTTTAAGTTCTTCAATTTCAACCTTTGAAAACATACCTGCCAGAGCTCTGTCTGTAAGATAACCATCAAGATCAGTGTTAACCGGTTTCATGCTTGCAAGTTTACCGGGAACAGAATTAGCAAAGGAGTTCCATTTGCCTGTAAGAGCTACCCAGGAGTCCTTTGTAGACAGGTTGCCAGCAATTTTCTTTCTCTGTCGAGACCTGAATTTTGGGTTTATACAAAGCATATAATTCATTGTATGTGGTACTTTGCAGGTAATTGGTTGCAGCATTATCGGCTCCATTCAGAATACCGAAAGCATCTTTTATTGTCATCTGCGTTATACTGTTTACAAATATTGGAGCAGCTTCTCTTCGCCGCATCTTCCGCGGCCCTGTTAATTCTCAATATAACATCCTGTACAAGCTTGTCTCCTCCCGGAATTTTCGAGATATTATCAACTATGATTTTCGCTTCGTCCGGAAGCAGGATCTTGACAGCTTCATCACCATAATATCCGTTCTCTGCTGCAAGACGCCCGGCTGAATTCCTGGCTCCGGTTATCAGTGCCTCCTTAAGTCCGCTGACGACGTCGCTTTCAGTCAAAGGGACCGGACTTACTTCTGAAGCACATTTAAGTACTTCGGCGCATCCTGTAAATATCACCAATACCATTGATGAAAGTAAGTATCTTGATTTCATAATTTGATTTTTATAAATATTTTGCAATATACAAATAATGAATTATGTACCGGAAGTTGTCTGTGAATGAATTTGAAACTGTTAAATCTCTGATATATTGCTACATAACAGCTACAGGAAAGCTATTAATGATTCCGCAAATATCAAATTTCTCCTTTGATCCCCGGTAATAGGGCTTTAGAGATTAAAAGATCCTCAGGATTGGTTATTTTGATATTTTCCCGGTTTCCTTCAACGAGGTTGATCTTCCCGCCATTCATCTCAAATACAGTGGCGTCGTCGGTATATTCAGGACGGTAGTTTTGCTGATAGGCTTTCTTAATGAGTTCAGCATTGAATACCTGTGGAGTCTGAACCTGTCTTACCTGACGTCTGTCAACAGGTAAGCTTCCCTTATCAGTAAGGAGCCTCAAAGAGTCTGCCGGAGCAATTACCGGTATTGCATTTCCCGATTTTTCTGCTTCTGTCAAAGCACCTTTTTATAGTATCAATGCTTACAAAGGGCCTGACGCCATCATGAATAGCCACTAATCCTGGAACATTAACAAATTTTAATCCGTTCCTGACGGAAAAAAATCGGGCAGAACCACCTTTTACCAGTGTTTGTGAAATGGTAAAAGAATATTTATTCTGCAATTCGTACCAGTGCCTGAGCTGGTTTTCCGGCAAAACTGTAATAATTTCAATTGATTCATCAAAGGCTTTAAATCGCTCGATTGTATGCATCAGAACCGGCTTTCCTGCAAGCTCAAGAAACTGTTTGGGGACATCTGCTCCCATGCGTTTGCCTGAACCGCCTGCAACAATAACTACATATAAATTCATAGTTCGGCTATTCTATTCTTTTGTATACAGAAATCTTTTAATACTTCTTTTGGGTGTTTTTGCAAACTCTTCGGGATGAATTTTTAACTTATTTAAAGCCATGAAATCAGGCAACCTGCTGTTCACTTCTTTACGTGTTTCATCAAGAATAGTTAACAGCTTTTCTTCAGAGATATTATCTCTTTTCATCATTTCATAATCGGGATATACTAATCCGATAAGCTTATTATCCTCACTGAATGACAACTGATTCAACTATATAATCTTTATTATTTATTACCGATTCTATCTCTTCGGGATATATATTTTTTCCTGAAGGACCAAGTATCATGCTTTTGCTTCTTCCTTTAATGAAAATATTGCCTTCTTTATCTATTATTCCAAGGTCTCCGGTATGCATCCATCCATTCTCATCGATCATCTCTTTTGTTGCCTTTTCATTCTTGTAATATCCGGTCATTACATTTTCACCCCGAAGAATTATCTCTCCGACCTCATTTTCAGGATCGGCAGAATCAATTGTACTTCCAGAGTATCAACCGCCCGTCCCGAAGCGCCAAGCTTTGTGGTATTCGCATGAAGCATAACTGATCAGTGGGCCACATTCAGTCATTCCGTATCCTACCGTAAATCTGAACCCGATCTTTCTGAAGAACTTTTCTGCATCTGCATTAAATGCTGCACCGCCAATTACAATCTCATGGAACCGTCCTCCAAATGTCTCTGTTAACTTTTCCCTGATCTTTTTATGAAGAATTATGTTTATCCCCGGAATTGCCAGAAGGATTTTCATGTGTGGTTTGCCGATAACAGGTAAAAGCTGCTTCTTGAATATCTTTTCAATAACAAGAGGTACTGAAAGTATCAATCTTGGCTTTATCTCTTTGAAAGCCTGAATTATGATCTGAGGTGATGGTGTTTTTGAAAGTATAGTAATATGGCAGCCATAGGTGAAAGGGAAAAGAAATTCAAATGCGCAGCCGTATGTATGTGCAAGGGGAAGAAATGATACAAGCGGATCTCCCGGCTTAAGGGGCATATTGTTTTGCGCATATCTTACATTTGCCGCCAGGCTGTTATGTGTAATCATCACTCCTTTTGAAAAGCCCGTGGTTCCTGATGTATAGCTTATAACTGCAAGTTTATCATTTGAGATATCTGAAAACTTTATATCCTCCTTCCTCAGTTCAGGAAAGGTCTTCTTATACTTTTCCTCGAGAGTTGGAAAGATCTTCACTTAACAACTCATTGACAGATTTTATTAAACCGAAATTATCGAGTGAAATGGCTCCGGCAATTTCCGGCATTTTAGAGATATTGAAAGACTCATATATTTTATCGTCAACAAACAGGAGACGTGAATCGGAGTGATTAATGATATTTGTAAGATCCTCTGTTTTAAAATCGGGAAGAATAGGAACAATTACCGCACCATAAGTTACTGTTGCAAGATATGTAATACACCAGTTGGCAGAGTTCCTGCCAACCAGGGCAATTTTGTCCCCCTCTTTGATACCGGCCTCTTTAAACAATATATGGATCATTATGATCTTCTCAGCAATCTCTTTATATGAATATCCGTTCTCTTTATAATTCGATAAAGCCTCAATATCCCAGTTTTGTCTGATACTCTGTTCAATATACCCGATTAAACGTTCTTTGATCATAGTCTATAGTTTTAGTATATTGCAGGTAAAGTTACTATATGATTAATAAATACAGCTCAGGATATCTTTCTTTTTCCCTTTAAAAACTGAATGACTGTTTGTTCCTAAATAAAATACATTATCAGGATTATAATAACAGATAGTATGTTAACAATTGAAAAAAAGTAATTATAACCTTCTCTTTTTTTGCTGAACTGCCCAAGTTTCCGTGCAAAAATTCCGATGGTCGGTACAAAAAGAACTATCATAAACGCAAAGAATTCTATCCCGTAAAAAACCTCCTCAAGTCCACCTCTCACCAGTGCAGAAAGATAAATTATTATAAGCAAAACCAATAAATAGAAAAGATACGTTATCTTCAGTAACAGAGTCGAAACCAGTCTCCGTTTATGAAGCTGATGAGGTTTAAGATAAGCATAAGCAAGAGAAAATACAAGAATAATAAATACTACCCCGAGTATATGATTCAGGATCTGATTGAAATTAGCCATATATAAAATAATTTATATTTGAATCAGGCTTCTTTGATTGACCAGATGAGTGAACTGGCTCCAAGAACTGCAGCATTCTGAGTACTAAGCTCTGATGCAAGCAGTTTAACTTTCCCCTTATAAATGCTTAGAAGGTTTTCCTCCATAAATTCTTTGGCAGGTTCAAAGATCAGATCCTTTGCAAGAGCAAGACCTCCGAAAAGAAATATTGCTTCCGGATTTGTATGAGCAACAACATCAGCCAGTTTAAATCCCAGCATCTGGCCGGTATGTGTGAATGCTCTTTTTGCTAAATAATCTCCCCGTTTGGCTGCATCATGTATTATTTCGGCATCAAGTTCGTCGAAACTGTACTTTCTCAGTTCACTTGGTCTTATGCTGTCGGCCATTATCTTTAACAGAGAACGTTTTAATCCGGTTGCTGATACATATGTTTCAAGGCACCCTTTTCGTCCGCAACCGCAGTCGCGGTTTGAGTTACCAGGGCGGATTGCAGTATGTCCAATCTCGCCTGCAAATCCATCATGCCCGTAAACCAGCTTGCCATCAATAACAAAACCGCTTCCGAGGCCGGTACCAAGTGTTATGACTACAAAATTTTTCATCCCTTTTGCTCCTCCATAGATCATCTCGCCAACTGCTGCAGCATTCGCGTCATTTGTAACAATTACCGGGAAGACTGGTATGTTTTTTAAAATATCAGCCAGAGGTACAATGCCTTTCCAGGGTAGTCCGGCAGCATGTTCGATTGTCCCTTTATTTATATTTCCCATCGGCGCTCCGATGCCAAAACCGATTACCTCGATCCCATTCCCGATTTTCTGGCCTGTGACCATCATCTTTTCATACAAAGCAGCTACAAATACTTCAATCTCATCATACTGTGTTGTTTTTAACTTGTTCTCTCCAAGAATATTCCCATTCCTGTCAACAAAACCAAAAATTGTATTGGTTCCGCCGATATCTATACCTATTGCAACTTCTTTTTTTGCCATTTTATAAATATTGTAAATAATATATGTAAATATAATAATTACATATTTATAATCACTTAATATTATTTTACCCCCCAGGGTCAACGCATTTAAATTTTAATGAGTATCCGGAATAATGCGCATAAGCTCTTTGATTTTTTTATGTGAGGTGAGATTCCTCATTACTCCACCTGTCGGCGGATCCATTCGGAATGACAATTCATTTTGTTTGGGGGAGGTAGAGGTGGAGGCTCGCCCGGGCGAGCCTCCACATCTACCCATATGACCCTATAAAAGCCTGTCATTCCGAGCGTTAGCGAGGAATCTCATACTCCCTTTTCTGTGTCACTAAATCGTTACTTTTAAGTGAAACTCATCGCAGCAAGATACTATGGGTCTTTAATCCCCATCATACAATTATACTTTAACCAAGCCGGATTTGATTTTATTATTGATTGACTATACTCATATTTTCAGTATTTTCAACAAGAAGTTGTTATTCCATCCGGCTTTAAGCCTTTTTGTTCTAAGGCTCAACTTTTTTGAATCTTCCTGTTTAAGTAGGTTCAAGACAATTTTTCTTACGATTGCAAAATTTTGTGCAGAGTTTTTATCACGCTTTCTTTGTTCATCTTCTCTGAAAGTCATATCTAAAGTCCAATGCAGACTATTTTCAACACCCCAGTGCATGCGTATGTATTTATTAAAAGCTCCTGCTTCATCGTTTAAACTACTGATATAGATGTTTTGTCTCATTTGTTTTTTTTTTCGTTAATCTCTCTTTCTGATGTGATTTGAATGACAGATTTGAGATCACTCCAATTTTCTAAGTCTTCAAGTAGCTGGATTTGATTGTAAACCTTACAGTTTCTAGTCTCAATTCTGCCATGCCCTTTTTCAACTATTTCATTTTCCGAGTTCTGGCTTCATCTGCTTACACAGATTTTCAACATCTTCTTTCAAATAGGTTTGATTCCCTTTTAATGCAAGAATGTAATTGGCTTGATTGTCTGTAATGGTTTTTGCTATATTCTTTTGTGTACCCATGGCATCAATAGTAACAATGCTTCCTTTTATATCAAGCATTTCGAGTAATTCAGGAATAGCTGTAATTTCATTCGATTTACCATCAACTTTACGTTGTCCAAGGACAAGCTGATTACTATTTGCCCATGCACTTACAATATGTATGGCTGACTTCTCGTGGAAGCTGTCTTTTGAACCGCGAATTGTTTTTCCGTCAATCGCTATAACCTCTTTGTCAATATTGTTGTCCCTTAAAGAATTAACCCAGCTGATAAATACAACCTCAAACTTATCGGGCCTAAGCATTGAAAAGACCCTGTTAATTGTATCATGTGAAGGAATGCCATTGGGCAGATAAAGTATCTTTTTCAGAAAGTCGATCCGCACTTTACCGAACTCTTCTATTGAATCCCATGATTCAGCTCCACATAATACAGCCAGAATACTTAATACAATAATATCGGCCAGATTATGTTTCTTATTCCTGTTGAGCCGGGGATCAGAGAGTTTTGCAAAGTAGTCATATAAACTTGATCTTATCATGGCGTTGGAGTTATTGATTCCAACAAATTTTCACTTAATTATTGAAACAATAATTAGCAATGACCAAGTATTAATTAACAGACTTACAATATTATAGCACCATATTGTTAATAACCACCTAAAAATTATTTCTATCTAAAAATAACCGTTAATAACCCCTCCTAATTTGTTAATAGTCTGTCAGTTTTTTATTTCTTCGTGCGTTGACCCTGTTTTACCCCCTGGAGATCCTCAACTGATACTTTGCAGCCCTCTGTGATTAATCATAACAACATGGCATAGATTATATTCAGATTATGTCCCCGAATTCCGATTTTATTCCGGCAGGTATTCATTACCCACTTTCCTTGCACGTGTTGGCTTATCAAGATTGATCCCAAGTGAGATCCCTGTTTCTACAAGCAGGTTCCATCCTGCTGCAAGCTGGACATATTCAGCATATTGTCCGCCATCAGGAATTATAATAGTAGGGAACATGGTCTTTTTTGCTGATATTGCAATGATATTCATTCCAACACCTTTTACCAAACATTCATTGAATTTTTCCTGTTCATCTTCAAACGGGTCTATCCAGATAAGAACTTCATTCTTGTTCATCACCTCCTCAATACCATGAACGGCAAATGTTCCCTCAAGATAATCAGACTTCTTCCTTGTTATCTCGTTGGTTTTAAGTGCCAGCTCTTCAGCTACACCAGTATTTCTTCCTGCAAAATAAATAACATCTGCCTTCTGCAATAACTCAGTAACTGAACTGTCAATCTTTACTGAGAGTGCCTGGTCCGTTTGTTCTGCAAGAGTCTTCAGTCCTGGCATCTTCTCTCCATTGATCATACGAAGAAGTGAATCATAAAAAAGACCCTGCTCAACTACTGATTTGGTTGCTGCCACTGCTTCTTCCTTGCCACACGATAAAACATGTGCTGCCGAGCAAAGTTCTTCAAGCTTTGTTTTTGGGTTAGCGGTTAAACCAAAAACGGCAGGATGTTTCTGTTTCTTTAATGCCCCTGCCAGACGAATAACCTCTTTTGTCTGACCAGAATTAGATGCTGCAAAAACAGCGAGATTTTTAAGATTATATTCCATAGCCTGAGTAGCACCTTCTGTTATCAGAGGAAAAGAAAATTCTTTTTTCATTGAATAATAAATAGCTCTTTTTGCCGGAAAAATCCTGCTGCTTCCCTCACCTGTCATAAACAATCCTTTACTTGATATTATTGATTTTGAAAATGGGGCAGCACATTCCGGATTAAAACGCCTGATTATTTCAGGAGTTTCCATCATCTCCCTTGTAAGAGCAAACCTGGTGTATTTTTCTTCCTTGTTGTTCATAATGTTTACATTTTGTTTATAAGAAATTCTGAAAGATCTTTTTGAATTTGCTGGTCTTTCTGGAAGCCTCCTCCAAGATGCTGCCAGTATACCTCCGCATATTCCACCCCCGCCATTTTACCGTAGTTACGATTACCCTCAAGCACAAAGCCAAAGAAATCATCTATTTTATGCATATGCTTCATCAGCTCAATCTGTGAGAAATGAAACTCAAGCATTTTCTTCTTGGTTTCAATAACCGATGTAATATCCACATAAAAATGCGGATTTACAATTTGAGAACCCAGCGGATCGGAAAGAGTCAGCGGTGATGTATGGTATAATAGCGGAGTGACCTTAACCGGTTTTTCACTTACAGGAACGGTATCGAGAGAAGAGATCATAGCCGCTGTTTCAACAATATTAGCCGTAGTCCTGTGATCAGAATGATAGTCGTATGGAAGATGTGTGAAAATTATACCGGCATTTACTTTCCTTATCAGTGAAATTGTTTTTAATCTGAGCTCCCTGGTATCATAAAGAAATCCATCTGTAGCGCCAAGATTATAATACTCAGCGTCAAGAACCTGTGCTGCTTTCTTGGCCTCTTCAGAACGAACTCTTGCTGTCTCTTCCATAGTCATATCACAACCACCAAGATCTCCCCCGGTCATGGTTGCAATAACTATTTTATAACCTTTATCTTTCAAAAGTTTAAGAACACCTGCATTCCAGGCTTCTGCATCATCAGGATGAGCATGAATCGATAATACCGTTTTGTTAAATTGTGTAGCCATAATAAGATTTTTATTTTCTTTTTACAAATAATTTTTCAAGCCTTACAAAATCGGGTAATTCACCGGTAAGGGGCTTCATATAATCTATAAATAATGATGAAACATTGTTCCCTGAAGTATTGAAGAATTCAGCAGGCATGGGTTTAGCTGCAACAGCAACCTCTTTCAGAAGTACTTTTCCAAAAGCTATCCGGTAAGGTTCATCTGATAATCTTTCAATGCTTACCATAAAACCGGATTCTCCGTTCTTTGCCAGTTTAATGGCCTCAACACCACACTGGAATGCCTCTTCAAGATCTACAGTTGAAGCTCTCGTGAAGTCACTCATTATCAAAGATTCAGTGATCTGAAATTCACCACGATATCCGAATTCATCAGTTATCATCCGGTGAAGGGATAACCCGACACTGGATCCACCCATTGCCCCAAACTCCGTGTTATTGAATTTATCTTTGGTAGTGGAAGAACTTACAGGCGTACCATCTGCATATTTCAGACCTTCTCCGCATACAATTGATACCCATCCATAGTCCTTGATGCATTTTTCAACATCGTTCAGGAACTTTTCACGGGAAAAATGAAATTCGGGAGCATATATAAGGTGTGGAGCGTCATCCTTTTCTTTTCGGGCAAGAGAAGTAGCTGCAGCAAGCCAGCCGGCATCCCTTCCTATAGTCTGGTAAATGACAAACTGATCAACCTTCTGCATATCCCGTGCAAGTATGCCCGCCTGCATAACATTAAGAATATTTGACCTGGCTGCTGAGCCAAAACCAGGGGTGTGGTCGGTTCCAAACAGGTCATTATCAACAGTTTTTGGTATTCCAATACCAGTAAGTTCATATTTTTCCCTTCTGCAATATTCCTCTACCCTGTTTATTGTATCCATCGTATCATTTCCTCCTATCAGAAAGAAATACCTTATATTATATTTCTTTAAAACCTTCAGGATTTGAGGAAGATCGTTCTCCTGAACTTTGTGCCTCGATGATCCCAGGGCTGAAGAAGGAGTGTGCCGTAATCCTTTAATGACGCTTAACGGCTGATTCCCAAGATCATATATCCATTCCTGCATAAATCCCTCAATGCCATATTGCATCCCGTAGATCTCATCAGCAAGTCCTGTCGAACGGGCAGATTCAATTATACCGGCCAGACTGGAATTGATTACTGATGTTGGTCCTCCGGATTGCCCTATTAGCACATTACCTTTTAACATATTTCAAAATTCTTTTAATTGAGTGTTTTAAATTTTATTCAAACTTTTATCCTGTTAGCAGGGTATCGGATGAGGCGAATTGTTCTGTTAATTTTAATTCCTCGTCAGGGGGAAAGGAGCTAAACAAACCTCAGTAATCCAAAATATTCCGGTTGATGAAAATCAGGATTGTCTGTTCCAACATGGTTCCATGTAACATAATGCGGAACTGTAAGTTTGTCACCACACTTGTAAAAATTGGCCCTGAATGATTTTCCCTTCAGGCTTTTAACCTTATGATGAAAAAAAACCTCAAACGGGATAGCAATGGTGATTGACCAGGTTACAGGTCCTTTTATCTCATTAACAGGACTATCTCCAACAGATGTCAGCCGTCTTATTTTTGAGACAACCCCGGTATCGGCCCTGATACTGCTTTCCCTTGAAAGACCTGTGCCCAGCAGGCAGGTCCCTATTCCGTTAAACTCAAAGTTATAATATATACCGTCCTCTTCAGGCGATACAAAAAACTCCACACATGAATCTTCACAAACCCTTTGATTCGTCTCAGTCTTTTCTGCTTTAAAGTATTCTTCAGTAATATAATATTTAAGTAATATTTCCTTATTTGTATAACCAATGGAAAAAGTCACGTCGGGTTTGTAACTAAAATCATTCCAGTTGATCGTTTCAATATGATAAGTATTACCGGATTCATCAAATTTGGCTGATATTTCTGCCAGGGTCGGATACTCATTGGGGAACTCCAATTTATTAATTTCCAGAATCTTCATTTGCTATTGGGTCTTATATGGGGAATTAAAGAAATCAAAAATACAAAAATATTTCCCCTTTCTCAAAGCTGGTTACATAACATAGCTTATTTAAGTTCATTCCATGCAAGGGCCGCAGCGCCAAGTATGGCAGCCTGGCTTTCAGGAACACCTGACGGTAGTATTTTGACCGTTCCCCTGAATATTGGCTGAACATTCATTTCCACATATTTCCTGACAGGTATAAACAAAATATCCCCTGCTTTGGCCAGTCCGCCGAATAAAAAGACAGCTTCAGGGCTTGAGAAAACAATTGCATTTATTATCCCGAACCCCAGTTTTTCGGTCGTATAATCCATTGCCGCAAGAGCTACAGGATCTTTTTTTGAAGCAGCCTCAGCGATTTTCTTTGACGTCATTGCTGAAGGAGGAATTTCCCTGAGAAGACTATCCTCCCTCATCTCGCTTAACATCAGAAGAGCTGTTTTTACCAGTCCGGAGGCTGAAGCATAGGTTTCAAAACATCCCTTGCGTCCGCAACCACACCTTCTCCCTCCGGGCACAATTATCGTATGCCCGAGTTCCCCTGCAAATCCGGTATGGCCGTAAACCATATCTCCGTTAATGACTATACCGCTTCCAAGTCCTGTTCCAAGAGTAAGGACGATAAAATTTTTCATGTTTTTTGCCCCTCCGAAGATCATCTCCCCCATTGCAGCAGCATTGGCATCATTTGTCACAATGACAGGAACTTCCATCTTCTTCCTGACAAGATCACCCAGCGGAACAACACCTTTCCAGGGAAGATTGGGTGCAAGTTCAATAGTGCCTTTATGATAATTGGCGTTAGGAGCTCCAATACCTGTACCTTTCAGTTTGAGTGTTTTGTTCCCGGCAATTAAATCCTTTACGGCAGAAGTCAATGCCCCTACAAATTCATTAATCCCCGGATAACTTGTTGTCTGGAGAGTGGTTTCCGCTAAAACGTTGCCTGATATATCTACCAGACCTAACTTGGTATTTGTTCCCCCGATGTCAATACCTGCTACTATTTCCTTCATCGATGAAAATGTATTTAATGCTGTTATTTATACTTAAACTCAGAATATTAATTTATTTCTTAATCTCCCTGAACTTTTGATCCTTGAAGTTTTTTACCCCGATAATCCAGTCGTTTTCTACCGACCAGTCTGCCCTTGTCTCAATTTCAGAAGGATAATAAGAGACCGGTTCAGGTTGTCTTCTTTTGTCAAAGTCACCTGTTGTCCATTTTCCATCACCATTCAGATCAAAAATTGCCCTGAATCTGTAAACTCCTTTTTCAAGAAGAGGAAATTCAACTTTGCCGTCGGCTTTTATATACTTTTCGCCTATCAGTTTTTCAGCCTTATCAAGAATTTGTATTATGAGAGGACATGGAACCTTTTTGATATTGAATACCAGTGTTCCATATGCACTGGCTTCAGCGACAGAAAATTTTATTCCCGTGGAGTCACAATATTCACCGTAAATATTTCCTAAAGAAGCCGAATCGGCTATAAACAGATATTTCTTTCCCGATATCAGTTTAGCTGACATTTTATACCTGGATGAATTTGAGGTGTCCCTGACCAGTGTATATGGAACTTTTATTTTCGTTTCTTTTACTGTTTCAAATAGTTTTATACGTGAAGTATCAGGCTTCCTGAAAGGGGTTTGTGATGTAAATAGTATTTGTTGCCCTGGCTTGAGAACGCCGGAACTTATACTGTATTTTATCTGCAAAGGGGTTCGTTTAATCACGCCCCTTGGCTTCCTTGGCGCCAGATACCTCATCTGGATAGTGTCTTCTTTATTTACCAGTATTCCGGTCGTGTCGGTAAATGGAAACCTGATTATTGTTTTAATCAGTGGCTGTGAATAGAGTGAACTATCAGTAAGCCATACAGTTATAGTATCATTGTTTCTGGTCTTCTCAATAAAATAGGCTGCATTGCCTGTACCCGGGATTGAAAATTCGAAGGTCGAACTGTCGGGAGGCAGGGAAAGTGTGTAAATCAACTGATATGCAAGTTTTCTGTCGGACGATGTCAGGTAATGATTAGTTTTTTGAGCAGCAAAAAGAATAATTGTATTTTCGGTGGATTTAAATATAGAATCGGGAATTACCTTTCCATCAGGTTTGACTTTTATCTCTTTTCCCCTGGATTTGAACAAAGAATCCCGGGTTGCTTTTCCTTCAGGTTCGATTTTTATTGTGTCTTTAAGGACCGGAAAGTAATTTTTCTCAGGAGTGATCTCAACCGGATTATCCAGAAATCCAAACTCTTCTTCCCTTAAATTATAATTCTTGCTGTTATCGATGTCTTTTAAGGCATAAAGCCGGTATTTTCCTCCACGTATATTATTTATACGGAAGGCTCCATTTTTATCTACTCTTGAAATGTAATCGGGCAGTTGCTTTTTTACAGCTGAATCGGCCAGGTTTCTGTAGAGAAGTACAAGAGTATTTTCCGGAACGTCAAGATTTAAGGCGGTGAAAACTTTACCTGCCACCGAAAGTGAATCTATTACCTTTCCTGTGGAAAATACAAACTGAAAATTGTCAAGTATGTTTCCTTCATTAAGATCCCTTATTGCATCCAGAAAATTTAACGTATAGGTGGTGCTGTCTTTCAGCTTATCTATAAATTCTACATCCAGGCTTTTTCCCTTTATTAAAATCCTTGGCTTTTTACTCATTGGAGGAGAAACCATAAATTTATCATTGATCTTTTCAAGAACGACAAATTCATTAAATGTTATGATCAGTTTTTTACCCGTGAAGTTTCTGACTCCATTTACAGGAATACTTTTTACTACCACAGGAGGTGTTTTATCTCTTGGTCCGCCCGAAGGTGCACTCATTTTAGCACAACCCCATGCCAGAAGAATACAAGAGTTATTAAAAGATAGAAACGTTTATCTGGGATAATGGTCATTAACCGGTGCTGTTATTTAATACAAACATACATTTTTTTGAAGACACTTTCCAAAATGAATTAAACCCTTTATGTATATGTACTTTTATAATATACTAAAATAATATTTTTTACCTTTGGTCATAATTTTAACCGCCTGATTATGCATTTACTTATTATTCCGTGGGATGTAAATCCTGAGATTTTCCGCGTAGGCTCTTTCGCGGTCAGATGGTACGGTTTATTATTCGCGTCCTCTTTCGTGGTAGGTTACTTCATTATGGAAAAGATCTTTAAAAATGAAAACCTTAGCATTGAAGTACTCGACCGGCTGACTATTTACATGGCTGTAGGGACTATTGTCGGGGCCCGGCTGGGACATTGCCTCTTCTACGAACCATCTTATTATCTTTCGCATCCTCTTGAGATTCTGATGATCTGGCATGGAGGTCTTGCCAGCCATGGGGCGGCTATTGGTATTCTGACAGCTATCTGGCTCTTCGCAAGGAAGGAGAAGAAAGACTATACATGGGTGCTTGACCGCATTGCAATTGTTGTTGCTCTGTCAGGCTTCTTCATAAGAATGGGAAACCTGATGAATTCCGAAATTTATGGCATAGAAACAACTGTTCCCTGGGGATTTGTCTTTTTAAGAAACGGCGAGGTAGTTCCCAAACATCCCACACAGATCTATGAGGGACTCGTCTATCTTCTTATTTTTGTACTGCTTTACCGTATTTACTGGGCAAAAAAAGGAGAACATATCCAGGGAATTCTCATCAGCCTGGAGTGCATCCTCATTTTTACTGCCCGCTTTTTTATCGAATTTTTAAAGGAAGATCAGGTTGCCTTTGAGAGAACTATGAAACTCAATATGGGGCAATGGTTAAGTATTCCTTTTATTTTGCTGGGAATTGCAGGATTATACTGGAGTATCAAAAGGAATAAAAGGGCTGTAATTAAAAGATAAAACCTATTTTCTTACTATCCCGTTAAATAAAACATTCAGAATTGCCTCGAGCCTGTTTTGGATATTTACCTCTTTCTTCTTCCAGAAAAGAGGAACCTCCAGACCCTTGAGTGTTGTCTGAATTGCCAGGGCAGTATATTCACTGTTTGTTATATTAAATACCTTTTCCCTTGCACCATGATATAGAATGAGCCTGAGCATAGCCAATTCTTCCCGGTCATATCTGGTACGGATACTTTCAATAAAATTAAAATGATCAAGGTTCTTGTCAAAAATAGCATTATAATAATTTGAAAGTTTTTCGAATGCTTTCATCCTTACAAAAACGTAATTTTCCATTTTCTCAATAGGTGATTCCACCGATTTTATCGCCGTAGTGAGCTCATTTCTAAGAATGTTAGCTTCATGAAGAACAACTGCCTCAAAGATTTTTTCTTTACTCTCATAATAATAATAAATTGAACTTTTACCCATATTAAGAGCATCTGCAATCTCTTCAATTGTTGTTTTCCTGAATCCGTAACGGCTGAAAATCTTTCCCGCTATTCTGATAATATTTTCTCTAATCTCCTCTTTATTAACCATATATTGATTTTTTGCATTCTGTTTATTCTGCCTTTCAAATATATAATATAATTTTTTGATTCAAAAATTTCGAATAATCCGGTCGATAATTCGAAAATGAATTATACCCCTGAAACAGTATCCGGATCATCAGCATCAGATTTATGGAAGCAGGAAGTCCGGAGTCACATGTTGCAAGCCGTACTTCCGGCTTATTAATAATCTTATGATAAAACTGTGGAATTTACAATTCCATTATAATTACTATTTTTGCAGGTTAAATATTTCACTGCAGGGAAACAGGATTTTAAAATGGAAGTTCAGAATAATAAATATCAGAGTATCTGGCTTGATGAATCTGATCCCGCTATAGTCAGGGTGATCGACCAGAAAAAGCTGCCCTTTTGTTTTGAAACAAAGGAACTCCGTTCTGTGGAAGATGTTTATTGCGCAATAAAGGATATGACTATCCGCGGTGCTCCTCTGATTGGTGCCGCTGCAGCGTTCGGTTTATATCTCGCTACGCTGGAGATTACTTCTTTGACAAATACCCGCGAACACCTTTCCAATGCTGCAAAATATCTGATTTCATGCCGGCCGACAGCAGTAAATCTGTCATGGGCTTCAAAATATGTGCTGGATAGTCTGAATAATGACTATTCACAGGATTCATTATCAGAAAGAGTACTCGCCGCTGCCAGAGATATCTGTGAGAAGGAAAGAGAGAATTGCAGGCAGATCGGAATGCACGGGTTGAAACTTATTGAAGAAATAAGTAACAGGAAAAAAGGAGATCCGGTTAACATTCTCACACACTGCAATGCCGGCTGGCTTGCCTGCATTGAATATGGAACTGCAACTGCTCCGGTCTATTTTGCCCATGATAAGGGAATTCCTGTTCATGTATGGGTTGATGAGACAAGACCGCTGAACCAGGGAGCCCGTCTGACTGCATGGGAACTGGGACAGTATGGCGTTCCATATACAATAATTGCTGATAATACCGGCGGCCATTTAATGCAACATGGAATGGTCGATCTTGTTTTGGTGGGAAGTGACCGTACTACCTGCAAAGGTGATGTTGCCAATAAGATTGGAACCTATCTCAAGGCACTTGCTGCTTTTGATAATAAAATTCCCTTCTATTCAGCTCTTCCCTCAACATCTATCGATTTCAGTATCAGTGACGGATTATCAGAGATCATTGTAGAAGAAAGAGATCAGGAAGAAGTAAAAAATGTTACCGTATTTTTAAACGGTGAAATTCAGTCCGGCAGGATTTGCCCTGAAAATGCGGTTGCAGTAAACTATGCATTTGATGTAACACCCGCCAGGCTTATTACCGGTCTCATTACCGAAAAAGGGATCTGCCGGCCAACAGAAAAAGATATTAAAAAAATGTTTTCAGATAAATTCCATTAAAATGCAAGGGGCAGTAAAATTCAATTGTTATTGGAACCAGACTGGTCCGGTAATTTCTGATGAACAGTATGAGATAATAAATTACTGGAGGGAAATACTCTATAATATGGACCTCATCGGGGCATATGAAAATGGAGTTGGCTTCGGTAATCTAAGCATAAGAATTGGCAGTAGCCACCAGTTTATTATCACAGGTTCTGCAACAGGAGAGATTCCCGAACTCGAACCCGGGCATTATGTTAAAGTCAATTCTTTCAATATCGATGATAATGCTGTTCAGTGTATCGGACCATTGAAAGCATCCTCTGAATCTCTGACACATGCAGCAATCTATTCTGCCGACCCGGGAGCCAATGCTGTGGTTCATGTTCACAGCATTGATCTCTGGAATGAATTGATATATAAGGTTCCAACTACAAATCCGGGAATGGATTACGGAACTACCGGACTTGCTAAGGATATATTCAGACTTTTCAGTGAATCGGATGTTATTGAGAAAAGGATAATTGTTATGTCCGGCGACAGAGCCGGGCTGCTTACCTTTGGGAATGATATAGACGAGGCGGTAAACGTTCTTATGTCCTACATCAGAAAGGAAGAATAATCAATATTATTTTTCAGGCTCTTGCATAATTATCAGTAATTTCCTAATATTGCATTCCGTTTTAACCAGGGCCCATAGCTCAGATGGTTAGAGCACCTGACTCATAATCAGGGAGTCGCTGGTTCGATCCCAGCTGGGCCCACCTTCGCCCGCCATAGCTAATACTGAGCTTGTCGAAGTATAGCGACGGCGGGCTTTTTTATAACTTTATCATCTGTCGCTAAATATCTAATATTACATACTATGACGGGCTTCGGCGGGCAAAGCCCACTCTTACAACAATTCTGGTATGTCTACATTTTGAAATGCAGTAATGGCATGATATATACCGGATGCACTAATAATCTTGAGGACAGAATTAAACGACATAACACCGGGGAGGTTATAGCGACAAAAAATAATCTTCCGGTTGAAATTATAACATTTATAGCTTTTACTGATAAATATAAAGCCTACAATTTCGAAAAATATTTAAATTGGGATCAGGAAGTGCTTTTTCAAAAAGACATTTGCATTGAAGATTACAATTTCTTAAAACAGGGGCTCCAGTCCTCTCTTTATATTTCGGCCCTCGCGGCATCTCGTCTCCTTGAGCTGAAAATGCCCACTGGGCAATTTTCTTTACGCTCGGTCCGGTTCGAATCCCGCTGGGCCGCACAATAAAAAAGCGCAAACAGAGAATATATAACTGATTGCGCTTTTTTATTGATGCTTCTACTGAAACTATACTGAAACATTTCAAGGGTTTAAAGCTATTATGTATTTATATCCCAGGTTCCCAGAGTAAAATGAACCTACAATAACTGGTTTAATATCATTTCTTATCTGTTTAAGGATTACTTGAGGATTTATCCCTTCTGCTATTTCAGGCAAAATATGCCAGACTTCCTCCGGGCACTTTCTTAATGTTTATAATAGCTATATAATCCAGAATTTCTGAGCTTTCTTTATATCTATTTTTTCAATTTCATCAAAACCAATAAATCCATTTAGTAATCCATAGGATACTTTAATTACTAATCCAAATGTTGCTTTCATTGGTTATAACTAAATAGTCCTGCTGGATCTTCTCTCTTTGCCAGAAAATCTGTTAAAGACCAACCACCACCAGTGAGGTCATTAGCTTCTTTAAGTATCGATAAAATCCTGTGTTTGGATTTTGGATGTTTTCTGGTACTTTAGCCACAAAGTTGTCACGGTGGCAATGAGGGGTATGGCGTGCTTTTTGCCTTCCAGATGCGAATTTTATTGCGTTATGGCGCGGTCGCGGTACAAGTTTGATAGACGGCTGAGTCTTTCTCCTGATAGACAGTGTTGGAAAGGGCACTGGCGCAGCATCGCGGTACAATTTGTCTCGGAGGCAGAAATTTTTCATGGTGCAAAATGTTTATTACGGGCAGCTGTGCGAATCCGGGTGCCGGGTTATATTACTGGTCCTGGTAAGTGGCACAGTGTCATGCAAAAAGCATGACAAACAACTTACCCATATTGTCCGTGTTAGCATTTCGTGCAAACTTTAATTAGTCAACCTTCATATTGGCATCAGCAGATTTTGCTAACAATCTTTTTTAGTCTACCTATCTCCAGGAGACTGATTATAACATATGTTCCTAATCCAATCTGAAAGAGTAATTTCCCATAAGGATAATGTTGAATTTGAAAAAATTGTCCTATAAGCATTACTATTACCGAGCCAAATAGAATACTAGACATTACTTTACTTGATGATTTTTTTCCCATAATTTGAAGTTATTTTAAAAGTTGTTTAAGAATTGTACTAATCATTAATTTGTTTCGAATCCATGCTTTAAGTTGTTAGCATTTGTGCATATTTTAAAACTGTCCCGAGGCAAATAATTTATCACGATATCTGAAAATTGTCAAGGTTTTCAGTCCAGGCTATTTTTGATTTGCAATTTCAATTGCCTTTTCTAAAAATTCATCCCGGCCTTCTTTAATCCCTTGGATAGTTTTTGTAACATAAACATTCGGTAAAATGCCGATCCTGTGATGCTGTGAACCATTGTGTTTTAATACCTTCATACCTGTTCAATAAATTGTATATCCGCCGGGTACATTAAATGGATTAACATTTCCGTTTGTACCTGCAGTTGGTTGACCAACTAAGGTAGCTAAATTATACCCTTCTATGTATCCCATTAAACTTTCGGCGGCACTTATAGCACTTCCATCAATGATATAAACCACCTTTTTGTTACCTAAGTATGGTTGTTTAGGGTTCATTATAGGTATCCAGTTAGATTTTTTATATCCCATGTTATTCTCTTGGTCCAGATATATTATTCGAGGGATTTGCATCCATGCACTTGTTGTGTCGTCAGATTTCATTAGATGAGTAATAAAGTCACGATTATCTTTCTTCGGGTACCCGCGTGCATCACATATGATAGCTTTGCATTTCTCAAGAGCCGGGAAGAGCATTTTTATTGTATCCAACTCAATTATGTCCATGTTTAAATACCAGATACTATCGCCGATCTGTCGATATCGTTTTTCATCTTTAGTGAGTAATTTGCCGTTATCATATGGATTATTCTCAAGTTGGATTTCAATCGTTTTATCATTTATTTTTAGTTTCAGGGCAGAACCTCTGTCCCCAAGTAAACTTTTCATTTCAGCACGGTAGTTTAACCAGCCTTTGGTTCCAGCTGATATCCTTGAATTGATTTCTTCAAAATATTTAGTAGAACTGATCCCATTAATTTGTGTGACGATATCACCTACATGTATACTGGGATTACTTTTATAATTGTGAGTTATTACAAGTTTGTTTTCAATCCATTCCCACCAAATAGGAGGAGCTGCATACTTTGATAAATTGTAACTAACAGAGACATGTCCGTCTTTTAATGGAGCAGTAAATTTTTCAAGGGTAATTAAGTGGTCATCCATGGTTTTGAATCCTGTGAAACACCTAATAAGAGCCGTGGTGCGTATTCCTGTGATTTCGGACACTCAGTCCTGACTAAAGCGGACACTCAGTCCTGATGAAAACGGACACTTTTTTTATCATTCATTTTCGTCCATTTAATTCTCCTAATTTAATCATTTTTGTATTTCTTTCTCATCGTGTCGCCATCAAGTTCTATTCTGTGTGAACTGTGAACCAGTCTGTCGAGGATTGCGTCCGCGATTGTAGGTTCTCCAATAATGTCATACCATTTATTTACAGGTAATTGTGAAGTAATCAATGTTGATCTTTTACCATGCCGGTCTTCAAGTATTTCAAGAAGTATTAATCTGATGAAGATTATCAAGCGGTTTTAGACCAAAATCATCTATGATGAGTAAATCCTGTGTTTCTATTTTGCTTATTTCTTTAATATAGCTTCCATCGGCCTTTGCGATCTTCAACTCATCAAAGAGTTTTCCACTGTTGCGATATAGAACTTTATACCCTTGCTGACATGCCTGATGACCTAATGCAGAGGAGATATAACTTTTTCCAAGACCAGTGGAACCGGTAATGAGTAGATTCTGTTTCTTTGCTATCCAGTCGCCGGAAGATAGTCTTAACATGATGGTTTTATCCAGATTTCTTTTTTCAATGTAATCGATCTGTTCCATACTTGCCTGGTACCGGAACCGGGCTTGGGTTATCAATCTATGAAGCTTTCTATTGTATCTTTCATCCCATTCAGCCTGCACAAGATGGGATATTACTTCATCTATTGTAAAGTTATTATTCATGCCTGTCTCCATCATTTCTCGATAAACCCTGGAAAAACCATGCAGGCGCATTTCTTCAAGTTTTTGCATCGTTGCTGTTTGATTCATAATCGTTTTGTGTGTTAAAATGATTTATTTATATATATCTCTTCCCCTGATGTTTTCATGTAAAGGAAGTTTTAAGTTCATATCAATATATTCATCCATTTTATGGACATTGTTCTTTAGTGCATTATCAATGAAGCGGAAGGATATGGTGTTATATTCCAATGCTCTTTTACACACTTTCTCCATCTCTTCCGCCTTGTATTTCTTTCCAAGATTCAATACGCCAAGGCAGGACTTAAAAGCCTGTTGAGGATGTTCTTTGCTTTCTATCAATAAGCCAATAAATGTTTCGACAGATCCGCCGATATTCGATGCCCATTTGGTAAATCGCTCTGTATTCCATCCTTCCATAAATTGATGGGATGCAGGCATATGCTCTGGAATAGTGGTATATCCATATTTAAGTCGGTTCCTTTTATGTAATGCAATGCGGACATTTTCATGGTAGATCTCTACCATTCTGCCTGTGTAAACTGTTTTTACCTTCTTACCGGTAAATTGATAAGGGACGCTGTAATAATGCTTATCTTCTTTCAGGTATATATGATGATGGAACTCAACTCTTGATATCTGGTATTGCCTTATTTCATAACGCTCTGCAGGTAGTGGCTGAAGCTCATTTTTTTCTATTTCATTAAATAACTCGCGCCGGCTCATTTCAAGGCGCTGGAAGGATGCATTATTGACCATCTCTAACCGTTCTCTGATTGACTCATTAAGTTCATGCAGGGAAAAGAATGTTTGATTTCGTAGTGGAGCAAATATTCTCTGGTACACGATTCGTACCGCGTTTTCTACCAGTGGCTTGTCTTTGGGCTTACCTGGCCGCGTCGGCAATATCACGGTCCGGTAATGCCTGGCAAGGTCATCATAAGTCGCATTTAACAATGGTTCATAATTGCATGCTTTGGTAACAGCGGATTTAAGATTGTCTGGACATATGCCCTTTGTTGTACCACCATAATATTGCCAGGCATTCTCATTGGCCCATATCCAGTCTTCCAGTTGCTGGCTTTTTACTGCTTCCACATAAATCAACTGGCTGGCACCAAGTACTGTCAGGAAGATCTCAGCATCATGGATCTCACCTGTAGCCGGATCAACATAGTGCATCTTCTTTCCTGTAAAATCAGTATAGATCAAATCCCCGGCCTTATGCTCTATGTGCATACCTGCCTTCAATTTGCTCTCCCACATTCGATAATGATGACAGAATCTGGAATAACTAAATCCTTCAGGATTACCTTCCTTGTACTCTTCCCAAAGCAGGTAAAGGGTCACACCAACCCGGGCAAGCTCCTTTTCGTAGGTCGGGAACTCACCGCAAAGGCTATCATACAGTGGATTACTCGCTTTATTACTCTTCTCAAAAACCTCGAGGACTTCCGTGTCTCCCATCTGAATAATTTCCGGATAGGAAAGCCCGCTTCGTTTAAACTCGGCCAGGTACTCCCCAACACTGGTTTTGCTGATTTCTAAAGCTTCAGCTATCTTTCTTATACTCAGCTTTAAATCACAGCTTAATCGAAGTATTTCTCTTATTTTTTCCACGTCTGTTCGTTTTCTTGGCATGTAATTTCCTCCTGTTGATTTGGTTGGTAGTTGTTGAATCAACAGAAGTAAAAAAAATTATCGTGGAAAATGAATGATCACCAATAAGTGTCCGTTTTCAGCAAGAATCACTGTCCGTTTTGAATAGTCCACCGCTGTCTGTTTCTCGCGTGCATGACTGTCCGTTTTGCTCAGGAATCCCTGTCCGTTTTCAGCAGGAATTGGTGTCCGCTTTCAGCAAGAACTGCTGTCCGTTTTCAGCAAGAATATGCAGCATTGGTTAGGTAATCAATATCCCTATATTGGATTGATTTCATTTATCGCAATGCGGATACTATTTCTAAAATAAAATATTCTTGGAAAAATATATTAAAATAAAAAAATATTATTAAAAGATAATAATATATAAAAATAATATAATATATTTGCAATATATAAGAAACTTACATATAAATAAAACATGATATCAAACGAACTTTTTAAAGGATCCCTGAAAACAATACTTCTGAAAGTGTTGAAAGAGGAAGGCCCCATGCACGGCTATGCATTAACAGGGAAAGTGGAAGAACTGACCGGCGGTGAAATCAAACTTACCTACGGAGCTATATATCCTGTGCTTCATAAACTTGAAAACGACGGTATTCTCGTAACTGCATCGGATAACTATAATAATAGGGTAAGGATCTATTATGCACTTACTGATAAAGGGCAATCACTTGTGATTGAAAAGATTAAAGAGATGAACGAGTTCATAGAATCATTAAAACGTATTATTGATATTCAACCCGGCTTAAGCCATGCATGAACTGAGCCTTCATGATATTGACCAGATAAGCTGTGACTTAAGGAAGCAGGATATAAGATTTTCCCATCTCCTTGAGGAACTGATCGATCATGTATGCTGCGATGTGGAGTATGAAATGCAAAGAGGACTGGATTTTTCCGAAGCCTATAAAAAGGTAAAAAGAAAAATTGGATCACGCAGAATCAGGGAAATACAGGAAGAGACACTTTATTTAGTTGACACCAAATACAGAAAAATGAAAAACACAATGAAAATCTCAGGCATTGCCGGTACAATAATGTATGGCTTTGCAGCTTTATTCAAGATTCAGCACTGGGCAGGTGCAGGAATCCTGATGACCCTTGGAGCACTGGTGCTGGCTTTTGTCTTTATGCCTTCAGCTCTCAATGTTCTCTGGAAAGAGACTCACAACAAAAAGAGAATATTCCTTTTTATATCAGCGTTTCTTGCAGCCTTATTCTTTATTTCAGGGACTCTCTTCAAAATTCAGCACTGGCCGGGGGCAGGAATTATTTTAAGCCTTGCAGCGTTGTCCAGTGTACTCTTCTTTATACCTGCCCTGATGGTTAGCAGGATATCGGACCAGGAAAACAGGGCTAAGAGACCTGTATATATTATTGGCGCTGCCGGAATTATTTTTTATGTTTTAGGGATGTTCTTCAAAATACAGCACTGGCCTCTGGCTACAGCTCTTATGGTACTGGGGGTTATTGTTCTTAGTGTAATGGCTTTCCCATGGTATACATGGATAACATGGAAGGAGGAAAATCATATAAAAGCACGATACATCTACCTGGTAATAGGTGCTCTGCTGATCATTGTTCCCGGAGCTCTGTTGAACCTCAACCTGCAGCGTTCATACGAAGAAGGTTTTTATCCTAATCAGGCTCAGCAGCAGGAAATGTTTAATTATCTGTATGGTAATAACAATTCTGTTATGACTATGTACCACGATTCTGCAAGTTATCCGCAGATAGAACAAATTCATACCAAAACAGCAGGATTACTATCTCTTATTGACAACATACAGGTTCAGATGGTGCAGGCATCAGAGGGAAGACCAGGAAGTCCCGTAGTCAGTTCTGACCAGATCAGGCAGACAGAAACAGGTCCTGTTATTCAATACAGGTTTCTTTCAGCACCCTTCACTTTGGCACCGGTCAGAGATTATCTTCTCCCTGGTTGCAATTCGCGCCAGGAACTTAATGCAGCTATTCTGCAATACAAAGAATTCATTTCCGGAATTTATCCGGGAAAGGATCTTGTAAAATTTGAAAATCTTTTGGACCTGTCAAATTATCTCCCTGGAGAAACAAGTGATAATAATGTAATATCGCTTATGTCGGGCTTGCACTCACTCGAAATCCTTAAAAACGGGATCCTTACTTTTGAATGGCAAATGCTAACTGCTGCTGCAAATCATAGATAATCAAATTAATACATTGTAAAATGAAACAAAAGATATACATTTTGGGAGTAATTACCACCCTGGTCGTTTTTATTGGGGCAATCTTCAAAGTAAACCACATGCCCGGTGCGGGTGTAATGTTGACTTTAGGTCTTTTAACCATGGTTTTTATCTTTCTTCCGGCAGCCCTGATAAATCATTATAAGTCTGAAGAAAGCAACCATAACCTGTTGCTGTATATAGTGACATACCTGACCTGTTTTGTCATATTCATATCAATGCTGTTCAAAATACAGCACTGGCCTTTTGCAGGTGTCATGTTAACTATTGCTTTGCCATTCCCGTACGTAATATTTCTACCGGTCTTCCTTATTGTTACCGCGAAAAACAAGAATTTCAATATATATAATACTGTTTTTGTTCTGTTATTACTGGCCCTGAATTCTGTTTTCTCAGCACTTCTGGCATTGAATGTTACCAGAGACAGGGTAGTGGATAGTTATAATCTGTCACATAATTACAACAAACTGGAAACTGTTCTGAGTCAATTGTCTGGTTCGGATCTGAAATCGCCTTTAAATACCAGGATTGATGAAGTAATAAAGATTTTAGATGAGACCCAGACTGCAATTTTAAATCTCGAGCAGATTCCTCTTGATCAATGGATTAAAAATCCCGGAAATCTTGTAAGACCTGATGCAAGAAAAAGTGCAGAATTAAATTTACAGGAATCGTATTCCGGGGAAAAGCTGGCAACTAGTTTAATTAGCCTTCTGAATGAAATGAAAACTTATCCCGGATTGAAGGAACTGGTTAAAAATTCACAGGAAATTTTTGAATGGGATGAACCGTCAATCAATCCACAGGAATGGGCCCAGAGAATTTTCAATGACAATACTCTTTCATGGACACTTATCTATCTTGACGGACTAAGAGCAAATCTTCTTTTAATTAAAGCAACAGGTCCGTCAAATTTAAGGGCCATCTAAGGAAGATCTCTTTTTAAGGAGCTATAATAATAAACAAACAGGGACATGTCATGGCATGCCCCTGTTTTCATAATATCCCTCTCTTTGTTTTGTTCTGGATCTGAAAAACCTCTTTCCGTCGGTAAAATCGATCAGTACTTCTATTTAATTTTTATCAGAATAAGTCTGTCTATACTTTTATCCCAAAATGGAGACAGATTTATGAGAAAATTGATTTTAATATTAGGGATAACCATGGTATCAGGGATTTGCTTTATCCCCTCCATGCAAGCTCAGCAGGAAAGTGTCTGGACTCTTCAGAAATGTATAGAGCATGCATATGATCAGAATATCCAGATAAGAAAGAGCGAACTGGCAAATCAGCAGTCGGTGGTTTATGCTGATCAGGCAAAGGCTCAGCGTATGCCATTTGTAAACGGGTCTGTTAATGAGAATTTCAACTGGAGCAAAAGCAATTTAACCGGTAGTTCAGGTTTTTCAGGAGTAAATGGCTCAAACTACTCAGTCAACTCAGGTGTGACAATTTACAACGCTTCAAGATTGAATAATCAGATCAAACAGGCTGATCTGGGAATAGAAGCCGGGAAGTTTTCTCTTGAAACCACTAAAGAATCGATTAGCCTGAACATACTGGATGCATATCTCCAGGTTTTATATGCAGAGGAACAGGTAAAGAACAGTCAGAAACAAATCGAATCAACCACCAGCCAGCTTAATTTAGCCGCAGAAAGACTGACGCTACAAGTAATATCTACATCAGATTATGCCCAGGTTAAATCACAACTGGCAAGTGAGAAGCTTACTCTTGCAAATTCAGAAAGCCAGCTCTCAATAGCAAAGATCACACTGATGCAACTGATGGAACTGCCTGTGCAAGAGGACTTCTCTGTTGCACATCCCGATCTGGATTCAGTGCTTAATAAAAAGCTGATCCCGGACGTTAAAACGGTATTTGAAACAGCCCTGGCAATAAAACCTCAGGTAAAAAATGCTTCCATAAATAAAGAAGTTGCAGGTCTTGATGAAAAAATTGCCAGGTCATCATATTTCCCGGTATTATCTGCCAACGCTGGTTTAAGTTCAGGTTTTTCAAGCCAGGTTTCTGATCCCTATTATAATCAGTTAAATAATGGTATAAGTCCCGCTGTGGGATTTTCACTTTCGATTCCTATCTATCAGAAAAAACAGGTTAAGACAGATGTATCTCTTGCAAAACTAGGTTACCAGGACGCTGAATTGAGCGAAATAGACACCAGAAACCAGTTGAGGAAAAGTATTGAACAGGCTTGCCTTGATGTCACCTCGGCACAGATTGAATACGAAGCAAACATCGAGAACTATAAAGCTACACAGGAAGCATCATCTCTTTCAGACGAACAATTTAATCAGGGAATCATCAACTCCACAGATTATCTGGTTTCAAAGACGAATCTTATTGTAGCGGAAAGCAAGCTCTTACAATCAAAATATAATTTGATTTTCAGTTATAAGATTCTTGATTTTTATATGGGAATTCCTTTGTCACTGTAAATGGTACTTTTAATGACACCCACATCTACATAAAATAATGATACAAATAATTACAGGTTAGATGGCATTTGGGTTCCATTATCACATGAAAACTAAAATGATAAAATAATAAAATAATGAAAAAGAGAACGTTAATAATCATCGCAGCTGCCGTTGGAGCAGTCATTATCGCTATAATGGCACTGAGATCCTTCACTAAAAAGGATGACACTATTTCTTTCGACACCGTAAAGGTCGAAAGGGGTAACATTACCAACACGGTAACTGCCACAGGCACCGTTGAGGCAATAACAACAGTAAATGTCGGCACACAGGTATCGGGTATCTTGCAGCATGTTTATGTTACTTTTAATCAGAATGTAAAGCAGGGTCAGTTACTCGCTAAGCTTGATGAAACTGCACTTAAAGCTCAACTTGACCAGAGCCAGGCATCAGTCAACCAGGCACAGGCACAGCTCAACTTTCAGGAAGCAACTTTCGAACGGTTAAAGGTGCTTTTTGATAAGAAACTGATAGCTAAGGCTGATTATGACCAGGCAGTTTACAATTATGAGAATGCAAAAGGTAACCTTGCAAATGCCAAATTTGCCCTGGCACGGGCCCAGGTCAATCTTGATTATGCTACTATAACATCACCAATTGATGGCGTAGTGCTGAACAGAGCTGTGGAAGAAGGACAGACTGTAGCCGCAAGCTTTAATACGCCAACACTTTTTACCATAGTGAATGACCTTACACGCATGGAGGTCCAGACAAGTGTTGATGAAGCCGATATTGGAAAAGTAAAACAGGGTCAGCGTGTTGAGTTTACTGTTGATGCCTATCCCGACATGAAATTTGAAGGTAATGTGTCTGAAGTAAGATTACAGCCAGTAACTACCAATAATGTTGTCACCTATGTGGTAATATTAAGCGCTCCGAATCCCGATAAAAAGCTTATGCCGGGGATGACTGCCAGTGCTACCATTTATGTTGAGGAAAAGGAGAATACACTCACATTGTCAGGCAAGGCAATGAGATTTACACCTGATAAGGAATACCTTCAGAAGATGTTTGCCAAAATGCAGGCCGACGGTACACTTCCTAAGATGCCTCAAGGTCCCTCTTCAGGAACATCGACGGGATCCCCGGCAGTGGGAACTACCGGTTCAGGTGGAGCAGCTTCAAATATGTCTGCAGGACAAATGCCGCTGGGTATGTCTGCAAACGGAATGGCCCCGGGAGCTATGAAAAGCGACCCCAAGACAAAAACTATTTGGGTGAAAGATGATAAGATGACACTGCGTCCTCAGATGGTAAAGATTGGCGTTGATAACGGATCGAATGTTGAAATCATTTCAGGTCTGAATGAAGGAGATGAGGTAATAATTGCAATGAATAAAGGAGCAGCAAAAACTTCAACAAAGAAAAATGATGGTCCCAGAGGTCCGTTCCCATTTTGAAACTAGCAAATAGACAGAATCTAATAATAAGAGTCATGAATAATACAATCATAGAGATCAGTAACCTCAGGAAGGATTATCACGTAGGGGAGGTTACTGTACACGCTTTACGAGGAGTGGATCTGAAGATACATACCGGAGAGTTTGTTGCAATAATGGGAATGAGCGGGTCCGGTAAATCCACGATGCTGAATATCATTGGATGTCTGGATAAACCGACACATGGAGACTATTTTCTTGATGGAGTAGATGTTAATACAATGGATAAGGATGAAACGGCAAGACTTCGAAACAAAAAGCTGG
>CAVZVF010000009.1:0-460784 GCA_963778605.1 uncultured Bacteroidales bacterium
AAACTCCCGTTAATAACAAGTTGAGGTTTGGCTGGATTAGATAGAGTAGTCTTATGCCATGGATTTCAAAATAATAAATTTAAACATCATGAGTAACGAAAATAAATCAATTCACGAATTCGACTTCAATTTAATCTGCGAATATTTTTCAAGTATTAGAACGACAAGGACCAGGTAGCCCCGAAGTAACCATTAAAGCATTGAGCTTTATCGATAATCTTACCAACGAATCCCATATTGCCGACATTGGTTGCGGAACCGGCGGTCAGACAATGGTGCTGGCACAAAATGCACCGGGACATATTACAGGTATCGACTTGTTTCCCACTTTTATAGACCTGTTCAACTCTAATGCTGTTAAACTGAATCTTCAGGATAGAATTAAAGGTGTTGTTGGTTCAATGGATAACCTCCCTTTTCAGAATGAAGAATTAGACCTGATCTGGTCGGAAGGAGCAATTTATAATATCGGTTTTGAACGAGGGTTGAACGAGTGGCGGAAATTCCTGAAAACAGGAGGCTTATATTGCCGTTTCAGAAGTATCGTGGTTTACCGAAGAAACGTCCTGCCGAAATCGATGAGTTTTGGCAGGATGCTTATCCTGAGATAGACACTATTCCAAATAAAATCGCCCAGATACAAAAAGCCGGATATATTCCTGTTGCAACCTTTATCCTGCCTGAAAACTGCTGGACAGAACATTTCTATGCTCCACAAGTTATGGCACAGGAAGCTTTCCTTAAGAAATATCCAGGAAATAAAACTGCTGAAGAGTTCATAGCAAACCAACGACATGAAAGCTACAATTATATTACAAGTATAAAGAGTATTACGGCTATGTGTTTTATATCGGAAAGAAGATATAAATAATGATTAATAAAGGATTGTTCCTGTCTTTTCAGGACAATCCTTCCAACTATCAAATCTTTCTCAGGCTACTATAGTAGAAGGACTAACATGAATGACTAAAAAAAAAAAAACAACGGCTAATAACACCGGATATGATAGCATAATTAATTTGCATAAATGAGCACCACAAACGCTACACTGGGAACACCTCCTCACTTAATTGCCTCCCACTAACACAATTTGATTACGATTCTTAATCTGCAAGAATCTTAAATCCACAAGCCATTGGCCATATTTAAATAAATACAGAATAAAAAATATTGTCATAAATTTAGTACTATGTATTGCATAGTATAAGTTTTTTTTATAGATCTTTGTATTGGCATGTTGTTTTATTTTGATAGTAGTATATAATATACAGTACTATGAATACCACAAACTATATAATCCAACCGGATGTTCTTTCAGCATTGTCGAAGATGTCTGCATAAATCTCAAAAATTCACTCCTGAATAACAAATTCTATTCCTGGCCGGGCCGAGCTTGCCCTGCGAACTCGGTTCTTCGCTCCCCTGAGCCGGGGTAAGCAAGAACCTGAGTGAAGCGGAGCTCGGCGAAGTCAAAGTCAATGATGAAATTGTTAAAAAAAACTGAGGAAGTACCAGTTCATCTAAACAGCTTTCCGGTCGAAAGCATCAGCCAAATACTGCGAAAGAATGAGCAACTCATAATCATAGGTTTCGACATATTGCAGATGCAATATTTAAGATTGTTTATAAACTTAAAAAATGATCACCACCCCAGACTGAGAAGCCTGGTGCCCCGGTTGCATTGCTGATCAGATAACAATTACAATACTAACTTAACAACAACAGTTTAACCACTGTCAAAGATGATCAGTTTACTCCGGCGAAATGGTATCAGGATCACTGATATTTCCACTATATTTGAAATCGTACTATTACTTTAAAGATGTCTGAGAAAAATAATCATGAGTGCGCCAATAATTGATATCAGGATCTTTCAAAGTATTATGGGAACCAGGGGAATTGAACATGTGAACCTGGAGATCGGTGAAGGGGAAATCTTTGGCTTTATCGGGCCCAACGGGGCCGGAAAATCGACCACGATCAGAATACTAATGAACCTGATTTTCCCAACCGGGGGAAGTGCACGGATAATGGGAATGGATGTTATCCGGGAAACTAAGAAAATCAAAAGCATGGCAGGTTACATCCCTTCCGATGCCAACGCCTATTCTTCGATGGATGTACATGAATTCCTGAGCTATTGTATGCGTTTTTACAAGGTGCAGAACAGTACAAAAATAACGGAACTCTCAGAATTATTTGAGCTGGATCTGAAAAGGAAAATTGCTGACCTGTCAATGGGAAACAGGAAGAAAGTATCCATTGTTCAGAGCCTGCTGCACAGTCCTAGGCTTCTTATTCTCGATGAGCCCACAACAGGGCTTGATCCCTTGATGCAATCAATATTTTTTGATCTGTTGCGGTCTGAGAACCAGAAAGGGATGACTATCTTTTATTCCTCACATATTCTTAGTGAGGTGCAGATGTTATGTAAAAGAGTTGCAATCATTAAAGAGGGGAAAATCATCCAGCTTGAAGACATTGAGACTCTGAGAAAAAAACAATTAAAAAAAGTGTATATCGAGTTTGAAGGTCAGGAATAAAGAAATCATTAACAGGCCCGGTATTGAAAATGGATCCAGGCCCGGCAATATGATATCATTTATGTACTCGGGTAATATGAATGATCTTGTCAGTTTACTTTCGGGAAAAAGATGATTAACCTCATGATCGAAGAACCTTCGCTCGACGAAATTTTCATGCACTATTATAAATAATAAAGTACAGCATAAATGAACAGGAACCTGTTTTTAAAGGAGATGAGAAGAAACGCATTAAGTCTTATAGTATGGATGATCGTAATAACTTTATTAATTTCGGTTACCATGTCAGTCTACCCGACATTTTTGGGAAACCAGTCAAAGATCCTGGCGATGATGAGCCTAATCCCTAAAGGTGCACTCCAGTTCAAGGGTATTTCGAATTTCGATGACTTGCTATCCGTACTTGGATTTTATTCTGCCAACAATGTCATCTACATGATGGTTCTCGGGAGCATTTTTGCCATCGTGCTTTCTTCCAATATCCTTCTTAAGGAGGAATATGATAAAACTGCAGAATATCTGCTGACGCGTCCACTAACCCGCAGCGAGATTTTCTTCAGCAAGCTGGCTGTTCTTTCCCTTTATATTTTTCTACTCAACTTTGTCACTGCTCTGGCAGGTTTTACAGCTATTGAACTGGTTAAAAAAGGACCATTCAGCATAAATGCATTTTTAATTCTTTCCCTCTATACCCTGTTACTGAATATCCTTTTCGGTGCGATCGGGCTCTTTCTGTCAACCCTTGTTAAAAGGGCAAAGCCTGTCACCACCTTTAGTATAGGATTGGTTTTGATCTTTTATTTTATCTACACTCTTTCAAAGATCACAGAAAGTGCTGCAAAAATAGGTTACTTAAGCCCATTCAGGTTTGTAAATGTGGATGCAATTAATCCGGCATATAAGCTTGATTTCCGGAACCTGTTATATTTTATAGGTATCTCTTTGTTACTGACAGGGATCTCCTACCGGCTATATAACCGGAAAGACATTTATATCTGAAGATTATATGAGCCATCTTAATTTAAAGATATGACTAAAATGATCCAATTAAACTCAACAATAACTTGTCCTGAGTGTGGATTTAAGAAAGAGGAACTGATGCCGGTTGATTCGTGTCAGTTTTTCTATGAATGTTCAAATTGCGGAAAGATACTAAAGCCTACAGAATATGCAGGAGATACAAGCCTGAAATGGTAATTATAGTACCTGCCGATATACCTATCGGAAACCAGACAGGAGCAATCCAGGGTCTGGGTATCAGAAACAGAACATCAATCGTTGTTAGCTTCGGAGGCCATCCTATAAGTAAATATAATGACAAATAATAAAACAAATCCCAGAAAGCAAATGTCCAGAGAAAAAAGACTACTTTTTCAACCCAGGTTGTTCCCACAACCAAAGCCAGAACCAAAAGCATGATTATTGTGGCTGCCTCACGGGTCATTTCGATATATAAATATCTTTTTGTGAATTTTTTAAGTGAATCTTCATTTGATTCGGAATCAAGCATTCCAAGTACTTTTCTCAGGTAAACGACGACGACTCCTTCGAAATGTGCCATGGCTATTCCAAAAATTGACAGAAGCAAAAATTTTGACATCATAATAGTTCCTCCCCTTTTTAATTAAACAAATGGCAAAAGCTATCTGTTAATCCAAGTGATCAATATATGAAATGCTATCTGAATTTTTCAATAAAATCTACCACTTCATCAGAAAAAAGTACTTCATCCTGGATCATAAGGTTATGACCGCTTATGGGAGAGATTACCATTTTCTTTTCAGTTGACCCTATATGTAAATAAAAATCATCCCCCAGTTCCGGCGGACATGTAAAATCATACCTGCCGTACAATAAAAGTACCGGGATAGTTATCCTGTAAAGTACAGATGAAAATTCCTTATTTGCTATCTCTTTATTGATATCCGCATTTTCCGAGAAGAGCAGATTTACCAACATTGATGTTAACGGATAATGGTTAATGACTGAGTTGCCAAACAGCAAAGGCAATAATCTTATCTTTGTGACATTCTCAATGTAATTTTCAGCCTGAGAGGCATACGTTATCAGTTCATTAGATTCCTTAAAAGTGAAGTTGCCAGGGTGTGACTCACAAAAATCTATAATTTTAATCCACTCTGCCGTATTTCTGTTTTTTGCAACCTCCTGAATTCCTGTATTCAGAAGCATATCCCTGCTAAGTGAATTATTCAAAGGATAATTATGGCTGCCGTCAATATTAATATACCCTATGAACAAATTCTGATTATCCCCTTTTGTAAGAAAATCTGATGCAACCAGACCACCAAAACTATGCGACATAAGAAAAAGCTCTATATCCTTACCATATCGTTCTTTTAGAACAAGGACGACCTTTTTAAGATCATCTGTAATCTGTCCTAGTTTTAAATAATTACCATTGCTATTACCCTGCGTTGCACCGGAATTTCGTTGATCCCAGTATATTACAGCGTATTTGCTCTCGATGTTTTTGCTTATATAATCAGTATTATAAATATACGCACCGGCACCCGGCCCTCCATGAATAAATAAAATGAAGACCCTGCTGGCAGTATTTCCTTCAACCAGAACACGCATTGATGCACCTGCATTTTCAACATAAAATGTATCAGAAGCATTAACCGATAGAGTAGATTCTTCTTTCTGACATCCGGCCAGTATTATGAATATTGAGATTAAGGCAGGTTTCAGTTTCATTTTGAGAGGATATACGACTCTGTCATGGTGTTGTTATTCGTCTTTATTTCAGGCTGATGGTTTAGCGAATACCTGAATCCAAGCTCCATTACCGGGCGGAAATATATTGTGCTGTTATAAGGGAACATTGTGATCAGGTTCAACTTCGTAAAAACTGATAAGGGAAATCTCCGCAGCTGGCTGAAATCGTAACCTGTGCCTCCTCCTATTGTCACCAGGGCATAGCTATACCCTGCAAGTTTCTTAACCGAGACCGTGCCGTCATCTGAAACCCTGTAAGTTGTCCCGCCGAGAAAGGTTCTGCTGAATCCGGGGCCCGTTGAAAACTCTGTAAAGAAGCCGGTATGTTTAACTTTTCGCCTGACCCATTCTGCGGTGAGATAAATATTATCATGAAAATCAATATGATGATACCAGTTTAAATTTAATGTTAAAAGCTGATTTATGATCTTAGGATTTACTCCTGCCAGCTTTTTCAGGTTGTAAACTTCTTTGACTTTTATAATGTGTTCCACTCCTGTGCTTATTCCGGGGTATATAAGTGCACCGATGCAGGACAAATTTATTCCCCAATGATTATCACTCGTGGTGATAACCGAGTCTGATTGTGCCCGGCAAATCCCGGATCCGGTTATTAATATCAAAAAAACAATTTGCCTGGACATTGGCTGCGATATAGATAGAAATTATTTAAAAAGTTTAATCAATTCCGGTAAGAAAACAAGTAATCCCACCACAACCGAGCTTGCTGCAGAAATCAATACTCCTGCAGCTGCCAGATCTTTAACATCTTTTATTTTATCATCAGTGCCCGGTGATATAAAATCAGACAAACATTCTATCGCAGTATTAAAACACTCGCTTGTAAACACCATTCCTGCAACAATTGCTATTGCTATCCAGTCACCTTTTGAAATTTTGAAACAGACACCCGATATTATCACAATTATTAAGATCGCCAGATGAATCAAGGAGTTGTGTTCATCCCTGAATAGCCTGTACAGCCCTGAAAATGCATATCTGAAACTTCTTATCCTTTCATTCAGTGAGAACTTCCGATTTGAACCTTTAAGTATCATTTCCACAAATACTGAGGACTTTATTATCCGTAGCAAAGTTAAAAATACTTCTTATGAAACCCACATGTTTTTTTAAAACACAAACCAGGATGAATCTGCAATAGCCCTTATGTGTTTATTAGTGCGGTAGTTTGGATAGTAACCATGCTTTTTTTAATTTAGTGGTCAAATATGATTTAACAAATGGCTAAAGCAAAGAAATTTGGAACATTCGGCGGGGTTTTCACACCTTCCATTCTTACTCTGCTGGGTGTTATAATGTATCTACGGTTGCCCTGGATTGTTGGGCAGGCGGGCCTTTTTGCCACTTTGGGCATCATTTTCGTGGCGCATATAATTTCCATCTGCACCGGGCTTAGTGTTTCATCCATTGCAACTGATAAAAAGGTTGAAACCGGAGGAACCTATTATATTATTTCACGAAGTCTGGGGCTGCCTATCGGAGGTACACTGGGCCTGGCGCTTTTTGTCGGATTATCATTCAGTGTGAGTTTGTATCTTATTGGTTTTGCTGAAGTATTCCTGGAATATTTCGGGTTTGAAGTAAATCTGACAACAATACGAATTGCCGGGTCAATAATACTTCTTCTTGTCACTATCCTGACATTTATCAGCACTTCCCTGACCATAAAAACACAATTCTTTATTCTTGCAGCTATGATACTTTCGCTGGCATCGGTGTTTTTAGGGAAGCATGAATATACTCCTGCACTTCCTCAATTTAAATCTATATCAGGTTCACTGCCCTGGATAACACTGTTTGCTATTTTCTTTCCGGCTGTTACCGGCTTTGAAGCCGGGGTATCAATGTCGGGTGACCTTAAAGACCCACGGAAGGGCATTCCAATCGGAACTATTTCGGCCATTCTTGTAGGGCTGATTACATATATTGGTCTGGCGGTGTTTTTCTCATTCACGGTAGACAGGGACTTGCTGATTAATGACCCTAAAGTTCTATTTAAAATTTCCCTGGTACCTCAGCTGGTAATTGCAGGTATTCTTGGAGCCACCCTTTCATCTGCATTTGGAAGCATTCTGGCGGCCCCGCGCATCATGCAGGCAGTCGCTAAAGACAGAATAGCTCCTTTTTTTTTCAGCAAAGGTTTTGGCGCCTCAAATGAACCACGTCATGCACTCCTGCTCACATTTTTAATTGCACAGGCAGGCATTCTGATCGGAGAACTAAATGTAATTGCACGAATAGTCACTATCTTCTTTATAATAACTTACGGATTCCTCAACATAACATACAGCGTTGAGAGTTGGGCCAGCAGTGATTTTATGCCATCTTTCAAAATTCCGCGTATCGTAAGCATTACAGGAGCACTTGCCTGTATTATCGTAATGATACAGTTGGATATTCTTGCCCTGGGCCTTGCCTCGCTTGTATTAATGGCATTATTCTTTTACCTTAAGAATAAAGAACTTACACTACATACAGGCGATACAAGATCCAGTATCTGGTTATCTCTGGTCAAAACGGGATTGCTAAAGCTTACCAAAAGTCAGATCAATAGCCGTAACTGGAGGCCAAATGTAATCCTGTTCAGCGGCGGGCCCAAACAAAGACCTCATCTTATTGAAATAGGGAAAGCTCTTGTTGGTAAACTTGGCATCTTCACTAATTTTGAGCTTGTTGAAACTCCTGACGAAAATCTTCTATTCGATAAGACTGCAATGGTAAGTGTCGATAATTTCGGTGAGCATACAAATATTATTACCAGAAAATATGCCTGCAGAAATATATATGAAGGAATTGAAATGATAAGCAAAGTGTATGGTTTTTCAGGTTTTGAACCTAATACTGTACTCATGGGATGGGCTAAAAACGCCCGTGATTCTGACAAATTGGAAGAACTTATTTTTACCCTGCATAGGCTGGATTATAGTCTTACATTCTTAAGTTATAATAAAGATCACGGTTTCGGAAATTACAATAAAATTGACTTCTGGTGGAGCGGAAAAGGACGTAATCTTACATTTGCCCTGCACCTTATACGTTTTATAACTGTAACACCGCATTGGAGGAATGCAGAAGTCAGAATCCTTGCAATTAATCCTGAAAGTAAAAATACCGATAAATATTATGCCATAATTGGTCAGTTTATTGATAATTACCGTATCAGGGCAAGTGTGAAAGTAATTAATAACCTTGAAAAATTGCCTGAGAAAGATGTTATCCGGGCTGAGTCGTACAACTCTGATCTGACGATTCTGGAAATCTCCGGTAATAATAAAGATAAGGCTGAATCTGTTATAAACAAAGTTAATGAAGTCACAGGTAGCCTTAAAACATGCCTTTTAATAGATGCATCCTCCGGATTTGAGGAAATAAATGTGATTAAAGGGTCACCTGTTAAGGACAGGGAGAAACCGGCCGGCAGCCAGGGTGAAAAACCAGTTGTATCAATATTGAGGGAGCTTCAGATTTCCAAAATTGATATTATTTTCAATGAGGTCTATAATCTGGCACAGCTTTTAGAGAAAAATACAAATGTGCTGTTCGATGACACTTTTTTTACTATTGAGGAAAACCGGAATAATTTCCAGAATCAATTATCAAGACTTACAGAAAAAACCCTGGATAAACTGATAAAAGCCGGGGAGCCCGGAATTCAGCAGGAAAAAAAGGGGGAATATTTAAAAATTCTTAATGACTTCTCTTACCATGCTCAGGAAAATCTGGCAGAATACCGGGATAATTATCTGAAGTCTGAGCATGAAATCCTTCAAAAAGGTATCAGTCGGTTTATTTCCGAAACAACCACTGCAGTCAATTCTCTTCCGAAGTATATAAGGCTGATGTTCGGGAAAGAAGATTACCGCCACTTTAAACCAGGGAGTTTCATCAAATTATTAAAGAAGACCGGAATAATTCTCTGGTTAAGTATCTCCGGCAAAAAAACGGGCTATAATATAAATGTCCAACCAGCAGGCAGGTATTATATATACTACAAAAGACTGGAATACTTCAGACAATTTTATGATAAATTTACTGAACAAAGCTTAACAACCTTCGCCGATATAAGGGATCTCCTGACCGGTGAAGATGACATTATTGAAAAAACACGATCCGGGAAATTAACAAACAATGAATTATTTTCTGAACAGGAAAAAATATCAACAATAGTCAAGAAACTGCAATTTTATAACCGGAATTTTATTTACAGTCAGGGCCATAAAATGCTCAGTGAACTCAGAAACGATCTGGAAAGCTTCAGCAAGATAATTGAAAGTCCGCGGGCCAATTTCTTTAGCCGGAGGTTTAAATCATTTGATAAAAAAATTCTGAAACTTGAAAATCTGCTCTCAGAATTTCCGGATTTGTGGTTCAGATTTACGGTAAGTCAGGTTAACAAAACTTACCTCGATTTCATCTATCTCTCCCTGAAAAGCCGTTTAATTTCTAAAATTGAGAAAGCATGTCAGGATATTGAAATATTAATAGAAGTGAATATCCGTGAAAAACTGAAGGTATTTGAAGAACAGGTAAAATCAATTTGGGAATTGAGAGATACGGGAAATCGTCAGGAAAGAGCCTTCAATCAAAAATTTGTCCCCATACCTCAGGTGGAAGAAATTTTTGAAGTCCTGATTAAAGATATCAATAAAGCTGTGGAGGAACTACCGGAATATATTGAGATAGCGGGAGATATACTACCCGAAAATATCCGGATTGAGACACTGGAGAATATAACAGAGTTTATCGTTTCAGTTCGTAAAACAGCTGATTTTTATATAAGTAATGAACTATGCGATCAGATTAAAAAGCAGTCATTGAAAATAGGGCAACAATTGTCTTTCTCTATTACAGCCATAAAGGATTTAATAAAACTCGCCAACTTCAACCTTGAAAATCCGGGAAGCAACATTAACGATGAAGCCGAAAACAGGAAATCAGAGGAACAATTTAAAATTTTAACAGAGAACCTGTTAAAAAATATTAAAACCGAAGAACTTAACCTGAAGGACCTTTCCGAACAACTCAGACACACCCTGGATACCGGAGTGAAAAATGCTTTTGATCCATTATCCTCTGCCATAATAATCAAAACATCAACAACGCTGAAGGAAAAAATCCGGGAAACAGACAAACGAAGGTTCTCCAGAAGTTTACAGAAACTAACAGATTTGGTAGGAGATAATGTAATTAATCAATATGTGAAGCTCCTGTACAGTCAAAGTGACGGGTTATTATGGGCTGCCAGAATCGAGCAATCACGTGAGAAAGCATTGCTTTACCCGGGGGACTCTTTTAGTCGTATACTTGAAAAGATAACGCCCGATAAAACCATCCTGCAGCAATTACCATTTTATTATTCCAATTTATTCTCAGGCAGTTCCAGCATCGGTGAAGATTTCTGGATCGGGATGGAGGATGAAACTGAACAAGGCTCAAGAGCGATCAGACTTTTTTTAAGCGGCACGTCAGGGGCCCTTATTATAAGCGGGGAAAGAAGTTCCGGTAAGTCCAGTTTAAGCAAGCATCTCGCAAACCTTCACTTTGAAAAGCAAAACATATTCAACATAAGGGCTCCATTGGAAAGTATAGCTGATGCCACCCGTTTTGAACAAACCCTGCTGAAAAGCCTGAACGGAAATGGTAGCCTGAAGACTTCCCTGGAAGATCTTCCGCCTGAATGTGTAATTATTATCAACGACCTGGAGCTCTGGTGGGAAAGAAAACCTTCCGGTACTCAGGTTGTTGAAAAAATCATCTCTCTGATACGCCAGTACGGACATAAAATATTATTTATCATCAATGTAAATCAGTCTTCCCTTAAAATCATTAATCAACTGACCTCAATTATAAGCTGGACTATCGGACTTGTGTTCTGTCAACCCTTTGATGCCCGGGAGTTGAAAGACCTGATTATGATCCGGCATCAGGCAACGGGGATGAAATTTATTTTAAATAAAAAGGATGAAGATGAAATGACAAACCGGGAGTTTGCCCGTCTTTTTAACCGTATCTTCAATTTATCGACCGGAAACCCCGGATATGCCATAAACCTTTGGCTTGCAGGCATCAGAAAGATCTCAGGAAAAATCATTTATCTGGAAACCCCTTTAAATAAGGAGATCCCGTTTCCTGATAAACTTCCGCAGGATGAAATCATTTTTATCCTCCAGTTTATCATGCATCGACGTTTCTCAGTGAAAAGCCTCTCTGAGATCCTTCAAAAGGATTTTGAAAGTACTGAAAAGAGTGTGCGCATCATGCTCCGGAAAGGAATCCTTACAGAGAAATTTCCTGATGTATATTCCTTAAATCCTGCCTTGGAAATTCATCTGGTTAAAAAATTAAAAACCCTTGAATTACTATGATATATTTTAAAATCCTTTCGTTTGCGCTTATTCTTTATATTTCCCTGCGGGCTCTTTCCTGGGTTCTTAATGTGCTCTCCGGCCAGAGAAAAATGAAAAACCTGGTTCTCAGGATTTACCCTCTTGCTGAATTTATCCTATGGTCTTCATTTGCCTTCTGGACATCAGATCAGCTGTTCTCCGATAAAGCGTTTTATCCCCTGCTTACCGGTAGTATGATTATATTACTGGTTACCGTAATCGGATGGTACTTGCTGCGCGATTTTGTTTCCGGAATAATCCTGAAAGCAGACAATCTCTTTGAACCCGGCCAAAGGATCAAAACTCATGCAGTATCAGGTACAATAAAGAAGCTGGGGTTCCGTTCAATTCAAATTGTAACCAGTGAGGGAGAATCTGTTAAAATACCCTACACTCTTCTGAGCAACAAGAATATCAATAAACCTTCAGATAACGGGAAATGGGTGGGACAGGTTCTCAAACTTAATGTCCCGACGGAATATCCTACAGAAATAATTCAAAATAAGCTTCAGAGACGAATGCTTGAAATACCATGGATTGTGCCGGGAGACAATCTAAAGATTCAAATTACCAAAAAAGAAGAGGGATATTACTCCGTTGAAATAAATTATCAGTCCATAAGTCCTGAAATGGTTTTAAAAACGGAAGAGAACCTGCTGAATTTTGTAAAAAAGGAATTATCCGGCAAATAAGGGGTCTTTTGTCTTTCATGACATTAACTTTCTGTCCGGGTTAAGGTGGGGCAGCCGGTCATTTAAAGGTTTTTGTTCATCTGTTCTTCATTTTAAAAGATTAATTTTGTTCTCAATCTCAGATGGATATATGGTTCATTAAACAAAATTTATTTGAGAATTAATGTTCAGGAATGATCGGTATCAATAATTATCTGAAAACGTCATGCGTAAATTGAGAATAATATTCTTTACTGCAGCCCTGCTGATTTTCGCAGGACATACATCTTTCGCACAGGCAGATTCTGCAAAGTTGAAACAGAAAAATACGGAATCTACGACAAATGTCAGGGCTAAGAACGGAAACGGTTTTGCCAAACAGCAGGGAAATAACCAGAAGGCAGGGGGAATGCAGGAAGTAAAGCAGGTTAAAGGTGCCCGCCCCGATATGAGTAAGGCCAGAGGTGCCCGGCCACCCGACATTGTAAGACCTTCAGGGTCCGGAATTCCCAGAGGGATGGGTAAACCAGGAGGGGCATTCAGGCACGGCGGAAGATAAAATTAATACTGGTTTTATGAATCCTGGTAAATCAAATTCCCGGTTTAATTTCTGTATCATTCTATTCTTATTGATTCCGTTTAATATTCTGGCACAGGCAAAGACAATAAGTTCGTTGCCAAAAGCTGATACTTCCTCAAATAATGAATCCGGTGGTTCCCGGCATTCACTTTTTACCGGGATCGGATACGGGAGTAATATGATCTATATGGGATCAACAATCTCCGGGAACCAGCCTTATGGATATACTTCATTAACATATGGTTATAACAGTGAATTTTTTGCTTCGGTTTCAGCTATTCACCTTTCCGGATATAATCCATTCTTTTCTTTTTTTACCGGGTCGCTTAATTACAATCACGTCTTCAATTCATGGCTGGATATATCATCAGGCCTCTACAGGTATCAGGCTACTAACTCTGTTACAGACACTCTTTTCAGCAATTTCACCTATGCTGATCTCACACTTGGTATCGACTGGAGGCTGATCTATTCGAAGATATCGTTGGACGGATTATTTTCAGATGAAAACAGGGCCTATTTACAGATAAAAAACTCAAGGTATTTCCAGACTTCTGAACTCATGAAAAAGAAGTTTTATATCTCATTTGATCCCTTTGTGAACCTGTTATTCGGAACATTAACAAAAGCGAATACCACCACAGGCAGCTCTGTTATGATCTTCCCTCCATACCATAGGTGGAAGTTTTATAGACAAAGAACTGCAAATACAACCTATTCCGGATCTTTTGGCCTCATGGAGATAGATTTCGGACTTCCTGTGGCCCTGAATTTCAACAAAATGACTTTAGAAGCGGAGGCCAGTTACATCCTTCCTGCTTATAATGATTCCGAATTACCCGGCTCCAGGGGTTTTGTTTTTCTGTTAAGCGGATATTTCAGAATTTTTTAACTTGCATGTTATGAATGTATTGATAGTTGAAGACGAAAAAGCTCTCGCCACAGAAATAGCATCCTTTCTCAAGACGGAGAATTTTCTTTGTGAACTGGCTTTTACTGGATTGGAGGCTTCGGAGAAAATTGCAGTTAACCTGTATGATTTTGTACTGCTTGATCTCGGACTGCCCGATTATAACGGATTGGACCTGATTAAAGAAGCAAGGGAAAATAACGTAACCACATCGTTCATCATCATCACTGCCCGGGGTGCTGTGGAAGATAAAGTGAAAGGGCTTGATCTGGGAGCTGATGACTACCTGGCAAAGCCCTTTGCATTGATCGAACTTCTTTCCCGGATAAACGCAGTCGCAAGAAGAAAGTTTAACGTCACCGATCAGGATATCCTTCTTGGCGATTTTGTAATGCAAATACAATCGCGCAAACTTCTTTGCAATATTAATGAAGTCGAACTTACAAAGAAAGAATATGACCTTCTCCAGTACCTGGTGCTCAACCATGGTAAGGTTTTAACACGTTATCAGCTTTATGAACATATCTGGGGAAATATTCTGGATGATCAGTACGATAGTAACTTCATCGATGTTCATATAAAAAATCTAAGGAAGAAACTGAATGCGCATGCTCCCTCTCCATGGCTCGAAACTGTAAGGGGGGTTGGATACAGGGTAAGTACAGGTCAATAATAAGGATTGCAACATAACATGATCAAACTGAAAGTAAAACTTGCATTGTTTAACTTCTTTTCAAAGCTGGTCTTTATTGCCCTTTTCCTGATTTTTATGCCTGCCATTATTGAACGGATTAATTTGAGACAGGTTGATAAAGACCTGATTCAGAAGAGAGAGCAGGTAATAGGTATCATTTCAAAAACAGGGATTGAACCTTTTATAACATCAGATTCAACCAATACTTTTGGAAGTTTCAATATACTGAAAGAGGAATTCATCAGTCTTGAAAGAGTTAATCTTGAGGAGGATTTGAATTATATTGAAGTCACTAATAGACTGATTGAGGATGAGGATATCGGCTATCGGGTAATTAATTATACTTTCAAGGTTGATGGGCAGATGTATCTGCTTGAGATTGGCAGAAGTCTATCCAGTATTCAGGATGCCAGAAAGAACATAACTAAAGTCAGTTTTATTTTTCTAACCTTTGTAATTATTATAACATTACTTACCGACCTCCAATATACCAGATATCTGTTGCGCCCCCTTGATAAAATCACAAATAAACTCCGGGGAATCTCCAATCCTTTACTTTTTGACAAGATACCGGTTAAAACAACTACTGCTGATTTTTATCAGCTGGACAATGCCCTGAGGGAACTTATGGGAGATATTGACATACTTTTTCAGAAAGAAAAAGAGATCACGGTAAATATTTCCCACGAGTTGCTGACTCCTGTCTCAGTATTAAGAAGTAAACTTGAAAACATTCTGCTAAGAGATGATCTTGAATCTGATATCTCCGTAAAGATTGAAGAGTCACTTAAAACCCTCAACAGGCTACAGAGCCTTGTAAATTCATTATTGTTTATTGCACGTATTGAAAGCCATCAGTTTCTTCGCGAGGAATCTTTTTCTGTCAGAGAGGTTCTCCGTGAGGTAGTAATGGAGATAAGCCCCATAGCTGAAGATGCCGCTATTATAATGGAGGAAGATATTACACAGGATCTTCAGTTCACTGAGGCCAACAGATCATTAATCTTTTCGATGTTTTATAATGTTGTAAACAATGCGGTTAAAAACACTTTAGCCGGTGGACATATTTTAATTAAAAGTATTCTCAGGCCGGCCAACAGATATATTGTTACAATCACTGATACCGGCAAAGGGATGACAGAATCTCAGATAAGTACACTCTTTTCGCGATTCAGTTCCAGATCAGGCTCCGGTGAAAGTGGTACAGGAATCGGTTTGGCAATAACCAGGTCAATTGCCGATTTTCATAAAATAGAGGTATCTGTTTCCTCCGAAGTCAAAAAAGGGACAACATTTTCTTTTATTTTCCCTTAAACTTCACTAAAACTTCATTTTCAGATTATAATTTTGATCCGAAACATTAATAACTTAATTATATGAAGAAAATATTTTTAGCTATCGTAGCAGCCTCCGTAATATTTTCAGGCTGTACCAAAACAATTGACAGCCCGGGAAGACTGGTAGTTAAGGTAACCGATGATCCCTTTAACATAAGTTTTGTTGAATCTGCAACGGTCACTATAACCAAAGTCGAAATCAGAAAAGCAGGTCAGAATGATGGCAATCCTTTCATAGTGCTTTCACAGGACACAGTAACTCTTGATCTTTTGAACCTCAGGAACGGCATCACAAGCGAGTTATTAAACCTGGAGATCCCTCAGGGAAATTATGACCTGATCCGTCTTTATGTTGATGAAGCAGGACTTAAAATTAAAGACCAGGCAGTAGGATATAAAGTTAAAGTGCCTGGCGGAACGCAGACAGGTATTAAAATTTTCATAAGACCCTCTCTCAAAGTTGCAGGAGGTTTGACTTCCGAGCTCCTTCTGGACTTTGATCTTGGCAGGTCATTCGTGATGAGAGGTAATATGGCCCATAGAGCAGGAATTAACGGATTTATTTTTAAGCCATGTATAAGGGCAACCAATACTTCCACAGCCGGAAGGATAGATGGAATGGTGACAGATACTGCAAAAATAAGTATTGTAAATGCAAAAGTATGGTTTAGTCAGGATACAGTGATGGCAACTGCCTTTACAGATACACTGGGCCGCTATGCATTTATAGGCGTTCCCGCCGGTACTTATTCAGTCTTTGCTACCAAAGAGAATTACGATACAGCAAGTGCTGCAGGAGTTAAGGTGATTGAAGGAAACATGACAATACAGAAATTTATTCTGCAAAAGAAGTGATATAAGAATTAGTGATGATATGTAAGGAGACCGTCTCAAAATAAAAAGAGCCGGTCTCTTTTTTTTGCTGACCTGAGGAATTATCTCTTCAGGATACAGAAGAGTCAGTTCTTAAGAAGCTCCCGATCAAGGTCATTTAACAGCTCTTAAGTTCTGATATCATATCACTTTACCCTCCCGGTATTTATAAGTTCTTTTTGGTCGCTCCTGTAGAGTTCCGGCTGAATATTAAAATGATGAATCTTGTACTGACCAAGAATTTCTTCGACTTTTTCAAGTATTTGTTCGAAACGGGTTATGGCATAATCCTCATCCAGATCAAGGTGAGCTTCCAGCATCATTTCATGGTCATCCAGCTGCCACACGTGAACATGGTGCATATTTTTAACACCATTAACGCTGGTAATTTTTTGAGCAATCTCTTCAATATTGATATGAGATGGGGTAAACTGCATAAAAATTCTTATTGATTTATAAAAAATATCCCAGCTGCTAAAGACGAGATAAACAGCAATAATTATTGAAAGTACTCCGTCAATCCAGATCCATCCTAAATATCTGATGGTAAAACCGCCAATAAGAACTGCAACTGAAGTAAGCATATCAACAAACATGTGCAGGTATGCCGAACGCATATTCATACTTTCGGCAGCATCCCTTTTTATCAGCAGAACACTAAGTCCGTTAAGTAAAATACCTGATGCTGAAAGGTAAATTACTATCAGTCCGGTTATTGGCCGGGGATGAATAAGCCTGGTAACAGCCTCTGATATTAAAATGGTTGCTATCACCAATAATGTCGATGTATTAATGAAAGCTGCAAAGATCTCTGCCCTTTTATATCCATACGTTTGTCTGAGGGTTTGTTTACGATCTGAAAGTTTTGCTGCGCCGTAGCTGATAACAAGGGAAAGCACGTCGCTGAAGTTATGGGCGGCATCGGACAGAAGCGCCATACTGCCGGAAATAAGACCGCCAATTACCTGAGCTATAGTGATCGCTATGTTGAGCAGAATAACAATTAACAGGTTTCCCCCTTTTATTTTTCCATGTTTATTCAAACCTTCACTCATTTCTTAACTAAATTTACCTGAGAACATTGAAATTTAATTTTCCGGGTCTGATCTCAAAGAATCTCACTTTATAAGGTTAATAATGATATAACGGTTTTACAGCCTTCTTTGTTTGAAACTTATATTGGCTCCATGGAACCATGAACTAAAGTTTACAATTTGCTTCCCGGAGTGGCCGGTGTTTACTAATACCGGAACAAATATTAAAGCCGGAGTTTACTGAACTCCTCAATGTATTTATTTATAAACTGCTGTTTCTGTTTTGACTTATACTGCATTATATACCGCGGATGCTCCAGAGGGATGATTTTACCAAAATACTGATACTTTTTATTAAGCTCCCGGATGAATCTGTAATTTTGACCCGTCCCGAGGGAAAAGCAGACATCTTTAACCATACCAAACTCAAGCTGTTGTTCAATTGTTCTTACAATAAAATCATAAACAGCTTCAGTCAGTTCTTTACTGTCATAGTAGTTGTAATTCACATCCTTGCCTCTACTGCCTGAAGTGGTAAAACCAAGCGGGGAAACAGAGCTTATATAGAAATCTGAATAAAATTTCTCCGGGCCGCCAAATTGATCAATCATCTCATAAACAAAAACAGAAGATGTTTCGAACGTCTTAATTCCAGGCACGAAAAGACCACATTTCTCATTTAATCTCCTGGTATCGGTGAAAGGAATTCCAGTAATCCCGGCACCGAATCGCCCCGGATTTATTCCAAGTATCAGGTGTCTTTGATTAAAATCGTTATAAAATTTAAGATAGAATTGAGAAATAAGAGGAATAATTTCAGGATTTTCCCTGAAGGGATTCATAATTGATATCCCGGAGGGAAGCCTCCCTTTAAAGTCAAGGGTGCTGTAAAAATCAATAACCTTATCACCAAATGTATTCATCCGGAAATGCTTAACCGGAAAAATATAAAATTAACTTCAGATTCTGGCAGATATTTAATTTTATATCCACTGCCAACCAGATTTTTTATCGCACCTGAGAAAATAAATTAAAATCACTTAAGTTCAGGCAGCTGCTTATCGAAATTCAAAGTGATGCAATGAATTTTCAAATTGAGATAACCGGAAGATGATTAGAAGAATGGAATGAGGATATTAAAAAGAATTATGAAATTGTTGTGCCGGGATCAGTAATTTAATTTCAAAATTAATCCCGGCACAACAGATGTTGTAAGGTGATCGGTATTAACCCTGATCAAATACAAAAAACTTTTCCTGGGGTGTTGAGCAGAAATCGCATTTTAAGGTTACGGTGCGGACATCATAGGTGTTTCCGCAAACAGGACAAACGAACCATTTTGCCGGCAATGATGATTCACCTGAGGAGTTAAGTGCATCTATGGCAACTTTGTAGAAATTCTGATGCTTCTTTTCCGTATCAAGTGCCCAGGTAAATGATTTAACAGCATCCTTACTCTTTTCACTTTTAGCTATTGTTATAAAACCGGGATACATTGTCTCGAGTTCATACGTTTCTCCTTTCATTGCATCAACAAGATTTTCAGCAGTTGTAAGAACTTCAAACTTCCCAATCTGGGGTCCTTCAATTTTTTCGCCAAGTTTTTCAAGGACTTTTTTGTGATTTCCGGCATGAACAGCTTCTGCTTTAGAGGTGGCCAGAAACATTACTGCCACGGCATTAAAACCTTCAGCTTTAGCCTTCTCTGCAAAAGCGGCGTACTTTGCGCTTGCAGTTGATTCGCCATTATAGGCAGCCTTAAGGTTTTCAATTGTTTTTACAGGATTTTGTGCACACCCGGATATCAATCCTGCAGTCAATAAAAACATGATGAATTTAATTGTTGTCTTCATATTTAATAGATTAGTTAGAAAATTACTGAGCTACGACTATTAATGGATTTAATTTGATAACTGCTACAAAGACATCATGTAGTCATAAACCATAGTCCCTCCCATAAATCCGGTAAAAGTTACGGAGATAAAAGCCAACAGGTAGAAACCGAATGCGATCCATTTCATTGATGTTTCCTCTTTCTTATTTATGGCAAGCCATATCCTGAATGATGCACCCAGTACCATCAGAATCATCGTAATAAGTGCCCCGGTTTCGTGCCTTTCAAATACTTTTACTATCTCACCCTGGCCGGGTTCGTTGGTAAACAGTTGTCCGCTGGACCATGCAGCTACTGCAGCCAGTGCCCCAAGAACCATCAGATAGAATCCTGTTTTAGAGAGACACTTCTCCTTTTTGTAAAAAAGGGAAACTACTTCAACAAAAAATCCGACTGTTATCAATGCGATCGGAAAGTGTACTATGATAGGATGGAAATGGTCTGTATTAAACATAATTTTATTATTTGTTAGCTCAGTAAAAATTAACTTTCAGTAATTATTTTTAATTGATCTGTATTCGGGTTATCAAATATAATATTTTTAAATCAATTTTAAAAATAAGAAAAACATTTGCCGGGAGAATATACCCCACTCGTCTTTAAGAACATGATTTTGGTGATCATTTCATTAAGCACCAATTAGCAAAAAGAGAATAAAATAATATGACAATCGGCAATCATGCAAAAGACCTCTTTGATTTTGACTTCGTCGAGCTCTGCTTCGCTCCGGTTCTTCGTTAGCCCCTTACCCTAAAGGGTGCGAAGAACCGGGTCCCGCAGGGCGAGCTCGGCGCAGCCAAAATCAATTACTCCCTTTAGGGTCGGGAGCAAATAATTGATTTTCAAGCATCAAAATATTTATATGTATGAATCCCGATAGTCATATAAAATAATTAACTTTGAGACTTTTTAAATTGATACAAAGCAGCATACAATGTCAGAAAATAGTAATCTGAAACCCTATGGCGACAAACAGAAAGCTTTCGACAGAAGATATCTTGAGATGGCAAAGATCTGGGCTCAGAATTCTTACTGCATCAGGCGACAGGTTGGAGCACTTATTGTAAAAGGAAAAATGATAATTTCTGATGGTTATAATGGTACTCCGGCTGGTTTTGAAAATATATGTGAAGATGAAAACAATATAACTAAACCCTACGTGCTGCACGCAGAAGCCAATGCAATTACAAAAGTGGCCAAATCACATAATTCGAGTGAAGATTCAACACTTTATATAACATCTTCTCCCTGCATGGAATGTTCCAAACTTATAATCCAATCGGGTATCAGGAGGGTGGTTTACAGCAACAAATATCATAAAACAGATGGACTTGAGCTTCTTAAGCGTGCAAATATAGAACTGGTTTATATTGATCCCGAAAAAGATATTTATGAAATACAATAATTCAAACAGAAGTGTATTCCTTCCGTTGATTCTTTCGATTACGCTTGCATTGGGCGTTTTTATTGGTTTTTATCTTCCCAGAAAGGATAACATACCCCAGCATTCAAATATTAGAGCAAGGAATGATAAGCTTAACAGTATTCTGAATATCATCGAATCGAGCTATGTTGATTCTGTGAGCCGTAATGATCTGGTTGAAGCTGCCATTCCTGCAATACTCAAAAAACTTGATCCTCATACAATATATATACCTGCAAAAGATCTTGCACGTGCAAATGAGCCACTCCAGGGAAATTTCGAGGGAATTGGTATATCATTTAATTTGCTTTCGGATACTATTCTGGTAATCAGCACAATTCCCGGAGGCCCATCTGAGAAACTTGGTCTTCAGGCAGGCGATAAGATCATTTACGTTAATGATTCTCTTGTTGCGGGAAAAGGTATCAGTGACGAAAGTGTTATGCGCATGTTGAAGGGACCTAAAGGAACTGTTGTACATATAAAAATTTTACGTAAGGGACACAAAGAACTCATTCCATTTGAAATAACCCGCGATAAAATTCCCATGTACAGCATTGATGTAAGTTACATGGTAAACAGTAATACCGGGTATATTAAGATCAGCAACTTCGCCCTGACAACCTTTGATGATTTTATGAAAGGACTAAGGGAACTTAAAACCCAGGGTATGACAAAACTGATCGTTGATCTGAGGGGCAACTCAGGAGGAATAATGGAAGCAGCTATACAGATCGCGGACCAGTTCCTGAAAGAGGGACAGCTTATCGTTTACACCGAGGGTCGTGCACAGCCACGACAGGAAGCCAGAGCTACAGGCAAAGGAGAGTTTGAGACCGGGGACCTTGTAGTCCTCATTGATGAATGGAGCGCTTCTGCAAGCGAGATCCTTGCAGGTGCCATACAGGATAATGACCGGGGAACAATCATCGGCAGACGTTCATTTGGCAAAGGACTGGTTCAGGAACCAATCTCATTTAATGACGGATCAGGCATGAGACTTACAATAGCAAGGTATTATACCCCTACCGGACGTTCTATACAAAAACCATATAACCATGGATTTGAAGATTATTTTAATGATTTTAACAAACGATATGCCAGGGGAGAATTTGAAGTCTCCGACTCTATTCATTTTCCTGATTCGCTTAAGTTCACAACCCCGGGAGGCAGAACAGTTTACGGCGGAGGCGGCATAATGCCCGATAAATTTGTCCCGGTTGATACCAGTGGCATATCTCCATATTTCATGAAAGTCAGGTCGATGATATTTAGTTTTGCCATGAAGTATACCGAAAATAACAGAGAGGAGCTGAAGAAGTATACTGATGCAGCAACGATGGAAAAATTCCTGGATAAACAAGATTTATCTGACCAGTTTGTAAAATATGCCGCATCTTTGGGTGTAAAAAAAGATCCTAAAGGGTTGATTACATCAGGGAAAATTATCAATGTACAATTAAAAGCATATATAGCTCGTAATATCCTTGATAGCAAGGGCTTTTATCCGATATGGGAACAGATCGACACCACACTTAAATATGCGATAGAATATCTGAAAAATCAGGACTGACAATTAAGGATTCGCAGGGGAGAAAACAAGATATATTTAATTCTGAAAACCACTCCGGATTTCTTCCTGGAAATCAGAGTGCCTTTCAGTGCAACATGTGATAAATTACTTTAATCTGATTACAAAATCACTTAGAATTTTGAGTGAAAGATCTTTCTCTTCAATGAAACCCAGGTGTCCGGAATTTTTGAGGACAACTAGAACGGCATTTTCAGGAAGGTTAACTTTTGTCTGAATAGTATCGCATGGAATATAGCTGTCCATTGAGCCTAAAATCCATAAACAAGGTACCCTGCCTTCTTCCATAACCGATAACCTTGAAGGCCTGTTCATCATCCCGTTCAATACTGCAATAATTCCCTCGCCGGGTATCCGGGAGGCAATCTCTTTAGACTTCAGGAGTGAATCAGAAAATTTTTCAAGATTTAATGGTGCGAACATTCTTACAACATTATCGGGGTACATCAGGTTTTTCTTACCTGCCTTCACAAGTTCAATTTCCCGCTTCCGTTTGTCAATGACTTCCGGCGGATCGGCAAAGGGCTGTGAATGGAACAGACAATAACCTGACAATAATTCCGGAAATAGCTCCAGGAATGCAAGAGCAACATACCCTCCGAGTGAATGCCCTGCCAGAAAAACTTTATTGATTCCAAGGCTCACTATAAGATCTTTTATCACTGTTGCCATAAATTCCATAGTATGAGTAGCTCCATAAACATCGGATAATCCATGTCCCGGAAGATCAATACAGATCACCATGAAATTTTCGGAAAGTTTTCCGGCAAAACTTTCCCATACTTCTGAAGACTCAAGATAGCCATGGAGAAGAACTATTACCTTCCCGGTTCCACCGACAGAGTAATGCACTCTCCCATTTTCATAATGAAAATATTCTTCCATTTGCTGTGAATTTTCAGTAAAATTAGCACTAGTGGGTACTAAATTATAAAATTTGTTCTTTGAAATCATTTTTTTATCGCACTTGTAGAGTTTTTTTGTAGCGTGACGATTTGAATTAGTCAAATTATTAAAGCAAAAGGCTATCATTCTCTTTTGCTGTTGTTATTAATTACCGTTGGCTTTAGCCAACGGTATATAGGCCTCATTTACAGGGACTTTAGTCCTTCACTTTTGGGCTAAAGCCCAATTATTTGGGTTTCATAATCCGTTGGCTAAAGCCAACGGTAAAGTAAAACGATCTTAAAAGAGGGTATCAATCTACGAAAATAATCAGATTTTGAGTTTATCTTTACTTGACAAACCACCTATAAAAGAGATACTTACAAAGTACGAATACAATAATGTCAAAGAACTGGAAAATAAACAGTTAATAATCAGTGGGTTTTAAGCGCCCACCAATGTAAAATTAGTTAAATTCCAATTATGATATATATCATGGAAGTTACACTGTAATTGTGTTAATAAATTGCAAAAACACATAATTAATTTTAACTTTAAACACTTTCTTTATTCACATATTTTATTTGTAAATATTTCATTACCAATGAATAATATTCTATTTTCCTCGGTTTCGAAAAAGCTTGTTATGGCATTGGCGGGATTTTTCCTGCTTATGTTTCTGCCGGTTCATCTTTACATCAACCTGATGCTTTTGAAAAATGAACCGGAGCCTTTTAATTCGGCTGCCCATTTCATGGCTACGTTTCCGGTAATAAAAATTTTTGAAATGATATTGATTGCTACAATCCTTATCCATATTACCTGGGGGATATATCTTCAGATTCAAAACTGGCTCGCCCGTCCGGTGGGCTATGTCAAAACCAATAAATCCGAAACATCATTTTTCTCCCGTTTTATGATCTGGACAGGAGCTACAGTACTTACATTTCTTGTCCTTCATTTTTTCAATTTCTTCTTTATAAAACTGGGACTGGTTGCCGGCAATCCTGAAGATTTTTATTCTACCGCACATAATCTTTTTAAGATCCCGGTGTATGATTACATTTATCTTACTTGTTTCACTGTGCTGGGTTTTCATCTTTATCATGCTTTTTATTCAGCTTTTCAAACCCTGGGGCTGAATCACAGGATATGGTCACCTATTGTAAAAGTGGTTGCCGTTATTTATGCAGTTATACTCCCTGCAGGGTTTGCTTTCATCGCAATTTCTTTATGGCTTTTCAGGTAGATCGGAAAAGAAAAAAATATAATCATGGAAAAATTAATATCAAAGATACCGGATGGTCCCCTCGCTCAGAAATGGACAAAATATAAAACCTCTGCAAAGTTGGTCAGTCCGGCTAATAAGAAGAAGCTTGAAATAATTGTTATCGGTACCGGGTTGTCAGGCGCAGGGGCATCATCGGCTCTCGGTGAATTAGGGTACAGAGTAAAAACCTTTTGCTACCAGGATTCTCCCCGCAGAGCGCATTCGGTTGCAGCACAGGGAGGTATCAATGCTGCAAAAAACTATCAGAATGACGGTGACAGTATTTATCGCCTTTTCTATGATATGATTAAGGGCGGCGACTTCAGAGCCCGTGAAGCAAATGTTTACAGGGCGGCCGAGGTCAGCAACGACGTTATTGACCATTATACGGCATTAGGCGTTCCATTTGCCCGCGATTATGGTGGTACACTCAACACCCGTTCATTTGGCGGGGTTCAGGTTTCAAGAACCTTTTATTCAAGCGGACAGTCTGGTCAGCAGTGTCTGCTTGGGGTTTATTCCTCACTGAACAGACAAATAAAAAAAGGTAATGTAACTATGTACCCCCGGCGTGAGATGCTCGACCTTGTTTTAATTGACGGAAAGGCCCGGGGAATTATTGCCCGCAACCTCATCACAGGTGAGATTGAAAGACATGGTGCTCACGCTGTGGTACTTGCCACAGGAGGTTATGGCACTGTATATTTCATGTCGACTCTCGCGGTAAACTCGAATGCTTCAGCGGCATGGAAAGCACATAAAAAAGGAGCTTTATTTGCAAATCCCAGTTTTGTCCAGATACATCCTACCTGTGTTCCGCAATTAAATGAGTTTCAGGCCAAACTGACCCTCATGTCAGAGTCGCTTCGCAACGATGGAAGGGTATGGGTTCCCAAAACAAAAGGTGATACAAGACTACCTAATGAGATTCCGGAAGGAGATAGAGACTATTATCTTGAACGTCGCTATCCGGCTTTCGGTAATCTGGTACCCAGAGATGTCGCGTCAAGGGCTGCCAAGGAGCGCTGTGATGCAGGATTTGGTATTGGGGAAACCGGACTGGCGGTTTATCTTGATTTCAGGGATTCAATAAAAAAACAGGGAAAGAAATCCATTGAGGACAAATATGGGAATCTCTTTGAAATGTACAAAACTATCACCGGGATCGATCCGTATGAAGAACCAATGCATATTTACCCGGCCGGTCATTACACGATGGGCGGACTTTGGGTCGACTATGAACTGATGACCACTATTCCGGGTCTTTACGCTATCGGGGAGGCCAATTTTTCAGATCACGGAGCAAACCGTCTCGGGGCAGGTTCCCTGATGCAGACTTCCGGTGACGGATATTTTATTCTCCCCAATACTATATGTAATTATCTTGCCGATGAGATCCGGACTTCTAAAATCTCAACCGACGGACCTGAATTTGAAGAAACCGAAAAAGCTGTAATCGAAAGACTTAACAAGCTGATCTCCATAAAAGGGAAACATACTGCCTCATCATTTCATAAGCGGCTCGGTAAAATAATGTGGGATTATTGCGGCATGATAAGGAATAAAGAAGGACTTGAGAAAGCTCTGATACTTATTAAAGAACTCCAGGAAGAATTCTGGAAAGATCTGAATATTCCCGGAACAACCGGTGAACTGAATATGGAACTCGAAAAGGCTGGAAGGATAGCTGACTTTTTTGAGCTTGCCACACTTCTTGTGACAGATGCTCTTAACAGGAATGAGTCCTGCGGGGCACACTTCAGGGAAGAGTCCCAGACACCCGATGGTGAGGCATTAAGAAACGATGAGGAATATGCTTATGTGGCCGCATGGGAATTTGCAGGCGAAGGAAAACCTCACATACTCCATAAAGAGGAACTTAAGTTTGAAGAAGTTGAGATGAAAGTGAGAAGCTATAAATAAGAGCGCAGGGCACAGGTGCAGCAGTGCAATGCTTTTTGCCCTGAGCCCTGAGCCCTGAGCCCTGTGCCCTAAGCTCTGAGCTATTAAAAAATGAGTCCGAAATTTTAATGATAATACAATATAACTCTAAAGAATATGAAGCTCACACTTAAGATATGGCGTCAGAAAAACGCAAAAACCAAAGGTAGCTTTGAAACATACATAATGGATGATGTGTCTCCAAAAATGGCTTTCCTCGAGATGCTCGATGCTCTCAATAAAAAGCTTGTTGAAGATGATAAAGATCCGGTTGCATTCGACCACGACTGCCGCGAAGGGATCTGCGGATCGTGTGGTATGTATATAAACGGACATCCCCATGGTCCGATTCCTGCAATTACAACCTGCCATCTTTCTATGAGATATTTCAAAGACGGTGACACTATATGGATTGAACCCTGGAGGGCTAAACCTTTCCCGGTGATTAAAGATCTTATTGTCGACAGGAGCGCATTTGACAAAATCCAGATTGCAGGAGGCTTTATTTCAGTCAACGCCGGATCAGCTCCTGAAGCAAATTCCATTCTTATTCCCAAAAAGAATTCAGATGAAGCATTTGATGCAGCTGTCTGTATAGGCTGCGGAGCTTGTGTCGCTGCCTGCAAAAATGCTTCAGCAATGTTATTTGTATCTGCCAAAATTTCGCAATTTGCGCTTTTACCCCAGGGACGCATTGAAGCAAAAGACAGAGTCCGGACAATGGTGGAAAAAATGGATGAGGTAGGTTTTGGAAATTGTTCAAATACAGGAGCCTGCGAAGCTGAATGTCCTAAAGAGATCAAAATTGTAAATATAGCCCGGCTATTCAGGGAGTATTATAAAGCATACTGATCATTCCCGAAATTTATAGAAATAACAATTCTCTGTAAATCTCTGTGAATCTCGTGAAACTTCTGTTTACCAATGAAAAAGTCAGATCCTTTCACGGAGGTTTGTATAGCATTTATCAAAAACCAAAGATGGAAATCCGGATACAAAGATTAATCAGGAGCAGATTAATTCAACTTCTTTAACAGTCTTTGGAATTGGTTTACCCAGAACTTTATGTCCCTTTTCGGTGATAAGAACATTATCTTCGATTCGTATTCCGCCTATTGACATATAGCTATCTATTTTGCTATAGTTAATAAAATCTATGAATTTGCCTTCAGCTTTCCACTTGGTTATAAGTTCAGGAATAAAATAGCATCCTGGCTCTACTGTAAATACATGCCCGGGTAAGTAGGGCAGTGCAAACCGCAGATATGCAGTACCAAACTGATCGCTTCGTTTTACTTTATCATTGTAACCTGAATAATTCTCCCCCAGACCTTCCATATCATGTACATCAAGCCCCATCATGTGACCTATGCCATGGGGCATAAAGAGAGCATGAGCTCCGGCTTCAACTGCCTCATCAACATCGCCTTTCATCAATCCCAGTGACTTCAGCTCCGAGGTAATTATTCTGCACGCCATAAAATGAAGATCGCGGTTGGACATACCGGGGCGGGTTGCCTTTATAGCTTCCATATTGGCTTTAAGGACAACTTCATATATATCTTTTTGCTGCTGGCTGAATTTACCTCCTACAGGAGTTGTGCGGGTAATATCAGAAGCATAGTGTAGGTTTGTTTCAGCACCTGCATCGGTAACCATCATCCGGCCTTTCTTCAGGATATTTCCATGTGAGTGGTTATGGAGAGTCTGACCATTGACGCTGAGAATTACCGGGAAGGAGGTACCGGCTCCTTTGGCAAGAGCAATTCCTTCAATAGTCCCGAAAATATCCTGTTCCTTTATACCCTGTTTGCACATTTTCATAGCAGTAACATGCATATCGTATGCAATATCAACTGCTTTTTCAATTTCATCTATTTCAACTTTTTCTTTGATTGACCTCATTGATACTACTGCCTTTATCAGATCAGTTGAAGCAAACGTTTTCATCTGACATGGATTTTCCTGCAGCAGCATCCCCAGTGTCATCTTGGTTTCACCCCGGCAGGGAGGAAGAAAGTGTATTTTTCTCTTCTTTGCGAGAGCATCCTTAATTGTCTCCTCAAGTTTTGACATCGGAGCACTTTCTGTAATACCTGATTTCTGAGCAAGCTCTTTTACTGTAGGCTGAGGGCCCATCCATACTATGTCATCCATTTCTGCATCATTGCCGAATATCCGGTCCTTACCCGAATCGAAATCCATAAGTCCTGCAAATCCCGGCAGATCAAGCCCGAAGTAATAAAGGAAATCACTGTCCTGCCTGAAATGGTAAGGGTTACCCGGATAATTCATCGGAGCTTCAGTATTACCGATAAATAAAGCAAGTCCGGTTTTTATTTTCCGATGGAGTTCCTCTCTCCTGTTTTTATATATTTCACTTTTAAACATATCGGAAGTATTAAGTGGTTTTTTTTATACCAAAGTTACAATGAGGATAAATATAAAACAATCCGGCACCAAACATAGTTAAGAAAAAGTGCCAAAATAAAAAAATATATCACCGGCAACGCTCCGCCACTACATTTTGATTATGTTATCCGTTCTGCTTTGACAGATTAGAAAAATCAACCTGCTTTTGCCCTTAATCCCTAAAGGGAACAGGTTGATTTTTCAGTTTGCTCCCTTTAGGGTCGGGGCAATCAAACTGAAAAATCGTTGTAAGTTGTAATCTGTCAAAGTAGATTTAGTATTATTTCAGATATTATAAAATGACATAAGCTCCCCGATCTGCTTTTTGTATACCTCCGGATCAACTGATGAATCATAGCTTTTTTCTGCAATCGCAAATCTGGCTAACATATCACTATTGTCGGCCCCGGAAAGCACCCTGTCTGCCATAGGGAAAAGAATATTGTTTTCTTTTGAAATATGATTTTGCAGGAGTTCTGCATAACCGTTCATATTCCTGTAAATTTCACTTAATGCTGCTAAATTACCATTTTTATACAATGTGATATTTTCTGAGAGTCCTCTTACATAAGCCCGGCCCAGCTCATGCTCATGCAACATTACTGCTACAGGTCCCTGAGTTGTTGAAAAGCCTCTTTCTGCAAGAAAAGGGAAAAAAAGATTTTCCTCTTTGGCATGGTGGATGCCGTCGGCGAAATTTTTTATAATATCCACTATGTTTTCAAGATGATTGATATCGGGTTTCTCATACTGAGTAATATGTTTCATTACATCAATGAGCCTTAAAATATGAACATGGTCCTCTTCGAGGTTTTTTGTTGCTGTATTCATGGCGGTTAAAATTTATTTGATTGATTTTAAAGCTTTTGGAAGTAATATGATTTCGGAAGTAAAAATTGACTTTACAGCCCTGTTATCCATTGCAGCAATTTCCCGGTTGTAATGTTATTCATGTCAACTTCTATCATATCTTTTTGTTTTAATTAACGACACAAAGTTATAAAATAATTTATTAAAAGACAAAAAGGTCTTTTGGTTATATTAAATATATTATTACTAGTTTTGTAACTGTAATCAATTAACCGACCTTTGGAAAATGTTTAATAAAGAAACAGAATATGCTCTCAGGGGACTTGTTTACATCAAGCTGCAAAACCTGAAAAAAAGAAGACCCGGTATGGCAGAGGTGGCAAAGGAGATTGAAGCACCTCCATTCTTTACTGCCAAGATCCTTCAACGACTTGTCCGGGCCGGGTTTATAGAATCAATTAAAGGTAAGGGAGGTGGCTTTTTCTTTGATCCAGACAAACCTGACCTGCCGCTGGTAAAGCTGATTAACGCCACCGAAGGAGACAGGTCATTCTCCGGATGTGGATTCGGGCTTAAGCAATGCGATGAGAACAATCCCTGTCCGCTGCACGAAAAGTATGCCCCTATCAGGGATTCAATTAATAAGCTGATTTCCCGGGAGACTGTCCAGAGCCTTGCAGTAAAAGTCTATAAAAAAGAAATCAATCTGAGCCAAACATTGAGATGATTACAGGATTGCCGGGGTCAGGATTGATTAATATTTATTAACATTCCTTATATTTAGAAACATAATTTAATCTTTTTGGAAATCAGGCAAATAATAATGCGAATACACTTTTTTATTAACAAATTTTTATTATATTCGCAGTAGTTATAAACAACTTGCTAACGCGATATTTAAAATGCCTTACAGAAGATTGCCCAACACCGACGCAGCTCGCATAAGAGCAATGAGAATTGCTCTTGAAAAAGGAAGAGGAATGCCACCTAATATGATGGCCTTTTCATCAAGAACTATCATTAAACTTCAGAAATTTTTTCCTGAATTTGAACATTCCATCAAAGTGCACAGGCAGATGGTGGCTTCGCAGAATAAGAAAAACCGGGATTATAGTGATATTATGAAGAAAGCAAAGTTATATCTGACCCATTTTGTCAGGGTAATGAATATGGCTATTTTCAGAGGTGACCTGCCTTCGGAGACCAGGGCCTATCATGGTATGGCAACCAATGAATCAAATGTTCCATCACTTAATACTGAAAAGGATGTACTTATTTGGGGAAAAAGGATAATTGAAGGTGAGGAAGTAAGAATAAGAAAAGGAGGCAGTCCGATAACCAATCCGACTATAGCTGTTGTTAAGGTACGATACAAGAATTTCCTTGAAGCGAGGAATCAGTACCAGGCAATTCTTAAACAGAATCTTGATCATATTGAAAGTACAAATGATCATCGTAAAGAAGCAGATAATTTAATTCTCCAGCTATGGAATGAAATTGAGGCTACTTACGGAGACCTGCCTGAAGAAAGAAGAAAGGCTGAATGCGAGAATTATGGTATAGTATATTTTTATCGCAAAAGCGAACTTACGAGAGCCAACACGGTAGAGGTTTAAACGAACAAGTTCCACACATTTAAATTTCCGGGCCTTTTTTACAAATCAAAATCAACACATTTTGACAATTGGAAATATAACACCAGGCAAGTACCCTCTGTTTCTTGCACCCATGGAGGATATTACTGACCCATCGTTCCGGATGGTTTGCAAGATGCATGGAGCAGATGTTATGTACACCGAATTTATTTCTTCTGAGGGGCTCATAAGGGATGGTGCGAAGAGTGTGAAAAAACTTGATATCTATGATTTTGAAAGGCCAATAGGTATCCAGTTATATGGTCACCTTATTGAGCCTATGGTAGAAGCTGCACTTATTGCCGAAGAAGCAAAACCGGAACTGATTGACATCAATTTCGGATGCCCTGTTAAAAAGATTGCCAACAGGGGCGCCGGTGCCGGAATGCTCAGGAATATCCCCCTGATGATTGAAATGACAAAGGCAATTGTTGACGCGGTAAAATTACCCGTCACCGTAAAGACCAGAACAGGATGGGATGACGACAATAAAAATATTGTTGAAATTGCCGAACGACTTCAGGACGCTGGTATTAAAGCAATAACAATCCATGGCAGAACAAGAGCACAGTTATATAAAGGAGCAGCCGACTGGACACTTATAGGAGCTGTAAAGAATAATCCAAAAATGAATATACCTGTAATCGGTAACGGAGACATTGATGGCCCTGTGAAAGCAAGAGAGATGTTCGACAGGTATGGGGTTGACGGGATCATGATCGGAAGAGCTACTGTCGGAAGGCCATGGATCTTCAGGGATGTCAGATATTACCTGGACACCGGTGAGATACTGCCTGAGCCAACAATTTCCGAAAAAGCAGATCTTGCTCTTCTTCATCTTGATAAATCGCTGGAATATAAAGAAGGGCACAAAGCAATATATGAGATGAGACGTCATCTTTCAAACTATTTCAAAGGGATCCCTCATTTTAAGGAAACAAGACTCAGGCTCTTAACCTCTGTTGAGATTGATGAAATAAAGAAAATTATTGAAGAGATCCGTCAAAAATGGGGCGAATTCCGTACAGATGAAAAAACATCAATTTATGGTATCTGACCACTATGAGTACCTTCAATTTTCGCAGTTAACCGTGAGAAACTTTTCCACCCGAACAATATCTTCAATATGAAAATAAATAGTATCCCCGTAAGTAAAAGGGCCGTAAATTCGCTCCATGGATACATATTGTGCTGCTCATATACTGATGCTGTCTGAAGCGCCGAGGATTCCTGTGTTACCATAATGCAGAGAAAAATATTATTGGCCGCGTGAGCACCCATTGCTGCCTCAATGCCATCATCAAGAATCGTAATGATCCCGAATATTAATCCGAAAACAATATAATGAGGCATCATTGTAAAAAACCCGAAATCTTTTACTTCGGGGTTAAATGAGTGCAGTAGTCCGAATATTACAGATGTCATCACCAGAGGAAACCATCTTTGCCTGACCATTGTTGCAAATCCCTGCATCAGGTAACCTCTGAATATAACTTCTTCCAGTGCAGCCTGAAAAGGAATTAAAACGAGTGAAATTATAACCAGGAATATTAAGGTTTTGGAATTATTGTTAACCGTGAAATTTGCCGGGTCCATCTTCATGTAAAATATCAGATAAACAACAGAAAGAACCAGCCAGACCAGTGCTGAAATGAAATACCTGTTCCACCTGATCTTTGCTGTCCCATTAACAATCATTTTAAAAGTCCGCCTGTGAAGAGGTTTGATAAGCAGGACAAAAGCTGCCAGCCCTGCCACAAACGGTAAAAGCAGCATGATCAGTCCGATGTTGGAATCAATTCCCAGTAGCGCCAGGTTGCCCGGGTGCTGTTCAAAACTGGCCGCCAGGCCCGGATCGGTTGCCGTTGTCTTTATGAGAGTAACAATCAGAGGAATAGATCCGATGCTATTGGCTACTATCAGAACTGCAACCAGCATTATTATATACCTCCAGAGATTGTTTTTACCTGTAAATGATGATTCAAGGTGGTTCATGCCGGGATATTTCAAATTTCTGAACTTGCGCGCTTCGGATAATCTATTGAATAGTGCAGGCCTACACTTTCATGCCGGTTCATAGCCATTTTAATAATAATATATCCGACATTTATCAGGTTCCTCAATTCACATATCTTCTTGGATATGAGTGATTTTTTATAAAGGCTTTCAGTTTCTTCATATAATATATCAAGACGTACCATGGCTCTTTCAAGCCGTATGTTGGACCGGACAATTCCGACATAGTTACTCATGATCATCTGCACTTCTTTGCAACTCTGGGTAATAAGTACCATCTCCTCCAGGTGGGTTGTTCCTTTATAGTCCCATAAAGGAATCTTCTCCTCAAAGGTAAGGTCCCTGAGTCGGATCTTTGCATGATTTGCTGCCCTGTGAGCATACACTGCGGCCTCTATCAGTGAATTGGAGGCAAGCCGGTTTGCTCCGTGCAATCCCGTGGATGATACCTCTCCCAAAGCATAGAGCCTGTCAATATTGCTTTGTCCGTCAATATCAACTTTGATACCACCGCATGAGTAATGGGCACAGGGAACTACCGGTATCATATCTTTAGTGATATCTATTCCCCTTTCAAGACAATGCTTATAAACCTTCGGAAAGTGATCTTTAAGACCCTCCGTGTTTAGATGTCTGCAATCGAGCCAGACATGATCATCACCCCAGATTTTCATCTCGTTATCGATTGCTCTGGCAACAATATCCCTGGGGGCAAGAGATCCCCGGCTATCATAACGCTTCATGAATTCCTCACCGGCCATATTTTTCAGAACAGCACCAAATCCCCGCAAAGCTTCTGTAATAAGAAATGAGGGTTTTGTTTTCGGATCATACAGGGAAGTGGGATGAAACTGGATAAACTCCATATTCTCAATAGTACCTTTTGCCCGGTAAACCATAGCAATTCCGTCACCTGTGGCAATCTCAGGATTGGTTGTGGTAAGATATACGTTCCCAATCCCTCCTGTAGCAACAACTGTCAACTTTGAAAGAAATGTAATAACTTTCTGATTAACAAGATCAGCAACATATGCTCCGAAACATTTTATATCGGGATAATTTCTTTTAACTATTTCGCCCAGATGGTGCTGGGTAAGAATTTCAATTGCAAAATGATGTTCAAATATTTCAATACCCGGTTCATTTCGTACCCTTTCCATAAGAGTATTCTGGATAAATTCTCCGGTTTTATCCTTCGAATGAAGTATCCTGTATTCAGAATGGCCGCCCTCTTTTGCCAGATCATAGGTCCCATCCTCTTTTTTATCAAAAGAGACACCTAATTCAATAAGATCTTTTATCCTTTCAGGAGCCTCCTGAACCACCATCCTTACAACCTTTTCATTGCAAATTCCGTCTCCGGCAATCAGGGTATCATTAATATGTTTCTCAAAATTATCGGGTTCGCTGAATACAGCAGCAATTCCTCCCTGGGCATACCAGGTATTGGTATCCTCAAGTTTGCCCTTGGTCACAATACTGACTTTCCCGTATTTTGCTGCCTTTAATGCAAAAGTCAGGCCTGCAATGCCTGAACCAATCACCAGAAAATCTGTTCTCTTCCTCATAATCTTTCAATCATAAACAAGCAGTAAAGATACAAATAGATTTTAGGTTATCTCCTCCATCCCCTTTCCTTCTTAACCCCAAAACCCCCTAAAGGGGGCTTAATATCCAATATACTGATTATCTGTGAGGTGCCTGAAAAACAGAAATCCATTAAGGGACAAAATACAGAGAAAGAGAATGAAAAAGATGATATCGCCCGACCAACCACGTTTTGTAAAACAGAAGATTTTGAATTACTTTTGCTTCCCGCTAAAAACAAATAAAAACTATTATGGCCCAGGAAGATATTTTCAAAAAATTGGTCGCCCATTGCAAGGAATACGGATATGTTTTCCCCTCAAGTGAAATTTATGACGGGTTAAGTGCCGTATACGACTATGGCCAGAATGGTGTGGAGTTAAAAAATAATATTAAAAAATACTGGTGGGACAGCATGGTTCTTCTGAATGACAATATTGTTGGTTTAGATTCGGCAATATTTATGCATCCGACAATATGGAAAGCATCAGGTCATGTTGATGCATTTAATGACCCGCTGATTGATAACAGGGATTCAAAAAAGAGATACCGAGCTGACGTTCTGATTGAAGATCATCTTTCCAAAATTGAGGAAAAGATCTCAAAAGAGGTTGAAAAGGCAAGAGAAAGGTTCGGAGCCGCTTTTGACGAGAAAAAATTCAGGGAAACAAATCCCCGGGTACTGGCAAATCAGACTAAAATTGATGAGCTCAATCTACGTTTTTCAAAAGCTCTTAATGAAACCGATCTTCTGGAATTAAAACAGATTATAATTGATAATGAAATTGTCTGTCCTGTTTCCGGCACCCGCAACTGGACTGATGTCAGGCAGTTCAACCTTATGTTTGCCACGGAGATGGGTTCCACCTTGGAAGGGGCAAATAAGATATACCTCCGGCCCGAAACTGCACAGGGGATCTTTGTCAATTTTCTCAATGTGTTAAAGACCGGCAGGATGAAAATCCCATTTGGCATAGCCCAGATAGGGAAAGCTTTCCGGAATGAGATTGTTGCCCGTCAGTTTATTTTCAGGATGAGAGAATTTGAACAGATGGAGATGCAGTTTTTTGTTCAGCCGGGAAGCGAACTCGAATGGTTCAGAAAATGGAAGGAGATACGGATGAAATGGCATACAAACCTCGGATTTGGCGAAGAGAATTATCGTTTTCATGATCATGTAAAGCTTGCCCATTATGCAAATGCTGCTACCGATATTGAGTACAAATTCCCATTCGGCTTTAAAGAGGTCGAAGGTATTCACTCAAGAACAGATTATGATTTGAAGCAACACCAGGAGTACTCCGGAAAGAAACTACAGTACTTTGATCCCGAAAAAGGAGAATCTTATGTTCCTTTTGTTATTGAGACATCAATCGGTGTTGACAGGATGTTTCTTCAGGTCATTTCAGCAGCATACTTCGAAGAAGAACTAAAGAAAGAAGATGGAACCACCGATTCGAGAGTTGTTTTGAGGTTACCATCATTTCTGGCTCCGATTAAGCTGGCTGTTATGCCGCTCGTTAAAAAAGACGGACTCCCGGAAATAGCCGAAAAGATTGTTCATGATCTCAAGTTTGATTTCAACTGCCAGTACGATGACAAAGACTCAATAGGGAGGCGCTACAGGAGACAGGATGCCATCGGAACACCTTATTGCATCACTATTGATCACCAGACTCTTGAGGACAACACTGTTACCATCAGATACCGCGATTCAATGGAACAGGAACGTGTTTTAGTTTCAATGCTCAGGGATATAATTTCTGATAAGGTCAGCATCAGGACTCTTCTCAGTAAGCTTTAGAATGAAAAAGGTTCTGATCATAACCTACTACTGGCCACCAGGATCGGGTGCGGGAGTTCAGCGATGGCTTAAATTCGCCCGGTATCTTCCTGAGTTTGGCTGGGAACCTGTAATTCTGACCGTTGATCCCGAATATGCCACATACCCGGCTTTGGATTATTCACTTGGGAATGAACTGCCGGAGAATATTAAAGTTTACAGGACAAAAGCTACCGACTGGTTCAGACTATATTCAAAGGACAAATCCAGAGTCCCGTCTGCGGGCTTTGCAAAAAACAAAGAAAATTCATTTAAGGAAAAAGTACTGCGTTTCATAAGGGGGAACTTTTTTATTCCCGATCCGAGAAAGGGATGGAACAAGTTTGCTTTTAAAAAGGCAATCGAAATAATTGAGAATGAAAAAATCCGTCATATCATTACGTCAAGTCCGCCCCATTCAACACAACTTATAGGGTTGAAACTGAGGAAAAAATTTCCCCATATCAAATGGATCGCAGACCTGCGCGATCCATGGACGGACATTTATTATTATAATCAATTCTATCCTACATTCTTGTCGGAAATGATTGACAGAGCATATGAATTAATGGTACTTAAAAAGTCTGATCGGATAATTACCAGTAGGAGATGTCTCTTAGGAGACTTATTCGTTGCCAAAACTGAAGGGAATTGAAAAAAAGATAGGTGTAATTACAAATGGGTATGATGAAGAGGACTTTAAAGATGATTAATGCCGTTACTCCTGATAAATTCACTATTTCATATATTGGGACATTATCGGATGCATATCCCGCTGACGGCTTCCTCAAAGCGCTCGAAAAATTCCTGTAATGAGGGTAATGATTTTCTCTTCAGGCTGGCAGGGACCATATCAACGGGGCAAAAGGAAAAGTTGCGTGATAAAAACTGGAATGAAAGAGTTGAATTTATCCCGTATGTAAATCATAATGCTGCAATAAGTTATATGATGTCCTCAACCCTCCTTCTGCTTATAATTCCTGATCACCATAGTAATAAAAGTATACTGACCGGTAAACTATTCGAATATCTGGCTTCCGGAAAATCAGTACTTTGTCTGGGTCCTGTTGATGGAGATGCTGCTGAAATACTTGAACGGTATTATTTGGGAAAATGTTTTTTCTACAACGATACTGCATGGCATTGAGAACTTCATTCTCACGACAATGTCCAATCCTCCTGAAACTGGAAAAACCGTCCCAGTTGAATTCTCACGCAGATCTCTGACAAAACAACTGACTTCCTTATTAAAATAACGTTATATTCATACTCGCTATGACATTTTAAAAAACTTTTCGAAATTTGGAATCAATATTCATCTAATTATTGTGAGAAGTTCGGAAGTTAACAGGACAGTAATTTCCTTTTTTGGCATGTAAGAATTTAATTTCCAAAACATGATAAATTCTAAATTTAAAAATGTTCTTGTTCTTGCGCCACATACTGATGATGGAGAACTGGGAGCCGGCGGAGCAATAAGCTATTTACTTGAAAAAAAGGCCAGAGTATATTATGCGGCTTTTTCTACGGCAAAAGACTCTGTCCCCAAAGGAATGCCAAGAGATATTCTGAAAACTGAAGTTAGAAAAGCTACACATCAACTGGGCATTGACGAGAAAAACCTTATTATTTATGATTACCAGGTTCGAATCTAAACTATTCCAGGCAAGAGATCCTTGAAGATCTGATAAACCTGAGAAACAGTAATCCATTTTGATCTTATACTTATGCCAAGCCTTAATGATATCCATCAGGATCATATAACTGTTTCACAGGAAGGATTACGGGCATTCAAGACCAGTTCGATATTAGGGTATGAACTTATATGGAACAACCTGACATTTAATACAACTTGTTTCATCAGGCTTGAGGAGCACCATCTCGCTGAATAAGATAAACGCACTGAAAAGCTACGAATCACAAAAAGACAGGGATTATATTTCTGCTGATTTCATAAAATCACTGGCCACGAACAAGGGGAATTCAGATCGGGGCCACTTATGCTGAAGCTTTTGAAGTTATCAGATGGGTTATTTAACAATTTCCAGAAGGTTACAAAATCTGAAATGAAAAAACTGAAGAGTATAAGAGTCTTTATTACCGGAGCAGGAGCACCGGGAGCACCCGGAATAATAAAATCACTTCGGAGAGTCTCTGAAAGAAAAATTGAAATATTCGGAGGAGATGCAAATCCTGAGAATTCAGTCGGTGCAGGACTTCTTGATAAATTATTCAGAATACCCTTTCCTGAATCTCCTGATTTTACTGAAAAAATCCTTGGACTATTTGTACGAAGGAAAAAATCAATGTAATAATACCCCTTGTTACACGCGAATTAATTGTTTTTGCTTCAAATAAAAAACTTTTTAAACAAAATGGAATATCTGTTTCAGTTTCAGATCCTGAACCACTGAAAATTGCTAATAACAAATACCTTGCTAATGAATATTGCCGGGATAGCAATGCCATTCCCGTGCCTGATTTTCATCTTGTGAAATCTGAATCAGAGTTTATTGAGGCGGCACAAGAACTAGGTCATCCGGCAAACAAAATATGCTTTAAACCTCCTGTATCAAATGGATTGAGAGGATTCAGGATTATTGAAGAGGGAAAGGACAGGCTTCATGCTCTTGATGAATGAAAAGCCAAACAATATTTTTATCGGTTTTGATGAGTTCCTGTCAATATGTAAAGGAGCTAACACATTTCCGGAACTTATTATTATGGAATATCTTCCGGGCGAAGAATACAGCGTTGATGTACTTGCCGATAACGGCAGATTCATCAGTGCGATCCCAAGAAGCCGTGACCATATTAAAATGGGTATCAGCTTTGTCGGCACAGCAGTCAGGGATAAAGAAATAATTGATTACTCCGAAAGAATTGTTGAAGGACTGAAATTAAACGGTAATATCGGACTTCAGTTTAAACGCGACAACAATGGCATCCCAAAAATAATTGAATCCAACCCCAGGGTTCAGGGAACAATAGTCCTCTGCACTGCAGCCGGGGAAAACATGGTTTATGAAGCGGTAAAATTGAGCCTTGGAGAAAAGGTTTCTGTTCCCGGAAATAAACTGGGGAGTTAAAATGATACGATATTGGGACGAATTATTTGTAGATATAAATGGCAATAGAATCAATTTCTGATCTGTAATTTATTCCTTGTTCATAATCGACCTTGATAATACTATTTATAAGGAAGAGGATTATCTGTTTCAGGCATACAAGGCTATTGCTGAAAAGTTTGCACTAAAAGATTCTTCTTTGAATACAACCGATTTATTCTTAATCCTTAAAAATATTTATCGGGAAGAGGGAAGAGAAAAATTATTTAATAAATTCCTTAAAACTATAAACATTGATGATAGTCATATCCCTATTTGCCTTAAGATACTGAGAACATTTAATCCGGCGAATAAATTACTCATTAACAGCATTGTCAAAACTTTTATTTCAAATTTAATAACCAGGGGAAAAATAATTTTTGTGCTGACTAATGGGAATACTCTTCAGCAGAAAAACAAAATTAAAAATATTAAATGGGGCGGATTAGATAAATCAATTCAATTTGTTTTAGCCGATGAATTAAAACCAAAGCCTTCTCCTGCCGGTGTCGAATATATTTTGAATATCTCCGGAGTGAAAAATGATAAAACACTATTGATTGGTGACTCTGAAATTGATCAATTGTGTGCAATAAATAGCGGCATTGCTTTTCAAAATGTGAAAAATTTATCAAACATCTGGTAATTAAATAAATTTCCGGTTTTATTTTTCTGTTTTCAATGAAGTAAAAGATAATAATCATAAATGAAGAACACAGAATAATTGCACTCAAAAACTGCTTCCTGAATTCTGAAAATAAATGTAACCCAAATTCATCAATATGAGTCAACAAAATCATTATTCAGCCTTCGCCAAAAAGTACAAAGAAGAAATTATTAATAGCCTTGATCCATCAATCTGGACCACTGATATTTCAAATAATGGGCCCATTTCAGGAAGGATGAAAATAAGAATTAATACCCAGAAAAAACTGTTCATTGATCACTTTAAAAAAGAATACAAAATATTTGACATCGGATGCGGCTTTGGACGGCAATCATTTTTATTGGCAAAAGAAGGCTTCGAAGTAATTGGAATAGATACCATTCAATGTTTTATTGATATCGCTGTTGAAATTTTCAAAAAGCATTCTTTAAAAGGCAGTTTTTATTGCAGGAACCTTGAAGATGCATTCACAGATGAAAAATTCCATCAGTTAATTTTGTTAGATGTTCTTGAACATATTCCTCCTTTCCAAAGAAATAGGTTTATTAAAGAATTGCATTTATATTGTTTTAACAATTCAACCTTGATAATCAGTATCCCTACTATTAAATCATCATTTAAGAATCGGCTTTTCAATTTTTCAAAGCATTTTATTTATCCTTTTCTTAAAACACATGAGCATCCTTATTCTATTCCTTCAAAAAAATCGATAAAAAAAATCCTTGGTAACTTATTTGAAATAACATTTACGGATTTTAATGAAGAGACCGTTTTTTTCATATGTAAAGCCAGGAAACAGACTTATTTAAAATAATCCATTCATACAATATAAAACCAGATGAACATACTGATGATTCTAGATGGAGAATTCCCAAATGATGAAAGGGTTGAAAAAGAGGCTTTATCGCTTATATCTGAAGGGAATAATGTCTTTCTTCTATGTTTAAATTATGGGAATTTCAAAAAAAATGAAATCTATAAAGGGATAAATATTTTTCGCATTAGCATATTTAAATCAATCCGAAACAAGCTTCAGGCAACCTATTTAATATTCCCTTTTTACAAATGCTTATGGAGAAGACATATTAAAGCTCTTATTCAAAGGCAATCTGTTAACATAATTCATATACACGATCTTCCATTATCCGACATCGGATTACAACTTCGTAAGAAATATCCACTGAAGGTTGTATGTGATCAGCATGAACTTTATAGTAGCTGGATCGTTAAAACGGCTCATTACAATACCATATTGGGGAAATGTGTAAAGGCATTAAGTAACTGGGGAAAATATGAAAAAAAATGTTTGCCTGAGGCAGATCTTGTAGTGACTGTCGAAGCTCCATTACGTGATATATATATTTCAACCCGACAAGTCAACTCAAAAAAAATTGTAGTGCTCCCAAACACTCCATCCGCTACTGTTTTTAATCCGGGACAGGTTGATCAGAAAATAATTGAAAAGTATAAAGGAAAATTTGTGCTATTCTATGCGGGTAATATAGACATATTGCGAGGAATTGATACTATTCTGGAATCTCTTCCCCTGATGAAGAAATACCATTCCGGATTTTAAATTTGTTTTAGCCGGGAGATTTAATAAAAAATATTACGATCCTTTGAAATACGCCAATCAACTTTGGATTTAGATCTATCGAATATCTGGGCTGGATTCCTCTTAATCTTCTCCCTTTGCCTACATATCAGCAAGCAAAATTTGTATTCACATCCCTCCGGCAATAACTTTAGAAGTAAACAATTCAATTGCAACCAAAATTTATCAGAATGTTATTATGCACAAACCGACCATTGTTGGTCAGGCAAGAATGATGAAAGATTTTGTTGAAGAAAACAAAATCGGACTGAGTATTAAGGAATCTGATCCATCTGACCTGGCGGAAAAGCTTACACAATTATACCGTAATCCGATCCTTGTTTGATGGTTATATTAATAATACAAAGATTATAGCCCACAAATACAATTGGGAAGTTACTTCCAAATCTTTTCTTGATTATTACAAATCACTTTAGAGACAGTTAATTTCTCCTAATTAAGTTTTAAAATTATAATGAGGGTCATGGATAATCAATACATTACATTTTCCATAAGTGACAAAAAGCCTGATCTATATTAAAATCCCGATCGTGAAATAAAAGTAACCGAAAATTTAAGAACGGCCCTCAATACCCTGATGCTGCTAATTCCTGTAATTTAAGAGGTCATAAATTATATTATATTTGTAATATATTCAGATTTATTCTGATTTAATCTTTTACTTTTTAAAGGATTTGATTTTTTTCCGGTAAGGGAAACTTATCGGTTTTGAGTTTAACAAAGATGATTATGAAATCCATTTTTACAGAATTCTAAAAATTCTTATAGATACCTGTTTCAAACCCTTTAAGAAAAATAAAACATTTCTTTCTTACATTTTTAATCACACATTTCAAAAAGAGCTGGAAGAGCGTATGGAAGAGGGTGGAATTTTTCCCTTATATTATAACCGAAGCATAAAACTTGCAAAAAAGTTACCTGATCAAAATTTCATTATTCTTGATATTGGGGGTGGAGTTGGGGCTTCAGTAATCCTTTATAATAAATTTTTTCCCGAAAATAAGATCCTTGTTTTTGAACCTATTCCTGATAATTATAACATTATCAAATCAAGAACTTCACAATTCTCAAACATTGAAGTTTTTAACTATGCTGTTGGAAGTGAAAATTCAAGAAAGCAGATAAACATTGCAAACAGAATTACTTCTTCATCTCTGTTTCCCCTTTCAGCGGACCCCTACAGTAACGTATTTAATGAAAATAATTTAGGTCAATCCAGAGTTGAAAATATCGAAGTTGTAAGATTAGACAATTTTCTGCAAAAAATTCCGGCGGATATCGGAATTATTAAAATCGATGTCCAGGGTTATGAAATGAACGTTCTTAAAGGAGCTGAGGCAAGCCTTGAAAGAGGAAAAATCATCGTCCTGGAGGCAAATAATCATGAAGGATATGTCGGTTCCCCTAAGTACTACGAAATTGATACTTATCTGCGTGAGCATCATTTTACATTATATGATATATTACCCTCAATTTTCGATAACGGTAAGTTGAAAGAGTGGGATGTAATATATTTAAGAACTTCAGCTATATGCACGTTGGTATAATAGAACTGATGGAAGTCGGTCACATTGTTCTGGCTGAAACAATGTGTAAGATTTTTTGTTCTGATCCGCATAATAAGGTTTCTTTCTTTACAAATAAAGACCATGGGGATAGTTTGAATTTCCTTTCTGAACAGTACCTAAATCTCTCAATAATAATTAAACCTACCGGCAGAAAGAGGAGGATTTTTTGCTTCAGATCGGATCGGTGCAACTTGACAGGATTTATATCATTACACTGAATAAATTCTTTTATGCTTTTGCAGGCTGGCAAGTTAAGACCAGATTGTTCCTTGTTATACATAATCTGGATGAATGGTTTGGTATATCACCTGTTCAGAGTATTCGTAAATACATAAACGCGATTCTTAATAATCCCCATTTAAAATCATTGATCTATTTTTTTAAGCTCCATATTATATATCCATCATTCAAAAAACAAATTTTAAATAAAGTACAACAATGTAACGGAAGCCTGGTAGTCTTATCGGAGTTTACGTAAACAATATACTCTTCTGAATATTAATACCCCTGTTGAAGTTATTCCATTCTCGGTATTTGAACCCTCGCTTGTCTATTTTAATTCAGATCCGATTAAGCCTCTTAGAATTTGCGTTCCAGGCATTTTATCGCAGTATAGAAGAAATTATCTTGCTTTACTTGATATTATGGAAAGGTTTTTATCCCTTTATAAAACCAGATTCATTATGGACTTTTTAGGAGGTGTCCAGTGGGGCAATCATCTTAATGATCCCAGACTGATACTTGAAAAGATTGATCACCTTAATCGTGATGGATTTTCAATCATTGTACATAATGTTAAATTTATTCCTCCTCTGGAATACGACAGAGAACTTTCTATTTCAGATATTATTCTTGGCAATATGAATGTTGTATTGAATAAGTACAGTGAATATGGGAAAACCAAGGAGACAGGACTGCCATTTGCAATGATAAAAGCCGCCAAACCGGGAATTTTACCTGATAATTATCCAGTACCCGGGGAAATTTGCACAAGTACCTTACTTTATCACAGTTTCGAAGATCTGGGAAGAATACTGGCCGGCCTGATAAATGATCGTCAATCAGTCAAGGACTTACAAGAAAAAGCGCTTATCAATTCAAAACATTTCAGCCCGGAGATAATATATAATCAATTAATTACAGGAAAAGAGTAAAGCTGGTACATAAATAAGAAAATATATGCGTCGAATTTACCGTTACGTTCCAATTCAATTACAAAACTATCTCTATGAAAAAAGAAGTCCCTGATAAATCAAAAAGAAATCAGGGAGTGGGAAGTCGAAAGGATGCCCTGTACCTCCCCCTCATGCCGCAAAACAAAGAATAATTGAAGAGTTAGCTAAACTTTTTAGCTGTGAGTTGTTCATTGAAACTGGAACCTATCTTGGAGATACAATTTTCTCACAAAAAGGAAATTTTAAAAAGATAATTTCTATTGAATTAGCTAAAAAATTATATAAATCGGCAGCCAGGCGTTTTAAAAAATATTCTCATATTCAAATATTTTGGGGTAATAGTGGTGATTTGCTGTTTAAGATAATGCCGGAAATCAAAACCCGGGCATTACTTTGGCTTGACGGCCATTACTCGGGAGGAATTACCGCAAAGGGAAAAACCGAAAGTCCTGTGTTTAAAGAATTAGATGCCGTATTCTCTAATAATAATTACCGTCACATTATATTAATTGATGATGCCCGTCTATTTATCGGACAACGTGACTATCCAACTTTGGAAGAGCTTAAAACATTTGTAAAAAGCAAGGATCCGGAATACATGATAAAAATTGAAACGGATATCATCATTCTTACTACATAAGAATTAACAGATCACAGGTAAAAAAGTTAATTTAGGAGGATTAACATTCCAGGATTTAAAACCATGTTAAATACAGTAAGGTCATCCCTGAAAAACGGACTGGTTTACGGCCTTGGTAATATCGCTGTTAAGATCATTGGCTTTTTCTTGATCCCATTGTACACAGATCCCAAATTCTTTTCAATAGATGATTTTGGAATTATAGGTATTCTTGATATTTCCGGACTGGTATTGGTAGCTGCTCTTGCTTCTTCATTACCCCAAAGTCTGACAAGATGGTACTGGGACAAAGAACATTTAAATAATCAAAAAACTATATTTTTCATGACATTGTCAATGCAGGTCGCTATAACATTGTCATTCTGTTTGTTGCTACTCCCGTTGGCAAAAAAATTTTCCGTTCTGATTTTCAGCAACCCTGACTGGAGCAGAGTAATTATTCTTGTTATACTTTCATCAGGTCTTCAGTCTATAAATAATATTATTAACACTTTAATCCGGCTGCAATCGAGATCCTTATTATATACCATCGTAAATTTCTCTAAGCTTATCATTGTTCTTACCATGACTATTTTTCTGATAGTTAGTAAGAAAATGGGTGTCGAAGGAATATACATGGCACAGGTAATTGGCAATTTACTTTTCATCATTTTACTATTGGGTTATACAATTAAAAACTGTGCTGTGTCATTTGATAAAACTATTATCAAATCGATGTTTATTTTCGGAATTCCACTTATACTGGCTAATATCTCAGGTGTCGCACTTAATGTAATAGACAGATATTCACTTAATGCATGGGATGTTTTAAAGTCTGTTGCTTTGTACACGCTTGCTTTTAAAATTTCAAGCGTTTTGAAATTAGTAATTGTCGATTCAATAAAGATGGCAATTTCTCCATTAATGATGCAGAAAATTGATGCTCCCGACAATAAGCGGTTTTATTCAAAAGTTCTGCTATATTCTTCGTATATCCTGATGTTCGGAATTATTACTATTTCACTTTTTTCATTTGAACTGATAAAGGTGATGACAAAATCCAGTCAGTTCTGGGAAGCATATATTATTATTCCTATTTTATGCCTTTCCGTTTTCTTTGTTAATCTGAAAGATATCACTGTATATGGTTTATTCATTTCTAAAAGAACCCGTATTATCGGTATTATTGTAACTATTGCCAGTTTAATAAATTTGCTCCTCAATATTTTATTAATACCGCTTTGGGGAATAACAGGCGCAGCTGTGGCAACTTTACTGGCACAATTATTTTATTGGTATATAACTTATTATTATTCTCAGAAGAAATATTTTATTCCCTACGAAAACAACAAAATATTTTTAATGCTGATAATCGGCACAATTATTTCCTGTTCCGGTATATTTATGGATAATCTTCCCCTGATTATAAGGCTTTTATTAAAGGCTTGTTTTACAATAAGCTTCCCTTTCATATTATTTTTGTTCAAATTTTATGAACCAGTTGAATTGCAGTCAATCAAGGGATTTGTAACAAAATGGGCCAGCATTAAAAAGTTCAGAGAGAATTTAATGTCGCTTAAAAGGGATAAAGGAGAGATTAAAACGAAATTCATAAATAGATAATCAGGATCAATAATTAAAAGTAAATCAATATTTTTGTCTTTCTTTCAGTAATATTATTTTAATAATCCATATCATGGAAATTAAGAACAATATCAAACCTTTTCTTCCGCATCTTATTGCAATTGTATTATTTACACTTATTTCATTTGCATATTTTTACCCGGTTCTTGAAGGTAAAGTACTGAAGGCCAATGACTCCACTGTCTCAAGGATAAATTCAAAAGAGATACAGGACTTTCGTGCAAAAGAGGGGAAAGAACCTTTATGGACCAATTCGATTTTCGGTGGTATGCCGGCATATCTCATATCAACCAGGTACCCGGGAAACCTCTTTAAATATCTAGACACCTTCCTGAGAATATTTAAAATGCCGGTATCCGTTTTATTCCTGGCGATGGCCGGTTTTTATGTCCTTCTTCTGATTTTCGGCGTTAATTCATGGCTCTCAATAACAGGGGCAATAGCTTATGGACTCTCTTCATTTTTATTTCTGATACTGGCTGCGGGCCATAATACCCAGGCAATAGCGCTGGCATATATGGCTCCGATGATAGGAGGTATTTATTACGCTTACAGGTATAATGCCCTTAAAGGTGCACTACTCACTGCCGTTCTCCTGACACTTGAAATAGGGGCTAACCATCCGCAGATAACTTATTACTCCATGTTATGCCTTCTTGTTTTTGTTATAGTTGAATTTATTTATGCTTTAAAATCGGGTTTACTGAAAAAATTTCTTAAAACCTCAGCTATACTTATAATCCCTTTTATAATAGCGATCGGGATTAACTTTGCAAATCTTTATACGGTTTATGAATACGGGAAGTATTCAATAAGAGGAAAATCAGATCTTACCATCAATGATAAGAATGTCACATCGGGCCTTGATAAAAACTATATAACCTACTGGAGTTATGGTGTAGGTGAAACTCTGAATCTTCTGATCCCCAATTTTAAAGGCGGATCCAGTAAACCTTTTGACCGTAATTCGGAAACCTTTAAGGCTTTAAAACAGAATAATGCCCTGTCGTATGCCAATCAGATTCAGAAATACTGGGGAACACAGCCCGGTACTGATGGTCCGCATTATGTAGGAGCAATAGTTTTTTTCCTTTTCATCCTTGGCCTGATTATTATAAAAGGTCCTGAAAAATGGTGGCTTCTGGCAGCTGCACTTCTGTCAGTAATGCTTGCCTGGGGGAAAAACTTTATGCCACTGACGAATTTTTTTATAGAATATTTCCCCGGATATAACAAATTCAGAGCTGTTACCATGGCTCTTGTAATTGCACAGCTCTGCTTTCCATTATTAGGCTTTCTGGCTTTACGTGATATTTTCAATGGATCCGTTTCAAAAAAGGAGATTATAAAAAGCATAAAAATTGCCGGTGGGATAACCGGAGGGTTGTTAATCCTTTTCCTTCTCATCCCTGGCATTGCAGGATCGTTTATGAACCCGTATGAAGCAAACTACTTCCCGGTCTGGCTTAAGGATGCTGTTATTGCCGACAGAAAAGATCTGTTGAGAAACGACAGTTTCAGATCTCTGATTTTTGTAGTGGCAGGCATTTCGATACTTCTTGGTTTTATATATGGAAAACTTAAGAAAGAGTATTCCATTCTTATTTTAGCATTACTGATCCTTACTTGATCATGTGGACCATTGATAAAAGATATCTGAATGCTGACCGGTTTGAAAAACCGTCAGTAATTCAAAAGTCCTTTACTCCGACAGTCGCTGATGCTTTTATACTTAAAGATCACTTCGATATACCGGGTACTGAATATGACTGTCTCCCCTTTCAATGACAATTCCCCGACATCCTATTTTCATAAATCAATTGGTGGTTATCATGGGGCAAAGCTCACGGAGATACCAGGAACTTATAGATTCATCATTAAATGAGGATCTCAACTCTTTTGTAGCTGCTGCAAAAAATGTAAAATCACTTGAAGAACTTGAGCTTGTCTTTAAAAACACTAATGCCCTTAACATGCTAAATGCGAAGTATGTGATATATAATCAGGACGCTCCGCCACTTGTTAATAAGTATGCCCTGGGGAATGCATGGTTTGTTGAAAAACCCGTAATGGTCGAAAATGCCGATAAGGAATTATCCTCCATTAACCGGTTCAATCCATCTTCGGAAGCATTAATTGACATTCGTTTTAAAGATCAGATAACCAAAACAGCATATCCTCTCACTGAAAGTGACTCAATAAGACTGGTTTCCTACAAACCTGATGAACTGGTGTATAAATATTCTGCAAGTGATGAGAAGCTGGCAGTATTTTCGGAAATATATTATCCCGCCGGGTGGAAAAGTTATATTGATGGAAAGGAATGTAATTATTTCAGGACAGATTATGTCCTGCGTGGCATGGTTGTTCCGGGAGGGGATCATGAAATTAAATTCTCCTTCGAACCCGCTTCATATAATGTGGGAAATAAAGTCTCAATGGCGAGTTCTCTGCTTTTAATTCTTCTGATCGCCGGCTATATTTCCACAAAGCTGATAAGAAGACCAAAGTCATAATAACATGATCCATTATTCGGAATGTCCCCTCTGTACTTCTGAAAAAATTTCCCTGCATCTCATATGTAAGGACCATTTCATCAGCGGGGAAGTTTTCGAATTATTTAAGTGTGGTTCATGCGGATTTGTTTTTACGCAGAATCATCCGGATGATTCTGCAATGTCACATTATTATGAATCAGATGATTACATCTCCCACAGCGATACCTCAAAAGGCCTGTCAAATAAGCTTTACAGGCTTGTAAGACATATTATGTTAAGGAGAAAAACAGATCTTATCCGAAAAAATACAGGACTGGAAAAGGGAACTCTTCTTGACACAGGTTGCGGAACCGGATATTTTGCCGGTGCCATGAAGAAGGCAGGCTGGCTGGTTACCGGAATTGAGATTAATGAAAAAGCCCGCCAGTATGCTGCTTCTCGATTTGGTCTGAATGTAATCAAACCCGAACAGATATCCTCCCTTGCTTCGGAAAGTTTTGATTGTATTACTCTCTGGCATGTACTCGAACATTTCCATAATCCGTTTAAATATTTCTCAGAATTTTCAAGGCTTTTAAAACCGGGAGGACTTTGCCTCGTAGCTTTACCAAATTGCAGCTCATACGATGCAAAACATTTCGGACAATTCTGGGCAGCTTATGACGTCCCGCGACATTTATGGCACTTTGAACCTGCCTCCTTTGATCATTTTTTGGAGAAGGTCGGATTCAGATGCGAAGAGATCACAAACCTGCCTTTTGACGTATTCTATATATCCATATTAAGTGAAAAATATAAAGGATCACCTGATCTTTTTTATAAAGGGATTAATAAAAGGAAAGCTCTTTTATCTTAAATCTCTTTTTAAGATAAAAAGGAGCAGCTCAATAATTTATCTGTTAAGAAAATCTGCTGATCAATAACGATCGAGCCATCGGTATTTCCGGGTGCTGTCACCAAATTTCATCGCAACGGTAATCTCATGCGTCCCGTAGGTAACCCGTCTGTATTTCCTGAAGCGTAAAATCAAATGCATAACCTATGTAAAGATTATCCTTTTTAACACCAAGATTGGCGATTATGGCACCGCTTGTTCTGTAAGACAAACCTGCCCAGAAAGCTTGATTAGCGATATAAGTAAGTCCGATATCAGCCTGAGGTTTCAACTGTTCCGACATCATAACAAGGATTGAGGGTTCAAACTCAGCATAACGCCGGGGACTAAATACATAGGATCCAAAAAGATAATAATGCCGGTTCATCCGGAAATTATTATAAGCTAAATCTCCGATTTTGGCGGAAGCCTCAAAAAGCTGATCTGCTGAAAACCCAAGACTGTACCTGGCATTAAGCAGATATACCCCAAATGTCGCATCGGGTACAAATACTCCGCGACGCAGATTATTATTGAGCCAGGGTTCTGTAGGATCTTCAAAATTTATCTCTTTTTCATTTATTTTAAAATGATACCCGGTAACAGCCAGGCCCCATGATAACTGCGTGCTGTTCTGTAACCACATATGATATGCATATGAAGCCTGAAATCCGGTTCTCTGAACGAGACCGTTCTTGTCGCTGAAGACATAACCGCCAAAACCAACTTTACCATCTGATTTAGGCCTGAAAAGCGGCCGTTTATTATTGCCTTTCTTCAGAATGTAGCTCCTCTTCAGCAACCTCGACTGGAAGCTGAAAGAAAAGGTCCGGGGTGCGCCCGAATAACCTACCCATTGTTCCCTGGCAGTCAGATTAAGGCTTGTAAATCCGTCACTTCCCGCAACCGCAGGATTGATAAGAAACTTATTATAAAGGTACTGGCTGTATATTGGCAGTTGTTGCCCTACAGCTGTGCTCCCCGACAGAAGAAAGAATAATATGTAAAGAATCCTTTTCACAAGAATTTAAAAGTATCAATTTTATCTGACAATTGTCACATTTCCTATAATAGGCCTTGATCCATTATGCAGATCTATAATATAATGGTATGAATCTATCGGAAGCGGGTTACCATTACTTCTTCCATCCCATGGCTGAGGATATCCTTTTTCAGATCTCCAAACCGACTCTCCCCATCTGTTAAATATCTTAATTTCCATTTGAGGATATAATTCAACCATTTGTATATTCCACACATCATTAATAAGGTCACCATTGGGTGATATGGCATTTGGAATAACAAGACAGGATTCATTCAGAGGTTCAACATTAATTGAATCTTTTACAGTGCAACCATTCAGGTCTGTGACGAATACCTTATATAGTCCTTTTACTATATTTGAAATATTCCTTCCGGTAGAATTATCTGACCACCTGTATGAATAATCAGTTCCCCTCACACCGCCGGTAACAGTTAGGCTGATCTCTCCGTCAGGCATATCGGGACATAAAGGCGGGGAAACATCAAACATTATTTTTATCGAATCGGGTTCAGTGAGTCTTATAACTGAATCAGCATGGCAGTTATTCATGTCTGTAATGATCACACCATAATCACCAGCTGAAAGGCCTGTCCTCGTACTGTCAACAGAACCGTCGGACCAGAAATAATTGACTTCTCCTACCTGATTAACCGGATCAATTCCTATAGATCCCGTACTGCCTCCGGTACAGTCTATATTATATCCGCCTGAATTACTGGCTGACAAAGTGACTATCATGCCCAGTTTCCCGGGTTCGGTCAGTCTGATTGTCTCAGTTGCATTGCATAAGTTGCTGTCAGTTATCATCAGGTTATAATCACCGGCTTTCAGCCCGAACAAGTCTTTTGAAGTTGAAGTAAAGCCGTTAGTTCCTGTCCATGAATAGATGAACGGAGCTGCACCACCCTGCGGATTAATCCGGATAAACCCGTTTGACAATCCGTTGCAGTTTATGCCATATCCGTAATAATCAGAAACCTCTTTAGTAAAGCTCAGGGGAGGAGGAAGATTGATAACAGCAGAATCGGCAACGACACATCCGTTAGCATCGGTGACAGTAACTTTATAACTCCCCTGAGTAAGCCCGGTCAGATCTTCAGTGGTTGACCCGTTTGACCATGCATAAATGAAAGGCGTAACACCTCCGGTCATGAGAAGATCTATTGATCCATCGTCAAAACCAGTCGACTGACAGGTTATATGAAAGGGAGTTAGTTTTGTTTTAAGAGCCTGTGGCTGAGTCAGAGTGATCTGTTTAGTTATCTGACACCCGTTCAGGTCAGTTACTGTGACATTATAAGTCCCGGCAGAAAGTGAATACTGATCCTCCTGGCCACTTACCAGGCCTGATCCATCTGCTGTACCCCAGACAAATGTATAGTTCCCTGTAGTTCCACCGGTTACAGTGAGTTCAATAGATCCTGCTCCTCCATAGCAATTAATATTATGCAATCCATTTACCGAAACTGATGGTGTTACTGCAACATTGAGCGGTGCGGGTTCAGAGAGGTTATATACCGGAACAGGCATCAACGTACAACCATTGAGGTCGGTAACTAAACAGCTGTAATTGCCGGCTTTCAGGCCGGTGATATCCCCGGCTGATGAAGTAAAGCCATTCGGCCCGGTCCAGGAATATGTGTAAGTGCCGGATCCCCCTGTAATATTCATTTTAATGAATCCGTCACTCCCGCCTGAACAGGATATGTTATAATTTCCATCCGCACTCAATGACAAATCACTGCCTGTCAGTACCATGCCCTGAGGTTCTGTCAACGTAACACTATCAAGTTTTGTGCAATTATTCAGATCTTTTGTGATAAGATAATAAGTTCCCTTTGTTATGTTATCCAACCGGTTCTGATTATCAGGACCTGTTATCATTCCGTCAATTGTGTACCAAAGGTATGTGTACCCCCCGCTGCCACCGGCGACGGTTTTTACCCACACGGAGCCGTCATTATACCCTTTACATGAGACATTGTAACCTCCTGCATACACTTTTTTATCAAATGAAACAGTGATTTGCGGAGGAGCAACGATATTTGCCTCACGAGTGTAATAATCAGAACAACCATTAATGTCTTTTAAATAGAGTTTGTAGTTCCCTGGTGACAAATTATAATATTTGTTGTACACCCCTATCGAATTCAAAGTCCCGGTAATAACAGTATCCTTTGAGTTGTAAACAATAACGTATGTAAAAGGAGGAGTCCCTGTTGAACTGGTATTTTGCCTTACCCATAATTCACCATCGGCTGAGCCCGGACATGTAGTTCCAATAACCGTTAGATTTCGGGTTTATATAAAGACGGGAATCAATAATAGCTCCGGAAACGGATGTGGTAGTGGCATTATGACATCCATGATTATCAGTTACCGTAACATCATACTGACCACCCGGAAGACCTGTAAAACCGGTTAATCCGTAACCTTCTCTTTTTACAAATCCCTGCGGGCCATACCAGACCATATAATAAGGCCCGGTACCCTTTGCTACATCTATATACAGTGAAGCATCGGAGCCGCCATCACAGGTAAGCGGTTTTGTAATAATAATATTGCTTTGCAAAGGATAGAGGATTAATCTTCACTTCAGCACGTACTAACCGGTCCGGAGAAACATCCTGATACAGCATTCTTTGGAGTTATATCATAATATACCGACTGGATTGTATCGGAATTGTTCTTATACGGGAATATTATGTTAAAGTTGACAGCCAGGTTATTTGCAGGTGTCGTATTTCCAACAACTGCTGCTCCGGTAGTACTTACCGTGTAATCAAACTGAATGGCTCCGTTTGTCATTACCGTTGGCGTTGTCAGTGTAATTGCAGTAGAACCGTCATAACAAATGACAGGATCATTGTTAACAGGAATAACACGCGGGGTAGGGTTGACGATTACTGTTGCTGTATAGGTATTACCTACACAACCATCTGAACTAGCCGGGGTAATAGTATAAGTTACAACCTGGTATATGTCACTTACATTATTTAAACTACCTGTGATATCTCCTGTTCCTGCTTCTAAGCCCGTGACATTGGTAGTGTTATCCCTTGTCCAGCCATAGGTCGTAACGGCATCCATGCCATTGCTCGTGGTAAGAACTATCGGCGTGATAGTCTCATCCGAGCATACCGTCTGGCTCGCCGGGGTGGCTACACCTACTGGCTCGGAGTGTACCAGGATTGTGGCAGTGAACGTGTTACCTACGCAACCGTCTGCACTCGTTGGAATGATGGTAAAGATCACTGTCTGATCTACTCCACTTACATTATTTAAACTACCTGTGATATCTCCTGTTCCTGCTTCTAAGCCCGTGACATTGGTAGTGTTATCCCTTGTCCAGCCATAGGTCGTAACGGCATCCATGCCATTGCTCGTGGTAAGAACTATCGGCGTGATAGTCTCATCCGAGCATACCGTCTGGCTCGCCGGGGTGGCTACACCTACTGGCTCGGAGTGTACCAGGATTGTGGCAGTGAACGTGTTACCTACGCAACCGTCTGCACTCGTTGGAATGATGGTAAAGATCACTGTCTGATCTACTCCACTTACATTATTTAAACTACCTGTGATATCTCCTGTTCCTGCTTCTAAGCCCGTGACATTGGTAGTGTTATCCCTTGTCCAGCCATAGGTCGTAACGGCATCCATGCCATTGCTCGTGGTAAGAACTATCGGCGTGATAGTCTCATCCGAGCATACCGTCTGGCTCGCCGGGGTGGCTACACCTACTGGCTCGGAGTGTACCAGGATTGTGGCAGTGAACGTGTTACCTACGCAACCGTCTGCACTCGTTGGAATGATGGTAAAGATCACTGTCTGATCTACTCCACTTACATTATTTAAACTACCTGTGATATCTCCTGTTCCTGCTTCTAAGCCCGTGACATTGGTAGTGTTATCCCTTGTCCAGCCATAGGTCGTAACGGCATCCATGCCATTGCTCGTGGTAAGAACTATCGGCGTGATAGTCTCATCCGAGCATACCGTCTGGCTCGCCGGGGTGGCTACACCTACTGGCTCGGAGTGTACCAGGATTGTGGCAGTGAACGTGTTACCTACGCAACCGTCTGCACTCGTTGGAATGATGGTAAAGATCACTGTCTGATCTACTCCACTTACATTATTTAAACTACCTGTGATATCTCCTGTTCCTGCTTCTAAGCCCGTGACATTGGTAGTGTTATCCCTTGTCCAGCCATAGGTCGTAACGGCATCCATGCCATTGCTCGTGGTAAGAACTATCGGCGTGATAGTCTCATCCGAGCATACCGTCTGGCTCGCCGGGGTGGCTACACCTACTGGCTCGGAGTGTACCAGGATTGTGGCAGTGAACGTGTTACCTACGCAACCGTCTGCACTCGTTGGAATGATGGTAAAGATCACTGTCTGATCTACTCCACTTACATTATTTAAACTACCTGTGATATCTCCTGTTCCTGCTTCTAAGCCCGTGACATTGGTAGTGTTATCCCTTGTCCAGCCATAGGTCGTAACGGCATCCATGCCATTGCTCGTGGTAAGAACTATCGGCGTGATAGTCTCATCCGAGCATACCGTCTGGCTCGCCGGGGTGGCTACACCTACTGGCTCGGAGTGTACCAGGATTGTGGCAGTGAACGTGTTACCTACGCAACCGTCTGCACTCGTTGGAATGATGGTAAAGATCACTGTCTGATCTACTCCACTTACATTATTTAAACTACCTGTGATATCTCCTGTTCCTGCTTCTAAGCCCGTGACATTGGTAGTGTTATCCCTTGTCCAGCCATAGGTCGTAACGGCATCCATGCCATTGCTCGTGGTAAGAACTATCGGCGTGATAGTCTCATCCGAGCATACCGTCTGGCTCGCCGGGGTGGCTACACCTACTGGCTCGGAGTGTACCAGGATTGTGGCAGTGAACGTGTTACCTACGCAACCGTCTGCACTCGTTGGAATGATGGTAAAGATCACTGTCTGATCTACTCCACTTACATTATTTAAACTACCTGTGATATCTCCTGTTCCTGCTTCTAAGCCCGTGACATTGGTAGTGTTATCCCTTGTCCAGCCATAGGTCGTAACGGCATCCATGCCATTGCTCGTGGTAAGAACTATCGGCGTGATAGTCTCATCCGAGCATACCGTCTGGCTCGCCGGGGTGGCTACACCTACTGGCTCGGAGTGTACCAGGATTGTGGCAGTGAACGTGTTACCTACGCAACCGTCTGCACTCGTTGGAATGATGGTAAAGATCACTGTCTGATCTACTCCACTTACATTATTTAAACTACCTGTGATATCTCCTGTTCCTGCTTCTAAGCCCGTGACATTGGTAGTGTTATCCCTTGTCCAGCCATAGGTCGTAACGGCATCCATGCCATTGCTCGTGGTAAGAACTATCGGCGTGATAGTCTCATCCGAGCATACCGTCTGGCTCGCCGGGGTGGCTACACCTACTGGCTCGGAGTGTACCAGGATTGTGGCAGTGAACGTGTTACCTACGCAACCGTCTGCACTCGTTGGAATGATGGTAAAGATCACTGTCTGATCTACTCCACTTACATTATTTAAACTACCTGTGATATCTCCTGTTCCTGCTTCTAAGCCCGTGACATTGGTAGTGTTATCCCTTGTCCAGCCATAGGTCGTAACGGCATCCATGCCATTGCTCGTGGTAAGAACTATCGGCGTGATAGTCTCATCCGAGCATACCGTCTGGCTCGCCGGGGTGGCTACACCTACTGGCTCGGAGTGTACCAGGATTGTGGCAGTGAACGTGTTACCTACGCAACCGTCTGCACTCGTTGGAATGATGGTAAAGATCACTGTCTGATCTACTCCACTTACATTATTTAAACTACCTGTGATATCTCCTGTTCCTGCTTCTAAGCCCGTGACATTGGTAGTGTTATCCCTTGTCCAGCCATAGGTCGTAACGGCATCCATGCCATTGCTCGTGGTAAGAACTATCGGCGTGATAGTCTCATCCGAGCATACCGTCTGGCTCGCCGGGGTGGCTACACCTACTGGCTCGGAGTGTACCAGGATTGTGGCAGTGAACGTGTTACCTACGCAACCGTCTGCACTCGTTGGAATGATGGTAAAGATCACTGTCTGATCTACTCCACTTACATTATTTAAACTACCTGTGATATCTCCTGTTCCTGCTTCTAAGCCCGTGACATTGGTAGTGTTATCCCTTGTCCAGCCATAGGTCGTAACGGCATCCATGCCATTGCTCGTGGTAAGAACTATCGGCGTGATAGTCTCATCCGAGCATACCGTCTGGCTCGCCGGGGTGGCTACACCTACTGGCTCGGAGTGTACCAGGATTGTGGCAGTGAACGTGTTACCTACGCAACCGTCTGCACTCGTTGGAATGATGGTAAAGATCACTGTCTGATCTACTCCACTTACGGTTACGGTAGCTGTGACAGCAAGTCCTGTACAATAGGTTGGAGCCTGCCCGGTTGGAATAATCGTAAATGTTATCGTAATCGGGGCATCGGTAGTATTTATAAATGATCCTGACAGGATGTCTCCTATAATAAATGCGGTCCCTGTCAAGGGAACAGATGAAGTGATCCCGGAAGGATTGGTACGTGACCATGCAAATGTAGTAAGTGGAACTCCGTAACTTTCGCCCAGCACAATATTTTCAAAAGCAATACCTGAACACTCATGGTCCTGTGTAGGGGGTGTTACTGTTGCTACAGGGATCCTGTTGACTATCAATGTCCCGTTATTGCTGCGGGTCGACATCCCGTATCTGTCGGTTACAATACAGTAATAATCACCGGCATCACTTAAAACCGCACCGATTATTGTGAGGGTAGAAGTTCTGGCTCCGCTGTAATGAGTGCCATTAGAGATTACAACACCAGGCTCCTTATACCATCTGTAAGTCAGAAGTTCTGCCCCCGTAGCTGTAATTGAGAATGAGGCGTTTGTGTTTTCGCATGTGTATAACATACTGACAGGGTGCTGTGTTATCAATGGCCGGCTCCGGCCGAGCGCAAACTGAGTTCCCGAAGGAGAGATACCCCCGGTAAGATTATTACGGAAGACTACAGGATCTAGTGCATCGCTGTGAATGCCGTCAACAGTCCAGTCTCCACCTGCTGTGCGTTTTATCACCCTGGTAACATCAAAAATCGTTTCTGTAAATCCCGATGCATTCAGGTTAATGTTGTAGTTCCCGCTTGAAAAACCGTTTCCTGCCGTTAAACTCCAGAAACCATCGGGGTACGCATAAGCTATTTCTACAGGCGGGTCAGGGACAGGCAGACCTGTATTACCAGGCGGGGGTGAAGTGATAAACTCTGAAAGAACAGTTCCCGGATTGGTAACGCTGTTTGTGATCAGGTTTGCCGGGTTGTAAAAAGCAGTCGTGCCTAATGGGAACAGATATGTTCCTGCCTGGTTAATCCCTCTCTCAAATTTCCCGAAGATCCTGCTGCCTGTTACAGAGGTATAATTCAGTGCTGAAGTAGCCTGATTGGAAAGATACAGAATGAAAGATGCAGCATCTATGTTTCCTGTTGACATAAATAGAGTTCCTGCCACAGTAATGTTATTCGAAATACCTACTATGTTTGCAGCAGATTACCTGTATTTGAGATTGAAAGGTTAAAAAAGTTTTCGCCGCCGGCACGTGTAATGAGCTGATTCGCAGTGCCATTAAAGATCACAGTGCTTATTCCCGGAATAAATATGCCACCGGTATTTGTCCAGTTACCGCCTATTGTGAATGTACCATTCCCGTTTGTTGTTGCGGTGCTTTTGAAATTACCTGTAAGATTGATCGTTCCATTGTTACCAAGTGAGCCGGCATTGTTTTCAATGTCTTTACTGTTCACCACAATGCCGGGAGTAACAGAAACGGCAGCACCGGAATTTGAAATTACCTGTGCAAGAACACCGCCATGACCGAGCAAAAGCAACCCAAAGCAGAGAATAGAAACTCTCTTAATCAAAGAGTTATTCTTTGAATTTTTGTTTTGCAATATGTTATGGCTTCTGCCGGTCATTCTGTTAATTAAATAACACTAAATAGTCTCTCGTTTCGTGTTGTGCGTTTCATGTTTTTCGTTGTTCATTCTATTTTCCCTGTCATTACAAACATTATTAAGTGACCTGTCATTGCGAGTCCCGCGCAAGCGGTGACGAAGCAATCCGTCCCTTCGTCTCTTAGTCTCTTTAGTCATCTCTTCCCCTTCACCTCCACCAACGTAATATCGAAAACCAGCGCTGTGTTAGGCGGTATGACATTGGTCAGACCGGCAGAACCGTAAGCCAGGACTGACGGTACAAAAACCCTCCATACCGAGCCTTCGGGCATTAATTGTATAGCTTCATTTAATCCGGGAATTAGTTTCCCTGTCAGAGTAGTTATTGGCTTCTTTTTCTGAAAGGTATCCTCAAAAACGGTTCCGTCGGGAAAAATGCCGATAGCGTTAATAACAACAGAATCAGTTGCCGTGGGACGAACACCGGTTCCCATTTTTATAACAATATAATGCACACCGTCGGGCATAACGCCAACACCGGGTTTTCCTTTCAGTGCCGCGAATAGCTGTTCTTCAAGCGCACGGCTCCTGGCATTCTGTGATGCCAGCTGGTATGCAGAGACAATCGGTGCAATGGTTGAATCGGTTACTGCCAGCTTTTTCTTCTGCAGGACATCATCCATACCTCTTTTGAACAGTACAGGTTTGTTTACCGCAAACCCGTTCTTCACCATCCATTGTCCCACAAAAGCGCCAAGGGTATATTGCAGTGTATCGGACGAAGATGTCAATTTTACAAGTGTCTGAGGTACACTTGCAGGTTTTGATGTTTGCTGGGCTGAGATGCTGATTGTCAGCAGCAATACAGCCAATGTCAGAAATGTGGTTTTAAAGTTTCTCATATTATCGTTATGCTTTTTGCGTTACGTTACTTGTTTATCATTGGTTTATAAATCATCTATAAATACCCATTCATCTCCTGTCATTGCGAGCCCGACTTAGGAGGGCGTGGCAACCTTAACCAACCTTCCATGGTGCATACTAATTCATTTTTCATTGTTTTCATATTTGTCTTTTCTTCCTCTCTACGCTTTACAATCAACCTTATACTCTTTGCCACCCCTGCAGTCTGGCTCTTCCCTAAAATTGTCCACAGGGCAATTTCTTTACGGTCGTCCCTGCTCAACGCTTATTTTCACTTTTGTCTTTTGTCTTTATCATCACTCTGTTTAAATCCTATTCTTTGGCGTTCTTTTTGTTCCAGTTTCTGAATTTTGCTTTGTTCAAATTGTTTCAGGTATTCAAAAATCAACAAGAACTTATCATCGTGTTCTCCTAATTTTTTTTCAATATCCGATTGCCATTTGACCATATCCGTATAATTGAACATCATTTTGCGTAATTTTACAAAAGTTCGCATAATCGCAATATTGACATTGACAGCTGTTAGAGTCTTTAATATACTCGAAAGCATTGCAATACCGGGCTCGGTAAAAGCGTAAGGAACAGCACCTCCTAACTGCTTTTTGGAAGGTATCACATTTTGTGATACCAGGCTATTTATCTCATCTTCATTAAGTTCGAACATAAAATCGAGAGGAAATCTTTCCATGTTACGCTTTACGGCTTGTTTAAGCGCACGTGTTTCTATGCCGTATAATTCAGCCAGATGGAAATCGAGCATAATATTTTCCTGACGAAAGATCAAAATACGACTGGCAATACGTTCAGCTGGAATCAGTATCCCGCTATTTGACTTTTTACTCATAATTCATGTTTGTATTGAACCATAGTTTTTCGTTTCTCGTTCACAGCTCCATGTTCAGTAAAAGCAAAAGGCAGATAAGGAGAATACTTCAATTTTTTGAGGTGGTCGCAATTTGCGACCAGTTCTTCTTTCTCAACGATCGTGAGTTGAAACATAAAGTCGACAGGAAATCTTTTCATGTTTCTTTTCACAGCTTCATTAAGCCTCTTCGTTGTAACTCCATATAATTCAGCCATATCGCTATCAATCATAACACGTCTGTTCCTGATAATGATAATTTTATTCATTATGACTTCGTCAGCAATTATATTCGTCTTTTCAACGTCTTTCATATCGCTATTATCTTGTGACTTTTGTCCTTTGTATTAAGATGATCATCGTTTTTCGTTTCTTATTACTTATTACTTGCTTTTCATTGGTTTATAAATCACCAATAAATTCCCTTACCTCAACTGTCATTGCGAGCCCGGCGAAGACGGGCGTGGCAACCTTAACCAACCTTCCACAGTGCATACTATTTCATTTCTCATTGTTTTCACTTTTTTCCTGTGACTTTTGTCTTTTCTTCCTCTCTACGCTTTACAATCAACTTTATACTCTTTGCCACCCCTGCAGTCTGGCTCCTCCCTAAAATTGCCCACAGGGAAATTTCTTTACGGTCGTCCCTGCTCAACGCTCAACGCTTATTTTCACTTTTATCTTTTGTCTTAATTTACTGCGTCTTAATACATACTGCCTACTGGTAGCCAGCAATGCCTCAAAGGCAGGGATGTTGGTTTTAATAAATTTCATATTACTCTTTTTTTAATAATTAATTCAGACCGAACAGTATCAAATCAATATTTTAAAACACTCACGCGGAATGTACCAGGGCCGGGTCAAGGGCACCACCAGAATAATTATTGAACCTTACACTTACCGTATTAGCTGCGCTTACCCTTGCGGTATATGTTGTATTAGGCAGGTTTGCACCGTTCGGAATACCTACAATAACTACATCACCATCAGCAGCACCATTAACAGTTATGGGTAGATCCCAACTAGACCTTGCTAATGTGCTAGGAAAATCCAAAGCAGCGATAGCAGTTAATGTTTTAGCAAGGGTGTAACGAGTTGGTGTATTATCAGTTATTCTCAAGTTTGTCCCATCATACTCTACGGCACCAGCTTCGGCATTTGTTAAATTAGTACCAGAAGTAAATTTCAGAGGAGCTGTACCGGCTGTTGCTGTTCCTGCTGCAAAATGAAGAAGTGCGGTAGGAGCCGGAACCGGGGTCGTACCTATAGGATAATTCCCTATCCTGACTCTTGTATTAAATGCAGCATAATTATCACCAAGGGATAATGTAGGTACATCTGGGCTGGCACCGCCTAAATGGAATGAAGGGGCACCAGTTCTAGCAAAACCTGCTCTACCTTCATACCTGATATTTCTTTGACCATTTGAAGCTCTAAATATGAAATCAACTAAAGTAATTGTTGCGTCTGTAGTTTCAAATATAGCTCCATTCTCAGTATCTCGATTCCTGAGCCTCAGGATTGAAGGACCATATACATCTCCATCCTGCCGTAATACAAGTTCGTTAGTTGCTTTAATTGTTCCGGTGTTGGCATTTCCTATTTTAATATCTCCTATTACATTTAATGGGTCACTGGGCAATGCAGTTCCGATGCCAAGTCTATTATTTGTATTATCCCAAAAAAGGTTGGCGTTATCTTGAGTTAATGCTCCGCCGGCTCCTGCAAAAGGAATTGAACCTTGGGTCAGAGTTGAAAAAGTTGGTAACGAAGAAAATGTTTTCACACCCGCAACAGTTTGAACTGTTGTAAGGTCAACAAAATTTTGTGTTGGTGAACCTGTGCCTCCATTGGCAATATCGACAATACCAGTCACATTTGCTGCACTCCCTGAAATGTTACCTGTTATCTGTGCACCGGTAATTCCGGCTAATCCAGATCCATCACCAGTGGACGTCAAAAGTGTTCCTGTAGTAGGTAAAGTAAGTGTTGTAGGTGCAGTTACTGTAAGTGTGGTTCCAAAATTGCCAGAAATTGCAAGTGTCGATGACGCATTATTTGCTATACCGGTACCCCCATTTACAGGAGATAAAATACCGGTTACACTTCCGGTCGGGATACTACCATAAGTGATTACTCCCGTGGCATCTGCAACACCAATTCGTCCTGCTGTTCCTGCTCCGGCTGTCAGCTTGGCTGCCGTTACATTCGCATCTGCTATCTTGGTTGTGATGACATTGGCATCCGCAATCTTGGATGAAGTGACATTGGCATCCAGTATTTTGGATGTTGTAACATTACCATCCAGTATTTTAACAGTAGTGACAGCATCAGCCTGAAGCTCTGCTGCTCCAATTGCATTGTCTGCCATCTTCGCATTGGTGATAGCATTGTCCGCTATGGCAAGGCTGGCTGCGTTTAAGGTCGCTCCCGTACCGCCGGTTACTGTTATATCTGTTGAAGTTAAATCATAGCCCGTTACACTTGTCGAAGGAATGTTGCCGAAAGTAACTGCTCCGGCGGCATCAGCTAAGGCTACACGTCCTGCTGTTCCTGCTCCGGCTGTCAGCTTGGCTGCTGTTACATTCGCATCTGCTATCTTGGTTGTGATGACATTGGCATCTGCAATCTTGGATGAAGTGATATTTGCATCTGCAATCTTACCTGTAGTGACATTTGCATCCAGTATTTTGGATGTTGTAATATTACCATCCAGTATTTTAACAGTAGTGACAGCATCAGCCTGAAGCTCTGCTGCTCCAATTGCATTGTCTGCCATCTTCGCATTGGTGATAGCATTGTCGGCAATGGCAAGGCTGGCTGCGGTTAAGGTCGCTCCCGTACCGCCGGTTACTGTGATATCTGTTGAAGTTAAATCATAGCCGGTTACACTTGTCGAAGGAATGTTGCCGAAAGTAACTGCTCCGGCGGCATCGGCTAAGGCTACCCGTCCTGCTGTTCCTGCTCCGGCTGTCAGCTTGGCTGCCGTTACATTCGCATCTGCTATCTTGGATGTGGTAATATTGGCATCCAGTATTTTAACAGTAGTGACAGCATCAGTCTGAAGCTCTGCTGCTCCAATTGCATTGTCTGCCATCTTTGCATTGGTGATAGCATTGTCCGCTATGGCAAGGCTGGCTGCAGTTAAGGTCGCTCCCGTACCGCCGGTTACCGTTATATCTGTTGAAGTTAAATCATAGCCCGTTACACTTGTCGAAGGAATGTTGCCGAAAGTAACTGCTCCGGCGGCATCAGCTAAGGCTACACGTCCTGCTGTTCCTGCTCCGGCTGTCAGCTTGGCTGCCGTTACATTCGCATCTGCTATCTTGGTTGTGATGACATTGGCATCTGCAATCTTTGATGAAGTGACATTGGCATCCAGTATTTTGGATGTTGTAACATTACCATCCAGTATTTTAACTGTGGTAACAGCATCAGACTGAAGCTCTGCTGCTCCAATTGCATTGTCTGCCATCTTCGAATTGGTGATAGCATTGTCGGCAATAGTAAGACTGGCTGCGTTTAAGGTCGCTCCCGTACCGCCGGTTACCGTGATATCTGTTGAAGTTAAATCATAGCCCGTTACACTTGTCGAAGGAATGTTGCCGAAAGTAACTGCTCCGGCGGCATCAGCTAAGGCTACACGTCCTGCTGTTCCCGCTCCGGCTGTCAGTTTGGCCGCCGTTACATTCGCATCTGCTATCTTGGTTGTAATGACATTTGCATCCAGTATCTTGGATGTTGTAACATTACCATCCAGTATTTTAACTGTGGTGACAGCATCGGTCTGAAGTTCAGCTGCTCCAATTGCATTGTCTGCCATCTTTGCATTGGTGATAGCATTGTCGGCAATAGTAAGACTGGCTGCGTTTAAGGTCGCTCCAGTACCGCCGGTTACCGTGATATCTGTTGAAGTTAAATCATAGCCCGTTACACTTGTCGAAGGAATGTTGCCGAAAGTAACTGCTCCGGCGGCATCAGCTAAGGCTACACGTCCTGCTGTTCCTGCTCCGGCTGTCAGCTTGGCTGCCGTTACATTCGCATCTGCTATCTTAGTTGTGATGACATTGGCATCTGCAATCTTGGATGAAGTGATATTTGCATCTGCAATCTTACCTGTAGTGACATTTGCATCCAGTATTTTGGATGTTGTAATATTACCATCCAGTATTTTAACAGTAGTGACAGCATCAGACTGAAGCTCTGCTGCTCCAATTGCATTGTCTGCCATCTTCGCATTGGTTATTGCATTGTCAGCTATGGCAAGGCTGGCTGCGTTTAAGGTCGCTCCCGTACCGCCGGTTACTGTGATATCTGTTGAAGTTAAATCATATCCGGTTACACTTGTCGAAGGAATGTTGCCGAAAGTAACTGCTCCGGCGGCATCAGCTAAGGCTACACGTCCTGCTGTTCCTGCTCCGGCTGTCAGCTTGGCTGCCGTAACATTCGCATCCGCAATCTTAGATGTAGTGATATTGGCATCTGCAATCTTGGATGAAGTGATATTTGCATCTGCAATCTTACCTGTAGTGACATTTGCATCCAGTATTTTGGATGTTGTAACATTACCATCCAGTATTTTAACAGTGGTGACAGCATCAGCCTGAAGCTCTGCTGCTCCAATTGCATTGTCTGCCATCTTTGCATTGGTTATAGCATTGTCCGCTATGGCAAGGCTGGCTGCGTTTAAGGTCGCTCCCGTACCGCCGGTTACCGTTATATCTGTTGAAGTTAAATCATAGCCGGTTACACTTGTCGAAGGAATGTTGCCGAAAGTAACTACTCCGGCGGCATCAGCTAAGGCTACACGTCCTGCTGTTCCTGCCCCAGCAGTCAGCTTGGCCGCCGTTACATTCGCATCTGCTATCTTGGTTGTGATGACATTGGCATCCGCAATCTTTGATGAAGTGAATTGGCATCCAGTATTTTGGATGTTGTAACATTACCATCCAGTATTTTAACTGTGGTAACAGCATCAGCCTGAAGCTCTGCTGCTCCAATTGCATTGTCTGCCATCTTTGCATTAGTTATTGCATTGTCAGCTATGGCAAGGCTGGCTGCGTTTAAGGTCGCTCCCGTACCGCCGGTTACCGTGATATCTGTTGAAGTTAAATCATATCCGGTTACACTTGTCGAAGGAATGTTGCCGAAAGTAACTGCTCCGGCGGCATCAGCTAAGGCTACACGTCCTGCTGTTCCTGCCCCAGCAGTCAGCTTGGCTGCTGTTACATTCGCATCTGCTATCTTAGTTGTGATGACATTGGCATTGCATCCAGTATCTTGGATGTTGTAACATTACCATCCAGTATCTTAACTGTGGTGACAGCATCAGCCTGAAGCTCTGCTGCTCCAATTGCATTGTCTGCCATCTTCGAATTGGTGATAGCATTGTCGGCAATGGTAAGACTGGCTGCGGTTAAGGTCGCTCCCGTACCGCCGGTTACCGTTATATCTGTTGAAGTTAAATCATAGCCCGTTACACTTGTCGAAGGAATGTTGCCGAAAGTAACTGCTCCGGCGGCATCAGCTAAGGCTACACGTCCTGCTGTTCCTGCTCCAGCAGTCAGCTTGGCTGCCGTTACATTCGCATCTGCTATCTTGGTTGTGATGACATTGGCATCTGCAATCTTGGATGAAGTGATATTTGCATCTGCAATCTTACCTGTAGTGACATTTGCATCCAGTATTTTGGATGTTGTAATATTACCATCCAGTATTTTAACAGTAGTGACAGCATCAGACTGAAGCTCTGCTGCTCCAATTGCATTGTCTGCCATCTTCGAATTGGTGATAGCATTGTCGGCAATGGCAAGACTGGCTGCAGTTTAAGGTCGCTCCCGTACCGCCGGTTACTGTGATATCTGTTGAAGTTAAATCATAGCCGGTTACACTTGTCGAAGGAATGTTGCCGAAAGTAACTGCTCCGGCGGCATCAGCTAAGGCTACACGTCCTGCTGTTCCTGCTCCGGCAGTCAGCTTGGCTGCCGTAACATTCGCATCTGCTATCTTGGTTGTAGATGACATTGGCATCTGCAATCTTGGATGAAGTGATATTTTATCTGTAACATTTGCCATCCAGTATTTTGGATGTTGTAATATTACCATCCAGTATTTTAACTGTGGTGACAGCATCAGCCTGAAGCTCTGCTGCTCCAATTGCATTGTCTGCCATCTTTGCATTGGTGATAGCATTGTCAGCTATGGCAAGGCTGGCTGCGTTTAAGGTCGCTCCCGTACCGCCGGTTACTGTTATATCTGTTGAAGTTAAATCATAGCCGGTTACACTTGTCGAAGGAATGTTGCCGAAAGTAACTGCTCCGGCGGCATCAGCTAAGGCTACACGTCCTGCTGTTCCTGCTCCAGCAGTCAGCTTGGCTGCCGTTACATTCGCATCTGCTATCTTGGTTGTGATGACATTGGCATCTGCAATCTTGGATGAAGTGATATTTGCATCTGCAATCTTACCTGTAGTGACATTTGCATCCAGTATTTTGGATGTTGTAATATTACCATCCAGTATTTTAACAGTAGTGACAGCATCAGCCTGAAGCTCTGCTGCTCCAATTGCATTGTCTGCCATTTTCGCATTGGTGATAGCATTGTCGGCAATGACAAGACTGGCTGCAGTTAAGGTCGCTCCCGTACCGCCGGTTACTGTGATATCTGTTGAAGTTAAATCATAGCCGGTTACACTTGTCGAAGGAATGTTGCCGAAAGTAACTGCTCCGGCGGCATCAGCTAAGGCTACACGTCCTGCTGTTCCTGCTCCTGCTGTCAGCTTGGCTGCGGTAACATTCGCATCTGCTATCTTGGTTGTGATGACATTGGCATCCGCAATCTTTGATGTGGTAACATTGCCATCCAGTAGCTTGGATGTTGTAATATTACCATCCAGTATTTTAACTGTGGTAACAGCATCAGACTGAAGCTCTGCTGCTCCAATTGCATTGTCTGCCATCTTCGCATTGGTGATAGCATTGTCCGCTATGGCAAGGCTGGCTGCGGTTAAGGTCGCTCCCGTACCGCCGGTTACCGTGATATCTGTTGAAGTTAAATCATAGCCCGTTACACTTGTCGAAGGAATGTTGCCGAAAGTAACTGCTCCGGCGGCATCAGCTAAGGCTACACGTCCTGCTGTTCCTGCTCCAGCTGTCAGCTTGGCTGCCGTAACATTGGCATCTGTTATCTTATCTGTGGTAACGGCCCCATTCTCTATCTCATTCGCCTGTATGGCATCATCCCCAAGAGTTACTACTCCTGTGGCGGTAAGATCTGTGACAGAAGTCGCTGTGGCTGACAAGGTGCCAAGTGTTGTGGCACCTGCCGATAAGGTACCCAATGTGCTGTTGCCTGCATTTAAAGTACCCGTGGTAACTATATTCTGACCAACAAAGTCAGGAACTATCTTACTCCCTGCTATCGCCGCCAAGGCTGATACATCAACATCTGCTATCGTACCATCCGCTATCTTGAGAGACGTAACAGCCCCGTCTGCTAACTTAGCCGTAGTGATACCAAGATCCAGTACATAAAACGGATCTAAGGTAGTACCTGTTCCCCCTATTGTTACCTGATCTGCTATCGCTCCAAAAGCATCTTTATTGATCCATGCTACTGCTCCGGTGCCATCTGTCACCAGTACCTGATCAACAGCGCCGGGGGCTATCTTGATTGGTGTTACATTAGCATTCAATATCTTATCTGTGGTAACGGCCCCATTCTCTATCTCATTGGCCTGTATGGCATCATCCCCAAGAGTTACTACTCCTGTGGCGGTAAGATCTGTGACAGAAGTCGCTGTGGCTGACAAGGTGCCAAGTGTTGTGGCACCTGCCGATAAGGTACCCAATGTGCTGTTGCCTGCATTTAAAGTACCTGTGGTAACTATATTCTGACCAACAAAGTCAGGAACTATCTTACTCCCTGCTATCGCCGCCAAGGCTGATACATCAACATCTGCTATCGTACCATCCGCTATCTTGAGAGACGTAACAGCCCCGTCTGCTAACTTAGCCGTAGTGATACCAAGATCCAGTACATAAAACGGATCTAAGGTAGTACCTGTTCCCCCTATTGTTACCTGATCTGCTATCGCTCCAAAAGCATCTTTATTGATCCATGCTACTGCTCCGGTACCATCTGTCACCAGTACCTGATCAACAGCGCCGGGGGCTATCTTGATTGGTGTTACATTAGCATTCAATATCTTATCTGTGGTAACGGCCCCATTCTCTATCTCATTGGCCTGTATGGCATCATCCCCAAGAGTTACTACTCCTGTGGCGGTAAGATAGTGACAGAAGTCGATGTGGCTGACAAGGTGCCAAGTGTTGTGGCACCTGCCGATAAGGTACCCAATGTGCTGTTGCCTGCATTTAAAGTACCCGTGGTAACTATATTCTGACCAACAAAGTCAGGGACTATCTTACTCCCTGCTATCGCCGCCAAGGCTGATACATCAACATCTGCTATCGTACCATCCGCTATCTTGAGAGACGTAACAGCCCCGTCTGCTAACTTAGCCGTAGTGATACCAAGATCCAGTACATAAAACGGATCTAAGGTAGTACCTGTTCCCCCTATTGTTACCTGATCTGCTATCGCTCCAAAAGCATCTTTATTGATCCATGCTACTGCTCCGGTGCCATCTGTCACCAGTACCTGATCAACAGCGCCGGGGGCTATCTTGATTGGTGTTACATTAGCATTCAATATCTTATCTGTGGTAACGGCCCCATTCTCTATCTCATTTGCCTGTATGGCATCATCCCCAAGAGTTACTACTCCTGTGGCGGTAAGATCAGTGACAGAAGTCGCTGTGGCTGACAAGGTGCCAAGTGTTGTGGCACCTGCTGATAAGGTACCCAATGTGCTGTTGCCTGCATTTAAAGTACCTGTGGTAACTATATTCTGACCAACAAAGTCAGGAACTATCTTACTCCCTGCTATCGCCGCCAAGGCTGATACATCAACATCTGCTATCGTACCATCCGCTATCTTGAGAGACGTAACAGCCCCGTCTGCTAACTTAGCCGTAGTGATACCAAGATCCAGTACATAAAACGGATCTAAGGTAGTACCTGTTCCGCCTATGGTTACCTGATCTGCTATCGCTCCAAAAGCATCTTTATTGATCCATGCTACTGCTCCGGTACCATCTGTCACCAGTACCTGATCAACAGCGCCGGGGGCTATCTTGATTGGTGTTACATTAGCATTCAATATCTTATCTGTGGTAACGGCCCCATTCTCTATCTCATTGGCCTGTATGGCATCATCCCCAAGAGTTACTACTCCTGTGGCGGTAAGATCTGTGACAGAAGTCGCTGTGGCTGACAAGGTTCCAAGTGTTGTGGCACCTGCCGATAAGGTACCCAATGTGCTGTTGCCTGCATTTAAAGTACCTGTGGTAACTATATTCTGACCGACAAAGTCAGGGACTATCTTACTCCCTGCTATCGCCGCCAAGGCTGATACATCAACATCTGCTATCGTACCATCCGCTATCTTGAGAGACGTAACAGCCCCGTCTGCTAACTTAGCCGTAGTGATACCAAGATCCAGTACATAAAACGGATCTAAGGTAGTACCTGTTCCCCCTATTGTTACCTGATCTGCTATCGCTCCAAAAGCATCTTTATTGATCCAGGCTACTGCTCCGGTACCATCGGTTACCAATACCTGGTTGCTGGCTCCCGGGGCTATCTTGATTGGTGTTACATTAGCATTCAATATCTTATCTGTGGTAACGGCCCCATCTGCAATATCAACATTAACAACCTGACCATATGCAGGTGCCCCTCCGGAATTCCCATGCAACACCGTTGATGTTGTTCCCGCTTGGCCTTGTACTATTGAACCTCCATTTGATATCATTATTGTCTGCCCTGACAGAGCTACTCCGGAGTTCGTTCCTCCGTTAGCTATCGGTAATACATTAAATACCTTGCTTCTAAGGTCAATCGTACCATTTGTAATATCTCCATTAACAATCTGACCAAATGCAGGAACGCCTCCTGTTCCGCGTAAAACAGTGTTGGCGGCACCTACCCCAATTGTAGCAGGGGCCAAACCTGATCCTCCTCCGATAACCACACCATTGGCTGTCAGTACTGCTGACGAAGCCATTGTCGTATTACTGTTGAAATAGGGAATTCCTCCTGATAATCCTGAGGATAACCCTGTTCCGCCATTAGGTACGGTAAGCGGATTTGTTAATGTCAGTCCTGCAAATACCGGTGAAGAAGTAACTGCAATATCCTGAGGAGTGGATAGTGTTATACTTCCGGGTGCATGGAACACACTAATCTGATTAGCTGTACCCAATAATGTCTTATACTCATTGGCGTTGCCCGCCCCATTCATTCCAAGAAGTTGGTTTGATGCTCCCAGGGCACCTGAAGCAATTGCTTTCCAGCCATTCTCAAAATACCAGAATGACTGGGTGGTAGTATCATATACCAGCAGACCTTGTGCGGGAGATGTAATTAACAATCTTTCTCCGGTCGACATCCGGGGCGCCAGAAATCCTCTCAGCGATGACCTCAGCTCCAGAATTGACGATCCATCCGGAATAATCGAACTTTCGCTGATCCCAACTCCCTGCCCGGATATTTTCTGACTCGCAAGTGCCAGAAATAATATTATCATGCATAAGAGAATTCTGATGCGCAACACAACCAGATGCTTTCCAGAGTACCCTCTTTTATAAAAAGGCACTGAAGATTTGTTTTGTACCGTATTCATGATATACCTCCTCATTTTATGTGGTATTATATTTTATGACTTTTTCAGTTTCAAATTTTTATCTCAGTATTATACAAAAAAATAACGCCCGGCTTTAAACTCTTTTTTTTTAAAGCCGCCCACTTTTTAAATTATATATTCTATCCGTTTTTCAGTTTTAACGGATTATCAGTTATTCTGTTCTTAAGACTATCATAGACCAGGTATGGTTGCATCCAAACATGCACATTTAGAGGCCTAAAGATAATATTATTTCAAGAAGTTGAAGATTTATTTGACAATCGCATAAAAAATTAAGTCACCGATGGCTTTTTAAACATAAAAAGCCGGAAGAGGTTACTCAATCCGGCAATATATTTATTTGTAAGTGTGACTGGTAGTCTGTTATTATCCATCCTTATCCCCCTTGGAGCGGAATGGTTTTTCAAAATGCTATTGTACCATGGCACCGTTGTAGCCGTAGTGCCGTTATATTATCAGCATCGCATCGCCATAAGTACCAAACCTGTATTTTTCTTTAACTGCAGTTTTATATGCATCAAATACAAGATCAAATCCTCCAAAAGCTGCCACCATCATAAGCAAAGTAGAATACGGAAGATGAAAATTACTGATCATCATATCAGGGACCTTGAACTCGTATGGCGGAAAAATGAACTTGTTGGTCCAGCCGTCAAATGGTTTCAGGTATCCGTCGGTCGATACGGAACTCTCAAGAGTCCTCACAACAGTTGTACCTACCGCACAAATCTTATACTTTTCATCCTTAGCCTTATTTACTATATCAGCAGCTTCTTCATTAATGATTATCCTCTCCGAATCAACTTTGTGTTTTGTAAGATCCTCAACATCAACACTTCTAAAATTACCCAACCCGACATGAAGTGTTATCTCGGCAAAGTCAACTCCCTTGATCTCAAGTTTCTTTAATAGCTCCCTGCTGAAATGAAGACCAGCTGTTGGTGCTGCAACGGCTCCCTCATATTTGGCAAATATTGTCTGGTAACGCTCATTGTCTTCAGGTTCTACCGGTCTGTTAATGAACTTTGGAAGCGGTGTCTTTCCCAGACTGTATAATGTTTGCTTAAACTCTTCATAGCTGCCGTCAAACAGAAACCTCAGAGTCCTGCCTCTTGATGTCGTATTGTCAATTACTTCAGCTACAAGCAGATCATCCTCACCAAAATAGAGTTTATTCCCTATCCTGATTTTCCTTGCCGGATCAACCAGCACATCCCATAATCTCTGCTCCCTGTTCAGTTCCCGTAACAAAAAAACTTCAATCTCTGCTCCGGTTTTTTCCTTATTTCCATATAACCTTGCAGGAAAAACTTTAGTGTTATTAAAAACCAATACATCTTTTTCATTAAAATACTCCGTGATATCTTTAAAAATCCTGTGCTCAAATTTTCCCCCTTTCCTGTCCACAACAAACAACCTTGATTCATCCCGGGTCTCCGATGGGTACAGGGCAATAAGCTCCGGTGGCAAATTGTATTTGAATTGCGATAATTTCATGTTCTCTTTATAATGTTTGTAATATACGAATTCCTTTATACGTAAAAATTTCCGTTTTGTTTCATTGCCTCGACTTTTTCCTGAAATTTTCCTATACTAAATGCATCCCTGACATTTAACGACCCGATAGAGGTTCTTTCAAGTGCCGACAGATAAGCTCCGCTATTTAATGCCTGCCCGAAATCTCTCGCAAATGACCTTATATATGTCCCTTTGCTGCACCGTAACCTGATCGTAGTCTCAGGGATACCAAAAGAGAGAAGTTCTGTTTCATAGATAAAAATTGTAACAGGCTCCATCTCTTTAACAATGCCCTGTCTGGCAAACTCATACGCCCGTTTACCCGCTATAAGCTTAGCTGAATGTAACGGAGGTATCTGCTTTAGCTCACCTGAAAATTTCAAAAGCGTTTTTTTTACAAGCGTTTCCGTGATATGTTCTGTAGGAAAATTGCCGTCGGTTTCCGTCTCAAGATCAAATGATGGGGTAGTGGCTCCAAGATGAATTGTTGCAACATACTCTTTATCAAGATCACGAAACTCATCCACTTTTTTTGTGGCCCTGCCCGTACAGATAATCATTAGACCGCTTGCAAGCGGATCAAGCGTCCCGGCATGACCAACTTTAATTTTTTTTATTCCAAGAGCGTTCCTGATAATTATTCTCACTTTGTTTACCAGGTCAAATGATGTCCAGTAGAGAGGCTTATTAAACAATAATACCTGTCCCTCTTCAAATATACTCTTTATATCATTACTCATCCTAATGAAGCAATATAGCCAACAATCCTATTACCGCACAATAAATTGAAAACCAGATCAATTTACTCCTTTTCACAAGCTCTATCATCCATTTACAGGCAAAGTATCCCGAAATAAACGCCGAAATAAAACCAACCAGAATAATGACTGGTCCTGTACCTGTTCGGGAAAGATCTCCTGAAAATATTTCCATAATATTTGCCCCTATTACCGGAATAAGTACCATAAGAAAAGAAAATTTCGCAATATCTTCTTTCCTGTTGCCGATTATAAGTCCGGTGGCAATAGTAGCGCCGGAGCGTGAAATTCCGGGAATAACAGCAAAAGCCTGTGCAAGACCTATGATAAAAGCATCCGGATAACCTATGCTTCTGTCTCCTTTTCTGACAAAATGAGCTGCAGCAAGAATTAATGAAGTAACCAGCAACATTAGTCCTATGAATAGCATATTACCGTTAAACAAACTCTCTATTGGTCCTTTCAGAAGCACTCCTGCAACACCAACAGGTATCATTGAAACAATTATCTTAAATACATAGGAGGTCTCGTCATTCATTTTAAATTTCAGAGTTCCCTGAATGAGAGTCAGTATCTCCTTCCAAAAGACAAATATAGTGCTCAGTACTGTGGCCCCATGCACTGCTATAGTGAAGAAAAAACTGGCTTCCGGATCAACTCCGAACAGAACTTTGGAAATTTCAAGATGTCCCGAGCTGCTCACAGGTAAAAACTCGGTTAAACCCTGGATCAACCCAAGGATAATCGCTTCAAACCAATTCATAGAAAATCAATATTAATATTATTAAAGAAAGTGTGTTAAAGTGAGCCATGAGTCCGGAGTGCCTGAAGTTATTCCATAAAAACTTTAAATATTTCAGGCACTCAAGGCAACTTTTTTATTCGTCTGTGTCTTTAGGCTTTTTCATGATTGCCCAAATCTCGAAAATAAACCCTCCAAGTACAAGAATCGGGGCAAGTGTTATCCTTCTGAAACTAAATATCTTTTCACTGAACTCATCCGGACTCTCAGCTTTACCACCAAGCATAAGAAGAAAACCGATTACTATTATGGCAAAACCGATTGCCAGTAATTTATAGTTTTCAGCTCCCAGAGCAAAATTCAGTTTTTTCTTGTTTTCATTCTTTGTGACCATAATAATTTCAATAATAAAGTTTGTCTTCAGAAATGCTTAAATACCTGTTAACTGAAAAAAATGTAGAAATAATATTAATCAATACTCCTGTAATTATAATTACAAAACCTAAGAGCAATAATAATTTTGTGCTCTCAAAGGTAAACATCATAAAAAATTCTTTTTCTATAAGATAGAGAAGCCCCAATAACAAAGTCATAGCTATTAGTGCGGCTATGAGTCCATGGATTGCGCTCTGCAGTAAAAACGGCTTCCTGATGAATGATTTTGTTGCCCCTACAAGCTGCATAGTTCTTATCAGGAACCTTTTTGAATAGATTGAAAGCCTGATAGTGTTATTAATGATTGTCAGAGCTATCAGGAAGAGAAATGAACTGATTACTAATAAAAAAAGACTTATCTTTTTCACATTTTCATTTATAAGAAACAACAATGACTCCTGGTAATAAACCTCTTTTACAAAAGGATATTCCAGAATATATTTCTCGATTTTGGCAACACTGTCAGGATTTGTATATCCGGAATAAAGATATACATCAATTGAAGGAGGAAGAGGATTGTCTCCAAGAAAACTAATGAAGTCCTCTCCCAGCTCATCTTTCATTTTTGTTGCGGCTTCATCTTTTGAAATATAATCTGTCGATTTTACATATTGTTTTGCATCAAGATCCTTTTGCAGCATCCGGATGTCAGCCTCTTTTGAATCATCAGCAAGCATCACAGAGAAAGAGAGGCTCTCCCGAAAATAGTCCGACAGCTCCCTGGCATTGATCAGGACAAGCCCCAGTATCCCCAAAAGAAAAAGAACAAGGGAAACGCTTATCACCAGAGTCAGATATGAACTTCTTAACTTTCCTTTTGATAAACCTGACTCCCTTTTCTTCACTGTATTAACATGGTTTTAATTGAAATCAACCCTCATCCCCCTTACTATCTAAATTAATCTGCCTCATCCCCTGTCCCCTTCTCCCGGGAGAAGAAGGGGTAAAAAATATGAAAAGCCGTTCAAGTCCCTCTCCCTGGGGAGAGGGATTTAGGGTGAGGTAAATTTCCCCTTTCTTATTCCACAACTGTCAACCACCCAAACTCATCAGGCTCATCTCCATTCTGGATTGCAACAAGCTTATTATATAGCTTCATTGATTCAGGTCCGGGATTGCCATCTTTACAATACTCATATATCTTGTTATTTTCCGGATCGAATATTTTGGCTATCGGGCTTATCACTGCAGCTGTACCACAGGCACCTGTCTCGGTGAAAGATGCTAACTCTTCTACCGGAATCGGCCGTCGTTCAGTCTTCATTCCCATACTCCTGGCAATTTCAATAAGGCTCATGTTTGTAATAGAATTCAATATTGATTCTGATTTTGGAGTAATATATGTATTATCCCTGATACCAAAAAAATTGGCCGGTCCGCATTCATCAATATACTTCTTTTCTTTTGCGTCAAGAAATAATGTATTTGAATATCCACTTTCACGTGCTGATACTATTGCACGAAGACTTGCAGCGTAATTACCTCCAACTTTATAAATGCCTGTTCCCATCGGAGCTGCCCTGTCCGCATCTCTTGAAATAAGCAAATTCACCGGTTTTACTCCTTCTTTGAAATAAGGACCCACCGGTGTGACAAATATTATAAAAGTATATTCTGCTGCTGGTTTAACACCAACTTCAGCTCCACTGCCATAAAGAAGTGGTCTGACATATAAGGTTGCACCCGATCCGTAAGGCGGAACATATTTTTTATTAAGATTGATCACTTTAAACAGAGCTTCCCTGAACATGTCAGCCGGAACAGGCGCCATTTTTATTCCCTCAGCAGAGGATGCAAACCGCTTTGCATTTTCTTCCCACCTGAATAACCTTATCTTTCCATCTTTACACCCATAGGCCTTAAGACCTTCAAATGCTTCCTGACCATAATGTAACCCCGTTGCAGCGATATGAATATCAATGTATTCAGATGACGAAACTTCAAGTTTTCCCCATTTGCCTTCTTTAAACACACTACGTAAGTTGAAGTCTGTCTTTAAATAACCAAAAGGCAGATTTTTCCAGTCAATTATTTCCATAAACAATCCTTTTAGGTATACTGCAAAAGTACATCTTTAAAATAAATCTTTTGCTCTTTTATGACAGAAAATGGATTATGCATTATAGGTTTGAAGGTCAGCAATCTGATCCTCCAGTGAAATACTTCTGAGAAGTTTGCCTGTGTTTGTTATAAAATCATGCTCTATAAGCTGTTTTCTCTGAAATTCAATCCATGATTTGCCACCTGATGGCTTTCCGTATTCTGTCATCTCTTTAAGCAATTTATCTGTTAACTTCATAAAATCAACCCTTCCCATATAATCAAACCTGGCATCATGCAGAATATTATCTGACACCGACTCCCGGATATTATTGAATGAATTACTGATTAACTTTTTTGTTATTTCTATGTTTGTACTGTCAAAACCATACTTGGGAAGGATTTCCTCAACAAGCCGGAGTGAAGCTTCCATAGGTTTCTCATAATCTGAGATATAACCTGTCAGAAGGAACACTGACGCAAGTTTCAGATTTATATAATCTTCCACCGGAACTTTTTCAGAAGTGGCAAGAAGTTCAACGTGGTTTGTGATATTATTTAAAAGCGAAGAATTGTGGAAATAAAGGTTAGGTGGCGCCTCTTCATCAAATAGTTTGGTTATCATATCTTCAACATCCTGAAGTTTTATCATCTGCATTTTAAGCATAAACTTTCTGTTAGGATTCCCGTTTTCATCCCTCAGTTCCGGGATAATTCCGGAAACAAAATACATGTCAAGTTCACCTTTATATTTAACCGGCATCTTACCTCTGTGGTCGCAAACAAAGTACTCTTTGACAAATTCATAGGTGGTTCCTGAAATGTTTATTTTGCCTGCTTCTCCGGCCGACTCCATCCTGCTTGCTATATTTACAGTGTCACCCCAGATGTCGTACGATAATTTTTTTTGACCGACAACTCCTGCAACCACAGTACCTGTATGAATACCAATCCTGATATCCCAGTATTTAATGCCTACGATCCTTGAAGATTCTTTCAGCACCTTCATGTAACCCTGCATTTCAAGGGCGGCAAGAATAACCTCAACCGGATTGGTCCTGTTCTTTTCAGGGATCCCTCCCGCGCACATATAAGCGTCACCTATCGTCTTAATCTTTTCAATTCCAAATTTCCCAACAACTGAATCAAAATGAAAAAAGAATTTATCAAGTTCATCTATTAATACTTCCGGATTCATCTCTTCGGCAATCTTTGTAAAGCCCTGGATATCCGAAAATAACACTGTCACAAAGTTGTATTTTATCTTTGTGGCTTTTCCTTTTGACATTATCTCCTCAGCAGTATTCTTTGGAAGAACATTAGACAGTAACTTCTCGGTTTTTTCTTTTTCTAAAATAAGATCCTCTGTCCTCTTATTGATTATCTGTTCAAGAATATGTTGTTTCCGGGCAAACTGAAGATCCAAATGGACATAAATTGCCCATATTATCAAAATGACCAGAACTAAATAAAGTACGATTGCAAGTCTAGAATAATACCAGACTGGCAATACTTTAAATTTAAAACTTAATAGTTCACTCTCCGTCCCGGCTGAATCTCTGCCCCTGACCTGAAAAATATAATTTCCGGTTTTCAGGTTGGTATATTCTTTATAATTACCTGCTTGCCAGTTAGTCTTTTTTGTGTCAAATCCATTAAGAAAATATTTAAACCTGAATGATGTATCTGCGCCTGCAAATTCAAACCTGATATCATTGTTACGGTAATCAAGAATAAGCTCATCCGACTGAAGATTCCCGGTTCCTTTTCCTGAAGAGCTTGATGATATAACAGAATCGCCGTTTAATACTATGCGCGAAAGTGACGGATTTCCCTCTGAAATATTAAGACCCGGATTCCCTGAAACATCCGGAAGAAATGAAAATAAAATTATGCAGCAAAGAAAATTGAATCGGGCTGACAAGTGCATAATATATATTGTTTTAATTAATTCAAAAATACCACTTAAGTTGAGTTTTTCAACACCTTTCGGGTCCTTTGTTGCCATTCATGAATAACTTCATGGTTAATTTATATTTTTGTTTCAAAATAAATTTGAATTTATGCAAATAATCTTTGCTACAAATAACAGTCATAAGTTAAAGGAAATAAGACATATCATCGGTACCAGTTTTGAGCTTTTAAGTTTGGAGGATTTAAAAATTGATGATGATATCCCTGAAAATGAACCCACTCTCGAAGGAAATGCCCTTTTTAAGGCCCGATATATTCATCAGACAACGGGTATGAATGTCTTTGCCGATGATACCGGACTGGAAATTGAAGCACTTAACGGTCAACCCGGAGTATTTTCTGCACGGTTTGCAGGTGAGAATAAGGATTCCAATGCAAATATCGAAAAGGTCCTTACATTACTTGGCAAAAATGAAAATCGCAAGGCACGCTTCAGAACAGTTATTGCTCTGATTTTTAATGGCCAGGAATACCTGTTCGAAGGAATTGTTACAGGAAATATAATCGGCGAAAGAAAAGGGAAGGAAGGTTTCGGATATGATCCGGTCTTTATGCCCGAAGGAAAGAACCTCACATTTGCTGAAATGGGACTGGATGAGAAAAACACAATGTCTCACAGATCAAGAGCCTTTGAAAAATTAAGGGAGTTTCTATCTCAATACACCATTTCATACAATAAAGAAACAATTTAGTTGTTTAACTCAAAGTGAGAAAATTATTTTTCATAACATGCCTGCTATGCCTTCTTTATAATTCAAAAGGGCAGACTCCCGTCGGTACATGGTCAGATCACCTTATATATAATACAGCAAAAAATGTTGCTGTTTCTCCGGGCGATGTCTTCGCTTCAACCGGATCGTCAATTATTGTCTATAATAAAGAGTTTGCAGAACTTAAAAAACTATCTCCCGTAAATGGCCTTACAGAGACAGGGATAAGCACCATTGCATGGTCAAAAGAAAATAATGCACTCCTGATTGCATATATCAGCACAAATGTTGATCTTTTTATTAACAATACCTTTTACAATATACCGGATATTAACAGAAAGTATATTCCGGGGAAGAAAGAGATAAACAGGATCCGGACCAGGGGAAGGTATGCGTACCTGCTCTGCAGCTTTGGAATTGTAGTGATCGATATTGTTAAAAAAGAGATCTACGATACCTGGAAACCAGGGCCTGGTTTCCAGGACAATGAAACCTGGGATATTGCTTTCAATAATAATATAATTTACGCGGCCACCAGCATGGGTCTCTATTCTGCTGATCTTTCAAATAACGGTCTTTCTTACTATGGCAACTGGAACCTGGTAAACAATTTACCCAATCCACAGGGTTATTTTTCATCGGTTATATACACTGGAAATAAACTTTTTGCCAATAAGTTTTACCCGGTTACAGGTGATTCAATCTTTGTACTTGATGCCACTGGTTACCTTTTTTCATACCTGCCGGGAGTTCACAATATCTCTCTGGAAATTAATACTGACGCTGACGGTTTCACTGTCACTTCGCCGGGCTCGGTAAGGTATTATAATAACTCTGGCATACTTCAGAAAACAATCTCAGCATATGGGTGGGGGTCACCAAATATTTCACATGCCATTGCAGATAATGGTAATATCTGGATAGCCGATATAAATTACGGCCTGGTACGTGGCAATAACATGACAAACTTCACAAGTCTGACACTTCCCGGACCCGCTTCAACTGACATCTTTCACATAACTTCTAATAATGGAGTAACTTTAATATCAGGGGGTGGCGTTACCAGTTCATGGACAAATATAGACAGACCTTTGCAGGTTTCAGTATTTGAAAACAATAACTGGTCTTATTTTTCATCAGCCACTATTAAGGATGCAATGAGAGCCATATCAGCTCCGGATAACAGTAATCATATATTTATAGCGACATGGGGCGGAGGTTTACTTGAATATAAAAACAACGTTCTTATCAACCAGTTTTCTTATAATAATTCTCCCCTTCAAACCATTATTCCCGGCCAGCCCTATGTCAGAATATGCGGTATGGCGTTTGACAAAACAGGAAATCTCTGGATAACGCAAACGCAGGTACCGGGCAGTATTAAAATACTTAAACCCGATGGCACCTGGATTGTTAATCCGGTAACCATTGAAGCCCCTACTATTGGAGATATTATTATCACCAGGACAGGTAAAAAGTGGATTGTCCTTCCCCGCGGACCCGGGCTCTTTGTACTTGATGATAATAATACCCCCGAAAATTTCAGTGATGACAAAACAAAAATGATGGTGATAAAAGATTCCGAAAACAGGATAATAACGACCGTCTTGCTCAATTGCTGAAGATCTTGATGGCAATATATGGGTTGGAACTGATCAGGGTCCGGTTATTTATTATAATCCTGATAAAGTATTTGAAGAGGATCTGAAAGCTTTCAGAATTAAAACACCAAGAAACGATGGATCGGGTCTGTCTGACTATGTGCTTATTACTGAGACAATCCGATCAATTTCTGTTGACGGAGCTAACAGAAAATGGCTTGGGACAGACAACTCGGGCGCTTATCTTCTTTCTCCCGATGGAATAAATCTTATTAAAAATTTTAATGAACAAAACAGCCCCATCCTTTCAAATACTATCGCATCACTTGCGGTAGACAATAAATCGGGTGATGTATGGTTCGGTACATCCAAAGGGGTTGTATCATATCGTAGTAATGCGACAACAGGAGAAAAACAATTCACAAATATCTATACTTTCCCTAATCCCGTAAGGGAGGATTTCACCGGAAACGTTACAATCACGGGTCTCATGAAGGACACCCGCATCAAGATAACCGACATAAGCGGAAATCTTGTTTACGAAACAGAATCGGATGGAGGAGAAGCCACCTGGGATCTGAAGACATATAACGGAAAGCGAGTTGCAACCGGCGTATACATGGTTTTCTGTGCAAGTAACGACGGAACCGAATCATTCGTCACAAAAATGCTGGTAATCAGATAACCGATTATTCGGTTAACATGCTCTGTATCCGCTCTATCTGAAGTTGCTTGTTAACCTCTCTCAGACTTCTGGCCGTGTTAGTAAAATATTGATGTCCCGAGATGAATTTAACCTGAATCTTATTCCATTCATTCAGTGAACCCATTTTATTCTGTGCTTTTAACTCTTCATAAAGCGTATTTGAAACCGGAATGAAATCACTTCTTCCCAGATAATCCAGATCCGAATCGCAAATAATGCTTTCGAGAAGGTTGGTTGGTTTTGGGGGTAACCTGGTCGACATAATAATAGAACATATCTGTTCAATCTGATCAGGTGTATAATTGAATTTTGGGAGCATTTCCCTTGCAATAAGGGTTCCCTGAAACTCATGATTGTCATAATTTACAGTATGCCCCGCATCATGAAACAGACCGGCGGTCTTGAGCAGTAATATCTCTTCATCGGTACACCCTTCTCCCCATCCTATCAACTCTACCTCAGTAACCACATCAACGGTATGTTTAACATTATGATAATACAGGTAATGAGGTAATTCCTTTTCAAGTTTATCCAGAATTATCTCCTGAATATCAGTAAACTGGATCAAACCAAACTTAATCCTGAAATTATCATTAGGCATTATCCCTTTCCCGTCTGCGGAGAATTCCGGCTTAAGCCCTGTTACCTTGTACATCTGAAGATCACTCTTATATTTTACAGGAAGTTTTCCAAAATATTCACAATCAAAGAATTCCTTGACAAGTTCATACGTCATCACTGAAATTAAAACAGAACCTTTATCTGATATAGCCTTTACACGACTGGCAGTATTTACCGTATCTCCTTTTATGTCGTAGCTGGGTTTTTTCTTCCCCGATACTGATGCGGTAACCGGACCGGTATGAATTCCTATCTTCAGATCCCATATCCTGTTAACCTTCCCCCTTTTGTCCATCTCATATTTCTCAAGAAAATTTTTCATTTCCATGGCAGCCATTACAACATCAACGGGGTTTGTTATATTCTTCAGGGGTATACCTCCGGCACACATGTAGGTATCACCGATAGTTTTGATCTTTTCAATCTTAAAACGTTTAACAATTGCATCAAACTCGTAAAGGATCTCGTCAAGCTCATCCATTACGGCAGAAGAATCCATCCCCTGCTCAATTATCGAAAAACCATGAATATCGGCAAACAGCACAGTCGCCATGTTGAATTTTAGCGATTTGCCCTTCTTTTCCGTTTCAACAGCTCCCTTTAAACCTTCCGGAGAGATATTTTCATACAGAGCTTTAATCTTCTCATTATCCCTTGTAAGCTTTTCATTCTGTTTCTCAAGCCTCTTTATATTCTCCTCAAGCTCCTGGTTCAGTTTCGCCAGTTTAGCTATTCTTTTTACAAGCTCCTTATTATTACTTAACACCATGTAAAGTTGATTGACCAGTAAATATAATAATTTTATATTTGGCAAAATCATTGGGAAATATGCTCCATAAGACCAGGGGAATTGTTCTTCATCAGATTAAATTTACCGATTCGGGTATAATTGTGCATCTCTATACCCGTGACCTGGGCAGGCAATCCGTACTAATAAAAGGGATGAGAAACAAAAAAGCAGGGAAGCATAATGTATTTTTTCAGCCCATGTCCATCCTCGATGTAGAATTGTATCATAAGGAAATCCGCTCAATTCAGGTATTGAAAGAATTTTCAGTCTCATATTCCCCATCTGATATTTATGCCAACATAAAAAAAAGTTGTGTTGCAATGTTTCTCGGGGAGCTTCTTTATGATGTATTAAAAGAAGAGAGTCCTCATGAAGATCTGTTCAATTTTATTGAAGAATCTATAATATATTTCGATAAAGAAACAACGGGTTATGCAAATTTTCATATTGCTTTTCTTTCCGGATTGAGCAGCTTTCTTGGTTTTGAACCGACACCCCGGTCTGATACCTATGATGTTTTTTTTGATATGGTAAACGGTAAGTTTGTTCCGGTCCCTCCTGTTCACGGAAATTATGCAACCACTGAAATATCGGAGATTCTTGCAGCTTTTTTTTCAACTTCATTTGACAAAATTGACACTATTGCCCTTACCGGATCATTGCGGAATGAAATCCTTGATACTCTAATACGATTTTATGCTATCCACCTTCCGGGCCTGATGAACTTCAAATCGCTGGAAATACTCAAAGAAGTTTTCAGATAACCGGCACATTACGACCCTGAATATTTTATCTATCTTAGTGCCTCAAATTGAAAGCTACTGATGGCAATAATTCCCTCCATAGTTAATTGGCTTAATGTCAAGCGGATAAACCAAATAGAACTCTTCAAGAAATATCCTGTCGAAACACAGGAGGAGATATTATATAAACTTCTTGCAAAAGCATCGAATACTGAATGGGGGAAAAAATTCAGGTATTCATCAATTGCATCAATTAAAGAATATCAGTCAAGGCTTCCTCTTCAGGAGTATGAAGATATAATCCCCTCTATTGAAAGATTGAGAAAAGGAGAATCAAACCTGTTGTGGCCCGGGGAAACAAAGTGGTTCGCAAAATCTTCAGGGACAACATCCGCCAAAAGCAAATTCATACCAATGAGCCGGGAAGCTCTTGAAGATTGTCATTACCGTGCAGGAAAGGATATTCTTGCCATCTACACTATGAATAATCCGCAAACACGGATATTTTCCGGTAAAGGTCTTACTCTCGGGGGAAGTCATCGCATAAATCAGTTCAGCAACGATTCGCTGTATGGTGACCTTTCGGCTATTCTGATTGAGAATGCCCCCTTCTGGGTTGAAATTATAAGAACGCCCAGACAAAAAATAGCACTGCTGGAAGATTTTGAAGAAAAGCTGAGAAAAATAACAGAGTCGACAATTAACGAAAATGTTACAAACATCTCCGGAGTTCCGTCATGGTATCTTGTATTAATAAAACAGATACTCGACTACACCGGGAAATCAAATCTTCTCGATGTATGGCCAAACCTGGAGGTCTTTTTCCATGGAGGAATCAGTTTTACTCCTTACCGCGAACAATTTAAAAAGCTGATCCCGGGGGGCAGGATGAATTATATGGAAACCTACAATGCTTCTGAAGGATTTTTCGGCATCCAGGATGACCCGGCAAGGAATGATATGCTTCTTATGCTCGATTATGGCATCTTTTACGAATTTGTCCCTGCAGATAAAATCAGATCCTCTTCGCCTCCCGCTCTTGCAATATGGGAGGTCGAAACAGGAGTTAATTATGCAATGGTAATCTCAACCAATGGAGGACTCTGGAGATACATGATTGGCGACACCATAATATTCACTTCAATAAAGCCTTACCGTTTCAGAATTTCAGGTCGAACCAGACATTTTATAAATGTATTCGGGGAAGAGGTTATAGTTGACAATGCTGATAAAGCACTTAAGGCCGCCTGCGATGAAACTGATGCAATAGTTGCTGAATATACAGCCGGACCGGTATTCATGGACTCAAATTCTAAAGGGTCCCATGAATGGATCATCGAATTTGTGAAAGAACCGGAGAGTCTCGAAAAGTTCGTGGAGGCGCTCGATATCTTTCTTAAATCGGTTAACTCAGATTATGAGGCAAAACGGTTTAAGGACCTGAGTATCGTTTTGCCTGTTGTCCGGGCTGTTCCAAAAGGAACTTTCAATAAATGGCTTAAACAGAAAAACAAACTTGGAGGCCAGAATAAGGTCCCCCGTCTTTCAAACACACGTGAATATATTGAGGACCTGTATGTTATTGCAGGTATAAGGAGTGACTAGAGTTTGTAGTGCCTGGAGTCTGGAGTGCCTGAAGTTTTAAGAGGTAATAACTCTAAATACTCTAAGTACTCTAAATACTCCAGGCACTTATTTTAATATTCTCCCCTAAACTTAAAACCATAATCAAATTTTAGTAATTTTAAGCCATGTTAATGCCAAACTCTGACTCATGCATATAGCTATTGCCGGAAATATAGGATCGGGAAAAACAACTCTGGCTGGCCTTCTTGCCAAACAGTACGGTTGGATGCCTCATTATGAAGATGTTGACGACAATCCTTACCTGAACGATTTCTATGAGGATATGCAACGCTGGTCATTTAATCTGCAGATATATTTTCTCAACACACGCTTCAGCCAGATTCTGAAAATAAGGCAATCAGACAAAACAATTATCCAGGACAGAACTATCTATGAGGATGCATATATATTCGCTCCAAATCTCCATTCAATGGGACTTATGTCAACGCGTGATTTTGATAATTATTCAACACTTTTCAAAATGATGAGTTCATTGGTTCAACCTCCCGACCTTCTTCTTTACCTGCGTGCATCGGTACCTACCCTGGTAAACCAGATACAGACACGCGGACGTGAATACGAAAGCTCAATCCGCATCGATTATCTGAAAAGATTAAACGAGAGATATGAAGCGTGGATCGAAACCTATAATCTGGGCAGGGTACTCATTATCGAAGCCGACCACTATAATTTCCCTAATAATAATGATCACCTGAGCGAAGTGATCGATAAGATCAATGCCGAACTTCACGGTCTTTTCTAAAATGTGTTGACTATTATCATTAAGTTTTTTACCTTTATAGTTCATGCGGCTGCAATTCCGATGACCATAAACGTTGTTTATTGTTCTTACCAAATATGTTGTTTAATATGAAACCAATTAAATCGCTGTTCACACTTGTACTTGTATATCTGATCTCGGTTGGTGCGTACTCGCAGACTGACCTTAACAGACCAGCTCCGATTGATCCTGAAATCAGAACCGGGAAACTTCCAAACGGATTGACATATTTTATCAGAAAGAATAAAGAACCAGAAAAAAGGGCAAGTTTTTATATTATACAGAATGTAGGAGCGATTCTGGAAAATGACGATCAGAATGGTCTTGCTCATTTTCTTGAACATATGGCTTTTAACGGCACCCAACATTTCCCCGGAAAAGCAATAATCAGCAGCCTCCAAAAACATGGCGTAGCCTTCGGAAGGAATATTAATGCCTATACCGGATGGGATGAAACGGTTTACAACCTTTCCGATGTCCCGGTAGATTCCCCGGGCCTTGTTGATTCATGTTTGCTTATGCTTAACGACTGGTCCCATTATATTTCCCTTTCCGATAAAGAAATTGACCTTGAACGGGGTGTTATCGAAGAGGAATACCGCACAAGAAAAGATGCAAACAGACGAATGTTTTTTGAAGTTATTCCGGTGATCTTAAAAGGATCAAAATATGCCGTAAGAGATATTATAGGAAGCTCTTGATATCATTGAAAACTTTTCTTACAATACTTTACGAAGTTATTATCACGAATGGTACCGCCCCGACCTTCAGGCAATTGCCATAGTTGGCGATATAAATGTCGACGAAGTAGAATCACATATAAAAACACTCTTTTCAAAGATCCCGGCTGTTGAGAATCCTGCTCCCCGCATTTATCAGGAAATCCCTTACCATAAAGAAACATATTTTGTTCTGGCTCAGGATAAGGAAGCACCCCGGACATCCGTTGATGTTATTTCGCTTAGTAAGTCAGTACCCCCTGCAGATAAAAATCTTAAATATATTACGGGATGACCATGTTATTTCCCTGATGAGTTCCATGATCAACACAAGGATCAGTGAATTGCTTCAAAAGGGAAATCCTCCGTTTATTGGAGGATCAATAAGTTTCGGTTCCTATATCCCCAGGGGATATGATGCTTTCTCAATATCTGCAACAGCGCGTAAAAATGAGGAGGCAATCGCCCTTGAAGCTATCTATACGGAAGCAGAACGTGCTAAAAGGTTCGGGTTCACCATAAACGAACTGGACCGTGCAAAGGCCAGGATTCTTTCCTCCTATGAGAGTACTTACAAACAGAAGGATAAAATAAATAATGACACTTATGTGTCAGGTATTCAGGATTATTTTCTTAACGGAGAACCACTTACTTCAATTGATTTTGATTATGAATTCCTTAAACAGGTTATTGGCGGAATTACGCCGGAGGAAGTTTCCGCGAAATTCAAAGAGGTAATGACTGATGATAACAGAACAATCGTAATTCAGGGCCTGGAAGGAGATGACATCAGACATCTTTCGAAACAGGAGGCACTTGAGATTATAAGTAAAGTTAAAAATTCGCAATTAACCCCCTACCAGGATGAGGTACTTGCCAAATCTCTCTTAACAGGGAAAATTAACGGCTCAAAAATTATAAAAACAACTCCTCTCCCCCAGTTCAATGCGATTGAATGGACTCTTGGGAATAATACAAAAGTCATTTACAGAAAAGCCGCCTACGAGAAAGATAATGTTCTCCTTTCAGCTTTCAGTTTCGGAGGAATTTCCAAACTTGATAATAATCTTGTTGTACCCGCAAACCTTCTTCCTGCAATAGTGCCGATGTATGGTGCCGGTGATTATGATAATGTTACTTTGCAAAAGATGCTATCAGGCAAGAAAGCTTCCGTATCAGTTTTCCTTACTGAAACTACCCAGGGCATAAGCGGATCATCAACTCCAAAAGATTTTGAAACAATGATGCAGCTTCTCTATCTTCGCCTCGCCAATCCCCGGTTCGATAAAGAAGCACACAATGCTATTATTACCAGGTTTACTGCTCAAATGGCCAATCTTGAAAAAGACCCCGATAAAATGAAGAGCGACAGTATTTCTTTAATTACCACAGGATATAATCCCAGAACACCCATCCTGTCAAAAGATAACGTATCAAAAATAACTATTGATGATATGAAGAAAATCTATACCGACAGATTCGGGAATTCTGATGAATTTTACTTCTTTATTGTTGGAAATATTGGACAGGACACAGTGATTCCAATGGTAGAAAAATACATTGGTTCTCTCCCTTCAACAGGACGTAAAGAAACCTGGATTGACAGAAAAATAAGACAACCTGAAGGTAAAATTACCAGAGAGATAAGCTTCCCGCTGACAATACCTAAAGCAACCGTATTCATTGCATTCGAAAAGAAAATGAAGTACAATCCATATAATTATCTCGGCCTTTCGGTTATCAAAGGTATCCTTGATCTCGTTTATGTGGAGACAGTAAGAGAAGAAGAGGGGGGTACTTATGGCGTATCTGTCTCTTTGTCAGGACAGAAGAGACCTTCAGAGATCGGAGAGGGATATATCACCTTCGATTGCGACCCCAAAAGGGCAACAGAACTTAAAGCTATAATCTATCGCGAACTGGATAAAATTGTAACCAAAGGCCCCAGCCAGGAAAACCTCGATAAGGCGGTCAGTAATATGCTGAAAACCCATGAAGAAAGTAAACTGCATAACTCTTACTGGATGGGGACACTTAACAAATATTTCAATCTTGGGATTAATTCCGACGATCCGAAGAACTTCGAAAATATCCTTAAAGCCTTTACTGTAAAAGATATTAAAAAGCTTTCGGGTAATATGTTTAAAAATGCTAATGTTGTCGATCTTGTATTCAAACCTACACAATAAATTATTATTTTACCTTTTCTCACCTACGAGTACATCTTTGAATTTGCTGTTGTAGGTATCATACAGAATTCCTGTTTCGGAACAAATTGCAATCTTATATTCTCCTGCAGGTAATTCATTCAGTGTAAAGCGGAAATCTGTCTGAATAGTATCCCCCCGGTGCAGAACTGAGTAATTCCCGGGAAGGTCAATGTTCTTCTTAAATTCCATTTTACCATTCTTTATAAAAGCAAGCTGAAAAACAACTGGTAATTCCTTATGCTTAAGATCAATAGAAAAGGGATAAGGATTGAATATCTTAAAATGTATGATATTGGTATCGATTCGCGAGAACGAATAGTGAGCGTCAGAAAGTATTACACATTCGCGTTGCAGGGATTGAAAATCTGAAAAAATCCTGGCAAAAAGTGAGTCTCCGCCGGGAAGATTGTATTCCGTAAGTTGACTCTTGATTGAAGGCGTAAGGAAATGAGGCACATACAGGACCTCTTTCCCATGTACATATTCTTCAAAATCCCAGAGATCATACTGATTTTTTCTGTAATCTTTATTATTGAGCGAGTGTGCAAAGTTCCCCGTATAAAAAGAATACATAGCTGCATTCTGATATGAATTGGTAAAAATAACCGGACGGTCTCCGGCTATCTTTTCTATTTCCTTAACCCGCTTTATGGTATTATGGTACTCATTCTTAAGATACGGTACAGGTAAATAATCTATCATAACTGCACTCCTTGCAAGCAGGACGAGTGGCAATAATAATATAGCCACCCATTTTAAATAATTTGACATCTTTGACTGATACCCCAGATTATTAAACAAAAGAATGATAAGCGGAATACTTGCTACTGCTGTCCATTGCGGTTCAATATGATAACGAAAACTTGCTACGAAAAAAAATATTATAAATCCGGTAACAATATATCTCAGAGCTTTTTCAAATTTATCCCTTGCTTTTGTTTTAATGATCACCCATATACATACCGGCAAAATAAAAGGATTGTGAATGATCAGCAGATTCATAATGTAATCGGGGACATTACCGGGGTCAAAACCGGAAACCCTGCCAACAAGGTGGTACTTAACCGATGGGAAACCATTTGAGAATTGCCAGTAAATATGGGGTAAAAAAAGGATAAGCGCCATAGCCGCAGCATAATAAAACCGCTTACTTCTCAATAAACTAAGGTTTGACAAAACTACAAACAGTATTAAAAGCACACCATGATATTTACTATACATAAGTGCTGCTATCGAAACCCCCAGTAAAAAGGTGTTTTGCAGACTTTCATCATCTGAAAACTGCTTGTATACCAGCAGAAAAACCGCCGCAAACAATAACAAAGGTGAATCGGGAGTAGCAATAAAACCAAAAATATTAATTACCGGCAAAACCGCTATGACCAGTATGAAAAGCAGGACATTATCTGATCTCTGCCTGAAGCTTTGATCGAGCAGGTTCCAGATTATCAATAGCGTAAATATTTCGCTCAAAACAGCAACCAACCTTACCCCCAGTTCATTCCTGAATAAAAGATATCCGGTTTTTATCATTAATGCAATCATTGGCGGATGATCAAAATAGCCCCAGTCGAGGTACTTTGAATACATCCAGTAATATGCTTCATCGTTATTAAGGGGAGTCAGCCGGGCCTGGATTAAATTTAAACAGCCCCAGACAAGGAGAAATAATATAAATAATCCTGATGGAGGATTTTTTAAACTGAACTTCATCAAAGAGGTTATTTTCTAAAGGAATCAAAGATAAGAAAAGCTTTAAACATGGTTAAGTCAATCAATTTTTATATGCCTCTAAATACCAACAGTAAAACAGGAATTGCCATTTGTTAATTCAAACAGACCATTCATAGAATATAATAAAGATTAACGTCGTGTTTTGCCTAACTTTAGTGATGTTGACAAAATCTGATTATAATGTTGTAAAAACGTACATGGTAAAAATGCTGATTGAAGAATTATTAAATTGAACTTAATTCATTTTTCCTTATTTTTATGAAACACCTGTAACCTGATGGTTCTAAGATGAAAACAATAAAACTGACTGTTTTACTTTTTTGTTCTATCAGCGGAATTATTACTGCCGGTGAGTCATTATTTACAGTATCCGGAGTCAATGCTATTACAAAGTCTTCAATTTCATCATATGATACAGCCACAGTAAATAACCTGATCCGAACCGGATTTTTATATCTTTCAGAATATTCAATGAAGCCTGCTGAGGCAAAAGCATGTATCGATTCTGCGGATTCAATTTTCGTGAGGGAAAACATTGAAACTCCATCGATCCTGCATCTTCTTAAGGCAGAATATCTTTTTTATACCGGTGATTATACCAAATCTTCCGAAGAGGCAAACCTGGCGATGGAAAGTGCAAAAAACTCAGGAGAAACAAAAGTTCTTGCCCGGACATTGCTATTTCTGGGGAAATACTCTCTCAGAACAGGCTTTTACAAGGAGAGTCTCGATCATTTTGCCGGTAGCATAGCTCTTTCGACAAAGAACAATCTTAAAGGGATAATCCCAAAGGCTTACGAAGGGGAATCAAGTGTTTACTATTCACTGCATGATTATAAAAACTATCAAAAAGCTCTGCAATCGATGATCGATGAAGCATTTGCAGAAAAGGATTCATTATATGTTGAAAAAGGTTATTCGAGACTCGGAACTTCATTTACAGACTCGACTATACAAACCAGAAATTTCAGAATGGCTGATTCTCTTCTAAGGAGTGCCAACAAAATTTCCTTAATCAGGAAAGATACCTCTATTACAGCATTTACATTTGCAAACTTAGGCTGGAATTTCTATACGGTAAAAATGTATGACTCATCACTGGCATATTATAATAAATCACTTAAATACAGTCTTCCCGGCAGACAGTACTCCACATCAGCCAATTCTTACGGGAATATTGGTACCATTTATCGTGATCTTGGATATCCCGATAAAGCTGTTGCTTACTACCTTAAGGCAATTGAACTTGCAAAAAAGGTTAATCACTGGTACTCTCTTTCATGGATATATCATGATATGAGTGATATGTACCTCATGTCGCATGACACTTCTGAAGCATATAAAAGCTATGTTCTTTATAAAAAATTCGATGACTCCCTGAAAGTAACAGAAAGTTCTCAGGGGCTTGCCAATGCCAGGATAAGGTATGAAGCAGATTCTCATAATAAGGAGGTACAGTTGCTTTCCCTGAAGTTAAAGAATAACCGTCTGCTTAATTATGGATTTGCAGTATTCATTATTTTGACTTTCGCCATAGGATTACTTCTGTTAAGGGGTTCAAAACTAAAGGCTAAGCGAAGGATCAGTGAGATGAACCGGAAAATATCGGAGATCACACAGGCTAATCTGAGGCAACAGATGAATCCTCATTTCATTTTTAATACTCTCAATTCGATACAATATTATATGTATCAGCACGATAAACTGGCAACAAATAATTACCTGACTAAATTTTCGAACCTGATGCGAAAAGTTCTTGAAAATTCACAACATACATCAGTGCCTCTCCGTGATGAACTAAATGCCCTGAACCTTTATCTTGAACTGGAAAGTATCAGATTTAAAGATAAATTTGATTATGAAATCAATGTTGACGAGGAAATAGATACCATTATGTATAAAGTGCCTACAATGTTGATCCAGCCATATGTCGAAAATTCTATTAGTCATGGACTAATGCCAAAATGTGACAGGGGATTTGTAAAGATTGATATTAAGCTTGAAAAAGATTATCTTATATGCACCATTGAAGATAACGGAATTGGGCGCGCGGCATCACAGGGGAACAAGTCAAAGCAGGAACGCAATCATAATTCGCTGGGAACGCAGATCGTCTCCTCCCGTCTTGATCTTGTAAATGCACTTTATGGGACAAGTCTGAAGACGATTTATACGGACCTTAAAAAAGAAGATGGAGAACCGGCAGGAACACGTGTAGAGATACATATACCAATTATGACATGAAACAGAAACTAAGAACAATTATAGTTGATGATGAACCCGACGCAGTTGATTTTATTTTTTCGATAATCGGTGAATACTGCCCCGACCTGGAGGTGGTTGGCAAAGCTCATGATGTAAGAGATGGTATCAGTAAAATAAATGAAATTAAACCTGACCTGGTATTCCTCGATGTTGAAATGCCAAATGGTACAGGGTTTGATCTTCTGACCCATTTTCCTGACAAGATTTTTGATGTTGTTTTCATAACGGCCTTTAACCACTATGCAATTCAGGCTATTAAGTTCAGTGCAGTGGATTATATCCTTAAACCAATAAATATAAATGAGTTTATTGATGCTGTTAAGAAGGTTATACATAAACGTTCAAACAATATGTTCCGCGGAAATGAAAATGTAAAAATCCTTCTTGAGAACCTGAAGTCCGGGCTTCCGTCACGATTGGCAATTCCGACATCTGACGGAATGGAGTATCTGAATCCGAAGGATATTGTTCGAATAGAGGCTGACAGAAGTTATTCCTGGTTCTACCTTTCCGGAAACCGTAAAATACTTGTATCAAAACATCTTAAGGAGTTTCAGGACCTGCTCAGTGATCGCTATTTTTTCCGTTCCCATAATTCCCATCTTATAAACCTGAAATATGTACGAAAATATATCCGCAAAGAGGGAGGGTACATTGAAATGCAGGATGGATCGGAAATTCCTATTTCAAGAAACAGAAAAGACCTTTTTCTAATTCATATGTCGAGGTTCAAAGGGTAATCTTAACCGGGTCTTTTCCGGTGATGGCCGATGTCAGGAGCGGCTGGGGGGCTGGATGCAAAAAAGCAGGGAGGTAAAGGAATCCGGGATGGCAAAAAGTGAGGGTGCCCTTTTGAGACACCCTTAGTTTAAAACTAAACCTGAAAATGACCAGACGGTCTGAAATTGGACATTACCTGGTGGCAGTAATACTTTCTGCATCATTAATAAGAAAAGGGAAATATGCTGCAATGATTCTGGCAGCCTCAATTTCATCTTTTTGACCTGTACCTAATACTTTCTGATGGAAATACTCGGTCCTGTTCAAATCGGAATCGGAGGTCCTGTAACCCTCTTTCTCAAAAGAATTGTCAAGCCTTTCGACACCGAAATAAGTATTGTTGCAGACATATTGAACCGATAGCTTATCGGATAAAACTACATAATTTCTGCATTTTCGTTCCTTACATACCACCAATGTCACTTCCATGGGTGTGTTTGCATAGCTGATTCTGTAAGCTTTGCAATCTGTTCCTCTCATCGTCACAGGATTGTCGGCTAATTCAATCTTATAGTCTCCCAGTACTGAAAATGTTTTTCCTTCAGCAACAAGCTTTTTGGCAAATGTAACAGTACTTAGTATAACTATAAGTACTGTGGCTAAAATCATCCTTTTCATGGCTTAAAAGAATTAAATTAATAATATTGAACTTTCAATTAACATATTCCTTGTTTTCTCCAGGTCAGGAAATCAACCTTCACATCGAAATTATTATATTATTAATTACCGGAAATGATCTATTCTACAAATGGTTGGTCTGGGTTTATAATTGGTAATTTTTAAGTTAAAATTGATTGATTAAGAATGATCCTTCAAAACCCTGTTAAAGGCATAAAAATATACGCCTCTTCCAAGAGAATGAGTAAATCCCTTGCAAAACCTTGAAAATAAGCATACCTTAGCGTAAAATATTTTATTTAAAAAACAAAGCAAAACGTAATTATGGGTAGATCACAGGAAACATTCAACAAAAAGGAAGTCAGGAACAAGAAAGAGAAGAAAAGAAAAGACAAAGAAAAGAAGAAGTTGGCCAGAAAAGATAGCCCGAAATCCGGCAACATGGAAGACATGATTGCGTATGTTGACGAAAATGGAAGGTTAACTTCCACTCCTCCTGACCCCAATAAAAAGACGGATATTAAATTGGAAAATATCGAAATCACCATCCCAAAACGTGATTCATTACAAAAACCTGATCCCATAAGAAAGGGAGTAGTAACTTTTTTTAACGAGTCGAAAGGTTACGGATTTATAAGGGATATGGAAACACAGGAAAGTATTTTTGTACATGCAAATAACTTACTTGAGGATATTAAAGAAAACAATATTGTCATCTTTGAAGTAGGGATGGGTCAAAAAGGACCAGCTGCAATGCAGGTAAAACTATTTAAATAGATGGAAATATAAGATTAAGCCGTTTTCTTAGCCGTAAAAAAGGAAGCCCTGGTATACAACAATATCAGGGCTTTTACTGTTTATCTGCTCATCCTTATGTCAGGAAAAGATAAGGTGTCTGCCAAATAACTTCACTAATTAAAGTTTTAAGCAATTTAATTTATTGAAAAGTTTTGGTATGCCGTTTATTCATTAAATAAATAATGACTATCGGGAATCATACATGTAAATATTTTGATGCTTGAAAATCAATTATTTGCCCCGACCCTAATCGGTTCTTCGCACCCTTTAGGGTAAGGGGCTAACGAAGAACCGGAGCGAAGCGGAGCTCGGCGAAGTCAAAATCAAAGAGGTCCTATGCATAATTACCGATAGTCATTAAATTAAATTATTGATCTCTTTTTGAATAATTATATAAACAAACTGAAATTGAGAAGTAATATTTTAGTAAATAGCATTGAGATTTAAAGATAAATTTGTTCCGTTCCAGATCTATTGAAAAATGACCTCTGAAAGGCTGCCAAAAGAAGGATCAAAGAAAACCAATTTCCGCTGGGTGATTGTAAGCTTACTTTTTTTTGCCACTGCAATAAATTATGCAGACCGTACAGTACTTTCCATTGCAGGACCTGCATTGGCTAAGAGCCTGGATCTTAATTCGGTATCGATGGGGTATGTTTTTTCGGCATTTGGCTGGTCATATGTACTTGCCCAACTCCCCGGAGGATGGCTTTTGGACCGTTTTGGATCGAGGAAGATATATTCCATTAGTCTTTTCGTATGGTCTTTTTTTACATTTATAACAGGATTTACAGGTTTATTCGTTGGTTTTTCAGCTGTTGTTGTACTATTCATCCTGAGGTTCCTTTTAGGTATAGCTGAAGCTCCGGCTTTCCCGGCAAACAGCAGAATTACAGTTGCCTGGTTCCCTACCAAAGAAACCGGCACAGCCGCAGCTATATTTAATTCAGCACAGTATTTTGCAACAGTGCTCTTTGCTCCTTTATTAGGATTTATCGTTTACACTTACGGATGGAAGTATTCTTTTATGTTTATGGGGGTAGCAGGTTATATATTCCTGATCTTCTGGCTAAAGTTTGTGAATGCGCCAAAGAAATCACGATACATTAATCAGGCTGAGCTGGACTATATTACCAAAGGCGGCGCCCTTGCAGAAATGGACCATGTAGTGAAGAATAAGAAGAATAACAAGCGATGACTCCACATGGAAGTTCCTTCGCCAACTTTTAAGAAACCGTATGTTTATAGGTGTTTATATTGCTCAATATTGTATAAATGCAATTACGTTTTTTTTCATTACATGGTTTCCGGTTTATCTTGTTCAGGCTCGCGGAATGACCATTCTAAAAGCAGGAGTAATTGCTGTATTACCTGCACTTTTTGGTTTTGTGGGAGGAAATCTGGGTGGGATATTCTCAGATTACCTGCTTAAAAAAGGTGCTTCCCTTTCAGTTGCAAGAAAAGTACCTATTGTTATTGGTATGTTGTTATCCATGAGTATGATTTTTTGCAATTATACCGGTGTTGAATGGGTGGTAGTTGCCCTTATGGCGTTGTCGTACTTTGGTAAAGGCATCGGTGCCCTTGGATGGGCGGTCAATGCCGACACTGCACCAAAAGAAATCACAGGTTTGAGCGGCGCACTTTTTAATACCTTTGGTAATCTTTCAAGCATTGTCACCCCGATAGCAATAGGTTATATAATCGGGGCTACAGGTTCTTTTAACTGGGCATTGATTTTTGTAAGTATTCATGCATTTCTTGCTATTGTCAGTTATGTTCTTATTGTAGGGAAAATCCAACGTTTCGAGCTTAAAAAAATATAATTAACTTTAGTTACTTGTTGCCGGTATTTGAAAATTGGCATTATGGTATTTCTTGTATTATTGAACAACCCTGATATAATCTTACATATTCATAGATTTTGGACCACGGACCCAGAAACAAATAACCGGAAAAAAGTAACCAGAAACAGTCAGCATTAAATTATTAAACTAAATCAACATTTAAAAAGGAGGACATAATATGTTTAAAATCGGATTTATAGGTTTGGGAATAATGGGTAAACCAATGGGCAAAAATCTTTTAAAAGCCGGATATAAATTGATTGTACTTGATTTAAACCAAAGCGCTGTAAGCGAACTTGTTTCCCTGGGCGCCGAGAGTGCGGTAACCCCCATGGAAGTCGCAAATAATTGTGAGTTCATAATAACTATGTTACCTAATTCCCCGCATGTTAAAGAAGTTGTACTTGGAAAACACGGGTTGATAGAAGGTTTAAAAAACGGTTCTGTTTTTATTGATATGAGCTCAATATCTCCTATCATAAGCAGGGAATTATCCTTAAAACTTGAAGAAAAGGGTGTGGAAATGCTGGATGCTCCTGTAAGCGGTGGCGAACCAAAAGCAATTGACGGAACGCTTTCGGTTATGGTTGGTGGCAAAAAAGATGTTTTTGACAGAGTCTATCCCATACTTAAAGCTATGGCTGCGTCAGTAGTGCATACTGGCAGTATTGGAGCCGGAAATGTTACCAAACTCGCCAATCAGATTATTGTTGCCCTTAATATAGCAGCAATGTCGGAGGCGCTGGTTTTGGCAACTAAAGCCGGTGTCGAACCCGAACTTGTTTATCAGGCAATAAGAGGCGGGCTTGCCGGAAGTACAGTATTAGATGCAAAAGCGCCATTAGTGATGGATAGAAAGTTTAATCCGGGGTTCAGGATAAACCTGCATATAAAAGACCTGAGTAATGCACTGGATACATCACATGAAATCGGTGTCCCTTTGCCACTAACATCAGCTGTAATGGAAATTATGCAGGCACTTAAGGTGGATGGTATGGGTGATAATGACCATGGAAGCCTGATTCAGTATTATGAAAAGTTAGCCAGGATTGAAGTAAGAAGGTGACCTGCCCTGCCTAAAGCTGCGGCTGACAGAGCCAGTAAAAAGAACTAATTTCTATTCATTGCATTATAAGCCACTATATTAAATTTTATATGAACACTGAGGATTTTAAAGGCTCACCCATTGTAACTGAAATGTCGGTGATTCCGGTTGCCGGTTATGACAGTATGTTGCTAAACCTTAGCGGTGCCCACAGCCCCTTTTTTACCCGGAACATTGTTATTTTAAAAGACAACGCCGGGAATACGGGTGTTAGCGAAGTTCCCGGGGGAGAGCGGATCCGGCAGCTGTTGGATGAAGCAAAAACTTTAGTAATTAACAAATCAATAGGTTCTTTTAATAATATCCTTAACGAAGTCAGGCAACGATATAGTGACAGGGATTCGGGAGGGCGTGGATTGCAAACTTTCGATTTGCGTATTACCATTCATGCAATTACCGCATTGGAAGCTTCATTATTGGATCTTCTCGGTCAGTTTCTGGGTGTACCTGTAGCCGCATTGCTTGGTACAGGCCAGCAGCGTAAGAGAGTGGAAATGCTTGGCTATTTATTTTATATTGCGGACAGGGAAAAAACTGATCTGCCCTATTTAAACACTTCAAATCATAAGGATGATTGGTTAAGATTGCGGAGCGAAGTTGCCCTGACACCCGGTGCAATTGTTTCCCTGGCAGAAGCAGCTCATCAACGCTATGGTTTTAAAGACTTTAAACTAAAAGGTGGGGTTATGAACGGCAGCGGGGAAATGGAAACTGTTGGTGCACTTGCCAATCGTTTTCCCGATGCCAGGATAACGATAGACCCCAATGGTGCATGGTCGCTCGATGAGGCAATAATGTTATGCAGGAATAAACACGATATACTTGCTTATGTTGAAGACCCCTGCGGTGCCGAAAATGGTTACTCGGGACGTGAAATTATGGCAGAATTCAGGAGGGCAACAGGCCTGCCGACAGCGACAAACATGATTGCAACTGATTGGCGTCAGCTTGGACACTCAATCCAATTGCATGCGGTGGATATCCCTCTGGCCGATCCGCATTTCTGGACAATGCAGGGTGCCGTAAATGTTGCCCGGATTTGCCATGAATGGGGATTAACATGGGGTTCACATTCAAATAATCACTTTGATGTATCTCTTGCAATGATAGTCCATGCCGGGGCTGCAGCTCCCGGTAAAATTACCGCTTTAGATACACACTGGATCTGGCAGGAAGGACAGGAACGCTTAACCAGGGAACCTCTTAAAATTACAGACGGAATGATTTCTGTGCCTGACAAACCAGGTCTGGGAATTGAAATTGATATGAATCAAATTGAAAAAGCAAATAACCTTTATGTACAAAAAGGACTTGGGGCAAGGGACGATTCAGTGGCAATGCAATACCTGATACCTGGATGGAGATTCGACAACAAACGCCCTTGTCTCGTTCGTTAAATTAATAGAAAATCATTGTCGCAGGATTGAATAAAATAAAATAAGGATAAAATAAATGGAAAAGAATAAAGGATTTAAACCAAAGGGAATAATCCCGGCAGTTATAACCCCTCTCACCAGGGATGGTAAGTTTAATGAAAAAGCCATGCGCAAATTGTTAAATCATCTGATTGACGCAGGTGTACATGGTTTGTTTGTTGTCGGGACAACAGGCGAGTTCTACGGTCTGACTCCCGAAGAAAAGCGCGAAATTTACAGTATTACAGTGGATGAGACCCATGGAAGGGTGCCTGTTTATGCCGGAACAAATGGTATTACGACCAGGGAAACTGTGATGTTGACACAAATTGCCGAAGAATGTATGGTAGATGCAGTATCTGTTCTGACTCCAATGTTTGTTTCTCCTTCACAGGAGGAACTGATTAAGCATTACCTGACTATTGCAGAAAATACAAGTCTTCCTGTTGTACTCTATAATAATCCGCCAAAAACATCAGTAAACCTTGCCCCCTCAACCGTAGCAAAATTGGCTGAAGCACCAAATATAGTTGGTATTAAGGATTCCTCAGGTGATATGACAGTGACTACGGAATATATTCGCTTAACCAGGCACAGAAACGACTTTTCAGTACTAATGGGGCGCGATACGCTGATCTACGGTGCGCTTTGCTATGGCGCTGCCGGCTCTATAGCATCGAGCGCCAACGTTGCCCCCGGAATGTGTGTTGATATTTATGAAAAGTTCATTGCAGGTGATTTAAAGGGCTCCCTGGAAGCACAGTTCAACCTGGCGCCACTCAGGATAGCATTCAATCTCGGTACCTTTCCAGCCGTTATTAAAGAATCTCTTAACCTATTGGGTATTGAAACCGGGCCTTCCATCGAACCTGCCGGACCTTTGACAAGTGATGAAAGAGATAAACTCAGAAAAGTGCTTAGTGATATGGGATTATTGAAATAATAAATAGATTGCATTTAATAAAACTTTTGTAAACCAGTAGTATAATTGAGTATGCCGGAGAAACCAATAATAATTGTAACAGCAAAATCAGATAATGTAGGGATTGTGGTCAATCTTAACGGATTGCCAAAGGGGACAATTCTTGATGATGGCACACCACTGACTGAAGATGTTCCAATAGGGCATAAAATAGCTTTACACGATATCAGTGAAGGCGATAAAATTATCAGATACGGCCAGATAATCGGTTATGCTAACAAACTGATCATGCGTGGAGAAATGGTGCAGGAATCCATGATCTCACTTCCGCAACCACCGGATCTGGATTCGATCCCGCTTACAGATGATCCTAAGCCTGCCCCGGCACCATTGGAAGGTTATACATTTAAGGGATTTCGTAATCCTGACGGTAGCGTTGGAACAAAAAATATATTAGGGATTTCTTCCAGTGTCAGCTGTGTAACCGGCTTTACAAATTATATCGCCCGACGGATAAAGGAAGAATTACTTTTAAAATATCCTAATGTGGATGATGTAATACCTTTGAATCATACTTATGGATGCGGCGTGGCTATTAATGCACCGGGAGCTGAAATTCCTATAAGGACATTAAAAAACATTTCAAGAAATCCCAATTTTGGCGGAAATATCCTGATTGTCGGGCTTGGATGCGAGAAATTGTTGCCGGAAAAGCTTCTTCCGGAATTAAATCAACCAACCGGTAATTCATTGAATTATGTTTCACATGTTATGACGATGCAGGACGAGTCATTTAATGGATTTCAGGAGATGGCCAATGGAGTGATGATATTAGCCGAAGAGCATTTGAAAGAGCTAAATAAAAGGGAAAGAGAAATTTTCCCGGCCTCGGAATTAATAGTCGGGATGCAATGCGGAGGAAGTGATGCATTTTCCGGAATTACTTCAAATCCTGTAGCCGGATTTGCTGCAGATTTAATTGTCCGTGCCGGAGGAAGCGTAATGTTCTCTGAGGTAACAGAAGTAAGGGACGCTGTTCATTTATTGGTTCCAAGAACAATAAATGCTGCAGTTGGACAAGCTCTTATTAATGAAATGAAATGGTATGATGATTACCTTTTAAAGGGAGAAGCTGACCGGAGTGCCAATCCCGCACCCGGGAATAAAAGCGGAGGATTAAGTAATATTGTCGAAAAGGCGCTTGGATCAGTTGCAAAATCAGGAACCAGCCCTATTGTGGATGTATTACCCGCTGGAGAGAAAATCCGGCAAAAAGGATTAACTTTTGCAGCAACGCCGGCAAGCGATTTTGTTTGCGGAACACTGCAGCTGGCTTCCGGAATGAATATTCATGTTTTTATGACCGGCCGGGGAACTCCATACGGATTATCCATGGTTCCGGTAATTAAAGTGGGATCAAATTCAAAACTGAGTAACCGCTGGTTTGATTTGATTGACCTCGATGCCGGCCAGGTAGCTCTCGGTCAAAAAACAATTGAAGAAATGGGATGGGAACTCTTCCATTTGATCTTAGATGTGGCAAGTGGCGAGAAACATGTTGCATGCGATAAATTAGGCTTGCATAACGACCTGGTGCTATTTAACCCGGGGCCCTTAACCTGATAAATAATATTTTACAATAGTTCTGAACGAATGAATAGGTTATAAATTACGGTCCCGGACTTAAGGGCTATAAAATAAAATTGTTATTCAGGTCAAATTTAAATATTACAATAATTAATAACTTAAAAAGTAAAAAGTCATGCAGGGAAGACGCTCCTTTCTAAAACAGTTGACATTGCTCACAGGCAGTCTGATGATTCCCGCTTCAGACTTTGCAGGTACGGAAAAAGATAAGTGGGGAAAAATACTTCCTTTAAGGAAGCTGGGTAAAACCGGAAAAAATGTAACCATGCTCGGTCTTGGTGGTTTTCACGTTGGATGGACTACCGAAAAAGATGCCCGGGAAGTGATTGAAAAAGCCATTGAGGGAGGCATCCGTTTTTTCGGAACAGCCGAATCTTATGCCAATGGCGTGAGCGAGATACGATATGGGAAATATCTTGTGCCTAAATATCGTGATGAGGTCTTTATTATGAGCAAGTCAACAGCTACAGATGGTATCACCGCTAAAAAACATCTGGAAGGTTCATTGAAAAGGCTGAAATGCGATTACATTGATTTATGGCAGGTCCATTCTTTACAGTCTCCCGAAGATGTTGATAATCGTATAAAAAACAGAGTACTGGAGGTTTTCGAAAAAGCAAAAGCTGAAGGCAAGGTGAAACATATTGGTTTTACTGGGCATCAAAATCCGTTCGCACACAAGCATATGCTGGATAAAACTGCTGATAATGATATCTTTGAGACCGTACAAATGCCCATAAACGTTATTGACTCTCATTTCCACAGCTTTATTAAGAATGTTCTGCCTTTTGCCATTGATAGAAATTTTGGGGTTCTGGCAATGAAAACCCTTTCGGATGGCCGTTTTTTCAAAGAGAAAAAAGTGCTGGATAAAATACAGTGGGAATCGGATGATCCATTAGTGCCTAACTATATATCTGTTAAAGAGGCACTTTATTTTGTATGGTCGCTTCCCGTTAGTGTTTTAATAACCGGTGCCGAAAACAAAGAATTGGTTCGTGAGAAAATAGAACTGGCCAGAAATTTTACCAATCTTTCCGAAAATGAAAGGTATGAATTGATTAATAAAGTTGCTAAAAAGGCAGGGAATGATATTGAGTACTACAAAAAAGTTTAATTTAATTCTACTTTGACAGATTAGAAAAATCAACCTGTTTTTGCCCTTGATCCCTAAAGGGAACAGGTTGATTTTTCAGTTTGCTCCCTTTAGGGTCGGGGCAAACAAACTGAAAAATCGTTGTAAGATGTAATATGTCAAAGTAGAATTAAATTAAAAGAGAATTTCATCCCTTTAGGAAATTATTTGGATTATTATTGACCATAATGAGATGATCAGCTTTATCCGGTTTTAGATGGGCGTTTCCTTTGTTTTTCCAAATGGAGAAGAAAAACAGGTAAGGACATTGAACCATAGTACTTTTTTAATGTTAAATTAAAAACGAACATAATGAAGCCCTATCTTATTAATTTATTGAATGGGATTATACTTATTTCCCTGGGAAGCTGGGGCTATTATTCATCTGATACTCCTTCTGTTACTGCTTTGATCCCGGTTTTTGCCGGCATTATCCTGGTTGTCATTTCGCCCGGGTTTAAAAAGGGGAATCGCGTTCTGGCCCATATTGCTGTTATTATCACTATTATGATACTTGCTGGTCTTTTTAAGCCTTTAACGGGAGCAATAGGGAGGTCTGACAAATATGCAATTGCAAGGGTATCAGTAATGATTATCTCATCACTGATAGCTGTAATCTTTTTTGTTAAAAGCTTTATCGATGCACGAAGGACTCCAGTAGTGTAAAATTAATAAAGGGCTTAATTTTTTTTAAATTACATTATTGTACGGAAAACTTTTAAAATGAGATGGAGATTCTTCGCTGCACATGTTTAGCCCGGAATGTCATACATTTAATCAGTAAGTATTGTTTAAATTACATTATACTTATTTTAGATTGGTAATTGTTACAGAAAATCTTCAATTGCAATAGCCGGAATTACTGATCACTTTAAAAAGATTGGGACAACAGGTTTATTACGTCAGATGCCTGATAATCAAAGATGTTCTTGATAAAATAAAATTGACTTTTCTTATGAAATTTGTTAAATTTGTTATTACAAAACTACCTGACATGCAGAAAAATTATTTGTTGTTGATTTCAATTACTGCTTTAACATTTATTGCAGGATGTACCTCCTCTTCCAAAGATAAGGAAACCATTGCTCCGTTAATCGACATGAAACTGTTTTTTAAAAATGGGGATAAAACCGGTTTTCAAATTTCACCGGATGGCAATTACTATTCATATCTTGCAAATTATAATGACATGTTAAATGTATATGTTCAGAAAGTTGGGGATAAAAATGCGGTTCGTGTTACAAATGATACTTTAAGAAGCATTTCAAACTACTTATGGAAGGGAAACAGAATTATATATTTACAGGATATTGGGGGTGATGAAAATTTCCAGCTGTTTTCGGTAACTGCTACCGGTGATGATCAGAGGTCTCTTACACCTTTCCCCGGCTATCGCACTGATGTGTTGGATAACCTGAGGTTCATTCCCGGGAAAGAAAAAGAATTATTGGTGGTGATTAATAAAAGGAACAAACAATATTTCGATCCTTACCTGATCAATGTAGAAACAGGAGAGCTGACTTTATTGTACGAAAACAAGGATAATTATGACAGCTGGTATACCGATAATAATGGTGTAATAAGAATGGCATCAAAGACCGATGGCGTCAATGTCAGTTATCTGTATCGTGATACGGATAAAGATCCTTTTAGTGAATTGTTAACCACATCGTTCAAAGAACAATTTTATTCCGCAATCTTTTGATGCAAACAATAAGATTGTCTATGTTTTGTCTGACATTGGAAGAGATAAATCAGCATTGGTAGAGTATGATCCTGTAGCAAAAAAAGAAATTTCAGTAAAATATGCAAATCCTGATTATGATTTAACCGGTACGTTTTATGATAAGAAGAAAAAAAGCCTGGTAAGCGTTTCATGGGAAAGTGATAAAATAGAAGAATACTTTTTTGACAAAGAATGGGAAGCGATAAGTTCTGGATTAAAACAACAATTTAAAGGGTATGAGGTAGTTTTTGTGGGGTGGGATGATGAAATGAAAAAGGGGATCTTATTTATTTATAGTGACAGGCTTCGTCGTAAGTATTTTGTTTACGATTTTGCCTCAAAAGAAACTACTGAAGTGGCAAATCCCTATTCATGGATTAATGAAAACGATATGGCTCACATGAAACCCATTGTTTTTACCTCCAGAGATGGGTTAACGATTCATGGGTATCTTACTTTACCAAAAGGATTAGTTGCAAAGGATTTACCGGTAGTTGTAAATCCTCATGGAGGCCCATGGGCAAGAGATGGATGGTATTTTAATCCCGAGGTTCAATTTTTGGCAAACCGTGGTTATGCCGTATTGCAGATGAATTTCAGGGGAAGCACAGGATACGGTAAAAAGTTTTGGGAAGCATCTTTTAAAGAATGGGGAAGAAAAATGCAGGACGATATTACTGATGGGGTGGAATATCTGAAGAAGGAAGGCATTGCCGATCCGAAACGTATTGCTATATATGGGGGAAGCTATGGCGGCTATGCTGCTCTGGCTGGGGTTACATTTACACCCGACTTGTATGCCTGTGGTGTGGATTATGTCGGAGTAGCTAACCTTTTTACTTTCATGAAAACAATTCCCCCTTACTGGAAGCCATATCTGGATCAGTTTTATGAAATGGTCGGAGATCCTGAAAAGGACAGTTTGTTATTTGAAGAAACGTCACCCGCACTTCATGCTGATAAGATAAAAGTGCCCTTATTGATTGCCCAGGGTGCAAATGATCCGAGAGTTAATAAAGCAGAAAGTGACCAGATGGTTGCTGCCCTGAAAAAGCGTGGAATTGACGTGGAATATATAGTAAAAGACAATGAAGGACATGGCTTTCGCAATCAGAATAACCGATTCGATTTTTATGGTGCTATGGAAAAATTTCTTGGAAAATATTTAGGTGCAAAAAAACCGCAATAGAAAAGAAGAAAACATATCTCATATCATTCAGACCTCCCGGCGCCATATCTCATCAATGAAGATTTATTCTGTACTATATATCCCGGTAATCGCAACGACATCTTTTCTTTGTTGTTAATAAAAGTAAATAAAAGAGCTTATTTGCCTTGTAAATGCAGTCTAAACTGATTTAACACTTAACGATGTTTATATCATAGAGATAAATACCTATTACTTCTTTAATTTCAGAGTGTCAGGACTCAACTTTAAAATCTCAGGAACCACTGAAAACCAACAGGACTAATTCCATCCGTCCGGGGTAATTCCCGGGTGGATGGATTTTTATTTGCTTCCTGGTCAAGACTTTTATAACTATATTCGGGATAATTATTTAACGATATTGTAATTTTGAGGCGTTAACCACTTTCCGATTCTTAATTTTAGAATTCATCTTATATATCATAATTAATATTTTATATGATTCTTTTTAGAGTTAATAAAGCGAATTTATTAATATTCATAATCCTTTTTTTATGCCAAAAAATATTTTTGGCCAGGACAGTTTAAATTATTCTAACTCAAGAAATATCACAAGAGGAAAACCTGGGGACAGTAATAACATCCGGGTCTATCATATATTTAGGTGGAATGTTTTATATGAATTCCAGAGTCCACAACGAAGATAGACGTGTGTCTTTTCACTTTTACAACGACAATAAATCATTTTTGCAAGAAGATAAATTTGAACATGCGTTTGGATCTTACATAGAAAGCTATATCGGATATCACTGGTTAAGAAATGCCGGTGTTAAAAAGAATGTTGCACTGATTTATGGCGGAACTCTTGGATTTATTCTTCAAAGTCCAAAAGAAATCTTAGACGGATTTTATGAGCCAGGAGGATTTTCATGGGGAGATATTGCTGCAAATGCTTCCGGATCGGCTCTATTAATTGGCCAGGAAATTCTGTTTGATGAACAAATTCTTAAATTTAAATATAGTTTTTCCAGATCAGAATATGCTGAACAAGCCAATGGCTATCTTGGTGGAAACTTTTTTGCAGAGTTTTTTTCAGGATCATAATGGGCATACCTTCTGGCTTAGTTTAAATGCCAATAATTTCTTGTTAAAAACAAAATTGCCAGATTGGATGAATGTTGCAGTAGGGTATAGTGTTAATGGTTTGTTTGGTGCATATGAAAATATAAATTTTTATAATGGTGTGACAATACCTGAAACACAAAGATACAGGCAATATTTATTCTCACTGGACATAGATTGGACTAAAATTAAAACTAAATCTAAATTTATCAGGATTCTATTAAAAGGAATGGTTTTTATTAAAATGCCGTCCCCTGCAATTGAGGTTAATTCCAGGGGGGGGTTAAAAGGATACTGGATATATTTTTGATGAATTCTTATCAATCATTAATGACTCCCCCAAGTTGGAGTATATGGGGAGGATATGAAAGATCTATATTGACATGAACTTATACTTCAGAAATGTTCCTGGAGTAATAAATAAAAAACCTCGATATTGTTGATTATCAAGGCTTTATTTATGTCAGATGCTCCCCAGGCTGGACTCGAACCAGCGACCCTCTGATTAACAGTCAGATGCTCTAACCGACTGAGCTACTGAGGAATTTTATTTTAAATAACTTACACTGTTTAAGAGTGCCAAAAGTAAGGGCTTTTAGTGAATTAAGCAATATCTTTAGGGAAAATTTTCGCAATGAAACGTATTCTTGGTATTGGAAACGCACTTGTTGATGTAATTACACTGATTAATAATGACTTGATTCTTGAAAAATTCTCTCTGCCAAAAGGAAGTATGCAGCTTGTTGATATGGAGACATCGGTGAAAATAATGGCAGGGACCGTCGATCTTGAAAGAAGGTTTGCTTCCGGAGGATCTGCAGCCAATACCATTCACGGTCTTGCAATGCTTAATGTAAGTACAGGATTTATTGGTTCGGTGGGAAAGGATGATACAGGAGCATTTTTCGAAAATGACATGAAAAATGCGGGTGTCAGCACCTTATTATTCAGGAGTAATACTGTAACAGGCACTGCTTTGGCTCTTATTTCACCAGATTCTGAAAGAACTTTTGCCACTCACCTGGGAGCAGCTGTTGAACTGGAAGCTGATGATCTGAATCCTGATTTTTTCAAGAACTTTGATATTCTTTATCTCGAAGGTTACCTGATCTTTAACAAAGCGCTTGTTGAAAAAGCCTGTAAAATAGCCAGGACCAATAATATGCAGGTTGCCCTTGACCTTTCAAGCTATAATGTTGTGGAATCAAGAATTGATGACTTCAGGGAAATCATTGAAAAGTACGTCGATATTGTCTTTGCCAATGAGGAAGAAGCAAAATCTTTCACAGGCCTTGAACCCGGAGAAGCATTATTTAAAATATCTGAATTATGCGACATTGCTGTCGTCAAAGTAGGTAAGGAAGGCTCATGGATCAAACGGGGAGAAGAAGTAATTAAGATCGAGACTATTGAAGCAGAATGCAGAGACACAACCGGAGCGGGTGATTTGTATGCAGCCGGATTCCTGTATGGACTTGCATCGGGTCTTAACCTTGAAAAATGTGGCATTGCCGGTTCTGTTCTGGCTGGAAAGGTTATTGAAATTATCGGAGCCAGAATGGATGGGGAAAAATGGACAGAAATAAATAAGATTATACGAACAATTTCTGACTTCGAATAAATGTATAAAACTACCAGAATGGGATAAAAATGCAGCCTGCTAATCCTGAGAATAAATCCGGGGAATAAGTATCTGACAGTAGTTTCATTTCATTATTTCACACCTGTTTCAAGCTTAAGATTCCGTAATGCGCCCGTTGTCTGCCAGGTAGATATTCCAAAAGGTATAGATGATTCTGCCTCCCACCTGAGTGATAAAAAATAATTTCCAAAAGCAAGATCCACAATTTTATCCTTATCAATCCAGGCTTCAATTTTGGTTTCTGTAACTTTCAGACGAATCTTATACCATTGGTTTGTCTCAAACTTCCGGAAATCATATGTAATATTATTTGCAGCATCCTCTCCGTCAATACAGCTCAAACCCACAATAGAGCCGCCCCAGCCACCTATGACCAGAGTATTAAAACGCTCTCCTACAGGAAATGTCACTCCGCAAAAAAAATCTTCGCCATCAACCCTTTTGGCATCTAGAGAAAACTCATAATCCATTTTAGGGAATTCATTTATTAATTTTATCCCGCTTATCCCCAACCCTTGCCGATAATTATGCAGCTATCCTCAACTGAGATTGCTCCATGTCCCTCAAAGTCAATAATTTCCCATCCTTCCAATGATTTACCGTTGAACAAATTTTGTGCATCAGACCGGGATATCACTGAAAACATTAATAACACACTCAAACCAGCAGATAATAAGGTAATTCTCATTTTTAATGTTTTTAATAGTAAATTTATATAAGAGAACATAATACTCCCGGATTTCAAATGAATCCGGATTTAAATAAGATAAATATTAAAAGGTTTTTGCTACCGAAGTCTTAAACTCCTAATCTGCAAATTTTATCTAACCCTATCAGCGATGAAAACCCTGTGTAACAAATTCCAGAACAGATGGCAATGAAACCCTCCAGTATATCCAGCCATGAACACCGTCACGGATCCTGTATTCGTGAGGGATCTCTTTTTTTCTCATCACATATATGAACCTGTGAATTTCCTTCAAAAAGGAAATCATCATCACCGCAGTCAATGTACCAGCGAACTGCTTTTTTCTGATTATCCGGAATATTATCAAGGAGGTTAAGAACACTGTAATTTTTTACCCATGCCTCCTGTTGTTCAGGGGTTCCACCTTCCATACCGCGCTTTGAAAGATATCCTTTAAGGTCCTCAGGATTCAATGGCCCTGTAGCTGCACTGAGAGGACAGGCAGCAGAAAACAATTCCGGATGATGAAGGGCATAAATAAAAGTTCCTTCTCCGCCCATTGATACTCCGGAAATTGCACGGTACTGTTTCTCTGCTCTGACACGATATTGCTTTTCAATAAATGGAATAAATTCCTGAATAAAAAAATCTTCATAAAGCCATTTCCCGCTTATATCATTAACGTACCCTTTTTTCCCTGTATTTGCATCCGGCATAACAATTATCATCGGGGTAGCTAATCCGGCATTTATTACTTTATCAGTAATATATTGTACCTCACCGTATTGCACCCATCCTGTCTGATCATCTCCCGACCCGTGTAACAGATATAATACAGGATAACTTCTCTGGGAATTGTCATAATCCGGTGGAAGATAAACAGCATACTTTCTATCCATCTTTAAAATGTTGCTTTTCATGGAAAGATTATCATAAATCCTGCTGCTTTGTCCTGTCAGAAATAAAGACAAACACAGGAATGAATTAAGAAATAACAGTTTTTTCATAAGTTGCAGGTTTTGAAATGTATTGATTTATTTAACCAACATTTACGTCCAGGGTTAATTAAAAGGACCACCAGATCAATTAAGGAAGTAAAATAAAATACTAACCATCTGCCGGTTTTTGACTATGCGCTCTCAAATATATGTTTTTATTTATGATGATTTGTCTCTTTTAATTACTTTTTAAAACATGAGTGAAATTCATAATGATTTCTTTGAATATTTCTCCCGCTTCTAATTGGAAATGAATTTTTTTTATCACTTTTATGTTCTTATATTTTCGGAATCTTTACTTAATTTATCCCTGAAATGAATTCAAACAAGGTAAAAGAAAAACTGATAGCACCAGGCAATGTTATACCTTTCGTTCTTATAACTTCATTATTCCTTCTCTGGGGGCTTGCCAACAATATGACAGATACACTTCTGGCAGCATTCAAAAGAATTATGAGCATGACGGATGCCAGAACCTCCCTGATTCAGATATCCTGTTATGGTCTCGGATATTTTATATTTGCTTTGCCTGCAGCAATTTTTATCAAGAGATTCTCCTATAAGTCAGGAGTTTTATTAGGGCTTGGACTATACATTATTGGCTGCCTGATGTTCTATCCTGCAAAACTTACCGGTAACTATTTCCATTTCCTGGGGGCCTTATGGATCTTATTCGGAGGTTTGTCAATACTTGAAACCGCCTCAAATCCCTATATTATTGCAATGGGCAGGGGGGCTACGGCAACAAGACGCCTTAATCTCGCACAGTCGTTCAATCCTCTCGGATCAATCATGGGAGTAATAATAAGCCAGGTATTTATTCTTTCCGAACTCAACCGGGCCTCTGCCACTGAAAGGGCTGCCATGGCTTCCGCTGACCTTCATACAATTCAAAACGGAGAACTTAATGCCGTAACCATGACCTATGTCTCAATCGGATTTTTGCTCCTTATACTCTGGCTGACAATATTTTTAGTTAAGATGCCTCGTGCATCTGACGCCGGGTCAAAGGTTGATCTGGGCCCGACCCTGAAAAGACTTCTCAAAAACAGGAATTATGTTCTGGGTGTCATTGCCCAGTTCTTCTATGTAGGGGCGCAGATTGGAGTATGGTCGTTTACTATTCGTTATGCGATGTTCAACCTCAACCTTGAGCATATTCAGCTTCCATCAGGTAAAACTCCTGAACAGATTGCCGCAACCTATTATATCGCTTCTCTTATTCTGTTTGCCTCTTCAAGATTCATTTTTACTTTTCTAATGAAATTCTTCAGGCCTTCATCTTTACTTACATTTGCATCCGCTATGGCGATTATAAGCTCTGCTAATTGTGATTTTTGGAAGCGGGATGATCGGAGTAATTGCCCTTGTATTTATATCCGGATTTATGTCACTGATGTTCCCAACCATATTTGGTCAGGCGGTAATAGGAATTGGAAATGATGCAAAAATTGCCGGGTCAGGACTCATCATGGCCATTCTTGGAGGTGCCGTTATAACCTTCCTTCAGGGAAGGGTATCCGATATGACAGGCAACATTAATTACTCTTATATTGTTCCCCTGGTTTGCTTTGCAATTATTACTTACTATGCTATCGTAAGCAGAAAAACAGAGAAATTACTGAAGGCTGACTAATATTTATTGATGAAGTTTTTTTATTGCTCTTATCAACCAGATTCATTTTAAGGTTAAATTCGTCATATAAATGTCTGATTCGCAGGGTTGACAAAGAAAATTCCCGGATCATTACTGATATTTTATCTGGTAGCGGTCAACAATAAAACCCTGTTTACTTTAAGAAACTAAGATTATTACAATTCAGATAACATTCTTAATATCTCTGAATTGAAAAATATGAAAATGATATTAAATTTTATGGATATTCAAGCCGCCGCTGATCTCGAATACCATACCGGTTGAAAAATTCCAATCACCCCTGGCAATTGATGCTACCGCTTTGCCTATATCTTCAGGTAATCCCCATCTTTTTTGGGGAACAAGCCCATCAGCAATAAGGTTGTCATATTTATCCTTGATCTTGGCTGTCATATCGGTCTGGATAATACCCGGCCGGACTTCGCAAACAAGAATGCCCTCTTTTGAAAGTCTGTCGGCATAAACTGTGGAGGCCATACTAAGACCGGCTTTTGAGATGCAGTATTCGGTCCTGTTAGTAGATGAAAGAACCGCAGAAACGGATGTCATAAAAACAATTACCGGTTTGTAGCCGGATATCTGTTCCTTCATCCAAATCATCTCACGTGCTATCTTCTGGGCGAAAAAAACAGGACCCTTAAGGTTTATATTCATTACCCGGTCATAGCTCTCTTCCGTCATTTCAAGAATATCATTCCTCAGAAGAGGAGCAACGCCCGCATTATTGACAAGAATATCAATCCGGCCATATCTGTGCAGTATATTTGAAACAACCTCTTTATGGCAAAATGTGCATGAAATATCAAGTCCGACCGGAAAAAACTCGGCTCCACGTTTTTCAACTTCTGTACGTAGGATTACCATTCCTTCACTATCGACTGAACGCGCTATAGCAGCAATATCAAATCCTTCGGACGCTAAAGCAAGTGTTACCGCCCTGCCTATCCCTCTGCTTGCGCCTGTAATAACTGCTACAGGTTTGCTGGTCATCCTAAAAAAGTATTTATCAGATTATTCAGAAACTCGGCTTTAAAGGTAACAATTTGAATGAATACATCAACTTTCGGTACAATTATCTTCAGAATAATCTTTAAGGGCTCTTTCAAACCTGATTTTCCTGATAATTTTTTTACATCTGGCTCTGTTAATTGTGTCTCCTTTTCTTATCCAGCACTTACTTTAATTCAGGTACGTCGACCCAGCAACGTTTAGCCCAGCTTTCCAGACCTTTCTCAGCAAGTTGCACTCCTTTAGCGCCTTCGTACAGATTCCAGGGGAAAGGCTCGTCTTTCACAATATGTTTGAGGAATAACTCCCATTGAGCCTTGAAGGCATTCTCATAAAACTCCTGATCAGGCACTTTTGACCACCCATCGAAGAAATTAATTGACTGGATTATGTCAGGGTTCCAGACAGGTTTTGGGGTATTGCCGTAATGTTGAATGTAACATTCACGAAGTCCGGCCACAGCAGAACCTTTGGTGCCATCTACCTGCAGGGTAAGAAGATCATCACGTCTGACTCTTACTGTCCAGGAAGAATTAAATTGTGCTATAATTCCATTTGCCAATTCAAATGTTGCATAGGCTGAATCGTCGGCGGTGCATTTATAAGGTTTCCCATTCTCATCAACCCTTTTGTCAATATGCGTTGCTCCCAGACAGGAAACTGCTTTTACTTTTCCGAATACATTATCGAGTACATATCGCCAGTGGCAAAGCATATCAACAATAATACCACCGTCATCCTCCTTACGGTAATTCCAGGAGGGACGCTGTGCAGGGATCGTATCGCCTTCGAATACCCAGTATCCAAACTCTCCTCTTACAGAAAGAATTCTGCCAAAGAATCCCTGTTCAATAAGGCGCTTAAGTTTTACAATTCCGGGCAGCCATAATTTATCCTGAACAACCCCGCTTTTAAGTCCTGCATTTTTACATATATTATAAAGCTCCATGGCAACCCCGGTATTTACTGCGACTGGTTTTTCGCAATAGATATGTTTACCTGCTTTTACTGCTTCCCTTACGGCGTCGGCTCTTCTCCCTGTTGTCTGTGCATCAAAATAGATTTTGTTTCCGGGCTCATTCAATACTTTATCAAGATCTGTACTCATTTTTTTAATTCCTGTAAGCTCGCAAAGCATTTTCAGTTTATTTTCATCACGTCCGACAAGAGTAGGATCAGGCATAATCGTTTCACCGGAGCCGCTTCTTACCCCCCCCTGTTTAATTATTTCACATATTGACCGTAACAAGTGCTGATTTGTCCCCATGCGACCAGTCACACCATTCATTATTATTCCGACAGTATGTTGTTTCATGTCTAAAATTTTTCAGGCGTATGCTTTATATGATTTTATAATATTATCTAAAAAAACTGCCTGGTCCTGCTTCCAGTGCTCTGCAGAAAATATCTCCACTTCATTAAACCCGGTGAATCCTGAAGTCTCAACCCACGATCTTATTTTTCTGACAGGGATACATCCCTCTCCCATCAGGCCGCGATCGTTTAGCAAATCAATTGTGGGCGATTTCCAGTCACAAATATGAAATGCCAGTAATTTATTTTTCATACTGCTGCGTTCAATTTCTTTTTCCAGCCTGGGATCCCACCATACATGATATACATCAACTGCAACACCAACCCAGGGGGAATTGAGGACATCGGCCATGTCATTAGCCTGAGCCAATGTATTAATTGCTGAACGTGTGTCGGCATACATCGGGTGCAGGGGCTCAATTGCCAGGTAAATCCCTGCAGCTTTTGCCTCAGGAAGTATTTCAGCTATACCATCATATATCTGCTTTCGTGAATCTTCAAGAGACTGTGCAGGATCGGCACCGCAGACCAGTACGATCATGTTGGTTCCCAGTTCGAATGCCTCTTCAATAGCTCTGCGGTTATCCTCTATGGCGGCATGACGCTTCCTGAGAACCCTGTGCCGCGAAAAAACCTCCTCTGCAAAGCGAAACAACTGATAGACCGTGCTGGCGTAACATCTCTCCGGTCTGTTTTATGTTTCTTCCCTTGAGTGCATCGCGCCAAACAGTAATTCCCTTCACCCCATTTGCTGAATAATTTTTTGCTGCTTCTTCAATGCTCCATGGTTTCGTAGTAACAGTATGAATGCAAAGTTTTGACAGATCTGTTAACGGAGTAGTGCTCATTTGATAAAATTAAAGAAAGTGTAATAATTTTCCTCATTGATTATACGCTGAAGGTAGAGACATACTTCCCGGATATGATAATCTCCCCACATACTTGATTCCCCAAAAGGAATTTTACTTCCTGCCGGAATGAAATCCCATCCATTCGGACGATGATAAATGGAGTGCAGCAACAGGCCCTGATGATTCTCATCTGTGCTTAAATAAGGTTCACTTATTAAGGTATCCGTTACACTAAGTCCGGCCTGCCAGTAACGGGCCCCTGCATCAATTTCACTTTTCCCTTTTAAATAACTCCCTAAACGTAACAGCCCTTGTGCTGCGATGGCTGCTGCTGAACTGTCCACAGGTTCAAAATCATTGAAAGGATCAGCAGGTTCGGCTAAATAATCTCCGAGCTTATGAAGTCCGGGAGCTCCTGTATCCCAGTAGGGGACACCATCTGCAGGAGTATTTTCAATATAATAATCGCAGGTCGCTTTTGCGGCTTTTAACATTAGCGCTGAAATGGCTCTCTTTCCCTCCGAACACAATGAGCTCATTCACCATCAGCGGAATCGAGCCATTCGAGTTGTTCTGAAAATCCGCACATTGCCCAGGCAAGGCCTCTTGTCCATGTAGTGAAGCCGGAATAACCCTGCTGTGAATTAGGGCAGCGAAAGCTTCCATCTTTAATATTGAAAATACTTTCATGTGCAGTACGGCCTGAAACATCATAAATATCCCGTCCTTCACCATAAAAGATTGAATAAGTTGCAGTAGTTTTAATATGCTCCAAAGCGCGTCCTATAAGGCTGATATTAATATCTCCTTCACCCTGAAGGACATGCCCAAGTAAATGGCTTAGATATTAAAATGCGACATGACCTGATAGTATCTACAAATAATGAATGTGTTCCATTGAAAGAATAAATGAAGCCTCCGGCCTTTAACCGTGCTCCATCGTGAAGCCTGTACAGCACCTGAAATTTTGACAGCAAGTTCATAAAAATTCTTTTCCCAGCCGTTGAAAGGTATTTTACCTTCATTCATGAGCCGTAAAAGATTTCCGTATGTGCTTACATTGTTAAAACCATGATCATGCACCCCGGTATGGCTGATATGCGGAGCCATTTTATCAAGTATCTTCTTCTTTGCAATTCGTCAGTACCTGTTTTTCTCCCGTGGCATCATACTGAAGTATACCAGAACCATACCTGAAATCCTTGTGTCCATTCTGTCCATCCCCGTGTGGTATACTTTCCTTCAATTGTGAATACTGGGGAACCCTGAGCCTCATTATAGCATGTTTCGATCAAAGGGAGATCTTCTTCGCCCGGAAAGGGCCCAGAATCTTTTAAGCTTATCTGAAAAGTCACCTGGATTAAGATTAAAATTAATGTGAATCATCTTTCAGTTCCGGGTTTAAAGAGACAAATAAATATAAATAATAACAAAGAGATTGATCAAATTCGTTGATTCCGTTATTACGTTGAACAAAGTAGAAATCCGGTTTGTCTAATTTCCTCCCCCATTCCCAAACCGGGGATTAACTACATTGTTATATATTGATCCGAATACATAGGTCAGGCTTGCCCCTCCCCAAATTTCGTAACTTGAAGCCTGCTGCTTAAGACGAAGTAATCTTTCTGCCTCCGTTAGTTCTCCTTTATTTAAATTTATCCTGTCATTCATGATACCTGACTCCACCGTTTACTGAAACCGAGAGTCCCTTAAAAATGCGTACTCTGAAAAATCCGTTAAAACCTACCCTGTTTTTTGAAAAATCATGAAAATAATTTGAGGCAAAAAACGAGAGATTAATACTGCCCCATTTTTCCTGAACCTGATATGCTACCTTTAGCCTTTCTCTGTAAAGAGTCTCCTTCATCTTGTTATAACAAAGTTGTATCATTATAGCTGCTGTATTGCAGACCTGCACTGTACTGGAACCTGAGCTGCCTGTGTGTGGCCTCGGAGTACGGAAACAGATTATATTCCAGAGCCGGCATGAATTCAGCGTTAAGTTTATAATTCTCCCGTGTCGATGAACCGATCTCAGATCTGATACCGGCCGACCAATGATTCACCAGGCTTTTTACAATAAGATTATCTATTGATTTTGAACTTCTTACATAGGTTGTATCATTATCCTCCTCGATAAACCGTTGCCGGTTAAAATTCTGCCTGGCTTCCATTTCGAATTTCAGTTTCCTTGTTACCCTCGAAATATCAATCGAATTGTGCAGGTTTAGGTTCCTGTAGGATTCCTCTGAATTAAACCGCGGGCTTGTCTGCAGCTCAATCACCCAGTTATTCCACCGGTCCTGTACTTCTTCCATCTTGAGATCTTCGATTATAACCAATATAAATTTCATCGAATAATGGTGTTCGTGCTGACATATCTCATTAAACCCATCTTCAACATGTTTGTGGTCTTTTCCCTACAATAGGTCTGGTTTGGTCAGGCCCGCTTGTATAAACAAGAGTATCGTTCATCCCTTTAAATTTACTCCTGTCCCTGGAACTTAAATGTATACTGGTTGCCTCCACTACCTGAATTCTGGTCTGTAATCAAGAATATAAACCTGGGCTTCGCCGACATCTCTTACATAATTAATATATGGCAATTCTTCCCTTATATAATTCATGTCGCAACTCCGGCAGTCGAGAAATACATTCATGGCATTAATTCTGATAGTATCACGTTTTTCAGGTGCAGATTGCCCGATTGCTGAATCAGGAATAAAAAGTACTTTTATTATGACTAAAATGATTGAAAATAACCGCGCCCTCATAAGAATTTTTTAAAAAGAATTTATATTGATCCTGGCCGGTATTATTTTAAAAAACGCAGAACCTGATGCAAATATAATATAAAACGTGTTGTGCGGTTAAGAAGCCAACGCATATTTTAAATGATTAATTGGTTTATCGTTCTTTGAATTAATGTATTGCAAGAGAGTAACAGCTGTTATCTTTGAGAGAATGCGAACAGACAGCCCCAAAATAGTTTTTGCATAATTGCGTTTAAGCATGAACTGGTCACATAATTGGGCAAATAAGGTTTCAATTCGTTTTCTCATTCTTTTATAGATTGCAGGATATGGTTCTCTTTCCTGATTTGCTCTTTTGGGTGTTTGTAAATTTATCTGACAGGAATTAAACAAATCTAATTGGTAAGTACCTGACAGATAACCCTTATCCGCAATCAACGTACATGAGGATAATCCGGATATTTTAACATTTGACAAATAATGGACATCATGAACGCTGGCTTTGGTTATATCCATACTATGAAAGATACCTCTGACTGAAGTAACAAGATGAAGTTTGTAACCGTAATAATATGATTTACTAACTGCAGAATAACCTTTATCGGGTGATGTTTCGAAGTCCTCTTTACATATTTTGCTCTGTTTTTCTCTCGCAATCTTGCATACTGGAACTGGGATGGAATCAACCAGGTAAACATCTTCGCATTCATTGAGCCTATCTGCCAGATATTGGTTAAGTTTTTCAATAAATGGATAGAGATGTTTCCGACGGCGATTGAAATTACTGCGATCAATTAATCCGGGGAAATCTTCTTTGTGATCAAATTTAAGTTTGCCCCAAAAATAGCTTTCACTGTCAATTCCAAGTGATTCACCAGTTATTGACAATGCAATTATCTCACAATCTGATAGTTTTGGTCTATTAGGATAGAAAAAGAAGTTGTCAGATTGATTTAAGCGATCTTTAAAAACCGATTTGGTAATGTTAAAGAACTTGTCGAAATTTGTTTTTAAGTTATGCATATCAGAAGCAATTTTGTGATGAATATTACTTCTAATATACTGTACATCAGTATTATGCATAACTTTTTTCATTGATAGTTATTAACTTTTTTAATTAATTTTCAACCGCACAACACGTTATAAGATTTTTAGGTGATAGTCATACATGATACATATCCCTGAATCTAATATTTATTACAGTTAGATCATTTCAGCAAAATTGCTTTTAAAAGATCCTATTGTAGGAATATTTCATCCTGGTTTTGTCTGTTCCAGCCATCAACCAGAAGATTCTTTAAATCTTAACTGTTCTGTTAAGAAATGATCCTGTAATTTTTATACTCGAATAACCGGTAACCAAATTTCTCTTCAAACCAATGAAGAAGAAACACTTTCATGTTATACTTTCTTCCCCTTTCATTCAGATGAACATGCCAGTTTAGCTTATTCAATAATTCTTTCATAACTTCCGGATGGGTACCGTTAAAGACACGAACAGCATCAATTTCTGAATAGTCGAAATTATCGACTTTATCTAATTTCCCCTCAAGTTCTTCATCGGTATTATAGAGTGATAAAAAGTTCCTGATTTTAGACTTAATAACTTCTGGTGGCCGTACCCAACCATAATGGTAAATGAATGCATCAATCTTGTTAACATTAAGTTTCCGGTTATTGATTCTAAAACCCTGCGCATCTCTGTAGGATCTGATCCGTTTATCATTTCTTATCACTCTTATCTCATGACGATACCATTTTCTGCTGATTCCAATGTAGTCGAATGTCCCCCAGAAATGCAGATAATTGAAAAGCAAACCTTCCACTTCATGTTGATCCAGACTACGTTCCATTTCACCAAGAATAACCGGATAGTACTTTTCATGAAGTACTTCATCAGCCTGAATGTAGAAGCACCAGTCGAAATCATCAGAAATTGCATCCATGGCTTTATTGGTTTCAATGGCAAGCACACGTCCGCCTTCTCTAAGGCTTTCGTCCCATACAGTTTCAATAATTTCTATTTTCCTATCATCAATACTCCTGATCAGGTCAAGGGTGTCATCGTCTGAATTACCAACTGCTACTATTATTTTGTCGCAAACCGGCATTATCGATTTAATAGATTCTAAAACCGGGTACCCGTATCTGACGGCATTCCTGACTATGGTAAATCCGCATACTTTCATTTTCCTCTAATAATTATCCAGAATTATTTTAACAATGAATAATAAAGTTTCATATAGGCACTGGAAATAACATCCTCCCTGAAATTTTTGGCATAATCTGATCCGGCAATTCTATCATTTTATCTCTGATTTCTTTACTATTAATGACTTTAAGGATTGCTTCCCCAATTCTTTCGGAATCATAAGGATCAATGTATATACTACCGGGGCCGGCTGCTTCAGCAAAACATCCTCTTTTGCTCGTTATTACGGGAGTTTTTGATACCAAAGCCTCGATTAGAGGTATACCGAATCCTTCGAAAAAAGAGGGGTAGATAAAACATTCTGCATTTTGGTAAACGACTGGTAATTCAATATTTAATATCCTCTCCGGGAAAAAAATATCAGTAAGTCTGTTTACGGCGATATAATTTAATACTTTCCTGTAGTAAATATCAACCTTACGTCCAATTACAACAAGAGGGATTTTGATATTATTGATATGCATTGCCTTAACTATGCCAAGTAAATTTTTACGTTCCTCAACAGTTCCAACATACAAAAGGTATTTCTCCGGTAGATTATATTTAGTTCTGACTTCCTGAAAGAACTCTTTGCTGTAATTTTTCCAGAAATATGGGTTACAGCCCTGATGGATAACAGTTATTTTATCAGGAACAATGTTTAGAAACTTTATTAAGTCACTTTTGGTTTGGTTGCTTATCGCAACAATATGATCCGAAACCCTGCAGGCATGGATTAACTTCCAATTATAAATCTTTACATCAATCCAGTTGTAGAACTCAGGGAATCTCATGAAGATCAGATCATGAACTGTAACCAGAGACCTGACTCCGGTTTTTTCGATGCCATAAGGCAGCTCCTGACTGAGCCCATGAAAAATATCCAGTTTTTGCCGCTTAATGTCATTTTTCATATACGCTATGCGCCATAGAGGATTAATCAATTTTAGAATGGCTACGGTTTGGTTCAATCAACTTGAACTGACCTTCATTTTCCACAACAAACCGGTCTCTGGTTTTAGGAGTAAACAGATAATAAGAGTTTTCAGGATTATGAATTGAAAGACGCATGCAACAGGTTACGGCTGTAATTACCTAACCCGGTCTGGTTGAAAAAAGCTCGTTTAGCATCAAAACCTATAGATATCGGATCACATTCACCCTCTTTATAGCCTGGAAAATTTATGTTGATTATACGGTTGCGACGCTCTGTATCCAATTTTGATTTCCGGGCCAGTGTGTAAAGGTTTCTAAGTTTCACATATTTCAGAAAACATGAAAGTGCAAGAAATTTACTTACCACATATCCATCGTATCCGTCAAGAAAACCGCCTTTTAGTATGTATGAATGAAAAAATCTCCATAAGGGATTAATAATAAGTCTTTTTGGCGTGGCCCTGATACCCATTTTAAAATATTCTCCGGCCAATAAAGTTGAATACCTGTTCAACTTGTCAATGCTTTCCTCATAATTGTTATAAAGCCAGTGCATCAGATTTCCTTCCAGGCTTTTTACACTTTCAGGATTATCAAGTCTTATAGTTTCGTGGACGTTTAACCCAACCCATTTGGCTTTTCTCCTGTTAAAAAGACGAATCTTACGTTCGGGGGATAAGCTTGTATGATAAATCCATTTACCACAATAGCTGTTTAGCCTGTTAAATTTATAGCCATCATATTTTAAATCTCTCTTTACTGCAAGTATTGACTTTTCTAAACGAGGTGAAAGTTCCTCGTCAGCATCCAGCGATAACACATAATCGAAAGATGCCTGTGCCATTGCATAATTTTTCTGATCTCTGTATCCCTCAAAGGGATGTTCAATGAATCGAACATTAAGCTTAAGGCAAATCTCTTTGGTCCTGTCGGTAGATAATGAATCAACAACAACAATTTCATCTGCAACTTCCGCTACTGATTTTAAGCATTGCTCAATATATTCCGCCTCATTAAAAGTTATTATTACTGCTGATATCTTTGACATAAAGAAAGTTATGTTGGCATCAAAGATATTGATTTTATTTGTAGCAACGTAATCAAAATAACACCTATAATGTTTCCTGTTGCCACTCTCCCTGTAAGAAGCATCTAATTAATACCCTTCTCTTCTGCACCTGTCCGGGTTTCATATTCATCCTTTTCACCTCTTGCGGATTCATCATCATCCATCCATTCATAAACCGGTCGCTGAGGTCCTTCCTTTCTGTACCAGATCGAAAGAAAGATACCTGAAAAGGATCCAAGCATGTGTGATTCCCATGACACATTCTTATAGGTACCGGGAAAGATACCCCAAACCATCTCTCCATATAAAAATACAACCAGCAACGATAATGCAACCAGCCTGTAATATCTCCTTATTATACCGCTGAAAAAAAGAAACGAAGCCAGCCCGTACACCAGGCCACTTGCCCCGATATGCCAGGCATATCTCCCTGCAAACCATACCATTGTTCCGGTAATAATATAGTTTAGAATGAATATTTTTGTGGCAACCTCCGAATAAAAGTAGAAAAGAGCAACTGATAGAAAAAATAAGGGAAGCGAATTGTTAAACAAATGGTTGAAATTCGCATGAATAAACGGGGAAAATATAATTCCGGGTAATCCTTTTACCGTTAACGGAAAAATCCCAAGAACTGAGAAATCTAGATTAAACAGCACTTCTACAAGTTTAACAACCCACATCAGGAAGACAAAAATGCCGGGAATTATCATACTTAACAGAAATTTCTTCCTGTAAAAGGCAGCTTCTCCGGTTGTATCTGAATAAGTATCTGGCATTGAAATATCTGTTCCGGGTTCTATGTGACAAAAAAACTCATTTTATTTAAGTTTCAAGTCATTGCGATCCAGCAATACGGGAGAAACAATCATTTAATGATTATTTGTGTACTTCTTTTGGAAAGACAATTCCGGCAACCATCCTTATCCTGTCAAGAGTATTAATAAGGTCGCGGCTGAACTGATGTGGAACAACCTCACTCTCAATTAACCCACGATCCAGACATTTCATAACTTCTGTTGCTTCGAACTGATAACCCATGCCCTCCGGTATGAGGGAATATACAGAACTCTCTTTTCCGTTGAGTTCAACAACAAGTTGCTGTGACATGTCGCGTTTGCGGGAAAAGAAGAGATTCCCATTTTCACATAAGATATCGCAACCTATTCCTGCAGCGGTCCGGAAGGAACTGTAAAGTGTCGCCATGCGGCCATCAGGATATGAGAAAATAATGCTTATGGAGTCCTCTGACCCTGTTTCAGCAAAAGACGCTCTGGCTGTTATTTCTGAAGGGACCCCGATAAAGGTAAGGGCATCTATTACGGCATAAATACCGATATCAAGGAGGGAACCACCACCCAGATCAAGGTTAAACTTCCTTTCATAAGGGTTATACGGAGCCTGGAAACCGAATCTTGCATTAAGATGAATTACTTTCCCCGGATCACCACTTTGAAGAACATCCTTTGTCTTTTTATATATCAGGTTGAAAGGGGGGCCAGAGAGCTTCCATCAGAAATACATTGCGGAGCTTAGCTTCACCTATCATCTCTTCCACTTCTGTGGCGTTTAAAGCAAATGCTTTTTCGCAAATAACCGCTTTTTGGTTTTTAAGGCAGAGCATTGTATGCTCAAAATGTAATGAGTGAGGTGATGCAATATAAATTACATCAACATCCTTATCAGCTGCCAGTTCTTCATAGCTCCCATAATATTTCTTAAACCCATATAACTTTGCAAAAGTTTCCGCTCTCCCAAAATCACGCGATCCTACTGCATATAATTCCGCATTATCAAGTAATTTAAGACCCTCTGTAAATTTTGCGGCCATCTTCCCCGGAGCTAAAATGCCCCATTTATATTTTTTTCCCATTTTTGTAATTATGTGTGTATAAAGATAGTCAACTTTGAGATTTAACCTTCAAATTTCAGCTAAAGGAATAATTTCCGGAAAGCCTTAAATACTGATGGCCCAGTCTCCTGCTCTCATTTTTGAAAATTAAGCCTCATTAAGTATCAAAAAACATTGCTGGAAATTTTAACATGCCTCATATTACTGATTTTATTTTATATGACAATCGGTAATCATGCATAAGACCTCTTTGATTTTGACTTCGTCGAGCTCCGCTTCTTCGCTAGCCCTTTACCCTAAAGGGTGGGAAGAACCGGGTCCCGCAGGGCGAGCCCGGCGCAGCCAAAATCAATTACTCCCTTTAGGGTCGGGGCAAATAATTGATTTTCAAGCATCAAAATATTTATATGTATGATTCCCGATAGTCATATTATTTTATTGACGGAATGATTAGGGGTATGAGTTCATAAATTCTTCTGTATTTATCTTCCTGATTATATGGGCATTAAAAAATATTTATCAAATGCTTTAATTATTTTAGTACTATGTATTGCATGGTATATTATTTTATATATATCTTTGCAATGTATTGTTACATGTATTAACCAGTAGTAAATATTTTAAAGGACCATGAAAATAACTGTAAGTATTAATCTCGGTGGCTACTCATTCAACATTGATGAGGATGCCTATGCCGAACTTAAAAGGTATCTTAAAAACCTTGAGATCCATTTTGCCGGTGAAGAAAGCTCAGCAGAAATACTCTCGGATATTGAATCCCGGATATCAGAGCTTTTCCGCATCAGGTTAACCGCCTATAAACAAGTGATATCAATGGATGATGTCCGGCATGCAATATCCGTATTAGGTACGCCTGAGGATATTTCAGACAATGAAGGTGCTTCAGCACGTGACAAATTCAGTGCACCGGGTTATCATCGTATGTACCGCGACACGGACCACAGAATTATCGGGGGAGTATGTTCAGGCATGGGCGCATACTGGGCAATTGATCCTGTGATAATCCGAATTATTTTCGTTGTTCTTGCGCTTACGGGAGGACTTGGAATTCTTGTTTATCTTATTCTTTATATAGTCTTACCTGAAGCAAAGACCACTGCCCAGAAAATTGAGATGAAAGGCAATCCTGTTAATATTCACAATATTAAAGATGCTGTCAAAACCGAGTTTGACAATTTAAGGAAGAATATGAAGCTGTAATCATATGCAGAATACCAAGATTGTTGAAATAAATAACATAAAATCAAATGATATGGATTTAGAAAATACAAAAGCACAGATGCGTAAAGGAATCCTGGAATATTGCATCCTGTCGGTGCTTTCCAGAAACTCCTGCTATGCAAGCGATATTATAAAGGAACTTAAAGAGGCTAAGGTAATTGTAGTTGAGGGAACACTTTACCCGCTGCTTACGAGAGAAAAGAATGCCGGTTTACTTAGTTATCGCTGGGAAGAATCGCAACAGGGACCTCCAAGGAAATACTATGAACTCACAACACAGGGTAAGGAATACCTTGTTGATCTCGACAAATCATGGGAGGAATTGGTAGAATCAGTAAACCTTATCCGGACAAGGTAATCTTTCTCTAACCTTCAAAAGCCTAAAATAATGGACAAGACAATTAATATAAATCTCGGAGGCACACTTTTTCAGATCGACGAAGAAACATACAGGATGTTGCATGATTATTTACAGGAGATAGATGCCAGATTCAGAAATGTCCCCGGAGGTTATGAAACCATTGAAGACATAGAGTTTCGAATTGCAGAAATATTTCAGTCTCAGAAAGGACCCGACGGGGTTATTACGAAGGAAAATTTTGAAGCAATGATTTCGATCATTGGAAAACCTGAAGATTTTGGTCAGTCTGAAAATGAAAATATTACTCCGCCGTACAGTTCAGGGAGAAAAAAGCTGTTCAGAAATCCTGATGATACCATAATCGGAGGAGTATGTGGCGGTATTGCTGCCTACATAGGCACTGATCCGTTATGGATAAGAATTCTTTTCATTTTGTCTGCAATGTTTTTTGGAATCGGTTTCTTTATTTACCTGGCTCTCTGGATAGCCCTTCCATCAGCTCAGACCGATGCCCGGAAAAAAGAAATGTATGGCAATGCTTATTATTCATCCACACGGCAGAACAGGCAACCCGGTAACTATACATCCATTCCGGGAGCAGGGAATGTCATTAATGAGGTTTTTATGGCTTTCGGTAAAGTATTTTTTATCGTTTTACGTATTATACTCATTATTATTGGTACAGCCTTGGTGCTTACCGGATTCCTTGCCATACTCAGTTTTGTAATGGTATTTCTATTCCACTACCCGGGCTCTTTTTCGACCAATATTGAAGGAGTAAATCTGAGTTATATATCCGATTTTCTGAATTTCATAGTCTCCCCTTCAGTCGTTCCATGGATAACAACTTTAGCCGGCGTTATTATTATCTTCCCTCTCCTGGCACTTACCTACTGGGGAGTTAAAATGATATTCTGGTTTAAGGCGAGGGATGGTGTTTTCAGCCTTATCGCCCTCGTAATATGGGTTATGAGTATAGCAGCTCTGGCAATAGTTCTGTTCAACGAAGGGGTTGGTTATGCTGAAACAGCAAAAACTTCTTCAAGCATTACTTTATATAAAACCTATGATACTCTGTATATTAAACCGATTAAAAGAATAGCAGACCTGAATTATGATCATGAGATTGCCGTTCCACATAAGAACTATTATGTATATATAGCTGAAGAGAAGAAGGAAGTTTTCATCCCTGCATACTTCCGGATTCAACCCTCAGAGAATAATAATGTTATGATGGAGGTCACCAAACAGTCAAACGGGAGAACCAGGTCTGATGGTCTTCAGAAGGCGGAGGCTCTTCAATATAATTTCAGTCAATCCGGGGACACCCTGTTTTTTGATGAATATTTTACTTACGCTCCAGGGAATAAATGGTCATTTGATAATGTGGGAGTTACCTTGCACATACCTGTCGGTACTGTTGTTTACATGGGTATTGATACAAAGAATATCAGTTATCCTCATCCCGGTCATTATAATGAAACAGGTACTGAAAATTATGACAAAGACGACAGATTCCGGAAATTAACAAAAGAGGGATTCATACATTCCGACGCAAAACAAAAATAAAACTTTAATTTCCATTTTGCCAGTTTTCCGATGAAGAGGTTCTTCCATCCGATGTGAACACCACTCTGAAATTCCTGCCATTGCGGACAGAAGTCACTGCATAATAAATATCTGTTTCCGTTGAACTTGTGACGAGCATTGTGGAAGTTGAATTATTTCCAACAAGCTTTAAACCAGTCGTATTATCTGTTAAATTCTGAAATTATCTCATCCGCAAATTCCGATGTTTTCAGCAGTACTGCGTTTTTCATCAGCCTGTGGAAATCATAAGTGACTCTTTTTGCCTTTATGGCCCCTTTGAGTCCTTTATAAATAGTGTCGGCCACAGCTCCCCAGCCTATGTATTCAAACATCAATCCTCCTGAAAGGATAACTGAACCCGGATTTACTTTATCCAGACCGGCATATTTAGGAGCAGTACCATGCGTCGCTTCAAAGATTGCATGACCGGTGTCAAAATTTATATTTGCCCCGGGAGCTATTCCGATTCCCCCTACAATGGCTGCAAGGGCATCGGAGATATAGTCTCCGTTCAGGTTGAGTGTTGCGATCACCGAATATTCCGCCGGACGAGTCAGAATCTGCTGAAGAAAGGCATCGGCAATTACATCTTTGATTATTACTTTACCTGATTTTTCAGCTTTTAACAGTTCACTGTTAGCAGTTTCTTCTCCATGTGTCTCAGCAATTTTCTTGTATTGAGGCCATGTAAAAACTTTTTCCGCAAATTCCCGTTCTGCAAGGGCATATCCCCATTTCATAAAGGCTCCTTCAGTATACTTCATGATATTGCCTTTATGAACAAGCGTAACGGATGGCAATTTCTTTTCGATCGCAAATTTTACAGCCTGCCTCACAAGTCGTTCGGTACCCTCAACTGAGACAGGTTTAATGGCGAGGGCTGATGTAACCGGAAATCTAATTGATTTCACGCCCATTTCGTCGATCAGAAATCTTTTAAGTTTTTCGGTTTCGGGTTTTCCATATGCAAACTCTATTCCCAGATAAATATCCTCAGTGTTTTCCCTGAAGATGTACATATCGACCAGTTCAGGCTTTTTTACGGGGCTCGGAACTCCTTTAAAATATCTTACAGGTCTGTAACACGTGTACAGATCAAGCTCCTGCCGCAATGCAACATTAAGTGACCGCATCCCCTCACCGACAGGTGTTGTGAGCGGACCTTTTATTCCGACAAGGTATTCCCTGAATGCCTCAAGAGTCGCTGCAGGCATCCAGTTACCGGTTTTTTTAAAAGCTTTTTCTCCTGCCAATACCTCTTTCCATGCTATCTTCTTCTTTTTGCCATACACCTTTGTAACTGCAGCATCAAAGACTCTGACCGAAGCTTTCCATATATCCGGACCGGTGCCGTCTCCTTCAATGAACGGAATTACAGGATTATCAGGCACCTCTAGTATGCCATTTACCAATTTGATTTTTTCTGTCATTTTTTATTTATTAGATTTTGCTAACTTACTGATTAGGTTTAATGCACTCCCGGCTCTGAACCATTCAATTTGCGTGTTATTATATGAATGATTTGCTGTAATTTCCTCTCTGCTGCCATCACTGTGATTTAATACAACAGTAATTTTATGCTCCGGTGTAAATTCATTTAAACCGGTGAAGTCTATTCTGTCATCTTCTTTCACTTTTTTATAGTCATCTTTATCAGAGAATGTAACAGCCAGTATGCCCTGCTTTTTAAGATTGGTTTCATGGATCCTGGCAAACGATTTAACCAGGATTGCCTTCACCCCAAGGTATCGCGGTTCCATTGCTGCATGCTCACGGGAGGAACCTTCTCCGAAATTTTCCTCGCCAACGACGACAGAACTTATACCATTAGCTTTATAGTTCTTGGCAACTGCGGGTACAGATTCATATTTCCCGGAAAGCTGATTTAAAATATTGTTTACCTGATCATTGAAAACATTGATAGCTCCTATCATATAATTATCCGAAATGTTTTCAAGATGTCCCCTGAATTTTAGCCAGGGCCCTGCCATAGATATATGATCGGTGGTACATTTACCTTTTACTTTAATGAGAAGTGGAAGGTTCAAAAGATCATTGCCATCCCATTTATCAAATGGTGCCAGGCTTTGCAATCTGTTTGAAGCCGGATTAATGATTATCTCTTCATTCCGTGTTGTTCCTCCTGCATCCCGTAAAATTTCTTTTGCGTTTTCATAACCGGCTGCCGGAAGCTCCGGTCCTGTAGGCTCTTCCAGCTTTACCATTTCTCCCGCCGAATTTTTCAAAGTATCAGTTAAAGGATTAAAAGTTAGCTTCCCTGAGATCGCCAGGGCTGTTACAATTTCGGGAGAGGCAATAAATGCATATGTATTCGGGTTACCATCAATTCTTTTTGCAAAGTTGCGGTTAAATGAATGTACAACAGAGTTAACACTTTCCTTTTCCCTGCCTTTTCGATCCCATTGTCCTATACATGGACCACATGCATTTGCAAATATCTGACAGTTAAATTTTCTGAAAATACCGAGATAACCGTCCCTTTCGGCTAGAATCCTTATTTGTTCCGAGCCGGGGTTCAATAAAAATTCTGACCCTGGTTCAAGCTTTTTGGATAATGCATCCTTGACAACTGAGGCGGAACGGGAAATATCCTGATAAGAGGAGTTGGTACATGAGCCGATCAGACCCGCCGTGATATCTTCAGGCCAGTTATTATTCGCTGCGGCTTCCTTCATCTTCGAAATCGGGGTAGCAACATCAGGGGAAAAGGGGCCGTTGATATAAGGTTCAAGTTCCGAAAGATTTATTTCCAGAACTCTGTCAAAATATTTCTCCGGATCGGCATATATTTCCCTATCGGCGGTAAGATGTTCTTTAATACCGGATGCGAGATCTGCAATCTCTTTGCGTCCCGTTGCTTTAAGATAGTCAGCCATTGCATTGTCAAATCCAAAAAGTGAGCAAGTGGCTCCTGTCTCTGCGCCCATGTTACAGATAGTGGATTTCCCTGTACAGGAAATAGAATCTGCACCCTCTCCGAAATATTCTAAAATGTGCCCGGTTCCACCTTTAACTGTGAGCAGGCCGGTCAATTTAAGAATGACATCTTTTGCAGAGGTCCATCCGTTCATCTTACCAGTCAGTTTTACTCCGGTTATTTTTGGAAATTTTAGTTCCCAGCCCATGCCAGCCATAACATCAACAGCATCAGCTCCTCCGACACCAATTGCTAACATGCCCAGACCTCCTGCAGTTGGAGTATGGGAGTCCGTCCCTATGATCATTCCTCCCGGGAATGCATAATTTTCCATAACAATCTGATGGATGATTCCTTCTCCCGGTTCCCAAAATCCTATATTGTACTTCCTGCATACTGACCGTAAAAAATCGTATACCTCAACATTGGAGGAAAGAGCACTCTTCAGATCTTCAGCTGCACCTGATCTGGCAATCACCAGGTGATCGCAATGAACAGAAGCCGGAACTGCTGATTCATCCTTACCTGCCATCATAAACTGCAGAAGAGCCATCTGTGCAGTGGCATCCTGCATCGCTACCCTGTCGGGAGCAAAATCAACATAATCTACCCCATGTTCAAATGAAGATATTTTAAATGTCTTATAAAGGTGACTGTATAAGATCTTTTCACTCAGAGTTAAAGGCCGTTTTAATAAATTTCTTGCAAGCGAAATCTTCCCGGGCAATTCCCTGTAAAAATTTCTGACCATTTTAGTACCAGATACCATATTAATCTCTTTAATTATTTTCTCACCTGTCCATTACCGGTAACAATCCATTTGTAGGTTGTCAGTGCCTCAAGAGCCATAGGACCCCTCGCATGTAACTTTTGAGTCGAAATCCCTATTTCAGCGCCAAGTCCAAACTCAGCCCCATCAGTAAAAGCTGTTGATGTATTTGTAAATACTGCGGAAGCATCTACTTTCCTGCAAAATGATTTAAGCCGGTCCTCATCTTCGGATATGATGGCTTCACTGTGCTTTGAGCTGTATTCTGCAATATGGGTGAGAGCCTCTTCAAATGACCCGACTGTTTTTACCGCCATTTTATATGAAAGAAATTCCGTACCAAAAGATCCTTTAGTTGCTTTTTTAAGAAGGTTTTCCGGGTATTTTCCTTCAAGTGCTCTGTAAGCTTTCTCATCGGCAAAAATTTCCACATTTGATGCAGAACAAAGTTCGACCAGGTAACCAAGGTCATCTAACCTGTTTTTATGTACCACAAGACAGTCAAGTGCATTGCATACACTTACCCGGCGTGTCTTTGCATTGTTAATTATCAGTTGTCCCTTTTCCCTGTCGCCGGATTCATCAAAATATGTATGACATATTCCTGCTCCGGTTTCAATTACCGGGATTGTAGCGTTTTTTCTTACAAAATCAATTAATTCCTGGCTGCCGCGTGGTATGATCAGATCAACATACCCGCGTGCATTTAATAATTGTAAGTGTTTCATTATGACCGGCAGGTAAAAGCGCAAGGGTATCGGGATTGATTCCGGATTTTATCAAAACATCTTTTATTATCCCCACTATCACAGTGTTCGAATGGATTGCATCACTCCCGCCTTTTAAAATGCAGGCATTACCCGATTTCAGACACAGGGAAAAGACGTCCAATGTAACATTGGGCCTGGCCTCATAAATCACTCCAATAACTCCAAATGGAACTGATAATTTAGTGATTTTAAGTCCATCAGGTCTGGTTATCTCCATTAAAACTCTCCCGGCTGGATGGGCCAGCTTAATAACATTCCTGATATCTGAAGCAATAGATAAAATCCGTTTGGGGGTCAGCATCAGTCTATCGTACCGTGGATCACCTTTATCCATCAGGGCCAGGTCTTTTTCATTTTCCCTTATGATTTCAGGAATTTTGGCTTCTGTTTTTTCAGCTACTTGTAACAAAACCTGATCTGCCAATTCCGAATCATCAAAATTAAGCTCCCGGCTTGCTTTTAATACATTTTTAAATATTGTACTGCAATCCATACTACAACCTGTTTCTTACTTCTATATTATATACTGTCACCACTGGTTTTTGCTATGCACCTTGCTTCCTGCCCTACGCTCATATCGCACATTTTTGTCCTGAGTCCTGAGCCCTGTGCCCTTTGCTCTGTGCCATTCTTACCCCTTAGCGTTTATTACCATATAATCATAGTGGATCAGCGGTTTGCTGCTCTTCTGTCCAAGGTATGGTTCAGCCTTTTTTGAATCGTACTCGGATCTCCCCAGACCAATCTGATTTCCCGATTCATCAAAAATCCTGATTATGTCTCCCTTTTTAAAATACCCCTCTATTTTAGTAATCCCTATCATCAGAAGACTTGAAGCTTTTCCATCAAACAAAGCTTCTTTAGCCCCTTTATTTACATATACAATCCCTCTTGCGAAAGTGTCGGAATGCGACAACCACTTTTTAACACCTTTTTTCATTTCAGAGCTTGCAACAAAGTGTGTACAGGGGACATCCTTCTTGCTTATAATATCAGTTACTATCGATTCCCTGTAACCATTGGCAATAAATACGTCTATCCCCTCTGCAGCAATTTTTCTTGCAACTGAACATTTAGTGAGCATCCCTCCACGTCCCAATCCTGATTTTGTTGCAGAAATATACTTACCCGGGTCCTCGGATCCCTCAACATATTCTCTTATTAGTTCAGTTCCCTCTATTCCGGGCATTCCTTTATACAGGCCGTCAACATTCGAAAGTATGATAAGCGTATCACAATTCATTAATGATGAAATGAGACCCGACAACTCATCGTTATCGGTAAACATAAGCTCGTTTACCGAAATAGTATCATTTTCGTTTACAATAGGTAAAACGTGATTCTCCAGCATTGCCGAAATACAGTTTTTCATATTAAGGTAGTGCCTTCTATCCATGAAACTCTCTTTAGTTGTCAGAACCTGTCCCGCCTGTATCAGATATTTGCTGAACAGGAATTGAAAACTTGACATCAGTTTTACCTGCCCGATTGCTGCCCATACCTGTTTAGCTGCAACAATATTGGTTCTTTTTGAAAGTGACACCTCACTCCGGCCGGCAGCCACGGCACCTGAAGATATAAGGATAACTTCTATACCCCTTTTGTATAGAATCGCAACCTCCTCAACAATCCGCAGTATCCTTCCTGAATCAAGAGAACCATTACAATCTGCTATTACATTGCTGCCTATTTTGATGGCTATCCGTTTAAATATTGGTCTGTTGTTTTTCAATTTATAATAATGCCGGTATAAAAATAAAATTGCCACAAAATTAATAGAATTTGTGTGTAAACTACAGCTAAATGATGATAATTATGCGTTTTAACTGTATATAAAACGCACTGGAATGTTCAGTTGAAATCCATATGATTGAAACCAATCACAACCGGGCTTGCTAGCTCCGCGAAGCTAAACAAGTATGAAAACAATCATCTCTGTTACTAAATATTATTAAGCTGAAGGGAACAGTATGGGCAATTACCATAAAACTATTTCTGCCGGAAGAAGTGTTGCAGCCTTATGAAGAGTAATTTGAAAATCAGGAATAGTAACAGGACATGTCAATGGTTTTATAACCCTGGAAAGGACCCCAGGGACACTTATAAGGTCATAATCATTATCGTATATCAGGAACCTGTCCGACCATACCGGATGAAACTTTTCCTTATAGTCCCGTCTGACCCTTAAATGAGAGAATGACCGGATTTTTTCATAAGCAAATTTCATCGATCTCTCAGGGAAATTATGTGGATCATCAAGGCCTGACATAGGGGCAAACCCAAGGTTTACATATTGAATCCCATGGGATTTGAAATATTTAAAAAGCTCAACAAGAATATAGTCCATAATCCCGTTAGGAGCATCAGCTGATTTACGAAGAAGGTCATAGGTACCTTCATTTTTCACAAAATCCGGAATGATATTAATAAATGCTATGATTTTCTCTTCATGATTTTCCACTGTTACTACAGTTTGATGCTTAATCTCTTTTTCGAAAAGATGCCCTGTGAAAAAGTTATTTCTTCTCTTCCTGAAATCCTGAGCCATTCGTCACTTACAGATTTAAGCTTTTGTATAAGACCATCTTTAAGCGGGGGTTATTAATGTGTGAGTATACCCCTGTTCTGAAATTTTGTTAAGCGCATTTCTTATGGATTTTCTTTCACCTCCTTCAAGGGTAAAATCGGAGAGATCAACAACTCCTTCCTGACCAAGAAAGAGGCTTTTTTTAGATAACTTCATTGTAAATTTCAAGACTCTCTCTGGGTACACGGTAATAAATCTCCTTTAATCCGTTTTCATAACAGAATTTACGGAATGTCGATGAATACATCTTTTCATCTCCTCTCTTCCGGGAGCTACGGGATCTTCAAGGACAACAGCAAAATTTCCGCTCACCCTATACGAGATAAATGAATTTAGTCCGTGAGGCAAATAAATCTGTTTGTCAGAATAAAGCTTAAAATAATCTAGCGATGATTTCCCATATTGTTTTACAAGACTTTTCAGCTGTCTCCATTTCTTCCTCAGTAGGGGGAACTTCTGAAGAAATATGGCCGGATCAATGAATATACAAGAAATGACATAGTCGAACACCACCTATACTAATCGTATAAAGAAAACCCGATGCAAATGAGTCGCGCGGCACAAGATCTTCACTTCCAACCAGAATAAAATCCAGAAGAGTATATTTTATTGATTGAAGGATGCTGAAGTCAATCTGAAAATGTTTTTTATCAAAGAAGTAAAATCCTACAATACCATAAATAAGTACGGCCCCAATACTTAATAAAGCCGTTTGAATTCCAAAGGCCCTGATCCTGGGGTTTGTCTTAACATAATATTCTTTTCTGGTGGTGATTAAAGCGAAAAAAACAAACATGGCGATACCGGCCTCGGTATAATTTATTCCCTTTGTAATATGCCCGACAGCAGAAAAAAGACTTAAAATTATTGCGATCCACCAGGCCACCGAAGTCCCCTTAACATAAAAGCTGCAGTAACAAGGAGGAGCAAGCCGGTTATCATGAACGAAACTGTTTGAAAAATCTATCAACATCAAAAAACAGATAGTCCCTTAATAATTGCAATTTTATTTTCTCGGGAATATTAGGGCGAAAGAACTGATACAATATTGACTATACCGAGAGCAAATATCAGAAATGAGGGCAGCACCCTCATCAGCAGTCTTTCAATTTTAAGTAAAAAACTTATTATCCCGGCAAAAAGTGGTAGCCAGAATTCGAAAAACCTGAATAACAAAGTAACTGCAATGGACTCAATACTGCTGTAACCCGAATTAAGCAAAATATATGACATCGAGACTTCAATTGCCCCGAGCCCCCTTAAAAAAGGAGAGACAATAAGAAAAAGCACTACTACAATGTAAGCTATTATGGCAGTTGATAAAGAAGGAGTAATATTTAAAGCACCCATCGCTATGTAAACATGGGCTATCCCTATAAATTCAATAAAAACCGAAACCAGTACGGTATTAAAGAAATGTTTTGAGACGATCTCATTATTACTGATCTCATCAATAAAAACTGTTGCAGAGGGATAGATTTTTATGAGCCATTTATATAATAACTTTTTGCCCAGAAGTGCTTTATATATGAGATAAAATAAAACCAGAATAAGAATTGCTCCAAAGAGTGCAAGCCATTTGCTCAAACCGTTGCTATCAGGAGAAACGGCAAAAAGGAATGCGGGAAAAGCAACTATAATTACGGAAAGAATCCCGACAAAAGCGTATATGGAGGAAGCAAAATAGATCTGGGATCGGGAAATTCCCTTATTTTCTATTGTCTTGCTGAAAAATGCAAGTGATGAAATACCTCCGGCAGGTATAAAAACACTTATAAAGTTTCGCTTGAGAAAAAGTATAGTTGCATCCCAAAGATTAATCTTTGCATTTACAGATGCAAATGAAGCTACATACATAAGTCCCTGAAGCATTATATAAATTATTACAAGACCAAGTCCTGCGGTTATCCAGGCGGGTCTTGCCTCTAACATTACCTTGCTTACACTATGTAATTCGGTTTTTTCGTGATTAAAAAACCAGACTGCAAGGCCAATAAATAATGCTGTCAGGGAATATCTTACGATTATACCCGCATTATTACGAAACATTAATGCAAAGTTCTTCATGAATATTATTTGAAATGGCCGGTTAGTAATATCTGATTAATCCGAAGAAGAATTCTTATAGTACTTTAAAACCAGGAATTCAAAATGCGTTTTTGTTTTTCATCTCCTCAACTATTAATGCTGCGTTACTCTTATAATGATGATCCCCTGGAATAAATGCCGTCTCGACCTGAGTGCCTTTAAACAACTCAGGAACATCAGTGTTCTCCTTCTCGCCAAAAATACAAATCTGCCGGGTATTTTTTATCCCCGAAATTTCTGAGATGACATCATAGGTGTTTTGTTTGTTTCCCAGCCCCACCATATTACTTATATGTACTTCAAAATCAGTAGTTGCTTCAGGAGAAAGCATCACACTTGAAACAACTTTAGATTTTATAGCCTCCGGTAGTCTGGCCAGAACAAATGGTACAATCTCGGCCCCCTGCGAGTACCCTATAAGCATAAACTGTGATTTATTCCATTCTTTCCCATAATATTTAAATATGCTTTCAATATCGTTGGTGGTGATTTCAGGATCCTTCCTTTTCCAGAAGTACTTTCTGGTATCTATGCCTATTGTTGAGATGCCCGAATCAGAGAGATGATTGGCAATATTTTGTTCAAGCCCATACCAGCCTCCATCACCGGAAAATAAAACGGCAATTATATTACTGTTTTCGCCGCTTTTCCCGAGCGTAATAATTGTAGGCAAATCATCTGTCAGGGCGGCCTGATTACCCAATTTCTGACCAGAATCGTATTTCGTGATCATTTCAGTATACGCTATTTTCCATTGTGGCATAAAATCGGACCATTTGGAAAAGCCATGGCCAACATTATGGAGCGCAATCAGACTTGATGATCCAGTCTTGTGTACAAATTCATTTACGGTTTGAAAATCGCATATTTTATCTTCCAGACCATGCAAAACAACCCACGGATTACCAAGATTCGCATCAGGCATAAAAATAAAACTCTTTCCTTTTACCAGTACTTTTTCTGCAAGTCCGTTAACCTGGCATAACATTTTGGGTAATTCAATATCAGGACAAAATCCCAAAGAGATCCCTCCCATAAAAGTATCCGGACGTGCCTGCGCAAGAATCCCATAGACCAGTGTTGCACCGCTTGAATAACCCATAATTACCGGAGGAATATACCCGGGGAAATTAAATTTACGCTCAATGGCTGACGCGAGATCAACAAAATCCGCAGAAACCATATAACATTCAGATTTATTTTGCCGGAGATATCTGTAGTATCGTAAAATATCCACTCCAACAACCAAAGAATTCATCCGGGAAAATTCTTTGGAAAAATCTGTCACACCGTATTTCCAACCACCATCACCTGAAATCATAATTATTAAGTTTTCAGGTGAAGAGGCTGCGGGAGAGTAGGTATATACTTTCCCAAACGGGGCTACATTTAAGGAATCAACTCTGACTGCTTGTCCCAAAACGCAATCCAAACCCATAAAGATGGTCAAAACAGAGAGAAATACTCTTTTCATATTGCATCAGATTTTCGCTTCCTTAAAAATAAAGAATTAAATATAATACAAAGATAAATCAAGTAAGAGAAACCATGAAAACAATAAGAAGAATTAACCACTATTTATAAATATTGAATAAAAGGCCTGGATTTTATGTTAGCTTTTTAATAATGCATAGCTGATACCTTAATGGATCCTGAAAAAGAGAACCTGTATCCCCGGAACGTGGTTCTTTTTTTTGTTGTTGGCCCTGCATACAGGTCATAGCTTAAAGTAAACTAACATTCAGCTTAACCCGGGCTCCACAAATTCAAAATAACCGGAAATCACCCTGATGCCGGCCATAATACATCCTGAAATAATAAGTGAACAAAATGACCGGTTATTATGTTTAGCCTTTTCCAACACTTAAATTTATTAAAATGAAAAAAGTTGTTTTGCTTTTTGTTTTTGCTTTAACTGTGACTATTTTGTGGTCGCAGGAGATAAGATTCGTTAAGGTTCCCCTTGTAGGGGAGCAAGCCCCATTATTTACCGCTACATCAACAAACGGTACAATTAATTTTCCTGTTGATTTTGGCCGGAAATGGAAGATCCTGTTCAGTCATCCGCAGGATTTTACACCTGTTTGCTCAACAGAGCTTATGGAACTGGCTTACTCCCAGAGCGAATTCGATAAATTGAATGTAGCACTTGCGGTAGTTTCTACAGACCCTTTGGATATGCACGTTCAATGGAAAAAAGCTATGGAAGGAATTAATTACCAGGGAAGAGGAACTGTTAAAATTTCTTTTCCCCTGATTGATGACGATAAATTGGTGGTTGCACGGGAATATGGCATGATACACCCTTCATCAAACACAACAAAGGATGTCAGAGGTGTATTCATAATTGATCCCGATGATGTTATCCAGGCAATGTTTTTCTACCCTATGAACGTTGGCCGTAACATCGATGAAATATTACGCACGGTTACCGCTCTCCAGACTGCACGCAAAAGTCATGTCATGACACCTGCCAACTGGCAGATAGGCAAGGATGTACTCGTTCCGCTGAAACCTGTTACCGAAAAAGAAAAAAAGGTCTCTTCGGACGTTGCATGGTTTATGACATTCAGAAAACCGGATTAATTCATGCCGATATTTGTTTAATGCGAAATTGACCCTTCAGGGTCTCCTGAATATGAGAACCAGTATCACTTGGATACTGGTTTTTTTATAATGATTTACTGCAAGAATTCAAGGGTTATAGAGCAACTTAAAGCGCCAGATAACTTTCCATTGATAACCGGGTAAAGAATTAAAAAGAATATGAATGCTAAACGTTAAATTCATTAAATACCATTTAATTTCTCAATTAAAAATATATGACTTATTTTTAATGGCCAAATTGATTTTTACCATCAAGGATCAGGATATTTACGAAGGAGCCATTTTTACTGGAAATACTCAGGATATATTTTAATCAGCTTTGAAACTGTGTCATTCAATAATTCAGATCATATAAAAAATTAGAATCATGAAAAAAATTAAGCCGGCATTCATAAAGAAATCTGTTTTTCTGTGGTGTGTACTAACAATAATATTTTTGGCCTGCACCCGTGAAAAAGCTGAGGTGTGGATTGCAACCCCCTGGCAGAGAGTGATGCGTAATACTCTTCCGGGAGAACTGAAGAGTGTTAATCTTAAGGCCGCAGCCAATGAGTATGAACCATTCAGACTAATTATACACAATCCGGGAAAACTTTTGCTTAAAGACGTAAATGTGACTGTAACAAGCCTCAAAAGTAATGACAGTGAGATCCCGGCTGAAAACCTCACACTTTACAGGGCTAATTACCTTAACATCACAAAACCAAGTAACCGTACCAAAAATCCTGTGGGATGGTACCCTGACGCACTCATACCCTTCACCAGGGCGCAGACTGGTATGACCTCAGGGAAGGTAATCTATAATGCTGCGCCTTTCAATGTTGATACAGCTCAGAATGCAGAGGTCTGGTGCGACCTGTTTGTGCCACCCGGAACAAAACCAGGGTTATATCAGGGAAAAGTAACCGTGGTGACAGGGAAAAGAAAACTTTCGGACATCCCTGTAACTCTTGAAGTCTGGGGTTTTGAACTTCCCTTTAAAATTTCAATGCTCTCACACTTCGGTAGTCTTAATGCAGAAGCAGCAAAAATGATGGGGATGGAGGTTGGAAGCAAGGAGTTCAGGGAAATGGAATCTCTCTATGACCATGAGTTACTTGAGAACCGTGCTGTGCCGAGCACGCCGGATTTTGCCTGGCCCGACTGGAACGAAAAAGAAGGGATAATTGACCACGGCGAGACAGATATTATGCGGCAACTGGTAGAGAAGGAACACTTTAATACACTGGACATTCCTTTCAAATATAAAGAGGATACCAAAAAATGCAAAGCATACCTCGCAGCAACCGCAGAATGGCTTAAGAAACTGGGATATCTTGACATGTCCTATGTATATATGGAAGACGAACCTAACGATAGCAAAGAATATGAGATCGTCAGGAAACAGGGAGCAATGATCAGATCAGCTAATCCTGAAATAGGAAGGATGTGCACCGAGCAGACCATTACAAGCAATAAGGCATGGGGCGACCTTTATGGTGCAGTAACCATCTGGTGCCCTTTATGGGGATTGTGGAATGATTCAACAGCTCAGAAAAGGCTTGCACTGGGCGAAAAGCTGTGGAGTTATACTGCATTATGCCAGGGTCCCGAAGGAACTCCCTGGTGGCAGATTGATATGGATCCGCTGAATTTTCGCTCTCCGATGTGGATAAGCTGGCACTTCAATATAACCGGATTTCTTTACTGGTCAAGCAGTTACTGGAACGGATACGGATCATTGCAGGGGGTATGGGAAGCTCCGGCCTTCCGCAAAAATTTCTGGGGAGAAGGAATGCTGCTCTATCCTGGTCAGCCGGCAGGCATTAAGGGATTTGTACCCTCTATCAGACTGAAACTCTATCGTGAATCTGTTGAAGATTATGAGTATATGACGCTTGCAAAAAGCCTGGGCAAGGGGGAGGAAGTTAATAAGATCGTTGACGGAATCGCAACTACATTCCAGAAATGGAGCCACGATCAGGGAGCTTATGAACAAGCGCGGGAAAGCCTTGCAAACCTGATTCTTAAAAGTAAATAAGAGGACCAAACTGAGGAAATAAAGGAATGCATTGGATTAATATTTATGATGAGTTAAGCTGGCAATGAACCTAAAATATGAAGATAACATCGTTGGTATTTTTCTTTATTCTTGCATTAAAACAATGTTCTTCTACGGAAGAGAAGCCCGTTGACCTGAAATGGCCGGATAACATTCAGGTAATACTTGATAATACAACACTCTTAAAGTATTCCCGTAACAACCGGCTTCCGCTTTATCTCTGGCCGGCTATTGATCCCGGGGAACTTAGTGATGATTCTGCCGAACGATCTGGTAAAGGAACTTAATAAACGCGGTGTGGGAATAGTCTGTTCATGGAAAACAGAAGATCAGGAGAAAATAATGTCACAGAGTATGACCATAGCCCGTGCTCAGAAAAGATCCGGCCAGCGTATTAACATTGATGCAACATCTCTCCTGAGCTCATTTTTCAATGGTGATGAAAAAACAGCCCATATCGATAAAGATGGCAAACCATTTTTTGATGATAGTTTCGGCCCTCACAAGATGGGTTGTCCCTTTGCCATTGATTTCAGGAAAAAAGAGATTCGCGACAGGGTGAAACTTTTTGTCAAAAAGTACAAAGAAGCAGGGTTACCGGTTGATTTTATCTTTACCGACTGGGAAATTGACGGGCCACTTGAGGTAAACCGTGCTTTTGAAGCATCAAAAAGATGCACAAGGTGCTGCGAGTATCTTGGAAAAGATTTCACCTTTGAAGATTTTCAGAAGGCAATGCGGCAAATGCGGGCTTACCTGCAGTATTATTCTTTCAGTGCTCCAGTGCTTTCTCAGTTCCCTGATGCCCTGGTCGGAAATTACGCTGACTATCCCAGCGATGGTTACCGTTACTGGTATGATTATTTTGAGTATTATGTTAATGGTCAGCCATATAAAGCAGATCAGAATGCAAAATACAGGAAGTGGTACAATGACTTTCCTCTGACCGGATTCACTTTCGCAATGCCGGTCGTTTATACATGGTCGGGGATATACAAATGGTACGACTTTGAAAACTCAGACTACAGATGGTTTTATAATATGCTTCTCTGTGCAAGTAATGCAGGTAAGAGTACTCCGCAAAATATACCGGTTATCAGTTTTGTGCACTGGAATACAATATTTGCGGGTGTAAAATCCGATAGCACAATCAAACAAATGAGCAAAGAAAGTTATCAGGAACTTTTGTGGCATATGTTACTAAGAGGAACAGATACTTTCTTTATGTGGAGCGATAAAAAAGAGTTTCCGGAAGAAGTTAAACTGCTTCAGGAGGTCTACGCAGCTGCTCAGAAATATGGATCTTTTCTCGATCGTGGATTACCTGTTACATTTGATGTTCCGGATAAACCGGGAACTGTAATATCCGGTCTTATCCTGGGAGACAGTCTGCTCGTACGCCGTACTGATTTCGGACCGGATCGCGATCCTGTAATTTTAATGGCAGGTACAAAACCGATAAAAGTCGGATATGCACCAGGTGTCTGCATGGTATTACCAATAGAGTAAACTGAATTGATAAATAAAATAACCAGAATGTATTTATTAAAAAAATACATGTATTTCCTGACTTGTCCCTTTTAGTGCGGTGCTTCTAGTTTGGCGATAAGCTCCTTCATTTTCTGAGTTGGTTGTGCTTTGACGGTTACTATTTTTTGGGTGATGTGGTTCAGTATTTCACCATCAACGATTTTTTTTGATTCGTCAATAAATTTCCTGATCGAAACGCCTGTTTTTAGTTCGATATGCTTTGATACTACAAGGGCCATGAAGCAAATCAATATATGCAGTTTTATCGGTTGTTCCTTAAAGTGAAAGATTGGTCTTGTTTGCAGGTCGTTTTTTGATATCCTGAAGGCTTGCTCTACCTTATAAAGTTCGTGATAACGCTCTATTATCATCTTATTGTCGGTAACCGATGCTTCCAGGTTCGTATAGTATCCTTTGATCCCAAGCAGTTTCTGTGTTTTCTCAATCAGTGCTTCATTGAGTTCTATTTTTTGTCCTTTTGTTTGGGTAAACTTCATCTTTTTGCTTTTTGACGGTTCTGCAATTACCTGTTTTGCCTTTTCGATTTGCTTCTCCATTTCGTACCGGTCCTTGCGGTACCTTACCGACGAATAGCTGCAAATCAGATAACCGTTGTCCGTTTTTATCCGTATGCTTTTGCCGTCTTCCCGGACGATGGTGTTGTCAATGGTTTCCAGCAGTGCTGCGGGGATATTCCCAAGCCGAGCCCCTACGATGTAGTTGATGTTGCTTTGGGCCAATTTCTGTATGTTTTCCGAGCTGATCATCGCAGCATCGGCCACCACGGTAAATTCTTTTACGCCATTTCTTTTGATAAAATCATTAATAACAGGGATGATGGTGTGCCCTTCGAAGGTATTGCCTGAAAACACCTCGTATGAAACGGGGAAGCCTTCTTTGCTCACCATCAGGGCTATCAGTATTTGTGGTTGTTGGGATTTGTTGTCTTTTGAAAAACCATTCTTGCGCAACCCGTCTTCTTCAAAAGTTTCAAAATAAAGCGTTGTTACATCGTAAAACAGGATGTCGAAATTGAACGAGTAATGAAGACCCGCAAAGCAGGTAACCTTTTGCTCCACTGTTTTCTTCAGGTCTACGCAGCCCGGGGCAATCTTGTAGTATGTCTTGCGGCTATGGCTGATGCCGAAAAACTGTTCCATCAGTTCAAGCGAACGAAGTTTGGATGCGGGTTCAAATATCCTTATCGCTACCAAATCGTTTAGCAAAACAGGTAGGTCATCCAACTTGATCAAATCCAGTATTGCACGTACCTGCGTGTGAAAGAAACGGTATTTAATGCCAATAAAGGTACTATGGTTGAGGTGCAACAGCTTGTTGGGATTATCATCGGGGAAGATCGAGAGTTGGCTGGTGTTGTACTTTATCCATTCCTCAGCCATTATCATTAAATCGTTTAGTGCTTCCTCTGTATGTGCAGAACCGATATGCTGCAAAACTATCCTTTTGCTATTCTGGTAACGTACAACTTGTACAGCCTGTGCCTTTGAGGGGGTTTTAACAACCCTGATTTTCATCCTAAATTGACCCTTAGTGCGGTAAATTTAGTCTTTTTTTTAACACAACCCCTGATTATTAAATACTTAAGACCGCACTAATTTAATAGGGGACAAGTCAGGAGTTAAACTGCTTCAGGAGGTCTACGCAGCTGCTCAGAAATATGGATCTTTTCTCGATCGTGGATTACCTGTTACATTTGATGTTCCGGATAAACCGGGAACTGTAATATCCGGTCTTATCCTGGGAGACAGTCTGCTCGTACGCCGTACTGATTTCGGACCGGATCACGATCCTGTAATTTTAATGGCAGGTACAAAACCAATAAAAGTCGGATATGCACCAGGTGTCTGCATGGTATTACCAATAGAGTAAACTGAATTGATAAATAAAATAACCAGAATGTATTTATTTAAAAAATACATGTATTTTTATTTTTCATTCAAAAGAAATAGTTTCCGTAATTTACTTAAATGATATACTTATGAACCGACGTGAATTTAGTAAAATGGCTGTTGCCAGCTCTGTTGGTATTGGGGTTGCGCCAACAATACTTGCAGGCTCAGGATGGAAAGGGGCCAATGATCGTGTCAATGTTGCAGTTATAGGGATAAACGGTCAGGGTCAAAGCCATATCCAAAGTTATTTGAAGCTTGAAAATGTACAGGTTTCAGCGCTTTGTGATGTCGACAGTAACCTTTTCGATCCTATTATCAGGAAACACTTCTCCCCAAAAGGACTGCCAAAACCAAAGATCTTATACTGATTTGCGAAAACTTTACGAAGATAAGGATATTGATGCTGTTTCAATTGTTACCCCGAACCACTGGCACGCTCTTGCATCAATATGGGCAATGCAGGCCGGGAAACATGTATCGGTGGAAAAGCCTTGTTGTTACAATTTCTATGAAGGCCGGAAATTGGTTGAAGCTGCTGAAAAATATAAACTGATCGTTCAGGATGGTGCAGAACAAAGAAGCAATCCATGTGGTAAAAGTATGGCTGAATTTCTTCACCAGGGAAAACTGGGCGAAGTATATATGGCAAAAGGACTTTGTTACAAATGGCGCGATACCATTGGGAAAACGCCTGATGAACCTGTGCCTGCAGGTGTGGATTACGATCTCTGGCTGGGACCGGCACCAAAAAGGCCTTTCTCAAAAAACAGGTTTCATTATAACTGGCACTGGAACTGGGACTATGGAAACGGAGATATGGGCAACCAGGGTGTTCATGAGATGGATATTGCCCGTTGGGGGCTTAATGTTACACTGCCAACCAAAATAAGTGCTATGGGTGGTCATTTCATGTTCGACGACGACCAGAATACCCCTAATGATCTGATAGCTGTATTTGAGTTTCCTAATCCTCAGGGCGGGGGTGATAAGAAGAAAATACTCCAATTTGAAGTACGTCACTGGATAACCAACAGGGAAGGTATAAAGAGTGATAGTCCTAAAGCAGATGCCTACATGGTTAGCGCCGAGAATACCGTAGGCAACCTGTTCTTTGGCTCTAAAGGATTTATGACTAAAAATGTCAACGAGTGGCAGGTATTTTATGGTAAAGAACGCACCCCGGGGGAAACAGGAAGTGGCCTTGGTGACCATTATGCAGACTTTATAAATGCGATCCGTGCAAATGATCAGAAACTGGCACAGGGTGATATACGTGATGGATTTTATTCCTGTGCGGTTATGCATCTCGGAAATATTTCCTATCGTCTTGGCAGAACTCTTGAATTTGACCCGGTTAAGATGGAGTTTGTTAAAGACCCTGAAGCAAATGCCATGCTTACACGACAATATCGTAAACCTTTTGTTGTTCCTGATAAGGTTTAAAATTTAAGGTTCAGTCCAACGATCTCCGGTAAACAGCAAAATGCAATGTTTTGTGTTACATTGTTATATCAGCTGACACAAACTCTTAAACCATTATTGCCCGGCTAAAAACCTTTTAAAATCATACAGATTACAAATGTTTGCAGATCAAATATTCTAAATGAAACCAACGTCCCTAAATACGAATATCAGATGGGTGATCCTTTTATTTCTCTTTTTTGCAACGGTACTGCTTTACATTGACAGATCCGCCCTGGGAATAATGGCGCCGTTTCTTCAAAAAGAAATCGGGTGGAACGAACAACAATATGGGCATATTAATACCGCATTTATGATAGGTTATGCACTCTGTTTTCTGATAATGGGTGCGCTTGTTGACAAAATAGGAACTAAAGCCGGATATACAATATCTGTTGGTTTGTGGGCATTGGCTCAGGCATCCACTGTTCTGGCCAGATCATGGATAGGATTTGCACTCGTTCGTGCAGGTTTGTCAATTGGCCAGTCAGGCAACTTTCCTGTTGCAAATAAGGTGCTGTGCCGAATGGTTCCCAAAAAAAGAAAGAGCATTTGCCGTTGGGCTGTTCAACGGAGGATCGAATGTGGGGACCATGTTGTCCCCTCTTGTCATACCAATTGTTGTTGCAGCATTTAATGATAACTGGAGAGCAGCTTTTTTATGGACATTGCCGATAAGCAGTGTCTGGATATTACTATGGCTGTTATTTTACAGGAAACCTGAAAACCATAGTCTTGTAAGCAAGGATGAACTTGATTATATAAACAGTGATAATGAAACGGTTACATCAGAAAAAATAAAATGGTCCGTTTTACTTAAAAGAAGGGAAGTCTGGGGTATTTGTGTGGGGAAATTTATGACCGATCCCATCTGGTGGTTCTACCTCTTCTGGGGCGCAAAATTTCTTAACGGGAAATATGGACTCAACCTTAAAGAGATTGGTTTGCCATTCTTTACCATTTATCTTGTCTCCTGGGCCGGAGGAATTTTCCTGGGATGGCTGACGTCGAAATTCCTTAAAAAAGGCTGGTCACTGAATAAAGGACGAAAAATGGGATTCTTTATCTGTGCTCTTTTTGCCCTTCCGGTGATGTTTGTTCCCTACGCAGATAATATGTGGCTTGCAGTGGCCCTGATCGCAATAGCTGCAGGTGGACACTGCGGATGGTCGGCAAATATCTTCAGCCTGATGTCCGACATCTTTCCCCGGAAAACAATAGCATCGATTACCGGTATCGGAGGTTTCGCAGGTGCAATCGGAGGAGCTCTTATCGCTCAACTCGTTGGAGGATTACTTCAAAACTCGGGAATGAACGGATACATAATACCATTTTTAATTGCATCAATCGGTTATTTTATTGCACTGGGTATAATCCAGTTACTTATTCCCAATATAAAACCTGTTAATTTATAAATGGTTATGAAAAGTTTTGAACGCTTAAATTTAACTCTTAATCATAAAGAACCTGACAGGGTGCCTTATGACCTGGCAGGTACTACCGTAACCGGAATCAATAAAACAGCTTTTTCAAGAGCAATGGAATATCGAGGCTTATCAACCGATTATGAAAAGAAAGAGATTGATCCTATCCAACAGATTGTGACACCCGTGGAAGCAACATTGAAATTACTGAAATCAGATACACGGCGAATAGGTTCCCGCAGGATTCCGGATTTTGAACAAATAGTTACAGTTAAAGATGGTATCAGTGAACTAATGGATGATTGGGGATGCATCTGGAAAATGGATGAAACCAGAGACTTCTATTTTAACCAGTATTCTTATCCCCTTGAATCATATCCTTCCCTCAGCGAGGGACTTGAAACATTACCGGTTTCCCGAAATAGGACAACACGCTGAAATAATCCGGAATGATCTATCGGAACAAATACAGGATATTCATGATTATGGCGTTATTGCCGATAGAAATTGTGCCGGTCTTACCGAGATATCGTTACGCATAAGGGGGTATCAGAACTGGTATATGGACACGATAACAGATCCTGATGGAGTTGAAAAATTACTGGACCTGATCATAGAGTATAAATTAAATTACTGGGATCTCGTCATTGACTGGTTGATTGAACATAACCTTCAGAACAGGGTGAATGTAGTATCTGAATGTGATGATCTTGGAACACAAACTTCCACGTTACTGGACCCTGATTATTTACGAAAAAATGTCATTCGCAGATTCGGAAAGCTATGGTCACATATCAAAACCAGATTACCCCATATAAAGATCTTTATGCATACGTGTGGTTCAGTCCGCGAACTATTACCCGATCTTATTGAAGCCGGGCTGGATATTTACAATCCTGTCCAGTTCACGGCTGCCAACATGGAACTGGAAGGCTTAAAAAAAGATTTCGGAAAGGACCTGGTGTTTTGGGGAGGTGGAATAAATACACAATCTACTCTCAAAAGCGGCAGTCCGGTTATGGTAAGGGATGAAGTAAAGAAAATACTTGATATAATGGCTCCGGGTGGTGGATTTGTGTTCACCCCGGTACATAACGTTCAGGTAGATGTCCCTCCTGAAAATTTTTGGGCAATGTGGGATGCACTTATGGAATTTGGGAAGTATTAAAATAATTTAAGAATGGAAAATATTTTTAAAATCAGCAGATATTTTATTTTAAGTTTCACAATCGGGTTATTGCTGACAGGGTGCAGCAATACTAAGACAAAACCGCCGGTTAATTATAATAGCTCATTTCTGAATAAGGTTCTTAATGATACTTCAGACTATTACTATGTTGATTTAAAGGGTAAGTCTGATTTGTCTTCTGCTCTGCCTATAGGTGTTTTTGATTCCGGTACAGGCGGCCTAACGGTACTTAATGCATTGATTAATCTCGATAATTTCGATAATAGTACACGGAAACAGGTTAAGGGCGGAGATGGGATCAGGGACTTTCAAAAAGAGGAATTTATTTATTTTGGCGATCAGGCTAATATGCCTTATGGCAACTATTCAGAAGTTAATAAAACCGGATTTCTGAAAGAACTTATTCTGAAGGATGCTCTCTTTTTATTAGGTAATAAATATTATAAGACTCCGGAAGACAAAACATATCAGAAAGATAAACAGTCCGTTAAACTCATCGTCATTGCATGTAACACTTCTACAGCTTACGGGAAAAATGACATTGAAACAATGTTGTCCGATGCCGGCAGTAAGATAAAAGTCATTGGAGTAATAGATGCAGGTATAAATGGGGCCCTTGCAACTTTTAAGAAAGATGAAAGCGGCACAATTGCCGTTCTTGCTACAGCCGGGACTGTCTCATCGGACGGATATTTAAATACATTTAATTCCATGAAGTCAGGATCAGGCTATACAGGTAAAATTGAATTTATCCAGCAGGCCGGAGCAGGTATAGCGGAATCAATAGATGAAGATCCAAATTATATAGCAAGAAATATTTCAAAACCCAGAAAAGATTATAAAGGGCCATCCCTGAGCAGTACGGATCTGAAAATCCGGAAAGAATTGATGCAAATCTATAAATTTGATACAATCAGCAATGCTGTCCTGTGCGACGTGAAAATTAGCGATTGCAGCATCCTTCAGCTAAACAGTCCAAATAATTATATGAAATATTATCTGGTATCTCTCTGTGAAAAATTAAGGACAGAACATATTGCCAAACCCTTGAAAACTTTGATTTTAGGATGTACCCATTATCCTTACCTGACTGCCTATATCCGGAAAAGCTTAAAAGAATTATACAATTTAAAAATTAATGATAAATATATATACAGAGAGGTTCTTTGCGACAGTGTAATACTGATTGACCCCGCAGTAAATACCGCAAAAGAAGTTTATGACTATATTTCTGCAAATAACCTTTTAAACAGAAACGGGAATGTTAACAAAAGTGAGTTCTATATAAGCGTCCCCGATAAGCTTCAACCAGAAATAAAAACCGATTCAACCCGGAAATTTACCTATGATTATAAATACGGCAGGGAGGAAAATCATTTCTATGATACAAAACAGGTACCGGTTAGCCGTTTGAATACAAATGATGAAATTATATCACGTTTTCAGAAACAGATCCCTTCAATATTTGAACTGATCAGGATATTTGATTCAGAAAATAGTAAAACAGGATTCCTTAAACCCCCGGAATGTTTTTAACTATTTCCGGCGGAAAATATTTGGCATGTAACAGATATACTTATGAAATTCTGTTACATCACCTTCTTCAGAATCCCCAATACCCCTCTTATAAATGTTGCGCTTGTCAGAACCTTTATAACCGGGCTGGCAGCTGACCTGCTTCTTCCTACTCTCCCTCTCCCCCAATCAACTTTTCGCTGCTTCTCCCATTCTTTCCTTGCAGCTTCACCGGCAGCATCTTTTTCAATTGTTTCAATTTTCCTGTTAAGGATCTCATAAGCGCTTTCCCTGTCTATTGTCTGACTGTATTTGGGTACAAGGGAAGAAGACCTGTTCAAAAGTGCTATTTCTTCAGGTGTAAGAATGTCCATTCTGCTCATTGGGGCCCTAAGCATTGTTGCAGCAAGAGGTGTGGGAATCCCTTTTTCATTCAATGCAGTTACCAACGCTTCCCCGATGCCAAGTGCGGTAATTGTTTCATCAGTCTTGTAGTAATCTGAAAGCGGGTAGTTTTCAGCTGTAAGCTTAATCGCTTTCCTGTCTAAAGCGGTGAAAGCCCTGAGTGCATGCTGAATTTTAAGACCTAACTGGGCCAATACACCGTTTGGTATATCTGTCGGGTTCTGCGTTACAAAAAAGATACCTACACCCTTTGAACGGATCAGTTTCACAATATTCTCAATCTGGTCGAGCAATGCTTTTCCAGCCTGGTTAAAAACGAGGTGAGCTTCATCTATAAAAATTACCAGCTCCGGTTTATCTGTATCTCCTTTTTCAGGCATCTGATTATAAACCTCGGCCAGAAGTGAGAGCATAAATGTTGAAAAAAGTTTCGGTTTGTCCTGGATATCAGTAAGTCTCATTATGCTGATATATCCATTGCCGTTTCTGTCAACACGCATCAGGTCTCTGATATCGAAAGATAATTCTCCAAAGAACAGATCAGCGCCCTGTTGCTCAAGTTCTATGATCTTACGCATTATTATTCCCGTAGTAGCAGTCGATATTTTTCCATATTCCCGCTCAACCTCTGCTTTTCCCTCTTCTGTAATAAACCGGATCACTTTCTTTATATCCTTGATATCAAGCAGGGCCAGTTGATTGTCATCGCAGTATTTAAATATTATTGCCAGAACACCTTCCTGAGTATCATTAAGATCAAGTATGCGTGATAACAATACAGGACCGAATTCGGAAACTGTAGCACGCATCCGTACGCCATCCTGTTTCGAAAGAGACAGCAGTTCCACAGGGAATCCTTTAACTGAATATGGGAGACCGATCTTTGCATGCCTTTCAGTAATGAATGTCTTCTCCTCCCCCGGCATTGCAATACCGCTGAGGTCACCCTTGACATCCATAAGGAGAACCGGAATTCCTTTTTCTGAAAGTTGTTCAGAGATTACCTGTAGGGTTTTGGTCTTGCCGGTGCCTGTTGCCCCGGCAATTAGTCCGTGCCTGTTTAATGTTTTAAGAGGCACTTTTACATGTGTTCCGGTGATGGTCTCTCCATCCAGGATTGCTGCACCCAGTATTATTCCGTCACCTTTGAAGGAATATCCTTCAATTATATCCTTCGCAAAACTTTCTTTCTTTCCCATATCTATAATTTTTAAACTCTTGAATAAAGTCCGGATGTCCTGCAATTTAAAAGTTTAAATGTAATTTTCAATATTCTGTATCTGACAAATATTTTCTGCATATAGTTAGTAAAGCCGGAATTTTCATTTAGATTTGATAACAGAATAAAAAGGGTTAATGACTCTTCGAAATCTTATTTATAAGTTAGAACCTGCCAGAATTTAATAATGAATAAAAGAGTTGCTTTGGTATTTGGGTCAACCGGCCTTGTCGGCAATCTGCTTCTTGAGGAACTGATTCATTCGGAAAATTATTCTTTAATTAAAATATTCGTCCGGCAGGTGACCGGCTTTTCGGATCCAAAGGTTAAAGAAATCTTCATTGATTTTTCCAATCCGGAAATTTTCTCTGCACAAATTACAGGCAATGATCTGTTTATCTGTCTCGGATCAACAATTAAAAAAGCCGGTTCAGTAGCCAATCTGGAAAAGATTGACAGAGATCTTCCTGTACAGGTTGCTTCAATAGCAAGCGCAAACGGGGTTGAAAAAGTTGTTGTTATTTCTTCTGTCGGGGCCAATCCCGGTTCAGGCAATTATTACCTGAGAATAAAGGGAGAAATGGAAAGAGGAATCATGCAGCTGCATTTTAATCAAATTGCTATCATCAGACCATCAATGCTTCTTGGTGAAAGAAAGGAGAAACGGACAGGAGAAGTTGTCGGGAAGGTTGTGATTCAAACATTCAAACCACTGTTAAAAGGTAAACTTAAAAAATACAGGGCTATACATTCCAGAGATGTGGCAAGAGCCATGCTTTCCGCTTTAGATAAAGATGATCCGATAAGTATTTATGAATCAGATGAAGTGCAAAAACTTGCAGATCATAAATAGGCCGATCAGGGAAACAGAGAGTTGTAGTATGAAACCCCCATTTTTTCGAAAGACAAACATTCATGAATATTATTCTCTTAAATTTGGGTGCCGGCGGATTATTAGAATTAAAATTATATTCTGATGAAAAACAAACTCTTCGTAATAACCTTCATTTTAATTGTTTTAGGACAGGTAGTTACCGGGCAGGTAACCGAAGTTGAAAAAACACTTAGAGCTCAACATGCTGACACCACCCTGGGATGGAAAAAAGGGGGCGTGTTTGCTATCAACCTCGCACAAACCTCTCTAACAAATTGGGCGGCAGGAGGGCAGAATTCCCTGGCAACAAATGGAATATTCAGTGTTTTCGTAAATTATAAAAGAGATAAATCTGTTTGGGTTAACTCCCTGGATCTTGGGTATGGACTTTTAAAGCAGGGAAATACAGGTTTTCGTAAGACCGATGATAAGTTCGACCTCTTGTCAAAATACGGACGGGAAGCATTTAAAAATTTCTATTATGCTGTTCTCTTCAACTTCAAAACACAAATGGCCCCGGGATACAATTACACAGAAACACCCCCAATAAAGATTTCAGACCTGTTATCTCCCGCATATTTACTATTTGCTCTGGGAATGGATTATAAACCAAATGCAAATTTCAGTGCATTTATTGCCCCTGTAACCGCAAGAATAATAATTGTTAATGACAAAGTACTATCTGATGCCGGAGCCTTCGGTGTTGATCCCGGTAAAAAATCAAAAAGCGAATTCGGAGGATATTTAAGGGTTATTTACACAAGGAATAATTTTAAATCTGAGTTTTTGAAGAATATTTCTTTTACAACAAAAGCTGATTTCTTCTCAAATTATGCTGACAAGCCGCAAAACATAGTTGTAAACTGGGAAACATTAATTGTCCTGAAGGTAAACAAGTTCATTTCTGCGAATCTCAATACTCAGCTAATCTACGATGATAAGATCAAAGTCCCATTTGATAATAATGGTGATGGAACTATTGAGCCCGGAGAGGCTGTCGGATCAAAAATTCAGTTCAAAGAAATCCTCGGAGTCGGATTCTCCTATAACTTTTAATAATAATTATTTTAAACCGTAAATAATGAAATTAGTTGATGAATTCAAAGCCTTCGCATTGAAAGGCAACGTCGTCGACATGGCTGTAGGTATCATTATCGGCGCAGCCTTCGGCAAAATTGTTGCTTCGGTTGTTAGCGATATTATTATGCCTCCCATAGGATTACTCCTCGGAGGTGTAAACTTTATTGATCTTAAAGTAATAATGAAAGCTGCGACCGAAACCCACCCTGCAGTAACCTGGAATTATGGCAGCTTCCTGCAGGTAACGTTTGATTTTCTGATTGTTGCTTTTGCAGTATTTCTTTTAATCAAAGCAATAGTACTTGCCAGGAAAAAAGAAGAAGCGGCCCCTGCGACCCCTCCTGCTCCGACAAAAGAAGAAATACTACTCACTGAGATCCGTGACCTGCTGAAAAAATAAAGCTCCCTGAAATTTTATTGAAACCCCGTTGATTAATTTAAATTCCGATAAAGTTATTATCCGGAAATTTATCTTTAATGAAATTAAAAGCCCTGTTCATATCCGGGATATCATTTATCCTGATTTTGATTATTAGTTAAAATGACTATCGGGAATCATACATATAAATATTTTGATGCTTGAAAATCAATTATTTGCCCCGACCCTAACCTTGCTCCGCCGTAGCGGCTACGCGAAGGCGAGGAGGGAGTAATTGATTTTGGCTGCGCCGGGCTCGTCCTGCGGACTCGGTTCTTCGCACCCTTTAGGGTAAGGGGCTAACGAAGAACCGGAGCGAAGCGGAGCTCGACGAAGTCAAAATCAAAGAGGTCCTATGCATGATTACAGATTGTCATAATAGTCAATATTCTCCTTGCCAGATAATAATAAAACTTAATTACTGATATGAGAACATTAATAATTCTTCTTTTTTTCATTCTTCTGCCATCGGGTCTTAATAAAGCCGGCACTCCTGAAATTATTGTTGCACAGCTGAAATGCAATAATCTTGAAGATCCTGCCGGAACTGACAGAAATCCAACTTTCAGCTGGACGCTTCAATCAGGTGTTAATAACATACGACAGACTGCTTACCAGATTATTATTGGTTCAGAAAAGAAAGTTACAGATAGAAATGTTGGAGACACCTGGAATTCCGGTAAGGTACTGTCGGGGCAAACAGCCTGGATAAAATACCAGGGGGGTCTGTTGGAACCGGGAGAAGATTACTTCTGGAAAGTCAGGGTCTGGGATGCTAACGACATTCCATCGTCATGGAGCAGTACCGGTAAATTCATTACCGGACTGTTCGATAAAAATGGCTGGAGTGGTGCCAGGTGGATCGGATTTGAAGAGATACCGGATTCCTTATTGTTAGTTCCCGGAGTTCACGGTAATGGGGATGATCTTGGAGAAAAGGCAATAAAAAGACCAGTAATCCCATATTTCAGAAAAGAGTTTTCACTGGAAAAGAAAATTTCCAGGGCTTATGTTTTCGTCTGCGGACTTGGACAATATGAGTTGTATATCAATGGGGATAAAATTGGAGATCACTTTCTTGCCCCTGGATGGACCGATTACAGAAAAACCTGTCTGTATAACACATTTGATGTTACTGAAAAGATGAAGCATGGATTAAACACTGTTGGCACAATAGTGGGTAACGGATTTTATAATATTAACAGGGAACGTTACAGGAAGCTGGTAATTGCATATGGCGCCCCCAAAATGATACTTAAACTGAAAGTACAATACAGCGACGGGACAACAGATATTTTAATCAGTGATGGGGACTGGAAAATATCTCCTTCACCGATAACCTTTTCAAGTATTTATGGGGGCGAGGATTATGATGCCCGGCTTGAACAAACGGGATGGAACAAACCCGGCTTCAATGATAGCAAATGGGAAGCAGCTCTGCTTGTAAAAGAGCCTGCCGGTGATCTAAGGCCTGAAAAGGATTATCCTGTTAAACCAGAAGAAATTATCAGCAGTAAAAAAATTAAAAGGCAATCCAATAACTGTTATGTGTATGATTTTGAGCAAAATGCCTCAGGAATAATAAAAATTAAAGTCAAGGGAAAGAAAGGACAGGTTGTACGATTTACACCCGGTGAACTTCTCGGGAAAGATTCACTTGTTACACAGAAAGCTTCCGGAGAGCCATATTATTTTTCATACACCTTAAAAAGTGAAGATGAGGAAATATGGATGCCCCGTTTTACATATTATGGTTTCAGATATGTTCAGGCCGATGGGGCAGTGCCGGTAAATAATCCGAATCCGGAAAAGCTCCCTGTAATTCAGGATATCGAGTTCCTTCACACAAGAAACTCCTCACCGGCGGTCGGCCGGTTCAGGTGCTCCAATGAACTTTTCAATTCAATATATAATCTGATCAACTGGTCGGTAAAAAGTAACCTTGCCAGTGTTGCAACCGACTGCCCTCACAGGGAGAAACTGGGCTGGCTTGAACAGACTCATCTTATGGGAAATTCTATTAAATTTATGTATGACATCCATAACCTGTATGAAAAGATCATTGATGATATGACGGAAGCCCAGCTTGAGAACGGCCTTGTTCCTGATATTGCACCTGAATATGTTCCGTTTACCGGCGGATTCCGTGATTCACCTGAATGGGGAAGTGCATGTATTATTCTTCCGTGGGACATGTTCAACTGGTATGGTGATATTGAAGCTGTCAGAAAAGCATACCCGATGATGAAAAAGTATCTAAACTATCTCCGGAGTAAGTCGGTTGGTAACATCCTTTCGTTATGGACTGGGTGACTGGTACGACCTGGGGCCAAAATTCCCCGGTGAAGCCCAGCTTACACCAAAAGATGTAACTGCCACATCGATATATTTTTATGATGCCAGGCTATTGAGTGAAATGGCCAGCCTTATCGGTGAAAAAGAAGATGCCGGTTATTACAGAAATGAGGCTGAAGAAATAAGGAAAGCTTTTAATTCTAAATTTTTCAATCCTGTTACTAAAGTAATTTCCACCGGCAGCCAGACAGCATACTCAATGCCGCTTTTCTTCGGTATGGTTGACGACAGCTGTAAAAAGGAGGTGGTAGAAAACCTTATCAGATCGATAAATAAAAATAATAAAGCGCTGACTGCAGGCGATATCGGTTACCGTTACCTCCTGAGGGTTCTGGAGGAAGAAGGTTATTCGCAATTAATATTTGAGATGAATTCAAGGAAAGACGTTCCGGGTTACGGATATCAGCTTTCCAAAGGAGCTACCTCACTTACCGAATCATGGGCCGGTCTCAGGGAAGTATCTAATAACCATATGATGCTGGGTCATCTGATGGAGTGGTTCTATAGCGGGATCGGAGGTATCCGGCAGGCTGAAGGTTCAAAATCGTATGAAAATCTCCTGATCGAACCTGAACCGGTGGGTGATTTGAAATGGGCAGAAACTTCCTTCTCTTCTGTTCATGGAGAAGTTTTGACTTCATGGGACATTAAGGACAATTATTTCACATTAAAAGTCAGGATACCTGCAAACTGCAGGGCTTTAGTTGTATTGCCACAGAAAGACACTGAAAAAATAATGATCAGAAATGTCCCGGTAAGAAAATCCCCAATGATAAACAGTGTTTCGGTTATGAATGAAAAAACTATCTGCGAAGTATCATCAGGAGAATTTGTATTTAAGGCCTTAATGACTAATTAACCTGCAATGAGGAAAGCTTTATTCGAGAAGAGCAAAATTATCATGCATATGCTTCAGGAATCCGACAAAATCGCTCTTTTTATCAGAATCCATCCATTCCATGGCTTCCTTAGGATGTTCATTCATGGACCCGGTTACAAGATAAGGAATATGATATCCCCAGTCAATCTTTTTCTGCATGGGCAGGATATGATCCTGAATTGCCTGGAAGAGAGGTAATAAACGGTATTTTGGGTTTTTCAGAAATGCTATCAATATTTCGATGGGGCAATTCCCGGCACCTCTTCCCAGTCCCAGCAATGTAGCATCCATCATGTTACAGCCATGAATAATAGCGGTAATTGTGTTGGAAAATGCCAACTGCATATTATTATGAGCATGGATCCCAATGGTTTTTCCCTTCAACAAATCCATATACTTTTTTGTAATCAGTTCAATCTGTTCACAATACATACTGCCAAAGCTATCCACCACATAAAATATCGGCACTTTCGATTTGGCAACATCCTGGAGTGCTTCATCAAGTTCACCTTCATTTACCTTTGAAACAGCCATAAGGTTAATGGTTGTTTCATAACCCTTATCCATGCAGTGTTCAGCCATATGAATTGCCTTGTCCATCTGATGGACATATGTTGCTACCCGTATCATATCAATTACACTTTTCGATTTTGGGGGTATAGTCTCCATTTCGACCCTTCCAATATCAACCATGACCGAAAGCCTGGTATTGGTTTTGTTTTCGCCGACAATCCGTCTGACATCCTTTTCGTCACAAAATTTCCATGGTCCGTTGTCTTTCCGGGAATAGGATTTATCACTGCTTTTATACCCGATTTCCATATAATCTATCCCTGCTTCAACGCAGGCGTTGTAAACTGATCTTACAAAGTCATCACTGAAATGCCAGTTGTTCATTAATCCACCATCACGAATGGTGCAATCCACCACTTTAATTTCCTTTCTGTACATTGTATAGTTATTTTTGTTTATTCTTTAACAATTCAAGTTGTTCTTTAATAAAATAATCCATCATAATCCGGTACATACCTTCAATAATATCAGGATTCAAATGATGGCTGACTGCAATCTCCCTTCGTTTGCTGATAACAGCAGAATACCTGTTTTTCGCATATACCTCATCCGTATTGCTTTTATACTTTATTATTTCCTGGATAAAAGAAAATCGCTTTGCGATCAGATCAATTATAGCGAGATCTATTTTATCAATTTCCAGACGCACTTCCTCAATTGAATGGCATTCGTGCGGTAATTTCATGATGTAAATATTTGTACTTCAAAAATCAATCGTTTTTCAATACAATTGTAGCAATTTTTCTTTTAGTAATTTAACTTTCATATTAAATAAATATGAGTATCGGGAATCAAGCATAAAAATGGTTTTCCTTTTGTACCAGTTATAGTGTTTGGAGATTACCTGTGGTGATCTCGTCCCGACTAAGCGGCACTCCTGTTACTCTCTGCGCTCAGGAATTCCGAAAAAATCCACCACAAACGAATCTCAGGTTATAGTGAATTACCATCTTAAGGTGGATGAATGAGGAATCTCGTGAAATTATAAAGCATAGTTAATATGAGTAAAACGACATTTTACACTTATAATAACAGTCCCAATCGGCTCTGAAAGAGCCATATATGAATAACCCCCGGTGCAACCGGGGGTAACAATGCTTAACGTGTCGTAAGCTCTGAAGGAGCGTGATAAAAGTCAGGAAAATACCTCCCATCGATTTTCACTTATTTTCCAATAGTATCACGCCCTTTCAGGGCTTGGTTTCATAGATTAGTCATCTGCCCCCGGTTGCACCGGGGGTTATTCATGTTTAGCCACTACGTGGCTTAAAAAATTAAATGTTAGCTAAAAAAGAATTTATATGTATCTAATAATAAATGAGATATTAAATGTTGTAATAAGTAGTAGCGAAAGCGAGGAACCGAGTCTCGTTTAGACGAGACGAGCTCACCGAAGGTAATCTTCCTCTTTATTTTATGCTTTTGTTGAAAGTATAGTAGAACAGGTAACATATTTTTTTCATTTGTTATTCATTCCCGATACTCATTTAAATAAATTGTGCCGACAATGTTGAATTTAATTCATGATTATTGAGGTGTCCTTATAAAACCAGAGAGAGGGTCTTCCAGACTATCATTAATTTTAAAGAAAAAATTCAATTTGTTTTGCCGGCATGATAATCAGGGTAACGGAATGCAGAAATTGAGAATATAATGACAATGACATGCGAATTGACCCGGAACTGTTAGCACATTTCTCTATTCGTCAATATATTTGACATTTCGGGCAGCCAGTAACCATAAATCCAATTCGTTAAACTTTATTACCTTTGCACAATTATGTAACCTGCTAATATGAATATAGCAAATTCCGTTCCTCTGGTTGAAATGGATGGCCGCAATCTGTATTATACTTTTATTGCCGGCGCCAGAAAAGTTATTGAACATCAGGTTGAACTTAATAAGATAAATGTATTCCCCGTAAATGACGGTGACACAGGTACTAACCTTGCTGCAACTATAAGGTCAGTCATTGAATCCCTGCATCCTCACAGATCATATAAGATCACTGCCGACAGGATAGCCGAAGCAATCCTGATAAACGCAAGAGGGAACTCAGGGATAATATTTGCCCAGTTCTTTTACGGATTAAGTATCGAAACAGGAAACTTCAGGACAATCTCCCTGAAACAGTTTGCCGAAAGTGTGCAGCGGTCAGTTCGTTACGTTTACGAAGCAGTTGCCAACCCTGTTGAGGGGACAATGCTTACAGTAATAAAAGAGTGGGCCGATTATATTTATAATAGCCGGGATAAGTTTACAGATTTTAATCACATGCTTTCAGGTTCCTATGAAACTCTTAAAAATTCGTTACTGGAGACAACTTTAAAACTTAAAATACTTGCAAAAAATAATGTTGTTGATGCCGGAGCAAAAGGATTTGTACTTTTTGTTGAAGGAATTATTGAATTTATGCATTCAAGAAACGTAAAAGCTCTTATACGTTCAAAGACAGAGACAGCTTCTCCGCTTAAAATTGAAGAATTAATACCGGAAAAAGTGAATTTCAGGTATTGTACCGAGGCGTTAATAAAAAACTGTTCGTCAGATAATAATTCCCTAAAAAAGACTCTGGAAGAATTTGGAGATTCGATTGTAGTTGCAGGTTCAGATAAAATCAGGAGAATCCATCTGCACACAAATAATCCGGCTGATCTCTTCAATGACCTGAGAAAAACCGGCACTATTACCTTCCAGAAAGCTGATGATATGGTCCGTCAGAGCGATGTTGTATATAACAGAAAATGGAAAATCGCCCTGGTTACCGATTCAACCTGTGACCTCAGCCAGGAACTGATCGAAAATTACCAGGTAAATATGTTACCCATAAACATTAATTTTGGCGACAATCATTATCTCGATAAAATTACCCTCCGGCCCGATCAGTTTTACAAACTTCTTGATGAAAATACCGAATATCCCAAATCATCACAGGTAAATGAAAAGAGCTTTATAAATACCTTTTCCCACCTGGCTTCATATTATGATTCTGTTATTGCCGTTCACCTGAGCGACAAGCTTAGCGGCACGTTTTTCAGCAGTCAGAAAGCCGCACTGGCCGTCAGCAAAGAATTTGGCAAACAGATCTCCGTGATAAATTCCAGAAACCTCTCCGGAGCGCTTGGTTTGATTGTTTTACGCGTTGCTAAGGCAATAGAATCGGGAAATTCACATGAGCAGATAGTAACCATGGCGGAAAAATGGATCACCAATACCCGTATCTTCGTTTCTGTAAAATCATTGAAATATCTGGTAAGAGGAGGGCGTCTTTCCGCAGCTAAAGGGTTACTCGCCAGGATGATGAATGTCAACCCTATTATTTCAATTGATGAATCGGGAAAGGCAATAATGTTCGACAAGGCTTTTAACCAGAGAACCAATATGGAAAAGGTAATGGGACATATAAAAAAGATCTTCGGGGAGAAAAAGATCTGGAACTACATTGTCCTTCATGCCAACAATACCATTGCTGCTGACTGGTACACTGAAAAAATGGAGAACCTGACAGGAAGAAAACCGGTTTCTGTTGTTAATATTTCCCCTGTTATAGGGGCAAATGCAGGTGCAGGTGCCGCTTCTGTCGCACTTCTTTATGACTAATTATTTTCATCATGACATTTTTCCATATCTATTTTCAGGCCTTAATGGTTATTTTAATGCTTATGACTATTCTATGGATCATAAGTATTGTTTTAAAAAACGTCAGTATTGTTGATCTCTTCTGGGGCCTTGGCTTTGTGATTATAACCGCTTTCTTCTTTATTAAAAGCGGTGGCAATGAATCCCGGAAAATAGTTCTTATGACCCTGGTTACGATATGGGGCGTCCGGCTTTCAGTTTACCTTGCATGGAGAAATGCCGGCAAGGGAGAAGATTTCCGATACCGGCAGTTCCGGAGAAAATACGGAGAAAAACGCTATTGGTGGGTCAGTTTTTTTCAGACCTTTATGCTTCAGGGAATTCTTATGTGGCTCATTTCAGCTCCTCTCCTCGGTGCTCAGTATTACGGACATGAAGAAGGGTCTGGGCTTTTTCGACTTTGCCGGAATTTTTTTGTGGATAACAGGCTTTATATTTGAAGCCGGGGGCGACTTTCAGCTTGCCGCTTTTAAGGGAAATCCTGTCAATAAAGGTAAAGTGCTCGACACCGGTTTCTGGCGTTATACCAGGCATCCCAACTATTTTGGCGATTCATCGGTATGGTGGGGCTTCGGACTTATTTGCCTTGCAGCAGGAAGTTATATTCCATTGCTCGGATCTTTACTTATGACAGTATTAATTATAAAAATATCGGGCGTTGCTCTTCTTGAAAAGAGTCTGACGGAACAAAAACCTCAATATAAAGAGTACATCAGAAGAACCAGCGCATTTTTTCCCTGGTTTCCAAAGAAATAAATGCTAAAAAATTCCCTCTGAAACCTGTTGCTCTTTTCTCTTTTTACCATGTAAAAAATAAAATTCTAACCCGCCTCCTTCGTTACGGGCTTTAGCCCAATATTTTGTTGGACTAAAGTCCTGGAAGAATGGGTCCTTTGTACCGTCGGTTAAAACCGACGGTAATTTATTACTAATAATTTACGATGCGTGGGAATTTAACTCTATAAACGTAACGTTTGAAGCCACTGATCAGACCAGCGGTAAGCGATATCAATAATCCTTTTCCCAAAAGGATTTTAAGTTGGATCAGGAATGGAGTTACCTTATTCTTAACTGCTTAGCTTATCAATTACCGTTGGCTTTAGCCAACGGATTAAGAACCACCTGTGTTACGGGCTTTAGCCCAATACATTGTGGGACTAAAGTCCCGGGAGAATAGGTCCTTTGTACCGTCGGTTAAAACCGACGGTAATTTATTACTAATAATTTACGATGCGTGGGAACTTAACTCTATATACGTAACGTTTGAAGCCAATGATCAGACCAGCGGTAAGCGATATCAATAATCCTTTTCCTAAAAGGATTCTAAGTTGGATCAGGAATGGAGTTACCTTATTCTTAACTGCTTAGCTTATCAATTACCGTTGGCTTTAGCCAACGGATTAAGAACCGCCTGCGTTACGGGCTTTAGCCCAATACATTTGTGGGACTAAAGTCCTGGAAGAATGGGTCCTTTGTGAGGTTGTATCAAAAGGATTTTTAACCGCAAAGTACGCAAAGTTGTAGCAAAGAATGCAAAGGTAAATTGCAGTATCTGAATTCTTTGCGACCTTTGGATTTAATGCTTTGAGACGCCGCCACTCGGTCGGGCTCCTTCGCTAAAATAGCCCACAGGGCTATTTTTTAACGCTTGGCCCTGGTTAATGGATCTTTCTTTTGAGACAGCCTCAATTTATTACTAATAATCTACGATGCGTGGGAATCCTGCTGGTGCGGATTTGGCTTCGCCGAGCTCGCAAGAACTGGCCCGTTAGCACGAATTTGCAGCCAGTGCCTCTTGCTCGGTTGCAATCCGTGACAATACCTGTTTTGATCGGGTTTTATACATTTTACCGGAATAACCTTATTCATTATTCTTTTTATCTTTTAACTTAGTACCCTGGGCCTTTGTGGCTAAAATATTTTTAAATATAACTTATGAAACTTGTCCTCAGACAATTCTTCCTGATGTATCTTCTTAGCCTTACACTTTTGCAACCAGCTGAGAGTCAAGCCATATCAAAGGATTTCTTAAATCCTCCACGGGAATTTTCTGTTATGCCATTCTGGTTCTGGAACGATACTTTAAAGGATGATGAGATTGTGAGGCAGATTGCAGGGTTTGAAGAACACGGAGTATATGGTTTTGTCATCCATCCCCGCATCGGACTGCCTGAGAATACAGGATGGCTTTCCCCTGAAATGATCCATGCAATGAATGTTGCCATAAAAGAGGCCGCCCGCAGAAATATGTACGTCATACTTTACGATGAAGGTATGTATCCCTCCGGGTCGTCAAGCGGGCAGGTTGTTGCCCGTAATCCTGACCATGCGGCCAGGGGTCTGGCTAAAATTGACCTGAAGCCCGGAGAAAAGCTCCAGCTTGCCAGGGGAATGAAACAGGTGACCACCCTCAACCGGCATGATGGAAGTCAGATTGCAATAGTTGAGCAACCGTCAGGCGGAATCATCCGTGGAATTCATTATATCGGAGAGGGGACTTCAAGTCTCCGGGAGGAATCACCCCCCGCAGGAGACATACTTAATCCTGATGCAGTTACCAGTTTTATTGAACTCGTCTATGACCGCTACGCAAAAGAGTTTGGTGCATATTTTGGTACTACCATTACTGGCATTTTTACCGATGAACCCTCACCATTGGGCCGCAACAGCGCAAAAGGTGTTGTCCCCGGCAATGCTTCCCTCCTTCAGCAGATAAACCGTATACTTGATTATGACATCACGCCGTTCCTCGCAGATCTCTGGTATGAAGATAATCCGGATTCAAAAAAACATCGTATCGATTATTACAGGGCAATAAATATCTGCCTTGGAGAAAACTACTACAGCAGACTGGGAGAATGGTGCGGAAAACATGGCATAGCCCTGATGGGACATCCCGCCGGTTCGATGGATATCGGCGCAGAACGCTATTTTAAGGTTCCGGGCCAGGATCTGGTATGGCGCTATGTCGAACCCGGGCCAAAAGCGCTTGAAGGAGAACATTCAACTATGGCAAAATGCGCTTCAAGCGCCATGCTTCACCTGGGGTTGCGGCGTAATTCCAACGAGCTTTATGGCGCTTATGGCCATAACCTGACATATGATGAGATGGTCTGGCTCGCAAACTGGTGCTTTGTCCGCGGGCAGAATTTTCTTATCCCTCATGCCTTCTACTTTTCAATCCGCGGATCAAGGTTCGATGAAAGACCCCCTGATGTCGGACCAAATGCTCCATGGTGGAAAGATTACAAACCATATGCCGATGCATGCCGACGCCTGAGCTGGCTTAATACCGATTCGAAACAGATCTGCGGCATTGCCATACTTTGTGAATCTACCTATTTGCCAGATAAATCAGCAAAGATATTATACCGGAATCAGCGCGATTTCAATTACCTTGAGGTACAATATCTGTGGGAAACGGCAAAGGTTGACGGGAACGGTGTCCAAATCGGAGGAATGACTTACCGGGCAATAATTCTTGATAGTCTCTCATATTTACCCGAACAGGCGAAACCCTTTCTGAAAAAGCTGGCCGATAGCGGTCGTCTGATTATAATGGAGGCTTCACCCTATGTTTCAATGTTCAAAGGTGCAAATATTGTGAAGAGTTCTGATGCAATGATCAGTGCCATAGACAAAAATATCAATCCTGACATACTCCTTGCCCCTGCTTCTGAAAACATCAGATACAGGCATGTGGTGAAAGGAGGATATGATTACTATATTCTTTTTAACGAAGAAGGCACAGAGGTTTCAGCGGACATAAGGCTTAGTGTACCAGGCTCCAGGCAATGGCTTGATCCTTTTACGGCAAAGACAGTTAAATCGTCCCGGGATGAAATTGTAGTATTTAAACCTCATGAATTGAAAATCCTTCGGTTAAATAATATAAAATGATTTTTCGATGATAAGAATTTATCTGTTCTTGTTTTTGATAATTGCTCCGGTTTGGAAATCATACTCACCCTGTTCTGATTGTCCGTCAGGATTAATGGTTGAGTTCATCCGTGAACCCGGGAATGTTAAAATACTTGATCTGAAGCCTGAATTTTCATGGATCGTTCCTCAGAAAGCAAATTTGCAGACTGCTTACCAGATACTTGTTGCCTCAACAAAGAAAAATCTTGAAAATAATATCGGGGATATCTGGAACAGTCAGAAAGTATTAAGCTCTGTGTCTTCTGAAGTGGAATATGGGAGAAGTAATCTTGGAGTAAACACAAAATTTTACTGGAAGGTAAGGGTATGGGACGACCGGGATAAACCTTCAGGGTATTCGGAAATCCAAACTTTTACCACAGGAGATCCTTCTGCTTATTCAACTACCGGGAACTGTTTCCTTTCCACCATTATAAAACCGGAAAAAATAATCCGGCGTTCAGACAGTCACTATTTTATCGATTTCGGAAAGGATGTTTTCGGAACTCTTGTTCTTGAGTTCAATCCTTCTGAAAGTGATACGATTATTGTTCATCTTGGTGAAAAACTTTCCGGCACAAATCAGATCGACAGAAATCCTTCCGGTTCAATCCGTTATCAAAGGGTATTATTACCCGTCGGGCCGGGAAAGAAAACCTATATACTCAACCTTCCGCCGGATGCCCGGAATACAGGAGCTTCTGCGATACATCTTCCCGATTCATTGGGTGTTGTAACTCCTTTCCGTTATTGCGAGGTGGAAAATTTCCACTATGACCTTCTTCCCGGAAACATCAGTCAGAAAGCCCTCTGGTACTATTTTGATGACGGAATGAGTTCCTTTTCCTGTTCCGATACCATCCTTAACAAAGTGTGGGATATCTGCAAATACAGTATGAAAGCAACTTCTTTTACAGGTAAATATATTGACGGCGACCGTGAAAGGATACCTTATGAGGCTGATGCTTATATCAATCAGCTCGGACATTATTGTACCGACCGGGAATATTCTATGGGCAGAATTACAAGCGAGTATTTTATTAAACATCCCACATGGCCTACTGAGTGGATACTTCAGACTATACTACTGTTCTATAACGATTATATGTATACCGGTAATATTGAATCGGTAAAAGAGTATTATGAAGAGTTAAAAAGTAAAACCTTGCTAAGCCTGGCACGGGAAGATGGATTGATAAGTTCTGAAAATGTCACTGATAAAATCATGACTGAACTTGGATTTTCAAATCCAAAAGAGAGGATAAAGGATATTGTCGACTGGCCCCCCGCACAAAAAGATACAGGATGGAAACTTGCCACTCCTGAGGGCGAAAGAGATGGTTATGAATTAGTCGGGGTGAATACTGTGGTCAATGCTTTTCATTACAGGAGTCTGGTTTTGATGTCGAAACTGGCCGGGTATCTTGACAAAAGTTCTGATTCTCTCTTTTTCAGTAACCGGGCAAATAAAGTTAAAAATTCATTCAATGAAATACTGCTGAATAAAACCAGGGGAATCTATATTGACGGAGAATCTTCATCACATTCCTCGCTTCATGCCAATATGATGGCCCTGGTTTTTGATCTTGTTCCCGGACAATATAAAGAGACTGTTATTGATTTCATCAAATCACGGGGTATGGCATGCAGTGTTTACGGTGCCCAGTATCTCCTTGAAGGCCTTTATAATGCTGGTTCATCCGATTATGCCTATAGCCTTTTGACAGCAACTCACGACAGGGGATGGTGGAACATGATAAGAACCGGATCAACAATTACTCTTGAAGCCTGGGATATGAAATACAAGCCCAACTCTGATTGGAATCATGCCTGGGGAGCTGCTCCGGCGAACATCATACCCCGTAATATGTGGGGAATTGTTCCTGTGGCACCCGGTTTTTCAAAAGCAGTAATAAAGCCGCAATTAAGTAATCTTTCATTCAGTAAGATAGAGGTCCCTACCATCAGGGGGACAATTAAGGCAGAATTTAAAAATTCGAATAATTTCAAAGAATATTCGATAATTATCCCGGCTAATATGGCATGTGATTTCTTAATTCAGGGCAATCATAATACCATGACTAGTCTTAACGGAAAAAAGATAAGGACTGAAACGGGTATAATCAGTTTAAGAACAGGAATTAACAAATTAGTAATTAACGCTGTCGGCTTTCGGTAAAATATTCATAATCACTTCCTGAAACTGAATACATACTTATTTCTCCGGTAACAGATTAATTTAGTAAGATAAAAACCATTTAATAATCATAATTTTCAGGGGGCTGTTTAACTTAATGACTCACTAAAGCTTCATTATTATGGCAAAACCGATCAGTCGCAGGAAGTTTTTCACAGATACTACAATTTCTGTTACAGGCATGGTACTCGGAAGTAACCTGACAGGATATCTTCCGGAAGAAAGACCTGTAAATCCTGTATATAATATAATGAAAGATACCATAAAATACCGGAAGATAGATACCCACGCCCATGTATATCTCTCACACGGCGGCCCGAAGGAACAAATAGACTTTGCAGACAGGCTCGGAATTGAGAAAATGATCATTTCAAGGCCAATAGTTGAAGGGAAGGCCACACCTGAAGAATTTATTGAATCCAACAATCTTGTTCTTAAAGCCATTAAATTGTATCCCGGAAGATTTATAGGACAGCCGACAATAAATCCATTATACCTGAAAGAATCAATGGAAGAGATAAAACGGTGTATCGATCAGGGAATGTATGGATTGAAGGTATATACACAGGTAAAGATCAACGACCCGTTATTTTACCCGGTAATCGAAAAGTATATTGATCTCAAAATGATCATAATGGTTCACGCATTCTGTCAGCTTGGTCTTGGTGGTTACAGGATGAAGTACGATATCGGTATAGATCCGGAAACTTCAATCCCGGAAGATTTTGCTGATATAGCTACGAGATATCCTGAGGCAATGTTCCAGTTTGCTCATATCGGAGGGGGAGGCGATTGGGAATATGAATGTAAATTATTAAAAGATTATCCGAATGTGTATGTGGATACTTCAGGCAGTAATAATGAAGAAAACATGATCGATTTTGCCATTAAAACTCTTGGCGAAAACAGATTATTTTTTGGTTCCGATAGCTCTTATTATCAAAGCGTTGGAAAGATCCTGGCGTCAAATTTAAATGAAATTCAGAAGAAAAAAATATTTTTCGGTAACTATAATAATATACTTAAAAAGGCAGGCAGAGATATTGCATAATATATTCATAAAAAGGAGGAAAATGAGATGCAAAAATACTTTTGTTTTATTATCCTGTTATGTTTAGTCCTCATCACAGGATCGCTTGTTGCGCAGGAAAAACCTTTACCTGTAAATGACTTCATTTCCCTACCCCCCGATGCAGAGAACCTGAATGTATTTCAGCAATGGATAACGTGGAACAATCCTGGGAGCCTGCTGATAAATCATCTTATTAAGCAAGCCATGGATTATTATGAGATAAGGGATCGTGAGATAGCAAAACTTAATACCAGGAGTGAGTGGATGAAGAGGCAGGCTCTTGTAAAGGATAAACTGATGGAGATAGTTGGTCCTTTCCCCGAAAAGACCCCTTTAAATACAAAAATAACAGGTACAATAAAGAAAGAGGGCTACAGGATTGAAAAGATTATTTATGAATCGATGCCCGGATTTTATGTCACAGGTTGTCTTTATGTGCCTGATGGTCTTAGAGGAAAGACCCCGGCAATACTGAATGTCATCGGCCATGAACAGGAAGCTTTCAGGGCGAAGTTAGACCAGGTAGTTATCTTTAACCTGGTAAAGAAGGGGATGATTGTTTTTGCAATAGACCCGCCGGGGCAGGGTGAGCATGTTCAGTATTTCGATCCGAAGATAAATTTCTCTTCAATAGGATATTCAGTTATCGAGCATTGCTATTTCGGTAATCAATGCTTTTTATCAGGTTCTTCCGCTGCCAGGTATTTTATATGGGAAGGGATAAGGGCAATTGATTATCTTATTATCCCGGAAAGATGTTGATCCGGAAAGAATTGGGGTAACAGGCTTTTCAGGAGGAGGAACGATAACCGCATATATTTCAGCATTTGACGAAAGGGTTAAGGTATCTGTTCCTTGCAGCTGGTCTACTGCGTCCAGAAGACAACTTGAGACAAAAGGAGCCCAGGATGCTGAAGCGGAATTTTTACACGGAGTTGAAAAAGGAATAACTTTTGAAGATCTTCTGGAAGTAAGAGCCCCAAAACCAACATTGATGACGTTTGTTTCCCGCGACGAGTATCTAACCCTGCAGGGCGCCCGTGAGGCTTTCAATGAGGCAAAAAAGGCATATTCGGCATTCGGGAAGGAAGAGAATTTGGAAATGACTGAAGATGATTCCAAGCACTGGTTGACCCCAAAAATACGTCTTGCCATTTACGCATTTTTTATGAAACACTTTAATATTTCGGGCGATCCTGCAGAAGTGGAGGCTGAAGATATTACAGGAGAAAGAACTGACAGTAACTGAGGACAGGACAAATCTCAACATCATTAGGCGGAGAAATGATATTTGACATTAATAAAAAAGAGACAGCAAAACTGATTGAGGATCTTGAGAATTCAAGAAAAAATATTGATAAGCACCTTAACCAAGTAAAGGAAAAGGCAATGGAAATTTCAGGATTTATTGCTGATCCCGGAAGCAAAAATTAAACCTTTTATTAATGGAAAGTATCAGAGGGATGGATATTCAGTTGGAAAATACGCAATTATGGGAGAGGGAAATTATGCAATTCCGGTTCTCTTATTTGTGCCGGATGATAATATTGAGAAGCATCCTGCCCTGGTTTATCTCCATCCGAAGGGTAAAGTTACTGATGCCGCACCACGGAGGAGAGATAGAAAAATTGGTTAAAAAGGGATACGTAGTGGCTGCTGCTGATGTAATAGGAATTGGCGAAACGAAAAACACCGCGGCCAGAGGTATCACAGATGGTTATACGGCAGTTTTAATTGGCAGAAGCGTTGTTGGAATTCAGGCAGGGGATATTTTAAGAGTAGTGAATTATTTAAAAAGTTGTCAGCGAAATTGACCCTGTGAAAATTGGCGCGGTCGGTATTGATGAAATGTGTATTCCTCTTATCCATGCTGCAGCATTTGACTCATCGATTAGTACTATCGCGCTTATTGGTTCTCCGATCTCATACCGGTCTGTCGTTATGAACAGGATATATAAAATCGGACTGACAAAAAATGAGAAGGGAGGTACAAATCATCCTTACGAAGTTGATTTTTCATGGGGTGTTGCCGGAGCACTTACTGCATATGATTTACCCGATTTAATAGGGTGCATGGCACCTGGAAAAGTAGCTATAGCGGATTTAAGGGACCAGTCCCTTGAACCCGCCTCAGAGGACCTTATCAAACAGGAAATGACTTTTCCACTTTCAGTATATTCCCAAAAAGGTGTTCCGGACAACCTGAAGATTATGCCGTCTGCTGAAAACTATGGAGAGATAATTGACTGGTGTTTCAGATAATTTTTACATTGCAATTCAGTGATAATGAAATTATTGAATGAGCACCTAAATATTTGTATCCTGACGCTGGTTACAAAAACTGATCCGGGAGCGCCGTGTATCGGAACTTAGAAGCAAATTGTTTAAAAAACGTCCTGCCTGAACAGATTAATTTACTTATATTGCCATCTTTTATAGGGTACTAAAAGAATTACCCTGTTGCAACAATGCCGGTTTATCAGGCTAAATAGGGTTTAATATATGTTATTTCAATAATAAAATTTATATCGCTAAGAATTACCAGGTAAAAGTATGGGGTCATTTGACATTCGGACAATTATTTTCAGTTTTGTACTTACCAATCTTGTAAGTACCCTGGTTGTGATTTTCTTATGGAAACAGTACCACAAACGGTATAAGGGGATCGCATACCTGAGTTTTGCTTTTGCGTTCCAAACTTTTACTTTCATACTTATTTTCTTTCGCGGAACCATTCCTTTATGGGCATCAATCGATTTTGCCAATGCAATTTCTGTTATTGGGATTCTTCTGGGTTATATGGGTCTTGAATCTTATACCGGGAAGAAAACCTCTCAGTTACCTAACTTAATTTTGCTGATTGTTTTTGCTTTGGTGTATACCTGGATTACATATGTAAGATCTGAACTTACAATCAGATATATCCTGATTTTGGCAGTTTCTTTAATACTATTCGGTCAATGTACATGGCTCCTTCTTTACAGGGTACCCCGGAAAATGAAAATGTTTACTAAATCCACCGGACTGGTCTTTCTGGCATTCTGCCTGGTTTTCATTGCAAAGATTGTTGAGTTTATTATCGCCGGAAAAAAACCGGTTGATTATTTTCAATCCGGTATATTCGAAGGAATTACTTTAATCCTTTACCAGATGCTTTTAGTAGTTCTTACTTATAGTTTTGCACTTATGTTCGGCAAGCATCTCCTTAGTGACATTGAGTTTGAGGAGGAGAAATTCTCAACCGCATTTCATACATCAACTAACGCAATTGTAATTACAAGGTATCCCCAGCGGACAGATAGTTGAAGTTAATTACGGTTTCCAGGACACATCAGGTTATCAATATTCAGAGATATCGGGGAAAACTATCGCCGAAATCAATTTATGGGACAGGGACGAAGACAGGAAAGCAATAATTGAAGAGTTATCCATAACAGAAAAAATCCATGAAAAGGAATGCAGGGTCAGGAAAAAATCCGGAGAACTAATGATAGGACTCTTATCGGCAGAGGTGATAACTGTCAGCAATGAAAAATATTTACTTTCCACTTTCAAGGACATCACTGAGCAAAAAAACTACGCAGCAGTGATTCACCATGAGCGTAACCTCCTTAGGACCCTGATAGATAATTTACCGGATCCCATATCAATCAAAGATTCTGAAGGCCGGTATATCATAAATAATAAGGCGCATCTTAAAATGATCGGAGCAAATATGCAGGAAGCAGCCATAGGGAAGACAGCTTACGATTTTTTTCCGGAGAAAGATGCAAGGGCATATGATGAAGATGATAAAAATGTTGTGAGAACAGGGGAGAGTTTATTGGACATAATTGAGCATGCTCAATACAGCGATGCAGAGAAATCATTCTGGCATCTTACAAGTAAAATACCGTTCCCTGACACTACAGGCAAATCCACAAATATTCTAACGATAAGCCATGACATTACACGGTTGAAAAAAGCAGAAGAAGAGCTTATCCTGGCAAGAGACAAAGCAGAAGAAAGTGACAGGTTAAAAACTGCATTCCTTCATAATGTCTCCCATGAAATAAGAACACCACTGAATGCCATTGTCGGATTCTCAACTTTGCTTGGTGAACCGGGTCATTCGGATGAAACACTACAGTCGTTCATTGAGGTTTTAAAGAATAGCAGCGATAATCTGCTGGCCGTGGTTAATGATATTATTGAGGTATCAAATATTGAAGCCGGTATCCTGAAATGCAAAATGAGCGAGCTAAACCTGAATATCCTTCTGAAGAGCCTCTATAAACAATTCAGGAACAAAGCTGATGAAAAAGGAATTGAACTCAGATATAAAACAGCTGTTGCTGATTTTAAAGCTGACATACAGACCGATAGCACCAAACTGATTGAGATTTTATTAAATCTTATAAGCAATGCGTTCAAATTTACTTCAAAAGGGTATATTGAATTCGGATATGACCTGAAAAACGAGTACATCAGATTCTATGTTTCAGATTCCGGTATTGGTATACCTGAGGACCAGCATGCTAAAATTTTTGAACGGTTTTACCAGGTTGACAATACAATTACCCGCGTGTTTGAAGGGACAGGACTGGGTCTTTCTATTTCAAAGGCATTTATTGAATTCCTTGGAGGAAAAATCTGGCTCACATCCGAAATGGGGAAAGGATCAATTTTTTATTTTACTCTTCCTTATATGCCATTCAAACCATCTGAATTGATCATGGAAAAAACTGGCAAAAATGAAACGGTGGTTACAAATGGCAGGAAGTCTGTTCTGATCGCTGAAGATGATGAGAATAACTATTCCCTGATGGTCAGATTTTTATCATCGCTGAATGTTAATCTGATAAGAGCATGTAACGGGAGAGAAGTTGTTGAAGTATGCGAATCAGGGAAGAATATTGACCTGGTATTAATGGATATAAAAATGCCGGTAATCGATGGATATCTTGCATTCAGGCAAATTAAGCAAACGCTGCCTTCTCTGCCTGTAATTGCCACTACAGCATATGCTTTCGAATCGGATATGGAAAGAATTTTAAGCAGTGGATTCGATGACTACCTTTCAAAACCTTTCACCAAAAAAGCATTGTTAAAAACTGTAAGAAAATATTTGAACCACGAAGGTAAAGACTGAAGAGTCAAAGAAGCTGTAAAACAATATCTTTGCTTACCATGTGAAAAAATCCGTGAAAATCAGACTTCTGATCATTATACTTTTATTGACCGGATTGACGGCTAATGCTCAATTAGTAAAAAAGCCCGTTATTATCGAAGCAAAGATACATACCGGCATGATACTTCCTTTTTACAAAGCTCTTAACTATCTGATTCAGGATGATATTTATGGCTTCGATCTCTCCGTTAATTTCCCAACCTATGGAAGTGATTACTGGGAAAAACTATACCGTTACCCCAGACAAGGTGTCGGATATTCATATTGGAGTCTCGGCAATAATGAAGTACTTGGCAAGGCATATGCTTTATACAGTTTTATTAATATCCCGGTTATTAAGGAGCCGGAAAAGTTCTCATTTAATTACCAGGTCTCTTTCGGAGGGGCTTACCTTTCCAAAAAATTCGACAAATACGATAATCCGCTTAACCGTGCTATCGGCTCTCATGCAAATATATACGTCAGGTTAGGTATCGATGGCAAAATAATGTTATTCTCCGGCTGTGAGCTGGTAGTTGAAGCCGGAGCAATACATTTTTCCAACGGAAAAACCAGATCCCCCAATTATGGTGTTAATGCCGGTTCATTTTCACTGGGGCTCAATTATCTTTTTAAAAATAAAGGGATTATCATGCAGGATCCGGAAATCCCGGAGGCAGTAAAACGGAATGTTCAATCGGTAATATTTTCGGCAGGATCAAAAGTATATGATAATTTGCTGGGTCACAAATATCTCCTCTCATCGGTTTCTTATAACCTGGAACGCGTTACAGATCTCAGAAGGAAAGTCGGATTGGGAGCCGATTTATCCTATGACGGCTCGATAAAAGAGGCCCTTGCCACTGAAGCCGGTACGCCGGAGAAAGATTTTAGCAAACTCATAAGGTTTGGTCTGCATGGTACTTATACTATTCGTTATAAACAATTGATGATGGGAATTCAGCTTGGACATTATATTTATTCAAAATATACTGTCCTCACACCTGTTTACAGCAGAATATCAGTCCAATACCTCCTGTCAGAAAAAGTGTTCGGGAATATTTCGATAAAATCAAACATGGGTAAAGCCGATTGCCTTGAATGGGGCATAGGGTATTGCTGGTAATAAAATAATTTGATAACGCAGATGAAAAGCTCTTTAATATATATTGTTTTGGCTTCATTTTTCATTCTTTCGTGCCAGAGAATATTATTTAATGAAGATGAACGGTCAGTTGAACAAATCCTTGGGAATTTTCATGCTGTCAGAATATCAGGCATATACAATATTGTTCTTATCCAGGATTCTTTAAACAAACTGGTCATTTCCGGGAAAAACGATATAAATTCTATCAGTGCTGTAATTAAAGACGATACACTTATCATTGATGATCATAAGAAAATGCCTTTCAATCCGAATAAAAACAGGCTTGCCCTCCATTTCAGCAACCTTGAGTACCTTGTGACTTACGATCCGGTTAATGTTTCGAATACTGATACTATAAAAACTGACCGTTTTCAGTATGATGCGATCGGGGAAATTGCACAGGTAAAACTGGCAATTGACTGTAATTCTTTTATATTTGCCAATTCTGCGAATACACTCGGATACTTCTATTTTAAAGGCAAAGCCGGCTATTGTTCGTTTTTTAACCGGTACGGTTGCAGCATTTTTGCCGACTCTCTTTACACCAAAGATGCCGAAATTACTAATGAATCTGTCGGGGATGTGCATATAAATGCTTCGGATAATATCAAAGCATTTATCCGTGGTCCGGGAAATATCTGTTATTATGGGAATCCCGTTATTGAGATTGCTGAGAAAAGAGGTGATGGCAAAATGATCCGGTTATATTAAAAATATTTATTATCCGGAAACATGGACTTTTTAACCCATCCCCATTCCCCATAGGCCGTCAACCTAAGGGTTTAGTTTGATTTACCGGCCTCTCCCCCTCGTTCCCATAGCCGTCAAGTTAATTTTTATAACTCTCTGATATGCAGTAGAGATAACTATTTTATATTTAGCCCGTAGGGCTTAAACTATTGTAGCCAAAAATATTAAAAATGGGTTTATTACCTCGTAGAGGTTAAACAGGATTTTCCCAGAATTCATATAAGAATTGTTCATCAAATTCCATTTCACGTTTTTTAAGATATTGAACATATTCATCTTGAAATGTTTTGATGTTATGAGTTTCTTCCTGATTTTCAATATATTTATAAATATTGGATATTTGCGAACGACTATAACTGAATGCTCCATAGCCTTCCTCCCAGGAGAATCTACCAATGCAGAGTCGCTCTCTGTTAATAAATAGCGTTGTACTTCTCTTTACTTCATGAACAGTATCTGAAACAGAAATCGAAGGATTCAATCCAAGGAGAATATGGACATGATTTGAAAGTCCATTAATTATAATGGATTTATGTTTTTGATTTGACAGTATTCCACTCATATACTCAAATACATGAGGTCTGATTTCCTTTCTTAACGCGGTTTCTCTGTTTTTTACAGCAAATACCAACTGAACATAAATTTGGGTGAATGTTCCTGGCTTCATAGATTGAATTTTTTAATTATTAATGCAGCTAGAACAAATTTAATAATTCTCTGAATTCTAAGCAATTGTTTAACCACTTGGTAAAAAATTAATGTGTTGATTGTTTTTCTACAATAATTAATCGCCTACGGCGAACCTCACTAATGAACTTTTCAGAAACACAATGACCTCACAATTAAACGTTTAATAGCATTAGCTTGACGGCTATGCGCTTCAGCGGGGGTGGGCCCGACGTTTACAGTCGGGCCCGGGGTGGTTATTAAATTTCTTACTTATCTCCTCCAATATATATTCGGGATCCTGAAAAACAAACCTGTTTTCAAATCTTAAAACTGTAAAACCAAGATCTTGAAAATATTCATCTCTCTTTATAACTTCAGAAATTTTGTGATATTCTCCATGAGGATCTCCATCCAATTCAACAATGAGCTTTTATCTAACCACCCCTCGTTTATAATTCACAATATCAATAATATAAATAAATCCCCAAACCCTTAAGTTGACAGCCGTTGGGGGAAGGGGGATGACTTCTAATTAGACAGATTTATCTCAGGAATCGTAATTGACAATTGCTGTTTTCAGACCTCCTGTACCAAAATATTGTTAATAATTTAACATATGTGTTAATTATTTATATATTTGCAAGTTAAGTCAAAATTGGAGACTTTTGTAAATTTAAAGCTTAATTGTTATAAATTTTCATTGGTTTCAGATTAGATTTTTAGGGAACTCTAATGAAATAAAGCCTGAATTAAATTTATTTTTAAAAAATAATTAACTTAAATAAGGCCTGAAAATATCAATTTCTTTTAGAATTTAGACCTTTCAATTATGCTCTCTGATCATTTTAATTTGGTGGTTGACCCTAAAAAACTAATATTTGGTCAAATTTTGACTTTTCAATTTATCACGATAGATTAATTTATTTTGTGGTTTATTTACTGCCAGTCAGGATAATATTGTGCAACCAATTTTTTAATTACGTGGTCTTTAAGAAAACTGATACAGAATTTTAACAAAAATATAAAATTGAAATCGCTGAATTTTTAAATGATTATTAAACTAAAATTAAACTAAAATTAAATTGTTATGAAAAAAATGACTAAATTTTTTGGAATCTCAATCATTCTGCTTGGATTTACAGCAGGCGCATTTGCTCAGGTACACGATTTTGCAACAGCCACAGCAACAATCATGACCCCTATTACAATAGCCAAGACCGTTGACCTGAACTTCGGTAACCTTGCGGTAAATGCAACTGCCGGCACACTTGTTCTTGCGACAGACAATGGTAGGTCAGTCACAGGTGGTGTTACGGTAATGCCCGGAGGAACTATATCTGCTGCTTCATTTACTGTTACAGGAGTACCCGCCGCAACTTATTCAATCAGTCTCCCTGCCTCTATCGTTATTACCGACGGCACAAATAACATGACAGTTAACGCCTTTATAACTTCACCGACTCCTACCGGGACTCTCACAGGAGGAACATCAACACTTTTGGTTGGCGCCACCCTGAATGTACTTGCAAGTCAGCCTGCAGGCATTTACACGAATCCTACCGACCTGATTGTTACTGTTAACTATAACTAACAGTATTTATACAAGTTTGATGAATATTAACAGGGATGAATAATCCTTGTTAAGTCATCAATAAGAGGATGAATTCCTGGTACTTTGACAGATGAGTACCCGTGTAACCATTTGGGACAGTTATTATGAAAAAACAATCTCTATCATATTGTGGGCTTTTATTACTATTGACATTTGCCGGTAGCAGCCTGCAGGCGCAAAATCCCCTGCAGGCCAGTGTGACTGGTCATATATATGCCGAAGTGGTCGCTGCCTTTTCTGCTGTTGAATCTTCCCAGATGAATTTCGGACGCTTTTCTCCGGGACCTTATGGGGGACAGATAATACTTACTCCACAGAGCACCATCTCTGTCCTGGGAAGTGTTGCCAAAGGCAGCGGACTCCATAACGCTGCAAGTTTCTACTTAAGTGGTGACAGCTACACTACTTTCTCTATCAACCTGCCAAAATCTCCTGCCATCCTTACCAACACAGCCGACGCAAAAACAATGGTTGTAAAAAATTGGGTATCTGTTCCTTCACCGGGTCCGGGAGGAGGAACATTACAGGACGGCATCCAGACTGTGTATGTGGGAGCTACCCTCGAAGTGGGAACGATGAATGACAATCCTGTGGGGATTTATACAGGTTCATACACAATAACTTTTGATTTTAATTAGCTGTTAAACAAGATAAATATAAAAACCATGGCATCCGGCAGATCATTAATAATCCTGAAATTGCAAACTATTCTTAATTTAAAGGTTTATGTTTCCATTATTTGTTTTCTGGTTTCGTTTACTTTTATATTTCCATCAAATACCTCAGCACAGGGAAACCTGCTGATAACACCAAGAAGGGTAGTTTTTGAAGGAACAAAAAGATCCATTGACCTAAACCTTGCAAATATTGGTCAGGATACTGCCACCTATGCAATATCTCTTATCCAGATAAGAATGAAAGAGGATGGCGGTTTTGAGACTATTACCGTACCTGATCCGGGTCAGAATTTTGCCGATCAGAATATTCGGTTTTTCCCACGTTCTGTAAGATTGGCTCCCAATGAGGCGCAGGTAGTTAAAGTTCAGCTTCTCAGAACAAATCAGCTTGCCCCGGGAGAATACCGATCTCATTTCTACTTCAGGGCAGTTTCCAAAATAAGACCGTTGGGAGAAGGGGAGGCAAAAAAAGACTCTTCAACGATTTCTGTGCGTCTTACACCGGTTTTTGGCATTACCATACCTGTAATAATTAGAATAGGCGCATCCGACACTAAAGTCAACTTGTCGGACCTGGTGCTTAATATTGCTGAAGATGGTACACCCACTCTCAGCTTGAAATTCAACCGTACAGGCAACTTTTCAGTTTACGGCGACCTGGCTGTCGACCATATGTCTCCACAGGGGACCATTACACGCGTCGGCGCTGCAAACGGTATTGCCGTCTACACACCTAATACATCAAGAAGTTTTCAGTTTAATCTTAATAAACTCTCCGGGGTGGATTTCAGATCGGGCAAATTGCTTGTTAAATTTTCCGCCCCATCCGATGTTAAACCTGAAAAATTAGCTGAGTCAGAATTATTGCTTAAATGAATCTCTCCCCTTTCAAAGGGGTAAATATTGCCAAAAACCTGACAATGGTAGAAACAATAAAAAAATGAAAAAGAATACAAGTTCAAATAAGCTTTTATATATACTTCTGACGGTAATATCAGCTGTCATCTTCATTCCATCATATGCCCAGGTAAAAGTCACTGATGGCGCAGATCTTACTATGGATGCCAATTCTATTCTTGAACTGGAAAGTTCCGATAAAGGATTGCTTATACCGAGACTGGCAATAAATGACCTTAATCTTCCGGCACCGTTAACAGCTCCAGTGCCCACCGGTATGCTCGTTTACAGTACAGGTGGTACGGTTGCCGACGGGTTTTATTACTGGAAAGGTACTGCATGGACTATCCTCACTACAGGAATCGGGGGGCAATGGACAACAAATGGCACCAATATCTATTACAATACAGGTAATGTTGGCATCGGCGTTACAGTGCCCTCGGAACCGCTGGAAGTAAATGGTAACATAAAGATAGGAAGTGCAATAACCGGGACTATCAGGGCTACAGATGAACTGGTGCTGCGTCAGGATGGAGATGAGTATGGACCTTCAATTCTGCGGTTAAGAAACAGAACCGGCGAAAACGGAGCCATATTTGAAACTACTGACGGATCTATTACCCTTATTGACTTTATATTCAAGAATGCACTCCATCAACGGAATATAAGGTTTGAATCCAGAGCAACTTATGCAAGAACCGGGGCACCTTCATTTCATATTGGTGGAGCAAGTCCTGATAACCCGACCCTTTCCCTTGGTGATAATTATGCTGCTTTCAATAAAAATGTAAGAATAGGAGATTATACTACTCCGCTGACAGCACTTGATGTAAATGGGCAGATAACCCTACGCACCGGCGCAGCGAATGGAGCAATTCTGGTTTCTGATGCAAATGGCACCGGTACATGGACAACGACTCTTCCGGTGGCAAGTGGGGGAACAGGATCTTCAACCCAAAACTATGTTGACCTTACAACAGTTCAAACAGCAGCAGGTGCTAAGACCTGGTCAGATCGTGGTACTTTTAACCTTGGACTAACAGCTTCAGGTGCAGTTGTTAATCTGAATTCTGGTTCAAACTTCAACACTAACATAAATACAGGCTCTTCGGGTGCAGTATCTATAGGAAGTACAACAGGAACGGCATCTCTGACATTACGTGTAGGAACAGGAAATTTCAGTCTTGATGGAGTTACTGCTTCAACTTATTCGATAGCCGCCTCTACAACAACTGGTACAATAGGCATTGGAGGCACTGCTCAGACCGGAGCAATTACCCTTGGTTCTTCTTCAGCTGCACAGATTATTAATGTTGGAACAGGAACGGGAGCCACAACGATTAATATCGGTACAGGCGCCACTTCTGGCAAAGCTATTAATATTGGCACAGGAGCTGTAAACAATTCCATTGGAATAGGTACTGTTACAGGAACCTCTTCATTAACATTAAGAGCAGGATCCGGTAATGTGATAATACCAAATTCAGTAATGCTTGACTTGTCGCAGGCAGATAATTCTTCTTCTACAGAAGGTCTGAAACTACCCCAGTCTAACGATAATTCTGCTGCAACTGCTGAAGGGCAGATGGGTTGGGACTCAGACAATGATGTATTAACTGTAGGCACCGGTACAGTAGCAAGGAACATTGGCATCCCAAATGGGATGGCTGTATTTACTTTATCTAGTGCTGCCTGGGCGCATCCCTTGGGCGTTAAATTTGTATGGGTTAAAGTATGGGGTGGTGGAGGCGGTGGGGGCAGTGCTTCCAACAACATTAGTGATGGAGGGGGCGGTGGCGGAGCTTATAGCGAAGGTATTGTAGATGTATCGGATGCAGCTACACATGCCATAGTTGTGGGTATCGGTGGAACTGCAAATGGGGGAAATGGAGGAGCCAGCAGTTTTGCTTCATCCTCAATGACTGTTTCAGCAAACGGAGGTATAGGAACCGCAAATTCTACCGGTGGAGCAGGTGGCACTGTTTCAGGTACTGGAACAATAAAGATTCCCGGTGGCAAAGGCGGGGATGGGATTGCTTTAAATGGTGGAGGCGCCGGATCCGGAGGAGGAAGTCCATTCGGAGGTGCAGGTGGTAACAACGGAGGAAGCGGCCCTAATCCATCTGGTGATGGTACCCCTGGTACATTTCCCGGGGGAGGTGGAGGAGGAGGCAGTGAACCAGCTGGGTCCGGAGCTGCCGGTGCTGCTGGCTATGTCATTGTATACTGGTAATATTCTTTTTTGGTCAATCCCAAAAATCAGCTACATTCTTGTATACATATGCCGACAAAAATTAATATTTAAAATAGGTATATTAAGATAATAACTGGGACTACAGATGTCTTTTATATTAAAGGTTTCATGAGATTTATTGTTGCAGGTATATTGGTATATATGATTTCTTCGACGGCACTGATCGGACAAGGATTAATTGTCGGTACCGGAGCCACTCTTGTAAACAATGGCAATCTGGTCCTTAAAGGTGACTGGATTAATGATGGGATCTTTTCGGATACAAGCGCTACTACTATTTTTTCGGGAACAACTCAAACTATCGGAGGGACTGTGCCCTCAGCATTTAACAATCTTTCGGTATCCTCAGGAAGCACAACTTCAATTATTTCAGCTGGTCAGACTCTCGACCGGATCTTACTCTGTAACGGAACTTTACACGCAGACGGGAACCTAACTTTAAAGTCTACCGACAAGCATACGGCTCTGATCAACGGAGCTGGTACCGGCCAGGTTCTTGGTAATGTAATCATGCAGCGATATCTTCCTTCAGGATTCGGGTACAAGTATTTCAGCTCTCCGTTTCAGGCTTCAACTGTAAGCGAGTTTGGGGATGATATGGATCTTTCGGCATCATTTCCCACATTCTATGAATACGACGAAAGCCGGACCTCCGCCGGATGGGTTCCTTATACTGATGCTGCCGGTGTTTTAAATCCTATCCACGGATACGCTGTTAATTTTGGCTCCTCAGGGGCTGCCACAACAGTCGATGTTACGGGTATTGTAAATAATAGTCCTCTCTCCAGAACATTGGAAAACAATAATAATATATTTACAAAAGGCTTCAACCTGATAGGCAACCCCTACCCTTCCCCTATTGACTGGAATGCCATAGCAGGCTGGACAAAAAACAATGTTGATGATGCTTTGTACTACTTTAAAGCCAGTGTAGGAGATGAATATTCAGGCACTTACGGGGCTTATGTTAATGGCATCTCACTGGATGGTAAAGCTACAAATATTATCCCCTCGATGCAGGGTTTTTTTATTCATGTAACAAATGGCCCGCCCTGGCCCGTTACAGGAACTCTGGCACTGGATAACAGAGTTAGGATAACAGATCAGACACATTCCTTTTTAAAATCGGATGGTAAAAATACAATTCCCCTGCTCAGGCTTATTGCTGGTTTTTCAGAAGATCCGGCTTCATATGATCCTCTTGCAATATATTTTGATGAGAAAGCAACTGCTGAATTTGAAAGCCGGTTGGATGCTCACAAACTTATGAATACAAATCCGCTTACCCCCAATCTTTATTCCATCATTCCCGGCGGTTACAATCTTGCAATTAATGCTTTGCCTTTGCCACAGGACAGCCTGCTTATTGTTCCGATTGGCCTTAAGATCGCAAAAAGCGGAAACATAAAGTTCAGGATCACCGAAATAAGCAATTTACCATCGGAAGTTAAGGTTTTCCTTCATGACGAAGTGACAGTAGCAGATCACCCTCTCAATCTGTCTAAGGAATACATTATTTATATGCCTGCCGGAGAATATGATAACAGGTTTTCACTCAGGTTTGTTAAAGGTACTACTGATATACCTGAAATCAGACCAGGAACAGTCCTGCTGAATACGTACAATTCAAAGGGGAGTCTGATCGCTGATATCAAAGAGCTTTCCGGGAATAAAGGAACTCTTATAATAAATAATATTTCCGGACAGATAGTCTTCAGGAAAGAGATTTATGAGGCTGGATATCATGAATTTAATCCACAATTAATAAACGGGATATATATTGTTAACTTTATAACCGGAAATGTCAGGAACACAAAAAAGATACTCATACTCAATTAATGAAACCATTAAAAGCCATAAGTCTTTACAGAAGATGTTTCATCCTGATTGTTACGGTGAGCTTCTTAATGATTATAACATCGCTGACGGTGTATGGGCAGGAGCCCCCTCCACGCCCGATTTCAGTAACTGTTAACCTTTCACAGAACCTGAATTTTGGAGCCTTCTATCAGGGTAATGCCGGAGGTACCGTTATCATCTATCCCGACGGATCGCGCTCTGCAACGGGTGATGTTGTGCTGCTTGCAATGGGTTATTCATTTTCGACCGGTTTATACGATGTGGTTGCAAATCCGGGCACACTTGTTTCAATCCTGGATTCACCGGATGCAACACTAACAGGTGATGCCGGCGGAACCCTTACACTCAGAATAAGAAAAGAAGATTCTTCTCCTTCTATCCCAATCATTATCAATACTGTACCTCCTTCTGCAACTCAGGTAAGGATTGGAGGAACCCTGATCGTGGGCAACCCGCTCGCCAATCCGGCTGGAAATTATAGCGGCACATTCGAAGTAACTTTTGTACAGGAATAAATCAACGGAAAAATATCTGCAAAATAATCTGATGACAACGACAAATGCATACAGCTCCCTTAGAAAATCAAGGCGTATGCATATCAGTTTGACACGATATTTTATCCTGATCATTTATGCATTTACAATCCTTACGGGCACCAAAAACTATGGTCAGGGAGAGCCGGAATATGACGAGATTGCTGTCTTCCTTGATGTACCACGATTAGGAGGTGCAGAGATTAACGCAGTAATAAAGGGAGAGGAGGTCTATCTGCCTGTAACCGACCTTTTTGATTTCTTAAAAATCAGGAATGTCCCTTCCGCGGGATTAGAAAACATCACCGGCTTTTTCATTACTCAGGATGAAACTTTTCGCATTGACAGACTTACAAACAGCATCAGTTTTGGCGATAAAAATTTTGACCTTGAACCTGGCTCTCTTATACGTACAGAATCGAATCTTTACCTCAGAGGAGATTACTATGGCAAGATCTTTGGCCTTGATTGTATCTTCAGCTTCCGGAACCTTTCGGTAACAATAAACTCGAGGCTCGAGCTTCCTGTAATAAGGGAAATGCGCCTGGAGGAAATGCGCCAGAACCTGACCCGTTTAAAAGGGGATGTTAAAGCTGATACAACAATTGGAAGGAGTTATCCCATGTTTCATTTTGGTATGGCCGACTGGTCAGTTATTGCCACGGAACAGGTAAACGGTACTGCAGATGCAAGACTTAACCTGGCACTCGGATCAATTATCGCCGGTGGTGAGGCCACTGTCTCTCTTAATTACGACAGTAGAAATACTTTTACTGAAAAACAACAACATTATCTCTGGCGGTATGTTAACAATGATAACAACGCCATACGCCAGGTAATGGCAGGGAAGATCGCCACCCGGGCAACATCATCCATTTATCAGCCTGTTGTTGGCGTGCAGTTAACCAATACGCCGACAACATTCAGACGATCGTTTGGATCATACACCCTGAGTGATAAAACCGAGCCGGGATGGATCGTGGAACTTTATGTCAATAATGTCCTGATTAATTATGTTAAAGCTGATGCTTCCGGCTTTTTTACTTTTGAGGTACCTCTTGTTTATGGAAATTCACTTGTTATGTTAAAATTCTACGGACCATGGGGAGAGGAACGGACAAGCGAACAAAATATAATTATCCCATTCAATTTCATCCCGAAGAACACTTTTGAATATACCGTAAGTGCAGGAATAGTTGAAGATACCCTCCTCAGCCGGTTCTCCAGAACCAGCTTTAATTACGGATTAACCAGAGGAGTGACAATAGGCGCCGGATTTGAGTATCTTTCGTCGGTTTCTTCAGGAGCCTTTATGCCATATGTAAATGCATCATTCAGGCTGGCCTCAAACCTGCTTTTGTCCGGAGAGTATACATACTCAGTCAGAGCGAAAGGTACTCTTACTTACAGACTCCCTTCAAATCTTCAGATTGACCTTGCATATACAAAATATGATAAGAATCAGAAGGCTATAAATTATAATTATCTCGAGGAACGCAAAGTAACTGTTTCAATGCCCGTTCACATAAAAAAATTCTCAGTATATAACAGGCTATCTGTAAATCAGCTGGTCTTACCAACCACCAATTATACAACAGGCGAATGGTTAATTACAGGTTCACTCTTTGGGGTAAGCACAAACCTTACTACTTATGCACTTTATATCGGCAACAGCGCTCCTTATGCCTACAGCAACCTTTCACTCTCGTTCCGCTTTCCGGCAGGTTTTACGATTATACCGCAGGCACAATATGGTTATACGGATAAAGAGGTGCTCTCAACAAAAATAGGATTGGAGAAAAGGATCCTTCAACATGGTTTTCTCAACCTGTCGTATGAACAGAACTTCAGGAGTAACCTGCGTATGGGTGAGATAGGGTTCCGTTACGATTTTAAATTTGCACAAACCGGTTTTTCTACAAGGCAGTCTGATAAATCAACTACTCTTATTCAATATGCAAGAGGCAGTCTTATAAATGACCGGCAGACGAGGTATCTGGGAACAGATAACCATGGCAATGTAGGGAGGGGCGGCATCTCTATTGTCGCCTACGTTGACATTAACAATAACGGCAAACGGGATCCCGGAGAACCCAGGGCGTATGGATTAAACCTGAGAGCCAGCGGAGGGCGTATTGAAAGAAGTGAACGGGATACCACCATTCGGATCCTGAATCTGGAACCTTACACTGAGTGTTTTATCGAGCTTGACCCGAACAGCTTTGATAACATTGCCTGGAGACTGAAAAACAGGACCATGAAAGTTGCAGTTGATCCGAATATGTTAAAGCTGATCGAGATCCCGATAATTGTTGCCGGGGAGGCTTCGGGAACAGTAATGATTGAGAAAAACGGAGCAACTACAGGACTTGGCCGTATGATAGTCAATTTCTATAATAAAAATCAAAAACTGGCAGGGAGAACTCTTACAGAAGAAGACGGATATTTCAGCTATTTCGGCCTGGCTTCAGGCGCCTACAATGTCAGAATAGATTCAGGACAGTTAAGAAAACTGGACATGTTATCTTCTCCCGATTCCCTCAATTTCAAAATAGCTGCAAACATTGAGGGTGATTTTGTCGACGGACTTGATTTCACAATTAAGATGAAATACCCCGATACAACAAGCATAACAAAAGTTATTACAGTTAAGCCGGGTGTGAAAAGTGATTCGTCTTATCTGATAGTTCATGAGGTTACCCGGGAAGTTCTGACCAGTGGGGAAGACAGCTATGCAATACAGATCGGCGCATTTAATCGCAAGGATTATGCAGAAGGATACCGCCGGAAAATCGAGGATCTTACCGGCAAGAAATCTGAAATAGTTTTTGAAGATGGTTTTTATAAGGTACGTATTATAGGTCTTAAGGACCGAAAAGAAGTTAATGATAATCTTAATATTCTGAAAAAATATGGAGTAACCCAGGCCTGGATATTAAAACTGACAACTATCAACCAGCAAATGAAAATTACAGAAAAGCAGGATACTGTGTTAAAAATAACAGAAAACGAATTAGAGCAACCTCCCACAGTAATCTTTCCTGAAGTGACCATACAATTAGGCGCTTTCAGACAGAAATCCAATGCACAGGATCGCCTGAAACAACTCTATTCAAAGTTTGGGACCAGGTTAATTATAGTTTATGAGGGTGGATTTTATAAACTACGTTTGCCAGTAACATCCAATCATGAAACAGACAGTTTTGGAAGAAATAAAGAAGCTTGAACCTTCAATTGGGGACTTAGGATTCAAAAATATTTGGATTTTGCCAGTCAAAAAACAACCGGTTGAAGAACCTTCTGTCAGGCCGCTGGTCATACCTATTACACCTGTCGAATGGAATAAGGAAATCCCGTCGGTTGTTAAGGCTGACTCATTATACAAGCTTATTGAAGATAAACTTGAGATACCTGTTGCTCCCCGCGAACCTCATGTTTCCCTTCAGATAGGAGTATACCATGGACGATGGGAGGCTTTGAGGGCACAGAGAAGGATAAGTAATAAACTCAATCTGCCTGTTGAAATCGTTCAGCAATGGGGTTACTATAAAGTTATTGTCAAAGGATTCTTTACACGTGAAGAAACATATAAGTATTACCCCGAGATTGCCGGATCTGGGTTATCCAAATATTATCCTGATCGAAGAAAAATAATATTTTATATGAGTATCGGGAATCATGCATAAAAATGGTTTTACTTTTGTACCAGTTATTGTGTTTGGAGATTACCTGTGGTGAGCCTGTCAGCCATAGGGCCATCTCGATTCCTTACTTCTCTGCCTGATGGCGGATTCGTACGGAAAGTCAATTTCCTGCTGAACCCCGGGGATTACCTTCAATGAGCTCATCCCGACTAAACCGGACCAGGTTCCTCTCTGCGCTTCGGATTTCCGAAAAAATCCACCACAAACGAATCTCAGGTTATATTGAATTACCCGCTTAAGATGGATGAATGAGGAATCTCCTGCAATTATAAAGCATAGTTAATATGAGTAAAACGACCATTTCCACTTATCATAACAGTCTCAACCGGCTCTGAAAGAGCCATATATGAATAACCCCCGGTGCAACCGGGGGTAACAGTGCTCAAAGTGTCTTAAGCTCTGAAGGAGCGTGATAAAAGTCAGGGAAAGTACCTCTCATCAATCTTTAATCCGGACTCCAGAAGCAAACTTCTGTATTCTCCCGAGTTTGACAGTTAAATTGGATTAGGGCTTCTGAGACCCGCATAAAATCGTGATTCTTGTTCCCTATTTTTGAAAATGTAGTGAACAATTTTAAGTTAATAAGTATTATGTATTGGATTTATACATATGTTTGTTGCATAAACAATAGACCATGTATATCCGAATTACAAAAAACAGTCGTGGTGAAGCTTATTATCATCTTGTTGAGTCCTTTCGCCGTGACGGGAAAGTACGTCAGAGGGTGCTGCTTTCCCTGGGACGGGTCGAAGAGGGGAAACTTCAAAAATTGGCAGAAGCTGTTAGTAAACATCTCGATAGGGTTACCGCTCTGAACCTGGCTTCATCAATTGACATAAGCCAGGCCTACCTGTATGGTCCGTTGTTGCTTTTACAACATCTGGCAGATCAATTGGGTATCAGTAATGTACTATCAGGTATTGCTCAAAAACATGATCGTTTGCAGTTTAACTTTGAAAGGTCTGTTTTTTCAATGGTGGTATCAAGATTTATGGAACCAATTTCCAAACTTGGTCTCTGGGATAGAATGCTGGATCGGTTTTATCCCGGATTATTTGATAACGAAATTGAACTTCATCATTTTTACAGGAGTCTGGATTTACTCAGCACCCATAAGGAAGATATTGAAAAACAACTTTTTTATTATGGAAAAGATCTGTTCAACGTTCAGGTTGATGTTGTTCTTTACGATTTAACAACCCTTCGTTTTGAGAGTACACGTACTGACCTGGGGGATTTACCAAGGTTTGGTTACAGCAAGGAAAAGCGCAGTGATTGTACCCAGGTGGTCTTGGGATTGCTGACCGACACTGATGGAATCCCTCTTGGTTTTGAAGTTCACCCAGGTAATACCTTTGAAGGCAAGACCCTTGAAGGAATGGTAAGAAAACTGCGCAAAAAATTTACTGTCAACCGTTTTATTTTTGTAGCTGACCGGGGCCTATTTTCGACTGAAAACTTAAAATATTTGAGAAAAGATTGTGGTGAGTTCATCGTGGGGTTCAAAATCGGAACCAGTAAAAAAATCATTCGGGATGAATTTTATGACATCGATCGGTTCTCTTTTGTTAATGATGAACTTGCCTGGTATGAAACCCAAAAAGATGATGATCGCTACATAGTTACGTGGTCAAAGAGCCGGGCAGAAAGGGATCACAAAGCCAGAGAGGAAATACTGGATAAAATCAGGTTAAAGCTATCCAGAAAAAATGTGACCGTTAAAGATTTTGTCAGCAATACCAATTACAAAAAATATGTTTGTATCAGCAGTAACAACAAGCCAGCGATTAACCATCAGGCAATTGAAAAAGAGAGAAAAAAGGATGGGTTCTTTGGCATAATAACCAATGTAAAAAAGGAGGCTATGTCGGCTGCCCATATCATTTCAGAGTACAAACAACTCTGGCGGATAGAGGACGCTTTCGGCGAACTTAAAGGAACATTCAAAACCAGACCCGTTTTCCATTGGACAGATGATCGTATTATTGGTCACATCATGGTCTGTTTCCTTGCATACCTTTGTGAGGCACACCTGACAAAAAATCTCCGTGCGAAAGCCGAATTACTTAACTCAAAAGCTATTGAGAAAGATTGTATTAAACCCAGGCCATTAACATCCGTTCAAGGTTTAAAGGAACTCAATCAGGTATTTGCTATCCCGATAAAAATGAGGAACCAGACAATTTGGGTGAGAACTGATATCCCGGAAAATGCCATGAAGCTTTTAAACGCAATAAGCATTAAGATCCCACCAAAAATATTGAAAAAGGAAGAAATGTAGTGTCACAAATTTTTTTTGCAGCACTAATATGCTTTATATTAAATAGTTAAAAAATCCAACTGTCAAACTCGGGAATTACCCGCTTAAGATGGATGAATGAGGAATCTCCTGCAATTATAAAGCATAGTTAATATGAGTAAAACGACCATTTCCACTTATCATAACAGTCTCAACCGGCTCTGAAAGAGCCATATATGAATAACCCCCGGTGCAACCGGGGGTAACAGTGCTCAAAGTGTCTTAAGCTCTGAAGGAGCGTGATAAAAGTCAGGGAAAGTACCTCTCATCAATCTTTAATCCGGACTCCAGAAGCAAACTTCTGTATTCTTCTTCAAAAGTCTTTTTCCCGTGATGTTCCTGTTGATTTTTTACATAATCAATCAGCCTTCCCATATCCATATACGAGCAGGTAAAGGAGCCATATCCTTCTGACCATCCATTAAATGCAGGAAAATAGCCTGTGTTTTTCATCCATAATGAAGATGATGCTTTAATCTCTCTCATAAAATCAGCAAGTGCAATGGATGGATGAAGATCGGTAAGAATATGCAAATGATTTTCAACTCCATTTATCCGGTATAAATGGCTACTCTTGTTTTTAATTATACCAGTAATGTAGGCATATAGCTGATCGGTATGATCCTGATTAATAGTAGGAAGACTGTCCTTTGTTCTGAAAACAAGGTGATACAAAAGTTGACGGTAACTTGACATAGTTTAAATATTTTTAGCACATTAAAAAGCGAGCAAAGACTAAGGTACAATAACTTCACTGATTTTCCAATAGTATCACGCCCTTTCAGGGCTTGGTTTCATAGAGTAGTCCATCTACCCCCGGTTGCACCGGGGGTTATTCATATTTAGCCACTACGTGGCTTAAAAAAAATTAAATGTTAGCTAAAAGCGAACTTACAAGTATCTAATAATCTATGAGATATAAAATGTTGTCAATAGTAGTAGCTGAAACCCAGAGCGTAGAGAAGAGGATAGTGAGGAACCGAGTCCCGCTAAGTCGGGACGAGCTCACCGAAGGTAATCTTCCTCTGTATTTTAAGTTTTTGTTGAAAGTACAGTAGAACAGGTAACATATTTTTTTCATTTGTTATTCATTCCGGATACTCATATTTTATTTCCATTAAATCTTTGCGGCCTTTCTGATTACTGGAGAGCTTATTCCTGTGTTGTTCTGTAACTCGCTTTCATCTGCGGTGAAACTGATCTATTCCGGGATTTTAAACAATTTAAATAGTATGTTGTTTATATATTGATTTATAGATCATTTATGGTTAAGGAAGATAAAAGTAATATATGCTAAAGAACAACATATTTACAGAACCTGTGATGGTTTGCATCCTTACTGATCTGACCAAATTTTACTCACCTTTTTTTATATTTTATTATGAATATTAACTTAAGAAAGATAATTCTTGGTTACCTTATTAATATTTTCATTTGCTTCCAGGGCATTTGCTCCCGGTAATGGAATTTTGGTAACTTTCATATCAGCTCCCATAGAGCCATTCAGACATCTTATTAATGCAATAGGTCTTGTTGAAAGCCTCCGTGATACTCTTGCCTACAACCCGGTGGAAAAGGCAACAGGATTCTTCCAGATACGTCCGATACGTTTAAATGACTACAATAAAAGGACAGGAAATACTTTTGCCCTGAAGGACATGTTCAATTATAAAATATCGGAAAAGATTTTTTTATACTATGCTTCTGAGATAGGGCCCAACGATTTTGAAAAAATAGCCCGAAACTGGAATGGCTCCGGACCACATACAACTTTTTACTGGCGCCGGGTAAAAAACCTTTTATTGCAGGCAGGTTCCGAACCAAATAAAGAATATGAATTTCTTCCTGCCGGGAAGCTGGCTCACAGGTCAGGGTTTTGATAAAAGTCCATATATAATTGCGGACACTTAGCGATTAAAGGAAGTTTCATGGGTGGCCTATAAAAATTCTTTAACTTTCTTCCAGTACTGCATTGTCATCTTTCCCGATCCGTTCCAGTTTCTGGCAATCAATTCATAATGCGGATAACCTGTTCTTTTTGCATAATACAGAAATATCTTTTTTGATATTTCCAGGTCATAACACTCTTCCAGGGTATGATTATTTCCAGTTCTACGATTGTAATCCAGGAGTCTGACCGGTCTTATCTGAAGTGGTCCGGTGGCCTTTTCTGTCAGGTTATAAGCCATGACATTACCTCCACATTCCACCTGAATCACAGCATTGATGAGCCTTTCATAAGCATCAACCGGGTCTGGTCTGTAAATAAAAATCACATCCAGCTCCGGGGCTGTTACTTTGAGGGAAATAAATAAAAAGAAAATAAAAAGTAAACTTTTCATGTCTCGCTATTTATTACCACTTTTATATATTGCCATTTTTATTAAATCTTCCCGGCTCTTGAAAACCGGATCTTCCCGAACTGCCATTTATCTGGCTTAAAAGCCGGGTGGTGCAATAGGTTCTTTAAATCATAATTGCTTTAATAATACAAAGGTGATAACCTTTATAAATCGATAATTACATAACTTTTTAAAAATGTTATATAATTCACACAAAAACTAAGAGGATTTATTTTTTAAATTCTCCTGACTTCGACACTTTTTAAATCTCTTCTTTTGATTTGACCTTTTTTGTTACACTGAGGAAAGCCGGAGAAGACACAACTTGTCCCGATCTATCGGGAGATGGTCACAGAGATAATCAAAGAATAATCAGCAGTTCTGCTCTGTGTTTCTCTGTGCCAAACTCTGTGAACCTCTGTGTAAGTTCTTCTCTTTGTTTGTTACACAGAGGAAAGCCGGAGAAGACACAACTTGTCCCGATCTATCGGGAGAGAGCCACAGAGATAATCCTAAAAAAAATTTAAATAAATAATTTTTCTCTGTGTAGCTCTGTGCCGTACTCTGTGCAACTCTGTGTAAGTTCTTCTTCTTTCTGATGCAAGAGCCGATATAAAATAAAAATCTTACCTTTATGATATGGTAAACAAGGCCATATATACTTCAGGACAAGGCATCCGTGAAACCAGTCTGTACCAATGGCAAATTTATTTTAAATGGCCAAACTTAAGCCAAAAATAGAGTCCCCGGAAGAGGTTGATAACATCTATTACGCAATATTTAAAAACTGCATGGATGCTGTTTTTATAACAGCGCCTGATGGGCGGATTTATTCTGCAAACCCTGCTGCATGCAGAATGTTCGAACGTACTGAAGAAGAGATTTGTGAACTTGGCTGGAGTGGTATTATTGACACCTCTGACCCAAGATTTGGAAAAGCCATTGCGGAACGGGAGCAAAACGGATATTTCTCCGGCGAATTGAGCGGATTAAGAAGGGATGGGTCAATATTCCCCATTTATGTTACAATTTCTGTATTAAATGACAGTCAGGGAGAACCACGATCCGGCATGATTATCAAAGATATTACCAAACACAAAATTGCAGACGAGAAACTGGTCAAAAGTGAATTTCAGCTGAAAGAGGCTCAGAAAACCGCACATATCGGGAGCTGGGAGTATGATGTAGCTTCAGATAAATTTACCTGGTCCCGTGAGATGTTTAAAATATTTGAAAGAGATCCTGGCGGAGGAGAACCTTCATGGATCGGGCACAGGACCCCACATTTATGAAAAAGACTGGGGAAGAATTGATAATGCTGTTCAAAAAGCCATTAATGAAGGTATCCCATATAAATTTGAATTCAGGATCATTAAACCTGATAAAAGTCTTAAATGGGCTTATACTATAGGGAAAGTCGAGAAAGATTCCATTGGAAAGGTTCTCAGACTGTTTGGTACAGTTCAGGACATCAGCGAGCGGAAAAGGACCGAAGAAACCCTGCAAAAGTCTGAACTGTTTTTGCAGACAATCCTTAGCAATGCACCAATTACAATTTTTGCTACTGATAATAAAGGTATATTCACTTATTCTGATGGGAAGGAGTTGAAAAACGTGGGATTGAAGCCCGGTGAAAATGTCGGAATATCAGCTTTGGATCTTTATGGATCACTACCTTTTATAGAGTACCCGGATAAAAAGATCAGAGGGAAGGAGGCTTTAACCCGTGCCCTGGCCGGGGAAAAGATGACTTTAATAGATGAATTGAACGGTGTCTGGTTTGATAACCATATAGGTCCCATTTTAAATAAAGACGGTGAGGTAATGGGGATAGTCGGTGTCGCTACAAACATTACAGAACGACAGAGGACGGAAGAGAAACTTAAGCAATCTACAGAAGAGTACAGGTCCCTTGTACAGCATATTGAAGAGGGAAGGGAAACTGAACGGACCATGATCGCCTCGTGATCTGCATGACGATCTCGGACAAAAGCTATCTGTCCTGAATATGGATCTGTCATGGCTTAAATCAAGAATAGGAGTTCAATCCCCGGAGTGTGGAGAACAAACTAAATGAGATGGTACTCCTTCTGACTGAGACTATGGAAAGAATTAAGAAGATTTCATTTGGACTGCGGCCCAGTATATTAGATGACCTCGGTATCCGGGAAGCAATTGAATGGCAGCTTCACGATTTCAGCAAAACAACAGGGATAACCAGTTCATTGAGGATATTACCAAAGGATTTGATTATTGATATGACCCTTTCAAATGTTATCTTCAGGATCGTCCAGGAATCACTTACTAATATTGCAAGACACTCTGAAGCAAAAAAAGTATTTGTAATCCTGAAATCAGGCAAAAGAACCATGAAACTTATGATCAGAGATAACGGGAAAGGAATCGAACCCGGTCAGATAAATGATCCGAAATCATTTGGACTGATCGGAATGAGGGAAAGAGCAAGAAGTTTTGGCGGGGATATCAGTATCTCAGGTAAGAAAGGGAAAGGGACTTTGGTTACGGTTGTTATTCCGGTTGGGAATGGGAAGTAGTCATTCGATTGTAAACCCCCTTCCCGGCCTTCCCCCACGGGGGAAGGAGATGGAAATAAGTCTCCCGGGTGAAGGAAATTGAATGTGGTAAAAAGCAATTCTGCTGTAGCATAATGGATTAGCTTTTCCCCATTAAGGGGGAAACGAGGAAAGGGGGTAAAATGAAATGAAAGTGATGTAAAATGAGTAATTTATGATATATTCAAGAAGAGTATCTGAGGGGAGAAAACAGGAAAACTTAGGAGCAAGCTCCAACATAAAAGCGAGAGCCCGGGAATTAAGAAAATGCCATGACAAATACTGAAAGAATGCTCTGGGACAAACTAAGAAGGAAACAACAAAAAGATATGTACTTCAGAAGACAGCATCCATATGGAATTTATATTCTTGATTTTTATTGTTTTGAAGCAAATCTAGCTATAGAAGTTGACGGAAAGATTCATTTGAGTAAAAAAGAATATGATGATGAACGAACAAGATTTTTGTACGAGACAAAGAGTTCTCAGGTTTGAAAATAGCAGGAAGTATTGAGAAGTCGGATTGATTGGGTAATAAAAGTGATAATTTAGGCGTTAAATGAATATATATAAACCCCTTCCCGGCCTTCCCCCACAAAGGAAGATCGAAATAATCTCCGGGTGAAGGAAATTAAATGTGGTAAAAAGCAATTCTGTCGTAGTCATTAATGGATTATCTTTTCCCCCTTGGGGGAAACGGGAAAGGGGGTAAAATGAATATCGAAGTGCATCTGACCACCGAATGACACGAAGTAAATGACGCCCGCAGGGCAAATGACAATGAATGCCGAATAACAACAATACTAATTATCATCTGACAATGATAAACATACTAATAACCGACGACCACCCCATAGTCCGGCGCGGATTGAAACAGTTACTTGAGGATGATAAAAACGAAAGATTCGGTATCCTCGAAGAAGCGGGGAATGGGAAAGAAATGTTTGAAAAACTGGCATCCCTGGATTTTGATGTTGTCCTGCTGGATATTTCTCTCCCGGGAAGAAACGGACTTGAACTGCTGGTTGATATTAAAAGAATTAAACCAAAGTTGCCGGTGATTATTTTAAGTGTTTATTCTGAAGAACAATATGCAATTCGGGCTATTAAACTTGGTGCATCCGGGTATCTCAATAAAACCAGCGTTCCCGATGAACTTATTGCAGCCATATGTTAAAGTCTCGCAGGGAGAAAGATACGTATCCCATTCACTGTCAGAAATGGTAATGAACAATATTTTAGATGAGAAGGAAGACCATTTATCTGATAAATTGTCAGTACGTGAACTGGAAGTTATTTCACTTATGGCATCAGGTATGACAATCAGCAACATAGCACAGGAATTATCTCTGAGCCCTAAAACCGTAAGTACTTACAGGACAAGAATATTGTCAAAACTGGAATTGAAAACGACCTCCGATATTATAAAATTTGCAATAAATGAAGGATTTGCAAATGAGATTTTGTGACCGAGAGGAGAATAATTATATATTCAATCGTCATTCGGTGGTCATTAAGTGGTCATTCTATTGTCAGTAAGTGGTCATTCGGTGGTCATTCTATTGTCATTCTATTGTCATTCTATTGTCATTCTATTGTCATTCTATTGTCATTAAGTGGTCATTCGGTGGTCATTAAGTGGTCATTCGGTGGTCATTAAGTGGTCATTAAATTGTCATTCAATGGTCATCCGGTGGTCATTCATTGGTCATTAAGTGGTCATTAAGTGGTCATTCTATTGTCATTCTATTGTCATTCTATTGTCATTCTATTGTCATTCTATTGTCATTCAATGGTCATTAAGTGGTCATTAAGTGGTCATTCGGTGGTCATTAAGTGGTCATTCGGTGGTCATTAAGTGGTCATTCTATTGTCATTCTATTGTCATTCTATTGTCATTCTATTGTCATTCTATTGTCATTCTATTGTCATTCTATTGTCATTCTATTGTCATTCTATTGTCACTTCTATTGTCATTCAATTGTCATTAAGTGGTCATTCGGTGGTCATTAAGTGGTCATTCGGTGGTCATTAAGTGGTCATTAAATTGTCATTCAATGGTCATCCGGTGGTCATTCATTGGTCATTAAGTGGTCATTAAGTGGTCATTCTATTGTCATTCTATTGTCATTCTATTGTCATTCGATTGTCATTCAATGGTCATTAAGTGGTCATTAAGTGGTCATTCTATTGTCATTCTATTGTCATTCTATTGTCATTCTATTGTCATTCTATTGTCATTCTATTGTCATTCTATTGTCATTCTATTGTCATTCTATTGTCATTCTATTGTCATTCTATTGTCATTCTATCGTACAAGTGAAAGTGAATGGCACCCTCAGGGCAAATGACTACCGAATGACACGAAGTAACTGACGCCCGAAGGGCAAATGACCACCTAATGACACGAAGTATCTGACGCCCGAAGGGCAAATGACCACCCAATGACACGAAGTAACTGACGCCCGCAGGCAAATGACAACCGAATGACACGAAGTATCTGACGCCCGAAGGGCAAATGACAACCGAATGACACAAAGTGAATGACGCCCGAAGGGCAAATGACAACCGAATGACACGAAGTATCTGACGCCCGAAGGGCAAATGACCACCTAATGACACGAAGTGACTGACGCCCGAAGGGCAAATGACCACCTAATGACACGTAGTGACTGACGCCCGAAGGGCAAATGACCACCTAATGACACGTAGTGACTGACGCCCGAAGGGCAAATGACCACCTAATGACACGTAGTGACTGACGCCCGAAGGGCAAATGACCACCTAATGACACGTAGTGACTGACGCCCGAAGGGCAAATGACCACCTAATGACACGGAGTGACTGACGCCCGAAGGGCAAATGACCACCTAATGACACGTAGTGAATGACGCCCGCAGGGAAAATGATTCCCGTAAGCATATCCCCTACAGGATTTAAAGGATTCTGACTACACGAACAACAATTATATGTCGGTAGCTTGCAGGGTGGTATTGGTGTTAAATCTGCCATGACCTGGAGCTTAGTACTTTAAAAAAATATGGAAGATATAACAGCCGTTGAAATTCTTATTGCAGAAAAGAATTCTGGTGATGCTGAACTTATAATTCGGGCATTGCGAAAAAATAATCTGGCTAACAATATATATGTTGCAGAAGACGGAGCAGATGCTCTCGATTTTTTCTTTTGCAGAGGAAAATTTGAAGGAAGGAGCTTTGGTAATCCTCCCAAATTTGTTCTTCTCGCCCTTAAATTGCCTAAAATAAGTGGTCTGGAAATAATCCGTCTGGTAAAGCAGGACAAACGTACCCGCCATATACCTGTTGTGGTAGTAACTTCTTCGCGTGAAGAAACGGACAGGAAAATGGCTTATGAGCTTGGAGTAAACAGCTACGTTTTAAAACCTGTCGGTTATGATCAGTTTATAAACGCTATAAGCAGTGTAGGTTTATACTGGTCGCTCGTGAATGAACATTAAGATAAAAGAAGCCGTTTGTTAACGTGCTCTTTTTATTAAGACTGTGAACGAAATCTGCCTTATGACATTAAAATTATCCCAACATGAAAGAAACCATCAAAATACTGTTCGTGGAGGATATCCCCTCTGATGCTGAAAAAATCCTGCGTCAGATAAAAAAGGATAATATTGAATGCTCCATAAAACTGGTTGAAACCAGATCAGATTACATAGAGGCATTGAACGATTTTGAACCCGATCTTATAATTTCAGAGTACTCTCTTCCCCAGCTTGAAGGTATGGAGTCTCTCAATATCAGAAATGTGATTGCCGCTACAGTTCCTTTTATTTTTGTTACCGGTTCAATATATGTGAAGGTGGCTGTTGATTGCATGAAATCCGGAGCTGATGATTTTATCCTTAAACAAAATCTGTCAGGGCTGGGAGAGGCTATCAAGTCAGCAATTAAGAATAAAGAGTTATTAAAGCAAAAGAATCTGGGAGATACATCAGAGCTTATCAGGGCTAAGTCCGGAGCAGAGGAAGGGGACAGGCTTAAAACAGCATTCCTCCATAATATTTCTCATGAAATCAGAACACCTTTGAATGCGATTGTTGGATTTTCCGCATTACTGGGAGAACCCGGCGAGACGGATGAAACGAGACAATCATTCATTGAGATAATAAGGAGTAGTAGTGATTATCTGCTTGATATATTGAGCGGTATAATAGAAATATCAAATATCGAAGCCGGGATCCTGAAGCTCAATTTAAGCGTTTTCAACCTGAATGGAATTCTTAAAAATCTGCATAAGCAGTTCAAGCCCAAAACGGATAAAAAGGAGATCAGATTCGGTTACGAAACCGTTCTTTCTGACAATAACGCTTATATACAGGCGGATAATATTAAATTGAATCAGATACTCTCAAACCTGTTAATTAACGCAATAAAGTTTACCAATACCGGGCATATAGAATTTGGTTATAACATCAGAAATGATTATCTCGAATTCTATATATCGGATACAGGTATCGGGATACCTTTTGATCAGTCTCAAAGAATTTTTGACCGGTTTTATCAGGTTGATTATTCGGGTTCAAGATTATATGAAGGTGCTGGTCTGGGTCTCTCAATTTCAAGATCTTACGTGGAATTTATGGGTGGTAAAATATGGATGATATCCCCAACCGGGAGTGGTACCGTATTTTATTTTACTATTCCATATAAAAAAACAGTTAAACCTTATGAAACAGATTGGAAAAGGAGTGGAACTGAAAAAATAATATTAAAAGAGAAGAAACCGGTTCTATTTGCCTAAACCGGAGAGAGCAATTACCTGCTGATGAAAGAACCGCTTCCATCTTTTAATGTAAATGTTTTGCCTGAGGTCGTTAATAAATATTTATGTTGAAGATAAAACACCGGGACTTTACACTATGTTCCGTCAGTAAATCCCTTACATCTAATTCAGTACATCCCCTACAAGAAAACCGGTTATTTATCAATTACTTAGCAGCTTAATAAATATTCCGATAATACATTGACCAAATGATATGATAAACAATAGACTGATTTCAGCCGATACAATTCCTAAAAAAAAGACAGGACTAATGATTGTTGAAGATTCAGATATTATCAGGGAAAGACTGATTGACCTGTTTGTTGAATATGAAAATATCGGACCGGTAGTGCAGGCAAAGGATAGCGCTGCAGCCTTGCATTTGTATAATACTTTTTTACCCGGCATCGTAACGCCCAATATCCGTATCCGGGGCGAGAACGGCATCAGGATTCTTGAAAAATTTAATAAATCAGCAAACCATGTCAAATAAATTTATCTTAAAACTTTATGTTGTAAGTTCCAGTTCTGCCAGCGAAATGGCAATCAGAAATCTTAAAGAAATTATTGCTCAGGAATCAGGGATTATCTTTCAACTGGAGGTGATAGATGTCAGAGAGAACCCTCAGTTAGCCGAGGACGACAAAATCATGGCTGTTCCTACTTTAATCAGAAAATTACCTCAGCCGATCAGGAAAATTATCGGGGATCTGTCCGACAAAGAAAATGTACTTATCGGTTTGAATCTTACACCACAAAAAAACTAATATGAACCTTAAAGGAACTTAAGATGGCAAAAAAAAATACAGGCAGTCCGGCTAATCTAAAATTAGCGGACCCATTGGCACTGTCCGGTGGCGTAGAGAAAATTCGCACCGGCATACGGGGGTTTGATGAAGTACTGGAAGGCGGAGTTCCAAAGGGCAGGGCCTTATTGATAACAGGTTCAACAGGAACCGGAAAGACTGTGTTTACCAATGCGTTTCTATTTAGGGGAATTACCGAACTCAATGAAAACGGCGTTTATGTCACCTTTGAGGAGCACCCCGAGGATATCATTAAGAACGTACGGAATTTCGGATGGGATTTCGATAAGCTGATCAGGCAAAAAAAGTTAGTCTTTGTGGATGCCTCTCCTGATAAATCATCAACCAAAGAGTCAGGTGAATATGACCTTTCAGCTTTAATGGAAAGGATAAAATACGCTATCGGTAAGGTGAAGGCAAAACGTATAGCCATTGATGCATTAAGCATGCTTTTCTCTAAATTTTCCAATAAGGAAGCTATCCGCGAAGTGATCTACAGTATATGTGATGAATTAAAATTACTTGATGTGACGAGTATCATCACCGCCGAAAAAACAGGCGATAATGTAAATGCCCTTTCCCGGTACGGGGTAGAGGAGTATGTTGTGGATGGGGTTGTGGAGCTGGCATTGGAACCAGGCCAGCAGCAATTCCTGCGTAAGATGTTCATCAAAAAAATAAGGGGGGTTGGTTATCGTAGCGGGGTGGCAGAGTTTGAGATTACAAACAGTGGACTCGAGATTTTTCCGAAAATAGAAGTTGACCGCAGGGTTTCCAGGACCGATTTCAAAAACCGGGAGAAATTAGGAATAAAAGGTGTGGATGAAGCTATGGGGGGTGGTATTCCTCAGGGTCATATGGTTTTAATTTCGGGAAACACGGGAACTGGCAAAACTCTGTTTGCCATGCATTTTATAGTTCAGGGTATAAAGGATGGGAAAACCGCGGTCTATGTTGCCTTGGATGAGCCTGTAGATCAGGTTAAAAAGACTGCCAGGGAATTCGGTTTTGACTTTGATGAATATGAGAAGGAAGGAAAGTTATTTTTTGTCTGCCCCAGCCTGATCGATATTTCCAACGATAAGCTGCTTTATGAGATACTGAACGCTGTGAATAAAATAGGGGCGAAAAGGGTAGTGCTGGATTCTGTCTCCAGCCTGAAGTCAGCCACTATGGATGAAGAATCTGTGCGCCAGTTCCTGATTCAGGCATCCGGATTCTTTAAGAATAAAGGTATTGCCTGTGTAATGAATTATCTTTCGGGAGCTAATTTCGGAGCAGCCAAAGGGCAGCTGCTGGCTGCACTTGACACAAATTTAATGCGACTGAGCCCCATCGTTGACGGGATAATAGTTCTGCTTTATGTGGAACGGGGGCAAAGAGTTAAAAGAATTTTGAATATTCTGAAAATGAGAGGTTCCTGGCATTCCAACAATATATTCCAGTATGAAGTTAATCAGGATGGGATCCTGTTCGGTGAGAGATACGAAGAATAAGAAAATTTGGGATGATGGAAAAAATGATGAATAGTGATTTGACAAGCGAGCAACTTATTACGCAGATAAACGGACTGAGGGATAAAATTACCATTCTTCAGAAAACAGTGGCGAGGCAAAGGCAGACAGAAGAGGCTCTTATCATATCTGAGAAGAATATGTCTGCAATTTTAGAAAAGAATGCTGATAGTATTATTATAGTGAACAAAAACGGCAAGGTTCTGTACGTGAATCCTGCTGCAGAGCTGCTTTTCGGCAGAAAAAAAGAGGAATTTCTTGGCTACCCGTTCGGCTTTCCCGTTTCGGAAGATAAAATAACAGATTACATTATTGTAAAGAAAAGCGGTGTGCTTTGTGAAGCGGAATTTCACGTGGTTAACATACAATGGAAGAAGCAACCAGCTTTTCAGTTATCAGTCCGTGACATAACAAAGCGTAAACAGGCAGAGGAAGAATTAACCGAGAGCGAAGGGAAATATCGTTCAATTTACGAGAACATCAATGTTGGCATCCTTCTCACTATACCTGACGGAGAAATTCTTGCAGCCAATGATTTTGCCTGCGAGCTGTTTGGAATGACCGAGGAAGAGATCTGCCGTAAGGGCCGGGATGCAATTATTGATAGGACAGATCCCCGGTTTCAGACTATTCTCGAAGAAAGAAAAAGATTTGGTAAGGCCAAAGGGGAACTCACACTGATACGCAGCGATAAGACAACATTTGAAGGGGAGCTTTCCTCAGTCATTTTTCATGACAAAGACGGGAAAGAAAGAACAAGCATGGTCATTCAGGACCTCACCAGGCGAAAGCAGTCGGAATATGCCTTAAGAAAAAGCGAGGAAAAATTCCGGTCATTAATGGAAAATTCCGCAGATGCCATATTTATTACTGATGATAAGGGCAGGTACATATACACCAATAATGCAGTAACTGCTCTACTCGGATTTACACCTGAAGAGATGAAGAGTAAAACTATGATTGACCTCGCTCCCAAAAACAGAATTAATGAATATCTGGAGATTTTCAACTGCCTGCAGACCGATAAGCCTGTTTTTACCGAACTGGAACTTTTGAAAAGTGATGGCACCTATCTTTCTGTTGATCTGAATTCTACCATTTTGCCCGACGGCACGGTATACGGCAGTTGCAGGGATATCAGCGAACGTAAACAGGCTGAGGAGGAGTTGTACAAGCATCGTGAACACCTTGAGGAACTCGTAAAGGAACGCACCTCCGATCTATATGAACGGGAGAAAGAACTTCAAAAAGCCAAAGAGGCTGCAGAAGTCGCCAACCACGCAAAATCAGTATTTCTTGCCACTATATCACATGAAATACGTACACCTATGAATGCTGTCCTTGGGTATGCTGATCTTCTTGGATATATGCTTGAAGATAAAACGCAGAAAAATTATCTTGAATCAATTAAGTCCAGCGGGAAAAGCCTTCTTACTCTGATAAATGACATACTCGACCTTTCCAAAATTGAAGCAGGGAAACTCGAAATGCAATTCGAATTTATTAGTCCTGCTGCCTTCTTTTCCGAATTTGAAAGAGTTTTTTCACTTGAATTAAATGATAAAGGACTTGAGTTCAGAATGGAAATATCATCAGGTACTCCTGCGGGATTATGCGTTGATGAAGTAAGATTGCGCCAGATACTCCTTAATCTCATCGGGAATGCGATCAAATTTACCGATGAAGGATATATTAATTTAAGTATGTGGACGGAGAATCCGCAGATCATTGAATTAAAGAAGGGAAAAACTGAAGAGTTGATCGATCTGTTCATTGAGGTGGAAGATACCGGTACCGGTATATCAGAAGACCTTTATGAAGAGATCTTTAAACCGTTTTCCCAGCAACCCGGACAAAATGTAAAAAAATACGGAGGAACCGGACTTGGACTGGCAATAACCCAACGGCTTGTCAACCTGATGAATGGGACAATTCAGCTCTGGTCAGAAGTAAAAAAAGGAAGCAGATTCCGCATTATTATTCCGGAAGTTCCTTATTTAAGTGATTTCGAAACAAGTATATCTGAAATACGAATTGACCCACACGGGATCAGATTTGAAAAGGCAACCATTATTGTTGCCGATGATGTCGGACATAACAGGAATTATCTGAAGGATGCATTAAAAGATACCGGGCTTATAATCCTGGAGGCTGAAAATGGATTACAGGCTTTAAAACTTGCCAGGGATATTATTCCTGATCTGATAATTGCTGATATCCGGATGCCTGTTATGGATGGTTTCGAACTGCTCAGTAAACTGAAAAGCGATGAATCATTAAAACATATCCCGGTTATAGCCTATTCAGCGTCCATTATGAGAGGTCAGAAAGACAGGATTAAAAATAGTGAATTTGCAGGATTGTTAATGAAACCGGTTAAAGTCGCGGAGCTTTATCTTGAACTTATTAATTTTTTACCTTACAGATCAGATAAACCATTGAAAGATACCGGGATTAATTCTGAGATTTCAGAATCCAAACAGATAAAAGATCTGCCCGGATTGATTAATGCCCTTGAGTCTGAGTACATGGAAAAATGGAAAACATTCTCAGTAAGACAGCCGATGGGAGAAATAAAAGATTTTGGCGAACATCTTATCGCGCTTGGGAATAAACATTTTTCAGAAGTTATAGCTGAATTTGGGGATGAGCTGTTAAATGCCGTAGGAAGTTTTGATATAAAGAGTTTATTAAGACTTCTTAAGAAGTATCCCCTGATAATTGATAAATTTAAAATTAAAGTTACCTGATAAAAGAATTAATAATGAAAGCACCGGACCGGGGAAATTTTTCTGTTCTGATTGTTGATGATAATCCGGAAAACCTACAGGTTCTGGGCAATTATCTGCTTAAGGAAGGCTATGACCTGGAATTTGCTTTAGACGGAAAATCAGCGCTGAACTGGATTGACAGGAAAGATTTTGATTTGGTTCTGCTTGATATTATGATGCCGGGGATGAATGGATTCGATGTATGCACTCATTTAAAGGGTGATGTAAAAAATATGCATATCCCCGTTATATTTCTGACAGCCAATGCTGATACCGACAGTACAATTAAGGCTTTCGATATGGGTGCCGCGGATTATGTGACTAAGCCATTCAACCAGAAGGAATTACTGGCCAGGGTCCACACTCAGATTGAAATCAAAAAGAGAGGAGATGAAGTATCGAGATATCTGAAAGAGCTTGAAAATAAAAACAAACTTATTACCAGCAGCATAAAATATGCAAAATCAATTCAGACTGCAGTGTTTAAATCGTCACAAAATCTTTCAGAATACTGTACTGATCAGTTCACTCTGGCACTCCCTAAAGATATTGTCAGCGGTGATTTTTACTGGTCAGCAAAGATTAATGGCAAATATTTAATAGGTGTTTTTGATTGTACGGGTCATGGTGTTCCCGGAGCATTCATTAGCCTGCTTTTTGTCACTTTTTTAAATGATATTGTAAAAGTAGGAAAAATTTATGAGCCACATCTTATTCTGAACAGGTTAAGAGAAAGGGTCATCGATGCTCTGGACCAGAAAGGGATCGTGATGGAAATGCATGATGGCATGGATGCGGCCATGATCAGTTATAACTATGCGGACAGGGTCATTCATTTCTCAGGAGCGTTCAGCAAGATGTATCTCATCCGGAATGATAAGATTATGGAGTTCAAAGGAGACAGAATGCCCGTTTCATATTATGATATTATGAAGGATTTTTCTTCGCAGGAAATAAAAGTTTGTAAAAATGATATGGTCTACTTGTTTACCGACGGGTATAAGGATCAGTTCGGAGGACCAAGGGGTAAAAAATATGGCCAGCAAAACTTTAAAAAGATACTTATTGCCAACCATAATAAACCGATGGAAATTCAAAAACAATTATTATACGACTCTCATCTGGCATGGAGGAACGGGAGTTCAGATCAGTTAGATGATATAACAGTTGTAGGGTTCAGATATTAATCCATGCAGTCAGGGGTTCCCCTCCCCGGAGAGGTTCTACCCTTTATACACATTTTTCTGTAATCATATAGAGATTACTTGTAATCGACGCCAGAGGCGTCAAATTCCAATAGCCCCGGTAACATCCGGGGTCAGGGCATTTCTGTACTTTTCAACCCCGGAGGGTGTTGAATAAGTTTAAGTTATCAGATAATCTTCATCAAAACCCTCTAAATGTTCCTTCAATAAATCTTTTAATTCTTCCTTGAAGGAACATAACTTATGGTGTTCCCTTTGGTTCTCAACATACCGTATCAATTTTTTCGAATCAGGTGGCATTTAAGAATAAAGGGCTACTGGTTTTCAACACCTCCGGTGTTGTGGGAATCAACAGAACATCTACCACAGATGTGACAGTGGCTATTGGAATTTGACGCCTCTGGCGTCGTTTCCCGCACGACTCCCTATTCAGGCAAAAAGATGTGTATAAAGGGTAGCGGAGGGGTTAGGGGTGGGTTTTTAAGCATTTGTATATCCTTAATTCTTTCCAGAGTAGTATTTTTTTGATAGTAATGTCTTTTCTGAGCTTTTTGCCAGTGCTATTAATTGAGTCTTGTCCGGGATTATTTTTCATTTAACAAACAATATGTATTATCTCTTGCATATCTTTTATCTTTAGTATTATAACTTTTAACCCACCCCTGGCCCCTCCGGGGAGCATAGCCATCAAGCTAATTTTTATAACTCTCTGATATGCAGTAGAGATAACTATTTTAAATTTAGCCCGTAGGGCTTAAACTATTGTAGCCAAAAATATTAAAAATGGGTTTATTACCTCGTAGAGGTTAAACAGGATTTTCCCAGAATTCATATAAGAATTGTTCATCAAATTCCATTTCACGTTGCCAAAGTAGGTCCGAATTACTAATGCAGCTAAACAAATTTAATAATTCTCTGAATTCTAAGCAATTGTTTAACCACTTCGTGGTAAAAAATTAATGTGTTGGTTGTTTTTCTACAATAATTAATCGCCTACGGCGAACCTCACTAATGAACTTTTCAGAAACACAATGACCTCACAATTAAACGTTTAATAGCATTAGCTTGACGGCTATTCCCTCCGGGGAGCATAGCCATCAAGCTAATTTTTATAACTCTCTGATATGCAGTAGAGATAACTATTTTATATTTAGCCCGTAGGGCTTAAACTATTGTAGCCATAGATATTAAAAATGGGTTTATTACCTCGTAGAGGTTAAACAGGATTTTCCCAGAATTCATATAAGAATTGTTCATCAAATTCCATTTCACGTTTTTTAAGATATTGAACATATTCATCATGAAATGTTTTAAATTTATGAGTTTCTTCCTGATTTTCAATATATTTATAAATATTGGATATTTGCGAACGACTATAACTGAATGCTCCATAGCCTTCCTGCCAGGAGAATCTACCAATGCAGAGTCGCTCTCTGTTAATAAATAGCGTTGTACTTCTCTTTACTTCATGAACAGTATCTGAAACAGAAATCGAAGGATTCAATCCAAGGAGAATATGGACATGATTTGAAAGTCCATTAATTATAATGGATTTATGTTTTTGATTTGACAGTATTCCACTCATATACTCAAATACATGAGGTCTGATTTCCTTTCTTAACGCGGTTTCTCTGTTTTTTACAGCAAATACCAACTGAACATAAATTTGGGTGAATGTTCCTGGCTTCATAGATTGAATTTTTTAATTATTAATGCAGCTAGAACAAATTTAATAATTCTCTGAATTCTAAGCAATTGTTTAACCACTTGGTAAAAAATTAATGTGTTGATTGTTTTTCTACAATAATTAATCGCCTACGGCGAACCTCACTAATGAACTTTTCAGAAACACAATGACCTCACAATTAAACGTTTAATAGCATTAGCTTGACGGCTATGCCCTCCGTGGAGGGGAACTCTTCCTGCCTCATGACCTGGAAAGAACCTGACTTTTCTTACCCTTTACATAAGACAAAAAGAGGTGTTAGTGCGGTAAGGGTCAAAAATCAAATTTTTATATTATTCATTTTCAATTAATTAAAAACAATAACCAAATTAAATCTTGAAAGCGTCATTAAGTGGTCATTCAGTGGTCATTCTATTGTCATTCGGTGGTCATTCAATGGTCATTCAATCGAATGACACGAAGTGACTGACGCCCGTAGGGCAAATGACAATCGAATGACACGAAGTAACTGACGCCCGTTGGGCAAATGACAATCGAATGACACGAAGTAACTGACGCCCGCAGGGCAAATGACAATCGAATGACACGAAGTAACTGACGCCCGCAGGGCAAATGACAATCGAATGACACGTAGTAAGTGACGCCCGCAGGGCAAATGACAACCCAATGATACGAAGTGAATGACGCCCGCAGGGCAAATGACCACCAAATGACACGAAACGAATGACGCCCGCAGGGCACCAGAAAATGCCGGAAGTAATTATTTTCAGTATGTCCTCCTGTTTTCAGCGTCGAACATCTATATTTTAATCCTAAATGGATATAATTTGTTATTTTCAAAAACTTGTTTGCTAATGAATTAAATTTCAATTATTTAATATAATATTTCGGTGCGCTGCACCTTTCGCTCCTTTACAACAAACATTTATCTACAAATATTATGGTGCTCTGCACCTTCCCGAACCATTCATTGCAGCTATTCATCTGCAAATATTTTGTAGCTCTGTACCTCCCCTGGCCAATCAATGCAGCTATTTATCACCAAAAAGTGATGCGCCGCACATTCCGGGCTAATCTTAAGCGGCAGAGCCGCATAATATTTGTAGAAATGAATTTGAACCACATAACAATAGGTGCAGAGCACCGCAATATTTGACCTGAGAGGGAAATAATTATCTATTCAATCGTCATTCAATGGTCATTCGGTGGTCATTCAATTGTCATTAAGTGGTCATTCAGTGGTCATTCAATGGTCATTCAATCGAATGACACGAAGTGACTGACGCCCGCAGGGCAAATGACAATCGCTAATGACACGAAGTAACTGACGCCCGCAGGGCAAATGACAATCGAATGACACGAAGTAACTGACGCCCGCAGGGCAAATGACAACCTAATGACACGAAGTGAATGACGCCCGCAGGGCAAATGACAATGCCTGAAGTAAATATTCTTCTGCCTGTCAGTAAATCCCTTACATCATTTTCAGGAAACTGCCTACAAGTAATTTTCTTATTTCCGGATAGTTTTGTACCGATAATTTGATGTCTGATTCAGCTAGGACCTGCTATGTCTGGTAATGAAGAACAGTGACTCTGACTTCTGATTATACATTGGCAATTAATACCAGCATCTGGCAGAACCAAAATTATGAAAACCAATAAAATACTCCCTTTTATTTTTGCAGTACTATTACTCATGTCCGGTATTTCAACTGAAGCCCAGGTAAAGATGACTGACGGAGCCGACGTTACTATTAATCCTAACTCGATGCTTGAATTGGAGAGTACTAATAAAGGCTTGCTCATTCCACGAATTGCCCTGAATAGTCTTATCCTGCCTGCTCCACTTACTGCTCCCGTCCCTGCAGGAATGATGGTCTACAGCCTTGGAGGAACGGTAGCAAACGGCTTTTATTACTGGAGCGGGATAGCCTGGATACCGTTTGCAACAGGGGTTGGCAGCCAATGGACAACAAATGGCGCTAATATCTATTACAATACCGGGAATGTCGGCATCGGAGCTACGGTACCGGCAGAAAAGCTGGACGTAAATGGTAACATAAAGATAGGAAGTGCAACAACAGGCACAATCAGGGCTACCAATGAATTAGTATTGCGACAGGATGGAGATGTATATGGCCCATCAATTCTCAGACTTCGAAATAGAGATACCGAGAACGGTGCGATCTTTGAAACCACTGACCCGACATATTTACTCATCGATTTTATTTTCAGGAATAATTTGAATCAAAGAAATATCCGGTTGGAATCAAGAGGAGCATTTGCAAGAACAGGGGTCCCGTCATTTCATCTTGGAGGCCTGAGTCCTGACAACCCGACACTTTCCCTTGGGGATAATTATGCAGCCTTCAATAAAAATGTTAGGATAGGAGATTACGCCACTCCATTGACAGCGCTTGATGTAAACGGTAAGATAACCCTCAGAACAGGGGCAGCAGCCGGGGCGCTTCTTGTGTCGGATGCGAACGGCACCGGTTCCTGGACAAACCGGAGTACTATCACAGGAGTCCCTGTCGCCAAATCGGTTTCTGCTACTTTATTAAAAACTGAAACATACATAGCTGCAAGTAATAATATAACGCTTACCCTGCCTGTTATAACAAGTGCCGACGATGGGTTGTCAATCAACATTAATAATGTTGGCACATATACGGATTTGATTACTATTGTTAACAGTGCCGGATCAACTACGGATGGGTTGGATGCTACCTATCTTACCCGGTGGATGGGATATAATTATATCGCAAGTGGCGGCAACTGGATAATAGCCAATAATGTAAGCCACTCGTCTGACCTGTTTGAGGTGTCGTTTTCAGGCAGCTGGCAAACAATACCCGAAATTCTGGCATTTCTGGCTCTACACATGACAGAACCATCTCTTATAAAACTTGATGGGGATGAATATTCGCTGACATCAACACAAACAATAAATTTGCCTTATCCACTGACTATTGAAGGATTATCCTCCGGAATAACTACAATTTCAGCAGCTTCGGGTTTCACCGGCGGCTTATTTTCATGTACATCGGCATGTTCCTTTAAAATGCTAACATTTACCAGCACATTCGGAGCAACTAGTCGGTCATGATGCAATCCGGTTAACGGGTTCATATCCACTCCACTATGCCATTAAGGATTGCAGTATTACCGGGTTTAACAAAGGTGTGGTTATTACCGGGAACAGTAATACCTGGTTTTTTGAGAATTCTTTTGTTAATGTTGTTAATTCAGCTTTTGAACTGGCAGCAGGTGCTTCAAGCGGTGGCGTTTTTTCTTCATCTACACAAATATTCATAAATTGTGGAACAGCAATAAATCTGGTATCAGGAATAAATGGTACACTGTCAATTCAGAACTGCCACTTATTCTGCTTTTCACCCACCCAGATCGGAATGAACTATATACCGGCCACATTTACTGTTTCAGCTATGGGTATTTCAAATAACTCATGGAACTTTGTGGGCACAATGATGTCCGGCTTTGATTTTTCGCGATCCGATGGCCGCGATGCAAATATATTTGTTGAGAACAATCCGGGTATCAATGGCAATAAACCGCATGCCAAGATAAATGTGGTAAATAATGTTGCAACTACTACCTGTACTTTGGCTAATTCCTGGTATAAAGCAAATTGGACAAACACCTCCTCTCTTACCACAAAGTTGGGTATAAATAATAATAAAATTACCTATCTTCCTAAAACAACTAGAGATTTAAAATTATTTATTTCAGGCAATGTACTGACCGGCAGTTCTAACAGGGTGGTAACTATAGGAATAGTCAGAAATGGTGCAACCGCAACACGATATGGAGAAAACACTTTAAGAATAACAGTTGCCAATCAGCCATTTCAGTTTTCGACGGTAATCTATATTGAAGACGTAATTTTGAACGATTATTTTGAGTTATTCTGTTCCACTATTAATGCTGGAGATGTCCTGACATTTCAGGATATCCATTGGTACATTGAGTCTGAATAAATAACATCAATAAAAGTTGAACCAATCAAAATACATATCAGCCGGAAAAAAAATCGCAAAACAATTAAGCGTATGGATCATCCTTGTATATTTTTTACTTCATAATATTTTTAATTTAAGTGCACAGAGTTTTGTAATATCCCCGGGCACTGCTACCATTGGAACTAACAGTACCATTTTAATTAAGAGTGATCTGATGAATAATGGTTCTTTTAATAACACAAACAACAAAATTATTTTTGCAGGCTCAATACAATCCCTGGGAGGCACAGCACCCGTAATTTTTGATAACCTGGATGTGGAATCAGGCAGCACGACTACCATTACAACTGCAGGTCAGACACTTGGGGGAATCCTGTTAAGCAATGGCATACTTAATGCAGGCGGAAACATGACGCTTCTTTCCACAGCTGCACGGACAGCACTTATCGATGGCAGCGGGACCGGACAGGTTCTGGGCAATATTACAATGCAACGGTATCTTCCTTCGGGATTCGGTTATAAATATTTCAGTTCACCTTTCCAGGGTGCGACAGTAAACGAATTTGGAGATGATATGAATCTTCTCGCTTCCTTCCCTTCGGTTTACCGTTATGATGAAAATCGTCTCTCTTCAGGCTGGGTCAGTTATATTAGTCCTGCTGGTCCTTTGAACCCGTTTCAGGGGTATACTTTTAATTTTGGCGCCTCACTGCTTCCCGCAACAGCAGATGCCTCAGGTGTTGTAAACAATGGCAGTCTTTCAGTGACTCTTTTTAATCATAATTATACATATACAAAGGGATTTAACCTTATCGGGAATCCTTATCCATCGCCAATTGACTGGTATGCTTCATCCGGGTGGACAAAGACAAATATTGACAATTCCCTGTACTTTTTTAAGGCTTCGGATACGGATCAGTACGGTGGAGTTTACAGTACTTTCATCAGTGGGGTTTCAAGCGATGGGATCGCCAATAATATAATACCTTCCATGCAGGGCTTCTTTGTTCATGTATTGGATGGCCCCCCGATTATAACCGGTACATTAGCCCTGAATAACAGTGTCAGGATTACTGATTCGGCACATCCGTTTGCCAAGTCCGCCCTTGGCACCGCCTCACCCCAGCCTTATATAAGACTTGTTGCAGGGTATTCTGATAATCTTCTTTCCTATGATCCGTTTTGTGTCTATTTTGATATTAAAGCAACTTATGATTTTGATGGTTTGTATGATGCATATAAACTATTTAATACTGACATGAGTGTAACAAATTATTATTCATTCGGGAATGATGGCTCAAAGCTTTCAATTAATGCCATGCCATTGAATGATGACAGCTTTTGTAACATACGTCTCGGATTAAAGACTGAAAGAAGCGGAGATGTTATTTTCAGGATAAAAGATATCATAGGAGTCTTTAATTATAGTTATATTTCTATTACTGATAAAATTACAGGAATAACTCAGGATCTGCTATTTAATAAGCAATACAAGGTAAACCTGCCCGCCGGAGACTACCAGAACAGATTTTTTCTTAATCTCTCAAACCTCATAACAGATATTCCTGATGCGATCCCCGAAACCGATTGGTTCAGGGTTTACTCCTCCCTGGGAATACTGAAGGCAGAAATCAATCTTCCGGTATGTGAAAACGGTACTTTAAAAGTTTACAATCTGACGGGGCAAACTCTCTATATATATGAGGTAAATCAACCGGGTTATCATGAGTTTAGTCCTGTAATAAAAGATGGAATTTATATAGTAACTTTTACCACCGGCAACCTGTGGACCTCAAAAAAGGTATTCATACATTTTTAATGAATTTTGAATTTAAATTCTTTAATCCTCATTTATATTATATGAGTATCTGGAATAAATAACAAATGAAAAAAATATGTTACCTTTTCTACTGTACTTCCAACAAAAACATTAAATAAAAAGGAAGATTACCTTCGGTAAGCTCGTCCCGACTTAGCAGGACTCGGTTCCTCACTATCCCCTTCGATTACGCTCTGGGTTTCAGCTACCACTATGACAATATTAATTATCTCTTAGATTATCAGATACTTGTAAATTCGCTTTTAACTAACTTGTATTTTTTTTAAGCCAAGTGGCTAAATATGAATAACCCCCGGTGCAACCGGGGGCAGATGACTACCCTATGAAATCAAGCCCTGAAAGGGCGTGATACTATTGGAAAAAAAGTGAAGTTATTCTACCTTAGTCTTTTCTCGCTGTTTAATGCGCTAACTGATCTTCATCCATCCATTACACCTGCTGATTTTATGAGAGAGATAAAAGCATCATCTTCATTATGGATGAAAAACACAGGCTATTTTCCTGCATTTATCACGCTCCTTCAGAGCTTAGGACACTTTGAGCACTGTTACCCCCGGTTGCACCGGGGGTTATTCATATATGGCTCTTTCAGAGCCGTTTGGGACTATTATTATAAGTGTAAAAGGTCGTTTTACTCATATTAACTGTGCTTTATAATTGCAGGAGATTCCTCATTCATCCACTTTAAACTGATAATTCAGTATAACCTGAGATTTGTTTGTGGTGGATTTTTCCGGAAACGAAATTTTCTTGTTACACAGAGGAAAGCCGGAGAAGACACAATTGTCCGTCATAGGGCCACAGAGACAATCAAAGAATTATCAGCGGTTCTGCTCTGTGGTCTCTGTGCAAAACTCTGTGAACCTCGTATGTTTGTTCTTTCTTCTGATTAAAACTATCGGTTATCATCAATAAAATAGAGCCCGGCAATCAATAAAAGCAAGTTTTTAATTCCGGATACAGATTTAACATTAAATTTGAACTCATATTAAATCATGAACGGATGAAAATTATTGCAAAATATAAATACCTGTATCTGCTCATCCTCCTAGGATCAGTGCAAAATTGCTCACAAACAAAAATCTCAGAATCCGGGAAAAGAGGTTCAGAAGAAAAGTATTATACAGCTGACGACTTTAAATCGGTTGATAAAATTGATACCCATATTCATTTAAATACTCTTGATACAGCCTTCATAAATGAATCAAAGGAAGATAATTTCCGTTTTCTGGATATTGTTGACGACAGACCTTTCGGAATAACGATGGAAGAAGAACAAAAGATCGCAATTTTACAGTTTAAAGCTTTTCCGGATCGTATGGCTTTTGCAACAACTTTCTCCGTAAAGAACTGGGATAGTGATGACTGGCAGGAACAGACTATTGCCTGGTTAAAGAATTCTATTTCCAAAGGAGCAATAGCAGTAAAGGTATGGAAAAATATAGGGATGGATCTTAAGGATAAAAACGGGAAATTTGTTATGATTGACAACCCCTGGTTTGATCCGATATTTGATTATCTGGCAAAAAACAAGATTACTTTAATCGGACATAATGGTGAACCGAAAGATTGCTGGCTGCCTCTTGAAAAAATGACTGTAAAGGGTAACAGAAACTATTATGGTCAGCATCCGGAATATCACATGTATCTGCATCCGGAATATCCGTCATATGATGATCAGATAAATGCCAGAGACCATATGCTGGAAAAACATCCTGATCTGAAATTTATCGGATGTCACCTCGGTAGTTTGGAATGGAGCCTGGACGAGTTGGCAAAGCGACTGGATAAATTTCCAAATATGGCGGTTGATTTATCACGCATGACTAATCTGCAGATTCATACAATGACTGATTGGCAAAAAACACATGATTTTTTTATCAAATACCAGGACCGGCTTATTTATGGTACTGACAGATCTGTGAATAGTACAAAAAATCCCACAGGAATGAAAAAAGGCGTGAATGATGCCTGGCTGCGGCAATGGACATTTTTTGCAACTGATGAAAAAATAGTTGAGCCTGAGGTCGGAGGAGAATTCAATGGATTAAAGCTGCCAGCTGCTGTAATTGATAAAATTTATCGTAAAAATGCAGAAAAATGGCTCCCCGGCATTTAGGTGTCCGGATCGCTTTAATTACTATTCCTGAACCTCCCTATGAAGTTTAAATTTCTGATTAACTTTAAATATAAATAACCCAAAAACCCAAAAACAATATGAAAAAGATTAACATTCAATCCATTTTGCTAATAATCGTATTTATTCTATTTCGTACCGGACTGTCTGCCCAGGGAAAATTTACCCTCGCAACAATGCCAAGGATAGATGTGCATGCCCATGTTGGCGGTATTGAAAAAATGGCAGATTATATGGAAGTACGTAAGATCCTGAAAGACCAGTTTAATGCTGATCTTGCCATGTGGATAAACTTACAGTTCCCGTTAGGTCCACGATTAGAGGGATTGGACCTCCTCAAATCAGCTGAGGAGAAATATCAGGGCAGGTTTTTACCTACCATTAACGATTATAAAATTGCAGACGGACTACGGTTTTCTCCTGAAGAGCTTGCCGAATGGCAGGCAAAAGGTGTTGTAGGATATAAAATCTGGGTCGGGGTCTCTCCTGCTGTTGATAATCCTGCCAACGATCCGACATTCACAAAAATGGAGCAGATAGGAATGGTAGGAGCATCAATCCACATATCCCAGCCGTATCCGAGAAATTGTAAAGACCCGGTTCTATACTGGCAATCTATTAACGCCTGGGAAAGAGTCCTTGACAGACATCCAAAATTAGTTGTTGTCAATGCTCATATGATGGATATCTTTTATTCTGACGAACAACTGGATTATTTGCAGTATTTCCTTGAAACTTACCCGAATGTATATATTGATGTGGCAGCAAGGTTAAAGGATTTTCCCAGTATGACCACTGAAAAAGTCCGCAACTTCTTTATTAAATATGCCGACAGAATTATGTTCGGCACTGACATCAGTAACCAGCCTCAGAAAGGCAAATACCAGGAGGTTGCTGAAGCATATAACAGATGCTTTAAAATTCTGGAAACCGATGGGTTATTCGATACTGAATTTTTCGCTCCCGAAGTTAAAATAAGAAAAATACAGGGTATTTCACTTCCTGCCGATGTACTTGAAAAAATCTATTTCAGGAACGCAATGAAGGTATATCCGCGGGTAAAGGATGAACTGAAGAAATTAGGCTATAATGTTGATTAAATATTAAATGCGAAACAGGAATCATGCTTACACTCAGTGATTTTCAAACAATTACTGATTTTTTATTCATGAGGCCATAGTCAATTTCCACAGAAAAGAAGGAACGTTTTCATAATTTATTGCTTTACCGTAATAGCGTTTTAAGCATGCTACCCGGAACAAATGTAAAATTTATTTGTTTACTAAGTTTAAAAACAGATTCTCCTGAAGATGGGTTCTAAATGAGTATCAAATAAATATGAAAAAAATGAGCACAAAAATGTTCCTTTCAAAGTACGAGACTGAAATTTATTCTGTCCTCCGGATTTTTGCAGGATTTCTTTTTCTGTGGCACGGCTCACAGAAGCTCTTTGGTTTCCCGCATGCAGGACATGCTTTCCCTTCATACCTGATATTTATTGCAGGTCCGATAGAGTTTTTTGGTGGTCTTCTTGTCATGGTTGGTCTCTGGACCCGATGGGCTGCATTTATTTGCAGCGGAGAGATGGCTTATGCCTACTGGACAGTTCATGGAACCCACACGCTGCTTCCATTGCTTAACGGAGGTGAGCTGGCAGTAGTCTATTGCTTCCTGTTTTTGTTCATTTCAACAAGGGGTTCTGGTTTATTCAGTATTGATCATCTCCTGGAAAAGAAAAGGTAAAGACGAAAACTTCGGCATCCCGGAAATGGTTATTAAACTTATTTTCAAGGGATATATAATGGGATTTTTTTCCGGTATTTATCCCGCATATTCACGCAACAGGTCAGAATAAATTGTTTCCGTTGTCGCCGGTAACCAAATCTTAACATTATGTTAAATAATAGGTTTTGACATCTGATTTTTCCAGTATGGCACATAATTTGAACTACTTAACTGAATTAAAATCAGAGGTTATGAAAACAAACAAAATGAGTATGGTAAGCCTCTTTTTAGTATTTGGATTTTTCTGTATTTCTCTTAATAGTAATTCTCAGGATATAGAATTAACCCGTAAGGAACGAAAAGAGGTAAGGAAAGCGCAAATGGCTGCAAACTTTCAAGTTCTTGATTCTCTGTTAAATGCAAAGACTTTTGTGCTTGAAGCAGATTATCTTCAGAGCAAATATGGTGACAGGGTGCCTGTTATTTCGAGCCTGAATTTTATTAAGGTGGATGTATCAAACGGGGTTTTGCAGACAGGATCAAACACCGGAATGGGATATAATAATGTAGGAGGTGTAACAGCACAGGGCAGTATAGGAACCTGGAAAATTTATAAAGATTTTAAAAATCTGACTTACAGGCTCCAATTTAGCTTACTTACAAATATCGGACACTTTGATGTATTTTTGACAGTTACTTCAGATAATCATGCAACGGCCACAATTACAGGTTTAGGACCTGGTGAACTTACGTGGGAGGGACATCTGGAGACAATTTATAATTCAAGAATATTTAAAGGTCAGGAGACTATTTAAACTGATAAAAATAAGACGGAATTGTTCACAGTAAAAATTCCCTGTTACGTCACTGGTTCTGAGATTGTGTCTTTGTAACCAAACAAAAATCCGGCATAGTGATTATTTCCTCTTATGATTGTGGAGAGGAAGTCCGAAAACAATAAACATTATGCCGGGGTTATAAAGACACAATTTTTTTCGATTATTAGAACACATAACCTAATGCCGGTTGTTATTGATTTATATGACTGCCGGGATTCATACATATAAATATTTTGATGCTTGAAAATCAATTATTCGCCCCGACCCTAACCTTGCTCCGCCGTAGCGGCTACGCGAAGGCGAGGAGGGAGTACTTGATATTGGCTGCGCCGAGCTCGCCCCGCGGGACCCGGTTCTTCACACCCTTTAGGGTAAGGGGCTAACGAAGAACCGGAGCGAAGCGGAGCTCGACGAAGTCAAAATCAAAGAGGTCTTATGCATGATTGCCGATTGTCATATTGATTTAAAATCCGGTCTTATCTGACACTGAGAGGTGTTTAGATTAAGATCGGCGCAACCCGGAAAAATGCCGCTACGCCCAAACCCTCGCGTTTTCAAATGAAGAAACGGCCCATGTTCGGGCTTTGGCCCGCAAATGAATTAAAATAGTAGTTTATAAATCTAAAATGTTATATGTTTTGCTTATTTTTCGGGAGTTAATTTGAAGACAAAACAACTTTGCTTTCACGATAAAAAGTATAGAAATAATTAAATTGAAGGAGGTAACAATGAACATTAAAAGACTAGTTTCTGTGTTCATAATCTTTTTGTTTTGCCTTTATTCACAGGGACAATCAGGTAAACCCGGGGATAAAGGGGGAGTTCTCCGTGCAGGTATGGCAAAAACCGATATTACACCGGATCAACCTGTAATGTTATATGGATACGACCAGAGGAAGACTCCTTCTGAAGGTATTTTGGACCCGTTATCCGCCCGTGTTGTCGTTTTTGAAAACAATGGCAAAAAAGTTGTTTTGGTCTCTTCAGATTTAGGATCATTTGGCGCTGAGGTGTTCCCAGTAATTCAGAAAGCCATACTCGACAAATTCAAACTGAAAGAATCCGAACTCTTTTTATCTGCCATTCATTCGCACAGCTCCCCTGTTTTATCCCTGAATAACGGAAAAGGAAACCCGAATAATATCCGATATACTGAAATATTGATACAAAAGTTATTAGCTGGCATCGGTGAAGCATTTAATAATCTTAACCCTGTTCAGACAGGTGTTGGGGTAGGTTATTCAGCCGTAGGTGTAAACAGGCGGGAGATGAGACCTGATGGTTCAGTTGCACTCGGCAGAGATCCGTATGGTACTACGGATAAAGAAGTATTGGTAATGAAAATAGCAAGAACTGATGGAACATCTGTCGGAGCAATATTTGATTATGCAACTCACGGCACCTCCTTGACAGGAAGAAGTATGAAGATCAGTGGCGATGTGCCTGGTCTGGCTGCACAATTTGTGGAAAAAATATTAGGGAAAGATGTAGTCAGTCCGGTTTTTGCAGGTGCTTCCGGTAATATTAATCCCTGGTTAAGAGTTAGTTCTGACTATCCGACCGAATCCGGATGGATACCCGAACCCGTTCTGCTGGGTACCTTACTGGGAGAAGAAGTTGTGCATGTTTTCCGGGAAATAAAGGTATTAAGCCCAGGCGGTGACATCAGTACATCGTTTGCAACAATCGATTGTCCAAGGTGGGAACAAGAGGAAAATAAAGATAAAACATCGGAAGCAAACCCCGGGGCAACCTTGCCGGTTAACATTACTGTGGCACGAGTCGGAGATGACGTGGCGTTCATAGGTTTTAATGTCGAAATGTTAACTGAAATCGGTATGGCAATTAAGTCAGCCTCACCCTTCACTCACACGTTCGTAATTACTCATTGCAACGGTTCAAGTGGTTATCTGGCTCCTGCCGGACTATACAAAGAGGGGGGATATGAAATTACCTCCACTCATTTTAAAATCGGTTCGGCAGATATGGTTGTAAAAAAAGCGCTCAGGATGCTGTACGATTTAAAATAATATGACTATCGGGATTCATACATATAAATATTTTGATGCTTGAAAATCAATTATTTGCCCCGACCCTAACCTTGCTCCGCCGTAGCGGCTACGCGAAGGCGAGGAGGGAGTAATTGATTTTGACTGTGCCGGGCCCGCTCTGCGGGACCCGGTTCTTCGCACCCTTTAGGGTCAGGGGCTAACGAAGAACCGGAGCGAAGCGGAGCTCGACGAAGTCAAAATCAAAGAGGTCTTATGCATGATTGCCGATTGTTATATAAAATAATATGAGTATCGGGAATCAATAATAATAGGTAAATTAACAAATTATTAAATTTCTTAAAACATTTATATTCAGACATTTAAGATGTCCCCCATTTGACCCCCTTTCCCGTTTCCCCCAAGGGGGAAAGGTTTAAACTGTGCTCCTTCCCCTGTGGGGGAAGGCTGGGATGGGGGTAAAATAAATAAAAAAAATGGCACTTGAGTTATTATTGAAAACCGATTGTCATATAAAATAATAATGATGCAATTGGATTTTCCAATTCCGTTAAAATATCAAAAAATTTAAGTAAACAAAACCGAAAAGCCCTGATAATACTGTTTATCAAGGCTTTATGTTTTCTATTTTGTTGACCCACCAGGGCTCGAACCTGGACTCTTCAGAACCAAAATCTGACGTGTTGCCAATTACACCATGGGTCACTCTTTCAAAAATTAATGGTGCAAAATTAGTAAAAATTCTGAATGTGATTACCTGGAAAGATTTTTGTTATCTCAGGATATGGTTCTTAAGAGAGTCCTTATATAAACTGTTCATACTGCTCTCTGTTCATCCTATCCACTTCAATTACGACAAACGGACAATCCACAAGAGCCCTTAAAATAAATCCAAGCTCACTCATATCTTCATCACCCTGCTCATAATACCAGTTTATCCTGACATTCCGGGAAATATCTTTCATCTCGGCAACCTCTTTGAGTATATTGTATATCCACTTGGTAGAAGAAGTATTAATATATTCAAATCCTAATCCGATCTTTGTTTTCCCGGTAAATTTCTTTCTATAGCTCACAAATCCATTCATAAACAGGCCGGTAGAACTCCCCCGGGTTTTCCGGAATGGACCTGCCCATTATGAAGATCTTTCCCGGTTCAAGAACGACCCAGGGTGTCTTTCGTGAAGACTCTCTTTTATAACTATCCGGATACATTTTTTGCCATTATATAACGGGTGTTACGCCCGGTTACTCATTAAACATAAAATTCAAAAAAACTACCCTCCCAATTCCAGCCGGATTCTTAAAAATTTCAAAAGGCAGAAATTCCAAAAATGTATATTGCCACATTCACTTTACCTCAGAATAATTCTATGCTTCTCCAATTCTCAGGTTAACACCTCCCAACTGCATTAAGATCCTCATATGCTTCTTTCAGTCTTGCAATAAAAGTCTCTTCTCCTTTTCTGAGCCAGACCCTTGGATCGTAGAATTTTTTATTTGGTTTATCTTCTCCTTCCGGATTACCTATCTGTCCCTGCAGATAAGCGCTCTTCTCTTTTGAGTATTTGTTTACGCCATCCCAGAAGGCCCATTGCATATCTGTATCGATATTCATCTTTACTGCACCATACTTAATTGCCTCTTTTATTAAATGTTTTTCAGAACCCGATCCTCCATGAAATACAAAATTGACAGGATTTGGTCCGGTACTTGAACTTTTTGATAATATAGTCCTGGGAATTTTTCAGGATAACGGGTTTCAGTTCAACATTGCCCGGTTTATAAACTCCATGAACATTTCCGAATGAGGCAGCTATTGTAAAGTTGTTGCTGACTTTTAATAATTCCTCATACGCATAGGAAACATCTTCAGGTTGTGTATATAACCTTGAACTGTCTATTCCCGAATGATCAACCCCATCCTCTTCTCCGCCTGTAACACCAAGTTCAATCTCAAGAGTCATTCCTATTTTACTCATTCTCTCAAGATATTTCTTGCATGTCTCAATATTTTCCTTTAATGGTTCCTCAGAAAGATCAAGCATATGAGAACTGAAAAGAGGTTTTGAGTTTGCTTCAAAAAAATCTTCTCCGGCATCAAGTAATGCATCAATCCATGGGAGAAGTTTCCGGGCGGCATGGTCAGTATGGATGATTACGGGTATTCCGTAGAATTCCGAGACATTATGTATATGAAGTGCTCCTGAAATACCACCGGCAATCGCACCGATATGATCCTGTTTCGGTAATCCCTGACCACCATAAAAATGAGCTCCTCCGTTTGAAAACTGAATAATTACAGGAGAATTAACAATTTTAGCAGTTTCCAGAACAGCATTCACAGAATTGGTACCAACTACATTAACGGCAGGAATGGCAAAATCATTCTTGTTCGCATAATCATAAAGCGCTTTTACGTCATCTCCGAAAATCACTCCGGGTTCCAGATTTAATCCCTTACTAGTCATATATTTAAGTATTTATTAAAAAATGTATTAATTAATGTGCAAATATAAATAAAAAAAACACCCGCATCGAAACAATTTCGGAAATGATGAATGATCTAAAATTCATCATTTTATAAAATATATTCCTTCCGTTTTAAGATAATATTTATCTTCGTAAACTTATTTTTAATGTATCTGTACCGACAAATGTGGAAACATATGCAGCATTACCTTGCAAAAAGTCTGTTTTTTTTAATGAGTATTCTGCGTGATCATTTAATTAATCCCTTGCCATGAAGAATTTTTTGATTTTCTTTTGCGGATTATTCATTTCATCTAATGGATTGATTAATTCCCAGCAAAAAAACTGGTCCCTCGAAGAGTGTATTAAATATGCTATCGACAATAATATCCAGATCAAGCAGCAGTTTATACAAACTGAATATCAGAAAAATACGCTTGATCTTGCAAAGCTGAATTTGTTACCGACGATCAATGGTTCTGCATCGCAAAGCTATTCTTATGGCCGTGCTCTGGATCAGACTACTTACCAGTATACTGACCATCAGAATGTCCGGTCAAATAATTTTTACCTGGGGGGGAATTTGAATCTGTTCAGCGGACTCCAGAATTTAAATAAAATAAATAAGAATAAATATGGTCTGTTAGCGAGCGAAGAAGATCTGAAAAATATCAAAGATAATATTGCATTAACCGTTGCCCTTAATTACCTGCAGATCCTTCTTAATAAAGAGTTGGTAGCAGCAACAGAGAACCAGCTCGGAATAACCCGTCAACAGATAGAAAAATCAAAGAAACTTGTTGTTGCCGGAAGTATTGCCCGCGGTAACCTGTTGCAGATTGAAGCACAGGCTGCGCAGGAGGAACTTCAACTGACAAACACAAAAAACCAGCTCGATATATCTTTCCTTAACCTTACACAGCTTCTTGAACTCAAAACTCCGGAAGGATTTGAAATTATAGTTCCTGAAATTCATGTAGATACAAATGCAATTATATCAGGTAATATTGATGATATATTTGAAGTTGCCAGCGGGACAAGGCCTGAAATAAAAAGTTCGGAATATAAACTTACTGAAAGCGGGTATGATCTTAAAATAGCTCAGGGAGGAAGGAGCCCTCGTCTTTCTATAAATCACTCATTCAGTACAGGTTATTCAGATATCAGAAAAAAAGTTATTGGCATTGATCCTTCTGCCGGTCCGATTTACGGCAAATACTCCTTTGCCAGCCAGGTTAATGACAACATTAACTACGGAATTGGATTATCTCTCAATATCCCAATCCTGAACGGCTGGCAGATAAATAAAAATATCTCCAACGCCCGTCTTGCAATAGAGAGCAGCCAGTTTACACTCGAAGGCACTAAAAAACAGTTATATAAGAGTATACAACAGGCTTATACCGATGCTGTTGCTGCACTTAAAAAATATAATGCAAGTATTAAAGCTGTGACCTCCACAGAGGAATCGTTCAGATACACAGAACAAAAATTCAATGTTGGTATGATCACACCTGTCGACTATAATGCTGCCAAATCGCAACTTCTTAATGCCTTGTCAGATATGGCACAGGCAAAATATGAATTCATTTTTAAAACCAAAGTTCTCGATTTCTACAAAGGAATACCTCTTAACCTTAACTAAAATCCATCTGGAGAATGAAGCTATGAAACCCACATGATTGACCTCAATCACAACCGAGCTTGCGAGCTCAGCGAAGCTAAACACGATAAAAATATAATTTTCAACCGAGCTTGCGAGCTCGACGAAGTCAATCATGTGCGGTTCCATCATACAACTAAAATCAAAATTATATTATAATGAAAAATAATAAAATACTAAAAATTCTGGTTCCTGTTGTCATAGTTCTGCTGATCTTTGCAGTAATCGGGAAAAAAGCAGGGTGGTTCGGTAAGGCATTAACCGTAAAAGTTGCTGTTGAAAATGCTGAAAAACGAACTATAGTGGAAACAATAACTGCCAACGGAAAAATTCAACCCGAAAAAGAAGTCAAGATAAGCCCTGATGTTTCCGGTGAAATAGTGGAACTTACCGTGAAGGAGGGTGATCATGTTGAAAAGGGACAGCTTCTCATAAGAATCAAACCTGATATATATATCTCTCAGAAAGAACGGACACTTGCAGCTTTAAGCTCAGCCCGTGCCCGGCTGGCACAATCAGAAGCTCAGTTCAACCAGACTGAACTCTCATTTAAAAGGACCAAACAGCTATTTGATGAACAAACCATTTCAGAATCAGAATATGAACAGGCAGAAGCTTCTTACAGTGTTGCCAAAGCTGAGGTCGATGCCGCTAAATTTTCGGTGGTCAGCGCTGAAGCTTCCCTTAAAGAAGTCTAATGAGAACCTTATTAAAACATCAATTTATTCCCCTATGACCGGAACTGTTTCCATGCTTCTTGTTGAAAGTGGAGAAAGAGTAGCAGGAACAAATCTTATGGCAGGAACTGAATTAATGAGAGTTGCGGATCTTTCAAGAATGGAGGCACAGGTTCAGGTAAATGAAAATGATATTGTCAGAGTCAAACTTGGGGATACTGCTTTGATTCAGGTAGATGCTTATCTCGACAAGAAATTTAAGGGAATAGTAACTGAAATTGCCAATTCGGCCAAAACTACGGGAGTTTCAGCTGACCAGGTTACAAATTTTGATGTTAAGATCCTGGTTCTTCCCGACTCTTATAAGGAGCTTATTAATGAAGGTAACCCTAGTCCATTCAGACCCGGGATGTCAGCTACAGTTGATATACAGACTGAAACAAAAAAGGATGTCATCGCTGTTCCGATTCAGTCAGTCACTACAAGGGCCGATACTACCAAAATTGCAGCAACCCTCTTCGATAAAGATCTGCGCACCATCGTCTTTATTACCGACGGTAAATATGCCCTGGCAAAGGATGTTAAAACCGGAATTCAGGATAATAATTATATTGAAATTCTTTCCGGCGTTGCCGTGAATGACAGGGTAATTTCATCACCTTTCAGCGCAATCAGTAAAAAACTGTCAGACAGCACCCTTATCGAAATTGTGAAAAAAGAGGAACTTTATAAAGTGAAATAGGTTAGTAGAATTACATACTGTATATGATTATTTGTCTTGAAACAGCAACCTCTGTATGTTCTGTGGCATTGTGTAACAGTTCCGGAGTTATCGCTGTCAGAGAAAGCAATGAGGACAAGTCACATGCAACTTTATTAACACTCTTTATTGAAGAACTGCTAAAAGAGTCAAATATCAAAGCAACTGACCTTGAGGCTATAGCAGTCAGCAAAGGCCCCGGATCCTTTACAGGGCTTCGCATAGGGGTGTCTGTTGCAAAAGGAATTGCTTATGGTGCATCCATCCCTCTTATTGGTATTGAAACAACCCTTGCAATGTTTCATGGGATAAAGGATTTTCCTGAAGTAAAAGATAAGATAGACAATGAAACCCTTCTATGCCCCATGCTTGATGCCCGCAGAATGGAGGTCTATTATGCAATATTCGATTCCGCCGGGAACAAAATTAAAGAGATTTCAGCTGACATTATAAACTGAAAACTCATTCAGTGAAATCCCTTTAACAACCAAAATGATCTTTTTCGGTGATGGGTCAGAAAAATTAATAAGTATTTTAAAGCGCACAAATGCTTATTTTGCAAGTGGATATAAATTATCGGCATCACACATGCAAAAACCGGCATATCAGGCATTAGAAGATTGTAAATATGAGGATGTTGCATATTTTGAACCTTTCTATCTAAAAGATTTCATTACTTCAAAACAAGTTAAAAATATCCTGGGAAATTAATTGGCTCGTATATTGCTGATATTTAAGTACACAATGAAGAGAATTTTCCTGATTTCTGGTTTTGCAATACTGATCCTCTATTCGTTAAAAGGGCAGATAACCTCTTATAAGGCAGGGGAAAAAATCGAATATACTATCCATTATGGGATCATTAAAGGAGGAATTGCCACACTTGAACTCAAAGCAGACACTTTTAACAACAAAGTGGTCTGGCATTCGGTTATGCTAATGAAAACAACCGGAATAACAGATGCTATATTTAAAGTTCGTGATATTTATGAAAGCTATATTGATCCAAACACGGAGTTACCAGTAAAATCTATCAGGAACATTCATGAGGGAAGATACAGAAAATACAATGAGGTTCTTTTTGACCATAAATCAAGATCTGATTCTGCAATAATTAACAGCGATCTGACCGGAATCCATATTGTACCTCAGGGAATTCATGATATTTTATCCTGCTTTTACTGGTTCAGGAATCGCATCCTCCCTGACATGAAAAATGTTAAAAAAAGGAGAAGTGATAACCATCTTAACATGGTTTACTGACGAATTATATCCGATTAGACTGAAGTATGCAGGCACTGATGAAGTAAGAATAAAGGAGGGAAAAATCAAGTGTTATAAATTTAATCCCTTAACAGAAGCCGGACGACTCTTCAAATCCGAAGAGGATGCTTCATTCTGGATTTCGGCCGATAAAAATTTTTTACCGGTTAAGATACGTTTTGATATCTTTGTGGGCGCATTTTCAGTTGAAATGGAAAGTTACGAGGGACTGGTAAGCCCTCTGAAGTTTAAAAAGTAAGACAAAGTAATTAAAGAGGATAAATAAATATTTATGGCAAGTACTGCAGATTTCAGAAACGGATTGGTCATTGAATTCAATAATGACTTGTACACAATAGTGCAATTTCAACATGTTAAACCCGGAAAAGGACCGGCTTTTGTACGAACGAAACTTAAAAACCTTAAATCAGGAAGAGTTATTGATAATACTTTTTCGTCAGGAACAAAGGTAACCCTTGCAAGAGTGGAAAGACGCCCTTATCAATATCTTTATAAGGATGATATTGGCTATTACCTTATGCATCTTGAGACATACGAACAAATACATGTTGCTGATAACCTGATAGAAAATAACGAGTTTTTAAAGGAGGGCCAGAATGTTGAGGTTGTGGTACATGCTGAAACAGAAACCGTTTTGTCTGTCGACCTTCCTCAATTCGTCGTTATGGAAGTTATATATTCTGAACCCGGTTTGAGGGGAGATACGGCAACGAATACCCTTAAACAGGCCAAAATTGAGACAGGAGGAACAATTATGGTACCTTTGTTTGTAAATACAGGAGATAAAATAAGAATTGATACGCGCGACAGATCCTATGTTGAACGCGTGAAATCGTAAATTAAATGATGGAGGGAAAGAGGATCTCAACAGGACAGATTGAAGATATCAAGGTTTAAACTCAATGCCTTGCTTGATATTACAATATCAATCAATGCCAATTTGCCCACAGAAAATCTTTTATCAAAATATGAGTCAATCCTCAGGAAAAATCTTGGTATCGGTAAAATACTCATCTTTAAACGTTCAGTTACCTGGGAATGTATACTCAACGGAGGTTTTCCGAAACATTTTGAGAATACTGATGTTGAAGAAAGTCTTCTGAATTTTACCGAAATCACTTTTGTATCATCCAATATGGGCTTTGAAGGTGTAGATATTATTGTGCCTGTGTATAATAATAATGTTCATCTTGCCTTTATATTTATCGGTGATATTGACGAAGAGGGTGAAGGAATGAGTCCCGTTCTGAAACACCTTAATTTCATTCAGACAATTTCGAACATTATAATTGTTGCAATTGAAAACATCCGGCTTTTCAAAGAAAGTCTCCGTCAGGAAGCTTTTAAGAAGGAACTTGAGCTTGCGGCAAGGATGCAAAAAATGCTGATACCCGATAACAACCAAATGCCAAAAAATGAAAAGTTTGTCATTAACGGGTTCTATTATCCTCATTTCGAAGTGGGAGGAGACTATTATGACTGCATCAGGCTGTCTGAAACAATAATGGGATTTTGTATTGCAGATGTTTCAGGCAAAGGAATATCGGCAGCAATCTTAATGTCAAATTTTCAGGCAAGCTTAAGAGCTTTGTTCACCCATGACATTGAACTTGAGACACTTGTAAATAAGCTCAATGCCATTGTAATAGTCAATGCAGCCGGTGAAAAATTTATTACGTTCTTCGTTGCCCGTTATGATTGGAAGACCAGAATTCTCGAATTTATTAATGCTGCACACAATCCGCCTGTATTATATAATACAAAATCGGGTGAATTGAGGCATCTCCAGCCTTCATGTGTAGGTATAGGCATGCTTGACGAGATACCCCTGATTAAGAAAAAAATCAATAACAATTCACGATCATACTAAGATAGTCTGCTACACCGATGGCCTTTCAGAATTAAAAGGAGAGGACGGAACCGATATTGGCACAAAAGAAATAATAAGGCAGATCTCCAATACCGATCCTGTCGAAAAAAATATCAGGAAATGATTAAGTATCTCGGAATACCCGATACTAATCCTTACCTGTTTGATGATGTTTCAATAATTGCTGCTGATTTTCTCTGATACATTCAGCCAACCCTGATCAGAAAGTAGTTTTTCCTTCCTTTCTGAACAAGAAGGTATCTGCCGTTAAGCAGTAATTCAGGCCCAATAGTTAACTCCGGATTTTCAACCTTAACCTTATTTACGCTCAATCCTCCACCCTGGACAAGTCTCCTTAATTCTCCCTTTGACGCGAAAACCGGTGAATATTCTGTAAAAAGGTCCACTGCGGTTACCCCTTTTTGAAGGATCTGCAGAGTCACATCAAAGACCGGAACTCCTTCAAAAACCGAAAGGAATGTATTTTCATCCATTTTTTTCAGCGATTCTGTGGTTCCTTTTCCAAACAGGATCTGTGATGCCTCAACTGCAGCTTCATATTCATCCACTGAATGAACCATAACTGTAACCTCTTCGGCCAGACGCTTTTGAAGGAGTCGTTCCTGTGGATTTAAATTATGCGAAGAAACAAGATCATCAATTTCATCCTTCCCGAGAAGGGTAAAAATTTTAATATACTTTACCGGCATCTTCATCAGAAACATTAAGCCAGAACTGGTAGAATTTATACGGCGAAGTTTTCAACGGATCGAGCCATACATTCCCTGATTCGGTCTTGCCAAATTTCGATCCGTCTGATTTGGTAATGAGAGGGCAGGTTAATGCGAAAGCTTCGCCACCCGTCTTACGACGAATCAGCTCTGTACCGGTAACAATATTCCCCCACTGATCAGAACCACCCATTTGCAATTTGCATCCGTAATCGTTATAAAGGTGAAGGAAATCGGTTCCCTGTACGAGCTGGTATGAAAATTCTGTAAATGACATTCCCTCCTTTAGCTTCCGATCCAAGCCTTTTCTTAACCGAGTCTTTCGACATCATGTAGTTAACAGTGATATGTTTCCCAATTTCCCGGATAAAGCCAAGGAAAGAATATTCTTTCATCCAGTCATAATTATTGACCATCAGGGCTTTGTTCTTTCTTATCGGAGTTGAAATCAAGAAACCGGGATAGTTGTTTTTTTATAGCTTCCTGGTTTTTCCGGAGTGAATCCTCATCAAGAAGGTTCCTCTCTTCCGACTTGCCTGAGGGATCACCGATCATTCCGGTAGCACCTCCTACCAGGGCCACTGGGATATGTCCTGAGCGCTGAAAGTGCATAAGCAACATAACCTGCACCATGTGACCTATGTGTAAGGAGTCGGCGGTTGGGTCGAATCCGATATATCCGGTTGTGATCTCGCTGTTAAGCAATTCCTCTGTTCCCGGCATGATATCGTGTATCATACCCCTCCATTTCAGTTCTTCTACAAAATTCATAATCTCGCTAATTTCAGAATTGCAAATATAACAAACAGGTTAAATAGTCACCTCATCAGGCTTCTTTTTAAATCTGTCGAAACTCTGTTTGAACCCCCCTTCTCCTATTACAGGGAAAAGTACGGGAGCAATATCAGAAATAGGATTATAAAATATCGATTTTTCTATAGTTTTTTTTGGGAGAAATGGTCTGCGTGCATCAATAGCATTCAGTATTACAAAAAAGACACTCATAATAAGTACTGTCTTTAATAAGCCGAAAACTATTCCAAGAAGACGGTTAACAAACCCAAGCGCAACCGCATTTACAATTTTATCAGCTAATATGCCTATGAAATGAATAATAACTACAATCAGTCCGAAAGTGATCAGGAAGGCAATAATTCCGACGTAGCGCCCTGTCATATCAAAATAGTCGTAGAGTTTTGCTGCTGTGAAACTTGAGAATTTTATTGCTCCCCAAATTCCGAGAATCAGGGCAGCAAGGGAAACTACCTCTTTTACCAGCCCGTTTATAAATCCCATTCACAACCGAAATGATAAGAATAATAACAATAGCAGCATCGATCCAGTTCATATTTCTGATATTTGGCAGAACCAAAGATAATTTATTTTTCATAATGGAATTACATTATGCACTCATCAGGGCATACGACTCATGGCGATTCTTTTTCCATGAGTCCGGCATTGTGAGCCATGTACCGGTATCGTTGGGAACGGTGGTTTGGAATGATGAAAAAAAACTATACTTTTGCCCTTCAATTGGCCCTATAGTTCAATGGATAGAATAGCGGTTTCCTAAACCGTAGATCCAGGTTCGATTCCCGGTGGGGCTACACAAAACAAACAATTAAAGCCTTGATACATAATAATATCGAGGCTTTTTTGTTTGATGCTACTGAAACTATACTGAAACAATTCTGTGGAGATCAGTTAGTCATATATTATATCTCAGGCTCCCTCCTGATGAGAAATTATGGATTTTGGGGCTGGTGAGAATAATACTTTAAACTTCTGAATTCTTATAGGGTATAAAGTATGCATACAGGAACACCTTCTTCAGACTTTTTCAGAGTATACAACTAAATTGAAGAATCTATTAATCCATTTATATAAACTTCAATATTAGTGTATCCGGCAGAACTCAACTCAGTTTCATTACAATCTGAATAATCTTCAGGATTAAGCCCATGAGCCTTCTCCCAAACATCCGGCATGCCATCATGATCTGAATCAACAGGTGGAATACCGGTATCATATTTGGGCCATCCCCCAACCTGATCCTGACTGTCAATAATACAACCTGTTCCGTCCTTTACATCGCTGGTGATTCGCATATCAACGGCATCGTATTTAGGAATAATAGCGCCAGCTTTCTGTAATACCAGTTTGTAAGCCAGATCAGCAGGGAGTACAGTTATCCCTGACGCTCCCATAACTGATTCGGAAGCCTTTATTTGCATTCCCGCATTATTATTGACCATACTCCATACATCTTTACTTTCATCAGGACGTCCCGGACCAATGTTTCCTTTCATATATACCTTTGCGTTGGTCCAGCAGTCGGAAATTTGAATCGAAAGTCCGTTGGAGTTCGGTCCTTTCTTGAAAACGTTCTCAATTACATCGCAAAGCTCGCCATGTTCCGGAAAACAATTTCCGAGATTTAAACCACGCGACTCCCAATTATATATTACATTATTAATTATTTCTGACTTTGTATCTACGCTGATTAAAGGGTTTCTTTCCACGTTATGGGCAAAAAGATTATGGTGAATTGAAATCCTTTCTGCCCCTGGACCTACGATCATTCCCTTGCTATGAGGTCCATCCGGGTGCAAGCTACTGTCAAGGGCTTCACTTGTTATGCACCATTGAATCGTAATATCGTGGCATGGATACCATAATTGAATATTCTCATCGATACTCCAACTTACTGAACAATGATCAAGAATGATATTGTAAGGAGGTATGGATTCATTAGCAATGCCAATTCCGTCTCTGTTATCACCCGGAGGACCTTCCCGATTGTCTCCAACCCGGACACGCAGTCCCCGGATTATAACATCATGGGTATTTATTATGAGATAACCTCCGCCACCAATGCAAATCCCATCTCCGGGTGCTGTCTGGCCGGCTATTGTAATATATGGATTATTAATTTCTATGGAACGTGTAGTATTAATCATTCCTCCAGTTCGAAAAACAACAATGCGTGCACCTGAAGCATCACATGCAGCCGCAAGACTACCAGGACCACTATCATTTAAATTTGTTACTTCAATAATTCGCCCCCCTCGTCCACCCGGGGTTTCCGATCCAAAACCCTCTGCGCCGGGAAACGCCGGAAGTAAACTAATTTCAACATATTGTACAAGGAAATAATAAAGGACAGCTACAGATGATATATACAAAACTTTAGACATTATTTTTGGTGATTTAGTTCTCTCCATTTTAAATCTTTTTCCCTGGTTATCTTTAATCGACATGCAATATACCTATTTTGATTAAATGGATGTTTTCTGATTGCCATAATTCACAACATACTGTATTATACAATATCTTATATTATTTGGGAAATTGGGAGGTTTGTAAACTATTAAAAAGCTCTGACTGCCTGTGTATGTACATTGACTCCGTCGGAGGTATTATCGAGGTGTTGTTCTCCGGTTTCGAAATCCCGTACCCATACATCTCCAGGATCATACTCAGTTGAAGACCAATAAATCTGAGTTGTGAAGATACCAATTACAGTTTAATTTGTAAGTTACTGGTTTTTAATAAAAGTAATACTTTAAAACCAAAAATCAAATTTTTTCTGGCAAATGATCAATCCACGCTTTTTCAAATTTTTGATCTCAAAAATCGCAGTATGCTCATATTAGTGTTCCGTTTGAGTTGTTCTGAACAAGCTGCATCATGCTTACAGGTTTAATAGCCTTCCCATTTCTTTTAGCAAGTTCGTACTCCTTTACCTGGAAAACAAATGCCTTTAACCTGGTATCAAGTGAAACCGAATCCTGTCCGTCATAAGCGATATCCTATCCCAATATGAATTAATGAACGTAAGCAGGATGCAATCCTGATGAACTCAATAATAGTTATGCAAATTTTCTTACCAGCAGCAAAGGTTGATTAATAAAACATTACTCTTTTAACAATTAAAAACAAGTCATTATTAAATAGTCTTATAATGAATTAACAAATAGACATCCTTTATTTTATGATCATCCAATGCTGAACTATCTGATGGCATTGAAAGTTCAGGGACAGGAGCAAGAGTTCCACCCCCTGTCACCTGTAAAACAAGACTGAAGGGTTCATTTGCCGGCACCTTAGGTATAAAAATAGTATCGTTTATTACTGCGCTTAGCAGATTTCCCTGACGAGACCAATCGCCATTTGATATTGAAATAATTGCGCTTGTATTACATTGTACATCAAAAGCAAAGCCAGTTTCCGGATAGGTAACTACACCAGCCTCATCCCGAAAGCCATTGTCATCTAGCTCAACTATAAGTACAGCACTACGAATATCCAATTTCCTCCCTTGTAAGAATAGAGGAAAATGCTTTTCACCAAGTTCCAAAGAGACTTCGGTATCTGCTTCGCTATGCAAAAATTGATGGAAAGTCTGTGAAAACTCCTGGCGCAAGCTGAATAACCGGGGTAACGCGAATCCTTCACCCGAAAGCAAGGTGTCAAAGTGACCCGCTTCTTGCTCAACACTCTGTCTAAAGATGGTATCATATTCAGCAGTATAGCTTATATGCAGTATGACATCATTAATCGTTGAATAATCAAACGGTCTCAGGTTTTTTGGCAGTTCTATCTGCCAGGTACTTTCCACCGCCCCTGCACCTTCAAATGGCATATAGCGTTCATCCCTGAAATCCAATCTAAAGACGCCACTATCGTTCTGGGCAGTACTGGTGGCGACCGTTGTGGAACGAGAAGCCGGTACCAGGGTCAGTCTACTTGTGTCTTCTGTATCAAGTTTAGCATCTTTTCGGATATAGCTGCCTTTAAGGGTCATCACGGCACTTACGTTACTGTATGGACCTGTTATACAAGGGATAGTTAAACGAGCAGACTTTATTTGACGTCGGTACTGCCCGGGATAGAATAAATCAAAATACAATTCAGGAACCGTAAATTCACAAATGGCTTTGGTTTTGAGGTCTAAAAGTGCCGACGGACTGATTTGCGTCAAAGAGAATGCCTGATCGATCTCCATGCTTCGGGTGTTCGTCTCCATATAGCGAAGCTCCATTCGACGAAGGGCATTCATTAATTTTTCTCCTGCCATAAGTCCGGCACGTGAGGCTTCCCAATAATTCCCATCCAGAAAAACAGAGGTATCATCATTCCGCTCAAAACGGTAGGCCCGTTCAGCCATGCGTGCAATAGTTATTGCATTATTATAGGTCTCTTTATACATGCGCTGTAATTGGGTGGACATCCAGGTATAAAGCCCTAAGTTTGTAAATTTATCCCTATAAAACTCGTATGTTTCCTGATGTTGTTCTATGCTCTTTTCGTGAAGTTCCCGGGATTTCACAGAAATCTCTTTGCGTATTTCAGCCGCCTCAATCTGTTTTTGAAGTTCCTGCAATTCATTATTGGCCTGATCTAAACTAAATTGCCAGCCTTCTTCTCTTCTACTCTCAGAACTTTTTCTATCGATTTCACCGGCACTTATTTGTGACAATTGACCCAATCCATTTAGCCAATTGCTTGCCAATGTAAGACTTTTACTTGCCCCGTCTGTTGGTGTAGAAAAGCTCATACCTAAAATACTTGGGACAATGGCTAAATTAGAACTTGCTATTTGTATAGGAATAGATATTCCTTTTAATGTATATCCTGCGAGATTTGCTATATCTCGTGCAATTTCCCATTCATTTAATCCTGTTTCAATCAATCTGGAATAATAATCTATTCTATTCTGTATTGTTATTTCCCTTTTTCTCATTCCTTCAATACCGGATTCCGCTGCGGCAATCTCCATATCCCGGAGTTTGGAAGTCATCTTTAATATTTCATCCTGTTGTGCCATTCGTAACATAGCAAGTTCCTCCCCGTTTTTCTTTTCCAAAACGCCTAATAAAACAGCTCCAAAGCTTTGTACTGCCCCGGCGTATTCTTTGGCCTTGGCCAATAAAAACGCAAAACGGTAGGGAGGCAATTCTCCCTGCACAGCATTTAAGACATCGTCTATGGATAAACCTGCCGCTTTGGCCCGAACCAGTAGCCGGGGGTCTATTTCAGGGGCAAACAAGGCTATTTGCCTTCTTACGCCACTAATGTTCATGCAGTTGCGAATTTTGAACAAACGGTCCTCGACCCGATCCCAATAGGTCATCAAATCGGGATTTGGGGGAATACAAAATAAACAGGCCTGTTTTAGAAAACTGGTATGGAAGGAAAGGTGGTCGGCAATATCGCCAATCTTGTCCTTCCAATCCATTCCCAAAAAATCATTCCCAATGATCGATCCATTTTCTATTAATGAGGTATCAATCATTGGACCGCCCAGGGTGCCTCCACCTGGATCGATGGCCGGTGTTCCTCCCCCGAATGACCATCCCAATGCAAAATCAGGATACTTGCCCACTCTCCCGGCCTCAATGATAAACCCTCCGGGCAGGTATGGTTCACTATCCGTTACCGGCATTCTTTCCCTGGTTTCACTGATAGCATCTTCGACACTATTGAGGAATCCTGCACATTCACGCCCTTCCATTTGATTATACAGGTCGTTATAGGTTTTCGTATTTTCGCCTTTGTCACAATCCCCAAGTTCGGCAGGCCGTTTTCCCAAAATTTCCGAGGCCATAACGTAGAGCAATGTGGCTTCATTGATAGATTCCATAGTGTCCTGCGCGAACAATTGATCTCCCCAGTCCAAAAGGTTGTCACAATATTTCATTAATATAGATTTCTTATAAGCCCCCAGGCGTAACCGTGCAATAGCATGGGGATTAAAAGGATCATTTTCATAGGCTTGTATTGCCTGGGCATCGTTAAGGTTGTCGAACCAGGTATCAAAACTCATATTCCTGAACTCGATGTATTGCCATACACGATCTGAAGGGTTTGAACCGGTTTCATCGGCTAAATCATTGGCCGTAGGATTAAAAATATAATGGTACCACTTTTGGGCATCGGCAAATTTTCCCTGACTGTTTAAATGGTTGGCAATAAGAAAGGGAATATGAAAGAAAATTTCCCGAAAATAAACACCCATCGATCCTTTGGTATCAAGCTTGCCTACATTGTGCTTTTCTGAATCGTTCCAGACTTCATCAAGATTAATATCAAATGGAATTTCCCTTTCCTTTAAATCCGTTAGCTGGTAATTTATATCCAACAGTCCATCCAATCCTTTCTCAAACAGTATTTTACTAATTTTCGTGGATAAGGTGGTATTTAAACGCTCGATAGCGTATCCTCCCCGAACAATACCAATAGAATGCAGGTACAACAAGTCTCCTTCCTTATTGATTATTGCATCTGATAAACTACCGTTAACTATATCCAAATCAAATTCGCCTCCGGATGACAATAAGATATTTTCACTGTCAGGAATACCATCCAAATTCTTCCAGGATGGGAATACAATTCTTTTTGCAATTTTATACGCATCAGAATACTTATGTGAGAAACTTCTGTCAGAGAAACCTGTAAATACATTTGCAAAGTCCAGGGCAATCGATAATCTTTTATTTGATGGGGAAAATTCTGATCCGGATCCTGCCCAAACAGTTCCGGAAAGCACCGTTTTTAAATCATATAAATCCACTTTATGGTTTGTCAGTTGAAAGTCGAAGCCATAAAGCAACAAACTATTGGCCGAATCTTTATCCGGAAATATTCTTGTCCATTGATCCTGAATCAACGTATAATCATCTTTGGATTCCAGGTGTACTAAATTGGCACTATAGCCTGGAAGCTCGTATTTGGGCTTCAACAAAAATCTAAACCGAGAATCAGTTAAATTAACGTGACCTATTAAAATATCACGGCCATCTTGAGTTTTAAAAATAGTACTGACAGAATAGGTGCTATTAATCAATTCATTATTTTCTTTTAATGCTTTTTTTATATCCTTCAGCAGTACTTTTTTTGAGTCTGATGATAAGTAAGGAATCCAATTATTAATTTCTGAAGGTTCCACTAACGGGTCCCGAATAACACCTTTACCTCTATCAAAAAGAGGGTCATTTAATGCTAACTTCTGCGGACTTTGCCAGGTACCGTCCGGTTTTAAGGATGAAAATTTTATTGAAAATGTATGTTCATAACCATAGAACTGATTAGTACCTTCTATCATTTCATTCTTCGGACGTGTCACGATCTCCACCCAAAAAACATATAATTTACCATTATAGATTATTGGTGACACCTTTTTGACAGGTATCTGCAGATTTACTTTTCGCCAGGCGCTATATGCTATGCCATATTCCCGCCCATTCTTTTCTCTTTTATAGATATTCTTTATCGTGCGGTAATAATAAATAGGGGGTTCGGAGGAAGTTACCCCGAACAAATGGAGGGTATCTGCCGCACCGGCAATGGTTTCTTCGTTAAAATTGTCTAAATGATGGTAAGATCCTGCAATTTTCAAGTTGGCTACCTCATCAAACCCTTTTAGATATTTGGCATAGGCATCCAGCGCATTTTGTGGACTGATCTGTTGCTGCAATAATGTAGATTCCAACTCTAGACAGAGCTCTGTCTTATTGTCACGGAGATCGGGTTCTAAATAGATTTCAGGGTATAGAAACACTTTTCTATTGGCTTCCCACACCCTGTAATTTTTACGCCATAGCCATTGGTCGGCAGGGATATCACCAGGCAGCACTTTGGTATGGCCATCTGCGCTTTGTTCCAGGTTCAGAAAACACCTTTGTATGTATAATTGCAGGCTGGATATGCCGGCAACCACCCTTGATGTACGTGCGCAGCCCATTAATTCGGTATCAATTAGAAAATAATTGTATAGGTCATTGGTACTCTGAAACCAATGCTCCCTTTCGACAACTGTTGTGGTAGATTCATCGTCATACCGATAGGTGTTTATCAGATGATCGGTTAACGCATCGCGCTTGCGCTCCCTGATTTTATCCTCAATAGGCCCTATTTTATTTTCCCATTCTTCCTCGGTATCATATTTTGTGCGAATAGCCGTCACTACTGCTTTAACCGCCGTAGACAGATCGTTAAAATCATTGGAAATAAATAAGGGTAAGGCTTCACCGCCAATTCCCAAAAATTGTACGAGATCAACAACTTCCCTGAATTTCATCAATGCTTTCAGGCCTTCATTTGCTATGCCTCCGGATGGTTCAGTATTTGGAAAATGGATTTGGTTATTTAGTGCCCCGGCCATTCCTGCCTCCACATTAAATAGTCCGGCAATATCCTCCAAAACAGCATTCTCAAATCGTGGGATCTCAAAATCATACCCTGAGAGAACGTTGTTAAGTTTATCAAGATTACCATCTATTTCTTTAACCAATTCTTTTTGCAACCAGAGGTACCTTTCTGCTTCCTGAATTTGTGAAAAGGATGGCGTTCGATAACTTTCAGGAATATTGGCCTTAAAGACGTTCCGGTCCCCACCGGAATGTTGTCGGATGAACTCCAGGACATTAGGAGTGAATGCCTTGTCCTTAAACCACACCGTTAACTTCTGTAATACTTCAATAATATTTCCCCAAACCGCCAGTGGTTCTGCAGCTTGTGCGATACGGGTAAGCTGTGCACTTAAAACCGGATCTTCGAAGTTATACTCCGAAAGTTGTGCAAATGCTTTTGTTTTTTCTGAATTAATCTGTAGTTGACCTGAAATGGCATTGAGCAATACCCTACTTATGTGTTTGGATAACAACAATGCCCGTGCTTCCTCTGTTGGCAAAGGCACATCCGCCGGAATATATATAACAGAACCGATATTAAAATCAGGAGTTAGCCAATATATGGTGGAACTCTCAATCTGGTGGAATATCGTTGAATTTGCAGAAATAATTTCTCTGGAAGCTTCTAATCCCAGATCGGCAACTCCTACAAATAGTCGATCTGACACTTGCGGGGCGCCAGGAAGGATATAACTTGAAATACGGTCCAATAAAAACCCATAGAGGGCTTGTCTGTCCTCGTCAGATAAGCTACCCCAAATTGCTACAGGAACCGTTATATTTAAACTGGTGGGATTGGCCCTGGCTTCAGATGTTAATTGATATTCCGTTGCGGATCCGGCAATAGGCACAAAAATGGCGGGGTTACTATCCAGTATTTCTTGCGACATGGTTTCATCTATTCCCTGAATATCCGATAAAGAACCGGCAGTAATGGATAATGTAGTTGAAGAAAGGTGTTCACTTACTTTTTTTAACAAAGCTCCAACAATCTGAAGCTGCTGTTCTGGTGCTAATGATGCATCTAAATATGCTGGAATTACGAGATTAAAAACTGCCGGTGCAGTTATCTGTACCTCGTACTTTCTAAGGTCCGCCTGAACTATAATAGAGGAGTTGGCATCTATAACTGCCCGGGACTGACTTTCTGTAATACCTTTTACATACGAAAACAGGGTGTCATTAAATGCTAAATTTTCTTCCGATTGTATTTGTGTCCAAATATTATAGGCCATCGTTTCGGGACTGTCAAATATCTGAATTCCCGGTAAAGGTACATTTAATATAAAGGCCAGCTGTGATGCCGAAAAATTGCTCTTTTTATACCAATCCATGACGGCAATAAAAGCATCTGCTGCTTCGAAACCTGAGATGTAATTTTCTGTAATTGAGGGTTCAATATGTATTAAAAAGAAAAGCTCCGGAACCTTAAGCTTATATTTTTTAAGGAGTAGTGCATGGAGGTATAAAATTGAAAGGCTTGCTGTTGTTAAGCGGAATTCCCCGGTACCCGTTACCCCCAGAGGTGTTTTTAAATTTTCTATGAGCAAAAATAATTCTTCACCATTAATTCCCAGTCCAGCTAATAAACGATGTAGTGTTGTAGTAGTTGCCGTATCGACGGTTGAGCCGTCGCTGATGTAGGCCGGATGGGTGAATGGTAAATACCAGGTTGATTCATCAGGAATACCCCATGTATCGCCAGGCTCATGCACAAAACTACGGATGTTGAATTTCAGGTCGAAATAAGATGGTGATCCCTGGGTGGGGATATTATGTATCAAAGCACATAAGTCGTTCGTGCTTATTTTAAGTGCTTTTTGGATATCCACCAGTTTTACAATTTTATCCGGAAATAGATTTTCCCGATCGGGTGATTCCATAGATTCATGTACTTGATAAATCACCCTATCCAATTCGGGGATGGACCAACTCAATTGTCGCCATAATCGGATAAATCGGTGCATACGGTCCAACGTCCCGACAGTAGCATCTTGCAAATTTTCCTTATTAAATTGGATATCGCCTGTAGTACTGGTTTTTACTATATCCAACGGTTCGGAAGCATTGAGGGTAACAAAATTTGTGTTGATTAAGTCGGTAAATTCGGCGCGTTTTATACCCAGTTTTAAAAGTAAGTCCTGAACATCCAGATTTGAAAACCTCCCGGAAGTATCTCTTGAAGTATCATACAACCTCTCTAAAAAATCAGGCTCCCCTTTTTTACTTTCCACTATTAATTGATACTGTGCCGTGGAAAGTTGTAAAGCGGACCGGGAGAGAATATTATCCACGTCGGGAACATAGGCCATTAAGGTTTTTGCAATGGACGCCCTGGAAATAGGAAAATGCTGTAAATACAGGTCCAGTTGTGTAAGAGGTAAATGAAAGGGTTGTTTAAAGCTATTGATATAAAAAGGTGTATCGCCATCCCGGCTCAATAAATTATATACCGCATTCTCAACAGTATATCGTTCAGTAGGCATGGTACCTGCATAGGCAGGACTGTTTATATAAATAAAATTCTCTAAAATTTCGTTTATGATGGTCAGGTATGGAACCAACTCGTGGGTGTTTTCGCAATTGAGGATCAGACCATTCCACAGATCGGATCTCCGTTTGTACGGACTGATGATATTATTTTCCCTTTGCGCTCCAGGAAAACGTACATCCATCACATGCTCTTTCAAAAAGTCCATAAGGTCCACAAAGTACGCGACAGGGCTTATTATGGAGGCACAATGTTCGCATCTGCAAAAATCGGTCTCCCCAAAAAATTCCTCATAGCCATTCAGGCGGCGTAAATAAGCGTTAATTTCCCCGTCCGCATTTTCTACGGGGCTATCCGCCAATGGATTGTGGATCCTATCCAGGATATCACCTAATAGCATGCCGATTCCCAGCGAAGCTTTTCTGGCACTTTCATAATACATTGTTCCCAATGTTTCTGAAAATCCGGTTTTTTCAATGAATATAGGAAAACTGTCGCTGACCATTTCATTTGCACTTCCATACTGCTTTTTAAGTGTGAATGTATCCACAGAATCCCGGGTAATCTTATATAGTCGTTTATTGGTTTTAAGGGTATTGAGCACAATTTCCTTTTCAGAATCAGAAAAGGCTTTTAAATTGATTTTTTCAAGATCCTTACTTTTTTCGTTATAATCCAGCGAGAGGAAATTTAGTGTCTTGTTGTCCTCATAGAATTTAGCCATAAGATTCCTCGCAGCCGGATCTTCCATGGTTTTACTTCGTGCCCTGAATGCCTGGTTGGGATAGAGCTTTTCGACCTGCTTTTGTTTGAACCGGGCCTGCTTTTCCAAAGATTCTTCATCGGCACTAATTTGAGCGGCCTGTAAGACGGATTTCCAGTCATTCAGCTCCCAACCCGTCAGATCACTGATTGTGGTTACAGGGGTATTTGCCGGATAGTTTTTTATGGCTTGATACAATGGCACATGGCCATCGGATAAAGTGTAAATATTCGCATCACGATTTAGGGTTTTTCCTTGCTCTTTGCTCAATACCTTCTCTTTAACGAGTACTTCGATAGCTTGCGGACCAATGTTCTGGGGTGTAAATCCTCTTGAAATAAGCTTTTCTGTAATAGTGTCACTTAAATCTATAATTTCTGCTACCTTGAACATCCCGGCCTGTTGTAGCTCCCGCTGAAATAAGCTATTGTCTTTTATAGGTCTTTCCGGTTGCAGCACCTCATCCAAAGTGTTGGGACCGTTCCAAACATTAAGTTTTGCAAAGGCCTCATTTTTAATGGATGCCGCTAAGGGACTCTTTTCAATACTATCGCTTACATAATCAACAACAGAATGTTTGTTATCTGATAGTGCATTAAAATCAATGGTTTTTGAAAAATACTTCAGGTCATACGAGGCATTGGCGAAAAAATCGGCCATTGTTTTTTGAAGTTCCTGCTGTGCCTTTTGTATCATTCCAGCATATAGCTCCGGTTTCTTTTTCAGCAGGCTTAAAGGGGTGGCCTCTTTATTTTCGGAAAGAGGGAGCAGAATGGTTTTCGGTAAATATTGATTCTGTATTTCATCCTCTTGGCCCGTTTCTGCAATCTCAATAACAATGCCTTTTTGAAGTTTTACATTTTTCAAGGGTTTGCCTTCGGAGGTGTGTATCATATCGTCCCCGGCATAAAGACGAAAAAATAGGTCGGGCAGATCATCCCTGGGGTCGTCCTTGAATCGGGATGCATCATATTGAATATAAAACTCCCCATCTTTGTTGGTAATGGAAACTCCAAGTTGGTCACATATTTTTACATCTTTATCCCAGGCCTCGACTTTTACTCCAGGAACAACCCTACCAGTTTGTTTGTGTTTCACCACGCCTTCAACCGCATATAACACAACGGTCTCTGTAGGTGGTATTGTTTCACCTTCCTTTATAACAAGGCTTATATTTTGGAGGTCTTTTGCATTTTTTATGGGTTTGCCTTCGGTGGACAGAATCACCCTATCCCCTTTATACACCAGAAAGAATACATCGGGTAAATTATCATCTTTACCGTCAAAAAAACGGCTTTCATCGTAAACAATGCTAAACTCCCCTTTTGGTCCTGTATAAGCCGTACCGAGGTAATCGCTTATTTTTTTGTCTTTATCCCAAGCTACAATTTTAAAGCCTGGAAGGGGTTGCTGCTTTGAATTTAACAGTTGTCCGGTGATGGAGTATGTTGGCATGGATTCTAATTTTTTGTTTATACTATTTGTTTCTCAATGTAATTTCGTCAAGCACTTTTGGTTCAAAAGTCTATTTTCTTTTTAAAAACCTAAATGTGAAGGCCTAGAATAACCAATTACTAAACCACGCTCCAGATAAAGTCTTAAGAAATGAGCAGCTCTATCAGCATCGGTTGTAATATCGATTACTATTTCACCTAGTGAACCTCCCGATAACCCAATTAAATCAGCAAAACCCCGTCTTCCACCCTTTCCAATTACCTCTCTTGAACCCAAATAACGACTTCCACCAATTAATGGATCAATATGTTCTGACAAAACAGGATCATGATATATTGCTCTTCTAACGCGTTCTTCTACAGCAGCTCCAAAGAATGCAGCTTTTGAACTTCCATTAGGGTTTAATAAATGATCAACTCTGGATACAGAACCTTCTGCAGAAGTTAAATATCTTTCGAGAAATCTTCTATCGCCCGAATCTACAGCACTTGCAACTCTATCGACACTTTTGTTTACAATTGTCTGAAGTCGATTTATTATAGCTAATTGTTGATTTGCCCTATCTGACAAAGCGTTGCTAATTGGTGCTGTTGTATCTGAATGAGAAGTATGATTGGGTCTCCTACCTCCTAAACCGGCACCAAATGTACCTGAAATCCCTCCACTAGTTAGAGATGCCTCCAATATTCGATCTGCATCAAAATTATTTTCAAATATAGTCTGACGTAAAGCTTCCGTTCCCCACCTTCAACAGCTCCTGCACCAAAATGCACTAAACCTCTAGTTACTAATGATGATCCCATCCTATTAGCAATACTTGTAGCAGCAGATTGTGTTGCTGTAGCAGTTCCTGCCGTAACAGCACTTCTTGCTCCTGCGGCATAACCACCTAAACCAGCTGTTAAACCGCCGGTAACCGCTCCTACGGCTCCTGAGTAGAGTGTTTGCCCAATATCATAATCATTTATAGTTAATTGGTCACTTACTGCTATATTAAGAAGTTGAGAAGTTGCGTCAGATGCTAATCCTGCAGCCAAACCTGCTATAGCTCCGGCCGCTATTAGTTGCCCTATTGTTGCCGTTGCTGCTGTTGCCCCCAGCACTGCAAGTGCTGCACCAAATGTTAAGGCAGTTACAGCTATTGCCACCAAAAGTACAGCAATAAAAATAAGTGCAGTTTGCCAAAATTCTAATTCTTCTGGAGGTGTTCCCCAAGGTTGACCACCAACCGATCCATCAGTGCTTCCATTATAATTTCCAGGCCCAACAGGCAATTCACTATGAACTTCTTCCGGGCCTTTTAATGTACCATTTGGATCTCCTGTTAGGCTAGAATGGGAATCTGTACTCCCCAATTGGGGTGTTACATGCTCATCCATAGGTTCAGTTCCTACAGGAACTCCAGCTATTCTTTCTCTGGGACTTCCTACCCCGGTACCACCAGGCCTTCCTCCAGCAGCACCCCTGGGGTCACTTCCTGTACCACCTTCGGAGCCTCTTCTTCGTCTTCTGGCAACACCTTCTGTTAGCTCTCCATTTCCGGTGCCATTTTCATCACCATTTGGACCAGATCCACCTTCTCCGGGTACGTCAGTCCCAGCCCCCCTTCCGGAAGTCGCAGGTGATTCAGCACTGGTTCCACTTCCTCTATGTTCATCACCACCAGAACCATATAGCCCCTCCATGATTTCTCCAGAATTTGTCGCTGCGCCTTCTTGCAGTATATCAAAAGCACCCTCAAGTGCCTCGCTTATTTGATCTGCATAAGAACGATAAAAAGTTACAGTTAAATCGGGATGAGTTTCAAGAAATTCAGCCACAGCCCGATTTCTATCTTGATCATTATCAAATAAATGGAGTTGAGGAACACCCGATTCATCAGGTAAAAGTGCTATTTGTGCATTTGGATGATCTGAAGAATATTCTCTTATTCTACTCAAATCACTATCACTCAAAGACCCTATTGGGAAAGGTTGATTCGAAATACTAATACCCCCTTCACTGGATTGCAACCCATCCGGATCCACTTCATTTATCGGATTATTATGTACGAACTGATAGAGGTTTAACCCATCCTCAGGTCCAATAGGGTCTGGATTCAACCAACGACAAAGCCAGGGCACATAGTAGCGAAAGCCGTAGTAATAGAGCCCAGTGGCATCATCCCTTTCCTTTCCTGAATACCGATACTCCTTAAGTTGTACATCCCGCAATCCAGTACCAAAAACAAAGGCCGAACCCCCAAAGGCAAAGTATTCTTCGTAATTGATAATCTCTCCCTGTTCGTCCAATTCAAAAGCAGAAGAACCCAAATGGCAACTTAGCTGATAGTGTATTTTCTTCCCTGTGATATCATCGGTCTCGCGGCGTTGGGTATCGATTGTCCAATGATGCATGAGCGCTACCCGCTCACTACCATCACTCAAATGTGAAGTGTACCGTTCCAAAATAAGGGTATCCCCCCGCCGAATGCGTTTGATCTCACAGCCGTCCAAATATATTTTTTCTGTAGATTCCAATGTTCCGCTATCCAGACGCTGCGTAACTTTTCGAACCCGCTGCCCATCGCCGCCATATACATAATATTCTGCATCGTTCAGGGCTCCCGTTCGTTCAATGAGCACCGCAGATGTCAATTGGTTTTGGTAGTTCCATTCCACTGAAGATAGATGCGATAGATAGTTCAGATTGCCATTTTGATCAAACCTCGTTTCAGGATTGGAAATTGGGTTTCCGGCCAGGTCATTTTGTTCTATGGAACGGTTGGAATTTGTAGAAATCCAGAAATCCCGTCGCCATCGAAAAATATCACCTGGTCGGGTACCCGAATTATGGATCATATGCTCCATATTGCCGTTCAGATCATAGCTATATCTTCGGGTATAGGTTCTGACCAAGGCCATATTATCCACATTAATATGCCGTGTACCTTTTACAAAACCAAAATCATCAGGAGCATGGGCATAGTCGGTTCGCTCGATAGCTTCATGGGTTCTGCCCTCAGCTTCGATCAATTGATAGAAGGCATCATAGGTATATTGATTAATTCTGGGCCGGTTAAATAGCAAAGTACCATTAGGTTGTGCATTATCTTGCAGATGGGTAATATTCCCGACCGCATCATAGGTATAGTTGATATTTTGGTACTGTTTGGCGGCTAGTGTGCCTGACGATCTGCGGAAACTGGTTTTTCTTTTTAAATGCTTATTCAATCCATCATATTCATAGCGCTGTACCACGCCGTTGCCGAGCGTGAGTTCTTTGGTTTGGCCAAAAGCATTGAATACACGGTCTTGAGTAATGGGTTCTTCTACCATAGTGCCATCAGTGGTAGTTAGCAATAATCTGTCAACCGCTCCACTTTGTAAATAGGTAAATTTTCTGGTCGTTTGATCCGGGAGTTGTTGTTGCAGGGGCCGACCCAGCGCATCATAGGTTACCCTGGTTTCAAAAGGAGGGCCTGCCATCCAGACAAAACTGCCGGAGTCCGTCCAATCGGGAATTTGAGCAGGATCGTTCAACAAGCGGCGGTCCTTCTCCAGTATGTTTCCTGAAATATCAAACCGCTGCATACGGGTAAGGCCTGCCTGATCATAATTCTCGACCGCTTTTCCTAAGAGGTTACGTTGCCAGGCATTTGTTATTGTAGTATCCTCTCCATAAATAAAGCGTTCGACAAGATGGTCCATGCCCAAAGCCCCATCTACATATTTGTTGATAACCCTGCTCCAGGTGTCATAAGTGATTTGTTGGTGTACCTCCCTGGCATCCCAGAGATGGATTGTTTGATCCAAAGCATTCAGAAATTGCCATTTTGGTCCTGCATCCATATTGTGTTCCTGAAATACTCTGCCTTGCATGTCACGGATACAGGAAAAAGCTGTCAAACCTCTGGCATCTAAAATCTCTTTTGGGTTACCAAGGATATCCAAAACGGTTCGATTTCGCCGAACCCGACCATGCTCATCGGCCTCCTCACTTAGGTATGCCCGACCCAAGGCATCCAGATGGGAAATGACAGGAGTATCCTGATGCCTGCGTGATTTTTCCAGGGCCAACCCTTCAGGTGTATCCGGAGGAAATATGGTATTTCGGGCTTCGTACAGACTTCCGACCACATCATCGTTCGCATCATATTGAGCGGTTTTCCAGGGAGCGACTTCCACTCTGTTCGAAGTCCCATCAGCATGTATAACTCTTTTTTGCCTTCCCAGGGCATCGTATTCAATCCAACCTGATACGCCAAAGGTTTCCAAAACCGCATCGTTCTCAAAATCGACCAAAGGTGAAAAATAAGGTTCGTATTGTTGTACCGGCTGCAGTTTGTTGTTATAGATCACATGCCCTGAGACCAAATATCGAGGGGCATCAGTGGTCACAAGTTGCGGTTCTCCAACAGGATCCACGATAATTTCACCTGCTGTATCGTATTGAATAGTATCAGGTCCAGGCTCCACGAGGTTTTTAGACTGAATGGTTCTTCCAAACCCATCTTTATATTCGACGCTCAATTGGTATTTGCTCTCCGGTCGATAATTGCCCTCCCCATCATGTACCCAATCCTCACGCACCAGGGCAATACTTCTTAGGGGAAGTCCGTGGTCTTTCCATGTGTTCAATTCATAGTAGAAGAAAGAAGCACATTCCTGCAAATAATCGGATGGATTGTTTAATATCCTTTCAAAATCTATCAGGGCAGGAGGCTCATAATCTTCCAATCGGCCATGCCCGTGTAATTCCAGGGTTCCCGATCCGGAAAGTAGTTCACCTTGCATAGAAGAAAGTATTACGACTCCTAAAGGATCATAGCGTACTTCAGAAATATTTCGATTAGCATCCTCAATTTTATATGGTGCAAGGAAATGATAATCGATCTAGGGCGGTGTTAGAATTGCCAGCTAAAACGGCTCCGACGCTATCGACCAAAACCGCGGTGGTTTCCAGTAAAGTCAAATGGTACGTATCATAGCGATAGCCTACATAACCACCATCGTGATGAACTTCCTGAACAGGTACATAAAATTCCGATGCATTGCCGAAATGGACGATTGCACCGGGCTGCCACCAAAGCCCGTCATGAAAGGTATAATATCCATCAGTAACAAATGATGGATCATACCTATCCCCCATGGTATTTTCCAAAAAGGCAGTATGAAAACAAGCCGCTTCCTGATGATGTGGCAGTGCTTTAGTTGCGACTTCACCCCAGGCTAAAACGGCAGAACGGTCATTGTTCCAGTAATAATTTTTGCTCCATTGGACACGGCGTGCCTGTGCTGCCAAGGAAAAGGCTTCATCAAAAGCTAGCGGAGTCTCAATGTTACTATGCACTAATGCTTTTATTGTTTGAAAGGAATATAGATTATCACCTTCCGGAATTGCAGCATCGTGCAACTCAAAACTTTCACTTTCCAGGGGTATGCCCAATTCATAACGCACTTGTGTATCGAAATGCACAACTGTTGCTTTGGCAGCACTTATATGGAGCACTCGCTGTTCTTCCAAAGCTTCAGGGTGTACCCTTGGATATGCCACCGCTGCTTGTTTTAATGGGGCACCATATGCATCATTTTCAATACTAAAGCGATGGATTATTCTCGGATCGTTTGGGTCCTTTTCATAAATAATCTCAAGGTTTTCCTTCGGATAAACAATAAAACCAGGGTTATATACTTTAGTCCCTGGCTGTGTTCTGCGGATGATATAGCTATTGTGGGTAACCTGAAATGGATGTTCTTCGCGGACACCATTTTTAAGACCATAGGTTTCCACGCGAATGGCCTTACCTGCCAGACTTCTGACCGCATCATAATATTCCTCAGATCCCAGATCGTTTTCCGCCTCAATTTCAAAATCCTTAAGCTGAATACTAAAAGAGTCCTGACCATAATAATTTAAGGCTCTTTTTTTCTGCCAGCCCGGTGCACCATTGTGAAACCAGGACCGGATACAGGCCGGGTCGGTAAATTGGACGGCGGGAATTTCTGAAGTGCCCCGATACAAATCTGAATCGTATTGATCTACCTAAACAGAACCCCCTAAAGGCACGCTCTTCCCCATCATAAAAACCATCATGGTATTCATAGACCTGACTAAAATTAGTATTCCCAATATGGTCTATGACTTCAAGTTTATTCACAACCGTTCTATGGACGGAAGTTTGGTCACCCATGGGTGTAGCACTGTTCTTTATCCCTTAAATAATGTTGCCCGGAATACCCATAATGAAACTTGGTCTCCAGGCCCATGGAGTTCTCAACGCCTTTAAGTAAACGGGGTTTTACGCCGTCAGTCAATCGCAAATAGTGAATAGGGGCATCTGCATGCATAGGTAAGCGACGAGGACCAAACCAGGCAAGGAGTCCCATCTCCTAAAAAGTCAACTACCTGGGCTGAAGAAATGTTGTCAATAAAAGGAAGTCCCCTGAATGTATTGCCTCCTGGTATAAATTTATTACCAGAGGCATTGATCCAATATAAAATTTCTCCTCTGCCAATATAGATTAAGTCGGCTGTTCCACTCCCGTCTAAATCAACAAGGCTGTATGCGACTGGCATCGAGCTCGGAGGTAAAATCAAGCTGTGGAGAATCTTCCATGACGATACCGGATCCGAATCTGCCATTTCCCATATTGGGCCAGTATTCTACCCGCCCGTTATAGACCCGTACCTGATCAGGCAAACCTGATCCGTTCATGTCAGCAAAAAAATAATCCAACATCGGATTGGAACCAATAGTTGGCGCCCGACTAACCCCGTTGGAAAGTGCTTTAGCAATTTGAAGTGGTTTTCCAAAACCTTCCTTACCCTTTGAGGGGTACCAAACTGTACGGTCTTCCTCAGTAGTCACAATATCAGCACGACCGTCTCCGGTAAGATCGATCAACTGGGTATTGGTGTCCATTTGACGTACATGAGCGGTTTCTTTAAAAGGCCTGAAGCCGTCCCATTCCTCCCGGTCACGATTAAATTCAAAATAGCCCGATTCCCGTCCCTGCAGTACGACAATATTGAGGTTGCCGTCATTGTCAAAATCACTTAAGGCATAACTCCCCATGTTGGAACTCGGTTTTTCCATCACTATTTTTTGGGGCCCGAGATTTCCATTTCCGAGATTCGATTTATAATACCAACTGTTGCTGGATTCATACAAAATGCCCGGTAGTCCTTCTCCATAAAGATCTACCCACTTGTAATTCAGGCCATTCAACCCAACAGGTACATTATCTTTGGTCTGTGCGGGTACTGGCTGAAAAAACACCTCTGGCATTGGAGTGGTATATTTAAAAACTAACGGAGATAATGTTCTGGATTCATAGTAACCGGCAGCTACTCTTTTGTAGCCCGTATAGGTAATTTGATCAAGGGTCGTACCGGCAGGATCAGGCAGGTGATTTAGCTTCATGCATCCAACTAAAGTAGCATCCGGCCCTAATTCAGGAATACTATGGAACATCATAATCATGATGGCACAAACGATACGTACGTTGTTCGAAACCGGCAATGTACGACGAGAATGGATCCTGCCGTACGGGCCATCCCGAAGTACCGACTGTATATAAGGGTCTTTCTCCGTCAAGCGTATGTTCCCCATAATCCAAAATAACTTCAAATAGCCAGTTCTGCAGGGGATCGGGTATGTCATCGGGTAATACCGGAATTGTATTTCCATAACGGATGCGCTTCAAATATTTTTGGGAGTTACCTTCTGCTTTAAAGATCCGGTTTCGTTCGAAGCTGGTACTCCCATCGACATTTATATGGTCTTCCTGTTGGTATTCAAATACAATGGCATTGCCCATATTATCATATTGGGCTTCCAACAACCATTGAAATATTTTTTTGGAATTTTTGGGGTCTGTTATTTTTGAAGAATGGTCGCTGGCCTTTCCGAAAATCATAACCTGGTTATTGCTACTATGAACCCGCCAATGAATTTCCCGTGTAGTTTTGTTCGTCCATTGCTCAAAGCGGGTAAAGTATGTATCTACCTGAGCCCGATGGTATATGATGTAGTAATCGTCATTCTCGTCTGTACGGGTTTGCCATTCCGCACCAACTTCTACTAACCATGGAATCAATTCCTGACCTCCAAAAGAATACTTATCCGATCCGTCATACCTGGGATATCCGTCTTTCAGACTAAGACAAATATTGGGAATTCCTTGTAAATGCCATCCCATGCCAAAGACAGAATTGCCAGATCCTGAATTATAAGATAGGGACAGGTTCGGTTGAAATCCATTTCGACCAGTAGTTATTGGAATACTCACAGAAGAAAAAGCATCACCAGTTTGTGAATTTACAGATGCTTCTACTGGCATCTTTAAATCCTTCGGGTCCACTTGAAGAAATGATACTTCCTGAGACATTATTGATGTTTTTTTAAAATATATTCGAGACAACCCAAAAAGGGTGTTTCATAAAAAAATACATCTTAAATTATTAAGGAAAGAGAATTAATCCTTAACGAACCCCAATACAAAATACTGACTGGTATAACGGTTTTAATCAACTCAATGTTCAATATAATTCGCAATAGATACCTAACAATTACTCTTTAAATTATTCTTCTTATTTAAAATCATTCCAAACTACAATTTTTAAAGGTCGGATAGCTTGCCCCGCCTAAGCGGGTGAACCGCGCATGATTCACTTCGTCGAGCTCCCCCGATGAATCGGGGTAGGTTGAAAATGCATTATTTGCATTAATGTTTATGAATTGGGTCAATCACAAGGGTCTCATCCTCATTACAGTTTAATTTGTAAGTTACTGGTTTTAAAATATAGTAATACTTTAAAACCAAAAATCTTATTTTTTCTCGCTAATGATCAATATATGCTTTTTCAAACTTTTGATCTTAAAAATCCAGCATACTCATATTAGTGTTCCGTTTGAGTTGTTCTGAACAGGCTGCATCATGCTTACAGGTTTAATAGCCTTCCCATTTCTTTTAGCAAGTTCGTACTCCTTTACCTGGAAAACAAACGCCTGTAACCTGGTATCAAGTGAAACCGAATCCTGTCCGTCATAAGCGATATTGATGAAAGGTATATTGCTATGATCCTTTCTGAAACTGTCACTTACCGAGGCAATAAGAGTTCCCGGCATACAGGTGAACGGCAGAATGGCTGCAATTCCTGAAACGCCTCTCTTTGACAGGCTTACTGATGTTCCCATCGCAATGGGCGGATCACCGTCATAAAATTCATTTACATATTTATTGGACAGATTAAGCATGTCGTGAAGCGATACATCTTTTTCATGATCCGTAAATTTCTTTATTCCCCTGAGCAGGGATGCAGCTATAAAGTCCTGACCAAATCCCTGGATCTTTGATTTGAGTACCCCTTTTTTATCATTTTTCCACCTGCTGTCACGGGTGAATCTGTATGTGGAGTAATAGATCCATTCAGAAAACGGAGCGACAACTACCTCTACACCAAGATCTTCAAGCCTATTGGACATATTGCCGTTACAAGCTTCATTATCACGCATGAATATCTCTCCGACAATTGATACGACAGGTCTCCTCTGGCTTTTGTCGACTTTAATAGCTTTAAATTCTCCGGCGATCTCTGTCAGTACTTTATGCAGCCCTTTTGCTCCCCTCTCAATGCATTTCTCAAGTCTTAGAAGTGACTCACCATAAAGCTTATCTGCCTCACCCTTGTTTATTTCGTAAGGTCTTGTCTCCCTGTGGATTTTCCTGAGATAATCAGCCACTATAAAGCCTTTCCACGCATTGATTCTGAATTTCTGGCCATGCTCTCCCGCGACATCTTCATAAGAAGTGTCATTTGAAGGAGTTATAAGTTCAGCCTCATGGAAGCCCAGCCTGTCAAACAGGATCCTGTGAAACTGGTTATATTGTCCAAATCTGCATGGTCCATTATGATCAGGCATAAAAAAGCTCATTTTGGAAGGGTCGGCACCAGGCTCCTGGAGTTTTTTTATGAAGCTTCCCGTTGTACAAATCATTGGAAAGCACTCTTTGGATGATGTATATTTTCTCCCGAGAGCCATATCTTCAGATGTCTGCCTGGGCAATACCTGGGATGGTATTCCACAACTGCGTGCAGCCGCAGAAATCATATATGCCCCGTCGTTCATATATGGGAAATACATTACCCTGTCTTTCGGAGGAGAAGAAGGGCTTGGTCTTGGCCTGAAAATCTCAGGATCCTTTTTTTCATTCTGTTCGGAACCCTTAAGGCTGTCGAGGAATGCTTCGATGCGTGTAACCATTCCGGCATCGGCCGAATGTTCATCAACCTCAAGATGCAGGAAGGGTTTACCTTTTAATTCTTCGGTAATGTAATGCCAGATAAAGGAGTCCGGGCCGCAACGGAAATTACTCAGGTAAACAGCATAAAGGTTCTCTGTTTCTGCCACCATCTGAGCTGCTGCAATCATTTTCTGACCGTTGGGCCAGTACATATTCCTGTAATTCTTAAAAATATTATAAGGCGAAAGATCAAGCATATCGACAGGAATCGGCATTACATTCTGTGTAATCAGTTTATCGACAAGAGCAAGATTCAGGTGTGGATCGGCGCTGTTGTAAGGTCTGCCAAGCAATACTACAGGCCTGCAATTTTTGGGAATGGATGCAAATACCTCTTTACCGTAATCTACCAGTTTTTTCTCAAAATCGGTCTGAACTTCGTCAGCTTTATAAACAGCCTTTTTAATGCTGTCCTTACTGAGGCCAAACTTATCACTGAAATAGGCTGTCATCTCTTTCATGAGAGCCCGTTCGAAAAATCTGAAATGCAGTGTAGGGACAAGGAATTTTGTCTCGTCAACCTTCCCTTTCAGCGCCGCCTTGACCATAAACGGATAGGTCTGGACCCATGGACAATTGCAGTTGTAAGTGTCATTCCCTACTTTTTCTTTCGCATTAATAATAAAAGGAATGAAAATATAGTCTACCCCTTTTTCAACCAGATCAATTACATGTCCGTGCATCAATTCCACTGGAAGGCAGGTCTCGGTTGTCATTGCTTCAATTGATTGATTGACAAGCCCTTTATCCGATTCCCTCGATACTATTATTGAAAATCCAAGTTCTTCAAAAAATGTACGCCAGAAGGGGAATTGCTGATAATAAACCATTAATGCCCTGGGAATGCCAATTGTTTTTGTTTTCAGGTCCCCTGTCACCGGCTCCCTGTAACCTTCACGAAGCATCTCCAGACGTTTCTCGAAAAGATTGGGAATATTGTTGTTTGCCTTTTTTCTGCCATCTGTTTCATATTTTTCACAGCGGCCGCCATAGTACAATGATTTTTTGATGCCGTCAATTTTCACTCTTCTTATCTCGCAATGATTCGTACAGCTGTTACAGACAAATCTGCTGATCTGATATGCCACATTTCTGACGCCAAAGCCTTTAAAGGTGGTCTTTTGTCCTTCCGCCATTGATCTTTGAGCCAGAATTGCCACGCCAATTGCTCCGGTAACATCAAAATGGGGAGGGATAATTATCTTTTTACCTGTTACATGCTCAAAAGCAGCCACTACTGCTTTATTATTAGTTACACCCCCCTGGAAAAAGATCTTTTCTCCCACTTTGCGGTCAACAACAACTTTCTGAAGATAATTGTAAACGATTGAATATGCCAGCCCACCAACAAGGTTCTCATCTCTGGCCCCTTTCTGCATGAATGAATTGAGGTCAGACTCCATAAATACCGTACACCTGTCACCAAGTTTTAAAGGAGAGTCGGAATTAAGCGCCATAGAACCGAACTCATTTATTATGCTGATGTTAAGTTTTTCAGCCTGCTCCTCGAGGAACGATCCTGTCCCTGCTGCGCATACCTTATTCATCTCAAAATCCACAACGACACCATTTTCAATACTTATATACTTGGAATCCTGTCCTCCAATTTCAAATATAGTATCAACTGTCGGATCATAATCAATGGCTGCGGTGGCCTGTGCCGTAATTTCATTCTGGATGGTATCAGCGCCTATAAAATCGCCTGTAAGGTAACGTCCCGAGCCCGTTGTGCCTGCACCGATAACTTCCACATATTCTCCAACCTCATCATAAATCTCGGTCAATCCTCTCTGAATAGCTTCCAGCGGTTGACCTCCGGTTGGAATATAACGCCTTGCAACAACTCTGTGCTGTTCATCGATAAGAACTACGTTAGTGCTTAGTGATCCTATGTCGAGACCAAGGTAGACCCTGGTTTTGGTTTCGCCTTTTTCTATCGGATGGACATGCTTCATGTATTCAGCACAGGACTCTTTTAGCTTTGGCAGGCTGACAAATGATGTTGAGTCGGATGCCAGGTATGCATCAAGTTTCGTCAGTCCTGCAAAATGATTCATCTTAAGCTTGTTGGAGTGAGCATACATTACAGCTCCAATGGCCCCCATGGAGCCATGATAACGAGGAATGATCAGTTCATTTTCCTTAAGGTCAAGTATTTCATTGAATGCTCTAACCATTCCGACATTTGCAGCCACGCCCCCGGAAAAAACTATTGGTTTTTTAATCTCCTTGCTTCTTGCAAGATTGCTCCTGAAATTCCTTGCCAGCGCAAAGCATAAACCGGCAACAATGTCATGAAGCGGAGTTGCAATCTGCTGGTGATGGATCATGTCACTTTTGGCAAACACGCTGCATCTTCCGGCAATTCTTGGAGGATCAACTGATTTCAGTGCCATCTCACCGAATTCAGTCTCAATCGGAACGCCTATCCTTTTTGCCTGCTGATCAAGAAAAGATCCTGTACCTGCAGCACATATGCTGTTCATCTCAAAATCGACCAGCTTGGATTTTCCGTCCTTGGGATCTTTTTCCAGAAGGATCAGTTTGGAATCCTCCCCACCTATTTCAATAACTGTTTGAGCATCAGGGTAAAGATTGCAGGCAGATGTAGCCTGGGCTATAATCTCATTAACAAATATACCTCCAATAAGATCAGTAGCCAGCTTGCCGCCGGTACCTGTTATTGCGATACCTGATATAGTCTCGGCCGGATGATTTTTAAGAATGAAAGCCATCCTGTTCTTTAGGACATTAAATGGCTTTCCATGTATGTACTCATAATAGTTTTCAAGTATATTATGACTCTCATCCATTACTACCGTATTAAGGGAAACGGATCCAATGTCAAACCCAATCAACCGCTTCTCTTCTAAAGAAAGATTAGATGTAATCTCTTGATTCATAGGATAGGTCATTTTAATTAAAATGAATAACTGCTGTTGCTAACTAACTGCCAATTGGCCACAATTATATCATAAATTTTAAAAAATCAGCCTTATCGGGAATATTGCAGTCCGGGTAATATCTTTTGTGATCAAATCATACTTTCTTCAATGATGTCTCCTAAAACATTCCTGCAGTCCCTTTTGTTCAAATATAACGTTTATTAAGATTAATTAAACCTAAGCTTCCTCTAAAACTTCTTAGTGTATTCCTGCAATCATCTGTTTTACAGGTGCTTTTCCTGAAGCATTTCTTCTATGATCTATCTAAGTCTACTTTGACAGATTAGAAAAATCACCCTGTTTTTGCCCTTGATCCCTAAAGGGAACAGGTTGATTTTTCAGTTTGCTCCCTTTAGGGTCGGGGCAAACAAACTGAAAAATCGTTGTAAGATGTAATATGTCAAAGTAGAACTAATACCATTGAAAATATCAATATTTTTAAATATTTTTGCTTTGATGGCGGTTTCCTTAAGGTATTTGTTAACTAAAGTCGCTCTAGAAACAATTTGATTATGAAAAAACATTGGATCTTAATTAATCATATGGGGCTACACTATAATATGATAATAATTTGTAATACACATAATTACAGAGGCTCTATTATATAATGTTCAGGTATGGGTGCGGAAATTTAATGAATCTGAAATGAAACCAGGTAAATATGTTTTCGTTGCTTAAACTATAGAATACCAGAGCAGGACAGTGAAGCTAAACTTGTTGTTAATAAATCATAATTAAATTAAATTTTATTGCCTCAGTTTTTATTAGACTTGCCTTTAAAATAGATTCATTTGGATTTTTTTCATTCAATATAAATGGATTATCTGAAAAAAATATTGCCGGTTGCAGCGTTCATGATATCTTTTTTATCCTGTAACGCTCAAATACAAGATAAATCCGGAATTTTATTCAAAGAGACAGTTTATCAGCTGGGGGTAGTTAAAGAAGGATCAAATACTTTGTGCATTTTTTCATTCACCAACAAAAGCAAGACTGCTTTGGTGATTACTGATGTTAAAGCCTATTGTGGCTGTGTTAAGCTGAACTGGACAAAAGAACCGGTAAAACCGGGTGATTCAGGAAAAATTAAGGTGAATTTTTACGCTGGTAATGCGGGTACGTTCAGTAAAACCATAAAGGTTTTTACGAATATCAATAAGCAATCTATTGATTTAACTTTAAAAGGATCGGTTTCAGTAGAGTCCGGCAGAGAGTAATTCAATTTATACAAACTATAAATCTGTATCTATCTCTGAATATGCATGCTCTGTGCAAATTACAACTTTCAAAATGAATTTAGACAATTATCTGTTAAGCAATTTCAAAAGAATGATACGTTTCCGGAAATTTAATAATACGTTCTTAACAATAATATTTACTCTGAGTTCAGTTTCAAATATTATAGCACAAACCGATTCAACCAGTAACGGAGTTAACTTTTATCCAAAACGTTACTATTCGGCCACACGTATTCAAACCGGACCAAAGATTGATGGAGACCTTAATGATGGATGCTGGAATCTTGGATCATGGAGCGGAGGATTCAGACAATGGATCCCGGTTGAGGGAGCTGTTCCATCTAATATTACCGAGATTAAGATATTGTATGATTATGAAAACATTTATGCAGGATTTAAATGCTACGATACTGAACCGGAAAAAATGCGCAGAATTTTTGATTCACGTGACCAAAAATCAGGTGATGTAATAGGCATAGCTTTTGACAGTTATAATGATGATAAAACTGCTTTTGAGTTTAATTTAACAAGTGCAGGCCAAAAGATTGATGTTAAACATATAGGGGATAATGCATATGATATGACGTGGAATGCAAACTGGGTTGGGGCCTCTTCCGTTTTTGATTCTGGTTGGTCAGCTGAAATGAAAATCCCCCTGAGTCAGTTACGATATATTAATAAGAAAAATCAAACATGGGGTTTGTACGTTTACAGGTTAATTGACAGGTTTCAGGAGGAGGACCACTGGCAACTTCTTCCCAGGAACGCTTCCACACTTGTTAATCTCTTTGGTGAACTTACAGGTATCAATGACATTAAACCTTCACGTCAACTGGAAATCTCTCCTTATCTTTCATTAAAGCATATTCCTGGAAACGCCCTGACAAAGCTGCCAAATGAAACTTATAATTCATTGAAATACGGAGGAGGACTTGACAGTAAAATCGGAGTCTCGAGTAATCTGGTTCTCGATCTGACTATTAATCCCGATTTTGGGCAGGTGGAAGCAGATCCCTCTGAACTTAATCTCACTTCTTATGAAACGTTTTTTAATGAAAAACGTCCTTTTTTCCTTGAAGGTAAAGAAATTTTTGACTTTAACCTGGGCGGAGCCCAACTGTTTTATTCCAGGAGGATCGGACAGGCGCCCAGATATAACTATTCTATCCAAAGTAATGAACGAATAAACTACCCTATACAAACAACAATTCTTGGAGCGGCAAAATTAACCGGAAAATCAAGTGATGGTCTGTCTGTTGGAGTTATAGAGAGTCTTTCAGGGTTAGAAGCGGCTACAATAAGTTCAGAGGATACTCTTTACAAAAAAACTGTCAGTCCTTATACTAATTACTTTGTAGGAAGAATTAAAAAGGAATATAATAAGGCTAACACAGTTCTGGGGGGAATGATTACTTCTTCAAATAAAATAATTCATGACGCCTACCTGAAGGGACAACTTTATGCCAGTTCATTCACAGGAGGATTGGATTTCAGTCACTATTTAAAAAACCGAACATACTTTATAGTGGCAAAAACATTGTTTAGCAATATAAATGGGTCAAAGGATGCCATATCAGCACTTGAAACGGAGAATGTACACCGGTTTCAGCGTCCGGATGCAACCTATTTATCTCTTGACACATCCATCACGGCTATGACCGGTACTGCCGGGATGCTGAGCTTTGCAAAAAGAGCAGGCAAATTAAGATTTGATATCAATTCTTCATGGATGTCTCCAAACCTTGATCTGAATGATATAGGTTATTTAAGGCAGGCAGATCTCATTAATGAAGGGACCTCTCTCTCTTATGTATCAACTGTTCCCGGTGGAATATTCAGAAATTTTACACTGGGGATGGACCAAAATTCTTCCTGGTCATTTGGCCGTGAATCGGTGGATTCAAGAGTCAGGTTATTTTTTAATACACTCTTCTCAAATATGTGGAATTTCAATAGTTATATAAGAAGAAATTTCTTATACTATGACCCGCGGATTTTACGTGGAGGTGAGGCATTGCTGACTAATCCATACTGGACTTTATACCTTAATTCCAGGACAAATAATTCCAAAGATTTACAGTTCCAGCTATCCTACCAGGGTAATTATAATGAGGATAAATTACAGTATTTAAATAATTTGACAGCCGGTGTACGATGGCTGCCTGTCAGAAAAATCCGGATTAACGGGTCAATGTCTTATTCGGATTTATATCAAAAACAACAATACGTGCTCAGGAAAAATCTTCCTGCGGATGTGATCTCATTGTTTGGTGATCTGAAAAATAAGATCGTCGAATTTACACTCAGGACAAGTATCTTTTTTTCAAATGAATTATCGTTTGAGTATTACGGAAGTGTTTTTCTGTCAACGGGTGATTATTCCAACTTTAAAAAGGTCCTTAATGCTCATTCAAAACAATTTGAGCAAAGGTTTTATACCTATTCCGGTACAGAGGTAACCCTCAATTCATCTGATAATAATTATTCCGTGGCTGATGTGCAGGAAGGTCCGTATAATTTTACTAACCCTGATTTTAATTTCGGCCAATTTCGTTCTAATCTGGTTTTAAGATGGGAGTACAAACTGGGCTCGATACTATACATGGTGTGGACACATGACCAAACTAACCAGCTGTCAACAAGCCAAATGTCACAGTCTGAAAATTTTTCTAACCTGTTTGATACTTTATCAAGGAATATATTTATGATAAAATTTAATTATTGGTTCACATTGTAAATGCCTTAACATGACAGGCTTAATGGGCTAAGTATTAATTGAGGCTGTCTCAAAAGTATGAATCCTTTTTGAATAGCTTAGTCTTTTGCCCCCTTCCCCCTGAAGGGGGTTTGATAATTACTTGTGGATCAAGCCACCTCTGCAGTCTGGCACCTCCCTAAAATTGCCCACAGGGCAATTTTTAAACGGTCGGTCCCCTTTAGGGGATTTAGGGGCAAAAAAAGAAGGAAGGACTTTTGAGACAGCCTCAAGTATAAATTATAGCAGCCCTGCTGCAGATTAAGTTACAAACAATTAATTGGATTACTTTCCTTCCCTGTGAACCTGATTAAGAATCTGCACTTAAAAAATAAATTAAGATTACCTTGTTTTTAAAAAAAATAAATTAAATTTATTTTTTTGCTAAGGTAACAAAAGGGATAGTTTTTCTTGTATATCTGGATTAAGACATAAGAAGAAGCGGCAAAATATCAGGAATTGTAATAAGATTCCTTCCAAACATATTATAAGCTCAATATTCCTTCTCAATATGGTTTCTTACAATTCACTGTGAATTTCCAAACCAATAAACCTTAGAAAAATTATGAAAAACTCTAGACTAACAATTCGGGGGAAAAACACCTCTCTTAAAAAATGCATCCTGGCACTAAAGCTGATTGTGATTCTTTGTTTTCCTGGAATTTTGCAGGTTTCGGGCTCAGGTTACACCACCAACTCTCAGCAGAATACAGTTACCGGGATAATAACTGATAAAAATACCGGTGAACTGCTTGTTGGAGTAAACATTGTTATTGAAGGTACCACAATTGGAGTTAACTCTGATATTTCAGGGAAATACTCAATACAGGTACCCGACAAAAATGCAGTTCTGTTATTTACATTCATCGGCTATGTCACAGAAAAAGTGCCTGTCGCTGGTCGGTCAGCTATTGATGTAAGCTTAACTTCAGATGTAATGGCACTTGAAGAAGTTGTCGTTGTCGGGTATGGTACTCAAAGAAAGAAAGATATTACAGGTGCAATATCTGTTGTTGAAGCAAAAACACTTAAATCAATCCCAACCGGAAATCCTGTAGTAGCACTTCAGGGATTAGCTTCGGGTGTAACCATTCTCGGTTCAGGAGTTCCGGGTGGACGAACAGATGTTTTTATTCGTGGTGTAACCTCATTGGGAAATTCATCTCCGCTGGTTATTGTGGATGGAGTTCCGGGAAGCCTGGATAACCTTAATGTGAATGATATTGAGTCAATGCAGGTACTTAAAGATGCCGGTGCTGCTTCTATTTATGGAGTAAGAGGTTCAAACGGTGTAATATTGATAACCACCAGAAAAGGAAAAGCTGGAAAAGCAACGATTACAGTTGAATCGTATTATGGAACGGAATACCCTAAAAAGGGGAACGTATATAATCTTGTAAACTCTGAGGACTATGCTAAACTTGTAAAAACAGTAAATCCCGGAACAGTGTTGTTCGCAGACGGACTTCCCGATTATGTCTATTCAAACAGGTCAACGGGTATTCAGGGAACTGCAATGGCCGGGGATCCTGCAGTTGATCCTTCAAATTATAATCTGGATATCAATAACTGGAGAAATAATTACCTTATTCAGAAAGTAAATAAAACCGGGACAGACTGGTTCCATGAGCTTAATAAACCTGCACCACGGCAGAGCCACACAATTACTGCCAGCGGAGGTGGAGAGAACTCCAATTTCCTGTTTTCGTTAGGTTATCTGGATCAGCAGGGAACTGTTCTGGAAACATATTTAAAGCGATATTCCGCCAGACTCAACTCCAGCTATAATGTAGGGAAACATATCCGTCTGGGCGAAAACTTTTATACATATTACAGGCTTGCACCCGGATTCAGTAATTCTTCTGAGGGTAATCCGCTTTCAAATTGTTTCAGGGTAATGCCGGTTATCCCTGTGTATGATATTATGGGAAATTTTGGAGGTACAGGAGTCGGACCTGAGGGAGGAACTACGCCACAACCAGTTGCTTCACAGTTAAGAAGTAAAGATAACAGATCTCATAACTGGAATTTTTCAGGAAATGTATTTGCTGAAGTTGATTTCCTGGAAAAGTTTACTGCCAGGACAAGTTTTGGAGGCGGTGTCGGGAATAATTATGGTTTTTCTTTAGGCATAGTAGGATACAATGACAGGGAGGGATTCGACGGATATAATACATATAGTGTATCTTCTTCTTACAGCAGCTCATATACATGGACCAACACTTTAACTTATAGCAATCTGATTGGTAAAAACAATATAAAAATTTTAGTAGGATCTGAAGCTATACAAGGAGGGGGAAGAAGTTTATCAGGATCTGCCGGAACGTTTTTCTCAATGGATCCTAATTACCTTGTTTTGGGTAATGGTACCACGAACATTGCTAATGGCAGCGGAATATCAGCCAATGCTCTTTTTTCTCTGTTCAGCCGTCTGGATTATTCCTATGCTGATAAATATCTTTTGGGAGCGACAGTACGAAGAGATGGTTCTTCAGTATTTGGAGCTGATAAAAGGTATGGTATATTCCCATCTTTTTCAGTTGGATGGCGTTTATCTAACGAAGCATTCATGAAAAATGTAACTTTTTTTAATGATTTAAAGTTAAGGGGAAGTTACGGGATATTAGGATCCCAGGCCAATATCAGTCCTTCCAATGCGTTTACCTTATTTGGTTCTGGCTTTGGAACATCATATTATCTGATGAGTGGAACCGGCAATAATACCACCCAGGGATTTTATGCCTCACAAAATGGTAATCCCAACACAGGATGGGAGGAGAATGTAATTACAAACCTTGGGATAGATGCCTCAGTGCTGGGTAATAAACTTGTGTTTTCAGCAGAGTGGTATAAAAAATCCATTAATGGATTATTATTTCCTCAGCCTTTACCTGCAACTACCGGAGGAGCTTCAGCTCCGACAATTAATATCGGGGATATTCAGAATACAGGATGGGATTTCTCGTTGAGTTATCGCGGCAGTGTAGGCGATGATTTTAGTTACAGTGCCACTGCTACCTTTTCCACATATGTAAACGAAGTGGTAAATATTCCTGGCGGATATTTTGATGTTAAGGGTTCCCGCATTGGTAACCTGGTGCGTATCCAGGAGGGTCAGCCTGTTGGAACCTTCTTTGGTTATGAAGTCATCGGTATATTTAAAGATGATGCTGAGGTGGCAGCTGCTCCTGTGCAGACAGCCGCAGCCCCGGGTCGCTTCAGATACAAAGATGTTAATGGTGATAATGAGATAACATCAGCAGATCGCACCTTCTATGGTAATCCTAATCCTGATTTCACCTATGGCCTGAACCTGAGCGCCTCCTATAAGAATTTTGATTTTTCAAGCGTTTTTTACGGCTCACAGGGAAATGATAATATGAATTTTGTTCGTTATTATACCGACTTCATGAGCACTTCGGAAGGGAAAGGCAGAAGCAACGTGTTACTTAATGCATGGACGCCAACAAACACCAACACCAAAGTTCCCGCATTAGATTATGCCCCTAATTTCAGTACTAACTCTGTACCAAATTCATATTATCTGGAAGATGGCTCTTTCTTTAAATGCAGATCACTGGTATTGGGATATACATTTGATCCTGAATTACTGTCAAAAGTCAGAATTAATAAATTCAGAGTGTACATCCAGGGCGCTAATTTATTTACTATAACCAGGTATGCCGGATTAGATCCTGAACTTGGCGGTACTCTGGGTGGCACCAATGAAAGTACTTCTTTTGGCATTGACCTTGGTAACTATCCGGGTAACCAAAGAGAATGGCTGTTTGGGATAAGTCTTACATTTTAGTATTATTTTAAAATTATTAAACCGGAGCATTATGAAAAAACTATTTAATAAATTTATCATAGCAGCCTGCATCTTTTGCGTTCTCCTGATATGGGCCTGCAAAAAAGATTTTCTGGAAATTCAGCCCTTAGGCTTGCTGGGGGAATCCACACTGGCAAATAAGGCGGGGGTTAATGGCTTGCTGGTTGGTGCATATTCCCTCCTGGATGGACATCCGGGAGGAAACAGTATGGCCCAGTCAATGAGTAACTGGCAATATGGTGGTGTATCATCGGATGACGCTCATAAGGGTTCAGAATATGGTGACCAGACGGACCTTGAGTTTATCGAGAATTATACGGCTCTTCCTGTTAATTCTTACTTTACTGCCAAATGGGCATCTCTTTATACAGGAGTACAGCGCGCCAATGATGTACTTCGGGTACTTGCCAAGGTTACTACTGGTTTATCAGATGCTGAAAGAACCCAGATTACTGCCGAGGCGATTTTTCTGCGTGCACTTTATCATTTCGAAACAGCTAAATTGTGGAGGAATATACCTTACGTAGATGAAAAAGTAAGCTTTGCTGCCGGAAATTACAATGTGCCGAATACAGATCCGATTTGGCCAAAAATTGAAGCTGATTTCCAGTATGCGATTGATAATCTGACTCCTACAAAAGGTGATGCCGCTAGAGCAAACAGCTGGGCCGCAAAGGCATTTATGGCCAAGGTTTATATGTTTCAGGGTAAGTTTGCCCAGGCTAAAGTTTTACTTGACGACATTATTGCTAACGGAGTAACCGCAAAAGGGGCAAAATATGACCTGTTACCAAATTATGCCGATAATTTCAATGCTCTCACAAAAAACGGTCCCGAAAGTGTCTTTGCTGCACAAATGTCTGTAAGGGATAATTCAAACGGACAAAACGGAAACTCAGGAGAATTATATAGCTGGAACGGTGGTCCTACATTGTGCTGTGGATTCTATGTGCCCTCTTTCAGTCTTGTAAATTCATATAAGACCGATGCTAATGGATTACCTTTTTTGGATACATGGAACGATACTGACCTGAAGAATGACATGGGTGTGGCATCTGCGGATCCGTTTACCCCAGCAACTGATCCTTTGGATCCGCGTTTGGATTTTACCGGGGGAAGAAGGGGTATTCCTTACCAGGACTGGGGGATTATGCCCGGCGCTTCCTGGCTCGTTGCACAGTTTGCCCAGGGGCCCTATAATAATAAGAAAAATGTTGTTTGGCAAAAAGATCTGGCCACTACTTACGAAAACAGACGTACATCTATCAATTATAACTTTATCCGTTTTTCAGATGTATTACTGTGGGCGGCAGAGGTAGAGGTGGAAATCGGCAGCCTTGAAAGTGCAAGGGGGTATGTTAACAGGGTCAGGGCCCGTGCAGCAAATCCGGCCTATTGGATAAAGACTTATATTAATGATGATAATCCCACGGGTGGATTTACAAATACTCCGGCTGCAAATTATGTGATTGGCTTGTACAATACTCCCTGGGCAGACAAGGACTTTGCCAGGAAAGCCGTACGTTTTGAAAGGAAGCTTGAACTTGCTATGGAAGGACACCGTTTCTTTGATCTTCAACGATACGATAATGGTACGGGTTATATGGCAGATGTATTAAATGCTTATATTACACACGAAAACAACAGTTTCGATTATCTGATTCTGAAAGGTGCATCATTTACAAAGGGTAAGAATGAACTTTATCCTATCCCCCAGCAGCAGATAGATATAAGTATGTCAGATGGAAAACCTACTTTGACACAAAATCCCGGGTATAATTAAAAAATAAAATTAATTTTCAGTTTATGAGAACTTCAGATCCGCATGTTTTAAAAAATGAATATAAATATTAATATCCATAAACATGCGGGTCCTTTTATACCTGTACAAACAAACATTTAAAAAAATTGAACCATTTGATCCGGAAAAATAATTATATTTTCTTTGATTGCCTTCTGCTTTTCCTCTGTCAGACTCAATGCAATTTGAAGTTAATTTATTAACTCATTTTTATACCCATATTAATAAATATTCAAAATTTTAATGTTTAAATCATAAAATAAATAAAAGGACAAAACCATGAAAACAAAAAAATTTACACGTCGTGAGGTCATAGCTACAACCTCCGCAGGCATATTGGGAACAATGATCAACTGGCCATTGGTATCCTGTGCCGGAAAAAGTACAGTAGCGAAACTTGCTTTAAAGGGTGGAGAAAAAGTTCATGCGGGCACATGGCCAACATGGCCTATCTGGGATCAGTCTGCAGAAGCGGGTATCGTTGAAATGTTGCGAACTGGCAGGTGGTGGAGAGGCAGAGGTGAACATGTAGCTGAATTCGAGCAGAAATATGCTGAAATTATGGGAGCAAAAAGATGTCTTGCAACAGCAAGCGGAACAACTGCACTCTTAACAGCATTGTACGCAGTTGGTGTTGATGCCGGCGATGAAGTACTTGTTTCACCCTATACCTTTATAGCTTCTTATAATGTTATATTCCTGAGTAAAGCCCTTCCGGTATTTGTTGATTCGGACCCTGAAACTTTTTTGTTAGATCCTAAAAAAATTGAAGCCAGAATCACTGATCGCACTACAGCTATAGTCCCGGTTCATATATATGGGTTGCCTGTTGATATGGATAGTGTCAACAGCATTGCAAAGAAACATGACCTTAAGGTTGTAGAGGATGCATGCCAGGCCTGGCTTGGGGAATACAGAGGTAAAAAACTGGGTACTTTGGGAGATCTTGGCTGCCAGAGTTTCCAGAATTCAAAAAATATTCCTGCCGGTGAGGGGGGCTGTATCCTGGGAAATAATGACGAATTAATGGATATCAGCACTTCATTTCATAACTGTGGCAGGCCTGTTGGCAGTGTTAAATCAACCACAGGAAGTGCTTTAAACGGGAGCAACTACAGGATGACACAGGCACAGGCTCTAATTCTTCTTTCACAGATGCAGCGATTCCAAAAAGATAACGATATCCGTCTTGATAATGCACTTTACCTGAATAAAAAATTAAGTAAAATCCCAGGGATAGTTCCATACAAACTGGCTAATGGCGGCACCAGATCAGCTTATCATTTATATCCTTTCAGATATCTCAAGGAGAAATTCAACAATGCTCCAAAAGAGAAATTCCTCGAAGCTCTCAGGGCCGAAGGAATTCCCGGAAGCAGTGGATATGGTCAACAGAATAAATGGGATTTTATAGAGAATGTTTTAAATTCAAAAGGGTATAAAAGACTATACTCTGAGGCCAGACTTAAGCAATGGCGTGAGGAGAATGTATTACCCGGCAATGATAAACTATGCGATGAGGCCGTGGCCTTTACCCAGAATATTTTGTTGGGAAGCAAAGCTGATATGGATGATATTGTAAATGCCATCACTAAAATTTATGATAACAAAGACCAGTTAGCCTGACATAATATTAATCTGAGATTGATTTAAAAGAATTTGAAATTTATTAATTAAAGGAGATGCTATCATGAAAAAGAATTCATTGACCCGCAGAACGTTTGTCAGGAAAACATCTGCCGGAGCAGCCGGTTTAGCTCTCACCTCCGGCGGAATATCATCTGTTTATGGCATAATTCAGGATGTTGCTAAACCTGCCATACTGGGAGGTGCCCCTGTTCGCCCCAGGGGTTCAAATATCGGTGCATCATGGCCAATTTATGACGACACAGATGTACAGATGTATGTTGATGCATATAAAAGTAACAGATGGTCGGAATACAGTAACAGCGACCAGGAGCGTGTAGTCCAGTTCAGAAAGAAGTATGCGGAAATGATGGGAGTTAATTACTGTGCAACGACAAATTCCGGAACAGATGCACTGGAAGCAGCCCAGAGGGCCCTGGATATTGGTCCGGGCGATGAGGTTATTACCCAGACAAATACCTTTATAGCAACAGCACAAACTATATTTAACCTGTATGCGTTACCTGTATTTGTTGATTCAGACCCTGAGACATTTATGATTGATGCCAGCAAGATAGAAGAACGGATCACCCCGAATACAAAAGCAATACTTCCTGTTCATATCGGTGGAGCTGTAGCGGATATGGACAAGATAATGGCGATTGCTAAAAAACACAATCTGGTAGTTGTTGAAGATTGTTGCCAGGCTCATCTGGCAGAATGGAGAAATAAAAAAGTCGGTTCTCTTGGGAATCTGGGCTGTTTCAGTTTTCAGGCAGGTAAAAGTTTATGCGGTGGTGAAGGCGGTGCAGTGACCGGGAACGACGAAACAGTAATGGCCCGGGTTGATGGATACACAAACAATGGAAGAGATCCCAGAGGAATGAAAAGAAGTTTTCCCGGTTCTAATTTTCGTATGACACCTTTTGTAGCCAGTATCTTATTGGGACAGATAAGACGCTTAGAAGCGCAGAGCACTCTTCGTGATGAAAACTCAGCATACCTTGAAAAATTACTTTCAGAGATTAAAGGAGTCCGGCCTACCAAAAAATACCCTGGTCAGACAGAGACGCGCATATTATGAATATGGGATGATATACGAACCACAGTATTTTAACAACCTGCCAAAAGCAAAGTTTCAGGAGGCAATGCGGGCAGAAGGTATAGGATTCGGGAATGGGATCGATTCATCGCTTCATCTTAATCCCTTCATAGAAACATATTTTAATCTTCGGGGATTTCAAAAGTTATTCTCTAAAGAGCGGTTGGATAAATACAGAAGGGAAAATCTCTGTCCTGTTAATGAAAGAATTGGCAAAGAAACGGGTTTATCTATGGGTCAGAGGGCTTTTCTTGGCCCGAAGAAAGATATGGAAGACATCGTTACAGCTATTGTTAAAATACAGAAAAACAGCTCTAAATTACTTTAAATGGGATTTTAAGTTAATCATTGATCTTTTACAGTAAGAACAAATAAGTCCGCATAATAAATATGATATTGATCTTGCTGTCATAGCTTCCCCGGAAGCCACCAATGGTAAATTCGTTGTTGAATTAAACGATTCGGGTAAAACCCTTAACATGCAATTAGGTTTCATTAAACTGAATACTCCCGGATCGTCAGAAATTTAAATGCAAATTCCCGTAATCCTTAAAACGAGTTATCTCCGTGATAAAATTAGTTGATTAATTCTGTCGGCCTTGAGTGTTCAATTTCTGCGGATTTTTCACTGAAATTGAATTTTTGCATTTTATGAATAGAATCATTATGACAATATAAGCAATCTGCCTCATTTGGAAGATATGTTTTGCTTACGAATTGATGCTTGTGGCAAGCTTCACAGGTTACTCCATCTTCTTTTTTGAAGGTAACGGTAAGGAATGATGAATCAAGTTCACCTCCTGTAATATGGCATTTTAAACAAGCTGGACTTTCCTGAGGATTTTCCGTGATATGAGCCTTTTTCGCATACTTCTTCGCCTTTTTTGAATCAAGATTTTTAAACGCCTCCGAATGAGGGCTGATTTTCCAAATGTCGTACTGAAAGCCCATTTTTTCATTGTTATGGCAGACACTGGCACATTTTTCTGCCCCGACATATTGGTATTTGGTTTCTTTTTGCTGAAGGTCACTCCTTATTTCTGACCAGCTGATATCAGACTTTTTATCCCTTGCTATAGATTGATAAGAGTGTCCGGAGCTTACATTAATGATCAAAATAAAAACTATTGTCATGAGTAATGTAGCTGAAGTTCTGATTGTTCTAAAAAATCCGGTCTTTTTCATAATTCCTGATTAAAATTCTGTTCTGACAGTTTTAAAAGTACGAATAATTAATTTAATGATTGAAACATAAGTAGAATGTTTTGCCCGAATTCCGCCGAAAAATAACGACGTATCCTGGTAACCAGGCACGCAAAATTGTTACAGATTTATATTCAAAAGCAATATCAATTAAATTATATTTATAGATTATTTAGCTGGAAATATAACAATAAAACCGTTCAAATGTAAAGGTAAGTTTTGTATAAAGATATGGAGGAAAAACTTCTTTATAAAATACATGTCACAGGATTGGTGCAGGGCGTAGGTTTCAGATGGAGTGCTGCAAAGGAAGCCAGGGATCGGGGCATTAACGGATTTGTTAAGAATTTATCAGATGGTAGTGTTTATATAGAAGCTGAAGGATCAGGAGAACAGCTAAACGCTTATGTTGATTGGTGCAAAAAGGGTCCGGTTTTTGGGTTTGTGGAAACAGTTGATATAGATTCTTTCCCTCCATTAAACTATTCAGATTTTCGGATTGAACATTAGCAATTAATTCTACTTTGACAGATTACATCTTACAACGATTTTTCAGTTTGTTTGCCCCGACCCTAAAGGGAGCAAACTGAAAAATCAACCTGTTCCCTTTAGGAATTAAGGGCAAAAACAGGTTGATTTTTCTAATCTGTCAAAGTAGAATTAAATGCCCTTCCCCAAAGTCAGGGTTATGTTGCAGTAAATTTTATATGCTGATATATAATCAGTAAGGACATAACGCAATTTAAGTTATTGATTTAAATGCCTGTTATTAGGCAATGCCACACAATTTAATCTTCATTTCATACCAAAAATAAGAGGGAATCCAAATATCACAAAGGTTATCCAGATTATATAGACTGGCAGGTATTCTGAAATAGTTAACCCAACTTCCCAAATCTCTTTCTTTCTGAAATTTGTTTTAAACAAATCGATCATTATCAAAACCAGATTTAACAAAATCAGGATATTAGAACCCAGAACCGCCAGCCTGTTTGGTGTTATACCGAATGTTCCAAGACGATAAAAAATTGCAGATAAAGCAATTAAGTCAATAATGACCGTAATGATTGAAAGAATTAATAAGATCATTTCATTGAACCTCTGTTTCCCGTTTGTTGAAGTTTCAGAAACAGAAAAGACAATAATTGCCATAACTCCCAATAACATTATATTAAAGATCAATAAAAAGTTCCTGTCGTTATATGGATCTTTCCCGGATATTGCAATTGCTACCAGGTAAATTATTGCAGTAAGTAAAACCAGCGGACTAAAAATATGCGATATTACCGGGGCTATCTTATTAGTCATGGCAGGATAATTAGTGAGGATATAGGTCGCAACTATGGGTGCAGAAACTAATCCAATAATTACAACATTTTCCATATAAAAATTTTCAATGTTAATACCTATAGCACGGAATAAACCAATTGTTACCCCGGATAATATCCCGCCGGCGATCAGTATTACAGCAACAAGAATGGCTAAGTCGCCATTGTACTTTATAAACTCGATCCGTTTAGTTTTATCTTTTAAGTCAAAATCAATATAAACCAAGCCGTAAGTGCTCCACATTAACAAAGGGAGGTGAATGTATGCCAGATTAATTGAACTGCTGCCTCTGCCTGAAGGTATTAAATTTATATATATAACGGTGATTATAAAAACGATTACCGTTATGACCAGGCTCTTTTGCCTGAAAAATTTATTGACCCAAACGACATAAACTGTAAGCCCAAAAAAAACGATTATGGCAGCATTCTTCTCATAAAAAAGGGAGTCAATTAAGTTAATATTGAATAATTTCCGGAATCTTAATAAGAAATCCTGTTATGACACATGCTGCAATCACTATTAAAATGTCCGGTTGATAAAATTTTTTTATTTTGTCTGGTGTTCTGTCAAACCCGAGTCTGATTTTCCAGAATTTTGCCAATTCATAATTATCTATCTCGGGATAAACTTTTTCAAAACCTGACTCAAAAGACTTTCTATCCTCCCGATATAAACTTTCAAGTTTCTCAGGATCGTTAATGTTTTTTTTTATCTTTTCTTTCATGAGTGCAATATTTATGTCGCCTACTGATTTAACGGGGTATACTCACAATCTTTTAACAATTTTTCTGTAAAATTGTAAATCGCACAACTATTTACCGATCACTTAAAATAAGCCAGCGCTTTGAATTAAAAAGCTTCTACCTGCTTATGTTTTTTTATATATTCCGGGGCGATATCAACACCCAAACCTGGTCCTGTCGGAACTGTAACAGCCCCATTTTCACTGGTTATTGGGCCGGTTTTGCATTCATAGGGTACATTGGTTTCAAATCCTTTAAATTCAGGCCGGTAACCACCATTTGGAAGAGCAGAAACAAAATGAAAAGCATAAAGGAATCCGAGTCTTCCACCAGTCATATGAGGTGTACATTGTTTATTTCCACAGGCCTCAGCAATTCGAGCTATTTTCATTGAACGGATCATTCCGCCAAAATAGAAAACATCCGGTTCAATTATATCAAGTCCATCATTGACCAGCATCCAGCGTAACTGATGAAAACTTTGATCCTGTTCACCCCCGGAAACCGGTACTTTCAGTGCATCGGCCACTTGCCTGGTTTCTTCATAATAATCATATGGTACAGGTTCTTCGTAACGAATTATGCCATAATCTTCCAGGATTCTTCCAATACGGATAGATTCGTCAACAGTATAGGACCCATTTGCATCAGCGGATATATCCATTTTATCGCCAAAAGTTTTGCGGAAAAGAGGTATAAGTTTTTCGGTTCTTCCCGGAGGATTCTCTGTATTGTTTGTCATATGTCCGCCGCCAACCCGAATTTTGATCTCTTTGGCCTTACATTCTTCCACGAGTGGCAGCCAGACTTTAAGAGTCTCTTCTGCAGAGGTCCCTCGACCTTCAGTAGCCAGATAAAATTCAATTCCGGGTTTGTGTATTTCCCCTATCAGCAGGCCCATGGATTTGTTTGCAATGCGCCCCAGCATATCGAGAATTGCAAATTCAATGGTAGCAGATGGTATTCCCAGTGCAATGTCTTGCAACCTGTAATTTCGTATGTAAACCTGGTCCATTAGTGAATCGAGGTTGCGTGCATCTTTGCCGATAAAAATACTTTTAAGACTGAGAAAAATGAGGTAATGGCTATATAGCCCGTCATGAGCAACCGAAATACCTTCCGCTCCGTCAGTAGAACGCACACGGCATAAAAAACTCCTTTCAAAACGTAACAACTCAACAGATTTTATAATTACCGGAGAAGCAAAGAGTTGTTTTTTCAGAACAGGACGTTTTTCTATTTCATTTAGCTGTTTATAATCGGGGTACTGGTTTTTAATGCTATAATTGGCAGACCTTTTTGATCCTATTGATGGTAATGCACAAACCATACCGCCCACAAAAGTGGTTGAAATAAAGTGCCTTCGGTTGATGTTCATTTGATTACTTTTTGAGATTAACAATTGACTCCATGAAATAATGAGATAAATTTATTTCTAATAAAGTTACGAGACTAATTTAATAGAAGTCAATAATAAGATAACAAAATTCACGTGGCCAAAACAATCATGGACGGATAGAAGAAAGTGGCACCGGAGTTTTACAGATGTATTCCTGACTGATGATAATAAGCGCGGACAATGATCTGAATTCGACATCAAACCAAAAGTAAATGCAAGCGGACTAAAACCACCCGGATTCCCCGGATGTAAAAGACTTTTCCCAATTTACCAGAAACATATTGTTTCTGTATTAAAGAATAGATACTTTTGACTTTTAATTGTGATTATAGCCCATGGACCGGCTGGAATTACAACAAACATAAAATGAATAAAGTAAAGATCGATTTACAAATATTGTGCGGGTGTATTCTGATTATGCTCGCAACTATTGATACGTTAACAGCCCAGGATGGTAAAATAATCATGGACCTGGACGGAAACACTTACAGAACGGTTGGAATAGGCAAACAAGTCTGGATGACTGAAAATCTTAAAACCACCAGATTCAATGACGGGACAATCATCCCACTTGTAACCGGCAATAAAGAATGGAGCAATCGTACCAGCCCCGGATACTGCTGGTATAATAATGATACTGGCATCAATAAATCCGTATATGGCGCATTATATAACTGGTACACGGTATCCACAGGAAAACTTTGCCCCACAGGATGGCATGTGCCATGTGATGCAGAATGGACCTCACTCGAAACTTTTCTTGGTGGAAACAATATTGCAGGCGCTAAAATGAAAGAAACAGGTACAGAACATTGGAACACTCCCAATACAGGAGCATCCAATGAAACTGGCCTGACAGCTCTTCCGGGTGGCTACCGGCTTGATAACGGTACTTTCAATGACATTGGTAACTATGGATTCCTGTGGAGCTCCACAGAGTTCTTATGGAGTTTTAATGAATATTATACGCAATATAACTGGGGACGTTATATAAGTTACTATCTGAGCGATATTTACAGGTACTACTTCAACAAAAAGTATGGTTTTTCTGTCCGTTGCCTTATTGACACAATCCCTTCAGTTACAACAACAACAGTATCAACATTTACTCCTGATTCTGCAAATGTCGGGGGGCATGTTTCAACAGACAGCAATAATCCTGTAACTGAAAGTGGAGTTTACTGGGGATCTTCTCAGAATCCGGAGATAACCGGAATAAAATTACAAATTGGTAAAGGAACAGGGTCGTTCTTAACCAGCCTTATGGGATTAACTCCGAATACAACCTATTATGTAAGGGCTTATGCGATAAATAAAATCGGAAAAGCGTTAGGAGAACAAGTAAGTTTTAAAACAGCCAGCGATTCAGTTACCGTAACAGATATTGAAGGTAATGTTTATAAAATTGTAACTATTGGCACTCAGATCTGGATGGCAGAAAACCTTAAAACCACAAAGTACCGGGATGGTACATCAATTCCTCTCGTAAAAAATGGTAAATCATGGAACAATACATCAACACCGGCATATTGCTGGTACAACAATAATGAAGAAATTTATAAACCCGGGTATGGAGCCCTCTATAACTGGTACACAGTTAGTACAGGTAATTTATGTCCCGCAGGCTGGCATGTACCAACTGATGCTGAATGGACAACTCTGACCAATTATGTGGAAGGAGCTGTTACAGCCGGTAAAAAGTTAAAAGAATCCGGATCAATGCATTGGATTTATCCAAATGAAGAGACAACAAACGAAAGCGGCTTTACAGCCCTGCCCGGAGGCTTTCGTGACACCGGAAGGTTCATTGGTGCCGGGGTTGAATGTGGCTGGTGGAGCTCCGAAGAGTATAAATCAGACTATGCCCTGGCCCGCAGTATGAATAGCGATGAAAATTCTGTTGGTCTCAGATACAACGACAGGAAACAGACTGGTTTTTCCATTCGGTGCATAAAAAATTAAAATGTATTGTAAAAAAAAGCATCGAAGGCGAATATTTTTTCAGAATTTACTATGTTGGCTGCTTTTCAATATTGAAGATAAAACCATACTTTTGTAACCAGTAAGCTGCCTTTTTGACGGTATATGAACATAACGAATGCAGATCACGATTTAATTATTTCAAGACCTTCGCAACATTTATAAGAAAATTTAATCCTTCAACAATCTTTTTATCAGTGAATTTGTTATACTTCCAAAACTAAAATATGTATTATGAAAGATTTTGAATTCCACAACCCCGTAAAAATATTGTTCGGGAAAGATCAGTTAATGAAAATAACTTCGCTGATTCCCGGTGATAAGAAAATAATGCTTCTCTATGGAGGAGGCAGTATAAAAAAGAATGGAGTTTATGATAAGGTCAGGAAGGCGCTTAAAAATCATAATATTATTGAGTTCGGTGGTATTGAGCCTAATCCTCTTTATGAAACGGCCATTAAGGCTGTTGAAGTAATTAAGACCGAAAAGGTTGAATTTCTTCTTGCAGTAGGGGGAGGTTCGGTAATTGATGCTGCAAAGTTCATAGGTGCTGCTGCACTTTATGAAAATGGCGACCCCTGGAAAATACTTTCAAAACACGATCCTGTTACAGCCTCATTACCCATTGGTGTTATTCTTACTCTCCCTGCCACAGGAACCGAAATGAATAAAAATTCGGTGATCTCGCGTAGATCAACACTTGAAAAATTTGCATTCAGTTCTCCATATTCATACCCCCAGTTTTCAGTACTTCTTCCTGAAGCTGCAGGCACTCTTCCTCAGCGACAGGTTGCGAATGGAATTGTTGATGCATTTATTCATGTTATTGAGCAATACCTTACTTATCCGGCTAACTCTCCGATACAGGACCGCTTTGCTGAGTCAATACTTATTACTTTGATTGAAGAGGGCCCAAAAGCTTATGCCAACCCTGCTGATTATGACTCCATGTCAAACCTGATGTGGGCAGCAACAATGGCTCTAAATGGTCTTATCTCATGCGGGGTCCCCGACGACTGGTCTGTTCACGATATAGGTCATGAATTAACTGCACTTCATGGTATTGATCATGCCCGGACTTTGGCTATTGTGCTTCCGGGATTATGGAAGACACTCAGGGAAGAAAAGAAAGAAAAACTTCTTCAGTACGGGGAACGCGTCTGGAAGATCAGTTCAGGGTCTGAAGATCAGCGAATAAATGCTGCAATAGATAAAACTGTTAAATTCTTTGAATCATTGGACGTTCTGACGCATCTTTCCGACTATGAAGTAAAAGCTAATACAATTGATGAAATTGTCAGCAGGTTCGAAAAGAGAGCATGGTTTAAACTGGGCGACAGAGGACTTACAACGCCTACCGTGGTAAGAAAGGCGCTGGAATATCAACTTTAAGGCGTAACGGATAACTAATCATGCGGACCTGATCCCGGACTTTTTTTGTTACACAGAGGAAATCCTGAGGTCACACAGGTACACAGAGTTTTATGTCTCTTCGTCCCTTCGTCTCTCGTCCCTCCGTCTCTTCGTCTCACTTCCTATCCCAGTTTTTTATATTTGATTCTTACAGGGGTAGTATCTGAAACTCTCTTTTTATAGTTTTCCTCATAGTCCGAGTAGTTTCCCTCATACCAGACAACTTTTGAATTGCCTTCAAACGCAAGCATGTGAGTAGTAACCCTGTCGAGGAACCACCTGTCATGTGAAATTATAACAGCGCACCCAGCAAAGTTTTCAAGTCCCTCCTCCAGCGCACGCAATGTGTTAACATCAATGTCGTTTGTTGGTTCATCGAGAAGAAGCACATTTGCTCCGGATTTGAGTGTAAGAGCAAGGTGCAGCCTGTTTCTCTCTCCTCCTGACAGAACACCACATTTTTTTTCCTGATCGGCTCCTGTGAAGTTAAATCTGGCAACATATGCTCTTGCATTGACAAGTCTGCTTCCTACCATAACTTCATTTTGTCCTCCTGAAATGACTTCATATACTGTCTTCGCCGGATCAATACCTGCATGGGCCTGATCAACATAACCGGTAGTAACAGTATCACCGGTTTCAAACGTACCTTTTGTAGCCTGTTCCTGTCCCATTATCATCCTGAAAAGTGTTGTTTTCCCTGCTCCGTTTGGGCCTATGACACCAACAATACCATTGGGCGGCAGATTGAAATCAAGATCTTCGAAAAGGAGTTTATCTCCGAACGATTTTGCTACATGTGATGCAATTATTACTTTATCGCCCAGTCTCGGTCCATTTGGAATATATATTTCCAGCTTTTCCTCCTTCTGTTTAACATCCTGATTTAAAAGGTTCTCATAGGCTCCCAGTCTTGCCTTTGATTTTGCATGACGTGCTTTTGGTGACATTCGTACCCATTCCAGCTCACGCTCCAGGATCTTCCTCCGTTTAACATTTCCCTTTTCTTCGACCTCAAGCCGTTTCGATTTTTGTTCAAGCCACGATGAATAATTTCCTTTCCATGGTATTCCCTCACCCCTGTCGAGTTCCAGTATCCAGCCGGCAACATTATCCAGAAAATACCTGTCATGTGTTATACAAATAACAGTACCATGATATTGTTTAAGAGTGGTTTCAAGCCATTGTACCGATTCAGCATCAAGATGGTTGGTTGGCTCATCAAGAAGCAAAATCTCGGGTTGCTGAAGAAGTAGTCTGCATAATGCAACCCTGCGGCGTTCTCCTCCCGAAAGCACATCTGTCTTTGCATTACTTTCCGGGCACCGAAGGGCATCCATGGCCCTCTCAAGCTTGTGCTCTATATTCCAGCCATCATTATAATCTATCTTTTCCTGAAGTAGGGCCTGCCTATCCATCAGTTGTTGCATTTTGTCAGGATTTTCGAACACCACGGGATCGCCGAAACTATTATTTATAGTTTCGTATTCCTTAATTACATCCATAATATCCTTTACACCCTCCTCAACAATTTCCCTTACAGTGCGGGTCTCATCAAGCAAAGGATCCTGCGGAAGATAGCCTATAGAATATCCCGGAAGAAAGGTTACCTCTCCCTGGTACTCTTTTTCAAGTCCGGCAATAATTTTCATAAGGGTTGATTTTCCCGATCCGTTCAGACCAATTATACCTATTTTGGCTCCAAGGAAAAAGGAGAGAGAAATATCTTTTAGTATCTGTCTGTGTGGTGGGTATACCTTGCCAACCCGGTACATCGAAAAGATTATTTTATTATCATCAGCCATATCCGGAAATTTTTTACAATTTAAAAATTCCTGACTGTCATATCAAATTATTAAGAAAAAAAACAGAATCCGGTTAAATTGAATTATTCAACCGCTAAGAGTCTGAAGAAAATTCAAAGCACGTAATGGTATATTGCTGTACCTGTATTCTTTATGATCTTTTTATTTTAACCTTTCCGATATCTGCAGTTAATGGATTTTAACTTAGTTCTGCTTTGACAGATTACATCTTACAACGATTTTTCAGTTTGTTTGCCCCGACCCTAAAGGGAGCAAACTGAAAAATCAACCTGTTCCCTTTAGGGTTCAAGGGCAAAAACAGGTTGATTTTTCTAATCTGTCAAAGTAGAATTAGACAGCCTGTTTAAATGATTATTGCATTTGTTCCAAATCAATATTTATTACAGACTGATTTGTTTACTCTCAAACAGTTTAACTGTATCATCCTGAAGCAGAACCCAAAGAGAATAAACACCTTTAAGTGTGCCTATCGGGATATTAAGACAACCAAGTGCAGCAACAACAATTACCAGATATCGTGCCCATGGCTGGAAAGTAAGCAGGCCTATACCCCCGATAAGTCCAAGGGTTGACATGAAACCGATCAGCAGGGGCAAACTGATAGACAGGAACTCCAGCACCATTTTTGGAACTTCTTCATTATTTACAAATCCTTTTGCAAAATTAAGAGCAAAAAAAACGGCAACTGCGGCTATAAGACCTAGTATACCAAAGCCAATATGAATAGCTCCTACGACTGTTACATGTTTTTTCATTTTTGAATCTTCCATGACAAATAATTTTTGAACAGTTTATTAATATTTTCATTCCTGCCTGAATGACTCGCATTTTGATAATTTGATGCATCAAATATACTTAAATTTTTCGGAAATTACCTTTTTACAGCTAAAACTATTCTTGAAGATAGAGTTTTACTATCTTTGAATATGAAATACAGGGAAAATGAAAAGAAAACTTTTATATGCAGCATCATTTATTTTCGTAACCTGGGCGGTTACATCCTGTGAACCTACTAAGTGACTGTAAATTCTGTAAAACAGTAACTATGAAAACTCTCAGGTAGTTAGTGAAAGCGGAGAAACAGAATATTGTGGGGCAGATTTAATTAAACGGGAAGCCACCGCGGACATAAAAGTCGGATCTCTCACAACAATGGTTGAATGCCGTTAATATCTGATCCCTATCAATGTTACATCATCAACCTGCGGATTGTTTCCACGCCACTCCTCAAAGATTTCATTTAGTCTTTCACCCTGTTCAAGCATTGGTTTCCCAGCCATGGCAACAAGTGTCTCTTTTAGTTCACTGACATGAATTTTTTCTCTCTGGGTCCTCCAAACTGATCAGCATAGCCATCAGAAAATATATAAAACACATCACCTTTCTGAAGTTCAATCTTATGAAGAGTAAATGGACCCATCTTATAATGTATTGCACAGGCATCTTGTCGGCCCGGTAATGAATAAGTTCACCATTCCTTACCAGGTATAAGAGGGTTATTTGCCCCGGAATAAAACAAAGTGTTCTCATCAAAATCAACCACACAGACTGCAATGTCCATCCCATCCTTTACCGCTATCTTCATCGGCTACCTGGTTTAATGATTTAATTAACTCCCTGTCTGAGGTTTTCAATTATCTGATCGGGCATTAAAATATGTTTCCCATTTACAATCTCGTTAAGCATTGTTACACCAAGCATACTCATAAAAGCACCTGGTACTCCATGTCCTGTGCAATCGGCACATATTATAATCTGTTTATTACCACTGTGAACTAACCCAGTAAAAATCACCGCTAACTATTGCAAGTGGCTTATACAGAACGAAATGTTCAAGTTTGTCGCTGAAAAGTTCCAGAGAAGGTATTAATGCTGTCTGTATCCGCTTGGCATACATGATACTGTCGGTAATATGCTTTTTCTGATAGGCTATCTGATCTCTCTGGGCAGCAGCAAGATCTCTCTGCTGTTCAATCTCATCTTTTTGTAGTGATATTGTCCTGTTTTTTTCTTCGAGCTTTATATTTGCCTCTTTCTTGATTTTATATCCCCTGTAAATATAATACCCAAGGAAACTTACCAGAAAAGTGCAAAAAGTACAAAATAAAGTATAAGCTTTCTGTTTCTCAAGAGTTGCTAATTGACTTTGATTTTATCTTCCTGCTCTGAAATTTTATTTAGCTGTTCATCTATACTGCATAACTGGACAGCAATTTTAGCTTTCTGATTGAAAGCGTATCTTTTTGAATCTGAACTTTATACTGTTGAACCAGTATTGTCTTTTTCTGATCAGAAATCTCTCCCTGCTGTTTTGACATCTGAATAATTGACTATTAAGTATGTTTGTTTTTCGTTTAATGTCTTTTCTTTTCAAGTAATCTGCTTTGTCAAGGCTGTCAAGAAGTGCTTTTTGATTAAATATTTCCAGTTTTTGAGTAACTATAGTTTCAAACTGTTGATTAATTGTTTCTTTTTGAACCTCAATTTCCTTACTGGCAATATCAAAAAGATTCTGCCAGTCTTCCTTTGTCTTAATTGCCATAAAAAGCAGATCAGGAGGAACTGTCATACCTTCTTTTTTGATCATTTCCTCATTTATGTCAAATCGTGGTTTACCGTTAACAACGATAAAATTCATCATAGACTCCCTGAATTCAAAACCTTCTGTGATAAGCATTGTCTGATGACCCGCTATTTTGGACTTGACACGATCAAGATTAAATTCCGCGTTCTTGTCCAGATATAATACCTGCGTAGGGGTAATACTCTCTATGTTTCTAAACCCGATAATAACTACCGGCTTATCCTGAATTCTTGTTCTTGTTTGTGCCAGGGTTCCCAATTCATCCACCAGATTATAATCACCTAACAGAACTCCGATCCTAAAAGAGGATGAATCAGCAAAACCAGGACCATAATCAATGTATTTTGCGAGGTCAAAAATATACAATGCCCGGGTCGGATTATCAAATCCACCCTGGCTGAATCCATTCAATTATTAAAATCAATGTTAAAGAAATGTATTGAAACTTTTATAAACAGGTCTGATTTTAGCATTAGATTAAGGATTTATCATTACGAAATTGCACAATTATCTTTAAGACTCCAAATATCACTTTCGGCCTTTCGGTCAGAATTGTTGATAAATTGTTAATAACTGGGACATTGGATCAATATGCCGTATTTATCTTATCGTAATTTTATAACACTTTTATAGAACGGCAAATGACTCTAAATATCAGCAACTTAATACTTGCCGGCAAAAATATAGTTATTGTCGAAGACGATCTTCCTTCAATAAAATACTATCAAACCCTGCTTCAAAATCACAGGAGCAGACATTAAAATCTTTAAAACCGGAAAAGAATTCGTTGATTACTTAGCTGGAAATAACAGGATTGACCTTGTTTTTATGGATTTTCTGATCCCGTTAATTAATGGAATAGATTGTGTGAGGATATTCAGGAAAAAAAGAAAAAAAGTCCCGATCCTTATTCTAACTGCATATTATTCCGAACAATCAAAAACCGAAGCTTATCTTGCCGGATGCAATGAATATGTACTAAAACCCATTTACCCGGAAAAGATCTTTTATCTTCTTGGCAAATATCTCATAAAGGAACAGCCGGCTTCAGTGGTTTAATGAACCGGTCATTTCACTTTACTCCTGGTTGTTGCATCATTAAATATCTGGAATAATATCCCTCCAGTTTTTTATTTATCTCATCTGCAATTTCTGTCTTACCATTATCAGTACATGCTATTGCAGCCTTTGAAGAATACTGAATTGCCGTCTGAATCTCATATTCTGCCGAATTGACTATGTAAGGAGTCTGCTTAAGAAAATAATCAAGCCTTTCATAATTATAATCACAAAATGATTTGGTTATTTCAACAGCTTTTGTGGTATCTGCTGCATCAAAATATGCTTCAATTATATCGGGCATATACTGATCATATGGAAATTTAGCGGGAGGAAATGTTTCCATGCAATAGTTAAGAACTTCAACCGCCTTTTCATTTTTCCCTTCTGTTGCAAGAGCTTTTGCAAGTCTTGCATAATTTAGTCTGGCTTTTATAACCATAATTGTCCTCTTATGATTATAATCAATATCCACACCCTTTTCCTTAGCTCCTCCCCATGCAAACTTGTTAATCATATTATTATACAGAATATCTGCATCGATCCGTCCATAATCCAGCCAGCTTTTATTTTGAGATTTAATCGGGACCAGTCTGTAAGCAAGACCCTCGAGCTGAAAATATTCTTCAAGACCCATTGCATCATTATGATATCCTGTGACAAAATAAATTGGCCGTTCCCAGTTATTGTGAGCAAGAATATCAAGTACAATCAACTGGCTTTTTAATATTGAATTTCCTTTAAGCTTTATATCAATATAGGGAACTATCTTGCCTGCATCTCTCCGCTTTACAGTTCCTGAAGCAAGCACTTTTGCAGTATCAATAGGAATTCTGATTGTCCGGGTAGGTATAATATCAAGTAGTTCGGTTGAGGAAACCTGAACTTTTGTTGCTTTATTATCGCTGTTTACCCAGTCAATTACCGTTGATATATCAACAGGATCTTTGGTTTTTTCTATTATGAATATCTGATTGTTTACTCCATCATAATATTTTTTTACAGGCAAAGTGACAGGCAGCGGATCTGACTCATAAGCTTTATCTTTCATCTGATTTATATACCAGTCGGTATTCAGAAGCATCAGATTACATACGCGGACATCGGTTCTCTTACCCTCTACCTCCTGGGCATACCAGAGGGGGAAAGTATCATTGTCCCCATTTGAAAAAAGAATTGCTTTTGGAGCGCATGAATTAAGATAATTAAAAGCAACATCACGTGTAAGGTATCGACCTGATCTGTCATGATCATCCCAGTTTTCGGTTCCCATTATCACAGGGACAGCAAAAAAGCAAATCAATCCGGCAACCGGGGCAGCAATTTTTTCTGATCCAACCTTAGACAGAGCTTCAAAAAGAGCCAATACCCCCAATCCAATCCAGATACTGAAAAAATAGAATGACCCGGCATAAGCATAATCCCTTTCTCTCGGTTGATTTGGATACTGGTTAAGGTAAAAGACTATTGCCATACCGGTCATCACAAATAAAAGCATGATGACCCACCAGTTCTTACTATCCCGGTTGAGCTGATAAAATAATCCGACCATCCCCAGCAGAAAGGGCAACAGGTAATATTTATTACGTGACGGGTCATTTTTCATATCGGCAGGAAGATCGGATGTCCCAACCCTGGGTTCATCAATAAATTTTATTCCTGAAATCCAGTTTCCGTTTATGGCTCCCCCTGTTCCCTGGGTATCATTCTGTTTCCCGGCGAAGTTCCACATAAAATATCTGAAGTACATGTACCCAAACTGGTAAGTAAACATGAACCTTAAATTCTCACTGAATTTCGGTTTTCTTATAATGGACTTCTTCCCCGACTGGTCGGTAACCTGAATCGGAATACCCTTTACGTGACCCCACTCCTCATAAATTGTCCGGTGATCGCTCTGATCACTCCACATCCTTGGGAAGAGAGTAATAAATCTCTCATCATAAATACGTTCCAGATTATGACTTGTGATGATATATTTACCGTTTTCGAGAACATAATTTGGTTTCCCGTCTTTATAATCCAACACCGGAGCGTTGTAATAAGGCCCCCTGAACAAGGGTCTTTCACCATATTGTTCCCTGTTCAGGAAATACAAAAGGTTAAATGGATTTGACGGATTGTTTTCATTTAAAGGAGTATTGGCGGAAGCTCTTATTATAATGATCGCATTTGCAGAATATCCGATTAATATTACCATTACAGAAGTAAGGATTGTATTCAGAATCATTCTGCTTCTCCCGGCAATGTACCATACAAATCCGCCTATCATTAATAAAACCAGAACATTCACAACAGCTGACCCTGAAACCACCCAGATACCGGTGAAAAACAATGCAGCTATTGCCAGACCTGTAGTCTGGGTATTACCGGCTGAAGTTAATATAGATCTTATTGCAAGTATAAACAGGAGAATAATAATCAGGAAATGCACAATCATACCAGTGTTATGCGGCAGACCCAATGTATTTACAAAAAAGAGATCGAATTTCGAAGATATTGTTACGACACCTGGCATGATCCCATACATAATAAGTGCCAGCAGAATTACAGATGTTGCCATTGAAATAACAAAACCTTTCCGTGAAAATTCAAATTTTCTGAAATAGTAGACCATAACAATTGCAGGTATTGCCAGAAGATTAAGAAGATGGACCCCTATAGAAAGACCCATAAGATATGCGATCAAAATAATCCATCTGTCTGCATACTTTTCATCAGCAACATTTTCCCATTTAAGGATAGCCCAGAATACCAGGGCTGTGAACAACGATGATGAAGCATATACTTCTCCTTCAACAGCTGAAAACCAGAATGAATCGGAAAAATTATAAGCCAGGGCTCCGACAACTCCGGAAGCAATAATAGCCGTTATGCGTCCCGGAGTAAACTGATCCTCGTTTTTTATTAATATTTTTTTTGCGAGATGAGTGATGGTCCAGAACAGAAAAAGGATCGTAAAGGCGCTTGCCAGTGCAGACATTGAGTTTACCATTTCGGCAACTTTTGACACATTACCTCCGGCAAAAAAGGTGAAAAAGCGAGCCATGATCATGAAAACAGGATTTCCCGGAGGATGTCCTACTTCAAGTTTAAAACCGGAAGCTATAAACTCACCACAATCCCAAAGACTTGCAGTGGGTTCAATTGTCATCAGGTAGGTAAAGGCTGCCACTCCAAAAATAACCCAACCCGAAATGTTGTTAATTAATCTGTAATTTTTCATGCCTGCTCCCGTTTTTCTGAGAATTTGTTGTAATAAAATCAAACGACGAAAATACTTAATTTTTTAATATTATATTCAACCGGGGATTACAGTATTATTTTGCTAAATTTGATCAATACTTTCTATGATGAACTTCCGTTCCCTACCATCACTTGCCGTATTATTTTTTCTTTCAATAACCTCTGTTGCACAATATTATGACTCAGGTCAGGATCCGGCTTCTTTGAAATGGATGCAGATCAAAACCCCGGAATTTAAAATTATTTACCCGGCTGAATATGGGAAGGAAGGGGTATCTTTTGCACAATCACTTAACAGGGCACGTGCGAAACTCACTTATCTGTATCCGGAAAAAAGATTTAAAATTCCGGTTATTATCCACAATTTCACAACACAATCTAACGGATATGTTTCATGGGCACCCCGGCGAATGGAATTATACCCTACTCCTGAACAGAATACTATTCCACTGGACCCTAAGGATCAACTGGCGATCCATGAGCTTACTCATGTTCTCCAAATGGAATCATTGAATAGTGGTTTTACAAAGTTTATGTCTATAGGCCTCGGAGAACAGTTTACAGGTATGGTCACAGCTCTTTTACCACTCTGGTTTCTGGAAGGGGATGCCGTTTATGCGGAAACCCGACTTACAGAATCAGGCAGGGGAAGAAGCGCCTCCTTTCAGAAACAACTTAAAGCTATTGTAGGTGAAAAGAATATTTATAATTATGACAAGATGATTAACGGTTCATTCCGCGATTTCATTCCCGACTACTACAGGACAGGATACCAGATGGTCGCATGGTCATATACCAGATATGATCCACAGCTGTGGAACAAAATGCTCAGCTTTACAGCTAACGAGCCATTCACAATTAATCCTGTCAATATCAGTCTTTCACGAAGTGCGAATATAACTAAAAAGAAACTTTTTAATGAGACCTTCGAAGGTCTGAAAACCATCTGGAAACAGGACATTAAGCAAAGTGGATTTAAAACTTATGAAGCAATTTCTCCCTCAAAAAGAGGAGGATATATTAACTATTATTCTCCTGTTTTTTCAGGACCTGATTCTGTTTTTGCAATAAAAACTTCATTGTCGGAACCACCTTCATTTGTACTGATAAGACCTTCACAAAAATCAGAAAAGCGAATTCATATACCCGGGTATTTATATCCCTATTTTATTTCTCAGGCAAAAGGGAAAATTGTGTGGGTTGAAAGCGAGTCTGATCCACGATGGGAAAACCGAAACTATTCCGTAATAAAAATTATGGATATTAAAAGCAATCAAACTACCCGGCTGACGACTAAAACAAGGTACATGTCAGCATCTGTTTCCCCCGATGCCAGATTGATCGCTGCGGTTGAAAACACTCCTGAAAATAAAAATAATCTAGTATTTATTGACCCGCATGACGGATCTGTTCTCAAGTCCGTGCCTGCTCCGGGTAATGCGTATCTTCAAAGACCACAATGGGCATATGGCGGAACAATGCTGACTGTAATTAGTCTTACCGAAGGAGGAGAAGGGATAATGTCTTATTCTACAGTCACCGGTAAGTGGCAAACACTGGTTGAGCCCCGGAGAGATGATCTTCAGTCCACCTACCTTAGAAATGACACTCTGTTTTTTGTAAGCTCCTCCTCCGGTACTGATAATCTGTATCTTATATCTCCGGATAAAGAGATTTATGGAGTAACAAGTTCGGAATTCGGTGCAGGAGATCTTTGTATTTATGGCGGGAAAGCATTCTTCACCGATTATTCATCCTCCGGAAATGATATTTGCAGTACGGGGCTGGATAGTACCATTAAAAAATCAAATATAGTCACAAGCTCTTCTTCATTTCTGATAAACCGGGTAGATTCTGTGCCATTACCTCCTCCGGGAAAAATTGTTTCTGATTATTCACCGACTCCATACAGGAAATGGCAGCATCTTTTTAATTTTCACAGCTGGATGCCATTTTATGCAGATCTTCAGCAGGTTCAAACTGATCCTGCATCAATCCGGCCAGGTTTTACTATCATGTCGCAAAATCATCTAAGCACTCTTATTTCCACCCTTGGATATGAGTATTCCACAGATAAAAGAAACAAATTTCATACAAGGGTAACCTGGAAAGGCCGGTATCCTGTATTTGAATCCCAGTTAGACTATGGGAACAAACCTGTAATTGACAAATTACGGGAGGTCGTGGCTGATCCTCAGTCAGTTCGTCAGGGTATAAGATTTATAAACACTGTCTCTTTGCCGCTTACTTTTACCACCGGTAACTTTACCCGGTATTTATACCCTTCATTTACTTCTGATTATAGCAATAATTACATATTCCTTAAAGAAATAAACCGGTATGATTATGGTCAGACGCAACTTACTGCAAGATTGTATTTCTCAAATTCCGGCAGATCAGCGATCAGGGATATATATCCCCGATGGGCACAGGTTTTTGATCTTAATTATTCATTTTCACCTTTTGACAATCTAATTAACGGATCTTCAGAATCTGTAAAAACTGCATTTTATTTCCCTGGTATATTTTCCAATAACAGTATTAAAATCAGGTTTGAGAAAGAAAAACAGAAACTGGCAAAGTATTATATTGGTAACAGAATACATTGGCCCCGGAGCTATCAGAATATCTTTTCATCAAATTTAAATTTTATTTCTCTTGATTATGCAATGCCACTTTTTTATCCCGACTTTAACATTTCAGGCATTCTTTATATGAAGCGGATAAGGGGGACATTATTTTATGATTTTGCCCGTGGTAAAGGGAATGCTTACTTCACACAAACTGCTTCAGGTACTGCTTTCCAATCCTATCACGATTATTTTGAATCCTTTAGTTCATACGGATTTGAGTTATTGTCAGATTTTCATCTGTTCAGAAATCCATTTATGATCTCGGCGGGAGTTCAGGGAGCATGGCAGAGTATAACCAGATCGCCTGTTTTTGAAATGCTTTTTAATATTGATATATTCGGAATGAATATCGGAAAGTCGAAATTATAAAGATCAAAATTGCATGGTGCGTGCAGTCGTCTTAATTAATTCCCATGCTTTTTCCACATGTTCAAGGGTCACATTTGTCTGGCCTGTTACCATACGTAATGTGTAACGACCATTAAGAACGGTATGAGTCAGGTAGATCTTTCCCGAGTCGTTAAGCAGATGGTTAAGCTTTTCATTGATCACATTGAACTGATCTTCCTCCCTCCCCTGAGGGATATACCTGAAACAGACAACGTTCAACCTGACAGCTGCAAGTAGTTCAAAGTCCTTTTCCTTTGAGATCATTTCTGAAAGCCGTAAAGCAATGCTTATATGATATCTTATTTTTTCACGAAGACCATCAGTTCCGTAGGATCTTATCACACTCCATAATTTCAGGGCTCTGAATCTCCGGCCAAGCGGAACTCCCCAGTCCCGGTAATCATTAACCAGTCCCCTGGTTCTTGTATTCAGATATTCCGGTAGTATTTCAAAAGTATTTATAAGAAAATCCGGATCTTTAATGAAAAAGGCAGTACAGTCAAAATTAGTGAACATCCATTTATGAGGATTGAAAACAAAACTGTCGATATATTCCTTCCCGTCGAGCATCCATTGAAATTCGGGCAGAATAAGTGCCGTTCCGGCCATGGCGGCATCCACATGAAGCCAGACCCCCATTTCATTACAGATCTCTCCTATGGATCGGATTGGATCAACGGCAGCGCTTCCTGTAGTTCCTATTGTTGCAACAACGCAGCAGGGAATAAAACCTTTGTTTAGGTCCTCCGTTATGGCATCTCTCAGTTTTCCGGGATCGAGTGTAAAGTCGTCATTAACTGGTATTTTAACAAGGTTTTTCCGGCCGATACCGCTTATTTTTACAGCCTTTTCTACCGAAGAATGTGTTTGTCCGGAACAATAGATCCTTAAAATACCTGCTTGTCCCGCACCGTTATTATTTATCGAAAAGCCAGTTGATTTTTCTCTCGCAGTAAGGATTGCTGCAAGTGTTGCAGTGGAGGCACTGTCCTGTATCACCCCTTCAAAATCTGAAGGAAGGCCGATCAGCTCCCTCAGCCAGATCATCATCTTTTCTTCGAGTTCTGCAGCGGCAGGAGAGGTTTCCCAGATCATACACTGCGCACCGAGTGTTGCAGTAATCATCTCGGCAAGGATTGACGGGGGACTGGTATTGGCCGGAAAATATGCAAAAAAATTTGGATTCTGCCAATGAGTTATTCCCGGCATAATTATCTCCTCAAAATCTCTCATGAGGGTATCAAATGATTCTGATTCCCGGGGTGGAGTATCAGGTATCTTATTAAAGATATCACCTGGTTTAACAGCAGATTTTACAGGGTAATTCTCTACATTTTCCATATACCCGGCCATCCATTCTACGAGCTCATGGGCATATTTGCGAAATTCATCAGGTGACATAAAAGAGGGCTTAACTTACAGATTCAGCCAGGAGAATTATTTTGTTCATTTTGACCTCAATCACTCCTCCGCTGATTTCATATATTGTTTCAATTCCGGACTGATCGACCATTATTACAGGTCCGTTTTCAAGAGTTGATACTATCGGGGCGTGGTCAGTAAGTACCTGGAAAGATCCTTTCTTTCCGGGTACTCTTATTGATTTTATATCCCCTGCAAATACTTTTTTATCAGGAGTGATGATCTCTATCTTCATCCGAAATAATATTATTTTGACTGTGCAAGAATTTTTTCTCCTTTTTCAATTGCATCTTCAATAGTTCCAACCAGCATAAATGCTGATTCAGGATACTGGTCAACTTTTCCGTCCATTATCATATTAAAACCCTTTATAGTATCATCTATTGATACAAGGGCACCTTTAATTCCCGTGAATTGTTCAGCCACATGGAAGGGTTGTGAAAGGAACCTCTGCACCCGTCTGGCGCGATGGACGACCTGTTTATCTTCTTCTGACAGCTCGTCCATTCCCAGGATGGCAATTATATCCTGTAACTCATTGTATCTCTGAAGCAACTCCTTGACCCTCTGGGCACAATTATAATGAGCTTCTCCGACAATTTCTGCGGATAATATTCTTGAAGTAGAATCCAGCGGATCAACTGCAGGATAAATACCAAGTTCTGAAATCTTACGACTTAAAACTGTAGTTGCATCAAGATGTGCAAATGTAGTGGCAGGAGCCGGATCTGTAAGGTCATCGGCCGGTACATAGACTGCCTGAACCGACGTGATGGATCCATGTTTTGTTGAGGTAATACGCTCCTGCATTACACCCATTTCCGTTGCCAGTGTAGGCTGATAGCCTACTGCTGAAGGCATCCTTCCGAGCAGTGCAGAGACTTCTGAACCTGCCTGGGTAAAACGGAATACATTATCCATAAAGAAAAGAATATCCCTTCCACCACTTTTACCGTCGCCATCCCTGAAATGTTCAGCGACAGAAAGACCCGAAAGAGCTACTCTTGCTCTTGCTCCGGGGGGTTCATTCATCTGGCCAAAAACGAGAGCCAGTTTTGATTCTTTCAATACATCCTTATCAACTTTTGACAGGTCCCAGCCGCCTGACAGCATATTCTCAAGAAAATCCTTACCATATGTAATGACTCCGGCTTCAAGCATCTCACGCAAAAGGTCGTTACCCTCCCTTGTTCTTTCACCTACACCCGCAAATACCGAGAGCCCCGAATATGCTTTCGCAATATTATTGATCAGCTCAAGTATAACCACTGTTTTACCGACACCTGCACCACCGAAGAGACCAATTTTGCCACCTTTTGAATATGGTTCAATGAGGTCAATCACTTTGATTCCTGTGAAGAGTATCTCCTTTTCTGTTGACAGGTCTTCATATTTGGGAGGTTTACGGTGAATCGGATATCCGCCTTTTTTGTCCAGGGGGCCTATGCCATCAATTGCTTCACCTGTAACGTTCATAAGACGACCTTTTATCTGTTCACCGATCGGCATAGTTATTGGTAATCCGGTTGCCACAACCGTCATCCCTCTGCGCAGACCGTCTGTCGAATCCATTGCAATAGTCCGGACCGTGTTTTCGCCAATATGTTGCTGGCATTCTACAACAAGCACTGAACCATCATCTCTTTTAATTTCAAGAGCATCATAAATATCAGGCATATCCATTCCCTGCCGTCCAAAGGTTACATCAACCACGGGTCCAATAATCTGGCTGATTTTCCCGGTATTCTGTGACATATTATTTATTATTTATTATTATTTTTTCAGAGATACAAATTTAATACTTTTTGTGCTTGTTAGCCCTTATCGAACCTATAATATAGATATGTTTTTCTTCAATTTTTATTTATTCCATTTTAGTACCGTACCGGAATTCTGCAATTTTGTCTATCGGGTCCTGCCGATAAGTGACCCGGCGAGTATAACCAATTCTTTTTTCCTTTTCTCATCAACCCCGATTTTTTCAAGCAAACGGAATGCATTCTCAATATAGTTATTGGCAAGCTCTTCAGTAATGGATTTTATATTTAACTCATCATAAAGCTCAACAACTTTATTAATCTTAACCTCCGGATCCGTATTATTTGCTGAGAGCAATCCATGAAGTTGTTTAACCTGAACCTGGTTTGCTTTTTCAAAAGCTTTTATCAGCAGAAATGTCTTTTTATTTTCGATAATGTCACCTCCTGCCTTCTTCCCGAACAGCTTCATATCACCGTAAATGTCAAGCAGATCATCCTGAATCTGAAATGCAAGACCAAGGTTTCTGCCAAACTCATAAAGCATCTCTGAATCTTTATCTTTTGCCCCTCCTATAACGGCTCCTATTTTAACAGATGCTGCTATAAGAGCCGCTGTTTTAAGCTCAATCATTCGCAAATATTCATCCTGGGAGACAATTGCTGCTTTTTCAAAATCAATGTCCATTTGCTGGCCCACGCAGACTTCAACAGCAGCTTTATTGAAGATCCTGAATACTTTATGGAGGCAATCCGGCGGAGACTGCAAAAAGCATTCATTTGAAATAAATGCCATTACATCACCCGATAAAATGGCCTGATTTATACTCCATTTTTTATGCACAGTCGGATAGTTTCTCCTCAATGAAGAATGATCCATAATATCATCATGTATAAGAGTGAAGTTATGAAACACCTCAAGCCCTGTTGTCGGTATTATAGCCTCCTCAATTTTATCGGTAAAGAGGTTACAGGCCATAATAGCAATTACTGGCCTCAGCCTTTTACCTCCTATGGAAAGGAAATATTTAACAGGAGTAATAAGTCTTTCCGCTTCTGTATTATACGAAAGATTAATGATGGCTTTATCAACTAATTCTTTAACCTGGTAGTGGTTGTACATAATGGTAATTCAACGATTCTGATGACCGGTTTTCTGCTTATCCTTTCAATGCTTCTGCGCCACTGACAACCTCCAGTATCTGATTGGTAATTGTTGCCTGTCGTGCTTTGTTGTACAGGAGTGTCAGATCTCGTATCATGTCTGTAGCATTATCGGTTGCCATATGCATGGCTGTCATCCTTGCGCCGTGTTCAGAAACAAAAGAATCAAGCACGGCTTTATAGAATTGAATCTTCAGCGACTTTGGTATCAGTTCTTTAACAATTTCTTCCTTGGTGGGTTCATAAATATAGTCAACCGGAACAGCTTTCATATTCCCCTGAGCTACATTTGCAACAGGAAGGAATATTTCATTAGTAAGGTTCTGAACCGCAGCATTTTTAAATTGATTATACACCAGTTCCACCCTATCAAATTCACCTGCAGTAAAACTGTTCATTATACTTTCTGCAAGGCCAGATACATTCTCAAAAGTAAGATCATTCAGAAGATTATTTTGCTCCTGAAGCATTTGCATATTTTGTTTTCTGAAGTAATCGTATCCTTTTTTCCCGATTGTAAGTAACCAAAGATTACGATTATTAAACTGGTCAGAATACTTGTCTGTAATCACTCTTTTTGCCTCTCTTATGACATTTGAGTTGAAGGCCCCGCAAAGTCCCCTGTTTGATGTTATTACAACAACAAGAATTTTCTCCGGTGAGGAGACTCTTCCGTAGATATTTTCAACTTCAGAGTCGGCCAGGCTTTGTGACAGGCCAATAAGGATTTCATACAACTTATTTGCATAAGGCCTCAACCTGACAATTTTATCCTGTGCTTTTCTCAACTTGGCGGCAGAAACCATTTTCATAGCCGAAGTGATCTGCTTTGTTGACTTTACAGAACTGATTCTTATCCTTATTGCTTTTAGATTCGCCATTAAAAAATTGTTTAATCCTCTTTCCTCAAGGCTATTGATCTTTATACCTCTTTGTCAGCTCTGTTGCTACTTTTTCAAGTACCTGGGTAATCTCTTCATTAAGGATACCATCACGAAGCTTATCAAGAACATCTCTGTGTTTAAGCTCAAGATATTCAAGAAACTCTGTTTCAAAAGATTTTACTTTGTTTACGGGAACATCTTTTAACAGACCCATTGTTCCACAATATATAATTGCAACCTGTTTCTCAACCGGCATCGGGGAATATTGTCCCTGTTTAAGTATCTCAACGTTTTTAGCACCCTTGTTGAGAATAGCCAGAGTGGAAGCATCAAGGTCCGAACCGAATTTTGAGAATGCCTCAAGTTCCCGGTATTGTGCCTGATCAACCTTCAATGTCCCGGCAATCTTTTTCATTGATTTTATCTGGGCATTACCTCCAACCCTTGAAACAGAGATCCCTACGTTGATAGCCGGACGTACTCCCGAGTTGAAAAGAGCAGATTCCAGGAATATCTGGCCATCAGTAATGGAGATAACGTTAGTAGGGATATAAGCTGATACGTCACCGGCCTGTGTTTCAATTATTGGCAATGCTGTAAGGGATCCTCCTCCTTTTACAAGATGTTTTATCGATTCAGGAAGGTCGTTCATTTGTTTTGCAACATCATCTGATTCAATGATTTTTGCAGCTCTTTCGAGAAGTCTTGAATGCAGATAGAAGACATCACCCGGATATGCCTCACGTCCGGGTGGGCGGCGGAGCAACAATGAAACTTCCCTGTAAGAGACAGCTTGTTTTGAGAGATCATCATAAATTATAAGTGCATCACGCCCGGAATCGCGAAAGAATTCTCCTATAGATGCTCCGGCAAACGGTGCATAGAACTGAGATGCAGCGGGATCAGAAGCAGTCGCAAGAACTATAACAGTATACTTGAGAGCTCCATGTTCCTCAAGTATTGAAGCAATATTGGCTACTGTCGAGCCTTTCTGTCCTATTGCTACATAAATACAATAAACTGGTTTACCCTCATCAAAATTACTTTTCTGGTTGATTATTGTATCAATTGCAATTGCGGTCTTTCCAGTTTGCCTGTCGCCAATTATTAATTCTCTCTGTCCGCGTCCAATAGGGATCATTGCATCAATTGCCTTAATACCTGTCTGAAGTGGTTGTTTAACCGGCTGACGGAAAATCACACCAGGGGCTTTTCTCTCAAACGGAAGATTAAAAAGCTCTCCCTCTATAGGTCCCTTACCATCAAGAGGCTGGCCTGTGGGGGAGATCACTCTTCCCAGAAGTCCTTCGCCTACACCGATTGAGGCTATACGGCCAGTCCTTTTTACAATATCTCCTTCACCGATCTCTTCCGTGGGACCCAGTAGCACTGCCCCGATATTATCTTCTTCAAGATTCAGTACTATCGCTTCCATGCCGTTTTCAAATTCAATAAGCTCATTCGATTGAGCGTTTGAAAGCCCGTAAATACGTGCGATGCCATCACCAACCTGAAGCACAGTCCCAACCTCTTCCAGTTCAGCGCCTGTCTGGATTCCTTCCAATTGCTGTTTGAGAATTTTTGAGACTTCCGCTGGTTTAATATTTGCCATTTTTTGAATTCTTTTTATCTTTATTATTTATACCAAGTTTCACGCGATTACAATTCCGGCTTTCAGCTCTTTTTCTATCTTACGGAGTTTATTCCTTATGCTTGCATCAATATAGTTATCATCAATCCTGAGGATAAATCCTCCTATAATGTCCGGATCAATAATTTCTCTGAGTTCTACTTTGGTTTTGAATACCTTTGAAATAAGCTCAGAAATCTGGTCTTTAATTTTGATATCAACCTTAAGTGCCGTTGTGAGAATGGTTTCCGTTATTCCCCTGTATTTCATAGTCTCATGTTTGAAGACCCTTGCAATGCCAGGGATAAAACTTTCGCGGCCATTTCTTATTACCAGTCCGATAAGAGACAATGTGAGTTTATCAACATTTTTACCGAGAACAGCGTTAAGTATTGCATTCTTTTTTGAAGATACAATGATCGGGCTGTTAAGGAGTTCTTTTACTTCAGGAATTAAACATATTTCTGAAATTAAGATCATGTCCTGGTAGACATTATCAAGTACTTTTTTCTCTAGTGCTGACTGAAATAAAGCTCTTGAGTACCTTACAGATATAACGCTTTCGTTCATTCCGGATACGATTATTTAGTTTTTATTGAAGTCAATATCCTTCATGTACTTATCAATCAGTTTTACCTGTTCACCTGATTGTTTCAATTTTTCTCCAAGGAGTTTAGAAGCTATTTCAACAGAAAGAGTTGCGACCTGTTCATGAATCTCAGAAAGCGCTTTTGCTTTTTCCCTTTCGATTCCTGTTCGTGCTTTTTCAACAAGTTTATCTGCTTCTTCTGTTGCTTTGTCTTTGGCTTCAGCGATAAGTCTGTCGCGTAAGTCTCTTGCTTCTTTTAAAATCAGTTCTCGTTCTTCCCTGGCTTTGCGAAGAATTGTTTCATTGTCACTCTGCAACTTCAACATATCTTCACGTGCTTTTTCAGCAGAAGCCAGAGAACCCTTTATCATCTCATCTCTTGCTTTGATAGCGGCAAGAATAGGTTTCCAGGCAAATTTGGTAAGTATCACCAGAAACAGACCAAAGATAAGGGCTGCCCAGAAGATTGTGCCAATGCCTGGAGAAGTAAGATTATTTGCTAAAAGTACCATATCTGAATTTTAAAATAAGTGTCAGTTAAAAAAGAAGCCATGCAACCAACCGTTGCAGGCTTCTAAATTCCAAAATTACTTAATAAGAGCGATAACAATTGCGAACAATGCTACCCCTTCAATAAGGGCTGCCGCAATGATCATGGCTGTCTGAATCTTTGAATAAGCTTCTGGCTGCCGTGCAATAGCATCCATCGCTGACCCACCTATCCGACCTATACCAAGACCAGCTCCTATTACTGCAAGGCCTGCTCCAATTGCTGCGAATGAAATTTGTTCCATAATACAAATTATTAGTTAAATTAATTAATGATTATCCGGCGTTGCCAGACTTATAAACAGCGCCGATAACAGTGTAAAAATATATGCCTGCAGAAAAGCCACCAGTAATTCAAGAAAATCCATAAAAATTACAAAAAAGACAGAAACCGGGGCTATAACAAGTGTTTCAAAGATAAATATCAGACAAATCAGGCTTAATGCTATTATATGACCGGCCAACATGTTTGCAAACAAACGGATCATCAGTGCAAAAGGCTTTGAGAAAAGTCCGATTATTTCAACAGGTATCATAATTGGCAAGAGCCATACTGGAATGCCTGGAGTGGCAAATACATGTCTCCAGTATGCTTTATTCCCGCTTATCTGTGTGATAACAAAAGTAAAAGATGCCAGTACAAAAGTAACTGCTATGTTCCCGGTAACATTTGCGCCAAAAGGCGGAGGAAACGGGACAAGCCCAAATATGTTATTGATTAGTATAAAAATGAAGACTGACAAGAGATAGGGCATATACCTTTCATATCTATGTTCTCCTATATTTGGTATTGCAATATCATCACGTATAAAGGTAATAACCGGTTCAAGAAAACGCTGAATGCCTTTCGGATAACTAATACCGGTTTTTTTATATGACAAGGAAAGCGAGAGAAAGACCACTAATCCAATTATGGCTGCAAATAACATTCCCACTACAGTTTTTGTCATTGAAAAATCGAGCGGAAGAGACTTTTCATCAACAATTCCATTCTCATTCACAGATACAATTTTACCTTTCAGTTCACCCTCTTCTTCCAGTCTGTAACCCCTGTATTCATGTCCATGGGCAAGTTTTTTCGAGGAGAAAAGATCAAGTCCCTTTCCTTTACTATAGAGTATCACGGGAAGGTAGATCACTATGCTTTCCCCATTTTTTTTGGTCAGAATATGCCATTCATGAGAATCAGAAATGTGTTCAAGAATAAATGTACTTGGATCGAATTTCCCTTCCGATTTCTCCTTTTCTTTTTCTTCCTGTCCGGATATCGGGAAAGCGGGCATAACGAGCAGGAGAACAAAGAAAAACACGATAAGTCTACACGTTTTCAAGTCAATATTTGTTTTCTAAAGATTTGTGTTTCAATGTTTTCAATATTATAATTAGCGAAAACAAAGTGAAGGCCAAATATAAAACAAAAAATAATAATACTGATGCCAGACCTGTTTTTTTAGCAAGAATAAACCATATAAGCGCAAACACCATCTCTAACAGGAGTTTAAGGCTCACAGCGACAAGGCTATAAAATGTCTGGATCTTATGCTCTTTTTTTTGTCCTCTGAAAAAAATTATGAGGGTGATAAGGGATATGAAGGCAAAAACGCATGATTGGACTGCCAGATCACTTAACAGTATATTAATTTTGCCTGTGGTGATGAGTATGTATCCGAAAATAAATATAAGAACAGAGAACAGAAGTAGAATAATATATCTGAAAAACTTCTTCAAAAGTTCTTACTTAAATTTAATGAAATCTTTTAACACGATATAAATAGCTGCAAATACTCCAAGCAGTGAAAGAACTATAGTGAATACAGGAGTCTTTAACCCGGTCAGTTTGTCAAGCTTCATTCCTCCCCAGGTGGCAACAAGAATGATTCCTATCATCTGGAATGCCATACCTGAATACCTTGCAAAGCTTTTTACTCCATCACTAGCCTTGTTTTTCGGGCTCTTTTCCTTTTGAGGCTTTTGTTGGTCCATTTTCGTCATTTTCGGTCATTTTGCAATTACCGGTAAATTTAGCCCCGGGTTCAATAGAAAGTTTTGAGGTGTCAATATCACCAATGATCGTTGAAGAAGATTTTAAATTAAGTAATTGGCTGACACTTATTTTACCCTCAACAATACCTGAAACTTCAGAATTCTTGCATACAACTTCCCCGTTTACTTTTCCTGTCGGGCCGATTACCACCTTGCCTTTTATATTCAGGCTTCCAGTAAGGGTTCCTTCAATCCGGATATCACCATTCGATTTAACATCTCCTGTAATGTCTGTACCATTACTGATCAGGTTAATTGTTGCTGTCTCTGTTTCATTGTATTTTGCCATAATGCTTTAAAGTTTTAGGAATACAAACTTAATAACTAACAAAGATAAAAACTATTGCAGATAAAAAATAACTTGTTCACGTCTAAATACCAATTATACGACTTAATGACTTTGGTTTTTTTGAACCCCGGGGTTATGGGGTCGTTAAAAAGAATAATTTTATTACAGTAAGAAAAGATTACTTAGGGTTGTAGGCCCATTTCAAGTAAATGGAACCCCAGGTAAATCCACCTCCAAAAGCTGCCAGGATAAGAATATCACCTTTTTTAAGTTTTTGTTCATATTCCCAGATACAAAGCGGGATTGTTGCTGAGGTAGTATTTCCGTAATTCTCGATATTGATCATTACTTTTTCCGGAGGAAGGCCCATTCGTCTGCCCGTTGCGTCGATAATCCTTAAGTTTGCCTGATGCGGAACCAGCCATGCAATATCTTCCGACTTAAGATTGTTGCGTTCCATTATTTCAACTGCAACATCTGCCATGTTAACGACTGCAAATTTAAAAACGCTTTGTCCTTCCTGGTAAATAAAATGTTCTTTTGCATCAACTGTTTCATGTGATGCAGGCTTAATGGAGCCACCCGCTTTCAGGTGAAGATATCTGGCTCCTGATCCGTCAGTATGAAATATATGATCGATAATACCATCTTTTCCCTGTGTGGGCTCAAGCAATACAGCTCCTGAAGCATCACCGAATAGCGGACAGGTTGTACGATCGGTATAGTCAGTGATAGAGGACATTTTATCTGCGCCGACCACGATCACTTTCTTATATTTACCCGATTCAATGAAAGTGGCTCCTGTCTGTAATGCAAAAAGAAATCCCGAACATGCTGCATTTATATCAAAACTGAAAGCATTTTTTATTCCAACTTTATCTGAAATAATGTTTGCAGTTGCCGGGAAAAACATGTCGGGAGTAACAGTGGCACAGATCAGCAGGTCAATTTCTTCAGGTGAAGTACCTGTTTTCTCCAGTAATCCTTTTACTGCTTTTGATCCAAGGTCAGAACTCCCAAGACCTATTCCTTTTAGTATTCTTCTTTCCTTTATCCCTACCCTCTGCATAATCCACTCATCGGAAGTGTCAACCATTTTTGATAACTCCTGATTTGTAAGTCTGTATTCCGGAACCCAGGCGTTAATTCCTGTAATTGCTGCCCGAATTTTTTCCATAATCAAATTGCCTCTTTAATCTTTTGAGCCAGATTGGCATACACAACATCACGTGTTTGAAGCACCATATTCATTATCGCCTTCCTTTTTGAAATGCCATGTCCTATAACAACATTCGCATTTATCCCTATAATTGGAGTACCGCCAATATTTTCAAAGTCAAGACGATCAAAATAATCATCTTTAAGGTTTCTTGTCTTATATATCTGATGAAAAGCCTCTCCCTGTTTAAGTACAATATTTCCGACAAATCCATCACAAACAACAACGTCGGTCATTGTCTCACGGAAAAGATGATTACCTTCGATATTACCATAAAAATTCAATCCGGCTTGCTCCTTCATCAACTCATATGCTGCCCTGATTGCAGGAGTACCTTTGGATTCCTCTTCACCAATATTAAGTAGCCCGACGGATGGATTCTGAATCCCAAGAACATACTGAGCATAAATACTACCCAGAATACCATATTGCAGCAGTACATCAGCTCTGCAATCGGGATTTAAGCCGACATCCAGGATAACCGATTCACGGTTATCAATGCAGGGTACAACTGTAGCAAGAGCTGGCCTTAAGACTCCCGGAATCACATTTACCGTATAGCTTGCTCCCACCAGCATTGCCCCTGTGTTACCGGCACTGCAAAATCCGTCAATTGTCCCATCTTTCAGCATACGGTATCCGACCGCGATGCTGGAATCCTGTTTCTGTGGGAATACCTTGGCCGGATGATCAGCCATTTCAATTACCTGTGAAGAATGAATAATCTCAACAAATACTGGTGTACTGATCTTCATTTCATGCAGCTTACTGAGAATAGCTGCCTTGTCTCCGATTAGAACCAATCTGTCATCACCTGAAAAAAACTTCAGGGAATCAACTGCACCCTCAATGATTGCATCAGGTGCAAAATCACCCCCCATGACATCAAGGCCAATTCTCATGATCTGTAAGTTAAGTTTAAAAAAGTCAGGCTGTGACTTTTTTCTCTATTGCCAGTTTACCTCTATAGTAACCACATTCAGGGCATACCCTGTGATACTTTACCGAGGATCCGCAATTTGAACAGGTTGAAACGGTCGGAGCTACAGCTTTATAGTGAGTTCTGCGCTTATCTCTTCTGGTTTTCGAATGTTTGTGTTTCGGATGTGCCATCGTAGTCTTTATTAATTATTGTTCATTAGTTTTTTTAATTCTTCCCAACGCGGGTCGTTATTGCTTTCCTCTTCAAATACAATATGCTTTTCGATTATCTTAAGCATATCGGGGTCACAGGTACTCTTCCCGTTTTTATCGTCAGGGTGTACCCTCTTTATCGGTAGAGCCAGAAGTATGAATTCATAAAAATACTGATCCATTACCAATTCTTGCTCGTCGACAGGTATTGTAAGAATATCAGGGTCACTTTCGTCCCGGGTCTTCCCGAATTTGACCAGGAGCAGGTTTTCGCTTTCCAGAGGCTGATAAAACATTTCAAGGCATCTGTCACAGCATATCCTGATCCTGCCCGAAATCTTTACGTTAAGTTCCATATGCGAAGATCTTTTTTCTGCTTCAACTGTTGCAGTAAGTTCTCCCTCTTTAACTTCCGACTCATCAAACTTATCAAAAAACTCTTTATTTATTTCAAAATCATAAACGTAGCGTCCTGGTTTCAATCCGCTGACAGGTATTGTAAAATATCCGGACATCTCTCTCAAAATTTGGTTTGCAAAAATAGGAATCCTTCTTCAATTAAAAAAATTATCAACAAAAAAGTGACAATAAATGCTTAAAAAGCTCATCAACCGGTATAGAAATGCTGTTCACCGATTTTAATTAACACACGCATCCCTAACAGAGTATTTTTGAAACAGAATAAATATACTAACATTATGAACAACAGAGATCATTATTATTTAAAAAGTAAAGAGCGTCACAATCATGCGGGCGTGGGATGGTTCTTTATACTGCTCGGACTTGCACTCCTGGTCGCTACTAATGACCTTCTTAGCCTGGGAAGTGTGAGTAAATATTTTACCTGGCAATCCGCTATGATTTTTATCGGAGTTTTCCTCATTCTTAATCAGCGATTCGCTGGGGGTCTGTTTCTTATCGCAGGGGGGATCTGGTTCCTGCTGGATGACATTTATATTGTAATCCCGAGAATTATTGAAGTTGCCTACTGGCCGGCCGTTTTGATTCTGGTTGGCATTATTTTTATTTTATCATCGCTACTAAAAAGGAAAAACAATACTAATTTATAAATTTACAACTATGGAAACTAATGGAGATTACAGAGATGAACGTCGTCCTTTAAGACACGACCGTCAACATTCAGCAAATAATCGCATCCTCATTGGTGTGATGCTTGTTCTGGCCGGGTTATTCCTTGTGATCAGAAATACCGGTCTTTTCCCTGACTTTATTGACCATGTCATATTCAGCTGGCCAATGCTCCTTGTTGCAATTGGCTTGGTGATAACCCTGGGAGGTTCAGAAAAAACAGCCGGTGTCATTGTTATGGCTGTCGGAGGCTTTTTCCTCATACCAACTATTTTTCGTGAAACATTTCATGCTTATAACTTGTTCTGGCCTTCCATATTCGTAATAATCGGTGTTATTCTAATTGTTAGCAGACATAAGGGGTGGAATTCCGTTACTTCAAGAGGAACATCCGGAACCGATTTTATTGATTTTGTAAATATTTTTGGAGGTGGAGACCGTCGGATCGTCTCAGAAAATTTCAAGGGGGGGAAAGTCACCTGCATTTTCGGGGGTATGGAACTTGATCTGACGAAGGCCAAACTAGCCCCCGGAAAAAATGAGATTGAAATTGCCTGTATATTTGGAGGTGCAACAATAATTGTGCCTGATAACTGGTTCGTTTCAATTGAGGTAACTCCGATACTTGGCGGATTCACAGACTCAAGGAAACTGACAGGCGGAGGAACTGCCGGTCAGACAAGTCAACTGGTTTTAAAAGGCGCAGTAATATTTGGCGGAGGGGAATTAAAAACCTATTAATCCATGAACGAATGAAACATCCTGTACTCTCGAACAGGATCTGGCTCATTATATGGTGGCTGGCCTGGCTCTTTCTAGGGCTTGGCCAGTCACTCTTATATTACTTTGCTTATGGCAGTTTTGCCGGTTTGAGCATCATTGACAGTGCAATTTCACTTCTCATCTATTCAGGTATAGCGCTTTCCTTATGGTATCCTGTCAACTTTTTCAATAACAGCAAACCCACCTATAGATCATTGGTATTCAACCTTGTAGTAAGTGGCGCTATAACAGTTACCTTGTGGATGGTTATTACAAAGTATATACTTCAGCTGATAATACCGGCAGAGAATAATTACAAAACATTCTGGGATGCAACTTTTACATACCGTATCGGTTCCGGAGTTTTTATTTACTGCCTCATCATACTAACATACTTCCTTGTTATAAGTCTTACAAATTTGTCGGAAAAGAATGCCAAAGAAGCAAGGCTGGAAACCCTGATAAAAGAGACAGAGCTTAAAATGCTTCGTTCCCAGATAAATCCTCATTTTCTGTTTAACAGCCTCAATTCGATCAGCTCTCTGACAATTACAGATCCGGAAAAGGCAAGAAGGATGGTGATTAAACTTTCAGATTTTATGCGGTATGCACTTTCGAGAAAAGACGAACAGCCCGTTTCGCTTAAAAGTGAACTTGAAAACCTGCGCCTTTATCTTGAAATAGAGAAAGTGAGATTCGGCGACAGACTGATTACTGAAGAAAAAATTGATGAAAAGTGCCTTATGGAGAAAATACCGGTTATGCTGTTGCAACCTTTGTATGAGAATGCTGTCAAACATGGTGTTTATGAAAGCACCGGTCCGGTCAGGCTGGTTTCAACTGCCGCCCTATCGGATCAACATCTTGAAATAACCATCAGCAATAATTATGAGGCAATGACAGGTTCTGTAAAAGGTACAGGAACCGGTCTACTGAACGTATCACGAAGGCTCGAATTATTTTACGGGAACAAAGCTTCTCTGACCACAACCAGGAAGAATGGAATTTATACGGTTAATCTTATTATCCCGGCAGACCATCCAAAAACGTCCTGAATATTTCCGGCACATATTTCTTAAAATGCAGATAAACTAAAAAATGAAAAAAATCAGAACCCTGATAATTGAAGATGAAACTCCTGCAAGAGAGATTTTGAAACATTATCTGAATGATCATAATGAAGTTGAGATAATAGCAGAGTGTCAGGATGGTTTCGAAGGATTAAAAGCTATATCAGAGTTAAAACCCGACCTGGTATTTCTTGATATTCAGATGCCTAAGCTGACAGGATTCGAGATGCTTGAAGTGCTGGATGAGAAGCCTGTAATTATTTTTACAACAGCATATGATCAGTATGCAATAAAGGCATTTGAGCTTAATGCGGCTGACTATCTTTTAAAACCATTCCCGGAACAACGTGTGACCGAAGCATTAAGGAAAGCTGCTGTAAAAATAACTGAAGGGAATAAAGGTTCCCCACTCCCGGGAGATCTTCTTCCGATAAAACCTGAACTTCCGGGTCCGGTTAACAGAATTGTTGTCAGAAAAGGCAATGCCATAAACATCATACCGGTTGACAATATTAAATACATTGAAGCAGAGGACGACTATGTGATGATCCACTATTTAACAGGCAAAGCTTTGAAGCAGCAAACTATGAAGTTTTACGAAGATAATCTTCCAAAATCTGATTTTGTCAGAATTCACAGATCATACATTGTGAGGGTGGAAGAGATCAAGCGGATTGAGCCATATGGGAAAGATAATCATGTGGCAGTACTCCTGTCGGGCGATAAATTGCCTGTCAGTCGCGCTGGTTACAAGCATCTTAAGGAGGAACTGAATTTCTGATCTGATTCACCTCTTCAGCCGGTTTTCTTTTTCCCATTTCCGGAATAATGCTCCCCCCGCACAGTACCGACGAAACCGGATAACCGGAACAGGATCATAACCATGAGTCCCTCCCGGTCTGCATCGGAGTATCCGGTTAATCCCCAAACCAAGCCCTGTAAATGGTCCATGGATCTTAAGTGCATCCAGCATATATTGCGAACAGGAAGGAACATGACGGCACGATGGTCTGAGAAAGGGAGAAACAGAATACCTGTAAAAATACACCGGAAGTGATAACAGAAAGGATAATATTTTTCTAAATAACCTCATTATCGGACAAAGATAATACTTACACTAAAACAGTATTGAAGCTGTCTCAAAAGTTCTCTGTGGAACTCGTGTAAGTTCTTAATTTTTTGTTACACAGAGAGCCATAGAGAAGGCACAACTTGTCCCGATCTATCGGGAGAGCAACACAGAGAAAGCATTACCGTAATTTGAGACTTTTAATACACCCCCAATACTGATTTGTCTAAATATTTTTCCCTGTTCTATAAATGATAAAATGATTACTTTTGCGCCATCTGACAAAATGACCAGAAATTACATAAAAGAGATTTTTGGCAGAGGTTTTGTAATAGTCAGATTAAAAATACCGGAGGATAAAAAAATGAGCATATGGATAATATTTATCGCCTTCATGATCCTGAGCTGGATCGTGAGCATGACGCTTAAGTCTAAATTCAAAAAATATTCAAAAATACCTCTCGATAATGGCATGTCGGGGCGTGAAGTTGCGGAAAGAATGCTTCACGATTTTGGCATATATGACGTCACGGTAGAGAGTGTAACTGGTAGCCTTACCGATCATTATAACCCTGATAAAAAAACTATAAATCTAAGTCAGGAAGTATATAATGGAAAAAGCATTTCATCTGCTGCCGTTGCGGCACATGAGTGCGGTCACGCGGTTCAGCATGCAAAAGCTTATGCATGGCTTGGATTCCGATCCAAAATGGTACCGGCGGTCAGTTTTTCTTCCAAATGGGTTCAATGGATACTCCTGGGCGGAATACTGCTGGTAAATTCCTTTCCTGCCCTTTTGCTTTTTGGTATAGTTCTTTTTGCTCTTACAACTTTGTTTAGTTTTGTGACATTACCGGTTGAGATAAATGCCAGTCAAAGGGCATTAGCCTGGCTCTCAAATGCAGGAATAACATCGTATCAGAACCATGATAAAGCTCAGGATGCTTTAAAATGGGCTGCTTATACTTATGTAGTTGCTGCTCTCGGTTCTCTGGCCACACTACTTTATTATATTATGATTTACCTTGGGGCAAGGGATTGAATAGTATTTTATCGGCCTTCAACATTCAGCCAATGTGTTCTTTTATGAATAGTTCTTACAACTATCCAGATACCAAAAGCGGATGCTGAGAGCCATGTCCACATATCAGTCATATATATCCGTTCTGAAAGAAAATAATTTCTGAAAAGATCGAGGATGGTGAAGATCAGGAAGATATTTATAAACGAATTGTATTCTCTGCCAAGTACATTCCTGACTGAGAAAGGAAGCTTTGGAGGGATATATCTGATTGAATACGGTATAAATGAACTTACTGTTTCAGACCATTTGTCATAGATGTCACCAAATTTTCGTCTCAAAAACTGTTCTTCGGCGAACATTATCCTTTCATAATAGAGCCAGTATATCAGAATGAAAACTAAAGTGAACCATGCTGAACGCAAAAATAAAACAGGGCCGAGCCACATAAAAAAATTCCCCAGATAGAGCGGATGACGCAAAAGTGAGTAAATACCCGAAACATTCAGTTCGTCGGCAATCTGGCCATTGACAGTGTTCCTTCCCGATGTGTTTTTTGGAGTAAATCCAACAGTGAGAATCCGGATAATCTCGCCAAAAAGACTTACCCCAAGGAATATAAGCTCATCTCTCATATCGAATAAAAGGATCTGCCTGTTTCCGAGGTACATCATAATAATTCCGGCAACAACCATAAAAACCGGTAGCCAGCTACGGCGTTTAAACAACCAGTTGCCGCTATTCTCAAATTCATGTACCAGCGCCATCGCATGTCTTTTTAGAAATACTGCAGCAAAAGTATGAAAATTCTAGAAACTGTACTTTAATCTTAAAAAAGCAAGGTTAATTCTTGTACTACTTCCTGTCATATCAGTTTTAAAATGCTGCCAGATAACAGAAAAATCGACATTTTCGGCAAGTGAATAATCTATTGACGGGCCGGCGAAATATCCCTTCAGATCAGGAAACCACATCGCTGATAAACCCATATTAAGCAAAGGGGTTGTTGCCCAGGTGAATTGTCCGAATACTGAAATTCTTGAAAACGCCAGATCTTTTGATGAAAGATTACCGGAATAAAAACTGGTAAAATCACTGAATTCAAATGGAGAATTGCAGTACATAACCTGTACCTGTGCCATTGAATTGTTTTTGAAGACCTTATCAAATCCTGTTGTCAGCAAAAACACTCCCGGGGTTTCCAAAAACTTTCTGGCAGGTTCGTACCAGGAACCTTCGCCCCTGAATGATGTACTTCCTACTGAGCCTGACCAGCCGAGCCCGACTACAATATCCTCACTGTTAACATATCCGGCAAGAAACTGAATATCATAACCCCACTTATTAAAGCGGAATAATCCTGCTGCAGTAACATCATTCTTATCGTCAATCTTTATGGCCAGTTCTCCCACTGAAGAAAATGACGGGAAGTATTGAAGTCTGACCGCATCACTTCCCGGCCGTTCAACATAATCAAAATCGAAGAATGAATAAGCATTGAAAATATCGTTCGGGTTCCAGACAATAGCCTGACCCCAGTTTATTCTCTGCCGGCCGATACGCGTCTGGAATTTTCCATATTTAAGGTCAAACCATAAACGGTCAACAGTGGTATTCAGAAAAAAGGAATTTTTATTAACGATATTCCATGACATATCCACAAAACCAGGATCAGTTCCTATCAATTCAGCGTAGGCCCTGCCGCTCTTTACCATATCACCTGTAAAAAGACGATTTCTGAATTCAGCGGCAAATGTAAGATGATCATTGAGATATCCCTTAAAATTGAGTCTGTTATGCAACAGATTGTCATTAATAAAGGGACCCGAAAGTGAATCAAACATTGCACTTTGCATTGAGGTCAAATAACCGCTTAATGTTATCACTTTTTGTTTCTCCTGCGAAAAGAGAGTAAAAACGACAATTGAGAAAAGCACAGGTATTCCTAAAAATCTTCTCATATGGTAAATAAGAACTATTATTCTCTTACATCATCTGAAACAATTTTTCCGTCTTCAAGTGTTATAACCCTGTGAGCCATTTTTACAACTCTTGCATCATGAGTGGAAAAAATGAAAGTAATTTTTTCACCATGGTTTAGTTTTTCCATAATCTCAAGTAGTTTTGATGCCGACTTCGAATCAAGGTTGGCTGTCGGTTCATCGGCAAGCACAAATTTAGGACGCGAAGCCAATGCCCTGGCGACTGCCACTCTCTGTTGCTGGCCCCCCGATAATTTTGCCGGACGGCTGTTGATCCTGTCGGCCAGACCTACCGCCTCAAGCAGTTCAATTGTCCTCTCTTCCATCTCCTTTCTCGGCCATTTCTGCAAAGACATTATGAATTCAATATTTTCTTTTGCTGTAAGTACAGGAATAAGGTTATACGCCTGGAAAACAAATCCGATATTTCTCAACCTGAAGTCGATCACTTCAGACGATTTAAGTTTTGTAAGATCTACCCCGTCAATCAAGATCTTTCCCGAGGTTGGAAGATCAAGTCCGCCGATAAGGTTGAGAAGGGTAGTTTTGCCTGAACCTGACGGACCAACGATGGCAGCAAATTCCGCTTCCTGAAAATCAAGAGTGACCCCATTTACAGCATGAACCTGGATCTCTGTCTCGTTATAAATCTTAAAAACATCTTTTATCTCAAGAACTTTCATGGTTATCGGGTTTTAGATTGTGACTATTATTCGGTTCTGATGGCTTCTACCGGGTTGAGTTTAAGCGCTTTCAATGCCGGGTAAACTGATGATAGAATGCCGGTTATTATTATCAAAAAAATAACAATACCAAAAAAACCGGCACTGATCTGAGGAAAAACTTTCGCAGAGTACCCTAGCGCTGCAAATCCCTCTGCATATCTGGATAAGTTGATGCCGGTATTTGCGGTGAGGCCGATAATCCCCAACCCGATTATCATTCCTGCAATTCCACCAAATAATGAAAGAAACACCGACTCAAGCATTATCATTGAAAAAACTTTCTTCTTGTTCATTCCAATTGCAGCAAGCATCCCCAGTTCTTTTGTCCTTTCAAGAACAACCATAAGCATTGTATTAACTATTCCAAAGGCCAGGGCTGCAAGAATGATAATTCCAAAAATAAGGTAAAACTGCTGCACCATATCTGTCATCATCGCAAGATCGGGCTGCAGTTTTTTCCAGCTGACAACATCAAGCCCCGGAAGTTTTTCAGCAAGCTCTTTTTCAATTGATTCGGTCTGATCAAGATTATTGATTTTGACAACTATCTCATGAAATGAATTTTCGGTGATCCCTGTAAGTTTTTTAATGTCAGAATTTCTGACAAATACAGTACTTTTTTCAAAAACGCTGTTCGAAATATCATATAACCCCGCTATTTTGAAGACAGCACCAACCTGATTATTATCTTTGTCCAGAAATGTCAGTGTAAACCTTGATCCCTCCCTGAAGTTCCGGGCTTCTTTTTTAATTAGCTGCCCGTATTTTTTATCTTCTGATGAGGTAAAGAGAGTCTTCATCTTTTTAATAAACTGATGCTCGTTTGAGAATCTTATTCCTTTAAGTGGTTCAAGCTTACCGGTTACATTCTCCGGCACTCCCTGTTCTTTAAGTTTTGAAATGGTGGCTGTGTCAATGTAATACCTGACAAGATTAAGGTCTTTTGCAAGATCCTCGCCAATCAGGGCAAGGTTAAATCTGGATTCCTCCCCAAGATAATCACCTGTACCGGGAATTATTTTTTTGTATAAAGTAAAAACCTGTTTTTCTTTCTCAGGATCAATTCCTGTAATCTGCACGCCTGCACTTTTGTAAGCGGAATTTGCCATACCAGTTATAACGGTTCTTTCGCAAACTGCAGAGATCCCATCCACATTATTGATTACAGACAGTACATTTGCGGTATTTCCGATTAACAGCTGAGAATCGTAATTCAGGCGGAAATCCTTATTTGTAATCTGAATATCTGAAATCTCTTCATTTAATGCGTCATTTACTCTCTGAGCTATCATTCCGTTCATCAGGGCTACGGAAAAAACTCCCGCGAATATACCGATGGTGACAGATGATATGACAACAAGACTTCGCACCTTGTTTCTCCATACGTTTTTCCATGCTGTTTTCCAGATCATTCAAGTAAGTGTTATGTTTTTAATGAATCAGCCACTTTCATTTTAAATATCTTCCTTACAGGGTAAACTATGGCTATTGCCACAATTATTGCAACAATAACAGATTGCCACAGGAAGTAGTAATCAACAGGCAAAAAAGGCATTATCGGCTCCATTCCATAACTTTCGTATATTTTTGCATATTCGCCCGAGAACCTTATCGGATTGTATTGGCCTATGATTATAACCGGAAGTGCAACTGCAATTCCGCCAAGGATTCCCAGGAGTCCTATATAAACCATTTCAAGCGTAACAATATAAGCAAGTTTAGACTTCTGCATTCCGATGGCTACCAGCACACCGAATTCACGTCTTCTCTCTGTTGTCATCATCAAAACGGTTCCGAATATTCCAAAAGCTATTACCATGTATAATATCCCAATCATTATGGCCCCGCTTTTATTATCGGCATCCATCTGGTTGATCAGAAGTTCATTCATCTCCCTCCATCCTAAAAGCCTGAGCGGCGAAGGAACCTTCTTTCCAAGTGATGCAATTGTACGGTTTATTTCCTTATCACTGTTATCTTTAATATTCAGTATCAGGGAGGTCAGCATTCCCGGCGCACTGTAAAATTCCTGACAAACCCCGACAGGCAGATAAATAATTTTATTATCAATATCAGGAGTTGGCAACTTTACAATACCTGCAATACGAAACTTGCCGGCAGCTGTATTGCCATGATAACCCTGTCCTATCAATACCAGCGTATCACCGATATTAAGGTTAAGATAAATTGAAAGTCTGTAACCCAGAATAGCCTCATGATTCCCCTCTGTGAAGTAACCGTTGCTGAATGAGGCTATCCTTTCTATGACCGGCATTAAAGAAGCAGCCTCTCTGTCCGAGATTCCCAGATCGAGTTGAAGAATCGATTCCGATGAGTAACCATAGCCTTTAAACAGGTCAAGTTTGGACACAACCTTTTCAGGAAGTCCGGCTTTTTTAAGACTGTCAATGACCTTTTCAGACAATGCATATTTAACCAGTCTTCCTTTAACATTGGAAAGGAGAGATTCTTTAACAGGATCTATTCCCATTACAAGAACCCCTTTTGTAAGTGCTCCCGACGAAGCAAGTGCAAATGATTCGAAACGTGGTATAATATCTGAAACATTCTTGTCATTCATCAGGGTTTCTCTTATTTCAGGGGTTAGGACAAAAGCGTTATCGACTGTTGAATTGTCTTTGAAATCTTCATTCTGAACCTGGATATATCCAGTGTAGGATTCAATTACATTCCTGAACATATGACCATATGAGCCCAACTGAAGAGACCGCATGATAAGTGCAAAAAATACAGCAAAAAAAACAGAAGCAGCAGAGATCAAAGTCCTTCTTTTGTTTCTCCAAAGGTTACGCCATGCCATTATAAAGTTTTTCATTACAGCTATGTGAAATTTAGTGTGCAGAACCTTTACCTTATGCTTTTCATGTTCTGCTGTGAGAAGAAACTTTCAGCCATCTGAATATTGAATTTTATATCTTTTATGTCAACAATTGTCTTATTGCCAGGTTCATCTGCCGGCACAAGTTCAAGTCGGGTAGGGATTACCCTGCCGTCCATTGTCCTGATTTCCGATCCTGTTTCTGTCCTGACAAGTGTGCCCTCTTCATCATAAAGTTCTGCCCTCAATACAAGGAAATCTTTCTTGTCAATCCACCTTAACTGGGATCCCCACACAACTACTGCTTCAGGTTTTGCAATCATTTTAATTTTATAGCAAATCCTTCCGGCAATGGTCTCCTCGCCAATAATCTCATGCGTATAATCATCCACTAATGAAGATTCTTTCAGTATATCGTCATTTGTATAATCTGATCCCATCCATCCCTGCGACATCATCGAAGGCGGTAGTTTTATCAGCCGGCTGATTGACGGATTCCAGTTCCACATCTCAGTACCCCTTTTCAGGAAAGTCTGACCAAGATCTTTTGCAGGGGCGGTAATAAGCGTCAGGGCAAAATCATGGCCAAGCGACCAGTTCTTAAACTCAACTGTACGGCTCCAGGTTGGCCTGATTATTGTCATCGACATTACCATAACGCTTGACTTTTCCCCATTGAATTTTTCATATGCTCTCCTGACAATTTCAGTTGCTGTTATTGATTGTGAACGAAGGGAAAACATACTTACAACTGAAAATCCGAAAATCATAAAATAACGAATCATATATTTCGTGTTTTTCGTATAAATTTAAGAATAATCTACTTTAAATAACACTGTAAGAGCAGGAATGTTTATCATCATAAAAACAGGTTAGTATGATTTCTATTCCTTCCTGAGGTAAGAGATAAATATTCCGGAAATGGGTTCCGGATTGCTGGAAATAACATCAAATTGGCTTAAAAACCCCCAAAACTCCAATAATTGACTTTGCCTCAACTGTTATTTTAGAAAGATTTTCTATCTTTAACAGGTTCTACTAAAACATTTTTCCAATGGCAAGTCTCAAACTCTTACTGGGGATGATCCCTTCAACAAACAAAATTGAACAGGCAGAAAAGGCTCTGATAATGGAATTTGAGAAACTTCAGGCTTTCACCGGTTCAGAAATGCTGGCAAGATACAATGAACTGAATGACAACGTAAATTCTCCTGTTTTTATTCAGAAAAGGAAAGAGATTGAATCTCTCCGGTACAGGGATTCTGAAGAATTTTCTAAAGAAAAGGAATTTCTGTCGTTGCAGAAATCAAAGGATATTGTTCTCTATTATAAGACCCTTGCAGGAAATCATCTTAACAGATACAAAGCGATGGATGGTTCTGAAAAGATTACTGATTTTGAAACCCTTGAAAAGTTCATTAAATCACCGGAATTCAGGGAAAAACAAAAGATCCGTCCATTTACCTTTAAAGATACTGATGAATACAGAAAATTTATTGAATACAAAGCACTTAAATCTGACCCTGAGATCAAATTTTTTCTTAAAAAGAGACAAAATGATGGTTCCGGGAAATCTAAAACTATTCTGAGATTTGAAGAATTGTCTGCATTTGTTAAATCATCCGAATTCCTTGCAAAGAAGAAAATGAGACCAATAACTTTCAAGGATAGTGAAGAGTATAAAAAGCTTTTGGAATATACCAGGTTAAAAAAGAATCTGGAAATAAAGGAATATTACAAATTCAAATCATCAAGAGAATGTTCAAATTTCCTCACCCTGGACGGGTCAGCACGTCTTGCAAGGTATAATGAATTAAAAGAATTTGTATCCACTTCAGAGTTCAAGGAAAAGAAAATTTACCTGCTCGATAAGAAGAGGTTCGAAAAGACTGAAATGTTCAGTGAATTGAAGGAATACGAAAAGCTGAAGCATAACAATGACATCATCTGGTACTTAAAGGTAAAAGATTCTGATAAATTTAATATTCTGAAAAGCCGGGAGATGACTTTTAACGATGAATTTGACGGTGAAAAACTTGATACAAAAAAATGGCTCACAAATTATTACTGGGGTGAAAAGCTTCTCAAAGACCGATATTCTGTTGAATCGGACCTTCAGGCATATACGGAAAAAGAGAATTTTGAAATCCGCAACAGCATACTTAAGATCATAACTAAAGTTCAGAAAATTTCAGGTAAAGTATGGTCTTCATCCCACGGTTTTGAAACCAAAGAGTTTAATTATTCATCAGGAATAATTAATTCCGGCAACAGCTTCAGACAGAAATTCGGAGTATTCAAAGCAAAAATCAAGCTGGGCAATCCTGCTGCAAAGAACTCTTTCTGGATGCTTGGCGATAGGATTACTCCCCATATAGACATCTGCCGTACATCAAACGGCAAGGTTTTCTTCGATTTATTTACTGATGGCGCGTAAACCGGCAAAAACCTCCATAGGATCAAAATATGCCAACGACTTCTTTATCTTTACGCTTGAATGGACCACGGATAAACTCGTTTGGAAAATAAATGACACCGTGGCATTCACTCAAACAAAAGATGTACCACAGGAACCTTTGTTTATTAATCTTTCGGGAGGCCTAGATAAACCTATCAATGGAACGACAGTCATGGAGATTGACTGGTTGAGAGTTTATAAAACTAAAATCTAAAAATTAGTTTAAATTGTTGAAGGAACTTTAATTCAGAGTCCCTGCAATATTTTTGAATACTTCCGGTTCAGATGTATATGCGCATATTATCAATTGCATAAAATTATGGCAGAAGATCTCTTATCCCCCAGGGAGATAAGGCGTTATCACAAACAAATAATGATACCGGAGATCGGCATCACAGGGCAGGGAAAACTCAAAAATGCAAGCGTTCTTGTTATTGGTGCCGGAGGTCTGGGTTGTCCGGTACTTCAATATCTGGCAGCAGCAGGTGTTGGAAAGATCGGTATTGCTGAATTTGATCTTGTGGATGAAACCAATCTGCAGCGACAGATCCTTTATGGATCAGAAGACGTCGGGAAACTAAAATCAATAATTGCAAAAATCCGGCTTGAACATATTAATCAGTTTGTTAAACTGGAGGTTATAAACCTTAAAATTGATAACAAAAACTCTCTGAATATTTTTAAAAACTACGGTATTATTGTTGATGCAACAGATAACCTCGCAGCCAGATATGTCATCAATGATGCCTGTGTTTTGCTGAAAAAACCAATGGTTCATGGTGCAATCTATAAATATGAGGGCCAGGTTTCTGTATTTAATTTCAATGGCGGACCAGATTACCGTTCTTACAATCCCGAAGTGACAGACTCTGAATTGAAAAATCCGCAACCGGCAGATGTGGGTTTGATGGGCGTTCTCCCGGGAATAACAGGAACCTATATGGCAAATGAGGTATTAAAAATAATAACCGGAACAGGCCAGGTATTAAACAATAAAGTATTAATTTTCAACACTTTATTCAACACATTTAATATTTTCAAAATTATTTCAGATAAAGAATAATGAGATTACTTCTTATAAGCAATTCAACTAATCCCGGGGAACCTTACCTTGATTATCCAAAAAATCACATTAAGGAGTTTCTTGGCAACAAACCTGTTACAACGCTTTTCATCCCGTACGCCGCTGTGACTTTTTCTTTTAATGAATATGAAGCCAGAGTATCAGAACGTTTCAGGGAAACAGGTCACGATGTAATTTCAATTCACAGGTATTCAGATCCTGTTGACGCAGTAAGAAATGCTCAGATAAACCCCCATTATCTCGACCTCAATCCTCCAGGACATGCCGGTGAAACTAGGGAACAACGAATTATTGAGTTTATTGAACTTAATCCTGATATATACGTGGCAGGCCTGCGGGAAGGATCCATGCTTTTTGTCGAAGATGGGAAGATCCGACTTTCAGGCCCCCGGAACATAAGGATCTTCAGGAAGGGTTCTGCTACTCTGGAACTCGGTCCGGAAAGCGATCTCTCCTTCCTTCTCAAACAAAAGAACTAATTCATTCAAATGGCTTAACTTTGGCCTCCAACTTTTAATAAGTTGAATGATTATCCCAAACAGACTATGAAAGTTTTACTTAAGATACTGAAAATTACTGCGATCCTGATAGTTGCATTTTCAGTTATCCTCTTTTCTGCCTCTCTTTTTTTACAGGACAGAGTTGGCGGATATGTACTTAAAACTCTCAATAACAATATTTCGACAAGGCTCGACATTGGCTCCTTCAGGCTCTCATTTCTGAAAAAATTCCCCAGAGCTTCACTTGAACTTAAAGATGTTTTAGCGCACACTTCTCCTGATTTTGACCATACACGATTTCCCGGGATTGACACCGACACCCTTCTTTCAGCAAATTCTGTTTCGATCGAATTCAGCTTTTCAGATATATTAAGAGGCAATTATAACATAGACCGAATCGGTATAAAAACAGGAAAACTGATCCTGCTGTCAGATAGTTCAGGGCATGTCAATTATGAAATCAAAACAAATAAAGCAACCGGAAAAACAGGCAGATTTGAATTGAACCTTGAAAGAATCAATCTTTCAGACATAACTACCACATATTGTAATCTCGCAACAAAGCTTTTAATTCAGGGAGGGATTGAAAGCGGTCGTTTAAAAAGCAAAATATCAGACAGCAGTATAGACTTTTCTGCAAATTCAACAGTACACATAATTCTTTTCCAACTCTATAACACAAAGTTAACCAAAGGTGTCGATGCTCAATTTGATGTAAGTCTTTACAGTTCCGGAAGTAATACACTCTTCAGAAAGGGAACTCTTAAGGTGGATAATCTGGTTTTCAACCTTACGGGTACCGTTGCTGAGGATAATTTTCTGGATCTTGATATCACAGGACAAAAAATCGATTTATCAAAGGTAAAAAAGTTTCTGCCTGACAGCCTCAGGTATTCACTTAAGGATTACGATCCCTCCGGAATACTTAAAATGAACGCAAAGGTAAAAGGAGTTTTGTCCAGAACTTTGAATCCACACATTGAAATTACTGCTTCATTGGGTAATGGTCGCTTAAAATACGGAAAATCGCATTTTTCCATTGATGATCTTAATTTCTCAGGAGTCTTTTCCAACGGGAAAAGAAACCTTCCTGAAACAAGTAACTTATCAGTAAATGATATTTCAATGAAGCTTGGATCCTCTCAATTTACAGGGTCATTCAATCTGGCTCATTTTGATCATCCAGAAACATCAATTGTGTTAAACGGAACTCTTAAACCTGGCGAATTAATAGATTTTTTCAACGTAAAGTCTGTTTCCAGCGCCGGAGGGTCAGCAGATGTAGATCTGAAACTGGAGGGGAAATTCATCCGGAAAGAGAAATATTCCATTAATGATTTCCTTGATCTGAAAACAGAGGCTGATATTAAATTCAATTCATTCAGCTTCGGATTGAAAAACGGGAAATTAACGGTTGGTAATGTAACCGGTAAAATCAGAGTTTCTGATACAATTACTGCAGATAACCTGTCATTAACTTATAAAAATCATATAATTAAGATAGATGGGGAATTCAGAAATCTTCCCGGATGGCTTGCCGGAAGACATGATAAGATAATGATTGGTTCGGCTGATGTCTCATTAAACAGGCTGGATCCCATTCAACTTTTTTCAGAGAACAAAAGCAATTCCGAAAAACTGAAAAAAAGAGCTTTTTTGATGCCTGGAGACATGATTCTGAATCTTAATTTCCAAATCGATACTTTTCTTTATAAAACCTTTATTGGTGAAAAGATCAAAGGAACACTTAATTACAAACCAAATGCATTAACATTCAATTCCCTCCAATTAAATTCACAGGGTGGCATTATCAAAGGTAATGGAGCAATTTTTCAGAATACTGATAAATCCATTATTGCAAAAGGGACTTTCAATCTTGAGAAGATTGATATTCATAAAGCATTCACTACTTTCAACAATTTTGGCCAGAATTTTCTGAAAGCAGAAAATCTGGCGGGGACTGTCTCAGGATCTCTTTCATTGCTTCTTCCTATGGATGCCTTTTTAAAGCCTGAAATAAAGGCTATGACCGCAGTAGGCAAATACACGGTTACCAAAGGATCACTTATCAATTTTGATCCTGTAAAAAGACTCTCCTCATACATTAAACTTTCCGAACTGGAAAACATCAGTTTTGAAAAGCTGGAAAATGACTTTTTTATCAGAAATAATTTTCTTTATATCCCTCAGATGGATGTCAAATCATCTGCAGTTGAATTGTCAGTAAACGGGAAGCATAGTTTTGATAATGATTATGAATATCATGTAAAAATGCTTCTTTCGGAGATCCTGAGTAAAAAATTCAGAAAGAACCGGAGTTTTCAGTCCGAATTCGGTTTTATTGAGGATGACGGACTGGGACGCACATCGCTTTTGCTTAAAATTGTAAGTAAGGGGGAAGATGTCAAAGTAGGATATGATATGAAGGCAGCAGCAAGTGAAATAAAAAATGACATAAAAGAAGAAAAACAGTCATTGAAAACAATTTTGAATGAGGAATACGGATTGTATAAAAACGACACATCCGTCATTCATAAAAAGGAGGAAAAACGGCCCAGGTTCCGCGTAACATGGGATGAAAGCGGAGATTCCGTTAAAACTATTCCTGAAATACCAGCCGAAAAGAATCCGGCGCCTTTTAAAAATATTTTTAAAAAGAAATAAAATTGAACATTTACAACAACAAAATGCTGGGGAAACTGGCACTGTTTCTTTTTGCGGTAATCATTGGTCTCTCCTCACTGCTCTATACAGAAAACCTGGTTAAAAAACTTAAAACAGAAGAGAGAAAGAATGTTGAACTGTGGGCAAAAGCGATCAGGCTCATTAACTCATCGGACGCCAATCAGGATCTGGAATTCCTGTCATCGGTCATTGAAAATAATAATACCGTTCCGGTAATACTTACGGATGAATCAGATAATATTATTGATTCAAGGAATTTCGATAAAAACCGGGTAAAAGAACCCGGCTATCTGAAAAAAAATCTTGAAAAAATAAAACAAGACGAGGAACCTCTTAAAATTGATCTTGAAAATAACCACTATAACCTTGTTTACTATAAAGACAGCATTATACTGACGATGCTGATTTATTATCCTTACGTTCAATTAGCAATAATAATACTTTTCATTCTGGTATCATATCTTGCATTCAGTTCATCACGCAAAGCCCAACAGAACCAGGTTTGGGTTGGAATGTCAAAAGAGACAGCCCATCAGCTTGGAACTCCGACTTCATCACTTGCAGGGTGGATTGAAATTTTACAGCAAAAATATCCTGAAATTTCTATTAACAAGGAACTTGCCCTTGATGTTGAGAGGCTTGAAAAAGTAACCGAACGATTTTCAAGAATAGGATCAAAGCCCTCCCTAAAAAAGGAAAATATTACAGCTCTTATCCTTCAGACAATTGATTATCTCAAGTCGAGGTCATCATCAAAGGTAAGATTCACAATAAACTTTAACCCTGGAACGGAAATTAAAATTCCTGTTGACTCTGCTCTTTTTGAATGGGTAATTGAGAATGTTTCAAAGAATGCCATTGACGCGATGGAAGGAGACGGGGAGATAACATACCGGATTTTGGAAACAGAAAAAAATGTACTTATCGATATCTCCGATACAGGTAAGGGGATACCAAAACCTGCATTCAAGAAAATCTTCAATCCCGGGTATAGCACAAAACAGCGGGGCTGGGGGCTGGGCCTCTCTCTTGCAAAAAGGATCATTGATGAATATCATAACGGGAGAATCTTCGTAAAGTATTCTGAAGTAGGAAAAGGATCCTCAATAAGAATTATAATGAACAGAAAATAGCTTATTTGTTATCTTTGCAGCCCGCAATTTAAAAGAAATGAACAGGAAAGATATTGAGATAATGGCTCCCGCAGGATCTTACGACTCCCTTATCGCTGCTATTCAGGGTGGGGCAGATTCGGTTTATTTCGGTGCTGAAAACCTCAACATGAGAGCTGCATCATCAAATAATTTCACACTTGATGATCTTCGAAAAATTGTTGCCATCTGCAGAGAGGCCGGCCTCAAAAGCTATCTTACGGTAAATGTGGTGTTATTTGATCACGAAATTGATCAGATGAGGAAATTGATTGACACAGCAGTTGCGTCCGGGATATCCGCAATTATTGCGTCCGATTTATCTGTAATAAATTATGCTTTCGGTGCCGGAATTGAGGTACATCTTTCAACCCAGCTAAACATAACCAATCTTGAAGCCCTGAAATTCTATTCACAATGGGCCGATGTGGTAGTGCTGGCCAGGGAATTGAATCTCGATCAGGTAAGTCATATTTACAACTGCATTACTGAACAGAATATAAGGGGACCTCATGGGGAGCTTATTAAGATAGAAATGTTTGCCCACGGGGCATTATGTATGGCCGTTTCGGGTAAATGTTATCTGAGCCTTCATGAAAACAACCGGTCCGCTAACCGGGGTAATTGTTACCAGACTTGTCGTAAAGCATATATAGTAACCGAAAAAGAGTCCGGGTATCAGCTTGAAATAGATAATGAGTATATCATGTCTCCCAAAGATTTGTGCACCATTGGTTTTCTGGATAAGGTAATTGGAGCGGGTGTCAGGGTTCTGAAAATAGAAGGGAGGGCGCGTTCAGCCGAATATGTCAAAATAGTAACATCCTGCTATAATGAAGGAGTAACTGCTGTTCTGGATGGAACTTTCAATTCTGAAAAAGCTCTGATCTGGAAAGAGAAACTATCTACCGTTTTTAACAGAGGATTCTGGGACGGCTATTACCAGGGACAAAAACTGGGAGAGTGGAATACCCGTTATGGCTCAAGTGCAACTAAAAGGAGGATCTATCTGGGGAAGGTAACCAACTATTTTACCAGGCTTAAAGTAGCGGAAATAAAACTTGAAAACGGGAATCTGAATAAAGATGATCTTATAATTATAACGGGACCAACTACCGGTGTTATTGAATATAATGTGGAAGAAATCCGTGTTGATCTTAAAGTGACCAATGAAGCACTTAAGGGCGGACTTTGTTCAATTAAAGTTTCTGATCTTGTCAGAAGATCGGATAAAGTATATAAATGGGTAGATGAAAGCGAAGTTAAAAACCAATAAATGAGATTCTTTACCAGGTTATCTTACCTGCAACTTCAAGCACCTTCATGGAATTGGTATTGATATCATCTGTATCTGTCTGAATATAAAATATATTACTATTCTGCTTCCGTTTAATTCCAAACAGGTACGCTTTATCATAATAGTTGAGGGCAATTTCAATTGCTTTTGAAAAATCACCATCATCCACTGCTTTTAATGCATCGCGGGTATTATCGCCGCCGAGCCTCTTACTTATTTTCAATATCGATTCCTTAAGTACTTCAGGCGGATAAGCTGCGTATTCCTTTATTAATCTAGGTAATCTGGTCTGAACATCCATTAGCAATACAATTGTCGGGGTTTCCTGCATATTGTTGTAAAATCCTTCCGGCAAAAAAACTGTTCCGATATTTCGGCTCTCATCTTCTACCCATACAGGCAGGAGAGCATTATTCTGATCCCATTTTTCAAATAATAGATTCCCAAAATGTTCTGTGGAGGGTTGTGACGGTTGTCCGAGTGATCCAAAAGCTGAACCTTTATGATTTGCAAGTCCCTCAAGATCAATTATCTGTGCACCTTTTGTTTTTAAATATTTAAGAATGTGTGTTTTGCTGCTTCCTGTAAGTCCTCCCAAAACTATCATTCTACTTTTTTCAGAAAGGATTTTAAGAATATAATTGCGGTAAGATTTATATCCGCCATCGAGGATTTCGGTGAAAATGCCTCCTAAGGAGAAGAGCCATGCCATTGCTTCTGATCTTATTCCTCCTCTCCAGCAGTGAACCAGTAACTGTCCCTCTTTTGCGACCCCTAATCCTTCTCCGAGTCTTGAAGAAAGTGAATGCCCTGTCAGTTCCAGACCTTTAAGAATTGCACTGACCCGTCCCTCATTTTTATATTTTATCCCAACCGTTTCGCGTTCCTTATCATCAAACAAAGGAATGTTTATTGCGACCGGAATATGTCCTGCAAGGTATTCCGATTGAGATCTGACATCAATAACAGGTATTTTTCCTGCCTTCCTGATAAAATCAGCAATATTAATTTTTGTGTAAGGTAACATACCCGAGACTTCGCATCATTGAGATTATAGAAAAATCCTTTTCAAGGAGAAGCGCTTTAGTCCTTTTAGAAATATTTTGCAAATAGTTTTTTTAGTTCGTCCATTCTTACAGGCTTTGAAAGAAACTCCTTTATTCCCGCCAATTCTGCTTTTCTTTTTGATTCCGGGACATTATCTGCAGAAAATGCAACAATCAATACACTTTTATCAATTTCACGGATTTTATAAGCTGTCTGATATCCATCAATTTCAGGCATAATGAGGTCCAATAGAATAATATCATACCGCTTATTTTTAACAAGCTGATATCCTGAGTTACCATCATCCGCAAGATCAAAAGTATAGCCAAGGCTTTTAAGCAATGTGCCAATAACTGTTTGATTCATTTTATTATCTTCAACAACCAGTACCTTAATATCACTTTTCAGCTTACGTTGTTTTTTAGAGAGTTTATTTGTTTCAAGGTAGGGGAAACTATTCTGGATTATGTAAAGCAATTCACTTATAGGGAATGGTTTTATGAGGTAATTGTCTATTCCCATTGATATACATTTCATATAATTTCTCTTCTTATCGTTTGTGCTGACCATCAGCATAATAAAGTTTGATGAAAGATTATTTTCCCATATTGTTTCTGCAGCCTCAAATCCGTCAAATTCATTATTATCCAAAATCACTATCAAACGGTATTTGTCTCCCTGATGTTCCAGATTTGCTTTGATCTGGGTTATTGTTGATTTCTGGAAAGATGTAATCGAAACTGACAGACCTATTTTGTGAAGCGCACCCAGGATTTCTTCATCCCGGCTTTGTGTTCCGGTTATTACAAGTGTCTTAATGCTTTTAATGGTTTTAATTTCTTCCAGGGGCAGGTTTTTAACCTGTTTATCATTGGAAAAAGCATTGATGGTGAAAGTAACTTTTGTCCCATTTTCTCCTGCAATGCCGGAGGGAGATACAGCAGTCAGCTCTCCGCCCATAAGTTCAACGAGTTGTCGTGCCAGTATTGTCCCAAAACCCGTTTCATCATTTGTTTTAACCACTTTTGATTCAATATTCACATAATTTCCAAACATTTTTTCAAGTTCCTCTTTGTCAAAGCTTATGCCGGTGTCCGTTAATTCAAATCCCAATTTAACAACTTTGTTATTGTAACTCCTTAATTGACATTTCAAAAGGATCAATCCTTTTCCTGTCGACTTGACAGAATGGGTTAACAGATTTGAAATTATCTGACGGAGTCTGACCGGATCGCCAATAATGCTTCCCGGAACATTTTCTTCCACATAGGCCTCCAGCTTAAGATCGGGTGAAGTAATATAAGACCTGGCCAGATTTACACATTTATCGAATTCTTCCCTCAGGTTAAAAGGAACTTCTTCAAGAATCATCTTACCTGTCTCGATTTTAGAAAAATCAAGTAAGTCATTAATAATGTTCACAAGGGCCTCGGTTGAACGTCGCAACAAACTTACAATCTCCTTAACCTCCTTTGAAAGATCAAAATAAGCAAGAACATCTGTCATCCCTATAATACCATTCAACGGAGTTCTTATTTCATAGCTCATTCTTGCAAGGAATTCCGATTTGGAATTATTTGCCAGTAACTCCAGTTTTCTTGCCGATTCCAGCATTGTAACATCAATCAATACCTCCATTAATGCTTCTTCTCCAAGAAAAACCACCGGAATAGCATTCCGGTACAATACAATATCTCCAGTTTCTTTTCTAATTAAGATTAACTGATCGGGGTTGAAAGTGCTTCCAAGGTTTTTTGAAAAATATTCACTTTCACCAAACCGTGATGATTCCGGAAAGAATTTTCCTGTCATCTCTTCTTCATTTGAATAAGAATACTGACTTGCAGCGATCTTATTTGCCTTAATAATCTTTCTGTTTTTATTGAGAATAACTACTCCAACAGGCATCTCTTCAATAAGGTTTAACAGCATTTTCTCGGAAGCATTCACCGGATTCATTTGATATTTAAACGATTTTAAATATCTCCGGAATACAAATATAATAACCAGGATAAGGAACATCGTTAGCAGAATTATGAAAAGTGAATTTCTGATTATGTTCTGCCTGATAAAATCCATTGGAGCTGAAAACACTAGTCCAAGGTCTCTTTGAAGAAGTTGAGTTGAATAATATGTTGAAATTATCTCCTTTTTGTGTCCGTTTATGATTGCCGTGTGAATAATATTATCGTTTGTGCCGTTGGCAATTTCAGTTTTAATCTTATTTATCCCGGTATATTCCATGCGGTTTTCATTATTATCAAAAATAATTTCTCCCGAATCACTTATGACCCATTGCCACTGATAGTCATGAAGGTTAAAAACCGAGAATATCTCTGAAAAGTATTTCTGATAATCTACTGTTACCACTATATTTCCGATTGCGATGTTGTTTTTTATTACCGGCAGATAGTAATCAAATTTCCGGTTGTTCTGTACCAGGTTTTCCACCGGGAAGATCTTACCCTGTATGTGAAGCTTAAACGGCTGTTCAAGCCAGTCATCTGTAGTCTCATCTTTCTTTAAGGTGAATTCATTCTTGTCATTATCGAATAATTTAATTCCGGTAATGAAATTCTGATATTTTGAGAAAAACAGTTTCATTTTCTCTTTAGCCCTGTTCTGATTGTCCTTATCATTGAAAAACTTTTCAAGATCCTCCGAAAAACTGATCTGATTAAGATCACTCAGAAAGAGATTATTGGTTTCATCCACAGAGAGCCCTACTATTTGAACCTGCCTGTTAAGCATTGCAATCATGTAGCTTATTTGTTTATTATACAGGCTCTTATAATAGAACAGATTTACCAGTAATATCAAAAATAATATTGAATAAACAAAAATCAGGGTTTTTTTCATTTCGCTCGAAACGTTAATATGCTATTGCAAATAAAGATAAACTTAATAACTTATTATGCTAATTTACCTGTATTTAGCATTATCATCTTCAATTATACTAATGTAGCTTCTGTAACGTAAAGGATCAATATCTCCTTTTTCAACTGCGGCCCTTACAGCACAGCCTGGTTCATCGAGGTGAAGACAATTATAAAACCGGCATTTTTTTGATATTCTGAAAATCTCAGGGAAAAAGTGATAGATTTCATTCCTCTCCATGTCCACAATTCCAAATCCACGGATTCCGGGTGTGTCAATAACAAACCCTCCAAAGGGCATTTGATGCATTTCAGGGAAAGTTGTAATGTGCTTCCCCTGCTTGTGATAATCTGAAATCTCTTCAGTTTTCAGATTTAAAGATGGATTCAGTGAGTTAAGCAGTGTCGTCTTCCCAACCCCTGAATTACCGGATACCAGGCTTATTTTGTCTTTCATTAACTGTACAAGGTTATTGAGGTTGTCCTTATTATACAAAGAAAGTTTTATACAATCATATCCTATTTTGTTATATATTGAGATAAGGTTTTCCATTGCGGTTAACTCGGATTCACCGTATAGATCGGTTTTATTAATGATAATCCTTGCCGGCACGCGGTAAGCTTCGGTAGTGATAAGGAACCTGTCGATAAATTCCACAGGGGTAACCGGAAAAACTATTGTTATCATCAGAAACACCTGATCTAAATTGGTAGCAATTATCTGAGATTGTTTTGACAGGTTGGACGACTTTCGAAGGATATAATTTTTACGGTCAAGAACACGGGTAATGATGCCCGAATCACTGTTACCCTCAAATTCGAAAAGAACATTATCCCCGACGGCCACAGGATTGGTTGTCTGAACATCCTTCATCCTTAATCTGCCTTTAATGACACAATCGATGATTTTGCCTCCTCCTGTTAGTACACGGTAGCGAATACCAGTCGATTTTAATATTAGTCCGTTTTCCAAAAAGTAATCTTTGTGGCAAAATTAAGTAATTTTGTCCCAGATGGTAAAATCTTTCAAAAATTAAACAAGAGGCTGTCTCAAAAGGCTAAAATTACGGTAATGCTTTCTCTGTGTAGCTCTCCCGATAGATCGGGACAAGTTGTGCCTTCTCTGTGGCCCTCTGTGTAACAAATAATTAAGAACTTACACAGAGATCACAGAGTTTCCACAGAGTTCCACAGAGGACTTTTGAGACAGCCTCTTTATTTAAATAAACATCAAATCATTAATTATCTGAAGCCATCAGAAGGAATGGTTTCATATCAAAACTGTGATAGATTGGCCTTAACCTTTCAACATTATAGTAATCTGATACTTTTACGAGTTTTTTGGATGAAGTTACAACTTCAATAGGAAGATTGTCATATCTTCCGTTCTTGAGTACCACAAGTCTTCCATGGACCCCTTTAAGAATCAGGTCAAGAGCAATGTTCCCATAAGCCATGGGCACTATTGAATCCAGAGCATCAGGGTCACCCCCGCGGACCATATATCCCAGTTTCTGAGTAATGATATTTATCGTTTTACCATTGTTATACTTTCCTGACAATTCTTTCAGTTTTGCAGAAACCATATCGCCTATTCCGCCAAGTTTAGCATGGCCATAGGCATCTTTTTCACTATCGGCAAAGATCATTTGACCACCTTTGAACATTGCTCCTTCGGAAACCAGGACAACTGAATACTTGCTGGGATTATGATTTCTGTCTTCAACAAGCAGTCGTGTAAGCTGGTCAATATCGAACTCATACTCGGGAATAACACACCTGTTTGCTGCTCCGGCCATTGTAGGAAGCATTGCAGTAAATCCGGCATATCGTCCAAAAACTTCAAGAACCAGGAGTCTTTCATGGGACCCGGCCGATGTCCTCAGACTATTAGTCATCTGAATTGTACGGGTTACACAGGTACTGAAACCGATGCAATAATCAGTTCCCGGAACATCATTGTCCATTGTTTTTGGAATAGCGACTACATTTACTCCCTGTTTAGAAAGATGAACCCCATAACTAAGAGTGTCATCTCCTCCTATCGGAATAAGATAATCAACTCCAAGCCACTCGAGATTCTTAATAATTTCAGGAGTAAGGTCGTTCGTCTCTGCATTATAAGTGCTTTGAAGATGTTCAGGCACACTCTCCTTTGACATATGGCTCGGACGGGTCCTGGAAGTATGTAAAAAGGTACCGCCTGTCCGGCCTGCTTTATTTACTATATCATCTGTGAGTATCTGATAGCAGTTGCTGTTATCTGCTTTACTATCCCTTACCAGCTCTGTTATTCCGGCCCAACCTCTTCGGAGCCCTATTACCTTATAGCCCTCAAGGTTTGCACGTATTGTAACCGCGCGAATAGCGGGGTTGAGACCAGGTACATCTCCCCCTCCGGTCAGGATAGCAATTACCCCTTTTGTTGTTTTCTGGTTTACCATGATTTTCTACTTTTTATTTGATTCTTTTATTAGTAATTTTAAGACCCCTAAAGTAAAACTTTTTAATATTATTGCAAAAACCTATATTATGCCGGAAAATCAAATCCATACAAATTTACAACAAAAATCAACGGTTCTGATTACCGGGGGAAGTGGTCTTGTCGGAAAATATCTTACATCGATGCTTTTAGCCAGGGGTTATAAAGTGACACATCTATCAAGGAATTCGAATCAGTTCGGTAAAGTCAGAGTTTACAGATGGGATCCTGGAAAAAAGATCATTGACCCGTTAATATTTGAAGGTGTCGATTTTATAATTCATCTGGCCGGAGCTGGTATAGGAGAAAAACGATGGACTAAGAAAAGAAAAGCTGAAATTATAAAGAGCCGGGTTGAGACCGCCCTGCTTATACATAAGGTCATTGCCGATAACGGAATCAGGATTAAGGCATTTATTTCAGCTTCAGCAACCGGATATTATGGTTCGGTAACATCTGATAAGATATTTGATGAAAAGGATCCTCCTTCGGATGATTTTACAGGCACAACCTGCAGGCAATGGGAAGAAGCTGCTGATCTGTTTGGGAAAGATGGCATACGTACTGTAAAAATCAGAACTGCAGTAATCCTTGCAAAGAATGATTCTGCTCTTTCAAAACTAATGCTGCCTGCAAAATATGGTTTTGCTTTAATTACTGGCAGCGGACGGCAATATATACCATGGATCCATATTAAGGACTTATGCAATATATATCTGAAAGCGATTGAGGATAATGGAATAACAGGAGCATATAATGCTGTGTCGCCGCAGCATGTTACTAACAAATATTTCATTAAAACACTGGCTCATGAAATGAACAGGATGGTTTTACCTTTTCCGGTTCCTTCATTCGTTCTGCGTGCTGCAATGGGAGAAATGGCAGATATGATCCTTAAGGGGAGCCGAGTATCGTCCCAAAAAATAACAGATGCAGGTTATAGCTTTGTTTTCAATAATCTCCAGGATGCTCTTTGTGACCTATTACCTGATTAAAAATTCTTTATCTTTTAAAACACCCCCCCGTGTAGATAAGATGCTTGCTTTACCTTTCAATTCTGTCCTGTTATATAGTCTGATATTGAACACAGCTTTGGTTACTGATCCTCCCTGGGTATCAGGGACACTCAACCGATACCCTGCTTCTCTGTATTTGCCTGCCGTTCCCTGTAAATCCTCTGTTGCTTCCTCTTTCATTTTCACCTTTTTTCTTATCCTCTAATACTTTATACTCTTGTTTGTCTTTTTTAATACCTGCCGTATCAAAATCCAATACAACACGGTCGGATGTTACTATTTTAACAAGATGAGCCTGTTTCAGAGCCGTAGGAAGTTTCCCGTTGTTTTTAAAACTTACTTTTACCTGATAGTCTGCCGAGTCTTGTTTATAGGATTTACCTTTTGTCACTTCAATATTCTCCCATACAAGTTCAGGAAGATACTTTATCATTTCCAGATTAAACATTGCCTCATTTCTTATCCAGGGCTCCAGATGTTTTGCAGGAGGGTTCTGTGAAAAAAATTTAGGGTCGAAACCTCCAATTTCAATATCACCATAAACCGGGTGTTTAGCCGGTTTCCATTCAATAAAACCCATACCGTCATTCTCTTCATCATCCCACCTGATCATATCGATCTGGTCGATGGTGCCATCTCCGTTATAATCTTTGTTTTTTGCTCCGTTCCAGATCTCATCACCATACCATATTGCTCCGTAATACCAATAGCCGAAGTCGGGTCCATGGCCAAACAGAGGTGTGCCGTTACCATAATCGTTATAGACATCCCCGGCCTTTTCATAACCTGTCAGTTTTTTTCCAATCTCATCAAAAGTCTTGTACCATTTCAGATCTTCGGGATACATTCTTTCATCGGAGGGAGAGGTTGAGGGTGGTCTCAGGTGCATGGGTACACTGGTATCCATTGAGTTGATTATATATACATTAGGGTGAGTGAGGAGAAAAGTTACAACTGCTCTTGTTTCTGTCTCACTCAAAGGATATTCACCCGCTCCTCCCTGTGTATATCCACGACCCGTCTCTTCTTTTTGCGGTCTCCAGTTTTCGGGATAATTTCTGTGAAGGTCAAGCCCTCCGATGCCATCTTCATTAATCCGGCCATCAGCATCATTATCTATTCCCTCTGATCCCGTAAGGTAAATTCCCTGACCAGCGGCTACCCGCTTCAGAATTCGTCCGGTTGAGTCCCTGGGATCGGGGATCATGGTTCCATTCTTTTCATCTTTCCATCTCATGGTAAGAATCACACCATCACCATCAAGATCATCTGGCGCATCCTCATCAAGCAACCCATCACCATCATTATCCTCAGGGCGAACAGTACTCCTGTTACTTTGAGCTGTGTTCATATAAAGATTGTGGCCGTCAGGATTATTGATAGGTTTCAGATAAATTGCCTTCGTATCAATAAGATGTGTTACATCGGGATCTTTACCGTAGTTATCAAGAAGATATTTGATAAGCCATAGAACGCATTCCGTTCCTGTAACCTCACCACTGTGACGCCCTCCTTCAAAAAAAGCCGCCGGTTTATCAGTATCCTTTCCAGCATTTTTATTTGTCAGAGTTATTTGTAAAATGGGTCTCCCCTCAAAACTTTGACCAACAGTATACAATTCAATAAGTTCAGGGTACTTTTCGGCCCACCTCTTAAGCCAGGTATAAATTACATCCGCCGAATGATATTTGTCAAAAGTAAGGTTCTCTCCGGCTTCATATTGTACCTGAGGCAACCTTACTTTCGGAAAGAAACTGACTCCATGCCTGAAACCTGACAGAGTATAAGTTTCTTTTTTCATCCCCCGGTCATCCGGAGAATTTGAGGATTGCTTTATTTCAGATTGTCCGTACAGCATAACCGAGATCAAAAATATCCAGGTAAAAACAAAAGGTTTCTTCATATCAGGTTATATTTGGCGTTAAATTAAAAATATCTCAAATTACAAAGAGTGTTGTATCAAAAGGACTTTTTAACCGCAAAGTATGCAAAGTTGCAGCAAAGCCCACTTTCGTTTAACTTCGGTGGTCGAAGTACGCAAAGGTAAATTGCAGAATCTGAATTCTTTGCGATCTTTGGATTTAATACTTTGAGACACCACCACTCGTTCGGGTTCCTTCGGTGAAATCGCCCACAGAGCCTGTCCCGATTTATCGGGAGCTATTTTTTAACGCCCGGCCCTGGTAAATGGATCTTTCTTTTGAGACAACCTCTTAACAAAAAGAAAATTTTAATGATAAGAATAGCGTCCCGGGTATATTGATCCTGCAATTTATCTTCTACCCTCTTTTTGAAATTATCTTCAGCTTTTCAATATCTACCACTTCAATCGTCTTTCCAAAGACCTTGATTATTCCGTCTTTCTTAAAATCTGAAATAGTCCGGATAACGTTAGCGGTGCTCATCCCTATATAATCAGCAATCTCCTTCCTCGAAACAGGGAGTTCAAATACCCTGGAATTATAAATTTCATTTGAAAAATAGAGCAGGACATATGCAACTCTCCCTGTCAGGTTCTTTTGTCTTATATCGAGTGTCTGGTTCAGTATCTTATCATTTATCTTTGAAATTTTGGCAAGAAGTCCCATTGCGAAACCACCATTTTGCAAGAATAATTCTTTTATAAAATCAAGCTTAACCACACATACAACAGAATCTTCAACAGCTGATACAGAATACTGGTAACGCTCATCAGAAAAAATACTCATATTACTTACAAATTCGAAGGGACGTGTTATAGTAATTATTTGTTCATCTCCCGTAGAAGTTCTCCTGTATAATTTAACCAGTCCGCTCTTAAGATACTTAAAGTCAATAATTTTTTCTCCTTCATGATTAATTATTTCACCTTTATGGTAAGATTGCTCTTCCTTATTATTGCACAGATCCTGAATTGACGTATCATCAAGATATGAGAATACGACATCTCTGAAATCACAGTTTTCACAAACACAAAATCTTTTGTTTTCGTTCACAATACTTGGTTTTTCACAAATTTATTATTTTCCTGATCATATTACACTAATTCAATTTGTTTTATTGCCAAATTTGGTTCTATTTTGATACCAAAACATTAAAAGATCTGCGTCAAAAATACAAAATGATTTACAGAACTGATTATCATATACATTCATACTTCAGCGATGGCAGAGCAGCTCCCGAAGAATATATAGCTCAGGCTATTGAAGCAGGATTAAAAGAAATAGGGTTTTCCGAACATCTTACACTATTTAAGGAACAACCGGAATGGAACATTAATCCATTTAACATTTCTCATTATTTAAACCATATTGCGACCCTTAAAAGAAGAACCAGTGAGATCCGGGTAAAAATCGGTCTCGAGGTTGACTTTTTTAACGGAAAGGAACAGGAAATCAAATCCTTTCTTAAAGATTTTGAACTCGATTATGTCATCGGGTCTGTTCATTACCTCGGTGAAAAGACATGTTGATGATGGTCCGGATTTTTTTAAAGGAAAAAACCTTGACAGGTTATTTGAATCGTATTTTGAGAATGTCTGCAATGCAGCAGCATCAGGTCTGTTTCGATATTATAGGTCATTGTGATTTAATAAGAATCTACGGATTTTACCCTTCATCCGATCCGGAACCTTTTTACAGGAACCTTGCAAAAGTTATGAAGACCAGCAATGTTGCCTTTGAGGTAAATACAAACGGAAGAAACAGACCTCTGTCTGATTTTTATCCTGACAGGAAGTTCCTTCATATTTTCAGGGAAGAAGGGGTGCCGGTTTGTGTCAATTCAGATGCACATATGCCCGTAAGGGTAGCACAATACTTTAATGAGGCTTATGATTTACTCAGGTCGGCAGGTTTCAAGGAGATGGCTGTTTTTGAAAGGCGGCAGAGATCCATGATTCCGTTTTAGTCGGCCTCAATGTGCTTGGCAACCAATGTAATATACATATTCATTATGCCAAAACGTGCTCAAGGAAAATTTTTATTCCGATAGCAATAAGAATCAATCCCCCGATTATCTCTACTCTTTGTCCCAGCCTTCCTCCGGCTGCTTTGCCTATCCTGATAGCAGTCATTGATGCAATGAAGGTGACAATTCCTATAATAATACCTGATTTCCAGATCATAATATTAAGAAGCGCAAAACTTATTCCGACTGCAAAAGCGTCGATGCTTGTTCCTATGGCAACAGTAAAAAGAACCAATGTTTTAGAATAGTCTTTTATCTCATCTTCCTTTTTTCTTTTGATACCAGTTATAATCATCCTGATCCCCATAAAAGATAACAATCCCAATGCCACCCAGTGATCAGCTGTCTTAAGCACATCTGAAACTATTGAGCCCAGAAAATATCCCAAAACAACCATTCCGCCCTGAAATATGGCAAGAACCAATGCAATCCATGCGGCCCGCCAGAAAAGGACTTTATTCTGGATAACCCCATATGAGAGAGAAACAGCAAATGTATCCAATGACAAACCCAATGCTATTGCTAAAATTGTAATATAATCCATGGAAAAATAAAATTCTGCAAATATAATATAAAACATCATGTTAAGGTTTTAAAAACTGATTACATATATTTGAGCACCAAAAAGTGTACAGTGAGAGTTGTAATTCAACGTGTAAAAAGAGCTTCGGTGACTATCAATGGAATTATTAAATCGGAGATAGGCCCCGGATTACTGATATTTCTCGGGATTGAAGAACGGGATAATAATTCAGATGTTGAATGGCTCTGTAATAAAATTATACAACTTCGGATATTCAACGACCCTGATGGTATAATGAATCTTTCGGTTAAAGATACATGTGGGAGTATCATGGCAATAAGTCAATTCACACTTCATGCAAAAACCAGAAAAGGTAACAGACCATCATATATAAGGGCAGCTCATCCTGAAATTTCAATTCCCTTATATAATAGTTTTATTGATATGCTTTCAAAACTTTCCGGCAAAAATATCGCAACCGGGGAATTTGGCGCAATGATGGAAGTAGAGCTTGTAAATGACGGACCTGTTACTATTATTATTGATTCAAAAGAGAAAGAATGAAGCCGGAATGGGCAGAGGCCCGCAACAACTCCAAATTACCTTTTTGTAGTTCTGTTACTGATTATGGGTATGGCAATGATGCTTATTTCATTATGTACCGGGAGTCTAACAATAATTCCTTCAACCTATCAGGGGCTGATCACGTCAATGAGATCAGGCTTTTTAATTTTTTCGGCATTGTCAGTTTTATCTATATTTGCTTCCCTGGCACGAAAAAAGAAACCCGGAAACCAATATCTGTTTTTGTTTTAATACCTCATTTGGACGGCAATCAAATATCTGCTGAAAATTTAGAGTGCTTTTAGAACAACTTAAATTTAAATTATAAATAATTATGAAATCAAAAAGCATTATATTGAACCCGTTCTTTTTACCAAAGCTTTTTTGACTATTTAAACATAAGAAATGATTGTATGACAAAGCTCTATCAAAAACTTATTAAATCATGTCCTTCGGAATCCGAAATTAAAAAGGGCGTTAAAAAGGCTATTCATGACACACCTATTGTTTCAGACAAGCATCTGTTAATAAGTATTTTAAATCTCATTGATCTGACGAGTTTAAATACCACCGACAACAAAAGTCATATAATTCACCTGACGGGCAAGGTCAATAGCTTTTCCGGCCGGTTTTCTAATATCCCTAATATAGCCGCCATATGCATATTCCCGAACTTCGTTTCTGTTGTGAAAGAAAAATTATCCGTGAAAAATGTAAAAATCGCATCTGTTGCCGGAGCTTTTCCATCTTCACAAACATTCAGAAGTATAAAGGTTGCTGAATGTAAAATGGCAATAGAGGCAGGGGCTGATGAGATTGACACCGTAATTCCTGTGGGCGCTTTTCTTGGAAATGATTTTGAAAAAGTTGCCGACGAAATAAGAGAAATAAAAGCAGCTGTCGGGGAAAAACAGCTTAAAGTCATCATTGAGTCGGGTTTACTGGGGAATTCTGAACTTATATTTAAGGCTTCAATGATAGCAATGGATGCCGGAGCTGACTTCATTAAAACCTCAACGGGGAAAAGTAGCATATCAGCAACCCCCGAAGCAGCATTTGTTATGTGCAGTGCAATTTCAGATTTTTATGCTGAAACGGGTATCAGAGTCGGTTTTAAAGCAGCCGGCGGCATTGTCAGTACTTCGGAAGCGATAAATTATTATCAGATCGTGAAATATTGTCTTGGAGACGAATGGCTAAACAATACCCTTTTCAGATTTGGCGCCAGTCGTCTCGCAAACAATATACTTATCGATATCTCAGGAACCACAAATAACTATTTCTGATTCGCTTCCTTTCTGATTAAGTGATAATCCGTTTTATAATTATCACTACTTTTGTGTTTCTATCAGGGAAGGAAGTAATTATATCAGGCTTTAATATGCAGGACACAATTAAACTGAATGCTATTGTTCCGAAAGATACATTAAAGCAACTAACTGATTCTTCTAATCAGTTAAAACACCCCGAAAAGCGATACCCTTACTTTTTACCATAAACCTGTTCATCTGCCCGAAAAATTTATAACGGTATTTGATACTACTTCTGTTTGCGAAAGGAATCCAATCGCAGATATCACTTTTTATGACTCACTTAATTTTATCAGAGAAAATAAATTTATTAAAACAGATCCGTTTCCATTCGTTTTCACTGAAAAAAACATGGAGAGTCAGCTTGAAGCAAGGGCGTTATTGAGAATCATCTTAAGAGCGGTGAAAGTATGCCAGTTCAACCTTTCCACAATGACTGGTTGTTAGCAATCATCCTTTTTGCGGCATTTTTTATATCTCGTTGATCCGGTCAACTTCAAAAAACCTGTTGCCTGAAGTTACCAGATTTTTCCTTTTCCGGGGAATTAATGATCCCGTGTCACGTGATATAGGCGGATTATTTAACTGGCAGGCAACATTATTAAATCTGATTACTTTTTTTAACATTAGCCTATTTGCCTATTATGCAGCAGATTGGTATGGAATTAATACCTCCGGGTATATCCGGGTTTATGGCATGGCTTATTTCAGATAGGAATATTTAATAACGGCTGTTACTTTGCGTCACTTTGTGTGTGTTATAACAGGAAGCATAAGTGAAGAAAGAGAAGTATTCCGAGAATACCTGCTTGGTGTTTACCAGTCATACCGTTTCAGCGCAATAATCCTCTTTGTTATTGTAATCCTTATATCTTATACTCATCTTTTACCGGTAAGGGTATTAATTATTTCAGGATTTTTTATCCTCTTATGGATGTATTTAATTCGCCTTTTGAGACTCTTTTTAATATTTATAAATCGTAATATTTCAATATTCTATTTGATTTTATACCTTTGTTCGCTGGAAATTCTGCCTGTTTTGATTTTATTAAAATATTTTGCAGGTCTTTTTTAGATTGGTGGGGTTACTTTGAAGGTACAAATTAAACTGTAAGAAGTTGAAAATAAGAAAGATTTTAGTATCGCAGCCAGAACCAGCAAATCCGAAATCGCCATATTTCGAACTGGCAAGGAAATATAATCTGAAAATTGATTTTAAACCGTTTGTTGAGGTTGAAGGGATCTCAATAAAAGATTTCAGACAACAAAAAATCAATATTCTTGATTGTTCGGCAGTAATTTTCACAAGTAAAACCGGAATAGATCATTTTTTCAGAATATGTAATGAATTGAGATCGGTTGTTCCGGATACAATGAAATACTTCTGCATAACTGAAAACGTTGCATTTTATCTTCAGAAATATATTGTTTACAGGAAACGAAAAATATTTCATGGGAAAGCCCGGTTTCAGGATCTTATTGATGTTATTATTAAACATGATGAGGACAATTTCTTTATTCCTCTTTCAGAACCGCATAATGCAGAAATACCTCAATTACTTGACAAAAACAATATAAAGTATACTATTGGAACACTCTATAAAACAAAAAGCACTGATTTTTCGAATTTTAAGGATTTTGATTACGATATCGTTGTTTTTTATAGTCCTTCAGGGATTAAATCGCTAAAAGAAAATTTCCCGGAGTTTATCCAGGGAGATATGAAAATTGCAGCTTTTGGACCCACCACTGCATGCGCTGTTGAACATGAAGGGTGGAGACTGGATATTAATGCTCCAAACCCCAAGGCTCCTTCAATGACAATGGCTCTTGATGACTATTTGAAAGAATATAACCGGCATGCAAAATAAAATCTTTTATTTCCTGTTGGTTTATTAGAGACTTAAATCTTCTGAATTATATTGTTTTAACTCCTTCAGCTGAAAGCAGGTTAATAAATTTGTCTGTTAATCTTTACATTCTTAAACAGAAATATGAATATTGCCAGGCAAACATTCAATAAGTCAGAGCGGCTACGTAATATTAAAATAATTGAAGGTCTTTTTGAGAATGGAGAGATTATTTTTTCTCCTTTGTTAAAAGTTGTCTGGCAAAAAAGTACTGTCTCGCTTCCCTATCCGACGCAAATTGCTTTTAGCGTTCCAAAAAAAAGATTCCGCCTGGCAGTTGTCAGGAACCTCATAAGAAGGAGAATGAGAGAAGCATTCCGCAGAAACAAACAATTTTTATATGAAGAATTATCTTCGCTTGACACTCAGATTGTATTAACAGTTATTTTCCGTGGAAACAATATTCCGGCTTATATAACAATGGAAAAATCAATTAAGGAAATGATAAACGAACTGATAACCCAGCTTAAAGTAAAATGATCAAAAACGTTAAAGTTGTCTTAATTATTTCTTTACCAAGCTCATTATAGAATTTTATTTTTATTTTCGCCGTCTCGTTTTTAAGATAGATTTCTCATGAAAAAAATGCGCCCCGCCCGAATATTAATAGTCCTCTCCCTCGTACTGTTATCAGCAATCAGTACCGGATTTCTCCTTACGCAGGAAACCCGGGATTTCAGAATTGCCAAGAATCTTGATATATTTTTTTCGCTCTTCCGGGAATTAAACACGTTCTATGTGGATGAGATCAATCCGGATAAACTTATTAAATCAGGCATCGATAATATGCTTAAAACTCTTGATCCATATACTGTTTATTATCCCGAATCGGAGGTGGAAGATTTTAACATAATGACTACCGGAAAATATGGAGGAATAGGATCTTTAGTAAGAAAAGGCGATGATTATACTGTTATTAGTGAGGTTTATAAAGGTTTTCCGGCTGACCGGGCTGGGATAAAACCCGGAGATCTTCTTAAAAAAGTCGATGGTGTAACTCTTAAAGGACTATCAACTCAGGACAGTAAGTGAAAAGCTAAAAGGCAATGCCGGAGCTGAAATTAAACTTACAATTGAAAGAAACGGGAATGAGACTGAATACCAATTGAAAAGAGAAAAAATTGCTATCCCGCCTGTTCCATATTCAGGGATGATCGATTCAAAAACAGGTTATATCCGGTTTACAAACTTTTACACAGAATTGCATTGAAGATGTCAGAAAAGCTCTTATTGAACTTAAAAAATAATAATCCCCAGCAAATTATCCTCGACCTCAGGGCAATCCGGGTGGGCTGCTTACTGAAGCTGTTGAGATAGTAAACCTGTTCGTCGGACCAGAAACCGAAGTAGTATCGACAAAAGGAAAAGTAAAACAATTTGATGAAGACTTTAAGACAACCAAACAAGCTGTTGATGATAAAATTCCTCTTGCAATTATAATTAACCATGGCTCTGCTTCAGCTTCAGAAATAGTTGCCGGCGCTATTCAGGATCTCGACAGGGGAATAATTGTAGGCCAGCGGTCATATGGAAAAGGACTGGTACAGATAACCCGTCCGCTCAGTTATAATACCCAGCTTAAGGTCACTACAGCAAAATATTACATCCCCAGCGGAAGATGCATCCAGGCTATCGATTTTTCGCATCCTAACGAAGATGGAAGTGTAGGAATCATACCCGATTCGCTGATTTCTGAATTCAAAACAAGAAATGGCAGAATAGTAAAAGATGGCGGAGGAATAACACCGGATGTCGAAATATCACCAGAACCCTTAAGCCAGGTTGCTACAGAGCTCTATATGCGGAATTTCATATTCGATTTTGCAACCAGATATTACTGGGCTCACCCTGATATTAAAACTCCTGATCAGTTTATTATGACTGATCAAGGATTATGCAGATTTCAGGAACTTCCTTTTAAGCCGTAAATTCGATTACACAACCGTTACCGAAGAATCACTTAATGAACTGATCGAAAATGCAAAAAGAGAAAAGTATTATGAGTTGCATAAAGATCTCTTTAACTGACCTTGAAAAAGATATTGTCCATAGCCTTGATCATGACCTTACACTTTCAGGAGTGAAATAACAGAACTTATTGAAGATGAGATAATAAGCCGCTATTTTTATGAATCGGGTGCTATTGCATGGACATTAAAAAAAGACGAGCAGGTAATGAAAGCCCTTGAGGTACTGAATGATAAAGAGCGATATACACTTCCATCCTGAAAGGTCAAAAGACCATTCTAAATATTGCGAAGAAGCAATGTTCATGCTAAGTTATAAAAGTAATCCGGTTGAAGTACCTATTTCCATTCATGGCTATTGTCCTCAAATATCTCCTTCTTCCAGACTGGCAGCCTCTCTTTAACAAGTTCAATAGTTTTGGTGCAGGCCGCTGTGGCATGTTGGCGATGACAGGCTGAAACTAAGATCATAAGGGAGATTTCTCCCGCATTTACCAGGCCGGTGGAATGAATTATTTCAATGGTTTTTACATCATTGAATTCCAGACATTATCTCAGCGATGATCCTTTCAGTTTCATTTTTTACCATCCCTTCGTATGCTGAATATTCGATAGCTTTTACATTTTTCCCATTTACTTTGTCAGCTCTTACCTGACCAAGAAAAAAAGAATGCCCGCCGGCAGAATTATCCTTACCAAGTTTATCAATAAAACCTGATATGGTTTCCTGCCTGATGGGTCCGTATTACAAGAAAGGTCGTTATCATATCCTGAAAAACATTTCTGCCAGAAAATTCAACCGCCTGCAAATGGCGGCATTAATGCAATCTCATCACCGTCATGCAGAGCAGGATTTGTATTAATTATTTCATTATTAAGAGATATGCGGTAATTATAATGGATGATTTCAGGAAACTCATCCTGAATTCTGAACTTAAGGTCGCTTATCGATTTTACATCACGATAATGCTTAAGGTTAGTCTGAGCAACCTCTGTAAGGACTCCGAAAAATAATACTTTAACCTCCATATTTTAGTATATAATCATTTGTATCCTCCACCCTGCCATTTTTTTTGCCTGTTTATGGCCTTTTGCCCCACTGCCCATGAATGGGGATTAACTAACCCGCAATCACCTTCACAGAGATTGGGGGGGGTAAAAATTCAATGCGCTTCCAGCCAGTTTTTTCCCGTTCCCCAGTCAACTTTAAGCGGAACATCGAGTTTAACCGCATTAGCCATTTCAAACAGAACCATCTTCTTTAAGCTTTTCAAGTTCAGGTTCAAAAACCTCAAAGATAAGTTCGTCATGTACCTGAAGGATCATTTTTGAACGTATTTTTCTGCTTTCATCCTGTCATAAATCCTGATCATTGCAATTTTTATTATATCTGCAGCACTACCCTGAATTGGTGCATTAATTGCATTTCTTTCAGCATTACCCCTCACAACCTGGTTACGCGAATTTATATCCCGCAGATATCTTTTACGTCCAAACATTGTCGTAACATATCCCGCTTCCCTTGCTTTTCTGTATGCTCTCATCCATATATGTTTTCACACCCGGATAGGAAAAAAAATAACCATCGATAAGCTCCTTTGCTTCTTTCTTCCTATCGTAAGTCTTTCTGAAAGCCGAAAGAGGAAATTCCGTAAATGATTCCAAAATTTGCAGTTTTAGCTCTGCTCCTCATTTCCCTGGTAACATCATTAATATCTACACTAAAAATTTTGGATGCAGTGGCAGCATGAATATCATTACCTGAAAGAAAGTCAGATATCATGCTTTTATCTTTACTGAGATGTGCCATCAGTCTCAGCTCAATCTGTGAATAATCGGCAGAAAGGAAAATATGACCTTCAGCCGGAACAAATGCTTTACGTATTTCCCTTCCTCTTTCATCTCTTACCGGTATATTCTGAAGATTGGGGTTATTGGAGCTTAAACTGCCGGTGGAGGCAACTGCCTGATTAAAGGAAGTGTGAATCCTCCCGTTTTTTTACTGACAAGCAGTGGAAGGGCCTCAACATATGTAGAGAAAAGCTTCCTGAGACCCCTGTATTCCAAAACTTTATCAATAATCGGGTGTTTGTTTGCAAGCCGCTGTAGGATCTCTTCATTGGTAACAAACTGTCTGGTTTTTGTAACTCTTGCATTATCGTCGAGTTTAAGCCTTACAAAAAGGATATCACCCAGCTGCTTTGGAGAAGAAATATTGAATTCTGTCCCCGCAAGGGCATAGATCTCCTTTTCAAGTGAAATGATATCATCCCTGAGATTGACCGTTATCGCTTTCAGATCCTCCAGATTCAATATCACACCATTCCTTTCAATGTCAGCCAGCACTCTTATAAGCGGCATTTCAATATTGGCCGAAAGATCCCCAAGCCCTTCACTCATTATACGGGGTTCAAATACTTCTTTAAGCTGGTATGTCACATCTGCATCCTCAACAGCATATTCAATCAGCTTTTCGACCTCAACCGAACGCATATTTTTCTGCGAGTTTCCCTTTTCCCCTATAAGTGTTTCGATATGTACCGGATTATAAGAAAGATATATTTCAGAAAGGAAATTCATATTATGACGAAGATCAGGCTCAAGAAGATAATGAGCGATCATAGTGTCAAACAATGTTCCTTTCACTTCGATGTCATAATTAGCACAGTACCTGAATATCGAATTTAATGTTCTGCCCTATTTTAAGAATTCCGGAGTCTTCCAAAACTGGTCGGACAATTTCAAGTATAGCCTTTGTTTCTTTCTGTGATTCAGGGAAATGAATAAGATATCCGTTGCCTTTCTTCCAGGAAAATGACATCGCCACTAGTTCCGACTCAAGGGCATTTATACTTGTCGTTTCTGTGTCAAAGCAAAACTCTTTGAGCGTCAGGAGTTTTTTGACAAATTCCCGGATTTCGGAAGTGGTCTTCAAAAGCACATAATCATGGCTGACATTTTCAACAGACGATTTTTCAGAAGAAAAAGGAAGTGATTCTTTCCCAAAGAGAGTTCCCTGCCAGGATTCTGCAGCAGGTGCAGATTCTTGTTTTTGTTCATCTATTTTGTTCTGTCTTGTCAATTTCTGACAAAATTTTTGCAGCAATTGTTTTGAATTCAAGTTCCTCAAAAAGTATCTTCAGTTTATTCCGGTCAGGAATTTCCGTAATTAGTTCTTCTTCTTTAAGTTCAACAGGGACATTCTGCTCAATTGTGGCCAGTTTTTTTGAAAATTCGATTTGTTCCCGGTTATTTTCAATTATCTCCTTAAGTTTCCCTTTCAGCTTACCGGTATTCTTGAACAATTCCTCAATACTTCCATATTCAGAGATCAGTTTCATTGCTGTTTTCGGACCAACACCCGGGGCCCCGGGCAATTATCGGCAGTATCACCCATCAGGGCAAGCACATCAATAACCTGTTCAGGGCGTTCACAGAAAATTCCCTTTTAATATCTTCAACACCCCACATCACAGATTCGTTTCCGCTTCTTGATGGTTTAAACATAAAAATATTGTCTGATACAAGCTGGGCAAAATCTTTATCAGGAGTCATCATATATGTCTCAAAACCTCGCCCGGAAGCTTTTCTGGCAAGAGTCCCGATAACATCATCTGCTTCAAAACCCGGAAAGTCAATAACAGGAATCTTATATGCTTCTATAAGCCTTTTGATATAAGGAACAGCATTTTTAATATCTTCAGGCGTCTCATCACGGTGTGCTTTATAATCCTTAAACATCTCGTGCCTGAATGTAGGAGTCGGAGTATCAAAAACTACTGCAATATGAGTGGGTTTCTGTTTTTGAAGAACCTCTTCGAGGGTAAGAAGAAATCCAAAAATGGCTGAGGTATTAAGACCTTTTGAAGTAATCCTGGGATTTTTAATGAATGCATAATACGACCGGAAAATAAGCGCATAGGCATCCAGCAGGAAAAGTTTTTTTTGTTGAATTTCAGTCATATTTATTTATTCATTATCCGAAGCAAACCATTCTGCAAATGATTTAGCTGTTTCATATAGTTTAAGACTATGCAGACGGTCCCTGCGGAAGCTTTCCTTTAATTCTGTCAGCAAAATCGGCAACAAGATTTTCACACGTTGGCTGGTAGTCAACAATTACGGTATTGCCAAATGTTTTCATCATCATCTCCATCTTATCCTTATCAAAGTCGCTACTTACAACAACAGAATGATCGAAAACATTGACAATTTTCCCGAGAATAATATTTTTAAGCTCGGTGAAATCGATTACCATTCCTAATTTAGGATTATTAACATCCGTTACCGGTACACCTGAAACCGTAACAAACAACCTGTATGAATGACCATGAACATTTCTGCATGGACCATCATAATTTCTCAGAGCATGGGCCATTTCAAATGTAAATTCCCTTGTTACTCTTATTAATGCAGTCATATTATCATTATTAAATTAAATCCACAGAATTTAACGAATTTTCCGGATGATATAAGATCTAAAAGTAATGACCTGGCTTAACTGGTTATTGATGTCAATAATAATATATAATCACTGATCTATATAAGCCATTATTTCTTAACTTTGCAGATAATTTACATGAGTTTAAGAACTACTATTTATGGAAGAAATGGTATCAAAATCTAACTTTTCCTGCATTATTCAATGAAACATTGAAGAATTTCGGTGATAAAAATGCATATGCATTCGTAGGTGAGAAGCCAAAGAGTTATAATACCGTCAGCAGGGAAATTGGTGCAGTTATCTCTTTTCTTGAAAAAATTGACATTCACCCCGGAGATAAAGTGGCAATATTAAGCGCAAATATGCCAAACTGGGGGATTGCATATTTTGCAATAACCTTTATGGGTGCTGTTGTTGTACCCATTTTGCCTGATTTTTCAGGTCCTGAAGTCCGTCAATGTTCTTGAACATTCTGAAACAAAAGCAATCTTCATTTCATCCACATTGTTACCCAGGATAGATGGTTTTAATCCGGAAAATCTTAAAACTATAATTCTGCTTGAAGACTTTAACATCACAAATTCCAAACAAAATAATATCTTGTTTGATCCCTCAGCCATTCCATTAAAAATATATGAAGTCGGAGAAGAGGATCTTGCTTCAATCATTTATACATCAGGTACTACCGGAAGGTCAAAAGGAGTTATGCTGACGCATAAAAACATTTCTTTTAATGCAATGAAAGGGAGGAAAATCCAACCAATTGATGAGAATGATCGGTTTCTGTCAGTCCTGCCATCTGTCGCATACTTATGAAAATACCCTTGGCCTTATACTGCCAATGCTATGCGGGTCATGTGTTTATTACCTGCAGAAAACCTCCGACACCGTGCTGTTTTGATACCAGCCATGGCAATTGTTAAACCAACGCTGATGCTCACGGTTCCTCTTATTATTGAAAAAATATATTTCAACAAAATACGTCCATCCTTCACCGAAAAATGGTATCTGAGTTTGATTTATAAAATCCCCTATTTCAGGAAAAAACTGAATAAGATTGCCGGTAAAAAACTTATAAAGACATTTGGCGGAGACATTAAAGTTCTATGGGATAGGAGGAGCCAAGCTGAACAGGACAGTTGAAAGATTTCTTATTGAAGCAGAATTCCCATATGCAATTGGCTATGGACTTACAGAAACAGCACCTCTTCTTGCAGGAACTAATCCGCAAAAATCTGTCATCGAATCCACAGGCCCTGCAATTGAAGGTATTGAGCTCAAAATTAATAATCCTGATCCGAAAACAGGAGAAGGAGAAATCTGGGCAAGAGGGGCAAATGTTATGAAAGGATACTACAAAGAACCCGAGTTGACAAAAGAGGTTCTTACGCCTGACGGATGGTTTAAAACCGGAGACCTTGGTGTATTTGACAGTAACAACACTGTTTATCAAGGGAAGACTAAAAAACATGATTGTCGGTGCAAGTGGTGAAAATATTTATCCTGAAGAGATCGAATCAGTAATCAATAACTTCAGGGGTGTTGCGGAATCACTTGTGGTCCAGCAGAAAGGCAAACTGGTTGCGCTTGGTACACTTTAATATGGAAGAACTTGAAAAGAAATATCAGCTTATGAAACAGGATGTTACCAGACAACTTGATGAAAAAATTGAGGAAATTCAGACTGAACTGCAGTTGTATGTAAATTCACAGGTAAATAAGTTCAGTCAGATCCAAAAAGTTGTATTACAGCCGATTCCGTTTCAAAAGACTGCCACAATGAAAATAAAAAGATTTTTGTATACTTAGAAGAGAAGATTAAAAAAGAGGCTGTCTCAAAAGTAAAAATCACGGTAATGCTTTCTCTGTGTAGCTCTCCCGCTAAAGCGGGACAAGTTGTGCCCTCTCTCGTGACCCTCTGTGTAACAAATAATCGAAGAACTTTCACAGAGATCACTAGAGTTTCACAGAGTTCAACAGATGGAACTTTTGAGACAACCTTTCTTGGCTTATTATGCCTTCAATGCCTGTTGATATCTTTTGTTTACCTCTTCCCAGTTAACCACATTCCAGAATGCATCAATATATTCCGGTCTCCTGTTCTGATATTTAAGATAATATGCATGCTCCCAAACATCAAGTACTAAAAGGGGAGTTCCCTTAAAGGTGAAAGATCCATTAATGGATTATCCTGATTTGGTGAACTGGCAACAGCAAGTTTCTTATCAGCAGTCAGGTAAAGCCATGCCCAACCACTTCCAAAACGTGTTTTTGCAGCGGTACTAAATGTCTCCTTGAATTTGTCCAAAGATCCAAAAACCTTGTTAATAGCTGATAACAATTCAGCAGAAGGTCCGGCAGATCCTTTGCGAAGGTTATTCCAGAAAAGAGTATGATTGTAGAAACCGCCACCGTTGTTTCTGATAGCATCGCCGGCTTTTGAGACCGTTTGCAAATACCTTTTCAACGGGCACATTCTCGTATGAAGTTCCCTTAACGGCATTTACATAGTTATTAAAATATGCCCTGTGATGCTTGTCATAATGGATCTCCATTGTCCGTGCATCAATATAGGGTTCCAGAGCATCATAGGCATAAGGTAATGCCGGAAATTCAAGTGTTGATAGTGTTTCCATAGTAAAATTTATTGAATTAGTAACATCTCCTGCAAGGGCTTTCCCACCCACATATGTTGCGGCGATTCCAAGCCCAAGGTTTTTCAAAAAAGTTTTTCGTTCCATTTTTGTTTATTTCTACTTAGAACACTCAAGTTTATGTTTTGTTCAGTTTAACATTAACCATTTTTTATTTAAGCTTTGATTTCAGTCACAGAATATAGCTGTAATTTAAATTTTTGTACATTTAGCAAGATTTTGTGACTTCTGAATTTTTAACTCTTGATTTATTAATGATGGTTTATAAAAATCAGAATTTAATCTTTACCATAGGTCTAAAAGTACAAAGCTCTCCTATCCGGCATAGGGTTCAAATAATCTGGCTGATTGAGCCAAACGGAGACTGGATAACCTCTAAATCTAAAAAAACCTGACATGAAACAAATGGCCACAGCAGGAAGAATCTTATTTGCTCTTCCTTTTGCAATTTTCGGAATCAATCATTTTCTGATGATGGACTATTATATGGGCATGTTAACTTCTTTCATCCCCAAAACTGCATTTATAATGATCCTGACCGGTATTGTCCTTATAGCGGCAAGTATCAGCATCATTACCAAAATACTTGTGAGATTATCAACTATTTTGCTGGCTGTGCTTCTTTTAATATTTATTATAACAATACATATCCCTCATCTTATAAACGGAGTAGATACAACAACTACCCTGATTGCACTGTTAAAGGATATCTCGCTTATGGGAGGATCTTTAATGATAGCCGGAATATATTCTGAAAATGAAACACCCAAAGACATAAATTAACTTTAAATACTTTCAGACATTATCTATATATCATTGTATTTTAATCCGTTATTAATCACGATAATAGTCGTTTATTTAAAAACTAAATATCTACACGATATGACTAAATTTCTGTACCTTGTTATGATAGCCATTTTTACACTTGGCATTAATTCCGGATGTAAAAAAAATAAAGGAAATCCTCCTGTATTACCTCCCGCAGAATCAATGACTATCGATTTCAGCAACTTTGTATCCGGGAAAAAATCAATCGAATCATTTACAGATCTGAAGGGTATAGAAAACAGCAGCTGGGAATTTGCCGCACTTGTTGCAGGGTACTGGAGATCCATTATCTCGGTTACCCTTGCAGTTCCTGTGGCATCTTTCGCGCTTGCAATTCAAAATAATCCTGTTTATCTTGACACTAAAACGTGGCAATGGAGCTATAATGCCACCATTATCGTTAATCAGGTAAGCGTTACCTATAAAGCAAGGCTCACAGGTCAGATCAGGGATACTGATGTTCAATGGAAGATGTATATATCAAAAGAGGGAACCGGAGCCTTCCCGGAATTTGTCTGGTTTGAAGGAACTTCGAACCTTGACGGAACAGGAGGCCAGTGGATTCTTAATCACAGCTCTCAGTACCCTGAACCTGTGCTCCAGATTGACTGGACAAAGAGTGGGGCATCCATCGGGACAATTAAATATACCTATGTAAGAGCTCTTAACAATAGTCGTGTTGCTGATCCTTTTAAGGATAGCTATATTGAATATGGCAAGACAAGCGCTTCATTGAATGCTTATTACAATATTCATTATTATAACGGACTTTCGTTTTCAGATGTTAATGTAGAATGGAACGACATTTCACATAACGGCAGAGTTAAGAGTTCTGTTCACTTCGGTAATTCAAACTGGTATTGCTGGGATTCAAACCTGATAAATATTACCTGCATCCCGTGATGATCATAGGATCTTTTGAAATCCTGGCTGACGCCGGGATTTTTTTAATAATAACCTGTAATAATTGCAATTTTGAGAAACTCTGCCCTGAATCGTTTTAAATATCATTGAATTTTTTACTATTTTGCGCCCCTGAATTTAAAAATAACCAGAATGTCGTTAGGAAAGAAGTCGGTAATATTTATTATTCTGATCCTGATTTTTGATCAAACACTAAAGATATGGATCAAAACTCATATGGAAATTGGCCAGGAAATACATCTCTTCGATAGTTGGGGTATGATACACTTCATTGAAAACAATGGAATGGCATTTGGAATGGAGATGGGAGGGAAGACCGGAAAGGCCATTTTAAGTATCTTCAGGATTATTGCAATCTTCGGAATAGGATGGTTTCTTTCAACACTGGTACAGAAAAAGGCAAACCTTGGATTGATCCTCGCAGTGAGCGCTATAATGGCCGGAGCAATCGGGAATATTATTGATAGTGCCTTTTATGGTATGATCTTCAGCGAAAGTTATAACCAACCTGCCATTTTATTCCCCCCGGGAGGTGGTTATTCTTCCTTTCTTCATGGCAGGGTGGTTGATATGTTTTATTTCCCTTTGATAAACACTCACTGGCCAGATTGGTCACCTCTAAGACCCGGCGAATCCTTTGTGTTTTTCCGGCCCGTATTTAATGTTGCCGATTCTGCAATTACCTGCGGAGTGGTCTCAATACTGTTGTTTCAGAAAAAAATGTTTAAAGACCTGGCCTGAGCTGATCATTTTAAAATCAGATCAAACTTATTATTGACAACAGTTACTTACACAACTGAGTATTGTTTTCAGGTTTTCATGTTTTAAAGAATACCATGTATTCTTTCCCTCCCTCTTTGAAGATAAAACACCTTTATCCTTCAGTATACCAAGATGATGCGAGGCTGTTGACTGTTCTATTCCGAGCCGGGTATATATTTCAGTTACTGTATGTTTATTACCATCTTCAAGGCAACCTACAATTAAAATCCTTACAGGATGAGCAATAGCTTTAAGCATATTGGCAGCTTTCTCTAGACTTTCAGGATTAAGATCTTTGAATTCCATTCTTTCAGATTTTTCCAGATACAAATATATATAAATATGTATAATTAATAAGTGCCTGACCAATATCAGGCAGAAGTCGTTACTGCCTGCCCGTGAGGTACGCGGGGGGGTGTACAAGATGTACCCTGTAATCATTAAAGTCAACAATCTGAAAGTATCAATCAACATGTAATGAGAAACAAGAATCAGACATCAGGTAACAATCAGGAATTTATTATATTTGACCAAACAAATTATTTATGTCTGTTCTCACTGAAATCAGAAAACCTGTAGAAAAAGAAATGGCCGGTTTTGAAGCCTACTTCAGCAGGACCTTGCACAGTGAAATCCCTCTTCTTAAAATAATCCTTAATTATATTATACGGCGGAAAGGCAAACAGATGAGGCCGTTACTCGTATTTCTTACAGCAAAGCTTAATGGGGAAATTGCAGAACCAACTTACATCGCGGCATCTATGATTGAACTTCTGCATACAGCCTCATTAGTCCATGATGATATCGTGGACGATGCACATGAAAGACGGGGAGCACTTTCCATAAACGCGTTATGGAACTCAAAAATTGCCGTCCTGGTTGGAGATTATCTGCTTTCAAAAGGATTACTGATAAGTGTCGAAAAATCACGTTATGATATGCTGGAAATTGTATCAGAAGCAGTAAAATCAATGGCTGAAGGAGAAATATTACAATTACAGAAAGCAAGAAAACAGAATATAAAAGAGGATGATTATTTTCAGATCATAAAATGTAAAACATCAGCGTTACTGGCTGCCTGTGCAGCAACCGGAGCAAGGTCAGTAACCGATGATCCTGATTCAATTCAAATGATGAAAGATTTTGGGGAGAATATAGGGACCGCTTTTCAAATACGGGATGATCTCCTTGATTATGAGGGAAATGGTTTATCCGGTAAAACCTTTGGTAATGATATCAAGGAAAAAAAAATAACTCTTCCATTGATTTATGCCCTCGAACATTCGATAAATCATAGGAAAAAAAGTATACTTTCAATTGTAAAAAGCCGGAAAAAGACCAAAGCTGAAATTAATGAAGTGATCAGTTTTGTAAAGGATACCGGCGGAATGGAGTATGCCGAACTTAAAATGAATCAATACCGTGATAAAGCACTTGCAATCCTTGACTCATATCCAGTGTCAGAAGTCAGAAATTCATTGCAAAAATTTGTCTTTTATACAACGTCAAGAGACAAATGACATTTCTGTAAAAGTACAACATACCTTGATTCAGCTATTCAGCCACTTCAAGACGAATTTTAGCCACTTTCTCCAGATCCACGACATAATACCGTGAACCCAGGTAAAATAAAACAGATCCTGTCAGCAGTACAAATGGCAATATTGAAAATGCTGTCTGAATATTCGTAAGATCATACATCTTACCCATTATCACAGGAGCTGTGGAAGCACCTAAAAGATTCTGAACAATTACCGCAATTGCATAGGATGTTGCCCTCAGACCAGGGTGAATAACATCCTGTGTCACTGCTGCTGCACCTGCAATGAAAAGCATTATTGAAACACCAAACAGCAAAAGAATGACATACTGAATCGTTCCTTTAAAAAGGAATAAGGCTGCGAACAGCAATAATGCTGTTACCAATGTTGAGATTGCAGGAAATAACAATCTGGCTCTCGACTGGGTTACTCTCCACCTGTCGGTAAGATATCCTCCCAACGGTGCACCCACCAGGGCCAGAACCATCACCGCACTTGCCATCAACCCGGCTTTTGCCTGTGGCAGGCCTCTCATATTCTGAAAGTAGGTTGGAAGCCACGTAATCATTGACGTAGTTACAAAAATGACGGCGGCTATTCCGAAATAAGTATAAATAATTGAAGGTTTGTTGATAAACTCCCTGATTATATCCTGCCTTTCCATTTTAACTTTGTTGTTATTTCGGTCAACGAAAAAGAGATCGACGGTTTTATAATCCTTGACAAAAAGAAAGAGAATTGCAACTATAAGACCCGGTATGGCAACAATCCCGAAAGCATGTTTCCATCCTAAATGTTGTGCTATAATGCCTCCCATCAACACACCAATGGCTGTTCCAAGGGGGATGGATGCGTTCCAGAGTCCCATCATCCTGGCTCTTTTGTCTACGGGATATAATCCTGAGATCATTGCACTTCCTCCAGGTGCATACCCGGCTTCTCCAATACCGATAAGTAACCTGGTCATAAAAAGTTGCATAAAGTTTCCGGTCAAAGCACAGAGTGCAGTGGCAAAGCTCCAGAGGATAGCCATTATCCCTATTGTTTTGGTCCGGCTCCACCTGTCTACAAGAATCGATATAGGAAAAGTCAGAATAACAATAGCCCAATATACAGCGGAAACAAGCAAACCACTTTGGGTATGTGTTATTCCCCAATCCTTTTCGATTGATGTGAACATAGATGTAACAACCATCCTGTCAGCATAATCAAACAGGTAAAGCAAAAACAGAAGCATAAAAACATAGTTGGAGTATCTTTTCGAAAAAAGATATCCCTGGCGATCGTCCGGATTTTTCATCATAGCTTTTATAAGGTCAAAGTTCCTCAGTTTATTATGTTACTTTTCAGATTCTCGAATTACCCGGGTCCTAAAGTCCGATTAGACAGTGACCAAGTAAATAAAAAATTTAGTTCTTTATTAATTTTATTGTAATTTTAAGTCTTTATGCTTATTATGCAAAAAGTATCCGGATTAACTCTAATTATAAGAAATCAATATTAATCAGCCATGACAACATTAAGACAAATCGAAGAATTCATCGCAGCCGAACCTATTGCTTTAATAGGAGTTTCAAGGAATCCAAAGAAATTTGGCTATGCCGCCTTTAAAGAGCTGAAGGAGAAAGGAATGGATATTATTCCTGTCAATCCCTATGCTTCGGAAATACTTGGAGAGAAAGCATATGTTGACATCAAATCTCTTCCATCCGAGGTCAAAAGTGTTATCATTATGACCAGAAAAAACCAAACTGCATCTGTAGTCAGGGATGCCAGGGAAAAAGGTCTGAAGCATATCTGGATTCAACAGATGGCAGACAGTCCGGAAGCAAAAAAGGAAATTGAAGGGTCCGATATAAATTACATTTGCGGGGAGTGTATTCTTATGCATTACAAGCCTCACAGTATCCATAAATTCCATGGCAACCTTAAAAAGTTTTTCGGACGTTTTCCAAAGTAGAATATCAAAATAGTTGATTGATTCCCCGGAAAATAAAATAAATAATAAATGCCTTGTAATTAACTTTGTTGAATGAAGCAGCATAAGCCCCGAAACCACAAATTGGCTAAAAACAGAACTTCAGCTATGCCAGGAAATTTTTTATACCTGCAGCGGTTGGCGCATAAATGAATTTAATAATCCGGGCAAAGAGGCTATATCCACTCAAGCATCTGTAAAATAATCTGTTACATAATCAAAGGTTCACCATTATGAGTACCAGTATTATTAAATAAAAGCGTAGAACTAACTTGCGAAGAGGTTCAAAAATATTTGGCTTACAATACACTTCGTAATATAAAAATCCTATAATAATTGTATCTTGTGTCCCGGATAGTTTTAAAAATATTTTAAATTTTAATATGCCAGTAACTGTTTCAAGTCATGCCGTTGAGTTTAAAGTAAGAGATTATGAGTGTGATATTCAGGGTGTTGTAAACAATGCTAATTACCAGCACTATCTTGAACATGCACGTCATGAGCTTCTCCTTTCGAAAGGAATCAGCTTCCAGCAGCTCCATGACGAAGGTATTGACCTTATTGTTACAAAAGTTGAGATTGAATATAAGTATCCCTTAAAAAGCCGTGACACCTTTGTTATCAGAACAAATATTCAAAGGGTAGGAAATGTACGGCTTTTATTTTTGCAGGTTATTTCCAGGGTGCCTGATGAAAAGTTGATCGCAAAGGCAAGTATAACAGGTGTTTCCACAAAAAACGGACGGCCTGTAGCACCCGGAAAACTCATCAGCCAGTTGGGTCTGGAGTAATAAGAACCAAATAACTAACATAAATTTACTTTTATGGGAAAATGGAAAATTACCCGAAGGCAATTTCTTGCAGATATGTCAGCCGGCGCCGGAACTCTTCTGATCGGAAACAGTGCCGCCTCAATTTTCCCGGATAATTCCTTAAACGCCAGCTATCCTTTACAGGAGGTCACACTGGGAAAATCAGGAATCAAAACAACTCTGCTTGGAATGGGAACAGGTTTTAACGGATACAATCGTACCTCTTCAATAACAAGATCAGGCACAGCCGAATCAATGATCCGGTATGCCTATGATAAAGGGATTCGTTTCTTTGACTGTGCCGACTCCTACGGTACACATAAATATGCGGCTTCTGCTCTGAAAAGTATTCCTCGTGAAAATTATACATTAAGCAGCAAAATCTGGGTCACTACCGGCGGAATACCTGAACAGGACAGAGCTGATGCAAATATAGTTGTTGACAGATTCCGCAAAGAACTTGATACCGACTATATTGATCTGGTACAGCTACATTGTATGACGACGGGCGACTGGACGGACCTGCAGAAAAAACAGATAGATATTCTTGAAAACCTGAAGTCAAAGGGTATAATCAGGGCACATGGCGTTTCTGTTCACTCATTTGAAGCTCTTGAAACCGCAGCAAAAAGCGCATGGGTTGATATAATACATGTCCGTATTAATCCGTTCGGAGACAATATGGATAAGAAAGATCCTTCATTTATAATCCCTTTGATTGAAAAACTTCATAAGTCCGGGAAAGGGGTTATCGGAATGAAGCTCATTGGTAACGGGAACTTCAGAAATGATTCTGAAAAAATAGATACTTCATTGAAATATGTTCTCGGGTTGGGAACAGTAGATATGATTATTGTTGGATTTGAATTACCCGAACAGATTGATAATTATATCGGAAGAGTTGTAAGCCACACTAAATCTACACAATAGCCCTGCCTTTATAAAGCTTTGAATTACGATTGATTAATTATGAAATTTAAAATTATTCTATTTTTATTGCCAGTAGCATGCATCAGTTTTACCTTTAGTCAGCAAGAGGGATTAAAAAATTTAATACAGACAGGAGCTGAGCTTGAGAAACTGGCAGACGGTTTTCTCTTTACTGAAGGCCCATCAGCAGATATAAAAGGAAATGTCTATTTCACGGATCAGCCAAATGACAGAATAATGAAATGGAGCGTATCGGACCAACTGTCCCTATTTATGCAGCCGGCCGGCCGTTCAAACGGACTTGCTTTTGATAAAGAGGGCTATCTATGGGCCTGTGCTGATGAAAAAAATGAACTCTGGCGGATTTCTCCCGAAAGGAATGTGACAAAAATTCCATCGAAATACCAGGGTCTGAGGCTCAATGGACCAAATGATTTATGGATCACCAGAAAAGGAGGAATATATTTTACTGATCCATTTTACAAAAGACCATGGTGGAGCCACTCTGACAGGCCTCAGGATTGTCAGGGGGTTTACTATCTGAAGCCTGATCACAAAACGATTGTCAGGCTAATAGACGATCTGATCCAACCAAATGGAATAGTTGGTACCCCTGATGGAAAAACCCTTTTTGTTGCAGATATCGGGGGCAATAAGACCTGGTCATATGCCATCAGAAAGGATGGCAGCCTGAGAAATAAGACTCTCTTTTGCGAAATGGGTTCTGATGGTATGACTGTAGATACCCAAGGTAACATCTACCTTACCGGTAATGGCGTAACAATTTTTGACAGGAATGGTAAACAAATTGGGAATATTGTTGTTCCTGTAACCTGGACCGCTAATGTATGTTTTGGTGGTCCTGATATGAAATATCTCTATATTACAGCCAGCACGGGGCTTTACAGGATGAGAATGAAGGTAAAAGGTACACCAGGATAATGTGTGGATCTCCTTAAAAAGATTTTTTTATTAACAATTTATTATAACATAAATAACTTTTAGTATTGAAATAAGAAAAAGTCTTATTATTGTATAAAAATTTACATTCCCAACTTTGACTTATGATTTTTAATAACCCTGAAATAACCAAAATTGTATTACCTATGGATGGAACTCGCAGAGCTGATATAAGACCGGGAATTGATGTTATGGTAGAACTAACTGAAGATAAACGTAGCGGTCGTCTTACCGGAGGCAAAGTAAAAGAAATCATTACTTCCTCTCCTAATCATCCTCATGGAATTAAAGTTATGCTGGAAAACGGTCTGGTAGGAAGAATCAAGCAGATAATCTGATCTTGCCTATTTGACAATCAATCAAAATATTATATAAATTTGTCCGCATAAAAACTGTTTAGTTTTCATGATTTTTTATTTTATGTTTATCTTAATATTCAAAAGATGATACTAGAGGAGTTTTTCGTCTGTTTTTCAGGAAAGAAGAACATGATATCGCCTTTGAAAAATACACAAAGTGCCGATAGCCCCGTTAACAAGTTCGTTAATGATTACGGCAGAATTCTTTTTCACAGTGATCCCCATACCAATAGTTGTAACACAACAAAAAAAACAGAAACAGAAAGCGAGTTATGGTGGAATTTTCCTGAAACAGCCGGACAGCCTGTTAGCATGAAAAATCCATGACATGTTAAGGAATGTTATTTTTGATCTGGGCAATGTGCTGATCAGCTTCAAACCCTCTGAATACCTTGAAAGTAAAAAATATCCCGCAAAACTCAAAGATACTATACTTAAAGATGTTTTCGGCAGCCGCGAATGGCAGATGCTTGATGACGGCAAAATAACCATCAAGGAAGCTACAGATGCAATAACCATCAATTCATCCCTTACAAGGGATGAAATAGCTCATATTTTCGATTTACGTACTGAAATCATATTTCCCCTTACCCTGAACATAAAACTCCTTCCTGAGTTAAAAAAACATGGTTTTAAGCTATATTACCTTTCCAACTTCCCTTTAGATATTTTTGACGAGGTCAGGAACGGGTATTTTTTCTTCAGGTATTTCGACGGGGGAATCATCTCCTCAGAAGTTAAACTTTCAAAGCCCCATGCCGGAATTTATAACCTCCTGCTTAAAAAATACTCACTGATTCCTGAAGAATGTCTTTATATTGATGACATTGAAATAAATGTAATCTCATCCGAATCCGTCGGCATGAAAGGATTTTATACATCCGGATCACCAGACATCTCTTCGGAGGTCCGTAAGATATTGGGATTATCTTTAGCTCAATAAAACCTGTTCTTGTTGGGCGCTGGCTCTTATTTCTATATTTGAAATTAAATACAACAAATTTCTGTTACAATAATTCTTACCCTGCCTTAACCTTGCCAGGTGAAAAATAACATCGTATAGATTACATATCCTGTACTAACTGCGGGGAACAACCCAAATATTCAATTGTCGCTCAGTTAAAGCCTTAGATAAATCAGGTTATCTTATTGTTACATAGATCATTATTCTACTATTCATAGCTGAATATTCCATGTGGAACCCAGAGCTATTTTCCGAAATAATTCGTTAAAACCGATGCTTTCGACCCGCCAATGATTTTTTCGAGCTCCTCTCCGGGTGCTTTTTTGATTTTGTCAACTGAACCAAAATGCTTCAATAAAATTTCTTTGGTTCGCGGGCCTATTCCCTTAATTGAGTCTAACTCTGATTTAGTCATTTCAGAGGAACGTTTATCCCTGTGAAAATTAACTCCGAACCGGTGTGCTTCATTTCGTAATTGCTGGATTATTTTCAGACTCACTGAATTTTTATCCAGATATATCGGAACAGAATCTCCGGGGAAATAGATCTCTTCAAGCCTTTTGGCTATTCCGATAACTGTAATTTTATTTCTGAGACCAAGTTTTTCAAAACTTTTTAAAGCGGAGGAGAGCTGCCCTTTCCCCCCATCGATAATAACAAGCTGTGGAAGGTTTTGACCCTCTTCCGTTATCCTTTTATACCTTCTGTAAATTACCTCCTCCATTGAAGAAAAATCATCAGGTCCTGTAACAGTTTTAATATTGAAATGACGATAATCTTTTTTGCTTGGTTTTGCATTTTTGAATACTACACAGGCTGCAACAGGATTACTTCCCGATATATTTGAGTTATCGAAACATTCAATATGAACAGGCATTTCTGACATGTGCAGATCATTTCTGAGTTTTTCCAGATTTCTTCCTGTCCTTCTTTCAGGTGAATGATCGATCCTCTTTTTCCTTTGTTCAAGTTTATAATATAAGGCATTTCGCTCAGCCAGCTCCAGAAGTTTTAATTTATCTCCCTTCTTTGGAACAGTATATTTTACTTTAATTAACTGGAGATCCGGTTTAAAGGGTACAAGAATTTCGGGCGAATCGCTTGTGAGTCTCTGCCGGATCTCATTTACAGCAAACCCCAGCAAAGATTCAGGTTCTTCATCGACCCTTGTCTTAATTTCAATTGTAAATGCTTGTATAATTGACCCTTGAACAACTTTCAGATAATTAACATATGCAACATCCCCATCCCGGGTGATTGCAAATACATCAACATTTTTAATTGTGGAGCTTACAACTGTGGATTTACTTTTGAATCTTGAGAGGATCTCTATCTTTTCCTTGATAGTCTGAGCCAGCTCGAATTTCATATCCCTGGCATAACCTGACATCAGTATTTTAAGATGATCAATTACAGAAGATAAGTGGCCTTTTAAAATTTCCTTAATCTCGCTGATGCTGTCATCGTAATCTGCTTCCTGCTGTTTTCCGACGCATGGACCCCTGCAGTTACCGATATGGTACTCCAGACAAACTTTAAACTTACCTTCATTAATATTTGTTTGCGTAAGATTTAAGTTGCATGTCCGTAACTTATAAAGATGTCTTATAAGGTCGATAAGAGTCTTAACCATAAGTGCTGAGGTATAAGGACCAAAATATAATGATCCGTCCCTTGTGAAACTGCGGGTAGAAAATACTCTTGGGAAAGGTTCATTTTTTATGCAGATCCAGGGAAATGTTTTGTCGTCTTTTAACAGTATATTATACCTGGGCTGGTAATTTTTAATCAGGTTATTCTCCAGCAAAAGTGCATCTGATTCATTATCAACAACAATATGCCTTATATCCACCGCCTTTCTCAGCATGACCCTGGTTTTTCCGGACTGGTTCTTAGCGAAGTACGAAGCGACTCTTTTTTTTAGATTCCGGGCTTTCCCAACGTATAATAAGTTTCCGGAATTATCAATAAACTGATAGATTCCCGGCTTTTCAGGAAGAAGATAAACCAATGGCTTAATTTTCAAATCAGGATCCATAACATGTTTTCAATTAATTAACAAAGATAGTAACTGAAATCCAAAGTAGGTGCTTTAAGGATTTTAAGATAGCGTACAAGCCTGGTACACAGCTCTTCAAATCAATAATTGTTCTTTAATTAATCCAGGGTAACAAAACAGTTATCTGATCTGTCTGACCAGTCGGTTTTGAGAATCGAAGTGAGGGACAACACCATCTCATTGTCGTTAAGTCTAATCCTCAAAAAGCGGTACATGACAGAATCTGTTTCCGTCAAATAATCCGCTGTCGCTTATTTTTAATTCAGGAATTACAAGCAATGCCATAAAAGAAAGAGTCATAAACGGTGCTGACAATTTACATCCGAATGCTTTAACCCGTTGCGTTAAAGCCTCATACTCAGCGGCAACATTTTCACAGGATTGGTCCGACATAATACCCGCTATCTTTAATTGCATTGACGTGACCTTTCCTTTTACAGAGACTGCCAATCCACCCCTGAGTTTTACTACTTCATTTACTGCCGTTACAATATCTTCATCGCAGGATCCCACACAAATTATATTATGGCTGTCATGAGCAACGGAGCTTGCAAAAGCACCCCCTCTAAGTCCGAATCCTCTTATAAATCCCACAGCCGGAGGTGAATCGAAGTAACGATCCTTAACAACTATCTTCAACAGATCATTTTCAGGATCAGCATCAACGAACATCCCGGCTGGTGCTTTAACAAGTATTTCACGGGTGAGAAGTTCTTTATCAAAAGCCTGAATAACTCTTATTTTGTCCTTTTTTCTTTTTACGGAAATATCTCCCGGAGTGATTCCGGAACAATTAAACCTGTTTAACGGATCCGGTTCTTTATATTCAAAGTTCACAACTCCTTTCCCATAAACGTTCTGGCCATTTATCCACGTCTCGATAACATTCATGGTATGGTAATCGTCTACCAGAATAAAATCTGCGGGTTGACCCGGCTGTAAAAATCCTGTTCCCAGATTATAATGTTTTGCGGGATTTACTGTGCAGCTTCTGACAACATCAAAAAGTTCATATCCCTCAGTCACAAGCTGAGCCACCAGTTTGTTTATATGCCGTTTAGCAAGCATCTCGGGATGCAGATCATCGCTGCAGAGCATGATCATATCCGGATTTGATCTGAAAAGGTCTTTAAGTGCATTTAAGTTTCTTGCGGCACTTCCTTCCCTTATAATGATTTTCATACCAAGAGAGATTTTTTCTCTGGCCTCTTCGATAGAAACGCATTCATGATCCGTCGTAATTCCGGCAGAAATATATTTTCTGAGGGATTTACCGGAAAGTCCCGGAGCATGTCCATCAATAGGTTTACCAGCTTTTTTTGCAACGCTTATCTTTTTAAGTACCTCCTTATCGCCATTTATTACACCAGGGAAATTCATCATTTCAGCCAGATAATATATCTCCGGTAAGTTTAATAACTCAGCTATATCATCATGGTTCAATTTATCACCGGCTTTTTCAAACTCAGTTGCAGGAACGCAGGATGGTGCGCCAAAGAAAAATTTTAATGGCACTTTTTTTGCGTCTTCAACCATAAACTTTACGCCATTAATTCCTAGTACATTAGCTATTTCATGAGGGTCACTTACGACAGCCGTTGTTCCACGTGAAACAGCAGCTTTTGCAAAAGAGCCCGGAGTGAGCATAGAACTCTCAATATGAATATGCGCATCTGTTAATCCCGGCATTATAGATACACCCGGGGAATTATCATTGCGTTCGGTTCTTTCTATTATACCCTGGTTGAAATATATTGTTCCAGGGAATATTGTACGACTTTGGACATCGATTATCCGGCCTGAAATTTTCATAAATATATTTTAAATTAAAATATGTTCCACGTGGAACATTCTCGGTGAAGTCTATCGTTCTTCCGTTATCTTCCCAGATACATTAACAGTATATTAATGTCGGAGGGGGAAACACCGCTTATCCTTCCAGCCTGACCAATGTTTGAAGGTTTTATCTTGTTAAGCTTTTGTCTTCCTTCGGTAGATATTGATGCCAGTTCGCCATAATTTACATCATCAGGTATTCTTACATTTTCAAGCCTGCTTATTTTTTGAGCTATAATTTTTTCCCGTTTAATGTATCCCTCGTATTTTATTGCTATCTCTGCCGATTCACATATTTCCTTAAATCTAACTGATGACATAGCTTCCAGATTTTGTGCTCCATCCAGATAGTTCAGCAGTTCAGAAATTTCAATCTGCGGTCGAGCCGCAATACTTATTGCTTTTACCTTTTGTGAGATTCTATTTGTTTCATGTTTTTCAAGAAAGCTATTTATCACTCCGGGAGTAACACTTGTCTCTGAAAGAAACTTTATAACTTCTCCGGTAAGCTTCTCTTTCTCCTCAAGTCTATGAATCCTTTCAATCCCTGCTATACCGATATTAAAAGCTTTTCGTGTCAGACGTTCATCTGCATTATCCTGTCTCAGTAATATTCTGTATTCCGCTCTGGAAGTAAACATTCTGTAAGGTTCGTCCACTCCTTTTGTTACAAGATCATCTATTAAAACTCCGATATAAGACTCATCTCTTCCAAGGATGAATTTTTCCAGCTTTCTGAGTTTAAGCACCGCGTTAATACCAGCAAGCAAACCCTGAGCCGCAGCCTCTTCATAACCTGTTGTCCCATTAATTTGTCCAGCAAAATAAAGATTCCTTATCCTTTTTGTTTCCAGGGTATGTGTTAACTGTGTCGGTTGGAAAAAGTCGTATTCGATTGCGTATCCTGGTCTGAACATTTCAACCTTTTCTAATCCCTTAACTTTTCTCAAAGCTTTTAACTGCACCTCAAGCGGTAAACTGCTTGAAAATCCATTAATATAATACTCGACCGTATCTCTGCCTTCCGGCTCAATAAACAGCTGGTGTGCATCCCTTTCTTTAAAAGTAACTATCTTATCTTCTATACTTGGACAATAACGTGGTCCTCTTCCCTTGATTTTCCCTGTGAACAGCGGACTAAATTCCAGTCCTTTTCTTAATTCATCATGCACACTTTCATTTGTATGCGTAATAAAGCAGCTCATTTGATCATTAATTACCTTTTCACTTTCCAGATATGAAAATGTTCTGCCTTCGTCATCTCCCCTCTGCTCGACCATTTGAGTGAAGTCTATTGTTCTTCCGTCAATTCTTGCACTAGTACCGGTTTTCATTCTCTCAACAGTAAATCCCAGATTTCGTAACTGGTCACTCAATCCTTTTGATGATGGATCTCCGGATCTTCCTCCAGTAATATTTTTAAATCCTACGTGCATCAATCCATTAAGGAAAGTACCATTTGTCAGAATAACAGCTTTTGCATAAAATTTTGTACCGAATGATGTTTCTATTCCGTTAACTGATCCATTTTCCACAAGGATTAATTGTGCCTGTTCCTGCCAAATATATAAATTATCTGTCCGTTCGAGAACCTTTCTCCATTCCCGGGTAAACATTTGCCTGTCGCATTGGGCCCTTGGACTCCACATAGCCGGACCCTTCGATCTGTTCAGCATTCGGAACTGAATCATACTTCTGTCTGTAATTATACCACTATACCCTCCCAATGCGTCTATCTCCCTAACTATCTGACCTTTTGCAATTCCACCAACAGCGGGATTGCATGACATCTGGGCCAGTTTTGTCATGTCCATGGTTACAAGCAAAGTTTTTGCTCCCATCAGCGCTGAAATATGAGCAGCTTCACAACCTGCATGACCTCCTCCCACAACTATAATATCATATTCAAATCTCATCACTTTTCTCTTTGATATTCCGAAAGCCAGAAATCTTCCAAACCCCTCATAGATTCCCTTTTTTTTGCAGTATTGTCACTATACCCACATAAATGCAGCAAACCATGAATCATCACCCTTAACAATTCATTTTTTAAACTAACCTTATAGTTAACTGAATTTCGTTTTACAGTGTCAATACTTATGTAGATTTCTCCATTTATAACATTGCTATCCCCATTGTCAAATGCTATAACGTCTGTAAAATAATTATGTTTAAGAAATTCAAGATTGACTTTCTTTATTGCCTGGTCATCAGTAATAATAAAATTAAGGTCACCCGGCATTTTATTCTCGCTCCTGATGACCTTCTCAAATATTTTAACTGCTTTTCTCCAATCCCGGAGCCTATAATTTACCTCATCATAAAAAATTCTTACATTCAATCATCAATATTTTTAAAAGTCATTTTAACACTATTTCCCTTTTCGCTGAACTCAATACCGTCAGCCAGCCTTGACATGAGAAAGACACCTCTCCCACTCAGAGCCTCGATATTCCCGGGTTCTGTCGGATCCGGTACGTTCTCAGGCTTAAATCCAGAACCCTCATCTGTAACTATAATGTTCAGCTGTTTCTTGTTAAATATGATTTCTATATCAACTTTCTTGTTCGGATCAGATTTATTCCCATGTGTTATAGCATTGTTTACTGCCTCCATTGCAGAAACAAGAACTTTCCCATAATTTTCTTTATTTATTCCGATCTCATTTGTGACAGAATCGATAATTTTTTCGACCATTCTCAAATTATCAATTCTGGATTCTATTGTCAGCTGCTTTCGCATTATTCATTGAGTTTAAACCTTATACTCGAATTATAATTTTTTGTTTCGTTTTAATTATCTTTTTTTTGAAATCCACAATTCCGGATCAAGTTTTTGTCTTTCTTCATATATCATTAATTTCATAATAGATTTATCTCCATTTCCTGTTTCACAAAAAACCTCTCCTATCTCCTGTTTAGTCGCAACTTTATCTCCCTTTTTAACCTTAACTTTAATAATATTCTGATAAACAGATAAAAACCTTCCATGCCGTATAATAATTGCCCAATTGGCGCCATTTATCGCAAACACCCTGGCTACCTCACCTTTAAAAATTGACCTTACCGGTGTAATGCCATAGCTTGTTATTTCAATACCTATATTATCTTCTGTTACGTATTTTAATACCGGATGCTGCTGAACTCCAAAGTGATTTGTTACTATTCCTCGTTCCACAGGCCAGGGTAGTAATCCCTTATTATCACTAAAATTGTCTCCTATCAGTTTTTGTTCAGGAGTCATATCTGACTTCAAGCCTTTCTTTCTTTCTTCCTCAATCAAAATTGCAATTTCTTTTTCAATTTTCTTAGCAATCCGTTTTTTATCTTCCAGTTCCTTCTTTAATTGTTTTTCTTTGTTTCCAAGCGATTTTACAATATTTTGCTTTTTTTTCTGCTCACTCTGCAGCAAGTTTTTCTGTTGCTCCTCCTTGTATTTTAATTCCGATAAGTTTTTCAAATCTTTCTCAAGTCTTACTTTAGTTAATTCTATCTGGTTCTTAATCTCTGCTATTATTTCTGATTCATTTCTCCTGAATTTTGCAGCCTGTTGTAAATATTTTAATCTTTTATAACCCTGATTAAAATCTCTTGCCGATAATATGTATACCAGTTCCGGGTTAATTTTATGAGATTTATAAGAACTTACAATAGCCAATGAATAGTCCTTTCTCAAATCTTCCATATCATTTTCCATCATCTCAGTAGCCTCAGTATTAAGATTTATCCGTTCTGACAACAAAGATACCTCCTCCTGCATCCCCCTGATAACCTCTTCCCTTAAGTTCAATTTTCTTCCAATAATTTTCAGAGAACTCAAACTCTCTCTTTTTTCAAGGCTCGTTGTTTTTAATAAATTGTCTACATATGATATTTCATCCAAAGTCCTGTTTCTCTCCTTCTCGAGTTCAGCTTTAGTTTGACCTTCCGTATAATTACAAAGTCCAAAAAAAGAAATATATAATACCAACCAATATTTCATAATAATGGGATCTTTTGGTATTTAGATCCAGGTATAAATTCTATGGTTCCATTCCAGGGATATTCAATTTTTTTAATATTCACAATTATTTTTGCCAATTTCTCAGAATCCTCAATTTCAATTTCCCCGGGTAAAAGTTTTTTGTCATTTTTCAAAAAATTGGAAAATTTCAGCTTTATTGAGTGATTATTCCCAAAGGTAGCTGTTATTACCTTTAATATTTTGCAGTCAATTGTATAATCAACAACAGATTCACCTATAACAACTTCATTTTTTATAAATCCATTCAAACAATTTCCAAAACCTGTTCCAGCAGAATCCTTTTCCAAATAATCACCAAGAATAACAGGAATAACTGATTGATTAAATCCATATTTTTCCATTAGTTGTTTACCTGAGCCGTAATACAAAATTCTGTTTATCCTGTCATTTATCATTACACTATCCTTATAAAAGAATATCCTCGCAACCTCAATACCAGTCCAATTTCTTATACTTATCAGGTAGGTTCCGGGAAAAGTATACTTGATGCTGCATACAACCTTTTCATTTCCGTCTTCACCTGAAACTTCTACATCTGCCCTTGTTATAAAAAAACTCTCTCCTGTAACATTTTGATTTTTAGTTATTTCCAAAATATTTAAATTGCTTTTATTATTTTCAGTCAAATTTCCTTCCTTGACGGCCTTTTTCAAAACCGCACAACCTGACAATAATGTAAGTCCGGCAAATAGGATTAATGCCTGCTTTTGCAATTCTTTATTTCGTTTTTAAGTTCGATTTTTGAACTATCAATTTTCAGGGCGATATTCCAGTTTTCAACTGCCTTATCACACTTCTTTTCCTTTTTTAATATGTAACCATAATGTTCATACCATTCAGCATCAGGAGCTTCACCGCTTGAAATAATTTCCTGCATAATTTTATCCGCAGCCTTCAGCTTTCCTCTTTTGTAAAGTATCCAGCCATAAGTGTCGAGATAGGCAGTGTTTTTCCGGTCTTTTTCAATTACCTTTTTTGACATTTTCTCTGCTTCCTTAAGCCTCATGTTCTGTTCAGCCAGGTAATATGCATAATTATTTATTAAAGTCAGATCCTCGCTGTTAATTTTCATAGCTTCGTCAAAAGTTTCAAAAGTCTTGCTAAAATCTTTCATTCTGTAATATATATCTGCCTTCATTGTGAGCACCTGCAGGCTCTCTCCTTTATCATCCCCAGCAAGGATTGATGCCTTTCTTAGTTCATCAAGTGCTACAGAATAGTTCTTGTTTTCCATTGCACCGGTAGCGTAAAGCAGCTTGGCCAGAAATGACCTGTTAAATTTTGTTGCACATTCTTCACCCTCCTTTTCAAGCTTTATATAATCTCTTTGCTGCAGGTAAACAAGTAAAAGTTTCTCCCAGGCGTAATAGTTTTCAGGCTTACCTTTGATAATCTCCTTGAGACGTGAAGCTGCCTCCTGCAACTTATTCATTTTAACAAGAAGTTCCGGTCTGAGAAGTGGAATAATGTCATCTTTTGAATATGTATCTTCAAGGACAATAAGAGCATCTTCCAGCCTTTCCCCATATGATTTAGCTATTTCATTAATTTCAAGTATTCTTGCAAACAATGAAAGTTTATCTTCTCTGCTAATATTTTTATTTAAAGACACTTTATCAAGAATTCTCAATAAATCATCATACCTTTTGCTGTTAATCAAAAAATCACATAATGAAACCTGAATAAGAGGATTATCAGGATTTCTTTCTATCAGCTTAGTATACACTTCTGTTGCTCTGTCTTTTTCTCCTTCCCCCTGGTAAATTTCTGCAAGCAATCCATTATAAACAATTTCGTCAGGGTTATCCTTTAATAATAACAGAGTTTTCTCCTCCGCTTCTTTATACCTTCTCTCAGCGATAAGACTTTTAACAGTCAGAATGGTAGATATTTCATTAATGCCCTCTTTTTTATCCAGACCTTCAAATATTTTTATGGCCTTACCATTATTATTATTTTCAGCATATAGTTTTCCTAATGTCAGCTGCAGATTCTCTTTCTCCGGATAATACTTAACTGCTTTTTCGTAATATATTATAGCACTGTCGATATTCTTATCCTGGTAATAAAGGCTTGACATCATCATCAGATACCAGATATTCTCCGGTTCAAGTGCCAGAGCTTCTGAAAGATATTTTTTAGCACTATTTAAGTCACCATTTGCAGAAACGATCTGAGCCATCTGATAATATGAAGCATCATTTAAGGGATTTGCTTTAACACATTGCTCAAAATAATTAAGTGCATCTCCTTCATTCCCCATCAATTTTTGTTTAATTGCTTCAACATACACATAATCGAATGTTGCAGAATCATAGACTTTACTGTGCTTCCCTGCGCTTAAAGCCGGAACCAGCTTCTTTCCGCAAGATGTAATTAAAACTATAGCTGCTGCCAGACAAATCAAAATATTAAACCACTTTTTCATCCGTATATAATTTATTTTTAAAGGTCGGATGGAACCACACCTGATTGAAAATGAATTATTTTCATTTGTGCTTATGATTTTGATCAATCATGTGGGTTTCATCATATTATAATTTTGATTTTAAAGGTCTGATGGGATCCCTGAGTTTAGTAATCCTATATTAATTAATTAATGTATTAACCAGATTGCTTCCTGCTCATTTTTTTCCGGTATGTCCAAAACCTCCGCTTCCTCTTTCAGTATCAACAAGAGTATCAACATTTATCCATTCGGCCTTCTCATGTTTTGCAATTACCATCTGACAAATTCTTTCCCCATCGCTGATAATGAATTTTTCTGATGACAAGTTTATAAGAATAACGCAAACTTCTCCACGAAAATCTGAATCAATGGTCCCCGGCGAATTTAAAACTGTTATTCCTTTGTTAATGGCCAGTCCGCTTCTTGGTCTTATCTGAGCCTCATAACCTATTGGAATATCAATATAAAGTCCCGTCTTAACGAGCGTCCTATCACCCGGATTTAGCACTATTTCACTATCAAGGTTTGCCCTTATATCCATTCCGGCCGACGCTTCAGTCGAATATGCCGGTAATGGATGTCTTGATTTATTTACAATACTGATCTTCATTATTTAATTAAAAAATTTTATCTTATTTCTACTTTGACAGATTAGAAAAATCAACCTGTTTTTGCCCTTGATCCCTAAAGGGAACAGGTTGATTTTTCAGTTTGCTCCCTTTAGGGTCGGGGCAAACAAACTGAAAAATCGTTGTAAGATGTAATATGTCAAAGTAGAAATATTTAGTTATCGCCATTAAATGAATATTATTAAACATCTGTACTTTAAAATATCAATTGTTTTCATAAAATTTTTCAATACTTATGTTAAATAATAAATATTGAATGCTATTAAGAATTTAACCTTTTTCATCGAACATCTCATCCCTTCTGTTATCCACTTTGATAAAAAGTACCGTAAACATCTTGTCTTTATATTGAGCGTAAACTATAAATAAAACGAAAAATACAGAATTGATCATCAACTCAGCAACTAATCCCGGATAATGGAACAGCCTGCTGAACACGACCATTCCTATCGCAGCCAGAAAATAAGGCAGAACTTCAATCATATTATAATTCACCTTATAATATCGTTCCGCAAAAACAAACGACAGAATAATCATTGACCCGTAAGAAGCAACATGTGCCCATGCCGATGCCATATATCCGTACAAAGGAATAAGCAGAACATTAATCAGAATTGTGATCGATGCACCTATAACAGTAATATAAATCCCAAACCTGGTAAGATCATTCAGCTTATACCAAAAACTATGATTTATATAAATCCCGTAAAACAGATAAGCCATACTTACAATCGGAACAACAATAATTGCCTCTCTGAAATTGACCCCTATAATAAATTGTATTTCTGATATATATAAATTTATTGCAAGATATACAATTAGCATTATAATAACGAAGTACTTCATAATAAAAGCATATGTCTCTTTTGCCTTTTTGTGTTTAGCACGTTCAAAAAAAAATGGTTCTGCGGCAAACCTGAACATCTGAATAAAATGCGCCATCAATACAGCAATTTTATATCCTGCACCATAAACACCAACTGTTTCAAGTCTATTTTCATCTCCAACAATTCTTCTTAAAAGGATTTTATCGATAGCATCATTAATTGATCCGCTTAAACCTGCGATCAACGGAGGAAAAGAATAAGTAATCATCCGTAGCCATATTTTACAATTAACCCTGGAACAATGGTACCAAAACCATACACTAATGTCTGACATGCAAGTTTTCTTACTTCTTTCACGCCTGTAAAATTGTTTTCAAAGATAGTTTTAACGATTTAATTTTAGATTATTCCCGTCTATATTCATTAAAAAAATATTAAAATGAAAACCAAAATTATCGTGTATCAATCAAAGTTAAATATCTTTGTCCCCAGGTTTGCAGACTGTTATTAATCCAAACAATATGTTCATGAATATAATCATCAAAAGATTAATTTTATTTCCAATTTTAATATTGATTGTTTCCTGCTCTGCTCCTGCAGGAAATGAAAACAGTATTGTCACAATTAAAACGACACTGGGCGATATCAAATTGCAGTTATATGACAGTACTCCGATTCACCGGGACAACTTTATCAAACTAGTCAAAACAGGTTTCTATGAAGGAGTAACATTTCACAGGGTTATAAAGGATTTTATGATACAGGCAGGTGATCCTCACACCCGAACCGGACTCTCAAAGCATATGATTGATTCACTTGATTCTTACACTATTCCGGCAGAATTCTCAACACAGTATTTTCACAAAAAAGGTGCTCTTGCTGCAGCACGTCAGGGAAATGATATAAATCCTGAGAAGAGATCTTCCGGCACCCAGTTTTATATAGTCCAGGGTGTAAAATATACCGATGATGAATTGAATATTACTGAGCAAAACTTCAACAATAGCATGAAGCAGACACTCTTTACCAGGTTTGTTAAAGAGATATCAGACAGTGCAAGACTTAATGGAACCATTCTTTCAACCGGTGAGCTTCAGGAGAAAGCTTCGGTAAAGATGTTCCAATATCTTACCAGCAATAAAGATTATAAAATTCCGGAGGATCATCGTAATGTATACAAGAACCTCGGGGGCGTTCCCACGGCTGGATGGATCATATACTGTTTTTGGCGAGGTCATTGAAGGCATGGATGTGGTTGATAAAATTGCTGCCGTTCCAACAGACAGTAATGATAAACCCCTTAATGATATAAAAATTATCAAGATAAAAATTGAAAAGAAATAGTTAAATATTGACTTAAATCAAACTAATTAATGCTTGAAAAAATAACATATCTTTTAAATGAGGTCATGTCTTTGACGGTAAACGGGCCCGATGAACTTGAATCATTCCGGCTTAAATTCCTCAGTAAAAAAGGTCTTATTTCTCTTCTTTTTGAAGAATTCAGAAATATTTCCGATTCTGAAAAAAAAGAGATAGGTCAGAAATTAAACCTTTTAAAACAAAATGGCTACTGAAAAATATAACACCCTTAAATCAGAACTTTCTTTCAGCGAAGAACCCTCTAAATTAAATGATTTAACCAGACCTTCGCACCTTTACAATATTGGTTCGCGTCACCCAATTTCTATAGTAAGAAATGAGATCATCGATATTTTTGAGCGTGTCGGATTCATTGTTTCAGAGGGACCGGAGATAGAAGATGACGATCATGTTTTCACCAAATTAAATTTTGCTCCCGAACATCCGGCAAGGGATATGCAGGATACTTTTTATATTTCCAGGATATCAGAAGAGGATTCCAATCCCGAAGACATTTTGCTTCGGACTCATACTTCATCTGTTCAGGTCAGGGTAATGCAAAGTCAGAAGCCTCCCATTCGTACAATTTCTCCCGGAAGGGTTTTCCGGAACGAAGCAATATCTGCAAGAGCACATTGCATATTTCATCAGGTGGAAGGTTTATATATTGATGAAAATGTTTCATTTTCAGACCTTAAACAGACCCTTCTGTTTTTTGCCAGGGAAATGTTCGGAAAAGAGACCCGGATCCGATTACGGCCATCGTATTTTCCATTCACCGAGCCATCTGCTGAAATGGATGTAAGTTGTAAAATTTGTGGTGGCACAGGGTGTAATGTATGTAAATATACCGGTTGGCTCGAAATACTTGGATGTGGAATGGTTCATCCAAAAGTGCTTGAAGCATGTAATATTGACAGCGCTAAATATACCGGTTTTGCTTTTGGAATGGGTATTGAAAGGCTAGCAATGCTGAAATACCAGGTTAATGATCTTCGTCTTTATTTTGAAAATGATATAAGGTTTCTTGACCAGTTTAAAACAGCATTTTAGTAAAACTTCTTTAATAAATAAATCATTCTGAAATTATTACTGATGCAATGATGCAATGAAACAAAATGAGATTCAGATTCTGTTATGCGAAAAATGTGCAATTGATTCTGGTGCAATTTTTCAGTATCTTACTGATGAAGAATGTGAGACTCTGAATTTTGAGAAGCGCTGCCACGAATTTAAACGTGGTGAAATTTTATATACTGAAGGCAACCGGATAAGCGGATTCTATTGTATCAACAGCGGAATTATAAAGGTATTTAAAACAGGTCTCGACGGTAAAGAACAGATAATACGGTTTGCTAAGTCCGGAGAAATAATTGCGTACCGCAGTGTTCTCAGCAATGAATCAGCATGCACTTCGGCCAGGGTAATAGAAGATTGCCTGGTTTGTTTTATCCCCTCTGAAATACTGATATCACTGGTAAAAACCAATTCGCTTTTTGCTTTCGAATTACTTAAGCTTGCCTGTCATGAGCTTGGTGAAGCTAATTCATTTATAACCAACATTGCCCAGAAAACTGTAAGAGGCAGACTTGCCGAGATCCTGCTTTTTCTTGCAAATGAATTCGGACTTGATGATGAACAAATATTGAAGATTTCTCTTACCCGCGAGGAACTTTCAAATATTGTAGGGACTGCAACAGAATCAGTAATCAGATTACTTTCCGAATTTAAGTCTGACAACCTGTTGGAGTTAAACGGGAGAAAGATTAAAATTCTTAATATCCATGGCCTGGAAAAAATCAGTAATTTAATTTCCTGATTTAAAGGTCAGGGATGAATCTCACTCAGAAAAGTGATCCTGAAATATCTCTGGCAATTGATTTTCCCAGATGACGATATGCATGCTCGGTAGCTTCCCTTCCTCTCGGTGTTCTTTTTAAATAACCTTCCTTGATAAGGAAGGGTTCATATACTTCTTCAATTGTTCCGCTCTCTTCACCCACAGCCGTTGAAATAGTAGTTAATCCCACCGGCCCGCCGTTAAATTTATCTATAATTGCTGAAAGGATCCTGTTATCCATTTCGTCAAGGCCGTGCTGATCAATATTCAGAGCATTCAGTCCGTATTTTGTTATTTCAATATCCACTGTCCCGGAACCTTTTACCTGTGCAAAATCCCTGATGCGTCGCAGAAGTGCATTTGCTATTCGTGGAGTACCCCTGCTTCTTCTCGCAATTTCTATTGCAGCCTCCATGTCTATTTTAACTTTGAGAATTCCTGCCGATCTTTTTATAATACCGGTAAGTACATCATGATCATAATATTCCAAATGAAATTTAATACCAAATCTTGCTCTCAGAGGGCTTGTAAGAAGACCCGATCGGGTTGTTGCACCAATAAGGGTAAAATTATTAAGCGTAAGTTGAACGGACCTCGCACTTGGTCCCTTATCAATCATAATATCAATCTGATAATCTTCCATTGCTGAATAAAGATACTCTTCCACCACCGGGCTTAGCCTGTGAATCTCATCGATAAAGAGCACATCTCCTTCCTGAAGATTTGTGAGCAATCCTGCCAGGTCACCCGGCTTGTCAAGTACAGGTCCCGAGGTTACCCTCAGGTTAACCTGCATTTCATTTGCAATTATTGAAGCAAGTGTTGTTTTACCCAATCCAGGTGGGCCGTGAAGGAGGACATGATCGAGTGATTCCCCTCTTTGTTTTGCTGCCGTAACAAAAACAACAAGGTTATCTATTACCTGCTTTTGTCCTTTGAAGTCATCGAAAACTCAGAGGTCTGAGTTGCTTTTCAAATTCACGATCGGGAAATGCTGTTATTTCTTTTCTGATGTTGAAGTTTTCTTCCATACGGTAAAATATCTATTTAATAAGCCTTGTGTTACTTTCAGGAAGATTTATTTTTACGCCGTTAATATTTACTTCAACATCGTTCTTATATCCTATTGTAAGCAATTGATTTCCTTCTTCATCATATTTTTTCCAGGTTTTCTCCCTGATGCCCATTTTGAAATATTGTTCCTCTTTAATTTTTCCATTTTCATAATAATAGGTCTGCAATCCGTCAGGATTCCCCTGCGAAAAATTTCCTTTGAATCTCAATTGCCCGGAGCCGTAATATGATTTCCAAATACCGTCTTTTAATCCGACTATATATTTTCCTTCCTCAGTTCCATTTCCAGCCTGAAATTTCCATTCTCCATTTCTTTCATCAGCACTGAACTGTCCGCCTGAAATAATTTCACCAGTCGGAGAGTATTCGGTAAATGCCCCGTCACGCTGCCCCTGAAAATACTCTTCTTCTCTCAGGATGGCACCGTTGTCATAATACCATTTCCACAATCCATCGGGTCGGCCATTGTTGTAAGTAGCCTGTTTGTTCAACTTTACCTGAGTTATTATAGAATTTCCAGAACCCTGTTCTCCTGTTGTCGGTAAACTGACCTTCATCCTTAATCTTCCCATCTTCAAACAGATCCTTCCACTTACCATTGAAGTTTCCTGCTTCGTCTACAATTCCCTCTGACAGCAGCAGTCCATTATCGTTGTAAATAAAGGCATTTGTAACTTTTCCGTCTTTACCAAATTCCCTGTGAATACCTACCGGTATTTTATTCTCTGTATGGCCCGCTGTATATGAGATTTCCCATCATCATCGTACTTATTTACTAATTTCGATATCAGGTTCATCTTCAACATTTGACTTGACAATCGATCCATTTTCATATAACATGGTCATTGCTAATTTTCCCTGTTATATCATATTCTTTATAATATCCATGCAGCAGATCATCTTTAAATGTTTTTTCAATTTTTATTACACCATCAGGGTAGAATTCTTTCCAATCACCCTGTTTAAGTCCTTTATTGTCAGTCCTGTTAATTTTCTCGCGGCTTACTAAATAGTCATTATTATACTCAAGAAGTGAAATGACATTTCCATCCTTATCATATTCTTTTGACAAGCCCTTCTTTTTTACCTCTATTATAGATATTGTCTGTTGAATTTTTCCGTCAGGAAAATAAAAAAAAGCTGTTCCTTCCTTTCATGTCGCCTGCATATAATTCCTTTGACCAGATATATAATCCTTAGAAGGATCTTTTTATACTTATACGACCATCCGTTTCTTTTACCATACAGAAAATTTATTTTTTCAGTTGTATCTCCTGTCTGATCAAAGAAAACCCATATACTGTCAAGAAGAAAATTTGTTCTTTTCCCTTCCGACTTTTTAACGCCTGTAACATAATAACTTTTCCAAAATCCTTCGGGTTTACCGTTTTTAAAGAACCCTTCACTCGATACTGAGCCGTTCGGATATTTAAACACATGATATCCATCCGTAAGGTTTTCAATAACTTGCGATTGAACGACACTGCTATAAGAAAAACAGGCAATTATTAAGCTATTTCTATTCATAAATTAAAGTCCGAGTTTTGCAGATATTTCAATCATTCTCCTTATCGGTTTCTGTGCCTTATACAAAATATCGCTATCTAACAAAGATTTCAGGTTCTCCATTCCTCATACAATCGTATATCTTTTTTAATTGTAATCATCTTCATAAAATTGCATTCACTACAACCACATGTTGAATCTCTCGGAGGTGCAGGGATATAAGTTTTTCCCGGATTTTCTTTTTTCATCTGATGTATTATACCCGGTTCTGTTGCAACAATATAACAATTTCCGTTGTCGTTTATTGTGAACTGGAGCAGCGCCGAAGTTGATCCTATAAAATCAGCTACCATTCTCACCGGCAACTCACATTCCGGATGGACTATTATTTTAGCCTGAGGGTTCTCTTTCTTTAAATTTATTATTGCCTCAAGCGAAAACTCTTCATGTACATGGCACGTACCGTTCCAGACTATTATGTCACGTCCTGTTTTATTCAGTACATAGTTACCAAGATTCCTGTCAGGGGCAAAAATAATTTTTTCGTCTATTGGAAGAGAATTAATTATTTGAACAGCATTTGAAGATGTACAAATAATATCTGACAAGGCTTTTATCTCTGCAGTGGTATTACATATAAGTCACTACTGTCCTTCCCGGATTTTCAATCAGAAATTTTTTGAAGTCAGTGGCTTTACATGAATCGGCAAGAGAGCATCCTGCATTAATATCAGGAAGCAGAACCTTTTTATCCGGTGAAAGTATTTTTGCTGTTTCAGCCATAAATTTCACACCTGCAAATAATATTATATCTGCATTATTTGAAGCAGCTTTCTGAGAAAGTGCAAGAGAGTCTCCCACAAAATCAGCAATATCCTGAATATCATCAGTCTGATAATAATGAGCAAGAATAATAGCATTTTGCTCTGCTTTCATTCTGTTTATCGCAGAGACATAATCTATGGCTGACGTATTATTCATTTCTTTCATGTCAGCAATTTACTAAAAATCATTACCCCTTATTAATTTTGTTTTTAACATTATAATATATCTTATTCCAAATATTTAAAATTTAATTTTTATATAGATGATTATAATATACTGTTAATACTGTTGAAACATAAAACAGATTTTCGTTGTTTATTTCATAATCATCATTAAGCAAACATCTTTTGAACAGTTCAAAAAGCATACCATTTTTGCAAATCAGTCAGTTAGTATAATAATTAACAATTGTTAAGACAGAAATGTTAATAAGGATAGCGAGACAAAATTAGAATTTTTATAGTTAATTTCCGGTTGATAGTTTGACATAATTCAATTAAAAGTTTTGTGATATGAGTTCAAAGATCAGAAAAGTAAGTGAAAGGGTGTAAAAAGCTAAATATTTTAAAATTTAATAAACACATTCATAGATGTTATTAACAAGTTTTAATAATGCTGCGACTCTTTTTATTCCTGCATTTCCATCACGGTAATTTAAGATTGTGTATTAAAACAATTAAATGAATTACTTGTTAACGGGTTATAATGCTATTAATTGAACTATATTTTTATATTTTTTCTTTAAATTGATCATTATATATTATTTTGCATCGTTTTAATATATATTTAATTTAAAGTTAATACGGTGGAAAAGAAAAGGATAGCTATAGTGTCGGACCATGCCGGATTTTACCTGAAGCAAAAGATTACTTAAATATTTAATACAAGAAAAACTGGAAGTCAAAGATATGGGTTGTTATACCGATGAAAATGTTGATTATACCGATTTCGGGCATCCCCTGGCAAATGCGGTTTCTTCAGGAGAGTATGAAATTGGTATTTCAATTTGCGGAACAGGTAATGGAATTAACATGACTGTAAATAAACATCCGGGTATCAGGGGTGCATTATGCTGGAATGAAGATATAAGCCGTTTAGCCAGAGCGCATAATGATGCAAATATCTGTGCAATGCCAGGAAGATTCATTTCGGAAGCGGAAGCATATCTGATTGTCAAAACATTTCTCAATACACCTTTTGAAGGAGGCCGGCACCAGAGAAGAATTGATAAAATATCATTAAAAATTTATTAGTATGCTTTCAAACTCATGCCGATATGCAATCAGAGCGGTCATCTATTTAACAAAACAATCTAAGGAAAATGGGAAAATTGGTATAAAGAAAATTTCAGCGGATCTGGGTCTGCCTACACCATTTCTTGCAAAAATTCTTCAACAGCTGGCAAAACAAAAAATTCTCAGTTCATCAAAAGGTCCACACGGAGGTTTTTCACTTCTGAGAGATCCCAGGTCAATAACTCTTCTGGATATTGTTAAAACAATAGATGGTGATGAAATCTTGACTAATTGTGTGATGCATAACGGCACTTGTACCAGTGTTAATGAAGTACAGATCCCTTGTCCTCTTCATGAGGATTATGAAAAAGTGAGAAATAATTTGATAAAGCTTTTTTCAGGCAAAACAATATACGATCTTGTAAAACGAGCAAACAATACCGGGAATGTTTTTATTTAATGAGTTGTCCCTTACGCGACCTGAGGTATAACCATATTAATACTGAAATAATAGCTCCTGTTACATTAAAAAGAATATCATATATGCTGGGAGATCTGCTATTTGTAAGAAGACCCTGAAATATTTCCATTAAAACACCATAGGAGACCGGAATGAGAGCTATAAAAAAAATTTGTCTTGTATCTTTTATTCTATTCCTGTTTTCAAAAATAATCACAGACATAAATGCGAGGTACATTAAAAAATGTACAATCTTATCTGAATAGGGGGTGATCAGAAATGATACCTTACGAAAACTCTCTCCGGGAGCCAGGCTTAAGTACAATATTACCAAAGCCACACATATTGAAAATATATTCTTCTTTACCAATTAGAAATTTTTTCAAATTTAACTAAAAGTAATGGTTTTACGTGATCAGTAATTAAAATTGGTTAAAGTGCATAAATTGGGAATAGTTATAAAATTAATAACCCTGATGAATCAAATCAGTTAAATTCCGGAATAAGGTTGGAACGTCATAACAAAAATTGCCTTAAAATGAGGACTTCAGGTACTAGCGATACTCAAAACATCAGGCACTGAACAGTTATGGAGTTTTATTTATTAATTTGGCGATTTTATTGGGTAAAATGGCAGGTATATATATACACATCCCGTTTTGTAAAAAGCTTTGCTATTACTGTGACTTTTATCATCTGATATCATCGGGTGATAGTTCCGGATTTATTGATGCACTGATTAAGGAAGCCACTTTAAGGCATGATTATCTGGCAGATGAAACAATTTCAACAATCTATTTTGGGGGTGGTACACCATCAGTTTTAACAGTAAATGATCTGGAGAATATCCTGATAAATATTGATAAGTTGTTCCGGCTTGATGAAATAATTGAGATAACAATAGAATTAAATCCCGATGATGTTAATCCGGATTACCTCCGTGGGCTTAAGAGTCTTAATATTAACAGAATAAGTCTTGGAATTCAGTCATGGAGAGATGAAGATCTTAAGATGTTAAACAGACGTCATGATGCAAAAGGTGCCGCGCGGGCAGTGACAGATGTTTTTAATGAAGGATTTAAAAATGTTACAATTGATTTGATCTATGGAATACCCGGGATGACACCGGCGGATTGGGCAACCAATCTGGATATTGCTTTTTCGTATGACATTAAACACCTGTCAGCTTATCATCTTACTATCGAACCAGCAACGGTTTTCGGTAAGATGAAAGAACGCGGAGCCTTTGTTGAAATTGATGAAGAGGATAGTATAAGCCAGTTTCAGATCCTTATTGAAAAGTCGGAGGAAGCAGGATTTATCCACTATGAGATATCAAATTTCGGGAAGCCCGGATATTTCTCTGTTCATAATACAAATTACTGGAGACAGGTAAATTATATTGGATTAGGACCCTCGGCTCACTCATTTAATGGATATTCACGACAATGGAATGTCAGGGATCTTAAAAAATATATTAATTCAATAAATGAAAAGACGCTATTTTTCGAGAAGGAGGAACTGGACATAAGGACCCGTTTTAATGAGTATATTATGACATCCTTAAGAACAATGTGGGGCATCGATCTCGAATATGTTGAAAAAATGTTCGAAAAAGAAGGATATGATTATTTAGTGAACCTTGCCGGGAAGTTTAAGGATTACGGTCTTCTTAAGCAGGACAAAAAAACCCTGGTTCTTACAAACCAGGGTAAAATGATTTCCGATAATATTATTTCAGAATTTATGATGCCGGGTGATAATTAGTTATTTTTTCTTAAGCATAAAGGTAGTCTTGCCAATAATATTATTATCCAGATAAAGCTCAACACTATAGTTCCCTATAATAAAATCACCTGTATTATCAAGGAAGATACACATTTCAATATCCTGATTCAGGTAATCAACTGTACGGTTGGCAGAGTAGATGAGCTTATTGTCTTTATAAGTGAAAAGATTATCAGGACTGGTTGCGATCAAAAGTGAATCGGGTCTTATAACTCTCATGAAGACCTCTTTTGGTCCGGCGTGAAGCCAAAGGATTTTCACGAAGGGTGAAACACACTCTGAGTTTATCGAGCAGATTTAAGCGGGAGGTCTCCTTTCTGTTCTTATTAAGTGCAACTGCAACAATGTCCTTGGCCTGAATAACCGAAGCAATTTCGACTTTCTCATTTAATTCTTCCTTTACCCTGGAGAGTTGCGTGTTTGTAGTCCGGACCTGGGTTATCTGCTGGCGGATTTCGGTATTTTCAGCTACAAGGGTTTTATTTCTTGTATTAAGAGAGTCAATTTGAACGATATAGCTTTTCATGATTGCCCGCATGGTTGTGATCTCGCTTTTATATTTTCTTATCAGCTGGACATTTGATGCATTAATTGACAAGAGTTTAACGATCCTTGTTCTTTCCTTATCCAGATTTGCATTAAGAGTGTCGTTATCAGATCTTAATGTATCATATCTGTGTACCATAACTCTCAGTTCATTTGCAAGCGAGTCTTTTTCCTGAGTAAGAGTCATTTCCATTTCCGCCATTTTGCTTTTCTGATCGAAATACATGACAACAAGAAAAATCAGAACAATTCCAAGAATGATCGACATGGCAATCATTTTGACCGGTGAAATTATCTTCTTGTCAGGTTCTATTGGAATAGTATCGTTTGTATCTGACATTTATAAAAGGTTTTAATATTTAATCATACAAAACTAATAATATTCCGGCTATTATTAAAATATCCGAAACTAATCAGATCTAAAAGTGATTAAATTATTGATTAACGCAGGGCTATTTTTAACGTCTGAGCCCCTTTACGGTTAATGATTTTAAAATCAGATGAAACCCACATGATTGACCTCAATCACAACCGAGCTTGTGAGCTCAGCGAAGCTAAACACGATAAAAATATAATTTTCAACCGAGCTTGCGAGCTCGACGAAGTCAATCATGTGCGGTTCTCCCGCTTTGCGGGACAAGCTATCATACAACTAAAATCAAAATAATATTATGATGAAACCCACATGATTGATCCAGATCATAAACAACAATGAAAATAATTCATTTTCAATCAAGTGTGGTTCCATCCGACCTTTAAAAATAAATTATATACGGATGAAACAAAATTTTCACCGAAGTGTTATATTCAGATATATTTTCCATGTTTAGAGGAAATTGAAAATTCTAAAATCATGAAATACATTGGTGCTCACATAAGTGCAGAAGGAGGAGTTCAGAATGCTCCCTTAAATGCAAATTCAATCGGGGCTAAAGCATTTGCTTTTTTCACCAAAAACCAGAGACAATGGTTTACTAATCCATTATCACTAAAAAGTATTGCTGATTTTCGCAATAATTGTGAAAAATACGATTATAAACCATTCCAGATACTTCCCCATGACAGTTATCTGATTAATCTGGGCCACCCGGAAAAAGAGCCACTTGAGAAATCAAGAGCCTCCTTTCTTGATGAGATGCAGCGTTGCGAGCAGCTGGGGCTCGACAGGCTCAATTTTCATCCGGGGAGTCATCTTAATGCAATTAGTATAGAGGAGTGCCTGAAAAGAATAGCAATATCGGTGAATATAGTTCTTGATAAAACCAAAGGAGTCACAGCAGTTATTGAAAATACAGCCGGACAGGGTACCAACCTTGGTCATACCTTTGAACAGATCCATTTCATAATTGATAATGTTGAAGACAAATCGAGGGTGGGTGTTTGTATTGATACATGTCATGCCTATACATCGGGCTACGATGTGAAATCACCGGAAGGATTCAGAGAAACATTCAGAAAATTTGATGAAATAATTGGTTTTAAATATCTCAGGGGGATGCATCTCAATGATTCAAAGAAAGATTTTGGAACAAGAGTTGACAGGCATGATAATTTAGGAAAAGGTTTTCTGGGGGAAGAGCCGTTTAGCATATTGATAAATGACCCTCGTTTCGATAACCTCCCGCTTATCCTTGAAACCCCGGAAGAGTCGCTCTGGGCCGGAGAGATTAAGAAACTTTATTCATTTATAAAAGATTAAAAACTTTTTTGATTTTCCGGTCTTTAAGTCCTTCCATGGTTGCTTTATACCCTATTTTAAAAACATCTTCAGCTCTTTCAGGGTCAAGGGCACCGAAGTTTTTTAATTCAAGAGGTGCAATGAAGAAATTAAATTTCAATGATTTTTGGTTAACCTCCTTTGACATGCTGAGCATGAACGATCTTTCTGCTATCTGCATAAGACCACTGATTTCCGCTTCATAGCCGACAGGATTTACATAAGATCCGATCAGTATATCACACAGGTTTTCAATTGGTTTAACGGGCAGATTATCAAGCACACCTCCATCGACATAACATATATCATTTATTATCACAGGTTTAAACAATACAGGTATACTGGAGGAAGCAATTATGGGTTTAAGAAGTTCTCCTTTTGAAAAGTAAACAGCCTGGCCATTATTGAGGTCTGTAGCCGTGACAAACAATGGGATTTTCAATTCCTCAAATGTCTTAGCATGCAACTGGCATTCAAGAATCTTTTCAATTCCGGAAATCTGTAATAATCCACCACGGGGCACAATAGGGCGTACATAATCAAGCCGGCTGTGGGTATTCATAATTTTAAAGATCTCTTTTGGAGAAAATCCGTCACAATACATTACACCTGCTAAAGCACCGGCACTGGTACCTGAAAAGATATCGGGAAATATTCCTGCCTCATTTAATGCCTCTAATACTCCCAGATGAGCGAAGCCCCTTGCACCACCACCACTCAGGACCATTCCTATTTTATATTTTTTCCCGGGCATAAATATTTAGTTCGTCACTTTCACATGGATAGAAAATTAAAGAGCAGTTTAAAATTAAGAAAAGTTATTACACCGGCAATAATAAACAGAAAGATATTCAAAAGCCGGCCATTGGCGTATTTCCCCATTACTTTTTTTGAAGATGTAAGATAAATCTGAATGAATACAGTAAACGGAAGCTGAATGCTGAGAAATACCTGGGAGAGTATAAGTCCCTTAAATGGATCATTTATGAATAGAATAATTATTAATGCTGCAATCAAAGAGATCATTACACCGATGCGGGTATGGTTGTCTTTTATATCAAATGGTTCGTTGTACATGCCTGACACAATTGATCCGCCTGCAATAGCTGAGGTTATTGAGGAAGCAATCCCCGAAAAAAGCAACGCAACAGCAAAGATGACTGTGGCATTTGATCCAAGCAGGGGCCTGAGAAGCCTTTCTGCCTGCTGCAACTCGTCCACTAACTGGTTATGCTGAAAAAATGTAGAAGCAGCCAGAATTATCATCGCGCTATTGATGGCCCATCCGACGATCATAGAGAACAATGTATCGGCAAATTCAAATTTCAGTTGTTTCCTGATTACTTTTTCATTCTGAAGGTTCCACTGACGGCTTTGGATGATTTCTGAATGAAGAAATAAGTTATGAGGCATTACAACAGCTCCGAGAACGCTCATAAGAAGCAACATGGAACCCTCCGGCACAGAGGGTCTGATCCAGGCTATTCCTGCTTCAACCCAGTCGACATCAACCAGAAACAGTTCATATAAAAAGGCAAGTCCTATTATAGAGACAAATCCAATGATCCATTTTTCTATTTTATGGTATGAATTTGTGAAAAGCATGATAATCACAAAAACGGTAATCAGTATTGCACCGATCCCTATGGGCACCTTAAAGAGCATCATCAATGCAATTGCACCCCCAAGGATTTCTGCCAGTGAGGTTGCAACTGAAGCCAGAACTGCAAATAAAAGGATCGGTTTGGAGATTTTCGGATTGATGTAAACGGTAGCTGCTTCAGCAAGACAATATCCCGTCGCAATACCCAGATGTGCAACGTTGTGCTGCAATATAATGAGCATTATTGTCGAAAGGGTTACTATCCATAAAAGAGTATATCCGTAACTTGAGCCGGAGGCCAGATTTGCTGCCCAGTTTCCCGGGTCGATAAAGCCGACAGTCACCAGCAGCCCGGGGCCAATATATTTGAAAATTTCAAGTGCACCGAAAACCGGAGTATGATCTTTTTTTTTCAGATCCTTTAAGAATCGGATCGGATTTAATAATGATTTAATATTCAACATTTTGGAATAAAATCAATATTAATTATGAAATAATTTGTGCCGGGTGGCATAAGAGCAAATATAATCAATGGTTTACGATTATCATTATTTCCGGGAAAATGGTTGATTAAAAATATTTGTTTCTAAATTTGGATTGTTGATTTTTAAAAAAATTTAAAAGAAATCCAATGCAATTTATACTAATAGCATATGATGGTAATGATGCAGGAGCACAAGCCCGCAGAATGAAAGTCCGTCCGGAACATCTGGAAAAAATCGAGAAACTAAAAAAGACAGGAGAATTTTTATTCGGTGGAGCAATAATCAACGAAAGTGATGAGATGATCGGATCGATGATTGTTTATGATTTTCCCGACCGTGCAGCTCTTGATAAGCACCTTAAGGAAGAACCATATATTTATGGAAGAGTATGGGAAAAGATTGAAATTATGCCGTTCAGGGCAGTAAAAATATAATAAGGAATTCCGGGTACTTGTTTCTGGTCAACAGGTAAGTTCAATAATCGATCGGTTGCCGGCAATTATCAATATGTAACAACCATTTTAAACTAAATAGAAGGCTTTAAATCCCACTCTTAGATAAGACTAAGAGACTAAGGGACTAAGGGACTAAGAGACTGAGGGACTAAGGGACTAAGAGACTGAGGGACTAAGAGACTGAGGGACTAAGAGACTGAGGGACTAAGAGACTGAGGGACTAAGGGACTAAGGGACTGAGGGACTAAGGGACTGAGGGACTGAGGGACTAAGGGACTGAGGGACTGAGGGACTAAGAGACTGAGGGACTAAGGGACTAAGAGACTGAGGGACTGAGGGACTAAGAGACTAAAAGACTGAGAGTTGTGTGTGACTCGTCCTTCCGTCCTTTCGTCCCTTCGTCCTTCCGTCCCAGGTTTCATGGAGCCAGTCTTTCTATTTTCCAACCCTCTGAAAAACGGGTGTAGGAAATACGGTCATGTAATCTGAATTTTCCTTCCTGCCAGAATTCGAACCAGGTTGGCATGATAATGAAACCACCCCAGTTTTTGGGTTTATCAACAGGTTTGCCGGAAAACTTATTTTTATAAAATTCATACTTACTTTCCAGATGGAGCCGGTCAGGAATTACAGAGCTTTGCCCGCTGGCCCAGGAGGAAATCTGACTTTCCCGCGGACGTGTTTTAAAGTAAGATTCAGAAGCTTCTTCAGAGGCCTTCCCGGCAATACCCTCAATCCTGACCTGGCGGCCTGTTTCCGGCCAGTAGAAAAGAAGGGCAGCATGGTGATTTGATGATAATTGAACTCCTTTTTTGCTGTCATAGTTTGTAAAGAAGACAAATCCATTTTCTCCGTAATCTTTCAGCAGGACAGTTCTGACAGAAACCTTTCCATCTGCGGATGCAGTGCCAAGGCTGACAGATTCAGGAATAGCGATACCGGAGGATAAATGTTCCCTGTACCAGGAATCAAACTGGACGAAAGGGTCTGTATAGACAGATGTTTCTGAAAATGCGTTGTTTTTGATCATTTTTGTTCTGTAAAAAACTATAGAAATAACACCGTTATAATAGCTTTGTTCCTGTTAGGTTAAAATAAAATATTTGTTTTATCTTAATCGAAAATAAATTAACATTATATGATCTATAAAAAACAAAACATTGCTTTCGTAGCAATAATCAGTCTTGTCATGCTGGGAATCCAGATCTCATGCATGGCAAAAACACCATCAGATCTTTCAAAAGAGAGCATTATTCCCAAGCCTGTTTCAATAACAGCAACAGGAAATTATTTTACATTAACGAAAGGTACTGATATTTACATCCAGGGTGAATCGGCAGAACTGAAACAAATTGGTCAATATCTGGCCGACAGGTTAAAACCGGCAACTGGTTTTGAGATTGATGTTAAATCAACTGCGGGAGCTCCGAAATCAGGCAATATTTATCTTATTCTTACAGGAACCTCTGCAAAGACCGGCGATGAAAGTTATGACCTGACGATAACCAAAAAAACATTGAAGCTTTCGGCAGGTAGCCCGGCAGGACTTTTCAGGGGAATACAGACAATCAGGCAGATTTTACCTGCCAGGATAGAATATAAAACAAAACAGGAGGGACCCTGGGAAATTGCTACCGGTTCAATTACTGACTATCCTGATTATTCATACCGGGGAGTCATGCTTGATGTTTCGAGGCATTTTTTTGGTGTCAATGACATTAAAAGGTTCATTGATCAGATTTCATATTATAAAATAAATTATCTCCACCTTCACCTTTCTGATGACCAGGGATGGAGGATTGAAATCAAGTCATGGCCAAATCTTGCAATATCATGGCGGCAGTACCCAGGTGGGCGGTGGTAAAGGAGGGTATTATACACAGGAACAATATTCCGACATCGTTAAATATGCCCGGGAACGCTATATCACAGTCATTCCTGAAATTGACATGCCTGGTCATACCAATGCGGCTCTGGCATCTTATGCTGAGCTGAATTGTGACGGAAAAGCTACAGAATTATACACCGGTACAAAAGTGGGCTTCAGCACATTATGCACAACAAAGGAGGTCACTTACAAATTTATTGATGATGTGGTAAGGGAGCTGGCTGCTTTAACTCCCGGGCCGTATATCCATATCGGAGGAGATGAATCTCATTCGACAAAAAGGGAAGATTACATTCCTTTTGTCAATAAAGTGCAGGAGATTGTCTCGGCCCACGGTAAGCAGGTAATAGGATGGGATGATATATCAATTGCAACGTTAAAAACCAGTACTCTTGCACAGCATTGGGCAAATGTTAAAAACGCAATTCAGGCGGTAAACCAGGGTGTAAAAATTATTATGTCACCCGCAAAAAAAGATTATCTCGATATGCAGTACAATAAAACCACAAAATTAGGGATGCACTGGGCCGCCTATATTGAAGTTGATAGTGCTTACATATGGGATCCTGCAACACTTATTCCCGGAGTAAGGAAAGAGAATATCGTTGGTATTGAAGCTCCATTATGGACAGAGACAATCACCAATATAGATGAAATTGACTATATGGTTTTTCCGCGACTTCCGGGTTATGCCGAAATAGGATGGACTGCACCTTCATCAAGAAACTGGAATGAGTACAAAATAAGGTTAGGAAAACAGGGTGAGCGGTTTAAAGTTATGGGGATTAATTTTTACCAGTCCCAATTGGTACCATGGTCTGTGGGTGAAAGGTGATCATAATATCGGACTGCTTAATTCTTTTCCCGGTTATAAGCACAGGATTGAACCTGTAACATTTTCATTTTAATCAAATTGCACCTTTTGAAAATAGCTCCTGTTTTCAAAAAGTCTAATCTTTCTTAATCATTTCTTAATCAATTTTTTATCTATCCATAATTTTGCCTTCATTATTCCTGATTATATTTGTAACAGTTAAATAAATTTATGTGCGATATGAAAAGGCTGACATGTTATTTAAGTAGTTTACTTTTTGTTTTTGGACTAGGTCTAATACCTTATACCAGCAAAGCACAGGATGTAAAACTAACCAGACAAGAAAAAAAAGATCTGCAGAAATCTGAATTGAATGCTAATTTTCATGCTATAGACACTTTGCTTGAAAGAAGGACCTATGTACTTGAAGCAGATTATCTCCGAAACCAGTATGGACTTCAGGTTCCGGTGACTTCGGTTTTGAATTTTATATTAGTTGATTCTTCGAGAGTGGTTTTGCAGACAGGGTCGAACTATCGCTCCGGATATAATGGAGTTGGAGGAGTCACGGCAGAAGGAAAAATACAAAACTATAAAGTTGTAAAAGATCTAAAAAATTTAACTCACTCCGTTAGTTTCAGCGTTATGACAAATGTTGGTATCTTTGATATTTTCATGACAATTGATGCGTGATACTAATGCCACCGCAACCATTTCCGGTTTAAGCCGAGGGAAGCTTACCTGGGATGGTTATTTTCAAAATCTTTTTAGCTCAGATGTCTATAAAGGACAAGAGACCTTCTGATCAACTTATCCTATTATAACGTAAATAATCAGGAAATGATCCGGGAAGGGTCCGGTAGCATATATAATGAAAAGCCCTGAATCATAATAATTTCAAGGCTCTTTAATTATCTATCTGTTTGTTTAAGTTTGTATATTTAATAATGATTACACAAAAATAAGAGTAGTCTTATCCAACAATTCTGAGACGCTGATGATTCAATATTAATCCTGTTAATACACCTAATAAATCAAAAAAATATAAACTATCATGACAAAACTTACTCAGGAAATGAAAGAGATGATTTTGACCCAGCAGTGTTTTCATGCGACTGTCAGCAGGGAGGGAGTTCCGAACAATGCACCCAAGCGTTCAACCCGGGTTTTCGATGATGAAACCCTGATATTTTCTGAAGGAACAGGAGGAACTACTTATAAGAATATTTTGGATGGTTCAAAAATCGCAGTTGCGGTCGTTGACAGGGATAAACTCGATGGTTACCGCTTTCTGGGGACTCCGGAAGTATTTACTGAGGGTGAGATTTATGATAAGTCAGCGGAATTATCATTAAAAGCAGGTATGTCTAAGCCAAAAGCTGTTATTTTGATTCATATCAATGAAATATATAGCCTTAAACCAGGTCCTATGGCAGGCAGGAAGATTGGATGATCAATATACAATTTGAACTTACTGTTAATTCTTTATCATCAAAGACAGGAAACAAAACCGAACTCATGTATATTCAGTATGGAAACCAGATTGGATTTTTTCTGAGCTGGAATGTGTGAAGTATCAGAGGAGAGACAAAATTTTTAGAATTAACAATATATTTAAGTAATAATTAAATACCAATTAGATGAGTACGCCAATCCAATTAAATCAAGAGCAGAACAGGATTCTGTCAATTGACTTTTTTCGCGGTTTTACAATGTTTATGCTTGTCTGTGGAATTGAAGGTCTGTTTAGTAATATCAGTCCTGACAAAAGTGGCCCTGTTATTTCTTTTATTGATCAACAGACATCCCATGTTCCGTGGGTCGGACTTCATTTCTGGGATCTTATTCAACCTTTCTTTATGTTCATTGTGGGAGTTACCATGCCTTTTTCCTTATCACGAAGATGGGACAGAGGGGATAGCTGGAAAAAAACATTTTACCATGTTTTGATCCGCTGCCTTTTATTGCTTATTATCGGCTGGGCGCACCAATCCAGCAAAAGAGTTTCCAATTTCAATGATGTATTAGCTCAATTATCAGTTACATACCTCATTGCATTCCTTTTAATGCGTAAAGATATAAAATGGCAGCTGATCGTTTCGTTTGCCTTGATCCTTCTGTCAGATTTGCTTTACCGCTTCTGGCCGGTTGAGGGATTCAATCAGCCTTTCGTTGCCGATCATAATTTTGGTTCCTGGACCGATATCCTCCTTACAGGAAGTTTGGCAGGAAAGGGACACTGGGTGCCATTTAATGCCATACCTACATCAGCTCATACAATATGGGGCGTAGTTGTCGGAATGGTCCTGATGAAGGAATGGACACATAAAAAAAAGATTCTGACGCTTTTGGCAGTTGGTCTTGCCGGCGTAATAATTGGTTACGTAATGAACCCTTATATTCCGATTATCAAACATATCTGTACAAGTTCTTTTATAATTGTCAGCGGAGGATGGTGTTTAATAGGGATTGCTGCTTCTTACTGGATTATCGACGTGTTGCAAATCAGAAAAGTTCCCATGTTTTTTGCAGTCTTCGGAATGAATCCTCTTTTTATTTACCTGCTTGCCGGAAGTTTTAGTTCTTTCTTTGGTGGGCTTATCGATCCATATATCTACAGGATTTTCAGTTGGACCGATGATTTAACTATTATCGTAATCAGGTTCTTTATGATTGCTGCATTCCTGTGGTATGTTTGCTATTTTATGTATAAACGCAAGATATTCATTAAGTTATAAAACATAAAAGCTCTTGCTCCAGATAAATAATTCCAGATACTTAAGGATCGATTAGTGAAATATTGATTTTTTTCCCAATGATATAATAATACGGGTGTTCCTGAAAAGTCATAACAATACATTTTGAAGTCATTCCATTCTGGTTTTCTGTGATTCAATCGGGTTTACTGTTCGGGTGCACGGTAAGGTTTAATAAGTATCCACAAACAAGTTTTTCAGCAAAAAAATAACTGGTAAGTTGGGTTAATTAATCATACATTTGATTTGGGTTCTCATGAAAATATGATGAAATCTGATTTCATTACTGAATAAAAATCAAAAGGGATTTGTAATTAAGAAAGGAGTTTATTATGAATAAATACGGGAAAAGACAAAGTCAAAAAAATCTTTCACGGCGAAGTTTTATTGGTAAAGTAAGCACGGCAACGGCAGCATTTACTATTGTTCCCGGCCATGCTGTATCCGGACTCGGACATATTCCTCCCAGCGACAAGTTAAATGTTGCCGGGATTGGTTTTGGCGGCAAAGGAGCCAGTGATATAGCCGCAGTTTCCAAAACCGAAAATATCGTTGCCCTTTGCGATGTGGACTGGAGTGAACCGGTAGAAAAAGTCTTTAAAGCATACCCGGGGGCAAAAAGATATAAGGATTACCGCCTGATGCTTGATCAGCAAAAAGATATAGATGCTGTTATCATTGCCACATCCGATCATACACATGCCGTGATCAGTATGGAGGCCATCAAACGGGGTAAACATGTTTATTGCGAAAAACCACTTACACATACTGTACATGAGGCCCGTGTCCTTGCGAAAGCTGCAAGAGAGAATAAGGTTGCAACCCAGATGGGTAATTCGGGTCAGGCCGGGGATGGTCCCCGCCGTCTTCGGGAAATGATATGGGACGGAGCCATTGGTCCGGTAAGAGAGGTTCATGCATGGGCCGACCGACCCAATAATGGCTTTTTTGCTATATACTGGCCCCAGGGAATTAACCGTCCTGAGGATACTCCACCTGTTCCCAAAACTCTGGATTGGGATCTTTTTGTAGGGCCTGCACCCATGCGGTCTTATAATCCTGCATATCATCCCTTTAGATGGAGGGGCTGGTGGGACTTTGGCAACGGAGCCCTGGGGGATATGGGATGTCATATATTTGATCCTGTTTTTCGTGCCTTAAAACTGAGATATCCAACCAGTGTTCAGGCAGTATCTACTCTTATAAATAGGGAAACATATCCATTGGCTTCCACAGTACGTTATGAATTCCCCGCCAGGGAGGGCATGCCCCCTGTCAGTCTGACATGGTATGATGGAGGTCTTCGACCGCCTCGCATTCCTGAACTTGAAGAGGGAGAAATGATGGGTAACAAAGACCGGGGTGTAATCTTTGTGGGAGATAAAGGTAAAATTTTCGATGACATGATTCTTCCCAGGTCTCTCCGGGAATCTTACAAACCGCCGACGCCATACATTCCGTCCTCACCCGGTCACTATTTGGAATGGACTCTTGCCTGCAAAGGCGGTGAACCTGCAGGATCGAATTTTGACTGGGCGGGCCCACTTACGGAAGTAGTTCTGTTAGGCATCATAGCGCTGCGCAAAGAACTAAGAGAAAAACTAAGTGCCCAGGTCCTTAATTTTGATGCTGAAAAACTCAGTTTTTCAAATTCACCTGAAGCGAATAATTTCATGCACTATGAGTACAGAAAAGGATGGGAACTCTAAACCTCTGCAAACAAGTACTCCCGGGAGGGTAATTTAAATATTATGAACAGAATTAACAGGCGCAATAATTAAAAAGGAATTTGCCATGAAAACTAATAAAATAACATTCATTCTGGTATGTTTTCTGATAACAATACTCCCGTTGAGCATATCAGGACAGACAAATCCGGCAGTCCAAAAGAGCCAAAGAGTCCAAAAACCTCCGGATGACATAACCAAATGGACAAATAAAACAATAATGTGGGTTGGTCCGCATGAGGATGATGAAGTTGGAAGTATGGGAACCTTGTCACTGCTTAAAGCAAATGGCAACAAAATTATTATGGTATGGTACACTACGGGCAACAAAGGTTCGAGAGATCTTGAGATGACGAGTGAGAGACTTGCCCGTATAAGGAAAGTTGAGACGGAAAAAGCAATGGGAGAAATGGGAATAACACCTGAAACAGATACTTTCATCTGTCTCGGTTATGATGACGGTATGTTAGAATATGTTCCTGCATTAGAACTAACGGAAAGAGTTTGCAAACTGGTAAGACAATATCGTCCGGATGCATTATTTACCATGGACCCGGTACTACCTGGATGAAGTGGCATAAAACAGACCATCGTGCTTCAGCTTTCATAACTATCGACGCAGCTCGTGCAGCTGCTTATCATTTATACTTTCCAAGTCAGAGAATCTATGAGGGACTACAACCTTTTACTGTTAGAGACTTTTTCTTTTATTCTTCCGGTGAAACAAATTACCAGGTGGATGTTACTAATGTCAGTGATAAAAAGATCAGGGCTTTTGCCTGGTATGTAAGTCAGTATGGTGAAGGTAATTTAAAATATGTGGGGCCGGATCCGGATCAGGAAAAATTGAATAATTCATTAAAACGAAATGCTGAAAAAATTGCGAACGGTGAAAAAAGTTATGAAAATTTCAGGAGGCTCTCGGAATCAATGTCATTTTGAAAAGTGGGGGAAAGCAAATTAAGCTTACAATTTTGAAGCAACAATTAGATCAGGTTCCGACAATGAATAACTAATATAAAAAGAAATGGCGAATAATGAAGTTTTATCAACAATGCTTAATGATGATGTAAAAATCAAGGAAGCTAATGATTCTATCATCAGGTATCTCCGGGGGGCTATGGATGAGAGCAAAGGAGAGTTTGTTAAACTCAAACGAAAATTATCCATTACTTATTGGGTAATCATCATCCTGTCCACTCTTATGTTTTGCCTTGGATTATTACTGCTGTTTGTTCCGGTTATGGGTGCTTTTAGCGGGAAAATCGATAAATGGGAATCATTAATTTCAGCCGGATCAGGTATAGCAGATCTTACGGCCCTGTTCCTCCTTGGTCCGATAGAGAGGATCCATAAGATTATGGGTGATATGAGCCAGCTTATATTGGTACTCAATAGTTATCGTTCACAAGTTGGTTTACGGCTCATGGAGATGGATGTTAAGACACGTTCCCAAATTGGTGATACAGCTAAAGCAATAAATAAAGTGGCAATTGAAAGTATCAAACTTATCCAGAAATACTTTGAGCCTGATGAACCTGCAAAACAGGCTGATGTTAAACCGGATAAATAAGTATCAGGCGCCCGGTTTCAGGATATTCTCTTATTAGGGGGTCGGATAAAACTTTGTATTTGAATCATAATTAAAGTAAAAGACTATGCCAAAAACAAAAGAAAGACTGACACGGATTCTTTCAATTGACGGGGGAGGGATCCGGGGAATTATTCCAGGACAGATATTAGTATCGCTGGAAGAGAAGCTGAAAATTAAGTCTAAAAATCCAAATGCCAGAATAGCAGATTATTTTGACTTTATTGCCGGTACCAGCACCGGAGGGATACTTACCTGTGCATATCTTTGTCCGGATCCGGAACATGCACACCGGCCGAAATTCACCGCGCAGGAAGTCGTTAATCTGTATCTGGAACGGGGTGGGGAGATCTTCAGTAATTCCTTAAAGCACAAAATAATGAGTGCAAGTGGGATTTTAGATGAAAAATACCCCGCAGCGCCCCTGGAGAAAGCATTAAGCGATTTTTTTGGTGATACAAAACTCAGCCAGTTGCTTAAGCCATGTCTTATCAGTTCTTATGACATTACCAGAAGGCAGGCACATTTCTTTACTCAACACGATGCAGTTAAAAAGAAAGGATGGGATTATTTTTTAAAAGATGTCGCAAGAGCCACCTCAGCTGCACCTACTTATTTTGAATGTTCAAAAGTGAAATCGTTTACAAGTATCAGTTATCCGCTCATTGATGGTGGTGTATTCGTGAACAACCCGGCTCTCTGTGCATATTCTGAGGTTCACAATAAATTTAAGACCACTGCAGTACAAATGGCAATTCTTTCAATCGGAACCGGTTTCGAAAAGAAAGAATATAACTATGATCAGGCTAAAAACTGGGGCATGATGAGCTGGATCAAGCCATTGCTCAGTATCATGATGTCAGGTGTTTCAGAAGTTGTTGATTACCAGCTCAGACAAATATACTCGGCAGTGAAGGCCCCAAACCAATATTTAAGAATAAATACGGAATTCCCGGTAAATGTTAATGCTGAAATGGATGACGCTTCCCCGGAAAATCTGAATGCCCTGAAAGAACTTGGTACTGAGACAGCTCAAAAGTCGGAAAGCCAGTTAAATGATTTTGTGAAGTTACTTTTACGGAGTTAGCCGGACTTGCTGTAACTGGCATAGTAATAGGTTTTAAAAACATAATGAAAAAAATATTTATTAAAATGCCATATCCCGGAACATTACCCGGTTGAATTTTGTTACCAATACATTATGGGAGAAACCTTTAAATGCAATTAAATGCTTCTAAAGTTAAAATACCAAGGCCATTTAAGGTAATTTTATTTATGGTCTTCCTTTCTGTGATTTCTGCAGGGATTCTTTTTTATTTATCTCAAAAGAGAAAAATAGAAAATGAAAAGCAGGATGTTCTGGCGGCAATTACTTCACTTAAGGTTGAAGACATAACAGAGTGGAGGAGGGAGCATATCAGGGATGGTGATATTATCAGTAATGACCTGACAACCATAAAACTGATCTCATCTTTCTTTGATAATGGTAATAAGGCTGAAATAAAGAGAGAGCTGCTTCTCTGGATGCAGTCATTCATAAAAAATTACGACTATCAGAGTTTTCTCCTTTTAGATAATACACGAAGTGTCAGACTCTCTTTTCCTCCTTTGGATTCGGGTATCAGTAATTCTCTGATAGCTACAACACCTGACGAATATGATTCCAATAACATAAATTTAACTGACCTGAGAACTTCAAATGGCTTTCCCGGGATATATATTGACCTGGTTATCCCATTGATTGCCACAGATAAAAATATTAATATTGGTACAGCTGTTCTGAGGATTGATCCTGAAAATATTCTTTTTCCTCTTATCCAATCATGGCCTGCCCCCAGTAAATCCTCGGAAACATTACTGCTCAGGCGTGAAGGAGATAGTGTACTCTATCTGAATGAATTGAGGCATCAGAAAAATACGGCTTTAAGATTGAAGATCCCGTTGAGTAACAATACTCTCCCTGCTTCCAGGGCAGCCACGGGATTTGAAGGAGCATTTGAAGGCCGGGATTACCGTAACATACGGGTAATTTCATTTATGAAAAAGATACCTGATACCCCATGGGTTATGGTTGCAAAAGTAGATAAGGATGAAATATATTCGCCGCTTAATGAGCTGATAGCTTTAATTTCGATCATTGCTTTTCTGGTAATTCTTTCGGCTGGTTTTATGATTGCATTCTACCTGAGGAAGGAAAATGAAATCCGTTTGTATGAGCTTAATGCAACGAAGGACAAATTTTTCTCAATCATTGCCCATGACCTGAAAAGCCCCTTCAATTCAATTATTGGGTTAAGCGATCTCCTTTCTGAGAAAATGCATAAGAAGGACTATGAAGGTATTGAAGAATATACGGAGATCATTCAGAATAGTGCCTGGCGGGCAATGGATTTACTAAAGAATTTAATTGTATGGTCACAATTACAAACGGGAAGATTGGATTTCAGACCCGAACCTGTCGACTTAATTTCAATGATCATTGAAGTGACGGAATTATCAAAATATTCCGCCTTTCAAAAATCAATTTCAATTACCAGGGAAATACCGCCAGATTTGACAATAATTGCCGATAAGGCAATGATAAATACAGTGTTGAGAAATCTTATTTCGAATGCGATTAAATTTACGAATCCCGGTGGTAAGGTTGTAATTTCAGCTGCAGAGAATGAAAATGAGGTGATGGTAACTGTAAGGGATAATGGGATCGGAGTAAAGAAAGAGATCATTGATAAACTTTTTCTTATTGATTCAAATGTCTCAAGGCCGGGAACGCAAGGGGAGGAGGGGACAGGACTTGGTTTGATACTCTGCAGGGATTTTGTGGTAAAACATGGTGGAAGGATATGGGCTGAGAGTGAAGATGGCAAGTGGATGAGGGTTACATTTACGATACCTCTTATACTAATACCTGAACACAGGCACACGTACGACTGATGAAAGATTGCAGAGCATGAATAAAACATTTAATGAAATTTCAGGTCCCGGGTTCCCGGATAATTTGTAAATTGTGCACAGGATGGGGTAAGTTAGCAACAGGCATTATATCAGTGTTTTAAAATATGTTGTTGATATTAGCCTACGTGACTGACGTGGCGGCGCTGTGATAAGCAGGAAATATACTGGAACTTTAGAGTGGAAAATTAAGAAAGTTTGATATCAACCGGCCCGGGGTTCAATCCTATCTGAGGACACATATACACCTGAATTTTTAACATCTGATACGGACTCATATGAAAGAGAAAAATAAACTGGTCAGGATTTACACCGGAACTGAAGTGACTGTATTTCTGCTTAAGGGACTTCTCGAAGGAATCGGAGTAACATCAATTATTCAAAATAACTACAAATCAGGAATAGAGGTTGGATTTGTAGGTAGTATTCAATCTGCAATAGACCTGTTCATCCAACAATATGACTTTGAAAAAGCGGAGCCATTAATCAGAGATTTCATCGCAAAAAATAAAAGTTAAGCTGCTCTGCTGAATGTTTTGTACCTGGACTATTCCATAGCGCGACAAAAAAACATGTGATAACGAATAATTACTAATCCCTTCAAACAAATTTGCATTTAAACTGTTACAAAATTCTATAGACAAACTAAATCTACTTTGACAGATTACAACTTACAACGATTTTTCAGTTTGTTTGCCCCGACCCTAAAGGGAGCAAACTGAAAAATCAATCTGTTCCCTTTAGGGATTAAGGGCAAAAGCAGGTTGATTTTTCTAATCTGTCAAAGCAGAACTAAATCTGTGGAGTAAAATGAGAAAAGTAATTGTTCTGTCTTTTATGACACTTGACGGTGTTATTCAGGCGCCCGGTGGACCAGAAGAAGATACTTCCGGTGGCTTTAAATATGGCGGTTGGGTATTTTCGTTTTTTGATGAATTTGTAGGTAAGATCATGGGTGAGCAGATGAGCAATAATGCAGATCTGTTGCTGGGAAGAAAGACATATGAAATATTCGCATCATACTGGCCTGATCATGAAAATGAATGGCCAGGAATCAACAAGGTTACGAAGTATGTCGCTTCAAACACACTCTCCACGCCTAGCTGGAGCAATACAGTTTTTCTGAAAGAGAATATTGAAGATCAGATTAAAAAATTAAAGCAACAAAATGGTCCTGACATTCAGGTGCATGGAAGCGGCAACTTAATTCAGACACTTCTGAAGTACGATCTTGTTGACGAGTTTTGGCTGAAAATCTTCCCGATAACGCTGGGTAATGGCAAAAAACTGTTTGAGAATGGCACCATTCCCGCCAACTTCAGTCTTCTTGAATATAAAGTTTCTCCGAAAGGTGTGTTTATTGCTAATTATAAAAGGGATGGGGAAGTTAAGACCGGGTCGTTTCTCTAGCTTTTAATTCTTCCGGACTATAAACACCTCCTTAAGAGAAAATTAGGAGATGCGTCGGGCAACAGGCCTGCCCTGCAAGCTGGCTCCTCGCTAAAATTGCCTGCCACGCAATTTCTTAACGCCCGGCCCTCTTTATTACCGGGCCGTCAGACTAATAACTAAAATTAAGTCTCCGGGAATCGGATATTTGATGACTTCTTTGGATAAGTACCCGGATATTAAAAGCGTCAGGTTCAGTTATTGGAAAACGGACTCTCATAAGCTGCAACTTGTGACAACCCAGACACCTGTATAAAACATGTTTAGCATCAGGAAATAAACTGGAATATGGCTAGTTTTATTTGGAACAGAGACCCTCAGGAAGCGATGGAGAACCCTTATGAATATGAAGCTCAAAATCAGTTCATTCGTGAGGCCGAAAATGTTTTAAATAAGTTTGCTGACGAATTAAGTAAGTATGACGGGAAATTCATACGCGAGGAAAGATCAAATATAAAAGCAATTTGGATGCTTCAAAACGATGCATTAGACTCATTAAAAGATATCTTATATTTATTAAAAGTTAAAAATCACAAACCCGCTGGTAACCTTTTTAGAGATGTTCTTGAGACTTTGGATTTGGCATCTTACTTTTACTCCAAAACAAAGGGAAGTAAAGAAAAATTAATATTATGGTACGACTATAATGTTATCCCCAAAAGAGTATTTCATAAATTTATTAAAAAAACCAAAGGTGAAGATCTGGGAAAAACAAAAGCCAAATACTATTCTATGATATCCAAATTTAACCACAGGACATGTAAGACACTATTATACAGTTACATTTTTGGCAAAGATAATATACTCGTCAATGATGAAAATAGTGAACCTGATAGCTTGGTTTTACTGTCAACATTAGCAATGTATTTAGCTATTCTGGCAGATTTCATAAAGTACTTTTCAGCTGAGGTTACTGATAAAAAATTAGTTTCAAACTCAAGAACGAGAATTATTTGGGGATCTTCATTTGAAAAGAAACTGATTAAAAGAAAATACCCACCCTCAAAATCTATACCTGAAAAGAATATTCCGGAAGAATAAACCGTTCATTACACGCACAAACTCTATCCGGCAGATAATCGATTTCTATATCAGCATAATCCAAGATTCATTTACAGGATTTAATACTTCACATAATAAACTTAAGCCCGGAATTGACATATTTGATCTAACTTTGACAGGTCTGAAAATCAAAATTCAGATATGATTATTTTCCAGGGATTAAGTATTTAATTATCCATAGTATCAATGATTTATGAATACTATTAAATAAATGACAATCAACGAATTACATCAAAACCTCCTGAAAGCTTACACGGTCAGTAACCTGAATGATATATCTCTTACCCTGATAAATTTGTTCAAAGACAAACAGTATTCTTTACTGCAAAAAATCTCAGATATTATTGGCGACTTAGTGAACATTAAAATTATGGATGATGGTAAAGGATTTTCTAAATTCATGATGTTGTATCATCCTGACAGGGCCGGTTATCATATAAATGAAATAAACAGGCTCAATGCAAAGGGTGACTTCGAGGGCTTACTACAATACGCGCACATATTAAAACTCGAACGTATTGAAGAAATAGTTTCTTCGATGAATTGTTACGAAGATATTGATTACTCACCTGTTTATGACTGGGACATGAATACTGAGGGATTCAGTATAATATATGATAGTCAGCCAGCGGAATTTATTAAGACAAACACTAATACAAATCTGGTAGGTTATACCTTTTACGATGCCATAAAAATAAGAGAATATGGATATACCGACATTGAATATCCTTCATTTTATCTCGAAGAAATCGAAGAGTTCGAATTATCCGGCTGCGATATTAATGATCTTGATGGATTACAATTCTGTATCCAGGCCAGATCCATTGATTTATCAAACAACCGGATAACAGATCTTACGCCGATAAGCCAACTGATCAATCTTGAAGATTTGAATCTTGCTGATAACCAGATTGGATATATAGATGGATTAGACAATTTAGTAAACCTGAAAAATGTGCATTTATCGAATAATTATATCGAAGACATATCCCCCCTTTTCGAACTTGGAAAGCTTGAGTATGCCGATTTATCAGGTAACAAAATTGATATAGCGCAAATTAACAAACTAAAAGAATTGGAAATCTCTGTGAATTTTGACTTTTGAAAAAATAAAGGGTGGAGAATAAACCGGACATGGCTATGAAAAGCGTGTTCCGGGTTGGTTCAAATTTTAATAAATAATCTTTTATAAACTTCTTAAAAATCCTATTAAATCAGGCTACCATACGTGGTCATCATAATGGCTCCAAAATATTATAGTAGACTGGCTCATCAAAATCTTATTGTGTCCTTATTTTAAAAACAGATATGAATAAAAGAGTATTTGCAATTGGAGATATACACGGATGTTTTAATACATTCCGGATATTGATGGAACAGAAGATTCAGATAAGGAAAGGCGATAAGATTATTCTGCTTGGCGACTACATTGACAGAGGAGCTCAAAGTCAAAGAAGTTATCGATTATATAATTGAACTTAAGGCGAAAGGGTTTGATATTGTTACACTCCTGGGAAATCATGAAGCAATGTTACTTGATGCTTATAATAATGAAGAACTTAGTTCAAAATGGATTCAAAATGGAGGTTCTGAAACACTTAAGAGTTTTGATATTAACTTCTTTGAAAGATATTGAATCAAAGTACATTGAATTCTTCAAAGGATTATCTTATTATTTTGCTTTTGAGGATTATCTTTTTGTTCATGCAGGATTTAATGATACTGATATTGATCCTTTTGCTGATACGTATTCTATGATTTGGGTATGTAAGCCGGTATACAAAAATCCCTTGCTGAAAAACAGGATTATTATTCATGGCCATCGGCCTGTTTCAGTAGATACCTGTAGAGAAATAGTTCATAGTAATAAGAATGTGATTAATCTTGATACCGGCTGTGTTTATTCCAATATACCCGGATACGGTACTCTTACTTCAATTGAACTAAATACCAGATCTTTATATTTTGCGTGAGTTAATTTAAGTACCCTATGATTGGAGCTCCGGGAGGTGAGGAAATATCTTTGACGATGAATTTGTAATAATTGTTTACCTGCACAGGATTTGAGAAAGTTAATCAAAAACAGGTCTGAGAAAAGGAAGACTTTTTTGTATATTTGTATTACTGACAAAAGGATACTGTGGAGACCAGCAACCACTTAACAAAAACGGGGCGATACCGAAAAGCCAGATGAGTAGGACAAGTATAGAAATACTAACATAAATGAAAAAAGCAGTTACAATAATCCTCTTCTTATCCCTGATAGGAGGAACAGTAATTACGGATAGTTGCAATAAGCACCTGGTAAGAGGTTGTATGGATAAAGAGAGTCTGAACTATGATCCACTCGCCCAAAAAGATGATGGAAGCTGCCAATTTGAAGGTCAGGTTGTAATATGGTATAATCAGGCTGCGTCAGACGGATTAATAGGTGATGGTGCTACCTCTTTAATATTTTATATCAACGGGGAAATTGTTGGTTCATCTTCAACCAGTGTTTATTGGCCAGGAGCTCCAACCTGCGGTCAAAATGGTTCGATAACAGTAACACAGGACCTGGGAAATGTAAAAACCAAAGCTTACGCGCTTAGTGTAAAGGATCAGTCAGGTTTTGAATATTGGACTGCCATACTAAACATTATTTCGAATACATGTCTGGCAATGGAGCTTAGCTGGAGCAAGAGAAAAAGAAAATAACTTTATGATTGAATAGGAATAAAGCCGGACAGGCCCGGTACCACCTACTTCTTCTAATAACAGGTGCTACGCAGGTATTTGATAATCCATTTTATGTTAAAATAAAGGATGATGTTCATATAAACCATCACAAACTCTGCAAAAATATAATCTAAAAACAAAACAGCTTCTGATTGGTGACACATGCCTTACATATAAGGATAATCAACTAAAAGAAGTCCAGATCAAAAATATAACTGAAAATCCCAGAGAGGTCATGACTTATAATATTAGCCGACCCGAAATAAATAAATCATTTTTCGCCAAAGAGATACCAGTTTCTAATGAAGATAATTATTCTCGCACTTATTTACCAGGATTTGCCGTTCTGACAATTGTTGTCCTAGGTCAGGATCTTTGATTCGGTCAGGACAGGTGCAAAAACCAGACAAGTTAAAACACTTTAATATTAAAATTATCAAATCTGGGAGGAGTTTATCTAATTTGGAAACTTAGTAATTTACCACCTATATGAAAGTATTTATAATAATTCTAATTATTTCTTTATTAGTAATTCCTAAAATTTAATGCCACTGTTTAGAATAACTTTTTGAAATATAATTAGTAGAAAATGAAAACAAGTCGTAGAAATTTTGTAAAAATAACAGGTGTGGCTGGCACAGGCATAATTGCCACCGGAATGACTGCCTGGATAGTAATGAAGCAAAGCCTTTTACTAGTGTTCTAGAGGCAGTGAAAAAACAGCATAAACAACGCTTTAATATGAGCGGTTATGCAGCTCCGAAAATTGAAACGGTTCGTATAGGAATTATAGGAATAGGAAGGCGTGTGCAGGAGGCGCAGTCCATAGGCTAAAACTTATCGAAGGGTTAGAGATCAAAGCGCTCTGCGATTTAAGGATGGAATGTGTTGCTGCCGGACAGAAAGCAATAACGGATTTTGGCTTACCAGCTGCAAGAACTTATGGCGGTAAAGAAGATTCATGGAAAGAAATGTGTATGAGTTCTGATCTGGACTTAATATACATTGTTACACCCTGGAACCTTCATTCACCGATGTCAGTATTTGCAATGGAGAATGGGAAACATGCCGCTGTTGAAGTGCCGGCTGCTCTCACCGTTGAAGAGTTATGGCAGTTAGTAGAGACGTCAGAAAGAACAAAGAAACATTGCATGATGCTCGAAAACTGTTGTTATGATTTCTTTGAATTATTGACACTGAATATGGCCAGGCAAGGTTTCTTCGGAGAGATAATTCATTGTGAGGGAGCATATATTCACCATTATCCTGCTACAAAACCCATTGAATATGCTGACAAATGGCGTATAATACAAACTCAGGGAGGAGTTGGTAACTATTATCCCACTCATGGTCTGGGGCCTTTATGTCAGGTAATGAATATCAATCGCGGAGATAAATTTACTTACCTGACATCTATGTCATGCAACGATTTTATACTTGGGAAGCTTTATGAAGAACTTGCAAAAACAGATGACTTTTACAAGCAACTTGACCCTAAGTCACAACGGGGTAATTTAAATACTTCAATTATCAGGTCAGAAAAGGGGAAAACAATTATGTTACAGCAGGGCGGAGCAACCCCCAGGGTTTATTCGCGTATTCAAATGATCTGTGGGACCAAAGGTTCGGCCCAGAAGTATCCTCTGCCTGGCAAGATATTCTACAGGCACTGAATGGCTAACTGAAGAGCAGATGAACGAACTAACAGAAAAATATACTCCGGAAATTGTGAAACGTGTCGGTGAATATGGCTAAAAAGGTTGGAGGACACGGAGGTATGGACTTCATGATGGACTGGCGATTGATAGATTGCTTAAGGAATGGTCTTCCGCTGGATCAGAATGTTTATGATGCTGCAGCCTGGAGTGTAATTGGACCATTAAGTGATTGGTCAGTCGCTAACCGGTCAAATTCTATTGATATACCTGATTTTACCTGTGGGTCATATATAAATAATACCCCTGTCGATATTACGTTGTCACAGGGTGGCAATACAGGTGTCAGAGCAATAAGCAGTGATGTCAGGAGTAAACGCAAGGGGGATAAACTTAATAATGAGTGGATTTCAGAACACGAGTCCGGTCAGCCATCCCCAGATCACATAGCGTAAAAATTTACCGGCCAGCATGGCAACGGAAGTGATCAGGATATTGGCGCGTAAGAGGCCAAGTCCGACAGCAAATATATCTCCGACTCCGGGAACCCAGCATAGAAATGCAAAAATTGCTCCTTTTTTATAAAGACGGTCATGCCACTTTTCAATGGTTTCACGTTTTATCCGAAGGTATTTTTCAATCCACTCCCACTTACCCAGATAACCAATTCCATAACTGCTCATTCCGCCAAGCCAGTTGCCGGCTGAGGCCACCAGAACAGCAGTATAGGGATCTGTTCCATTGATGATCAGGTAAGAAAGTAATGCTTCGGAACTGAAAGGTACGACCGTAGCTGCCAGGAAACTGGCTAAGAATAATCCCCAAAGGCTGTAATCAAAAAGTCCTTCCATCAGACTTAAAGTCAATTTTGACTGCGAACTTATATAAAAATAGTGATCTACTCCCGCTGCAAAAGAAATTTAACCGGGGCGTTTCAGTAAAAACAAAGAACATATTCAGCTCATCTTTGTTAAAGATATAAAATAATAATCTCAATTATGAAAGCAAATATATGTTCACTCGCAATTTTTGTTATGGTATCACTTTCTATGTCCGGCCAGAAGAGCCTATCGGTTGGTGATAAGGTTCCGCTGTTCAAAGCGACTGCTGATGATGGTTCTACCTGGGATATCAGTAAATTTATCGGCAAAGATTATATTGTAGTTTACTTTTATCCTGCTGCAATGACTGGTGGATGCACCAAGGAGGCCTGTTCTTACCGTGATCACCTGGACAATCTGAAATCAGCCGGGGCAATTGTTGTCGGTATCAGCGGAGACAAGATTGAGAACCTGAAGCTGTTCAGGCAGGCAGAGAGCCTTACTTTTCCGCTTTTATCCGATGAAAAAGGCGAAATCGCACATTCTTTTGGAGTTCCCGTCAGTGAAGGCGGATCCATTAAACGTACTGTCGGAGGCACCGAGCATGAGCTTGTACGTGGTGTAACTGCAAAAAGATGGACATTCATCGTAGGTAAGGACGGAAAAATAATTTATAAAGATGAGGCAGTCGATGCAGAAAAGGATTCTGAAGCAGTCCTTTCTTTTCTGAAGAAGCAGGGCTGATCAGCCACACTGGTAAAAAACTGCATCCAGCCATCAATGCATCTCCCGCTTAAGTTGCGGCTATCTACCAACGCAATAAGGGGAGAAGCTGTCATAATTCATGATTTTGAACAATCGGATAATCTCATTGTTTAAATTCTCCGTCTTAAATGGAATTACTTTATCGTGTATATAGATAAGAAAGCATCAGGCCCTGCAATTTCTCTAAATTTTCATAAAATAACGCAGGTCCGGGTTTTAACTGAAAGTACATTTGTTCTGAGACTCGACCGCGGAAATAAGCAGTTTAAGGCGGGGCAACATATTATTGTAGGTTTGAAAGGCGAATTGAACCAACGTGAATATTCAGTTTATAGTGGTGAAAAGGATGACTATCTGGAAATACTTGTCAGGGAAGTTCTTGACGGCAATGTATCTTTACAACTAAAACAATGTAAACCGGGCCAGTTACTGCAGGTTAACGGGCCTTTTGGTTCCTTTGGGCTGGAAACATTCGACATGTTCTCCAGGAATTTAGTATTTATTGCGTCAGGCACAGGTGTTGCCCCGTTTCACAGTTTTGTCAGATCTTATCCCGGAATTAATTATATTCTTATTCATGGAGTCCGTTATAAGAATGAGGCATACGAAAGGAATGACTATGATCCGCACCGTTATATTTTGTGTACTTCAAGAGAGAGTAACGGAAGTCAGAACGGGAGAGTCACAAGGTTTTTGGCTGGTTACAAAGTGGATAGGGATATGTTATTTTATTTATGTGGTAACAACAATATGATTTATGAGGTTAATCATATTTTAGCAGAAAAGGGCATTCCGTCTGAAAATATATTCTCCGAGGTATATTTCTGAATGAAAGGTAAGGAGCCAGTCCGTGGCGATGGCTTGATTCCGGCCAGAAATGGAAAAGGCAGTCGTGCGACTACCTGCGCGTGGGCCCATCCGGGATCGAACACATTTCCTTATTTCTTTCCGTTTCTATATATTGCTGTAAATCGCTTATTATGTGTAATTTACAAAACAGTTAATTTCATTAAAAAGAATCTGAACGAAATATATGTTTCAGTAAAGTTTCAGTAATATATTTGTTATAATATTTTTAATATTGAGCTGATCAAATAAAAAAATGTATATCCCTAAGTATTATAAAAACGAAAATATGGATTCAGTCAGAGAATTCATAAATAAAAATGGATTTGCAATATTGATAAGTCAAGTTGCTGGAAAACCATGGGCAACCCATATTCCATTAATACTTGACAAAGATGTTAATGATAAAGATGTTTTATTTGGACATATATCAAGGTCAAATAGTCAATGGAAGGATTTTGGAAAGAATGAGGAAATACTCGTTGTATTTTCCGGGCCTCATGCGTATGTTTCAGCTTCATGGTATGACCACGAAAATGTGCCAACATGGAATTATATTGCAGTTCATGTTTATGGAAAGATTCATATAATCGAAGGAGACAGATTAAAAAATCTATTAAGTCGACTTGTTGATAAATATGAATCAAATATGCAAAGGCCAGTGAAAATGGATAAGATGTCAAAGGAATTTGTAGAACGCGAAATAAAAGGCATCGTTGGATTTGAGATAGAGATTACAGAAATTCAAGCCGCGATGAAATTATCTCAGAACAGAGATGATAAAAACTATGAAAGAATTATAAGTGAACTGGAGAAAAATGGAGACATAAATTCTTCGGAGATAGCAAGAATAATGAAAAAACGAAAAAAGAAATAAACACCATACAACAGCAGATTTTGTTAACCGAGACAACAATTACAGTCTACCCATACTTTGCAAAAACTCATGCCAACCCTGACGCGGACAGCAACTAATCCTAACACCGGGGCGTTATAGCTAATGCGCACCAAGATAACATGATAGCGTTCACCTTGACCACTCTTTTATATAACGTGACCACTCATTTGGTACATTTGCTTTTGCGCAACACTCAATCCAGCCTGGTTGCAAAAGCAAAAGAGCCCAATGCCCGAGCTCTTTCTGATTAAGACAGTTCTTCAAATTAAGATAAACTGGAAATAACTAATTTTTAATCAATCAAAACAATTAGGTATGACCTTTGTTTATCAGAAAGTATTACATCTTGACATAATAGAATGATCAATTCATGATCAGAAGGTACAAAAATATTATTTCATTACTGTTATTACTGGTTTTTCTTCTCCCTACAATAGTTAAATTTGAACATTATCACAACTTGGGGGTGCCTATCCCAACATATGAGAAAGAGAACCATGTTTTTCATAATAATTGCCCTATCTGCAATTTCGAATTTTCAGTTTTTCTTACAAGTATTGAAAAAATTGATTTTCAAAAGGAAGAACCTTCTGATACTTACTTTAATACTTACAATTCCCGATATAATTTCAATCTCTCCCAATATTCATTTTCATTACGAGCCCCACCTGAGAAACATATTTGAGATGTGGAATCGCTAAGAATTACTCTTAAATTTTGTTTAATTTATAAATCGTAATAGAATGAAAAAAATACTTATCATTTGTGTTATGATAGCAACATATCAGTTGACAGACGCACAAAACAAAATTACAGGAAAAATTACAGATAATATAACTGGAGAAGCCGTTGCAGGTGCAACAGTCTATATTCCTGAACTTAAGACAGGGACCAATTCTGATAAAAACGGTGTTTATATATTGGATAATCTCCCACGGTCAAAAGTAGTGGTTCAGGTCAGTTTCCTTGGATATAAGTCTATTGTCCAAAATTTAGACCTGTCAACAACAACAAATCAGGATTTCAAAATGGAACAGGCTGCAACAGAGCTCAATGAAGTCGTCATAACAGGTACAACCAGGGCAACTGAAATTACAGTGGACCCTGTCCCGATCGTTACTGTTAACAGTTTGCAATTGCTGCAAAATTTAAATACTAATATTATTGAAGCTATCTCAGATCTTCCAGGTGTCAGCACTGTAACAACGGGTCCGAATGTTTCAAAACCATTTATTCATGGGCTGGGTTATAACCGGGTACTTACTTTATATGATGGTGTCAGACAGGAAGGACAACAGTGGGGAGATGAACATGGTATTGAGGTGGACGAAAATGCAGTTGACCGTATCGAAATTGTCAAAGGTCCAGCAAGCCTGACTTATGGCTCCGATGCATTGGCTGGTGTTGTAAACCTGGTTCCTCCTCCGCCGGTACAGGAAGGAACAATAAAAGCTCACCTGGAAACAAATTATCAGACAAATAATAATCTTTTAGAAGCCCACACTGCTTTCGGTGGGAACAATAATGGATTTACATGGGGAGGAGAAATCTCGCACAAGCAAGCTTCCAATTACAGAGATAAGTTTGACGGTAGGGTTTACAGTACAGCTTTTAATGAAACCGATTTCAGTGGTTCAGTCGGACTACATAAGAAATGGGGGTATTCCGATCTCAATTTTTCTGTATTCAATGACTTGCAAGAGATCCCTGATGGAAGCCGTGATTCTGCTACCAGGAAATTCACAAAGCAGATCACTGAGGCTGACACATTCAGGCCAATTGTTTCAGACGCAGAATTAAACTCCTATAAGATTGCTGCTTTACACCAGCATGTTCAGCATTACAGGATATACTCATCAAATAATTTTATATTAGGGAACAGAAAGCTTAGGCTGATTACAGGCTACCAGGAGAATATCAGACGTGAATTCAGCCATCCGGAGTACCCTGATATTCCGGGATTGTACCTTGATCTGAAAACATTTACTTATGATATTAAGTACTACCTGCCTGAACATAAAGGATGGGAAACGACTATTGGTGCAAATGGTATGTACCAGTCAAATACCAATAAGGGTACTGAGTTTATTATACCTGATTATACCCAGTTTGACATCGGCCCATTCGTCCTTGTTACCAGGACAATCAAAAAACTTGATTTCAGTACCGGGATCAGGTTCGATACCCGAAGTTTTAAAAATGATCCGATGTATACCCGCCCCAATCTTCTGACCGGCTTGGATAATCAGGTAAATTTACCGGATACCGCAATGGCTGATAATCCTTTCTCTGATTTTAAACATACTTTTTCAGGTTTATCCGCGAGTTTTGGAGCGACTTATAACATTACACAGAAATTATACATGAAGGCTAATATTGCAAGAGGATATCGTGCTCCCAATATTGCTGAAATATCAGCAAATGGAGTTCATCCCGGCACTCTTATTTATCAGATTGGAAATAACTCATTTAAACCGGAATTCAGCCTCCAGGGAGATTTAGGCATCTCTTACAGATCCAGTCACATCAGCGGAGATTTGGATTTATTTAACAATAGAATTTCAAACTACATATTTAATCAGAAATTACTTAACCATTTCGGGCAGGACTCAGTTATCGTAAAAGGAAATCAGACTTTTAAATATCAGCAGTCAAAAGCTCAGCTATACGGATATGATGCCTTTCTTGATATACACCCTTACAACTGGCTCAGTTTTGAAAATTCTATATCCTCAACCTATGCCTTTAACAAGTCTGCAAACGGGATAAAAATTTCAGACAGCACAAAATACCTTCCTCTGATTCCCCCTCTGCATACAAATACTGAATTAAGAGCAAACCTGAAACCGAAAGCAGGCTGCTTCAGGTCATTGTATTTTAAGATCGGCATGGAATATTATTCAAGGCAGGACAGGATTTTTTCTGCATATGGTACTGAAACTCCGACTCCCGGTTATATTCTTTTTAATGCAGGTATGGGAGCTGATATTGTAAATAGCAGGAATAAAGTACTGGCAACCATAAATATTCTGGGCAATAATCTTGCTAATGCTGCCTATCAATCCAACCTGAGCAGGTTAAAATATTTTGAAGAATATCCTGATAATCAGACAGGAAGAAGCGGCATATATAATATGGGAAGAAATATTAGTTTTAAGTTGACTTTCCCGGTTGACTTCAAAGAATAAATATTTAAATCCATCGCATATTTCATATTTTTGCAAGTTGCACATTGTCAACACTATTGCCAAATTAACTTTACAAACCATCAACCACGAAAAATTATGTATAAATCAGATTATAAGCTATTTGATATTTATCAGGATGCCAATTAGGCCCATCCCAAACGTTTTAAGACATATTAACATATTCGGTAGTATTAAATTACCTGGAGGATTGACCATAAAAAGCCGACTCCTTCTTCCAACAATCAAATAAACTCTCTTATTGCTTTAAAAAGGGTCTTTTTATCAAATGGTTTTGAAATAAATGAGGAGCATCCGCATTCTTTCGCCTGCCCTGCGTCATCAGCGTAAGCTGTTTGTGCAATAATAGGAATTTTTATTTTTGCTTCGCGTATTAATTTAACTGCAGTATAACCATCCATTTCAGGCATTTTGATGTCCATAAGAATCAGATCAATATTTTTTTCTGCAAGCGCTATCCTGACGGCTTCTTTTCCATTGGATGCTCTCAATAATTTTGTATTTGAATCAGAGAGCAAATAGTTTATCAGTTTGAAGTTACTGTCATTATCTTCAGCGACAAGAATTGTTTTCTTTTCAGCGAAGACAAAACCTTCATAGGCTGGTCCCTCAATAACCGGTTCAGGAACGATGATTTGTCTTTCATAAGGTATTGTGAAGGTGAAAGTTGTTCCTTTTCCCGGTTCTGAAGAAAGCCATATCTTCCCACCCAGAAGATCCACATATGCTTTCGATATTGCCAGCCCGAGTCCTGTTCCTTCATATAATTTAGATATTGAGTCTTTTACCTTATAGAATCGCTCAAAAATCCTGTAATGGTGTTCCCCGGGTATCCCGATTCCTGAATCGGAAACACTGAATTCCAGAAAATTGTCAACAATCCTGCATGATTGTTTAACAGCACCTTCTTCATCTGTGAATTTAATGGCATTGCTTACAAGATTTGTAAGAATTTGTGTCAATTTTGTCTTGTCAGTTATAACTAATGCCTCTGAATCAGACAGTCTGCTTTCGCTGCAAAGTTTTATTTCTTTCTCCCCGGTTTTAAGTAAAAATTGGTTGTAAATAGAGTTAAGTGTAAAATTTACATTTATTGCACTTTTGGTAATTTTGATAATGTTTGCTTCAATATTTGAAATATCTATAATATCGGTAATTATTGAAAGAAGATGATTGCTGCTTTGCTCTATAGTTTCAATATAGGTTTGCTGCGACTGTGCATCGATACCAGGTTCTCCGAGCAGAGCAGAGAAACCTACAATTGCATTCATCGGTGTCCTGATCTCGTGAGAAATATTATTAAGAAAAGCTGTTTTTAACCTGTCGCTTTCTTCAGCTTTTTCCTTTGCCTTGATCAATTCTCTCTCATTTTCTTTTCTGTCGGTTATATCCTGGAATATTTCAAGCATAGCTCTTTCACCTTTGTACATCATTCCGGTATGATAGATTTCAAATATTCTATTACCCAGTACACCATGTGATTCATATGCCTCTGTTTCACCAACAGTTATGCCATGTATAAGAGGACAATCGCAGCACTGTTCTTTAGAGTCACGGTATAATTCCCAGCACTTCCTGCCGATTGCTTCTTCACCGAATAATCTTCTGAAATTTTCACTCTGAAAAAGTATTGTACCGGTTTCACTGACAATATCCATTTCGAATGGAATTGTTTTAAGCAGAGACTCACTGAAGGCAAAGCTTTGCCGGAGCGCTTCCTCAGCATTTTTACGTTCGGTGATATCCCTGCAGCTACCATAAACAAGCCCCCCGGGTAATAAAACCGAATTTAAGTCTGTTGAAATAAAGTTTCCGTCTTTTTTTAAAAGCTCAATTTCAGTAAAGACTTTACCTTTATCCAATGATTCCATAAAAAGCTTAAAGTACTTATCTGCTTGTTTTTTGGGTGTAAGATCAAGAATTGTTTTACTCTTCATTTCTTCTGAAGTAAAACCAAGCATTCGTGTTACTTCCTTATTTGTATAAATGTACTTTCCCTGTTTATCAGTTATAAAAATGGCATCTGCAGAATTTTCCATTATTGACCGGAATTTATCTTCGCTTTCCTGTAATGCAATATCAACATACCTTTTCTCATTCTGCAACTTTGATTTCCTTATTGATTGGACAACTGCCTGTCCCAGACGGGAAAGATTATCCTTCAGAATATAGTCATCAGCACCTGCTTTTATACATTTAACTGCTATTTCTTCATTCTGAGAGCCGGTACAAAGTATAAAAGGCATTAGCGGATCAAACTCACGTGCATCTTTAAGTGCCTGCAGGCCAGTATAAGAAGGCATATTATAATCAGAAATGACAATATCCGGCACTAATTTATTAAGAGTTTTGATAAACTCATCTCTGGTATCTACCCTTGTATATTCAAACTTCAGCTTCCCCTTCCGTAGTTCCAGAACTGCCAGTTCTGCATCCGAAGGGACGTCTTCAACAAAAAGGATTTTGACTTCGCTGTTCATGATATTTACTTTTTATTTTCATCCTACTTTCTAAACTGTTTTCTCATTGAGATCCCGAAGTGGTCGCGGGAAGTAATCTCATTCAACTTTTACTTTTGTCTTTTATCCTACTTCTTAACAGGTAAACTGAACCGGAAAGTTGCCCCTTTCCTCTCTTCACCTTCTGCCCACACCCTCCCTCCATGCCGGCTAATGATTCGCTGAACAATAGCCAGCCCTATTCCTGTACCTTCAAAGTCGTCGGAGGTATGTAACCTATGAAAAACTCCAAATAGCTTATGTACATATTCCTTGTTAAACCCTGCTCCATTATCTTTAATAAAATATGTATTATTATTATTTTCACTCTTACCTCCAATTATTATTTCAGGATTCTTTTTCTTCGAAGAAAACTTGATCGCATTGGATATGAGGTTAATCCAGACCTGTTTTATATAAGCCGGATCGGCATCCGCCTCAGGTAACTGATCAACTGTAAACCTGATATTGTTTTTTATATCATCCTGCACTGTTTCGTCATAGACTGATATTGCCATTTGAGACATATTGATGGTGGCGATTTTCAGTTCGTTCCTGTTAACCCGTGAAAGGGCAAGCAGGTCGGTGATAAGCTGATCCATTTTTTGGGTGTTACTTCGGATCAGGTTAAGCAGCCGCGTGCCTTCAGAGTCAAGTTTGTCTCTATAATCTTCCAGAATGAATTTTGAAAATCCATCAACAGCGCGAAGAGGGGCACGAAGATCGTGTGAAACCGAATAGGAAAATGCTTCGAGTTCCTTATTCGCAGCTTCAAGCTGGAATGTTCTGTCAACTACACGTTGTTCAAGTTGTGCATTAAGGTCGTGTATTTCTTTTATGACCTGTTTTATGATAGTGACATCCCGGCAGTAAATATTGGCATAGCTCTCCTCTGCCACGGGAACAATCTTAACTGAATAGATACGCTGATCATGATCTGTATCAATTTCTTTTGCATTTCCTTCTTTTATGGTGTTAATAACTGTATTCAGTAAGGAGGAATGAACTTTTTCTCCAAGTTTTAATTTCCATGTCAGTAACTTATAACTTGCCTCATTTGCAAAGAGAAGTTTGCCATTTCTGTCAACACGCAATATGGGATCAGGATTCTCGGAAGGGAAACTTGCCATAATTCTTATTGTTTCTTCTGCCTTTTTTCGGTCGGTAATATCATATACAATGAGATGCAACACATCCTTGTTCCTGATTTTAATTTTGCTGTTAAATACCTCAACGTCCCTGATCGACCCGTCCTTTAACCGGTGCCTGAATTCGAAATGTGTTCTTTTTTGGGATACTGTATCCGCCATTTCCTTTTTAAACTCTTTGAAAGTAAGGGTATCGATCTTCTCCATTTTCATCTCCTTAAATTCTTCACGGCTCCAGCCATAAAAATTTGTGGCAGCTTTATTGGAGTCAATAATCTCTCCGGTGTTCGGGTCAATCAGAAATTTCACCGCGACCTGGTCTTCGAATATTTTGCGGAATTTTTCTTCACTCTCTTTTAACCTTTCAGCAATCTGATTATTAAGATTCATTTCCTCTCTCAGGTCTGAGGTTCGTTGCCCCACTGCTGATTCAAGCTGCTCGTTCAATAATCTCAATTCTTCCCGGGTTTGAACCAGCTTTTCATTCTGATGAATAGCTCCCTCATAAATATCAAGCATCAGTCTAATAACATTTTGTTGTTCTGCCTGGATCGTACGTATTTCGCCATTGAACAGGATTTGCACACCAAAGGGAACTTTCTGATAATCGTCTCCGTTTTCGATCGATAGTATTTTCCCAATATTGGAAAGAAGATGTTTTTCATTGTAAGGTTTTGTAATAAAACTGTCTGCCCCGCATGAAAGTCCTTCAATGATCTCCTCCGGATCGGATAGCATTGTCAGCAATATCACAGGAATATCCTGTGTATCCTTATTTGATTTAATTTTTTTGCAAAGCTCATACCCATTTATTTCCGGCATAAGTATATCAGAGATAACCAAAGATGGTTTATGCTTTGAAAGCTTGTCCATTGCCTGCTTCCCATTTTGGGCAACTGAAACTTTATAATGGTTATTTTTCAGCAGATGCTCAAGCTGAGTTGCCTGGGTAAGACTATCCTCAGCGATAAGTATTTCAGGTCTTTTATGGGGGGAACTCTGTCTTACTTTTGTCATTTCAGTTATTATTTTCTGTATTCCTTTTTTGTTTTAAAGAATGTTGTTTCTGATAAGTTCCTTCAACCTTCCGTCTTAAGCCCGCTGCCGTTCTAAAGTTTCAACCCGACGATTGTTATATCATCAACCTGATCCTCATATTCTCTCCAGATTATGAACTCATCTATAAGGGCCTCTTTTTGCGATTTAAATGGCATTTTGTGAATTTTCAGGAGAAGATCTCTGAACCTTTTGTATCCAAACTTTTTCTGCATTTGTCCTCCAAATTGGTCCATGTAACCATCAGTAAAAAGGTATACACAATCATTCTTCCTGATTTTAACTTCCTGCTGTGAAAAATCTTTCATAATTAAATGGTGGGATAATGGCATCTTGTCGCCTCTTAATTCAATTAATTGATCATCGCGGATAAGGTAAATAGTGTTATATGCTCCTGCATATACCAGATTATTTTTTATCGGATCATAGCTGATAAGCGATCCGTTCATCCCAACATTAACCTCCGAAATCAAACCCTTTTGCCCTAATGATTCAACTATTTTACTCCTCATACGGTTAAATATCTTAGCCGGGTCTTCAATACCCTCTCTGATAACAATCTCTTTTAGCAGGGTTACACCAAGTATACTCATAAATGCCCCGGGTATTCCGTGTCCTGTGCAGTCAAATACCCCGATTAAAATTCTGTCATTGATCTTAACGCACCAATAAAAGTCACCGCTTACGATATCTTTAGGTAATGTAATACAGAAGCTCTCAGAGAAAAAATCGGAAATATTTTCGGATCCTTTCATAAGAGCAGCTTGTATGGTACATGCGTAGTCGATACTGGATTTGATCTGATTATTCTTTAATTCTATAATTTCAAGATCTTTTGTTTTCTCACCAACCAGCTCTTCGAGCCTTTCATTCAATTGTTTCAATTCATCACGGGTCTTGATAAGTTCATTGTTCTGATGAATGGACCCCTGATAAATATTGAGCAGGAGTTTAATAACTTTTTGAGGATCTGTCCGGATTTGCCTTTTTTCCCCGTTGTAATTAATTTCAATACCCAATATATTTGTTCCGGACTTCGTAGCTGTTTTCTCAGAAAGTAACTTTTTAATGTTGGATATCAGATATTCATTATTGTATGGTTTAGTTATAAAACTATCTGCCCCGCACGATAACCCTTCAATAACCTCTTCAGGATCAGAAAGCGAGGTTAATAAAATCACGGGTATGTTTTCAGTAAGCTCATCAGATTTTATTTTTTCACAGAGTTCAAAACCATTCATCTCGGGCATGACAATATCCGAGATGACCAATGATGGGGTATGTTTTGAGAGCCACACCAGGGCTTTTTGTCCGTTTTCAGATACCTCCACATTGTAATTGTAACTTTCAAGCAGATATCTTATCCGGGCAGCCTGTGTCGGGCTGTCTTCTACAACCAGTATGTCTGGTATGTTTTCCGAAGATTTTTTTCTTTTGCTCATAATCTATTTTTTAGAACCTGATTTTGCCATAATTTCAGCGATTTTTTCCGGAGATAAGGCCTGATCGGCAGCTCCGATCCTCAACGCTTCACCCGGCATGCCAAATACAACGGAGCTTTCCGCATTCTGAACCAGTGTACAGGCTCCCTTCTCTTTCATAGTTTTCAGCTCATCAGCTCCGTCTTTTCCCATTCCGCTGAGCAATACCCCCATGGCATTTGGACCGATACATTGTGCGACAGAACGAAAAAGGTAACTGACAGAAGGTATTAATCCATTTTCAGGTGATGAATCACTTAAAATTATTTTCCCTTCCTTGCTTATACCCATCTGGAAACCATCGGGAGCAATATACCCGATGCCTGACGACAATCGTTCTCCGTTTTCAGCGATTTTCAGTTTAATCCCGGAGGTATCGGATAGCCATTCACAAAATCCATTTACGAATCCTTTGGCAATATGTTGTACAATAAGAACCGGTAAGGGCAAATCCGCTGGTAATCCGGAAAGGATTATCTGCAGTGCCATGGGACCACCGGTGGACGCTCCGATTGCAATAAGCTGAACCCGCTTTAAATCATTTTCAACGGTTTGTACTAAAGCTATTGGCTTGTTTTGTTCTTTTCTGCTTCTTGGGAACAGTCTGACAACTTTGACCTCCGACATGAGCTTAACTGTCTGGATCAGCTCTTTACGTGAGGCAGCAAATTGAGGATGTTCGAATCCTGGTGGACGGGTAACAACGGCAAGGGCCCCCGCATCAATTAGTTTAAATGTATTAGATACGTCTTTTTTATTCAGACTTCCTGTAACAATAACTATTGGTGTCGGATATGTTTCCATTATTGACCGTGTAGCTTCATATCCGTCCATTCCCGTCATATGAATATCCATGGTTATTACATCGGGGTTTTTTAAACTCGCAAGTTCAATAGCCTCATAACCAGAAGAGGCTATCCCCACTACCGTTATATCAGGATCAGAAGAAAGAAGGTGGGCAAGGAACTCCTGTATTACCTTCGAGTCGTCAACTATCAGGACTTTTATCATAATGTTTTTTTGTTTTTTTGCCCCCCAACCCTTGTGTTTTTTGCCCCCCTGCCCCCCTAAAGGAGGGTTAATTCGGGAAAATCCTACAAGATTTGAGTCATTATTAATTCATTTTTAAAAATTTCATATTTTTTGATTATCAACACATACAATTTATCCTAAAAGAATGAGTATTAACCCCCCTTTAGGGGAGCGTATCCACCTATATCAACTTCTTTATTATTTCCAGCAGATTACTCTGATCAAAGCTGCTTTTTATTATATAGGCATCTGCACCGACCTCAATACCACGTTCCCGATCCTCACGCGATTCAAGCGCAGTTACCAGGACAACCGGGATTTCACTAAGCTTTTTATCATTTTTTATCTTTAAGGTAAGCTCAAAGCCGTTCATCTTGGGCATATCCACATCTGAAACTATGATATCGAAATCATCAGAACGTGCTTTTGTATACGCATCAGCACCATCAACCGAAGTAGTTACCTGGTAACCTGCTGTTTCAAGTATATTCTTTATTAATGTACGTGAGGTTATCGAATCCTCTGCAACAAGAATCCTGCCTGTTTTAGGAATGAAAAGATCACCCTCACCGGTTTCGTTTTTCCTGCCTTTTGTCTTCACTGCAGATTTCATAAGGTCGTTGATATTAAGTACCGGTACCACACTCCCTGATCCCAGGATGGTTGCTCCCGAGATATTTCTTGCCCTTTTAAGTAATTTCCCCAGTCCTTTTACAAGTACCTGCTGTTCACCAACAATGTCATCAACCTTAAAGGCGATAAGTTGTTCTGCTGAAGAAAGAACTACCAGGCGGGTTTTATCTGATTTCTCAAAATCTCTGGTTTTCCTGTATGAGCCTGAATGTTTATGTTCCGGTAAACCCAATACTTCTCCGATATCAACCACTGAAATGATCCTGGAGTCAATCAGTATGGTTTCATGGTTTTCCACAGTCTTGATATCTGCCTCTTCCACTCTCAATACCCGTTCAACATTTACCGTCGGAAGGATAAATAAGAATTCATTTACCCTGACCATGATCCCTCTGAAGGCAGCAAGCGCCATGGGCAGACGAATGCGAAATGTTGTTCCCTTACCGGTTTTTGTTTCCACAGATATTACCCCGTTCAGTTTTGCAATTTTTTCATGAACGATTGACAATCCAAGGCCACGTCCGGAAATATCTGTAATAATTGAACTGGTGGAGACTCCTGACTGATAAATAAGGTTCAATATCTCAGCATCTTCAAGCTTCCCGGCAGTTTCTTTGTCCAGGATCCCTGATTTAATAGCTGCTCTCAGTAAATTATCTATATCAATGCCTTTCCCGTCGTCGGAAAGGATTACTTCAAACTGACCGTTCTCTCTGGCAGCGAAACCAAGGGTTATTTTCCCATGGGAGGATTTATTCTGCTGAAGGCGCTCCAGAGGCTTGCCGATTCCATGACCGATACTGTTCCGTATAAGGTGTATAAGCGGGTCTTTAAGTTCTTCAAGGATACGCCTGTCAATTTCAAGGTCTGTTCCTGTCATATTAAAATCGACCTCTTTATTTTGCTCATGGGATATATCCCTCGCCATTCCGGGAAAAACCTCAGCCATGGAGCCCACGGGGAGCATCAGCACCTGTTTCATCGCCTCAAGATGAAGATTGACAAGGTGGTCAAGACTGTGCTGGTCGCGTTCCATTAATCGAATAATTTCAACCATCCGACTCTCAGTTTTATTCAGCTGAATTTCACTGGTATCACGCCACTCATGCCATGTTGACAGTGTGGGAGAAGTTCTCCTTTCTCTCCATTTTTGGGCCTCAGTTTTCCATTCGTTCAGGTCAGTACAAAGTTCCCTGAGTTCAAGGATCCTCTGGTCGATAGCTATTTTTGACTGGATCATTTCCTCTGCCTGCAAAAGAAGCGGGTCGAGCTTGGAAATCCTGATCCGCACTGATTCAGTTGATACCGGAACTATACCACCCGGAGTATCACTTTCCGCTAACTTAACAATAGCCGGAGGTGCAGTCTTAATATCTGACATATGCAACGGCGTATCATTTTTTCCACCTGGTTGTCCGGCTGCCATCTCTTTTAGTTGCTGAGTCAATTCTCTCATGATATGATGATCGGAAGAGGTTAGGCCTTTCCCAGGAGTACTTATGAGTTTTGTAAGAAGATCCACCGCTTTATAAAACAGTATGATAGAAAAGGGAGACAACGTGATCTTCCTGCTTTTCAATGAATAAAAGACACTCTCCAGAGGCTGGCAAAGCGATTCTATTTCCTTTTGATCGACGGACCGTGCTGCTCCTTTAAGGCTGTGAACCTCACGAAACATGGTTTCAATAATTTCAGTAACCCGTTCCTCCGGATGAGTCTTCTCCAATTCAATCAGTCCTGAAGAGAATTCGCGGAGATGTTCTTCTGCTTCAACCCTGAATGTTTCCCGGATTCGTTTCAGAAAGTCTGCTTCTTTTTTATCCATGTTGTTATGTTTTTTTGCCCCCCAACCTCTAAATATTTGCTCTCCAACTTTTCTGCCTCTTCCCTTGTTTTTGGCATCCCTGCCCGTTTTTTTTTGCCCCCCTGCCCCCCTAAAGGGGGGTTAATTCGGTAAAAATTATGAAGGATTTGAGTCTTTAATAATTCATATTACAATATTTTATATCTCTTTGATCATCACATATATATTATTTAATATAACCAGTTTTAGCCCCCCTTTAGGGGGGTTGGGGGGCAATTATTAGTCATTACACCTTAAACCTTTCTACCAGATCTTTGAGTTTCTGTCCAAGCTCAGCGAGGTTTTTTGCCGCTTTCTCAGACTGTACCATACTTACAGCGGTCTCAGTTCCAGCCTGGTTAATGTTCTGCATAGCCACACCGATCTGATCCATTCCGACCACCTGCTGCTGGCTCGATGCAACGATTTGTGTTGCGGCCTGTACTGCTTCATTGCTGCTTTCAGAGAGGACCCTGATAGCTTCGCCGGCCGCAAGTGACTGCTTTACTCCTGCCTCTACCGCTTTGCTGCCTTGCTCTGTTGCCATTACCGCTGCACTGGTTGCTTTTTGTACATCATTAAGTATGTTTCTGACTTGTAATGTGGACTGCTTGGATTGACTGGCCAGGTTTTTGATCTCCTGTGCTACAACAGCAAAACCCTTACCCTGCTCACCTGCTTTTGCAGCTTCAATGGCTGCATTAACTGCCAGTAAGTTGGATTGGTCAGCAATATCAGTAACTGAGGCAATAATACCACCTATTGACTGGCTCTGTTCACTCAGACGAACTACGGTCTGGGCAATTGTATCCATCTGTTCCCGGATATGATTCATTCCGGTTACATTATCTTCAACAGCTTTTTGACCATTCCGTGAGACCTTCTCTACCAACTGTGCACTCTCTGCTACAATTTTTGCTTTTTGGGCAGTTTGCCTGGCAGCCTGTTGCACCTCCTCCACTGTGGTAGTGGTTTCTGTTATTGCAGCAGCAGTTTCAGCTGTTCCTGATGCTACCTGGGTAGTGGCAGCCAGGATCTCGCCTGCCGAGGAGCCGAGCATGCTGACTCCCTCGTTAATATCTTTGACAGATCCACTTAAATTTTTTACCATTTTGCTGAGCGCTTGTAACAGCAAGCCTAACTCATCGCCTCGTTTCTCAGCGGCAGAAAGATCTATAGTCAGATCTCCGGAAGCGATCCTGTCGGCTGCCTGTACACTTATTTTTAAAGGTCTGGTGATACTTTGGGTCAAAAAGACGGATATAATTATTGCCAGAAATATGGCGACCATACCTAGTATAAACATGAATAAACGGGCAGCAACCTGTGCTTTTTCTGCATTTGTATATTGTATCTGACTACGGACTTCATTACGGGTTATGAGTTCATCAATATTATTTATCCAGGCAGCTACTGCCTTGCTTGCCTGCTGATTCATCAATAATATTGCCTCCTCATGTTTGCCTGCTATTGACAGATCAATTACTTTATTGTTTAACTGTCTCGAGGCATACTGAGAAACCTTGATTTTAGCAACGATAGAAAATGATATACTATCACCGTTTGTGATTAATCCTTCTAACTTTTTAAAACCTGCATCGTACAGATTTCTGACAGAATCAATCCTGTTTTTTAATTCCAATGTTTTTTCGCTATCGTTTAGTAACAACATATTGCGCAGATTAATAGATACTTCTCTGGTATGATTAATCATTTTATTAGCCAGTTCAAGACGAGTAATATTAGTCTTTACTATACGGGTTAACGTAGCCTGAGCGACTTTAATCTGGTTTAAGCTTACCACGATTATGGCAATCATAAAAACAAGAATTAAGCCATAACTCAACGCCAGACGAAATCCGATTTTTATATTTTTAAACATTGCAAGTACCTCCTGTAATTAATTTATACTGTAATTATTATATTAAACCTTTCAACTTTTTATTTCACTTCATCATTCACAATAATACTTCTGTCAGACAAAATTCTTTCTGCATTTAAAACGATAAGACTCTCTTTAGTAACACCTTTCAGATACTCTTCCCCGATACCTGAAACAGTGAAAGGTGCAACCTGAATATCTTCCACTTTAATAGTCTGTGTACCATGCACTACATCGGCCAGAATACCAAACTCCATCTGATCATTGCGCAGAATTATAACTCTGTTAAGCTCACCCAGGCCCTTTTCCGGAATGTTGAAGAATTTTTTAAGATCAACTACCGGAAGTATCTGACCGCGCACATTGATAATACCAAAAATAAAGGGAGGCACCCCTGGCAGAGGAGTGAAATCCTTTAACGGATATACTTCCTTTACAAAAGCAGATTCAAGGCCATAAGTTTCGGCAGCGAGGGTGAATGTTATGATCTCACATACAGCAGAAGCCACATTCTTTTGCTCAGATTCCTGCGCCACTGCAATGGCACGGTTATTAAGTATTTTCTGAATTTCCTTTTTCATTTCGTCATCAGTGTTTTCATATTTGAGAAAATACTTTCCTTCAGATATTCTAATGATAATCCTTCAGATTCGGGAACATTGTGATCTGTTTCACACTGGCTTAACAACCCGAGAACATTATTGAAATATTTTTTCGCATTTCCGGTATTTTCGATCCTTAGGAACAAGTTCCCCAGCATGAAATGTCCCATTATATAGTCCGGATTAATGTAGATTGCCTGTTTAAGTGATGCAATGGCTTCAGAAACGTTGCCAAGTTCCTGCAAAATGGAGGCGCGCAGAAAATATAATCCATGCGCGAGTTTATTTAGCGCAATTGTTTCATTGCAGAAAGAAAGTGCCTTGTCAAGAAGTCCCTGATCAGCTAATAATCTTATCTCAGAGATCCTGTCATTCAGAGATTCTTCAGAGGTCTCATTATGAACCTTTTGAACCCCGGCCATCACTGCCACAGCGGGCACCAATGGAAAAGCAGAAGGGGTGATGGGCTGAACGGGTAACTGGTCGACAAAGAGATAAGGTTGAAAATCTGTATGTGGTACCCACTTCATGTCGTTCAGAGAGTCAAAGAAAGTATTATATGACAAATCCTGTTGCTCCTCATGTTTCGGACCCATGTATTGCACTGCTTCATTTTTTGTCTTTCGGTACAAAACAGCACCGTGAAAATTTACGAATGCAAATTGAGGGAATACCTGGGAGGAGAGTTCACATGATGAAACCACAAACCATCCATCATCGCAAAGCACCTCAAAAAAGGAGTTGGCAATTTTCGTAACCCAGCTGGATGTAAAGTACATAAGTACATTACGGCAGAAAATAATATCAATGCTGCTTTTAGTGTTAAGTGAAGAAGATTCCACAAGACTCATACACGAAAATGTCACCATCTTTTTTATCTCCTGACTGACTTCATAATGTCCGTCTTCCTTATTCAGAAAATAGCCACTCCTAAGCCACGAAGGTGAGTTACGGAATGACCAGGAACTATAAACCCCTGATCGGGCTTTTCTGAGTGCCTTTGGATTTATGTCGGTAGCCAGAATTGAAATATTCCATTTTTCAATATCCGGAATTGTTCTTTTCAATGCAATTGCGATGGAGTAAGGTTCCTCGCCTGTTGAACATCCCGCACTCCATATCCTGATTCTCTGTTCTTTATTTTTTTTCAACTTAACTAACTCCGGAAGAACAAAATCGGTCAGCGCCGCAAAGACGTGTGGCTCACGCCAGAAATATGATTCCGAACAGGTCAGATGTGAAGCAAGAATATCAGTCTGATCCTTGTTTAGTTCTGCTGAAAGAATCCATCGGACAAATTCTTCCATGTCGTCAAAACCAAATTCGAGTGCTGCCTGGGCAAGATTTTTATTCAGGATCGGCCACCTCTCTTTCGGAAAATGTAATCCCATGTGGTTTGCGATAACCTCACAAATTGCAATGAGCTGTATTTCAGTTAGATTTGTTTTCATGCTTTTCTTTTGATCAAGGCTTCTTCAAGCAATTGTTCTTCATCTATACTAAGAAATTGATCAAGATTATAAATGAGAGCCATGCCATCTTCCATTTTTGCCACACCTTTCAGATGCTTAGCAAATGGTAAAGTGTCAATGGCACTTGTTATTTGCCCTGTTGAGAGATCTCTGATGCCAGTAACTGAATCAACCAGCAGAGCAATCTGCCTTTTCCCTGTATCCGTAATGATTAACCGGTCATCAAGGGCAATTTCATGTTCTGCAAGTTTCAGTCGCTTACGTATATCCGCAACAGGAATAATCTGCCCTTTAACATTTATAATCCCGGTAATTATTTCAGGAGCTTCCGGAAGTGATCTGATTGCCACTGTATGAATAACTTTTAACACATTATCAAGAGAAAGGGCAAAGTTTAGCTCATCGAGCGTAAAAACCAGAATCTTCTCCAAAGCTGTATTTAGTGAATCATTCATATTTTGTTTTTAATTATTTGCTATAGACGAAATAACCTCCATAAGCAGATTTATATCCAGATTTTTATCAAAGAAATAATCTGCCCCTTCTGCCATACATCTTTCTTTGTATTGTTTATAAGGGAAATTGGTAAGCATGCATATTACTACGTTATTCCCTTTGTTTCTTGTATTTCGAAGCACTTCAATACCATTTAACTCCGGCATCCTGATATCCAGCAAGACCACATCAGGGGAATTATTTTCAATAAACTGAATTGCCTCATTACCATCTGATGCTTCTCCTATTATCTCAATATTATTCAGACTTTTAAGCAGGTCTTTCATTCTTTCTCTGAATAATGATGAATCATCAGCTATAAGGATTCGCATTTTAAAGTTTATTAATTCAAAGCCGGGACCATTTTGGAAAATGCAGGTTGTATTGTATTTTTCCATATGCTCAGGACAGATATTTATTTGTAAGGTTTAACAATTCTTCTTTTTTGAATGGTTTCGCCAGATAATCGGAACAACCAGCTTCAAGACACCTATCTCTGTTGTTGCTAAAAGCATAAGCAGTAGTTGCTATTACAGGAAGATCCCTTCTTAATGATTTGATTATACGGGTGGCAGTAAGTCCATCCATTTCGGGCATTTTTATATCCATTAAAACAAGGGATATGGCAGGCTCGTTTTTACAAAGTTCAACAGCCTCCAATCCGTTGACAGCCAACAGAATTTTGAGCCCTGTTGACTTTAGCATTGTTTTAATGACAAGAGAGTTCGTAAATTCATCTTCAGCAATCAGAATAGTTTTATCACTAAGGTCTTTCAGGGTAAGTGCTTTCAGAAATTTAAACTCAATTTGAATTGTATCAGAAAGGCTTCACCGGTATAAATGGAATACTCAGGGTGAAAGTACTGCCAGCACCCAGAGATGAATCTATTTCAATTGTACCTCCCATTATTTCAGCGAGAGATTTTGCAATAGATAATCCTAATCCATTCCCTCCGTAAGTTCTGGCATCCGACATTTCAACCTGCCGGAACCTGTCAAAAATTATTTTGTGGAATGCAGGGTCTATTCCAATACCTGTATCCCTTATCCTGAAGAGCAGATTATCTTTATTGCCGGATAAAACAATTTCGACCCCCCCGGTTTCAGTAAATTTTAATGCATTGTCAATTACGTTATTCAATGCACGACGAAGCTTATCCGGGATCACTTCGTACGATTGTAGTGTTTTCTGTCTGGCAGATTAGTTTTCAAAGTCAGACATAATTTTCTGATGGACGCAATGGGTTGGTAAAATGATATATACTTCGCCGATGAATTCATTCAAATTAATAGATTCATTATTTAGGTTATCCTGCCCGGCCTCAATTTTCGAAATATCAAGGATATCAGTTACTGTATGAAGCAACTCCTGGGAGCACCTGTTGACGATATTAATAAATTCATCCTTCTCAGCATCTGATAACTTCTTATCCTTTAATAACCCGGTAAACCCAAGAATTCCGTTCAGAGGTGTGCGGATCTCATGCGACATATTTGACAGAAAGGCTGTTTTCAATCTGTCACTCTCTTCTGCCTTCTCTTTGGCCTTAATCAATTCATGCTCAACAAGCATTCGTGCATGTTTCTTTAGTTCAGATAACCTTTTCCTCGAGGTTATCATTCAGGTTTTTTAGCTCCTCCTGCACCTGGAGCAATTGTCTGTTTTGCACTACAGCTGCTTCGTAAGTAGAAAGAAGCAAAGTAAGCATCTGCATCTGGTTTGCTGTAATCAACCTTTTTTTACCGGCGAAAAATATTTCAACCATTATCCGGATATTCTCATTGGTATTTAGTTTGGGTTGAAGCAATATCTGTTTGATCTGGGCAAGAAGGTAATCCTCCTGGTATGGTTTGGTGAAAAAATTGTCAGCACCACATGTCAATCCATTTAATACATCCTCCGGATCAGTAAGTGAAGTAAGCAGAATAACAGGAGTATTCTTTAATTTCTCATTCTCTTTTATCCTGACACAAAGTTGATACCCATCCATTTCAGGCATAATAATATCGCTGATTACCAGATCAGGAATAAACTTTTCAAGAATGGTTAATGCATGTATTCCATTGACGGCATGAGTAACACTGAAATCACTATTCTCAAGAAGATCTCTTAATTGCTCAGCCTGTGTGAGACTATCCTCAACAATAAGAATTTCAGGTTTCCTATTGACCTTGCCATCTGGTTTTTTCATATCTAATTTTCCGATCAGGTTTAGCCGAGTTCAAAGATAATCTTTCCAAATCATTCAGGGTGTAGGGGTTATGGCTGTCATATGTAGGGTTAGCCTGATAAGTTGTAAGGGATAGACTACAAGGAAAGGCGTACCCTTCGACAAGGTCAGGGTAAGGCGTAATGTTCTGCTGACTCTATGAAAACATAAAATCGGGGCATAAGTACCCTTTTGGCCTTTATGCCCTTATGCAATTATGCCATTATTCCCTTAGTCTAGCAGATTATTCTTATAAGCGTAAAGTGCAAGTTCGGAATTGGTTTTCATTCCCATTTTCTTCAGGAGTCGTGTACGATATGTACTGACGGTTTTTTCACTTATGAAGAGTTTCTTGCCGATTTCAATTAAACTATTGCCTTTGGCCAGAAAACATAATATCTGAAATTCCCTGTCGGATAGCCTTTTATGCAGAGGTTGTTCATTTTGGAAATTCTCTTCAGTAATCAGCATTCCAATGACATCTGATGATATATATTTTTCCCCACCAGAAATTTTTTTTATCGCTAGCGCCAGCTCATCCGATGTACTGTCTTTTGATAAGTATCCTGATGCACCGAGTCTTAACGCTTTGACAGCGTACTGCGACTGATTGTAAATGCTCAGAATGAGTATATTGATTTTTATATTAAGTGATTTCAGTTTTTCAAGAATTTCCAGGCCGCTTAAAACCGGCATGGAAATATCGAGGATCACCAGATCGAAATTGCCTGTTATGATCTTTTCAAATGCCTCTGACCCATCTTTTGCTTCTTCAATCAAATCACCATAGTTATATTTCTTCAGGATATTGATCAGGCCCTCCCGAACAACTGAATGGTCATCAGCTACCAGTATTTTCATTATTGTAGGTTTTTTGTGGTTGGCATATAAATCCTGATAATTGTTCCCCCTTTCTTTGGTGATAATATTTTAAATCTTCCTTTTGCCTGTTTTAATCTTTCAGACATTCCAAGTAATCCCAAAGATTTTAAGGAATTTATTTTCTCTCCCGGAATACCAATACCGTCATCCTTTACAGACAGCACAATAAAATTTCTGTTCTGATAAAGTTTTATCCAAACATTAACTGCATCTGCATGTCGGACAATGTTATTGAGCGATTCCTGCAATACTCTGTATATCGCCAGATTCTTTTTAATGTCACCAGTCTGAACATCGTTAAGAGAAACGGATAGGTTCAAACCCGTTCTTTGACCAAACTCTTCGCAGTACCATTCCAGCGCCGATGACAAACCAAGGTCATCTAATATAGGTGGTCTTAATTCTGAAGATATTCGTTGAACATCTTTACTTATGGTCGTCACCCTTTCAATAACTTCATTTATTTTTGTTCTGACTTCATCAAATCCCGACGGGAAATCCCTTAACAGCATATTCAAATCCATCTTAATTGCAGTTAAGGACTGACCAAGCTGGTCGTGGAGATCTCTTGAAATCTTGGTCCGTTCGTCTTCACGGATCTCATCAAGACGCCGATTAAGCTTTTCAAGGAGTTCCTTCGATCTTTTAAGATCCGATTGCAGACTTTTCTGATCAGTAATATCCCGTGCAGCAGCAAACACTCCCTGGATTTCACCGGCTTCGTTCTTAAATAAGGTCGCATTATATAATACGTCTGTCTTCAGTCCCTCAAATGTTTTATTGTAAGATGGATAATCCTTCACAACTCCATTTGAGAATACTGTCTGGTATCCTTTTCTTGCTCTTTCAGGTCTTGAAAAGTAATCCGCGAAGTCGCTTCCTATCAGCTTCTCCCTCTTTATCCCTGTTATTTCTTCTGTAGCAAAGTTTACGTCTGTTATTTTTCCATTAATATTAATTGTCATGAGAGGGTCAAGACTTGCTTCAATCAGGCTTCGTGTATATAGTGAAGCAGCATTCATTTCTTTCTCCAATTTCTTTTGATCTGTTATATCTAAGTGCTTCGCCTGTAAATAGAGCAATTTCCCTGAATTATCCTTCACCTTTATTCCTCCGGCGAGAGCCCGGAATTTTTCGCCATTCCGTCGATTCAATTCAAATTCGGTTGGAGGTATGTAACCCGATTCAACAAGCGATTTTATTACATTTTCTTACGGGATTGCATAGCTTGTATATATCCCAAGTATGATCATACCTGCTTTCTGCTTTTTATCCTTCCTTCAGAATGTATGTGAATTCAATTTCGAATTGTCAAAAAATTTCCGCAGGAAATCTGGTGCCATCTTTTTTAATCAATACCAACTCACCATAAGAATTTACCTGATTCTTTACGTCTTTTCAGCGCCTTTTTCAATTGAGAATTTTGTTCCGCCAGGTCATTTTTCCCAGTTTGCATAAATCCTTCTCGTTATACCCAAGCATGCTGCAGGCTGCAGGATTAGCTAATATATCGACCCATCAGGATTGGTAAGAAGTATTGCATCCCCGCTGTTTTCAAAGATCAACCGGTATTGTGCTTCACTTTCCCACAAAGCTTCCTCGGCCTTCTTGCGTCGTAATGATACGGCTGCCAGAGAAATGAAGTTCTCCAATATTTCTCTTGGCGGATTTGACTGACCTTTGCTCATTGCGAGCAGGGATGTACCATATAGTCTGCCCTCAATTATATATGCAAGTCCGATGAACCGGTCAGCTTTAAGTAAACTTTGTACAGTCGCTCCCACAGGACGCGGGATAGCCCCAAAGGTCGCCTCGAATAAGGTTTTTCGAATTCCAATGATTTCTGAGGTCATCATACAGTACAATTCCTCGCTTACTTCGGAGTGGATCGTGTACACATTCTGACCAAGCAGACTGACAACTTTCTTTAACAGCCGGGAATCAATTTCTATATGTTTTACGGTTATTGTTCGGTTTCGATATGATTGTATTCAGAGAATATTGCAGCTTTAGCGCCAGTAATTTCTTTAAGTTGTTTAACTATAAACGCTTCAAGGTTATCTTCCAATGTTAACTTTGATAATCCGATAGAAAAATTATTGAGTTTTAACAGGGCATCTTTCCGCTGGGAAAGTACATCTTCTGCCTGTTTAAATTCGGAGATGTCTTTTGAGTATGATGTTTTTAATAAATCACACTCCTGCTGCAATTTCTGTAGCTCTTTTATGAGTTGGCCTTTGGTTTTATCGTGGTAATTCATCATAATATAATTGATTTTTTAATAGTACGATAGAACTCGTACCGCCAAGGCGGAACACGGTTCATAATTATTAAATTTTCAAATTACCTCATTTCCAACGCATAAAATTATATTATTATGTCCACTTTATCAACTATCTTAAAATCACTTCCTTTTAAAGAAAAGTCCCGGATTTCAAAAAAGCATTTGTTCGGAAGATGGAGCCAGTTCCCGGAAACCTTTCTTTCTTATCCCCGGCTTCTTCTGTTATTCTTTTTTCTGAGTTATCGAAAATAGCCGTAAACAATATAGATGACCATAACTTTGTTGAATTTTCTTTTAAACCATCTGCCGCGGGAAGCTTCATCTCAAGAACTGCACTTCCAAGAATAGGTTGTAATGGTTATGGATCCCAGTATCCACAGTTTACAGGATTTTAAGGACAGAATTCAGATATTGGGAGTTTTCTGGAATGCTTAGGACAAAATTGACTTAGTTGGGTTTCATTGATGGGTGTTATGAAAATATAAAACACTTCACTTTCGTTCAAAACCTGGAGCCAACCTGGCAACAAATAAAAAGCACCTACAATTTGGGTTTGTAAGTGTTTGATTTTGTTTAAAATCCGTCCTGCTTTGACCACTTCAAAATCAGGTCTGATAATAATAAACACACATACGTAAAAAACAAGGATCTAACTCCGGTTTTGGTGGTCAATCTGTACCGGTCGAAAGTAGGTAAGATTACTGGTCAGCGTAGTCAGACTTTGAAATCCAATATGAGTTTGTTTCTTGAATAGGTAAATCAAATATAATTTCTATTTTTAGGCCATAAAAATGATAAGTGTTTTTAATAATCTGATAACTTGAATTAAGATAACTATGAAAATAATGAGAAAAATTACAGGGATGCTGATCGTTTCCGCTATAGTCATTACAAACCTTCGTGGACGGATCGGAATGATGTGATAACGGTTTATAATGAAGGGGCTAAGTCGATGCAGACTGATATTCCGGCTGCTATTAAGTCGTTTGAGGATGTCGTTACTCTTTCTGACAAGGTTGGTGAAACCGCGGCTGACCTCAAACAAAAAGCTATCCAGGTATTGCCGGGATTGTATTTAAAGTTTGCCAGTAACGCCATTAAAGAAAAAAAACCGGTTCCTGAAATAATGCAAGCTGCAAAGAAAGCTGTTGCTGCTTCAGAAAAATATGGTAACGGTTCAAGTAACGAAAATGCAGCAAAGATCTTGGTGCAGGCTTATAATACTATGGCTATCAATTATTTTACACAGAAAAATTATGAGAATTCCCTACTGGCATTTGACACTATTTTATCAATTGACCCTGGTTATCTAAATGCAATTTATAACAAGGCTTTAATATACAAAACTCAGAATAATCCCGACGCTTTTGAGGAAACGATTGATTTATTTATTCAAAAGCTGAGAAGCGCAAATGATGAAGAAAGGGCAAAACAGGCATCCACTATGGCACTTGAGTATTTTCGTGCTGCCGGATCGCAGGCAGATCAGGCAGGTAAACTTGATGAGGCGCTTGTACTACTCAATAAAGCCGCAAAATATGGAGACGACAAAAATCTTTTCTACTTCTTTGCTGATGTATATAACAAACAGAAGAATTTCGACAATGGAGCAGAATATGCCCAGAAAGGAATGGCTCTTGAAACGGGGGATGCCGAAGCCAAAGCGAAATTTTACTTTCAGCTTGCCCTTGCCCAGGCAGGCAAAGAACAAACCGCCGATGCGTGTGCTTCATTTAAGAATGCCATGTATGGTATCTTTGCTGAGGCATCCAAGGCGAAAAGAAAAAGTTTGAAATGTGAATAGGTTTAAATCTTCCTTACAAAACACCACATATTCATCCAAAAGCCGGGTTTAATCTGGAGTGAAATAGAAAACGCTTACCATTTATTTTAATGAAAGTGCCTTTTTGATATGCTTTTCCTGCTCCCTGCTTCAGATATTTTTCAAAATCGTATGCTTTATAATTATCAGTAAAAGCTATAAAGGTAACAATTTCAGCAGGTAGAAAATTCTTTGTAGCAACAACCTGTCCGGAATTATGACGACTGATTCTATCCTCTAAATTATTTGTACATCCTGCATATAGGATTCCGTTACTGCATTTTAGGTTGTAGAAATACCATAACTCATTTCAAAGTGGGCATTACTGGAAAAAACACCAGCATTGACCAGCCTTCTCCGGAACTACAAAACCATCTCATTTAATTGGTTGATAATAGGATAAAGTGGTCAGCCAGAACCGGTGACAGGTGGTCTGGAGATCCGTTTTGTCCAGAAAGTGAGACAAAATACCGGGCATTATATGAAAACAGTATAGATGCAATTTTTCTCACAATGCCCAATGGGACTGTTTGCGCAGCCAATCCGGCGGCTTGCAATATGCTGAAAATGTCTGAAGATGAAATATGTTCCCGGGGCAGAAATGGCGTTATGGATAGATCTGATCCGCATCTTGAAGAAGCATTGAAAGAGCGAACTGCAAAAGGCAAGTTTTGTGGTGAACTCATAATGCTTAGAAAAAACGGGGAGAAATTACCTGTTGAAATATCTTCATCAGTTTTTACATCATCAGATGGCAAGCTGATGACCAGCATGATTGTGAGAGATAAAACACAACATAAAGAGACTGAAGAAAAAATACTGAATGCAAAAAATCTTTTAGAAGCTACTTTTAATAGCCTGAATGATGCCATTTTCATAATTGATCCAAAAGCAAGAGTTATTTTATCTGCAAATAAATCAGTCGAAAAGATATTTGGTTTTTCTATAGAGGAGGTGATTGGAGAAAACACAGAATTCCTGCATGTGGATAAGAAACATTATGAAGATTTTGGGGGGAATTGTTTATAAAATTAAATTCTGAAGGAATATTTCAAGATGACAATTTCTTCATGAAAAGAAAGAATGGAGAGGTATTTCCTACAATGCATACAGTTAGTGAGGTCATAAATAAAGAAGGAATCAGGACTTATGTTGTGAGTGTTGTAAAGGATATTTCTGATAGAAAAAACTCCGAGAAGAAAATTAGACAAAGTGAACGGCAATTAAGAGTACTCACATCTCAACTTTTTGAAGCTCATGAACAGGAGAGAAAATTTTTTGCCCGGGAACTTCACCGATGAGGTTGGTCAGTCCCTCAATGCTATGCGATTTAATTTATCGCTTCTGGAGAAAGATCTTAATACAAATATCAATCCTGAGTTTAAATTAAGAATCTCTGAGACAAACAGAATCCTGGAAACTGTCTTATCCCAAGTCCATTCAATGTCTATGAATCTGCATCCTGCAATCATAGATGATCTGGGACTTCTACCGGCAATCAGGGAGTATATAAATCAATTTAAAAAACGAACCGGCCTGAATGTTATCTTTCAAAGTAAATTAAATAAAAGGCATGTTCCTGAGATAGAAATTAACCTTTACAGAATAACTGCAGGAAACTCTTACTAATATTGCAAAACATTCACAGGCAAAGAATGTCCGTATTTATCTTAATCCTGTAAAATCATCATTAAGTTTAATTATACAGGACAATGGCAAAGGATTTAACATAAAAGAGATTCTGAATATGAGGAAAACTGACGGAGGTATGGGTATCAGAAGTATGAAGGAAAGAATAACTTTTTTAAGTGGGAAAATGGATATCATATCCAGTCCCGGTAAAGGAACTAAAATTGAGATTAACATACCATTGACAGATAAAGATGAAAAAAATCAGAGTTTTATTGGTTGAGGATCATACAATTCTGAGAAAGGGTATCAAAGCTCTCCTGGATGAAGAACAGGAAATTGAAGTGATAGGTGAAGCTGAAGATGGTTTAGCTGCAATGAAATCCTTCGAAAAAGATCAACCTGATATTGTCCTTCTTGATATCAGTTTACCCTATCTTAATGGGTTGGAAGTTACCCGGAAGATTTCAAAGCAATATCCCGAAATTAAGGTTATAATTCTGACTATGCATAATTCCGAGGAATATGTATTTGAATTACTTTCTGCAGGTGCAAAAGGATACATAATCAAACAAGCTGCCCCAAATGAACTGATTTCCGGAATAAAGGAAGTATCTAGGGGCTTTATTTTTTTAAGCCCCGGAATATCCCGGAAGGTTACCGACAGGATAAATAAAAAAGGAAGTTTGAATAAAGAAGAAAAAGACAGATCTCAACTTAGCGGGCGGGAAACGGAAGTACTTCAGCTTATTGCAGAAGGGCATTCGCCCAGGGATATCGCCCGATTACTGTTTATAAGCATTAAAACTGTTGAAAATCATAGGTACAATATAATGCAAAAACTTGATATTCATAATATTGCCGGTTTAACGAAATATGCTATCGAAAAGAGAATTATTCAATTTTAACCGTCCTCCTGATTTCAATAATCTCATATTCTCGCTCACATCCAATGTAAATGCACATTTGATGTTAAATAATATTGATTCCAATCACTGCATATTTATTCATTAAAAATAGGTAAATCACCTATTGTGTCTCTTGCAAAAGATTATGAGCTTTGTGATGTCTGTAATTTTCCGATCAGGGAATTAGAAATATTATACTAACTGGAATGTCATTCATAACGGAATTTCTTTTAATTAATTTCATTAAAATACATAGCGATTCGCTATAGTTAACAGATATGGATAATTTAAGGCGGCACATAAGAGATACCAATATTTCATAACAATTTGATTTTGGGTTTAATAAAATTTAGCGATTTTGTAGTGCCGCCTTTTTTAATATTCTTTGTCGATCATCCCGGTTGACCCATTAATCTGTACATTCTATATCCTAAGAGATAGAATTGTATTGCAAAGAATACAATATAATAAGTACCGCCTTTTATTTTCCAAAGGTTTTTAACAAATGCTGTTTTAATTTATAAAATTAAGCTATAAATCTAATGAATGTTTAAAAAACCTGGGACTAAAAATTAAAAATCCTCAAATAAGCCTACAATGAAGGAACTGGCTTGGGATTGCCTATTTCCAAAGCACATGTTGAGTTACTTGGTGGAAGGAAATGGTTGACATCTCAGTCAGGTAAAGGAACTATTTTACTTTACCCTATAAAATTGCAAATCAGTCTGTAATCACCAAATAGAAGTTCATGGCTGTTGAAAAGATCATAAGTAATGGGAAAAAAACTATTCTGATTGCTGAGGATGATGTAAATAATTTCTTTTTCATGGGAATATTATTGTCAAAATCAGGTCTGGATATTATTCATGCTTCAAACGGGGAAGAGGCAGTAGAAATATGCAAGTCTGGAAAACATATCGACCTCATCCTAATGGATATACAAATGCCTATTATGGATGGTTATGAAGCAATAGAAATTATTAAAAAGATCAAACCTGATTTGCCAGTCATAATACAGACAGCATATACTTTCGAGTCAGTTGAAGAAAAAATTCTGAGTTTAGGCTGTGATGATTATATTTCGAAACCAATAAAGAGAGAGGTTTTGCTAGAGTTATTAAAAAAGTACTTGTGAAAAAAACTGGAGCTAGACGTAAGTTGCTCTCGCACAGTTTTGCAATTCACCATACCAATTCCCCAAATACCATCAATAATTGTATAATACAGTATATCAATAATATACAGCATATTGCCACAATGCGATCTGAAGGCCATTTCTAGCCCGTTAAGACACATCTCTCATCCATTGGTATCTACATGTCACATGAAACGCAACAATGTTTTAAATCGCTTAATAACAGCCAATTAGGGCATTTGTCATAATTGCACTATACTCTAACATACTATATATCAACATATTAATTATGCAACATTACAGCCTGGGACTTTGGGACCGGGCTTTTTCATTTCTATTTACTCACTAATCAAAACTATCATGAAAACACAACAGACTAATATATCTGAAGTAAGACTTGTCTATAGGACTAAGGTCAAAGCTTCAGAGAGACTACAGGTTAAATGCTCAAAGGATGCATTTGACATATTTATGGAGAATTGGGACCTGGATTCAATAGAACATATTGAAGAGTTTAAACTTACTGCTAATGAACCGGTCCAATTCAGTATTAGGCATTATGCACAGTATCAAAGGGTGGGATATCTGGTACTGTTACTGATGTTAGGATTAATATTTCAAGGTGCAATTAAAGCAAATGCATCTGGGATAATAGTATGCCATAATCATCCATCCGGGAATCTGAATCCTAGTGAATCGGATACAAAGATCACTCATAAGATCAAGGAAGCTGGGAACCTCATGGATATTCAGTTGCTTGATCATTTAATCCTTACCATGGACGGCAGCTATTACAGCTTTGCAGATAATGGACTTTTATAATTAAGACTATGTAATTAACATTCACTAATATTTAAAACTATGACAGAAGATATATGAAGCATTAGGTGTAAATATTCACGTTGAAATTTACGACCAGGATATGGCTGAAACAATCTGGCCAATGAATGACGAACATGAGGATGAAGGAATTTGGTTGCTTAAAGAAAAAGCAGACAAGTTGACCGATGATCAGATTGGCAAATGGTTCCTGAATAAATACCTTATTGACTATGGTAATTCATACGACTTTACAGTAACCAGGTGGAAAAAACGGTCAAAATGACCACCTAAGACCGGAGCAAAGAGACCACCCCCTGGCCGGAGCAAACTGACCACCCTTGTCCGGACCAAATTGACCACCCAATACCGGAGCAAAGAGACCACCCCCTTTAAGTCTTGCTTTTTTATCATGATTTATTAGGCTGAATGATTAACGTTGAGGGTATTATACAATACCTATCATTTATGTCTAACAATTTAATTATTATGAGTAAAGCAAGAACTATCTTAAAAATGTACACCGAGGGTGTAAGTAAACAATCAATCAGTCTCCGCACAGGAGCTACACGAAACACGGTAAAGAAGTATATCCGGCAATTTATTGCTTTGGGTAAGACTCTGGAAGAGATTAGTAAACTCAGTGACACACAGCTGGAAGCATTGTTTTCAACACCTCGACCGGAGGTCCCTTCGGACAAGCGCAAGGCAGACCTGATGGCCTTCTTCCCAGGCATGGAGAAAGCTCTTAAACGCAAAGGCGAGACAAGGGAAAAGCAGTGGGGGCAATATTTTTTAAAACATCCGGATGGTTATCGCAAAACGCAGTTTAATGAACATTATAATCTATGGAGCAAGAAGGTGAACTCTTCGATGCACATGGAGCATAAGAGCGGTGACAAGATGTATGTGGACTATACTGGAGATAAGCTGTCCTTTGTTGATCAGGCAACAGGAGAAGTGGTACAGACAGAAGTTTTTGTCGCCATCCTTGGTTCCAGCCAGCTGACCTATGTCGAGGCTTCAATGACTCAGCGCAAAGAAGACTTTATAAGTTCCTGTGAAAATGCACTTCATTACTTCGGAGGTATGCCACAGGCCATTGTAACGGACAACTTAAAATCGGCTGTGATCAAGAGCGACCGGTACGAACCAACACTTAACGAGATGTTCCGGGATTTTGTGGAACATTACCATATGACAGCTCTTCCTGCAGGACCCTATAAACCAAAACATAAAGCACTGGTGGAAGGAGCAGTTAAGATAATTTACCGTACGATTTTTCACTCCATAAAACAATGCACCTTCTTTTCTTTAGCAGACTTAAATACAGCAATCTGGGAAGCACTTGTGGATCATAATAACAAGCTATTGACCGGCCGTCCCTATAGCCGAAGACAACTGTTTGAAGAAATAGAAAAATCGGATCTTCAGCCACTGCCGAAACATAGGTACCAGGCTAAACGTAAGAAAGTAGTTACCGTAATGAAAAACAATCATGTTTGTCTTGCAGAAGACAAGCATTATTACAGCGTTCCTTATCGCTATATCGGAAAGAAGGTTACCATTCTTTACACTCAGGATCTGGTAGAAGTCTTTTACCATTATGACCAGATAGCAAGCCATACACGTAATTTAAAGCTCTACGGATACACTACCAACGAGGATCATCTGGCATCTCACCACCAGTTTAAAAGCGACTGGACGCCTGAGAAGTTCATTCAGAGGGCAACCTTTATAGGAAACGATACCAGGGATTATATAACCCGTATTCTTGAGATAAGGCAGCATCCTGAACAGGCCTATAAAACATGTCAGGGTATCCTTGGCTTTGCTTCGCGCGTAGGCAGTGATCGTCTGAACATGACTTGCAAAAGGGCTTTATATTATGGGGACTTCAGCTATAATGCCATCCGTACAATCATCGAGAAAAGGCTGGACCAGGAGCCTTTCGACTCAGAAGATGATAATAAAAAAATGCCTGGGCATCGTAATGTGCGAGGAGGAGGATACTACAAATAATCAACTTATCAGATATCCAGTCACGATAAACCCGTGGCTGGATTAATCTAATTACGAACTTTTAAAATATAAACATATGAATGATCAAACTCTTCAAAAACTTAAGCAGATGAACTTCCAGGGTATGGCTATGGCCTTTAAAACCACACTTGAAGACGGGCGTATGGCCAGTATGACCGCAGATGAGATGGTAGCTTTCATGGTTGAATCAGAATGGGACTATCGTAATAACCGCCGCATAGAACGGCACATAACTCAAGCCCGTTTTCGCTACAAGGCAAACATTGAGAATCTAGACTTTGCTACTGATAGAAATCTTGATAAGAACCAAATCATGCGTTTTGCCGATTGTAACTTCATTGATAAATCGGAAACCATTATTATCACCGGAAGCACAGGTATTGGAAAGAGCTATGTGGCTTCAGCTATCGGTAATCAGGCATGCATGCTGGGATACAAAGTCTTATATGCAAATACTACAAAGCTATTTGCTAAACTAAAAATGTCGAAAGCAGATGGGTCATATATAAAAGAAATTGCACGCATTGAAAAGCAGGATCTATTAATACTCGATGATTTTGGGATCCAGCCCTTTGATAATCAAAGCCGTTCTTCACTCATGGAAATTATCGAGGACCGCCATGGCAAGCGCTCTACAATCATCACTTCACAACTTCCGGTATTACAATGGCATGACATTATTGGAGAAAATACCATCGCAGATGCAATACTGGACCGCATCGTACATCAGGCACATCGTATAGAACTCTCTGGAGAATCAATGAGAAAACAGATTAATAAAATGAATATATCTCTTGAAAAAACAGTCTAAAAAAATAACTTTGTAGAATCACCCTATAAATTATGATGAAAATGAGGCAAAAAAGGATGTTAACTTAGGGTGGTCTTTGGCAACCGGAAATACATGGTCTTACGAAAACGATCTAGGGTGGTCAATATGTCCGTTTTTTCCAGTAAAGCATTGATACCTGGAATGGCATTTGTGAATACAATAAAATACAACCATTCCATCGCACATTTATCAGATGAAAAGGTTAAATGGGGCATCACAGAAGGGAATCGGCTCTGGGAAGAAATAATGGAGGCTGCGGAGTTTGTGCCAGGATTGTTTTTATTAAACATTACTTTAAACAAAAAGAAAGAAATTACGGGTGTTTTTGCAGGAGATTTACGAACTGCGCACAAGGCTGGCTGTCAATTTGTAAAAAAATCTGCAATGGTTTCTGTTAATAATCTTTATGACATTGTGATAACAAGTAATTCCGGATATCCATTGGATCTTAACATTTATCAGACTGTAAAGGGTATGAGTGCTGCTGCACAGATATTAAAAGAGAGAGGAAGCATAATTATGGTAGCTGAATGCTGGGACGGTATTCCTTCTGGTAGTGACTATGAAAAAATTTTAACGTCAGTCACTAGTGTCAATGACCTAATGAATTATATTAAATTGAATGAAAGTACATTAAGGGATACCTGGCAAATATATTTTCAGGCGTTAATTCAACAAAATGCAAATGTTTATTTGTACAGCAAAAAACTTGATGATGTAACTATTAAAAGAGCACTTCTAAACCCGGTTAACGACATTAAAAATCTTATAAATAATATTGTTACAAAAATCGGATCACAGGCTAAAATTTGTGTTTTACCTGAGGGACCACAGACAATTCCATATTTAAACGAGAAATAAACAACAGCTTGATCGATCATTTAATTGTTATATTGATCAGGGATAAGATTCGAGAATTTAAAAATTAAAAAGAGGTTTTTTCTCTTTTAATTTTTAGATATTCGTGAACTGAAGCCCTTAAGAAATTAATAATATCAGGAAATTTGTTCATTTTATACATTTAAAAACTCAGAATCCTACAAAATCAAAATTACACTTTGCATAAATCGAAAGTCAACTTTATTTTAGAATCATTAATACTGTGTGTCGTCAAATAGCGGAGGACAAAAGTTGTATATATTCTTAAGTGTGTTTCGCTTATAACAACGTATATCATTTATTTAAAAACCAGAGAAGGAAAAACGACATCCTTAAGCTTCGTATTCGTCTGACAACGTGTTCGTTGAAAAATCCATCACCTATTCCGTCACCAAGAAATTTAAAGACCCCTGCAAATCATTGATCTACAGGGGTCTGTATTTTCAGGCTGTGGTGCCACCAGGAATCGAACCGGGGACACATGGATTTTCAGTCCATTGCTCTACCGACTGAGCTATGGCACCTCCTTTTCGGACTGCAAATATATATCTCAAATCCGAGTAACCAAAAACTTTAGTGAAAAAAATTTCTATTTGGAATCATTTTAATGATATGGTACATTTGCATCCTCATTAATATACAATAAGATGGATATACTCCTTCACACCCTCGATAATGGCATCAGACTTGTCCATCACAGGATACCCGGATTGGTTGCTCATTGCGGACTTATAATAAATACCGGTTCACGCGATGAAACTGAGACAGGAACATGGAATAGCCCATTTCATTGAACATATGCTGTTCAAAGGAACAAGAAAAAGAAAAGCCTATCATATCCTTAGCCGTCTTGAAGATGTCGGTGGTGAACTAAATGCATATACAACCAAAGAAGAAACTGCAGTACATGCATCATTCCTTAAAGAGGATTATCGGAGAGCCATCGAACTGATCAGCGATATAACTTTTAATTCAGTATTCCCGGAAAAAGAGATAGAAAAGGAAAAAGATGTGGTGATTGAAGAGATAAACTCATATCTCGATAATCCTGCTGAACTGATTTTCGACGATTTTGAAGAACTGATCTTTGCAGAACCAGCCTATTGGCAGTAATATTCTTGGCACACCGGAATCGGTCAAATCATTTACACAGGAGACAATTATCACGGATTTATTTCAAAAAATTACAATACCAGCCAGATGGTATTTTGTTCTGTTGGTAATATCTCCGATGAGAAAATACTGAAACTCTTCAAAACACATTTTGAAAATATTAAACTACCGATAAAGAAGCAGGAAAGATCAAAGATGTGGATATACAAACCTGCTTCAGTAACAAAGAAGATGGATACCTATCAGAATCACTGCATAATAGGCAATCTTGCATATGATCTGAAGGATGAACGGAGGATGGGGATGTTCCTCCTCAATAATATGCTGGGTGGACAGGGACTTAATTCGAGACTTCAACCTGTCGCTTCGTGAAAAAAACGGGTTGGCATATAATGTTGAATCAAGCTATAATCCTTATTGCGATACAGGTATATTTTCAATATATTTCGGAACTGACAGCCAATACCTTAATAAAAGTATTTCAATTGCAATGGCAGAACTGAAAAAACTTACGGACATTAAAACTCTGGGTACAATTCAGTTAAGCAAGGCAAAAAACCAGATAAAAGGCTATCTGGCCAGAGGATATGAAAACCATGAAAGCCTTATGTTAAGCCTTGGAAAAAGCCTTCTTATTTTTAACAAGATTGACAGTATTGAAGATATATGCAGAAAGATAGATAATTACTGCTTCTGAATTGCTCGAAACAGCCAATGAGATATTTGAACCATCGAAACTGTCAACCCTGATATACAAATGAGAATGGATCAAAAGCTGGAACAATATATTATGGATCACACCACCCCTGAAGATCCGGTTCTTGAAGATCTCTACAGGCAGACACATATCAGGTTTGTAAATCCAAATATGGTGTCCGGCCACTTGCAGGGAAAATTACTGGAATTCATTTCACTGATGATAAATCCGGAAAGCATCCTCGAAATCAGGAACATTTACAGGTTATTCAGCTATATGCCTTGCCAAAGGGTCTAAGGCCCGGAGGTAAACTAATAACCATTGAAATCAATGATGAACTGATCAGTTTCAGCCATTCCTATTTCTGTAAGGCCGGTCTGGAGAACAAAATAATTCAACTTAACGGCAGAGCCCAGGATATTATTCCCGGCCTTAATCAGATGTTCGATCTAGTTTTTATTGATGGAGATAAAAGGGAATATATTGAATATTACCGGCTTATAATCAATAAAGTAAAGCCAGGAGGCTTCATTCTGGCTGATAATGTCTTATGGGGAGGGAAAGTTCTTGGAAAGAGGTTAAAGACCCCCAGACAAAAGGAATAATAGATTTCAATGAAATGATTGAGAACGAAAAAAATATTGAAAATGTAATACTTCCGTTAAGAGATGGGTTAATGTTGATACAAAAGAAATAAGGATATAGATGAATACGTTAAAATTAAAAAGAATTTTAATTTGCCGGGAATGTCTTTACTGCCTTTAGCACTTTTTAGTATGGTACAGTTTTTGAGTAATTTATAAAAATCATTGATATGAAAAAGATTATAATTACTTCCTTCTTCTTTCTTTGTATAGTTTCTGTTAAGGCACAGGCCAATAAAGCTGATCTCCTTCAGAAGTTCTGAACAAAACCAGCCGGAACCTCAGGAGGCTAAGATTACAGCCACTTTGAAATCAGCAACCCGCCTGTTCGCGACAAAAGATGACCTTACCACTGTAATCATGATTATTCCTTCAGGGTCGATTGTCGAAGTACTTGGCTCAGATAGTACATATCTCAATGTGATTTTTGAAGATAATGAAGGCTATATATTTAAACGTCATGCTGTTATTAACAAAACCCCTGTAAATCTTCAGTTATTAATCAAGTTGACAGACGCGTTCAGGAGGAACAGCAACAACAGCAACAACAACAGCAACAACAGCAGCAGCAACAGGTGGATCAGCAGGAGATAAGCAGGTTTTCATATCTTGAAAACAAATATGGCTCAAATATGGCCGCAAGACTTATTGCAGGCAAGATATGGAAAGGGATGGATTCTGAAATGGTAAGGGACAGCTGGGGGTCTCCCTAAAAAATAAACAGGACAATAAGCGGTAATGTCATTAATGAAGAGTGGTTCTATAATAACACCTGGCTCTACATTGAGAATAATATACTTGTTGAGTGGGGACCGATAAGGAGGTGACGTCTTCCTCTATTTATTGCAATTCAGGTTTAATTTACCTTCTCTTTTTTGCAGTTGAAAAAAAATTCTTATTTTTGCCCGTGATTTCGCGGGAGTAGCTCAGTTGGTAGAGCACGACCTTGCCAAGGTCGGGGTCGCGGGTTCGAGTCCCGTCTCCCGCTCAAATTAAGAAGGAAGTTGATGCTTCCTTTTTTAAATGAGCTATTTCGTTTACATATTATATTCTGAAACTCTCGATGCCTTTTATAAAGGGCAGACTAATGATCTTCCCGACAGAATTAACCGACATAATCTGAAACAGGAAAAAGCTACCAGGAACGGAACTCCCTGGAAGTTAGTATGGTCCACCAGTGTACAATCAAGGCCTGAGGCTGTGATACTTGAACGAAAATTGAAAAACCTCTCCAGGAAACGACTGATAGCCTTTATCCAAAAATATTCTGATGGCGTCGCGGGTCCTGACGATCCCGACAGATTTGTCGGGATGTCAGGATGCTGACCGGAGCGTCAGGGTCCTGACGTTCCCGACAAATTCATCGGGAAGTCAGGATGCTGACCCAAAGCGTCAGCATTCGGATCCCGTCTCCCGCTCGAATTAAGAAGGAAGTTGATGCTTCCTTTTTTAAATGAGCTATTTCGTTTACATATTATATTCTGAAACTCTCGATGCCTTTTATAAAGGGCAGACTAATGATCTTCCCGACAGAATTAACCGACATAATCTGAAACAGGAAAAAGCTACCAGGAACGGAACTCCCTGGAAGTTAGTATGGTCCACCAGTGTACAATCAAGGCCTGAGGCTGTGATACTTGAACGAAAATTGAAAAACCTCTCCAGGAAACGACTGATAGCCCTTATCCAAAAATATTCTGATGGCGTCGCGGGTCCTGACGATCCCGACAGATTTGTCGGGATGTCAGGATGCTGACCGGAGCGTCAGGGTCCTGACGTTCCCGACAAATTCATCGGGAAGTCAGGATGCTGACCCAAAGCGTCAGCATTCGAGTCCCGTCTCCCGCTCAAATTAAGAAGGAAGTTGATGCTTCCTTTTTTAAATGAGCTATTTCGTTTACATATTATATTCTGAAACTCTCGATGCCTTTTATAAAGGGCAGACTAATGATCTTCCCGACAGAATTAACCGACATAATCTGAAACAGGAAAAAGCTACAAAGAATGGAGCTCCATGGAGCCTGGTGTGGTCTGGAAGTGTACCATCAAGGTCTGAGGCTGTGATACTTGAACGAAAATTGAAAAACCTCTCCAGGAAACGACTGATAGCCTTTATCCAAAAATATTCTGATGGCGTCGCGGGTCCTGACGATCCCGACAGATTTGTCGGGATGTCAGGATGCTGACCCAAAGCGTCAGCATTCGAGTCCCCGTCTCCCGCTCAAATTAAGAAGGAAGTTGATGCTTCCTTTTTTAAATGAGCTATTTCGTTTACATATTATATTCTGAAACTCTCGATGCCTTTTATAAAGGGCAGACTAATGATCTTCCCGACAGAATTAACCGACATAATCTGAAACAGGAAAAAGCTACAAAGAATGGAGCTCCATGGAGCCTGGTGTGGTCTGCAAGTGTACCATCAAGGTCTGAGGTTTGAGACGCTTGGCAGCCTTACTTGGAATGTTAAATACAATGGTAGAATACAACCTTCCTGCTGATTATATTATACAGGAAGAGTCTTATGTTAAAGGGCTTACGCCGGAAAAACAACTTGAGGTCGTAAGAAAGTATATTGACCCGGCGAGCAATGTATTATGTAGTTGTCGGTGATGCCAAAACTCAGCTTAAGGAACTTGAGAAAATTGGATTAGGTAAACCGATACTTGTTAAAAATGATCTTTAATTTAAATTAAAAGAAAGATTGAATATCTTCTCTCCCATCCTATTGTTTACTTATCCAGTGCATTCAGACTTAAGGGAAGGAGCCGGAGCATAGGCTGGCAGACAAAATAATTGAGTTAAAAATTTCTCCATCTTTTTTTGCATCTTATAATGTATACAGGTAAATTTATCCATAATTATATCGTACTAATATTAAACCAGATGAAACCCACAAGATTGAACACAATCATAACCGGGCTTGCGAGCACAGCGAAATCAATCATGTGTGGTTCTCCCGCTTTGCGGGACAGGCTATCATACATTTAAAATCAAAATTATATTATGATGAAAAAGAATATATTCTTGTGGCTTATAATCCTTCTTCAGGGATTATTTTATATGGGTTGTAAATCAACCGAAAACAAGCTTACTGATCAGGAATCAAAAGAAGGATGGATACTACTCTTCGATGGCGAGAGCCTTAACGGATGGCGCGATTTCAAGAAAGAAGGGATTACGGCTCCCTGGAAAGCGGAAAACGGAACGCTGACTTCGCTGGGAAAAGGCAGCGACAGCACAGGTTACATTGTTTCCCGGAAGGAGTATGAAAATTTCATAGTTACCTTCGACTGGAAAATAGCTGATGGGGGAAACAGCGGATTCCTTTATCATGTTGTCGAACGGCCGGAATATAAAGTTCCATATGTAACTGGTCCCGAATACCAGCTTATCGATGATATCGGCTTTCCCGACCCTCTTCAAAACTGGCAGAAAGCCGGAGCAGATTACGCCATGTATCCTCCCGATTCCACTAAAAAACAGGTTAAAAGAGCCGGGCAATGGAATACCTCAAAAATAGTTTTTGATAACGGCTACGTTGAATATTGGCTTAACGGACAGAAAATTGTTGAGTTTGAAGCCTGGACTGATGACTGGTTCAAACGCAAGCAAAGTGGTAAATGGGACTTTGCGCCTGAATACGGGCTTGCGCGCAGTGGCCGGTTTGCTCTGCAGGATCATGGATCAAGGGTCTGGTTCAAAAATATGAAACTGAAGGAGCTGCCACGTAAAACAAAACAAGAAACACTATTTAATGGGAAAGATCTTAAAGGCTGGGATGTTTACGGAACCGAATTGTGGTATGTTGAGAATGGTGAGCTTGTATGCGAGAGCGGTCCTGATAAAGAATATGGATACCTGGGTACAAGGAAGTATTATGATGACTTTGAATTAACGCTTGATTTCAAGCTGATATCCAACGGCAACAGTGGAGTATTCTTCCGCTCATACATAACTAAGGGCGTTAATATATCTGGATGGCAGGTTGAGGTTGCACCTCCGGGAAAGGACACAGGAGGTATCTATGAATCTGGCGGCAGGGGCTGGCTTGCACAGATCCCTGATGAGAAAGAGAAGATATTGAAAAAGAACGACTGGAACAATTTGAAGATAAGGGTTGTCGGAGATAAAGTAACGACCTGGCTTAACGGGGAACAAATGACCGATCTTACAGATGCAAAAATCGGACAGGGCAAAGGTCGTATAATGCTTCAGATACATAGTGGTGGGGGAATCAAGGTCAGGTGGAGAAACATCCTGCTTACTGATCTTTAGAATATACCGTCTTATACAGTTTTGAGAACCAGAAAAGGACGGTTCTGAAATAGGTATGCGAAGAAGCAGTGAAAATGATCGACAGACGGTATAAAAAAGTCTATCCTGATTTCTTCCCTGCTGAAAAGTTCGTTGGTGTTAACAAATCCGGTGAAAAGGATTGTCTGCCATGAACTTGAAAATCAATACGCAGGTGTCGGTAATAAATGAGAAAGGATTATAAAAGGACCTGATGCTCCATGAAAATTATTTTTAAACTGAAGAATCCGAAATACATAATTCCGGTTTACATATTCTTATTTCTTGGATATCAGAATATTTCAGGTCAAAGGATAATAGATTACGATAAAATCCCCGCTGTATACTTTGATTCCGTAAGAGCCCTTGTAAATGACACTGCAAGGGAAAATTATGTTATTACTGCATATCGTTTATCCCAGTCCGATGTGATAATCATTGACGGACATCTGGACGAAGTTGCCTGGCGAAATGCACAACACCGCGGGGGACTTTTGGAAAAAGAACCTTTCCCCCTGGTTCCAATGAGTGTTCAAACCGAATTCGCTATTCTGTATGACGATGAAAATCTATATATAGGTGTGTGGTGCCGGGATCCTGAGCCGGATAAGATTATTCGCCAGCTTGCTCCGAGAGGAACAAGTGCTCCCGATAATGTCGATCTTTTTATTGATAGTTACCATGATCACCGTACGGGATATAAATTTACAGTATCTCCAACAGGTGTGCAGGTTGATGAGCTCCGGTATGATGATGTTAAACGTGACCAGAACTGGAACGGAATATGGTATTCTTCAGGATCTGTTGATACTGCCGGCTGGTATGCTGAGGTTAAGATCCCCATTTTCAATTTCAGATTTTCCAAAAAAGAAAAACAGATCTGGGGGTTTAACATTATGAGAAATGTGGCAAAGGATGCCTCAAGAGGACAATGGAAACCTCACCTGCCTGAATGGGATAATGCTACACGCATGTCTCAGCTTGGTAATATTGAAAACATCAATAATATAAAATCCGGAAGAACATTTGAGCTTAGACCATATGGCGTAGCCGGTAGAACAAATACTATCGGTATGGAGCCATCCGCTTCATATAATATCGGAGGAGATATTCGGTATAGTCCTTCTCCAAATCTTACCGGTGATTTTACTGTTAATCCTGATTTTGCACAGGTTGATGCTGATGTTTTTGAGATAAACCTCACCCGATTCCCGACGCGGTTCAAAGAACTTCGTCCTTTTTTTACCGAACGGACGAGTATTTTCAATACACCATTGGAACTTTTTTACAGCCGCCGCATTGGTGCTAAGGGAGATATCCTCGGCGGTGGTAAAATAACAGGAAAATTACAGCACGGAATAGAATTTGGAATTCTTGGAAACATTACGGGGGAATCTCCTTTTTCGAGTTTAATGCAAAATCCCGAAAATGCTACATTCGGAGTCTTCCGTATTAAAAAAGATATTCTCGGTTCCAGCAGCTTAGGTATACTAGCGGCAACAAAAGAAGGTCCGGGAAATTTCAACAGGGTCATCGGTGCGGATGGAAGTTTCGTATTTGACCGTTACAATATCCTTGATTTCCAGGTTGCTTCGGGACAAAATGAGCTGGGCTATGATAAGAATATGGCATATAACATGTCTTATGTCCGGACAGGGGACCTGATGGGAGCCCAGATCAGTTTCAACCGTGTGGAACCTGCCTTTGAGATTAACCGTATCGGCTATATTCAGAAAGAAGCTGATCGTGGTTGGAACAGATCGACCGGCGTGTTCAGGATCAGTCCCAGGATCAATAAATATAATATCAGACGGATAATTGCAAATCTGGAGCTTGAACAATCCACAGATATTTTTTCGTCACGTTATATTGATAGCTGGCTTGAAATGAATCCGGCTTTAACTCCCGACCAGTTGTTCGGTTCGGTACAACTGAATGATAGTCTGGACAGGTATATAGTGGGAGGAGCGAAAAATTCGAATAACTACAGCATTGGGGGAACCCTTACTGTGAATCTTATCAATGAAATGTCAGTAGAAACAGAGTATAAACGTTTTTCGGCAACAGAACTTACAGGAAATTATACCGGTAACTATTTTAAGGCAGGCTATGCCACACGGCCGCTTAAAATGGGGAAACGTGTTGCTGGTGTATTCTCATTTAAAAGAGGTACATTTTATAACTTCGATCAGAAGTATGTAGGCAAACAAATGGGTATAACGGTCAATGGTGACGGTCAGGTATGTTACAACATGATAACCGGCTTAAAAGGTGATTTTATACGGACTTATAATCCGGACGACCGGATGGATGGCCAGTACTTTAAATTATCGTCGAATTCAACATGGATGTTCACCAAAGATCTGTTTATCCGTCTGCACCTGCAGGGGATATTCGGCACAACTTATTATGAACAGAAAGAAGTTTATAATGATTACCTGCTGAGTTGTCTTTTCAGCTGGGAATATAAACCCGGTAGCTTCCTTTATCTGGCATATAACGAAGGTCGTTCCGATGAAATGAATCCTACTGTATCAAGAAATTTCCAGTTTAATAACCGAACCATAATCTTAAAGATCTCGTATTTCTTCAATTTATGATGAACTAAACTGGCAGGGAATCTCAGTCTGTAATCTGTAATTACCTGTTTTAATTGAGGATTATTTGTTTTACATTTACGTCGCTGAAAATTTCACAATATTCCGCCCGGATGGTGGAATGGTAGACACGCAGGACTTAAAATCCTGTGACCATTGCGGTTGTGCGGGTTCAAGTCCCGCTCCGGGTACAGAAAGCCTCGATTTATCGGGGCTTTCCTCATTTAGTAGGTGCAAATCAGGTGCAAATTTTTATTTTGTAAAAACTCTAAATTGACTTATTTTTAATAATGAAAGTCAATATGAGTAAAACGCAATTTAAAGAGCTACTTGAAGAGTATATCTCAAACCTCGAAAAAGATTATGATTCTAATCAAACTGGGAACAGTAATCATCCTACGTACTCTCTGATTAAGAATACGTACAAAAAAATTGAAGACAAATATTATTATAGGAAGTTAGGCTTTACCCTAACATATTTCTTATTCTGCCTGGTATATATAGCAATAACAATTGCCTTACCTTCCCTCCCATTGGCTTTCTTCATAGTATTCCCTTTTATGATCTTATTTTTCTTTTATATAGTTGTAACCAAACTTATTAAAACACCGGACTTAGTCGATATTACAAGTTTAGGAGACAGAATCTTACTAGTACGAGAAAAAATAAAATACTATGATTTTGATTACCTTGAGGTTAAGGAAATGATCATTGACATTGATAAGATTTATCATTTGGAACCATTAGCCTACTTGAAAAAGTACGTTGAATTAATGAAACCAACTTTTGACGGTAACAAAAATAAAAACACAAATTATGAATCAAATCCGGTTGAAAGATTGATTGCAATTGATCAGATAATTGAAACCACCAAGATTCCAATTCAGAATGAGGAACGAGCGTTGCTGCTTTCAAGTATTCTCAGGATTAGTGATTCCGATTTCCCGAATGTAAAAACATCATTGAATGTTATAAACAAAATCAAAAACAAAGAAGAGTTAAAGGAGAGTGAGTTAAAAAAACTTGAAGCGATAATAAAGGAGTCTTTAAGAAATACAATTACAATACTTCAGGTTGCTACTAAAAATACTGAAAATTTGTTTAGTGCATTGGATAAAACTACCTAAAAACAAAGTCTTTTCAGACCTGAATTTGACTTAAATAGATAAAATATTGTCATTTTTTTGTACTGGACATTAAAAATAGTACAATATGGAAAATATCATTATAGTTAATCCAAACGACTTTTGGGATAAGCATCGTGAAATAACCAAGCAAGTTATAAGGGAAGAATTAGATAAAGAGAACCCACAGAAAGAAAATGGGGAGGATATCCTGGTTATTGAAGATGTTTGTAAACTCCTTAAAAAATCCAAACAGACAATCTACAACTGGATGGAGGCCGATATAATTAAAGGCCATCACATAAATGAAAGTCTTTTCTTTTTTCGAAGCGAAATAATAGATCTTCTTAAAAGCGGTATTAAAGAATATAAGAAGAGATGATGCAACTTATCTCATAATCAGTATAGCAAAAGTATCTATGTGATACTTTTAAAGTATGCACTAGATACTAATAAGGTATTTATTTTAACCTAAATGGATACTTTTCAGGTATATAGAAGTTGTGTGAAAGAGTATCATTTTACAGTAAAAAAGTTACTTGTATGAAATATATCCCTTTAAATAAATTCCCGGAGTATGACGAAAATCCATTCATGGAGAATGCTCTTGCAGGAGATAAACAGACATTCAATTCAAAAAAAGGTATTTGTCAGAGGGAATAAATCAGTATTAAACCAGGTAATCAACGATAATGGAGAGATTGTTGCACATAGTGCCTTTTTGCGAACAATAGAAGTGGATGAAAGCCAATTTGTTAAGGTCTACTTAAGTCGGTTTGCTGCTTTCTATGATTTAAATAAGGCTGCAATGAAGGTGTTCGGTTATATTCTTACAAAATGTGTAATACCTAACAAGGATATATTATATATAGACTTTGGTGAAGCAAAGGACTTTACAGGCTATTCTGCCAATAATATAATTCGTGCCGGATTGTCTTGTCTTGTAGAACAGGGAATTATTGCCAGGTCAACAAATCCTTATAAATACTATATGAATCCATTAGTTGTATTCAATGGTGACAGGATAACGTTTGCAGATTCTTATATCAAGAAGAAAAAAAAGATTTCTGATTCAAATAAAAACCAATTATCAATTTGGTCAGAGGAGCTATAAATCATTAATAGGTTGAGAATGAACTGTAACGAAGCCAAAAGAATTGACATAATTAGTTTCCTTGCAAAAAATGGAATTAATCCTGACTATAACCAAGGGGTCAACTATTGGTACAAATCTCCTCTCAGGGATGAAAATAATCCTTCCTTTAAAGTAAATTCTTATAAAAATCTCTGGTTTGACTTTGGAATCGGAGATGGCGGGGATATCATCAAACTTACAAGCTTGCTTTTTAAGGTTGATAGTTCGAATGCGTTAAAGATTTTATCTGTGAATCATTATTCAAGTCATCAAAAAGGCTTACATAATGCAGATTCGAAGGTATTAATCACAAATGTTAAAGAAATATCAAATATTCAGCTCATTAATTACTTAGAATCACGCAAACTAAATCTTAAACTGGCAAAAGAGTATTGTAAAGAAGTTTCATTTATACTTAATGATAAAAACTTTTATGCCATTAGGATTCCAGAACGATTCCAAAGGGTATGAACTCAGGTGCAAATATTTCAAAGGGTCCAGCTTCTCCTAAAGATGTAACTCTAATTAAGAATAATGCTGACAAGCTCTTACTATTTGAAGGATTTATAGATTTCCTATCATGGTTCAGTTGCAAACTATTTTTTACTGGAAACCATGATTACTTAATTCTAAATACTCTTTCATTCCTGAACAAGAGTAAAGCTTTGATAAAGGAATATAATGAAGTATTACTCTTCCTGGATAATGACGAAGCCGGCAAGAAGGCTACTGCTGAACTTATTGGATCTGGTCTTTCTAAATGCATTGATATGTCCAAAGGGTATTCAGAATTTAAAGATCTGAATGATTCATTATTCAGAAGATAAATAGTCACACCTTCTTCCAGGCAAGTTCAACGATTCTGGCATTTTAAATAAATAATATATTGTTTTTAAATATTTATAATATTTTATTATGTTATAATATTTATAATATATTATTTTTATGTAATAATTAAAATATTTACAATATTTGCACTTTTATAAAGAAAATAAATGAAGAAAATAGTTATTGCAAATCACAAAGGTGGAGTTGGAAAAACCACTTCATCAATAAACATTTCTGCCGGGCTCGCAAAAAAGGGAAAGAATGTACTTATTATAGATGCAGATCCTCAATCCAACCTTACAGAGAGCTTTGGCGTTTTTGATCCCGTTAAAGATCTATACCTTTCTTTCAGTAAAGGAGAACCGCTCCCAATAATAAATGTCAAAAAGAATTTATCCATAGTCCCAAATTCTTTGAATTTCTCAGGAATAGAATTGGAAATTGCAGGAAGAATGCCAAGAGAGATTATTCTAAAAGAACTTATGGCAGGGCTTGACAAAACTTATGACTATTGTATAATAGATTGTCCTCCCTCACTTGGTTTAATTACCCTAAATGCTCTCGTTGCTGCAGACGAGGTCTACATACCAATGGAAGCTGAATTTTTGGCATATAGGGGAATTGATTCTATTGTTGGAATTATAAACCTGGTCAAGAAACACTTTAACCCTGGACTTATGATAAAAGGGGTATTCTTCACAAAATATAATGAGCAAAGGGTTCTTACAAAAGAAATCAAAAACCAGATTAAAGGATATTTCGGCGACAATCTAATGAAAACAGCTATACGAGTTAACGTAGCATTGGCCGAGGCTCAATCAAGTGGAAAAGATATATTTGAATATGATCCTAAAAGTAACGGGGCAAAGGATTACATGAGTCTGGTAAATGAAATTATAAAAAATTAAGTCATGGCAAAGAAGAATTTTGATAACCTCACTAAGAACAGTCACTTGGGAGGGGGTCTGAGCAACCTGATTCCTGAAATGAACGATGAGCAAGAATCGAAAAAAACTAAAGTTGCTTACAAGGATGTTCCTAAGACTTTTCTAATGGTACTCGAAGATTATGAATACCTGCATACTTATTCAAGATACATGGCTTTTCATAGCAACTCCAAATACCCCTTAAAGAGGTCCCTAAGCGATGCTATTAAACTTCTAAGGGAAGCGCACCCGGAAATACAATAGAATAAAAAAAGCCCCAGAGATTCATTTTTCAGGGGAGTTTTTCTTGGAGTAAAAAGAAAGAGGTGGCAAATGTGAAAGTTTGAAATTGTGAAAGTCAATGTCTGCAATACAACCATGATCGAGTGACCGGGTTTATACCACCTCTTATATGCTAAGGTATTAAAATTTTAGGGTTTAAACAAAAAAAGGGGGTGTTTACCCCCCTGTAATTTACTTTTCTTCAGTTTTTACTTTACTTTGAAATTCTACTGTATCAACAGTACAAGTAAGAACCGCAATTGCTTTTTTAGCATCTTCTTTGTCGATGTATGCCCTTGCTGAAACGTCTCCCTGTATGGTAACTTGCGTTCCAACTTTAAGGAAAGGGAAAACTTTTTCACGGTTCCATAGTGAACACTCGAACCATGTAGTTTCAGTGACTTTATCACCGTTTTTGGCTGTGAAGTGTTTATCACAAGCAACGTTAAAGTTAAGAACTTTAGAATCACCAACCTGTGCAACTGGCTTCACTGAGCCGATGTTGCCTGTAAAAATTGTTACGATCATAGAAATAAATTTTTAAGTAAATAATAATATAATGCTGTAAACCAGCAATTTTACGTGAAGTGCAGCCTATAAGAGTAAATAAGGAAAAAAAGGAAACGCAATAAATAACAAAGTGGCTTTATGGCGTAGTCTTTTGAGCGGGGCGGAATGTATTGCATTGGCCTCCATTTTAATCGTTAGGCTAAATTTATGGAAAAATCTGGTTAAATGACCATGAGGCTAAGCCGAATACCGCTATTTCTATATTTGATTTTTAAGCAAAAGCTGGCTGAAGCTTTCCCCCTGTCGAGCGAGGAACACACACCGAGGAACTTTTTAATTCACAATTGGAGCAAAAGGAAAGTGTTAGCCTTTTTGAAGCGTAGTAGAGCGAAGGACGGTCTTGTTTCTGCGAAGTGAAACAAGGGCGGACGAGAGCGAAAACGGAGCGGAAAAAGAGGCGATCTCTTTCCAGACAAAAGGGAAGGGGTTTTCAATTTGTAGTTTTTCCTTTTTACAAATTGAAATCTCCTTTTTAGACAAACATTCTTAATCTCCTGTGTTTGACTAAAAACCGTGCGAGGGCAAAGCCTGCCTTTATTCATCTTTAAACATAAAAAAATACCCCGAAGGGTATTAATTTTATATCTGACCTTCATCAGCAAAGCTTCTGTATAGATCTCTTTCAGGAGTGAGGATAATGTGGTCAAGGAGCTGAATGTCCAGGAGATTTCCTGCCTCCTTTATTTTGTTTGTTATTTTCAGATCGCTCTCGCTTGGGTTGCTATTTCCTGAAGGATGATTATGAGCGACGATTATTCCTGAAGCGTTAGCCTTAATGGCATATTGGAAAATCAGCCGGACATCCGTTACTGTGCCTGAAAGCCCCCCTTCAGAGATCGTTGTAATTCCAAGGACTTTGTTTGCCCTATTAAGTAGGAGCATCTTAAAAGACTCCTTATGTTCAATTGCGTTTTGATTCCAGGAGTCGAAGAAGATCTTGTGGGCATCCCTGGAACAACTAACTACGAGGCGCTCCGAAGGTTTAACTTTAGTCACGTAGGTAAGAGTAACTTCTGCTACATGAAGAAAATCGATTGATTGCTGGGTGGACTGTGTGTTTTTCATAATGCGATAGAATTAAGTTAAACAAAGTTTTTACCAGCGGACGAAAGCCAGAAGGACTAAATAAGTGCATAAGGAAACGGAATAAATAGCGAAGCGGCTTTATGCCGTAGTCTTTTGCGTGTTATGGCTATTTGCATAAGGGGCCAACGTTTTTAGGACTTATGGCTAACTTTGTAAAAAACTTGTTTATAGACGTGAGCCCGGGGCGAACACCACTTCTGTATTATGATTTTAGCTTGTACCGTTGTACAGCTCAAATCATCGCATTAGCGCTGTGAAGGGTTTAGAACACGAAGAAGAATTTTTAGTTTCGAGGCTTCCGAAGCGAAGCGGAGCCCGGAACATAGCGACACGGGAATAGATAAAGATTGTGAAAGAAGAGAACACCGATTCCCGGGGAATACCCTGAATATTTAAATAATAAGAACAAAACAAATAAATATAATATTATAAATATATTTTTAAGTAATTGAAAAGAGGCCACAGGACTCAATCTTTATGAATACCTCAATTAAGCCTACTATCAGGGTTATTGTTCAGTGCTATTTTAACTCAACACTTTATTGATCTTTGTTCGAATTTGTTCGAATTCTAAAATTGAATCATTAATTTCAGATTTAGAATAGGATTTTGAATAATGGATCCCTGTTATAAAATCAATAACACCAACATCAATTTCTTGGGGATCATAACCGTATAGATTTGCCAAATAATCTTGTATTATTGGAAATCGGAGTTCTAAATTCCATTTTATTTCATTTATTTCTTTGGAAATAATAAATCCTGCACAGCCCTTGACAGGTTTTAGATATATAAGCCAAATCCATCCGGTTAGTTTAAGTGTTTTTGAGATGGGTATGTCCATATTTACCCGTTTGTCAATTAAAATATATCCAGATTTTGTGTATTCATCTACATAATTGTCAAGAGAGTTAATTAACCTTTCTAATTCCTTTAAGTTAGAGCGAGTTTCCTTTCTATTACTAAATGATTGTTCAAGCCTATCAATTGCTTTTGAAATATCAGCCGTTTCATGATAGGTAAGAGCTGATTCGAACCATTTTACTGATTTTGGTTTTCCTCCAAATGATCTTTTTTCGGCAGTTCCATCTTTAATAGATTTTGCAAAAGACGCTGGGTTTTTTCTTATGGCTTCAAGCTGGGTAATCGAAATACTGCTCATCCTATAATTTTTTTAATGTTTGGATAATTCTCAAATACTTTGAAAGACTGATCTGCCACTCTTTTATAAAGATCAATTGCTTTAGCTAGGTTAAAAGAATCATTAATTAGTTCTGGAAATTCAGCAATCAGTTCATCTTGATTTGCTTTTCTCACTTTTTTAAATTTCAATATAAACTCCAAATAATCAATAATATTTCTTTTCTTATCATCGGAATCAAGCAAAGTATTTAAGTCATAATTAAAAATATCATTATAGTACTCATCGAAATGGATTCCATTATATTCCAATGCAATTCTTCTTGAAATACAAGGTATGCAATAACCACAATGTTTATTTTCAGGTATATAATGGATCATCCAGCAACTAGCTGATAATCTGGCTTTTTCTTGAAGTTTTTTTGGGAGTTTAGAGATAACTTCTGCTTTTGTGTTATATAGATAAGGGTTGACTATTTCAAATGTCGAGTTTATTAGTAAAATTTTCAAGAAAGAGTTTACTTCTTGAACAAATTTTGGATCGGCAGTATGTGTTGAGAAGGGACCAATTCTTGCTTGGGTTAATGGTAAATGAATCGAAAATTGTCCGTTTTCAGCCATGTAGATAACTTTTTTAAAGCCACATCTTCGAGAGACAATAGCTGCTAAGCATAGGAAGAGAAATGATCTTGTTCGTTGGGTATTTTCTCTTGTTTCTGGGAAATAATAATCATGATGTTTCCTTCCAAAAACTTTTATATGAATATGTCTTATCTTTTGATCATAGAAGTCTTCTAATGATTGATGAACATTATTCTGGCAATTATCAGTTACTGTATTACCTTGGGTATTGTGACTTACAAGAACAAGATTTGTTTTCTTATTAATCAGTTCGGATGCAGCGCACATTGAATCTAACCCGCCAGAAAACAATAATGCTGCTCCATCGTTATTAGTCCATTCTAATTTTGAAACTGGATTACCATCTTTTTGAATAAATAAAATTGTCCAGTTATCTCTACTGACCGTAAAAAGCGCATTTTCTATATTACTTTTTATTCGTTCAAATGCATGAAAATTAACAACATCTATAGTTAGTTCAATGTTTCTAATAAAATGTTCTCTTTCTTCTCGAGGAATAGCTAAGTCAGTAGCAAAAACCCCTGATGCTAGATTGAGTAAATCAATTTCAAGAGAATTGGCGTTATTAAATTCATTCTCAAAAGCTTTAATGCCAGTAAAGAGATTTTGGCCGGGAACTAGAGATAAGAAATAATCATTACTAGGATCTCCAACTTTTACTTTATAAAAATTCATTTATTCTGTTTTTAATTTTTTAATAACCCTATCGACAAATGAATTCCAGGATGCTTGAGAAACAATATCTTTTTTCTCGGAACCTATAAGTTGTCCAACCCTGGAACTAATTGTTTTTTTAAAATTGATCATTTCATTTACTGATTTATTCCTATAATTATCTCCAACAAATCCACAGGAGTCTCTTGAGACCAAATAATTAGTAATCTCAGTAAAGAATTTATTTGGCCAAGTGTCAGCTGGATATTTATTTTGAAATGAAATTGGGATTGCTCTCTTAGCGAATTCTGCTATTATTGAATTATTTTTTGAATCAATAACGGTTTGGTTAAATGCATTCAAAGCATCTGTTGCATTACTTGAATTTGTTACCGCTTTAAAGCAATTAAACATTGCTTCTGATTTTAATTGAGAGGAAATAGGGATGCGCTCATTTTCAGAAGCTCGCCATATTTCATTTATGATTCTGTTCTCTGGTATCCTAGAGTCTTCATAACACTTTAAAACAGGTTTCCAATTAGGACCAATTCGTGGAGACCCTTGACTTATTGATGTTCCCATGACTAATATATTTTATCTTTTAGGATTCGCTTAATTTCTGAATTAACGGATTTATTATCTATGATTAAATCACATAAAATGTTTTTCCAATTAATAGATCCCTTAATATTTTGATGCAATTGAACAAGTTGCACTATTTTTGCAAGTTCTTTGCTTTCAATACATGACAACTTACAATGACATAATTTATATAATTCATCTGATCTGTACTTTAGTGAGCTGCCACTATCTTCAAAATGACCTGAAACTATGAGGAATGTAAATACATGTCCGCAATATGAAGCATACCGATCTTCAAAATCTTCTACATAAGATGCAAATCTTTTTATATCATCAGATTGAATTGAGTACCCTTTCTCATATGCCTTTGTGTCAATAACAATCATGAATTTATCTTTGCTCAAGACTACAATATCTGGTAAAGATTCGAATAATCTGTCTTTCCCATAACGTCTCGTAGGTGAGGATAGAGCAAATTGCAGACATTCTTTTGAATACATCTCTAGAAGATCATCAGGATTGCCCTCAAGATTTTCGGGCAATTTGTTATGTCCAAGATCTTCAAGTATTTCAGGCAAAGAAGGGATAAGAATTAATCCGGTGTTAATTACGCCTCCAAAAAAGTCATAAAATTTCTTGTTTGTATAGGATAGGCATTTAGTACTTTCTATATAATCACTAATCAAAATAGGGCTAGAGTTTTCTCTCTTTGATTTAGATATCAGTGTCTCAATTACTGGGCTTTCTTGAGAATCCTCTGAAAATAAAATACAATAATTGACTTTAGCACCTAATCGATCAAATTTGTAGATATCTAATAAATAGTTCCCAATTGAAATCCTTTCAACCTTACTGATATGAAATCCATTTGTAAGTAGTGTTGCAATAACCCCGGAGAAGTCACCTGTAGTCATTTTTTAACTAGATAAATGGTCAATTTTGGACATGCATGGACGCTAACTCATGCATAAAGGTATAAAAGATTTAAAATCAAACCCGAAAATCAGAAAGAAGCATGTTAAAGTAAACTGTTATAAAAACCTATTCGCATAGTGTATGTAGGAAAACAGCATTGCTCTTGCAATGGTTTAGAACACAAAGAAGCCTTTTAGGCTTCCGGCGCGAAGTGTTGCCTGTAACATAGCGGCACGGGAGCAAAAAAACAATGTGACCAAATGGAACACCACTTCACGTGAAATGCTACAATAATTAAAATAATAATATTAAATATAATATTTTATATAAATATAAATAATAATATAAATAATTTGTAAACGTCCTGAGATATAGCCACATTTGATTTACCCTTGAGGAAGCAAACGAGCTCTGCAGGAATGTACTCCGACAGTGCCAAAACGGGGAGCTCGGTGAAACGAAACGCAGCGAGACAAAAGAAGCAGCTCAAAAGGCTGCTTCTTATTTTGCAATAATATTAAAACCAAAAACTCAATTTAAAACCTCGTACTCAGAAATCTGTGCGGACCAATCACCTGTATTATCTTTCACCCGGACCCGGATCTGCTTCTGCCCCCCACTTCCAAAAACGTAACGGATCTTGCTCAGCGGAGAGCTAAATTTATAATTTGCAAGAGTATACTCGTACTCTACGATTTTCCCATTAAACCTTGAATCCTTATCATATGAACCCGAAGCATCTACTTCGTATTCATAAGGACTTGAAACACCTATTTTTTTTACGGTAAATAAAGCAACCGGGGCAATGTTTCGGAAAATGGTAAACGTGAAAGAAAACTTAGCTTCCCTACCAAAAGAATCGTTAGCTGCAAGGCTAACGATATTTTGACCTTCGTTTAATCCTGTGAAGCTAATTAATTCAGATCCAATATCCACAGTGCTTAATTGGCCATCTTGCGTTGCCTTAAGAGTTATATTTTCTTCATCCGAAATATTATAATTCAAAGAGAGCGGCTCCCCTATTTTCAGGGAATCCGCCAGACTTTCACCTGAAAGTTCAATCCCGTTTTTTGAAAGGGTGAGAATTGGAGCTTTATTAACCACAATAAAGTAATCTTCCCGATTGTCACATGAAGAAAAAAAGAGCTGTCCGGAGAGAGCAAAAAGTACCAGGCAGAATTTTATCTTTTTCATTGTTTTATGATTTTAATAAGTTTTTTTGAATCCTTTAATCCGTTTATTTCCAAAAAGTAAATACCAGAACTAAGCTGGCCAAAATCAACTGTGGCAATGTCGTTATCGAAAATAAGAGATTGGATAGCTTCACCGTTAATATTAAAAATTCTAACTGTTTTTATATACACATTGCTACTGATGTATAATTTATCTTTTACCGGATTAGGATAATAAGAAAACAAGGCGGCTTTAGGTGATTCAATGCCGGTGACAGGATTCACAACGGTAATTATTCCATCAAGCAAAAGAGAATCTATGCAGCCTCCCGGACTTGTTACGATTAGCTTAACACCAAACTTCTTGGAGTTTACACCAAGTGTGTTGTAATAGTGTACCGGGTCTTTTTCAAAAATAATGTCACCCTCGAAGAAGTTCCAGGCATAACTATCAGCGTTAACGCTTGTACTGGTGAATTTAATTGCATCACCCAGGGTAACGGAAGTTATGTCTTGTGTGAAATTAGCTTTTACATTATCAAGGGTAATTTTCTGTTCAAGAAAATCACTGAGGCAACCATTTGAACTAAGCGATTTAACATAAACGGTATTCGCAGCATTAAATTTGGTTATACTATACCTTGTACCGTCCATAATATAGGCTTTCTGAGAGTCATACCATTTATAACTCAGGTAAGCAGGGTTAACAACACTGACGTTAACTGCTGATCCTTTGCAGTAACTTGTTTTTAAATCTGTTACAGGTAGGTTGACCTGATCATAAACCTTTATCATAACGAAATTTGAATAAACAGTACTGTTTCCGCTTGTTACGGCTCTCCTATAATAAGTATTAACTATAAGAACGTCAGGCTTATAAGATATTCCAACT
>CAVZVF010000010.1:0-23042 GCA_963778605.1 uncultured Bacteroidales bacterium
GCCTATGTATCCCCTCCTGACTGCCACCATGGCCCATTCACGATGGTTCCACTGCGTAAGGAACACCGGGAAAGGACCTTTGCCCGGAGGGATCATCATCTCAACAGTCAGTTTTGCTTTATTTCCGGGTCCGAAAGTCAGTTCGACCATCCGCACAGTTGTCTCTCCCTCCTTCTTTTCACTGAGTGTTTTCACTTCCAGGTTCTCAGGTTTAGGAGGATAGGTACCTGTTATATAGTATTCGAGCTGGTTCTTCATCCACTCACGCTTCTCCTTCCATTGAGCCATTGTTGTTACCGGAATGTTTTTCCCTCCTTCATCAAGAACAAGCGGATCGGGAAGAAATGGTATGGAAGGCATCTGGTCAAAATCAGGCGGAAGTTCGCCCGTTCTTTTCAGCCAGTCCTGAAATGTCTCATCAAGAAAAGAGACCCGGCCATTCATGGTCCTGTCAGGAGGCAGGAGACTCAACAGTTTTTCGAGAACCGCTTTTTGTTTAACGGTATCTCCGACAGGTGGTAATTCAAATTTTGCAGACGACGTTACTTCTTTCTTCTGATTGCATGATGACAAAACAAAAAAGCAAACAGTAATGATCAAACTGTTTCTGATAAAATAATAAAAATTATTTTCATCCTTGTATAATTAAATTTTAAAGGTCGGTAAGCAATACTCGATAAAGTGGGTAAAACATTGTATATTAAAAGGCAATGCTTGTTAATATAATCATCTATTAACACTGTTCAAAACGAATCACCCCGAAATATATATCAAAAATAATAAGAGATGCTTTTTTTGAATTCCCAAATCCTATCTCCCAAAAAGTTGAAGAGCATCAGGAATAGTCCACTCCCTTGTTATCACTTTTGGCTCGGGCAATTTGGGATCCAGGTCGAGGTATTGCATCTTTGCCTTTATAGGTGTTTCCACTATATAAGGTTTACACTTTGGAATAGCAGCTATAGCTTTTTTAGCTCCCTCGTAAAGAGCTTTCCGTGTTTCCTCGAAAGGATAAAGAACTGCGGCTTCCCGTGCAATACCCTGCTTTGTTGCAACAGTTACAATATTATTCCCGAAGAACCTGACTGCTTCACGGCAGGTTGCCACATCCCCTGTGACAAGTATCGTGGGGACACCAAAATAACCGGCTATTATTGCCTCTTGTGCCAACTCTCCTGACTCAACTCCATTGTACCAGTACCTGTTTTCAGATTTTGAGCTTTGTGTATGATTCAGTACACCATCGGCGGTTCCCATCATTGCATGAGCACCAAATTGAACCAATCCGGCAAACGATTTATCAAGACCATAAGCTATTCCTGTGGACGACACACCGGTAACATATTTTGCGCCGGGCACCATAAGATGAGGTATCATAGCCCGGTTGCCATGCCCGTCAATAATAATTATCTCGGTAGCACCGCCATCGCGCAGACCTCTAACTACCGCAGCGAGATCTCCCATAAAATATTCACATGCCTGGATATTCAATGGGGAATCTTTTTCACGTGTTTGTGCAAATTTATATACTCCGCTGACACCTTCAAGATCAGTCATAATATAGATTTTCATCTGAGCGAAACGCTTAAAGAACAAATTAAGAAAACCAACATAACTGCCGCAATAACACGATTGTGAGAAAATCTAATTGAATAATTCCATATTTACCTGTTCTGGTCTTTTTAATCATAGCTTGTTTTAATATTAAAATAAATGGTACGTTTAATTAATAAGTAGTAATATCAATTTAAAAATATTAAAAATATTGAGGCTGTCTCAAAAGTTTAAAATTAAGATAATGATTTCTCTGTGTTGCTCTGTGCCTTCTCTGTGGCCCTCTGTGTAACAAATAATTAAGAACTTATACAGAGATCACAGAGTTTCCACAGAGTTCCACAGAGGACTTTTGAGACAGCTTCAAAATAATTCATATGATACCTGTTATGGTATTGTTTCAAGCGGTGGAACGTTCAGGTCAGCACCATCATAACCAACATTCTGATTTATTGTCCCCAGTGTGTTTGCTGTTATAACACTTTGAGGAACAGGCCATAACATATTCTGAGGGTGAATAGTTGCGTAGTTGCCATAAGAGAACAGCTGATACGGAGGGTCCCAATAATAATGATTTATTCGCATTACCCTGTCATAATACCAGTTTTTCGTTGAAATAGTAGCGAGACTATAGCCGTTTAGATTCAAATTGGCCATTATAAATGAAACTCTGACCATTTCGGAATGACGTGGTTCTTCAGTATACAATTCCTTGACGCGTTCATTAAAAATATAATCAATTGTAGCATCTGCAGCGGTAATAAGCGGAGCATGTGCACGTGCCCTGACCATATTTATATCTTGTGCTGCAAGAGCTGGCTGACCTTTCCAATAATATGCCTCAGCTCTTAAGAGATAGGTCTCTGCCAGACGGAATATATACCAGTCTCCCTGCCCGCCGTGAGGCTGGCTATAGTTTGTTGTCGGATATAAGGTTTGTATTGAGGCCAGGATACCATGTATCGTACTGTATCGGCCAGACTCTTATAATATTATTTAGTCAGTGGCTGGCCCTGATTTGGAGAACCTAGTCTGACTGTAATATTTCAGCCTGTTTACGGCCCCATCTCAATCCAGTTATTTGGGGCTCTGCGCATGTCAGGGGTAGTTCTGCCATTATAAGGTCCACTCGCGCCACATCCGATAGTGTAAGAAATCGTTTGTTCTGACGTCTCCGTTACCAATCCCCAGGGTATCGCCTGCCGGAATGTCTGCCAGTTACATGCACGATTACCAGTAGCATCCAATACCTTCCAGTATGAAGGTGTATAAAGTCTCATTGAATAAGTACCGGATTGCATCCACCATGTGTCGGGAGCTGCTGTCGGGACGATCAACTGTTGCATAAATAGTTTCTTATTTGAAGCGGATTTCTATTTTGCCAGCGATGGAGATCCCACATAACATCATGCCATCCTTTGCTTGCATCTACACCAAACCGTTGAGTCATCAGTGCATAAGGGCCATTAATTACCGCAGTGGTTGCTGTTATCGCTTTATCAAACTCGCAATTGGCAAGATATACTTTTGCCAAGAGGATGGTTTGCAGCACCTTTCGAAACATCACCCAGAATTGCTGGAGTAACAGGAAGGCCATTCAACCGCAATTCCAGGTCTTGTTGAATCTGGCCAAGAATTGCCCACCTGGTAGGTCGAAAAGTAATCGAGTTTAGCTCCCTGTAACTTCTTCTCCTACCCACGGTATATCACCATAGGTATTCACCATACGGTAATACCAGTAAGCACGAATCCATAAAGCTTCTGACAATATCCTGTTCCTTGCATTCTGATCAGTCCATTTTATATCATCTATTCTGGAAATAATAGTATTAGCATTTTTAATATAGCCATAAGCATTATTAAAAAAGTTAAGTACAAGAGGTACCTGGGCCACAGCACTTGGTGTATTCTGTGTGAAATCGCTCTGACGAAGTGGAACTGCAACATCAGTATACATAACATCAACAGCAATATGAGTTCTGATACCCATGGTTTTCAGCATTCATTTCTTTCTTGCACCTTACAAGTCCTGCTTCAAAACCTGCCTGGTCAACAAAAACATTTTCAGGGGCATAAAAAGAGAGCGGATCCGGTTTTAACCAATCTTTTGAGCATGACATCAGGGTCAGCAAAAATATGGTTAATAATCAATGGAAATATTTTAGTTCGTTTCATATGATTATCTTTTATAAGTTTTTTTTCACTTAATAATTATAATGAGAAGTTAATCCCACTGTATATGTCCTGGGCATCGGATTCATTCCGGCAGGGACCAATTGAATTATTCTTATCTCTATCTCGGTGATTCCGGGTCCCAGCCCGGCCATTTGGTAATTGTGGCTAAATTCCTTATTGATCCAAAGACCTGCATATTGTTCAACTTGATCCGCTGAGCTAAAGCGAAGGCAGATTATATGTTAATGACACATCCTGAAGTCTGACAAATGACATTGGTTTATATATCATAGTCCTCCTCCAAAACTTGCAACAATGGGATTAAGTCGTGCATATTCATAATTTGGCCTGTCAGCGGTCCAGTATGGTACCGGGTATCCATTATTTCTGTTCCACCTGTCATCTGATTCATAGCCGCTGTTCAATGCAGTCGCTGTATGAACCTAAAAATCCCAGATCGGCGCGAACAAAAAATGATGCAGTAAAGTTTTTCAGAAAGGTGAAGTCATTTCTTAAACCGAGACGATATTGTGGAACATCATGACCTATAAACTGTTTATCCTCTAAATTAAATATTTACCATCTCCGTCAACATCAACAGCTTTAAAGTCCCCTGGCTGCAAATTATAAACTTGCGGCCTCTGCAGCTTCATCCAAGCTGCCATATCCCTATGACTTTATAATCCCATACAACATCAATAGCCTGGCCCGGGAACCATTGGTTTGTATAATCAGGAAGTTCTCCTGTTTGTTCTTTTCCCAATAAGGTATAAGTCCCTATATCACCAAACAATCTTCTGATTTTATTCCTGTTAAGTGAAAACACAAAGTTTGATTTCCAGGTAAAGTTCTGATTACTGACATTTATAGTATTAATTGTCGTTTCGAAACCCTTATTACCGAGTTCACCCAGGTTTGTTGTAATATTGGAAAATCCGGTAACTCTTGGAAGTATACGGTTCATCAAAAGGTCAGTCGTTGTCATATCATAATAATCAGCAGTAACATCTATCCTGTTTTTCAGTACAGCAATATCCAATCCGACATTAAAAGATGATGTTCTTTCCCATCTCAGGCCGGGATTTGCCAATGTTGTGTTGTAAACACCTACACGGGTATTGGTACCGTCGTACCATAAGCTTGATCCTGTATTGGCAAGAGCTGCATACATACCAATATCCCTGTTACCATTTACGCCCCATGATAATCTTAGTTTCAACCTGTTTATCAGGTCAACATTGAAAAAACTCTCATCTGATACCACCCAGGCAAGAGCAAAGGCCGGGAAAGTGGCTCTTGGATTTTCTGTACCAAATGCGGAGTAACCATCCCTTCTTACTGAAGCAGTTAAAAGATATCTGCCCATTAATGTGTAATTTAGACGGGCCATCAAAGCGTCCCCAGTGCTCCGTGTGTCGTTATTGTCAATTCCCGGGGTGTCCCCAAACTGCAGACCATGATATCCAAGTTGTTGATTAGGCTGAAAGTTTTTATTAGTCTGAGATGTTGACCAGTATTGATTCTCTTCAATATTAGCAAGCAGGGTCACATCAAAATTGTGTACTCCTATCTCCTTTTTCCATGTAAGCAGGTTATCAACCATCCAGTTCATTGTAGACGATTCCATTCTTTCACCTGATGGTATTTCATTCGCTATACCACCAAGTTTTTCACTAATTGTAATAAAAGCTGAGGTATTTCGTTGTCTGATACCGGGGTTGAAACGATACTTTGAAATTAAATCCAAGAGGAAGTTTAATGTTAGCATACATGCTGGCAAACAGGTTGTTTGTTTTGTTCATCAAAGATGTACGGTAATATCCAGTAATGGATTATCTGAATGTCCGTGAGGATACCTCTTCAGGTTTCCATTAGCATCCCACATTTCTCCATAGGGACTATTAACATAAAAATCTAAGACTTGCAGGAACAGAACTTTCATCTCTGTCTGAAAATTGCGTATTAAGACCAACATTCAGCCATTTTGATACTTTAAAGTCAGCATTAAGTCTGGAGCGGATGCTTGAATACTGGTCGCCAACCATGATACCTTCATTATCATTATATCCAACAGACCAGTAATAAGAAGCATTATCAGTTCCACCAGAAATACTGAGGTCATAATCCTGTCTTTTGCCTTTCCTGAATACTTCATCATACATATCCATGGTTTTTCCTGCAAGATAATTTGCCTGTTCTTCAGGAAATAACCGCAGACGGCCAAACCATTCCTGTAAATTATCATCGACAGGTGAAGAACTTAATGCACGCCACTGGTCAATGGTCATCCCACTCGGGAGGTTATTCGGATTGGTATAAAAATTATAATCAATACCAGGGAACATCTGCCTGAAATAATCCTGTCTGAATTGTATATACTCAGCAGGATCTAAGCCCCTTCTTTGATTATTACTTTCGTTCATGCCAAGTTTGGCAGAAAAGTTAATTGTCGGTTTACCTGTCTTCCCTTTAATTGTCGTAATCAGAATAACACCGGAAGCTGCCTTCGAGCCAAAAACAGCAGCAGAACTTGCATCCTTCAGAATATCAACCGACTGAATGTCATTGGGATTTATATCCCGCAGACTGCCATCAAATATCACACCATCAAGTACTATCAAAGGATTTGTGCCGGCAGTCAGTGAGGTTGGCCCTCTGATTTCCAGAGATGCACCCCCGGCAGCTGATGTGCCCTGGTTTGCATTAAACCCGGCCACAGTACCTGTAAGCATGTCAGTAACCTGAACCATTGACTGGGTTTTAAAATCATTCGCCCTCACGCTGACCACTGATCCGGTTAAATCACTTTTCTTTGCAGTTCCGTAACCGATTACCACCACTTCCTCGAGCCTTAACACATCAGTTTCAAGTGAAATGTTTATAACACGCTGATTGCCTGGAACCATTTCTTTTGAAACATATCCTATAAATGAGTATAACAGGGTATTACTCTCATTTGGAACAGAAATTGAATAATCACCGTTTATGTCAGTTAAGGTACCAATGACACTACCCTTAACAGTGACAGTTACACCGATTAATGGTTCATTATTTTGTACATCAGTCACTTTCCCTTTTACGGTTACCTGAGCAAAGGAACTCAACGGAATAATGAACCATAAACAAAACAGGATTAAGTATTTAATCCTGCATTTCAATTGTGTTTTTTTCATAATTTAAATATTAGGTTAGAAAATATTAGAAGATTACCAATAAAAGCGCCTCAAATTATTAAAGAACTAATTAAAAAATAAATAAACTTTCAAATATAATTAGTTTTTTCAATTCATGAAAAAAATTAAGTTAAAGGGCATTTTATGAATGTTTTTTTAACATAAATGGTTTTTTAGTTTACAAGTTTAACCTACTTGGCCAAAAATGAACAATTGATTAATCTTAAGAGAAGTCAATAACATGGAAGAAGTTGAAGATTAACAGAGGCGCTTTTAATTGCTTATTTGCAAGTTACTGCACCTAATATATTTTGCAAAAAGTTCACTTTCAGGATTACAAATACGAAAACATATTGAATAGCCATTTATATAGTTTAGAACTTCCCCTGGTCAATTCATCCATACTGTTTTTCCAGGGTCACACATATTAAAATCATTTAAGATTATCAACAATCATATTTCCTTTGCCACCTGTTATTTTAACAGGGATTGATTTGGAACCAGGACGATCATCTCGGATAAGGCAATCGGATACACGGCTGAAAGAAACGTTTCTCAACAATAAACCCACATTATCAAAATCAAGGATAGTACAGCCGGTTATATTTATCCGGGAGCAATTCTCTATAAGAAATGCTGCCTGATCCCGACGTACATTTGTAATATGAAGACCTGAAAATGTACAGTCCCTGCTATTAATTACCTTAAGGCTATTCATAGCTTCGCCACTATTGAAGTAGGACGGCTCCTGGTCAAAGTTATTTGTACCTGCAACAATATCAGAACAACCTTCGATAAGTATATTGTGTTCATAACCCTGCCAGAAAGTATTACCTGTAATTACCACACCGTGGCATTCCCTGAGATTAACATTGACCTTAACGTCACTCATTAAATTACCGGTTATACACACATTTCCCCAGCGTACCAGGTCAGTTCCGGGACCTGGCATACTACTACCTATGATACGGACATTAGCAGAACCGGCAGATGTATTATTATGCTGAAGCGTACAACCTGAAATTGACACTTCGGCAGTTCCTATAGTACTTCCGGAACAGTCAATGAAAACATTTGCAGCCGGGGGCATATCCGGATCCATATTGCTCTCGATATCACAACCGGTGATTTGGATGTTACGCACAGCTCCGCCCTTTGATACTATACCACCACCTTTATTATAGCTTATATGACAACCAATTATGTTAGACTGATGTAAGTTTACATTATCGTAGTAAATTCCGATGCCATTATTATCATAGATATGACAGTCAGAAATTATTATGTTCCGGTTAGTTCCAACCAGATGAACACCATGTAAAACCTTTCGAATGAGAATCCGGTTCAGAGTTAACTGCATAGTGCCCCCGGCCTCAATCCCTACCGCCTCAGCATGATTTCCGGTTATAGCAATCCCGTCTACAATCGGCATCCGCTGCCGATCCCAAACATCTTCCGAAAAGGTACCAGGATCGGCAGATTTAAAATGTGTGCCTATGAATCTGAAAGCCGGCCCCGGTCCTGTCATTATAATCTGGGCAACTCCTTCACCGTTGACCGAAGTATACCCGGTTTTGTCCAGGTTGACAACAATTGGTTTCGTGATGCGGTACAACCCCTTTGGTAAATAAACTGCACCAACAGAAGCATCAACAGCTTTTTGGATTGCGTATGAATCATCGGCCTTCCCGTCTCCAATGGCACCAAAGTTGCGGACATTTCCAATATCAAATTTATTTGGAGAATGACAGGAAAATAACATATTAATAAATATCAGGAGAATTGCCTGCCTCTGTCTTTTAATAGAAAACCCTGAAGACAGGATTCCACTTTTACCTGTTTTAATATTTTTTGTCACGGGTTGGTTTATTATATTTCTTAAATGATACTATTAACGAAAATATAGTCAGGAAACAAAATTCGTATTTGAAAACCTTTGATTGACGTTAAAGTATCAACTGATAATATCTGCTTACTAATTTGAACCTTTCAGGTATTCATAAAATACATTATTAAGGTTTGCCCCTATTTCCATCCAATCTTTCGCAGATGGCATTTTATTGAGAGAGCTTATCCAGTTTGCATTAAGCTCATATACTATTGCTTCTATTCCATATCTGCTCAACATACCATTCTCGAATGAAACATTAGATATTGGTTGTCCTGCAGTTTTCCATGAATATCTCACATTTTCTGAAAAGGAGGTATATTCTCTCATCAATTTTTCAAATAATTGCATATTGTTCACAAACTGGGTATCTTCTTTGCTATGTGTTGCGCAAATAATTCCTCCGGAATCATCGTTATGGATATCAATCCCAAAACAAGGCTTTATTCCTTTGCTTATAAGGCCGGCAATGAATTTTTCAAGAACATATTTTTCAGGACAGAGAACCGAGTCAGCTTTCATATCCCAGTTTCTGTTCAGGTCCTTCCCCCGTAAATTGAATCTTGTCATTCCCCGTGCCACTCCATCCTTGTTTGCCATGGGCATAATATAGACACAAAATGTTTTCTGCCATTCTTTTGAATTCTCACTTATGAATTTATTTATTAAGCCTTCCACTACCCAGCTTCCCCCGGGTTCCCATGGATGTGCTCTTGCCCGTATTATGATTGAATTCGGAGCATTCTGATTTCCAAGCTGGATAATCTCAAGAGGCCTTTTTTCAACCGTCATCCCTATATTAATTATTTTTACTGATTTATTATTAACGATTCTCTTCTTAAGATTTTCGAGGTTTGAAATTGTATATGGTGGTATCCTGGCAACATAAACTGATTCCCCTTTCATCATGAACTCAACTAAAAGTTCCATATTGGGCAGTTTTGATGTTTTTATGGCTTCCCATGTTTTATTGTCATATGAAATATAGCAGGAGATATCATTTTTAAAATTCCACCAGTTTGTAGCTAAATTACCATTATAAACATCTGCCAGCATTTTTGATAAAATAAGCTTTACAGGGGTTCCTCTGTCAGCTTCCAGTTTAAAGTACCAGTGGTCTGTCTGTCGGTTAAGTGACTCACGTTCATAATCAGCCATCAGAGAAATTTTTATTGCGGTGTCTCCCTGGATTTGCCAGCTCAGAGGGGAAGCATTTTCAAAAAAATAATCAATAAATTTGATTTTTATTTTCCCGGCACCCTGACCATATATAAATGTGCTGTTAATCAATAAAAAACAGAAGCTTAAGTAAGTTCGAAAATTAAAGAACCCGGAAATAGTCTTCATTGGTTAAATTGTTAATATTATCCTTACTGAAAATGAATTATAGAAAAATTTTAAGAAATATCAATAATATTGTGCAGTTTGAATGTATCAAACTGCACAATATATAAACAAGTTATGGGATGGTTTCAAGTGGTGGAACGTTCTGTTGTGCACCTTCATATCCAATATTCTGATTGATTCTTGCCAATGTATTTGCTGTGATAACCTTTTGAGATATCGGCCACAACATATTAAATGGTGACATATGTGCTTCAATACCATAATAAGAATACACAGGGGGACGGTAAAAAGGATTAACCCGCATTATTCTGTCGTAATACCAGTTTTTATCTGAAATATTATCAAGACTATAACCATCTTTATTAAGTTTTCCAAAGATAAATGAGACTCTGACCATTTCGGAATGTCGCGGTTCCTCTGTATATAATTCACGTGCTCGTTCATCAAATATATAATCAATAGTAACATCAGCAGAGGTAATCAGAGGAGCATTGGCACGCTCCCTGACCTTATTTATATCATCAGCTGCAAGACCGGGTTGCCCTTTCCAGAAATATGCTTCTGCTCTTAAAAGGTAAGTTTCGGCGAGACGGAAAATATACCAGTCACCCTGCCCGCCTCTTGGCAGATAATAGTTAGGTGTCGGGGTCCAGGTTTTGTAGATGGGCCAGGGAAACCAGGTATCTACTGTATCAAGCAGAGTTCCGTAATATAGTTTACTAAGTGGTTGACCATAAGTTGATGACCCTGCCCTGAGGGTAATTATTTCGGAGGTGAATTTTCCCATTTCGACCCAGTTAGTTCCGGCTCTCCTCATATCGGGTGTAGTCTCCCACGTATAAGCTGCATCTTCCCAAATCCGGTAGTGCCAGAAATCGTTCGTCCGTACATACCCATTACCATTTCCCAAAGAATCACCAGCTGTACTGTTCCAGTTTGTTGCACGCTGACCGTCACCATCTTTAACCTTCCAGTACGAAGGACAATAAAGCCACATTGAAAAAGTACCCGGATTGCTCCACCATGTGTCCGGAGATGCATCAGCCCGATCGACCGTTGCATAAATAGTCTCTGTGTTCGCTGCACTGTTTTTATTTTCACAACGACTCAGATCCCATATAACATTATGCCATTTTTTCAGCTTATCGCTGCCAAACCGTTGCGTCATCAAGGCATACGGTCCGTTAATTACAGCAGTGGTTGCCTCTATTGCTTTATCAAATTCACAATTGGCAAGATAAACTTTGGCCAACAGGTGGTTAGCAGCACCTTGTGTAACATTACCAAGTTTTGCAGCCAGAACAGGAAGGTTTGCAACCGCAAATTCAAGGTCTTTTTCGAGCTGGCCCAAAATTGCCCATCTTGAAGTTGTTTCATAATCGAGTTTAGCACCTGTTTCTTCCATTCCCTCCCAGGGAACATCCCCATAAGTATTAACCAAACGATAATACCAGTAAGCACGGAACCAGTAAGCCTCTGACAATATCCGGTTTCTTACACTCTGGTCAGCCCACTGTATATTGTCTATTCGGGAAATTATAGTATTCGCATTTTTAATATATCCATATTCGTTAGTAAAAGTATTAATTAAACTATATTGAATAGACTGCCCGGTAGGGAGAAAGCTGCTTGGCGAAAGTACTCTGAAATCAGCATCACGAAGTGGAACAGCCAGGTCAGAAGCCATGTGATCGAGACTGGTTGGGTTCAGGTCACCATGGTTTTCAGCATTTATTTCCTTCCTGCATCTTACCAATCCTGATTCAAAACCTGCTTCATCAACAAAAACATTTTCGGGAGCATAGATAGAAAGAGGATCAGGTTTTAACCAATCTTTTGAGCATGAAATGAGCATCAGCAGGAATATGGTTAAAATCAGTGGAATTATCTTTATTCGTTTCATAATATTATTTTTTAAAGTTCCCATTTTACTTTTATAATGAAAAATTAAGCCCAAAAGTATAGGTCCGTGGCATTGGACTCATCCCGGACTCAGGGTCCCAGCCCGGCCACTTGGTAAATGTGGAAAGATTTCTGATTGAACCAAAAATCTGAAGGCTATTAAGCTTTATTTGCTGGGCCACAACAGCAGGCAGATTATATGTCAATGATACATCCTGAATTCTTAAAAATGACTGAGGCTTGTAAATCATTATGCCGCCTCCATAAACTCCGTAAGAAGTGGGATTAAGTCGCGGATACTCATTATTCGGATTTTGAGCTGTCCAGTAAGGTAATGGTCCGGTACTTTTGTTAGCCCGGTCATAAACACCATAACCTGAATTCATTGCATCACTAAATCTTCCTATCTGACCCAGATCGGCACGTAGAAAAACTGATGCAGTGAAGTTCTTCAGAAAAGTGAAATCATTTCTTAACCCGAGACGATATTGTGGCACATCGTGGCCGATAAACTGTTTGTCGTTTAAATCAATGTATTTATAATCTCCGTCTACGTCAAGAACCTTAAAATCACCTGGTTTTAAACCATATTTAGCAGCTTCTGTGGCTTCTTCTGTCTGCCAGATCCCCATAACCTTATAATCCCATACAACATCAATAGCCTGCCCTGGGAACCATCCGTTTGAAAAATCCGGAACTTCTCCTGTCTGTGATTTTCCCAATAAAGTATAGGAACTAACATCGCCAAATAACTTATTGATTTTATTCCTGTTTAGTGAGAATACCAGGCTTGATTTCCATGTAAATGCAGGTTGGCTGTAATTTATTGTATTTAAAGTCATCTCAAAACCCGAATTACCCAATTCACCAAGGTTTGCCATAATGTTAGAGAATCCTGTAATCGCCGGAATAATTCGATTCATCAACAGGTTAGTGGTTTTCATATTATAGACATCAGCGGTAAGATCGATCCGGCTTTTCAGTAATGATATGTCCAATCCTAAATTAAAAGATTCTGTTCTTTCCCATTTAAGACCATAATTTGACAGGGTTGAAGTATTAACACCTACACGGGTATTTGTACCATCGTACCATAAACTTGAAACCATACTTGCCAGTGCTGAATATATACCAATATCCCTGTTACCATTAGCTCCCCATGATAATCTTAATTTCAGACGGTCAATCATATTAACCTTGAAAAAACTTTCATCCGATACTACCCATGCAAATGCAAAGGCGGGAAATGTTGCCCTTGGATTTTGACTGCCAAATGCAGAATAACCATCCCTTCTGACAGATGCAGTTAAGAGATATCTGCCCATTAATGTATAATTTAATCTTGCCATCAAAGCGTCGCCAGTACTCCTGGTATCGTTATTTCTTATAGAAGGACTGTCACCAAATTGCAAACCATGATATGACAGATTCTGATTTGGTGCAAAGTTCTTATTAGTCATAACAGCGAACCAGGATCTATTCTCCTCAATATTTGCCAGAAGTGTTAAATCAAAACTGTGTATCCCTATCTCTTTTTTCCAGGTCAACAGGTTATCAATCATCCAGCTGAAAGTCGAAGATTCATCTCTTTCACCCGAAGGGATTTCATTGGCTAAACCTCCAAGCTTATCACTTATTGTTATAAAACTCAGATATTTTGATGCCTGGTAACGAGGCTGAAATGACACTTTGAAGTTAAATCCAAGAGGAAGTTTTATATTTGTATACATATTGGTAAACAAGCTGTTTGTCTTGTTCAGCAAATCGGTACGGTAATAAGCCAGTAACGGGTTATCAGTATATTGTCCGTTAGGAAGTCTCACCAAATTACCCTCGGCGTCAAACATTTCTCCATAAGGATCAATCTCATAAAAACCGGTTGTTGAGGCAGGTACCGAACTTTCATCCCTGTCAGAAAACTGAGTATTCAGGCCAACATTCAGCCAATCATTAACTTTATAATCTGCATTAAGTCTTGAACGGATACTCGCAAATTGATCGCCAACCCTGATCCCTTCATTCTTATTATATCCAACAGACCAATAATAGCTTGTATTGTTTGTTCCGCCCGAAATACTCAGGTCATAGTCCTGCTGAAACCCCTTTCTAAATACATAATCATACGGATCTATTGTTTTGCCTGCAACATAATTTTCCTTTTCTATGCTGGTAAACTGCAGGCGGGACATCCATTCCTGTGTGTTGTCGGCAAGAGGAGCAGCACTTAAAGCACGCCACTGGTCAATGGTCATACTACCCGGGAGCTTATCCGGACTAGTGTAATAATCATAATTTGTCGTCGGGAAAGCCTGCCTGAAATAATCTGCTCTGAAATTAATAAACGCTTCAGGACCTAATCCCTTTCTTACATTGTTACTCTCGGTCATCCCAAGTTTTGTTGAAAAATTAATGATGGGTTTACCAAGCTTTCCTTTTATTGTGGTAATGAGAACGACACCGGAAGCTGCCTTGGCGCCATAAACAGCTGCAGAGCTTGCATCTTTCAGTATATCAACCGATTGAATGTCGTTGGGATTTATATCCCTGAGGCTGCCATTAAATATCACACCATCAAGTACTATCAAAGGATCAGTAGCGGCTGACAGTGATTTGGGTCCTCTGATTTCCAAAGAGGCGCCACCGGCAGCAGAAGTACCCTGATCTGAGTTAAATCCCGCTATAGTACCTGAAAGCATCTCGGACATCTGCACCATAGGTTTTGTCTTAAAATCTTCCGCCCTGACGCTCACAACCGATCCTGTCAAGTCGCTTTTTTTTGCAGTTCCGTAACCTATAACCACAACCTCTTCGAGCCTTAAAACATCAGTTTCAAGTGAAAGGTTGATTACCCGTTGATTACCTACAACAATTTCTTTTGGAACATACCCGATAAATGAAAATAACAAAGTATTACTCTCACCCGGAACTGAAAGTGTATAATCACCATTAATGTCAGTTAGTGTACCAATAATGGTTCCCTTAATAGCGACAGTTACACCGATTAATGGTTCATTATTTTGTGCATCAGTCACTTTCCCTTTTACACTTATCTGAGCAAAGGAACTTAGTGGAATAATGAACCATAAACAAAACAGGATCGTATATCTGATCCTGCATTTGAATTGCGTTTTTTTCATAATTTGAATATTAGGTTAGAAAATTATTTGAAAGACCCGAATTTAAAACATTTTCATCAATTATTAATTAAAAGGGTTATAAATTAATTAATCATTTTAAATGACTATAGGGAATCATACATATAAATATTTTGATGCGTGAAAATCAATTATTTGCCCCGACCCTAACCTTGCTCCGCCGTAGCGGCTACGCGAAGGCGAGGAGGGAGTAATTGATTTTGGCTGCGCCGGGCTCGTCCTGCGGGACCCGGTTCTTCGCACCCTTTAGGGTAAGGGGCTAACGAAGAACCGAAAGCGGAGCTCAACTAAGTCAAAATCAAAGAGGTCTTATACATGATTACCGATTGTCATAATATTTCAAACTAAAATCCTTTTTCATGGTTAACAATACCAACCGAACAGAACGATTTAATGAAATTTATTTAATAATAAGTCAGCGAATACCACTTCCTGTCGCGTTTCAGATCTGAATTGAGCAAGTTATAAGCAATGTTTGCATTTTCAACAACCTGAAAGTCAAACATACCAACACATGCAAAGTCGGCGCCGCTTGCAAAGGCATGCCGGAAACCGTCCTGGGGTTTTATTGCACCTGCGGCCAGTACTTTATATGCTATCCAGGGTGTTGTATTGGTCTTAAAGAAATCGGTTACATCCTTATCTGACATGCACCAGATATTATCATTTGCCATGTTATGATCTTGTCCCTGCTCCGGTAGTTCTGTGTTATTAGGGTCCAATGGTGTTGCCGACCAGTAATTGTTGGAATGGAAGGTCTTCATGAAAAAATCTGCTTTAATCCCGTTTTCCACACAAGCCATTGGTACCTTTATGGAGTGACCGGCTGTGCCTCCTATCAATCCCTGGCTCTGGATAAGTTCAATAGGTTTTATCAGTTCTTCGATCTTATTATTATAAACAATCTGATCGGCAATATTTCCCATAACAAATGCACCGATTGCGCCATGATCGATGGCCAGCTGGACATTTGACAGGTCTGCACCTTTAGGATAGGTTTGAGCCAGCCACTTTACCTTTCCTCCGCGAGCCCAGTATTTTTCCAGGATTCTTATCGTATTTTCGTCACACCTGAAAATGGCAGTGTTGATCCCGCAGGCTTCACATAGCCATAATGTTTCAATCACTTTTTCATCGGTAAAGTATTGTTTCAACCAGGTAGACACATAAATCAGGTCACGCGAATGGGCAAATCCGCTGATAAGGTTGCCTCCTACCATTATCCGGCTCAATGTAACATCCTTTATTTTACCGGAAGGCACCTGACCTTTTAATTCGCTTATTGAGTAGTTTTTCCCCAGCAATAATGACGCACTGCTGACTGCATCTGTCCTGGCAGCAAGGTTGTCTTCCTCAAAACTGAACCATCCTCTTTTTTTCGCCATTCCGAAAAAAACAGCTCCAAAGAGAGGAAGTACAGCAAGATTCTTTATCAACTCACGTCTCGAATTATCAGTTGTTTCTAAAATCTTATGGTTATCACTTTCCGGAAACTTCAGATCCTTTTGTTTTTCATGAAAGTAAACAATGTATCGCTGGACGCTCCAGAGATAATCTCTGGGAAGTGAAGCTATGACTATCAGCACAACAGCTTCGATAAGGTTATAATTGATAATGTAAAAATGGCTTGTTGCAGGCAATGAGGAATAAACAAAAGGAGGATTGGCAACATAATAAAGCAGGAGCAGTAAGGCGCCTGAAATACTTGCAGCACGGGTAAATAAACCTATAAACAAAAATGTTCCGATAAGTATTAATCCCCAGATATTTAAAAAGTCAACAACCTGGAGAGTGGCATTATTACCTATCAGCCAGTGAAAGAAACCCGAAAACAGCCATTTGGACTCCATCAGGTATGATGTTGATGACCAGGCGGGATTAAATAATTTCGAGATGCCTTCGAAAAGGAAATGCCATCCTACAACTATCCTCAGGAAGGTTAAAAGCCAGATTACAATTTTGTTTTTATTTTCCATTTTAGTTATGATTATATAAAAGATTAAGATTTTTAACTTGATAAATGTAATTACAATTACAATAATAATTTGGAAAAGTTGCAAAAAACATAAAAACAGGCATCTTTTTTGCACCCTGGGGACGGAAATAATGTTTTCTAACCACAAATAACAGAAAAACATCAGTGGGCTAAATATTTCAGCTCACTGATGGTAAAAATGCTAAAATGTTAATTTACATTATTCCCATTTGAACAAGCTTAACTCTTTTGAGACTATTAATTCATTTATTATTGGGAATATCCCGGGTTTTGTTCCATTACAGCATCAATATTTAAATCGATCACAGTTTGAGGAATAGGGAAGAGTATATTGTAATCCTGAATATTACAGGCAGGATATACCGGATTATTGCAGTATAACCTTACTCTTTCAAGTAGTTTACCAACGCGCCGTAAAGTAATGTGTCTCCACTCCTCTCCATATACCTCTCTTGCCCTTTCGTCCAGGATATAATCAATATCTACATTGGCACTAGCAACCGGAGTCGCATTGGCTCTTGTTCTGATAGCATTTATATCTGCTGCAGCAGCGGTTTTGTTTCCAAGCCCGACATAAGCTTCAGCACGAAGGAGATATGTTTCGGCAAGACGCATTGCATAAATGTCTTTATGCACATAGCCTCCGCCGGACCTGCTGGGATCATCAAAATGATGCAACGGATCTGCAAATTTCAGAATATACGGAAAAATATACTGACAGGTATCCAGAAGCGAATTTCTGCTACCCGGAGGATATTTACTGAAATCAATCTTTTGTTTATCATATGCCGAACCCGGAGAGTCGTAATAGAAATCTCTTTTAATGTTATGCTTTGCATTCCTGATGTCATTATTCCAATCGCTTCTCCATATATTATAAGACATATAATTTGAAGGGCGCATATATGCAACCGGACGACCAAGCGAATCAGAATAACCCGTATATTTTCCGCTTACAAACTCGCCCCTGAATGCTATTTTGCCATCAGGTGTATTCCCGATTCTAAAATAGGCAGGACCAAAACCTCTTTCCCCTGCGAATTTTATTCCTCCGTTAACAAGAGGTTCAAACTGGATTACCCAGAGCGCTTCCCGGTTTTCCGGAAGGTTTTGGTTCCCATATGCGAAAAGATCCAGGAAGACATCTCCTGAACCGAATACATCGACCGTTGATCCGAAACGCGATGTCATAAGATGATAGTAACCACCATCAATTACATCTGAAGCGGCATCCACGGCCTGCTGGTATTTAGACTGGCTAAGATAAACCTCAGTTAATAAGGTCAATGCGGCACCCTGGGTTATTCTGCCAGGGCTCTCTTCTTTGCCCGGTTCAGGCAGGTTTGCGGCGGAAAATATAAGATCGGTTTCCATCAGTCTGTAAATATCAGCCTTTGGAGCCCTTTCAAAATCAGTTTTAGCACTCTTAACCACATAATCTACCAGGGGAACATCCCCAAATAACATTACCAGAGTCCTGTATGCCCATGCCCTGAAAAACATAGCCTCCGCCAGATATTCATTTTTCTTTGTTTCGTTTGGGAATACATTCTCCTGAGCTGATTTAATAGACTCAATAAGAACATTTGCTCTCTGAATCAACTGATAAGGCCTTTGCCAGAAAAAGGGGACGAACTCATCAAAACTTGGTGTCATTTCAGATTGATAATTGACAAGTTTTCTGTTTCCACCTGGATTTTCACCGTGAAAAGCAAGATCAGTAGCAACACCGCCATTCATAATGGCAAAACAATCCTGCCTCGTTTGTTCGTCATAGAAACTATTTCGCATGAACCAATGTAATCCTGTTATTCCTTGCTGTATCCCGGCAAAACTGGTATAAGCGTTCTCGGGGGCAAGGAAATCCATCGGGACCTCCTTAAGAACATCCTTCTGGCAGGAGGAACATATCAATACCATAACTGCGAGTATTGAATACTTTTTTCTGATTATATATAAATATTTATTCATTTCTTTAAAATTTTTAAGTTCCATAATTATTCAACCTTTTAATATTGGTTAAGCAAATCATAAGGTGATCCTTAATCCGGCGGTAATATTCCTCATAAGCGGGGTATTAGTATTAGTGTTCCCGTCAGTTGCATTCCAGTCTACAACCTCCGGATCCCAACCTGACCATCTGGTCCATATATATGGGTTTTTAGAGGCAATATAGACCTGACATGCCTGAACTTGTAATTTTTTAAGTAAATTTGCGCCAAATTTGTATGAAAGGGAAACATCCTGCAATCTGACAAAACTCCTGCTTTCATAAATGCCTCCATGTACAACAGGTGCATTAAATACACCTGTTGCATTATTCACTCCGTTATCAGGTGTCCAGTACTGACGAACAGCTGAAGCGTTTATCCTGCGCGCGGTATCAGCGTTCCAATCGATATTTACCACTGATGAATTATCAGCAATATAATATCCGTTACCTCCCTGTATTGAGTTAATAAAGAAAGATAAAACGAAACTCTGGAATGCAACTGTATTATTTATACTGAACCGGTAGTTCGGTGTTCTGTACCCGATAATTTTTCTGTCATTAACAGGTTCAATGGCGCCATCTCCATTCTGATCAACGTATTTGAACTGACCGGGATACCAGTTTGCGAGGATGTTACCAGTATAAAGCTCCTGTTCTGTCCATAATCCCCCGGCCATCTCATAGTCATATATTGAGCTTATCGGCTCTCCGACAAACCATGAGTTTCCTATGTCTTTGTCATTGTTACCGCCATAAAGTCTGGATATCTTATCCCTGTTAAGCGAAAATGTAAAATTGGATTCCCACCTTAAGCGCCCTTCAAGATTTATGGTTTTTAATTCAAATTCAATCCCTTTATTATCTATTGATCCGATATTCGCCCAGACATTATCGTACCCCGTGGTTGAAGGAAGTGCCCTGCTAACCAAAACATTACTGGTTTTTGCTTTATACAGGTCAAGGGAACCTGAAATCCTCCTGTTAAACAGACCAAAGTCCAAACCAAAATTGAATGATGCTGTGGATTCCCATGCAAGATCGGCATTGCCTAAAGTATTCGGGTAAACACCAATTGTTGTTGTAGGGCCATAAACATATGGTTGGGATTCCATCCTGGAAAAACTTGAGTAACGACCGATCCCCTGGTTCCCGTTTTTGCCATACGATGTCCTTAGTTTTAGATAGAGCCATGTAACATCATTGAGGAATGACTCGTCAGAAGCCACCCAGCCCAATGAAACTGAGGGGAATGTAGCATATTTGGTACTGGCTCCAAATCCTGAAAAACCATCCTTCCGGATTGTCCCTGTGAACAAATAGCGGCCTTTATATGTATAGCTGGCCCGGGCCATGTATGAGATGCTATTTTCTTCCCAGGCACCTGATGAAACTGTGAATAATGTTCCCAGCTCAATTCCATTATATCCCAGGACAGGATTGTCAAATCCTTCTGAACGAACTGAAGTGTCTTTCCCCCGCCGGTTTTCCCGGCTGTAAAGTAAGGTGCCATTGAACTGGTGATCCCCGAAGCTTCTGTTGAAAGAGACAATATTGTTAATTATCCAGTTTTTTGTTTCGGAAGGAATTTTATCAGCCCGGCCCTTATTCTGGGAACCCTCCGGGATTGTGGCAGGCCAGAAAGTGTCATGATTCGAGATGGTATACGTGTTGGAATAGTTAACCTCATAAGTTAACCCTTTTACCCATGGTACTGTTATTTTAGCGGTACCGACATTAAACAGGGAATTCCTCAGATCACTGTCATCGGCATATAAATTATTAAGAGGGTAAGGCATGTAAAGTTCTCCTGTAAGGTACATTTCATAGTTTGGAGAACCTATCAGATTATTTGCCAGGGGGCTGCATGTTCTGGCATCTGCAAGACTCACATTCCTGCCTGAATAATCGCGGACAGAGTATGTAGTATTCAATCCCAGTGTTAACCAGTCGGTGATTTGACTTTCAACATTTGAATGCAACGTAAATCTTTTAAAACTGTCATTCAGGATAATACCTTTCTCATTGGTATAGGAGGCTGACAAGAAATAATTACTCTTCTCGCTTTTTCCGGAAAGGTTCAGGTTGTAGTTTTGTATCGGTGCCAGTTGTTTTACTTCTTTAACCCAGTCGATTGCATTTCCTGCAAGATAATTATCTCTTTCTTCCTGTGTCCTGAGAAAAGTGGCAATTACCGCACGGTTTGTTATATCCGGCCTTACCGGTTTTCCCGCATCACTTGTAGGATTGGTTTTATACCAGATATATAAATCCTGCTCCCAGTTATAATCACTCAACCTAACTGCATATTGCTCAGCATTCATTACCTTCATGGGATTATTTGTCATATCCTGATAACCATAGTATGCATTAAATGATATGACAGGCTTCTCTGTTTTCCCCTTCTTGGTGGTTATCAGCATAACTCCATTTGCCGATCTTGATCCATATACTGCTGCTGCACTTGCGTCTTTAAGGATATCTATGGACTCCACATCACTGATATTAATATCTGTTACAGCACCATTGTAGATAATACCATCGAGAACAATTAGTGGTTCGTCGTTTGCTGACAAGGATGTTTTTCCCCTGATTGAAAGTGATGGCTCACTTCCTGCCAGACCGGAGGCCTGAACATTCACCCCTGCCGAAGCTCCCGATAATGCCTGTGATAGGTTTGTATTTGCAAGATCTGCTTTATCCTCCATATTTACTCTTACAACCGAACCTGTAAGGTCACTCTTCTTCTGAACCCCGTAACCAATTACTATTACCTCATCCAGAGCCTGCGTGGATGGTGAAAGGGTAACATCAACAACGTTCCTGTCAGTGACAGTTATTTCTTTATTATCATAACCGATAAAAGAATAAACAATTACAGCATCCCGAGAAGGCGGTGATATTGAATATTTTCCGGTTATATCAGTCAGGGTCCCTATCGTTGTACCTTTTACAACAACATTGACTCCCGGCATTGCAAGTCCTGATGAACCATCAGTCACGGTTCCTGAAATAGTTCCTTGTTGAAGACTTGTCCCGGATATGACATTCGTAAAGCCTAGGAGAATTACAAGGATAAAAATTTTTAGATCCTTAAGCAGCATTTTCAGGTACGGATAAGTCAGTACCTCCTGATTGATTGTTTTTTTCATTACGTGGAATGATTAGGTAATTAATTAAAATTTAATAAATAAGCAACATTCAGCCAGCTTGTGGCATGAATTGTACAGTTCTGGAGTTTAATCAAATTTAAATGTTTATACCTTGAAAATAAAGAGTTAGTATAGGGTCGTTAATTATCATGATAAGGATAAAAAATCAAAAAACTCTCAAATCAATAAAATGCACATTTATTAAATTAAAGGTAATAATCAAACACAATCTGACTTATCTTAGTAAATTAAATAAGGAAGCCGTTTAGATTAAAGAAAGCGGTTATTGAAACTGAACCTCATTACTTCCTGAAAGCAATACTATAAAAAAAAATAATATTAAACAATTTTTAATATTTATTTTTGTTTCAATTTAACTTCACCTGCCCGGCCCCTTCAAATAAGAATGCCATAAATATTAAAAGCAGGCTTTGCTTATAACAATCCAGTGTCCGACAGCTAAGAGAAAGCTTCAGCAGGTTAAAGTGAAATGATTTATACTTCTGAAAATCTTTTATCGGACAAAAAGATTACTTTTGATTACTTTACAAAGGAAACTTAAGTCATTTAGGCAATTTGCCTGTTTTCAATACAAGATCAGATGGAATAATTAATCTTGTTCCGGATATTCTCTAACAAAATTTAAAATAAAAAGCACTTTTTACTTGATTTATTAAAAAATTACCTAATTTTGTCCATCAATAAAAACG
>CAVZVF010000011.1:0-131838 GCA_963778605.1 uncultured Bacteroidales bacterium
CTGAAATTGATTTTGTAATTAATCCTAAAAAAAGTTCTTCTCCTGTAAGTTCTCATATCCATCAACAGTTCGATATGATTTTAAATTTTGCCCATGAAAATTACGATAGCAGTAAAATAAGTTTTCAAAGTAGTGGGCAGCATGAAGTTTTAGAGGGAAACAAAGTTGGCGGAAAAATTGGACACAAAGGAGTATTCCGAACTATTCCAAAGGCTAACAAAATAATTATTGTTCCGATAAAAAGAATTTGCCCAATTCATAAATGTAAATTGGTAAAGAGCCCTGTATCAACAGAGCGAACTCTCACTGACTTAGTTTTTACAAAACACTCTATACGAAAGACAGCCATAAAATATGTTGGTCATAAGAGTTATTGTTCGATGTGTAAAAAATATTTTACTCCGTCTCAAATTGTAAAAATCAGGCTCAAACACTTTGGACATAATTTTAAGGCGTGGGTGGTTTATCAAAGACTTTTCCTCAGATTACCTTTTGATATTATCAGATTGAATTTACTGGAGACGTTTAACGAAAATATTAGTGAGAGCAGCATCAGTAATCTTTTCAAACCTTTTTCTTCTTTTTATAATTATACTGAAAGTCAAAGTCTTAAGCAGATACTCAATAGTCCTTTCATACATGTAGATGAAACACAAATTAACGTTAAAGGTGTTAATCATTATGTTTGGATTTTTACAAATGGGAAACAGGTAGTATTTCGGGAAACGGAAACCCGTGAAATAAACATGGTAGTTGAATTGTTAAAAGAATTTAAAGGAATTCTTATTTCTGACTTTTACCCGGGTTATGATTCATTGAAATGTAAGCATCAAAAATGTTGGGTTCATTTGATAAGAGACATTAATGATGATTTATGGAAAAATCCCTATGACAGTGAATATGAAAAGTTCGTAATCGAAGTAAGAAATTTAATTATACCAATCTTTGCGGCGATTGAAAATTATGAGTCAAAAAAACGGCATTTTAATAAATTTTGTGAAAGGCTGGATGTGTTTTACAACGATATACTTTTAAATGGATGTTATAATTCTGAAATCACTTTAAAATATCAGACACGGCTAAAAAAACACTGAAAAATTTGTTTACTTTTCTTGAGTTTGACAATTTTCCATGGAATAACAATATGGCAGAAAGAGGGCTAAGGCATTTGGCCGTACAAAGAAAAATTTCAACTCATTTCAATAATGGCATAAAGGATTACTTGTTATTTTTGGGTATTATGCAAACATGCAAATTTCAAAACAAATCATTTCTCAAATTTCTTCTTTTTTGTAAGCGATATAATATAAATTTTCATGAGCAATATTAAACTTTTTGAAAGCAAGCAGATACGTACAGTTTGGAACGAATTTGATCAAAAGTGGTATTTTTCGGTTCAAGATGTAGTTCAGTTATTAACTGATACAACGGACGTTAAGGATTACATCAAAAAAATGAAAAAACGAGATGCTGAGTTAAATTCCAACTGGGGGACAATTTGTCCCCTGCTTGAAATGATTGCTTGCTGATGGGAAAAAACGCAAAGTACAGGCTGCAAATGCTCAAGGACTATTAAGAATAATTCAATCAATTCCATCTCCGAAAGCGGAACCTTTTAAACTTTGGCTAGCAAAAGTAGGTTCTGAGAGACTAGAAGAAATTGAAAATCCTGAATTAGCCACTCAACGGACACGTGAATTGTATAAAGCTAAAGGATATCCAGACGACTGGATTGAAAAACGGATGAGAGGCATTGCCATTCGTGAGGAATTAACTGAAGAATGGAAAACCAGAGGGGTTAGAGAACAACTTGAATATGCAATTTTAACCGCAGAAATCTCTAACGCAACATTTGGCTTGACACCGTCTGAATACAAGAAAATAAAGGGATTGAAAAGCCAAAACCTGCGTGACCATATGACTGACCTTGAATTGATTTTTTCAATGTTGGGTGAAGCTTCTACAACTGCTATTGTGAAAACAAAAAATCCCAAAGGTTTTGTACAGAATAAAACTGTCGCTAAACAAGGTGGAACAATTGCTGGAGACGCTAGAAAAGCATTAGAATTAAAAACTGGAGAAAAAATCGTCTCAAAAGACAACTATTTACCGGAAACGAAGAATAAAAAGGGATTAAAAAAAGGGAAATAATCACGTCTATAGGTCTAAGCACATTTGCAATTTGCTCAATCCAGCCGTACAGACCAATAATTGCAAAAGAGCTTATACCTTGGATTAAACTTTTGAATTTAAAATTTTTCTCCCGCCCGTCTAAGTAAGAAGGCTCTCTGAAACATAACAATTTTGTGGACAATATTGGACTAAAATAAAAACGAAGAATTCATATCAAGACAATTCAGATGCACCGAGACAAGAATAAAAGCCAGCCTATAACACGGATGGTATGGGTAATTGCCTTCGTCAGCCCGGACAGCTTAGTAATCAGCTCCTTAAGTCTATGCGATCAAATTTAATTCCACTTATCAATTTTTCGGTACCGTGACTGCTCCTGCTACCGAGACAAGGTCAACAGGGCTGCCGGCCAACCCGCTGTTGTCATGGTTTTTGCAGAGCCACTTAGACAGTTGTACCGTGACGGGACAAATCCTGCCTTTCTATCGGGACTCAGCCGTCAAGACAGTTCCATCTGGACGGGATAACTCTCGTCCGTCTATCGGGACTTTGCAAAAACTCATGCCAACCCCGACACAGACGGCAACTTCCCATACCACCGGGCCGTTAGCACATATTTATGAATCTGAGTGACTTAGCCCTCACGTCGAGTTAATAAAGTTTTATCGTGACTAGATAAATTCAGCTCTTTTACAGGGACTTACCCTTGCGCGACGGACATTTTGCCCTCGCGCCGTCATTATAAGCATTTGTTATAATATTAACAGTACAGGTGTCTACCGGGACTTTTCCATCGCGCGACGAAAAACATGTGCTAACAACAGCAAAGAGCAAAACCAAGATTTATACGATTGAAAATGGATTTCTTTGCTGAAAACCTTACGCCCATAACAGCAATTGGAATTAAGATATCTTAATTCATAAGTTTGCACAAAACAAGGACTAATTTTAATGGCTTCACTAAAAATAAAAATTAATAATTGTTATAACATGTTATAACAATTATTATCTTTGCATAAAGATATTTAATATGGAAACGACAATAGTAAAAATAGGTAATTCCAGAGGGCTTATAATTCCCAAGAAGCTTTTAAGAACATTTGGTGAGGCAAATCAAGTTGATATTCAAGAGAAAGATGGAGGGCTAGTAATAACACCATTAGTCGAAAATAAAACACGGAGTAATTGGGAACAGATCTTTGCTGATGCAATTGCCAAAGGTTTTACCCCGGAGAATGATGTAATTGATATTGAAAGCGATTTTGACAAAAAGGACTGGACATGGTAAAAAGGTTTGAAGTTTGGAATATTGAACTTAACCCAACTCAGGGATCAGAAATCAATAAAATGTGTCCATGTCTGGTAGTTTCGCCAAATGAAGTAAATAAATTTCTTAATACTGTCGTAATTGTACCCATGACCAGCACGATTAAACCATATCCTACAAGGCTTAATTGTCATTTTAAAGGCAAGAATGGACAGCTCGTTGTTGATCAAATAAGATGTGTTGACAAGACAAGATTGATTGAAAAATTGGGTATCATGGACACCAAAATATGTAAAGAAATCAGCATGCTCATAATAGAAACTTTTAAATATCAATAAACCTTAGAAACCTATAAATGGCTCGACGAAAGGTAGATTGACCCTCAAAAGCAAAGTTAGAAATTCCCTAAAATGACACCAGGACTGATTTAAAGATATCCTGACAGTTTTATTGCTCTGGACAATTTTAACATAAAACATGTGCTAACACGGACAATATGGGTAAGTTGTTTGTCACGGTTTTTGCTTTTGCTCCTGCTACCAAGACAAATCCTTAATGCCCTTTTACCTGGATTGCAAAAATATATGCCATGCCCTCCTTCTCAGGCCTCGAATCATTTTCTTCTTTGTAGGCATTCTCTAGTCCGGCCGTCGTTGCGTCTGGTAACGTTTACTAATTTTATTGCCGGGCCGCTAGCTGTTATAAAAGTCAATACCTCCTTGATAATCATTGCATATGACTAATCTATATATCGAGACTTCAACAGTAAATTATCTTTTTGATTACATTTTTAGTTTACCACAATACAGTTCTATTAAAACTAAAGAACTACAAACCCATAAAGGACGGAAATGGTACATTTCAGAGATAACCCTATGGGAGATATTCTTGACAAAAGACAAGACGAAAAACGAAGAATTGATTTGCTGGAATTATCTCGGTGCTTATTTTATGAGTATTTAATACCAAGTCCAGAAGAAATTATTGTCAACTATATAAAAAATGGATGCCCAAAAATTGAAAAGAGGTACGGGCTAAAATCAAATTCATTGTTTTCTAAAGAATGGACAAGATCATGCAAAGATTTAAGTTATGCATTTCAACCTGATATAGGACAGATTGAAGATAGAACAAAAGCAATAAGATCAATAGCAGATATATTTCATACTCCATTGCTTGTCCCAAAATCCATATATGACCTTTGGCAACCGGAAGAAAATCATTCATACATATTGCCTATGAGGGTTCTGAGGAGATTAGATTCAGGGAATTTAAGAGAAGGGCCGTAAATCAACCAGTCAGTGAAGCCCTAAGACAAGCAAAGAGAATTATTAACCCATTAAAAAATGAATGGCCCAGGATATAAAACAAATCAAGTGCAGTTAATGAGTCATTTGCCTATTCAACCAATCTTATCATCTCAGTCGGTACAATACGGTTCAAAACTGATATTCGTTGTTTACCGTTTAGGTTAATACCCTTCTCTAAAAAAGTCTGCTGCAGTGTTTGAAGCGCTTTTTCGGGGGTATTATTGTTCTTACTAAGATGGGCAAGACAGATATGGCTGAGATTGTCATTAATAATTCCTGCAAGGAAAACGGAGGTTTGGTGATTTCCTAAATGACCATAGTCTGATTGAATCCTTGCTTTTAAATAATGAGGGTATCTGCCATTCACCAACATCGCCTCATCGTAATTTGACTCTATAACAAGCAAATTAGCTTTTTTTATATATGGAGCAGCCGTCTGGCAAATATGCCCCAGGTCGGTAGCAATTGTCATACTCTTATCCCCGGCACAAATGTTGAATCCTATAGTTTCTGTAGCATCATGACAAACCTTAAATGCCTCGATATCAAAACCTGCCAGGTGGAATTTTTGCTGTAAAGAAATTTCCCGGATGCGGTCACCTGATATTTTTTTTTGCGAAGAGAGGATGCTTTCCCAGATTTTATGGGTAGTGAAAACAGGAATAAAGTTTTTCCGGGTGAGTACTTCCAATCCTTTGATATGATCTATGTGATTGTGTGTTACCAAAACACCCATAATAGTCCGCATGGAAATATCCATATTCTTTAGAAACTTACGGATTAAAGTTGCTGAAATTCCGGCATCGATCAATATGCCATGTAAATCGTTACCCAGATAATAACAATTTCCACTGCTCCCACTGCTAAGACTGCAAAAATTCAACTTCATAAATACTGTGTTTATAGGAATCAAAGGTATATGTTTTATGGTCTTCACAATTTAATAATCCTTTTTGAAAGAAATCTTTACCCTTCTTCCCTTGCTAAATAAATTATGGTACCGGGCTTAGTCCTACCGTAATTCTTTGTTAAGAGTTGTGTATATGTCCGGTCTGTTTCCTCAGGTGTATAACACTGATGGTGCTAAAATTAATAAACTCATCACGGTTTTTGCGTTGATTTTCTGCACGTTGGACAACACTGCATATAATCTGCGGCGCATTGGTAATATTTTAACATTGAATGGGCTGAAAGAGTATCGGAGGATGCTCATTTCGGATTTTTCGTCTAAGATTCATCTCTCACGACGAATTTACAGTCTGTTTAACGAATTCTTTTTCCGGATACTGAAACCTGATGAGTAAAAGTCAATCTTCGGTTATACCTGCTTAATTCATTCCAAAATCAGGAAATTTAAAGAGGTTATTTAACAGACTCCCGTGAGGTGGCATTCCAAACATCGAGTTTTCCGATAAAATTCGAAAGCTGGCTGTACAAAATGTTTCGATATTGCCGGATAATTTTGAAACATTTGTTACATTTATTGCGTCGTTAGTCAAGACAAAAAATACCCGAAGATTCAGTTAGATCCAAACTAGCAGAATAGAAGAACTGATTTTACTTGATAAATTTGTGACATATGTTCCATTCTTTGTACAATTAATTAAGATAACCTGAGGCAAAAAAATTGAAGAATATAGTAAATCGAGAGGATATAACAAGCCTTCTCAGAATTGATCGAATATTTGCTTTCATAGATGATAATTATGGGCATCCTCCAAATTGGTCAAGACCCCAGGGATTTATATCATTATCAAAAATTATATTGGAACAACAAATAAGTCTGGCCTCTGCAAATGCGCACTTTCTTAAGCTTAGTAATTTTTTGACCGATTTTACACCTTCAAATATTCTCAAACTTTCAGATGATGAAATGAGAATTTGTCAAATCAGTCGCCAAAAATCAAAATATCTTCGTGAGTTATCTTCTGCAATTCTTGAAGGTGTTCTGGATTTGCAGGAATTATCAAAACTAAGTGAGGAAGAAGCAAGAAAACAACTTACAAATATTAAAGGTATTGGTGATTGGACCGCTGATATATATTTTATGTTCTGCCTTCAATCAAAAGATATTTTTCCAATAGGAGACATTGCTATAGTAAAAGCAGCAATAGAATTGGGTCGCGTAGAAACGAAAGCAGATGTAGCATTTCTCTCTGAAAATTGGAAACCCTTTAGATCACTGGCAGCCTATTATTTATGGCACTATTACCTTAGCAAAAAAAACAAGGTTCCCAAATTGGATAGGGGGATGAATTTTTGAATGTCTTGAAAAATAGTAACTGAAAATAATCAAAAATGAAACCAGAAAGAATAATGGTTCAAGCGACCATAAATGCCGACAGAAACAAAGTCTGGAACTACTATACAAATCCGGAACACATTACGAAATGGAATTTTGCCGATCCAGGTTGGCATTGTCCAAGTGCTGAAAACGATATGAAAATTGGTGGAAAATATCGCGTAAGAATGGAAGCTAAAGACGGTAGTTTTGGATTTGACTTTGAGGCAATTTATACCGAAATCATAGATGGTGAACAATTTACTTATGAATTTGGGGGACGAACAGCTACAGTAAAGTTGAATAAGATAAATAGCCAAACCGAAATTATTGTAACATTTGACCCCGAAATTGAAAATCCAATCGAAATGCAAAAAAGCGGTTGGCAGGCGATATTAAACAATTTTAAAAATTATACTGAAAAAAACTGACGGACTTTAGTATAACTGGTGCAAAAAATGGGAAAAATTAAAGACAAAAACAAATCGAATGGACAAAGTCCAACACCATTTTCTCAAACTTACTTTCACGGCACAAAGGTTGACCTAAAGATAGGTGACTTAATCGAAGCTGGCTTTACCTCAAACTTTGGACAAAGAAAAAATGCAAAGTATATCTTCCTGACAGCGACATTAGATGCTGCTATCTGGGGTGCAGAACTCGCCTTTGGAGAAGGACGTGAAAGAATTTATTTAGTGGAACCAACAGGCTCAATTGAAGATGACCCGGATTTGACAGATAAAAAATTCCCGGGTAATCCAACAAAATCTTATCGCTCAACACATCCGTTTAAAGTTGTCGGAGAAGTTACAATTTGGCAAGAACATCCATCAGAGCAAGTTAAGGCAATGAAAGACGGATTAGAAAGACTTAAAGAACAAGGCATTAACTCACTAAACGACTAAATAAATCTATGAAACTAAGTTTGGCAGCCACCATCACGACAGCCTTCGCTGCTGGTAAACACATGCTCTTTTGCCTTCCAGGACTTTAATAAAAAGACAATTAGTCCTGGTACAGAGCCAACAAGACCTCAGAGATTTATCCCCTGGTAACAACTAAGGGTCCCGAATAGATAAAAAGTCCGCATAACACATTGATTATGTGACTGCAACATTTAAGGATTGAAATTGTTTCAGGACAAGGAACTCGAATATTCAAGCAGACCACCGAACTACTTAACCTCAAACTCATCGTGACAAAGACATTTAATTCAGGTAATGTTCTGCTTTGACTATTTTCCATGAATTCGAAGACATCATCATGTGTGTTAAAACGGGTATGCTTGGTCCATGGGGCGAACAGCACTCTTCACCTGATGCTCAAAGTGTGGATGCTTACAAGAAGCTTTTGGATGCATATCTGGACGCTGTTCCCGCTTCGCGTGCGCTTTTAACACATGCGGGCGGATTTCTGGCATGGTATAACGAATCGTATGGGACCACCTATACCTTTACTAATATAGACGCCATGCCGATTCCGCCAAAGGGTTCGCCGGAAGCGCGTTTTGGTTTTTTCAACGATAGTTATGCTGCCGGAAGCTGGACTGACAATGGCTCGATTTCCGAAGGGAATTCTATGATCAATAGAAGATACGGTAGTAGTACATATGATCGTTACAGAGTTATCAAATGGATCAATAAGCAAAACCAAATCTGTCAGGGAGAAGGAGGGATCGGCGATAATGTTTTTGGCAATATGCCGGGAGCTATTTTGGAAGCCCAACAACTTCGTACAAGTAATTTAAATATGAGACATGATAATTATTCCAGGTGGAATAATTTTATCTATAATGAAGCAAACGTCACTAAGCCGGTTCAGTTCCCAGGCAACGAAGCAAAGTTAAGGAAAAGGGCTTTCACCGGAGAAATTAAAACGGCAATCTTTGACCCGGTCTATGACGGCAGAACCGGGCTGGAATATTTCCGCGACAGAATGGGCTATCGCCTGGTGTTGCGTGAGGCTAAAGCAAGTGAACGGGTAAAGCAGAATGGTACCCTGAGGTTCGAGGGTAAGATCCAAAACGTCGGCTTTGGTAATGTAGTAAACAAGAAAAAGGTGTCGGTTATTCTGAAGGCCAAAGATGGTTCTAACTCGTACGTGGCGGCTACGAACCTTGACGCAAGGGATTGGCTGACTGACGAGGGTGGCAACGGCAGGCCGGACAATACGGCTGCATGGAGTGATTTGAACTTCTCGGTTAAAATGTCCGCATTTGGCAGCGTTCCTGCCGGGGACTATGATATTTACCTGAAGATCAATGACCCTAAAGAACAAAGCGCTAACAAGCGCTGTATTCGGTTTGCGAATAAGGGAAATAGTTGGAATGCTGACCTTGGAACAAACTTAATTGGCTCGACGACGATTATCTCCTAGATTAACATCGGCAAAAGCGTAACCAAAAGAGCGTAGCCGGGAAATGTGCTAATCCGACTACTGTTATTAAAATAACAATACTTATATTTATTACTTAAACGAAAACAACGAAAATGACACCGCACACATGCCAGAAATATAAGCCACAATGGCGTTTACACAATCGGGAGGGGTAATTTCAAGATTGAGACGTACTAAAATTAGATGAAAATGAAAGTTCAAATTGAAATAATAAAACAGCATGAGTTTGAAATAGCGATTCAATTGCTTAAGGAACTATATATTGAACTTGGAGAGGAGAAAGAATCTGTTAAATTTCTCGATAATAAATTATTGAAAAGAATAACTGATTCTGGAATTACGGAAATTTTTCTGGCCAAAACACTCAATTTTGAAGTAGTTGGCATTATGACAATTACCGAATGTCAATCAATTTATGCAGGTGGGAAATATGGACATTTAGACGAAATGTATATTAAACCTGATTTCAGGTCGAATAAGATAGGAACCGCGATGCTTGAAGTAATAAAAGAAATTGGAAAAGAGAAAAAATGGAATAGAATTGATGTTACTGCTCCAACTGAAGTACGATGGAAAAGAACTGTAACTTTTTACGAAAAATCAGGTTTTATTTTTACCGGACCAAAAATGAAATTGGTCATATGAAACTACCCCTAAAATAGTGTATAAAACATTTGGCAGATAGTATTAATATTAAGGGCGTTACATTTAATAAACTTTTTAGAGTTTTGACAGGAAAGTGCTTTGCAAATACAAAACGTATCATACAAGTAACCGTTATATGCCACATTAAAGGACAGCATCGTATTTAAGATATTAAAAGAATAAATAATGAAAATCTACCAGGAAAATATAAAAAAATACAATTCCAAAACATTAAAATTAAAGAAGTTATTTAATAGAATATCTTTACTTAGGTTACTTATTTTTGTAATTGCAATTGCTATTATAATAACCTTGTTTAGTTTCAATTTAATTAACTCATGTTTTCATTGTTTTACTTATTTCAATAATAAGTTTTGCTTTTGTATTAAAGCATCATAACAAAATAGCTTACTTGAGACAACATACATCATTCCTGAAAAGAATAAATGAATCCGAAATTCAAAGAGAAAAATGTAATCTGGAAGAATTTGATGCCGGACAAAAGTTCATAAATCAAAGTCACCCATACACATCTGATTTGGATATTTTCGGACAACATTCCATTTTTCAACTGATTAACAGAACAACTACAGAGTCTGGTATGACACTTTTATCAAAATGGTTATCTGAACCTGCATCTAATGATGAAATACATGAGAGACAAAAAGCCATAAAAGAATTATCACATAAATTGGATTGGAGGCAAGATTTTCAGGCGTCAGGAATGCACTTTCAAAATAAAAAAAGTGATTATTATAAGTTGTTAGATTGGGTAGAAGCACCGGTCTTTTTATTAAAGTATCGAGTTATTTATAATGCCGTTGCAATAATTCTTCCGGTTCTATTATTACTTGACTCTTACCTTTTTTATACTCATCTGGATTCTCTAATGGGGATTGTTTATTTGTCGCTTATGATTTTAGTTTGGTTTTTCGGCTTTATGATTTTAAGAAAAGTAAAACCTATGGCTGAAGATATCGTTGAAACCTCAACATGAGAATCTTAAAACTTTAAGAGCCTATCGGGCACTTATCAATAAAATTGAAATTGAAAGTTTCAATGCAGAAAAATTAGTCGAATTACAATCAATATTCATAAATGGCAACTATTCAGCATGCAATGAAATTAACAGGATATGCAAATTATTGGATTTCTCACAACAAAGACCTATAAAAAAGTCAACCGATGAATGGGAATTTACTATATCCTATATTAAATAGTTTCCTGCTCATTGATATTTACCTGATTATTGGAGCAGAAAAATGGAAATCGAAGAATAAAGCATTTTTAAAATCATGGGCTGAAGCGGTTAGTGAGTTTGAAGTAATAAATAGTTTTGCGGGTTTTTGCTATTCAAATCCGTCATATACGTTCACAGAGATAACTGAAAAGAACAACTGCGTACATTTCGAGTCGTTAGGGCACCCCTTAATAAATTCCAATAATCGTGTTTGTAATAATTTTTACTCAGAGGGACGCGGCGATGTTGTTATGATAACTGGTTCAAATATGGCAGGAAAAAGCACTTTTTTAAGGACCGTAGGCGTTAATCTTGTATTGGCATTAGCTGGCGCACCTTGTTGTGCCAAAAATGGGCAGGTCTCAAACCTGAAATTATTTACAAGTATGCGAACCCAGGATAATTTAGAGAAAGGAATTTCTTCTTTTTATGCAGAATTAAATAGAATAGAAAAAATGCTAAAACTGATAGGAAAAAGTCAAAACATATTTTTTCTTTTGGATGAGATGTTTAAAGGAACCAACTCAGAAGACAGACATAAAGGAGGTTTTTCATTGATTAATCAAATAAGTAAGCTGAATACGTCAGGAATTATTGCAACACACGATATCGAACTTGCTAAGCTATCAGAAAATAAAATGTTAGTTACAAATTATAGTTTCAATAGCGAAATGATAAATGATTCTATGATTTTTAATTATAAGCTTCATAATGGTATTTGTTATGACTTTAATGCAAGTGAGCTTATGAAAAAAAGTGGAATTGAAATTATATCTAACATTACAGATGAACAGAATTAATAAAATACGGCATATAATACGCTATAAATGCCATTTAGCGGGCATTACGTATATATAAGGCAATGCAACTAATGAAATTTAACCAGTTTGTAACGGACGTGTCCGAAGTGCCAAACGGCACTTATAGTCAACCGACTATCTTTGTAAATTGCAGTTTATTAAATCTAGACAAATACTACTTCCATGGACAACCAGGTTCTTAATTCAGACAAGATTATCACGAGACTAAAGACCTTTGATTACAACTGTGATCTTAACGGGACTATTCTTAAGGTCTTTCTTCCGATGTTTTGCTATTTTAAAATTAAATCTGGACCAGATAAAATTAAAATAACATCACATATTAGTTTTGGATTTCGCTTTCTTCCAATCGAGATTAATTTCGTGATTTATGGATTAATTCTTTATTGTCTAACATGGTTTCAATGGACAAACTTAAACAAAGGGATTTTTGCTTTGTTTGGTATCATGTTATTTTACTATGTTGTTTGTTTTGTAAAGCTGGAGCCATTGAGATCAATCCTGCATATCTGGATTTAAAAAGACCAATCATCTTAAGAACATATTGGGAGGATAAAACCTTATTAAAAGAATTGAGTGGTTAGCGTGAATATTCCTTTAAAACTCGTTATAAGATACTTCCATTTGGCTGGTGATCCTACTCAGTTTATTAAAAACACTACCAACACTATTCCAAAATGTAATATATATTTTACATTGACCGGTTTATCCCATGACCAGATAACACCCAAAGACTTGTTTTCCCTGGCAGCTTTAAAATATTCACAAAACAAGCGTTGTATACAGTTTGCGAATCACGATATTTGGAATATTTCCCCTGGTGCAAACTTAATTGGTTCGACTACAGTTGCCCCCTAGATTTACATCGGCAAAGACGTAACCTATAGCAAAACGGGAGCCCAAAACACAGAAAATTGAAAAAATTATTAATCCTGGATCCATTACTGAAAAATTACATCTTGTATCTCTCTGACAGGATCTTGTCACCTCTATACAGTCATCTTGACCTGATGCTGCTCATCTACCTTGACGACTATAATTCCATCATGGAGACTTTGCATCTGTTAAGCTCTAAGAAAAATTCAAAAAGACTTCTGAAGATAACGGCTAATGAGTACCGAGGTAATTTCCTGGTTTACCATAATATATTGTTTATTAAATGATTAACTGTTTATCAACTTGCCGTTATTCAGAATTTTAAATTACATTTGAGATTACATCCAGATACATATTGTTCAACTAAAAATTTGAATCATGACTATTTCAACTACAGACAAAATTCCGAATAAAGAAATTACAGAAATTCTGGGAATTGCAAGAGGAAGTACAGTACGAGCCAGAAATATTGGCAGAGACATCATGGCTGGACTTAAAAATATTGTTGGAGGAGAAATTGAGGAATATACAAAATTACAGGCGCAATCCAGAGAACAAGCTCTCCAGAGAATGATTGATGATGCTCAACGACTTGGAGCAGATGCAATTGTCAATGTCAGATTTACAACGTCGATGATAATGAAAGGAGCTTCTGAGATACTCGCATACGGAACTGCTATAAAAATCTCCTGAGATGGATTTGATAGGGAAATTCATATTAAGTGCTTATGGAATTTTCATAGGTATTTGTATAGTCATATTGATTTTCTTGATTATAAGAAGAAGAAAAATCAAAAAGACTGAAGATTTTGAGGATAGAAACAACTAAACACAAGACGGACAATGCTAAAAGTAAGTTGTTCGTCACGGTTTTTGTTTTTGCTCCTGCTGCCAGGATAAATCCGTAATGGGAGTCAAACCCGGACAACGCACATCTTCACGAGATCAAATTCTCTTCCCGGGTTGCAAAAACATGCGCTGTACCCTCCTTCTCCCGCCTCGAATCAATTTGTTCTTAGCAGGCATTGTCTGGTACGGCCGTCGTGGCGTCGGGTAACGTTTACTAATTTTATTGCAGGGCCGTCAGACTTAAAGTATTATTGTTGAACAGGACAAGTTCGTAATCAATGAATCGCCTTATACTGTTACAAATTCGTTTGGAAAAAAAACCTGCTTATTTATGGATAATTGTAACCGGGATAATTTTATTATGACAAGATAACCTCTGCACATTTGCCATGACAAAAAACGATACCAATAAATAATCGCACTTTAGGTATAAGTCGTAATGTTTCATGTGCTATTCCACGGCTGTAACTTAACAAAATCAAGAGGCATTTGTTTTAGTATGGAAGTATTTAAAAACATTGAAATTATGAGACGGGGAAGATTTATTCTGACAGCTCTTGCAATATATCCTCTGACTTCTTTTTCTAAGATAATAAACACAGTGATGACAAGAAAAAATAAAGGTTTTAAAGTAAACTCCGGGGATTCAAGGAATGATGAACACTATAAAATGAAGGGTGTTACTTTAAACGTTTTAGATTTAAAAATATCTTCAAAAGATACAGATGGAGAAATAGCTGTCTTTGAACAGAATGGATTTACTCCAATGGGAGGACCGCCATTGCATTTACATCCCTATCAAGATGAGTTTTTTTATATAATTGAGGGAGATTATCAATTTCAGGTAGGTGACGAAAAGTATCACATGAAATCCGGTGATACTATTTTTCTTCCAAGAAATATTCAACATGCCTTCATCCAGTTGACTGAAAAAGGAAAGGTAATTGTATCCTATGTACCTGCGGGAAAAATGGAGGACTTTTTTAAAAAAACAGATTCATGGACTGCACCTCCCTCAAATGAAGAAATTGAAAAAACATTTGCAGACCATGACATGAAAGTTGTCGGACCGCCCTTGAAAGTGGATTCAACAATAATTAATTAATTCTCCAACAGCTGATAATCCAAAAATCATAAGTGGTTAGTACTATTGCGATGACAAAAAAAATGCCTGAGCATAATGCGTATAAAAAATTGCCGGGACAAGAGAATTGCTAAAGTTTGGGATTAAATAAAAGGTTGCTGTATTCTGACAGGTCAGAGCTTTGAAGTCGGAAATTTTTAATACGCTGAACGTTGTGGGTCATTCTTGAGTTCAAGGAGAATTAATATAATAATTTATCCAGTAACTATAAGATGGAAAAAATATCACTCCCCCCTATCGAGAATAGTATTTATGTCTTTTATTATTCGATACCTGCTCATATACCATATGAAACCAGCCGTACCTTAAGTTACTCACTCCCCATAAGCGATCAGAAATACCTTAGCTCTATTAAAAATATTAATGCTCAAAGAAGAACTTTATTAGGAAGAATAATTGTCAGACATATTGCATCTGATTTAGATATCCTTGAGTCTGAATTTATTAACACTAGTCCTACCGGAAAACCATTTTTTCTGTCATCACCCTCCATCAATTTTAATATTTCGCATTCCGCAGATATGGTGGTATGCTGCTTAACGAAAAGTTCATCCATAGGGATTGACATTGAAAAAATCAGACCTATAAATTGGGGTAATTTCCAACACTATTTTCAATCTGACGAATGGCATTATATCCATAATTCAGATAATCCTAAACTCTCTTTTTTTAACTTATGGGTGAGAAAGGAAGCATTAATAAAAGCGGATGGACGTGGTCTGGAAATTAATCTGTCAACCTGAACGGGTTGAAAAACACTGAAACAATTGATTCAAAAATCTGGCACATTCAGGATGTTGAATTAGGAGAAAACTATTCCTGTGCAATCGCATGTGAAAAAACAAAAGCAGTTCGACTGATAAATTTTAATCAACAATTCAGCGGTGAAAACGTTGTGAAAAGCAGTTTTCAAATTAAAAATTATAAATGAGCATAAAGAAAAATGATGTGAAACAAGGCATTGCCATTATTGGGATGAGTTGTCGGTTTCCGGGAGCCAATAACCCGGGGGAGTTTTGGGAGGTAATTGCTGATGGTAAAAATCGGTTTACAGCCATCCCGGAAGAAAGACAAGAAAAATTTGATTTCCGGACCTTGAAAACTCCTCGCGGGGCATTCTTAGAAAACCCTTTTTTTTTCGATAATACTTATTTCAAAATTTCGAAAAACGAGGCTTTAGCCATGGATCCACAACAAAGGATTATGCTTGAACTGGCCCTCGAAACGAAAGAAAATGCCTGTTTACAGGATTTCAAGGATCGGAATGTTGGTGTTTTCATAGGGGCAAATCAACGGGCATACGTTGAGAGTATGAGCACTCTTTTCTATCGCAGACAATTGATTGACAGGGTGAGAGAATTGAAGAGCCTGAAAGGCATTGCACCTGAAATAAGGGCTGAATTGTTCAGGGAATTAGCAGCTCTTGAACAAACTCAACCTATTGATGCAAGTACTTTAACAGGTAATATCAGCAATATGATATCCAGCCGTATTTCACATGAGTTTAATCTGAACGGGCCATCGCTTACCATAGATACAGCCTGTTCTTCATCATTGGTTGCTGTTCATCTGGCTTGCGAAAGTTTGTATAAAAAGGAATGTAATCTGGTTTATTCCGGAGGTGTTAATCTGAATCTGGCTCCTGCAATCTTCTTTATAATGGAGGCAGCAGAGGTCATTTCGCCATCAGGAACGTGTATCCCTTTCTCACAGGAATCTGACGGAATACTTTTGGGTGAGGGTGCCGGACTGGTGCTGCTGAAAAGACTTGAAGACGCCATCAATGATGGTGACCAGATACTTGCTGTAATTAAAGGGAGCGGAATGAACAATGATGGACGTTCCCTGGGGATCATGGCCCCAAGCTGGAAAGGGCAATTGAGGCTATTGGAATCTGTTTATTCAGAATGTGGTTACAATCCTGCTAATATCTCTTTAATTGAAGCTCATGGGACCTCTACACGTATAGGCGATTCGGTTGAAATAACAGTTCTTGAAAACTTCTTCGCCCGGTATAAAAACACGCTTTCTATCGGTGCAGTAAAATCGAATATTGGCCATTCATTAGGCGCCTCAGGAATAGCAGGTCTGATTAAAGCAGTTTTAGCTATTAAAAATAAACAATTGCCCCCTTCACTCTTTGGGAATAAGGTGAATCCAAAATGGAACCTTGAAGAGAAAGGATTCAAAATACAAGATAAACTTGAAGAGTGGAATCCGAAGAATCTTCGTGCAGCAGGTATCAGTTCGTTTGGTTTTGGGGGTACAAATGCCCATGTAATTATTGAAGAGCCCGATCCTGCAATTGTTATATCCAAACAATTACAGGTTTATACGCAATTGAAGCAAAATAAATTTGTTTATGATCTCTTCCCGGGATTGGAATTAAAAGACCAATCCCTCTTTTCTTTATCGTGGAATGCTACAGGACTCACCGAATCGCAACAACTGATTAATCATGAAAGCTGGCTGCTATTTTGCGATAAAAATCAGGTTCATCTTAAAGAGTTACTTATAAATAGTGGTTTGAACTGTATCCTTGTTCTGCCCGGCAATGCTTTTACCCGTTTGGATGAATCAACCTTTATCATTAGTCCATCAAATGAAAATCATTTGAGGTGGCTGTTTGAGGGATTAGAAAAAGATAAATCATATGGACTTCTCTACTCTCCGTTTCAAAATGATAAGGAAGATGCAAATGAAACAGTCAGTGAAATGCTGTTTATCAAGCATCTGTTCAAAAACGGATCAAACCTGCTAACCGGAGCAAAAGCCTGGTGCATATCATATAATGCCTATAAAATTGATCTCCGGGAATCTGTATCACCGCATCAACATTCGTTATCCTCGCTTTTTAGTGCTGCATTAAATGAAAACTCTGCAATGCAAGGTGGTATCATCGATCTGAAAATGGAAACAGAAGCGGATATTGCCTTAATACCTAAACTCATCAGGCAAAATCACACAGGTCCTTTGGTAATTAGGAAAAATAAAAATTTTGAACCCAGCCTTTCCCCTGCGAACCCATCTGATATTTCACGGAAAAAGACAGATATTAAAAGTAATGGCGTCTATCTTATTATTGGTGGTTCCTCTGGAATCGGCGAAGAAATTGCGAAGTACATCAACGAAAATTTCGCTGTAAAAATAATTATTTCAGGCACAAGGCCATTGATGGAGCTATCAGAACAGATACGCTCAAAATTAGGTGCTGACATCGAATATGTGCAGGCTTCTGTTACTGAAAAAGCAGCCCTGAAAATACTAATTGAAGGCATATTCGAAAAATACGGGAAGTTGAATGGGATTATTTTTTCAGCCGGAGCAATCAGTTATGGAACTTTAAAAACAACCATTGACCAGGATTTTGAAAAAACGGTAAAGGTTAAGTTAAACGGCGTTCAAAACCTTCACGAAGCAATCAGTGAACACGAAATTGATTTTGTCTATCTGATCTCATCTGCTTCTTCCTTATCGCCTTCGTGGGCATATGGAATGGCTGGCTATGCTGCGTGTAATGCTTATATAAATGCGTTTGCTGAGCATTTAACTGAACCTGCCACTTTATGGCTTTCGCGATCGTGGAGTATATGGCAAGACATAGGGATGTCTATAAACATGGATTTTTCATCTTCACATACGCTGATATCTTTCAAATTGTCTCAAGCCCTTGAGTTATTTAGTTCTTCATTACAATCAGAGCAAGCTAACCTGGCAATTGTGCACAAACCCGATGCAGAGAAATTTTCTAACGGTTGGTTAGTGCGAAAACCTGTTGTTAAAAACAAAATGAAGGCAGAGCAACCTGTTAAAGTATCAGTTTCCACAACAGTAAATCCTGAAAATTTCAAGTCATTTTTAAAAAAACTCATTGCAGAAGCAGCCGGACTGGAGATTTCTGAAATTGATGAAGAAGATTCTTTTTCTAATTTGGGAGTGGACTCAATCAGCGCTTTAGATATTGTCAGCCTGCTTGAGAAAGAATATAAGATGTCGCTAAATCCAACTTTATTGTTTGAATACGATAATATTAAAAGGCTTTCAGATTATTTTTCGAAGCTAAAAAATGATCAGAAAGCGAAAGGATTTCCATTATTGCCCACACAGAAAGCATTTTATTCCAACCAGGTATTTTATCCCGAATCACCTTGCAACAGTTTGGTTAAGATTTCTTTTGAAAAACAGCTGGATTATCCAGTCCTTCAAAAAGCCTGGGATATGCTTATTAACAGGCATGAATCACTGCGCTTAACATTTGGTATGTCTGATGACGGACCAGAACAAAAAATCATTGATGCTGAATTGGTATCAATTGAATACCTAAATATTGAAGACGAACAAAATGTAGATGATGCGATGCAGGAACTTGAGAACAAAATGGTTCACAAAATATATCATTTGGATCAGGCTCCATTATATGATTTATGTTATATCGACATTGAAAAATCAAAATCATGTCTGATATTCAATGCCCATCACATCATTACGGATGCGTGGAGCATGACAATTTTATTGAAGGAACTCATCGAAATTTATACTGAAATATCTTCAGGGAACCCGATTCCTGAAAAAGAAACTGCTCAAAATTTTTCGGCCTATGTTAACCATTTTAATTCAAAATACTCAGATGTAAGAAATGAGGAAGCCAGAGAATACTGGCAAAATGAACTTAAAGAATTCAGGCCATTCAATCTTCCGAAGAAAGAAATATTTAGCAATAAATCAAGTTTCGAAAGTTGTGTGAAGAGGGATGTGCTGGATGCTAAAACAACGCTCAAAATAGAAAACAAAGCTAAACAAGAGAATGTATCTTTGTTTCAGGTACTCGCTTCGGGCTATTATAAAATGGTTCAAAAAATTACCGGGCAGAACGATTTAATCATACGTTTAGCAACGGCAAACAGAGATAGTTCGTATCGGGATATTGGGAAAATAGCCGGATGTCTGGCAGATTCGATTCCACTTCGGATACAAATAGATGAACAGGATGGGTTTGTTGAAATCTGCAATAAAGTAAAAAACAAACTCCTTTTATCGCGTAAATACAATAACATATCATCGAATGATTATGCAAGTATCCTGAATTCAAGACCGCATTGCGGTCCAGGTGGCATTACAGCTTTTGGAATGAGTTACATTAATATCGATTTCTTTTTCCGTAAAGATGAAAGAGAATGTCCTGCTATTGAAACCCGTGCAGCACTGCCTTTTACCGATTTATCATTAATTTGTCTGAAACAAAACGGCAGCCTTATTTTAAGTTGGAATTATTCTTCCGGCTCATTCTCTCCTGAAACGATAACAGAGCTAAGTCAGTATTATTTGAAATTTTTATCTGAAGAAACCAGAAAAGAAAAATCCACAAAAAAGGCAAACCGAATCGACCCTCTGAAGATGCCCGCAAAGGTTCTTTTTCCAGAGCAGGCTTTGCTCCATGAAAAAGTCTTTGCTGCCTGCGATTTGTTCAAAAACAAAATTGCTGTTAACGATCATGGGGAATTAATCACTTATGCTGATCTCAAAGCCAAAAGCATACAACTGGCCAATGCCCTCAATAGTTCAGGTAATAACAAGGTTGAGGCAATTGGGATATTAGAGTATCCCGGAGCAAAGGCGACCTCTGGTATTTTGGGAATACTTGCAGCAGGCTGTGCTTATGTGCCTTTAGATCCTGATTGGCCTATCGGAAGAATTGAAGATATTGTATCTCATTCGGAAATCGAAGTTCTTTTAACCGATTCAATCCAGCTGAAAAGTATCATTGCAAATGAGAAGATCAGCCGACAATTGAATACAATTATCCTCCTGGATGATCCGGAGGCAAGGGTCATAAAAAATAAAAAACTAACCTTTCTTACATATTCACAAGCGCCTGCAGATAAACTCTTGCCATTATCAAAAAAGAATTTGCCTGATCAACTCGCTTACATTATGTATACCTCCGGCACCACCGGTATCCCTAAGGGAGTGATGGTCGATCATCGGTCTGTCGAAGTCTTTTTGTCATGGATCTCTGAAGAATTTAAGGTTAGCAGCAGTGATAAATTTATCAGTACATCCTCCTTAGGCTTTGGCGGTTCCATCCGTCAAATATTCTCAACGCTTTTAGCCGGAGGAGAAATTCACTCCATCGATAGGTTCGACTTCAAAGACCCACAAAGCCTTTTGCATTTTTTGGATGTACATGGCATTACAATAATAAATACAGTCCCCTCTGTTCTGAATAACATTTGTGAATACCTCGATCAGCTGGATCCTTCCGAACGGATATCGCGACTCGATAAATTGAGGCTCATGCTGATAGGAGGTGAAATACTTCAAGGTAAACTGATTCAAAAATGGAGAAGATATTTTGGTTCTGTTCATGAGATTGTGAATCTATATGGCTCAACGGAAACCATTGTAAATGCAACATTCCATAAAGTTGGCGACGAGTTGGTTATTCCGATAGGCAAACCCAGGGACGGTTCTCATATTCTGTTGATAAATGAAAACGGGGAACTATGCGAAAATGGTGAAAAAGGAGAGTTATATATCGGAGGCCCGAGCATTGCCAGAGGATACTACAAATCAGAAGGTATTACCAATGAAAAATTTGTCCGGCCGGCGTTGAATGGTTCTGAAGGTGTTTATTACCATTCAGGGGATTTATCACGGAAAGATGAATTTGGAATTTATCATTTTCTGGGACGAAACGATAATCAGATACAGTTGTATGGTAACCGGATAGAACCTGCAGAAATTGAATCCGTTTTGACTTCATCTGATCTGATAAAAAATGCCTCAGTCTTAGATTTTAGAGATGAAAACAGGCATTGGATGGTTGCTTTTGTTGAACTAAATAAACATTCAGGAAATGTTACCGAAATTACTATCCGAAATTTGGTGGCGGTGAAATTACCTTCATATATGATCCCTCAAAAGGTGGAATTCCTGTCTGAAATTCCTGTAACACATGCCGGTAAAATTGACCGTTTAAAGTTACGGGATCTTTATTCGGGAATCGTCTCAGTCGGGCAGGTTCCATTCAGACCAACCGACACGCAATCTGTGATTCGTAACATTTGGACGAAAGCATTAAAAGTTGATGCAGTTGAGTTAAATCAGGACTTCTTTTCGTTAGGAGGAGATTCAATTTTAGCTCTGGAAGTCCTTCACAGCTTAAGAAAGTTTTTCCCTAAAACACCTAAGCCAGTTGAGCTTTTCAGAAAAAGAACGATAATTGAGCTCGCAGCCTGTATAGATGAATTAAATGAAAATCAAAACAAAGTAAAAGAAGAAAATAACAATGGTAATTTATCTGAAGATAAAACAAACGAAAAAACTCAATTCCCGTTGTCATACAGTCAGAAAGGTTTTCTTTTTTTGAACAGGTTAAATCCTGATTCTTCGCCTAACCTTGTGGCAGCAGTTCCTGTTACCGGGAAAATTGGTCAGGAGACTTTTCAAAAAGCATTTAATTTCATTGTGTCACGTCATCACTTATTAAGAACCCGGTTTATAACCACAGGCCTTCATTCCTGCCAGGAAATTGTCTCCATGAACAACGTGAAGGTTATATTTAAAGATATCTCTCATAAACCGGACGATGAACAGAATACATTTGTTAAAGAAGTATTTGAGACATATCAAAAAATAAACTTTAATCTATCAGAACCACCGCTTTTTCGATTGGAAGTTTTAACTCTCTCCAAATATTCCGCCGTTATAATGCTTGCAATTCATCATATTATAGGTGATGCATGGAGTTTGAAAATTCTTACCGATGAATTACTTGCGGTTTACGATGAAATATCAACAGGAAAGACCGGATTTTTAGCTGAATTGAAAACATCCTTTTTGGACCTGGTGAAAGAGGAATCTAAAAACAGCAAATGGTCTACTTTTAAAATGAAATCTCACGAAGAATTTTGGAAGAGCGCATTCAAAGGCCTTCCTGAAATTGAATTGAGTAGAACCTACCTTTCAGATAAAACAAGTAATGATCAGGTTATCTTAAAATTTCAGTCAACTCAAAAAGAAAGATTGAAGTTGATTTGTTCAAAAAAGGGAATCAGCTTATTTCAACTGATTTTCTGCGCTTATGCCAGAGCATTACAGAAAATATTGAATACAAATCGCCTTTTGATTAATACAACAGTTAGTGGCCGGGATTTATCAATTCCCGGAATTGATCGGATCATGGGTTGCTTTGCACGAAATCTTCCGGTTAATGTGTCACTTGCAGGAGACGATTTACTTGCCAATGTTAAAGACCTTGAAAAGTCGTTCTTATTGTCATCTGATCACCAGGATACTCCTCCTCAGGAGCTGGTTAAAATATTTATGGCAAACGGATCAGGTACTATCCATTCTTTATACAGGTTTTTGATCTCCTACATGGATTTTTCATCATTATCCGCTTATACCAGTTCACAACTTTCTATAAAATGGAATAAAGCCGACTTTTACTTTAATGCAGGTGCTGCAAAATCTGATCTTATGATCGGAATCCGGGTTTCAGATGATATTTTGATTAGTTTCAGTGGCAATACAAATTCTGCATTTAAAAATGAAGTGAAAAACCTGCTGAAGGATGACTTGAATTTCTTCATGGAATCCGACTCCGATGGCATTGAACTACAATCATACTTTTCTGAAAATACCAAACAGATTGACTCGGCTCTTATTGCATATCTCCCATCAATAAATAGCTTATCAGGATTCCTTCCCGAGGGGAAATTAACCAATACACTTGTAAAAGAAATTATCAGTAAAGTTTTTCCTGAAAATGAACCGCAATTACTGGAAATAGAAAAGACCGAATACGGCCGCACAGGTGTTGTCTTTCTTCCTCTGTTTGCCGAAGAACTTTTCGCATTAAAACGGGAACAACTGCTGGATTTAATAAATAGAGCACTATTTGTTTGTGAGCATTATGGCGCCAAACATATCTCGCTGGCTGGTAATCTGCCTGCCAGAACCAATTATTGTTATTCCGTACTTGAAAATATAAAAAAGAGGGCCCCTCAACATGAAAACTTAATCATCACCACGGGGCATTCCTGTACTGTAGTGGCGGTGGTGAAAACTGTGGAAAAAGTTTTAGCAGAATTAGATCTTAACATAAATAATATCACTGTTTCGGTTGCTGGCTTTGGATCAATCGGACAGGCATCGTTAAACCTGTTGCTGGAAAAAATCGGAAACCCGGCCAAAATAGTCATTGCCGATCTTGCCAGCCAAATGCCAGGGTTACGGAAAACCCTTCAGGAATTAGAAAACAGATTCCCTGATACCCTGGAAGTAATATCTGTAGAAGGAGACGATCCCCGATGAGTTTTATTCCACTAATTTAATAATAGGCGCCAGTTCTAATGGTCAGATTTTAGAAATTGATAAGATATTGCCCGGCACAGTTATAGCTGATGATTCTTTTCCACATATTATTGATCCCCGGAAAGCAATTAAGCGGATGAAAACTGATCAGGATGTTATAATTATCGGAGCAGGGAAAATTGACGTCGGTATGAAGGAAAGAATAGTATTAAAATCAGTTTTAACTGAGCAATTGGTCAATAAAGTAATTCATGAATTTGGAGATGACGGCTTACCCGGATGCCGCGTTGAATCAATGATGATAAGCTATGATCCTGCGTTGCCTGTTACAACTGGTTTAGTAACTACAGCTACGGCAATCAGATACTGGAATAGAATGACGGATCTAAATATGACCGCTGTGAGTTTACATTTACAAGGCTACCTTGTAGATAATTATTTGATTGAAAACATGAAAAAAATACAAAAAGAATGGAAAGACTAAACGGCAAAATCATTTTGATAACCGGAGCAACTACCGGAATTGGTCTGGCCTGTGTTAAACTGGCAATCAGGGAAAATGCAGCTGCCATTATTCTCACAGGCAGAGATGAAACAAAAGACAAAAAGATTTTCAAAACTCTTGATCAAAGATGTGAATATATTAAATTGGATGTCAGGCTTGAGAAGGATTGGGAAAATGCAATAAATTTGATCTCCGGAAAGTACGGACGACTGGACATTTTAATCAATAACGCAGGGATTACCGGGACCAAATTAACTGATAAGGCTCTCAGCATTGAAGAAACCAGCCTTGAGAGCTGGAGGGAAGTATATCGTACAAACCTGGATGGAGTTTTCCTGGGATGTAAATCATCTATGCAATTAATGGCCGCTTCGGTTGGTTCGTCAATTGTTAATGTGGGATCGCGAAGCGGGATCAACGGCCGGCATGACCGGGTAGCCTATGGGTCAAGTAAAGCAGCTTTGTCAAATATGACACGTTCAATTGCTATCTATGCGGCACACAAAAACTACAACATCCGGTGTAATTGTGTTCTTCCAGGAACGATACTCACTCCTGCCTGGGCACCAATATTTGGTGAAGGAGACCAACTTGATCAAAAACAGCTTGATCATTTCTCCGAAAAAATACCTTTAAAAAGATTCGGAAAACCTGAAGATGTAGCAAGTGCCATTATATTTCTTGCATCTGATGAGGCATCTTACATAACTGGCGCCGAGCTAATTGTAGATGGAGGAAGTTCTGCAAAAGATTCTTTGAGGAATTAAAATTCCTTGGGGTATTGATTGTTCTTGAATACAGTATCTGATTACATAGAATATGGCTAATGATATTATAAAGTAACAAAGAACGCACACACTACAAAAAAAGGCTGTCTCAAAAGTCTAAAATCACGGTAATGTTTCCTCTGTGTCGCTCTGTGCCTTCTCTGTGGCCCTCTGTGTAACAAATAATTAAGAACTTACACAGAGATCACAAAGTATCCACAACTTGTCCCGATCTATCGGGAGAGTTCCATAGAGGACTTTTGATACAGCCTCTTAAATCGTTAACAAGGATTGAAGAAACAAGAACTATAAGAACAAGCATACGAAAAAACTGATGACCGCATAAAGTGGACTGGCTTAAAAGCCGGAAGCCAGAAAGCATATGGTCAGTAAGATCACAATTAACATGCATGCCTTTTTAACAGGCGATTTATTCAGACTGTAACTAATTAAAATGGTACGATCAGATGCAAAATGACTGACTTTATTTGAAGGATCGACCCTTCACCGTAAGCCACATCCCTTCCTGTATGATTATATAACGGACTAGACTTCAGAGTTCTCGGACATCCTGACAGTTTTAAAATTAACCGTAAATATAACGTGCGGTATGTTCAATAGTTCTTGTCACGGTTTTTGAAATTTTACCCGGTAATTAAAAGGGTTTTTATAAAATGTTGCGATACATAATGATAGAAAAAGTTGCGTATTCATCAGTACAATCAAAATCCTCACAGATAAAACAGGCTCTTGAATAATCAGCCCTGGCAGATTGCAAAAGCCACTTGCCGTTCTATTTGCAAGTGGCTTAAAGCTATTCAGTCCCCACGTTTTCAATCTGTTCAAATTTCTGTTATTCTGTTTTCAACTTTTTTGTATTCTGTCTTAATTTTTTCTGATAGTCACTTTAATCACCCGTGGAAGCTTCCGGCCATGGTAATCCGTCATCCAGCCTGCGGACTACTCCATGCTCTTCCGTGTCGGCATGCGTCTGGGCACCGGGGTATTCATTCACTTCAGTCCCTGCATCATATAACTCAATGAAATGTGTCAGCTCTATTTTGGCCTCACCATTTGAGAGTTTGATTCCCTGATCTCCGGTTGAAAAGAAAATATCATTGGATGCTCCTAACATACAGGCAAGACTGAGAGATTGCCCAACCTGACCATTGATAGTGAACATGTATTTTTGCCCGGGAAACAGAGGACCAACGGAACCATCTGTCTGAGTAGCCTGGAATCCGGTTTTATAGCCTTTTGTCATCAAGGACTGGTACAAGGGTTCAGGGTTACCTGTTTCAGCCAGAGTTTCAAGCCCGGTACCATAGTCAGGTGTACCTTCTCTAAAGATGGGGTAATCTTTCTTATCATGCAAAACCCAAAGAACAGGAGCAACTGGAGAAACATACCCGCTGTTCGAAGTCAGATAATCACCAAGGAATGTTGCATTTCCAGTTTCTGCAAGGTCTTCCAGTCCCTTTCCGTAATCCTGCCATTCCAGCTTCAAAGAGCGGATCAGAAGTAGTGTGTACCACCCAGGCCACAGGAGAAATAGCTGTTGAACTTCCATCAAGATTATCAACAGTTACTGTAAACCTGCTGCTGCCATTGTATTCAAGTGTTACTTTCAGGTTTGTTCCAACCATTCCATAGTCATATCCATCACCGACTGCTGACATTAATTGTACGACGCCATTGGTATTGGCGCCATCATGAGCGTTCCCTGAACCAGGCATCTGGTTCATTTCCGTACCCGCATCCCATAGCATGACCTGGGAAGTGATATCGCCGGTTACAGGGATGTCTCCATTATAAAGACTTATCCCATTTCCGCCGGGAGCATAAAATCCGTCATTTGACCAGCCATACATGGTAGCAAAAGATAATTTGTGTGCCGGGCCGGCATGGAAGGAGAATTTGAACGATTCTCCGGGAAGGGCAGGACCCGCCGCATTCTTTCCCTCCGGAATACTTGCTACTCCGGCTTCGAAGAAGATAAAGGGCTTAGAAATGTTTTCCACGGTAATGGTATAAGTCCCATGCGGGGTAAATTTCTCATGTTTAGAATCAACCCGTTCATTTAAGAACCGGTCATTGAAGAACCGGTCATTGAATTTGTCCTTTGTGCACTGGGTAAAAATTGATAAAACCAGCGCTGCTGTCATTGTTAAACGTAATACTTTCATAGCAATATAATTTTATGATTAATTGTGACAAAGTTCCATGAGAAGTATCACAAAAGAGTCACAAAAAGTTAAATATTTTGTAAAGCAAATGACCACCCAATGACCACTGTATGACCACTGAATGACCACCGAATGACAACCGAATGACCACCGAATGACAACAGAATGACCACCCAATGACAACAGAATGACCACCCAATGCCACCGAATGTCATTTGGCAGTACCGTCATTCAGTAGTCATTTGCCTTCGGCGTCATTCAGTTGTCATTAAACAGAAAGATGTCATCTCCAAACGGAAACTGGCCTCAATAGATGGAAATATAAGGAAATAATAACAATGCACAGCAGTAATTAATTCACTCAACACGAGCTATCATCCGGTATCGGAATGAACAGTGAAATTTGCATTTTTTTACAGATATAGTTATCTTTGCCGATTGAGGTAGTCTTAATTATTTTTAAATAACTGTGCATGAGTAAAAAGTTGAATAAAATATTTGTCATTAGGTGGTATTGTTGTTGCAGTAAGTGCATTGATATATATCAGTAAATTAACTCCCGGCGGTAGTACTCCTGATATTTATACTGAGGTTGCAAAGGGTAATTTTGAGATTACTGTTAACGCTATGGGGGAGTTAATCCCAGAGATATCTATTGATATAAAAGGGCCTTCTTTTCCGGTAATTAACAACAGAGGTCGCGGAAGGCACAGCAGGATAAGAGCTACAAGTCTAAAGATTCTTGATATTATTCCGGAAGGCACTATAGTTTATAAAGGCGATTATATTGCCCAGCTTGACAGAACAGCTTATGACAACACTCTTAAAGATGAACTTGAAAGACTTCAGACACTGAAAAGAGATCTGGAAATGAAATTACTTGATTCGGCTGTAGTGCTGACAAATTACAGAGATGAAATCAAGAATCAGACTTTTTCAGTAGAGGAGGCTTTACTCACCTATCAGAGATCAGCATATGAACCTCCTGCCACCATACGTCAGGCAGAAATAAACCTGGATAAAGAAAAACGCAAACTCACCCAGCTAAAGAAGCTCTATAAACTGAGAATTGCCCAGAAGCAGAGAGAGGTAAGCTACCTGGAACTAAATATTTCCACACAGACCAGGACCGTTGGTGATCTTGAAGATTACCTGGAAGGTTTTACCATAACATCACCATCCTACGGCATGCTAATTTATAAGAAAAACCGTAACGGGACAAAAAGAAAGGCCGGAACAATGATCAGTCCCTGGGATAATGTTGTTGCAACACTGCCTGATCTTTCATCCATGATCTCGAAGACATACGTCAGTGAAATAGATGTAAGTAAAGTCAAGCCCGGTCAGAAAGTCAATATTAAAGTTGATGCTTTGCCTGATAAGATATTAACAGGTACCGTGATCAGTATCGCTAAAATAGGTGAACAGCTTCCGAATTCCAACTCAAAGATGTTTGAAGTACAAAACAAAATTGATCAAAATGATACCAGACTCAGACCTTCAATGACGACGGGAAATGAGATAATAATTAAATCTTTTGAGAATGTTGTCTATATCCCTTTGGAATGTTTACACACGGAGGCTGACGGAATTACTTTTGTTTATACAAAAAACAAGAAAAAGCAGATTGTGATACCCGGTGATTCGAATGGAAAATATGTTGTCATCAATAAGGGACTAAAATCCGGAAGAGAAATTTATCTTTATACACCGGAAGATCCTGATAAATTCAAGCTGGCTGGTCAAAACCTTTTACGTTTGATAAGTCAGTCTCTGTAAAATAATTAAATACGCCCGTGATCTCAGTAACGGAAAGCATAAACATTGTATCAGCGGTGCAACTGTTCGGTATACCGCTGGAATAGCCAGGGTTTGCCTGTAATCTGAAAAGTCAACCAAACCTTTACGGCCAACCTTAAATATTTCTGATCCGGTCGTCCGAACCTCTTACAAGCTGAAGGGTTGGCAAATAATATTCTTCCGTCAGATAGCGTTTCATGAATGTGGAAACCAAATTCATATGAGGTCCCGGGTAACTTGAACTTTTGTAACCCAAATAACTGTCACACAAAAGCAAATAAACAAATCAGGTATTATCTTTGTTATTAATTATATAATACTATCATGAAACGAATTGGATTAATCGGAGGCCTGGGTCCCGAGGCAACCATTGATTATTACAAAGAACTAATTAATGCTTTTAAGAAAGAAAGCGGGGATTTGAATTACCCTGAGATTATTATCTATAGCGTGAATATGTCAGAATTCCTGAAATTGATGGAAGCAAAAAAATATGAGGAGGTCACGCTCCTTTTGTTGGAAAAACTGGCTGCATTAAGACATGCAGGAGCAGAATTTGCAGTTTTAACAGCCAATACACCCCATCAGCTATTCGACCAGTTAAAAGAAAAGTCTTCTATTCCATTGATTAGTATTGTTGAAGCTACCTGTAAAGAAGCTTTGAAAAAAGGCTTTAAACGACCTGGTTTGTTGGGAACAGGGTTTACCATGAATGCATCTTTCTTTCCTGATTTGTTTAATAAATATGATATCAGGATTGTAGTTCCTGATGAAGAGGATAAAGAACTTATTAATCATAAATTGTTCAGCGAAATTGAACTGGGAATTTTCAAGGATGAAACAAAAGAATTATTAATTGGCATCATTGATAAAATGGTTAAGAAACAAAATATAGACTCAATCGTCCTGGGATGCACAGAATTACCACTCATTCTCACACAGGATAGTTATGCGGGCGTTCCGGTACTTAACACAACTATTTTACATGTTAAAGAAATAGTTGAATACTGTTTAAGTAACTAAGTTGCCTTAAGTTGCCTGGTTGGAGTCATTAAATTTGAATAATTGGTCCTGATTAAATCAAACAACTATGAAGACAAGTGCAAAAAAACAAACTACAAAGGATTTTGTGCCGGCATCAATGAAAAAAGTATTAATTGCGCTGGATATTGAAGCTTCGGCACAAAAAGTTGCTGAAACAGGTTATTCGCTTGCTAAGTCCATGAAGGCTGAAGTTATTTTATTACATATTATCGGCGGTGAACTGGCGTATTATTCATCGCTAGGATATTCTCCAATAATGGGATACACCGGCTTTGCAATTGCAGAGTCACCAAATTTAATTGCTATTGACAGTATAAAAGAATCATCAAAAAAATTTCTTGAAAAATCAAAACAGCATCTTGGTGATCCGACAATTCAAACATTAGTGGAAGAAGGTGATACTGCTGATGTGATTTTACAAACTGCAGCAAAATTAAATGCCGACATAATTGTAGTAGGAACTCACAGCCGGAGGGGGCTGGAAAAAATATTAATGGGCAGTGTTGCGGAAAAAGTATTTCATCATACCTCCATACCTTTGTTTGTTATCCCAACCAGAAAGGATAAGAAATAAACCAGAATCAAACCGTCAAAGGTGTGATTACATCAGATAAGGCTTGAAGAGGTCCTACAATTCTAACGTAATGGAATTTTCACCGACACCCAGATCAGCCAGTTGTTTCAACACCGCATCCATCATAGGCGGCGGACCACATACATAAAATTTCCTCTTAAAATCACCGATATGGGCTTTCAGGAAGGCTTCATCGATGAATCCATGGTAATAACCTTTTATATTCTCATCAGATAAAATATTGATGAACGAGCTGCCCAGAAGCTTTTTAAATTCGTTTTCAAGTATAATATCAGCTTTTGTTTTATTTGCAAATAAGAGGAGGTTTCCGGATACTTCATTTTTACTCTGAAGATCTCTCATAATAGAGATAAAAGGAGTTACACCTGCCCCCCCGGCTATAAAAACCCCTTCTCCTTTGTAATTAATAGCACCCCAAACGTCTCTTATTATTAATTCAGCACCAGCCTTAAGCTTTCCAAGTTCATTTGTAACTCCATTGTGTGAAGTATAAATTTTAATAGTAAACTCAAGGTACGCCTCTTTATTCAGGCATGTAAATGTGAAGGGCCTTTTTTCTTCCTTCAGTTCGGGAGTGTTTACCGATACCTCCGTAGCCTGACCGGGAATGAATGAATAACCTGACGGTTTTTCAACCTGGAACCTTTTAACATCGTGGGTCACCTGTTCAATGTTAAGGATCCTGACAATATGTTCCTCCATGTGCAAAGAATTTTATATTATTAAACAATCATAACCATTTAGTGTTTAAGATACCTAATTCTTAACCATCTTTGCAAATCAAATTCATTTTGATTCCAGTTCTTCTACTTTGCCAAGACGGCGGCGATGACGCTCTTCCCCGGTGAAGCGTGCGGTTAGAAATGTTTTTACTAATTCCCCTGCAAGAAGATGACCAAGTATGCGGCCTCCAAGGCATATCACATTCATATTATCATCCTCCACTCCCTGATGAGCCGAAAAGGTGTCGTTAATCAAACAGGCCCTTATACCTTTTAATTTGTTGACTGCCACACAGGCACCAACTCCACTGCCACATACTGCTATTCCACGAATGAGTTCACCACTGGCAACTGCCCTTGCCATAGGAATAACATAATCAGGATAATCATCATCCTCTTTAAGTTGGGTATTACCAAAATCAACAACTTCATATCCATTTTCACTAAGTTCATTTATCAGGTATTCTTTTAAGTCGAACCCTCCATGATCAGCTGCGATACCTATACGTTTGGAAGTCATAAGTCTTATTTTTAGTTATATGTGTGTGTTATTCTTTGATTTACAATTGTCATTTAATCATAATCATTTAAATGAGCTGTTCACATTCACCTTCATCAGCCTGAAGTCCCAGAATGGCAAGCTTTGCAGCCGTGGTTTGATAATCCACATGACGAATGCCTTTAATACCTAATCCTTCTGCAATCTGGATAAACATGAGCCTGTCTTCAATATATATTACATTTTCAGGTAATACCTGGGCTATTTCAAGTGCAATCCTGAACATATCAGAATCAGGTTTGCGAAAGTGTACAAAACAGGAGGAAATGAAAAAGTCAACAAAATAATCCAGTTTATACTTTTTTATCCTGTATTGAGTCAGTTCGAGGCCTTCATTACTTACTACCGCCATTTTTAATCCGAACTTTTTTTTCAGTTTACAGACCAGATTTATCATTTCCGGAAAAGGTTTTGAACAGTCAAACATAAAATTGCGAAACTGATCCATTGTGAATGTCCGTTCTTCATAGAACACCACCAGGTTAAGATATTCTTCCAGGGTAAGTTTCCCCACTTCATAGGTAGCAAAAGTCAGATGGTGCCTTTCATTCATTTCCTCGTGATCCAGGTTAAAGGTTTTTGCCGCCAGCCTTCGTGCATTACGGTCCCATCCATTGGTGAGCAAAACCCCGCCTATATCCAGGAATAATGTTGTTACAGATTTTGGCTTTTCCATAATGTCCTGTTCTTTTGTAAAGCTAATTTATTTTCTCTTCTGATTTCCTGCCTTTCTCCTCTTCAACCTCCTCGTGATATTTCCTGCGGATATCATCAATGTTAATAGTCGGTTCAGGAACTTTGATGCCGAGTTTTTTCATCGTCTCAACGATGATCTGTGAAATAGCAAGGTTCCTGAACCATTTATGATCAGATGGAATAACGAACCATGGGGCACTGTCGGTGCTGCATTTGCTGAGAATATCCTCATAAGCCTCCTGATAATCATCCCAGAAGTCTCTTTCGGAATAATCCGCCTCACTGATTTTCCATTGCCGTTCGGGATCATCAAGTCGTTTTTTGAAGCGATCCAATTGCTCTTCTTTACTGATATGAAGGAAGAATTTCAAGATGTGAGTCCCATTGGCAACAAGCACCTGCTCAAAATCATTGATCTGTTTGAACCGCTTTGACCAGATGTTTTTTGGTACGAGATTATGAACCCGCACGATGAGAACATCCTCATAGTGCGACCGGTTAAAAATCATCACCTCTCCGCGTCTGGGAGTCTGCTGTTCTATCCTCCACAAAAAATCATGCGCGAGTTCCTCTTTTGAGGGTTCCTTGAAACTGGTAACGCGGCAGCCCTGCGGATTCATCGAGGCTATCACATGCCTGATGACACCATCTTTACCACCGGCATCCGGACCCTGAAGACAGATCAGCAGTGAGCGTTTTTGTTCGGCATAGAGTTTGTACTGCAATTTATCCATCTGTTCCCGGTGTTTCTCAACCTTCAGAAATGCGGATTTTTTATTTTCATGCTCATCTGAAAACCCTGGATCGAAGTCCTTTAACCGGACACGGTCTTCCTGCTTTATTCTAAATTCCTTATGATAGTTCATCTTTCATGCATTAGAGTTATAATTTGTTGACTGTCTAATCTATCATCCATTTCTCATTGGTGTTTACAACACATACGATATGCCTGCGTTATCTGGCGAAATGTTTTCTTACTTTAGGTTTAAAATCATTGTCAGAAGTAAATACTTTCTCTTTTCTGACGGCTTCAATGATGATCTGGTTCAGTCTGAAACCGTTTATCCCTGTTGCCCTTTGCTTCAACAAAAACAGGATGTCGGCAGGAGCAAAGATCTGAAACAAAGTCCGTAAAGACCCTGAGAGAATTTCTATGCTCTTTTTCAATTAAGTTCTTAAGATCATCGATTGTTATGATACTTTTTCGGGTGTCTTTTAAGCGCCCCCGAGCCATGTTCTTGCTTCATTAACCGCGGCATGATCAAAGTAACGGATTTTGGCGGTCGTAAAGGGTTTGCAAAAGACAGCCATATCATGCTCCCATTTCTTTTCACCGATAATGGCAATCCGATCAATGTCGTTGAAATGTTTTGCATCGAACTTGATATCTTCCCAGAGAGCACCTGCGGTCCAGCCGTGAAAATCATGCATCTCCACCAACATCTGGATTTTGCCATGCTCTTTGACCAGTTTCTCCACTGTAGGAACAAAATGGGCATAGTCTTCTTTTACGAGTTTTCCGCTAAGTTGAACTTCCAGCAATTTGCCATCATTTTTTTCGTTTAGTTTAACATTCATAATCGTTTCCCTTTCTCTTTAGTTTAACATATCGCTTAAATTAGCAACCAGGTTCCGGAATATGACAGGATGATTTTGCAATCATCAGTTATTTATCTGTCCGGATAACACTAACCGGGGCCAGTCAGTCGGGCAGGTTGTAACCAGTTATGGCCCTGTCGGGCAAGTAATTCATCGGCAGCCTCCGGTCCCCATGAACCGGATGGATAAATAAGAATTTCCTCAGGTTTATTTTGTTCCCATGCATTGAGTACCGGCATAAGAATTTGCCATGCGGCCTCAACCTGATCTGCACGCATAAACTCTGTTGCATCATTTTGCATCAGGTCCCAGAGCAATGTTTCATAAGCTTCCGGAAATGGCCCGGAAAAGCTCTTCCGGTAATTAAACTGCATTTCAACCTGTTTTAACAATACCTTCGGACCTGGTTGTTTTGCCTGAAACTGAAGTACGATGCCCTCGTCGGGCTGAATCGACATAATAATACGTGCCGGTTGCCATTCCTTTGAAGCCTCTTTTGGAAATGATCTGTGAGGAACGGCCCGGAACTGGATGACAATCTCAGATGATTGCTGTTTAAGCCGTTTCCCTGTGCGAAGATAAAATGGAACATCCTGCCAGCGCCAGTTATCCACCAGCAGTTTTATTGCAACATAGGTTTCAGTTTGCGAATCCGGTGAAACTCCTTCTTCCCCGCGATAGCTGCAAACCTTTTTGGTCCCTGACTTACCTTTTCCGTATTGTCCCCGGACAACGTACTTATTTGCTTCATCTTGTGGGATTGGACGAACGGCATGAAGAACATCTGCTTTTTTATTACGTATTTCATCTGCCTGAAATGAGACCATTGGTTCCATAGCCACGAGACAGAGCAGTTGCATAAGATGGTTCTGAACCATGTCGCGCAACGCACCTGCCTTCTCATAATAACCACCCCGGTGTCCAATGCCAAGATCTTCTGCTACAGTTATTGTCACATACTCAACATAGCGCCGGTTCCAGATTGGCTCAAATAGCGGATTGGCAAACCGGAATGCCAGTATATTCTGTACTGTTTCCTTACCAAGGTAATGGTCAATCCTGAATATTTGTGATTCATGAAAGCTCCCGGTAAAAGCTTTATTTAACTCTCTGGCTGTATCAAGGCTGCATCCTATCGGCTTTTCGACCACAATTCTTGATCGTTTCCGGTCCTGTGACAATCCGATCTCACCCAGGTATTTAGGTATCTCGCCAAACATAACCGGAGGTGTTGCCATGTAGAAAATCTTTTGCACCTGTGCTTTCCACTTTTTCTCAAGTTTCCCGCACTGTTCCTTTAATGCAGAATAGGTTTCAATTTTTTTGAAATCACCTTGCTGATAATAAATATTCTTTGCAAACAGGTCCCATTTTTTATCGTCTACACTTCCATAACGTGAAAACTTATTTACTCCGTCATGCAGGCGTTTCCTCAGTTGTTCATCACTAAGACCAACACGATCAACGGCAATGATTGATAAATGACGGGGCATGCTCCGATCCTGGGAAAGATCAAATAATGCAGGTACCAGTTTTCTCCAGGTAAGATCTCCTGCGCCTCCAAAAATCGTAAATAAAGTTGGCTCCAACTTTTCCTTTACATATTCATAAGTCATATTACTTTAACCATTCAGTGTGAAATGTACCTTTACTATCGATGCGTTCATAGGTATGGGCTCCGAAATAATCGCGCTGAGCCTGAATAAGATTTGCCGGAAGCCAAAAACTTCTGTAAGAGTCCAGGTAGCCAAGCGAGGTCATCAGTGCCGGGATCGGTACTCCGGAATCAGCTGCCTGGCAAACAATTTGACGCAGATCCTCCTGGTTTTCTATGACCCGTTTCGATAAATTATTATTAAGCAGCAAATTAGGCAAGTCGGGCCTTGCACAAAAAGCATTCTCAATCTCTTTCAGCAAGGCAGCCCGAATAATGCAGCCTCCCCGCCAGATGCGTGCTATTGCCTCAAGGTTAAAGCGATAGGCATATTTTTCTGATGCCACCGCCAATAGCGCCATACCTTGTGCATAAACGATAATCATCCCGGTATATAACGCGTTATGTAATTTTTTGATGAACATGTTTTTGTCACCTTTAAATTGCCGGACGGGCCGGTGAAAAACCTTACTGGCTTTTTCGCGTTGATTCTCAAATACAGAAATGTCTCTCATAGCAACAGCAATATCAATGGTTGGGATTGGCACCTGAAGTTCCATACCACTCTGGGATGTCCACATGCCGGTTCCTTTCTGCCTGGCCACATCGAGGATTTCGTCGACCAGTCGTTTACCGGTTTTATCGTCCATCTTGCTGAAAATATCGCTTGTGATCTCAAGCAGGTAGCTGTTCAATACTCCATTGTTCCACTCGGTGAAAACATCATGCAACTGGTCATCGCTTAAGTTAAGACCACGTTTCATTAAGTCGTATGATTCTGCCAGGAGTTGCATCATTGCATATTCTATCCCGTTGTGCACCATCTTTACGAAATGGCCTGCCGAACCGGGACCCAGGTAGGTCACACACGGAATATCGTTCACTTTAGCAGCAGCAGCTTCGAACATTGGTTGTATTCTTTCCCAGGATTCTCTGAGACCTCCCGGCATAATACTTGGGCCATTGCGTGCACCTTCCTCTCCCCCGGATATACCAACACCCATGAACTGAATTCCTTTTTCTGAAAGTTTACCGGCACGAAGATCTGTATCCTTAAAGTAAGAATTACCTGCATCAATTATAAGATCCCCTGGCTTCAGATATTCCAGCAAATCGCTGATCACGGAATCAACCGGGGCCCCTGCGGGTACCAGCATCATTACTACTCTGGGTTGACGAAGTAATCCGATAAAATCTTTAATATTTACCGCTGTGTGAATTTCCTTTTGCTTTGATTCTTCACGTAAAGCGTTAACCTTGCTTATATCCTTATCATAACCTGCTAACTGAAAACCATGATCGGCCAGGTTAAGCAGGAAGTTGCGTCCCATAACGCCTAGTCCGACCATGCCGGCTTCAGAACGTTCTTTTATATCAGAATTTTTCATAATTATTCAATTAATCCTTAAGTTTATCGTTGCCATAAGATCTGAGAAGTCTCCAGAGGGACCGATACACCATCATGTCAATGGTATTACCCGGGCAGTATAGTCCGCAGCAGATCGTGTTGAAGGCACCCGGGCACTATAAAGATAGCCATTGTCAGCGGTTTCCAATGACCTAATTTGTTTCATCTCCTGAATTTCCGGGCTCACCGTCGTTGATCCCTTCTGCGTAAATTTCCACTCTTAATGAATCCGGATCCAGACCATTAATAAAAACCTGAATTTCAAAATATATGATGATCTCCCCGGGTCTTAATATCCGCTTCCCCGAAATGCAGCAATTTCCATTTTTCTGCAAGGGAATGTTGCCATTCAACTAATCGCCTGCCTTCAGAACCCTTGTTGGCTGAGCGCTTCAGGAAAGATTCAGCAGACGGTATATAGTGTTGTTCTGTGTATTCACGAACTGTTCTTTCAGCACTGAATTGTGGTGTCAATCGTGCCATGCTTTTCCGGACCTTTTTTATCCAGGTTACGGGGATGTTTTTATTATTCCGGTTATAAAACTCGGGAATAACCTCGTGTTCGAGCAGGTTGTAAAGGGTCTCGGCTTCAATTGCATCCTGTTTCAGATCATCTTCATGTTCCTGTCCATCGCCTAAAGCCCACCCGACTTCAGGTGTATAGGCCTCAGCCCACCAACCATCCAATTCTGATAAATTTATTCCTCCATTGACAAGTACTTTCATGCCGCTGGTTCCACAAGCTTCCCATGGTCGCCGCGGGGTGTTGATCCACAAATCGACCCCCTGTACCAGATGTTCTGTTAAAAGCATATCATAGTCGCTTAGAAAAATTACATGGTTCCGGATCTCCGGTTGCCGGATAAAATGTATCCAGTCACGGATCAGTGACTGACCTTCAGAATCTGCAGGATGGGCTTTCCCTGCAATGATGAGTTGCACCGGAAATTGAGAATTGGTTAATATCCTTTGTAACCTTTGAGGGTCATGCAACAAAAGGTTAGGTCTCTTATAGGCAGCAAAACGGCGGGCAAATCCCAATGTAAATACATCCGGATCAAACAGTGGCTTGTGCTTCATCAATTGAATTCCTGTGTTGCGCCTGAGGCCGTCAGCTGCTTTGCATAAGCGTTCGCGGGCATACTCAACCAGTGATTTGCGGGCAATAATCCTCATCTGCCATAATTCTGTCATCTGAAACACGAAGAATATCTTTTTCGAAGGTGCTTTATCATCCCAAGCCAGCTGATCTTTTTTACAGGCATGTGGTCCATAGATCATCGGCTGCCTGGGAATCCCAGCTGGGTATATGGACTCCATTAGTTACATGACCAACGGGTATCTCCTGTTCCGGCCAGCGGTGGAAAAAGAGGTGAAATAATTTGACGGCTTACTTTACCGTGCAACCGGCTTACTCCATTGACGGCCCCACAACCCCGTAAAGCCAGATATGCCATGTTGAAACTTTCGGATGGATCCCCAGGATTCAATCGACCCATAGCTAATAAATCGGAAAGAGATATACCTAGTTTATTCCGGGCATAATCACCAATATATTGTTCGATAAGAAACGGAGTGAAACGGTCAAAACCCGGCTGCCACTGCCGTATGCGTGGTAAAAATATTCCCCGCCCTCGTGCAAGCCAGTGCCATTTCGAAAGACTGACCAGATTCATTCATAAATCAAAGGCGCGCTCCAAAACTGCAAAAGCAGCATGCCCTTCATTTAAATGACACACCTCGTGGTTTTATTCCAAGAGCACTTAGTAACCGCCATCCTCCAATTCCAAGAAGCATTTCCTGCTGGAGCCTCAATTCGGGTCCTCCTCCATAAAGCTCACTGGTAATACCCCTGTAAACCGGTGAGTTTGCATTGTCATTACTATCCAGCAGATAAAGATTTACCCTGCCAACCTGTACATGCCAGGTCCGTACCCATATTGAATAACCTGATAACTCAATTTTTAATCGTAGCCATTCTCCGTTACTTTGACGAAGAGGCTTTATTGGCAATTCACCCGGATCGTTATAAGGAAACAGGGCAAGCTGCCCTCCGTCCTTATCAATCACCTGGCGGAAATATCCCTGCTGGTACAACAATCCTATACCAACGACAGGTACACCCAGATCACTGGCCGCCTTTAGCTGGTCACCGGCTACATTACCCAACCCACCCGAATATATCGGCATGGCTTCACTTAACATGAATTCCATGCTGAAATAAGCAACACATGTTAAATGCGACTTGTGATGATTTTTCTGAAACCACGAAGGAGTCTCCGCAGCTTCTTTCTTTGACTGCAAAAGGTCGTCAAGCTTTTTTCTGAAGAATTATCAGCCAGTTTACGCTCAAGTTGGTCCCTGGATACCGTCTTAATGACCAACCATGGATTGTGGGTTAGTTCCCAAAGTGAAGAGTCAAGTTCCTGCCATAGCCCGTCTGACGCATGATTCCATGACCAACGCATATCAAGGGCTAGTTCTGCAAGAGAATCAAATCCTTTTAGTTCTACAGGTAAAAAGTTGAATAACGGATTATTAACATGTTTATATTTACTCATTGACGATTATTTTTGGCTGATTGAATTTAAAGATGTTGCCAACGTTTCCCGGTATATTATGGAGTAACATCAGGTTATTAAAACCAGCCAACTCCTTAATCTTAATCCGTTTGATGGTCTGATAAGCCTCTTGTAAAAAGTGGGATTGCATGATAAGGAACTAATTCAGTTATATAACAATGAATTTACCATAGTGTTTAACGGATGTTGTATTTTTTTATTTCCTGTTTATTTTCTAAAATTCCCAATCGGAAATTCAAAAATTATTTAACCCGCATTATTTGCAGGAAACTTTTCGCGACATTGTGTGTTTAATTACCAGGATTATGTATGATGAAACCCACATGATTGACCACAAACACGAATAAATATAATTTACAATCATGTGTGGTTCCATCATACCTTTAAAATCAAAATTATATTATGATGAAAATCCGAATTAGGCAATACAACAAATGAGAATGTGATAATAAAGAATGATTTTACATCCGGAAATAGTTATTAAGGTATTAAATTCATTTTCATTAAATAATAGTTTTATTAACTTTGAACTGTAAGATTATTCAACAAAATAACCTGGTAATTTTTAGGTAATTTTATGCAATGACCTGACTATAATCATGCTGACATTTAATACAATTTTATTCTGGCCTTTTCTCATTTATGCTTTATTTGTTTTAATGATTGTCGGAATCATGCTGGGTCTTTCCCATATTCTTGGAGAAAGACATATGGAAAAGTTAACCGGCGAACCGTTCGAATCAGGGATACCGCCAACCGGAGATGCACGGTTAAGGTTTTCTTCGCATTTTTATCTTATTGCTATCTTTTTTGTGATCTTCGATCTGGATGCAGTTTTTATTATGGTATGGGCAATTTCATTCCGTGAGCTTGGCATAACAGGATATATTGGCATTTTCATATTCATCGGAATCCTGGTTGCAGTTCTGATTTATGAAATAGGTATTAAAGCTCTCGACTTCGGACCCAGCGGAAAATTAATTCTGAAAAACAAAAACAAGCTTTCAAAATGAACTGGTCTTTAAATAAACCATCTGCCCATTCAACCTTATCAGAATACGGGATAACGGAAAATGCCGTTCAGAAATCTGTCATCTTAACCCGGCTTGAAGATCTTATAGCATGGGGAAGAAAAAATTCAATATGGCCATTTAATTTCGGCCTGTCCTGTTGTTTTGTTGAGATGGCTACGTCAATAACAAGCCGCTATGATATAGCAAGGTTCGGAGGTGAAGTGATACGGGGAACACCCCGTGAAGCAGATATGATGATCATTGCAGGTACTGTATTTATTAAGATGGCACCAATAATCAAAAGACTTCATGAACAGATGATGGAACCGAGATGGGTCATCTCAATGGGATCCTGCGCCAATTCAGGAGGGATGTATGATATCTACAGCGTTGTTCAGGGTGTGGACAAATTTTTACCGGTTGATGTATATGTCTCAGGATGCCCTCCCCGTCCCGATGCATTTCTTGAGGGCCTGTTACTTTTGCGTGATTCAATAGGGAAGGAAAAAAGACCCCTCAGCTGGACCATTGGTTCTCAGAGCGTTTCCCGGCCGGAAAAGGTTTCTGTAAGGGATCAGAAAAATGATGAACGGATGAAGATGGGAAAAATAAGGACCATGGATGAAATATAATAAAAGACTTTTTACCCTGAATAGTTAACTGATTATTTTATGACCGAAGATTTGTCTCTTTTTTCTGCTTTGAAAGAAAAGTTTGACGAAAAGGTAATTATTGCAAAGCAGGTTACCGCCGATAACATCCTCACTATTTGGGTCAGCAGAGACAACTTCACAGGTCTTTTAAAGTTTCTGAAAAACGACATCAGCCGACCTTTCAGAATGCTTTATGATCTTACTGCAATTGACGAAAGAAGAAGATCATCTGCTCATGGCCATCCTGAGAACAGTTTTACAATTGTCTGCCATCTGACTTCATTTGAAAGGAATGAAGATATCCGTATTAAAATCCCGCTGACAGGAGATTATCCTTCTGTGCAGACTATAACAGATATCTGGCCGTCAGCCGGTTGGTACGAGAGGGAAATCTTTGATATGTTCGGAATTACATTTAACGGACATCCTGACTTACGCCGTATCCTGATGCCAAAATCCTGGAAAGGTCATCCCCTGAGAAAGGAATATCCTGCCAGGGCGACTGAAATGGGACCTTACGTTCTGGAGGATCAGATGAGGGAAATTGCAGATGCCGATCTTAAATTTAATCCTGAAGAATGGGGACTGAAAAAGCATCAGGAAGATACTGACTTTATGTTTCTTAATATCGGACCACAGCACCCCGGAACTCATGGCCTGCTACGACTGATTCTTCAACTTGACGGGGAGGATATAGTGGAAGTTATACCCGATATAGGGTTTCACCATCGTGGAGCAGAAAAAATGGGTGAGAGACAATCGTGGCATACATTTATTCCATATACCGACCGCATTGATTATCTCGGTGGTGTTATTAACAACCTGGCTTATGTACTTTCAGTTGAAAAAATTGCAGGCATTGTAGTACCTGACAGGGTAAATGTGATCCGCATTATGATGACAGAACTTTTCCGTATCGCGAGTCATCTTGTATGGTTGGGAACCTATGCCCAGGACCTGGGACAAATGTCCCCCGTCTTTTTTGCATTCAACGACAGGGAAAGGATTTTTGATATTACCGAGGCAATTACCGGTGGCAGGATGCATCCTTCGTGGTTCAGGATCGGCGGTGTTGCTCATGACCTTCCTGTTGGATGGGACAAGCTGATCCGGAACTTCGTTGATTATTTTCCAAAAAGAATAAAAGAATTTGAAAAGGTAATCCTCAGAAACAGAATTTTTAAAGCAAGAACTGTCGGAATAGGTGCATATACTTCGGAAGAAGCAATTGAATGGGGAGTTACCGGTCCGGGACTTCGCTCAACGGGAGTAGAATGGGACTACCGTAAAAAACGACCTTATTCAGGTTATGAAAACTTTGAATTCGACATCCCTGTCGGGAAAAACGGCGATTGCTATGACAGATCTCTCATCCGTATGGAAGAGATGCGTCAGAGCCTTCGGATAGTTGACCAGTGCATAAAAAACATGCCCGAAGGTTCCTATAAATCGAGTCACCATTTAACAACTCCACCGCTTAAAGAGAAAACTATGCAGGATATTGAAACCCTGATTACACATTTCCTTGGAGTGACATGGGGGCCTGTGATCCCCCCGGGTGAGGCTATGATCCCTGTTGAAGCTTCAAAAGGCAGTAATGGCTATTATCTGATAAGCGACGGAGGTACATCATCGTACCGCTCAAGGATCAGGACTCCTTCGTTCCCTCATATTCAGATGTTACCGTTGATCTCCAGGGGTTACACAATACCTGACCTGTTATCAATACTTGGAGCCATGGATTTTGTTCTTGCAGATCTTGACAGATAAAACAGCTTAAGTAACCAATATAATATCATACAATTACAGATGCTGAACGACAAAGAAAAAGAAGGAATTAACGAAGAGATCAAGCTCTATCCTTATCGGGGAGCTGCCTGCATTGATGCTTTAAAAGTTGTGCAGCATCACAGGGGATGGATCTCTGACGATGCCGTTAACGATATCGCCGCTGAACTTGGTTTATCGGTCGATGAGGTAGATAGTGTCGCTACATTCTATACAAGAATATACCGTAAACCGGTTGGAAGAAATATCATCCTGGTTTGTGAGGGTATAAGCTGTATGATACTGGGTTACGAATCTTTATATGAGCATATCTCCAAAAAACTTAACCTGAAATTCGGAGAGACTTCGGATGACGGGCGATTCACGCTTCTGCCTGTTTCATGTCTTGGTGACTGCCATCATGCACCTGTTTTTATGATAAATGATGACCATTATAATGATTTAACCTTTGATAAAATTGATGAAATACTCGGAAAATACTTGTAGGTGAATATGGAAACTCCACTCACAGAACATATTAACCCCGATAAACTCCCTCCTGAAATCAAAGATTATCAGAAGGCAGGCGGATATGCCGGTGTCGAAAAGGCCCTTAAAGGAATGTCCCCTGACGAAATTATAACATTGGTAAAATCATCCGGATTAACCGGAAGAGGTGGAGCCGGGTTTCCGACTGGTCTGAAATGGAGTTTCGTGCCAAAAAATACAAATGGCACAGGATTAAAATATTTGATTGCCAATGCTGATGAAATGGAACCAGGAACTTTTAAGGACAGGTATCTGCTTGAAGGTAACCCCCATCAGCTAATAGCAGGTATGATAATTGCCTCATATGCCATTCAGGCTCAGAAAGCATATATATTCCTCCGTTGGGCATATAAAAAAGCTGAGTTCGTACTTCGAAAAGCTATTGCAGAAGCCTATAATGCAGGATACCTCGGGAAAAATATCCTGGGAACCGGATATGATCTTGACATCCACCTGCATACCAGTGCAGGCCGGTACATCTGCGGTGAAGAAACAGCTCTTCTGAATTCACTTGAAGGGAAAAGAGGTATTCCCCGTGCCAAACCACCCTTTCCGGCAACAAGCGGACTATTCGGTCAGCCAACAGTTGTGAATAATGTTGAGACGCTCTGCTGGATACCTCATATTGTTGATAAGGGAACCGGCTGGTTCATGAAACTAAGTTATACTAATGAAGGTGGAACAAAATTATATGGTATAAGCGGACACGTTAAAAAACCGGGACTCTGGGAGTTACCCATGGGAACCACTTTACGGGAGATCATCATTGATCATGCAGGGGGGATGAAGGACGGGTACAAATTAAGAGGTATTATCCCGGGAGGTGCCTCAACAGATTTTATGACGGAAATTCATCTTGATACAAAAATGGATTTCGCATCTGTTAGTTCAACGGGAAGCAGGTTAGGAACCGGAACCATGATCATACTCGATGACAAAACCTGCCCGGTTAAATTCATTCATAATATGATAAAATTTTTTGCTGAAGAGAGTTGCGGATGGTGTACGCCATGCAGGGAAGGGTTGCCATGGGTTGAAAAGATCCTTGTATCTTTGGAACAGGGCACAGCAAAAATAAACGATTTGGATATTCTTGAGTTTCAGACTCATTATATGGGTCCCGGAAATACATTCTGTGCACATGCTCCGGGTGCAATGGAGCCTTTGCAAAGCGGGCTGAAGTATTTCCGTGAGGACTTTTTAAGACATATAAATGAGAAACATTGTCCATGGAAATGATTATGGTAAAGATTCAGATAGACGGAAAATTCTATGAGGTTAAGCCGGGTAATAACCTGCTCCATACATGTCTTGCTCTTGGCTTTGATATACCATATTTCTGCTTTCACCCGGCATTAGGGTCTGTAGGGGCATGCAGGCAATGCGCTGTTAAGAAATATGCCAATGCTGATGATAAGAAGGGTAAAATAATAATGTCATGTCTGGAACCGGTTGTTGACGGACTTATAATTTCCACTACCGATCCCGATGTTAAAACCTTCAGAGCTGCAGTACTTGAGAGCCTTATGACCAATCACCCGCACGATTGCCCTATATGCGACGAAGGAGGCGAATGTCAATTGCAGGATATGACAGTAATGACAGGACATACCTACAGGCAATTTGTTTTCAGAAAACGCACATATAATAACCAGTACCTGGGACCATTCATTCATCATGAAATGAACCGATGTATTCAGTGCTACAGGTGTGTGAGATTCTACAGGGATTATGCGGGCGGAAAGGACCTGGATGTTTTCGGGTCCGCTAATCATGTTTACTTTGGACGTCATCAGGAGGGTGTGCTTGAAAATGAATTCAGCGGAAATCTGGTCGAAGTTTGCCCTACCGGGGTGTTTACAGATAAAACTCTTAAAGATCATTACAGCCGCAAATGGGACATGACAAATTCACCATCCGTCTGCACTCACTGCAGCCTTGGGTGTAATACCATCGTGAGCGAAAGATACGGAACCGTAAGACGTATTTTGAGCCGGTATAATGGCGCAGTTAATGGCTACTTCCTGTGCGACAGGGGGAGATTTGGCTATGAGTTTCTAAATGACCCGGGAAGGATAAAAAAAATAATGGTAAGATCATCCGGAAAAGAAAAACCCGTCGAAGTTTCAGGTGAAGGATATCTTTCAGCTTTAGGTTCTGCATTAAAAGAAGGAAAAGTGGCCGGAGTTGGTTCCCCACGGGCATCTCTTGAAGCCAATTTTGCTCTGGAAACACTAGTCGGTAAAGAGAATTTCTATCATGGCATTTCAAATCAGGAATTTGAACTGGTAAAAACAGCTATTAATATATTTAAAAGTGGTCCTGCACACAATCCGTCCCTTAAAGATGTGGAGAAATCGGATGCTCTGTTCATTATGGGAGAAGATGTCACAAATACAGCTCCAATGCTGGCACTGGCTGTAAGACAGGCTTCCAGAAATAAATCTCTTGAAAAAGCTGAAAAATCGGGAATACCTGTATGGAACGATACTTCTGTAAGGGAACTGGCCCAGAAAATTAAAAGCCCTCTTTTTATCGGATCACCCTGTGGTACAAAACTTGACGACCTGGCTCAGGAGACATTCAGAGCTTCATCAAATGATATAGCCAGACTTGGATTCACAGTGGCAGGCATGATAGATAAAGCTGCCCCCGGACCAAACGATATCAGTAAGTCTCTCTCGGATGAAGCAATAAAAATTGCCGGCGCTTTAATGAATGCAGAAAACCCGGCAATTATTACAGGCCTGCAGAACAACGATCTGTTTTTGCTGCATGCGGCTGCAAATATAGCCCTGGCCCTTTCACATATGGGTAAAAAACCTTCTCTGTCAATTGTTTTCCCTGAAAGCAACAGCCTGGGGCTGGGACTTATGGATGGGAAATCACTCGATGATTTAATAGGGTCGATCAACAAAGGTGATATAGATACTCTGATAATCCTGGAGAATGACCTCCACATGAGATCCGATAAGGTTGATGTTATTTTCAACAGGTGTAAAAAGGTTATTGTCCTCGATCACCTTTTGAATGAAACATCGAAGCGGGCTGACATTCTTATACCGGCAGGGACATTCGCCGAATCCACAGGAACAATTGTGAATAATGAGGGCCGTGCTCAGCGGTATTATCAGGTTCTGCCAGCCACAGAACAGGTAAAGGACAGCTGGAAACATATGTCGGATATGATAAAAATCACCGGGAATAAAAATGTACCTTACTTCGAAGATTTTGATGATATAGTTACCTCATTGACTGATTCATATCCTTTCTTTTCAAAGATAAAGGAAAACATGCCGGATGCCGGGTTCAGATTCTTCAACGAAAAAATTGCCAGACAAACACTCCGGTTCAGTGGAAGAACTGCTATGGATGCAAAGATTGCAGTAAGCGAACCTAAACCACCCCCTGATAATGATTCACCATTGGCTTTCAGTATGGAAGGGTACAAAGGAGAGCCTCCTGCAACCCTGACACCTTACTACTGGTCACCGGGATGGAACTCAGTCCAGGCAATGAATAAATATATGGATGAACCTTCCGGTTCCAATCAGGATGGCAATCCCGGAGTACTTCTTTTCAGTGAACAAACCGGACCTGCACCGGATTTCTATAATAATTTTCCGGCGCCCTTTAAATCACAGGCCTGGTGAGTTGCTTGTATTACCGGTTAATATGATATTCGGATCGGAAGAACTAAGTTCAAAAAGCAGATCAGTCTCCGAACGAATTCCCGAACCCTTTATACTGCTGAATGACAGGGAAATAAATTTGATGAAAGCAGCTGATGCTGAGTTAATTAAACTTACTATCAATCAGGTAATTATAAAAGTAAAAATTAAAACAGACAATACTGTTCCGGATGGTATCGCGGGTCTGTTCACCGGAATATCGGGTATTCCGTATCTGAACCTGCCGGAGTGGGGAAAACCTGAAAAATATGATTAAGAATATAAATTATAGTACCTATTTAATATAGCGGTTATGAAGTACGTGTTCATAATTGCAGGGGTTTTACTGATCCCCCTTACTATCGCTGCCGGGCTCATCTGGGCAGAGCGAAGACTGCTTGCACTCTTTCAGGACAGGTACGGGCCCAACCGTGTAGGTCCCTTTGGTCTGATGCAGGTATTGGCTGATGTTATAAAAATATTCTTTAAAGAGGACTGGATCCCTCCTTTTGCTGACAAAGCGGTTTTTGTTATGGCTCCCGGAATACTAATCGCCACAATCCTTCTGACTTTCGCGGTTATTCCGTTTACCGGCAATTTTCTGGTCCTCGATTCGAACATAGGGATACTTTTTTTCCTTGGCAACTCTTCACTTGGAGTATATAGCATTGTTCTCGGAGGGTGGGCATCAAACAATAAGTATTCGCTTCTTGGATCCATAAGAGCATCTGCACAGATGCTTACTTATGAGGTATTTATGGGGCTGTCACTTGTCGGGGTTGTGATGATGGCCGACAGTTTCAGTCTTCGTGAAATCGTTGAAGCTCAGAGAAATGGATGGTTTTTCATTCCTCAGTTTGTAGCGTTTGTAATATTTTTTATTGCCGGTATTGCAGAGACTCACCGGACTCCTTTCGATATTCCTGAAGCTGAAGGAGAACTTATTGCCGGATATCATTCCGAATATTCCGGAATGAAATTCGGAATGTTCTTCGTTGGAGAATACCTTGGTGTTACACTGATATCGTCGCTTATTGTTACATTGTTTTTCGGAGGCTGGCTCGGCCCTGCCTTTCTTCCTCCTGCATTCTGGTTTTTCTTCAAGACAGCGGCTTTTATCTTCCTCTTTATTCTGATCCGCGCATCATTGCCCCGGCCACGTTATGACCAGCTTATGGAAGTTGGCTGGAAGATACTGCTGCCGCTTGTCCTTCTGAATATATTAATTACAGGGGCAGTAATTCTTTATATGCATTCAATTTAACAAAAGAAAATTATAAACAATGGATTACATTCAGATAAAGCAATAATGATAAGTATTTTAAGAAGCATATGGTTAACATTTCTGCATGCCTTTCATAAGCGTGAAACGGAGGGCTATCCCGAGAAAAAACCCTATCTGCCGCCACGTTACCGCGGAAGAATTATTTTGTCGCGTGATCCTGACGGAAAAGAAAGATGCGTGGCATGTAACCTCTGTGCTGCTGCCTGTCCGGTCGATTGTATTGCCCTCCAGTCGGCAAATGACAGTGACGGAAGGCGATACCCGGAATTTTTCAGAATTAATTTTTCGAGATGCATTTTTTGCGGTTTTTGTGAAGAGGCCTGCCCTACTTATGCGATCCAGCTGATACCCGATTTTGAAATGGGAGAATATAACAGGCAAAATATGGTTTATGAGAAAGAAAACCTTCTTATCAGCGGTGAAGGTAAATATCACGGGTATAATTTTTATAAAGTTGCCGGTGTAGATATGGGTGTAAAGAATACCGGGGAAGGTGAAAAAGAAGATCCACCTGTTGACCTGAAGAATTTAATACATTAGAAATGAAATATTAATGAATACGATTTTCTATATAACAGCCGGCATTTGCAATAATCTCATCAATAATGGCAATTAGCAACCGAAATGCCATTCATGCGCTTCTTTACCTCATTATTTCCCTGCTTTCAATCTCGGTGGTATTTTATATCATTGGCGCTCCGCTTATAGCTGCTCTTGAAGTAATTGTTTATGCCGGAGCAATTATGGTCCTGTTTATTTTTGTTGTGATGATGCTGAATATTGGTCAGGAAGAGGAAGCAGAGAAAAAATGGCTTACACCAAAAATGTGGATAGTGCCGGCTATACTTGCAACAATTCTCATGGTAATTTTCATTTATGTGTTCAAGGTGTTTCATTTTGAAAAAACATCTGCAGAGATCATCGGACCAAAACAGGTTGGGAATATCGCTCTTTACAACATATCTGATTGCAGTCGAAATAGCTGCCGTACTTTTACTTGCAGGTATTGTGGGGGCCTACCACCTGGGAAAACAGAAAAAAAAGGTTATGCACCGGTTTCTTGTAAAAACTCCTTCAGACAAAAAGCCGGGATAAAAACATGATAAAAATATAGAGATGGTTATTAAACAGAACTACAGGAATATGGAATTATGGTGACAGTATCGATGGAAATACAAATTTTATTTGCCGGATCGCTTTTTCTTATTGGCCTGGTAGGATTCCTTGTACGACGTAATATTATTTTCATGTTGCTGTCAATAGAAATTATGCTAAACAGTGCAGCTCTGGTATTCGTTATCGCCGGTTCGCACTGGATGCAGGCCGACGGACAGGTTATGTTCATTTTTATTCTTTCTGTATCGGCTGCAGAAGTATCTGTTGGTCTGGCTCTGATACTTCAGATGTATCATCATTACAAAACTCTGGATGCGGATGCCCTTAGCAAACTACGTGATAATATGATGAATGAAAATTAATCATAGATGACAACAATGATCTGGCTGATACCTCTTCTTCCCCTGCTGAGCTTTCTGATCATAGCGCTCTTTGGGAGACTTCTTTCAAAGAATATAATTGCCTTGCTGGGAGTTGGCTCTGTTACCCTGTCTGCCATTATCACAATTTTTACAGGAATTCAATTCTTATCATCACCACCGGTTGGAGGAGCTGTCACGTCAACCATTTATACATGGATGAGTGCGGGAGGATTCACTGCCGACATTTCTTTCATACTTGATCCTCTTTCCCTGGTCTTTTGTTTTGTCATAACTTTTGTAGGAGCACTGATCCATCTCTATTCTGTTGAATTTATGAAAGATGATGATGGATTTGTACGGTTTTTCGCCTACATGAATCTGTTTGTAGGTTCAATGCTTATCCTTGTACTAGCTGATAATTTATTACTACTCTATCTGGGATGGGAAGGGGTAGGTCTGTGCAGTTATCTGCTGATTGGTTTCTGGTATAAAGAACCCGAAAATGGCTATGCAGCAAGAAAGGCATTCCTTATTACCCGCATCGGCGACACGGCAATGATTATAGGTCTTTTTCTGTTGTTTGTCAGTTTCGGAACATTAAATATACGGGAATTAATGCAGGAAGTTACATTAAAATGGGTCAGCGGTTCACCTCTGGCCATAATATCTGCTGCATTATTACTGGGAGGAGCGCTCGGAAAATCGGCACAGATACCGTTACAGACCTGGCTTCCTGATGCAATGGCAGGCCCCTCCCCTGTCAGTGCCCTTATACATGCTGCGACTATGGTTACAGCCGGGGTTTACCTGATAACCAGAATAAGTGTACTTTTTACACTTGCTCCGGTTGTTATGGCTGCAGTTGCAATTATCGGGGCGGTAACTTTACTGGTTGCAGGGTTCAGCGCCCTGGCTCAGACCGACCTGAAACGTGTACTGGCCTATTCAACAATCAGCCAGATTGGTTATATGTTCCTGGCAATGGGTATCGGTGCATGGTCTGCCGCTATCTTTCATTTTATGATACATGCCTTTTTCAAAGCACTTTTATTCCTGGCTGCCGGCGTGGTAATACATCTTCTTCACGACGAACATAATATGTTTAAGATGGGAGGATTACGAAAGAAAATGCCTGTTGTTTACATTACATTTCTTATCGGCGGAGCATCACTCTCTGCACTTCCTCTGATCACTGCAGGATTTTACAGCAAAGATCAGATATTGTGGTTCGGCTGGTCATCTGCAATCAGCAATCACTGGCTATGGCTTGCAGGGATTACCGGAGCTTTGCTTACATCATTGTACACTTTCCGGATGATCTTCATTACATTTTTTGGTGAAACTAAAACAGAACCGGATCACAAACCAGGATATGCTTATGACCGTTCCGCTAATTATTCTTGCTGCATTATCCCTGGTGGGAGGATTTATAGAGATGCCACGAAAATATGGGCCCTATACATTTATTTTCAAAACTATTTGACCAGGTTCTTCCGGCTGTTAATATAAGTGAAGGAGGAAACACAGAATTAATCTTCCAGATCTTATCGGCAATTATTTCTGTTGGAGGAGTATATCTGGCATACCTGTTCTTTTATAAAAAATCCTCCTTTGCTCTCAGGTTTAAGAAATAGCCGGTTAAGCAACTTTTTCTATTCAGGATGGAGGTTCGACAAAGTATATGATACTTTATTTGTTAAGCCTGTTGCATGGTTTTCGGAAATCAGATAAAAAAGATTTTATCGATTTGATTTACATAAACATTGCCAGGGCGACAGGCTATCTGAATTTTCTTCTGAGCAGGACCCAGAACGGGAAATTAAGATGGTATGTTCTGGTTCTTACGGCGGGAATAGTAATATTATTAACAATTATGATCAGTCTATGATACTTTTGCTACCTTATACTGATATTAATGGCTGGCGGGCTAATTTGCCTGGATTATCAGGCAAATGGAGTCCTGTTTTCTCTCGTATAATATCCCTTGTTACTATAATTATCGATTTGGCTGTTATTATGGTAATATTTTGTCAGCAGGGAACTTATGGTGAAAAGCAATGGATGGTTGAATTCACGGCTAACTGGATTCCGGGGTTTGGAGTTGGTATGCATCTGGCTCTGGATGGCTTGAGCTTGTTACTGTTAATACTCACATTTTTTATCGGAATAATTGCGGTTCTGATCTCGTGGAAAGAAATTACAGAAAATACAGGATTTTTTCCATTTCAATATATTGTGGATATTAGCAGGCATTACAGGAGTATTTCTTTCCGTCGATCTCTTCCTGTTTTATTTTTTCTGGGAGGTGATGCTGATACCGATGTATTTTCTCATTGGTATTTGGGGTCACGAAAACCGTATCTATGCCTCTTATAAATTTTTTATTTTTACCCAGGCAAGCGGATTGCTGATGTTTCTTGCAATACTTGGACTATATCTCGTTCATGGGAATAATACCGGAATATATACCTTTGATTACCAGAAGCTTCTGGGAACAGTGATGTCACCATCCATGGAATTGATATTAATGTCGGGCTTCCTTGCAGCTTTTCTGGTAAAACTACCTGCTTTCCCGTTCCATAACTGGCTGCCGGATGCTCACACAGAAGCCCCTACAGCAGGAAGTCTTATTCTTGCATCACTGATGCTCAAAACAGGAGCATACGGACTTATTCGCTTCGCGGTCCCATTATTCCCGAATGCATCAGCAACCTTTGCCCCTGTAGGAATGATACTTGGAGTAACAGGGATATTATACGGAGCAAAACTTGCATTTGCCCAGACTGACCTTAAACGTCTTGTTGCCTACACAAGCGTCAGCCACATGGGCTTCGTAATACTCGGAGTATATGCTTTTAATGAACTGGCTTACCAGGGTGTTGTAATGCAGATGATCGCTCATGGAATAAGTACCGGGGCATTATTTATTTTAACCGGACAGCTTTATGAAAGGTTGCATACCCGTGACCTCAATAAAATGGGTGGTTTATGGGAACAAATGCCCGCTTTGAGTGCGACAGGACTATTATTTTCAATGGCATCCCTGGGACTCCCGGGGCTTGGAAATTTTGTTGCAGAGTTCCTTACTCTTATGGGAACCTTTAAGGCAAGTACTCTTTTTGCATCTCTGGCAAGCATTGGACTTGTAGCTGCGACCATCTATTCCTTGAGGATAGTTCAGAAGGTTTTCTTTGGAAAGGGAAACTCTGAACGAAGTATTAAAGACCTTTCCATCCGTGAATCTGTTGTTCTGGGTTTGATGGTCCTGGCAATAGTATTTACCGGTTTGTTTCCACAACCGGTAATTGATACAGCAAGACCCGCAATTTTAAAAACTGTAAATCCTGATGAATATTCCGGCAGTGGTGAATTTGAAAAACAAAGTAAGTTAATTATAAATGTGATCCCCTTGCCTGAAGTAAATACAGGTAACAGATAAAATAACCGGTTTATGACAAAACTTGATTTCCTGTGTCTGACTCCTTTTCTGATAATATGCAAGTGCACCGATCATTATTATGCTTACAATTACCATTTCCAGAAACTTCAGGGTAATATACGGTTTTACGCTATTAATGTTTCTGATCGCATTGCTCTCTCTTTTCTTCATAATGCCATACGCTACCCATAACATTGAACCATTGCTGGTTATTGACAGTTTTGGGATCCTTTTTCTTGGTATTATATATTTTGCCAGCATCATGATAACTATCCTGTCGTATGAATATTTTAAGAAACGTGGAGGTGAAAGGGAAGAGTATTTTGTTATATTGTTGGTAGCTGTTCTTGGAGCTTCAATTCTGGTGGTGGCAAACCACTTTATTTCATTTTTCCTGGGTCTGGAGACTTTAAGTATCTCTCTTTATGTACTGATTGCGTACCTTAAATCCCGTGACAATTGTATAGAAGCAGGAGTGAAGTTTCTTGTAATTGCTTCAGTTGCAACGGCATTTTTATTATTTGGTATGGGGCTTATATATGCAGAAACCGGAACAATGAGCTTTCAGGAAATTGCTCCCGGAGTAAATAAATTAAAAGTAATGTCACCATTATTACTTGCAGGTTCCGGATTGATACTTACAGGTGTTGGTTTTAAGCTTGCCCTTGTTCCGTTTCATATGTGGACACCTGATGTTTACCAGGGCGCTCCGGTACCTGTTACTACTTTTATAGCCACTATATCAAAGGGTGCGGTGCTGGCTCTCGGTTTACGATTATTTATTGATATCAGGGGGTTCAATAATAGCACCCTGATTATAATAATTTCTGCAATTTCGATCCTGTCAATGTTTACAGGAAACCTTCTTGCGTTAAAGCAGACAAATATAAAAAGACTTTTAGCTTATTCCTCTATTGCCCATCTGGGCTACCTGCTGATCACACTCCTTGCCGGGACAACTGCCGGTATTGAGGCAGCAATATTTTATATTAGCTGCATATGTAATAACTACTCTTGGTGCATTTGGAGTAATCTCAATTCTTTCAGTAAATGAACGTGATGCAGACAATATTGAAGATTTTAAAGGGCTCTACCGGAGAAATCCCTGGATGGCAACCGTTCTTACACTGGCATTGCTGTCACTTGCCGGCATGCCTCTTACCGCTGGCTTCATTTCCAAGTTTTATCTGGTACTGGCTGGTGTAAAATCAGGATTATGGCTGCTTGCTTTCAGTCTTGTAATTAACAGTGTAATAAGCCTGTACTACTATCTAAGGATAATAAAAACCATGTTTACCTCAACTGAAACCGGAAAGAAGATTAAGGTGCCGGTAACAGCCAGTCTTGTTATGGCGATAATAGTAGCGGGGATTCTCTTTCTGGGAATATTTCCGTCGTTCCTGACAGAGTTTATCAGTGTGTTTTCCCCTATCAATTAATAGAACAACCGGAATTCACCGCCAATAACTTTTCATCAGGATTGTCCTGATGGTACATGCAAAACAATACTTCACTTATTTCTTCAACAATTCATTACAATAGCTTACAAGCCTTGCGAGTTGATCAGGGTTACCGATTTTAATGCGATTCTGCTTGATAAACAATTTTAATTCTTTCTCTTTGTCAGGAAATATTTTAAGAAATTGCTTTTCAGTTAAAAAGCTGTCCATCTCATTTTCATTTCGGATCCAGTAAACCGGAGACGGGTTAACAATAAAATCGGAAGGCAATGCAAGATTGTAACGGCTCCCGGAAAGCTCAATGCTCGACAGGGATCTTGTTGCCGAAACCTGTGACGTACCTCCGTAACCGGCAGGTGTTCCTGCAGATAACAGTGAGCCTTTCTGTTGAATAAAAAGCGTCAGGGGGCTCCCCTTTAGTATTACTTCATAAAATATTTTCCCTGCAGGTACAAATTTCCTGTTACGGATATAGACAGTATCAATGGTTTCCGGATTGATCAGATCAAACATTTTACCATCCTGTTCATAGACCATTTTTTCTGTCACAATATTGTAATTCATCCTGACATCCTGGGTTTTGCCATTTTTCATTAAAACAGAGGAATTATTGAATTCCGGAAAACAGATATTGAGGAAAGGAGCCGTCAGAATTCGCTTGTGCTGTCAGCAGCATGGTAATACCTGGCATAATGATAAGGCATATGATGCTGATGAACTTAATCTGATAATTGTTATTTTTCATTTCAATTATTTTTACTTAAATGGTGGTAACCTCTTAATTAATTATATATTCCCCTCCGTAAAAACCTCAAAAGCAAGCGCAGAAATAAAAGTTAAAGATATAAAACCTTCAATGTCAAATAAAATTTATTTTTAAATGAATGTATGTTTTTATACCCTTGCGAATAAGTTTAAACTGAACCTGACTAGCATATTTTTTTAGCTTATATTTGAATTTTCACATGTACATCTGCTTAAACTCATAAAACAGATAGTAGGAGGCTTCTTCAATTGAATCAGGAAATGGATGCAGAAATTACCATCATTGGTGCCGGGGTCATCGGACTCGCTATCTCTGAAAGGCTGACAGAGGAATTTAAAAATGTTTTCCTGATTGAAAAACATCCGACTTTCGGACAGGAGACCAGCAGCCGGAACAGTGAGGTAATACACGCCGGAATTTATTACCCGAAAGGAAGTCTGAAATCCCTGTTTTGTGTTGAAGGGAAAGAGCTGCTTTACAACTACTGCAAAAAGTACGATATACCATATAATAATTGCGGTAAGCTGATAGTGGCTACTACAGAAGAAGAGATCTCTGTTATTGAAGGTATCCGTCAGACATCAATGCAAAATGGTGTAAACCTCGAGATAATGGATAAGGAACAGATTGCTGAACTGGAGCCCGGCGTATTCGCGTTAAAAGCACTCTTTTCACCTACAACAGGAATTGTTGATACCCATTCCCTTATGAAACGATTTGAGATAAATACTATCAATAACGGAGGCCAGATAGTTTACGGGAGTGAAGTAACAGCTATAAAGAAGATTGGGAAAGGTTATAGGGTAACTCTGACCGATACCAGGGAAATCAAATTTCAGCTTTACTACAGGGATCCTGATTAATTCGGCCGGACTGACTTCAGACAAGATATCTGAAATGGCAGGCATGAAGGATGAAAACCTTTCAATCAGATTCTGTAAGGGCGAATATTTCAGAATTAATCCTCCTAAGAACCGGCTGATTAACAGACTTGTATATCCGGTACCACACCCCAACATGGAAGGGATCGGGATACATGTCACCATAGATATGGGTGGAGGAGTAAAACTGGGACCAGATGTAACATACCTTGATTCAAATGTACCTGATTATAAAGTAACTCCATCAAAGCAGGAAGCATTCTATATTTCAGCGAAGAAATTTTTACCCTTTCTGGAATATGATGATATTGCCCCTGAAATGGCGGGTATTCGTCCTAAAATACAGAAGCCTGGAGAACCTATCAGGGATTTTTACATAATGGAAGAGAAAAAAAGAGGGTGTCCCGGATTTATAAACCTTATCGGAATGGAATCACCCGGACTTACTTCATCAATAGCAATAGCAAATTACGTGAAAAACATTATTAATAATTCGATTTAAATTTATTAAATTTGATTTTCATCCATATGTAGTTCTAAACAGAAAGGAGTAAGCTTATGAATGCATCACGTTTTCTTATCCGTTACGCTTTAATGCTCTTATTGTCGGTAACAGTAGCAGGGTTGTCTGCTCAGAATAGCAATGCTGGTTATGGATTTGAGCCAGAGGTGGGACAACAGGGCAAAGATGTGGTATGGGTGCCAACCCCAACAGAGCTGGTTAACACCATGCTTGATATTGCCAAAGTCACTTCTGCAGATTTTTTAGTTGATCTGGGTTCCGGTGATGGACGGACGGTCATTGCGGCTGCAAAACGTGGAGCTCACGCTGTTGGAATAGAATTCAATCCCAACATGGTTAAACTCTCGGTAGATAATGCAAAAAAGGAAGGTGTGAGTGATAAGGCAGAGTTTCTCAATATGGACCTTTATGAGTATGATCTGTCAAAAGCAACCGTTATTACAATGTTTCTTCTTCCTGAAATAAACCTCAAGCTGCGCCCGCGTCTGCTTGAATTAAAACCTGGCACCCGTATTGTTTCAAATACTTTCACTATGGGTGACTGGGAACCTGATTTTGAAGTTACCACTGAGAATAACTCTAACAGCTGGAACACAGCATTATTGTGGATAATACCTGCAAAGGTTGAAGGTACATGGAAAATGGGACCGGGAGAGCTTCAACTGACACAGCAGTTCCAGATGGTACAGGGGACAATTAAAAACGGTTCAAAATCTACCCCGATACGTGATGGAAGATTACATGGTGATGAGATCACTTTTACCCTTAATGGTGAACAATATTCAGGTCGTGTAAACGGCAACACTATTATGGGGACGTATACTAATACAGGATCAGGTTCGAAAGCTGACTGGTCGGCAACCCGGGCAAACTAACAGGTATATTGAGGTTACTTTACTGAGTTTTGCTTCTCAGAAGATTTTGTAAATCTGACATCTCGTCACGGAACCTGGCTGCTTCAATAAAATCCAGTTCTGAAGCTGCTTTTTCCATGTTTTTCCTGGATTTTTCAATCGCTTTTTCAAGGGCATTCCTGTTCATATATTTTACAACAGGATCAGCAGCAATATCAGGGTGTTCGGGTTCAATATATGCTTTAACTGACAAACCTTTTTTGGTTAATCCGGTAAGTATTGATCCGCTTTTCCTGACAATCTGGGTAGGTGTGATACCCATTTCATTGTTATATTTCATCTGTTTCTCCCTCCGCCTGTTGGTTTCATTTATTGTCATCTGCATGCTTCCTGTTATCTTATCGGCATACATTATAACCTTTCCGTTAAGATTACGCGCCGCCCTTCCTGCTGTCTGGGTAAGGGACCGTGATGACCTGAGAAATCCCTCCTTGTCAGCATCAAGAATAGCCACAAGAGAGACTTCCGGAAGATCAAGCCCCTCCCTTAAAAGGTTGACTCCAACCAGAACATCGAATTCTCCAGCCCGGAGACCCTCCATAATATCAATCCGCTCAAGTGTTTCAATATCGGAATGAATATACCTGCACCGGATGTCATACCGTGTCAGATAAGCTGTAAGTTCTTCAGCCATCCTTTTGGTAATCGTAGTAACCAGCGTCCTTTCACCCGCATTTGCCCGGTTACGGATCTCAGTCATCAGGTCATCGATCTGATTCAGACTTGCCCTGATCTCTATCGGAGGGTCAAGGAGTCCGGTCGGGCGTATCACCTGATCCACAAATGCGCCTTCACTCTTCTCCAGCTCATAATCTGCCGGTGTTGCACTCACAAATATTGTCTGGCCTGTAAGAGTTTCAAATTCCTCAATCCGCATCGGCCTGTTATCGAGGGCTGCCGGGAGCCTGAAACCGTACTCAACCAGCGTCTGTTTACGTGAACGGTCCCCACCGGACATTGCTCTTATCTGAGAAACACTTACATGACTTTCATCAATCACAGTTATAAAATCATCGGGGAAATAGTCAAGAAGACAGAATGGACGCGTTCCTGCCTGCCTGCCATCAAAATAACGCGAATAGTTCTCTATCCCGCTGCAATAACCAAGTTCCTTTATCATCTCAAGATCGTATAACACTCTCTGTTCAAGTCTCTTAGCCTCCTCTCTTTTGCCTGTTTCGGTAAAATGAGCAACCTGTAAGACAAGGTCATCCTGGATCTGTCCTATTGCCTGGTTAATTCTTTCGCGGGTTGTCACAAAAATATTTGCAGGATAAATTATATATTCACTCATTATGTCAAGTCTGTGGCCATTAAGAGGGTCGAATGAGTAAATTTCTTCGACCTGATCACCAAAAAATATCACCCTGACAGCTATATCGGCATAAGCCGGAAAGATATCCACAGTATCACCTCTTACCCTGAACGTTCCATGTTTAAATTCGAGTTCATTACGTGAATACAGGCTGTCAACAAGCTTCCTGAGGAACAGATTCCTGGCTATTGTCTGACCCTGCTTAACCTGAATAGTATTCGAATGGAAATCATCCGGATTGCCTATACCATAAATACATGATACAGAAGAGACCACAATAACGTCTTTTCGTCCTGAGAGAAGCGAGGAAGTAGCACTTAACCGGAGCTTTTCAATCTCCTCATTTATTGAAAGATCTTTTTCGATATAGGTATCCGATACAGGCAGATACGCTTCAGGCTGATAGTAGTCGTAATATGAAACAAAATATTCGACCCTGTTTTCAGGGAAGAACTGCCGGAACTCACCATAAAGCTGAGCAGCCAGAGTCTTGTTATGACTTAATACCAGTACAGGACGCTGAACCTTCTCGATAACATTTGCAATCGTAAATGTTTTACCCGAACCTGTAACTCCAAGAAGAGTCTGGAATGGAACGCCATTATTAAGTCCCTCTACCAGTTGTCTTATTGCTTCCGGCTGATCGCCGGTAGGCTGGAAATCTGATATAAGTTTAAAATCCATTGCATGAACTTCTGAAAAAGATTACAAAATTACAAAATCAAAAAAAGGCACTTCGTTAAAAGCACCTCTTTTCTTATAAAATTATGTAATACTAACCTAAATAACCCTTTAACAATCTGCTTCGGGAGGTATGTCTTAACCTGCGTATAGCTTTTTCTTTAATCTGGCGTACTCTTTCCCTGGTAAGACCAAATTTTTCACCTATCTCTTCAAGAGTCATCTCCTGGCAACCAATTCCGAAAAAGAACCTGATAATGTCTCTCTCCCTTTCAGTAAGAGTGGCAAGTGCCCTGTAGATCTCCCTTGAGAGTGATTCATCCATAAGAAGCTTATCAGCAACCGGAGAATCATTGTTTGTAAGAACATCAAGCAGACTGTTATCTTCCCCTTCAATAAAGGGTGCATCCACAGAAACGTGTCTTCCGGATACTTTAAGTGTATCGGTTACTTTTTCTTTGGGTAACTCAAGAACGTCCGCCAGCTCCTCAGGGGAAGGTGTCCGTTCATTTTCCTGTTCAAACTTTGAAAAAGCTTTGTTTATCTTGTTAAGTGAACCGACCTGGTTCAAAGGTAACCGGACTATCCTTGATTGTTCGGCAAGAGCCTGAAGAATGGATTGACGTATCCACCATACTGCATAGGATATAAACTTGAATCCCCTTGTTTCGTCAAACTTTTCAGCAGCTTTTATAAGGCCAAGGTTGCCTTCATTGATAAGATCCGGAAGGCTGAGCCCCTGGTTCTGATATTGTTTTGCAACAGATACCACAAAACGAAGATTTGCTTTTGTCAACTTTTCAAGAGCAGCTCTGTCTCCCTTCTTTATTCTCTGTGCCAGTTCAACTTCCTCTTCTACTGATATCAACTCCTCTTTACCAATCTCCTGCAGGTATTTGTCTAATGAAGCGCTTTCCCTGTTGGTGATGGATTTGGTAATCTTTAGCTGTCTCATTCGCCTTTTAAAAATTTTTGCAAAGATAGATGAATTCCATATAATAACAAAAATATTTAATAATTGTTGTGTTCAGGAGATCTTGATTTCAAAATCTCCTGAACAACAATTACTTAATTTTAAAGATTTAATTAAATTTTAATTGATAACTCCTATTTAAACTGATAACTAAAAACTGTTCCATCAACCTGGATTCCTTCAATTGATTTCAGTGTGCCTTCGGCATTTACAGCATCACGGACATCCGAAGGATTTTTTACATCCTTTCCGTTAATGCTCAATATTATAGTTCCTTTCCGTAGTCCGAGGTCTTTGAATTTACCATCGTTAATCTCTGTGATTTTCAAACCCGAATTAACATTATAAGTCTTCTTGTCGGAGGATCCCAGTGGTGTAAGCTTAGCGCCAAATACACTTTGTGTGTCCATTGCAGCAGTCACAACATTAGTGTTGCCTGCAATATTCTTCATTACAAGGGAAACGTTGTTTTCAACACCTTTTCTCAAATATGTAATATTTGTTTTATCTCCCGGACGAAATTGTGTTACCTGTTCCTGAAGTTCTGAGGGAGTATGAACAGCAATACCGTTTATGCTGGTAATAACATCATTCTCTTTTAGCCCTGCCTCCATGGCTGAGCTGTTATCATTAACTTTTGCTATTACGACTCCATCAATTTTCTTAAGATCAAGTTTTTTTGCATCATCCTCAGTTGCAGGCCGGATTTGGACTCCTATGTATGCCCGCTGGACTTCGCCATATTGCTTAAGATCAGCAACAACTTTTTTCACAATATTTACCGGAATTGCAAAAGAGTTGCCTGCATAAGCCCCACTTGGAGAAAGAATAGCAGATGTTATTCCAACAAGTAATCCTTTCGTGTCAACCAGAGCTCCCCCGCTGTTTCCCGGATTAAGTGCGGCATCTGTCTGAATAAATGATTCTATTCTGGCATCACCTTCGTTTATACCCAGACTCCTGCCTTTGGCACTTACGATCCCCGCTGTGACAGTAGAAGTCAGATTAAAAGGATTTCCAACTGCAAGAACCCACTGACCAAGTTTTAACTGATCTGAATCACCATATTTAATATATTGCAGATTGTCGGCCTTAATTTTAATAAGAGCAATATCTGTACTTGGATCACGGCCAACTACCTTGGCTGTAAAAACCCTGTTGTCATTCAATTTAACTTCAACGGATTCGGCATTTTCAACCACGTGGTTATTGGTAATAATATAGCCATCAGGTGAAATGATCACTCCTGATCCATATCCGCTGACCTCCTTTGGTTTATTACTGTACTGGTCTCCATAGAACCATTGCATAATAGGATTGTCTGGTTCAGCACTCGTCATCGACATGACATGAACATGAACAACTGCGTGAACTGTCTGTTCGGCAGCATAAGTTAAATCAACCTGTGCCACCGGCTGAGCCTGGTAAGATGTAAGCATTGCAGGCGGGTTTGAAATTTCAGCACTTGAACTGTTATATAGTGTTCCTGCCGGCCTGTCAATAAGTTTCGTATAAGCAAATAGTGCGATGACTGCTCCTAAAACTGCCATACTAAAACCTCCTAATAAATTTTTTCCTTTCATAACTGTAATTTTTAAAATTTTAATTCATTTATAGAGGCATAAGTGAATAAATATTATACCCTGATAAAAGTTGTTTATCTTTATAACCTTTTTTACAATGAAATTGTTTGACAAAGATCATGCATTTTTTCTATGATCTTCAAGTGATTAATTAGAATTAACAACACTTTAACAATGAAGACATTAACATTTAACAAATTTCAGGGCACAGGTAACGATTTCATTATGATAGACAATAGGGGGTCACAAATCGATCCATCAGATCATAACCTCATTAACAAACTCTGCGACCGGCGTTTTGGCATCGGTGCTGACGGACTTATACTCATTTCGGATCATAAAGAACTCGATTTTGAAATGAAATACTTCAATTCTGACGGAAATCTGGGCTCCATGTGCGGTAATGGAGGCCGGTGTACTGCTCAGTTTGCTTTCAGTTCAGGTATCGCAGGAAGCAATCAGAGGTTTCTGGCTTTCGATGGGATCCATGAAGCAGTAATCGAAAAAGAGATTGTTCGTCTTCAGATGAGCGATGTGGCTAAACCTGAACTAATTGACGGAAATTATTTTCTTAACACCGGCTCTCCGCATTATGTGATATTCACAACTGATATCGATAATATAGATGTAGGCGTTGAAGGTAAAAAGATCAGGCACTCTTCAAGTTTTGCGCCTGGTGGTACAAACGTTAACTTTGTTGAGATGACCGGTAACGGTATCTATGTCAGAACATTTGAAAGAGGTGTTGAGGATGAAACATTGTCATGCGGCACCGGAGTTACTGCTTCTGCCATTGCATCAGTTCTGAGCGGTCATATTGACAAAAACTCAGTTAATATCCGGGCAAGAGGAGGCAAACTGAGCGTAGATATGAATATATTAAATGACAAAATATCAAATATCTGGCTAAGCGGACCCGCGACTTTTGTTTTTAAAGGAGAGATTGAGGTGTAAGGGTAAAATGGCTCTACAGCACAAAAGGCGGAATAGCGGAATTCCTTTGAATAGAATGTTCTGCTAAAATTTGGAACTTTAGTCTGAAATGCAGAAAGAGAAACTTTACGGGAAGACTTTAAATGAACTGATCGCAGTTACAAAACGTATCGGATTGCCTGGTTTTGCTGCAAGGCAGATAGCGGACTGGCTTTATAAGAAGGAGACTGACTCGATCGATGAAATGACCAACCTCTCGAAAAGGATGAGGGATCTTCTTGCCGGGGAATATGAAATCGGACTATCAGCCCCAGGGAATGTTGCTTCAAGCAGCGACGGAACTAAAAAGTATCTCTATAAAGTGCTGAATGACAAATACATAGAAGTTGCATATATTCCTGATAATAAGCGTGCTACCATATGCGTGTCATCACAGGCCGGTTGTAAAATGGGCTGTATTTTCTGCATGACAGGAATGCAGGGATTTCAGGGTAATCTTTCATCAAATGAGATCCTTAACCAGTTCAGAAGTCTGCCTGAATTTAAGAAACTAACCAATATGGTTTTTATGGGAATGGGGGAACCTCTTGACAATATTACCGAAGTTCTTAAAACACTGGAGATTCTGACCAGCGAATGGGGATATGGCTGGAGTCCGACACGGATAACAGTCAGCACGGTTGGCCTGAAAGCGGGTGTAAAGGAGTTTCTTGAAAAAAGCCGCTGCCATCTTGCTGTAAGTCTTCACTCACCCTTTGATGCTGAGAGAAGAGATCTGATGCCGATCCAAAGGACCAATACAGTAAAAGAGATCCTTGATATTATAAGAAATTTTGAATTGAACAGCCAGAGAAGAGTCTCATTTGAATATATCCTGTTCAAAGGAGTAAATGATACTCCCAGGCACATAAAAGAACTTGCCAGGATATTGAATGGAATAAAATGCAGGATTAACATAATACGGTTCCATGAGATTCCAGGTTCAGATTTTCACAGCCCTGATATTGCAGCCATCAACAATTTCAAGGAAGCATTGAATGCCAAAGGGATACTTACTACGATAAGGGCCAGCAGAGGAGTTGATATTAAGGCAGCTTGTGGTTTATTATCCACGCTGGAACAAAATAAGACCCGGGAGGATGCTTAAAAAGTTCCTTATTATAATTTTTGCCGGATTTCCCTGTTGCCTGTTCTCACAGGAAAGCGCAATTGAGAACTTTATGGCAGACTCAGCCATGTTACATGCCTCATTATCACTTTGTATACTTGATGCTGCTGATGGAAAGCCGGTTATTGAGTACAATTCCGGTAAAAGTCTGACACCTGCCTCCGTTCTGAAACTCATCACCTCGGCTGTTGCATTGGAGCTGCTTGGTCCTGATCATACTTTTAAAACCTCTGTCGGATACTCAGGCACTCTGAATAAAACTTCCGGCCTGCTCTCAGGTGATATCATTATTAAGGGAGGCGGTGATCCTGCACTTGGTTCATCCTATTTTACAGATCATTACGGCGATTTCATTGCAACATGGATAGCAGATCTCAAAAAAGCCGGGATAAAAAGAATAAAAGGAAGAGTTCTTACCGATGATGCTTATTTTGATTATCTTCCAATCCCGGCGAAATGGCTTTGGGAAGATGCCGGAAATTATTATGGAGCAGGAGCATATGGGTTATCGGTTTATGATAATACTTATGAAATCCATTTCAGGACCACAACCGATAGTTTAAACCAGGTAATTACCGGAATTGTTCCTGCGGAGTGCAGATTTGAATTTTCCAACTGGCTGGTAGCTGCAGGTACTGCCGATGAAGGATATGTATTTGCCGCTCCCTACAGCACAAACGGATGGCTGGCAGGTACCATACCAGTCAATAAAAATGATTTCGTACTGAAGGCTTCAATCACCGACCCTCCCCTGCTGATAGCAAAAATTGCTGATCAAAAACTGAAAGAGGCCGGGATAAAAGTCTCAGAAAAACCAACAACTGCAAGGCTTCAGCAGAGATTGATCACTGAACAGGTAAATGAGGTATCGGAAACAACATCTCCTCCGCTTAAAGATATTATACGGGTGTTGAATCAGTTCAGCATTAACTTGTATGCTGAACATCTCACAAAAGAACTGGGCAGGGTATTCAAAAATTCAGCAACGACAGAATCAGGTATTGAAGTGATTAAGGAATACCTGTCGGGTATCGGGATCAAAACAGATGGCATGTTCATTGAAGATGGCAGCGGCCTCTCCCCACTCGACGCAATTAATTCAAAAGAGCTTGCCTGCTTATTGCTGTTCATGAAAAATAAAGGGAAATATTTTACTGATTACTTTGATTCATTGGCAGAGGCCGGAAAAGAGGGTACTCTTAAACGTTATTTTCAGGATCCTGTATTTAATTCAAGGTTTAAAGCAAAAGGAGGGTCAATGACGCGGGTAAGAAGTTTTGCAGGGTTCCTTAAAACATTATCGGGCAAAGAGTTGATATTATGTATTATAGTAAATCAATATTCAGGTCCGTCACAAAAAATAATATCGGGTATTGAGGAAATTATCAGAGAAACAATTTTGTATAAATAGGCGATGAACAACAAGATAAGGGTAAGGAAATGCGCAGAATATGATATTCCGGAAGGTTTTAACCCTTATTTCCGGAATTTATGAATCAAGTGAAGGTCCGTCTGTAGGGAATAAAAGAGTCCTGGTAAAGCCTAACATTCTCTCTGACAGCGATCCGGACAAATGTATCTGTACTCATCCGGTTGTTGTAAAAGCTATGGTGATGTATCTCCAGTCAAAGGGTGCGACAGTTTTTGTCGGTGACTCCCCCGCAGTACATTTAAAAGATTTTAGCGCCCTAAAATCCGGAATCAGGAAGGTATGCGATGAAACCGGTGCAACATGGGTTGATTTTACCAGGAATCCCATTGAAAAAAAAATCAGGAATGGTAAAATTAAGATTGCATCAATTATTAATGAAGTTGATCTTATAATCTCTCTCCCGAAATTTAAGAATCACGAACTTGTTTATTTCACAGGAGCTATTAAAAATACTCTCGGGCTGGTCCCTGGTTTCAATAAGGGAAAACAGCATGCACTTCATCAGGACAGAAGAAGATTTGGCGAGTTTCTGGTTGATCTCAATGAAGCAGTCACTCCTGACTATTTTCTCATGGATGGTATTATGGGAATGGAAGGTCCGGGTCCGGGAAGAGGATTACCGGTAGCGATCGGGCTATTACTCGGGTCAACAAACCCGCTCGCAATGGATATGATAGCAAGCAGAATTGCAGGATATGATCCTTTAGTTATCCCGACCTCAAGAACAGCCCTGTTCAGAAGGAGCTGGCTTCAGTCAGAGGAAGATATAGATTATGAGGGACCTGATATGAGCACAATAATAAAGGAAGACTTTAAGAAAATAGCAATTTCACATAATAACAACATCTCCCTTCAGTTTGTAATGAACCGGATCAGATTCCTGAGGAAACTTGAGAGGAGACCTGTATTCATCCATGAAAACTGCACTGGTTGTAAGAAATGTGTCAGAATATGCCCTGTAGAGGCGATTGCGCCGTTGCCTTCCAATAAATCTCATATTGTACTGACAGACAGTAAATGCATCAGATGTTTTTGTTGCAGTGAAGTCTGTAACGATAATGCTGTCGAAATCAGAAGGAAAATTTTCGGAGATTGAGAGCTTACTTCACTAAACCTCCGGATAAGTTTTACACATCTATCTTGGCATATTTTGCGTGTGTCTCAATAAATTCTCTTCTCGGGGGAACTTCGTCACCCATAAGCATTGAGAATATATGATCGGCTTCTGCAGCACTTTCGATAGTGACCTGGCGCAGCGTTCTCGTTTCCGGATTCATAGTTGTTGACCAGAGTTGTTCAGCGTTCATCTCACCAAGGCCTTTATATCTCTGAATGCCGACAGTCGATTCTTTTCCAAGTCCCATTTCCGTAACTGCCTCTTCACGTTCTTCCTCACTCCAGCAGTAACGTCTCTGCTTTGCCTTTTTTAACAAGGTAAAGCGGAGGAGTTGCAATATAAATGTTCCCCATTACGAATGAGATCCTGCATATACCTGAAAAAGAAGGTCATAATAAGAGTTGTAATGTGGGAACCATCAACATCGGCATCAGTCATTATAATTACTTTATGATAACGAAGCCCGGAGAGATTAAGAGCTTTGCTATCCTCATCGGTACCGATATTTACACCAAGCGCCGTGAATATATTTTTAATCTCTTCACTCTCATAAATCCGGTGCTGCATTGCTTTTTCAACATTGAGAATTTTACCACGAAGCGGAAGAATTGCCTGGAAAGCACGGTCACGGCCCTGTTTAGCGGTTCCACCAGCCGAATCACCTTCCACGAGGTATATCTCACACTTAGCAGGGTCACGATCGGCACAATCGGCCAGTTTACCCGGAAGACCCGAACCTGAGAATACATTTTTCCTTTGGACAAGTTCCCTGGCTTTGCGCGCTGCATGTCGGGCAGTGGCAGCAAGAATTACCTTTTGAACGATGATTTTTGCATCTTTCGGGTTCTCCTCCAGATAATTGGTTAACATTGTGCTTACTGCCTGATCAACTGCTCCTATAACTTCAGAATTTCCGAGCTTTGTCTTGGTCTGGCCTTCAAACTGAGGTTCCTGGACCTTTACTGAAATTATAGCAGTCAATCCTTCGCGGAAATCATCACCATTAATGTCAAATTTCAGCTTGGTTGTTGCCCCTGAATCTTCAGCATACTTTTTCAGAGTGCGGGTCAGTCCCCTCCTGAAACCTGCAAGATGGGTCCCTCCCTCTATCGTATTGATATTATTTACATAGGAATGAACATTCTCAGAGAAAGAGCTATTATACTGAAGTGCAATCTCAACCGGGATGTCAGTTTTATCGAAAGTGATATCAATAGGCTTATCAATGATCCGTTCCCTGTTAGAGTCGAGATATTCAACAAATTCTTTCAATCCCAGCTCTGATCTGAACTCCTCATACCTGGCCTTGTTGCCGTCCCCGTTCTCTACCATTTCCCGCATATCCTTAATAGTCAGTTGTATTCCTTTATTAAGAAATGCAAGCTCCCTGAGACGGGCGGCAAGTATCTCAAAATTAAAATCAAGAGTCTGGAAAATCGTTCCGTCAGGTTTGAAAGTAATTAAAGTTCCTGATTTATCAGTGTCGCCGATCACCTCGACAGGCGTTAATGGTTTTCCCTTCTCATAAACCTGTCTGAAAATTTTTCCTTCACGCTCAACTACTGCCGTGAGCTTCTCTGAAAGAGCGTTTACACATGATACACCAACACCATGTAATCCTCCGGACACTTTATATGAATCTTTATCAAATTTGCCTCCTGCATGCAATACGGTCATTACAACTTCGAGAGCTGATTTTTGCTCTTTTTCCATAGTCCCGGTGGGAATACCACGTCCATCATCAGCTACGGATAATGTACCATCCTCATAGTATCATAACTTCAATTTTTGAGCAATATCCGGCAAGAGCTTCATCTATAGAATTATCAATAACCTCATATACAAGATGATGTAGCCCTTTAACACCAATATCACCTATGTACATTGCAGGTCTTTTTCTAACAGCTTCAAGACCTTCCAGCACCTGTATACTATCTGCGGAATATTCCAGGCTTTCCTGCAATTTTCTTTCTTTTTCAGTCATTATCCAATAATTTTTTACTTCAATTTTTTAACGCCCAACTTATAAAAACCAAACCCCGCCAACTAATAAAGCCGGCTTCATTTTTATTAATATAAATTATTGATTTTATGCATATTAATTAATCATGCAAAGATACAATTTGTTAATGATTTCCTATGTAAAAACTTCAATAATTATGAAATAAATTTATCCTCAAAATCCACAAGGATTTCTATTCATTCTGCCAGGATATTTTACTTTCAATCTTTACGATTTAACTTTTATTAAAACCCACCCCTACCCCCCGCCGAAGCGGGGCAGGCTCTCCCAGGAGGGGATCCAATGGGAATCACCCCACTCCATTCTCCTCTTCTCACTCTCCCCTCGCCTCAAACTTACAGGCTATAAGTAAAACCGAGCATAAAGAGGAACCTCTGTGAAGGATAATAAGCCCACTCATAATATCTGTTGTATGAGATATTGTTGAATTTAAGCCAGAATGAAAGTATTTTTGTATAACGGTACTCCGCGCTTAGGTTCAGGTTGAAATGAGCCGGCATACTGAAAACGGAGGGGGGAACAAGTGGCACGGGTGTTGTAATATCTCTGGTAACAATCTGTTTTCTTGGCCCTATGGTAACAATCTCTGCCCCGGCGAGTATTTTATCCCTGAGGTTATATTTAATACCAAGCTTAGCATCCCATCCGGGTCTGTCCCAGGCATAATTCTGTCCAGACAGGGTATAGGCATAATAATTTCCTGTAGCCAGATAGGAGAGCTTATCGGTAATTAACCCTGATAATTCCCCATGGAGGTTCAGAAGCTCTCCATCATCAGGCAATACAATAAAATGATTTCCCCTTTCGGGAATAAATAATGAATCGGGATAAACAAGATTGGAGAAGAAGAGCATATTGTTGATTACTGAATATGAAGCTGAAACGAGGTAGTTGCCATTCATACCGGTATTACCTTTTAATCCGGCGAAAACCACCAGGGCATTATCGGTATTAGGAAGATTAAACAATCTTCCATCGGGAATAATATACGGATTCACCTCAATTATGGTTTCCGGGGTATTTTTCTGAAGGTTTCCCCCTAAACCGGTAAAGAAGTTGATATAGGATGGTACTATACTGAACCCGAAATCAATGTTGGGATAAAGATGGAATTTGGCAGATTCGGTAAGGTTCCTGTCAAGCAGAGCCTGTAATCCAAATTTAAAGTTCCATTGAGATGTACTTTTCTTAATGAAAGGACTGACTGACGCAATATATTTCGGCTTATCCCACACACTCCGGGAATTATGGTAATTATCAAATTCAATACCTGAGCCAACATAGAACCCCTTGTATGATTTTGCCATTAACCCTTTAATTGCGGTATTATTGCTGAAGACAGATTTACTCTGATAAAAGAAATTGTATTTAACGTCAAACTTGTAAGAAAAACTGGAAGAGTCGAGTTTGGAAGAAGCGAAGGTAGCTTTTGCTCCTATATTATTATATCCCATTCTTATATCTTTGTTTTTGGGATCATAGTCAAGAATATCGGGGTCATAGCCATAAGCGTGTCTTATCTTCTGACTGAAGTCAATTGATCCGTCAAGCAGGCTTTTTCTAAAAAATTTTTTACCGAAAAGTGAGACATCGTTATCCATATAACCTGCAAAAGTCCTTTTTAAGTTTTGCAACTTTATCGTTCCATTGGACGAAAAATGCCGGGCATAAAGTCCTATGGCACCCTTTTTTGAACGTTCATTTGTAATGCTGATCTCAACCAGGGGAGTTGTATGATTTCCAAAACCTATATTAACAAAACTTTTATAAAGTCTTGTCAATGGATCGGGAAGCAATGAAGCAGCTTTAATAGGACTTACGACATACTCCGGCATAAAAGGTGTCGTTCTGATAACATATTTAAAATCGGGGTTAACTTTTGAAGTGTCGGTCATGTCGGGCAAAAAGCTCCTTTTCTTAACTTCCGGAAGGGACGGTTTATATGGATTATAAAGTGTGACCTCTCTTTTAAGTCCTTGCTCCTGCTTCTTTATCTGGGCTTTCAGAGGTACTGATAAAAGGAATAAAAGGAGTGTAATAACCAGGTTTTTATTTATCATGTTAATTATTTTATTCATTTTAATCTTTCCGGAAATTGTCATAAACTTATTGGGTATTATAATTTATAAAGTATTGGCTTTGACATTATTAAGTGAATCAGGTTTGGCTTTGACTTCATCGAGTGAATTTAGTTTGGCTTTAGCTTCATCAAGTATCCCGTCATTATCAATGGTATAATAATCCTTCACACTCTGAAGAGTTGCTCTTGCCTGCAATAAATCGCCCTTTTTTATACTTATATCCGCCAGAAGAAGAAACATACGTGCCATCCAGTATTGATGGGGTGTATTCTGATTAATAAATTCAGATATTACTTTTTCCGCCTCGGCATCCTTTCCGTCTTTATAAAGTAATTCTGCTACCCGGTATTTCGACTCGGCACCTTCAGCGCTGGAAACTTCAACTGCGACTTTTCTGAAATCACTTAATGCATCCACGAAATTATTAAGACTGTAGTTAGCTTTAGCCCTCATAAATGTTGCTTCTCTCACAAGTTCTTCCGGGATTTTAGGGGAAGAGATCAGTTTAGAGGCTGCGGCTATTGTTTTCCGGGCATCCCCCTCCTGGTATGATGACCTGAGTTGCCCCTTCAGTGCAATAATCAGATTTTCATGGCCGCCTGCAACTTTTTCCAGTCTTGCGTAATAGTCAAAAGCGGAACCGTAATTTTCTTTATCAAACTGAATAGCTGCAGCTGCAATCAATGACTGTTCCATAAACTGGTTATTTGGCTCGTCAGAGACCGCGGTATAAAGTTTCAGTGCCTCGTCATTATTTCCGGCTGACCTGAGGGATTCTGCAAGATAGAACTGAGCATTTAGTTTGAAACTGCCATTGGGAAATTCAGTAAGATAATTTCTGAATATTTCCATGGCTTTATCGTATTTGCCTGTAATATAAAGGTTTTCGCCTGAGGTATAGAGCAATGAATCTCTTTCAGCCTGGTTTACATCTCCATAACCGTCAAGGGTTTTTACATAGGCAAAATAAGATTCAACATCATTCATCTCGACATAGGTATTTTTGAGACCAGTCATCGCATCTCTTGCCTCAGGAGTAGATTTAAAGCTCCCGATAACTTTCTTGTATTGTGCAATGGCTTTCTCATTTTCCCCCATGTTATTATAGAGAAGCCCAAGCTGGACCATGGCCCGAGGAACAAACTGACTGGAAGGATATGATGAAATAATAGTATTGAAATCAGCTTCCCCCTTTGCATAATTCTCAAGCACCAGCCATGTTCTTCCCCGTTCAAATATGGCATCCGGAACAAAAGAAGAAGCCGGGAACTTTTCAATAAGCGATGAAAGAACTTCTTCTTTTCCTCTCTGATCTTTAATAAGGCCGAGAGAAAATCCTTTCTGGAACATGGCATAATCAGCGTCCGTTCTGCCATAATCTATAACTTTATCGTAATAACTTATTGCCATAGGATAATTTGTAGCCATATAATAACAGTCTGCAATTCTATCCCTGGCATCCACCATTATGTCAGGACTTACTTTTGTTACTCCCGACTCGAAAGCTTTAAAATGGTTTATAGCATTTGAATAATCTTTCAGATTAAAAAGCGCATATCCGAGATTATACCTTACAAGAGAATTTTCGATTAAGCTGAGACGAACCGGGTATTCCCATAAACTCCTCATAATCGTTTTTTGCTTTTTCGTACTGGCCGAGACGATACCATGCTTCACCCCTCCAGTAAATTGCCCTCGCTCTTATTGCCCTGTTATATTTTTCATATTTCAAAGATTTGTTAAACATATCGATAGAAGCCTCTATTTCAATGTTTTTAAAGAGTTCCATTCCTCTGAAAAATGCAACTCTCTGGTACGCTTCCTCGAGCCGGCTGTCTTTATTACGGATTTTATCCAGTGCGGCAAGAGCGGCTTTATAATTTTTAACCTGCAGGAATGTAGCAACCAGGTAATCATAAGCTTCCTGAATATGTTCTGAACCGGGGTAAAGGTCTATGTATTCCTGAAAAGCTGCAATGACCTCTCCGAAAGGAGAATATGATGTTTCATAAGTCAGTTTTGCATAATTTAAAAGAGCCTCTTCCTTAAGCTTTTTGTCAAAATCCATTTTAGATGCTTCCCCGAATCCTAACTCGGAACGTTTTTTATCTCCCTTTTCAAGATAGCAATCTCCAAGCATATACCAGATATTCTGAGTAAGCAGATCATTCCTGACCCCTATTTCAAGAAATAGTTTTATCGCCTTGTCGATATTACCTGTTTTATAATAGCTGTATGCAAGTTGATATTTATCCTCCCTGGCGCTTGCCTTGGCTCCTGCAGAATACTTTTCAAGATAAGGTATGGCTTCACTGTAGTTTTCTTTATTATAATATGCATCACCGATAAACCTGTACAGGTCAACCGCTCTCTCTTTACCTGCCGAGTTAAGAAGTGACGGCGCTAATGAAAGTATTCCGTCATAATCTTTCTGCAGATAGAGGATCTGAACAATATAAAAAGGAACAATAGGTCCGAATGTTTCGTCATCTCTCAAACGTTCAAAACCATCCATGGCAGTAAGATACATCTTCTGCTCGTAGGCGATCTGAGAAAAATAGTAAATAGCAGGGGGAGTATAGTCAGTGTCAATATCTTTAATTTCGGAGAACATAAGAAGGGCCCTTGGTTTGTCACCATTGATATAAAGTGAATAACCAAGTCTGAAAAAATACTGAGCCAGTTCGTTACCTTCCAGCTCCTGCCTGTTTACCATTTCATAGTAAAGGACTGCTTTCCTGTAGTTTTTATTCTGATAGAAATAATCGCCAAGGTATAATCTTGCAAGATTAATCCACGGGCTTTCCGGGTTATGTGAGATATACATGACCATCCTGTACTCAGCATCAGCATTAAAGAGTCTTATGGCAGCAAGTGCACTGAAATACTCCGCCTCAGCAACTTCAATATGATCGTTTTCATCCGGCTTTGGCAATATAAGAATCAAAAAGCCTTATAGCAGCAGGATATTTTTCTTTTTTGAATAACTCAAGGCCCCTGTTATACTCCGAACCCAGATCCGGACCTGTGAAAGGAACCTGGGATGAGATGTCTGTGAGAGTGAAATTTAATAAGGAAATGAAAAATAACATTAACACAAATCCTTTTTGTAATGCCTTTTCACAGGGGTAATTTCTGAAGTGCCTTTCTGTTCCTCACGGATTAAAATGTTTTATCTCCGATGGCGCGCAGAGCGTTTCATGAAGGTGCACAAAGTTTAAGAAGTATTCAGGTGAGATATTTAATTTTCTGTTCATAATTTATTTATTTTGGCTCTCATATTAAAACACATGTTTGTGGCAAAAAATTAATATATGCACATAACATGCTAATTTTAAGCCACATAAAACTAAAAGTCTTTTTTTCAATCAAATGTAAAATTACAACTATTAAACGCCCTCAAACAGCCTTTATTACTGATTTTATCAACATATAAATGTTAATTATCAATTCTTTCGTTATTTTGCACTCAAATTAGCCGGCAGATGCAGGAAAATCTTCCCCTTGATATCATAATTGAACTGACAGACTGTACAATATGGCAGCAGGATCACCTGGTACTTTCAGATGTGAACCTCAAGGTCGGAAAAGGTGAGTATATGTATCTTGTCGGGAGAGTGGGAAGCGGCAAATCAAGTCTCATAAAAACACTTAATGCGCAGATACCTTTAATAAATGGTTCCGGAATTGTTGCAGGATACAATCTTTCACACTTAAGGAACAGGGATATTCCTATGTTGAGAAGGAGAATCGGAATAGTATTTCAGGATTTCCAGTTGCTGATTGACAGATCTGTAAATGAAAATCTTGAATTTGTTCTAAAAGCAACAGGCTGGAAGAACAAAAGCGATATCGGTTCACGGATCAATGAGGTTCTTGATAAGGTAGGCCTTGGTTTGAAAGGGTACAAGATGCCCCACCAGTTATCAGGAGGCGAACAGCAGCGTGTTGTGATTGGCAGAGCCCTGCTCAATGATCCTGATATTATCCTGGCCGATGAACCGACGGGAAACCTTGATCCGGAAACCTCAGAAGGCATCATCAGACTATTGCAGGACATTAGTAAAACAGGAAGAGCGGTTATTGTGGCTACTCATAACTATAATATCCTAAAGAAGTTCCCGGCAAGGACAATCAGGTGCGAAGGTGGTAAATTAGCTGAGGTTCCGGAAGATGAACCGTTCGAACTGGAAAGCCTTTAAAGAAGTACTGACAATACTGGGAAACCCTGATCATCCGGTTTTTTTATTACCTTATTAGCATACTGGTATTTATTTGATTACCTTTGCGCCTTTATTAATAAAGTGATTTCCAGTAAGCGGTTTCATCTATTTGTCCGGTTCAGCAAATGAGTTCATTTCGCGGATGATAAAAAAGGTATCGCTACCGTAACCACGCCACAAAACATATCAATGAAAAAATTTGAAGAATTGGGATTTACTCCCGGAATCCTGAAGGCTATTCAGGAGCTGGGGTTTGATGAGCCTATGCCGGTACAGGAAAAAGTTATACCGCTAATGCTGGAAGAGGAGGGTGATATTATTGCACTGGCCCAGACAGGTACGGGCAAAACAGCGGCTTTCGGGCTTCCCCTGGTACAAATGACTGATACAGAATTAAATACCACTCAGAGCCTTATACTCTGCCCTACCCGTGAGCTGTGTATGCAGATCACAGGCGACCTTAATGATTATGCCAGATTTACCGGTAAATTAAAAATTCTGGCAGTTTATGGCGGAGCCAGTATAGATAACCAGATAAGAGAACTTAAAAAAGGAATTCATATTATTGTTGCAACCCCCGGAAGGCTTATTGATCTTATAGGAAGGCGGGCCGCAAAATTATCATCTGTAACTACCGTTATCCTTGATGAGGCTGATGAGATGCTTAATATGGGATTTCTCGACAGCATAAATGAGATACTTGAAGAGGTTCCTGAAGGAAGAAGAACACTTCTGTTTTCAGCTACAATGTCGACAGAAATAGCAGGAATCGCCAGAAGATACATGGAAAATCCAAAGGAGATCACAATAGGTACAAAAAATGCCTCTGCTGAAAATGTTACACACGGTTATTATCTGGTTCAGGCAAAAGATAAATATAAAGTACTTAAGCGAATAGCAGATTCCGAACCTGATATTTACGGTATTGTATTCTGCCGTACAAGGAAAGAGACACAGGAGATTGCATCAAAGCTTATTAATGACGGATATAATGCTGACGCTCTTCATGGTGACCTGTCACAAGTCCAGCGCGATACCGTTATGCAGAAATTCAGGGTAAGAAACCTGCAGCTTCTGGTTGCAACGGATGTTGCTGCGCGTGGTCTTGATGTTGACGACCTGACTCATATTATTAATTTTAGTCTTCCTGATGACACTGAAGTATATACCCATCGCAGTGGCCGTACAGGAAGGGCCGGGAAAAAAGGGATATCAATATCACTGATTCATGTGAGGGAGAAACACAATCTTAAACAGGTTGAAAGACTGGTAAAGAAACCATTTAAAGCAATTCCCATACCCACAGGAACCGAGATATGCGGTAAACAATTGTTCCACTGGATAAAGAAGCTTGAAACTGTCGTCACGGAACATCAGGAAATTGAAAAATTTCTTCCTGAAATCACGCAGAAGCTGGCCGGACTTGACAGGGAAGAGCTTGTAAGAAGAGTTGTATCCCTTCAGTTTGGGAAATTCCTCGATGATTACAGATCCGGTGAAGAAATAATTTCACCCCTTGACAGGGATGATAATTTCAGAGGATCCGGTAAAAAAGGGGCTCAGAGGGAATATTCCGGTAACTATAAAAGATTATTCATTAACCTGGGAAAAACTGATGGATTTTATCCTGAACAACTTATTGAACTCGTAAACAAAAATACTTCCGGAAAGAAAATCCCTCTCGGGAAAATTGACCTTCTGAAAACATTTTCATTTTTTGAAGTAGAAGCTGAATATGCTGATTATCTTATTGAAGCTCTGAACAATTCAAAATTCAATGAAAGAAGGGTCGCAGTGGAAATTGCGCAGGAAAAACCTGAAGGTCAAAGAGAAACTGACCGTTCAGTTAAAAGACCTGCCAAATGGTCCGACAGAAGACCTGAAAAGAGAAGAAGCGGCAAATCCGAAAGTTTCACAAGAGATTTCAGAAAAGACAAAAAGCATGGCTCAAGGGATAAGAAAAAATACAGCAGGTAATAAATCTCACCTCTGATTATTCCATCCTCTCTGGTCCATTGTATAAGTTCTTCATTTATTATACATTACTTCCCCGGAAACAAAGAGATTTACATTGCGGTTCTTGAAGGCTCCTTAACTTTTAAAATAAGTAGCAACATGGAAATCAATGCTATTATACCCCCAAATCCAAATGCAATGGTTCCACCAAAACCGGGGAACCGCAAATCGAAAAAACTGTAAAGGAATCCGAAAATAACACTTGCGGGGAAGGCTCCAAGTCCGATTGCAAAATTAAACATGCCATAAGCTGAGCCTTGCTGATCAGCTTTTACAAGGTCAGCAACAAAAGCTTTTTCTGCACCTTCAGTAAAAGCATAGAAAAGAGCATAGATGGCAAAGAGAATAAAAGTTGCCATTACCTGAATACCTGCGGGAAGAAAAACCAGCAAACCAAATGAAAGATATACAAATGCATAAATTGCCCATCCGATATTGATCACTCTTTTTCTTCCGATCCGGTCAGATAAAGACCCAAGCGGAGTTGAGAAGATAACTTTAATAATGTGAAAGAAGGCCCAGATCAGTGGCAAAAAAAGAATGTTTATCACATTTGCCTGAGCAGCTTTATCCCCAAAATTTGAAACCATTTCCTTCAGGGGACCTATTCGTTCTACAATATCGGCTACTGACCCGCTTTTCTGAATTGATTCTTCTACCCTGAAAAGAAGAAAAGCATCCGAGGAGTTACCAAGTGTGAACAGGACCATGATCAACAGGTAGGTTTTGAAGTTTGAATCAAAACTCTTAAGGGAGAATTTAAAATGCTTTGAACCATTTTTAGCCGGTGCGGATTCTTTAACAAAAAATATAATTGTCAGAACAGCAAGTATTCCCGGGATAACGGCAAGAATGAATGTCCATCTCAAAGCAAGCAATGAGTCCCTGAAGCCAAAACCAATAAATAATACAAGTAAAGTAATTATTGCAAGGACCGGTCCTATCACGGCTCCGGTATGATCCATTGCCCTTTCGAATCCGAAGGCTTTCCCCGTATGCTTTCATCTGTTACTGATGCTACAAGTGCATCTCTTGGTGCAGTTCTTATACCCTTCCCTATCCTGTCAAACATCCTCACAGCAATAATTTGCCAGGCTGATGAGACAATTCCCGTCAACGGACGTACAAACGATGAAATTACATATCCTATAAGAACAAGAAGCTTCCTTTTTCCTATCTTATCTGATATAATACCACTGAAAAGCTTCAGGAGAGCAGCGGTGGATTCAGCCACTCCTTCAATTATTCCAAGCAGAATGGCTCCCGATCCCAAAGCAGCAACAAAAACCGGTATAAGCGGGTAAATCATCTCCGTGGCGACATCAGTGAAGAGACTTACCAATCCCAACATAATTACTACCCCGGGAATATGCTTTTTACTCTTTTCCATTGTATTATTCTATGAAATTCAACATACCAGATAAAGAGTCATCGTGTAAGAAAATCGTCGTATAATACCTGCAGGAAAGCTTTTCCATAAATACCTGCCGATTCAGGTTCCTTTCCCTCCTCAAGAACCGGTTTTCCAAGTTTATGATCATAAACAAACTTTGAGCTGTCGGTGATAAAAGCAAATCCTTCGTTAAAAGTATAAAAAGCAAATGAATTTGACCTGTCTGAAAAAAGGTCTTTGCCAAAAGGGAAATTTACCTTCTTATCAAGTTGATCTAATAAAGTTACCGGAATATCGACCTGGCTCCCATATTTTTCAACCTTAATGCCTTCTTTAGCCAGGGCTCCACCAAGCCACAGCATTGGAATTTTGAATATCTCTTCTGAGTATGCCAGCACCTCAGATGAATTACGGCGGCTGTGATCTGCCACAAGAATTACCAGGGTGTTTTTCCACCAGTTGCTCTTCCGTGCCTGTTCAAGAAAAGCACCCAGTGATTTATCGGCATAGTAGATTGAGTTTCTGTACTTCGTCAGTTCATCACTCCCCTTGAAAACGGGTGCCATCGGAACCTCAAAAGGTTCATGGCTCGACAAAGTCAGGACTACATTTATAAAAGGTTCTTTTACCGTTTTCATTGAATCAGCAAGGGCTTCCAAAAGAACATTATCATGCACTCCCCATTTTGAGTTATAATAGACCGGATCAAAATTCTTCTTGGTAATAATATTTTGGAAACCGTCATTGATTACAAAAGAGTTAAAATTTGCAAAATTTATATCTCCTCCATACCAGAATGAACTTGAATACCCTGACTCACATAAAGTTTTAACAATACCCGGAAGTGACTGGGTTTTCTTCGGTTCTTTCATGATAGAAGAAACCGGTTGAGCAGGATAACCATTCAAAATCGCAGGCATTGCCTTATCAGTCCGGTTGCCGGAAGAATAAAAGTTTGTAAAAAGAATTCCTTCATCAACATAACTGTTAAAACACGGCGTGGTAAGAGGATCCCCTCCAAGAGGTCCGATCAAAACACTACCGAAACTTTCAAGTACAATAATAAGAATATCAGGCCTGCTGGTATTCAGAACTTTGACAGGAAGACCTTTCTTCTCAGTCAAGCTGTCTGTCAATGCTTTGGCTGATGCAAGGTCTCCATAAACGTAAGGGTTTCGTGTTGGTTTCTGATTGAATACTGAACTGCCAACATTCCAGAAAACATTAATTGCCGTATGGTTGACAAACATGTTTTCATTAAAATATACAGTTCCTGCATTTACAGGGGCGATTCCTACTCCTCCCCTGATCGGGATAATTAGCGATGCCAATAAAATCATAAATAATAACACAGCAGGAATAAGGTAACGTGCCCTGTCAAAACCGCTGAAAAGGATATTAATGAATCTGTTGTACAAATAAATGAATAAAGCAGATATCAAAGCGATAGTCAGAGGAACCATAATAAACTCAAAAGTGCTTGCAGAAGCGAGGGCCTCTTTGGGTGTTTTTAAATATGCAATGGAAGTATAATCCATTCTGAAACCCCAGTATTTGTAAAGAACTGTATCCGCAACTATTATTGCCGATGCAAGAATTATAAACACATAGGTGTAAAATCTGACAAAATTCCTGTACCAGTTGCCGTTAAAATAGAGGCCGGGTATAGCTGCCAGGACAGGCACCAGAAAAAGGTAACCAATTGCAGAAATATCCAGTATAATTCCATGAGTGAAAGTTGCGACCATTGTTCCAAAGCCAAACTGAATAGCTTCCCCGGAATGAGTCATAATAAAGAAAAGCCGTGCAACGAAAAAGAAGAGTAACCAGTATAACGCATAACCAGTGAAAGCTATCAGTCTTTTTTGCATTTTTTAATCTTTTTCATTTGATTTTAAGGGTATGGTCCCGTTCGGTTTGTGAAACATTATCAACGAAGTCATTATAATTATCATTCCGCTTATTGTCAGCCAATCCGGTTTTTCTCCGGGAACAAGCATCCAGCTTAAGATGGCACCAACAACCGGAATAATAAATTTCCACAGGTTAAGCTCAGAAACTTTTACGCCCGGCCGTTGAAGAAGTTTAAACCAAAGAGAGAATGCAAATGCTGCCATAAAGCTCAGCCACAGGAGTATAATCCAGTATCTTAAAGGCAATGAAACCTGTGGATGACCCTCGATAGGTATTGAAAGAAGATAGATAATGATTCCTCCCGTAAAAATGGATGCTGAACTGAGGACAAATGGATTAATCCCTTTGCTTTTAATTGAAACGAGCACATTACTTGTAGCAGTTGCAATATTTGCGATAAGAATCAGAAATACGCCCAGGAGCTCTTTTAATTCACCGAGTTTCAGAGCCTGCCTTCCTGCACTTATCAGAATAACTCCTGCAATCCCGAAAATAATTGTGATTATCTTTTTGGATGTAAGTTTATCTTTTTTAGTCATTATAGCTGCAACCACTGCAGTAACAAGAGGTTGCGATCCAACAATCAGTGCCCCGATAGCTCCCGGGACAATATCCATTCCGGTATAAAAGAGAACGTAATTTAATATCATTTGCAGGATTATAACCCAAATAACCAATCGCCAGTGTTCCCTGATCATGTTGTAATATAGCCGGGGTTTTACCGTAAAAGGCAAGATCATTAATCCCGAAATAATAAACCTTTTTCCTGCAAAGTGCAGGGGTGCATCATAGAGCAACCCGAGTTTAATGCCGGGATAAGCTGTGGACCAGAGCAGGCATGCTACTATCGCCCACAAAATGGTATTGGTCTTCCTCTCCAATGGAAAATTATCTGGCGGCAAATATCCGAAAATATTTTATTTTTCTTCCATATTCCAGTCAGGAGGATCTGTACCGAGGAGATTTTTAACAAAAAAATCACGGCGCTTTCTTGCGCCATAAGTCCCTCCATTGCTGATATGACCTGCTCCCGGAACAAATATATATTCGAATTCCTTGTTTGCTTTTATCAGGGCATTTACCAGTTGTGTGGTGGATGCAGGATCGACATTATTATCCATCTCCCCGTTAATAAGCATCAGCTTCCCTTTCAAACGCCAGGCATTATCAACATTTGACGACCAGGAGTACTCCTCCCCAACGGGCCAGCCCATCCATTGCTCATTCCACCATATTTTGTCCATCCTGTTATCATGACAACCACATGATGCAACGGCAACTTTATAAAATTCGGGGTGAAACAAAACAGCGGCAGCGGCATTTTGTCCTCCCGCAGAACCTCCAAATATCCCTACCTTTTCAAGATCCATATACGGATATTTTTCAGCAGCGCTCTCTATCCAAAGTATTCTGTCGGGGAAACCTGCATCTTTAAGGTTTTTCCAGCAAACGTCATGGAAAGCCTTTGACCTGTTCGATGTTCCCATGCCATCAATCTGCACCACAATAAAGCCGAGTTCGGCAATCTGATGCATCTCCTCATGCAGGGCCCTGAAACTTTTCGGAACAAAATTGCTGTGAGGTCCGGCGTAAATATACTCTATCACAGGGTATTTCTTTGCCGGATCGAATTTGACAGGACGGATAATTATACCCCAGATGTCAGTAGTTCCATCTCTCCCTTTTGCTACAAAAGGTTCAGGTAACCGTATGCCAGTCTCCAGAAGTTTCGAAATATCAGCCTTTTCAATTACCATTACCTGGCTGCCATCCTCTGTGTTTCTTACTACCGAAACCGGTGGTGAATCAACCCTGGACCAGGTGTCGAGAAAGAATTTTTTATCAGGAGAAAAACTTACCTCATGATTGCCATCTCCTTCTGTAAGACGGGTAAGATCTGAACCATCAAAGTTAATCCGGTAATAATGAATAAAATAAGGATCACCGGGTTCGTTACCACTAGCCTGAAAGATTATTTGGCCTTTTTTTTCATCAACAAATGCAACATCTCTTACTACCCATTTCCCTTTGGTGATCTGGTTCTTTACACTTCCTGTCAAACTGTTATACAGATAAAGATGGTTCCATCCGTCTCTTTCTGAAGCCCAGATAATCTCATTAGTTTCCTCAGCATCATACCTGTACATCTTACCACTGTAATCAATGAATGTAGGAGAGGTTTCATTTATTAAAATCTTAACTCTACCGGTTTCAGCATCCACTTTTCGTACCTGATAAACCTGATGTCCCCTTCTATTATATTCAAAGGTAAAGTAACTGTTATCCTTACTCCAGGTTATGTTATTGACAGTATACTGTTCAGGGATACTGGTATCGTCAACCTTTATCTGCTTTTTTGCAACAACATCAAAAAGCTGGGGGTAAAACTGAGGTACTGCATCACCCGGTTTCGGGTAGTTAAAAGAGTAAAATTTTGGCTGAAGCTGACCGGAAGGAGAGGATTCAATATAATGAATAGTGCGGGCTTCGGCAGGTAGTACCCTGCATGATACCAGCTTTTTTGAATCATCTGACCATTTAATGAATGATGAATAATACTCTCCGATTCCACCATCATAACTTAACTGGTATTCCTTTTTATCATCATTTGATCTTATAAAAACATTGAAATTCTTTATGAAAGCCGTCCATTTTTTGTCGGGTGAATCTACCGCATCATTTGAAAGCTCATCCCTGAATCCCCAAACCCATGTACTTTTTCTTCGTCTTTCACTTATTCTGTCACTTTTTGTAATACTGTAATCCTTCAGGTTACATATCCAGTTATAATTATCATAGATAAATGCAAAACTGTTGAGTCTTTCTGAAAAGATAATATTCCTGACCGGTAATTTGCCCGGGTCTGTTTTTTGCCCGGTTACCCTTTCCAAAACTGCGGCAAATCTCTTCTGGTCAAAAGCATGCCTTTTGGTCCGTTTAAAAGGATCTACCAGAATATATTCAATACCAAGGGGTGTTGTATTTTCATAATAGAAAATCCCTGATTTTCCTATCCATTCAGGTTTGACACTATCATAAAAAACTTTGCCGGAAGTGATTTTAACGAGATTATCAGCACGGCTGTAATCACCGGCAGTAACCTGCGAAACGCAGATTCGCTCTGAGAAGATCATAACCAGAAGGAGAATCAGTATCAGTATGTTCTTTATCATTTTATACGATTTTTGGAAACCTGTTTCCGGTGTGGAATTGTTCGTTAAAAATCCTGAATTACCCATGGCTAAATTTAATAGTAATTGAATTCATTTTTAATAATCATGACACCATAATATTTAATAGTTTTGCCTGTTGTTCAAAATATCAATCATGACAATAGCGGAATATATTGCAAATCAAATGTTTAGCAATGGAGTAAGATATGTATTTGGTATTCCGGGAGGACCTTCAATTCCATATATTAATGCCTTTAAAGCTCCGGCATTGAATTCGTTCTTACTTCCAATGAATCTTCAGCGGCCATAATGGCTGATGTGACAGCACAGACTAACCGGAATTCCGGGAGTCTGCCATGCAACCTTTGGGCCTGGTGCAACTAATATTTCAACCGGGGTCGGAGGCGCATTTCTTGACCGGTCCCCGATCATTGTCTTTACAAGTGAAATGGATGATAATATGATCACCAGGACAACCCAGATGAATATTGACCACCAGAAACTGTTCGGCCCGATAACAAAAGCCACTTTCAGGATTAATGAAGCAAATGTGAAGGAGGTTATTGACATGGCCTTAAGAATTTGTATTGACAGCAATCCGGGACCAGTCCATATTGGTCTCCCCTCTGATATTGCTGATATTGAGCTGGATGATGGTATTTATTCTGGTGTCGCCATGGAAAACAGGAGGTACAGTAATGACGTTCCAAAGATAAGATTGTTGCTTGAGAACTCCCGAAGGCCTTTGATGGCTGTGGGTAATACTGCGGTACGTCTCGGAATTCAATCAGAACTGCTTACATTCCTCGAAAAGTATAAAATGCCGGTTGTGATCACTCCAATGGCAAAAGGATTGATTCCGGAGGATCATCAATGTTATGCCGGAGTTCTTTTCCACGCATTAAGCGACTATCTGGAAGATATTTATGCAAATACCGATCTTATAATAGGGATCGGGTACGATCCGGTGGAATATAATTATGAATCGTGGATACCTGAAGTACCTGTTGTCCATTTCGATTTAGTTAAAACAGATATGCCATCTTCAGGAATAATAGCTCAATTTGCAGGTCCACCTGATATGTGGTTTGACACTCTCGGGAATCTGAATGCGGGTTCCTTATTGTTCGACCAGACTCTTTTAGAGGGGATCCGCAATGAAATGGCTTCTGTTTTTGATGGATTTACCAATCATTTTGGACCGGTTTCAGTATTGAAAATTTTGCAGGAAGAGTTACCCGGGGATGCAATTATTACCGTGGATGTCGGTTCCCACCTTCATCTTTTCGGACAATTCTGGAAAACCCACAGCCCTGGAAAAACAATTATTTCAAACGGCTGGTCAGGAATGGGTTTTGGAATACCTGCTGCTCTTGCAGCTCAAATGATCAACAGAAAGGCGACAGTTGTTTGCATTACCGGCGATGGTGGTTTTCTGATGATGGCCGGTGAAATGATAACAGCCAGAAGATATAATCTTCCGGTTATTGTTGTTGTTTTATCTGATGGAGAATTAAATCTTATAAAATTAAAGCAAGCGTGGAAAGATCTGCCTCCTTACGGGACTCAATTATACCAGGGTGATCTTTTCGGCGCAGATATATTCTTTGGTATCAGAGTATTAACAGTCGATTCTCACGAAGATATGACCAGGTCCCTTAATGAGGCACTCTTTTTAAATGAACCGTTAATTATAAATGCCATAATTGATCCGGAAGACTACAAATGGCTTATAGTAAAAAGATAGGAAATTTTACCCTTACTCTTGGGTCAGGGTCTGAGTTTCGCTTCGATTTTTATCTGTTTACTTTATTGACGCCTGCCAGTTGTCCGGCATCTGTTAATGACCATGGCCTGAGTATAATTCCCTCAAAAAAAATTCCACTATGGTTTTCAGGCCTTTTTCGCTTTTACGGGTTTTGCCGCTGAATCTGGTTTTTCTTCTTTAGCGGATTTTTTATCTTTAACCGGCTTTGCCTCTTTAGTCTTGGCGTCTGCTTTAGTAACCTTTACTGCCTTTACAGGTTTAGTTTCCTTTACTTCTTTTACTGCTTTTACTGCTTCTTTTGTTGCTTTTGCAGCTTTTACTTCTTTTACTTCACTTACCTCTTTTAATTCTTTTACAGGTTTTACTTCTTTTAATTCTTTTACCTCTTGTACTTCTTTTAATTCTTTTACAGGTTTAACCTCTTTGATTTCCGGCACTTCTTTTTTCTCTCTGATGGGTTTTCTAACCTTCAGTTCTTTTTCCCTGATTACCGCCTGTTTTAATTCTGATTTATCAGACTTTTTTCTCCGACGTCTAACACCATAAGTGCCAAGAATTATTTTGCCTCTTCTTGTTTTTTTATCACCTTTTCCCATAATAGTTGGTTTTGCTAAGTTTGTCTACCCTTCCACGGGTGCAGGCAAAGTTAATAATATTCTTTATTTTTAATGAAAATTTTTTACCATCTCTTAAACAAAATTAATTCCCTTACAATAAATAAGAGGGAGAAAGATATTCAGAGGTTTCAACAGTATATCATTCATACAAAATTATGAGAAAGAAGGAAAAAGAAGTATCTGATATAAATGCGATTGAGTCAATCATTTCAGCTTCTGATGTTTGCAGGATTGCATTTGCTGACGGTAACATTCCCTATATAGTAACAATGAATTTCGGGTATGTTGCCGGAATTGAAAAAAGGTTGTACTTCCACTGCGCAAATGAAGGAAGGAAACTTGACATGGTAAGAAAAAACAATTATGTCTGTTTTGAAATGGATTGCGACCACCGTCTGATTGAGGGAAATATGGCATGTGAATTTACCATGAAATATATGAGTGTGGTAGGTTACGGATATATTTCAATCGTAAAAGAGTATGGAGAAAAAATTGAAGGATTTAACAGTATTATGTCGCATTATACAAAAAGGGCCGGACCTGATTATGATGAAAGGATTTTTGAAAAAACAATCATATTGCGTCTTGATATACAGGAAATTACCGGAAAGAGATGGACACAGATCACACCCTTACCGACGGTAAAGAAGCTTGTGATTTTAGTATGAAATACAATAGTGTCGTTGGCTGGGGTTATATATACATTCTTGACACAGCTAAAGATAAAACAGAAGGATTAAATTCCATTATGAATCATTATAGAAACAGAAATGATTTCAGTTATAGGGAAAAATCCATGAGCAATATGCTTATTCTAAAACTTGATATTGTAGAAATGACCGGAAAGAAAGGTTAATCAGTAATATATTCTATTGGTCTATTTGTCTGTAATTTCTAAATATACGGCGTGTTAACCATTAAACTTTCATACAATCGAACAACCCAACCATCAAATGCTCGAAGATCTGTTTCTTAAACAAAAAGGAATATAAATAGTAGGGGAATCATAGAATAATTTCCCAGTTTTGAACGGATGGTCTTAAGAGCACGACTCATATGATTTTCAATTGTATTCACTGAAATATTTAAACGCTCAGAAATTTCAAAATATTTCAGACCTTCATCCCTGTGCAGCAGATAAGCCTCTTTCTGTCGTTCAGGTAATGAATCAATGATCTCATCGAGCATATTATTCAGTTCATTAAACTCAAGTTTTATGTTAACCGGATCCTCGTTAATCTCCTGGAGTGACTTTAAATATTCAACAAACCTGGTCTCACTGGCCTTCTTGCGTATTACAGAAATAGCAGAATTATAGGTTATTGTGAAAATATAGGATTTTATTGAAGAGTCTTTCTCAACCTTATGGCGGTTCTCCCACAAATTAAGAAACACATCCTGCATAATATTTTCTGCCTCTTCCCTGATCTTAAGATTTGAATATGCAAATTTATAAACTCTTTTACAGTACTTCCAATATAGAGCATCAAAAGCAAACATATTGTCTGCCCTGATTTCCCGCATCAGATCTTCATCACTATATAAAGAAAAATCTGCCATAAAAATTGGTTCATTATCTCAAAGATCCCTTTAATTTTTGAAAACAACCTTTACGAAGACTCAATTTCAATCTCACGGGGATATCCCTTTCATTGAGTCTATAATGCATGTTGGAAAGTGACCTCTATCTCTTTAAAGAGCAATTTGTAGGGTGTTTTAATATGAGGACATATGCAATAGTTTATGCCTGACGGGTAGTAATCTCTGAACCTTTTAACCGCTCCAACGGAGAACTTATCAGGATTTATTTTACATTCTACTGTATGTAGCGCGCCTTCTTTTCCTTTTACAATAAAATCAATTTCATTTTTATCTTTATCTGCCCAGTAATAAACATTGCCATAAGTAACTCGTAGCATATCCAGTACAAGATGTTCCCATAAAAAGCCGCGATCGGAATCCCTGATTTCTGCCCATCCTTTTACGTGGGTAACAAAGCCTGTGTCAAAAGCATAAACTTTGGGGCGTTTTACAATTTCCTTTTTCCCTCCTCCAAAGAAAGGATTTATTAAAGTAATCGCGTGAGCCATAGTGAGAGCTTCTATATGAGCCATTACAGTTGGCCTGCTTAATCCGCTTTCTTTTGCCAGAGATGTAATTTCAATTATTCCACCACTTTGCAAAAATAAAAAGTTCAATAATTTCAGGAATCCAACCCTGTTTCGGACATTGAAAAGTTCCTGGATATCCATGGCATAGTAACTATCAATCCATTCTGAATATAATTCACCAATTTTTGTTTCTGATAAAAGGAACTCAGGCAATCCGCCATTAAGTAGCCGGAGATCAAAATCCTTAATACCAAAATCCTCAATACATTCATTCCACAATATCGGTGGTAAAAAAATCTGCAGTTTTCTGCCTGTGAGTGAGTCACGGAATTTCTTTGTTATTTCAAGGGTGGATGAACCAGTTGCCAATATCCTCAGATGGGAAAACTCATCAGTTCCTATTTTTAAAATCAGACTCGGATCACTCAGCCTGTGTATTTCATCAAAAATAATAGTTGACCCATGCGACAAGTTACTAAAGAAGTATTCAGGATCTTCAAGTTGCCGATTTACTGAAGGCAAGTCACAATTCATGATCACAGCGCCAGGTATCATTTTGCATAAAGTTGTTTTACCGCTTCTGCGTACACCTGATAACCATATAAGTCGTCTTTTTTTCCATCCATTGTCTATCTGGCTGAGCCAAAATTTTCTGTTTATCATACAAGCGTACTTTACATATTATTAGTCCAAATGTAAAGTATAGTTTACATAAATCCAAAAATAATATTCAAAGTTTTATAAAATAAGAACAAGTATGGAAAGAAAAATAATTAATCTGTGACTTATTCAATCAGAAATCCGGAATCAGAAGCATAACTCATATATGTTATTCTAAGGACTTCCACTTAACCTAACCCACCCCCTCCAAAGCGGAACAAATCCTCCCGGGAAGTGAACCAGATGACTTCCGGACTTCTAACTTTCACGCAAGATTTCACGTAAGATAGAGCTATCGTCAGGGATCAGCCTCATTTCAATATTGAAATTCCATCTTAAGGAAGATAAATATTCTGAAATTCTTTCCTTAACCCTCGGACCGCTCAGATCATTATACTCGCTCTTGTATGCCCTGTCCCTGTCGCTGAGGGTTATTATAAGTATTTCTAGTTTTTCAGGAAGATTCATTTCTTTATTTTTTCAATGAGAAGGATACTGTCAACAACTGCATTTACTTTAACATTATCAAGAACTATATTATGGCATAATGGTATAAGGCTCGATGTCTGCTTGGCTGCAGTGATCCCTGCTATTTGAGCCACAGTCAACACATCGCCTTTCTTCAGTTGATTATCATTTACCAGTTTGATAGTTTCGTCTGAAAGCGTTATATGGCCCTATGCTCTGGCAATCCGAATCTGAAAATCTTCATCACCAACATCCACCATAACTGCTTTACTTTCAAATGATATCAATGGCTCTTCCAAAACCAACCCTGAAATATCATCACATGATACTCATGTAAATGCCGTATATTGAGCACCCATTCCTATGCCCCAAAGCTTAATATCGTGTGCCTTGATCTCAGATCCCTTTAACCATTTTATTGTATCCAATACATCATGCACCCGCTGCCCGAATATTGGTTTCCCTGCAAGAAAATCCCAATATTTGTTTCCCATATCAGTGAAAGTCTCACCTATTCCACGAATATCAACAGCACAGATCCTATATCCTTTTGATAATACTTCTGTAACTAGGCCCATATCTTTGAGTATTGCCGATTTCCCTTATTCATTTATATATTAAATTACACCCTTATTCGAAAATTTTGATTTTGACTCCAAAATGATTCCCGGCAATACGATTTCTTGTTCCGGCTCAAGATTAAATGCATGCCTACGACTTCGAATTGCAAGTAAGGTAGCCATTGGTAAAAGCCAAACACTTACGGAAACAATTTTTCTTGTGCAAACTTCCTTAAAACCTCATGCAACCTCTGCGCGTTGTACTTCATTACCATGCTGGGAAGCAATCAATGCCGGTTAGTATTACCGTCCAGAAACATATCCATAAAATCAACTCCGGGCTGATTTTTTTTAACACCATATCGCGTTGTTATGAGCGCATATGCAGGATTTGAAATAACGTGATCTGCCCAAAATAAAGCGCTGTCAGGTTTCTCCAAAACAAGGTACATCTCATCCAGATAATGCTGAACAGCTCCTTTGGTGATCTTTCCCCTTACAGTTGGGCTAATACTTAAATACTTTTCTGCAAACAAAAGATCTGAAATAATTTGTTTCCTTACCGTTTCAACAGGTGCTCGTTCCCAATCCGTATTAATATTCGATCCGAGTGATTCCTCAAGGTTCAGTGGTACATCACCCCATAAATAAGTCAGCTGACGGTAGGCCCAGGCTCGTCTAGCTTTGGCTTCGGCCAATACTCGGTTTTTATTCTCGGTTTTGGTGGAACCTCCTCCGATCCAGTTAACATTGGTGCTTCTTTCAGCAAACTTGATAATGGTATTTGCTGCATTAATACACGAGTATAAAAATGAAAAAGATTCAGCATATACATTTTCAAAAGAATTGTTCATTGTTCCCCAGGTTCTTGCCACAGCAGTAAACAAGAAACTAACATTGGGAAGCTGGGTATCCGTTCCAATCCCTGGCAATTGCCCTTCCGATACCCAAACTTGCACCTTTTACAAGCGCGTAACAATTGTAATCTGTTTCCATTGGATGTTCTTCTAAACCATTTGATTGTTTCAGCAATTCCGTCACAGAACGGTGTGATTTTGTACCCGAGCTCTTTTACCGCTTTATCGCTCAACATGATCCAGTCATTCATATATTTATCCAGCCAGTCCTGAGTAATTAAGGGAGGGATCCCGGTAATTTTCGAAAACAGTGCTGTTAATTTGATAATTCTTTTAAGAGTAATGAATGACAAAGAGAAAACTTTCCTTCTTTTACCTGTTACATTTCCAATAATCTGGAAAAGCTGACCAAAGGAGAGGTTTTCCCCTCCGAGGATATAGCGTCCGCCATTCCGCCCTAACCGGGCAGCAAGAACATGACCTTCAGGAACATCGTCAATAAATACATAATTACCTATTGACTCTCCGTTACCAGGTATAATCCTCCACAAACCAGAGATATAGAGTTTAACTATTTTGGTCAGTGAGTTGCTTTTTGACAACCTTCCGGGGCCATAAACCCTTGTAGGATTGACAATAATTATATCCGTACCCTTTCCGGTGTAGCTTAAAGCTATCTTCTCGGCGTTTGCCTTGGTTTTTTCATATAAGGTGTGATATTCCGGATCGGGATTTGTCGATTCGTCAACCGGGTTACCGTCTTTTGAGTAACCCATCGTTCCTCCTGTGGAGGTAATGACCACTTTTTTTATATTACACTCAATTGAAGCTTCAATAACATTTATTGTCCCTGTAACATTAGTCCTGAAAGGCATCAGGGGATCTTTCGACCAGGCTGTTTTTGTGAATGCAGCCATGTGAAATACCCAATCACAACCTGACTTACCCTTCCTTAATGCTCCCTTATCAAAAAGATCTCCTTTAACAAACGTAACTTTATCCTTGACAGGAACAACGGCCCGTACCGGATCACGTGAAAGTATAATGATATCATGTTCCTGATTAACAAGATTTTCAGCCAACCTGCCGCCAATAAATCCGGTTCCACCTGTAATAAAAATTCTCATTTACCTGATTTGACACTTTTCCATGTAAAAATAAAGCTAGCATAAATAAATGTCCGTATTTTGGAAAATTATAAATCTTTATCTTCCAAAATACAAAAAAACTATTGATTTTCCAAGTGATAAAATTGTAACTTGCAGTAACAAATTAATTCCATTTAATGCAAACAATAAATGATTTAAGGTTAGCTGTTCTTATTGATGCTGATAATATTCCGTACAGTAATGTTAAAGGTATGCTAGAAGAATTAGCGAAATACGGGACCCCTACATTTAAAAGGATTTACGGAGACTGGACAAGACCCACGATTGCCGGGTGGAAATCTGTGCTTCTCGAAAATGCCATAACTCCTATTCAGCAATATAGCTACACCAGGGGTAAAAACTCCACTGACTCGGCGATGATTATTGATGCAATGGATATATTATATTCCGGAAAGGTTGACGGCTTTTGCATAGTATCGAGTGACAGTGACTTTACCAGGCTTGCGACCAGATTAAGGGAAGCCGGAATGAAAGTTTTTGGTATTGGTGAACGGAAAACACCCTCTCCTTTTATCGTAGCTTGCGATAAATTTATTTATCTGGAGATAATTAATGCATCCCCGGTGGTTTCCGAGAGTGTTCCCGTAAAAAAGCAGAGAGGTAAACCGGTGCATACAAAACAGAAAAATGAAGACAATGATCCACAGGCAGCTTTACGAAAAGCTAAAAGACTTATTTCCAGTTCAATATCTGATCTGGCGGATGAGAATGGCTGGGCATACCTTGGCGACGTTGGTAACCTTATACTGAAAAAACAACCTGATTTTGATCCCAGAAATTTTGGATTTGCAAAACTGACACCACTGATCAGATCTCTTGATTTTGAGATTGATGAAAGAGATTCGGGGCAGAATAATATTAAGCATATTTATATCAGGAATAGAAAATAATACGACTTTAGGAATATTCGATTTAACCACTGATTACATGTTCTGAATCAATCATACCGGAGTTTTCTATGGTAATAACGTACTAATCCGCGACCAGATAACTTTACATTCTACTTATTAATTGATAAAAACATAGCCTGTGTATCGAACAATATTCAAGGAAATCTGTTTACAATGTATCAGGAATTAAAGGAATTTTAACTAATTTCAGGTTCAGATAAAAAACCGGAAAGAAGATTAACAAGAATGATAAAAAGTTACTGAAATACTATATATTATATCATATAATTTTTAGTTTTAAAAAAAATAGTTGACCTTTGACACTGTTTTATTAATATTTTAATATTTGAATTATGAACATTTACGTAGGAAGTCTTCATTTTAAAATGAATGAAGCAGAATTGAAAGAACTGTTTGAAGAGTATGGCGAAGTAACATCCGCTAAAATCATTATTGACAAATACTCCGGTAAAAGCAAAGGGTTTGGTTTCGTAGAGATGCCAAATGACGAGGAAGCAAAAAAAGCTATTAAAGAACTTAATGGTGCTGAAGTTCAGGGTAGAAATATTATCGTGAACGAGTCTATTGAAAGAACTGACAAAAGAACCAATTTCAGAGGTGGAGATAACGACCGCAGAGGAGGTGGTGGAGGAAACAGAAGAGACAACTACAGGTAGGTAAAAAAAAAATCGAAACTATGAAAGGTACTGTTAAATGGTATGACAGGGTAAAGGGTTTTGGATTCCTTCAAACTGAAGATAATAAGGATATCTTTATCCACCGTTCTGGTTTAGAGGTTTCACATACCGAGCTCGAAGCAGGGCAGGCTGTTGAATTCGAAATTGAACAGAGAGAAAAAGGCCCCGTTGCTGTCAAAGTAAGAAGAGTAGATTAATATTACTCAAATTAATACCGGAGAGGCTGTAACTTTACAATTACAGCCTCTTATTTTTTTCTTCCCGGGAAACTTTATTTTCAAATCATTAACCAGGTTATCACTGGTAATATCAATGGCAATACTGTCATTAAACCAGTTTCCACCCTTTACGGTATGTGTAATGCAGCATTTTTGTAGCTGCACCATCAGTATCATCTACAAATTTCTCAGTTGCAGGATCCCATTTAATTGTACGTTTAAGATCACATGCAATATTCCCAAGATTACAGACCGTACAACTGCTATGTCCTATTTCAACCGGAACAACAGGATCTTTCCTTGAACGGACAGATTCAATAAAATTCATCTGATGCGGAATTTTATGTTTCGTATGGTGCCTTCGGATCAGCAGGCGCTGCTGCCGGAGGATTGAATTTCGGATCGGAAGCATTGAAATAACCCCGTGCCACTTCAATCCATCCATTTTCTCCCATAAATTTGACACCCTTTGTCTTCTTCTCATCGAAAGGCTCCGAAGTCATAACGGTACCACTGGCATATTTAAATGTCATATACTCAGTCCCGTCTCCAATCGGTGATATCTCAACCGGGCCGTTCCTGTCCATTCCCAGGCCCCATTGTGCAATATCAAACATATGGGCCCCCCAGTCAGTTGTAAAACCGCCACCCATCTCCTTATACCATCTCCATGCGCCCCAGAATTTTTCATTTACTTCCGGATCGAGAGATATAGGGGGATCTAACTGGTTATTAAAGTGAATTGTTGCCGGGAGTGGTCCAAGCCACAGGTCCCAGTTAAGATCAGCAGGTATTGGCTCTTCCGGCAGATCATAAGGTTTCGGAGGAGCACCGACATATGCATTCACAAGGGTTATCTTTCCAAGTGCACCATCCTGCACAAGCTTAACAGCATGCTGAAAGTTTGGATCAGAGCGCTGCTGACTTCCGACAGCCAGAATTCTGCCTTTTTCACGTACCACTTTTCTTAGTTCCTGACCCTCTTTAATTGTGAATGTCATAGGTTTCTCAAGATAAACATCTTTCCCGGCTTTACATGCTGCGATGGCTATCATTGCATGTGAATGATCGGGAACTGCAATTACCACCGCATCAATATCCTTCCTTTTCAAAAGATCATTATATTTTTCGTAAGTCTTTAATTTTACTTCCTTACCTGCATTTTTGTAAAAGTCAGTTACACGTTTCACAAAACGCTGACGCTTGATGCCATAGACATCACAACCTGCAACAGCCTGCACGCCGGGGATCCGCATAAAACCATTCAGAAGGAACATCGATTGCTGGCCCATTCCGATAAATCCAAGCCTGATGATTCCATCAGATGGTTTAGCAGAACCAGCGGTGAGACGTGGAATTACTGCAATACCAGCCATCCCTGCCAATGCAGAATTAATGAACTGACGCCTTGACCATACTTTTTTTTGAGATTTCATTGATTTTAAGTTTTATTAATAGTAAAAATTCATATTAAGCTCTGAGATTCAACAACATAAAATAAAAAGCTTTTCAGATCAATTGATTTTTAAATTCAAGTTTAACGACCATTACGGTATCGGACATTTCATTTGCAGGAAGATTCCTCAAACGAAGATAGGGTTTCTGTTCAAGATGATCACTGGGGCTCAGGTTTACAACACATTCGACCGGTCTTCCGTCATTAAGTAGAATCGATTTCTCCGGTAAAATATTTATCGGTTTGAGCTTGAATCCGTTGCCGTTAAGTCCTTTATAAAAATGTATATAATAAGTATTGTCCTTTCTTGTTATTAAAGCATCACGATTGATTATAAGGTCAGGAACAGGATCAACCTTCTCAAACGACTCTTTTACAGAGTAATACCATTTGCCAAGCCGCTTAAGTATCCCGGCTGATTCTTCAGGAAAAACTCCTTCGCCGGTGGGTCCTGCATTAAGGAGGTAATTGGCATCACGTGCAAGGTAATTATCTATACTCCTGGCCAGATAAGAATCGGTATAGTAATCTTCATCTTTCTTATAACCCCAGCTCTCCATTCCTACTGACTGACAGGCTTCAACTGGCCGTTCAAATCCTTTTGCCAGGTTGGAGGCAGCGTCAGAATCGCGTTCGGGAGTTCCGAAATCGCCCTCATCAAAACCACGATTGTTTATAACGGCTTTTGGCTGGAGACTGCCTTATCATGGCGTTTATCGAAGGATCTTTGTATAATGGTACATTCATGTCCCACCAGAACCCGTGGATTTCACCATAATTTGTGCAAAGTTCACGAACCTGGGCTTTTAAAAAATCCATATACTTTTCCCAGTCAGGCTGATCTCCCTTCTCCGGTCCGGGCAGTTCATGATGTCGTCCCTGGTTTGGATAATTTGGATGGTTCCAGTCAGCAATGGAATAATAAAGACATAACGGTACACCTCGTTTATGGCAGGCATCTGACAATTTACCTATTATATCCTGCCCATAAGGGGTATTAAGGGTATTGAATTTCGTTTCTTTAGTACCCCATAAACAGAAACCATCATGATGTTTTGTTGTTATGGTGATGTACTTCATTCCTGCGGCCTCCATCATATCGAGCCACTCTTCAGGATTAAATTTTACGGGATTCCACTGGTCTTTAAGTTTCACATATTCTTCCCTTGGTACACGTGCCCGCCACTGATGCTGCTCATGCCAGCCCGGAATTGAGTATAATCCCCAGTGAATAAACAGGCCATACCGTTTCTCAAAAAACCAGTCACGGCCATCCCCAAACCTTTTGATCCCTGTTGCAGCCGTACTTAAGCCCGAAAGAATATTAACAGTTTCTAATGGATCCCTGGTAACTAATGGAGTAACCATGATCCCGGATGCTGCTTTGATCATCTCCCTTCTTTTCATAATCTGTGGTTCCAGTATAATAATAATAAATTCAGATCCGTTCAGAATCTCCCGAAGATAGAATATTTTTCTGTATTACAGAAAATTGATGAATAAAGGAATATTTCAGGATTATTTGTTTCCATCTTCCTTTCGAGGTGAAGCACCGGCTGATCTCTCTTAAGATGCAGGAACCTGCCGATCTTCGTGAGAAGCATGAATAGCTTTTATCCTTTGCTCCCCTCCCTTTATTTCAATATGGTAATTTTCTCTGAGAATCTGAAAAAGGGACTTGTTCTCAAACTGTCTTGAAGTAATCCTGGGCAGATTAATATTGGCTATATAACTGATATCATAGAATATAGCGACACCGTCAAGTAACCGGAGCCGTTCCATATAAATACAGCCTGACTCTATTTCCAGTTCCGAAAGGGGAAACATAAAATCATCGGGCCAGGGAATAAGTACAGGTTTAATGACAATTTTTGTTTTCAGATTGCGGTCCCCAACGGCTGATGTTGTTCCGGATACTGACAGTATCCCTATTTCCCGTGGAAGACTATGAACAATACTTCCCTTACCCTGATGTTTACTTATATATCCGTCATTAGCCAGAGCACTTAATGATTGACGAACCGTAGGTCGTGTCATAGTATATATCTGGCATAGTTCATTTTCAGAAGGCAACAGATCACCCTCCTTATAAACACCATCTGTTATATGCTTGCGAAGTATCTCATATAACTTCCGGTATTGAGGCAGGGATTTAGTAAAAACCATAACTGAAATAAAAATTTAATGTAAAAATAATATTTTTTACTTGTTAATACAAGTTAAATGGTCTATTTTTGTAACTGTACATATTTTCATACTATTGGGGAATTAAATTAATTACTTCATTCTACTTATTATAACAAGTTTGCATCAATAAAATAACTCAATAACAAAAAAATGGCAACTCCCGTAATTATGCCGAAACAGGGTCAATCGGTTGAGACATGCATCATAACACAGTGGTTCAAGAAAAAAGGCGATACTGTTTCCACCGGTGACATCCTTTTCTCATATGAAACAGATAAAGCAGCATTTGACCTGGAATCACCCGCCGAAGGAACACTTTTAGAGGTTTTCTTCCCTGATGGAGCAGAAGTACCCGTTCTGGAAACTGTTGCAGTAATCGGGAAAAAGGGTGAAACTACAGATGCATTTCGCAAGGGAGCAATTACTACTGCATAGTTCCGGAACGGAATCTGCAGTACCTGCACCAGCAGTAAATACCTGTAAATAAAACCGCTGCCATAAAGATCTCAGTCCCTTCAACAGGGGATACCAAAATCAGGATATCCCCAAGGGCCAAAAGGCTGGCTGAAGAAAAAGGTCTCAGGTACGATGAAATTCAGGGCTCAGGGCCAAATGGAAGAATTATCATCAGCGACATTGAGAACTTCATTTCAGAAACTGCAATCACACCCGGGATGACCAGCTCCAAAGATCAGGAGTTTACGGAAAAACCTCTGAGTAATGTCCGGAAACTTATCGGAAAAGCTATGTTTGCTTCCCTGCAAAACTCTGCACAACTCACTCATCATATGAGCGCCGATGTGAGAAAGTTACTTGAGGCCAGACGAAAAATCAAGGAGGATCTTTCCAGAGGTACTGAGAAACAAGATATTACTCTTAACGACATGGTATGCTGGTGCGTGATCAGGGCACTTGAGAAATTTCCTGAAGCAAACAGCCATTTTCTTGATGACCGGATCAAAACATTTAAAATTATACATCTCGGAATTGCTGTGGATACTCCCCGGGGACTTATGGTGCCTGCAGTAAAAAATGCCGGTAATATGGATCTTGCTAAATTATCGAAGGAACTGAAATCAGTAGCTGATTCCTGCAGGAAGGGAAATATAAATCCTGAACTGATCCAAAGTACATCAGCCTCATTCACAGTATCAAATCTTGGAAATTACGGTGTTGAAATGTTCACTCCGGTTATTAATCTTCCGCAGGTAGCGATACTGGGAGTTTGCACAATTATTAACAGACCTGTCGATCTGTGGAATCATACTTATGGCTTCGTTCCATATATGGGATTATCCCTGACATATGATCACAGGGCAATTGACGGAGGTCCCGCAACTTTGTTCCTGAAGGAAATCAAGGAACAGATTGAGACATTCAGGTACTAAATAATAGAACAGTGAAGAGGATAATGGGGGACTGAAAGAAAGGAATTTATAGAGAATGAAAGAAAGGAGTTTCTACCAAATCCCCTCCCTGAAGAGCCTGCCCCGCTTCGGCGGGGGCAAGGGTGGGTTTCCTGGAAAAGCACAGGACACAGGGCACAGAGCACAGAAGAATGTTTTAAATAATCCCCTCCCGGGAGGGGCAAGGGGTGGGTTTCCTGGAAAAGCACAGGACACAGGGCACAGAGCACAGAAGAATGTTTTAAATAATCCCCTCCCGGGAGGGGCAAGGGGTGGGTTTATTAATGTTAAAGATATAAGTTAAAAGTAAAAAGATAATAAACACAATATGCCAAAGAGTCAAATCATCAATCCAAAGGTTGTACGTAAACCAAAATTTATTGAATTTGGTAAAATACCTGTAAATCAGTATCATAAATCAATAGAAGAAGAAAAGAAAAACTTCAGTCCGGAAGATTTCGTCAGGATCTACCACGATATGGTCGTAATAAGGGAATTTGAAACTATGCTTAACCTTATCAAAACTACCAATGAATATCAAGGAATACCTTATAACCACCCGGGACCTGCCCACCTTTCAATCGGGCAGGAAGCTTCGGCAGTAGGGATGGCTTATAACCTGAATGTGGAGGATTTTATTTTCGGATCGCACCGCAGTCATGGCGAGATACTCGCAAAAGGATTATCTGCAATTGATAAACTCAGTGAAGACAGGCTTTATGATATCATGAGGAATTATTTTGGAGGTTCGGCCCTTAAAGTTGTTGAAAAGAGCTTTCAGGGTAATGTTAAAGAGCTGTCTATTAATTTCTTACTTTATGGAGCTCTCTCCGAAATATTTGCCCGTGAAAACGGTTTCAATAAGGGGCTGGGGGGATCGATGCATGCCTTTTTCACTCCTTTCGGTATATACCCGAATAATGCTATTGTAGGCGGATCAGGAGATATTTCGGTAGGCGCCGCACTATTATAAGAAAATAAACAGGAAACCCGGGATCATAGTATGTAATATTGGAGATGCATCCATGGGTTGCGGACCGGTATGGGAAGGGATTACCTTTGCCACAATGGATCAGTATAAAACTCTATGGGATGGCGATTATAAAGGCGGATTACCCCTGATATTCAACTTCATGGATAATTTATACGGTATGGGAGGCCAGACCACCGGTGAAACAATGGGATTTGACATACTTGCAAGGGTTGGCGCCGGGGTTAATCCTGAAATGATGCATTCAGAGCGTATTGATGGTTACAACCCAATGGCTGTTATAGATGCTTTTAAACGTAAGATGCAATTATTGAAGGATAAAAACGGCCCCGTTCTTCTCGATACTCTTACCTACAGGATAAGCGGGCACTCCCCATCCGATTCATCTTCATACAGATCAAAAGAAGAAATTGAAGCCTGGCAGAATGAAGATTCGATAATATCCTTTGGTAACTCAATTATAAAGGCAGGTATTACCAGCCGGGAACACCTTGACGGTATAAAAAATGACACTGTTGAATTGCTTACTAAAATTCTGAAGCTCAGCATAAATGATGAAATATCTCCAAGACTTGACCTCAGCAAAGATCCTGATCGCATTGGCAGAATGATGTTTTCCAACGGTTCAGTTGACAGAATGGAAGAGGGTAAACCCGAGGTGCTTTTACCAATTGAAGAGAACCCCAGAGTAAAATCACTGAAAAATAAAGCGAGGTTTTACACAGACAGTGAAGGAAAACCTGTATCAAAAGCCAAACTCTATCAGCTTCGTGATGGTATATTCGAAGCTATCATTGACAGGTTTTATAAAGACCCGACTCTTAGCAGCATGGGGTGAAGAGAACCGTGACTGGGGAGGTGCCTTCGCAGTATATCGTGGCCTTACAGAGGCTCTACCCTATCACCGGCTTTTCAATTCACCGATATCTGAAGGTGCAATTGTCGGAACCGCAATTGGATATGGGATGTGCGGAGGCCGTGTTATAGCAGAAATAATGTATTGCGATTTCCTTGGCAGGTCGGGAGATGAAGTCTTCAACCAGTTACCCAAATGGCAGGCAATGAGTGGAAATATTATAAGAATGCCCGTTGTTATCAGGGTTTCGGTAGGATCAAAATACGGAGCACAACATTCCCAGGACTGGTCATCGCTTACTGCTCATATTCCCGGATTAAAAGTTGTATTTCCTGCGACACCTTACGATGCCAAAGGGCTGATGAACACAGCCTTACAGGGTACCGACCCTGTGATATTCTTCGAAAGTCAGAGAATTTATGATATTGGTGAGATGTTTCATACACAGGGTGTACCGGAAGAATATTATGAGATTCCGTTGGGTGAACCTGACGTAAAAAGAGCCGGAAAAGATATTACTATTCTTTCTATCGGTGCTACATTATATCCTGTATTGAAAGCAGCTGAAATACTTCAGGCGACTTACGGTTTAAGTGCTGAAGTAATTGATGCGCGTTCTCTTGTTCCTTTCAACTATGAGCTTGTTATTGAGTCAGTTAAAAAAACGGGTCGGATAGTGCTTGCCAGTGATGCATCTTCACGCGGTTCCTTCCTTAAGGAGATGGCACACACCATAACCGAACTTGCATTCGACTATCTTGATGCACCTCCGGTGGTGGTTGGTTCCCGTAACTGGATAATCCCTGCACATGAAATGGAACCGTATTTCTTTCCGCAACCCGAATGGATAATTGATGCTATTAATGAGAAAATTGTGCCACTAAAAGGACACCAAAACAAAATTGATTTCTCAGATGCAAAAGCGATCCAATTAAATAAAGATGGCGTTTAGCATCCGCAGGAGTGATTTTTTTAGTCTTTTTAATACCTTTACCGTTCAATTCAATTACAATGGAAGAGACCTTACAAAGGATTAAAGAGAAAACAGGTTTCATAATTGATATGGATGGTGTAATTTATCATGGAAATAAGCTTCTCCCTGGTGTTCACAGGTTTCTTGCCTGGCTGGAGAGTTCCGGAAAAAAATACCTCTTTCTTACCAATTCAAGCGAAAGAACACCCAGAGAGCTTCAGGAAAAGATGAAAAGACTCGGAATAAATGCAGAGGAGGATCATTTTTATACCAGCGCACTTGCTACAGCAAGTTTCCTTGCAAGTCAGAAACCAAACGGCAGCGCATTTATTATTGGTGATGCCGGATTAATACATGCACTTTACAGTGTTGGCTATACGATTAATAATGTTAATCCCGATTATGTTGTTGTTGGGGATACGCATGGATACAACTTTGAAAATATTGAGATGGCAGTAAACCTTGTTATCAGGGGTGCCAAACTGATAGGTACAAATTCTGATATTACCGGACCGATTGAAAGCGGAATCACTCCTTCAACCAAGGCTCTGATTGCACCAATTGAGATTGCCACAGGGAAAAAAGCTTATTTTGTAGGTAAACCTAATCCTCTGATGATGCGTATTGCTCTTAAAAGGCTGGGTGTTAAAAGAGAAGATGCAATTGTTATAGGTGACAGAATGGATACTGATATAAGATGCGGCCTTGAGTCAGAAATTGATACCCTGCTTGTGTTAAGCGGTATTACCAATCTGATTGATATTGATAATTTCCCCTATCGTCCGCGGTTTGTACTGAATGGTGTTAATGATCTCGTTGAATAATACTAAATGAACACGAGTTTGAAATATAAAAGTGAACGAAAAGAGGTCGCCAGCTTTATGCGGCGTCTGTACAGGAAAGGTCTGACAACAACATCGGGTGGAAATTTAAGCCTCAGGATAACCGATGATATCATTGCAATCACTCCTTCTGCCACCGACAAAGGAAGGATGAGATGGAAAGAGGTTGGACTTATGACAATCAAGGGGAAAAATCTGACCCCGTGCCTGAAACCCTCAATTGAATCAGCAATGCATCTTTCCATTTATAAAAGCAAGAGCGACACTAAGGCAATTATTCATGCACACCCCTTATTTGCGACTTCCTTTACTGCTATGAAGTGTACTATTGACACTAATCTTACAGCCGAAGCACGTGCAATATGCGGCGACCCGCTTTTTGTGCCTTATGCGCTGATGGGAACTCCTGAACTGGCAGAACTTGCCGCAGAAAATATAGTGAAATCCTGCATCCTTCTTCTTGAAAATCACGGCATTCTGACAGCAGGGGCAAGTCTGCTTGAGGCATTTGACAGGATGGAGGTACTTGAGAATGCGGCAAAAATGACTCTGATAGTGGAATTTACGGGCAAAAAGAGAGCCCTCAACAAGGCAAGGATACTCGAAATTGAAAGATTATTCAGATGATAAGGGGAGTCTTGTTTGACATGGATGGTGTGCTGGTTGATTCAGAAGAGTATATATGTAAAGCAGCTGTTATGATGTTCCGTGAATATGGAATAAATGCCTCTGCTGATGACTTTCGTCCGTTTATCGGGATGGGTGAGAACAACTATATTGGAGGTGTGGCAAAGAAATATGGATTGAAATCAGATATTGAAATCATTAAAGCACGTACCTATGCAATATACGAATTAATTACCAGGGGAAACCTCTCACTGCTTCCGGGAGCAAAAGACTTTATTGACAATTGCCTGAAAAAAAATCTCAGGATCGCTCTGGCTACAAGTGCCGACAAGTTTAAGATGGAAATCAACCTGAGAGAAACCGGGATTCCGTTAAGTCTGTTCAATGCTACTGTAAATGGTCTGGACGTTGAAAGAAAAAAGCCCTTCCCCGATATATATTTAAAAGCCAGTGAGATGACAGGACTTAAACCGGAAGAATGCCTTGTTGTCGAAGATGCAGTGAGCGGTGTAAAAGCTGCAAAGGCTGCAGGATGCAGATGCCTGGCTGTTTCATCATCATTTGGAAGGGAAGCTTTATATGAAGCCGACTGGGTTTGCAATTCTCTTTTGGATGTACCGGCGGAGGTCCTGAACTGGTAAAATTTTAATAACTTAAAATATGGAAACCGTTAAACTTGGACAATCAGACGTTGAGGTGACAGTAATTGCTTTCGGAGCCTGGGCCATTGGCGGATGGATGTGGGGTGGCGCCGATTCCAAAGAGGCGGTAAAGGCCATTGAAACGGCAATTGACAACGGAATGACAACCATCGATACCGCATCAGTTTATGGATTCGGACTAAGTGAAGAGCTCGTAGGTAAAGCTATCAGGGGTAAAAGAAGCAAAGTACAGATTCTCACTAAGTTTGGAATGTCATGGGATAATAATAAAGGGAGTTTCCATTTTGCCACAAAAGATAATTCAGGTAAGGACATCGATATCTACAAGTATGCTTCAAAAGAAAAGGTGTTCAGCGATTGCGACGACAGTCTCAGGCGCCTGGATATTGAATGTATCGATCTTTTCCAGATCCACTGGCCTGACACAACGACTCCTGTCTCTGAAACAATGGAAGCGCTTGATATACTGATAAGTAAAGGTAAGATCAGAGCAGGTGGAGTTTGTAATTATAGTGCAGACCTGTTAGCTGAAGCAGAGAAGTCATTCTTTCTTGCCTCCAACCAGGTCCCGTATAGTATGGTCAACCGCGATATTGAAAAAAAGACTGTTCCTCACTGCATAAACAACAATATCGGCATTCTGGCATATAGCCCTATGCAAAGAGGTTTATTAACAGGTAAAATAAAACCCGGACACAAATTTAATGATGGCGACACCCGACCGGCCACACCATATTTTAAAGAACCGAATCTTTCAAATATCCTTAATTTCCTTGAAAAAATCAGGCCGATTGCAGAAAACCATCAGGCAAAACTTTCGCAGCTCGTTCTAAACTGGACCATCAGACAACCCGGAATAACCTGTGCCCTGGCAGGTGCACGCAATTCCGCACAGGTACTTGAAAATATCGGGGCGGTAAATTTTGTACTTACTGATGACGAGATCAAAACAATTAATACACTTTCATCTGAGCTTAAAATAGATACAAAAATTCAATAATGTGAAGAAGAATTTTCTCTCAACAATGCCTTCGCCTGAAGAACTCAGGAAAAGTATGAAGGAACAAGCCTTTCCGGTATACCGGGAAGTGAATGGACATATTCATACTCCGTTCTCTTTCAGCGCATTTGACAGCCTGGAAACTGTCTTCAGGATGGCAAACCATGAGAAGATATCGGTACTGGGTATCAACGATTTTTTTGTGACCGACGGATATGAGGCCTTCTGCGAAGAATCTCTTTTTCACAGAGTATTCCCGCTTTTCAATATCGAATTTATAGGTTTGATGAAAGAAAAACAGAAAAGGGGTATCCGGATAAATGATCCTAACAATCCCGGCAGAATATATTTCTGCGGAAAAGGACTTGATTATCCATTCAGTCCGGCATCTTCAATTAAAAAACAGCTTGATGAGGTAATTAAAGAGAGCCAGAATCAGATCAAAGAAATGATCACAATGCTCAACCGGTTAATCCGTCCTGTAAATAATTCTCATATACTTTCCTACGAAGGAATAAAAGAAAGATATGCTCACGACCTTGTTCGTGAACGTCATCTGGCAAAGGCAATCAGGCTTCTTGCTGTCGAAAATTATACAACCCGCGAGGCTCAGCTTCAGTTCATAGAAGAACTCTATCGCGGTAAGAAATCGAAAACCGGGATGTCAAATCCCTCAGCTCTTGAGAATGAGATAAGGTCTAATCTGTTAAAGGCGGGAGGCCTGGCATTTGTGAAAGAGGAGGAAGGCTCTTTTCTGGAACTGAATAAGATTATAAGTATCATCATTAAAACAGGAGGAATTCCCTGCTATCCGGTGTTACTTGATAATCCTGACGGGAAATTTACAGAGTTTGAATCTGATCCGGAGAAACTATATTGCTCCCTCACAGCCCTGAATATAGGTTGTATTGAACTCATACCGGACAGGAATGATAAGGATATTCTGAAAAGTTTTGTTGACTTTTTTCACAATAAAGGATTTCTGGTCCTATTCGGTACAGAACACAATACTCCGGAAATGATCCCTTTAACTGTCATGACCAGGGGTTCAGTACCTCTTGATGAATCTTTAAAACACATCGGATGGGAAAGTGCATGTGTAATTGCAGCACATCAGTATCTCAGGGCTCAGAAAAGGGAGGGATACCTGAATCCCAAAGGAAAGCCTAAAATCAGTGAAATAAAAGATTTTGCATCCCTTGGTCAAATGGTAATTGAATCTTTTTTAAAAGAAAGTAATCATGAAGCCGGAAATTGAAGAACTCATCGTAATTTCAAAATATTACGGAAATAATAAGGAATATGCTATTGCCGGAGGAGGTAACACTTCTTACAAGGATGAGCAAACCATCTGGATAAAAGCAAGCGGCCAATCCCTGGCAGAACTGACAGAGGACGGCCTGGTAGGTTTAAACCGGGAGAAGCTTCACGGGATCTCGTTTAAACAATATTCCGACGACCCGGTGATCAGGGAGGACCAGGTCAAATCAGACATATCAGGGTGTATCACTGACCGGGATAAAAACAAACGGCCATCGGTTGAAACATCTTTGCATGAGATCATTCAACATAGATTTGTAGTTCACCTCCACCCCACCCTGATCAACGGACTCCTATGCAGCAGAAATGCAAAAAATATGACTCTTCAGCTTTTTGGAGAGTCTGTTCTTTTTGTTCCGTATACTGACCCGGGATACACCCTTTTTAAAAAACTTGAATCGGATATAAAAAAATACCGGGAAAAATTTTCAGGTGATCCGAAGATAATATTCCTTGAGAACCATGGAGTTTTTGTCAGCGCTGATTCTACGGAGGAGATAAAAAAAATCTATTCTGACATAATTCAAAAGATAAATGAAATTATCACTCCTGCTTCAGACGTATCGGATTTGCCATTTAATCCTGTACTTCACAAAGTCCTTCCGGCTGTGCGGATGCTGCTTTCAGGAGAGAAGCCGGGAGTAATAAGGTACCGCAATAATAGCCTGATTGAAAAGTATTATAAAAACCAGCAGGAGTTTCATAAAATATCCCTGCCGGTTATTCCCGATATTATTGTTTATTGCAAAGCAAGATATCTGTATATTGATCAATCTTCAACGGCGGGAAAGATACTTGATTCCTTCCGCCATCAGCTGCCACGTTTTATCGCCGAATATGGCTATTCTCCCAAGGTGATAGTAATCAAGGATATGGGAGTTCTTGCAATTGACGAAAGCTATTCCACTGCAGAGACAGTCCTTGATGTATATGAGGATCTTATAAAGATTTGTCATTACACCTCATTTTGTGGAGGAACAAAATTCCTTGGTCCTGAACAGGTTGCATTCATCGATAAGTGGGAAGTCGAAAATTACAGGAGAAAAGTAAGCAAATCCGCAAGCCAGAAAAGCAGTCTGAGCAATAAGGTTGCCATTATCACCGGGGGTGCACAGGGTTTTGGTGCGGGCATTGCTGAAGGTTTGTTCAGGCTTGGCATGAATGTAGTCATTGCTGACCTGAATGAAGAAACCGGTAACAATTTCACAAATACTTTACAATCGGGAAGTTCCAACAACAAAGCAATATTTGTAAAATCCGATGTGGCTGACCCTGTATCCGTCAAAGAGCTCGTTATAAGATGTGTAAGGGAGTTCGGAGGGCTTGATCTAATGATAAGCAACGCAGGTATTCTGCGTGCAGGCAGCCTTGACGAAACGGAGCCTGAAATCTTTGCGAAGACCACAGAAATTAATTATTATGGCTATTTTCACTGTGCCAAGTATTCTTCAGAGGTGATGATTTCTCAGAACGAGGTGAAGCCGGATTATTTCTCAGATATAATACAGATAAACTCAAAATCAGGTTTGCGTGGCAGTAACCGGAATTTTGCCTATGCCGGTGCCAAATTCGGCGGTATAGGGCTTACACAATCATTTGCACTTGAGCTGGCTCCCTACAGGGTAAAAGTAAATTCCATATGTCCCGGTAATTTCTATGAAGGTCCGCTCTGGTCCGACCCTCAGAAAGGCCTGTTTGTCCAGTATCTGAAGACCGGTAAGGTCCCCGGTGCTAAAACCATTGAGGATGTAAGAAAGTTTTACGAGGAACAGGTGCCTTTGAAACGCGGTTGTAAACTGGAAGATGTTATGAAAGCGTTGTTATATATTATCGACCAGGAATACGAGACAGGTCAGGCAGTACCTGTTACCGGAGGACAGGTGATGCTGGGCTGATGGCCGGGGGCACAGGGCACAGGGCGAAGGGCACAGGGCACAGGGCACAGGGGTGGGTTGATCAAGCATGATTCCCTCCTGGAAGTGGCAAGTTATCAGGCAGGATCCCCTCCTGGGAGAGCCTGCCCCGACCATAGCGTCGGGGGGCAAAGGGTGGGTTCATTAAAGGTGAAATGTAAAAGGTAAAAAGTAAAAGTAGAATCAGGAAGATCCCCTCCCGGGAGGGAGAAGGGGTGGGTTTATTAAAGGTGAAATGTAAAAGGTAAAAAGTAAAAGTAAAATCAGGAGGATCCCCTCCCGGGAGGGGCAAGGGGTGGGTTTATTAATTATAAAACAGAAAAAAATAAATATGAAAACAAAAGCAGTAAGAATATATGGGAAAAAAGATCTTCGACTGGAGGAATTTGATCTTCCGGAAATGAAAGAGGATGAGATCGCCGCGCATGTAATCTCCGACAGTCTCTGCATGTCATCATACAAGGCATCAATACAGGGCGCGGAACATAAGCGTGTCCCGGATGATATTCAGGTCAACCCCACAATTATTGGTCATGAATTCTCAGGGGTTATTCTTGAGGTTGGCAAAAAATGGCAGCATAAATTCAAAGCCGGACAAAAATTTTCAATTCAACCTGCAATGAACCATATGGGCACTCTGAATGCTCCGGGATATTCATACAGGTTTATCGGTGGAGACGCTACCAATATCATAATTCCTGATATAGTTATGGAAGCGGATTGCCTTCTCCCCTATGACGGTGAAGCATTTTTCCCTGCATCGCTTTCCGAGCCGATGTCGTGTATTGTGGGTGCATTTCATGCCAGTTATCACGTTCCGCCCGGAACATATGTCCATAAAATGGGAATACGTAAGGGTGGCAAAATGGCCATTCTGGCGGGTGTTGGTCCTATGGGACTCGGAGCTATAGATTATGCACTCCATAATGACCGGAGACCGGGATTAATTGTCGTTACCGATATTGATGATAACCGGCTGGCCAGGGCAGCATGCCTGTTCACTCCGAAAAGGCTGAAAAAGAGGGAATAAAACTGTTATATGTTAATACCGGCATGATGAATGATCCGGTAAAACACCTGCGCGACCTGACAGGAGGAACCGGATTCGACGATGTTTTTGTATTTGCTGCGGTAAAGCAGTTGGTTGAACAGGGAGATGCAATACTCGGCTTTGATGGTTGCCTCAATTTCTTCGCAGGTCCTACAAATACTGAATTCAAAGCAGAATTTAATTTTTACAATGTCCATTATGCCTTTACCCATATTGTTGGAACCTCAGGTGGAAATACCAATGACATGATCGAATCACTTAAGCTTATGAGTGAAGGAAGGATAACTCCCGCCATTATGGTCACTCATATCGGAGGACTAGATGCAGTGATTGATACAACATTAAATCTTCCAGACATTCCCGGTGGAAAAAAACTCATCTATACGAATATTTCAATGCCTTTGGTATCACTTTACAAACTTGGGGAACTTGGAAAAGGCAATAAATTGTTCTCCGGTTTGCATGAGATTGTTACTAAGAACGACAATATCTGGAGCTCTCGAGGCTGAGAAATTCCTGCTTGCCAATGCTAAACCAATCTGAATGGCACCGATTACAAATCGGCGCCAGCAGAGAGGTTTGAAGCCGTTGGCGCGGATTTGCAACCTATTGTGTTTTTGATTTTAATCTTTTAACGAATTCAACCGAAATATAGTTTTCGTAACTAAGGCAGACATCAGTTGCAAATCCAACAGCCATTGAGATAATCTTTTCCCATACCTCCCCGGTAAGTTTCTCTAACTGATCGGACAGGATGCCATTGTTGTATATTGAAGTTATCATTCCTGCATTGAAATTATCTCCCGCTCCTATGGTGCTCACAGGTGTGATCTTAACCACCGGAAACTTGCCTGAGAAGGAAGGAGTTCTTACATACACACCTTCGGTATTAGCAGTATAAATCATAAGCGGGCAATAATCTTTTATTGCTTTATAAGCATCATCTGCATTGCAAACACCGAAAATAGTTTCGAAATCCTCATCTGATCCCCTTACAATATTTGCCATCTGCATGTTTTCAATGATCATCGGTTTAATATTTGATAATTCAGAAATATGTGATTTTCTGAAATTCGGATCGTAAATTATAAGTGCCCCCTTCTGCCTTGATTCCGATATAAATGCTTTAAATCTCTCCCTTATTTCCAGCCATATTGAATAGAATGATCCGCAAAGGATAATATCGTCTTTTTCAATTACCGGAAATCCAGCATGCAGTTTTCTTGACGGGCGATTCTTGTAGAAGGTATAATCAGCATCATTGTTATCATCGAGGAAAGCAAGGGCCAAAGTAGTATTACCATCATCATAACGATTTACACATGAGGTATTTACTCCATTTTCAGCAAGAAATGAATCAATAAGATCTCCGGCGTTGTCAATACTATATTCACTGATAAAGTATACGGGAAGATCCATTCTGCCAATGGAAATTACACTGTTGAGCATAGCCCCTCCCGGCTTTGCGGTCTGAGGCTGGTTATTCTTGAAAATAATGTCAAGAAGTGATTCTCCTATTGCATAGATTTTTCTCATAAATGATCAGTTTGGCAAACCTGTGACCGGTGAATTTAATAAAAAATTTGTTAATGGTATAGCGGGTTACCGCAATAACAGGGTCAACGCACGAAGAAATAAAAAACTGACAGACTATTAACAAATTAGGAGGGGTTATTAACGGTTATTTTTAGATAGAAATAATTTTTAGGTGGTTATTAACAATATGGTGCTATAATATTGTAAGTCTGTTAATTAATACTTGGTCATTGCTAATTATTGTTTCAATAATTAAGTGAAAATTTGTTGGAATCAATAACTCCAACGCCATGATAAGATCAAGTTTATATGACTACTTTGCAAAACTCTCTGATCCCCGGCTCAACAGGAATAAGAAACATAATCTGGCCGATATTATTGTATTAAGTATTCTGGCTGTATTATGTGGAGCTGAATCATGGGATTCAATAGAAGAGTTCGGTAAAGTGCGGATCGACTTTCTGAAAAAGATACTTTATCTGCCCAATGGCATTCCTTCACATGATACAATTAACAGGGTCTTTTCAATGCTTAGGCCCGATAAGTTCGAGGTTGTATTTATCAGCTGGGTTAATTCTTTAAGGGACAACAATATTGACAAAGAGGTTATAGCGATTGACGGAAAAACAATTCGCGGTTCAAAAGATAGCTTCCACGAGAAGTCAGCCATACATATTGTAAGTGCATGGGCAAATAGTAATCAGCTTGTCCTTGGACAACGTAAAGTTGATGGTAAATCGAATGAAATTACAGCTATTCCTGAATTACTCGAAATGCTTGATATAAAAGGAAGCATTGTTACTATTGATGCCATGGGTACACAAAAGAATATAGCAAAAACCATTACAGACAATCAAGCCAATTACATTCTTGCATTAAAAGGGAATCAAACCTATTTGAAAGAAGATGTTGAAAATCTGTGTAAGCAGATGAAGCCAGACTCGGAAAATGAAATAGTTGAAAAAGGGCATGGCAGAATTGAGACTAGAAACTGTAAGGTTTACAATCAAATCCAGCTACTTGAAGACTTAGAAAAGTGGAGTGATCTCAAATCTGTCATTCAAATCACCTCAGAAAGAGAGATTAACGAAAAAAAAACAAATGAGACAAGACTTTATATCAGTAGTTTAAACGATGAAGCAGGAGCTTTTAATAAATACATACGCATGCACTGGGGTGTTGAAAATAGTCTGCATTGGACTTTAGATATGACTTTCAGAGAAGATGAACAAAGAAAGCGTGATAAAAACTCCGCACAAAATTTTGCAATCGTAAGAAAAATTGTCTTGAACCTACTTAAACAGGAAGACTCAAAAAAGTTGAGCCTTAGAACAAAAAGGCTTAAAGCCGGATGGGATAACAACTTCTTGTTGAAAATACTGAAAATATGAGTATAGTCAATCAATAATAAATCAAATCCGGCTTGGTTAAAGTATAATTGTATGATGGGGATTAAAGACCCGTAGTATCTTGCTGCGATGAGTTTCACATAAAAGTAACGATTTAGTGACACAGAAAAGGGAGTATGAAATTCCTCGCTAACGCTCGGAATGACAGGCTTTTATAGGGTCATATGGGTAGATGTGGAGGCTCGCCCGGGCGAGCCTACACCTCTACCTCCCCCAAACAAAATGAATTGTCATTCCGAATGGATCCGCCGACAGGTGGAGTAATGAGGAATCTCACCTCACATAAAAAAATCAAAGAGCTTATGCGCATTATTCCGGATACTCATTAAAATTTAAATGCGTTGACCCTGACCGCAATAACTATATAAGGGATGAAAGCACAAAGATTTCTGTTAGTATTATTTATATTTGTATAAATTAATAACCAAAGGATATGATGAAAGCAATGATGCTCACCGGGATAAAGCAGATAGAGATGAAAAATATTCCTGAACCCCGAATAATCAATACCAATGATGTTAAAATCAAAATGTCTGTTGTCGGCATTTGCGGTTCAGATATTCATTATTATACACAGGGCCAGATTGGTTCCCAGAAAGTACAATACCCATTCACAGTAGGCCACGAGGGAGCCGGAATTGTAGTTGAGGTCGGTAAAAATGTGAAAAGAGTAAAACCGGGTGATGTAATTGCAATTGAACCGGCCATGCCATGCTGGGAATGTGACCAGTGTCTTTCAGGAAGGCATCATACATGTCGTAAACTCCGGTTCCTGGGTTGTCCGGGGCAGGCAGAGGGTTGTTTGTCGGAATACATTGTAATGCCTGATACAAGTTGTTTCCCGTTAAGTGGTAAATTAACTCCCGATCACGGGTCTATTTCCGAACCAATGGCAATTGGTATTTATGCCGTCAAAAAATCAATAGATATAAAAGGTACAGCTGTCGGCATCTTTGGTTTCGGTCCGATAGGGATGAGCATAATGCTGGCTGCAAAGGCTCAGGGAGCCGGTAAATTTTATGTAACGGATAAAATTGATGCACGCCTTTCAATGGCTATTGAAGAAGGTGCTGAATTTACTTCCAATCCGCTTAATGATAACGTGGTTACCAGGCTGTACCAGTCAGTCCCGGCCGGTTTGGATGTTGCGTTCGAATGCTGCGGTCAGCAGGATGCTTTTGACCAGGCAACAGATGTATCTGAAACCCGGAGGTAAACTGGTTGTTGTTGGCATTCCCGAATTCGATCGCTGGTCGATGAACGTTGAAACCACACGACACAAGGAAATTTCTCTTCAATTCATCCGCAGGCAGGTAGATTGTGTTGAACCGACCCTCATGATGATGAAAAACGGAACAATCAAAGTAGAAAATATGGTCACTCACCGATTCCCTTTCGACCATACTAAAGAGGCCTTTGATCTTGTAGCGGATTACAGAGACGGTGTTATGAAAGCTATGATTGATTTTTGAAATTGGTAGTTGTAGTTTTTTAATCTTAAAAACTAACCATCAATACGATCGTTCCTCTTTCTTCTCCCGGATTAGGAGTTGAATTAAACGAGGATGAAGTTAAATAACACCTCTACCCTACTGACAAGAACTTTTTTTCTCCCATCGCTGAGTGGAACAATAGACGTTCATCTGATCATTTATGGAGTGACCAATTCACTATATGACAATAAACCAGTATCGTCCCTAAATGAGGAATTTTTATTATGTAATTCATTATCCGCTAAAATTTGTACTTTTACTCATGGTCATTCCTTGTTTTGTCGTAAATCCATAGATACCCAGATGGGCTGGTCTTAATCGGCCAGTCCTCTTTTTAATTTTGTACCGGACAACAGTGATTAATAATATTTTATTTATAAGTTTTTGCTTTTGGTTATATGAGGATTTCAATGATAAAATTCATAGTTTTGAATTAGCACTAATGAACGGCAGAAAATTTAACACTAAAAATTCATGAGTAAGATATTAGTAATCGGAAGTTCCAATACCGATATGGTTATAAAGACCATGAAACTTCCGTCACCCGGAGAAACTAATACTGGGAGGCACTTTTCTTATGAATCCGGGTGGAAAGGGAGCCAATCAGGCAGTTGCCGCTGCAAGGCTTGGAGGAAATGTCACATTTATAACTAAAAGAGGCAACGATTTATTTGGAAATCAGGCTGTGGGTCTGTTTATGCGGGAAGGTATTGAAACTGGTTACATTGTTAAAGATCCTGAACTGCCATCAGGTGTTGCACTTATTACCGTTGACGAAAAAGGAGAAAACACAATCAGTAGTTGCCCCCGGATCAAACGGGAACCTTGTAAAGGAAGATATTCCCCCACATATCTTTGAAGAGAGTGGATTTGAAATATTGCTTCTTCAATTGGAAATCCCAATCGCAACAGTTGAATATGCAGCATTAACAGCATCGGAAAAAAATATTAAAGTGATCCTTAACCCGGCACCCGCTCAAACCTTGTCGGAAAACCTGTTGAAACATGTCTGGATGATAACTCCTAATGAAACTGAAGCAGAGATACTTACAGGAATAAATGTAACCGATGTTAACTCGGCGGAGAAAGCAGCCTTATATCTTCTGAAAAAAGGAGCTAAAAATGTAATAATAACAATGGGTGCTGATGGTGCCTTTGTAAAGTCTGAAAGCTTCACTGGTATGGTGCCAGGTATAAAAGTTAAAACAATCGATACTACTGCTGCAGGAGATGTCTTTAATGGTGCACTTGCAGTAGCGCTGGCAGAAGGAACTGATTTCAAAGAAGCGGTTGCTTTTGCAAATAAGGCAGCGTCAATTGCAGTTACCCGTCTGGGGGCACAGGCTTCAGCTCCATATAGAAATGAATTAAAAAAGATAACCATATAAACTGCATTTTATGAAGCATATACTCATTTTTATTGTAGTTGCGTTTCTGGTAATTTCAGGTTGTTCCAATCATAACAAGGAGCGTGTCAGGATCATCTTCGATACCGATCTTGGTCCCGATTATGATGATGTGGGAGCCCTGGCATTTCTTCATGCTATGGCCGACAGCGGCAGAGCAGAAATTCTGGCGACCGTTTCATCGAACAAACATGAACTGGTAGCGCCATCTATTGATGTGATCAATACATATTTTGGCCGCGATAAATTACCAATCGGAGCTCCAAAATCATCAGGAGTAAATCTTGGCTCATCACAACACTGGGCCGATTCAATTGTGCTGAAATACCCTCACCGGATAAAGTCGACATCTGAGGCACCTGATGCAGTAACCGTTTACAGGAAAATACTTAATGATCAACCTGACAAAAGTGTAACAATTGTTACAGTCGGTTTCCTGACCAATCTGAATAACCTCCTTCATTCACAATCCGATAATATTACATCCACTGACTGGGAAGGAGCTTATTGAAAAGAAAGTCAAAAAGCTTGTTTCGATGGCCGGAAAGTTTCCTGAGGGCAGGGAGTTTAATGTTTACATGGATTCGGTTTCATCAAAATATGTTTTTGAGAACTGGCCCGGGGAGGTCATTTTTACAGGATTTGAGATTGGAAGTAAAATATTTACCGGTTTACGCTTAATTAAATCGGAGGTTAAGAATAGTCCGGTAAAAGATGTATTCCGCATAAGCTTACCATTGTCACCCGGGGATAAGGATGGCCGCATGAGCTGGGATGAAACAGCAGCTCTGATTGGTGTTTACGGAACAGAGGGCTTTTTTGATACCGTAAGGGGAAAGATAATTGTAAATAGTGATGGCAGCAATAAATGGGAAAATGATCCTGCCGGAAAACAGTGTTATGTTATTCAAAAAATGCCTGTTCCTGAAATGACAAGATTCATAGAGGATCGCATGATGCATATACCGGTAAAAAAATAACCAGTAATATACTTATAACTCCAGACTCTGATCTTCATACTTAAACTTCTTCACTATGTTTATTCCACAAAGTTATCCTCTGGCAATCATCCTTTGCGTAGTAACAATGCTCTGCTGGGGCTCATGGGGCAACACCCAGAAACTGGCAGGAAAATCCTGGCGCTTTGAACTTTTTTACTGGGACTATGTGACAGGTATTCTGATCTTCTCTCTCCTTCTTGGTTTTACACTTGGAAGTTCCGGAGGGAATGGCCGCAGCTTTATAACTGACATTGCACAGGCTGATGCAAAAAACATCCTTAACTCATTTCTGGGTGGAGTAATTTTCAATGCATCCAATATTCTCCTCGTAGCAGCAATGGCAATAGCGGGAATGGCCGTGGCATTTCCTGTGGGTGTCGGTATAGCACTGGCGCTGGGTGTAATAATTAATTATGTTTTTGCACCACAGGGAAATGCAATAGTACTTTTCAGCGGTGTGGCACTTATCGTAGCAGCTATCATTACAGATGCGTTTGCATATAAAAAACACAGTGCTTCAATGCAGAAGGTATCCGGCAAGGGAATAATGTTATCAGTATCGGCCGGAGTTCTGATGGCCTTGTTTTACCGTTTTGTGGCCAGTTCAATGGCCGCTGATTTTGTCTCACCCGAAGCCGGAAAGCTTACCCCCTATTCAGCGGTATTCTTTTTTGCAGTCGGGGTGCTGGTGAGCAACTTTCTCTTCAACTACATTATAATGAAAAGACCGTTCGAAGGTGCGCCATTATCATTTAAAGATTATGCCAAAGGAAGCCTTGGAGTGCATCTGACCGGTATACTGGGTGGAATAATCTGGAACATTGGCATGTCGATGAGCATAATTGCATCAGGTAAAGCAGGATTTGCTATCTCTTATGGTTTGGGACAGGGTGCAACACTGGTAGCTGCATTATGGGGTGTGTTTATCTGGAAGGAATTCAGAGGAGCATCAAAATCAGTTAATACCCTTATTTTATTAATGTTCATAGCCTACCTGGCAGGATTGCTTGCTGGTTTATGCCGGGGCTTAACGATCAGGCAATAATGATCAAATACAATAATCGAACGGTGCTTTAATGGATTTTATCTGGTTTCTAAAATATTCACTTTCTCATCAAAGCTCTTTGCAAGTTCAGGATCAAACTCTGCCAGCTTCTTCCATTCATCAGAACCATAAACTCCGGCCTGTGAATAATCGAATGGCACAAACTTAATCTTTTTAACCACAGAAAGATTCTTAAAATGGAAATCAAAACCGGTCGGGTTAACAAACCCGGGGTCAGCAATGACCGAATGAATATCCTTCCCGGATTTTTGCCACTCTTTAAATGACTTGTCAGCAAATTTAACATCTTTTGAACGGGTATCCCAATAACAATTATAGTCAGATAGCAGATTAAATTTATTCCAGTTACTGGTTAGAAGAGTTCCCTTATCAAAATAAATAATGTTGTTTGTAAAAACAATTGACCTGTGTTCCTCTATCCTTGTTGCCTGAAGCTGAGCCCTGAGATTCAGTGCGAAGATGTTGTTCCTTATTATGTTTTCTTTTCCGTAATGCTGGTGAAATCCTGAATTCTTACACGCATAAACAAGGTTGTTCTCCATCACTATCCCAAAGGAACCCTCATCAGTGTAGAGTCCCCATCCTCCATAATCGAATGAATAAACGTGGTGGATAACATTATTTGAAACCGAGGTTCCTTCAGAAGCTCCGAGCGTATATACGCCGCCCATATCACTTAGTTCACCCCAGCCCAGATGATGGATATTGTTGAATTGAATAATATTCCGTTTTGATGGACTGTAAGCATATCCCCATACCCAACCTGCGGAAATTCCCGAATAGCGGAGGTTAGCTATCTCATTATGAGTAAGATGATTATCGCTGGCATTAAAGATAATTATTCCAACAGCACAGGGAAAGACATTTCCTCCGTCACGGATTATATTATTATCGATGATAATGTTCTTTGTTATGTTTTTTTCATCCGGATCAATAGTTGTCTCTCCAATTTTTACTCCTCCTGCACCAAGATCGTGGATATAACAGCCTGTTACGCTGCAATCGCTGCAGGCTCTTCTGAACCAGAATCCGTATGTTCCGGTATGAGCTAATTCACAATTGCTGAATGTGATATTTCTTGCAAAATCAAGAGTAATAACTGCACCAACCGAAAAAGCGGCCTGAGCCGGTTCATTTCCATTGTAAGGCATCCGGTAACCTGAAAATTCAAATGCAATATTCTCAAACCTGATATTTTCTACCATCCTCCCACTTGATTCATCACCTTGTATTGAAATAAAGTCATCTAAAAGTGGAGCGGTGAATGAAGTGTTTTCAATTGTTTCTCCTTCACAGGGAATATAATATAAAGTTCCTGAACGTTCCAGAAACCACTCACCCGGGGCATCAAGCGCCTGCCTGAAGTTATCCGTAAACCAGCGTGTCTTATTATTTATCGGGTTCCATGGTTTCATTCCCTCCCCGGAAGTATAAATTGCAGATTCTTTCCTGTTATAATTTAAAATATGTTTTTGGGTATTATCCCAATTATGATAGAAAGTAATTACTGCATCATTGTAGTCCTGTTTAGAAAAAGAATTGAAGCATCCGGCATCCGTGCTATCGAGGAAGATTTTTTGTATGGCCACTTCGGGATACTTTCCTGACCCTTGTTCAATAACTGATTCTGTAACGCTTTTTACAGTATAGAATCCCTGGTCAGGAGTCCTTGCCCTGGTAGCCCGCCTGTTATTTACGTACAATTGTTCAAAATACCAATTATAATATGCAACCTGCGGAATGAAGGTTTTCCAGAGTTTATCATTTACTTTTTCAAATCCTCCAATACGTACACCTGCTGAAAAAACAACCTTCGCACCTTTTTCCGCACTGAAAACCAAAGGGGCAGATGATGTCCCGGAATCCTCAATAGTCAGTTCCAATGGCTGAAGCATTGAATATTCACCCTGAAGAGCGATAACATCAATTGGCTGATTGCCTGATGTGTTTTTACGGATTTCTCTTGCACGGTCACGAGCTTTGGTTAAAGATGCAAATGGGCTGTCGATTGTCCCTTCATTTGAATCATTACCGGAGGGAGAAAGATATATTTTCTGGGAATAAACACTTCCGGTATTGATAATAAATAAGGTAACGAATAAACGTATAACAATTTGGATTTTCATATAATTCTTATTGATTTTGTCATTAAATTTAGGAAGAATTACTTGCATTGACTATAAAAATATCTTATTTTCATTGCCATATTAATAACAACGAACTTCAGGAATCATGTTTCCCGGAAAAAAGGTAAGGAAAGGAGCCTTTGCAGATTTCAATCATAGCAACCTCAAGCTCACCTGTTTTAAAAGGTATGAGGAACATGATCTGCGAGTTTGTGCCAGACTTCAGGCATTCCCGCCGGCTTTTGGAATCATCAAACTTCGTAATTAAATAAATAAGTCATGAAAAAAAAATTTATGTATCTGTCAGCCTTTTTCATATTGTGGGCTATCACATCTTCTGCTCTTCTTGCAGAAGTAAAGCTTCCGGCTATTTTCGGTGATAATATGGTATTGCAGCAGCAGACCGAGGCTGCTATCTGGGGCAAAGCTACTAGCTGCTTCAACCGTTAAGGTTACAACTTCCTGGAATAAAAAGAGTTATACAACACGTGCTGATAAGGACGGAAACTGGAAAGTAAAAGTAGCGACTCCGGCTGCAGGCGGGCCATACAATTTAAAGGTCAGCGATGGAAAAACACTGACACTGAAGAATGTAATGATCGGTGAAGTTTGGATTTGCTCCGGCCAGTCAAATATGGAGATGCCTGTGAAAGGATACAGAAACCAGCCTGTTTCAGGCTCAAATGAGTTCATAGCCACTTCCTCGAATGAGAATATAAGGATATTTACTGTCACGAAGGCAGCAAGTCTCTCTCCTCTTGACGATTTCAACGGTATCTGGAAAAGCTGTGAACCCGAGAATGTAAGCGAATTCAGTGCCACAGCTTACTTTTTCGGACTTTTGCTAAACAAAGCCTTAAATGTCCCTGTCGGACTGATTAATACAAGCTGGGGAGGAACACGGATAGAACCCTGGATCAGCGAAGCAGGATTTAAAAATTTCGATTGGGTAAAACTACCTGACAAGACCCCCCGGCAGGGAACTCTTTCACCTCAGACTCCTACAGTTCTTTTTAATGCAATGATTAACCCGATTGTTGGCTATGGTATCCGTGGTGCCATTTGGTACCAGGGCGAATCAAACCGAAATGAACCTGTTGAATACCAGAAGCTCCTTCCCGGTCTGGCAGAAAACTGGAGGTCTGTCTGGGGGATAGGTGAATTCCCGCTATATTACGTACAGATTGCTCCATTCGACTACGGACCAACGGGATTGAATTCAGCATTTCTTCGTGAAGCGCAGCTCAAGGCATCAAATGCCATACCTGAAATTGGGATGGCGTGTATAATGGATTGCGGGGAAAAAGATGTTATCCATCCTGCAGATAAGGCTGCAGCCGGAAAAAGACTGGCATACCTGGCCCTGGTAAAAACTTATGGGAAAAAAGGATTTGCCTGCGAGGGACCTGTTCTTAAAGAAATGAAAACGGAAGGCAACCAGGTTAAACTTACCTTCGATAATTCACCAAACGGACTTACTTCATTTGGCAAAGGTCTTTCGTGCTTTGAAATAGCAGGTTCAAATAAACGTTTCTATCCTGCCGAAGCATTCTTAACCAATACGGGAATCACTTTATTTTCACCTTCGGTAACTGAACCCGTTTCAGTAAGATACGCATTTAAAGATTTCATCGTTGGCGATCTGTTCAATACTGGAGGGATTACCTGCTTCTTCATTCAGAACGGATACCTGGGATATTGAGTGAATCCTTACGGTTAAATTGCAACCCTGTTATCTGGCCAATCAGATTAACTAAATGATTTTTAATTCAGAATGGGTGTTAAAACAATATTCCTGAAAGAGACCGTCCCATGGTCACCCTGCAGGTATATTGGACCGGGGGCAAACACATCGGATTGCATTGCACCTCCTGTTGGCCCATAAACTGGCTTGATTATCAATTATTTTGACACCATTCAGAAGGACAGTCACGTGCCTGTCGCAAAGCGTAATATCGAGTGATTGCCAGGTGCCGGCAGGTTTTTCTGCACTTACCGTAGGTGTTATGCGGCTGTAAAGTGCTCCCATATTATGTGAATCGAGCGGTTTTTTATAGGAATCAAACACTTGAATTTCATACATGCCACGAAGATAAACGCCGCTGTTACTGCCTGCCGGAACATTTACCTCGAGTTTAAGATTGAAATCTTTAAATACCTGTTCAGTTCTCAGATTTCCATAACTTATGTGAGGAGCGCCCTGAGTCTGAGCAGGATCAGTAATAAGTATTCCATTTACTGCCTTAAATCCATTAACCTGTTTTGGATTTATCAGCTTCCAGCCCGTCAGGTCCTTTCCATTAAACAGGGTTACCGGCTTGCCAAACTTAAGGTTTGCCAGATCTGGTGCAGGTGGCACCGGAGGCAGTTTTGTTCCGACCCAGGAAGATGAATCAACACCCATTCCGTTGGTTTTGGGAGTCAATAACCATCCTGTCATTTTATCAGCACTTTCTTTCTTTATCTCTAACCAGTTGGTAATGATACCAGTACGAACCGGATTATTATTTTCATCTCGTGTGCGGACAACATTATTTGAACGCTGAACTACCAATATTTTGTTTTCAGCAAGAAATACATTTGAAACAGGTAATACGCTTCCCCCGATCCAAAGAAGATCACCGTCGAGATAGTTTTTTTCCTGTCGTACTTCAAGCCATCCTACAGTCCCGCCCTGAATATCTATAGTCCACTGACCGAGGAATTCTGAGATATCGGTTTTTGGCAAAGCTTCAACCTTTGGAGTTACCTTGCATGAAGCAACTAAAAGACCAGCAGCTAAAAAAGCAATTAAAATCTTAAATGTTTTCATCATAATATAATTTATCTGTTAAAAGTTTGATAAAACCCGCAGCTTATTTTAATTATATTTTAAGTGTTTGTGTTGATATAACACGTGGTTTTCATAATGCCGGAATGTTTAAGATATGAAGATACAATTTATTCTTCTTTACTACATCATCCAGAGAGCGCTTTTGTATATTGTTAAAAAACCGGGATATTTTATCATTGTATGAAAGGTTCTGGATAAAGTGTTACCGGTTATTATTTTCTGAAATATTTTTCTTCAGATTATCTGAAATCCAGGTCTGATAATTACCACTGTCATCAGAATAAATAAGGTAACCATCCAGTTTATTTTTAATAATGAAGTCAATGGATTTCTCTTTCCCCATTACCATGCATGCAGTTGCAATACCATCGGCAACTATACATTGACCGGTTACTATCGTAGCGCTAAGGAGCCTGTTCCTTGCCGGATAACCTGTTTTTGGATCGATGGTATGAGAATACTTTATTCCATTCTCAACATAGAAAGCCCTGTAGTTTCCGGAGGTTGCAATTGCTTCGTCCTCAATTGAGATTATAGCCTGAAGGTCGTTGCCAGGTATCATGTTATAATCTTCAGGTTTATCTATCCCAATCCTCCATGCATTTCCACCCCTGCTGCCTTTTACTCTTACCTCCCCGCCAATCTCCACCATGTAACTTTTGATTTTCAGGTTGTCAAAATATCTGCAAATTACATCTACTGAATATCCCTGAGCTATCGCATTGAAATCCAGTGAAACTCTGGGATCTGATTTTATTAACTTCCCGTTTACAATCGACACTTTGTCCATACCTACCAGTTTCATAAGACTGTCGCGTTTTGATTCTGAAAAGTTTTTATGTTCATCGGGACCAAACCCCCAGGCTTTAACCAAGGGTTCAACAGTCACATCAAACGCGCCACCAGTCATTTTTGAAATTTTTGCTGACTCGTTGAATACTTCAATAAAAAACGTATCAAGGACAACCTGTTCGTTTCGGTTTATCTTTGAAAGTACAGATGAATCATTATAAAGAGATAACGAGAGGTCAAAGTTGTGTAAAATCTTTTCCGCATTCCGTTTCATCGTAACGGGATCAAGTTTACCTTTATTCTCATAAACAATGCTGTATGTGGTACCCTGAATAAAACCGGTAAAACGATCGTATACTGGTTTTGTATTCTTACAGGAAGAAAAAATTAAAAGGATAACCAGAACTCCCGGCAGTAACTTATTTTTCACTTTTTCGATTATTATGCAAAGATATTCGATAATTTTAATAATAACTTAAATACCAAAATCATCAAATGAAATATTTTCAGCCGGTACTCCCAGGTTATCGAGCATTTTAACAACAGCACTGTTCATTACCGGAGGTCCGCAGAAGTAGTACTCAATATCTTCAGGTTCATCATGTTTACTCAGGTAATTATCGAACAGGACCTGGTGTATGAATCCGGTATAACCAGTCCAGTTATCTCCTTTAACAGGTTCAGAGAGTGCCAGATTGAACGTGAAATTCGGAAATTGTTTTTCGATAACTCTGAATTCGTCTTCATAAAATACTTCTTTCAGTGACCTGGCTCCGTACCAGAATGATACTTTCCGACTGGTTTTAAGTGTATGGAAGAGATGAAAAATATGGGACCGGAGAGGAGCCATTCCTGCGCCACCTCCGATATAGACCATTTCATTATTTGTATTTTTGATATGAAATTCTCCGTAAGGCCCTGAAATTACAACTCTATCACCCGGTTTTCTTGAGAAAATATATGTTGAACAAATCCCGGGAGGCACCTTCTGAAAATCATTTTTTAATTTATCCCATGGTGGTGGTGCTATTCTGATATTCAGTTTTATAAGGTCTTTTTCGGCAGGATAATTAGCCATTGAATACGCCCTGAATGTTTCTTCAGCATTATTAATACTGAGGTCCCACATCTTAAAGCAGTCCCAATCAACTCTGAATTCATTCTCAATGTCAAACTGGCCGAAGCTGGTTTGGTATTTCGGAACATCTATCTGTATATATCCTCCAGGTTCAAAATCCATTGATTCGCCCTCGGGAAGTTTAACAACAAACTCTTTAATAAAAGTTGCGACATTTTTGTTTGATATAACCTCACATTCCCATTTTTTGATTCCCAGAACCGATTCCGGAAGTTTTATGGCCATGTTTTCCCTTATTTTAACCTGGCACCCGAGTCTCCATTGATGCTGTTGCTCCTTTCTGGTAAAAAAACCTGTTTCGGTCGCCAGAATAGATCCGCCTCCTTCAATAACCTGACATTTGCACATTCCGCAAGTGCCACCCCCACCGCATGCTGAAGGAAGAAAGATACCGCTACCCGACAGAGTTGATAATAGATTGGACCCGGGGGATACAATGAGCTTGCGGTCATTTATTTGCAGGTTCACAGTACCCTGAGGGGAAAGTTTGTTCCTTGCGAAAAGCAGAATACTTATAAGAACCAGAATTATTGACAGAAAGACAATGGTGCTATATAATATTGTTGCGATGGTAGAAATAGCTAAAATCATGATTCACTATTTTCGGTTAGAGTTTAAATCCCATAAGTCCCATAAAGGCTATTGCCATAAGTCCGGTCAGAATAAAAGTTATACCGAGACCCTTAAGCGGATCGGGCACATTACTGTATCTCAGTTTTTCCCTGATCGCAGCAATACCTACTATTGCTAACATCCAGCCGATTCCAGATCCGATACCAAACACAGTGGCTTCAGCAATAGTCTGGTATTCACGTTCCTGCATAAAAAGTGCCGCTCCAAGAATTGCGCAGTTAACGGCAATAAGAGGAAGAAAGATTCCAAGTGAGTTGTATAAGGAAGGGCTGTATTTCTCAATTATCATTTCAACAAGTTGAACAATTGCAGCAATAACCGCGATAAAAACCATAAATGAGAGGAAGCTCAGGTCGACATCAGCAAATCCGTCTCCCAGCCAGGCTAATGCGCCTTTTTTAAGAAGGTATTCCTCAATCAGATAATTGACAGGGATTGTTATCATTAGCACAAAGACAACTGCAATACCGAGTCCAATAGCGGTCTTTACGGTTTTTGACACAGCCAGGAATGAACACATACCCAGGAAAAAGGCAAAAACCATATTATCGATAAAGATGGACTTTACAAATATGTTAATAAGATTTTCCATAGTTTACAATCTATTTCTTTTCAATCAGTGTCTTGTTTCTGCTTCTCTGGAACCATATTATCATACCTACCACAATCAGCGCCATTGGAGGAAGAATCATCATCCCGTTATTCTCATAACCAATAGAATAGAGCCCTAAGTTTTTTAGTAACGGATAACCAAATATTGAACCCGATCCCAGGAGTTCCCTGAAAAATGCAACGATGACCAGTATTATTCCATATCCCGCTCCATTGCCCAATCCGTCAATGAATGATGGCCACGGTTTATTGGCCATCGCAAAAGCTTCAAGACGTCCCATAATTATACAGTTAGTTATTATGAGCCCTACAAAAACAGATAATTGTTTGCTTACATCAAAAGCATAAGCCTTAAGTAACTGGTCAACAAGAATTACCAGCGTAGCAATTACCACCAGTTGAACAATTATCCTGATCCTGTCAGGGATGTACCTCCTCATGGCTGCTATGACAAAATTCGATACTGCAACGACAACTGTAACTGACAGGGCCATTACCAAAGCCGGCTTCAGTTTAACAGTGACCGCCAGAGCTGAGCAAATTCCCAGAACCTGGACAGTAATAGGGTTATTTGCTCCCAACGGTGCAGTAAATAGTTTAAAATTTTGGGCTGAAAAAATCGACCCTTTCTCCTGGTTACTCATATCTTATTTTTGTTTTTCAGTAGAAACCCATTATACTTGCTTAAACAATCTGAAAGCATCCTCTCCAGTCCTTTACTGGTAATTGTTCCTCCCGAGATTGCATCTACACCGTGAATATTGTCAGGTTTGGCTCCTCCCTTAATAACCTTGATTGAAACAAACTTACCATTCTCATAGATTTCCTTCCCCCGGAACATACTTTCAAAAGGACTAGTATTTATTTCAGCGCCCAGACCGGGGGTTTCGTTTGTATGGTCAAATGTAACACCATAAATAGTATTCATGTCTGACTTTAGAGATACATAACCCCAGATAGGACCCCAAAGACCTTTTCCCTGAACGGGTAGTATAATTACTTTCGCTCCATTATCCGGCGATGCTTCAAAGACTGGAAAATACTGTTGATCAAGCGGTTTCTTCTGTTCATTTTTAAGAACAACGGTAAAAGCATCAACTCCGGGAACCTTTTCCCCTTTTGAATTAAGTACAAAACTATCTTTTATGTACTTTTCGTACAGGCCGTCTGTTTCATTACGTGTAGCCGGAATATTAATTGACTCGAGAATACTTTTCTTTTTCTCGATCTCAAGGTTTTTTGCCTGACGGGGCTGCAGAAGAGTTGCGGCCAGGGATAAAAAAACTGCAACAATTATCACCATAACCGAAGAAAAAATGAAAATATACCTGTTACTGAATTGCCTCATATCTTTAATGATTTACTGAAATTTTTGCTCTCAATAGTCTTTTTTTAATACTTGACTGAATTACAAAATAATCGATAAGTGGAGCAAAAAGGTTCATCAATAATATTGCGAGCATTACACCTTCAGGGTAGGCAGGATTCACAATCCGGATAAGGACAGATAACACCCCGATCAGGAAGCCGTAGATCCATTTTCCCCTCTCTGTCTGTGCTCCTGATACCGGATCTGTTGCCATGAATACAGCTCCGAAAGCAAAACCACCCATTACAAAATGATAATAGGCCGGCAATTCCATATAGGGATTTACAGCCATTGCATTGAGAAGAAGTCCTATCGCAAGACCTCCGCCAAAAACGCTCACTATGATTTTCCAGCTACCGATACCCGTAACGATAAGTACCAAAGCACCAATAAGAATTGCTATTGTAGACGTTTCTCCCACTGATCCGGGAATTGTTCCTATAAACATGTGCATAAATGATGGCAATTTTGTCGTTTCACCGGCTGCACAAAGGGCAAGTGGTGTGGCTCCCGAGTAGCCGTCAATTATATTTTGTCCTTTTGTCAGTCCGGCGGTCCAGATCTTATCACCCTGTCATCCATGCCGGGTAACTAAAGAACAGAAATGCCCTTGCAAGCAGTGCGGGATTGAAAATATTCATTCCGGTTCCGCCAAACACCTCTTTTCCGAGAATAACAGCGAATGCAGTGGCAAGGGCAAGCATCCAGAGTGGTACATCAACAGGCATGATAAGCGGGATAAGCAACCCGGTGACCAGAAATCCTTCATTTATTTCATGTCCCCTTAACTGAGCTGCAATAAACTCAATACCAAGTCCGACACCATAACTTACAATTATCAGGGGTAATATCTTCAGAAAACCGAACCAGAAATTCTGAAAGTACTCCGGTTTCTGTGCCCAGAGACCGGAAATGCTGCAATCCGGTATTATAGGAACCAAATAATAAAGCAGGAATAAGTGCGATAATCACAACGGTCATGGTCCTTTTCAGATCCATGCTGTCACGCACATGAGAACCTTTGAATGTTACTTTATCGGGGACAAACATAAAAGACTCAAATCCTTGAAATACAGACCGGAACTTACCGAATCTGCCTCCTTCGGTAAATTGGGGTTTAAGCATATCCAATTTTTTTCTTAAGGAATCCATTATATTCAATTATCTTGTTTTATTAACTCATTTCCTTTATCATCAGATCCAATACCCTGCCTGACTATTGATTGTATTTCAATTTTGGAGGGACAGATAAATTCGCAGAGAGCAAAATCTTCCTCTGCAATCTCATAAATACCCAGATTCTCCATCATATCAATATCATTTGCCAGTATCGCTTTCAGCAGCTGCATGGGATAAATATCCATAGGAACAACTTTCTCGTATTTCCCCGTCATCACAAAAGCACGTTCTTCTCCATGCATATTTGTATCAGGTCGATATTTCTTTCCGGGAAGCAGAGTTGATGCAAAAGTTTTTGTAAAAGCTTAATTTATTCAATCCGGGCATTGCCCAACCGAAAAACTCATAATAGTCTCCTTCCGGGATAACAGTAACCTGTGAATCATAATAGCCAAGATATCCATCGGCCTTAATCTTTGTACCTGTAAGGACATTCCCACTAATATACCTAAGTGACCTTCTTTTACATTATCTTTTACCATGCCCTCAACAGAGGCTCCCGATAGCGTCTTATAGTATTGAGGATTAAGTACTTCCGAGCCTGTCAGCGCCACTATTTTTTCGTGACGATACTATCCTTCCTCAAAAAGCCTTCCTATGGTAATAACATCCTGAAGGTTTACAAACCAGATTACTTCTCCTTTATTAAGCGGGTCAAGATGATGGATATGTACTCCAACATTTCCGGCAGGATGCGGTCCTGAAAAATATGATATTTCAACTCCGGCAATATTTTTCAGCACTTCCGGCATTTCTCCTTTTCCGTTAAGCACAAGATGTAGTTTGCCTTCGGTCAGCTTTTTCAAGGCTGAAATACCGGTCTGAAAAAGGGTGAAGGATGAATTATTCATTATAAAATCTGAGTCAGGAGAAAGAGGGGCTGTGTCAAAACCTGAAATAAAAATTGACTTGGGAACAACATCTGGGCGGGCAACAATATGATATGGCCGTTGCCTAATTGACGGCCATAACCCGGAGACAAGTAAACTTTCTTTTATCTTTTCCCGGGAATTATTTGAAGTGTCAGTTTTCCCAAAATCAATATATTCATTTCCGGCTCTTTCAATAACGACCTCAAGAAGTTTGCGGCGGTCCCCCCTCTCCACCGCTACTATGGTGCCTGACACAGGGGAGGTGAATCTTATTTCCGGGAATAACTTATCAATAAACAGGGGATGTACCTGCCTTGACCTTATCACCCTGTTTAACAGTCAGTTTGGGTATCAGGCCCGGAAAGTCAACAGGTTTGACTGCATACCGGGCCGCGTTAATTTCTTTATCAATTCTCTTGTTGGCAATGCCCATAATCTTCAGATCAAATCCTTTTTTCAATTTAACTGATACTGACATTTGTAATTCGTATAATTCAATTATTTTAAAGTCAATATTTGCTGTTAATAATTTAACAGCAATTTGCAAAAGTATAAATACCCGACACACTACAAAAGAAAAATGATTAATATGATTAACCTGTACAGTATTTTTTTTGTTTATTTGGTATAAAATGATTTTATGAAAAGGATCATCACCACTTTTTTCTTTCAGTTTACCGTTTTAACCCTCCTTTATTCAGGGCCACCGGAACCTCTGATATATTCTGATAATATTTTTGATGAGAATATAAAAACCGTCCAGCTCTATAAAGAGGGATGGAACCTCTCCTATCCCATTATTAAAAATAAAAGTGATGAAAAGCTGGTTCTTCATTTCGATTTTCTTGGAAATCAGATTGAAACATATTATTATACTTTTATTCATTGCACTAAAGACTGGGAGAAATCGGATATCTTTTTAACTGATTTTCTTGATGGTTTTTCCGAAAACCAGATTGAAGATTATAACCCCTCATTCAATACCACTGTGAATTATATTCATTATAAACTGACATTTCCCAATAACAGAATTAAGTTTAAAATTTCAGGCAACTACATACTTATTGTTTATCCTGTGAATACACCCGATAAACCTGTTCTCACCAGACGTTTTGTCATTACCGAAGATGCAGTACTGATAACTGCGGATGCTCACCGGCCATTGATGACCGCTGAAAATAATACAAGTCAGCAGATCGATTTTACCGTAAATTATTCCGGCCTTTCAATAAACGACCCATACCGGAATATCTATGCATTTGTTCTTCAGAACGGAGTATGGAACATCTCACGAAAAAACATGAAACCAGACTTTTATGGAATTAACGAATTTAAATATAATTCGTTATCCGATAAGAACATTTTTCCGGGAGGTGATGAATTTCGCTATTTTGACATTAAAAGTATCAGGTACAATTCGGAATTCGTCAGGAAAATAGATTTTGCAGGGTCTCACTACAATGTTTATCTTTTCCCATCTGAAAACAGGGAGTTTAAACCTTATTTTTACTGGCAGGATTTTAACGGTAAGTATTACATTGCCGTACAGGAAGGGAAAGATCCTGATACAGAAGCTGATTATGTATATGTCTATTTTACATTGCCGTCACGAACTATTGCCGAAGGAGGGAAAATGTATGTTTACGGCGCTTTATCCGATTGGAAATTAAATAAGGATAATTTAATGTTATACAATTACGAAAAAGCTCAATATGAATGTACAATGCTGCTGAAGCAGGGGTGGTATAACTATGAATATATTTTTCAGAAGGATGGTGACTCCGGCATTGTTCCAACAAAGTTCGAAGGAAGCCATTATGAAACAGAAAATGACTACCTGATAATGATTTACTACAGGAATCCTATGAACCGTTATGACAGGGTTATCGGGTCGGTTATCATAAATACATTGAACCGTATGTCAAATTAATGTTTCAAAATAATTGCCTTTTTAACCGGGAACGCAGGCATTAAATCCAAAATAGGCCAGTGCGTGATACTCTTTATCTCCCTGAGTTCACTTCGTTACGTCTCTGTGACCCTCTGTGCTTCTCTGTGCAACTCTGTGTAAGCTCTTCACATATTAAGAATTTTTCATTACATGATGATTTTTTGTCACACAGAGGAGATCCGGAGGAATCACGGAGGTTCACAGAGTAAAAGTATTATGATTATACTCCATGCTTCATTGTACAACTCCATATCTTATGCCATACAAATACCTGTCTTATTAATGTTTTGTATGGTTGTC
>CAVZVF010000012.1:0-435156 GCA_963778605.1 uncultured Bacteroidales bacterium
CAAAACCTTTTGTTCTTGATTTTAAAAAATTTAAAAAAGTTACCCCAGAAACCTTTTGGTCGGAATTAGATTCAAAGGTAGAATTGAACTTTGAGAAGCCTGAAATAAAACAAATAGCATTGGATGAAGGGCTGTCATTTGACGTAATATTGCCTGACTCAGTACGTCAAACAATGGATATTGAAGTATATTTTGACGAAGAAGGGTCGATAGAGGCGATAAATTTTGATCCCGGAAATAATGTTCATGATGCACTGTGCGAAATGTTGGGACAGAGTAAGGTTCGGGGAAATGTTGAGTTGGGTTTGACATAGTTTATATTTGATTCCTTATTTGTGTCCACATTGGATTTTTCATCCCCTCACTTCACCAGATTAGCCATGGCAAGAGATAATACTCCTAAGTATGGGATTGGTACAGCCACATGAAACAACTCTACCAGGATAAAATAAATACTTTATTAAATACACTTAATACAACATATTGATTTTCTGTAAAAATGATATATGAATATCAATTCATTACACAGTTTATACAAGATATCGATATACTTATTCTATATATTATATATTTTCTCTTTTTCTCTTTTTTATTCTCTTCATTTTTAACACTTTAATCCTTCTTTATATCTTGTATTTTTACTCATTCGCACTCTTATATTTTCGCCTCTTTTTTTTCGTTTAGACCTGGCACAGTTTATATATACTCTCATAATGATAAAAAATAATCAATCAATTATGGGAAAGAGAGAAAATTTTACGAGACAATTTAGAAACACAAATTATTTTATTGGAATGGATGGCAGTGTTTACAGAAAGAAGAAAGACAATACTTTAAAAGAATTAAAGGTCAATATTATTAGTGGTCATCCATCTGTTACTTTATACTTTGGTGATAATAGAAAAGGATGTCTTGTTAACAGGCTAGTTGCGGAATGTTTCATCAAAGGATTTAAAGAAGATTGGTACGTATCACACAGGGACAATAATAAAAAAGAATAACAACCTAATTAACTTAAAAGTGGAAGAACATCCAAAAAAAGATTTTTATTACAAACTATTTACAGATGATGAAAATTTTGAAGTATATCACACCTGCAAAGAATTAGCAAAACTATTAGGATATAAACAAAGAGGTAGCATAACATCACTATTAAAAAAAGGTTTCACTTCAGAAGGAAAGAAGCTAGAAAAATATATTATAAATAACAACGAAATATAATTATGTATTTCTGAGAAATACACAAAAATATTTTGCAAATTATACAACTTTATTACCCTTATATGATGCATATGGAAAGACATTGGACTAGAATCTATAAATCGGTTGCTTGGAATGAACTACAGGATTTGAGGATACGATCATTCACTCATCACGGGAAATTATTATCAAAGAAACAAAATGAGAGGATTGAAAAGAGATTAAAAGAATTGATGCCCTATTACGAGAAGTTCGTTGAGACGAATGGTAGTGATGAATTATATAATTTAGATACTGAATTGATTGCAGCTCGTTTCTCGGAATATGTTCTATTGTGTAGGAAAGGTGAAAAGATAAGGAAGGTAATGGCAGGTATTAAAGGGAAATAGATTTCTATCGGATATTTTCGGAGATAACTGGCAGGGAAATACCGCCTTTTTAGAATCCTGTACTACGAGTTTGTTTTCCACAAACCATTTTTTATAAGGCTTCAGCTACTTATTCCCCGCTAATTTTCTTTTTCATAATCTTTTGTACCTTATGTAGTTTTTTATTCCTAATATGATCATCATAAATTGTTTCATAATCTTTGTGCAGATCTAAGATACTTTTAATAGCCCCAGAAAATTCATCTTCATATTTCAGCATATCTTTAAAATAAATACTGTAACATCCAAAGAATTCATCACCGCAATCCTTATCTACAAATTCAGAGTACCTATAAGGTATTTTATAAGTGTCAAATACAAGTTCATACCATTTAATATCATCTGGTGCAATATACGAATAGGATATATCTCCAAAATCGTCATCGATTGATGAGCTAAGCTCACGTGGAAAATTGTTAAGAACCCAGTCTCCTGTAATTGGTAATAATGTTTTCATAATAACTATTTGAAGGTTATATATTACTTCTAATCAGATCGTCTTGATACAATAATTTTTATCAATGCTATCCAATGTTATTTTTTTTAGTTTTAGATGGTCTTTGGCTTTTAAGGAATTCAGCCCATTTCATTGGTTTTAGTCCTTTTATTGTCTCCCCAATATAATATAGCCCTTCATCTGTCAATTCACCGACTTTCATTAATCCAACAATATCAGAACGTTTTGCAAGCAACACATATGGGAAATAGGTTTTCTTGTACGGTATCGGGTATTTTTTACCATCCACATCGTGTGTTTTAAAATGATTATCCCTCAGGGGAACATTATCCTCAATGTTGTTTCCGTAGGAAGTAAGCATTATCCCTTTGAATGAATTATTATCAATATCATCCAGATAAACGAAATAATGATGAAAATCATCACAATCAAAGATCTCACCTTTTTTCATAATTTGAGGTAATTCTGCAATTAGTACGATTGAGAAGCAATTTAGCAAAAAATCCTGTTAATATTTGATTATATGATATCTGGAACGTGATACCTTATAGATTACTGAAAGGTATGTTTATAATACTCTTATTAAAAGAAACTTAAGAATTTGGGTAATATAATTAAAAAAAGTTAATATAATTCTCAAACTTTATGCTTCTCATGTGCTATAAGATAAAAAAGAACTAAAAAATAATTTATAAACTATGAAAACTAAAAATGATTTATTAAAGACTGAATTACTTGAAGATGGTAATTATTGCATCACTCTTATTACTGGCCATGAGTTGGGTTATTTAGTAGAAAGACTTCGTAAAGATGATCAATGTATCAAAGAAATAATTGAGAGAAGAATTATTGATGAATATTGTGATTTTTACCAAGTCTGGCGTTTAGAAGAAGATGATTGTCACAGGTGGGAAATTGAAGAATTGGAAAATGATAAAAGGGTTATGGACCAGTATGATCCAGATTACTTTGAATTCTTAGAGTGGATTAAATACCAAAAATATCTTGGTGTTCCGGGATTAGATACCGATCAAATAGAAAGACTCTGGAAGGTGCATAATCTTAGAAATATTATGAAAACAAAATACTTGCAAGTCTTCTCACAAATTCAAAAGAACCACATAAACTGGAAGTTTTATATTTAGAAAAAGTGGCATTCCCTATTTGATGTAGAAATTTGCTGCTGCTGTGAAAGTCAATGTCTGCAATACAAGTTCTGGGAGAACTTTAAGAAGGAAATGCCGCAATATCAAAATTAAGAAACAAAACAACACAATGCAAAAAAAATTATCTCGCTAAATATCTGTTATTTATATTTTATCATTAACACCCCATATATTGTTTCTACTATTGAAAATAACTTTTTCCGGGGAGTAGCCTCTCAGTTCCAGATTAAAAATCTCGGTTTTTCAGTTTACTATTCGGTAAACAAAACAGATGCTACACTTAATTCGACCGGCGGACTCTCAGACAATTTCATAGAGACAATTTACAAAACAGGGTTACATAATACTGCTTCATCCTTAATTAAAAAGGATGTTGTAACCGAAAATTCATATGGCGCAAACCTGTCGTACAGTTTTAAAAACCTGAAGATCGGCCTCACATGGTCAGAAAGCAGGTTATCTCTTCCGGTAATCAGCAAGGGCATTAATCCTGGTGAGATGTATGATTTCCAGGGGGATAATAACCAGGTTGCATCAATCAATTATGCCGGAGTAATTAAAAGAATAATTCTATTCGGCGAATTTTCATCTGACAACCGAAATAAATATGCATTTATTCAGGGATTTACATTCAGACCTGCCGACAGGTTAACAATAAATATGTTATACAGGAACTATGAACCCGGTTTCACCGCTTTCCATTCCAATGGCCCGGGAAGCAATTCCTCAGGCGATAATCCCGGAGGGTTTCTGGGAAGCTTTAACTTTGAAGTTGCTAAATATCTGTTTATCAGTGCAGGATGCGATATTCAGTACTACAGGTGGATGAAATTCCGCTGCAGTGCTCCATCAACGTCAGTAAAAAAAGAAGTCAGGGTAAAGTATTTACCTTCGGGGAAATTCACTGCAGAATTTGTTTATTACGAAAGATATTCGATGCAGGATGAAAAGGAAAGCAACGGCATCGCAAAACAGGAAAAGATCTTCAGCAGGGCAATCAAATGCTCCGCAAAATATTCACCGTATGCAGGATTGACTCTTGGAACCCGTTTTGATTATAAAGTGGCTTCTCCACCAGAAAGCAAAGGAATGTTGCTCTTACAGGATATAAATTACAGATTCAAAACCATACCATTGTCCGTTTGGTTCAGGTATTGTATTTTCAACACTGACAACTGGGAGTCAAGGCTTTATACATGGGAGAATGATCTACTTTACTCATTCAGCATTCCTGCACTTTCGGGTAAAGGGAGCCGGAGTTACATTGTTGCAGGATGGAAAATATGGGATGGTGCAGAACTCAGAGTAAAATACGGAATAACAACATTAGCTGAATACGGGGAAAGTTTAAAAGATACGCAGGAATTCAGGATGCAATTCAGGGTTAGGTTTTAATGGAAGGATGGACGAAGGGACGAAGGGACGAAGGGACGAAGGGACGGAGAGACGAAGGGACGGAGGGACGAAGGGACGGAGGGACGAAGGGACGAAGGGACGAAGGGACGGAGAGACGGAGAGACGAAGGGACGGAGAGACGAAGGGACGGAGGGACGAAGGGACGAAGGGACGGAGAGACGAAGGGACGAAGGGACGGAGAGACGAAGGGACGGAGAGACGAAGGGACGGAGGGACGGAGGGACGAAGGGACGGAGAGACGAAGGGACGAAGGGACGGAGAGACGAAGGGACGGAGAGACGAAGGGACGGAGGGACGGAGGGACGGAGGGACGAAGGGACGGAGGGACGAAGGGACGGAGGGACGGAGGGACGGAGGGACGGAGGGACGGAGGGACGGAGAGACGAAGGGACGAAGGGACGAAGGGACGGAGAGACGAAGGGACGAAGGGACGGAGAGACGAAGGGACGGAGGGACGAAGGGACGGAGGGACGAAGGGACGAAGGGACGAAGGGACGGAGAGACGGAGAGACGAAGGGACGAAGGGACGGAGAGACGAAGGGACGGAGAGACGAAGGGACGGAGGGACGGAGGGACGGAGGGACGAAGGGACGGAGAGACGAAGGGACGAAGGGACGAAGGGACGGAGGGACGGAGGGACGGAGAGACGAAGGGACGAAGGGACGGAGGGACGAAGGGACGGAGGGACGAAGGGACGAAGGGACGAAGGGACGGAGAGACGGAGAGACGAAGGGACGGAGAGACGAAGGGACGGAGGGACGAAGGGACGGAGAGACGAAGGGACGAAGGGACGGAGGGACGGAGAGACGAAGGGACGGAGGGACGGAGGGACGGAGGGACGAAGGGACGAAGGGACGAAGGGACGAAGGGACGGAGAGACGAAGGGACGAAGGGACGGAGAGACGAAGGGACGGAGAGACGGAGGGACGAAGGGACGGAGGGACGAAGGGACGAAGGGACGAAGGGACGGAGGGACGAAGGGACGGAGAGACGAAGGGACGGAGAGACGAAGGGACGGAGGGACGAAGGGACGGAGAGACGAAGGGACGAAGGGACGAAGGGACGGAGGGACGGAGGGACGAAGGGATGGAGGGACGGAGGGACGAAGGGACGAAGGGACGGAGAGACGGAGAGACGAAGGGACGAAGGGATTTTGATGAAATTCCAGATTGGAATATTTATTTAATCTAAAATCACTATATTATGAAAATAAGATCCCATAAGGAATTGGAAGTGTATAAACTTTCATTTATTTCGGCCATGAAAATTTTTGAAATTTCCAAGAGATTCCCTAAAGAGGAGACATATTCTCTTACCGATCAGATCAGAAGATCATCAAGGTCCACCTGTTCTAATCAGGCTGAAGCTTTCAGGAAGAGAAGATATCCCAAATCTTTCATAGCCAAATTAACCGATTCTGAAAGTGAAGCTGCTGAAACTCAATCCTGGCTTGATTTTTCTTTAAGTTGCACATATATAACTGAAAAAGAGCATTCTGATTTATACGAAACCTATGACAACATCATAGGAAAACTCGTCAAAATGTCACTCCACCCTGATAATTGGTCGTGGTAATACTCAGCCCCCTGGCTCTCAGTCTCTCAGTCTCTCAGTCTCTCAGTCTCTCAGTCTCTTAGTCTCTCAGTCTCTCAGTCTCTCAGTCTCTCAGTCTCTCAGTCTCTTAGTCTCTCAGTCTCTCAGTCTCTTTGTCTCTCAGTCTCTCAGTCTCTTAGTCTCTTAGTCTCTTAGTCTCTCTCCGTTCCTCCCGAATATGTTCAATTATTTCCCGGTGTCTTAATATCCCTGATATTCAATTGCAGCGTTTTATTGCCTCTGAATTCATTCATATCGATTGAATAACATATATCGAAAGGATTACCGGCTTTTATATGTTCAAAATGGTTAGCCTGGCTGAAAGCTATGGCCGGGAAGCTTTTTATCCCGGCAGACTCCTGGCAGAGATCAAGTTTAAGATGCTCACCGCTTGATCCGACCATCCGCCCGGTTCCGCTGTCAACCACATTCCGTGAAATGAAAATCGGAGACATGTTCTCAGGGCCAAAAGGCTGGAACTGGTTCAATATTTTGAAGAAATCCTCATTTATTTCGCTGAACATAAGCTCCGTATCAATAAAAACTCTTGGGACCAGCTGGTCTTCGGTAATGGTGTTGTTCACATATTGCTCAAACCGCTCCATAAAAGGTATTATATTCTCTTTCTTCAGGGTAAGACCTGCGGCGTACATATGTCCTCCGAAACTCTCAAGAAGATCACTGCACGCCTCAATAGCCTGGTAAAGATCGTAACCCTGGACTGATCTTGCCGATCCTGTCGCAAAACCATTTGACTCGGTAAGAATAACTGTAGGACGGTAATATGTATCAATAAGCCTGGAGGCAACAATCCCGATCACACCTTTTTTCCATAAAGGATTATAAAGAACTGTGGTTCTTGAATTTACAGTAGCCTGGTTATCAGATATCATTCTCATTGCCTCGGTAGTGATCACACGGTCAATGGTACGCCTTTCCAGGTTAAAGTTATTTATCACCTTGCTTATTTCCGTTGCAATTTTGGTATCTTGTGATATCAGCAGCTCAACGACTTTGCTGCCTGTTTCCATCCTGCCTGCAGCATTTATCCTGGGGCCAATCTTGAAAACCACATCCTCAATGGTCAATGGTTTGAATATCTCCGATTCACGGATGATCTCCCTTAGGCCTGTCCGGGGTGATTCATTCAGCTGCTTAAGTCCGAAATAAGCCAGGACCCTGTTTTCTCCGGTAATAGGAACAATATCCGAAGCTATACTTACAGCAACCAGATCGAGGTAATGAGAAATTGCCCCGAAGGGGATTCCATGTATCCGGGAATAGGCATGGATCAGCTTGAAACCGACACCACAACCCGATAGCTCTTTATATGGATAAGTGCAGCCAGGTTGCTTGGGATCGAGCACAGCCAGCGCTTTGGGTATATCATCACCCGGATAGTGGTGATCGCAGATTATGAAATCCAGACCTTTCGATTTTGCATATTTTACTTTCTCAACTGATTTGATTCCGCAGTCGAGGGTTATAATTAACTTACAATTATTTTGAGATGCAAAATCAATCCCCTGGAATGATACACCATAGCCTTCTTTATATCTGTCAGGTATATAATATTCAACATTGGAGTATTGTTCTTTCAGAAATGAATAGACAAGTGCAACAGCAGTGGTCCCGTCAACATCGTAGTCTCCATAGACAAGGATCTTTTCATTTTTCTTTATTGCTGTCGAGATCCTGTCAACGGCAAGATTCATATCCTTCATAAGGAATGGATCGTGAAGGTAGCTGATATTCGGACTGAAAAAAGAATCTGCTTCTGCACTGGTGGTAATATTGCGCTGAACCATCAGGTTAGCAAGCGACTCAGGCACACCAAGAACACCTGCAAGTTGTTTTACAACCGCCACATCACCCTTCTCCTTTACAATCCATCTCTTTTCCATCCGTATTACTTTCCGAATTGAAATCTTAATTATTTTTTGTTTGCACTGAGGATGAATAATTTTCTCAGGTTACAAAACTTAAATCAAAAATTTCCTTTAAATTCTTCTTAACATGCTCTTTTACAATATCCATCTTTTGAGTCGCACCAAGCTCTTTCCCGAGTGAAGTGACTCCCTTATCTGTAAATCCGCAGGGATTTATATTGTTAAAATAAGAAAGGTCTGTATTGACATTAAATGCGAAACCATGCATTGTCACATATTTGCTTGCCCTTACTCCTATCGCGCAAATCTTCCTGGCTCTTGCCTTTAGCTCCGGATCAATCCATACACCGGTACCACCACTAAGCCTGGCACCTGAAAGACCAAACTCTCCAACAGTCTTAATAATAGCCTCCTCGAGGCGGAAAATATACTCTTTCAACCCGATCTTTAATACTTCGAGGTCGAATATCGGGTATCCTACAATTTGCCCCGGGCCATGATATGTGATATCTCCTCCCCTGTCTGTCCTGTAGAATTTTGCATCTTTTGCCCTTAGCTGTATAACGTCAATCAGAAGGTTATTTTCCGACCCGCTTTTGCCCAGAGTATATACATGAGGATGCTCTACAAAGATCAATGTTCCCGGAAGATGATTTTTTTCAGAGGAAATTACATTTCCCTCTACTTTCTTATTCTCAATCAACTTTCCAAAGATCACTTCCTGATAATCCCAGGCTTCTTTATAGTCTTTTAGTCCAATATCCTTATATTCAACATTATAACTCAACTACATTTAATTCTTAACGGTATGCTAATATAATTAATTTTATCTGGTTTTCACATGATTTTCTGCATGAAAAGAGGAACGTACCAAAGGGCTGCATTCAACATAATCAAACCCCGTCTCAAATGCTTTTTCCCTGTACTCTTCAAACTTCCCGGGTGTGATATAATTCACAACTTTCATATAATTTTCCCCGGGTTGAAGATATTGTCCTATTGTAAGAATTTTGCACCCGGCTCTGCGCAAATCTTTCATAGTTTCCAGAATTTCATCTTCATTTTCTCCAAGACCCAGCATAAAACCCGATTTCGAAATCTTTCCTTTTTCTGAGATATATCTTAAAACATCCAGACTTCTGTCATATTTAGCTTTGGTCCTGGTTTCGGGTGTAAGCCTTCTGACAGTCTCAATATTATGGGATATCACATCCGGACCGGCATCAATGATCATCTGAATATTCTTCTGTATCCCGTCAAAATCAGGTATCAGAGTTTCAATAGTTGTATGAGGGTTTGTCTCTTTGATCTTATGAATAGTTTCAGCCCAGAACGATGCACCGCCATCTTTAAGGTCATCACGGTCAACAGAGGTAATTACGCAATGTTTAAGCATTAATGTTTTAACCGATTCAGCCAGCCGGCGTGGTTCATCCGGGTCAGGAGGCAGTGGTTTTCCGGTTTTCGTGGCACAAAACCTGCAGGCCCTGGTACAAATATCACCGAGGATCATGAAAGTAGCTGTTCCTGCATTCCAGCATTCACCAATATTGGGACAATTCCCACTCGTGCATATGGTATGAAGATTATTGCTTTCGACAAGCCTTTTGATCATTGAATAGCTCTCGCCTCTAGCCCGTTGCATCTTTAGCCATACCGGTAACCGCCTGCTCTTTTGCATCCCCAATACTCTTTTTTATTGGACGCAAAGTTACTAAAAACTCTTTGACCCTATGTTCTGTTTTATCACTTGCCGAAAAAGAGTGAAGTTTTACCCTTCCACATTTACTCTGGTACTTATCCGGAGTATAATGTCTGACTCCCGGAATGCAGGCAATTACTACTGACAAGGCAGGATCGGGTTTATAAGAGTGTGACTTTTCTGACCGGGTGAAATTCCGGAAATATGAATGAGTCTTATTAATCAACAATTGATTGATAGACCAGAATTTTAAATTTACTTATTAAATTGTCATTACTATTCATCTGTGACATAAATATACCTATAAGGTCTTCCTTTGGATCCACCCAGAATTTGGTATAGAAAGCACCATCCCAGCCATATGAACCGATGGATTCCAGCTCGTCATAGACTCCTCTTTCTGTGCGTATTCCAAAACCGAGCCCAAACTTATCGGCAATTATTCCGAAGTGTTTGTTGACAGAAAAAACATATTTATCTCCAATAGAATTTGCAGTCATTATTTCTATAGTTTTTCTGCTTATTATACGCTTGCCATCAAGTTCCCCATTATTCAATAACATTTGTGCAAACCTTGCATAATCGGCTGTTGTGGATACCAACCCGGCCCCGCCCGAAAAATATGTCTGAGGAGCAGGGTACCCGAAATACCCGGTAGCTTTGATCAGTTTCCCGTTCTGATCCGAACTATATAAACCAGCCAGGCGTGAAAACTTACTTTCAGGAAGGCTGAAGTAGGTGTTGTACATTTTCAAAGGTTCGAAAATACGTTTCCGGAGAAATTCATCAAGTGACATTTTACTTATTACCTCAACCAGATAACCAAGTACATCCACTGACATACCATAATGAAATTCTTCACCAGGGTCAGATATTAAAGGCAGCGTCCCCAATTTCTTTATCATCTCTCCGATGGTCCCCCGGGTAGGATTCAGTCCTGACGTAATGCCGGCCTGTGTGTAATAACTTCTTTGCAATCCCTCTCCATATGTAATTCCGGAGGTATGATTAAGCAATTGGCGAATTGTTATTTCACTTTTTGCTGGGACAAGTAATATACTATCAGATGTTGGCGATTTCTTAACTACTTCGGGACTACGGAATTCCGGAATATATTTTGAAACCGGGTCAGCCAGCAGAAAATTTCCCTCCTCATATAAAATCATTACCGCAACTGATGTGATACATTTCGACATGGAAGCAATGCGAAACATGGCTTCTTTTGACATCTCCTTTTTGGCTTCGACATCCATCATTCCGAAAGCTTTAAAATATGCAACTTTCCCATGCCGTGCCACCAATGTAACCACTCCCGGAATTATTCCTTTTGCAATATTGTCCTTCATTACGGTTTCAATAAGATTTAACCGTTCGGAGGACAGACCAACCTGTTCAGGAATAACTGAAGGAAGTCCCTGTCCTGAAACAGGCAAATTAGCTAAGAGGTGGATCAGTAACAGCAAACTCCCCTTAACCATGCCTCTTAAAAACAATACTCTTTGCATACGCATATAATTTATTTGTTTATGATCTGATGCCCGCCTTCAGCACTCATACATAGCCGCTTGTGCTTCAATCATTGTCAGCTTACCACAGTTTTAAGGAAAATGTTAAGTACCAGGGTAAATTATAGTAAATATAAAAAAATTACCGGATAATCCGTTCCATCCTCCACCACCCGGGAAATCAGGGCAGGCTCTTCCCCTAAATAAAATTATCCGTTAAATCAGAAAATCTGTGGGAACATTTACGAGTTTCGAAATATCTGTTATCTTTTCTTTCACCCTGAAGTTCCCGGTACATTTCACTTTACAGGTGATGCAGTCATGACATGGATCAGGTCCGGTCCCAATATCCCCAAGGAGAGAATATGCCATCGGCATATTTGAATACCCATAAGCATACATATAGGCTCTCATCAGCTCAGGTACAGGAAGATTTAACGGACATGCCTGTACGCATTTATTACATCCGGAACAGTATAGACCCGGTTCTGACTTTGCAATCAGAATATCTTTTTTATCCTGCTCTGTAAGAGTTATATCCCTCATTACTTTCGCGTTCAGATCAAGCTGATCAAAATCAGTCATTCCGGGAATCGAAGTATGGACATTTGGATTTGACATTACCCATTTAAGAGCTGCAGAAGTGTTCACGGGTTTTGTCTTTTCTCTGTCAAAATAACCCCCGCCCGGTATCGTTTTAAACGCTACAATACCCAATCCTGCTTCATTCGCTTTCTTAAGTGAAGAGTTTATCTCATCGATGTTTGAAACTTTATAATTATAGGATGTTAATATCACATCCCAGTTATCTGTAGCTGAGGCTGCGTTGATACAGGCTGCGTTGTTTTTATGAGTTGAGAATCCTATAAATCTTGTTTTGCCATCCTTCTTCAGTTTTTTCATCAGGGTTACCAAAGGCTTATTATCCAATATTTCAGGATTATCTATTTCATGTAAACATAAAATATCAACATAGTCCATTCGAAGCCGCTTAAGACTAAGGTAGAATTCCTCAAGGAATTTTTCCTTCCCGGCAGGATAGACTTTTGTTGATATAATAAAAGATTTGCGTGGATAAGCTTTAAACAAATTCCCAAGCATTTCTTCATTTCTGCCATTCATGTATTTATGTGCAGTATCAAAAAGAGTGATCCCTTTTTCATAAGCTGCTTTGCAAAGGTTGGGGTTATCAGTATTAGCCACACCCATACTGATAATCGGGACCTTAATACCAGTTTTACCAAGAGTCCTGTAAATAATATTATTTTCCTGCCATGATGATGTTGCCTTGCCTATGGCAGCAGACAATGCGACTATACCAGCTGCTCCGGCCATTCCGGCTCTGAGGAATCCTCTTCTGCTTATTCTTTCCATTTATCAGTAACTTTTAGTTCAACGCTTTACTTTTTCCGGAAACAACCTCCTCTCAATTACAAAACTCAGTCCATTATTTGATAAAATGTCTCTCACTGCGTTATATGTGAAAACAAGGTATAATTATTTGGCTGTTAGTTCTCAATCTCATCTAAAATTATTGCACACCCGCCAGCTTTTTCCATTGGTAGCTTAAGCTTGTCGGTAGATTTAACGTTGATCACCTGCTTCTTTGCCGGGAATATTCCTGAGGTGAAATTGGCAGGATCATCAAGAAAAAGAGTGGCTTTGTATTTTTTTTGAGGATTCAGAAAATCCAGATTAATTTCCAGAGTCTGTTCATTATCACCAGTGATAGATCCAATATACCAACTATGTCCTTCTCTTCTTGCGATAACCAGGTATTCTCCAATCCGGGCTTTCAATACCCTTGTTTCTGCCCAGGAAGATGGAACTCTTTTTAAAAATTCAATTTCCTCACCACCTTTGCCTTGTGAGCCGGTTCCATGCCAGGCAAGATAACCCCCTCTGATGACATGAGCCGGATTATAATAGGCAACCAAAAATCCCATCATATGTGCATTTGTAGAACTTGCCTTATATATAAAAGGAGTATAATCAAATGGCCCGGCGAGGCAACGTGTAAATGGCAACATCACATCCTGAACAACCGGATGGTTTCCCTCCGACCCTCCTCCCCCTTCAACCGAAAAGAGATTTGGATATGTCCGTTCCATACCATCCGGAACATGCTGATCATGAATACAAACCCATAACTTATGTTGTGCAGCAACTTTTACCATATTTCGGATCCAGTCTGTATTTTCCTGGGAGCCATACTTTACAAAACCAGGTTTAATGCCTGCTACACCCCACTTTTCATATTCCGAAAAGAGCGAATCTATGTTTTGAGCCATCAAAGTATTTCCAGCCTCAATATAAAGGCAGACGCCAATGTCTTTCGTTTTACCATAACGTATCAGCTCATTAAGATCAAGATCAACAAAAGTCTGAAAATTCTTCCACCGTTCCTGCCATCCGTATGGAACAAACCCTTTTGCAACTGAAAATGGATTAGCTTTGGCATTTTCTTCCCACCCGGTATTTTCCATTTTTTTCGGCATAATTTTCCGGAAACTTTCTATCTGTTGATCGGTCCATTTTACTTCTGTACCATACCAGCCCCAATCTAATTGAAGGTATTTGAAATTGTTTTCTGCCGCAAAATCAATTAATTTTTTGAGTTCAACAGTCTGCAATGGGAAAGTCCCTTCGTTGCTGATAGTCTTCCCGGGTTTGATCCACGAAACATCTTTCAATGCACAAACCGGGTTCAGATTAAGAACCAGATACTCATTTCCGATAAGTTTACCTTCGTCTTTTCCAAGAATAACAATTCTCCACGGAGTTGAAAAAGGAGTGTTTATTTTTGCCTCCCCCATAATATTAGTAATCAAATCGCCATCTTTTGTTTTTCCGAACCTCAACCGGGGATAATTCACCAGCATAAGCTTCCAGAACAGACGCATAACCAAATCCGGTATTAATGGTTAAAGGATAGTGTGCTCCGGGTTTAATTTCATTTACCGGAACAGAAATTTTGGAGAAAGTTGCTTCACCTGAATAGATTGGAAATCCTTTAGCCTCATCAATAAACCGGAACTCTGTAAGCTCTTTTTTAATAAACCAACTGTTCGTATCCGGCTGGTCAGGAAAAACATAACGAAACGCAAATCCTTCATTATACGCCCTGAATTCTATGTTTAATAACCGGTTTGGCTTATTAATTTCCTTCAAATTTATGGTTAGCGAATTGTATTTATCGTTTATTTTATCGTATTCCCCATACAATGGCTTCCAGGAGCGGTTTATTTTCTCATTTTTCTTTGAAATGAAGTCAAAGCCTCCATTAAATGGCGATTCTAACTCAAAACCCAATGATGAAGTTCTAATAATCTGATGCTGGTTGAACCAGACAGAATAAACCGGCGTCCCCTCCTGAACTTCAATATTTATTCCGATTTCTTTGTTTGGTGAAGCCAATCGTTCAGAGGTGCCTTTTGCCAGAGCCTGTAAGCAATTGACCAATATTATTACGACAGTTATTATAAATAATTTAGTTTTTATTTTAGTCTTTAAATATCCATCTTCCATAATACAATAAATAAGTTCTTAATTAAAGTTTTCCGTCCGGAAATGTATTTATTTACAATATGTTAGCATTTATTGACTCAAGCAATAGCTTGCGATTTGAATTAACAGGTCAGATACCAACAAAGTTAATAAATATCTTTGCTAAATATAAAAGAACTAATAAAAACTATATCTGTATGCACCAGCCGGAACTGACCCTAATGCTCACCAGGTACCTGCCAGGCGACGTCTTCCTGCCTTTGATCTCAATGGGAGTGCATGCGCCCAGGTTATAGGTATGAATGCGCAAGCTGCCACTCCCGATCCGGATGGAGCCGGGCATTCTTGCAGAGCTTGTGTTACTAAATGCAATAATCGGTGCAGGTTCAAGTCTGCAGGGGTACGGTGATGATGCCCGTGTTTTGGTACACATCACATCGTCGGGGAAAGATATATTTTTATGTTTATTTATGTGTTTGTGAGTTAATCAGGTTATATTTGTTATTAAACTTTTTCAATCAAACGTTTAATCAAAAATATTCTGACATGGCAAATAATGAATTAAATATCAATTCTGATTATCAGACTGTTATAGGCGATTTTCCAAAAGTTGGTATTCGGCCCACCATTGACGGACGCATGAATGGCGTCAGAGAATTGCTGGAAGATCAGGTAATGAATATGGCAAAACTTGCAGCAAACCTGATTTCCAAAAATGTTAAATATCCTGACGGGAAACCTGTTGAGTGTGTTATTGCTGATACCTGTATCGGAGGTGTAGCTGAAGCAGCCATGTGTGCTGAAAAATTCAGGAAGAACGGAGTTGGTGTAAGTCTAACAGTAACTCCATGCTGGTGTTATGGGAGTGAGACCATTGATATGGATCCACTGCTGCCCAAAGCAATCTGGGGATTTAATGGCACTGAACGTCCCGGAGCTGTTTATCTGGCAGCAGCCCTTGCGGGCCATACAATGAAAGGGTTACCGGCATTTGGCATTTACGGCCGCGATGTACAGGACTCCGGCGACAAAAACATACCTGATGATGTGAGTGAAAAAATAATCAGGTTTGTTAAAGCCGGACTGGCATCAGCCTATATGAAAGGTAAATCATACCTGTCGATGGGATCAGTATCGATGGGTATTGCAGGTTCAATAGTACGGGAAGATTTTTTTCAGGAATATCTTGGGATGCGTAATGAATATGTTGATATGAGCGAATTCACCCGGCGCCTGAATGAAGAGATATTTGACAAAGCTGAATTTAAAAGGGCCCTTGAATGGACAAGGAAAAACTGCAAAGAAGGAAAAGATCGTAATGAGAAACCCAAATCAAGAAAAAATAAGGATCAGGAATGGGAAACAGTTGTAAAAATGACACTCATCGCCCGAGACCTTATGGTAGGGAATCCCAGACTTAATAAACATGGTTTTGGAGAAGAAGCACTCGGACATAATGCCATTCTTGCAGGTTTCCAGGGTCAGCGTCAATGGACCGATCATATGCCAAACGGAGACTTTCTTGAGGCAATACTTTGCTCATCATTCGACTGGAACGGGATCAGGCCGCCATACCTTGTTGCCACAGAGAACGACGCAATGAATGGAGTCCCTATGTTATTTGGCTATCTCCTGACCAATACGGCTCAGATGTTTTCTGACATACGTACCTACTGGAGTCCGGATGCAATAAAAAGAGTTACAAAGGTCAGACCTGAAGGACTGGCAGAAAACGGGGTGATCCACCTGATAAATTCTGGTGCGTCCTCTCTCGATTTTTCAGGAAGGCAAACCAAAAAAGGGGAAGCATGTATCAAACCGTTCTGGGAAATAACCGGGAAAGATGCATCTGCCTGCCTGGCTGCAACACAATGGACACCAGCTAACACAGGATATTTCAGGGGAGGAGGATTCTCGTCCCAATTCGATACAAAAGGTGTAATGCCAGTTACAATTTCGAGGGTTAACCTGGTGAAAGGGCTTGGCCCTGTTCTCCAACTGGCTGAAGGGTGGACAGTTGAATTACCTGATAAGGTTAATAAAATACTGACTGAAAGAACTGATCCTACATGGCCGACTACCTGGTTTACTCCACGGCTAACCGGGTCAGGTGCATTTAAAGATGTTTATTCCGTCATGGCTAACTGGGGGGCAAATCACAGCTCTTCAAGCTATGGGCACATTGGAGCAGAACTTATTACCCTTGCTTCAATTCTCAGGATTCCCGTCTGCATGCATAACGTTCCTGAAGAGTCTGTTTTCAGACCAAGTTCCTGGAATGCTTTTGGCATGGATAAAGAAGGATCAGATTACAGGGCATGCCGGAATTACGGGCCGCTTTATAAATAACACCATAATGAGTTCAGGTGACTTTAATTCAGGAATTCCTTCAGACAAGTCCAAGGGTGCCGGCTGGCTTATTTATGCAGAATAACATTAAGAACAATCAATTATATTTTTATGGAAACAAATCCTGAATCTCCCAAGATTGAACTGGAACAGGAGACATTGAAATATCTTAACACTGCAAGGAAATGGAGTATGTTTATTGCGATACTCGGATTCATTTTTCTGGGACTGTTTGTATTAATCGGATTGGCAACCGGAACATTTCTTTCGGCATTTAGTTCAGGAGCTAAAGGAATAGGGGTACCCGGAGCGCTTATCATTGTCTTGTTTGTCATCCTGGGAGTTGCCTGCTTCTTACCGGTATACTTCCTTTTTAAATTTTCAAAACACATGACAAATGGTGTTAATTCAAATGATAAACAGGAAATAAATAAAGCGTTCAGAAGTCTTAAATTCTACTTCACATATTTCGGGGTTCTTGTAATAATAATACTGGTTCTGTACTTCACTGCATTTGCAATAGCAGGTGCAACTATGGCTTTTATAAAAGGACTGTAAGAAGAGACAATAAAATCAAACTGCATGCTAAAAGGAGATATTGTAATCGTTTTTGATTGTGGCGCAACAAATGTCAGGGTTATTGCCATTAATAGCAAAGGTGCAATAATAGCTTCAGAATCAATGCCTAACAACACCCGGCCTGATCCCTTTATCCCTGCCGGCAGAATATGGGATGTTAAGGAGATCTGGGAAAAAATGTGCACAGCTTCAAAAAAAGTAATCAGTAAAATAAATAAAAACAATATAACAGGTGTCACTGTAACAACCTTCGGAGTTGACGGAACCCTGTTTGATAAATCGGGAAATATGCTCTATCCTGTCATTTCATGGCAGTGCGAGCGAACTAAACCTATTATGGCAAATATAGGCAAGTATATTCCGCTCAAAGATCTTTATAGTGAGTGCGGAGTACTCCCGTTTAATTTTAATACAATAAACAAATTGATCTGGTTTATCGAACAAAAACCTGAAATAGTCGAAAAAAGTTACAGGTTCCTTTTTATGCCTTCAATATTTTCATACTTTCTTACAGGGGAAATGATAAATGATTCAACAATGGCAGGAACCTCAATGCTTACCTCTCTTACAACGAGAGATTTTTCGGGAAATATCCTCGACAAATTAAACTTCCCTGCCCAAAAAATGGGGAACCTGGTAGAACCCGGAACTATTACGGGCAAAATAAATATAAACTCTTCGGCCGATACGGGTATACCTGCCGGAATACCTGTGGTTGCTACCGGTCATGACACACAATTTGCAATTTTCGGTTCCGGAGCAGAAAAAAACCAGCCTGTTCTCAGTTCAGGTACCTGGGAGATACTGATGGTGCGGGCCAAAAACTTCAGGTCGGGAAAAGAGCAGCTCGATTTGGGGATAACCACAGAACTTGATACAAGACCCGGCTTATATAACATTGGTAATCAATGGATCGCTTCAGGTATCCTTGAATGGGCGCGTAAAAACATGTATAATGACATAAAAGATGACGTTTATGAAACTATGATTTCCGGGGCGGAAAAAGTACCACCCGGTTCTAACGGGGTTAAGGTAATACCCGGATTCTATGATGAACTAAAGGGTAAACCGGGGGGACAAATACTTGGCCTTACAATGGAATCGACCCGTGATGAGATTTACCGTGCTATGCTTGAGGCTCTTTCTGAACGTCTGGTCATTGGTAAAAATGCACTCGAAAATGCCGGCGGATTCAAAACAGAAAGCATATTATGCGTGGGCGGCGGATCGAAAAACAGATTGTGGAACAGGCTCAGAGCGGACTATTCAGGTGTCCCGATTAAGATAATTGATCAAAAAGAGACAACAGTCCTGGGGGCTTCACTTTTTGTCCAGGCAGCATGCGGTAATGCCAGCTCACCGGAGGAAGCGCGTTCTGCAATTGACTATAATACAGAAATTATTGAACCCGACTCCGATGCCCCCCTGAAGGGGGTTAATTCACTAAATGTATGATTATTAGCCCCCCTTTAGGGGGGTCTGGGGGGGTAAAAGAATAGAAATTGAGTATCTTTGCCTCAATATAACCTGTCTGTCATGGAAATTACATATTTTAACGGGAATTTTATTCCCAGGGAAGAAGTCAGAATAAGTCCCGACGATCGCGGTTTTCTTTTCGCCGATGGCATATATGAAGTTGTAAGATGGTATGAAGGTTTTTTCTTTGATATGGTGAGCCACGTATCCAGAATGAAAAGAAGTCTCAGAGAATTACGGATAAACTGGCCGGAAGCTGACAGATTCCCTTCGATCGCCCTGGAACTCATTAAACTCAATAAGCTTAATGATCAACCTTCACTGATATATCTCCAGGTAACAAGAGGTGCAGCTAAACGGACACATCATTTTCCGTCACCTGAGGTCAATCCCACAATTTACGCAAATGCCTGGGGATTTGTCCCCGAATATAACCTTAAAGAAACAGGGATTAAAGTAATGCTGAAGGAAGATATCAGATGGAGCAGATGCGATATAAAGTCGATAGCGCTCCTGGCTAATACGATCAGTTTCCAGGAAGCGTATGAAAATGGCCTTAAAGAATCTGTCTTCGTTCGCAATGGACTAATAACAGAAGGGTCACACTCAAATATCTTTTTTGTTGCAGACAAAACCCTCTGGACACATCCCGACTCAAATTTTATTCTGCAGGGGGTCACAAGAAAAAATATTCTGAGGATTGCCAGGCAAGCCGGGATCAAAATAAGAGAAGAGGCACTTCATGAAAACAGACTCCGGTTAGCCCAGGAAGCATTTATAACAAATACTTCATCTGATGTGACACCCGTGATTGAAATTGGAGGAAACACAATTGGAGAAGGAGTTCCGGGTCCGGTGACAAAACTTATCTGCGAAATATTTGAAGCTGAAATAAAGGCCCTGAAAGCATAAAGACCCTCAATTAGCTTAAGCATGAATTTTCCTATATTTGCACAAATTTTCAATCCGTTATGAGCAATATGAACTTAAGTGAACAGGAGCAGATACGAAGGAATTCACTGGATGAACTGAGAAAATCAGGTATTGACCCCTATCCTGCAGCTGAATATAAAACAAATGTATTCGCACGGGATATTCTCAATTCGTTTATCCCTGAAAAAAATAACTTTCAGGATGTTTGTCTTGCCGGCCGTATAATGAGCCGCCGCATAATGGGAAATGCCTCATTTGCAGAGCTTATGGACTCTTCGGGCAGAATTCAGATCTATATCCGGCGCGATGATGTTTGTCCCGGGGATGATAAATCTTTATATAACAACGTTTTTAAACATCTTCTGGATATAGGAGATATTATCGGAGTAAAGGGGCATGTCTTCAAAACGCAGGTGGGGGAGATAACTGTCCATGTTAAAGAATTCACTCTCCTGTGTAAATCAGTCCGTCCCCTGCCTGTTGTTAAGGAAAAAGACGGAGTCTATTATGATGCCGTTACCGATCCTGAAATGCGTTACCGTCAACGCTATGTTGACCTGATCGTAAATCCACAGATCAGGGACGTTTTCCGGAAAAGGACACAGATAATACAATCGATGCGCGAACTCTTTAACTCAAGAGGTTACCTTGAAGTTGAAACCCCTGTTCTTCAGCCTATTCCCGGCGGAGCAGCAGCAAGACCATTCATTACACACCATAATACCCTCGATATACCCCTGTATCTCAGAATTGCAGATGAACTCTATCTGAAACGACTCATAGTCGGAGGATTTGAAGGCGTTTATGAGTTTTCAAAAGATTTCAGGAATGAGGGGATGGACAGAAATCATAATCCGGAATTCACCGTAATGGAGATCTATATCGCGTATAAAGACTATTACTGGATGATGAATTTTACTGAGGAGATAATTAAAAAAGCAGCTCTCGATCTCTATGGTAAAACCGAAATTGAATATGGCGATAAGGTAATAAACCTAAACCCTCCCTATAAGAGGATAAGTATGATAGATGCCATTAAAGAGAATACCGGTATTGACATTTCAGGAATGGATGAAGAAGAACTGAGAAATGTTTGCAATAAACTTGATGTTGCAAATACACCGGAAATGGGGAAAGGAAAGCTCATTGATGAACTATTTGGTGCAAAGTGTGAACATAAATATATTCAGCCTACATTTATAATAGACTACCCCACAGAGACTTCGCCACTTACCAAGATGCACCGGAGCAAACCTGGTCTGACAGAAAGGTTTGAACTGATGATCAACGGTAAAGAAATTGCAAACGCATATTCGGAGTTAAACGATCCGATTGACCAGATGGACCGTTTTCAGGATCAGTTGAGACTTTCAGAAAAGGGTGATGACGAAGCGATGTTTATTGATCTCGATTTCGTAAGAGCTCTCGAGTATGGGATGCCTCCTACATCCGGGATGGGTATCGGGATTGATCGTCTTACTATGCTTCTTACCAATCAGCAGTCAATCCAGGATGTTTTGTTTTTCCCCCAGATGAAACCGGAGATTCAAAAAGTTAAAGCCGAAAGTCCCGGTGAGGATTACCTTGCTTTAGGCATCCCGGAAGCCTGGATCGATCCTTTGAAAAAGCTGGGCTATATCACTATAGAAAAACTGAAGGAAGTTGAAAAAGCAGGAAAACTGGCAAATGATCTGAACGGGTACAATAAGAAAAACAAACTGGGTCTTGGCGGATTAAGTCCGGAGACTGTTGAAAAATGGTTTAAATGACTATATAAGAATGCCCCGATTTGCAGGGAGTTATCCATTTACTTCCTGACTTCTCCACCGCGCAGGGTAGTGATAAGTATAACTCCGTTGGCGCCTCTTGAACCATATATTGAAGCTGATGAGCCTTTTAATATAGCTATTGATCTTACATCTGATGGAGAAATACCATCAATACCGGGAACAATGACGCCATCAACGACAAACAGGGGTTCTGTACTTAATTGAAAAGAAAAAGAATTTCTGATCCTTATACTGTTGCCATTTACTTCAACACCGGGGACTTCCCCTTTAATCATTTCAAATATATTACTATATGACTTTTGCCTTGATTGCTGACCGTAAATTGTTCCTACTTCGGATGTCAGGTTCTTCCTGCTTACCTTACCATAGCCTATATCGATCATTTCCTCTTCCTTCGGTATCTGCAATAAGGGTTTGGCAACAGCTTTACCGAGGTTAAAATTTAATACCGTATTTCCGTTGATTTCAAGTTTTTTGAAGCCATTCAAGGGAGTGAATACCGATATTTCTTTTGCTACAGGACTGACCCTTATATGATAATAACCTTTTGAATTGGTAATGGAATTTTTTTTCACTCCATCTACAAATATAATGGCACCTCCCACTGGTCTCATATTTGCATCGGTCACCAAACCGGATATTTTGTTTTTTTTATTCTTCTTCTGTGCATAAATTACCTGAACAGAACAGAATGAAATAAGCAACACAATAACAACTTTCCATTTCATGATAAAATACTTAAAGTTTTTACAAACTTAAAACAGCATTCAGGTAAGGTCCTCAAACTTTATACCAATTTTTTTAAGAGGGTAGCCTGTTTCCTTAATATAATCACCCTAAACGGTAATTCAATGCAATCCGGGTAAGATACCTGCCATATTAACTAAGCATTGTGATAAAATTACGAAAGAGATAGACACAAGTCAAATATCTGCCGGAGAATTAAATTTCCGGTTATCTTTGAAAATATTCAATTCAATTTAATAACTGTATGTCATGCTCAACCTGATTAAACATCCGCTGCTTACCAATAAGCTAACTCTTCTCAGACGTAAAGAGACCGGGACCAAAGATTTCAGGGAGGCCCTCGAAGAAATAACCGGACTGATGGTATACGAGATTACCCGTGACCTTCCATTAAGAGATATTACCATTGAAACACCTATCGGTAAATGCAAAACTCATGAACTGGCGGGAGAAGTGGTGCTTGTTCCAGTTTTAAGAGCCGGGCTGGGTATGGTTAATGGCGTCACAAATCTTATCCCCAACGCAAGGGTCGGACATATCGGGATGTACAGGGATCATGAGACACTTGAACCAATAACTTATTATTCCAAATTTCCTGATAACCTGCCTGATGCGGTCGTAATGATACTTGATCCGATGCTGGCAACAGGAGGAAGCTCTGCGGTCGCTATACAGATCCTTAAAGATCATGGCGCCAAAACTATTAAACTTGTTTGTGTTGTAGGCGCCCCCGAAGGAATTGAACGCATCAGGAAAGATCATCCTGATGTTCAGATCTTCCTTGCGGGTCTGGATAAAAAACTGAATAAATCCGGATATATAGTCCCCGGTCTTGGTGACGCCGGAGACAGGTTATTTGGGACAAAATAGTTCATCGTGTCCATCGTGAAAACTACCGGAAAAGTATTGCTACTTTTTTGCACCTTTTAACAATTTCTCTGCCTTGAGCCAATCATCCTCAGACGTACCTTCTTCATTTCTGGCTAATCTTTCATGGTAAATTTCCACTGCTTTTTTACGGATTTCTTCATTATCCGGTACGTAATTACTGTCTTTAAGATCTTTCTTTCCGGTGGTTTCAGCTGATCCTTTAACGTTCACAGATTGACTGCCTGCTTTAATTTTTTTTGTTTTCATCCGTAAATAATTTATTTTTAAAGGTCGGATGGAACCACACATGATTGAAAATGAATTATTTTCATTGGTGTTTGTGTTTTTGCTCAATCATGTGGGTTTCATCATAGAATTCTTTTTTAAGTTTTAGAATTGCCCCCTACCCGGCTCCCTGCATGAAAATCCTTCAAGGCGTTGATTCTTTTGATTCAGGATCGGTAACCTACAATCTTTGTCATAAGGAATGAACCAATTTCAACGTTTAAGTTTTCTGCATTTAAAGGCCTGATATCGTTGTAACTTATAGCTTATCAACCAGAAGGAAAATTACAATTTTAATTGTGCATATTTTTTATAAAGTTATGAAATTCTCTGCCAAAAATCAATACCGGACAGAAATGTACAATTATGTTTTAAAGTCTCATTTTTCCTCATCAAAAAGACTGAAAGAAACAGTGATTGACAATTATTTATTCTTAAAAATACCCTCGTTCTGTCCCTTTTCGGCCTTGTCCCCCGATTGTAAAACAAATAGTATATTGCAATTGTTAATAATGAAAATGTATAATAACAATGTTATAGAAGCAAAGAATGTCTGGAAGTCATTCAAGACGGTTCATGCTGTACGTGGAATAAATCTCAATATTCCCAAAGGTCAGTTTACTGCTCTGTTGGGTCCAAACGGGGCGGGAAAAACCACACTTGTTGAAATGATTGAAGGTATTCAGAAACCCGACAGTGGGGAGATTACAATCATGGGTAAAAAATGGAAGGGAAATGAAGATGAGCTTCATCGGATACTCGGGATCTCGCTCCAGGAAACTAGATTTATAGATAAGCTCAGGGTGACAGAAACATTGGAACTCTTTGCAGCTTTCTTCAACCTTGGTAAAGAAAAAGTTAAGGATATTGTCAATCTTGTCGGGCTGGAGGAAAAGAGACATTCCTATGTGGTCAATCTTTCAGGTGGACAAAGACAACGGCTTGCACTTGGCATAGCCCTGATAAACGATCCGCAAATTTTGCTTCTCGATGAGCCTACAACGGGCCTTGATCCCAATGCCCGCAGGGAAATATGGGAAATCCTGTTCAGACTGAAAGAGAAATCTGATACCTCAATGATCCTCACAACACATTATATGGAGGAAGCTGAAAACCTTTGTGACTATATCGTAATCATTGATAACGGGGTCATTCTCCGTGAAGGTACTATTCATCAATTACTTGAAGCTGATTCGGATGAAAAAGTTGTTGAATTCACTATAGAATCAGGTTCAATCCCTGACCCTGAAAGCACTTCAGGTCTTCCATTCAAAATCCACAGCGGTAATGCGGCAGGTAAGGGCATTGTAAAACTGTCAGATTTTGAGAATGACCTCCCGGCATTCCTGTCATTTATCAAGTCAAAGAACATCAGCCTCAGGTATATGGAGTGCAGGCGAAAAACTCTGGACGATCTGTTTATCACTCTAACCGGGAGGACAATAAATGAATAGATGGCTCAGATTAAACCAGTTATGGCACCTGATATCAGCGCTCTTTTTGGAAATAATCCGCGAACCGGGAGTGTTATTCTGGGGGATCTTTTTCCCTATTCTGATGTCGCTGGGTCTGGGGCTTGCCTTTACAAAAAAAACCGATGTATTGCGAAAAGTTGCGGTTATAAGGACAAATGAGATCTCTGCACCGGATACCTCCTCGTTAACAAGGTTCCTGGAAAACAAGTGTGAAAGGAATGTTGCCGGAGATAAAGATAATTACAGATGGAAGTTTACAATTAAAGATGACAAGCTTGGAAACTCAATATTCCTCTTCTTTGAGATGGACTGGGATAAGGCCATGGTTCAGCTGAAAAGAGGTACCATCAATCTTATGGTTCAGGAAAGAGAAGGCGATACTGAATATCATTTTGATCCAATGAATCCGGATGCAGAACTAACATATCTCAAGCTAAACGCCATCATTGGTGACGGAAATATTCTTTCTGTAAAGAGTAATTCCGAAATTAAGCCACTGACTGTTACAGGAACACGATATATAGACTTCCTGGTTCCGGGGCTTGTTACAATGGGTGTGATGATGTCATGTATGTGGGGGATCAGCTACGGATTAATAGAAAAACGATCCAAAAAGCTTTTAAGGAGGCTTGTAGCAACACCAATGAAAAAATCACATTTCCTGATGGCCCTTATAACTGTCAGGATGATAATGAACCTCATCGAATCTTCATCTGTAATAATTTTTGCTTTGATAGCATTTAAGATGAAAATCCAGGGAGACATTTCTGCCCTTTTCATGATGTTCCTTGCCGGAAATATTGCATTCGCCGGAATAGCAGTACTGGTTTCATCCCATACATCCAACACTGAGGTAGGCAATGGTCTCATAAATTTTATAATTTTCCCGTTGATGATTCTTTCCGGAATATTCTTCAGCTATCATAACTTCCCCGACTGGAGTATTCCATTCATCCGAAATCTGCCACTTACGATGCTTACTGATGGTATAAGAAGTATTTTCAATGAAGGGGCAGGTTATCATGAGGTAATCAGGCCCATCCTGATACTCTCAGCAACCGGAGTCCTCTTTTTCGCAGCCGGACTAAAAATTTTTAAATGGCATTAAAGGCTCGTGAAATCAGAAATAATAAAGCTTTTAATGACTATCGGGAATCATACATATAAAAATTTTGATGCTTGAAAATCAATTATTTGCCCCGACCCTAACCTTGCTCCGCCGTAGCGGCTACGCGAAGGCGAGGAGGGAGTAATTGATTTTGGCTGCGCCGGGCTCGCCCTGCGGGACCCGGTTCTTCGCACCCTTTAGGGTAAGGGGCTAACGAAGAGCCGGAGCGAAGCGGAGCCCGACGAAGTCAAAATCAAAGAGGTCTTATGCATGATTACCGATTGTAATAAAACTTTTTTCAATCTTCTTAATAATTAAATTTGGTCTTACTGAAAACTATGACATCAAAATATGTTGTTTTTTAGATGGATTTTATTTTATATTTCCTAACTTGTGAGCCAAATTATCATTATTCAATCTGATTATTTATATTTTTTCATTGTCAGTTATCAAATGGTGAATAAAAAAAAGATCCTTTGATATCTTTTCTGTGCAATTAATTTTTATAAACATACCACGATTATGAGAAGACGAGAATTTTTAGGAAAGACACTGGTTGGAACTGCCGGTCTGGCTCTTGGTGCCTCCGGATTGCTCAATTCATGTAAGGGAGCAAACGATAAAGTGGTTTTAGCCATTATCGGATCCGGAGGCAGGGGTCTTCCCTGCATAATCAACTGCTGCAAAGTAAATACCAATGTTGAGATCAAGACTGTTTGCGACGTAAATGACCTGAGGTCGGCAAGAGCTGTTGGGGAGGTAGAAAAGGAACTAGGTTATAAACCACAGACCACCCGGAACATGAAAGAGGTGTTTGACGACCGGGATGTGGATGCTGTATGGATATCAACTCCGGATCATTGGCATGCTCTGGCTACCGTATGGGCATGCCAGGCAGGGAAGGATGTATATGTTGAGAAAACCCCTGATAATAGCATCTGGGAAGGTAGAAAGATGATTGAAGCCGCTAAAAAGTACAAACAGATAGTCCAGGTAGGTTTTCAATGCAGGAGCGGTGCCTATACTGCATTGGCCCGTGACTATATTCAAAGCGGAAAACTGGGCCAGGTGGTACATGTAAGGGTATATAATCTGCTGAGCGGTGGTAAGTGGATGCCTAAACCAGACGAAGAGATTCCGCAGGGTCTCGATTGGGATGCATGGCTCGGACCAGCCCCAGCTGTTCCGTATAACCCGGGGCGACACACCGGGTGGGGTGCTTACTGGGACTATAATGTTGGAACCCTCAATGATGCCAGCCATCAGCTCGACCTTGCACGAATGGTAATGGGCGATCCCGGTCACCCCAAATCAGTATATGGCTGGGGAGGGAACCAGATCTGGGGTTCTGAGCGTGAAACGCCGGAGTCCCAGTCATTTACATTTGACTACGGGAAATTTACCATGACATGCGATAGCGGTAATGGCACAAATTATATGACCAAAACGCCTACCGATATACGCATGGATAAGACCGTTTCCCGGAATGGAAGACCAATTCCACCAGAATTGAGATTTACGGAACCGATGGTATGATGTTCCTGGGCAGACAAGGTGGCGGATGGCAGGTATTTGGCCCCAAAGAACAGCTTCTTGCCCAGGAAGGAGGCTTTAATCCCGACAATGAGCACCAGATCAATTTTATTGAATCTGTCAGGTCACGCAAACAGCCAAATGCCAATATCGAACAGGCACATCTGAGCGCTTCCCTGGTTCATTTTGCAAATATTGCCTATCGTACAGGAAATAAACAACTGCTGTTTGATGGACAGAACGAGAAATTTATTGATAACGAAGAAGCGAATAAATTGCTGAAACTCACCTATCGTGATAATTTCAAAGTGCCTGAAAAAGTTTGAACGTATGCAAAATAAATTTACTGTATGATTTAAAGTATTAATTTTTGATTTAAGCTTTTAAACTTAAACATACCCGGTAGAAACAGTAGAAATAATAATGATTAAAAAATATAAATATCATGGCAAGTGTTAACGATAAGGTAGTAATGGCGCTTATTGGTGCCGGAGGAAGAGGAACACAGAATATTCTGAGCTTTAAAAAAACCTGTCCTGAAGTTGATGTAAAATATATTTGCGAAGCCGATAAAGAAAGAGGTGGACGGGTAATCGATGAACTGGGAAAACTTCAAAAAATAAAACCTCTGCGTGCTGATGACATGCGTCGTGTTTTTGATGACAAAGATGTTGATGCCATTTTGATTTGTACCCCCGAACACTGGCATGCACTTGCAACAATATGGGCATGCCAGGCAGGGAAAGATGTGTATGTGGAAAAGAATATATCACTGAATATCCCTGAGGGCAGAAAGATGATTGAGGCTGCCAAAAAGTATAACAGGATAGTACAATGTGGCTTCCAGAATCGCAGTGGAGCTTCCAACATTCTGGCTCGCGACTATATCCGGAGCGGAAAACTCGGGAAAATTACTTTGGTAAAAACTTATTGTATGCTGGCAGGCAGTAAACCATGGATTTTAAAAGAGGATTCTCCTGTACCCGAAGGTTTGAACTGGGATATGTGGCTTGGACCTGCTCCCAGAGTGCCTTACAACGTCAGCCGCCACAAAGCCTGGTATGAATGGTGGGCTTATTCGGGAGGACTCCACATGGCAAGTGATGCTTCTCATGTTATGGATCTGGCCCGTCTGGCAATTGGCGACCCTGATAATCCTAAATCAACATATTGTGCCGGGGGACGTGTATTATACGACGATGCCAGGGATATCCCTGACAACCAGACTGTAACGTTTGATTTTGGTGAGTTCCCAATGACTTGTGAGAGTTCAAATTATGGTGAATACCTGACTAAAACATCACCTGAGATCAGGTATAGTCGCACACTATTCCCAAACTGGCCGTTTAACAGTACCCGGATTGAAATATACGGCACTGAAGGTATGATGTATCTTGGCCGGCATGGAGGAGGGTGGCAGGTGCTGGGAACAGATTCAAAGATTATTGCCCAGGAGGGTGGTTATTTCCCTGATGAAGAGCATCAACAGGATTTTATTAAATGTGTGCACACCCGAAAGGTTCCCAATGCAAATTTAGAACAGAGTCAAAAAAGTGCTATACTCGTGCATTTAGCCAACCTTTCATACCGTGTCGGAAAGAAGCAACTCTTATTTGACAGTGCAACCGAAAGAGTAACAAACTCTGAAGAGGCAAATAATATCTCAAAAGGAAATTACAGCCCGGGGTTTGAAATACCGGAAATAGTTTAGTTCATCTGCAAATTGTGATGTACCACACTTTTTTTGGCCATTCAATATAGCTATTCATCTGCAAATTGTGATGTACTGCACATTCTGGTCCATTCAATGCAGCTATTTATCTGTAAATTGTGATGCGCCGCACATTCTGGTCTATACAATGCAGCTATTTATCTGTAAATTTTGATGCGCCGCACATTCCGGGCTAAGATTAAGCGGCAGAGCCGCGTAATATTTGTAGAAATGCATTTGAAACACAGAACCACAGGTGCAGAGCACCGCAATATTTAATCCCGATTATAAATATCACTAAAAAATTCAAACAACTATTCCTCTTTGCATTCAATATTGTTCTTTACAAGCATTCCCGGGTATTCTTTAAAAACAAATCCATATTAATTCTACTTTGACAGATTAGAAAAATCAACCTGTTTTTGCCCTTGATCCCTAAAGGGAACAGGTTGATTTTTCAGTTTCCTCCCTTTAGGGTCGGGGCAAACAAACTGAAAAATCGTTGTAAGATGTAATATGTCAAAGTAGAATTAATTGCGGGTTCTAGAATCTATTTTTAAAAAGTGCGTAAAACAGGAGGAATATCACTTTTTAGTTTGCTTCTTCTTTAAAGCTATCCCATGTAAAATATGTCAGAATAAATTGTGATATTCAGTTTTTTTGTTTTAGTTTTGATATACCGAAACCTGAATATGAATTTCGTAGAAACCAAAACAATAGCATAAACCTCTAACTATTAACCCTATAAACTTTACCTAACTAATATTTAGCCTATGAAATAAAATTATATTTTCATCTCTTGTTCCTGGAGAAAATCAGCTCCTTTCTTTCCCTGTATTAACATATGGAAATCAAAAAGCACATTAATTATTCTTTTATTTTAAGATTCGCTATTAATGGAATTTTAACAATCTAAACTTAACCAAATGAAAGAAACCACCTTGTTACATCTATGTCTTCTTTTTAAGGTTTATCCTAAAAAAACCTTGCGGATTCAAATTTTGGCTGCCATTCTTCTAATGGTTTTGGCCTTACCTATGCCCGGAACTACTTCAAATTCTTATAGTCTGACAACTCCCGGCGCAAAAGTTGCAGTTTCAAAAAAAATTCCTGATAATGTTGGAAACCGGAATAACCATGTTGAAATGCAGCAGATCAAAATTACAGGAACGATTACCGATGAAACCGGGAGTCCCCTGCCCGGAGTGAACGTGGCGGTTGAGGGGTCAATGATTGGTACCATTTCCGATGTAAACGGGAAATATTCATTGGGTGCACCTGACAGGAATGCTGTACTCATATATACGTTTATTGGATATACCACACAAAGAGTTACCGCAGGAACAAGAACAAGTATTGATATTAAGATGGAACCTGATATTACAACGTTGGAAGAAGTTGTGGTTGTTGGTTACGGCACTGTTAAGAAAGCTTCTATGACAGGTTCAATTATTGCAGTAAAAGGTGACAAACTGCAGATTGCACCATCATTAAACTATTCAGAATCTTTAGCTGGCAGGTTGCCGGGGCTGGTTGCTGTCAAATATTCCGGAGAGCCGGGCCAGGATGATGCCACAATAAGAATCAGAGGTTCAAATACGTTGGGGAACAATTCTCCGCTTGTTGTGATTGATGGTGTTGCAAACCGTGATATGACCCGTCTTGATCCATCCAGCATTGAAAATGTAACAGTATTAAAAGATGCTTCTGCCGCAATCTATGGAGCGCAGGCAGCAAATGGAGTCATACTTATTACCACTAAGCGGGGATCCTTAGGGAAACCCGAAATTACAGTCAACTATAACCAGGGATTAAGCATGCCTACTGTAGTGCCAAAGATGGCTGACGGTGCAACTTATGCGACTATGTTAGATGAAATTGACTTATACAGTGGACAACCTCCGACATATTCCGCAGAGGAAATTCAAAAATTCAGGGATGGGTCTGACCCCTGGATGTACCCTAATGTTGACTGGTTTGCAGAGGTATTTAAAAAGTCCTCAATGCAAAATTATGGTAATATTTCAGTAAGTGGGGGAACCGAAAGAATGAAATATTACATCTCAAGCGGGTTCAATTACCAGGATGGTATTTATAAAAACAGTGCAACCAAATATTCACAGGTTGATTTCCTTAGCAATATTGATGGTAAAATTACTGACAATATTAATTTAAGTGTTGACATTGCAGGCCGTCAGGAAGACAGAAAGGGTGCGGCTTTCACTACATCATATATATTTGGAAGTCTTATTACCGGGGGGGCCGGAAGTGGCGGAAGGCCTAATCAGATAGCATGGTACCCTGGAAATAAACCTGCTACCGGTTTTATAGGAGGCATGAATCCGGTTGTAATGGGTACTAACATACCAGGATATAACAATGAAAAGAGTTATGTTTTTCAGAGTAATGTAAAATTACTGGTTACTATCCCATGGGTAAAGGGTTTATCAGTTACCGGCAACGCTTCTTTTGATAAAGATATTTCAAACGGAAAATTGTGGAGAGTTCCTTATGACCTTTATACATGGGATCGGATTACATATGATGACAATCATGAACCTGTGGTTACCCCTGCTTTGTCAGGATACTCTCTTGACCCTCAATTAACTCAGAATATAAGCGACGGACAAAGAATTATGCTCAACACACTTATAAACTATGAGACAACTATTGCAGAAAAACATAATGTTAAGGTCTTGTTCGGGATAGAAAAGATCACGGGTGAATCAATGAGCCTTATGGCATACAGGAGGGGTTTTGTATCGACTGTTGTTGATCAGATGTTTGCCGGAGCTGACCCCGCAAAAGATAACGGGGGATCGGCCAGCCAGAGCGCCAGATTAAACTATTTCGGCCGTGTTAATTATGATTTCCTTCAGAAATATCTCTTTGAGTTTGTCTGGAGATATGATGGTTCATATATTTTTCCTGAAAAAGGAAGGTTTGGTTTCTTTCCGGGAATCTCTGCCGGATGGAAAATATCAGAAGAAAACTTCTGGAAAAATAATTTGGCTGTTTTCAATTATTTCAAATTCCGCGGATCATGGGGACAGACTGGTAATGACCGGATAGATCCTTACCAGTACCTTTCAAGTTATGGCTTCAGCGCAGTCCCGTTTGTTTTTAATGAAAGCCTGGAGGTAAAAGCCTTGAATGAACTTCGTATACCAAATCCTGAAGTCACCTGGGAAGTTGCCAATCAATCTAATATTGGTTTTGACGGACAGCTGCTCGATGGTAAAGTTCAATTTTCGGCTGAATATTTTTACAACCTCCGTACTAACATTCTATGGTATCGAAATGCTTCAGTACCCGTATCTACAGGACTGACATTACCCCGGGAAAATATTGGCAAAGTCAGCAACCAGGGTTTTGAAATTCAGGTTGGTTATAATGACAAAATTGGGGCCATTTCTTATGAAGTATCAGTGAACGGAGCATATGCCAAAAACAAGATTAAGTTCTGGGATGAAACACCGGGAGTGCCTGATTATCAAAAATCCACAGGGATGCCTATGAATGCAGGATTATACTATAATGCAATCGGGATATTCTCGGACCAGGCTGCAATCGATGCCTACCCTCATTGGGCAAATGCAAGGCCAGGGGATATCATTTTTGAAGATGTCAATGGAGATGGTAAAATTGACGGGTTAGACCAGGTAAGATATGGCAAGACTGACATACCTACATTTACCGGAGGTATGTCAATTGACCTCGGATATAAAAGCTTCTACGCCTCAATTCTATTCCAGGGAGCCACAGGGGCAGTTCGAACCTATACTATAGAATCAGGAAAAATAGGCAACTTCCTCGCAGAATCAGCTGAAGGTCGATGGACTATAGATAATCCAAATGCCAAAAAACCAAGAACATGGAATGCTGCAGGCGAATATTGGAGTAGTCTTAACAATACTTACTGGCTGACCAGCAACAATTATCTGAGGTTGAAAAATCTACAGATCGGTTACAACTTACCCAAAACAGTTTCTTCCAAACTACATCTGGTCAATATGAGCATTTATTTCAGTGGATTGAACATTTTAACCTTCTCTCCTGAGAAAAGTTTTGATCCGGAGACTATTGGTAACCGTTATCCAATGAATAAAGTGTATAATTTAGGTGTTAAAGTAACCTTTTAAATTCAGACATTATGAAAAGTATAAAAATCATTTTAACCATACTAACCTTCAGTGTTTTGTTACTTTTTTCATGTAATAAGGATTTTATTGAAACAAAACCGCTGGATGAATTTGCTTCTGTCGACGTTTGGAAAGATGCCTCTTTATCCAAAGCCTTTATTAACGGCATATACGCCAGCTTTAATCAGAGCCTGCAGAAAACCATGAAATCTGTGTTTTGCGATGAAGGCCATCGCAGGGATAATACATCATGCTTCAATTTTAATATTTGCCTGATGACTTCTGATGGCATTCCGGGATGGTCTCACGAAAACTGGCAGGCACTTTACAGCAGCGTCAGAAGGTGCAACCTGTTCCTTGAAAATACGGCGCAAGCCACCTTTGACAAAGATGCAATGGTAGGAGAAGTTTTATTTTTGAGAGCCTGGTGTTACTATAATCTTACAAGCTTATATGGAGGAGTACCTATAATTTCTAAAGTTTATCAGTTAACCGATGACTTTAAAGCTCCCAGAAATTCTTATGAAGATTGTATAAATTTTATTGTGGGTGATCTTGACCAGGCGGCAAGTTTGTTGCCAGTGGTTCAGAGCGGAGAGAATAATGGCCGTGCAACAAAAGGAGCTGCTTTGGCTCTTAAGTCAAGAGTACTTCTTTACGCTGCAAGCGATCTTCACAATACCACAGTGTTTCCGGGATACTCCAATCCTGAATTGTTAGGTTATACTAATGCAAACAGAACTGCCCGCTGGCAGGCTGCAAAGGATGCAGCTAAAGCTGTTATTGATCTGAATGCTTATAGTTTGTATAAACCCAATCCGGCTCCCACTGATTCAGTTGCCGAAAATTATGAAGCAATATTCATATCAAAAAAAACAGTAGAGGATATCTGGGTCAGGTTTTATACACCGACTACTATAGGTAATGATAATAATATGTCGTTAATAAACGGACCTAACGGATATGGAGGCCAAAGCAATAATTGCCCAACAGGCAACATGGTTGACGCATTCGAAATGAGAGACGGGACCAAATTCGATTGGAATAATCCTGCTCAGGCAGCTTTACCTTATAATTATCGGGAACCACGTTTTTATGCCTATATTCTATACGAAGGTGCAAAATGGACAACCCGGCCACAAATGACAATCGGAATTGATCCTATAGGACTTATTCATGTCGGTTACTTTGAGACGTGGAATGCTTCAACAAATCAGGTAGTAGTTGTCCCGGGTATCGATAGCCGGAACAGCCCTGTTGAACCCTGGAACAGTGGTCAAACACTATATCTTTCGCGCAAATTTCTGGATCCCGCTGTTCCTCCGTCTCCAAGCTCCCGCCAGGATGTCCCCTGGCGGCATATAAGATATGCTGAGGTGTTGCTAAATTACGCCGAGGCATGTATTGAACTGGGCCAGGATGAGGAAGCCCGTACCTATATAAATATGATAAGGACACGGGCAGGTATTCCGGGGGTTACGGAATCCGGGGCTGCTTTACGCGCCCGATATCGGAACGAAAGACGGATTGAATTAATGTATGAAGACCAACGTTTTTTTGATGTCCGAAGATGGGCGATAGGCCCCGAAGGATATGGCCCTACTTTTAAAGCCAACGTTTTATATAAGCTTCTTCCCGATAATACAACATCCCCTGTACCAACAATCACCCATAGTGTTCTGGAAACACGTGCATGGCTGGATAAAGCTTATTTCTTCCCGATTTTAAGAAGTGAAATGAATAAGAATGATAAATTAATTCAAAATCCGGGTTATTAACCGGGGAAGCCTGCATACTTCTCCTGAAAGTTATTATCTTACCAGATTCTTTATTTTATCTTCTTTTTGAATTTAGGTATGATAATGAAGTTAAAATCCAATTATAATTGAAATTCTAATTTGAATATGTAACTATAAATGGAAATTATTAACTTTAAAATTTTAAAACTCAAATTAATGAATTCTTCTTTTTATAAAATCTAATAAACACAAAACGACGATGAAAAGACGGGAATTTTTAGGAAAGACACTGGTGGGAACTGCCGGTATGGCTCTTGGTGCCTCCGGATTGCTCAACTCATGTAAGGGAGCAAACGACAAAGTAGTTTTAGCCATTATCGGATCCGGAGGCAGGGGTCTTCCCTGCATAATCAACTGCTGCAAAGTAAATACCAATGTTGAAATCAAGACTGTCTGTGATGTAAATGACCTGAGGTCTTCAAATGCTGTGTCTACGATAGAAAAGGAACTAGGTTATAAACCACAGACCACCCGGAACATGAAAGAGGTGTTTGATGACCGGGATGTGGATGCCGTATGGGTCTCAACACCCGACCACTGGCATGCACTTGCTACCATCTGGGCCTGCCAGGCAGGGAAAGATGTTTATGTAGAGAAAACCCCGAATAATTCTATCTGGGAAGGAAGGAAGATGATTGAGGCTGCCAAAAAATACAAACAAATAGTTCAGGTTGGATTTCAAAACAGGAGTGGCGCCTATACTGCATCAGCACGTGACTATATTCAAAGCGGAAAACTGGGACAGGTAGTACATGTAAGGATATATAATCTGCTTGGCGGTGGTAAGTGGATGCCCAAACCCGACGGAGAGACCCCGCAGGGTCTCGATTGGGATGCATGGCTCGGACCTACCCCTGCTGTTCCGTATAACCCGGGACGGCAAACCGGTTGGGGTGCTTACTGGAACTATAATGTTGGAACCCTCAACGATGCCAGTCATCAGCTCGACCTTGCACGAATGGTAATGGGCGATCCCGGTCACCCCAAATCAGTATATGGCTGGGGAGGGAACCACATCTGGGGTTCTGAACGTGAAACTCCGGAATCCCAGTCATTTACATTTGACTTTGGAAAATTTACCATGACATGCGATAGCGGGAACGGAACTAATTATATGACCAAGACTCCTACCGATATACGCATGGATCCGAACCGTTTCCCGGAATGGAAGACCAATTCCGACAGAATTGAGATATATGGTACCGATGGGATGATGTTCCTGGGAAGACATGGCGGAGGATGGCAGGTATTTGGTCCCAAAGAACAACTTCTTGCCCAGGGAGGAGGTATTCACCCCGACACGGAGCACCAGATAAATTTTATTGAATCTGTCAGGTCACGCAAACAGCCAAATGCAAATATCGAACAGTCACATCTGAGTGCTTCACTGGTTCATTTTGCAAATATTGCCTACCGTACAGGAAATAAACAACTGATGTTCGATGGACAGAATGAGAATTTTTTTGATAACGAGGAAGCAAATAAATATTTAAAAGTCTCGTATCGCGATAATTATAAAGTACCTGAAAAGGTTTGAACCAGAGCGGAATAAATTTTCAGGTATGAATTTAAATATCATAGAGATTTAAGTATTTCCACCTGGTTATACCCGATAAAAAACAGAAGAAATAATAATGAATAAAATAAATAAATATCATGGCAAGTGTTAACGATAAAGTAATTCTGGGACTGATTGGTGCCGGAGGAAGAGGAACACAGAATATTCTGAGCTTTAAGAAAACATGTCCCGAGGTTGAGGTTAAATATATCTGTGAGGTTGACAAAGAGAGGGGAGGAAGAGTGATAGATGAGCTCGGGAAGCAGCAAAAGGCTAAGCCGCTGCGGGCTGAGGATATGCGTAAAGTTTTCGACGACAAGGATGTTGACGCCGTATTGATATGCACACCTGAACACTGGCATGCACTGGCAACCATATGGGCCTGCCAGGCAGGTAAAGATGTGTATGTGGAGAAGAATATATCGTTGAATATCCCTGAAGGGAGAAAAATGATTGAGGCTGCCAAAAAGTACAACAGGATAGTACAATGTGGTTTTCAGAACCGCAGTGGAGCTTATAATATGAAGGCACGCGACTATATCCAGAGTGGAAAACTCGGGAAAATTACTTTGCTTAAAGCTTACTGTATGCTGCCCGGAAATAAGCCCTGGATATTAAAAGAGGATTCACCTGTGCCTGAAGGATTGAATTGGGATATGTGGCTGGGACCTGCTCCCAAAGTGCCTTATAACGTCAGCCGCCACAAAGGCTATAATGAGTGGTGGGCTTACTCCTGTGGCCTCCCGCTTGCCGACTGCTGCCATGTTATTGATCTGGCCCGAATGGTTCTGGGTGACCCTGATAATCCTACATCAGCTTTTTGTGCGGGTGGACGTGTATTATATAATGATACCAGGGATATTCCTGACAACCAGACAATAACTTATGATTTTGGCGATTTCCCCATGACAGTCGAAGCTTCCATATATGGAGAATACCTGGATAAACCAACTCCTGAGGTCAGGTATGGGAATATTTTCCCAAACTGGCAGTTTCTCAGCGACCGTATGGAAATATACGGTACTGAAGGTATGATGTACCTTGGCCGTCACGGTTCAGGATGGCAGGTACTTGGAACTGATTCAAAGGTTATAGCCGAGGAGTACGGGTATTTTCCTGATGAAGAACATCAGAAGGATTTTATTAAATGTGTCCGCACCCGGAAAGTCCCCAACGCCAATATAGAACAGGGTCATAAGAGCGCCACACTGGTACATTTAGCCAACCTTTCGTATCGTGTTGGCAAAAAGCAACTTTACTATGATAGTGCAAGCGAAAGAGTGACAAACTCTGATGAAGCAAACGTGATTTCAAAGGGAAGTCACCGGACTGGTTATGAAATACCCGAAATAGTTTAAGCGTATGAGTTTTTTCCGGAAGAAGCTAGTTAAAACAGGAATTATATTGTTTTTGGGTGGGATATTAATTGCAGTAATCATTGCAGGTATTGTAATATTAAGGACCCGTGGAAGAACAGTAATCCAGGTAGATATTCATCAGAATAAACAGCTTATCTACCTTTCAACATTTGCAGAGCCTCCTCAATTTGCGATATGGCTTGAAGATCCTGAAACTAAAAAGTTAAAAACTGTTTTTGTTACTCATCGCGTAGCAATAGGTGACTGGGAAGGAAAGGCAAATGTGCCGGTGGCATTACCTGAATGGTTTAAACTTTTCAGAGGAAGCGCAAGTCGGGGAAGGGAAAATGTTTCAGCAAAAGACCCTGATATGGCTATTACCGGTGCCACACCAAAAGGTGACTATTTTTCAATCAGGGTGGAAGTAAAACCCGGTTCAAAATGGATTTGCTGGATTGAGATGAATCTTGCCGGCGATTTTAATGATGCATTCCCTGAATTTAATATAGAAACCCTCAGGGAAGATGAATTCAGCTGCGGTCAGCCGGCATTACTTTATAAAGCTGACATTATTGCTGAAGAAGGCATGAAATTCACTCCTGTTTTATCTGACCAGTCAATCTGGGATAATGGGGAAGCCAGGATTGAGCCTGTAAGTGCTGGTGTAACAACGGCAAAAAACGTGTTTGATACGATCAGAATTTCCATTATCAAACCTAAACCAAAGCTTATTGATAAGACCAAAATTCAGGCTTATTAGAAACGTTCATTAACACAAATATTGATTTAAGCAGGCGATATCTTGAAACCTGAGCAAGTTTTAAACTCATGCCAGGGGTGCCAGTTTTATGCCGGATACTAATAATGTAAAAGAGCACAAATGGAAAAAACAAGTAAAAACTATTTTCAAATCTGTATTTCCCTGGCATTTATACTTATCATCACTGCATCTGGTAAAGCACCGGCAGCAAATTATATCACAGTTGCCACCATCGGAACGGCTCCGTCATTTGACAAAACCCAGGAACCGCAAAAGCTTGTTAACCAGGTAATTTCTTTCTGGCAAAGAGAACTGAACCAGGTACTTCCCGATAAACCTGATCTGATAGTTCTACCTGAAGTCTGTGATTTGTCCGGAACTGATAAAGAATATCTGAAAGTCCGTAAAAACCAGATCCTTGATTTTTTTGCTTCAGTGGCCAAAGCAAATCATTGCAATTTAGCCTTTGGAATGATACGTGAAGAAAGTGATGGAGCCTTGCGTAATTCCTGCGTTATTTTAGACAGAAATGGTGAAATTGCCGGTATTTATAATAAGAATTTCCCGACTATCGGAGAAATGGAGAAAGGTATCAAAGCAGGTAAAGCAGCGCCGTTAATTCAGCTTGATTTCGGAAAAGTGGCAGTAGCAATTTGTTTTGACCTGAATTTTGATGAACTGCGTGAGCAATATGCAACTGAAAAGCCAGATTTAATAATCTTCTCTTCAGTGTATCACGGGGGTGTGGCTCAAAGCATGTGGGCTTACACCTGCAGATCATACTTCGTTGGTTCGGTTTATAATGGAACACCATCCGAAATAAGAAATCCTATGGGGGAGATCGTTGCAACAAGTACGAATTATTTTGATTTTGCCGTATCAAAGATTAACCTCGATTGTAAATTGGTGCACCTCGATTTTAACTGGGGGAAACTCACTGCATTAAAAGAAAAATACGGCGCGGGTGTCAAAATCACCGATCCTGGTAAACTGGGATCAGTGCTGGTTACCAGCGAAGATAAAAATGTAACGGTAAATCAGATGATCAGAGAGTTTGACATAGAATTGCTCGATGACTATTTTAACCGTGTCCGGGCTTTCCGACTTAAAAATTAAATTTATTTTATACTTGAACCAATGAATATGAAATTTCCCGCGAAATTTGGATTAATTATTTCTGTATTTATGTTAACTATTGCATCTGAGGGTAATACAGCAATATTAAATACTCCTTCAAATGTTAAAGAGTTTGGGGCTATTGGAGACGGTATAAATGATGACACTGAAGCAATTATTGCTGCCGTAACCCGTAATGGAGAAGGCATTGTGGAATTTCCCCGGGGCAGTTACAGAATTACAAGAACAATTGAAATTGTTCTTTCGGAAACAGGTACACTTGGCCTTGCGGGCAGAGGAGGCAGCGCCAGGATTATTATGGAAGGTGAAGGTCCCGCTTTCAGATTTACAGGTTCTCACAACGGGTCTGCTGACCCGAAGTCAGTAAGACCGCTTACCTGGGATAAGGAACGGATGCCTTTGGTTGACGGACTGGAGATAGTCGGAAAAAATCCCAAAGCTGATGGGCTGGAATTCAGGCATACTTTAATGCCTGTACTACGTGCACTTTTGATCCGTGATGTTCATAACGGAATAATTCTTTCATCACGTAACCGTAACGTAATCATTGATGGCTGCCATGTTTACAACTGCACAGGTATCGGAATCTACCTCGATTCGGTGAACCTTCACCAGATAATAATCAGTGATAGTCATATCAGCTATTGTAAACTTGGAGGAATAAAAGTAGAAAGAAGTGAAGTCCGTGATTTTCAGTTAACCGGTAATGACATTGAATATAACTGCGATCCTGAAGGACCCGTATCGGCCGATATCTGGATTGATTGTTCAAAAAGGGGAAGTGTGCGTGAAGGAACAATTTCAGGCAATACAATCCAGGCAATTCCCAGCCCGGGGGGCGCCAATATACGTTTTACCGGTCCAGCCGGAAATTCTGAACAGATCGGACTATGGTCAATTACCGGTAATCATATAAGTAACCAGACAGTGAATATTGATCTTGTTCATACCAGGGGAATAAGCATTACGGGAAATACTTTTATCCGTGGTTATAATCATAATATGACTTTAGATGATTGCCATAATCTGATTATCAGCGACAACGTGATTGACCGCAATAAAGATTATTTTCCTGAAAAACTGGTTTGCCTTGATGGTATTTTGATCCTCAAAAGCCAGGGCATTATTTTAAGCAATAATATCATAGATGGTTCTGAAAACGGAAGTCTGGAATCAGGTGGGGCAATTACAATTTCTGACAGTCGCGGGATAACCGTCACAGACTGTCTTGTAACAAATCCTAAATTCCGGGGCATTCAGATTGAAAGAAGTACAAATGTCAGGATCAACAACTGTCTGATTAAGGAAGATGAGGACAAACGAAGGATGATCTGGGCATTGGAACTTAAGGAAGCATGCCAGGGATGTGTCATAAAAGACAACACCATTGGGAAAGGTAAAAAAGGAGACATTCTGAACAATGCCAGTGGTGTAATTATTGAAGGGAACATTAATTAATAAATATTTTCAAAAAAGCACATATGCATTTACTGGTTTTCAATTTTTTATTTAAATTGCCTTCACAAAAATGACGGAGTTCAGACATTAAACTTGAATTTGATTTTAAACCCTAAACTCAAATCTACAATCTCTTAAACATTCACCTAACCTAATCTTTAGCCTATGAAGCACCACCCCAACTTGATTCCTAAATTTATCAGGAAAGACATTTAGTCTTGACCTGTCCAATTTTTTATACACATTGTTAAGATCGAAGATTCAGGACTACCTGTTTCATCGATAAAATTATTATGTCTAAAACTTAATAAAATGAAAGAAACCTACATTGTCAAACAAACATCATTTTTTGAAGAGTGTACAAAAAAGATCTTCAAAATTAAGCACGCGACTATTCTCCTGTTAATGGTCGTATCTTTCAGCCTATCCGGACATTTTGCTTATTCGTCCGGAGATAGTAACACAAAAGGTAAAAGCTCTGTCACTGGTTTATCTTCTGATAACCTCAAAGACGGTGCTAATACTGTTGATCTTCAGCAAATTAAAATTACCGGAACTATTAATGATGAAAAGGGAAGTCCTTTTCCAGGGGTTAATGTTACAGTAGAAGGTACCACTATTGGAACAATGTCTGATATAAACGGCAAATATTCATTGAACGTTCCTTCCGGTAATTCTGTTATCGTCATTACATTTGTCGGATATACTTCACAGAGAATTTCTGTGGAAGGAAAGAACACTATTGATGTTGTCATGGCACCTGACGTCATGAACCTTGATGAAGTGGTGGTGGTTGGATATGGTACTGCCAGGAGAGCCACAATAACCGGTGCAGTTGCCTCTGTAGCCGGCGATAAACTTCAGGTAGCAAAGTCAACAAACTTCACTAACTCTCTTGTCGGTCGGTTGCCGGGTCTGGTGGCAAATCAGCGTTCAGGTCTTCCCGGAGCTGATGATGCCACATTAAGGATAAGGGGTAATAATACTCTCAATAATAATAATCCTCTTATTGTGGTCGACGGTATTGCAAACCGTAGCATGTCCCGCATCAATTCGGCAGATGTTGAAAGTGTCATCGTTTTGAAAGATGCATCTGCAGCAATATATGGTGCCCAGGCAGCAAACGGTGTAATTCTTATTACAACCAAACGTGGAGCCTCAGGGAAGTTAAAGGTCAATGTTGACTTTAACCAGGGATTTAGTTCACCAACTATCCTTCCCGATATGGCTGATTCTTATCTTTATGCAACAATGATGAATGAGGTTGATACATATGCCGGACAAACCCCCCGTTTTTCTGCTGATGACCTTCAGAAATACAAAGACGGATCTGACCCTTACGGACATCCCAATACTGACTGGTTTAAAGAAGTTTTCAAACCGGTATCATTGACGAACAAAGCAAATGTCAGTCTTAGCGGAGGAACCGAAAATGTGAAGTATTTCGTTTCTCTTGGATCAAGATATGAGGATGGGACATATCGTAAAAGTGGTGCCTATTACTCCCAGGTTGATTTCCGGAGTAATGTCGATGCCAAGCTTTCTAATAGTATTAATCTTAGTATAGATGTAGCAGGCAGGCAGCAAAACACTCATCACACAATCTATTCTGAATATGAGACTTTCAGAAATGTACCCCGGGGCAAGCCGACAGATATGGCCTGGTGGTTTGGGAAATACCCCGGTCCTGATGTGGAATCAGATTTCAATCCGGTTGAAATGGTTACTGATTTGAGCGGATTTGATAAGGATGTTAATTATGTACTGGAAAGTAATATAAAATTAAACGTTGATATTCCATGGGTAAAGGGATTATCCGTCACAGGAAATGCTTCCATTGATAAAAACTTTGATAATGATAAGCTGTGGAAAATTCCTTTTTATCTCTATACCTGGGATAAGCTAACATATGATGCTGAAGGCTTGCCGGCACTTAACGGATCGAAAAGAGGGGTATCACAACCTCAGCTGACCCAGAGCAATCAGACTGGTGGCAGAACAACTCTTAATGCCCTTGTAAACTATGAACACAGGTTTGCTGAAACTCATAAAATCAAGATATTGGTAGGGACGGAAACCAGTACCGGCATTTCAGAGGACTTCTGGGCATCCAGAAAATATTTTGTTTCAAGTGCGATTGATCAGCTCTTTGCCGGTAGCGACCTGGAAAAAGATAATTCAGGATCAGCCAGTGAGAGTGCCCGTATGAATTATTTTGGCCGTGTAAACTATGATTACAAATCAAAATACCTTGCTGAATTTGTCTGGAGAGAAGATGGCTCTTATATATTCCCTGCCAATAAGCGATGGGGCTTCTTTCCCGGGTTTTCCCTGGGATGGCAGGTCAGTGAGGAAAGTTTCTGGAAAAATAGTATGCCTTTCATAAACTATTTTAAACTACGTGGATCATGGGGGCAAACGGGTAATGATCGGATTGCCAACTTCCAGTACCTTTCAACATATCGCTTTGCCAGTGGCTGGGGCAACCTGGAGAGTGGCTTAAATATGGGTGAATGGGTTACTAATCAGACTGCAATTAATAAAGTCCTGTATGAACAGAGCATTCCAAACATAAATGTTACCTGGGAAGTAGCAAATCAGACCGATGTAGGATTTGATGCCCAGTTCCTTGGGGGTAAACTGAAACTTGAAGCAGATTATTTCCACAACCTGCGAAGTAATATATTAACCCAGAGAAATGCTTCTGTTCCAAGTTCAACCGGATTAACTCTTCCACCGGAAAATATCGGTAAGGTGGTCAACCAGGGATTCGAGTTTGTTATCGGTTATGGGGATAAGGTCCGTGACTTCGTGTACAACGTTTCGTTAAACGGAGGATATGCTAAAAACTTAATTAAATTCTGGGATGAAACACCGGGAATTCCTGATTATCAGCAAACAACAGGTCATCCGATGAACTCAGCTTTGTATTATCAGGCAATCGGCATTTTTAAGGATCAGGCAGCAGTTGATGCATACCCTCATTGGGTTGGGGCACGGCCGGGAGATGTCATCTTCGAAGATGTTAACGGTGATGGTAAAATTACCGGTCTTGACCAGGTAAGGGACTACAGGAGCGACATTCCTGTGTTTACTTCGGGATTGAATATTGATCTTACATATAAAAATTTCTATGCAACAATTCTCTTCCAGGGTGCATGGGGGAAAATGCGTTATCATTATGTGGAAGGAGGAGTATCAGGTAATTACTATATGGAAGACGCAAATGGCCGCTGGACTCCGGATAATACTGATGCAACAAAACCAAGAGCATTTAATTATACATCTGAATACTGGAGGTCAGAGAGTAATACCTATTGGCTAAGAAACGCTGATTATGTGAGACTTAAAAATATGGAGATCGGATATAATCTCCCTGCATCAATAAATTCCAGATTGCGTATCGATGGATTCAGAATATATGTGGGAGGTTTGAATCTTCTTACCTGGTGCCCTGGACTGCCGAGTTTCGATCCTGAATCTGTAGGTACGAATTACCCTCTGAGCAAAGTAATTAATGTAGGCGCAGCTTTAACCTTTTAAAACTTAATGAAGATGAAAAAAATTAAGCAATATTTTAACTTATTACTATTTGTCACAATGCTGCTGACATCATGTAATAAAGATAAACTTGACTTGCAGCCATTGAATGCATATTCTGATGTTGCTGTCTGGAGTGATCCGATACTGGCAGAAACTTTTGTCAACGGGATTTACTTTAAAATGGAAATTCCCAATGGAGACAATAAATATGGTACTCCAAATTATGTTGATGAACTTCATCGACGGGACGGCGGAGCCCAGCTCAATTTTAACAATAGCAGGATAACACCCGATCAGATGAACTGGAGAACTGAACTTCCTTCATGGGATAATTTGTACCTAAATATCAGGTCCTGTAATAAATTCCTTGCAAATGCAGCAAAATTGCCTGATGACGGTACACTTACAGATGGTGTGACCAAGAAAAACAGGATGATTGGAGAAGTTTACTTTTTGAGAGCCTGGTTTTATATGCGTCTTACAAGTTTTTATGGTGGTGTTCCCATAATAGATAAAGTCTATGAATTGGATGACGATTTTAATGCTCCGCGGAATACTTACGAAGATTGTGTAAATTTTATGGTCGCCGACTGCGATATGGCAGCAAGCATGTTACCATTAAAGAATACTGCGGATAAACTGGCACGGGCAACCAAGGGAGCCGCCCTGGCACTTAAGTCAAGGATCCTTATTTATGCTGCCAGCGATCTGCACAATACAACAGTATTTCCGGGATACTCCAATCCGGAGCTGATACGTTATACCGATGATAACAGGGCAGCCCGTTTCCAGGCTGCCAAAGATGCTGCCAAAGCAGTGATGGACATGAATCTGTACACCTTGTTCAGGCCAGATCCTGCCCCGACCGATTCCGTTGCCCAGAATTTTGTTGACCTGTTTAATTCCAAAGATTGTGAGGAGGATATTATGTACAGGTATGCAACATCTACATCATATGATGTTAACTACAGCTGGATGAACCTTAGCGGTCCGAATGGCTATCATGGTCGTGGAAGCAATGCTCCGATTGATAACCTTGTAAGAGACTATGAAAGGAAGGATGGCACAAAATTCGACTGGAATAACCCTGTTCATGCTGCTGCTCCTTATGTTTACCGCGATCCCCGTTTTTATGCGACCATATTTTACGAAGGTGCAAAATGGAGAACCCGTGCAGCAGGGGAATTCCCTCTTGATCCGATCGGTGTTATCCAGGTAGGTCGCTGGGAAAGGTGGAACTCAACAACCAATTCAATGTATCTGCAGTATGGTCTTGATACCAGGAATGGCCCTAACTCTCCTTTTGAAGGCGCCTATACAGGTTATTATATACGCAAGTACTTTGACCCTACCGTTGATGCTCAGTTTAATGTACCGGATATCGGCTGGCGCTATTTCAGGTATGCCGAAATACTGCTTAATTATGCTGAAGCATGTATCGGACTTGGGCAGGATGCTGAGGCGCGCACCTATATAAATATGATAAGAAAAAGAGCAGGTATGCCTGACGTTACCGAATCGGGTATTGCATTACGCGATCGTTACCGTAACGAAAGACGTATTGAATTGGCCGTTGAGGAACAACGCTTTTACGATGTTCGCAGATGGCTCATCGGACCTCAGTCTTATATTGCAGCTTATAAAGCAGATGTAGTATATAAAATGGACCCGGTGACTCACGTAACAGCCACGGTGCCAACTATTACACCCATGGTACATAATTCATATCACTGGGAGGATTTTTCATATTTCCTGCCAATTGCCAGAACTGAGATGAATAAAAATACAAGCTTGATTCAAAATCCGGATTATAACTGATAAAACAAACTTAATTTATAATCTGACTTGTTTTATCTTAAACAGGATGCATGCACTCTGATTGGTTTAAAATTGTGTTAATGTTTGTTAAATAATAAGTTTTCAGCAAATACTTTACTCATGTCTGGAACATTTTGGATAATGAACTTCTATATTTGAGATCAGTTATTGTGCATGCTCCTTTTTTTTCAATTCAATAACAGGTAACTTCGAAATTAAAAGTTGTGTTGTTAATTGAAAATGAAACTTAATTATAGCTAAAAAATGAAAAAATATTCACGCAGGGATTTTGTTCAAACAACTGCAGTGGCTGGTTTGGGATTAGGATTGGCAAAAAGTATTTCTCCGGAATATTCTTCCGATGCACCTGCTGGCAGGAGAATAGGAATAATCGGTTTAGACGGATCGCATGCCGGTGTCTTTACAAAAGCGATCAATGACCCTGCAGCAAGTACCGAATACCTGGGATACAGAGTTGTGGCCGCCTATCCCAAAGGCAGTAATGACATTCAAAGCAGTGTATCAAGAGTTCCGGGTTACACTGAAGACATGAAGAATATGGGAATTGAGATAGTAAGCTCAATTGAAGAGCTTCTGTCCAAAGTTGACGCAGTTTTTATGGTAACCAATGATGGTCGGCGGCACCTGGAACAGGCTTTGATAGTATTCAAGGCAGGTAAGAGGATGTTCATTGATAAACCTATGGCAGCCTCATTAAAAGATGCAATGGATATTTTCGTAGCAGCAAAATACTATAAAGTGCCTGTCTATTCAACCTCCAATGCACGATTTAATAAGATCAACCAGGAGGTGGCGAACGGGAAGATTGGAAAAGTTATCGGAGCTGACGTATACGGACCATCTCCGATTGAGCCGACCCATCCAACGCTTTTCTGGTACGGCATTCATGGTGTTGAGGCACTTTGCACAGTAATGGGCACTGGCTGCAGAAATGTTGTGCGGGTCTTTAACGACGATACAGATATATCTGTCGGCACCTGGCCCGATAATCGTATTGGTGTAAACAGAGCCATGCGCGTTGGTCGCAGAGGTTCCGGTGGAACAGCTTACGGGGATAAGGGTATCGCTAAACTTGAGAGCAGCGTGGATGAAGGTAATGAAGTTAACCCTGCCTATAAAAAGATGATTGACTTTTTCAATACAGGTATTGTCCCCGTGAGTGAAGAGCAAACACTTGAAGTACTGGCATTCATGGAAGCTGCCGATGAAAGCAAATTAAACGGAGGCAGACCGGTTGAACTCGAATCGGTAATGCTCAGGGCTAAAAATGCTAAAGACCGTCTCAAACTTGGATAGGCTTTTCATCAGTATATAAAATCAATTATGAAGATAGATATGAGCAATAAATTAAAAAAATGTAAAGAACCGGTGGCTGTGTTTATCTTAACTATTGCAATGTTACTGATTTTTTCTCACAGCGTAAATGGTGCATCATTGCGTGCCGGAGTTTCCAAAGTAAACATTACAAAGGATCATCCTGCGGAATTAGTTAATGATCCTCTTTATGCCAGGGTTTTAGTATTGGATGATGGCAAAACAAAGGCTGTCGTTATTACGATGGATATCATCAACATAAGTTTTACTGACTTACCTTTGATAAGAACCAGGATCCAGAATGAGCTTAAGATCAATGGCAACAATGTAATGATAAATGCATCGCACAACCATTGGGTAAATGATCAGCTGGCAGAGGATTATATTGACAGAACCGTAAAAGCTGTAAAGGAAGCTTTTCTTAATATGGTACCTGTAAGAGCTGGGGAAGGTGCTGGAACCGAAAACAGAATAACAATGAACCGCAGGCTTATTCTTAAAAACGGAAAAGAGTGGACCATAAGGCGGGCAACCCCGGAACCGGAAGATGAGATGGTTGAAGGGATAGCTGAACCATTTGATCCGGAAATAGGGATACTCCGGTTAGACAGAACAAATGGCAAACCGCTGGCTGTCCTGTTCACATTTGCCGGTCATAACTATACCGGCGTTCCAAACCGCGGTGCCACTGCCGGATTTCCCGGATTCGCTTCAAAGGTTATTGAAGAAAGCCTTGGTAACGGGGCAGTTGCCCTCTTCATGCAGGGAGCAGCGGGTGATATAACACCTGTTGTTTATAAGGATGTTAATACTCCAAAGCAAGATGAGATACATGGCACTTTATTGGGAATGAGCACATTAAAAGCATGGAGAGATATACCTGTAAATAAAATCGGAGGAGTAAGTGTTATCAGGGAAGAGTTGTTACTACCCGCCCGGACAGATATTCAGAAGCATATAGAGGATCTTGAAGCACAGAAGAAAGTAATCCTCGATTATTTTAAAGGAGAAGGCTGCGGTGCTCACGGAGCAGGAACAAAACTAAATTTTAAGATCTTTCTGCCTCTTTATATAAAGTACATGATGTCACCACAATATCCGTCTGATTATTCTTACCGGTATATGCAGGAAGAAAAAACAGGGGTAAAAGATCTTGAAACCATGGATGCTGATAACAAAAGGGATATGGAGAAATATCTTAACAGCATTTACAAAATGGAAGAATTGATTGTAACAGAGGCAAACCTGGGATATCTCAAAAACAGTAATCCTGAAAATCCGGTTAAAGCTGAGATCATGGGATTAAAAGTGGGCGATTTTGTGCTGATTACATTTTCCGGAGAGGTCTTTTCCCAGATTGGTTTAAATATTAAAAAGAATTCTCCATATGAGTATACTTTTGTATCTGGTTATACAAACGGGTCAGTCGGTTATTCACCCACTCCCGATGCTTACAGTGGGGATGCATATGAAGTTTCTTTATCAAAATTAGCTCCTGAATGGGAAAAAATATTTGAAGAAAAAGCCATGGAGATACTTAAAAAACTGTAACTTTCATATTGAGGAATAAAACATATCATTAAACGAAATCCATTAAAACCATGAAAAAATTATTATTAATCCCGGTGTTTTTGATAGCATTTGTTGCTGTCAGAGCTCAGGGAGATACTAAAGGAAAGGTTACATTTAACGTATCCAACAGTTTGCTTTCGAGTCCAAAATACGTTGATGTTCCCGTTGATGAACTTCCAAAGGTCATAACCAGTAATGTTTCCAGGGAACATTCCGGTTTCACAATAAAAGAAGCAAGATGGGATTGGTCTACCACTCTTGTGCCAAATAATATTTTCATATATGATGTATTAATTACCGATGGAAAGAAGGATGAGGTTCTTCTTTATAACAAAGATGGAAAGTTCCTTAAGAAAGGCGTGAAAAGGCCCGAAGAAACCTCTAATTAAACAATCATTGAATATGACCAGGGTTAGTTTCAAATTTGAAAATTTCAGGATGATTATTACTTAAAGAACTTATATTATGGCAAGAAAAAAGTTAACACGAAGGGTTTTTATCGGAACAACTGCAGCCGGATTAGCGGGTGCAGCAGTTTCAATTAAAACGACGGATGCTTTTGCAGGAACACCGGATAAAACCACTGGTATCCAGGCCAAAAGATCAGGTATGCAATACCGCAGGCTGGGACGTACAGACCTGATGATCTCGGAGATGATCCTGGGTTGTGCTTCAGGTCTGCGATCGAATCAGCTGGGTCCTGTCCTCTTTAACCGGTATCGCGAGGAACTGGGAAATATTGTCAGCACTTTACTCGACCGCGGAGGTAATGCAGTTGCAACCAGTTCCACTTATCATGATACAGAGGAACTTCTGGGTAATGCTCTTAAAGGAAGACGCCAGAAAGCTTTTATCTTCACAAGTGCTGAACCACGTGAAGATGCAAAAAGTGTTATTACCAGTTGTGAACGAAGCCTCAAACGTTTTCAAACCGACTATCTTGATGGTTACTTTTGTCATGGAGGCTGGAGTGAACCATTTTATGAAAGTGCGAAAAAGCTTCAGGAACAGGGTAAAATTCGTTTTATCGGTCAAAGTGCCCATAAACCTGATATGCATGTTCAGCGTATTGCAGCAAATCAAATTGATTTCTTCATGCAGCCGTATAATTACATGAGTCTGGCCAAATGGACAGAGAAACTTGATGGCAAAAGCGCAGAAGACCTGTTTGTCCTGGCCAAAAAGAAGGATATAGGGGTTTTGACGATAAAACCTTTTAGCGGACATTTTATTCCAAACTGGGCTAAGAACAGTACCGACAGTATGGTTAAGAACATGCTTGAAGACCTGAATAGTTTCGGTAAGAAAAACCTTTATCAGGCATTGTTACTATGGGTTCTTCAGAATCCCAATATCTCTGCTGCTGTATGCGGGTTTAATGAACCGCAGGATGTGGTTGAAGATTATGATGGATATACGGATGGAAAATTAACTTCCTTTCAGGAAGATCTTCTGAAACGTTATTACACTCTTGCCACAAGAGACTATTGTCGATTGTGCGAGACATGTGTGCCTGTATGTCCTAAAGGGATTCCTATACCTGACATACAACGTTTCCGTATGTACTATAAAAACTACGGACATACCGTTGATGCCCGTGAATATTATGCCGCCATCGATCCTTCACGCTGTGGTTCAGCCTGTGACGGTTGCGGGGCTTGCGAGGCAGCTTGCCCAAGCGGAGTGGCCATAATCAAAAACCTTGCGGATGCCCATAAAGTACTGGCATAAAAAGTTATAACAAATTATTCTAACGTTTAAAGATATTAGTATGACTAAAAAAAACAACCTGACGACTCGCCGTGAATTCATTGCAAAAGCCGGGATGGCTACTGTCGGGGTAACTATTGGAGCAGCTCAGCTCAGCGCAGTAAGCTGTGGCCGTGCTATCGGTCCGAATGATAAGATCCGGGTAGGTTTCATTGGTATAGGAAACAGGGGAACCCAGGTAATGGATTTATTCAGGGCTGAACCCGATTGCGAAGTGGCAGCTTTGTGCGATGTTTACGAACCTTATTTAAATCGTGACTTTTCCAAAGTTAATCCGCGATACAAAGAATTGATAGGAAATAAAATTCCCCAGATGGGTGAGAATTTTCCGGCCAGTGTAAAAAGATTTTCTGATTACCGTAAACTGCTGGAAGACAAAAGTATTGATGCCGTTTGTATTGCCACACCGGATCATTGGCATGCAATAATGACTATTGATGCTATCAGGGCTGGTAAACATGTATATGTTGAAAAACCCGTCGCAAAAACCGTAAAAGAGGGGCGTGCAATGATAGAGGCTGGCAAAAAAAGCAAGCTGATTGTTCAGGTTGGTCTTAGCCGAAGGGGTTCCACAGCTTATCATAAGCTGGCAAAAGAACTACCTGCAGGAAAAGTAGGGAAGATAACATATGCCAGTGGCAGCTACGTAAGCAATATGTTCCCGAATGGAATTGGAAAACTGAAACCTGAGGATCCACCGGCCGATTTTAACTGGGATATGTGGCTCGGACCGAAACCAATGAGACCTTACCAGTATAATATAGCTCCGTACATGTTCCGGTGGTGGGAAGAATATGATAACCAGATTGCAAATAACGGTGTTCACTCCCTCGACCTTTTGAGATGGTTACTGAATGAGAAAGCTCCTACGGCTGTAACCACAATTGGAGGAAAATATGCCATTGATGATGACAGGACAATTCCTGACACAATGCAGACACTCTTCGAATTTCCTTCCGGGGTACTGGTTACTTACGCAACACTTGAAGCCAGCTCAGGGTCATTTTATCCTTTCGGAATGCTGGAGTTTCGCGGTACAAAAGGGACTCTGTATGCCGGTGGCTCCAATGATTATAAAGTTGTTCCTGCAAAGCCCGGACAATTTCAGACCTGGGACAAACTGACGGATGCTGAAAACTATGAAAATGCAAAAGTTGGGAATAGCAATAAACTGGCTGATGGAAGCTACGCCGAACCAACCGCTAATCTCGTCCGTAACTTTCTTGATTGTATCAAATCCGGGAAACCACCAATAATAGGATTGGAGGATGGGCATCTGTCTACAAATATGGCACACCTGGCAACTATTTCCATGTTAGTTAAACAGAGGCTTGAGTGGGATGCTGAGAAGGAGATTGTGACTAATTCGGACGCGGCAAATAAGCTTCTGCATTATGAATATCGAAGTCCCTGGAAACTTTAAACATTTGGTTTTAATATTCTGATCACGGACTAAATTACTGATAGGGCCTGTAATTGAAAGGTTAACGATTTATTTAAGCTTAAAAATGAGCTTGAATGTGTTTTTCATTTATGTGTATAGCAAATAAAGAGGTAAAACAGATTATTTATAAAAAACTAAATTATGCAATCACGGAGAAATTTTGTCAAAACTTCTGCAATCGCCGGTTTAGCAACCTTATCGGGAGGATTGTTACCAGTGTTGCCATCCTGTAGTAATCAATCAAAAAAAATCACGATCAAATCATCTGCTTCACGATACGAGAGAGAGCCTCTTATACGACCGTTCGGTTTTAAAGGTATTTATCAGAAGGAATTCTGGGTAGCGGCGGCATTGATTGAAAGCAATTCGGGCGCAAAACACGTTGGATTGCAGACCCAATGCCTTGCCTGGAGTGATCTGGATGTATTTCTGGCTCATTCTGAAGTTGATGGGAATATGTTGCTTATTAAATCACTCGATTATGCTTTGCAGAAGATCAAAGGACAATCATTCATAAATCCCCTGGAATTACAGGAAGCAATATTGGATGATGTGTATCAGTATGGGCAGTCTATAACCAATAATAAAAAGCTCAGAATGACATTCACCCTTAGTTCCATGGTTGCACTCGATAACGCTATGTGGATGTTGTATGCCCAGGAAAACGGGTTTAAGACTTTCGATGAGATGATACCTGCGCAATATCGTGCGGCTCTTGGAAATCATCATCAGTATGTAGCACATGTCCCTCTTATGGCTTATGCTATCCCTCTGGAAGAGATTACCCAGGCTGTTGATCAGGGATACTTTTTTATGAAGATCAAGATAGGCCGGCCGGGTACCCAGGAGGAAATGCTTGAAGGGGATAAGGCACGTATCGAAGCTATTCACAAGTTGATTGGTCAAAGGGAAACACCTCATACAATAAATGGCAGAATTCCTTATTATTTCGATGCCAACGGGCGATATGAAAAAAAGGAGACACTTGAAAAGCTTCTTGACCATGCAAAAAAGATCGGTATGTTCGACCAGATTGCAATCATTGAAGAGCCCTTTCCCGAAGATGCCGACATAAACGTAGGTGATCTGGGAGTAAGGATAGCAGCAGATGAAAGCGCCCACACAGCAGAAGATGTAGTGAAGAGGATAAGTATGGGTTACAGGGCAATTGCTTTAAAGGCCGCAGCCAAAACATTAAGTATGACTATGAAAATGGCCAAAGTTGCGCATGAAAACAACATACCATGCTTCCTGGCCGACCTCACCTGTACTCCAATACTTGTTGACTGGAATAAAAATGTTGCTGCCCGGTTAGCTCCATTCCCTGGTTTGAAAGATATGGGATTACTTGAGTCGAATGGCCATCAGAATTATGTTAACTGGAAGGAATTGTTAAGTTACTGCCCATACCCTGATGGATCATGGATAGAATCACGGGATGGCTTATATAATCTTGATAAGGATTTTTATGAAAAGAGCGGTGGTGTTCTTAAATCTTCAGAACATTATCTCAATCTGTTCAATAAATAGAAGATAAGTAATAAGTCGGTAGATTAATAAAAACTTTCCGTTTCTCACTTCAAATAAATAAGTTATTTTTTACAAATGAATAGAAACTCATAACATTAACACAATGAAGAAAATAGACCTGTTAAATTGCTTTTTATTGATTTTCTTTTTTGAACTGTTCACTTTATCTTTGGAGGCACAGCCAAATGAAAATTTGCCAATAAAAATAACAATGCAAAAAAGGCTTCCTTCCGATCTGGAAAAAGGCTCCTGGTATATAGCTGATGAAATACAGTCATGGAAGCCTTCCGAAACAGCCATCATTATCTGCGACATGTGGGACCAGCACTGGTGCAAGGGAGCTGCTGCAAGAGTTGCAGAAATGGCTCCTTTTTTGAATGATGTGGTTTCAATTGCACGTAAAAAAGGTATTTTAATTGTCCATGCGCCAAGCGAATGTATGGCATTTTATAAAAACCATCCTGCCCGGAAACTGGGTCAGAAATACAAAAGTAAAAAATCAGCAGGCCTGATCAGTACCGATAAACTGAAATCAGAAGCAGATGCAGTATGGCCAATTGACCAATCTGACGGAGGTTGTGACTGCTCTCCGGAATGTAAACAGGGTCCTCCATGGCCATGGACCCGTCAGATTGATCTAATAGAAATTTCTGATAAAGATGCAATCAGTGATTCCGGTGCTGAAATAGGAGGACTGTTTTATCAAAAAGGGATCAAAAATGTGATCCTGATGGGAGTACATACCAATATGTGCGTCATAGGACGTTCTTTTGGGCTGCGGAATATGGTCAGATTGGGGATGAATGTCGTTTTAATGCGCGATATGACTGATACCATGTACGACTCCAAACAATGGCCGAATGTGAATCATTTTACAGGAAACAGTCTGATAAATGAGTATATTGAGACGTACGTTTGTCCTACAATTGTTTCCACTGATTTTACGGGGAAAAAGCAATTCAGGTTTAAGGATGATAAAAGACCTCTCATAGCATTTTTAACTGCAGAAAGTGAATATAACTCTAATATGACATTGCCCGTATTTGCACACGAATTACTGCTGACAAAAGGGGTGAATTGTGAATTTGCTGTTGGTAAACCAATTGAAGGACCTAAAGATGTTCATAATATTGAGAATCTTCAGATACTCGAAGATGCTGATCTTGCTGTGATCTTTGTACGGAGAAGAGGACTTCCTCCTGAACAAATGGATTTAGTAAAGAATTACATCAGCAGAGGAAAACCTGTTTTAGGAATTCGTACCGCCAGCCATGCTTTTTCTCCCCTTCTTTCTAAAGGTCAAAGCGCTGACTTCTTAGCAGGGTTGGATCAATGGCCTGAATTTGACGAGGAAATACTCGGGGGTAACTACAAGAACCATTTCAGCAATCAAACGATTACAGTAATTTCAGTTGTGCCCGGAATGGAAAGTCATCCTTTGTTAAAAGATGTAACAATTGATAATTTTACCAGCTCCGACGGGATCTACAGGAACCAGTCTCTGAGGTCTGATAAAGCACAGGTAATATTATTCGGTACAATAACGGGCCAACCGTCACAACCTTTGCTATGGACGAATTATACAGGTAAGAATAATGTTATTTATACTTCAATGGGAAGCGTACATGACTGGCAAAATGAAAGTTTCAGACAGATAATGAGAAATTCCGTCACTTATCTTCTAAACATGGAGAGAAATAAATAGTCTGAAAAAGTTAGCTATCTTGTCCTTTTTTAATTTTAATGACTATCGGGAATCATACATATAAATATTTTGATGCTTGAAAATCAATTATTTGCCCCGACCCTAAAGGGAGTAATTGATTTTCTGAGCACCCTTTAGGGTAAGGGGCTAACGAAGAAAATATAGAGGTCTTATGCATGATTACCGATTGTCATATTATTTTTAATACTTTTATCAAGATAATAAACCAGTGTAATTACAGTAATTATTAAATTCTTAAGATAATTAAAATTCAGTAAAATATGAAAACTAAAGGTAATTCAACCCGTAGAGAGTTTGTAACCAGGACCGGCCTGGCGACAGTAGGTTTAGCTCTGGGTGCCCCAACTTTAACTGCTGCCGGATATAACCGGGTTATGGGTGCTAATGATAAAGTCAGAATGGGTTTTATAGGGATCGGAAACAGGGGTTCGCAGCTATTAAATTTATTTATGATGCAACCCGATATGGAGGTTGTAGCTTTGTGCGATATTTATGAACCTTATCTCTTACGGGACAGAAGTAAAGTAGATCCGCGTTATTTAAAGGATATGCCGGGGCAAATCCCGCAAATGGGTGAAAATTTTCCTAAAAAACCGGTACTTTATAACGATTACAGGAAGCTGCTTGCTGATAAGAACATTGATGCCGTGTGTATAGCCACACCCGACCATTGGCATGCTATTATAACCATTGATGCAATTAAGGCGGGTAAAGATGTATATTGTGAAAAACCTCTGACTAACACATTGGTGGAAGGACGGAAAATGGTAAATGCCTGGAAGGCCAGCGACCGTGTTGTTGCAGTCGGACTTAACAGGAGAGGCAATATCGTTTTTCAGCAACTTGCTAAGGATCTCCCTGCCGGGAAAATTGGGAAAATATCAACAGGCTCTGCAGCACGTATCAGTAATATGTATCCGGACGGCATTGGGAAAATGAAACCGGAACAGCCTCCTAAGGATTTTAACTGGGATATGTGGCTTGGGCCGCGTGCTTACAGACCATATCAGTATAATATTGCTCCCTACAAGTTCCGCTGGTGGAGCGATTATTCAAGTCAGATGGGTAACTGGGGTGTTCATTATATGGATGCTATACGATGGTTGATGGGTGAAACAGCTCCCACGTCTATCACTTCACATGGTGGAAAATTTGTGATCGACCATGATGCTGATATTGCTGATACAATGCATGTCACATTTGAATTTGCATCAAAGAAATTAATCACTTTCTCCATTTATGAAGGAAGCAGCCGGGTATTGTATCCCTATGGAGAACTCGAGATCAGAGGAACAAAAGGCAACATCTATGCTGATGAACGTGGTTACAGGATCATACCGGCAACAAAAGGCCAGTTCCAGACCTGGAATAAACCCATGGAGGCGGAGGAATTCAATAATCCGAACAAAGAGCTGGGTGACGGAAGTTCGTCAGACAGCACTTCAGGCCTAATACGTAACTTCCTTGACTGTATCAAATCCCGTAAGATTCCGTTCTGTTCTCTCGAAGAGGGTCACAGGTCCACCTCTTTTGCTCATCTTGCCAATATTTCACTTAAAGTCAGAGACAGGCTGGAATGGGATGCTGTAAACGAGAGATTTACAAATAACGAAAAAGCAAATGAGTTGTTAAGTTACGAATACCGCAAGCCCTGGAAACTATAAAAAATATTTGAAGATATGAAAAGCTCAAGACGGGAATTTATTAAAACAACATCTGCCACAATCGCAGGTGCTGTTATCAGTCCGCAGATATTTGCAGATTCAATCCAGACCAATGCCGGTTCAACACCTTTTTGCGTGTTTACAAAATGCCTTCAGTTCCTTGATTTTGATCGTCTTGGAGAGACGCTGGCAAAGGCTGGTTTCAATGGTGCCGACCTTGCTGTAAGACCAGGCGGACAGGTTCTCCCTGAAAATGTTAAATCTGACCTGCCAAAAGCTGTTAAGACCTTGAAAAAATATGGTGTTACTGCGCCTATGATGGTCACGGCAATAACTGATCCTGATGATAAGTATACCGAAACCATACTTGCCACAGCAGCTGATATGGGTATGACTAATTACCGGCTGGGGTATTTTGATTACGATAAGACAAAATCTGTTCCCGAGAACCTTGATCAGTATAAAAAGACAATGGAAAAGCTCGAGAAAGTAAACCGGAAATACAAGATTCATGGTGGTTATCAGAATCATTCCGGTACAAGGGTAGGTGGACCGGTGTGGGATTTGTACTGGTTAGTAAAGGACTCCGACCCTGCATATATCGGTGTTCAGTATGATATCCGCCATGCTGTTGTAGAGGGCGCTGAATCATGGCCATTAGGAATGAAACTGTTGGCTCCATGGATAAAAACTACCGCAATTAAGGATTTTTACTGGAAAAAAGAAAATGGAAGATGGATACTGGTCAATGTCCCGCTTGGTGAAGGAATGGTTAACTTTGACAATTACCTGAAAGAATATATCAGGTTGGGTATTTCCGGTCCTGTAAGTATTCATTATGAATATGACCTTGGTGGTGCAGAATTAGGCAGAACTGATCCTAAGATGAGTCTTGCGGAGATTTCAGTTTTTCTGAAGAACGATCTTGCCTGGCTCCGGAAGAAGTTTAGCGATTATAAGATTAAATAGTATATAAATAATGATATCAAGGAGAGATTTTATCAAAACATCAACGATGGCGGGCGCAGCAGGTCTGGTTGCCGGCTACCCTCTGGCGGAACCTGCAAAACAGGCAGATGTAAAAAAAATCACCATTCGGTCAGTAAACTCTAACTTTGAGCGGGAACCGCTTATACGCCCCTTTGGCTTTAAAGGAGGGTACACTAATGAGATCTGGCAATCAGCTAATTATCTGCAATCTGCCTCGGGAGTTGAAAAAGTGGGATTGGGAACCCAGGGGGTACTATGGTCCGATGCAGCTGTTTTTACCTCACATTCCGAGAGCGGCGGAAACGCACTTATGTTTATCTTAACGGAACATGCCCTGCAACTTTTGAACGGACGGTCATTCAATAATCCTGTTGAATTACTTGACAGTATTTTTGAAGAGGTTTTTGAATATGGAAAAAAGATAACCTCAAATCCTGCTTTAAGAAAGACATTTGTTCTTAACTCACTCGTTGGTGTTGATAATGCAGCCTGGATGATTTATGCTGCTGAAAATAATATAACCAGCTTTGATGATCTTATTCCTGAAGTATATCGGAGGGCCCTGTCAAACCATCATAAAAAAGTTGCCAGTATTCCTCTCATGGCATACTCAATACCAATTTCTGAAATTGAACAGGCTGTAAAAGAAGGATATTTTTTCATGAAAATCAAGATCGGCCAGCCGGGTACTCAGGAGGAGATGCTTGCAAAAGATATTGAAAGGGTTTCGGCGATCCATAAAGCAATAGGTAATGCCCGTACCGAACACACCAAAGATGGCAAATTACCATATTATTTTGATGCTAACGGGAGGTATGAAAAGAAAGAGACCCTGATGAAACTGATAGATCATACAAAAAAAATAGGGGCATTCAACCAGATAGCTATTATTGAAGAGCCATTTCCGGAAGAGGCTGAAATTGATGTATCTGATATCCCGGTGAGACTGGCAGCAGATGAAAGTGCTCATACAGATAAGGATGCAGTGATACGCATTGGCATGGGTTATAAGGCAATAGCCTTAAAAGCCATTGCAAAAACATTGAGCATGACAATGAAAATTGCAAATGCAGCAAAGCAATATAATGTGCCTTGTTTTTGTGCTGATCTCACAGTAAATCCTATACTTGTCGACTGGAATAAAAATGTAGCTGCCCGCCTCGATGCATTTCCCGGTCTTGGTACAGGCCTGCTGGAAACAAATGGCCATCAGAATTATAAGAACTGGTCAACTATGGAGAGTTATCATCCGTTTCCGGATGCTTCATGGCGTAAGACAGTTAACGGTGTATTCAATCTGAATGAAGATTTTTATGCCAAAAACGGAGGAATACTTACCGATTCTGAACATTACATGAAAATGTTCAGGAAAAGCTCATAAAATTAGCTAAGTCAGGTTCCAATTTTTCTGATTCTTAGAATTATTTCTAAATCAGTTAAATAGGAATGTTTTTGTTTAAAATCGAATAAGAAGACAGCTAATATTCAAAAGGCACTAATTTAAAGAAGTGATTAAATGTTAAAATTTCATACAATGAAAGAAAAAAGCAACAAAACAACACGTCGCGCATTTATTGCAAAGGCTGGAATGGTATCTGCAGGGATGACTATAGGTGTTAATCAGATCAGCGCTCTCAGCTACAACAGGATCATTGGAGCCAATGAAAAGATCCGGGTAGGATTTATCGGAGTAGGAAACCGGGGATCTCAGCTTCTTCAGGCTGCAATGCAGATGCCTGACTGTGAGGTTGCTGCTCTGTGTGATATTTATGAACCTTATATTACCAGAGACCGTTCAAAAGTTGACCCCCGTTACCTCAAGGACAGACGGGGACAGATACCCAGGATGGGCGAAGTGTTCCCAACCAAAGTTGAAAGATATTCCGAATACCCTAAACTTCTGGATAATAAAAGCATTGATGCAGTATGTATTGCAACTCCCGATCATTGGCACGCTCTGCAGACCATTCATGCAATTCAGTCAGGGAAAGATGTTTATATAGAGAAACCTGTTTCAAAAACCGTTGAAGAAGGCCGTGCAATGATTAACGCAGCCAAAAACAGTAACCAGATAGTTACTGTTGGATTGAACAGGAGATCTGCCTCAACATTTCAGCGCCTGGCAAAGGAAATACCCGCCGGGAAGATCGGGAAAGTGACTTTTGCCTCTGCCTGTTATGTAGGTAATATGTTTCCGGCAGGAATAGGAAAGATGAACAGTGAAAATCCACCAAAGGATTTTAACTGGGATGCATGGCTCGGTCCCAGGGCTTACCGTCCGTATCAATATAATATTGCTCCTTACATGTTCCGCTGGTGGGAAGATTACTCCAATCAAATAGGTAACAACGGAGTACATTATCTTGATCTGATACGCTGGATGATGAACGAAGTTGCTCCCGTTACAATAAGTGCAAACGGAGGTAAATTTGCTGTTGATGACGATCGCACAATACCCGATACAATGCAGGTTACATATGAGTTTGCCTCGGGGGCACTTATAAGCTTCACCTTTCTGGAAGCCAGTTCCGGTAGTTTTGTACCTTATGGTTTTATTGAATTAAGAGGAACAAATGGGACTCTTCAGACAAATGAAAATGATTATAGGATCATCCCCACGCGCCCGGGTCAATTCCAATCATGGGATAAATTAGCCGAACCTGAGACAGTTAATCTTGAGACAAAAGATAAATTACTGACCGATGGCACGTATCGTGACAGCACATCTAATAATATACGTAACTTCTTCGATTGCATAAAGTCGCGTAAGATACCTTTCTGTCCACTGGAGGAAGGTCACCGCTCCGCGAGCCTTGCACATCTGGGGACAATCGCTATGATAACAAAAGAGCGTCTGAACTGGGACGGTGCCAAAGAAAGATTCACTAACAGTGAAAAAGCTAATCAGATGCTGGGATACGAGTACAGGAAACCATACAAACTTTAAAAGATAAACATCTACCCTCTCAGGTTTTTTTATCTGCTGTGCAACAATTCAGTTTTCTTCCTGCATTGATTCTCAATCATCAAGTAGCTTGGGAGTTCATAAAAGATAGCTTAGACCCATATATATTCACCATTTATTATATAAGACCGTCGGAGAATTTCCGGCGGTTTTTTTACCTTTGCATTATTATGAATGTTTAATTGACCCTGAATATCTGGCATTAATTTTTTGATGCAATGAAAGAAAATTTAAGTATCAGCCTGAAATATGTAAACAGCTTTATCCCAGCCGAAGAGATTGTTGCACTTGCTCAGAAATCAGTCAGACACCTCATCTCGCTGAACACTGGAACAGGTGCCGGAAATGACTTTCTGGGCTGGCTTTCACTTCCCGATGACATTCAACCGCAACTTGACAGGATAAAGAAAGTCTCTGATCATTTAAGGTCCGTTTCCGATACTACCGTTGTTATTGGTATCGGGGGCTCATACCTGGGGGCAAGGGCCGTTATTGAAGCTCTTTCGCATACGTTTTCTCCCCTGACCGGCGCAAAACATCACAATATTTTTTATGCAGGACATAATATCAGCGAGGATTTTATGTCGGATCTCCTTGAAATTCTCGAAAGCAGAAACTATTCGATCATTGTGATTTCAAAATCAGGAACAACCACAGAACCTGCCATCGCATTCAGAATCCTTAAAGATCACCTTGAAAGAAAAGTAGGGAAATCAGCGGCAGCTGACAGGATAGTTGCTGTTACCGACGGTTCAAAAGGGGCGTTGAGGACACTTTCCGAAATAAATGGATATGAAACATTTGTAATTCCCGATAATATCGGCGGACGTTACTCGGTTCTTACACCTGTCGGACTTCTTCCAATTGCTGTCAGCGGGCTTGATATCAGGATGCTGGTGAAGGGTGCAAAAGCAATCCTGAAGGTTACAAAAAATAATAAAAATGCAGCCTCGAATCCTTCTTTGCTTTATGCAGCTGCAAGAAATCTTATCTTTCAAACCGGACGGTCAGTCGAGATACTGGCAGGGTTCACTCCTAAACTTCACTACCTGGCTGAATGGTGGAAACAACTTTATGGGGAGAGTGAAGGTAAAGATGGAAAGGGCATCTTCCCTGCATCGGTCGATTTTACAACTGACCTGCATTCACTGGGACAGTATATTCAGGAGGGACAGAGGATCCTTTTTGAAACAATGATTTCAGTTAAGAAACCACTTAAAAATATAATTATTCCTCTTGAAAAAGATGACTCTGATCAACTGAACTATATTGCAGGGAAAAGGCTTTCGGAAGTCAAGTCATAATGCTGAAACAGGTACTATCATTGCCCATAACGACGGGAATGTACCTATCATCTCTGTTTCAATTCCTGATCTGGATGAATATTATGTTGGCCAGATGATATATTTCTTTGAGATGGCCTGTGCTATAAGTGGTTACATACTTGACATCAATCCATTCGATCAGCCGGGGGTTGAAGCTTATAAGAAAAACATGTTCGCTTTGCTCAATAAACCTGGATACGAGGAAGCAACAATAAAGATTAAAGAGAGGCTGAAATAAGCCCCCCAACCCCCTGAAGGGGGGCTAACTCACTAAATGGATGAGCATTAACCCCCCTTCAGGGGGGCGGGGGGGCAAAATAAATAGGTAGAGGGGTAAAAGATGAGGTTTGAAAAATCAGGTTATTATTATAGTATTATTTAATTTTAAAAGTTACTCCGTATGAAAATTGAACTCAGGAAAGATTTTACCTGGTCGCTGGTTGTGCCAACCAGCATGGGTGTTCGAATCACACCAATAGACGGTCAACCCGTTCATTCCAGCGATACATTTAAAATGCAGGCGACCAGTGCTGAAACCAACGTTGCAAGTGTTTCATCATATCTGGGATTACCCGTAAAGGTGCTTACCACTTTTGTAAAGGATAGTCCTATAGCAAGATTCATAAAGGATAATCTTGCCGGCAGGCATATGGCGTATGAGGGTGTTGAACTGGAACAGGGTGGCCCATGGGGTTACCGTCATCAGTTCAATATTGCTGACAGCGGCCATGGTATTCGGGGACCAAGGGTGCAGAATGACCGTGCAGGAGAGGTCGGAAGAACCCTGAATGTTAAAGATTTCGACTTGAATCGTTTGTTTGGGAAAGAGGGCGTACAGATACTTCACCTTTCAGGACTGATAGCGGCTTTATCCCCCGAAACCGGCAACTTCTGCCTTGAACTCGCAAGAGCCGCAAAAAACTATGGCACACGAATATCGTTCGATCTTAACCACCGTGCTACATTCTGGAAAAACAGGGAGAAAGAGCTTTCCGCTATATTCAGGGAAATAGCAGGTATATCAGATATTCTTGTAGGCAATGAGGAAGACTTTCAGCTTTGTCTTGGAATTGAGGGCCCGGAAGAAGGAGGAACCGATCTTGCTGAAAAAATTGACAACTTTAAAGAGATGATCAGGAGGGTTAGAAAAGCGTTCCCAAATGCCTCTGTTTTTGCGACTACTCTTCGTCAGGTAATAAGTACAAATGTGCATTTGTGGGGTGCGATCATGCTTCAGGGAGAAGACTGGCATGTAGTTGAACCGCGTGAAATACATGTGCTAGACCGTATTGGAGGAGGTGACGGGTTCGTTGGAGGAATGCTTTATGCAATACTTAAAGGATGGGAACCGGATAAATGGATACAGTTCGGATGGGCAACCGGAGCGCTGGCAACTACTTTCATGACCGATTACGGTCAGCCGATTGACGAAGAACAGGTCTGGAGCATCTGGAAAGGTAATGCTCGTGTCAGGAGATGAGCTTATGTTTCATAACGAAATCATCAAGGACTTCCGCTAGATTTGGATACCCAATCTCCTGCAGGTCATAATATACACGGGTATTGGGTTTCTTAATCTTAATAATCCTGTTCAAATCAATAGGTGTAGCGATTATAACGCTGTCACAATCGGTGTTGTTGATTGTTTTTTCGAGGTCTTTCAATTGCTGATCCCCATAGCCCATGGCCGGAAGAAGCGTCCCTATATCCGGATATAACCTGAACGTCTCACTCATTTTTCCTACCGTAAATGGTCTTGGATCAATGAGCTCCTTTGCGCCGAATTTTTTTGCAGCAATAACTCCTGCTCCAATTTTCATTTCGCCGTGGGTAAGGGTGGGGCCGTCCTCAACCACAAGAACTCTTTTACCCCTGATAACGGAACTATCATCAACCTTTATGGGTGATGCCCCATCAATTACTATTGCACCCGGATTAACTTTCTCTATGCTCTCTCTTACTACCTGAATTGACTCTGGAGAGGCGCTGTCCATCTTATTAATTATAATAACATCTGCCAGACGCAGTGTGACTTCACCCGGATAATATTTCAATTCATGACCTGCCCGGTGAGGATCAGTTACAGTGATCATAAGGTCGGGCCTGTAAAAAGGGAAGTCATTATTTCCACCATCCCAGAGTATCACATCACATCCACCAGGATCTGCTTCTGCTTTTCTAAGTATCTCCTCATAATCCACGCCTGCATAAATAACGTTGCCTCTTACAACGTGAGGCTCATATTCTTCCATTTCCTCAATTGTACATTTATTTTTTTCAAGGTCTTTTAACACGGCAAATCGCTGAACCCTCTGGGCATTAAGGTCGCCATAGGGCATTGGATGGCGTATTGCAACTACCTTCAACCCTTTTTCCATAAGAAGTTCTATGACTTTTCTTGAGGTCTGGCTTTTTCCGCAACCAGTCCGGACAGCACCAACAGCAATAACCGGTTTTTTGCTTTCTATCATGGTATCCGATGGTCCCATCAATACAAAATTAGCACCTGCAGCATTCACTATGGCGCTGACCGACATTACTTTCTGATAGGTGACATCACTGTAGGAGAATATACAGTCGTCAACCTTATATTCTTCAATTAACTCCGGAAGGTTGTCTTCAGTAAATATCGGGATTCCTCCGGGGTACAGGCTGCCCGCCAGTTCTCCGGGATATTTTCTTCCATCAATATCGGGGATCTGGGCTGCAGTAAAAGCGACAACATTATAATATTCATTATTTCTGAAGCATGTATTGAAGTTATGAAAATCCCTTCCTGCTGCACCAATTATGATGACATTTTTTTTAGTCATAAGGCTTATGTGTTTTTATGAAATATTATTGCCGGGAAAGAATATTCATTTTAAAATAAGACAACAAATGTATAATTTGCATACCAAAATTCCGAACGTTTTCAGGTATTTTTTGATATAGTCTACCTGTAGCTTTAAGCCTTGAAAATCTGAATATTAGTTCTGTATTTAAGTAAAATGAAAACATGTTAACGAAAATGTTTTTAATTAATACCGGATGTGGCAAATTCTTTGTACTATTATAACATAAAATGAATGTACTTGCCCACATATATCTTTCCGGTGATTCTGAAGGAATAATCATTGGCAATTACATTGGAGATTATGTAAAAGGGCGTGACTATCTCAAATATCCTGATCTTATAAGAAAGGGAATTATTATCCACCGTCATATCGATGGTTTTACTGACCGCCACCCTGTAGTACACCGCAGCAAAATATTCTTCACCAGGAAATATCATAAATATTCAGGGGTAATAACCGATATTCTGTATGATCATTTTCTGACAAAGGAGTGGGATTTTTTCTCAAGACGACCACTTGAAAGTGTAACTTACAATTTTTACAGGGCCCTGGTAAACAATTACGAAATATTGCCAGAGAATGTAAGGGAGATGATGCCATTCTTTATTATCAATAACTGGATTGAATCATATCAGACAATCAGGGGTATCCGTCATGTACTTAATACTTTAAGTAACCGAACAACTCTTCCCAACGAGACACGATTCGCCATGCGGGCACTTAAAAAGAATTATTTTTCTCTTCAGGACGACTTCATGGAGTTCTTCCCTCAGCTTATTGATTATGTTGAAAAAGAGTTTGGTGTCGAAATATCTCACAGGATCAAAATCCCATTCTGATCATATAAGGTATTCAGTACGGCTTGCGTCGAGCCGTAAGAAAATAAAAAGAAGAATTGTAAAGCTCCATAAAGAACTCCCGCCATAACTAAAGAAGGGTAAGGGTATTCCTATAACCGGTACAATTCCGATTGACATTCCGATATTAATAAAAAAATGGGTAAATAATATTGACACTACCCCGTAACCATATATCCGTGAAAAGACTGAACGTTGCCTTTCAGCCATAAAAATCAGTCTTAAAAGAAGAAACAAATATAACCCGGTTACCGTAAATGATCCCAGAAATCCCCATTCCTCTCCCACTGTACAGAAAATAAAATCGGTACTCTGTGCCGGAACAAACCTGAATTTAGTCTGCGTACCCTGAAGATAACCTTTTCCTGAAAATCCTCCCGAACCGATAGATATCAGGGACTGATTAACATTATAACCTGTTCCGTGAAGATCTGATTTAAATCCCAGCATAATGCTTACTCTCTCCTTCTGGTGGGGTTTCAGTAAATTATTATAACCATAATCAACAGAATTAACAAACAAAATGCTTCCCACTAAGAAAAGATAAATTATTAAAATTGCCGTCAATCTTCTGTTATAAATATAGTATGCAGACGCCAGGCCCGAAAGAATGACTGATATCAATATAATCATCTCATTATCTATGCTTTGAAAAATAAAATAGTTAAGTGAAAAGATCATAGCAGTAATGAAAACAATTATACCAAGACCAGCAAAACATAGTTTCCACCTCCTCGATGCAAACCAGGCAAGAAGAAATGCGACAATGATTATTCCAAAAGTCAGGTAAAGATTATTTAAGAGAAGGGTCAGAAAAAAAAGAATCATCATTAATATTCCGGAAATAAAAACATAAGGACTCATCCCTTCCCTGAAAAGTACAATGAAAAAAGCAAAATACACCACTGTTGAACCCATATCAGGCTGCAGAGCTGTAAGAAGAGCCGGCAAAAAAATTATCGCGGATGCCGGGATAATCACTTTAAGTTTGGTAAGATCCTTCCGTCCGGCACTTAAATATGCGGCAAGGGCAAGCGCCGTGCCAAACTTGGCAAATTCAGAGGGCTGGATGCTAAATGATCCGACTTCAAACCATGATCTTGCACCGTTTATCTCCTTGCCAAACACAAGTACAAGGGCAAGAAACAGCATTAATGCCGCATAAATAATCCAGGCAAAAAATAAATAGAACCTGTTATCAATTATTACTATAAAAACAGCAATTACAAGAGTTGCCAGGATCCAGATAAACTGTTTCCCATAGCGTTGAGAAAGGTCGAGCATCTCCTTGTGCTCCTCATTATAAACAGCTGCGTAAATGTTGAACCATCCGGCAGCAACCAGCAATAAGAATAAGGAAAGTGTAATCTTATCAATCTTAATCCATATGTTGGCAGTTCGTTTCAATTATTAAGCAGGTTAAGCTCCATTATTCTTTTTTCCTGCCATTTGTCAGTGATCTCTCCTTTTAAATACTTTTCAATCATCAGGCTTGCTACCGGAGCAGCGAATGTTGAACCGAATCCTGCATTCTCAACAAAAACTGCAATTGCAATTTTCGGATCATCCTTTGGTGCAAAAGCTATGAATACAGAATGGTCCTCCCCGTGGGGGTTTTGTGCTGTCCCGGTTTTACCACAAACAATAATATCCTTAAGAGCAGCAATTCGTGCCGTTATACCCTCTCCTCCATTAACGGCTTCTTCCATGCCCAAAATTATTTTTTCAAAATTTGCAGAATCAATGTTAATTATATGTTTAGTTGTAAACTTAGGGTTAATTGTCCCGTGGGAACCTACAGATTTAACCACATGAGGACTGTAATAATACCCTCTGTTGGCAATAGCGGCAGTCATATTGGCCATCTGAAGAGGTGTGGTTAAAATCTCTCCCTGGCCAATCGCAAGGGAGATAACCGTCAGAGCTTTCCATCCATTTTGTCCGTGGTATTTATCGAAATAGCTTACCGATGGAACGAACCCGGGAAGGTCGTTTACAAAATCTGTGCCCAGATTAGTTCCGAATCCAAACTCATTAAGATAAGCTTTCCATTTATCAAAAGCAGCATATAAAGAAGGATATCGGGTATTTTCAAGTATCTTCCTGAAAGTCTGGCAGAAATAGGAATTACATGAATGTGAAATGGCTTCCTGCAGATTTAACGGGGATCGATGGGAATGACATCGAACAAAGAGATAACCGTTGTGACATGCAAACTCAGTGGACGGTGTTATTACTCCTTCCTGGAGTCCAATGAGGCCGTTAAGTGGTTTAAATGTTGATCCGGGAGGATATGCGGCCATAAGTGCCCTGTTAAAAAGAGGCAGCATTGTATCTGCATTAAGTTTTGCATAGTTATCTGACCTAATCCTTCCGACTAACAAACCCGGGTCATAGTTAGGTGAAGAAACAAGGGCAAGTATCTCTCCTGTTTTTGGCTCAATGGCAACTATACTGCCGGTTTTATTTTTCATTAAAAGTTCACCATACTCCTGAATGTTCAAATCTATTCCGGAGACAATATCCGAACCCTGAACAGCCATTGTATCAAGTATACCATTAGCATATGATCCCTTAATCCGGCTGTAAACATCAACCATAAATATCTTTACACCCCGTGTTCCCCGTAGTTCTTTTTCATAAGTCTCTTCAATACCAAGTTTACCAATATAATCCCCGGGTTTATAATAAGGGTCCTTCTTAATTAGTGATTCATCCACCTCACTTACATAGCCAAACAAATGAGAAGCAATCGGCTTTGAATATTTCCTGAGGGTTCGGGGTTGAACATAAAATCCTGGAAATAAGAAAATTTTTTCCTGAAACTTAGCATAATTCTCAGCCGATATCTGTTTCATAAAAACTGATGGTGCCCGTCTTGAATATGACACTGCAGATTTCATCCTCTCATTAAAAATATCTTTAGTTATCTCAAGTTCATTACACAGGAGAGCAGTATCAATCTTTCTTACCTGGGCCGGCACTACCATCAGGTCATATGCAGCCTGATTGTAAACCAGAAGGTTCCCATTTCTGTCGTAGATAAGGCCACGGGCAGGGTATTGAGTTACATACCTCAGAACATTATTATCGGCTGAGAGCCGGTAGGAATCTTTCACAACCTGAATTACAAACAGCCTGATTATCAATACCAGAGAGGCAAGCACAAATAATGCCATAATAAGATATTTCCTGTTAATGAATGCATCTTTCATAAGTTTTCGATTACTTTCCTCTCCTGTAAAACTCAATAAGCAGAATAAATATTATGGAGAACGCCGAACTTAATAGTACTCTCAGCAATGTCCTGAAGAACCCGGTAAAACTGAACACTTCAAGGTAAAAAAGAGCTGTATGATGAACAAGAACCATTATCAATGTGTAGAAAAAGAACCATTTAAACCCATAAACCAGCATTGATGGATTTGATCCGGATTCATAACCATCCCTTGGTGATATTACTCTTAATACATAGGGACGAACGAATCCGGCGAGCAGAGTTGCTGAGGAATGCATTCCCGGAGTACCTGAAAAAATATCAATTAACATTCCTAGAGCAAAGGCTAAGAGAAGCAACAGCCATGATGCAATCTCAAAAGGTAACAGAAGTATAAACATCAGGTAAACATATGGGTTAACATACCCGCTGAACTGAATATGGTTAAATAACAGAAGCTGCAGAAGGATCAGCAGGATAAAGATCAAACCAAACCGTAATATAGAATTGATCATTGGAAAAGCTTTTCAAGTTCCAGTTGTTCTGTTTTTTTCATGTTCCCGATCACGCTAACAAAGTGAAGCTTCTTAAAATCAGTTGCAATTGCAACCCGTATCGTGTAAAAGTCGCCTCCGGTTTTTTCAAAATCGCTGATAGTTCCAATCAGAATCCCTTCCGGAAAAACAGCTGAATACCCAGTTGTTTCAATGGTATCTCCCTCATTAACAGTTACATGCTGGGGTATTTCGCTTAATATTGCATGACTCAGATCTTTACCATCCCAGTTAAGTGCCCCAAAATAGCCATTAGCTTTTATTCTAGCACTTAACCTGAAATCGAGATTTAAAAGTGACATTACGACAGAATAGTTATCGGAACATCCTACAATCACTCCGGCTACTCCATCGCCGGAAGTAACTGCCATATCCACCTTCATCCCCTGGTGGCTTCCTTTGTTAATGGTAAAAAAATTCTTTTGACGGTTGACTGAATTTTTAATTACTTCAGCAGTTGTATACTGATATTGTTGATGGTAAACAGAGTCTGAGACAGAAAAAAAAAACGGACTTTCCTTTTTGCCTAACTGCTCTATCCTGTTTTTAAGTGCCGTGTTTTCATCTGCAAGAGCTGAATTGATTTCACCTAGATTAAGATAATTCCTTGTGTTATTCATTCTGCGGTTGATCCCGTTCGTTAAGTTCTGGATCCGGTTTACAAATCGGGTATTGTGGTAATTATTGCCTGTAACTAAAAATGAGAATGATATCCCTTCAAGAATAAGAAAGAATATAAGGTTACTGTATCTTGCCAGAAAGTTCAGCAGATTTCTCATTCACAAAAGAAATTATCTCATTAGGAATTGAAACTTATCAACGCTTTTCAGTGCAATTCCGGTTCCACGTGCAACTGCATGCAGTGGATCTTCAACCACATTGAATGGAATATTAATTTTATCAGTGAGTCTCTTGTCAAGTCCGCGTAGGAGAGCTCCGCCTCCTGCAAGATAGATTCCTTTATTAACAATATCTGCATAAAGCTCCGGGGGAGTCTGCTCAAGTACGCTTAAAAGAGCTGCTTCAACTTTGGATAATGACTTATCCAGACAATATGCGATTTCCTGGTAAGATATCGGAATTTCTATTGGAAGGGCTGTCATTATGTTAGGTCCCCTGACAATATAATCAGGTGGAGGATCATCTATATCAGGCAGTGCGGCACCGACACCTATCTTAATATCTTCCGCAGTTTTTTCACCGATTTTAATATTATGCTGATGCCTCATATATGATTGTATATCAGCGGTAAATCCATCACCAGCTATACGTATTGACTTATTGCAGACAATGCCGCCGAGAGCAATGACAGCAATTTCAGTGGTTCCGCCTCCAATATCTACAACCATACAGCCTTCGGGAGCTTCAACATCGAGACCTATTCCAATGGCAGCAGCCATCGGTTCATAAATCATATAAACATCGCGTCCCCCGGCATGCTCAGAGGAGTCACGAACGGCACGGATTTCTACTTCGGTGCTTCCGGAGGGGATACACACAACCATTTTCAGTGAAGGAGAAAAAAGACGGGGCCCTTTGTTTATCATCTTGATCATACCTCTGATCATCAATTCCGCAGCATTAAAATCGGCAATTACCCCATCGCGTAACGGCCTGATAGTCTTAATGTTTTCATGCGTTTTCCCATGCATCTGCCTGGCAGCTTCTCCTATTGCAATCAGCTTACCGGTGGTTTTATCAATTGCCACTATGGAGGGTTCGTCAACAACTACCTTGTCTTCATGAATTATGATAGTATTTGCTGTTCCCAGATCAATCGCAATCTCCTGAGTTAAAAAAGAAAATAGTCCCATTTAATGACAGAGTTTACTTGTTATAAATTAATGTTTAAAATGTCTTATCCCGGTAAAGACCATTGCTACTCCATGTAAAGAACAATAATCAATTGATTCCTGGTCGCGGACCGAACCCCCGGGTTGTATAACGGCTTTAATTCCGGCCTTATGTGCAATCTCAACACTATCTGAGAATGGGAAATAAGCATCTGATGCCATAACTGCACCCTCCAAATCGAATCCGAATGTATGAGCTTTTTCGATAGCCTGCTTTAATGCATCCACTCTTGATGTCTGTCCAATACCACTGGCACACAACTGTTTGTTTTTTGCAATTACAATAGCATTTGACTTACTGTGCTTTACAATGATGTTTGCAAAAATCATATCTTCAATTTCAGCTTGTCCAGGGATCCTTTTTGTTACGGGTTTCATATCAGGTGCTGTTTCTGTGCTGTTGTCCCTCTCCTGCCAGAGGACTCCGTTGAGTATTGATCTGTAACCGGATGAGCTTCTGAAAGGTTCTTTCCTGAGCAGAATGATCCTGTTTTTTTTCTGCTTAAGGATGTCAAGAGCTTTATCGGAAAAGGCCGGAGCTATAATTATTTCAAAAAATATTTTATTGATCTCATGTGCGGATTGCTCATCAACATGAGCATTAGTAACAATTACGCCTCCAAAAGCAGAAACAGGATCACATGCCAGGGCATCGGTCCATGCATCCACAGGTTTAGGTCGTGATGCAATACCACACGCATTATTGTGCTTTATAATGACATAAGTAGTGTCAGAGAATTCATCTATAAGAGCAAGAGCAGCATCAAGATCAAGTAAATTATTATATGATAACTCTTTCCCATGAAGTTTACTGAAAAGATCATCAGGGTTACCATAAAAGATTCCTTTCTGGTGCGGATTCTCGCCATACCTGAGAGCATAAGCTGAATTTATACTCTCCCGGAAAACAGGAATATCTGCATTTTTATTAAAATATCTGAAAATTACTGTATCGTAGTGAGAGGTAGTTTTAAATGCCTCAGCTGCATAGTAAAATCTTTCGTTTATGGAGGTAACTCCCTCCTTCTCTTTTAAAAGTTCAAGAAGACCAGCGTATTGTTCCCGTCCTGAAATAATTAAAACGTCATTAAAATTCTTGGCTGCCGCTCTAATAAGAGAAATTCCTCCGATATCAATCTTTTCAATAATCTCCTCTTCATCTGTAACCGATCTTAGAGTCTGCTCAAACGGATAGAGATCAACAATGATAAGGTCTATCTCGGGAATATTATATTTAGCAAGCTGTTCGAGGTCTTTCAGATTATTCCTTCGGGCCAGTATCCCTCCAAAAACTGACGGATGAAGCGTCTTCACCCTGCCACCGAGTATTGATGGGTAATTTGTAAGGTCTTCCACCTTCTCAGCTTCAATTCCAAGCTCCTTAATATAAGTGTAAGTACCTCCTGTAGAATAAATTTTTACCTTAAATTTCTGAAGCAACAGGACTATTTCATCCAATCCTTCCTTATTATAAACAGAAATTAATGCAGTTCTAATTCCTTTATCACTCATTATCTTAGAATTATGATTTCATTTAACGATTTATCAGAGCGAGTAAAAGTAGATATTTTTTTATTAACCTGCATACTTTATATTAATGAATATCACAAGTTTAAAATAAGGCATTAATATCTTCCCGATTCATGATTTTCGTATATTTGACAATCTTATTAATAATATCTCAATAGAGCCATATGTTTTTAAAGCTTCTAAAAGAGGGTTTTATATTCGCCGTCAATTCAATTTTTGTAAACAAACTAAGAACTTTTCTATCCCTGTTTGGAATTACAATCGGCATTTTTTCAATAATTTCTGTTTTTACGGTACTCGACTGGATGGAAAAATCTATCAGGGATTCCATCTCTACCCTGGGGGATAACGTAATTTATGTACAGAAATTCCCATGGTCATTCGATCCTAATCTGGCCTGGTGGGATATTATAAAATGGCCTGCCATTTCAATTAATGATTTTGAGGCAATTCAAAAAAAATCAAACAAAACCCAATCAGCATGTTTTGTGGTTTCACAGCGAAAGCAGATAGAATACCTGAAGAATCTTGCCAGTAATGTAGTAATTAATGCCGTAACTATTGACTTCGATAATGTCAGATCCTTTGAAATCGAAAAGGGCAGATATTTTTCACCATTTGAAGCATCTTCAGGAAAAAATGTTGCAATTCTGGGTGCTGAAATTGCTGACAGGCTGTTTGAAAAAACCGATCCTGTGGGCAAACAAATAACTATTTCCGGAAATAAAACAAACGTCATTGGTGTATTTAAAAAAGAAGGAAAAGGAGGAATCGGCGATACCGGAATGGATGATAAAACTGTGGTTCCACTCAGTTTTGCCAAAACCTTCATAAACATGCATAATAATTTCATTGATGCTCAATTAATTATAAAAGCCAAGCCTGGAGTGCCTGTTCAGGAATTAAGTGATGAAACGACAATGATCCTGAGGGCTTCAAGAAGACTGAAACCCAATGAGGTATCAAATTTTTCAGTTAATAAAGCCAGCCTTTTGACCCAGGGCTTTGATGCCGTCTTTGCTGGGATTAATATCGGCGGCTGGCTGATTGGTGGTTTTGCAATTCTGGTAGGCGGATTCGGGATCGCAAACATAATGTTTGTTTCGGTAAGGGAGCGCACCAATATTATAGGTATCCAGAAAGCTCTCGGTGCAAAAAGGTTTTTTATTCTTCAGCAGTTCCTTGTCGAATCTGTTTTACTCTCAATATTCGGGGGAATACTGGGCTTATTAATGATTTTTATCGCCACACTCGTAATTAATTATCTGTATGATATAGGGATGTATCTCACAGTGGCAAATGCATTTCTTGCAATATTTATTTCGGGGATCATCGGTGTTATAGCCGGATATGCGCCGGCTTATGCTGCTGCAAAAATGAATCCTGTTGAAGCTATTGGATTTTCATTCTGATGTGATCCTGTTTTCTTCAATCCATTTTGTCATGTCTACAAACTGAGCTACCGACAGTTGTTCAGGTCTTAAACTAAACTCCTTATAATCTTCTCTTTTCAGCTCAAAAGCTGACCGGATTGAGTTCCTTAAAGTTTTCCTGCGCTGGTTGAATCCCGCTTTGACGACCCGGACAAACAGAGCTTCATCACAATCAAGGTTTTTTACCTCGTTCCTGATCAGCCTGATTACACCTGATTTAACTTTGGGAGGGGGAGAAAAAACATGTTCAGAAACTGTAAACAGATATTCTGCAGTGTAAAAAGCCTGAAGCAGGACACTAATAATGCCGTACGTTTTTGAACCCGGACCTGCGCAGATTCTTTCTGCCACCTCTTTCTGCAACATCCCGCACACCTCTGCAATTTTATCGCGGTTTTGAAGAACTCTGAATAAGATCTGCGTCGAAATATTATATGGAAAATTACCAATAACAGCAAGTTTTTCAGTGAAATGTGAATCAATATCCATTGTAAGGAAATCTCCTCTTATTATTTCCTTCAAATCCGGAAAGTTTTCTTTCAGATAATGCACCGATTCATGGTCTATCTCAATTACCCTGAAATCCTGAAATCTCCTTTCAATCAGGAACTTTGTCAGAATTCCCATCCCCGGTCCAACTTCAAGTACAGATTGATATCCTCTGCCGGTAAGTGTCTCAGCGATCTTCCTGGCAACACCCTGATCTCTCAGAAAGTGCTGCCCAAGGTTCTTCTTTGGATATACATGGCCCATTTTTTTTTCTTCCTGAACTAAAATCTAGATTTGTATCAGCTCTCTTCCAAACTTCCTCAGGATCGGCATTTTCAGAGATTCCAGTAACCCAATAAATCGCCTGAGAATGTTATAATATAATGTGACAAATAATAAAAAAACCATCAGCCAAATAACCATCATGTTAAATATAAGCGTTCCGATCTTCAGATCCCCGATCTGCTTATACGGAGCAAAAAAATGTGCCCTCCCATATTTTGATCCGGGCTTCATAAAGACAGGATCAGATTTTTGTATAAGCTTGTCAGGCGAATCGTATATTTTGTCCGGTATCATCCTGTTAAGCAGTAAGTTTACCACACTCTCATTATAATTTTTATCTCTTAATTTCACGAACTCCTTTTCCCCTATTCTGCTAACTATCTGTTTGTATAATGAATCACGTTTCAGGGAGATCAATCTGTTGGTCATTCGGATTGAGGTTCTCATACTATCGAGGGTCGATTTTGTTTGACGAGCTATTATTTCATTAAATCCCCCATAATTAAGATCCCCGATCCATTTCCCAGGTTTAATGCCGGTTATTGAAGAAAGTTCATTCAGATGATAATTTAGTTTTTCAAAGTTCTCCTCTACATAATCCTTATTATCAGGATTTTTGCCAGCCACAAGACACTCGTCAGTTTTCATCTTCAGTGTAGGGATCAGAAATGAAGCATACCAGTCGTTCTGACTTAATGCCATATCATACTTGAAAAAGGGCTTTTCAAACTTATTGCTTTTGAACTGTTCAACGCTTATAGCTTCATATGCCCAGCGCGTTACCATAAGATCAGCGATTACCGGTACATATATCTTCTTGCTGAAGAGACGGTGAAGATCATCAAATCTGATCATTGCCCCTCCAAGAATGAGCTGTGGTACAAGTATCAGCGGAATAAGGATATAGATACTCACTGCCGACCTCATGCCGGCGGAAATGTTAAGCCCGAGCAGGTTACCAAAGCAAGCGGTAGAAAAAAGGATTAACCCTTGTTGCAGGAGCATTCCTCTAACTTCAAGTATGTAGTTTGCTACCAGAACAAATGAAAGAGCCTGAATGGCTGACAAAATAAAAAGGAAACTGATTTTCGATAAAAGGTAGCTTAACCTGCTCAAATTCAGAAACTTTTCCCGTTCAAGAATTTTCCGGTCTCTGAATATTTCTTCGGCACTGACAGTGAGTCCAATGAAAAGAGCAACAACAACCGCTATAAAAAGGAAGACCGGATAGTTTTTATTATTTGCAAAACTATAAACACCGTCATCGTTATATTTCGAGATGTATGCCAGAATTAATGCCAGCAAGGGGGCCTCGAGCAGGTTAATTATCATATACTGCCTGTCAGCCAGTTTCCGTGTAACATTTCGATGGATAAATGTCTTTATCTGCTCAATCTTGGCAGGCACCCTGAAGTTGCTCGGCGGAATAGGTGATCGGGAAAGTTGTTTTTCAAAAACCGGCATCATCTTCTTTTTATATTTCTCATACCACTCTTTCGGACTTATCTGCCGCTCCTTTCCCGGGTAACCCTCATTGTCAATAACCTTAACCTCAATTATATGTAAAATATCATCGGCCTCAACATTACCACAATTGGGACATTCACTCTCCGCAGCATTTGCCTGTGAAGTCTCGGTCTTGAAATATACAAGCGCCTCCACCGGATCTCCATCATAAATCATATACCCACCTTTGTCAAGTATCCACAACCCGTCAAACATTTTGAGGATATTAGATGATGGCTGGTGTATTATGGTGAAAACCAGTTTCCCGGTTAATGCCTGGTTGCGTAAAAGAATCATCACCTTTTCGGAATCAAAGGAAGATAATCCTGAGGTAGGCTCATCAATGAACAAAACTACAGGTTCGCGCATCAGCTCAAGACCTATATTAAGACGTTTCCTCTGCCCGCCGCTGACTTTTTTATTCAAAGGGTCCCCCACCTGCAAATCTTTAATCTCATACAGATCAAGGTCAATAAGTACTTTCTCAACTGTACTTTTAAGTTGTTCCTCATTATAGTCACCAAAACAGAGACGCGCATTATAATAAAGGTTTTCATATACAGTTAATTCCTCAATAAGCATGTCATCCTGAGGAACATAACCAATCAATCCTGTTAATTCTTCTGAATCAGAATTTATGTCAAACCCATTAATATAGAGATTGCCGGTGGTGGGATTTATTTTCCCGTTGAGCAGGTTAATCATTGTAGTTTTGCCTACTCCGCTGCCACCCATGATTCCTATAAGGTTCCCTGATTCTACCCGGAAATTCATTTTTCTGAGACCATTGTCCGAATTCTTGAACAAATACTCAATTTCATGTCCTTCAAAAATTATCTTTTCGGGGAACTTCGCTGAAACAAACTTTTTGTAAATTTTAGAATAATAGATCGGGTCAATACCCTGGCCCTTAATATTCACCCCACGGTCCAACAAATAGGGCCTGCATGCAATTATATCCCGGCCCTTAAAATAGAGAGTCAATGGACCGTCATAAGAGAGGAGAAGAGTTCCGGTGCTCTCAATATGAAGAACTACAAGATGCCCCTTAAAGCCTCTGATTCTTATGTGACGCCACTTTTCATAATTTTTGTAATACCTTGCTCCAGACAATTCAATATTTTCACTTTCAATTATAAGAACACTTTCGGGCGATATTTCATCAAAAGTTCTGCCAGTCATGAAAGCTGTTGCGTTGTCATACTCCTTTTTCGAAATGTTAAAGGTGCGTGATACGATATCTATTATTGTCTTCTCCTGTTCGGAAATGCGACCATCTTCAAAAGCAAACTCTATAAGCTGAAGAAAGACTATCATCCTTTCTTCAAGAAAGAGACCTTTTTTTATTTGCCTGCATATATTTGTGATCTGGAATGAAATAAGTGAATCTTCATCTGAAAGCTCTGTTTTGTCAACGCTTTTTAGTTCATTAAAATAGAACTCCAGATTATTTTCGAAGAGTGCATAATATTCCTCCTCAAGTTCACGGTTCAGATAACGCCTGAGGTAACTGCGTAAAATCTTCTTACCTCTCGATGAAATCCCTGCAGGATTGACAGTCGAAACAATGGCAAATATATGAATTAAAGCAAGTAAAACAGATTCCCGCATAAAGGCATTATGTAAAGAAAAGACCGCAAAGTTAAATGCTTTGCGGCCTTTCTGTCATAAAATAACTATAATACTATCTTCGTCCTTACTCCTACAATTACTTCTGTTATATCCTTAATATTCTGTTCCGTAAGACTGGTTCCCAAACCCTGGTAAACTTTCTTAACAGGATCCAGCAGCTTCAGGAAATCGCTAACACCAGGATCATTGATATAGGGCTGGGTAATATCGATAAATAAATCAAATGATTTTTTCTGCTCAAGCAGTACTTTTGATATCCCTGCAACCTGGTACGCAGCATCCGAAACATGGGTTGTAAGATACATCCCTTCAACCCATGCTCCACCGACAACAAGCAGCGCCAGTGGTTGCTGATCATTTTCTGCCAGATATGCGTATGAATCATTAAATGCTCCTGTGAGGATTTTAACAAGGGTATCCCTGTTATCATAATTTTGTTTTATCTGGTCATATAAATTTACATTATATATTTCTGACATATTGAGTTCAGCTGCCAGTGTACGGATAGCATCAAGATAATTAATAACTTCCTGCTGTACATTATAAAGCGTTGCATAACTCAGGTCAGCTCCATAAACCCCAAGATTTATTGCACGTGCCGGACCGGTAAAATATTTTTTCGCATTCCTGACAGGATTTGATATCCCGATTATATAACCAACTTCCAGCTCTGTAAGCATTTTAATTACTGATGCAGATGTAGGCAAAGGGTAAACATTTTTCTCGATTGCCTTTTCAATTGTATCGATTTTTTGCAATTCAACCTTTTTTTGTTCTTGATCTGCGGACCTGTTTTTACAGGAATTACACGAAGAAAGGCAGGTCAAACTTAATATCAGCATTGGAAGTATTACGATTGCAATAATTCTTTTCATAAAAATTGGTATTTATTAGTTTCATTTATAAAAGCGACCATAAAAGTAATATATTTTATTGAATAAAATATACTGATCCGCCGCTATTTGATTATTAAAGTCTATGTCTGGTGAAAAACATCAGGACTAATTAGAAGTTCGTGATTACCTGACACCCTTAATAGAATCAGGACAACTTTCGTCTCTCTTTTTTATTTATCTTTACGCCCCGAATTTATACCATTTTCTGATGAGCTGGAATTTTGATGAGGCTTTCGAGAGAGAGGGAACAGACTGTATAAAATACGATCTGAGAAAAGAGATCTTTGGGGTAAATGATGTAATACCGATGTGGGTAGCTGATATGGATTTTAAGTCCCCCGACTTTATTATAAACGCACTTCAGAAACGCCTCAATCACAATATTTATGGATATTCATTCCGCCCTCATAAATATTTTCAGTCAATTATTGACTGGCTTGTATCAAGGCATAACTGGCAGATTCAAAAAGATTGGATTTGTTTCAGCCCCGGAATAGTTCCTGCACTAAATATCTGCACATTGGCATTTACAAGACCTGGCGATAGCATAATCGTACAGCCTCCTGTATATTTCCCCTTCTTTTCAGCAGTCGAAAGTCATGGCAGAAACCTGGTCTATAATCAGCTACGTGAGTCAGCGGGAAAATGGTCTATGGACTTTGATTCCCTCGTTGCTTCAATAAACGAGAGTACAAAAATGATCATCATTTCCAACCCCCATAATCCGGTTGGAAGAGCATGGACTTCATTGTGAACTGAACAAACTTGCAGATATTTGCCTCAGTAATAATATAATAATTCTTTCCGATGAGATACATTGTGATCTCGTTTTACCGGGCTTTATTCATACCCCGGTTGCAAAGCTCTCTGACAAGATTGCCGAAATAACAGTTACCTGTATTGCGCCCAGTAAGACATTTAACCTGGCAGGATTGTCAACATCTTCTGTTATAATATCAAACCCGGTCCTGCGAAAATACTTTAACAGAAAAATTGAAATCCTGCATGTAGGAAGCGGCAATATCTTTGGCACAATTGCTTCGATAGCAGCATACTCCGAAGGTAGTGACTGGCTCGATGCCTTGCTTGAATATGTGGAAAAGAATGTTGATTATGTTGTGAACTATTGTGAAAAGATGATACCGGAAATAATTCCTGTTACCCCGGAAGCAACTTACATGATCTGGCTCGATTGCCGTAAATTCGGGCTTCAGGGAAAAGAGCTGCAGAATTTTTTTGTTAAAAATGCCGGGATAGGTATGAACGAAGGCTCAACATTTGGCCCCGGAGGAGAAGGATTTATGCGGATGAATCTGGCTACTACACACCGTACAATTGAAAAAGCTATGGAACAGATTGAAAAAGCAGTTTCAGCAATCAGATAATCAATTTAAAACAACTAAATGAAAGACAGAGCTAAAGTTCACCTGACTCTTGAAGATGGAACAATTTACGAAGGCAGATCATTTGGGTCACCCGTCCCTGCAGCCGGAGAGGTGGTATTTAATACTGCAATGACCGGATATCCGGAAAGTCTTACAGATCCTTCTTACCGGGGTCAGATATTGTGCCTTACCTATCCGCTTGTAGGAAACTATGGCGCCCCGGTTAAAAGTGAAGAAAATGACCTCTATCGCTTCTACGAATCTTCTTCTATTCATATTTCCGGATTGATCGTCTCCGATTATTCATTTGAATATAGTCACTGGAATGCTACTGAAAGCCTCGATGAATGGCTCAGGAGGAATAATGTCCCGGGGATTTACGGAATCGATACCAGGGCTCTTACAAAAAGGATCCGTGAAAAAGGGGCAATGCTCGGCAAGCTTGAGCCTGAGGGAACTAAAACCGGTTTCTATGATCCCAATAAGGTCAACCTGGTAGCTGAAGTAAGCACCAATGAGAAGAAGTTGTATGGAAAAGGGAAATACAGGATACTTTTAGTCGATTGCGGCGTTAAGTATAATATTATCAGAAATTTACTGAAACGTGATACAACTATTATAAGAGTCCCCTGGGATTATGATTACCTTGAAGAGCAATATGACGGGCTTTTTCTTTCGAATGGCCCCGGCGATCCGAAAATGTGTGCTGTAACAATTGAAAATATCAGAAAATCATTTGAAAGTGACAAACCTGTTTTTGGAATATGCCTTGGAAACCAGTTAATGGCACTTGCTTCAGGCGCAGATACATATAAGTTGAAATATGGCCACAGGAGTCATAATCAACCGGTCATCCAGGTCGGTACCAACAAGGCTTATATTACATCACAGAACCATGGCTTTGCTGTTGACAATAAAACTCTGGGCAATGATTGGGAACCGTTGTTCATTAATATTAACGATAATACCAATGAGGGTATGAGGCACACTCTCAAAACCATTTTTTTCAACACAGTTTCACCCTGAAGCTTCTGGCGGGCCAACTGATACCGATTATCTATTCGATGTCTTTATTGGGAATATTGAAAAATCAAAAAACATTTGATCTTCAAGCTGGTGATCGACCCCCTAAGTCTACCGGATGGGGGATTTTAAACTCTTATAAGCTCTCTATGGGGTTAGGATGAAATACCATTCGGGGAACCTGGGGGTAAAGACTACGAATTTGTTACATGATGCATCATCTTATCTGCCAGTTCAGTGGCCGATATATTCTTAAAGCATTTCATCCTTTGCCCGAAAATCTCTGCAATTTCTTTGTTGCAGAGATTTCCAATACTTCCCTCATGAACATAATCAGATATTGATGTTCTCGAGAAAGTAGAATTTCTAACCATCTCAGAGACTGCTTTATAGGCATCTCTGAAAGGAATGCCTTCTTTCACCAGGCGATTCACTTCTTCGGTGCTGAAAATATTATTGTATAACGGATTATCGGTAATATTACGGCGTACCTTAATATTATTTAGCATTAACAACATTATCTCAATGCACTCAGTCATTTCTCCAAAAGCATCAAAGATCAATTGTTTAAGCAACTGGAGATCGCGGTTATAACCCGATATCAGATTACAGGTAAGCATTGAAACCTGGTTGGGAAGGGTTTGAATGACATTCGATCTTGCTCTTATAAGCTCGAAAACATCAGGGTTGCGCTTTTGAGGCATGATGCTTGACCCGGTTATATATTCATCCGGGAAATCAATGAATCGGAATTCAGCGCTCATAAAGAGGCAGATATCCATCGAAAACCGTGCCAGTGTCTGGGCGAAGGATGCCAGTGAGGATGCAATTGCCATCTCGACCTTTCCCCTGCTAAGGCTTGCATACGCTGAATTATATAAAAGATCGTCGAATTCGAGAAGCTCAGAAGTAAGTTTCCTGTTCAGTGGCAGAGTTGTACCATAACCTGCTGCGGTACCAAGGGGACTCCGGTTATTAAGGGAGCGGGCGGTACAAAGAAGTAATATATCGTCAGCCAGGCTTTCGGCATATGAACCAAACCAGAGTCCGAATGATGAAACCATTGCCGACTGCATGTGGGTATAACCGGGAAGCAATACATCTTTGTATTGCTCGCTCAGAGACTGTAATTTATTAAACAATTTCCCGATCAATATTGACAGTTTGTCGATCTCCTCCCTTGAATAGAGACGGATATCTACGAGTACCTGGTCATTTCTTGACCGTCCGGTGTGAATTTTTTTCCCTGTTGTACCCAGTATAGATGCCATCTCTTTTTCAATCTGGGAGTGAATGTCTTCAACATCTTTTTCAATGACAAGGCTTCCCTCCTCATCCCAGACAAAAAGGGAATGAAGAGCTTTTAACATATTGTTTTTTTCTTCATTTGTGATCAGTCCCACATCTTCCAGCATGATCACATGTGCCATCGAACCAATTATATCCCATTTTGTAAGTGCCAGATCGGTTTTTCTGTCTTTACCCGCTGTAAATTCAATTATTGCAGGTTCAGGGGCAATACCTTTTTCCCATAGTTTCATTATAATCTTATTAAGTTATTAGTATCGGTGTCACAACCCATAAATTAATTTCCCAGCCGGGTAAGTTATCTTTGCTTTTTTTTCAGACTCTCTTCCACAATAGCTCTGTGAGCCATCAGTCTTATTGCATTTATTCTGATAAATCCTTTACTGTCAGTCTGATCAAATCCTCCTTCAATATCCATGCTCGAAAGCTTTTTATTATATAATGAAGACGGTGACTCCCTTCCTTCAATGATAATATTTCCTTTATAAAGACAGAGATGTACACTTCCATCAATAAGCTCCTGACTTTTCTCTATAGCGGCCATAAGGAAATCCATTTCAGGACTAAACCAGAATCCATTATAAATTATCTCGGCAAACTTTGGAGATAGCATACTTACAAGCCTCATTACTTCCCTGTCCATAGCGATCCCCTCAATATCCTTATGTGCAAGATAAAGTACAGTTGCAGCCGGTGTTTCATATACACCTCTGGATTTTATACCGACAAACCTGTTCTCAACCATATCAAGAAGTCCTATTCCGTTTTTACCAGCCAGCTCATTGAGATAAACAAAAAGTTCGTATGAATCATCTTTTACCGTTCCATCATCTTTATTGATGACTTTGACAGGTCTCCCGTTCTTGAAATGAACAACTATCCGTGTCTCCTTATCAGGAGCATCCTGTGGCATAACCATTTTTTCGAGCATGTTCTTGTGCAAAGTGTACATGGGATCCTCCAACACTCCGGCTTCATGACTGATATGCATAAGGTTATCATCTTCGCTATATGGCTTGTCAATACTTGCTTTTACGGGTATCTTCTTCTCCGATGCATACTTCAGGAGATCGGTCCTGCCTTTAAATGTCGCGAGAAACTCTTTGTCTTTCCATGGTGAGATTACCTTTACTTCAGGCATAAGAGCATAGTAACTCAGCTCAAATCTGACCTGATCATTCCCTTTTCCCGTTGCGCCATGAGCAACTGTCGTTGCCCCTTCCTGTCTTGCAACTTCAATTTGAGTTTTCGCTATAAGCGGACGTGCAAGAGCAGTTCCGAGAAGGTACCTGTCTTCATAAAGAGCATTTGCCATTATAGCTTTATAAACATAATTATTAACGAATTCCCTTTTCAGGTCAGAAATAATCACTTTTGATGCACCAAGAAGAAGAGCTTTTTTCCTGCATTCTTCAAAATTCTCCGCCTGTCCTACATCTGCCACAAAAGCTATGACGTCATATCCCTTGTCAATTAACCATTTAAGTATAACTGAAGTGTCAAGACCTCCGCTGTATGCCAGAACAACTTTTTCTTTCATTTTTAAACTTTTAATTTATTCAACCTATATTAATTATTTAAAGATCATTTTTTTATCTGTACCTCACCTCTTCTTAATCTGAGCGTGTAGCCCGGGAAGTATTAATTCGAGCGAATCATGAACCTGCTGAAGAGTTATCCCATCTCGTGGAATAACCAGTATCGTATCGTCGCCTGCAATGGTCCCGGCAATCTCAAATCTTCCTGCCCTGTCAATATAAAAAGCTGTTGCGCTTGCATTGCCGGGTATAGTTTTAATTACCATCAGACCTTTTGCCTCAACAATCTCATTTATTACCGGAACAATATTTATTTTCCCGGCAGATTCCAACTGACTTCTTTTAATATCAGGCAAAGCATACCTGTACCCCCCCGGTCCGTTAGGAACCCTGCTTACACCCAGTTGCCTCAGATTTCTTGATAAAGTCGCCTGGGCACATGCAATACCTTTTGTCTTCAGGATTTTTAATAATTCGTCCTGTGAAGATATACTCCCCTCTTCAATTATTTTTTCTATTGCCAGTAGCCTTTTTGTTTTTTGCATATTTATGCATTTATTTTGCAAATATATTCATTTTATTTTAAATTCAAACCTTAATTAAAAAATTGTCTTATTTTTGCACCTCAAAAGAAAAGGATGAAAGATGTAATCAAAAAGGTAATTATTCTCGGTTCGGGAGCACTTAAAATAGGAGAAGCCGGAGAGTTTGACTATTCAGGTTCTCAGGCCCTGAAAGCGTTAAAGGAGGAAGGGATAAAAACAGTTCTTATAAATCCAAATATAGCAACAGTTCAAACCTCAGAGGATCTTGCCGGTAAAGTATATTTTCTTCCTGTGACTCCCTACTTTGTTAAGAAGGTAATTGAGAAGGAAGAGCCAGATGGTATTCTTTTATCTTTTGGCGGCCAGACAGCCCTTAACTGCGGAACCGAACTTTTCAAATCCGGTGTTTTTGAGAAATATAATGTCAGAGTGTTGGGGACCCCGGTCAGGGCAATTATGGATACTGAGGACCGTGAGCTTTTTGTAAAAAAACTTGATGAAATCAGTGTCCGGACCCCGCGAAGTATAGCGGTAACTGGTGTTAATGAGGCTCTTGCTGCTGCAAGGAAAGCTCGGATTCCCTGTTATCATCAGGGCAGCTTATACTCTGGGCGGACAGGGAAGTGGTTTTGCTTCCAATACCAGTGAGTTAAAAGTCCTTGCATCAAAAGCATTTTCATATACAAATCAGATACTTGTTGAGGAATCGCTTAAAGGTTGGAAAGAGGTTGAATATGAGGTTGTAAGGGATAAATACGATAATTGTATCACCGTATGCAATATGGAAAATTTCGATCCCCTGGGAATACATACCGGGGAGAGCATCGTAGTTGCCCCTTCGCAAACTTTAACAAACAATGAATACCATAAGCTCAGAGAATTATCCATAAAAATAATAAGACATATTGGTATAATAGGAGAATGCAATGTCCAGTATGCACTCTCTCCCGATTCAGAAGATTACAGGGTTATTGAAGTTAATGCCAGATTGTCAAGATCAAGTGCGCTTGCCTCAAAAGCAACAGGTTATCCTCTTGCGTTTATTGCTGCAAAGCTTGCAGTAGGATACGGTTTACACGAACTGAAAAATTCCGTCACAAAAAACACTACCGCCTGTTTCGAACCTGCACTTGATTATATAGTATGTAAGATCCCACGTTGGGACCTCAATAAGTTCGAGGGAGTTTCGCATCTTATCGGCAGCAGCATGAAAAGTGTAGGGGAGGTTATGGCAATAGGCAGGAGTTTTGAAGAGGTGATTCAGAAAGGATTGAGAATGATAGGACAGGGAATGCACGGATTTACAGGAAACCGTAATCTGGGTTTTGAGGATATTGAAAAAGAGCTTGCCGAACCGACTGATATGAGGATTTTTTCGATTGCAGAAGCACTGGAAACTGGTATGTCTGTTGACAGAATCTATGAACTTACAAAAATTGATAAATGGTTCCTGTATAAGCTGAAAAACATTATCAATATAAAGAATGATTTATGTAATTACAACACACTCGATTCAATACCTCATGAACTGTTAGCACATTCCAAAATAAATGGCTTCAGCGATTTTCAGATAGCAAGGCACGTACTTAACTCAAGTCCTGAGCATATGAACGATGACCTTATGAATGTCAGAAACTACCGGAAATCTGTCGGGCATTGTTCCGTATGTAAAACAGATCGACACTCTTGCTGCAGAGTATCCCGCAGTAACCAATTACCTGTACCTCACGTACAGTGGATCAGAACATGATATCACTTATGAGAATGATAATAATTCGGTTATTGTTCTCGGGTCAGGTGCCTACAGGATAGGCTCAAGCGTTGAATTTGACTGGTGTTCGGTTAATGCGGTCGAAAAAATTAAAAAAGAAGGATTCAGATCAATAATGATCAACTACAACCCCGAGACTGTCAGCACCGATTATGATATCTGCGACAGGCTTTACTTTGATGAGCTGACATTTGAAAGGGTAATGGATATCGTCGATCTTGAACAACCCCGGGGGGTAATCGTTTCGGTTGGAGGACAAATACCCAACAACCTTGCCATGAGGCTTTTTAAGGAGAAAGTCCATGTGCTGGGTACAAGTCCGGTTTCTATCGACAGGGCTGAAAACCGGCATAAATTCTCTCAAATGCTTGATACCCTTAAAGTTGATCAACCACAATGGAAAGAGCTTTCAACAATTGATGATATATATGACTTTGTCGACCGTATAGGGTTCCCCGTTCTGATAAGACCCTCATACGTATTGTCAGGCGCTGCAATGAATGTGGTCTCCAATAAAAATGAATTATCACATTACCTTGAACTGGCATCGAAGGTATCCAAACAATATCCTGTAGTCGTATCAGAATTTATTGAGAATGCCAAAGAGATAGAGGTTGATGCAGTTGCCAGAGAAGGAGAGATAATGGCTTATGCTATAAGTGAACATGTGGAATTTGCAGGAGTTCACTCGGGTGATGCGACAATAGTTTTCCCTCCTCAGAAAATATATTTCGAGACGGTAAGACGGATAAAAAGGATTTCGCGGCAGATTGCAAAGGAGCTGAATATAACCGGTCCTTTCAACATTCAGTTTCTTGCCAAAGACAATGATATAAAGGTAATTGAATGCAATCTTCGTGCCAGCAGGAGCATGCCATTTGTATCTAAAGTCCTTAAAATAAACCTTATAGAACTTGCTACAAAAGTAATGCTCGGGATTCCGGCTGAAAAACCGCATAAATCGGTCTTTGACCTCGATTATGTCGGCGTAAAGGCTCCCCAGTTCAGCTTTTCCAGGCTTGCAAAAGCAGATCCGGTATTGGGCGTTGATATGGCATCGACCGGTGAAGTCGGATGTATCGGGGAAGGATTTTATGAGGCTATCCTTAAAGCAATGTTTTCGGTTGGGTACAGGGTACCTAAAAAGAGTATTTTACTTTCAACAGGACCGGCCCGCTCTAAAGTTGAACTCCTCAACAGCGCCAGGGCATTACGCGAAAAGGGACATAAACTATATGCAACGAGAGGTACCCAGCAGTTCCTCAGAGAATGCAGGGGTTGAAGCCCATGTGGCATACTGGCCTGACGAAAAAAAATCACCAAACACCATCGAACTTATAAAAACACGCGAAGTGGACCTGGTGGTAAATATCCCCAAAGACCTTAGCCAGAACGAACTGGATAATGACTATTCAATAAGGAGAAGCGCAGTTGACTTTAATGTTCCACTTCTGACAAATGCACGTCTTGCAAGCGCATTTATTCTGGCTTTCTGCAGAATGAGCATTGATGACCTTGCTATTAAAAGCTGGGATGAGTATAAATAAGGTTGAAGGGAGTTGAAGAGGGTTGGAAGGCACAGATGGTGAGATGGGGTGATGGGGTGATGGAGCGAGGGGGCGATAATTTAAGGTAAAAGGTAAAGGTAAAACCAAAATAATTCCCCTCCCTGGAGAGCCTGCCCAGCTTAAACGGGGGGTTAGGGGTGGGTTTTAGAAGGAAAATATAAAAGACAAAAGTATAACGACTAAAGTTGAAGCAATATTGGAAAGATACTTATAAGAAAAGCAACGCCGTGCTGATGCATCTTCAATAACTGATTTTCAGCAAAAAATGGCCTGGGAAACCGAACATATGACCCTGGTCAATGATATATTGACCAAGGGTGTGGATGCAGTTTTCAGAGATCCATCCCACGGACAATACTATGTTGCGGAATCCGATGGTCAGGTCATTGCTTCTCTGCTTATAACATATGAATGGAGCGACTGGCGTAACAGTAACATATGGTGGTTTCAGTCGGTATATGTCCTCCCCGGGTACAGGCGCCGGGGAATTTTCAGATCAATGTATACTTATGTCCTGAAAGAAGCTGAAAAAAATCATATTGCCGGTCTGCGTTTATATGTTGAAACAAATAATTCAACGGCTCAGAAAACCTACGAGTCTCTTGGCATGAAAAGCGAACATTACAAATTGTTTGAATGGCTGAAGGAATAATCAATGCGCTGGATACCGGTAATACTTGTCCTCCCCTACTTTTTCATGTTGCTCCGGATATGGATAAACCTGAAGAAAATAAAACAATATGATCCTGACTCAGGCGAATCAGTTTTTGTTTCAGTAGTTGTTCCATTCAGAAATGAGGAGTCTCATCTTCCCTCTCTCCTGGAAGATTTAGCCAGGCAGGAATATCCCTGCGAATTATTTGAAGTTTTAGTTGTTGATGATAATTCCACAGATGCGTCCTACAGGATTGCTGAAAGTTTCAGCGGGATCAGAAATCTTTCAATAATAAAGAATTCAGGAACCGGAAAGAAATCAGCGATAAGGACCGGGATTAACATGTCATCGGGAGAGTTGATCATAACTACTGACGCCGATTGCAGGATGAACTCAGGCTGGCTGAAAACAATATGTCTGTTCTTTATTGAACATAAACCTGACATGTTGATATGTCCCGTTCAGCTTGAAAACAGATCTGACCTCTTCGGCAGATTCCAGGAACTTGAGTTTCTGAGTTTGCAGGGAATTACAGCCGGCAGCGCAGTTTCGGAAAATGCCACAATGTGCAATGGAGCAAATCTCACCTTCAAAAGGGAAGTCTACCTTAAGCATACTGATAATCTGCGCGATGAAATTGCATCAGGTGATGATATATTCTTTTTACAAAGTCTGAAAAAAGAGCCCCGTTCAAAAATAATGTGGCTGGAATCAACGGAAGCAATGGTAACTGCTGCCTCTTCCAAAAATATAAAGGAATATTTAAAACAGAGACAAAGGTGGCTCATAAAAGCGAGAGCTTACAGGGACATATACACAATCCTCCTGGGGTTTGTAACATTTGTTACAAATATCCTGATCGTGTATTTATTATTTGCAAGTCTTATTAATCCGGAATACTTCAAAATATTACTTGCCTCTTTTCTTGCAAAAGCAATACCGGATTTTCTCATACTCCGGGATACTTCAGGCAGATACAAACGGAAGTCTCTGATGAAATGGTTTTTACCTGCAGAAATCTTCTATCCCTTCTATATTCTGGGAGTAACAATATTTTCTCTGTTTGCTTCAGATAAACAAACAATTAATTCCCCATCTCGGAAAGAAACTTGATCCTCATAAGCCTGATCTCCTCTTCTTCGAATTCGTTTCCCAGATCTTTAATTGCATCCTCAAGAGAGTCAGATTCCGCCTCTTCCCTGAAATAGGTATAAATGTCGTGCTGACGTTCATCGTCTATTACCATATTAATGTAATAATCGAGGTTTATTCGGGTCCCTGAATTTACTATTGCTTCTATTTCTGAAATAAGTTCGCCCATCTCCAGGCCTTTTGCATCAGCAATATCTTCCAGGGGGCGCTTCATATCAATGCTCTGGATGATATATACCTTTATGCCCGACTTATTCACAACTGATTTTACTACCATATCAAGAGGACGGATTATCTCTTTCTCTTCAACATATTTTTTAATTATTTCGACAAATTCAGTCCCATATCTCTGGGCTTTGCCTGCACCAACTCCTGAAATATTCTGCAGTTCGTCAAGATTTATCGGATATTGAATGGCCATATCCTCGAGTGACGGATCCTGGAAGATCACAAACGGAGGAACATCTTTTTGTTTTGAGATTTTTTTCCGGAGGTCTTTAAGTATGCTGAAAAGCTCTTCGTCAACGGCTGAAGTCCGTGCGCCAAAAGCATTCTCTTCATCTGTTGTATCTGCATAGTCGTGGTCTTCAGCAAGCATAAATGAGACTGGATTTGCAAGAAACTCCATTCCATTTGGCGTAAGTTTAAGAAGACCGTAATTTTCGATATCCTTAGTAAGAAACTTGGCAATAAGAGCCTGCCGTATCACCATGTTCCAGAATTTCTCATCCTTATCTTCCCCGATTCCAAAGAATTCAAGCTTATGGTGTTTATACGATTTGATAGCAGATGTCACTTTTCCTGAAAGTATATTCGAGATATGATCAGCTTTGAACTTTTCCTTAACTGCCAGTATTGTTTCCAGGACACTTACAACAGACTCATTCCCTTCAAACTGAGCTTTGGGATGCAGGCAATTATCGCAAGCCTCACAGTTTTCTTTCAGGTATTCTTCTCCGAAATAATGTAATAAAAGCTTCCGCCTGCACACTGAGGATTCAGCGTATGATACTGTTTCGAGAAGCAGTTGTTTTCCTATTTCCTGTTCGGCAATAGGTTTTCCCTGCATAAATTTTTCAAGTTTAACAATATCATTGTAACTGTAATAGGCAATACAATTACCTTCACCTCCATCGCGACCTGCACGTCCTGTTTCCTGGTAATACCCTTCAAGACTTTTTGGGATATCATAGTGTATAACAAATCTTACATCAGGTTTATCAATTCCCATCCCGAAGGCGATAGTTGCAACAATGACATCAGCCTCCTCCATAAGAAATTTATCCTGGTTCGATGTTCGGGTTGCGGAATCCAAACCTGCATGGTATGGCAGGGATTTAATCCCGTTAACCTTTAAAACTTCGGCGATCTCTTCAACTTTTTTACGGCTGAGACAATAAATAATTCCTGATTTCCCGGGATTATTTTTAATATACTTAATAATCTCCTTTGTGACGTCCTGTTTTGATTTGACCTCATAGTAGAGATTTGGTCTGTTAAATGATGATTTAAAAACTTCGGCTTCGAGTATACCGAGATTTTTCTGAATATCGTGCTGAACCTTGGGTGTTGCAGTTGCTGTCAGTGCAATTATAGGGGACCGGCCAATAGTGTCAATAATGGGTCTTATCTTTCTGTATTCCGGTCTGAAGTCATGTCCCCACTCGGAAATACAATGAGCTTCGTCAATAGCATAAAATGATATTTTGACATTTTTAAGGAAATCTATATTCTCCTCTTTTGTAAGTGATTCAGGAGCAACATACAGAAGCTTGGTCTGTCCTCCCATCACATCAGTCTTTACCCTGTTAATCTCCGTTTTTGTAAGCGATGAATTTAAAAAGTGTGCAACATTGTCTTCCGTACTAAAATTACGCATTGCATCAACCTGGTTTTTCATAAGAGCAATAAGCGGTGAAATAACTATTGCTGTTCCTTCACCCATAACTGCGGGCAGCTGATAACAAAGAGACTTTCCACCACCTGTCGGCATAAGTACAAATGTATCATTGCCAGCCAGAACATTCTTTATTATCGGCTCCTGATTACCTTTAAAGGTATCAAATCCAAAATACTTCTTTAAATAATTATTAATAGTAGATTCAGTAAGCATAATCTTTTCTTAATCAAACCAGAAAACAACAAAAATATTTTTTGCCCGGTATATATAAAATTAATAATTATATTGATCAAATGATTTTTTTTCAGTCATTATTAACATTATTTTAACTTTATAACGAACAGATAGAAATTAAAGATTTGTTTTACAAAGGAAGAATTATCATCTTTGCAAACTCTTTTAGAATTCAAATTTTATACAACGTTTATGGTATTTGGTTGGAGAAAAGGGAAGAAAAATGAAGGTGAGATGTCATTCCTTGAACATCTCGAAGAATTAAGATGGCACATTATACGATCAATACTGGCAATCATGATATTCATGATTGGAGCTTTTGTTTTCAAGAATTTCATTTTCACTAATGTAATACTTGCTCCAAGACTGCCCACATTTTTTACAAACCGGGTTCTTTGCCATCTTGGAGAGATTCTTAACACCAGTTCATTATGTATCAACACAAAACCGGCTAACCTGATAAACATTAAAATGTCGGGGCAGCTTACTACACATATAGCGGTTTCGATGGTTGCCGGCATAATACTTGCATTCCCGGTTATCCTGTGGGAATTCTGGAAATTTTTCAAGCCGGCTCTTCATTCAAACGAAGCCAAACATGCCAGAGGAGCTGTTATGGCTGCCTCTTTACTTTTTTTTACCGGCGTCCTTTTCGGATATTATTTGCTTGCTCCCCTATCCATTTATTTTCTCACAACATATGAAATAAGCCCTGAGGTTGTAAACCAGATCAATGTAAGGTCCTATATAGGTACTCTTTCTTCAATCTGCCTTGCAACAGGAGTTGTTTTTGAGCTGCCCATTGTTGCATTTTTTCTTACAAAAATCGGGGTTTTAACTCCTTCCTTCATGCGAAAGTACCGCAAGCATGCTATAGTTGTTATTTTCATTCTTTCTGCAATCATAACACCGCCTGATGTTTTTTCACAGACACTTGTTGCTATTCCTCTACTTATCCTTTATGAGGTTAGTATTGTCATCTCCGGCAGGGTGATGAAGCAGAAAGAGAAACAACGGAATGATTTTATGACTGATAGCAACACTGCCAGCTCTTAAGATACCCCAACCCGTTTCCCGGAATGAAACTGTTTACTGAAAATCTCGTTAAAAAATATCACAACCGGACGGTAGTGGACCATGTCTCAATTAATGTTGAACAAGGGGAGATTGTAGGATTGCTTGGGCCAAATGGTGCCGGAAAGACAACCTCCTTTTATATGATTGTCGGACTGATCAGACCAGCAGAAGGTAAAATATTTCCTAGATGATGAAGAGATCACATCACTTCCTGTTTATAAACGTGCCCGCAGGGGGATCGGATATCTCGCCCAGGAAGCTTCTGTATTCCGGAATCTGTCAGTAGAAGATAATATCAAGGCGGTTCTCGAAATGTCGGGGTTTCCACCTGAAGAACAAAAAGAGAGACTGGAGACCTTGCTTGAAGAATTTGGTTTGCAGAAGATAAGAAAAAGCAAAGGCATTCAGCTTTCAGGCGGAGAAAGAAGACGAACTGAAATTGCCAGGGCTCTGACTTTGAAACCAAAGTTTATTCTTCTTGATGAACCGTTCGCCGGAGTTGACCCTATTGCGGTGGAAGATATACAGGAAATTGTATCCCGTCTCAGGGAGAAAAACATTGGGATTCTGATAACTGATCATAATGTTCATGAGACCCTTTCTATTACTGACCGTGCCTACCTGCTTTTTGAGGGCCGGATCCTTAAATCAGGCACTGCAACACAACTTGCTGATGATGAACATGTAAGAAAAGTTTATCTTGGAAAGAATTTCGAACTCCGTAAGTAATCTCCCCTGTTTGATTTAATAATTATTTTCTCTACTTTTGCACGGATTTTCCGCGGATGTGTCGTAATTGGTAGCCGAGCAAGACTTAGGATCTTGTGTCTTAAAGACGTGGGGGTTCGAGTCCCTTCATCCGCACTAACTAACAAACCGCCTTTAACCTTTTTAATATTGCGTTTTAGCGGTTTTTTTAAATATGCAATAAACAATTACAAAAATGAATATTACCAGAGAAACCATAACTGAACTGAATGCTGTTTTAAAAGTTAAAGTCGAACAACCCGATTACGAGGAGAAGGTCGAAAATGTACTTAAAGATTATAGAAAAAAGGCTAACATAAAGGGATTCAGACCCGGGATGGTGCCAATAGGGCTTGTCAGAAAAATGTACGGTAAAGCTGTTCAGATTGAAGAGATCAATAAAATAGTGACGGAAAATATTCATAAATACCTGGTTGACGAAAAACTTGAAATACTTGGAGATCCGATCCCAAAAGCCGATGAACAGGAGATTATTGATTTCGACACACAGAAGGAGTTTACTTTTTCCTTTGAACTCGGACTGGCTCCTCTTGTCGAACTTAAACTCACTAAAAAGAATAAAGTTACCTTGTACGAGATTATCATTGATGAAAAAATGAAGAATGATCAGCTCGAAAATTATAAACGCCGTTATGGCAAATTCATTAATGCTGACAGCTCTGAAGAGAAAGATGTGCTTAAAGGTAATATTGAAGCGGCCGATAGTGATGGGAATCCAATCCCCGGAGGAATATCTGCAGAAAATACTTCATTTGCTATTGACCTTATAAAAGATGATGATATCAGGAAACAATTCCTTGGAAAAGGTGTTAATGAAGCAGTCTGTTTTGATATTAAAAAGGCTTTCCCGAATGACACAGAAATAGCAGGATTGTTAAAGATAAATAAAGAAGGAGTTGCAGGATTAGAGGGAAATTTCCTTTTCACCATTAATGAAATAAGCAGATTCTATCCGGCAGAATCGGACAAGGAACTTTATGACAAAATATACGGTGAAGGGATTGTCAGCACAGAAGAGGAATTCATGAAGAAGATAGAAGAAGAGATCAGAGCAAGCCTGACCCGGGAAGGTGATTTTAAACTTATGCAGGATATAAAAAAACTGGCACTGGAAAAAACTGATCTTGAGCTCCCGGAAGATTTCCTTAAGAGATGGTTGCTGAAAGTCAATGAAAATACAACTGAAGAACTTATCGTGAAAGAATTCGACAACTTCAGAACCGACCTTAAATGGCAATTGATAAGGAACAAAGTGGCCAAGGATAACGAAATGAAGATCAGCGAGGAAGAACTGCAAAAGGAAGCCGAAAATATTACGAGGTACCAGTTCAGGCAATATGGGTTATTCTATGCTACTGATGAACAGATCTCCAATTATGCCAGGGAAACCCTTAAAAAGGAAGACGATGCTAAAAGGATTGCAGATAAGATTCTTGAGGAAAAAGTCCTTGGACAGATGAAAGAAATGGTGAAGATTGAAAACAAGAGTGTGACAGCAGAGGAGTTCAATAAGCTTTTTGAATAGTAATCAATGCTTTGAAAAGAAATATTTTAATTTTTGTATCTTTGAATCTTAAATCTTTAGACTATTAACATGAGCAATTCAAGCGATTTCGGTAAATATGCAAGAAGTAAACACGGTATTGGCAGTCTGATGATGCATCGGTATGCTTCTGTTATGGAAAGTTATATTTCTCCAACAATCATTGAAGAGAGACAACTGAATGTTGCTTCAATGGATGTATTCTCTCGTTTGATGATGGACAGGATAATATTCCTGGGTTTGCCAATCGACGATTATGTGGCAAATATCATTGAGGCCCAGTTACTTTATCTCGATTCTTCAGATCCCGGCAAAGATATCCAGATCTATTTTAATACCCCCGGTGGGTCGGTCCACGCCGGTCTGGGTATCTATGATACAATGCAGTATATATCAGCCGATATAGCCACAACCTGTACAGGCATGGCAGCTTCAATGGGCGCTGTACTGCTTATTGCCGGCAAAAAAGGAAAACGATCTGCCCTGAAACATTCGAGAATCATGATCCACCAGCCGGCAGGAGGTTTTGAAGGTCAGGCATCGGATATAGAGATCCAGGCCCGTGAAATAATTAAACTGAAGAAAGAGCTCTATGAAATTATTGCCCTCCATTCAGGAAATTCAGTTGAAAAGGTTGAAAAAGATTCTGACAGAGATTACTGGATGACATCACAGGAAGCAAAAGAATACGGGATGATCGACGAGATCCTCATTAAAACCATTCATTAGCATAAAATGGATAAGTGTTCATTCTGCGGCAGATCAAAAAAGGAAGTCAACCTGCTTGTTGCGGGTCTGGAGGGTCATATCTGTGATAACTGTATTGAGCAGGCTCACAGTATAATGAAGGAAGAGCTTGGCAGTAAGAAAAATATCCTCCCCGATTCTATCAATCTCCTGAAACCTTCTGAGATAAAGAAATTCCTCGACCAATTTGTCATAGGCCAGGAAATGGCAAAAAAAACAATCTCCGTCGCTGTTTACAATCACTACAAGAGATTAATGCAAAAGTCTGATACTGATGGAATTGAAATTGAAAAGTCAAATATAATACTTGTTGGCGAAACAGGAACTGGAAAAACACTTCTAGCACGGTCAGTTGCAAAAATGCTGCACGTCCCTTTCACAATCGTAGATGCCACGGTACTTACTGAAGCAGGGTATGTCGGTGAAGATATAGAGAGTCTTCTTACCAGGCTCCTTCAAAATGCCGATTATGACGTAAAAGCTGCAGAAAAAGGAATCGTTTTTATAGATGAGATAGATAAAATAGCAAGAAAAGGCGATAATCCATCAATTACACGTGATGTTTCAGGGGAGGGCGTTCAACAGGGGCTTCTGAAACTTCTTGAGGGTTCTATAGTAAATGTACCGCCGCAGGGTGGCCGTAAACATCCTGAACAAAAGATGATACCCGTTGATACAACAAATATTTTATTTATTTGCGGTGGCGCATTTGAAGGGATTCAAAAGAAAATCGCACAGCGCCTTAATACCCAGGTAGTTGGTTTTGGAACATCCAAGATCAGGGCACAAATTGACAAGGATAATTTACTTCAATACATTGCTCCTCAGGACCTGAGGGCTTATGGTCTTATTCCCGAAATTATCGGCCGCCTTCCTGTCCTGACTCATCTTGATCCGCTCGACAAAAAAGCTTTGAGAGCAATACTTACCGAACCTAAAAATGCACTTGTGAAACAGTACATCAAACTGTTCAAAATGGATGATATTGAACTCACTTTTGCCGATGGAGTACTGGACTATATCGTTGATAAATCAATTGAATTCAAACTTGGAGCCAGGGGCCTCAGGTCGATTTGCGAAGCTATTATGCTCGATGCCATGTTCGAGATGCCATCGCTCGGTAAAGATGAACTTGTTATCACAATCGAGTATGCAAGCCATATGCTTGAAAGGATCGACATGAAAATACTGAAAGTTTCATAAAAACAAGGACATTAAAAAATGAGAAAGGGCGCTGAATTCAACGCCCCTTCTCATTTTTAACTAATTATTAACCATTAACCTGTGCTTTTGTCTTAATATAATTTCTTTTGTTACGTCACCTTTAGTCACTGTCGCCTTCGCATCACAATTGCCGGTGCCGTAATCAATTACAATCGGATCCGCACCTTCCCTTTCGATCTTTACTACTCCGCTGACAATGAACCTGCAGGCCCTGGTCCAGTGTAATGGAGTTATTATTGTATTGGTATATGCAACACCTTTTATATTAACACCATTCATGGTTCCTGATATCAGACACTCATCATCCCAGATGTTCCTTGTCTGAAAACCGGCAATCCATTCTCTCTGATGTTCAAAAGAACGTTCAATTATCTCGCCATCCGGAAGAGTCAGCTTACCTCCTGTCAGCTTAATTGAAAAAACAGGATTCTGATTGCTGTTTGGTCCCAGATTTTCGTATTCCTTGGTACCTTCAACCCTGATCCCGTTAAATAAGTAATTATCAAATGTTACTGTTTTCTTTGATCCGGTCTCCATCCGCGGACCACTAACAGTAATAAAGATCTTACCCGAACGGGTGTTGTCATATAATCCTGTACAACCGGCACCGAAATCAAGAGTTATCATCTTCGGCCAGATCCCGTCTGAAAGATGTGTTATTGTTATTACCGGACAGGTATCACCAACCACTGTTTCTGATTTTGCAACCTCTCCTTTGAGCATCCCGTTAAGGATTATGTCGGCATTATCGACGCTATTGAAAACATCTTCAAATACTGCGTCACTTACGGCATCATCGTCTGCAAGGTTAAGGCTTGACTGGTCAATAAAGCCCGAATTTTTTGTACACGAAAAAAAAGTAAGCATAACCAATGCTGTTATCATTAAAAAAATCTTCGTCTTCATAAGTTCTGTTTTTAATTATTAATCCTTGTTAATTTACTTTTAGATGATGGTCCATCAAAAAGGTTTAATGGAAAAGAAAAAATAATTTTCAGGTAGCAGGGAAGAGAAACGGTGGGTATTTTTTTATCCTTATCGTCTATTATATACTATATAGGTATAAGGAATCAGTTCTGAGCTGCTTGCAGGGTGTTCTTCCTTTTCTGTTGCATCCCATTTTGCCGGATCAATCTCAGGAAAATAAATATCAGCAGTTGCTTTTTTATGAACATGGGTAATATAAAGCCGGTCGGCTATTGGCATAAACTGCCTGTAAATACTGCCGCCACCAATAATAAATATCTCCTCTCCTTTCTCACACTTGCTTAAGGCATCTTCAATTGAATACGCTGTTATGGAACCATCGATGCACTCATCGGATTTGTCGGTGAGAACAATATTTTTACGCCCCGGCAGTGGTCTCTTTGGCAATGACTCCCATGTTTTTTTCCCCATTATAACTGCGTTCCCAAGAGTCATTTTTTTAAATCTCTTCATATCCTCCGGGATATGCCATAAAAGCTCGTTATTTCTGCCTATCCCCCAATCTTCTGACACAGCAACAATGATTGATATCATATATACTTCTGGATAACCGTTAAATCTTAAAAATTAAATATCACGTTTTGCTGATTCTATACCGATATGTCCCCCTTAATGTGTGGATGAGCGACATACCCTTCAAGAGTAAAATCTTCGTACCTGAACTTAAAAATGTCGTTCACCTCCGGATTGATCTTCATTTCAGGCAACGGATAGGGTTTCCTGGTCATCTGAAGTTTAACCTGTTCGATATGGTTAAGATAAATATGAGCATCGCCAAGAACATGAACAAACTCCCCGGGATTTAACCCCGTAACTCTTGCAATCATTAGTGTAAGGAGTGAGTAGGACGCGATATTGAAGGGCACCCCAATAAAAATATCGGCGCTTCGCTGGTAGAGAAGACATGAGAGTTTTCCCTTTGCAACATAAAACTGGAACATCAGATGACATGGTGGCAGGGCCATTTTTTTCAATTCTCCAACGTTCCAGGCGCTTACAATATGGCGGCGTGAATCAGGTGAATTCTTAATCGAATCAATAACATCTGACAGCTGGTCAATTTTACCCCCGCCTGCTGCAGGCCATGATCTCCATTGGTATCCGTATACCGGCCCCAGATTACCCTCTTTGTCAGCCCACTCATTCCATATCCGTACTCCATTATCATTCAAATACTTAATATTTGTATCTCCTGAAATAAACCATAATAACTCATATATTATTGATTTAAGATGGAGCTTCTTGGTTGTCAGTAATGGAAATCCTTCTTCCAGATTAAACCGCATTATATGACCAAAAACACTTATAGTTCCGGTACCTGTCCTGTCACTCTTTTCAGTTCCTGTTTTTATCACATGATCCAGGAGATCAAGATATTGCTTCATAAGTGACTAATATTTATATTAAATCGGAGTGATCCTGGCAGCCCAGCCTCCACCCGGAGCCAGTTTTATCTGCATTTTATCACCTGATTTAACATCTGTTTTAAGATGTTTATAATCTGAAGCAAAATTATCAGCATTTATCCCGTCCTGAAAAATTTCCATTTTGTAATTTCCAGCCGGAAGGAAAGAGAGATCAAGATCGAGGTTCCGACTGCTCCAGTCAGTGAGAGCTCCGACAAACCAATCCTTACCGGATCTTCTTGCAAGAAGCAGGTAATCACCCACTTTACCTGTAAGCACTTTTAAATCATCCCATACAACAGGTACACTAACAATAAAATCTGTACACTCCTGCTCTTTCATATAATTTGAAGGGCTGTCTGATAACATCTGGAGAGGGCTCTCATAAATTATATACAGCGCCATCTGGTGAACTCTTGTCCCCTGGCTGGAAGGACGTGTAAATTGAGGATTGAAATTTGCTTTCTCCATATTGACCATGGCTCCGGGGGTATAATCCATTGGCCCGGCTACCATCCTTGTAAAGGGAAGTGTAACATCATGGTCGGGACTGATATCCTTGCTCCATTTGTTGTTTTCCATGCCCTTAACTCCTTCGCGGGTAAGAGCATTTGGCCATGTCCTTCCGATTCCATCAGGTTTATAGGCTCCATGAAAATCGATAAGTAGGTGATGTTCAGCTGTTTTCTTTATTGCCTCCCGATAAAAATCAACCATCTTCTGATCGTCTCGTTGCATAAAATCAACTTTGACACCTTTTACTCCCCACTTTTCATATTGAGCAACTGCTTCATCCATCTTATCCTGGAAAGTCTTCCATACTACCCATAAGATTACACCCACATTTTTACTTTCAGCATATTTGCAAAGCTCAGGGATATTAATTTCAGGTATCGATTCGAGAACTGTTCCTGATTTGTACCAGCCTTCATCGAGAATTATATACTCTATCCCGTTTTTTGAAGCAAAATCGATATAGTACTTGTATGTTTCATCGTTTATCCCTGCTCTGAAATCAACCCCATAAATATTATTTGCATTCCACCAATCCCAGGCTACCTGGCCAGGCTTGATCCAACCGGTATCTTTAATTTTATTTGGTTCTGCCAGTTTGAATACAAGATCACTTTCAATCAGCTTGCCATCGGTATCGGCTATAACGAATACTCTCCAGGGGAAAAACCTGGTACCTTTTGTCATTGCAATATAATCTTTAGTTGCAGTGACAAAAAGATCACGATCTTTAATAAGCTTCTCTGTTTCGGGATATTTTGGCCATGTCGCTGATATTTTTCCGGAACCGGCACCTTTTAGCCACATTCCGGGGTAATTGTCAATATCCGACTCTGTTATAAGAAAATTGATCCCTTTTACCTGGAACAGTGCAGGAAGAGATGCCAGGTGTTTGTCCTGAATCGTATCCAGTAAAGAATAGATAAATGTTCTTTCATTGTGCGACATAAAGCTTACTTCAAGAGGATACCAGGCATAAGACCCCAAGGGAAACTTAAAATCAGATATTTCATTCTGAACAGTCAGATCATCTTTCAGATTAGTTTCAAAACGATAAGCAATTCCATCATTGTAAGCTCTGAAATGAAGTGCAAACCCTGACTTGAAAAAGATTGAAAGAACATTACAATTATCTTTTATCTCCGATCGCTTGTTTGCAACAACCGGTTTAATTATTTCATTGATCGTAGAAAAGGTGGCTTTTCTTATAGTTTCATTTTCACCTAAAGTTCTCCCGTTGCTGAGTACCATTGCGATCTTTGTACCTTCTGCAACCGGTTGACCGTTACATATTACAGACCATTTTAATTCACTACCGGCATTTACATTAAGGATTATCTTACCATCAGGAGAGAGTAATTTGTATTCTTTTGAATATGTATTTGATACACTGAAAATAAATAAAAAACCCAACCATAAACTTTTCATTTTTAAATAATTTTAGATTTTACCAGATTCTGATACCCGTGCTGACACTATTTTTTTCTTTTTTTTCTTTTATCTATTTCATCCCTGATTGCTGCAGCACGCTCATAGTCTTCAGTTTTAACAGATTCATCAATCATTTTATAGAGCTCCTCGTCTGAATAAGAGTCGTATTTGTTGTTTGTAGTTTCAAATATTTTTTCCACATCATCAACCTGAGATTCTTCAGATTCAGAAGTGCTTATCGTTATCCCTGCCTTCTCAAGGATAACTTCAGAAATATATATCGGGCAGTCAAATCTCAAGGCCAGTGCAACTGCATCGGAAGTTCTGCTGTCGAGAGAAATCTCCTTTTCACCATTATTGCAGACTAACTTGGAAAAGAAAACTCCCTCTTCAAGTTTATAAATAATAACCTCCAAAACCGAGATGCCAAACTCATCTGCAAATTGTTTAAAGAGGTCGTGAGTTAAGGGGCGTGGCGGATCGAGGTTCTCAAGCTTAATTACAATTGCCTGAGCCTCAAATCCGCCTATAATAATCGGTATTCTTCTTTCTCCACTTTCTTCGATCAATATAAGTGCATAAGCTCCCGATTGTGTCTGGCTATAAGAAATACCCATTACTTTCAGTTTTATTTTCTTCATATCAATTAATTATACGCCAGATGAATACCTGCCTGTTACTTCTAACAGACAAATATAAAGATAATAGAAGAAACAGCAGAAGCTACTGAATTCTTTTTTTTAACAGAATTATACCACTCTGTCAGTCAGGGGATATTTAAAAGAGTGTATAGAGTGAAGGGGCCTGTATCCCAGATGACATATTAGAATTTACATCATAAAAAATTCCCTTAATGGTTTGTAAATAATCTATTTTGTATATCTTTGCAGTCCGAAATTGAATAAATCCGCCGGGGCTGATTAAAGCTACAAGAAATAAAAGTAATGTACGCCTTACGGAGTAACTAATAAAGAAAAAAGATGTACGCAATCGTAGAAATTGCTGGTCAGCAATTTAAAGTAGAGGAGGGCAAAAAGATTTTTGTACACCGCCTCGAAAGTGAAGAAGGAAAAACCCTTGAATTTGATCAGGTTCTCTTAATTGATAATGATAGCAAGATAACTATTGGAGAGCCGGTGATAAAAGATGCATTCGTAGAGGGTAAGGTAATAGACCATGTAAGAGGTGACAAAGTTATTGTTTTTAAAAAGAAGAGAAAAAAAGGCTACCGGGTCAAAAACGGTCATCGTCAGAACTTTACACAGGTTGAAATCGTCAGTATTAACGGAGTGGGGATTATCAGAAAAGCTGCTCCAAAAAAGGAAGCGTTTATTGCTGTAAATGCTGATGTTACCGGGGAAAAGCCTGAAGTGAAAAAAACTGCTTCAAAAAAACCTGCAGTAACAAAAACAGAGAAAAAAGCAGCTCCGGCAAAAAAAACAGCAGAAAAGAAACCGGTTGATAAAAAACCGGTTAAAAAGAAAGCACCAAAAGGAAAAGCTAAATAACAGAATTTAAATTTTTTAAAAGATATAATTATGGCACACAAGAAAGGAGCAGGTAGTTCACGGAACGGACGCGACTCGGAAAGCAAAAGGCTCGGGGTAAAACTTTTTGGGGGACAGGTAGCCAAAGCAGGTAATATCCTGGTTCGTCAGAGAGGTACCAAACATAATCCGGGGCTCAATGTTGGTATAGGAAAAGACCATACTCTTTTTGCTCTCACCGATGGAGAAGTTGAGTTTAAAAGAAAAAGAGATAATAAATCATATGTTTCCGTTAAACCGGTAACTGAATAATAAATTACCTCAGGATCCTCTGACTCCGGAAATTCTTTTCTTCACAGGAAATCATTGTCGGGAGTTTTTTATACTTTTATGGCAGGCCTTTCAACGCCTGCTTTTTCATTTAATGATTTTAAGATATGTTAACAATCAGCCTCATCCGCGAAAAAAAAGACTTTATCATTGAACGGCTTAAAGTGAAAAATTTTAAGGCAGAAGAGATTGTCGCAAAGATACTTGAACTGGATACCAGCCGCCGCGGCATTCAATCAGAATCCGATATATTACAGGCTGATATGAACCGGATATCAAAAGAGATCGGAAACCTTATGAAAGCAGGCAAAAAGTCTGAGGCTGAGTCAGCAAAAGAAAAAACATATTCACTTAAGGAAAAGATAAAATCCCTGTCCGACAAACTCATCCCTATAGATAATGAGCTTAAAAATGAGATCATCAGGTTGCCTAACCTTCCGCATGATTCAGTATCACCAGGGCATGGGGCTGATGATAATGTAAAGGTAAAAGAGGGAGGCAATATGCCTGTAATATCAGATGCGGCTCTTCCTCACTGGGACCTTATCAAAAAATATGATATCATTGACTTTGATCTGGGTATTAAACTTACCGGTGCCGGTTTTCCTGTTTACAAAGGGAAAGGAGCTAAACTGGAACGTTCACTCATCAGTTTTTTCCTTGATGAAGGAGTTAAAGCGGGTTATGCCGAGGTTATGCCACCTATCATGGTTAACGAAGACTCGGGGTTCGGAACCGGACAGCTGCCTGATAAGGAAGGACAGATGTACCATGCCACTCTCGATAATTTCTACCTGATCCCTACTGCTGAGGTACCTGTGACAAATATTTACAGGGATGTAATCCTGAATGCCGACCAACTTCCTGTTAAGAATGTAGCATATACACCCTGTTTCCGGAGGGAGGCCGGCTCATGGGGGGCACATGTAAGGGGATTAAACCGGTTGCACCAGTTTGATAAGGTTGAAATTGTTCAGATAGCCCATCCCGAACATTCCTATAAATCTCTTGAGGAAATGGTCAGCCATGTTGAAGGTCTTGTTTCAAGACTGGACCTTCCTTATCGTATCATGAGACTTTGTGGTGGCGATATGTCATTTACTTCAGCCCTGACTTACGATTTTGAAGTGTGGTCCGCCGCACAGAAAAGATGGCTCGAAGTAAGCTCAGTCTCCAACTTCGAATCGTTTCAGGCTAACCGCCTCAAGTGCAGATTCAGAGACAAGGGTGATAAGCAGACCCGTCTGACTCATACACTTAACGGAAGCGCACTGGCATTGCCAAGAATAGTAGCTGCAATCCTTGAAAACAACCAGACTGATTCAGGAATTAACATCCCTGCAGTTCTGATTCCTTACACCGGTTTTGAAAAGATTGATTAAACTTTTAGTGTTAAAAAAATCGAAGGGGATCTGAATGCATTAAAAAAAGTAAGAATGAAGAACATTTGAATGTTGAATGCAGAAATTTTTACTTCTTAATTCGCAGATCGTTTGTTCTTCATTCTTACTTCAAAAATTATGAATAAGACCCGACGATCATATCTCTTTGCCGGACTTGCTGTACTTTTCTGGTCAACAGTTCCGACCGCTTTCAAAATAAGCCTTGGAGAACTGCCTATTCTGCCCATCCTGACCATTGCGTCAATCACCTCAGCCATTATCCTGTTAATTCTTTTGACAGCCCGTGGTAATTTTAAACTCCTCCGGCATTCTTCTGTGAAAGAACTTTCCGGTTCTGCACTACTTGGTTTAATAAATCCTTTTTTATACTATCTGATTCTGCTTAAAGCATATTCATTGCTACCTGCACAGGTAGCACAGCCTCTTAACATGATATGGCCTATAATACTTGTATTCCTGTCGGTTCTGATACTGCATCAGAAGATCGGAAAAAAAAGTTTTATAGCACTCTTTATCAGTTTTGCGGGAGTTTATATCATTTCATCCCAGGGCAACCCGTTAAAACCCGGGCATTCCGATCTTACAGGAGTTCTTCTTGCAACAGGGAGTTCAGTGTTCTGGGCTCTCTATTTTATACTTAATATGAAAGATAAGAGGGAAGAAACGGTCAAACTATTCTGTAACTTTTTGTTCGGGTCACTTTATCTGATTATTACGATGATAATAACCGGGATGTGGCGAAGAGATTTCGGAATAAAGGGAATTATTGCTTCGGTTTATATTGGCATTTTTGAGATGGGAATTTCGTTTTTTTTCTGGCTGAAAGCTCTTCAGATGGCTTCCTCAACTGCTAAAGTCAGCAACCTCGTATATTTTGGCCCATTTCTTTCATTGGTTTTTGTACACTTTATTCTTCATGAACCCGTTTATTATACAACACCGGCAGGATTACTGTTGATTATTTCCGGCATATGGGTACAAAACCGGAAACCATCAGGGTCCTGATTTGTTATCTTTGAAAAATATTTATAAACATAATAGTTTTAAAAATGAAAAAAATATTAATAATACCTTTTATTATTATTGTCCTGTTTAGTTCATGCAGGAAAAACGATACCGTACCGGGTGCCGATGTTACTCCTGTAATGGCAAGAGACAGTCTCTACTATCTGATGAATGAGTGGTATTACTGGTACAACCTAATGCCAACAGTTAATAAGGATGAATATGACGATCCGTATAAGCTGATGGATGCAATGAGATATAAAACTCTTGACAGATGGAGTTTTGTTGCCGACTATGATGCTTTTAATGCAGAAATGAACGGACAATTTGTAGGCCATGGATTCAGGATTGGGGTTGATGATTCAGGAAATGCAAGGATTGCTATGATCTATTCACAATCACAATTGTATAGACAAGGCGTACGCAGGGGATGGATCGTAAAACAAATAAACGGTCAGGATATTGCGCCTATCCTTCTCTCAAGAGATGAAACGGCTTACTCGAATCTTATTGGGCTGTCGAATCCAGGTATTACCAATTTATTTCTTTTTAAACGACCCGATGGATCAGAGGTCACAATCTCCGACACAAAATCCACCTTTAATGTCAACACCGTTTTGCTGTGCGATACTCTTCACCTTACATCGGGTATCACAGGACATCTTGTATTTGATTCATTTATAACACCTTCCGTACAGGAACTTGCCACTGCATTTGCGTACTTCAAACAAAATAATATAAAAGATCTGATACTCGATCTGAGATATAATTCAGGAGGGTATCTTTATATAGCACAAACGCTGGCCAGCTATATTGCGGGTGACGGAATTTCCGGAACAACATTTGCAAAGCTTCAATACAATGATAAGAACCAGGATGTTAATGCTACTTATAAATTCAATACAACTGCCTTTCCTCTTAATCTTACAAGGCTGGTTGTGATTACAACACGTTCCACTGCCTCTGCAAGTGAGGCTGTTATGAATAGTCTCAGTGGTTTTGTTAACGTAGTGGGGATTGGCGATACAACCAATGGTAAGCCTACCGGCATGAATGGATGGTCCGTTGGAAATAAATATTATTTCTGGCCTGTTACATTCAAAATGGTGAATGCAAATGACCATGGGGATTATTTTGCCGGCATTGCACCTGCAAAAACTGTTACAGATGATATAACTCATGATTTCAGCGACAGGGATGAAAAGTGTCTTAAGGAAGCAATTTATTTCCTTGAAAATGGAATGGTTTCAGCAAAAGGATTTTATGAATTTAACCGGTCCCTGCAATTCTCCGAGAAACCTTCCTGGGTTGTAAAGGGATTACTTTTAGAAAATAAATAAAATAACTACCTATATAAGGGATTTTGAAGCCTAAGCCAAAAGAGAGAATTATCCTTGGAATAGACCCCGGAACCAGTATTACCGGATATGGCGTTATCAAAATCGCAGGTACAAAACCTGTATTGATAACTATCGGATCTATAGATCTTTCTAAATTCAATGACCATTACCTGAAGCTTAAGCATATATTCGAAAGGACTACTGGTATTATAGAGGAATATCACCCCGATGAACTCGCTATTGAGGCTCCCTTTTATGGTAAAAATGTTCAGTCAATGTTAAAGTTGGGCCGGGCACAGGGAGCAGCTATTGCAGCGGCCCTTACCCATTCGCTGCCGATATTTGAATATGCCCCTAGAAAGATCAAAATGTCAATTACCGGGCAGGGAGTCGGCATCCAAAGAACAGGTAGCTGCCATGCTTATGAGTATATTAAATTTAATCTTTCCGAAATAAGACTGGATGCGACCGATGGTCTTGCTGCAGCTTTATGTCATTTTTACCAGACTAATAATCCTGTACAGGAAAAACCCTTTAACAGCTGGAAAGATTTTATGAATAAAAATCCAAAAAGAGTAAAGGGGTAACTGTTGGTTATTTTACCGCAAAAGCCAGTGCAACAACACTTACTTTTACACCTTCAATTTTCAGAAGTTCACTTGCACACGATTCTATTGTCGATCCTGTAGTAATAACATCATCAACCAGGAGTACATGTTTACCTCTGAAGCTTTCCGGATTACATATACTGAAAATCCCTTCAACATTTGTCCATCTTTCATACCTCGATCTCTTTGTTTGTGTAGCTGTTGCGGATATTCTTGAAAGCGAAGTTGTATCTAAAGGAGTACCTGAAACTTCCGAAATACCCATTGAAATCAGATCACTCTGGTTAAAGCCTCTTTTTCGTATTTTTGTACGATGAAGAGGAACTGGCATGATTAAATCAATATCTGAGAAAAAGTCCGTACCCGTAAGAGACAATGCATAAATCTTTCCCATCGCAAAACCTAAATCCCGGATCCCCTTGTACTTGAGATTATGGATGAGGTTCCTTATCCTGCTTCCCTTGTTATAATATGAAAAAGCAGCAGCTTTTTCAATCATACAACGGCCCCAGAAAAGCTGGGCAACAGGGTTATCTTTATCAAGATGATAATTGGTACGGGGAATAACCACATAACATTCCGTACATATAAGTGTTTCATTACGAACCAGATGACCGCCACAGCCATAGCATAACCTGGGAAAAAGAAGGCTTATGAAATCATCCCATAAATTATAAAAGATATTCATGCAGCGAACAGAATAATACATAAAGATATTAAACAGAAACCAGAATAGAAAGACTAAGGGACTAAAAGACGTAGGGAGGGAGAGACGCAAAGACTAAGGGACTAAAAGACGGAGAGGACGGAGGGGACTGGGAGCAGACGGAGGGACGAAAAGACGGAGGGACGACGTCTCTTCGTCTCTTCGTCTCTTAGTCTCTTAGTCTTTCCTTAATGCTCCCGGCGATTTTCTTAAACTCCTCGTGGGTAAATTTAAGTTTTGGGTTTTTAAAGTTTATATCATTCATGGAATCCATTGGAACAAGATGGATATGGGCATGAGGAACTTCGAGGCCCAGTATTGCAACGCCTATCCTGTTACATGGGAAAGCCTCTTTAATTGCTTTGGCAACTTTTTTTGAAAAAATGATAAATCCTGAGAGCTGATCATCGCTAAGGTCAAAAACATAATCGGTCTCAGCTTTAGGAACAATAAGAGTATGGCCTGCTTTTAAAGGATTGATATCCAGAAAAGCAATATAACTTTCATCTTCTGCTACCTTATAACAAGGGATCTCACCATTGATGATTCTTGTAAATATAGTTGGCATAAGGTCTTAAATTCTTGTTTATACAGAAATAGACATAACTTCAAGTGAGATCATCCCCGAAGGAACTTTTATCTTTACGATATCTCCGACTTTCTTACCAAGCAGACCTTGTGCAATAGGGGAATTAACAGCAATTTTCCCAATTTTAAAATTGGCTTCACTTTCCGGAACAAGCTGGTACTCCATAACAGCATCAGTAGCTTTTATTCCTGATTTTTACTTTGTTCAGAATCTGGATGGATGATGTGTCAATTTTGGTTTCATCAATTATCCTTGCCCTTGCAACGAGATCCTCCAGCTTGGATATCTTCATTTCAAGCATTCCCTGTGCGTCTTTAGCAGCTGTATATTCAGCATTTTCAGATAAATCACCCTTATCCCTGGCCTCTGCTATTTGCCTCGATATAGAAGGTCTCTCGACATTTCTTAGCTGGTCAAGTTCTTCTTTGAGTTTCTGAAGACCCGTATCGGTCACATATATAACCTCTGACATGTTTCTAACTACTTTTAAAAAAATAAGAAGAATCCCGGGTTTCCGGAACTCTTCATAACACAAATATATAAAATCTTTTAATTAATTACAAAAAAAAATGATGCTAAATAGTATTTTATAACTGTTAAAACGTAAATATTATCATTTTTTGTATTTCCTGCCGGCCTTTTGTGTACCTGTTGCCATTTTTTTCCTCTTGATCTTATAATTTGATTCGGAATTTTTTTGATTCTGAATCATACGTGACTGTACTTCAGGCGTTTGAATAGCCACCGAACGTTTTCGTGAGTTCTTTATAAAAAGGACATAATCTTTTTTAAGTTTTTTCTCTTTTTTTTCCTGCATTTTTATTGCATTCCTGGGATTGCGAGGTCTTTTAACCTTTATCCCGCTCTTATTGTTCCCCGATCTGCCAAATAACCCGTGACCCGCACTGCGTGAAGGCTGAGCTTCGCTTAAAGGCGCCAGTGCCGAAAGTGCAACAATAATAATTATGAACCTGCGTAATAATAAACTATTCATATTCCGGAAATTACAATAAATCTAATTTGATTTAGTTTATTTATGATGTATTGCTAATTTTGCAAAGAAAAATATTTCCAATGACATCGTATCCAAAATTAAGGTTTTTTTTAATTATTACCCTACTATTCATTTCTTTGAATTCCTGTAAAAAGTCAAAAAATGATGTGATACCTGATGTTTATGTAGATTTCACTCTTAATTTGAATGATCCTCAATTTATAAACCTTAATTCCGCATTACAATCAGCAATAATTGATTCAAAAACAAATAACTATGGCTCATCTGCAGCAGGATTTGATGGTAATGGAATTATTTTATTTAACTACGTTGACCAGTTTTATGCTTATGACAGGACTTGTCCACACGATTATGTTGTAAACGGATTAAGTGTCAAGGTTAATATAGTTGATGGAATATATGCCGAATGCCCTAATTGTCATACCAGATATCTTCTTGCTTCAGGAGGAACACCAAGTTCAGGCATCGGTAGATATCCGCTTAAGAACTACAGGGTTATTAACAATGGTAATTCAATTACAGTGACCAATTACTAGTACCTGTAATGCTCCGGCTTATACGGTCCTTTTTTATCTACCCCAATATACTCAGCCTGCTCTTTTGTAAGGATGGTCAGTTTCACTCCCAGCTGTTCGAGATGCAGTCTGGCAACCTCTTCATCAAGATATTTTGGTAGTCTGTAAACACCGATCTTATAACTGTTCTGCCACAGGTCAAGCTGCGCAAGAGTCTGATTACTGAAAGAGTTGCTCATTACAAACGAGGGATGACCTGTTGCACAACCCAGATTGACCAGTCTGCCTTCTGCAAGTATAAATATAGCATGTCCGTCGGGGAATTGATATTTATCAACCTGCGGCTTGATATTTATCTTTTTTATTCCTTTGACCTCTCCGAGAGCATCAACCTGTATTTCGTTGTCAAAATGGCCAATGTTGCATACGATAGCCTGATCTTTCATCTTTGTCATGTGGTCAACACTTATTATATCAAGGTTACCGGTAGCCGTGACAAATATATTGCCTTCATCCAGAGTATCTTCAATTCTCTTGACTTCAAAACCTTCCATTGAAGCCTGCAGGGCGCAGATCGGATCAATTTCAGTGACAATAACTCTTGCTCCGTAAGCCTTCATAGATTTTGCACAACCTTTGCCAACATCACCATAACCGCAAACAACGACCACTTTGCCGGCTATCATCACATCGGTTGCCCTTTTAATGCCATCAGCCAGCGACTCCCGGCATCCGTAAAGGTTGTCGAATTTTGATTTTGTAACCGAATCGTTCACATTTATGGCAGGAACCAGGAGCTCACCGTTATCCATCATCTGATACAGCCTGTGAACTCCGGTTGTTGTCTCCTCAGAAATTCCTTTCAGTTCACTGACTGCACGGTGCCATTTCCCCGGCTCTTTTACAAGGAGGTCCTTTAAAGTTGAAAGTATTACCGATTCCTCCCTGTTTGAAGGTTTCTTGTTGAGTATCTTCGGATCGTTTTCAGCTTTATATCCAAGATGTACCATAAGTGATGCATCGCCTCCGTCATCAACGATCAGATTCGGGCCCTTACCTCCGGGAAATGAAAGAGCCTGAATGGTACACCACCAGTACTCTTCCAGTGTCTCCCCTTTCCATGCAAAAACGGGAATTCCTGAAGCTGCAATTGCCGCGGCAGCATGATCCTGGGTTGAAAAGATATTGCAGCTTGCCCAACGAACATCTGCACCAAGTTCTGCAAGCGTTTCTATCAGAACAGCAGTCTGGATCGTCATATGCAGAGAGCCGGTAATACGCGCACCCTTCAACGGCTTTTCAGCGGAGTATTTCTTTTTTATTGAGAGTAACCCTGGCATCTCCTTTTCAGCAATTTCAATTTCTTTCCTGCCAAATGCGGCCAGTGATATATCTTTTACTTTATATTGTGTCTTTTCAGTGATTGTCTCCATAACTAATTTAGATTAAGAATGCAAAGATAATAATAAACAATAATATAGGAAATATAAGTCAGGCAAGTAGCTTAAGTGTTTGTTCCTTATCAAGTACCATCTGCCGGGAAAGCTGTTCCAGATTATCAAACCTGATCTCATTTCTCAGCCTCTTCCGGAACTCTATTGTAATCTCTCTTCCATATATATCTTCATCAAAATTTATTATGTGAACTTCAATTGTCCTGGTGCCATTTTCTTTATTGACAGTAGGATTCCTGCCAATACTGAGCATACCCGGGAAACTCCTTCCGTCAAGATTAACCATTACAGCATAAACTCCGTCTCCGGGGATAAGTTTATACTCATAATCAGGCTTTATATTTGCAGTAGCGAAACCAATAGACCGGCCAATCTTTCTTCCTTCCACAATTCTGCCGGAAAGTGGATAGCTGTATCCCAGCCAATTATTCGCTTCTTCCAGCCTGCCCTCAAGCAATGCCTCACGTATGGCTGTTGAACTGACAACCCCACCGGAAGATTGTAACCCGGTTACCTGTTCAACTATGAAATTTAAAGATTGTGCACACTCTTTTATCATTTCAAAAGTTCCCTCACCTCTCTTGCCAAAGTGATGGTCATACCCTACTATGAGATGCCTTGTCTTTACCTTTTCAGCAAGAACCTTATGGACAAATTCACAGGCTTCCATGTTACTGAAACTCTTATTGAATTCAACTATAATAAGATGATCAATGCCTGCTTCCCTGAGAAGTCCGGCTTTCTCATCTGTTGTGGAAAGGAAAGAGAGTCTTTCGTGGTTTTGTTCCAGGACAAGACGTGGATGAGGATCGAATGTGATAACAACAGATTCGCCTTTATCACTCCTGGCCTGTAAAATAAGGGCGTCAATAAGAGACCTGTGTCCCCTGTGAACTCCGTCAAAAATGCCAAGTGTCACAACAGGAGAAACAAGATCAAGATTTTCATATCCCTCATGAATGATCATAGAAAAAGATTATGACTGCAAAAATAGCAAAGCCCACGGAAATGAAACATTATAATGATTTTGTTTTTGTACTTTTATAGAAAGTTATCCGATCGATATGAAACCTGTCCCCTTCTATTCAGCTGATCCGTGGCTGCAACCTTTTACAGGGGTCATTGAACGACGTATTGAAAAATGCCTTGCAAAGGAAAAGCAGCTTTCCGGAAATGGCACTATCATCAATTTCGCAATGGGCCATCATTATTATGGCCTCCACCATACAGATAAAAACCATGTATTCAGGGAATGGGCCCCTAATGCTAAAGAGATATTTTTTATCGGGACTTTCACTGGCTGGAAAGAGATGCCTGAATTTAAGATGCAAAGGATCAATGATAATGGTGACTGGGAAATAACACTTCAGAAGTCCGCTCTTTCGCATGGTGATCTTTATAAGCTTTCAGTTCATTGGGAAGGAGGCGAAGGCGAACGTATTCCCTCCTATGCCACCCGTCTGTTTCAGGATTCCCGGACTAAGATCTTCAGTGCACAGGTTTGGGATCCTCCTGTTACTTACAAATGGCAGGTTGAAGATTTTAAGATACCCCGTTCAGCTCCCGTGATCTATGAAGCCCATATAGGAATGGCAACCGCTGAAGAGAAGACAGGCAGTTACCGGGAATTCACTGAAAATGTACTCCCTTCCATAATCAGTGGAGGATATAACACTATCCAGCTGATGGCTATCCAGGAGCACCCTTTTTATGGATCATTTGGGTACCATGTTTCAAGCTTCTTTGCAGCTTCATCACGATTCGGAACTCCTGAAGAGCTTAAGGAACTGATTGATAAGGCCCACAAGGCAGGCATAAGAGTAATTATGGACCTTATCCATTCTCACTCGGTGAAAAATATCAATGAGGGTCTCGGATTATTTGACGGATCCCCCGGACAATATTTTCATACAAATGAGAGAAGGATTCACAGAGCCTGGGATTCATTATGCTTCGATTACGGAAAAGATAATGTGATACATTTCCTTCTGTCAAACTGCCGTTATTGGATTGAAGAGTACCGCTTTGATGGGTTCAGGTTCGATGGTGTCACAAGTATGATATATTATGATCACGGACTGGAGAAAAATTTCACATCTTATAATGAGTATTTTGATGGCGGGCAGGATGAGGATGCTCTTATATATCTCTACCTGGCAAATAAACTGGTCCATAATTTCAGACCTGGTGTCCTGACTATTGCCGAAGAGATGAGTGGAATGCCTGGTATCGCTGCTGATACGGAGAAAAAAGGTTACGGTTTCGATTTCAGATTATCCATGGGAGTCCCTGATTACTGGATAAAACTTATAAAAGAGACTTCTGACGAGGACTGGGATATGGGAAAGCTGATGCATGAACTCACCCAGCATCGGCCTGAAGAGAAAATCATTTCATACTGTGAATCGCACGATCAGGCTCTTGTAGGTGACAAAACGCTGATTTTCCGGATGCTGGATGCTGAGATGTATTCTGGCATGTCAAAAGAGTATCACAGTATTAACATTGACAGGGGAATTGCTCTTCACAAAATGATAAGACTGATCACGTTTGGAACATCGGGCGGGGGTTATCTGAATTTTATGGGGAATGAGTTTGGTCATCCCGAATGGATTGACTTTCCACGCGAAGGTAATAACTGGAGCTATAAATATGCCCGGAGGCAATGGAATCTGGCTGAGAATAAAGACCTTAAATATCAATACCTTGCAGGCTTTGATAAATGTATGGTGAATCTTCAGAATGATTTCAGATTTCTTGACGATCTGTATATTAACAGAATATATGAAAATAGTCAGGATAAGGTGATCGCATTTGAAAGGGGTGATCTGTTATTTGTTTTCAACTTCCATCCGTCTGTTTCATTCACTGATTATGGAATTCCTTTAAAAGGAAAGTTCAGGATACTAATTGATTCTGATGATCCGGATTTTGGGGGATTCAACAGAATAGACAGAAAAGCCGTTTATACTTCTATAAGAAAAACGGAAAGGTTCACATTGAATGTGCCTTTCTACCTCTACCTGTATTTACCTTCAAGAACGGCTCTGGTTTTTAAGAAGGAGCAGATAAAGAGGGCGACCGATATTTAGTCGATCCAGCGAAGCAGGTAAAAATCCTGTTTATGTGGAAGGTCCTTATGTTTGGGATAGATCCTTATTCCGTAAAAGAATGTGCCTGCTTTTTCAGGTACAAGGGTAGCACGATAAAGACATTTGCCGTTCCTGCAACTGACAACCACAAATTCCTGGCTGGCTACAAATTCATGTTGCCCATATTTGTTCATACGGGTAATAACAAAGTCGACGCCAACATTTTCCTTAGGTATTTTTTTGACATTCAGGGCTATTTCCGCCTTATAGTCAGTTCCTGAATGATACACATTTTCTTCAGGACGTTCGAAACTATAATTCAGAACCTCAATATTATCCCATTCTTCCCTCATGACATTTTTCCAATCAGTCAGTTCTTTTAGCTTCTCAAAATTATTTTCAATCAGGTATTTGTTTCGATTAAACAGTTTAAAATAATACTTTTCAAAATAATCATCGAGCTGCCTTTTCATCGTAAACTCCGGCGCAATTTTTACCATGGTATTTTTGATCAGGCTGATCCACTCGGTGGAAAAACCCTGCGCATTCAATGCATAATATGCCGGAATTATTTCATATTCAAGCATATTATAAATTGTTTCCGCATCGATATCGTCCTGAAGATCCTGGTCCTCATAGGTTCTTTTCTTGGGAATCGCCCATCCCGCAAAGGCACGGTAACCCTCCACCCACCAGCCGTCAAGAACACTGAAATGAATGGTTCCGTTCATAACAGCCTTCTCACCGCTTGTACCTGAAGCCTCAAGCGGACGGGTAGGTGTATTAAGCCATATATCCACACCCTGCACAAGGTATTTTGCCAATTCAATATCATAATTTTCAAGAAATATCACTTTCCCTGTAAATTGTGGCATCTGGGATATTTCAAAAATTCTCATTATCAGATCCTTGCCGCCGCCATCATTAGGATGTGCTTTCCCTGCGTATATTAGCTGAACTGGCATCTGGGGATTATTTACTATCTGTTCAAGCCTTTCCAGATCACGAAACAGAAGGGACGCCCGTTTATAAGTAGCGAAACGCCTTGCAAATGCAATTGTAAGAGTCTTCTCATCGAGATGACTGCTTATATTCAACAAAGTCCGGGGGCTGACATGCTTTTCTATCATGTTGTTCCGAAGTCTCCTTCTGATATGAGCAAAGAGTCTTTTCTTAAGTCCCTTCTTTATATCATATATACGTTTATCGTCAATTGTATAAAGTTTTTCCCATAAACTTCTGTCGGTCTGATCAAAATTGACAGTTCCGGTAAGCTCCTTATAAATCTCCTTCCATTCCCTTGCAACCCATGTCGGGAAGTGTACCCCGTTTGTGACATAACCAATGAAAAGCTCTTCTTTAAGGTAACCAGGCCACAATTTATTAAACATTCCCTGGCTAACTTCTCCGTGAAGTTTACTGACGCCATTTATTTCCTGTGACATACGTGCCGCCAGGAAGCTCATATTGAATTTCTTATCGGGATCTCCTTCACAACGTCCAAGTGACATTAATTCATCCCATGTGATATTCAGACGGTTGTGATAATGAGAGATATATTTACGCAACAGATCTTCATCAAATGAATCATGACCGGCAGGTACCGGGGTATGAGTTGTAAACAGCGTTGAAGACCTGACCGCTTCGAGAGCCTCCTTAAATGTAATATGGTACTCCGCTATAATTGTACGGAGTCTTTCGAAGCTGATGAATGCAGAGTGTCCTTCATTACTATGAAATACATCAGGTTTCAGGCCCATAGCAACTAATGCCCTCATGCCACCGATACCAAGAATAAGTTCCTGCCTTAACCTGTTTTCATTGTCTCCACCGTACAGATAGTGAGTCACTGTTCTGTCTTCAGTTGAATTATCATCGAAATCCGTATCCAGAAGAAAAAGTTTTACTTTTCCCACCCTGGCTTCCCATACTCTTATTTTGACTGTCCTTCCCGGCCAGGCAATGCTGACATATAGATTATTTCCTTCAGGATCCTTGACAGTATTGATAGGAAGATGTGAAAATTCCGCTGCATCATAAAGTGTAAGCTGCTCACCCCGCGGACCCAGTTTCTGTTTAAAATAACCGTACCTGTAAAGAAGCCCTATACCAATGATATCTACATTTGAATCGCTTGCCTCCTTAAGATAATCTCCTGCAAGAATTCCGAGTCCTCCGGAATAAATCTTAAGGCAGGGATGTATTCCAAACTCCATGCTGAAATATGCAATTGTCGGTTTGGTTGGATCACCCGGGCGATTTATGTATTCTTTGAAAATTTTATGAATATTATTAAGCTCAGTTACGAAATCATCATCATCTTCGAGTACAAGAAGTCTTTTATAGTCAACTTTTTCAAGCAGAAGCTTTGGGTTATGATCAACCTCTTCCCAGAGCGAGGGATCCATTCTTTTAAACAGGAATTCAGCTTCTGAATTCCATGACCACCATAGATTATCCGACAATTCCTTCAGAGATGCCAGTTTCTCCGGGACATCACTCTGTACATAAATATCTTTCCAGACTGGTACCTGGTGAGGTTTGCGTACCTGCAAGCCGGGAGCTTCCACAAATCTGGCAAATTCCCTGGGTTCATCTCTGGTATCGCGAACCTGGTCAATAGCATTCTCATAAGCTGTAAAGTAAAACTTAACCAGGGTATCCCACATTGCTATCCTCGAAATATCGTGTGCTTTTTGACGTGCCTCAATAACCTCTTTATCGTCAAGACCTATAAACCTTGAAATAAAGTCCCTGATGGCAACGATAACACTTTTTTCGTTATCGTCAGTCCTTTCATATGATTGCCATTCCGTTACCGGGATTTTCAAAATACTTCCGGACCCAAAGGCCAAACCCTGAAAGTGAAGTTGTTACAGTTGGGATTGAAAACGTCAGGCTTTCAAGCGGTGTATACCCCCATGGCTCATAATATGATGGGAAGACCGTGAGGTCGAAACCGATCAGGATATCAAAATATGATAAATTGAAAATCCCGTCATTCACCATTAAGATAGGATGGAACAAAGATAATTTTGACTTTCGACTGCTTATCGTTTAAAAGGTTGTTTGCTGCAATTCTCAACAGTATAGGATCTGTTGACGGGTAATGAAGATTGTGTGTAAGGTACTTGCTGCATTCGTTAGCCGGTCCGTTATTATCCAGGATATTTACCACATCCGGGCGTGGGCCCTTGTGATAGGCAGGCATCAGAATGAAAGCTACGCATTCTTTCTTAATAGTATCTTGCTTTTTAAGTTCACCAAGAGAGTCAATGAAAATATCTACTCCCTTATTTCTGAACTCATATCTTCCGCTGTTTGCAATAAAAACACAATCTTCAGAAAGCTGATATCCAATAACAGCTTCGGCAACGCTTTTCAGTTTTGCTCTTGCGGTTTTTCTGCACTCATCAAACCGGTCGGCTCCCGGAACAAAGGAATCTTCAAAACCATTCGGAGTAATTATATCAACATTTTTGCCAAGAAAATGACTGCATTCCCGGGAAGTTATCTCGCTTACGGTTGTAAATACATTTGCTTCGGCTGCTGAGATCTTTTCCAGTGATTGTTTGGCAACAACATTAAACTCCCGTGCAACCAGTGAAGGAACATATTCGTCCATTTTACCATAAAGCGGTCGGTTGTTGCCTGCAATAGATCTGCCAAGGACAGTTGCGTGAGAAGTAAATGCGGTGGCAATCCATGGTGCCGTTTTCTTAAGATACAATATCCCTGTTCCAGTCATCCATTCATGAAACTGAGCAATTATGTTCTGGTAATCATGATAAAAGGTTGTAAAACTCTCGATAAGCTTACCTGCGGCGTATCCGAAAAGGGCAGGTTCCATATAGTCCCATTGCCCGGTAATACTGTCAAGCTTAAATGTTTCCCAGAACCCTGCAAATATCTCATTTTGCTGTCCGAAATATGGTGTAAAATCGATCAGGATCACCAGTGGTTTTCCTGAGATGTTCCATCTGCCGGTTTTTACTCTCAATCCTTCACCTGCAGCTCTTGACTTCCACTCAACAAAAAGAGATTCGTCAGGTAAAAATTCCGGGTTGACAACTTCTTCTCTCCATACATCGGGGCCAATAAGTATATAATTATTTCCGAGTTCTTCAATGATATTAAGTGCTTTCGTTGAGATTACCGTATGTATCCCTCCCACCTTGTTGCATACTTCCCAACTGGTTTCAAAAATAAAATCCACCTTCATTTTCAGTATTTAAATTATTTCAGATTAACAATCTCTAATTTTTGACCTTTTTTTCTGCTGTAGCAATTTTTGATCGTGTAGTTTTTTTAGCAGTGCCGGTGGATTTTTGTTCCGAAATTTTAACCGGAACCTGTTTAGGAATAGTTTTCTTTTCTATGGCACTGGTAACAGCTTTTGTTGATGTAATAGCCGGTTTCACTTTTGGCTTAACCTTTGCTTTTAATCCTTTTTTTGTGAGTTTATCTAACTTAGCAGCCTGATTATTAATTATTATATCTTTCTCTATGATCAGGGCTTTGAGGTTAGCAATCTTGTTCAGGTCAGTTGATGCAGGCAGACACCTGTTAAGTCTTATCTCAAAATCGCTTAGTACGTTCATGTAATTCATAAATGCATCATATGGAGTCTCATACGGATTAAAATATGCATGAACAGCTCCATCGGAAAAGAATTTTGTTGCCATATAATAAAAATGGTCGCTCGACTGCAGGTATTCCCAATCTTTGTAAAGTTGTTTATCATTGCATTCCTTTACTTTGTCAGACAAATCATATAATTTCCCCAACGCGGCACTCTGCAGCTCATTTCCAAGCCAGGCTGTTATATCCCTCTCTTCATCAGCCCACGATATAGGTGATGGAATATTAATTGCTGATACAGGTTGAAGAGTATCTGAAACTTCCGAAGGTGTCATGAACCTGAAGGGTGTTTTTTTAAGAATGGCGCCCGGGACATGTTCAAGAAAATCGAAGATCCCGGACTCCTTCCTGTTGTGTTCACCGAATGTTTCATAGTCGATAAATATATTAACCAACTCACTTTTGGGAGCAAGAGTATTCAGCCAGGATGCATATTTATCTGCTGTTAATGGCCAGGCGTTCCAGCTTCTGTTTGAGAACCTGAAAGCAATATCATCACTAAGTACAAAATTTCTTAACAGAATTTTAAGTCTTGGATTTATCACATTGCAATACAGATAATTCGGACTCTTCCATCCAAGGACGTGCTTTGCGCCTTCAGTGAGCATGCATTTAAATCCCATATCGGCAACCCATGATCCGATAAGGTCGGAGTAAATTAATTCTGTATTTCTGAATGAAGTGGTTTCAACCCCCAGGAACTCCTTCATCATATTCTTGTGAATAACCACCTGTTGTTCAAACATGTCCCGGCTTTTAAGCGAAGAAAGCGAATGGGAACCTGTTTCTGCAATAAACTCCACCATGCCTGTATCTGCCAATTGTCTGAAAGAATCCAGAACTTCCGGAGCATAAAGCCTGAACTGATTAATTACAGGGCCTGATAGAGAAAATGATACCTTGAATTTACCCTTATGCTTATTAATCAGGTCCAGTATTATTCTGTTCGCAGGCAGATAGCATTTTTCAGCTACTTTTCGCATGATTGATTCGTTCGAGAAATCATCATAATAATAGTGATCATGTCCAAGATCAAAAAACCTGTACCGCTTTAGCCGGAAAGGTTGATGAACCTGAAAATAAAAACATACTGCTTTTTTGACTGCTGTACTCATATTAATTAACTTATTTATTCCAAATCACCTGGTCGTAGATGTCTTTAACATGTCTTGCTGAATTATCCCATTTGAGTCTTATAACCTCTTCTTTCCCTTTTGTTATAAACATCTTTGCGAGTGCCGGGTAGTTAAGGATCCCATATATAGCATCGGCCATAGCATCAATATCCCAGAAATCTGTTTTTACAGCGTGAGTAAGAATTTCAGCAACTCCCGACTGTTTACTGATAATTACCGGCACATTCGATTGCATAGCTTCGAGCGGAGATATCCCGAATGGTTCTGAAACTGATGGCATTATATAAACATCACTCATAGCAAGCATTGTAAATACGTCACGGCCCTTAAGGAAACCCGTGAAATGGAATCTGTCGGTAATCTTAAGTGATGCAGCCCTTCTGATCATTTTTTCCATCATATCGCCCGATCCTGCCATTACAAACCTGACATCCGGCATGACCTTTAATAGTTTATATGCTGCTTCAATGAAGTATTCCGGACCTTTTTGAAGGGTTATCCTTCCAAGAAAAGTCACAACTTTTTCGTTAAAACCTTTTTCTACTATAGCATCCTCAGAAATTTCAACAGGTTCAACTGCATTATAAACAGTCTCCACTTTGTCCGGATCAATATTGTATTTATTAATGACAATTTCTCTTGTAAGGTTGCTGACTGTTATTATTTTGGAAGCAGCATCCATTCCGTTTTTTTCAATCCTGTAGACATCAGGATTGACATTTCCTCCGCTTCTGTCAAAGTCGGTGGCATGAACATGTATTACAAGAGGTTTTCCGGATACTTCCATAGCGGCTATTCCTGCAGGATAAGCCAGCCAGTCGTGAGCATGGATTATATCAAATTCATTTTCTTCCGCAATAACTGAGGCAACAACTGAATACTTGTAAATCTCATCCATAAGGGAATAATCATATTTACCTGAGAAATCGACTCTCCCGCTACTGTTTGTCTGAACAATAAGACTGTGTTGTGAAACTTCTGTTCTGACAATATTCCAGAAATCTTCCGGATCGGTATAGGGAACTATCCGGGATGAAACTTCAATCTTCTCAAGTGGCCTTCTTGAGCCTTTATAATAAATTTTTTTGGATCTTATACAGACCTTGTTCGCTCCTATAAGCCTGACAACACTCGGTTCCTCATCACCCCATACTTTGGGAACAACAAAGATAACTTCCAGGTCATCCAGTGTTGTCATACCCTTAGTCAGGCCATAACTCGCAGTGCCCAGGCCACCTGAGATATGAGGAGGAAATTCCCAACCAAACATTAACACGCGCATATTACAGAATTATTAGATGTTAGCAAATTTAGTCTCAAGGAGGTCAATTATCCTGAGAACCTCACCCACACTCCAGGCTTGAGATATTGCTCCGTTTGGAGCATGTGGCGGATCTCCGTCATAAATCTCGGATATGGTTGTTACCCCATGCTCACTCATTACATCCTCAAGTCCATAAATCAGGTTTTTTACTTTCTGAACTCCCTGGTTCCCGTAAACCTTAAGCCATCCTTCACAAAAAGGACCAAGAAGCCAGGGCCATACTGTCCCCTGATGATATGCTTTATCGCGCTCCTCCTGATTACCATGGTATGAACCCTTATAAAACTTATTCTTGGGCGAAAGAGTTCTTAATCCTCTTGGTGTCACCAGGTCTTTATCGGCAATATCCACGATTATTTTCATTTCCTCTTTATCAAGCAATGAATACGGAAGCGATACGGCAATCAGCATATTAGGTCTCACAAACAGATTCGCCCCTTCTTCATCATTCACATAATCAGCCGGATGCCCGGTTCTCTGATCGTAAAAAATCTCATGGAAAGATTTATTTATCTGTTCAGGAAGATTCTCAAATTCCTTTATAAATCTTTTATCCTTTCCTGTGCGCTCCATTTCAAGAGAAAATGAGACAGCATTATACCACAAAGCATTGATTTCGACCGCATAACCCCTTCGGGGTGTAACCGGAACCCCGTTAACCACAGCATCCATCCAGGTCAGAGCTTTACCAGGGGCATCGGCATAAATAAGTCCATTATCCCGCATATGTATATTGAATCCCGTACCATTTTTATACGCATTGAGTACAGATTTGGCTGCTGCCCCATATCGTTCCCAGCCATCTGAACCACCATTTCCGATGTATTGCTGGATTGTCCAGAAGAACCAGAGAGGGCCATCTACAGAATTGAATGCAGGATTTTCTTCATTACCCATGTTTGGAAACAGACCATCTTTCATCTGGTTGACCTTGGTATCGAGAACTTCACGGTAAAGAGCAAGTTTATGCCTTGCCAATGCAATTCCAGGAAGTGAAATAAAGGTATCTCTACCCCAGGCTCCGAACCATGGATAGCCGGCAATGATCAGAGTTTTCCCGCCTCTCTTCTCAATAAACTGTTGAGCAGCATTTCGCAGACAATTAATATAATTGTTGCGGGGTATTTTCCCGGCCACTGTTTTAGTGAATTTGGGTTTCAGACCCGAAGGTTTTTCTTCTTTCGTGGAGGCAGAGAAAACAATGCTGTCGCCTTTTTTTGCTTCAACCTCAAAGAAACCGGGAGTGAAGAGATCCTCGGAATAATCATATCCCCGTTTTTGTTCCTCGGTATATTCAACTCCAAGGTACCAGTCCGGAACATGTATAAAATCAGCTTTCGCAGAAAATTGCATATGTAAATAAGGAAATCCTTCATACATTTTGGATTTTATCCCATTGGAAATGGCATCAACTTTGGTATTGGCAAAAAGGTTTGCATGTGTAAGCTGATGAATGTTTCTGAACACAAGAAACGGCCTTATCTGGAGCTTCATGGGCTCGGAAGCTTCCATAACTGTAAACCGGATAAGTAACTGTTCTTCATAATGAACCAGTAACCTTTCCTGTTTCAGTATAAATCCCCCAACCCTGTAAATTCTTACCGGAATAATATCAGTTTCAAAATCTTCAATATATTTATGCCCTTTGGGACTAAAATAGTCACCTATTATACTTTCTTATTCCTGTATTAAAGCTTTTATCATTATTTACAACAGTTACATCCAGAGATGATAACAGAACGTACCGTTCCACCTCCGAACTCATCAACGGGACAAACCAGCAATCCATGATATTTTCGGGTATTGCATCCTACAAGAGTTGTTGAAGAATAAGATCCGGCTCTGTTTGTCCTTATAATTTCCCTTCCCAGAGAATACTCAAGATTTACAATCTGACTTTTATCGAACTTAATATAGCTCATGAAAACCTGATTTGAATTAATAAAAAAGTCTATGAAGATACCGTTATTTATTGAACTTTGCAAGCATAAACATCAAGTTTCAGAAATTTAAAATTTCGTAAAAGTATTGCCGGAATAAAAAAAGAATAACTTTGCACTTCAATAGTTTAAATTAATCACCAAATAACATTTTAATACATGAGATTATTATCTTAGTCTGATCATTCTTCTAACAATTACAATTACAGGATGTTTAAGAAATACCGTAGAAATTTCCGGCAAAATCGGTAATCCGGTAAAAGGAGAATATATTTTCCTGGACGAACTCAAATCAAATGAGTTAATTACCGTTGACTCTGTTAAGATTTCGGATAATGGAACTTTCAAATTGAAAGTTGAAACCAAAAATCCTGCATTTTATCTCCTGAAAATAAGTGATTCTAATTTCCTCACCATGCTGCTTGGACCCGGGGGAAAAAATTAAACTGGAAGCACAGCATGATTCGTTGAACTACCCTCAATTTGTTTCCGGATCAAAAGGTACTGAATTAATGGCAGAGTATAACAAAAAGCTCCGGAAAACAATCAATAAACTGATGGGACTGAATGCAATTTATACGCAGAAACAGGATAGCCCTGAACTTCCATCAGTAATCGTAGACACTTGACAGTCTTGGCCCAGGAATATCTTAAGGAAATCAATACCTATTCCAGGAACTATATTGACGACAAACCTGACTTCACTGGCAAGCCTTGTGGCCCTTTATCAGCAGGTTGCACCGAGCGTGTATATATCATGAATCCTGTGAAGGACCTGGATTATTTTGTAAGGGTAGATTCTTCATTGTCATTACTATATCCTGAATATGAACCTGTTAAATCGTTGCATGAACAGGTACAGGAATTTCTTGCCCAAAACGGATCGGCAGATTCACCAACTCAGGCTTCAGGCGAACGGAGCGAACGGCTCCCGAAATCTCACTTCCCACCCCCAATGGCGACATTATAAGGCTTTCCTCCACAAGAGGTTCGGTGGTTTTGCTTGATTTCTGGGCTTCATGGTGCTCCCCTTGCAGACAGGAGAATCCAAATCTGGTTAAAGCTTATAATCTTTACCATGGCAGGGGATTTCAGATTTACCAGGTGTCGCTCGATAAAACAAAGGAAGCATGGGTAAAAGGAATACAGGATGACCACCTTGAAAAGTGGATCCATGTAAGTGATGTTAAGTACTGGAATTCTATTGTTGTTCCGCTGTACAAAATAGAATCGATCCCGACTAATTTCCTGCTCGACCGGGAGGGCAGGATAATTGCTTCAAATCTTAGGGGAGAAATGCTGGAGAATAAACTGGACGAACTTATTTAAAAGATAATGATCACTGCTGCAATCGGACAATATAAAATAATTATTCAATGAGAAGATTTCTGTTCCTCCTGTTACCTGTCCTGATAGCAACCGGATGTAACAATAAAAATACATTCACGGTTGAGGGTAACACAGTAAAAAATGAGAGTGACACAGTAACAAAACAAAATAAATATATATTTCTCAGCAAAATTGATGTAGACACTCCGTTACTGATTGATTCGGCAAAAGTTAAACAGAACGGCCGGTTCCGGTTTAAGGTTAGAAGTTCCCAATTCCGGAGTTTTACAACTTAGGATACTCTTCATCTGATTTCATAACTCTGTTGGCCGGACCAGGCGAAAAAATAAAACTGCAGTTCACGGATAAAAATCTTTACTCAGGATATACTGTGAGCGGATCAATAGGCTCTGAACAGATTCGGATGCTCGATATGAGGCTATTTAACACAAAAAGAAAACTTGATTCTCTTTCCGAAGTTTACAAAAATGCTTCCGGTGAACCGGGATTTGAGGTTAAAGGCCCGTTGCTGGAAAAAGAGTACAGTGACCTTATTAAAGAACAACGTAAAAAAAATATTGAGTTCATAATAACCAATGTCAGCTCAATGGCCTCAATAAAAGCATTATATCAGAAAATCAATGAAGATACTTATGTTCTTTACGAACCCCGTGATCTCCAATACCTCAAAATTGTTTCAGACTCACTCAATTATCATTATCCCAATTCAAAAAATGCCCAGGCTCTGGCCAGGGATCTGAAAAAAGAATTGAACCAGATGTATGTCAATGAGCTGAAGCAGATCACAAGCTCCATGACAGAAACTAAACTTGATCCTGATTTAAAAGACATTTCAGGAAAGAGAGTTGCCCTCTCTTCGCTCAAGGGAAAATATGTGCTTCTGACATTCTGGTCAGTGGGTTCAAAAGATTGCATTGCTGAAAACCTTCAGCTAAAAGAATTCTACAAAACCTTCAGTAAGAAAGGATTTGAGATATATCAGATCAATCTTGATGAAAATGAAACGGACTGGAAATCAGCAGTCCGCTTTGACCAGTTACCATGGATAAGTACCAGGGAAGATGACCCGCTTAATCCGGTAAATGCCCGGCTTTTTAATGTGAAGGTACTGCCTGCAAATTATCTTTTTAATAAAGAAGGGTGAAATAATTGCATCAAATCTTCATGGTAAATCCCTTCAATTAAAACTGAACCAGTTATTTAATAACTAACTAACTTTTAACATTGCAGCAATCAGGAAAAATATTTTTTGCATCTGATTTTCACCTGGGATTACCGGCAGGTTCCCCTCCTGTTGAAAGAGAAAAAAAAGTAGTTGCATGGCTTAATTCTATAGCTCCTGATGCCAGGGAGATATACCTGTTGGGTGATATTTTTGATTTCTGGTGGGAGTACAGACTTGTTGTACCACGTGGATTCACACGGTTTCTGGGTGCAGTTTCATCAATAACCGATTCAGGCATCCCTGTTCACTTTTTTACCGGCAACCACGATATGTGGGTTGGGGATTATTTGTCGGTCGAATGTGGGATTACTATCCATACCACTCCCATGACTACTAATTTTGACGGTAAAATATTTCACCTTGCCCATGGTGAGGGCCTTGGTACCAGTGACCCGTTCTATAAAATCCTTCTTGCAATATTCCGTAACAAACCCCTTCGGATCCTCTATTCAGCCCTTCATCCTGCAATTGGAATTGGTATCGGCCATAAATGGTCATTAAACTCAAGACTTGCAAAGGGTATTTCAAAAGAGTTCCTCGGAGAAAATAAGGAGGATCTTATGACGATATGCCAGATCTGTTCTGAAAAATGAAAATATTGATTATTTCATTTTTGGTCACCGCCATCTGGAAATGAAGTACAGGATAAAGGAGGGAGCAGAAATTGTTTTCCTTGGAGACTGGATTAAAAGAGGAAGTTTTGCAGAATGGGACGGTAATGATCTTACACTAAATATATTAAGTTAGTTAACCCCTGTCCTCAACTCTGACCGTTAAAGTAAAGTATGAATAGGTTTCATTTACTGTCTCGAACTTGAAAATCAGTTTGCCTCCTGATTTTCTGGCCATATAAATCAGTCCCATGTTTCCTGTACTGTCAGAGCTTATGGTTTGTCTTGAAAGTGATTTACGGAAAAACTCTTTAAGTCCCAATTTGTCGTATTTATTTATTGTTTCCAGTTTTTCCTTAAGATCACCGACATTGTTATTCAGAATAAGGTTTCCTGTTGTAACTGAATATACTTTGCCTTCCAGTCCGATCATAACAACAGGCATTCCGAATTTTTTTTCAGCTTCCCTGTCTGTAGCATATTTTGATACATTTTCAAGTATCTCAACAAGTATGCTGAATACTCTCTTCCGGATATTTGACCCGGTTTCTTCTTCAGCAAGCTTAGTTTCAGTAAAAGAAAGGACTTCCTTTCCTACATCGGGAGTTATATAGCCTGACCAGATCAGGTAAACATTATTCATCTGCCATCATTCGTTCGAGCTTTGATGCTTCTTCACCATGAAAATGTTTCTCGTGCCCATGGTTATGCATTCCCACTCCTTCCGAATTGACAGTTTTGCTTAATATAAAATATGAATTATCATTATCCACCGAAATAAAATCATAATCGAGCTTATTTCCTGTCTTTTTCGCCATCTCAATTAAACCAAGACCTGCACCACCCTTACTGCTTGATTCAGAATTACTCAGCATTTGCCTGTAAACACTTCTGATCTCATTGGGGTCAAGCTTATTAATCTCATCAAGTCTCGATTGAAGAGAATTAATATTGGATGTAGGCATAACATTCCCGGTTGTTACAGTATACCCACTGTCTAATTTAGAATACACAACAAGCGACATGTTGGCATGCTCGGCTTTTATCGCTATGTATCGATACATTCTGAAGGCTTTCAAGAACAAACATAAAAAGCCTTTTTCTTCCGATAAATCCAAAATCCGAATTCTCCATCTCCTTCTCAAGCAACATCAAAAGAGGAATTGAATTATCATTTGTAACTATACCTCTGTATACAAAAAGGAGACGTTCTCTCATCATTTTATCTCTAATTGCGCTGTATCAGTTCCATGCAATGAAAATCAGTTGATTAATAAGAATATAAAAGTAATAAAAAATGGTTATCCACCGATAAAATTCAAAAGAATGGTAGCTAAAAATTTTATACGCTCGCGTTTTCTGTTGCAGGGATTCTTCAACGGGAAATTCTATCCAACTATATGAAGGGGCCCTCGGAAGGACTTTTATGCTTAAAGTCAACCCTTGAATTTTCTGATGAGGCCGGAAATTTTAGGAAATGGGCCCCGGATACATAACTAAAACACTGATTAATAATCTTGCAATACACAAGAAAGGAAGGTCAGAAGATAAGCCTGAATGTCGTCTGCATAGCGCCTGACCGGCTATTTTTCAACCCTAAATGTTTTCTGTTTGGAATAATGAAAAGTTAAGTTAAATTTGAATGTTAATTTAGAAACAACAATATCAAATCATTTTATTGACCTTTTATGAAAAATATATCTCCGGATAAAAAGAATAAACAAGATGAAAACGTTTCAGAGTTCCTAAAATATTTGATAAACAAAGGAGGCCCTGAACCTCAGGAATATGAAATGCTCACTTCAATTGTGAATAATCTCAGTCCGGAAGAAATAGAAGAATTTAGGGAAAAAATAAGTTTTGTGCTAAATGATAACACTCTTATGGGGCATGCATTTATCAAACCATATGGGTACTCGGGCGATTTTATGCTCATTGATAAGATTTATCATTTCAGTGTCAGTGATGATGTCAGGTACAGAAACTGGGATCATTTTTTTCATATTCAGCCGGCTGCCGAAGCTGTCAGGAACCGAAAGAGTTATTTTCTGTCATATTGCGAAAAGCTTGTCCAAAGAAAAAAGAATTCAAAAGTACTCGTACTTGGTTCAGGTCCGGCTACAGATGTTTTTGAATTCCTTTCCGGCTATAAGGGGGACAATAAAATAAATTTTGACCTGATTGATTTTGATCAATGCGCTATAGATTTCTCAATGAAAAAGAATGAGAAATTCAACGGATTAATCTCATTACAACAGAATTAATTCTTTGCGCTATAATCCTTTTAAATTATATGATCTGATTTGGAGTGCAGGGATGTTTGATTATTTTAAGGACAAACATTTCATCTTTCTTATCAAAAAGTATTTCAATTGTCTTTCAGATGGCGGGGAGATGGTCATAAGCAATTTCAGTACAAAAAACCCTACCAGAAAATTAATGGAAATCATGGGCGACTGGCACTTGAATTTAAGGACCGAATCGGACTTGTTCTATATTTCTTCAGAGGCTGGTGTTGATAAGGAAATGGTTAGTATTGATAAGGAACCCCTTGGGGTCAACCTGTTCCTGAAAATTAAAAAACCTTAGAAAATTCTAATTTTCATATTATTCATGAAATATAAAACCCTTCTTAATGAGTGTCTTTAGTAATTTGAGCAGAGCATTTATCGGACTTCCATCTTCCGGGCCAGGAGCCGATGACTATAAACTATGTGACTTTGTCTTTTACCGGCTTATTGGGTTCTCTTGAAAAAGAATTTCAGGATGACTATTTCCAAAGGTCCTTAAGTCCATTCAGATTCTCTCTTTTCCTGTCACTGATTTTTTATGGAGCATTTGCTTTTCTTGATGCAGTTACTGTTCCGGAACTGAAAGAAGTATTCTGGCTTATACGATTCGGAATGGTCACCCCTTTACTCGTACTCGCATATTTCTTTTCTTATTCAAAATATTTTAAAAAATATTGGCAGATTATTATTTCAACTACAATGTTTATTACCGGATTCGGTATAATAATCATGATAATAATTGCGTGCCAGAATCGGAGACTATACATATTATGCAGGTCTGATTCTGATATTTATTATCGGATATTCATTTATCAGGGCAAGATTCATTTATGCTTCACTTGCCGGCTGGTCAATTGTTGCAGCTTACGAAATTGCAGTCCATCTGGATGTCAGATATCCCGGTTGTCACTCTTATAAGTAATAATTATTTCTTCATAAGTGCCAACGTTATTGGAATGTTCACCAGCTACTTTATGGAGTTATCGGCCCGTAAAGAATTCTATATGAGAATACTTCTGGAGCGGGAGAAAGAAAATGTGAAAATTGCCAATAATGAACTTGAAGAAAGAGTTCAGGAACGCACAATCAGCTCTCCAATGCAAATATTGATCTGACTAAAGAGATAGAAATACGTCAAAAATTTGAAAGAGAACGGGCTGAACTCGAAAAACAATTATTTCAGCTTCAAAAGATGGAGACTATCGGAACCCTGGCAGGCGGAATAGCCCACGATTTTAACAATATTCTTACTCCAATCCTGGGATATACTGACATGGCGCTTGAAGAGCTCCCATCTGAGAGTACCTCAGGTTCGATATGGAACAAATTAATAAAGCAGCATTAAGAGGAAAAGACCTTGTACAACAGATACTGACCTTCAGCCGGGAGGTTGACTTCGAGAAGAAACCTATTCAATTACAGCCTATCGTTTCAGAGGTACTTAACCTTTGAAAGCCTCTTTCCCGCAGGGTATCATAATAAAACAAAATCTTGATCCAAAAGTTGGCACTGTTCTGGCAGATCCAACACATATTCATCAGATCATCATGAATCTTTGCACAAACGCCAACCATGCAATGATGAAAACCGGCGGTACCCTTGAAGTAAAACTTGATGCTGTAAATGTTGATCAAAAGTCTGCTGAGAAGATCCCTCACCTGAAAAAAGGGAGAATATATCAGGCTGACAATTTCAGATACAGGATATGGCATGGATCTTAAAACCAAAGAAAGGATTTTTGAACCCTTCTTTACCAGGAAAGAGGTTGGTTCCGGGTCGGGCCTGGGTCTTTCGGTAGTTCACGGAATAATAAATAATTATGGTGGTGCTATCACCGTTGACAGTATTCGTGAGCAAAGGAACCACATTTACAATTTATATGCCAAAACATGGGGTAAGTACCATAAGCCCTGATAAACTAGATAAAAAGCTTATAAGAGGAGATGAACATATTCTGTTTGTCGACGATGAGCCGGAGATTACTTTTATGGGTAAAAAAATGCTTGAAAATCTGGGATATAAGGTTACAATAAAAAGCGATAGCCATATCCGCACTTGAAGAATTCATGAATGATCCGGAGCAATATTCGACCTACTGGTTACCGATCAGAATATGCCCCAGATTAAAGGGACTGAAATGGCATTCAGAATGAAAAAGATTCAACCCAGGTTAAAAGTTATAATCATAACAGGTTATGCGGACAATTTATCTGAAGCCGATATGGTTAAGAGCGGGATTTCGGAAGTTATCTTGAAACCTATGGTTCTGGACGATTTCAGCAAGGTTATCCGAAGAGTACTCAATAGCAATAGTATTAAAATAGTATAAAAATGGCAAAAATTTTTGTGTTTGATGATGAAATTTCCATCCTTATTATGTTAAAAAAATTGCTTGAAAGAGCTGGTCATGTAGTGGAAACAGCTTTAAACGGCAAAGAGGGAATAGAACTTTTTGAAAAGGGAGAACCTGATCTGTTGATTACAGATATAATTATGCCTGAAAAAGAAGGATTGGAAACTATATTTTTGTTAAGAAAGAAATATCCGGAGCTAAAAATAATCGCCATTTCAGGTGGTGGAAGAATAGGCCCTGATGAATATCTTCCGGTTGCAAAATTCTTGGAGCAAGTGCCGTTTTTCAAAAGCCCCTGATCCCTAAAGAGTTTATGCAGACCGTCTCGGATTTGTTAAACGAAACTACGACAAAAGACTTCCCATTACAACTATAATAAGAAGCTCAGCCTGCCCATCCCTCCCTGTCGAGGTTCCGGTAAATTAAAGGGTCAGGGTTCGGCTTCGCTCACCCTGACCCTTTAAACTTAAGATGAGATGTTTCATTTTTACACTTTGATAACTCATGTAGTAAAACTAAATCATCAGAGATTAAAGCCTCCTTCTTAGCCCTGCCCCAACCCTTAATTTGTTTTTCAAATTTTATCGCTTTGAGCGGACTCATAAATTGCTTACAGAACACAAGTTTTAATGATCTGCGTTTGAATGTGTAAGAGGTATCATGAAGACCTTTAGAATGCTCAATAAATCGTCTTCCCACATCATTGGTTACTCCAATATAATAAGAGCCATCAAAACATTCAAGAATATATACATAAAGCGTTTTCAAATCTAAATTTTATCTCAATATTAATTCGATAAATCCCACGTATTTTCAGATTTTTAATGTCAACCTCCCAAATGTATTATTTATAACAGGCAGGTCAGAGCGAGCGAATCAGATTTTTAATGTCAACCTCCCAAATGTATTATTTATAACAGGCAGGTCAGAGCGAGCGAAGTCGAGCTCACCCTGCCCATCCCTCCCTGTCGAGATTCCGGTAATTAATTGCTTCAGAGATGTGCTCGGCCGTAATCCTTTCAGATTCACCCAGATCGGCAATAGTTCTCGCGACTTTCAATATTCTGTCATAAGCCCTTGCTGAAAGTCCTCTGATATCCATCGCGGTTTTCAGCAATTTTCCCCCTGATTCATCCAGCTGACAATATCGTCGCTGCATAGAGGAAGACATCTGAGAATTTGAATAAATCCCTTTAACATTTTCAAATCTTTTTGCCTGTATTGCTCTGGCTCTTACAACCCTGTCGCGGACTACTGATGAATGTTCCACTTTTCCCGAATCGGAAAGCTTGTCGTAATTTACAGGAACAACTTCGATATGAATATCAATGCGGTCAAGCAGAGGTCCTGATATTCTGTTAAGATATTTCTGTACCATCCCCGGCGAGCACATACACTCCTTTTCCGGATGATTATGAAAGCCACAGGGACAGGGATTCATGCTTGCCACAAGCATAAAGCTGGCGGGATAATCAACAGTTGATTTTGCCCTTGAGATAGTAATTACCCGGTCTTCAAGAGGTTGTCTCATAACTTCCAGGACAGTTCTCTTGAATTCCGGAAGTTCATCAAGAAATAAAACCCCGTTATGTCCCAGCGAAATTTCTCCGGGCTGAGGAAAAGTCCCGCCGCCGACAAGGGCGATATCAGAAATAGTATGGTGAGGTGAACGAAATGGCCTCCGGGTCATAAGTGCTGTATGATCATCAATTTTCCCGGCTACCGAATGTATTTTGGTTGTTTCCAGAGCTTCTTCAAGGGTAAGAGGTGGAATAATAGTCGGTAATCGCTTTGGCCAACATTGTCTTTCCTGCTCCCGGAGGGCCTACCATTATAATATTATGACCTCCGGCAGCAGCAACTTCCAGTGCTCTTTTAACATTCTCCTGGCCTCTTACATCAGAAAAATCAACATCATACTTATTTGCTTCATTTTTAAATATCTCTTTAAGGTCAACTTTTACAGGATCGAATTTCGTGGTTCCGTTAAAGAACCCGATCACCTCTCCGAGGTTTGACATTCCATAAACATCAAGGTTTTCAACTACAGCAGCCTCCCGGGCATTTTTAAGAGGTACTATCACTCCCTTGAATCCTTCTTCCCTTGCCCTCAGCGCTATTGGAAGAACTCCCTTTACCGGTTGTAAAGTCCCGTCAAGAGATAATTCTCCCATTGTAACAAAAGATCCTATTCTCCCTGGATGACTTTTTCATCAGCAGCAAGAATTCCCAGAGCCAGAGGCAGATCATATGCGGATCCTTCTTTCCTGATATCTGCCGGAGCCATATTTATTACAACCTGCTTACCTGGCCAGTGATAATCAAGCGCCCGAAAAGCAGATGCTATTCTCTGCTGGCTTTCCTTAACGGCAATATCCGGTAATCCGACAAGAAAAAACTGTATCCCTCGTGACACATTGACTTCAATGGTAACAGTCACAGCATCAATACCGGTAACAGCACTGGCAAATGTTCTTACCAACATATATAACAAGTTTACTAGCACATTAGAAAACGCAATACCAAATATAGAAAAATTAAGATAAGAGACAAAAGTGAAAAGATAATAGATAAAATAAAAGTAATTTTCATGGCTCTCCCGGGAGGAATCGGGGGATAAGGTAAGTCATATATTTAAAGACTATTGAATTGCAGACCGACATCAGTGTAAATTGCTGCTTCAGATAACCATCAAATTCCATTACCCATAGTCGTATTTATCGTCCTTCTGACGGTATTTGATGAAGATGTTGTTTTTGTGGTCTGGGATAAAGCTTGCCAAGTTATAGATTCATACTGATAAAGTTATGAAAGACAAAAATGTAAAACAAATTAAGATCCATCGCCACAGGAATAAACTTAGATTTATAGAATTTGCACTTTTTGTTTTCAGGTACAGAGCATTCGATTCCTTAAGGGTGAAGCCATTTTTAGGTATGAAGGATATGATTTTGAACTTTTTTAAACTATGAAAAAAGTCTCTTAAAATAACAATCAAACCTTGCTGTTCAGAATATTTCGTAATTATTATCAATTTTTAATGTTCATCTTTTAAAATATCTGTCAATTATGTGGTAGTTTCAATTTTTTAACCATTAAGATTGCAGGATAACCGACAGTAGGTCTTGCCCTTGAAAGTGAAAGTCATTGTCAAAAGGAAGGATATGCCATTAAATCAAATGGTGGAATTATAATTCAGTAGAGTAAAATATTTTACACTTCGTATACTTTTTTTGTTCTGTTTTTAAATTCTATAAAATATTCTAATTCCCATACCCGGTAAAAAAAACAAAGAAAATAATTAGGAACAGATGGTTCGGATAGGTAATGTGCCATATTAATTCCTCAGTCGATACCAATTCCTGCTTTTTTCGAAATATTAATATCTCGCCCAATTAGAGGAGATGAAAAAAATACTTTATTGTATTTGTCAATCTTTTCTTTTCTTGTATAAGCAAATCCCAATCTTACATACCATGGATGAACAGTCAGATATGATGATATTGGTAATTTTCCAAACTGGTAACAGATGTCTCTCCTGATAATGACATCAGAGTTCCCCAGTTAGGAATCCCATGTGTATCTGAACCAGAACCAGATGGTGGAAAAAATCCAAAACCAATCCCTATCTGTGTTTGCTCAATTCTATTTTGTATACCCACATTTATCAATTCAGGTATGCCAGATCCTGATGAAAGACTTACTTTCTCCTGTCTAAACTTTTGTCTGCCAGAACTAACAAAAAAAATAATTATAACCGGAAAGCAGGACAATGGTATCAACATGTTTCTCATTTTAATGTGTTTTTAGTGAATGCGCATAATTAAAATAACTTGTTACTGGAGTATAAATGCGATACTCCGGAATCTTGCAGCTGATCCGAAAAGTGACCCGAATACTGGCAATGGTGGTTGTTCTTTGTGCCAGGGAGCCTTGAAAATCGAGGGAGAAAATGCAACTCCAATTTTAGCATGGCACACCATGGCTCATGCTTCAAAAATTGTAAAGACCCGGTTAAGTTCATATAGAATCTTCCAATATGGGTGAAAAGACAACAGGTCTTACAGAAGATTAAGAACATCCGGGGATAAAAAGTGCCACTTCTATTAATAATGCACAGGTGCTTCCAAATGTGGCTTTCAGAACACCAGATGGAAAGAAAGTCCTACTATTGCAAATGATTCCAGTGCCGTGAACTCATTCAGAATCCAAAACAACAGACAGAATACTACATTAAGGTTAAACTCCGGAGCTGTAGGTACCTACGTTTGGCAGGCAATAAATTAGGCAGTCTTAATTAAACATTGGGAAGCTTACTATGGAGTGGTCTGAGGTTGTGTATATTAACATAAATTCTCTGATATGAATTTCATTTTTTTGCATGAACTAATTGTGGTACAAAAGTGTTATTAAATAGTTACTATTTGATATTTATGGCAAAAAAAATGAAATTATGAAAACAAAGACATTCATTGGATTTCTGATTTTGATCCTTTTTGTTAGCTGCTCTTCAAATGAAACAATAAAAAAACCCCCTCTTGCAAAGGCAGAACCTGTTGAAGACACTTATTTCGGGCAGACGGTTTCTGATCCATACAGGTTTATGGAGAATCTTCAGGACTCTTCTGTACTAAAATGGTTCAGGATTCAGTCAGATTATGCCCGGAATGTCTTAAATAAGATATCTGGCAGGCAATTGCTGATTGATAAAATGATAGAATTTGATGGCAGAAGAGCCACACGTGGTTACCATGTTAAACATAACTGATAATGACAGGTATTTCTACCTTAAAACCACACCTGCGGATGAAACAGGAAAATTGTTTTACCGTGATGGTTTTGACGGAAAAGAAACCTTCCTTTTTGACCCGCAGAAATACGGATCAGATACAACTCAAAAGTATGTAATAAGTTCCATTTCGCCAAACCTTGATGGTTCAAAAGTAGCATTTGTTGTGGCTCCGAACGGGTCGGAAAATAGTGTGGTTCTTACAATGGATGTCAAAACAAAAATTTTGGATGAGGAGAGAATTGACCGATGCTGGTTTGCTTCAATATCATGGTTACCTGACGGGAAGAGCTTCTTATACAACCGGCTCAAGTCAGGGAATGTACATCAGAAGGACCGTGAACTGGACAGTAAAACTTATATGCATTATGAGGGTACCGATCCTCTGACCGACAAAGAGATGTTTTCAAGGGCAAAACTGCCTGAACTCGGAATTCGTCCTGAGGATATTCCAATAGCCTATTATGATAATGATTCAAAATATCTATTCGGGGTTTTGGCAACAGTCGATAACCGATTGAATCTGTATTTTGCCCCATTCACCGACATGAAAAAGGGGAATATCAAATGGAAACATCTGTTTAAGCCTGAGGATGAGGTATATAGCTATGCTACTACAGATAAAGATATTATATATATTCACACCTAAAGGAGCACCAAACTATAAAATAGTCAAAACATCACTAACAAATCCTGACATTGAAAAAGCAGAGGTAGTGGTTCCTGAGGATCCTGACAGAACAATAACAACGTTTGCATTATCTAAAGAAGGTCTCTACTACGCAACTTCAGAAAACGGGGTTTCCGTTAAATTCTTTTTCCTGCCTTATGGGTCAAAAACTGCTAAAGAAATACAGCTACCTTTTCCCGCAGGTAATATTTCAATAACTTCCAAAGGGTACAGGTATAATGAACTCTGGGTCAACATCACCGGCTGGACAAGTGATTTCAGGAGGTACAGGTATTTACAGGCCAAAAATGAATTCATTCCCGAAACTCTCTCATCCTTAGCCAGTTTCCCCGAATTTGCAGATCTGACTGTGGAAGAATTAATGGTACCCTCCTGGGATGGAACAATGGTTCCTCTATCACTTATCTATAATAAAAATATTAAGAAAGACGGAAACAATCCGGTTTTCTTTTATGGCTACGGTGCTTATGGAATGTCAATGAGTCCTCATTTCAATCCAGATCGGCTGCTTTTGACAAACTATAACGCGATTCTCGCAGTTGCTCATGTCAGGGGCGGGGGTGAATTGGGTAATAAGTGGTATAAAGGTGGCTATAAAACAACAAAACCCAATACCTGGAAGGATCTTATTGCTTGTGCTGAATTTATGATTTCAAATAAATTTACTTCCCCAAAAAAAATAGCTATAAACTCAGCCAGTGCGGGTGGAATACTCATAGGCAGAGCAATGACTGAAAGGCCCGATCTTTTTGCAGCCGCAATTCCTGAAGTTGGCTGCCTCGATCCCGTACGTGCTGAAGAATCACCAAACGGACCGGTTAATGTTCCTGAATTCGGAACTGTAAAAGATTCTGTTGAGTGTAAAGCTCTTATTGAAATGGACTCATACCTTCATATTAAGGACGGGGTAAAATACCCTGCAACCTTAATAACTGCCGGGATGAACGATCCGAGGGTCATTGTTTGGCAGCCTGCCAAATTTGCGGCACGACTGGAGGCCGCTAATGCTTCAGACAAACCTATATTGTTTCTTGTAGATTATGAAGCCGGTCATGGAATCGGAAATTCAAAGAAAAAGGATTTCGAGAGCCTTGCAGATGTTTTCAGTTTTGCCCTCTGGCAAACAGGAGTACCTGGCTTCCAGTTAAAATGAGACTAATAACAGAAAGAGATTATAACTCCTATTATATCCGGAACTTTAATATCAGTTATAGTAATTTCCTTGGAAGGATATCTCTTACTAGGAGTAATATAGGCAATTATTCCCTCCGGAAGAATTAAAATAGCTACGGATCTTGCAATCATAGATGTCAAGGACATTGACAAATTAATTAAATGCTATTAGTTATAAAAAAAATGAAAATAATTTTTTATGCGCGTATTATCGTAACGAGGTTAGTTCTGATTCTTTGATAAATAAGATAACCTTTTATCTCTAAGCCGAACTATATGTGAATTTCTACTTCTTATCACATTGCATATTAAACAATTATAACATTCAATAAAAAAAACAATCATTATAATATTATGGCCTCCGGCTGCAGCAACTTCCAGTGCTCTCTTAACATTCTCCAGCCCTCGCACATCTGAAAAATCAACATCATATTTATTTGCTTCATTTTTAAATATCTCATGAAGATCAACTTTTACAGGATCGAATTTCGTGGTTCCGTTAAAGAACCCGATCACCTCTCCTAGGTTTGACATTCCATAAACATCAAGGTTTTCAACTACAGCAGCCTCCCGGGCATTTTTAAGAGGTACTATCACTCCCTTGAATCCTTCTTCCCTTGCCCTCAGTGCTATCGGGAGAACTCCTTTTACCGGTTGTAATGTCCCGTCAAGAGATAACTCTCCAATTGTAACAAAAGATCCTATTCTCCCCGGCATGACTTTTTCATCAGCCGCAAGAATTCCCAAAGCCAACGGCAGATCATAAGAGGAACCTTCTTTCCTGATATCAGCCGGCGCCATATTTATCAATACCTGCTTGCCGGGCCAATGGTAACCCAGCGACCGTAATGAAGACTCTATCCGCTGCTGGCTCTCCTTAACAGCAATATCAGGAAGCCCGACAAGAAAAAACCGTATCCCGCGCGACACATTGACTTCAATTGTCACGGTCACTGCATCAATACCGGTAACGGCACTGGCAAATGTTTTAACTAACATAATAATAAGTTTACCAGCACATTAGGAAACGCAAATCAAATATATAAAAATTATAGATAAGGGACAAAAGGGAAAGGATGAAAGTTGAAAAGGAAGAGGAGAATTAATGAGAGCCAATCGGTAAGCAGTTCTATTCAATAAAGAAGCGGCATCTCCCTGGTTGAATGTCTCGATGAATACTGGCTGGCAATTAATAACAATAAGAAATGCTCCGAGCATTCATTTCTTACTGCAAATGGGTCTTACATACATCGTAAAATCATAACGTTGAGGCATAACCTGGTACTCCGGAAAAACTGATAAAGCAGTACATCCCACTCCACTGGTTGCATAGTCGAAGTTAAATGTTATACCCCCGAATGGATGCAACTGATATGAATAGAGTGCTTTGGTCAGATTGTCTGTGGAATAGGGATATGCGTTGAAGTTAAAGAGTTTATTCCCCCGGAACTCCAGTCCGGTCCCATTTGCATCAGTCATTCTGACCCAACGGTTATCTGTTCTTAGTCCATAATCCTGAGGTATCAGGTATGGCTCAATCATATCTGTTATAGTTTTTGAGTATATACCGGTTTTATAACCTGTTTTACGGTCAGGATAGTTCTCTTCAGGTCCGCGACCATACCATTCTATTCTTTCCAGATCTCTCTTCAGTATCCATTCAACACCAATCCTTGGAAGCCATGAGGGCATATCGCCGTCAGGTATGGCTGAATGCTCAATTGTCATCTCTCCATTACCATTAATAATATATTTAAAATGATTCCTGTATGCTCCTCTCCTGTTACCAGTAATGGTAACATTCTCAATTTTAAGAGTGACATTGTAATCATCAGCTTGTTCAACTTTGAAGTCCGACAGAACCGATTGAAGGTTATCCAGACCATCAGAGTACCATTCTGTTGCAGCCATATGTCCAAAACCATCAGTTGTATGCTTCTTATTTGAAGAACCAAATCCCCATTCATCGGTTTCATTGGCAAGCGGGGCACGCCATAAGTTCAAACGAGGGCCCTGTTCAATAATTTCTTTCCCTTCTACCATGAATGATATCAGTGACCCGGATTTCATGTTAAATGTATAGCTAAATCCAGCCCCTGAAACTAAAACATTTTTGTCATTATAATTCAATTTCAGAGGTGAGGTTTCCATTCCTTTTGCCTCATCAGGGTTTATAAACCATGGAAGGGAAAACTGTTCCCATGCTATTTCATAGCCCGGATCAGACCATTGAGTTTTTTCTTTCTGCCTGAAGCTGATCAGCAACCTGTATTCAACTCCCTTCTTTATTTCAGGCTTATGATAAGGAATTGTAATTCCTGAACTATTCTGAGCTGGAAGATCAATTGATAGTTCACCCTTCTCAACAATATCATTATCAGCCTGTAGCATCCATATAGTCTGAAGGTCTTTCAAATTTGTAAATAGATAACGGTTGATTATCTCTATTTTTCCTGTTTCAGAAGAGATCATGTTGACATGGACCGGCTGACCTGATTTTTTTATCTGCCACATTTCAGGTTGTGGCCGGCGGTCTGGCCATATCGCCCCATATGTTCTTGCTCCGATTCCGTAACTAAAAAAATCTCCCTTCTCATTAATCTCTTCGAAATCAAGCCATAAAACTGATTGTTTTTTCAACTCCACGGAAGGGTTCTTCAACTGAGTCATTGGAACAACTTTCGTAAATATAGACGCCTGGTCAATTTTTGCATCGCAGATATATACGGAAGTTTCCTGTCCATGTATTTCTGCGTTTCTTCCAATGTTGACAGGAAAGGGACAGTTCAATATATTCCCGGTAACAGGCATTTTCTTACTCTCCTGTTCATCAATTGTAATCCAGATTGACATTCCATTATAGGTTGCTGTTACATGATGCCAGTTATTTTCCCAGTTGTCGGGAAGCTTAATTTCAACAGATTTCTTCTGACGGGTTGTTATATAAAATCTTAATGAATCTTTCCCAACCTGGTTAATTCCAAACTGCCAGTTTCCTTTTGTTATCAGAGTCCCTGAGGAAGGACTGAGAGCCCTTGGAAAAACCATTAAAGATAATGTAAGCTGATCTCCTGAGATCTCCAGGGATTTATCCCTGTAAACCTCAACCCATTGATCATGTCCATTAAGATCAATTGCTTTCCCGGTGACTCCGTCGGTAAGTTTTGCGCGACCCATAAGATCTACCTGAATATTATTTCCGGAACCATCCTTAAGTTCTCTTGTTTTTTCGATAATTCCCGTACTGACAAAATCCCATATTGCACCCCCCATACTTCTCGGGTACTGATTGAACAGTTCCCAGTAGTCATCAAGACCGCCACCACCATTCCCTGTAACAGCCAGATATTCATCCAGAAACGAAGGTCTCGGATCAATACTGTCGGGTACCAGGTAGACGTTTGTAATAAGGTCATTTAACCGGGGATATCTGGGTCCGATTATTTCTTCACAAGGATGAGAAAAAGCATTACCACCATACATCCAGTACCGTGTTTTGTCATACTTTTTACCTTCATCTATTACTGCACATATGTTCTCACCTTCACCACTTTCATTCCCTGCACTCCAGAAGAGAACTGACGGGTGATTCCTGTCGCGCAAGACCATTTTCCGCGATCTTTCACGGTACATTCCCTCCCACTCTTTCAGTCGTGAAACGTACTCTGTAGCATGTGACTCGTCTCCCGTCTCATCAATAATATAAATACCATATTCATCAGCCAGCTCAAGGTACCTGTTCACCGGAGGATAATGGGACGTTCTGACACAATTGATATTAAATCTTTTTAAAATGGTAAAATCCTTTCTTATAGTTTCTTCATCCATAGTGTGCCCAAGCTTTGGATGCTGCATGTGACTGTTAATACCATTCAATTTGACGGGGACACCATTAAGGTAGAAAACCTGATTCTTTATCTCTGTTTTTTTGAATCCAATCCTGCCGGCAATAACCTCCACAGTTTTCCCGGAAGAATTTACAAGTTCAAAAGTCAGATTATAAAGATTCGGGAACTCACTTGACCATTTAGCAGGATTTTTAATATCACCTGAAAGTGCTATAGCCAGTTTGCCGGAAGGCTTAAGAGAAAACTTTTCTGAACTAAATTCTCTGACAATTTTCTTTTGAGGATCATAGAGGGTAGTTTTAAGAGTCAGGTCCTTTGCAGGAATGCCGGAGTAGTTTTTAACATCAACCGAAAGGTTAAGAGTTGCATCGGTGAAGTTATTATCAAGATCTGTTATTGAGTACCAGTCAAATATATGTGTCGCATGGGTCGCATACAACAATACATCGTCAAAAATGCCTGCCAATCTCCAGTAATCCTGATCTTCCAGGTAATAACCATCAGAATATTTATATACATTAACGGCAATTGTGTTTTTTCCGGGTCTCAGATAATCGGTAATATCATATTCTGCAGGTTCCTGAGCACCTTCATTGTATCCTGCCTCCTTCCCGTTAACCCATACAAATGATGCTGACGCAGTCTTTTCCATCCTTAGAAAAACATGCTTGTCTTTCCATGAAGAAGGAATTGTAAAAGTTCTCCTGTATGATCCTGTTGGATTATAGTCTTTCGGTACGAAAGGAGGATTAGGAGGAAATGGAGTTTTTACGTTCCGGAAGAGAGGATCTCCATATCCCTGCATCTCCCAGTTTGAAGGTACATGAATAGTATCCCATTTAGAATCATTAAAGTTTTCATTGAAAAAACCTTCCGGAGTACCTTCGGGAGTATCTGCAAAGTGAAATTTCCATTTTCCGTTTAGTGAGATCAAATTATGTGATGTGCTTTTGTTATTAATCAAAGCCTCACCAACAGACTGATATGGGACTGAAAATGTATGTCCTTCCACCTGGTTCAACTCAAAAACCTGCGTATTTTCCAGGTAGTCATAAATATTACTCAGGAAAGGTTTTTGTTGTGAAGTAACATTTAAGGTGATACTTAAGAATGCAGAAATTAACAATAGTCTTTTCATAAATCTGAATCGTATTTATGCTGAAATATAAATTTAGTTTTTCTATGCAGGTCACCTGGTACTTACCCATTATAAAAGTATTAAAAAAGAAAGAACTCCTGAATATTTCCAGAAGTTCTTGTTCTATTTCATTTATTCAATCAGGCCAGTTCAGATTTTTTCATTATCTGGCTAAGTAACTAATTATCTGTTAACTATAAAAATATATTCAAATTACCAGCCAGGACAGTAAGTTTTGAGATTGAAGCGCTTTTTCTAAATCATCTGGAAATTTGTACTCACTCCTGGAGTTTATCATGTATAACTTTATACCTAACGCATGCTAATCAGTTACTTATGCAATCACCTATTTTTTCCAATGTTACTTTTACCGGTCTGAATGTTACCTGTACATAGCTGCTGCCAAGATCATTACCGTTCGTATCACCCATGATTACATATTGTGCAACGACTCCACTGCCGGCGAAATTTTCTGTATCATTAGTGACCTTGTCGATATTTTGAAATGATTCAGAAGTTGATTGATTTATTCTCTTAATCCTCCATCCATATTCAGCCGTAACCAATTTCATTTCAAGTATTTTATCTCCATAACTGTAATCAGAATGGCTCTTATTAAGGTCATCAGGACACTCCCACATTCTCACAAAAACCCTTGCCCATAATTCAGTACCATTATTGCGGGTAGAAAGTGAAACAGAACCGGTACTACAAGGGCCATTACCATTAAACTCCTTGTCCCCTTCATTTTTATTTAAGCGCGGATCCTTTTTTTGCTCAGGGTAAACCATCATTTTCGGTAAATTCACAAGTTCTCTGTCTCTCAGCTCGCAAGGCACTGGTATGCGCTGTACGACCGGAATAACCGAAAGAATATTATCATTCCACATCAGTACAAGTTTACTGCTATTTTGATCCAATACAATTTCGCCGCTTCCAAGGTTGATTTGCAGTTTAAAATTAGTATTTGCAGACAAAGAAGATGTTCGATCAGTTATTACCCCTGATAAAGTATGGTGAAATAATTTGTATTTGCTAAAGTCTTCATTTAAAAAATATCCGGTGACTTGTACCAGATTTCGTTGGTTTGGAGGTAGATTCATATCAACTATTGATGGAAGCACTGTGCACACCTTAGGTTCTGAGACTGGTATGGGTAGATGGTTATATTGGGCTTTTATAGCCTGAATTCGCTTAACTAAATAATCTGCAGTAAACTGAATATCACATCTTATTTCCCCACTGGTCGTTACAATAGCGTTGTCCAGTGCTGCCTGTAATTGTGCTTTGACATTTTGATCCATGATACTGTTAATAGCTTCCTGCATTATTTGCGTGAAATTTGCAGCATTTGAATTCAGATTATTCGTGGTATTATCCAGAACCACGTTCACATTGTTTAAAGTCCCGACAATTGCACTGCCAATATTCAATAACTTATTGATTAGAGCACAACTACTAATTGACAGAGTGAGTGCGATACAAATAAGGCAAATTCTGCCTGTTCTAAAGATTAGTTTTAAGTTAAGCTTTTTCATTAGTCTAAGGATTTACGGATTAAAAGATATATTTACTAATCTGGGCCATTAGTTTCCACTTAAATATAATTGATTTTCAATTGTATACAATTTAGTTCTTTGATATCCAGGTAATATTGGTTAGTAAGAAGTAAGTTTTAAGATATTTTGTTAAATAATGTGATATTCAAATTTAAACCATGTCTAAGACAAAGTCAAGTTTTTCACACTCGTTTTAACTTATAACCAAATCGGATAAGTATTCAGGAGGTTAAAATAGTGATATCGTTCTGTATACTAATATATTAAAATAATCATAAAAATCGTCAGACATTAAAAATGGTTTCCATTTGGCTCCTATTCAGGTTCCGGATGAATTAGAGAAATATTATCAGACTGACTAAAAAAACATCATAATTAATCTTGTCATTAGCTTCGGTGAAATTTCGGAAAATGAAGTTTCTTATTAGTTTCCTTTTTTGTTTACCCAGATTGGACTGGACCAGGCCATACTGCCATCTGACTGGATGGCCCTGACATAATAAAAATCTGTTCCCTTTGTTTCGCTTTTATCTTTAAAATCAAATTCCGTAAAATAATTTTAATTTTTTCATAGGTAATATTAGTTAATAATCTTTGAAGGGGCCTCTTGGTTCTGTATTACTCATTTCTAATTGCCACTTTTGAAATTTATCTTTAATCTCATTAAAATTATTTATCTCCTTTTTTGATAAGTCATCCTTTTCTCCAATATCGTCTGACAAGTCAAATAATCCGTTCACTTTTTTTGACTTTATCCATTTCATATCTCCAATCCGAACGGCAAATTCCTCTCTTAAATCCCAATACATTTCTTTTCGTTCCAGGTTTCCATCTCCTGTCAGAAGTGGTAAAATATTAAACCCATCCAGAATAAGTGAATCAGGCTTTTCCAAACCTGCAACAGCCAAAAGAGTAGGAAATATTTCGAGTGAACTGACAAAATTATTTAATACCTGCTTTTCTTTTATCCTGCCAGGCCATTTCATAATGCACGGTACGCGGAGTCCTCCCTCCCACATCGTTGCCTTTCCCCCCGAAAGAGGAAAATTGTCAGAGCCTGTTCCACCACCATTATCGGAGAAAAATATCACAATAGTGTTTTTCTGAAGGCCTAAGCTGTCAACCATTCTGAGAACATTCCCAATAGCATTATCCATACAGGTAACCGCAGCCATGTATCCTCTTCTCCTGAGTTCACGTACCGTAGTTGCTTCCGGATACATGGCAAGGTATTCGGGAGGTGCCTGAACTGTTCCCCTTATCTTCGGGTCAAGGCTTGAGGAACTATGTGGTGCATTAAAGGGGAGATAGAGGAAAAAGGGATTTCCCCTGTTTTCTTTCACAAAACGCAATGCTTCGCGTTCAAACAGGTATGTGGAATAAATACCTTTATCTTTTGTAGTGGGTTCATTGTTACTGTACATTGAAGGAACATTATATCTTTCATGAGTATAATAATCTATACCGGTATTCACAAACCCATAAAACTGATCAAATCCTCGCTGTAAAGGCAAATATCGCTTTAACTGACCCATATCCCATTTTCCAAAAATGCCATTATTATATCCGGCTTTATGCAGCAGTTCAGGGAATAAGACTTCCCGCAGATCTGTTCCCAAAATCCTTTCGGGAGAAGTGCTGTATTCATATGAGCCATAAGAATATCCGTCATCAACCCGGTCATTGCGAAATAGCTCAAAAGTGCCGTTACGCTGAGGGTAACGTCCCGTCAGCATACCACAACGCGATGGAGTACTAAATGATGCTGTGACATAAAAGTTTGTGAATCTGACTCCATCATCAGCAAGTTTGTCAAGATTAGGCGTCTTTATGTCCCTTGCTCCGTAAACTCCAAGATCGTTATACCCCTGGTCATCCGATACAATAAGTATTATATTGGGGGGATTTTCTACTTTGTTTCTTTCAGTGTTATGACACGCTGATACAGATAAAAACAGAGTGCCTGCTGATAACCAGTAACTGCCGTTAAATGAATTGCTCAGGTTTATTATCATTTTAATAATTTATAGTTACAAGATAACAAAAGGTTTATGAAATGTCATCTGACTATTACTTGCAAAGTATATTTTTAAAAGCTGAAAAGATATTCCTCAACAATCAGTTTATTTGTTTATTTTATATTGCCGGATATTTACCGTTAGCAAAATAAATGAGTGCTAAATCTATTAAAAAACAGACCCCGTTATCATATCCTGGCTAATTTCCTGACTATGGTCACAGTACCTTTTAAAGGCTTTTCCGGATGGCAGGTCGGATACAGCGGATTCACTTATCATATTTCTTCAAAGACAAATTTGATACGGTATGTTGAGAACCAAAGGGAACACCATAAGTTATGTTCCTTCAAGGAAGAATTAAAAGATTTATTGAAGGAACATTTAGTGGGTTTTGATGAAGATTATCTGATAACTTAAACTTATTCAACACCCTCCGGGGTTGAAAAGTACAGAAATGCCCTGACCCCGGACGTTACCGGGGCTATTGGAATTTGACGCCTCTGGCGTCGATTACAAGTAATCTCTATATGATTACAGAAAAATGTGTATAAAGGGTAGCCCTCTTAAGAGGGGGGCAAGGATTGGTGATAAATTCTTTATTTGAACCAACTCCAACTATTTTGGTCATTAAGATAACATAATATAGTGTTTAATAACTCATTAATTGGTCAGATATGGGTACCTTTAATAGAAGTATAAACGTGTAATAAAACTGTGTATAAAACACTCTTAAGGTATAAGGAATTGCAAATCTTTAATCAGATAGAAATATGAGAAACCTTATGAAACTAAATTTAAAAACTATTATTATTTTTTATATACTCATTGATATAATATGCCTGGGGATGGGTATGGGCGTACCGATATTTTGCATATTATCAGGATTCCCGCTTGGCTGGTATATAACTAAAAGAGTTTCTGTTTCCCCGGAACAACTTTATCAGAAATATTATAAAATATTTAAATATTCTTTCTTAGCATCTATCTTTACCATTATACCATTATTAGTTGTTTGGGGAAGAGCAATTCTGATGCTTTTTGACTCATCGTCTGACTTTCAAAATTTTGGACACCCTTTTATTCTATACGACCCTAAAATCAGTTTTATTGGATGGCTTATCCTTATGGTAATAATTTCACCATTTTTACAGCTATTAGTTACAATTTTTGCCGCATTTATAACTTTAATCAGATCTGAAAAAGAAAGTAGCTTATAACTTGGTTTAGGCTTAGATTTTTTTTATTTTGTTAAGATTTGAAACCGATCTGTTTCCTTTCTCTGTATTGAGTTTCTTTTCGTTTTGGCTGTTCGGGTTGTTTTAAATACTCAAATATTAATAGCATTTTATCTTCCTGTTCAATGTCCTTTTTTTCCAGTGATTCAAGTTTTCTAAGTATTTCTTTATGTGACTCCAGGAGTGCTCTCATTTTGGTGAAGACTCTCATAATCTGGATATTTACAAGGATCGCTCTGTCACTGTTGAGAACACTGGAAAGCATTGCAACACCTTGTTCAGTAAACACATAAGGAGGTCTTCTAAGTCCCATTTTGTCATTATTGGAAATCACAATTTGTGATCTCCAAATTTTGAATTCTTCTTTTGTCATTTGAAACATGAAGTCTTCAGGAAATCTTTTTATGTTTCTTTTGACAGCTTGATTGAGTGTCCTGGTATCTAGGCCATATAGTTCAGCAAGATCCCTGTCTACAAGTACTTTTTAATCTCGGAGTAGAATTATTTTATTGATTATTAGCTCGTCTGGGAGAAGTGATCCTTTTTTCATTAGAAGGAGATGGCAGCACAGCTATTTAATGTAATCTTATGCAACAACTTTAATTCAACAACACCTTCATGAAATGGAATACGGCAATTTAGATTTACAATTGCAATCTGATTTAAAATTTGTACTTTGCAAAGAATTCAGATTAAACCAATAAATCATGAAAAAGCTTATTTCATTAATTTGTCTTTTCCTTATAATGGCGTTTTCCGTCATTGCGCAAAACAAAAAAATCAATGTCCTTGTATTCTCCAAGACTGCGGGTTACAGGCATAATTCAATTTCCTCAGGACTGAAAATGATGAGCAATCTGGCCCAGGAAAGAAATTGGATTCTGACTGCCACAGAAAATGCGGATTTGTTTACTCCTGATTTTCTGAAAACTTTTGATGTAGTGGTATTTTTGAATCCAACGGGGGAAGTTTTGAATGACCAGCAGCAGAAGAATTTTGAAGAATTTATGGCTAAAGGTAAAGGATTTGTCGGTATTCATGCAGCGGCCGATTGTGAGTATGACTGGGCATGGTACGGACAATTGAACGGAGCTTTCTTTAAAACTCATCCACCGGCTCAATTGGGGACAGTTATTTTTGAGAATACTGAGCATCCCTCAATGGCTCCGTTTAAAGGAATGAAAACCTATCGCACATTCGATGAATGGTACAGTTTCAAGGAAAACCCAAGAGCAAAAGTTCATGTGCTGGCCCGTCTGGACGAAAACTCACTTAATGAAGCTACTCTGAAAGACGACAAATGGAAAATGGGTGACCACCCTCTCATCTGGTACCAGGAAATGGGCAATATACGTTCATTCTACACTGTTTTCGGGCACACTCCGGAAGCTTTTGAGGATCCGAAAATTAAAGAACATATCGGTTGTGCGGTGGATTGGGTGGCAAAAAGAAATTAAGGATTTGTAAAGGTCTTATAGCCTGCCGCGTTCAAGCGGGGGAAACACTTATGACTGAATCGTTGATTTATTTTTTAAACCCAAACCTGTAATTCGCTCCAAAGAGTATTCTTCCCATTCTGTTTTCAACCTCATTATTACTAGTATAATAGAATGCTCCATTTCCAAAATTATATTTAAAAGTTAACCCGATCTTTTTATTTACCAGACCCTCTGCAGAAATAAATGCATATGTATCATTATCTGAAAGAGCTGTTCCGACTCTCAGGTTAAACTCAGTTTTGTTACCAAAACCGGAACCAATGCTAACTTCATGCAAAAGCAGCGGTATGGAAGTGGGAAAATTAAATCCATAGGTATATTTCAGATCCAGAATATCCCGCCTGCCTACTCTAAAATATGCCTCAGGTAAAATCGGAGAAAAGCGTGTTCCTCTTTCAAATGATGTTGCATCAATCGGGCTTATGGGGACCCATCTAAGGTTGCCCAGATGAACACCAGCACCGACTCCCACCCAATTAAGATCGTACTTAATATAGGGATTAACTCCAAACAGAAAACTGGTTTTTTCCCATTGTTTAGTAAGATTATTCTCTTTGCTGATACCTCCATAGAGATTAATGCCTGCTGTGGTTATTAAATTCCTTTTTTTTGTAATGTTTGAAAACCCTGCTCCGGCCATTCGATAGATATATTTATAATCCTCTGTTGTATATGCGGTTCCACAGGTCTCTTCATGGGGATCATATTTTACGGAACTGTTATAAACTCCCAGTGAAGTGCTAACATCTATCCTTTTAAATGATTTTACCTCATTCTGGTAAAAGTCTTTAATAAACCCTGGCTTTGTGGAATCGGGTGAGAAAGTCTGAGATATCAAAAAAATTGGTAAAACAAAAAAAGAGGTAGCAGCCAGCCGAAACCTGACCGTTTGTAAAGATTCATAAACATAATAAGCCGTCAGGAAAATTGCAGGAATAAATCTCATGTTAAGCGAAAGCAGTTCAAATGGAGTGAATAAGCCCCGGAATGTATAAATGCATACTGAAATAGAAAGAACATACAATAATGATTTTTTGAAAGTTGGCCTGGTATCAGGGTGTTTCTGAATAATGGGCTTCAAACGCTTTTCATACAGTAATAATATAATTGCAAAACCAACCCCGGTAATTAAGAAGAACCATTGAACCATAGTAATCCCTAAAATGGAAGCACTATCAGAGTTAGATGAAGCCGGGTCACGCAAAAACTCAAAGATAAACCTGAAAATAAAAAAGAGACAAATTGAAAAGATCAGAGTACTCCATGTTTTATTCCATAATTTTCGCGATCGCCAGACTATGTACGCAATTGAAAACAGGGCCATCGCCTCATAAAGCTGGACAGGGTGCACGCTTAGGGCATAAACTGCATTATCATCAATTATTCCATTAACCCATTGATGGAAATGAGCATTGGTCCCGATGTGATATTTTACACTCCATGGTAAGTCTGATTGTTTTCCATAACAACACCCGTTAAAAAAGCATCCGATTTTCTGAATACCAAAACCAATGGGCGCGATCCATGCATATAAATTAATTATTTGCTTACCCAAACATAAAATTTTCAATGAAAATACCAGACCTGCAAGACCAAACAATAACCCTCCAACCGCAAACCGGCCTGTATAACCTTCATACTGGCCTTTACTAATAATTTGACCCCAATCAGTAAGAGGGATCGTGGATAGTCTTGATCCGACGATTGTACACAGCGAAACTGTAGTTAACATCAATAAGACAGACCATAGAGGAAGTTTTAATCTGATACTGAAAATAATGACCAGTACAAAAGTAACCAAAAAGGAAAGAACATAAAAAAAGCGAAAATAGAATTCCGGATTTGATATTGCTATTTCCATAGAGGTAGTTTTAATAACTTAAAATCCCCGAAAATGGTCTTTGAACATGTTAAAGATCATACCCGAAATAAAATTAATCCATTTTATAATCAGAAACAAGTTTATTTTACATCGGTTGTAATAGAATAGTTTATAGGATAATAGATTATGAAATATATTATTCTCGTCATTATAACTGAAAGAAAATTCTTCAGAAAAAGTACCCTTAACTCAGGCCATTAAGCCAGGAACAGAATCCTTTTGTGACAGAATGATATTCCTCCCGGTTAGGGGAAAGAACCTCCGCCAACCAGTGCTATTTCAGATATCCGTATGGTGAGGTGAGCGGAAAGGCCTCCGGGTCATGAGTGCCGTAGCATCATCACTTGTTACTGTGACTTAATCAGGGCCCTTTTAAGGAATACCTGACAGTGATCCATTCAGTTGTTTTATAGGCGTTTGTATTGCGCGGATAGGTAAGAATGACCTCTTTAGTCTCTCTGTCCTCAATGAGAGCCACATGGGATATATCGAGGCGCCCTTTTGACAAATCTTCCTGATGTTGTGTATCTACAGTAATAAGGCTGGAGCGTATCAGTTTGAGATTTCGGGTATTTACCTCAGCCATTACAAGTGGCCAGCGTGGAAGATTATTCCTGCAGTTTGTATCAGACATATTGCCTACCCAGAAACACCTTCCTGAAGAATGCCTGAATAATGCTGACATTGATGATGGGGAGAAGAATAAACTCCCGTCTTCGAAGCACCATGGTTCAGGTTTTGACCACGTTGCACCACCATCTTCTGAAACAGAATACCATTTATAGCTTGGTAACTGATCCTGAGGATCAAGCTTGCCTCCGTTACTTCCTCTCATAACCATCAGGATCCTGTCATCCTCCATTTCAAGAAGTGTCGGTTCAATCATACCACGGGTCGATCTTTCCGGATCAGCCTGAACACGTTGTGAAACATTCCATAATATACGGTTATCCTTGCTCCATGTCCCGATAAGTACAATTACATCTGTGTAAGTGAAGCCGCCACCAGGGTTGAGCAATTCACCATCCCTGCCTGCAAGGGTTGTCTGTGCAGGAACAAGTATCTTTCCACTTTTTGTGACAACCGGAATACAACCTAAATCGCCAAGATAAATCGAATTTTTTCCGATGTAGATGCCTTCAAACGGATTTTGAACGGTATAATCTCCCTCCTGAATTACAGGTTCCTCAAATAACCATGTTTTTGCTTTATCGGTTGAAACAGTATAGCGAAGATAATATGTAAACTGAGCCAGTGGGGGTTCATTGACACCCGGATCAAGACCCGGCGTATCGAGAGAATTAATTATTGTGACAATACGACCGGTGAAATGATCTCTTACTGATGTCACTTTTTCGCGCCGATAACCATATGGTAATCCGGAATTAAAATCAGGTTTATATTTGTATTCTTTCCATGTATTTCCATTGTCCTCAGAAAACCTGTTTCCCGAAAGTAAGCTGAACCCTTTATTTTCAACATAAATAGCATTATAGAAACCAGGGACATCTGAAGAAGTGGTCCGGCTGACAATCTGCAAAGTTGTTGTGCCGGTCATTCTGCCGCTATGATCTTTTTTAACGAATGAACAACCGAAAGAGATCAAAAAAATCAGAATAACTGCAACTTTATTCATAACAGGAGCAATTAAATGCAGGTGAATTAATTTTATGCGTAACAGATGAAAAATAGTATAATATTAATTATGAACCACTTTGAGTAAAACAACTCTGCCTTATAGTATTTCGTACAAACAGGCTGATTGATATTCATCATAGGGTGAATAAAAGATAAAATTACAAATCTTTTCCAATAACAAACCAATTTCTGAGTGACCACATCCCTCCCGGAAATATATAACATGATCAGATGCAACCTGATCGAATTCTTTTCTCTCAGTATATGTTTAATGCTTTACAATTTTCCAAGAGCAAATATTCGGTTTTTACCCGTTATTGTTACCATTTTGGAATAATGGTAAACTGTAGCAACTTCTTTTTCGCCTTCCATGACAGGTGTTGGTGATTCAATCACAAAATCTGCAAAGTCAGGTTTATTAAAGGCAATGAAAGCCGGACTCAGACAATCAATCTGAATATCATATACTTTTGTAAGGTCAGGGAAGGCAACGGGGCCTGTATCCACCTGGTACATCTTTTTAGGATGACTGATATTCATGGTTTTGCAAGGACATTCAATAACAGCACTCAAGCCTGTTTCAGTATTTTGGAACTCGGTCCGGGTTATTATTGGCAGGCCGCCAGCAGTTGCATCACGGATCTTTTCCCATGTGTCCAGTTCGGTTATTACCTCCGGAACTGGCATATAAATTACAGGATTTGCTCCCCACATCTCTTCCATTTTCTTTATGGACTTATAAGTATCTCCCACCTTAATATACTTTCGACGAAAGACAAGCACCATCCCGTCACCAAAAATTGGGAGGAAATCATAATTGTCTTTATAGAAAAGATCTTTCTCCCCAAAAGTGTTTTCGCTTTTGCATGAGGCTCCCTGATAGTACACAGTACTTGTCCCCGATCTGGAATCGGTAATTATTGTACGGCTTTCTATCCACATTCGCACAGTGTTAAACTCTGCCGTATTACAAAGGAATGACCGTCCGTAATCAATACATGATTTGCTACCACCCGGTGACTTTGCCTGCCATGTATTTCCGGTATAGCCAGTTGCATTCCCGGCAAAGACAAGCCCTGAAGCTGCTAACAAACCTGTCCTGAGAAAATTACGTCTGGAATTAATTGTAGAGTCTTTCACTTCCAGCCCCCTTAAAACTGATAATACTCTGATTATCTTTTACGTTTGCTCTTTTCATTTAAAATGATTTTAGTTTGTAAAAAGTGCCTTTAAATACCCTGTGGTATTCTGGCCAGTTCTTTATCCAAATGTACATGTCCAAAAGGAAGTTTGGTATTATCAGATCTTAAATCAGATTTTTCAGTCATTCTTTTATTAATGTCTTTCCATTAGTCAATTTTTGGATCCGGGAGTAAGTTTGCTCCGGGCTCAGATGACTCTCAACTTAAACCATCTGATGTTCGAAACCATTTTTTCATAACACCAAAAAGCTAAATAAACAGTATTGTCCGGCAACAACGTTATGCAAGGGGCACCAAATTTTAGTTCATTGAAATCCTGTACCATATTGTCAGATTTATTTGTTAAACTCATTTCCTGACTGCCCCATAGCGGGTAATCTTTTTCATTGATCCATTTATTGTTCTGAATTTGCGATATGGTTGCCCATAATCCTGGCTTATCCATCCTTCTGTATACATTAAGCAGACGTCCGTCAGGCAATTCAACAATTGCCATTGTTTCACCATGGATCTTTGCGGACAGCTGGCACCTGCCAGTTTTTTCCTCCGTTATAACTAATAGTATAATGATTGGGAAGATCTTTACCATTTTTTTCATCATAAGCCCAGGCAACTGCAACGAGCAATCCATTCTTCAACTCAATTATCTTACTTTCCCAGTAGATTATTTTATTGATGTTACTGTCCATAACATTCATGTATTCAGGCCATGTTTTACCTTTATCATGAGAAACAAGTGCCACCATTTTCATACCATTCGGGCAATAGCCATCCCAGCCGCGCCAGGTAGAGGTCGGCCACAACCAGCGGCCGTCTTTAAGGGGTATAATCGGGCAGCACTGTTCAAATGAAGGCCCTGATAAGAGGTGGAGAAATTATTTCAGCAGGTTCCCATGAATTGCCCCAATCTTTGGAGCGTACCAGCAGAAGATCTGTTGGAACCATTCCTATATTCTCAGGATTTGCAAGTCCGTCTTCAGGATGCATATCGCGATAGCTTCGCACCACATTTGCAACAACAGTTCCATCGGGCATCGAAGTAATGCGGGAAAAATTAGAAGAGAGCTTCTCCATTTTCCTTTTCGAAAAGAGGAAAAGGATCGCTCCATGTTTCACCCATATCTTTCGACCTGCAGATATACGTATTTAAATTCACTGCCTCGAATGCTTCACCTATTGCCATTGATGCGAGCATTTCACCATTATTCATAAGAATAACCGATGGGAAATAAGCCTGCCTGCTTGTTACATGAGGCTTCGGATTCCGGTAAATAAGTCCGCTCTGAATTATAATATTATCCATGATTAAATGTATGTTGTTAAAAATTTGAGTGTATGCATTAAACCATTGATTCTGATTTTATCTGCAGAGATCCCTTTCCTTTAATATTGTCTTGAAGGTTTCACCAACAATAACAGTATTACATTAGCCCCTATTATTAATGCCAGCATCCTGAATATCATATTGAAATCTACTTTTGCATCCAGTAAAACACCACTTATATAGATGCCAACACCACCCATTATACAACCTGCAAAATTAAGGATCCCATAACCTGTGGCCCGATAACGGGGATCAGAAACCAGACAAAGAACAGGCATCATATTCGGTTCGTTAAATGCAAGGGTAAGAGAGATAAAAACAAAACCAAAAATAGCCAGAGGTAAAACACCGGTAGTTCCTGAAACAAATATGGCTGGTGCTGCCATGCACAAACCTATGACAGGAACGTAAATTCTTGCACGAATGTTGGTACGGCTCCATCGGTCAGCCCATGCACCTCCGAGCAATACGCCAATGAAACCGGCAATGCTTGGGTAAGCAGTGGCATATAAAGCAGCCATCCCCTGTGAAATATCGAAATGCCCCTTGAAATAGGTAGGCAGCCAGCCAATTAGTACCCAGCTGACACCCATTATTCCAAAATAGACCAGTAAAAGAATAAAAGAACCACTACTGAAAAGGCTGGAAATTGCTTTCAGGAAACTAACTTTTTCTCCGCCGGTTTCTTTCGTCCCAGCAACCTGTTCCAGCTTTCCGGAAGGCAGATCGCGCAGCAATGGCAGAAGTACGCCAATTGCATAAACAATGCCAATTATTCCATATAATTTGAAAGGGAATGTCCAGCCATGTTTTTCAGCAAACCACCCTCCGGTGAAACTTAGGGTCTGACCTGCCAGTATCCCCGCGATATGCAGTGCGGTGGCAAATGAACGGGTTGGTCCTTTGTGATAATCAGCGATCAAGGCAAGTGCAGCCGGAATGTAACATGCCTCACTTAGTCCCATAAGTACACGTGTAAAAAGAAGCTGATCGAATGTCCTGGCTAAACTGGTACTCCAGGTAACAACTGACCAGATAAGCAAACTCATGATAATTACATGACTGCGTTTAAACCGATCTGAGAGAAATCCTGCAAAAGGACTAATAATACCATAGACCCAAAGGAATACGGAAGTAAGAAGACCGAACTGGGCATCGGTAAGAGGCATCGCCTCTGTAAGCGATCCTCTCATATTGGTAATCATTATCCGGACAATGTAATTAAGACATCCAACCACCATCAGCATTGCAACTGTAAGCCATGCCCGTGAAGGTAATTCTGAAATAATTGCTGGCTTGGAATTAGAAATGACTGCGTTAGTTTTATGATTTCCTTTTTTATGCAATAACATTCTAATATGTATTTATAAAGACCAATATCAACAACATAACCTCTTATAGCTTAAAGGTTAAGAGACAAAACAAGTTTAAATATATCTGATATCCTGAATAATAAATAGGATTATTTATAGATCCAGTCAAGATTTAATCTTGTGATATTGGTCATCGCCAGACCCGTTCCTTTAGGCCGGTTCCCTGCACAATAACCAAGCAATACCTGCTTATCTGTAAAATGGATGGCAATGTAGCAATACCAGCCATCCGGATCATCTTCAATATTTTTTATTTTCTCCCAGCTTTCCCCCTCATCCCTGGATATAGCTACAGTAAGAGGTGTACGTTTACCTTTCAGTGCCGGATTTTCTCCTCCGTTATTATTCCATACCAGAAGCAGGTCACCGGTTGAAGGAATTCTTACAATTGAAGCAGGTGATAAAGGAGACTTAATATTACCTGGTTCAACAGAACTCCAGGTTTCCCCTTTATCCTTTGAATGTGAAATATATTGTACGCCTTTGTTTGTACGTACGAACATTAAAATATCTCCATTCTTTAATTCAACCAATCCGGGTTCCTGTGTAACTACACTATCAGGATTCTGTACCTCCCTACCGGATCTCCATGTAAGGCCGTTATCATCCGAGTAATAGCTCCACAACCGTCCCACACTTGAAAATTTTGGCTGTTCAGGGCTCTGGTGCATCGCTACAGCAAACAGAATCCTGCCATTTTGCAGTTGAATTACCCGGCTATTATTTAAAACAAAATAACCTTGCCTGTCGGTAATACAAGGACGGGCTTCACTCCAGGTATTAGCTTCATCATCCGAGATCCGGATCATCGGTATACAGTCTGTCTCGGAATTTATCCTCAGGTAGAATAAAGCGATCTCCCCATTCTGAAGCCTTAGAAGCGATACTGACATCACATTCAGTTTTCCTTCCTGTTCAACAATTTTACCTTGCTGCCGGGTCCAGGTTTTTCCCTTATCATCAGAATATATAGCTGCCAGATAAGCACTGTCATTATCCCCACCCGATTTACCAGTATAATGGGTGTAAATAAAAAGTATTCTTCCATTTTCGAGAGTTATAAAGTCTCCTTCGCTGTTACGTGGATTGTCAGGTCCTGGTTCAAGCCGGATTGCAACCTCTTTGCCATTATTTATATCAGATCTGTTCTTACATCGGGGAGTAAGAAGTAGAACCATAGATATGGCTAATATTATTGCCGGAGTTGATAATTTAATGTAACTGTCTGTATATGTATTTTTTGCACTAATTCTGTTATACATAATATTTATTTTGTAATTACAATATGAATCCAACCAGTACTTTTTGATTTCAAGGTTTCGGACCGATGTTGGTGCCTGGCCATTTTATCATACTCAGGGGTATCTGTTTATTTGATTCAGAAGCATAACGAGATTTGTATCAGATCATCAGAAATTTATCGTTTGTTAAAATCATTTTCATTCAATTTGACCCTCAGATTTCCCTGCATGGTTGTTATCCAGATTTCACCTGGTTTGGCTTCAAAAAGATACGGATAAGCAATTCCTCCTTTTTTTACTAACCGGGCGAATACAACAGGCTGACTCCAGCTTTTGCCGTCATCGTCTGAGAACATTATTGAGAGTTCACTTCGTTGCCAGCTTGTTGCCACTTCCGAAAGTATGCCATCACCACCCTCAAGAGGATAGTCTTTTTTCCCTTCAGGATAAAAACGGTTCCATACCAGTACCAGACGACCGCTCTCGAGTCTTTTTAACTGACCGGGGGAGGAGCTTGCATCAATACTTGTCGGCCTGAAGTTTTTCCACGTCAAACCCTCATCAAATGAGTAAGCTTCCCAGAATTTCCACCAGTTTGTCCGGATCAACATCCATAGTCGACCGTCAGTAAGCTGCACAATGGTCGCTTCCGTGGCGCCGCTGTGATGTCCCACACCACCCAGATCGATAATATTGCTTCTGAGCCAGCTTTTACCCTGATCTTTTGATGTATATGTAACGACTGTATGGTGACCCGGATTATGCCTGAACATCATTGAAGTAAAAACAATGCTTCCGTCTTTAGTGTCGATCATGTTACGGATTGCCCCCGTCCAGTCATCATGAAGCTTTTGAAGGTCAGTCCATGTTTTCCCGCCATCGGAGCTTCTGACAGCATAGGTTGGAAGGATGGCCTCAGGGGAATCGGAGATATCATTCTGCCAGTTCCAATTCGCCCTTTCCTTGTCATTGGTAAATGCGAGGATTATAACCCCGCTTCTGGTACACAGAAGTGCACGCTCGACTCTTATGGAGAACTTTTCAGGCTCAGCGAAAATCTGATATTCTGTCCAGGTTTTGCCTTCATCTTTGCTTATGAAGCTTTTTGTGTCGTCAATAGTCACGATACTTCCATTTTTATTCCTGACAAATGGACCCATTTTAAGGCCCGGTATCTCTTCAACTTTATCAGCAAGCCAGATACCGGCAGAGCCAATTTTACCTCCCCTGGGATCTTGAGTATTTCTATTTTCACTGACCCATTTGTCCGCTCCGTTTATTTGTGCAGAATAGCCATAAGTTATTGCAAGAACAGCACAGAAAAACATCAGGAGAGCCGTCCTTTTAGAAATTGCAGATCTTGAAGTCATAATTTTAAATATTAAGTAATTATCAGTAATTTACAAGTTTATTGGGTTTTGACCAGATAACGCGTGCTGTCCATACAGTACCGTCTGCACCACGAGGATCTGGTTTGTCACCAACAATAAATTCAGCATCTGTGACCCATGATTCATTCTTAGTAATGGCAGAAGCACCGAAGTTACCCAGCATAACACCCCGTTCAGGTATAAGTACCTGTTCAGTTGACCTTATCACCCGGAGCTTTTCCGGATCAACCCCTGCAATAAATAAAGGCGCACGGTTCCTGGCAATATGATCATTGTTTGCTCCCTTCCTTGTATATGTCAGAAAGAGTCCATCACTATGTACAAGCCAATGAGCCTGTGTGTTGTAGCTGCCAAGTTCCTGACCGTCATCGAACAACCACGGCTTAAATGGTGCCCATTTTATTGCATCGCTGCTCGTGGTAACGTACCCTTTGAAGTCATTTCTCATGGTCAGATAGTAGGTTCCTTTATAGAATGCGAGGGAAGGTTCACCCAGACCCCGTCCACCTTTAACTGTCATCTCATCACCATGCCTGATATATGAAAGTTCAGAACCATCGAATGAACACTCAAGTACTGTAACAGAAGATTCGTCTGAACCAGGACCGCTGAAATATACAGGAACCAAAACCTTACCATCAGGTTTAACAATCCACTGTACGCAACCCGGATTTACAAGATAAAACTTTGAACCGTGATCAGGTACATTTGAGATCATTTTCCAGGGTGTCCATTTTTTTGTTTCAGGGTCAAAGATTGCGTATGCTGCGTCGTGCGAACGGGATTTATCTAATAATTGTTTTCCTGATTTGCTGTAACGGACTTTTATTCCGATAGCTATAAGTTTCTTTGTCCTGGGATGCCAGCCGGGTGTAACATCTGCAACACTAACCGTGGTACCGTCAGGTTCAAATTGCCATTTCAGTTCAGGTATTTCTGTTGGACCTGCCCACGTTTTACCAAGATCATCACTCCTCATGTAGTACATTCCGGAATAAAAATCACTCACAACCAGATGTTTCTGAATTGTCATAATTACAGCAGGCATTCCATCTTTACCATACCCGGGAATTGCTGCAGCTCTGGGATGGAACCAGCAGAAGTCATTGTGAAGTTCACGAAGTGCAATATCGGCTTGAACACGAAAGGTCAGATTTTGCGGTCTGTCCTTTTGCGGTCTGTCCTCATCTGCAATCATCGGATCAGTCCCGCAAATATTTGAATTCCGGAAACTGATTATGATGATAAGGAACATGAAAATCAGAGGCACGATCAATAAAGATGCCCGCCAATTGATCTTTTTCAATAATCGATTCTTCATTGAAAATGTATTTTTCATTTTTACCAGCTTGTCCAGCCACCATCAACGAGAAGATTATGGCCTGTAATATAAGATGATGCTTCAGAGGCAAGAAAAACAACAGGACCTTTTATATCATCATATTCAGCAAATCGCCTGAGAGGAGTCAGACGTTTATAGTTCTCGATAAAAGATTCTTCGAGTTTAGATTCCCGGATACCGGGTCCATATCCTCCCGGACTTATACAGTTTGAACGGATGTTGAATTTTCCATAGTAATTGGCTATCCATTTTGTAAAGCCCACCATGCCCCATTTTTCATATGTATAGGTTACGCCACTGCTCATTTCGGTGTTGTCATAAACTCTGAAATTTGGTCCGACGGTACCCTGGATAGAACTAATATTGATTATGCTGCCTGAGTTCTGGCTTACCATTACTTTTATAACAGCCTGTGTAAGGAGCATCAATCCTGTATAGTTAATTATTTGTGACTTTTCAAGACCGGTCCTGGTAATAGCATCCAGATCCCCTGATCCTTCGCGGGAAACTGCATTATTTACCAGGACATCTATCCGGTTATATTTTTTAACTATACTGTCAACAAAATCAGTTATTGATCTTTCATCCCCCTGATCAAGTGATGTACCTTCAACATTCAGATTCTTTTTCTGCAGTTCTGCAGCAAATTCTTTGCATTTTTTTTCATTGCGTGAAGCAATTATTACATAAGCTCCGGCTTCTGCAAGAGCATGTGAAATAGGTTTACCATACAGGCCGGCTCCTCCTGTTACAATAGCTATTTTACCATCCAGACCGAACATCTTCATTTTATTCTCATTTAGTCGATATTAAACCAATATTACTTTTCAGATTTTTTTCTCCCTTAAGAGAAAAACAAACTGTTTATAATTAACTTTAGCATAGGTTGTCCTGTTAAAAATAAAATATTTGTGGCTCTAATTCAATAATTTGTAAAATATTTATTATCATATCCGTAAATTAAAAATTTAAGAGCTGAATTCATAATTTCCGCTACAGATTATTCACAAAATTCAATGCATAATATGACAAGAATCTAAATTTTTCAACCAGTCTCATACTCCACTAATTAAAAAAACTCCTATATGAAAAGTTTCAAAAAATCAGACTCGTTTGTTTATCTCTCAAGACATGAAGTGGAATCGCTTCAAATATCTATGCCGCAAATAATTCAAGCTCTCTTGGATATGTTTCTGGAAAAGGGTGAAGGAAGGGTGGAGATGCCACCCAAACCAGGGATCCATACCAGGAAAGATGCTTTTATACATGCCATGCCTGCTTACGTTCCATCCATGAATGCTGCCGGCATGAAATGGGTTTCAGGTTATCCGGAAAACCAGTTAAAAGGACTGCCCTATATCACAGGACTGCTGATATTGAATGATCCTGACACGGGGGTTCCGCTTGCAGTGATGGATTGCACATGGATAACTGCCATGAGGACAGGTGCCGCCACTGCCATTGCAGCAAAATATCTGGCAGGTAAAGAATGTTCCTCCGCCGGGATTATAGCATGTGGTGTACAGGGACGAAGCAACCTCGAAGCTCTGGCTTGTCTTTACAATCTGAAAACAGTCAAAGCATTCGATATACAACATGAAATAGCCAGGAAGTTTTCAGCGGAAATGAGTGATCTCCTGAAGATTAATGTTGAACCGGTTCAAAATCTCAGGGATGCGGTAGAAGAGCTGGATATAGTTGTTACGAGCGGCCCTATTTTAAAAAATCCCGAACCTCCGATACCAGCCGGATGGCTTAAGCCTGGTTCGTTTGCATCTCTCGTCGATTTTGATTCTTACTGGCAGGGTCCGGCTCTAAAAGAAGCTGACAAGATCGCAACAGATGATCTCTCCCAGATGAACTATTACAGGTCAGTCGGTTACTTTAAAAATACACCGGTTGTGTATGCTGATCTGGGTGAAATAGTTGCCGGTAAGAAACCAGGCCGTGAATCGGAAAAGGAACGGATAATAAGCATAAATCTCGGAATTGCCCTGGATGATATGGCAACAGCAATATTAATCTACAAAAAAGCCCTGGAAACAGGGAAAGGGACAATCATGCCTTTATAAAATATTTCAAAGAACAAAGAAAGTTAACAGCAATTGCTGCAATAAAAATATTTTCCATAACTATCTGATTAATTAGTTGTTAATTAATTTATCAGAAAATTATTGTTTGAATTAATGATCTTATAATTAAAATAAGTAAATATCAAGGAATCAGGAATTTGGATTTAAGATCTCTGGCCGTCAGTGCTCCCCTTCATAATAAGGCGCTCCACAGGTTGGTGCCTGCGGATCAAAGATGGATAACTCTCTGAACATCAGGCGCGCTATTTCGGAGTGCCCGGCACCATTCGGATGAAGCGGATCATTCAGCCATTTTCTGAAAACAGCTGCTTCCCCAAGGTTTTTAATTTCATTCTGCCACCAGGCATAATTATCAACCAGGATTACCTGCTTCTGCCCGGCAATGTCCCTTACCACACTTATATATTCACCCAGTCTTGCCCTTTCAGGTGCCTTATCTTTTATGATAACGTTTGGAGTATGAAGTACCGGGACAAAATTCATATCTCTTATCATATTGACCAGGGAGTTCAGATCCTTTCTGAAAGCTTCGGGACTGATGTTTTTAGTTTCAGCACAATCATTAGTTCCTATCATGAGGGAGACAACAGCTGGGTTGAACTGACTTATTCTCCAGTCGAAATCATTCAATATGACCCGTGCAGTATTGCCGCTTATGCCCGTGTTGATAACAATATCCCTTACACGCCCCATCTCCCACCTGATCCTTTCAGAAAAGATTTCAGGATATGAACGATATCCATGGGTATGCTTAGCACCCTGAGTTATACTGTCTCCTGTAAAAAGCCAGATTAAAGAATCTTTCCCCTTTAAAAATCCTGCTATGCGTTCCTGGTCAGGCAAACCCCGGGATGTTTCAATAAGAGTGGAAGAAGATCCTTTCAGAACCTCTCTGTCTTTGCCAAATGAATGGAAATACACTAAAGTCGCTGACCCGGAGAAAAGGGAAAGAGACTTTTCAATAAAAGTTCTTCTGGTTAATTTATTAGTAATCATAATTTAAATAGGTTCTTAAATCCCGATGGACCAATAATAACACAAAAGACCACAATGTCAGGAACAAAAAAACAACTTTTCCTACTGCCTCTATTTATAAATCCAATTGAGGCCGATCATGGAGATTGTGCATCCCATGGTAGACCAATCGGAATAATTCAATAACACTCCATTATCAATGAAATGAACTGCAGGATAGCAATAAACTCCGTCTGGGTTGTTTTCCAGAATTTTATTATTGATCCATGTCTTTGCTTCATCTTTAGAGATCGCAATATTAAGTGGAGTGCGTTTCTGAGTAACTCCATTATCATTCCAGACCATGAGCAGGTCGCCCGTGGATGGTATCCGTGCAATTATTGCAGGAGAGCAGGGAGATTTTATATTGCTGGGTTCAACGGGACTCCATGTTTCTCCCTTATCTTTTGAAAATGAGAAGTATTGAACTCCGGCAGTTGTGCGGATGAACATTAATACATCTCCGGATTTCAATTCAACCAGGCCTGGTTCCTGTGTAACTATCGCCCCCGGGTTTGCCACCTCCTGACTTGATTTCCATGTCTTTCCGTTGTCATCTGAAAAGTAACTCCACAGGCGACCCACACTGGAAGCTTTAATTTCGCCAGGGCTCTGATGCAAGGCCACTGCCAAAAGGATTCTGCCGCTTTTCAACTGTATTACACGGTTATTATTCAGAACGAAATAAGCAGATCTGTCTGTAATACATTCGACAGGCTCACTCCAGGTTGATGTCTCGTCAGTCGAAATCCGGAGCATTGGGATACAGTCGGTCTCCGAATTTTTTTTGAGATAGAACAGGGCAATTTCTCCGTTCTGCAATCTGAGAAGTGAAACAGACATCACATTCATTTTGCCTTCCTGCTTAACAACAGTAACATCATCTGACCAGGTTTTCCCACTGTCAGAAGAATATCTTCCTGCCAGGTAAGCATTTGCATTATCATCTCCTGAGTTTCCTGTATAATGGGAGTAAACAAATAATATCCTTCCGTCTTTCAATGTAACAAAGTCACCTTCACTGTTACGTGGATTATTTTCACCCGGAAGCAGTTTAAGCACATCAACTTTACCATCTGCTATTTTAGTTTTAGACCCTGAGTTGCAACCTGAAGCGATAATTATAATCAAACAGAGAGCTGACAGTTTCATTATGTCAAACAAACGAAGGAATTTGTTGCTCCTCCTTTCCATTCCATAAAATCTTTCAGATAATTTTTTCATAAGTATTTTGTTTAGATTATTTATAGATCCAATCGAGACTTACTCTGGTAATATTTAAAACGGACCAGCCCTGGCCTTTTGCCCTGTTGCCTGCCGTATAACCCAGCAAGACATTTTTATCTGTAAAATGAATAGCAGTATAACAAAACCGCCCTTCAGGATCATTTTCAATATTTTTGATATTTGTCCAGGTTTTGGCTTCGTCCCTGGATATAGCAATATTCAATGGAGTTCTCTTCGAGTCCAAACCGTTGTCATCCCAAACAAGCAGCAGATCTCCGGTTGAAGGGATTCTTGCTATTGAGGCAGGAGCCACAGGCGATTTAATGGTACTTCTTATACAGGGGCTCCATGTTTCGCCCTTATCTTTTGAATATGAAATATACTGTACCCCGGCATTAGTGCGGATTAGCATATAAATATCGCCATTTTTCAGTTCAACAACTGCAGGTTCCTGCACCAATACACTGTCCGGATTAGGTACCATTGAACTTGATTTCCAGGTACGGCAATTATCATCGGAATAATATCCCCACAAACGATCAGGGTAGAATTCAGACTGTTCCGATACGGCAAAAACAACTCTGCCATTTTTCAACTGGATCACATGATTATTATGAAGACAGAAATAACCATTCTTATCGGTGATGCACCTTAGAGGCTCACTCCAGCTTATGGCTTCATCATTTGAGAACCTGACATAAGGGATGCAGTCAGCATCTGAATTCTTTTTCAGATAGAACAAGGCGATCTCCCCATTTTGCAACCTGAGAAGAGAAACCGACATGACATTCATAACGCCTTCCCTGTCGACAATTTTTTTCTCTTCTTTACTCCATATTTTTCCATTATCATCTGAGTATCTTCCGGCAAGGTAGGCACTGGCATTATCATTGTCTGAATCGCCGGTATATCTTGTGAATATAAATAATATCCTGCCATCCTTAAGTGTTATGAAATCACCCTCGCTGTTCCTGGGATTATCAGGTCCTGATTCCAGCCTGAGGACAACCTCCTTACCATGTAAATCTGATTTGGCTTTGCAACCGGGACCAGTAAAAATCATAATAAATAAAGGAAGTAATGAGGTTATCACACATATTTTGTAATAGTCGCAGCGGATCCTGCATCTTTCATGATTGATCAGTCTATTCATTTTAAAAATGTTTGCTTTAAACTTTTAAACGAAACTCCTCGTTTCACTTTACCGCTTAAGCTATTTATTGTCGGCGGGAAGCCATAAGTAGTTTCCAAACCCCAGGAATTTTTTTATTAATGGTGAGCCGGATGGATCGGCTCACCATTGTTTTTGAACCAATTTAGCTGTTAGCAATATTAATTTCTCACCATCCTGGATTTTGTACAACTTTTGTTTCGAGGCTGAGAGTAGAGAGTACAATAGGCCATAATTCCATATATGCATACTGAGGAGTAGCCTTGCTCTGGAGAGAAGGAACCAGCTGAAATTCCTTATTAAATCTCAGAAGATCCCACCAGTAAGTTCCTTCAAATGCAGTTTCAAACAGCCTTTCCTGCAAGATTGCTACACTATTTTGATCTTTGGTTCCGTTTACAAATACATGTGAAGAATAACCCGTTCCGTAAGCACGCTGCCTTATCAGGTTCATCTCGGTTGTAGGATCCTGTCCGAGTTCGTTTTTGGCCTCTGCTATCATTAACAGAACATCGCCATATCGCATGACTATTTTGTCATCATACCAATACCTCAGATTGTTAATTAAAGTACCGTGATATTTATAAACAATTGAAGAATAATATGTTTTAACGCCATCAGGGTATGCATATATTACCCTGTAAGATGCGTCCTTACGCGAATCATCGTCGGTGAACTGAGCCTGGATATATTTTTCGACTTCAAGAACTGAAAATCCGTTTGCTCCTTTAAGGATCTCTTTTGTAGCGTCATCAATGGTTGCAGGAATATAGGCCGGATATAACCACATATGGTTATATGGTTGAAGATCTCCGGTTTCCAGATCAGCGTGGTGTACAGCAAAAAGGACTTCCTGATTGCCCTTGTTTCCAAAATCGAATATACTTGCATAATCTGTCAATAAGGCTACATCGGCATTTTTCACATCATTGAGGGCACTGAGAGCGGTCGTAATATCTGCAGTTCCTCCACCTTCTTTCTTCCCGGTCCATAGATAAACCTGCCCCTTAAGGGCAAGTGCAGCTGCCTTTGACCATGTAGCCCGTAGTGAAGGGAAAACATAATCCGGATAAAGGGCAAGTGCATCATCAATATCTTTCTTAATGAAAGTAAATATGTCGGCCTTTGGAGTTCTTTCTCTTTGCACTGCCACAGGATCATATCCGAGGGTTGGCTGATCAACAAGAGGAAGATCCCCCCATGTTCTTACCATGACGAAATAGCAAAATGCTCTCATGGTATGTGCCTGTGCCAGAATGCTATTCTTTGTGTTATCAGATGTAAACTTGATATCAGGTACAAATTTTAAAATAAGGTTTGCATCATGAATAACAGTATAAAAAGCCTGCCAGTTAGGCATGGAGGAACTGGCAGTCATTGTGTTATTGAACATTTCGAGCTCATTCTGATTATTCCCGGCAACGCCGTTCCCGAGTGTCTGACTTCTCATTTCTCCAAGGTAATAAAGGTCTTGTTCAAGGCCACGGAATCTTGCATACATTCCTGTGAGACCTCCAACAGCATCAGTCTCAGCCTTCCAGAAGGAGGCATTCGAGATCTGACTTATTGGGGACAGATTCAGATCCTTTGTGCAGGAGATTACAGTTAAGATAGCTACACAAAAGGATATCAGAAATTTATTTATTTTTTTCATGATTATCTGTATTTATTATTTATATTTTTGGTATGCATCAGTTATCCCATCAACAATTAAATTATGACATTCACGCCAAAAATAATGTTCCTTGGTATGGGAAACCTTCCATAGGTACGGCCGCCATCTTCGGGATTCACCCCCCTGTACTTGGTGAAGTAATGCAGATTATTCCCGGTAACATTAATTCTTAAACCGTTAAGTTTAATCTTCTGAATAAGGCTCTTCGGAAAATCATACGATAATGTTAGCTCCCTAAGACAGAGGTAATCGCCTTTTTCATAAAGGAAGGAACAGTAATTTCCACCCCGGTAAAGGTTGTTGCTTGCCTGCTGATCTGCCCAGTAAAATCTGGGGATATCTGTTATATCACCCTGCTTCTGCCACGATCTGAGGAGATCTTTTGACAAACCGTTATCACCCTGGAACTGGCCAATCAGGGTACCATAGGTATAATTATATATTGTCTGGCCAATAAGGTAATCCATCCTGACATTGAGCATCAAACCTTTGTAACTGAATGTACTGGTAAAGCCACCGTTGGCTTTTGGATATTGATTACCCACATAAACCATATCTTTGGAATCAATTATATTATTTCCATCAGCATCAAGGTAGTCAACATCTCCCCCGCGTTTTTTCTGGAAATCTCCGGTCTGGGGTACCTGGGTATCGAGAGGAGCATTTGCAGCTTCTTCATCTGTTGCAAAAACCCTTAAGTATTTGTAGGCATAGTAATCACCCATTGTTCCACCTTCCTGCAGACCGCCCTTCCACGCATAATCGCCTAACTTATCGTCCCATACATAAAAGCCTCCGATCCTGTTGTTCGGTACACCATTATAAGGGAGTTTAAGTATGGTATTCTTAACCGTTGTGGCATTTAATGAAATATCCCATTGAAATTCAGAAGTTCTTGGCAGCACACTTGCCCTCAATTCAAGTTCAATACCTTTGTTTTCAAGGCTTCCAAGGTTTGTTAGTATGCTTGAGAACCCTGTTGACTGAGGCAGAGAGAGGCTTGCAAGCAAATTATCAGTCACCCTTCTGTACCAGTCAAACAAGATGCCAACCCTTTCTTCAAAAACACCAATATCAACTCCGAAATCGAGAGTTTTTGACTGTTCCCACTTTAGCTCCGAGTTAGCCAGAGAAGTATTCATCACCGCAGCTACCCCATTATATTTGCTGCCAACAGAGTAACTACCCTGTGAAGTGTATGGGCCAAGACCACTGATGTTACCGTTCACACCATAACTAGCCCTGATTTTCATCTTAAGTAGTTTTTCAGGCAGGACACTCCAGAAATCTTCCTTGTCAACGATCCACCCAACGGAAACGCCCGGGAAGAATCCCCATTTATTACCGAGACCAAGATTTGATGCACCATCGTATCTTGCATTTACAGAAGCAAGATATTTCTCATTATAATCATAGTTTACCCTGCCGAAATATGAATAGATCAGTTGCTCTGCTTCGGTACCACTGACACTCACCGGTGTTGCTGAAGCATTTAAAGTTGAGATCAGGTCTGTTGCAGCGCCTTTACCCGCAGCATTAAGAGTCCTCGTTAATGTTCCAAAATATGAGTAGCCAACCTTTGCATCAATATGGTGAACATTAAAATCTTTGGCATAAGAAAAAATGGCATCAGCCTGTTTCTGCAAAGACCTGCTGAAAGCGCCATTGGCATTGCGATCGGAATTATAAGCTTTGGGTCCGTTAAAATAAGCCTTTTCGAAGTACCTTGAATCAAACATTGTCTGGAACAGTGAAACCTGTGGATCAAATGACAGTCCGGGAAGGAGATCAAGGTGTGTGGCAAACGACAATGACAAAATGTCGGAACTGTTCTTTGAATCTACGTACCCGACAACATATTCAGGATTACCAAGAGATGTATTTACTCCTGAAGCCAGGGTGCCATCTTCATATTTATATTTTGCAGTCGGAGGTATACCCTGAGTTCTGCCAAACAGGTTCGTCCCTGTTGGAGGTTGGTTGTTCGATGAGTTGGTATAGTTCAGACGACCTGAAACAGTTAATTTTTTACTTATATTAAGGTCTCCGTTCAGATGTGCACTCAGACGTTTGTATTTTGAAGTTATTACTATACCATCCTGACTAAGATATCCAAGTCCTGCACTGAAAGTTCCATTCTCTGACCCTCCTGATGCAGAGATTGAGTGGTTGTGAGCTATTCCAGTCTGGAATAATTTTGATTGAAAATCCGTATCGGAAAAGAGAATGGTTTTAGTAGGATCAGCAGGGTCAGGCATACTCTGCCATCCTTCATCCAGCTTATATCTATTCTCATCCGTAAGATATTGGGTGGAAAAAGCCGTGAGGTTAGTCAGGTCGTTTCCGGTACCTGCTGAGTTAGCCTGTGTAAGTAATGTAAGCTGGGATGGTTTCCTTTCGGCAGAAGCCAGAATTCCCATTCTCTGAAAATAGATATAGTCCCTGGCACCAAGAAGATTCAGGTCATCAACATTTTTTGATGTGGTAAGATCATATCTGTAATTGATCTGCGTTTTCCCTTTTTTTCCTGATTTTGTAACAATTATTACCACACCGTTTGATCCGCGCGCACCATATATAGATGTGGAAGCAGCATCCTTTAATACCTGTATAGACTCAATATCGGTCTGGTCAAGGTCGTCCATATTGGGTCTGATCACTCCATCAACAATGAACAAAGGGGTCGCTCCATTAGGATTGTTTATTGAAGTGCCTCCACGGATAATTATACGGGGTGATGCTCCGGGCATACCTGTTGTTGTCTGAACCGTCAGACCTGCTATTGTACCCTGCAGTGATGATCCGATGTTCGAGTAAGAGACGTTCTGAAGAACTTTTGTGTCGAGTTTTGAAATAGATGTAGTAAGGCGTGCACGGGATTGGGTACCATAACCAACTACAACTACTTCATTAAGTCCCAGGGTGCTTTCAGAAAGAGTAACATCGTAAACAGTACCACTGCCGATAACAATCTCCTGGGGCTTCATTCCAACGAAAGTAAAATCAAGCATTTTAGCATCGGGAGGAACTGATAGCGAATACTTACCATTAACATCGGTAATAGTTCCGGTGGTAGTCCCTTTTACAATTATGGAGACCCCGGGTAATGGCGCTTTGTCAACTCCGGTAACTGTTCCCGTAATGGTCTTCTGTGCAAAGGCCATCGCGGCACTGATCATAAACATTATCAGGGCAAAAAGAATCTTCCTTGCACCCGATAAAGCCAGATAGTTTCTGTCTTTCAAGGTTTGTTGTCTTTTCATTGGTCGATAGTTTTAGAATTAATAACACGATTGGTTAAATAAGAAATTAAATATTTCATTAAAATCAATGCCTTCTAAAAAAACCTTGAAAGAACTTTTAAACTCACTTCATTTATCAACCACTACAATTCAGGCTTGAATGTTTAATTAATAATAGACTGCCATTCATCACCGAATATAATACTTTTCATTCATTTAAGAGTATTTTTTCCCAATTTTTAAAGCAAATTTTAATCGTTTTTAATATTGTTGAATAAGAACTAATTTACGCATGAATCAGTAACATGAAAATAGCCAATATCAGGCTTTTAACAGAACCCTGTTACCTGAATGAAAATGACCTATACGGCTACTCAGCACAGCTCCGGTTGTTACCATACCGGTACATTTCGGTTTTCAGAACAACGAATCAGAGATACTCTGGACAAACTATACAGCTGATGTGATTTAAAGGGTCTTTCATAGAGATAGATACTGAGTTCCACAATGAATCCATAAATAACTTGCTGAAGGTCAAAGTCATCCTCAGCGGTTTCTTAATACAAACAAATTAATATCAATCCAGATTGGCGAAATGTATGCATTTCTTATTCCTACTTTTCTGAAACAATTGAAATGGATTAATGTTTATTTATGTATAAAAATATTGAAAATGAAATGAAAAGTATCATTTAATAATGACCAAGGTGTTGTAAATTTGTGAAACAGAGTACAAGTTATCATTTTTAAGAAAATTTGAAATTCAATTACATATTTTCAAAATGAAAAAAATTAAAGCAGCCCGGGGAAGAGTCGTAATTACGCCGCCAACAGGAACTCCGATGGCAGGTAATGTCAGACTTGATAATAAATCACGGGGGGTTCATGATGATATTTTTTGTAATATTCTGATCCTGACTGACGACAGCACAAAAGTCTGTCTGCTCGGCTTTGACCTTATCGCTCTTGAATATCCAACATGTAATGAGATTAAGGCACGAATAGAAAAAACTTCCGGCATCCCTTCTGATAATATAGTTATATGGGCCACGCACACTCACTCCGGTCCTGATACAGGGATGCCTATGTACAAGGGAATGGATGATGCTATCACGAAAGCATATGTCGGGAACATCATTACAAATGTTACCAATGAAGTAGCCAGGGTAAATGAGACATATGAAGAGGTAACTCTGAAAAAAGGAAAGACGATTGTTTCTGATCTTAGTTTCAACCGGCGACTCGTTAAAAAAGATGGTTCCGTCGTTATGAATTTCGAAACTTTTAACATAACCGATATTATAGGTACAACAGGGCCAATAGATGATGAATTGATCACATTGTCAGCCTGGGATGGTAACGGGAATCTGTTCGCCCTGCTTGTAAATTTTACTCTGCATCCGGCGATACTTGTGGGTTATAAATGGCTTATCTCCAGGGATTTTGTTAATTATCTTGATGAATATATCATAGAAAAGTATGGTAATCAGGTTGTCACTCTCTTTGCAAATGGGGCCGAAGGGAATATTAACCATATTAATTATAAGGATCCTGACCAGATGAGGAGTTTCGAAGAGACAGAAAGGATAGGTAAGAAACTTGGAGCATATGTAAGCGACTCCCTGGTTAATTCTTCTGTCCTCGAAGGTAAATTAAGATTTGTCTCGGAGAAGGTAACTATTCCGTTCAGGAAAATCACCGAAGAAGAGACAAAATGGGCCGATATGGTCCTTGAACGGGATAAGGACCTGCCTGAAGATATGTTCGACGGAATTCCTGATAAAACATATGCCAAAATGATCAGGGGAATGCTTGTCCGGACAGAAAAGGAATGTGAAACGGTTCTGCAGGGAATGGCTATTCATAACTTCGCATTTGTTACATTTCCCGGTGAGGTTTATGTTGAATTCGGACTTAAAGTTAAGGAGCTTTCACCTTACAAACCCACAATGATAATCGGCCTGGCAAACGGTATGGTGGGTTATATACCTAAAAAAGAAGCATTTGCGGAGGGAGGTTATGAGGTAAGAACAGCATGGACGAGTCAGCTCGTTTACGACGCCGGAGATATTCTTGTAAACCTTGTGAAAAACAGGATCCTGGACAACCTGTTGCATCAGAGCGTGAAAGTGATGGAAAGAAAGGCTTCAGACAACAAATACCTCCATAAAGATTTTCATATTGCTCTTAATCTCCTTATGGAATATCTTGTAAAAAATTTCGGGAAAGATGCCCTTATTGATTATTTAAAACAATTCTCAAAGGCATACCATAAGCCTCTGATACAAAAACTTAAAACTGGTGATATTGAGGCTTTAATAAACTACCTGAAGGATATTTATAAAAAGGAGGAATGGCCGGTTAAGATCACTACAGGTGAAAATTTCATTGAACTTACACAAGATGCATGCCCGGCAATTTCTCATATAGTGAAGAATGGGAGTACCCCATGCCCTTACTATAGGGAAACATACAATACAGTTTACAAAACCATTTGTGAAGAGACACCCTTTGAATATGTCCTCGAAAGTTTTGATGATAAAACAGGAGCATGTAAACAATTATTTACAAGGAAGGAGGCAAAACAATGATATCATGCACAGAATTTATCCCCGCATACAGCGAGGGATTCAAATATTTTGAAAAAACAGGCGGAAGAAGTGAACTCGAGAAGTTCTGGAGTTATCTGTCGGACCTGTATCTGAAAGACACATTGAGCAAGCTTGTTAATGAGGAAGGGCTTGAGGGTTGCAACACCTACTGGACTCATTCACTGAATGAGGAAGCTGCTGATTTTAAAATGGTTCTCGATGAAATTAAAGGGGAATTCAGCATTCACATGATTAAATGTCCCTCCAAAGGGATGCTTAATGAATTGACCTACATGGAGCCATATCATTCGTACTGTGATCATTGCCCTGCACTTTACAAGCCGATCATCGAAAGAGCTGGCTACACCTATGAGGATGATCTGTCAGAATGCAAAAATGCATCCAGCAAAGTCAAAATCTCAATTAAGAAATGAATAAATGAAATACCAAAACAGAATGTCAGGAAATGAGATGAAAAACGGATTTTATCCGGCATTAGGAACGCCTGCAGATGACAACGGAAAGCTTATTGAGGCAAGTTTCTCAAGAGGAATTGAATTAATGCTCGACGCTGGAGCAGCGGGGGTACTCTGCCTCGGATCCATGGGTAATATGGCCGGAATCAGGAACAGCGAATATTCAAAAACAGCTTCTGCTTGTGTCAAAACAGTTGCCGGGAAAGTACCTGTGATGGTTGGGGTCATGGACTGCTCAATAAACAGGGTCCTTGACAGAATTGAGGCTTTGAAGGATATAAGTATAGAGGGTGTTGTTACTACTTCTCCATTTTATTCCAAGCTTAACGCGGGAGAAATATCCTATTTCTATTCCATACTTGCCAAAAAGTCGAAATATCCGGTGTTTATTTATGACCTCCCATCTGTCACCCAGGCACCGATAACAAAGGATATTTTGATCCCCCTGATGAAAATCGGGAACATCAAAGGTATCAAGACAGCAAATATTAATCTTATACTTGACCTTATCAGGAACAACGAAGTAAGAAATGATTTTTCAATATTTTACAGCGGATTGGATTCATTTGATGCTGCAATCAAATCTGGCATAAAAAAGAATCTCGATGGAATGTTTACATGCACTCCCTATAATTCAAAGATGATGTATAAGAATTTTGAAAATGGGGAAAGTGTTAAGATCTCAGAGCATCTGAATAATATCCTCACTCTCAGGAATATTATGTTGAAAGAGGATATCTTCCCCGCTTACTCATACGCGATGGAACTGTTAGGATGCCAGGGGAATTTTCATCCCGATTTCAATACCAGTGTTTCTGCAGAATTAAAGGATGAGGTTTTAAATTATATGAAGGCAATAAAAGAAATTTAGGATGATGTATACAAATTCAGTTTCTAAAATGACCCTGGGAACGGTTCAGTTAGGTCTGAATTATGGTATTGCCAATAATGAAGGAAAACCTGATCATGAAAAGGCATTAAAAATATTGGATTCTGCTCTGGCTTCAGGTATCAACTGCCTCGATACTGCTGCTGATTACGGCGACTCTGAAAAGATCATAGGTGAATATCTTCATTCAGTTAATAAAAGAGCTGATATAATTATTGTCACAAAGTTTAAACTGGGCAATATCTCTTTATCTGAAGTTGAGAGGAGGATGATGGGATCAGTCGGGAATTCATTAAGAAATCTACGGACTGACTTCCTCGACATCCTCCTGCTACACGATGCAAATGACTTTTCAAACTATGGGAAAGAAATAACCAGAATCACTGCAAAACTATTATCTGACGGCACAATCAAAATGGCCGGAGCTTCATGTTACAATTTTCAGGATATTGAACCTATGCTGGGAGAAGAGATCTATCATGCATTTCAGATCCCGGCTAACCTTCTTGATATGCGGATAACAAGAAGTCAAGGTGCTGAAAAACTTCTGAACAAATTAATATTTGCCAGAAGTGTATATTTACAGGGACTCTTCTTTCTGAATCCATCGACTTTAAAGGGGAACCTTAAAGAAATGGAACCCTATTTAATTAAAATTAATGAACTTTCAGAAGAATTGAGTATCCCCGTAGATAAACTGGCTGTTTGTTATGTCAATAGTCTCAGTTATATCAACTCTCTTGTGATTGGTGCAGATAATCCTGAACAGGTAACGATAAATGCCGGATTACTTGATTTTGTGCCATTTGATGAAAAAACCATTAATAAAATTGAAGAAAAACTTAAGGGTGCACCTGACTGGCTCTTTGCGCCATGGCTATGGGATAAACAAAAATAAAGGCAAAATATAATTACTTAACATTGATATAAGAATTACCAGGCAGCCGGTTCAAAAAAACAATTGCAGGTAAGAATGGCAAATGAGTAATTCTCTTGCCGTCCGTAGAGGAAGGCGTACCATATTCGCTTGCCGTCACAACTGATAGAAAATAATTTATATGGAAAGAATCAATGGATTTATAGCAGCTCCTTTCACCCCTTTCAAAACCAATGGGAGCATTAATCTTCAAATGATTGATAAGTATTGCGAACTTGTGGTAAGGAACGGGTTAAACGGAGTATTTGTCTGTGGAACCTCGGGTGAAGGGTATTCCCTGACCACAGATGAACGTAAAGCCTTAACAAAAAAATGGATCGAAGTTGCGCCACCTGAATTAAAAGTGATTGCTCATGTTGGATCTACCGGCATTGAAGACAGCAAAGAACTTGCCAGGCATGCCTATAAAAACGGTGCATGGGGAATCGGAGTAATGAATCCCGTTCTTTTCAAACCGGCATGTGTGGAAGATCTGGCAGATTATTGCAAGGAAATAGCTGATTGTGCTCCTGCCATTCCGTTTTACTTTTATCATATTCCGGGTTTCACCGGCGATGCATTACCTCTTGTACCGTTACTGAAGATTGTAAGCAAAACAATCCCAAATTTTGCCGGAATAAAATATACTCATGAAAACCTTTATCAGTTCAATCAGTGTATTCAGGCAGATAACGGGAAATTCGAAATGCTCCATGGCCAGGATGAAACACTTTTACTGGGATTGATGCTTGGTGCTAAAAGCGGAGTGGGTGGAACATATAATCATTGTTTCCCTCTTTACAAAGGGATAGTCGATGCCTTTTATGCAGGTGATATGTCAAAAGCCCTGATACTTCAGAATAAATCACAGGAATTCATCAACATACTTGTAAAATACGGGGGTAATCTGATTGCCGGTAAAAGAATGATGAAATTTATCGGAATTGATTGCGGACCAAACCGGCTCCCCTTAAGATCTCTTTCTGAAGAGAAGGAGAATGAGATGAAAACTGAGTTGACTGATATAGGATTCTTTGATTTCTGCAATAAGTAGAACAGAAATCCGGATATTTTCCGGAATCGGATGTAATGATTTTGTTATGAAAAAAGATTACATAAATATTTATAAAGAAGGGCTCCTGAACAATATTATACCATTCTGGATAAAACACAGTGTGGACAGGGAGTATGGGGGATTTATGTTCTGCCTCAACAGGGATGGATCAATTATTGATACCGATAAGGGGGTATGGCAAATCGGTCGTTTTACATGGATACTCGCCACTCTGTATAATGAAGTTGAACAAAAAAATGAGTGGCTCGAACTGGCAAAACATGGAGCTGATTTTCTTTCAAAGCATTGCTTTGATTCCGATGGCAGGATGTTTTTCCAGGTTACCAGGGAAGGCAAACCATTGAGGAAAAGAAGATATGTTTATTCTGAATCGTTCGCTGCAATTGCTTATGCTGCTCTCTTTAAAGCAACTGGAGAAGTGGAATATGCGCGTCTGGCAAGAGATTGTTTTGATATTTACTTCAGGTACACAACCACTCCAGGCCTGATCATTCCCAAATACACCGGTTACAGGAAAATGAAAAGTTTGGGGGGACCGATGATTGGCATCGTGACTGCTCAGGAACTAAGAAAAAATCTAAAGGACGAAACATATTCTGTAATGATCGATAACTGGATAAGAGAGATAGAAAAAGACTTTGTTAAACATGATATCAAAACGGTCATGGAAACTGTGGGTCCTTATGGTGAATTTATCGATCATTTCGATGGCAGGACCCTTAACCCGGGCCATGCCATTGAGGGAGCATGGTTCATAATGGAAGAATCGAGATATCGTGGCAATGACAGGCATCTTGCAGAGCTTGGTTTAAAAATGCTTGATTATATGTGGGAGATCGGTTGGGACAAGGAATATGGCGGTATAATTTATTTCAGAGATTCAAAAGGACTGCCGGTACAGGAATACTGGCAGGATATGAAGATGTGGTGGCCCCAGAATGAAGCTGTTATTGCCACGCTCCTTGCTTATTATCATACAGGGGATGATAAATATTCTGAATGGCATGACCTGATCCATGAGTATGCATTCAGAAATTTCCCCGATCCTGAATGGGGTGAATGGTATGGTTATTTACACCGCGATGGCAGGATTTCTGTCCCCCTTAAGGGAAATCTCTGGAAGGGCGGTTTTCACGTTCCACGGATGTATCTGAAAGCATGGCAGATACTTCAGAACATTTCGGAAAAAAACAATAAAATCTGACACCGGCCTTGGTGATTTCTTTCCTGAAATTGTAAAGATCTGATTTCTATTTAAGACTTTTTGCCTTCTCGTCGATCTCGTTCAGATTGAATCTTACACTTAGGATATAAGGTGATTCCCCTTTTTCCCAGTGACCATAGGTAGTTGTAACAAATGTACCATCAGGTAATAGTTCAACTCCGGGATAGGCTGTATCCCACCCGTTTTTATTATCCTTTATCCTGATCCGGTATTGACCTTCTTTCCTGTTTACCAGATCATCATACTTCCCGACCCACGCGACCCAGTCTCCTTCGGTAGGACTCCCAAATCCAGTCTCTTCAGATATCAGACTAAAGTCGGTTTCATTTCTTTCCTTTGCAATTTTCAGAAGCTGGTCGTGATATTTTGCCGGGCTTACATCCCTGAAGAAAATAACAAGCCTGCCGTCGGGTGCATATTTGCATACATGCCTGTCGCCGGTAAGGGAATTTGGAAGAGGACGTGGATTAGTCCATGTCCTTCCTTCATCATCAGAAAAAATAATCTGTGAATTATCACGGCGGCTGTTCTCGCGGAGAAGGATGGCAATCTGTCCTCCGTCGGGAGATCTGACAACTCCCGGTTCGCAGATATGCAACTCCCTCGATTTTGAGATAACCTCAGGATAGGACCAGGTGAGCCCTCCGTCTTCCGTAACGGATTTATACAGGGTGAACATCCTGCTGCTGAAGTTTTTTACATCATTCTCATAATTTTTTTGACCATTCCTGTCGAAATATCTCATGTCATCATGGAAAAAAGCCATATAATGCCCCTTCCCTGTTTTAAGTTGTATCATTGATCCCATAACTACTATACCTCCCCAGTCACCAACCTGCTCAAGTTCACCCCAGGTTGATCCGTTATCTTCCGAAACAGCCAGCCTCACCGGATATAACCCTGAAAACATGATCAGGCGTTTTTTCCCATATTTGTCTGTAACAGGAAATAATGTCGGAACCTCCAACGATGTCGACCAGCTTTCAGGTACAGGAAGACGGTCACTCCATGTGATTCCGCCATCGGTACTGCGCTTATATACGATACCTCCTTTCCCATGACCCTTGGGGAAAACCGTAAGGATAGTTTTATTATCTTCCAGAAGAACCGTTGTAGGATGTCCCAGGTATTGACCCTTTTCCCTGTCTACCACAATCTGCCGGAAGGTATCCCGGTCAAGATCTACAAGCGGTATGGTGAAATATGGCTCTGGCTTGCCTACGGGATCTCCTTTCTTAATGTAATCTATTGAAAATGAGGTAAAGTTTATTGTACTTAGTCCTCCTGTTGTTGTTTCATATAATAACCCCACGCTGCCATTTCTCATTTTCGAAAGACAGGAATATGAATAAGAACCGGGGAACAGATCCCTGGAATATTTCCAGGTTTTTCCTTCATTATCACTGATCCTCACAGTGCCATCTGTCCTTTTGTATTTATTGGCTGCGGAAGCCTGTACAATAAGACTTTCTCCCTCTTCCGGCCAGCTGTACCTTATAATTGTACCCTGGCATGCTGTGCCTGGCAACCCAAAATCGAGATCCATGTTTTTCCAGGTCATACCTCCATCGTTGCTTACAGAAACTTTCTTATAAAATCCCTTCTCATTACGTGCAACGAACAGGATACCGCCATCCTTAAGTTCAACTGCCTGGGCTTCATCGCCGTACCCTGTAAGCCCGTAATGGGGGATCTGATTACTGACTTTCCACGTCTCTCCGTTATCATCACTGAATGCCACACTATTTCTGAAAGACCTGTCATCTTTGTCTGAGGGGCAGAATTCGTACAATGGTAAGATAATCCGCCCTTTAAAATCTCCCCGTGTCAGCTGGATACCGTTACCGGGACAGCCAACAGATAATATCGAAGATGCTCTGACTGATTTTGTAATCTCAAGGGGCTTTGACCATGTAAGTCCATCATCACTGCTCTGAACAAGAAAGGTTTTGGTATTCCGTGGACCGTCATACCCGGCATCAGCTATTTGTATATAGCCGGAAGTGAAAGTATGAATGGCATAGGGATAATACTGATACATTAAAAGGATCCTGCCGTTTTCAAGTACAACAGGACACGGATCATTCAGGCAGTTTTTCCCCACCTCGGCAATAACAATCATATCCTCCCACGATTGGCCATTATTTTTACTTCGGCGAAGAACAATGTCATTCTGTGCATGATCATTCATCCCCAATCTGCGCTCGGCAAAGGCCAGCAAAGTACCACTTTTTGTTGTTACCAAAGCAGGAATGCGGTATCCGAATTCACTTTTTGCCTTGTCATATACGTATACAACATTAACTTTAAGTTTATCCGCACCGGCAGATTGAGAATTTGAGTAAGAAACTGATAAAAAAAGAATCAGGATCGTTAAAATGAATGACGACTTCTTCATGCAACTTGTTTTTAGAATTGTAATTTACTGATAAATGCAAAAAAAACAAAATAAAATAAAATGACTTCCAACCCGCCCTGAAGCCATCTGAATTTTGTATAAAAATATTATTAATTTAACGAAAAGAACCATATATTGCTTTAGGATAAAAACTAATTTTAAATTCTTATCCTTTATGATATTGCCGTATTTAAACGATTATTTCAGGGGTAAATTTTTATTCTGCTCTAAAACACACTGCTCTAATTAAGATCCACATGACGAATTCACCTGCCAGTGTATTAATAACGGAATCGAAGTTGCCAAAAGGTGCATGGCTTATAGTAGGTTTGCTTTTTGTCATAGGCGCTTTAAATTATCTCGACCGCATCATGATCACCACAATGCGGACTTCAATCGTTGATGCAATGCCCATGACTGATGCCCAGTTCGGACTTCTTACATCAGCTTTCTTATGGACCTATGGCATTTTGAGCCCTTTCGCCGGCTTTATGGCCGATAAATTTAACCGGAGCCGTGTAGTTATAGTAAGTTTGCTGGTATGGTCAACTGTAACCTGGATGACAGCCTATTCAAAATCATTTGAACAGTTGCTCCTGACACGTATTCTGATGGGAATAAGTGAAGCATGTTACATCCCTGCAGCACTGGCTTTGATTGCAGATTATCACAGGAGTTCAACACGTTCTCTCGCAACAGGTATTCATATGACTGGAATTATGGTTGGTTCGAGCCTGGGCTTTCTGGGAGGATTACTCGCTGAAAACCATACCTGGAATTTCGTCTTTATCTTCTTCGGTATCCTGGGAATAATATACTCAATTGTCGTAATGCTTTTACTGCACGATCCTCCCAAAAGTGCTGAAACCATAGTTATCGAAAAATCAGAGAATAAAGTCAATTTCTTTTCAGCTGTCGGGGATCTGTTTAAAAGAGGATCTTTCCTGCTGATGCTAGGATATTGGGGCCTGCTGGGAGTTGTCGGCTGGCTGGTAATAGGTTGGCTTCCCACATACTACAAAGAACATTTTAATCTTTCGCAGGGAATTGCAGGCCTGTATGCAACTGGCTACCTGTACCCTGCTTCAATCGGGGGGTTACTCTTTGGCGGTTTTATTGCAGACAGGTGGAGCAGGAAAAACCGGTTCGCAAGGATACAGGTGCCGGCTATAGGACTTTGTATCGCAGCTCCATGCATATACCTTGCAAGCGGAACGACAATACTCCCTCTGGCAATTATTGCTTTTATGCTTTATGCTTTCACAAGAGCTTTCGGCGATTCCAACATGATGCCAATGTTATGTATGGTAGTTGATCCTCGTTACAGGGCAACAGGCTATGGTGTTCTTAATTTTTTCAGTACCATTATCGGTGGGATTGCTCTTTATGCAGGCGGCGTTTTACGGGATAAGGATATTAATCTTAGCTCGATGTATCATGTCGCAGCAATGATAATGATTTTTTGCGCTTTCCTGTTGTTCATGGCCAGGCCAAGGCAGAAGCCGACGGTTAACGGTCATGTAAATAATATGAACTTCTGCCAGGCCGGTATTTTGCCTGCCAATTAGAATAATACTTAAAGTTTTTATAAGATAATTATCATGAAAATGAGAGAAAGCCGGGTGCTGAGAAAGCTCAGATCAGGTGAAATAGTCAGTTGTTTTAAGATTAATTTCTGTGATGGACAGACTGCTGATCTTGTCGCAGGGACAGGATTTGACTGTATCTGGCTCGACAGGGAACATCTGGCAAATGACTGGAATGTAATAAATGCGCAGAACTGGGCCGCAAAGTCACATGATGTTGATGTAATGGTCAGGGTACCGCGTGGCAGCTACAGCGATTATATCAGACCTCTTGAACTTGACGCAACGGGAATCCTTGTGCCTCATATTATGAATCTTGAGGATGCAAAAAGGGTAATAAACATGACAAGGTTCCATCCTGTCGGACGCCGTCCCGTTGATGGCGGCAATGCCGACGGTCTCTATAGCGCACTTGATTTCAATGATTACCTGAAGCAGGCAAACGAACAGAGATTTGTGGTTTTACAGATCGAAGATCCTGAACCACTTAAAGATCTTGAAGCTATTGCAGCCTTAGATGGATATGATATACTTTTCTTTGGTCCAGGTGATTTTAGTCAGGGTATTGGTGCCCCGGGCGACTGGAATAATCCAAAGCTAATTGAAACACGAAAGCTTGTTGCTGAAGTTGCAATCAAACATGGAAAATTCGCAGCAACATCAGGCAGTATTATCCAACTGGACGAGTTCATTAATATGGGTTACAAATTTATCAATATAGGTGCTGATGTGGTAGGATTAAACCGGTATTGTAATGATCTGTTAGATAAATTCAAAAAGTCAGTAAAGTGAAATAGTTAATACTATGCTTAAACTTGGAATTGTCGGAATGAGTGCAGGGAATGCCCATCCATATTCATGGTCTGCAATAATTAACGGACGCTATGATGCAGAAGAAATAATTGCTGCCGGTTATCCGGGTGTATCAGCCTATCTTAATGCAAATAAAGATACACTTGGTATAAATTCAGCCCGGGTTGAATGTGTCTGGACGCAGGATACCAAAATCTCTGAAAGCATAGCGAAGACTACCGGTATTGAAACAATTGCCGATAAGCTGGATGACATGATCGGCAAGGTCAACGCTGTCCTGCTTACACGCGACGATCCTGAAAACCATGTTGAAATGGCTAAACCTTTCATTGAGGCAAGCATCCCAATATTTATAGACAAACCTTTAGCCGTTACACATAAAGATCTTGCCTGGTTTTCAGAGGAAAATGCCAGGGGAAAATTAATAATGTCAAGCTCCTCGATGCGTTATGCAAATGAGTGCCGCTCCGCAAAAACAGAAGCAGCATCCCTTGGAAAACTTGAGCTGGTAACAGCCACCGGCAAAAAAGACTGGATAAAATATGGCGTTCACCTGCTTGAAGGAGTTGCTGCATATCTCGACGATCCAAAGCCTCTAACTGTAAAAAACGTCGGGAAAGCAGGGAAAGATGTTGTATGTATTGAATATGACAACGGGATTCAGGTTGTGGTTAACATATTCATTAATATATCACCGACATTTCAGATCTCATTATTCGGACAGAAGGGATGGAAAATAATAGATATTAAAAATTCCTATTCCATGTTCCGCGACAATATTATTGAGTTCATCAGGTCAGTAGAGGAAGGGAAATCAAGACTTGGATTTGAAAAAACTGAAAATATCATCCGTACTCTTATAGCCGGGAAAGAAAGCCTTGAACAAGATGGTAAAACAATTATCTTGTCATAAAAAAGAAGAATCGGCCTTTTGTCGAAGAAAAAATAAACCAATGAATGTAAAAGATTTGTTGAACCTTAAGGGAAAAATCATCCTGGTAACAGGAGGCGCAGGCAGGTATGGGAAATGTATTGTCGAAGGTCTCGCATAGGCTGATGGAACGGTAATTACAGCTTCACGGAACCTGGGAAACGGACAGAAGATCGCTGAATATTTCCGTAATAACGGACTTGATGTTCATTCCTTGCAGCTTGATCAGGCTGATCATGACTTAGTTATGCAATTGAAAGGAGAAATCTTAAAGAAATTTGGCCGGCTGGATGTTTTTGTAAATAATGCCGTTGCAAGACCAATGAAGGGTTATAATTCGCCTATTGAACAATTCGCCGAATCAATGAGGGTTAATGCAACCGGGATGATAGATATTCTAAGAGAGATGGCAGACCTGATAGCAAAAAATAATGGAGGAAGTATCATTAATATCAGTTCAATGATGGGGTTGTTCGGTCCCATCCTTTCAAATTATGAAGGAACAAACATGGGAGACCTGCCATCAGATTATTTTTTCCATCGTGGCGGATTGATAAATCTGACCCGTTACCTCTCTAAAATGTATGCAGGTAAGAACATTAACGTAAACTGCGTAAGTCCGGGAGGTTTATATGACAATCAGCCTGCAAGATTCCTTGAAAACTACTGCAGGAAAGTACCCCTGGGACGGATGGCAAACAATGATGATATTAAAGGATTGGTGGTATTGCTGGCCAGTAAAGCAGGTGCATACATAAATGGTGAAAACATCTTAATGGATGGAGGCTTAAATGCATGATCCTTAACAAGTTAAACTACACATCTCATTTTTAATATTAATATGGTTAAAAGGAAAATAATTCCGGATTATAAATTCATTTTCATTGTCTTTTCTTCAATGATATGGTTTGTCATTCAAGGTGCAACTCCAGGGTTTACCCAGGATGCAAAATACGGCATGCACAAGATCCGTGATCTGGTGATCTATGAGAATGCCAGCTTTTATTCTTCATTCCCCTCAGTTGTCAGACTTGCCGGAGGGGAGTTGCTTGTTGCCTTCCGTCGGGCTCCCGATCGCAGACTGTTCAGTGAGAAAGTCACTTCTCATGTTGATCCCAACAGTTATCTTGTTATGGTTCATTCAAAAAATAACGCTAAAACCTGGACATTTGATCCTGATCTTATCTTTGCACACCCGTTAGGAGGTTCTCAGGATCCGTGCCTGCTTAAGCTTCGGAACGGGAATTTGTTATGTACGAGCTATGCCTGGGCATTTGTCCGTCCCGAAGGATTGGCAAACCTTAAACAACCGGTTGCACAGAATGCTTCGGGTTCTGTCTTTCTGGGAGGGTACTATGTCATTTCTGAAAATGGGGGAAAACATGGAAGGGACCATATTACCCTCCTCATATACCTCCGGAAACTAATCTGGATGCACTCGGACAACCTCTGCCTGCCTATAACAGAGGTGCACTTTATGAAGGTAAAGACGGAAGAATATTCTGGGTAGTGGCAGCTAAGGATAATATTTCATCAAATAAGACATCGAACTATCTCCTCTTCTCGAAAAATAAAGGTCTGACATGGGAATACTCTTGTCCTGTGGCTATTGATGACAAAGTGGTATTTAATGAAGCATCGGTTTATGAAACCGTGAAAGGTGATATAGTTGCCTTCATACGGACAGCTTCATTTGACGACCATGCATGCATTGCCAGATCTTCCGATGGAGGGAAGAGCTTCAGTAAATGGCAGGATATGGGTTTTCAGGGCCATCCCTTGCATGCCCTGCGCTTATCTGACGACAGGGTCCTGCTGACATACGGTTACCGTCATGAACCATATGGGATACGTGCACTATCTTAAACCAGGATTGTACCGATTTCAGCACTGCTGCTGAACTTATCCTGCGTGATGATGGTGGTTCAGGAGACATAGGTTATCCCTGGTCTGTACAACTTAATAAAAAGCAGGTGCTTGTGGTTTATTATTTTAATATTGCCAACGGAACGCGTCATATTGCAGGTTCACTTCTGGAAATAGAATAAAAGATAATGTTATCACTATTGGGTAATCAGAAATGGCAGCTTTTTTGTTTTGATTATTTCATTTGCATAACTTTGAAATTTTCTGTCCCAATTATGCGAAAAGTTTATTCAAAAATTATTTTGTCAAACGATGGCAGTACGAATCAATATATTCATCAGGTGCATTTCATTGATATTGTGTTTATGTACAGCACCGATACACGCACAAATACTAAGAGATAGCTCGTCTTTCAGACTTATTAAAAAGGGTATTGAATATGTTTATAACTTCCAGTTTAAAGAGGCCGACGTGGTATATGGTAAGATCAATCAGTCATATCCCGGGCATCCTGTCGTACATTTATTTAAAGGAATGATAACCTACTGGGAGAACTATCCTCTTCTCCCCGCTTCTCCCGCAAGGGCTTTATTTGAAAAAGAGCTGCGCACATGTATGGAATTAAGTGAAAAAAAACATGATCCGGCAGATGAAGCGGAATATTTGCTGGCCAATCTTTGTGCAAGGGGATTGCTGTTGTTGTATTATTCGGACAATGAACTTGACCTGGAGGTATTTCCCCTGGCAACAAGTACTTATCAGTACGTAAGGCGTGCCTTTGATTTTACTTCAGTTTATCCTGATTTCAATTTTTTTACCGGAATCTATGATTACTACCGTGAAGTCTACCCTGAAGCCTATCCGGCTTACAAGCCACTGGCAATCCTTTTTCCAAAGGGAGATAAAGCAAAGGGATTAAAGGAACTTCAGGTAGCAGCCGAAAATTCAATTGCATTAAAAGCAGAATCATTTTCATTTCTTTCATATATTTATATAAGCTTTGAAAATAATTTTACGCAGGCAACTTATTACAATAAATCACTTCATGAACTATATCCTGCCAATCTGGAATATATGGGAGATTACATAAAAAACCTGCTGCTCCTTAAGCAATATGATGAAGCTGAAAAGCTGATTCTTTCTCCCGGTTCAAAAACAAACAATTCCTATTACCAGGCACAACTCACTATTTTTAATGGCATTCTGAAGGAGAAAAAGTATCATGATTATAAACAGGCCCAGGAATTATATACAACCGGAATCAGGGATATTTCCATTTTTGGTAAGTATGGAAATGAATTGGCTGCCTATGGTTATTTCGGCTTAAGTCGCATAAGTGATGCCAACGGTGACAAACATTATAAGAAAATATACCGGAAGCTTGCCAATGATCTGGCTGATTTTAAAAAGATCAACTTTGATTAATTGTCTGTGAACACGCACAAACTAATGTCATCAGACTAATAATCGGTAAAAGATATTTTCTCAATTCTGTAATTTATTTAAATGAATAAATGAGTTTGATTGTGCAGCGTTATATTCCTGATCCTTTTTGTCAAAGACTTACATATCATTAAATTATTGCAATTATAAGTATATTTTAATTTATCAAAGTTTTCTGAATGCCGGTAGTCTATTGAATTTTGGCGTTTGACAGCTACATCGGATATCTTATGGTGAGGTGATCAGGATGGCCCCGGTATCATTCACCTGCGGCAGGAATTCTTAAATGGGATGGCTAATTTCAGAATGGTCCGGGGTCAGTGCTGATTCCTGCAGGCAAATTTAAAGTAACAATAAGCGGGATTTGATATTTTTTCTACATTTACTACAAATTTTATCCTGAAATATTAATCAGTTAAGCTTACATTATGGCAGAACAGAAGAAATTCATACCCTTTGTTTCAGCTGAAACGAAGATGGCCGAATTCACTCTCCGGGCCCTTATAATCGGGCTTATCCTTGCAGTGGTGCTGGGTGCGGCAAATGCCTACCTGGGATTACGGGCCGGGATGACCATTGCGGCCACCTATCCGGCTGCAGTTATTGGCATGGCCCTGCTAAAGGTAATGCGGGGAAGCATCCTGGAAGAGAATTTTGCCCGTACTGTAGGTTCCATCGGTGAATCGGTAGCTGCCGGTGCCATATTCACTTTACCGGCATTCTTCATTGCCGGTATCTGGGATCCTTTCTTTACGCCGGGACATTATGTTACCTCTACTGTTATTCTTATTTCCGGAGGTGTCCTGGGCATTATGTTCGTAGCGTTGCTTCGCCGGGTTATGGTGGATGATGCTGAGCTTCCTTTTCCTGAGAGTGTTGCAGCCGCTGAAATACACAAGAGTGGCCGTTCCATAGGCAGCGGTTCCAAATTTTTATTCAGCGCAATGGGCATAGGAGCACTTATCCAGACACTCGGGCAAATGAATTTCTTTAAACTTTCGTACGATAAGTTTATCGCTTTCAAGAGCCATACGATAAAGAGTACTGCCTTCAAGGTAAATGGAGGCGCCCTCCTGAGTTCGCCCGGTATCAGTCCTGCCTATATGGGTGTGGGTTATATCATCGGTCCCAGATTGGGGGCACTTAACTTCAGTGGTGGACTGGTAGCATGGGGGCTGCTGGCCCCACTTGTTTATTTCTTTGTTTCTCCTTATTTCACCCCTGATTACCTTCAGGAGTGGGCCACCAATTTTGTGGCATCCTATCCAAAATATTCCGTAGCCGACGCTCTTCAGAAAGTAAGTTCTCCTGAATTCCAGATCGGCCGCATCTGGTTCCTCATAGTACGTCCAATTGCCATTGGCGGAATGCTCATGGGCGCCTTGTATACCCTTTTCAGAATGCGGAAGAGTCTGGCTGCCGGTATTGCACGTTCAATAAGCGATGTGAAAAAAGTGGCTGCAGGTGGATCGGTTGAATTAAGAACCGAAAAGGATATTAAATTCTCATGGATCATTTTTGGTATTCTCCTGGTTGCCTTAACGACTTTCATTATTACGTATTTTGTGTTCAAAACTGCGCTTCTTCCTGCCATTGTTGCAGCCACATTAATGATTATACTGGCCTTTTTCTTTGCTGCAATTTCCGGTTACCTGGTAGGGATTATGGGATCGAGCAACAACCCTATCAGCGGATTGACTTTAACTGCACTCGTGGTTACCGCACTGATCCTGGTTATCCATTGGTGTGAATGCAGATAACGGGGGAGTAGCTGCTGTGCTTGGCGTTGCAGCCATCGTGTGTGTTTCAGCTGCCGTTGCAGGCGAGATGCTCCAGGATCTCAAGGCAGGACATATCCTTGGCGGAACACCCTGGAAAATGCAGATCGGTGATATCATAGGAGTAGTATTGGCCGGTGCCGTGATGTTCATTGTGCTCGACTTTTTAAACAGGGCCGACATTGCCCAGGGACTGAATGAAAACTATATCGGTGGTTTTGGCAGTAAAAACCTTTCTGCCCCCCAGGCCGGACTCATGGCTATGCTGTCAAAAGGAATTGTGGGTGGTGAAATGACATGGCCACTCATCGCTTTTGGTCTGTTCTTCGGAATGGGACTGATCCTGATGCAGGTGAAGAGTCCCATGCTCATCGCCGTGGGTATGTATCTTCCCCTTGAAACAACCTTTGCCATTTTCCTTGGCGGACTGGTTAAGGGTATTGTAGATATGATGATTGAAAAAAGAAAACTCAATGAAGCCCAGCGTGCGAGGGTTGAAAATACCGGTATACTGCTTGCCTCAGGTCTTATTGCCGGTGAAGCGCTTACAGGCTTGTTGTTTGCGCCGTTCAAGATCGCCAATATTGATTTCAAACAGAAGCTATACGATCCGCATGTGATGATCGGATTTGTAATCATAGTCCTTATTTCACTCTTTATGATTTACATACCTATGCGCAATGCAGGTAAACCTGATGAGCCGGCACCTCCACAGGCAATGGTATAGCAGACCCGGATAAAAAATACCAATCATTGTGCTCCGGACCAAATGCCGATTGCTGACTGATAACTAATAACAAAGCTCCAGGCTCTCTGTAAAAAACTTCTCCAAATGAACTTTTTCGAGCGCAGGCGATTTTTTAAGAAGGCCAACCTGCTGGACCTTACTCCGGTTCGCTTGCATGAATATGAGGAGGAGGAGACAGGTAAGGTGGTTATCCTTGTTAAGAAGTTTAAAAATGTCCGGTTTTCGCATTTTGCTCTTGGAAGACATTCACCGGTGATCAGGATAAGGCTGGATGAGATAGGCTCGGAAGTATGGAAGAAAATAGATGGGGTATCCAACGTGGCTGCCATGCTCGATCACCTGAACACGCTCTGGAATGATGTACCTGAAAAAACAAGCGGATTGGAAAAGAGACTGGCAGGATTCCTGAGCATTATGTATGATAACAGGTACATAAGTTTCAGGGAGATAGAAAGCCGAAAGTAAAATGATACAAGGGGGCTGTGTTCGCAACTTTCATAAAAGCTGACAGCAACTATGACCCCTGAATAAAACTGATCAAAAGAACACCCGGATTAACGGGCAAATTAATGTTAAAGTTCAAAAACAGATTATTTAGTCAATTGCCCATCCTCCATAATCAGCTCATAGAAATAGCCGTATCCAAAATCCTTTTTAAGCGAAATATTACCCTGGAAAGTCACTGTATCTCCCATAGCAGGTTCCGAGTTTGTTGTTATTGTAAGGTCAAACCTGCCATTGTATTCGGTTCCATCCTGAATATGAATCCAGTTTTTATTCAGTATACCTGAATTTACTTTGGTTATTATTCCTCTTACTTTGACTTTTTTTCCTTCGTAGTCCGATCCTGACTCCAACAGTTTTGCAATAGAAATGCACCCGTCGCCCGGATCTATACTAACATCTGCCCTTTCCGGCTTTACTTTAGCCCCATTCTGTACGTTGCCGGTTGAAACTGTCTTCGTATTCCCTGATTCCATATTAATACCTTCAAGAAAGAGCACACTCGGGAAGGTCCTGTCCAGCTCTTTACTGTGAAAATCAACCATCTCCATACCTCCGGTAAAAGTGACCTTGTCTCCCTTTGATACCTGGACGGAAGGAACTGCGACCCATATTTTATTCCGTTTTTCACTCACATATAAATAAGTGTATTTTCCGGCCTGGATAATTTCTTCAACAACAACCTTGTGCACACCTGTTTTAGACTGAGAATTTCCATTATTTGAGAGAGGACCCTTACATCCTGAATAAAAGATTATTATTGCCAATAAAATTAACAGCTTCTTCACTTTTTAAATTTTTAGAATTAATAATCCGTGAAAATAAGTAATAATTGGTGTCAAAAGGAAAATTATCACAATAAACATAACAAAAACTGTTTTTCTGCTTTCATAGCAAAAGTTCTGTTTTTGAATCAAAATAAAATGCTTATTGCCTTTTTAATGTCAGTAACATCCATACAGAGTAATAGTTATTCGTTTTCATCATTGCCCGGCTGAAAAAGACAATCCTGCACCAGTCTGAGACTTTCGGCATTTTCAGCGAGAATAACCAGCCTGTCATTTACCTGAAGGAGGGTTGATCCGTTTGGTGTAATATACTTGCCATTTCTTTTAATAACCGTTATTATTGCCGACCTGGGAAATTTAAGTTCCACGATTCTTTTACCGACTGCTTTATATTCCGGCCTCAGCTCAATTTCGTTAAGTTCCGACATAATATTATCCGCAAGTTCCACATCCGGAGGGGTTCTTTGTTTTGCTTTTTCAGGAATGGCAACATGAAGCCATTTTGCAACCAGAGAAAGGGTGGTTCCCTGTAAAAGAACTGATGACAAAGAAATGAAGAACACAAGATTGAATATCATATGAGCCTTTTCGATACCGGCAAGAAGCGGGAATGTGGCAAATACAATCGGAACAGCTCCCCTCAATCCCACCCAGGAAATAAATGTTATGTTTCTTATTTTCAATTTGAAAGGAATAAGTGTAATAAACACACTTAATGGTCTGGCAAAGAACATAAGGAAGGCCGAGACCAGTAATCCGACTCCAACTATTGGTATGATCTGACTGGGAAAAACAAGGAGTCCAAGTGTTAAAAAAAGAATGATCTGCATCAGCCAGGCCAGTCCGTCGAATACCTGCAGAATGGTTCTTTTATGAATGAGGTACTGGTTTCCAATGTAAACAGCCGCAAGATAAATAGCCAGGAAGCCGTTCCCGCCCAAAAAATCGGTAAATGACCATGTAAAGAACATGAGGGCAATCACAAGTACCGGGTAAAGTCCTTCAAAATCCAGCTTTATCCTGTTTATCAATTCCTTACCCAGCTTTCCTATTAAAAGCCCGGTTACCCCTCCTATTATCATCTGTTTCATAAACATAGGTATGATACTTATTGGGGATAGTTCCTTATCCATTATAAGTCCGGTAAGCGCTATTGTCAGAAAATAGGCCATGGGATCGTTACTTCCGCTTTCCAGTTCGAGCGTGGCCCGAAGGTTTTTCTTTAACCCGATATTTCTGGATCTTAATATTGAAAACACCGCTGCTGCATCGGTCGAGGAGACGATCGCTCCCAGAAGGAGTCCCTCATACAAAGTGAAATCAGTTATCGCCCAAACGAAAATTCCTACTGATATAGCAGTTATGAATACTCCTGCAGTTGACAGAGCCAGTCCCTGCCATATAACAGGTTTAATTACTTCCCACCTGGTTTCGAGCCCGCCGGAAAAAAGAATAAAGTTCAAAGCAATGAAACCAATAAAACGGGCAATTTTCGGGTTGTAGAAGTTTATGCCTCCAATCCCTTCCGAACCGGCAAGCATTCCGATAATCACAAAGAAGATAAGTATCGGAACTCCAAATCTATAGGTGGTTTTGCCTGCAAGGATACTTATAACCAATAGTATAGAGCCGACAAGAAGTATGTTTTCAATTGTGAGATTCATTGAAGTAAAGATGAGGCTTTTCCCAAATAATTCCAAACTGTACAATATGAATTATAAGAGACCAGACCATACCTGAATATGGTTTCCAGATATACTAACCTGACCGGGAATTATATTGCTGTTCCGCCTCTTTCCCCGGTCCGTATTCTGATACATTCTTCGAGTGGTGTAATAAAGATCTTGCCGTCGCCAACATGCCCTTCTTCTACCATTTGTGCGGGCCGCTTTGAGTATGGCGTTGACTGTAATGTCCACAAAGGCATCATTCACTGCAATCTCGATCTTTATTTTAGGTATCAGGTCAGGAATAATTATCTGACCCCGGTACATTTCCTCAATTCTTTGCTGGCCATGACCCGAGACACGGCTGACAGTAATCCTTTTGATTTCCGCCTCTATCAATGCTTCCCGAACCTCATCGAGCTTGACTTCCCGAATTATAGCTGTAATTAGTTTCATTCCTTTAAATTTACCAGGTTAATAATTTAACTGGGATTAAGCATCCCATAGCCCCTTTCACCATGATAGGACCTGTCGAGACCGGCCATTTCATCATGTTCATCCGATCTGAAATTCATGACTTTACTGAGCAAATAGATTATTATGAATGTCATTATTGCAGCAAAAGCTATTGCAATTCCGACAGCAAGAGCCTGTACACCAAACTGATTCCATACATTCCAGTTGCCACCTTTTGCTGCAATAGCTTCTGCCATCCAGGAGGGACGGATAAAGAATGAAAGGAAGAGAGCTCCGACAATACCACCAATACCGTGAATTCCGAATGCATCGAGGCTGTCATCATACCCAAGCCGGTTTTTAACCTGAATTGCCATGTAACATACAAGGGATGCGAACATTCCGAGTATCATAGCTCCATATGGCTGAACAACACCTGCTGCCGGGGTTACTGCAACAAGGCCGGCCAGTATCCCACTGGCAAATCCCAGAGCAGTTGCTTTACCCTGGTGAAAGCTTTCAATTATTATCCATGTTAAAGCTCCGGTGGCTGCCGCAACCTGTGTAGCTGTAAGCGCCTGTGCTGTGCTGAGCCCGCTTGATATACTGCTGCCTGCGTTGAATCCGAACCAGCCAACCCACAACAATCCTGCTCCAAGCATTGTGATCACCATGTTATTCGGACGTATGACCTGATAGGGATATCCACGGCGTGCCCCAAGGTAAATTGCAGCAACAAGTCCGCTCACTCCGGCAGATATGTGCACTACAGTGCCGCCAGCAAAATCAATAGCTCCTTTTGCTCCAAGGTTAAACAGAAATCCGTCGGAAGCCCAAACCCAATGACAAAGAGGATTGTAAACCAGAAGACTCCACAGGGCAATAAAGACACAGTAGGCTTTAAATGCTACCCTTTCAGCAAAAGCGCCGGCAATAAGAGCTGGTGTAATTATTGCAAACTTACCCTGAAACATTGAAAATACATATTCCGGAATACCTGCCGGCAGTATGTTTGTGTCAATCCCTTTTAAAAAGAAATAGTCGGGATTCCATCCAAACCATCCTCCGAAAATATTTCTTCCGAAACACATGCTGTAACCCACAACTACCCAAAGAACGCTTATTATACCCATGGCTACAAAGCTGTGCATAATTGTACCGAGTACATTTTTACTCCTTACAAGGCCTCCGTAAAACATAGCAAGTCCCGGGATCATAAGCAGTACAAGTGCCGTTGATGTCAGCATCCAGGCTGTTGCTCCCGTATCAATAGGAGTGCCCGCGGATGCATACAAACCTGTCGTACCTGTAAATAGCAAACCTGCTATCAGCAGGTATCTCTTCTTAAATATTTTCATAATTCCAGGGGGTATATTAAACTAACATTTTATAAAATGTGGTTACAAACATAAATATATTAGGGTAGTAATTCCAAGTTTTTTATATATTTTTCCATTATTACCCTATTATTTATTAGGTATAGTTTTTATCTTTTTATCTTTTTATCATTATATACCTCATATTCGATGGGGTATATCAGTAATTATATTAAATTAATAATAATTTTGAATAATAAATCATGAACCCTTTTAATTCCCCAAATTACTTTCCCTGACCATTGGTAGGTAAATTTGTCGTAGAGGATAAAGGTGCAGCGCACCGAAATATTATATTAAATATTAGAAATTCCTATATCCATAAGCAAGACAAGTTTTTGCAAAATATCGAAATTATATCCTTTTAGGATTTAAGTCCGGGTGTTACAACGCTGAAAACAGGGCTTAACAAGTGTGTAAACCATATAATTCAAAAATGAGGGTCGCATATCATTGCCAATATAATTCCGGGATTTTTAAATATAATGGAAATCCATAACCGGATAAGACCGTAATAAAATCCGGAAAAATACTTTGCGGGGATATTAAAAGTTTGAGAGAAATTGTCCGTTATAAAGTAAGGTCAAAACCTGCAAGTCATCATTTACCTTCCTCTTCCCCCGGCATTAATCTTTTTTTCAAAGATCTGACCGGAGTAATAACTATTTCGCTGTCACAACGTGGGCAGTAATATATTTCACAGCCGGTACAGACAACGCAATTTGAACAATTCTTGAATTCTCTTTCAAATTTCAGGTTGCATGTACCGCAGGTAATATAGTATTCTTCAATAATTGAGCCCATTGTAACTACCTCGATAGCAGGTTCATTTTAATAACTGATAAATAGTCTGTATAGTGTACATAATAAACATCTTCCATCCAAAGTAACTGCAGAGGATTACCTTTCACTGCATTACGTACAGAAAAAGGCCTGACATTGTCTTTATCTGAATTTTTAGTAATAGCTTCAACCCTCCAGTTTAAACCATTTTTAGTTTCCCATTTTTCAATTTCATATTTTGAATTCCGTTTAACGGACAAATACAGTATGTCAGGATTTTCGTGGTCAATGACAAGCCCGCCGGAGTAATTCTGTTCTCTTTTTTTTTCATCGTCAGGAAACCAGCTTCCGGAATTTATTAAGTCACTTGTTATCCATTTTTTACCATCCCATTTTGCATAACAATAAATATGATTCAGATTATCCGGAAATTTGGCATATACCAGAACAGGATATTCATGGCTGTCCATTGCAATATCCCAGATCCATGCTTTTTGCTTTGTAATGGTGGCATCATAAACGACAGAAGCTTTGCGGGGATAAACAGGTTCATTGCCGGGTTCACCTATCTTTTCTCCTTTAACATTATATAAACTGCCGCTTTTATAATACATGTAATAGATGCTGTTTTCTTTCTCATTATTAGGATGTCCATCGGTAAAGGCAAACATAATTTTATTTTTCCCGTTTGATGCCACCTTCATGTATGGCCGGCGCATGTCGTAAATACGTTCGGGTAATACGAATATCCGGCCCTTGCTCCATGTTTTACCAAGATCATCCGAGAACGAATAATTAGGTTTATTGTCCACTCCTCTCCAGAACAAATATATACGGTTATTTTCTTCGGTTAACAGAACAGGATTTACATATGTATTGGTATTTGTAAATCCTTTATAAAAATCCATATCATTCAGGTTTAACTCCTGTTTGTCCCATTCTGAAATATCTTCAGCATTTTTCATGGTGAACATTAATGTAGGATTTGGACCACCATGTTTGGTAAAGAATACCATCAAACGACCGTCGGGGGCAAAAAGCAAGGCTGGATTGTCATGATCATCTTTTTGATAATTTTCCTGTAAGACAACAGACTTAATTTCCTTTTCGGAATGATCATAATATCCGATTGTCACATTTCCATGACTATCAACCCACCCTGCATAAGTTCGTTTATGGGTTCCTTCAAAGTAAACCGCCCTGGGATCAGAAAACCAGCACCAGGCTCCATCGCCGGTAAAGTTCTTATAAGATCCAGAATTTTTAGCCTGTCTTAAATCATAAGAATATTTTACAAGATTCTGAGAATAAAGTAATGTGGATGTTAATAACAGGCTTAAAAATAGCTTGGTTTTCATGGTAATAAATTTTAAGTATTGTGAACAATTATATTTGCAGGTTCAATCGGTGGCAAAGACAGGCAAAGATCGGGATCCGGAAGATTCTGCAAGATTGTGTGACCTGAAGTTTATCTATTTTTCTATCTGAGAAATTTTACCGGACTTCTTATCTTTCAGTATCACCTTGACCCTGCCGTCGGGCATCATCTCTTCTTTTACAAAAATGTGATCCTTATCGTATTCCCTGATCTCAGAGATAGGTCCTGTTTTGTCTCTGCCCCGCCATACTCTGAGTTCAACAGGTTCCCATTTTTTTGAACTTGCAGAACGATAACAGGCGTCCATGATCTCATTCACTATATAGCCATCATAAAATGTCTCTTTGGGGCTCACTTTTTGCTCAAATGCATTGAACATATCGGTGAACATGTCGGTATATCCCATCTCAACTACCTCATCACCCACGGGGAACAACCACCCTTTTCCGGTCTCTGCTTTTTCAGCAACATACCCTTCTTTACCCCCGGCTGTAAACATTTCAAATCCTGTACGAAGAAAGTTGTTTACCCAGATCGTGCCATCAGTTCCCATCACCTCATCCCGGACATCCATGCCGCCACGGAAAGTCCAGCTTACTTCCAGTTGTCCTATGGCCCCATTCTCATACCTCACCCAGCCAAGTGCATTATCCTCAGCGTCAATAGGTTTCACCAGAGTGTCAGCCCAGCACATGACCGATACAGGCCTTATATCTTTGCCAATATAACTGCGGGCTATTTCAATGCAATGGCAACCCATATCCAGAAGAACACCGCCTCCTGAAAGCTCTTTTGTCCAGAACCAGTCGCTGTGCGGTCCGGGATGTGTTTCACGCGACCGTGCCCATGTTACCTGACCGATGGCACCTGACCGCACCGACTGAAGCGCTTTCAGCGTTTTCGGAGTATAAACAAGGTCTTCCAGATAGCCATGCATAATACCGGCTTTCTCTACCGCATCAAGCATTTCTTTTGCATCTTTTGCGTTACGCCCAAGAGGCTTGGTGCATAAAACAGCTTTTTTTGCAGCGGCTGCCAGCAGAACAGCTTCAAGATGAAGGTTATTGGGCAAACCAATTACAACAATTTCTACCTCCGGATCATTGACAGCATCTTTCATTGATGTTGTCCAGCGAGGGATCCCGTGCTTTTTTGCAAAGGCCTTCCCCCGTGACTCATCACGGGAATAAACAATTTGCACCCGGTCACGGCTGCGTTGTCCGTGAAGAGAGTAGGTGTAAAAATCGCCGATGAATCCGGCTCCGAGCATTGCTACTTTTGCCATGGGAATATGGGTTAGTTAATAAAATGATTGTTATTTAAATAGTCATTAAACGTTTTCCCCTCCGGTACTTCCGGTTTTTTGAAGTTTGACAGTTACCGGTTCGATGGTCACCAGACACCCTTTAGGCATTGTATGAAGGTCAGGTTCAATAAGGTTGTAGAAATTCTCCAGTGCCTCTTCATTGTCAATTATTTCTATCATTACAGGAAGTTTCTCCGTGAGCTCCCAGAATTTTGAAGAACTTATTTTACTGCTCTGCCCATAACCCATTATGCCCCGGTAAACTGTTACTCCTGATATTCCATTATGCTTTGCCAGAAGTACGATATGCTCATAAAGAAGTTTCGATTCTATTCTGTCGGTAGAACTGGCATAAATTTTTAAAATGGCGTTCCCTGAAATTTCCATAGTTATAACAGATTAGTGAAAGCATAGCCAAAAAATACTGCAATAAAACCTAAGAAAATGCTCAGACCGGTATATAAAAGAATTGATAAAAATTGCCCGTTATGAAGCAACATGAGATTTTCGCCGGCAAATGATGAAAAAGTGGTGAATCCCCCGCATAATCCGACCATCAGAAAAAGGCGCATCTCAGTTGTAAGGATATCACTCTTTTCTGAGAGTCCTATAGGAAACCTATAATGAAACTTCCTGTGATATTGATAAGCAGAGTACCAACAGGTATTGAAAAGAAATCAATACTCAGATTCAGCCTTGAAATGAAATACCTTGCGACACTGCCGATAAAGCCTCCGGTCCCTATAATTAGAATATTCCTGATCACTTTTATGCTCAAATTACCGGTTCTAAATTTAAGTGATTATCCTGAATTTTCCATTATCTTATTATTCAAATAACTGTTCAGTTCACTTCTGAAGGAAATGTAAAATATCACGCCAAATAATTCGTGACCGGTTCTTCATACCATTCCGGATCATAGCCATCAACCTAAGGATAATCCTGTAAAGTCATTAGGACAAACGTTTAATTGGATCCTTACATGCCAGATGGAGATTCCTCACTCTCCTACTTCGTCGGATTGTTCGGAATGACAATGTGCCTTTTTGTTGAGGGAGGAAGAAGCGGCGATGCATGACAAAACAATAAGAAAGAACATTGTTTTATGCATCGCCGCTTCTTCCTCATTATTACCATATTAACCTGTCATTCCGAGCGCAGTGAGGAATCTTTTTCACCAGCTCGTTTTTTGATAAATATCACATTATGTTATTATTAATAACTCAGAGCATTCTTAAGTTGACGGCTATACCATTCAGGGTCAGGGTAAATCAGGAGCCGAAGTTTCTAATAAAGGGAAAACCTCCATAGAGACCGGTGAAGTCAAAATCAATAAATTTTTTGACCATATGCAATTTTTTTTACGAATTATTTGCATAATATAAAAATCTGTAATAATTTTGACCGTTTGGTTAATCTATATGGTTAAACCCTATGGTTAAGAACTATGACTGAAAGCGATAAACAAACTGAGGAAAAAATCTTTGAAGCCGCTACAGAGGTATTCACAGACAAGGGTATGGATGGAGCCCGAATGCAGGATATAGCCAATCATGCCGGAATAAATAAAGCACTATTGCACTACTATTTCAGAACAAAAGACCATCTTTTTAACGCTGTATTTGAAAAAATTGCAAAGAAACTGTTCATGAAATTTGCCCCTGTATTTGAAAAAAACCTTACTCTCGAAGAAAAAATAAGGTTCTTCTTCCGTGAACATATAACCTTCCTTCAGAAAAATCCAAAGCTTCCCGGCTTTATCCTTAACGAAATTAACCGTAACCCTTCAAGGATTAAGAAACTGCTTAAAAATGTCGATTTCAAAAAACTATGGTCAATGCTTGTGGAACAGCATAAGGATGAACTTGATAAATATAATTTAACAGAGGAATCGATACCCCAGATAATGACAACTATTGCTGCAATAAGCGTTTTTCCGTTTGCGGCCAGAGGATTATTGGAGGGAATTTTTGAAAACCTGGGTGTTGACTTTGACAATTATATCGAAGAAAGGAAGGAGTTTGCATCAGAATTCGTATTAAAGGCATTAAAGAAATAATTAAAAATCTAATGGAATGAAGATATTATCAGTTATACTTTTGCTGTTCTGGGTGGTTCCCGGGGATTTACTGCCCCAGAAAATACTGACACTGAAAGAGTGTTATGACAAAGCTCTTTCCATCAATCCCCTGGAAAATGAAAAGGAAGCTTACACCTCCATATACAAACTGAGGGATAAAAACCTTTCAAAGGGGTGGCTCCCCTCGCTCGATGCCGGCGCAACATTCCTGTATAACTCCGACGTGGTGGATATAGGCAGTGCTCTGGGTTCATTGCCGGTTCCCGGTATTGCCGATGCAATTAAGCCGCTACCGCATGAGCAGTATAAAATTACAGTTGATATAAACCAGGTTATTTATGATGGCGGAAAAATAAAGAGTGCAAGGGCTCTGGAAAAAGCTGAACTGGGCATAAACGAGAAACAGACTGAAACGGATCTTTACAAAATTAAAGCCCAGATAAACTCTTACTATTTCAGTATCCTTCTCCTCACAGGACAGAAAGAGCTGCAAAAAAGCTACCTGGGGATAATTCAGAACCGCCTGAAGACAATGGAATCAGCTCTTAAGAACGGCATTATTATGAAACCGGACATCGATGTTCTAACATCAGAAAAAATAAAACTCGAACAACAGATCAGCGAAACAGATATCAAAAAAACAGCCCTGCTGAGGATATTATCCGACATAACCGGTATTCAGATCGATTCTTCAGCAACGCTTGTTATACCGGTACAGGCCGCCGGAACATCAGATGAAATTCACAGACCGGAACTTGAGTTGTTTTCCTTAAGAACAGATCAGCTTGCAGCCGGGCTGAAAACTTTAGAGAGCAACCGGATGCCTAAAGCATTCGGTTTTGCTACACTTGGGTACGGCAATCCTCCGGGCAGCAACTTCTTTAGAAATGAATTTGCCCCATATTATATAATAGGTGCCGGTATTAAATGGAATATTTTCGACTGGAACAAGACAAAGAACGATAAACAGGTAATTAACCTTCAGCGGGAAATAATTGATGGCAGAAAGAGCGACCTGACCGATAACCTGAAAAGAATGCTTGATTCAAAAAAGGCAGAAATATCAAGCCTCAGATCGATTATTGAAACCGATACCGAACTGATCGCTCTCAGGAAAAGAATTACGGCTGCAGCTGAATCGCAATATGAAAACCAAACAATCACCGCCACCGAATATATGAATGAAATTAATTCGGAACAACAGGTAATGATTAACCATGAGATCCATAAGATTAATCTTGCCATGAAAGTTATTGAATACATGAATATCAGCGGAAAAGAAATAGAGTAACCCCCCAGCCCCTCTGAAGGGAGGCTAAAAACTAGTAATAAAAAGCCTTCTTAATAGGGTTTGGGGTAACATAAATTAGCAGCTTTCTGCCCCCCTTCAGGGGGGTGGGACAATATATTGATAAACAATACATTATAATAATATGAAAACCAAATCATTGATAATCATTGCAGTTATTGTACTTACGGGTTGCAAGAGTAAAACAAATCAGGCTGATGCCTACGGGAACTTTGAGGCAACTGAAGTCATCGTCTCGGCTGAAACCAGCGGGCGGATCGTGCGATTTGATCCCGTCGAAGGGGTGAAAATCGAAAAAGGTGCCGAAATTGCCCTGATAGATACTACAATGTTTCACCTTCAAAAAGCGGAGATTGTGGCAGGTATGAATGGTGTAAGAACACGTATAAGCCAGGTCAATGCCCAGAATGATATCCTCGTTCAACAGATGGCAAACCTCAATGTCAATATTGAAAGGATTGAGAACATGCTGAAGGATGATGCTGCTACGAAAAAACAGTATGATGATCTGGCCGGCCAGGTGGCTGTCCTCCGGAAGCAGATAGCAGCCAATAATACTCAGAAATCATCAATAGCCGCCGAGCTTTCTGTATATGATTCCAAAAAAGCCACTCTTAACGAACAGGTGATCCGTTGCAGTGTCAAGAGTCCGCTCAATGGGACTATCATTGAAAAGTATTCTGAAGCAGGTGAAATAACTGCACCAGGGAAACCGCTTGCTAAAATTGCCGACCTGTCGGTCATCAAACTTAAAGTATATGTCAGCGGGTCACAGCTGGGCAGCATTAAAACCGGACAGGAATGCACCGTCAGAACCGACAAAGGGGAGAAAGGATACAGTTCATTTACAGGAACAATAAGTTATATATCAGAGAAAGCCGAGTTTACACCAAAGATCATCCAGACCAAAGAGGAGCGTGTAACTCTTGTTTACGCCGTAACTATTGACCTTAAGAATGACGGCACCATGAAATCAGGCATGCCCGGTGAGGTAATCTTCTGAGAAGAAAAACAAATGCAAAAAGTATTGGAATCGTCAGGTATCAGCAAGAAGTTCGGAGTAACACAGGCCCTGAAAAACATCTCATTCTCGGTAAACGAATCGGAGATCTTCGGTTTTATTGGGCCTGACGGTGCAGGGAAGACAACACTGTTCAGGATCATCACAACTCTGCTTCTTCCCGATGAAGGTAAAATGAAGGTACTCGGAATGGATTGCATTACCGGATTCAGGGAGCTTCGTAAAAATATCGGCTATATGCCCGGACGATTCAGCCTCTACCAGGATCTCTCTGTAGAGGAAAACCTTAATTTTTATGCCACAGTTTTCGGGACGACGGTTAAGGAGAACTATGATCTTATCGCCGATATCTATTCACATATCGAGCCTTTTAAAAAACGCCTCGCCGGAAAGTTGTCCGGAGGCATGAAACAAAAACTTGCTTTATCCTGCGCCCTTATCCACAAACCAAAGTTGCTTGTCCTTGATGAACCTACAACCGGTGTTGATGCTGTTTCAAGGTCGGAATTCTGGGCAATGCTTTGGAAACTGCGTAAGTATGGCATTACTATAATAGTATCAACACCCTATATGGACGAAGCCCTGAGATGCGACAGGGTGGCCCTGATACAGAATGGGAATATACTTTTAACTGACCAGCCGCAGAATATCAGTAAAGGTTTCAACCGGAAGCTTTTCTCTGTCAGAGCACCCGAAAAATACAAGCTCATCATTGCACTAAGGAAATTTCCTGCAACAATAACTGCTTATCCATTCGGAGATTCTGTTCATGCCACATTCAATGAGGACAGGATTGAAGAATCACTCTATGACCATCTCAGGGCCGCCGGCATTAGTAATGTTAATATTGAAGAGACCATACCCGGTATTGAAGACATGTTCCTGGAGCTGATGGAAAAGGATGTAAAGGTGTAACAGGTTAACGGTTTAACGAAGGAGATATAATGAAAACTTTTATAACATATTTATTCAGGGGTTAGAAAATGAACAACAGTGTAATAACAGTTAAGAACCTGGTAAAAAAGTTCGGTAGCTTCACTGCTAACGATAACCTGAACTTTGAAGTTTATGAAGGTGAAATATTCGGATTTCTTGGAGCCAACGGTGCAGGGAAAACGACTACTATAAGGATTCTTTCCGGCTTGTCCAAACCAACCTCGGGAGAGGTTACAGTGGCTGGCTATGATGCTTACAGGGAACCTGAGCAGATTAAAAAAAACATAGGTTATATGAGCCAGAAGTTCTCGTTGTACGAGGATCTGACGGTTAAGGAAAATATTACACTTTATGGCGGAATTTACGGGATGAGCAGGGAACTTATCAGAACCAGGACCAATGAACTTCTTGAAAAGCTTCAGTTCCATGAATATGAAAACAGAATTATTGCCGATCTGCCACTGGGGTTAAAACAGAAACTCGCGTTTTCAGTAGCCGTACTCCACGAACCAAAAATTGTGTTCCTCGATGAGCCCACAGGAGGCGTTGATCCGGTTACACGAAGACAGTTCTGGGAGATGATATATGAAACTGCCTCAAGGGGTATAACAGTATTTGTAACAACTCATTATATGGATGAAGCTGAATACTGTGACAGGATCTCTATAATGAGTGAGGGAAAGATTGTCGCGCTCGATACTCCATCGGAACTGAAGAGGCAGTACAGCGCAGAGACAGTAGAAGAGGTGTTTATTAAGATTGCGAGGACGGGGAGCTTGTTACCTCATCCCCCAGCCCCTTCTCCCGGGGGAGAAGGGGTGTAAAACAAACATAATCAAGTTAATAGCCCCTCTCCCCTGGGAGAGAGCCTGTCCCGCTTCAGCGGGAGGTTGGGGTGAGGCAAACACGGCAGAGGGGTTGGGGTGTGGCAAACACGGCAGAGGGGTTGGGGTGAGGCAAACATGACATAAAGGTTGGGGTGAGGCAGACACGGAAGAGCGGTTTAGGTGGAGCAAAAATGGGATGGGGATTGGAGGCGGAAGACTGACTTTAGATAAAGAGATATAAAAAGTAATTAACTATAAATGAAACGGTTCCTCGGTTTTTTAAAGAAGGAGTTCCTGCACATTTTCAGGGATTACCGCACTCTTATAATTCTGTTCGGAATACCAGCTGCCCAGATACTTATATTCGGGTATGCTGTAAGTACTGATATTAAAAATGCAGGAGTAGCATTTCTTGACCTTTCAAAAGACGAAACCACCCAAAAACTTTCGGATAAGATATGCTCATCGGGATTCTTCAGAAAAACCCAGACCGTTTTGAATTACAGCGACATAGACAAGATCTTCAGAAAAGGAAAAACAAAAGCTGTAATTATTTTTGAAAAAGATTTCGGACGTAACCTCATTCGTGAAGGGAAAGCTTCAATGACCATAATTGCCGACGGGTCAGAGCCTAACACTGCTACGCTTGTCACCAACTATACTATGGCTATAGTTGCCGATTTCAACAGGGAATTCAACGGAGCATCTTCCGGTAATCCTCCACTGGTTCAGGCGGAAGTGAAAATGTTCTATAATCCCAGCCTGAAGAGCCATTTTATGTTTGTACCGGGGGTAATAACTCTTATCCTGATACTAATCTGCGCGCTTATGACCTCGGTGACCATAACCCGTGAAAAGGAGTTCGGAACTATGGAAGTGCTTCTGGTCTCTCCTCTGCGGCCCATTCAGATCATCCTCGGGAAGGTAATGCCCTATTTCCTGCTTTCATTTATAAATGTGATACTTATACTATTGCTTTCCTGGCTGGTTTTCGGTCTGCCTGTCAAAGGAAGCCTTGTTCTGCTGCTTGCGGAAAGCATGCTTTATATTCTTATGAGCCTTTCACTGGGGATCCTTATATCAACCGTGTCGGATACTATGCAACAAGCGATATTCATCTCTCTGATCGGGTTGATGTTACCGACAATTCTGCTGTCAGGATTCATATTTCCAATTGAAAATATGCCAAAGATTTATGATTTTGTGAGCATGGTACTGCCTCCCAGATACTTCATTGTAATAATCAAGAACATTATGATAAAGGGAACAGGATTTTTATTTATATGGAAGGAGACCTTAATACTTTTAATAATGACCCTGGTATTCATTGGCTTAAGCGTAAGAAATTTTAAAATAAGACTTCAGTAACAGAATATGTGCAATAACATTATAAGATGAGAACGATATATTATCTGATAAGAAAAGAATTTATCCAGATATTCAGGAACAAGTTTATCTCAAAGGCAATATTTGCAGTTCCCATAGTCCAGATGCTAATCCTCGTTCCGGCTGTCACATTTGAGATAAAGAATATAAAACTGTGCATAATTGACAGGGATATGACACCCGAATCAAGGGGTCTTACCGGAAAACTTGAGGGATCAAATTTCTTTAAAGTAACTTCCTCAACATTCTCGGAGGAGCAAGCCAATAACCTTTTGAACAGCGGCAAATGTGACACTGGTGCTCCAGATACCTTCAGGTTTCGGACACGACATAGGAACAGGTAGTCCAGGTAAGCTGATAGCCTCTGTAAATGCCATCAATGCCTCAACTGCCCAGTTGTCGTGGGCCTATCTAAGTGGAGTGATCCGCGATTACAATGCCGCTCTGGTTCTCAAAAATATTAATATTATTCCGGTCATTCCCAATCCACAGATTCAGGTCACAAACCGATACTGGTACAATGAACTTCTTAATTATAAGTACTATATGCTGCCCGGAATACTCGGGATTCTGGTTACTGCAATCGGGTTCCTGCTTGCAGGTCTTAACCTTGTGCGGGAAAAAGAGATCGGCACCATAGAACAGATAAATGTTACACCGGTAAGGAAGTACCATTTCATAATTGCCAAAATGGTGCCTTTTCTCATAATCGGACTTATTGATCTGGCCCTGGGTTTGATACTGGGCAAACTGGCTTTCAATATCCCTTTTGCAGGTAGTATAGCGTTGCTGTTTCTTGCTTCATCGATATTTCTTATTGCCGTGCTTGGGCTTGCTCTTTTCATTTCAACATTCTCAAATACCCAGCAGCAATATATGTTCATTGCATTTTTCTGCATGATCATCTTTATTCTCATGAGCGGCATTTTCACACCATATGATAGTATGCCAATGTGGGCCCAGGATTTTAATCTTGTCAATCCGGTTGCTTATCTTATGCGTATCAACAGGATGGTTATGCTTAAGGGATCGCAAATTAATGATATCAGCAGAGAGATTTATTCGCTGATAATAATTGCCCTGTCATTTTCTTCTTTTGCAGTTATCCGATACAGAAAAACCTCCTGATGTTTTAGCCCTCCGGTAAATCATCCTTATATTGACATGGCAGTGCTGAAAAAGAATTTTCGTGAAAATCAGAGAAATTGAAAGCAGAAGATGAATTTGTAATCGCTAATTACCCAAAGATACAACTGCCTCTACCGGCCAGTGATCAGAAATATATACGTTACGCACTTTCTTTATTATAGTACTGTGTTCCAATACATTTAATCCATTCTTTACAAAAATATAATCAATCCTTCCCGATCCTTGTTTATCAGAAAATCCGTTGAAAGTATAATTGGGTCCGTCAGGGGTTTTATCAGAGATAAAAAAGGAATCCTTAAGTAATGGAACACTTTCGCTTGGGCCTGTCAGTATTTCATATCCCCTGCTTGAAGGAAGCATATTAAAATCACCCGTGATAATAAATGGAAATCCCCCTGAAATGCCATCAACCTTGTTTAACAGAATTTCCGCACTCATGATCCTTGCTGAATCAGAATCATGAGCAAAATGAGTATTAAAGAAGAAAAAATGCTTATGGCTGTTCTTATCGACGAGCTCCATCCATGTAACGATACGGGGAAGTGATGCACCCCAGCCAATCGAGCCTGGCACTTCAGGTTTATCGGAGAGCCAGAAAGTCTTTGTGCGGACCATGTCGAATCTCTCCTTACTGAAGAAGACAGGGTTCATCTCTCCTGCTTTTATACCATCGGATCGCCCTACTGCCACGGAACTATAATTAACCAGCGCAGAGTCAAGCGCTTCGTATTGCTGTAATAAAACCTCCTGCATGCCAAGAATGGCCGGCTTCTCATTTTTTATAAAATTAATTACAATTTCTTCTCTGTTTGGCCATGCATTAATACTGTCACCAGGGTTATCATATCTCACATTCAATGTCATTACTTTAATTGCGTTCTTGTCCCAATCGTGTGAACAATCAATAAATGCTATGAAAAAAATGATGCCGGAACAGAGTAAAAGTTTTTTCATTATTCCCCAATTTTATTCAAAGATAAGAAACCACCCATAAAATCCTAATTTTTATATTACAGGTTATACTCCTTCGGTATAACCAGAGGTTGAACCAATTATTTATATATTTGCAGAAGAAGGTTTTATTTTATTTTGACCATTTTTCCTCTGTAGCTGTTTTTTAATGACTGATATAATCAAGCTTTTACCCGACTCCGTAGCTAACCAGATTGCAGCAGGTGAAGTTATCCAGCGTCCGGCTTCAGTAGTGAAAGAGCTGATCGAAAACTCCGTTGATGCCGGGGCAGGGAATATCTTAGTCATTGTTAAAGATTCGGGGAAGACACTAATACAAGTCATTGATGACGGTAACGGTATGTCAGAGACAGATGCCAGGCTATCCTTTGAGAGGCATGCTACATCGAAGATCACAACTGCACAGGATCTTTTTGCTATCAGTACCAAAGGTTTCCGGGGGGAGGCTCTTGCTTCAATAGCTGCCGTTTCGATGGTAGAACTTAAAACACGCCGGGAAGAAGACGAAGCAGGGACACTTATAGTTATTAAAGGTTCAAAGGTGGAGACCCAGGAACCATGCAGTTGTCCAAAAGGAACAAATTTCGCCGTCAAGAATCTTTTTTTTAATATCCCGGCCAGGAGAAAATTTCTGAAGTCGGATAATACTGAAGTCAGGCATATTGTAAATGAATTCCAGAAGGTGACTTTAGCGCATCCCGAAATCAAGTTTTCACTTCAACATAATGATAACGAGATATATAATCTGATAACGGGCAATTATCGTCAGCGGATTATCGGTGTATTTGGAAAACAGATTAATCAGGATCTTATTACACTCGAAACGGAGACAAGTCTCATCAGCATTAAAGGCTTTATCGGGAAACCGGAAAATGCGAGGCGTACTTATGGAGAACAATTCTTTTTTGTAAACAACCGGTTTATGAAACACCCGTATTTTCATAAAGCAGTTACTGAAGCTTACCAGAATATTCTCCCGGCAGAGGCCATTCCCTCCTATTTTATTTTTATGCAAGCTGATCCTGCTTCGATTGATATTAATATTCACCCAACAAAGACGGAAATCAAGTTTGAGGACGAGAGATCAATCTGGCAGATACTTGATGGCATCTGTCCGGGAATCGCTTGGCCGGTTCAATATTGTCCCCTCTCTCGATTTTGAAAATGAAGCACTGATTGATATTCCGGTAAGGAATTCTTCATCATTTATCCCTGAACCACCTGACATTGTCGTTAATCCACAATATAATCCTTTTGAAGGAGAGGAATTGTCTTATAAAAAACAAGGATTTATTGAGCGCTTTGAAAGAGGAAGCAGTTCTAACTGGGAGAAATTATACTCAGCGCTGGAAAAAGAGAATGAAAACCCTGAAAATGAAGAAAAAATAAGGGATTCCCAAAGGAGATTCTTCCAGGTAAAGAATAAATATATTGTCTGTCCGGTCAAGTCTGGACTTATGCTTATTGACCAGAAAAGGGCTCATGAAAGAATTCTGTTTGAAAAGTTTCTGGAGTCCCTTAGCAATAACAGACCTGTCAGTCAGGCAGATTTGTTTCCTGTGACCATGGATTTAAATCCTGCCGATTTATTTGTTTTCAGGGAGATTGAAAATGATCTTATCCTGCTTGGGTTCAACATGAAGTATACCGGGGAAAACAAACTGATCATACACGGGGTTCCCTCAGACATGGGCTCTTCAAATCCTGTTGAAATGCTTGAGATATTGTTTGAACAATATAAAAGTACTCAGAATGATCCCTCAAAAGGAGCGACAGAAAAAGTTGCCGCAGCAATGGCAGCAGCTTCTGCAATTCCTTATGGCAGGACACTTACTCAAAATGAAATGGAAGATCTCTTCGATACGCTTTTCGGATGTTCATCTCCAAATTACTCCCCGACCGGGAGACCTGTAATAAATATTATACCTCTTGATGATATTGATAAAAGATTTAAATAGAATTGTGCTGACAAGTTGCCGGTTGACATTACAGTTAATATATTTGTCCAGGCAATAGATATAAATAAAATGTTAAAAATCTTCAGATGAACGGATACGGTAGAGGTTTTTTCGCGTTACCCCCTGTGGTAAAAAATATTATTATGATCAATGTATTAATGCTTCTTGCTTATTATGCAGCAGGCAGCGTTTTTAATGTTGATCTGAACCGCCTGCTTGGCCTCTATTTCCCAAAATCTGAGCATTTTATGCCCATCCAGATTGTTACCCATATGTTTATGCATGGTGGTTTTTTGCATCTTTTCTTCAACATGTATGCTCTTTTCATCTTTGGCCAGATACTTGAGAATACATGGGGCCCAAAACGCTTCTTCATTTATTATATGACCTGTGGCTTAGGTGCTGCTTTAATACATGAGTCGGTTATCGCTTTTCAGTATTATAAGCTTGTAAATATAATAGGACCTGACCAGTTACAGATAGTACTGAAAGAGGGTGCTGCATACTTTAATGAGGGCAAAGTTTTCACTGATGAGACAATGAAAAGTCTTCAACTATTGCTTAACACTCCTACAGTTGGAGCCTCAGGAGCTGTATTCGGTATTTTGCTGGCATTTGGTGTTCTTTTCCCAAACACCCAACTGATGCTTCTTATACCACCAATGCCCATTAAAGCCAAATATCTTGTTCTGATCTATGGTGCATTAGAGCTTTACCTTGCCCTTACTCAACCAGGAAGCAATATTGCACATGCAGCCCATCTCGGTGGCATGCTTTTTGGTTATCTGCTGATAAGATACTGGCGAAAAACAACAAATACTCTGTATTAATGGGTATCTGGGACGACATAAAGAAAACTTTCAGGAATGGCAGCAATCTGACCAAGCTTATTTATATAAATATTGCTTTTTTTATTCTGATCTCCATTTCATATATTATTGGTTTTTTGTTAAATAAACCTTTAATCCCCGATACATTTCTAAACATCTTTGCAGTTCCCTCTTCACTCAAAATTCTCTTAACAAAACCCTGGTCATTAATCACTTACATGTTTGTACATAAAGGCATCTGGCATATTATGTTTAACATGTTATGGTTATACTGGTTCGGGAGCATATTCCTCGAATATCTGGACCAGAGAAAGCTTGTTGCTGTTTATCTTCTCGGCGGAATTTGCGGCGCTGTTGTTTACATGCTGTCTTTTAATATCTTCCCTGCTTTTGAAGGTGTTGTCTCAGAATCGGTTGCAATAGGCGCTTCTGCATCGGTTATGGCCATTGTTATTGCGATTGCTGCTTATGTTCCTGACTACACCATTCACCTGTTTCTTTTGGGAAAGATAAAGATCAAATATATGGCACTGGCAATATTTGTTCTGACATCAGTTATGGATTTTTCTGTGAATTCAGGTGGGAAACTTGCCCATATAGGAGGTGCGTTTTTCGGTTATTTTTATACAATAAACTTAAGGAGAGGGAAGGATTTTGGTAAAGGGATTAACCATATAATTGATTTTTTTGCTACTCTTCTTAAACCCCGGAAGAACCTTAAAGTTACCCATAAAAAAGCTGCAAACGAGTATGAATACAATAAGATCAGGCTAGAAAAGCAGAAAAAAATTAACACTATCCTTGACAAAATTTCAAAAGGGGGTTATGACAGTCTGACTAAAGAAGAGAAGGAGACACTTTTCAAAGAGAGCTCAAAGAAAAACTGACCAATTGATTTAGTACTTTTACCTAATCTTTGAACAGCCTTGTCAAAAATCGTATTCCTTTTGATATTTAATCTGTTAATTAGGGTACATTCGTGATTACTTAATACTGCTTTGAAAAAACTGTTTTATAACATACTTCTGGGTGTAAATATTCTCTTTGCAATCACCCTGCTGATATCTTACCTGGCAGTTAATATCAGCCCCGGCGATTTTGCAATACCTGCTTTTTTTGGTCTTGCATATCCTTATCTACTGCTAATTAATATAATAATTGTGATCACCTGGGCGGTGCTCTTAAGAATTGAAGCCCTGATTTCGGTTATAGTAATAGCTGTTGGATTTAACCATCTGACGAATTACATAAAGTTCGGTAAACATTCAGGTGATTTAGAAGGGACATTTAAAGTGGTGAGTTATAATGTGAGACTTTTCAACTATTTTGAAGATAAGAAAAATAAAAATTCAGAAAAAAGAGTATTAGATTTCTTAAAAGCTCAAAAACCTGATATATTATGTATCCAGGAATTTTTTATACTAGGAAAACCGGATCATGAGGAACAAGTAATTAATGAAGCACTTGGTGGTAAATATTACACCCATGTGAAAATAATAAGCAGCGGTAAAAACAGGTATTATGGGATTGCCACATACAGTAAATTCCCCATAATCATGAAGGGAGAGATCATCCACCCCGGATCTTCAAGTCTTTCCATATTTTCAGATATTGTAGTAAATAAAGACACTTTCCGGCTTTTTAATAACCATCTGCAATCATTCCGTCTTAAAAGTATGGAACGTTCATTTTTTGAAGAGATGACGATATCAGACGATAAAGAGAAATTGGGTGAAATCAGAAGTATAAGTGCTTCCCTGAAAAAAGGATTCGTCCTCAGAGCCATTCAGGCTCAAGTAGTTAAAAGTCAGATTAACCTTTCCCCCTATCCGGTAATCGTTGCCGGTGACTTTAACGATACTCCGGTTTCATACTCATACAGGCTTATCCGTAAAGGGCTTAATGACGCGTTTGTGACTTCAGGCTATGGTGCAGGATTCACATATAAAGGTAACTACCCTCCCAACAGAATTGATTATATCCTCTATGATAATGCCCTTGAAAGCAGGCTTTTTAATATCATTAAGGTGAGGTACTCCGACCATTATCCGGTGGTGGCCTGGCTCAGGAAGAAGAATTAAAAGGGGAGTTTTTTGAAATCCACATTACCTCCGGAGATGATCACTCCCACCCTTTTTCCCCTGAAAACACCGGGGTTTTCTTTTATTATACCAAGAACAGTGGCCGAGGAGGGTTCAATAATTATCTTCATCCTCTCCCATACCAGTAACATTGATTCAATAATTGATTCTTCCTTTGAAGTATAAATCGCATCAACATTTGCCGATATAATTGAGAAAGTCAACTCACTTAGAGAGGTTAACAGCCCATCTGCTACTGTTAACGGATTATCGGAAGGAGTCAGTTTACCTGTAGTAAAAGAAACATAAGCATCATTTGCATTAAGTGGTTCTGCTCCGATAACCCTGATCTGTTTGCTAATACCTTTAACCATGGTAGAGGTACCACTCATAAGGCCCCCTCCTCCAATCGGGGCAACAACAATCTCCAGATCCTTTTTCTCATCAAGAAGCTCAAGTGCAGCAGTTCCCTGTCCGCAAATGACATTAAAATTATCATAAGGGTGGATAAGCGTTGCACCATTTTTTTCAATAATCAACCGTGTGGTTTCCTCCCGTGCCTGAAGAGTCGGCTTGCAGAATGTTATTTCCGCACCATACCCTGCAACAGCACTCTTTTTTACTGCAGGTGCACTTTCAGGCATGACAATATATGCTTTGACCCCATTCATGCCGGCAGCCAGAGCAAGAGCGGCAGCATGGTTACCCGATGAATGTGTTACTACGCCTGCCTGCTTTTCATTTCCAGTCAATGAAAGTACGGCGTTGGTTGCACCTCTGAACTTAAATGCGCCAACCTTTTGAAAATTTTCACATTTAAAAAAGAGTTCACAACCGAATATCTTATTTATCTGGTGTGAACTCAATACAGGTGTCCTATGGATAAATGGCTGGATTCTCTTATGAGCCGCCTGAATATCAGCAAGAGTCGGAATTAGCATTTTGTTTACGTTTTAAAATGCATAAATTTAAAAATTAAAAGCAGGAATAATAAATTGCAAATAAATTTGTGTCGGCAAAAGATACGCTAAGCCGCCTTCAATTAGAATTTTATTGTAAATTTAAAAAAACATAAATCTTATGACTGAATTAATCCGGTGTAAAGCTTGCGGATATGTAATGGAAGCTGGTAAATTAAAAGATGTTTGTCCTGCATGTGGAATGTCTTCAAAAGTTTTTGAACCTTATCGGGAACGGGTTGCCATAAACAGATTGTTTGTATTGAGCCTTGATTTACACCCCATCGCCATTCATCTCTCGCAGACCTTTGTCATACTCATTCCTTTACTTCTTTTATTCACAAGGTTTTTCCCAACATTTAATAATGACCTGTTTAATCATGTATTACAATTTACAATCTATGCATTTCCCCTGGCATTAATTTCAGCCTTTTTCACCGGTATTCTGGACGGATTATTCCGTTTTAAAGCATTGACTCCTCCTCTGCTGAAATTGAAAATATTTTATGGTTCAGGCATAGTTGTGCTGGCAACTGTAATGTTTTTTGTTGCAAAAGATGGCAACCATGGCATAGTAACCCTTCTTCTCAGTCTTGGCTGTCTTTTTCTCGCCATCAGACTTGGTTTGCTGGGAAAGAAACTTATAAATGTCATTCTGCCCGGATCATATCCGGTCAGAAAACCTAAAGTAGCAACAAAAAAAAGAAATAGTGCAACTGATACCGGCGAGGAAGATTAAGAAGGAGGATATATTTTACCTATTTCAATATCAAATCCTGAAGGATATAAATAATTGCACCTGAAAAATAGCCGATTAACGCAAGCCAGCTTATTTTTTTCAGATACCAGAAGAAGTTGATTTTTTCCATACCCATCGCGGCGACACCAGCGGCAGAACCTATAATCAGGGCACTTCCGCCGGTTCCGGCACAATAGGCAAGAAATTCCCAGAAATAACTGTCTGCAGGGTATTGTGTTAAGTCATACATCCCCTGAACTGCTGCAACTAAAGGTACGTTGTCAATTATAGATGAAAGTAATCCGATGGAAATAACAATAATATTTTCATTGCCAATTGATGCCGTCATAAATTTTGCAAGGGTCATTAATACACCCGTTGATTGTAAAGCAGCTATCGCAACCAGAATACCAAGAAAGAACAATATGGTTGATGTATCAATTTTACGAAGTGCATGAACCACTGTTAAATGTTGTTTGTCTACTTCCTCTTTTTTGCTATGTAATATTTCAATTATAATCCATAAAATCCCCAAACCCAATAAAATTCCCATATAGGGTGGCAAATTTGTAAGAGTTTTAAATACAGGGACCATGATAAGAACGGAAACACCCGAAAATAATACAATTCTTTGATGCTTCTCTGGTAATGTTGTCATCAGTTTATTATTATTCTTTTCTGTTCTTTCAACATTCCCTTTTAATTTTAAGGAGAAAATTGTTAGTGGTATAATTAAACAGACCAAACTTGGTATAATTAATTTTACAATAATCTTAAAAGCGGTTATTTGTCCGCCAATCCATAACATCGTAGTCGTAACATCACCGATCGGTGACCATGCACCTCCAGTGTTTGCTGCAATAACAACTGCACCAACAAAATATAACCTGTCGTTTTGATCTTTTATTAATTTTCTTAATAACGAAACCATTACAATCGTAGTTGTTAAGTTATCCAGGATTGCGGAAAGAAAAAATGTCATAAATCCGACCACCCAAATCAACGATTTTTTATTTGTCTGAGTTATTTTATCCGTTATAATATTGAAACCCTCATGTGAGTCGATTAATTCTACGATTGTCATTGCACTTAACAGAAAAAACAGTATCCCGGACATTTCTCCCAGGTGTTCAGTTAGTTGCTCGTTAATTAAGAGTTTATCCGGCATGGAAACTATGTAAATAACCCAGCAAAGAACACCAGTTATTAAAGCGGAGGCTGCCTTATTTGTTTTTATCTTATGTTCTAATGCAATAGCTGCATATCCTAAAATAAATATTGTTATTATTATTCCTGTCATTGTTATTTTAAGTTAGTTCTGATCTGTCAGCATAAAGTTAAGAAGCCAAAATTATTGTAATTTTTGGTGAGTAAAATAAGAATTTATTTTTAATAACAAAACAGGATTTATTTCCAGATTCTTACAACTGGCAGGAAGAAGATCCTGAAACTCCCGCCCGGAATATTTCAATATAAAAATAAACAGGTCGTTTCACATTTCTCTCTGGTAACTTATTATCTGAAGTTCCTGTTAAGATCTTTTGCTGCTATTTGAATATGAACACTTTTACCAATCTGATTGAAAATGCCTGCAAGTTTTCTAATGAAGTTGCAGATGTCAAAAACTATAAGAAAAGGGACACGCTATGGCATGTCCCTTTTCTTATATTATATAATTTCCTAAATACCTAGAAAATACTCCATGCAACTGTAAGACCAGCAAGCACGACAGAAACCATTGACATAAGCTTTATAAGAATATTAAGCGCCGGACCGGAGGTATCCTTGAAAGGATCACCTACAGTGTCCCCAACCACAGTAGCTTTATGGCATTCGCTTTTCTTTCCGCCATAGTTTCCTCTTTCAACATATTTTTTTGCGTTATCCCATGCACCACCTGAATTATTAAGCATACTTGCAAGAACGAAGCCTGTGCTCATTCCGCCTGCGAGAAGCCCGATAACACCAGGAACTCCTAAAACAACTCCAACAATAGTAGGAACAGCAATGGCCAACAATGAAGGAACTAACATTTCGCTTTGTGCGCCTTTGGTTGATATTTCAACGCATTTTGCATATTCAGGTTTCCCTGTGCCTTCCATGATCCCCGGGATTTCGCGGAACTGACGACGTACTTCATCAACCATTTTACCGGCAGCACGGCCAACAGCTTTCATACTCATAGCACTGAACAGAAACGCCATCATAGCGCCGATAAAGATACCTCCAAGAAGGATCGGGTTAAAGACAGAGAGATCGTAAGCAGAAACAAAATCTCTGATAGTCGCAGTAGATAAATTAACAGCTATCTGACCATCGTGAACTGTTGGCACTGTATTATGATAAAATAATGTATCACCGATCTGTTTAAATCCTTCAGGTGTTTTATCAGCTAACCGGCTAAGCCACATTTTTATTTCTTCCATATATGCAGCCATCAGTGCAAGAGCAGTAAGTGCTGCTGACCCAATCGCAAAACCTTTTCCTGTTGCAGCAGTTGTATTGCCAAGACCGTCGAGAGCATCGGTTCTTTCCCTTACCTCTTTTGGCAGTTCTGACATTTCAGCATTACCTCCGGCATTATCAGCAATCGGCCCGAAAGCATCTGTTGCAAGAGTGACTCCGAGAGTAGATAGCATACCTACAGAAGCAAAACCGATACCGTAAACACCTAAGGCGAAGTTATGAAAACCACCTGCAAAACCATAAGCGGCAATAATACCACCAACTATAGTAAGAACAGGAATCCAGGTTGAGAACATACCAACAGCCATACCTTCGATTATAACAGTAGCAGGTCCCTGCTGTGACTGTTTGGCAATACCCTGAGTTGGGGCATTAGCATCGGATGTAAAATATTCAGTAGACTGACCTATAATTACCCCGGCTACAAGACCTGAAACAGCAGCGCCGAATACGCCCCATGTAATCCAGTTTACTGCAGCCATAATGGCAAGTACAACAAGTATCAGGGCAGAACTTCCTCCGGTACCAAGCAGAAGTGCACGAAGTAGTGTCTTTGGTGATGCATCTTCTTTTGTCCTTACCATATATATACCAGCTATTGAAAGCAATATTCCGATAGCAGAAACCATCATCGGAGCGATAATTGCTTTTAGCTGATCACCCGGCATAATTATCGGCAATGCAGCACCGAGAGCAGCCGTTGCAAGGATAGAGCCAGCGTAAGATTCATAAAGGTCAGCTCCCATACCTGCTACGTCACCAACGTTATCACCAACGTTATCTGCAATTGTTGCAGGATTACGTGGATCATCCTCAGGAATTCCGGCTTCAACTTTTCCAACAAGGTCCGCACCTACGTCAGCAGCTTTTGTAAAAATCCCACCACCAACACGTGCAAAAAGAGCCTGTGTTGATGCTCCCATTCCGAATGTAAGCATTGTAGCGGTTATTTCAATAAATTTCTGATGTTCGTCAGTTCCGGCAGCTACAAATGTAAGTCCTAAGAATTTTACGCCGGCTATCATATGTTCGGGTGTAAAAATCACTTTGTCAAGTAAAATGAACCAGATTGCAATATCAAGAAGACCAAAACCTACAACTACAAGACCCATAACAGCTCCGCTTCGCAATGCTACCTGAAGTCCTTTATTCAGTGATTTTGAAGCAGCCCATGCTGTTCTGTTCGAAGCAGCAGTGGCTGTTTTCATGCCAAGGAAACCACACAACCCGGAGAAGAATCCACCGGTAAGGAAAGCAACAGGTACAAATGGATTTTGTATCCCCATATACGCCAGTATAGCCAGCAAAACGACAAGAACTAAAAAAACCTTGGTTACAACTGTGTACTGCCGTTTTAGGTAGGCCATTGCGCCCTCGCTTACATACGCAGCAATCTCTTTCATCTTGTCAGTACCCTGGTCCTGTACAATCATACCCTTGTAAAAGATCCAGGCAAACAATAATGCCATGAGCGCTGAAATTGGAACGATCCAAAATAAACTACTAATCATAATATCTGTTTTTAAATTAATAAAAGTTTATAGGTGAAAATGAAAAAAATTTCACCGGTACAAAACTAAATTAGTTTTTCATTATTGCAAGCGAATAACTAATGTTAATTTTATTTTAAACTATTTTATTAAAGAGCCCTGAAAAACTCATAATTTATGTCTTCCAGTTTCTTCATTTCAGGATAGGGATAATAAACAATATCATCTTTTGCCCCAACATAAAATCCTGTTTTAATCGTCCTGTAAAGGAGCTCACCCGAAAATATCCGTTGAACAGTTTTCATATGTTTCTCATATTCACCTTTCAGAATCTCAAGGCAATCTCTGAGATGCGCTATATTGGTATAGGGCAGATTTTCAGCGGAACCACCAAGGGGATCAGTGGCCAGTTCGCCAAGCTTTAAATCAACAAAGAAAAGCTTGGGCAGAACAATCGGAGTTGATCCGTCGGTCAGTCGTTTCAGGAATACTGAGGGAGGAAGTCCGCTGGCAACCATGGGAGTTACAGGACATAATTCCTGGTAAAGATAAAGAGCGGTATGGATCTCTTTATCCTTTGCATAAGGTGCTCTTTTCAATTCAAGAACACAACCGTTATCAGTTGTGAGATAAAGACTTTTCAGCGCTTCCAATGGAATATTTTCCAACACTTTGTAAACGGAAAGATAGACTGAGCTTTTAGGACTGCCATCCTCTTTTGCCACACATCGCTTATTCAGACTATCCATGTCTATCAGATTTTCAATTTTATCCAGGTCAACCTCAAAATAAATTGTCTGCCCCTTATTACGTTTTTTGGTCCCGGTCGACAGGTACATTCCGAATTTCTGGGGATTAAGCATTGAAGCAACAAGTGCTTCGGGGTTGCAGGTTAAATAAATGTATTTACTCATGGCTTTGTATATTAAGGTGAACAAGTTTATTCACTGCAAAATAATTCCGACAAAGAACTGAGAGTTCATTCTTATTCAAATTTAAGCTTCTTTTTGCAACAATGAAAGGAATTTAGATAACCAATTCCTGTAAATTTTAGTAATATTCCCTCTGACATTTATTACTTTTACCCCAACATTATCCGGGAATCCAAACAGTAATATAATTTGATAAAAAAGGAAAGGAATTAATTATGGTTAATTTTTTTGACAACAAAATATCAGAAAGACTTGGAGGGATCAACTTTGGTAAATCGACAGAAATATACAAGTTTGAGCTTATAAAAAGAGCAAAAGCTCTTGCAAAAAAGACACACCCTGAATTAAACCTGATAGATATGGGAGTAGGAGAGCCCGACTGGCCTGCTGATAGTCTGGTTGTAAAAGTTCTGGCCGAAGAAGCGGGTAAGCCTGAAAACAGGTGGTACGCAGATAACGGAATTATTGAATTTCAGGAAGCGGCAGCTTCTTACCTGGAAAAGGTATATGGTCTCAAAAACTTAATCCCGTCAGAAAACATAATTCATGGTATCGGATCAAAATCCATTCTCTCCCTGCTTCCGGTTTGTTTTATAAATCCCGGTGATATTTTACTTACAACAGTTCCCGGCTACCCGGTTACGGCAACTTATACAAAATATCTTGGCGGGGATGTATATCCGCTGCCTCTATACGAATCAAATTCGTTTTTACCCGACTTAAAATCAATCCCCGAACCTATACTAAAAAGAGCAAAGCTTCTATACCTGAACTATCCCAATAATCCTACCGGAGCTGTAGCGAATATTGAATTTTTCAGTGATGTAGTTGCTTTTGCAAAGAAGAATAATATTGTTGTCATTCATGATGCACCTTACAGCGCATTGACCTATGATGGTTACAGGCCCCTTAGTTTGCTTTCTGCTGATGGCGCAATGGATGTTGGCCTGGAAGTCCATTCCTTATCAAAGGCATTTAATATGACCGGATGGAGAATTGGCTTTGTTTGCGGGAACAGCAAAGCAATACAAGCTTTCGCAACGGTTAAGGATAATTCCGATTCCGGACAGTTCAGAGCAATTCAGAAGGCTGGGATCCAGGCACTTAAACACCTGGAAATTACAGAAAAAACCATTGTAAAATATTCACGAAGATTCAATCTGCTGGTAAATGCCCTGACCGATCTGGGTTTTGATGCAAAAAAACCAAAGGGATCATTTTATTGTTACGTAAAATCACCCTCAGGTACTGAAAGCGGTAAAATTTTTAAATCAGCTTCCGAATTTTCAGAATTCCTTATTCATGAATCATTAATTTCTACTGTTCCCTGGGACGATGCCGGAAAATTCATCCGTTTTTCCGTTACTTTTGAGGCAGACTCACCTCAAAAGGAAGTTGAGGTAATTAGTGAGATGAAAGACAGGATGAAAAAACTAAAGCTAAAATTCTGATAAATTTTTGCAACTGCATGCCGAAAATTTCTGTTGTAATTATTACAATGAATGAGGAGTCGTTCATTGAACAATGTCTCCGGTCACTTGATAAAATTGCCGATGAAATCATTGTAGTTGACTCTTTTTCAACAGATTCCACAGAGCAGGTATGCAGGAAATATAATGTCAGGTTTGTACAACACGCATTTAACGGTTTCATGGATCAGAAAAATTATGCTATATCTCTTGCTACCCATAAATATATTTTATCGATAGATGCTGACGAAGCATTGAGTGATGAGCTCCTGAATTCTCTCCGGCAAATAAAGAGTGACCTTAAATATGACGGATATTTCATTAACAGGCTCAGCAATTACTGCGGTCAATGGATAAGACATTCAGCATGGTATCCCGACAGACAGCTCCGGCTGTTTAATTCAGAAAAAGTAAGCTGGGGCCTTTTCAATGTCCATGGAAGGTTTAAAATGATTCCGGGTTCCAGAGTAAGTAAATTAAAAGGAGATATTCTTCACTGGCCATGTATTTCGCAGAATGATCTTTCAGAAAAAATCATGGCATATTCAGAGATCGTTGCCAGGGATTTATATAAATCGGGGAAAAAGGCATATTTTTTCACTGCTATAATCCATGGAGTCTGGCGATTCTTTCTCACATACATAATTCATCTTGGTTTTCTGGATGGCCGTAATGGCTATATCATTTGTTCTTTAGGAGCATATTCCAGTTATCTTAAATATTTTAAACTGAGAAAAATGATTAAATCAGGAACAGAAACTTGAAAATTATGGACTTTGATGAAGATCTTATAAATTCCCTGAATATTCTCAAGTCAGGTGGAGTAATACTCTATCCCACTGATACTGTATGGGGACTCGGTTGTGATGCGACGAACGCCAAAGCAGTGGAAAATATTTTTGCTCTTAAATCGAGAAGTGATAATAAGAGTCTGATAGTTCTTGTTGATGGAGTATCAATGATGGAACGTTACGTCAGGGAAGTTCCTGAAATAGTTTATGAGCTTATTGAAGTTTCAGATACTCCGCTTACAATTATATATCCTTGTGGGAAGAACCTGGCATCAGGTGTTTGCAATGATGATGGTTCCATTGGGATAAGGATCTGCCGGGATGAATTTTGCAGTGAACTGATAAGTAAATTCAGGAAACCGGTGGTTTCAACATCTGCAAATATAAGCGGCAATCCGGCTCCGTCAGTTTTTGACGAGATTGATCTCAGAATTATTGATGCATCAGATTATGTTGTAAAACATCGTCAGAATGACAGGCAGAAACGTCCCGTGTCACCGGTTATTAAGGTTGAACAGAACGGAGTGATCAGGATTATCAGAAAATGAAGTTACCTTGATCTCACATGACCCGAACCTGAAACCCTGGCATCAATACGCGGTGTTCCTGCAAAATTTACATTACCACTACCCGATATACTGGCTTTAAGTGATCCCTGCACGTTACAGTTGCAGTTTCCGCTTCCGGAAACTCTGACATCAAGCATGTTTATTTTTACTGACTCGCCGGTAAAATTTCCTGAACCACTTATAGAAATATCAGCTTTATTTATGCCCCCGCGGCTGCCAAGAACAACATTACCCGAACCTGAGATGCTGCAATCCAGATTTGTAGCATCTAAATCTGCGGTCAACAATCTGCCACTTCCGGATATACTCAGATCAAGATCTCCGACCTTTAAAGCATCTATCACCTCTGCTTTCCCGGAACCGGAAACACCCAATCCAGTAATCTCAGGCATTGTGATGTAAACTGTTACTTTTTCATTCATCCCGATTCTACGGTTATCTTCCTTTATAACAAGTCTCCCTGCGGTTACTTCGGTCTTTATCTGGTCAAGATGATTTTTTTTGCCCTCGAGAATTACCTGAAAATCAGGTCCAAATTCAATATATAAGTCACCCTCTACCCCAAAGTTTACGCTGGAAAAACCAGTGACATCCCTGGTTTCTTTAACAACAGGCTGACCATTGGAAAAACTGGTCGTAAGAAACATTGTGATTAACATTGCCATCACATAAACTGTCTTTTTCATTTGAATACAAGATTGGTTAAACATTAATTTACCCTAAAGACAGGTTATCCTAAAGATTAGCTGCACAGTTCTGAAAAAATATTTAATGAAAATATTAATTGATCTCTGTCAATCCTTCAGGCAGCTTCATTTTGATACTCTTATTTTCTGTATCAATATTCACTATAAGATTTTCATGATATGGTATCAGTATCTCTTTGTTGGCAGGGGAAATTACGTTAAGCAACCACTGACCAGGGTTTCGGATAACTTCTTTAACAATTCCCAGCATCACGTTATCCTCTGATAGAATACTATAACCTTCAAAATCCTGGTTAACTACAGGTAGACTGATGTCGTTATTAATGGTCGTCAAAAAGACCCTGCAGCCCTGAAACTCCCTGATTTTTTCAAAAGATTCATAGTCTTCAAGTTTTAATCTGAGTACAGCTGCACCGGCATATTCCGAACCGGAGATAAAAAATGGAACCGGTCTTCCTTCTATTTCAATGAAGACCGATTCCAATTCCGGTATATTTTCAATAAAGTTCTTCTCTAACCTGACTGTTACAGTACCATCGTAACCGTGAATCTTAGTGATACATCCGAGCAATATGTCACAGTTATAAGCCATTGGATCACAGACCCGCATGACATCATTTATTCCTGCGGTTTATCTTCGGTGGTTGGTTCAATTGCTGTTTCGGTTGAAAGCGGAGCATCAGTTGATTCCGTTTCAGGAGCCGGCTCTTCAGTCTGTACCAATGCTATCGCTGCTGCATCTGCTTTTGCTGCAATTTCTGCTTTCTTCTTCGCGAGCCTGGCAACTCTTGCTTCATTTATCCGCTTCTCAGTGACCAGTCTGTTTTCGAGTTCACCGTCAATTGATTTTTCAAGGCCCGATTTCTTAGCTTCAATTTTTGCATCATTCTGCTTCATCCACTCTTCAAAACGTCTTGTGGCCTCAACTTCGTCAAATGCTCCTTTTTTCACACCTTCGAGAAGGTGTTTTTTTAACATGACACCTTTATAGGAAAGGATAGCCCTGCATGTATCTGTAGGTAATGCGCCATTTTGCAGCCAACCCAGCGCTTTTTCGAAATCGAGTTCGATAATTGCCGGATTAGTGACCGGATTATATGATCCGATCTTTTCAATATACCTGCCATCCCGTGGCGACCTGCTATCTGCTACCACTATGTGATAGAAGGCCAGTTTCTTACGGCCTTTTCTAGCTAATCTGATTTTAACTGCCATTAATTCTTACGCTTTTTTTAATTAACCTGTTTTTAAAATTGTGGCTGCAAAGATAATAGTAAATATTTATTTGACCAAGTGAATAATTCTATTTCACCATTAGAACTGGCAGAATAATCCAATATTATGTCATTAATAACAATAATACTTATTTATTTGGAAGGATATTCATGTTAAACCCTGTAAACCGGTTCAGCCGGAGGATTAAATTCTCCTTCCCAACGTGCAATAACTACCGTTGCAAGACAATTACCCAGTACATTTACCGAGGTGCGTGCCATATCCATCAATTCATCAATACCAAGAATAATATAAATTGGCCAAGCCGGAAGCCCGAAACTTGCCGCTGTTCCAAGCAGGATTACCAGTGATGCCCTGGGCACACCCGCTACTCCTTTACTGGTCAGCATCAGGGTAAATACTATAAGAAGTTGTTTTTCAAAAGGCAGGTGAATGCCGCTTATCTGTGCAACGAAAATAGTGGCAAGTGAAAGGTAAAGAGTCGTGCCATCCAGGTTAAAGCTATAACCCGTAGGCATTACAAAAGCAACTATTTTACGGGGAACTCCGAACTCCTCCATACGCTCCATCGCTATTGGCAGGGCCGATTCGGAACTGGTTGTGGCAAAAGCTATCACAACGGGTTCGGATACTGCTTTTATAAACTTCCGCACCGGAATTCTGAATAACAGTGCTACCGGCAGGAATACAGTCAGCAAAAAAATGATCAATGAAACGTAAAGTGTGGCAAGTAGTTTAAACAGATTGAAGAGTATATCAAGACCCATATGCCCTATGCTGTAAGCAATTGCCGCAAAAACAGCAAAGGGTGCAAAATACATGACCAACTGGGTAAATTTAAACATCGTCTCTGCCAGTGATTCGGTAAACCTGAGCATCGGATTTCTGTACTTATCATTAATCATGGCAACAGCAATGCCGAAAATAATACTGAATACAACGATCTGCAAAACCTGGCCTTCGTAAATAGACTTTGCTATATTTTCAGGGAAAATATGGAGGATCAAATCAGTTCCGGTTACTACAGGAACAGAAGGAACATTAGTCTGATTTACAATTTCCGGTACTATTACTCCAATCCCGGCTTTGCTGATATTAATGGCCAGTAATCCTATGAACAACGCAATAGTGGAAACGATTTCGAAATATAATAAGGATTTCCAGCCCATACGCCCAACCTGTTTCAGGTTTGAATGTCCTGCTATCCCAACAACCAGGGTTGCAAAAATAAGAGGAGCAATAATAGTCTTTATCAGGCGCAGGAATATCATACTTACCACCTGCATTTTAACAGCTATCTGAGGCAGGTCATGACCGAACTCGGCACCAACGATCATGCTGATCAGGATCCATGTTGTGAGAGACTTCTTATATAATGCATAACCAACGATAACCACAATTCCAATCCACCTGCAGATCGTTAAAACAGTTTTGCCTATACTGAAAATTTCATAATGATTAACGATGGTTAGAAATGAGGCAATGAATAAAACTATAAGCATCAGGAGCACATAGTTTCGTGGGACATTACTGACCTTTGTCTTGTTTATACCGGCACCTGGAGAAGTCATGGGCGTCATTGTTGGCGTGAAATGATATTATTATTACCAGTCTTGCAAACATAATCAAATAAGTTGATTGTGAATAGACTTAATTCGGGATTGAAGCCAACAAATATTAGCAGGGGGTACTTTTAAAATCAGATTTTCGCAAAAGAACAACAACCTGTTTGATTTATCAGAACGATTTATTGTTTAACTGCTTACTATAACCCAGATGCTTTTTTTATATATATTCTTACTGAAATTCCTCAAACCAAAACTGATCAAATTCTACTTCCGGAACAGCTCCTGTAGATGAAATTTTAATAGCCACAAGGTCATTATTTTGATCATTCAGATTATAAATTGCTATATTTATTGACAAATTCATTTCAAAACCAATTCGCATGGATGGAATTTTCGATTTCCTGAAGCAACTCGTAAACCCAGAAAGCATTATACACTATGGCGGTATCTATCTGTTGCTTTTTGTAGTGTTTGCTGAAACAGGATTATTTGTTGGTTTTTTTCTGCCTGGTGATTCTCTGTTGTTTACAGCAGGCTTATTATGTTCGGGCGGTATTCTTACAGCTCACCCTGTAATACTGGTGGTATCGATTATTATTGCGGCTGTTGCAGGTAACATGGTTGGTTTTGCATTTGGGAAAAAGGTGGGACCCATGTTATTCAAACGTAAATCGGGTTTCTTATTCCGACAGGAACATCTTATTGCAGCACATGAATTTTACATTAAACACGGGAAAAAGACAATAATATTAAGCAGGTTTCTTCCTATAGTACGAACTTTTGCTCCTATTGTTGCCGGTATAGTAAAATTAGATTATCATAAATTCTTCATTTATAGCCTGGTCGGGGCATTTTTCTGGGTAAACATATTAGTTTTAACCGGTTATTTCATGGGAATATATATCCCCGGAATACAAGATTACCTGGGCTACATAGTCATTTTTCTGATCGTTATCACATCTATTCCTTTTGTATATAATTATATTAAGAAAAAAATTAGAAAAAACGTTGTTAAATCAGATTGAGAAAATATCTCTGTTTCGATCCCGCAGTGTCAAATGGTCAATCAAAAAACAACAGTTTGGAGGACTTCGGGATTGTATTGAATAATTTACCTGTCATTTCAGGTGTTATTGTACAAAACTTCTCCGGTAAATAATCCGATTTTTCGTACTTTTGTGACCGATCAAACTGAATATAAGTCAGATTCATGGCAACCTTTTCACATTTACATGTTCATACTCAATACTCTATACTGGATGGAGCTTCCAGTATTCCCCATCTTATAGACAAAGTAAAATCACTTGGCATGGAAGCAATTGCCATTACTGATCATGGTAATATGTTTGGCGTCAAAGAGTTTCATTCCACTGCAACAAAAAAAGGGATAAAACCAATTATAGGTTGTGAAATATATGTAGCGAAGAGATCGATCAGCGAGGTAAATGTGAAAGAAGATCGCTCCGGTGATCATCTGATCCTTCTTGCTAAAAATCTTAAAGGCTATAAAAATCTCATAAAGCTGATATCAACAGCCTGGATAAAAGGATTTTACTATAAACCACGAGTCGATAAGGAACTGCTTGAAAAATACCATGAAGGGCTGATTGCTTCATCCGCATGCCTGGCCGGGGAGATACAGGATGATATACTTCAGGGCAGCATGACAGGGGCAGAAGATGCCCTGAAGAGTTATATCAATATTTTCGGTGAAGATTTCTACCTCGAGATTCAAAGACATGAAACATATGATCCCGATGCCGACAGGTCAGCCTTCCCGCTCCAGCAGAAGGTAATTGAAGCCTTCAGGAAATTATCGGTAAAGTATAATGTTAAGGTAATTGCAACAAATGATGTCCATTTCATTAATGCTGAAGATGCTGAAGCTCACGACCGGCTGATTTGTATAAATACTGCAAAAGATATAGACGATCCTAACAGGTTACGATATTCAAAGCAGGAATATTTAAAGAGCGAGGAAGAGATGCGTGCTATCTTCACGGATATTCCTGAGGCTATTGATAATGTTGCCGGTCTTGTTGCCAAGATCGAAAAATATAAGCTCGACCATGGTCCCATAATGCCTGAATTTGAGTTACCGGCAGGATATGACGACAAAGACGAGTATCTTCGTTTTCTGACATACCAGGGGGCAAAAGAGAGATGGGGATCGCTTACCCGGGAACAATCAGACCGTATCGACTTTGAACTGGACACTATTGCAAAGATGGGATTTCCGGGCTATTTCCTTATAGTTCAGGATTTTCTCAGAGCCGCCAGGGAAATGGGGGTTTCTGTAGGTCCCGGCCGGGGCTCTGCAGCCGGATCAGCTGTAGCTTTCTGCTTAAGGATCACCGATATAGATCCAATTAAATACGACCTGCTCTTTGAACGATTCCTGAACCCTGATCGTATTTCCATGCCCGATATTGATATAGACTTTGACGAAGACGGCAGAGACGCTGTTCTCAGATATGTTGTCAATAAATATGGTCATGATAAAGTCGCCCATATAATTACTTTTGGTTCAATGGCCGCCAAAATGGCTATCAGGGACGTTGCCAGGGTTCAGAAACTTCCTTTGCCTGATGCCGACAGGCTTGCAAAGCTGGTTCCTGAAAGACCGGGAATAACTCTCTCTCAGGCCTACATGGAAGTACCTGAACTGGCCAGGGAAAAAGAGTCGTCGAATAAATTAGTTGCTCAGACTCTCAAGTATGCTGCAGTGCTGGAAGGGTCAATCAGGCAAACAGGGGTTCATGCATGTGGAATTATTATAGGTAAGGATGCACTCGATAATTACATACCACTTTGTACAGCAAAAGATACCGACCTTTATGCCACACAATATGATGGAAGTCATGTTGAGTCCGTAGGGCTTCTGAAGATGGATTTCCTCGGGCTGAAAACTCTTTCAATCATAAAAGATGCTCTTGACAATATAAAAAGATCAAGAGGCATAATCATTGATCTGGAAAACCTGCCCCTGGATGATAAAAAGACTTTCCAGCTGTTCAGCAACGGTGAAACCACAGGTATTTTCCAGTTTGAATCCACCGGGATGAAAAGATATCTCAGGGACCTGATCCCTAACCGCTTTGAGGACCTGATCGCTATGAATGCACTTTACCGGCCCGGACCAATGGAGTATATCCCGAAGTTCATCCGAAGAAAACATGGAACGGAGGCTATAGATTATCCTCTTCCTGTGATGGAAAAAATCCTTAATGACACTTACGGAATCACTGTTTACCAGGAACAGGTGATGCTCCTTTCACAGGAGCTCGGGGGATTTACAAAAGGAGAAGCCGACTCCCTGAGGAAAGCGATGGGGAAAAAGAAACGGTCAATCATGGACGAAATGAAGCTGAAATTCCAGGAGGGATGCAGCAAAAAAGGGTATGACGAAAACATTGTAAATAAAATATGGTCCGACTGGGAAGCTTTTGCACAATATGCCTTTAATAAATCACACTCAACATGCTATGCTCTTGTCGCATTCCAGACAGGCTATCTGAAGGCAAATTATCCTGCCGAATATATGGCTGCCGTTCTCAGCCGTAATATAAGCGACATTAAAAAGATCACAACTTTCATGGATGAGACCCGGAGAATGGGCATGGAAGTACTGGGCCCTGACATTAATGAAAGTAATCTTAAATTCACTGTAAATAAGGATGGGAATATCAGGTTCGGACTGGGTGCGATAAAAGGAGTCGGAGAAAGCGCTGTACTGCAGTTGATTGAAGAGAGGGAGAAGAATGGACTCTATAAAAATATATACGACCTTGCGGAGAGAGTTAATCTTAATTCTCTTAACAAGAAGAATCTTGAGGCTATGGCGGTAGCCGGGGCATTTGATTGCTTTCCTGAAATAATCGAGGGCCCAGTATTTTTCACTTGACACCCGGGGATCAAGCTTTATTGAAAGCCTTATCCGGTATGGAAGCAGTGCCAAAACTCTGAGGATGTCGAGTAAACAGACTCTTTTCGGTGATGCCGGGGGATTTGACATGGTAAAACCCGAACCCTCTAATTGCTCCGACTGGCCAAAGCTTGAAAAACTTAACAGGGAAAAAGAGGTGATTGGAATCTATCTTTCGTCACATCCCCTTGATGACTTCAAACTTGAGATAAGTTCTTTTGCCACAGCCACTCTGGCTGATCTTCAGAATCTTCGCGATTATCTCGACAAGGAAGTTGTTATTGCCGGAATGATAGTGGATACAAAAAACGGAATCGGGAAAAATGGCAAACCCTATGGATCATTCACACTTCAGGACTATTCTGACTCGTTCAGGTTCATGTTATTCGATAAAGATTATATTGAAAACAGCAAATTTTTAACTATCGGATATTATTTGCTTGTAAAAGGCAGGGTACAAAAGCGCCGATATAAGGAGGATGAACTGGAGTTCAGCATCAAAAAGATCAACCTTCTCTCAAGCGTAAAAGATGAATTAATCAAGTCAGTTACACTGAAAATAAATCCTGAGAACATCAACACGGAAATGATCACTGAGCTGAAAGAACTCATTAATGAAAATAAAGGTGATACCGAAGTTAAGTTTCTTTTCATTGACAATGAGGATAAAATATCACTCCCCATGTTTTCGAGAAGTCACCGGATCAGACTTAATAACACATTAATTTCTTACCTCGATGATCATCCCGGCATTGAATATAAAGTTAATTAGCTATCTTTGCAGACCGCGATTTTACAAATAAAATTAAAACATTTATTATGGCATTAGAGGTTAATGATGGTAACTTTGACGATGTTGTCCTTAAGTCTGACAAACCTGTAATAGTTGATTTTTGGGCCGAATGGTGTGGTCCATGCAGGATGGTTAGCCCTATAATTGATGAGATTTCAAAAGAATACGAAGGGAAAGCAATTGTCACAAAATGTGATGTCGACAGTAATCCGGGTGTTGCATCAAAATATGGCATCAGGAATATCCCGACCGTTCTGTTCTTCAAAGAAGGTAAAATAGCAGATAAACAGGTTGGCGCTGTTCCTAAAAGCAGTTTTGTAAATAAACTCAAGGCCCTTATTTAATTAAATAACCATATAGCCATTCTTATTTCTGCAATGGCTATATCAATCCATCAATGAGAGTTTGCGTATTTGCTTCTTCAAGCAGCAGAATAGATACGGAATATGCAGATGACGCGGCTAAGCTTGGTTTATTACTGGCTCAGGCAGGCGTGCAGGTTGTATTTGGCGGTGGAGGCATAGGTCTTATGGGAATACTTGCAGACGCTGTCCTTGAAAACGGAGGGAAAATTACCGGAGTTATACCTGCGTTCATGAGAGATGAGGGCTGGGGACATCAGAAAGTTGATGAAATGATCTTTACCCCTGATATGGGGGAAAGAAAGAAAAAAATGTTTGCGATGTCCGATGCAGTTATCGCTTTACCCGGAGGTATAGGTACACTTGAAGAGCTTACAGAAGCAATTACTCTGAAACAACTAAATCTCTTCGATGGACCGATTGTGATTCTTAACACTCTTGGCTTTTACAAGTCATTACTTGAATTTCTCGAAAACATGGTAGATAAACGTTTTCTCAGATCCGAACATAAGGCCATTTGGGAGATAGTAAATACTCCTGAAGAGGTGATCATTGCACTTAATAATAAAGAAGGCAGGAATAAAGATTGGCGAAAAATTGCAAAGATTTGATTTTAAGGTATCCGAGTCCCGATAACAAGAATATCGTCAACCTGTTGCAGTTCCCCCTTCCAGTCAAGAATTTCCTGTTGGAGTCTTGTACGCTGTTCATCTACCGGAAGATTCCATATCTCAGACAATAATTTCTTCACATTTCCCGATTTATATTTTTTCCCTCCAGCCGAACCAAACTGATCTGCATAACCATCGGTGCACATATAAATCATATCGCCAGTCCGGATTTTGACATTACTGTTTGTAAAGTTCTTTTTATCTCCAATGGCAGTCATCCCTATTGGAAACCTGTCACCCTTATAAACAATCACTTCTCCTTTCCTTATAACATAAATAGAGTTATAAGCTCCTGAAAACTCCAAAGTAAATTTTTTCCTGTCAAATGCGATCAGAGTCATATCCATCCCATCATTAATGATCTCTTCATTCCTCACCATCAGTGCTTTCAGCACTTCAGTATTAAGCTTGTCGAGGATTGCTGCAGGACTGGTGATACCATATTCCCTTACAACCTTATTAAGTGAGTTATGACCAATGATAGACATAAAAGCGCCGGGAACACCATGGCCCGTACAGTCACAGACTGCTATAAACTGACAGATCCCGTTATCATACATCCAGTAAAAGTCACCTGATACTATATCCTTGGGCATAAAAAGAACAAATGTATCATGAAAAGTATCTTCACGGTGCAGCATAGCTCTCTGGATACGCTCGGCATATCTTATGCTCGCAGTTATATCCCTGTTCTTTCCTTCAATTTCCCTACTCTTCTGAACAACTTCAGCGGTTCTCTCTAATACCTTCTCTTCCAAAACAATTTTTTCTCTAATGAGGTTTCGCTCCCGAAGCTTTATATATGTGATTATTACAACTGTTAAAATTAAAACTGAGGTAAGGATAAACCACCATGTGAGATAGAAAGGCGGTTTAATAATAAAATTAAAAGTAACAGGTTCCTTGTTCCAGATTCCTTCACTATTGCAGGCTATAACTTTAAATACGTATCTTCCCGGGAGAAGTGCCGGATAATTGGCGTTTGTCTGGTTAGTAACCGGTTGCCAGTCCCGGTCTGCTCCTTCGAGTTTTACCTTGTATCTTACCACATCAGGGTTGGTGAGACAAATACTGTAATAATCAAACAATATTGAACGTTCCTGATAACGGAGCTTCATTCCCGGAATCATATTACGGGGTTGATAGTTAACCTGCATACCACTAATATGCGTAAGAGGATCAAGTCCTTTGGTATACATCCTGGACTGCCTTAGCTTTATGGCACCGTTAGCAGTACCAAACCATAAAACACCTGAAGGGCTTCTATATACTGCATTGGGCCTGGTTTCGATTCCGGTAAACCCATTCCTTTCCGTATAAGAGTAGATTCTTTTACTTTCAGGGAAATACCTGTTCAACCCGTTATTGGTACCAATATATATACTTCCATCTCCTCCGTCAGCAAGAAGGTTGATGTTATTTGAAAGTAACCCCATATCCTGTGTAACTCTTGAAATAATTGAATCATTCCTGAAAGCTATAAGCCCTTCGCCGGTTCCGATCCACAGAATACCCTTCCTGTCCATTATCATGGTTTTAGGAATGATCCCCGGAAGTTCGGTTATTGGAATAAACTTTCTCCTTGCAGGATTAAACCGGATTAGTCCGGGCTTATCACCTCTGGGTTCAATACCGATCCACATATACCCCTTCGGGTCACAATAAAGTGCGGTAATATTTCTTATGGTGAGACTGTCCATGAGAGTATATCTCTGGAAATTATTTTCATTAATTGTTCCCACAGCCACCCCTTGATTCGTTCCGATCCAGAGGTTATTTCTCCTGTCAATTTCAAGAGCTGTTACCTGACCGTCATGAAAAAGTGTTGAATTAATATATGGTTGAGCTTCAAATTCCGAAGTCTTCATGTTAAAAAGGGTTACACCGCCCTGGTTGGCTCCGATCCAGATATTTCCATCCCGGTCTTCCCTGAAAAATCTTATCTCCTCAAAGATTGCATTATTAGCTTCATTATATATCACTGGTTTGTTTTCTGATCCCGGGTAATACCGCGATATCCCCGAATTGGTACCAAACCAGACAGTCCCGGTTTTGTCCTGAAAAATCGCATTAACATTTGGATCAGGCAGTATTTCTTTCTCATTAATTGTAAGAAAAGCATCCCCCTTAAAAATTGTGAGTCCGTTATTCTGGTCACCGATAAGGATATTTCCTTCGACATCTTCTAAAATATCATATATATTTGTAGCCTTCAGCCCGTTAGATTCATTAAAAATCCGAAGGTTTTCTCCTTCAAATAATGCTACCCCTCCGCCCCAGGTCCCTACCCATACTCTTCCTTTACTGTCCTCGCTCAGGCATGAAATCCAGTTGCTTATCATTCCCTTTCTTATCAGATCCTTGATTTCCATCCTGCTTTGTGACTTGATATATTTATATATACCACCATTATATGTACCAAACCAGATATTTCCCTGGGAATCTTCGAGCAGGCAGGTTGGGTTAAAATAGGTAGTCATGTGTGGCATCCGGTAGTTCTCAAATTTCCTTTCAGATCTGACAAATTTGCGCATCCCCACATCAGCTATGGTAATGAAATCACCGGCCTTTGTAATTGCTGATCCGGAGACCTGGATACTCGATCCATCCTTCCCCACGAACTGCCTTGCCTTAATATGTTTAATATCTTTTACCGGAAATTTTGCCAGAATTGCCCCATCACTTATTGAGGTAAACCATATACTTGAATCATTCATTGCAACAATGCTCGTAACGTCGCCTGTGATCGTAATAGAATCCAATGCTGCCTGTTCAAATATCAGTCCGTTGAACCTGCTGATCCCTCCGTTAAGATGTCCGAACCAGATGTCTCCGTTTGAGACCTCGAGAATAGATTTAACACCTCCACTGGCCAGACCGTCTCCGGATGAAAAATTTTCAAATTTCTTCCCGTCAAAACGAGAGACTCCATTTGCTGTCCCGAGCCAGATGTAATCTTTTGAATCCTGAATAAGAGAATAGACTTTCTGTTCACTGAGACCCTGCTTTACCCCATAATTATCGAAAAAATACTTCTGGGCCTCAGCCGGAATAAACGATACTGCCAAAATAATCAGAAGCCAGACAAGTAACCTTGTCCGGCTTATAAAAGAATCGTTATATGACATACAAATCTATTTTGCTATGAAGAAGAATGTTCCATTTTCGTCCTGCAGGCCGGCTATCTTGCCGAATTTGGGTTTCTGCCGGTTGTTGTTGGCAACTGCCGCAGTTACAGATTTAACAACAGATTCAATGGGAATGCAGGCATTTTTATTATTGATAAGCGTATTGGCAAATGTCTGTGTGAATTGTGAGTAATCAACAGCAAGCTCATAACCTGCTGAAGAGAAGACCTGAGCCGATTTGAATCCGATTGCCTGAACATTATCACAGGTTGGCTCTTCATTTACCGATCGCATTGACTGGTAAAAACTCGGACCTGATTCGCATGCATCAGATATCACAAGTGTATGCGTAATACCGGAGTAACTCTGAATACCTGCCCTAAGCGAATTAATATTGAAATAGGTGAACTCATCATCCGTTTTCGCATCTACGGGTATCCAGTAACCAACATCGTTGATGAATTTACCATGACCGGCATACCATATCATTAATGATTTAACCTGATTTGTTTTCACAAGGTCCCGGAGGTCAATATTGAAAAATCTTTCCATTTCATCCTTTGTCATATCTTTCTTGTGGATATAATTACTAACCTGATAGTTGGCCAGAGCTCTCTGAATTGTGCTCACATCTTTTATGGGACCGTCAAGGCTGGCAAAAGTCTCATAGCCTGAATTCTCAATAAAGACTACCCATGTTTTTCCCATAGGATTAGCCTCTGCAAGCAATGCATTATCCCTGTTAAGGGTGAACTCAATTTTCTGAAGGTTTCCGTAAATATCCTCAGCGATAACTGAAAACTTATTAATATTGGAGACTTCAATGTTTGCCGTGAAGCCGGGGTTAAGCTGATCACGCCTGTAGCTTGCAATAACACCGTCTATTTCAATAGATTTTATGGGGCTTTCGTCTTCGATTTTTCCTTCGATGAAAAGGGTGGGTTTTATCTCATCGACGAAAACCAGCCCTTCAGCAGATGTATATGGCGCTAGTATCGAAATCTTCGGAGGATTTATTTCTGTCCTCTTCAACATAAGGTTAAGCACTTTTTCATTATTATACTCATCACGTGCACGGATTTTAATTGCATCTTTCCCGGCAACATCAATATTTGCGATAAATTCATTTTCTCCATTCTTCTTCTCGCCGAAAAGTATCTTCTGATCGTTTATTAAAAGGGTATCGAGATTACTCTTTTCCTTTATTTTCCCTGATATTGTTATGCTGTTACTATTTCCTCTTAATTCAACCACATTATCGGCAACTGAAGGGCTTATAATACTAATCTCAGGCGGTACTGTCTCCCTGTTAAGCTCATAAAGCCTGGTCTGAGCATCCTTTAACATTTTACGCGCCTTCATATCGAACTCCGAAAGAATGGTAATCTTATTGTAGTCTGCCATTGCCTTATCATAATTCATAATTTCCTCATATGATCTGGCTCTTGAAAAATATGCATCCGGATCATCCGGTTTAAACGTAATGTATTTTGAAAAATCATTAATCGCATTTGTGTGCTGGTTGAATTCCTGATAGCAAGTGCCTCTGTTAAGATAAAACACCGGATTGGAAGGGTCAATCAATATATTTTTTGATATATCATTGATGGCATTCGGATAATCAAGAATTTTCTTGTACACTTTGCTTCGCATGAGATAAGCATCGGTGTTGCGGTCATTATTTTTAATTACCTCATTGCATTGATTCATTGCTTCTTCAGGATCAGAGTTTATAAGAAGGTCCGCAAGAGCCAGACGGGGTTCCGGCAACTTCCTGTCTTTCGAAATAGCTTTCTCCAACTCTTTTTTGCCCATTACATCATTATTCAGCTTCATATAACATATCCCCCTGTAATAGTAATTCATTGGGTCTTCCTTTATTATGATAGCTGTATCTGAAGCTCTCAAAGCCTGGTCATATCTTTCGAGCCCAATCAGTGAAATAACCTTCTCGGGATATATTGAAGAATTACGCTTTTCAATCCTGGAGGCCCGGTTCAGATAAGGTAGGGCTTCCTCAAATTTACCCAACTTGTTAAAGACAGCCCCGAGTCTGACCATCGCAACAACATTCTTTGTTTCAAAAATGATCGATTTTTCATAATCTGTTTTTGCATCTTCATATTCCAGAAGCTTTTCATGAGCCTTAGCCCGGGCAATATAAATGTTCGAATTGGAAGGTTCAAGTCCAATTGCATTTGTATACTGGACAATAGCGTCTTCGTACTTCGAATTATCAAAAAACTCATTCCCTGCTTTAAAATACTTTTTCGCATTCTGCCCAAAAGTGCAAAATGGGATCAGTACAATAATGGTTGCAAGAAGAAATAGTTTTGTTTTCATAGAATTCAGGCTAAATTGTTAACATATCAACTCTCAAAAATATAAATAATTACAACAAAATCAAGTCTTAACACAATTACTGCCTTACCTCTTTATAAATAATTCCCAGACGACTGCAACTGAAGAAGGTCATCTAAACAGGTCTCCCCTTTTATGACCGGAGCTTTCACTCCATCTCCAAAACAAATGCTGCCGTAAAAAATTCTGGCTTCGTCCCATAAACCTGTTGAAACAAAATGATCAATTACCTTTGCTCCACCCTCAATAAGTAACGACTGAATTCCTGCATTAAAAAGAAAATCAGAAATTTGACGGGCAGGAGTATCCGCAGCATTTAAAATCACCTTTTCTGCATTTAAGAAAACCTCTCCGGCATTATTGGTAAAGACAATATTCCTTCCTTGTATCTTATTTACAGATAACTCATTCCCAATCTTTCCTGAACTGCTGAGTATCAATCTGACCGGATCATGTCCTTTCCATTCGCGCACATTGAGTCCCGGATTATCTTTCCTCATGGTTTCAGCTCCTGCAAGAATGGCCTCTTCAGATGCTCTCCACCTGTGAACAAGAATCCTTTCAGGTTTACCGGTTATCCAGGTTGGTCCTATTTTCTGACCATCCTTTCTATGCATATCCAGGTAACCATCAGCACTTTGGGCCCATTTAAGGGTAATATACGGTCTTTCCTTTTCGTGGAAGGTAAAAAACCTTCTGTTCAGGTATCTGCATTCCTTGTCTAAAATTCCGGTAAGTACGTCGCATCCGGCATCTTTCAGCCTGAGAATTCCCTTACCTGATACCTTATCACTTGTATCAACAGCACCAATAACCACCCTGGGGATCTTGTTAGCTATGATCAGATCTGCACATGGAGGTGTTCTACCCGTGTGTGAACAAGGCTCCAGATTGACAAAAAGCGTTGACTCCCTGAGCAATTCCCTGTTGCGAACATTGTTAATGGCGTTAACTTCGGCATGTGGTCCACCTGCTTTAAGATGATAACCCTCCCCAATAATCTTTCCGTTATATACAATAACCGATCCCACCATTGGATTCGGGTAAGTAAGCCCTTCGGCTTTAATTGCCAGTTCCAGGCACCTTCGCATGAATTTTATTTCGTCTGCCCTCTCCATTTCATTGAAAGTGTTACTTTTGACTTATGGGTGTCAATATACAAACAATTAAAGATATCAGACAATTCGTGTCAGAGCAACTTAAAGAAGTCTATCAGGGCCCTGAAATAACTGCTATGACAAATATCATTATTAAGACTGTTACAGGCGTCTCAAAGTTGCATCATCTTGTATCACCCCAACAAAAAATTTCTGAAACCCATTCACAAAGAATTATTAATATCTGCAACGAACTCAAGTCGGGAAAACCAATTCAGTATATTCTGGGTGAAACAATATTTTATAATTGTATCATAAAACTAAACCGGGAGACACTTATTCCACGCCCTGAGACAGAGGAGCTGGTTGATCTTATTATTAAGGAAAATAAAGGATTCGCAGGGGAAATATTAGATATAGGTACCGGCTCCGGTTGCATCGCTATTGCTCTGGCAATGAACCTCAAGGGTTCCTCTGTTACTGGTTTTGATATCTCTGAAGAGGCAATTAAGATCGCTGGCGAAAACAGCAGTTTGAATAATGCACATGTTTCATTTTTTAAAGCTGATGTCTTTTCGTTTGATCACTCCACATATACAAAGGCAGATATCATTGTCAGTAATCCTCCGTATGTCAGAAATCTCGAAAAAAAATTTATGAGCAGGAATGTTCTTGATTTCGAGCCTCCAGCTGCTTTGTTCGTACCTGACTCTGATCCGCTTTTATTCTATCGGGCAATTCTTGAGCTTGCCTGGAAAATATTGACAGATGACGGGAAAATTTACTTCGAGATAAATGAAGCACTTGGGAAGGTCATGGTTGATCTGCTTGAATTATACAAATATTCAGATATTGCAGTTTTTAATGATATCAACGGCAAGGTAAGATTTATAAAAGGGAATAAAAATGCGGGAAAGTCTTCTGTATGAAACTGCTCTTTCAAAAGCTATGGCGCTAAGCTCCCGGATTGAATATTGTCAGGGAGATATCCGGAAAAAATTGCAGTTGTGGGGTGTTTCAACCGATGATGAGAATAAGATATTGGAAGTCCTTATAAAAGAAAATTTTATAAATGAGGACCGGTATGCAAAAGCTTTTGTCAGAGATAAATTCAGAAATTATAAATGGGGCAAAGTAAAGATTGCAGCTCATCTGAAGGCTAAAGGCATTAAAAGTGATATAATAGGTATTGCACTTGGCGAAATTGATAGTGAAGAATATATGGATCTGATTAAAAATCTTATTAAATCACGCAGAAAAACCTTAAGCTCAAGAAATCAGTATGAACTGAAAGGAAAGCTTTTGAGGTATGGTTTATCCAAGGGATTTGAAAGTAATTTTTTGTATGATCTGCTGAATGATATGGAAGAGTGAACAGCAGCCGCTAATCTCTCTGGATCTCATACTATTAACCCCCTGAATCCCCGACTATCCACCCCCTAAATCCCCCAAATGGGGGACTTTTGAGCTTACAAAAACAATTATCATCCCACTGAATCTCTTGACGACCAACCCCCTAGCCCCTCTGACTATCAACCCCCCAAACCCCCCAAATGGATATTTCCACCCCACTACTCCCCATTTGGATATATCCACCCCCCAACCCCCCAAATAGGGGGCTTTCGAAAATACAATAACGATGATTAACCCCCAGAATTCCTTATTATCCACCCCCTAAATCCCCCATATGGGGGACTTTGGGACTTTAGCCCCCCATTTGGGGGGTTGGGGGGTGGATAAAACATGGGGGGTGGGGCGTGGATAAAATGTAATTAAGCCTCCGTGGGGCAGTGACAATAGAGGCAGGGTGTAAAGTTTTGAATCTAAATTCCGGAAATGATACTGTTTATAAATGGCCAGAATGAGATCATGAATATAATGACCGAGGCAACACAATCATAAAGAATCAGTTGTTTCCGGTTTTCAGGATATCTGATAAAAGCTATTAAAAATGCGATCCGCATAAAAAGCTGGGAAAGAAAGAAGAGGAACACCCTCATCCCATAAATATTCCACTGATATGCTTCACTGATTCTTCCTCTGACGATCAGGGAGAAACTATGTGATAATCCACAGGAGACACACGGTTCTCCGGTTAACTTTTCATGCAAACAGGTAACAGGATAGTTATCTTTGTCCGGAGAAAAAATACCTGAGTATGCCAGAATCAGCAGTATTAACCCGATAAGAATTACATTAATGGGAAGGTAAGGCTCTTCCTTTAAACTCACCTTAAATTTAAATCTAAAACTATTTTTTCGTTTTGAGAGTATCATTGGACTTATTATCGCTCTTTTCCAGCTCCTCCAGTTGTCGTTCCCTGTCCTTTTTACCTGCTGTTGCGTTAATTTCTACCCTTTCACCGGCACTGTCAACCTTAATAGATATATTGGCATTTTCAAGCTCTTTAATCACATTGCCCTGAACATCCGTAATTATATTTTGAATTTCGCCCGGCCATTTATCGGCTTTCTGAGCAATCTTACCAACAACAAATACCTGCGAAAGCCCGATAAGCGAAGCAACTATTCCAATGATCAGACCTGATAATAATATCCCCCTGGGCTCATTCCTCCTTGCCGCCTGTGACAATCCGACCGAAGCCAGAATGATTGCTATTATACCCGGGATAATAGCAATGACACCCAAACAGGGAATTACTGCAATTACAAATGTTATTATCGCAGTGATCAGGGCAGCAATCCCGAGTGTTTGTCCTGAGTTATTTTTATTTACTTCTTCCATGATACTTAATTATTTTTGTTAGCATTCATTACTTTTTAAGGATATTTATTATATCCTGCTCTAAAGACGTTGAAGGATTTTCAATGATGCGTCCGGCTTCAATATTATTTTTATAAATAATAAAAGTCGGTACGCGCTGAATATCAAGCATTTCATATTCACCTACCGGTGAACGTTTTGCATTATCAACGCCGATAAATGTGACATTGGCAATCGGGAATTGCCATAAATCGAGTATCTTCATAAATCGTGGCACCTCACGTCTGCTATCAGGGCACCAGGTACCCATCACTATTTTAATTGTTATGCCATTTTTACTGATACCATTTAATGTATTAACAGATTCACTGCTAACCTGATAATCATTATAACCTTTATCATACCATGAAGAATAGGGTTCATTCATCAGCCGTGCCTTACTGAAATACCCCAGAAGCCATGTTGTCTGTTCAGAGAAATCAACTGCCGGAGAGGCAACATCTTTAACTGGTGGAGAAGTCTGGATCCCACCCGGGTTTGAACCTGCAGATGGTTTAGTCGTCCTGCAGCTGCTATAAAATATCATAAAGCAAATTAACAAAAAAGAAATAGTTTTCATCATAATATAATTTTGATTTTAAAGGTATGATGGAACCGCACATGATTGACTTCGTCGAGCTCGCAAGCTCGGTTGTGATTGTGGTCACTCATGTGGGTTTCATTTAGTTATAATTACGGGTATACAAATTAAAAGGATTTTTCTCAATGCATGTAACAAATTACACGGAATCTGCTTTGAACTAAAATCTGCCTCTGATCGTCTTATTTTTTTATCCGGTTTGTATAGTAGATTGAAATGCCTATTGAAATGGCAGCAAGAACAAGCAACGCTATTACTCTGTAGATTAACTCTATCCTCGCCAGATCCCTGATGAAAAGATAAAAGGCGGCACATATCATGGTTCCAAGAGCCATATACCGGTATTTTACATTTTTAAGGATAAATCCTATCAGGAAATAAAGAAGGGCCGCGATTGCCCATGAGAGGGTTACAAATTGTTTGGGAACGGCCTGGACAAGAGCATATAAAACCATAATGAATCCTTCCACCATGTACAGATTTCTGATAAGGTCAGTTTTAATTTGTAATCTCGAACTCTTCCAGTTAATTATTCTGGCAGAGATAAGAGAAACCAGGGCAAAAGAAAAATTAACTCCGTCTAAAGATTTTGATAATATGAGATATATAATAAGAATTGTGAGGAAAAGGATGCTATTCATTACTATAATTAACCTGTTCCGAAACCAGAGTGCCACAGATACTACAATAAGGCTTTGAACGGAAAGAAGTAAATAAACCTGTGGAAATCCGAACAGGCCGTAAAGAGCAATACTCATCGCCATGAACCCATAGAGAGCATAGAAGGCAGAGCCGAAATGCCAGTCAGATTTAAAATGCAAAATTATCGAATAGATAAGACAGCAAATGGTTATTATTGAAAAAAGAGCTACATAATTTTTGCTAAAGAATCCTAAGACCACAAAAACCAGCAGAAAAGAAAATAGTATTCCGTTAAGGAAGGTCATTCCGGTTAAAAAATCATCGGAAGAGCCATCTGGCTTTCTGAATAGCAATAAAACAGAGAAACATGATCCCAGTCCGAAAAGGTAAATGACACCTGAGTGCTGATATTCGACCAGTTGCATTGTATGTCCCATAACAGGATTCCCCATCACCCATAGGAAAAATGAGACATAAGTAAAAAATATTGTAAATAATAAGCAGGGGACTCCAGTTGAATTTGTAATAATAAAACCAGGATCCCAGAGCTGTCATAGTCACCAATGGCAGTGTGAAGTGAGTTGCATCAACAACAAATGCAGCTATAAGGGTAAAAATCAAAGATAAAGCTGCAAAAGCCTGCGATTTATAGCGTAAAGACAAATATACCTGAAGTGCAATGATCAGTAATATGAAAATTACGGAGATTGTTTTGTGTGAAAGTATTGGTGAGGCTGAAAAAAAATGTAGTCTGAGAGTAACATAAAAAAGAAGTATCTGAGAATTCATTTTAAACATGAATGCCAGTTGTTCATTACTTTTCTTTAAGTAATTTGCCAGGGCAAGAATTGCGCCTACGGCAACATAACCAAGAAAAACTGAAAAAATCCGGTGTCCCAGAATCATCAGATATTCTGTTAGAAAAGTGATCCCAAAAAGAAGAACTATATTTCCTAACAATGCCAGTCCGACTCGTCCGATTTGTGATTCAAGTCCCCTGCTTTCCTCATTTAACGAATCTAAAACAGGCAATAGATCTGGTGTCTGAGCCAATACTCCTGATTTTTTCAAATTGGTATTATCAGCGCTGATGAGTACCGATTCCAGCCGTGACAAACGATCCTCTAAGGAACTCAGCCGTTTCTCAATTTTTTCCATTTCTTTTTCCTGATCTGCCATACCAAATAATTTAATAATGGGAAAAACTTAGAATAAGAACTCCGGAAAATCAGAATCCGGTCATCAAAATTAAACTATTCTTTCAATTCCACTTTGAGCCGGTATTCAGATTTGCCCTGCATAATGAATCTGTGTTTGTGCATAATCATCCATTGCAGCTTCCTGGTATGGGTCATACTGTCCGAAAGTATCAGGTACAAGGAAATGCCGGATTACAAGGAACAAACTGATAAATATCGCAAATGCAGGCGCAAGTCCGGGGACTTGTAGAGGAATACAGGACTTCATTCAGATGTAAATATTGATTACAAATAATTTATAAATAGGGTACAACTAAATTATTATTACTTATAGCTATGATTTCAAAACATGATATTTATGAATGCCGGAAAACATTAATTTAGAACCTCTCTAAATAATAATTTGTTAGTTTTATTGTTTAGCTCAGGTTGCCGTAGTTAACTTCAGGTACGATAGGAACCCAACCCTGCCCCGACACCATAACAGTCAGTTTAAGAGTGCTCAGAGTTGTCAATAATAATATAATGTGATATTTATCAAGAAACGAGCTGGTGAAAAAGACTCCTAACGGCGGAATGACAGGTTAATATGGTAATAATGAGATTAATAATCTTGCCTTACCGGAAAACCTATTTACCCGCAAATTCCATCAGATATGATTTTATGAATGGATTAAGATCCCCGTCAAGGACGGCCTGTACATTTCCGGTTTCATGGTTTGTACGCAGGTCTTTAATCATTTTATATGGATGCAGAACATATGACCTGATTTGTGAGCCCCACTCTATCTTTTTTTTCTCACCCTCAATCTTTGCCTTTTCTTCCAGCTGTTTACGAAGTTCAATTTCATAAAGCTGTGATTTCAGGATCTTTAATGCATTTTCTTTATTATTCAATTGTGATCTGGTTTCCTGGTTTTCAATAACGATCCCGGAGGGATGATGCCTGAGCCGGACAGCCGTTTCAACTTTATTTACATTCTGTCCTCCTGCACCACTGGAGCGAAAAGTATCCCATGTAATGTCTGAAGGATTGATCTCGATCTCAATATTTTCGTCAACCAGGGGAGAGATAAAGACCGAGGCAAATGTTGTCTGGCGTTTCCCCTGTGCATTAAACGGGGATAGCCTTACCAGCCGGTGCACTCCGTTCTCACCTTTAAGGTAGCCATATGCCCGTTCTCCCTCTATCTCAATTGTTACCGATTTTATGCCAACCTCATCTCCCGGCTGGAAATCCAGCTCCTTTGTCTTATAGTTATTCCTTTCAGCCCAGCGCAGATACATTCTCATAAGCATTTCTGCCCAATCATTACTTTCAGTACCTCCTGCCCCGGAATTTATTTTCAGGATGGCTCCGAGCTGGTCTTCTTCATTCCTCAGCATATTGCGAACTTCCAGATCCTCAATCAGGTTAAGACATTCAGAATACTGAATATTAATCTCCTCTTCCGTAGCTTCTCCTTCCCTGTAAAAATCATTGATGACAATAAGATCCTCAACAGCGCTGTTTACCCTGTCATAATCATTTGTCCAGCTTTTTAACCGGGAGATGACTTTAAGAAGTTCCTCGGCTCGTTTTGAATCATTCCAGAATCCGGGTTGTTGTGTCAGACTTTCCTTTTCCGCGATAAGATTAAGCTTTTCCTCAACGTCAAAGAAACCTCCTTAACGCATCACGGCGCTCCGATAAATCTTTTATCTGTTCGTTCGTTATCATTTTTCAGATTTTATACAAAATTAGTTTTTTATTGCACAATTATAAGATGTAACATAGAACATATTGAATCTTTTGCAAGCCATAATAATTTTATTAATTTTCGGACCATTTAATAAACTGAGATTCAAAGTTTTTTGGCTGATATGATTAAACTCATTACCCTGATCCGTCCTTTTGCCAGATACCTTCTTATAGTATGGGTTATTGCAATGATATCAGCCTCTTCAACTCCTAACATTCCAACACTGAAGATACATACTGCAAGAGCTGACATCAGACTTGATTATCTTTTTCATTTTCTGGAATATGGAGCACTGACGGTATTAAGTTTCCTTACGTTTGCCGGAGAGGGATTTTTTATAGGAATCCGTAAAAACCTGGTAATAACCATGATGCTTATCGTTTTCGCTATCCTGGATGAGTATCACCAGAAGCTTATCCCCGGACGGTCATTTAATTATAAAGATATCCTCAGCAACCTTACCGGCATTATTTCAGGTTTAGTGTTTTGTATTGCGATATTCAGAATGATCAGAACTAGTCATCTTCATAAAATTCAAACAGATAATCAGGATTAAAATCAATTCCTTCCTCAAGCAATAGCCGGGTATATTCATCTTTAAAAGTCGCTTTTGAATGATGCTCCTTCTGATTCAATACATATTTGCCAACGCGATCCAAATCCCGATAACCTACCGTAAAAGCACCATATCCCTCCTGCCAGCTGAATTTTAAATATGAAGTCAGAAGCTTGTTGATAAATAATGCAGAACTCCGTTTTACATCACGGATAAGGTCAGAAATTGAAATTGTCGGGGGAAATCCAATTAAAAGATGAATATGGTCCTTAGTCCCGTTAATTGAAACAGGGAAGCACTTTTTTTCAATTAATATTCCATATATATACTTATGGACTTTCTCCCGGATTGAATCGGTTAATAATAAATTTCTACCTTTTGGAGTAAAGATACAATGTACATAGAGTTTAGTGTAGGTGTTTGGTTTCATGACATATAATTTTAATTGCAGCATTCGAAAATTACAAAAAATTCAATTATCAGAATCAATTATAGATGGAAATGTTATCTTGAATTGATGGAACCGCACCGCGGTTTATCCCGATGATAATATTTCCTGCATGTGATTGATGGAACCGCTCCGTAGTTCTATTCAATTAAAACGCATACACGGGGCTAGCATTGATGAAACCGCGCCGCGGTTCTGATCAATTAAAATAATTACACAGGGCTAGCATTGATGGAACCGCGCCGCGGTTTATCCCGATGATAATATTTCCTGAATGTGATTGATGGAACCGCGCTACGGTTTATCTCAATGATAATATTTACTGCATGTGATTGATGGAACCGCTCCGTGGTTCTATTCAATTAAAACGTATACACGGGCTAGCATTGATGAAACCGCTCCGCGGTTCTGAACAATTAATATAATTACACGGGCTAACAATGATGGAACCGCGCCGCGGTTTATCCCGATAATAATATTTCCTGCATGTGATTGATGGAACCGCTCCGTGGTTCTATTCAGTTAAAACGCATACACGGGGCTAGCAATGATGCAACCGCTCCGCGGTTTATATCAATGATAATATTTCCTAATGTGATTGATGGAACCGCGCTACGGTTTATCTCAATAATAATATTTCCTGCATGTGATTGATGGAACCGCGCCGCGGTTCTATTCAATTAAAACGTATACACGAGGCTAGCAATGATGGAACCGCGCCACGGTTTATATACAATGATAATACATACTCGGGGCTAGAATTGATGGAACCGCTCCGCGGTTTATTCAATGAAAAATCTCCTACACGGGCTATATTGATGGAACCGCTCCGTGGTTCTATTCAATTAAAACGTATACACGGGGCTAGCAATGATGGAACCGCGCCACGGTTTGTCTCAATGATAATATTTACTGCATGTGATTGATGGAACCGCGCCGCGGTTCTATTCAGTTAAAACGTATACACGGGCTAGCAATGATCGAACCGCGCCGCGGTTTTATACAATTAAAACACATACCCGGGGCTAGAATTGATGAACCGCGCCGCGGTTTATCCCAATGATAATATTTCCTGCATGTGATTGATGGAACCGCTCCGTGGTTCTATTCAGTTAAAACGTATACACAGGGCTAGCAATGATGGAACCGCGCCGCGGTTCTATACAATGAAAACGTATATACTGGGCTATGTCATTGATGGAACCGCGCCGCGGTTCTATTCAATTAAAACGTATACACGGGGCTAGCAATGATGCAACCGCTCCGCGGTTCTGATACAATTAAAATAATTACACGTGGCTAACAATGATGGAACCGCGCCGTGGTTTATCCCAATAATAATATTTCCTGCATGTGATTGATGGAACCGCTCCGTGGTTCTATTCAGTTAAAACGCATACACGGGGCTAGCAATGATGCAACCGCGCGGTTCTATCAATTAAAATAATTACACGGCGTGTAGCAATAATGAAACCGCGCCGCGGTTTATCTCAATGATAATATTTCCTGCATGTGATTGATGGAACCGCGCCGCGGTTCTATTCAATTAAAACGCATACACAGGCTAGCAATAATGAAACCGCGCCGCGGTTTTATTCAATTAAAACACATGTGTGTTATATATCTCTGATTATCAGCCAACCGCGGAGCGGTTGCATAAATACTAGCAACTCAGTCGAAGAAATGTACCTGAACACCGGAGGTGTTCCATCAATCATAGAAACAGATTATACAAACGAAACAAAGAACCCCGGAGGGGTTCCATAGAACAATCAGCTATCAATAAACCTTGTAGCCGGAAAAAGATCCTATACCAGATTCTGTTGAACCACCGGTATTTATTATAACTTTTATTTTATCTCCTGATGCAAGTTTCATTGTAATAGACCTGGTCAATGATGTGGTTGCTGTAATGCCACTATTTAAGATCTCATTTAATCCTCCATTAAGAAAAATTTTTAGTGACCTGTGAATCCCCGAGTACCTGTAGCATTATAACTTACATTAAAGGTATATATGCCAGCAAAAGGGGCAGTAAATACTCCTGTCAGATAATTAAATCCCCCACCGTCATTAAACTCAGGGGTACCCGTAGTAAAATCATAATCGGTCATAAAAGATAAATTAGTATCTGAAATAGTCTTTTTCGCCCTGAAGGCGATCATACTCCCCATGGTTACACTATTCCCCCGGTCAATCGATAGAGTATTGGTGGATTCTGAATATGATAATTGCTGATTATCTGTATTATCGAGGTAGGGTGCCAGGTTGACTGGTGTTGCATCTGATTTCCCGGTCACTTTTAATATATTACCTGCCAGTTGCAGGTCCTGTATCTCATTTGCAGGGTCGGCATCAGCATCATTCTTGAGTCCGGAGAGATCAATCACAGGTGCATTACTTTTTAAAAGACTAAGCTCCATCTTTGTTTTATCATAGATCAGATCCTGTAACTCATTTGTCGGATCACCGTCACGTTCAATTGATGATATCTTTACCTGGTTCCCACCTGAAATGGCAAGATAGTCCGAGCCCTCAAGGTTGAGAACAGACAGCGTCTGATTATCTGATGCAGGATCACCTTTCGGACCCGCGGGACCTGCATCCCCTTTTGGTCCCGGGGGGCCAGGCTCAAGAGACTTCTGTGCATAAAGGGCATACGGCACTGCCAGGAACTGCATTGTTCCCATGTCGATAAAATCATTGTCAAATTTAACATCAACTTTCAGGTAATGAAATGCTTTGTCCCACTCAATCTGTGAAAGTTCACCGAATGTACCGCCGGTGGGGACCCCCTGACCAATAATGAGTGAAAAAACACCTAATTTTGAGGTGATCACATGTGAATGAAGCTCCTGGTAAACCAATGTCCCCAGGGGATTTCCGGATATGACCGAAAACCTGACATCAATTTTCCGGCTGGCAAGTTCCTTGCCATAATTATCCCTTGCCACTGCCTGGTAATGAATCCCCAGCGGAACATTACCCTGACCAAATGTGCCTGAAAATGGTAATGTTAACATCAGAAAAAGAAGGTATTTCTTTAAATCTACAGTTATCATGTTGAATCCTATCATATTTTTTCAATCTTAAAAGTTCTGTTTATTAATCCATCATCGCTGGTTATGCGTACAAAGTAGATACCTTTCATTATCTCATTTAAAGGTAACACCTCAATATTCCAGAACCGGGTTATAAACGAAATTTTTTCAGTGTGGACAATGGTACCTGTTATATTTATTATATCTAGCCGGAATGACCGGGAAACCTCTCCGAATAATTCAATCTTAATGTAATCTGTGGCCGGATTCGGATAAACTTTTACTCCATTCCCTGGCGGTGGCTGTTTCAGGAGAAAGCTTAATTGCAGGCTGCTGAAACCCCTGTGTTAATATAAAACCTGAACCGGTAATTATTTCGACAGCAGTTTCGCCGACAGACTGTGAATAACTCAACGTGCCATTTGATGCCACTCCTGCGGCAGGAACAAGTACCTGGTGGGATAACTGCTGAGAAAACAGGTTGCCCCCGAAACCAAACAAAAACATAAAAAGAATTAATTGTCTCTCTTTTCATTTCAACTCTAAGCAGAGACTCAAATATATTTATATTTTTGACAAAACAACAATTTTTGTTGATAAATGTGTTAAAAACTTATGTTAATATCTTTTTGTGATTAAATATTTTTTTTGTATTCACCTGGATTAGGCTATAAAATAATTTCCTATTTTTACTATTTTACTGAATAACAACCCTGGTTGAATGCTTAAGTCTTATTTGTATCATAACCTTACCGAAGCGGGCTGCGATGAAGCAGGCCGGGGTTGTCTGGCAGGACCTGTCGTTGCTGCAGCAGTAATACTCCCCAAGAACTATAAGCATCCGGTATTGAATGACTCTAAAAAACTCAGCGCAAAACAAAGAGAGGCTTTGAAAGAGGAAATAATAAATTCTGCCATTGCATGGAAAGTTGCATTTGTCGGTAATAACGAAATAGACGTTATGAATATCCTGAGAGCATCAATCAAAGCCATGCATCTGGCAATTGAAGGTCTCGGAAAAAAACCCCAGTTCCTGCTTATTGACGGGAACAGATTTTTCCCTTATAAAAACATTAACTACGAGACAATTATAAAAGGAGACGGTAAGTTTTTATCTATCGCGGCAGCCTCGGTACTTGCCAAAACATTCCGCGATGAATATATGGAAAAGATCCACCATGAATTTCCCCAATATTGCTGGGATAAAAATAAAGGTTACCCTACAGCCTTACATAAGGCTGCAATTCTTAAGTATGGGATCACTCCCTACCATCGCAGGTCTTTTAACCTCTTCGATACCCAGTTGGTTTTAACATTCTGAGTTGTCCCCTTTTCATTTAAAAAACTATCTTTGCTCCTTATTTTAAAGTAAATTCAAACAACTTTCATTTCATGAAAAAGCTGCTTTCAATTTTAATCATACTGGCCATCAGTTTTAGTTTTAAAGCAAAAGCTGATGAAGGTATGTGGCTACTGCCTCTTATCGAAAAACTTAATTTAGGGAAAATGACCGAACTCGGGCTGAAACTATCTGCTGAAGATATTTACAGTCTGAACAAAGCCAGCATAAAAGATGCAATTGTGATCTTTGACGAAGGGTGTACAGGAGAAATTGTCTCATCCCAGGGATTGATACTAACCAATCATCATTGCGGTTATGAGTCGATCCAGGCTCACAGCAGCATTGAACATGATTATCTGAAAGACGGCTTCTGGGCAATGACTAAGGAACAGGAATTACAGAATCCCGATCTTTCAGTTACATTTCTGATAAGCATAGAAGATGTTACAGATCAGGTCCTGGCGAATGTCAAATCCGGTATGAGTGAAGGTGAAAGGACTTCTGCAATAAATGAAGTCAGGACTGACATTGGAGAAAGAAGGTATTAAAGGTACAGATTACAGGGCCTCAGTATCCTCCTTTTATGGCGGAAATTATTTTTATCTCCTTAAATATGAAAAATTTAATGATGTCAGACTAGTAGGCGCTCCTCCGTCATCTATCGGAAAGTTCGGGTTCGATACCGACAACTGGGAATGGCCACGCCATACCGGAGATTTCTCAGTATTCCGCGTTTATTCCGGTCCGGATGGAAAACCTGCACCAATATTCAAAAGATAATGTTCCTCTCAAACCCAAATACTTCCTTCCGGTATCAATTAAAGATTTAAACCAGGGCGACTTTGCAATGGTAATTGGCTATCCCGGAAGAACCCAGAGATATTATACTTCATACGAAGTTAATGAACTCCTGAAAATCACTAATCCAAACAGAATAAAAATCCGGGGAATAAAACAGGAAATATGGATGGCCGATATGCTGGCCGACAAGAAAGTCAATATTCAGTATGCTTCAAAATACTCAATTTCATCAAATTACTGGAAATATTCAATCGGGCAGGATGAAGGAATTGAAAAACTTAATGTAATAGAAAAAAAGCAACAGATTGAAAATCAGTTTAATACCTGGGTAGATGAAGATGCTTCACGTAAAGCAAAATATGGAGAAGCACTGAATCTTATTAAAACATCAATTGAGGGAAGAGCTGAGTTTCAAAATGCCCGGCAATACCTGTAACGAGTGTTTTTATCAGGGTTGCGAGTTACTGCAGATGAACCAGATTGCAACTTTATTGATTAATGCAGTTCAATCGGGGAAAAAAGGGAAAGTGCCAGATATAGTATCAATAATTAAAGATAATATCAGTGATATTTTTAAAGATTATAATGCCACCTACCGACAAAAAGGCAATGAAGGCCCTTATTACCCTTTACAGAACCGATGTACCAGACAGATTCCATCCTGATTTTTATACGAAAATCGTCGATAAAAAATTCAGGGGCGATATTGGTAAGTTTGTTGATAATATGTTTGATAAATCAATTTTTGCCAGTGAAACAAAACTTCTTGCCTTCCTGAATAAACCTGTTCTTAAAACCCTTCTTTCCGATCCGGTTTACCTGACAGCTACTTCTATAAATAATATGGAAAGCAGTGTATCCTCTGATCTCAGTAAGTTCGACACCAACCTTAACAAGGGGCGCAGGTTATGGATTGCAGCATTAATGGAGATGACTCCTGAAAAAACCCTTTATCCCGATGCTAACTCAACAATGCGTCTTTCCTACGGAACAATTGAGGGTTACGATCCGAAAGATGGTGTCACATATAAATATTACACAACATTGCAGGGTGTTGTTGATAAATACAAGCCGGGCGATTATGAATTTGACCTTCCGCAAAGATTGATCGATCTTAATAAAAAGAAGGAATTCGGAAGATATGCTTCTCCGAAAGGATATATGCCGGTATGTTTCCTGACAAATAACGACATCACCGGAGGTAATTCCGGAAGTCCGGTTATGAATGGGAACGGCGAACTCATTGGGCTTGCATTTGACGGAAACTGGGAAGCAATGAGCGGCGATGTGGCTTACGAACCTAAGCTGCAAAGGACCATTGTGGTCGATATAAGGTATGTATTATGGGTCATGGATATTTTTGCAGGTGCAAAACATCTTGTTGATGAAATGACCTTAGTTCAGTAAAAACCACCAACCTTTTTATAAATGCATTTAAGCTTAATAGAGATCCTCGCTGCTTTTATGGTACTCTTTGCTATAATCGACATTCCGGGTTCAATTCCGATAATTATAGACATAAAAGCCAAATCGGGTAATATCAAATCATTTAAAGTGACCCTGGTTTCCTTTTTAATACTTCTTGCGTTTTTATTTATCGGAAGTCCTCTGCTGGGTATATTCGGCATTGATGTATCCTCGTTTGCTATCGCCGGGTCCTTTATTATATTTCTTATAGCAATGGAAATGATTCTGGGTATCGAACTCTTTAAAAACGATCCGCAGGCCGGAGGATCAATATTCCCTATTGCGTTTCCATTAATAGCCGGAGCCGGATCAATTACTACCATCTTGTCACTCAAAGCTGAATATCAAACAATTAATATTTTTATTGCCCTGGTTCTCAATATGATAGCCATCTATCTTGTATTACGGTTAACAGCAGTATTTGAAAAGGTACTCGGTGCAGGAGGATTACAGATCCTAAAAAAAATATTTGGAGTCATACTGCTTTCAATTGCAATAAAGCTTTTCCTTTCCAACTCCGGAATTATACTGCCTCATGCAAGGTGAAATAACTATATACACCGATGGTGCCTGCAGCGGAAATCCAGGTCCGGGAGGATATGGAGTGGTTCTTATTTCCGGAAAACACCGCCTTGAAAAAGCAGAAGGGTACTCACTTACCACAAACAACCGTATGGAGCTTATGGCTGTAATTGCCGGACTGGAAGCACTTAAGCTCGCAGGAAGCAAAGTTGTAATCTATACCGACTCAAAATATGTTGCAGACGCAGTCGAAAAAGGCTGGGTGTTCCAATGGGAATCAAAGGCATTTAAGAAAAAGAAGAATCCTGACCTGTGGATGAGATTTCTTATGATTTACAGGAAACATAATGTCAGGTTTGTCTGGATTAAGGGACATGCAATGAATCCTGAAAATGAAAGATGCGATAGCCTTGCCGTTGAAGCTACAAGGAGAAGCAACCTGAAGGAAGATGCAGGTTATACTCCTGAAATTGAAAATAATACTGACTAAACGGATTCAATATGAAAGGACAAAAAGAACTCTACGATCTTTTCGAAAAACTTGATATTAAATTTGAGTATCATGAACATCCTCCCCTTGCCACAATTGAAGATGCAAAGATCCATTGGAAAGACTACAATTCGGGAAGGTGTAAGAATATTTTCTTCCGTAATCACAAGGGAGACAAACATTATCTGGTTATTCTTGAACATTTACGGCAACTGGATATTCATGACCTTGAAAAACGCCTGAGACAGGGAAAATTATCATTTGCATCGGATCAACGATTGAAAAAATACCTTGGTGTGGAGCCCGGGTCCGTCTCTCCTTTCGGACTTATAAATGATATTGAAAAACACGTTCATTTGTTTATTGATGAGAAACTTAAAGAATCCGACCGGCTGGCTTTCCATCCAAATGTCAATACAGCCTCACTTGTTATATCAAAAATCGATTTCCTGAGGTTCCTTGAGTATTCAGGAAACTCATACGAATTTATAAAACTTTACGACTAAGTTAAAAAGGTGGTTAAAGAGATTTCTGGTATCTGGTATCGGGTAACGGACTTCAGGCTTCGGACTGACAAGTCACAATATCGTTAAATTTTTCACTTAAAATCAATCTAAATTATAGGTTCTTGCATCATTTTGAGGAGTTAATCGTCTTTAGTACAAAAAACTTTCAAACCCAAACCTCACATGAAAAGAGTCCTGGTTGTTTTCGTCATAATATTATTAATTATTACGGGTGTTTACGGACAGACACCTGAAAAGAAGAAATATCAGGCAACTAAGGTCAATACACCGCCGGTCATTAACGGGATACTCGATGACGAGGTATGGCAATCCGGTGAATGGGTTGATGATTTTACACAATTTGAACCTTACAACGGGAAAAAACCATCACAAAGAACCGAGTTTAAGATCCTGTTTGATAATGATAATATCTATGCAGCCTTCAAAGCTTATGATACCAGTCCTGACAGTATCGTAAACCGCCTGACCAGGCGTGACAATCCCGACGGAGACCTTGTGGGCGTCATTTTCGACAGCTTTCATGACCTCCGGACAGGTTTTCTCTTTGGTATAAGCTCCAGCGGCGTTAAATATGACCAGATGTTTAATAACGACGGACAAAACCAGGATTCCTCGTGGGATCCAAACTGGTGGGTTAAAACTTCCATTAACAAAGAAGGATGGGTTGCCGAGATGAAGATCCCCTTCAGCCAGGTCCGCTTTGAAAAAAATTCAGGTGATACATGGGGTCTTGAAGTAGCCAGGGTACTTTACCGTAAAAATGAGACAAGCTTCTGGCAACATATTCCAAAAGATAGTCCCGGAATAGTTCATATGTTTGGAGAAATTTCAGGTCTCGAAAAGATAAAGCCTCGGAAAATATTTGACATAACCCCTTATGGTGTTGGAAAAGTTGAAACGTTTAAGGCTGATCCTGAAAATCCTTTTCTCAGTACAGGCAGAAGAGATGGAATAAATGGTGGTATCGATGCTAAAATAGGCGTTACCAATAATATGACCATGGATCTGACGATCAATCCCGATTTCGGACAGGTAGAGGCTGATCCCTCGGAAGTAAATCTTACCGCTTATGAAACCTTTTTCAGGGAGAAAAGACCATTTTTTATTGAAGGTAACAATATAACCAATTTTGGAATTGGTATCGGTGACGGGGAAGTCGGAAATGACAACCTGTTCTATTCAAGAAGGATAGGCCGCAGACCACAGGTCGATCCCGACCTGAAGGACGGATGGAATTCAAATATCCCTGTGTATACTTCAATAATCGGGGCAACAAAGTTAACTGGAAAAACAAAAAACGGCCTTTCGCTTGGATTTGTGGAAGCGGTTACTGCGGAAGAAAAGGCAGAAATTGATACTGTTGGCGGAAGAATGATCGAAACTGTTGAACCTTTGACTAACTATCTGGTCGGAAGGGTGCAGAAAGACATTAACAACGGGAAGACGATTATAGGTGGTATTTTTACAAGTACAAACAGGGATCTTGATCCCGGACTAAAAGATTTAATGCATAAAGCGGCATATACCGGGGGAACCGATTTTACACAGTACTTTAAAGACAAGAACTGGATGTTCAATCTGAATGCAGCTTTCAGCCTTGTTGAAGGATCAAAAAAAGCTCTGGAGAATACCCAGGAATCGTCAGCCCATTATTTCCAGCGGCCCGATAATGATTATGCCAGACTTGATACAAACCGGACCTCTCTATTCGGCTCAGGCGGAAGAGTGCAGCTTACGAAGCTTAATGGCCACTGGAATTTCATGTATGCCACAACCTGGAAAACACCTGGTTTTGAGACAAATGACCTTGGATATATCCGCGAGGCAGACCAGACGGTTACAGTTCTCTGGGCCTCATATAACCAATGGGAACCCAAATGGATCTACAGAAGATATACCCTGAACATGGATGTCTATACTATCCATAACTTCGGGTGGGATAATCTTGGAAATGGAATTGAATGGAACGCATCCATGAGCCTGAAAAATTACTGGAGCATCTATACCGGTGGAAGCTTCAGGAGCAATTACAATTCAACAAGTATGCTGCGTGGAGGTCCCATACTTATAATGCCGGGAGATAATAACGGGCGCTTAGGTTTCACAACAGATAACCGGAAAAAGCTTGTATTTGATTTTTCTGTCAATGGATCCAGGGGCAACCAGAATAATTTAAAAAACATGAACACAAATATAGGCATCACATATAAACCTACTGATTATCTTTCTGTTGCACTTACAACAGGCTTCAGCAAAACTTTTAATGAACTCCAGTATGTTGATAAAATTGATTACGACAACAGGGAAAAGTACATTTTCGCAAGTATAAACAGGAAAACAATCAATGCCTCATTCAGGGTGAACCTTAACCTTAGTCCTGATCTGACACTTCAATATTGGGGACAGCCATTTATTGCTACCGGCAAGTACTTCGACCATAAGGTCATCCTTAATCCGGCAGCAGAAATATATAAAGACAGGTTCTGGATATTTTCAGATGCACAGAAGAAATATGACGGAGAATACTACAATATCGATGAAAATTCAGACGGAATAAAGGATTACAGTTTTGAGAATGACGATTTCAAGGTACAGGAGTTCCTGTCAAACCTTGTGCTCAGGTGGGAATACAACCCCGGGTCAACAGTATATCTTGTATGGAGCCAGACCAGGAGCTATGAAAACGGCTCCGGGAATCTTAATTATTTTAACGACCTGGGTGATTTGTTTAACGGTAATAACAACAAACCCCATAATGTGTTCCTGTTGAAATTCAGTTACCGGTTTGGATTAAAATAAGTCCTGAATTAATATTCCTGAGGTTGCTTTTGTAGTGAAATGCAGACGGTTATCCGAATAAATCTGTGCGGTATTTACAGTTGCATAAGCCTTATAATAATAGAGAGTATTAGCGTCAAGTCCGGAAAACTCAACCTGGAATATTCCCTTTTCGGCAGGAGTTGAGTATCCTGAAATCACAGAAGGGGAAAATAGCATATTTTTTGAGATCTCAATACCATATTCTATTATATGCATGTTACCCAACGTTTTAATCTCTCCTTTAAGCAATGCTGTAGTTTCAGTTATATCAGCAGATTCAGCATCAAGGGTATTAAGTACCGGAAATATTTCAGGATCTTCCGTACAGGCAGTTAAGGAGAGAATCAGTGTGCAAAAAAACACTGATACTGTTCTGCTTATGTAATGAGCCGGTAATAAAAGGAAATTTCTGTTCATGACCTGCTTCCCCATAATAAGTTGAATTAACAAAGTAATAACGTAAATTTTCTAATTTAAATATTCCGGTTACCAATTAATTAACAACCAATGTACAAATGATTTAATATCCTGATGGCTTTATTAATTTTTAATTTCACATTCAGGAACCCACCCCTACGGCCCGCTTTATCCACCCCCCATCCCCCCAAATGGGGGGCTAAAAAAAGTTCCAAAGTCCCCTGTTTGGGATTTAGGGGGTTGATAATAAAGGCATTTGACAGTACATTCAAATAATTAACAACTATGTCAAAGAACACTAACTATATTTATCCTCCTGTTGAAATGTCAAATGACATTATCTCCCGGGAGGGGATCTCCCTAAATTCGTGTTTCTCACTTTTACTTTTGAACTTTGAACCTTGAACCTTGAACTTTGAACTTTTTTAAATCCATTAACCGCAAAGTTAGCAAAGGATTAAACCCTAAGTTCGCAAAGTTTTGACTCTGTGAACCTGTGTTACTCACCTGATAGTGCGGGACAGTATCCCCGCCAGAGGAATGATAAAAATATTATTACTAATTTGCTAAAATGTAATTTATATTTTGTAAATTGTATTTTGTAAATTATATTATATATATTGCATTTTGTAAATTGCATTTTGTAAATTAAACCACTATGAAAAATCCGTCAACTCCATTCCCGGTATCAGGATATTATGGCCATGCATATTTTTGCAACCGTGATAATGAGACAAAAATTTTACTGGGCAATATAAAGGGCGGGCAGTCAACAATCCTCACCGCACAGAGGAGGATAGGAAAAACTTCGCTGATACAACATGTTCTTGCAAAGCTCCCTCATGGCACCCGCGGAGTTTACCTCGATATTCTGCCTACGGAAAATATGAACGATTTTCTGAATGAACTTGGCACGGCAGTTATCAGAAATGTATCTGACAGGAAAGGATTCGGACACAAAATATGGGAGTTCATTAAGTCCATGAGACCATCCTTAAGCTTTGATATGCTGACAGGCTCGCCTCAGGTCTCATTTACCATTAAGGAGCAGGATGTGAATAACCAGGCAGAAGCAATCTTCGCATTTCTTGAAAGGCAGAATGATAAATTCGTAATTGCCATTGATGAGTTCCAGCAGATTCTCACCTACCCGGAAAAGAATACTGATGCCTGGCTAAGGACTATAATTCAGAAGATGAAGAATGTAGTTTTCATCTTCTCGGGAAGCCAGCAGCATCTTATGAATGAACTCTTTACAATTCCGTCACGGCCTTTTTATAACAGCGCTGTTATGCTTGGCATTAAAAGGATTGAACGTGTTAAATATTTGGTTTTTATAAAAAGGAAGTTTGCTGACAACAAGATGATAATTAAGGACCAGGTGATAAATCAGATGATGGATTGGACCGATGGCCATACTTATTATGTTCAGTTACTATGCAACAGGGTTTTTCTCACCGGGGTTGAAGAAATAACTGAAATAACCTGGAAAGAGGAGGCATACAGATTGCTGTCAGAGCAGGAGCCGGTATTTTTTAATTACCGCGGGATGCTTACCTCCCATCAATGGCAATTTCTGAAAGCCATAGCTCTTGAAGGTGAACTATTCGAGCCTACCGGAAATGATTTTATTGCAAAACATAATCTGGGCAGTCCTTCAACAGTTTTAAGATCACTGCAATCTCTTCTAAAGATGGAATTAATTCACTTCGATTACCTTCCTGATGGCAAACGATATTATAAAATCAATGACCTTCTTTTCCGCAGGTGGGTAGAGAGCAGGGAATGATCCTCATGCTATTGGAGCCCCGGTGATCTTTCCCGGAATTGTATGCACCGGGTTAAGTATTTTCATCATCAGTAACCGCCTTCTCCTTATGTTCTAGTTTTTAACCGAGGTGTCCCATTTTAAAGTAGTTATCGAATGTGCAGCAAGTTTCTGAACTGCCATTTTATTTTTCCATGATACCTTGCAGTCGGTTTCATCACCGTTATTAATTATATTAAGGATTAAAGTGTTATCACTATTAATGAAACCGGCAAAATTAAGGTCAGATGAACCTCCCGTGCAATTTATGCGATAAGCTCCGGGTCTTATAAATCTGCTGAAGTGAGCCAGATAATAGTACAATCCAGTGTAGGTAACTACTTTGGTTTCTCTGTCAATTATAACTACTGGTTGCTGACGGTTGTCATCCGGATCGCCATGTTCGGTGGATATTAACCAGGGACCACCATTCTGATCAAGGATCATATTCCAGTAAAGCCAGGCTGACACCCAGTTTTTCATATCATTCATTATCATGTTTCCCCAATATTCTCCATCAGAAAATTCATAAACCGGTAATGGCAGAGGTCTGTCGGGTGGCTCATTTGTGGGTTTACCTCCCACCCTGGCATAGCATACCTCTGTTTGCCAGATCGGAAGATCCGGAAATTTATTATGCAATTCCGTAAGTGAGGAAAATTTATCCCAGTCATAACCATGAACTGTCAGCGAATTAATTTCCTTCCTGATTTCAGGATCAGCCAGGACATCCGGAAATCTTTTAAGCGCTTCAGGACGGTTAGAAGTTTCACCCAATTGTATTTTGGTTGCAAGTCCATCCTTTTTTAACTGAGGGACAACATAATTTTTTATCATCTCACCCATGACTTTATAGGTTACATTTGAGTACCATGAGTTATCCGCTTCGTTAAAAAGGTTAAGATAATTTATTGTTATCCCGTTAACGGCATAAGCCTGCAGATATTTGGAATAGTACCTGGCTAGGGCCCTGTAATATTGTGGCTTAATATGTTTCTCTCCCCTTTTCAGACTAAAATACATCCAGTCCGGCGCAAAGTCCATAGGAGATTCTATTTCAAATTTGCCAAACCTCTTTGCCTCCATGATAAAAGTAACAAGGCCGTCTGGCCCGAGGTCTCTTTCGATGGTAAAATGTTCCATAGATGTATCGCCAGGGGTATCGTTATATGTATACCATGGTCCGGCCGAAGCGAAATCACATGCCGCAATCGGCGATTTCATCAATGTATATCCTGCACCTGACTCAGGCTCAAAAAGCATTTTTAACACGCTATCCTTAGAGGCACTTTTAAGAGAGTTAAGACAAATCATTCCTGCTTCATTGAATGTTGCACCAAAACCCTCAATCTTCTGAAACCGGGTTTCTTCGTCAATCTTAATTACCGGTATTGACGACTTCTTGTCAGAGGTAAATAACAGATCACTCTTTTTTGTTAATCTGTCACCATCCTGAGCCGATGAATAAACAGTAATAACCGGGGATTCTGACCGTTGACAATGAATGTTAACAAGGATTGAACCTGTAATCAGAATGATCAGTGTCAATCGGGTTAATTCATTTACGTTTTTCTCTTTCATTTTTTTTAGTTTGTAATCCATTAATATTAAAGCCTTTACTCATTTAAATATTATAGAGTTTACTAAATAGCCGTAACAGCCGGTATATTGAATAAGATCTGATCAGGTTGTTATCTTTTTTTCACTTCAAATTCTCCCCGGAGCCGTATGTCTTTGGATGAACTGCCGACCATCACAGAGAACTTTCCAGGCTCAACTACCCAGTTCATATTCCGGTCGAGGAAACTGAGACTTTCTGGTGTAATTGTAAATTCCACTCTTTTCTTTTCACCAGGATTAAGCATCACTTTTTCGAATCCTTTAAGTTCTTTAACGGGACGGGTTACTGAGCTGACAACATCCTTTAAATATAACTGGACAACTTCGGCGCCGGAACGGTTCCCGGTGTTTTGTACATTCATACTTATCTTAAAATCTCCGGCAGGACCGTTTTCCCCGGGAGTGACAGAGAGGTCGCTGTATTCAAATGTTGTGTAACTCAATCCGAAACCAAATTCATAGAGAGGATATGGACTCATGTCAACATATGCCCTGTCTTTTCTTGAATTTAACCAGTATTCTTTTGATGGTTTGTAATTATAATAAACAGGCAGCTGACCTACATGCGCTGGAATTGTAACGGACAACCGTCCACTTGGATTGTAATCTCCGAAAATAATATCCGCCACGGCATCACCACCTTTTTCTCCGCAGTTCCATGCTTCGATTATTCCGGGAACATTCTCAGCAACCCATTTTACAGAAAGAGGTCTTCCGTTTATCAAAACTACAATGACAGGAGTTCCTGTCTCATATACCGCTTTAATAAGTTCTTCCTGTCTGCCTGTCAGATCGAGTGAAGCTACATCTTTCCCTTCCCCATCAGTTCCTGCATTATTTTTTGCCCTCCTGTCATTCTCGCCCACAACAACTATTGCAATATTTGCATTCTTAGCTGCTTCCTTTGCCTTTTTAATTTCGTTAAGCTCATTTTCAATGACATCACATCCTTTTACATATGTAACTTTAGTCTGTGATGAAACTTTCTTTTTGATCCCTTCCAGAATTGTTACGATATCCTGCGGAATAACATGCGCGACATAATCCCCAAGCTGGTTCCTCTCATTATCGGCATTTGGACCGATAACTGCTATGGATTTCAGAGTTTTCTTCAAAGGAAGAATGTTTTTTTCATTCTTAAGAAGTACAATTCCTTCCCGTGCCACCTTTAGGGCAAGTTCCTGGTTTTCCTGTGTATGAGAAACGCTCACTGCACGTAAAGTATCCACATACGGCTTTTCGAACAATCCAAGGCGGAATTTCTGCATCAGTATTCTGCGGACTGCCCGGTCAATTGTTTTCATATTGACAAGGCCTTCATTTACATTCTCTGTCATTTTTGACATATAGGCTTCCTCATAGGATATTCCCACATCCACACCTGATTTCAGTGCAAGAGCACCCGCTTCTTTTTGGGTTGAAACAATATCCTCGTACAAAAGCGTAGAAATTCCGCCTCCCTCACTTAAAACCAAACCCTCAAAACCAAGTTCTTCACGTAATATTCCTGTAAGTATTTTGTCGGAAGAATGTACAGGAACTCCGTCAATAGCAGGGTAGGTTGCCATAACTCCAAGTGCTCCGCATTTTTTTATACCCGCTACCCAGGGAGGCAGAAAAACCTCTCTCAGTGTTCGTTCAGAAATCTCCATGGCACCTCTTTCAAATCCGCCTGCAGGTTGACCCTGTCCCGGATAGTGGCATAATCCGGCTACTACTTTGTCATTTGCTTTAATATCATTCCCCTGTGTTCCTGTAACAATCGATTCGGCTATCATTGAACAAAGGTATGGGTCTTCACTATAACCCTCTTCGTTCCTTCCAAGCCTGGGGTCCCTTGTAGGTTCCACTACCAGGGTGAAAAGCTGGTGAATTCCTATTGCTCTTGCCTCTCTTGCTGCCACAGTATAAATTTCCCTGACCATCTCCATATTCCAGGTACTGCCTATCGCAAGGCCTTCGGGAAAAATTGTGCCTCCGGAACACATTAACCCGTGCGTTCCCTCTTCTGTCATCAAAAGAGGTATTCCTAACCGTGTCCCTTCAACTGCAATTTTCTGAAGTTCATTTATAAATTTCGCCTGTTGCACCGGACCTTCATGGAGGATTGTATTCGGCAATGTAAAAAAGCCACCACCAGGACCTATACCTGGTTCTTTTGTACCGGCTGTGAATTTTCTGCACCCATCGAATTTACTTTGAATATCTTTTCCCAAACCGTTTTCATAGACACAGGGCATATTCATCTGGCCAATTTTCTCTTCCAGTGTCATTCGGGAAAGCAGGTCCCTGACTCTCCTTTCAATTGGCTGACCGGAGTCAAGGTACAATTGTCTCTGTCCGAACAAAGAAACGTCTGTTAACAATACAAAAACCATAATAAATAATCTGGCTGAAAACTTACCCGGGTTCTTCATAGTTATGTATTTAATAATTCAAAAAATAGCTTATTTACATGCTTCGATAAATTGCCTGGCAGCTGCTTCAATTTCAGCACCGGAAGAATTGATATTAATACCCCAGCCTGCTCCCAGACCACCATCAACAACACCAATACTAATATTCATTGAGCGACTAAGAATATCGTCTGTTTTTGGATAGGAACCTTTAGTATGAGGCTGACCCACCTTTTTAAGATGATTCAGAACATGTTCCATGTTGGCATATACATGCCACCCGCTTTGGTCAACAGTTTTTGATCCAAGAGCTTTTGAAACCTTCGCCGCCTTTTCTTTTGTATCGAAAATAACAGTGCACAGAGTTGCACAATCTCCATCAGGATCATTAAGTGTTCTGAATTTAAAACCACCGGCGTCAGAGAGCAGACTCTTAAACTTGCTTCTTTTTTCCCGGAGAGTCTCCACTATTTTGTCGATCTTGCTTAATTGTGCAATACTCACAGCAGCAGTCATCTCATTCATCCTGAAGTTTAATCCGAGAACACTGCGGGCCCCTACTTCAACTCCAAACCGGTTTGGCTTATGGCCCTGGTCATGGACACCAAATGCAGTTTCGTAAAGATCCTGATCATTGGTAACAACCAGTCCTCCATCCCCGCTATTAATGGTTTTAAAAATATTTAATGAGAAGGCACCAATGTTACCAATGGTTCCGGTTTTTTTCCCTTTGTAGGATGCTCCGGCTGCCTGGCAGGCATCTTCCAGAACCAGAAGATTATGTTTGCCGGCAATTGCCATTATTTTGTCCATGTCGCACGCATTACCAAGCATATGCACCGGCATTATTGCTTTTGTCCGTGGGGTGATCCTTCGTTCAATATCATCAGGATCAAGGGTAAGACTGTCGTTAATTTCAGCAAGAACAGGTACTATCCCTGCAAAAATAACCGAGGAATAGCTCGCAACAAATGTATATGCCGGAACAATAATTTCATCACCTGGCTTCAGTCCCAATGCTAAAACAGATGCAACCAGGGAGGATGTTCCGGATGACGTTGCAAGTGCAAATTTAGCTCCACAGTATCTGGCAAATTCTTTTTCCAGTGTGGATACTTTATGAAGAAACTTCGGATCAGTTTCGCTTCCATAGCGAAAAAGATAACCACCTTTCATAACTTCCATTACGGCTTCCATTTCTTCTTTTCCAAACCAATATGCTCCTGGACCTGGCATAATAACCTCCTTTTTTAATTGTTTATTATTAGTGTAATTTTTAATGCTCTTCTTAAATATGAACTTTCAAATATGAACTTTCCCGGGTTAAAACCCGTATTTATGAAAAATCAATTATAACAGTACTTACCCCGAATCCTTTTGAACGTATGCCAAGATAGATAATCCCGACAGTCTTTCAACGTCCTCAGATAATAAATGTTTTTGAAGGCAAATTTAACCATATGACAAGACAAAACAAAAATCCGGATCAAATCCCTTTCCATAAAGAAATCCTTAAGCTCAAGGCTGGAAGGATGCGTCCGGTCCAATGCTCGCAGGACAATAATCTTTGGAGCAAAACCTATGGATTATTCAAAATGAAGACATGCACAATTTGTACCTATTGTTATTTCCCGGTTCATAAAACCCCCTTAAAATCAGAACATATTATTTTTTTGGAGCTTTCGGTCTTACCATGATTTTCGCCTGGTATACAGGTACTCCTCCTATAGGAGAACTAAAAAACTCCAATGCATCACCTCGCTGGTTTTGAAGCATAATAACAACATTATTGTTTTTTACCAGGATACCCTGCTGTTTATGGAACTGGAAGTCAAGCGAAGTTCCTACCTCCTGTGATTCTATAGGAATCTTTGATTCTACCCATTCATCATCGTTTGAAACCGGAACGGCTATGCCCTGTTTGTATCTTGATGCAACCAGAATGGTTCCATCATTATCCCAGTCAAAATTTCTTTGTTTTACCAAAACTATGCCAGAATCAATATAGGGATAAATATGAGCTACACTTTTGAAGTTATTCCACATCCTGAAGGTATATTCATAGGTAAATGAATTTGCGCCTTCAATCGGCAGGTCTGAAGTGGAACTCCGGCTTAGGAAATACTTATAGAGATTACCATCGTCACCACTGATGCCTTCACAAACAATCTTAAATATATACGAATTCCATTTTTCGTTTAGATCGCCTTCCGACGGATTAAATGGCCCGAAAGTAAAATAAGCATTATCATAACTGGATTCAGCAGCAAAAATTTTGGACGCCAGTAAGTTACCCATTTTATAGTTTTCCCCGTGCACGAGTCCCTTGGATTTTTCATTCTTTTCGGGGTCAACGCCCACGCCCCCGTAAACAGAGAATAAGCACCTGGTATTGAATACGCCCTGTATCTCATCATTTTCTCCACCGGTATCCGGATCAAAGATCCTGATATATATCTGTTGTTTATAATCCTTTGGAATTGCTAAAAAAAATATCTGATAAAAATCATCGTCTCCCCATAAAGTCTGACTTTCTTTCCCGAATGTTACGAGAAAGGGGATATTTTCATCCTCACCCGGAATTGGCTGGGAATATGCAGGACCGGCAGACAACGATGCCAGTAATAAGAGAGAGATTTTAAAATAAGATATTGTCTTATTCCACTTCATTGATTTTCAGATTTAGCAATTCTCATAATGAGCGCTTAAATATAATATTTCTATTATCGAAATATATGTATCCTGAAAATTACGACAGGATCCGGTTTAGTAAAAACAACCTGCTGGTGGATACAATTACCCGGCTTCAGATATTAAAAACCCGTTAACCCTCGAATAAACATAATTTAATAAAATCATTATTATTATGATACCTTCAGGTTATCCTCTGGATTTTCTGCAATTTTTTAATGGTGTAAAGATAAAGCTATTAAAAAGAATAACCAAAATTGAGGAGATCAAACCTTCAGAACGGTTATGGTAAGGATACAGAGTTTGTCCGGCATATGTCAAATTGGATAATAATTTTGAAATCCGGGGAATTATTAAAATAAGTTGTTGTAACTGAGGCATTAATACAGATAAAATGTCAGGATTGTGTAGAAAATTGCCTGAGTATTTCAGTTATTCAATTTTAATGAGAGGCATTACAGGTTATTAAACCTATTGGCTTAATGTATAATCAGGGTCAAAAACCATCATAATTGGTTGGAAATGCGTGAATAATGCAACTTCTATCAGGAATATTGCAACATTCCTCATTTTAAATGGAGTACTATTACACCCATTAATGAAGCCCCTTTATCAATTGGGATAGTTCAAATCATGAGAACATACATCTTCCCGACTGATGCTGCAAAGTAAACTTCGTGCTGAATTATAATTGCGCTGAGGTCATCTTACATTCTAAAAAAACATAGCTCTGTTTTGAAGATATATATCAAATATATGGTCAGCAATCGTTGCAAATTGATGGTGAAAGAAGTTTTGGAGAAACTTGGACTTCACTTCATTCTTGTTGAAATGGGGGTAGTAGATATTATGGAGGATATCACGAGTGATCAGCATGAGCAGATAAGAATAGAACTTCTTTGCTCAGGGTTAGAATTAATGGACGATAAAAGAGCAGTGCTTGTTGAAAAAATAAAGAATATAGTTATCGAAATGATTCATTATGAAGATGAAACGCCTAAGATGAACTTTTCTGATTTCTTATCAGAAAAATTAGACTATGATTATACATATCTGTCAAATTTATTCTCAGATGTTCAAGGAATTACTATAGAGAAATTTATCATCACTCACAAAATTGAAAGAATAAAAGAGTTAATCCTGTACGATGAACTCAGCCTGAAAGAAATTGCCTGGAATATGCACTATTGCAGTGTCTCACATTTATCTAATCAATTTAAAATGATTACGGGATTCTCACCTTCTCATTTCAAAAATCTAAATAACAAAAGACGAAATCCAATTGAAGAAATTGGCAGGCGGCCAGTATAAGTCAATAAAAAAACTTTATATATTATAAATATGGAAAATTCAATAACCTATGAATCACAATATGCCAGAAGTTTGATAGAGGCCAGTCTGGATCCTCTCGTTACAATAAACACTGCTGGGAAGATTATGGATATGAATGAGGCTTTAGTAAACATTACCGGAATTACACGCAAAAAGCTCACCGGTACTGACTTCATTGATTATTTTACTGAACCAAAAAAAGCTCGCAAAGTATACCAGAAAGTTTTCGCAAATGGATCTATGACTAATTCTCCTCTAACCTTCTTTCAAAAAGATGGAAAGCTTACAGAGGTATTATTTAACGGATCCGTTTATAAGGATAATAAAGGAAAGGTGCTCGGTGCAGTTGTTATGGCCAGAGACATTGCTGAGCAGAAATGGTCAATTGAGTTGGGAAGCGTCAATAAAGAACTTGCATTCCAAAATGATGAAAAAGAAAAACGCGCCAATGAATTAATCATTGCCAACGAGGAACTTGCATTCCAAAACGATGAAAAAGAAAAACGTGCTGAAGAGTTAATAATTGCTAATAAAGAACTTGCATTTCAAAATGAAGAAAAAGAAAAACGAGCAGAAGAGCTGATTATAGCAAATAAAGAGCTTGCTTTTCAAAACGATGAGAAAGAAAAACGTGCCGAAGAATTAATTATAGCTAACAAAGAACTGGCTTTTCAAAACGATGAGAAGGAAAAACGTGCGCAGGAGTTAATTATAGCTAACAAAGAACTTGTATTTCAAAATGAAGAAAAAGAAAAACGGGCTGCTGAGTTAATAATTGCCGACAAAGAACTTGTATTTCAAAACAAAGAGAAAGAAAAACGGGCTGCTGAGTTAATTATTGCCGACAAAGAACTTGCTTTTCAAAACGATGAGAAAGAAAAACGTGCGGAAGAGTTAATCATTGCTGACAGAGAACTTGTATATCAAAGCCAGGAGAAAGAAAAGAGGGAATCTGCAAATAAAGAACTTGAAGCATTCAGTAATTCTGTAAAATTGCTTTCCCAATATTCTCTGAGTCTTATTGAAGCAAGTCTTGATCCCTTGATTACCATTAGTGCCCAGGGTAAAATAACCGATATGAATGAGGCATTGGCAAATATAACTGGTATCACCCGTGAGAAACTCACAGGAACTGACTTCCTCGATTATTTCACCGAACCACAAAAAGCCCGTGAGGTTTATCAGGAAGTGTTTGCAAAAGGGTCTGTAGCCGATTATCCGCTCACGATTCGTCATAAGGACGGGAAACTTACCGATGTACTATTCAACGGGTCAGTTTACAAAGATGACCGGGGCAATGTTATAGGAGTTGTTGTGGTAGCAAGGGATATTACCGATCAAAAAAGAATTGCAACAGAGTTAACTGAAGCTATAGTGTTTGCCGAATTGGCCACAGGAATTGCGGAAGAAGCAAAAATAAAAGCCGAAAATGCCACACGGATTGCAGAAAATGCAGTAAAATCAAAACAACAGTTTTTGTCTAATATGAGTCACGAAATCCGAACCCCGATGAATTCGATTATAGGATTTACAAAGGTGCTATTGCGGACGGAACTTGACAGCAAAACAAAAAGAATATTTAACTGCAATTAAAATGAGTGGGGATTCATTAATCGTGCTCATTAATGACATACTGGATTTGGCAAAAGTAGATGCAGGAAAAATGACATTTGAGCAAACGCCTTTTAAAATGGCCTCATCAATATCCGCTATGCTTCATCTTTTTGAGACAAAAACACAGGAAAAAAATTTAAAGCTGATTAAGGAATACGATGACAAAATTCCTGAGGTTCTGGTTGGCGACCCGGTACGTTTGCATCAAATTATATTGAATCTGGTGAGTAATGCAGTAAAGTTTACCATAAAGGGGGAAATTATTGTAGGTGTTCATCTGGTGAGTGAAGATGAAGAGACTGTAAACATTGAATTTTCTGTTAAGGATACCGGAATTGGAATAGCCGAAAATAAAATAGAAAAGATATTTGAAAACTTTCAGCAGGCGTCCAGCGGGACTTCAAGAATGTATGGAGGGACTGGATTAGGGCTTGCCATCGTTAAACAATTAGTAGAGCCACAGGGAGGAAGCATAAGCGTGAAAAGTAAAATTTATGAGGGCTCTACTTTTAGTTTCATGTTACCATTTAAGAAAACAAATGCAGAAGCTGAAATAGCAACAGAAATTGTGGAAAGAGGCAGGAAAATTACCAGCATAAAAGTATTGGTGGCTGAAGATATTGCACTTAATCAATTGTTGATGAGAACACTATTGGATGATTTCGGATTTGAATGTGACATTGCCGATAATGGTGCAATAGCTATAGAAAAACTAAAAGCAAAATCTTACGATATTATTCTGATGGATTTACAGATGCCTGAGATAAATGGTTTTGAAGCTACGGAATACATTCGGAATAAGCTGAATTCTGATATCCCTATCATAGCTTTGACTGCCGATGTAACAACAGTTGATTTAGCAAAATGCAAAACTATTGGAATGAATGATTACATAGCAAAACCTGTCGACGAAAGATTATTGTACAGCAAAATAGTTGGTCTGTTAAATAAGAAATTACTGGTTAATACATATGCTGATGATGAAATTAGTATTCCCAAAAGTTTAATATACACTGACCTTGATTATCTGAAACTCTGTACAAAATCTAATTCTGCCCTGATGATGGAAATGATTAAATTATATCTTGAACAGACCCCGCCTTTGGTAAGTAAATTGAAGCAGAGTTTGTATGATAAAGATTGGGATTCATTAAAGTCTGTAGTGCATAAAATGATACCTTCATTTATAATTGTGGGCATTCATAAAGATTATGAAAACTCTGCAAAAAAAATTCAGGAATATGCAAGGACTCAGAAACACCTGGATGAAGTGCCTGAATTGGTTAATCAGCTCGATAATGTTTGTACTCAGGCCTGCCGGGAACTTGAGGAAACGTATATAGTTCTTAAAAAAGAAAATTGTGAATGACGTAAAAAGATCTTGTTGTTTCTGGTCGATGATAATGCATTGTTTTTAAAATCTTTAGAAATTGAATTGGTATATGAAGAAGATGTCATAATCAAATGCGTGAATTGTGCAACTCATTCCTTTAATTACGCAACACTATCCGAAATAAAAGGACCCACCTTTGTGATGTGATCATTTTGTCACAAATTACAAATCTAACTATGAAACTACAAAGATTATATCCAACCATACCAATTCTACCGGTTGTATTGGTTGTAAGCTGTAAAAAAGAAAAGGATGCCGGCTTGCGTCCATCTGTAATTTCAACAAACCCTCTCAACAATAGCACAGGTATTATACGTAACAAAGTATTAGCAATAACTCTCAGTGAAGTTATGGATCCGTTAACGATCAAATAAAATATCAGTACTATCAAATAAAATGCGAGAGGCAGCTCTCAATGAGTTGCTTCTTTCTTTAAAATTTCTCAAATACAAAAAGTGTATCAAAGCAAGATTGATAAAAGTATTAATGAAATAATCAGAGACTGAGCTATTAATAAGTTAATTCAAACCTTAATATGATAAAAGTAAATGAATTCAAAGGAGACTGGAAGGAGAAAAAAAGTAAGCTGAAACAAAAATTTGCAAGGCTTACGGATACTGACTTCTTGTTTATAGAAGGTAAACAGGATAAGATATATTTAAGGCTTGGGGCCAAACTTGGAAAAACAAAAGAAGAGATACTTGAGATTATTTCTAAATTAGAAATTCTTTGAAATGTATAAAGTCCGGCCGACATGAATCTGAATATTACCTTTCAGAAAAAAAATTAATATTACAGCCTCCGGAATTATTTCCGGGTTCCCGGGGTATTACACGACTTCGATATTCCCGATCCGCAAAGCTCGTTGTACCAAAACCGCAGATCCGGAGAGATCCTATAAATGAACGACAAAGAGTTAGTAAAACCGGTCAAAGTCTAAAACAACCTTTGTCAGGGGGCTTCCTGCATTTACAGAATCTATGAGTTCCGCACCCGGAAAATTCGGATATTCCCCTTTTGAAGGATTGAATGAGGTTAATACCTTCTGAGATATATTGCTCTTTGCAAAACGTCCATCCTTAAACTGTATAAACAGGAAAATATGTGCCAGTCCGAAATTACCTCCTTCCGGGTTGCCGACACTGAGTTCATTACTCATCTTAATTGCATTAACAGCTGCCTCATTCAGTGGCACTTCAATCTTATTCCAGAAAGGTGACGCGGCCATCCTTACCTTGTCCAACCGGATATTTCCCCCCTGAATTCCGTTAATGGTAAAGGGGGCATGAACTGAATCCTGTCTTATCCAGGGCGCAGCATAAAGCCATGCTTTTGAAATTTGTTTCATATCGCTTTCAGCTACTTTTCCCTTCTGTATTTTAGCTGGGGATCTCAGATCAATCAGTTTGCCGGGCTGATCCCATTTGAACGACCGTATAAGTCCCTGCCCTTCAACATACCAGTCTGCCTGCACAGCCGCTCCCTTAACAGTTATCACATAATAACTTGTAGTGCTGCCTTCCTGGTATCCCCAGTAATAGAGCAGCTGTGATTGCGGGATAAATATCTGATGTCCCTCTTCAAGAGGTAATATACCGGGTTTTGCACTGTCGGCAGGATGGGTTGAAACATGGTTCAGGAAAGGCGCCAGCATAAACAGCCTCCCCTTTTCAATAACTGCAGCATCCATAATTTGAGTTAAAGGCTGGTTATCCACTAACCTTACAGTGACTGTCTTGTTATGTGTATGTCCGCAGAAATAAGCGTCAATTTTATATTTTGCCAGTAATGAGGCGACCGGGTCTGAAAATTCTTTCCGGTTGAAACCGGCCCTGGCTACTATCCATAACGGGTAATGAGCAACAGCAAAAATGTGCTGAATCCCGGGATTGGATCTTGCATTTTTAAGATCTGCCTCCAGCCATAATAACTGGTCTTCTAACTTTTCTGCAGTACAATCAAGCATGATAAAGTGACAATTAACTTTATCAAAAGAATAGTAGGATTTTAAAATTTCACTCCCTAACTCTCTGGAAAATAAAGGCAACGCATTCTTTTCATAATATTTCCTTGAATCATGATTGCCTTTTGCGATATAAAAAGGCATACCGATATCCCTTGTAAAATCATTAAACGCCAGTGCGGCCTCATCTTCAATACTGACCCCTGGTGTTCCATGGAAAAAATCTCCCGACTGGATGAAAAATTCAGGCTTTGGATTCAGATTATTCAATTCTTTTGCAACAGCTTGAACAAGATTATCGGTTGTCTTATAGTCGGGTATGGAATAATGAATATCGCCTGCAAAAGCAAACCTGAGAACCTTTTCTGACTTCCTGCCGCAACTTGCACAAATCAAAAAAAGCAATAATAATATACAGGTTTGCGAATTACTTTTTAATTTCTTTAATATAATGTCTCTCATTGTTTTGCCAATAATCTGGTTTTCTGTTCAGGTTTCCATTTATAGAAAGACGATCAGGAAGCAAATGAATCTGATTCGCATAAGAAAGGGTGTTTATGTTCTTTATGACGTTTCTAAATTTAACAATTGGGCACCATTAACTACAGGATTAAATGTAGTATGACTAGTTCCTGACTGTAAGGCTTAAGCTTTTTTCAAATTAACTGAATTAATTAAGGATATCAGTATAAATCCGAAAGCAGTTTTTCAATACCTTTTAAAAATATCTTTTCTGTGACCGGGTCGAAGTGAGTGGCATTAGGTTCGTAGCCTCCCTCGCTGTGAGATTGCTGCGTCGGCAGGTAACCAAGGGAGCCGTTGCAGTACCCTACAATAAACGGGACGGGACTGTGGGTATCAGCTTTTATCTTTTTACCTATTTCATGGAAAAGTTCAAGCGGATAAATTACCCAGGTGTAGCTGTCAATTTTAACAGCTGTAGCGGGTACATCTATCGTAGTGTTCCTGAAATCCATCATCACCTCTCCGTATCTCCTGGGACATGTAATAACCTCCTTTGCAATTTTTATCTGGGGATTTGCAGGGATCCCTGTTTCAATTCCGGAAAACACCCTTACTACTTCTCTTCCGATTTCATATCCCAGCTCAGCGGTTTTCTTTATATCATCCTTGTAACCGTCGAGGCCCCCTACAAACCTTGGATTAATATCACCGGCTGCCCCCTGAGCGAATATGCCGGTTACTCCGGGTATTTTCTGTTCAATATATTCCAGCATATGACCGTTCCATTCAGCGCTCACCTTGTTGTTTCTTCCGCCAAGTGACGTACCATGACAGGCATAGTTGACAAAGAGTGCTTTCGGTTCTCCCGATATCTTATCTATCCTCAGTATCCCTACCTCATCATCAATAGGTCCCGATGGATTGGCTCCAAGCCTCATGACACCTTCCATCTCACGGATCATGACCGGGTTACCGGTTTTATATTTTCCATATGACTGGCTTGAATTGTTCTCATCAAATGTGAGAAAGGAAGTTGTATCTGTCATCCGTTTTCTTCTGTTCATGCCAATGGTTGATCGCCCAGTTCCTCCGCCGATCCTTACAGGTTCCAGATCTTTAATTGCGTTTTTGACCGCTAATACAATATTCCCCCTCAATTGATTAGACCATTTTGAGTTTTTGTTCATGGCATCAGGATAAGGAGCAGCATGGTTATGGACGCAACCGAGCATAATATTGTCGAACGGTATCCCGGTTTCGGAAGATACCAGTTTTCTTATTGCCTTGTAATCTTCATCCGGGAAGGAAACGATATCAGTTTCTATAAAAACAACCTTACTGGTATTATCATCAAACACCAGAGCCCTCACATATATTTTCCCATCTGACCCACTGGATGGTTCAGAACGGCACGATGAATCATACCCGCCCATATATAAACTTTCCGTAGGGGTAATATCTGTTTTTGCTATTCCCGCTTTAAGTACGGGAGTCTGGGCAAAAATACCGGTACTATAAATTCCCTGGAAAGTGAAGGTCAGTACTAATAAAAGAACCTTTAAATTTCTCATATTCTGATTAGTTTAATGATGTGACATTAATAATTAAGTAACCCCTTTCGACGCATAAATATAGAGTATAATTGCTTATCTTTTTAATATTATAATATATGACAATCGGTAATCATGCATAAGACCTCTTTGATTTTGACTTCGTTGAGCTCCGCTTCGCTCCGGTTCTTCGTTATCCCTTTACCCTAAAGGGTGCGAAGAACCGGGTCCCGCAGGGCGAGCTCGGCGCAGCCAAAATCAATTACTCCCTTTAGGGTCGGGGCAAATAATTGATTTTCAAGCATCAAAATATTTATATGTATGATTCCCTATAGTCATTTTATAAGAAACACATAGTTACCTTTTACTATGATATATGTTTAAACAACTACAATTGTATATTGTTAATTCTGCCCTTTGGATTATATGGTCTCGGAAAAGTTCCTCAAAATCAGCGAAATAGCCGCGCCATCCCCAAACCCGGATAATGAGGTTCCGAAACTGTTCAGGATTTTTCTTTACCAAAATAAGCTTATCGCGGTTAACCGCATTTATCTGAAGCTGTTGGCCGCCAGGTTCCATATAGAATTTAACAGGGATTGAAACTTTTTAACATATACCCGGCTGTTCTGTTCCCATTCATAATATAATGAGGTTTCAATTGTAATGTTTACCGGTCCCAAGCATTATTTTTTCTATTTCCTCAAGCGATTTCCCTTTAGTTTCAACAAGTGCAAAACGGTAGAAGAACAGACTTAATATGGTTGCAACAAAGAAGAATAAAAATGCGTAGCCCGAACCAATTGATGCAACTGTGATAGGGAATAACCAGGAAATAAGTGAATTAAAAAACCAGTGTGAAAAGGAACCAATTGCTGATCCCCTTGCCCTTATATTATTTGGAAACATCTCTGACAGAATTACCCAGATGACCGTTCCCTGTGATGCGGCGAAAAAAGCAATAAAGCCCAAAAGACTGATCAATAAAATATATCCTTCTGTATGGCCTGAAATATATGCCCAACTGAATAATCCAAGGAATACCGGCATACCAAAACCACCGATATAAAGAAGGAATTTTCTTCCAAATTTATCGATCAGCGACATTCCTACAATTGTAAAGATGAGATTTACAAGTCCGATAAGCATTGTCTGGGAAAACGCAGACTCACTACTAAACCCTGCTTCCCTGAAAATATCAGTCGAATAGTAATTGACAATATTGATCCCTGATAACTGGTTAAACATGCCGACACCAATACCTATCAGGACAAGTTTAAGATAAGGTTTGTGGAATAGGACCGAATAGTGGCTCAGGACTTCCGTATTCAGTGAATCCCGGATCTCTTTAATCAATTCATCAGGGTCGGATAGGTTATTAACCCTTATCAGAGACTGCCGGGCTTCATCGATTCTGCCGGTTTTTATCAGCCAGCGCGGACTGCGTTGAATGAAAAAAAGAAGGATCAGGAATATTGCAGATGGAATCACACCAAATAAAAACATCCATCTCCATTTATTTTCGACTTCGCCAATACTATCAATTAAGAAATTGGAAAAGAAGGATACAAGGACCCCCAGTACAATCGCAAACTGGGCGGTTGCAACCAGCCTCCCCCGAAATTTTGGCGGAGCTACTTCTGAAATATACATTGGCGTAACTACAGAAGCTCCTCCAACGGCCAGCCCTCCGATAAACCTTCCAATTATAAACATCCATAAATTGGTAGCTAACCCGGTAAGGAGCATTGAAACAAGAAAGAAGACACCTACATATCTCAGCACATATCGTCGCCCGAATAAATCAGCCGGTTTTCCTGCAAACAGTGCCCCAAATACACATCCTATCAGAGCAACACTTACGACAAAACCTTTCATTGCAGGAGTAAGCCCGAAGTATCTGGCAACGTAAAATATTGTCCCGTTGATTACTCCTGTCTCAAAGCCAAATAACAAACTACCAAGTGAAGCAACAAAAGTCACAAAAAACAGGTACCTTTTCATATAAATTTTTTATAAAGAAAAGAAAAAATTCCAGGTCAATTACAATACAACTCCATGATCAGGAACATTTGATAAGCATCCCTTCTTCATTATTAGTTATACGCTAATGTAAATAACGGAACAGAACTATCAGGTTAAATAATGACATAAACACTGTACATAATGATACTTTAATATAACTTGGTCCGGCGTATCAAAAATCAATGTATTTTTGGGCATGAACCATTTTCTAATATAGAGTTATTTGAGATTTAAACAGTAAAAAAAAGGTAAACCATGAAAAGTATAAGAATGTCGGGGATGATGATCTTAATGATCTTTATTATTCCCGTTCTGACCTCTGGCCAGAAGGGTTTAAATGAAAAAACAGAGTGCCAACTGGGTGTCAGCCAGATTAATGTTACTCCGGATGAACCCATCTTAATGAGCGGTTATGCTGCACGGAAGACTCCGTTCACAGGTATTCACGATTCGCTTTATGCCTCGGCCTTATTTTTCACCGGTGAGAATACCCGTACACTTATAATTACATCAGATCTGATCGGATTTTCTGCAGAATTTGTTGACGACACAAAAAAAATGATTAATTCGAAGATCGGAATACCCGTTGAAAATATTCTGATCTCAGCAGTCCATAACCACGGTGGTCCTGCACTTAAAACTTATGAAAAGATTGTACCGGAAGCAACAGACAAGTATATATCGGGGCTGAAGGAAAAGCTCGTAAAAGTTGCCGTTGCCGCATCCAGGAGTACAGTGCCTTTCCGGATGGGCATTGGTAAGGGATCCTGTTTCCTGAATGTTAATCGTCGTGCATTATTTTCCGATGGTTATATCGGACTTGGAAGGGACCAGGAAAAACCTTGTGACCATGAGCTCTATGTTATAAAATTTGAGGACCTCAATAAAAAGCTAATTGCAGTTATGATAAACTGGCCCTGCCATGGCACCGCCAGCGGTCAGGAGAATTACCTGATTACGGGTGACTGGCCGGGAGCTGCTGCCAGGTTCATTAAAAAACAGGTCGGGGAAAATGTGATTGTTGCTGTTACAGCAGGTGCCTCCGCAGATATTAATCCAATATACGGCCCTGGTGTAAAATTTAATGAAATAAATGCTGTCGGCTACCATGTGGCCAATGAGACTGCAAAAGTGCTTGCCATGATATCTGCATCCCCGGTAAAATCGATCCGGACATCATATACGACTATTAAATTCCCCGGAAAAAACCCGGGTAAGGACAATAAGCCGGCTGCCTCATATGAACCCGGACCTGATGTTGAACTCAGACTCTCAGGTTTAAAAATAGGTGATCTTGTACTGGAAGGTATTTCAGGGGAGCTGATGACTGAAATAGGGATGCAGGTTAAGAAATTGTCGCCATATAGTAATACAGTTGTTATTACTCATTGTAATGGTTCAAGTGGCTATATTTGTACTGACGCAGCTTATCCCGAAGGAGGATATGAAATAATGACAACAAGAATGATGCCCGGAGTGGAAAAACCTCTGATAGCAAAATTCCTTGAACAGATCCATACATTCTGACAGAATGTTAATAATAACAATTATGAAAAGAAGGAAGTTCATTGGAAGTGTTTCCGCAGGGGTTGCAGGAATAAGTCTGGCCGGTTCTTGTTCAGGCGGGAGAAATGAGACTAATACTGAAAAAATCAGTCAGCATAAGTTACAGGTTCCCGGATACCGTTCAAAAATTAAATCAGCATTTACTTTAAAAACTTCACGGAGTGCAAGTGATAAAGTAATACTGGCACTTATTGGCTCTGGCAGCTGGGGGTCAGGTCTTGCACTGAATATCATTGGGCAGAATAAAAACATCGAATTTAAGTATGTATGCGATGTTGATGATACCCGGGGTGGATTGGTTATTTCAGGGGTTGAGAAAATACAGGGCTTTCCGCCAACGCGTGTGAGAGATATGAGAAAAGTATTTGATGATAAAGATGTGGATGGAGTTATAATTGCAACACCTCAGCACTGGCACGGACTTGCAAGTATATGGGCGATGCAGGCAGGGAAAGATGTTTATGTTGAAAAATGTGTCTCCTTTACCATTAGTGAAGGGCAAAAGATGATTGAAGCTGCCATGAAATATGACAGGATATTACAATGTGGCACTCAAAACAGAAGTGCTCCATATAATTTCAAAGCACGCGACTATATCAATAGCGGTGAACTGGGTCAGATTTCAGCCGTTGAGGTTATGGAACTCGATCCGGGACCAGTCCCGTTTAAGGAAAAGGAAAATTCGCCTGTTCCTGATACCATTGACTGGGATATGTGGCTTGGTCCGGCGCCCAGGGTTCCGTATAATATTTCGCGCAATAAATCCTGGTTATATTATTGGGATTATTCAGGTGGTGGTGAATTGTCAAATGGGGCCATTCATCAGATGGATCTGGCTCGTTTTGTCCTTGGAGATCCCGGTTTCCCAAAATCGGTCTACTGTGCGGGGGGACGTTACAACTTTAAAGATAACAGGGATATTCCGGATTATCAGATGACCACTTACGACTATGGCAATTTTATAATGACACTGCAAACCGGAGATTTTACTCCATATATGGCTAAGGCCAGTACCGAGATCCGCAATAGTGATCTTTTTCCCGAATGGAAACTCAATTGTGACAAGATTGTTATTTATGGCACAAAAAGGGTAATGTATCTGGGGCGTATGGGAGGCGGATGGCAGGTCTTTGATAAGGATGGCCGGATTGTAGCCCAGGAATATGGACAGTTCCCTCTGAGTGAACATCTTGGTAATTATGTTGATTGCATTCGTTCGAGGCAGCAACCAAATGCCCCGGTTGTTGAAGGCCATAAAAGCGCTGTTCTGGTGCATCTTGCCAATCTGTCGTATCGTGCTGGCAGTAAACAGCTTTTATTTTCTCCGGAATATGAGATGATAACCAATGATGATAAAGCACAAACTTTAGCGGAAGGGTATTACAGGAAAGGCTTTGAAATTCCATCCCAGATTTAATCCGGGCAGGAGGCAAGGACTGCAAATTCACCCAAGGGGCTAACTACTGAGAGCCCGGCGAATCCAGATCCGCGTCAGCAACCAGAAAGGGACGAAAGTAATCCTGTTCAGAAAAATAGCCGGCTAAATAGCGTTTTTGTTATTACGAACTACTTTCCTAACTTTATCTTATAGAATACAATAAATTAATTCTTATGGAAAATCTTAAAAACCGCAGGTTCAGCCTGATCGTTGGTTTGATCTTATTTACCGGAGTTTTGATGATTTGTTTCGTAGTGCCACAAGGAAAAACCAAACAGGGCCGGAACCCTGATGGCAGAAATGATGCATGGGGTTTTTCCGGGGCGGGCGGCGGAGGGGCTATGTTTAACCCGACTGTCAGTCCTTTTAATCCGTTAAATGCGTTTGTAAGATGCGATATGACCGGGGCATATGTCACCTATAACGGAGGGGATTCGTGGAGAATGTTCAATTTGCGAAGTCCTGTCCGTTTCTTTGATTTTGATCCACGGAATCCTGATATTGTTTATGCCAATTCAAATGCACTTTTCAAAAGCACCGACAAGGGGGTTACCTGGAATGTTATTTTTCCCGATCCTTCGCTTATAAAGTCTGTCATTTCCCAGGGGGATCATGCAAATGTATCTGTGGTTACCGAAGACAGCACCAGGAGAAGTGTGGCTGCCTTAGCCATCGATCCTGAAAATTCAGATAAACTTTATGCGGCTATAACTGTTGGCAATGCTCCGGGGTTTTATACGTCGGATGACGGAGGGGTACATTGGACAATTGAAAAGCAACTTGAAGGAGGGACAAAAAATATTTTTGTTGATCCTTCTTCGCCAAAAAATGACAGGACATTATATTTTACCGGAAGAAATTCAATAACATGCAGGGAGAAGAATAACTGGAGCACCAACATTGGACCAGCCGAGGTTAAAACTCTTACGGAATTTGCCGGCGGGTTTGACAAAGGCATGAACAAATATATAATTTATGCGATTTCAGGCAGGTCATACTTCAATTCATCAAATGAAAAATCAGGTATTTATTATTCCGCCGACGGAGGGAAGACATGGGAAAACAGACAGGATGGCATTCTTAAATTCACTTTCAAGGGTGCCCCGGTACCTGAATTTCGTTGCATTGCAACCTGTTCAGGAAATCCCTCTGTACTATACATATCATATGCCAATCTGAGAGTCGCCAGTGATACTACATGCATAGGGGTGGCTAAAAGTGAAGATTACGGGAAGAGCTGGAAGCTGGCATGGAAGGATGTAATATCAAAGGGAGGAAGCTCCTCAGCGGCCAATCTGAAAACCGGATGGATTGAGGATGCGTTTGGCCCATCATGGGGCGAAAATCCCTTTGCAATTGGAGTATGCCCCACCAATCCGGATATCTGTTACGGAACCGATTTCGGGCGTACCATAAAAACATTCGATGGAGGGAAAAACTGGGAACAGGTTTATACGAAAAGAAAGGAAGGAGGAGGCTGGATTTCCCGGGGACTGGAAGTCACCACCGGATACTGTATTGTTTTTGATCCTTTTGATAAAAACCATGCCTTCATTGCAAATACTGATGTGGGATTGATGGAAAGCAAAGACGGTGCAATGAGCTGGACCAGCGTCAGCCGGGAAAATAACGGCATCCCCAGGAACTGGTCAAACAGCACATACTGGATGGCTTTCGATCCTGAGGTTAAAGGGAAAATATGGGCGGTTATGAGCTCAACACATGATCTGCCAAGACCAAAGATGTTCAGAGGTAAAGGAACTGCCGGTTACAGAGGTGGCATCGTTATGACTGAAGATGGTTCGAAATCATGGCAACCCATTAGCTCTGATATTGGTGAAGCGGCAGTAACTCACATTATGATTGATCTCCGGAGCAGTAAAACCTCAAGGACTCTTTATGCATGCGCTTTCGGAAAAGGTGTATATAAATCTGTTGATGGCGGGAAATCATGGGTGCAGAAAAATACCGGTATTGAGGGAAAAGAACCATTCGCGTGGAGGATATGGAAGAGAGACAAGGATGGAACATTATTTCTGGTTGTTTGCAGACGCAGTGAAGACGGGAGTATCGGGAATGATCAGGATGGCGCTGTTTACAGGTCAGACAATGGTGCGGAATCTTGGACCAAAGTTAAACTGCCGGCAGGAACAAATGGACCAATGAGTATAGAATTTGATCAGAAAAACCCAACCAGGTTACTTTTATCTGCATGGGGAAGAGCTTCAAAGGGGCAGTCTTCACCCGATGTCGGCGGAGGCATTTTCCTGTCAAAAGATGACGGGAAAACATGGAAGCAGGTTCTTGAGAAGGACCAGCATATTCATGATATTACCTATGATCCCCGCAACAGAACCTTTTATGCCTGTGGTTTTGAGAGTTCCGCTTATCGTTCTGAAGATCAGGGGGAGACATGGAAACGTATAAAAGGGTATAACTTTAAATGGGGCAAGAGAGTAGATCCTGACCCCAGGGACCCTGAAAAGATATTTGTAATAACTTTTGGTGGAGGTGTCTGGTATGGGCCTGCAAAAGGAGATCCAAAAGCAGTGGAGGATATTATTACTCCGGTTGCTGCTTATTAAATTAGAATTCTTTGAATTCAATAGCGGGGCATTCGGAATATTCAATATTGAAAATACCTGCAGCTATTTATAAATAAAGCATTTAAGTTATTCGATTCATTTTTTAACTGTTTTAAACCAAATCTATGAAACCTATTCTCTATTATCTGTTCCTCGGGTTACTTAGCCAGACTATTCTGACGGCGCAGGAAAAACCTGTAATTGTGAGAGTCATACCAAAAGAGATTGACGATGTACTAATAAATCCGGGCATGGGATTTATGACCTTTCAACGTTTCAACGGGGACCAATTAAATGAAGGGACAGGCTGGACTGAAGGATTACCGATTGTATATCAGAAATTTAATGGTGATCTGACAAATAAAAACTTTCCTCAGACGACGATTGCCTACTTCCGTGTAAACTGGCGCTTTTTAGAAACCGCACCAAAACAATATAACTGGGCAATGATCGACAGCGCTTTAATGACCGCAGCAGAAAGGGGACAAACTCTGATGCTTCGTATCTCACCTTATGAAGCAGGACCAGTAAAAGATGTACCTGCATGGTACAGGGAAATGGTCGGAAAGGAAACGCCACAGAAAGCAAGAAACTGGAGAATCGACCCTGAAGATCCAAGGTTTGTCCAGTATTTCGGAGGAATGATCAAGGCAATGGGGCAGCGTTATGACGGACATCCCGACTTAGAATCGGTGGATATCTCATTTGCAGGATATTGGGGTGAGGGCGAAGGCACTCATCTCTTGACCGACCTGACAAGAATAGCCCTGATAAATGCATACCTTGATAACTTTAAAAAGACCACACTGACCTGGCAGCCACTCAATGGTGATGCTCCCGACCCCGGGATCCTGGTCAGGGGCACAGCTATAGCCGCTTCCTGGCCTGATGGCAGTAATAATGGCACCGGACTGCAGATGCGTAACCTGGGTTGGCGCCTCGATTGTTTGGGAGATATGAGAGCAGGTAACTGGAAAGCCATGATTGATGATTATCCCGAAGACGTAATAAAAAGCGGAATGAGTGAAGCCTGGAGAAAAGCACCTGTCACGCTTGAAATATGCGGTACATTCGGAAGCTGGCTCCAGCGGCAAAAATACACTAAAGAAACGGTCGAATACAGTTTTCAACAAGCCCTTAAGTGGCATATCACCTCCTTTAATGCAAAAAGTTCACCTGTCCCTGATGAATGGAGGCCCCTGGTGGATAACTGGTTAAAGAAAATGGGTTACCGGTTCGTACTTTGCAGGTTCACCTACCCCTCAGTTGTAATGGTTCATGGTCAGTTGCCGATTGAATCATGGTGGGACAACAAAGGTGTTGCTCCGGTTTACAAAGATTACAAATTTGCACTACGACTTAAAAATAGCCGGAGAACAGAGATACTGACTGACCAGCGCAAATCTTCATGAATGGTTACCAGGGGATATCATCCATGATGAGAAGCTGTATATTCCCTTTAATATGCCGGTTGGAACCTATGAAGTACAAATTGGTATTATTTCACCTGCTTCATTAAAACCTGTTGTAAAACTGGCTATTGAAGGGATAACTGAGGATGGATGGTATACTATGGGGAAAATAGAAATAAAAGACAATAAATAGTTCAAACAGAGGATGGCCTGATCATTAACGTCACAAAAACGTTCACGCGCCCTTCAAATGTAAATGTTGTTTATGTTAATAATAAGAAATTCTTTTATCCTATCTTTTTTCTGATATAGAACAACCAGACGGACCAGCTTAAAATGATAATTAAATAAATGCTGACTCTATTAACTGATTATTATCCAGAAACATGAACAGAAGAAATTTTTCAAAAAATCTACTTGCAGTCGGAGCACTCTCTCTAACCGGATCTTATGTACTAAGCCAGGCGACCCGGAGCAAGTTAAAAATTACAGATATTCAGGTGCTGCCTGTTGATAATTATCTGTTTGTAAAGGTTTTCACTGATGCAGGCATTACCGGTCTTGGAGAATCCGGTGCATGGGGATATCTGGAAGCTTCAGGAGCTGCAATCGAAAGTTTTAAACGCTATCTGATAGGACAGGATCCTTTAAGAATCGAGCATCATTGGCAGTATCTCTACCGGTCTTCCCATTTTACCGGAGCAGCCATTATGGGAGCCATCAGCGCTATTGACATTGCACTATGGGATATTGCCGGAAAATATTTTGGTGTGCCGTGTTATGAATTACTTGGAGGAAAGACCCGCAATAAAGCCCGAGTCTATTATCATGTACTTGGCGATACAAAGGAAAAGCTCGTTCAGGGATGTATTGACGCAAAAAAGATGGGATTCACAGCCGTTGGCCATCTTACTCCATTTCTTGACGAATCAAGAGACAAACCTTATTTTAAAACTTATGTTGATAAGATTGAGGATGCTATAGACACGGTACGAAGGTACAGGGAAGCTGTTGGCAAAGAGGTGGATCTGTGTATTGAAATTCACAGACGGCTTACTCCCGCTGAAGCTGTCGCCCTTGCCCGGGGAATAGAGAAATACACTCCTTTCTTTTATGAGGATCCTATTCTGCCGGACAATCTCGAGGCCATGGACTTTATTGCCCGTAAGATAAATATACCTATTGCAACCGGAGAACGATTCTTTACGCTTCAGCAATTTGAAACTCTTTTGGAACGGGGAGCGGTTCAATATATCAGAACTGATATTTGTCTTGCCGGGGGTTTGACGAACTGTAAAAAAATTGCTGCCCTCGCAGAAACACATTATGTTCAGGTGGTGCCACACAACCCGCTTAGTCCTGTAAGTACTGCCGCATGTATCCAGCTTGCAGCCTGCATCCCAAATTTCGCCTTGCAGGAATATCCAAAAGGTGAACAGGAACCTCCAAAAAGCGAAATAGTCAAAAGCGTACTTAAGTTGGAAAAAGGTTTTCTGATAGTCCCTGATGCACCCGGTATTGGAGTCGAACTGGCTGATGATGCTCAACAACGTCATCCTTTCCGGCCACGTGGAATTAAAACAAGACTGAATGAGGATGGCTCAGTAATGGATCAGTAATCGTTTCAGGTAGTTGTAGGTGCTGTTCAGAAGGATGTACGGGTTATAAGGACATAATTGTCAGATACTGGTGATATGAAACCCACATGATTGACCACAATCACAAACGAGCTTGCGAGCTCAGCGAAGCTAAACACGAATAAATACAATTTATAATCCTGTGTGGTTCTCCCGCTTTGCGGGACAGGCTATCATACCTTTAAAATCAAAATTATATCATGATGAAAAGAAAACTTTGGTTTTCCGTGTTAATTATCCTGATAATAATTTTACAATTTATTATTGGCTGTAAAAAGGAACACAATCTACTGGTAACCAAAGATAATATTCCAATGGTTACAACTCAACCTGCAACATTTGTACAATTATCCTCGGGAATATTAAATGGCACTGTCAATGCCAATTATCTGTCTGCCATTGTTACTTTTGAATATGGAACAACGATAAGTTATAATAGCACTGCTACAGCTGTTCAGAGTCCTGTCACAGGAAATATAAACAGCTATGTAAGTGCCTATATAACAGGATTAACAGTAAATACAACCTATCATTTCAGGGTAGTAGCAGAAAACCTGTCAGGGATATCATATGGAAACGATATGGTATTTACAACATTAAACAAAGTTGCTGACTCTGATAGCAATATTTACAACACAGTTGCAATCGGCTCCCAGATATGGATGGCTGAAAACCTGAAAACTACAAAATACCAGGAAGGCAGTGAAATACCGAATGTTACCGACAATACAACATGGAGCAATTTAACATCAGGGGCCTTTTGCTGGTATGACAACGATTCTGCAACTTACAAAATTACAAATGGTGCATTATATAACTATTACGCTGTAACTGACTCCCGTAATCTTTGTCCGGCAGGCTGGCATATCCCTGATAATGGGGAATGGAATATACTCGAGACATATCTTGGAGGAAGTGGTATGGCCGGTGGCAAGATGAAAGAAGCCGGAGCATTTCATTGGGCAAGTCCAAACACGGGAGCTGATAATACAAGTGGCTTTTCAGGCCTCCCGGGTGGTTATCGCAGCGTCAACGGGATATTTTTAGACTCTGGTTATTATGGTTTCTGGTGGTCTTCTACAGAGTACTCCGCATCTGGGGCCTGGGTACTATATCTGGGTTACGATAAACTCTATACCTACAAAGGCTATGACGTCAGTAAAACTATTGGCTTTTCTGTCCGTTGTATAAGGAACTAAAAGGAACAGGGGGCATCCGGGGAGAAAAATTCGATTTTTGTTCTGATCCATGTTTTTTAGTATATTAAAGAGATCAAAAATTGAGATTATGGCATCAATAAGAATGTTGTCTCTTTTCCTGCTATCTGCAACACCAGTCTTTAGTCAGCGGATAAGCAATTATGTACCCTTTACGGGTTGGGCCATATGCAGTAATAACACAAAAGAGGTTATCATTCTGCGAAAATTTTTAAAAGAGAGCCATACCTGCTATCTTACTGTTTCCCCCCAGTCGTTAGATACGAAGATTTTGCTTTCTGATAGCATCCTGGTTAATCAGGTGTCATGGGAAACAATCCGGTCCCGCTATTCTTCAACTCCATATTTAAGGGCATTGAAGCAGGCAGAAATGTTCAGTGATACCCTGCAGGATGCGGGCTTCACACGATTCAGGTCCTCAAGAAAGGGCATCGATCTTACCATTGATCTGTGTCCGTCGGCACGTCCGCTGGACCGGATTATCTTTAATGATCTTATTAAAGAAATGGGGAGGATTGAAAAGCCTGTACCCGTTGCAATATCAATAACCGGCCGCTGGATTAACAATCATTCACGAGATTTGAACTGGCTTGATAGCTTGTCAAAAGTAAATAAACTTTCCATCGTCTGGATCAACCATTCGTATAATCATTATACGAGTAAAAACGTTCCCCTGAAAAAGAATTTCATGTTAGAATCAGGCACTGATATCAACAATGAAGTTATAAATACAGAGATTGCCCTTTTGCAAAAGAATATTGTGCCTTCCGTCTTTTTTCGTTTTCCGGGTCTTGTTTCTGATTATGAAATTTATGATAAGATCCTGAATTTAGGACTTATACCCGTCGGAAGTGATGCATGGCTTGCCAAAGGGCAATGGCCAACCAACGGAAGCATTGTGCTTATTCATGCGAATGGGAATGAACCAATTGGCGTTAAGGACTTTATTGAATTGCTTAAAAATAAACATACTGATGTACTTTCAAAACGATGGGAGCTGTTCGATTTGCGGGAAAGTATCGTTGATTATGAAACCAGGTGACTTAACAAATCTGTAATTTATTTAATAAAAACCAGCATCCACTTGTGAAATTAATGTCTCGCAACAATCTGGCAGGCTGAAAATAATTTAGGATAAATGATCTGCATAATCTAATTTTGATAATCAGAGATCTGATAAATACTATGAAAAGAACAATTATAATTTTATTATTAATCACAAGTATCAACTCTGTTGCCCAGGTCAAGCCAGTTGAAATATGGCAAAGATCTGTAGCTAATGAGGTACTTCAGGCAGTGTATGGGCCTGATAGTACTATCAATATTCAAATGACAGGGATGGATGAAGCTTCTGATAACAGTACCAAGGATATGACTATTTTCAGCGGTACACCAAAAGAGTATTATTCGTTCATTTGCAATCTTGAAAATTTCGCAGATCAAAATAAACCTGAAGGTAACCTTCGTATCGGTGCTAATATAAATGGAGTCTCGGTTTACGTTGAAAAATTCCTGGGTGGGGTTAAATTGTGGATTGAAAATGGCAGCAGCAGTTACCACCACTTGCCACCTTCGTTGTTACCAAAAGTCAAAGAGAAGTTTATTGAATGGGCAAATAAAAATAATGTTCCATATCAATAGTAATCTTACCTGTAATCGTAGTGACACTGCTTCTCCGGTCCTTCACGGCGGAGGCCGGCATCTTATTACAAGTAACCGGATCATTGAACCAAACGGGTCTGCGTTTGATATAACCGCGGAGGAATGTCTTATTGAGCATAATCTTTCCACTTAGTTTAAAACTGCCGGCAGAGTTTGAAATTCAGGCCAGGCTTATAAAAAGGTTTTTAAAACTGTTCTTACGAAGTGGTTCATTTTAAATGGCATATCTATATAGTTAGGGCTTTATTCCTCTCTTTTTCAGATCATTCAGCAACACAATCTTCCATTTTTCATAACCTGCGCCTGTAAGATGGATACCATCATTTAATGCATATTCACCGATAAGCCGGTTACCCGAGGAAAGACTGGCATTAAGATCCAGAAATGTTATATTGCAGTCGCCGGCAACTTTGACAAGTTCTGAGTTCAGACTATTGATTTTCTGATTCATAAACTCACTATTCCGGTAATTTTCTGCCACATAAAGAACACTCTGCAGAACCGGAATAATCCTGTGTTGCTTCAGGCTGTCAATTATTATTCTGATATTCTGAACCGTTACCTCCTGGGGAATCTTTTGCGCAATATCATTTACTCCACCCATTATATAACATATTTTCGGATCGACTGAGTAAATATATTTCAACCTGTTAAGAAATCCTTCAGTGATATCTGAACCGATCCCCCGGTTAATAACATCGTTCCTGTTGAGCAGTTCAGACCAGTCGACCCTGTATGTAATTGAGTTGCCAAGCATTACTATTTTACCCTTCTTACTGTATACTTCATACTGGCTCATCTTTTCAATATACTGGGAATTGTCCCTGTATGAGTAGGAAGGTTTAGCCTGTCCGGTCTCTGAAGCCCGTTGCCTGGTTTGAGAATCAACCTGGCTATACCCGCTGATAAAATGATGTACCAGCCATTATCAGTGAGATTGCCAGAAATTGAACTATCATTCCGTTACCTGATTTTTGCATATTAACTGTCTTTATTTATAACTAATCTGCGTCTTTTGCCTGAGGGATTAATTTTGTCACATTTGCTTCATATCTCCCTTTCTGAAAGCACCAGTTGTTGGAATATAACCCTTACCACATCCCGTTGATTCCAATTTTTTTGGTAGTTATTTTTTAAGTACAATCTCAATTTTCTGACTGCTTTCCGGAATAGCTTCGATAGTAAGCATATTATTGCTTTCGTCAAAATGGTAAGGTATCTGTTTATTCTTCAATTTCAATTTTCCCGGGTAAAATACTTTGAAGCTGTGAGTTCTTTTTGCCGGCATTTTATTATAGCTGCCGGATCTTGGATGAACAGTTATGACTATCTCTTTTTCATTTTCCGAACATTCCAAAACGGTTTTGGCTATCTCTCCTTTGAGATAATTGTAACTTTCTCCATCATCCTCGTATAAAGTAAATGCCGACTCTCCTTTTGGAAATATTTCCCAGATTATACCCTCAGGTGTTTCAGTTCCGATATGACTTTTCACCAGCTGGGTCGGAATGATGGAACCGGCTTTGACAAAAAGCGGACCGCCTTTATTTTCGGGATATGTTGCCGGAATTTCCTGTTTTCCCTGCCATTTTTCGCCGGTCCAGTAATCTATCCATTCTCCTTCAGGCAGGTATACGGTTTTCTGGAAGGCTGATACGAGGAATGCATCTCCAAACATGTACTGGTTCATAAAATTGTCGCATTTGATATCATCCGGATAGATAAGGGATAATGCACGCATGACCGGTACTGCTTTTTCGGAAGCTATATGCGCCATTGAGTATATGTATGGGATAAGTTTATAACGTAAGGTTTGCATAATCTTTGAAAATGGCAGCCATTTCCTCTCCTAAAAACCAGGGTTCAGCATACATATCCCAGCCAAGGACCTGGGATAGCGTCTGAAAGAACCCGAAATGGATTCCCTCTGCAGAATGGACCTCCATATCAGTACAAACGTTTGAATGTCCTGAGAGCCCATGATTGAGAAGTGAGATCAGCGGGCTTGAACCTCCACCGGTATCGCCGGCCCATGATGCAGAATAACGTTGAATGCCTGCGTAACCTCCTGCTGTGAATATCATTGATCTTCTCCCGGTATATTCTTTAAAGCCCAGGCTCATTTGCTTGCTGTACAAAAGCGGATAAAGATTGATCATCTCATAATCGTCCATCCCGTTTTTCCAGGTGTGTCCGGGATTTATCTTTAATGTGACCTGGTTGGAACCGTCCAGTTTAAACATTGAAGCCCCGTCGTTCACAAATTTCTTAAGATGATCAAACCAAGGTTCTATTTGCATTTGTTGTGCTGCTACCTGCTCAGTTTTTTTGTCTCCCAGACGCTGGTCCCGGATAATGTCTTCTTTATTAAGCCTGTTCCCCCTGTCTCCCGAAATATTTTCAGCAGAAACTTTGGCATTCTTTAATTTCCATTCTTCATATTCACTGAAATCATAGTTGGTGCACAGCCACAGGCTGAGTTTGAAACCCATCGAGTTCAATGCTCCCGGAAATGAGTTAGGGCTGCCAGGTTCCATCCAGTAGGGAATATCAAACCGCTCTTTGCTCCACTGTTTTTTTGTTGAGTAATCATAATGCTTTTCCATCCAGTCCGGTTCCAGTCCGATGATATCGCACGGAATACCCTGCCTTCTGAATTCGTAAGCTTCATAAAGGACATCTCTTGCCCTCACTCCGCGTTCGTCACAAACCCAGGTGAGGCCATATCCCCATTTAGGCAAAAGAACAGGTTTACCGGTAATATTTGTATATTTATCCAGCACTTCCAGCATTGATTCCCCGGCAATCAGAAAATAATCAATGATCCCCTCGGGAGCGTTAAATGATAACCGGTCACTGACAGCATTCCCGGCATCAAAATAGTGCATCATGGTTGTATTCAGGAACAATCCCCAACACTTGTCGCTCATGACAAACGGGATAGGAATATAACCGGTCCTGTTTGTAACCAGCATCTGGCTTTTCAAACCTCTTCTCTGGATCTGGCTTCGCGAAACATCTCCAAAGCCGTAGAGCCTCTCCCCTTCCTTTAGCTTAAAAGAAAGTTCGAATCCTTTTTCCCAATCAGATACCGGAGATTGATCATTCTGAATCAGGATGTTCCCGTTCCTGTCAGATAAGGTTATTCTGCCATCTGTCTTATTAATGTTTAATTTTACTTTGTCTGTAATTAATCCGATAGAATTCCCTTCTGTTGTGATTTGAACCTGATGTCCCTGGTGTCTGATATTGACAATCCCATACCTGACCATGCCTCCTTCAGGGAATGTTCTCTGACTGTTCATTCTAATTCTGAATACCGATGGACTGACAAAATCCACAGATAAGAACCCGGAGCCAACCGCCAGCAAAATTGAAGAATCATGTGGCACTTACAATTGAAGGATCTTTAATTCGTATACTTTCCCTGACTCCTCCGGATACCCGAAAAACCATGCTGCTTAGAAGACAGAGTAAAAGTATTGAGCTAATCTTTTTTTTCATTTTTCCTTTTTTAATAAATTGGTTTGAAGTGAAACGATTAAAAATTCTCAGTTTTAGCCTGAAACAATTTATCCCTTAATATTAATGATTTTACCTGATAAGTATTAATTATCAATAAACTTTTTATACCAGTCCTTCCCCTGAGACTCATAAGAACAAGGTTAAAGCTCCGGAGCAATCCTTTAAAAACAGTTCGGTGCGAAGAAACAGGATCTCTTATCAATAGACTTTGCAATTTTACACTTATGTCAGCCACAACTCAATGACCTCCAAAATACTTGTGTCTATAATTGGAGATATTTTGGTTATCAGGTTTTTTATAAAGCTGTTTGCATATTAATGCCAGTACCAATGGTACAAATATCTGAAGCCAAGACAGGTGAAAATAAAATATAAAAGAGAAGGCGACGTTTCCTTTCAGAATTAAATAGTACATAAAACCAGCAACAGTAATTACACTGGCATAGTCAGAATTTGAGTATAATGTTTAATTTCACACCTGTTATGATACGCAATGAACATGCAATAATAGTAGTTATCCCGATTGTAAGCAGGGTGTCTCACAAGAAGAATGATTAACATTTGTTATTCATGCGTCAGGATATTGTTATATTAAGGACAGGTTTAAAATATAGATGAAAAAGCAATGAAGAAAGTTATTATTTCCCTTTGGGCAGTCATTTTCACAGTAAGCATATGGGCACAGCCGTTGCCTGTCAAATTAAACCATACTGTTATTATTGATACAGACTGTGGAATTGACGATATGCGTGCCATAAGTTTATTGTTGGCCCGACCTGAAATAACCATAAAAGCAATATTATCTTCAGATGGTTCATTATCTCCCAAAGAAGGTGTTGAAAAAATCTGTTCTCTGCTATATGAATTCAACAGGGCTGACATTCTCATTGCTTCCGGTGATGTCGTTAACAGCATTAATCCCCCATGGCGTGAATTTAACAGGAGTATTTTCTGGGGTAAGCAAACCGGTGGGCAGAGATCAGAATTAAACGGAGCAGATTGTCTTTCAAAAACTTTACATAGTGAAAATGGTAAAATCATCCTGGTTTGTCTTGGTTCGCTTACGAATGTTGCAAAAGCAATAAAAAAAGATGCAACATTGATATCAAAGATTGAACGAATTGTCTGGTACAATGAATCAATAAAACCTTTGCAGGGATTTAACTATGAATGCGATAAAGAAAGTGCTGACGAACTTTTGAAATCCACTATAAGAATTGACGTCATTTCAAACCTGAATAAGGCTAACGCGTTGTTCGATTCGTCAATGTATGATGCATGCAGTAAATCGAAGACCGAACTTGCCACTATCTTGCGAAATGTTTTTAGTCAACCTTTAGCTCTTGAAAAATTGCAGCAAAATCATTTCAGGCTATGTGACGACCTTGTAGCTTTATACATAACAAATCCGGAATTATTTGCCATCAATATCAATATGGATAAATTAAATATCAGATATAACAAAGAATATGATGTTCAGGGAGTCAGAGAAGCCATAAGCGATATGATAAACGGAACATATGTTTCGGAGCGTAATATAGTATTTAACAGGTTTCCTGTTCAACCCGAAATGTTTAACTACGATGTGCGACCCATTATAGATTCAGTAATTGCCCTTTATGGATATGATGAATGGAAAGCCAATGTGATGACAGATGAATTTCACCGTCATTTAGGAGTATTCTCTATAGTTGGTGCTAAAATGGGTATAAAAGCACGTGAATTGTTTGGAGTTGGTGCTGACATGATTGAAGTAACCAGCTATGCAGGTACCAGGCCACCATACAGTTGCCTGAATGATGGGATACAGGTAAGCACAGGAGCAACTTTAGGAATGGGGACAATTCATCTGGCTACACGTAGCAAAACCAAACCAGCTGCTATTTTTACATACAAAAATCGCTCCATCAGAATTAGTCTCAAAAAGGAATACCTTGAACAGGTAGATGCTGATATTAAAGAAGGGATTATGAAATTTGGATTAATGGACGATGGTTATTGGAAACTCATTCGCCATAATGCATTAAAATACTGGCTTGAATGGGATAGAAATAAGATCTTTGATATTGAAGAAATCAGTCAAAGAAAATAATAGCAATTATACATAATCTTACTCTCCTGACCGAAATCCAAGAAGAATGTTAAAAATTTTAATTCTCCCGATCTTATTAATTTTCCACCCTGTTCATGTTACACTGACAAGCATTGACCAGATTCAGGGTAGCGATTCCATGAAAGTTTTTTTCAGGATGTACTATGATGATTTTTTACGGGATTATAGTTTATACGACCCAAACATTAATCTGGAGAAACTATCTGTAAATGATTCTTTCCCTTCTGATCTGATAATCAAATATTTTAATGATAAAGTTCATATCTACGTAAATAACAAACTACTGACCGGCAAGGTACTGAGTGAGAACTATTCAAGACAATGAAATCTTCCTGAAACTGCTTTATTGGTCAGTTAAAGACCCAAAGAAGATCAAAATCACGAATAAGGTTTTGACTGGATTATATAGTGATCAGACTAATATGATCTTTATCAGTGTAAACAAAAATGAGCATGCAATGAGGCTTACGCCTGAACACGATAAAGAGACCTGGTCATTTTATAAGTGAGACTGTATTTGTCAGGATAATTTTCGTTAGGGATGTGAATAACAGTTTATTAAAAAATTACATGTTTTTATTTTATATTGAAAGTCTCCTCATTATGCTCTGGTGTAAATTTGATTCCTTTCTCAAAATTGATTACCCTTATTATCATTAAATTTGACTGATCACTGTACCACCCTGAAAGAATCATATTCCTGACAGTTATACTCTTTGGCTTTTTAACTGACTTATATAACAGATTCATTATGATTTCATTTCCTGTGAGATTCACACTTAATAACTTCCCGATCAGCAGTTTCTTATTTATATAAATAAACACTTTTGAATTAAAGTACATGTTTATAAGGTCGGTAGGAAATGGCTGCTTACTAAATATTTTTATTAAATTTCTGTCGTCATCAATTGTCTGTAAATCTTTCAAAAAATCGTCGAATTCCATCCTGCAGGAAACTTTTAAAGAATCTGTATCCTGAACATAGTCAATTGAAGTCATCGTGACATGACCTGGGTGCATTATCAGCCATAATGAGATAGCCAGGGCTTTTAACATATTCCTTTAGTTATGATAATTAATTTAAATATGTGGCTTAATTTCAACATACACTGTACATAAGTAACCAGCCAAAGTTAATTTTATTTTATATGACAATCGATAATCATGCATAAGACCTCTTTGATTTTGACTTCGTCGAGCTCCGCTTCGCTCCGGTTCTTCGTTAGCCCCTTACCCTAAAGGGTGCGAAGAACCGGGTCCCGCAGGGCGAGCCCGGCGCAGCCAAAATCAATTACTCTCTCCTCGCCTTCGCGTAGCCGCTACGGCGGAGCAAGGTTAGGGTCGGGGCAAATGATTGATTTTCAAGCATCAACATATTTATATGTATGATTCCCGATAGTCATTTTATTTTTTAAGGTCGATACTTAGGATTTCAGAATATTAAGGGGAAGCAACTGTCTCAAATTATTTATCAGTCAAAAAAACGTTAGTGTATCTCTGTATTGGAATTTGGAATAAATATTGAGACTCCCTTCGATCATTCAGGCTTAATAAAAAACTTAATAGTACCCCGAAAAAACAGATTAATAAAACCATTAAACCCGGAATGGTTTATTCTTCATATGAATATACTCAAAACATCATAAAAATTTACAATTAGGGATTGCAGCATTGACCCGGATAATTATATTAACATTTCTTTATTATTTACTTGACATTCAATAACTAAATTGATATTTTAGTATTTTGAACTTTCAGTAAAAATCTAAGGTTCTCAAAACCACAGGTAGATGCAACCTTATGAAAGAGTTGATAATTATACTTTCAAGTGCCTGGAAATTTGCAGCCACTTTTCCGGTTGCTATATACCTCTTTAGAATGTCTTCAGCAGAGACGATTCTTTATACTAATACCGGAGGTATAATTGGAATTGCAATTTTTACCTTATTTTCAAAAGGCCTGCTTAGAATGGCTGATTCTTTGTTTCCGAAAAACCATAGATATAATAAGAGGTCAAAGAAAATTTTTACCCTCCGAAACAGACGTCTGATCTTCCTTAAAAACAAATTTGGACTGCCAGGCATTGTAATATTGACACCTGTAATATTATCTATACCTGTGGGAGTATTTTTGATAACGAAATATTTCGGGCGAAAGAAAATAAGTTATCTCTATTTGTTTGCCGGACAAATTGTCTGGTCCTTCATATACACTTTTATATATACTAAGGTGAAAACAGCTGTTTGAAAAGCTATCTGAAATCTTTCTACGCCAGTTACTTAATTTTCAGATCTTACATTTTTGTGATCACCTCCTGAAAAGGACAAATCGTGGTAACGTCCACCCCTGATTTCAGGTAAATAGTTGCTCAAAAAGTTTACACTTCTTATAAAAACAATATATATCACATAACGATAACAAGACATTTAGACAATTCCCAGAACTTTTCAGGATTGGAGATGGTTAAAAGTACGGAATCAGGATTCACTTCCTTAATTTCATAACTTCCGGCAGGATGATGTGTTATGAATTCCATCTTTTTCATCGTGGTGTTCAGTGTAAATGTGGTCTTTTGCCGGATATCTATCTTCTCCAGGAGGTTCATTTCCAGACGCGGATTCAAGGTGTTTACCCGTCCCAGAAATCCAAGAAAACCACCTGTTTTGATTATTACATTCTTGCTTTTCAGATCTTCTGTTGTGCCTGAAATATAGTAGGCAATATTCAGCCGGTTGGTCATTGAAGTCAGCGTATCACCCTTGGTCCGGCTCTCAGCAGTCAGGTTTGATATTTCGACAGACTTGTCATCTATAGTTTTGTTAAGTCCGGCAATTTCAAGGTTCAGGCTGTTAATTATGCTGTCATTCTTTACAATCAGTGCATTAAGGTTTTTGATTTCAGCATCCTTCATTAAAACAGTTGAATTTGCTCTTGAAATCATGTTTCTCGCTGACTGATACTTTTCCTTGTTATCTTTTAACAGATTGTTGACCTCCGTAACGGTTTGGTCAAGTCTCGCTTTCATTGCCGTTCCGCTGACCATTTGTCCCGGGTTTTTACCACCTGACAATATACTGTCAATCCTGGTTTCAAATTCTTTGACCAACATCAGATTCGCTTTCAATGTTGAATCGCTTTTTGCAAGATTTACAGTCAGGGATTGGATTGAAATCTTCAACTGTTCTGACTCTTTCTTGTATTTACAACCGGTAAGGGAAATAATCACCGTGGCCAGAAATAATATTTTTAACGTTTTCATTTCATTTTAATTTAAAGGGTTTAAAAATATTTCTAATTTAATTGCAAATGAGTCAATGATTTTGTCAGCGGAATTGATATCCCATTCGTCTGTTTATTAATTAACATGATCCAAATATCTCTGGAAAATCCAACTCCGCTCATTGTCTGAAATTTTTATACAAAATGCTCCGATTAATCTTTTAAATAAATGTTTTAAGAATTGTGTGTTTCCAATTTTAATAAATCCGGAAATTAATTGGAGAGGTGATTATTTCTCATCCATTCCTCAATTGCAAGTTACTCATCTTCCGGGACTCATCCAAGTGTCGTTACAAATTCTTTTCTTAATAATGATTCATCAGATCTTACCGGTTCACGAATTTTAAGAAATGTTGCTATCATCAGGTTTGATTTTTATAATAATTTTTTAACTCATTTTTATCTGTTTAAGTTATGTTCGTCCGATAATTACTCCCAAAATGAACAACCTTATCGCAGTATCAGCTGCCAGAATAATTTTATTTGCAGCAAACTCCTGTTATTTTTTAGTACTAACTATTTAACTTCCGCTAAGTTATTGCGGAATAATGAATACAGAATTAAAACTAAGTTAAGAAAAGATTAAGAAAATAGTGCAAAAATCGGTCATGAAGTAAAAGGTCAGATTAGGATTTCCTTTGGTGATCCGGTATAGGGGAGCCTTTCAGCCAATCCCTGCTGCCTCCGGCAGCCAGGGTCTTTTGAGGTCGGTGGCGGAGAGTACCTATTTGCTTTTTCTTAATTAAAAACAACTTTAAATTACTTATTGTATTGACTGATTGCAAAAGCCGGACCTCTGGACCACATTTGGCCGGTAAGATGACATTTAACATGCATGACTACGTAATAAATACTTAACTCCGATTTTTAGTGGTCAAATTATTCCGGCCAACAATGGTCCAGGCCACTGGCTTTTCCACTTAACTTCTAAGCGATGTACTTTGTATCTCATAATACTTTTTTTTAAAAAAGATGAATGTAGATATTTTAATTTTATGCGTTAGCTATCCAGGATACCAGACCTTTCTTGGATCATTATCCGCCCGCACATAATTCCAGGCAGCATCGGCCATTTTCCTTAGGTCATATTCAGGCTGCCAGCCTAAAATAAACCTGGCCTTGCTATTATCGAGCCAGGTGCTAAAATATTCGGTTTTTATCTCCACACTGGGCAGTTGCCGTGATTCTCTCAAGTAAGCGGCAAGCTCACCGTAATCGACTGGTTCATTCATGCAAATATTAAAGGTATTCTGCCTGGCTTTGGGATTTTCAATGCATAACAAGATGGCATCCGCCAAGTCTTCTACATGAACAAAGTTACGCTTCACAGGTAAGCCTTCCGGGTCTAACATCACCGGGATCGTGCCCTCTTTTTGATAAACTTCTGCATTTTCTTTACCCACTAAATCGCGCCAAACTGGTCCGCCAAATACGTCTTCCCCGAATGATAACTGCTGCCTAAAATCGTCCTTTTCCATGATCCACGAAGCCCGTAAGCAGCAGCCATTGAAATCATACTGAATATAGTATTGCTCCAGCATCACTTCTTCCATCACTTTTGATAAAGCATAACACCCCGGATATGCACTGTGATTTTGAGTTTCTGTTACCGGTTCAGTTCGTGGGTAGAAAAAATGTCCTACCGATGCATCCCCGCCTATCAAAATAAATTGTTGAAAATCTCTATTGGTGCGACAACTCTCTAACAACCAAAAAAGTCCCTTTACGGAAATGTCCATGATTGTGTCGGGAGTTTCTTTAGAGGTAGCCAGGTGCAATACATGCGTGATGCCTTCCATGGCTTTCATTACATCATCCTTGTTGTCAATAGAACCATATACTACTTCCAGTCGCTCATTCGTATCCATTTTCCGATGATGACAGAAAGCCCTGATTTTAAAATGATCAAACCGTCGATTCTCTATTATTCGCTTAATAAATACTTGTCCCACTTTCCCGGTTGCTCCGGTGACTAAAATCTTGTTCATAATAAATCTTTTGCAAATTGATGGGAGCTAAATGGTGTATGTCTTCAAACCAAACCGAAATAATTTATCATAAAGTTAAGTCATCCTTTTGAACTATCAAAAAGGTGTAATTAAAATAAATAGACTAATATCGGATTGCAATACACTTACAACGAGTACGTTGAAAAAACCGCCACCAATTCCCTGCCTGGCGGCAGGCAGGTGTCAACAAGAAATTTAAAGACCCACTTCTTCAATTCAGGCTTTAAGTAACGGTCAAAAGCATATTGATATTTGAAAAGAGCGTAGGTTTTCCATTCATATAAATTCACATATTCGCTCAAATTGAACTTTATGTACTCATCCATCAAAACCGTAATTTCTTCTTTGATTTGTTCTTCAATTGGCAAAGAATAGGGTACTGGAAAGATGTTCTCAAGTCCTTCAGGAATTTTAAACCTTTTTCGTGATTTAGCGCCAGGTTTCGAACCCGGACGACTGTTAATAAATTGCTCCCGATAAACCGGGACAGGCTCTGTGGGCAATTTTAGGGAGGAGCGTGACTGCAGGGGTGGCCTTCTGATCCAGAAGAAGACGAGAATATAATATTCTTATTTTAACACATTGACTATCAATCCTATTGTGTAAAGACATATTCTTTACATTTCCATTATTTAATACCTGTTATTCCCTAAACCTGGCAAGAAACCTGGCAAGATTTTAATATAAATTGATAGAATTGACAAAGATTTGAGTTTCTTTTTATCTGGTGAACCTGTAATAATTGTGAGATTATAGTCTATAATTTCCAGCCGTTCTGGTATTCATGTTTTATCCATTTATTGCACATTTCCAAGGCATTCCATGACACCCAATTTTTCGAATCGTCATCTACTTTTTTAGTAACAATATAGCTGGAGAAAGGGAGTAATTTAGCTGTACGCAGTTTCTCATCTGCGCCAATATTGGTCACCTGCATTTTTTCTCCGTCCCAAAGCAATGTTTTTTCAAGAGATTGCAGTCTGACTGCCAGGTTACCCATTACTACCATTTCATTAAAAGGACCAGCATAATTGAAGTTTGATGCCGGGGTGCCCCCGTTTTTACAACAATCAACAAAGTGCATTTCATGTCTGCCCCCACCAAGAGGGTTATCAGGAATTCGTTCCAGACTAACTCTTGTTTCAGGTTTGATTTCCACACGGTTTTTATAAACCTTCCAGTTTGCTCCGTATGCCTCAGCGATAAGAGTAGCATTGGAACCAATAAACATAAAGCCCCCTCCGGGTTTCATCGGGGCATCGTCAGGCAGATTATAGGGACGTGCAGGTATTAAACCACCATCATACCAGGTCAATTCCAGTGCGGGGAAGGAACAATATGGCAGGTTTTCTCTTGCTGGAAACTTATAGCTTATTTTGGCAGAGACCGGAGCACTTTCCGTGTTAACCAACGAAGAACTGGCCTGAAAAGCAACAGGATGACCAAGTTTTAATGCATAATTGGGAACATCCAATAAGTGACAACCCATATCACCAAGGGCACCGGTTCCATAATCCCACCATCCTCTCCAAATCCATGGATGATATTCCGGGTTATAATCGCGCATTGGCGCAGAACCAATAAACAACTCCCAGTCAAGTGTTTTTGGAACAGCCACTTTTTTCAGTGGCCGGGGCATTCCCTGTCGCCAGATTGGACGGTTTGTCCATACATGTGCTTCCTTCACAACTCCCAGGCATCCACTCTGAACGATTTCAGCTACTTCATATACGGTATCACTTGAATGACCTTCATTTCCCATTTGAGTAACAACTCCGGTACGCTTTCCAAGCTGAGTTAGGTAGCGTGATTCCCAAACCGAATGTGTAAGTGGCTTTTGGACGTAAACATGCTTTCCTTGTTCCATACATGTTGCTGCAGCAAGCGCATGTGTGTGATCGGGTGTTGCTATAATAACTGCTTCAATATCTTTTTGCTTTTCAAGCATTATGCGGAAATCCTGATATTTAGCTGCCTTTGGATATGTTTTAAAAACACTATTGGCATAATCATAATCGACATCGCAAAGCGCAACTATGTTTTGACCAACCATATTTCGAAGGTTCACATTGCCTTTACCCCCAATACCAATAGCAGCGATGTTTAGCTTGTCGCTTGGTGCAATGTGTCCCAGCCCTGATACACTAATACTGGGGACTATTGTAAGTGCAACTCCGGCAGAACTAACATTTCTAATAAATTGTCTACGTTTCATGTATTAAGATTTTAATTGGTATGAATAATCTATTTCCTGATATATCTGTATGAGAAAAGAGCTTGTTAACGTTTTCATTTGTTTATCTTCATTTCCACTCCAAAGTTACATTATTTAAGTTTTGTTTGATTTAAAGATTAATTGATCGGATTTTGAAAAGTATGGTGTTAGCTCCCACCACACTTCATATTGATGAACTAATTGATATTATATCCCCCAAAAACCTAGCAAGAACCTGGCAACAAATAAAAAACCACTTACGTAAAATCTCATATGTGGTTGATATACAGGCTGCCCCGTCAGGCCTTCCCGAATCGCTTCGCTCTCGGGATAAACTTCTCGACCTGGCGGAACAAAAAAATCCGCCGGTGCGGATTTTTGTTGTCCCGTCAGGACATCTACGACTTTCCTAAGAAACTTGATTTAACTTTGCCCCCCAATAAGTCCCCCAATAAAAACAAAACCCGCTGATAATCAGCGGGTTTATTGTTTAAATTGAGGTCGGTGGCGGATTACCTTCGGTGATCCGGTATAGGGGGGCCTTTCAACCAATCCCTGCTGCCTCCGGCAGCCAGGGCTTTTTTGTTTTATCCCTCAAATCCGGCAAGCCGGTTTCGGGATAAAACAAAAAATCCCCGGCACTTCGTGCTCCAGGGATTGGTTGAGGTCGGTGGCGGATTCGAACCGCCGTAAACGGTTTTGCAGACCGCTACCTAGCCACTCGGTTAACCGACCAATTCTTCGGACTGCAAAAATAATAAAATTTGTAATAAAATCGACTAATAGTAAAACTCAACTTATATAATTCCGTTATTCATTATTCCCCTGCAATTAAAATTTACCTCACAATTACTCTTATTGAAAACTGTAAGGGCCGGTATACCGGACCCTGACTAAATACATATAATTACTGAACCTTAGCTCTCATAAGTTACATTAATTTACACTAATTATTGATCTGAGTCAAATATTTTACTTTCGGATTAATTGATTATTAATTGTTTAGAATAGTGAGTGTTGTTTTTATCAACAGTGTATATTTTATATACACATCGGTTTATCTGCCTGTTTCTCTTTTACTTACATTCTCTAATAATAAATATTGTATACTTTTTCAACACTTTTTATTTGTCCGGTTCTCAAGCATTTGCTGGCAACATGCTCATTTTATGCTTATTACATGGTTTGGCACTATTATTGACATGCCTTTGCCGGATTACCAGTGCTTTAATATCCGGAATCCTGAGACAATTTATGAAAACAATTTTATTCTCAATGCCATGAAATACATCTCATTCTTAATTATCGGATTATCGCTCATAGCCGGTTTCACAATAAGCTCCGGCAATGCCGTAACTGCTGCTCCGGTAAATATTCCCGTAAATAGACCGGATGATACACTGAAAATAATGAGTTCCCCTGAGTTATACAACCTGACAAAGATTTGGGCATCAGAATATGCCAGGGTAAACCCGGACAGGATCATACGGATAACCAATGGCAATGAAGATCCCTCATTTGCAAATAACAGTCTCAGCTTCATTTCGAATGGAGCGTCCAACTTTGCCAACAACGTTGCAAACTGGAAAATGGTTATTGGCCACGATGCAATAGTACCTGTAATCAATGCAAAAAATCCTATGCTTGATGCAATCTATAAGCAGGGCATTTCACCTCAGGGTTTTGAACAATTTTTTGGTGATCCCGAAAAGCTGAATTGGGCAAATTTTATAAATGGAGGACAAAACATACCTGTACATGTCTATATAATTGAAAATGAATCTGTAAAGACTGGATTAGCAAATTTTACACAAACTGATCACTCCTCCATAAGCGGGATCAGTATATCAACTTCCGGGGAATTTGTTTCGGCTGTAGAAAAGGATATGTTTGCAATTGGTTTCTGTAAACTGTCAGATGTCTGTAACCCGAACTCAAATGAACTGCCGGAGAATATTAAATTTCTTCCTATTGATAAAAACGGCAACGGACGTATAGATAATTTTGAAAATATTTACGGCAATCCTTCAGCATTCTTAAGGGGCGTCTGGATAGGAAAATACCCTAAGACATTATGCGGAAGTATTTATGCAATCGCTCCGGAAAAACCAACCGATAAAAACACCGTGGCCTTCTTAACCTGGGTTATGGGTGACGGTGGCAAATTTCTGAACAACGAATGGTTACAACAATCTTGCCGGCATTGAAAAAGAATCAAATTTAAATGCATTATTAAATAATGATTTAACTGCAGGTCAAACAAATGAACCCAGGGGTTCAATTTTATGGCTAATGGTGCTGTCAGGAATGGTAATAACCGTATTAATCCTTGCAGCATGTTACTCTACAACCTCCGAAGCAACAAATCCTCGGTAAATACTGGCGACATAAATATTATATCATCATTAAACGAGAACCTGATTGCTGCGCCTAAAGGTTTATATTTTGATAAGTCACATACCTGGGCTTTCATGGAAAAAGATGGTATTGTCAAAGTTGGCATTGATGATTTTATTCAGCATATAACAGGAACGATCACACGCATTAAGATGAAAGAGCCCGGGGAGAGGGTAAGGAAAGGTGAGAAGATCCTGACCATTATACAGGGATGGCAAACAACTAAATATAAATGCACCGGTTTCAGGAATTATAAAAGAAAAGAACCTTGCTCTGATTGCAGACTCTTCGATTATTAATTCTTCACCTTATTCTGATGGCTGGGTCTATATGATTGAACCTGGAAACTGGTTGAGGGAAACACAATTCCTGTTGATGAGTGAAAAATATAAAGAATGGCTGAGAACATGAGTTTTCGCGGCTCAAGGATTTCATTTCAGCTTCAGTAAATTCAAACTCTTCCGTATATGAACAATGTCATCCTTCAGGATGGTGGTCAGCTTACAGATAACGTGCTTGCTGACCTTGGACCAGAAGTATGGGAAGATTTTCAGACAAACTTCATAGATAAATCAAAATAGTTGATTCTGTTAATTCTTTTTATAACCCCAGATATTATGATATTATGAGTTTAGATCGACGTAACTTTTTTAAAACAATAGGGATTGCAGGGCTGACCCTTGTTACCGGCAAAAGTACCGGAGCCCCTCCTCCGAAGGAGAACAAAATTGAATTTATGGGCATGCTTTATGACTCAACCCGTTGCCTTGGTTGCAGGGCCTGCGAAATTGCCTGCGCCGAAGCGCATAGTCTTCCTGAACCTAAGGATGAGTTAGTAACCGGTGTAAAACGAAAGACAAGTGAACTTGCAGCGAACAGTGATAAATAAATACAATACCTCAAAAGGGGAGGTTTTAGTTAAATCTCAGTGCATGCATTGCAACGAACCTGCCTGTGCTGCTGCCTGCCTTACACAGGCAATGTACAAGACTAAGGAGGGACCTGTTATCTGGAGAGGCGAAAAATGTATGGGTTGTCGCTTTTGCATGGTTTCGTGTCCTTTTGATATTCCCTAAATTTGAATATCACAGCGCTAATCCAAAAATTCAGAAATGTGACCTCTGCTACGACAGAATTATAAAAGGTGAAATACCGGCATGTGCCGAGATATGCGGAGAGGCATTAACTTTCGGAACCCGAAGGGAACTTGATTGCGGAGGCACGGAAAAGGATTGCGGAAAATCCTGACCAATATATCGATCAGATATATGGTGAAGAACGTAGCCGGTGGTACAGGATTCCTGTACCTTTCATCCTGCCCCATACAAAGAACTGGGGTTTAATACGGAACTCCAGAATACCTCCTACCCGGCTCTGTCAAAAGGATTTCTTTACAGCGTTCCCTGCCGTTTTTGTTCTTTTACCTCCACTGTTACTAGGAATCCACGAAGCTACTAAAAATAACCACTCTAACGAAGAAGAAAATGAATAATCCTGTCTACACAGTTGCTAAAGATAATGATGGTAAATCCATCTGGCGGTTTTTATTGCGCGAATTAATGCCTAAAGGGAAATGGCTTACTCCATTTAATGTGATTTCCATTCCGGTTATGATTCTTGGTCTGACACTGATTGTTATCCGCTTCTGGAAAGGAATCGGATCAATTACAAATCTGACCCAGGAAGTTCCATGGGGCTTATGGATAGGTTTTGATGTTGTAACCGGAGTTGCATTCGCCGGTGGGCGCTTACGTAATTACTTTTATGGTTTATATCCTGAACATAAACAAGTATCATTCTATTGTCAGGATAACCGTTTTAAATGGATTTCTGGCGTATGTTTTTTACGCCGGTGCTTTGCTCCTCGATCTGGGGCGCCCCTGGAATGTGATTAATCCTATTATAGGCAATAGCTTCGGAACCAGCTCGGTGCTGTTTCTTGTGGCCTGGCATTTTTTACTCTACATGATCGCTGAGCTGATCGAGTTCTCTCCTGCTGTTGCAGAATGGCTCGGAGCCCGGCGTGCAAGGAAAATCCTTTCAGGAATGACAATTGGAGCAGTAATCTTTGGGATTACCCTTATCCACCCTTCACCAGTCAGGATTAGGTGCTCTCTATCTGATGGCAAAAGATAAGATACACCCACTGTGGTATTCTGAATTTATTCCGGTTTTGTTTCTTGTATCCAGCATTTTTGCCGGACTTTCAATGGTCATTTTCGAGGGATCTATCAGTCATAGAGTGTTTTTCAACCAGATAAGCGAAAAAAATCACAAGGCCCAGAACGGGATTATCCACGGATTGTCGAAAATTTGTGCGGGCGCTATGTTTGCCTACCTTTTTCTGCAATTACTGGTTTTTATACATGGGAAACGCTGGGATTTATTGGATACTCCGATGGGATACTGGTATATGGTTGAAATGATCGGATTTGTACTCATTCCCATGATGCTTTTCTTCTACAGTTTTCGCAGACGTAATATTCTAATGATAAAAATTGCAGCAATTTTGACAATGGTTGGGGTAATCCTGAACAGGCTTAATGTAACGGTAATTGGTTTCAGATGGGATGCAACTGTACACTATGTCCCCTCATGGATGGAAATTGCAGTTACTCTCACTGTTATATTTGCTGAAATCTGGATCTTCAGATGGGTAATAAACCGTATGCCGGTGCTGAGGGAATCCCCTTCATGGGTAAGTAAGGAAAAATAAATAAATCAGCTGTCAGAATTATACTTATGCGACAGCATAAAACTTAAAGCAATGGATGGATTTAGTTACAACAACATTTTCGAAACGAAAGGTATTGAATACCTCGTAATAATCGCATTTTTTTTGATCCTGATTCCTTTCTGGATTAAACTGAACAAGAAAGTAAAAACTACAGAGCACGTTCAAAAAACCCTGGAGAGTTCTCACTTCAGGCACTATTATAGATCCCCCAGGGATTATTCTTCAGCGAAAATCATACCTGGACTCATATGGGAAAGTCAGGTGTTGCAAAAGTCGGTCTTGATGATCTCCTGATGCATATCACCGGTGAAGTAAAATTTAAGACCTTTAAAACTCAGGGAGAAAAAATTAAAAAGGGCGCCCTTCTTGCAGAACTTGTTCAAAAAGATAAACTTCTGAGGATATTCTCACCTATTTCGGGTGATATTGTGGATGCAAACCCGGTTCTTAACGACAATCCGGAATTATTAAATGAGGATCCATATCAAAAAGGGTGGATGTATGAGATCAGGCCAACCAACTGGATTGCTGATACGAATCCGTACCATATTGGCGAAGGAAGCAACAAACTGGATTGGAAAAGAACTGGAAATGTTCAAGGACTTCCTTTCAATATCAATAAGGAAATCAGAACTATCCTCCTCAGCTCTCATTCTTCAGGATGGCGGCGAATTGACAGATCATGTTCTTTCCGGCCTTCCGGCAGAGGTCTGGCTTCAGTTTCAGGAAGATTTTTTAAATAATACCGATCCGGGAGCAAAACACAGAGAAATAATCTGAGAATCCGGTAAAAGATCTATTTTTTATTTTGAGTTCGGGTTATCAGTTTATAATTATTTGTTCCAAATCTAATATAATAACAGAATGTGATATTTATCAAAAAACGAGCTGGTGAAAAAGATTCCTCACTGCGTTCGGAATGACAGGTTAATGCGGTAATAAGAGGAAGAAGCGGCGATGAATGGCAAAACAATAAAAAAGAACATTGTTTTACGCATCGCCGCTTCTTCCTACCACTACAAAAAGAGACATTGTCATTCCAAACGATCCAACGAAGGAGGAGAGTGAGGAATCTCCTTCGGCTAAGTAAAGTTCCAATTAAAAGTTGTAATTATAACCTTTCAGCATTATCCTTAAGTTGAAGGCTATGGGCGGGGGGATGAGTATATGAAGCAGGTATTAGGATTATTTAGTTTTATTATTCATTTCCGATAGTCATAAATTGTAAAATAAAATCCATTAGTTGAGCCTGTATTTAAATATTGAGATTAATTTAGCATCTGACTAATGATTTAAGAATTCGGTCATGATCTGGTTCAAAAGAACAAAAGGTAAAAATGGTATTGGCAGTCCTTTGCTTAACGGATATGTTAAATTCCGGTCTTCAATATATGGAAGGGTAGTTTTTATTTTCACAATTTCATCGGTTTTTTTATTTGTTTCGTTCTGGATCATTTTCAGATCAGTAAATGAAGGATACATGAAATCAGTGATCGGGGAAAATGGGAATAATATAAGCTCCCTTGTTGAAGGAGCTTTATATCGCTCAATGCTCGAAAATGACCAGACTTCACTTCAGAGTACACTCGACATTATCAATACAATGTCGGGAATAGATGATGTAAACATGTATGATAACGAGAATAACCTCGTTTATTCTTCTATTTCCAGTGATTCAATCAATCACAGCGACCCCGATTGCAAAAGTTGCCACACCAATATTGCCTCGATGTTTTCGGAAAAAGAGAAATCTTACAGAATCATTGATGTGAACAGCGAATGCAGCATGAATCATAATAATAATAATAGCAGGCATCTTTTAATCAAATCTCCGATTTTAAATGCCAGATCCTGTTATACAAGTTTATGCCATGCGCATAGTCAGAGTGATGAAGTTCTTGGTTCCCTGCTAATTAAATTCCCTTTAAAAGGGCTTGATGACGCTCTTAATAAGTCAACCAAAAATTATTTCCTTCTTGCTTCACTGATGACTTTATTACTGGTCCTGTTCCTGATCATTCTTACCAACAAAAAAATTAAAAATCCGCTGAACGCCATAATAAAAGCCAGTGAAGCTGTTGCAAAAGGTGATAAAAGTACCAGGCTGGAAATAAAGCCTCATCAGCTTTCAGATATGCGTATGGTGTCCTACGCTTTTAACGATATGCTTGATAACCTCCAGACAGCAACAAATGAACTGCAAAACTGGTCGCAACAGCTTGAATATAAAGTTCAGAAAAAGTCGGAAGAACTTGGACAAGCTCAGAATGAGCTGATTAACATTGAAAGAATTGCTTCTCTTGGAAAATTATCGCTATCTGTGGCACACGAGATCAATAATCCCCTGTCGGGAATTCTTGTTTATGCTAAATTGATATCTAAACAGCTAAGCAGTCAGAACCTCGATGCAGGAAAAAAAGAGTCGATTCTTAAACATCTGAGGTTCATTGAAAATGAAACAAAACGTTGTGGTGATATTGTTAAAGGCTTACTGGATTTTTCGAGAAAAGATCAGAATGATTTTGAACCTAAACATCTTAATGAAATCCTGATCGAAACGTTTGAACTCATGGCTCATTCCATGAAAGTAGCAAATATAAACTTCCTGTCTGATTTTGCTGCCGGTTCAGATCTGATCTTTTGCAGCGCTAACCAGATCAAACAGGTTTGTGTTGCCATATTGGTTAATGCAATGGAAGCCGTTTCGGAAAACGGAGAAGTACTGATCAGGACCAGGAATACTGATGACGAACATATTCTGATCGAGATCATTGATAACGGAGTAGGCATCTCCGAGGAAGATATCCCCCATATTTTTGAGCCATTCTTTTCCACAAAAGAAAAAGCAAGCGGCATAGGGTTAGGGCTGGCAATTGTACATGGTATTATTCAAAGTCACAAGGGAAAAACAGATGCAAAATCCGGACGTGGCAAAGGAACAACTATATCAATAACATTACCACTGGTAAAGGCTTAAGGAAAATAATGTATGATTAAAAAAACTTCCATATTGATTGTTGACGATGAAGAATCAGTAAGAGATTCATTGTACAACTGGTTTATCGAAGATGGATACAGGGTCGAGTGTGCCGAAAATGCAAAAAAAGCATTGGCAATTCTCGAACCTGAAAACTTTGACATCATCCTGGCAGATATCAAGATGCCCGGGATGGATGGATTAGAGATGCTCAGGGCTATAAAGACTTTAAGAAAAGATGCAATAGTGATAATAATGACTGCATTTGCTACCGTTGACACAGCAGTTCAGGCTTTAAAAGATGGCGCGTACGATTATGTAACAAAACCCTTTGATCCCGACGACCTTTCGCATCTTATCAGAAATGCGTCAAAACAGATTTCCCTGGCCGAAGAGAACGAAATCCTGAAAGAACAAGTCGTTTCGCTTGAAAATGTCGAAAACCTGATTGGAAACAGTGAAGCCATGCAAAGGGTCCTGAAGGAGATTGAAAGTGTTGCTCAGTCAAACGCTTCAGTGATTATTACCGGAGAAAGCGGAACGGGCAAAGAGCTGGTAGCCAGAGCCATACATGCCAACTCTCCCCGTAAATTCTTTCCTCTTGTCAGTGTGCATTGTGGCGCACTTACTGAAAGTTTAATGGAAAGTGAACTGTTCGGACACGAAAAAGGGGCTTTTACAGGTGCTGTATTTAATCGAAAAGGCAGGTTTGAAATGGCCGACAGCGGTACAATTTTCCTTGATGAAATTGCAACCATTTCTTCAAAAATGCAGGTTGAATTGTTACGTGTCCTGGAAACTAAAAGTTTCGTCCGGGTGGGTGGAAACAAGGAAATAACCTCCGATTTCAGGGTAATCTGTGCCACAAACAGGGATTTGAAAAGTATGGTTGAGAAAGGGCTTTTCCGGGAGGATCTGTTTTACAGGCTAAACGTGGTGAATATAAGTGTCCCGCCCCTGCGCGAAAGAAATGAAGATATTCCCCTGCTGGTAGATTACTTTATAAAAAAATACTGCACTTCAATGAACCGTCCGCTCATAACAATTGAGTCAGCAGCACTGAAAAAGCTAGAAGAATTTTCATTTCCCGGAAATATCCGCGAGCTTGAGAATATGATTGAACGGGCAATTGTTGTAGGGAACGGGAAAAAAATAAGCGTCAGAGATCTTCCATTGGGCAAAGAAATTATCACGTCCTCCCTGGAAAGCCTTGACGACCTTGAAAAGAACCACATTTCCCATATTCTTAACAAATACAGCTGGAATATCTCCGCTGCAGCGAAGGCACTGAAAGTTGACAGGGTTACACTTTACAATAAAATTAAGAAATACAATTTAAGCCAGGACAGATAATTACCATTATATTCCCGGGTTTAAGCGATTGATACACCCGATTTATATCAAAGATGTTTGTGAATGAATGCGGAAAATATCTATTTAATTCCTTTTGGGTATTTCGAAAAAGGACTTCTCGAAATGGTAGCCACGGAGGTGAAACGTGAATTTTCCCTTCCGGTGAAAACAAAAGAAGGTTACTTAGATCTGAGTGAATTCTATGACGGGCCCCGCAGGCAATATAACGCAACCAAGCTACTGCATAAAATTGATTCGGGATTTGCTTACGGTTCTGATAAAATAGTCGGGCTGTTTAATGTGGATCTCTTTATCCCCATTCTTACATATATTTTCGGCCAGGCATTCTTAAACGGCCGCACAGGAATTGTTTCTGTCTTCAGATTCAGTAATGAGCGCTATGGAATAAAAACCGATGACTATGTACTCTTTGACCGTTTTCGCAAGGAAGTTATTCATGAGCTCGGTCATATGTTTGGACTGATACATTGTTATGACACAACGTGTGTAATGAGGTCAGGTACCTACGTGGAAGATATTGATCAGAAAAGCCATAACCTGTGCATTAAATGCAGGTTGCAGTTTGAGATAAATTTAAAAAATGACAAATAAAATTTTTTTATCTCTCCATCACCACGCTTACAGACTTTATCCTCCCTCCTATCGGTGGATTCATCTTTGAAACTTTAACAGATATACTGGTTATTCCCCCTATCTCGGCATAAATTGCATCAAGAATACGCCCGGCAATATGTTCAAGAAGATGAGATTTAAGCTCCATCTGCTGTTTAACCAGCTCATATACACGCTGATAATTTATAGCATCTTTAAGATTATCACTTTCAGCCGGTACCTTCATATCAGTCTCGATCGTAAGATCCACCAGAAACTTGTTGCCGACAATCCGTTCCTCCTTAAAATGACCATGAAAAGAGTAAAACTCCATATTCTCGATAACTATAAGACCCATAAAAATTATTTTTTAAAGAAACATTCTATTGAACAACATAATGCAATAACTTATATAATCGGATTTTAATTCAACCTCTTAATGATCATAATTTCTTTATACTAATAATCAATAGAAACATAAATGTAAACATTATTATGCAAAACGAATGAAAAATAACTTTAGGCAAAAGGAGTTCCAAAATCACAACAGAAATAATAAATAAAATAAAAGTTTATATCATGAATGTTCAATTATGAATAACAAATATTATATTAGTGTGATATTTTTAACCTATTACTATTCAAGTCTGAATCTATGGCTGAAAAAAACGACAAACAGAACAAAACCCTTGTAGCCGTAATCGCCACCGTTGCAGCAACCGGAGGCTTACTGTTCGGTTTCGACACCGGTGTAATATCAGGGGCTATACCTTTTTTCCAGAAAACATTTGGCATAGCTGATAACTGGATTGAAATAATCACAACCTCCGGTTTAGTCGGAGCTGTAATCGGAGCCATGTTCAGTGGCAGGATTGCCGATATTATCGGGCGAAAAAAAGTTATTCTTGCATCAGCAATTATTTTCGCGATAGGTGCAATCTGGTCAGGTATTTCTCCAAGTGCCATGATGCTTGTATTCGCCCGCTTCTTTCTTGGTATTGCAATAGGAGTTTCTTCATTTGCGGTACCCTTGTATATTGCTGAGATTTCACCTACCAAAACCCGGGGAACCCTTGTATCAATGTTTCAATTGCTGATAACTATAGGTATCATGGTTTCATACTTAAGTGATTCAGCATTTGCCGTTCCCGATGGAGACCCGGCATATACAACATGCTGGAGGGCAATGTTCTATGTTGGAGTAATTCCTGCACTAATAATGTTTATCGGAATGATCTTCCTTCCAGAAACTCCCAGATGGCTGATCAGCAAAGGATTTGAAGACAAATGTCGCGATGTTTTGGAAAAAGTTGAAGAACCCCAGCTGGTAGAAGAGGTAATCAAAAGAATGAAAGCAGACCTGGAAGCTGATAAGAAGAACAAAGTATCGTGGACTCTTATTTTTAATAAATGGTTGAGAGTTCCGCTTATTATTGCAATTGGCATTATGTTCGTTCAGCAATTCACCGGCATTAATACCATAATATATTATAGCCCGAAAATATTCCTGATGTCCGGATTCGCCGATGCTCAGGCTGCTGTCTGGGCCTCTGTGAGCGTAGGTGTTGTAAACGTGGCATTTACCATCCTCTCGCTATTTATGATTGACAGACTGGGTCGAAGAAAGTTGTATTTCATCGGGTTATCCGGGATGGTTGTCGCACTTATAGCAATGGGAACCTGTTTTGCACTTCAGGCGACCTTAGGTGATTCGATTAAATGGGTTACAATATCCCTGGTCTGGATCTATATCGCCTTCTTTGCTATTAGTTTAGGTCCGCTTGGATGGCTGATCATCTCAGAGGTCTTCCCGTTAAGCGTGAGAGGAATAGGCTCAAGCATCGGAGCTCTTTCGAACTGGTTATTCAATGGTGTAGTTGCCTTTACCTTTTTCAAAATTGTTAAGGGTTTAACAATGCCGGGTACTGCAATTATGCTCAAAGGAGAAGATCTTGGAAATCCCGCCGGTGCATTTTTTCTCTATGCAATTGTAGGAATCCTGGGAATAATCTGGGGATATTTCTTTATCCCTGAAACCAAGAATATAACTCTTGAAAAAATTGAGCAACACTGGAGGGAAGGAAAACTGCCGCGTGATTTAAAACAATAAAAAATAAAGTCCTGCAAGTCCGGGCAGGTCATGCAGATAAAGCAGGTAATGAATCGGGTGATTTCATCTATACCTGCTTTAAGGCCCAGATTAAGTTCCAGATGGTTATTGTAATTTCCAGTGAGATGCACCCAGGCAGGATTTACAAAATACCCTTTTAAAGATTTATGATAAAAGGTACCTACACCAAATTCTTATATTATTTCCCGGTTTTGGTCTTTTGAAGATTGTTTACTCATAATTTATGTTAAAATCTAACAGACTGATACCCATGTTTATATTGTTACGAAAAAGAGAATTTGTAGATTTTTCAATCTCCTGAGTATAACTAATGTTACAAATAATAAATATTAAAACAGATATTAAAGACAAAAGAGCTTCCTTTTTCATGACTTCTAAGTTGAAGTGATATAAGAGAATAGTTTAGATCTTCCTGAAATGACATAAATCATGCCAGTGCAATTATTTAACCTTACCCCATAAGTGCCGGATTAATGTCAACCTTTACCAACAAAATAACTTGCAATATCCTGTGTCACCAATTGTAGTTGCATCCTGGTTATTACAGATACGTTGCACGAAAAAAATTGAATTAACGTCATCATTTTTTCATGGGAAACAACGAAGTTTACACTGCTAACCCTTTGTATAGCATCCCGAAATCATTACCTTATTGTTCTCCAAATCAATTTGATTATGTCTTTGCTTCACCGGTTGTGATGATTTGTGCATAATATTTGCAGAATTAAAAAAAAATACTTGCCTTTGGCTTTAGTAACTCTAAACGGAAGATGATTACTTCTTTTGGTTCTAAGGAGACTGAAAAAATATGAAATGGGGATAGAGTTAAAAACCTACCCCGGGAGATTCAAAAAATTGGAAGGAGAATATTAAGGATGCTTAATAACTCGCAGAATATGACAGACTTAAATGTTCCTCCATCAAATAAGCCTGAGATATTTTCAGTTAAGATGAGTGACTTTTACAGAAGCAGTATTAATGACAAATAGAGAATCGTATTTAAATGGGACGATTGAACCTTAAGTGATAGTGCAATAATGGATTATCATAAACAGAATAAAATGGAAAAGCTTTCAAATATTCATCCGGGAGAGAGTATTCCTGAAGAATTCCTTAAACCTTTTAATATTTCTGCTTGCAGACTTTCAAAGGACCTCAGAATTCCTCAGACAAGAACGTCTGAGATCATTAAAGGGCACAGAAGTATTACTGCTGACACTGCAATAAGACTGAGTTGCTATTTTGGTAATTCTGCTAATTTCTGGCCTTGACATCAGAACGACTTTGATCCTGAAAAGCAAAAAAAGTTAAAAGCACCGGAATTCAAACATATTAACGGATACCAAAAAAATATTAAAGGCTTTAATATATTACTGACTCATACAAAACTTAAAAACAAGAATCAATGAAAAGAATTGTGATAATTGCAACGTTACTTATCCTGGGTTGTTTACATAGCTATTCCCAGGATAAAAATCTATTTCTAATTGGTGGAAACATTGGCGGAATGTTTTCATCCAATAATATTTCAGATCTGAATATCATTAGAAATCAATATAGTACAGGAGGATTCTCTCCACAAAATTTAATCGGCACCTATGGTGATAATCCCGGAGATTACAAAACAATTTACCTTGAATTTAATCCAAACATATTATATTATTTAACAGATAAATTGTTGGTTGGCATAGGATGCGCTTTTTTAAATGAGCGAAATAAATATGAATCTAACCTGATCACAAAATCAATAACAAAATCTTATCTCATTTCTCCAACTGTAAGATATTTCATCTATCAGGGTCTATTTTGTCAATTCGAATATAATATTGGAAAATCTTTCGAAGATATATACAGCAATAATCTTCCCATAGCTGGTTCAACCGGATTTTCTATTTATGATTATTCAACAGATATTTCAGGCAGCGTCTCGGGGATTAATGTATCTGCCGGATATTCGATTCCGTTAGGGAATAATGTCACTACTGAAATAGCATTTAATTATTTAAGAAATAAAAATAAATTTAAATATGATAATTCGAGTGAAACCGGAACTTATAACATTAAACAAAATATTGGATTAATATCAATAGGATTTAAATATATTCTTAAAGCTAAAACCTAGAAAAGTGTGACCAGGTATTACGTTCAGACATAAAATGACTAAGAACTCTTATTATTCTGCCAAAATCTATATAATATCAAATTTAGGTCTTACAATATATAATGTCAATAATGATAGTTTACGTCATTAATGTTTGTCATCTGTTTTATCCGTAATTTTTACAGCAACTTCTGTTGGCGAAACTTTTCCGGTGAAATAATCGGCATAGGCTCGGATAAATTCTGCACCATAAAATAATATCATGGAAGAATAACTCACCCAGAGAAGAATTAATACGATGGCGCCTGCTGCGCCATATGCCGAACCGGGATTTGTTTTACTTAAATAAAATCCAATGGCAGTTTTCCCCAGCATAAAAAGAAAGGCCGTAAGAATTGAACCCCACCATAAATGTTTCCATTGAATTTTTGCGTCAGGTAATATTTTAAACAAAAGTGCAAACAGGAGCATAATGACTCCAAACGAAAAAATGAAATTAAATATATAAAATATTATGAGCACAATGTTTGGCCAGTGATTCATCACCCAATCGCCCATAACTGCAATGATAGTAGTGATTGTGAGCGAGATCAGCAGTAAAAACCCAACAGATAAAAGCAGACCGAATGAAAATAGCCGTGTAAGTATTACCGTAAAGATGGCACTGCGTGGTTTGGCTTTTACTTCCCAGATTACATTTAATGCTTTCTTTAATTCGACAAACACGCCTGTTGCACCAAGAAGTACTGTGATTAGTCCTATAATGGTTGCAGGCACTGATTTATTTGTTCTGCTTACGCTCAAGATCATATCCTGAACCTGCCGTGCTGTTTCTACACCCATTATTGAAGAGATCTCTGTATATAATTGACCTGTAATGACATCGCGCTTTAAAAAAAGCGTGCCAATAGAAATTACTATTACAAGTAAACCAGGCATACTGAATATGGCATAGTAAGCAATAACAGCGCTTTGCATAAATGGATCTTTTTCCCACCAACGTCTGGAAGCAAGTCCTGCAATTTTTAAAAATGATTTTATTGTTTTTTCCATCAGGTGACATTTTGAGAAGCTGCAATTACATTTAACGCATTTGGTACAATTTTAACCTTTAACGGAGCTATGCCTAAAACCTCGCCATCAACCTGAATCTGCATATTATGATGAGAGTAAATGTCTGCTTCTTTTATTTGATAGTATTCTTTTCTTAAAAATTTGTTTATTTTACCAGTTGTTAATGAGAAGAGTAACACAAATAAATCCCAGGGGTTCTTTCTATTTATTATCACCAAATCCAGAAGACCGTCTCTTATATTTGCTTTATCAGCTATTTCATATTCCCCGCCATAATATTTAATATTTGCTATGAGTACAAAATATCCTACTGATTCTATGTTGTGTTTGACATAAATCTTATGCCATTTATATCTAAAAATAAGTTTAATCAACCCAAATGGATATGCAAATCTTCCCCATCTTGTCTTAAATTTTGAAGTCATCTCTCTTATAACCTGAGCAAAAGGGCCAACATCTAACATCATTGAAAAATATTTGGACCCGTTACTTGTTTCTGCATAACCTAAATCCATTTTTATCTTTTTGCCTTTTGTAATTAACTCTGCTGCTTTTTTTGAATCGTTAGGTATTCCCAGCTCGCAAGCTAAAACATTTGTACTGCCAAAAGGAATTATTACCAGGGTCGCTTTTGAATTAGCCATACCATTAATTACTTCATTTATTGTTCCATCTCCACCTGCCGCAATAATTAAATCGTATTTATCTCTTGCAGCTTTTGCTAATTTTGTTGCATGTTTTGGATATTTTGTGAATTCAATATCTAATTCTATCTTCGCTTTATCACATTTCTTCTGTACTTCTTCTATAACGTTATCTTCTGTTATTTTAGGCTTGGATAATCCGGCTAATCTTCTTTCAAATTTTAATAAAGTCCACTTTAGTATAGGGGGCATTTTCCTTTTCATCTTGCCGGAAGAACGATTTATTATAAGAATGGCTTTCATATGTTAATAAAATGCTTTCAAGGTTAAAGAAATATTTTGCAGTAATTTATACGGGTGGTCAAACGTCATGCTTTTGCAGGATAGCAGGCACTGTATTTCTTTAAATTATGAATATATTATTATTATGTATTTTAGCTGGAGTTCCGTTCTTTTCAGTTGTTGCTATTTCTTCTTTGCCTTTGAGTACGCTATAGCTACAGCTTGTTTCCGGGCCTTTTTCATCGACTTTGGGTGGCTTGTTCCGATAGTTCCATCCTCCTTGTAACTGTGAAGTAACTCCTCTATGTTTGAGTTGATCACTTTCTTTGACGTTCCCTTTTTTAGTGGCATCCTCTTACAGTTTTAATGATTTAAATCCGGCACCCCTTGTTTAAACCAGCATTAATAAACTACTAAAATTAACCTGCACCCTTATAAATTCCAACTATATAAAGATAATTCCTTTGGTACCGGGAATTTTTATACAATTCCTTATCAGATTTATATAATTCTCACATATTATGATTTATGGTGACCATTATTCCTATGTTGCCGGAATAAAAAGGTTTTGAATAGATTATTTTATAAAATCTTAAGCACAAAGGCACAACGTTTTGCAGAATGTATGAATTATATAATTTATTTCCCAAATTATTAAACACTTATAATTTTATAAGTGTTTAAATTGCACATAAGGTATTCCCTATTTTAATGAGGATAGGACAACAAGGTGCTCATACCTTGTCCCTTTGCAAAGGAAGCAGGAGATTATTGAAAATTAAAAGAGAGGATCTGATCAATTATACAAATATCCAACAGCGTTTTTAGTTTATGATATTGTTACTGTATTTTCAAACGTCAAAGTAAGTACCAATGAACACTAAGAAAGCAATGAAAGCTAATAGTTCTGCAAAAGACTTTCCTATCGTTTGCGTGGGAGGTTCGGCCGGGGGACTCGACGCCTATACCCGTTTACTTCAAAATCTACCCGCCGATATGGGCGTTGCCATCGTCATTGTTAATCACCTGAGAACTGTAGCCACCTTGCTCCACGAAATTCTCCCCCGATATACTCAGATGCCAGTCGAACTTATCACGGAAAAACTCGATATCGAACCCAACCATGTATTTATAATCCCTGAAAAGAGGGACTTGCACGTTCTTGATAAAGAATTCCGCCTGAAGCCGATTTCAAAACCCAGGGGATGGCCCGATGTGATTACGGTTTTTATGCGTTCGCTGATTGAGAACTGGGATGGCAAACTTATTGCTGTCATTGTCTCTGGCTATGACGGTGATGGGGCAGAAGCATTGTGCGGCATAAAAGAAGCAGGTGGTATTACTATTGCCCAGCAGCCAGACACAGCTGCTCAACCGGATATGCCCATGAGCGCAATGGCAAGCGGATGTATAGATTTTGTTCTTTCACCGGAGGATATCGCCAAAAAAATTAAACAAATCTGTCCAAATAACAGGGGATAAAGACAAGACTCAATTTAAATGACAATGTTTTAGAATGTGGCATTTGGTGTGCTCTATATGGTTGATTTACAGTTTAACATATTGTTCCTGAAAAGGTGTGAATTATGTTATCTTTTTCTAAAGTTGTGTAAGACTTTTCAGAATAGAGATGGCTACCTTTGTAATCAATTGACAGATAATTTTCTTTAATAATTCCCACTTTTTGTATTATCCCTTGATCTCTGTAAGGTTATGCGGAATATTTTTGATAAAACTCTGAATGGAAATATTTTGACATTTTTCATATACTTCAAATTTATATCACTTAACGGGTAAAAACATTTTAAAATTAATTTATATGAAACCAAAAAGAGTATTTATTGGGTTATTATTATTGCTTGTTCTGTTATTTGTTACTTCATGTGCTCCTGTTGGTATGTCCGGTGAGGAATATGGTTTCCTGTACGGTATTGTTCATGGGTTCATTTCCCCTTTCGCATTAATTGCGAAATTATTGGGGGCGAATATTGGAGTGTATGCTGAAAATAATACAGGTTCGTTATATTGGGTGGGATTTATTTTGGGTGTTGTTCTTCTACTTGGCGGTGGTGGTGGTGGTTACTCAAGAAGAAGAAGAATGTAATTATTTTGTAGTGATACACCGGATACACCGGTTTTTTATTCAGGATCAACAGGCCGTGTATAAGCTACTCCCTGAGGCAGCGCACTGATTCGCCCCGTTGTTTGGGACTGTTGCTTCTGCCTAAAATATTGCTTTGCGCAAGGTAGTAGTCAATGGCGTTTTGAGCTTTACTTTCGGTCGGACTCCACCAGGTACCAATACTGCCCAGGTTGAGAAATGTCCCATTCTCAACACGATAACCTCCCGCGAGACCTGTAAACCCGCTTTCATTGGTTCCAGTGTAACCCTCGCTCCATCCACTGGTACTTTTCATTTTCATGCCGGCAGCGGCTTGTCCACCTAAATAATATGACAGCTTTGCCCAATCAGCATCATCGGACAGAGTCCACCCAACCGGAGCTAACCCTCTTGGATCGTTCACTGCATACCAATTGTAGAGTTTGCCGTATTTAAGACCTATTTTTGGATCATTATTATAATAACACCATGCCGGCTTTCCAGTTTCACCTGCCGTTACCCATTCTTTGTTGGTTCTTGCCTCAGGAATTGGATCACCATTTCGGAATGTGCTTACATCCAGGTTTGCTACTGCCCAGTTTTGTGTGCCGATCATGATAACTCCAGAATCTTTGCTCTTATTATCCGGTTGAGATTTTGAACTCTTCTGAACTGAGTCTGATTTCATCTGTGTAGATTTTACGCCGGTTTGTGTTGACTTTGGTTTCACCTGTGCAGGCTTTGAACCAGTTTGTGTTGATTTTGGTTTCGTCGGTGCAGGTTTTGAACCGGCTTGTGTTGGCTTTGGTTTCGTTTGTGTAGATTTTGGAGCCGTTTGGGTTGACTTTGGTTTCGTCTGTGTAGATTTTGAACCGGCTTGTGTTGGCTTTGGTTTAGTCTGTGTAGATTTTGGAACCGTTTGTGTTGACTTTGGTTTCGTCTGTGTAGATTTTGGTTTCGTCTGAAGAGATGTTGAATCCTTTTGTGGAGATTTTGTTTTTGTCTGAACAGAGGTTGAAATTACCTGGTCAGAAATTGATCCGTAAGAATGATCGGTATTACCTGCCATATTCCCGTAAGAAAATAAAAGCATAAAAACACCAGTTACTATGATTATCATTTTTGCTTTTTCCATATCCATCTTCTTTAAATTGCCGGTAAATGTTTTGTTTTTCTCAAGGACCACTGTGAATAAATAATCACAATAATCGGTCCTATCCTAAATGTACTATAAAAGAGTATCACATAACAGATCATTTTCCATTTATTGAAACCTTAAGCTTTAGTATTTGCTGAGTGTCAGATAGTAAACGTTTGCAAAAGGACTTTATTATACAAGTTAAAAGAAGAAGCTTCCGGCGTTGGTCAAAAGTGGCAGGATTAAACTATCCATTAAAATCAAAAATATCAGTTTTTTAACTAATCTTACTGTCCGGATTTTAGTGTAGCGGCTACAGTACAATGGCATTCAATATCAGCTGATTAGAAACATTATAGACTTTAATGAAAAATATGAATTCGAAACGAAATACAATTGCAGTAATAATTTTAATACTCTCATTTTCAAGTATTTTTGCACAAGTTGATACAATCATAAACGGCATTAATATTTATCCGAAAAGGCACTATTCCGCCACAAGAACTACAAGTTTTCCAAAAATTGATGGCAAACTGGATGATGATTGCTGGAACCAGGGATTGTGGGCCGGTGATTTCAGACAGGGCTCACCGATTGAGGGGGCTCCTCCTACACAACCCACAAAATTTAAGATTTTGTATGATTATGGAAATATCTATATAGGATTTAAATGTTATGATTCTGAGCCCGAAAAAATACGGAGAATATATAATTTACGGGATAAGTATGCAGGGGATATAGTCGGCATTGCAATTGACAGCTACGATGATGACAAGACTGCATTCGAGCTCAATGTTACGGCTGCAGGGCAAAAGATTGACACAAAACTCACGGGCGATCGTGTCTTCGATATAAGCTGGAATGCCATATGGGTTGCATCCTCAGCAGTTTCAGATTCTGGCTGGACTGCTGAATTAAAAATTCCATTGAGCCAGTTGCGCTATATTGATAAGAAGGAGCAAAAATGGGGCATGATGATCTGGAGACGGCTTGACAGGAATCAGGAGGATAGTTTTTGGCAGATCATCCCAAAAAATGCAACTTCCATGGTATATCTTTTTGGTGAACTTAATGGAATTAATGATATAAAACCATCCCGTCAGCTTGAAATCTCACCTTATCTCTCATTAAAATACATTCCCGGAAATGATTTAACCAGGTTGCCTGATGAAACATATAAACCCGCTTATTACGGAGCTGGATTAGACGCTAAAATAGGGGTTTCCAGCAACCTGATTCTTGATTTGAGCATAAATCCGGATTTTGGTCAGGTAGAAGCAGATCCATCTGTTCTGAATCTTACTTCATATGAGACTTTCTTTGAAGAGAAACGTCCTTTTTTCCTTGAAGGGAAAGATATCTTTAGTTTTGACCTGGCAGGATCGCAACTTTTCTATTCCAGGAGAATAGGGCAAGCTCCGAAATACAATCCATTCCTCAACAATAACGAACGGATAAACAGTCCATTACAAACGACAATTTTAGGAGCGACTAAACTAACCGGAAAAACGAGCAACGGATTGTCGGTTGGGGTAATGGAAATGGTTACCGGATTAGAGACTGCTTCAATAAGTTCTGTTGACACTCTATACAGAAGAACCGTTAACCCTTATACAAATTATTTTGTAGGAAGAATCAAAAAGGAGTTCAATAAAGCAAATACAATATTCGGAGGCATGTTTACTTCTTCAAATAAAATAATTCATGAAAACTATCTAAGGGAACAACTTTATACAAACTCCTATACTGGAGGATTGGATTTTATCCATTATATGAAAAATAAAACATATTTTGTAGAATCCAAAGTCGTGCTAAGCAATATTAATGGTTCCAAAGATGCCCTGTTGAGACTTGAAATGGAAAATATCCACCGGTTTCAGCGACCTGATGCAGATTATCTTTTTCCCGACACATCACTTACCAGAATGACAGGCACAGGAGGATCGCTGAGTTTTGGGAAGAAATCAGGCAGCAAATTGAGATTTGAAATAAATACTTCCTGGATGTCCCCAAATCTTGACTTAAACGATCTCGGATATATAAGATTGACAGATATGGTCAATCAGGGTGCTTCACTTTCATACGTCTCGATTGTTCCAAAAGGGATATTCAGAAATCTTGCTCTGGGGATGGATCAAAATGCTTCCTGGTCATTCGGGAAAGAATTAATTGATTCAAGAACCAGATTATTTTTCAATTCACAGTTTACTAATATGTGGAATTTCAATAGCTATATCAGAAGAAGTTTTTCCTATTATGACCCAAGGGTTTTACGTGGAGGGATGGCATTAATGACTAACCCCTACTGGACTTTTTACATGAATACAAATACAAGTAATGCCAAAGATCTACAATTAACATTATCTTACCAGAGTGATTATAATGAAGATAATCTGCTCATATATAATAATATTTCTGCCAATTTAAGATGGTTCCCGGTCAATAAGACCATATTAACCGGTTCAGTGAGTTATTCAGACATGGCACAAAGACAACAGTACATCCTAAATAAGAAACTCAATGAAATGAATTATTTGTTTGGCGATTTAAGAAACAAAACTTTTGAATTTACCCTCAGGGCAAGTGTATTCTTTACCAATGAATTATCAGTTGAATATTATGCCAGCACCTTTTTGTCAACAGGCGATTATTCAAATTTTAAAAAAGTTTTTGAACCTCATGCAAAAGATTATGAACAAAGATTTTACACCTTTCCTGTTTCAGATATAATTCTGAACCCATCTGATAACAGCTATTCTGTTACAGATTTAAACGATGTGCAATTTGATTTTACAAATCCTGATTTTAATTTCGGGCAATTTCGTTCAAACCTGGTTCTCAGGTGGGAATATAACCCGGGGTCGATACTTTACCTTGTTTGGACACATGATCAGACTAACCAGCTGTTAACAAGTCAAATGTCACAGTCAGATAATTTCTCCAATCTGTTTGGGGCATTATCAAGGAATGTATTCATGGTAAAGTTTAATTTCTGGTTCACTATATAAATATTAAATATATAGCCTGAAATTATTCTCCATTTTATAACAAAGCCTGCATAGGCATAGTTGACTAATTATCAGAGGCTAAATGGTTTTCCCTCTTTATTCATTTCTCTCCTGATCCCTTCAATTATATCATCTGAATAAAACTGTAATTTCCCCGGATCTGTTGTTTCCGTAATATTTTTGTTTCTATTGTTTGATGAACCTGTACCTGTTTTCTGACTGCTGACCGATTCATACCTTATTACCGCCTGAATTCCTGCAAAATGGATAACATTAATAATATTCCCGCCTGTAAGTTCATATTTCTTTACCTTGTCAGGAATATCCCCATAATCTGCATTTTTAGGAAAAGATTTTTCCCATATTTCTTTCCTTTCCTCTTCATTTGGGATACTGAACTTTACAATGTCATTGAATCGTCTGATGAAGGCATCGTCAATATTGTTTTTCATATTAGTGGCCAAAATGACCAGACCATTAAATTCTTCAATTCTCTGGAGCAAATAAGAAACTTCCTGGTTCGCATACTTATCATGTGCGTCTCTCACGCTGGTCCTCTTTCCGAAAATAGCATCGGCTTCATCAAAAAATAAGATCCAGTCTTTGTCTTCGGCCCGTGCAAATAATAATTCCAGGTTTTTTTCAGTCTCCCCGATGTATTTTGATACGACCATTGAGAGATCGATTTTGTACACCTCTTTCGAAGTTTCATTTCCAAGAACAGTGGCTGTTAAGGTTTTTCCTGTACCGGCCGGACCGTAAAACAATACCCGGTAACCCTGCTTCAATCTTTTTTTCATATCCCATTCATCCATCAGGCGGGGATTGAATTCAATCCACTCTTTTAAATGCCGGTAATGCCTCACGATTTCATTATTCATCATAATATCCCCGGAGCTCAACTGTGACCTGATCCTCTTTGCCGGAAAGCTGGTACTGAAATGAGGCGGGGCAGATGTGCCAAATAAAAACTGGCCAACATAATCGAGTGCCATAATGATCTTCCCACTCATAACAGGCTCACCCTGTGGCAGTTCTTCCAGCCAGAGAATCTTCCTCCGGGAAAATTCCCTGTCGGACCAGAATAACTGCTCTGTCTCCAACCGCTTTTCCCGGTCATCACCTGCAAGGAGGAAAACTGCTGTCTGACCTGTAGGCAGAAAACCCCGGAAATTCTTTCCACGTACCCCACCTATTTCCGGAAAATCTCCCGATGATTTTATTTTTTCCTGGATGGCCTTGTCGAACAGTTCAGGAATGGCATGGGGAGCCAGTGCAATCAGCAACAGGCAGATCGCGTCCTGGTCTGTCAACTGGGTATCCATTATATAATTTTTCATGGGCAGACTCCACTGATGAAAATCGGGAAAAGAAGGCCTCTGGCCATAGCCAAGACGAAATGCTATAAGTTGCTCCAGATATTGAAATTCCAATGGTGTTTCATTTTCAATAAGTGTCTTATTCTCAATATTGGTTTTCATCATAATATAATTTTGATTTTAAAGGTATGATAGCCTGTCCCGCAAAGCGGGAGAACCACACATGATTGACTTCGTCGAGCTCGCAAGCTCGGTTGTAAATTATATTTATTCGTGTTTAGCTTCGCTGAGCTCGCAAGCCCGGTTGTGAATGTACTCAATCATGTGGGTTTCATATATTTTTATTTATTCAACTTTCCATCCCTGTTTTCCCGTCATATCTCTTAATGCCTTAAGAAAAAATGCGTAATGTCCTTTTTTTATTTCATTCCCATAGGACATGATACTGGCAGACTGGTTCATGGATAATTCATCAGCTGCTGCCTGACCCATAATTGCTTTCACATCATCGTAATGTCTTGGCCTGTCACCTTCAACTTTTTTCTCATATTTTTTATTCCCTTTCTCAGAATATTCATCTCCAAATCCCATCAGATGACCAAATTCATGGGAAGCTGTATTCTGGTCCTTCTTATGTTGCTTACTGAATTCAGTAAATGGAAAAATTAAAACATTCACACGGCGGTAATTTTCCTTATCCTTTTCAAAGCCTGTTTTATCAGCCCCTTCACCTTTTAGTGTTACAGCCATATCTTTTGCCACTGGTTTATCCTTTTCAACTTTTTGCTTCACGGCTTCAGCTCTTTTTTTACTCAATTGCTGATTATACCATTTATTTCCTTCGGGACTTGCACGGCCAATATAATGAATCTCATTACCGGTTGCAATTTCATTAAATGTAGCAGGATCCGGCAATGCATCCAGGGCTTTTTCAACATGATCAATTCCTTTTTCACAATCAGCATTAATTACGGCGCTGTCAAAATCAAAATTACCCACCTGCTCAACAATGGAAGGCTCAATAAAAGTCTTTCCTGCATTCTTCTTTGCCAGCTCTTCCGGAGATGGATCGCCCGTATCCAGGTGAGCGGTATGGCTCAAGCTGGGATAATTTTCGCTGGTTTGTTCTTCCACATTCGACCGGAAATCTTTTGACCGGTTCTTTACTTCCATAATGGTATGTGCATTTTTAGCTTCGTCAACAAATTCGATATCCAGTTTCAAGTGGGCCTTGTAGTCAGCAAAATCAGGATCATTCAATTCAAACATGAATTTATCCTGCCAGATTGAGGAGACATTTTCCCGAAAATCCTTTCTGAATTTTTCCTTTTTTGAGTCGTCGAGTTTGTCGCTGAAAACCAGAAAAATATTATGAGTGATTTTCATTATCCCTTCACCTGTAGCCAGACTATCAGGCAGATACGTCGCATCAAAATTCTTAAAAAAACCAAGGGCCATTGGGAAATCAAACCTTGGTTTGGCAGGCGCAGGATCCCTACGAATGGTTGTCAGATTCTGTTGAAGGACATGCGTCAGCTCATGGGCAAGCAGAAATTTCCCTTCTGCATTTTCCGGATTAAATTTTCCCTGGTTAAAATAAATATCACGACCATGGGTGAATGCATGGGCTTCAAGTTCCTTATTCATAGAAGCCGATTCTCCATCATGGTGTATCCTGACTTCGCTAAAATCTCTTCCAAACGAATTATTCATTTCGTTAAGTGCTTTCTTCGGGAGGGCAGATCCTTTACCTGAACTATTCTCAACACGGGTTGATAGTTGCGGTGAAACTGTTGCGGAAGAGGATTCTGCCTGTTTCTTTTGAACTTTAGCCGTCGATTTGTCCTCTTCTTTTTCCTTTTCAGGTCCTGCGCTTTTCTTCTGGAATGGCTTTTCCTTATCCCTTTCCATTCGCTCGTCATTGCTGCTCACTTTTTCTTCTTCTGGTGTGGTAGACAAGCGTTGTATAGGAGATATCGCTTTTTGTTGTACAACAGGGTTACCCTGCCTCTGGTTAACAACAGTATCAGCTACAGAATCGGCCTCTTTTTCATGGCTGTCGCCGGGTTCATTCACTGCGAGTTTGGCCTGGAAGAAGGAACTGTTTTTTTTGCTATTCTGGCTCTGTTTCTGTTTGGAAAAAAAAGGCTTTTCCTTTGATTCATCCTGTGGTTTGGGATTCCGCTGACGGTATACCCTTGAAGAGTATGACATGGCTTGTGGTTTTAATTCTTTTTTATTTTTCTCTGAAATTCTTTTGCCAGCTCATCATAATCCTGAGCACCGTGTGAATATTTATCAAAATGAAAAATATCGGTGCCTGCTTCCTGTGCTTTGGCAAGTTGAATATTACTGCGGATGCGTGTATGAAACACTTTATCTCCGAACTCCAGTTCGAGTTCGTGAAAAATCTGCCGGTTCATTACTTTTCTTTCATCATAACGGGTAAGAACATATCCGAGAATTTCCAGCTTATTATTCAACCTTTTGATCGTTCTGACATGTTGCAAAAAAATGCGCAGGCCTTTTAAGGGAAGAAATTCCGCCTGCATGGGTATAAGTATATAATCACTGGCGACCAGCGCGTTCACGGTCAGCATGCCGATGGCCGGCGGGCAATCAATAAAAATATAATCAAATTGATCTTTTAGTTTTTCCAGCAACCATGTAAATACCTGCTCCCTGCCATAGACGCTTACAAGTTCAAGTTCAGCTCCTGCCAGTTCAATGGAGGATGGAACGAGATACAACCCGGATTGGGTTTGTATCACCACCTCTGAGAGATCTCCGGTTTCTCCTTTGATTACTTTGGACAGTTCGCTGAATAAACTTTTTACGGACTCTTCATTAATGCCCAGAGCCTGGGACATGTTGGCCTGCGGATCAACATCCACCAGCAAAACTTTTTTTCCCATTTGTTGCAGGGCGGCAGCCAAATTTATAGCCGTGGTAGTCTTACCTAATCCGCCTTTCAGCATGGCAATTGATATGATTGGCATATTTAAAATTATTAACTGGACATCCTCCAGATTGGTTAGATTATTATAAAGATTTCATTTTTTGAGTTCCATATATCTATTCTTTAATTCTTCTTCAAAATTGTCGTCAAAATAGCTGACATATCCTTCAATAATTAATTCACAATTCTTCCTCATACTAAAATATTTCTCTCCCTTCAATGATTGTTTTACGAAAAATGACTGCCATCCCCAAATGGCTTTTGTTTTGTAAATCATGTTAAAATAATCAGAAAAAGTAATCGAAAGCTCTAAAGCAGGAAGACCTTGAGAAAACAGCCACAATTTTGGAATCAACTCTCTTTGTTTTGACATTTGCAAACACACACACTGTATCGATTCTGAAGAGTAATAGTCAAAGATTTTTAAACTCTGATGCAGGGCCTTTTTATTGGCGGGCATATTTTCAAACCATAGCTCATTTAACCAATGATTGCCGTTGTAACCTATCATCATATCATAAAATTTTAAAATATTGATATTCCCATCTAATACAATATTCCCCTTTATTTTTGCAGGCTCAGCTATGTTCCAGTTAAATTTGAATCCATTAAATTGCTTGTAAACATTATGAATATTATCAGGAATCTTCACATTCAACTCTTCCTCAAGGTCTTTTAATTCCTGAACCAGTAATCCTTCTCCAAATTTTTTAGTTTCTATTGTAAAAATTTGATTACCTGAAATTTCAGTAATTAATTTATTCAAAATTTGTTTCTGTTCATTCATTAAAAACGGATTTATTTTTCCCTTAATTTTCCCCCTGCAATCGCTTTCTTAAACCACATTTCCAGACCACCACCATAATCCTTATCTGCCTCAATGAATTCATTAGAAGTAACAAAATCGGACCATGAAGAATAGGCGGATGCTCTGCTATTTCTTTTACTAACCCAATTCCTGAAAACAGATCTGGAGGGCGCACCAGAAATCTTATTTAACTCGGAATCCCAATAATTCCAGGCAACATTATTAATGGAAGGGATGGCTTCATTTTCTCCCGGTTTGCCTATCTCTCCTATGGTAAAAACATTATCATACATAATATCGCCCAATCGAACCCATTCCTGAGAATCATTTTTTTCCTTAAGCCCATAGGTGATTCTTATCCCTTTTGCGAAATCTGTAAATCCTGCTTCTGACCTATAATCTGTCACTTCTGCTTTATACCATAAAACTTTTTTCTTAGAATGCACCAATTCTATGGCTTTTGACTCTGCCTGGTTGTACATATTAATATTTTCTGGTTTTCTTCCCGGAGTTAGATTTCCCGTATCATCGCCCGGGCCACCCAATTTAAAATGCAGCAAATGCAACTTAACGTATATGTCATCATAATTAGGAATTGTCTTGATATGTGTTGCCCATCCATCCGGATTCGCAGTAGCCTTCTCCGGCTTGATACTTTCATTCTTTGTTAAAGGGTCTGCTTCTACTGTTGAAGCTTTACCATTAGGTGAACCTATTTTCACCTCAGTTTTTGGAAGTTTACCTCCTCCTGCTACTCCAAGAATAATTAAATATTTCACTATTTCATCAAATTTTGAATTGAGCTCTTCATTCAATTTCACCTTTTCCTCATCATCCTTTTCAGATTTGATTTTAGTTTTAATTTCATTGATTTTTACATATACTTTTTTAGCATCAGATAATGCTCCTTCCTTTTTAGACTTTATATTGCCAGTTAAAGATTTTATTTCCTCATCTTTTAATTCAAATAAAATATCTATCATTAAAGTATCACTTTCAACCACTAATACCGAATTATTTTCATTCCCTGTAAAATGAATATTATGCAATTCCCCTTCAGAAGTAAAATCCTTCTTTATTCCTAGCCAGCCCAAAATTTTATCTTTGGCCTGTTTTAATTTCGCTATAATGTTCTCAACAAAACCGACTAATTTGTCGACCAGAAAATCGAGTCCTTTGTCTACTTTTTCGCGAACAGTAGCCAATATATCGCGGATACTGCCGCTAAGATCGAGTCCTACCTGGTTAGCCAAAAAGCCAATAACGATTGGTATGCCATTTGCCAGTGATTTTTCAAGGAAGTTGGCAGCAACAGCAATGTTCCCCGCACAAATTTCAATTATACCTTCAACAAATGAGTTGACAATTTCCAGAATGCGGGTCAGATATTTGATGAATGATTGAATAGCTTTATAGAGTGCTATTGCACTGTTGATAACTGCCATAATTCCGGTAGGATCGAGCATGCTCAGCAATTTGGCTGTCACTTTTTTGATGATCTGATCCATTATGAAACCCTTAATGGCCTCAAGGACCATATCCCATATATTGCTTAGTTTTTCTTTAATCTTGTCAACAATTGCATCCATACCTCGTTTGCGCACATCTTCGAAGAATACCAAAGCTTCATTGGCCTTGTCATAAATGGCTTCAGCTTTGGCAATAAGTTTCTTTATTTTGTCAACCTTTTCTTTTCCAATACGTTTTTCGAGTTTCTGCCAGATTTTTTCCATTGTAATGTCCAGAACCAGGAGCAGCCATTTAATAATTCCCGTAACTGTATAGTCGACAGGCATTGGCACACCGGCGTCCTTGAGTTCCTGTTTCAACCAGGCTTTAAGGCCATTCCAGAGATGGGTAAGTATGTTATCGAAAAATTGGCTAAAACCTTGCTTGATGGCTTTCAACAGATTAATTAAGAAACCCGTAGGATTGGCTTTAATGCTGGCCCAGGCTTTTTTAACATTCTCAATTAATTTAAATACCAGGTCTACCGGGAAGCCCATCATACGTAATATAACCTCAAACAGAGCCACTACCACCGTAATTACAAACTTTATAAGTCTTAATACAGGATCGTAGAATGTTTTAATGATTTTTGCAAACGCCAGCACAGGTACCAGCAAATCCTTCCACCCAAATGAATTCCACAGATTTATAAACAGACCTTTTACATAATTCCAGGTAAAACCAAGAGTCTTGATGGCAGCATCAATTTTGGCCGTGGTCCGGTCCATAGCACCACTCTCCTTCATTTTATTAAATTGTTCCTCGCCACCTTCATTAAGTATCATAAAACCTTTAATAATATTTTCGGTTGTACGAGGTACACTTTCACCGGTAAAAGGATCTTTAGCGATAAGCACCGTAACCAGGTAAAATCCCCTGGTTTCTTTAGCTTTGGCCGAAATCCATTTAAACAGTACTTCTTTAACGATTTTCAGAATTGCAATTCCGGCATCGATAAAGAACCTGCCAACCAGGGCAATGGGTTTCCAGAATGAATCAAATATTTTAAGGAAAGTTTCTACCGGATGTATGAGTGCATGGATTGTCACTATGTCCCAGAGACCTTTGAAGGCGGCTTTAAGCATCTCGTAAGCACTGGCAAATACGGCAATGCCCTTGTCAATCCAGGCAGCCACCTTGTTGAAGGTGCCTGTTTCTTTCATCTTTTTGCCCTGCTCAATGCCATCATCGCTAAGGTTGAGTATAGCATTTAAAATATTGGCCCCGGTTGGTTGTTTAACCTCATCGGTTAACGGATCCTTACCAATAATGAGACACAGGAGATCCCAGAATTTTGTTTTGGTTTTAATATAGGTGCCCAGAGGGATAAGCAGGGCTTTCTTAATAAACTCAAGGAAATCATTAGCCAGGCCTTTGGCAAAATTTATTACCTCGTCGAAGAATGAAGTAAATGCTTTTTCCAGTCTGCGGAATACAGCTGGTATGTCTTTCAGGTCGGAAAGAGAAAGAGAGTGCATGAAGTTGGAAAATATAGCGGAGATCCCGCTAATGAGTCTACGTACCCGGCCAAAAGCTTTTTCAACAAACTTTGCAGCCTGATCGAGTATGCCCAGTTCTTTTAATTTTTGTTGAATAAGCGAACCAAATGGAATTATGTCAAGTGCAGCATCAATAAAGTTGAGCCCCGTTTGTTGCACTTTTTCGCCGGTAATAGGGTCTGAACCAAGCACCACACGCAGGGCTTTGTAGCCCTTCACATTCATTATTAAATTTTTAACTTTGCCCAGTAACCATTTTTTGCCTTCTTCGAGCTTGTCACCGGCCCATTCAACAACATCACTGACCCAGCCAAAGAGACGTTGAATCCCTGGTTCAGATTTACTTTGAACAGTTTTTACTGGTTCCTTTTCGGGCTGCTGTCCGGGATTAGAATTTCCGGAAGCCGAATATTTCATCTCTTCCTTATCGGGGCTTATTTTTTCTTCTTCCTTTTCTTCTTTTCGTTGTAATTCTTCATTTTGATCTTTTTCTCCGGGGACAGCTATCCCCGATTTAGCAATTATGGTGTCATTCTCTGCTTTTGGTTGAATGTTTTTGCCATTGGGCTTTACCACATCGATATTCGCGGGTCCGGTAGCGGTCTTCGGGTAATTCGTTAACTGTTGCCAGCCATATCTGTTTCTGTTGGGTTCTTTCTCAATGGCAACTTCTTCTCCGGTTTCGCCGTTGGCAACAGAAACATCGCCAGCCAAATCAGATGTCCTTCTATGAATTGATTTCTCAGGTGATATCAGTTTAGTGGTTACGACGTTGTTACTGACTGAACTTCTGGCAGAGTCTGAAACATGACTGCTGGCACCCTGCTGAATGGTATGTGTTAATTCGTGTGCCAATAAATGCTGACCGCCCGCGGAAGAAGTATCATATTTCCCGGAATTAAAATAAATATCATTACCATGGGTAAAAGCCTGTGCATTCAGGTCCTTACTCAGGCTGGCAGCATTGGAATCATTGTGAATACGCACATTAGAAAAATCTGCGTCCATTGTGGATTCCATCTTTTGCCGTGTATCTTCCGGTAAGGGATGTCCTGATCCTTTTGAACTGTTCAGGCTGTTTTCAATAGCCGGATTTGCAGTGTGTGAATCCGGGTGGTCAGCTTTTTTTTGTACCGGAGGATCATCGGGCGGCTCTGCATTACTTTCAAAAATGGGTTTGCGCTGCAATTTTTTTTCTCCTGCAGACGGATCTTCCTCCTCTTCCAGTTTCTGAACTTTTTTTTCTTCGTGGCTACCGGTACTTTTTTGCTGGAAAAAAGGCATGAGCGAGACTGGAGAAAAAGGTCCGGTTTTTATGGCAGCAGGTTCTGCCAGGCGTTGCACTACCTTATCTGCCGTGGAGTCGGCTTCCATTTCATAATGATCATCGGGCTGGCTGATATTCAGCTTTGTCTGTACGAAAGAAGCCCGGCTTTCTGAAGCAGGAAAAAAAGGCTTTTCGCTCTGAGCAGATCCAAAAAAATGCTGATCACTCTCTTTTGAAAAAAATGGAGTATTTGCCTGCCTGGTCGTGCTGGCTGCATTTTTGGATTCAACGGCTTTCATCTTTTATTACTCGATGACTCCCATATTTCTTATACTCAACGCCACTCTACCCTCAATATATCTTTCATCCAGGGAAGCATGACCATGCTCAGGTTCCAGGGCAGGTAATCCAATAATATATCAATGGAACTTTTTTCCACCTGTAGAAAAAGATTACCATTCCTTGAAAACAATTTTCCGGGTCTTTGTAAAAACCCTTCTCTTAATCCGGCAACTGAAGTATTCTTTAATTTCTCCCATTGACCTATTGCAGCCTCTAACAGCATTTCCGCTTCAAGTGTAAATCCTGGGGGGAACGTCACCACCTGTTCCACCGGCTTTTCCAGGGGATAAGCACAGAGTACTTTGGCCAGTGTCAATTCAAATTCTTTTGCCTCAATCTGACCGGTACCCAGGTAATGGATCATGTAAAGAGAGGTCTCCTGTGCATGGCCGTCAATAAAGAGAGACCCATTTATCAATCCCAGCCGGTTAAATAATGATTTCAAAAATGGATGCAATAAAACAGCCCCGGCATTCACAATAAATACGCCCTCTTCATCGAGAACCCGCCAATTGTATTTCGAAATCTGTTCCTTGTCAATTTCCAGACTCTCATCTGATATTTTGCTTTTTGGGATATTCAGTTCCTGTACAACCATTTCGATCCGTTTTTCTTCCTTCCTTAGCCGGTTCTTTAATTCTTTCGAATATCGGTTGAGCATGGGCAATATTACCGGTAATTTTTCAGCTGTTGCTGAAGGAACTTTTGACGTAAGCATATTCTCCTCCACAAAAGAGCGGATCAATCCGGCATGGAGGCTCGAAGCAGTAGGATATGGCTTGCCCTTTGAAGCCCGGGTTAACAATTCCTGCCATAAGTTATTCCGAAGGTCCTTATCGCTTACATTTCCGGATATTTTTTTCCTATTCTGCAGGTCACGGTATAGCAAAAGGAGTTCATCCACTGATCCGGAAAGTGATTCCTGTTTTTCCGCTGTAATAATTTCTGTAAGTTTATGTAACAAGTTATCCGAATGCTGGGTGACTATCCTTTTCAAAAAAAAAGAATCCCGGAGAATTCTTTCCTTTAAGGTTTGAGAGCTTTTAAAGTCAACAGCAAGTGCTTCCAGAACATCCTGATGCCATTTATCATCAAGCGGACCACTATTCCATGCAAGGAACCCATGATCCATATAATACAGCCATTGCCCGATAACACCCAGACGACGATCCCGTGATCTTACAGCATATTGGGAAGAGGCAGGATCCGTTATGGAAGCAATTTTTTCATCTATTTTTTTTTTAATTCCCCTCGTCCACTCTTCATCTCCGATCTCTTTTTCAGATACAATGTCAAGGTCCAGTTCAAACCGATCAATTTCCATTATTTCATCTTCACTGCTGATCGCATCAAATGATTCCTCCAACAAGGGTACAATATCATTCCAAAAATGATCACTTACCTGTTGTTGAATGTGAAAGTAATTTACCCTTTTATCCAGGCTGAGTTCTATTATTTGCTTTTTTATCAGGTGCCGCATAATGGATTATTGGCCCACCAGCCATTTTTTAATTTTTTTATAATCAATTTCCGGTTCAAACCCGGCCAGTTTCTCACTTTCCCAGCCCTGGTACAGGGCTTCCATGTCCACGCCTTTCTCCTTCAATAATTTAAAACCAGCTTTCAAAGCCAGGATCTTATCCAGGTCTTTCCCGTTGAAACAAACTGAATCCAGGTATTTCCAGGTAATATTTTCAATGATCGCTTGCTTTTGACTCTTATTCAGTCCACGAATATTTTTTGCACTATTGGTCTTATCCTTTATAATTGCTTCTGCCAATGCAGTGTATTGTTCCGGGGATGGTTTGGATTTTTTCAGAAATATAAGAGCATTGGAAATGATTTCTTTTTCGGGGAAAACTTCTTTCAGGGCATTCATCTGAACTTCGTAGTGATGTGCCCGGGATTGAACCAATCTGAATTTTTCTTTAATCAGCTGATCAGGTGACCTGGAAGGCTGCTTAGCCTTTTCAATCTTTCTGTCTTGTACAACTGTGTCAGATGCCTCATTAAGAGTATTTAGCTTTTTACTCTCTACGGCCTTTGGAGCAATTTTTACAACAGGAGCCGTTTTTTTAATTCCTTCTTCTGCCCGTTTTTCGAACAGCGGGATTCTCATCCGGGATTCGCAATAACTGAATGAATATTCCGGATCGTCCGACCAGCAGAACAGTCCATTGATTTTGGTTAAGATATCAGTATTTGCACATGGATCTTCCCCGGCAGGCGAGCAGTTATCGGGCTGGTCTTTACCACAATCACAGGGAACACAATCCCGGCCTTCAGGCAAGGGTTGAAATTCTTTTTTAAATAACAGTTTTAGAAAATCACAATTCGTATATCCCGGGGCGCAAAGTTTATGGGCAAGCCATTCTACCCACAATTTATCGTAGAATTCCATACAACAGAAATCTCTCGGCCTAAGCCACAAAATACGGAGGAGCACATGGGCCGGGGCTTCACGTTGTAACAATTTCTCCATTGTCTTTCTGCCCGATTCGGACCTAAACCTTTCAGGCCATGCCGGAAGGATCAGGGTTGCAATAAATGAATATGGATCATAGCCAGGGGTAAGGCAAACTGTTTTACTGGCTTCACATGGATCAATTTCCCCTCCGGGTTTCCATTGAAAATGACAATGTTTGTCTTTGTCAATGCAGGGACGTGGGAGGGCATCACAATCGCATTCAGTATAGTTTCCTTTTTCATCGGTACAGCGTGGCCTCAATAATATATGTTCCACCAGGTGCAAACCCTCGCTGTTTATAAGCTTTTTAGAGCGGGTTACAGCATCGCATGCCATATCTGGGTTGGAATAGAATTGTGGATTAATGGCTACGATCTCACTGAAACAGGAAATTTCATTCCGCAAACGATTCAGGCTTTTATTTGCAGGTTTGTATCCTTCATTCCAACTGCCGGAACAAACAGGATTCTGCCTTGAAGATTCCCTGCTTTTCTTTAAATATTCATCCCTCTCTTTCAGCGTCAGCTGCGGATGCAGTTCAATCCGGTAAGATCCACAATTACAATCGTAAACCGGTTTATAGTTTTCGAATCCTTTTAATAAATTCAATGAAGCCATGTAAAAATCCAATGCCTGGCAGCAATCCTCAAAACAACAATCACTTATCCAGGAGAAGTGGCAGGATGGCGTACAATCAGGGACCTTGCAGGGTGAACACCATGGATTATCGTTAAGTATGTCGCGACAGCAGGGATCGAATCCGGGAAGTTTTATTTCCACTTTATATTGATCATTCCCTCCGGGGTTGCAAACATTTTTCACCTTCCTTACCGGGAAATAACAGGCAATCTTCTGCAATTCCTGCTTCCAGTCCCTGAAACTCATATTCGCTGAAGCAGGTGCGGGCTCAGCCATTTTAAAATAACGTTCCTGTTTATCATTATTTACAGTATAGCGGTAGTTCAATGAATAATGTCCGCCTTTCTTAATGTAGTTTTTTTCAATATAAACAGATTCCACAAACCGTAAAAGCCATTCACAGGGAGGATAATTCAGCTCTCTTTTCAGCCCGGTATGAATGATCACCAACGGATTTTTTTGGAGATCCGTCAGAATTATTTTTTCCTTGTCCACCGTCTTAACCAGGTCCATGAAATTAAAACCGGATGCCTGGTACAATTGATCCATTACCTGGTCTCTCCTTGCAGGTGTGTCATATGAACAGGGATGCTTCAAACCGGTATTGTTACAGGCTACATAAAATCCGGGGTTGCAGGTCAGCCGGTTAACATAATTATGAAACCCATTCTCACTCTGGGAAACAGATATGAATTTTTCAATGCCCTCTTCTCCCCAGGCTTCTTCAGAAGTAGCAAATCCATGGGCACTGATAGCCAGCACTTCGCGTATATAAATCCCAAAATCACAATGTGTGGAACTCCATTCCACATAAAAATTACCAGGGTATTTTAACAGGATCAGGAAAAACTGGAACTGTTCCATTGCTTTAATGGCTGTTGAATATTCTCTGCAGCTTTTCCAGTCAATTGTGAATGTATTTGTAATGTTATCGAGCATGCCAAGTACAAACACAAATTTTTTCTTCCCTATATAACGGATCGGATAACTGGCTGCAATGGGGGCAATATTTTTTTGCACCTCATAACCGCCGAATTCGATTGAAGTTTCTTTTGGAATAAAAACGAGGCTTTTACTATTATCACATTCATCCGTGGAATTCACCAGCAATTCAACCAGACTGATTTTCTGACCCATCCCGTAACTGTTCGTATTCCTTGCATATTTTAAAACCAAAAGGTACTCCTGATTAAAAGCGGCCAGTGCATCATCGGAACTGGCATAACCCCTCGTGCTTTCAAATAAAATCAGATCCTGTCCGGCAAGATCTCCCTGCTGATATTTGCGGTTATTGCATTTAACCAGGTAATGATACCAGCTGGTTTTTGTCTTTTTATCTTTTCGCTCCCTGATGATATCTGTACCATGGTCGATATCAATATAATTGTACCCTTTCAGCGCCTGCAGGATAAGGTTGTTCTTAAGCGTTCCAGGATCGTCACCGGGCTTTCCAGGCTCAAGGATCGGGTGATATGCCAGCAGGTTATCCTTATCCACAAGTTTATAGACAAAATCCTCTCCGGGATTAATACGGTTATTATCCAGGATAGCCATTAAATTTTTATCGGAAGAATCAGAAACCGACTGATATAAACCCTTACTGAATGAGAGAATGGCTTGGGCCTTTTTCTTATCTTCAGGGCCCGGTTTATTTAATTGCGCAACAGTTTTGATATCCCACGAACTCTTTTTAAGCTCAAGAAGTAATTCACCGGTTATTAAATGGAGACTAAGATCCTTAAGATTCGTATAAAAAGCCGTTGCCGCTTTGCTGGCAAGTTCGCTGCTCTTATAATTCCCAATACTGAAATAATCAATGAAATTGCCTGTTTCATCACCGGAGCGATATTTAAATTCCCATTCGTCCGGAAGCGGGTCGGTAACCGATAACCTGTAAGTATAAGTGTTTATCTCAGTAAGTAACTCGTGCATCTTCTTATAAGCCATTTCTTCCGAAATAAAAGACTCAAAATATCTTGCTTTCTTTTTAGATTCAGAAGAAATAAACAATTCAAATTCTTCAGTCTGTTTATTTTTTTCAATTGTATAGGAAGATGCCTGGGTAAGCAATGGCAGTATTGACCTGTAACTCTCTTTCGCTGATCTTGTATCAGGAAAGTCATTAATGGAATCAAATTGAAAGCTGGCTTTTTTATTTAATATGGAAAATCGCTTTCTTTCTTTTTTTAAACGAAAAACCTCCACTGGTTTCCATTCAAATTCGTGTTCATTGACAAATACAAATGGAAATTTATCCCTGGAAACCAAAATCAATTTGTCCAGCTTTGGGGAACGGCCTATTTTGATAAATTCATTCTCATCTTTTAAAAAAGAACTCAGTTTCCCGGAAACTTTTTCCCCAAAATTATCTGCATCAGTTTTTTCCGGAAAATGCTGCCTGCCTTCAGCGATGAGCTTCCCTGCGGCATTATAAAGAAGAACTTTATAAATATACCGGCTGATAAAAACATCATTGGTTAAGTCGGGGCGAAACTTAAAAGCTGTATCAAGAGCGTTGACAAAAGATTCTGTCTCTTCTTCCCGCGGAAATAATTTCTCGATTCTGTATTTATTTCCAAAATCATCCTGAATATAGACCTGGTATTTTTGCCGGTAACTTACATACTCATATTCAAATACCGGGGACAGCCATTTTCTGAAAATTGATTTGAGTGAAGCCATACCATCTTGTTCACCGAATGTTTTTTCAGCAACAGCAAAAGCCAGGTCGAACAGCAAAATGGAAATGTGATATAATTTGTCCGCAGGTTCCACCACGAAATTGCAGAGATAATGACGGTTCCAGTTATCAATGCCTGCCAGTGCCTTCACTCTTTTCTCAAACCCGGATATATTATTACTGTTCCATCTGTCCTTCAGATAATCATAAGCTTTCCCCCGGTTACTGCTGATATCATCATAGTGACTAAGAAAACGTTCTTCAGCTTTTATTTCAAGGGCTGGCAGATCATTACTGCTTATAAAGGGTGCCGACAATAGTGCAAAATCGGTAAAACTTTCTGCAAATCTGGAAAGGAGGTGATTCAAAAAATCCTGACGGCGACTAAGGTACAGTTCTTCATCTTCCACGATCAGCTGAAGATACTTTGAGTATACATCGAGGTTGAGTTCAATATCAAAGGAGAAAAACTCATTTGCAGATTTATTGCGGGTCATAAAGGGCCTGTAATTCTCAATAAAAGTAGCAGCATACTTAACTGAAGCTGCTGCATCAGCGGCTTGTTTCTGATCTGCATAATAATGTTTGCTGATCAGTGCCACATCGGCAGAAGTCGTAAAGAAATAAAAGAAATAGCAGTCATTCGTATTGGACACGATGACAGGTTGATAGTCACCGAAAAGAAAATCATCTTTCAACTGGTTCAGTGCCAGGTCCCGCTCTTCCGCAAAACAGAATTCATATTCCGGGAAATCATCTTCACAGGGATTATTACAGCGCCTTTCAAGATCAGCTGTTTTTTAATTTTCCGCTATCAATCAGCGCCTGTATTTTCTTCCGGTCAGTAGGATAAGCAAGAATACTTCCCTGGGTTCCCAGTGTATTATTTCCATCCTGATCAATATGAAACCGAAGCAGTTTTTGAAGCTGGGGCGCATTTGTCAGCTGGTTGGTAAAATAAGTATGGTTATCTGATGGTTCCCCGGACGATGTAAGAGAAAACAGGGAACGCATATTTTTCAACTGGGTAAGGTAATTGGCCAGTAACTGGTCGAAAAATAACAGAAATCCCTGTAATTGCAAGGCTTGTGCTTTTCTTTTGTCCGTTTCATTACTTGAGAGCCCTCCCTCACTGATACCATATACCCTTGGAAATTCATTTTGTATAGAATAATAATCCGCCAGATCATTCCTGTAAACACCCTGTGGTAATACCGGATCGAGGAAATCAGAAGGTTCTTTATACAAACCTTTCTGTGATCCTGTAAATTTCATTTCGAAATAGGATTCGAATTTTTTAAGATCCACCTTTTCCGGCAGCCCATTACGCGTAAATATAAATCCTGAACAAGCTGATGAAAATGAGGGGATATGGTTTTCCGGAAGGACCAGTTTCCATTCCTGGGTGCTTTGTTTGTCCTTACAGCATTTGATCCATCCCAGGTTCCTGATTCGCCTTACCCCTGTTATATCAGACAGCAGGTGATATACATCAGAAAGGTGCAATTCCTTTCTGAGTGTCAGTTTTTCAAACTCGACCGTATCTACAAAACCATGACTTTCGGTAATATTATAAGGTCTTCCTGCAAAAATCTCATCTATTGGCTTTTGTTTATCCAGCAGCTGTTGGAGAGAATAAAACTTTGGTGATGGAGACAGAAATTCCTGTAATGCTTCCACTATATTTATATACACTCCTTCCGCATCCGCACCGGCCTCCAGATCTATTTCCACACAGATACCCAATTCCAGGTTGCACAGAATTTTAATATCTATAAAATCTTCACAGAGATTACGGTGAGCCATAAGGCTATCCCGGATCCTTCGGATTGTTTTTTCATAGAGGTGCTTGTTCTGATCAATACCGTCTTCCAGTTGTATGAAAACATGATAAAGACCGTTGAGGTTAGTGCATTTGGAAAAATCTTCCTCTGCAACAAAAGATTCCGGAAGAACGGAATCAGGAGCAGGTTGACCTCTCCTGTCTTTGCAAAAGTCTGCAGGTATACTGTCATCAACTTCCAGCCAGGCATTCTTAACACCTTCCAGATCTACCAGAAGTTTCCTGTAATCAGTAATGGTTAGCGGATTATTGCCCAGGATACGGGATGCCGGGAAAAAATTATTGTCAGGAGTTTTATCATCCGGATCACGGGTAAACAGATCTCCTGCCGGAAGGTTGGTGCGATACCCCAGATCCAGCAGCGCATATATGAGCGACTCCAGGATGGTAATACCCGGGTCATGCACATTGTGGTCTGTCCATATCTTTCCGGCCAATTTACCAAGGTATTCAATAGCACTGCTGCGCAGTTTATTAAAATCGAGGTAATCCGGAAATCCGGTATTGGTCTTACTAATGGTTTTATTTTTTCCCGTGTCAGCCATTCAATCTCTTTATTGAACTTTTCATTTACAGTAATCAGAAATTTTTTCCGGTTTCGTTTCACATTTAACAATCTTTATCTTTATCTCAGGACAAGGATAATATTCACCCCAGCGTTTCACAATCCGGTTCATCGATACATACTTCAATTTCTCCGGCGATCAGGATGGATCTGGGCGTATCCGGGCAAATTTTAGGTAGATTCCCCATTGGGCGAATTCCTTCATCTGCCCATCTTGAGATCACCTATAAAATCCATATAATCCCTGGTTTCCAGGAACTGGATAATATCTGAACGGTACACACATTGCCCGAACGTCAGTTTGTAATAATCACCCACCGCCCATGGCGCCAGGAATTCCCGGATATCTTTCCTGACCTGTTCTTTATAATAATTTTCATCTTTGCCTTTCAGCAACCGGATCTTAAGGCAGAAATTTATTTTTTCATATCGCGGATTCATCGTGCGAAACCGGACAAAAGGTGAGGTTCGCTTCCGTATATATGCATCGATATCTTCAATAATACTGACAGGAAGCTTGGGTTCAAATGAATTGCCCGCTTTTAACTGGTTAAGATCGGGAATAACGGCCAGCATAACATAACCTCCTGCATATGGAAAGTCATTACTGTATTCATGAGCATTTAAAGCAAAACTGTGGTTTATACATTTAACTTTGAATAGTTGAGGAAAAGCCTGGAGTGCAAGCCTTTCATAATCAAAAGCCTGAATCGCCCTTCCTTTATGCCGAAGCGTTTCACTTACTCTCACGTAAAATTGCTGCTCGATTTCAGGAACGAGTCCTCCGAAAGAATCATATGGTTGTGAAACCGATTTTACTGATGCATCGGCCACTTCAAGTTTAGAAATACTTCCCGATAACAGCGGGCCGGACAGCCTCAGTTTATCATTTGCCTCATCATCGGTAAAAATCACCTGAACAGCCTGGGGAAGAATTCCAATGGTCTCGCTCACTGATCCGCTGTTTTTGGGAATGGAAGCTTTGATCCAATGCATTCCCACCGGCATAATGGTATTATCGCTGGTCATATTTGCGGGCAGGGCCAATTTTATGATACCTGAGCTGGTCAGGTTTTTTGTAGCATCATCCAACACCTCAAAACCTGTTCTCAAAGGCTTCCATACATTACTATCGAGGTAATGCCAGTAAACTGTTTCTTTCTCCGATTCTGAGTCTGATGTAGCTTCAGCGAGCTGAAATAAAATATTCAGGTTATCGCCCGGGTACAAGAGTCCCGGAGACCCAGGAATATGCTGCCTTCATCACAAAAGGTTGGGAATAAAGCTGGTTGAAGCTTTAAGGCCTCCTGTTTGTATGTTCCGTCATAAGGATACAAATGAATCAGGTTAATATCTTGTATAGTTGCTATTGCAGAATAGTCAAGAGAAATATTGCTAATAACAGGTGTCCAGGGCTCATTGGGAATAATTACCTGTTTAGTCTCCTAAGAGATGTTCCAAAAATTCCACTCATGTCAACACCAGAGAGAATAGCATTAAATTTATTCCTTATATCCGTTTTTAAATCATCCTCGATACCGGTGAGGTTGGTGTTTAATAAACTAAATAGATCTGATACAAAAACCTTCACCAAAGTCATTTACCTGGTCTTGCTGGGCCGGAGTTAATATAGAAATATCCAATCCACCAAAAAGAACCGGTATAGTAATGGCAGCCAGTGCCGCAATATTATCCAATAAAGAAATACAGCGGGCGATTATGCTGTTCAACAACGGTTTATTTACGGCACTATCTATTTTATTTGTAATGATCTGAATCAAATCATTCAGAACGCCATTGATAGCACTGTTGACTACGTCACTGGCTATCTGGATAATTGCAGGTCCGATATTTCCAAGGAAAAAGGACATGTCAAATATTGCAGGTATCCCGTTAGTAAGATATATCGCTCCGTCTATTACGGTCGGGAAACGTCCAAATGCCATCATTTGCCTTGCTAAAACAAATGCGTAATCCTTACTTAAGAAATCCTGGTTTTGAAGATTAAATCGCAAAAAGCCTGATTTGCTGTCAGCCTTATATTTCAATAACTCTGTTCCAAAATCAACATACTTTCTCGTACCATCAAAATCCGAATTAATAACATGGAAAGAATAATCAAATAATGTCAGATTGGTGCAAATAGCATTGCAAACTCCCTGATTGAAAAGATGACGATTCAGGTCATGCGTAGAGGGATTCGGATCGGGAAGAATATCCGCTGATGTACCGTTCTCTTTAATCCAGTTGCCATTTTCCAATAAGGCAAGGTTTACCTCAAAATCACACTCATTCAATCCATATATATCTTTTGTATTATTATGGGGATCCGTACAGTCATGATAATTGCTTCGTACAATATAAGCTTTATAATATTCATTAAAATTAACAGGCTTATCCTTCCAGTTAAGATTAATGCAGATCTCATTCCAATTCTTAAAAAATATTTCCTTACTACCGATGTAGAAATTGGGTCCCGCAAAGATTTTTAAGGCCACTTCGGGGGTTAACTACGTCAAAATCTGATTATTTCTGGTCTTGCTCCAAACGGATAAACTGGCGTATTAACATCCATCACACTTTCATCATTCTGAACGATAAAATTTTTCAGGCCACAAACATTCACTGTTATTATAGCATTGTCTTTATTCGAATCATCTACTTTCCCTATTGTTACATTTCTAAAAAAATGATACAGAGAAACATTACCATCTGCTTCTTCCCTTAACAAACAGCAGTTCTTATCCTGAATGCAGCAGTCTTCTTTATTCCCCGACGGTTCCGCAATGGCTGCCAGGGGAATGTTCGTAAATTTGATCTTATCATCCAGTTGAATTTTTACCAGCGGATTGGTGGTTCCGAAATCTTCCAGTAAAACATCCTTGTTATAAAATGTTACGGCATCCTTATCCGGATTTAGTGTTAGTCTAATTTGCAGAGTAAACTGATATGCAGAAGTACCTGTTATAGGTATGAGGGGGGACAATGCAAGTGTATCTATGGAGCTGGGTTCCAGCCATCCCTTTTCACCGCTGAATAAAAAATTGAATGCTCTTCCGGGCTTGATTAGACCGGTCAGAATTAGTATTTCTCCGGGTGTCAAAGTTGCGATATCTGTATCGAATTCCGTCTTCGGGATCGTCTTTTCGTAAATTCTTTTTTCTACCGGGCAATAACATAAAGGATCACTTATTTCAATCAGAAATGTTTTTCTTAATTCGTCAGCTAATTTTCCACTGATGCCTTTTTTCTGTGCTTCTTTAATAATATCCTCGTTGATATAACAATATTAGATTGATAATACACCGTTCACATAATTGAATAAAAACTTTAAAAATCGACTGCCTGATAAAAATCCGGGATATTGTACTGTATCGCAGTAAGGTCCGGTTGTACTTTTATCATTGCAACAGTCTTTTGAACTATTGCTGATGGAGGTTTCGATTTCAGTGCAAATTGATTCATTCAACTCACAAGGAAGAGAAATATCAATGGTCCTGGTACTGCCTGACTGTAACATAAGTACCGGGGATGCCAGGATGAATCCAAGCCGGGCATTTGGATATGGTTTGACAAATTTGGTTTCCGGATCAATATATTTACTGTAATGTGCGCCGAGTGTCGGGAAATTTTTTGGATCACCGGAGAATTCCTTTTCCACACCATCTGCCATTTCAGCTACAGGCGCCATATACACCCCCTCCACATAGGTTTGAGCATGTGCATTCCGGTTGTTGACGAAGAGAGTCTTTTTATCAGCAATAGATGTCCGGGTAACTACAATATCATCGTCAAGAGAAAACAGAATATCCTGTTTATTATCATCTTTCCCGTCCTTTACCAGAATACCTTTTTTAATCAGATAATTCTTTAAGGCTTTCTGGATCTCAAATACTACGTTGGCTTTATCGGGAACGGCTTCTTTCGCTTTGAACTGAAGTATCTCCTTATAGAAATAGTCGAGATGTTTCCGGGTATATTGATTTAAGTCATTCTGTAGTTGCCGGAACATATTCAGAAAAGCAAAAAGCAAGGCAAGGTGGGGGGAATGCTTTTTCTGTAATTCCTCCTTAAGCGGGATAAAACTTCCTTCAAGATTATTTCTCAGATGCAGCCGACAAGGTTTTTACTGCATCAGTGAAAACAGTAACCAGAGTACTAAAATCTGAATATAAATTGATCATTCGCTGGCGGGCACTTACCGTACCTGCCGAGAAAGATGTATCAATGGCAGACAAAGCGGTTGAATCAAGCCCCCATATCGGATTACCGGATAGTTTCAGAAAATCAATTCTGTTTATCCCATAAGCTTTTACTGCTGCATTGGAATATTGAATAAATTGTTTTACCGGAGCCTGTAATTTATTTATTATCAGTCCTTCAAGGGTGGCTGCAATGGGCAGACCGCTATCCTTCAGTATAAGATGCCAGTTGTTAATGCTATTAATAAAACGGTAATAGATCGAAAAAGCACATAAGCTGTAATCCAGCAGGAGATGGCTTTTTTTCAAAAATGGATTTATAAAGTTCTAAATTGGTTTCAGTGTTTTGGAGAGGAAATTTTATTATGGATGCGAGGGTAAAAGGTACACTGTTTTTAAAAAAAGGCTGCCAGTCATTTACATTTAATTTCAGGTCATAATAATTGATATGCCTGGACATCTGTACGAAATAATTGAGCAGGTCCGCCAGGGTTCGGGCGTCAATTTTAGCAGCTCCGGACAATAAATTATCCATTACCCGTTGACTCTGGCTTGTGCCGGGATCATTCTGAAAGGGATGTATAAGACATTGACAATCCATGGTGGAAGTATTCGTTCAGGATTAATTCTTAATCTTAATTTACTATGCCGGTCCGGCAGCTTCATTCAAATAATAATCAAAAACATAATTGTATCTGGAATTGGTTTCAGGTATGGAATATTCCACGGTAATTGTGAATTTCCCTTCAATAAGGTCTGTTGAATCCGGTGCGGTTACATCAACATTCTCCGCAATAATCCTGGGTTCATAAAAAAGGATCGAGTTTTCCACATGGTGCTTGATAAGTCCGATCAGGCTGTTATTCAGGGATTCAAACATATAGTCATTAAGGTTACAGCCATAATCAGGTTGCATCACTCTTTCTCCAAGGCTTGTGGAGAGTAAAATATCCAGGCTTTCCCTGATATCATCCAGGTCACTTACCAGTTCCACCTGCCCGCTCTCAAAATCAAAAGTAGGAGGAAAAGACCATCCGGTACCGAGAAAAGAATTGTAAGGAGTATTCATGACATATATTTTTATTACCCGCCAATCTGAACTGTTGGAAATCCACTTACGATCACCCCGCCATGAGCTGTAAGGTCGCCCTGTCGTGCTGCCATTCTTCCGCCAATGAAAACGGTTGTTGACCCTTTTACAATCGAATCCGGAGGTCCTGCACAAACGCATAAATCACCTACTACTGCGGCAGGTAAATTACCGATTAACACTGTCGGGACACCAGGTCCTGTGATCGGTCCGCCCACATGTGGATTCGGAGAAGCCAGTGGGCAGGTATGCATATCGGTTATTCTTGCGGCTGATGGCATATATTTTGTTGTTAATTTATTTTTACCGGAAGTCCTTTGATTTCTGCGGGCCCCTGGGCAGCCAGTTTAGCCGTTGCTCCTGAAATGCTCACGTCTGCATCAGCTTTTACTGACAATGAAGGGGCCCCAATGGACAGAGAAGTACCGCCACTCAGGGTAAGAACTGCTCCTGCCTTTATATCTATATTCTTAGGGCTCTCCAGGGATATTCCGGAGGGTTTCATGGTGATTTTATTATTACTTTGATCAGCGATTACAATATTTTTCCCATTTTCATCCAATGTAATGCTGTTCCCGGCAGGTGTATCAATTGTAATTGTCTTTGTCTTATCGTTAAAACTGATGTGCATTTTACTGCGGGTGGTAAAACCTTTTTCGTCATTGTGCATCTTTTGCAGGAATGGGTGCCGGATTTTTACTGCTGTTGACCATACCAAGTAAAACAGCATCTCCCGGATCATGATTTATAAAACCCACGATCACTTCATCATTAATCTCAGGGCGGAAGCAGGCACCCCTGGAGGATCCTGCATCAAGGCTGGCGATTCTTGTCCATATACCCTGTGCATTGTTATCTATAACGGGAATCTTTACCAGTATGCGATCCTGCCCGTCAGGGTCTCCCTCAAGCTTTACTACGACCCCGATCTGCAAACCCTGAATTGCTCCAACCAATCCGGCAGATGGAAGATCCTCCATATCCCTGTAACGATATCCATGTCTTTCAGGATCGAGACCGAATTGTATTTGTGTTTCCCATGTTCCATTTCCCATTTCCTGTCTGACCGCTGTCACATAGGCCTTACCGTTAAACCGGTCGCTCACACCTGTGATCTTTACCGTATCGCCGGGTTTGATGTCCCCGAAACCAATGAATCTGGCACGTCCGCGGATTTTGGAAAGCCTGCTGCGCAGGAGGATTCCATCGGCCCAATCCTGAAGTTCCTGTTCAAGTTTATGACCGCTGTGGTGCATCTCATAATTATCAGGGCTGATCGCTGCCGCAATATCTTCTCCGGAAATATTTCCGGGTTCTGCCAGGGATACAGAAGAGGAATCAGCTTTAAACAAATTCTGATTGCTGTAGTCCCAGGAAGAAGCATGTACATTTTTAAACTGGGTACGGGCATCTATCTCTGATTCAAATTCCAATACCGAAGAACCATAGTTTACCTGTAATACTTCCTTTGTCTGAATGGCCGGCTTTGCAATTTTAATTGTACCATCATCAGGGATCACAAGCATACCATTCGCTTCAGCACGGAGAAGCATGAAATCCCAGTCAGAAATATGGTGCTGGACCAGTTCTTTATGCAAAAGCCTGGTTGTTTCCGGATCTGTTTTCAGCTTATATTTTTGGGCCAGTTCGTCAAAGACCTGGCTGTCTTTTACTTCTTCAAAATAATGGCTGTGCCGGCCAATAGTCATTTTTACACACTCATCCATGCACTCGATCAAGTAGCTGGCTATGACCATTTGCCTTTACCTTTACGGCATGCTTAACGATAATCCCTTTGAATGCCTGTTTATTTTTTGAATCACGGCCCAGGTTGATCTGGATCTTATTCCCGGGTATAAAATCGTTTTTATTACTTATTTCAAAACTTCGTTTAGCTGCATCCCCGTCCACAAAAACAATTTTGGCAACCGGAACGCGGTTTACTTCCTTTAAAATGGAAAGTGACATCAGCTTATAGGTAGGATCAGCATCCTTCCCATTAATGAGGATATTATAACTGGCAACATCATTTTTTGCAGCGTTTGGTATAATCAATTCTGCCATTATGCATCGTTTTTATTGACGGGAGGAAATACCAGTGCTAATCCCGCTTTCAAATTCCTCGGGCTGGTAAGGTCGTTTACCCTGGCTATCTGCAGGAAGAAACCGGTATCATCATAAATATCATAGCTCATCAGGTCAAGACGGTCCCCTTCTTTAGAAACCCGCTGATGGGTGAGGTCGGGCGAAGAAATATGATTGGCGGCAAATATAGCTGCTTCTGTTTCGTACTTAATAAAAGTTGCACTAATCTTGGCCCGTAAAGGATCCCCATTCGGTTTGAAAAGCGAATAACTAATTTCCATATGTGAAAGAACGCAGGGGAATTTCACCTCAGAACCCCAACGAACAATCAAAAACCTGGGCCGGTGTATTTTCCCTTCATACTGGACACAATCGTTAAAGGCTTTGATCTGATCAGATACTTCCATGGAGTTATACTTGTCCACATATCCTTCCATGGTTTTAGTGCCGTCCAGTACAAAGTCAATTTTCAGCTCTTCCGGAGCGGTTGATTTATATCTTGGATTAGTTCCCGGCTGCCCATGGCCCCGGGTAGTATCCAATTCTATATGGCTGGTCCTGGTAAATGTTTCCGGGTTGATAGGAGTAGTAAAAGACATGACCTCCTTGTTTGAAGTCATTTTTTTCAAACGCGTGAATAACCAATTTGGAAAGGACCTTTGTATTCTTATCTGCCATTTTTATCTTTTATGATTTCAAGAACTTTTTCCACGCAGGTTTTTATCAACTCTTCATTGGGGGAAACATCATTATTACCGGAACCAGCACCTGTTGCAGCATGCTCCTGCCCCGCCACCATCTTGTAACTACGGTAGCTTTGATAATCAACTCCCTTATCTCGATGGACATAGTATAATTATTATTAGTGTCAGGGATCAAGGCTCAGAAAGTATGAGCCTGTTATAATTCAATTCCAGTGTCTCGATCAGTACGGCACCCTGTTCGGCATTCAGCTCTCCCATTTTCCAGCTTCTTGGCCAGACATTGTTAATGGTCCATAGCATAAGTGGCTGATGTTCCTCATTAAGAAGTTTGATATAAACTGTTTTAATGACAACAAACTCCTCATCATCAAATGCCTGTTGTATCCACCGGGTCAATCCCGAGTCGGAAGGTTTCAGGAGTCCACGTTTCAAAACCAGCGGACTGCATTTTGTTCTTACAGGCAGTACATGCTCGAAACGATTTTCACCACCTTCTTTTACCTGTTCGGTATCCACAGTTACATCAAGCCCTGACACCGATTGAAACCGGACGTCCACATCCTCTTCATTCAAAGTAAATTCCACCTTGAAATGAAAATTGACCGTCTGATAAAAACTATCCGCCATCCGATATTAAATGATCAAGGTTTGGCTTCTACGATACTCAATCCTTCATGAACCAGTGTCATAGTTTCGATAGCCACTTCATTGCCATCAGCTTTGAGGTCGGTGGATTGGATTTTTGAAGGCCAGGCTTTTGAAAGAGACCATGTGATGATGGGTTTATGCTCTTCATCCAGGAGTTTGATATTCACATCGCGTCTGAATTGTTCTTTACCTTCCTGGAAAAGGAAGGTTTTTTTCCAGAGTTCGAAATATTCAAAATCACCCTTGAAAGTGCCTCTTTTGAGTACAACATCACTGTATTTTGTCATGCCCGGCTGTTTTGATTTATTGTACAGCGGGCTGCTGCCTTCCCGGTATTCAATGGGCGTTGTTTCAAAATCAAGCCCGGTAACTTCGGTAAATCCTACCCGGGTTCCTCCCCACTCCAGTTGAAAATGAAATTTGGGAAGCGGGTAATTTTTTTTTGGATCGTCTGCCATAATGAGGTATTTAAAAATTTAAAAATTTGTTTACTTACATCTTGCTGCCGGATCTACTGCCTTTATAGCCAAATCAAGGCTATTCTTACATGCGAGCAGAGATTGTTGTTTCATTTTTGCATCGTTAAGCTGTACCAACAGTGTAGCGAGGGTGGCATTATCATGCATCCACCCATGACTGTACATCTGCTTTAAAACTGTTATTGCAGATTGGAAAATCGAAAATGGGGATCAGTTCACAATCCGGATTACTATCCGTTCCGGGGTTGCTCCTCCCTGCTGCGGCTGACTTTTTGATGTAGGCGGCGGGCAATTTTCGGGGGTATCAGTACAAGGCGTTTCGCATGCAAATTCATTATACCATTCACAGATCACGGCTTTAAACCCATAAATACACATCATCACTGAGGCTTGCACAAGGTGTTAGATCCGGGTCGCATGGATTATAAGGCGTGTCGCCATTTTCCGGACAAGGACGTGTCGAAATCCCGTTCCGGATCAGGGTTGCAAGCTGGATAGCGGTGCACAATATTCCTGATTACATCATCCCTTGTTTTAACTGTTGCATCCAGTTTTGATTTATAATCATCAAGGTATTTGAGTATACCCTGTCCCTTACCTAATGCCGGGTCATTATTTCGTGTTATGCAATTCTGAAGAGTGTCGAACATGGTCTTCATTTCATCTATCTGCATATAAATATCCCGTAACATACAGAAAAGGATTTCCACAGCCTTTTCCGCTTCGCAGGTATTATACCATATTTTATCGGACTGAATGGCGATTAATTTAAGCTGGTAACAGATGTCGCGTGCCAGAAGCTCAGCCTTATTCAGTTCATCCACCCAGGTTTTATAGCGGTCACGGCTGCTGGTAATAAAATCAAATTTATTTTGCAACTGGGTAGTCAGTTCTACGATAGCGTTGTAAGCCGGATTTACTTTGTTCAGTTCATGCCTGCCAGCTGTCGTAACAACAATCCGTGCAGGGCTGACCCGGAGTATTTTGCTTGCAGCAGTCCAGGATGGTGTCTTTGTTCCAGTCCGGAGCAATGCTTGTATAATTTGGTTGTTTAAACATATTATATTTTTTTGAAGTTTATTACTCTGATTCCTGTGTTACAGGAGGCTTTTGCGGAGCAGGTGGCGGAGCGTCAGCCTCACAACAAAATGTTGTTTTTACCTGATCACAAATTTCACAGATTGCCTGTTCACAATCTTTTAAGCGTGGCGGACAGCAATCATCCTTACCATCTTCATGCCCTCCTTTGTTGCCTCCCCTGGCATTGTTATCCTGACTTGTAGTCGTCATCATGGTTGTGGTCATCAACACAATCGCATGATGGGCAGCAAAGGAATTTTGTTGCATCATAATAACCTTCGAATATTGCCCGTTCGGAATTTCTGTTTATAGCAACCTGGGTGAGGGTCTTAACTGAGTTCACAAGGTCATCCTGCATCTTATCCAACTCGGTCTTTCGTGTTTTCATGGCATCACTTATCAGTTTTTCAAATGCCGTAGATTTTGCAGCGAGATCCGTTTGCAATGGATCAAGGGAATCAATATTGGAAAATATCTGGATACCTATAACATCTGATGAAGCCTGGAAAATGGAATCAATATCCAGAGCAAGCCCCTTCGGTCTGCAGATCAAAGCCTCAATGTCTGTTGCCACATCTTTGCAGGCATCAATCGGTGGTACGGGATCAGGGCAATTCTCAGGAACCTTTCCTGTCAGCGCTTTTTTCTGACCGATATTGCATTTATCCTTATAACTGCTATCCAGTTTGCAGGCTGCATCTTTCAGATCGCTGAATTTAGATTTCAGATCCTTTACCTGTTTGGATAAGGCGGTTAATGTAGCATTCAAATTTTTATTCCAGTCTTTGATCTGGGCAACACTGGCTTTAATTGAAACATTTGTCTGAATCAATTCGGTACCTGTCGTGATCTCAAAATTCCGGTAACGCCGGTAATTCTTTTCAGTATTCAGAAAAATACATCTTTTTTCCTGGTATATTTCACTTTCACCAGTGAATTTTGTTTCCAGTTTACTTACCGTTCCCTGCTCATTATATAACAAATTGCAAAGTGCCGACCGGTTAACATTAATACTAACCTGGGTTGCATTGTCTTTATCCTTACAATCATTGCACCCGCTATCGTCGGTATGACCGGTCTGGTTCTGGGGTTGTGGTTTGGTGGCCATAATATTTTATTTTATAAGATTTAATGATTATGATTCTTCAAGCATCTTATGCATAAAGCGCAGAATGATGAACTCTGCCGGTCTGACGACGGCCAGCCCGATCTCTACAATCATTCTTCCTTCCAGCAGATCGAGGTTGGTCATTGTTTCTCCCAGACCAATATGAATGAAAAAAGCCTCTTTGATAGAAGCACCCTGTAAGGCGCCTGATTTCCATTGCTGGGTGAGATAATTCTGTATCATGGATTTCACGCGGACCCAGGTATTTTCATCATTCGGTTCAAACACAAATTGTTCAGTCGCATTTTTTACCGATTCTTCCACCATGTTGAAATATCTGCGCACAGGGATATATCTCCATTCATTGTCGTTTCCGGCCAGGGTTCTTGCGCCCCAAACTATAGCCGGTCCGCGCCCTTCAAACTTCCTGATCACATTGATTGATTTTCCGGCTACATCATCCACATTCAGGTCTTTTTGTTCATCGTGGGTGATTAAATACTGGGGGCCGATGGCATTGATAATATTCACATTGGCAGGAGCTTTCCAAACTCCCCTGGAGTTATCGACAGTGGCATAAATGCCCATGATGGCAGGAGTAGCCGGCATAAGCATTTGAATATTGGTAATAGCGCTTTTTGCCTGGAAATATTGTGAATTGCTTATCTGTTTCAGGTCAGCCAGGGTTTGCGCACCACCGGGGCCGTTGACCAGTTTCACCGAAGCATCATTATCTGTTGTCTGATCACCGGCACTTTATAATTATAATCAACACCGGTATAAATCCGGGGGAAATAAACGGCTGCATATTTCAAATCATCTGTTGTCCCTGATAAATTATCGCGCAGGAACTGGACGTCGAGCCTCCACACATCCAGATTTGCCGGAATATGATAGACATCCATTACAGCAAAACGGTCCTGGAGCAAAACACATTGAGCAATTGCCTCGGTATGCACATTGTAATAGTCCGTGGGATTATCCAGATTAATGGCATCAGGAAAAAGAAGTAATGTGACTTCATTGATCTTGGCCACTGCTGCAAGCCCGTCAAGGAGATCCTGTGCCACAATGGTTCCGCCTGTTGACTGGTAGTCGCCCACTGATGTGATCCAGCAGGGGCCGCCGCCATTGGCATAGAACATTTGCATTGAATAGTGCATCAGGAATTTGGATCTTAGGGTTTCATCCACTTTTCCGTTGATATCAGTTCTGGTTCCGGAACTGCTGAAAGTAACCGAAATACTTTGCGTTTCAGGATTTGGAAATCCGAAATATTGTTCATACTCCAGCAAGGATTCAATTCGCCACGGGGTTTTAAGCAGATCACCCGCTTCCTTCCACTGAGCCTTTTCTGTATACCCTATAAATGCAGGGATAGCTGTTTCGACAGAAGCAATTGATGGTGGGAGATGTGGAATTTCTTCTATATAAACTCCCGGTGTTTTGTATTCTTCCATAAATGTATTTTTTATGATTAAAGATTAAACATTGATTTTCAAGGTAAAACAGGAAAAAGATCCGATTCAGGTACCATTATATCAAAATAAATTCTCTGGAAATTATCTTTTTTAATATCGTAGGTTTTGGGATTAGGAAGATATTTATTAACACCCCCACCGCTTTCAGGAACCAGAAAATAATATTTACATAGTGAAACCGGTAATTGAGATATCAGTATCTTGTTCTCCTTATAAAGAAAATTATTTAACACAGGGTTCAGGGTCAGCTCCTTACCTTTATTGTTAATATATCTGAAATTCCCAAACCGGCTTTTAACAGGGATCTCAAATACCGGGGCATCAGTCCAGACACCCATTGGATCCCGTCTTTGTATAATCCACCCGTCATTGGCAATAAGATTATAAAGGGTGTTGGTAACCTTCGGTCTTAATATGGGCTGCTCCCCAATTAGAGATGGAATATAGCAGAATCCCCGAATACAATATTTTTTAAATCCGAATAACCGTTATTTCCCTGCACCTGAATAGAAAATATTCCATCAGGTAAAGTCAGCGATCCTGATAATTGAAGCTGCTGAGCTTTATCGGAAAAATTAAGCAGTACTTTGCCGATAGGTTCCGGCTGATTGAAAGAAAAATGCTTTAACCACATTACCGGATTTGTCCTTCAGGGAAATATTCAATTGGGTAACCTGTGTGTTACCGGTAACTGTGTAATAAAAACTACCGGGGACCAAAAGCCGGTCATTCTCATTGGCAAAAGTCTTCACAATCAGTAGTAATTTCCCTTTGCTGAAGGTTGCCGGTATTATCATAGAAACACTCCTGCAATTTATTGCTGCTGTCAATGGCCAGTTCTCCATGTTCATAAGATAATCCGGAATCAAATGAAGAAATTGAATTTACCAGGAAAGGGAATACCCGTGCATCTGGTATGTTTTCACTGGAAAACAAATAGTTTGAAGGGACCGACCGGGCGATCCGTCCGTTGGAATAGAGATCAGGTATATTATTTTTTTTGATAAACAAAATAAAGATATCCAGTGCTTCCCGAAGGGGAAAATATGGTTCAAAAACCAGGGAATTATCAGGTAGTGTTTTCTTATTTACCCTGATTAGCACTTTACATCCTGAACAGGAAGGCAGGAGTTTTAAGCCAGATTCTTTATAGCTATCTTTGAATATCTCCGGAAAATCAAAATCAATATCCCTGTTTATGGATTCCCTGTCAAGTTCAAAAGCCTGTTCAATCGCGGCTAATCTATTTGCCTGAACGGACTCACTAAATATATTACTGCCATCTTCCTTAGTCAGGAAATATTCATGCTCCAGCTTAATTTCACATAATGTCTTATAAATAAATTCCATGAATGCTTAGTTGTCAGGTTTTTTAAAAATGCCGGTTTTGATTTCTTCGATAAGCGGAACTTCTCTTAATACTGACCGATCCGTAATAGCCACTAATCTCATCTTAAACATTACAAAGGGTACCTGTCTTCCACCCAAAGATCCCCATAAATGATTAATCTGTTCGAAAGTAAGTGTGTATAGTTCAAGAGTGAATTCTAAATCAGATACGCCCAACTGGCTTAAGTCCAGGGTTGATGCAGCGATTGAAGAAGCCGTGGAAAAAGAATTTTTGCTTTGTACAAACTGAATGATATAGCTCAACCTCCTCAGGGCAAGCTGATAATGATCCCCGGAATAATTACAGGTGAATAAAATATATAAATTTAGATATATTGGCGGGTTCTGGTAAACAGCACTTTTGATAAATGGTCTCTTCAGCGGAGCTTGATTTTTCAAGGCGCTTTCTTCTTCTATATTCACCAGGGTAAGTACTATATTCTCAGTTAATGTATTGCCACTGGGTGTTTCCAGCAATCCGATATTGTCAATGACCACATTGGCAGGATCTTTTCCGGTTAAGAAATTTATCAACTCATTTCTTAACAACAATAGCGCTGTTTCTATCAATTTATAATGTATTTATAAAGTTTCAGCAGAACATTATCCAAAAAATATCTTTAATCCCCGTAAGTTAATAAGGATATATAGCTTTTTTTGGCATTTAAATTACATACCTCCAAAGTTCAATTGATAGCAGGTTGAATCAAAGGATATTATGGGAATTTATGGGAATTTATGGGAATTTATGGATACTTTCGGGCAGACCAGGTAAATAATACCCGTTTCATGATATTATGCGAACATTAAATCTCTGAACGGAGCCAACTGTCTTCTTTGAAACAGCAAGTGGAATTTTTTCCCGGAGACACTATAGTGGTTTTACTAATATGGAATAACTGAAAATCCTTCATTCACAGAGTACGCGCTAAAATAACCTAATGCATTGTTAGAGATATTTGAAATGGGGTTTGCAGGCGATACTGACAAAAAACTCAGACCTCCGATCCCTGATCTTAACGTACGAAAGAAATTGTAAGTGTCTTTGTCAATATTCCGGAGTTCAATCATAACTGTATCTCCAGGCTCAAAATTAATTGTATCGTGCAGCCCAAACTCATCTGCAATTATTTTCCCGTTATGAAACTGATCGTCAAATACCCTTCGTGAGCTTATTTCCCTGTTTTTATGGTATACTATAAAGCGATAATAATTATTATATTTTGAAGGGTCATTAATCTCATAATCAACCTGATAATGTAAAGTTTGTTCTATACCACCACCACCAAATGAAGGTCTCGATTCTATTTCCCGGTTTATTGCAAGCTTAAGACCATTTACCGGGTAAGGCATATATGAGAACGATTCATAGGTCTGGCCCCCGGTATTTATAGTTAATTTATACTTTTGTCCTGGTGTCCCTTTTAAAGTGCTGGTCATGTAAACTCCGTTATTTAATTCTTTAAGGCTTTCACCATTGCCTGATGAGTCGGAAATTTCAACATTTGCTCCCTGAACGGCTGGAATTGTGGTTATATTATTAAAACTAACGGTTTGCGATAATTTCACGAAATAAGGCCCTGGTTTGTTTGAAATGCTTGCTTCCACCACCAGTTGCGGCGAAGAATTATTCAAATCAATATTAATTACTTTCTGACAGGAGATTAACCCGGTAACGCCGGTTAAAATTGTTAATGAACAAAATAATGTTGTGAAATATTTTAGTGTGTTCATGAATCAAAAGTTTATTTAGTTAGTGACATTTTAAAACATTCTTTAATAATTTTAAGAATTCGATAGGTAATAATTTTCATTAAACTAAAAATTAAAATTATATGTAATTGAAGGCACCAGTTTGAACAAGGTTGTCTGAACAGCCTCTATTTGTTTAGTTTTTTCATTTTGTCTGAAAGTTATGGAATATGCGTTGTCGTGCATATAAGCATTGTACAATGAAAAGGAAAGGTTTGATTCGTATTTTCCTTTCTTTTTTAATTGCTTTGTGGCCCCCAGGTCAAGTCTGTGATAAGCTGGCATACGGTTTCCGTTCCGGTCAGTATATAAGAATATAAGCCGGTCTCCTATCATATAGGCACCCTTTGGAAATGTTACTGCATCACCTGTATTGTAAACCCATGTGCCCGATAGCGTCCACCCTTTTGAAAGTCCGTAAATTAATACTATTGATATATCGTGTGTACGGTCTTGTTTCGCGGGATACCAGTTTCCATTATTTATCCCTTCAAACTTTCGCTCAGAGCGGGCAAGAGTATAGCTGACCCATCCGTTAAACCTGCCATATGTTTTCTTAAAAAACAGTTCAAGACCATATGCACGTCCTCCTCCATAGATAATCTGGGATTCAACATTTGCATTAAAGATTAATTGGGCGCCTTTTATGTAATCAACCTGATGACGTAAGTTCTTATAATAAACCTCTGCTGAAAACTCATAATTATTTTCATCAAAGTTCCTAAAATAGCCAAGTGCATATTGGACGGATGTTTCCGGAACTGTATTGTAACTACTTGGAATCCACATATCTGTCGGACTTCCGGTTGTTGAATTTGACAACAGGTGAAGATATTGAACATTGCGTGCGACTGAAGCCTTAATTGAACTCTTGTTATTAATCACATAACTTATTGATAACCTTGGTTCAGGTTCAAAAAAGTTCTTCACCCTGGTAGTCGAATCGACAATTCTTTTCACCGAATCAATAAAATTGTAAGTATCGTATTTATAAAATGGTGAAGGACCAAGCAAACTGAATTCCGACATCCGGAAACCATAGTTCACGTGAAGTTTAGATGTAAACTTATACTCATGTGAAAAATAGATGGCATTTTCAACAGAGTTTTTAATTGGAAGGCTTTGCCTGATAGTATTTGTATCGTTACTGGTTATAGTACCAGGTACCATCTTATGAAAAGTTGAAATGAATCCAAATTTAATCTGACTGTTTTCAGTGGGGAAGTATTGATAATCCTGCTTAAAAGTATAATCGCGGATTTTTGAAACAACATTTATCGGATTTGTGGCCGAACCATTATTTAATGTGTAGTTAAAATCATTATAAACTAAAGATGTATTTGAAAACAGTTTATTGTTAAACAAATGGTTCCAGCGAAGGGTAGCAGTTGAATTTCCCCAATCAAATCCAAATGTGGTTATGCCAAGCACATCTTTTCCAAAGTAGCCCGACAGAAAAATTCTGTCGTTACCGGTAATTCTGTAATTAGCTTTAGCATTCAGGTCGTAAAAATAAAGTTGTGTACCTTTAAGCGTGGAATCCCGGATAACATTTATATCGACCAATGAACGCAGTATTAAATCGGCATAAGTACGCCGGCCCGAAATAATAAATGAACCCTTGTCTTTCTTAATTGGTCCGTCAACTGTAATCCTTGATGAAATGAGCCCTATTCCGCCACTAACTTCATATTCTTTATTATTTCCTTCTTTCATGTTAATGTCAAGTACCGAAGAGAGACGACCACCAAACTCAGCAGGTATAGATCCCTTGTAAATAGTAACATCCCTTATCGCATCCGGATTGAAAACCGAGAAAAATCCAAGGAGATGGGATACATTATAAACTATGGCTCCATCCAGCTGAATAAGGTTCTGGTCGGTTGTCCCACCACGCACATAAAAGCCGCTGTTGCCTTCGCCTGCCGATTTAATTCCTGGTAAGAGCTGAAGGGTTTTTAAAACATCACGTTCACCAAAAAACGCCGGAATACTTTTTATCTCCTGAATATTTAATTTCTCAACTCCCATCTGGTTACTTGTAACATTGTCGTTTCTTTTTTCTGAGGTTACAACTACTTCGTTGAGTTCCTTAACTTTTTCTGAAAGACTAAAATTATGGATAATACTCTTTGTTAAATTAACCGGAAAAGATAACGTTTCATAACCAACAAAGCTGACAGTAGCAGTGTAAATCCCCTGCGGAATAGTAAGTGAGTAAAAACCAAACGAATTAGTTATTATACCGGTGTAGGGCAATTCATTTATTCCAATCCTGGCACCTGTAAGTTCTTCTCCCGACTTGCTGTCGCGTACATATCCGCTAATGGTATATTTATTCTGTCCCCAAATGCTTAACCCCCAGAATATTGCTATAATAAATACTTTGAACTTCTTCATAAGACAATTTATTCCACGATTTAAATAACTTATTATTTAAGTGTCAGAAGTATTTCTCATGTGCAAAGCAAATCTCTCCGGGTAATGAATTTATTTTCTGATCCCGGTTAATACATTATGTCCTCATGGAAAGATGAATTATTTGACCAGGGAATTTACCAAATTTATTATTTGGATAATAAACGAAAAAGAAATTCCACTATTGTTTTCACACCAAATATAGCCTGAACTTTTATTCTTAATCCATTCTTAATCCACTTTTAATCCTCCCTTAATAAGCCGTTTAAGTATTAAGAATATTTTTATTCCGAAATCTAAAAACAAAAAGAGATGACTTCATATGAATTTAATGCCCGCCTAACAGAAATGAGAAGTAATTTGCAAAGATTTGCCATGAACCTTACTTCCGACCGTGACACTGCCCTTGACCTTGTTCAGGATACATACCTGAAGGCAATAACTTACCAGGATAAATTTGTTGATTATACAAATCTTAAAGCCTGGGTTTTCACTATAATGAAGAATACTTTCATTAATTACTACAGACGAAATTTAAAGGAGAACAGAATTATTGACAGGACACGGGATTTGCATTATATTAATATGCCACACGACAAAGGATTCATTTCTCCGGAGTCGATTTTTGCTGAAGGGGAAATAGAGAAAGCAATAAATTCACTTGAAGATGAATTCAAGATCCCATTCAAGATGCACCTTAAAGGTTATAAATATAAAGAGATAGCCGATAAGCTGGACCTTAAGATAGGTACTGTAAAGAGCAGGATATTCTTTACCCGCCAGAAACTGATGTTGATTTTAAAAGATTATGCATGATAGTCTGTTAACGTGGTCTGATAGTTTTGAATTTAAAGGAGGCTGTCTCAAAAGTATGAATCAGTTTCAAATACCTTAGTCTTTTGCCCCCTTCCCCCTGAAGGGGGTTTGATAACTATTTGTGGATCAAGCCACCTCTGCAGTCTGGCACCTCCCTAAAATTGCCCACAGGGCAATTTTTAAACGGTCGGTCCCCTTTAGGGGATTTAGGGGCAAAAAAAGATGGAAGTCCTTTTGATACAACCTCTTGATCTTTATTCCAATAATACAGGTAGTCATAAATTCAATATTGCTGTACTCAAAACCACGACTAACGGTATTAACCGGATATTAAATAAAATTCTAGCTTTTTCTCTATCTTCTTAAAGTTAATTTTTAAGCTGAAATATAATTGGTACAATGAACCATACAGGAACAGGTTTCCCTCCCTGCTTGCCCGGTTTAAATTTTGGCAGTACTTTTACAACCCTTAAGGCTTCAGCATCGAGTTCAGGATCAACACCTTTGAAAATAGTGACCAGATCAACACTACCTTTTGAGGTTACACAGAACCTCACAATTACTTTTCCCTGAATGTTGTTTTCTCTGGCCACATCCGGGTATTTTAAATTATCCGCAATAAATTTATAAAGACCGGACAATCCTCCGGAGGGCTCAGGCATCTCTTCAACCACAATAAATGGTTCAGGGTCCGCCTCTACTTCCTGTACCTCTTCCTTAATTTCGGGTTTAACCTCAACTACATCTTCGTTCTTAACCTCAGTCTGAGCCTGGTCGGCGGTCATTAGCTGTACATTATCTTCAGGTTTGACTGAGTCAACAACTACCGGGGGTACATATTTTGCCTGTTGTATCACATCCGCCGGAGGAGGAGGCGGGGGTGGAGGAGGAGCAACAGTTTCCGCCGGAGTATCAATATTCTCCAGCTTGATCGCGACCTGCCTTTCAGCACGCTTTTGTTTACTTTCCAAAGCTTTCGCATTCAGGAACGGCGCAATAACAGCACTACTTACAATAGCAATCCCTATAAGCATTGAGATTAGTAAATTACCATTGTACTTTTTACGGAGTTTATAAGCCCCGTATTCTTTGTTCCTGATCTCGAATACTATGTCATCGAATTCAGGAGTTCTCTTTACGTCTCTTGCCATAACATTTAATATTAGTTCATATCAAAGATACAACTAATATCTTAGTTTTACAACTAATATATTAATTATATTATTAATTGTACCTATGTTTTTCCTAATTAAATAGAAATAAATAAGCGTTGACCAAAAGTCCCAGGCAGTACATTTAAATATCTATGTTGATATATAAACAGTTAGAAATTAGTGCAATTAATCGAAGGGTTTGCAGGAAAAACCTTTGAAACATTTTTACAAATAAAAAGATCAGAATATTCCTTTTCAATCAGAAATGATAACCTAAACTTATTCCCCCGGAAAGAGTGAGTAATTTATCAGGGTAATTTGCTTTATTATCCAACGATAAAAATGGGGTCAGTCCAATTCGTATTAACATTCCATTACCAGGACTCTGAACTCTATATCCGAGAAAAGCAGTCAGATCAATAATAGTATTTGATACGTTATCCTCATTTACATTGCCCAACAACATACCTCCACCTATTTCAAAATGGTGCATTTTCTGGCCTGTGAAATATGTAATTAATACCGGAAAAGTAGTTATTCCAATTACATTTTCAGATCCCAAAATACTTTTCGATCTATAACTGCTAAACCCAATTCTGCCATAAAGGTTTGGTTTCAAGCTTCTTTCATAGTTTATTGAATAGTATCCCCCATTTCCAAAAATCTCAATAAATATTGAATTTTTCGAAAGTTTTAGATCCTGAGTTTTTCCATCGGGTATTAAAATTAATAACCAAAGAATTGCTAAAACGTATTTGATTCTTTTCATAATTAATAATATATGTTACTCTTTGACTTATAGTCCACAGCAGAGTGTTTGGTTAAATCGGATTAACGGATTATCTTTTTATATTTTGATCTATTCTTTTATGAATTTTTAAACAATCAGAATTTAGTTCCTTTTCCAATATTATATAATGTATAGAGATTTATCCCCGTCCGGAAAATAAATCTTCTGAAAGATTTTTCATAACGATAACCTGCGAAGACATCAGGCAAAAGTGAGTTAAAAAATGGTTCGGCAGAAACTTCCTCATTAACGTATTTAAAACCCAGATTTAGTTTAAAATGATTGTTCTTTTTTCCAATCAGATGAACCCATGAAGGATAAACATAATATCCTTTCATAGAAGCAAGATAAAATAAACCAAAACCTAACCTTAAATTGTTACAGGACTTAGGTCTTCGGATTATTTTTCGTTCATTGTCAATATTATATTCACACAGGCTGATATTTGCGTTAATATTATTACGCAGAATTTTTATTGATGAATTACCATTTTCCAGTGTATTAAGATAATCGCCAAAAAATAATGTCGTTAATAATAACATAATACTTGCTGCAATTTTATTCATACTACCAAAGTTTTGATATGATCAACTCTTTATTTAAGCGAAATAATCCTGGCACTTTTGTTTTCAGGATTATTAGTTTTACTAACAAAACTTAAGCAAGTTTGTTATCAGAAATCCGAACAAAATCAAATTCAGAAGGATGCGAACCCGCGTAAAGGTGACAAATGCTAAACTGCAAGTAATGTTAACAAACCAGATACAACTACGGGTATTAATATATTATCTGTCCCGTTGGAGCTGATGACTTCTATAAATGTAGTGACAAAGGATATTACCAGAGATATAACGACAATTTCCCAGGTGGTGAAACTATAGAAAAATGGCAGTCCGACAAGAAGTATTACAAAAGTCGAAACAAAAAATCCAATTGATCCCAGATATGTTTTGGATGATCTGACATCCATTGATAAATTGGGCCAAAATCCTGACCTGCGATTCAGCCCGGACAAGGATGCAACAGGATCACTTATAGTAAGGATTGCCACAGGTAATATAAACAGGCCTCTTTCTCCAGTTATTTCAGAAATTAAGTAAACTGCTAATATCCCAAAAAAGAATATTTCACTTCCAATTGTATTCCTTTCCACTTTGTTATGAGAACTTAAAACATCCAGCTTTTTTGTCAGAAAAAGAAAAATTGAGGATTGTATACACAAGATAATAATGTACCAGGGAGATGAAAATAATCTTATCATAAACAAGCTGACAACTCCAGCAAGAATATGTGAGAAAACTCTTGAATATTCAGCTTTTAACCTGAATATGTGTTGAAGTAGTTCACCGGCCAGTAGTATTACCATGAAAATTATGGAGTATCCAAGGTAGGCAGCAATGTTCCTGTCCACCACGGAAACTGTAAAAAAAGTTAAAATACTCAAAAAACCTATAATGGCTCCACTTGCAAGAAAACTATCGAACCTGTCAAGCATCCCACCCTGTCCGGGAAGAATTTTCCCAAAGTCTTTTGCATTGAAAGCTCTTTTATATGCTGATGCGGCCATATCGCCTAAAAAAGATGCAACACAGACTAACAGACCAAAAAGGAAAGATTGAAAAACAGGAAATTCTGCAAAATCATGTAAAATAATGGAAGAAATTAATGCACTCACTATTCCACCAATTAATCCTGCCCATGTTTTACCAGGACTGAGTACAGGTAGTATTTTCTTTTTGCCTGCAATCTGACCCGAAATCTGGCTAGCCCCGTCAAAAACGATAACAATAGTATAGGTATAAGCAATAATTGGAGATGGTAAAAGCACAAATATTGAAAAAAAGAAAATCACAACGGAAAATATTGCCATGGATATGAAAATGAAACGATTTCGATTTACCCCTATAAATGGTAGCTTACCAAGCTTCAGAAGCTCCAGTAAACTGGCAGAAGATATAATAATAGAAAATCCAAGTAAGAGGTTTTTATTAATCAGGGCAGAGGCCAGCACTGCAAAAAAAATAAAAAGATAAACGAAATACTTCAGCCAATTATTTTTTCTGGCATCCACGGGTAATTTCCGGTTTAAAAACTTAATTCCCAGGGCACCTGCAACAAATTGTATAGTAATAACCAGGAAAAGTAAACTCATACGTTCTTCTGTTCTTTCCTGGTTTTCAAAATCCAATAAAGTCCTTTTACATTTGCCATTTGTTCCTTCAGATACATGGTTATAAGAATAGTCTCTGAAAAGACGATGATACCACTGATTAACACTATATAATAAAACCATTTATAAAAGCCGAGAAAGAAAAGTACTATAAAGAATGAACCATGTATATAGCCGGCAATTCTAACCCCATAGGAGTGATAACCAAAGAATACTCCAAGCTTTATGAATGAAAAAAATCTTGAAATAATAAAGACACCTATAAAAATGAAGAATGAAACAGCATGAGGCTGAAAATCTGACCATTTGAATACAAAAATCCCGGTGATTGCCAGGATATATGTCCCACTGTCGGCAATTCCATCAATCTTCGCCCCGATTTCAGTCATCTGGTTGAATCGTCTTGCAATCCATCCGTCAAGGATATCGGTTGTTAAATTGAACCATATAAAAAAGGCAAACAGCTTTTCGTGATCAAGAAATACGAAGATCAAAACAAACGGGAATGAGAATAGTCTGTATAATGATAAGGTATTTGGTATATTAAGAGGAATGTTAATTGGTTTCATTAAACATTTGGATTAATGGTCTTTGTTTAAAAACATGGCATCCCGTAGCCCTGGCTTTGGCTATTCCCAGATCGATGGATTCCGTTAATACATTCCCTAACGATTTCCTGCAGAACGGACAGGCATGAAAATCACCATTTGAATCAATATAGAGATACCTGTTCCCGGCACCTAAACAACCCGATTTTCGCTGAGAATGCCCCGGAAACTGTAGAATAGGATATTCAGCATAAGCAGGATCATTATTACGGGAAATAACGAATTTGTCAATAATATCGATCTGTTCTTCATCAAGGAGGATGTCTTTCCCTGCAAACCTTCCTGCTTTCCTCGGTTCAATAATCCTTATAAATCCGGCACCCAGTTCTTTTGCCAGCAAATAAAAACGATTAAGGTTTTCTTCCGACACAAACTCCCTGACCGGGCAAATAGACAAACACACAATTATACCAGCTTCACTACAATTCCTGGAAGCCTCCTGAACCCAATAAAATGACTTGATATTTTTCCTCATGGCATTATGCCGGGTCTCATCCCAGTCATCAAGACTGATTATAGCGCCTGTCATTCCGTATTGCTTCATAATTACGGCCTTCCCCTGAGTCAGTCCGAAACCTGAGGTATTTATCCAAAAATCGCAGGCTTTACCAGAATCGCTCATAAGTTCAATCATGTCGTCAAACCTGCTTAATGGCTCCCCCCCACTGAATTGAATATGCTTTATCCCATTATTTCTGATCTTTTCCATTACCATCTTTAATTCCTCAAGCGATAAGCTGTTTTTTTCAGAAATGTTATCCGACTCATAACAATGAATACAATTTAACGGACAGATGTTTGTGATACCAAAAATAATTGTTTGCAGATTACTGTTTTGAGGAGAATGAAGTCTCAGAAACTCATTGTATATGAAATGATTGAATATTTCGGATGGCCATCCCGGAATATTAACACTCCAATAATATTTCGATTCTGACTTTACGGCTTTAATCTCTCCTGCATTTTCATGAATATTCAGTCTTTCTATTATTAATGTACGAAGAAGACCGATTGCCTTAAATGGATTTTTACTGATACCGAGTGATATCCTCAGAATCGTCAGAGCAACTCCCAGTCGGGCTATGGTAAGCCTGAACCCAACTACAATGGAAATATCTTTTCTTTTATCCATTGTATATTCTTTTGTTTTATCCAAATAACAGGATCAAATGGTTTAGCCATATTACTGATACCTGCTTATTTTATCAATTTCTGCTTTCATCAGCTCCCTTGAATATTCCAGAAATTGTCCGGGTTCACGTATCGTTTTCAGTTTTTTAATTTTCGGCAGACCTCCGGCTTCGTTAATTATATTGTAATACCCTTTTGAATGAAGAAATACTGTCCTTTTTGAATCAGCTGGGGGTGGTGCCGGGAAAGAGAGGTCGGCTATATTATATGTTGCAGGCTGAATATAATATTTTAAATCATCATACTTCAGCATTCCGGTAACATCCACTTCATCATTGGTAATTGCCTTTTCAATTTTAACTGTTTTCATGTCTACAGGCACATTTGACGAAAAATCCAAACCGGCATAATCGATTTCCCAGAAATGAGAACCCGATTCAAGCTTAATTTTCAATGGCCCACTGTCTGTGCCTTTAAGATCGATTACAATAACATCTTCTCTTAAAGCAGCTGGCCCTGCCATATTAAAATAATCACAGAAGACCCATTCTCCGTTTTTCTCAACAAAAACTGAAAGTGGTATTTTCTGACTTAGTGGCCAGTCCCTGAGTTGTTCCGTGTCGGATTTATTTTGTTTTTTTGTCCATAAATCATAAGACCCGCCGAATAAATCGTGGGATTTTTTATAAACATAATCAAGCCATAAAGAATTTTTTGCCCTGAGAAACAGTTTGCCTGACTCAACTCCTTCAGGATGATCAAATGTCATTATTATTCCATCTGTTAATGGAAACTCTTTATCCGAAAGTACACCCAGATAACTTAAACTGTCTTTTCCTTTTATGCTGGTAAGAATATCCGTATTCAAAAAATTTATTGCAGTCAAAGGTGAAGAGAGCTTAACAGCTGTCTGGTAATTTCCGTACTTATCAAGTACAACATCTGAATTTGCAGGGTGATCAATAACAATAAGCTCTGTGAGATTTGTATATTGAACCTCCTCCAGTTCGTTGGAAATCTTAAGCTTATAATTTCCGTTTTCTGCAACGAGTTGTGGTAATGTAAGATAATCGCTTCTTTCCAGGGGGGCATAAACGGCTCCACTGTAAATCTCACCGGTAAAAGCATAGCCATCCCCTGTATTAACATAAATGTAGGGACAAGAACCACCACTTAAAGCCATAACCAGAATTAAAATAAGAAAAAATGCCATATAAGCAGCTAAAACGCCAACTGCTAAACCAAAGATCCAGGAAATAGCTGTTCTGTCACCAGCATGATTGTAAATATCAAGCCGGGAAATATCTTTCAAAGCAAAAGAGACTTTATTATCCGTTGGCTGATGATTATTCCGGATATATAGATGGATTTCGTTAATCAATCTGGCATCACCTTTCTTTTTCACATACCTGTTCGTAGAATTTTCGACAGGAAACTTATCTTTCTTAAAGGGGAATATATATCTGCCTACGTAACTTCCTCTTAATGTGTCATTTACTAACGAAACGGAATTTATCAAAAAAACGTCTGTTCCTGAGTGAACCACGAATGTTTTAGACATGTCAACCAAAGGAGAAACTACCGAAGGTTGAACAGATGAGATTGTGCTGACCTTAAAAAAATTATAGCATCCTGAAATAAGATTAAAGACCAGAATAAGTCCAATGATTTTTAATTTAATAAAACCTGTTCGGGCTCTGTGCAGCCTCACATTTTAGATCCTTTGGAAATAAACGGGTAAAAGATCAAGGATTTAAGAATTTTCATAGGATTTTTTTGACAAAAAACAATATGTTAAAATCAAATCTCCTCAGTCTTTTGGAAATTAAGAAATAAACAAATAACTTAAAGCATTTGTTCAATTCTTAATAAGGCTCAATTCATCCGGCATAACCGGTATGAAAAGTTGTCCCGACATAAATAATCAGTTCATTATTTGATGACCATCACAGAGCAATTCCGGTTGTATTTTAATTTTTATTCAGATCTGTCCGGACTATTTTTTTATCACTGGCAATAAAATACTGCTTGCATTCTTTTCATCGTGATAAATACGGATTGTTGCCTTCTGAAAATCATTTTCAACTGCCTTGTAAATATTGACAAACTTTTGAGGGTTCCTGTCCGCTAACGGAAACCAGCTGCTTTGGATCTGTATCATAATGCGATGTCCCTTCTTAAATGTGTGTGCTACATCGGCAATATTGAATTTAACATGTTCAATTTTACCTGGCACAAATGGTTCCGGGATTTCATAACTTTTCCTGTATCGTCCCCTGAAGATCTCAGCATGAACCAGCATTTCATAACCACCCATAGGATATGTGGTCACAGGATCATTGTCTGCATAAATATTTACATTATTATAAGATAAATTGTCAGGAAAAACATCAATCAATTTGACTACATAGTCGGCGTCCGTTGACGATATAGAAGTAAGCAGGTCGGCTGTAACCTCGCCTGTAACGGTAATATCATCAGTTAAAATGTCTGTTTTGTATGCCAGCACATCGGGTCTGCGTTCGGCAAAGCGCTGGTCATCAATCATATACTCCCTCGTTCTCACAAAATGAATGCCATCGGTATAAGGAACGGGTTTTGCCGGGTCACTTAAATATTCACTGAAACCTGATGTCTGGTTTGGCCGGTTCCAATCTAATTTTCCTCCTTCATGCAAATACAGAACCTTATCGGTTTTTTCAGCCGGAGGCCATTGGGCAAATTGCCTCCACTCATTATCCCCTGTTATGAAAATTGTAGCCTCGGCCATTTTGGATACATCCCCGGTACCAATGAGATAGTAGTTGAAAAAAGGGATTTCGATATTTTGTTGATACCATAATGAGGTATTGCTCCCAAAATTAATATGACCAAGGTGGGTGCCGTCACTGTTTGCCCATTGCCCATGATACCAGGGACCCATTACAATCTTATTGAATTCTTTCCCCGGATTATTTTTCTCGGATGCCTTGTATGAATTCCATGCGCCCCAATTGTCTTCTGCATCAAATAAGCCTCCGACCCATAACATAGCCGGTTTCATGTTTTTTGTTGCATTCCGGGCATCACGTGCCTTCCACCATGAATCATAGTTCGGGTGGGCATACAGGTCGTTCCAGAAAGCTACACTATCCCCCGATAATTTTGCAAAGGCTGGCAATGGACCTGTTTCCAGATAAAATTTGTAGTTATCGTGGATCGGAACTTCTATGGTGTTAGGAGCAACAGAAGTTGGCCGCTGATGTGGTAGCCCAAAGCCTCTGCCCAATGGGGAATAAAAACTAAATGCGTCCAGTATAAAAAACGCTCCATTATGGTGGAAATCATCACCAATAAACCAGTTTGTAACAGGTGCCTGCGGACTTACTGCGACCAATGCCGGGTGATTACTTGCGGCAGCCATTGTGGAATAAAATCCGGGATAAGAAATCCCGAATACCCCGACTTTTCCGTTGTTGTGTGGAATATTTTTTATTAACCAGTCAATAGCATCGTAAGTATCGCTGGCTTCATCAATGTCTTTGTTTGTTTTTTTGTCAGGAATAAAAGGTCTGATATCTACAAAATCGCCTTCACTCATCCACCTTCCACGTACATCCTGAGTTACCATTATATAACCCTCTCTCAGGTAAGCTTTTAAGTAAGAGTTCCAGTAAGGTTTCCATTGATTTTCTCCATATGGAGCACACGAATAAGGAGTACGGGTAATTAATATCGGATGATCGACCTGATTGTTTTTTGGTATATAAATAGACGTAAATAATTTTATGCCGTCCCTCATGGTAATCTGCCGCTCGGATTTAAAGTAATTATTTACGATCCAGATGCTGTCGGCATTTTGTGCAAACAGGAAAATGCACCAGCTGTTCAGGACTATGAAAAAGCAAAATTTTCTCATTTGTTCAGGATTTTAAATTGGTCTTATATTCTGATAAAATTATAAAAGTCTTAAACACAAACCAAATAATTCTCAACCCATCAGGTCAATCATGTCAGGATGGCGAAATCAGCAACGATCTGTTCAGTGATACCTAAGCTTTCGGATCGGATTGAAAAATCTCAAAGTGTAAATAGGATAAGTTACCGGCTGGTGACTTTACATTTAGATAATTACATTACATTTATATATATTAAGTATGTTCAGGTCAACTTTTAATCAAGAACAACCAGTTTCTGAACAAGTCTGATTATTGACCCGATTTCCACCTTAACGACATAAATGCCTGTTTTGAGATTAATTGGTATCTTATTACTAAGACCAGTATCTAAACGGGTTTCCATACAAAGTTTCCCGGAAAAATCATAAATCCTTATTATTCCTGTCCCCAATGATGGCTCAAGATTTGAAATATTAATAAATTCCCTTGCAGGATTGGGATAAACAGATATTTTTTCCTTATTGGATGTATCGGTTGATTGAGTTGTATAACCTACCACTTTATTTGTCACAGGCTGGGCGGTAATTGTTTCAGCAGCCACACCAGCATCTGATTGTAAAGGATTAGTCGCCGGTTTTACATAAGAAACTGACACAATATCGCCAAATCCCAATTCTTCAGGAATAGTCAGGTTGACCTTATTACCCGAGATGGCAACTGAGGTTACAGATCTGTTAATACCGTTAACTTTCGTTACAAAGGAAGAAGCCTGGGGGATTATGTTAGCGAGGGTTAAACTATAGGTCATTTCTAAAATAGATGGAGCAGCATTGTTGATGACTGAACTTACTAACACCGGAACGACAGGAGCAACAGTATTTCCATACACTACAGCACCCGCCTGCCATGTGCCATTCTGTTTAGCAGTCACAGGATCACTTGTCCCCCATTTTGCATTAACGGCAAGCCCATTTTCCCATTCAGTACCTAAATTTTTACCGATATCAAGTCTGGAGGCCGGAACAAAATTTATTAAATCTTTAAAATTCGGATTAACAACTACGGAATGTGTATCGATAACCTAATGCCTGCCATTGTGCAAATGTTTTTATTGAACCATTAACATAAAATCTGGGAGAACCGGTTTCACACCAGTAAACATTATAATCGCACTCAAGTCCTGTCAAATTTTCGGCATTATCAACAGTGATGGCAAATGTCTGGTATTTAGTATAGAAGATATTATTGTAAATCTTTGTCCCATGTGCTACAGAATATCCACCGTTGTCAGTATTAGTATATATATCAACCAAGGGGCGCCATGTCTGAGAGGTTGTCCTGTCAGTATAAAAAGTATTATTATAGATATTTACATTGCTCATACCTTTTACAACAACAGCCACAGCACCACCCTTGACGATATTATATGCAACTCCTCCGCCGGTATTACTCATATTAGTGGTGGACTTTCGTATAATGCCCATCGGAACATAATTAAGGTAATTATACTTTACTAATACGTCAATATTATGGCCGGTAAACACCCCATGAGGAATACATGTCATGTCGGTACCACTCCAGTTAAACTTATTACCGGTTATTACTTCTCTGTCAAGATTATTATTAAAAGAGCAGGCACCTTCATCTCCTGCCTGCAGCAAATACCCGTTACGGTTTATGGATGTTATGGAGTTATTTTTGAAAACAAATGTAGTGGGTACACTTCTTGAAATGTTAACACCCAGCCATGTATCGTCAGAATTTGAAAAAGACTGTCCTCCGGTTGTTAAAACTGTTTGCGCATTAATCACTATCGCTGTTAAAAAAATTATTGCACTTAAGATAACTTTCATAAGATCTGATATTTTGACGAATATGCTATTTTATTTGACAAGCATACCCATTTTAACGTTCAAATCCTATTTTTGTTACATTAAAGATTAGAATTTCTGTTCTTTCGGGTGTATTTCCACCTGTTTCTCTGCGGACAGGGTTTGCCCTCAAACCAGGAATTAACCCAAGGAGAGTTAAATCACTGATTCATAGCATTAACAGATTGAAGAACTTTTAACCCGGATTCCCGGATAACAGGCTATTTGTTTTGACTGATCTGGTCTACTACCAATTTAGAAAATACTCTTGCTCCCTGATCGTTTAAATGATATATGTCCGAAAAATAACCCTGGTTACTTACGAAAACAGGCAGGTTTGACATATTCAAATATCTTATGCCATATTCCGTACAGAAGTCAGACAATATGTTATTACAAAAACTATCCTCGATAATCCGCCATGTCGGAGAATAAACAAACACCAAATCAATATTTTTTTGCCTGCAGGTTGAAACAATATCTTTAAGCGCACCGGTTTTGTTTTTATCTATATTGCATTTAATGATTTTTGTAGTGTCAATAGTTACGTTCTCCAGTTTACCAAGCAGTGGAACATATCCTTTATTATCCGGCACTCTGTCTTTGTTATGCTTAAGGTTACCCATTGCTATCTGTAATAGCAGTGAATTATACGGATAAATAGCAGAAATGCGTTTTATCCTTTCAAATGGTCCTTTAAGGTCAATAATTCTTCTGATCTCAGGATGTCGCTGATAATAAGGCAGTAATAAAGACAATATATCATACTCCCGCGCACTATATCCAAGGTCTTCAGGGCGAATGTCAATAATTATAAGTTTGGGATTATAGCGTTTTGTAATCGCCTTGAATATGGCATAGTTAAATAAAATATATGTACCGTCCCTCCCGGTATTATAGACAGTACGGTGAAGATTCTCTTCCAATATATCAGGAACATAGCTGTGATTTGCCCGGGAAGAACCAAAAATAAGTATATCGGCCAAAGTACTGTCGATAGAATAGGTTGTAAGATACCCTACTCCCGATTCCTGCCGGAAATAGAAATACTTCAGAAGGGTCCCGGCACCCCTGTCCAGAATGATAATTACAGACAGTATCAATAACAATCTTAAAAAAAACCGAACTACCTGCCTGAAAGAAGATTCTGCCATTTGATGGTCCCTGATTAAAATTGGAAGTAAATAAATTGTCCCCCGTCAAAAACGCCTATAAGAAGAATTGTTAATACTATAAGAACAATACCTGCAACCCTGACCAATGAGTGCTTGCTATAAAGTATTGACAAGCGATCATTAAAAAATTCCCGTTTTAGATCAACGGCAATCAATATTATGACTCCAATAAAAGCAAATATTAAATCTGAGGGCCTTTCATAAAATACAGAGCCTGATGACACAAATATCTTTTTTATGATATTAATTGCAACAGACAATGAATCAGCTCTGAAAAATATCCAGGTAAATAATACAAGTATAAAAGTCACAATGATTTTATAGATAATAAAATAACCAGCTGATTTTCTGATATGAAAACGCTTTCTTAATTTTTTATTCAAATCCCCTGTCCAGTTGGAGTAAGCCAGGTATAGTCCGAACAAAATTCCCCAGGTAAAATATGTCCATCCTACCCCATGCCATATACCACAAATGGCAAAGGTTATCATAATTGCAATCAAATAAATCCACTTGTCAGCAGAAATAAATAAATACTTTTGTTTTTTCATTTTGCTTGCCAGAAAATATGCCAGGGGTAAGAATATATAATCACGAAGCCAGGTGGAAAGTGAAATATGCCACCTGTTCCAGAAATCCTTTATAGAAGTCGCAAAATATGGCCTGTTAAAATTATTGGTAAGATCGAATCCAAATAATTTTGCTGAACCCAATGCAATATCGGTATACCCTGAGAAGTCCGCATACAACTGAAATGCATATAAAATGGTTGCTACAATGAGTGTAGTCCCATTGTGATGTTCACTATTATTGTATACAGCATTAACATAAATTGCCAGCCTGTCAGCGACAACCAATTTTTTAAAATAGCCCCAGAGTATCAGCTTTAAACCATCTGATATCATAACGTAATTGAAGGGATTCATCCTGTGCAGCTGTGGGATAAGATGCTGGGGTCTTTCTATAGGTCCCTGCGCTATTTTTGGAAAGAAAAACAGATAGAGCGAAAAATACCCGAAATGTTTCTCGGGCTCAATGGTCCTTCTTTTGACCTCAATCTGGTAGCTCAGAATTGTAAATGTAAAATAGGATAATCCCAGTGGCAGAATCATTTTGTTTACGGGATCAGATCTGAAAAAGAGACCAACATTTGATAAGTGCAGTTGGTTTCCCGGAAAGAGATTATTAAAATATTTGAAAAATGCCAGAATCAGGATATTCAAAATAATGATTACGACAAATAAAAGAGTGTTTCTGTCTTCAGGTATCTTTGCCAGCCAGTTAGCCATAAAATAATTAATAAAAACAATTCCGGCAAGCAATAATAAAAATACCGGTATAAATGAAAGGTAATAGCCAATGCTTGCAATGAGCAGCCATACCCATCCAAACCTGGCAGGAAAGATATAGTAGCCTGTGGCAACTACAGTTAGAAAAAACAAAAAGATGACAGAGTTGAAAATCATTACATGAAGATAAGATTTAATTAAAAATATTTTATCCTATTTCAATTTCAATTTGTAACATAATATGACACTCTGAATCAAAAGATCTGTTAAGTCACGGCATTTTTACCTGTATAATCTGTATTACCCTGATTATAAGGCAATATCTGATTTAGCATAATTACCTGTTCCTGATTATTACAGAATGCTCAGGCCCCGCAACATCCGCCAGATTAACAGTACGAAATACCAGGTGGTATTCTCTTTTATTCAGTGCCATCGAAAAATCATTCTCTGTCTTGCTCCACTTGCCGGTTTTAACATCTTTCAACTGGTATTCTTTCAGGTTAGGGGTTTCTGATTTTAGTAAAATATGAGCTGTTTTTCCCTTGATTTCCGTTTTTGAAGTAATGGTATTTGGTGTCCAGTATATCTTATTCTTTTCCTGTACCAGTTTCATATATTCAGGTTTAGCAAATGCCCAGTGAGGTTTTCCATCCCAGATCCAGGTATGATTTTTAAAATAATCGTCCTGGTACATAATAAGCAACTCATGGTATTCCGGCCAAACGGTGAACATATTGTTATAACCGCTCCATTCAATCCAGGTATAGGTTTGGGCATTCTGTTCCCTGCTTAATCCGGTTTCCTTATCAATATCAAATGGTATACGTTCTGGTCCTTTGACTTTTATAATGTCAGCAGCCTTATTCCTTAAAAAACTTTCCCTTATTTCCAAAGCAGACAATGGAATCCCATTTTGTTCAAAATGATGATCATACTTGGCATCTGATAAAAACCATTTATTATATGTATTAAGCCATATTTCATTAATCCCGTGATGTCCGTCCGGGCCGCCCTTAACCCCGGGTCCGGCTCCCAATGTCCGTGTAACATAGCCAAATGCATTCATGATTGCGTTTTGCACAATCATGAAATGACCGCAATGGAATCCCTGTCCTTTCAGAGCAGCATCCAGGTATCCCCTCTGCATAACCTCCTCCGGGATAAGGATCGCCGGTATCATTAATTTTAATAACCGACTTAATCCAGTGCCTGAGTAATAAAATTCTTTTTAATTCATCTGTTTCATTATGAAAGATTGTATCAAGCCTGTACTTTTCAATTAAATGCCTGAATTTTGGAGATGTTAAATCTTCAAAAGATTGAAACTCAGTATTAGGAATAAATACAGGGTTATTTACCTCTTCGATTTCATAATTGCGCTGCATGCAACCTGATAGCGCGACAATAAATGCAATTATTATGTACTTTACCGATCCTCTCATTACGAATAATTTATTTTAAAAGTAGCTAAAAAAATTATACATTATCCGCAAAACTTTCTTATGACCCCACACTTTAACATGAGGTTGTCTAAAAAATGTTTTATACCACCCCGTCCCAACCCTGGAATAACTCCCTTCAACCTTAAAGTGGATGGCTGGCTTTTATGACAGCCCTAATGCTAATTTCCCGTTAACCGGGATCTCCTTCACCAAATGATTTGATAGGAAGCAGAAGTTAATTCACATTATATTTTACTTCATGCATAATAAATCCTCTTATTATAAATAATTTTACCAAAAACCCAGGATGACGATTTATGAAAACATCCCGTTAAAAAGTTACAATACTTTTGGTGTTGATTATACGGCCGATTGCGTGATCCATGTCGATAGCGATGATGAGGCAATTGATCTTTTCAGAGGAAAGACCCTCCGGGGCAAACAGTTGCTCATCCTGGGAGGCGGAAGTAATATTTTATTTACCGGTAATTTTAAAGGCACTATTATCCGTCCTGAATTCGGTGGTGTCAATATTGAAGAAAAAGATAAGGAAACCGTAACTATATCTGCAGGGGCCGGTATAAACTGGGACAAACTTGTTGAATGGACAGTAAATAATGGATTTGGGGGACTGGAGAATCTCTCGTTGATTCCGGGACTGACAGGGGCTACTCCTGTTCAGAATATTGGTGCGTATGGTGTTGAAGTAAAGGATAAAATTTTAAAAGTCAAAACTATCAGTATCAACGACGGTTCCACTCGCGAATTCAGTAATGCAGAATGCAAATTTGATTACCGGAACAGCATTTTTAAAAATTCTGAAAAGAACAGGTACCTGATTACCCGGGTTTATTACAAACTAAACTTAAAACCCAGACCGGATCTTAATTATGGTTCCCTGAAAGAAGAAGTAATTAAAACAGGAAGCATAACAATTCAGAATGTAAGGCAGGCTGTAATTAATATCCGGAAGTCTAAACTTCCGGATCCTGAAATCCTCAGCAATGCCGGAAGCTTTTTTAAAAATCCTGTAATAAGCATTGCTCTTGCAGAAAATCTCAGGAAAATCTACAGGGACATGCCTTCATTTGCTGACCGTACAGGAGGCATTAAGCTGGCTGCCGGATGGCTCATTGATCAGTGCGGATGGAAAGGAAAAAGGGTCGGGGATACAGGAGTGCACGATAAACAGGCATTAATCCTGGTTAACTATGGAAAAGCCACAGGTAAAGAAATATTCATATTTTCGGAAAAAATCAAAGAGTCAGTTTATGAAAAATTCGGTATTGAGCTTGAGCGTGAGGTTGAAGTGTTATAATTGATCTGAATATAATCCTTTTAAACATTTCACCCTTTTTTAATGTTTATCATAGTTATGCTCAACCTGGTACACGGGAAATTATGTCATTTGTTTCAAGAAATATTTATGTTTTTGTATTCAATTATATATTTGCATTATCTTGTAAGTTGTTGATTACTGTTACGTAAAATTACTAATATGTCAAATATCGGTTCTTACGAAGAAAGGCTTAAGGGTTTTGACTGGTCCCTTGCTGAGAACGAACTCGGATACAACGCCGGAAAAGAAATAAATATCGGGTGGTACTGTTCAGACAGGATCTGCCAGAAAGGTAATGGAGAAAAAATTGCTCTTTATTATGAAGGATTTGGAGGCCTCAGTAAAAGTTTTACCTTTAATGATATCCGTCTGGCAAGTAATACCATCGGGACGTTTCTCAAAAACCTCGGATTGAAAAATGAAGACAGGATCTGTCTTTTCATGGACCGGATCCCTGAATCGTATTTCTCGTTTCTCGCGATTCTTAAACTTGGAGCAATCGTTCAGCCATTATTCTCCGCTTTCGGAGATGAGTCACTTTTTGTCAGACTTGAAAACGCACAAACACGGGCAATCATAACTCAACGGAAGCATTTATCTAAAGTCAGAAAAATACGTGACCGGTTACCCTGCCTTGATTTCATAATAGTAGTGGACCACATCAAGTCAAAAGAGCTGGAGGATAAGGAAGTAGCTTTCAGTCTTGAAGAGACGCCTTCTGTTGAAAATATGAATATTTCGCCAACTAAAGCAGAGTCGCCCTCGGTCCTGCATTATACCTCCGGAACCACCGGACAACCAAAAGGTGTAAAACATGTTCATTATTCACTTATAGGTCAATATATTACAACAAAATGGGTACTGGATCTCCATGATGATGATATTTACTGGTGTACAGCTGATCCGGGATGGGTAACAGGTACTTCTTACGGAATAATAGGTCCCTGGAGTATGGGAATTACACAATGCATACTTGATGCAGGATTCTCAGCACAAACCTGGTATGAATTCATTGAAAAATATAAAGTTACAGTATGGTATTCGGCCCCTACCGCTATCAGGTCCCTGATGAAAGCCGGCGATGAAGTTGTTAAAAGGTATGATATGTCAAGTTTACGCCATCTCGCCAGTGTTGGAGAACCTTTAAATTCAGAAGCGGTTATATGGTCGGAAAGAATTTTCGGGAAGCCATTCCATGATACCTACTGGCAAACGGAAACAGGTTCCATAATGATCACAAATTTCCCGGGAATGAAGGTAAAACCAGGATCAATGGGAAAACCATTCCCGGGTATTATTAGTGCTGTTCTGGATCCACAGACGTTTGAACCCTTATCAGGGAATGGCAAAATTGGCCTGATAGCTTTTAAGCCCGGCTGGCCTTCAATGATGAGGACTTATTGGAATAATGATGAGAAATACCGGGAGAAGTTTGTTAACGGCTGGTATATTACAGGAGACAGGGCAAGCATAGATAATGAACACTACTACTGGTTTATAGGCAGAGATGACGATGTTATTAACACTGCGGGGCACCTGGTGAGTCCTTTTGAAGTTGAATCGGCTCTTCTGGAACATCCCTCTGTAGCTGAATCTGCAGTTGTTTCAAAACCGGATGAAGTAATGATGGAGGTGGTAAAAGCATTTATCACTTTGAAACCCGGGTTCACTCCCAGGGCCGGATCTGGAGCTTGAAATAATGAACTTCGTAAGGAAGAAATTATCATCGCTTGCGATGCCCCAGGAAATCGAATTCCTCGATAAACTTCCGAAGACCAGGAGCGGCAAGATAATGAGACGATTGCTTCATGCTAAAGAGTGGGGCGAGGCCATAGGGGATATTTCCTCTCTTGAGAATGATTAAATTAATTGTTTCATAATCACTTACACAATTACTAATATCATAATTATGGAAAAAAGGAATTTAGAAGAAATGAAAGATCTTGTATTGAAATATGTAATCAAGGAATACATGGAAGATGAGGATGAAGAAATAACCTATGACACGCCATTGATTTCAAGCGGGTATGTTGATTCCTTTTCAATGATTACATTACTCGTTTTTCTTGAGAATAAATTCAATATAAAGATTCCTCCTGCCAAAGCAACACCGGAGGCCTTCAACACGGTTAATAGCATTGTTACTCTTGTCAGTCAATACCTGAAATAATTGATCACCGGTGTCTATCTGTAAACAGAACCGTGTATATTAATGAAGAAAAACATTCAGGTATCTGATAATTATTAATTTACGTTATCTGATAAACCATCAGCACATCCCCATGCCTGATATAAAGTCTCCCTTTATTTATTACCGGGTGAGCCCAGAATGGACCTTCTCCTTTTGTTATCTGAAATTCACTTATTATATTAAGTTTTGAAGTATCGGGTTTTACAAGTGCTACATGCCCTGACCTTTCTTCATATAAGTAAAGCATCCCATCGGCAGAAATTACAGATCCCCTGCTGTACCATTTTGATGCCCAGAGGGTTTTACCCGTATTCCAGTCCACACAAACCCAGTTATCAACCGGCTTGGACATATGAGTTGATCCATATATATTATTCCCAAGCATGACCACCCCTCCATGTTGCGGATCAAAATTCCTGTTCTCCCAGACTGTCGTAACTGAATTTCCATCAGCTGAAAGCTTAAGTTTCAGAGCTACCCAGTTGTAGCCGTTAGCGATAAGTATATATCCATCTTTAAAAATGGGAGTAATGGCATGATTTTTCATAACCTTACCTGTGGCAGCATTTGCAGATGCATAGTTTACTTTCCAGATAATTTTGCCATCTTTTGCATTGACAGCAAAAATATTTGTTCCCATTACTGTTACAATCATTTTTTTCCCTGCATACTCTATAAGTTTAGGATTTATATACTGGGGTTCCTGATCAACTGGTGCTGCTTCCCATACTACTTTCCCATCATATATGTTGAAGGCAACCATTGATGCTTTTTTCCCCCCGGGGGATGCAATAACCATATTATCAAAAACAAGGGGAGATTCTGATATCCCAAACATCAGAGGCTTGCTCTCGTATAAACTGTAATGATTTTTCGACCATTTTACTTTTCCGTTCGAACCAACACAGACAATGTCTCCGCTTCCACTTATAAGGAAAAGATTTCCGTTATAGTATGTGGGGATACATCTTGATCCTGTGTGGTTCGTCATCCATGCTTTACCATATACTGTTTCCCATTTCACTTTTCCATCCAGGGTAAGAGCAACAAGAACATCCGAGTCATCTTTCCTGCCTGTAACATACACTGCATCATCGGTAACTGTTGCTGAGGAATATCCGTCTCCCATTTTGTCAGCTTCCCATAAAAGTTTTGGCCCGCCGGCCGGCCACTTTTTCAATAAACCGGTTTCATTATAAATACCTGCACGGTCTGGTCCGCGCCACTCAAAGAGCTGACCGTAAACCAGAGCTGCAGACATTGTTACTAAGAAAAACGAAAGAAGTATTTTTGGGAATATTGTTCTCATAACTTATAATATGTTTAATGATTAAAAATTCAAAACATTAATGTAAAAATTGATTTTCACAAAGTAGTTAAAAATTTCTACCTGCAAAATGTGATGCGTAATTGATGGTTAATGAATTAACAAATATTAACCTAAGATAATCCGGAAGGAAAAAGTCAGTATTTAAACTCCCGGGAAGGGGTTTCTCATTCTTTAATTAATTTTATTGACTTCCGGAAATCATTATTAAAAACAGTAACAATATAGAGACCTTTTGGTAATCTGTTAACTGAAACTTTTGTGTCATAACGGCAACCGGTAAGCTCTCTGATTACCTTACCCGAAGTGTTGTAAATGTTTATATTATAGCTGTTATCGTTACTCAGTGCCACATTGAATTCTTCATTCGTAAGAGTAGGCCAAAGGTAAACTTCAGGCTCGTTTGCATTACCAGGTTTTTTTACATAAACATAAATCGTGTCACTGATTTCAGTTCCGCAAGCTCCGGTTACAGTTACCTGATAAAGACCAATATTAGTGGCATTCAATCCCTGTAAAGTGAGCCGGGAAGTATTACTGTTATCAAGCAGCACATTATCCTTCTGCCACTTATAAGACAGATCATATCCTTCTGAATTGACTTCAAGCGTTGCGTCCCGGCCGAAGGGGACCTGGGTATCGGGCGATATAAAGGTTATCCTGGTAAGGGCATGTACTGTAAGGTTTATGGGGGCTGAATAAACATGTTCCGCAATAACCGGTTATCTGACAACTGTAACTTCCTGAATTATCAGTAGTCGTGCCATAAATATTAAAGAGTGATGAAGGCCCTGACTGAACAAGGATACCATTTTTATACCATTTATAGTTAAGATTATACCCTTCAGCCCCTGCTTTTAATGTTATTGGTTGCTTCGCGCATATAACAGTGTCAGCCCGACTGGCTCAGAAGTTTTGTGTTCAGAACGACTCTCAGCATTAAGCCTTGACCATTCTGAAACCTTATTATTTACAGTTGCTCTTACAATTAATAGTTGCAGAACCGGTAAACCCTGAATTCCATAATACACGTTGCATTTGCAGAATTTCCCGACACAACGCCTGCATTTGACGGTAACAGTCTCCATTCATAAAGAGTTGCTCCGGGAATATTACCAACCGAATAACTGCCTGACACATCACCTTTGCAAATCAGTGTATCGCCTGCCGGGACAGGTGGCCAAAACTCTTTTGCTATACCTGTACTATCCCTAATCCAGGTCTCAAAACCTGACACACGGGTATAAGCTCCATAAGTATTACAATTTTGACTCCCCCAGCTTACAATTCCTGCCAGTTTATACTCATCAAAGACAGGAACCGCCAAAGGTCCGCCGCTATCGCCGTTACAGGCATCTTTATTCCCGTTGAGATAACCTGCCATGATATCGGTTGAGGGAATAGTATTCCAGACTGCTGAGGCCTGGGCATTTGTAATGATCGGCAACTGGACTTTCTGTAAACTGTCAGGAAGAACCTTGGAATTTGCCTTGGTTAAACCCCACCCGGTCACCCATGCCATTACCCCCGGGTCAGTAGCACCATAAGCTACATCATCAGATGTTACCAGCTTGATTGGTGTGGCATTTGTATAATTAATGGGTTGCGTTAACTTTAATAACGCAATATCATTAAGAAGAGTATATTCGTTAAAACCTTCATGGACAATCACTTTACTTACATAATATGTCTGGCCTTCAGTTTTAGGTTTGGTGGCTCCTACCGTAATGGACATACTCGCAGCAGGGATCGGATTTCCGTTTCCGTCATACGTACAATGGGCAGCTGTTAATATCCAGGAATCACCTATTATTGAACCGCCGCAAAGTTCACTCCCTGCTGTAGTAACTGATTTAAAGTAAACCTGCCATGGGAAATCTGAAATAGACGCAGTTGTGCCCCCTGTAATCTTAACTTCCTCATTCCGTGTCACCGGTGAAGAAGGGGAAAAAATGATCTCCCGGTCCAATTTCTGATTTTACGAGAATAATGGGTTCACCATTAAGGATAAGAGTATATAGAGTTGTGGTCAGATCAGAAGTCCCGGAAACTGAGATCTGAAGAAAATAACGTTTATTGGCATCAAGGGTAAAGGTAACTGTATCGCTGCGGAAATATTCATTCCCCGGAAAAACAATATTGTATTTTTCATCCAGAATCTGCCATTCGGACCGGACCTCATTTTGAGCCTTTATTACCTGAACTGTCACCTTTTGCGACATGGCAACCCCCGGGATCAATACTAAAAGAGAAAAAAATACAATCCTTTTCATGCACAAATTTAATCTGTCCTCAGAAATTTAATTTAATATGACAATCGGCAATCATGTATAATACCTCTTTGATTTTGACTTCGTCGAACTCCGCTTCGCTCCGGTTCTTCGTTAGCCCCTTACCCTAAAGGGTGCGAAGAACCGAGTCCCGCAGGGTGAGCCCGGCGCAGCCAAAATCAATTACTCCCTCCTCGCCTTCGCGTAGCCGCTACGGCGGAGCAAGGTTAGGGTCGGGGCAAATAATTGATTTTCAAGCATCAAAATATTTATATGTATGAATCCCGATAGTCATTTAATTTAATAAACATCCTGATATTTATACCTCAGATAAAATTACCTGATCCCGGTATCTATATTAATATTGAGTGTAGTATTTTCCTTCGGGCTAATTGATATTTCAACCGGCAGGTTGCTTTTTCCAATACCGAACTGTTTATTTTCAAGTATAACACGGTAATTACCAGCTGGCAACTCTAAGCTGTATGTTCCGTTCAATGCCGGTTTTATTTGTGCAATTTTAAATCTTCCATCCGGGGTCCAGATGCTCACGGGATAAGCGTTATAAGTTTCAGCAGTAGGAAGACAACCCGGATCAGGAGGGTCTCTCTCAACAGGGCAAATCGGTCCGATGGAAATGGTACCTTCAAGGTAACCCGGGTCAAAAACCCTTTTCGTTTCACATCCTGAAATAAATATCAGCCCTGTGAGGAATATAATACCCGGAATCCTGTAATATGAGTGTCTTTTCATGGCTAATTGTTTAGAATACAAAAATCATTCCACAATTTATTGCCATATAAATTAAAATCTGTTTTTTAGTTATTCATTGCTGAGAAATTCATACATAGTGAAGGCGTTTTTATTCTCCGGATCCAACTCCATTACTTTCCGGAAATATGCTTTAGCCTTTTCATAATTGTATTGTTTCATATATGTTCGTCCTAAGTGGTAAAGAGCAGAAACATGCTGATCGGTTTTATTTATCAGCTTTTCAAAATGTACTATTGCCTCATCATATTTACCTGAAGCTTTCAGTGCGATCCCCATATAATAATTAGCCATAATGGTATCGGGACAATGATCCAGAAGTATTCTGTACGATGCGATACTTTTTTCTTCTTTCCCCAAATGATAATAGGATAATCCCAGCCATAAGTAAGTCATGGGAAGGCTTTTACCCGAGTCGATGATTTTATTAAAGACATCAACAGCCCGTATAAAAAGTGTGGATCGATACAAGGCAACACCCATCCTGTATAAGATATATGGACTATCAGGTTTTAGCTTTTGAACCCTTTCATAATAGAGTATCGATTTAGCCATAATACCCAGTATATAATAAATATTGGCTAATTCCATCAAAATACGAATGTTGTCAGGATACTCCTTCAGTATTTCTTCAAATACCCTGGCCGATTCAGTTAAATCTCCTTCGAGCAACAAATCATATGCTTCATCAAGACGTTTATCAATAAAAGACTTCATAATGTTTTACTTTGATTATCGGGTAGCCCATTCCGCTTTGCAAGGTTAATATAAGGCTTGGATGCCATATACATATTTAAAAGCTGGCCGAATTATCCGTTTTGCTGAAAAAGTTAACTCCTCAATCCGGTGAGTACACCATCCGGCAATTCTTGCCATTGCAAAAAGCGGAGTAAAAAGCTCCTTGGATATACCAATACATGAATAAACAAATCCCGAATAAAAATCGACATTAATACAAACAACTTTTTCTGATTGTTCACCTTTAAATATTTTGAATACCGTAGGTGTAACTTTTTCAACCAGCTCATAAAGCTGAAACTCATCATACCTGTCTTTTTCAATCGCCAGTTCTCTTGCTTTTTCCTTTAACAGTCCTGCCCGGGGATCTGAAATTGTATAAACTGCATGACCGATGCCATAAATTTTACCCGATTTGTCAAATGCCTGCTTATTAAGTATTTTTAAAAGGTATTCTTCAACTTCAGTTTGATCTTTCCATCTTTTTACATTTCTTTTCAGGTCTTCCATCATATCAAGAACTTTAAGATTTGCGCCTCCGTGTAATGGTCCTTTTAATGAGCCAATCGCAGATGTGACAGCAGAATAAATATCTGTTTCGGTTGAACTTGTCACTCTGATTGTAAAAGTAGAGTTATTACCTCCGCCATGCTCAGCATGAAGAACAAGTGCCAGGTCGAGAAGGTCAGCCTCCAGCTTGGAGTAACGGGAACATTCACCTTTTACCATATAAAGAAAATTTTCCGCGGTACTCAGGTCTTCCTTTGGATACCTGATCATCAAAGTCTTTCCCTGGTAAGCATGACTAAATGCCTGGTAAGAATATGCAATGATCGATGGAAACTTTGCTATTATATTCAATGTTTGCTGAATCATATTAGGTAACGAAATGTTATCAGGATCATCATCGAGAATATAAAGTCCCGAGTACCGAGCGTGCAAGCATGTTGAGAACATCTTTGCCTTTCATAGACAAAATCATATCTTTAATAAAACTATCAGGTAGCGACCGGATTGATGCCATATGGGCAGAAAATTTCTTCAACTCATCTTTATTAGGAAGCTTACCGGTAAGTAACAGGAATACTGTTTCGTCATATCCATGACGGTCCTCACTCTGAAATCCTTTTGTTATATCTTCAATATCTATCCCCCGGTAAAGTAATCTGCCCGGAATGGCAACAATCTTGCCATTTTCCTTTTTATACCCGACTACTTCCCCTATGTTGGTAAGGCCAACTAATACCCCGGTATTGTCCTTGTTTCTAAGTCCCCTTTTGACATCATAATTTTCAAAAAGTTCGTTTTCAATCTGACAAGCTTGTTTTATTGAATCATTTAACCGGGATAAAAATTTTTTGTCGTCCATATTAAATTCTTTTAAAGTTTTGATAAAAGGCCTGACATTATAATAAATTTCTGCAAATATAGTATTTAAGATTACTGTTTCATCCTTTTTCAACAGGGAATTAGTGGTATTTTAAATATACTCTAAATAAAAATTAAACCATTAATTCACAAGGTCAGTTTCAAACAGTTCTTTGTTAAACTTATACTTATGATCAAGGAAATCCATCAGTTTTAATGTATCTTCATATGCATTTCCAAGACATGTTGATGCGCCGGGAGAGGGAGTAATATTGAAGATGATCTTATCACCGAGAATTTTTGCTTCTCCCATTTCAAGTTTTTTAGTCGTATTATTTATAATCTGAGGTCTCGTCCCCCCTACCCCTTTCGCAAAAGTGATCTCATCAAGTTTGATACTCGGAACAATTTTCCTGATCTCTCGTAAAAACGCACGTTTCCCTATAAACGGAAGGTCATAAATAACATTCTTAATAAGGAAGTTGAATATGACCCTGTCAAAAGTAATATTCAGAATACTTATAACTGGTTTAATGCCAATGCCAAATGTCTTCCAGTATTCAAAAAAAGTTGATCTGTTATACCTTTCCAGAAAGAATATTGGCTTTGCAGTCGGTCCAAACCTTGTTACCTTTTCGTCATGTACTTCAGGATCACCATGAATTGCTGCAAATGGGAGTTTTGCAACCTGCATGGTATAAACTTTACCATTGAGAACTTTTGGTCCGGTATAAAAACTTCCCGACATGGAAAGAATGGAGTAGTTTTTACCATACCCCAGCGACTTGGCAATTTTCAGACTATGACTTCCGGCTGTTATTACTACAGCTGATGCTTCAAATTCACCATTGTTAGTAATCACCTTGAATCCATCATCTTCTTTAATGATCTCCAGTAATTTCGTAGAAAGATAAACAGATATGTCAGGTTTCACCCCTATCGCATTATCAACAAAAGAATGACTCAGCTTTCCAAAATCAACTGTATATCCGTCCCCGGTTGCCAAAGCTAACAACTCCTGATCCGGGTCACGGCCCTCCAACACTCTGGGCTCAATTTTCCCTATTTCTTCTTTCCCGATCATCCTGAGATTCGGGTATAGTTTACTGAAAGATTTGAACCGGTCACGTAAAGTCTCAACCTGATCCTTTCCAACAGCCAGTACCATCTTTGAGTATTTCGTAAAAAGCTTATATTTGCTATTCCTCTTCTTCTCGGTTTCAAGATATTTCCTGACCATATCGGCACTTCGTTTTACTCCTTTTGCTTTTTCAAGGGTGTAATTAGTCTCAATGTCTCCAAGATGAAGTGTCTGACTGTTCATCCCGGATGCGGAATTTACCAGACCAAAATTTGAGTATTTTTCTATAATCCCGATGTTTTTTACATCAGTGTATTTGCTTAGTGTGTAAAGAAGGGCCGTTCCGCTGACTCCACCTCCGACAATCAGAATGTCATGTTTCACGTTTGATTAATAAAATGAATGTAAATAATTTATGTTCTTATTAATATTTCTTAGACAATTAACAGTAATAATCCAGCTAATTTTCCTTCAATTTCTGATTCCCAAATTTCATGAAGAATTAATTATCTATTTATCTTAATTTTCAAAAAAATAAACCCAAATTCCGTGAGAAAACAATTATCCTGACAAATAAACAGATATTTTTTGATTTTGTTCAGGTATTTATGATATTCATGATGTGATATTTATCATTAAAACGCGTTTCATTCTTAATGATGAGTTTAGATTCCAGAAATGATCTCCTTCTGAAATTATTGCACAATTGTTCCTTTCCTTGTTATCCGGGAATTAATTCCGTCAAAAAAATTTTAAGACTCTGGTTAATAACAAGATAAATGCCCGGATGTACTTTACCCGGGCACTTTAAAATAAATGAATTTTACTCTTTCAGCCTAAAATTCCCTGATCTTAATGTTCCTGAACCAGATAGGATATCCATGATCCTGCAGGCCAATATAACCTTCTTTCGCAATCCCTTCGGTGAATCCGGGGAATGTCCTGAACTTGCTTTTTGCTACCATCGCATCCCATTCTGGAGTCCAGAGTTCATACTCCAAAACCTTTACCCCGTTCTGGATATGGGTAACTTTACCGTTCTTCACTATGATAACGATGTTATTCCATTCTCCCACAGGCTTGACTGTTTTAGGATCGGCTGCAATCATATCATAAAGCGAACCGGCAAGATGATTGGCAAGTTTATTGTCAGTTGCATCAATATTATCGAGTATCTGTACTTCAGGCGCCGCATAGTATATTGCCTGACCCGGAACTTCTCTGACATTAAAGAAAATTCCGGAGTTTCCCATTTTACTTGTCTTCCAATCCACAGACAGCTCAAAATTTCTAAATTTCTTTGCTGCATAAATAATATCACCGTTTGAGCCTTGTCCGGGGTTTTTTCCTTCTCCGGTGAAAACTTTCATGGCATTATCTTCAATAATCCAGTTTTTGGGCATTTCAGTTGCATTTACCTGTCTCCATCCATTAAAATCCTTACCATCAAATAATAAAACCCAGCCTTCCTTTTTTTCTTTTGCGGAGAGTTTATTTACAGCCTGCCCAAAAGACGGCAAAGAGATAATAAGTATGGCTGTGCATACCAACGATAAATCAAGTATTCTTTTCATTATAATAAGTTTTTAAATATTGGAAAATATTTCGACCTCTTTTATTTGTATCCCCATTTTTTCATTATTTTCAGATCGGCGTTGACAGACTCCATTGGGGTCTTATTCTGATATGACTCCTGTTCAATAATATAGCAGGTTGTGCCTCCGATCTTTGTCAATAAATCCACCATCTGTTTAGCATTTACAATGCCTTCACCGAGAATAGTACTAACATATTTTTCTTTGCCGCCGGATGATGGAATTTCATCCTTGACATGAACAATTTCGAATCGCCCGGGGTACTGATTCACGATATCCAGCGCGATGGCACCACCGTTGTAAAGGTTACCCATATCTAACTGCAATGCAACAAGTTTGGGATCAATGCTGCTCATTATAATATCAAAGAGCTTTTCATTATTCAGCTTTTCACTGAATTCAAAATCGTGATTATGATATCCGAATTTCATTCCCTGTTTTTTACACAATTCTCCGCATTTATTAAAGACATCCATGTAGCCTTTAAAATCGTCATATGTTTTTCTCATTCCGGCGTCCATTGACGGACTGATAACCCATTTCTGACCAAGGATGGCAGCATCGTTAACAGTCTGTTTCCAGCTTTCAGAAAAATCTTTCTTTACCGGATCCCAATGTTGACGTCCCATTACAGTGTGACCGCTGATCATTTTAAGACCCAGGTTATCGAGTATTTTTCTGAATTCGGCAGGGGCATACCCATAAAACTTACCATTGATATAATTGGCATGTTCTACATATTTGTATCCCATTTTTGCCACCTGGGTTAATGACCCGAGAGGATCCTTCGTCATATCATCGCGTACAGAATAAAGCTGAAGGCCTACTATCCCATTTTTGGCAGGTGAAGCAAAAACCGGCTGGCGTAATATGGCACTTGCAGCGACTGCCATAGCACCATTCTTAATAAAAGTTCTTCTGGAAGTTTTCATCATAATATAATTTTGATTTTAGTTGTATGATAGCCTGTCCCGCAAAGCGGGAGAACCGCACATGGTTGAAAATTATATTTTTATCGTGTTTAGCTTCGCTGAGCTCGCAAGCTCGGTTGTGATTGAGGTCAATCATGTGGGTTTCATCAATTTAAAAAATTAGTTAAAAGTGATTGAATTTTATTTAAGAATTATTTTTTTAAAGGTATGAAAACCACTTCTGTAAAACAAAAAAACAAACAAATCATTAAGCTGCAATAAAGGCTCCGTAAAAGAAAATTGATTTTAGTTCTACTTTGACATATTACATCTTACAACGATTTTTCAGTTTGTTTGCCCCGACCCTAAAGGGAGCAAACTGAAAAATCAACCTGTTCCCTTTAGGGATCAAGGGCAAAAACAGGTTGATTTTTCTAATCTGTCAAAGTAGAATTAGGTTGCTGATTTTTCAGGATTCAAATGGATTATTTAATATTGTAACCCCCTCAAATCTTATAATATTCAGAAAGAAACACACTGAAATAAGCCATATGCCAATACGGAAAAATAATTAAAAAGTACTGATTACCGGTTTCGGGCATGGCATTACCGGGCAGGAATACGAATTTGATTACTCAGGAACAGAGGTCTGCAAAAAATTACGGTCGCCTGATTATAAACAAGATCGTTGCAGGATTATCATGCAGCAATTGAAGACTAACATGAAGCCTATGGTAAAAATTCTTGTTTTATTACCCTTACATTATTCTCAATTGCATCGAGGTTTACTAAAACCCAGGCGAAATTTTCTGCAAACATTTTTCGTTGCCAGGAATTATTCTGGTCGGGGCCGGTTCCGGTAAGTTCAAAGATATCACTGGCTTGTTTTGCAATATTCTGTGAACCGGGAAGCTTTTCCAGTTCTCCTGTAAAGTTCCTGAGCAAAGATTCCAGCTTCATGGCCGGAGAGGCCCCTACGGGCAGCAGAAGAAGTTCCGTTGCAATATCAGGGGAATCGAAATATCTTTCACCGAAAGATCGTTTTTTAAGTGACTCCCTGGAAATACCGGTTCTTTTGTAAAGTAATTGCCTGCATTCTTCAATCTGAACAAGAAGATCATCTGCTGAAAGTATAAATGCCGATTTATCTGTTTCTGATGTCAGGCTCTCAATCTTTGCATTAAAGGAGGAAAGTTGAGTCGCCATCATGAGAGTGCTGTCAATTTTTTCCTTTGTTACATTCAGCGCCAGAAGTGCCGAAAAGACAGCCTGAAGAGCCAGAAGGAACAGAACATAGATTGTATTGTTAATGTCAAAGTTCTTTATTTTTGAAGTAACATTAAGCCATACGGGTAAAAATACAATGAATGGAAAAGGAACCGCAATTAGCACTAAATAACCTGCAAAAGGCCAGTGCAGAATTTTAAAAAGCATTGACGTAAATACAACAAAACATGTCACATAAATAATAATATAGAGCAGTTTGTATTGTTTATTGCCATTAACTTTGTAATGATTCAGAAGCGCTGCCGGCAGAAAGGCTGCCAGAAGTAAAATAGTGCCGGTAAATAAAAGGATTGAAGCTCCAGGCCAGTGCTGAATCTTGAATATAGTCCCGGTCATCAGGAACATTGACGAGACAATTCCGATTGTATATATCTTTTGTTTCATGGTTAATATCAATTAAGGGATTTACTGTTCAGAGGTAATTTGTTTCAATGCGGCTGATTCAGTAATCAATATACCGCTTTTCAGAAGAGAAAGACTGTTAAGATTTGGCAGAAGCAAAAGATCACTTCCCGAAGTGTTGCTGCCAGGCATAAAGTCAGATGCATTCAGGAAAGGATCATACTTTCTTGTCCAGTCATTACCAAGCTGCTGAATTAGTATCTGCTTATATTTTCCTAATTCTTTTTCAACAATATCTCTGGCTTTGCTGCCTGGAAGAAGCATGAGGTCAGCATCTTTGCCTGTAAAAGGATTGACGGGGAATCTGTCATTGGCCGGATCAAAGTAATCTGACCCTTTTAACTCTAAAAGGGCCTGATCTCTCTTTTTGTAATCACCTTCAGCAACAGCAGCCAGGTTTTGTTCCACAAGGTTGATTACTGATATAAGTTTATTTGTTGCTGAATGAATACCCGCAATCTGATCAGATGAAACAGAGTTAAGGTAAAGGGCAAGTAACTTATTGTTCGCCTCCTCCTGCAGCTTTATTAAGGCATCCTGCTTTTTCAGTCTGATATAAAATCCATTTTCATATACGCGTTCGAGATTCAGGTTTACCATGGCTCCTGGCATAATAATAAGAAGAGGTGCAATAACCATGAATATAAACCTGGCATTTACATTGGTCTCATTTTTCCACTGCAGACGAGTAAACCATGGAAAAACTATAAAAATAAGCACCAGAGTACCTATCGTGATGAAAAATGTTGCAAAGGGCCAATGCTGGATGCGACACCAGAAACCGACAGCATATATCATAATTGAAACGCCCCCTGTTACATATAAAAATCTTTTACGTTTTTTCTCCTGGTCACGAAACAACTGAACAAAAAGCGACGGAAGAAACAAAAACGTACCTGTTAAAACAGAGAAACTGATAACAGCACCTGCGCCTGGCCAGTGCTGTATTTTGAAAAGCATTCCAATAATGAAGGCTACCCCTGTAATAAAAGCTGAGATGAAAAGGATAAGCTTCTTCCGGTTCTTTGTCTCTTTCCAGAGAACAACCAATGCCGAAGGGAGGAATAAAAATGACAATATAAAGGCTCCTAAACAGAGCAGAATACCTGCCAACGGCCAGTGAGAAATCTTAAAGATAGCTGCAAAGCCAAGCATAATTGTTCCGGCCACACCGGAAATTTTCATAAGTTTTTTCATGTTTCTGTATTTAGTATCGACTGCATATAAAGTTTCCTCCTGAATGTTTTTCAGCCCTCTTGAACCAATCTTTTCTCTGACACTTCTATAAGCTTCTTCAAAGCTCAGTCCATGCTGCATTTGAAATTCAACATCACAGCATATGTGATCAACCAGATCGTGAAACAGGTGAGAAAATCCGATCTCCTGCATCCGGACATCCCTGGTTATCTGATCAATATTATGAAGATTAAGTTCAGGCATTTTTTAAACCTGCTTGTGGTTCAACAATCTGTTTTAGTGTATCAATGAATTCACTCAGTTCAAGTAATTTTTCTGCTACAACTGATTTACCCCGTGGAGTTAGCTTGTAATAAATTCGTATCCTGTTATTGAAATTTTCCGACTCTGTAGCCAGAACTCCCTCATCCTCCAGTTTGTGCAGCAAAGGATAAAGAGCACCATAAGTAAGCTTTATTTTACCGGCCGTAATTGTCTCCACTTTTTGTGTGATCTCATATCCGTACATGCGGCCATTTTCTTCAAGAACCTTAAGAACAATTGTCTTTAATGTCCCTTTTAATAAATCTTGTGATATCATTATTATACTATATTTAATTATCTTATATATTGCAAATATAAAACATTCTTAAATTAAAATGCAAATTATTCTATATTTTTTTTAATTAGTGTCCACTAAAAATTAAATATCGTTCTTTGAAATCTTCTATGGATTTAGGTTGTAGAGTTTTTTTGTTACGTCCCCGATTTGAAATGAAATCATACTTAGACTTTGATCAGATTAAGATTTATTCAATACCGTTGTAAACGTGACATTCGGATAAACCAGTCACAGCGTCTCTTTCAAACCGGCAATGCTCTTCTGGTAAGATAATTGTTTCTATAGTACTGAAAGATTATTTTCAATCCAAATCTGGTGTAATAATTCAAATCAGATTCTAAACAAATTATTAATGAACATTTAAAACAAATATTCCCCAATATTGTTATAACGATCTGATATTAATTTACTTCTTAAAATTCTGTTTATATCTTAACTATCGAAATATGGAAACCTCTGAAACCGTGGTAACAATGAAAGATACTACAGCAAATCCTGCTCCAATGGGGCTTCTAGGATTTGGAATGACAACCGTATTATTGAATCTTCATAACGCTGGTATATACGAGCTCAACTCTATGATAATCGGCATGGGGATTTTCGTAGGAGGATTAGCTCAGATCATATCAGGAGTGCAGGAATGGAAGAAGAATAATACATTCGGAGCGACAGCATTTACAGCTTATGGTTCCTTCTGGATTGCACTGGTTATCATATGGTTGCTGCCGAAAACATCCATCGGGGCTGAATTAAAACCTGATGAGGTTTCGATGGGCTGGTTTCTGTTAATGTGGGCTGTATTCACAGGATTTATGTTCATCGGCACGCTTAAGTTAAGCAGGGCATTGCAGATCGTATTCGGAACACTATTTATTCTTTTCTTACTTTTATCATTAGGCGATTTTACCGGAATGAAGCCAATTAAAATAATTGCGGGATATGAGGGAATTATCTGCGGATTTTCTGCAATCTATGCCTCTGCTGCTCTGATACTTAATGAAGTTTATAAGAGAACGATCCTGCCTTTGGGATGAGCACGGGGAATTTCACCGTCAATATTGTTTTTTTATACCTCTAAAGTCCAACTCAACCAAACATTATAACTGCAGGTTATTAAAAATTATATACGCCAGGTAATCTTCCTGATTTATTACATTACAATCACTTTGTAATATTTCCTGACTTCTGACACTATCTGATTTTAGTGCGATTGTAATTTTCAAGTAATTGAAAATTAATAATATAAAATTTTAAATTTAGATTTTTACCGCACTTACGCCTATTTTTGCCTTATCTGTCGGGTTAGTCAGAAAGGTATGGACTAAATGGGAGCTAAATGCAATTCAGGTGTTTCTATATATGGGTATCTGGCAATGATCGATAACCATATTGGGAGTACCAATGATAATATGGAATCAGCACTTCTCATAAAGAAAGCTCATATGGTCATAGAGCTGACTTTTCAGATCAATATATTTCCTGAACAAAAACAATAAGGGTTGTCATTGAATGTGGTACTGGCTCTGAAAGAGCCGGATATGAATAACCCCCGGCGCAAGAGGCTGTACAAACAGCCTCTTGCGCCGGGGGGTCGGTGCCACACATAACATGAGCTCTGAAGGAGCGGGATATAAGTAACAGAAGTTCAACCAGGTTCTTAATATATTCAATAAGTACGGTGAGATCTAATTATATTGCGCCCTTTCAGGGCTATAAAACAGTGTGTTACCTTACCCCCGGCTTGCAAGGCTGCGCCGGGGGTTATTCATATTTAGCCACTCCGTGGCTTATCGCCTCACAATTAAAAATAAAGTACCAGGGTACTCCCTGCCTGATCGTTCATAAACGGATGACTTATGCTGCTGCACATCAGAACCACTTTTCCTGTTTTTCCCAATGCAGCACTTCTACAATGACCGCACTTATCCTCAGAAGTCAGGACACAAGGTAATCTTCCTGATTTATTACATTACAATCACTTTGTAATATTTGTCAGTTATGTTAAAAAGATGAGAAATAAAATTATTATTTTAACTGTCAAATTATTATTTATATCAATCCATTAATTTGCTGCAATATGAAAACCCGAAATGGATCTAAGATTCTAATTTGTCTGCTTCTTACTGCGACCTTATATTATGGACCAACGCAGGCACAAACTGATAAAGAAAGTACCAGCCTGGATGAAAAAGTAAAAAAATTTCTGTCGGAACATTCCGGCCAATGGCATGATCTGAATGTACCGGCTTCTGACGGACAATTACTTTATGATATTATAATAAAGAACAATTACAAAAGCGCCCTTGAAATAGGCACTTCCACCGGCCATTCGGGGATATGGATTGCCTGGGCATTAAGTAAGACAGGAGGCCGGCTTATCACTATTGATATTGATGAGGGCAGACATAACCTTGCCGTTGAAAATTTCAAAAAGGCAGGATTATCAGAATATATTGATGCAAGGCTGGCTGATGCCCATTCGTTGGTTAAAGAACTTAAAGGTCCATTTGATTTTGTATTCAGCGATGCTGACAAAGACTGGTACAAAAACTATTTTATAGATGTTGATCCCAAACTGAAAGTTGGAGGTTGTTTTACAGCCCACAATATATCGGACCGCGGAGGCTTTGGTCGGGGAGGTAACAGCGGTCAGGCAATTTTTCTTGAGTATATCAGGAGTCTGAAGAATTATGAGACCACAATAAACAGCACCGGTGGTGGAGTATCAATCAGTTACAAGAGAGCTGCCAAATAGGTCTTATAATGACAGAAGAAACACTTAAAAGGAAACTCGGTCTCTTCCCTGCTACAAATATTGTTGTAGCTAACATGATCGGTGCTGGAATATTCACTACCTCAGGACTTCTTATGGCAGGTCTGAATGATCCGCTCCTGATGATGATCTTATGGGGAGTTGGTGGAATAATAGCCATCTGCGGGGCGCTTTCTTATGGCGAGCTTGGAGCAGCTATGCCTGGTGCCGGGGGAGAATATCTTTTTCTTTCGAAACTTTACAATCCATTGTTTGGGTTTCTAAGCGGCTGGGTCTCATTCATGGTAGGTTTCTCAGCTCCCATTGCGGCCTCAGCACTTGGATTCAGTGCGTATTTCACCCGTGCTGTACCTGGTTTGCCTCTGTGGCTGGATAAGACAGGAATTATAAACCCTGCTATGACCGGAAAACTTATTGCAATTAGTATAATACTGATATTCACCTTTATACATTATCGTGGTATAAAGTATGGCGCAAGAATTCAAAATATTCTTACATTACTTAAGGTGGGTCTGATAATGATCCTTCTGATTGCCGGATTCTCTTCCGGGAAAGGTGATTTCAGCAACTTTAGTGAAGGAAGCAATCTCCCAACGGGCCTTGCAGGATGGAAAACAATTGGTCTTTCACTTATGTGGATAATGTTCGCTTACAGCGGATGGAACGCCTCAACATACCTTGGCGCCGAAATAAAGAATCCTTCAAAAACACTTCCCCGTTCGCTGTTGTATGGTACAGGTATAGTGATTATACTATACCTTGGGATTAATTTAATATACATTTATGGCATAAATCCGGACGAAATGAAAGGAGTCATTTCAGTTGGCGGACTTGCCATGGGTAATCTGTTCGGGAAATCAGCGGATGTTCTTTTCTCTCTTATGATTGCGTTTGCTCTTTTTTCTTCCCTGAGCGCATTTTTAATAATCGGCCCGAGAGTCTATTATTCAATGGCGAAAGATGGATTGTTTTTTAAATCAGTTGCTGTTGTCAACAAAAAATTCGGCGTTCCCTCCAACTCAATACTTCTTCAGTGTTTAATGGCAGTTGTTCTTGTCCTATCGGGCACATTCGAACAAGTTCTTACTTATATGGGATTCGCCCTGGGGATATTTCCTATACTGACAGTATTAGGTGTCTGGAAACTCAGAAGAATTAATCCTTCTGCCCTGCGGTTACCCGGATTCCCTGTAACTCAGATATTATATTTAATGACAGGCTTTCTTATTCTTTTCCTGTCTTACCTTGAAAGACCTGTTGAGTCATCGGTTGCTTTGCTGACAGTAATAGCAGGCATTCCGGCTTACTTTATTTTTAAGAAGAGTAACCGGTAAAATCATTGACTGATCTGAATTATTTCTTTGTATTACGCGGCTTACCGGCATAAAATGAAATGCCTAGACAAATTCGACTGTACCCCATAACAGGTGGACTGAATTCATTAATATCCCATTGCGGATAAAAGAGTCCTTCTATGTTATTACCGGCACTGGTTGCAATTCTGACAGGATTTTGGTCTGTAATAATAAAAACCCTCTGAATCTGATAAGTTTCAGAGGGTTGTAGTTTTCAAAAAAAAGTTTGGCTATTATATAATATTTAATGACTATCGGGAATCATACATATAAATATTTTGATCCTTGAAAATCAATTATTTGCCCCAACCCTAACCTTGCTCCGCCGTAGCGGCTACACGAAGGCGAGGAGGGAGTATTTGATTTTGGCTGCGCCGGGCTCGCCCTGCGGGACCCGGTTCTTCGCACCCTTTAGGGTAAGGGGCTAACGAAGAACCGGAGCGAAGCGGAGCTCGACGAAGTCAAAATCAAAGAGGTCTTATGCATGATTACCGATTGTTATATAATATTTTATTTGATGCTTAAAACAACAAAAACTATTGCAGACTAAAAACAAAATCCTACTATAAATTTTAATGCAAAACCATGATAAGTTGCATTAACGCCCGGATAGGTTCCCTTAGTTCCTACATCAACCGGGGAAGCCTTATTAATTGTTACTTCGTATGTTATATCTGTAATTTTTGAATATAAATAATCCAGAGAAAGAGTCAGGTACCCATGTTCATTGATTTTCCCTCCCATTCCTAATCCAACGCTATGCAATGGAGCTGAACCTTTAAAGTTCCTCATGTATGAATAATTATAAACAATACCATCCATAGTTGCGATACCATAAAAACCAGACAGTTTACTCACACCATACCCGTATTGGACATACAGATCGGGTCTTTCTGACATATTATTCAGCAACAAATAATAACGAACCAGGCCTCCATATTGAATAGATCCCATATCCAGCATATATTTTATCGTCGGAAACTTTAGTTCTGGCACCAATACCCCCTGTATATTTTCCAAATCCTCCAATACCGAATCTTTTTAAAGGCTTAACAATTAGTTCCAAATCGCCTGAATAAAGAAATGGCATTTTATCGGAATATTTAAAATCAGGAGTGGCTCCCTGAGTTAAGCTTGTCCACAGATCAGCTAATTCGGGATTCTTCGCAATTTGAAATCCGAAACTTCCACCGCCAGCAAAAGCTACAGTAAAATTCCCCGGAGAATAGCTTGCCGATTGTATTTGATTAATGGCTCCGGAATTGTAGGCTTGTACAGATTCCGGACTATCTTTTACTTTCGCTTCCAATTCATATATTTTATCCTTTGAGCTTCGTGCATCAGATGCTTCAGGCGAAAGTTTAACATAATTCTCCATATCAGAAATGCTATATCTGAGGAGTCCCTTCATCTCATACAGCAGGGCACGATTATAGTAGGCAATTGGTAAATATGGTGATATATTCAGAGTTGTTGTCCATAAATTTATTGCATTATCGTATTCTTTCTCCTTAGTTGCACTTGTAGCCTGTACAACATATCTTCGTACCTGTTCTGAAATTTCCGGTTTCGTCTTCATCAGTGGATATACAACAAAAAACTTTTCCATTATGCTGTCTCTTAAATTCCGGTCTTCTTTTGTCAGGCTGGGAGAATACAACCATGCTGTATCAAGATTTTTAAAAGCATCTGTTAATTTTAAGTTGGCTAGTGCTTTGGATGGAGTGGTGGATATTTCAGATATCAACATCTCAGCATCTTTTGTTAATTGTTTTGATTTTTCACGTCTTAAGTCAAGATTAAAGATATCAAGCAAGTGATTATCAGAAAAACAGATCCCTTTTGAAGGATCCAGGCCAATGAGTTTATTCGCGTTTGATTTTGCCTGTTCTGTTTCACTATTTTTCAGAAATGCTCTTCCCTGAAGAAGGAGAGCTTTTATATCATCAGGATTGGAGGATAAATATGAATCAAAATCTGTAATAGCTTCCGGGTACCTTTTAAGTTCAAGATATGACTGTGCCCTGAGAGTATAAATTTCTGCAATTGGTTTCTTGAATTTTTGTGAAAGGGTAAGGGCCAGGTTAAAATCATTGACAGCCTCCTGATATTGCTTATTATTAAAATACGTGCGCCCTCTTTGATAATATGTCAAATAAATATCTTTGTCCTTATTATCGGCTTTGGATAATGCGACTCCATAATCAACTATTGCTTTGTCATACAATCCTTTAGCTTCATAGCAATTTGCCCTGACAGCATAAAGAGGAAAGAGTTTGTGGTGAAAGAGAAATTGCCTTAGAGATGTCGGTAATAGCATCGTCATACCATCCTCTCTGCAAATTTACTTTAGCACGATAGTTATACCCGGTCCATTCATCAGGCTTCATATTTATAGCTTCCGTGTATTTACTGACAGCTTCAGCAAGTTGCCCTGTCTTTTCATAATTAATTGCTTCAAGACATAATTTTGTGTAAGAATTTTGTGCAAATGTCTTACCTGAAAACAAAGTGAATAAAATAACCAAACCACAAACAAGACTAAGTGTCGACTTCTTCATAGGAATATTTTTATGGATTTGTACGATTAAATAATTTCTTGATAAAAGCTGGATTAAATTTGTTAAAAGAGATATTAATTTTGTGAGGGACAACTCTTTAGCTGCATTTTAATATTGTTCATATCGTTCTGAATTTTTTTTACAGCATCTGAAGCTTTTCCATCGGCATCTCTCAAAGTACATATGTTTTTAAAACTTGTCAGCATATCTGTCACATTATATGCCTCATCAACAGCAAGTTGAGCAATTGTCACATACGGTATTTTAAGCGAACCTTTTATTAATGAATTCGGTTTTATTACAGCGCCCGGGTCCTTAAGGAATTTATTAATTACTTCGCCAGCCAAAAACTGACCAGCATCAACCCATGGGGTGTCGCTTAAATATCCTTGTTTCTTAAGTACATTTATAATCTCCATGCAATCACCATCTGAATTTGCAAGCTTTTCAGTCGTTCCCTGTAAAAGATTCCTTGATAAGTTCACATAATCCCATGGTTTCATCGATTCTTTTGCCAGGTCAGTAATCTTGCATAGTGTGATTCTTTGATCCAATAATTTTTTATATTGGATTATCTGATCCGAAGAGAAAACTCCCATCACTTATATACTTTCCTTCATTCTGTTCAAGGATTTTCTTTAAGTTAGATGCGCTCGACCTGGTCTCATTTAAATAATCAACAAAGACACCAAACGCTGCACTTGCACCATCTGTAACCGCGTTCCAGAAGGCATCATTGTTTTGATCCTCCCATTTTTTAAGTTCGGAAAGTGTTCCGGCATTCCATTCCTGAAACCTTATCATATCAGACCTGTATCGAGTAAGCTTTTCAGTTAGTGCATTGCAGTCGGGCTTTTCGATAATCGGTTCCCCCTTTGCCACCTGATTCGAAACAGCTCCTCCTATTATGTCGACAACAAGTTTCTCGTTTTCCTGATTTTTCTTCCCGAGCTTCTCCTTTTGCAGTCTGGCGATTTCAAGTTTCTCATTATCAAGATATTCATTTGAAAGTTCCACAGCATTTTCTGCATCACTGACAACAGGATTGGTTTCTGGTTCAATGATTGTCTCAAAGTCAGGATCAGAAAGAGGAACTCCGAAAAAATTATTTCCCCTGGGAACCGTCTTGATGGAATTTCCTGCTGAGCCCTGATCAAACGGATCGCTCGCTTCTTTCTTCATATTTTCCATATCACCATCCAGCGATTTGAAATTAAGCGATCCGGAACCCGAAAGAGTCTTGGACGAATTGATTAAATTTTCGTATTGTTCCTGTTGGCGGGCTTCTTCCTCCAGTCTTTTCATTTCAGCCTCATAAGCAACCCTTTCCAACGCAGCATTCTCGGCATCAATTTCTGCCTGACTCTTTTGAGGAGTGGGACTCAGTAGATTATTCAATATTCCCTGCATCAATGCGCCTGCAACAACATTGGACATACTTGGAGTTGAAGATCCCAAAACTGATTTTGCAGCTGAAGCTGCTCCCGGGGCAGAACCTATGCGCATGGGTCCGGACGCCTTGGGTATAGACACCCTGGTATTAGTTAAACTTTCCAGTTGTCCAAGTGCTGATTGCGATAAAACAACATTTGGGAAAAGCACCATTCCCAATAAGGATAATAATAAAAATTTCAGCTTTTTCATAGTTCCATTCCGGTTAACAGTTAAAATTTATATTTACTGAATTTCCGTTTAGAGCGGATGTTATTTGCATGTTCATTCAATCAATGGAAAAATCCATCATAAGTACAATTAATTTTTGGATAAAAATCATTGTTTTCCTGTAAAACCGGACAATAATGTTTGGCAATACATAAACAGGTCCGTTCTGGCTATCAAACTTCCTGTACTTTATTTTTATCTGCCCGGTATCCATAATTTTAGAACGAATACTTACTCCTGTTTTAAGCGTTATAATGTCTTTCAAGAGGGAAAGTTTTCATATCATGAGTATTTCCAAATAAATTAATGTTGCTTTTATCTTAGTACTATATATTTAATATTTAAACAATTAGGATCAGTTCAAAAGCGGGTCATCATGATAATAAATATTCCTCCGGAAGTCTAAACCACCATTATTAAACACTTAATCAATTTAAAAATAACTATTGGGGAACAGTGAAAAAGTAAAGCCCGTCAATTATATAATTTTTTTCTCAACAATACTATGACAAATAATATTATTCAAAGGTTGCTCAAATTAAAAAGATTTTCATCTGTTTAAATTTCCGGCAATTATGAAACTCCATTTGTTATTCCACACAGATCACGTATCACTACGGATGCGCATGCAATTCCGAAAGCTGCAGGCATATAGGATATTGTGCCAACTACAGATGCTTTATTCCGTTCTCCGGATATGACATTTATTTTCGATTTATCCACTTCTTCCGGAGAAAATACTGCAGTAACTCCTTCCCTGACACCAAGCCGGTGAAGCCTCTTCCGTAATATCCTTGCCAGTTTGCAACCTGCAGATTCCGAAATATCAGCTATGCATATTTTTAAAGGATCAAATTTACCACCGGCTCCCATTGAACTTACTATCGGTAGCTTTTTCTGAACTGAGTGATAAATCAGAAAAACTTTTGGAGAAAGAGTGTCGATGGCATCCACAACATAACCGAAACCTGTGTCAAGTATCTCATTCATCCGGTCATCTTTTATATATTCCGGAATAACCGTCAGGTTAAGGCCGGGGTTAATATCTTTTAGCCTCTTTCCCATGACAATTGCTTTCTCCAATCCTTCGGTACTTTTTAAAGCCGGCAGTTGCCGGTTCAGGTTTGTAAGGTGAATGGTATCTCCGTCAACAATAGTCATACTACCCACTCCTGCCCTGCATATCATCTCAGCGGCATAAGCGCCGACTCCGCCTAACCCTACTATAAGTACATTTGAGGTCTTAAGCTTCATTAATCCTTCACTTCCCAATATCAATTCCGTACGTGTAAGCCATTCATCCATTTTGTTTATTTGAAGTTATTCGGCTCTACGGAATTCACAAAAAACTCCTTAAAGTTCGAAAGTATCTTTTCTTTTAATTCTTCAACAGAAATACCCAGATCACCCGATACCTTTTTATATATGTCCCTTATATCAACCTCTGCTCCATCTGTCTCAAGGAAAATTCTATCCACCGGAAGACTTCTCAACAAGTCTAGCTGACTCATTTCTGAGGACAAAATCAAACCATAAAGAAAGATACATCCCCTTCTGCAAAAGTTGTCGTGCAAGTGCCACGCTTCCTCTGAAACCGTGTACCATCCATGGCATGGCAGGTTTGTGTTTTTTTTGCACAGATAAAAGCTCATCCCAGGCCCTCACACAATGAATAACTAAAGGTTTCATGTGTGATTCCGCCATATTAACCTGTTCTTCAAAGACTATCCGCTGAAGTTCAAGGGAGGGTCCCCTGAGCTTGTCAAATCCTGCTTCACCCACTGCAATTACAGCAGGGTCACCGATTGCAATCTCAACTGAACTGATTTGTTGTTTATGATTTTTCTCATCAAGGAACCATGGATGTATTCCGTAAGTATACGCCATACCCGGAATATTTTCCGGAATTCTATCTTCATGCGCCATAAGGCTTTCGAGAATAAAAATATCTGCTGCAGGTTTGCCCCCATGGACATGAATGTCAATAAAATTCCCTGGTTGAGGAGGGTTCATGATACTTATTTACCAATTATTGATACTCCTTTATTTATCCTTTTAATAGCCTCCTCTTTTCCAATCCAGCTTATTATATCAAAAATATGAGGGCCCCGCAATGTACCAACAATAACAAGCCTGAAAGCGTTCATGATTGTCCCGGTATCATATCCATTTACTTCTATCCAGGCCTTGACAGCAAGCTCCGTACCGTCCGGTGAAAAATCATCGAGCTTTTCCAGCAATGACTTTAACTCCAGTAGTAAGGCTGCCGATTCCTCTTTCCATCTCTTCTTAATCACTTCCCTGTCGTATGATTCCGGAGGCCTGAAAAAGAAATCCGTCTGCTCCCATATTTCCTTTACAAAACTTACTCTCTCTTTAACGAGTACTGATAAGCGTCTCAAGTCGCACAATATCAAAATGATAACCTTGTGCTCTCAGGAACTCTCTGAATTCAAGGGCAAGCTGATTATCTGTTCTTTTCTGAAGATACTGGTGATTAAACCATTTTGCTTTTTCCGGATCAAAACGGGATCCTGATCTGCCGTACTCTTTCAAGTGAAAATGCTTCAATAAGTTCCTCCATTGAAAAAATCTCCTGTTCGGTGCCCGGATTCCATCCCAATAATGCAAGCATATTTACAAACGAATCAGCATAATAACCCTCCTCGCGGTATCCTTTTGCAGTCTCGCCATATGGCCAGAAGATCGGAAATACAGGAAATCCCAGTTTATCACCATCACGTTTACTTAATTTACCTTTCCCATCGGGCTTGAGTAATAAGGGGAGGTGTGCAAAAAGAGGCATCTCCCAGCCAAAAGAGCGATAAAGCATAATGTGAAGAGGGAGTGAAGGGAGCCACTCTTCTCCCCTTATAACATGGCTTATCTCCATAAGGTGATCGTCGACAATATTTGCAAGGTGGTAAGTGGGCATCCCATCTGATTTAAAAAGTACCTTATCATCCAGGGTACTGGTGTTTACCACAATATGTCCCGCGGATAATGTCATCAAAATGAATATCTGTCATTAAGAGGCATTTTAAAGCGAATTACATATGGCTCGTCATTATCCAGTTTTAATTTACATTCTGAATCTGACATTGAGAGTGAGTTGTTCAGACTTTGTCTTCTTGCTGCATTATAAATAAATGTCTTACCTGATTTCTCTGATTCAGTTCTAAGTACCTCAAGTTGTTCAGGGGTATCAAAAGCATAATAGGCGTTTCCTTTTTTAATAAGATTTTCAGCATACTGCCTGTAAATTTCTTTCCTGTCGCTCTGTCTGTAGGGACCATATTTCCCTCCTTCTTCTATCCCTTCATCGACAATTATTCCGCACCATTTGAGCGACTCCATTATATACTCTTCAGCCCCTTCAACAAACCTTGCCTGATCAGTATCTTCTATCCTCAGAATAAAAACTCCTTTATTCTTTTTTGCAAAAAGATAATTGTATAGTGCCGTTCTCACTCCTCCAATGTGCAAAGGACCTGTGGGGCTTGGAGCAAAACGAACTCGTACCTGTTTCATATTAAATAATGACGTTAAAATTTATGCAAATATAGATAAACCACAATATATATAATAGTATGCATAAATCAGGATTTCTACTCATGATTTGTATTAACTTTGTTACAGGCAAGCTTAAAAAAGCTTTTAATAAATTTCAGACTGAAGAAGATGAAAGCCCTTGTTAAAGCCCGTCCTGAAAAAGGATTATGGATGCAGGAGGTTCCTGTTCCCGAACCAGGACTTAATGATGTTATTATAAAAGTCAGTAAATCTGCTATTTGCGGAACTGATCTGCATATATATGAATGGGATCAGTGGTCGCAGAAAACAATAAAGACTCCAATGGTAATTGGTCATGAGTATATGGGTTATATCGAAAAAATGGGAGCCGGCGTTACCAATCTTAAAATCGGGGAGAGGGTTACCGGAGAGGGTCACCTTGCCTGTGGTCATTGCCGTAACTGCCGCAGGGGAAAAGAACATGTTTGTGAAAATTCAGTTGGGATAGGGGTCAATATCGACGGATCATTTGCTGAATATGTTAAAATACCTGCTATAAATGTTATCCCCTTGACCACAGGATACCTGATGAGTGGGCTGCGATTATGGATCCTTTCGGCAATGCAACCCATACAGCTCTTTCATTTCCGTTGCTGGGAGAAGATGTTCTTATAACCGGGTCAGGACTTATCGGAAGCATGGCTGTTGCAATTGCCAAATATGCAGGTGCGAGATTTATTGTGGCAAGCGATCTGAGTGATTACCGTCTTGAAATTGCAAAAAAAATGGGAGCAACAATTACTATCAATCCTTCAAAGGGTGAAAAGATTTCTGATGCAGTGAAAAAACTTGGTATGAGAGGATTTGATATCGGACTTGAGATGTCCGGTTCTCCTATGGCATTTGTTGAAATGATAAGTAATATGTATAATGGATCATCCATATCCCTGCTCGGAATACTTACCCTCAAATTTTGAGGTTCCATGGAGCGATATTATTTTTAAAGCAATAACATTAAAAGGTATATATGGACGCGAGATGTGGGAGACCTGGTACAAAATGGAACAGATGATTATCGGTGGCATCGATCTTAATCCGGTTATCACTCATCGTTTCCCTATCGATGACTTTCAGAAAGGTTTCGATGCAATGGAGGAAGGAAATTGCGGAAAAGTGATCCTCAATTGGGATTGAAATAATTTAACTCTGTGAACTCTGTGTCTTCTCTGTGAGCCTCAGTGTCAGTTCTTAAACTTTTCAGTTACACAGAGGAAACCCGGAGGATGCACAGAGAACCACAGAGAGTAATCTAAAGTAATTCATAATCAATTGCCACCAGACCACCAAAAAACACTAAGAAAAACAGATGCATAACTATTTGAAAAATTAAAAACTCTGTGGAACTCTGTGCCTTCTCTGTGAGCCTCAGTGTCAGTTCTTAAACTTTTCAGTTACACAGAGGAAACCCGCAGGATGCACAGAGAACCAGAGAGAGTAATATATAGTAATTCAAAGTCATATGTATACAAAATTTCAGAAACACTTAAGTAACATTACCGGTGAGATTAAAGAAGCCGGTCTTTATAAAGAGGAACGGATCATCATTTCTCCCCAGGGCGCTGAAATCGAACTGAATACAGGTCAGAAGGTATTGAACTTCTGTGCCAACAATTATCTGGGACTGTCCAACAATCCCTTACTTATTGAGGCGGCAAAAGCATCTCTTGACGATCATGGTTATGGGATGTCATCAGTAAGGTTTATCTGTGGAACAACTGACCTTCACAAGGAACTGGAAAAAAAGATAGCTGAATTCTTTACCACTGAAGACACAATCCTTTATGCAGCCTGCTTTGATGCCAACGGAGGAGTTTTTGAACCCCTGCTGACGGAAGAGGACGCAATTATTTCCGATTCTCTGAATCATGCCTCAATAATTGACGGCGTCCGTCTCTGCAAAGCCCAGAGATACAGGTATGATAACGCTGATCAGGAGGACCTGGAAAAGCAGTTGAAGGTTGCACAAAAACATCGTTTCAGACTTATTGTCACTGACGGTGTTTTTTCGATGGATGGAAATGTGGCCCCTTTGGATAAGATTGTGGAACTGGCAAATAGATACGACGCCATGGTAATGGTAGATGAATCACATTCGGCAGGTGTTGTTGGAAGAACAGGAAGAGGGGTTACCGAACTATATAATTTGCCGGGGAAGGTGGAAATAATAACCGGAACTCTCGGGAAAGCTTTTGGAGGTGCTATAGGTGGGTTCACGACAGGTAAGAAAGAGATAATTGAGATGCTTCGTCAGAGATCGCGGCCTTATCTCTTCTCTAATTCAATACCCCCCTTTATTGCGGCAGCAGGAATAAAAATGGTGGAAATGATGACGGAGTCCAACAAATTGCAGGATAAGCTTCACTTTAACTCTGAATACTTTATAAGGAGAATGAATGATCTCGGTTTTAAAATTAAACCCACAAAATCAGCTATCTGTGCCGTAATGCTCTATGACGCCAAACTCTCGCAGGAATTTGCAGTCAGACTTCTTGGCGAAGGTATTTATGTTATCGGATTTTATTATCCTGTTGTCCCGAAAGGGGAGGCCAGAATACGTGTCCAGCTTTCCGCGGCACATGAAACCAGGCACCTTGATAAAGCGATCGAAGCTTTCGAAAAAGTCGGAAGGGAACTTGGTGTTTTACCCGCACTTTGATGAACCGCAGTCTTTGCAGATAAGGCAGCCCTCTTCATAAACCAGGTTTTCTGAACCACATTCACCACATTTCCCTTTGGCCTTTGTGCCATTTGGAATATACTTTTTCAATGCCCTTTCCACTCCATTCTTCCAGTTATTTATTGACTCACTGTCAAGCCTGAGTGACTGTATAAGGTTAACTACGTCCTGGATTGGCATCTCATGCCTTAAAACACCGGAAATAAGCTTTGCATAATTCCAGAATTCAGGTTTGAACATGTGGGAAAGACCACCCATTGTTTTCTTATACCCGTACTTATCAGTATACTGAAAATCGTAGCGTGTTTTGCCGTCATCATCCCTGATCTTTATTATTTTCCCTTTTATAATGCTTTTTGGAATCGGGAATATCTCCTCATCAGCAATACCGGTAAAGATCTCATAGGGTCTGCTGTCTTTCAGCCCTACGAAAGCAACCCATTTTTCTTCGTTAATATTAAACCTTATCACATCACAATCGAGAACCTTTGGACGTTTTGGTCTTTCGGGACGAATATCATTTTTACCTGCAATAAGAACACCGCTCCTGGACCCGTCGCGATAAACGGTAGCTCCCTTGCATCCCGATTTCCAGGCTGTCAGATAGAGTTCAGTCACCAGTTCTTCCCTGGCATCGGCAGGCAGGTTAATAGTAACACTTATTGAGTGGTCGACCCATTTCTGAATAGCACCCTGCATTCTCACCTTTGCAACCCAGTCGACATCATTTGCCGTTGCTTTGTAATACGGCGATTTTGCTATTATTTTTTCAATCTCTTCTTCCCCCATGCGGGTAACTTTATCAACATCGTACCCGTTAAGTCTCAGCCAGTCAACAAATTTATGATGGAACACTATAAATTCTTCCCAGGAATCGCCTACCTCATCCTGGAATGCTACCTTAACATCTTTATCATTCGGATTGACTTTCCTCCGGCGCTTATAGAAAACAGAAAAGATTGGTTCGATCCCTGAAGTTGTCTGTGTCATAAGACTCGTTGTACCTGTAGGTGCAATTGTAAGAAGTGCTATATTCCGCCGGCCGAATTTTACCATATTATTATACATAACGGGATCAGCCTCTTTCATCCGAAGGATAAATGGATTATTCTTCTCACGTTCAGCATCATATATTGCGAACGGACCTCTCTCTTTTGCAAGATAAGTAGATGATTTATAAGATTCGAGTGTAAGTGTTTTATGTACATCAACTGAAAAATCAGTAGCCTCATCGCTGCCATATCGCAATCCGAGTGCAGCAAGCATGTCTCCTTCTGCTGTTATTCCGATTCCGGTCCTTCTGCCCTCTTCTGCTTTTTTTCTTATGTTTTTCCAGAGGTTTCTCTCAACGTGCTTAAGTTCTTCAATCTCAGGGTCATTATCTATTTTTGCAAGAATAACATCGATCTTCTCAAGTTCCAGGTCAATGATATCATCCATCATTCTTTGAGCCAGACCTACATGCTCCTTATACAATTCAAAATCAAACTTCGCATTCTGAGTAAACGGGTCGGCAACATAGCTGTAAAGATTTATTGCAAGTAATCTGCAGCTATCATAAGGACAAAGAGGAATTTCGCCGCAAGGGTTTGTTGACAGAGTAGCATAGCCAAGGTCAGAATAACAATCCGGAACGCTTTCTTTTATTATTGTATCCCAGAACAATACCCCGGGTTCAGCTGATTTCCATGCATTGTGAATTATTTTGTTCCACAGATTAACTGCGTCAATATCCTTGACAAATTTAGGATTATCTGAATTGATCGGGTATTGTTGTCTGAAATGTGTTTTTCCTTCAACAGCTTTCATGAACTCATCGGTTAGCTTAACCGAAACGTTGGCCCCGGTAATTTTACCGCTTTCCATTTTTGCATCAATAAATTTTCCTGAATCGGGATGTTTTATTGAGATTGAAAGCATAAGTGCGCCTCTTCTGCCGTCCTGTGCCACTTCGCGGGTTGAGTTTGAATATCGTTCCATGAAGGGCACAACGCCTGTGGAGGTAAGAGCGCTGTTCAGAACAGGAGTTCCTTTTGGTCTGATATGCGAGAGATCGTGGCCCACACCCCCCCTGCGTTTCATCAGCTGTACCTGTTCCTGGTCGATCTTCATTATCCCGCCGTATGAATCAGATGAGCCATCATTACCGATAACAAAGCAATTCGACAAAGATGCAATCTGGTAATCATTGCCAATACCTGTCATCGGACCTCCCTGAGGAACAATATATTTAAAATCTTTCAGAACGCTGTAGATAAGTTCTTCAGACAGGGGATTTATATATTTTTTTTCTATCCTGTGAATTTCACGGGCAAGTCTGCGATGCATATCATCGGGAGTTTTCTCGTACAGGTTTCCGAATGAATCCTTAAGTGCATATTTATTTGCCCATACTCTTGCTGCCAGCTCATCACCTTTAAAGTACTGGATACTCTCTTCAACAGCCTGATCATGAGTATAAACAATTCTTTTTGTTGCCTTCTCATCCATATTCGCAGCATCTTTACCGGTTCTCTTATTGTATAAACCGGATTGCGATTCATTTGTTTCCTTTACGGATGCAATAGCTGGTTCGGGGGCAATATTTTCTTCCATGTAATGGTATATATAATTGTTATTGTCTGATACTAATGAGATTAAAGGACCACTGATTTTAAAAGTAGGTAATCGCTAAATTAGTTAAGCAATATGCATCATGCAAGACAAAATTTTTAAGGTTATTAACATTTGGTAATATAGTTATTAACCGAATGGTTAGATGCTGACTATCAGGCTATTAACCGGTTCTTTATAATTCATGATCTCATAAAACCGGATTATGTGACAATTAAACAGATTTAAACTGAGAAAATAAGAATTATCGCGAAAAGAATATTTAAAATACCGGCGTAAAAAGATTAGATTAATTAGATGTCAGGTAAAATAAAATATTATGTGAAAATCAATCCGGAGCGCCAGGAGTCAAATCGCACGTCTGATTATTATTATTATGATCTTTGATTTAAAGATTTGATTTTGCAAATTTGAATACTTTTAATATTCAGATGAAGAAAACTCAACATAAAATAATTTCCATATTGTTAATCGGATCCGTTCTCTTTCAGCAAGCATGCCGTAAAATACCTGAGACACCATCCACAGTTGATGAATCGACATTTAAAGAGTGCATCTCCCCGGGCAACACCTCATCATTTGAAATTATAACCATTAATTTGCAGGGGTTTCCTAAAGCCGGAAATATTACTTTGTCTATTGTCAGAGATCTTATTAACAGAATCAATCCTGATATTATAGTAATGCAGGAAATGGCATCTGTAACAGAATTCAACAAACTTATTGGAGAGCTTAACGGATGGGATGGGAGATTTTATCCTATTGATAACTCTGTCTGGAACCTTGCCTACCTTTTCAAAAGATCGGAAATTTCAATTGATGACTCCAGAACAAGACTGATCTTCCCGGATGATTTTTATGCCTTTCCCAGACCTCCATTTGAAATATTTGTGACGCATAAAACGCTTAATATCAGTACTTATCTTATTAATATTCATCTTAAATGCTGTGCAGATGGAGAAACACAGCGCAGAGATGCTTCTGAAAAGCTTGACAACTACATAAAAACTATCAGGCCCTCAGATCCCGTAATAATACTCGGCGACTACAACGATATTATCAGTGGCGGGAGTGCTTCAACCAATGTCTTTTATAATTTTGTTTCAGCAAATTCAGAATACATGTTCACCGATATGGGCATTGCAAAAGGTGACCCCACAGGTTGGTCTTATCCTACTTACCCAAGCCATATTGACCATATACTTGTTACGAATGAACTTTATTCACATGTAGATACAACTATGGTACTGAGACCCGAGCCTTGTTATTTAGAATATTTTGACAACATCTCCGACCACAGACCGGTGGAACTTATATTAAAATGACAATTGAGTCTGTCATGCTGATAAAATATTTTGACAACTATTAAAATATTATCTTCTATAATACCGGACACTAATATGGTCCTTCAACAAGGGTCCTTACTTCTGACGATTAGTGCGGTGAAAAATCCCATTTTTTTTTTGGAGATTGTACACGTGCGGGTTCCCCTCCCCGGAGCATAGCCGTCAACTTAAGGTTGGTTTAGTTTGATTTATCGGCCTCACCCCCTCGTTCCCCCTCTCCTGAGTGAGAGGGGGAAGATTAAGCTATCGGCGAAATGGGAATCCTTAATGACGAAACTTTCTGAGCATTTTCCACATGGCTCTTTCGGCTTCAGTTGGATTTTTTCTTAGCCCCTCTCACTTCGGGAGAGGGGTTGGGGAGAGGCCGGTTGAAACAAAGTACCGCTTAAGTAGTTTGTTAAATTTATCTATTGATATTCAATATTATAGAAATTCAGCACTCCTTAGCTTGACGGCTATGCGCTTCGGCGGGGGGTTGGGGAGAGGCCGGCAAAAACAAAGTACCGCTTAAGTAGTTTGTTAAATTTATCTATTGATATTCAATATTATAGAAATTCAGCACTCCTTAGCTTGACGGCTATGCTCCCCGGAGGGGTTAGGGGTGGGTTTTTAAGCATTTGTTTATTCCTTAATTCTTTCCAGAGTAGTATTTTTTTGATAGTAATGTCTTGTCTGAGCTTTTTCGCCAGTGCTTTTAATTGAGTCTTGTCTGGGATCATTTTTCTTTTAACAAACAAGATGTATTATCTCTTGCATATCTTTTATGTTATCTTTAGTATTATAACTTTTAACCCACCCCTGGCCCCTCCGGGCATAGCCGTCAAGCTAAGAGGGGTTAATGGGTTAATTATAAGATAGATCGTAAAATTAATAATTTGTATGTAATATAGGGGGGTATGCTGAACCTATTTTAAAAAGATTAGTAAAGAAGTTTAAAACTGTTTTTTCAGAGCGACAACTTCGAATACAGGCTTTTGAAAGCGGTTTTTGTAAAAGGGGATCCAAATTTTCCCCACTCATGTTCTTTGACAGTTTGCTATACGACGCAACATCAGTGACCACTAAGAGTTACAACCAAATGGCTATTGAAACCAAATCAGTCCATAGGGTAGATATCTCCAAACAAGGCATTGACCAACGTTTTAATGAATCGGCGCTGAAGTATATTCAATCGCTGATGAGTAAAGTGCTTACCACACAGGTATCTCAGTTCATTGAGATTGGATGGCTTAACCTTTTTAACCGGGTAAATGTAAAGGATTCCAGTAAGTTTGATCTGCCGTCGAGACTAAAGGACATGCTGCCGGGTTTTGGAGGAAGTGCTTCCGAGGCAGGAGCATGCATCCAATATGAATTTGAATTAAAAACAGGCCAGATAAATGATTTGACAATCACCCCTGCAAACCGCCCAGACTCAAAAGATGCTTTAGCAACCATGGGATCAGTTATGAAAGGAGATCTGACAATACGCGACTTAGGATACTTTGCTCTAAAATACTTTATAGCTGCAAAGAAAGCAGGAGCTTTCTTTTTATCCAGGCTCAATGTAAAAATTATTGTTTACGTGATGAAAGGAAATGAGTTTGAAGAACTTAATTTTGGACAACTCTATCAAATGATGAAGAAAAATCATATTGATAGGCTTGAGAAAGAGGTATATATTGGCAAGGATGAAAAATTACCAGTGCGTCTGATCATTGAATTAATGCCCGATGAAGTTTTTAACACACGAATGCAGAAGGTAAATAAATACAATAAGAAGAAGGGATACCAAACGAGCAAGGATTATAGTAACAGAGCCAGGTTCAACCTGTTTATAAGCAATATCCCGCTTGAAATGATCGATGGGAGAAGCCATAGCTAAAATATATAAAATACGCTGGCAAATAGAGTTAGTTTTTTATGAAAAGCAAAAGATTATGCAAAGTTTTGTACGTATGGATTAAGATAAATTTAATGAGATCAACTATTAACATACTTTAGTCATAAACACTTTACATAAATATTATTGCTTTTTTTAATCTGGCAATATTGCCAAAACTAAAAGCAATAATATGAAACAAATCAAACAGTAGAAGAACTGATGGACAGATGTGTTCAATATTTTGAACAGCAATCATATTCACCGCTCAGAATTGATCGTTACAAGTCCTTATGGAAAATCAAGATAATTCCATTTATGGTTCAAAAATCAATTTGGTATTATGATCCTTCGGTTGGAGAAGAGTATATCCACTCTAATATAGCCGGGAGCATTAGTCACTCCTTATGAACGGGACATAATCAGAAGTATAAATGTGTTAAATGAGTTCCAGGAAAAAGGAACAATCAGCAAAAGTCACTGCAAGCCTATTAAGCGGGAGTTATCCGGCCAGATAGGTCGTTTTAATGGATAAATTTCTTTTGCATTTGGAGTCTTTACGCCGAAACAAAATAACGATTTCAGATCACCGGTTATATCTTTCCAGATTTCTTTTCTATCTGGACAGTAAACAGGTTTCTGCTATTGAAGAAGTCAAGGAACAATACATTCTGTCCTTTATATCTACACAGACTAACAATCAAATAGGTATAGTATCATCCATCAGGTTATTTTTTAGATTCTTATATGAGGAACGCATCGTACAGTCTGATTTATCCTTAGTTCTTCAACATTACAAGTGGGTCAAAAAAGAAAAATTACCTTCGGTTTATAACAGAAAGAGGTATTACAAATAGAATCATCCATAAACAGAGAGAATGCTACCGGTAAAAGAAACTATGCCATGACTTTGTTGGCCTCCCGATTAGGATTAAGAGCATCAGATATTGCTCACCTTACTTTCAGCAACATCGATTGGGAGAATAGCACAATTAAATTATCCCAGTTTAAGACCGGCAAAAAAATTGAACTTCCTTTGCTGGCGGAAGTAGGGGAAGCAATTATCGATTATCTGAAATATGGCCGCAAAAGAACTGAGTCACCAAAGATTTTCCTTTATACCACGTGCGCCCTTCACTGCCATGACAAAGCTGCAGTTGCATGGCGCTCTTGGTCGTATTGTAGATGCATCCGGTGTTGACACTGCTGGAAGAAAACATGGTGCACATGCCATGCGCCACAGTCTGGCCAGCCGTTTCCTTGAAAACCAGGAATCAATACCTGTTATTTCCGAGGCTTTGGGACACCAGAGTACCACCACCACCATGTCTTATCTTAGAATAGATGTGGAATCTTTACGTAAATGCGCATTGAACGTTCCTCTTGTGGATACCATCATTTTACGAGCAGGAAGGAGGAGCCTTCTATGAATAAGTTCAATTATGGCAGCATTTATGCGCCTTATTTCAAGCAGTTTATAGTTATGAAGAAAGGACTCGGTTATGTGTCCTTGCGTACGGAGTGGGTCTTTCTTGAGTTTGACAAATTCTTTCATTACACAATAATATAACAACCATTGGAATAACCAGGCAACAAGTTGAAGAGTGGCGAGCTACAAGGATAAACGATGCGCTATCCACAATTTGCACCAAATACTCTATCCTGTCACAGTTTTGTAAGTATATGTGCAAAGTTGGTTATGACTGTTATATCCCTAGAATGACCTGTTAATCCTCCCAGAAACAGCTTTAAACCTCACATCTTCACTAACCGGGAAATGGCAGATATCTTCCAAGCCTGCGATAATATGCGATTGTATGACAAGCACATGTCCACCATACTGTTTATTGTACCAGTCATTATCCGTCTGCTGTATGCAACCGGTCTAAGAATAAGTGAAGCCTTGGCCTTGAAGAACAAGGATGTGGATTTAAACCAGCGATGCCTATATATCAGAAAAAGCAAGAATGGGGAAGAACGTATTGACTCCCATGTCGGACGACTTAGAAGAGGTGCTGAAACAGTATCTGAATTATCGGGATCGGATGCCCATACCCCGTATCAATGATACCAACGGTTACTTCTTTGTGTCACCTAACGGAACAAATTGTCGTCAATGCAGTGTATATAACTGGTTCAGGAAGGCACTTGCAATATCGGGAATCCCGCACAAAGGAGATCATCAGGGTCCTCGTGTTCACGATTTTCGACATACGTTCGCTGTTCATTCTCTCGTGCAGATGGCTAAATCCGGACTGGATCTTTACTACTCATTGCCTTTATTGTCAACTTTCCTTGGGTCATAAATCATTAGGTGCGACCGATCATTATGTCAGGCTTACTGCGGAAATGTATCCGGATCTCCTAAAAGACGAAAAGGGTATCTGTGCTTACGTTTTCCCAAAATCCAATAATCTGGCATACGATGGAAACGACTGATTTTGCAAAATATCTCAGCGCTTTCCTGACCAGGTATCTTGCGGGAGAGCGCAACTACAGTCCAAATACCATTTTGGCATACAAGGATACTTTTGTTCAGTTTATAACCTTCATGAAAGAACGGAAAAACATTGAAGTACAAAAGCTGAAGCTTGAATGCATAACCAAGGAAGTTGTCATCGATTTTCTTGACTGGATACAGGAGAATAGGCATTGCAGCAATGCAACACGGAATTACCGTCTTGCCGCTCTGCGTTCGTTCTTTAGCTACTTGCAATACGAAAATCCCGAAAGGATGTATGAGTGGCAAAAGATACTGTCCATAAGAGTCAAGAGACATGAAAAACAGCGCATTAACTACCTTACAACTGATGGCATAAAGCTTCTTCTTGAACAACCGGATCTAAGCACCGGAAATGGTCGCCGCAATCTTGCACTGCTTGCACTTATGTACGACAGCGGTGCAAGGGTACAGGAAATAATAGATCTTACTCCATCCTCTGTCAGACTTGACAATCCCAGCATTGTAAAATTATTTGGTAAGGGACGCAAGGCCAGAATTGTACCATTACAGGAAGAGCAAACCGTGTTCCTAAAAGAATATATGCAGGAAAATCATTTACTGGAGCCATATGCCAACCAATATCCACTGTTCTCAAACAGCAGGAAGGAAAAACTTACCCGTGCCGGCGTGACATATATCTTAAAGACCTATGTGGATATTGCACGGAAAATCAATCCTGTTATTAATACCTGAAACGATCAGCTGTCACTCTTTACGTCATTCAAAGGCCATGCATCTTTTGCAGGCTGGTGTGAATCTGGTATATATAAGAGATCTTTTAGGCCATGTATCCGTTCAGACTACGGATGTATATGCCCGTGCTGACTCCAAGACAGAAACGGGAGGCTTTTGAAAAGGCCTATGTGGATCATTAATCCCAATGCAACCAAAACAAAATCCTGGGAAAAGGACGACAATCTGTTAGAATGGTTGAAAAGTTTAAAAAAGTAACAATGTATTTATGCAAAGTGGTATTGTAAAGTAAAAGGATTAATAAATTGATTATGAGTATACTTTATAATGCCACTTTGCATAATCTTTTGCTTTCCATAAAACAGCCTTATGTAAAGCTTTACATAAGGTTTTTAAGATTTGGAAATCAATATTTGGTTTAGATAACATTACTCCGATGAAATACGAACGATTAATGTGTACGTTAAATGCCCGGCTTTTGCTTGTATTAGTAAACTGGGAAACATTCATGGTCCAACGGGGACTCTTGTTTAGAAAAACAGGGAAACTATTGAGTATTATCAAATGCTTTAATACTCTTAAGGAAAACAGTACACAATTAAGATACATACTGGCAAATGGGGGAAAGGGGATAAAAGAATGGATAAAATGGGTTGCAAATATATTTGAGTCAAAGCATTGGTTGGAAAAGAAAAAAAATAAACTAGGCTTAGAGGAATTATTGTGTCTAAATGTTTTGTAATCAAAGAAATATGAGTATATTTAAGAAAAACAGCGAGACACCCCAAACCAGGAAATCTCGCTATTTATTCACCAAAAAAACGTTCTTTAATATGAGTAAAATTAATAAAGTTAAACCTGTTCTCCAAAGGGATGGGATGAAAAATAGCCATGCTTGCTGTATATCAGGAAGTTAAGGGTTGCTATATATTTAATTGTAAGATCATTGTATTATTAAAAGGTTCGTAATAATCAGGGAAGTTTTTCGCCGTAGGCGATAAATTATTGTAGAAAAAGCCATCATAATATAATTTTTACCGCGTAGGGGTTAAACAAAGGTTAAAATCCAGAGATCAGATAAGAATATGTTCAATATATCTTAAAAACGTGAATGGAATTTAATGAACAATTCTTATATGAATTCCGGGAAAACCCTGTTTAACCTCTACGAGGTAAAAAAATCATTTCTGATATCTCCGGCTACAATAGTTTAAGCCCTACGGGCTAAAAACAAAAAGGTTGTAACTAATGTACATCAGTGTATTATAGAAATTAGCTTGACGGCTATGCCCCTCCGGGGAGGGGAATTCTTCCTGCTTCATGACCTGGAAGGACCTGACTTTTCTTACACTTTACATAAGTCAAAAATAGATGTTAGTGCGGTAATGGTCAAAAATCAAATTTTTATATTACTCATTTTCAATTAATTGAAAACAACAAGCACATTAAATCTTGAAAGCGTCAGAAGTCAGGACTAATATGGTCCTTCAACAAGGGTAAATTCAGGATCGGGACCTGATTTAGTACACTTGAACTTAATAGTGTAATTACCATAAGAACCGTTATAAGTTACAAAACTGACTATATACAATACATCGAGACCACTTACCTGAGTCACAGCTGACGGATATTTGACAGGTAACAAAGCATTACCAATTGCTGACCTGACTGCATCCTGCCATGTTGTAAATGCAGTATTGTCCCACTTACCAGGGCGGAGGTCGAAGTTTGAATAAAACGATCCTGAACCGGTATAAAATTCCTGCGTCCCGTAAGAATCAATTTTATCGGCTCCGATATTATTTTTAACCCAGTCAACAATAATCTGATAATCAGCTGCCACCATTTTAAAAGACACGGTAGGATCAAAAACCCATCCTGAGGTTGAATAAAGGAACTGGGAAGTTTTGGGCTCAACAAAGTTGTAAGTTGATAGCCAGTTACCATTATCAAACTTATACTTATCTGCCAGAGTCATTGTGGTCCCTTCAAAATATTTGTAAATAACTATAGCCTCGAAATCCTGTCCTGCAAGTGGAAATTTCTCCTTAAGCAAAGCCGGAAGATAATTCTGCGGAAGAATAGATGAAGAGAAATTATCGTAATTACCAGGGGCGCCCATTGCATTATAATCATACACTATTCACATAATAGAGTTTGTCAGCTTTGACCCATCCGTTTCCTGTGTATTCATAAAATGTCTTATATGTTTGGGGAGAGAGTCCTATAATAGGAGGTTTGTCTCCGGGGACTAGAATTTCTGCTCTGTCAATTTCCCATGTGGCTGCGTTTGTGGTGGTCGAAAGATACCTGAAAGCAATATTAATTGTCTTATTTGCATATGCAGAAAAATCAATCTTCCCTGATTCTGCAAACACATAATTGGTACCTGAGGGAAGTGTATAGCCACTAAGCGGAGTCCATGCGGCAGTTGAAATGCCTGCCTGTGTTCCGTTCCAGTTGGATGACACAAGTACACCTACCTGATCCCACAAACCATTTATATACCTGACCGTCTGACGGAAATTAAAGCTTGCATTTGTTACACCGGTAAGATTTATTGGTCCTGAAATCAACCAGTCTTCATTGTCCTGATTGCCTCCGGAATATCCGGATATTTTGGCATACTGGTCGGGTGGATATGCTGCCGAAACCCACGACTGGGCTCCAAGTAAGTCGTAAGCTGTAAAAGTTCCCAGACTGCCATCGAAAGTCTCCTGCCACAATACATTATAAGCAAGATTGGCGTAATCTGGTTTGGGATCAACTGTTGAATAATCGTATGTAACAAGAACAAGGTCTCCTACGGCTGGTGTTGTAATTTTTCCTGCAAGTATGCCCGGGATATAAACTTCCGGGTGCATATCCCGGAGAGAAATAATCTGTAACCTGGAGAACACCGTCAATGCTTTTATAATCAGTGGTTGCAAGAGTGTAGGAATTAGCGGAGGTAAACTTCGAAAGATCATCCGGCATGGCGCCATTATAATTATAGGTGACCATCGCGCTGGAGCCCAATGAAAGGGCGGGGTATTTTGTCGCAAGGAAAGGTGGAATATAATCTGCGGCCGGCACGACATCACTAAAATATTTCTTTGTTTTAATAAATGTCGCATCAACAGGATTAACACCTGTGGCAAGCGTTCCGATTGTGGAATAGTCATCTGCCGTCAGGGTATATACAACACTGTTTTTGTACCCTGTATCCATTGCATCCATTTCCTTGTAAATATTCTTCAAGTGGATTGCATGAAGAAAGGATAAGCAAAACAGCTGTAAGATAAAATATAATTTTTTTCATTTTCTCAGTTTTTTAATTTTCGAATAATTAATCGCAATATTCTAAAATCTCAGTTTGAGACTCACAATCCACGATCTGCCCCATCCATAATAAACAAGAGCATCTGTCCAGCTGTGTGTTGTACCGTCCCTTGCATCTGAAACATACTCAACATCAAATAGATTATTAACATTACCTGTAAGGGAAGCTTTAAAATTACCGAGGTCGAAGTTATAATTGAGATTAAAATCAAAAAGATTATAGTCAGGGATTTTCCAGGCATCGGGATTAACTCCGTCAGCAGGCTTGGATGTTCTTGATTCAGGATCAAAATTAGCATACAATTTACCGTAATAGTTATAATCGACACCTGCTTTTAATCCCCTGATCAATTCATATGAAACATTAAGAGCTGAAGTAATCTGTGCTGCATCACCTACATGGACGCCCCTGATGTATACCGATTGAGTATTAACCAGGTTATTGTTACTGTCAAAGAATTTTACGTCAACGATGTCGTTCATCCATTTCCAGTCACCGAGAGATAACATGCCATTTAAAGAAAGGTTCCTGACAGGGCGCGAATTGAAATCAAGTTCCAATCCCATATGGCGTGCATTAATCCCTGTCAGGTTTGCAAATTTGTCAACTCCGTTATCAGTATAACTTATTGTCCTTGTTTTATCATCCCATGTTGTATAGTACCCATTGAGATTACCTGAAAGGATCTTACTCTGGTAACCATATCCCAGTTCGAATGACAGAACTTTCTCATTTGGGGCAGTTGTATTCGCGTCGTTGGTATAGTTGTAATATACATTCCTGAAATCAGGCTGATTCTCAAAATAACCGGCATTAACAAACAGATTATGATTTTGGTTAAGGTTATAGTTTGCTCCGCCTTTAATACTGAACCCAAGAAAATTAGTCCATGGTGCCTGGGTACCTGAATATGTTTCTTTCCAGTTGGTATTGGGTTCGAGGAAATATTCAACTCTTGAGTACGATTTATTTGAAGCAGCTGCAGCAACAAAAGCTGTAAGAGCTCCTAAATCTGCTTCAGCCTGGCCAAAAAGACCTTCCCATAATACCAGACCGTCATCCCAATAACCAACTTTATCCCCAACATATGTAACCTTATCAGGGTGATTAATATCAGATGCCACATCAAGGTAATACTGGCCTCCCAGCAGATCCACCACCTCCTGATAATGTTTACCTTTGTAATATCGCAGGTCAACACCTCCGGATATTGAAAGCCACTCTTTTTTATAAGTGGCGTTAGTTAGCAATCCTGTCCAGAAGTGGTTATTTACCGAAGATCTTAAGATTGTTTCTGCCCCATTGACTCCTGCTGTTATGTTTTCTCTGACCACTCTGTCAATATCGGGTTGTCCATTAAAGAGATAATCGGGAGAATAGAATTTATTGGTTCCAAGTGGTCCTGTGCCTCCTCCTGTTCCAATTGAAAGATAGGCTGCTGTGGAAATATTCAGATTTTCATTTAATGTCCAGAAATGATTCAGGATAGCCATTGGTTTATGGTAGTAATTTTTTCTTATATAGAAAGGCTGTCCATTCTTATACCCCCAGTCAGAATTATATCTGATGCTGTTGATCAGAGGATCTTTGTAATGTGCTAATCAACATCTGAGTAGTGCGTTGTCCATGCCATTGTGGCGCACCAAAAAGCGAAAATGCAAACCTGTGGTGTTCGTTTATAATTTTAGATACATTCAGGTAGTAAGACCATGATTCATATTTGGTTCCATCAACAAAACCATCACTTGAAGATTTAGCAAGTGAAATGGTTGAAGCCCAGTTTTTCTCATTCAATCCTGTTGATACCGTGAATCCCAGCTTTGAAAAATTATCATTACCGGTGCCATAATATACATTGCCTCCCTGCTCAGCATCAGTAGTTTTGGTAAGAATATTGATCGTTCCTCCAATGAAGGGATAGCAATTTTTGATGCACCAAGTCCTCTCTGTACCTGCATTGTTCTGGTAACATCTGAAAGTCCGGCCCAGTTCGACCAGTATACCGTTCCGGCTTCCATGTCATTAACAGGAACTCCATTGATCATTACTGCAGAATTTCGTGAATTAAATCCGCGGATATTTATTCTTGAATCACCAAAAGCGCCACCCTGTTTTGTGGCATAAACTCCCAGGGGTTGACTTCAGAATTTCAGGATATTCCTGCATCCCAAGCCTGGTTTCAATTTGTTCCGGCTTAATATTTGAGATCGGAACCGGAGTTTTTCGCTCTATTGCAATGTTTGCGAAAACTTTAACTTCTGCGAGACCAACTGCATCACTTTCCATTTTAACAACTCCAAGATCGATCTCACCTCCTGCCAGTCTTAAAGGTTTCTCCAGCTGAATCATCCCTACAAATGAAATTACAAGGATTTGGTTACCCTTTTCCACGGTAGAAAGGTTAAATGTCCCTTCCAGATCTGAATTAGTGCCAATTGTATGTCCCCTTGATGTAAACACTGGCTCCTACGATAGCCTCCCCTGATGAGTCAACTATCTTACCTTTTATAATGGTCGTTCCCTGCCCATATGATAAAAGGGCAATACAACCTAAAAAGCACATTAGTAAAATTGATTTAAATGAATTTCTCATAGATCTAGGTTTAGGATTAAATTATTCCGGATATATTTTATTCGATGATTATAATATTATTGAAATTAACCGATAGTATTATCACAAACCAGGATAAACTCAGATAAATTATATCAGGCAATTTACCCCTCTTTTGCAGATATACCTTATAGCCGACTTGAATTTCTATTAACAAATTATTAGAGTAATCTGTTAATATCTTTGTTTAATATTTCTTTCAAAATTATAGCCGTCGCACCGGTATTTTTACTAATATATTCGGACGCAGATTCCGATGATTTTAAATAGAACTTGTCATTATTCAACCATTCGTTAAGAATATTCGAAAAACTGCCGAATGAATCAAAAGATTTTGCCCCGTTTTCTTTAATCAAATCAGTTGCCTCCCTGAACTTTTTATGATTTGGTCCAAACATAACCGGTATACCCCAGCAGGCCGGCTCGAGAATATTATGAATACCTTTCCCGAATCCACCACCGATTGCTGCAATATATGCATAACGATAAGCGGATGAAAGCATCCCTATATTGTCAATTATTAAAACCCTGGCATCTGATGATTCTCCTGAATATTGTGAAAATCTGACAGATTTAACTTTTAACAGCTTTTCAAGTCTTTCAATATTTGGCTTATCAACCTCATGCGGTGCAAAAACCCATTTCATCTTTTCCGGGAAATGGTTAATATAACCGGCAATGATCTCTTCATCAGGTTTCCAGCTACTGCCTGCCAGAAATAATTTTTCTTTTCCTCTGAACTGCTCTATCTGAGGAATATCTTTTGCCGCACCAGCTATCTGCATTACACGGTCAAACCTGGTATCTCCTGCCTCAATAACATTATTTATTCCGATACCGTTCAACAGATCCAGAGATTGATGATCCTGAACAAAAATACGGGTAAACTTCGTCAGCATATTCCTGAAAAATGATCCGTACCACCTGAAAAAATGCTGTCCCGGCCTGAATATACCTGAAACCAGATACAGAGAAATTCCTCTTTTGTACAGGGTTGAAATATAATTATCCCAGAACTCATATTTTACAATTATGACAAACAGGGGATTAATGAGATCTGTAAACTTATTCGCATTCCCGGGAGTATCAGCCGGCAGATAACATATAATATCAGCCTGCTGATAGTTTTTCCTTACTTCATATCCGGATGGTGAGAAAAATGTCAGTACAATTTTTAAGTCCGGTTTTTCCTTTTTAATAGCTTCGATTAACGGTCTCCCCTGCTCAAATTCACCCAGAGAAGCACAATGAATCCACATATATTTTTCACCCGGTTTTATTTTCTCACTCAGTTTTCCATACCAGTCTTTTCTTCCATTTACCCATAATTTTGCCTTTTCATTAAAAGGTGACAAAAGATAAGCAAGGGCTGTATAGATTAATATTCCCAGGTTGTACAGAGCTTTCATAATGGCTGGTTTGGATGAGCCAAAGTTAAGAAAAAGGCATTATGCCATTATCTAAATTACTCTTATTTTTGTGAGATAATACCCTGTTCATAATGGTCCGACTCATTGCCCTTATAATCTCAATCGTTCTTCAGATAGTTGCAGCCGCCATCGCCTTTAGATTCATGAAGCTGACAAAATACAGGCTCTCCTGGATACTCCTGTCATTATCTTTTGTTTTTATGGCCGTGAGAAAAATAATTCAGTTTTTTGAATATTTTCGCGGCACCCCATCCTATATATGGCTTATGATAGATGAGTGGACCGGTGTGCTGGTTTCTGTTTTGATAATTGGTGGTGTAATTCTTATCCGGGAATTGTTTTCCTCTCTCAAGCGTGCCGAAATTGACCGTTTACGAACAGAAAAAAGAGTATTGAATGCCATAATAAATACAGAGGAGAACGAACGAAAAAGGTTTGCAAAGGATCTTCATGATGGCCTGGGCCCTATATTGTCCACGGTAAAAATGTCACTGTCGGCGCTTGTTGACAGGATAAAGGATGCACAGGGAACGGTAATCCTTAATAACACTAACCATCTTGTTAATGAAGCTATAAGCACTATAAAAGACATTTCCAATAACCTCAGCCCCCACGTGTTGTCAAATTTTGGTCTTTCAAGTGCGATCGGTGCATTTACTGCAAAAATCAACCAGACCAAAACGGTTGAAATTATTTTCAAGACAAACATGGAAACCCAGCGGCTTGAGAATGATAAAGAAGTCGTTATCTATCGCGCTGTTTGTGAACTTATTAACAATTCAATTCTTCACTCGGGAGCTTCAAGAATTGAGATAGAATTAAACAAACACGAAAAATTTGTTACATTGCAGTTTTATGATAACGGTCGGGGTTTTGATACTTCCACATTAAGCAAAGAAGATATAAAAGGAATGGGACTGTCGAATATTGAAACCCGGGTTAAAACCGTCGAAGGAGTTTTTATACTTGAGAGTACTCCGGGAAAAGGAACCAGTGCACTTATAAAAATGATTGAATGACCTGCTAATTTGGAACTTTTTTACTTCATGGAAAAAATAAGAATAATAATTGCAGACGATCACCAGCTTTTCCGAAATGGGCTTAAAATACTGCTTAATGCATTCCCTGAATTTGTGGTATCCGGTGAAGCCTCAAACGGGGTTGAGTTCCTCCGGATCCTTCAAAACTGCCAGGCTGACCTGGCTCTTATGGACATAAATATGCCTGAGATGGATGGCATTGAGGCCACAAGGAAGGGCCTTAAATTATGCCCGGGTATAAGCATCATAGCTCTTTCAATGTACGGCGAAGAGGAATACTATTATAAAATGGTGGATGCAGGAGCCAAGGGTTTTCTGCTAAAAGATTCAGATATATCTGAAGTGAAAGAGGCTATCCTCACGGTTTTAAAAGGGGGCAGCTATTTTTCCCAGGAACTCCTGCACAATGTGATCCAGAAAATAAAACACCGGGAAAATGAAAGCAAGACGGCTAACCTGTCAAAAAGAGAAAAGGAGATATTATCTAAAATATGTGAGGGACTTTCAAACCATGAAATTGCTGAAACCCTTTTTATCAGTAAAAGAACCGTTGATAAACACAGGGCAAACCTGCTTGGAAAAACCAACTCCAGGAATACTGCAAGCCTTATACTCTTCGCAATAAGAAATAAACTGATAGAAATATAAAAGTTTGGAGTACTTAGAGTTTGGAGTACTTAGAGTTGATAAAGCAGAACCTTGATATATAAAACCATCAGGCACTCTAAGTACTTTAAGTACTTTAAGTACTCTAAGTACTCTAAGTACTAAATAGTGATTTTACTTTACATTATCTTCTAAATATGTCTGAATCACATAAGCTGGGACAAAAAGGTGAAGATCTTGCAGCAGAACATCTGAAAAAAGCAGGCTTTAAAATCCTTTTCAGGAACTGGAAATGGGGGAAACATGAAATTGACATCATTGCTGAAAATAAAGATTTCATAATATTTGCAGAGGTTAAGACGCGGAAAGAGGATTATCAGATGCATCCTGTTACGGCTGTTACCAGAGAAAAACAGAAATCAATAATACTGGCTGCCGAGGGTTACATCAGGAAGTTTAATATTGACAAGGAGAGCCGGTTTGACATTATAACGGTCATAAAAAAAAGTGAAGATTTCGAGATCGATCATATTGAAACTGCTTTCTATCCGACATTGAGATAATAAAAAATACTCATAATAACTTGTAGTGAAAACCACCTCTCCCCAACCCCTCCCCCAGGAGGGAGGGGCTAAGATGAAGTTTATCAATTAGATAGGGAGTTGATCTCAGGATATAAGTATCTGGTAATTTTAATTTGTTAATATGAACGTAGAATCTTTAAGAGAATATTGTATCGCAAAAAAAGGCGCGACCGAGAGCTTTCCTTTCGGAGTGGATACACTTGTTTTTAAAGTCAGGGGTAAGATATTTGCCCTGGTTAACCTCGATGGCGATCTTAGCATTAACTTAAAATGTGATCCTGCAATTGCCATCGAAATAAGGGAAAGATACACTTCCGTAACACCGGGTTACCATATGAATAAGATCATTGTTGCCTATTTATATACTGCACTTAGAAATATCCAGCAAAGTTTTATCGATTAAGTGGATATTTTGACCTGATTTTTTGGCTGCTCAAATAAACAGGTTGTCATATGACAAAATGTTGTGTGCGTTTTATTGTTGAGTATTTTGATTCCTATTTCCTAATGCAAGTCTCAAAGAAAGGATTGCAAGAGTTGCTGTTATTATAGAAAAGAGTTTTTCAAATGTTGTCTTAGCAAAAATATTCCCTATCGTATTCAATAAAAACAATATAAATAAAATCCATAGAGCAATTCCAACAGATCTCATCAACCCTGGTAATTTTACCTTTTCTGCCTTCACCAATACGATAAATAAGCACAAAGCCATTATTAATAATGAAATAATCTCAAATCCCAACAATTGCTCTCTGGTCTCCATCCTTCCTCCCCATAGAAAATCAACAGGAACAAAATCGAAGATAACTATTCCAATAACAATGGATAAATGAAATAATATTAAAAGTCCAAAGAGCAATATACTCATTTGAATTGCAAGCTTAAAACTCACTATTTGTTTCGTTGGTATTATTTTTTTATTTGTTGTTGAATTGTTACAATACGTTCTATAACTGGTTTTACATCCTTGTTTAAAGCTTTTTTATTAATCCAAAATATAAAAGCATAAAATAAAGCCAGATCTATTAATGTTATTATTATTCAATTTAAGGAAGTTCGTTATTTTTAATATCTGAATATCATATAGTTATTACCACATTCCCCTTTTTGTGTCCTGCCTCGACGTATCTGTGAGCCTCTACCATTTTCTCCAACGGATAGCTTCTGTCGATTACCGGTTTGAACTCACCAGACTTTGTAAGGTCCAATAAAAGAACAAGATCATCATAGCTTACCTTGGCTAATCCATCATCTATTGAGATGTACTCCCCATCAGTAGTGAGGGATTTCTTAGCCTGTGATTTTAAGCTCTTCCTATCCGCCACCTGTTGTGGAACGGCATCCAATATCAAATCATAACGTTCCCCACGTTTCGAATAGTCCTCTTTTGTATAGTCAATCACCTTTTCGGCTCCAAGGGACCTTACCAATTCCAGGTTCGCAGTACTGCAAACCCCTGTCACTTTGGCCCCATAATGCCTGGCAATTTGTACGGCAGTTGTTCCGATCGATCCGGAAGCTCCAACTATGAGAACATTCTTCCTTCTTTGGATGTTCCCCTTCTTCAGGAAGAACATCGCCAGTTCTCCCGGGTAGGGAATCGCAGCAGCCTCCTCGTAAGTCGTATTTAACCCTTTTGGCAACACGATCCAGTCTTCCGGAATACATATGTACTGGGCATATGTTCCTAATCGGGTCTTAAAGGGTGACAAAACAGTATATGCAAGGACCTGGTCGTCTATCTTAAAACGCTTCACATCGCTTCCTATAGACTCGATAACTCCAGCTGCCACCATCCCAAGAATGGGGTTCCTCGGTTTCCCAAAGCCCATTGCAATTCCCATCATCAATCCCATCGGGTGCCATATCGGTAGATTGAAACTCCTGACTATGCAGTCACTTGATGTAACAGATGTCGCGTGAATCTTGATGCAAATCTCATTTTTCCCGGGAATGGGTTTTTCCACTTCTTTTAGCTGAAGAACCTCTGGTGGTCCATATTTTGTGCATACTATTGCTTTCATCATTTCTTTCATCCTAGTTATTTTTAATGTTAAATTTTATATGCAGGTAATCTAGATAAAAAAAGAAGTTATTGAAGTACCTTTCAGGTGATTGATGCTGGCCAGTGCATTGGTGATCTCCCCGGTTATTCCGTCGCTAAAATATTCAATATCCTCACTTGCATTCAGATTAATAAATGGAAGTACGACTATTGTTTTTCCCGTCGGTATTAATTTGTTTATATGGTGTCATTTACAATTAAAACATTCAGACTTAAAAATTGTTTGCTAAAAAGCTATAGTATTAGTTCTGCTTTGACAGATTAGAAAAATCAACCTGCTTTTGCCCTTAATCCCTAAAGGGAACAGGTTGATTTTTCAGTTTGCTCCCTTTAGGGTCGGGGCAAACAAACTGAAAAATCGTTGTAAGTTGTAATCTGTCAAAGTAGATTTAGGTTGTTACTTATAACTTTAACCATCGATAATTGTTAGTTTAGTAAGATTTTATTAGTTAATAAACAGATGAAATTGGAGAATTATCATACCCATGATATATACTAATAAATCAATAGCGGTCCTGTCCTCTGCAAATATTAGCAACGATTCCGAAAATGAATATTTTAGCGATGGCATTACTCAAGAGATTATTAACGCCTAAACCCGGATTGGAGGATTAAAAATAATTACACATACATAATCCAAAATATCACACTAAAACTAAAATAATTATTTTTAACCTGAGTTCGACATAGGAAGTAACATATAACAATAAGATTAATAACAATATATGTGGAATTTTTCGTGAACCTTGGCGTCTTGGCGTCTTGGTGGCTATTATTTTTTGCCACAAAGGCACCCAACCTTCGCTAAAGCTATGGTTGACAAACAAGGCACAAAGCATCTCCAAGTATTATTAATAAATAAAATGTTTCTGTCCACTGATCTGCAGTAGATTTTCGGAAAGAAGAACAATAAGTATACTAAATCATGAGAGAAGACACAGCTAATATCAAAATCGTAAGACAATTGTATAATGCCTTTATGAAAAAAGACATTCCTGCAATTTTAAGATTATTAAGTGAAGATGTAGAGTGGGGAGAACCTGAAAATCCTTATAACCCGGCAGGAGGAACAAGAAGAGGTCATTCCGGTTTTATGGAATGGATAAATATAGGTAAGGATGCGGAAGATATTCTGATTCTTGAACCCAAACAATTTCTTTCCGATATAAATACTGTTGCAGTAGCTGGCTATATGAAATGTCTGGCAAAACCGACCGGCAAAGTTTATGAATCAGATTTTGTTCACCTGATAAGGATAAAGGATAATAAAATTCAAAAGTTTCAGGAATTCTTTGATACATATATTGCCGGTGAAGCTTTTCGCTAGTATTTATACATTAATTTTCATTTAAATGAAGAAAATAAATAGTTTAAACCTCAAATTCAAAGCAATGAAAACAATTTATTTTTTACTTTTTCTGAATTTTATTGGGTTGAATATTAATGCTCAGGAACAGCATGTTTTAACAAGCGATGGAGTCAGTTTATATATATCAATGTTAAAGGAAGCGGTACACCCTGTTTATTTATTCATGGTGGACCTGGATCGGGAAGTTATTGGGTTGAAAAGTTTTTTGGCAAGGAACTGGAAGAACGCTTTAAAATGATTTACCTCGATCAACGTGGTGTCGGAAGATCCACAAGCCCCAAAGATAGCAACTATTCAATGAATAGAATGGTTAAGGACTTTGAAGAAGTAAGGAAGGCCCTGGGAATAAAAAGATGGTTAACCATGGGGCATTCTTTTGGGGGAATTTTACAAATGGGATATGCTGATCAATGCCCGAATGTAATTTTAGGTATGATTATGATCAATTGTACTTTAAACATGACTGAAAGCCTTTCAGAAACCTGGATTCCAAAAGCTTCTGAATTCTTGGAATTGCCTCCAAAAAATATGTACACGAACGATTCAATTCCTATTGTTGAGCGTTTTAATGAAATTGTTACGCAATTAAAAAATAAGAACCTGTTCTGGAAAATGGCTTTTAATAAGAAAGAAAACTCTGAAATAATGGATTCTACGTACTTTGAGATACCAAACTGGAATAGCGATTTCAGCCGGCAAGCTATGTCAATAAAAGAATACTGGAACGATTACAAACCACTTTCCTCTAAAATGAAAATGCCTGTTCTTTTTTTTACCGGAAACCAGGATTGGATGGTCGGTCCGAAGAATTACAAAGATGTAAATTTCCCTCAAATGATTCTTTTTAAAAGTGATGTTGAACATATTCCGTTCCTGGAAAATAAGAGTGGTTTAGAAAAAGCAATTGAAATGTATATTAATAAGTACCACTTCTGAAATGTTCACATCGAATAAGATATTATTAACGAAGAACCTAAATAGCAATAAAAATAATGGCCATATGTGTCATCTGAATTATTTAACCCGGCTATTTAATTCAGCCAAAACAAAGACTGCAGATAATATAGTGTTGAGGCACTTATCCTTATATTTTATTTTAAACATGCTAACACGACACAGAAAATAAATAGTTGTGCCGACAGCTTAGAGCGTTTACTATTTGAATTAGCAGTCACAGTTCCCTAATCAGGCTATCATCAAATAAATAATTACTTTTATATTGTCCGGGAATACATGTAACTTGATTTAGTTTTTAAAGTATTAAAATGATGAAACCAGAAATCTTAATTTGGCTTTTTCCGATTGTTTTTATGATTCATGAATTTGAAGAAATCATATTTATGCACTGGTGGGTAAAAAAAAATAAAGAACATATTTTAAACAAGTACCCAAAACTTGGGAAACAGGTACTTGGACAGTTCGATGTCATATCTACAGAAGCATTCTCACTTATTGTGGCCGAAGAATTTCTCATTGTATCTTTTATTGTGGTTTTTTCTGCGTTCACAAACAATTATGATTTATATGTTGGACTAATTCTAGCCTTTTCCATTCATTTATTGACACACCTCATTCAATTCATTGCTCTCAGAAGTTATACTCCAGCTATAATCACAACTTTATTGACAGGCATTTTTTGTGCATATGCATTTGTTAAAATAATAAATAGTGAGCTATTGAGTTTCAATCGTACACTCATATTTACTATCGTTTTGACTGTGGTAGTTTTCTTAAATCTCAAAATAATGTACAGTCTGGTAAAAAAAATAAAATGTTTTAATTATTTGTGCTAAAACGTTCATTATAATAATAGTAGCATAATTATTATTTCTTTTATAAAGCAATAATATGGAATTAATTCAGGCCATTTTACAAATACTAACAGTAATGGGGATTTCAATTTTTTTGACTGTATTAGCCATGCAGACATTTAAATTGACGGGGGCAGATCTAAAAGATATGAAACAAAGAAACAGATCTGATGTATTGATTATTGCTGGTGTTTTCAATTTGTTGTTTATCGTTGCAGTAGGATTGGTGTTAAAAATATGGAACCACCAACCTATCAGTCGTCTGGGCTTTTCATTTGCGCTGAAGGACATTGCTTTTTTAGTATTTGCTTTCCTCTTTTCTACAGGTTTAGCACTTTTATACATAGGGTATCTCAACAGGAAACAGAAAATAAATATATCATGGGTTAAAAATTATTTTAGCCATACAACCGGTTTATTAAATTTATTGCTGGCATTCATTGTATTGTTCGTTGCGGCATTGCAGGAAGAAGTTTTATTCAGGGGATATTTTGCTTATATCTTACTCCCATTTGGATTTATTTATGCATTGTTTATTTCTGCCATAGTTTTTACCTTCTGGCACTATCTAACGAATAAAATAAGTTTTTTTCAGTCCATTGACTGGTTTCTTGGGGGTGTTATGCTATTTTTTATATACTGGCTCAGTGGTTCCATTTGGGTAGCTGCAGTAGTTCATTTCATCCGGAATTTAATTAATGTTGTAATTTTTAATATCAGCTCTTATAATTCCATCGTTACATATGAAATACCGTTTCCATCCCGGTATAAGACCTTATACACTTTGTTCTGTTCTTTATTTTTAATAATTTCAGGTCTTTGTTATTACCATTTTGCAGGCTGATTAAGCATATTATTAAGCAATTGACTGATTATAAACAACTACCATTTAATTCTGATAGTAAATAAATTAATAATGATAAAATCAGGTTATTATGATTATAGATTATTTTGGTGCAGAACCGGGAGCAAAAAATAAAACGTAACCCAAAAGAGCTTGGAGGAGCCAGAATCAATTTAAACTATTTTTACCATGAATATTGAATCATTAAGA
>CAVZVF010000013.1:0-12292 GCA_963778605.1 uncultured Bacteroidales bacterium
AGAGATAAAGGGGGTCAGAAGGATTGGTTGGTCGCTGAGAGTGCAATAGAAAGGAGAAGCAGCTTTTTATCCCTCTTCTGTCTGATAGGTTTCCTTATTTAAAGGTTGCTGCTGACTAATACAGGAAAAGTTCTGCCTTTCTGATTAATCCCTTTTGCAGGTTAATAATTGCTTTTGAAACAAGATTGTAAATTGAATCGGTACTGATTTTCATTATATCTGCTATTTCTTTATAGCTAAGATCTGAATAAAATTTAAGTTGAATAGCTTCCCTTTGTCTCCTGGAAAGTGAATTAACAGCTTTGATAACAATACGTTTCTGATCATGAATGTGTTGTTCGATTATGATTTGATCCTCTTTGGATCTGACAGTCACCCTGGGCAGCATTTCCAATTCGGCCTGGTATGAACGTAACTTTCTCAGCTTGCGGACAATTTTCCTTTGCAGGGAGACAACCAGGTAAGCCTTTACTGATGTGGGAGTAGTAAGATTTATTCTGTTAATCCATATTTCAAGAAATAGGTCGTGAATACAATCTTTCACCATTTCCTTATCACCTGATATTTGAAGACCTCTTTGAATCAGAATATTAAAGAACCGGTAATAAATAACAGCAAAAGCCTTCTTGTCATTATTTTTTAAGGAAATCCAGATAACTTCATCACTCTCGCGGTGATATGGTGATTTTGCAACGTATTCCGGATCCATTTCTTTTTCCGATTAATTTCCTTTGCTGTCATTAAACTTTGTCGATGCGGTTAATTGTTTAAAAGCTTTTAACTCATTTTAAATAGATTCACTCCCATAAAAAAAATAATTCATTCATGTAAATTTCGAATACAAGTTAATATTTTTCTAATATATAAAATAATTATTTAATATAAAAGATACGGCTTATAAACTAAAATGGTCAAACTAAACAGCATGGCATCTTCTCTTCGGTCAGCCAGGAAAGTCGTTGCTATTTAAATGGTTATCTGACCACATCTTTGAATTGTACCTGCCATCTCACCGGGTCGGCCTGCCCCTGAAAACTAAGCTTTAATAAATTTTCTGTCTCCTCACTTTGCACCTTTACTTCATGATTTTTCACAGTCATGGCATTTATCTGTGTAACACTTACTTCACCGGGGACATAAATAAAAAGAGAGTAAGTGTCGCCTGGAACTGTTTCAGATGATCCTGACAAAATATTCTTCTTATCGTCCCATCTGAGGTCGAGGATCGAAAAGGCACCGGTGATGTGTCTGGAAATTCCAATAAGCTGGGGTCTTTCAAGCTGGGGGTGTACCAGTATGACCCGTGTATCATGAGTTTCAATATCAATATCCATACTATCCCGGAAGACCCCGAGCAGTTTTTGTTTCCAGAAATCAAAAACAATATACCTGACACCTGCGTTGAGTCCCAGCTTCTCTGAAAATGCTAATTTTCTTGATTCAGTTCCGCTCCGCCAGTTGGTTAATCCCACAACATCGTAAACCCCTGACCTGGCATTTACCTTCAAATCCAAAATTTCCGGATAGTTATGAATATAAATATCTGGAGTTGTATACTTAAACTTGTCCCATGTTATATCTGTACCCCGGCTATACAGGTCGACAGGAAGAATAGGCATAGTGGGCATGGTCATTTTTAACAGTTGAACCCGTTCCGCAGGAAGTCTGGGCATAATACTGGTAAGCGGGTAAGCTACACCCGTGAGGGAAACTATTGATACCAGGGAACGGGCTTCAGCCAGAGAAGTACCAAATCCTGTAAATGGATCTTCACGCGACTGTGCAACCTGAACGGCACGTGGAGCCATTTTTTGTCTGGCTTCTTCCACACTCATAGAAGGTGATACATCAATTCCTTCACCCGGCATCACATAAACTGCAATATGATTTAAAAAGGCATTTGCATTTATAGAGCTGAAAACCGCATAAGACCCCTTCCAGCTATTGTACATATCTGCTCCGTTGAAACATGAATTAAAGAAACCGATGCCGTTGATCGGGGCACCGGCAACACATCCTTCAACAAACGTTTCGGGACCGATGATATTACGAATTAAATTTAACCGGTTGCGATAAGCCACAAGCAAATCGGCCGACTTATCATAAAGTCTTGTTTTGTCAACAGCAGGAGCATACACCGGGAGAGCCAGTTCTCCGTCAAACTTATAGTACTCAAATCCCCATCCCTTCAATGTGCTGAAAAGCTTTTTAAGCCATTCCTGCCACACCAGGATTAGTATAGTCGAGTGCGGGAGTGCTGTAATCTTTTATGGAATTTCCTGACTTATCATACAGGTACCAGTCGGGATGCTGCCGGTAAGCACCTGCGTAAGAATTGGGAACAAGCCATATTCCCGGTCGTAGACCTTTTGACCTGATATACTTAGCCAGCCATTCAGGTCCGTTTGGGAAAAGGGTTTTGTTCCAGTTTTCAATCCAGTAATGCCCTTCCGGTTTACCCCTGTCGTAACCATCGTCAATCTGCACATATTGAAAACCATACGGTTTGAGGTTAGCTGCCAGCCAGTCAGTATTACTGACTATGTCTGATTCTCTTGCTTCATAATAGTAAGCAGTCCAGCTACCCCATATAATTGGCGCTGAAGGAAAGACCTTATCATTAAAGTCAGTATAAGATGGTAGACCTAATATTCTGGTGTAGTAACCGGGGATCAGCCTTATTATCATATTTCCCGGTACCGGGATAGTAAGATCGAGCAGATCCAGATCCTGAGGATTGCGTTGCATCAGAGTATTGTCAGAAAAAATGATGGCAATATCATTTTTACGGTCAAAGAGACTATGCAGGTTGGAAGCGGACACCTGACCCAGTCCAAAGGTCATGACCTCCGGATTTTTAACAGGGAGGTAAGATTTATTCCGTGTATCCTTTCCTTTCCATGAACCTGTGATCTCATTGGTTCCTGTCCAGTTGACCGGCACCCCGCGGGAGTCTATCAGACGTGCGACTATTCGCTCATTCGGAGCCGGAGCTTCGGCTGTGAGTATCACTTCAGACGAAGTGCAGGATATTGTCAGACTATTATGATCCAATGTGAAAATCCAGTATGTAAAAGGGCTGACCGTACGTATTGCAACCTGCCCCGCTCCTGTTTTTTCCGCTGACCAGTCCTTAAGAAAGACTAACTCACCGGATCTTTTGATATTGAGCCGTACATCTCTGATCAGGATGCCTAAACTGTCGTGCTCAATGTTTAATATTCCTTTAGCAGAATCAGCCGTTATTGTCCATCCCGCGTTGGCAACCATTACCTTCGCGCCTGGTTCCTTAATATTTCCCGGTGCACTCATTGATGCCTGCCAGTTGCTTTGAAGACAGATCATGAAAAGAGCTGACAAAAGGTATCTGCTCATAACATGGATTGTATGGTTGAGCTTTTTCATAAATTTAAGACTTTATTAAATCTGGTAATATTTTTGTTGATATCTAGCCTGGTATATTGAAATAAACCCACATGTTTCCAAAATGCAAACATGCGGGTTCCACAGGCAATTAAAAATGTTTATCTGCGAAAGCAAATAGAGTTAACATCAAAGCCCTCCGGTCAGGGAGAAACAGTTGGCTTATTTGTCATAGACTATCTCTTTGGACCCTGAAATATTATTGCTTTTGGCAGTTACTTTTGATGATTTCTTTCCTACAAATATTGCGGTTGTTTGGTTCCCTTTACCTGTGGATCTTATAGTATTATTTGTAATAATAATATCATGAGTTTCACCACCAATGTAAAAACCACTTGACTCTTTCTTTACTCCGTTGTTTTCAATTACATTACCTGTAAATGTATTACGGTGACCACTGTTTTGTTCATTTTCATCACGGAAAAGAACACCCTGGTTTGCATTTTCATAAACACGATTGTTTTCAAAAACATTATCAGTATCCTTATGGCCTATAGAAATCCCGTTATCGTCATTGGCAAATATTGTATTATTTTTGAATATTCCGTGTTGCACTCTCCAGCATAAAAAGATACCATCCCCCTTGTTATTATGACTGATGCAATTCTCAACGATTGAATGGTCAGAACCGGTCCCCGGATGAAACCCAAGACCATTACCGTTCGCAGCCTCACAGTTTCGTACTGTAATATTTTCGGTTATCTGCCAGCTGAATGTATCTCCGTTGAACTCATTTATAAGAACATTTTCCACGAGGCAGTTTTTCGATTTGTGAATATATACTCCACCTCCCCTGCATCCGTTAATATAATCGTTTTTGCTTTTGTTGCCCTCAATAACGAGATCAGCAATTTTAACATTATCAACACCAACGGCTTCAATGACGGAACAACCGTTGGTTACCGTCCCGTTCAGAGAAGCGAGATAATCATAATTGGTATTATTGTCAAAATAGATAACATTGTCTATAATATCAGTTAAAATGGCTGTGGTAACATCCCATCCCTGGTCATGCTTATCATCAAATAGCTGGATGCCCATTCCCTTTTTGAAACCACTTGCATCTTTTACCGTGGCTTTAAGCATTCCCCAGTCCGCATCAATAATAAAACTGGTCTTAAATCCGTCACATTTCTTTAATATTGTTGACTTGCCCGATCCGATCAATGAAATATTGTCAGAAAGACGTACAGGTCCGATGATATCATATACACCCGGATTAAGCTTTACAACACCACCTCCTCTTGTTTTAACAGCATCAAGGGCAATCTGGATTGCTCCTGATGTAAATCCTGAAACATCGGCATCGGGACCACCCACAGTGATTATCTCTTCAGCACGCTTTATGTCAACTAATCCGATGTTCTGGCTATACATATTTGAACTTACTGCCAGACCGAATAAGATCAGGCTTATTATGCCACTCGATTTTTTTTTCATGGTTGATACCTCCTTTGATAGTTACAGAAACCTATTTAATACGTCATTTATAATCTGTCCAAATTTAGGAAAAACCTGATAAGTATAATGAAAAGTGAAATAAAACTCCAGGCTCATTTTTTTATTATATTGTAATCCTGAAAAATTCTTTAAATTTCTAAGATGCCCGGTAAAAATAATCCTGCTAAAAGTGCTGTCCAGGAAGACTGGGTGACAGTTGGAACGATCGGCTTACTATTTCTTTATTTTTGGTTTTGTTACCTGGTTAAACGGGATACTGATACCTTACCTTAAGATCTCGTGTGAACTAAACCATTCTGAATCATCCCTTGTTGTATTCTCATTTTATGTTGTGTATGTCATAATTGCAATACCATCATCCCGGCTGCTGAAAAGGACGTGGTTAAAATTGGGTATGATGCCTGGATTGCTAATCAGGGCGGGTGGGGTCCTTGTGTCTGTATTATACTGGCGTCTGAAAGTAATTTCATGACCTTCCTGACTTATATTATCGTCAAACCAAAACATTCCGTATTTTTATCAAACCTGATCCAATTTAATATTATATCTGAAATGAAAAATATATCCAGAAGAAGTTTCATAAGAACGGGTACACTTGGCACCGTAGGATTGAGTGTTTTGTCAAATTCTGCTATTGCCGCCCAGGAAGCGGGTAAACCGTTAAGAGTCGGAGTAATCGGTACCGGAAACAGGGGAACAAGTCACGTAAGCACCTTGCTGACAATTGACGGAATAGAGATTGCTGCTTTATGTGACCTCGTGGAAAGCAAAGCTGTTAATGCCGCCGGTTTATGCGAGAAAGCCGGGAGGAAGAAGCCCGGAATATATTGCAGGGATAAAACCACTTATAAGGAAATGCTTGATAAAGAGAAGCTTGACGCTGTTATTATTGCAACATATTGGGAATCACATACTCCTATTGCCCTGCATGCCATGAACTGCGGAACTTATCCCGGAATTGAGGTTCCTGCTGCCTTAACTGTTGATGACACATGGCGTCTGGTTGAAACATCCGAGAAAACCGGTATACCTTGTATGATGCTTGAAAACTGGAGTTTCCGTCAGGACAATCTGGCCCTTCTCAATATGAAACGACTTGGAATTTTTGGAGACATTGTTCATTGTCATTGCGCACACTCACATGATTGTATTGACCATTGGTTTTTCGACAGCGTAACAGGAGAGCAAAGGTGGCCGGCGCAATATCTGCTTAAATATAACAGGGATCAGTATCCCACTCACAGTGCAGGACCAATAATAAGCTGGATGGATATTAACCGCGGAGATATTTTTACTGAAATTTATTCTTCTGCTTCAGCTTCAAAAGGAATAAATGCCTACTTTAAAAGAAAGTTTGGAGAAAATCATCCGAACACCAATCTGAAATATCGTCAGGGGGATATTGTAACATCCACCCTGAAAACAAAATCGGGAAAAACACTCGTCATCAATTATGATATGCAGTTACCACGGCCCTATTCAAACCGGTGGATGCTTCAGGGTACAAAAGGAGTTTATTATGAGGAAAAAAGTGCCATCTACCTGATAGATAAGAGCCCTGAATATCATATCTGGGAACCATGGAAACCTTACGAGGAGAAATATAACCATAAATGGTGGCAGACCGACCTTTCTTCACAGTCTCACGGGGGAACTGATGCTGTAATGATGGGCAAGTTCATTGATGCTGTAAAAATAAAAGGTCCGACACCCATTGATGTATATGATTCAGCTGTAATGACAGCAATTGTAGAACTTTCAGGAATTTCAATCGAAAAAAATGCACCGGTTGCCTTTCCTGACTTTACTAAAGGGAAATGGCTTACCAATAAGCCCTGTTTTGCACTGGATCAAACCTGACCAGGATTGAGGTCTGTTGATTAATAGCAATATGATAGCGATCGAAGCAAGTGTTTCAAAAGGATGACTCAATAAGAATGGAGGATTTGTATTTACTGACCAGTATTATCTTGATCCTGATTATGAAATGAGGAACTGTCTTGCAATTCATGAAGAACTCGAGAAAAGGGGACTGATAACAAATATGAGGCTATATTGAATTAGAAGCTGGACAGTAGTAGGCTTTCATAAGAAAAATACATTAACCGCAAAGATCACTAAGCATTAATTCCAAAGTTCGCAAAGAATTCAAATACTGCAATTTACCTTTGTATACTTTGCTACAACTTTGTGTTCTTTGCGGTTAAAAAATCCTTTTAATACAATTTCTGCCAAACTGGCAATTTATGATTAAAGAATTTACAAGTCTATAGCTTAAACCTAAATAAAAAATCCGGTTAGAGGGACTGGAAGAAATGTTCATTTTTGCTTCTTACAATCCTCGTAAAGTTATTACAAGTTAAGCCACACCAAACCGCTCAAGTTTATAAAACCTGTAAGCATTGTTCCAGTAAATTTTCTCAAGAGCTTCTTTTTGCAAACCTATTCCGTCAATTTTCCAGTTTCCCTGAATTGGTGTAGGATGATCAAACTGTTTATCACGTGTCTGAAAATAACGCCAGTGTATATTATAGAAATTTTTGATTTCTTCAAGACTGAAATCTTTGCATGGTCCGGCACCTTCAACATCGCATCCCTCCCAGTAAGCCATATCAGTTCCGAACATAACCCGGTCCTGGTATTTAGTAAAAAAGTCATGTCCTTCATCTGCAGGGTGTTTACCAAGTTCACCTATCCGGGCAGCGGTATCGACTGACAGGTTGGGTATTTCGTCCAGCCATTTTCCAACTTGCTGAATGTTTTCTGAGTAACCTCCAACATGTACACTAACAAACTGAATGCCAGGGAACTTTTTGTATACATTGATTGCCTGGGCAAAAAGAGTTTCAAGGGGAGGGTACTTAGTGCTGTCGGAGAATGACCATTCCGGATGCAATTTTAATTCATCCCACCTTTCATTATCCGGGTCCCATGGTTTAAAAAAGGCCACCGGATCACCAGTATGGAATGCCACCGGAATGCGGAGTTTTTCTGCTCTTTCCCATATTGGAAACAGACGGGGATCGTCAATTGCTATCAGTTTACCCTCACTATCCCTGGCGACCAGTCCCAGTTGTTTAAGGTTTTTAAGGGCAATAGCACCTGCATTAACTGCTTTTTCAAGCATATCCGGGGCTTTGGTAAAGAAGTCAGGATCAGTTTCCGCCAATGACCAATCATATGTATAATGAAGACCCAGACGGTTTTTATATGGTTTTATCGCGTCGATAATTTCGTAAAAAGCTTTATCACCGACATAAAGATCCGGATCACTTCCTGAAATGGAAGCAATGATCACCGCATACCGGATATTGTTATCATCCATTACCTGAAGTGCTTTCTTCACCTTACCCGGCGTAAGATGTATATGAGCATCTATTACACGTCCGCCAATCAGCTTTACTGATCCTGACTGATTTGTACCACATTGTGATAAACCAGCTATTGAAATCGCCGCTGCTCCCATACCTGTCTGTTTAATAAATTTTCGTCTGTCAATCATAATTATTTTTCATTTATTTATTGTAATTACAGTTTTGTAATTTTAAGTGTGATAAGTATATCGAATTATAAATCATTATTTAGCCTCTAATATAATCTGCATTCTTCTCATCCAGGTCCCAATGTGTGTAAAATGTCGGTTCATGAGCAAGGTTTTAAAAGTGTGAGTGAAACTAAGAATTGCTGAAGCTCCGATGCGGAAATTTCGCCGTTGCTATTCAGCATTGATAAGCTTTTGCCACCTGTTTCTCGGGAGGTGGCAAAATAGCCACCGGCGAGGGCAGCAAATCTAAGGAATTCTTTGCGTAGCATATTATTTGAATTTAACCATTTTCTATCTTAGAAGTCAAGCGTTCTGAAAAACTCTATTTTAGTCAGCTTCATAAAAATCACCTGTTGCCTGAAGAGTTCTTCATGTCCTTCATCCCCGCTGAAAAAATCGAGTATTTTATAAGCCGATTCAATATCAGGGAATTCATATTGCCAGATCAGTGTATTTACAGGTTCGCTGGCAGAAATCGGCTGCATTCTTTTTCCTTTAGGATAATCTGAACGTTTTTTTTCCAATTCGTCGAATTTTTTTTCCAATGCCATGAACTCTTCTTCATGACAGGGATCAAACTCCTGAATTATTCGCATTATAATGCCCATAACCTTAGTCTCTGGATTTAAAAATTAATTTATCAGTACAATAAAACATATAAAGAATATTTGCAGAAATGATAATACTTCAGGATTGTCTCCGGTTTCTGAGATGAAACCCACATGATTGATACCAATCACCAACAAGTATGAAAATAATTCTATTTCAATCATGTGCGGTTCCATCCGACCTTTAAAAATAAATTATTTACGGATGAAATTTTGCACCATGTATAAATCTCTTTTAATTCTATTTTATTATTCATCTTCATCTCATCAATAAACGGGACAAAGTTTTTAAAGAGAAGTAAATTAACAAAAAAAATCCTTAACATTTATCATTCAGCTAATCCAAAATATTCTCAATAATCTGTTATTCCTTTTAATTACTGGCAGATTCATTTCACAGGTAATAGTAAACCTTTATATCAGCCAAAATAAAATGTCACATTACCGGTCTCATTTAAATTATCTTGATTATTTTTGAATTATGGCTTAACTTTTACAAAGTCAAAATATTAGAAGCCACAAGTTAGCACATCCCTTTATAAATTTAGTTCTTTCTGTAATGTTAAAAAGAATTTTAATAATCGCTTTTACAATTATTTCTCAATTTGTTATGGCTCAGAATGCTTCCATAACAGTAGAAACGAGAGATATACTCACTTATCCATACAGTGATCCCAATCCTGTGCCCTTGATAGCTGAAGGAAAGGCAGAAATATATCCTTATTTTACCTTCAATGGTTACAGCATAAAGGGTCAGATGCGAAAATGGAATGTGATAAAACTCGAAAATGATTATATTATAGTTTATATTCTTCCGTCGGATGGAGGTAAAGTATGGGGAGCGATAGAAAAAAGTACCGGTAAGGAATTTATTTACCGTAATGAAGTGATGAAATACAGGAACATATCACAACGCGGTCCCTGGACTTCAGGTGGAATTGAATTAAACTTTGGATTTATAGGGCATAATCCGTCAACATGTGTTCCGGTTGATTATAAGACAACCGAAAATTCCGATGGAAGTGTCAGCTGTATTGTAGGAAGCCTTGACCTGCCTTCCCGGACGCAATGGCGGGTGGAAATCAGATTACCAAAAGACAAAGCTTATTTTGAAACAAGGGCTTTATGGAATAATCCCACACCGGTTCCGCAGTCATATTATGTCTGGATGACAGGTGCTGCAGCTGTTTCAGATGATCTTGAATTTTTCTATCCCGGGAACCTGGAACTCGGACATGATGGTTCGGCCGGCCCCTGGCCCGTCGACAAAGCGGGACGTGATTTATCCTTTTACTCAAACAATGCTTTTGGACCTGACAAGTCTTACCATGTTGTCGGAGAGTATAATGATTTTATGGGAGGCTATTATCATAAGTCTCAATTCGGCTTTGGTCATTGGGCATTATATGATGATATGCCGTGACATAAACTCTGGTTATGGTCGCAAGCGAGGAGCGGTGCTATCTGGGAGGATCTTCTTACAGATACCGACGGACAGTACATGGAATTCCAGGCCGGCCGCCTGTTCAACCAGTATTCACCTTCGCCTTCATTAAAAAGCCCTATAACCGAAGTCCCATTTGATCCGGGGGTTACAGATAACTGGAAAGAAATATGGTTCCCGGTAAAATCTATAGGAGGATTTGTTGATGTTTCTCCAATGGGTATATTAAATGTTTCACATGAAAGCGGGAAGCTTCAACTGGCGATCAATGCCCTGGCCTTTACACAGGCAAAAATAACGGTTAAGTCCGGAGGTAAACTTATCTATAACGAGGATAAAAATTTTAAACCGATGGAAGTTTTTCAAACCTCTTTGCCATTGGATCCTGGTGCCGCTTATGAGGTTATTGTGGAAGGCATGGATCTCCGTTTCAACTCAGACAGGAGAAATCTGATAGATCGTCCTTTTGTTGACAGTATGCCAACGAATATTTCAACTGGTGCCTCGCTTTACCAGGAAGGTATGCAAAATAAAGAAAACAGGAATTATAAGAATGCAAAAGTTTTTTTCGGGCGGTGCCTGAACAAAGATCCGTTATATATTGATGCAATGGCAGCATTTACAGAATTATATTACCGCAGCAATCAGTATGATTCAGCTTTGTTCATTGCCCATAAAGCTCTGCAAATTGATACTTACCATCCTGCTGCTAATTATTATGCCGGCGTGACTTACCATGCCAGGGGTGACCTGATCAATGCTCTTGAAAAACTGGGCTGGGCAGCACGTTCCTCACAATTTCGCTCTGCGGCCTATGCGTTAATGGCAGGTATCCAGTTACAGCTTGAAAACAAAGAACTTGCCGAACACTATGCAAACCAGGCTCTTGATTACAATCGTTTCAATTTCAATGCATTGCAGGTACTGGCAATTGTTAACAGAAAATCCGGAAAGACCGCATTGGCCGCCAACAATATTGAAGCCATTGCCACGCTTGACCCTTTGAACCATTTTGCTGACTTTGAGAGGTACCTTCTTCACCCTTCCGATGAAAATTATTCACGTTTTACATCTACCATTAAAAATGAAATGCCATATCAGACCTATCTGGAGTTATGTTTAAATTATTATGATCTGGGACTAACAAATGATGCCCTGCTGGTATTGGAAAAAGCACCTGCGCATCCCCTGATCACAATCTGGAAAGCGTATCTGAAAAATGATCCTGCACTGCTTGAAGAAGTGACCATGGAATCAGCGGCTTTTGTCTTTCCATACCGCACTGAGACCGTTTCAGCCTTATCCTGGGCTATGTCAAAAAACAGTCACTGGAAGTTTAAATATTACCTGGCCTTGAATTATTGGTCTATCCAACGCGAAAAAGATGCTAAAGAATTATTACGGTCCTGTGGTCAGGAACCGGATTATGCCCCCTTCTATCTGGTCCGGGCATCCCTGACAGGACCGAAAGATGAACAACAGGAACTTAATGATCTCGAAACAGCACAAAAACTGGCACCTGATGACTGGCGTTCCGTGAATAAACTGATCAGATATTATGAAATCAATCGCAATAACAAGCTGGCACTGACAATTTCATCATCGGCGTATAAGAAATTCAATGAAAATAATATGATAGGATTGCAATACGCTACAGCCCTCTTTAATAACGGGCAATATGCATCCTGCATCAAAGCTTTGGGTGGAATGCATATTTTACCTGAAGAGGGATCAAGCCAGGGAAGGATTATTTATGAGCAGGCGTACCTGCTATATGCCTTGGACCTGATTCAAAATAAAAAATACGGGGAA
>CAVZVF010000014.1:0-778376 GCA_963778605.1 uncultured Bacteroidales bacterium
TGATGACAATGACCAGAGTGCATCAGGGCATACTTACACCACGCTTGTTTTATGCCGTAATTGAGATAGCAGGTATAAAAACTACGAGATGACCATTATTGGTAACGGCGGTGCAATTTATGACATACCTTTGACAAATACATATTTCTGGAACGGCTGGGGTGACAATAACTACTCCAATTTTGTCAAAGACAATATGGGAGGAGCTTTACCAGAGGTTAACTTATTATAAAGTGAACAATAACTTCATGGTTGGGATTTCTTGGCTGACTAAAGGAGGCTATTTTAAAAATCCAGAATATCGAACTGGCCTATAAATTGCCGAGATGAATAAATTTCATGTTAATGCGGTTTCTGGCAATTAGTTTATTATGTTGAGGGGAACAATTTGTCTGACAGATATCGAAAATTTGTAAAAATGTAAATCCTGAATCAATTAATTCCGGTGTTGCAACCTTATCCGCTATTCCAAAACTTTACACCGGCGGAATCAAATTAACCTTTTAAACTATTACAGTTATGAATACAAAGATAATATTACTATTAGTGTTAATACTGGTTCTATTCAGTTCTTGTAAAAAGTATGTATGGAACCATTTGAACAAGTAGTTGGTCGGGGAAGGAGAAGGTATCTGGATATTTTCAGGATAACGTGCAGGGTCTGGTAAGCCAGTGTTATGATAATATAGTCGCAGAACTACAATAACAAGATGAAGGTGCCTATCTTGATGGCGCAACAGACGATGCCGTACTAACAATTCAATCGAAAGTATGCGCAAATTGGCTGTCGGGACCCTTACAACAGGTCAGGATCCGTTCCAGACTTACTGGACCCCGATTACCTGTCAATAAGACAGGTAAATGAGTTTTTGAAAGACAGGCGGGGATATAACAAAAATTACCTGGTTGATGATCACCTGGATCCTGCTTGTTCGCCGTCGTTTACAGGGAGAAGCTTTTGCCCTGGCGCATGGTTCCAACGGGACCTTCTCCAGAAATTCGGAGGTAAAGGTGTTAACGGACAGATGCTTGGATTCCCTATTGTAACCGAACTTATTGATGTTACCGGCGATATAAATTTTGCCCGTAATACTTACGACGAATGTGTTAATCAAATTATTGACGATTGCGATTCCGCTTACAAGTATCTACCCATCGCGCACCGTAATTTTTCCGTTGCCGATCCAAATGACCTGACTTATGCCGGGGGACTTTACTGGGGCCGTTTGGATAGCATCACGACCCGCGCAATAAAGGCGAATGTATATTTAACATGGGCAAGCCCGCGGTTTAATCCCTCAAACGATATCTCACGTTGGGACAGCAGCAGCAGCAAATGCAAAAAAGGTAATGGATTTTAAACTGACAGTTGATAATGTATCTTTTGGCGGTTTTAATCCTGTTCACCAGGTTAGCTGGGTAAATCCGAATTTACCTGGAATTGTGATCTCATCCCGTTTTCTCTCTGCCAATGATGCCATGGAACGAATGTTTTATCCCGGGGGCTTCCGGGAAACGGAGAGATAGGTGTCTCTCAGGAACTTGTTGATGCTTTCCCTATGGCAAACGGATATCCAATAAATGATCCGGCTAACCGTGGAGGTTATGACCCGGCAAACCCTTATGCCGGACGAGAGCCCAAGATTTTACAGTACGATTTTTTATAACACGGCTCAGGCTAAAAAGAATAACACCGGTGTACTTATGTACACTTTTGAAACTTGGAACGAAGGCCCTGCCGGAGCAGGTAAAGATGCTGCAGGGACAAAAATCCAAGTAACGGCGAGACCAACTATCACATCAAGAAGTTTGTATTCATGGGATTAAACTGGGCGGATGGCCTCAATAAACAGGCAACCGCACTCGAAGTTTTTTGTGCGCTGGGACCCACATGTGCCTGGTATTTGCAGAAGCAGCCGATGCAGGTAGTTGGACCACGGATGCAGCAGGTACGGTATTCCAGCACAATCGGCTATTCAATATCTTCGTGCAAGAAGAACGCCGGATGGTGCGAATGGATTATCGCCTGTTGTCCCAGGTGCATCTGACGCTTACCTGGCTGAAGTAGCAGGATTAGGTGCAGCTGCTTTTGATGCACTGGTGAAAAACGAACGAAGGCTGGAAACCTGCTTCGAAGGGATGAGGTTTTTTGATATACGCCGCTGGACAACAGACCTCAACGAGCTTAATAAGGCTGTTCACGGAGCATATATCATTCGAAATGCTGATCTTTCATTTACTTACAATTTGACTTATCAGGTTGAGGCACGTTCATTTTCGTCAGCATACCTGCCGATCCCTTATGTCGAAATTTTAAGGATGAACAAGCTTGTTCAGAACGAAGGATGGGATGGTTGGAATTAATAATTAATAAAGACGCAGTTATGAAAAAAATATTTGCTTTACTGGTACTTACAATAGCTCTGGTTTCATGCTACGAGGATTATATAAAAGACTTTGAATCCAATGCAGTTTATTTCTCATACCAGACAGATGTGCGTTCACTGATAGTAGGAGAAGGAATGAAAATACAGGTTGGCGTAAACCTTGCCGGAGTTATGGTGAATACAAAGGACCGCAATGTCGGGTTCCAGATTGACAATAGCCTGGTGACCCCTGTAATATTAGCAACAATGCAGAACGGTGTAACGTACATTAAGGTTGCAACACAACCGGTGGCCAATCTGTTACCTCTTCCCGCAAATTACTATACGTTGAGTAATAACAATACTATGGTAATAAAATCGGGCCAGCATACAGGTGTCATTACGCTTCAAGCCGACTCGGCCAATTTCCTTGCCGATGCTGCAACAAGTATTCCAAATTATGCTTTAGGGTTGCGTATTACAAGTGCGACGCCGACACAATACCTCAGTCAAAAAACTATCAGGTGATCGCTCTGAAGTACGAAAACATGCTGTTTGGTAATTACCTTCATGGAGGTGTTACAACCGTTAAAGATGCAACAGGAACAACAATCAATACATTCTCTTATTATACTACCGTTAACCAGAGCGATGCCAAAATATGGACACTGACAACTGCAGGGCCAAATGTTGTGGCATCGAACGGATTTAGCGATCAGACTTCCACAACTTTAAAGGAAATAACCCTCACTCTGAACGGAACTGATATTATTGTTGGCAGTGCTGCAGGATCAACCAATACGTATCTTGCAAATGGGGCCAGTACATTTAACAGATCAAAGCTGCTTCAAAACAGGAAGATACTTTTAAACTATAATTACGTTGCAGGTGCCAATACATATTATTGTCAGGATACGCTGACATTCAGGAACAGGTTACGTGACGGAATAAACGAATGGCAGGACGAGAATCCTTCACATTATTTAAAATAGTTATCTTCCATTCCCGGGGAAGAAAGATTAATGAGTAATAAAAATAAAGAGGCTGTATCAAAAGTCCTCTGTGGAACTCTGTGGAAACTCTGTGATCTCTGTGTAAGTTCTTAATTATTTGTTACACAGAGGGCCACAGAGAAGGCACAGAGCTACACAGAGAAAGTATTACCCTAATTTTAGACTTTTGGTACAACCTCTTATTTGTTAAATGATACTCACAGAATAGAAAACTAAGAAGGTTGAGAGCAGAAAAAATAAAAAAAAATTGCGGATGATGTTTATTTATTTTATTATTGCACCTGATAAATGTTACTTTCTTCTCAAAGTTCTCCTAACCTGAAGGAACATTTATGTTTTTTTGATTAACCCTTTTCAATTGCGTAAGACTAATAATTTCAATTTAGGGTTTTTATTTAGAGTGGCTATGTTACTGGTGGGGTAAATAATGTCCTTTTGTGGATATTTTTAATCCTTTTTGAGGTAAAGTATTTTGTAATTATTGAAATTTTTTTCTATTGATTAAATATTAACTAACCTAATACATAAATGAAAAATGAGACATAACACTAAACCCGGGAAAATGCCAACTCCATTTTCCAATCCAGATCAGGTATTAATCCAGCTAAAGTATTAATGTTTAAATCATCCCAAATGCATGGAAAAAATTAATCAGAAGCAAATGTTTTTTGCCATAAATTCCCGGCTCAGGCTGTTGATAATGGCAAAATTGTGCATTTTATTTTTATTATGCTCAATGACAACGGTTATGGCGGGTCCGGGAAATTCGGATTCTGCCGGATCAACTTACGCATCACTCACTTCAGGTGACAACAGCACTCTGCAGCAGGATGTTGTTAAAGGAACAGTTACAGATGCCGAAACAGGAGAGGCATTGATAGGTGTTACGGTAATGGTTAAAGGTACCACTTTAGGAACACTTACCGACATCAACGGTCAGTTTACACTGAGATTACCTCAGCGGGAGTCATTGGTTTCAGTATCTTTTATAGGATACACAACCCAGGAAATATTGATGACCCAGGGTTCTACTGTCAAAGTATCACTGAAACTTGAAATGACACAGATACAGGAGGTTGTTGTGGTAGGGTATGGAGTACAGAAGAAAGAGAGTGTGGTGGGCGCTATCACCCAGGTGAACAACGCTTCACTCATGAAATCAGGTACATCGGATGTTACCAATGCCATTGCAGGTAAACTTTCCGGAGTACTGACGATCCAGAATACCGGTGAGCCGGGAGCTAACTCTTCCGAAATTATCATCAGGGGATTATCAAGCTGGAACGGTTCCGCTCCCCTTGTACTGGTAGATGGTGTTGAACGTGATTTTTCGAATATAGATCCTAACGAAATCAATACAATTTCAGTATTGAAGGATGCTTCTGCCACCGCAGTATTTGGTGCCAAAGGGGCAAACGGCGTTATTATAGTAACCACAAAGCGTGGTTCACTTGGTAAGCCGAAACTGGATTTTACCGCTTCATACGGTACAGTGAAAGCATCGGGGATCCCCGACCATATCGACTCATATACAACCATGTCGATGTTAAATGTGGCCAGGATGAACGATATGCAATACGGGTTAATGCTGGAAGATAAAACTCTCAATGAGTACCGCAATCCTTCCTCCCCTCTTAATGCATTGCAATATCCCGATGTCGACTGGTTTAAGCAACTCGCCGTACCATTCGCCCCGATAGCCAACGTTAATTTAAATATTACGGGAGGAACCAATTTTGTGAAGTATTTTGCTTCTTTCGGGTACCAGAATGAGGGTGATTTCTTTAAAGGTCTTCATGACGGATATCTCGACTCTCGCTTTAAAAACAACAGGTTTAATTACCGGGCCAATGTTGATTTCTCTTTAACGGGTTCAACCCTGCTATCAATAAACCTGGGTGGTGACCTGTCCATCAAAAACCAGCCTGAAACTGCCAACGACACCTGGGAAACATTATATATGACAGGGCCTGCGAGGTTCCCTGCATATTTCCCCGACTGGGTACTGCAGGATGTTCCCGACACTGATTATCCGGGCGCTTCAGGATGGCGGCGGTCGGCAGCATGGGGAGAGCGTTTCGGTAATCCCTATACCAATTTTATGGATGGCTCATTTAATAATTACACCGGTTCGAGAGTCTTTACTGACCTGATCCTTGATCAGAAACTGGACTTCCTGGTCAAAGGATTATCCTTTAAAGGTAAGGTCTCATTGAGCACATATTATAATATGCAGACAAGATATGCCGATTACATTATGCCCGATTATTTTTTACACTATGATTATATAGGTGTTGATAAATATAATAATAATGATCCAACAATACTTGTTCCCGACGGGATAGTTGACCAGAATCCATGGGAACGGGAAGGTCAGACTAACGAGGTGTATAATCTGCCTCCTGTGAATATTAATGTCGGAGGACTAATGACAGGCGATAACGGAGGCAGTAACCCCGGTTATTACACGGATCTTTATTATGAGGCATCTTTAAATTACTCCAATACATTTGGTAAACATACCGTTTCGGGGCTTGCACTTATAAACCGTCAGCAGAAGAACAGCGTTTTGGATTTTCCATACTATAACGAAGCGCTTGTCGGAAGAGTAACCTATGATTATTCCCATAAATATATGTTGGAAGTAAACCTTGGTTATACCGGGTCTGAGAGGTTTGCTCCCGGAAACCGTTTTGGGTTTTTCCCCTCGGGCGCTATCGGGTGGACAATTTCAGAGGAACCTTTCTTTAAAAATGCAGTCCCGTGGATGAACAAACTTAAGGTCCGTTATTCCGATGGGCTGGTAGGAAGTGATAAAGCAGACAGCCGCTGGCTTTATACAAGCGAATTTTATACACAGACCATATCGTCAATCCCTTATATCAGAGAAGATTTGGGCGCCAATGTCAGCGCCCAGTGGGAAGAGGCAAGGAAAAGGGATATCGGTCTTGAAGTGGGAGTATTTCAAAATCTGTTCACATTCAGTGTAGATTTATTTGATGAGCAACGTACTAAAATGTTGCTGACTCCGCAGAGCGTAACCTTCCTGGTTGGTAATTCATTCAAGGACCTTAACAAGGGTAGTTTGAAAAAACACGGTATTGAATTTGAAACTGAATTTAATAAAACGACAACCTCCGGACTGAATTATTTTATCAGAGGTATTTTCGGGTTTAACGAAAACCGCGTAATCTATAAAGACGACCTGCCGTATGCACCTGATTATATCAAGGCAGCAGGGAAACCTCTTGGCATGGCAAGTAATGGTTATCCGGAAGATGGACAGGCTGCAGGAACCATACTTACAGGCAACGGATTTCTAAACTCCGTTGACGACATTCACAGCAATGCCCTTCCCATAGCCATGAACCTGATTAGTATAGGTGATTATGTGTTCCTTGATTACAATGGTGATGCACAGATAACAAACAAGGACAAATATCCGATCAAGGGTAGCATGTATCCTCCCATAACATATTCACTTTCAAGCGGATTATCCTATAAAGGCTTTGATTTTAATTTTATGTTCCAGGGCAATGTCGGTAAATATGTTGTATTTAACGATAATTTTGAGAGTGAGTTCTTAATGGGCGATTTTAGTGTTCATGAAGGACAGTTAAACTACTGGAGACCTGACAATCCCAATGCTGATCATGCAACACTTCACTACTACAGCGGCGGTGGTGGAATACCTCAATATGTGTGGGCCGGTGGCGCAGCATTGGAAGGTTATAACGTCAGGATTCCGGGGCATTTCTGGAGAAATGCGGATTACCTTCGCTTAAAGGACCTGTACTTAGGTTATACCTTTAATTCAGGGTTCCTTCAGAGGATTGCAGGCGTTTCAAGTCTGCAGGTCTATGGAACCGCGAATAACTTATTAACCTTTACAAAGTTAATTGAAGGCGATCCGGAAAGAAAAGATTTTCAGCGCGGATTTTATCCCCTGATGATTACCCTTAAATTAGGTATGAGGCTATCTTTTTAAACTCTTAAATTCAATGACAATGAAGAAATATATAATTTTATTCTTATCAGTTCTGGGTGGGTCCGTTTTATTAACCTCCTGCCTTGAAAAATACCTTGACAAGGCACCTGAATCAGGGTTGAATTCAGATGGTGTGTTTACGAAGTTTGACAATGCCAAGAAATTCTTCGATTTTGTTTACAATACAAATACCGACGAAAATGGTGGTGTATATTATTCATCCGAGCTCAGAATCACTGCCAAGGGAAGTCTTGATTATGACTGTGTGACTGACTTCTGCGATGCAGGACGGGTTATGTGGTGGGCATATCATAAGTGGGGACCACTGGGTGATAATAACGTACATTTTGGTCCTATGCTGCCAGCACACTGGTCAAATATCAGGAGAGTCAATTTATTTTTACAAAATGTAAATAAACTGACCGATGGCAAACAGGAGGATATTGACGATCTTATTGCCCAGGCACATTTCATAAGAGGCTTTTGCCATTTTGAGATTTTCAGGTTATGGGGTCCAATGCCTTACCTAACCAAGGTTGTCGGGCCTGATGATGCATGGGACATTCCACGTCTCCCTGCGGGCGATATGTTGAGAGATGTTGCTGCCGATATGGATACAGCTGTCACCTATTTTCAAAAAGCCGGCAAGATGCGAAGGGACCCTACCGGGAATTTAAATGCTCCTGATCAAAAAATTCCCAATGGCTGTACAGCATTAGCATATAAATCCCGTGCATTACTATATGCAGCAAGCCCGCTTAATGTAGGTACGGCGCGTTATGGCAACGGAACGGCTGATGTGGCAGACTGGCAGGCAGCAGCCGTTGCAAGCTGGGAAGCCATAAAAGTGGCCGAGCAAAACGGTTACGCTTTGCTTACAGCTGCAGATTATACAAAGAATTATTTTGGCACCACCTATACCAACGAAATGCTATGGGGTGATTATTATGGATTAGTAAAATATAATACAGGTATTACCAAACAGCCTTATAATGCTGTTTTTTGTAACTCTAAAACCGGTAATTCGGGATTATGCCCCACCCAGGGTACTGTTGATATGTGGGAAACAAAATGGGGCGACCCTCTTAATACCCAGGCAGACAGGGATGCTGCAACCGCTCTTGGTCATTATAACGAGCAGGATCCTTTTGTAAACCGGGATCCCCGTTTTTATATCGATATTATTTATAACGGCGCCCCGATACCCGGCTATGGGACAGCTAAAATTTATACAGAAGTAGTGGGTGGAGTGGCGGTTAATTCAGAACTTATCGATAGAAGTTATGCAGGAACTACCCGGACAGGTTATTATGTGAGAAAGATATGGGGAGGTCAGAGTATTCTGTCTCCGGATCCAGTTCAACTCACCTGTGCAATGATCCGTTTAGGCGAGCTTTACCTGAACTATGCCGAGGCAGCGAATGAGGCTTACGGCCCCAATACAGCAGCGCCGGGCGCTTCCATGACAGCCGTCCAGGCAATCAATACGATCAGGGGCCGCTGGAGCGCAGCTGAGCTGGCGCCAGTGCAGGCCCAGTTCACTGCCAACACTGCGGCCCTCAGGCCTAGGATCAGAAATGAACGGAATATCGAGCTAAGCTGGGAGGGTCATTATTATTATGATATACGTCGTTGGAAGACAGCACCTGTTTCCATGGCCGGGCCGCTTATGGGCAATGTAGCTGAGAAAGTGGCTGTATCCCCGGAATACCCCACAGGATTTAAATACACCCGTTTACCATTGTCGGATGACCGTCAGAGCCGCTGGTACGATGCAAAGTATTATCTGCCGTTCCTGTCAGCCGATTATTACAAGATGAAAAAATTTGATCCGGGACAGGTCTGGTAACATAAAATTTATAAAAATGAGAATTATGAGATTCAATCATATATTATTTCGAATATTCAGGTTTTTCGGTGTGATCCTGCTCTCTGTTATTGTAGCCGGGGCATTAAGTGCACAGGTCAAACCTGGGAAGAAGATACTTACTATCAGCGTTAGTCTTAACGTTGTTGATGAAAGCGGATCGCCGGTACAAAATGCGAAAGTCGTCGTAGGTGAGGGCATCATACATTCCATGACGGATGCCAGTGGCGCCATATCATTTAGTGCCTACCCGGATGATTATGTTACAATTACAGCCCCCGGCTATGAAAAGAATGTTTCCAGGGTCCAGGACATCATCAAGGACAATAGCATCAAACTTATCAGGGCGAAGCTTTTTATGACCTCCGATGATGATGTACCGCTGCCCTATATGACGCCTAAAAAGCGCAATATAACCGGTAGCGAGACTGTAATCACGGGTGAGCAGCTGGCGAAATATCCTTCGAATGATCTGCGTAATGCCTTTACGGGTCTTGTACCGGGGCTTCAGGTTACCGAGTTAGATGGCTCTACGGGTATCAGCGCCGAGGAGAAACTTGGGCTTTACCGCATCACTAATAAAGTTAGTGTTTCTGCCAGGGGAAGAGAAATGATGTACATTATTGACGATATTCCTACCGATATAACCGAGATGACACTTGACCCCCAGGAGATAGAATCAGTAACAATAATAAAAGACATAGTTGGAAAAGCGATGTTCGGTCCCATGGCAGCAGACGGTATAGTTTACATCAAAACCAAACGAGGCCGGCCAAACGAGCGTATTCTGAGTGTAAATATAGAGGACGGTGTAAGTGTGGTCGACAGGTTCCCGGGCTGGGCCTCAGGGTCCGACTACGCATCGCTCAATAATTTAGCCAGGTCAAATAACGGTCTGACACCTTTATATAGTAATGCAGACATCTCTGCGTATGCCAATGGAGACCCGTATGACATGTATCATCCGAATATTAATTTTCGGGATATGATGCTTCAGAATACCAAATCCTTCAAAAGGGCCAATGTATCTTCAAGCGGCGGCAACGATGCGGTACAATATTCCTCATACCTTGGCTACGATGGCGAAGGTGATATCTATAAAATCGGATCGACGGCAGACTATAGCCGTATCAACGCCCGTTCTAACATAGATATGCATATCAATGATGTTATTACAGTTCAGTTTGACCTCTCGGCAGGTCTCACCAATCGTCGTTCACCCAATTATGGCTACACCTCCACCACAGGAGAAGGCGGGACTCAGATGGATCTGCTGGAATTAAGCTCGGCGTTACCCGATATAAATACTACACCACCGATAGCTTTCCCGGTGTATGCCAATAACGATCCTGCTTTAAAAGCGCCATGGTACGGGGTTACTTCCCTTTACCCTGTTAACCCGATAGCAGCCCTTACACGTAACGGTTACTATAACGAAACGGGCAGAAAGGGAGCAGCGAAAATTGCATTGAATTATGACATGTCCAATATCATACCAGGTCTTAAGTCGGAGAGTTTTTTAGGCTTTGACATTCTTAACCTTACACGAATCGGTAAAGCCAAGGATTACATTGCCTATATTGCCACCCCTTCAAAAACAGCCGGAGGTAATGATACCATCCTTCTGACAAAAAGACATGATGGAGTTGATAACCCGTCACTGCTCAACCTGCACGATTATTATTACCAGCGTTTTGAATTCTTTGAAAGTCTTAAGTACGAAAAGAGCATTGGAGTTCATAATATACAAACCTCTTTAACATACTTTTTATACAGGATGCTGCGCAATGGAATTGAAGAACCGCAACGAGAGCAACTGGGCGTATGGACAGGCACATATACCTATAACGATAAATACAGCATCCAGGCCGTATTGAATTATGCCGGTACATACAGTTTCTCAAAAGATAAGAGAGCCGAGTTGTTTCCATCAGTAGGAGCGAGCTGGGTCATCTCGGATGAGAGTTTCATGTCGGGACTTAAAGCAGTGAACTTTCTTAAGCTGCGTGCCGAGGCAGGTATCCTTGGTTACGAAAGCTTCATGGCTCCGTATTATAATCTTGACAATTTTTCAAGCAGCACGGGGGCTAATTTCGGACCCTATACTTCAGGTACAAAATGGTTTGGCTCCAACAGTGAAACTGCTCCTTACATTGCCTATCCCAACAGGATCGGGAACTCAAATCTGAGCTGGGAAAAGAGAAAAGAATTCAGTATCGGCTTAGACGGAATGCTGTTTGACAATAGATTATCCTTAGTGGTTAATTACTACAACATATTGCGTGATGGAGAGATAGGCCAGTTATCAAATGCCATGCCTTATGTTACAGGGTATTCAGCTTCGTTGCCATGGTTCAATTACAATCAGACCAGGTACTTCGGGACCGAGATAGGGATAGAATACACCAACCATGAAGGTCAGCTGGAATATTCTTTTGGCGGTAATGCCACTGTTCAGAATTCGAACATTGTGAAATACAATGAACCAGCTTACCGGTTTGATTATCAGACCCGGATAGGAAAAGCAACTGACACTTACTGGGGTCAGACCTACCTTGGCAAATTTGCAAGTGATGCGGAAGCATTGGCAGTTCCCCAGCTCTATGATGATGTTCTTCACGAAGGGGACCTTAAATATAAGGATATGAACGGTGACGGAGTCATTGATGACAATGACCAGAGTGCCCTGGGCCATACTACCCCTCGCCTGTTCTATGCACTCAATGTTAACCTGAAGTATAGGAACTTCGAGGTAACATTAATAGGAGCCGGCGCAGCCTTATATGATATCCCTCTGACAAACAGTTATTACTGGAACGGCTGGGGTGATGATAATTATTCCAATTTTGTCAGAGACAATGTAGGCGGGGCCTATCCGAAATTAACTTACTACAAGGTGAACAATAACTTTGTAAATTCTGATTTCTGGATGACCAAAGGAGGCTATTTCAAGATACAGAATGTAGAATTAGCATATACCATACCGGCGAATAAATTACAGTTGATCCATTCCCAGGGTATTCGTTTATTTGTACGGGGAGCAAATCTTTTAACAGTATCCAAAGTTAAAGATATAGATCCGGAATCAATAAATTCCGGGGTAACAACTTACCCGTTGTACAAGACATTCACCGGTGGAATTAAATTAACCTTTTAATCTATGAAAGTTATGAATAAAAAAGTATTATTACTATCAGTGTTAATACTGTGGTTAACTGGTTCTTGCAAAGATTATCTGAATCCTTATCCCAACGGTATCCGTACGGGAGAAGATATCTGGAAATACCAGGAAAATATACAGGGATTAATAGGCCGCTGTTACGATTATATGTCCACAAACTATGATAACAATGAGGGAGTATATCTTGATGGAGCCACAGACGATGCCGAAATAACAAGTTCAACCAATGCCTTGCGCAGGCTGGCCACAGGCTCTATCACCACGGGCCAGGATCCTTTCCTTACTTACTGGAACCGTGATTACCAGGCCATTTACCTTGTGAATCTGTTTTTGAAAGACAGGCGCGGCTATAATACCCGGTTTCTTCTGAATGCACATCTGAATGATGTACTTCGTACGCGTTTGCAGGGAGAAGCCTTTGCCCTTCGGGCATGGTTCCAGTGGGACCTTCTTCAGAAATTCGGGGGAAAAGGCACCGATGGTCAGATGCTTGGGTTCCCGATTATAACAGAACCTATAGACCCTACAGGGGAAATAAATTTTGCACGTGATACATATGCCGATTGTGCCCTGCAGATCATTGCCGATTGTGATTCGGCTTACAAGTATCTGCCCCTTGCTCACCGCGACTTTCTGGTTACTGTTCCCGGTGATCTTCTCTATGCAGGCGGCAAGTACTGGGGCCGGTTGGATGGTATTACCACCCGGGCAATCAAAGCTAACCTGTATTTAACATGGGCGAGCCCCCGTTTTAACACGGGCAGTGATATACGACTCTGGGATAGTGCCGCGGTAAATGCCAGGAAAGTAATGGATTTCAAGCTTAATGTGGATAATGTATCGGGCGGCTTTAACCCGGTTACCCAGGTCAACTGGCTTAGTCCCATGTTCCCGGGAATAGTATATGGTTCGCGCTGGACTTCCAGCAATGCAACCATGGAGGCTATGGAGCGGATGTTTTACCCGGGCGGCTTCCAGGGCAATGGTGCAATAGGCGCCACACAGGAACTTGTGAATTCTTTTCCGATGGCAAACGGCTATCCGATAAACGATCCTGCAAACCGTGGCGGTTACGATGCGACACATCCATACGCAGGACGTGATCCCCGGTTCTACAGTACTATCTTTTATAACACGGCCCAGGCCAAAAAGAATAATACAGGAGCATTAATGTATACCTTTGAAAACTGGTCCAATGGCGGGAAAGATGCTGCAGGTGTTACCTCAAGCAACAGCCTTACCAACTATCACATCAAGAAGTTTGTTAACATGGCATTAAACTGGTCCGATGCCTCAATAAACAGGCAACCGCACTCGAAGTTTTTTGTCCGCTGGACTCACATGTGCCTGGTATTTGCCGAAGCAGCCAATAAGGTAGTTGGACCCACCGATGCTGCCAAGTATGGTATCTCGGCACAAACTGCCATTCAATATCTTCGTGCAAGAAGAACCCCGGATGGTGCGAATGGAGTATCGCCGGAAGTTCCGGGAGCGCCTGACGCTTACCTTGCTGAAGTAGCAGGATCAGGAGCAGCAGCCTTTGATGCACTGGTTAAAAACGAAAGAAGGGTTGAAACCTGCTTTGAAGGGATGCGGTTTTATGATCTGCGCCGATGGACAACCGACCTTACTGAACTTAATAAATCGGTACACGGAGCGGGTATTGTAAGAAATGCCGACGAAGTTACATTTACTTACAATCTGAATTTTGAGGTAGGTCAACGTTCTTATTCATCAGCATACCTTCCGATACCTTACAATGAAATACTGAGGATGAGCAAGCTTGTGCAGAACGAAGGCTGGGATGGTTGGAATTAATAATTAATAAAGACGCAGTTATGAAAAAAATATTTGCTTTACTGGTACTTACAATAGCGCTGGTTTCGTGCTACGACGATTACGTAAAAGACTTCGACTATACCACCGTGTACTTTCCAAACGTTATTGATATTCGCACGGTAGTGGTAGGGGAAGGGATGAAATTTAAAGTAGGAGTGGCGATGGGAGGAGTCATGGAAAATAAAATAAACCGCAATGTCAGTTTTACCCTTGATAACAGTCTTATCACCCCGGGAGTATTGCTAAACATGAAAGCGAGCAGTTATGGGTATATAAAGAGTGCTGTATCTTCATTAAGCACCCTTCAGGCCCTGCCTTCTAACTATTACACATTAAGTAACAACAGTACAATAGTTATCGAGGCAGGTCAGCATTCGGGTACAGTTACCCTGAAAGCCGATTCTGCAGCTTTCCTTGCCGATGCTGCTACCATAAATCCACAATATGTGCTTCCTTTTTCCATCACCGCAGCAGATGTTGATTCTATACTTGCACCAAACCGGACAGCGGTAATTGGTATAAAGTATGAGAATATGCTGTTTGGCAATTACCTTCATGGCGGTATCACTACAGTAAAAGATGCAGCAGGTACCACCATACAGGTTATACCCTACTATACTACCCGTTCGCAGGGCGACACTAAAATCTGGAACCTGACAACAGTGGCACCAAATGCCGTGGTATCAAACGGATACAGTGATAAAACCTCCACCTCTGTAAGTGAAATAGTGCTGACTCTTAGCGGTACAGATATTACAGTCAGTACTGCCGCAGGATCAACCAACACTTACCAGGCCAATGGAGCAAGTACGTATAACGGAGCAAAACTGCTTCAGGACAGGAAGATACTTTTAAACTACATGTACGTATCAGGCGCCAATACATACTATTGCCAGGACACCCTGACTTTCAGAAACCGTATACGTGACGGGGTTAACGAATGGCAGGACGAGAATCCTTCACACTATTCAAAATAATATTTAACTTGTTTTAAAAAGAAATCAAAATGACAAAAAGAAGGGAATTTATCAAGAAGGGTGCATTAGGTTCTGCAGCTATTGCAATTGGTGGCATGGGGTTCAGTTCTAAATCGTATGCCTCAATTATCGGGGCCAATGAACGTATCAATCTTGCAGTTTGTGGGATAAACGGACGGGGGGCTTCTCACCTTACAGGCTTCAGCGCCTTGAAGGACAGCCATAACGTTATGCTTACAACCATTTGTGAAGTAGATGAAGCATTCTGGGGAGAAGGAGGCAAAGTGGTTGAAAGCAAGACCGGTGCCAAGCCTAAATTTGAATGGGATATGCGTAAAGTATTTGATAACAAAGACATACATGCAGTGTCTTTTGCAGTCCCGAACCACTGGCATGCCCTTGGTACGATATGGGCTTGTCAGGCGGGCAAACATGTTTATGTTGAGAAACCAATACATCATGTAATTGCCGAAGGAAAGAAAATGATCGAGGCCGGCAAAAAGTATAAAGTTCACATCCAGACAGGCTTTGGACCGACAACTAATGAAGCTATGGACTTCCTTCACAGCGGAGGAATAGGCGAGGTTTACATGGCCCGCGGTCTTTGCATCAAACCACGAGACTCATTTGGAAAAGCAAATGACAGCCAGCCACCAGCGTCACTTCATTACGATATGTGGTTAGGACCTGCTCCTATGCGTCCTTATAACGAAAAAAGAGTTCATTATAACTGGAACTGGTTCTGGGCCACCGGTAACGGTGATACAGGCAACCAGGGGTCACACCAGCTAAATGCAGCACGTGTTGGTCTGCAAAAAAATGAACATCCGGTTTCTGTTTCATCCGATGGTGGTAAATATCATATTGATCCCAAAGATTGTGACCAGGAAACACCTGATACCCAGGAAACAGTCCTGAAATATGCTGACGGGAAAATGATTGTATTTGATACCAGGGGTGCATATTCCAACGGGGAAGGTATTACTGACGTAAAAATCGGTAACATTTTTTACGGAACAGAAGGTTACATGGAATATGGTAATAGCTGGAAAGCTTTCCGTAAACGTGAAAAAGAACCATTTGCAGGTGCAGGAATAGGCGAAAGAAAGGACTCTCCCCGACGAGGAGGTGTAAATGCTTTTGCCAACTTTATTGATGTAATTCGTTCAGGAAAGGACGAAGATCTTATAAATCCTGTTCTTGGCGGTCATTATTCAACCGTACTTCCTCACCTGGCCAATATCTCTTTTCTGGTAGGACGCAAATTGAAATTTAACGGCACTACCGAAAAGTTTGTTAACGACCCGGAAGCCGATAAATTGCTGACTAAGGTATATCGCAAACCATTTATCGTTCCGGATAAAGTTTAACAATAAGAACGGTGTTTATTACATTCTTCATCAAATATAAATAATCAGACCGGAGCCCCCATGTTTTTCAGGCATGCGGGCTCTGTCATTTTCATTATTAAAAAATAAATTAAGATGAAACTAAAATCATTACCAGTTTTCCTTTTTTTAGTGATATTCTTTCAATCCTGCGGAAAACAGAACGATGTAACATTTGTTGATCAGGAAGCTGACAAAAGAGTTGATGTTATGGTTGACGGGAAACTTTTCACCTCTTATTATTGGCCGGATAACGTTATGAAACCAATTCTCTTTCCTATTAATACCGCAGAGGGGACTACCATAACACGAGGATATCCCATAAAAAACAGACCGTTTGAGACAACCGATCATCCTCATCATAATGGCAGCTGGTTGAACTATGGTGATGTTAACGGGTATAATTTCTGGGGTAACACAGGTCCCGGGAACCCGTCTGATACAAGTGCACGGGCCAGAATGCGCAACGCCAGAATGGGGTATATAAAACATCTCAAATTTGAGAATATGAACGGAGGAAAGGGTGAAGGGGTGCTTACTTCTGACGAAAGCTGGATCCTTACTGCAACAGGAAAGGAACTTATGGCCGAAAGAACAGAATATCATTTTATCGCAAAAGGATCTGTTCGTATAATCGACCGTATCACCACACTGACTGCCAGGGAAGACTCTGTAACATTCAGGGATACCAAAGAAGGTATGTTTGGAATGAGGGTTGCCCGCCAGCTTGAATTACCTTCGAAGGATAAACGCACCATGACAGACGCTCAGGGTAATCCTTCACCGGAACCGGTAGTGACTACGGAAGGCGTTACAGGAAATTACAGAAGCAGCGAGGGTATTCAGGGTGATTCTGTCTGGAGCACACGTGCAAAATGGATGGATCTGTACGGGAACATCGGGAATGAAAAAATCTCTGTGGTAATTTGTGACCATCCCAAAAATGTAAGCTACCCGACATGGTGGCATTCAAGGGGGTATGGACTATTTTGTCTTAATCCTTTTGGCGCCAGGGATTTCACAAAGGGCAAGGAAGTACTGAATTACACTATACTTCCGGAAAAATCGATAACTTTAAGGTACAGGACAATTATCAGTTCAGGTTCTCATTTAACTGATAAACAAATTAATGCATACTCTGATGATTTTGCCCTTATGTATTAATTCATTTGAAAACCTTTTCTGTTAATTGTTATCAGGTTTTTTTTCAGATTTAATATTATTAATTGTTTCAAAAAGATAACCAAATGTCAAAAAGAAGAGATTTTATTAAGAAAAGTGTTATTGGTACTACGGGATTGGCCATTGGCAGTATAGGGCTAAGTGCTAAATCGTCTTCTTCATCTCCGGCTCCGGCTTCCGGTGTTCAGCCAACAAAAGACTGGCACACTGACCCGGAATGGAACAGAATAAAATATGGTGACTGGGGCGGACCCGGAGTCAGTGCCAAACCAGGTCCGATGGATGTAATTCTGGTAAAGGATTACGCACCCAGGTCGTCAGTTGTGACTAAAGAAACATTTGTACCGAAAGCCAGATATCCGGTAATCGATTGTCATGTTCACGTATTGGCCAGGACCCCTGAAGATGTAACAGATTGGGTCAAAACCATGGATGAAGTTGGCATGGAAACCTCAATAGTCCTGACAGGAGCTACAGGAAAAGCTTTTGACGATCTTGTGGAGTTATTACCAAAAAAATATCCGGGTAGATTTTTGCTTTACTGTGGAATGGACAGGACCGATATTGACAAACCTGATTATTCCGACAGGGCTGTAGCAGAGCTGGTGCGGTGTCATAATAAGGGTGCCCTCGGAGTTGGAGAAATTAGCGACAAAGGTTCTGGTATCACAGGAGGCAGAGATTTACCACGCGACAAACGACTGCATCCTGATGATCCTCGTCTGGACGCATTCTGGGAAAAGTGTGGAGAGTTGAAAATGCCGGTGAACCTTCACATTGCCGACCATCCTTCATGCTGGACACCGCTGGATGTATACCAGGAACGCACACCCGACTATCAGCACTTCAACCAGTTTGGGAAAGATGTTCTCTCTTATGATGATCTGATAGCTGTCAGAAATAAAACTCTTGCAAAACATCCCAAAACGACATTTATATGTTGTCACCTGAGCAATATGGGCAACGACCTTGAAAAGTTGAGCCTTGATCTGGATAAATACCCCAACCTTTATCTGGATACCTCTGCCCGTGATTATGAATTGGGGCGGACACCCAGAACATCAGCCAGGTTCCTTAACAAATACCAGCACAGAATTGTATTTGGTACCGACCAGAGCCGGGAGAAAAGTATGTATCAGATTCATTGGCGGTTATTTGAAACTGCTGACGAATACATTATTGGCAGGGTATGGTGGCGTTATTATGGTCTGGAATTACCACCACAAGTGCTGGAGTCACTGTACCGCGGCACTGCAAAGAAACTTTTTAAAATTACTTAGTTCAGGGATTTCTTTAATTATGACCTAATGACAGAATAAATATACACGGACTAAATTGGAATAGTTTTCTGTTCCGGAGATTGAGACATTCCTGTATATCATAAATAAAAAACACTCTTTTTCATTTGGATGAGAGTGTTTTTTTTTTCTTAGACAATCACGCTGGGGAAAAGTGTAATATACCGGGCAAAAAAAAATTCAATTAAAGACCGGAAATATAAATTTTTATCCTACCTTGCATAAGGATAAATAGTTTTTTTAACCTCAGAATACTTCTAACCTTAAGAAAAGCATTTATCTGATGTTTTGATTAACCCTGTTCGATCCATTGCGACTTATAAATTCATATTAGGGTTTTTTAAATCTCGGGTTGCTATATGATTACAACAAGTATAGAATAAAAACCTTTATATGCCATATTCATTCCTTTTTAAGGCAGTGTTCTGGTGTTATTTCCGTTTGGGAGATATAGATTTTCATTGATTTTTATTTTACTAAACTAATTCATAAATGAAAAATGTGACATAACAAAAAACACATGAAAATGCCAACTCCATTTTCCATTCCAGATCAGGTATTAATCCGGCTAAAGTATTAATGTTTAAATCATTTCAAATGCATGGAAAAAATTAATCAGAAGCAAATGTTTTTTGCCATAAATTCCCGGCTCAGGCTGTTGATAATGGCAAAATTGTGCATTTTATTTTTATTATGCTCAATGACAACGGTTATGGCGGGTCCGGGAAATTCGGATTCTGCCGGCTCAACTTATGCATCCCTCACTTCAGGTGACAACAGCGCTTTGCAGCAGGATGTTGTTAAAGGAACAGTTACAGATGCCGAAACAGGAGAGGCATTGACAGGTGTTACTGTGATGGTAAAAGGGACAACTCTTGGGACCCTTACTGACATAAACGGTCAGTTTAACCTGAGATTACCTCAACGGGAGTCATTGGTTTCAATTTCATTTATAGGATACACAACCCAGGAAATAATGATGACACAGGGTTCGACTGTTAAAGTCGCAATGCAACTTGAGATCACACAGATGCAGGAGGTTGTTGTGGTAGGGTATGGAGTACAGAAGAAAGAGAGTGTGGTGGGCGCTATCACCCAGGTGAACAACGCTACACTCATGAAATCAGGTACTGCAGATGTTACCAATGCAATCGCGGGGAAACTATCGGGAGTACTGACGATCCAGAATACCGGTGAGCCGGGAGCTAACTCTTCCGAAATTATCATCCGGGGATTATCAAGCTGGAACAGTTCAGCTCCCCTTGTACTGGTTGATGGTGTTGAACGTGATTTTTCGAATATAGATCCTAATGAAATCAGCACGATATCGGTATTGAAGGATGCTTCAGCCACCGCAGTGTTTGGTGCCAAAGGGGCAAACGGCGTTATTATAGTAACCACAAAGCGGGGTTCGCTTGGTAAACCAAAACTGGATTTTACCGCTTCATACGGTACAGTGAAAGCATCAGGGATCCCTGACCATATCGATTCATATACAACGATGTCGATGTTAAATGTGGCCAGGATGAATGATATGCAATACTCAGACATGCTGGAAGATAATACTCTCAATGAGTACCGCAACCCTTCCTCAAGGCTTAATGCTTTGCAATATCCCAATGTCGACTGGTTTAAAGAACTCTCAGTACCAATTGCTCCTATAATTAATGCTAATTTAAATATTACGGGAGGAACCAATTTTGTGAAATATTTTGCTTCTTTCGGATACCAGAATGAGGGTGATTTCTTTAAAGGACTTCATGACGGATATCTTGACTCACGCTTTAAAAACAACAGGTTTAATTACCGGGCCAATGTTGATTTCTCTTTAACCGGTACAACCCAGCTATCGGTGAACCTGGGTGGTGATCTGTCCATCAAAAACCAGCCTGAAACTGCCAACTCCACCTGGGAAACATTATATATGACAGGGCCATCGAGGTTCCCGGCATATTTCCCCGACTGGGTACTGCAGGAGGTTCCCGACCTTGATTATCCTGGCGCTTCAGGATGGCGGCGGTCGGCAGCATGGGGAGAGCGTTTCGGTAATCCCTATACCAATTTTATGGATGGCTCATTTAATAATTACACCGGATCAAGGGTCTTCACCGACCTGATCCTTGATCAGAAACTGGACTTCCTGGTCAAAGGATTAACCTTTAAAGGTAAGGCCTCATTGAGCACATATTATAATATGCAAACAAGATATGCCGATTACAGGGAGCCCGATTATTTTTTACACTTTGAAAATATAGGAACTGATGTAAACCCGTGGGAACGGGAAGGTCAGACCCCTGAAGTTTATAATCTGCCACCTGTGAATATAAATGTCGGAGGTCTGGAAGGCGGTTATTACACTGATCTGTATTATGAGGCGTCATTAAATTATAGCAATACTTTCGGGAAGCATACCGTTTCGGGGCTTGCACTTATGAACCGCCAGCAAAAAAACTCGGAATTGGATTTTCCATATTATAACGAGGCTCTTGTTGGCAGGGCAACCTATGATTATTCCCATAAATATTTATTGGAAGTCAACATTGGTTATACCGGTTCTGAGCGGTTTGCTCCCGGAAACCGTTTTGGATTTTTCCCCTCGGGCGCTATCGGGTGGACTATTTCAGAGGAACCTTTCTTTAAAAATGCCGTACCGTGGATGAACAAGCTTAAGGTCCGTTATTCCGACGGGCTGGTGGGCAGCGATTATGCAGCAAACCGCTGGCTTTATATAAGCGAATATTATACAACAACTGTATCGTCTGTCCCGTATATTAATGAAGATTTAGGAGCCAATGTCAGCGCTCAGTGGGAAGAGGCAAGAAAAAGGGATATAGGACTTGAGATCGGCTTGTTTAAAAACCAGTTCACATTAAGTGTTGATTTATTCGACGAACAACGTTCTAAAATGTTGCTTACACCCCAGAGTGTAACCATCCTGGTTGGTAATTCATTCAAGGACCTTAACAAGGGAAGTTTGAAAAAACATGGTATTGAAATTGAAACTGAATTTAATAAAACGACAACCTCCGGACTGAACTATTTTGTCAGAGGCATTTTCGGATTCAACGAAAACCGTGTAATCTATAAAGACGACCTGCCGTATGCACCCGACTATGTTAAGGCAGCAGGGAAACCATTGGGTATGCCACATAACAGAAATGATGACCAGGCTGCAGGGGTATTGCTGACTGGTACCGGATATTTTACCAGTGTGGACGACCTGCACAACAATGCCACTCCTATCGCAATAAATCTTCTGAGCGTGGGTGATTATGTGTTCCTCGATTACAATGCTGATGCGCAGATAACAAACAAAGACAAATATCCGATCAAAGGTAGCGATTATCCTCCTATAACATATTCACTTTCAAGCGGATTATCCTATAAAGGCTTTGATTTTAATTTTATGTTTCAGGGTAATGTGGGCAAGTATGTTGTATTTAACGATAATTTTGAGAGTGAGTTTTTAATGGGCGACTATAGTGTCCATGAAGCGCAAATAAACTACTGGAGACCTGACAATCCCAATGCTGACCACGCCACACTTCACTACTACAGCGGAGGCGGTGGAATTCCACAGTATGTATGGGCCGGTGGTGCAGCGCTGGAAGGATACGATATCAGGATTCCGGGGCATTTCTGGAGAAATGCGGATTACCTTCGCTTAAAGGACCTGTATTTAGGTTATACCTTTAATGCAGGGTTCCTTCAGAGGATTGCAGGCGTTTCAAGTCTGCAGGTCTATGGAACCGCGAATAACTTATTAACCTTTACAAAGTTAATTGAAGGTGACCCGGAAAGAAAAGATTTTCAGCGTGGATTTTATCCCCTGATGATAACCCTTAAATTAGGTATGAAGTTATCTTTTTAAACTCTTAAATTCAATGACAATGAAGAAATATATAATTTTATTCTTATCCATTCTGGGTGGGTCCGTTTTGTTAACCTCCTGCCTTGAAAAATACCTTGACAAAGCCCCGGAATCGGGATTGAATGAGGATGGTGTCTTTACGAAATATGATAACGCTTTTAAATACCTGGATTATGTTTTTACCAGCGCCACTACCGGTTTTGCCCAGGGTGTTTATACCATGTCTGAGCTCGGGATGACCAATCGGGGCAGTCTTGATTATGACTGTATGACAGACTTCTGTGATGCAGGACGTGTTATGTGGTGGGCATATTATAAGTGGGGACCATTAGGTGATAATATTTATGATGACGGGGTTGATGATTTATACCCTATTGCCCCGTCATTCTTTAAGAATATAAGAAGATGCAATAATTTTTTACAAAACGTTCATAAGCTGACCGATGGTAAGCAGGAAGACATAGATGATCTTATGGGAAGAGCTCATTTCGTCAGGGCTTTTTGCCATTTCGAACTCTTCAGGTTCTGGGGACCTATGCCCTACATTACAAAAGTTCTGGGCCCTGATGACCAGTGGGATATTCCACGTCTCCCTGCAGGCGAAATGCTGAGGGATGTTGCTGCCGATATGGATACGGCGTACACTTATTTTGAAAAGGCAGGTAAGATACGCAGGGACCCTCCATTCCCCCTGCCCGGAAATCTTAATTCTCCGGATCAGAAATATCCGAACGGAGTGACCGCCAAAGCATATAAAGCACGCGCATTACTATATGCAGCAAGCCCGCTTAATGTAGGTACGGCGCGTTATGGCAGCGGAACGGCTGATGTGGCAGACTGGCAGGCAGCAGCAGTTGCAAGCTGGGAAGCCATAAAAGTGGCCGAGCAAAACGGCTACGCTTTGCTGACCGCCGCTGATTATACAAAGAATTATGTTGGCACAAATTATTCCAACGAGATGTTATGGGGCCATTATTGGGGAACAGTAAGTTATAGTAGCGGCTTTAATAAACAGCCGACTTGCGCTATTTTTACCAACAGTAAAACCAGTACCTCAGGTTTAAATCCTACACAGGGCACGGTGGATATGTGGGAGACTAAATGGGGTGACCCGCTTAATACCCAGGCAGACAGAGATGCTGCAACGGCTGCAGGTCATTACAACGAGCAGGATCCATTTGTAAACAGGGACCCGCGATTCTATATTGATTTTATTTATAATGGCGCTCCGATACCAGGCTATACCACAGCCAATATTTATTATGAGGTCGTTGGCGGGGTAACAAAATTCTCTGAACTTATTGATCCAAATTACAGGGGAATTACTCACACAGGATATTATGTGAGAAAAATATGGGGAGGTCAGAGTGTTAAGTATCCAATTACACCTCAACTTACCTGTGCAATGATCCGTCTTGGCGAGCTTTACCTGAACTATGCCGAGGCAGCGAATGAGGCTTACGGCCCCAATACTGCGGCACCGGGCGCTTCTATGACAGCCGTCCAGGCAATCAATATGATAAGGGGCCGCTGGGGCGCAGCTGAGCTGGCGCCAGTGCAGGCCCAGTTCACTGCCAGCACTGCGGCCTTCAGACCGAGGATCAGAAATGAGCGGAATGTTGAGCTAAGCTTCGAAGGGCATTATTATTTTGATATCCGCCGCTGGAAGACAGCGCCTGTCTCGATGGCCGGACCTCTTATTGGTAATGTTGCTGAAAAGGTGCCGGTATCTGCACAATACCCCACAGGATTTAAATACACCCGTTTACCATTGTCGGATGACCGTCAGAGCCGCTGGTACGATGCAAAGTATTATCTGCCGTTCCTGTCAGCCGATTATTACAAGATGAAAAAATTTGATCCGGGACAGGTCTGGTAACATAAAATTTATAAAAATGAGAATTATGAGATTCAATCATATATTATTTCGAATATTCAGGTTTTTCGGTGTGATCCTGCTCTCTGTTATTGTAGCCGGGGCATTAAGTGCACAGGTCAAACCTGGGAAGAAGATACTTACTATCAGCGTTAGTTTTAACGTTGTTGATGAAAGCGGATCGCCGGTACAAAATGCGAAAGTCGTCGTAGGTGAGGGCATCATACATTCCATGACGGATGCCAGTGGCGCCATATCATTTAGTGCCTACCCGGATGATTATGTTACAATTACAGCCCCCGGCTATGAAAAGAATGTTTCCAGGGTCCAGGACATCATCAAGGACAATAGCATCAAACTTATCAGGGCGAAGCTTTTTATGACCTCCGATGATGATGTACCGCTGCCCTATATGACGCCTAAAAAGCGCAATATAACCGGTAGCGAGACTGTAATCACGGGTGAGCAGCTGGCGAAATATCCTTCGAATGATCTGCGTAATGCCTTTACGGGTCTTGTACCGGGGCTTCAGGTTACCGAGTTAGATGGCTCTACGGGTATCAGCGCCGAGGAGAAACTTGGGCTTTACCGCATCACTAATAAAGTTAGTGTTTCTGCCAGGGGAAGAGAAATGATGTACATTATTGACGATATTCCTACCGATATAACCGAGATGACACTTGACCCCCAGGAGATAGAATCAGTAACAATAATAAAAGACATAGTTGGAAAAGCGATGTTCGGTCCCATGGCAGCAGACGGTATAGTTTACATCAAAACCAAACGAGGCCGGCCAAACGAGCGTATTCTGAGTGTAAATATAGAGGACGGTGTAAGTGTGGTCGACAGGTTCCCGGGCTGGGCCTCAGGGTCCGACTACGCATCGCTCAATAATTTAGCCAGGTCAAATAACGGTCTGACACCTTTATATAGTAATGCAGACATCTCTGCGTATGCCAATGGAGACCCGTATGACATGTATCATCCGAATATTAATTTTCGGGATATGATGCTTCAGAATACCAAATCCTTCAAAAGGGCCAATGTATCTTCAAGCGGCGGCAACGATGCGGTACAATATTCCTCATACCTTGGCTACGATGGCGAAGGTGATATCTATAAAATCGGATCGACGGCAGACTATAGCCGTATCAACGCCCGTTCTAACATAGATATGCATATCAATGATGTTATTACAGTTCAGTTTGACCTCTCGGCAGGTCTCACCAATCGTCGTTCACCCAATTATGGCTACACCTCCACCACAGGAGAAGGCGGGACTCAGATGGATCTGCTGGAATTAAGCTCGGCGTTACCCGATATAAATACTACACCACCGATAGCTTTCCCGGTGTATGCCAATAACGATCCTGCTTTAAAAGCGCCATGGTACGGGGTTACTTCCCTTTACCCTGTTAACCCGATAGCAGCCCTTACACGTAACGGTTACTATAACGAAACGGGCAGAAAGGGAGCAGCGAAAATTGCATTGAATTATGACATGTCCAATATCATACCAGGTCTTAAGTCGGAGAGTTTTTTAGGCTTTGACATTCTTAACCTTACACGAATCGGTAAAGCCAAGGATTACATTGCCTATATTGCCACCCCTTCAAAAACAGCCGGAGGTAATGATACCATCCTTCTGACAAAAAGACATGATGGAGTTGATAACCCGTCACTGCTCAACCTGCACGATTATTATTACCAGCGTTTTGAATTCTTTGAAAGTCTTAAGTACGAAAAGAGCATTGGAGTTCATAATATACAAACCTCTTTAACATACTTTTTATACAGGATGCTGCGCAATGGAATTGAAGAACCGCAACGAGAGCAACTGGGCGTATGGACAGGCACATATACCTATAACGATAAATACAGCATCCAGGCCGTATTGAATTATGCCGGTACGTACAGTTTCTCAAAAGATAAGAGAGCCGAGTTGTTTCCATCAGTAGGAGCGAGCTGGGTCATCTCGGATGAGAGTTTCATGTCGGGACTTAAAGCAGTGAACTTTCTTAAGCTGCGTGCCGAGGCAGGTATCCTTGGTTACGAAAGCTTCATGGCTCCGTATTATAATCTTGACAATTTTTCAAGCAGCACGGGGGCTAATTTCGGACCCTATACTTCAGGTACAAAATGGTTTGGCTCCAACAGTGAAACTGCTCCTTACATTGCCTATCCCAACAGGATCGGGAACTCAAATCTGAGCTGGGAAAAGAGAAAAGAATTCAGTATCGGCTTAGACGGAATGCTGTTTGACAATAGATTATCCTTAGTGGTTAATTACTACAACATATTGCGTGATGGAGAGATAGGCCAGTTATCAAATGCCATGCCTTATGTTACAGGGTATTCAGCTTCGTTGCCATGGTTCAATTACAATCAGACCAGGTACTTCGGGACCGAGATAGGGATAGAATACACCAACCATGAAGGTCAGCTGGAATATTCTTTTGGCGGTAATGCCACTGTTCAGAATTCGAACATTGTGAAATACAATGAACCAGCTTACCGGTTTGATTATCAGACCCGGATAGGAAAAGCAACTGACACTTACTGGGGTCAGACCTACCTTGGCAAATTTGCAAGTGATGCGGAAGCATTGGCAGTTCCCCAGCTCTATGATGATGTTCTTCACGAAGGGGACCTTAAATATAAGGATATGAACGGTGACGGAGTCATTGATGACAATGACCAGAGTGCCCTGGGCCATACTACCCCTCGCCTGTTCTATGCACTCAATGTTAACCTGAAGTATAGGAACTTCGAGGTAACATTAATAGGAGCCGGCGCAGCCTTATATGATATCCCTCTGACAAACAGTTATTACTGGAACGGCTGGGGTGATGATAATTATTCCAATTTTGTCAGAGACAATGTAGGCGGGGCCTATCCGAAATTAACTTACTACAAGGTGAACAATAACTTTGTAAATTCTGATTTCTGGATGACCAAAGGAGGCTATTTCAAGATACAGAATGTAGAATTAGCATATACCATACCGGCGAATAAATTACAGTTGATCCATTCCCAGGGTATTCGTTTATTTGTACGGGGAGCAAATCTTTTAACAGTATCCAAAGTTAAAGATATAGATCCGGAATCAATAAATTCCGGGGTAACAACTTACCCGTTGTACAAGACATTCACCGGTGGAATTAAATTAACCTTTTAATCTATGAAAGTTATGAATAAAAAAGTATTATTACTATCAGTGTTAATACTGTGGTTAACTGGTTCTTGCAAAGATTATCTGAATCCTTATCCCAACGGTATCCGTACGGGAGAAGATATCTGGAAATACCAGGAAAATATACAGGGATTAATAGGCCGCTGTTACGATTATATGTCCACAAACTATGATAACAATGAGGGAGTATATCTTGATGGAGCCACAGACGATGCCGAAATAACAAGTTCAACCAATGCCTTGCGCAGGCTGGCCACAGGCTCTATCACCACGGGCCAGGATCCTTTCCTTACTTACTGGAACCGTGATTACCAGGCCATTTACCTTGTGAATCTGTTTTTGAAAGACAGGCGCGGCTATAATACCCGGTTTCTTCTGAATGCACATCTGAATGATGTACTTCGTACGCGTTTGCAGGGAGAAGCCTTTGCCCTTCGGGCATGGTTCCAGTGGGACCTTCTTCAGAAATTCGGGGGAAAAGGCACCGATGGTCAGATGCTTGGGTTCCCGATTATAACAGAACCTATAGACCCTACAGGGGAAATAAATTTTGCACGTGATACATATGCCGATTGTGCCCTGCAGATCATTGCCGATTGTGATTCGGCTTACAAGTATCTGCCCCTTGCTCACCGCGACTTTCTGGTTACTGTTCCCGGTGATCTTCTCTATGCAGGCGGCAAGTACTGGGGCCGGTTGGATGGTATTACCACCCGGGCAATCAAAGCTAACCTGTATTTAACATGGGCGAGCCCCCGTTTTAACACGGGCAGTGATATACGACTCTGGGATAGTGCCGCGGTAAATGCCAGGAAAGTAATGGATTTCAAGCTTAATGTGGATAATGTATCGGGCGGCTTTAACCCGGTTACCCAGGTCAACTGGCTTAGTCCCATGTTCCCGGGAATAGTATATGGTTCGCGCTGGACTTCCAGCAATGCAACCATGGAGGCTATGGAGCGGATGTTTTACCCGGGCGGCTTCCAGGGCAATGGTGCAATAGGCGCCACACAGGAACTTGTGAATTCTTTTCCGATGGCAAACGGCTATCCGATAAACGATCCTGCAAACCGTGGCGGTTACGATGCGACACATCCATACGCAGGACGTGATCCCCGGTTCTACAGTACTATCTTTTATAACACGGCCCAGGCCAAAAAGAATAATACAGGAGCATTAATGTATACCTTTGAAAACTGGTCCAATGGCGGGAAAGATGCTGCAGGTGTTACCTCAAGCAACAGCCTTACCAACTATCACATCAAGAAGTTTGTTAACATGGCATTAAACTGGTCCGATGCCTCAATAAACAGGCAACCGCACTCGAAGTTTTTTGTCCGCTGGACTCACATGTGCCTGGTATTTGCCGAAGCAGCCAATAAGGTAGTTGGACCCACCGATGCTGCCAAGTATGGTATCTCGGCACAAACTGCCATTCAATATCTTCGTGCAAGAAGAACCCCGGATGGTGCGAATGGAGTATCGCCGGAAGTTCCGGGAGCGCCTGACGCTTACCTTGCTGAAGTAGCAGGATCAGGAGCAGCAGCCTTTGATGCACTGGTTAAAAACGAAAGAAGGGTTGAAACCTGCTTTGAAGGGATGCGGTTTTATGATCTGCGCCGATGGACAACCGACCTTACTGAACTTAATAAATCGGTACACGGAGCGGGTATTGTAAGAAATGCCGACGAAGTTACATTTACTTACAATCTGAATTTTGAGGTAGGTCAACGTTCTTATTCATCAGCATACCTTCCGATACCTTACAATGAAATACTGAGGATGAGCAAGCTTGTGCAGAACGAAGGCTGGGATGGTTGGAATTAATAATTAATAAAGACGCAGTTATGAAACCTCCATATTTTGCAAACACAAACTAATCTGAAAATAAATATTCAAAACATGGAGGTTCCATGTGACCATTAAAAATAATATGAGTATCGGATATCAATAATAAAAAGTTAATATTTAAATAATATTTATTTTATAATGCTTATAATCAATTATATACATTTTATTCCGGATAACCCCCTTTCCCGTTTCCCCCAAGGGGGAAAAGCTTCATTTTCAGCTCCTTCCCCCTTGGGGGAAGGTCGGGAAGGGGGTAAAAATAATAGAAATTAAAAGTTTTATTCACGATTGCTGATAGTCATAAAAAATAAAATTATATACACATGAAAAAAATATTTGCTTTACTGGTACTTACAATAGCGCTGGTTTCGTGCTACGACGATTACGTAAAAGACTTCGACTATACCACCGTGTACTTTCCAAACGTTATTGATATTCGCACGGTAGTGGTAGGGGAAGGGATGAAATTTAAAGTAGGAGTGGCGATGGGAGGAGTCATGGAAAATAAAATAAACCGCAATGTCAGTTTTACCCTTGATAACAGTCTTATCACCCCGGGAGTATTGCTAAACATGAAAGCGAGCAGTTATGGGTATATAAAGAGTGCTGTATCTTCATTAAGCACCCTTCAGGCCCTGCCTTCTAACTATTACACATTAAGTAACAACAGTACAATAGTTATCGAGGCAGGTCAGCATTCGGGTACAGTTACCCTGAAAGCCGATTCTGCAGCTTTCCTTGCCGATGCTGCTACCATAAATCCACAATATGTGCTTCCTTTTTCCATCACCGCAGCAGATGTTGATTCTATACTTGCACCAAACCGGACAGCGGTAATTGGTATAAAGTATGAGAATATGCTGTTTGGCAATTACCTTCATGGCGGTATCACTACAGTAAAAGATGCAGCAGGTACCACCATACAGGTTATACCCTACTATACTACCCGTTCGCAGGGCGACACTAAAATCTGGAACCTGACAACAGTGGCACCAAATGCCGTGGTATCAAACGGATACAGTGATAAAACCTCCACCTCTGTAAGTGAAATAGTGCTGACTCTTAGCGGTACAGATATTACAGTCAGTACTGCCGCAGGATCAACCAACACTTACCAGGCCAATGGAGCAAGTACGTATAACGGAGCAAAACTGCTTCAGGACAGGAAGATACTTTTAAACTACATGTACGTATCAGGCGCCAATACATACTATTGCCAGGACACCCTGACTTTCAGAAACCGTATACGTGACGGGGTTAACGAATGGCAGGACGAGAATCCTTCACACTATTCAAAATAATATTTAACTTGTTTTAAAAAGAAATCAAAATGACAAAAAGAAGGGAATTTATCAAGAGAACAGCAGCAGGATTCGCCGGTGCGGCAATGACTATGAAAATCCCCCAGAGTACTTCTTCCTATAACAGGATAATAGGAGCAAATGATCGGGTAAATATAGGATTTCTGGGTTGTGGCGGCAGGAGTGGAGGACACCGTACCATGGTTAGAAATTCGGCAAAGGATAAAAACATTGGAGTGGTTGCTGTTTGTGATATATGGAAGGTCAATAAGGAGAAAGCTGCTGCGAGCTGTAAAAAGATGTTTGGAACAGATGTAAAACAGTTTAAATATTCCGAGGAGATGCTTAAGATGCCTGAACTTGATGCAGTAATGATAGCAACAGGTGATTTTCAGCATGCCAAACTACTTGCCGAAGTTGTAAAAGCCGGGAAAGATTGTTATTGCGAGAAACCTCTGGCAACTGATGTTGCTGACGCCAAACTCGCCAGAAAAGCAGTGCTGGAATCAAAACAGGTTGCACAGATGGGCTCTCAATGGGTGAGCGAGCCTATTCAAATTAAAATCAGGGATATTGTGCGTTCCGGAAAACTGGGACAGATAACAAAAATTGACCAGGTATGGAATGATAATAATCCACGCTGGCATGTTCCAAATGATCCTGATGTAGCAGCAATCCGTGAAGAAGATACCGACTGGAACAGATGGCTGTTAGGAAAGCCCTATGTTCCTTTTGATCCATGGAAATACTTTGAATTCAGGATCTTCCGTGACTATTCGGGAGGAATAACCTCACAATGGATGAGCCACGGGAGCGGGCTGGTTCATTTTTACACCGACACAGCCATCCCTGACACAATGGTAGCAAACGGCGGCATATTCGGATGGCCCGATATCCGGCAGAATCCTGACACTTTCCAGGCTCTTGCAACATATGACGATGCAAAGTTTTTATATTCCTATAATTCCAATTATGCAAATATGTTTGGTGATTATACCTGCATTAGGGGTAAAGACGGAACTTTATTTGCACAGGGTGGAGAAGGAAGTCCACGTTGGTTCTTTATTCCAGAACATCAGGATCTTCCGGGGGGATTTGATTTTTATGCAGGCTTGAAGGAAGCAATAAATAGCGGGAAAGCAGAACAAATTACCGTCGAAGTAGACGGGAAACAAGTAGTCCCGTTCAGTTTAGGCGATAACACTAAAAGCCATATCGATAACTGGATAGACTGTATACGTTCAAGGAACCAGAATACCAACGGCAATATTCATACAGGTTTCTGGAATGGAATAGCAAGTATTATGGCTACTTATGCTTATCGTCAGGGAAAGAAACTGTACTGGGACAGAACAAAGGAAGAAATTGTTGACCAGCCGGTAATTTAGCAAAGAAGATCAGGAATATTCTCAGCTATACCCGGAAGGGGGGAAGAATATCCGGCGGATTCTTTAAATCAGGGCTTAAACATTCGTATTTAAATTATTAAAAATGACAGAGAGAAGAGAATTTATTAAAAAGGCTGCAGTCGGATTTGCCGGTGCGGCCATAACGATGAAAACCACCAATAGTACAGCCTCCTATAACAGGATAATAGGAGCAAACGACCGGATAAATATAGGATTCCTGGGTTGTGGTGACCGGAGCAGTGATCATCAGAGTATGGTTAAAACTGCTGAGAAGAATAAAAACCTTGGAGTGGTTGCTGTTTGTGATATATGGAAGCTCAACAGGGAAAAAGCTGCTGCCAATCTTAAAAAGAAATTTGGGACAGATGTAAAACAGTTCAAATATTCCGAGGAGATGCTTAAGATGCCTGACCTCGATGCAGTAATGGTAGCAACAGGTGATTTTCAGCATGCAAAACTTCTGGCTGAAGTAGTAAAGGCCGGGAAAGATTGTTATTGTGAGAAACCTCTGGCAACCGATGTTGCTGACGCCAAACTTGCCAGAAAAGCAGTTCTGGAATCAAAACAGGTTGCACAGATGGGATCCCAGTGGGTTAGTGATCCGATTCAGCTTAAAGTCAGAGAAATTGTGCGTTCCGGGAAACTGGGACAGATAACAAAAATTGACCAGGTATGGAATGATAATAATCCACGCTGGCACGTTCCGGGTGATCCTGATGTGGCCGCTATACGTGAAGAAGATACTGACTGGAACAGGTGGTTGTTAGGTAAACCTTATGTTCCCTTTGACCCATGGAAATACTTTGAATTCAGGATCTTCCGTGATTATTCGGGAGGAATAACCTCACAATGGATGAGTCATGGCAGCGGGCTGGTTCATTTTTACACCGACACAGCCATTCCTGACACAATGGTAGCTAACGGCGGCATATTCGGATGGCCCGATATACGTCAGAACCCTGACACCTTCCAGGCACTGGGAACATATGATGATGCCAGACTTTTATACTCCTATAATACCAATTTTGCCAGTATGTTTGGTGACTATACCTGCATTCGTGGTAAAGATGCCACATTATTTGCCGCGGGAGGAGAAGGCAGTTCAAGGTGGTTCCTGATCCCGGAGCATCAGAGGCTCCCCGGGGGCTTTGATTTTTATGCAGGAATGAAAGCAACAATTGAAAGCGGAAAAGCAGAAATAGTAACAACTCCTGAGTACAATAACCAGATGGGACCTGTAAACGTGAGCGACAACATGCCTTATCACCTCAATAACTGGATTGACTGTATGCGGTCAAGAAATCTGAGTCCCAACGGGAATATTCATACAGGTTACTGGAATGCAATTGCCAGCATTATGGCCACCTATGCATACCGGCAGGGAAAGAAACTGTACTGGGACAGAACAAATGAAGAAATTGTTGACCAGCCTGTGATCTGATAAATTGGGTCAATAATTTGATCACACATGACCGGAATTGCAGGATGAAAATCCTTCACACTATTTAAAATAATCTTTTATTATTTTTCGTTTGCTTTCATTTACTTTAATGTTTTTATGGGAGTGAGTTTCAATTCACTTCCTGATACAGAATTTTATAAGAAGGAAAAAATTTTAAATTTTGAAATATAAAAACTATGAGTAACAAGTATGATCGCAGAAAATTTGTGAATCTTTCCACAGGTGGTGCATTATCATCAGCTATTGTTAAACCGGAGGAAACTTCACCTCAGAATCAGGCCGGCGGTAAAACGCTGAAGCTGGGATTCATAGGGATAGGGGGACGCGGTTCTTACCATCTTAACTGTGCATTGGGTATGGAAGGTGTTGAAGTGCCTGCCATTTGTGAGCTTAAACCTGTTCGTTTGTACCAGGCAAAAAGATGGATTGAAGAGGCAGGTCTGCCGACACCAAGAATGTATAACCGTGGAACTGAAGATTTTAAACGGCTATGTGAAACTGAAGATCTGGATGCTGTAATCTGTTGTACTCCATGGGAATTTCATACACCGGTATGTCTTTCTGCCATGAGAAACAACAAGCATGCAATATCGGAGGTTCCGCTTTGCATAACCCTTGAAGAAGCATGGGAAATAGTTGAGACTTATGAAAAGACAGGCAAATGGGCAACCATAGGATTGGAAGGTCTGGGTGACGGGACTCTTTTAAATATGGTCCGGAAAGGATTATTTGGAAAAATTGTACACGCCGAAACAGGATATATTCATGACCTCAGAATGGTCAAATTCACACCGGCTGAGGAGCCCTGGCGTCTTCAACACTCCGTACTCAGGAACGGAAATCTGTATCCCGACCATCCGATGGCCAGAATGTTACCGGTTCTGGACATAAATCATGGCGACAGGTTTGATTTTATTCAATCGATGAGCTCAAGCTCTGTGATGCTTCGAAATTATGCCGAATTAAACTATGGAAAAGATTCCCTTTATGCCAAAAGCAAATTCTCACTGGGTGATTATAACGCTTCTCTTGTCAGGACCGTAAATGGTAAGATGATGACGATCATTCACGATACGAGCACACCTCATCCAAGGGAAGATTTTCGTCTTCAGGGAACAAAAGGGATCTATTATTCAGATGGGAGAAGGATCTATATTGAAGGACTCAGTCCCAGGGAGCATGAATGGGAACCCGCAGATAAATATTATAAAGAATACGCTGTTCCCCGCCAGCAGGTTCCGCCAAGAAAAGGTGGAAAAATTGTAGGTCATGGCGGAGGAGGTAAGCGAGACACCGGTGAACTGGCACCGTCTGGTAATAGCACTCCGTGAAAATAAACTGCCCGACTGGGATGTTTACGATTCGGTAACTAGTGGTGCAATAGTTCCCCTCTCATGTGCTTCGGTTGCGAATAAATCTCAGGCTGTTGATTTTCCTGATTTTACCAAGGGAAAGTGGAAAACCAGTCTACCCATCATGCCATTAGTTTAATTGTTAAATTTTAAGAATGTTAAAAGCAAAAAAATATGAAGAAATTATATTATACCCGCAGAAAATTTGTAAAGCTTTCCACAGCTGCCGCTGTCGGGGGAGCTGCTGTTCTGTCCGGCATTGGTTTCCCGAAATAGGCTTCAGCTCAAAATCAATCGAACAACCGGCCCTTAAGAATTGGATTTGTTGGAATCGGAGGCCGCGGCACTTACCATCTTAACTGTGCCCTTGGCATGGAAGGTATTGAAGTGCCTGCTCTGTGTGAAGTCCAACCGAAACGACTGGAAGCAGCAAAACAAAGGGTAATAGCTGCCGGTCTTCCGACGCCAAAACTCTATGACAAAGGAGTAACAGACTTTAAAAGATTGTGTGAGACAGAGAAACTGGATGCTGTTATCTGCTGCACATCATGGGAATGGCACACCCCTGTATGTCTTGCAGCGATGAATAATGATAAGCATTGTGTCTCGGAAGTTCCTATAGTTCTGACTCTTGATCAGGCCTGGGAGATAGTTGAAACTTACGAAAAAACCGGGAAATGGGCAACTCTTGGCTTAGAGGGTATCGGCGAGCTCGCGCTTCTGAATATGATTCAGAAAGGAATGCTTGGTGACATAGTACATGCGGAAACAGGCTATATACACGACCTCAGGCTTGTTAAATACGATCCGGAGCAGGAACCCTGGCGCCTTGCACAATCGATAAACCGTAACGGTAACCTTTATCCTGATCATCCGATGAAAAAAATGTTGCCGGCACTCGATATAAACCATGGAGACAGGATTGACTACCTTGTTTCAATGAGCTCGTTTGGAGGATTGCTTGCTGAATATGCCGGTGTATATTATAAAAACCCAAATCATAAAATGACCAAACAGAAATATGCACTGGGTAATTATAATGCCTCACTGATCAGGACAGTCAATGGGAAAATGATTACCCTGATTCATGATACAACTACACCTGCACCCCCGGGAAAACTATCGCATTCAGGGTACAAAGGGAATTTATCAGGGAGATGCAATTGATAAAAAGATATATATTGAAGGACTGAGTCCAGTGGAACATACGTGGGAACATGCAGATCCTTATTTAAAAGAATTTGAGCACCCTGTTGTTAAGAATTATAACCCACCTCCGAGAAGAGGAGGTGGAAAAATTGAAGGTCATGGCGGTGGAGGTTCAGAGACACCTATGATCTGGAGCAGACTGGTAACAGCACTTCGTGAAAACAAGCTGCCGGATTGGGATGTATACGATTCTGTGACCAGCAGTGCCATTTCCCCCATTACAGAAGCATCAGTTGCAAACAAAGGAAAAGCAATTGATTTTCCTGATTTCACTAAAGGTAAATGGCAAACCAGACCACGTATTACAGGTGCATAAACAATGATACTTAAAAAATAAGGGTCGAGACTTTAACTCTGTGAAATTCAGTAGCTTCACTGTATGTTTTTCAAAAAAAATACAGTGAACTGCTGAAATAAACAAGCTTTTTCCCAATTATCCGGGAGAGTTTTCCAGGGGGAATATCTACCCTTATTTTTATTTTAAATGAGTATTGGTTTTCAATAATAAAATCTAATTATACTTCTAAAAATCATAAAAATTATATTTCATACTTCATTAGAAATTTTTTAAACCATCACCTGTCCCCTTCCATGCAAGCTGGCTCCTCGCTAAAAATTTAACAAACCACTTAAGCGGTACTTTGTTTCAGCCGGCCTCTCCCCAACCCCCCGCCGAAGCGGGGCAGGCTCTCTCCCGAAGTGAGAGGGGCTAAGAAAAAATCCAACTGAAGCCGAAAGAGCCATGTGGAAAGATCTTCCCCCTCTCACTTGGGAGAGGGGGAACGAGGGGGAGAGGCCGGTAAATCAAACTAAACCAACCTTAGGTTGACGGCTATGTGGCATAGGGGAGGGTTCATAAATAATGGGGAAATGATTCATGTTGTGTTTAAAATATTATTATTAATAACCGATACTCAATTTATTTTATAATCTGTCCATAAAAAATTGAGATTCCTTAAAGGAAAGATTATTTACTTTATAAATTTGCACACAAAAGATAAATGACATTAAATCAGAAATGGATACAGATAAAAGTGTTAATAAGAAGAAGGGAACATCTACTAAAAAGGAAATTGCCCAGCAACCTGAAATGTGGAAGAAGACTTACGATATTGTTTTTTCCAAAAGGCATGAAATCGAAGAATTTTTAAACAAACTGACCCTTGAAGGTGAAGTGGACATGATCCTGACAGGTGCAGGTAGTTCAGCTTTTGTAGGGAATGCGGTTTATGGTGTCATGATGAAAGACCGGAAGCAGCCTTCGCGTGTTGTTCCTACAACAGAATTAATCACTCATCCCGACTATTTTCTCCTTAAGAATAAGCCAACAGTCCTGGTCTCTTTTGCACGCTCAGGAAATAGCCCTGAAAGTATGGCTGCAGTTGAGATCGTTAATAACTATTGTGAAACTGCCTACCATATTATTATTACCTGTAATGAAGAAGGTGATTTATTTCAAAGAACAAAAGCAACAAGAACTTTAAAAATTTTATTGCCTCCCGAAACGAATGATGTAAGTCTGGCGATGACAAGCAGCTTTACATCAATGATGCTGGCGTTTATTCTGATTTCGAAAATAGATATGCTGGCTGGTGAAAAGGAAAAGGTTAAGAAGTTAGCTGACTGGGGTAATATTATTCTGAGTAAATATGATAAAAGTCATAGAAGGAATTTCTCTTTTAGATTTTAACCGGGCGATTTTTCTGGGATCCGGACCGCTCAGGGGTACTGCCGAGGAGAGCCATCTTAAATTGCAGGAACTTACCGATGGCAGAATTATTTGTGCTTTTAATTCGTTTCTCGGATTCCGTCATGGACCAAGGGCAATTGTAAATAGTGATACTCTATTGGTTTATTTATTTGCTGATAATGAGAACGACAGGAAATATGAGTATGATCTTTTAGGACAGATAAATTCAAGTAATAAAGGATTAGCACAGATTGCTGTTTCCCATAAACCGGTCACTATTGAGGGAGTAAAATTTGATTTGAATATTTGTTTTGGTGATGTGGATGAAGCAGATGCAGAAATTGAATATTTATGTGTGGTTGAAATAATGCTTGCCCAATTGCTTGGATATTATAAGTCTCTGTCTGTTGGCCTGAACCCCGATAATCCTTCTGTATCGGGAACAATATCCAGAGTTGTTGAAGGAGTAAAAATTTATAAACTCAAATTTTAAGTAAAACTGGTTTTCACACTGCTATGGATAAAAAAACAAAAAGTAAAGATTCTTTGCCTGTCACGGAATATATTTTAAAGCGAATTGCAGAACTTCAGCAGGAAGGGCATCCTCCACGGACCCTTTTTGCGATATGTCCAAATTCAATATCGGTTATCAAAGCTGCGTTAAGAGCTGCCAGGCGTAATAATGCTCCTCTTAAGTTTGCAACTACCTTAAACCAGGTTGATTATGATGGAGGCTATACTAAATTTACCCAGTCTGAATTTGTAAGGTATGTCAGAAAAGAGAGTGAAAAAATAAATTTTCACGGACCGGTAATTATTGCGGTTGATCATGGCGGACCGTGGCTAAAGGATCTGCAGTCAATTGAGAAATGGCCATTGGATAAGGCAATGGACGGTATTAAAAGATCATTTGAGGAGGCTGTTAAAGCCGGTTATGATCTTATTCATGTTGATCCTACTGTAGACATTTTTATTAAACCGGGTGAGACTATTTCAATTCGAGGTTGTTGCATCACGGACCATTGAATTAATTGAACATATAGAAAATTTCAGGAGAAGAAATAATTTTCCTGCCATTTCATATGAGGTAGGAACCGAAGAAGTTCATGGAGGACTGGCGGATGAAAAAACCTTTGATAATTTTCTTTCCTTATTAAAAAAAGGATTAGCAGATAAAGGTTTGGAAGATGTATGGCCCTGCTTCATCGTTGGCAAAGTCGGCACAGATCTTCATACAACCACATTCGATCCGGAAGTTGCTGCGGCGCTTACGGCAAAGGTTAAACCCCTGGGAAGCCTGATCAAGGGGCATTATACTGATGGAGTAACAAATCCTGAGGAATATCCCCGTTCCGGAATGGGAGCTGCTAATGTCGGTCCGGAATTCACAATCAGTGAATATGAAGCACTAATAGAACTTGAAAAGCTGGAAGATGAATTATTTAGCCAGAATAGAATCCCGATTAAGTCAAATATTATAGGGTTATTGTGGACGGCTGTCATTGAATCTAATCGTTGGAAGAAATGGTTGCTTAAAGAGGAAAAGAGTTTAAGGTTTGATGATATTAAACAGGAACGCAAGACCTGGCTTGTTTCAACAGGGTGTCGTTATATATGGCAAAACCCTGAAGTAGTAGTTGCACGGTACCGGCTTTACGAAAACCTTAACACAAACGGGATTGAAGCAGAGGAGATTGTACTAATGCAAATTGAGCAGGGTATGGACAAGTATTTCAGAAGCTTCAACTTAATTGACCTGAACAGATACTTATGAAGAATTACAAATTTGATGTTCTGGCTATCGGCGAACTCAATGTCGATTTAATAATGAATAATATTGAAGGTACTCCCGAAGTAGGAAAGGAGAAACTTGCGGGTTCAATGACTTTGACATTGGGCAGCTCAACAGCAATTTTTGCGGCAAATCTGTCGAGTCTGGGCTCTAAAGTCGGATTTCTTGGGAAGATTGGCAAATGACTCATTTGGGGATCTTGTAAAAGAAAGCCTGATGTGAAAAGGGAATTGATATTTCGCTGGTTATTGCTGAGGATGGACTTGCCACAGGAGCCACGGTAGTTCTCGCTGTTGGTGAAGACCGGGCTAATGTTACATACCCGGGTGCCATGGACCACCTGACAATTAATGATATAACCGATGAGTCTCTCATTCTGGCGAAACACATTCATTTCTCATCATTCTTTATTCAGCCCGGCATCCGTAAAAATGTCCAGTCGCTTTTTAAAAGGGCAAAAGAATTAGGTCTTACAACTTCTCTTGATACACAATGGGATCCTTCAGAGAAATGGGATTTTGATTACAAAAGCATACTCCCATGGGTCGACATTTTTCTTCCCAATGAAACAGAAATACTATTTTTAACCGGCACAAAGACATCAGAAGATGCTATTAAAAACGCTGACGCCATTTGGGAAAAATATTATCATTAAACAGGGAAACAAAGGTGCGTTGTTACGATCAGAAAAAGGAGAAATATATGAAATGCCTGCGTACTTAAATACTAAAGTAGTTGATACAATAGGGGCTGGAGATAGTTTTAATGCAGGATTTATTCACATGTTTGTTAAAGGGGAACCGGTTCAGAAATGTCTCGATTTCGGGAATCTTACCGGAGCAATAAGTACAACTGCAGCTGGGGGGACGGGAGCATTTAAATCAAAAGAACTTATACGAAAGACAGCAAAAGAGAAATTCAATTATACGTATTAATATTTAGGAATGATAGTCCGGGACAAATTACATGAGCTTAAGGATAAAGGAAGGCAATACTTGCAACTAATTTTTACAATCTCGAAACACTTCAGGGGATTCTCAGGGCCGCAAGGGAAGTTAATGTCACCGGTTATTTTGCAGCTTTCAAAAAGTTCAGTTGAATATATTGGACTTGAAATGGCCGTTGCAATGGCCAGACGGGGACTGGATGATTTCAAGGTGGAAGGGTGGCTTCACCTGGATCATGGCGACAGTATAGATCTGGTTAAGCGATGTCTGCAAGCAGGATTTGATTCGGTAATGATCGATGCAAGTGAAACAGTTTTGAAAATAATGTGGAAGTCACTTCACAGGCAGTTGAACTGGCTAAAAAATATGGGGCAAATGTTGAAGCAGAGCTGGGGTATGTTGCCAAACTCGGACAAAAGCAGGTTGACAAGACATTTACACAACCAGAAGAAGCCCGGCGTTTTGTAGAACTGACCGGAGTTGATGCTTTAGCTGTTGCAATTGGATCGGCACATGGATTCTACGTGAAGCTCCTGTTCTGCAGATTGATTTATTGGAAAGGATTCGCCAGGTAACACCCGCTGTCCTTGTTTTGCATGGAAGTTCCGGAATTCCTCATGACATGCTTAAAGATGCTATCAGTCATGGAATATGTAAAGTTAATCTGGCTACTGAGATTAAAGATGCATTTATGAAGACATTAAAGAACCATCTTCTCACAACAGATGAGATTGATCTCCGTAAAGTTTTTCCTGTTGCCACTAAATCGGTTACTGAATTGATAACGAATAAGTTATTGCTTTTAAAGAATTTATAGGGGAGATTGTCAGAAGCATCATTTTTCAATTCGGGCCTTATAGTAATTCCACTTACTTTTTTTATCTTAGCCGGGATTATTTTATCATCCTAAAGAAATATTGCTTCATATGAGTGAAAACCAGACATTACCAGTTTCCGGCCCTGGCTTGAAACGTGCTCTCCGGCTCCCTGCGCTTGTTCTTTATGGTATAATCCTTATCCAGCCCACTGCACCCATGCCACTTTACGGTGCCGCTGCGACTCTGGCACACGGACATGTGGTCACTACTATCCTGATCGGTATGGTAGCTATGCTGTTTACGGCTATAAGTTACGGACGCATGGCCAATGTATATCCCAGTTCCGGTTCGGCATATGCATATATCGGTCGGGAAATCCATCCTGCACTGGGTTACTTTGTTGGCTGGGGAATGATTTTCGACTATGTCATGAACCCTATTATTTGCGTGATATGGGCCAGCAAGGCTGCGATGAATTTCGTCCCGGAAATACCTTTTGGAGTATACGCCGTAGCTTTTGCTGTTTTGTTCACCATGATGAACCTGCGTGGTATCGAGGCAAGTGCGCGTACCAACTCTATTATTGCAACTGGTCTTGGAGTAGTGATCGTACTCTTTCTTGGTGCTGCGATCCGTTATCTGTGGCTGCAACCTCCCGGTGGCCTTTCAGGATGGACCAGACCCTTTTATGATCCGAAAACATTTTCTTTTTCCGCAATTTCTACAGGAGCTTCCCTGGCTGTCCTTACTTATATCGGTTTTGATGGTATCTCAACTCTTTCCGAAGAGGTACACAATCCACGACGCAACATCCTCCGGGCTTCAGTGATAGTTTGTCTGATCACTGGTGTACTGGCTTCCGTCCAGGTTTATTTCGCTCAGTTGGTATGGCCCGGTACGACTTTTCCCGATCAGGATACCGCATTTTGCTACATTGCAGGAAAAGCAGGAGGACAATGGCTTTTCTTTGTTGTCAACATTGCATTGCTGGTAGCAACTATCGGTTCCGGCTCAGGCGCTCATCTTGGGGCGGGACGACTTCTTTATGGCATGGGCAAAGACAATGCCATTCCCCGCAAATTCTTTGCAGCAGTAAATCCCCGGACCCAGACACCCAGCAATAATATAATTCTTGTAGGGGTACTGGTTCTTATCGGTGCATTCCTGCTTTCTTATCCTCTTGGTGCGCAATTGCTGAACTTTGGTGCACTCATTGCTTTCATGGGAGTTAATGCCTCCTCTTTTACTCATTACTTTTTGCATAATAAGCAAAAAAAGCTGGGCTATTTCCTTGTACCGGTCCTGGGTTTTATTGTCTGTTTCTATCTATGGCTCAGCCTTGACTATAAAGCTAAGATAGTAGGCACATGCTGGCTTACGGCTGGCGTACTTTACGGTGCATACCGGACTTCGTGGTTTCGCAAACCGATCCAGTTTGCTCGTATTGAGAGTGACGAAGAGCCTGAAGAAACAAAGACCAATCTGAAAGACAATTTAAAATGAAACAGTTAATCCCGCTCAAACCAGTCAGGATGACTTCAGCTATTATGGCGGATCTGGAACAGAAGAAATTGATACTTCGACTTGGCCCGGGACGTCATAAATTGCCATCGAAATGGGGTGAGACCCTGGATCAACCGGTGTACGATTCTCATGAACGGTACGGTCCACACCGGTTGCTGACGGTAACAGTTAACCGCATGCCGCTCTTAGAATTTGCCACCCATCCCGACAACGAAGAATTCATTATGCTGGGCGATTCCTCAACGAAACCCTTATACATAGTCATTGCCTTGATGCGTCGGACCGAACTGGTCAAAAAGATCGCAGACAGGACAATATCTTCCGCCGACTTTATTTGCCTGGAGGTGGTGTGGAACGATCCCGATCTCAGTTTCTTTACAATGCTGGCTGAGGTACCACATGGTGAAGCCATTACAGCACGCGAAGGGAATCCCCCGTCTTTTTATGTCACCGAAGGCCGTCTCCTGCCTAATGACCTGATCGATTTCGGGAACTTTGAGTTATCGATTAATTGTTGAATAGAAGCTCCCTGAGACAGTAAAGGCATTATCCGGAAACGTAATATCAACAGGTAAAGATTATTTTAATCTTTATGAGTATCGGTTATCATTAATAAAATTAATATTGTGCTTGAAAATCAATTATTTGCCCCGGCCCTAACCTTGCTCCGCCGTAGCGGCTACGCGAAGGCGAGGAGGGAGTAATTGATTTTGGCTGCGCCGAGCTCGCTCTGCGGGACTCGGTTCTTCACACCCTTTAGGGTAAGGGGCAAACGAAGAACCGGAGCGAAGCGGAGCTCGACGAAGTCAAAATCAGGAAAAAATGTTATTGATTACCGATACTTATTTTATTCTTTTCTGTTTTTGTTTGCGGATATAGGGCTTTTATCTGTGAAAAAAATCACTTGATCTTTATAAAAACAGGGAGTTCATCCAGAGGAAAAGTAAAAGTTTTTGTTACAGGTCCTGTTATCGTAGTGTTGTTATACTTCCATTTTCCCTTTGGAAACTTAACCTCTCTGGTATCTGATTCCGTAACCACCGGGACAACCATCATCCTTTCACCTAACATAAACTGGTCGTTCACATTAAGAAATCCCTGGTCAGGGAAGCATATTCAAGCGGTCTTAAAGCCGGTTCTCCTGTTTTAGCTGATTCGCGCAAAACCTGCATCAGGTAAGGCATATTTTCCTGCCGTACTTTCACTATCTTTTTCACTGCTGATAAATGAGTGCTGTCTAAAATTCTCCAGGGTGCAACGGAAAATTGCATCATTGGCATCAGGGCATGGCACTGTGCGGATCTTACGATTAGTTTCTGATCAATTTTTCTGCCGGGCAGAAAAGATGTGAATTCACCTCCTCCGATCATGTCAGGACAGGTAAATTCATATCCTGCCAGTTGCTGTGCAATGGTATTTGGCACAAGTGACTGAAGATCAGTCCATGTGTGGCTTTTGTCACGTAAACGCTCAACAAGCGGTTGTCCTCCCATCTTCCACATGGCACGATACTCATTCAATGGATATTGCAGGCCTATTTCTGCCCATAAATAGCTATGGTCATTTGGTAATCCGGTTTTAAAGGAGACCAGATCAGGGCTTTTATAGTATTGCGCATCACCTGCATCCAGCTTATACCCGTCTACCCCGTAATGTTTTTGCAAAAAATCAAGCTTTTCCTTCAGCCAGTTACCAGCATCGGGATTAGAAAGGTCAAGACATGCGCTGTACCCGTTCCACCAGCTTAACAGCAAAGGCTTTGAAGTATTTTTCCATGTAGCACCTTTTTTCCCCTGGCTATCCAGGAGTAATAACTTCTTTGATGACAGTTCCCTGTAAACAGGGCTATCAGGGACTTATAAACGGACAGATCCAAAGCATAACTTTAAATCCCATACCATGAAGCTCATCTGTCAATGCTTTTGCATCCGGAAATTTTTCCCTGTCGAAATCGAAATGACCATAATAATTGCTCCAGTTATCATCAATCATAAGTACACCTGCCGGCATCCCGTTTGCCAGAACCTGTTTTGCATAATTGAGCACGTCTTTCTGATTTGGATTATACATCAGCTCAATCCATAAATTATATTGGGGAGCTTTGACAAGTAAACTATCGGGCCATCGGCCTGAAGGAGGGAAAAACAGTTGCGATGCATCCATATAAGCATCCTTAAGTGTTTTCCCACTCTTCCCTGTCATTACAGGACCGTTTGATTTATTAATTATCAGACTGTCATTACGAAAAATAAACCGGAACGGTTTTTCACTCCATATATACCTTCCCCTGGACGAAATCAACAGCGGCACACTCTGGTTACCTGCATCATTACCAAAAAGGTTAAATGAATATGAAGTTTTCCCAAATGGCATTCTCACACCATCATTAACAACTCCGCCCCACCAGCCCTCACCCGGGCAAAAGAATAAATGAGGTATCTCCGGATTGTTTTACCTGGGCATTTGTTTTAAAGACTGTCATTAACATTAACAGCAAAAAGAGGGATAATTTTGACATACATATATTATTATTTGGTAATTTTAAGTTTCATTTTACATCTCCCAATATGGATTACAAAGATTAAGAATCTTAATTAATACAACCAATTCGTGACTTAAATATTTGAAATTAACTATTCAGGATATTATAAAGAAATCCCAGCATAGTTTATTGATCCATCAGATACACAGACCGAAAATCTTGCAGGCTCAAGCGAAGCTAAACACGAATAAATCATAATTTGGATATTCATGAGAATGAGTTCAAAGATAAATACCATTTAAAATCAAAATAACATGAATGATGAAATTAAGTAATAAAAGAAGTTCGATTGTTTTTCTGATTGTCTTCCTGGTTTTTATTTCGGGATATGTTATTCAGGATCAAAATAGTATAAGCAATCAAAAGGTTGGCATCCAGCCCGATAGCAGTATTCTCGTACCTACAAATCAGTTATTACGACCGGCAGGATTTCAGGTTTATTTACCAGGCAGACCGGTTGATTTAGTACTTTCTCCTGATGAAAAATTATTATTTGTTAAGAATAAATCAGACATTGATCTTATCAGATTAACAGACAGAACAGTATTGCAGACTCTTCCTTATAAGCAAAGCGGCGGATCATTTACAGGCATTTGTCTTTCCGCTGACGGGCATCATGTTTATGTGACTGATGCAAGAGACCGTATTTGTACTGCTGAACTGGATAAGAGTAATATTCTGCACTGGACGAAACCTATTATTTTGCCTTCTCCGTTAATTGGAGGTGCGCCTGTTCCGGGAGGACTTGCCTTAAATAATGAAGGCAATAAAATTTATGTTACTCTTAGCAGAAGCAATTCACTTGCTGTTATTAATTTAACAGATACTTCTGTTGTTGAAGTCCCGGTAGGTATTGCGCCTTATGAGGTTCTTATAGCCTCACCGGCAAAAGCGTATGTAAGCAACTGGGGAGGACGCAAACCCGGCAGTGGCGAGTCAACATATAATTCATCTGGTAGTCAGGTATTGGTTGATCCAAAAACTGGTATTGCAAATAACGGTACAATTTCTGTAATTGATTTGGACCGGAATGTCCAGAAAAAAATTATTCAGGTGGGCTTGCACCCTTCAGGTATGGTACTTAGTCCAAATAAGGAAAAATTTTATGTTGCATGTGCAAACAGTGATATTATTTCGGTTATCAGTACTGTGACAGATATTGTAATAGACACAATATCAGTACATTTAAAGAAAGATATTCCTTTTGGAAGTGCACCCAATGCTTTAACTATTTCACCTGATGGTAAATATCTTTATGTTGCAAATGGCACAGAAAACGCTGTTTGCGTAATACAAACAGAACCTGCTGTAAATATCCTTGGTTATATTCCAACCGGCTGGTATCCCGGTTCGGTCATTCTTAATAAGACAGGGAAGATGCTTTACGTGGCTAATGTAAAAGGAGTGGGTTCCCGTAATCAAAGAACTGACCGTGCAGGATTTAATTCTCATGATCACATGGGAACAGTATCAATAATTCCTGTACCCGACAGACGCAGACTTGATCAAATGACAGAAATTGTTCATCACAATAATTCTTATTCACAAATGCTAAAAGAACTTCACCCTGCTGCAACAGGTTTGAAAAAAGTTCCGGTACCTCGTTTACCCGATCAGGTATCATTTTTCAAACATGTTGTGTATATTATTAAAGAGAATCGTACTTATGATCAGGTATTTGGTGATATGACACAGGGTGACGGTGATACCAGCCTGGTTGAATTTGGCAGGAATATCACTCCAAATCATCACCGACTTGCTGAATCGTTTGTTCTGATGGACAATTTCAATTGCAGCGGAGTTTTAAGTGCTGATGGTCATCAGTGGACAGATGAAGCCTATGCTACAGATTATATAGAAAAGTTCTTTGGCGATTTTGCCCGAAGTTATCCGTATGATGGGAATGACGCTCTTGCTTATGCCAGCTCAGGTTTTATCTGGGACAATGTTTTGAACCATGGATTGACTTTTCGCGATTACGGGGAGTTTGCGAAAAATGTCATCGAACCTGAAAATGCCACGTTTACTGAGATGTACCAGGATTTTAAAAATGGGACAGATAAAATAAAGATTAGGGTAAAAGCAAATCTTGACCAACTTATTCCTTATCTGTGTCCTGATTATGCGGGGTTTATAAACAAAGTATCAGATCAATATCGTGCTTCAGTATTTATAAGGGAACTTGAAGAATTTGAAAAAAACAATAATTTTCCAAATTTCATAATCCTGCTTTTGCCAAATGATCATACTTCAGGCACAAAACCGGGGATGCCTACTCCTGAAGCTGCTGTGGCAGACAATGATCTTGCTCTCGGACAAATTGTGGAAGCTATATCCCGGAGTAAATTCTGGAAGGAGACCTGCATTTTTGTTACTGAGGATGACCCACAGGCAGGCCTTGATCATGTCGACGGACACCGGACAGTAGGCTTCGTCATAAGTCCTTATACAAAACGTGGTAAGGTAATTTCAACATATTACTCACAGATCAATATGGTAAGGACAATCGAAAATATTCTGGGAATTCCACCAATGAATCAGCTAGATCTTACCGCAGAAACAATGGATGAATGTTTCACTGAAAAACCTGATTTTACTCCATATAAAGCATTAAAGAATAATGTACCGATTTTGGAGCTGAACAGGCCCCTGGCCGAATTGAAGGGCAAGCAACTTTACTGGGCGCAAAAATCAATAGAGCAGAATATTGATGAGGTTGATCGCATCGACGAAGATGTTTTTAACAGGATAATATGGCATGCTGTAAAGGGATATGATCGTCCTTACCCGATTCTTTTGAACAAACATACTGATCTTTAATATACCTCAGGAAATGAATAAATTACTCTTTCTGGCTGCGTGGTTAATCAGCAGCACACTGGTTGCGCAGGATATGAGTTACAGCGTTCCGGACAAAACCTTTTACCATGAGTTGCCTAATCCGGCTATAACTCTTGTCGAAGAGTGGTCAAAAGTCCAGGCTGACATTAATGTGAGCTTTGCAAGCGATAACGTAAGATATCCCAAAGAAAAGGTACCTGCAATATCTTCTGCGGATTGGAATGTAACAGCGTGGAAAGGTGAAAAAGTGCATACCCAGATACTCGTATGGTCAAAAATCACCATACCTGATCTTAGCTTTCAGACAAGTGATCTTGTGAATGGGAAAGGGAATCGCATAAACAGCAGGAATGTAAAAGCAGCATTTGTAAGGTATGTAATGACAGATGAATTCGGCAAAGGATGTGATCACAGAAAACCGACAGACTATGATTCCTCACTGGTAGAGGATCCTATAGATATTATTAACGTTATCCCCGTCCAGCCAAACACTGTTCAGCCAATATGGGTAAGTATCCAGGTACCCGGAGATATACCTGCCGGTAGTTATTCGGGAACAATTACGGTTAATGCAGCAAAGAAGCATGTTTTAAAAATTTCGCTCAATGTGCTGAATCATCTTTTACCTCCGCCGGCCATGTGGAAATTCGATCTTGATCTCTGGCAAAGTGCAAATTCAATTGCAAAGGTTCATGATGTAAAGTTATGGAGCGATGAGCATTTTAACCTGATGAGGTCCTATTTTACCATGCTTGCAAAGGCAGGACAGAAAACCATTACAGCAAACATCATTAGTCAGCCCTGGGGAAAAACCCATATCTACTATGAAGATCCTCCCCTTATAACATGGATAAAAAGAAAAGATGGCAGCTGGTCCTTTGATTACACCATATTTGACCGTTATATTTCATTTATGATGAGTTGTGGTATTAAAAAGCATATAAATTGCTATACAATGGTAACGTGGGACTTATCTTTTATTTTTTATGATGAAGAAACAGGGAAGGAGTCTTCGGTAAAGTTAGTCCCCGGCTCTCCGGAATACACGGAATACTGGAGCAGAATGCTGAAAGATTTTACGAAACATTTAAAAACAATGGGTTGGTTTGAAATTACTGCAATCGCAATGGATGAGAGACCAATGGAAAGCATGAAAGCCGTCATTGATTTATTAAAGAAAATTGATCCCGGGTGGAAAATAGCATTGGCAGGCATTTATCATCCGGAAATAGAAAGAGATATTTACGACTATTGTGTATATATCGACTATAAATTCCCTGAGACAGTACTTATCAGTCGTAAAGCTCTGGGTATGCCAAGCACATTTTATACGGCATGTGATGACGAACATCCTAACGGACATTCATATTCACCACCGGCAGAAAATGCATGGATAGGCTGGTATGCATCTGCAGCAGGATTCACAGGGTACCTGCGTTGGGCATATAATAACTGGGTGAAAGCTCCTCTGCTGGATTCACGTTTCCGGTCCTGGCCCGGAGGTGAGAATTACCAGATTTACCCTGGTCCAAGAACGTCTATAAGGTTTGAAAAATTAATTGAAGGAGCACAGGCCTATGAAAAGATCAGGATACTTAGGGAAGAATTCGTAAAAGAGGGCAAGTCAGAAAACATTAAAGAACTGGATGTAATATTATCTGAATTTGAGGTTGAGAAATTGAAGAGTCTCACCGCATCTGATATGGTAAAAAAAGCAACACAAAGTTTAAACAAATTCTGAAACACATACAGATAACCTCCGCCGGAAGTATTTGAAAGTAATTAGAAAGGTATTGCTTTTTCAAAATCAAATCACAATCTCCTGTTTTACGCACTTTTTTAAAATAGATTCTAAAACCCGCAATTAATGTGGATTGGTTTTTAAATTAGGGTATTGCAAGCTATCTTTAGGGCATGATTTTGCGAAAATTTAAATATAAAACAGATGGCAAAAAGGCTATGGGACATTTACACATTCCCACTCCCAAATTGGCATTATGGCGAAGCCCATTTTAACCCGGAAAGAACATCACAAAACAAAGCCATTCAAAGAAGAATACCTGGAATTGCTTGTAAAGAACAATATTGAATTCAAAGAGAAATACTTGTTTGAATTAATTAGTGATATTTATACTTGAGATTAAATATTGCGGTGCTCTGCACCTCTGGTTATGTGTTTCAAATGCATTTCTACAAATATTATGCGGCTCTGCCGCTTAATATTAGTCCGGAATGTGCGGTGCATCACTATTTGTAGACGAATAGCTGCATTGTATGGCTTAGAATGTGCGGTGCATCACAATTTACAGATAAATAGATGCATTGTATGGCCCAGAATGTGCGGTATATCACAATTTGCAGACAAATAGCTGTATTGTATAGCCCGGGAAGGTGCAGAGCACCATAATATTCGTAGATAAATGTTTGTCGTAGAGGACAAAGGTGCAGCGCACCGAAATATTACATTAAATGATTAAAATTAAATTCATTAGCGAACAAGTTTCCGGAAATAACAAATGATAATCATTTAGGATTAAAATTCGGGTGTTGCAGCGCTGAAAAAAATAAAGAGATGCCAGAATGATTAATTCCTGGCATCTCTATTAAATTAGAAATTAAAAATCGGTTGCTATTTTTTAATCTGGTTTGGAATACTGAAGAGGTCAGTTACAGTTTTGCCATCCCTTTCTATTCTGCCCATACTATAAACTGTACCGTCGTCACCAATTGCTATTGAATTTACATAAAGCGGGCGTTGACCATCAGGATAAAATATAGCTCCATGATCAAGGTATTTTCCTGTTGGTATATCATAAGTTATCAGATGAAGGTCCTCAAGGCCTTTAGCCTCGCCTTTAGCAGTTGTAAGGGCTCCTTTAACACGTTTGCCATCTATATAAATAGGAGCGCCTGTAAGGTAATAAATTGTCCTGCCATCAGGTCCAAGTTTGAAGCCAAGGTAACCATAGCTGAACTGGTCTCCCATTCCCGAAAGTTTAGAAGGAATAGATGTAAGTCTTTCAAGCACGTCAATGCGTGGTCCGGCAGGGTCGAAACGGAAAAGGTAACCCGAGTTGCCATGAACGCCATATATTTTTCTCTCGGGTGAATACCAGAATACCTGCCTCCAGTTGTACGCCATACTGCCTGATGTCCATATATCATACGTCCCGAAATAATCCTTAACCATGTCCTCACCTTCTATAGTTTCAACCACATCTTTTCCACTTTTCAGGCACTTGATCTTACCTTCTGCATTTGTAAAGTAAACATCGCCATTATCGGGATCTATTGCAATTGAACGGCAAATAACACGAAAATCTTTTCCAACACCATCTTCGCCTTTACCTGTGACAGGGCCAAGATCTTTCATCTCTTTCGTGGCTAAATCATAGCGGAACAGGATGCCTGTTGGCCACGACAGACCATAAATAAGTCCGCGTTTTGTATCCATGTTCATGGTTATAATACCTTCTTTATTCGGACCGATACCCAGATCTTCAAATGTTTTGGTTTTCATGTCGAAAGCAAGCAGGTGCCCCCCACGATATGGTTTATAGTCTCCTGTGGGAACTCCTGGTTTTTCCATTCCGCTTATGATACTATAATAGCCAAGATGTGTGGCAAAATATAACTTACCGTTTGATTCAACAAAGTTTACGTGGCTCTTTCCCTGGGCAACCACTTTCATGCCTTTTTCGCCGCATATCTCGGTAAGGTCGCCAAGATGTTCGATCTTGGTGGTCTTTGGATCATAGGAATACATCTGACCGGCCACATCCTGGAGTGTGGAACAGAGGACATAGTATATCTTCCCGTCGCTGGCTGAAGAGAGACCATTATATGTGTCATGCGAATGTTCAAATCCGGAGTTATAAACTGTAGCAGTAATCTTAGCATCAGGAGTTGAAACCTGTGGAGCTTCTTCAGCTATCGGTTGCTGCACGGCAGCCTGTTTGCAACCATAAGCAATAAGTCCAAGAAGCAGGATTGTTAGTACAAATCGGCTTGTTTTCATAGAAGTCTTTTTAATCAATTATTTTTGGTTTTTAATTTTATCGGCATTTTTATGCACTCTCTGTATAGCATTTGCAATATCATCCATGTCAGATTTTTCGGCAAGGAGCATATTTTGTCCAAACCATACTGCCTCTTCGCAGACCTGGTCATTGACAGGACATTGATTCCTTTCCATAAATTTTTTATAATCCAACATTTCGGGAGGGTACATTAATTGATAATTTTTGGTTTTAAGTACACTTTCAAGGTATGGCATTTTGTTAAGAGGGGTATAGCCGCTTGAGGAAGGGATGCCTTCAGCACCAAGAGCTTTAATGAACTGACCTCTTGATAAACCGTTAAACTCCTCTTTTTTATAAGTGAACGGGAAAAGATGAAAAGCAGCTCTGGTTACCTTGGGGTTGAATTTGAAAGGTATTATTCCAGGGATTTTTCTGATTTGAGATTTCAGGTATGTTGCATTCTCATTCCTTTTTGTCGTTTGTTCTTCAAGGCGCTTAAGCTGTGCCAGCCCGATAGCGGCCTGATATTCAGCCATACGTAATTTTGTTCCTGCAATAACTGTACCTGAGCCTACATCGCCAACCATTGCACCGTATGCATTGCCGTAATTATGAAAGGAGTAGCATCTGTCCATTAAGGCGTCGTCATCACTTACAATTGCACCTCCTTCACCAATAGGAATGTTTTTGGAATTCTGGAAGCTAAAGCAACCGGCATTACCAAATGTTCCTACTTTTTTCTTATCAATTTCAGCCAGCCATCCCTGGCATGCATCTTCAACAACAAGCAGATTATGTTTTTTTGCAATTGCCATTATCTTGATCATATCAGCGGGTAATCCCAAAATATGGACTGGTACAATAGCTTTTGTACGAGGTGTTATCTTTGCTTCTATTTTGGAAGCATCGATCTGGAATGTCTCAGGATCGGTATCAACAAATACCGGCATTGCTCCTGTCTGAAGTATTGATGCTACAGTTGCAATAAAAGTATAGGGAGGAACAATGACCTCATCGCCACCCCCGATTCCCAGTTGTACCATTGCAGCTATCAATGCATTGGTTCCGTTGACAACTGCCAGGCACCGTTTGGCGCCAATAACCTCAGCCCATTTACTTTCGAACTCTTTTACCACCCCGGCCCGCGACCAGACACCGCTACGCATTACTTTCAAAAGCTGCGGTTCATCGGTCTCCGGTATCCAAATCGGCCATTCCGGCCAACCTTTGGTTCTTAATTTCTGGCCTCCAAGTATTGCAGGAGTGCCTGCATCTGTTGCACAATTAGCTAAAAGAGTAGGTGCGACGCTCAGGGCAACTGCTGCTCCCAGAGTGGCTATAGAATTTTGTTTTACAAATTCCCGTCTTGAAAAATTTCTTTTTGACATATTAGTTTTCTTTCTGAATTTATTAGTACTATGATATTGAACTCAATTGATTCCTGTTATCGTAAACCTTCATTACGGCATTTATCACGTCATCCATATCAGCAAGGGTTCCGAGCAGAGGACCCGAAGCCCATAACATTACCATTTCATCACATACCTGGTCGCACTTTGGGAGATTCAGTTCAGCCTGGAATTTCTTCAGTCTGGAAGAACCGAACATTGTCTTATACTCTGGTAACGTCTGGATATGCTGAGTCCATGGTTCTTTATGCAATCCGTTAGCAATATATGGACTCAGGCCTATGCCCTCAGCTGAGATTGCTTTCAGAAATTTATCACGCGGGGCATTATTAAAATGTTCTTTTTTATATGACCAGGTATAGAGGTAGTACGAACCTGCTGTTGTTCCCTCGTATAATTTTTGAGGAATAAGACCCGGGCAGCCCTTAAGTTTTTCGGTAAGATATTTAGCATTTCTGTTTCGGGTTTCATGACGCTCTTTTACACCCGGCAATTGACCAAGGAGAACAGCTCCCTCAAATTCATTCATGCGGTACTTTGATCCTATAGTCATTGTTTTACCCTGTTTTGAAGTCCCGTGATTCTGAACAGTGTAACATTTATCCATCAGCTCATCATTGTTCCCAAAGATACCACCTCCTTCTCCACATGAGAGTACTTTACTTGTCTGAAAGCTGATACAGCCTACATCGCCTATTGTTCCTACTATTTTCCCCTGGTATTCTGCAAGAAGAGCCTGGCATGCATCCTCTATCACCTTAAGGTTGTTTTTCTTTGCGATAGCCATGATACGTTCCATATTACATGGCTGACCCATGATATGCACAGGCATAATGGCTTTTGTTCTTTTCGTAATCTTCCTCTCTACATCGTCAGGGTCAAGTTGGAATGATTCGGTATCCAGATCTGCCATAACCGGCAGAGCACGGCTGACCAGAATAGACTGTATTGTCCCCGGATCGGTATAAGGGGAAGTGATTATTTCATCACCTGGTCCTATGCCTAATGCTTCGACAGCAGTATTCAGTGACTGGGTTCCTGAGCCGGTTCCAACGCTTGACTTTGTCCCCACTAATTTGGCAAATTCTTTCTCAAATGTGGGTACTGTTCCGGTTGTTGACTGTATCCTGCACCAGATGCCGCTACGGGTAGTCTTAACGATCTCCTCAACGACCCTCTCGTCAACATAAGGCCAGTCGGGCCAGACCTTTGCAGGTGCAACAGGTGTACCTCCAAGAATAGCCAATTTGCCCGAATTATTATTCGTTATGGTAATATTTCCAAATGCCGGCAGCACACTTGAAACAACAGCTGCTGCAGAACCGGCTGATACAGTGGCAATGAATTTCCGTCTTGTAAATTCTTTCTTTTTCATTAGTATTGAGATTAAATAATTATAGTGAGGTTAGTTGGTCTCTGTTATCGTAGACTTTCATTATGGAATTGATGATATCATCCATATCTTCCTGTGTTCCGAGAAGCGGACCGGGACCAGCCAGAACAATCACATCCCTGCAGACATTATCGCAATTTGGATAATTAAGTTCAGCTTTATATTGCTGTAGTCTTGCAGGAGAGTACATTTTCTGATAAACTTTTAGTTTTTGAATATAGTCAGTCCATGGTTCTTTGTGCAAGCCATTTCCGATATATCCGCTAAGAGGAATGCCTTCGGCTGAAACAGCTTTCAGAAATTTGCTGCGATCAGCATTATTGAAGTGTTCTTTATGATAGGTAAAAGCAAATTTGTAATAAGCGCTGCTTGCAGTTCCTTCATACTGTTTCTGAGGGACCAGGCCCGGAAAGTTCTTAAGTCTGGATCTTATATAGTTGGCATTTTTGTTACGCAACTCATGGCGTTCTTTGAATCCTGGCATCTGACCCATCAGTATTGCGCCTTCAAATTCAGTCATCCTGTACTTAGGGCCTATTCTTTCCGTAACACCTTTACGCGTTGTGCCATGGTTTTGAACAGTATAACATCTTTCCATCAATACATCATCATTACCAACAACACCACCACCTTCGCCACAGGAGATAACTTTACTTTCCTGAAAACTGAAAGAACCAAGGTCTCCTATAGTTCCTAATTTCTTGCCCTGGTATTCGGCAAGATGTCCCTGGCAAGAATCTTCGATAACCTTCAGGTTATGCTTTTTTGCAATTGCCATTATTTTTTCCATATTACATGGTACGCCCATAATATGTACAGGCATAATTGCTTTTGTATTTGGGGTTATTCTTCTTTCAACATCGGCAGGATCAATCTGGTAAGATTCAGGATCAAGATCTGCCATAACAGGAAGAGCCCGGCATACAAGTATTGAAGCGATAGTTCCCATATCGCTGTATGGAGAGGTAATTACTTCATCACCTGCGCCGATTTCAAGGGCTTCCACACACGTATTAAGTGCCTGGGTTCCCGAGCCGACCCCAACAAAAAATTTTGCCCCAAGCATTCCTGAAAAGTCTTTCTCAAATGCTGTGACAGTACTATTAGGAGCACCCATTCTACACCATCTGCCGCTGTTTGTGGTTTTAATTATGGAATCAATAACATTCTGGTCGATATATGGCCATTTGTGCCATGGTTTATTTTTGCGTACCGGATCGCCTCCCAGAACCGCAAGTTTGCCGGTTGACTGGGTCATCCCTGATATTTTCCCAAATACCGGAACTGCTCCTGAACGCAGCAATGGCAACTGAACCTGCTGAAATCAGGGATACAAATCGCCGTCTGCTAAAATATTTTGGTTTCATACTATTGTTATGTTTAGTATTAACAACTAATCAAAACTAATTACCTGTTTAAAATGGAACAGGCAATTTAGAAAAAAAAATCACATAAAAAAAATAATATCCCATTGACTGTCAAATCATGGATTGTAACAGAGAAGAACCAGATTAAAGGATCATAAACGGAGTGAACTACTATGATTTCTTCCCGGGTTAGTCTGCATCTGAGCCTGGATTTTTAGTTATCAGCCTCAGATAAAACAGGTGGATAATTCCGGAATTATCCACCTTCTATAATATTACCAAATTTTAAACGGATTTTTTTATTAACAAATTTATTAAGCCCGAGTCCTTTTAAGGTACAGTCTGGGGGAACTCCTTTAACAGGGAGAGCTCTGATTCATGCTTTAAATAGGTTTTTATTTCCTGCTCCTTTATATTATATGAGGCAGATAACTTCTCAATGAGATCAGGACGGACGGAAGCAATATCTTTGGTTTCTGAAATATCTTCTTTAAGGTTGTACAGCTGCCAGGGTAGTTGTGGATCAGTACGAACTATTTTCCAGTCTCCCCAACGCAAAGCTGCATGCTTCTCATATTGAAAGAATAATGTTTCATGAAGTGATTTTTTCACTTTCCCGGTTAATAACTGGTAAAGGATCTTTCCCGTCAAGAACAAGATCCCCGGGGATAGTTGCACCTGAAAGCTTTGCGCATGCAATAAACAGATCAGGCGACCAGAGAGGAGTTTCTATAACTGAGTTTGGTTTAATTTTCCCGGCCAGCGTGCAAATGCCGCAACACGTAATCCACCTTCCCAGCAGGTTACTCCGCCATCACGCAAGGGAGCATTACTTGCAACTTCCAATCCCTTGTCTTTTAACATGAATGCACCGTTATCCGAATAGAGGAACACAAATGTATTATCAGCAATTCCAAGAGAATCCAGAGTCTTTAAAACCCGACCAATGGCATCATCGAGAGCCGTCACCACAGCATTGTAGCGCTTTTTGGGATCCGTTTCATCTGCTGAAAGGCCATAAGCTTTGAAAGCCTGGTCAGGAGCCTGCCAGATATTAGGAACTCCCGGGGCATTATTCAGTACATTAGGATAATGGGGAGCATTGAAAGGCAGATAGGCAAACCAGGGCCTCGCAGCCCGTGTATTCTTTAATATAAATTCAATGGCAGCATCTGCAAACAGGTCAGAAGAGTATTCTCCTTCTCGGTTTATCTCAACAGTATCCTTATACAGGTCATGCTTGTCATTGTAATAGTGAGTGTAATAGTTAATATTACCTGAGACTATACCCAGAAATTCATCAAAACCCCGTTCAGTGGGGCGGGAGCCAGGCGCAAACCCGATATTCCATTTTCCAAAAGCCCCCGTGGCATAATGATAAGGGCTACTTCTTAATTATTTGAGGAATAATTATTTCGGATTGTGGAAGACCAATTCCGTAATTACCTTCAATACCTGGAAGCTGGTAATCAAGTTTATTTCGCTGCGGGATCCGGCCGGTCAACAAAGCTGCACGGGAAGCGGAAGAGGTCGGTGAGGCTGTATAGAAACAGGTGAGCCGTGCACTTTGGGTTGCCAGCTTGTCAAAATTCGGTGTTTTAATAGGTGAATTCCTGTTATAAGCAAGCAAATCTCCATACCCAAGGTTGTCAACGGTAATTATGAGAATATTTGGTTTGGTATTCTCCCTGCCAACAGAACTACACGCAGGTAACAGGATCTCTGCTGCTGAGAAAATGCCTGCAATCCCGGTAAGTTTCAAAAAAGCAAGTCTGTCATATTTCATCAGTTTTTAATCGGTCATTTAATGGTTGAACGAAATCCTCCCGTAAACCTGTTAATGAAATCAAAGTTATTCCGGGCTACCACACTAAGATGATAAGTGTGTTTTATAGTCTATTTCTGAACTAACTTCTTTATTCCTGCCTTTTCTGCTAACCGGGTCATTTCATCGAGAATAAATGATTCAATTTCCGGCTTATAAGTACCTGGCAATCCGCTTGAGAGCTGTGACCTTATGCCTTCATATCCGCCTTCTTTAAGTATGGTGGGGGATGGAATGTATGAAACTATATCATTAGTATATCCCATTACAAATATATTGAGGCCAAAAATCTGTTTCAGTTTAATGGCATACTCAACCACAAGCTCACCGCCCAAAGTCATAACAGCCTGATCCCCGACCTTCCAAACCTGTAAAGGATAATATGGATATGCTGGCTGGAATTTTTTCTTTCCTGTCAATTTTCTCCAGCATAGTTGAGGCCCACTTTCTGTGCCAATCAGGATAGGACGAGGTCTCAACTGCAATCTTCTGTAATTCTTCCTTCGAAGGCAGATCAGTATATGGCAATGCTATTTCTGAATATGCTGTCGATAATTGTGGTGAGAGGAGTTTCATATCCTCCTCCAGTACTCTTTCAACAGCAGCAGCCAGCTCGCTGCCATATTGTTTAGCTAATGGTATTGTTCTGCGGGGTAAAGGATTCTGGTCCGCACCCGCACCCTGAAAAAATAATGCCATCATTCCCGGGATGCGACTTTTCCAGTTCAATTTGTGCAAATCCTGCATAATCACCGGACCATTTATAAATATCCAATACCGTATTATGACAGGCATAACCGAAAGCTACAGCAATAAATCCCCGGCTGAATTAACTACTTTTATAACCGGAACCGCATAATCGTTCGGACCTTTTAATTCCGTAAGAGGAGTAAGTTCAGCTTCAATATTATTTCTTCTGTTAACCTCAAACCTTACAATTCCGTTTTGCGAATAGAGTTGCACAGGAACCATCTGAATAAATGCCTTATCCACCATATCCATAATCAGATTCTCAAATTTAACTGAATAGGTTTTGACCTTATTAAGCTAACCTTCGTCAAGGTTATATTGGTTTGAGAGCGAATTATACAGAACCGGACCGGAATGTGTGTGAGAACAATTTAATATAATCTGCGATCTTGTCAGCCCATATTTTGCACCTATCCGGTTGCGGATCCAGTCGGATATATTCTTCGGGATTTTAACCAGATCGTTGGTAATGAGAACTCCTTTATAGCCTTGTGCATCCTCAATCACTAATGCTTTGGACCAGAGATCAACCAGAGTCCCTTCCGAAGGATGGTTACGGGCTCCATAGCCTGCCATCCACATCGATTGACCGGGAGTAATGATAACACTTGCCACACCTGCTTTCCATCCGGCAGCGTTTTCGGAATATCACCGGATGGAGTCGCATTAATCGATATTAAGAACAAAAAGAAAGGAATAATTGTAAGCAAAACTGTTTTTTTCATTTTTGTTATTTTTTTTATTGAGTGCTTTTTCATCCGGAATCTCTATAGAATCTTTACAATATATAATTTCCCGGAATCCTGATTCTTATTTTTATTTAACTTCAAGCAGTTTGCGGATTGCTCCCATAAGGATACCTTCTGCTTCAGGTGTTACATTTGATGCTCCGGCTTCATAGCCTCCCTGTTTGTAAGCTATAGCTGTGCCAATATAGGCCGGTCCATCATCTCCATAAGCAGCCATTGTAACAAACAGGTCGGGCCGCATAGCTTTTGCAGCCAGCTGATATTCGACAAAAAGTTCCCCGGGCATGTTTAAGATGCGTGCGCTACCTAGTGAAAGGCATGTAGACATCTATCTTTTTCCCGGACTGATATCTTTGAAGCCATGAAAGCTTCTTTGCATTCGCTCTCAGCAAAACTGTATCTTTCATATTCATTACGGCCTTTAGTTTGATTATTGTATCTGCCGGCGGAAGAGCGACAGGTTCTACAGCCCATTTGACATCACCGGCGGTGATTGGTTAACGCACTGTTGCTTCCCATGCCCTTTTCATCCCATCAGCAACTCTTTCTGCCAGAATACCCCGGTTGATATGTGATCCATCATTATATTTGCCTGCTCCGATATTGCCTCCGGCTCCTGTGAAATGAATATGCAGGGCATCGGGTACGGCCAGCTGGCTAAAAAATCTGGCAATGCCGGGATAGTCAGGATTTGCTATACCCAGACGATAATAACTTTGAGGATGAGTGGCATAGTAACTAAGAACCGCAACAGGTTTATCTCCATTCCAGAAGCTGACCTCAGATAACATAGGATCGATCACACCCTCGGGTTCTGCACGTATCGCCGGATCCGCAGTTGCAGTCATACGTCCGGCCCTTACTTTACCGTCGGGTCCAAGTATCCGGCGGTTTGAAGCCACTTTAAAAACCTCAGCTTTTCCCAGACCAACATGTGTCACGGGCTGTGTTTGTTCGAGTGACTTCCGTACTGCAACCTGCAGACGTCTTATCAGCTCATGGGCAAAACTGCTTTCGAATGCCATTGGTTTTAAACCGGCATCTTTGAGAATTTTCTCAGCGCCAAAATTACAGCGGGGTGCATCATGCTGATGCAGAGTATGAACTGCGATCCGTCCGGGAATTGTTCCGGCTGCCTCAGCCAGGGCACTCCTGAATTCGTCCTGACTTTCATCATCTATACCAAGCCAGTCGATTGCTACAAGTACTATTGGTTGTCCCGCACCAAACAGGACTATACCTTTCGCCCTCAGCCCCAGATCCCATGAGTTGATCATAGTATTGTATGTTAACTCACTGCCCACCGGCGGAGTTGCATCAACATCAAATGTTGACAGTCGCAGACCATCAGGTATGACTACTTTAGGAAGATCCATACCGTGGGAAGTCTTTTCTGAATTGTCATGTGACTGAGTACCGTGGACCTTTTTTACTCCCTGATTGCAAGCTCGGCACCAGAAAACCAAGTAATAAAACAGAAACAATCGAGTTTGTATTTTTTCATGTGTAAGTAATTTGATTTTAAAGGTAACATAGTTTGACCCGCTCACGTTGGGGAACCCGCATGTCCGGGGAAGTATCTTTATATGTGTTTTTGTTTAAAAAACATGAGAGTTTCATTAATGTTAGTTTAAATAACTGGTTGAATAAATATTAAATGTAATAGAACATTTGAACATTGAAGAATAAGTTCTTTTTACATATAATTGTTAAAAAATAATGTGCAGCCCGGTATCAGAGGCTGCACAATTTAAAAGAATTCTTCAAAAAATTTATTCAATTGTTTCAAGAGGAGGAACGTTGCTTTCATAACCGGGATAACCCCAGTTCTGATTTATCCTGTTGCCGGTATTTGCTGTGATCACCTGGTCAGGTATCGGGAACAGGGTATGCATCGGTTCCCATGTTGCAGTAAAACCTAAACGGGTAATCGGCGTCATGAACCAGTGATTGCGTCTGTAAACTCTGTCGCGGGCCCAATTCTTTTCGTGGAAATTATCCAGTGTATATCCGTCCTTGTTAAGCTTAGCTTCTATAAAGGAAGCTCTTACCAGTTCATTATGACGTTTTTCTTCAATCCACAGTTCACGGGCACGTTCATCAAAGATGTAATCAAGAGTGATTTCTCCGGATGAGACCGGTAACGCCTGTGCACGTTGCCTGACCATATTGATGTCGGCTGCTGCACTTGCAAGGTCTCCTTTCCAGAAGTATGCTTCGGCCCTGTTCAGATATGTTTCTGCCAGGCGGAATACATACCAGTCACCGTCGCCCCCAAGTGGAGTTGCTGACAGGTTATCCTGCTTCATCCATGTTTTCATGCACCAGTTTGCAAAGTAAAGAATATTGCTGTCAACAAGTGTTGCAAGATATTTTGGATTAATAGGTTTCCCAAAATCGATTGAGGCCGGGTTATTACTTATTATCTCGTTTTTATCATACCAGCACGTATCGGCCCTTCTCAGGTCAGTGGTATTTTTCCACGTCTGGCCTCCGTAATTCCATGCATCGTAGGCCATCCATTCCACCATAGGGCAGTCAGGGTTTCCCCTTCCGAGGTAACGGTAAATATCGCCATCATCAACAGTTGGCCTCTTTCCCTCGCTGTCCCTGCAGAGAGAATGCCACCAGCTGCAGTTATAAAACCGCATCGTACTGCTTCCGGTTATGGTGGTTGTGGTAACATTACCTGAAGTATTCTGAACTACGAATCTTTTGCACGGTCGGTGCTTCAAATCTTTCAACAACGGCAAGGATGTTCTCGGTGTTCTCGGGTAAATTCTTATTCTCTCTGCGGTGAAGATCCCACATCACATTGCAGTTGGCAATACTTTTGTCAATTCCAAACCGGTCAGACATCAGCGCATAAGGTCCGTTTATAACTTCACTGCTTGCAGCTATAGCTTTGTCAAATTCCAGGTTTGCCAGGCAAATCTTTGATAAAAGATGATAACCCGCATATTTATTAGGCTGGCCGGGATTTTTTGTATCCGGCATCCATTGAACGGCCCACTCCATATCCTGCTGTATCTTAGTCAGGATGGCCCAGCGGCTGTGTGTCTGAAAGTCGAGTTTTGCCCCTGAAACTTCTTTATCAATAAAAGGAACGTCACCCCATGAGTTTACAAGCCTGTAATACCAGTAGGAACGGAACCATAAAGCTTCAGAAAGGATGGCATTTTTTTCCTCATCGCTGGTCCATGTGCCGTTATCAATCCTGGAGATCACCACATTAGCCTCTTTTATGTACCGGTAAATAACCTGGAACACGTTCGTCCAGAGGTTATTGTTTGTGGGTACCATAAACTGGCGCAAATCGATCGAAAATGTATTGATCCCGAGATCAGATGACTGTGTCTCCAATAGCATATGTGCATTGGATTGTGCACCATGGGAATCCATGATAAGATTCTTTCTTAATGATACAAGTGCCGATTCGAAACCTGCTTTATTAACATATATATTATCAGGCGACATAAAAGAGAGCGGCTCCGGCTTTAAAAAATTCTCCGTGCAGGAAAACTGGAACAGAAGGCATATTGTTAAGATTAAACTTATTATATATGTACGTTTCATATTTCTATTATTTTAACGGTTTTAATTCACAGTAAAAATTATAACGAGAAGCTTAGCCCGATACTATAGCTCTTGGGCATAGGTGTATTCCATGATGTTTCAGGATCCCATCCGGGCCATTTGGTAAACGTCATTAAATTTCTTGCTGACAAAAAGATCCTCATATTGTTCATCTCTTATCTTACCCGCCATTTCTTTGGGTAGGTTATAGGCAAGTGAGACATCCTGAACTCTTACAAATCCTTTTGGCTTATAAATGGCTATACCACCTCCGAAAGCGTCAATAACATGTCCCAGGGCCGGCCATTCATTGTTCGGATCAGTGGGAGTCCAGTAGGGACGTTTCCAGGTATTTCTCCTGTCGAATGTTGAAGTTTCAGTTGAAGCCATACTTGTTACGTCACCGATGTGCCCAAGGTCGGCACGAATAAAGACTGATGCTGTGAAGTCTTTCAGGAATGTGAAATCATTTCTGAAACCCAGCCTGTAACGAGGCTGTGTGTAACCTATAAACTGTTTATCCTGAACATCGGTATATACTTTATCTCCGTTTACATCCTCACCCTTGATCCAGCCGGGGAATTGTTTGTATTCCGCTGCTGCAGCTGCCTCTTCATTCTGCCATATACCCAGGATATTATAGTTCCATACAACATCAATAGCCTTGCCCGGGAACCACTTGTTTGTAAAGTCAGGTACCTCTCCTGTCTGTTCAACTCCGAGTAAGGTAAAAGTTTTAACATCACCAAAAAGCCGGACAATCTTATTCCTGTTCAGAGAGAAAACCAGACTTGATTTCCAGGTAAAATTCGGTTTGCTTGTGTTGAAGGTATTGAGAGTCATCTCAAATCCGCGGTTCTGAAGTTCTCCAAGGTTGGCTACAATACTTGTAAACCCTGTAATTCTGGGGAGCTGACGGGTCATAAGCAGGTCAGTCGTAGACATATCATAAGCATCAACTGAAATATCAATCTTATCCTTTAATAAACCAATATCGAGACCTATGTTCGTCGATTGGGTTCTTTCCCAGCGCAGACCAGAATTACTTAAAGTATTGGCATATGTACCTATCAATGTGGTTGATCCGTTATAATAGGGATTTGAAGCCAGTTGTGAAAGAGCTGCATATGTTCCGATATCTCGGTTCCCGTTTACACCCCAGGATAATCTGAGTTTCATACGATTTATGGCATTTACATGGAAGAACTTTTCATCAGATATCTTCCAGGCCAGACGCTACAGCGGGGAATGTAGCTGTAGGATTCTGTTGTCCGAATGCTGAAAAACCATCGCGTCTGACTGATGCTGTAAGCAAATACCTGCCCGCCAGGGTATAATTCAACCTTGCCATGAGTGCGGTACCTGATGACTTTGTATCGTTACTCGATACAGCAGGGAGTGTTCCAAATCCCATCCCATGATAGATAAGTGCATCTGTTGGAAGGAATGTCTGGTTTTCGGACCGCGTTGCAAAGCCAAGTGATTGCTCAGCATTCTGCAACAGCGTAAGATCAAAATTATGTATTCCGAACTCTTTGTTCCACTTCAGGATGTTATCTATCATCCATTCCGTGGAAGAGTTATCATCCCGCCTGCCATATCCCCCCTGGTAATCGCTTGCACCAACCAGAGTTTGGGTATCCCAGAAATTGTAGTCCTTGGTGTTACTGATTCTTGGCTGGAAGGATGACCGGAAGGTAAAACCGAAAGGAAGTTTAATCTCGGCATAAATTGAAGCAAACAGGTTATTCAACTTACGGAGCCTGTCCTGGCCATAATAATCAATTAGTGGGTTATATGCAATTGTATAACCGTTTGGATACCAGTTGACACTTCCATCGTCATTCCACATCTTACTGTAAGCAGGCATCTGTTCCAGCCGGCTAAGGTTAGCTTCAACCGTACTTTCATCTCTCAGTGTATATTGAGCATTAATTCCAACTTTCAGCCAGTCGGTAATATCCCCGTCAAGATTTAATCTTGTACGTATGGCACTGAATTTATCTCCGACAATAATTCCCTGGTTATCGAGATATCCGATTGACCAGTAGTAGCGTACATCTTTTGTTCCACCGCTCATACTCAGATCATAATCCTGACTTAAACCCGTCCTGAAGCAAAGATCCATCCAGTTCAGGGTTTGCCCGGACAGGTATGTCTCTTTTTCAACCGGGAAAAGATTCATTCGCGAAAACCATTCCTGCATATTGTCCGCCTGTGGATTATTGGCAGCATTGCGCCACTGGTCAAGAGTAACTCCTGCCGGCAGTTCTTCAGGGCTGAACCAGTAATAGTCGGGTTGCGGTTGGTTCCTGGTCCTGAAAAAATCCCTCCGGAAATCCAGGTATTCTTTTCCCGGGTATGGCTCAAAATTCTTGTTTATTAATTGGGAAACGCCAATTTTGGTTGTAAAACTCACAATTGGTTTGCCAACCGTACCCCGGTGTGTTGTTACAAGAAGGACTCCGTTTGCTGCTTTTGATCCGAAAACAGCTGCAGAGCTTGCATCTTTAAGAATGTCAATAGAGGCAAGGTCGTTTGGATTAATGTCACTCAGGCTGCCGTTGAAAATGACACCATCGAGAACAATCAATGGATCTGTTCCTGCACTTAACGATGTTGGTCCCCGCACTTCAAGGGTGCTACCTCCGTCGGCTCCTGCACCCTGGTTGGCATTGAATCCGGCTACGGTCCCCGTTAGCATCTCAGTTATCTGCTTAATAGGTGCATTCTGAAATGATTCTGGTTGGACCCGTGTAACAGACCCTGTAAGATCTGCCTTCTTTGCGGTACCATAACCGATTACTATTATTTCATCCAGCCCCACCAGGCTCTGAGCAAGTGTAGCATTATATACAGTTCCTGCACCAAGGGTAACCTCCTGTGTCTCCAAGCCAATAAAACTAATAACAATAGTTTGTGCCGATGCAGGTACAGATAATGAAAATTTACCATCCATATCTGTAAGAGTACCAATGGTTGTGCCTTTTACAGTAACAGTAGCTCCGGCAATGGGAGCATTATCGGTTCCGATTACTGTACCTGTGATAGTTTTTTGCTGTGCAATAGCGTTTAGCTGAAAAAGCAGAAAAACTCCGAATAAAAAAGCCCTTGCAAAGTGCTTTAAACAGCGGTTTCCGTTAAAGATCAGGTAAGATTCTTTTTTCATAGATTCCCAATTTTAGGTTAGTTAATAAAAAAATATTTAGTCTAGGTAAAAACTGGGTGAAGATAAAACTAAATGTTAAAAAAACAAAAATAGTGTTAAAAATGATTTAATATTTATTTAGTAGTTTATGAATTGCATCCATTAATACTCCTTCTGTTTCTGCTGCAACATTAGAAACATCACTTGTTTCATATCCTCCCTGCTTATAGGCTATCGACGTACCCATATATACGGTGCCGCAGTCACCATAAGCAGCCATGGCAACGAACAGATCTTCCCTCCCCGACCTGCCAGAAACAATTGTGGAAATTATGACAGGAAAATGATCTTATTTACTTTGTAATATTAATCATTAAACCATTTTTTTGGTACCTGAAGTGACCAGACATCATTAACCAGAGGCGGAGTCATCCCTCCTGCAACCCAGATCTTATCCTTAAAGACAAAGGCAGAAAGCTCATGCCGTTCTTTCCAGCACATATTTGATTTTAACTGCTCCATTCTTTACCATCTTTTGTGTACCAGACGTCTGACCAGTTTTTGTAGGGATTATTCGACCATCCACCCATAATCCAGATCCGGTCTCGATAAACAACCGATGAAAACCATAACCTCTCATGCCAGGGGGCAGCATTGCTCACCTGTGTCCAATGAATCCCGTCATCAGAACACCACACATCGTTTTTAGCATGATATTCAGGAACATAATTACCTCCTCCAAAAACAAAGATCTTTCCGTTCAATACCGCTGCCTGGTGATAGGCACGAGGTGACCAACCGGCGTCAGATGTTGCGAGGTTCCATTTTTTGCCATCAGAAGAATACCAGACATCATTTTTAAGACTTTGATTTGTGCCAAAGTAATAATTCTCAGTTCCTCCCAGGATCCAGATCTTTCCTTTAAATTCAACAATTGCAGCTGCAGTCCTCGGAGTCCATGCGGCCTTTTCGGTCACCTGCTTCCAGCTAATGCCATCTGATGATGCCCACACCTGGTTGCCTGCTGAATGTCCTTCCAGCCGGCCATTATACCAGCCACCCATCATCCACATTTTACCTTTGAAAACTATTGACATTGACAAATCGCTATGAATCCAGGGAGCAGACCCATTAATAAGTTTCCAGTTTTTCCCGTCCCGGGAACTCCATACATCACGGGGAGGGGCTTCATACGAGTTGAACCATCCACCCAGGATCCAAAGCTGATTTTTATAAACCAATTCCCCCTGGGAATCCCTTACCTTCCAGCCTGCATTATCTGTTACCCTGACCCAGTCTATGGTTTTTTCCTGTGCATACAGTGAGAAAGTAAGTGATACTGTGATAATGATAATAGATTTGATTTTCTTCATTTTATCGGAATTATTTTTTCTGTGGTACTCCTGCCTGCCTAGCTAATCTAAGCACCTCATCAATAATCAATGTTTCAACATTTTTTTTCCATGCACCAGGTAATCCGAATGCTATTTGCGATGAAGCGCCTTCATATCCTCCCTCTTTCAGGATTGCAGAGGATGGAATATAAGCCATAACATCGTTGGAATAACCTAATACGAATATATCCGGGCCAAAAATCCTTTTGAACTCGATAGCGTAATCAACAACCAACTCGCCGCCCATACTAAATAGAGATTGATCACCAAGTTTCCATATTTGAACAGGATATGGATAAACGGAGATGATATGTTCACCTTTTTCAATTTTATCAAGAAGATTTTCGGCCCATCTTTTTTGGTAACCATTAGATTTTGCAACCATTTTCAGTAAGCTCCTCTTTACCGGGTGGATTTTCCAGTTCCAGTTCAATTTCTGAATAAATGGTTGTGAGTACAGGTGAAAGTTTACGCATTTCTTCATTTAATACTCTATCGGCTGCTGCTGCCAGTGTTCGCCCATATTGTTGGGCCAGGAACACTGATCCGCGGGGTAATGGATTCTGATCTGCCCCGGCACCCTGAAAGAACATTGCAGTAACCCCAGGGTGCATTTTCTCCAGCTCAATCTGAGCAAATCCGGCATAATCGCCACACCACTGGTATCCGCTTAGAGTTGTATTATGGCAGGCATATCCAAAAGCTACAGCAATCAAATCTCCTGCCTCATTTGTTACTTTTATAACCGGTACGGAATAATCATTTGGTCCTTTTAACACTGTCTGAGCTGTCAGTGATGTTTCATTGTTATTTCTCCTGTTTACCTGGAACCTGGTAATTCCATTCTGAGTATAAACCTGAACAGGCACCAGGGATCTGATTGCTTCACCCACCAAAGTAATTAATTTATCCTCAAGCTTAACTGAGTAATTTCTTATCTTCTCAATTTCTGCGGGATCTTCGGTATAAATATTATACATCCCAAGCAAAACAGGACCTGAATGTGTGTGCGAACTGTTAAGTATTATCTGAGCCCTTGTTAAACCGAAAGTGGCTCCAATCCTGTTCCTGATCCGATCCGACATATATTTTGGAAACGATTCCAGATCAGTGGTTAAAAGCAAAGCCTTCTTTCCTTTCAAATCTTCAAGAACAAGGGCTTTGGCCCAAAGATCCTGTATTGTCCCCTCGGCCGGGTGATTCCGTGCACCATAACCTGCCATCCACATTGGCTCTTCCGGAGTGATTATCACTCTTGCAACACCTGCTTTCCAGCCTTGAGAGGAAAGCTCCTGATAATTTGCAGAAGCATCCTCATAAAGTATGATTATCAGAAAGAAAACGATAAATATAAAAAAGATCTTCCTTTTCATTTATTACCTGTCTTTTTAATATCGCCGGCTGTCTTTCTGACTTTTTCAATTGCCATTACTATATCATCCATGTCGGCTTTTGATCCGAGAAGCATATTCTGAGAAAACCATACTGCCTCATCACACAGAAGGTCATTCTCGGGGCAATGATTTGTTTCAACATATTTTGCAAAATCCAGCATTTTCTTAGGATACATCTTCCGGAAATTTTTGGATTCAAAATAACTTTTCAAATAAGGTTTATCATTCTGTGTGACATAACCTGTTGAACCCGGGATTCCTTCGGCACGAAGAGCTTTAAGAAATTCAGCCCGTGACAGACCCTGAAATGCTTCTGCTTTATACCTTAAAGGAAACTGCCAGGCAGAAATTTTTGTAACGTTATTGCTGAGTTTATATGGAACAATGCCCGGGATCTCCTGTAACTTTGATTTCAGATACTGTGCATTCCCGTTACGTGTATCTGTCTGGCTTGCCAACCGTTTTAACTGGGCAAGTCCGATTGCAGCCTGATATTCGGTTATTCTCAGTTTGGTCCCGGTCATAACTGTCCCGCCGTGTACACCTTCAGGCAGAACAACTGAACCATATGGATTGCCATAGTTATGATAAGAATAACACCTGTCCATAAATTTTTCGTCATCGCTAACGATAGCTCCACCTTCACCAATGGGAATACTTTTTGAGGTCTGAAAACTAAAGCATCCTGCATTTCCAAATGTCCCTGCTTTTTTGTGATTTATTTCTGCCAGCCAGGAAAGGCAGGCATTCTCAATTACAAGCAGGTTGTGTTTTGCAGCTATCTGCATAATCTTCTCCATATCAGCCGGCATTCCCAGTGTATGGGCAGGAAGAATAGCACGGGTTCGGGGAGTGATCTTTGCTTCAATTTTATCGGCGTCAATCTGAAATGTTTCAGGATTTGTATCAACAAACACCGGCATAGCGCCATTTTGCAGAATACAGATGAATGTTGAGATAAATGAATATGGACCAATGATCACTTCATCACCTGCACCAATATCAAACTGATTAAGAGATGCAATAAGCGCATTGGTACCGTTAACAACAGTCAGACAACGTTTGGCTCCTACAGTTTCAGCCCATTTTTTTTCGAATTCCGTAACAACATTTGCACGAGTCCATGATCCGCTCCTCAGAACTTTCAGAACCTGCTCTTCATCTGTTGTTGAATCCCAAACCGGCCATCCCGGCCATCCTTTTGTCCTTACAGGTGATCCGCCAAGCAAGGCAGGTGTCCCTGTGCTTCGGATGTCATCAGTAAACAGTGAAGGAGTCACACCCATAGCTACAACTGCACCGAGGCCGGTCAATGAATTTTGTTTTAAAAACTCACGTCTCGAATACTTTTTCTTTGCCATTGTAAATAGTTTATTTAGTTATCAATCATATTACTACATCTGTGATCTTTTACTTCTTCAGAAGTTTTTGCATAACATCCATCAGAATTCCTTCAGCCTCGGGTGTAACTGCAGAGGCTATTCCAGCTTCATAACCACCCTCCTGATAGGCTTTGGCAGTGCATATGTAACCGGTAGCGTAATCCCCATAAGCTGCCATAGCTACAAATAAATCGGGACGCATTTTTTTTGCCGCAAGCTGATATTCAACAAAAAGTTCCCCCGGCATAAACAGGATACGGGCATTGCCTAAAGCAAGACAATCGATATTGATTTTCTTGCCTGATTGTAATCGTCTGAGCCAAACCAACTTAAATAAGTTATTGGTCAGATAAACCATGTCTTTCGTTTTCATCTCACTTTGCAGGTTTTGATGAATGATGCCGGGGGTAAAGAGACAGGTATAAAGTTCCACGCTACTGCATCAGCTGTAACAGGTTCTCTGACAGTAGCCTCCCATGCTCTTTTCATTCCATCAGCAAGTCTTTCAGCTAAAATCATTCTGTTTTCTTTTGATCCGTCATTATACTTTCCGGCTGTAAGATTTCCCCCTGCTCCATTGAAATGAATATGCAGGGCATCAGGCACAGCAAGCTGACGCAAAAAGCGGGCAACACCCGGGATAATCGGGATTGGCAATACCCAGACGATAATAACTCTGGGGATGATTTGCATAAAAGCTCAATACTGCAACAGGTTTGTCTCCATTCCAGAAACTGACCAATGATACCATAGGATCAATAAGCCCTTCTGGTTCTGCACGAACAGCCGGATCTTTAGTTGCGGATGAACGGGTGGCTTTTATTTGCCATTATCACCAATAATACGTCTGTTTGAGGCAACCTCATAAACCGGTGCTTGCCCAATCCCATTTGGGTAACGGGTTGTGCTTTTCCAAGAGAGTTTTTTACGGCAACCCCAAGCCGGTTGATCACCTCACGCTGGAACGAACCTTCATAGCTAAGAGGATCCATCCCGGCTTCTTTTAAAAGACGTTCAGCGCCAAAATCACTTATCGGAGCATCATGTTGGTGAATGGTATGCACTGCGACACGTTCCGGCACCGTACCTGCAGCTTCGGCAAGTGCACTTTTGAATGAATCCTGGCTATCGTTGGAGATGCCAATCCAGTCAACTGAGCATAGAACAACAGGTTGTCCGGCTCCTGACAGAACAATACCTTTGGCCCTCAGACCCAGATCCCACGAATTAACCATCAGATCATACGCGAGATAGCTCCCCACCGGAGGTGTAGCGTCAACATCAAAAGTCGAAATACGAAGTCCTTCAGGAGCAGGCCCGTTTGGAATAATTCCGTCTCCGGCAAAACATGTAAGTAACGGTACAATGAATGCCAGGAGGCAGAAAAATAATACAAATCTGTTTTTATGAAAATGAGTCATGATTATTTTGATTAAATGATTGTAAAAGGTTTTTCTGATTGCTGATGGATCCGGCTGATATTTAAAATTATAATTGCAGCATTCTTTTTGCATTTTCATACCTTAATAATTGCTTAGTCGTCTCATCTGCTTCGTTTATTCTGAGCGACTCTATCCTTAATAAACCTGAAAGATAATCAAGAATCGGGGAGTGTGTACCAAGAGCAAACTTATCGTTGCCAAACTTTTTTATCATTTCACCAAGGTTTGACATGGATCTTCCGGAAGTATCAAATAAGATATCGGTTTTTCTGAGAAGTTCTGTCTCTTCAGCACTCACATTCATACTGTTGGCAGTATTTACTATAAAATATTTTGCATCGGGAACCATTTTGATAATTGGCAGGATATCCTTCATTGACCATTCCTCAGTTATATCCATCCAGGAGCGTTGTCGTGAATCAACAATACGATGTGTGAAAGTGACAATCAATCCCCTGTCGCGGGCACGCTTCAAAAGTTCCACACAAGCGGGATCAGTAATTTCATAATCGTGATAAAGGGGATAAAGACAGATCCCCTTCATTCCCATCCTTGTACTGCATGTTTCGAAATCATCCTGCCAACCGGCATATATCGGATTAAGAACAGCAAAGGGGATGAACCGGTTTGCAAATCGTTTGCTGGATTTTATGTCATCGTATAATTCTTCATTAGCCGGCTGAGTATTCTTATAAAAAACGCCATTAAGGTTGCTTACAACCGAAATGTCAACCCCAAACTTGTTCATTCTCTCCACTAATGTTGAACAGGTATTATACTTAAGTTGTTTAAACGGCCAGTGCCCCAGGTGAGCATTGATATCAAGCAACATTATAACCTCCTTTTTTTAACATATTATTATAATTGTCGAAGAATATTTTTTTTCGCTGAACCTCAGTAAGGTCAGCAGCAAGAACCTTGCTGACTGCCTGGTAATAACTATTATCTGATCCAAAGAACAACCTATCCTCTCCAAGATATTTCAAGGCATAATCTATTATATTCGCTTCGTTATTACTTCCTGATACATCAGCATAAATGTTCGGATAATCCTTTAGTACCTTACATTCATACTCCCAGTCGCCTCCCCCTCCTAAATGCGCCCATTGAAGCATTGCTTCCGGGTATCTTCCGGCGACGTCAGCAAAATCTTCCGGTGTTGACTCGTTCGGGTAAAGATTTCCATATTTGGTCCGGTATCCGCCACGGCCAATTTCGGAAAAAGAATGCATCAGTATAATCATCTTAAGGTCAATCATTTGTTCAATTATGGGATAGAATAAAGGATCATTTAACTTTACCTGAAAATAAACCTTTAAACCTACCATTCCCTGATCAGCACACCGCTTTATTTCTTCAAGCGATTCTTTCCTGTAGGTTGGAATTAATGTAAACTGTGCAATGAACCTGTCAGGGTACTGCTTCATAGCCCTGATCATCATGTCGTTAGAGTTTATGAATTCCTGAGGCTGAGCAACCTCTTTGGTTATCGGACGGGAAATTATGAGTTTTTCGACACCAAGCCTGTCGGCATAATCCAACAGTGCTTCAGGGCCTTCCAAAGGAGAAAGCTGGCAGTGAACATGAGTATCAATCTTCCTGTATTTCAGAGCTTCATTCATAATCCCGTAGGAAGAAGAGTTCGGATTACTTTCCGATAAGGAATCAGAAATATTGGCACCAAGTATCAAACCAGCGGCTGACATGGCTGAATTTGAAAAGAACTTTCTTCGGTTAATAGCTACTGACATGTTAATAAAAATATTATATATAGGTTACATGATCATTTTTATTTATTTCATAAATTACTATTAATAAATTATCTGTTTACATTTTGTTAATTATTTTCCAGTAAGATTAATATGCCCGGAATCAGACAAAAAGAGGATTTCCCCGGGTTTTAAGGAACGGTTGTACAGTCTCAGATCAGCCATACTGCCTATGAAATAGTCATCGGTTCCAAATCCGATTTGGAGAGCCATATTTTCCTTAAGGTCATACAAACTACCATTAAACGGTTCCGATTGCGCGAGTTGTTTTCCGTCAAGATAAAGGGTCAGGCGGTCTTTTGACTTTGTAGCAGTTATATGATGCCACCCTGAGGGGATCGGGTCACCACTGATAATATTAACTCCTGTTTCAAAGGAAAAGATCTTCCCTGAAGGCAGAGTGCTGCAGAATACTTTTCCATCATGTTCTGCCATTGTCCATGCGCGGCGGTATTTTACATCAGGTGTCTTATCGAGTCTTCCAATTTTGTTCCAGATCGTGTCTCCTTCATAGGAGTATACCTCAGCAAGGGGTAGTGTGCCTGCTATCATCCGGCCGTTATGGACCAGCATGCCCATAACTTCGAGTTCGTTTCCCAGCCTGCCCATATCGGTCCACTGATTAATATCTTCAAACCGGTAAACTCGTCCACTCGGCCATGTTCCCACATATAACCGTCCCTGGTAAACAGCGAATGAATAGGTTTGAGTATTATTCCCGAGTTGTCCGCAGTCAGTCCATGAAGTGCCATCATATCGATATACATAACCTCCGTCATAGCTTGTAGCATAGATATATCCGTTATAAACACCTAATGCAACAACCCTCTTACCACCGGGTGTGCCGCAGTCAACCCAGCTTGTATCTCCTTCATAGCGGAAAAATCCTGCAGGATGATATAGCGACGAAGCGTACAGGGCTCCCTCATATACTATCAATCCACCAATAGCCTCAGTGGCCGGAAGATGTCCGCAATTTATCCATTTATTGTCTCCTTCATACCGAAAGATACTACCCCCGGGCTGAAGGTTTTCAGATTCGGGTTGTGCCGAACCAGCAAGACGGTATTTTGACGTTCCTGCATAAAGTTTGTCATTAAATACTGAAAGAGCCATGACACTATTCGACTTGTCAGGTGATCCGCAGTCAAGCCACTCGTTTGCATCATTGTACCTGTAAACATGACCCGACTCATCTTTCCCTGCCTCACAGGTACCGGCATAAAGCGTACCTTTATAACTTGCCAATGCAAATGCACATATCGCATTACCCGGACGTCCGCGATCAATCCATTCCGACATTTGATTATTATCAATACCAAAACTTAGCTGGCGTGCATTTGCATGACTGGTTGTAACTGCATTACTTTTAATGCTCAGATGGAAACCGTTATGAAGTACAGGGTCATATTGACTGATAAGATCTCCCGGGACATCATTAAGCTCATTACCAATATTTATCCAGAGCGCTATACTGAAATCTCCTTTTCCAAAATGCGGGGATTTATCAGCAGGAACTTCGAGCCAGGCATTAAGACCATTGAAGCCGGCTGCTGTTGATCCTTTTCCGTCCGGTCCTGCAACTTTAAGATCAACATCACCTTTTGCGATTGCGTTACTTTCATTACCCGACGTATCGTCAGTATTACCCTTAAACTCCCAGTGTCCCGCAAGTCCTTTTTGCAGGGATGCCTGGAAATTTTCTGAACATGCAGTGAAAAGAAGTATTAATATTGCTATTTTCCCATAATGAATAATGGTCTCAGCTATCTTTTTTCTCATTATAAATTATTTGAAGTGCCTCTGCTGCTTTTGAGCAATTTGCGTATTGCGGTCATAAGGATCTTTTCTGACCCTGTTGTGACGCCTGAGGCCCCGCTCGCCTCATATCCTCCTTCTTCGTATGCGCTATCCGTGCAGATATATTCAGGTCCGTAATCTCCGTAAGCTGCCATTGTAACAAAGAGATCCGGCCGTTCAGCTTTCGCCGCGAGCTGGTACTCCACAAACAATTCTCCCGGCATGAACAGGATACGGGCGCGACCAAGCGAAAGGCAACCGATATCAATCTTTTTGCCCTCCTGACACCGGTTGTACCAGACCATTTTAGATATATTATTTGTTATAAATATTGCATCGTCAGACTTTGTTCTCATCTCGGTTTTAAGGCTTTCCGGATATTTTGCCGGAGGAAGAGCGACCGGTTCCACCATCCAGGAAACCTCGCTGGCAGTTATAACTTCACGCTTGCCAGCTTCCCACGCTCTTCTCATCCCGTCGGCAAGACGTGCGGCAAGGATACCTCTGTTTTCATGCGAGCCATCGTTGTATTTGCCTGCACCCAGGTTACCTCCGGCGCCATTAAAATGAATGTGAAGAGCTTGCGGAACAGCCAGTTGACGGTAAAAACGGGCAATACCCGGGAAATCGGGATTAGGTACTCCGGTCAGGTAATAACTCTGAGGATGAACAGCATAATAACTTAATACAGCTAAGGGACTTTCTCCATTCCAGAAGCTAACCACTGAAACCATTGGATCAATCAATCCTTCAGGTTCAGCTCTTAAAGCAGAATCGGGACAGGCAGTATAACGTGTTGCACGGATACGGCCGTCAGGGCCCTGAATCCGTCTGTTGGAAGCGACCTTATAAACCGGCGCTTCTCCTAAGCCTATGTGTGTTACGGGCTGCGACTGTTTGATGGTAGTACGGATGGCATCTTCGATACGGTGCATCACCAGATGAGTAAATGTGCTTTCAAAACCCAATGGATTAATACCGGCCTTTATAAGGATTTTTTCAGCACCAAAATCGCAAACAGGAGCATCGTGCTGATGGATTGTATGAACAGCAACCCGCGCAGGAACCGTTCCTGCTGCATCAGCCAGTACACGTTTGAATTCATCCTGGGAGTCATTAGCTATTCCTATCCAGTCTATGGAGCATAAAACAATAGGTTGTCCAGCCCCAAGCAAAACTATACCTTTGGCCCGCAAACCAAGATCCCAGGTTTTAAGTACAGGGTTGTAAGCCATCTGGCTGCCAACCGGAGGTGTGGCATCAACATCAAAGGTTGAGATACGGAGACCTTCCGTTACAGCTTCTTTTGGAATATTTCCATCCCCGGCAAAGCATGCAAGTAGCGGTACAATAAATGCCAGGAGACAGAATAATAAAACTGACCTGTTCCTATGATAATGGACCATAATTCTTATGAGTAAATTGTTGTTTAAACCACTTCTTCTCTATTTCGAGACTTGTTGCAGACCGGCTTTTACAGCCAGTTTTTTAACTTCGTTTATTATCAAAGACGGAGTATTTGCATTCCATTTGGCAGGCAGTCCGTAGACTTTTTGAGAAGTGTCTCCTTCATAACCACCTTCTTTAAGAATTGTTTCAGAAGGGATATAAGCCATGTCATCATTGGCATAACCCATTACAAATATATCGGGTCCAAAAAGTTTCTTCAGGTCAATATCATATTGAACTACCAATTCACCACCAAGAGTCATAAGAGGCTGTTCTCCAAGTTTCCAAATCTGTACAGGATAAGGATAAGAAGTCATCAATGAACCATTATTCCTGAGTGTCTGAAGCTGATGTGATGCCCAGCGTTGATCTGAACCTTTAGATTCTTTTTCCATTTTTGTCAATTCCTCCCTGGTAGGAAGTTTGTCAAATGTCAATCCGATCTCAGAATAGGCTGTGGTTATTAAAGGAGATAGTTTACGCATATCTTCCTGAAGAACTCTGTCGACTGCTGCTGCAAGTTCACGGCCGTATTGTTGAGCAAGAGGTATTGTTCTCCGGGGCAGGGGATTCTGATCGGCACCTGCTCCCTGAAAAAACATTGCTGTTGCCCCCGGGTGTAATTTTTCCAATTCAATCTGGGCAAATCCGGGGTAGTCGCCTGAAAACTGATAGATACTTAAAACGGTAGCATGGCATGCATACCCGAATACCACAGCCATCAGGTTCCCTGATGCATCAGTTACTTTTAATACAGGAACGGCATAATCGTTAGGACCATTTAATTCTGTCAGCGTGGTAAGTTTTGCTTCAACGTTATTGCGTCTGTTCACCTGGAAGCGGGTAATTCCATTTTGTGAATAAACCTGAGCCGGCACCATTGACCGGATAGCTTCACCCGCCAAAGCAATTAATTGTTTTTCAAAATTTGCCGAATATTTTATTATATCTTCTTTTTGTTTTGCATTAACAGGATAGACATCAGAAAGCGCCTCGCCCAAAACCGGGCCTGAATGTGTATGTGAAGCGCTCAATATTATCTGCGACCGTGTCAGACCATATTTTATTGCCAGCTGATCCCTTATATGATCAGAGATAATCTTGGGATATCCAAGGATATCGGTTGTAATAAGAACAACCTTTTTCCCTTTTGCATCTTCAATAGCCAGAGCTTTTGCCCACAGGTCAACCAGAGTTCCTTCGGAGACGTGGTCACGCGATCCATAACCTGCCATCCAGATCGGCTCCTTAGGAGTAATGACAGCACGGGCAACACCGGCCTTCCATCCTTTTGTTGAGGATTGTTGATCACCTGCCGCGTTGGCAGCAAATACCAAAAAGATCAAAATGGAAGAAAAAACTGAAAATAATACTGATTTTTTCATTTAGATATAGTTTATAAATTACTAATGCTTAATTTTAAAGATCATATGGTTTGTTTGATGAATATTCAACCTGAGCTAAAATGCCGGTAATCTGACAAAAACCTGATTTTCTTTGTATTCCCCGTAAATTGCCTCCAGACTTCAAATCCCTTTTTCAGGAAGACAAAGAAATTTCCGGTAAATGCTGAAATTAAAAATACTCTAAATACTAACATTCCATAAGAAGGAAAGTTCCTTATTATCCTGGTTTCCATTATAAAATTATTTATAGGGCTATCTTTCAAATCATTACAAAGTAATTAAGATTTAATATTGTAAACCAATATAGTAATTTTATTAGATTTTAAATCTAATAAATATTGTATCGCAGTGGACATAATTGGCAGATAATAAGTATCATAAATTAATAAAAAAAGCTTTTATGATTTGTTATATAACTAATATTCAGCTTGTTAGTCTTAATGAAAAAATAAAAAACAAAGCTCCGCAACGAAGAAATGATATTTATAAACATTGACATGGGAAATTTTACAGGATCTTTAGCGGGTAATACGCATCTTCTTCCCGCGTACTATCTGTTTCTGCAGGATCTGTCAGCAAAGCACCAACGGACAATGGTCTTATTGGAGCGGGGGTCACCAAACCTTTTAAGGTGGCCGGGTATGTAAACGAGCATCCCGTGTTATTCGTTAACCATTGCTGACATCGGTATAAACATATGCGTCCTCAGGCAGATCACATTTACAAGGTCAGACCCTTAAAATATTCAATATAATCTTTCAACTTTTGGAGATAACCTTCCATGTCCAGTAACTGTTCATCATAAATAAGAAAAGACATATCGGGCCTTCGGAATGCAAAATGTCTTGCCCTGTCCTGTTGCCAGAAAAAAGTTTTATCCTATGGTATTTAACCCTTTAGGCAACCTGGTTAATTCGTATGTTTCTACAAGGTCATTAAAAACATCTTCTCTTCTCTTAAGACTGTTTCAATTATTTGCTGTGCTTTCAAAAACTGTTAAGCGATACATTCAAATCTACAAACCGGTTTACATGGGCATTTCTTATGGCAAGTTCCAGGTTTGAAAGGTCAAGATAAGTCAGGCAGGTATGTTTGATCAAGTTCCGCACTGGTACGAAAAATCTCAAAATCGTAGGCATGTCTGACTCCGGCTGATTTATTCTTCTTAATAATTTGTAAAGCACTGTCCATTTTGGCGAGAATATCCTTCGATTGGGTTACTTTTTCCTTGTATTGTATATTCCAGTAAGGATCATATTCGATGGCATCGCCACGGGGAAGGTCCGGTAAATGTGTCTTTCCGATTGCTCCATAATGCCATACATTTCGTTCCAGGGTCCGGCATAGTAATAGGCGCCATGGTTTAACAGCTCAAAAAGTTTATCCATATCAATTGCAGTATTACCATAATAGGTTTTGAAAAATGCCTCCCTGAAGGCGGAAAGATTAGAATTTTTGCCATTCCAGGACCAGGTTGCAGCATTAATAAAATGCATCATCCACATTTGATTATGCAGGTCATCATCATCCCATGAAGTACAGATCATTCCGCCGAAGGTCCCAGACGCAGATGCAGAAGTTAAAAAACTGATACGATTTTTCAAGACTTCCCGGTTCTTAATTCTCCTTTTTCTCCTTTCTCAAACAAATATGGCACCATAAGCGGTACTACTCCCGGGTTAGGATCATAGGCATATGTTTCAAATCCTGATGCTTTAGCTTCCTTACTATATTTAAACTCGGGGGTTTCATAGTTGTAGCTTTCAGTCAAGACCAAACCTTTTGATGGTTCAACCCCTTTTGCCGGAGAACTACCTGATTTCCATCCCATGGGTCTTTCCCAGACCATCACTTTTCTGGCTTTTGTTTTCAGGTATCCGGCAGCCTTATTAACGAACAAAAGGTAAAGGCCGCTTTTCCCTATTTCTTTTGATTTAACCTGACAGTTTTCACATGCACCCAGTTCATAGGTTTCATCGGAACCAACATGGATAAATTCTGATCCTGGCGTAGCCTCAATAGCATCTTTCCAAAGGTCGAAAAGAAGATCATAGCTCCCTTGTTTTAGCGGACAGAATTGCCAGTTGGAGGCCTCTAATTCTCTAAGGGGTTTATATTGCGGCCATTTTAAAATAAAACTTACATGGCCGAGACCCTGAACGAGTGGAACGATCTGTATATGATACTGCCTGGCATAACGGGTAAATTCCTGCATCTCCTCCATGGTAAAAGCTCCGGGCGCCCCTATTTCCGGATGGCTGGGATAAGCGAATTTATCTTCCCATTCCCAGATCAGCATATTAACTTTATACCTCGAAAGGTCTTTGATGAAACTCTTTACATATGATGATTTATCCTGGTGATGTTTGGTATCATAATGTATGGCCCGCTCCTGAATATCCGGCCAGTCTGTGATTTGCAGTCCGGGGATCTGATATCCTGATCCGTCATTTTGAATAAGCTGGAGCAACGTCTGGGTACCATAAAATAGTCCATCCTCGCCATTGGACCTTATCACCAGCTCACCGGGCCCGGTTATAAGCTGATATCCCTGGTTATTCAATGATTTTGGAGCATTACGGCGAGTCAGTAATATTGAACAGGTCCCCTTTTTATTACTTAGTACGGCGTTGATATTCCATTCGTTTTTAAGATCCCTGATCAATTCATTTGCCGTAAACCGGTCAGCAGCCGAATTATTCTGATCCAGAACAATGGTTAAATTATTATTGAACCTAAAATTTGCATTATTGGTAATAACTTGCTGAGGGAAAGGGATAACCTGTATTTCAGCAGATAACTTCCCGGAGTATGCAACATTTTGTGAAATCAGTTGAGTGAAGATTATCAGAAAAATAAACAGGATGAGCTGGCGATGTTTACTTGCAGTTTTGATCATTGTATTAAAGATTTTATAAATGGTTGGTTAATTTTAAATTTTAAGTTTGAGTCCACTCCAAAAAGGTGCAAAAATGCAAATGCCACTAAGACACAAAGGCACTAAGGTTCACAAAGAGCTTATTATTAATAACATACTCTTAGTGTAACTTTGAGACTTGGTGCCTTTGTGGCAAAAGAAGTCTTTATAGAGTGGACTCATGTTTAAAGGTTTAAGATTTGTAAAACTTCAAAGATGTAAAGGGCCAAGATACGATTAATGACAGCTGTACATCAATGTAGCGGTAAATGGAACTTTTTAAATTTTGAAATTAAAAAATCCGCATATCTCATAAATCCAAGATCAGTAAAATGAACGCCATCCACAGTTGCTTCATGATCGGTACCGATAGCGCCAGTATTTTCAATGTAAAAAATATTTGAAAATCCTCTGTCAAGCATCTTTTGATATTCACTCTTCATCATATCATTTTTTGCATTGATCTCATTTCGTGTTTTCTCATCAAGGCCAGATCTTTTCGAACATTAAACATTCTACAAAAACTATTGGAGTGACCGGATGTTTACTTCTGATAATTTCAACAAGCGGAATTGCGTTTTCCTGAATTTCCTCAGGTGACATATTTCCTGTACCATCCATTACATAAAATAACGGATTAATCCCTGATATCAGTTCAGCAACCGGTTTTTCCATTTTACCATTACCGCTGAATCCGAAGTTAATACAATCAACATTCAGTTTTCTGGAGATAATACTGGTATGTACCATACCCGGGCGTGAAGCACATCCTCCCTGGGTAATGCTGGTGCCATAAAAAACGACAGGTTTCTGATTACTTTTGACCGGTTTTTCTATTTTACTTAAACTGTCAATTCCTACTTCAAGATATGTAACACCGTCATATAGAGGTAAATACATTTTATATTCCCGGTTTTTTGCCGGCATATTATTTACAAGTAAAAAATCATTTGATTTTCCTGTGGGTCTTGCAGTATTGACATATTGCCAGCCATTATCAGTTTTAAAATAAAGGTCTATTCCTTTTATTCCTGTTTCAGCCATATGGTTCATCTTTGCATCATTGAGCAATGTCCATTTTACTTTAATTGTAGTTGAATTGGAAAAAAACCTGACTGATATACCGGCTGATGATTTAGACAATGACCAGACGGGTCCCCTGACTTTGTTCATGTATGAAGCCGGGAACCTGTCATAGAGATTTTCTTTTACGGAATCAGTAAACGTTGTTCCTTCAATAAGGAAAAAATTATGATCATAATATTTTATTTTTCCTTCATCAGGAGTTTGATTACTCTGTGCAATAACGAGTAAAGAAAGCCGGAAAAAAGAATGAACATACTGTATTTTAACATAGTAATTGCCTCTTTAGTAATTTTATTATTAAGCATTTTTATTACTATAAATATATGTAAGTATTGGGAATTATGAACATCCTGATTATGATTATTTCGTTAAAACTGTCATTTCAGACTAAGATAACAGGCTGTTATTTTATTTTTAATATCTTAGCCCGCATTATATTTTCAACCAAGTAAAACCTTTTGTCAGACATGAGTGAAACCCAAACATCGTCAGTTTCAGGCCCTGGCTTGAAACGTGTTCTCCGGCTCCCAGCGCTTGTTCTTTATGGCATAATCCTGATCCAGCCCACTGCACCAATGCCACTGTATGGTGCTGCGGCAAATCTGGCGCAAGGACACGTGGTCACCACAGTCCTGATCGGTATGGTAGCTATGTTGTTCACAGCTATCAGTTACGGTCGTATGGCCAATGTATATCCCAGTTCCGGTTCGGCTTATACATATGTCAGCCGGGAAATTCATCCTTCACTTGGTTATTTCATCGGATGGGGCATGATTTTCGACTATGTAATGAACCCCATTATTTGCGTGATCTGGACAAGCAAAGCTGCAATGAACTTTATTCCGGAAATACCCTTTGGCGTATATGCTGTGGCTTTTACTATTTTGTTCACCACGATGAACTTGCGTGGTATCGAGGCAAGTGCACGCACCAATACAATTATTGCAACAGGTCTTGGAGTAGTGATTGTACTCTTTCTTGGTGCCGCGATCCGTTATCTGTGGCTGCAACCTCCGGATGGCCTCGCAGGATGGACCAGACCCTTTTATGATCCGAAAACATTTTCTTTTTCCGCAATTTCTACGGGAGCCTCTCTGGCTGTCCTTACTTATATCGGTTTTGATGGTATTTCAACTCTTTCCGAAGAGGTACACAATCCACGACGCAACATCCTCCGGGCTTCAGTGATAGTTTGTCTGATCACTGGTGTGCTGGCTTCTGTCCAGGTTTATACCGCTCAGCTTGTATGGCCCGGGACGAGTTTCCCGGATCAGGATACCGCATTTTGCTATATAGCCGGAAGGGCAGGGGGACAATGGCTTTTTCATACCGTCAATATTGCACTGCTGATAGCAACTATAGGTTCGGGTGCAGGGGCTCATCTGGGGGCCGGACGCCTTCTTTATGGCATGGGTCGTGATAACGCTATTCCCCGGAAATTCTTTGGTGCTGTAAATCCCCGCACCAGGGTACCCAGCAACAATATTATTCTCGTTGGCGTAATAACCATGGCCGGTGCATTCCTGCTTACCTTTCCGCTTGGCGCCCAGTTGCTGAACTTTGGTGCACTCATTGCCTTCATGGGTGTCAATGCATCCTCATTTGTTCATTACTTTTTACACGGGGAACAAAAAAAGCTGACCTATTTTCTGGTGCCGGTACTTGGTTTCATTGTATGTTTATATCTTTGGCTCAGCCTGAGTAATAGTGCCAAAATTGTAGGAATGTGCTGGCTAACCGCCGGGGTACTTTACGGTGCATACCGCACATCCTGGTATCGCAGACCTATACAGTTTGTCTCAATTGAAACCGATGAAGGAAATAATGATTCAAAATCTTAGACTGCAATTTTCAATTGAAATAATAAAATATATATGTCATGGATAAAATATTAATTAATCGGATTACCATTTTGGCTTTCTTATTTAATTTCCAATTCTTCAACAGTTACTCTGACGGCAACGAAAAACCAGTGATTTTCCCAATCCCGTCTGAAGTCCGGATGGGTGAAGGGATATTCAGCATTGATAATTCAACATTCATAATGGTGCCTGAAAAAGAAAGTAATGCCGATAGCTTCCTGGCGGGATTACTTTTCAATGAGTTTGAAGATAAATTTGAGCAATCGGTAATTATCCGTAAGAGAACCACATATGCGGATAAAGATAAATTCATATTGATAGGAGACATTTCAAATCCCCTGGTAAGAAGCTATTGCGAGCAGAAAGGTATTCTTGCTGCTTTAAAAGGTCTGGGAGATGAAGGTTATTTCTTAAACGTTTCCGGAAAGAATGTTGTTGTTGCCGCAAACAGCAAAAACGGTGCATTATATGGTCTTGAATCACTACGGCAGATCATTGATAAAAAAGACGGGAATCTTTATATTCCAGAGATAGAAGTTAAAGATTCACCTCAGTTTGGATTCCGGGGAATAAAATTATATCTGCCCGGACGGGAAAATATTACATTTTTCAAGAGATTTATTAAAGATTTTGCTGCACTTTATAAGTTTAATAAAATAATACTTGAACTTAACGCAAATATGCGACTGGAAAAGCATCCCGAATTAAACATTGGTGCAGTTGAATTTTACCGGCATCTTAATTTCAGCAGGCTGGACAGGCCCCCCGGAATACATATGGAATTTCAGAATTCCTCTCATCAGGATAATGCAGACGGTGGAATACTCGAAAAAGAAGAAGTAGCCGACCTGGTTGCCTATATGAGAAAGTTTAATTTTGAGGTTATCCCTGAGTTGCCCTCATTAACTCATGCGTATTATCTGCTTGCTGGTCATAAGGAACTGGCAGAAAATTTAGCTCAGCCCTATCCGGATACATACTGTCCCTTAAAACCTGAGATTTATAAAATATATTTTGATGTGCTCGATGAATATATTGATGTAATTCATCCTTCAATTATCCATATTGGTCATGACGAGTGGAGGATGGAGAAGAATCTGTGTGATTTATGCCGTGGAAAGGATTATGGACAACTCTACGCTGATGATGTGACCAAAATTCATGATTACCTTGCTAAAAAAGGAATTAAAACTGCATTATGGGGAGATCATCTTCTGGAATCGGTTACTAAAAAAGATCACCAGGAGTGGAAATCTTCAACGGGTTATAAGTACAATATACCGGGAGCTTTAACTCCTGAGCAGGTATTGAAATTAATTCCGAAAGACATTATTGTATTTAACTGGTTCTGGAGTAATATTAATAATGATAAGCAGGTATCTGATTTTGGGTTTAAGCAGGTATATGGAAATTTTACGCCTGAGATTACCGGCTGGGATGAAAGAGTGAAATTAAAAGGGTTATTGGGCGGAGCCCCTTCTTCGTGGGCCGCCACTACAGAAAAGAATTTTGGGAAAGATCTTATCTATGATTTTCTTGGCACTGCAAATCTGTTATGGTCGAGACACTATATGCCACCTGATCAGCTTGCACTGAATACTGAATCAATGATCGGTGATATTAATACCAACTTAAGCGGGAAATTACTTCCTTCCGATCTTGGGAGCAAGGTCAGCCCTGTTAATATTTCATCTCATTTAAATTCTTCCCTGGCAACAGGAATTGACAGTTTAAATAATTCTGACCTTTTAACAGGAGCTGTCAGAACAAAGAATATACTCTTTAATCTGAATTCTCCGCCGGGAGCTGGTAAAAGGGCAATTGTTGTGACTTCACGTAATAAAGGAACAAATACAAATTCGGTACGGGGTATTGAGATAAACAAAGATGTTAACAGTATAATATTTCTGCATGCTTGTGCCAAAGCAGGCCGCAACGCCAAGGCTTACAGTATGATACATAATTTTGATGAAACAGCGGAACTTTTAGGCTGGTACGAGATCATCTATGAGGATGGTTTTGTTGAGTCTGTTCCAGTGAGGTACGGTGTTAATATTCTGGACTGGAGTTGGCAGCAGAGAATCAAAATTCCTGAAAAGGGCAGAGGCAGCGGCAGTCAGAAATATGCTTATGAAGCAACAGCCGTAAGATGTTCTAAGGAAAATTCAGATCCGGTAACCTTTTTTTCTTATGAATGGCTGAATCCCAGATTTGGGAAAAAGATTAAAGAGATAAATCTGAAATCTGTAAATAATATAAAGGGGGACAATGCAATTATCCTTTTAGGGCTCAGTATTTCAGAGACTCCAGCTTTAACAAAAGCTGAAGGGACTGAAAATGAATAAAATTCTATTAAATTACTTTCAATATTTAGCATAAAATATCAGTTGGTATTTATCCGGAAACCGTTACTTTGAGTTAACTAACACTTAAAATCGTAATATATATGTTTATTAATCTAAGCAGGATTTATCGTTACATTACCATCGCCCTATTGTTGATTATTTCTATTGACGGATTCGGGCAGGAAAAAATTACTCAATTCAGAGGCCCTTTACGGAATGGCTTTTATCCTGATAAAAATCTTTTAACAGAATGGCCTGTAGATGGGCCTCCTGTTATAATGAAAATCAATGGGATAGGAGAAGGGTTTTCTTCTGCAGTCGTACACAATAATATTATTTACACTTCTGGATTAATAGATACAGTGGAGTTTGTTTCGGCTTTTGACATGAAGGGTAAGTTGTTGTGGAAAAAAGCATATGGAACGGGATATTTGAAAGCTCATTCGGAAACAAGGAATACCCCCACTCTACAGGGTAATAAGCTTTATATATCTGCCGGATCGGGAGAAACAGTGTGCATGGATGCACAGTCAGGGAATATCATCTGGAAAAGAAATCCGCATATAGAATTCAGAGGTAAATTTTCCGTTTGGGGTCCTGCCGAGTCATTGTTACTAACTGGCAATGCTGTGATTTGCACAGTAGGAGGGGAGGATGCTTCAGTGGTTGCACTTAATAAGAATACCGGCGAATTAATCTGGAAAACTCCTTCCACCGGAGTTGCCGAAGCTTATTGTTCACCAATCCTGATTGACAGAAACGGGAGAAAAATTATCCTTGTTGAATTAGAAAGGGATCTTCTGGGGATAAACCCTCAGAATGGTAAATTACTCTGGAATTTTAGTCTCAGGCCCGAGGCAGCAGACAGATTAACCTGGCTGAACCATACTAATGCACCTCTTTATAAAAACGGAGAGATATTTATTACACGCGGGTATGATATGGATGCATTAATGCTTTCTCTCTCGGAGGATGGTAATAAAGTAACCTTAAAATGGAAAAATCCTGTTTTAGACACCCATACCGGCGGAGTAGTTGAAGTAAATGGATTCATTTACGGATCAAACTGGATTTCCAACAGCAAAGGAAACTGGGTCTGCCAGGAGTGGAAGACCGGAAAAGTAATGTATGAGCAGGAATGGTTTAATAAAGGGGCCATTCTGTATGCGGATGGTCATTTATATTGTATTGAAGAAAAGAATGGCAATATTGCTCTTGTTTTACCCGATCCAACCGGATTTAAAGTTAAAAGCTCATTTCGTGTCAAAGAGGGTACCGGACCTTATTTTTCACATCCCTCTATTTATAATGGAAACTTGCTGGTACGTCACGGGAATGTTCTCATGATATATGATATAACAAACAAAGTTCATAATTTGAATAAATGAGGCTGTCTCAAAAGAAAGATCCATTAACCAGGGCCAAGCGTTAAAAAAGAGCTCCCGATAAACCGGGACAGGCTCTGTGGGCTATTTTAGCGCATCGCCTTCGGCAAGCCTTCGGCGACCGAAGGAAGGAGCCCGACCGAGTGGTGGCGTCTCAAAGCATTAAATCCAAAGATCGCAAAGAATTCAGATACTGAAATTTACTTTTGCGTACTTTGCCCGCCGAAGTTAAACGAAGGTGGGCTTTGCTACAACTTTGCGTACTTTGCGGTTAAAAAGTCCTTTTGATACAACCTCACTTTGCAGGAAATTTTGCAATAACTAACCTGATTCTGTCAACCAGGCATGGCCGTCATGTCTGATCAGCTTTCTCCGGGAGATTTAGACCGGAGATGAACAAGCCTTCGGTCAGATCTTTAGAAATAATAATGACCGGTAGTGGGGCTTTGCCATAAATTTTTCAATTGAAAAAAATGCCATATTAATGATAACCCCGCTTATTTAATTCAGAGCGCTGTTTTAAAAATGAAAAAAATAAATAAAAATGTAAGGGTAAATCTTAACTTAATTGTATTAGCTCCTGAAGTTTTTATAAGAAGCTAATAATAGGTTAGGAGACTCTATTTTTAGTAGATTTGGGTTAATCGGAGCAAGTGCTGAACATAAAGTTCGGCGCTTCTCTCTAAAGTTTACTTAACTTATAAATAGTGACTGGATTCTATCTGCAGTTCAGTCACTTAATACCGTGAGCAAGGGTAAAATTACTTTTAAGTGTATTATCATAAATTTCCAATAGACCTTGTCCCTTATGGCAGATTATTATATGATAAATCGATGGGGATTTAATAGAGATGTTAAAGATTTTCAGTCAGATATCAAATAAAATTTATATAGGCATCACAATGAATGATAAAGGTATTTAATATCAAAGGTTGTTATGGAAATGAATATGGCTTCACGGGCATAAATGATTTTTAAGATAACGATAAAAACTAACATGAATAAAACATTGCCTATGAAACACAAATCCATCTGACAAAAAAACAAGGAAGACCTTTCCGGCCTCACTGCCTGATTTTAAAGCATTTATACCGACGTTAATGCCGTATAATGCTATTTAATTTATTATTTCCCTAAATCATTGAAGTTTATGAAAAAAATCATTAATGAACTACGAACTGCTTTATTTAATGCATGTTCGGCAAGAACCTTCAGAATTATTACGCTTACAAACCTGCTTCTGTGGATTACATTTTTCAATGTATGCGGAAGCGAAACATACGCACAGTATGCTAGGTTGAATCTTGACATGAGGGATGTATCCATCCAGACAGTTCTGAGCTCAATTGAGGGACAGAGTGAATTCTTTTTTCTCTACAGCTCAAAAATGATAGATGTAACCCAAAAAGTTGACTTCCATGCCAGGAGCAAGAATATATATGAAGTGTTGGATGGACTCCTTGAAAATACAGATATTAAATATTCTGTTAATGACCGGCAAATTATTCTGGTTAATAAAGAAGCAGATGAGACTAATCTTTTACAGCAAAACAAAATTACAGGAACTGTTACTGACAAAAATGGAAGTCCTTTACCAGGAGTTTCAGTGGTTGTAAAAGGAACTACCCTCGGGACTCTTTCCGATGCATCAGGTAAATATACCATTATCAATGTACCTCAGGATGCTACATTGATTTTCTCTTTTATTGGCATGACAACACAACAGATTCCGGTAACCGGCCGGGCACTGATTGATATTGTTTTGCAAGAGGAAGCCATCGGACTGGATGAGGTTGTGGTGATAGGATATGGTACAGCAAAGAAAAAAGACCTTACCGGTTCTGTTGCATCAGTTAAGGCTGACCTGGTTGAAAATGAAAAACCTCAGGCTGTTCAAGATATGCTTAGGGGAACTATTGCCGGTTTGGAAGTTGGTTTCGCGACAGATGCAAAGGGTGGAGGTGATCTTGAAATCCGCGGTGTCAATACTTTGACAGCTTCTTCAAGTCCTTTGATCGTAATGGATGGAGTTATTTATCACGGGGCGATGTCGGATATTAATCCTAACGACATAGAAAAAATCGATGTACTGAAAGATGCCTCTTCATCTGCAGTGTTCGGTGCAAGGGCAGCCAACGGCGTTATCCTGATTACCACAAAGAAAGGTTCAGCGGGTAAAGCAATGATTAACTATAATTCAAGTATTGGGTTGGCCACTATGGCAAAAATAGCTGATGTTTACGGACCATACGACTTTATTGGATGGCGAACAGATGTGATGAAGTCCTTGAACAGATACAATGCAACGATGAAGGACAAATTATATGTTTTTGATAATCCTGACAAACTGCCTGATGGTGTTACAATTGATATGTGGAAAGACGGGAACACATCTACGGATTTAACCACGATTTGGCTGAACCTAGCTTAGCTATGTTTCCTGCAGCGATTGATAGATACAAAGCAGGAACATATACAAATTGGAATGATATTGTTTTCCAGAAAGGTTTTCGCCAGGATCATAACCTTTCACTATCAGGCAAGAAAGAGGATGTCACATACTATTGGTCGATAGGTTATCAAAATAATGAAGGTATTATTGTTGGTGATCAGTTTAAAACGATTCGTACACGTGTTAATCTTGATGGCAAGGTAAACAAATGGTTAGATGTGGGTCTTACTACTCAGTATGCCAATCGTGATGAAAGTGGCCTCCCCGCCACCTGGAACCGCAAATTATAATGGACGATCCCGAAAGCCCCGACAAATCCGGATGGATCGTTGTTTATTGGTGACGATTTGCCCGTTGCTGTAAGGCATCCGTTATACGATCAAAGCTTCACAAAACTGCGTCAGACTATACAATACTATAATCAGTAGTTTTTATGCCATAGTTAAATTACCATATTGGGATTACCTACCAGGCTACCTTTTCACCTCGGATGGAATGGTACGAAATATGAGACATCAAATCTGCATTGCACGCAGAGTGGAAGAATTGGCGGTTCTGCGACCGCCGGCAAAGTGAAACTTTCAGCTGGCAACTGGATAATCTGAGTAAAATGGAATAAAACAATTAATACAGTTCATCAGATTGACGTAACTTTACTGGCAAATGCCAAGAGAAGTTCCAAAGCTGGTCTAACAGAATGAGCGCACAGGGATTTTCACCTACAGATGCTCTCGGTTTCCATAACATGAGCGCCGGTTTAAGTTCTTCGTACAGCATCAGCAGTGACGATGCTTATAGTACCGGCGATGCCTTAATGGCCCGGTTGTTTTATTCATATAAGAGTAAATATATGGCAACCTTATCGGTTCGCCGGGATGGTTATTCGGCATTTGGTATGGGAAACCCGAGGGGTGTTTTTCCGGCTTCAGCTTTTGGCTGGGTTTTTACTGAAGAATCCTTCATGCCAAAAGGCATTTTGACTTATGGTAAACTCCGTTTATCCTGGGGCGAAAATGGCAACCGTGAAGTGGGCCGTTATGATGCTCTTTCGAATATGGGCACCGGTAAATTACCTTACTCTACATTAACAGGTACTGTATTTGAAATTAATAGATTGTATGTCAGCCGTATGGCTAATTCTGATTTGAAATGGGAAAGATCCAGATCGGTAAACTTTGGTTTGGACTTCAGTATTAAAAATGATCTGGTAACAGGATCAATCGACTATTATAAAATGAGAACTCTCGATCTCTTAATTGCCAGGAATTTGCCTGATGTTACCGGATTTAACTCTGTCACTTCCAACATGGGAGAAGTAGATAATGACGGAATTGAGATTAGCCTGAATGCAAATCCGATAGTGAAAGACAATTTTAAATGGCTTTCAAATATTACTTTCTATTTAAACCGCAACGAAGTTAAACACTTATATGGTAATATGGTTAATGTATTTGATGCCTCAGGTAATGTTATCGGCCAGAAAGAAAGTGATGATATTACCAATATGTGGTTTATCGGGCATGCAATCGATCAGATCTGGGATTATAAGATCCTGGGTGTATGGCAGCAGGGAGAAGAAGCAGATGCTGCTATATATGGTGTTTTTCCGGGCGATTTTAAAATCCAGGACACTAATGGCGATGGTAAATTAACTATTGATGATAAGGTATTTCAGGGTTATAAACAACCTCGTTTCAGGTGGAATCTGCGTGAAAATTTCACTCTCTACAGGAATTTCGACTTATCATTCAGTATGTATTCATACTGGGGCAATTATGATAATTTTAATGAAGCCAAAAATGGGTATGGTGCAAGCAGCATTGTGGGATCTATTTATATGGATCGCAACAGCTCCTTTGTAATTCCTTACTGGACACCTGAAAATCCGATCAACGATTATGCACGCATGTTTTCAAGTAATGGCGGTTTATCTTATACTGTATGGAGAGAAAAATCATTTATTCGTCTGGATAATTTGACTTTGACTTACACAGTCCCGGGTACATTGGTTAAGAAGGCAAATATTAGTAATCTGAAACTTACCGCTACTATTCGTAACTGCGGCTATTGGTCTCCTAAATGGAAATTCTGGGATCCGGAATATAGCGGGCCGAACCCAAGATTTTTTACTTTTGGTGTTAACTTAACTCTATAAAGCAGACCAGATAATTTAATTATTTAAAAATGATTGATATGAAAGCAAAAATAATAAGAAAACTTTGTCTCATTCCGGGTTTGATCGCTGTTGTTCTGGGAATGGAGACTTGTTCAACTGACTGGTTAGAGCCTAAGCCGCTATCTATCTTTACTCCGGAAAGTGCATTTGTTGATGCCCGTGGTATGTATGCCGCATTAACTGCCTCTGATGCTCTTATCCGTGATGAATGGGCTACAACGGGCAATAGGACCCCAATCAATACTGAGTGCACATTTTCAGAAGTAAGCGTTGACGGAAGTATTGATGTAACCAACTCTCCGATGAATATGAACCTGGTTATTGTTCCCAGTGGCGCCCAGACTGACCTATACATAAATTGGTACTGGCAGAATGGATACAATGGGATCAAGTATGCCAATCTGGTAATTTCCCGCATTGATCAGACTAAATGGACATCTGAGGCTGAACGTAATGCAGTTTTAGGAACTGCTTATTTTCACCGTTCTTACTGGTATTACCGACTGGTCCACCAGTTCGGAGATGTTCCTTTTATTGGACAGGAAATCAAAACACCAAGATTAGATTTCTTATTCCACCAAACGTGAAGTAATCCTTGAGAAAATAAAGAAGGATATGGAATTCGCAGTACAGTGGGTATCAGATAATGTTGACAGAGGCCGCCCAACCAAAGGTGCCTGCTATCACCTTTTGACAAAGATATATCTTTCTTTGGGGGAATTTGATAATGCTGTAACTGCAGCGAGCTCTGTTATTGATGGCGGGGTTTACAGTTTGATGTTAAATCCATTTGGTAATATCCCTAAGGAAGCTGGCAATTTTATAACAAGCTTTCTTAGGTATTACAAGAGATGATGTAATTGCAACATTACACTGGTATGAAAATAAAGCTTTACCGGCTAATAAAGAAGTCCTGTATATGTTTCTTGACCGTGAAGCCCTAGTTGATTCCAGGCTTAATCTCAGATCCATGTACAGGTGCCTTCCTGCCTGGAGCAAAATAGGTCAGCTTCAGTTATATACGCCTGATGGTTATGGTCCTGGAACCAGTGACTCACCCTGGCAGGAAATTCCAATAATGGAGAGTATTGGGCGGGGTCAGGCAATGATACGCAGTACTCCTTATTTTACGAAATATATCTGGCAGCATCCAAATGATCCCAATGACCTGCGCCACAAGAAAGGTAACTGGATGGAGATGGAAGATCTGGTCTATAATCATACAGCTACAAAGGCCAGCGCTTATTACGGCAAACATCTGCAATTTAAGGATGCAAGCGGAAAGGTTTTAACCCTTGACACAATACGTAACTGGTTTGCATGGCAACAATGTAAAACCTATATTCCGGATCCAAGAGCTACCCAGCCTGTAGGTGGAGCAGGTGACTGGTATATATTCCGATTGGCCGAAACTTATTTATTGCGCTCTGAAGCTTATTTCTGGAAAGGAGATATTGCAAACGCAATGGCCGACTTAAATAAAGTTCGTACGCGTGCCTTGGCTGCTCCGTTGACCGATGCAAACAGTTTCAATATCGGATCTATCCTTGACGAACGTGCACGTGAGCTGTACTGGGAAGAGATGCGTAAAACAGAGTTGACACGTATTGCATTTATCTACGCCAAAACAGGTAAAACCTGTTATAACGGGAAAACTTATTCCCTTGATAATATTTCGACAGACAACTTTTGGATTGACAGGGTCAATGAGAGGAACGGATTTTACAACAGAGGTGTTAAAGCTATTAATGGTTTGGAATTTACAATGAGCGCTTACCATATTTTGTGGCCGGTAGCAACGACCGCAATCAAGGCTAATATCGGGGGTGTTATAAACCAGAACTTTGGTTATGAGGGTTATGAAAATAATGTGCCTCCATTGACAGAGATTCCTTTTTCGGAAGATAATTAAAATTGAGTTGCAGACGATAATAATTAATATTTATTTTTATTATAAGCATCAGGATTTATAAGTAACACAAGTTATCAGTTAATGGAGATACAGGATTTTAACATTTTTTAACTCAATTACTAATAGCTTGTGTTACTTATTTTTTTAGAATTACTGTCATAAAGTAAGTGAAGAAAAACTATGAAAACAAAACATTCCCTTTTATCTGTTCCTGCATTCTATCCTCTTAGTGGGATATAGTGTGGTTTTTAACGGATGTACTACGCAAAGTACTGAAAAGAGCTCTGCCACGACTCTGAAACCGAATTATTCAACACCTCCGTTTATCATCGATTCCCATGTCCATTCAAGAGCAACTCCTGAATGGGAAAAATCCTTTCTGGAAGTATATTACCAAACGTAATGCTATGGCTTGTGTCTTTTTCCCGATGGAAAGAGCTGAACACGGTATCGCATTCGCAAGATCCCACCCTGACAGGGTAATCCCTTATATTCAGATCCCTTTCGACAGCCCGACAGCAATTGAAGATATTAAAAAGGCTTACTCTATGGGATTCAAAGGATTTGGGGAGAGTGTCCCCGGTAATAAATACGTTTATGATGATCCCAGATACGACCCCATATATACGCTCCTGGAGGAACTTGGCATGCCTGTATTATTCCATACAGGAGTGCGGCAAACAGGTTCATTCGCATTGCTCCGTCCGGTCTATCTGGCCACCATAGCAGCAAACCATCCCAAACTGAATGTTATTGGTGCTCATTTCGGAAATCCTTGGTATGATGAGGCCGCAGAAAGCGCTCGTCGGGATAAAAATCTCTATTTTGACCTTACCGGCTCATCACTGATAAAACATGAGGATGATCCCGGAATCTGGACACAGTATCTCTGGTGGACAAAGGACATAGGTAAAGCCCATACCCCTCTTGATGCACGGCCAGCCTTTGAAAGTATTGTTTTCGGTACTGATGAGGGCCCCGATGCGCTTGAAGAGAATATAAGACGTTTCAACAGGATGCTTGATGCCTGCAATATCCCTGACTCGACGAGGGCTAAGATGTTACGGACTCACCATGGCCAGGCTTCTTGGGATTAAGACTAATTAATTAGTTATACGACACTTTATTGAGGAACTGTGCAAAAATACTTATCATAATCGGATGCGTTCAATTTAAAACACTAAATTGACTTTGAAACCAATGCAAAATCAAAACTATGAAAACAATTCATCGCCGAAAATTCATTAAAGAGACTGCCGGAACAGCAGGTGGCCTTATGGTGGCTCCGGCTTACCTGAAGAACATGATCACAAACAGCCCGAATGAAAGAGTGAATATCGGGCTCGCAGGGATAAGTGGCAAGCGGCCAGAACCCTCGATATTCAAATATGGATTGAGAGGAATGATATCGGGCAGGGGCATTGCACACATTAATGGTTACGCAAAAGTTCCCAATGCCATTATCACAAAAATTTGCGATGTTGATGAAAGACTGTTTCCGTCGGTCGTGGCTGAAATTGAAAAAATATACGGAGCCAAACCGGCAACTGAAGTCGATATCCGTAAATTAATTGATGATAAGGATATTGATATTATTTCTTTGGCAATACCTGACCATTGGCACGCACTGGCTACAATATGGGCATGCCAGGCAGGAAAGGATGTATATGTTGAAAAACCTGTTTCTTATTGTATTTGGGAAGGTCGTAAAATGGTTGAGGCAGCAAGGAAATATAACAGGATTGTTCAGGCCGGGATATGCTACAGAAGCAGCAGAGCCGTACGAGAAGGGGTAAAATTTATCGCAGACGGGAAACTCGGGAAGGTTTATATGGCTAAAGGATTGGTTTATAGTTACCGTCGTACAATAGAACATACTCCTGACAGCCCGATTCCTGAAGGCGTTAACTGGGATAGATTTCTCGGTCCTGCACCATATCGTCCCTTCAATGAAAACAGATACATCTATAACTGGCACTGGATGTGGGATACAGGTACAACGGAATTCGGGAACAATGGTATTTACAGAATGGATGCGTGTCGCTGGGCATTGGGAAAGGAGACTCATCCTGTCAATGTAAGTTGCACAGGCGGAAAATTCGGTCGCGATGATGACCAGGAGGTACCAAATACTCTGATATCTGCTTTAAAATATGATGATGGAGTTATTATACAGGATGAAGTAAGAAGCCTGCCTTCTAATCCGGAAGGTCTGCCTGATGCCGGAGACGTGTTTATCTACAGCGACCAGGGATATATGACGATCACAACGAGCGGGTTTAAAACATATTTTGGCCCTAAAAATGAACCGGGTCCGGCCATGTCGGAAAATGATATTCCCGAGGATCAGAGAAGCAATGGCTTCGCAAACCTTGTACAATGTGTCAGAAGCAGGCGGCATGAGGATCTCGATAATGATATTTTAAAAGGTCATATGTCAGCAGCTTTGGGACATCTTGGGATAATCTCCTACCGGACAGGTCGAAGTTTGACTTTTAATCCGGCCACTGAAAAGTTTGTCAATGATAAAGAAGCAGACAGTTTCCTGAAACGGAATACTTACCGAAAACCTTATATTATTCCGGATGTAGTTTAGCCTGATATATTATTATTTCTATTTATGTACAAACATTTAAATATTTATTTATGAAAAACAGACATTTTATTTTATTATTCTTTGCATTCGTCCTCCTTGCAGGATGTAATCAAAACAGTTCGAAACCGGACGCCAATATTTATAAACCGAACTACTCGACCCCGCCATTCATCATCGATGACCATGTTCATTACCGGCCAACCGATGATTTTGAGAAAGCCTTTATTGAAATGTATACAAAGCATAATGCAATGGCCTGTCTTCTTGTATCCATGAACAGCCTTGAGCGTGGCATAGCCTTCGCTAAAGCACATCCTGACAGGGTGATCCCTTATGCAGCAATAGATATTGACAGCCCGACTGTTCTCGCGGATGTTCAGAAGGTTTATGACATGGGTTTCGTAGGATTAGGCGAGTTGTTTGCCAAAGGCAACTGGGATTATTGTGATCCCAAATATGAGCCGCTCTGGACACTGGCTGAAAAACTTGACATGCCCATTGCACCGCATACAGGTAATCTGGCGACCGGAGAGATGCACCATCTGCGTCCGGCTGAGCTGGCTGACATATGTGCCAGACATCCAAAGCTAAAGATCCATGCCGCTCATTTCGGAAACCCCTGGTACGAAGAGGCCGCAGAGTGTGCCCGTCGGAACGTGAACATGTATTTCGACTTATCCGGATCATCTCTGATCAAAAAGGAAAATGATCCGGGTTACTGGGGACAATGGCTCTGGTGGACTGATGCCCTCGGGAAAGCCCATATGCCTAAAAATGCAGTTCCTGCATGGGAAAAGATTGTATTTGGCTCCGACGAGGGCCCCGATCAGTTTGAAGAGAACATCAGACGGTTCAACAAGGTACTTGATGCTAACAATGTGCCTGATTCGATCAGGGCAAAATGTTACGGTCTCACTATGGCCCGCCTTCATGGGATTACGGTTCCTGCGAAGTAATTTGTCTGAACGGTTAATACCGGGTACAGAAGGATTAAAAGACTATTGAGCCCGGTATTAACTGATTATCAATATCAGATTATTTCATAAAATCCTGACATTTAATACATAGATTTACTTTACCAACTTAAATAAGAAAATAATATCATGAATAATCATTTTTCAAGAAGAAACTTTATTCAAACTGCTGCTATTTCAGCCTCGGCAGTTATGCTTCCTTCTTTTGCGCTTGCTTCGGAAAAGCAGAAAAAGGGCACTGTCATTACCCTGAACAAAAATCCTCTTAAGCTCGGTCTGATGACCTACCGGGTAGCGATGAAGTGGGATATTGATACCATTATCAAAAATCTTACTGAAACCAAGTATGAACATGTTGAGCTTCGTACGACCCATGCCCATGGTGTGGAGGTTACATTATCTGCTGCTGAACGGGCGGCAGTAAAAAAACGATTCCAGGATGCCGGGATTGCTATCAGCCTTGCAAGCGGATTCCGTTATAACTCTCCCGATCCAGCCGTGCTTAAAAAGAATATCGAGGGGACAAAAGAATATATATTGCTTGGCCATGATGTCGGAGCATTGGGAATAAGGGTGTTTGGAGACAATGCAAAAGACGACGCAATGCTGAAGCAAATAGGGGATGCTCTTGCTGAAGTAGGGGAGTTTGGCCATCAGAATGGTGTGCAGATAAGAGTTTGCGACGATGGTCCCCCCTTAAGCATGATCAAAAAAAATATTGATGCCTCAAAGTGCCCGTATGTATTTGTGAACTGGAATTGCCCCATGTCAGATATGGAGGGTGATGGTTTTGAAGCTAATTTCAATTCTGTAAAAGGCAGGATCGGGAATGTTCATCTGCGTGATCTATATAACGAGTATCCGTGGCGGTTGTTCTTCACTCTGCTGAGCAAGTCAGGCTACACAGGGATACTGTGATGCCGAAATTCCGGAATTTGAGGGTGATGTGATCCGCTCTTTGAAATATTATCGTGCATTATTTCTGGCTTTACAGGATGCAATTTGATCGTTTTCAAACTTATTTAACAAGACAGAAAAATGACAAAAAGAAGAGAATTTATTAAGAAGAGTGCTTTGGGTACAGCAGGTATAGCCATTGGAGGTGTGGGCTTCAGCTCAAAAAGCTATAATTCCATTATTGGCTCCAATGAACGGATAAATGTTGCCGTTATCGGTTGCAGGAACCAGGGTACGGTCCACATTAATAACTGGTGCAACATAAAGGACAGCCATAACGTGCAGATCAAAACACTATGCGATACTGATGAAAACCTTTGGGCACAGAAATCAAAAATTGTCGAGGATAAAACTGGAATTAAGCCAAAAACAGAGTGGGATCTCAGGAAAGTTTATGATGACAAAGACATACATGCTGTTTCCATAGTCACGCCCAATCACTGGCATGCTCTTGCTACAATCTGGGCTGCCCAGGCAGGAAAGCATATCTATGTTGAAAAGCCTGTAAGTCATAATATTTTTGAAGGACGTAAAATGGTTGAGGCAGGGCAGAAATACAAGGTTCACATTCAGCAGGGATCAGCAATTGCCAGGGGTGAAGCTCAGGATTTCCTTCACAGCGGAGGTATAGGAGATATATACATGGCAAGAGTATTGATACTTCATCCCCGTGATTCATACGGTATGGGCCCCGACAGCGAGCCTCCTGCCGGTTTCCACTATGATCAGTGGCTCGGCCCTGCACCCTATAAACCCTACAATGTAAAAAGAAGTCATTATTGCTGGCACTGGTTCTGGGATACAGGCTGCGGTGATACTGGAAATACAGGTCCGCATGCAATACAGCATGGCCGTGTGGGTATTCAAAAAGAAGAGCATCCTGTTTCAGTATGTTCGTATGGAGGAATTTATGGTTTCACGAATGAAAATAATACCCCTGGTAAAATGGGATACGGAGGAGTTGAAACTTACGGCAGTGATCGCAACTTCCAGGAAACCCCTAACACACAGACCTGTGTATTCAAATACAAGGACGGGACAATACTCGAGATTGAGACCCGTAACTGGTACACCAATGCGGAAGGGACCAATAATATAACAGATGGCAATCTGTTTTACGGTAAAGAAGGATATATGGAATATACAGGCGCATGGAAAGCTTTCCGGGGAAGGGAGAAGCAGCCTTTTGCCGGGGCAGGGATCGGCGATAGTAAAGCTTCGGTAGGAAGAGGTGGTGAAAGACTTAGTCATGCTGCCAATCTCTGTGATGTGATTCGCTCCGGAAAGGACCAGGACCTTGTCAATCCGATCATTGGAGGACATTATACTGCCGCACTTATCCACCTTGCAAATATCTCCTACCGTCTCGGGGGGCGCAGTCTTACTTTCAACGGAGATAAAGAAAAATTTGTTAACGATCCGGAAGCGGACAAACTCCTGACAAGAGATTATCGTAAACCTTATGTCGTTCCAAATAAAGTTTAGTTGTTAACAATTTTAAAATGAAAGTAATATAACATCATTGAGGCTGTCTCAAAAGAAAAATCCATTAACCGCAAAGGTCTCAAAGCATTAAATCCAAAGATCGCAAAGAATTCAGATACTGCAATTAACCTTTGCGTATTTCGCCCACCGAAGTTAAACGAAGGTGGGCTTTGCTACAACTTTGCATACTTTGCGGTTAAAAAGTCCTTTTGATACAGCCTCTTTATTCTTAAACAATATTCTTCAAATACAGTTTTTATTAAAAAATCATTGATTATTTTGAATCATGATAAATAAATTTACAGAATTGATCTTAAACAGTATGAAATATTTATTCTTACAAAATAATAATTCATCACAACCCGAATCAGGATTAACCAAAGAGGGCCCGGCATTTAGAAAAACAGTTTTTTCCATCCTGCTATTCCTGGGTTGTCTTGTCGCACTGACCTGTCATCGGGGAACAGTTCAGAATTCTGATAAAAAACCTGACTCAGCACCAGACCGCAAGCTCATGACCGGTAATGTTGCTCCGGAGATCTCAATACCGGCAGGATTACGCCTGTCAACATTTGATGTTGATGCTACTCCCCCTGTGGGTTATGAAATGGCTTTTAATCCGGTAATCAACACATGGGATTTGGGTTTACGGGCAAAGGGTATCGTACTGATGGGTTCCGGCTTGCCTGTTGTACTGATTGCCTTTGACTGGCACAGTATAGCAAGCGGTAGCCAGGATGCTTTCCGGGAAGCAGTTGCAAGAGCAGCAGGAACAGTTCCGGAGCGTGTTGAAGTTCACACTCTGCATCAGCACGATGCCCCTATATCCGATTTCAGTGCTGAACAGATACTTAAAGAGGCAGGGCTCAGTACTTCGATTTTCGATGGCGGTTTTGACAGGGAAGTAATCAATCGTCTTGAGATCGCGATCAAAAGCGCTCTCAAAAATTCTCAACCTGTTACACATCTTGGCCTTGGTGAAGCACCCGTTTACCTGGTGGCTTCAAACAGACGCATCCTGGGTACTGATGGCCGTGTAAGGGCAAGTCGCTCATCATCCAGCCGGGATTCAAGTCTCCGGGCTGAACCTGAAGGACTCATTGACCCGATGGTCTCATTAATCAGCTTTTGGAATGGTGACAAACCTTTGGCTGTAATGAGCTATTATGCAACACATCCGCAAAGCTACTATCGGACAGGTATTCCAAATCCGGATTTTCCGGGCATTGCCAGGTTTATGAGGCAGCTTGCAGTTCCTGATGCATTACATATTCACTTTAACGGGGCTTCGGGTAATGTTGCAGCGGGCAAGTACAATGACGGTTCCAAGGAAAACCGTCTCATATTGGCTGAACGTCTTGCCGATGGGATGAAGCGGGCATGGGAAGCAACCAAAAGAGAACCTGTTACATCTGAATCAGTAAGATGGGATGTAGAACCTGTATCACTGCCGCCGGCAAAATACCTTTACAAACTACAGGAGGAACTGAAGGCCGATAAAAACCTTCTGTCCCAAAACAGGAATTCACAAAAACTTGCATGGCTGCAACGTTGTCAGGCCGGCAAAAAGATAAATATTACCTGTCTTTCAATCGGCAGGGCAAGGATCCTCCATCTGCCGGGTGAAATGTTTGTTGAATACCAGCTCGCCGCGAAAGCCGAGCGGCCCGACTTATTTGTTACCATGGCAGCTTACGGCGATTTTGGTCCTCACTATATCGGAACTGCAATTGCCTATAAACAGGGTGGATATGAGATCGAATCTTCTGATGTGGCTCCTGAAGTCGAAGGTGTATTAAAAACAGCAATCAAAAAGCTATTGAAATAATATAAGTTCTGTAAAAACTTTAATCGATAACACCATTGATCGATCCATAATTTTGAGGTTTAGAGAAGGATTTTAATGCAGAAGACAATCTGCTGACAATAATCCGAAGGTTGTGTAGTGTAATAAGTAGAGATGGCATGATCAAAATATATTGCAGTCGAATTCCAAAGATTAAACACTAGTTAAATTAAATTTTTTATTCTGAAATAAAAAACATAAATTAGTCACCTTGCCTTGAATGAAATTTTGCAATAACTGACCTGATTCTTTAAACCTAACCTGGCTGTCATGTCTGATCAGCTTTCTCTGAGAATTAAACTTGGAGATGAACAGGCCTTTAAGCTGCTCCTCAGAAGGTACCATGTCCGGTTGTGTGGCTTTTCCAATACATGTCTCAATCATACTGAAGAAGCACCTGAAGAGGTTCTGGATGTATTTATAAAAATATGGGTAGGAAGAGAAGATCTTGGTCCTGAAGAATCGCTGAATGTATACCTGTTTAAGATCACACAGAATATCAGCATCAACAAACTTCACCTAAGAAAGTTAAATCGAAGAATAATGAGATTCTATTATTCCTTTAATACCTAAACTGAAATAAATAGCCTATGAAACACAAACCTGTATGACATTTAAAGCAAGGAAGACCTCGCCTGCCTTCCTGCCCTGATCTTAAAGCGTTAATACCTCTGTATATATCGGTATAATGCGATTTAGTTTTTTATTTCCCTAAATCATTAAAACTTATGAAAAAATTCTTCAATTTAAAAAGGACAGCTTTAGTTAAGGTATGTTCACCAAAAACCTTCAGAATTATGGCACTTGTAAACCTTCTTCTTTTGGTTACAATTTTAAATGCATTCGGAACCGAGACATATGCACAGTATGCTAGGTTGAATCTTGTAATGGAGGATGTCTCGATCCAGACTGTTCTGAGCGCAATTGAGGGACAGAGTGAATTCTTTTTTCTTTACAGTTCAAAGATGACAGATGTAAATCAAAAGATTGACATCCATGCCATTAGCAAGAATATATTTGAAGTTTTGGATGGACTTATGGAAAATACAGACATTAAATATTCTGTTAAGGACAGGCAGATTATGCTGGTCAATAAAGAAACAGATGCAAATAATCTTTTACAACAAAACAGAATTATAGGAACTGTTACTGACGAAAATGGAAGTCCTTTACCAGGAGTTTCTGTACTTGTAAAAGGAACAACAACCGGTACACTTACAGATGCAACAGGTAAATACACTCTGTCTGATGTACCTCCGAATTCTACATTGACCTTTTCTTTTATCGGTATGACAACTCAGGAGATTCAGTTAGCCGGTCAGACTCTGATTGATGTTGTTTTAAATGAAAAGTCCGTTGGACTTGATGAGGTTATAGTTATTGGTTATGGCACACAAAAGAGATCTGATTTGACTGGTTCTGTTGTACGAGTACAGACTGAAGCTTTTCAAAATCAGGCAATGACACAAATTAGTCAAGCATTTACAGGTACAATAGCAGGATTTAATTCAAATCAGAATACTACTGCTTCTGGCGGCAGTACACTTGAAATCAGAGGTCCGACATCATTAAGCGCAGGAACCACGCCATTGATAGTACTCGATGGTGTAATATTTAACGGAAGTCTCAGCGACATAAATCCTATCGACATTAAATCGGTTGATATTTTAAAAGATGCAAGCTCTGCTGCTGTTTTTGGATCTAAGGCAGCTTCCGGCGTCATTATTATTACTACATCCAAAGGTGCGGTTGGAAAACCTACTATTAATTTTACAGCTAAATTAGGTGTTTCTGAGATTACAAACAAGAATTTTCATCCGTACCAGGGTAACGATTACCTTAATTTCAGGAGAGATTTTTTTAGAACCAGACTTTATCCTCAACCTGATTATTATTGGAATAATCCGGAGGAGCTGCCACAAGGTGTAACACTTGACATGTGGCGTAATGCGAGTGCGAATCCGGCTGCCGATAATTTTTTGGAATGGACGAACCGACTTAATCTTTGGCCCACTGAAATTGAGATGCTTAAAGCTGGGAAAACCACAAACTGGATGGACAAGGTTTTTCATAATGGGCTTCAACAGGACTACGACCTAAGCATAAGCGGCGGGACAAAAGACGCTAATTATTATTGGTCCGTTGGATATGTTGATAATAAAGGAATTATTCTTGGTGATCAGTTCTCTGCTATACGTTCAAGACTGAATCTCAACTGTAATATTACTGATTGGTTAAATGTTGGAATAAATTCTCAGTTTTCCGCCCGGGATGAAAGTGTTGTGCAAGCTGATCTGGGTTACCTGCCTTCTATGAGTCCGTATGGTAAGATGTGGAATGATGATGGTACTATTAAATGGTATCCAAATGATTATGCACTCGAAATAAATCCTTTGCTAAATTACTATGGTCAGGAAAGACTACGAAAAATTTATAGCTTATTTGCCTCTTTGTTTGCAGAAGTTAAACTTCCCTTTGGGATTAACTACAGATTATCAACTCAGCCTCGCCTACAGATCTCCAAAGATTATAATTTTTGGGATACAAATACAGTAATTGGTGCAATTGATTATAAAGGGGGATATGGAACCAGACAAGATTATTCACAAGTCGAATGGATAGTAGATAACTTGCTAAGCTGGAAAAAGGAAATAGGGATACATATTTTTGATTTAACATTACTTTATAGCGCAGAGAAGAATTTAGCTTATACTTCCCAATATGCAAATCAAACATATCTGCCCAGTGATGCTCTTGGATTTCATGGAATGGCATTTGGTACCGTACCCAGTGAAACCAGCAATGATATTCAATCAGGAGGTAATGCATTGATGGCCCGGTTGAATTACACGTTATTGGGCAAATATTTATTGACAACATCAATCAGAAGAGATGGCTACTCAGCATTTGGCCAGGAAAATCCCACGGCCATTTTCCCCGCTGTAGCGTTGGCCTGGAAGGTATCCGATGAATCTTTTTTCAAGAACGATTTGATAAACCGACTAAAATTGAGATTATCCTGGGGAGTAAATGGCAACAGAGACATCGGAATCTATTCAGCATTGGCCCAATTGGGCTCAAATATGTATAGTACTGGTTCGCAGATTGTTATGGGTACATATACAAGCACGTTGAGTAATCCAGGGCTGCGCTGGGAAAGAACCCAATCAATAAATACAGGTCTGGACATAGGGATGTTTAAAGATCGGGTTGATCTGACGGTCGATTATTATAATATGACAACTACAGACCTGCTGATGAACCGTCAGCTTCCACAAATTACCGGATTTTCAAGTATTACAACGAATCTTGGAGAACTGGGGAACCAGGGTTTTGAGATGACGCTGAATACAGTGAATGTTAACCGGACAAAACTAAACTGGAAATCAAGTCTGGTCTTATCTTTAAACAGAAATAAGATTAAAAAACTATTTGGAGATTATGAAGAGATTGATTTAGGAGGTGGAAACGTTGTTAAACGTCTCCTCCCTGATTATACAAACGGTTGGTTTCCAGGGGAAGCTATTGATGTGGTATGGGATTATAAAATTACAGGCATTTGGCAGTCAATTGATGCAACACAAGCAGCTGTTTATAAGCAAAAACCAGGCTATTATAAAGCCCTTGATGTTAACGGAGATGGTAATTATACTGCAAAAGAGGATAAGATGTTTATTGGTTACACGAAGCCACGATATCGACTCGGGTTAAGAAATGATTTTGTTTTTTTAACAAACTTTACTGCTTCAATTTTTGTTCGCGCTGATCTTGGCCAAATAGCTGCTGTCCCTTTTCTTACATGGAATACTTCAACATTAGATACACTTAATACCTGGCAACGCCCCTATTGGACACCTACAGACCCAAATCCTGATTGGCCGTCACTGGCACCTCTTTATGATGCTTTTGGAGGAGGAATTACAATATATCAACCTACTTCATTTGTGAGAATTCAGGATGTTTCTCTGGCATATACTGTACCTCCATTATTTGCAAAAAGAATGAAGATGGCCAATATGAGAGTCTTTTGTTCTGTCAGGAATCTTTGCCGTTTTACAGAATGGAGGTACTACGATCCCGAATCAGGCTTTTCTCCAATGCCGAGAACCTATACGGTTGGATTAAGCTTATCAATATAATCTGAAATAAAACGAAAACTATTAACAACAATAATATGAAACGTATAAGAATAGTATCAGCGATTTTGACAATATGTCTTCTGGTTGCCCTATCGTGTTCCGAAGACTTGTTGAAACCCAAGCCTCTTTCTTTCTTTTCTCCTGATAATATTTATACAGATAAAGCAGGCTTTGAATCGTTATTAATAACAATGAGAAAAAATCTTGTTACTGAGTTTGCCGGTTCAGAATCCACAATTCAGATTCTCCCTGAAACACAATTGTCTGATGAGGGTGCTGTTGAGGGTCAATTAGATTTATCCATAGCTCTTGTCCCAACTTATTATAATCTTTTTACAAATACATTTCTTTCTATGTATAAATACATAAAAGATGCCAACGTATTAATTTCCAGGATAGATAACATAAAATGGGATAACCAGGATGATAGAAATTTTTTATTGGCAGAGGCTTATTGGCACCGCTCTTACTGGTACTACAGGTTGGTAAATTCATATGGCGATGTACCTTTTGTTGGGAAAGAAGTAACTGATGCAAAACTAGACTATGTTACACATAGCAGATGGGCAATACTTAACAAGATTCAAGCGGATATGGAATTTGCTGTTCAATGGCTTCCCGTGACTGCAGATCCCGGTGCGCCGACACAAGGAGCCGGGAACCATCTTTTGGCAAAGATCTGCCTTGCCAATTGCGAGTTTGATAAGGCAATAGCAGCGGCTACAAGTGTTATTACCGGGCCTTACGCATTAATGACCACCCGATTCGGTTCCGATGCAAACGATCCTGCTTTTAATGTGATGTGGGATCTCCATCGTGTGGAGAATAAAAATATTTCAGCAAACAGCGAAACCATATTAGCCACTGTTGATAGGTTTACAGATCCTCCTGGTGCAAAGAGTGGCGGCACTTACACTCAACGGAATTATAATTGTTCATGGTGGCACTCTTTTGCCAAAGATAGTCAGGGTTTACATGGAACTCTTGATGCAGGCCCTCAGTATAGATTATGGGGCCGGGGGAATCCTAATTCTATGATGACCAATTACTACGCATATGATGTTTGGGCTTATGGAGGTGATACATATAAGAATACTCCCGATATGAGACGAGCTGATACCAATTGGGTTGACAAAGACGAAATAATATACAATAATCCGGCTTCTATTGATTATGGCAAACCAATTCAAATAAGATATTTGGGGGATCCAATTGATAGTACCTGGATATATTTTGCTTTTGCCCACTATAAAACTTATGTACCGGAACTAAATCCAACTGCGAGACCAATGGGTGGTGTCGGTGATTGGTATGTTTTTCGTTTGGCTGAAACATATCTTATTAGGGCTGAGGCATACTTATGGAAAGGCCAATTAGGACTTGCTGCAAGCGATATAAATATGGTAAGACAACGTGCAAATGCTATACCAATATCTGCAGGAGATGTCACTATCGACTTTATTATGGATGAACGTGCCCGTGAATTGTATATTGAGGAACCCAGACATGGTGAATTGGTAAGAGCCTCTTTTATCCTGGCTAAATTAAACATAGATGGTTATAGCCTGGAAACATTCCATTTAAATAATTGGTGTCAAAAAAGAATTATGACCCGTAATAACTTTTATTCACATGTGCCACCACTGGTGCAGGAGGGTAGCACTGCAATATGGAATCCATATAATAGCCTGTGGCCTATTCCTGACCAGGTGATCACAGCAAACACCGGGGCAGTAATCAATCAAAACATCGGATACGCAGGAGACGACAAAAGAGTTCCTCCCCTGGAAACCATTGAAGAATAAGGGATAAGCTTCATTGTGCAGTTTGATATTGCAAACTGCACAATGTTTTTAAAACTATCTTTATAGCAATCTGAATACTTGATGCTGATTCCGGGACGAGCAGAAAGTATCAATCTTAATTTAATCAAGTAAATCAAATTTAATTACGATCAATCAATGAAAAATAAATTTTGCTCTTTTGCTATTACTGTTTTTGTAATAGTTTCCTTACAAAATGCAGATACGTTTGCAGGTTTCCAGGGAAGCTCTGCAAGCTGGAAAGCCGGAGTTGCCAGGGTTGTAATTACTCCTCATGAATCGATATGGATGGCAGGATACGGAGCACGCAACCATCCTTCAGAAGGCACACTTGTTGATTTATGGTCAAAAGCTTTAGTGATAGAGGATGCAAAAGGGGGAAAGGCAATACTTATAACTAACGACCTGGAATCAATCCCCAGGATTATCTCTGACCACATCCGTGACCGGATAGGTGCAAAATATGGACTGACAAGATCTCAGATTATATTAAATTGCTCTCATACTCATTCCGGACCTGTACTGTATAATCCTTTATCCAACGACTATAACCTTGACCAGGAGCAACTTAGTAAGGTTAAAGACTATTCAGAGAAGTATGAAAATCTGGTCCTGAATATGGTTGATAAAGCCTTTGGTTCAATGGTACCGGTTAAGATATATTCGCAAAATGGAATTACCAGGTTTCAGGTGAACAGACGAAATAACATTGAATCTGAATTGAATCCAATGACGGAATTGAAAGGTCCGAACGATTATGCGGTCCCGGTAATTAAAATTGAGAATTTGAAAGGCAAATTAATTGCTGTTGCATTCGGATATGCTTGCCATAATACCGTTTTGGATCTTTATAAATGGTCAGGAGATTATGCCGGATATGCACAGATTGATCTTGAAAAGTCACATCCGGGAACAATCGCTTTATTTTTTCAGGGTGCAGGGGCAGATCAGAATCCCCTGCCCCGAAGAACGATGCAGCTGGCACAACAATACGGGATGGAGCTGACTGCTGCAGTTGAAAGAGTTTTGGATGAAGATATGAAACCACTCTCCCCGCAATTATCAACTGCGTATAAGGAGGTTGAACTACCATATACAGATATGCCATCAAAAGAAGAACTAACGAAAATCACAGAGAAATCTTCAACTTATCCTTCATGGCAAAAGAATTGGGCATCATCTATGCTTGGAAAAATCACAAAGGGAGAAAAAATAGAGACTTCCTACCCTGCTTACCCCTGCCAGGTATGGAAACTTGGTGACCAGGCAATTATGGTTCTGGGTGGGGAACTGGTGGTAGAATATGACATCAGGCTGAAACAGTTATTTGGTCAGGATATCTTTGTTCTTGGATATTCAAATGACGTGAATGACAGAGTATCCTATATACCATCTGTTACTATACTTAACGAAGGTGGTTATGAGGGTATACGTTCACAATTATCCTCTGGATTACCTGGTACATATAAACCAGAAATTGAAACAATCATTCTTAATGAAATGATTAAATTATCAGAACAGGTCGGAACAAAGCAATCCATAAAATAAATATACCATGAAAAAACACAAACTAATTGTCTCTATTTTTTTTTCTCAGCATGCTTATGCTGAGTTGCAGGCAGGGAGCCAAACAAGCACCTGATAAACAAACCGGTTCAGAGAAGGAATCCAAATCCTCGCCCGGGATTATTGCTCCACTGCCCTCAATCCCTGCCGGATTGCGGCTTACCACTTTTGACGTGGATGCTACTCCGCCTATTGGAACCAGGTTAGCCTACGATTCTGTTATAAACACATGGGATTTGGGCTTACGGGCTAAGGGCGTTGTTATACTTGGAGCCGGGCAACCCGTCGTATTGTGTTCTGTTGACTGGGTCTGCATATCCGATGAGGGGTATGACGCTTTCAGGAAAGCCATTGCTGATGCTGCGGGAACAATACCAGAGCGGGTTGCAGTACATACTGTACATCAACATGATACTCCATGGTGTGATTTTACTGCGGAGAGGATACTCAAAGAGGCAGGTCTGAATCCCTCGTGTTTTGAAGGCAGGTTTCATCGGGAGGTTATAAAACAGCTTGAGACTGGGGTACGAAACTCACTCAATCGTTCACAACCGGTCACGCAGATTGGCCTGGGCTCAGCCCAGGTGTATAAGGTTGCTTCAAACAGGCGCATTATGGGTGCAGATGGTAAAGTACGGGCAACCCGCTATACCGCCACTGCTGATTCCGCATTACGTGCAGAGCCTGAAGGTGTTATCGATCCAATAGTTTCAATGGTTAGTTTTTGGAACGCAGACAAACCAATAGCAGTCCTTAGTTATTATGCCACCCACCCGCAGAGTTACTATCATACAGGTATTCCTAATCCCGATTTTCCGGGTATTGCACGCTTTTTAAGGCAACTGGCTGTACCGGATGCCTTGCATGTTCATTTCGATGGCGCCGGTGGGAACATTGGAGCAGGAAAGTACAACGATGGTTCTCACATAAACCGTGGGATACTGGCTGAGCGTCTTGCCGATGGTATGAAACGGGCATGGGAATCTACAAAACGTGAGCCTGTTACAGCAGAATCTGTTGGATGGGGAGTTGAACCGGTTGCACTGCCACCGTCCAAATTTGTGCAAGGACTAAAGTCAGAGGATCTTAAAAAAGCCGAAAAAAATGAAGTTGAAGGAATTGTTTGCGGACTTGCCTGGCTTCAGCGATGCAGGGAAGGGAAACGGATCGATGTGACATGCCTGAAACTTGGTCACGCCTGCATCCTTCACTTGCCCGGAGAGCTATTCGTTGAATACCAGCTGGCAGCCAAAGCCATGAGGCCGGATTTGTTCGTTGCTATGGCAGCTTATGGTGATTGTGGCCCCGGCTATATCGGCACCGCAATTGCTTACAAACAGGGTGGCTATGAAACTGCGCCGACTTCCTCCCATGTTGCGCCGGAAGTAGAGGATGTATTAAAAACAGCAATCAAAAAACTATTGAAATAACATAAGTTATGTAAAAAGTTTAAACGATAATATCATTGATTGATTTATTATTTTGAGGTTTAGAGAAGGATTTTAATGCAGAAGACAATCAGCTGGAAATAATCCTAAGATTGTGTAGTGTAATAAGGAAGATGGCATGATCAAAATATGTTGTATCATAGCTAAAAAATGGTTATGAATTCTTGCAAAGTTACTCTTCCCCAGGATGAACAGGATCAATTGACATAAATGGTCCGAACAGGAAATCAAGCTGCACTGAAGATTATTCCTGTGATAATTAAGCTGAATCTTAATTAAATTTGATCAGTACCCCAAATCATTTTAAATAAATTACTAATACCTTTAATTTGAATTTAAATCATCACTAAAAATCATTGAAAAATGAATAAATATTCCAGGAGAAAATTTGTGGAGAAAGCTGTTATGACAGGTGCAGGAGTTACTGTATTGTCGGATATTACAAAAGCCGGGGACGCGACTTCTCCCAAAGAAGACAGTAATAATCATGAAACTGGATTTACTACTGCTTCAGCTAATGAAAAGTCAGTCTATCTGACCCAGAAACCAGAACGGGATCCGATGCTGCATGATTTCAAAACTATGCGTCCCCTGCGTGATATGAGTAAGATAAGGATCACTGTGGGCCAGGCAGGGGGTGATCTCAGGGGCAATGACGATAAGGTGCTCCAGGCAGCTGTTGATTATGTCTTCCGTCTTGGAGGAGGAACAGTGAATATACTTCCTGGAACATACATGATGAGGAACTCTCTGTTCCCAAGGTCTGGTGTAACCATAGCAGGTTCCGGGGAGAATACAATTCTTAAAAAAGGTGCCAGTGTAAGCAGCAGGATCATACGTGAATCTGACTGGTTTGAATATTGCGTACAGGTTGAAAATCCGGAAGGATTCACTGTTGGAGGAGGGTTAGCTTTAAGCACCGATAAAAAAGATGCCCAGAATGTAAGCCTCTTTACGATCACCGCAATCAAGGATAATATATTGTTCCTCGATCAGCGTACCGAAAAAAACTACTGGATGATGGAAGATGCAAGGGCCAGCACACGCTTTTCGGTCATAAATGGGCGCAATGTGGATGATGTCGTAGTTGAAAACCTTGTTCTTGATGGAAACCGTGAAGAAAATGAACATGTTAATGACAATTACGCGGGAGCTGTATTTATGCAGTATTGTAACAGGTGGAACTTCAGAAATGTAACTGCCAGAAATTATAACAGCGACGGATTCAGTTTCCAGGTGTGCGATGATATTCATTTCGAAGATTGCTCTTCGCTCAATAATGCTGATCTTGGTTTTCATCCCGGTAGTGGTTCCCAGCGCCCTGTTTTCAGGCGATGTATATCAAAAGGAAACAGCCAGGGATTTTACTGGTGCTGGGGAGCCTGTGACGGTATCGCAGAGGATTGTGTTGCAGCAGAGAACAGTAAATATGGTATTAATTTCGGGCACAGGGATACCGACAACATAATTCGCAATTGTATTATTGAGAATAATGGAGAAATTGGTGTTTTGTTCCGTAAAGAGCCCAATGAATACCGCACTGGTGACAGGAATACACTGGAGAATTGTGTTATCAGGGATAATGGTAAAGTTGGTCCCGGGTTGGGTATTGATATCCAGTGGAAGACTAACGACATCACCATCCGGAACTGCAGTTTTGAGAATACCAGGGATGGTTTCCAGAAAACAAGCATACGTATAAGCCCCGAAGCACAGAACATAACCCTTGCGGGAAACACTTTTAAGGGAAGTGCCGTTAAGGTAGAAGATCAGCGCACCATAAAAAGTAACAGGAATTCATAAGTATTATAATCCCTTTCTTATTTGGTTGCAAGCAGGGTATCCTTTTACTCCCTGTAACTATCCGTCACTTCCTGAAAGACCGGGAGGGCGAAATATCAAAAGCGTCAGATTATGGGAAAATGTTCAGAGGCCTTATATAATTGCAATGTTTGACAAGGAAATGTATGGTAAAATGCCGTATTATGAACAACCAAAGCACGGGAAACTGTTCAACATATTAATACACGATTTCCGTATTGGTTTTCTGACAATTTCAAAAAGTATGGTAATAATGAAAACGCATTTAAGCTTGTATGTTCCGGGAAATTATTAATATAAGCAGCGAATAGGTTAAATGGAAAATTTAATACGAAAGAACATTCCTATGAGAATGATAGTTTTTCCCATTTAACTCATAAAGCATCAAACTCAAACTCAAACTCAAACTCAAACTCAAACTCAAATTCAAACTCAAACTCAAACTAAAACTAAAAGCATAACTATGAACCGCCATAAATTTTTAACAGGAATATTCTTCGCGATTTTTGGATTGCTCTTATGCAATTCAAAGGTGATGTCACAAAAAATTACTCTAAGTACAGTGCGCGACTTTGGAGCAAAGGGAGACAGCCTTACAAATGATACAAAAGCAATTCAGAAAGCTGTTGATTCAGGAATAGGGCAGATTGTTTTTCCAAAAGGTGTGTACAGGATTACAGAGACCATAATGATCGATCTCGATAAGGCAGGGCCGGTCAGCTTAAATGGATCCGGCTCTGCTACCATTGTAATGGCTGGCGCGGGTCCTGCATTTAAGTTTGCCGGCACTCATGAAGGAAGTGCTGATCCTTCATCCTTTAAAAATAATGTATGGAAGAACCAGCGTATGCCCTGTGTAGACGGGTTGGAAATTGTCGGAAGACACCCTGAATCTATCGGAATCGAAGCAAGTGGTACAATGGATCTTACTATTACCCGGGTTCTCGTAAGGGAAGCACTTCATGGCATTCATCTCTATAACCGGAATCGCAATATCATTATCTCTGAATGTCATATTTATCATAACAGGGGCATAGGTATTTTCCTCGATGTAATCAATCTGCACCAGATAAATATTACCAACAGCCATATAAGTTATAACGGAGGAGGGGGGATCGTAGTTCATGACGGCGATGTACATAACCTTCAGATTGGCAGCTGCGATATAGAAGCAAATATGAGCAAAAACGGCCCTCCAACAGCTAACGTTCTGATTGATGTCTCGAACGGATACCTTCTTGAAGGGGCAATAGTCGGATGCACAATACAGCATGAATATACTACTCCGGGTTCATCAAATATCCGTTTTATCGGTCAGGGACCCGATAAACCGGACGTTGGAAATATTTCTATTGCGGATAACAACCTGAGCGAGACCCAGGATAATGTACATATTAAATACGGCAGGGATGTGATAATTACCGGTAATACATTCTATATGGGGATGAAACATAATATTCTTATAGAGCAGAGTGAGCAGATCCTTATCAGCAACAACATAAGCGATAAGAATCCCCATTATGGCAGCAAGACAATGAACACGAACGATAATATTGCAATAATCAACAGCCGTAATATTACTATTAACGGATTGCACCTGAACCATATTATCGGAGAGCCTGCAGGAATACTGCTGGATAGTTGTCAGAACTATAATCTTGTTAATTGCACTATCCTTAATTGTAATTTTGCAGGGATACTGGTAAAAGACTCGCAGAATGGGAAGATATCAGGGAATTTCATCAGCGACGATCGCAAAACTGATGGCAAGCCTTTTTCGATAAATATTCTTGGAGGAAAGAACAACTTGATTATCAATAATTACAGCAACGGAAATATTAATGCTAAACAGGGAACGGCGGTTTTAAGCAATAATCACCAATATTAGTTGTCTTAAGGCTCGCTTCTTTCCTTGTCTTGAAATCTTCCGGCCCGCTGCCGGTGGTCTTAACAGGATTAATTCCTTCCCTCCGGTGTGGTTAAATAGGCCCATTGGCTCCTCTTATGCTGTAAAATGAAGCTGAAGGTCCTTTAAGGACTTCTATTGTTTTAACAGTTGATGGAGCTATGCCATCCATATTCCCGGTGATCAGTGAAATATTTAAAAAAATTACCTGCGAAACAGAACTTTATCTGCAAACAATTAAGCCTTCCGGTAATCTAATCGTGATGATATTATTGAATTATAATTCCCTGATTTTGATATTTCTGAACCGAGTCAGCCCTCCGTGATCCTGAAGACCGATATGACCTTCCTTTGCCATACCGTAATAGGGAGCATCTTTCCATTTTCCGGAATTTTTACGGTTATACCAGTCCTCAGACCAGAGTTCATATTCAACGACCTTTGTTCCGTTCAACCAGTGCTCTACATGTGGACCTTTTACAATGATACGGGTTTCATTCCACTGGTCAAGAGGTTTTACCTTTGCTCCGACCGGATCGTTCATTGCGTAATTAGCCCCGGAATATTGATTATTATGGAGCTTATTGGGGAAATATACATCATCAATAAGCTGGTACTCAGGTCCTGATTCATATATCGCTTTAATGCTGTCAGGCTCCATTACATGATAAAATACACCACTGTTACTTGCAGTATCGATCTTCCATTCAAGATATAATTCAAAGTCCTTGAATGTATCTTCGGTTATAATATCGCCGCCATGATCGCCTCCCTTACCGGAATTGTACATAATTCCATCCTCAACTTTCCAGCCGGCAATTTCACCACCTTTGAAAAATCTCCAGCCATTCATTGTCCGGCCATCAAAAAGCAGTTTCCATCCTTCTTTTATTTCCTTACCGGTCAATGTATTGATCTTTCGGGATTCATTCACGCAGGAAAGGTTAAACAGTAAAACTATCAGAATTAACAGAGTTGATCTTTTCATTTTTTAAGGTTTAAACCGATGATAAATTTATTGTTTTAAAGTGATGCAATTTATATAAAGTGTAACAATATTTAATTATAAATTTCTTTAACAATGACCGGACCAGAAAAACTCTTTGAATCCTGAATCTTGTGAATATCATTTAATGCTTATACCTGATGGTATTATTTTTGTTTGTTCCTTATTATTCTTAAATTTAATTGCAGACAAATTCCAAAGAATAAACAATAGTTAATTCTACTTTGACATATTACATCTTACATCGATTTTTCAGTTTGTTTGCCCCGACCCTAAAGGGAGCAAACTGAAAAATCAACCTGTTCCCTTTAGGGATCAAGGGCAAAAACAGGTTGATTTTTCTAATCTGTCAAAGTAGAATTAAATTAAATTTTTTATTCTGAAATAAAAAACATAAATTGACACATTGCTTTGAAAGTAATTTTGCAATAACTGACCTGATCCTTTAAACCTAACCTGGCTGTCATGTCTGATCAGCTTTCTCTGAGAATTAAACTTGGAGATGAACAGGCCTTCGAGCTGCTCTTCAGAAAGTACTATGTCCGGTTATGTGGCTTTGCCAATAAATTTCTCAACCATCCTGAAGAATCACGTGAAGTCGTTCAGGAGGTATTTACAAAAATATGGGAAGGGAGAGAAGATCTTGATCCTGAAGAATCACTGAATGCCTACCTGTTTAAGATCACACAGAATATCAGCATCAACAAACTTCGCCGTATGCAGGTTGAATCGAAGTATATTGAGATTTACAAACTGGTATATGTCGACCACAGGGACTTCTCCCCTCATGAATCTCTTCTTGCTCATGAACTGAATGAGAGTATCACAACTGCTGTTGGTAAGATACCGGCTAAATGCCGGAGGATATTTGAATTAAGCAGGGGGGAGGGTCTAAAATACAGCGAAATTGCATCAACACTTCATATTTCTGTTAAAACAGTTGAGGGGCATATGTCAAAGGCGCTTCAGATACTCAGGTTTGAGTTGAAAGATTACCTGCATATGCTGATTATTCCGTTTATCGGCATATTCCTCTGATCTTAAAATATCATTTTCCCGGATAATCGGGGGAATTAAATCAGGCACCGCTTCCCCCTAACTAAACCCCAATTATAATCAATTAATTCTTAAATGAATAGAATCATAACCTGAAAGTATACGAGTATTTGATTTGTAAAGTCTGATTGTCTACTCTTGGTAATTGTGGAGATGAGTCCAGAATATAGGTGTTGCGGCCCTCATTGAAAACCAGATAAAGGTCGTTACCCTCACGTGGGTTATACCTGATCCTTATGTTAGTCAGAAATGCATATGCTGCACTGTTATATTGAATAAACGCTGCGGCAGACAATGTTGTACTAAACATGTAAGTTAATTTCAGTCCTGAGACATGACTTACATATTTTTGATTCCTGACAGGAAAAGAAATCGTATTGAATTGATACTGACCTTCAATTTTTACACTTTGTGATAGTGCCCATTGTGGCATAAGCTTGACAGAAAATACATAACCATCATAATATTGTCCAAGAAGATTTTCAGATTTTACGCTGAATCTTGAAGTTGCAGGAGATCCCAGATTCTCTTTTAGTACAAAAAAAGAATATGAACCTGCCGGAACGTATGTCTTTTTATCAATATAAAAAGTATCTCTGATTATTTCTCTCCGGAATTCAGGTTCAGTTTCTCCGGTGGATTTATTCTTACCTGCAAAATCCCATCCCGGTCCGGTAATTATAGTCTCCAGAAGGCCCTGAGTATTACAATATACAGCAAATTTATAATAAACCTTGTGTGAATAGAGAATTGAATTTTCTCCGGGAAGCCAACCGTAACGCAGATTTTCATTGAAAACAAAGTTATTTCCTCTCTGAACAAACCCTACAGCCGGGTCATAATCCTTCCCCAGCCAGTCAAACGCAGCTCTGTAACTCAATCCTTTAATATTTCTGCTTTCCATATTTACTCTCAGAAAAGTATTGTCTGCTAATCTTTTATAATTTTTTTCAGAATCATATGTCTGTGATATCTTGAATTCGATATAAGTGTCCCGGAAAGCGCTTATGTAAGTATCCATTCCGTAAGTAAAGTTCAAATTACCATTTGCTCCGATCCGCGATGTAAAAATACCACCGGTATAGGAATAAGGATTAATAACACTTCGCTTAAATCTGAGAACGCTAAAATTCTCTGATGGTAATTCAGTGGCATATTTTGCAGTCTGCATATTAATAAATCCGATATCAAATTTGCCTATTTTCCCGGTTAATCTGGCTCCTCCCAGAATCCGGACCGGATGACCATTATAAAGACCGATTCTGCGACTATAAAACACGCTTCCATTAGCTCCATTATAGCCAAAAGTAAAATCAAACATATCTGAACGTTCCTGAAAAAACACCCGTTTTTCAGGGTAGAACGAGAGAGTATCTGGTTATGTTAACTTGCTGGTCATCATTCTCAACCTGCGCAAAATCAGTATTAACAGTAAGGTCAAGAGTGAGATCTGAAGTAATCCCATATTTTAGATCAATACCTGCTTCTTTTGTTATTTCATTATTTCTTTTATACAATGTGCCGTTATTATCCGGAATATGGGTCATTCTTTCACCGATAAGAACATAAGGTGTTATGTAAACAGGTTTCTTTGGGTTGATGTCATGAAATATAATATCATTGGCGAGACTTGGCATTTGCTTTGCCCAATGACCGGATTTGGGATCTATTGCAGGAAAAACCACAAGCTCATTTTTTCTCGGGATCCAGCGATTGACTATCAACCCCATTGTGACAGTTCCATCTATAGATTTAAACCTCAGACTTGAAAATGGGATCCTCATTTCAATAAACCACCCCTGGCTGGTGATGATAGTTTTTACATCCCAGTAAGTATTCCAGCTAAGATTGTATGGTACAATATCCCGTGCATCATTAAATATGGTATTATCAAGTCTGTTGCCGGTTGGTGAAGTGCAGAAGAATAGCCCGGTCTCATTATTATTAAGACAGTCGATCAATATACCGAAATAATCATTTTCACCTCCAATGTCATCTCTCTTCTTGCTTAACCTCTGAATTAAAGAGGGTTTTGAATCATAAAGTCTTCCTCCGATCCAGAAGTAATCATCTGTATAACCAAGTAAGACCTCAGTTCTTTCTGATGGTTCCTTTCCTGATACAGGTTGAAGAGTTGTTACCGGAAGTGGAACTATTTTGCTCCATGCCTCCTCATCAGGCATACCATCAAACTTTATATTACCATCTAATTTACTGACAATGACGGGATTTTGGGCTATGGCAACAGGGAAATAAACAAAACCCAATAAACAAATGATATAAAAGAATTTTCCAATTGCTTTATCAGGAAAATCTATGTCGAAAAACAAAAGCATAAAAGGAAGGAATTTCATGTAAGTGAAAATCTTTGATAAAAATAGTATTTTTATGCAATCGACCGGAGGTTCCTGAAAATTTTAAAGCTGTTTCAATAAAATGATGATATTGTTAATCTTTTTGAGATTTTATAAATGAAAGCCATTAAAAAATCAAGTTTTTGCAACTTTAAATTTTAAATTTGATCAGAACGATTTACAGGGAAATGGGGAAAAATCTATGACAACCTTCATCAGAGACTCATTGGTCACTTAAAAATCTTATAATTTTAAAATTATGAAACCAAAGCTTATTTCACGCAGGAAATTTATGCAGCAAACTGTACTAACAACAAGTCTGGCTTCAATAACTCCTCTTACAATGATGGGGGATGCACCTTCTGAGCAGACTTCCGGAAATAAATCCCGGCGTGAAGTATGGATTGCCGGCGTTTCGCAGATGGGTCTCAGAGCCAAAACCCCTGAACAAATGGTTGAAAAGATTATGGAGATTCTTAAGCAGGTAGTTAAGTACAATCCTGACTTTGTCTGTCTTCCGGAAGCTTTCCCATTTGAATATATTGAGGCAAAACTCAGCTTCGCCCAAAAAGTTGAAGTTTCAGATAAAGTATTGTCACAATTTGCAGAGTTCTCAAAACAAAATAATTGTTACACTATTTGTCCTGTTTTTACATGCGTCAGGCGGAAGAATCTATAATTCAGCCGTTGTATTTGACAGAATGGGGAAAAGGATCGGACAGTACAATAAAATTCATGAAACAGTCGGATATGTACAGAGTGGAATTTCTTGCGGTGCTTTATTTCAGCCTGTTATTCAAACTGAATTCGGGCCCATTGGTATTCAGATATGTTATGATATAAATTGGGAAGACGGATGGAAAATGCTGAGGGATCAAGGAGTTAAAATCATTTTTTGGTGTTCGGCATTTGCAGGAGGAAAACAGCTGAATATGAAAGCATTACAGAATAAGTGTATTGTAGCTTCAAGTACGAATAAAAACACTTCAAAAGTTTGCGATATTGATGGTGAAACAATTGCCACAACCGGGATCTGGGATCCAAACTATTATTGTGGTTAGGTAAATATGGAAAAGGTATTTATACCTACCTATGACTATCTGAAACAATGCAGGGATATCCGGAAGAAATATGGCAGAAAGGTTAAAATAACCATTTTTCATGAAGAAGAATGGACCATTATTGAATCTGTTTCACCTGAGGTATTTATCGGGGATATTATGAAGGAATTTGATCTGGAGTCTCATACTGCAGGGCTCAGGGAGGCTGAAATTATTCAGAATAAATCACGTATATAATATCTGTCTTAATTCAATACCTTCTAAGAATATAAAACTGGTCAATACAGGTTAAAAGTAAGAAGGACTGTCAGTATACCCGTAAATAGCCATACATAAAATATTGGTGATTTTAATGGTATTGGCTCATATAGTTCTTGAATGAACTTCAGAACAGGTTAAGAGTATCTATTTTGGCAGATTTGGCTTAATTGGAGTAAGCGCTGAATGTAATGTTCAGCACTTGCTAATTTTACCCCGGTTTTAAAGCTTAAAACTCTAAGTACCCAATTACTTAAGGAACTTCTTTCCAAAAGCAAGGGTAAAATCATTGTTGTTTGTATTAGTATAAATTATAAATAGGTTTATGAAGGTTGAGGAAAACTATAGGGAATTGATAATCAGGTTTCTGGCAGGAGATATATCTGAAGGTGATATGGAAGTTTTAAAGGTATGGCTTGAAGCGGATCCTTCGAACCGGCGGATTTTTGATAAAGAAAATGAGTTATGGCAGGAATCAGCTATTAAGACAAACCCTGGCGATTTTAAGACTGACAAAGCCTGGACCGATTTATCTGCTCGTCTGGGTATAGGGGAAAATAAGGTCAAAAAAGTGGTAATACTTAGAACGAATAATTTCAGGATATTGATTGCAGCTGCATCAATCGCTTGCCTGATTGGTATTGGCCGGATTAACACACTGGCTGTATGAGAGGGGACCAGGTAAACAAATGGTTGCCGCCTCAACAATTGTCCGTACCGATGAGGGAGAGAAGGCCCGGATTTATCTTGCCGATTCTACCCGGGTAATACTGAATTCAGGCAGTAGCTCTTGAATATACAACAGATTATAATGTTAATGAACGCATAGTAAAGCTAAAAGGTGAAGCATTTTTTAATGTACGTACAAATCCTGGAAAACCCTTTGTCGTTCAGTTGGGTATAATGAGTGTTTCTGCCACCGGTACCCGCTTTAATGTGGCGTCATATGGTAATGAGGACCGTATAGAGACAACCCTTGAAGAGGGGAAAATAAAGGTTTCTCTAAGCGGACAGGATCCCATTGAGGTTAAAACCGGCCAGCAAGTTGTTTACTTTACTAAAACAAACACAGCAATTGTCAGGGAAGTTGCTACTGACACATATACATCCTGGAAAGAGAATAAGTTGCGTCTGATTGACACTCCGTTTGAAGAGGCCATGAGAAGAATTGCCAGGAGGTACAATGTTGTTTTTGAAATAAGGAACAGTGATCTGCTTGATCTGAAATACACAGCTACATTCATTGATGAGTCAATTGAAGAAGTAATGCAGTTGTTAAAATCTATAAGTCCTATTGATTATAAAATATATCTGCGTACTGCGGTTAACGATAAACAATACCTGAAACCAAAGATTATTATAAGAAAAAGAAAAGTTTAATAGATTTTTGAAAAACCTCTAACCCTAATTAATAAAGTATTGCCTATGAAAAATGTACCTACTGTCATATTGTAAAAAAAAACAGGAAAACCCTGCCAGGCTTCCCTGTTTAAATTTAAGAAGCATTAATACCAGCTTTAATTACGGTAAAAATGCGATTTAGTTTTTTAACAGTCTAAATCTTTCAAATCTATGAAAAAATTCTTCAAAATGCAACGAACAGCTTTGTTTAAAGTGTGTTCGAAAAAAACCTTCAGGATCATGAAACTAACCACAGTTCTCTTGCTCGCAACGATACTCAATGTATTCGGGAGTAAATCATACTCACAATATGCACGGTTGAATCTCGATATGAAGGATGTACCTATACAAACGGTATTAAATGCTATCGAAAACCAGAGTGAATTCTTTTTCCTTTACAGTTCTAAAATGATAGATGTGACTCAGAAAGTTGACATCCATGCTCAAAGCGAAAATATTTTTGAGGTTCTGGACGAGCTTCTGGGGCATACAGATATTAAATATACTGTTAGGGACAGACAGATTCTGCTTTTTAATAAAGAAAAAATGAAGGATGCAAATCTTCAACAACAAATAGTTACAGGTACGGTTATTGATCACGAGACCGGCGAACCTATGCCAGGGGTAAACATTCTTGTTAAAGGTACAAATTTGGGTACTCTTTCTGACTCTAAAGGCTACTATTCAATTAATGTTTCCAACAATGCAATATTGGTTTTTTCCTTTATAGGGTATATTACAATGGAGGTTCCTTTTGCTGGGAATCTAGTCATCTCTGTAGCTTTAGTACCAGATATAATGAACCTTAACGAGGTAATTGTAATTGGTTATGGTACGCAAAAGAAAAGCGACCTTACAGGCTCTGTTGTGAGAATAAATATGAACGGGACTGAAAAGGCTGCAAATACAACTATTCTCCAAGCATTACAGGGGACTACACCGGGAGTAAATGTAACAGGTGGTGGTCAGGCAGGTGCAGAACAACAGCTGTCAATAAGGGGGCAGACTTCTTTATCTGCCAGTGACCAGCCATTAATTGTTATAGATGGGATTATTTATAACGGTGCCATAAGTGACATAAATATTCAGGATGTAGAATCAATTGATGTTCTGAAGGATGCCAGTGCAGCTGCTGTTTATGGCTCAAGATCAGCAAATGGCGTAATGCTTATCACAACCAAAAAAGGAAAAACAGAAAAACCGCTTTTCAATCTTAATCTATATTATGGCTTTCAGGATATGACCAATAATCCGATGAAAGTAATGAATGGGAAGCAATTTGCCGAAAGAATGGTTGATTTTTACTGGGAACAGGATTTATATAACTGGTATAAAACAAACCCAACAAGTGATGCAGGAAAACCTGTAAGACCTGATGTTACAAATCCTAACATTGTAGTCACATGGTTACGAACGCAGGAAGATAAGGACAATTATTTAGCAGGAAAGGAAATAGATTGGGTAAAGGAAGTAATAAGACAGGCACCAATTCAGAATTACGACCTAAGCATATCTGGAAAAACTGCCAGGTCCAATTACTATCTATCGGGTTCGTTTGTTGATCAAAAAGGGATTTTACTTAATGATCAATTTAACAGAACTACGCTACATACCAGTTTTGAAAATAAAATAACCGACTGGTTTACAATGGGGGTTACTTCATCATATTCATATCGTGATTATTCAGGATTGGAAGCATCTTTAGCTTCTGCAAGAAGTGCAAGCCCTTTTGCAAATATGTATGATGCTGTCGGCGGCTACCCAATGTATCTGACAGGAGAACTTTATCAGCCCCATCCTTTTAATAATTTGACAGTTGATAATCTTGACATTAGGAATAATTTATTTGTTATTGTAAATGCAAAGATTGAAATACCAAAGATTAATGGATTGACTTATGATTTTAATTATTCCAATACGTACTATACAACAAAAAATAATACTTTTTGGCCCGTAACGGTACCTGAGGGGACAAGTAACAAGGGTCTTGCAACAAAGGTACTTACAGAAGAAAGGAGTTGGATATTTAACAATATTCTTACTTATATAAGAACGTTTGGTTCTGATCATAAATTGAATGCGACCTTCCTTTATAGTAAGGAACACCGGCAGGGTGAAAGCACCAATCCCCAAGCAACAGGTTTTGATAATCCTGTACTAATATATAATGGAATGGAATTCGGGACGGTTCCCGCTATATCAACAGGAGCCTGGGAAGAAAAGAGTATTTCGTATATGGGTAGAGCAAACTATACATTTAAAGAAAGGTACATGATTACCGGAACTATTAGAAAAGATGGGTTCTCTGGGTTTGGACCTAATAAAAAGTTTGCTACATTCCCTTCACTGTCGCTGGGTTGGGTAGCTTCACAAGAGGACTTCATTAAATCAGTAAGTTGGCTAGATTTTCTGAAGTTGCGAGCTTCGGTTGGTGAAAATGGAAACCAGGGTATCGGGCGTTATTCAAGTTTTTCAAAGATGGGCAATACTGCTTATGTTTACAATGGATCCACATCTGTTGCTGTTTACCCAAATTCCTTAGGAAATGCTGATTTGGGATGGGAATCAACTTTATCATATAACCTTGGGCTTGATTATGCTTTTCTGAAGAGCAGAATTTCAGGTTCGATTGATTTATATAAAGCGCAAACATCTAATGTTTTGGTTAACAGAGCAATCCCCGGTTCTACCGGATACGGGAGTGTTTGGACTAATATTGGAGGAATTAGCAACAAAGGTCTTGAAATTGGATTGAAAACAATAAATATTGACGGACAACTTCGATGGGAAACAAGATTTCAATTTTCTCTTAACAGGGACAAAATTACCAAACTTTACGGTGGAGCGAATGATATGGATATTGGAAATAGTTGGTTCGTTGGGAAACCGATAAGTTCAATATATGATTATAAAATGACAGGAGGGCTATGGACAGAGCAAGAGCTTTATAATGGATTAATTACGACGGCAAACTTCTACCCTGGACAATTCAAATTGGCAGATTTAAATAGTGATGGTGCTATTAATCCAAATGATGACAGATCTGTTATTGGATATCAAACACCAAGTTATCGTTTTAGTATCAATAATTCTTTCTCATATAAGAATTTTACACTGTCATTTTTTCTCAACTCTATTCAAGGGGGTAAAGATTACTATTTAGCTAATAATTCAAGTGTTCTTATGGTCAGTACTACTGCAGATCATGTTTACAGGGAAAATTGTACAGCTGTTCGCCAATACTGGACACCTGATAATGGAGTAAATAATGCTCCGGGCATTTTTAATGCCCCTCAAAGAATTGCCGGCCTTTATCAATCCAGAAGTTTTGTCAGATTGCAGGATGTTTCGCTAAATTATAGTTTTAGTCCCAATCTACTGAAGACTTTGGGATTAGATGCATTAGACATATATATAAATGGCAAAAATATATATACCTGGACTAAGTGGTCGGGTTGGGATCCGGAAACTGGAAGTAATACCCCACTGATGAGAAGCATCATTGGAGGTATTAGGCTTAGTTTCTAACCTGGTTTATCAGAATTGATACGTTTACAATTATGATATTTAAATATCGCATATCCTTAAAAGACCAAATCATGTATTTTTCTGTCCTATTTATATATTGTGGATAAATTCAGTTATAGCAATATAGATTATGCATGAATTGAAGAGGATGAAATAATAACTTTAAAATTTTAAAACTATGAAATTAAAAAAACATATATTCGGATTCGGGAAGAGATATTCTTTACTGGCAGGCATCGTTTTAATCATTTCGGCCTGTTCTCAAAAGAAATATCTTGAAGAGCAACCTCTTGATTTTCTTGCACCCACAAATGCATTTACTACTCCATCAACTATTGTTCAGGGAATTTCAGCAATGCATGCTTTTGTACGCGATAATTGGTATTCTCATACAGGTGATGACGACCCATCATTATATGGTTTAGGAACGGATGAAGCTTATGATGGTGAAGAACCTGGAGGGCTGAGATTTTTAACAGATTATGTTTCGAGTCTTACTTCCACCCATGCCCAAGTCACCAGATTTTGGAATGAAAATTATTCTCTTATTCAACAAGCGAATGTCCTTTTGGAAGCAATTAAAATAACAGATGACAAAATTTGGACATCTGCTGCAGAAAAAAATGCAAGTCTGGCAGAAGCGATGTTCTTCAGGGCATTATCATATCGCTATTTAGTTACGATTTGGGGCGATGTTCCTCTGGTAAATACAGTAATTAATACTACAAAAACTGATTTTATAAGAGCTCCTAAGGCTGATATTTATAAGCTTATAGAAGAAGATCTTATTTTTGCTTCTGCAAATCTACCGGTAAGAGGAGCGGAGAAGGCTCCGGGCAGGATCACCCAGGGAGCAGCATGGCACTTTCTGAGTGAGATTTATCTCGCCCAGTCCAAATTTCAACCAGCCGTGGATGCAGCTTCCCATGTAATAAATGATTATGGTTATGCTTTAATGTCCCAGCGGTTTGGAACAAAACTTGGACATGATATATGGGGATCAGGTGACGTTTTTTTTGATCTCTTTCAGAAAGGGAATCATAACCTTGCTGAAAATACCGAGGGCATTTGGGTTTTGCAATATAAAGCAAACGTCACGGGAGGTGGAAGATTTGCGGGTGTTTACCAGTGGGGGCCCTCGTATTTCAGAATCGCGAGTACCCCGGACGGTTATAAAGCATTCAGGGGTTCACTTTATAATGGTGTTTATACAGGTTACGTTGACTCATTGTCACGTCCGGTTGCTCGGTGCAGACCAACCAATTATGTTGTCTGGGACGTTTGGAGAAGTGATTGGTACAATGACATCCGGAATGCCAAACACAATATTAAAAGAGCAATCTATTGGGATGCACCTGGTTCTTTATATGATAAGCAAAAGATTGATTTCAGTAAGTTTCCTGCCGGATAAGAAATTCTGTAAAAGATACATGCCAGTATATTTTCCCATATTGGTTAAAGGTAGCAACACCACTTGAGTATGAAACAGATTTTGCCAGAGCCGGGGCCGGCTCAACACATGCATGTGTTTATAAAATTCGTCTTGCTGAAACCTTCCTTTTACGTGCTGAAGCTTATCTTGGTTTGAATAACAAGAGTTGCTGCGGCCGCAGATATTAATGTCGTAAGAAGCAGGGCCAATGCAACTCCGGTTGATCCCGCGAATGTAAATATCGATTATATTCTTGACGAACGGGTAAGAGAGCTTTATATTGAAGAGGAAAGATTAATTACTTTAGACCGTCTTGGCTTACTTGTTGAAAGAACCCGGAAATATAATGATAATCCTCTTCTCCAAGGTTTAAATATTCAGGATAATAATAACTTATGGCCCATACCTCAGACTCAAATTGATTTAAATGTTAGTGTTAAAATAGAGCAGAATCCTGGTTATTAAATCCATTAGAGGATGTTTCTGTGAATAAAGTCTACTCCGTCAGGCGCGATAAAAATATTTGCTTGCCGGAGTAGATTATAATTTGAACTCACAATAAATAATGTAAATATTAAATAGAATGAAAAACACAAGGAGACAATTTTTAAAAAAAGCAGGAACAGGATTCCTGGCTTTGGGTATATCTTCTTCATTTCTGGCTCCGAGTTCAAACCAGAGATGAAAGCAGAAATGGCTCTCAAAAAAGAAGACCTGTTTAAAATCGGAATTGCCGGTTATACGTTTAGAAAATTAGGATTGGACCCTTCTTTGGAAATGATGGCAAGAGTGAATGTACAGTATCTTTGTATCAAAAATTTTCATCTGCCATTTAACAGTACTGCAGAACAAATTGCCGAATTTCATGATAAGTTGAAAGCAAAAGGGATAACAGGGTATGCTGTAGGTCCTATTTCTATGAATACTGAAGAAGCTGCAGACCAGGCGTTCGATTATGCAAAACGCGTAGGTGTAAAATTGATTTCGGGTAATTCAAAAATACTTCCATATGTGGAGAAGAAAGTAAAAGAATATGATTTCCGCTTTTGCATACATAACGAAGTTCCAACTACCCTCGAAATGATATATTCCCAGATAAAAAATTTGGATACCCGTATCGGATTTTGTCATGATATTGTCTATTCGATGCAAGCATCCGGCATTGATCCGGCTACTTTAACATTAAAATATGGAGATCGGATTTATGACATGCATATCAAAGATGTAACCCAGGCTTCTAATGAAAAGAAAGGAATGGAATGCGAATTAGGTCGTGGTGTAATTGATTTTGCTTCCCTTGTAAAAGCTCTTCGCAAGATCAAATACAACGGAGTATGCAGCCTTGAATTTGAAAAAGATCCGGCTGATCCTCTCCCTGGAATAGCGGAGTCTGTCGGATATTTTAAAGGAGTAATTGATACAGTTTAATTTATAGATATATTTATTTCAAGAAATAATGAATTAAAAATGAGTAGGAACTAATAATAATGAAATTATGAAAAGTACAAGAAGAGATTTTGTTAAGAAAGTAGGCCTTGGTAGTGCAGGATTAACCCTTGGAGGTGCTGCCCTTGGCTTTACTGCTAAAAGTTATTCGCAGATTCAGGGTGCCAACACGAGATTAAACTTTGCAGTTGCGGGAGTTAACTCACGGGGCAAAGCTCACATTAAAACCTTGTTATCCCTTCCAAACACATCTATTGGTTACATTTGCGATGTTGACACACGGGCTGCCGAAAATGCCGCAAAGACAGTGGAGGAAACTTCCGGGAAAAGACCCAAAATATATGCAGATGTACGAAAGCTTCTCGAAGAAAAAGACCTCGATGGCCTGACAATAGCAACACCCGATCATTGGCATGCCCCTATGACTATTTTAGCCGTGAAAGCAGGCAAACATGTTTATGTTGAAAAACCGGTTTGCCATAACCTTCATGAAGCAGAATTATTAATAGCATTAAGTAAAAAATACAAGCAGATTGTACAATATGGGGCTCAGGGGCGTTCAGGCGTACAAAATGCGGTTGCGATGAAGGATATCAAAGATGGCCTGATAGGCGATGTGTACTTAGCTAAAAACTGGTATATAACAAAGCGCCCGAGTATTGGTATTGGTAATAAAGTGCCTGTTCCCGATTGGTTAAACTGGGACCTTTATCAGGGTCCGGCACCCCGCGAAGCATACCGGGATAATATTGTTCCTTATAACTGGCACTGGTTCCAGACCTGGGGCACAGGCGAAGTTGGTAACAATGGTGTACATGTACTCGACTCCACCCGTTGGGGACTTGGTGTTGACTACCCCGAAAACGTTACCTCCTATGGAGGCAGATACACCTATCAGGATGATTGGCAATTCCCCGATACTCAAAATGTAAGCTACAAATTCAGGGACGGAAAAGTAGTTACACTGGAAATAAGATGCTGCAATAACTACCCGATGTACGAAGGCCAGAATGGCATCGTTTTCTTTGGAACCAAAGGGACAATAAAGGTTAACCCGGAAAATGACAGATATATTGCATATGGTCCTGACAATAAAGTTATTAAGGAATTTAAGGGCGAGGAATTAGCAGTGGATGATCGTGTTGGTTATGGTTCCCTGAATGGAAAACATTTCGGGAATTGGATTGATGTAATACGGGATGGAGCAAAGCAGAATGCACCCATAGCCCAGGGAGCTATAAGCACATCGCTTTGCCTTCTGGGGAATCTTGCTCAGAAAACAGGCAGAACACTTACGCTGAATGCAGAAGGTAAAATTCTGAATGATAAAGAAGCTACTTTATTGTCAACCAGAAAATATGAACCCGGCTGGGAACCTAAAGTATAACAGGTTTGTGAGAAAAAATTTAAAATTAATATTTTTGTAATTGTCTTATTTATCGGTAAGTGGCTGAAATTTATTTTCAGCCACTTACTTTTTATTAGTATTTTTCCAATACCTGCAGGAGAAGGTTTTTAATTCAAATGTTAACCCACATTGCAGCTTTATGTTTGCAATGTGCTGATATTATGAGCTATCATTTTTAAAAATTTCGGCAGGGGGGACTACGGATTTTTTTCTTACAAAAGGAGCATATTTATACTTTAGCAGGTCGTATATTTTCTTCACTTCTTTTGTAGGTTCGGTACATTGACGTATAGAAATGGTTTCATTCTTTATATTGACCAGACTTGTGGTTACACATTTTTGAGTGTTCATTGTCCTCACTATTTCACGCCAGTCGGAGTTTATCTCTTGTTGTTTAAGCTGGTAGCGAATGGTTGCCACTAACCAATATGCCAACATTCCTAAATGCAAATGTGCCATGGCGGCACGGTCTGTTTTATGGTAAATGGGGCGCAGGTCAAGGTCGGATTTCAGGACTCTAAAAGTATACTCTATTTCTCTGATAATATTATAGATAGACCAAAGTGTTTTCTCATCGTTTTCTTTCAAAGAGGTACGTAAAAAGTAAATCCCTGCTTGTTTGTCGGGGTCTTCGCCTGTTTTGTGCCGACAGCTTATATTTGTTGCGGTGCCATTGCCATCGTCTCCTATGGTTATGTCATAATAATTGTGCACCGATGGATACTTCTGTTTTAGCCGTCCAATCCGTTCGTACACTTTATTGAGTTTTTTTGTGCCTCCCTTTTTGACAATGCCTTCCTGTATGCTTTGTATGCCTTCTTCGAACCTTTGAGAAAGCAATCCGTTCATGCTTTTTTCTTTCAATGCTTTTGCCTGGCTGCGCACCCAAAGGTATTGGTCATTGTCGCCAACGGTTTTAACTTTTAGCAGTTCTATCGGCTGTTCTTTTTTATCTTTTATTTCCACGGGAGATGCAGTGGTATCGGCATGATATTCTTTTAGCGATGTGCGTGATACACACATGTAATCGTAACCCTTTTTTTTGAGCATGGCGATGTTGCCATCGGTGGCTATGCCTGCATCGATAATGACTATGGGCTTGCGATGGGAATAGGAGGTTTGATTGCTCATGGCATCTATTACAGAACCTAAGGTCTTGCAATCGGCCATATTACCCTCGAAGATGTTCGAGTATTTCAGGAAGCCTTCACGGTTGACGACCACAGCCAATACCACGATACGGGCATCGTTGCGTTTTTCTTTGCTTCGGCCAAATTTGGCTATTTTGCTCCCTGTCATCCGGCCTTCAAAATACGTGTTGGTCAAATCGTACAAGATAATTTTATCTTCCAGGTCGAACAACTCGTTGGTACGTTTTGACAGGTATTGTTCCAAAGGCGTCTTTATCTTGTAAAGCTTATGTGATATGCCATAGAGTAGATCCTTTGTGAGTTTGTCTTTGTCAATACCGGTTATTTCACTTATGGCGGAGTTCTCTTTTATATACGAAACGCTCTTCAGTTCCGATGACGGGTACACCGCCCTGCTTATGATGTGGGTGGTTGCCAGGGATATTTTATCTTCATCCCATCCTGACTGCTGTAAAAAGCTACCTATCCCCAGTTGGTCGAAAGCTTGTTTGCATAGCCACTCGGCTCCTATTTCCCGGGCGTCCTTATTTTTTAATGTGGACATTTTGACTGTCTCCCAGTCTTCATTCCCCTGCTTTATATCATATCGCTTTTTACTCTTTATCTCTGTAAAATAATGCCGGGCCAATTGCTCCACTTGCTCATCGACAGCACTTGTCGAAAGACTGTTGCCCCCGTTAACAATCAATTCTTCTACACGTGTGGCCAACAGCTTCTTTTGTTCTACCGTTTCAAGCTCTTCCAACCTGCCAAAACTAATTATTATCCGATGGTGGATGCCCCAATTTAAGCGATAGCTCTCGCAAAGCTTAAATACGGTGTACCGTTCACCGGTAGTTTTATTATGTTTGAAAAATGGCTTGATAAACATGTAACAAAGCTATGCATCTCATTAGTATTCAGCAATAAGAGCGGGGGGACTACATTTTGAATTCCAAAATATTGCATTTGTAACTAATTGATTATGTGTAATGATAATTTTGAGCCACTACAAATTGTTAATAAATACTGAGTTATTAACAGCATTTTTGCCTATTCTTGGAGCTAAGGCTGCAATGTGGGTTAAAAGCTTATTCAAGGATAGCTTTCATGTATTCAATGCACCTCGTGACTTCTTTTGCAGCATTTGATCCCTCTGGAATTGCAGGAGTTTCCAGTTCAAGATCAACATTGATTGGCCATTTGTTCTTCTTGATTAAGAGCAGCACATCGGCAATCGGAGTTTCTCCCTTCCCAAATATCGCGTAAGCGTTTGCCGGACTGCTTTTTGGGCCGGTCATATCTTTTAAATGTATACTGGGTATAAGCTTGTGATATTTTTCTATTATGACGTTTGGATGTAGCCCGGTGGCTCCATAATAGTGTCCTACATCAAAATTAAGTCTGTTGGCCGGCGAATAAGCAAGATATTTGTCAATATCAAAACCCGGTTCACTCCATTGTCCATGAGTATGATAAATAGCAAGGCTATTATGCTTTTCAGCAAATTTACCCAGGCGTTGACATGCTTCTTCCCCAAGTTCATCAGATACGCCATAAGCTCCTAATATTCCGGCTGCATTAAATGCATAGTCAATCTCTTCATCTGACCATCTTGAAGGTGCAAATTTCGCAATATGGATATCTACTCCCGCATCATTGAACATTTTTCGCATATCTTTATATTTTTGCATGGGTAAAGATAATCGCCACTTACGTTGTGCTTCCCTTGAATCTTCAATTGCTTTTGAAAATTCAGCCTTCTGTTTATCATTTAATGCCGTACCCCGGGGCGGTCTTGGAGGGGGCTGAGGAAGGCCAAGACTTTCTTCAGCAACACTCCTCAGCTCAATTGTATTGACTCCTGCCTGTAACAGGTATTCGAGAACTTCTTCAGCACTGTGAGGCATGCTGAGATAGCTGTATGTGGTTACGCCTAATTGAACGCCATTTATTTTTGAGTTGGGCTTTTTGGCTTTTGGTCCAAATGAACTCGAATGGTTAAATGGGACCAGAGTAAACGTTGTTGCTGCTGCCGCAGTACCTAAAAATTTACGTCTCGAAATCAATGCGCTTTTCATATTTATTGGTTTTATTAAGTTTTGAAAAATGAGTATTCAAATTTTATGATATAGTAAATATACTCATTACATTTAGTAATAGTTAATTTCTGAATCAACCCGGATAGTCAAACGAACCCCGGGAAAATGATCCATAAAGATACTGTTCATACCATACATTTTTATTCAGAAATCATGTCAAGTTTAATATTTCGAAACGCTCCTGTTGTTTGCCATGTCGCGATTCCGAAAGGTTTACATGTTTCCACTTCCGTTCGCAGAGATAAAATGTGATCGCCAATGGTAAAATCAACAATATTGTCGTGGTCAATCCATGCTTCTATTTTTTCATTAGTCACTTTAACACGAATGGTATACCAGTGATCTGATAAAAAATCTCTGATTGCTGTTGTAATGTTATTTGCTGCATCCTGATCATCAATACAGCTCAATCCGACTACAGAGCCTCCCCATCCTCCTACAATGAGGGTACAAAATGATTTCTTAACCGGGAAAGTCAGTCCGCAGAAGAAATCTTTCCCTTCAATTCGTTTGGCCTCTAAACTAACTTCATAATTTGTTATCGGGAAATCCTTTATCCATTTAATTCCTGTAATATCTGAACCCATTTTTAAAATAATAGAACTATCTGCAACGAAAATACATTCATTATCGTCCGAAGCAAAAACCTGCCATCCATCCAAAGTAGCTCCGTTAAAAAGTATCCGGGTGTCAGGTGCTGAATTGCTGTTAAGTGTAATAAGAACACTTATTCCCATTCGTAGAATTTGGTTGATCATTTTATTAACATTTGAATTAATATTATCTGGTATAATTCATTTTATTTGCACACAGTCGATTTATCTAATTTATAAAATTATTAAAAAAGCTTATTATCCTATTGTCTTGCCAAATGTTATCGTTTAATATAAATAAAGCGATGGAATATGGGAAAATCTGATAGAACTTTATTTATCGAACAGGATTATAAGCCCGCCAATTATAGGATGTACTGGCATTTTACATCATCGTAAAAGCCTCATTGATACAAAACAATAGATCGCCTGAAGCAGTAAGGTCGCGGAAGGTATTAACAATATACACACTTCCTGACTTTAAGCTTTTTGAAAGGTTTCTTTTATATCCAATCAGCAATAATTTGTATCTTAGCCTGATTGGTGCTGATTGCTGCAATTGACAGTCCAATGAATGATCGGAATGCTTTAATTTAAAAAACAAAACAAGATGTTCTAAAGAAGGAATTTTATAAAAAAATATACAAGATGAGAAACTTATTCCTTATATTGATTTCCCCTTTACTATGTTTCAGTCTGCCTTCATCAACCATTGTGACGAAAGATTTTGAAAACTATTTCAAATTGCTGCCTGAACCTCAACAAACTAGAACTTCTTTCAGGAAAGCCTTTCTCGCCTGATGACCTGCGTTACATATTTCTTGAAGGAACAGCCGGGAGACCGGTAATGTATGAACCGTTAAACAGCTTGCCCCTTTCCGGCTCTCCCGGGAAAGGGGTTCTTACACTGGAATTAAATCAAAGTGATTACCTTCCACAATCTCCTGAAGGTTATATACTTGTGATAAAGGACAAAAAGATAACAATTACATCCAGGGGAGATGCCGGAATATTCTATGGTTGCCAGACCCTGCAGCAGCTTCTTGAAGATGCTCACGATCAGCAGATTGATATTCCTGCCTGCAAAATTACCGATTATCCCGGAGTACCCTATCGTGCAATTCATCTAGATTTAAGATTTCATCTTGATGCCGGTCATTTCTATTATGAGCTGATTGACCGCCTTGCAAAAATTAAGGTAAATGCCATTATAGTTGAACTAGAAGATAAGCTGAGATATGAAAAAGTTCCGGTGATCGGAGCAGCCAATGCAATATCAATTGATGAATTTGCTGCAATAAGCAGGTATGCGCATGAAAGGAATATTGACATTAGTCCGCTGGTTCAGGGTTTAGGCCACGCGGGACATATTTTAAAGCATGAAGAGTTTAAGCATCTCAGAGATGATCCGAACTCTGATTGGGCGTTTGATGCCCTGAATCCCGGGACATATGATCTCCAGTTCTCACTTTATGAGGATGCAATGAAAGCCACACCTTACGGTAAATATCTTCATGTCGGGGGCGATGAGGTTTATAACCTTGGCCAATCGGAACTTGCAAAAAAATCGGGTATGAAACCGGTTGAGCTGCAACTTTACTGGCTTAATAAAGTGACCGGATTTGTCAATAAGCAGGGAAGAATACCAATTTGCTGGGATGACATGTTTTTTAACCTGGCCGGCCTGTTTGGTACTATGCGTAATAATTCTGCAGGTTTGTCAGATGAGCAGATTGATAAGATATGGAAAGAAAACCAGTATAAAATGGATAACTATGTTGAGAAGTTCCCGAAAGAATGTATTTATATGCGATGGACATACTGGAACACAAAAGTATCAGGTAACCTGAAAGCCATCGACTGGCTCATCTCCCGGAATCTCAGGGTAATGGGCGCTACAGGAGCACAGGATATGTCTCCGATGCTTCCCCGTAACAATTCCATTTTTAAACCCGTAAAAGACTTCTGTGAGATTGCCACCGGGAAGAAACTTGATGGAATTTTATGCACTATGTGGGATGACTCATCATACAGTTTCGAAACATTCTGGCGCGGGATCTTCAATTTCGCTTCTATGAGCTGGAACTTTGAAGATATTAACCCCGATGATTATAATGCAAAATTCAGACACAGGTTCTATGCACCAGAGCTAAGCGCTCCGTCAAATGAATTTCAGAATTTACTGGAACTTGCTCTCTGGTTCTGGGATGGAGCCCTGATAAATAATTCAACATACCTTAAACACCTGCCTAAAGGTGATGCTTATAATCCTTTCGGTGATCGCGGAGATCGGGGAGTTTACCCTAAAAGTATTGATCTGATCTCACTTCCTGATCCTGAGAAACCCGGGACCTGGTGCGAGCGCTATAAGGATAAAATTGCCTTTGCAAAAGCAGAAGTTTCCAGATATGCATTAATAAAGGATAAAATTGCGAATGCTTCAAGACTTGCTAGGAGGAATCAATATTCATTAAGACTGATGAATCAGATAAATGAATTCCAGATTTACTCTTCAAATATTATATTGCTCCTTGAAAAATTTGATAAAGCAACTTCTCCTGCTGAGAGGAAGACAGCTGTAACGGAAATACGAACCTGTGTTAATAGTTTTGTCAAAATAAGAAATGCTCTTGAAAATGTTATTTCAGAAAACAGGTTCCTGAAAAATCCTGAGGGATATATACGGGCCAGGACAGCTGATCTGGCAAATGGAGGTATTGACAATGAATGGATGTTTGTTTATGAAACGCCAATGAATGAAAAAATAAATAATTGGTTAGGCAACTGACTTTATCATAAAAAAATCAATTATATCGTACATTTACATTAACTAATCTGTAAGGAATTTATTTTAGTTATCAAATCGCATAATCTTATCAATCATCTTAACCCATGAAAACAGACCGCAGAAATTTTATCAGGATTGCCGGTGTTGCAGGTACAGGAATATTAACAACCGGAATGACTTCAAAAGACACGGGTAAACAGAATAAAAAAACAGATCCTTTCGCTAAAACAAAAGAACTTTCTGAACAGGAGCACAAACAACTTTTTAATATGTGCGGGTACTCTGCCCCAAAGCTTGCAAAAGTGCGGGTGGGATTTATTGGCCTCGGTAACCGTGGTCCGGTAAATGTCGATGCTATGGCATATGTTGACGGAGTAGAGATCAAAGCCCTGTGTGATAAAAGAATGGTTCGGGTAGAGAATTCCCAGAATATACTTTCTAAACATGGTTTACCTCCTGCCAAATCCTTTGGCGGTAATGAAGAAATATGGAAAGAGTTGTGCAAAGATCCTGATATTGACCTGATCTCCATAGCTGTCCCCAGGGGGCCCCTTCATGCAAAAATGGCGGTTTGTGCCATGGAGAACGGTAAACACGTCGCTGTTGAAGCTCCTGCAGCATCCACCCTTGAGGAGGCATGGCAATTAGTCGAAACATCGGAAAGAACAAAGAAACACTGCATGATGCTTGAAAATTGTTGCTACGATTTTTTTGAATTGTTGACCCTCAATATGATCCGGCAGGGATATTTCGGAGAAATAATTCATGCTGATGCAGGTTATCTCCATCATCAGAATAATTTTATTAAACCGGAAGGTGGTGACATGTGGCGTGTCAGAGAAAGTCAGCATAGAAACTGTAATCTTTATCCATCCCATGGCATAGGACCAATATGCCAGGCAATGAACATCAACCGGGGCGACAGACTGGCTCTCATGACTTCAATGTCATCAAACGACTTTATAATGGGTAAGATGGCTGCAGAACTTGCAAAACAGGATGGCTTTTATAAGGAATTCGACACAAACTCTTACCGTGGCAACATGAATACCTCAATCATCAGGACTATTAATGGTAAAACAATTATGCTGCAATATGATATAACAAGTCCCCGTGTCTATTCCCGGATCCATACGATAAGCGGTACAAAAGGGATCTTGCAGAAATATCCTCTTCCCGGTAGAATATCACAAGGGAAAGATGAGTTTTTCAATGACCAGGAAATGGCGGAATTATCGAATAAATACACTCCGGAAATAGTTAAACGAATGGGAGAGCTGGCTAAAGAAATTGGCGGACACGGCGGTATGGACTTTCTTATGAACTGGCGCCTTATTGATTGTTTAAGAAATGGAATTCCAATTGAACAGGATGTATATGATGCAGCTGCATGGAGCTCAATTGTCCCATTAAGCGAATGGTCAGTTGCCAATGGATCCAATTCAATCAGAATTCCCGATTTTACATGCGGTTCATATAAAACAAACACTCCACTGGATATAACCATGTCACATGGAGGTAATACTAGTGTACGTCCAATGCCAGGTAAGGATTAGATAAACATATTCCTTCACCGAAAAAATAAATGCTTTAATTTAATTCAATATAAAAATGTTCTCAAGAAGAAATTTCATAAAAACATCTGCATTGGCAGGAGCTGCAGGACTTGCCGGAGTTTATCCCAACTCAAAGATTGCAAAAAAGGACGCTAATAATATTCCCGACGGCTGGAGCACCACTTACCCGCGGGACGAAATAAAACCACGCTTTGCCTTCAATCCGAAGGGAGGACCTGGTAATCAGGGTAGTTTCATCATTCAGTCCGACCGGCGTGAAGGCCTCTTAGGGAGGTGGACAAAGACCTTCCCGGTAAAAGGCGGGCAAAACTACCGGTTCTCTGTATTTCGCAAATATACAGGTACGGAATCACCTGTCCCCAGGCGAAGGGCTGGGGTTGTCCGTGTATTGTGGCGGGATAGTAAAGGAAAACCTGTGAACCATGATAATCCATCATTTGTATCCTTTAAACCTGTTGAAAAGATAACAGCCTTACCTCCTGCATTTCCTGAATACCCTATGAAATATGGGCAAACCGATGCAAGGGGTTGGATGGAGATGTCGGATGTATACCAGGTTCCTTCTGCTGCATCGCAGGCGGTAGTGGAGCTGGAATTGCGAAACGCTCCAGATTCAAAGGTGGAGTGGGCAGGAGTCACTCTTACAGAGATACCATATCCAGGGCCGCGTAATGTCCGCCTCGCTGCGGCACATTTTGTCCCCCGTAATGCAGGATCGCCTGAAGAACGCAGGCAGGCCTTCCTGCCTGTAATCGAGGAGGCGGCAAGGCAAAAGGCAAACATCCTGGTTCTGCCGGAAGTTCTGACATACGGCAGCGGTTCAACTTTTGTTGATGTGGCAGAGCCGATGCCGGGCCCTTCCTCGGAATACTTTGGTTCGCTGGCCAGAAAACATAAACTTTACCTGGTTCCGGGTCTTGTCGAACGGGACGGTCCGTTTATTTACAACGTTGCAGTGCTTATTGACCCCGATGGTAATATTGCCGGAAAATATCGTAAGGTCTGCCTTACAGGAAGCGAGATAGAGGACGGAGTTACACCCGGACATGACTATCCGGTGTTTGATACCACCTTCGGGAAAGTCGGTCTTATGGTATGCTATGATGGCTTCTTTCCTGAAGTAGCACGTGAACTCAGTAATCGCGGAGCAGAAGTGATCGCGTGGCCGGTGATGGGCTGCAATCCTCTCCTTGCTAAAGCCCGGGCCTGTGAAAACCACATCTATTTGGTAAGCAGTACTCACACAGAAGCGAATTCAAACTGGATGATCTCAGGAATTTTTGGCTATGCCGGTGATGTGCTTGCACAAGCTGAGGAATGGGGAACTGTTGCTATAGCAGAAGTCGACTTAAACAGGCGGTTACATTCGGTTATTGGTGACTTCAAAGCCGAGATTAAGGTACACCGGCCCTCTGATCGGACAGAAATATAAACTCAATTACTTTTAGTTAACATTTAGAGATGCTTATACAGTGGAAATAAAAAATCTGAACCGGGAACAAACAAGAATCTCTGAAAATCCCGGGAAAGAACTTTTAAATTGGAGCAAAGATGTTGATATTAACGGCGATAATATACAAATTGCAAGTGCTTACCGGATAAATTGAAGGATTGGTAATCCTACATTAATTAACGTGTAAATCAGAATAATGCAACTATTAATTGAACAAAATGAAAAGTAACAGGAGAAAATTTTTAAAATCGATAGGCGCTGCCGGCGTTGGCTTTGGCGGTGCAGGTATCGTTCCATATTTTGCAACCAAAATAGTTCCTGAACAGGAGGACAACCTTGTCCCCGCACCCGATTGGTTGCAGAAGGCTGATATGTTTGTTTCCGCTCCATGGTATATTACGGCAGACAAGCCTGACGCTATCAACACCATATGGAAAGGTTACGACATTGAGTTAAAGGATGTTTCTGTTGAAAGAATAGTAAGATTAGCTGCTGCGAATGGTCTGAAGAAAAAACATGAACAGGTACTCTCGGTAACTGATGGAACATTTAACGGCGATGAAATCAGAGGAGTAGCGCTTATTTCCCATGTTCCTGTCAGCCAGACCGCATTCAGGCAGGCACATGAACAGGGATTTAGGGTAATACCTTATGTACATTTCACTGACATCCATTCTTTTTATGCTGACCAGGATATCTTTCTCTTTCAGCACCCGGAAGTACTTCTTAAGGATGCTGAGGGTAAATGGGTACATATCCCGATGGACGGATCGGACAGAGTATACCGGCTTTTGATCTGCGCCAATAATCCCCGTTATTGTGAGCTTTCACTGGCTTATCTAAAGAAAATTATGGAATGGGGAGCGGATGGTCTGTTTATCGATAATGTTGGAAACCGAAAAGAATGCTATGCTAATAAATCTTCAAAGACTGTAAATCCTGAATTTGGCCCTTATGTTCACGAACATCTTTATCCGGACGATACACATAATTATGCTTTTGGCCGTTTCCTCGATTCTGTGCATAAACTGGTTAAGAGCTATGGCGATGAAAAAATTGTCGTACTCAATTCTGGTATAGAGACAGAATTTCAGAAATATGGTGATTGTTGTATGTGGGAGTCATTTATTTACAGCTGGGCCTGGGAAGGAAGACGAAAGGAGCATAGCTGGACGATTATTAAGGAAAGAGCCAGGAATAACGAGTGGTATCTGAAATCAGGTCGGAGGATAACAGCTTTATCTACTCTTAACTCATCACGAACGGAAGTTAAAGACGATGCTTTCTGGGCATTTTGTGCGGCGAGATTGGTGGATTTTATCTGGTGGGGTTCACTTAAAAATACCGGAGCAGAGCAGCTTTATCAGACACATTTGGGAAATGGCCTGCAACCCTTACAGGAAACAGATCAGCTTGCTTTCAGAACTTTCGAAAATGGAGTACTGGTACTGAATGACAGTTCTCAGGATAAGAACAAGGCTATTACATTGCCCGGAGAATTTAAACACAAACAGCTTTTGGATTTGTATGATGGTAAGAACCAGATAAAAGTTGTTAAAGGACAAATCACTGTAATGGTACCCAGGCAGACAGCAAGAGTATATATTGTACCAGATAATAGTTGAGGTTGGAAACATTTCATGGATTTTTCTTTTGAAACAAACTAATCCTTTTGCATATGCTGATTGACAAATTATTTAACCCCGGAAAATAACCGGGAGAAATTCAATAGAGTTCCACGTTCTTAGGTTTCAGTCTACTGCTGCTGTGGATGGTGCTGCTATTGCCGCAGCTTTGAAGGATAAAGCATCTCAGCCCGTATTGCAGGATATACATGAAGATTTGTCGATGAGCCTCCATTTTAATAATTAAAGAGAAAGTTTCTGAACTTTCAGGGAGATCTTTCTGCCGGAAGTGGTTACAATGCCATCTCACGAGATCCCTAATTTGGTTACAGATTTATGAAGGAATACCAGGACCGTCTCTATTTTGGGACTGATTTAGTATATATTCCGTAAGAATTGCCACAGGTTCCATATTTCAGATAATTGAATGAACAAAAACTAACTTTTTAGACAGCGTATGAGAGGATTGCATGGATAAATGCCAGTAAGTTTCTCGCTATCAATTGACAGGAATACATGAGTGATAAATTTACTATTTTTGAGTGTAATCGTTTAACCTAAAGTTTTTAAGAAGTATACTTTCATTCTGTTATTTTTTTTATATTTGACTAAAATTAACATTATTTAACAACAGACACTTCTTTAGTTTTGTTAAACAACCCCTGATTCTAACAAATTAACACTAACCTAACCTGAAATAATGCCTATGAAAAAATCACTTACTTAAATCCCTCACTCTAACCGGAAAGTTTGATTGTCTCTTTCCCTGTTTAATAATTATATCCATATCGACTAGTCGATATACAGGTATAATATTGTTGTGGATATTGTTTATCAGTTTAAAACTTAGTAAAATGAAAGAAATCTATCTTCTAAAACAAACTTTTTTTTCCAGAGATGAAATACAAAAAATCTTAAAGCTTATGAAAAGAACTTTTCTTATGTTAATCGTATCAATCTTCAGTGTCTCCTGGACTTTTATATATGCTTCAGGAAGCTTAATACCGGAAGGACAGGATGTTACCATAAATTACACTGCCGGTATTGAAGTAAGCCATAATAATAAGGTTGATATGCAGCAATTCCGGATTGACGGTACCGTTACTGATGAGAACGGGGATCCAATGCCCGGGGTTAATATTCAGATTGCCAAAACCTCAATTGGAGTCATATCTGATGTAAATGGTAAATATTCTTTAAATATACCGGAAGAAAATGTGGTACTCGTTTTTTCATTTATTGGATACGAAACACAGGAAATATCAACCGGAGGGAAAAGAACCATAGATGTCGGTTTAGCTCCATCATTAAGCGCTTTGGATGAGATTATAGTAATTGGTTACGGCACTCAGAAAAAAAGTGACCTTACAGGTTCTGTAGTCCGGGTTTCAATGGCTGACAAAACTACCCAGCCAAATATAAACCTTTCCCAGGCACTGGTAGGAGTCTCTGCAGGAGTAAATCTCGAAGGAAGGGGTGGTGCATCAGGTGAACCGACTCTTTCTGTAAGGGGACAAACATCATTATCGGCATCTGACAGTCCCTTGATTGTCGTCGATGGTATCATCTATAACGGACCCATATCTAATATTAATATCAGTGATGTGGAATCAATAGATATACTTAAAGATGCCAGTGCAGCAGCTGTTTATGGATCGAGGTCGGCCAACGGCGTCCTCCTTGTTACCACAAAAAAGGGGAAAACAAAAAAACCGGTTATTTCTTTTGACATGTATAAAGGCATACAGGATATGACAAATAATCCCATGAGAGTGATGAATGCCGATGAGTTTGCCGTCAGGCTGCTCGATTGGGATTATCAGGAAAAAGTCTACGCATGGTATGCAACAAATCCAACAAGCGTCGACGGAAGGCCGGTACGACCCGATGTTACAAACCGTCAGACCGTGGCTTCCTACCTGAGAACTTATGAGGAGCAACAGAACTATCTGGCGGGAAATGAAATTGACTGGGTTAAAGAAGTTTTGCACGTTGCTCCGATTCAAAATTACAACCTGAGTCTCCAGGGAAGCGCTGATAAGGTTTCTTATTACCTGTCAACTTCATATTCAGATGTGGAAGGGATTCAGCTGAACGATAAATTCAAGAGATTTACAATGCGCAGTAATCTGGAAAGTGTGGTTAATGACTGGCTTACCCTGGGATTAAATGCATCCTTTTCTACCCGTGACAATTCAGGCCTTCCGGCAAGTCTTGGCAATGCAAGAGTGGCCAGCCCGCTTGTAGATAACAGGATTGGAAGCAGGAATTACGAGATTTACCTTGGCGGAGAATTATTTCAGCCATACCCGCTTGTAAACTTATACGTTGATAATTCGGATATAAGCAATGAACTGTTTGGAGTTGGTAGTGCAAAGATAACTGTACCATGGATAAAGGGACTGAAATATGAGTTGAATTATTCCCACACATATTCTACCAGGAATAATAATACATACAATGACAGCAATACACCCGACGGTGTTTCTAACAGGGGTCTTGCAGTGAAGAACCCTTCCGAAAGCAGTGACTGGATCGTTAATAATATAGTTACTTACTCAAGAGCTTTTGGGGATCACCAGATTAATTCCACTTTACTTTTCAGCCGGGAAGGAAGGAAGGGTAATTCTTCAACCCTTAATGCTCAAGGATTTGATAATGAGGTTCTTGGCTATAATAATGTGGGATTAGGTGAGATTGCAACCGTATCCAGTTCAGCTTATGAGGAAAACAGCCTTTCATATATGGCGCGTGTAAACTATAGCTATATGTCACGTTATATGTTTACAGCAACCGTACGCAGGGATGGTTTCTCAGGATTCGGAGCCGGTAATAAGTGGGCTACTTTCCCATCTGCATCTATTGCATGGGTTGCGACTGAGGAACCATTTCTCAAGGATATGGGCTTCTATCTGAAACTGAGGACTTCTTACGGAAAGAATGGTAACCAGGGGATAGGCCGTTATTCAAGCCTGTCAAGAATGGGTACACGTTATTATGTATACGGACAATCAACGGCAATAGGTCTTTATCCAAGTACATTAGCCAACTCTGACCTTGGATGGGAAACAACCTCATCATACAATGCCGGTCTTGACTTTGGTATTTTGAAGAACAGGATCACCGGTTCTGTGGATATATATAAAGCAAACACCGAGGATGTTCTTGTTCAGCGACGGATTCCCCGGTCATCAGGCTACATTAGTGTATGGACAAATATAGGAGGACTTGACAATAAAGGTATTGAGTTTGAACTTAAAACAATCAATATTGAAAAGAAACTCAGGTGGGAATCCGGTTTTGTCTTCTCTCTGAACAGGGATAAGATCAATAAACTATACGGCGGACAAAATGATTTTGATATCGGAAACGGATGGTTTGTAGGTAAACCTATAAGTAGTATATATGACTACCAGATGGCAGGCGGTGTATGGACTGACGAGGAGTTTTTCAGTGGTAATATCCTTGCTGGCTGGTATCCTGGCCAGTTCAGATATGTAGATCAGAATGGTGACGGACAAATAGACCCGACCAATGACAGGACAGTAGTTGGTTACGAGTCGCCGAGCTACCGTTTCAGCATTAACAACACATTGTCTTATGAAAATTTCACTCTTTCTCTGTTTATTAATTCCATACAGGGAGGGAAGGATTATTATTTAGCCGACAATTCCCAAATGATCAATCCTCTCTTTTATATGCAGCAAAGGATGAATAATTCTGCAATTAATGCTTACTGGAGGCCTGATGCACCTACTACTAACACAACTGGTATTTATAATGTCCCTCTTCGTCAGAGTGGTATTTATCAGAGCCGGAGTTTTGTGAGGTTACAGGATATTTCCCTGACTTATAATCTGAGTAAGAGTTTGGTGGATAAATTAAAGCTGCAGTCGTGTCAGGTATATATTTCAAGTAAGAATCCATATGTCTGGACAAAATGGCAGGGATGGGATCCAGAGATCGGAGTGAGTGATACTCCTTTAATGAGGAATATGGTTGCGGGTTTAAGAATTAGTTTTTAATCTGACCTGTGAATATGTCACAGATTATATATTATAAAATCTATAAATTTAAAACAATGGAAAAATTTATAAATAAACTTAATAAGAAGTGTATAACGATAGCTGTTTTTCTGCTCTTTATATTTACCTCCTGCAGCGATAAGATCCTGGATGAAAAACCTCTTGATTTTCTTTCTCCGGATAATGCATATCTGACTGAACAGGGCGCATTACAGGGTGTAACAGCAATTCACGACCGTGTCCGTTCCGCATTTTATCAATATACGGAATTCGGGGTGATGAACTGGGCAACTCATGGGTCTGATCTAGGTTATAATGGTGAAACTCCACAGGCCGGAGGTGTATATCTGAATTCATATGAGGACATGACACCTATCTGGAGGAATGTCGTGGATCCATGGAATGCATGTTACGAGATAGTACAATGGGCGAATGTACTTATAGATAAAGTTGAGCAGGCAGATCCGGGAGTATTTACCGGTGGTGAGGCTGGCAGAAATGTATATATTGCCGAAGGAAGGTTTTTCAGAGCATGGGCTTACCGTTACCTGGTTTCTACCTATGGCGATATTCCGCTTTTGGAGAAACCGGTAAATTATGCAAAAGCCGATTTTGTAAGAGATCCAATAGCTGATGTTCATGCGCTGATGGTTGAGGATTTCCAGTTTGCTGCAGCCAATTTACCTGTACCCGGTGCGGAAGCTGCTCCGGGCAGGATAACACAGGGACCGGCATGGCACTACCTTGCCGAAACATATCTCGAGATTGGAGAGGCACAGATGGCTGTTGATGCAGCTTCACATGTAATTAATGATTACAACTATGCATTAATGACACAGCGTTTTGGAACCAGACTCGGAAATGATATTTTCGGATCGGGTGATGTGTATTATGACCTTTTTGGATATGATAACCATAACCTCAATGAGAATACTGAAAAAATGTGGGTCATCCAGGTTGAGCCTAACATTACAGGTGGAGGACAGATATCAAGTGCATATATTTACGGGCCACGATATTTTGATATAGGCCTCACTCCTGATGGTTATAAGGGATTTCGCGGCGAATTGTACAATGGTGTTTATACGGGTTATTCAGATACTTTAAGTCGTCCCACGGCAAATTGCCGCGGTACAAACCTTGTATATTATTATGTCTGGAAAGACAACTGGTACAATGATATCCGCAATGCAAAGCATAATATTAAGCGCGACTTTTATTACGACAGCCCCGGATCAGCATACGACAAGAAAAAAATAGATTTCAGCCTTTATAATCCACCACGTCCCAATCCTCTGCTTGATACATTGAAGATCCTTTTCCCTATCCATATGAAGTTCGCGGATCCACTTCATTATTTTCTGCAACCTAACAGGTCGGGTGGAGGGATTACCCATAAGGACTGGTATGCACTTCGATTTGCGGAAACATTGCTTCTCCGTGCCGAAGCATATCTTGGTATAAACAGACCAGATCTGGCAGCGGCTGATGTTAATATGGTCAGGAACAGGGCAAATGCGACACCTGTACTCCCGGCCGACTGCAATATAGATTATATTCTTGATGAAAGGGTGAGGGAACTTTACGGAGAAGAGTTCAGGCTTCTTATTCTGCGCAGGACAGGTAAACTTCTGGAAAGAGTTTTAAAGTATAATGATAATCCTACCTGCCCCGGAGCCTATATTAAGCCTTTTAATGTGCGCTGGGCTATTCCTCAGGAACAGATTGATTTAAATGTTAATGCTGAATTCCCTCAGAATCCAGGGTATTAAGTCCGGGGAACAGGTAAAATATTAACTCCTTGTTTCATTTTGATTCTGGCTGCCGTGCAGATAAAGATCAGAATCAGTGAAAAAGGAGTAATAAGATCAAAGTATCAAAACGGTACATTTCGGAGATATAATTCCGGTTATGTACCGTTTTTATTATATAATAAAATCCGGGAACTGCAATTATTATCCGGATAGTAAATTAAGTTATAATGTTTACCTTAACAGGTATGAAAATAAGAACTTTTGACAGGAGTTTAAACCTAACGTTAAAATCAGTCTGATTTGCTTCTGCACCTGTTGCTTTGTTTATAGTCAGAACGATTTATACCTGTCAGAAACAAATTGTATATTAGCTCGTTAATACTGACCAAATAATTAAAAAAATATCAATGAAATTTAAGTTGATTTTCTGCATCGGAGTTGTTATAATCGTAGCCACTGAATGCAAAAATGGCACAATGCCGGACGATCGGTATAGAAATGCCTCCTTAATCACAGATACACTTCCGGAGGTTCTTGCAATGGGGCATGCTGATCTGATCGGAAGCAAATTAAGACACGAGGCGTTAATGAAATTTAGCCTGCAGCAATTACCTGATAATCTGGAGGAATGGGAATCACATAGTAATAAGCTAAGGGATGAAATACTTAAAAAAACAGGTGCTGAAATTGACCATGCTCTCCCCGTCAATCTTAAGATAACAGGTACAATTCCCGGGAAAAGCTACGAAATTCAAAATATATTATTTCAGACGCGTCCGGGTATTTATGCTACGGCTACTTTATTTGTTCCGGAAGGGAAAGCTCCATTTCCGGCCGTGATCGTTTTGTGTGGTCATTCTTTGAATGGCCGTCTGGCCGGTAATTATCAGAGTGTGGGGACTACATTAGCTCTTAATGGTTATGTGGCTCTGGTAATGGACCCATGGGGCGCCGGCGAAAGAACAACTACCCATGGAATATTTGAATATCACGGTGGTAATCTTGGAGCATCCCTGTTGGATATCGGGGAATCATTGATGGGTATGCAGATTTCCGACAATATTAGAGGTGTTGATCTGCTCTGTTCATTACCTTACGTGGATCCTCAGAATATCGGAGCAACGGGTGGCAGCGGAGGCGGAAACCAGACAATGTGGCTTGCAGCAACTGATGTGCGCATTAAAGCTGCAGTACCTGTTGTCAGTGTCGGTACGTTTGAAGCATATGTCATGAGGTCTAACTGCGTTTGCGAAGATCTTCCCGGTGGTCTGACCTTTACTGAAGAGTCAGGTGTGCTGGCTCTGGCAAAGGCTATAATGCCCTGTAATCACATAAAAGATACCAATCAGGCATTCTTCCCGTCAGAATTATTACGAAGTTATCATAATGCCATTCCGGTGTATAAACTGACAGGCAGGGAGAAGAATCTGAATTATAAAATTTTTGATCTGCCTCATGGTTATTTTCCGCAGGACAGGGAAGCTATGCTGGGCTGGTTTGATCTTCATTTAAAAGGAAAAGGAACAGGTGATCCTGAAAAGGAAATTCCATTTGAACTTATACCTGAAGAAAAACTTATGGTGTTTCCTTTGGGACAGAGAGATGCTGATGTAGTAAGTACAGATGAATATTGCAGGCAAAAGGGAAATGAACTTAGAGCTAAAATGCTTAATATCACATCGTTCGGCAAAGATCAGAAAGTAAAGGAACTAAAAGAAATCCTCGGATCAGAAGTAAAATCAGACCTGAGAAAAATACATCAATTTTCCACAATAAACGGTTGGGACCGGCTTGCTTTGGAAACCTCTGATGATAAACTGATCCCGGTTCTGCATCTTTCCCCTTTAAATAAATCTAAGGACTATATTATTCTTTGCAATCCGGCAGGTAAAGACAGCATATCCCAAAATTTAATTAATGAATTTGTGAAGAAGGGATCGGGAATAGTGATTGTTGATTTAACCGGCACAGGTGAACATTCTCATGACAGGAGGGTAATTACTCCTCAGTCAAAGGGCGATGCCACAACAGTTTTGTCCCGTGCAGAATTGTGGCTGGGCAGAACCCTTATGGGTGAATGGATAAATGACCTGAATGTGGTTAATCAATTTTTAGATACTAAATATAAACACGGCAGCATAAGTATAGAAGGCAGCAAAGAAGCCGGGATTGCTGCTTTATTTTCTTGCCTGCTGGGTGGAAAGGCAGATAATATTATACTCACTGATTCTCCGGTAAGCTATCTTTTCGATAACAGGGAATCTGTTAATTACTTTAAGACAGCCATTCACGTTCCCGGAATTCTCAACTGGGGTGATATTTCACTGGCTGCAGCTCTGAGTGGCAAAAATATTACCTTTATTAATCCGGTATCTATGTCTGGTCAGAAAGTCAGGGGGAGAGACTGGATGGTTACCGGAAAGAATTTGAGAACTTAAGGAAAATATGCAGGCAATCCGGAAAAACATTGTTCCTTGAAACGTCCGATTAGTTTGGTTTCATCATTATTTGTCAATGCTTAAAAATCCGAATATGATCATTATATATTGTAATAATTTAAATCAACAATTTTCTTTTATTATCAGGATTTAATAATATTGATACTATTAATCGGCACAAAATGAAAAGTAATCGCAGGGATTTTTTAAAGCTGACAGCAATGACCGGAATTGGCCTGGCAAATGCAGGTTTTATGCCCGTATTTGTTTTTAACCAGAAAAGCAAAAGAACCACCAATAAGGTAATTGTGGATAACGCTGTTGCAAAGCTTCAGGATGGAAGAGTTGTTTCAACCCCATTCTGGCGCGTGGAAAGCGGAGTTGAGGGACCTTCGCTGCTTCTCATTGCTGCCCAGCATGGAAATGAGATGCAGGGTGCCGAGGTGGCAAAGCGGCTTCAGGAAATTTGTGTAACGAAGCTCATTGCCGGAAGTGTCTGGTTATTGCCCATGGCAAATATTCTTGCAATCAGGAGCAGAAGGCATTCCTTCGATCTTGGTCCCGAACAGAATAGCAGGATGAGTGAGGGCCTGAATAATATGCAGCAAACCTGGCCTGGTGATCCTGAAGGTAATGATACTGAACGCCTTGCTTATTCTATTGATAAGGCGGTTGTAAGTCATTGCAGTCATGCTGTCGATATGCATTGCTGGGAACATGTGAAAGCAGCTGAGACACTTATTGAAAATGATAATGAGGTGTCAATGGCCATGGGAAGAGTTACCACAACACGCTTTGTAAGTTATAGAAAAGGAAGCGTACCTGAAGTTAATAAAATGATGATCAGGCAATTAATACGTAAGCGCGGGGGTAGCTCCATAGTAATGGAGCTTTCGGGTCAGTTTCAGATGCAGGAAAGGCAGGTTCTGACAGGTTTAAGCTCAATGATCAATATTGCCAAATTGTTACATATGATTGAGGGCCCTCCTGAACTTATAAAAGGACCAAGGGTAGTTCACTCTCCGGAAAATAGTCACGAAGTTCCTGCGCCCGGCACAGGTATATTCATGCCGGGGATGCAAAAAGATGGTACCACTACACTTATCCCGGGAGACCCGGTGGAAAAGGGACAGATTCTTGGTCACATCATCCGGGAAGAAGATCTGGAGAATATCCCTGTTGTTGCACAGGTTTCAGGCTACCTCTGGCAGTTTGGCCTTTGTCACTGGAACATGTGCGATGCAAGCCTCCCGGCTTTACACCCATACACTGAAGAGGGTGAAATAATATCGGTTATTGTTTCAACATAAAAGGGTAAAATGTACAAATATTCGTTTCGGGGTCATTGATGAACAATTGGATATTAGACCTTTCCGACAGTGTGGGTTGGAACTCATATTTATATAACGGGATAATTTAATACATTTATATTCATAATTTCGGAGACTAAAGCATAAACATAATTTTAATAACGATAAAAACTAAGGAAAAAAATGAGCACAAAGAAAATAACACGTGGCCAGTTTCTGGGAACCTCTCTCGGATTATCCTTAATTTCTTCAGCCAGACTTAAAGGCAGTTCGCTTGGCAGACTGATGGAGCGTCAACAGGATACATTCGAAATGAACGATCAGATTAAAAAATCTTATGAGATAGCTTTAAATATCCTGAAGCCAACAAGGGCGCAACTGGAACATGGATTGGAGCTTCACAGAAATTCAATAGTGTTCGACACTTACGGCTTTCAGCCCACTGCTGCTGTGGATGGTGCTGCTATTGCGGCAGCTTTGAAGGATAATGCATCTCAGCTCGAATTGCAGGATATGCGTGAAGATATGTCGATGAGCCGCTATGTTGATAATGAAAGAGAAAGGAAGGAGTTCGAAAATGCATGGAAAGCTTCGGGAGTGACGTGCGTATTTCAGAATGCAGGGGAAGAGGGTAATGCTGTGGAAAGATTGGTCAAAAGGCTGGCGCGGTTTACGTATTCGACCGATATGATGCGTGATTTTATCTGTAAAGCTGTGACTCCCGATGATATTGTGCTGGCAAAGAAGGAGAACAGGCATGCTCTCTATTTCAGCGGCAATGGTGTCCCTCTTCCCCAGGATTGGGTGTCGGTTGAAGAGGAGTTGAGATACATAAGAGTATTTTATCAACTGGGTATACGTATGATGCATCTCACATACAATCGGCGTAACATGATAGGTGATGGTTGCGGAGAGCCTGGTAATGCTGGTCTGAGTGATTTTGGGAGAGCTGTTGTTAAAGAGATGAACCGTGTTGGTGTCATAGTGGATATCGCTCATTCAGGCTGGCAGACGAGCCTTGAGGCTGCAAAAACCTCTGAAAAACCCATGGTGGCAAGCCATAGTTGTGCAGCCGCTGTAAACAAGGTTATCCGTTCGAAGCCTGACGAGGTCATTAAGGCTATTGCTGATACAGGAGGCTACATGGGTATCTGTGTTATTCCACGTTTTCTGGGGGGCACCGGCGACATCGCTGCTCTCATGAAACATATTGATTATGTGGTTAAAAAATTCGGCTCCGATCATGTCACTATTGGAACAGATAGCGGCTACTCGTCAAAATACGCTGCATTGGAGAATAAGATAATTGCCGATACGGGAATCAGACACACTTACAGAACAAGATGGGAGGCCCTCTGGCCCGTCGAAGCTGATTTCCAGGTTAAACCGGAGATGCAGCAAAGTATGTCCTGGACAAATTGGCCATTATTCACCGTAGGATTGGTGCAGATGGGATATCCGGACAAGGATATAGAAAAAATCCTGAGTGGAAATGCTTTGAGGGTTGCAAGAGCAGCTCTTGCCTGAACATTTCTGTTCTGTCTTAACGGGAATGGTTATATAGAATCTAATTCATGATTTTCAACTACTTGTAAATTTAAATTTTCTAATTCAAATTAATTATTGAAATGAAAATGTTAAAACTTATATTCTTTTCATCAATTTTAACCTTTGGTTTATTGGTTACCGGCTGCAATGACAAAGTGACCAGGAAAGCGTATGGTCCAATAACCTCAGATGAATATAGTAAGGAAAAAAGAGCAAAATCCCTGGAGCATCTTCTTAAGACCTTTAGCTCGGATAAAGATGAAAAACCCCAGGAAGTTCCGATCTGGGAACACTGGTTACGTACCTCAGGTGAATTGCCACCGGATTTTGACAAACTTCAGTCCAATGCCTTTCCTCCTGATTTACTGTTGTTTCAAAATGGGGAAACTGTTACTGATTCCATGCAATGGACGGCCAGAAAAAAGGAGATCCGCAAGGTGCTGGACCAGTATATGTTTGGAAACTGGCCTCCGCCTCCACCAAAAATCTCAATAAAATATCAGGAATTAAAACCTGAAGAAAAGGAACCATTTATTAAGCAAAACGTTCAACTGTTTTTTGCACCCTCTCTTAAAGCTGTGGAATATGTCGATAAGAACTTTGCTTACGATAAGGTTGATTATTCAAATTTCAATGTAGCAATCCTGAATGTGGAATTGTACATCCCCAAAGGGAAAGGACCTTTCCCGGCAATAATAGAACTTGGCCCCGCGCGCGATCAATACAGTCCCCAGGACATTGAAAGGCTTAAACGCGGCTATATTGTTTGCCGTTTCAGCAGAAAGGATGCTGATTTCATTCCCGCTGTTTATACCGACTATGAATGTAACCAGCTCGAATGGTGGGCATATGCCGGAGTAAGATGCGTCGATCTTTTATATTCACGGGATGATGTTGATAAATCAAAAATTGCTATGGCAGGTCACTCCCGGGGTGGCAAAACAGCTTTGCTGGCAGCCGTAATGGATGAAAGGATAAATGCAATCATAGACAGTCATCCCGGTACAGGTGCAGGTTCGTTTAACATCTGGAGATATGCAGGTGATAAATATGGTGGAGAAACCCTGGAAAACGCAACACGCCGGTTCCCATATTGGAATAATCCCCGCATGCGCTTCTTTATCGGCCGGGAAAATAAAATGCCTTTTGACAGCCATTTTTTGCTGGCCCTGGTGGCACCAAGACCCTGCCTTATGGGTACGGGAGAACATGATGATGTAGGTGAGGTTTGGGGAGATCAACAGTGCTATATGGCCGTGAAGAAAGTTTACCGGCTTTTAGGGTATGAGCAGAATTTAGGATTTTATCCTTCTCCTGATGCTCATGTGGTGACACCTGTAATGATAAATGATTATCTGGACTGGCTTGATATGCAATTCGATCGGAAACCTTTTAATTTTCGGGAGAAACTTGTATATTCATATTCATTTGATAGTTGGAAGAAGGTTACGGGAGAAGAATTAAATATAAACAAGTTCCCGGTAAAAGATTTAAACGATATCCTTTTAACGTCCGAGGGAAAAGAGATTAAAGGTAAGGAAGAATGGGAAACAAAGGCGGATTATATCAGGAGTCAGATCAAATGGGTTATCGGAGAGTTACCAGAATATGATACAATACAAAAGGTTATAATATCAAATGAGAGAACTTTCCAGGGGAGTCTGAAAAAAGCAGAAATCCCTGTGACCGAAAAGCTTATTGCTCACTTAACATATCCTTCAGAAAAGAATAAAAAAACGCCTGTTGTGATTTATCTCCATGCATACCTGGATGCAAATGGCTATAACTGGTCCAGGGGTTACGGATATTCTACAAGTGTGGGTGAAAGGCTTGCCCAAAAAGGTTTTCTGGCTGTTGAATTTGATCAGTTTGGGTATGGGCTCCGCAACCGGGATTGCGGTATTGAGTTCTATTCCGGGCATCCTGACTTATCAGCTCTTGGGGTAATGATACAGGATGTCAGAAAAATTGTGGATGCGATCAGTCTTCTTGAATGGGTTGATAAAGACAGGATTATGGTTGCCGGTTATTCTCTTGGAGGAATGGTAGGATTGTATTCCGCAGTATTTGACCGGAGAATTCATGCTGTTGCGACAACATGTGGTTTTGGTTCAATGAGGATGGATGTACATGCAAATCAGACAGAAGGCTTAAAGAGATATTCCCATCTCAGACCAACAATTCCACGTTTGGGCTTGTTTCTTGGCAATGAAAAGCGGCTTCCCTTTGATTTTCATGAAGTTCTTGGGGTAATTGCTCCACGGCCGGTTTTCATTCTTGCTCCAAAACTTGATCAGGACTGGTTTCCCGAAGATGTTGAGATTTGTTATAGGGAAGCGGCAAAAATTTATAGTTTATATGGGAAGAAAGAGAATATTGTTCTGAACAGCCCCGATGATTTTAATCGTTATCCTCCCGAGTATCAGGATATGGTAAATTCATGGCTGGTAAATGCCGGAGACTGACATGGTAAAAGTTACTGATACTTTTATCGCAAAAATATATTCTTTTGATCCGTTCACAGTTTGTGTAACGGAGCATGTTTATTTTACTCCGCTTAAAATAACTTCACTTCTGCCTGAACTTTTCCCCCATAGAAGAGTTTAGTACATAGGATAACATGTTTTATATTACTTGCAGATAACCTATATCAGTAACCATTTCTCAATACCTATTTTGAAGTAAGTACCGGATATTTATAATGTTACCATTTAAGGAGACCCGTGGAATAAATAGTGAGTATTTTTTTGTAACTTTTTTATTCAATTCGGGCATAAAATATTGTTTGATTGTGATTATTTTAGATTCTCTTGAATTTATATAAACCTTGAACTAATCAAACCTTTGCCTATGAAACATAATTTAATTTAATTTAAACCGGAGGCAGATCTACAGATTCTATCCGGGTATAAAGGTATTATGATTTTTTGCGATTTAATTTATTAATTGTTTAAATCCTTTAAACTTATGAAAAAATTCTACTATTTACAACGAACAGGTTTATTTAAAGCATGTTACGGAAAAGCTTTCCGAATGATGAAGATTGTTAGCCTTCTAATATTGGTTGCAGTTTCCAATACATTCGGAAGAGAAACATCCTTGCAGTCTCAGGATTTTAAATTCAATACGAAGGACGTTTTTCTCGGGAATTTGCCCACCGCAGTTGAGATACAGAAGGATGATATTCTGGCAAGTTCAGATATAGGATCTGTTGTTAAAAAGACACAAGTTTTGTCTGTTGACAATGAAACAGGAGCGACTGATCTTTTACAACAAAACAGGATCACAGGAACTGTTACTGATGAAAATGGAAGCCCGATGCCGGGGGTAAATGTATTGGTTGAAGGTACAACGATTGGTGCCATTACTGATGCAAACGGGAAATATTCAATAACTGTCCCTAATGCTAATGCAGTACTTGCCTATTCATTTATAGGGTATAATATTGAGAAAATAGCTGTTGCTGGAAAAACAACCATCGATGTCAAATTAATTTCATCAATTAGTGCCTTAAATGAGGTTATAGTTGTTGGTTATGGCACACAAAAGAAAAGTGACCTTACAGGTTCTGTAACAAGAGTAAATATGGGTGACAAGGTGCTTTCCAACAAGGTGAACATTCTTCAGGCCATGCAGGGAGATACTCCCGGATTAAACGTAACCGGGGGAGGTGCTGTTGCAGGTGATGAACCGTCTCTGTCAATAAGAGGGCAAACTTCACTGTCAGCGAGTGACAGACCTTTGATTGTGCTGGATGGTATAATCTATAATGGATCTATATCTGACATCAATGTAAATGATGTGGCAACAATTGACGTCCTGAAAGATGCAAGTGCAGCTGCGGTTTACGGGTCAAGATCAGCAAATGGGGTAATGCTTATCACAACTAAAAGAGGGAATTCAGATGTCCCGACATTCACTTTTAACAGTACTTATGGTTTTCAGGATTTTACCAGGGTTCTGCCTTTGATGAATGCAGAGCAATATGCAGTTCGGTTAGTTGACTATTACTGGGAACAACAATTATATGCCTGGTATAAAACAAATCCGACCAGCGCTGCAGGGAGACCTGTAAGGCCTGATGTTACCGACCGTAATGTTGTTGCTGTCACCCTGCGGTCTCAGGAGGAGAAGGATAATTATCTGGCAGGCGGACATGACGTTAATTGGTTTGATGAAGTATCACAAAGGGCACCTATGCAGAATTACGACCTTAACATATCAGGAAAAACTGCAAGGTCAAATTACTATATATCCGGCTCATATACCGATCAGAAGGGAGTTTTACGAAATGATCAGTTTAACAGAGCTACAGTGCATTCCAATGTTGAAAGCAAAATTACCGATTGGTTGACGTTAGGTCTTACTTCATCTTATTCGTATCGTGATTATTCGGGGCTGGAATGTGGACTCCAGAGGGCAAGCTTTGCAAGCCCGCTGGTTGATATAACTAATGCCAACGGAACTTATCCTATGTATTTCGGAACCGAAATCTATCAGGTACACCCTCTTGCTAATTTGTTAGTTGATAATTATGATGTCAGAAATAACCTTTTTGTTGTTGGTACAGCCAGGCTTGAAATACCGAGGATTAAAGGGCTGAGTTACGATTTTAAGTATTCCAACACTTTTAATACTGTAAGATCCAATACTTTTTATCCTCCCATAGTATATGATGGTAATTCAGCAAACGGATTAGCTTACAGAAATGATTCAGAAGAGAGGGATTGGCTTATGGATAATATTGTCACTTACACACGAGCTTTTGGTGACCACAGGGTGAATGCCACTCTGCTTTACAGCCGGGAAAACCGTAAAGGACAGAATTCGAATATTACAGCATCACAATTTGGAACCTGGGTGCTTGGTTACAATGCCGTGGAACTTGGAACTCTTCAGTCTAATAGTTCAGGCGCATGGGAAGAAAATAGTATTTCGTACATGGGTCGTTTGAATTATGTGTTTAAAGATCGTTATATGCTTACCGGTACCGTCCGTAAAGATGGCTTTTCAGGATTTGGAGCTGCCAAAAAGTATGCAACCTTTCCTTCGTTATCAGTTGCATGGGTTGCTTCAGAAGAAGACTTCATTAAAAGTTTTGGAAGCTGGCTGAATTTCCTGAAACTGAGAATTTCCTACGGAGCAAACGGAAACCAGGGTATAGGACGTTACTCGAGCTTTTCAACAATGACAAACAATTCCTTTGTTTACGGGTCCTCGACAGCTATTGGGGTTTTACCAAACTCTCTGGGGAATGCAGATCTTGGGTGGGAATCAACAACATCGTTAAACTTCGGACTTGATTATGGAGTTCTCGACCAGAGAATTTCAGGTTCGATCGACGTTTATACAGCTCAGACAAGCGACGTTTTGGTTAGCAGAACCCTTCCTTATTCTACCGGGTATGCAAGTGTATGGACCAATATTGGCGGTATTGCCAACAAAGGTTTTGAATTGGCATTAACAACCGTTAATATTAAAAGTCCGTTTACCTGGGAATCCAGATTTGCTTTTTCTTTAAACAGAGATAAAATCACCAAACTTTATGGTGGTCCGGAAGATAAAGACATAGGAAATTCATGGTTTGTGGGGGAATCGATTAGTGCCATATATGATTATAAAATGACAGGAGGGCTATGGACAGAGCAGGAGCTTTATAACGGGCAAATCACAACTGCAGGTTTTTATCCCGGTCAATGGAGGTTAGCCGATTTAAACGGTGATGGGATCATTGATCCAAATAATGACAGAAGTATAATAGGCTACGGGAATCCGAATTATCGTTTTAGCATTAACAATACCTTTTCATATAAAAATTTAAGCTTAAACTTCTTCTTAAACTCAATAATGGGTGGCAACGGTTATTATCTGGCTAATAATGCAAGCCTGCTTTCAGCAACTACAACAACAGATGAGGTACAAAGAAGAAATCAATACTTTATTCGTCAGTACTGGACCCCCGATAACGGAGTCGATAATAGTCCGGGAATATTTTATTCGCCTCCAAGAGCAGCAGGATTGTACCAAAGCAGGAGTTTTGTCAGATTAAGCGATATTTCACTTTCCTATCGCTTCGGGAAAAAGGCTCTGGCTGCCTTAGATATGTTTAAAATTATGGAGTGCAATATATTTTTAAGCGGAAAGAATCTTTACACCTGGACCAAATGGTCAGGCTGGGATCCGGAGACCGCATCCAGTACAACTCCAATGATGAAAAGCATTACTGCAGGTATCAGACTAACCTGGTAACCAGATTTTCAGGAATTAATACATTGAATAATTATGGAACTTAAAAATGTAGAACAATGAAATATAAAATAATTTTACACACCCTGAATAAAAGATGTTTATTATTTGCAATTATTCTGCAATTCATCTTTTCATCTTGTCAGAAAAATGTACTGGTAGAGAAACCAATTGATTTTCTGACTCCGTTAAATGCTTATTCCACCCTGGATGGAGTTAAACAGGGAATAACAGGATTATATTCCACAATCCGTTCAAACTGGTTTTCTATGTCTGACAATTGCACGTATACATTGTACTCCCTGGGAACCGATGAGTCTTTTGATGGTGAAGAGCCGGGAGGTCAGCGCTTTATGACAGATTATTCAACTTCCCTTGTTTCTTCAAATTCTGAAGTTCTGAATATGTGGCGAAAAAACTATACTATTATTCAGGAATGCAATGTTATTATTGATCAGATAAATCTGGCAGACAGCAAAATTTGGCCAAGCGATGCTGAAAAAAATATTTATCTGTCAGAAGTGATGTTTTTCAGGGCTTTTTCATATCGTATTCTGGTCACCATTTTTGGTGATGTGCCTCTGGTAACAGAAGTAATAAAATCGGCAAAAACTGATTTTGTCAGAGCCCCCAAAGCAGATATTTATAAGCAGATCGAAGATGACTTCCTTTTTGCCACAGAAAATTTACCGGTAAAAGGTCAGGAAGCTGCTCCGGGCAGGCTGACTCAGGGAGCAGCCTGGCACTATCTGAGTGAGATTTATCTTGCCCAGGGTAAGTTCCAGTTAGCTGTGGATGCAGCGTCAAAAGTAATTAATAATTACGGTTATGCCTTGATGACAGAGCGTTTTGGAACAAATCTTGCAAAGGATATATTTGGTTCAGGAGATGTATATTATGATCTGTTTACGAATGATAATCAAAACCTGACAACCAATACTGAAGGTATCTGGATAATGCAATTTGAACCCCTGATTACCGGTGGAGGAGGTTTCTATGGTGAAGGTATCTATGGACCCCGATATTTCAGCATGGGGAAAACACCTGATGGATTTACAGCAATCAGGGGTGAACTTGTTGCCGGAAAATATACAGGTTATAGTGACACTCTGGGCAGGGGTGTGGCCCGATGCAGATGTACAAATTATGTTGCTTATGATATATGGGCGAGTGATTGGAATAATGACATCCGGAATGCCAAACACAGTATTAAAAGAAAATATTATTTTGATCAGCCGGCATCCATCTATGATAAACAGTTGATTGATTTTTCTCTTTATCCTCCCGGAGCGAGGGTGCCTCTGAAGGATACTATTAACTATATATTTCCATACTGGTTGAAGCTTTCAGAACCCTGCCGGCATACAAGCAGCTTCGCAACATCCGGTGGAGGGAACAGCTATAAAGATACTTATGCAATACGTCTTCCGGAAACATTGCTTATACGGGCGGAGGCTTATCTTGGCTTAAACAATAAAGTTGCCGCCGCCGCCGATATTAACTTAATCAGGAACAGAGCAAACGCAACACCGGTTGCAGCGGCAAATGTAACTATTGATTATATTCTGGACGAAAGGGCAAGGGAGCTCTACGCTGAAGAGCATAGAACAATTACTTTAATGCGACTGGGTAAACTTGTTGAAAGAGTAAGGCAATATAATAGTAACCCTCTTCGGTGGGGCGCTGATATTCAGGACTTTAATAACCTGTGGCCTATTCCTCAATCTGAAATTGATTTAAATATTAATGCCGAGTTGAAACAGAATCCTGGTTATTAATATAACCGTAGTTCAGATTAAGCTATTCTTAATTAAAACTCCGGTTCTGATGTTTATGCAATCTATGTTGTTCCAATATAAATTGTATTAATATGAAGGGAACAACGTTTAATAAGTGCCAGTGAAGAGGTTGTCTCAAAAGTCTAAAATTAGAGAAATGCTTTCTCTGTGTTACGCTCCCGACAGATCGGGACAAATTGTGCCTTCTCTGTGATCCTCTGTGTAACAAATACTTAAGAACTTACACAGAGATCACAGAGTTTCCACCTGGTTCCAAAGAGGACTTTTGGGACTGCCTCTATCCTGGTAATTTACTTCTAAAACATAAAATGTTATTAATTATCTTCGTTTTCAATTTAAAGACTAGTTGCAGTAAATGTTTCACATGAACTTAATATAAACAAAAACTATTTTGGTATTGGAATATTAAATTACTTAATAATAAGAAATTATGAAAAAAAAATCTGGCAGGAGGGAATTTATACAGACTACACTAATGGCTGGTGCAGGTCTGGGTATGGCAAAAAGTTTTCCTTCAATACTTGGGTATAGTGGAGTGGAACCGGGAAAAAGAGTTGGGATCATTGGCCTCGATACATCACATGTTACGGCAGTTACCAACTCTTTGAATAATCCAAAACCAGGTGTCGACTGGGACGGCTACAGGGTGGTGGCTGCATATCCTACAAAAGGGAGCGCTGACATGAAAGAAAGTATTGGCAGACTTGCTGGTTTCACGGAAAAAGTAAGAGCCCAGGGTGTGGAGATAGTAGACTCCATTGATGAACTGTTGAAAAAGGTGGACGTGGTACTTCTGGAATCCGTTGATGGTCGCAGACATCTTGCAGAAGCATTACCTGTTTTAAGAGCAGGAAAGCGAATGTTTATCGATAAACCCATAGCTGCCTCATTAGCCGATGCCATGGTTATTTTTAATGCTGCCAAAAAATATAGTGTCCCAATCTTTTCAGCATCATCCTTAAGGTATATTACAGGTGCCAAAGAACTGGAGGATGGAAAGAATGGAAAAATCCTGGGAGTTGACTCATATGGCGATTGTTACATTGAACCGCACCATCCTGATCTTATGTATTATGGCATTCATGGTGTGGAGATTCTGTATGCTCTTATGGGTACCGGATGTAAAAGCCTGGTTCGTGTCCATCTCGATAAAACAGATATGGTAGTCGGAACCTGGAAGGATGATCGCATCGGTTCTTTCAGGGGAACACGTTCAGGTACAGGGGATATGGGCGCTACTGTGTTCGGAGAAAAAGGTATTGAGGTTCTTAATAAATCCGGAGGATATGCTCCGTTATGGGTTAAGATAATTGAATTCTTTAATACTGGTGTTCCCCCTGTAAGTCCCGAAGAAACATTGGAAGAATTTGCTTTCATGGAAGCTGCTGATGTCAGCAAGCTTAAAGGCGGCGTCCCGGTTGACCTGGAACCGGTAATAGAAGCAGCAGACAAAAAAGCAAAAAAGATAAGTTATTAAATAATCGAATTAGAAAATTCCAGGCTAAACAAAACTAAAGGTAGGACTTTAGATATAATGTCAATCAGAGATTTAAAATTTAATGACTATCGGGAATCATACATATAAATATTTTGATGCTTGAAAATCAATTATTTGCCCCGACCCTAACCTTGCTCCGCCGTAGCGGCTACGCGAAGGCGAGGAGGGAGTAATTGATTTTGGCTGCGCCGAACTCGCCCTGCGGGACCCGGTTCTTCGCACCCTTTAGGGTAGGGGGCTAACGAAGAACCGAAGCGAAGCGGAGCTCGACGAAGTCAAAATCAAAGAGGTCTTATGCACGATTACCGATTGTCATTTAAAATTTAACTGGAACAGGTTTTGGTGACATGTAATTAAGCTTTGGAATTCAGATTAGCATAAAAAGATTAAGAGTCAGTTAATTACTAATAAATTAATTATGAAACCCGCATGATTGACCTCAATCACAACCACGATAAAAATATAATTTTCAACCGAGCTTGCGAGCTCGACGAAGTCAATCATGTGCGGTTCTCCCGCTTTGCGGGACAGGCTATCATACAACTAAAATCAAAATTATATTATGATGAAAAATTATTATCACCGCCGTGAATTTATAAAGAGAACAACTGCAGCGGGAATTGGCCTTGGCCTGACCGGCAGTATAAGCTCATTGTATTCGGAAAGTAATGTGGAAGAGGGTAAAAGAGCAGGAATCATCGGACTTGACACATCACACGTTACAGCCTTCACCCAAACGCTGAATAATGAGTCAGCAGGTCCTGAATTTGCAGGATATAAGATCGTGGCTGCTTATCCCACAAAAGGCAGTCCTGATATGCCTGCAAGTATTGACAGGTTAGCAGGTTTCACAGATCAGCTGAGAAAGATGGGAGTGGAGATATTGGACACAGAGGAAGAATTCCTGAAAAAAGTGGACGTGGTTTTTTTAGAGTCCGTTGATGGCCGTCCGCATCTTGAACTGGCATTGCCGGTATTAAAAGCCGGAAAGCGAATGTTTATTGACAAACCCATCTCCAACTCTTTAGCGGGGGCCATGGCTATTTTTGATGCTTCTAAAAAATACAATGTACCCATATTTTCTTCCTCTGCAACAAGATTCGCCCCGGTCGCCAGGGATATTATTGAGGGTAGAACAAAAGTAGGTAAAGTCCTGGGAGCTGATACTTATTGTCCTACGGGCGGAGCAATAGGACATCCTGACATGTTTTTTTATGGGATTCATGGCATAGAATCCCTCTTCACAGTAATGGGTAGCGGATGTAAGAATGTGGTACGATTTAATACGGAAGGTTCGGATGTATTAGTTGGCACCTGGAACGATGGACGTATCGGCATCTTTAGGGGAACACCCCGTGGAGGGAAAGGAGGGTTTGGAGGTACAGTCTTCGGTAAAGATATTGTCGAGATCGGGGATTTTGCAGGATACAGGCCAATGCTAGTACAAATCATCGAATACTTCCGGACAGGCATTGTACCTGTGAAACCTGAGGAGACTTTGGAAATATTTGCTTTTATGGAAGCAGCCGATGTGAGTAAACAAAATGGAGGCGCACCGGTAACCCTTGAATCGGTAATGCAGGATGCCATGCAAAAAGAAAAAGATTTAAGTAAATAAAAACCGGATTCGGAAATACAATCAATAACTGTTGTAATTTAGCAATTATTAACAAAGAATAGTTTGATATTATAGAGAGAATTCTAAAATTGTACTGTGATTCCCTCTGTAATTGTTCTATTTAAGAAAATTAACCCCAATAGGATGAAAAGGAGACGATTTTTAAAAGCCAGCATGGTTTCAGCAGCCGGGACCATTGTTTTCCAACCATTATTCCCTCTTATGTTTTGGGAAAGAATCCTCCCAGTGATAAAATAAACGTTGGACAGATTGGGCTTGGGCGAATTGCAACAACTATGGACCTTCCCGGTGTAATGAGACATGATATTGCCAGAGTAATTGCCTGCAGTGACCTTGACGGTAACCGTCTTAAGGCCGGGAAAGAAATCATAGATCAGTATTACGCAAAAAAAACCGGAAAAAATGACTATATCAATGCGAAAATGTTTGATGATTACCGGGAGATGTTATTACGAAAAGATATTGATGCAGTGGTTATCAGTACTCCTGATCATTGGCATGCTCAACCTGCTATTGAAGCAGCACTGGCAGGTAAAGATGTTTTCTGTCAGAAACCTACCACATTGACAATTGCGGAGGGCAGACTGTTAAGCGATATTGCCAAGAAGAAAGGAACTGTGGTCCAGATATGTACACAGCACCGTACATTTCCGTTTAACAGAACTGCTTGCGAATTAATCCGTAATGGAAGAATAGGCAGGTTACATACGGTAAAAATAAATATTGGAGGTGAATCCCCCGGTCCTGTAGCTGAGAAAATGCCCGTACCTGAAACATTTAATTATAATATGTGGCTGGGATCAACGCCCGAAGTTTTTTATACATGAGATGGGAGTGCATCCGCAGAAAGGTTATGGTCGGCCTGGCTGGATGAAACGCCATCAGTTCGGTGCCGGAGGGATCACCAATACAGGTCAGCACTATATAGATGTTGCTGCCTGGGCAATGAATACGGAATATACTGGTCCTGTTTCTGTTGAAGCGGTTGGGAAATTCCCCGGATCAGGAATTTTTGATGTTCCTGGCGATTTTCTGGTAAAAGCGGTATACGAAAATGACCTAACACTTTACATGAGTTCACTCTATTCCGGGTGCAATCAGATATGAGGGTACTGAAGGTTGGATAACTACTCAGCCATTCGAGGCCAGCGACCCGAAAATACTAACTTCGGAAATTAAAGAAAATGAAATTCACCTGTCAAAGGTAGATAGCATGCATGGTAACTGGCTCGAATGCATTACAGTCACGAAAGCCAACCCTTGTACCTGCCGAAGTAGCACACCGTAGTTGCAGCGTTGCCTTTTGAGCGACATAGCCATGATTTATCCAGAAAACTTCATTGGGATCCGGTAAAAGAACAGTTTAAAAACGATGCTGAAGCAACTGCAATGCTTTCCCGTCCTCAAAGGCGTCCTTACGGTACAAACTATATTAAACGGTAACATGATCAGGTTTATATTAGAACTGATTTTGTGTTCAAAATGGATCTATATTAAGCTTTCAAAAACTAACGTCAGAAAATGCAGTCCTTTAGAATTATTTCATTTACTATTAAATTCCTAAGAATGGTGAGTTTATTCTTTTCATTCTGGACAGGGCCACTATCCGGCAGGAGTATTTTGTATTTGTTTTTGTAACTTTATAATTGTTACACACTTAATATTTTGAACAGGATTGCACTAAAAATACATTCCCGATCTGTGTCAGATAATACAAGTTAACAATCATGAAACAAAATTTCTCAACTCATAACCAGGAATATCCGATGAGACTCCGGTGGATCATCCCATTTATGTTAGTCCTTCTCATGCTCTGCACGAAATGGCTTTCGGTTCCTCTGATCTGATATTCCGTTTCTCACTCCACTGCGGGCCAGGGGTACAGTTTGATACCTGCTCCACAGCAAGTAGAGCTCGGCGCCCGCGGAATATAATTATTGATGGCTCATGGGTCATGGAGTCGAAATTGGTACAGAAGACATTGCCGTGAAAAGACTTATTCAGGGGTGCTGAAGAGCTGCATGGACTTAAATTCAGTAAGGAGGAGAGAAGAAGTTATTCTGGCAGTTAAGCCCGGTACAGTTACTGGTATTAATGATCCTGCACTCAGCGACAGGGTTACCTGCTTAAGGTCACCCCGGCGATGGTTGAGATAACAGGCAATGGCAAGGCAGGCCTTTTTTACGGTGTACAGAGTCTCCTGCAACTGGTGCGCTCCGATAATGCGGGCGCCTGGTGCTGCCGGAATGTGTGATTCGTGACTGGCCTTCACTTGAGTTAAGGTTTGTGCATTGGGACACCAAGCACCATCAGGATCGCATTGATGCATTGAAGCGTCTGATTGACTGGCATGCTTTCTTCAAGGTTAACATGATCGCAATTGAGATAGAAGACAAATACGAATATCCCCGGCATCCGGCTATTGGCGCACCGGGGGCCTACACTAAAGCTGAGATGCAGGAGCTCACGCGCTATGCCCTGGAAAGACATATTCAGATTGTCCCGGATGTCCAGGCACCTGCTCATATGGGTTACGTACTGAAACACAAAGAATTTGCGCACCTTAAGGCTGATACGTCTTCCAATTACCAGGCCTGTATGTGTGACCCCGAAGCGATCAACCTGATATTTGACATGTACCAGGATATGATCGATGCCACTCCGGGAGTTGACTACTTCCTGGTTTCAACCGATGAGATCTATTATGCCGGTATTTGCGACAAATGCGGGAGGCCATATAATCCCGAAAACCGCAGCCTGGCCTGGACTGAATTTGCGGTGAAAGCCCATGACTGGCTTGCCAAACGAGGCCGAAAGATGATAGCCTGGGTTGAGTACCCTCTTCTTTCCAAAGATATTGCACTGTTGCCACCTGACCTCATAAATGGGGTAATGGGCAACAATAGGACCTTTCTTGAGATGCAGAAGAAAATCGGGATGCGCCAGCTTGCTTACAGTTCTATCCAGGGTGGTGAGCGTCTTTTTTCAAACTATTTTTCCGATAACTATATGAGCATTTCCCGGACAGTACGGGATGGGATAACTGCCGGAGCTAATCCGATCGGAAGTTTTGCTGCAGCCTGGGATGACTCGGGTCTGCACGAGGAAGTTTTTCACCTCGGCTGGGCAACAGTGACCCAATATGCATGGAATATTTATGGACCGACAACGGAACAAACTGTGGCGGATTTTATGGACGTGTTTTACGGACATAGCAGTCCGGATATGACCTCGGTGTATAAGCTGATGATCGGAGGTGCACAATTTTTCGGAAGCGGCTGGGACAAGGTCACAAGCACTGAACGCGGTCCCGGATATGGTAACAGTAACGGAAAGGGAATCGGTACCCGTCGCACTGATGATATCCTTGGTTTGCCGGAATTACCCCTGGAATTAAATTTGGAAATTACTCCCAAATTCAGCAATAGCTATCACGAGCTTATTGCCGGGGCTGAAAGCATGAAAATTAAAAATGAGGATCTGGTTGATAAGCTTACCCGCTATGTGGGACAGGTGGAACGCAACCGCTACAACCTGGAGGTATTCCTTTCGATCGCTTATCTGGAACGTTATTTTATCAAAACCGTACTGACTCTCCGTGATGCTGAGTCCCTTATGCTTCGGGCTCAATCAGCAGCTGCGGAAGGCAGGCCGGCTAATGCGGTGGCAAACCTTGTTGAGGCAAGTAACCAGGTGGGATCTCTTATTTCCTGGGGCGACTGGATGTGGAATAACCTTACTGTGACCTGGGAAAAGAGCCGTTTCGAGAAGGGTAGAAGTGTTGGAGGTCGGAATTTTATACATATATTGGATGACGTGAAAGATCACTTTGCCGACCGTCGTGCAGGTCTCGATTATATGATTGCCCCATTCCAGAGGATGGACCTGCCCGGCTGGCGTACTCAGCTCAATGAGCGTATAAATAAATACGCCGCCGAAAACAACGTGCAAGTCAGAGGCCTGGAGGAAAAACGTCTGGAGGACTGAAATTGTTATTGCGAAACCTTATGAAGGTTTGAATAGTTCAAATCAGATCTTTAAGAATAACCTTGATGGAAAGACAGTCATGTCGCAAATAATAAATTCTAACCATGGGAGAAGTATACTGATTTTAATACTAATTATTTCAGGTATACTTATCGCTTGTAGTCAAAATAAAAGAGAACCAATCCAGCTTTCTGAAAGTTCCGCAATACTGACAATACCTTCAGTTTCAGGCCCACTTTCTATCGATGGTAAACTGGATGATGTGATCTGGCAATCTGCTTTTTCACTACCATTGAATAATAAAGAAAACAGCCTGTTCGGGGAAGGAGGAGATACAAAAATTGTGGTGAGGGAAGGGTATCTTTGCATTAGTGCAAGAATCCCTGAATCAGGAAGGTTAGTAGTCCGTTCTACAGGTATCAATCCGTCATGGTGGCGTGAGGATATAGTCAGAATGGATGTTCCGTTTTAATTCACCTTCCACCCGAAGTAACACCGCGGTCTTGTTAACTGTAAATCCATTTGGAGCAGTCAGCATGGGATCAGTAAGGGATATTTATAATATCAACAGAAACGATTTTCTGGCATTATCACCTCTCAAATGGTCAAATGAAATCATAGCTGCAGCAGAAATAGGACAGAATGAGTGGAGAGTGGAAGCCGCACTGCCTTTGAGGTATTTTGATACTATCGGTTTTATCTCTGTTGAACGCGTCCGTGTTCCAAGGATTAATACTCCTGAACTATGCTGGTATTGGCCTGCACAAAATGTACAAAATGCTTATAAACTGCCCAAGAGTCCTGCGGAACAAATGCCAGTGCTGCAATTACCTGCATTTCCGGACAATAATATAATAAAATCACCTGTTATCCCGCCAAGCGCATTGGCCACGGAGGTAGCTTTGCTTCCTAAGCAAGCCTGGTCTTCTGAAGAACAGGAATCTAAGGAAGTCCGGAAAATGCTTGAAAATTCTGTCCGGGCACGGATGGATGCGTATGCCGAAGACGAGAAACACGCATGGCAGGAGGTAAAAACTGTTGATGATTGGAAGCGTTTTCGTGAGCAACGTCTGACGGCCCTTTTAAATTCAATTGGTCCATTACCCGAACGAACACCACTTAAACCTGTTGTCACACGACGTATTGATTATGGAGAGGGATTTGTGATAGAGAACATTGTCTACGAAAGCCGCCCCAACCTGGCTGTAACAGCTAATCTCTATTTACCTGATAAACACCCGGGACGGATCCCGGCAATAATTTTAGTGCACAGCCACCATGCACCAAAGACCCAATCAGAACTTCAGGATATGGGAATGACCTGGGCCCGCGCAGGAACCGCCGTTCTGATAATGGACCAACTATGTGCAGGTGAGCGTATACAAACACAACCCTGGCCACGTGAAAGTTATTATGGCAGATATGCATTGGGAACTCAACTTTACCTGGCAGGCGAAAGTCTGATCAAATGGATGGCCTGGGATATCAGCAGGGGCATCGACCTTTTAACCGAGCGGGACTATATTGATCCGAAGCGTATTGTTTTATTAGGAGCAGTTGCAGGAGGAGGCGATCCTGCCGCCCTGACGGCTAATCTTGATCCGCGTATAGCCGCTGTTATCCCCTTCAACTTTGGTGAAGCCGGACCGGAAGAACATTATACCGAGGGTCCGCGACATTACGATTTTGAGACCGCAGATCCGGGATGGGCTTTCTGGGAAACAACCAGGAACCTTCCGAATAGCGTCCGTGACCAATTTTTTCCCTGGTTCATTTGTGCAGCTGTGGCTCCGCGTAACTTTATTTATTCCATTGAAATGGGTTGGCCAAAGACGGTCGAAGATGAACCTGCATGGTCAAGATACAAGAAGGTGTTTAACCTTTACGGAGCAGTGGATCATCTTGCTTCGGTTGATGGTTTCGGACCTTTTCCGGGACCGGGAGAGTGCAACAATGTTAGTACATTCCTGCGGAAGCGTATCTATCCTATCCTTAACAGATGGCTTGAAATTCCTGTTCCCGAATTTGAGTATCACAAAGTACTTCCCGAGTCCGGGCTGATGTGTCTTACTCCTGCATCATTAGCTGATCGCACCTTGAAATCAGCCTCCTTAATTACCCTTGAACTTGTAAAGCAGCGTCTCAGCGTCTCCGGAATAAAACGTTCAGAATTACCAGTGGACGATCGTGCCAACTCCCTGCGCAATGATCTTAAACAAAAACTGGGTGATATAGATCCTCTTGCTTCTCCTCCTGTAAATTATCTCTGGAGCAGGCAATCTCCTGACTTTATAATGGAAGCAATTTCTATTGAAACTGAGCCAGGTATCTCAATCCCCGTCTTTTTACTGACGCCAAAAAACAGTTCATTACGGCATCCAGCTGTTATAGCTGTTGCTGAAGGCGGAAAAGAAAGTTTCCTTTCGTTCCGCTCAAATGAAATAGCGACCTTGCTGGCGGAAGGAATAACAGTTTGTCTGCCTGATGTCCGGGGTTGCGGAGAACTATCAGGCTCAACTTCCCGGGGACCTGGAGCAATGGGGCTGGCAGCCAACGAGTTGATGATGGGACGCACGTTGACAGGGTTACGTCTGAAGGATACAAGGACTCTCTTCCATTGGCTGGAGAATCGTTCAGACATTGACCCAAAATGCATCGCTTTATGGGGAGATTCGTTTTCCGAACCAAATGCACCCGATTTTAAATTTTACCAAAGCCCGGGACAACAGTCAGGTCCAATTCCACAACGTCAGGCCGAACCACTTGGCTCTTTTCTTGCAATTTTAACTGCGCTTTACGAAGAAAACGTTAACGCTGTTGCCTGCAGAGGAGGCCTGATTTCATTTTCCTCTGTACTCGAAGACAATTTCTGTGAAATTCCCCAGGATGTTATTGTACCGGGTTTTCTTGAAGTAACAGATCTGGAAGGTATGGTCAGCACAATAGCTCCGCGTCCGGTGCTACTGGCAGAATTGGTCAATGGACTTAATAAGAAAGTGCCACTCAGCGTGATGAAAAAAGAATATGGCAACAATGTACCAACTCTTACCCTGGCTGAAAAAGTGGAAAATCAGGTTTTGCCAGTATGGCTCGCCAGCCAGTGTCTGAAACGTGACCTGAGATTTTAATAATTTGTTAATTCTGCGGGATAACGCTTTTAAAAAATGGGCATGACTTTATTGTTGATTAATAATTATTTAATCGGATGAAATGGATATATTATATGTGTGTTTTCTAATTCTAAAAGGAGTTTGCTATGAAATTATTTTTTAAGTTAATACTGATAGTTTCCATTATCGGAGGCTGTAGTATTTCAAGTCAGAAAGTGAATAAGCCGGACTGGAAGATAAGTGTTTTACCTCCTTCCATTCGGTTGGATCCCACTACAAATGAGATAAAGGATTTTGCCGGAAGCGAAAAGCTGAAGGGAAGAAATCTTCTGGAAAAGAATTGGATTTATGATGGCAATGAGGTTTCAATATATTCAGCAAGAGGGGAGTATGTCTCATTTCAGCTTGTAATAACTAATTATACTGATTCCACTTTAAAGGGAATCGATGTTAAAATGTCACCTTTTAAATATAAGGATTCTCAGCTGGCCATCAACCCCGAACTCTTCCTGGAATGGTCAGTGGAAGTTAAAACTCCAAGCACAGGTTATTCCAAAGCTTCGTTAGGAGACGGGTGGTATCCCAACGCATTGATCCCATTTAAATATATCCAGTCCGGTGCTTCAAAAAAAGGCGGAAGCTGGATTTATCCTCTGCAGCTTCCTGATTTTAACAATCGGATAGATAATCAGATATCTCAGATTATCTGGGTAGATCAATATGTTCCTTTTGAATACAAGGAAGCTGTTCCGGGAACCTGGAACAGTATCGTATCTGTTACCATCGGCGATAAAACGCAGAAAATTCCGGTAAGTTTAAATATCTGGGACTTTGCGATTCCAAATGAGAATAAATTTAAAGCAAGCCTGCAACAGGAAGGCTTCCTGAGTAAAATGGATGAAAAACAGGAATTAGAAATTTATCAGCTTTTTAAGAAGAACCGGGTTTCATTGATGGAGCCCAGGTATGAACCTGAGCTGCAGATTTTAAAAGAGGGTAAAGTAGCTTTTCAATGGAATTCGTTTGATAATCGGCTCAATAAATATTTTTCGGGCGATGCATTCACCACAAAATATGGATATAATTATGGTCCCGGTTATGGGGAACCAATTGAAACTTATTTGCTCCCCTTTGATGTATATGGTAAATCAGGAGACATAGGATGGCCGGACATTGGCAAACCAGAGGTTGAACGGAATCCGGAAAACCGTTCGGTTTATATTAAGACAATACAATTGGTCCGCAGCCACCTGCTTTCAATGATTAATCCTCTTAAAACAGATATGACTGTTTATTTGAATGGATTGGATGAATCTTATTTTCCTGAAGCATGGGACAGGATGGTGTATTATGGCACTATGTTCAAAAAAGAATTTCCGGAAGCTCAGTTCAGAGTTGACGGGGGATATAGTGAGGAAGCAATGAAGATTATCGGGAATTCTATCACTTCGTGGGCAACACATACAATTAATTATAACGTGGAGGAAATGAAGAAATATCAGGATATGGGGATTAAAGACTGGTTATACGGCCCCATGATTTACGAAAGCAGGGTGAACAGTTGGGTGGGAAGTTCAACATTTCTTGATTTACCTCTGGTTAATGACAGGGCAATTAGTTGGAGCACATGGAAATATAAAGCCTACTCCTGGATTAGCTGGGGTATTGGCGCCGGATGGAGAGCAGCATGGTATGATCCGGAAACCTGGAAAAGTGCAAATGATGCGGGGAATTCAAAATATGATCATAAAAAACTGAATGGCAACGCATTATTAATTTATAGCCCCGGGATAGTTCCTAATGTTGAAGGGGTTTGCCCTTCAATCCGCCTTAAAACTATGAGAAACGGCGTACAGGAATATGAATATATGAGATTGTTATCGGCACTTGATAAAAGCACCGAACGTGCGGACAAGATAGTTAATAGCATTATTAATCAGCCTTTTGGAAGAAAATCAATAGGGAATCTGGATGTCTGGAGTTATGATCCTTCATTATGGGACGAAAGCAGGATTAAGCTTGGAGAACTGATAAGCCAAACCAAAAATTGATAAATAAAGTAGTTTAAGTTTACCTTCCAGTACAAATGATTTTTCTCCTTTTTAACTCAGTTTTTGCTTGATTATTTTCATTCACCCTATAACTCATCCGGATCGGTTCGGGTGAGTTAAGAGTTGCAGGAATTGTCACAAATTCAAATCATTTTTTTGTACTGAACCATTAATTTGTGCTTATACAGTTTTTGATGTAACTTGCAGGAATTATTACATATTCTAAAAATGAAGATTAAAATTATTTTATCACTGATTGTTTTAATCTGTTTTTCTCAACATTCATTTGCACAAAAATCAAATAAGAAAGCAGATAAGAAAATCACTATTACCGGTATGGTAGTGGATACTTTGAACAATCCTGTTGAAAATGCTGTGATATTTATTGATAAAGTAAAAACAAGCTCAGTAACAAATCACCAGGGTTTTTTTAAAGTTCAGGCCAGCCCGAAAGCCCGCGAAATTTTGGTTTTCACTCTTTTAAACGGGTTTTCGAGGGAAGAAATAAACGGAAGGACAACTATAAATTTCGTACTTGCAGGCGAATTAAAAAACCCCCGTGAAAAAGTTAACGTAAACGAAAGCGAAGATGAGATCGTTAACACAGGATATGGGACCATGAAGAGAAAGGATGCGACAACCCAGATTGGTAAGATTGATGGAGAAAACGCAAAGTTTGCCTCATATCAGAATATTTATGATATGATCCGTGGCCGGGTTCCGGGCGTTGAGGTCTCCGGAAACAGCATAAAAATTATGGGTTCTTCTTCTCTTAATATCAGTACGGAGCCTCTGTTTGTCGTTGATGGAGTTATTGTAAGCTCTATCGATGATATCTCACCACAAACAGTTAAATCAATTGAGGTACTGAAAGGCGCAGCTGCTTCAGTTTATGGAGCAAAGGGATCTAACGGCGTAATACTTATAACACGTTTCACAGGAAAGGACTAATAAAAATAATTTGTTCCTGTTTCCATATAGTTTATCCTTACTCTCAATCCATCAAACTTCAATACAAGCCCTTTCTATAGCGAAGCAGGCCCGGGATTGTTTAATAAAAACAGGTTATGGTAAGGTACTATTACTTTTTTAGTTCAATATTATAATCCTTTTGTTATAAACATTATTTAACTAAACCACTTTTGGAATTACAAAAGGTTTTCTATCAACCTTCCGTGCAAGATAGGAATCAGCCTCTTTGTCATTGACAAATTTTTCTGTTTTTCCGTCAAATATCAGCTTCCTTCCTGTTTTATATGCAATGTTACCAAGGTGCATTATTGAGGTTGATAAATGGCCCCCTTCCACATCCGCATTCAGATCCTGCCATCTACGGCTTTTCATGCAATTCAGAAAGTTAACAAAATGATATTCGATTCTGGCTTTCTCCATTTCTTCACGTTCCGGATCCGGATCCAGGTCTTTCATTGCCAGATTCAGTCCGGGCTCTTTTTTAGGACCCATAAATGTTTTAAAACTATTATCTCCAAGTTCGGCATATCCTTTTGTACCCATGAAAAGCAAGCCATCTTGTTCTCCCGGAGTGAATAAGCTTCGTACTTCCATTTCGATTATTGTTCCGTCACCATATTCAAAGGTTCCTACCTGGAGATTAGGAACTTCCTGGTCCGAATCATAGGCATAAAAACCACCGCAACAGCTTATTTTTACAGGATGTACAGTCTTCTTCATTGCTACCCTGATCCTGTCAATGCCATGAACACCATTGTTTCCGAATTCTCCGGTAGCCGTGTCCCAGTACCAGTGCCAGTTATAGTGGAAATGGTTCGTATTGAAAGGGATCATTGGTGCAGGTCCCCGGTGAAGATCCCAGTGAACACCTGCCGGTACCGGGCTGTCAGGTACTCTCCCAATATTCGGACGATGACCATATACGGTGGCACGGCCTAAATATATGTCTCCGATTACACCATCAGTAAGCAGCTGGATAGCTTTCTGTGTCATTCTGTTGCTCCGGTAATTTGTCCCTATCTGAACAATTCTGTTATATTTTCTGGCAGCCTCAACCATTTTTCTGCCATCTGCCAGGGACCATGATAATGGTTTTTCAATATAAACGTCCTTTCCGGCCTGACATGCCCATATTGTCTGAAGTGCATGCCAGTGGTCAGGTGTGGCTATAGATATGGCATCAATATCCTTATCGTCTAATAAATCACGGAAATCGATTACAGTTTTCGGCTTTGATCCCCCGAGTTTTTCAATCCAGCCAATTTCAACCGGAAAAATATTCTCATCAACGTCACATACAGCAACCACTCTTGAATTCTTGATCTTAGTATAATTTGCCGTATGTCCTGTGCCTCCGTAATAATATCCTCCGCGTGATCTGATTCCTGCAACAGCTACGTTGATAACATCACTTGGCTTATTCTGTACAAATCCTTTGATATACATTGGCGCTCCAACAGCCAGTCCGGCTGATGCTGTCAATGATTTCTTTATGAAAACGCGACGTTTTACAGATTTCATTTTTTACCTCCTTATTTTTAATTAAATATTGTGACTATCAGCAATCATGAATAAAACTATTAATTTCTATTATTTATACCCCCATCCTGACCTTCCCCCAGGAAGGAGCTGAAAGCAAAGCTTTTCCCCCTTGGGGGAAACGGGAAAGGGGGTTATTTGGAATAAAATGTATGTAATTGATTATAAGCATTATAAAATTAATATTATTTTTAGTATTAACTTTTTAGTATTGATTCCCGATACTCATTTTAAATATTATTTTTAAATACCGGATATCTGCCCTAACTGAAGGAAATATTTAAATCTTTTACTCTGCCAGAATCCGAAAGTTACAGATTTATTTTTTAAATGGAATAAATTTTGTGGATATTTCGATTTCTACTGTGGCATAATTATGTCATTTGAAGCCGGTCTGATTAACGAGAAAAACTTATAAAAATTTTACAAAGTGTTTATCATAAATTACACAAAATAGCGATATTTACATGGTGTAAACACAATGTATCTTTTTTTAAGTATACTATATCTTACAACCGCTTTTTAAAACTTGTTAGTTCTACTTTGACATATTACATCTTACAACGATTTTTCAGTTTGTTTGCCCCGACCCTAAAGGGAGCAAACTGAAAAATCAACCTGTTCCCTTTAGGGATCAAGGGCAAAAACAAGTTGATTTTTCTAATCTGTCAAAGTAGAATTAGGTTTCTTTATTATTTAACTTTCTACCATTCGTTTAAGCTCATTATTCCTGATAAAGAAATCAGACTTGGTCCCCCGATAACCCCTCTGCCTGCGTTCTGAGTCGGATCTGTTACTGACTAAATGCACAGAGTCTTTTTTTATTACGATAGAATTAATTTAACAAAAAACAGATATTTTTTTCATTGTCAGTTCATATTTTTATTAATTTTATCATGCAATTAAGCCTTAAACCGATTAATAAATGAGTTTTATTCTGAGTTCTTCCGAGTATTTGAATACCCTTTGCCTAACTAATCCTTTGCTTATGAAACATTTAGTAACTTAATCTATGTACGCAGGCAAATCTTCTGGTAATTGCCTTTCTTTTTCAGCATAATACCATTATGCGATATAGTTTATTAATTGTCTAACCTATCCAAATTATGAAAAAAATCTTCAGTTTAAAGTGGACTGCTTTATTAGGAGTATGTCCGAAAAAAACCTTCAGGATCATGAAAATTATGAACCTTCTTCTCCTGGTTGTAATTTTTAATGCATCCGGAGACCCAGGCCTGCAGCAACAGACAATAACGGGTCGGATTACAGATAAAGAAACAGGAGAAGCTATGCCTGGTGTAAACATTCTTGTAAAAGGAACAATTGCCGGAGCTATTTCCGACGTAAATGGAGGATACTCAATTACTGTTCCTGACAAAAATGCGGTACTTGTATTTTCATTTATAGGGTATGGAACAATAGAAGTCCCTTCTGCAGGGAGATCGGTAATAGATGTAGCCCTTGTAGGCGAATCATTGTCCCTTGATGAAGTTGTGGTCATTGGTTATGGTACTGCCAGGAAAGCTACAATTACTGGTTCTATAAGTACTGTTACAGGAGATAATCTGCAGGCTTCACCTTCCATTAGTTTTACAAACACATTGACCGGGCGTTTACCGGGCTTGGTAGCTATAAACCGGTCAGGTGAACCCGGGAGAGATGCTGCTACTCTAAGAATCAGGGGATCAAACACACTGGGTGATAATTCTCCGCTTATTGTGGTAGACGGTATAGCAAATCGTAGTATAGAAGGCCTGGCATCGCTGGATATTGAAAGCGTTACCGTCTTAAAAGATGCATCCGCCGCAATTTATGGGTCCGAAGCTGCCAACGGTGTTATTCTGATAACAACGAAACGCGGGTCAGCAGGAAAACTAAAGGTTGATGTTACAGTTAACCAGGGATGGGCCATGCCCACCATACTTCCTAAAATGGCCGATGCGGCAACTTATGCAACGATGCTGAATGAAACTGATGTATACAAGGGAAGATCTCCAAGATTTTCAGCGGATGATATTCAAAAATATAAAGATGGTTCTGATCCCTGGGGACATCCCAACACTGACTGGTTTGCAGAAACTATTAAACCTTTTTCAGCTCAGCGTTCTGCTAATATTTCAGCAAGCGGAGGATCCGATGTCCTGAGATATTTTGTTTCAATAGGATCAAATTTCCAGGATGCTATTTATAAAAACAGTGCTACAAACTATAAACAGGCTAACTTCCGGAGTAATATAGATGCAAAAATTTCTGATAATGTCCGTATGAGTTTTGATCTTGCAGGCCGTCAGGAAAACAGGAACTATCCAACCCCTTCCTCAAGTGATATTTTCTCATTTCTTGTGAAGGGTAAACCTACACTTCCGGCATATTGGCCTAATGGGCTGCCTGCTCCTGATATCGAATATGGTTTTAATCCTGTAGTTATGGTTACCGATCAAACCGGATACGACAAAGACATAAGATATTATATGGACAGTAACATGAAATTGGATATTACAATTCCCTGGGTTACTGGTTTATCAATTAGTGGCAATGCTTCTATTGATAAAAGTTTCCGCGATGATAAACTATGGCAAAAACCGTGGTATCTTTATTTCTGGGACTATACATCATATGATGCGAACAATAACCCTGTTCTTATAAAATCAGGAACAAAGGGATTTTCAGAACCCCGGCTGACCCAATCAATGGAGAATGGTCAGAACGTGACACTTAATGCCCTGATCAATTATGAAAAAACTGTGGCTGATAAGCATAACATAAAGATATTAGTCGGATCTGAACGGATTACAGGAGATTCAAAATACTTTTCGGCATTCCGTAGATATTATATTTCCACAGCCGTTGACCAGCTTTTCGCAGGAGGTGATCTGGAAAAAACAAATGATGGATCAGCTTCCAAAGAAGCCAGGTTGAATTATTTTGGCCGTTTAAACTATAATTACCTCGGAAAATATATGGCTGAATTTGTTTTCAGATATGATGGTTCATATATATTTCCGGCAGATAAACGATTTGGCTTTTTCCCCGGAGTTTCATTAGGCTGGACAGCTTCTGAAGAAAGTTTCTGGAAAGATAATTTCTCTTTTATTAATTATTTTAAAGTCCGCGGATCCTGGGGACAAACAGGAAACGACCGCATTTCCCCGTACCAATACCTTTCCACTTATGGATTTAGTAGCAGTACATACGTTTTTGATATGAATGTTGAAAATAAAATGTTACGCGAACTCCGCATTCCAAATCCAGTTGTTACATGGGAAGTGGCTAATCAATCAAACATTGGTATTGATGGTCAGTTGCTGGATGGGAAGATTCATTTTTCATTCGACTATTTTTATAACCTCCGTACTCATATTTTGTGGACGCGAAATGCTTCTGTGCCTTCATCAACAGGGTTAACTCTTCCCAGAGAAAATATTGGTGAGGTCTCTAACCAGGGCTTCGAATTTGAGCTTGGTACTAATAACCAGATAGCGTCCTTTAAATATGGGGTCTCTGTTAATGGCTCATATGCCCAGAACAATATCAAATTCTGGGATGAAACTCCCGGAGTCCCGGATTATCAGCGATCCACAGGTCATCCTATGAATTCAGAATTGTATTATAATGCAATAGGAATATTCAGAGATCAGGCAGCAGTAGATGCTTATCCTCATTGGGCAGGTGCAAGACCGGGCGATATTATCTTTGAAGATGTAAACGGAGACGGGAAAATCGATGGCTTAGACAGAGTGAGGAATTATAAAACTGATTTACCAACATTTACAGGTGGTTTGAACATCAATCTGGGATATAAAAATTTCTATTCAGTTATTCTCCTTCAGTGGGCCACAGGAGCACAGGTAATTCAGACAACCGATTCAGGTGAATGGGGTGACTTCCTGGCTGAAGATGCAGATGGACGCTGGACTGTTGATAACCCGGATGCAACGAAACCAAGAACCTGGGAACGGATTGATGAATACTGGAGTCAGGGTGGTAGTACGCCTAATAACACATACTGGCTTAGAAACAATGATTACATGCGGCTTAAAAATGTTGAACTCGGATACAACATGCCTGATAGAATCAATAAAAAGCTTGGGATAGATGGACTGAGGATTTATTTAAGCGGGATAAATCTTATCACTCTGGATAAGAGAGAAAGTTTCGATCCCGAAGTGACATCGACAACAGCCTATCCTCCCAACAAAATATATAATGTGGGTTTAACTTTAACTTTCTAAAATTAACGCATATGAAAAATTTGTCAAATATTTCTACATTATTATTACTCTGGTGTGTTATGTTGATTACATCGTGTAGTAAAAATTTTCTCGAACTTAAACCATTGGACCAGATCAGCGAGAAAGACGTGTGGTCTGACCCTGCCCTGGCCCAAAGCTATGTAAGTAATATTTACTATCAGGTTGAGAACATGCGTGTACGTGAACGATATTCCAATCTTGTTGATGAAGTTATGGTTTGGTCCTACTTTGATTGTGATTTCAATAAATGTCTGATAACATCTGACGTTATTCCTAACTGGGGAGGCTTATTAACATGGTCCGGACTTTACCAGAACATCCGAAGTTGCAATTTGTTCTTAGATAAGGTGGATCAGATTGCGTTCGATAATACTTTGACTGATGGTAAGACACTAAAAGATAGGATGACGGGAGAGGTTCATTTCTTAAGGGCTTACTTTTATTATAACCTGACAAATTATTTTGGAGGGGTACCTTTAATTACAAAACCTTATTCCTTAACCGACGATTTTAAGACGGCACGTGCTACTTATGCCGATTGTATTAAGTTTATTGCAGATGAATGCGATGCTGCTGCAGAATTATTACCAATAGTTCAGAGCGATCTGAATAAAGGTCGTGCTACAAAAGGTGCTGCCCTTGCTCTTAAGTCAAGAGTTCTTCTTTATGCGGCCAGCGATCTTCATAATACAACCGTATTCCCCGGGTACTCTAATCCTGAGTTAATAGGTTATACAGATGGAAACAGAACTGCCCGGTGGCAGGCTGCTAAAGATGCAGCAAAAGCTGTGATAGATATGGGGATATACAGTTTGTTCAGAGCAGACCCAAGTCCAACCGATTCTGTTGCCCAGAATATTGTTGACTATTTTCTTTCCAGAGACATAACCGAAGAAGATATCTATGTAAAGTTTTACACCGCACTATCAAAATATAATAATTCAGCGCTTCTGTGCGGAGTAAGTGCATGGCATTGTTATGGCCACAATACCCCGAGCGGGAACCTGGTTGACGATTTTGAAATGTCTGATGGAACCAGGTTCAGCTGGAATAATCCTGCTCAGGCGGCAGCGCCTTATAAGAATCGTGATCCGCGTTTTTATTCCACTGTTCTTTACGAAGGGAATTATTGGAAACCACGTCCTTCTGATTTAACTGCAATAGATCCTGTTGGGGTTATTCAGGTAGGCACATGGCAAAAATGGGATAATGTAAACAATAAAATGGTCGAGGTATTTGGGCTCGACACCCGCCAGAGTCCTTCAGATAACTGGAACGCGTGCTATACCGGTTATTATGATCGTAAATTTATTGACCCTAAAATCGACGGACAGTTTTTCGGATCAGATGTACCTACTCGTTTTATGAGATATGGAGAAATATTGCTTAATTATGCTGAAGCATGTATTGAATTGGGTCAGGATGCAGAAGCCCGTACTTACATTAACATGATAAGAAAAAGAGCCGGAATGCCTGATGTTACTGAATCAGGAGATGCCTTGCGTATCCGTTACAGGAATGAAAGAAAAATTGAATTAGCTCTTGAAGAACATCGTTTTTTTGATGTTCGCAGATGGGTAATAGGTCCGGCTGCATATGGCAGACTTACGGTGTGAACGTTCTCTACAAGCTTAATCCGGATCATACAACAGCTACTGTTCCGGAAATTACGCCATATGTCATTGAACAAAGGGCATGGATTAATAAGGCATATTTTTTACCCATCATGAGAGATGAAATGAACAAGAATAATCTGTTAATACAAAATCCGGATTATTGATTTATCCTGAATATAAATATATGTATTATTGAATTAACTCTTTAAATGGTTGTTTTAATATATGGTATATTTATAAGGAAAAATCATTTTGAAAAAGCAAAAAGCTTTTAATTGTGTTACATTCCTGTATGTCAGATCGACTGGAGTTTGACAAAAATGGCAATGTTGTAATTCCTTTATTATTTTCATTAATGAAGGAGGATGGTGATTATTATTTACAAATAATTTATCAAAATTTAATTAAATGAAACAGAAACAGGAATTTCCAGGAGTAATTATAAAATATTCGAATTTCTCCAAAATCATTTTCAGTTTAGCTACTGGCCATTTCACTGAATAATAACCCGATTAATGCTCAGAATAAACCAGATGTATTAAATGAACTTGATGTGATTCATTCATCAGGGAGCCGGGGGGAAAGACAATATCTGGATCGAGTTCAGCGATGCTTCTAACTCATTGTATCATTATATTTCAGGACAAGCCTATCCTTTGCTTGATAAGAGAGCCAATGCAATAGCCGGATTTAAAACGCTGGGCGATTGGCAAAAAAGACAGGAATGGCTGCGCAAAACCCTGAAAGATGTTGTCGGTGCATTCCCTGTAAAATCTCCTTTAAATGCAAAGATCACCAGGACCATTAACAAGGATGGTTTCAGGGTTGAACATATAGTTTATGAGTCACAGCCCGGGTTTTATGTTACCTCCTCAATGTTTATACCTGAAGGTATAAAGGGGAAGGCGCCTGTTGTGATCTACTGCAGTGGCCATACTGCCAACGGGTACCGGGGTTACCAGACTCAGATCCTGAACCTGGTAAAGAAAGGCTTCATTGTGTTTGCATTTGATCCGGTTGACCAGGGAGAGCGTCTTGAGTATTTCGATCCGCAAACCAATAAGCCCAAATCTGGAGGCTCGGATTCGTGGCATTCTTATAGCGGTGCCCAGGCATTGATCACGGGCAGCTCCCAGGTTATGTATATGATGTGGGATGGAATAAGGGCAGTGGATTATGTTCTCACAAGAAGCGAGGTGGATCCTGCCCGGATAGGGATAACCGGACGTTCAGGCGGAGGAACACAATCTGCCTGGATAGCTGCACTGGATGAAAGGATATACGCTGCTGCTCCCGAAAGTTATATTACGAATTTCACTGAGTTATTCTGGGGTCCCGGACCTCAGGATGCTGAGCAGGAACCAATAAACGGGGTAGTAAAAGGGATAGATCTTGCTGATCTCTTATTGGTCAGGGCACCAAAGCCCACATTGATAATAGCTACCACCGGAGACTATTTCGGTATTCAGGGTTTCAGGGAGAGTGCAAAAGAAGCGTCGGGTATTTATAAAGCTTATGGCAAGGGGACCAATTTTGGCAGGGCCGAAGATATTCTGCCGCGTCATGGAGCAACTCCTAAAGAACAGGGAGGCAATGTATGGCTTTTTTCAGAAGGCTTTGAATAACCCGGGCGATTCAAAAGAGGAGAAAGTTGAACCATTAAGTATTGAGGAGATGCAGGTTACCAAAACGGGTCAGGTTTATACATCTTATGACGGAGAAACTATTTTCAGTCTGAACCTCAAAGAGTCGGAAAAACTGGCAACCAAATTGCAATCTTCCAGGAAGGATCTTCCAAAGCACCTGACAGGGGTATTGAATTCAGCCAGAAAACTTTCAGGCTATCAGGAACCACTGGTATATCATGAACCTGTCTTTACGGGAAGTGTACCGAGAGAAGACTTATGTGATTCAGAAATATTTTGTTAAAGCAGATGGTGATTATATTATTCCCTATCTGTTAATGATTCCGGATAAACCAAACAATAAAGCCCTGATCTACCTTCATCCTTCCGGGAAGTCAGCCGAAGCATCTGTTGGAGGTGAAATGGAATGGTTCGTCAAAAATGGGTTTACAGTACTTGCACCCGATATGATCGGAGTAGGTGAAATGGGTCCTGGTGATTTTCGCGGAGATTCATATATTGGTGGTGTCTCCTATAATGTGTGGTTTGCTTCAATGCTTATAGGCAGAAGCATTGTGGGTATAAGGGCTGGTGATGTTGTAAGGCTTGCGGGATTGTTGAAAAGAAACAATGAGATAAATGAGGTTTATGGCATTGCCAGGAGGGAAATGGCTCCGGTATTGTTGCATGCTGCCGCTTTTGATCCGGCTATTACCCGGATAGCTCTTATAGAGCCTTATTCCTCTTACCTGTCCATTGTGATGAACCGTTATTATGAACCGGGATTTATACACAGCGTGCGTTCCGGGAGCGCTTAAAGCATACGATCTTCCTGACCTTGCCGCCTGTCTGGCTCCAAGGAAGTTGATGATGGCCGGTACTACAGATGGATATGGTAAAAAAACTGATCCTGAAAATATCGCTAAGGATCTTGCCATTGTTAAAACTGCTTATCAGAACAGGAATGCTGCAGGCCAATTGAATATTGTATCCTTTACCCCGGGTGAAAAGCCTGATGATCTTTTTCTGGAGTGGATAAAATAAATATTAATTCGGGTCATACATTCGGGATGCAAATCTGTATGACGAATAACATTTAAGATACTCAGAGAAACGGTTCCAGGTATTGAAAAAAACATCAGTGGACTCTAAGTTCTTGTCCACTGATGTCAATGATATTCTAAAGTATACTTAATATAAAATGAATATCTCTTCCTTTTTCAAATTGATCATTCTATGTTAATACCCGGGATTTTGTGGGAACGGTGCATCAATATTCAAATCAATTTGAGTTTGAGGAATAGGATACAGGACATTATTATCCTGGATATTACAGCCCGGATTTAAAGGGTTATTATTAAATCTCCGAACTCTATCCAGCAATGTGCCCGTCCGGCGTAACGTGATCTGCCTGTACTCTTCACCATAAAGTTCTCTTATCCTTTCATCCAGTAAATAATCCATATTAACATCTGCAGATAAAACCGGAGTTGCATTAGCTCTGCTTCTGATTAAATTAATATCTGCGGCTGCTGCCGGCAAATTATTTAAACGTATATAGCCCTCAGCGCGCAGGAGAATTGTTTCAGCAAGACGTATCAGATAAAAGTCTTTAGAGTTATATCCGCCACCTGACCTGGCAGGATCATCAAAATGGTGACACGGGTCAGCAAACTTCATAAACATAGGGAAAATATACTGATTGGTGTCTCTCAGACCATCCCTTGTTCCCGGAGTATATTTACTCCAATCGATCTTTTGCTTATCATATATCGAACCAGGAGCATCATAATAGAAATTTCTTTTAATACTGTGCCTGGCATTCCGGATGTCATTGTTCCAGTCACTCCGCCATATATCATAAACAACATGATTAGTGGGCCGCATCCATGAAACAGGACGGCTTAACGTATCGGAATACCCCGTGTATTTACCATTAACTAATTCTCCGCGAAATGCTTTAATTCCGTCAGGTGTGTTTCCCATTCTGAAATAAGCACCCCCAAAACCTCTTTCACCCGCTAACCTTCCTCCTCCGACAATAAGAGGTTCTACCTGAATTACCCAGATAGATTCGGTGTTTTCCGGCAGGTTTTGATTTCCATAAGAGAAGAGATCAAAATATACATCTCCCGATCCAAATATATCAGGTCTGTATCCGAACCGCTGTGTCATAAGCGCATAACCATAATCATTTATTACATGGGTAGCTGCGTCTACTGCTAACTGGTATTTACCCTCAGTCAGATATAGCTCACTCAGCATATGCCACGCAGCTCCCTGGGTTATTCTGCCAGGAGATTCCTCTTCACCCCTTTTAGGTAAGTTTTCACAGCCATAAATAAGGTCATCTTCCATGAGCTTGTAAATATCTGCTTTTGGTGCTCTTACATAGTCAGTTTTTGCAGTTTTAACCACATAATCAATAAGGGGAACATCACCAAATAAATTTACCAGGATCCGGTAATCAAAAGCCCTGAAGAACATAGCTTCGGCCTGATAAGCCTTTTGTTGAGCTTCACTCTTCCAGATTGTCGGATCTGAATTATTTATCGCTTGTATAAGTACATTCGCATCCTTAATTTCCTGGAAAGGAACTGTCCAGAATACAGATAGATTAGAATTTTGCGGGGTCATATTAGTTAAGTAATTGGCTAAATAATCTGAACTGTTCGGATCTTCACCAATATATGCTACATCAGTTCCGGTACCGTGCCCAACAGTATATCCGGCGTACTCGTTTCCACCCTCATCACTATAACACCAATTTTCACGTACTGAATTATGCAATCCGCCTATTCCCTGCAGTATTCCTTCTACATTATTAAAGGAGTTCTCAGGTGCAAGAAAATCAAGAGGGACCTCTTTAAGAAGTGCCTTATCATCACAGGAAGAAAACATCAATAGCAAAAAACCTGTAATTATTAAATACTTTTTGCTAATAGGATATAAATATTTTTTCATTTTTTTATAATTTTTAAGTTCCATAATTATTCATCTGTAATTTTTGATAAAATTAATTACAAGGTAACTCTTAATCCTACAGTTATATTCCTCATAAGCGGATTATCACTGGTCCCGGTTTCCGGATCCCAGCCTGACCACTTGGTCCAGACATATGGATTTTTGCTTGCTATATAAAACTGGCAGGAAGCCATCTTTAACTTATTCAGTAAATTGGAACTCAGTTTGTATGAAAGTGAAACATCCTGCAATCTCACAAAACTTCTCGATTGATATATTCCTCCATGTACGGCGGGTGTATTATATATTCCGGTAGCATTAGTCACTCCGTTATCAGGTGTCCAGTACTGACGTACAGCTGAGAAGTTTGTCCTGTATACGTTATCTGATGTCCAGCTGACATTGAGTATGTCAGCATTGTTGGACATGTAGTAACCTCCCCCTCCCTGTATTGAGTTAATAAAAAAGGAGAAAGTTAAATTCTTATAAGTTAAAGTATTATTTATGCTGAACCGATAATTAGGTGTGTTGTATCCAATAATTTTTCTGTCGTTGGTAGCATTAATTATACCATCTCCATTCTGATCTACATACTTGAACTGACCGGGATACCAATTAGCAAGAATATTACCGCTATAAAGGTCTTCCTCTGTCCAAAGCCCTCCCGCAAATTCGTAATCATATATAGAACTGATTGGTTCTCCTACAAACCATGAGTTTCCAATGTCCTTGTCGTTATTGCCACCATATAGTTTGGTTATCTTATCCCTGTCCAGAGAGAAAATAAAACTGGTCTTCCATCCCAGAGGTCCGTCGAGGTTGACAGAATTTATTTCAAGTTCTATACCTTTATTGTTGATCCCTCCAATATTCGTCCATACACTTTCATATCCGGTAGTCTCAGGAAGAGATCTTTCCACCAAAACTTTTGAAGTCTGAGCGTTATACAGATCAATTGAACCTGAAATTCTCCGGTTAAATAATCCGTAATCCACCCCAAAATTGAAGGATGCGGTTGTTTCCCAGGCCAGGTCGGCATTCCCTAAAGTACTTGGTGCCACTGTAATAATTGTTGATGGTCCAAATACATAAGCAGACGTACTCATCCTCGAGATACTTGAATAACGTCCGATCCCCTGATTCCCGTTTATACCATACGACGCCCTCAACTTTAAATAGAGCGATTTAATATCTCGGAGGAATGACTCTTCACTAGCCACCCAGCCCAATGAAACCGAAGGGAAAGTTGCAAATTTATTGTCAGCTCCAAAACCTGAGAAACCATCTTTCCGAACAGTTCCAGTTACCAAATAGCGATTTTTAAAGCTATAGTTAACACGGGCCATGTATGAAATACTTCTTTCTTCCCAGGCTGTTGATGCAACTGTCGAAATAGAACCTATCTCCATATTGTTATAACCCAGTGCCGGGTTATCAAATCCTGATGCTGTACTCGTCAGGGTTTGTGCTGTACGCTTTTCCTGACTGTAAAGCAATGTGGCATTTACATTGTGGTCACCAAAATTTCTGTTGTAAGAGACTATATTGTTATAAATCCAGTCTCTTTCTTCTGAAGGGTTCCTTATTGCCTGGCCATTAAGAAGTGCACCATCAGGCGTAGTTTTAGGAGAAAAGGTGTTATTATTTCCTGTGGAATACGTATTTGAGTAATTGAACTCATAAGTTAACCCTTTAATCCATGGCACTGTAATCTTGACACTGGGAACAAGAAACAGGCTATTACTGATATCACTGTTATCAACATATAAATTATTTAAAGGATATGGCATATAAGCCTCTCCGGTCAGGTACATGTCATAATTTGGAGAGCCTATCTTATTATTTGCCAAAGGGCTGGCAACCCTTGCGTTAGTAAGACTCGCTGCATTACCTGAATAATCCCGGTAGTTATATGAAGAAATTATTCCCAGGGTAAGCCAATCTGTTATTTTGCTTTCAACATTTATATGCAGGGTGAGCCTTCCAAACTGATCATTCTTGAGAACTCCATCCTCCTTTGTATATGATCCAGATACAAAGTAATTGGTCTTTTCGCTTTTCCCTGAAAAGCTGAGGTTGTAGTTTTGGATCGGTGCCAATCTGGTAACTTCCTTTACCCAGTCAATCTCATTTCCGGCAAGATAATTCGCTGACTCTTCAGCTGTTCTCAGACGTAAAGCTACAAGATTGCGGTCATTAATATCAGGATAGGCAGGTTTTCCTGCATTGCTGGTCGGGTGTGTATGATACCAGGCATATAAAGATTGTTGATAATAATAATCTACCAGTCTGATGGCATATTGATCGCCATTCATCACTTTCATCGGATTATTTGTCATATCCTGGTAGCCATAGTACATATTAAAGGCTACAACCGGTTTCCCTGATTTCCCTTTCTTAGTGGTGATAAGCATTACCCCATTTGCTGATCTTGATCCATAAACTGCAGCTGAGCTGGCATCTTTCAGAATATCGATCGATTCCACATCGCTGATATTAATTTCTGAAATATCCCCATTATAGATAATACCATCAAGAACAATTAAGGGTCTGTCACTTGCAGAGAGTGAAGTTCGTCCCCTGACTGAGAGGTTTGGTTCGCCACCTGCACCTCCTGCGCTGCCAACATTCACCCCTGCGGTAGTTCCAGATAAAGCCTGGGAAATATTCGTGTTTGAAAGTGTGCCCTTTTCATCCATAGAGACTCTTGTAACTGAACCAGTCAGGTCACTCTTTTTCTGAACTCCGTAGCCAATTACAATAACCTCATCAAGTGCTTCGAGTGTAGCTGTGAGGGCAACATTAATAGTGGTGTTGCCTGAGTAAGGTCTTTCAATAGTATTATAACCAATAAAAGTGAAAGTCAGTACTGCATTTTTATCAGGCAGCGGAGATCGAGTACTTTCCGTTTATATCAGAAAGCGTTCCGATACTGGTCCCTTTAACAACAATATTTACCCCCGGCATTGGATCACCCGAAGCTTCATCAGTTACTGTTCCGGAAATGGTTAACTGCTGGAGTTCATTACCTGTTTTAATGTTTGATTTACCATTATCAGACGGGTAAGAACCGGAAGAAGCAGCTGCAAATGAAAAATTAAACGCAAACAGAAGAAGTGCGATATTAATTCCCATAAGCAACTTTTTTGCGCAGGGATATGAATATACCCCTTGAATTGAAGATTTTTTCATTTCATAATGGTTTAGGTTAATTAACATTTGTTATCATTAGTGACCACATAATTATAATTGATTTTCAATTGAATGCAATTAATTTCTTTTACATCCTGATAATCTTGGTTTGGAAGTAGCTCTTTTAGAGATGTTTTATCAGAAAGTTATATGCTCAAAATCTGTGGAATTTTGTTAGTTGAACGGTCAGCTTACACCTTGTTACTGATTATTGCGACTAATGCACCACTCTTCTTATCCGCTTTGGCGGAATACATGGTTAGCTTGATACTTGTCAACTAACTGGTCAGGTACTCTTTGAGAAAAAAATCTGCAAGTTGAATGGAGTCATACTTGCCTTTTTTCATGTTTTTTTGTTTTTTAAAAGCTATCCCCATTTACTCATGGTTTCAAAGAACGAAATTTAGTCTTAAAAATATCATTATTGATAAAAGATTAAAGGTATAGGATTTTCCGATTGCAGCAAACTATAAATTGTTTATTATTTTGCATGAATAATTTTGATTGGAAAATAATGAGCAATACAGAAGCATTTGGATTTTGTAAGAGGATGTATTATGTTTACTTGTTAATTTAAAATTGACTGAATAATGACAAAACGAAGAGAGTTTATCAAAAAAAGTGTACTTGGCACTGCCGGTATAACCATCGGAGGGATGGGATTCAGCTCAGGTTCTTACAGCTCAATAATCGGAGCTAACGATCGAATTAATGTAGCTGTTGTTGGTACCCGCAGCCGGGGTTCCGCTCACATAGATAGTTTTTGCGCTTTGAAAGAGAGTAAAAATGTTTGGGTTACAACCTTATGCGATGCAGATGATCAGTTTTTTAAGGAGCGGGCGAAAAAAGTGACCGATACCTATGGTGTCACGCCCAAAAATGAATGGGACATGAGGAAGGTTTTCGATGACAAGGATATTCATGTTGTTTCGTTTGCAACTCCAAACCACTGGCATGCACTTGGTTCTATATGGGCCTGCCAGGCAGGTAAACATGTTTATGTTGAGAAACCTTGCAGTCATAATATTTTTGAGGGACGTAAGATGATCGAGGCAGCCCGCAAGTACAATGTACGTCTTCAGGTGGGATTTCAGAACCGTTCCGGCAGCAATATGAGAGAAGCTATGAAATTTTTGCATGACGGTGGTATAGGAGAGGTTTATATGGCAAGAGGCCTTTGTATAAACCCGCGTGATTCATTTGGCATTGCACCTGACAGCACTCCTCCCGCCTCGCTTCATTACGACATGTGGTTAGGACCAGCTCCCTGGCGTCAGTATAACGAAAAGCATGTCCATTACAACTGGCATTGGTTCTGGGCTACCGGGTGTGGCGATACCGGAAACCAGGGTCCTCATCAATTCGATGTTGCACGCTGGGGACTTAATAAAAATGAACACCCTGTTTCAGTTTATTCCACGGGCGGCCTTTATGGGATTGACCCGAAAGAATGTGAACAGGAAACTCCGAATACCCAAACCGCAGTGTTTAAATATAAAGATGGGAAAATGCTTGAATTTGAAACCAGGGGTCGTTATTCCAATTCTGAAGCAAGCGTCGGCATAACGGTCGGAAATATTTTCTACGGCACTGAAGGATACATGGAGCTTAAGGGAGAACCGGCAAGACCATGGAAAGCATTCCGTAAACGGGAGAAAGTAGCTTTCGCAGGTTCAAAGGATGATAAAAGAGGCCAGGATGACTCTGATGATCGCGTTGGCTCAGCTGGTTCGGCAGTCGGATCTCACTGGGGCAATTTAATTGATGCAATCCGCTCCGGTAAAGACGAAGACCTGAACTGCGACATCCTTGAAGGTCATTATTCCTGTGTGCTTCCGCACCTGGCAAATATCTCATACCGACTCGGACGTGAATTGAAGTTTATGGGCGATTACGAAAAATTTGTCAACGATCCCGAAGCAAATACCATGTTATCACGTTTATACCGCAAACCATATATTGTTCCTGAAAATGTTTAGTCTCTGCCAGGGCAGGTTGTTAAAATATTACAAGCAATAAATATTATGAAGAAACTTACTATTCTTTTTACAGCACTACTAATTGTTATTGTTTCATGCAAAACGAAAGAGGGTAAATGGGAAAATCTTATAGGGAAAGATCTTGGCAACTGGCAGCAGATAAATGGTCCTGCGCATTATGAATTAAAGGACGGAGTAATTATTGGAACTGCAGTTATGAGCTCACCTTCCGACGATTCGTTCCTTTGCACAAAAGCCAGTTACGGAGACTTTATCCTTGAGTTCGATACCTGGTTCGACCCGCTGATGAATTCAGGGGTTCAGATCCGGAGCGAAAGTCGTCCAGATTATCTTAACGGCCAGGTTTATGGCTATCAGATTGAACTTGATCAGTCTCCAAGAGCCTGGACAGGAGGAATTTATGATGAGTCAAGAAGGCTTTGGTTATATACTCTGGACATTAATCCTCCGGCGAAAAAAGCGTATAAGAATGGCGAATGGAACCATTTCCGGATTGAAGCTATAGGTAATTCCATTAGGACCTGGGTCAACGGAATTCCCTGTGCCGATCTTATTGATGATATGACACCAAAAGGTTTCATAGCTCTGCAGGTACACGGAATAGGAAACGATTCCACGAGTAACGGGATTCAGGCCAAATGGAAAAACATCAGGATAATTACCAATGACCCGGCTAAATATGCTACTCCATATCAACCTGTTATACCGCAATGCAGTTACCTGACCAACTCTCTGAGTGACAGAGAGAAGAAAGAAGGATGGAAATTACTGTTCGATGGAAAAACTTCTGATGGGTGGATGAATGCAAAAACAAAAACTTTCCCGCAAAGCGGTTGGGAAATTAATGACGGGATTCTTACCATTAATCCGGAAACAAAAGGTGCAGATGGTGGTGGTGATATTGTAACCGTTGATAAATTTAAAAACTTCAAACTTATTGTTGACTTTCTGTACACACCGGGAGCTAACAGCGGAATAAAATATTTTGTTGACACTGAATCCCATAACGGGTCATTGGCTTCAATAGGCTGTGAATACCAGATACTCGACGACAGGCTTCATCCCGACGCCAAAGAAGGTATAAACGGAAACCGCAGGCTGGCTGGTTTATATGATCTTATTCCTCCGAAAAATTCACGTGATAATGGTCCCGGCACATGGAACAGGGCAATGATCATTGTAACCGGCAACAAAGTCCAGCACTGGCTGAATGGGCAGATGACCCTGGAATATGAAAGGTCCACACCGGCCTGGAGAGAACTGGTTGCAACCAGTAAATTTAAAAACTCCCCGGGTTTCGGAGAGGTTATTGAAGGAAGGATCCTTCTTCAGGATCACGGAAATAAAGTTTCGTTCAAAGACATAAAAATTAAGGAACTATAGATAAAAACGAGAATTTCCATATTTAAATCCTTCAGGTTAATATTTGAGATCCGGTAAAATAATCCAAATCAACTTTAACCTGAACCTGGCCACGTTTAGCCAGGAAGATATTATTGAAGGTAATCCCAGGGGTTCAGCAGGAAATTGACTTTCCTTACGAATACGCCATCAGGCCGAGAAGTAAGGAACCGGGACGGCCCGATGGCTGACGGACTCACCAAAGGTGAACTCATAATCAATTGTGTTGAGATTATTATTGATTCCCGATACTCATATAAAATTATATGACTATCGGGATTCATAAATATAAATATTTTGATGTTTGAAAATCAATTATTTGCCCCGACCCTAACCTTGCTCCGCCGTAGCGGCTACGCGAAGGCGAGGAGGGAGTAATTGGTTTTGGCTGCGCCGGGCTCGCACTGCGGGACCCGGTTCTTCGCACCCTTTAGGGTAAGGGGCTAACGAAGAACCGGAGCGAAGCGGAGCTCGACGAAGTCAAAATCAAAGAGGTCTTATGCATGATTGCCGGTTGTCATATAAGATTATTTAAAATGTTTATATTATTATAAACAAAAAATTGTTGACCAGATGATGAACATGGAATATTTGTTAACGAAGCTACCATTGAAAGGGCAATTTATTTTCTGAAATCAAAATAAACTTAATGTCGAAGCTTTGTTATATTTGTTTAACTTAAAAATTCGAACCATAAAAGCATAATTACCATGAAAAATATCAGGTTTAATATTTTTACTCTGGCAGTAGTTTTTTATTTTCTTAATGGCCTGACTCTATACCTGCATGCACAGGCAATGGTTGGGGAATCATTCCCCTCCTGGACAGAAGGATATCTTGATATTCATCATATAAACACCGGAAAGGGGGAATCGTCTTTCTTTATTTTGCCTGACGGTACAACCATGCTTGTGGATGCAGGGGCCACGGCCCGGCCCAAACCCCGGGTAACTGATCAGAAGCCTGATAGCAGTCGTACTCCGGGTGAATGGATTTCACGATATATTTTGCATATGATGAAAACTTTGCCGGAAAAGAAACTTAACTATATTCTTCTTACTCATTTTCACGATGATCATATCGGAGGACTGAAACCCGGATTGAAATCATCTGCTTCAGGCACCTTCAGACTCACAGGTGTGACGGAGGTAGGGGAGAATATTCCTTTCAGTAAACTTATAGATCGCGGATACCCTGATTACAACTGGCCCCGGCCGCTTGATGACGACAATATGAAAAATTATCTTCAGTTTCAGAAGTGGTATATCAGGAACAAAGGTCTTGTGGTTGAGAAATTTCAACCCGGACAGAATAAGCAACTCGTTCTTATGAATGATCGGGATAAATACCCGGATTTTGAAATTCGAAATATTGCAGTAAACGGACACATCTGGACAGGTTTTGGAGTAAATGAACGTAACAATTTTCCGTTGCTTGCAAATTTAACTCCGGCCATTTACCCCGATGAAAATAAATGCTGCATTGTCTTCCGGCTGTCATACGGTAAATTTGATTACTTTAACGGAGCCGACATTACAGCAGGGCCATCAGGAGAGTGGCAGGATGTGGAAACTCCTGTTGCGCTCGTCACCGGTCCGGTTGAAGTCTGCGAGGCAAATCACCATGCATATTACGATGCAATGAGCTTATCATTTATTCAGACTGTTCGTCCCCGGGTCTTCATCATTCAGACATGGTCTCCCAGCCACCCTTCAGTTTCCGTTTTAAGCCGCATGTTGTCACAGTCGGTATATCCGGGGCCACGTGATATTTTTGCCACAAATATTATGGAAGTAACAAAAGTGGTGATAGGTGAAAGTCTTGATAATCTGAAAAGTCAGCAGGGGCATATTGTTGTCAGAGTGAGTCCCGGAGGTAACTCATTCATGGTATATATACTTGATGATTCAAAGGAAAGCTTTTTGATAAAAGCAGTTCATGGACCCTATTTATGTAATTAGACGGCCGGCACAACAGATTGATCACGGGTATAAAGTTTTGTTCAGGTAAATTATAATAAAGGAACTATAGGGTAATAATAAAATTCCCGCAAGAAGCAACCCACTGTTTTAAATTTGAGATTTTGTAAAATGATATGTCAGATTTTTCAGTAATTTAGTTCACATATAAACTCTTAATGAGATATTAAAAATTCAAACCGGTAGAAATGTTACTTAATAATATCACTGAACATATTAATAATACTCCACTTATTGAATTAAGAAAAATTTATAAGGGAAGAGGACATCTTTATGCGAAGATGGAGCACATTCAACCCGGAGGGAGCGTTAAAGACAGGGTTGCTTTGCAAATGATCAACGATGCTTACTCTGACGGACGATTGACAAAAGGAATGCCTGTAATGGAAATGACAAGCGGGAATATGGGAGCCGGGCTTGCAGTCGTTTGCCGCGCTTACGGAAATCCATTTACTGCAGTGATGTCAGTAGGAAACAGCCCTGAGAGAGTTAAAATTCTCAAAGCCCTTGGCGCCGATGTGATTCTGGTACCTCAGGTAAGTGGAGAACCAGGGAAAGTTACAGGTCAGGACATTGCAAAGGTTGAAGAGATTGCAAAAGAAACAGCGCTTCAAACCAATGCTTTTTATGCAGATCAATTTAACAATCCATCTTCAGTGAAAGCTCATTATACTACAACAGGTCCTGAACTATTCAATGAATTAGGTGAAAGACTCAGTGCGTTTATCTCAATAATCGGTTCCGGCGGAACATTTATAGGGACTTCCAGGTATCTGAAATTTAAATCCGGGTCAGTTAAGTGTATTGCCGTAGAACCCAGGGATGCTGCTTTTATTAAGACAGGTAGTATAATAAACCCGAGGCATATTATACAGGGAACCGGTTACGGTATTGTTCCACCGCAATGGGATAATACGCTTGTTGACGACATTATTACAGTTTCAGATGATGAAGCATATCGCACCAAAGAGCTTTTGGGTAAAACCGAAGGTTTGTTCGTAGGTTTCTCCTCCGGGGCAAATGTGGCGGCAGCAATAAAACAATTAAAACAAACGGATGAAGACAACTGTTGTGTTGCCACTATTTTGTGCGATACAGGCTTTAAGTATTCAATTTAATTACAGATATAATATTAAAGGGGAAACGACTCTTACCTCTTGACCCTGACATTACATTCAAATCCCTGTTGTCTCATATTAGCATCCAACCAACCCGATTTTAATATTTTTGTATCCTGTTATTGAGGTAAATCACTTTAAAAAGAAATCTTATATTTGTGTTCCCGGTAATTTATTTGCCGTTATAAATTTTTATAAAAAATAACCCATTATGAAAACAGGCTTTTTGTACTCTTTTATATTATTATTGGTCCTGACAGGATGTCAAAGCAAATATTATTCTGAAAAAGATTTTCAATCGGTCAGGAAAGTTGATGCCCATATGCATCTGAGAACAGACAGAACAATATTTGCAGAACAGGCCCTTAAAGATAATTTCAGTTTAATAACCCTTAATGTTGATCATGGTGATTCATCCAATATTAAAGACCAGTTGAATTTTTCGCTTTTGGCTGTGAAAAAATATCCTGGCAGGTTTTTTTATGCTCCTGCATTTTATTTTGATACTGCAGGCTGGGAAAAAGATGACTGGAGCAGTAAAGTGATAGAACAGTTACAAAGAAGTCTTTCAAAAGGTGCAGTTTCGATAAAGTTCTGGAAGAATATAGGAATGACTGTGAGGGACAGAAAAGGGAACTTTATTATGGTTGATAATCCGAAATTAGATCCTGTCATCGATTTTATAGTTAAGAGCAACCTTCCTCTTACTGGCCATCTGGGCGAACCGAAAGACTGCTGGCTTCCTCTTGATGAAATGACTGTAAAAACTGACAGCAGTTATTTTGCAGCCAATCCTCAGTATCATATGTTTCTTCATCCGGAGTATCCTTCGTATGAAGCTCAGATAGTGGCCCGTGACCATATGCTTGAAAAACATCCTGAACTGGTGTTTATAGGATGTCATCTCGGTAGTCTTGAATGGAGTGTCGATGAACTTGCCAAAAGACTTGATAAGTTTCCCAATATGTCAGTAGATATGGCTGAAAGGATTGTCCATTTCCAGTACCAGTCATTAAAGGATTACGACAAAGTCCGTAATTTCTGTATTAAATACCAGGACCGGCTTCTTTACGGTACTGACATGATCGATGATGGAAGCAGCAAACCAGAAGCGATGACAGCACATATTCATGATACATGGACTACCGACTGGCGATATTTCACATCTGATAAGGAGATGACTTCGGAAGCATTTAAAGGCAAATTCAAAGCACTTCATCTCCCAAAGGAAGTTGTTAATAAAATATACAGTGAGAATGCTTCCAGGTGTTATAAATTGCATTCAAATTAAACAGATAGAATCCTTGAATATTGCGAACTCCTTATCAGTTTAATTGATTTCTTAATGAAGTTCTGAAAATTAAAATTCTTGTAACATTCCATGTGGTTTAAGCTGATCATAATGTAAATGTAAACGGAATCAGATTTTAAGCAGTGAGATTCAAAGGTTAAATCGGTAATTGATTTCAGCAGAATTTATACATAAAAAATTTTGCGGGGGAAATTAATTCGGATTAAAAAAATGATTGTATATTTCTGCTTCATTACTAACCAAAAAATCAATCTATGGAAAACAGCAGTTTTATTAATCTCGGCTGAATCAGGGGGAGTAGTGCCCATCAACATTTCCCCCTGAAATATTAGCTATCAAAGAACTTCTCAAAAAAACTCTATTTATTTACTAACTAACCTTTCAAAAGCATGAAAAAAGACTTTTATTGCTATGGGCCAGCCAATCCATACAATAAGTTAAAAAAACTTCTGCAGACTGCGAAAATAGTAATTTTTCTTTTGTTCTGCGGTGTATTGAATGTATTGGCAATACCCACCATTCATCAATTTACAAAAATCTCGCTCAATCTTAGGAATGCTACCATTGAACAGGTGCTGGATAAGATTGAAGAACAAAGTGAGTATAATTTTCAGTATGATCAAAAACTGATTGATGCTACCCGGAAAGTGGATATTGTTGCGGAGAGTAAGTCTGTCAATGAGATACTTGATAATATTTTTGACGGCAATGATGTTAAATATTCGATTCTTGACAGGCAGATTATTCTTTCTGATAAGTCGGATGTTTCCCTGATTAATGGGCTTCAACAAAGAGAAATAACCGGTAGAGTGACTGATAGTCAAACCGGCGAAGCTTTACCAGGAGTAAATATTATTGTTAAAGGAACAACTATTGGAGCTCTTACCGATGTAGATGGAAAATATTCAATTTTAGCGCCAAGCCAGGACGCTATTCTGGTATTTTCATTTATTGGATTTGACACAAAAGAAATGCCTGTTGCAGGAAAATCTATCATAGATATATCACTAGCAGCCAATTTACAGAACCTTGAAGAAGTTGTGGTCGTTGGATATGGGACACAACGGAAAGTTACTTTGACCGGATCAGTAGCAAGTGTTAATAATCAGGAAATTGTGAAAACGCCAACTAATAATATATCTAATGCCATAACCGGATTACTGCCCGGGGTTGTCACCTTAAATCGTTCGGGTGAGCCTGGTAGAGATGATGCTACTGTCTTAATTCGGGGAATGAGTACGACAGGTAATACCAGCCCTCTCGTTGTAGTTGATGGAATCCAGGGCTATTCGGGTTGGCAAAGGATTAATTCCAATGACATTGAATCAATTTCGATATTAAAGGATGCTTCTGCTGCCATTTACGGTGCAAGGGCTGCGAACGGTGTAATTCTTATCACAACCAAAAGAGGAACAATAGGCAAACCTACGTTCAATTATTCATTTAACCAGGGGATCAGTCAGCCTACCAGGGTGCCTGTAATGGCAAGTTCTGCTCTTTTTGCCGAATTCGTAAATGACAGGCTTGTGATGAATGGCGCATTACCCAAATATACTTCTGAAGAGATCCAGAAATTTAAAGATGGAAGTGACCCCATTAATTATCCTAATACCGACTGGTATGGTGAAGTATTAAAAAAATACAGTTTACAGAGTCAGCATAATCTGAGTATAAATGGAGGTACGGAGAATGTAACATATTTTGTTTCAGGATCCTATTCAGATCAGGGGGGCATTTTCAAAAACGGGAGTACCAATTTTAAAACATATTCACTTTTAGGTAGAGTTGACGCCCATTTGAATAAAAGTATCAAAGTTGGCTTTGACATGAACGGTTCAATGGATGACGGAAACTATCCGGCTTTTAGCACCGCCACAACTTTTGCCTACCTTCGGGATGAATCTCCCGACTGACCCTGTTTATTGGCCCAATGGATCACCGTCTGCAGGCATCTCATACGGAGACAATCCGGCTGTAATGTGTACGTCCGCAACGGGAAACAATAACCAGAGGACACAACGATACTCGGCGAAAGCCTCTTTTGATATAACCATACCCTGGATTAAAGGATTAGGGGTTGATGGATATTTTTCCTATAGCAATATAACCGGTATAAATAAAAACTGGCAAAAAACCTGGAATACCTATACTCATGATAAAATTACCGATGCCTATACCCTCGTACTGGGTGGAGGTATATTACTTCCTCAGCTTACAGAATCTCTAAATAGCAGCCAGAGTAAGTTGATTAACCTTAGGGTTAAATATGAAAAACAAATTAATGACCACAGGATAAACACTTTTATTGCAGTTGAACAGTCCGCAGGGAAAAGCAATAATTTTAGCGGATTCAGACAAAATTTTTCATCCTCTGCATTGGATCAGTTATTTGCAGGCAGTTTAACAGGTCAGACTGCTAATGGTTCTGCCTCGGAAAGCGGCCGGGAAAATCTTTTCGGACGTGTTAATTATGGGTTCAAAGAAAAATACCTGGTTGATTTTAACTTCAGGTATGATGGTTCTTCAAACTTCCCTAAGGCTAAAAGATGGGGATTCTTTCCGGGAGCGTCCGTAGCATGGAGGATATCACAGGAAGATTTTATGAAAAACAATGCAGGTTTTGTCGATAATCTTAAATTAAGAGCATCCTATGGTCAGATTGGAAATGATCAGATTGCAGCGTTTCAATGGCTTTCAACTTATTCTCTGGGAAGCCGCGGATATAGTTTTGGTTTGTCTCCAATTCAGTCACTTGGATTAATTGCAGGGGTTACTCCCAATTCATATATCACATGGGAAGTCGCAGAAATTTCAAATATTGGTATGGATGCCACATTATGGAACGGTTTATTTGGGTTTACCATCGACCTTTTCAAACAAAGACGATCTAACATCTTAGCAACCAGGGACCTTGCAGTTCCGTTTAATACCGGTCTTACCCTACCTACTGAAAATATAGGTATTGTTGAAAACAAAGGGATTGAACTCGAATTGAACCACACCAAAGTAGCAGGTGATTTTTCATATAAACTTGCAGGGAATGTTGCTTTCGCAAAAAACAGGGTAATTGATATAAGTGAACCCCAAAATGTTCCTGAATGGCAAAAAGCAGAGGGTCATGTTATAGGTGCAACCAGATTTTATAATGCCCTTGGAATAATAAGAGACTCAGCAACTTTGAAGTCGGTTCCGCTAATGCCTGGCACAAAGATCGGCGATCTTTATTATGAAGATGTTGATGGCGATGGCAAAATTACTGATGCTGACATGGTCAGATTAGACAAAACCAGCACACCACAGATTACATTTGGGCTAAATATATCAATGGCTTACAAGAGCTTTTCTTTATGGGCAAATTTTGCAGGACAGGCTAAAGCATGGCAGTACTTTCATAAATACTCCAAGGAGGGCGGATACAACGCACTCAAGGATTTATTGGAGAACCGTTACACAACAGGAAGCATGACCTCAAAGTATCCTATAATACCTTCAAGTGAAACTGAAACAATGGATGTAAGCGGATTTCATTCAACCTTTTGGCTTAAAGATGCAAGCTTTGTCAGGTTGAAAACTCTGGAATTGTCATACTCCCTGCCTCAGGAGTTGTTGTCAAAGGTTAAGATTGCCTCCATGAGGGTCTTCATCAATGGAAATAACCTCTTTACAATAGATAAGCTAAAGTGGTATGACCCTGAAGGTGATAGCACAGGCGGAGATTTTTATCCCCAGAGTAAAATATACAATTTAGGAATAAACATCAGTTTTTAAAATTTATGATCATGAATTGGATATACAATCTTTTAAATAGAGCAACAAAGTTTGCTTCTATTTATAAATTAAATAAAATGCTGCTGATTATATCACTGGCTTTTATTTCTTCCTGCACTAAAGATGTTCTTGACAAGATCCCTTTAACAAGCTATTCAGATGCTACTGTATGGAAAGATGCATCCTTAATAGACGGATTTATTTCTAACACTTACAGGGTTTTCCCCATAGGATGGAGTATCCTGGCTAACCTTAGTGATGAATGTAACAGACGAAATAATGTCGGTTATGCTACCATAAATTCAGGAAATCTTACTCCCTCCTCTACAACTACGGTCAACTATTGGAGCAATACTAGTAATACTGGTGGGGATGGTTATACCAGCAGTGGTTATTACGACGTCATTAAAAGGTGTAATATCTTTTTTGAAAAATATAGAAGCGGCCATCTTTAATCAGACAACAAAAGACAGAATGACCGGTGAAATGAAGTTTTTCAGAGCCTATTCCTATTTCAGGCTTGCCACCTTTTACAATGGTAGTCCCTTTAATTACAAAAACCTTTAAATTAACTGATGACTTTAACCTGCCAAGAAATACTTATGCTGAATGTATGGATTTCGTCCTCAGTGAATTAGATGAAGCGGCCAATTTATTGCCCCTCGACTATAATAATGCAAATAAGGGTAGGATAACAAAAGGGACTGTAATGGCCGCTAAAGCCAGAGCATTATTATATATGGCCAGCCCGTTAAATAATCCGACTAATGATCAGACTAAATGGCAAAAAGGCGGCCGATGCTGCAAAAGCTGTAATTGATTTGAACTTATATTCCTTATATCCTGATTATAAAAAGTCATACACAGACGAGGCTATATATAATTCTGAAATAATCTGGGAACGGTTGTATAACGCAAAGCTTAACCCTGAAATCAGTATAGAGCAAAGTTATATGCCAAATGGATATCATGGGTATGGCCAGGTGCCATCCTTTACAGAACGTGGTTGATGATTATGAAATGTTAAGCGGATTGCTTCCTGAGGATGATCCAGATTATGATCCGCAAAATCCTTATGTTAACCGTGATCCCCGGTTCTATGCATGCATATTATATGATGGTGCCCCATTTCAGGGCCGGCAGGTAGAAACTTTTATCCCAAATGGCCAGGATTCATATCAGGGAGCAATAACTAACTGGAACGCAACCAACACCGGATATTATCCACGAAAGTTTATAAATGAATCAATAATTGTCCCTGGTGGTACAAATAGTGGTAATACACCCTGGCCGCACTTCCGGTATAATGAAGTATTACTGAATTATGCCGAAGCAAAATTCTATCTTGGAGATGAAACCACATGCAGGGAATATATAAACAAAATACGTAGCAGGCCGGGTGTAAACATGCCTCCTGTTACAGAAACAGGAACTGCATTACTGGAAAGGCTAAGGCATGAACGCAGAATTGAATTATTTATGGAAGAACATCGCTGGTTTGATGTCAGACGGTGGAAAATTGCTCCCGATGTACTTAATCTTCCGGCCAGGAAAGTGGATATAGTTAAAAATCTTGTTACCGGGGTCAAAACCTATACATATTCAGTTTATCAGACCAGAACCTTTCCCGATAAGATGTACTATTTGCCAATACCTCAGACAGAGATTAACAAAACTCCCGCCTTAGTTCAGAATCCGGGATACTAGTTAAAGGAAATCAAATTTTTTATCGGGGCAAGACTTATAATTCCAGTCTTGCCCTGATAATTTTTATAACAAGGAGATGCCAATGAATATGCTTGTATGCACTGGAAAATAATAGAGTAAATAGAGCTGATCAGATTTATTTTACAAAAACCCGGTATTCCAAATTACAGACTATAACCTGATTTATTCTATTCTCTTATTTGCAAAAAACTGTATGTTGGTTAAGCAAATATCAGGTTACTTTTAACATGTCAGGGATTTATCAATTTTAAAATGAAGAACAATAGAAGAGATTTTTTAAAACTTGCGAGTGTGACAGGCATTGGTTTATCTGGTATTGGTATGATACCGGTATATGCCAGGCAACCGGAATCGCAGCCTGCCTCGCTCTTTGTTCAGCAATATGATTCCCCCCTCCAATCGCTGAATCGTTTCCCACGCATGGTGCAGGAATATTTTGTGGAACGTGTACGGCAGGTGGAACTAGCAGCCATAAAAAGGCGATCCGGGCTGCAAACCAGGGGGATGCAGAAGGTTATATACGGGACGTGCGGGAGAAAATTCAACAATGTTTTGGCCCCTGGCCAGAGAAAACACCGTTAAATGCCAGGGTTACCGGTATGCTCAGGCGTGATGTTTACAACGTTGAGAAGGTTATTTTCGATAGCCGGCCGGGTTTTCCGGTTACAGCTAACCTTTACATCCCCAAAGGACGGAAATTTCCTCTTCCAGGTGTTATAGGCTCCTGTGGTCATTCAACTCCGGGTAAATCCACACCCTACAACCAGTCTTTTGCTCAAGGGCTTGCCCGGTATGGCTATATTGTACTGATCTTTAATCCTATCGGTCAGGGCGAGCGGTTTCAATATATTTCCAAAGACCTTAAATCGCGGATTGGTCCGGGTGTACCGGAGCATCTTTTCGCGGGCAACCAAGATGGCGCTCACAGGTGAATCTTTTAGTGCATGGAGAACCTGGGATGCCATCCGGGCCATCGATTACTTACTGACACGGCCGGAAATGGATCCGCATCACCTTGGCATGACAGGTGCTTCCGGTGGTGGTACGATGACCACATGGGTATGCGGAGCAGAGCCGCGATTGACCATGGCAGCTCCATGCTGTTTCGTGACAACATTCCGTCACAATCTTGAAAACGAGCTAGTTGCTGATCCTGAGCAGTACCCGCCACATGCTCTCGCCCTCGGACTTGACCACTCAGATTTTATTGCAGCAATGGCTCCAAAACCGGTAATCCTGCTGGGAGAAGAAAAGGATTACTTCGATGTAAGAGGGTTGGAGGAATCCTTCGCCAGGCTGAAGAATCTTTACAAATTACTCGGAGCCGAACAGAACATCCGGCTTTCCATTGGCCCTAATGAGCATAGTTATTCACCATTTAGCCGCCAGGCAATGTACGACTGGTTTAATAAGGCGACGAAAATTTCGGACCTGAAAGCAGAGCCTCCGTTGACAATAGAAAACGAAGATACACTTTGGTGCACACCACATGGTCAGGTTGGCGAATCCGGTCCGCGTACTGTTTTTTCTTTTACCGAGTCAAAATTCTTCTGAACTTAAGAAAAAAAGGAAGAACTTTGATGGCGATGAATTAAAGAAGACCGTACTCAATACTTTAAATCTTCCATCGTACGAAGGTGTTCCCAATTTCCGGATTTTACGTCCACTGACAAACCGCCTTTATCCAAAAAAATATTCATCGGACTATATTGTGGAAACTGAACCCGGCATCTCTGTAATTGTTTACCGCCTGGATGACGATATTCTGTATTCACGTCCCTCAACAGGATTAAAAAGGGCGCTTCTGTATGTCGCACATGAGTCAGCAGACAATGAATTGCGTTAGGAAGCATTCCTTCGTGAAATAATTACCAATGAAAAAGATTCTGTTGCATTTGCATGCGATGTAAGGGGAACAGGCGAATCTCAGCCAAATACATGCGGTATTGGTTTTCTGGCGCCGTATGGGAGCGACTATTTCTATTCGGGTCACAGTATAATGCTTGATGATCCCTATGTCGGACAAAAAACCTTTGATGTGCTTCGTGTTATTAACTGGATTAAGTCATATGGGCACGATGAAATTCACCTGGTAGGCAAGGGCTGGGGTGCAATCCCGGCAACATTTGCCGCTCTGTTATCAGACACTGTGAAACAGGTAACGCTTAAGAATGCACTTACAAGCTACAGTGATATTGCTGAAAATGAAGACTATAGCTGGCCACTTGCATCTTTGTTGCCGGGAGTGTTGAAAACCTTCGATCTACCCGACTTTTACCGTGCTCTTGAAGGGAAAAAACTTCATCAGATAGAACCATGGAATGCATTGGGAGCAAAAGTTTAATCTTTGTTAGAATTTACTCATTATCATAAAATTAAATACAAAAACTATTAAGAATTTTATCACGGAAGTATTCATACGGTTACTAAACTAAAGTACAAAATGGGGATGAATAGTGCGTAATTTATGTAAAAAACGTTTTTCAATTAATCTGGTTCAAATTAATTTAAAATGAAAAGAAATCGCAGAGATTTTTTAAAACTTTCCAGCCTTGCCGGGATCAGTTTAACCGGTTCCGGAATAATTCCTGCTTATGTCAATAAACCAGGATTGCAGTCTGCATCGCTGGTTTACGCCGAAGATGCTGACCATCTTGTTCCATTTAACCGTTTTCCACGCATGGTTCAGGAGTTTTTTGTGGAACGTGTGAGACAAGTGGAGCAAACGGCCAATAAAAAACGCTCCGCGTTGCGATCAGGGAAAGATGCAGAAGCCTATGTACGTGAAGTACAAATGAAGATACGACAATGTTTTGGTCCATGGCCTGAAAAAACTCCATTGAATGCCCGTGTTACCGGGATAATCAGGCGGGATACCTATAATATTGAGAAAGTAATTTTTGAGAGCAGGCCGGGTTTTCCGGTTACATCTAACCTCTATGTCCCTACCGGGCGAAAAAATCTGTTACCAGGTGTTATAGGAGTTTGTGGCCATAGTGATAATGGCAAAGCCTCTCCACCCTATCAGTCTTTTGCACAGGGTCTGGTAAAATTGGGTTATGTAGTCTTGATCTTTGATCCCATCGGGCAGGGCGAAAGGTTGCAATACCTTACCAGTGACCTTAAATCCCGACATGGCATTGGTGTTCTTGAGCATCAGTATGCAGGTAACCAGATGCTTCTCACAGGTGAATCATTAGGTTCGTGGTTTGCATGGGATGGCATCCGTGCGCTGGACTACCTGCTTACCAGGCCGGAAGTTGACCCGAAACATGTTGGTGTAACGGGAAACTCCGGAGGTGGCACCCAGACTACCTGGTTGTGTGGTACTGAACCTCGTTTCACCATGGCTGCTCCCAGCTGCTTTGTTACCACATTCCGTCACAATCTTGAAAATGAACTTCCTGCCGACAGCGAACAGTATCCGACACATGCTCTGGCCTTGGGGCTTGACCACTCTGACTTTATTGCAGCGATGGCTCCTAAGCCGGTAATATTACTCGGCCAGCAAAAGGATTACTTTGATGCCAGAGGTCTTGAGGAATCTTTTGCCAGATTAAAGCAACTGTACAGTTTGCTGGGCGCTGAGCAAAATATTCAGCTTTTTATCGGACCTGATTATCACGGTTACTCGCAGCTGAATCGTGAGGCAATGTATGGCTGGTTCAATAACGTGACAAAAATTTCAGATATGAATACAGAACCTTCACTGACACTGGAAAAGGATGAAATGCTTCTATGCACCCCGGCAGGCCAGGTTGGTAAATCAGGTCCGCGCACTGTTTTTTCCTTTACAAGTCAGAACTCTGATGAACTTAAGAATAAAAGGGGTAGTCTTAGCGGTGATGCTTTAAAACAGGCTGTTATTAATGCTTTAAAACTACCCTCATACGAAAGGGTTCCGTATTTTCGCATTTTACGTCCGGATAGAAACCGTCTTTACCCAAAAAAATTTGCGGGAACATATATGGTAGAAACTGAGAAGAACATCTCTGCACTCGTTTACAGATTAGACGACACTGATCTGCTTTCTCGTCCGCCTGTTGGCCTGAAACGGGCTCTTCTATACGTTTCGCATCTGTCAGCCGATAATGAATTGCGACAGGAGAAATTCCTGCTGGAAATTATCAGTAATGAAGCGGATTCTGCTGTGTTTGCCTGCGACGTAAGGGGAATAGGGGAATCACAGCCCAATACATGCGGAAACAACTTTTTTAATCCTTATGGAAACGACTATTTCTATGCGGGTCATAGCATCATGCTTGATTATCCGTATGTCGGGCAAAAAACTTTTGATGTTCTTAGTGTCATCAATCTACTGAAATCATATGGTCATAAAGAAATTCACCTGATTGGAAAGGGCTGGGGTGCAATCCCTGCAACATTTGCAGCACTTTTATCAGATACCGTTACACAGGTCACATTGAAGAATGCTCTTACCAGCTATAGTGATATTGCTCAAAATGAGGAATATAACTGGCCATGTCGTCATTATTGCCCTGAGTATTGAAAACTTTCGATCTGCCCGACTGTTACAATGCCCTTGCTCCAAAAAAACTGCGACTGATAGATCCATGGAATGCATTGGCCGGAAAGGAGTAATATTTATCAGAAAACTTAAATACATTAAAACCGTAGCTAAAGGGAGTACCCATCAACAAACTGATGGAAAAACAGAAATAAATATTCCGTATAAATGATCAGATTAATTCCCTTAATGATGTTCTAATAAATCTTCTGATAAAGATACCAAGAAGATTCCCGGTGGTAAGGTATTGTTGTAGCAAGAGAAGCCCCTGAATTTTCATAAATCTCTTCAATGACATTGTTTTCTCATTTCTTTAATTATTTTTGTTTGTAAGATTTTTATTAACTGAGAACATAAATGCAAACAGAAAATCATCTGCTCAAAAAGAGAGTAAATCTTTTTGATGGAATAGCTTTTGTGGCTGGCCCGATGATCGGTTCGGGAATCTTCATCGTAAGTGGTGACATAGCCCGGAGTGTTGGATCCCCGGGCTGGCTTTTGATGGTTTGGCTGATAACCGGTGTCATAACTGTGATCGGAGCTTTAAGTTACGGGGAGCTTGCCGGAATGATGCCAAACGTTGGCGGTCAGTACGTATATCTTCGTGAGTCATACCATCCCATTATTGGATTTCTTTTTGGATGGACCACATTCCTTGTCATACAGTGCGGTTCAATTGCTGCAGTTGCTGTTGCCTTCGCCAAATTCAGTGGTGTGTTGTTTCCCTGGATTTCAGAAAAAAATATTCTGTTTCAGATCGGTCCCTTAAAAGTCAATACAACACAAATGTAGGAATAGTAACTATAGTATTTCAAACATGGCTTAACACCAGAGGGATAGTCACAGGAAAAATTGTCCAGAATATCTTCACGTCCACGAAGGTCCTTGCATTGTTCGGTTTTGTTATTATCGGATTTTTGGTCACAAAAACTTTAGGTTCATATGAAATAAATAAGGAAATATTCTGGGAAGCGAGCAGGGTGGGAGCAGGTAATCAAATCATCCCAATTGCCGGATTTGCGTTGATTGCTGCTATTGGCACAGCTCTTGTGGGATCTCTTTTTGCGGCTGATGCATGGTATGACTTAACTTTTATTTCCGGGGAAGTAATCAATCCAAAGCGTACTGTTCCATTGAGCTTGCTTTTTGGCACGCTGATTGTATCAACAATATATTTACTTGCCAACATTGTTCTTATAAGGATATTGCCGCTTCACGGATCGCCTGATGGAGCAACTGCAATTTCAAGAGGTATTCAGTTTGCGACAGATGACAGGGTAGCCACATCTGCAATGAGTGTGGTAAGTGGTGACTATGCTGCAATTATTATGGCAGTGTTTATAATGATAAGCACTTTCGGCGCGAATCATGGTCTTATCATTGCAGGGCCCAGGGTTTATTATGCAATGGCGAAAGACGGGTTGTTTTTCAGAAAGGTTGGCAGCTTAAATAAAAAGGGAGTTCCCGGTTTTTCAATTATAGTTCAGGGTGTCTGGTCAGTTCTTTTGTGTCTTTCGGGAACATACAGTGACCTTCTTGATTATGTGATCTTTGCCGTATTGGTATTCTTTACCCTGACAATACTTTCAATTTTTATTCTAAGGGTCAAAAGACCTGATATAGAGAGACCCTACAAAGCATTTGGTTACCCGGTTATTCCGGCAATTTATATTCTCGCTACTTCAGCTATCATGATTATACTTCTTATCTATAAACCAAGCTACACATTCCCGGGTCTGGGAATATTGCTTTTAGGTATTCCGGTGTTTTTTATATGGAATAAATATAATAAGCAACCCAAAGAAGAACAGAGCCACATTTAATATCACAACATCGTTTTTTGAGTCATTGTACCTTTTGACCTTCCATATTAAAACTTCTGTTCTTTTGCGGAATACAGACAGAAGGGAGAATGGTGTATACCTTGAAATCAATGAAAAGGAATACTATTTTTTTATGTGTCAGATAAAATAATTTATATCACACTCATAATAATGAAAATTATTATCATCTTTAAATAACCAATAAAAACCGGAGAACATGAAAAAGCAACTTAACTATCGGGGCAATAAGTCAATGAATTACTTTAAATTCATTTTCACCATTTCGATCGCCATATTTCTGACCACAGCAAGAATGAGTGCACAGAATGAACTTGATGTAATAAAGAACAACTGGTTACTATACACTGATGCTCCAAATTTTTTGTATCATTATCTTACTGATCAGGCTTATATTCTTCTGGCAAAAAGAAATAGTGAAATAGCCGGAATTAATTCTATAACAGACTGGCAAAAAAGACAGGAATTTATACGAAACACACTGAATGATATTGTTGGTCCGTTCCCTGAAAAGACTCCTTTAAATGCGAAGATTTTACGCACAATTACCAAAGAAGGTTACAGGGTTGAACATATAGTTTTTGAATCTCAGCCCGGGTTTTATGTAACATCTTCATTGTTTATTCCTTCAGGATTGAAAAAGAACAGTAAGGCACCAGTTGTGATCTATGTAAGCGGTCATTCTGCTGATGGTTACCGCAGCGCGGCATATCAGCAGGTAATAATTAACCTCGTAAGGAAGAATTTCATTGTTTTTGCTTTTGATCCGGTAGGACAGGGGGAGCGGCTTGAGTATTACGATCCAAAAACAAATAAGTCACTTGTGGGTGGTCCCACAACCGAACACTCTTACCCGGGGGCCCAGGCATTCATCACCGGAAGTTCCGAGGCGCGGTATATGATATGGGATGGAATAAGAGCTGTCGATTATCTGCTTACAAGGAAAGAGGTGGATCCTGCCAGGATAGGAATTACGGGACGCTCTGGCGGCGGAACGCAATCTGCTTATATTGCTGCAATGGATGAACGGATAAGTGCTGCTGCTCCTGAATGTTATCTCACGAATTTCACCAGGTTATTTCAGACTATCGGACCTCAGGATGCAGAACAAAATATGTTTAATTCAATCTTCAGGGGGTTGGATCATCCTGACTTTCTGTTGGTCAGGGCTCCAAAACCTGCTCTGATGATAACCACTTCCAGAGACATGTTCAGCATCCAGGGGGTTCGGGAGACTGAAAAACAGGTGTCGCGTATTTATAAAGCTTATGGTAAGGAAGATAATTTTGGCAGATCAGAGGATGATGCACCGCATGCTTCAACCAAAAAGAACAGGGAAGCAATGAATGCGTTCTTTCAGAAGAATCTTAATAATCCAGGCTCTCCCGTTGATGAGGAAATCACTCCTTTAACTGTTGAAGAGACCCGGGTTACGCCAACAGGACAGGTTTCAACATCCTTTGCTGGTGAAACTGTTTACAGCCTTAACCGCAAAGAAGCGGAAAAACTTGTTGATAAGTTGCAGGCTTCAAGGTCAGATATTCCGGGTTATTTTACCGGAGTACTTAATTCGGCAAAAAAGCTTTCCGGATATCAGGAACCTGCTGATGTTAAGGAACCAATTTTTACAGGACGTTTTCAGAAGGATGGCTATGTTGTCGAAAAGTATTTTGTAAAAGGAGAGGGGGATTATGTTATACCTTACCTGTTAATGATACCTGATAAATCAAACGATAAAGCCCTCATATATATTCATCCTTCAGGCAAGTCAGTAGAAGCTGCAACAGGCGGCGAAATGGAATGGTTTGTTAAAAATGGTATTACAGTTCTGGCCCCTGATATGGTGGGCGTTGGCGAAACAGGCCCGGGTTCTGTTAAAGGAGATGCATATATCGGAGGGTACTCCCAAAATGTATGGTATGCTTCAATTCAAATCGGCAGGAGTATAGCAGGGGTACGTGCAGGTGATGTGGTAAGACTGACAATGCTGCTTAAGAAAAGAGCCGGAATAAATGAGGTTTTTGGCCTTGCCCGCAGAGAAATGGGACCGGTCCTGCTGCACGCTGCAGCTTTTGATCCTGATATTACACGCGTTGCACTTATAGAACCATATTCATCTTACCAGTCAATAGTGATGAATCATTTTTATGATGGAAGTTTTATCCATAATACAGTTGCCGGTGCACTCAGGGCATATGACCTGCCTGATCTTGCTGCAAGCCTTGCTCCAAGGAAGCTGCTGATAGCCGGCACTACAGATGGAAATGGCAAAAAAACTGATCCTGAAAGTATTGCAAAGGACCTTGACAATAGTTAAATCCGGTTATCAAAGCAGGAAAGCCGTCGGCCAGTTGAAGATCGTCGATCTGGAGCCGGCTGTAAAGCCTTTTGACCTGTATATGGACTGGATTAAATAGTCATCCCTGCAAGGTATGTTTTGATGTGGGTTTGTTTTCGGAGGGCTCTTTGAGGCTCTTCCAACTTTAAACCCCAAAATTATATTCTTATGGAAAAAGCCAGTTTTGATTTCAGAAATCTGGGGAGAGGTTTGCTCATTCTCCCTGTTCTTTGCTTTGTTGGTCGTTCCAAGGATATCCGGATCAGATGCACCGGGGACTTATTTATTTGACATGGGTAATGACCGGTCTTCAGTCTGGAAAGGTTTTACACGTGTGACAACGGAGACTCTTTTTACAACTTCATCGGGCTTTGGATGGAAATCAAAGGATGGATTAAATGCCCAGGCTCTTGCATTCACAAAACCGAGGGAAAATCCAAGCCGGGGAGCTGTTGAACCTCCACCGATATGGACAAATCCAATTACTGAGGATGCGGTTATTGGAGATCAGGAGAATTCTTTCCTGATCCAGGCTCCTGCAGGGGAATATGATATATATATTGTATGCGGAACGAGTGAAGTAATCAGGAATCAGTTTTATGATTTCACGGTAAACATTGGAACAGAACATAAACGTGTTCAGTTCGAGGGTGGGCAACAATACAAGTCTCTGCGGTTTCATGTCCGTAAAGGAAGGGATCCGTTGTCAGTGCAATTTTCACCTTTAAACAAATGGGTAGTAAATGCCATAATCGCGTGGACTTCACAGGAGGATGCATTTGTTCAAAAAGAAATAATAACCCCGTTTGAAGAATGGACATACAGGATGCCACCTGAAGAGTGGGCAAAGTGGAAACCCGATTCTGTTCCTGCAACAAAAGAACCCCTCGGCAAGTGCAGCAGATCAGAAACGCGGATTTATAGTTTATTCCAGGAACTATCTGGAATGTGTATACCCTTATACCAAACCCACTGCAGAAGATATAAACCCGAAGCTGAAGTTTTTTGCCACACCTGGTGAATATGAACCTTTGAATTTTATTATTTATCCTCTGCAAAACCTCAGGGGGGCAAAGGTTTCGATCAGTTCTATCGGTCCTGTCCCTGCAGAAAATATTGATATCAGATATGTCTGTTTTACCAGGGCAAGGCCAAACTATACTGTTCGTTACAGATACCGTATAGTTCCGGACTATCTGGAGCATTTTAATACCCTTGACCTGACAAAAGGAGAGAACGCAAGGTTCTGGATTACAGCTCATATACCGGATAATGCTCCTTCAGGTACTTATACAGGCAAAATTACTTTTGAATGTTCCGGGGGTAAGGCAGAAATACCGGTTACACTACGCATTCTTCCTTTCAGGCTCAGGGACGATCCTTCTAAGATATTCGGTATTTACTATGGTCATCCCCTCGACCAGCTGACCGGCGCTGATAAGGTCTCCGGTGATTATTTCCGTCGCAAGGCAGATATGGAGCATGCCGATATGGTTGCCCATGGTACCCGCAATGTGACAATGTCATTTAGTGGACAACCTGCTGATAATCAGGGAAAATTTAATTTTAACCTGGATATAATGACAGAGAAAATTGCACTTTGGAGAAAGTATAATTTCAAGGGACCGATTGTCATGAGTATCAATACTGAAAGACTTTACGAAAAACACATGAACGAGCGATATGGATCCCATTTACTCAATCTCAAAATACCTCCAGAAGCATTCAGCCTTGAATTAACTGCAATGGTAAAGGCTATTGAAGCTGAGCGTCAGAAGCGCGACTGGCCCGAATTTCTGTACTATCCTGTAGATGAACCCGGCAGGGACAGTACATCTATAAAATATATGATTATCTTATTGAAAGCCTGCAGGGAAGCCGGTGTTCGCACATATCTGACTGCAGATCCAACACGAAGGGAATTCCAGCCATTAAAACCTTATGTTGATGTATGGTGCACTCAGCCTTTTTCTCCCGACCGGGAAACTGTTCTTGCAGACATGAAGGCAAGAAATGTTGAGTACTGGTGTTATCCCAACCACGTAGCTGGAGAGAACGATCACACACCGGTTACCGGCGCACGCATGACCTACGGTTTCGGATTCTGGAGATCTGGTTTTGTGACCCTTATTCCATGGATTTACTCCTGGAGTATTGGTGATGCATTCAATTACCTTGATGGTTTTATGTCGGATTTCTTTAACCGCCATGAGCCTGACGGAACACCAATTCCGGTAACTATGTGGGAAGCATATCGCGAAGGCTATGATGACTACCGGTATGTTTATACGCTTGAACAATTGATTGCTGAAGCCAAAAAAAGCTCTGATACCATTGTTCTGCAGGCATCTGCCACTGCTGAAAAAGATTTACAATCCATCTGGGATGCTATCAACGTGCAGCCAAAATACAAGTTCGAGGGACTCTGGGCTCCCAGTGAATTTGATGCTTACCGATGGAAGATCGCTCAGCAGATATTAGCATTAAATGAAGCTTTAACCAAACAATAAAAGTGTCTAAATCTAAAACATTATTTTATGCAATCACCTGGTAACTCAAACCAATCAAAGGAAAACACATTTCCGCCCATAAGTAACAGGATGACCTCCGTTGATACCTTAAGGGGTTTCACTATGTTTTTCATTATAGGTGGAGAAAGAATTTTTACAAGTATTGCTAAAGTCTGGCCCAATTCTTTCACCGAGACTTTGGCAAAAAATATGGAACACGCCGGTTGGAGCGGATTTTACTTTTATGATCAGATATTTCCTCTTTTTTTGTTTCTGGTGGGATTACTTATCCCCTTAGTTATTTTACGCAGCAAAGAAAAAGGAAAGAGTGACAAAGAAATATTTTTCCATATATGTAAACGGGCAATTGTACTTATCCTGTTTGGCCTGGCCGTTTACGGCTTTTTCCGTTTTGACTGGCCAAAAATGCGATGGTCCAGTGTATTGGGACGTATAGGGATTTGTTATTTTTTTGCGGGTTTGCTGGTGTTGAAAACAAACTGGAAGGTTCAGGCTTATGTTGTTCTTGGAATATTGGTGGGCTATTGGGCCGCGGTAAAATTTATTCCGGTTCCAGGCTATGGTCCAGGGGTATTGACGCCTGAAGGATGTCTGACCACGTGGCTCGACCAGAAAATTATACCAGGAACACTGGGTCTTGGAATTTACGACCGGCAGGGTGTGCTTTCCACCTTTACAGCAATTGCTTCAACATTAATTGGCGTACTGGCAGGCCATTGGCTGCTAACCAAAAGAACGGAAAACCAAAAAACTTTAGGATTTATTGTTGCAGGTGTAATTTTTCTGGCAGCAGGGTGGATCTGGGGTCAGTTTTTCTTTATAAGCAGGAATGTTTGGACGAGTTCATTCGTGCTCCTTACTTCCGGATGGAGTTTTCTTTTAATGGCGCTATTCTACTGGATAATTGATGTGAAAGGTTATAAGAAGTGGACTTTCTTCCTGGTGGTGATAGGTATGAACGCCATAACAATCTGGGTGGGCCAGAGGTTTATAGATTTTCAATTCACTTCCGATGCTGTTTTCCAGGGGATGTCCAAACACTTTGGAATCCTGCAGCCGGTTTTTCTTGCAATATGTCTCCTGATGGTAAAATGGTTGTTTTTGTGGTTCTTATACAGGAAAAAGATATTTTTAAAGGCATGAACATACTATCTGAAAAATTTATTCTTCATCAATTGCTGAAGGGGTTTTGTATACTCATTTTGGTAAATTGTTTTGTTAACGAATCTAATGCTGCTAAACCTGACTCTGCTTATTCTGAAGTATGGGAGCTGAAGTCATTAAAGAAGATTGGAGGACATCGGGTTCAGGTTTTCGGTAATCCTGAAATTGTAAAAACCGGGCGGGGGCGGGCAATTAAATTTGATGGTATCGACGACAGGTTGCTGGTAGATAATAATCCTCTCGGTAATGCTAAAGAATTTACAATTGAAGTAATATTTAAAGCTGATCCTGCCTATGATATCAGTAATCAACCCCGTTTTATTCACTTTCAGGACCCCGCTGATACTTTGTCAGGATGGCCCTTAGCCAGGAGAATTATGATTGAACTCCGGTTAACACCCAAAAACGAGTGGTATCTCGATGGATATTTAATGACTGATGCGGGCGAACGAACGCTTGTAAACAAAACACTGACTCATCCTGTGGGTGAATGGGCTCATGCCGCTTTGACTTATAAAGACAATACATTTAAAACATATGTAAACGGTGTCCGGGAAACAAGCGGAGTAATCAGTTTCTCCGAAAAATTACTAAATAACGAGGGCAAAGTTTCGATTGGCGGAAGAATGAACCGGCTTAATTATTATTGCGGATTGATTAAAACATTAAAAATTACCCGCAAAGCGCTGAAACCAAATCAATTTATTCATATTAATAATCAGGGTTTGCCGATTAAGTTGAAAAACCGGTAACCCTGACCACAAATTTTATGCAAAATGGGAATTTGTCGGGCACGGCCAAAAGAGATGAAAGTAAAACAACTTTAACCGTTAATGAAGGTGATCTTACGATGGTGGTGAATTCCAGAGCAAGAGTGTCAGGATTAATAATTAAACCTGAATAAAAACAATTGCGCATTAATTCACAGGTTATTAATGTATTACTAGATTTAACAAATAAAATTCAGTTCATTGGTCGTAATCAATTATGTTATTCAAATAGTTGTGATTGAAGTATATCAGACACAATATCCGGAAATAAATACTCTGATCTAAAACAACGTTAGAATTCGGATTAATCTATTTATATTTGGGAAAGAAACTAATGCCTGACAGGCTAAAGGAGTTCATTTACCACTCCCGATATCATCCATGAGATATGAAAGTGCATAATTTTTAATTTAAAGAATAGTTAAAATGACAAAAAGAAGAGAATTTATTAAGCAGAGTGCTTTGGGCTCTGCAGGTATTGCCATAGGTGGCCTGGGGTTCAGTACTAAATCCTATGGTTCAATTATAGGCGCTAATGACCGGATAAATATTGGTCAGATTGGTATCCGTAATCAGGGGACTGTGCACATTAACAGTTGGTGTGGCCTTAAAAACAGCCATAATGTGACCATTAAAACTCTTTGTGATACCGATGAGCTGCTTTTTGCAAAAGGTTTAAAAACTGTTGTTGATAAAACAGGGGTGAAACCTTTAACAGAATGGGATTTGCACAAAGTGCTTGAAGACAAGGAGATAGATGCTGTGTCTATTGTTATACCGAATCATTGGCATGCATTGGCTACCATCTGGGCTTGTCAGGCAGGGAAGCATGTTTATGTCGAAAAGCCGGCATCTCATAATATCTGGGAAGGCAGGAAAATGGTAGAAGCAGCCCGTAAATATAATTTGCGTGTTCAGGTCGGGTGCAATAACCGTTCATCAAATAATGTGAGAGAAGCCATTCAATTTGTGCATGACGGAGGTATTGGAGAGGTTTTTATGGCCAGGGCACTTTGCTTTAAAGCAAGGGATTCATACGGTATGGCAAAAGACAGTGAACCACCTGCCACATTTCATTACGACCGCTGGTTAGGTCCTGCTCTTTACCGTCCGTATAATGAGAAAAGAAGTCATTACAACTGGCACTGGTATTGGGATACAGGTAATGGCGATACAGGTAACACTGGCCCTCACCAACTTGATATCGCCCGTTGGGGACTGAATAAAAACGAACACCCTGTTTCAGTCTATTCAACTGGTGGTATATACGGTTTCAAAAAAGATGAGGTCAAGCCGGAAAATCGCACTCCGGGGAAAAGAGTATATGGTGATGTAGATACTTACGGAACTGATAAGACCTCTCAGGAAACTCCAAATACACAGACCTGTTCATATATGTATGATGATGGTACTTTACTTGAGTTTGAAACCCGTGGCCGCTATACAAACAATGAAGGAAGCAAAGGACAGGAAGTTGGGAACCTATTCTTTGGAACAGAAGGATGGCTCGAAATTTACGGTGATACCTGGAATGCTTTTCGCAGAAGGGAAAGAGTACCTTTTGCCGGTTCAAAAGAAGCCAAAGCAGGTCAGGAGGGTAATCACTGGGCCAATTTCATTGATGCAATACGTGCAGGTGACAATGGGATACTGCACTGCGATATAAACGAAGGGTTCTATTCATCATGTCTTCCTCATCTTGCAAATATTTCTTATCGCGTAAAACGAAACCTGACTTTTATGGGTTCTTATGAAAAGTTTGCCGATGATCCTGAAGCAGATAAACTTTTAACAAGAGAATACCGAAAGCCGTATGTCGTTCCTGATGAAGTATAAGTTTTGGTAATCCAACATTGAAAATTATGAAATCACTGTTCAGCGCAAAATTTGTTTTATTGGCTTTAATAATAATGTACGGATGTTCAAGTGGTGATAAGATTACACTTGTAAAAAACGGGAAAACTGACTTCACTCTTTTAATGGATCCATCAGCTCCCGAATCCGTGAAAAATGCTGCTGAAGATCTTAAAGATTATTTCATTAAGGTGGCTGGGACATCTCCTGAATTTATTATAAGTGATCAGTCACCTGCCACCCCCTTTATAAGCCTGGGATTTACTACCGCTGCAAAAGCTGAAGGTCTGGATCCTTCCGTTATTCCTAATGATGGTTTTCGTATTGTTACAAGAAACCGTAACCTGTTCATACTTGGTCCTGATACTCCAACAGGGAAAGTGAATACTCTTGGGGGAGTGACAAACGGGACCTCGAACGGAATATATACATTTATTGAAGACTATCTCGGGGTTCACTGGCTGATGACAGGCGAGTTGGGAGAATACTATCTGACAGCAGGGAAGATTTCAATTCCTGAAACTGACCGTACCGAATCCTCCCCCTTTAATTATCGTGTTCAGTCGTTTCGAAGTTCCGGACCACTGGATGATCAATGGGACAGACGAATGAAACTTGCAAGAGTTGCAGCTGTATCTCACTCTCATGCATGGGCGGAGACCATTTCTGCATCAAACTTTGCAAAACATCCTGGTTGGTTTGCCGAAGTTGACGGGAAACCTCAGCCCCCTTCCGGTACATACAAACTGGAAACGACCAATCCTGAGCTGGTGCAGGCATATGCAAATGTAATTATTGAGACATTCCGCAAAAATCCCGATCAGTATTGGTATTCATTATCGCCGGCAGATGGGAGTTATGGATGGAGTAATAGTCCGGCAAGCATGGCGCTTACGGAAAAAGATCCATTTGGTAATATTTCACGGACGCCATTGATCCTTAAGTTCTATAATGATGTCGCAAAAATTGTAGGTAAAGAATTCCCTGATCATAAGCTTGGCGGTTATATTTATGCCATGTACCTGTACCCTCCTTCTTCGGGTATGCCAAAACTTGAACCAAACCTTGCGCTTGTTGTTGCAACGTCAATTAGTTATGGTTACCAGCTTTTTCGTCCTTCTACCCGGGAAAACTGGGACAAGGTGATGCGTACATGGGGAGAAAGTTCAAAAAAAGATGGTTTTGATGTTTATTATTACGATCTTCCGGTTTCAATCATGCAGCCAAATGCCATGATCTGGCCACCGGCACCTGAGATAATGAACTTTATCTATTCGCGTTTAAAGAGTTATGGATTTAGAGGGGCTTATGTTTACGGCAACCCTGTGTGGCCTGCATTTGGTGCAAGTAATTATGTTATTGCAAAATTGGACTGGAATCCGGATCAGGATGCAGCCGGAATTTTACACGATTATTACAGGGAAGCCTTTGGAGTAAAGGCGGCACCTTATATTGAAAAACTTTATGACGTTCTTGATTCGGCATTTCGCAAGTATATGAATGCACACGGGAAGGCAAATTATGATCTCACAACTGATCATCTGAAAGAGATATATGCTCCTAAATATCCGGAACTGGAACAAAATTTCCTTAAAGCCAGTGGCGAAGGGAAGGATCCAAAGCAGCAAAAACGAATTGACTTGTTAGGGGAGGTCCTCTCACTTATGCAGTGGAACTTACGATCTCTGGGCTTACTATCTCCGGAATATAAATCATCACTTACAAAAAGTGATGAAGAGATAGACCATATGTTGTCAAATCAAAAGGATGATGAAAAAATAGTGAGGTACGGTATTTTCAGAAAAGAACACTTCAGGACGGTGGAAATAGCGGCAGCACTTCCCGATGCTGCAACACAAAAGGGAGTTATTGTCCCTGTAAGCGGGACTATGAGGATGTTGTTATATGTTCCGGTAGCAGGTGAAGTTACATTTGCTGTTAAAGCATTCGATGGTAAGGCTGAATTCATTCATTATACCCTTTCTACTCCTGAAGGTAGTCAATTGCAGCTTGGAGCCATACGTGTAGGACGGACTTTCAGGTTCAATGGTGAAGCAGGGAAAAGTTATATTCTTGATATTCCAAGTCGTGGTGCAATAATTAAACTTGAGGTCACTGGTGCTGCTGTCGCCTACAAATCAGATCTTCAGAATAGTTCCTTTCTGGTAGCCGGACAAAAATATATGGATTCAGATGTGCCTCTTTATTTCTTCGTGCCAAAAGAACAGAAAAGTTTTAGCGTTACTCTTGGTACTAAAGGAGCTGTTGCCGATCTGTATTCACCAAACGGAAAGTATGCAGGTCAGTTGAATTGCAGCAAGAATGACGTTTCACGTCTTGATGTACCAGGCAATAATTCCGGATCAGGCTTCTGGAAAATTATTATTCATAAGTCTGGAGGCAGTTCTGTCAGCTTAACCTTAGATGCTGCGGTTCCGCAATGGCTTATCCCTGACCCCTCTCAGCCACTTAAAATTTCAGACACTGATTAACGAAATAAATTGGCAGGAAATTCCAAATCAGAAAATTAAAGTAGAAACAAGCTATTTATAAATAATTATCAGGAAAAATGTTATTTAAATACGATATTAAAGGCCTTTTCATAGAAAAAACCGACCTAAGGATTTCAGGAAACTAATAATAAAAAAGCTGAATGAAACGAATTCTTAAATTATTTCTGGGTATCATTTTTATTAATATTTCATTATCCGCTAACGGTACACTGCGGGAAGATTTTATCTATTACAGAGTTCAACGCACAGACACTCTTCCGAATGTCTTTGCCAAAAGTCGTGCCGAAATAATTGAAAATAAACTGAGACTTGAGGCTTCAATGGAATTTGGGGTCCACCAATTACCTGGTAATTTAAAGGACCTGGAAATATACCGCAAGAAACTCAGAGATGAGATCATACAGGAAACGGGAGTTATTTATGATCATAAGCTGCCCTTAAATATTAAGGAGACCGGTACTATAAAGATGGATGGCTATTCGATTAAAAAAATAGCCTATCAGACACGTCCGGGGATTTATGCTACAGCGAATCTTTATATTCCTGATGGGAAGGGGCCATTCCCGGCTGTAATCAATATGCTTGGCCATTGGCAAAAGGGCAAAATTGACAGCACTGGTCCACAGGCTGTAGGTCACAGTCTCGCTCTTAATGGATATGTCTGCCTGACAGTTGATCCATGGGGTTCAGGGGAGAGGACCACTGTTCACGGCATTTTTGAGGATCATGGTGATGGGAATAATCTTGGATCTGCTCTCCTTAATGTCGGAGAAACATTGATGGGTATTGAGCTTTCTGACAATATCAGGGGAGTAGATCTTCTCTCTTCGTTGCCTTATGTATCCCCTGACAAAATAGGTGCAACGGGCGCCAGCGGAGGAGGAAATCAGACCATGTGGCTGACCGCTATGGATGAACGGATAAAAGCATCTGTCCCGGTTGTAAGTGTTGGCACCTTCGGTTCTTATATTTTAGGAACACCCTGTATCTGTGAGGTTATAATTGATGCACTGACCTTTACAGAGGAAGCGGGTGTGTTGTCTCTTGTGGCGCCCAGGGCGATAAAAATGATTAATCATAAGAAAGATGCAAATCCTGCTTTTAATCCCTCAGAAATGTTGCGGAGTTATAATAATGTCAGGCCGGTATTTAAAATGCTTGGAGCGGAAAACAATATATCTTACCAGTTATTTGATCTGGTTCATGGATATATGAAGGAAGACAGGGAAGCTATGCTCGGATGGTTTGATTTACATCTTAAAGGGATTGGCACCGGAGCCCCCGGAAGAGAAATTCCATTCCATCAGCTTCCCGAAGAATTGCTGATGGTTTTTCCAAAAGGTCAGAGAGATGCAAATATAATAACCACTGACGAATACTGTAAACTTAGAGGAAATGAACTGAGGACTGAATTTCTGACTACAAAGTCTTTTGATTTGAATGAGAAAAAAAAGGAGTTACAGAAAATCCTCGGGATAAATGAGAAATCAGATCTTAAAGATATCCATCAAAATTCAGCTGTAAATGGCTGGCAAAGGATTGGTTTGGAAACCTCCGATAATAAGCTCATTCCCGTTTTGCTCCATGCTCCAGCCAGTACTTCAGCGGAATATGTTATTATTATTGATCCGGAAGGCAAAAGCAATATTAAACCTGACCTGATTGAGGATTATATAAAGTCAGGAAAGGGGATTGCGATTCCGGACCTTACAGGTACAGGGGAAGCTTCGCTGGCTTCAGTGCGTTATGATTACTTAAAGGGAAGACTCAGGACCCTGGTCAGGTCAGAGTTCTGGCTGGGTAAAACAGTACTGGGTGAATGGGTAAAGGAACTCGAAGTAATAACAAAATTTCTGAAATCCGGTAACCAAGCTCAAAAAATCACTATTGATGGTTCAAAAGAGGCCGGACTTGCAGGATTGTTTATGGGAGTACTGGTGGGAAATACTGAAAATATTATTCTGCGTGATGCACCTGTAAGTCTGTTATATGATAACAGGGAAAATATTGATTTCTACAGCAATGCCATTTTCCTGCGTGGTTTTCTTAACTGGGGTGATGTGTCTCTGGCGGCTGCGCTAACAGGGAAGAACGTTTTATTTATAAACCCTTTGACAACTTCCGGAGAACACCTAAGCGAAACGAAACTAAAGGAATATCAGACAGAATTTGAAAAAATAAGAAATATTTGTAAACAACAAGGTAAAACAACTTTTAATTAATAAATTAACTCAATAGAAAAATGAAAAACAACCGTAGAAATTTTTTGAAAGTTACAGGATTAGCCGGGCTTAGTGTGGCTGGCGGGGGCATTCTGAAGGGAATGGCATCCGAATCAGTGGATCTCAGCAAGTCAAACAGCGATAATCTCACTGAACAGGCTAAGAAGCAACATACACAGAAATTTAATATGTGTGGTTACGCTGCACCTAAAATAGAGACTGTCCGCATCGGCTTTATCGGCCTTGGCAGCAGAGGACCGGGTCATGTGTCAAATATGGCTCTGCTTGAGGGAGTGGATATAAAGGCTCTTTGCGACCTTGTTCCGGAGGAAGCTGAAAAAGTAAGAAAGAGGATCGAATTTGCAGGCTTTAATCCTACAATTTATACAGGCAGCCCTGATGCCTGGAAAAAGATGTGCGAAAGGGATGATATAGATCTGGTATATATCTGTACTCCCTGGAATTTGCATACCCCGATGGCAGTTTATGCTATGGAACATGGTAAACATGCTGTTGTTGAAGTCCCTGCAGCAGATACCCTGGAGGAATGCTGGCAGCTTGTTGAGACTTCCGAAAAAACCCGTAAGCATTGCCAGATGATGGAAAACTGCTGTTATGATTTTTTTGAGTTACTAACATTGAATATGGCACGGCAGGGATTCTTTGGTGACATTGTTCACTGCGAAGGCGCTTATATTCATGACCTGCTCAAAAGCAATTTTAGCAAGAACGGATACTGGAATATGTGGCGTCTAAGAGAAAATGACAGCAGGAGAGGTAACTTATACCCGACACACGGATTGGGTCCCGTTTGTCAGATACTGGATATTAACAGAGGTGATAAGATGGAATTCCTTGTTTCCGTTATGGGTAATGATTTCCTGATGAACAAAACAGCTAAGGAAATGGCTGCTAAGGACGATTTCTACAAGCAATTTGTAGATAAACCATACAGAGGTGACATGACTACCACTTCCATCCGTACCAATAAGGGGCGTACAATTATGATTCAGCATGATGTAACATCACCAAATGTTTATTCCAGAATTCATAAGGTAAGCGGAACAATAGGTGCTGCCTTGAAATATCCGGAACCTCCGAAGATCTCAATTGGCGACAGATGGGTCTCCGATGAGGAAATGAAAGGCTTTGAAGAAAAATACGCACCGGCAATTGTTAAAAAAGTCGGCGAAATGGCTAAACAGGTTGGTGGCCATGGTGGTATGGACTTTCTTGAAGACTGGCGCCTTATTGATTGCCTTCGCAACGGACTGCCTCTTGATCAGGACTGTTATGATGCTGCACTCTGGACCTCAATAGCACCGCTAAGTGAAAAGTCAATAGCCAGTCGTTCAAACTCTGTTGATGTACCTGATTTTACAGGTGGAGCCTGGAAAACTAACAAACCGGTTGATATTTTACTGGAACAAGGTGGTAATACAAAAGTGATCAGGTCTGCACCAAGACAACAAAGGGCACCGCGGTCAACTCAAAAACCAGTGGAGGGAGTACAGAGTTAATTAGTTATAGAACCGGGCCTTCGGACCCGGGGTAAAATACTTTTAGATTCAGGACAGCCCATTGTTATATGTGCTGTAGATTGGATAGCCAACCAGGGGCAGGATGCATTTCGTCTTGCCCTTGCGAAGGCCTCCGGAACAACTCCGGAACGTGTAACAGTTTACACTGTGTATCAACACAGTATGACACATATGGCCCTTGGTGAGGCACCGGTATCTCATGTATAACAAGAAGGTGAAAAGGTATTTATGACAGCAATTCACACACTTCTATTGAAAAAGTCTGAAGCTCTGGTAATACCATGGAATAAAAAATACTTCCGAACTATAGAAAACATTCTTACTTTATGGAAAAAGAATTCGAATAATGAATAAAAAAGTTGTAAATGAAAATTTTATTATTTTAATGGATAAATGTTAAATTAATTTAAAACCAGGTCAGTAATAAAAATATAAACTAAATTTATTCGGAAATTAAAATAGGAATCTTTTAGAGAAAATTAAATAAATCGAATCATGAAAGACAAAATTTCAAAAAAGCAAGAATCAAGGAGGACATTTATTAAGTCTACGGGTGCAGTTGCAGCTGGTTTTTTGCTCACCCCATCCTTTACTATTGCAGGGTCACCTGTGGGACCTCAGGAGACACTTGCGCTGAACGGTGGTCCAAAAGCTGTTACAGCTTCGCATGAAGATGGTACCACATGGCCACGTTATACTGTTGACGAAGAAAAAGCTGTCCTTGAAGTGCTCAGGAATCCAAGCTATAAACCGAATGATGATTTTGAAGTAGCCTGGAAGAAACGTTTTAATGTCCCGTTTTGCAAAACCCATTTCAACGGAACAAGCGCTATTACTGCAATGTTCTTTGCCCTGAAGCTCCCGCCGGGAAGTGAAATTATGGTGCCATGTGCAACATTCTGGGCAACAATAACTCCCATGCGTTTCTTTGGACTTGTACCTATCTTTGTCGATATAAACCCGGTTTCTTTAAACTTCGACCTTGAGGATGCAAAAAGAAAACTGACAAAAAATACAAAAGCGATGTTTCCTGTGCATATAGGGGGTATGCCTGCTGACATTGACCTTATGGCAGATTTCTGCAAAGAGAAGGGACTGATACTTTTAGAAGATGCCTGCCATGCACATGGCGCTACTCTAAAAGGTAAAGAAATAGGTTCGTTCGGGCGTATGGCATGCTACAGTTTCCAGGCAAGCAAACCACTTCCAGCTATCGAGGGGGGTATGGGTAACTATAAAGAAAAAGATGACTGTGACCGAGCAACCATGCTGGGACATTACGAATGTGCGCGCGACCTCGGTGAGGGAAGCAAGTACAGCAAATATACATATGGCCTTGGAATGAAACTTCGTATGCACCCTCTTGCAGCAGCCCTTGGCATTTGCCAGCTTGAAAAACTTGATAAAAGAAACGCCATACTTAAGGCTCAGGTCCGTAAACTTAATGACATTATTACCAAGTTCCCCGGTATTTATGAACAACAGAACAGAAATGACGTCGCAAGAGTTTATTATGGTCCTAACCGTTTATACTTCAACGAGAAGGAAGCAGGAGTTTCCCGCGACTTGTTCCTTAAGGCTCTGAATGCGGAAGGTGTACAGGCAAGACAATCAGGTGCTCAGTTTCTTGCAAAAAATCCTTTGTATCATGAAGCTGAATGGTGGCACCATTTACCTTTAATTGCTGATAAATTTCCAGGTGTTGAGGACCGTGAAAAAAGAGGTTTTCAGGTTCCTTATTTCACTAAAGAAATGCCGGAATTGACTGATCAATATATTAAGGCATTTCAGAAAGTCTGGGCACACCGTAATTCGATTGGTTAAGTTGAAAATTAGTATTGGCATTACATTCTCAGAGTAATACGGAGCTTTGTTTTTATTGTTCTCCGGATGATATTCAGAATATTATTCATTGTCTGGCTTAGCCGATACAAATGAATAGTATACTGTTTGCATTGTTCCCTTGAGCTGGTAAGAAAAGTATACAATTTCATATCATAACAGTATTTATGAAAAAACAATTAAACCGCAGGTGCTTTATAAAAAATGCTACCGTTACTTCAGCTTCAGTAATAGCGTCAGTACATTGGTTAAATGCTTCTGATTCAGGTGAAGCCGGAAGTTCAAAAACACGTGAAAATAAAAGAAACAGCCTTCTTAGGGACGATGGTCTGTGCAATCCTGCCATTACAATTCATCCATATCAGCTCCTGAGCATTGTATGTACTAAAGCTGGTAATAAATGTCCTTTGATGGAACCAGGGAAAGCTAAAGAAATTCTGAACAGACTCAGGACAGATCCTACAACCACTATCCGTCTTGAAACTCATGTCGATGAAATTCCGCGTTTCACCGGGCTTAAGGAGAGTGACTTTTCTTCACCTGATACAGAAGATGTGATGAACCGGAAACGTGATCTTGATGTCCTTCAGCGTCTTGGTCTCTCGCCTGGGGATACCCGCAGGGCTCGTTATTTATTCGAACTTCTTTTTACACGGATAGAAACATTACACAATTTGTGTGCTTATGAAACAACATCCTGGTCGGGTTGTCAATTTGCAAATAATGGCTCATATGAAAAAGTGCATGAAAAAGGATGGCAGGAAATAGTATATCTCCGGACTGAACAGGAATGTAAGGAATACCGTTTACAAAATGTGGAAAACATAAATAAAGCTGATCGTCTTTTTATACGACCTCATCATTTAATGTGCTTTAGCTGCTGGTATGCAGGAGGTCAGGGAAAATCACCCCGCCCAAATGACACATTGTATGAAATCTGGCAGCGTATACGTCGTGAACCTGATATCCCGCTGACACTGGTTGAAGGCACCTGTATGGCATGCGATAGTTGTGATGGATTTGATCCCCGTACAGGACGCTGTGTTCACTCATGCGGATTAATAAGGGATTATCGTAAAGATCTTACCGTTTTCCAAAAAATGGGGCTCATGCCCGGAGTTACAATGAAAGCACGGGAAGTATTTGCACTTTTATTTGAAACAGTTCCTTCCACCCGCGATGTTTGTGCTTATGGCGACGGTATTGTAAGATCCGAAGAATGGAAAATCTGCAGTGATCCCGGGGGTAATCCCGGATATGAACAGACAAGGATTACAGGCGTTTTTTGAAGATGACTGCCAGGTATCTCTTGCAGATATCGGGTATAAAAACTATATGGCGCAAAATCAATAGATTGTTATACATCTGATCTGGTTTACTCTCATTAATAATTAAATTTATATAGATGAGATTTAATATAATCAATTGATTTGCAATATTATAATTGTTTTCCCTTGAAGCAGTAACCTGCAACCCGGGTTAATTACCAAAATAATTGAAATCATTTATTGTGGTAGGACAAAGCTCTCTACAATTCCTTTATTTTGATGTTTTTCCAGTAAGATTTTGTATCCTTTTGCCATGGTCTTCCTGCTCCATGAAATTGTATGGCAATGAACCCTGATGAAGACATATCATCGGTAGTATCCACTATTGAAATACCATTCACCCAGGTTTGAATCTTGTTTCCATCCATTATAATTTTGAAATGATTCCAATCCAAAGGCTTATAAGCTTTCTGGGCTTTCTCATTATTCTCCAGGGTTACTAGCCAGCCACGATTTCCCGGCTCGTACAAACCTCCCGACCAGGCACGTTTTGATCCGTCCAGTTCAACCTGATATCCCCATACATAACCTTTTGGCCATTTAAATGGACGTTTTACTCCGTTAAAAGATTGGGTCACCGTATCTTTATCCCAAATCTGACCCCGGCATTGAACGCCCGAATTGAGGGAAGTATCCATTTTTACATCCAGTTCAAGAATAAAATTAGAATATGATTTTTCAGTAGCCAGATAACCTCCTGCAGTCCCCAAAATAGTATTGCACACCAACATATTATCTTTAACATAAAAATCCGGTTTACTATCAGGGTTCTTCCAATCCTGATTGATCACTTTCCATCCGTTAAGTGTTTTACCATCAAAAAGATACTGCCATCCATCTTTTTTGGCCGACTTATTTTGACAGGCCATTGTAATAACCATAATTGAAGTTACGGCAAGCAATGCTGACTTTTTTAACCAATTGATATAGTTCATGAATCCTCCTTTTTTAAAAATATAAGGTTTAAATTTTTCTTTGAAATTCAACTAAGCATGATTATCTGATTTAAAAATGGTTATAAGAATATATCAACTATCTTTTCCTGTACTCTGCATGAAATCAGATCCCCTCTTATCTGTCTGTTAAAAGCTGCAGGATGGCACCAGGCTGTCCTGTTTACATATTTTACATAAATAAATTCCGGACATAAAATACCATAGGAATAATTATTTTGTTTGATTCGTATTATTTCGATGGTCTTATTGCCGGTTTGAATCATTGCAATATGGATAAAATATTTTAATTCTGGAAGATAAATAGTCCAAAATTTAAAATATCAGCTGGCTATGGATAAATATTTGTCTGAAAAACTTCCTGCCATAATTCAGCTGCCATCAATTCACTTTTATAGTTGTGAAAGCTTTAAAAATTTATTGCAGGGAAAGGAAAAATTAAGCATTAGGAATCCCGGATATTTTAGAAAATTAATTGCAAACAGATGACCCGTGCAAGGCAGATTTAAGAACGAGGGCAGAGCATTCCAGTCTTTTTAAAATTGTAAGGAAGAGCAATCTTTAATTAAAACTGAAAGCCAGGCAAAATACAGATACCAGGTCTTTAAAAAATCTTTTATGACTATCGGGAATCATACATATAAATATTTTGATGCTTGAAAATCAATTATTTGCCCCGACCCTAACCTTGCTCCGCAGTAGCGGCTACGCGAAGGCGAGGAGGGAGTAATTGATTTTGACTGCGCCGAGCTCGCCCTGCGGGACTCGGTTCTTCGCACCCTTTAGGGTAAGGGGCTAACGAAGAACCGGAGTGAAGCGGAGCTCGACGAAGTCAAAATCAAAGAGGTCTTATGCATGATCACCTATTGTCATAAAATCTTTTATTTATTCAATGCCTGAAAGAAGTACTGATCTGTAATAACATCCGGAATATTTTCTGAAATTGTAAAAATCAAATCAAATAAAGTCATATTTTTGAGTTGTAATACTGGAAAATTAAATCAATGGTGATACTATGTTAATTATCAAATATTCAGAAATATAAAGAAGAATTTATTGATATTCCATCATTGCTTTTTTGTAATAAATTAATTCATATGGGTGATGCCTCGACATAGGCTATAATATAATCTAAAATTTATGAGAACATTATTATTGGTTTTTATTCTGCCTGTTCTCACTGGCTGCTTTCATCAAAGGGCAAACAGAGATATGGGTTCAGGTAAAGACTGGCCGGTATATCTGGGTGACAATTTCAGCAGCCATTATTCAAATCTTTCAGAGATCAACAGGAAAAATATCAGCCGCCTGGATCTTGCGTGGGAATACCATACCGGAGATGATATATCTGACAACCTAAGCCAGATCCAATGCAATCCTATCATTATTGACGGAACTCTGTATGGGACTTCTCCAAAACTAAAGGTATTTGCACTCAATGCAGCTACAGGAAAACCCATATGGACATTTGACCCGGACCCGGAAAGCAAATATGCAAAAAATGTAAATCGTGGAGTCAGTTACTGGCAGAGTGCTGATGATAAGCGTATATTATTCACTTCAGGTCCCGATTTATTCGCATTAAATGCCGAAACCGGGAAATTGGTTGACTCATTTGGCAATTCAGGTAAAGTATCCATTAAAGAAGGGTTAGGTGAGAAATCTAAAGACCTGTATGTAGTGGCCACTTCTCCCGGTATTGTTTATCAGGATCTTTTGATAATCGGATCAAGAGTATCCGAACAGATGGGAGCTGCACCGGGATTCATACGGGCGTTCAATATCAGGACAGGAAAACTGGAGTGGGTGTTTCATACGATACCGCAACCAGGGGAGTATGGGTATGATACCTGGCAGGAAGATGCATACCTTAGTGCTGGCGCAGTTAATTCATGGGCAGGGATGAGCCTTGATGTAAAACGTGGTATCGTCTATATTCCGACAGGATCAGCTGCATTTGATTTCTGGGGAGGTAACAGGAAGGGTGCCAATTTATTTGCCGATTGTATCCTGGCACTTGACGCTAAAACCGGTAAGCGTATATGGCATTTTCAAACCGTGCATCATGACGTGTGGGACAGGGATCTGCCTGCACCACCCAACCTGTTAACTGTTGATCACGATGGAAAAAATATTGATGCCGTAGTACAAATAACCAAATCAGGAATGGTTTTCCTTCTGGACAGGGAAACCGGAGAACCTCTATTCCCCGTTGAGGAAAGGCAGGTACCCGCTTCCGACCTGAAAGGAGAAGTAACCTGGCCTACACAGCCATTTTCCCTTGCATTACCCCAGTTTACTCCGCAATTATTTTCAGATGATAAAATTACCAATATCAGTCCGGAATCACATGCCTATGTGTCGGAGATCCTTTCTAAAACCAATAGAGGAAGCCTATTTATGCCCCCCAGCACACAAGGGACACTTATATTTCCGGGTTTTGACGGAGGAGGTGAATGGGGCGGTGCCGCTGTAGATCCGACAAGTTCTGTTCTATATGTAAACAGCAACATAATGCCATGGATATTGACAATGGTTGAAATCAAACCGAATGAAAAAGGAAATTCGGGGGCAGGTGAATTTGTCTATAAGGTCAATTGTGCTGTCTGCCACGGTACTGAGCGTCAGGGTGACCCTACAGGCACTTACCCCGCTTTAAAGTCGGCTGGGGCAAAATATTCAAAATCGGAATTAATTGACTTGATCAATACAGGAAAAGGATTTATGCCGTCATTCAAAAATCTGACAGTGAATGATAAAAAAGTTCTGGTGGCGTTTTTAGCTGGCGAAAAAACCGCAGGGAAGGTCCAATTACAGGGATCTGAAGATAACTTAAATGCATCTCCCTATACCCATACCGGGTACAATCGTTTTTTAGACCAGAATGGGTACCCCGCTATCAAACCTCCCTGGGGAAATATCACTGCTGTCGATTTAAACAAAGGGACCATAATCTGGCAGGTTCCACTGGGAGAATATGAAAACCTTACGGCAAAAGGGATTCCAAAGACCGGTACTGAAAACTATGGGGGACCGGTGGTCACTGCTGGTGGCATCCTTTTTATCGGTGCTTCAAAAGATGGTTATTTAAGAGCATTCGATAAAAATACCGGTGAAGAAATCTGGAAGTATAAACTGCCTGCCGGGGCTTTTGCAACACCAAGTGTTTATATGGCCGGGGGCAAACAATATCTGGTAATCGCATGTGGTGGCGGGAAATTGGGAACACCCTCAGGTGACAGCTATGTTGCATTTACCTTGAGAGGTGATTAATATATGAAAGAATAATCATATCTGTATTAAAGCGAAGGAGGATAATTCAACCAGTAAAGAAAATCTACTCTACTATGATCGGCAAAAAGGCATTAAATCTACTGCAACATTGATATGATATTATTTAAGCCTTTCTGCTTTGTATCTAGGTTGCATGTTTTTTCTTATAATTAAATGGAGTAAGGCCTGTAATCAGCTTGAACTGTCTTATAAAATATGAGACATTAGTGAACCCGCATATATAACATATCTTTGCAACTGGAAGATCTTCCTCAGTCAATAAACGGCAGGCATGGGATATCCTTATTTCGTTTAAAAAATGAATAAATGTTTTATTGGTCCTTTTTTTGAAATACCTGCAAAAAGCAGAAGTTGAGAGACTTGCAAGTACAGCTGCCTTTTCCAGAGGTATTTCCTGATGATAATTTTCTATTACGTATTTGTAAACTTTATTCAGTCTTTCAGAATCACTTACATTGATAGAGTTCTGCACTATAGGACTGGCAAGATACTGATACTCTTTGTGTGAAGCTATTATTTCAAGAAGTGACAGGAGAAGAGTGATCCGGCGAAATCCGACTGAATTGCTTATTGATCTGATTAATGATATTACCTCCTCACGGGTTTTCCCGCTTAGTTTGATACCTCTCTGCGAGGATTGGATTAGCCTGAAGATATTTTTTGATTCGGGTAAGTTCCAGAATTGGTCACCGAATATCTCTGTTTTAAATAGTATAAATATAATTTCGGAATGGTGATCGCTGTTATTTTTGGTGTATTTTTCATCGCTGTACCAAACATGGGGAACATTCTGGCCAATTATTACAACATCTCCCGGCCCGAACCGATCTACTGAATCTCCCACAAAACGACTACCTGTACCCTTAATAACAAACATAATTTCAATATCGGTATGAAACTGAAGAGGATTAGGAAAGCAATGAAACTTCATATGCTCCACGTAAAAAGAGTGGTCTATGTTCGCTTCAATTTTTTGAAATAAAGGCAGCATGTCAAAATAGTGTTATTATTGAATAAAATATTTTTGTCCAAGTTTAATAAAAATTTATATATTTGGTTTATATACTCTGTTTTTTTGTGTGGATTGGGTCTTTATATAATTGTTTGGAAAAAATATTTCTATTTTAAAAATAATAAATAAATGACTTGCCAATTTAATCGCTACTAATTTACTTATACTAATTTATTTTGGTAAAAGTGAGATGGAAACTTCTTTTTGTGGTGTATAATTTATCAATATGACCCAAAAATTATTAAATCTTAACTTCTTATCCTGGTTTTTTGGTCCGCTCAGGTCAAAATGTTTAAAAGAATACGATTATAGAAATATCCCGATCAGAGATTTCTGAGTTTTTCCCGTTATGGTTTTGGGATTCAATCGCTGTTTGAACTCAGAATTCAGGAACTACTGAGGATATTTTATGTATATCAATTTTTTTATTTATTAATTGTAAAAAATTTCAAATGGAGTACAAAACTATTTTTAGGACAGCAGCACACTCAGTTTATATGTATTTAATTGTCCTGGTAATAACCGTTTTTTCCGAAAGTGCTGCTAGCGCGGTTCAGATCAAAGCAGGAGTGGCAAAAGTGAACATTACCAATATGGGGGTACCTTTGATCAACGATACTCTGTATGTAAAAGCTCTGGTACTTGATGACGGGACAAAAAAGGTAGCTATAATCACCGTTGATGCAGTTTCAATAGGTGAGATTGGCTATATAAAGAATGATTATCTGTCAAAAGTGCGATCAGCCCTGGAAAAAGATCTGGACATTAAACCGGAAAATGTTCTTGTAAATGCGAGTCATTGCCATGGGGTAGTCTGCTCAGACGTTGATCTGCGGACCATCAGGGCAGTGAAGATTGCCTGCCGGAATATGGTTCCGGTAAATATTGGCGCAGGTACCGGCTACGAAGACAGGATAATGGAAAACCGCAGAATGAAACTTAGGAATGGCAGAGAGGCCGATAGTCGTCACGCTTATTCGCTTCCCCCCGATGAAGAGGTAATTGGAGTTGGGCCCGTGGACCCTGAAATAGGTATACTCCGGTTCGACAGGAAGAACGGAAAACCACTGGCAGTTCTCTATAATTTTGCTGTCCATCCGATCCAGGGCGTTCCTGATAAAGGTAACACGGCGGATATTACCGGCTTTGCTTCTCAATTGATTGAAGATTGCCTGGCTAATGGGGCAATCGCACTTTTTGTACAGGGATGTGCCGGTGATATCAATCCGATACAGTATAAGGATATTAATAACCCTCGTGATGCGGAACAATTGGGCAACATGCTTGGTCACAGTACTATACAGGCGTTTAATAAAATAGTGACACGAGGAAACAATGAACTTAAAATGATCAGAGAAACCCTCGAATTGCCACGGGCAAACCTGGCCCCACGGATCGATTCGATGGAGGCCTTGCAGAAAAAGGTACTTCAATCTCTGGCTGGAACAAGTCTGAACTTTAAATCATTCTACACACTTGTTAATAAATATAAATTTTCACCCCGTTTTCCTTCGAATTATTCTCAGCGATACCTTCATGACAGTATTATGGGCTGGACTGACCTGGCAAGACTGGATGAAGAGAACCGGAAAAATATGGAAAGTTATCTTCGCAACATCTACATAATGGAACAGTTAACACGAAATCAGACTAATATTGATCTTCTGAAGATGCATCACGCCCAGAATGTGGCAGCCGGAAGCAGAACTATTACCGTTGAGATTGTGGGAATAAGGATAGGGGAATTTGTTATGGTAAGTTTTCCGGGAGAATTAAGTTCTCAGATCGGGCTCAACATTAAGAAGATGTCTCCAATTAAACTCACCTTTATTGCCAGTATTTCAAATGGTTACATTTATTATACTCCAACTGAAGAACAACTTAAAAATTCAGGTGGTGCTCAGGAAGACAGCGATTGTATTGTTGCTCCCGGATGGGAGAAATTATTTGAAGCAAAAATACAATCCATTTTAAATAAATTGTAGTTAATAAGTATTGAAACTTCATATGCACCTCAAAAAAAAGTGGTTGCTGTTCACTTCAATTTTTTACAATAAAGCCATGATGTCAAAATAGTGTTATTATTGGATAAAATATTTTTATTCAAGTTTAATATAAATTTATATATTTGGTTTATATACTGTATTCATTTGTAAGGATTGGGTCTTTATATAATTATTTGTAAAAATATTTCTATTTTAAAAATAATAAATAAATGACTTATCATTCTAATCAACACTCTTTTTCCTGTAAAATATATCATCCAAAATATATGAAAAGAACATTATTATCGGGTGTCTTTTTCAATAACATAACCCAAATATTCCTAACCTAATAAGTCACTGCCTATGAAACAAAACACAAATTGTCCTTATTAAAAGGGGGACAGTTTTGTCCGACCTTCCTGGAAATAATCAAATACTTATTAAGATCATTCAAATATGAGTAAAATGTAATTATTAATTAAATGTCCGAAAAATTCAAACTTATGAAAAAACTCAATAGTTTAGAACACGAAGCTTCATTAATAAGGTGTAGCTCTGGAAAAACCTTCAGAATCATTAAACTTACGATCCTGCTTCTACTGGTAACTGTTTTTAATGTTTTTGGAGGTACTTTAGTTTCAGATTATACAGATCTGAACCTTGACAAAGAAACAGATCCGGCAGAAATTATGCAGATAAACAGAATTACAGGAACTGTTACAGATAAAAATGGAAATCCAATGCCAGGCGTTAATATTATGGTGGAAGGAACCAGTCTGGGCAGTATTTCAGATGTAAAAGGTCATTACTCAATTGAAGTTCAAAATGCAAATAATGTACTCGTCTTTTCATTTATAGGATATGTATCACAAAAAGTTCCTGCAGGGAATAATGCAGTGATTAATATTTCCCTGATTGAAAATCTTAGTGCTCTCGATGAAGTAATTGTGGTTGGTTACGGAACCCAGAAAAAAATGGATATAACGGGATCAGTATCAAACGTTAATAGTGAAGCACTGGAAACTAAAAATGTTACCAAAGGATCTCTTGCATTAGCAGGTGAAATGAGTGGAGTTTCAGTAAGGCAATTATCCGGAAATCCAAGATTTAATGAAGCTGAAATCAGAATCAGAGGCTTAGGTACCTTTAGTGGGGCAGGAAATGATCCATTGATTCTTGTGGATGGTATTGAGTCTTCATTAGATAATATAGATCCGAATGACATTAAAAGTGTATCGGTCTTAAAAGATGCCGCTTCTTCATCTATTTATGGCTCAAAAGCAGCAAACGGTGTTATTCTGGTGGAAACAAAAAAAGGAATACCGGGAGCTCCAAAATTCACTTTTTATAGCTATATTGGTAAACAAAAAGCAACTGTGTATCCTCAAATGTTGGATTCATGGGACTATGCAGTAGCTATTAATGAATTCATGGTAAATATGGGACAGTCAGAGAGATACACTGCTGCAGATATTCAAAAGTTTAAATCAGGAACAGATCCTGCCTATCCTAATTTTAATCACATGAAATACTTATGGACTTCAGGGAGCGGCCTTCAAAACAAACAGGGCATAAGTATAAGCGGAGGCACACAGGGAACACAGTATTTGTTCTCTGCCGGCGCATTAAATCAGGAAGGATTGGTAATGAAGAATTTTACCAAGCGCTATGATATGCGATTAAACCTGAATACTAAATTAATGGATAATGTCAAACTTAATGTCAGCCTGTCCGGAAATACCTTTAATGGGAGTGAACCCTCCGGAGCCTATGACCAGGGAATTGGAACGATAACCAGAGGTGCGTTAAGAATGACAAATAACAGACCGGGACCGACAGGAGACGGTTACTGGGGAAGTAATGAAACAATACACCCCGAAGCTGATCTGAACAGCCCGTCATTTTCTGACAATAAGAATACTTATGTGACAGGTAATGCCGAATTGGTGTGGAATTTGTTAAAAGATTTTAAAATTTCCGGGAAAATAGGATATGACTATAGTATTGCAAAAGATAAATGGTTTAGAGCAACCTATCCTGTTACACCCACTTATACTGTAACTCCTAATTTTTTATACGACAACTGGTCAAATAGTTCTGCGTTAACTCTGCAAGCTTTAATTGAATATAATAAATCCCTGGGGAATCATTACATTCATATATTGGGAGGTTTTTCTCAGCAGCAATATAGCTCTTCATATCTAAATGCTTACAGAGATGCATTCCCAAATAATGAAATATTTGAAATAGATGCAGGTACTACCACCCGTGGTACAAATGGAGGGGGTGCTTCGGAAAATAAATTGAGATCTTTATTCGGCAGGGTAAATTATTCTTATCTCGACAAATATCTTCTTGAAGCTAATTTAAGATACGATGGATCTTCCAGGTTTCCTAAAGAAAACAGATATGGTATCTTCCCTTCTTTTTCTGCAGGATGGCGCATATCTAAAGAGGTTTTTTTTCAGAATTCCGGCGCAGTTTCATGGATTAATGATCTTAAGATCCGTGGTTCCTGGGGTGAATTGGGTAATCAGGCAGTTGGCGATTACCCCTATCAGTCACTAATTTCTTTAGGTGAGAATTATCCTTTTGCTAATAGTTTAACTGCCGGTGCTGCAGTGAATACGCTACCTAATGTTAATATTACATGGGAAAGGACCAGGATGACAGATGGTGGTTTGGACATATCTATCCTGGCTGGCAAATTATCGGTGACAGCAGATTATTTTGTAAAAAAAACCTTCGATATACTTTATAATGTGTCGGCATCCTCAATGTTAGGTGCAAATCCTTCAGCAGAAAATGCGGGAACAGTTGAAAACAAGGGTTGGGATTTTGATATATCTCACAAAAATGCTATTGGAGATTTCTCATATGGTGTTTCTGCTAATCTTTCTATAAATCATAATAAAGTAATCAGCCTGGCAAATGTGAAATTAGATATAGATAAAGGATTATTTGTCGGATATCCTATTGGTAGTCGTTATGGATTTGTTGCTGACGGACTTTTTGTTGATGACGCTGACGTGGCAAGTTATGCAACACAACCTTTTCCTACACAACCTGGAGAGATCAGATATAAAGATATTAGCGGACCTAATGGGGTTCCTGATGGGCAAGTAGACAATACCTACGACAGAACAGTAATAGGGACACCATTTCCAATTACCACATATGGTCTTAACATGAATGCAAAATATAAGGGTTTTGATCTGGCTTTACTATTCCAGGGTGAAGGTGGCAGAAAGGAAATGATAAAAGCCTGGCATTTTTTTGCATATGATAACGATGGTAATATCCAAAAATGGCAATATGCGGAAAGATGGACTAAGGAAAATCCCAACCGAAATGCCGGTTATCCAATATTTATCAGGAAAGCAAATGATTTTTATTCTTATAATCCTTCAACTTTCTGGTTTAAAAACGCCACTTTTTTAAGACTGAAAAATGTTCAGATTGGCTATAGCATACCAACAACCTTGACAAACAAGATCTCCTTGCATAGTGTTCGCATTTATGTCAGCGGTGAAAATCTGTTTACAATAAGTCACTTCTACCCGGGCTGGGATCCTGAAATGTCAATTAACGATGAATATGGGTGGTATCCAATGTCAAGACTGATTCTGGCTGGAATAAATATCGATTTTTAATCAATAAAAACAGATTATTATGAAATCAATAAAAATAACAATTAGCTTATTTTTGGTAATTTTATTACTGGGGCTAGCAGGATGTAAAAAAGACTGGTTAAATGAACAACCACTAACAGAATTATCCGATGGATCTTTTTGGAAAACTGAAACTGATGCCTTGCTGGCATTAACGGGAATATATCCAAAAACCATTGGTAAATGGATAAATAGTGAATTGTGGGGTAGTGAGCAAGAGTACATTCTTGCTTCTACAGATGATGCATGTGTTAAAGAAGGGAGTCCAGTCAGTCCCGAATTAGGGACATTTCAGTTTCCTTCCGACGAGAATGTCATTGGACCTTTTTGGAGAGCTTCCTATAAAGGAATTTTTAGGGCTAATATTTTTTTAGCAAATATTGATAAGGTTAATATGGATGATACAAGGAAGGCTCAATTTATAGCTGAAGCCAAGATTTATGAGAGCCGACGCATATTTCTGGCTGCTGCAATGGTATGGAGGGGTTCCTTTGATCACGAAGCCATTAACTATTACGGAAGCCAATAGTCAAACCCGTAACTCACGACAAGAGATTGTTGATTTTTGTCTTACAGAGCTTACTGCAGCCGCAGCAGATTTGCCGCCATCACGTCCAGATGCTGAAAGAGGAAGAATATTAAAGGCAGCACCACTTGCTCATAAAGGCAGGCTATTAATGATCGAGAAACGTTGGACAGAAGCAGCAGCAGCTTTTAAAGAGATTATTGATCTGAGATGTGCACATAATTGATCCCCGCTACAAAACCATATTTGAAGAGTCGGGAGAAACAAGTAAAGAAAACATTTTGTCTGCTATATATATAGCAGGTATTTTTGGGAATAATATGAATGAAAAAAACTTTCATCCGGCCTTTTATGGTGGATATCAGGAGTATAATGCATTTCAGGATTTAATAGATGCCTTTTTAATGAATGATGGGCTACCTATTGAAACATCACCTAATTATGATCCTGATAATCCGTTTGCCAACCGCGATCCGCGGCTTTATGCAAACATGTTTTTGCCTGAGTATACAGTCTTCAGGGGGACACTCTATCTGGCAAATCCTGCTTTGACAGACTTTGGAATAAAGTCACTAAGTACCACAACAGGATACGGTTGTAAGAAGTATGTGACGGAATAATTTACCGGAAATAGAAGCGCTTCAGGTGATGATGTTACTTATATCCGTTATGCGGAGGTGCTGTTAGGTTATCTGGAATCTAAGCTGGAAGCCGGAGATCCTATTACTCAGGCTTTATTGGATCAGACAATTAACCAGGTCAGGGGAAGAGCAGAGGTTAATATGCCGCCTGTTACTGAAACCAATCAGGCTAAATTAAGGGATATTGTGAGAAGGGAAAGGCGTGTTGAATTATGTTGGGAGCCATTTATACAGTTGGATGGATGTACACAGATGGGGAATCACTTCTCAGGTTGTAAACAAGAAATTTTATGGAATGAAATTAACCGATGATCCTGCACACTATACTGCATATCCGGTTGACGCAACAGGACATTTATTTGTGGTTGATAAAACAGGATTCTACCAATCGCCAAAAAATGACCTGTGGCCTATTCCTCAGAGCGAATTGGATATTAATCCTAATCTGGGACAAAATCCAGGTTATTAATAACAAGCAGCATTAAATAATAAACGAAATCCCCGGTATTCAGCCGGGGATTTCTTTCTAATTAGTTGTGAAATAAATTATATATAAAAATTAGTATTAAAATGCAAGAACCTGATGTGTATTGTTTTTATTAAATGTGTAAAATAAGAAATACAAACCAATAAACATCACCTTATTACCAAAGGTTTACTGAAATGACTGATTTTAAGGAACTTAAATTGGTTAGAGTTTAATTTTAAATATTACCGGATTGATATGTTCCGGTTCATTATAATATGAAATTCTTTATTAACCTATAGTCTTAATTATTAGTATTATGGAAGAAAAAACAATGAAACTCGATGACAGGATAGACAGTATTGATGCCTTGCGTGGTTTAGCAATGTTTTTAATATTAGCAATCGATATCGGTGGGGCGCCGATAATTGAGACATTTACTAAATTGTGGGGAGAGAAGTTTTGCCAATGCTGCTGCAGATCAATTTCAATATGGTTATGTTGAGGGATTAAGATTATGTTTTATTGCCATGCCGATGTTTCTTTTTGTTGTAGGATTAGTGATTCCCTTTTCTATGAGCAAACGGCATCCACAAAAACAAAGTGGTAAAAAGAATGTATATCTGCATATAATTTTGCGCGGATTAATTTTATTCTTTCTTGGATTGATACCAGGAGGACCTCTTTTTAATCTTGAGTTCGCAAATATGCCGGTTTATAATAATGTTCTTGAGTACATTGGAATAGGATATATAGTCTGTGCGATAATAGTATTGAACACAAACTTGTCTTTTCAGATTATATTGACATCGGTATTGCTGGTTCTGTATTACCTGGTATTTTTAATAATTCCTGTTCCGGGTTGGGCTGGAGAAATATTTTCAGGTAAGATGAATCTGGCAATTTATATTGACAATGTTGTTTTAGGACCACATCATCATCCCGGTTCATGGCAGGTTTTGGCGACTGTGAGTTTTATAGCAAATATGCTTCTGGGCGTACTTATGGGACAGCTGCTTAAAAGCGGATGGGACAAAAAATATAAATTGAAGATGTTATTTATCTTCGGCTCATCTATGTTAGTGGCAGGTATGATCTGGGGACTGTTTTTCCCTGTAGTAAGAAGCTTATGGTCAAGTTCATTTGTCCTGGTAACATGCGGCATAACAACATTACTGCTTGCTGTTTTCTATTGGCTTATTGATATCCGGGGATATAAAAAATGGGCGTTTTTCTTTATTGTTTTTGGAGTCAATTCCATTGCAATTTACATGATGGCACATATGTTCGACTTCAAACTGATTGGAAATATAGTCCTCGGAGGATTTAGCAATCTTTTTCCGTCAAATGTTAAGGACTTTATCCAGGCGGTCGGTGCAATGACAGTTATGTGGTTGATTATGTATTGCATGTATCTCAAAAAGACATTTATCAAAATTTAGAAGCAACAATATAAAGCTCCCAATCACGTATAGTTTCTGAAAGCGGCTTAGAAAGCATGACGATGGATAACCGATTCCTTTTTGAGGTTAAATGATCCACGATTTTTTGAATGATATAACTATGAACATGTGAGTTACATCTTCCCACTAAAAACAATTAACTTATGATTACACACTTAGTTCTAAAAAGTGGGTTTTATGCAATTATTATTGCATTGGTTACCACAGGAAGTTGCACTCAGAGAACTGCCAAAAATAATGCTGTTGTCTTCGGAGACAGCCTTTATTTTAAGAATGTACCACCTCAACCGGGTGAGGATACATGGAAATTTATTGAGGATCTGAAATCACCTATGTGGACAAAACATGACTGGAAACCAATCAGCCCGGGTCCTCAGTACGCCAACCTGTCTATTGGGGTGAATATGAAAACTGGATTTTCCGACCCTGAAGGGCGTCTTGAAACGGCATATGCAGATTTGCACAGTTTTTTTGCTGCAGGAGGAATAACAGATGATAAAGGGGAGTACAAGATAGAAACTACGTTATCAACTGATCTTGAAGGAGAGGCCTTCCGTCTGGAGATTGAACCGAAAGTATGCCGTATTCTGGCAGGGGATGTGGAAGGTATACGGCGTGGTATATTCTATCTGGAAGATGAAATGTTAAGTCATCGTGGTCCATTCCTTTCATTGGGGACCATTGAAAAACGTCCTGTTGTCAGGAGAAGGATTTCGCGTTGCGTTTATGGTCCTATCAAACGGCCCCCTGCAATGAGGGACGAATTGATGGACACTGTTGATTATTACCCCGATCAGTACATGAACCGGCTGGCACACGAAGGAGTCAACGGATTATGGCTGACGGTCGATTTCCGGGATCTTGTTTCAACAAAATTCACCCCCGAAGCGGCAAAAGATGGCGCGAAACGTTTGACCAAGTTGAGGCGAACGGTAGCCCAATGCCTTCGTTATGGTATCCGGACATATATTTTTACTATTGAGCCACGGGCATGGGGTAACCAACCACCATACTACTTTGACATAAATGTGCTGGATAATTATCCTGAATTGGGAGGAGTTCGAAGAGGTAACCTGGTTTACTTTTGCCCAAGCAGCAAAACAGCACAACAATATCTTTATCAGGTTGTCAATAATATATTTAACGCGGTACCGGATTTGGGGGGGATAATCAATATATCATACGATGAGAGGGCAACAACATGCCTGAATACTCTCCCTGAAGACGTTCCTTTTGAAGGTCAAATTGATTGTCCCCGTTGTTCCGGGAAGGCTCCATGGGAGATCCTTTACGCCTCTTTGTCCGCGATGGAAAGAGGAATGCACGATGCTGCACCCGGGGCAGAGCTTGATCAGCTGGCTTTACATGGGGGTAGGGAATCTTGCCGATTGGGTTTATGAGATTCCTGCTCACACCCCCAAAGGAGTAATTCTTCAGCTGCAATTCGAGACAGGGGTAACCAAGACCGTATTCGGCAAGAAACTGGTTGGTGGCGACTATTGGTTAGCAACACCTGGCCCAAGTGAGGAGTTTGAGCGGCAGGCAAAGATTGCACGGGAGAATGGAACACAGGTGTCGGCAAAGATACAGACAGGTACTTCTCATGAAGTATCCACCGTTCCTTATGTTCCGGTACCGTCAATGATCTACCGGAAATTCTCTGCAATGCATCGTCTGGGTGTGTCACACACAATGCTTGGCTGGTATTTCGGAAATTACCCGGGGCTGATGATAAAAGCCGCCGGCGAGTTGTCATTCAATCCCTTTCCAAAAGACGAGGACACCTTTCTGCACCAGCTTGCCCCGATCTAGTGGAAGGAGGATGATGTATCAAGGGTGGTGGAGGCATGGAAAAACTTTGCAGAAGGATATGGGAACTATCCTCTGCAAAATATGATGGGATATTACGGACCGATGCAGGATGGACCGGTTTGGCCTTTGTTGCTGAAACCATTAGATGCACCCCTGTCACCAACATGGCAGATTGGTTCCAGCACAACACGAAAGCCATGGCCTCCAAGCGGTGACCGTATTGGTGAATGTTTATGGAGTGGCGGAAGCCCGGGTGAATCCCTCGACACTCCTATTAATGCTATGGAGAATGTGTTGACATTGAAAGAGACTGTTGAACTTTGCCGTCGTATGAGTACAAACTGGGACAAAGGAGTAGCTATATTGAATGAGCTGGAGCCCAAATATATCAATGAGCCGGAACGTATACTGGACATAGGAGTAGCAAAAGCACTGGGTATCCAGTTTCGCAGCGGGTATAATATTCTCCGTTTTTATCTCCTTGCGTGAAGAGATGCTTCGCATGGAAGGAAAGGAACGACTGGATATTCTGAAGCAGCTGACTGATATTATACATGAAGAACTTGATCTTGATAAACAGTTGATCGGACTGTGCGAAAAGGATTCCCGGCTTGGATTTCATTCCGAAGCGGAAGGGTATAAGTATTTTCCTGAGAAGATACGCTGGCGCATGCACGAATTAGAATATGTTCTTTCCAACGATGTGCCTGAAATAAAAAAGCTTATCGGGAATGATAAGCTGTTATTCCCTGAATATACTGGTAAAGAGCCTGTTGGACTCGTTGCATATGCAACTCGTGCAAAAGATTCCGTATGGCCGGATTCCGGTTTGATATTCCACGTGGTCTTCAATGGCAGCCATGCAGCTATGGCAGGGATAAGTCAACGATCAAATGGGCATCAACTTATGATGCAGATGCGGTGTACATAATAGTTTCGGATTCATCAGACTCGGATCAGTCTGTAACAGCCTCAGATATATCCGGTATCAATGTTAAGGTTGAGCCACGACGTCTCTGGCCTTGTGCGCGTTATGCCTTCAATCCCGGAAATGAAGGCCGGGATGACAATATAATGCGTGTTGCAAAGGAATCCGGTAAAAGGTATGTGATTGTGCGAATTCCTTTTAAGAGCTTCTGGTGGAGTGACGAAGAAGTGCATCCTGTCAGGGTTGATGTACGGGTACAGCAGAGAGGTGGGGGAACCTGTTCATGGTGTCCGAATAATCCAATTACATCGACGACTGGTTTTTGGAACAGACAATCCCGCTGACCTTGGTTGGCTGATATTTCAATAATTAATAATGCCAGGCGCTACTGCGAGCAATCTGTGAAGTACCGATTACTCATCTGTTATCGGGCACCGATTGTACCGCAAGAATTGGTCCGCCATTCCGATCCTATGGCACCATGTCAGGAGTCAAGAGGTAGATCGATAATCCCTTGCCTCAAAGTGAGTTCATTTGTTGTATTTCTACACAATGCTGGTGCTTCCGAGTCGGACATTGAGCAAATTGTATACGGAATCCCCGGGAACTTTACAAACTCACCTCGTAAAAGAGAGATAACCAGCTTATTATGTCTGAATCTTTATTGGATTATAATGTGTTTCCCTGTTTCTGTGATGGAGGAATAACGCATGGAATAAATATGAAATTGAGTATTGATACGAAATAACAAACATTAGACCTAACGGTGGAAATCTGCATCGTTATTTAAAAAATAAAGGCATCATGTCAAAATAGTGTTATTATTGGATAAAATATTACTATTCAAGTTTTATTATAATTTTTATATTTGTGTTATGTACTGCATATTTTTTCCAATCGGATGGGTCTTTATATAAAATTCGGGAAAATACGTATATTTTAAAACTAATTATTAAATGACTATATTAATTTAATAAATACTTTTTTACATTAACATATATTTTATGGCAAAAGTACGAAAAGAACCTTTTTATCGGAGTGTATAATTCATCAGAATAACCCAAAAATTCTTAACCTAATCAGCCTCTGCCTATGAAACAAAATTAAAATTATTCTCAATAAATTGCAGGAAAGGTTTAACCGGCCATCCTGAAAATAATCATATGCATTTATACTCATTCAGATATTTGTAAAATGTAATTATTAATTAGAATACATACAAAATTCAACTTTATGAAAAAACTCTACATTTTAGAACAAGAAGGTTCATTATTAAGATGTTTTTCTGAAAAAGCCTTCAGAATCAGTAATCTTACGATCCTGCTTCTACTGATAACTGTTTTTAATGTTTTTGGAGGTCCGTTAGTTTCATCTGATACAGATTTGAAGCTTGACACAAAAACAGATTCCAAAGAAAGAATGCAACAAATCAGAATTACAGGGACTGTTACTGACCTAAATGGAAATATAATGCCAGGTGTTAATATTATGGTTGAAGGAACAACCATTGGCAGCATTTCCGATATAAACGGTAAATACTCAATCGATGTACAAAATGAAAACAATGTACTTGTTTTTTCCTTTATCGGATTCGTACAACAAAAAGTTACTGTTGGAAATAAAACAGTTATTAATGTTATAATGACTGAAGAGTTATCTGCCCTCGATGAAGTTGTTGTTGTTGGATACGGCGTACAGAAAAAAGTAAACCTCACCGGAAGTATTTCCACAGTCAGATCAGAAAATATTACCTCAATTCCTACACAGACTGTAGCCCAGGCTATCATGGGAAAAGCATCCGGGGTTTTTATAAAAAATACTAATGGGCAACCTGGCGATTTAAAAGGAGTTGAATACAATATCCGTGGTTTTGGCGACCCTCTGATTATAATTGATGGAGTACCTGGAACCAAACAGGAATTTAGTCAATTAGATCCAAATGATATTGAAGAATTTAATGTCCTGAAAGATGCAGCATCCGGGGCAGTATTTGGTGCCCGGGCGGGCAATGGAGTTATTCTTGTAAAAACAAAACGCGGAAAAGTCTCTGATGCAGTCATTACATATACTGGTAATTATAGCATGCAGTATTTTACTTTAAAACCTGAACTTGTATCGTCTGCCCAATATCTTGAAATGCAAAACTTAGCAAACTTTAATGCAGGATTGGCACCACAATGGACTGATGAACAAATTAAAAACTACAGAGACGGTACCGATCCCGTTAATTATCCAAATACTGATTGGTGGAATGCAACTCTAAGAAAATTTGCTCCTCAGGCACAACATAACATTAATATTAGTGGGGGTAGTGAGAAAGTGAAATATTTCGTTTCCGGTGGATATTTTCATCAGGATGGGATGTTAAGATCTGATGATATCAAGAATAACAGATATAATTTACGTTCAAATGTAGATGTGACTTTAACAAAGAAACTGGCAGTCGGGATTGACCTTGCCCTTTCTATGCAGGATTATATCGGACCTCGTAATCAATTAGAGAGGTCCGATGTATTGGGAATTATGACCATGTTAAGACGTGCCAGATCGTATTATCCCCTTCATGCTGGCCCGGATCCGACTAAATTGATTAAGATGACAAATGGCATACTCCCAACGGTATTGTCCGAAATTGATTATATGGGTTATAAGAAATGGAATAATTTTGAAGGGGACGCTAAACTTAACCTTTCCTATGAACTGCCATTTGGTTTTAAAACAAAAGCAATTCTTGATTTCAACAGGACTTATTATAAGTATAAAGAGAAAACTGCAAAAGTTCAGGTATATACATATGATGGTAATGATATTTACACACCTGCAGGATACACTAATGATCCATCCAAACTGTATCAACAGGAATCTATGACAAATAATCTCAATCAGCAATACTTTTTGACATGGGACAAAGTTTTTAATGATCATACCATCAGTGCATTGGTAGTATATGAACAATTGGCTAATAACTATGATTATATAGAAGCCTCACGTATCCGGTATTTATTTGACATGGATTATCTGTTTGCCGGTCCGACACTTGATAGTTACAATAACGGGAGTGCTTCCGAAGACGGAAGAAGAGCACTTATTTCAAGAATAAATTATAATTATAAAGGAAAATATCTGTTAGAATTAAATGGTCGTTATGATGGTTCTCCACGTTTCCCCGCTGCAACCAGATGGGGTTTCTTCCCTTCAGCCTCAATAGGATGGAGAATATCTGAGGAGAAATTTATGAAAGACAAGTTATCATTGATAAATAATCTTAAGCTTAGAGCATCATACGGCAGACTGGGGAATGATCAGACCGGGACATTCCAATACCTTTCCACCTACTCATTAAATGGGACTTACATATATAATGGGACAACCAATGTTGTTGAGAGTGGTATAAAATCAGATATAATGGCAAACCCCTATATTACCTGGGAAAAAATGACCACTTCAAATGTTGGACTTGACTTTACTTTGTTCCACAGCATGATCGATGGGTCATTCGATTACTTCTACAGGCTGAGAACAGATGTTCTCGGTTCCCGAAATGCATCTATCCCAAATGTGGTTGGTGCCTCCATGCCACAGGTAAATTATGGTAAATTTGATAATCGTGGATGGGAAATAAGTTTGCAGCATAAAAATTTCGTTGGTGATTTTACATATAGCATAGGAGGCAATATCTCCTGGAATAGAGAAAAATGTGTTTATATTGATCAGAATGAATTTGCCAGCGCAGAAGCAAGAAGAAGAGGGAATAAGATTGGTCAGTGGACTGATGTTTTTTGGGGGATAATGACAGATGGACTTTTCCAATCAAAAGAAGAAATAGAAAACTGGGCAGATATTGATGGTAAAAACAATGCTACTTTGTTACCGGGAGATGTGAAAAAGGTTGATTACAATGGAGATGGAAGAATTACGAATGAAGATCAGGTAATTATTGGAAGAGGTACCTATCCCAGATTTACTTACGGTATAAATGCATCAGTGTCATGGAAAAATTTTGATTTGAGTATGTTGTGGCAGGGAGCAGGTTTATACAATTTTGATCTGTCAAACTCACCTGATTATAGTAAACAATTTTACGGGAGTAATACACCTCTGACAGAGTGGTATTATAATTCATATACACCTGAAAATCCATGGGTCCCTACAAACACTGAAAATGCCAGATGGCCGCTATGGAGATCGGGACCGGAAAACGGCAATCAAAGTTATCAGTCTTCGGAATTTTGGCTTATTAACGGTTCCTATATCCGGCTTAAAAATATTGACTTGGGTTATTCACTTCCTTCAAATATTATAAAAAGATGGGGTATTGACAATTGCAGGGTTTTCATTTCGGGATATAACGTCCTTACATTTTCTGCTCTTGATTTTCTTGATCCCGAAGTTGATACAAGTCCCAGAAGAGTTTTTGGTGATTATTATCCACCGGTTGGTTCTTATAGTATTGGACTACGTCTTCAGTTTTAAATCTAAATTTTGAAAACATGAAAAAATTTAAATATATCCTTTTATTGATAGTAATTCTCTTTCCATCATGTGAAGATGTATTGGACAGAAAACCTCTTGATAAAATATCGGAAGCAGATGTATGGAAGAATGAAGCTATGATGGCATCCTATGTTACAAATTTGTATAGCCGGTTCCCGTTTTTTCCGTTTAGTGATCCTGGCATGATGACAAACAGCGATGAAGCGACTTCAAGTGGTGGAAATAGTAATGTTTACACAACTGGATCTGTCAGCAGAACATCAGAAGGAGGAAGTTCTTACTGGGATTACGCTTTTATTCGGGATTGCAATATTTTTCTCGAAAAACTAAATGGATCGCCAATTAATATTGAAATTGCCAATCAGCTGGAAGGTGAAGTCAGATTTATACGGGCCTATGCTTATTTTGAAATGCAGAAAAGATATGGCGGTGTCCCATTAGTAGATGTTGTCATTGATCCATTTGTACCTATTGATAAAAAATATACCACACGTAGCACGGAAGAAGCTATTTCTGATTTTATTTATGATGAGTTAATGAAGGCTATTTCTCTTTTATCTGATGATCCACTTCCCAAAGGCAAAATAAATAAATGGACTGCTTTTTCCTTACAGGCCAGAGCAATGCTTTGGTCCGCATCAATTGCAAAGTATGGTCAAGTTGAGTTGAACGGACTGGTAGGAATACCTCAGTCAAGGGCTAATGAATTATATTCAAAGGCTCTTAAAGCCGCTGATTCTGTTATCTTATCAGGCAATTATTCACTATATAATCAGTATCCGGATGATAAAGTAAAAAATTATCGGAATATTATTATGGATGAGGAAAATAGCGAAATTATCTTTGATAAACCATATGATGGAGTGAATATCGGACATAACTTTGATGTCTACAGTTGTCCGAGACCATTTACATTATGGGGAAATGCCATTGATCCAACATTGGAATTACTTATGACATATGAGAATAGTGATGGGTCCACTGATCAGCCAAATTTCGGAGAATCTAATCTTTATGATGATGGATTTGCCCCTTTTATTAAAAAAGATCCCAGGTTGCTTGCAACAGTGTTTTTTCAGAGCGACGCATGGTTAGGAACTAACATACAAACTTATGAAGGTCTTGATCCAAGCCCGGTTCCTACTCCATCAGCAATTATTTCCAATCTGCAAGAGTCATATAATGGTGTTCCGACAGTTGGCGTTACTTCCCGTTTGTGTCAGTCAGGTATTGGAGGAACAACTTCCGGATTTATTATCAAAAAATATATTGTCGAGAAGGTAGTTGAAATGGGGAATCAAAGCTTTACAAACTGGATAGTTTTTCGTTTAGCTGAATTATACCTGATAAAAGCTGAAGTAGAGTTTGAATTGGGAAATTTACCAAATGCTGCTGATGCATTAAATCAGACAAGAATAAGGGCAGGGATCAGCCTCGTGAATACAAGTTCGATAACCATGGACAAAATTCGTAACGAACGCAGGGTTGAACTGGCATTTGAAAACCATCGTTTCTGGGATTTGATCCGTTGGAGAACAGCCGAATCCGAGTTGAATCACAGATTTCAAGGCTTAAGAATTATTTTCCATTATGCTTCCGGAAAATATTATTTTCTTCCTTTGAATTGTGAATTGTTTTCCAGAGTATTCAAGCCATATCAGTACTATAATCCAATAACTGACGGGAGGATAAACAATAATCCTGATTTGATCGAGAATCCATTATACTAAATTATAGGAGAGCTAATTATGAAACCAATTGATAAATTTATACAATATATTATTTATTCAGTTATGTGCCTTTTAATGACTGGCTGCAATAAAGATGTTACAGATTTTGGGTTTGATGGAAGTCTTTCCGGAACAATTAAGACTCCCTCAGGAGCAATCGTACCCGGGGACATTACCAATAATTCTCTTTATATTCAAGCCTTAGGGGATGGAGATAGAGTTACTACTGTAATACGCGTGAATGGAGACGGGACTTATCAAAACACAAAGTTGTTTCCCGTAAAGACTAAAATATGGATTACAGGAGCTGTGAAAAACCAGGGGACTGATACGATTGAGGTAGATTTCTCAAGTAAAAATGTACAGGTTCAGGATTTTATTGTTATTCCTTTTCTGACAATAAAACCTCCGGTCGTTAATGGAAGTCCTTCTGAAACCTCAATTAATATTGACTATGAAATAACTGGTAATGACGGTAACGTGTCAAATACCAGGAATATTTACTGTGGAACATATCCTTTTCCTAACGGGAGTATTGGATCAGGTACTTTCTACACAACAAAGGTAGTATCATTACCTTCTGATATTGGGACAGGCAATATTACCGGTCTTACTTCAAAAACTAAATATTATATTCGTATCGGGGCTAAAGCAGCTGGTTCAAGTTATGAAAATTTCAGCGAGCAAATCACTGTTACTACACCCTGATCATTAATTATAAATTATTTATTTGTATTTATCATCCGGGTTCCTGCGCCAACCTTTGGTTCCGGTTTGGTTAAGGAACTTGAAATGATCTAACCTCTAAATATTTATTCTTATGTCTGAACAGTTTAAACCAATTGAAGACAGATTAATCAGTATTGATGCCTTGCGTGGTTTAGCAATGTTTTTAATATTAGCAATCGATATCGGTGGGGCGCCGATATTTGAGACATTCACGAAATTGTGGGGAGAGAGTTTTGCCAATGCCGCTGCTGATCAATTCAGATATGGTTATGTTGAGGGATTAAGATTATGTTTTATTGCCATGCCGATGTTCCTTTTTGTTGTGGGATTAGTGATCCCGTTTTCAATGAGTAAACGACTTGCAGAACAACAAGATAGTAAAAAGAATGTATATCTGCACATAATTAAACGTGGATTGCTTTTATTCTTTCTTGGATTGATACCAGGAGGACCTCTTTTTAATCTTAAGTTCGCAAATATGCCGGTTTATAATAATGTTCTGGAGTACATTGGGATAGGATATATTGTCTGTGCGATAATAGTATTGAACACAAAATTGTCTTTTCAGATTATATTAACATCGGTACTGCTGGTATTATATTACCTGGTATTTTTAATAATTCCTGTTCCGGATTGGACGGGAGAAATATTTTCAGGTAAGATGAATCTGGCAATTTATATTGACAATGTTGTTTTAGGACCACATCATAACCCCGGTTCATGGGAGGTCTTAGCGACTGTAAGTTTTATAACGAATATGCTTCTGGGTGTACTCATGGGACATCTGCTTAAAAGCGCACGGGACAAAAAATACAAATTCAAGATGTTATTTGTTTTCGGCTCAGTTATGTTAGTGGCAGGTGTGATCTGGGGGCTGTTTTTCCCTGTAGTAAGAAGCTTATGGTCAAGTTCATTTGTCCTGGAAACATGCGGCATAACAACATTACTGCTTGCAGTTTTCTATTGGCTTACTGATATCCGGGGATATAAAAAATGGGCGTTTTTCTTTTTTGTTTTTGGAGTCAATTCCATTGCAATTTACATGATGGCACATTTGTTTGACTTCAAACTGATTGGAAATATAGTCCTCGGTGGATTTAGCAATCTTTTTCCGTCAAATGTTAAGGACTTTATCCAGGCGGTCGGTGCAATGACAGTTATGTGGTTGATTATGTATTGGATGTATCTCAAAAAGACATTTATTAAGATTTAAACGGCATTAAATTATAAGTACTCAAAATCCTTATTAAATTAATATGTCAGAGACTATCCTGATACTATTTTGTTTCTTAAGTCTCCTGATTTCAAGCTGTAAGTCAATACCTGATAAGAAGACAGACAAGAGCATTATCGTAAACAGTTCTTCAAGAGACCAATACCTCAATTGGTTTCGTGAGGCTAAATTCGGTATGTTCATTCACTGGGGACCATATTCCATGCTTGCCGGTGAGTGGAATGGACATAAGGTTCCGGCAGGAGGTCAGGCTGAGTGTATAATGGATAGATTTGAGATCCCGGTTAAGGAATATCGTGAGCTGGCGCATGAATTTAATCCCGTCAGGTTCAATGCAAAAGCTTGGGTACAGCTTGCCAAAGCAACCGGTATGAAATATATTGTTATCACGGCAAAACATGTCGATGGATTCTCCATGTACCATTCAAGCGTGTCGGAATATAATATAGTTGATTGGACCAGGTTTGGACGCGATCCATTAAAAGAATTAGCCGATGCCTGTACACAGGAGGGAATAAAATTCTGTTTTTACTATACTCATCGTCAGGATTATGATGACCCCGGGGCATATGGAAACAATTGGGACTATGATAATGATGCCATGAACAGAGGTAAAAATACTGAATGGGGGGACGATGTATTCCAAAAGGAGAAATTCAGGAAATATCTCGAAGGAAAGGCCAAACCGCAGCTTCGTGAGCTGCTCACCAATTATGGTCCTGTTGGACTGGTCTGGTTCGACCGCGGGATGTACACTCCGGAACAGGGGATGGAGTTTGTTAAAATTGTGAATGATCTTCAACCATCATGCCTGGTAAATAGCCGTGTAGGAAATTACGGACAGGAACTCCTCGGTGATTATCAAAGCATGGCCGATAACGGAATGCCTCCGGGAGGACTTGGCGAATATTGGGAATCTGCCCAGACATTAAATCAAACATGGGGTTTTAATAAATTCGATACTCTCTGGAAATCACCCGAAACTGTTATTCAACGTTTGGTTGAAATTGTAAGTCGTGGTGGCAATTATCTCCTGAATATTGGCCCGACAGGCGAAGGGGAAATTCCTAAGGCAACTGTTGACATATTTAACAAGGTTGGACCCTGGGTACAACGTAACGCTGAAAGCATTTATGGAACAACTGCAAATCCATTTCCGGAATTATCATGGGGTTATACTGCAGTTAAGGGAACCAGCGTTTATTTATTTGTCCGCGACTGGCCAAAGGATAAAGTGCTTAGCCTTCCGGGGCTTAAAAATGTTGTAAAATCAGCTCATTTTCTAATTGATAAATCAATAAGACTACCTGTTAAGCAATTTGAAAATGCAACTTATATAGATCTTCCTTTAAACCCACCCGATAGTCCGGTAAGTGTGGTGGTACTTGAAATTGAAGGCGCTCCGTCGGTCGATCCGACAGTTGTTGCACAGGATACAACCGGTAGTATTGAATTAAATTATTTAACAGCAATAACCCACGGAAAAGCAAAAACCCGTTATAACCGTACAGGAAACTTCCATATCTCAAAATGGACCGTGCCTGAAGATTCTGTAGATTGGGACATACAGGTAAATAAGCCCGGGATATTTAAAGTAACCATTTCTTATGCAGCCAATAGGGAGTGGGAAGGCAGACCCTATGAAATTACAGTTGGTTCTTCATCAATTAAAACATCGGTAATATATACTGGAAACTTGTTTGAATATCATAAGTTTCCCATAGGCTATTGCAGTTTTCAGAAATCCGGAAAGTACACCCTGACAATCAGGCCACTTTCATCAAGTGATTCCTATCTTATGTATCTTCGTTCTGTTACCCTTAGCCCGGCATCAGAAATAAAAAAAGCTGGGTGGGGATCATCGGATTAAGTTACTTTCCATAATAGAGTGTCTATTGAATGAAACATGAATTAATTTAATGTGTTAATATGAATTATACTTTACATAAATATTATAGGAATAATACGCTGAAATAATTATTAGCAACATAAAAGTTTCATCCAACGTATTACTAAAAACTATATATGTGTGAAAAAAAAACTATTAAATGTCTTAGAAAAATACCAACGGTCTTTTTTTAATACTTCCGTCTTTTTAATTTTATTCTTATCACTCCATTCATCTATAATAGTTAAGGATAAAAACAAATCCATAAACGAAAAGGATACCGGTTTCTACAAAACAAATGACCGGACAAGTCTTAACGGATTAAGTTTAGCGATAAAGGGTGTATCATCCGTCGGAAATACCGGTATTGAAACATCCGCTCTTATACAAGAGCATGATAAAATCAGACCCATCTCTAAGAGGGCAGTATTCTCCGGATACCCGATGGATTTGAGGAAAGTTGCTGCTTCAGACATGGAAGAGTTCGTGTACAGCCAGTTCAAAAATCCGGAATCGTTCTATTGGCCGGGATATTTTTGGTTCTGGAATGATACTGTGACAAAAGATTTAATCTCGAAACAATTGGAGGATATGTCATTACATGGTGCCCTAAGCGTATGTACTCATCCATTGCCAAAAGAATTTCGCCCGGCAACTCAACCCACACTGATGACGCCGGACTATATGACATCGGATTATCTTGACCTGTATCGTTACGCAGCCGAACAGTGTCAGAGATTGAATATGAAGATGTATCTCTACGACGAAGGAGGTTGGCCATCAGGATCCTGTCTGGGACGTGTTGTTGCACAAAATCCATCTCTGGTCCGCCAAACACTTGCCAGGCAACTGTTAACACCTGAGAAGGGAAGTTCTTTCAGCATTCCTTGCAACTGCCTGTCTGCGTTCCTTTTCCAGGGAGATATGAAAATCAGACAGTTGACCCCGGGGACAACAGAGATCATTAATATTGACGATGCGCGCATAATGTTGTTCAATGTAAGCAAGGGAGGCAACTACCCCGACCTGCTTAACCCTGAATCTACCCGGGAATTCCTGAGACTGACTCATGAAGAATATAAAAACAGGGCTGGAGATTATTTTGGCAATACAATACATATAACCTTTACTGATGAGGCCCAGGCAGCTAATCCAGGATGGACAGTCGACCTTAGTGCAGACTTCAGTGAAAAGTATGGATACGATATCGTTAATGAATTACCGTCAATTTTTGAGGGTGACGATGAAAATGACAGGAAAATACGTATTGACTATTTCAACTGGTGGTCGCAAAGACATGCAGATGCCTATTATGGCCAGATTCAGGAATGGTGCCACCAAAATAACCTGCTCTCAGGTGGGCATTTGAACGGTGAAGATGGTACGGTCAATGCACGTCTTTATGGTTATGGACACCCTTTACGTGCTATGAGAAGGATGGACGTTCCTGGTGTGGACGTTATCTGGCGCCAGCTTTGGCCCGGAGCCCAAAATCACCATTTCCCCAAGTATGCCTCAACAGTGTCACATCAGGCAGGAGTCCCATGGTCGCTTACCGAGTCATTCGCAGTTTATGGAAGTGGCTTGACTACAGGTCAGATGAAGTGGATATCAGACTACCAGTATGTCAGAGGTATTACTTTGTTAGTAATGAGTGATTATCCATTATCAGGGAAGGATTGGTTTTTAGGAGGAATCAGGCCCATGTTCGGTCCGGGTAATCCACTTTGGAAATATATGGACGATTACCATGGATATATAGCGAGGTTAGGGTATCTGCTAAGTCTGGGAAAGCCAGGAATTAAGATTGCTTTATACTATCCCATCAGTGACATATGGGCCGGGGGTTCGGAATTGAACTCCGTCTGTTCTTCGAATGATGAATTAGCCAGGGTTCTTCTCGAAAATCAATGCGATTTCGATTTCATAGATGATGATGTATTGGAAAGCGACTCAACTAGGATTGTTAACGGGCACCTGGTGGTTGGTCCAATGTACTACGATGCGGTTTGCGTATCGCGCAACAGGTATATGGCTGAAAACTCGATTTCGAAATTGGAACAGTTCATAACTTCGGGGGGAAAGGTTTTATGGGTTGAGGATAAACCTTTTGGACAAAAACCCAAAGGAACCCTTTTGACATCACTCTCTGTGCTACCATCACTTCTTACTCCTACCGTTACTCTCGAATCACCAAATTCAAATATCAGGGTATGCAAACGAACTCTTAATAATGGCTCAGTTTATTTTGTAACAAACGAAGATACATGTGAGACCTCATGCAAGATGCAATTCAATGAGTCTCTCCCGATTCTACAGGTTGATCCGTTGACAGGTAAATGCTGGGTTCCTTCAAGGGCTTTTCGGAGTGTCAGGGGCTGGACGGTACCTCTTGACCTTAAGTTCGCCGGGTCATGCGTATTCATCTTCACTAATGATCCTCTTCCAATAGTACCTGAACCAGCTTTTCCGGGTAAGGTACTGCAAACATTATCCACCGGCTGGACCTGTCATAAAACAACTGAGTTTGTAATAGGTGAGCATGATATGGAAGTTCATGATCTTTCATCAGATCAACCAGTAAGTATAATGCCCGGCGACTGGAGAAAAGTCATCGGAGATATTTATTCAGGAGATGTCGGGTATGAGGTGAGATTCAGATGCACAGAGTCAGTAAAAAAGAATGCACAGGTACTGGATCTGGGTGATGTTCGCTATGTTTGCAGTGCCTCGTTGAATGGGGAACCACTCGGGAAGAGAATTTGGCAGCCATTCACTTATGACATAAAGGGTAAAATAAGAAAAGGTTACAACATTCTAAAAGTCACTGTGACCAATACTCTTGCTAATCAGTATACTTATACAAAGGCACTTGATAAATGGCCCATAAAGCAGCTTGGACCGTATCACAACAGGACACTTGGATTCGAAAAGGAATCAGTCTCAAGCGGGCTCCTCGGTCCTGTAACTATCAGATAGAGAAACGAACACGGCAATACATAATGAGAGCTTTAAAGTATGGAATTTGTGATGAAGTTAAAGTTTATGGAAAAGTCATATATTCGTTACATAATTAGGTCAAAATCAATCACTATTATACATTAAATTTTATGAATGCTATTCTCCAAAAGACAAAGAACCTGGTAGTTGCATCTGGTTTTTTCTTGTTTGCATTATTGCTTAATTACTCATGCGTTCAAAATCAAGGCACTAAAAGCATTGATTCCAATACTTTAAGCAGACTGGCAAATGTGATGGTACATGGTTCGGGCATGGATTCAATGAAACTGGCCGAAATACCCGTACTTATGAAACAATTCGTTAATGAGAAGAAAATTGCAGGTGCAGTTACTCTGGTGGCGCGTAATGGTCAAATTACCAGTTTCGAAGCTGTTGGATTTCAAAATATTGAGAAAAAAGTTCCGATGAATAAAAACACCCTTTTTCGCATTGCATCTATGACAAAACCATTTGCAGCTGCTGCAATAATGATGCTATCAGAAGAGGGCAAACTGCAAATAAATGATCCGGTTGAAAAATATCTTCCTGAATTCCGTAACATGTGGCTCGTAACTGAAATTACAGGTGATAAGACAACACTTATGCGACCAAAACGCCAGATAACAATTCTGGATATTCTGACACATACATCTGGACTGGATGCATTACCTGAAGATTTTCCTGTAAACTCTATTGCAGAATATACTCTGGTGATTTCCCAGCGTCCACTGCAATTTGAGCCCGGCTCACAATGGAGATATAGTGGATCAGGTATCACAGCCGCAGCCCGCATAGTTGAAGTGCTCTCCGGTATGCCATATGAGGTCTTTCTGTCAGAACGCATCTTTAAACCACTGGGCATGGAAAATACCTCGTTTTTTCCTGAAAAAGAGACTTTGGATAGACTGGCTGCTTTATATCACCCGTCTGCTGATTCCGGATTAGAAGCTATTAAGGCGCCTGCCTGGTTGTACAGATTCCCTCACCCTGAGGGAGGACTGATTTCGACAACACTTGATATGGCTAAATGGATGCAGGCAATTCTTAATATGGGAGTATATAATGGAAATCGTATTCTGACTGAAAAATCTGTTAAGGAAATGACAAAAATACAGACCGGGGAATTGGTGACTGGTTTTACGGAAGGAATGAGTTACGGTCTTGCTTTTGGAATTGTTCGTAATCCAGAAGGGGTTACAGAAATGCTTTCAGGAGGCTCTTTTGGACATGGGGGAGCTTTTGGAACCCAATATTGGGCTGACCCCGTCAATAAAACCATATATATTCTGATGATTCAAAGACAAGGATTTGGTAATGGTGATGCTTCTGATATAAGAAAGGAATTTCAGAAAATTGCTGCTGCTGCTATTATTAATTAGAATTTACTTTTCTTATCATTTCCGGGGTTTGGATTAGCTATTGGTTATCTACTCCTGGCTTATGCTGTCCTGAACTTTGTTGGATTATAATGTGCTCCCCTGTAACTGGTATGGAGGGATAATGCATTGAACAATTATTAAATTGAGAATTGATACGAAAAACAAACTTTAGAACCAAAGGTTGAAATCTGAATCGTTATTTAGAAAATACTGAAATCATGTCAAAATAGTGTTATTATTGGGTATAATATTTTTATTCAAGTATAAATTTATAGTTTAAATAAGATCTAAGTATTTATTCATTCAGCTAGTTACGTGTTAAATATTAATTTAACATAAACAATTCCAATTTATAAATAATAAATAAATAGCCATTTTGGAGAATAATCGATCATTTTATTAAATAAATTGTTATATGTATTAATTGATAGAAGAACTAGCATTATGAGGAGCATAAAATATTTGACCCGGGTATTTTAAAGCTGAGTTAAAGCGCACCTATGAAACAATTTTTAATGTATAAATAAAAATGGAGGAATGCTCTTGCGGGAATTCCTGTGAAACAGAAAATGCATTTAAAATTTAACAAAAATGATAATAATGCAATTATTATTTACTTATTAAAAACAATTAAGCGTATGAAAAAATTCTACATTTTACAGCGACCAACTTTATTAGTCAGAGGTCGCTTTGAAAAAAACATCAGAATAATGAGTCTTACGTTTCTTATTCTGATGATGACTGTATTTAATGTTTTTGGAGTTACTCCGGATTCAGGTTTTAAAAATCTGAATCTTGATAAAGAAACCGGACAGGCAGCAGTTATGCAGCAGAACAGAGTTACGGGAACAATTACTGATGAAAATGGAAATCCTATGCCTGGAGTCAACATTCAGGTAGAAGGTACAAATCTCGGTGCGATTTCTGATGCAAACGGGAGATATTACATTAGATAGCCCAAACAAGAATGCTGTCTTTGTTTTCACATTTATTGGGTATGGTGTACAGAAAGTACCTGTTTCAGGCAGAAATGTTGTTGATGTTAAAATGGTACCTGATGTAACATCATTGCACGAAGTAGTGGTGATTGGATACGGAGAACAACGAAAATCCGATTTAACGGGTTCTGTCGGTTCTGTTAAAGCGGCAACATTACAGGAACGTCCTGTTACTTCCGTTCCCCAGGCTCTGGCCGGGAGAATAACGGGTGTAAATGTCTCTGTTAACTCCGGACGGCCCGGAGGGCAGCCAAATATCAGGATAAGGGGTAATACCTCAATCAGTATTACAAATGACCCTTTGTACATTGTTGATGGAGTGATATCTTCAATTGACTATTTAAATCCCGATGATATTGCCTCCATAGAAGTTCTTAAAGATGCTTCTTCCACTGCTATTTATGGGGCAAGGGGATCAAATGGAGTTATTCTTATTACAACCAAACGTGGAAGTACCGGAGGGAAAGTAAACTACAGCACTGAATTAAGTGTTGGTAAACTTCCCCGGGAAATACCTGTATTAAACTCCGAGCAGTATTTGCATCTGGAAGATGTTTCATACGTGAATGCACAAAAATTTGATCCGGTTGGCTGGGCGGCCGGAAAATATACAGATCCTAAACTGAAACGTACCAATCCTTTGCTTTTTGACTCCAACGGGAATCCTCTGTATAATACCGACTGGCAAAAAGAGGCAACCCGGAATGCATTTTCCCAGAACCATAATCTGTCATTTACCGGGGGTGATGCCAAAAGCAGTTACGGTGTCTATCTGGGTTACAGGGATGAAGAAGGATTAATAAAATCTTCATATTTAAAACGATATTCCGGACAGGGTTGTTTTTGACAGCCAGCTTAAAACCTGGTTAAAGGTTGGCGGAAGTCTGAATTATATTCGATCAGAAAGAGAACCGGATTGATTTTGGCAGCTCAGGTATAGAAGTTCTAAGGGAAATACTGGAGCAGTTGCCGATAATTCCTGTAAAATTTCCTGATGGAAGCTGGGCCAGCAATGAAAATTATCCGAATGTGGAAAGCGCCCCAAACCCGATCCAGATTCTTACCGACCGGACTTATTTATTTAATACAAATTTCGCAATTGGCGATTTGTATGCAAACATAACACTTGCAAAAGGATTGGAATTGAGAACTACATTAGGTACAAATATCACCGAGTTCAGGACAAATCTGTATGCCGGACGTAATCTGAATTTTATTTCACGTGCTCAGGGAGGAACTGCTGCTGTGACAAATTCACAGAATCGCTACTGGTCATCCGAAACCTACCTGACATATACTAAAAAGTTTGCTGATATTCATTCTTTTAATGGAATGGTTGGTGCATCATGGCAACATTCGGATTACTACAATTTTGCCGCTTCTGCCTGGGCCTTTTCAGACGATTTTTTCCAGACCAATAACTTAGGTGTTGCTTCTAATCCACGCCCACCTACTTCAGGAACCGATGCGTATGACCTGAACTCTTATTTCGGCAGAATAAATTATGGCTTGAAAGAAAAATATTTGCTTACGCTAACAGGACGGACAGACGGATCATCTAAATTTGGAAAAGCAAACAGATATGCCTTTTTCCCTTCAGTAGCTCTAGCATGGAGAATTTCGGAAGAGGAATTTATTAAAAATATGCCTACTATATCCACTCTTAAATTACGAGCCAGCTACGGAGAAACAGGTAATTCCGCAATAAGCTCTTATCAGGCCCTTGCCGGTCTTGGAAATTATACCGTTGACTTTAATGATGCACAGGCTTCAGGAATAGGAGTAGGAAGGTTACCTAATTCCAGTCTGAAATGGGAAAAAACAGCTCAATCCGATTTGGGTCTCGAATTAGGACTGTATAAGGACAGAATTTCATTAGAAGTTGATTTATACAATAAATTAACGACTAATATGTTGCTGGCTGCACCGGTGCCAACTACCTCAGGCTTTTCAACAGTAACCAGAAATGTCGGCAGTATGCGGAACCAGGGTATAGAAATTAATTTAAATACCGTGAATCTCACAACATCTGATTTTTCATGGAAAACTACCTTTAATATATCCATTAATAAAAACAGGGTAGTTTCAACGGTAAATAATAATTCTGATATATTTCCGGGGCCATCATACGTTTCAGAAACAAATATTGCCCGTGTCGGATACCCGATGGGTTCTTTTTACGGATATGTCCGATCTGGGGACCTGGGGGACCGACGAAGCAACACAGGCAGCCATTTATAATAGATTGCCGGGTGATCTTAAGTTCCTGGACGTAAATAATGATGGCCAGATCAATTCACTTGACAGAGTTATTATCGGAAAAGGTATTCCTGACGGGTTTGGATCATTTATGAATACTTTCAGCTATAAAAACTTCGACCTTTTGTTAGATATACAATTTATGTATGGCAACGATGTTCTGGTACTGGAAAAATATGTGCAGGAATTTCGTACCGGCATAGCTAACAGCAGGGCCACTGTACTGGACGCCTGGACACCGGAACATCAGAATACCATGGTTGCCCAATGGAGACCTACAACTGCTGGTTATGATGGGCAGCAGGATACCAGGATGGTTGAAAACGGATCTTTTATCAGGGGCAGGAACCTTTTATTGGGTTATAATTTCCCTTCTAAATTGATTAGAAAGATTCAGGCTTAGTAGTCTGAGAATTACAGCTTCAGTTCAGAACCTCTTTCTAATAACAAAGTATACAGGATATGATCCGGAAACTTCAACCCGTACTGAAACATATGGACAGGGGATAATAAACTTCGATTATCCAAAACCACGGGTATTTATGTTTGGACTGTATGTAGGTTTTTAATTAATTAATTTAAAAGTATAGATTATGAAAATTAATATTGATAAAATAAGCAAATTAATAATCTGCGTAACTATAATAGTCTTTGTATCAGGCTGTACAAAATTTCTTGAGGAAAAAGACAAATCAAACTTTACGGCAGATAATTATTTTACAAATGCAACACAAGCCGAGAGTTCTGTAAATTCTATCTATTCCGGCATAAGATCAATTTATAGCGGAAATTATGGATTTGCAGGAGGATTAGGCCCATGGCTGATGTTGGAGTTTGCTACCGGGTATGCAAATACCGAACTTGGTGAGGCTGTTGAGAACAGATGGGTCAGGACTCTTACCAATAGTTCAGATAATCAGGAGGGCAAGGTTTGGTGGGTGCAATCGTACCTGGGCATTGCAAATGCTAACCTGGCAATTGCAAAGATCCCTGGTGTCACTATGGATGATGCTGCAAAAAATAAGTTGCTGGGTCAGGCAAGATTTCTAAGGGCGTTTTATTATTATAATCTTGTAAGAATATTTGGGAACATACCTTTAATTACATCTCCTGTTGATTTAAATTCTCCGGATATGTACCCTTCCCAGGCTTCGGTAACAGATGTATATAATGTAATCGTCGAAGACCTTTTATTTGCTGAATCTTCAGGACTCCCTTATTTAGATGCTACAGGAAGAGTTTCTTTAGGCGCTGTCAAATCCTTATTGGCCAGCGTTTACCTTACTATGGCAGGTTATCCGCTTACAAATTGGTAATGCATATTACCAGAAAGCTGCCGACAAAGCCGCAGAAGTAATTCAATCAAATAACTACATGTTATTCCCGACGTATGATGATCTTCATACTCCTGCAAATAAAAACAAAGATGAGAACATTTTTCAGGCCCAATATACTGCTTTGGTGTCACCTTCTGCACTGGCAATCGGCTATTGTCCCGTATAATAAAGGCATTTCCGTTTATGATGGTCAGGGTGGAGCAATTTTCGCCGAAGTACCACTTCTTAACTCTTATGAAACTGGTGATAGACGGCGCCGAGGAAAAACAATTCTTTTATAAATTTTATACTCTTGCATCTGACAGGACTCAAACAATTGACCTCGGGAATACTTATGTTTATAAGCTTTTTGATGTTGTGGCAAATGAATCAACAGCAAGCAGTGGCCTTAACTGGACAATAATGCGCTATGCAGAGTTACTGTTAATATATGCAGAGGCCTCAAATGAAGTATCCGGGCCCTACTACCGCATCTTATACAGCAGTAAATCTGATCAGAAGAAGAGCTCAGCTTGCTGATTTATCGGGATTAACCCAGGATCAGTTCAGGCAGGCTATCTGGAGAGAATCCTACCATGAACTTTGTTTTGAAGACAAAACGTGGTTTAATATGGCACGGACCCAAAAAGCATATAATTTCACTACAGGAAACTTTGACAATTTAGTAGGGTATACATTTGTTTCCGGTGCTGTTTATGCTGCAAAAGATTTGCTTTTCCCGATTCCAACAAGTGAGATGAATAGCAATAAGAACCTCGTCCAGAATACTGGTTACTAATAATTAAGTGGTAATTATTCTCCCTGCCGGAAAAGGCAGGGAGTTAATTTCCATTTAAAATTACACTCTTTTGGTCTGGATTTCGTAAATTGCTTCCAGGTAAACGGATCAAAATTGAAAAATATTTGTTTCATCCAAATCTTTCATTTGGCAAGAGGGTTATGTTGTTACTAATGTAAATATTATAAAATGAAACCCACATGATTGACCATAATCACAACCGCCCGAAGCGAGCTCGACGAAGTCAATCATCTGTGGTTTGCCTTCGGCGAGCCCTTCGGGGTTCATCATACCTTTAAAATCAAAATTACATTATGATGAAAAAAACTTTAATATTCTTAATCTGTTTGGCCATATTTCCCCATGCATTTACACAGGAAAAGGCCGTTATGAAAAAAGAACAGGGGAAGATGCATCAGCCCAAATATTGCCTTTTTTATGATAACCATACCATGCCGGCCTGTCCCGATGTGGGTGCGAATTTTGATGCTGAGGCATTTACTGACCGTATCAAACTTTGTGGAGTTGATCAAATCACATTTCATGCCCGTTGTAACCTTGGTATGGCTTATTACGATACCAAAATAGGCATTAAACACCCTTCGCTCAAATACGACCTTTTTGGTAAACTGGCTGATGCCTGTCAACGAAAAAATATAGCCCTTGTAGCTTACTTTAATGGTGGTATAAGCAGCGCTGAAGGAGTTCTTCACCGGGATTGGACAACTCTCTATTTCGACGGTCGTGAATTACGGGAACCACGCTTTACTCCTTTTGTAAGGACAATGTGTTATAATACGGCTTATCGCGACCATCTTATCGCTATGGTTGAGGAAGTAGCACACAATTACCCGGTATCCGGATTTTTCATAGACTGTATGGGGCCATATCCATGCGTTTGTCCTGTTTGCATAAAAGAAATGAAAGAGAAGGGAATAGACTGGACCAATAAGGATGAAGTTACAAAATTCGCTGCATTTTCAGCACTGCGGTTATCGAAAGATATTTCCAGGGCAGTTAAGGCGATCAATCCTGATTTCCAGCTGTATTTCAATGGTATCCCGTTTGAAGATCAGGCCGGGATTGGAACCTACCTTGAATGTGAAGATCTGCCTACCGGTGGGTGGGGTTATGAATACCTGCCTGTTCTGTCGCATTATATGCGTACCCTTGGGGATAAGCCGGTTATGAACATGAACGGCCGTTTCTACGACTGGGGAGATTTCGGCGGACTGCGTCCGGAAGCAGCCATTAAATCAGAATTGCTCTATGGTTTGGCTAACGGGATGCGACCCAATATCGGCGGACATTTTCATCCACGCGGGGACCTTAACACTGCTGTTTTTGACAGAGAAGAGGAGATTTACAAAGAATTGCAAACAATGGAACCCTGGTTCGATAATGCAAAGAATATTACTGAAATAGCCATTGTTTACCCAAAATCTGACCGGAATATACGGAGCCAGGCAAGTAGCTGATGGACAACTTCGCGCAGCAGTGAGAATGGTAAGCGAATTAAAACAACAATTTGATGTGGTTACAGATTTTTCCGACTGGAGTAAATACAGCGTACTTGTAATTCCCGATGATATTATCTTTACTGACGCAATAGCCAGCCGTATCAAAGCTCATATTGATGCCGGGAAGGCGGTCATTTCAAGTGGCAGTTCAGGATTAAATGAAGAGAAAAAACAATTTGCACTTGAGAAAGAATGGGGACTGAAATATGTTGGAGAAAACGATTTTGATCCTGCATATTTCACAGCAAGTAAGGACATTAACCGTGGATTGCCTGACATGCCTTTATCTTTATATTCAACCGGTATTGATGTTGAACCGCTACCCGGCACCATTGTTGAAGCAAAGCTGATTAAACCTTACTATAACCGCGGATGGGATGGTTTGTATGCATACTATTATAATCCGCCGGATAAAGTTACAGATAAACCGGCACTGACCATAAACGGGAAGGTGGCCCATTTTACCAACAGGATATTTTCCGGTTATTTCGACCAGGCTCCCGTTGAATTGAGGACAGTTTTCGGGAATGTGCTTGATAAATTTCTCCCCAGACCACTGATAAAGTACGAAAACTTACCTTCCTTCAGCAGAGTCTTTGTTACCGAACAACCTGGACGGAGAATGGTGCATATCCTCTCGTATGTACCTGAGATGAGAGGTTCGAATACACAAATGATTGAAGAACCTATCGAACTTAAAAATGTAAAAATTGCTCTTCGTAATGATGGGAGAACGCCTAAAAAAGTCTATCTGGCACCTGAAAGAAAATCACTGCCATTCAAGATAACTGATGGGTATGTTAATGTAACTGTACCGGCTTGTAATGGATATTCTCTGTTAGTCTTTGAATAGAATCAGACGTCACAGTCTTACAAGATATTAATACCTGGTCTAAAGAGGATCTTTTTTACAATAGTATGGTGGATCACTAATTAATTACTATGAATTTAATTAATTAAAGAATGAAAAAGTCAGTAATAATAGCATTTTGTCTGGTGTTGTTATTCCCTTGTTTTGCGCAAAAAGAGGATAAGTTAACTCAGGAATGGGATAAAATGCATCAGTCGAAAAGTCAATCATTGGTAAAATTTAATGAAGCCAAATTCGGCATGTTCATTCATTTTGGTGCCTATTCAAGTCTCGGAGGCTATTGGAAAGGGAAAGATATTAAGGGTATTGGGGAATGTATTATGCGTTATGCAGAAATTCCGCGAAACGAGTACAGGGAAATGTGCAAAAAGTTTGACCCTGTTAAATTTAATGCCGATGACTGGGTTAAGGCAGCCAAAATGGCAGGAATGCGCTATATAGTTGCAATGCCAAAACATGCTGATGGTTTTGCCATGTACGATTCAAAGGTATCAGATTATAATATTGTGGCAATGACTGCCTTTAAACGTGATCCAATGGCAGAATTATATCAGGCGTGTAAGAAATATGGTATTAATTTTTCTATATACTTTAATTATCTGGATTGGATGGACGGAGGTAATGGAGGAGTTAAAGATTATGAGAAAAAACATCCGGATGAAGATAAATCATATCAATACTGGGCAAATACCTGGGATCCTTCGCCGGTTTCATTTACCGATTATTTCGAAAAAAAATATAAACCCCAGTTACGTGAGTTACTTATTAAATTCCCTGGACTGCAGGAACTCTGGCATGATATGCCAATGAAAATAACCCGGCAACAATGCTTTGATGTTTATAAAATGGTTTATGGAATTCAGCCGGGAATACTGGAAAATAGCAGAGTAGGTAATAGTTTTGGAGATTTTTGGATTCCCGGGGATAACATTATTCCTGATGAAATAACGGGGACTCAAATGAAATATGATCCTATTTATACAAAAGCAGGACAAAAAATTTATTGGGAAACTCCCGGAACCATGAACAATACCTGGGGGTACAGAAGTGACGATCACGATTGGAAATCTACTGAGGAGTTATTGTACTGGCTTACTTCAATTACAAGTAAGGGAGGTAATTATCTTTTAAATGTTGGTCCGACAGGGGAAGGACTCTTCCCCGAGGAGAGCCTGATACGGTTGAAAGAGATTGGCGAATGGATGAGTGTTAATGGAGAATCTGTTTATGGCACCTCAAAATGGATTGTTAACCACGAAGGGCCCAGTGATCTTTCTATGAAAGGAACTGAAGAAAGAGAAGAAAAAGGTTTCAAAGCCAGTTTTACTCCTCAGGATTTCTGGTTTACTCAAAAGAACAGCGATTTGTTTATCACCAGTTTAAAATGGCCCGAAAATAAAGATATTGTAATTAAGTCTTTAACACGTTTAACCAAAGATGAAATCAGTAAAATTGAATCAGTCCGGTTGCTTGGATCTGATGAAAAAGTTTCCTGGAAGATGGAAGGGAAAGGGTTAAACGTCAACATTGCCATCAGTGAGGCCAAACAGCCACGGTTATGTTTTGAAGATTACCTTTAAAAATGTGTAGATTATTACGAAATGATCAGGACATATTAAATTAATAGTATCAAAAATTATAGAACCATCATGAATACAACAACAATTCCAAAACAAGAGTTTTACGACCGTATTGCGAAATTTCAGGCCAACATCAAAGCTGCAGGATTGGATGCCTGCCTTGTACATGCAAATGAATGCGATATGGCTAATGTAAGATATCTGAGTGAGTACTGGCCGACATTTGAAGCTTCAGCAGTATTTGTTCCGGCCGAAGGAGAGGCTGTTCTTCTGGTAGGGCCTGAGAGTGAGATATATGCAGCCCACCGCAGTGTCTTTAAGAATATTGAAAAGATGATCGAATATCGCGAATCCGCTGAACCGGAATGTCCGGGGATGACTTTTGCAAGTTATAAAGATATCGTGGCAAAATACACACCAAAAGGCAGGATAAAAAAACTGGGTATTGTTGGGTGGGCAATAACACCACTTCCTGTTTACATGTCGATTAAAGGAACAGTTTCCATCTGTTGAACTGGTTAAAGCTGATGCCACTCTTCTCCCGTTAAGGTTTGTGAAAAGTGAAAATGAACTTGCCTGTATGCGGAAAGCTTATGCAATTTCAGAGCTGGCAATTGAGGCAATTATAAATGAGATTAAACCAGGGATGACTGAATTACAGGTAGTTGGTATTGCTCAGCGTGAAATTTATAAACATGGCGGGGAGTACGAAGGTCACTCACTGTATGTTTTCTGCGGTACCGAAACCAATAATGCCATATCACGTCCCACGCATAACAAGATAGTTAAGAATGAGGTCATTCAACTGAATATCGGAGCACGCGTAAGCGGTTACTCATCAAGTGTCGGATTGCCAATATCAATCGGTCCGTTACCAGAGCGTAAGAAAAAGCTTATTGATTTTGGTCTTGAAGCTCATTTTAAAACAATTGAGATGATGAAAGCCGGAAAACCTGCCGGTACTGTTGTTAGGGATTATGAAGCATGGGTGAAATCACGTGGATTTGAAAAATACATGCTTTATGGCCCGTGCCACTCAATCGGGATGATAGAGGTTGAGCAGCCATGGATGGAATCAACATCTGACTATGATTTGCAAAAGAATATGACCTTCCAGGTCGATACTTTCTTCTATGATCATGATTTCGGTCTTCGCTGGGAAAACGGAGTCATAATCACCGAAAAAGGAGTTGAAAAACTTTCTTCTAAATTTATGAAAATCATTGAAATATAAGAAGTTGCCATTTACGCTTCGCGCGTCATTTATGGTCATTTGCTTCGCGTCAGTCAATCGCAACTGAATCGACAACTGAATGACAACTGAATGACAACTGAATGACAACAGAATGACAACTGAATGACTTGACTTCTGATTAAATAAAAACAACTAAAAGGAAAATATTATGCATTACGAAATGATGTTTCCGGACCAGATCCGGGAGGCTATTGATAAAAACACTCCGGTAGCAATGGCTCTTGGAGTGCTGGAATATCACAGTGAACATTTATCGCCGGGTGTAGACACCCTGCTGGTAATTCGGGCATTGGATCTGCTTGAAAAGGAGATGCCCCTGGTTATCATGCCACCATTCTATTATGGAGCAGGCAGCTACGCTGTTGAAGCTCCCGAGCGTAATGGAGGGATACATGTTGATTCTCAGGTGCTGAACCAATTTGCACGTCAGTTGTTTTACAGCCTTTTGCGAATAGGGTTCCGTAATATATATTTGTTTGTTCATCACCAGAGTGAGAATTTTGTTAGTGGGATGCCGACGGACCTTTCCTTTAAACTTGCTGCACGGCAGGAGATCTTTGCATTCATCGAAAAGGAACGGGGTGATGGGTGGTGGGGAGATGAATCCTCAGCAAATTATTATGATGAGCATGAATCAGGAACTGATCCGTTTAACTGGATACATATCTGTCAGTTTATGAGCGATGAAATACAGAAGCAGTTCCCAATTGACCATGCAGGTGAACAGGAAACATCCCTTATGATGGCATTCTGTCCTGAAGCTGTTGATATGAAACGGTTTGATAATACAAAATGGTACTCGCGGGGAGCAAAGAAAGCATCACTTGATTATGGTAATCGTGCTAAAGCTCTCATACTTCCTTACATGAAAAAAACTATGGGGAAATAGCTATGACCGGAAATGCCCTGATAGATCTAATGCAACAGTCGCGCCGAAGGGTACACATTGTCGGAACCAAGGAAAACGGTATTCTTGCTGCATTAGATCTTGAAGGACGTCTGTTTGCCGTGGTTAACGACAGAGTTATCAACAGGGTAGTGCCATCAGCAATATTAAACCGGAGCAATAAAACTTCATATCTTAATCCCGGTGGAGATGCGCTATGGCCTGCACCGGAAGGGACGTGTTTTGGGTATGAATACGCCACCGGTACATGGCGTGTTCCACCGGCCATTACCGGAGCAGTTTGGGAGGTGGTATCATCTGGTTCTGATACAGCTTTTATCAGGGCAGAAGTAGACTTGATAAATAATCGTCAGCTTGGCATTCCATGTGAATTCGAACGGCATATTAAAATCATTCAGCGGGGAAAATCCCTGGTCCAGAATGTAACGGAAATAATTCGTTATATCGGCAAAAAGCCGCTTCATAAAGGTGAATTTTTAATAGCACCCTGGTCTCTTTGCCAGTTTGATTCCGGTAAACCCGGACGGGTCACTTTGCCAGCCCCTGCTGAGAAGGATATCTGGGATTATTACAGTACAAGTGAATCGCAACGTCATCCGGAGGGTGAAGTCTTGGTTGTTGATACTTATACTAAAAACCGTTTCCAACTGGGCCTGAGTTCAAAAATCCCATGGATAGAATATAACTATGGCGATGAATTTAAAGCCAGGCGATATGCCGGTGAGTTGCCGGCCGGTCAGTTTTATATCGATATAGCTGATGCACCGCCCGACCAGCTTCCTTCTAAAAGAGGAGTAAAACTTAGTATTTATTGCGATCCTTCCGGTTTCATGGAGATTGAAGCATGTGGAGGGTGTACGGAAAATCTGGAGCCGGGAACCGAGCTTAGCGTTAATATAGTTACAGAATATTCATCTGGTTAGTAAGAGTTTCATAAATTTATGAGTTACTTAAAACCGAAAATGTCCTCTTGCACCTGCTACCTTGTATTCCATACCTGAAGTATAATAAATAATTTAAATCGCAATAAAACTAACTTTTTCATAAATAATCTGACTATGACAAATAAACAAAAGACCCTGATTGTTCCTTTGATGATAATAGGATCAATGTTCGCAGTTCTTGGCTTTGCCCTTGGGATAAATGCATTTTTTGTTCCATTTGTAAAAAAAGCATTTAATATCTCAATTACTATGTCATATCTTGTGATGACAGCTACCTTTTTATCCTTTGTCGTTTTTGGTCTCCCTTCCGGAGCAATAATTAAAAAGTTTGGTTACAAAGGTGGCATGATTATCGCTTTTATGATCATGGCAATAGGTTTTTACCTTATAGCCCCTGCTGCAAAGATAATAAGCTTTCCACTGTTGCTTCTGGCGCTGTTTGTAAGCGGGATGGGTCAGACTTTACTAACAGGTGCAGTTAATACCTATGTTTCCATCCTGGGACCAGAGGAGAGTGCCGCAAGCAGGATAGCACTGATGGGAATATGCAGCAAAACATTTTATGCAGTGGCTTCACTGATGTTGTCTTTCTTTATGGACCTGACGAATGTACGCCTCAATGATACCATTCTTCCCTTTTATATTATTTCAGGAGTACTCGTGGTTATGGGTGTTTTATATTATTTTGCACCTCTTCCTGAAATAATGGCTGCCGGAGAAGAAGAGAGTGGCGATGACACAGAAGCATCAGCATATGCCAGTTCAAAAACAAGCATCTTTCAGTTCCCACACCTGTTATTGGGTGTTCTTGCTATATTTTGCGATATTGGATTGGAATATATAGCTTTAGGATCAATTAATGACTATGCTGCAAAGCTAAGTTTGCCTTCACCCCAGAATTATGTCTGGTTTGTTTCGGCAGGAATGGTGATTGGGTATATATTAGGGGTATTGTTTATTCCGAAATACCTAAGTCAGGGCAGGGCGTTACTTCTGTCAACTATTTCAGGTGTTGTCGTGACTATCGGAATTTTATTATTCCCCGTTGGTATATCAATCTATCTTGTAGCCCTTCTTGGCCTGGCTAACGCATTAATGTGGCCGGCTATATGGCCTCTCGCAATTGCTGATCTGGGGAAATTTACAAAGATGGGATCTTCATTCCTGGTTACAGGAATTATCGGAGGAGCAATTATTCCGCTTCTTTTCGGATATGTTGCCGACATTGCATCTTACAAGTTAGCTTACCTTGTATGTTTGCCTGCATATCTTTATATAATGTATTATGCATTATCAGGAAGTAAAATAAGAACCAAAAAATGAGTTAATATTTTTTATAAGCTCCTACTTAAATAACCAGTACCAAATTAATCTAATAAAATCTATACATTATGAAACGATTATTTTTTTTGTTACTAACATTAACGGGTATCCTTATCATATCCTGCGATAAGAGTACCACGAGTAAGAAGGAAGATGTTATAATTGAGAATGATCAGATGAAACTGGTCATCTCCGGCGATGGGATTGCCAAAAGTCTTATTTACAAACCAGATAATGTAGAATGTTTAATTCAGGGGAAAAAGATTCCCATAAGCGCCATAACAGAGCCTCGTCCTTACCAGAATGAGGTAAAGCTGGCATATCCCAATAAAAGGACCACATTTAAATCCAATTCGGTCCGTAAGGAAGGGGATAAGATCATTATTGGCTATGAGCTGATCCCATGGGAAACCACAGTCAGTATAAAGATTGCTACGGATTATATTGCATTTACCCTGGAGGCATTCAATCTTACCGAGCCCTATGGTATTTTAATGACTGAACCTCCAATATCTGAAATGTATTTTCTGCAATTACCTGTTAAAGACCGCGGCCATTACGGCGACTGGCTGAATGTTATCTGGGATGATAAAGTTGCAGTTAACATTCTTGGTGCTGACCCCTGTGCCAATGCAAACGCAGAAGAAGGTGAAGGATATCACCTGTTACAGGCAGGGGTGGATGAAAGGGTAAAACTTACAGGTGTTACTGCAGCATTGATTACCTGCGCTAAAGACAAACTTTTAGATAAAATTGCCATTGTTGAGGGAGATTATAGATTACCTCATGGAGTGGCAAGCCGTAGAAATGATCTCATTAATGCATCATACTACTGGACGTCCAATGTTAATCCGACCAATGTCGATGAACATATAAAATATGCCAAAATGGGAGGATTCAGACTTATGAATATCTATTATCCTGCTTTTCTCGAGAGCAGAGGTTACAGGCTTATAGGAAATTACAATGTCTTCAGGCCGGAATATCCCAATGGCAAAGCTGATCTGAAAGCAATGCTGGCTAAGATCAAAGCGGCAGGCATCACTCCAGGTTGTCATTTTCTCCATAGCCATATTGGGAGAGACAGCAAGTACGTAACACCCATACCTGATCACAGGCTGAATCTTTTAAGAATTTTTACACTGAAGAAACCTCTTGGAAAAAAAGACAACACCATTTATGTTGAGCAGAATCCTCAGAGTTCAGCAATGGCAAATAACAGAAGGGTGTTGAAAATAGGAACTGAATTTATCTCCTACAAAGGTTACACAACTACCCCACCTTATATGTTCTTTGGTTGTGAGCGCGGAATAGATAAAACAACAATAAATGCACAGCCTGCAGGTTATATGTTCGGGTTGCTTGATGTAAGTGAATTTGGAGCAACAAGCGTTTATCTCGATCAATACTCTGACCTCCAGGATGAGGTGGCAGACGCTATCGCTGATCTCTGGGACGCAGGATTTGAATTTTTCTATTTCGACGGGTCTGAAGGGGTTAATCGTCCTTTCTGGTATCATGTATCCGGAGCCCAATACAGGGTATTCAGCAAACTGAAACCGGAACCTGTTTTTGCAGAAGGTGCAGCTAAAACTCATTTCGACTGGCATATGCTGACCGGAGGAAATGCGTTCGATGTTTTTCGTCCTGAGGAATTAAAGGACTCAAACAATAAAACATCCTTTCAAAGAAGCACCAAGAATGCAGGATAATTTCACACGGGTAAATTTTGGCTGGCTGGGATATTGGTTGCCCGATCAAAAAACTATCGGAACACAACCCGATCAGCTGGAGTTTGTTACAAGCAAGGCAGCCGCATGGGATTGCCCTGTGGCAATACATGCTAACCCGGCAATATTGGCTAAGCATCCGAGGACACCTGATAATTTTGAGGTTTTCAGACGCTGGGAAGAGGTAAGAGCAAAAAAGTGGCTTACCAGTGAACAAAAGCAATTGCTGCGTAATCCTCAACAGGAGTATACTCTTTTGCTGAATGAAAAAAATGAACTTGAGCTGGTTCCCTACGATAAGGTCATGAATGTTGCAAATGAGAGCAGGGATGTGATTGCATTTACCTTTGAAAGGGGTAAAGATCTGTATGCTGTTTACTGGCATATTTCAGGGGACAAAAAGTTGGAATTACCTTTAAAATCAAAAAATTTAAAACTGATGGAAAGTCTGGGTCAGGAAATTCCCGTACTTACATACCAGAATAGTGACAAAACTTTATTACCCGTTGGTAAACGCCGCTATATAAAGACAAGTAACATAAGTAGGGATGAGCTGATAACCGCATTTAAAAATGCCAAAATTATTGATTAAGTGGTGAATTAAATTTTCACCCCTAATTGAACAAATGGATTTTAACAGCAATTGAGAAACATATTACGGCAATAGAGGGTGACAACAAAATGTGTAAATTGAAAGGGGAATTTTAACAGACTTGTTAATATATATTTGATAATAAATGAATAGTTTTGTATCTATACCACATTAAGTGCAGGTTAATTAGCTACAAATCATACATTTAAGTATTATAAAACAAAATTCATGAGTGATTCCCAGAAGTTTGCCATGTTGCCCAAATCGCAATATTTACCTATATACCTTATTGCTGAACTATGCATTTGTGCAAGTTGTTCAAATACTCAAAAACAAGCACCTGCCTTGGAGAAACCTGATATTATCCTGGTAATGATTGATAATGTGGGCTACCCGGAATTTGGTGTTACTGGTAATAAACTGGTTAAAACTCCAAACCTTGACAGTTTTGCACGGGCCGGAATTCAATTCAGCCGGTTTTACAGCAACCCAATGTCAGCCCCTACCCGTGCCAGCCTGATGACAGGGAGATATCACTATCGTACCGGTGTTATACATACTTCGCGTGGTGGAGCCAAAATGTTTGGTGATGAGGTTACCATTGCGGAATTATTGAAAAAAGAGGGATACTCCACAGGTATTTTTGGAAAATGGCACCTGGGTGATAACTACCCTATGCGACCTCAGGATCAGGGTTTCGATGAAACTCTTATACATAAATCAGGAAGACTCGGTCAGGTACCAGACTTTCCTGATACTTATATTGATCCTAAACTTTGGGAAAATGGAAAGTTTGTACAAAAACAAGGTTATTGCACAGATATATTTTTTAACGCAGCAATCGACTTTATTAAACAAAATAAGGATAAACCTTTTTTTGTTTATTTACCGGTCAATGTTGCACATTCAGGTTCAGATGTGGGACCGGAAGTCCCGGAAGAATACATCAGACCATATTCTGGCATGGGACTTAAAAAGAATGTTATAACGGCATGTGGAATGCTTAATAATTTTGATGAAAATTTTGGCCGTTTAATTGATGCATTAGCCAGTTTAAACTTAAGAAATAATACATTGGTAATTTTTCTCAGTGATGATGGAAACGTTGTGATTAATAAAGATGATCACAGGGGATCTGGCTATTCCTCTCCATATGAAGGCAGTATAAGAGTGCCATGTTTTGTCCAGTGGCCAGATCATTTTAAAGGCGGATCAACAGTAGGTAAGATTGCCAGTCACATTGACATTTTACCAACTCTGTTGGATATCTCAGGAACTAAAGATCAGCCTGATTCAGTCATAGACGGAGTTAGTCTTTTACCTCTGCTTAGGGGAGACAGCCTTGCCTGGCCCGAGCGAATGTTGTTTCTCCAATGTTCCAGGGGAATAAACCCACACCGGTACCAGAATTGCGCTGTGATTACAAGCAGGTTTAAACTGGTTGGTTATCCCAACTCTTTTGATGAAGGAATGTTTAAAACTTCCATCGATAAGCCGGTTTTGGAACTCTATGACCTGTCTGCAGATCCCTATGAGAGAAATAATCTGTCTGATAAGTATCCTGAAGTAGTTAAAAAGTTGAGAAATGCTTATGATAACTGGTTCGATGATGTTAAAAGATCGAGACAATTTGCCCCTGGCTTGATACATATCGGGTCGGATGAAGAAAAGATTACTTATCTATGCCGCTATCAGGATGCAACCTATGTTGACAAGGAACCTTCCGGTTGGCCTGTTTTCATTGAACATAAGGGTAGATATGAAATGTCGATAAACAGGGGGGAATCGCAAGGAAAAGGTCAATTGTGTATTCAGTATGATTCAGTTTCAACCGCTCAGCCTCTGAACCAGGGCGAAAATAAAGCTACCTTTATGTTGCCTGAAGGAAAAGTAAACCTTAATGTCTGGGTAAAAGAAGAGGGCAGGGATTATGTGCCCCGCGCATCTGAGGATTTAATTGGGGATGTTGTCATACGGAAGGCTCCTTAAACACTATAATAAAAATTAATCCAGTCTGTATATGAAAAACCTTATTTCAACCTCCGTATTTTCCGTAATAGTTGTTTTTGCAATTATTGCAAATAGTTGTACCCAGGGAACTGATAAAAATAATGCTGGTGTTTTTGCAGACACTATTTACCTTAAAAACGCACCCCCCCAACCGGGTGTGGATAGCTGGCATTTCATTGAAGATCTGAAGGCACCTATGTGGACAAAACTTCCGTGGGAAAATACACGTCCGGGTCCCGGGCAGGCAGATCTTTCCGCAGGTGTAAACCTTAAGGCCGGATTTCCGGATCCTAAGAAACGACTGGAAACAGCTTACGATGATCTCCGGAGTTTTCTGAAAGCCGGAGGCGTGAAATATGATAATGGTGCTTACACGATAGAAACCGTAAAAGTGCCAGATATGGAAAGCGAAGCATACCGGATAGAAAGCGGGGTAAAAACCTGTAGTATACTGGCTTCTGACATTGAGGGTATACGACGTGGTATTTTTCACATTGAAGATGAAATGCTGAGCCAGCGGGGACCCTATCTGCCGGAGGGAACAACTAAAATAAGTCCTTTTATCAAAAGACGGATCTCGCGTTGTTTCTTTGGACCCATCAAACGGCCACCAGCCATGCGTGATGAATTGATGGACACTGTGGATTACTATCCCGATCAATACCTAAACCGTCTTGCACATGAGGGAGTCAACGGCTTATGGCTGACAATAGAGTTTCGTGATCTGGTATCAACATCTTACACCCCTGACGCAGCGAAAGACGGCGGGAAAAGACTGGCAAAGTTACACCAGACCGTGGAAAAGTGTTTGCGGTATGGGATACGAACTTATATATTTTGTATTGAGCCGCGTGCGTGGGATACTGATAGCCCGGTAATAAAAAAATATCCGGAGCTGGCCGGGGCGCCAAATGGCAGGGGAAATTTCTTCTGCCCCATCAGCCAGACTGCTCATAAATATCTGTACGAAACAGTGAATAACATTTTCAAAGCCGTCCCTGACCTTGGCGGATTGATAAACATTACCTACGGAGAAAGGGGCACTACCTGCCTGAGTTCGGTTTCTTCATCATCACAATATCATGTTGGTCAGATTGATTGCCCACGCTGTTCACATAAAGAACCCTGGGAAATTCTGCATGCCTCTCTATCCGCTATGGAACAGGGGATGCATGATGCCGCACCCGATGCTGAATTGATCAGCTGGCTCTATATACCTCAGCCACAGCGCTATGTTGCAGGTGACTCATACGCTATTGCCGACTGGGTATATGATTTACCTGCTCATACTCCAAAAGGTGTGATACTTCAGTATAACTTTGAATCCGGAGTCACCAGGACTGAGTTTGGGAAGTTGCTGGTTGGAGGTGACTATTGGATCTCGAATCCCGGACCCAGTGACAGGTTTACCAGGATAGCAGAGGTTGCCAGGAAAAATGGGACAGAAGTATCAGCTAAGATACAGACGGGCAATTCACATGAAGTAGCAACAGTCCCTTTCGTTTCAGTTCCGTCACTTCTTTATAAGAAATTCAGCGGGATGAGAAATCTGGGAGTATCCTATACAATGCTGTGCTGGTATTTCGGTAACTACCCTGGTTTAATGAACAAGGCAGCCGGCATGCTTTCTATGGAGCCATTTCCAGGCGATGAGGATTCTTTTATGAACCGGCTTGCCCCCGTCTACTGGAAAAAGGAAGATGTACCAAAAGTGATTGAGGCATGGAAACTCTTCAGCAATGGGTATGAAAATTATCCTCTTGTAAATCTGTTTCAATATTACGGACCTATTCATGACGGCCCTGTCTGGCCTCTCTTTCTAAAACCCGTTGATGCGCCGTTAACGCCAACATGGCAGATAGGCTCAAGCTCAACACTGAAGCCATGGCCTCCCAGTGGAGACCGTGTAGGTGAATGTATCGGCGATGTCCTTACTCTTGAGGAAGTCGTTGAATTAACCAGGCGTATGACAACATCCTGGGATAAAGGTATGGAAATACTTAAAGGAATTCAGGATAATTATGCAAATGAACCTGAACGGCTATTGGATATTGGTGTTGCACAAGCCCTGGGTATTCAGCTTAGAAGCGGATACAACATTCTTAATTTCTATTTTCTGCGTGAAAAGATGTTGCGTATGGAAGGAAGGGACCGTCTTGACATTCTTGACCGGTTAAATGAAATACTCAATGATGAAATTAAACTTGACGAACAACTTCTTGTGTTATGTGATAAAGATTCCCGTCTTGGATTTCATTCAGAAGCAGAAGGTTATAAGTATTTTCCTGCCAAAATAAGCTGGCGTATAGGCCAGTTAAAAAATGTTCTTGAAAAGGATCTCCCTGAGGTGAAAAGGATTATTCTCAAAGATCAGCCTTTATTTCCTGAATATACAGGGAAAAAACCTGTTGGCCCTGTAGCTGAATGCATTGCTTCTGACAGTTCAGTCTGGTCCGGTACAGAATCTGTTTTGCCTAAAGATCTTAAATGGCAGGCATGTAATTATGGTTCGGATAATTCAAATTTTAAATGGGCATCTGCTTATGGTAAGGATGCTTTATACATAGTAGTATCTGAGAAAGAAAATGCAGATTCTGCCGCAAAGTCATCTCCCATATCCGGTATTGAAGTTAAGATCGAACCTCAGCGTCTCTATCCTGCTATCCATTTTGTATTCAATCGTGAGCTTGCAAACAGGAATCCGGTACATATTATAGGGTATCCGTTGATTTACAGGGGAGCTCTCAGGGAGCTCAATGATAAGGGTATCCGGATGGTTACCATGCGAATTCCTTTTCAAACCATTGGAATAGATGCAGAAAATATGAACCCGATTCGAATGGATGTAATTGTTCAAAAAAGACCGGGAGGAAGGAATTCATGGCGCCCGGATAATCCGACTACATCACGGTTAATACTTGGATCGGATAATCCTGCTGACCTGGGTTGGCTGGTGTTTCAGAAATAAACAATGAAGAGGTTGTGTTATACTACTTTTTATTCAACCTCTTCATTTAGAAATCAAATGGATGTTGGTTTTTTCTTATAAAGAAAACCAGTAACTCAACTTAATAAGAAAAATATTATTCGGGAAGTTACTCCATAACTGCCGGTATGAATCACTTATGGATGCTTTGGAAGAGCCGGTCCTGCCCGTGCGTTCCCCTGACCATACAAGGTAAATGAATGATCCAAGACGGTATTCCCATTTTGCTACCAAATTAGAACGGAACTGATGAAAATTGAAATCGGGATTGTCTATCGAATAATCAATAACAGAGTCATCATTTTCATCCAGTAAATACCTGCCGTCTGACAGGATCACCCTGTTATAAAGTGCAAACCTTTCATCAAATACTTTTGCATCCGGATTTATAACTCGCTTAAATTCTGAATAACTGCCACGGGAGACAAATGGACTTCCATAGTATTGAATTGAAAACTCAGGTGTCAGATTCAGATCAACTCTTAACGTAAATCCAAGGGTTTTTTGATCAATTGTCCCAAGAATGTATCGTTTCCCCGATAGATAATTAATTGTACTTACATACTGAAGACTGTTATTATTATAATCATAATTTGCACTCAACCCGATTTTAAGTGTTCTGATAGGGCGAATTGTAATTTCGGGTTGTATCTGATAACTTATTAAAGAATTATTTCCGGAATATTCATAGCTGTATCCTAACGCACCTATGAATTTTTTTGATTTATCAGTCCTTAAATTGCCGGACAACATTATATTATAAGGCATTTTAATAGCATAGCCGCCACGCAAAAGTCTTGTATCGTAAGCATTTGAATGATAGATAATATTTGTTCCAAAACTCCACTGGTTTTTAAAACCTGAAGTAAAAGAAAAATGGCCACCTGATCCAAGGTAGGTCCCATTAAAGTTCCATGTATTGAATTGCTCCAGACTTATGTTATAGCTTCGGAATATAAAGGCTGGTTGATTAATAAAGTATGATACCACATTCTCCCTGGTAATTTCATCAGCCATTGTCATATAACCCAGGTCGTTTAATTCGAGGCCGGGAGAAATCCAGGTTGCCCCGGTCGAGTACCTCCAGAATCCTTTTGACCCTTTGCCGATCCTGAATTTGCCTCCTGTCCCGCTTAAAGATGGTTTTAGTAGTATCATACTTCAGGTAATCTGCTCCCGGACGCTGGAAATATCTGGCGGAAGATTCCTGCAAGGCAGTTATTGCTTCCCTGCTGCCATTTATATAACTTCCAATCAAACGGGCATCAAAAAAAAACTCCTTATCTTTCCAGTGATGTAAAAGATCAACCCCCCGGTATATACATTCCTGCTCAGGAAATCAAGACTTGTATCTTCAAAATAACGATTGGTGGATGTCATCATCCCACCTACCACCGTATTACCCTCTTTGTATCCTTTTTGTATCCGGGCAATAATATAGTTTGTAAGAGGTTCAACTTTCCTGCTACTTCTGTTTCCATCCGGCATCGCTGAGCCTGGCAAATTCATTTGCTGTTACACTCTGTATAAGTCCTGACCGACAACCCTTTGGAAGTTGTTCCGCTTAACTTGACTGCGCTTAGAATTGTAGTCATATCGGGTGAATCAACAAACAAGATTATCATTCGGATTCATAGTCATGGATGGAGAATGGCCAATCCGTCTTGAATAAAACAGGCTCTGATCATCAAGTTTATAATCGAAAATTGTTAATCCTTCCAGGAAGAAAGGTCTTTTCTCATCATAAAAAGTTTCAAATGCTGTTAGATTCATGACTAGAAGGATCAGATTCCACCTGTCCAAAATCAGGATTAACAGTCAGATCAATTGTGAAGTTACTTGAAATCCCGATCTTGGCATCAAGTCCCATATTTCCTCCCCAGACTCTGCCTTTTTCGGCAAAGGGATTTAGCGGTTCTTTTTTCATCGTTTTAAGATCACCAAGGGTAAATGGCATTATTTCGAGACGTCGTGATTTTTTTAATCCTTTTATCCCACGAAATTCTCCATAATTATATAGCATCCCCGGACCTGTCAGACTCTGGAATTTCCCAGTTACTCTCCTCCGAGAGTCGGGCGATCCATCGCCAGGTATGCATTCCCCAAACCTGTTCATCTTTCCTGCTATAACGCAACTGACTGAATGGTACTTCTAATTCTGCTACCCAGGCTGAATCTTCCAGTCCGATTTTTCCCTTCCATACTGCATTCCAGTTGTAGTCTTCGACATTCCATTTAAAATCCTCATTCATGGGATTGGAATGAACCAGATCAACTTTCTGTCCCCATGCTGTTATGGTAAATTCAAATCCTGTGCGATAATCACGGTAACTGTCAAAACTAACACCAACCATATCCCCGACAGTTTCATCCCTGACCCCTGCTAATCTTAGAATTTTATCAGGCTGACCATCGAATGCCCTGAAAGCTATATAAAGATTCTTATTATCATATTGAATATTCAGCTCGGTCTGATAGGTGGGTTTTGCCCCTTCTTTCGGAATAAGCTGTGTGTAATTGTCTGCCCATGTGCCCTTTTTCCAGCATTCATCATCAAGCTTACCATCAATACGGGTTTATGTAGTCACAAGACGGGTAGTTGTATACACCGGTTGTATGGCTTCTTTTTGCTTTGGTACAGTATCTTGACGAGATCACTACTGATTGCCCTGATAAGGTCAGGAACAGAGGATTTATAATAAATGAGAAGTAAATAAACCTGGGGATTATATAAGGTAAAGAATGTTTCATTTCGATGTATTTTGACAGCCACATACAAACAGACCAAAACTTAAATTCTTAAATAAAATTGAGCCGGTGTTTTACCGGGATTTTTGCTATTTTTACTATGTATTAAACATTTTTAATAACCTGAATCTCTTTTGGCCAGATACCTTCAAGATATAAAATTTCAGGATGCGTCCATGAAAAATATACAATTATTTTGAATTCAATTCAAACTGATAAAACAGAGTTAATTATGGCTGGGATTAAATTTTACAAAATAAAAAAATTTTCTGTAACAGGAATGGTCGATTTTTTTTCTCCTGTTAATAGATCCAGTGAGTTGCACGACCCGGGCTGATAAAATAGCAGGTAACGTAAATCCTGATCAGGAATTACCAACAGATAAGCATCCCGAATGGTTTCGTGACGCAAAATTTGGTATGTTCATTCATTGGGGACCCTATTCCCGGCTTGCAGGTGAATGGAACGGCCAGCAATTAACAGGTGGACAGGGTGAATGGATCATGAAAGATTTTAAAATTCCCGTCAATGAATATCGTGAGCTTGCACACAAATTTAATCCTGTAAAATTCGATGCCCGGCAATGGGTTCGGCTGGCTAAAGCAACCGGAATGAAGTATATAGTTATCACAGCTAAGCATCATGACGGCTTTGCTATGTTTCAGTCAAAGGTGTCAAAGTATAACATTGTTGATTGGACTAAATTTGGACGCGATCCATTAAAAGAATTAGCTGATGCATGTGCTGCAGAAGGAATAAAATTCTGTGTTTATTATTCTCATCGTGAGGACTGGGATCATCCGGGAGGTTATGGGAATGACTGGGATTATGATAATGATTGGGGAGAAGTTTTATTTCAACCTGAAAAATTCATTAAATATGTTGAAGAAAAAGCCAAACCTCAGGTTCGCGAATTACTCACTAATTATGGCCCTATTGGTTTGATATGGTTTGACAGAGGCATGTATACCAGGAAACAAGGATTAGAATTCAATGATCTTGTTCATGAACTTCAGCCTGCCTGCCTGGTGAACAGCCGTGTAGGGAGTATCTTTAACAGCCTTGAATCTACCGGTGATTACCAGAGCGGGAACGATAAAGGTATGCCGATGTATAATGATCCGAACAAGTCCTTTCCGGCAGGGGGACTGGGTGATTATTGGGAAGCTCCCCAGACATTGAACGAAACCTGGGGCTTTAATAAATTTGATACTCTCTGGAAATCACCTGAAACTGTAATTCAAAACCTGGTCGAAATTGTAAGTCGTGGAGGCAACTACCTCCTTAATATTGGCCCTACAGGCGAAGGGGTAATTCCTAAGGCAACGGTCGATATATTTAGCCAGGTTGGTCCCTGGGTTCAGCGCAATGCTGAAAGCATTTATGGAACAACTGCAAATTTATTTTCAACATTACCCTGGGGCTATACAACAGTAAAAGGTTCCAGTGTTTATTTATTTGTACGGAGCTGGCCTAAGGATGGAAAACTCAGTTTGCCAGGATTGAAAAATGTTGTAAAATCGGCTTATTTTCTAATTGATAAATCAGTAAAGTTGTCTCTCAGACAAACAGGAGGAACAACATATATAAATCTTCCCTTAAATCCGCCCGATAATCCAATTTCAGTGGTTGTACTTGAAACAGAAGGTATCCCGGTGGTCGATCCGCCGGTTATGGTCCAGGATTCTTCAGGAAAATTAATTCTGGATTATTTAACTGCAATAACTCATGGAAAAGCAAAGACTCGCTTTAGCGTTAACCTTAAATTTCATATTACAAAATGGACGGAACCTGAAGATGCTGTTGATTGGATCGTACAGGTAACGAAACCCGGGATATTCAAGGTAAACATCTCTTATGCAGCTAATAAAGAGGACGCAGGTAAACCATTTGAAATAACAGATGGCTCTTCGTCAATTAAAACAACAGTATTGTCCGCAGGTGATTACCAATTTCATGAATTTCCTGTGGGTTACTTTAATTTCCCGAAACCGGGAAAATACACTTTGACTATAAGACCGCTTTCATCAGGCGATTCATATCTGATGTACATGAAGTCTCTCACTCTTTTACCTGTAAAGAACAGGAAAACAGAAGGGTGGGGTGTTAATTAATCTTACAATGATAAGGTTTATTTTTTGTTCTTTAAGGAATATTCCGCAAGCTATTTCCGAAAACAGGAACAATTAAAAAAGTAATTAATAATGTGAAAATGACAAAAAAAAGCTTCACAAGAAGGGATTTCATTGGCAAAACAACAGCTGGAATAGCCGCAGCAGCAGTGTCAACAGGTATTTTGTCAGTGGGCGTAAGCTCATGTAAAAAAGTAAGTTACGGAACAAAAAATAATAAAAAATATTCTAAAGGGACCTTTGCCCGGGAAGTGGAACAATATCTTCCGGCAGAAGAGTTATATGAATATCATAAGCGACTTTCAGCAGATCCGGTGCATATACCGAGAAGAGATAGTGGAGCTCAACCGGCAGAAGATGAAATGTCTGTACCGGACCAGGGCTGGAAATTGATATGGGATACTGCGAGTACGGTTATTTTACAAAATGTCGTTCGTGATTTTCAGGACTACCTTGATACGTCTCAGAATGTTAAAGTGCAGGCAGAGAATACAAACTCCCTGACAGAGTGGCAGAACTTCAGTCAAGGCATTGTTGTGGGAACGCGTGCTCAGTTGCCTGGTTGCGGACTGACACTTAAAACTCCGAAGGACTATGAGATTACGGTGACCCCTGACAGGATTTTGGTATGCGGGTATGATGAGAGTGGAGCTATGTTCGGTCTTTATAACCTTGAATCCAGGATGAACCTTCGCGAAGCGCCATTTTTAAAAAGGAACCTGAAAACTATCCGTTATAGCCTGTACGATACCAGGATGGTTTTATCATGGATGGGTTGGATGGACTGGCCTGACCAGCTTCTTTCTCACCTTGTTCACGACGGTTTTGACGGTATATTTGCCGCAGTTTACACAAACCCGGACGGCGATCGGACAACGGCTGAGAATTCTACAGATTTTTATGCACGTTTATTGTACAGGGTACGCAAACAGGATCCTGCAAGGGTAAGGGACCTTATCAACAGGGCAGCGAATTTTGGAATAAAGGTTTATACTCCGATCATTTACCAGTATCTCGATACCAGGGAAAGTGAACTGGGGCTGCGTAAGCTTGTTCGTGATATTGTTAAGAAGTTTCCCGACATCCAGGGTTATGTTTTCCTGACCGAAGGATTCTGGTACAAAGCATGGGGAGGGGGGCATGGCGCCAGTAAGGAATACATGCAGGAATGGGCCAGGAATTGGTGTAAGGCAGTGGCCATTGTGGAAGAGGAATGCCACAAGGCGAATCCATCAATGGAGGTTCTCCCGTGGGAATACAACATTGATTTCCGGCCTCAGAACAGTGATATAAAAAGATATTTCATTCAACAGCTTCCTGCAAAAACGATACCCCTGCTCACCTGGGAAAACGGAAAGAGCTTCACACTTGACGGTATGGACGGCTTCCTCCGTGACTATTCCCTTAACCAGATTGGACCTGCCGAAGTAACCGACGCCCAGATTAGTGAGGCAAAAAGAGAGGGAATGAAAGTATATTCCAAGGTTGATACCTTTGCCAGCTGGCAGTATGGTACAATACCTTACCTGCCTTGTCCTGACCAATGGTACGAAAGGTACATGGCACTTGGAAAAATATGGGGTGAAAGGTACGCTGGAAAGCTGGAGCAGCGGCTACAAGCCTAACTTTATCAGCGAGTTGAGGGCATGGACCTGCTGGACCGATGCCCCTCCGATGGAGGAACTCTTCACAGCAATGGCCACACGGATTTTCGGGAAAGAGCAGAAGGAACATGTTTTAAAGTCATGGGACCATTTCAGCCAGGCAATCCGACTGGTACCCGATACCGGCCCGAACATGGGAACCAATAATGCTGTCGGAAACCCTCTTTTCTTCCGAGAACCTCCAGCCCGGACCGCTACTTTCACAAATCCTGGGACGGACCAGGACAGGGTGCTTCCTGTAAATCCTTACTGGCCTTTTACCGTTTCGCGCATGGTCTTTTACCCTGATTTTACCAACAAAACGAATAAGGCGGAACTTTATGCCAGAAGTGCAACCGGGTGTACAGGTCAGTAAAGAAACAAAAGTACTGCCGGTATTTCTCAAATATCTGCGCAAGGCGGCAGATCAGATGGAGGAGGGATTAAAATTGTACCGGAAAGCTGCCACTGGATAGTCCGGAATCCAAACGTAAGCAGGCTGTCAGGGAAGTCGTAGTGGCAGAACAAATGCAGAGAATGATGCAGAGCGACTATGCGATCCTTGAGTTCGAGGACCTTCGCCTGCAATTGTGGAATGAACCGGACAGACAAAAATATGAGGTCGATACTGGACCTGATGGAAACAATTCTGCGTGACGAGATTGCCCGTACTGAACTTTCTTTTCTTGCTGCTTCCCGTGACTCGCGTCTGGGCTTCCAGTTTGAGCAGGACTATGTCTATACACCCTATTCGCTGAATGAGAAGCTTGGAGCTTTAACAGAGACTTTAAATGTACAATTGCCGAATGCAGGCAGAAGCAGTCCATAATAATAAACTGTACGTCATATTTAATTATATTAATTATGTTCGGTTCATTTAGAAATCTAAAAATTATTAGTCAGATTTTCAGTCTCAATTTAAATAATAATTTAATTAATCCGGCACATGAATAAAATCAGTAAATTTTCTGGGCTTGATCCCCAGATTAAGGATCATTGCAGGAGTAATACTGTTTTCTTGTTTTATTCCTTTAATGTGATATCAGGTCAGTCTTCAGCTAACAAGAGTCCCGTTGTTCTGGAACAAGACTTTTACAGGGGATCCATGATCCGTATAAATTTTCTGGGAGAGGGTATTCTGAGGATCCGTATATCCCCAAAGGGGAAAATATTCAATGAATCCGGACTTAACCGTTACGGTTTTATCAATGATATTTCCCGGGACAACCTTAAGGTAAATTTTTCCGGGACGAAGGATGGTTTTTCAGCGGAAACATCACGTCTTAAACTGACGGGGAACAGGATAACGGGCGAAATTTTAATAACTGATCCCTCGGGGAAGAAAATACTGCTTGATCAGATATCTGCAAATTTTTCAGATAGCTCTTCAAAGGTAATATTAAAAGCAGGTAAAGATGAGGACTGGATTGGATTCGGGGACCAGTCGCGCGAAAGAATTTATCAAAGAGGTTATATTTCAGACTGTTATGTCAGGAATGTAAATTCATATATCCCGGTCCCGTTCTTTATGTCAACACAGGGATCAGGTGTTCTTGTAAATACCTCATATAAAATAATATTCGATATGTGTAAAAGTGATCCGGACAACTATTCCTGGGTCGATGGCAGCGGGGCTGTTGATTATTATGTAATGACAGGAGACGGGTTTAAGGAACTTCTTAATATATATACCGACCTGACAGGAAAGCCCAAACTTCCTCCTGAATGGTCCTTTGGCCTGTGGTATATTTGTCGTACGCAGGCCAATGATTATGAGGCCGTAAATGACGCTTTGAATTTCCGCAGGGAAGGAATCCCATGTGATGTGATCGGCCTGGAGCCCGGATGGATGGAGAAGAATTATGATTTTTCGACGAAAAAAACATGGAGCAAAGAACGATTCCCTATTCCGTCTTATGCCCCGAACGGGCCTCATAATTTCATTGACGCAATTAAACGGATGGGCTTTAAAGTTGAATTATGGCTTTGCAACGACTACGACCTTAGTTATGAAGAGGAACGGCGCCTGAACAGTTCTAAGCCTGCCGGTGTCAAAAAATCTGTGCCAGGGAAATCTTCTGACGTGATTGAAATAGATGAGCATCTGACGAAACAGTCTGATTTGAATCGGGCCAGAGCTAAAGAAGATCAGTTAACAATAAAAGAGGAACCATGGTTTGAACATCTGAAAAAATTCGTTGACCAGGGAGTGGATTTTTTTAAACAGGATGGATCAGACCAGGTTAACTGGAACATCCCGGAAGGGCATGGGGAAACGGTATGTCAGATGCGGAAGTGCATAATCTGTATCCTCTTTTTTACTCCCGGCAGATGTACGAAGGTTTTAAATCGTATACTGACCGTCGTCCCGTCATTTTTACACCTTGCGGCTGGACAGGTTTTCAGGCATGGTCCGGTACCTGGACAGGAGATACCGGAGGCAGATTAACCACTCTTGGTGCCATGCTTAATACCTCAATAGTTGGCCATAGCTGGTCGACAAACGATATGGAATCGATAGAAAAAGAGGGTATACATTTCGGATATCTTCAGCCCTGGAGTCAGATCAATAGCTGGAACTATTTCAGGATGCCATGGGTACAGGGAGAAGAACTTAAAGCAATGCATAAATTCTATTCCCAGTTAAGGTCTCAGCTTGTTCCATATTTATATTCCTGGGCTTATTAACGCCACAAAAAGCGGATGGCCCATGCTGTTACCCCTCACTATGGAATTTCCTGATGACAGAAATTGCCGTAATAACCTTCACCAATATCTTCTTGGTCGTGATTTGATGGTTGGCATTTATGAGAAAAACATCTACTTCCCGGCCGGATTATGGAAAGATTACTGGACAGGAGAAGTCATCAAAGGTGTCCGGGAAATAGAGGTGACATGGCCGGAAAACAGCGGGAGGAGCACTATATATCAGGGAGGAGGCATTATACCGTTTGGCCCGCTAATGCAGTACAGGAACGAAAAGCCTTTAAATGAAATGACACTGTATATTTTCCCGTATGGGAGAAACTGTCAGATTTTGACTTATATGAAGATGACGGGGTAAGTTTCCAAAATCTTAAAGGTGATTTTTCAATAACCCATATAACCGCAAAGGAGAGAGAAACCTTACAACTGTCGAGATCGGACCATCTGTAGGGTAATTTTAATGGGAAAATAAAAAACCGGAACTGGGATAATCATTATGCATTCAGATGAAAGCCCGGATCTGTAATCTGTAATGGGAAACAATTTCCGGACGATAACTATTCCTGGGATGGTAAAAGCAGAAAAGAAATAACAATAAAAAGTGTAGCAGCCCAGTCTGTTATTTTAGTGAAAAAGTAAAACAAATTATTAAAACAATGAAACACGTTGCAATTTTATTTTAACAATCTGCATATCATGCAGTTCCGAAAAAAATGAACCTGGTAATAAAAATAATTCCGCAACCTGAATCAGTTATGGAAACCAGTGGCGTTTATAAGCTGGGTAAAAGTGAACCCACGATAATTCCGGTTCGGAAAGCATGTCGTCATCACTTATTATCAGTGTATTTTCCGACGAGGTTAAAGATTATTTATCAGTTAAAAAGAGAAACAGAAGTGACTCTGATATTAATATCACCATCGAACCGGGGGAAAAATCCTGAAGGTTATTCCCTTCAGGTTAAACAGGAGGAAAATTCTCATTTCCGCAGATTCATTAAATGGGGCTTTCAATGGATTGCAGACTTTGCGGCAGCTTATCATTTTTTCTGAAAAGAAAAACGGGAAATTATTGATTCCATGTTGTTTAATAGATGATGCTCCAAAATATAGCTGGAGGGGATTAATGCTTGATGAATCACGTCACTTTTTTGGTGAAGAAAAAGTAAAACAGCTTCTTGATATAATGGCATTTCATAAACTGAATATTTTCCATTGGCATCTGACTGATGTCCCGGGATGGCGCATTGAAATTAGAAAGTATCCAAAACTGACTGCCATAGGCGGAACAGGAAACCATAACGACCCGCAGGCCCCGGCAAAATATTACACACAGGAGCAGATTCGGGAGATTGTAAAATATGCAGGAGAAAGGTACATACAGATAGTTCCGGAAATTGATATGCCGGGGCATGCCGGCGCTTCTAACAGGGCATATCCCGAATTTTCAGGAGGTGGTTCCAAAGCATACCCGGAATTTACTTTTAATCCGGGTAAAGAAGAAACTTATTCTTATCTCACTGATATACTTAAAGAGGTGACTGAACTTTTCCCTTCCCCCTACATACACCTTGGAGGTGATGAAGTTAATTTCGGTAATCAACAGTGGAATACCAATAAACAGGTTAAGGCACTGATGAAGAAAAATAATCTTCCCGATTTAAAAGCTGTGGAACAATATTTTATCAGACGGATGGCGGATACTATTAAAAGTTTAAATAAAACAGCAATAGGATGGGATGAAATAATAGATTCAAAAATCAATCCCGAAGACGTTATTGTAATGTGGTGGCGCCATGATAAACCAGGGCAGTTGAAAAGTGCACTGGAAAATAATTATAAAGTTGTGCTCTGTCCCGAGAATTCCTCTCTATTTTGATTTTGTTCAGTATAAAACGCACAAATGGGGCAGGCGATGGAGAGGTAAATTTTGTGACCTTGAAACTGTATACAATTTTCCACCTGATACTCTCGGTTTAAAGCAATACAGCAACCAGGTATTAGGAATCCAGGCAAATATCTGGACCGAGGTAATCCAAAACGACAAAAGGCTCGACTTTATGACATATCCTCGTCTTTCAGCTATGGCCGAGGCAGCCTGGACAAGAAATGAGAGGAAAAATTACACCGGATTCCTCGAAAGATTGAAGCCATTGCTGAATTACATGAAAGGACGGGGTATCTATTATTTTGATCCTTTTAATCCGGAACAGACTCCTGAACCACCCGGCCCGGAGAAATAATTAATTCTATTCGTTATGAGTTTTTCCTTTAATGACATACTGAAACCTTCAACACGCTTTTTATAAATATGAAACCAACTTCTTGTCTTTTAATTTTAATTATGATTGCAGGTTTGGTTGGAAGCCAATCGGTTAAAAAAGATAGTAATCCTGATTATGAATCGTATATACTTAACTCCTGAACCATCTCCAAAACCAAAAATTAACGGAGCAAAGGTTTTTGGAGTTCACCCCGGACATCCTGTTATTTTTACAATTCCGGCAACAGGTAAACGACCAATGACCTTTACCGCAAAAAATTTACCAGAAGGATTATAGCTTGATGAAAAGTCAGGAAGATTTTCAGGTTCAATTGAAACACCCGGAACCTATGTTTTAACTATATATGCAAAAAATGAATTGGGTACTGCCGAACGTGAATTCCGTATAATTGTTGGTGAAAAGCTGGCACTTACACCTCCAATGGGTTGGAACAGCTGGAATGGCTGGGGTGATTTAGTAACAGCTGACAATGTGCGTACTACTGCGGAGGCAATGGTAAAAACAGGACTTATCAATCATGGATGGACAAATGTTAATATTGATATTGGCTGGGAGGGTAAACGCGGAGGTAAATTTAATGCAATTCAGCCGGCCGAAAAGTTCTCTGATATGAAAGGATTATGCGATTATGTTCATTCCCTGGGATTTAAAATTGGCATTTATTCGACGCCGTGGGTTAAAACATATTTCGGTTATACAGGGGGATCATCTGATAATAAAGAAGGATCTTCAAAAGATATTAAAATAGATAAAAATGTTTCTGAAGGACAATACATAGGTAAATATAAATTCGATAAAAACGATGTACAACAATTTGAGGAGTGGGGGATAGACTATCTGAAATATGACTGGACATCGCGTGTGGATAAACCAGATTCTGTTGATCCAATAAAATTTATGTCAGCGACATTGAGAAACTCTAAAAGAGATATCGTTTTCTCCCTGTGCAATGTACTCTCAATCGATGATGCACAAGAAAAATTACAATTCGTACAGCTGTGGAGAACAAATACTGATATACGTGATGTATGGGACAATTCTGTGCTCAAGACAGACCGGTGGGCACTTGGTATATCGGATATATGGGATTTGCACCGTGAATGGCGTGAATTTACAAGACCCGGATGCTGGGCCGATCCTGATATGTTGGTGGTTGGCTGGGTCGGATTCGGTGATAAGGAGTTGCATTACACACTTCTTACCCCTGATGAACAATATACTCATATAAGCCTCTGGGCCTTATGGTCAGCACCTCTTTTGATCGGAAGTCCTATTGAAAAACTGGACAAATTTTCGCTAAGTCTTTTGTCAAATGATGAAGTTATAGAAATTGACCAGGATCCCCTTGGACGGCAGGCATACCTTGCCAGCAAGGACGGAGAAGGGGAAGTGTGGGTAAAAAGTATGGAAGACGGATCAAAAGCTGTTGGCCTGTTTAACCGTTCATTAAAGGAAATACCAGTAAGTGCAAACTGGTTGCATCTTGGCATTTATGGAAAACAACGGGTACGTGATGTCTGGCGACAGAAAGATCTTGGAATTTTCGAAAAGAATTTTGGAATAAAAGTACCACCCCATGGGGTAGTATTGGTCAGGATGTTCCCTGAATGATTAAAAGAATAAAATCTAACAGGGATTAACGGAAAGATCAGATTCCGCCTTTTGAAATTTATAAACAGGCTCTATCTTAATAAAAGGATGCGTTTATAGTTTCCAAATTGTTATTTAACAATTTATAAAAACACTGATATATGAAAATCAACGAAATATTTACAATAAAAAGTAAATTTTTTATATTCATTAGTGTAAAGGTTATCTGTTTAATAATGATAACCATCAATGTTGACGGACAAACCAATTATTACTTTTCATCATCAAAAGGGGATGATTCCCGCTCAAATACCGAAGCACAAAATCAGGCAACACCCTGGCGAACCATTACTAAGCTAAATTCCTCCTTTGGGATAATTTCACCCGGCGATTCTATCCTTTTTAAAAGGGGAGATACTTTCTACGGGTCCCTGCAAATAAATAAATCAGGTACGAAAGGTAAACCAGTTGTCATTACTGCGTATGGTGTTGGTCCCAAGCCGGTTATTTCAGGTTTTAGTGTGTTATCTTCCTGGACTTCACTTGGAAATAATATTTATGAGGCTACTGTACCGGGTAACCGGGAGACTATAAACTGTGTAGTTATTAATGGAGCATTGCAACCGATAGGAAGATATCCGAAAGCATCTGCCCCTTATGGTGGTTATTTAGAATTTGAGAGTCATATGGGAGATGGTCAGATCACTGATAATGAATTAACTGAGGACCCAAACTGGACAGGCGGGGAGATCGTGATCAGAAAAAATCATTGGATCATTGACAGGACACATATCACTTCACATACAGGAAATGTTATTAATTTCAAACCTGTCACAACTTTTTATAAACTGCTTGATGGATCCGGGTACTTTATTCAGAACCATCCTTCAACGCTGACTCAAAACGGAGATTGGTGTTATGATCAGTCAAACAAAAAAATAAAGATCTATTATTCAAAAGTTCCACCTGAGGTAAAAGTTTCAACATTAGACCAGTTAGTGACAATATTTTCGAATAATTACATAAAAATTTCGAATATTTGCTTTGAGGGTGCAAATACAAAAGCAGTGTTTATCAATGATGCCGTATCTCCGGGTATGGATAATTGTGATATTAATTTTTCCGGAACTAATGCTGTTCAGTTAAATGAGGTGAGCGGTGATGTTCAATTTAACAATAATACCATATCCAATAGTCTGAATAATGCAGTAGCGATATCCGGCAGGCTTAAAGACAGCTATTGTACAGTCAGAAATAACAATATTACAAATACTGCAATAATTGCAGGTATGGGTGGAAGTGGTGACGGGAATTATATGGGAATGAGAATTACTGCTCCAAATGGCGCTGTTATAGAATACAACACCATAAAAAATACAGGGTATGTTCCTTTTGGATTTAATGGCAATAACATTCTGGTAAAAAACAACATTATTGATAATTATCTGCTTATTAAGCAGGATGGCGGAGGCATCTATACCTGGAACGGAGGAAATCCTGTAAAAATAAATACAAATTTAGTTGTCAAAGGTAATATATTATCCAATGGAATTGGGAATGGGGATGGAACCGTCGGTGGAAAAACCAGGGGACCCCGGGCAAACGGAATCTACATGGACAACAATGTTAATCATGTTGAAATTACAGATAATACCGTATATAATATATCTGGCTGGGGTAGTCATAATAACAGTCCTTCGTTTATAACAATGAAAGGAAATACTTTCTTCAATATTGGCAGTTGTTTGGATTTAGTCAGGTGGGTAAATGACGGTACCAGACCAGAGAACGGGGGTCAGGATATTACCGGTATGAATGTACAAAACAATATATTTTTCACCACATCCGCTAAACAGAGTGCTAATAGTTACAGCGACAGAAATGTAAATTTCCCAAACTCAAATATTCAGGAAAGAATTTCAGCAGTAGGAATTATTGATAATAATTATTACCATTTGCCTAACGAATTAGGTTTTAGTTATTTGCAGGAAACAGCATTGTCTTTTGCCGGTTGGAAATCATTAACCGGCTTTGAAAAGAACGGAAAATTAATTCCTGTCATACCATCCTATCGCATCAATAATCTTGTTTCCAAAAATTTATATCCGAAGGGACAATTTACGGATAACATATCAGGGGTGAATAGTTTACCATCAGCAGCCAGATATATACTTGAATGGGATAAAACCGGCAAGATCACTGGTTCAGGTTCGCTAAAAGTCTCATTTACAACTTCGCCATCATCACAGAAAGATTATGTTTTATTGCTTGCACCTATCGGGGCAGTAAGTTCTGCTAAAAATTATATTCTCCGTTTCAGTACATTAAGCACTGTGGAAAATGGTATAGTCAGGGTCTGTTTTAAGAAAACTGACTCTCCTGATAAAACTTTAGCGCCAGCACAATCAAAACCATTTGGTACTTCAAGAATTGACCATGAATTTTTAATCAAAAAGCCGGATTCCGACAAGAATGCAAGTTGGGAAATTGATATTCATCAGGAAACGGGAACAACCTGGATTGATAATGTAGAGGTCTATGAAGCAAATGTAACTGAAATCAACATTAACGACCGGGCAAGACTGGAGGTCAACGCAACGAAAAAAGTTAAAACTGTTAAATTGGGGGCGGAATACACTGACGTATATGGTACACATTATAAAGGCAGTATCACTTTACAACCGTTTACTTCAAAGATATTAATTCTTAATAAACCCTAAACTTTGAAAAATAGCAGGGGATTTTCCCGTGCTAATTTCGTTTAATAATACTTTATTAATATGACATTCCATAAGCAACGCGGTTAAGTAAATATCATAATATTAATAACATGTGATTGATTAAAAGAAGAATTTTAAAGTAAACTTATGCTTTAAAGGAATTACTTTAATTTTCCTGTTTTCAGCGTTGCAACACCCGAGTTTTAACCCTGAATGGATATAATTTGTTATTTTCAAAAGCTTGTTTGCTAATGAATTAAATTTAAATTATTTAATATAATATTTCGGTGCGCTGACCTTTGTTCTTTACACAAACTAACATTTATCTACTACAAATATTATGGTGCTCCGCACCTACCTGGCTATTCAATGCAACTATCCATGTACAAATAGTAGATATACAGCACATTCCGGACTAATACTGAAGCGGCAGAGCCGCATAATATTTGTAGAAATGATTTGAAACAGGTAACCATAGGTGCAGACCACCGCAATATTTAATCCCAATCATAAAAATCACTAACAAAATCAAACAGGTATTCCTCTTTGAATGCAATATTGTTTTTTATTTCAAAGAACAATATTTAATTTTTAGTGGATAAAAATGATATTTTATATTCTATTGCATATATCATCTTTTATTTTCATCCTGTGGTATATGGCTCCGGCAATCCTGCAACAGCAACTTCCGGTTTTTGCTGTATAACTGCCAACAGCTGTTAACAACAAGTACCATATTAAACCATTTCCCAACCTTTTCTTACAGGCTCCCGGATTATTTCGTCTGCTTCCGGCAGCCCATCGGCTTTCATATTCACGGCATCCCAGTATATTTTTCTCCCGCCAAGTCGCAGGGAAAGCACCCCAAGAAGTACTATATCAACAAGAGGTCTCTTATTTTCAAAGTTCGACATCGCTTTTGGTCCGCCTTTTATAGCATCGATCCATTCACGGTGGTGTCCTTTTGACCTGGGAATGGACGGTGCTGGCGGATTAAATGCGCTTCGTAAACTCTCTGGAAAAATTAGTGGAGGAGTACTGGTACCACCATTAATGATTATTATCCCTTTATCACCAATAAACATGGCACCCCTGCTGCTTACAGAGAAGTTCTTTGGTACTGATTCCGGCATGGAAGGACGTAAACCTCCTGAATACCAGGTAAGTTTGAAGGGTGGCTGGTTTCCATCAGAGGCAAAATGGTAATAACCGATCTCTCCATAAGGAGCAATATCTGCATTGCCTTTATTGCCTGCAGGAAACACCTCTACACTTTCCGGACTATGGAGATTAAAAGCCCAGACTGCCGAATTCATGTCATGACAGCCAAAATCGCCAAGCGCCCCACAGCCAAAAGCCCAGAAATCGCGCCATTTCACTGGCGTATAAACTTTATTGTAGGGGTGAAAGGATGTTGGGCCAAGCCACAGGTCCCAATTAAATCCCTGTGGTACAGGGGTAGAGTCTTTGGGAAATCCACTGAGTTCAGGCAGCCACCTGGAAGCCGGGACCCATGAATGTGCCTCCTTTACCGTACCTATTGCCCCGGCCCGAAGGTATTCGATTGTTATGCGGAGGTTGTCTTCACTGTTCCCCTGGTTCCCCATTTGGGTAGCCAGACCGGTTTCACGTGCTATCTCGCTGACTTTCCTTGCTTCCCAGAGATTATGTGTCAACGGTTTTTCACAATAAACATGCTTCCCGGCGCGCATGGATTGGATAGATACATATGCATGAGTATTGTCAGGCGTGGCACATACTATCGCATCAAGTGACCCCTCTTTTCCCAACATCGTCCGGAAATCCTCATATTCTGACATTTGAAAGTTTGGTGTTTTCCGGGAGTAATAAGCTTCAATAAACTTTTTTGTGGGACCTCGGCCTGTATCTGTATCATACAGAATGTCGTTAGTCCAGTAGTTGGCAGGATCTGCAATAGTTATCAACTGGACATCTTCAAGTTTAAGAAGCTCACTGATACTGTACATTGACTGCCCTCCGGCCCCGATTATACCTACGTTGACCTTGTCGCTGGGGGGAATATATCCCTTGCCACCAAGGGTATGGCGTGGCAGTATCATCAATCCAATAGATGACATGGCCGCTCCTTTGATGAATTTCCTGCGGGGGAAATTATTTTTCTTTTCCTTGTTGTTTTTCATGATTTTTAAATTTTGTAACTAAACAGATTGAAAACAATCTATTATTCAGATAAAACTGTCATTCCCGACATTAGCGAGGAATCTCATAATCAATTAATTTGAGATTATTATTGATAACCGATACTCAATTTTTTAAAAATAATTCTACTTTAACAGATTATTAAAATGCTTTGAAAACATTTGAAATTCAATGATTTTGATTATTTTCAAGGCACAGAAAAACAAATTTATTGTTCCGGGAAATGTTTAATACAACGTAAAATTAGTAAAGATTATGGAATAACACCGGCCTCTTCAAAAAAGAGACGTACACGTTATCCCGTTGAATATGAGAGTGATTTTCAAAACAAGACCAAAAGGGTCTTTGATAAAGCTGAAAAATATTCATTGCTGATCTTAAAAAGTTATACGCACACTTATTTTCGGAAATGGATATTAAATGGCTTAAAGTCTTTGATTTGTATTAGAAAATGTCTTAAGATCAGATGACAGACAGAATCTTCAACCAACACATTATTCTGCAAAGGGATATAAATAAATCATTTACTAAAAAATCAAATCTGTCAAAATAGAATTAAATATTAACTTTTTATTATTGATTTCCGATACTCATTTAATTTAAAAAGCAGATAAACAATGAAAAGGAGTGAAATAAATTTGATCATAACCGGAGCGGAAATATTTTTTTCAGAATGCCGGTTCATGTTACCGGAATGGGCTTTCTGGTCTCCCGAAGATTGGAAAGGTACTTATCATAAGTCTTATGAGATCGTTGATAATAAACTTGGATGGGATATTACCGATTTCGGAAGTAATAATTTTGAAAAACAGGGCTTGTCACTTTTTACCATCCGGAACGGTAACTGGAACAAAAAAGATAAGTTGTATTGTGAGAAGATCATGCTGGCAGATGAAGAGCAGGAGACCCCTATGCATTTCCATTGGAATAAAAACGAAGATATCATCAACAGGGGTGGCGGAAACCTCGTTATTGAACTTTATAAGGCTACTTCTGACGATAAACTATCTGAAGAACAGGTTACAGTAAGTATAGATGGTATTTTAACGACAGTCGAAGCCGGGGAATCACTGATCTTAAAGCCGGGACAAAGCATATGTCTGAAATCCCGGGTTTATCACAGGTTTTATGGTCAGAAAGGAAAAGGAAGAGTATTGATAGGAGAGGTCAGTCTGGCAAATGATGATGCCAGCGACAATCGTTTTTACGATAAAATTGGCCGATTCCCGGAAATAATTGAGGATGAAAAACCGGTACGCCTGCTCGTAAACGATTATGCAAAATATCTTTAATCAACAGAGGTATGAAACGTAGAGATTTTGTATCCGGAGTACTGATAACAAGGGACAAGGTGCCTGTGGAAGTACTTATATCGTTTTAGGTTCAGTTTGGTAAAGTTGCATCTGAGTTTAACCTGGTAATATTTAGTTATCAAAATCCGGGATTGTCATATATTCACCGTCTCTGAGTGCTGACTGATGTCCTACGATACCCGGGGCGGTGTAGGCAAGTGCTTCATAGACATCCACCATCGGCTTACGATTATTAAGAAGTGCATCAATGAATTCATGTGTCAGGAAAGTATGGGAACCTCCATGCCCGCTATTGTGACGCAACGGTTCAGGCAACATATCGGTCAGCCACCACATTGGTTGCTTGTATGTTTCTATGGTATTATCTTTATATTTATATCCGCCATCATCATTTTCAGTATTATTGGCTGCCCGTATTATCGTATGTTCGTTCCCTTCCGAAGGTGCGGAAAAAAAGCTCATTTTGTTGCCCCTCCATTCTCCACGTTCACAACCCCTTAATGCCCCTTTCCAATTTACTTCAACTCTAAATGGAATGCCCCTGCTGGTTTTAAAGAAGGCCGTTTCATTCCAGAATGGATTATTATAGGGATTGTTTTTTAACAGCTGGCTGTTATCTCCCCAGCCAATACCACTTACATTAGTCAGCCTTTCACCTGTAACAGAAATCAAAAAGGAAGTACAATGTGTCGGATACAAGAGCGGAGGCAATCCATGCCGCCATGTAGGTTTTCCATTCTCAAAAAAATAAGTCTCAAGACCCGGATGATTATATTCCGCAGCAGCACTAAAAATATTTCCGAAAAGTCCTTCTTTATAAAACTTCCTGACTGATATTGTATTTTGCCTGTATGCACTGGTTTCAGCCATCATGTAAGTAAGTCCTGTACGGCGTACGGTATCCCTGAGTGTGTAACATTCTTCTATGGAGGTGGCTGCAGGGACGGTACACATAACATGCTTGCCGGTATTAAGCGTTGCAACGACATGGCGTACATGATCCGGAGCGCCGGTAGCAATAAAGACAGCTTCAATCTTAGGATCAAGGATAAGTTTTTCGAGTGATTCATAACTTTTTGAACATTTGTAGACTTTCATCAGGAGTTCACGTCGTTCCGGACGAAGATCGCTGACTGCCTCAACGATACAGCCAGGGTGTTCATGGAAATAAAAGTTTGAACCAAATCCACCACCGACAATGCCTATCCGGATCTTACGGGATTTATCCTGTTCTTTATTGATGGTGTATCTGGGTGCTATGGCAAGTGCAGCAACCATTGCGCTGGTCTTACCAATAAAGTTACGCCTGCTGGTTATCCGGTTACTTATCTTTCTGTTCATGTGTTTTATATTGAATTAAAACTGATATATAAAACTGGCTTGTTAATAACCATGTTGTTATGCAATTTTATATAGTCGAACTTACGCTGAGGATGTTTTACCCTGTTTTATTATAATTCAACCTTTAATACAAAGCCAGGCTCATCGGTTTTTCTCTTTGAAGGGAGAGAAATATCCACTTTATCACCGGAAACCTTCCACTTTAAAGATCTTTTGGTCCCTAAAACTTTAATGCTCTTAATATTCTTACTGGAGTCATAAAGAGCTTTTACACTAACTGTTCTGCTTAACGGAGTTGTCAGGGAAATTACATACACAAAATTATCTTTCGCAGTAAACCAGTAATCCTCGTTTGTAAAAGAAAAGTCAAATTTATTATTTGCCCTGTCAGTAGTGCTTTTCATTCTGATATCCGTTGGCCCTTCTTTTAAAGTAGTCCATTTTCCTGTTCCATAAATAGCCTCTCCGTTTATTTTCATCCATGCGCCAATTCCTTTTAAGATCTTTACACTCTCTTCCGGGATCACACCATTGCCATCAGGCCCGACATTAAGAAGATAATTCCCACCTTTACTTGCTATTTCGACGATCCAGAATAGCATTTCTTTATGTGTTTTCCAGTTATTATCATAGCTCTTATATCCCCATGTGTCATTTAAAGTTCCCGGAGTCTCCCAGGTTTTATATTTACTGTTAATTTCTGTCGGTATCTGGTTATCGCCTGCTGTTAACATATCTCCAAGATCATTTCCTACACGACTATTTATCAAGCACTCAGGTTGATAATCATAAGCTAATTTATAAAACTCAAAACTTTGTTGAAAATTCATCTGATTTGGATAGTCATACCATATCTCAACAAGGTTTGGGAACTTTGTCAATATCTCACGCATTTGTGGTTTTGCTTTCTTTTCAATATAATCTTCATATGAGACAGGTGCCGGATCAAAATTGTTTGTAGCATATTTATTAATAAAATCCGGATCAGTTTTTTTAGTTTGGGCCTGACCGGCGTCACCTCCATCCATCCAGTCAATAGAATGAGAATAGTAAATGCCCATTCTGAGGCCGTACTTCTGACAGGCTTTATAAATTTCTTCTATCGGGTCACGTTTAAAAGGTGTAAAATCGTATATGTTATAATCGGTAACATTTGAATGATACATTGCAAATCCATCGTGATGTTTCGGCATGGCAACGATATACCTCATTCCTGCTTCTTTTGCCAGCTTTACCCAGGCATCGGCATTAAAACCAACAGGATTAAACTTTTTTGCTACCTCCTTATATTCTGCACGTGGAATCTGAGCATGATACATAATCCATTCACCCAGACCAGGAATTTGTTTGTTTTGCCACATACCTCCCAGCGTAGAGTAAACCCCCCAGTGGATAAACATTCCAAACTTTAAATCGTTATATTCTTTATAACTATCCGATTTGGATTCTTTCATTTTGTTCCAGTCTTTGAGCAATTCATCTTTTTCCTGCGAAAAACCCTGAAATACAACTGCCAGGCAAATTAGCATCATTAAAATTTTTTTCATTTTTATGGTTTATTAAATATTTATTATTGAATTGATAAAGTCTTTGTTATCTGATTTGCAATGATTTCATAATAATGGCATCTTTAAAACTAATTTTTATTGCCATATTCACCACAAATATACTTAGTAGCTTTCTAAATAGTTACATTTAACTACCTTTTTATATAATCGTAAAACCAGCACACTTATGTATTACAATTTTCATTGCCTGATATGCCTGTCCCGGGCTAAAACCATATTCAATAAATTGATTTTAAAGATGAACTTATTTATTTAAAACAGGCAATCTGAAAGTACCAATCTGTTTCTGAAATTACAGGTGGTTCATGGTGTCCGGAAGATCCTGGCGGCAACCTGTGTCGGGCAACGATGAGCAGGGAACATTGAAAATGCATCTATTGAGCTGTTTCGGAGTCTGGTTTTTGTCAGAATTTTCAGGGCACAATCTCAATTAAAGCCTCACTCCATTCATGCAAATCCCAACTATCAAATCTGAGATTGACAGTCATAAGAGAAACACCTGGTAAAGCTTGCTTTGACACCTTGATTTTAAATGTCCGTTCGCCTTCAGTCCGTGGTTCAATAACAAGTGAAGCAAGATGGGGTGCCACACTAAATCCATCCGGTACGTTCGGTTCTAAGATATAAGTCTTCTGAACCTTTGAATGATTGAAGATTTTTACTGAACAATCCAAAGTTTGCCCCTGAGTTGCTTTTTGTCCGTATGGATAAACTTTTATCCATTGCTCATCCACTCCATAGTTGGGATTGTCCCAGGGAAACATATCTTTTAAAATGGCGTTTCGTTCAACTAGTAAATTTATCATATGATCCAGTTGTTGCCTTGAGAATATAAACAGAGGTTCAACATGCTGGTTTGCAAGGAGAACATTTTCAGGAAGCTTTTTAAGAATATCAAGACAATACAGATACCCTGTTCCCTGATGAACCAAATTACGATTCAACAGGCAATAATCGTCTATCCCCGACGGTGTAAAGGAATCACCAATAAAAAAGATAGTCTCTCCATTGTTTTTTTCAAACAAAATGGCATCATGATAAAGTGTTTGTCCCGGGAAAAAACAGAAAGTCATAGTAAAATCTTTCCATAACATTTTCTGCCCGTCTTGAATGATTGTCAGATTTGGAATTGGATCAGTTGTCAGGCAGGGCATATGATAAGATGCCGGATTTTCGAGAATATCTTTTAATTCTCTGGTAACGTATACCGGACAATTGAATTCCTTTACAACATCATTTATTAAATCAGTATGGTCATCATGATAATGAGTTATAAATATCCCCTCCAGGCTTTTTAGTCTCCCTGACCGTCTCAATTTTAACATTTTATCAAGCGCCCCCTTTGTACCACAATCGATCAAAAATGCTGAACTATCCTCAGCAAAGACAAGATTAGTATTATTGATATGCATATACCAGGAAGGCGGATTTTTCTGAATGACCGAAGCAAGTGGCATCCAGTCAATATGAGCAGCCGGGCCAAGGACATCGTTTGACAGGATACTCATCCGTTCCGGATAATACCAGCGGTATGCATTTATGGATAAGTAGTTCCGGTAAAGTGACCGGATCCGTTGGATCAACTTTTGAATGGAGGAATCAGGATTGGTAATGACAGGTCCTCTTACAGGTATAATAAAATCCGGTTTTTGTTCCGCCACAAGCTGAAGACTTGAAATAAGCTGACCCAGCCTTGCTGCGTAACCATGATAACCTCTTATCGTCTGTAAAGAATCCTGAAAGCTGTAGAGATCAAAAAGTTTCCCGTCACCAAAGATCAGATCACCAACAAATGCAAATCTTTTCCTGTCGGTATCGATGATATAGGAAACAGAACCTCTGGTATAACCCGGTGTATTCAGTACTTTGATATCTATATCCTGCCATTTCATTATTTCTCCTCCCTTCACAAAACGATTGACTTTTAAAGGGAAAATTCCAACTTTTGTTGTCTGGCAATCATAATCGTGAAATCGGGTAAATGAAAAATTTGCCCAGATAGAATCACCCATGGTAAAATATGGCTTTTCTCCGGCGGGGACAATTGCGCCTGATCCTTTTTGTACCAGTTTACGTCCGGCCCAGATGACATCGCGACGAAAATGTGTGAACAGGACAATATCTGCTTTTTTTATCTCGTCTTCCGGATCACCATAAACGACCAGCGTTTTCCCGTTCTTTTCCAAAAAAACGCCATTAACAGCTCCGGAGCTGATCCGGACACTTTTGGTTATTTGTTGGGAATAAGAACACTGTAGATACAAAACAGACAATAAAAAAACCCAGACTTTCTTTTTATTAAGGTTACTATGCATAGCTTCAATTAACACCCCACCCTTCTTTCTTTATACTTTTTACCGGATTAAGCGTTAAAGATCGCAGCCACATAAGATAGGTACCGGACGATTCTTTTGGTCGTATAGTCACTGTATAGTCCCCGGGGTCCAGGTGTTCTATGTAACCGACAGGAAACTTATGATAGTCAAACCAATCACCGGTATTTATTACAGAGGTTTTAAAAGTTGAAGAACCAACTTTTATTTCAAAAGGCTTATCTTCCCATTCCTTCTTAGCAGCATAATCAATTAGAACCTGGAACGCTCCGGGTTTATCTACATGTACCAGCCAGTCCACGGAATCCTCCGGCCCCGTCCATTTTGAGATATGGAATCCACCCTTTCGGTTAAAACGTGTCATTGTCTTACCATGGGTTACCGCTGTTAAATAATTTAATTCGACTGATCCGTTGTCATTCTGTGAAACAACCGGAGGATCGATGCCGGGGGATCCATCGATATCGAGAACAAGTACTGTGATTGGATTGTCAGCAGGTTTTTGCGGGAGAGAAATACGAGTCTGTTTCTCAACCTGAGTAACCGGGAGTTTTGTCGATTTATCGATAAGCAAATACGCAGAAGTCACTTTATTTTTCAGTCCGGGAACTGTTAGCACGGCGTCCTGTGGCCAGTCGCGTACAAACAGATAGAGTTTGCTCCCTTTAACAGTGCAATATCCCCATGGCAATTCCCCGAACGGATTTGCAGTTGTTCCATAAATACTTTCAGCGTTTCGTTCCACCCAGGGACCTACTTTCCTGAATATTTGAACTGTAGCATCCGGGATCTCCCCATCTCCTTTTGGACCGATATTAAGAAGGAAATTTCCACCACGGCTGACTATGCTGACAAGGTTCTGGATTACAGTTTCCGGACTCTTCCAAAGTGTGTCGAATTTACTGAATCCCCACGTTTTATTAATAGTCTGTGCACTTTCCCAATACTCCTTCAGACCACCCGGGGGCATGCCGTTATCACTCATACTCTGGTAATCTCCGAGTAATTCCTGTCCATAATTCCCAACCCGGCTATTTATCAGAGTCGCCGGCTGAAGTTCATTCACAAGACTGACAAATTCTTTCCCCTGTTCCGGAGTATACATTCCCCTGTCAAACCATACCAATCCAATGGGACCATAATTGGTAAGCAATTCGCGTAACTGTGGTTTCGCCTTTTCTTCCAGATATTTTTCAAATTTTTTATGATCGTAGAAATTGTCTCCCCATTCATTATCAAAATCCCAGCTGTTCCCATAGCCTCCGGGGTGGTCCCAGTCCTCGCGATGGGAATAGTAAACACAGAATTTAATTCCTTCATCTGCACATGCTTTCGATAATTCTTTAAGCGGATCACGTTTGAATGGTGTCCAATCTATGATGTTATATTTTGATACCTTGGACTGGTACATTGCAAACCCGTCGTGATGTTTTGCAGTGATTACTATATATTTCATTCCTGTTGCTTTTGCTAACCGAACCCATTCCTGTGCATTGAATTTTATAGGATTGAAATTGTGGGCAAGCTCACGATATTCATTTACCGGAATCTTTAACAAGTTCATTATCCATTCTGCATTACTTCCAACTTCCACTTTCCGGCCATTCCATTCCCCGGCGAGCCTGGAATATTGTCCCCAGTGAATGAACATGCCGAACTTCGCCTCCCGAAACCAATCGAGATATTTTTCTCTTGCCAAAGGATCATCCGTAACTTTATCAGCTATAATCTTTTCCCTCTTTGTCTGACAGTTCTGAAGGTTAAGGCGGTGACAGAAATAATCGTTAAACCGATCGCAAATGCTTTTATTTTGTAAAAATAATCCCTGTTCATAGTTAATTGCTTTTATTAATGGTTAAGAACACCTTTGAAAGCTACTTTATCCTGGATTGTTGTTTGTATCAAATATATTTAATAGTTACCTCCAAACCAACATTTGCCCAAATTTTTTTAAAGAGGTATTCAAAGAATTACTTCAGATTATTTTCAATCCAATTTTTCTGTCAATTCAAAATATGGCAACCTGTCCTGAGGCACATTTCTTTTTAGTCTTTAACCGTGATTCGGATGCGGTTCATCTGATGAAACCCACTTGTATTTGAATACACAAACACAATATTATAATAATCAGTTACATGTGGGTTCTCCCGCCGAAGCGGGACAAGCTATCATACCATTAAAATAAATTATTATATGATGAAACTTACTGAAGGGATTGAGTCTTTTTTTTGTGGTATGAACTTTTCCCTTTTCATATTCCTTTAAATTACTTTTTTTAGCTTAAATTACTGTCCGGATAAAGGCAACTGTACCACTATGTAAAATATAATCCTATGAAACCCGCATGATTGATGCTATCACAAACGAGTTTGTGAGCTCAGCGAAGCCAATCAAGCGTGAGACTAGTTCATATAATGATTACCTATGCTAAAAAAATATGAAACGTACCAATGCTGATATGATAAAAGAAATATACCGCAAACTATTACTTTCCTTTTCATTTGTTTTGGTATTTATTTGTAAAACATACTCACAATGGTATCTGTATATATCAAATGATGTCTGTATGGACTATACCTGGAATCTTACCGAAAACCAGGTCAAAGAAAACGTTGCCAACCTTTTAGCTGCGCACCTCGATGCCATGAATGCAACGGATAAAGAACCCTGGCAAAACAAAGCCAGATACACATGCACTGTAGCTAACGAGGTTTTCTTCTTTTTAGAAAAATACCCTCAACGACAAACCGAACTTGTAAACCGCATTCGCGAAGGACGCATTATGTTAAGCCCTTTTCTGGTAAATTCCAACTGGGCATTCGCAGGTGTAGAAGGTTTTTTACGTGGTATGTACCCTGCCAAAAGATTTGCAATATCCAATAATCTGCCTCTTAACCATGCTGTGCACAGTGAATTGCCCAGTTTGCCGGTTGGAGTAGTTCCATTGTTATCAGGTAGTGGTATTAGTTGGATAAATAAGCCATACCTCAACTATGATGCCACTTTTGGGGGGCTCAGCAATCCTCCTCTTTTTATATTGGAAGGACCTGACAGCAGTAAAATAAATGTTGTATTGGACAAATTTGCAAGTACGAAATATCACTATATGCAGGGTGATGGGGTGCTTAAACTGTCACGTTACAATAAAGACACGCTTTCCATCGAAAACTTTTGGCTGCCCCATTATGCCAATTTACCCGATTACCCTCTGAAAGCCATTCTGGCTGAAGGAACTCACAGCGATCTTTCGGCTAACAGCTCCGCACAGGTTCCAATTATTACTCAAAAAATTATCGACTATAATAAGCAATCTGATAAGCCCGTAACCATGGTAAATGCTACATTTTCCATGTTTGCTGAGCATGTGGATTCTATTGAGGCTTCAGAACCTTTTCTTCCAATACTGAAAGGCGATTTTGGACATAGCTGGGAACTCTGGCCCCTGGCTTTATCAAAATATGCCACAAACCTGCGACGGGGTGAAAATAAATTAGTAGCATCTGAGGCTTTATTAGTTTCCGCGAACGTTGATTTTAATGCCGATAATAGATTGCTAACCCTGCACCATCGCGCCGAATGGCTTCTGGGAATGCTTGCCGATCATGCATGGAACGGATCTGATTCCACCAATATTCGAACCAATGGAGATATTAGAAAACGCTTCTCAGAAGAGCTGATTACTCTTACCGATTCCCTTACCAAAATTGGCTTTTCTGCAAATGGACTAAAGCAGTTACCAAATACTATAACCATCTACAATCCTGCTAATTACAAACGTTCTTCTATGGTTGAAGTCCCCTTGCCAAAAAGTAATAAAAAGATGAGTGTTTGGACTGGTAATAAACAGTTAACCACACAGTTAATCATTCGGGACGGCGTTAAATCGATTTGCTTCATGCCCGATACACTTACCGGATATAGTTTTGCAAGTTTTAAATTAATGCCTGGTAAAATTTCTGTTTCAAAAAATAAGGCTATATACAATATTAAACTAAATGGTAAAAAAGGCATTGATATTATCAATTCACAAACCTCCAAAACTGAGGTATCGTTGCAATTAAAGTACTTGTCCGACACTACGTATTATGGCGGCATTCGGGAATCGAAATTAATTTCAGATGGCTCATTGGCTACAATTTATCAAGTGACAGGTCAGTTGCCCAAAACTGAGTTTACGATAGAGTTTATATTAAGCAAATCAAGTGGTGCAATTGATTTTAACATCTCTATAAAAAAGGAAATAAATATTTCAAAAGAAGGATTATACCTGATCTGCAAACTTCCGGAAAAGGCATTGCTTCATGTAGAAACAACCGCTGCTGTGGTTCGTCCCTATCTTTCGCCAAAAGGCGATTTTCTGCCTGGTGCAGATTCTTCCCGTATGGTTATGCAAGGTTTTGCAAATGCAGAATATTTAAATACCGGTGGGCTATTGCTGGCTTCACCCGATGCTTTTTGCCTTAATCCAAACTGACACGGCATTTGTAATTCAGTTGCTTGGAAACAATCAAAATTACAGGGAAGCCATTAAAGATCAAAATAGTGTAACCAGTTTCAATTTTCGATTTTCGATTACTCCTTATGCTGGAAAATATTCGTCAGTTAAGTCGCATACCTGTGGGTTTTTTGAAGCAAATGCCTCTGCTTGTTGCAAATGGCGAAATTGTACCCACACTCCCCCCTTTTTATATTTTAAATCCCAACATTAAAGTAACTACATGTAAACCAGCCGATCCCGCTTTTGGTGAAGGAGTAATACTCCGGCTCTGGAATACTTCACCAGATCATACTAACGCCTTTGTTCAGACTAATGTATTCAAAAAAGCCTGGCTTACCGATTTGTTGGAGCAGGACATAAAACCACTTGATGTAAGCACTGGAATGGTTAGTATTCCTATACGGGGTAATGGTTTTGCCGGAGTAAGATTCGTTAAATAAAATAAAAATGACATATTTTATCTGTTTGATATTATTACATCTTTTTTGAAGTAATAAATCGTTGGAAGAAAAAATCCCTGAACAGATACATAAAGAAATTATTTTATAAAGTTTATTCCTGTATTGATGAAGCGAGAATGTGTTGTATAAATGAGTAAAAATCATGAATAAAAAACTTAATCCGGCAGATAATAAAATCAGAGGTGGCCTGAAGGTTTTGGTTTGTGTATTGTTTGCTTCCTGGTCAGTGGAAGCAGAAGCCGCTGTCAGGTTGCCCGCCGTAATCGGTGATAATATGGTTCTGCAACGAGGCCAGTCAGTTCCTGTCTGGGGTTGGGCAGATAATGGTGAAAAAGTCACTGTGGCTATTGGTGGCCAAGTCCGATCGGTAAAAACCGATAATAATGGGAAATGGATGATTCACTTAGACCCTTTAACGGTCGGCGGACCTTATTCTATGACTGTTCAGGGGACAAATAAGATATTGGTAAATAATATCTATGTCGGTGATGTCTGGATCTGCTCGGGCCAGTCTAATATGGAACTTATGGTCTCCGAGTGTGACAATGCAGCAGAAGAGATAGCTGCGGCCGATCATCCGGATATCCATCTGTTGAGTGTACCCTTTAAGGGAACAAATATACCTCAAAGTGATTTTAAAGCCAAATGGGTGCAGTGTACGCCAAAAACAATCGGGCGTTTTTCGGCTGCGGGGTATTATTTTGGCCTTTACCTGATAAAAAATATTGATGTGCCCATCGGACTGATCAGTTGTTCCTGGGGCGCCTCTTCATGCGAGGCATGGATGAGACGGTCAGTGCTTGAATCTTACCCGGAATATAAGCCTATGTTAAAAGAGTGGGATGAGAAAATGGCAAATTTCGATCTGAACAAGGCAGAGGAAGCAGAGCAACAATATAGATTGTGGTCAGACAAGGTTGCTGAAGCAAAAGCCGCAGGTACAGAACCACCGCTAGCCCTGAGTAATGCGGATGAACTGATTACATTGATGTTTGTTGTGCGCCGGTGTCCATCATATTGTTACAATGGCATGTTGTCGCCAATTATACCATTTGGTATTCGTGGTGCAATATGGTATCAGGGTGAAACCAACGCTGAACGGGCTTATCAGTATCGTCAACTTTTTCCAAGGATGATCAGTAGCTGGCGGGATGAGTGGGCGCAGGGCAACTTCCCGTTCATTTTCGTACAATTGGCAAACTACAGAGCTTATTCTGAACAGCCTGGTCAGAGCGACTGGGCTGAATTACGGGAGGCTCAAACCATGGCACTGCGTACACCAAATACCGGCATGGCTGTTACTATCGATATTGGTGGACCGATGATACATCCGACAAATAAACAAGATGTAGGCAAACGCATGGCACTATGGGCATTGGCCAATGTGTATGGCAAAGATGTTGTTTATTCCGGACCTATGTACAAGTCGATGGAAAAGAATGGCAACCAGATAATACTCCACTTCGACCAAATGGGCACGGGTTTAATGTCCGGAGGAGGCGAACAGCTTAAGGGCTTTGCAATCGCCGGGAGCAATCAAAAATTTGTATGGGCAGATGCCAGCATAGTCGATGACAGGGTTATCGTAAGCAGTCCTGATGTACCCGATCCAGTTTCTGTACGTTACGCATGGGCCGACAATCCGGTATGCAACCTCTATAACAGAGAAGGTTTACCCGCCTCTCCCTTTCGCACCGATTCATGGAAAGGCATAACAGAGAAGTAACGGGGAAATAAATAGCCAATCTGACAAATAGAATCACTCTGTTAAGGTTATATTTTCTCAGCTTTTACTTTTTTTGTTATACCATTAACACGTACTATAACATTTCCGCCACTTTCAGAAGCAATCCGGTAAGTTGTCACTTTCCTGTCTTTCCAGTTTATATCGACAACAAATCCGCCTCTTGCTCTTAATCCTCTGACCGATCCTGTGGACCAGACACCGGGCAATGCGGGTAATAAACTTATCTCTCCTGCCTGTGATTGGATCAGCATCTCAGCAATACCGGCAGTTGCACCAAAATTGCCATCGATCTGGAACGGCGGATGGGCATCAAAAAGGTTGGAGTAAACTCCGCCTCCTGTTCCATAATCTGTTCCTGTGTCGCCGACAATCGACATCAGATTACGTAACAGTTTATAGGCATGATCCCCATCGAACATTCTTGCCCAGAAATTAATTCTCCAGGCCATTGCCCAGCCTGTGCTTTTATCACCTCGCGAAATGAGTGTTTTTTTCGCCGCCGCTGCCAGCTCAGGAGTTGAGGTCACAGAGATCTGCCTTCCGGGATAAAGGGCGAATAGATGAGAAATGTGACGATGAGTATCTGTTGAATCATCCAGGTCTTCACTCCACTCCATCAATTGTCCCCATTTACCAATTTTTGGCTTAAGAAGTTTTTCGCGCAGCAATGTAACTTTTTCCCTGTACTCAGAATCAATATTAAGAATTCCGGAGGCCTCGATGTAATTCGTGAATAAATCCCATACAATCTCCTGGTCATAGGTCACTCCCGGTTCATGTGGCCCATGTTCAGGAGACCAACCGTCAGGAGTTACCAAAGCACCGTTTGAGTTGGTGATTAACCGTTCTTCCCAGAATTCACAAATTTCTTTCAATACGGGATAGGCGAAATTTTCCAGGTAATTAAGATCGTTTGAAAATGCATAATGTTCCCATAGGTGCTGACAATACCACGCGCTGGCAGGCGGATTCCAGAAAAAGCTTCCGGCTCCGAAAATATTGTTTTCAGTTTGGACAGTCCATCCCTTTTGTGATTTATAATACTCCTTTGTGGCTTTTTTTCTTACTTCCCGTTGATTATTGATATACTCAAGAAACGGAATATGGCATTCACCCAGGTTGGTGACTTCTGCCGGCCAGTAATTCATCTCGACATTAATATTTGAATGGTAATCAGATCGCCAGGGGGGATTATTCGAATTGTTCCAAATACCCTGAAGATTTGCGGGGAGTGAGCCTGGCCGTGAAGAGCTTATTAGCAGATATCTCCCAAATTGAAAAAACAGTTCCTCCAGACCGGGATCCGAACCCCCTTTTTTGTAAGCAACCAATCTTTTATCAGTAGTCAATATACTGACAACAGGATCACTATCACCAACATTCAGGTCAACCCTGTTGAATAAATTCTGATAGTCAGCAATATGTCGGCTTAACAGTTGTTGATAAGGTCGAAGAGCTGATTCTTTCAGTTGCTGTTCAATAATGCGGTGAGGATCTTCTCCTCTCCATCCTTTGGAATAATCCGGAATATAATTGGTTCCGGCAGCAAGAATAATGGTAATGCTGTTAGTGTTTTCAAAAAGGAGATTATTTCCAGAAATCTTAACTGCTCCCCCCTCATTTAAAACAACCAATCCGGCTTCATAAACCAACCCGTTATCGAGTACACCCCTCACTGAGAGTTTCTGATCAGCCGCTACAATATTGCCGTTATGCATATCCGTCATTCTGATCGCACCGGTGCAGCTTCCTTTCCGGTTGGCACTTATATGCATCACCATCACCTGATCCTTTGCACTGCTAAAGTATTCCCGCTTAAAAAATATCCCGTCTGACAGATAACTGGTCGTGTGCACGGCGCGTTCAATATTTAGTTCTCGTTTATAGTGAAACGCCTTGCCTGCATGTTTAAAATCAATAAAGATATCCCCAAATGCCTGATAAGCTCCGGTACTTGTCTCATCGCCGCTCCAAAGACTAATTTCATTGAATTGTACCCGGTCTGTTTCGATACCGCCAAAAATCATTCCGCCAAGCCTGCCATTCCCAATAGGCAAGGCTTCTGTCATCCAGTCTTTTGCCGGTTTATCGTACCAGAGTTTAAGTTCATTCCCTTTCGCTTTTACTACCTGGAAACCGGTAATCAAAATAAGCATAATTGTCAAACCTGTAAAATTGCCTCTGAATCTGATCTTATACATATTATTTAATATTTGAATGTTAAAGCATTGCATATCATATTCATAAAAGAGGTTTTAAAATTTCATTTTTCTTTAATGACTTCCGAAGAACACAGGAAGTCCTCAAAATATTTTATTGAAATATGGGGTTAAGTTACAATTTTATTTTGGCAGTCAGCATACCATGCCGGTTTCTCTTGCATTGCCATTCCGTAAGGTTTGGCCAGCTTGTATCACGACCTAAGCTTATAGCAGAACAAAAATTTTAAAATCCGGGAATTAGAACAAGTTACAACCGGAATTTCCATTATCTTGTTTAATATTAAATGAGTATCAGGAATTATGCATATACCCTAATTGATTTTGAATTCGTCGAGCTCCGATAATGATAAAAGCATCAATTGTTTCCTCATCCGCCTGAGATGCTTTGGTATTGGTTAGTGAAGAACAGGACAAAACATTTCATATTGAATATTGAACGAAATGATAAACACACACCGCATTTAGTTGAAATCAATTCAAAAAACAAAAAGAGCATAAAACTTCAAAATGATATGAAACCCACATGATTGACCTCAATCACAACCGAGCTTGCGAGCTCAGCGAAGCTAAACACGATAAAAATATAATTTTCAACCGAGCTTGCGAGCTCGACGAAGTCAATCATGTGCGGTTCTCCCGCTTTGCGGGACAGGCTATCATACAACTAAAATCAAAATTATATTATGATGAAAAAACTTAACTATTATTTAGCAGCCATTTGTGTTATCTTATTAACAACTTCTGACTTATCAGCTCAAAGAACAGTACGCCCCAAGGAAATTGACGACGTTCTGATCAATCCCGGAATTGGTTTTATGACTTTTCAGAGGTTTAACGGGGATGACATAAATAAAGGGGTTGGATGGACTGAAGGAAAACCAATAGAGTACCAGAAATTTGACGGTAATCTGGAAAACAAAAATCACCCAATGACTTCAATTGCATATTTCAGGGTTTATTGGAGATTTTTGGAACCAGAGCTTGGCAAATATAACTGGGAGATGATTGATCATGCTTTAAAAACTGCAAAAGAACGTCACCAGACACTCATGCTTAGAATTGCACCATACGGATCAGGAAATGACTCGTCTAATGATGTTCCAGATTGGTATCGTGCTCTGACTGGAAATAAAAATGAATGGTTACCAGGAGAAACCGGATGGAGGGTGGATGCTGAAGATCCCAGGTATGCCCGGTATTTTGGGACAATGATATCGGAACTAGGTAAACGTTATGATGGTCACCCGGACCTTGAGTCCATTGATCTTTCCATTGTTGGTTTCTGGGGTGAAGGCAGAGGTTCTGGGTTACTTAAACAACAAACCAGGGAAGCTTTGGTAAATGCGTATACCGATAACTTTAAGAAAACACCACTTGTAATGCTGTTAACTGACGGGAAAACAAATAAATACGGCCTGTCACAGGCAAATGTCGGCTGGAGGGTAGATTGCATCGGTGATCTTGGTTTCTGGGGTACAAACTGGACCCATATGTATGACTATTATCCCCAGGGTATCATTAACTTTGGAATGAAAGACGCCTGGATAAAAGCGCCGGTGAGTCTTGAAGTCTGCGGTACTATAATGAGCTGGAAAGGAGCAAAGGACAGCTGCCAGTATTGTCAGGGATATAACAGTGATGATTTAAATTATATAATTAATGAGACCCTTAAATGGCACATCTCCTCTTTCAATAACAAATCTTCAGGTGTGCCGGAAGAATGGAGGCCGCAGATCGACCAATGGTTGAAAAAAATGGGTTACCGTTTTGTACTCCGGAGCTTTTCCTATCCTGAAACTGTTGCACCCAATGAGAAAATATCTTTCAAATCGTGGTGGGATAACAAGGGTGTTGCACCTTGTTACAAAAAGTTCCTGCTTGCTGTCAGGCTTAAAAATAATAATAGTTCCGGGATCATGATCACTAATGCTGATATAACTACCTGGTTGCCTGGCGATAATCTTTATGATGATGCAGTATTTGTTTCCCCCGGCACACCTGCTGGCGAATATGATCTGCAAATTGGTATTGTCGACCCTCTCTCACATGAACCCAGGGTAAATCTTGCAATCGAAGGAAGAGACACTGAAGGCTGGTATACAATCGGGAAAATAAATATTAAATAATATGAGTATCTGGAATGAATAATAATTGAATTGGAATTAAATCTCATAATCAATTGTATTGAGATTATTATTGATAACCGATACTCATTTTAAATAAATTAGCAATAACCAGAGCAAATCATACTATAATTTGGATATCCGGCTGCGGGAGGCCGGAGAGAATTTAAAAAGGCAGTATTTTGTTGCTAAATAATTTAATATACTTTTTTTCTATTTCCATCCTTATTGTCTTCTGGGGATTAACGACCTGGCAAAAAATCAGGTTTCCGTAAAAGGCTATGAGTGAACTTGCATCAATTGAACTAAATCCGCACATATTTACAAGGAATTTACCCATATCACTGACAACCTGATTTTTTGCAGCCATTAAATCAACATTTGATGATACACAGGCAATCCTGTCAGCAAGGATAATCATAGGTCTCTGAATCTTCAAATCTTTCCTTACTCTGACTGTGATTTCAACCTCGGCCCCAATTTCAACGCCTTGTCCGAAAACTTCTCCATCGCCCATAACCGCATGGATATCTCCTATGGCCAACAGAGCACCTTCAGTGAAAACAGGTAATAAAACCTTTGAGCCCTGCCGTATTATCCGGGTATCCATATTCCCGCCATTATCCCCGTTTTCCTGACACCGGATCTCCTTCAGGCCTGCCGTACCAATTGTTCCTATCATGGATTGAACCGGTACCTTCAGTCCGTTATACAGCATTTGATTACCTTCAACTTTGGTTTCAATATAAACATCTTCCCTTTTTGTATTTTCAATAAATTGATTTTTATTAAGTTGTATAAATCCATTTCCGGAAAGTCTGATATCATGTATTTCAATTTCGAGCGCATCTCCAGGCATGGCTCCTTCAATAAAAACCGGCCCGGTAGCAGGATTTGCGATAGGGAATATTTCGGCATAAGGAGTCTTATTATCAAAGTACTCTTTTGATTTGCCTCCCAGGGCATCCCAACACTCAATTACAAGCCGGGTGCCATCCCTGACCGTAGCACAAGGTTTATTATTTATGCTCATTGTATGGATATGATTTTCTTTGCCAATTTTGACCCTGGAAGAAACAATACCCTGAGTTACATCTTTTACAGGTACAGAAGCCTCCGGAAAAGTGCTTTCATCATTACCGGGGTAATGAGTTCCCGAATTCTCTTCAGTTTGTGCAAAACCTTGCCAGCTTATAAGAAAAATATAAGCTGGTAATAAGGATAGTCTGTTCATATACCGGATTTTATTTGACATTCCAGCCAGGTAAAGAAACTGTAGCCTGGTAATTAGAATAATTATATAATGGATTCCGCAAAGGCTTGTAAAGCTTCCCTTTTTTAGGGTTGTCGTTCTGGGTATAAATCCACATTTCATCCGGATTCCATACTACGATTTCATCGCGGCAGTCACCTGTGATATCAAGGACTGCATTGCACATATCAGGATGCCCGTCATCAGGAAAAACAAGGACTTTGCGCCCCCAGCCGTCGAATACCCCACCTTCAGTTATATTAGGATTATGTACAAAAAACTCTTCATCTTTTCCTGTCCAGTTTATTGGTAAACACATACTTCCAAACTGGTTAGGTTCAAAGTCGTGATAAATATTTCCGTCAGAATCATAAAAGTGCACAATTCCCTGGTTGCCCCAGAAGTTTATAGTTACTGTCTCAAGTCCCGGTTTATCGCTGCGGAAGTTAGCAACGGCAGGATTCTGTACATGGCCGTTAAAATAATGTTTCAGTATATTACCATCAAGATCAACCCGCAGGTATCCGGCATTGCTTGCTGAATACATAATAACCGGGCGCGACTTGTTATTTAAAAAATCCACGATCGCAACACCGTCAGCATGATCATCAATTTTTTTATCAAGGCACCATAATTGTTTGCCGTCGTGGTCATAAAGGGAATATCCTATTGCCAGCTCATCCCTGCCATCATTATCAATATCTTTTGCATAAGGGTAATGACCGGTTTTACAGCTGCCTTCCCACAAAATCTCAAGTTTATTGTTCATTATCCAGAAATTCGAGTAGCGGTCCTTTATCAGGATATCCGAATCGTAACCTTTGCCGCTTACATCGCAGAAAAACAGGCAATCACCTAATATCTGCGGAAACATATCATTCACAATTTTTGACTTAGGTGTTGCAGCTTTAAATTTTATCCTCCCGGTAGATCCGTCTGCAACGATAATTTCAAAATTCATACAGTAAACGACTTCGTTACTGCCATCGTGATCAATATCCTGAATCTGAAAGGCAACATCATTTGTAAGATGGTTCTTTTCCGGATCGGGTTTACCCGTTTGCCAGAGAATCTGTCCATCAAAAGTCATGGCTGTCAGGCAACTTAGTTCACTGTGGGAATCTTTTGGCCATGCATGGTGTACAACCTGACCAATCAGAACATCAATCTGCTTGTCCCCATTGAGGTCGCCAAACCTTAGATTACGGCCAACGCCAAATCCTTTGGTCGTGATTTTCTTCCAAACCACCATCTGAGGATTAGCTGCCTGTAATTTCAGAGCTTCCTCTTCATACATTGCTTTCTTTTTTTCAAAAATATTTCTATCTGTTTCAGTTGTCAGAACCTCCACGGATTTATAGCAGGCACGGGCATTCGAGACAAGACCTATTTTCCCTTTCAAATACGTATTATCCGTAATTTTGAGATTAACTTTGTTATCCAGTTTTGCTTCAATTGAATTTCCGTTTACGACTACAGAGGCAGTCAGATATTGTCCGGGTGTAAAAGTGAAGGATTGTTCTGCCAGAATTTTTTCATTTAATGAGTTGAAATTACTGGCATGTTTAAACATTGATATATACGCTTTTGAATTTTTTATACCGAAAAAGTAAAAACACCGATCATTAATGTACCTGAATGCAATACCGGAATATTGCGAATCGCTTTCAGGTCTGAATTGCACAGTAAATTTATAATTTTGCCAGAGCGAATCGCCTGCAATTATCATCGGATGAGTTGAATGATTGGATTTATTAAGATACGTCTGGCACATTATTTTTGCAGATTGTTCGGTTTTAACCTGCCAGGCTCTTCCATATTCAGGTTCAGTACCAAAGCTCGAAACAACCCAGTTACCCTTTTGTGCCGGCTTCCGGTAAGTAATGATATTCTGTATGAGGCCCTACGGGTGCAGAAAACAAACCAGTATCCAATGAACTGAAAGTATCCTTTAATAAAACGTGATCGTAACCGGGTATTATAAGACCTGATAATAAGATGACTGGAAGTAATACAAGAATATTTCGTTTCATTCCCAATGTTGTCATTTCAAATTTTTATATCCCAGCAAGACCATTACTTCCTCCATAATCTGAGCAGCCTTTTCAGTTGAATCCATCAGGTATTGATGGGACTCAATGGCATTAAAGTCATTCATTCTGATTTTATCTTCTCTGTTATGTAACTCGTCTATTGCATATAATCCTGATTCCCGTGCGATGCGTGTCCACATATTTACCCTCAAAATTCCATCATCTGGTAAAGATGATATTTCTTCATCAGGAATGCATGAAGTGCCATGCAGTACAAGTATTTTATCTCCAGCCAGTTGCATGATGTCACGGGCGCGTTTCTTAAGATATTTATTCTTTCCGACATCTCTGGTTTGTTGTTCAGTCCCTAAATCAGCCACTAAAAAATCGACGCCGGTTTTCTTTATATAATCAACCGCCCTTTCAGGATAATTATCGGTAATTCCCTCGTGTTTTATGTGCGCTTCAGATACACTAAGTTCATCCATAATGCCTTCAATCATAAATTTCTTTTTATACATGTGTGTATATTCTGAAGTCAGTTTTATATTCTCTTCGAGCGGATACTTCTGTGCATCGAACATAACCGATGCAAGAAAATCTGTGCCTTCAGTTAAAGCCCATTTATCCTTTACAGGATCTGCATGATCAAGATGAGGAAGTACCTGGATATTATAATATGGCGATTTAGAGTCGTTTGCGAGTACGCGTAAATGTTGCATTTGAGAAAGGAAGCCTAAACGTGGATCCCTGGTGTATGTTATTCTTTGTGCCTGTGGCATATATTCATAATTATATGTCATTGCCACTGCAACCGGGATGTTCTTAATATTATATTTCTCGCTGATATTTTTAGCGGCTAAAAGGATTGCCTCGGTATTCCAGTGGCTTGCGGTGCAGAATATGGGCAGAGACACCCGCTGCGATTTAATCCTCTCGATAATTTTCTCAGTTTCTTTTCTTGCGGTTATTATCATCTTATGTCGGCATTAATTTTCACGTAAGTTCTTTTTAATCTCTTCAAGTGTAGGATTTACCGGGTCAAATACAAGCCCGTCAATGTACCTGGCAGCTTCATATATAGCGGCAGAAAACTTACCGTAGGAACCGGATACATGGTGAATATACGGGCCATAAATAATTTTTTCTTCCCATAATGGCCAATCATTTACTTCAAAGTAAACATAGGTTCCAAGTGTGAAGGGTCCGTCAACAGCCTTTCCCTCACCACATAAAAGCGAATAATTTCCTCCCAGTCCTTCAAACCGGAGTAATGTGATATCACCTTTTTTTAATTGCCAGTTGCCTGTTCCCGGGGCATGTGACGGAAGGACAAAGTGATTGCTGATGTATCCTTCTTTCTGATTAATACGCAGGGATGGGGGAAATGGTCCGCAATGCCAGAGTAATTCAGCATTATCATTATCAGGATGCCGGATGGTAAAATCCGAAAAGAATGTCGGGAGTTCAAACATACCTGCTGCCTGAAGCATTAAACTGCTAATGGCGCCATGTACATCCGACTCGCATGAAATGGGTGTACCTTCTTCCGTTATTATTGCGTGGACAAAACATGAACAGATTCCCAGCTGGACTTGAAGCTCATCCCAGCATTGAAAAGCAACAGACTGCAAACGGTGTTCCTCTATAAGATTTGTCAGGACATATTTTAAGGCTGCAATTTTCTCAATTTCCTGTTGAGTAAGCCTTGAGAAGTCTACCATTTTCTTGAAATCATTTACAATTCTTTTAATTGCCGGATTCTTCCCGTCAAGGGCAGTTTTTATCATACGGACAATCGTACTCAAGTCAAATGGAATTGTTTCAATTCCAAACTTTTCAAGTAATTCACTTTCATTTGTAATAACGGAATAAAATGATTGCGGCCTTGATGATATTTGTCCTATCCTGATGTTTCTGGAAAATTTCACAACATTAGCTGCTCTGATAAAATTCAGAAAGCCTTTTTTGAATACTCCATCCGTAACTTTAGAATTTACAATATAGGTAAATGGTACATGGTATCTCTGGAGAACTTTAGAAGTGGCGAACAATCCACATTGTGAATCCCTCAATCGTATTCCGTCTGCTGAAGGTGCTTCATCCCGTGGTCCCCACAGAAGCAGTGGTTTCATAACCTGCTTTGCAACCTGGGCAACTGCATTTTCAGTTCCAAAATTACAATGGGGGGTAAATATAGCATCCACCTCCTTGTCGAGGAAGTACTTCACAACTTTTGATATATCATTTTCATCGAAAAGCAAACCTTCATCATTCAGCCATTCGATGTCGTATATCTTAACGTTTTTTGGTACAAGGTCCAGGATTTCCTTATGTATAAGCTTTTTATATTTAAGGGCATCCTCTTTTGAAAAAAAACTCCTTCTCGTAGGCATAAAGCCAAGTGCAAATTCTTTTTTCATATGTCTGTTTTTTTGAATAATCGTTAAAACTTTATTACACTAAATCGTGAATTGAAATAACACTATTTGATGTACTCTTTTTGAATTTCTTCCAATGATTTACCCTTGGTTTCCGGGAAAAACTTATAAACAACCAGAAACTGAATAAGCATTGCGACTGAAAAAACGGAAAAAGCTATTCCTCCACCTTTTGAGCTGCTTTCTGCAATCATAGGGAAGAGCCAGGATATGATAACAGCCATAGTCCAGTGAGTAAAGCTGCCAAATGCCTGTCCTTTTGCACGAACGGTATTAGGGAAAATCTCAGAAATAAACACCCATATTACGGTACCCTGCGAAAAAGCGAAGAAAGCTATAAATCCAACCATATATATCAACATCCATATACTGCCATTTATAGTTGTAAACAAGGTTTTAGCTACCATTCCAAGAAAAAACATCATCCCTAATGAACCAACCAGAAGAAGTTTTTTTCTCCCGGCCCGGTCAATCAGCAGCATTCCTAAGATGGTGAATGCAAATAAAGCAATCCCTATTGATACCGACTGTAAAAGGGCAGATTTTTTTGCATACCCAACCAACTCAAAAATTCTTGGTGCATAATACATTACGGCATTTATGCCCGACATCTGATTAAACACAGCTACCAGGAAGGCAAAAATGATAGGAAGCCGGTAAACTGACGAGAATAATTTTTCGCCATGTACTTTTTGACTGTTCCGTACAGATTCCTTAATCTCATTTAGTTCTTTTTCCGGGTCCTCAGAACCAAATTTCCGGAGAAGTGATTTTGCTTTGACTTCACTGTTTTTTATTACCAGCCACCTTGGTGAGTCAGGAATAATAAAAAGGAGGCAAAAGAATATTGCAGATGGAATGACCTGAACTCCCAGCATCCATCTCCAGGAATCTATTGTTATGATTTGTGATATAAGGTAGTTTGAAAAATAAGAAAGTAATATTCCTGCTACTATATTTAATTGAAATGATGTTACTAACCGGCCCCTTAATCTGGCAGGGGCAATTTCAGCTATATACATTGGTGCGATTACGGATGAGGCTCCAACAGCCAGCCCACCCATGAACCTGAAAAATAAAAAGCTGTACCAGCTTTGAGCCAGTGCACTTCCCAACGATGCTGCGCCAAAAAGAACCGCAATTGCGAACAGTGCTTTTTTACGGCCAAATAAGTCAGCAGGCTTACCTGCACTTAACACCCCGACAAGAGTTCCGATTAACGCAATTGATATAGTGAAACCATGCCAAAACCCTGTCAGGTTAAATAAAATTTGGATATTTTTTTCTGCGCCCGAAATTACGGCAGTATCAAATCCGAATAAGAATCCGCCTAAAGCCGCTATTAAGGAAATTGAATATACATACCAGATTTTGTTCATTGGGTTTTTTATTGGATTATATTTTTATGATTTTAAAATTCAAATCTAATTAAAATCTTTACTGTTTAATTAACTCGGATAACTATATTTTGAATCAGTTAACAATTAACGAGATGAGGTATGTTTTACAGCGCATAAGAATCCTTAAAATGATTTTTTATCTCCCTGATAAAAATCAGGAGAAAGCCAGGTTGGTTTTTTCAAAATACATTATATACCCTGAAAACTAAATTTGGATTTATTAATTATTCGGGGTAGATTTGGAATTTGACGACAGAGCTGAAGATCAGGCAATATTCGAGGTTATAGCGTTATGATGTTAATTTATTTCCTGATTCATTCTTCCCCGCTGTCATATCTGAAAAATCATTGATGAATAAAAACATCTTCAATTTGACTATAATTTAACTGCTAATAATATGTGGAAAAACACGGTTACCAGAGTTTCTCTGGTATTAATAGTTTTTAGTCTCGTAATGAATACCGTCTCGTCTCAGGCGTATGAGACCAGCACAGATCAGGGAAAATCTGATTTTAAATGGCCGGAAGGAAAGAAAATGGCCCTAAGTTTTACGTTTGATGATGCCAGGCTGTCTCAGGTTGATAACGGACTCCCGATATTTGACAAGTACGGGGTTAAAGCAACTTTCTATGTTTCCCTGGGCAGTATGGTGAAGAAACTGGATGGATGGAAGTTGGCTGTGAGCAATGGTCACGAAATAGGTAACCATTCTCTGTTACACTCATGTACAGTTAATTATGACTTTACATCACGAAACCCACTGGAAGATTACACTCTTTCCAGGATGAGGATGGAACTTGATTCTGCAAATAAAGCTATAAAAAAGCTGCTGGGTATCGAAGCTGTCTCATTTGCCTATCCATGCGGTCAGACATTCGTAGGGAGAGGATTGACTACCAGAAGTTATGTACCGTTGGTTTCTGCTATGTTCGAAAGCGGAAGGGGCTGGCTCGGAGAAAATTCCAATAACCCTGCCTCTTGTGATATGGCGCAACTCACAGGCATGGAACTTGACGGTAAGTCATTTGATCAGGTTTTAACACTGATTGAGGCTGCAAAAAGCAAGGGAAAATGGCTGATACTTGCCGGGCATGAAATAAATACGGGTGGTAATCAGACATCACAGGTTTCTGTAATTGATGCTATTTGTAAATATGCCATGGATCCTTCAAATGGTATATGGGTTGATAATGTTCACAATATTGCGTCCTATGTCAAAGCAAAAAGAGGAGAATCTCCCATTTACGGAAACCCCTCTTTATCAAAATCCTCTGTACGCTGTTGACCTGAGGGTGGAAGATCTTCTTTCGCGCATGACCCTTGAGGAAAAAATCGGCCAGATGAATATGCCCTGTGTTTATATAAACAGCCTGGGGAAGGATATTAAAGCTAAAATGGAAGGTTGCCGGAATTTTGCTGCCGGCATCAAAGAACCCGGTATCGGCCCCGGAGGCGGCTTTTTCACCCTTCCCAACACTATACTCCATGAGGGACCTGAACAACAGGCAAAATTTCTTAACGAGCTTCAGAAAATAGCAATTGAAGGAACACGTCTGAAAATTCCGCTTCTGATGACAGAAGAAGGGACCCATGGTCTTATGTGTCCGGGTGGAACTATCTTCCCGGAAGGTCTTGCAATTGGAAGTACGTGGAACATGAATCTTGTTAAAGATATCTATACAGCTGCCGCGCGTGAGGCACGAGCCATTGGTATTCATCAGTTGTTTACCCTGGTTGTGGAACCAAACAGGGATCCCCGGCTCGGAAGAAATCAGGAAGGATTCAGTGAAGATCCATTCATGTGTTCCAGGATAGCAGAGTCCATTGTTGCCGGCACGCAGGGCAATGATATCTCAGCACCCGATAAAGTTGTTGCAGGATTGTGCCACTATCCGGGCCAGAGTCAGCCGGTTAGCGGATTCGAACGCGGGGCCATGGAAATATCGGAACGTACTCTTCGGGAAGTCTTTCTTCCTCCCTGGGTGGCCGGTATTAAAAAAGGTGGTGCCCGTGGTGTCATGGCTACCTATCCGGCAATTGATGGTGTACCTACCCATGGATCAGAGAAGATCCTGACAAAAATACTCCGGGAAGAACTGGGCTTCGATGGGCTGGTCTTAAGTGAAGGCGGGGGTATTGGTACCCTGGTTTATGAACATATCGTATCAACCCGGAAAGAAGCCGGTGCACTGGCATTGAAAGCCGGGGTTGATGTGGGAATATCATATGAGGAAGGTTATATGGCCTCTATGCTCGAGAATGTCCGTGAAGGAAAGGTTAATATGGAATTGATAGACAGATCTGTCCGCAGAATCCTGAAACAGAAATATGATTTGGGTCTTTTTGAAAATTCATACGTGGATCCGGCCTACGCTGTAAAAGTTTCTCATACACAAGAAAATCAGGATCTGGCTCTGCAGGTTGCACGTGAGGGTATTGTATTGCTCAAAAACGAAAAAAGCATACTGCCCCTGAAAAAGGATATCAGATCAATAGCTGTTATTGGACCTGATGCCGATGATAATAAAAACCAGCTTGGTGATTATATTCCCAAGGTTATTCCTCAGAAAGTTATAACCGTTTTGGGAGGTATTAAGAACAAAGTATCTTCTAATACAGTAGTAACTTATGTTAAAGGATGCAATGTAACGGGAAATGAATTAAATGAAATTGATAAGGCTGTTGCTGCCGCTAAAAAAGCGGATATTACTATAATAGTTGTAGGGGAGAATGGTGATAAAACTGATGGAGAAGGTTACGATGCTGCAACGCTTGATTTAACCGGAAACCAGCAGAAACTTCTGGAAGCTGTATATGCCTCAGGAAAACCGGTAGTTGCTGTTCTTATTAACGGAAGACCATTGTCTGTAACATGGGCAGCAGAGCATTTGCCGGCAATAGTGGAAGCCTGGATGTGCGGAGAAAAGGGAGGTGATGCTGTCGCGGATGTCCTCTTCGGCGACTATAACCCAAGCGGACGTCTGCCAATAACCATTCCCCGTCATGTGGGACAACTTCCTGTCTATTATAATTACAAACCATCAAAGAACTACTGGATAGAAAAAGGCTGGGGAACTCCATATGTAGATATGAACCCGTTACCACTATATGAGTTCGGATTCGGATTAAGTTATACAACATTTGAATACACCGGGCTTACAATTACCCCTTCGGATGGTGAAATTGCAGGTGACGTTCACATAAGTCTTGAAGTAAGGAATACAGGTAATCGTGCGGGAGCTGAAGTTGTTCAATTATATATTAACGATGTTATAAGCTCAGTTACGAGACCGGTTAAGGAACTTAAAGGATTTGAAAAAGTGATGCTGAAATCCGGCGAAAAGAAAAGTGTAGAGTTTACACTTACACCTGATCAGCTTTCATTTCTCAATCAGGATCTGAACAGGGTTGTTGAACCAGGAACATTCTCAGTAATGGTTGGCAGTTCCTCGGAGAATATAAGACTTAAAGGAGAATTTGCATTAAAATAAGCCCTGGTCTGTGATTTCAGGTAATTATCACTTCCACATGGCATTAATTTGAGATAAATAAAGTTTTGGTATTTTGGATTCTGTTAAAATGGATGTCTGCTTTACTCCTGTCAGATCTTTAATATTTTATGACTATCGGTTATCAATAATAAAATTAATATTGTGCTTGAAAATCAATTATTTGCCCCGGCCCTAACCTTGCTCCGCCGTAGCGGCTACGCGAAGGCGAGGAGGGAGTAATTGATTTTGGCTGCGCCGAGCTCGCCCTGCGGGACCCGGTTCTTCGCACCCTTTAGGGTAAGGGGCAAACGAAGAACCGGAGCGAAGCGGAGCTCGACGAAGTCAAAATCAAGAAAAACATGTTATTGATTGCCGATACTCATTTAATATTTTTTAATTATTATATTAACCCTTGAATTCATAATATTTATTATTTTTAGAGCGATTTACAAAATTGATATTTTAAATCATTAAATTATATTATGGAATATTTTAATTATAAAGTTTTGTTATTCTGGAATTTCCAAACAAAATGTCGTTAGATATTTAAAATATTTATTGTCATTAAATTAATAATCACTTTTATGAAAAGCAAAAAAGAACTAAGCCGTCGTAAATTTATTTCCAATACAACTCTGGGTGCCATTGGAACGATCAGTGCCGCAGGACTGTTAACTTCTTGTGCCGGGCCAAAAACGAAACGCGTTGAATTAAAGCTGCCGGTAATGCTTGATCAGGCTCCCGATGGCAAAGTTCTGAAAGCGGGTCTTATTGGTTGTGGTGGCAGGGGGACAGGGGCTGCAATGAACTTTGTTGATGCCGGACCAAACCTGCAGATCGTTGCTTTGGGTGATGTATTTAAGGATCAGCTTGACAAATGCCGTACTGAGTTGAAGACTCAGAGAAATATTGAAATTCCTGATGAAAAGTGTTTTATTGGCTTTGACAGCTATGAAAAAGTGATTGACTCAGGAGTTGATATAGTGCTTCTTTGTACGCCACCGCATTTCCGGCCGGCACATGTGGAAGCAGCTGTTAATGCAGGCAAACATGTATTTATGGAAAAACCTTGTGGTGTGGATCCTGTCGGAGCACGCTCGGTATTGGTATCCTCAAAAAAAGCCGAACAAATGGGGCTTTGTATTGTAAGCGGAACTATACGCAGGGTACAGAAAGATTATATGGAAACATACAGGCGGGTTGCAAGCGGTGAAATAGGTGAAATTGTAAGCGCTCATGTAATACGCAACGGAGGTGCCTTGTGGGCGAAAATGAGAAGACCTGAATGGACCGATATGGAATATATGCTTCGCGACTGGGTCAATTTCTGCTGGTTGTCGGGCGATCATATTGTTGAACAGTTTATTCACGAAGTAGATGTTATGAACTGGTTCATTGGTAAGAATCCAGTAAAAGCTATCGGCTGGGGAGGCCGTCAGCGAAGGATCACAGGAGATCAATATGATTTCTTCAGCATTGAGTATATTTATGATAATGGTATCCAGACACATTGTGCAGCCAGGCAGATAAGCGGATGCAGTAACCTGAAAAGAGAATTAATTATTGGTACTGAAGGTTATGCTGATTGCAGCGGTTCATTGTATAGTCTTGACGGAAAACAGATCTGGAAATATCCAAAACCAAAAGAAGGCGATACAGACAAGACCTGGGCAGTAAAAGATCCTTATGTACAGGAACATGTTAATCTTGTTACGGCTATAAGGACCGGAAAAATAATTAATGATGCCGAGGCACAGGTAAACTCAACGCTGATAACTGTTATGGGACGTATGTCTGCTTATACAGGTAAAGATGTAACATGGGAAGAGCTTATCAATTCCGATTTGTCACTGGGTCCTAAAACATATGCATTCGGGCCGGTACCAAATATTCCCGAAACCCCACCTGTGATAGGAATCGCAGTTAAACCGATATAAATAATTTAAAATTCCCGGTCATCCCCAAATAAATATAAGCGTATCCTTCCTATGTTCAAAAAAGTAAAAAAACTCAAATGGTCATGGTTTATATTTCTTCTGGGGATTATCACCTTCGCCGGCATTTCATTTGCGGGGAGGAAAGTGATGAGATATACATCAACCGATGAATATTGTCAATCGTGCCATATTCATCCTGATGCAGATGCTTCATGGAAGAAATCCATCCATTATTTTAATAAAAGCGGTGTAAAGGTTCATTGTGTCGAATGTCATTTACCTCCTAAGGAAGAAGGCAGGTATCTTATAGAAAAGGCCAGGACAGGACTGAAAGACATATATGGCTTTTATTTCAGAGATAGTGCATCCTTTAACTGGGAAAACAAACGGTTGCTGGAGCATGCTGTAAAGATAGTATATAATGAATCCTGCACTAAATGTCATCAGAACCTGTTCACCCAGGGTCTTTCTGCAGATGGTGGTACTGCTCATCTGTATTATGAAGAAAATGCTGAAAAACTTAAAATCCAATGTATTAACTGTCATTTGGATGCAGGCCATTTTAACCCGAACTACAAACATGGAAAAATGACCGGCATTCCGGTAGTGAATACTGAAACTAAAACTTTGTATACTACCCCCGCGGTTGTTACCTCATTTGAAAACTATACCGAAAAAATTCCCCATACTTCAGTTTCATTTAATATGGTGGCGGTTAAAGGTGGAACATTTAAAATGGGAAGCCCGGCTAAGGAACCATTCAGGAAAAATGATGAGGGCCCAATTCGTAACGTAACGGTCTCGCCTTATTTTATGGGTGAAGCAGAAGTCAGCTGGGATGAATACTGGACATTCTTTGCTGCAACAATTTCTCAGGGAAGAATGGATCCGGTTGAGATAATGAAACATAATGCCAATAAACCTGATGCTATCTCAGGTCCTACGCCTCCTTTTGGAATACCTGACCAGGGGTGGGGCAGCGGGAAGAGACCTGCAATTACCATGACTTACTATGCTGCAACTGTTTATTGCCAGTGGTTGTCTAAAGTTACCGGAAAGAATTACAGGTTACCCACTGAAGCTGAATGGGAATTTGCCTGCAGAGCCGGAACAGAAACCCCGTATTTTTTCCCCGGGAATCCCAGACGGTTATCTGCAACTGGTCTGAGAAATAAAATATTCGGTGCCGATACATCATTGATCAACCGTTATGTGGTTTATGCACTGAACTCTTCAGGTAAAACACAGGAACCAGATTTTGTTAAGACTAATCCAATTGGGCTGAAAAATATGCAGGGGAATGTCCTGGAATTTTGTTCCGACTGGTATGCCGGAGATGCCTATGCCGGAACAGATTTAAATGTTTCTGATCCCAAGGGTCCTGAAGAAGGAACAGAACATGTTGTCAGAGGAGGAAACTATTCTTATGATGCAAAAGATCTAAGAAGCGCAAGCCGTGACTATACGCATACAGTTGACTGGTTAAAAACTGACCCTCAGCAACCCAAGAGCATCTGGTGGTACGCCGATATTAAAGGAATAGGTTTCAGAGTTGTTTGTGAACCTGACAGCACATTGAATATTAAATAGAATTATTCTCACGGCATTTAAATGTAAATCCGTTTTTTCGGGGATAAACAACAGGGGTGTATTTGATAATATTTTGTAATAATCAGATAGCCAGCTAATAAAAATCATTTTATTATTTTGGTATTTTAAAACTGAACCAATACATTTAACTGAACCAATCAATTCATTTTAAGCCATAACTTTTTGAGGTTGATAATCACACTTTCGAGGTGTTCAATCTGTCTTTAAAAACGATTAAAAGATATTCAACTTTCAGGATAAACTTAATTAAATAAGAAAAAATGGAAACAAATGTGCAAACTACGGATGCCCCGTTAAAAACCAGGGTGACTTCGGTTGATTTCTTTCGCGGATTTATCATGTTCTTGCTGGCAGGGGAAGCTACCCGGCTTTATGGTCAGCTTCGGCGATTAGGAGGTGTCGGGCAATTTTTTGGAACTCAGCTGAGCCACCAGCGTTGGCATGGATTACATTTCTGGGATTTGATACAACCTTTTTTTATGTTTATTGTGGGAGTTGCTATTCCGTTCGCAGTTGCTAACAGGTTAAAGAAAGGGGACAGCAATAAGTTAATTACCCATCATGCAATTAAGCGTTCTCTCTTGTTGCTGTTTTTTGGATGGGCAATATATTTTACTGCTGCAGGAAAACTGGTTTTCCAGTTTCAAAATGTTCTGGCGCAACTATCAGTTACATATATGGTTGCGTTTCTAATAAGAAATAAAAGCTTCAAATTTCAGATAATTTTTACTCTCGTAATTCTGTTGCTTATTGATCTTGCTTACCGTTTTTTCCCTGTTGAAGGTTTTAACCATCCCTGGGTAAATTACCAGAATCTCGGAGCATGGGTTAACAATAAGATAGAAGGCGTTGACAAAGCAAGTACGTGGGCATCATTAAACTGTGTTTCGACCACAGCTCATACTGTCTGGGGTGTACTTTGCGGTAAGGTTCTTATGAGTGATAAACCTGCTGAAAGTAAAATCCGGACTTTGCTAATTGCAGGTCTATCTGCATTATTTGTAGGATATTCTCTTGATCCCTCTATGCTTTTAGGACCTTCTCATGAAACATTGTATGTGACTCCGATAATTAAGAAGATCGCCACATCTTCATTCGTATTTGCGAGCGGGGGTTGGGCAATTTTAGTTCTCTGCTTCTGCTACTGGCTGATTGACATAAAGAAAATATTTATCAAAGGATCCAGAATGTTCATAATAGTGGGAATGAACAGTATTTTTATTTATCTGTTTTTTGAATTAGGTGGCGACCGGGTGTGATAAGAGATTTGTCACGCCTTTCAGTAAACTTTTCTTTTCATGGGGAGGCGATGTCATGGTAGGAATAATCGCAAGCCTTATGGTCTGGGCAGGATTATGGTATCTCTGCTACTGGCTCTTTAAAAACAGATTATTTATTAAAATTTAAGATTCAGATAATTTTCCGCTATTCTAATTTTATAAATAGCACTTATGGTATAACAGAGTTTAACTTAAGAAGTTAAGTTTGATTTACCAGCGTAAAAGTCCGCAATCATGAAAATTATAAAAGTATACCTGTTATAAAATTATTTCCTAATTTAGAGGTTTGAATTTTGAATTAAATTTTATGATAAATCAAGACAGTTATTAAATACTTTAAAAATCTATCAAAATGGTAAAAAGAAGAGATTTTATCAGGAAAAGCGTATTGGGAACTGCCGGAATTGCTATAGCCGGCAGGGGCTTCAGCGCAAAATCCTATGCTTCAATCATTGGTGCTAACGATCGCATTAACATTGCAGTTGTTGGTACAGGGGGCAGAGGGATCGGAACACATTAACGTCTTATGCGGGTTGAAAGATAACCGGAATGTACAGCTTAAAACTATTTGCGATGTCGATGAAAAGTTTTTCCCAGCAAGAGTCAAAAGTCAGTGCTCGATAAGACTGGTATCAAACCGTTGACTGAATGGGATATGCGTAAAGTTTTAGATGACAAGGATATTCATGCAATATCATTTGCTACTCCCAACTTCTGGCATGCTCTGGGCACTATATGGGCTTGTCAGGCAGGGAAACATGTCTACGTAGAGAAACCATGCAGCCACAATATTTTTGAGGGACGGAAAATGATCGAAGCAGCCCGCAAGTACAATGTACGTGTACAGGTCGGTTTCCAGAACCGCTCGGGTAAAAATCTGAATGAGGCTATTAAATTTCTTCACGATGGTGGAATAGGTGAGATTTATATGGCCCGCGGACTTTGTCTTAAACCACGTGATTCATTCGGTATAGCTCCCGACAGTGAACCACCTGCCACACTTCATTACGACAACTGGTTAGGTCCTGTTACCTGGCGGCCATATAATGAAAAACGAGGTCATTACAACTGGCACTGGTTTTGGGATACAGGAAATGGTGATACCGGAAACCAGGGCCCTCATGAATTCGATGTTGCCCGTTGGGGAATGAATAAAAACGAACATCCGGTTACTGTATATTCTACTGGTGGAATATATGGGATTGACCCGAAAGAGTGTGCCCAGGAAACTCCAAATACCCAGTGTTCAGTATATAAATACAGCGATGGGAAAATGATTGAGTTTGAAACCAGGGGACGGTACACCAATGATGAATCAAGCATAGGTATCAGGGTAGGCAATATATTCTACGGCACTGAAGGATACCTTGAATTATATGGCGAAGATGCAAGTCCATGGAAAGCTTTCAGGAAAAGGGAAAAAGTTGCTTTTGCAGGATCAAAAGATGGAAAGAGTGAGAATGAAGATCCCACATTCAGAGCGGCGCCGGGTGGTTCAGAACATTGGGCTAATTTCCTTGATGCAATAAGATCAGGTAAAGATGAGACACTGAATTGCGACATTAAGGAAGGTTTCTATTCAACAGTACTTCCTCACTTGGCAAATATTTCATACCGGCTTGGAAGGGAATTGAAGTTTGACGGGAAAACAGAAAGATTTGTTGATGATAAACAGGCCGATGCATTGCTGACAAGGCAATACAGAAAACCGTATATTGTCCCTGAACAGGTTTAGAAATTCAGAAACATTAAAATAATTAACCAATCAGATTAAAATTATGAAATTACCATTATTTACAATTGTTATCTTTTCAGTTCTATTTTCTGTCTCCTGTGGAACACGATCAGGCGGAAGCGCTAAGGGCGTAAATGAGTTTAAAAGTGTCCTTTAAAAACAATATTCCTGATAAAAAAGTCGATGTACTTGTTGGAGACAAGCTGTTTACAACATACTGCTGGTATGACGATCTCACAAAACCTGTTCTCTATCCGATCTTTTCTTCCAGAAACACGGAAATAACGCGTGGATTCCCGATCAAACCAAGGGAGAACGAGAGAACTGACCACCCTCATCAGATAGGTAACTGGCTGACTTACGGAAATGTAGATGGCTGGGATTTCTGGGGTAATGGCAGCCAGGGATTGGGAATAAGAAGTCCTAACGGCGGGATAATCAAATACCTGAACATTGAAAAACAGACTGAGGGTGATGAAGGTGTCCTGGTAACGAATGAAAGCTGGGTAACCCCCAAAGACAGGGAATTACTGAAAGGTAAAACAGAATTTCATTTTATGGGCAAAGGTGATACACGCATTATCGACAGGATTACTACTTTGACCGCCACCGATACGGTCGTGGATTTCCCTGATACAAAAGAAGGTATGTTCGGAATACGCGTTGCACGTCAACTGGAATTGCCATCAAAAGAAGATATAAAACTAAAGGAAAAGGATGGCAGTGTAACAACCGTAAAGGCTTTACCGAACGATGAAGTTACCGGTAATTACCGAAGCAGTGAAGGAATAGAAGGGGAAGCAGTATGGGGGACCCGTGCCAAATGGATGGACCTTTATGGAAATATTGGCGAGGAAAAAATCTCTCTTGTCATATGTGATCATCCAAAAAATCCAGGCTACCCAACATACTGGCATGCACGCGGATATGGTCTATTTGCTGCCAATCCGTTTGGAGTTAAAGATTTTACCCAGGGGAAAGAAGTATTGAATTTTTCAGTTCCCGCAGGTCAGACTATAACCTTCAGATACAGGATAATTGTTAATTCGGGGGCTCCTTTAACTGATGAAGAAATAAATGCTTTTGCGAATGACTTTGCATCCAAATATTAAGGATCTTTTTTTGTAAATAATATTTATTAAATCCGGGCCGGTCCCGGATTTTTTATTTGAACTAACCCGTCGTCCCTGCAGTCCCGATATTAGCAGTATGGCCCGGGAATAACGAACGATTCCCGATGCTCCATTTAACTATTCAGACAGGTAAACTTAAATGGTACCTTTAGTTTCTTTCATCCTGTTTGGCTGATTGCATTTTTTTAAATCAGGTTATATTAAACTTACTATTGAAATATAGAATTGTCTTCTGAAATTTTCTTATATATAATTATTTATCCTATATTCCGATTTTTAAAAATTGTTTGTATTTATAATAAAAAATAACTGGATATGAAGAAGAAACTGTGGCTGCTATATGCGCTTGTAACAACAATATCATGGGGTGTTTGGGGTGCTTTTATTGAGATTCCGGAAAAGGCAGGCTTCCCGGCAACTATGGGGTATATTGTATGGGCTCTTACAATGGTTCCGTGTGCAATTGTTGCCCTCATGGTTATCAAATGGAAACTGGAGACCGATTTAAGGTCGGTGTTGTTAGGCAGTGCTATAGGTTTTTTAGGTGCCGGAGGACAATTAATCTTGTTTCAGGCATTAAGAGACGGACCAGCATATATTGTTTTTCCTTTCATATCACTATTCCCTGTGCTCACCATTATACTGTCAGTGGTTTTTTTAAAGGAGAAGACCGGAAAACGTCAGTGGGCAGGTATTATAATCGCCCTTCTGGCTATATTCTTTCTTTCTTACCAGAAACCGGGAGAATCTGTCGCTGTCGGTTTTAAATGGCTGATCCTGGCCATATTTGTATTTATCTTCTGGGGAATTCAGGCATACATCATGAAGTTCTCTAATGAGACAATGAAAGCTGAAAGCATTTTCTTCTATATGATGGCGACAGCAGTATTATTAATACCGGTTGCCTGGGTTATGACCGATTTTAAACAGGAAATAAACTGGTCTTTTAAAGGACCTTACCTGGCCGCAATGATTCAGGTCCTGAATTCTATCGGGGCTCTTATGCTGGTTTATGCCTTAAGATACGGGAAAGCAATTGTTGTGGTTCCACTGGTCGGTCTTTCTCCATTGATTACTATTGTTATTTCTCTCTTGATTTATAGCGTAATACCGGGGCCGGTTCTTTCCATCGGCTTAGTTATGGCTGTAACTGCAATCCTTCTCCTTTCAGAATGAGAAAAGTGTAAGTTATACACTTTTAATATATTTAAAGATCGTAGCGTAAAAAAAATAAAGTAATTATGTTCATTCGAAAACGAATGAAATAAAATTCTTAAAGTGATTTAAAAGGGAGGTTTAATTGAAATATTTATTTTTTCTTTTGGTGCTTATCATTGCGAATCCGGGTTCCGGGGGTAATAAGCTTATAATTTATAAACCCTCCGGGGAAATCTTTTCAAATCCGGAAAGAGGCTTTTGTACACAGTTAGGCAGAAATTTTTCCGAGAGTGTCGTAGCTTCTCTTTCCTCTGAAAATATTACGGTGGTTCAGCGTATATATATCCTTGAAAATTTTATAGATACACCTATCAGTGACTCCTTTCTGCAGAATATTCAGAATGACATGGATATTGCCCGGAAAGCAGGTATTAAATTTGTGGTTCGTTTTAGTTATACTGAACGACAGAATGGTAAAGATGCTTCTCTCGAAAGGATAAAAATGCACCTTGACCAGTTAAAGCCTGTTCCTGGTTGCCAATTATGATGTAATCGCTTATATGGAAGCCGGGCTGATAGGAGCCTGGGGTGAATGGTATTATAGCACAAATAAACTTAATAATACGGAGGATCGCCGGTCTGTCCTGTTTAAAATATTATCAGTTCTGCCAAAAGAACGAATGGTGGTGGTAAGAACTCCAAAATATAAAATGGATATTTTTAATCTTACAGATAAAGACTGGATTTCCAAAGACAGCGCCTTTGCTGAAACCTATCGTACAAGAACAGGTGCTCATAATGATTGTTTCCTGGCAGGAGTTGATGATATGGGAACCTATACCAGTAACCGGATTGCAGAAGACAAGGCCTTTCTCAGTATGGATAACCGGTTTGTACCGATGGGGGGAGAGACATGCGGCGTGTTTGCCCCAAGATCTGAATGTCCTTCTGCAATTAACGAGATGGCATTTATTCATTTCAGTGTTTTAAATCGTGACTATAATAAGAAAGTCCTGAACTCCTGGTCCTGTATGGACGATGTTAAACGTCGGCTTGGGTACCGTTTCCGGATGATTGATTCTCAGATCCCTGAATCAGTGGCTCGCGGGAATGCACTTGACATTAAACTGAATATCAAAAATGAGGGATTTGCAGGTCCTTATAACAAAAGAAGATGCGATTTAGTTTTAAGAGAGAAAGAAACAGGTAAACGTTACCGGGTATCTACTGGTGATGATCCACGGTTCTGGCTTCCCGACTCAGCAATCACTCTGAATATTAAAGTGGGGATACCACGGGAAATGCCTGCCGGAAATTATGAAGTTCTGCTGCATCTTGGTGATCCTGTACCCACACTTACCGGGAGGCCGGACTATTCAATCAGGTTTGCTAATGAACAGGTTTGGGAAGAAAAAACAGGTTATAATTCTTTACTATCTTTTGTTTCAATATCCAGGGGCGGGCGTGGAGAAAAATATACAGGTAACCTGTGGTTCGCAGCTGATACAATAAAAAGCGTTAATTGATTTCACAGGTTTGTATGGGATATATTTAGCCATCATTCACTCCAGTGAAGTACCATTCGGTTTCATGGTGTTATCTTCCACTAAAATTTGCTTTTGTGAAAATTTTAAAAAGAAGGAATAATGACGATTATAGAATAGCATGCAGAGAAAATATTATTATAATATCTGATTAATTTTATAAAATATTTTTAACTTTAAAAGCTTATAAAATAAAGAAATTAAAGCCAACGATCTGGTAATTAGTAATTTATTAAATAAATAAATATGAAGGAGAAAAATTTGTCACGACGCCATTTTATACAGAGAAGCGTTGTTGCCGGTATAGGATTAACTGTAATTAATCCTGTTTCCTCCTGGGCAGGGAATGCACGTCAGGGAATGAAATTTGGTCTGGTTACTTATCAATGGGGCAAAGACTGGGATTTACCCACTTTGATTGCCAATTGTGAGAAGGCAGGTTTTAAAGGCGTGGAACTACGCACACAACATGCCCACGGTGTTGAAACCACACTGAATGCTGCCCAGCGTGCAGAAGTTAAAAAACGGTTTGCCAAAAGTTCTGTTTCCTGCGTTGGTTATGGGTCTAATTTTGAGTATCACAGTCCTGACCCGAAAATTCTCAGGGAGAATATCGAACAGACAAAAGAATATATTAAGCTTTGTAAAGATATTGGGGCTCCAGGTATAAAAGTAAAGCCAAATAATCTGCCGAAAGATGTTCCAAGAGAAAAAACTATTACTCAGATTGCCACTTCGCTCAATGAAGTTGGAAAATTTGGCAGGGAGAATGGAATATTAGTCAGGGTGGAGATACATGGTACGTTAACCCAGGAAATTCCAAATATAAGAGCAATCTTCGAACAGGTAACTGATCCAAATGTAAAAATGTGCTGGAACAGTAATGATACCGATTTAAATCCTCCCGGGCTGGAAGCGAATTTTAATTCCGTGAAAAAATGGATAGGAGACACCATGCATATTCGCGGATTTGGAATAAGCAATTATCCTTATGATCAACTTTTCAACCTTTTTGCCGGAATTAATTATAACGGCTGGGTTCTTCTCGAAGCAAGTACAGAACCTCAGGATAAGATGGCGGCTATGAAAGAACAGGTTTCACTTTTTAATAAAATGGTTGCTAATTTGAAAAAAACCTGATTTGTTTCAGGTAACCAAAATATAAATTTATGGCCCAGGGCATTTAACTAATTGATATTTAACGAATCAGTTTTTATTTTATAAATTGAAATAGATGAACGAACAGAAAATTAAAATTGGGAATTTTCGTTACCGGATCCTTGCACTGGTTTTTATGGCTACTACGATCAACTATTTCGATCGCAGTATTATCAGTGTAATGGCGCCAACACTGCAAAAACTCTTTGATTGGACCAATAAGGACTATGCAGATATAATGGTCTCCTTTAAAGTTGCCTACGGGATCGGATTACTTTTCATGGGAGGTATTATTGATAAGATTGGGACTAGATTAGGATATACTCTTTCAATTGCATTATGGAGTTTTTTTGGTATGCTTCACGCTGCTATAAGGCCATCTTTTAGTCTAATAGGTTTTATTGTAGCCCGTTTTGGACTGGGAATAGGAGAATCAGGTAATTTCCCTGCAGCGATTAAAACTGTAGCTGAATGGTTTCCAAAAAGAGACAGAGCTTTTGCCACAGGCATTTTCGATGCGTCAACAAGTGTTGGGGCAATTCTGGCTCCCTTTGTTGTTGGAGCAATCGTTTCAGTAGAGGGCCATAACTGGCAAATCCCGTTTCTGATAACAGGTGTCCTTAGTTCCATTTGGGTTATTCTATGGCTTAAAACATACAGGAAACCTGAAGAACATCCCAAATTGTCAAAAGAGGAGTTAGAGTATATTAACAGCGATTCTGAAGAAGAAAGCATCGAAAAGATACCCTGGTTTAAAGTTTTACCTAAAAGACAAACATGGGCTTTCGCAATAACTACTATTACCGATGCTGTATGGTGGTTTTATCTTTTCTGGGGCGCAAAATTCCTTTATTCACAGTTTGGTGTTAATATCGACAACATAGGACCTCCATTTCTGGTAATCTTTATAATGGCTGATGCAGGTAGCCTCCTTGGAGGACTTGCTTCCGGTGCATTAATAAAAAAAGGATGGTCAATCAACAAGGCAAGAAAAATAACCATGCTCATTAATGCATTTATTATTTTACCGGTAGCTCTGGTGCCGATTGTTGCAAGTAAATGGCTTGCTGTCTTTCTGATCGGTATTGCAGCTGCCGGGCATCAGTCATGGTCTATCAACAGTTATACCCTGGTGCCCGATGTATTTCCAAAAAAGGCGGTTGCATCTGTTATAGGAATTGGCAAAATGGTGGGAGTATTTGTTGCTATTATGGCTGATCTTGCCCTTGGCGCTGTTTTGGATACTGCAGGTAATACCGGGTATTTCTGGGCATTTATACTTTCCGGTTCATCCTATCTCGTTATTATTGGGTTTGTTCAACTTTTAATGCCGAAAATGACTCCCCTGGACGATAATTTGAACTTTATCAGGAAATAATTATAATAATTCACCTGCAGAATGACACGTTAAAGAATAACTTATTTTAATAATAATCAAAATGGCAAAGAAAGAATTATCACGCAGAAAATTTATTGGAAAGGCTTCAATCGGAATCGCTGGTGCGGCATTAACAATGCAGACCGCACAGAGTGCTGCTTCCTACAACAGGATAATAGGAGCAAACGACCGTATAAATATCGGATTCCTGGGTTGCGGTGGCCGGAGCAGAGGACATCAGAGTATGGTTAAAACTGCCGAGAAGAATAAAAACCTTGGAGTGGTTGCTGTTTGTGATATATGGAAGCTCAACAGGGAAAAAGCTGCTGCCAACCTTAAAAAGCTTTTTGGGACAGATGTAAAACAGTTTAAATATTCCGAGGAGATGCTTAAGATGCCTGACCTCGATGCAGTAATGATAGCAACAGGTGATTTTCAGCATGCAAAACTCCTGGCCGAAGTAGTAAAGGCCGGGAAAGATTGTTATTGCGAGAAACCTCTGGCCACCGATGTTGCTGACGCTAAACTGGCGAGAAAGGCAGTACTGGAATCAAAACAGGTTGCACAGATGGGATCCCAGTGGGTTAGTGATCCGATTCAGCTTAAAGTCAGGGAAATAGTTCGTTCCGGGAAATTAGGTCAGATAACAAAAATTGACCAGGTATGGAATGATAATAATCCTCGCTGGCATGTTCCGGATGATCCTGATGTGGCCGCCATACGTGAAGAAGATACTGACTGGAACAGGTGGCTGCTGGGGAAACCTTATGTTCCTTTTGATCCATGGAAATACTTTGAATTCAGGATCTTCCGTGATTATTCGGGAGGAATAACCTCACAATGGATGAGCCATGGCAGCGGACTGGTTCATTTTTATACCGACACGGCAATTCCTGACACAATGGTAGCTAACGGCGGGATATTCGGATGGCCCGATATCCGTCAGAACCCTGACACCTTTCAGGCTCTTGCAACATATGATGATGCTAAGTTTTTGTATTCATATAATACCAACTTTGCCAGTATGTTTGGTGATTATACCTGTATCCGTGGTAAAGATGCCACATTATTTGCCGCAGGAGGAGAAGGCAGTTCAAGGTGGTTCCTCATCCCGGAGCATCAGAGGCTTCCCGGGGGCTTTGATTTTTATGCCGGAATGAAAGCAACAATTGAAAGCGGAAAAGCAGAAATAGTAACAACTCCTGAATACAATAACCAGATGGGACCTGTAAACGTGAGTGATAACATGCCATATCATCTTAATAACTGGATTGACTGTATGCGGTCAAGAAACCTGAGCCCCAACGGGAATATTCATACTGGTTTCTGGAATGGAATAGCAAGTATTATGGCCACCTATGCATACCGCCAGGGAAAGAAATTGTACTGGGATCGTCAAAATGAAGAAATTGTTGACCACCCGATGATATAGCAACAGTATAATAAGGACATTTTATAATGAGTGTAAAATAAAAATCAAAATGACAAAAAGGAGAGATTTTATCAAAACAAGCATTGCTGGAACTGCGGGCATAGCCATTGGAGGTTATGGGTTTGGTTCTAAGTCTTATGCTTCAATTATAGGGGCTAATGATCGTATTAACATGGCACTTGTGGGTATTGGCGGAAGGGGAATGGATCATATCAGCAATTTATGCTCGCTGAAAGATAGCAGGAATGTCCGGTTAACTACTCTTTGTGATGTTGATGAAAAATTTTTTGCTGAACGGGCTAAATCAGTGGAGGATAAGGCGGGCATCAAACCTTCGACGGTATGGGATATGCGTAAAGTTTTAGATGACAAAGATATACATGCAATATCTTTTGCTACTCCCAACTTCTGGCATGCCCTCGGCACCGTTTGGGCCTGTCAGGCAGGTAAACATGTTTATGTGGAAAAACCAGCCTGCTGGGATATCTGGGAAGGACGGAAAATGATTGAAGCAGCCCGTAAATACAATGTTCGCGTTCAGGTCGGATTTCAAAACCGTTCCATCTCTAATGTTAGGGAAGCTATAAAATTCCTGCACAGTGGAGGAATTGGTGATGTTTATATGGCCCGGGGCCTTTGCATTAAACCTCGCGATTCATTTGGTATTGCTCCTGACAGTGAACCACCCGCCACACTACATTACGATCATTGGCTGGGACCTGTTACCTGGCGTCCCTATAATGAGAAACGCGGTCATTACAACTGGCACTGGTTCTGGGATACCGGCAACGGGGATACCGGAAACCAGGGACCACACCAGTTTGATATTGCCCGTTGGGGACTCAATAAAAACGAACATCCGGTTTCAGTTTATTCTACCGGCGGCTTATATGGAATTGACCCTAAAGAATGTGCTCAGGAGACTCCAAATACTCAAACTTCATTATTCAAATACAAAGATGGGAAAATGCTCGAGTTTGAAACAAGAGGAAGGTTTTCTAACGGGGAATCAAGCCTTGGCATTCGTATCGGAAATATATTTTATGGGACTGAAGGATACCTTGAATTAGATGGTGATACATGGAAAGCATTCCGCAAACGGGAAAAAGAACCTTTTACGGGCTCCAAACCTACCGAAAACAAACCGGTTGACCCTACTTTTATGGCCGCTCCGGGAGGCTCGGATCATTGGGCTAATTTCCTTGATGGAATACGATCAGGTAAAAACGAAACCCTGACCTGCGACATTAATGAAGGTTTTTTATCTTCCTCACTGCCACATCTGGGAAATATCTCTTATCGCCTCGGCCGGGGGTTGAAATTTAACGGAAGTACCGAAAAGTTTGTAAATGACCCTGAAGCGGACAAAATGCTAACCAGGGTATACCGGAAACCTTACATTGTTCCCGATAAAGTATAATTTATTTTTTATTTTATTATTTGAAGTCAGGTGTTTGTCTAAGGTGAATCATTCGGGGTTCATCCGGCATTAAATTATAAATATTTTTTAAATATGAAACCCACATGATTGACCTCAATCACAAACACGATAAAAATATAATTTTCAATCATGTGCGGTTCCATCATACAACTAAAATCAAAATTATATTATGATGAAACTATTTTTTTTATCAGTTGCTGCAATTGCTCTTGGTTTCGGATGCGCCAGAGGTGATCTGAAACCAAACTATTCAACTCCGCCATTCATTATTGATTCACATATGCATTACGACCCAACCGATGCCTGGGAAAAATCTTTTCTTGAAATATATTCCAGCCACAACGCCATGGCCTGTCTGCTTATGGATATGAAAGATCTTGACAGGGGAATTGCATTCGCAAAGGCCCATCCTGACAGGGTAATCCCTTATGCTGCCATTGACATAGACAGTCCTGCTGTAGTCGAAGACATACAGAGAGTTTATGCAATGGGTTTTAAAGGATTAGGTGAGTTATTTGCAGAAGGCCGGTGGGATTATAATGATCCCAAATACGATACCATCTGGGCTTTGGCAGAAAAACTTGGTCTGCCGGTTGCACCTCATACCGGTAATTTGAGCAATGGGATGATGGCTCATCTTCGTCCTTCATTCCTTGCCGACATAGCTGCTACACATCCCAAACTGTTCATCCATGCCGCTCATTTTGGAAATCCCTGGTATGAAGAGGCCGCAGAAGCAGCCCGCCGGAACAATAATCTCTATTTTGACCTCTGCGGCTCATCCCTGATAAAAAAAGAAAATGATCCTCACTACTGGGCACAATGGCTCTGGTGGACCGATGCCATCGGGAAGGCTCACATGCCTAAGGACGCAGTGCCTGCCTGGGAAAAGATAATGTTCGCCACCGACGAAGGCCCCGACCAGCTGGTTGAAAACATTCGCAGGTTTAATAAGGTACTCGATGCCTGTGGTGTTGATGATGCCACAAGAGCAAAATGCTACGGCCTGACAATTGCAAAAATACATGGGATTAAAGTCCCCGATGCAAAGTAATCCGGAGAAATTTAAATTACGGAAGCTGAATAAATGATATTTTCGCAAGCTATAATCTCAGGAGATAAGACCTTTTACCTCCTGAGATAAATGTTTACAGCAATAAATAACAAAATCAGAAAGTGTCTACTATCGGGATATGTTGATAATTTTTTTTTGATCAGTTATGAAACCCACATGATTGACCTCAATCACAACCGAGCTTGCGAGCTCAGCGAAGCTAAACACGATAAAAATATAATTTTCAACCGAGCTTGCGAGCTCGACGAAGTCAATCATGTGCGGTTCTCCCGCTTTGCGGGACAGGCTATCATGCAACTAAAATCAAAATTATATTATGATGAAAATTTGGAATTTTGGAATTATTGGTGCAGGACTAATTGCTGATTTTCATGCAAAAGCAATAGAGAATATAAGTAATGCAAGACTTACTGGTATTTGCGGTACAAACCAGGAAAAGGCACAGAAATTGGCTGAAAAATATAAATGCCGGGTATTTAAAAATTACAGTGAAATGGTCCGTTCAGCTGAAATAGACATTGTAACTATCGCAACACCCAGCGGAGCGCACATGGAGCCGGCAATAGAAGCTGCACGATTCGGGAAACATGTGATCTGTGAGAAGCCTCTGGAGATTTCACTTGACCGTATTGACAGGATGATTGAAGCACATGCTGCAGCTGGTACAAAACTTGGCGGGATCTTTAATTATCGTTATAATGATACACTTAAATATCTGAAATCTGCAGTAGATAGCGGTAGATTCGGGACCTTAACCTTTGCTGCAATTTTTGTACCATGGTGGAGAAACGAGGATTACTATAAGGGTAGCTGGCATGGAACTTTGAAACTTGATGGAGGCGGAGCTTTGATGAACCAGTCTATTCATATGATAGATATATTACAACACATAATGGGGCCGGTTGATTCTTTGCAGTCTTATATAGCTACACTTGGACATAAGATTGAGGCTGAGGATACTGCAACAGCAGCTCTTAGATTTAAAAATAATGCACTTGGGCTGATTTACGGTACTACAGCATCATATCCCGGACAATTTCGCCGTATAGAGATCACCGGGACCAAAGGAACAGTCATTCAGGTTGAAAACAGCTTTAAAGTATGGCAATTTGCCGATCAGAACGAAAACGACAAGGAAATATTCGATAAATTCAGCCTGATTGAAGGCGGGGGAGGAGTCTCTGACCCCGGAGCTATACCGTTTGAACCTCATGCAAGGAATATTGCTGCATTTATTGAATCGATTGAAACAGGAAATCTATTTGAGATCAATGGGCAGGAAGCCAGAAAAGCCGTTGAAATAGTCCTGGCAGTTTATAAGTCGGCAAGTGAAAAGAGACCGTATGTCTTTTAGTCCTGACTTATTCAGATAAAATTTAAAGTTAATTTCAGATATTTAATTAATATAACATGATGGAAAATAAAAAGAAAGATTCTATGAAGTTTCAAACACTTCAGTAATAGGAATAATAATGAACCAGGGAAAATGACAATTCTTTCATGGGCAGTTTTTTTCTTGCTCTTTTTAATATTTACAGGTTGCTCTGATAAAAACGAGAAGGGTAATTATATTGAAGGGATATCTTACCTGGACCTGACTCCTGTAAGGATTGAAATAGCAGACGGAAAGATCAAAAGTGTGACTAAGATCAGTAAATTATCACAGGAAAAAACAAACCTGTATGTTGCTCCCGGTTTATTTGATAACCAGGTCAATGGTTACAAAGGTGTCTCTTTTGTTGATATGGGAGGAGAACTGACCCCTGAGGGGATTAGTCTGGTTACTAAATCGTTGTGGGAAAAAGGTGTTACTTCTTATCTCCCCACACTGACCACAAATGCCAGAGAGATTCTTATAAAGAATTTTGCCCTGCTTGCGAAAGCAAAACAGGATACTTCACTGCTTGGCTCCATTCCGGGTTTCCATCTGGAAGGACCTTATATTTCTCCTGTTGACGGATACAGAGGTGCTCATCCTTTAGTGTATGTAAGGAAACCTGACTGGAATGAGTTTATGGAATTCTATGAAGCCTCCGGAAATAATATCCTGGAGGTCACCCTTGCCCCTGAAACTGAGGGGGCAATGGAATTTATTTCAAAGTGCAGGGAAAAGAACATTGTGGTTGGACTCGGCCATCATAATGGTTCAATGAAACAGATAACGGAAGCTATTGACAAAGGAGCGCAGATCGCCACTCATTTTGGCAACGGATGTGCCAATTCTATTAACCGCCATGCAAATCCTTTATGGCCTCAACTGTCTGATGACCGTCTGATGTTAAGCATTATAGGTGATGGGTTCCACCTTCTTCCTGAAGAGATAAGAGTATTTTACAAGGTAAAGGGTCCTGATAAAATTATTTTAACCTCAGATGTAAGTCCATTGGGTGGACTCACCCCCGGCAAGTATCTGAATATGGTTGGCGACACTCTGGAACTTACTCCCGAAGGAGCAGTGATGTATCCCGCACAGAATGTTTTAAGTGGTTCGGGATCTGCTTTGCCAAAAGGCGTTGGAAATGTACTGAAAGTTACGGGATGTTCCCTGGCCCAGGTTATACAAATGGCAAGCACTAACCCGGCAAGGCTTTATGGATTAAATGACCGCGGAGAATTGAAAGCCGGCATGAGAGCCGATCTGATCCTGTTTACAATGGACGACTTCAAAATGGATATCAGGAAGACCATAGTTAAAGGTAAAGTGGTCTATGAATCGGCGCAATGATGCCCATGGGACTCTGGTAAATCATTAATAATACTTTAAAAAAATCCCTGATTACCCGGCCTTTATATTAAATGCCATTAAAGTGTTACCATGCCTTACATACAACCTGCCCTTATGAATAACCGGGTGGGACCAGTGCTGATCAGTACCAAGTTGAATTTTAAATCTGCTTATAACGTTAAATGATACAGGAGTGGCGTTAACCAGAGCCATTTCTCCCTGTTGACTATAGCAATAGAACAAACCATCGGCCCAGATAATTACGCCGTCCGCAAATTTATTTGTATTATAAATGATTTTACCATTGGTGACATCAATGCAACTCCACGATCTTTTTTCATATTTTGAACCGTAAATATAACCATCCCTGATTATGAAACCGCCCATAAGGTTGCTGTAATCCTCATTACGCCACTCAATACGGGCAGTTTTACCATCATCGGAAAGCTTTATGGCGACAATCCCCGAATTTTGCATTCCTGACTGACTTGAACAATAAACACGGCCATTATAATAAACCGGTGTATTCGCGTGAATTTTATTACCTTGAAACTGTGGAAATTGCCAGTAAAATTGCCCTGTATTAGCATCAACACAGATTATTGATTCCGCAGTCATCGTTACAATAAACTTATTATTATTATGACTGAAAAGTATTGGAGAACAATATGCAGACGGTTGATGATTGCCGGGACTTGTCCAGAGTGTTTCACCGTTGAACCTGTTTAAGGCAACAAGGTTGTTTTCTTTACCTCCCGGGGTACAAAAAAGACGGTTTCCCTCAATAAGAATCGATTCTGCCATACCCCAGGTTATATTTTTTGAGTTGAATCTTTCAGGTAAATCAACCGACCAGATTTTTTTCCCGGTATTCCCATTATAGCAATAAACGATACCCTGTCCGCTTTCAAAATAAACCAAATCATCAACGACCGTAGGTGTAGACCTCGAACCGGCATAAGTCAGGTACCATTCCTTCCCGTATTCCCTTTTCCAGAGTAGTTTACCTTTATAATCAAATGCATATAGAATGCCAACAGAATCAGGCACTCCCAGAATAAATATCTTATCCTTGCTGAAGCCTGCACTACCATGACCGGCTCCAAGACCGCTGAATGACCACACCAATCCGGGTCCGGTCTCCGGCCAGGTTTTCAGTAATCCTTTTTCATGATAAATTCCGTCACGATTTGGGCCACGCCATTGAGAAAGCTCCTGACTGTCAGCGAATGAAAATATTGTTGATGCAAGGAATAAGAGTAATACAACTCTCATTATTTATTTGAAATAATTAAATAAAAAAATATATATAATTTAAGGGCGTAAATATAATCTGAATTATTTATTAAAAAGTTGTAAAATTGTACTTTTGACTTTTGGGAATTAAAAATAATCTGTATGAAAAGAAGAACGGTTTTGTCAATAATTATAATTTCTGCTTTAACATTTTTACAATCAGGTTGCAGCTCAAAGAAACCTGCTGATATGATACTCATTAACGGGAAAATAATTACCGTTGATCAGCATTTCACTGTTGTTGAAGCTGTTGCAATCTCTTCCGATCTTATTGTGGCAACTGGTACAAACAAGAAAATCAGAAGGTTAGCTGATAAAAATACAAAAGTCATTGATCTGAATGGCAAGACCGTTGTACCCGGACTGATTGAATCCCATTGTCATCCGGAGCAGGCCTCACTCAGCGAACTGGAAGGTGAGATACCTGATATACATAATATTGAACAGCTTCTTACCTGGTTAAAGGGACAGACAGAAATAAAAGAGAAGGGAGAATGGATCATATTACCAAAGCTTTTTTTTACGAGACTGATTGAGTTACGTCAGCCATCTCTTTCTGAACTTGATAGTGTAGCTCCCAATCACCCTGTTTTTCTGAATGGTTCATACGGCGGAATGATAAACAGTGCTGCAATGAAGGCATCAGGCATTTCTGTTAAGACGAATAATCCGGGTATATTAAAAGATGAAAAAACAGGCCTGCCAACAGGATTTATAAGAGGTTCAGCGTTTTCACTACTAAAAATTCCTGCTGCAAAACCATTATCGTTTGAGGTAAGAGAAGAAGCTCTTCAGGCTATGCTTAAACTCTATAACCGTTATGGAATAACCAGTATTTTTTCCGGATCAGGTAATTTTGAAACTATCAAAATGTACCTGGACATGAAGGGAAAAAATATACTTACAACCCGGGTTTATCAGAACATACTTATTCGCCCGCAACAGGGGATCAAAAAAGAGGGTATGGCAGAGATTCTGAAATCGTTCAGACAGAAAACAGGCGATGGAGATAATTGGGTAAGGGTGGGGTCGCTTAAAATAGTTCTGGATGGGGGAATACTTACTGGTACTGCTTATCTGAGGGAACCATGGGGTGAAAAAGCACATGCAATTTTCGGTATAAAGGATCCGGCTTATAAAGGTGTCTTAAATTATTCCCGGGAAGATCTGCTCACTATAGTTTCTGCTGCCAACGAATTCAACTGGAGTTTTACAGTTCATGCAACCGGAGGGGGATCGGTCGATCTGTTACTTGATGTTTTCAATGAGGTTAACAATTTAAAATCCATTAAAGAAAGACGTTTTTCTATAATACATGGTAACTTTTACACCGACACTGCAATGCGATTGATGAAAGAACTTGGAGTATATGCCAATATGCAACCTGCCTGGTTCTATAAAGATGCTGATGCGATGGAAAATATACTGGGAAAAGAACGCATCAAAACCTTTCACCCATATAAATCAATGATTGATGCAGGAATAATGATAAATGCAGGATCAGATCATATGGTGAAATTGGATGCAAATAAGTCTATCAATCCGTATAACCCGTTTCTTGCTATTTATACTGTTGTAACTCGCACTACGGAAAGAGGTTCTGTTATTGTTCCGTCTGAGGCAATAACAAGAGAGCAAGCCCTGAAAATGTACACAATAAACAATGCCTATGCTTCATTTGAAGAATCAATTAAAGGGTCTATTGAACCAGGCAAACTTGCTGACATGGCAGTGCTCTCAAACGATCTGTTAACCTGTACGGCTGATGAGATTAAGAGTATTGAATCGGAACTGACAATTGTCGGGGGAAGGATAGTGTATTCATCCGGAGCTGTTAACATTCCATAACATGCCAGTCATTTTGAGTTGGTTAAAATTATTGTCCGAAGTTCCTGAGATCATGAAAAGTTCCCGAAGTATTCTGGCAGGCAATCTGCGTTAAACCATTATTTTTTATGGAATCTTATTCAGTGCAGTACAAAGATACCAGGACTTTTTTTAGTCATAGAATTCCCAAATGTATCAGTCGCTGTAATTTCAATCTGGTATAATCCGAATTTCTGGTCCGGAATATTGAAGCTGAATACATTATCATTTGGTACTCTGTCACTATCTTTGCCATTGTCTTTCAATTCAACTTCAAGATATTTATCCGGATTATCTTTCAGAATAAGTTTTGCCTTAACATATTTGATCTTTGAACCATCGTTAATTTTTGCCTGAACAACATTATCTCCGGGAACCCTCACCCACAGTAGTTCAGGTGGAGTCCTGTCTATTCCTGTTACTTTTATCTCTATCTTACCCCGCCTGATGATATGGTTTGGATAGTCGGGAAGCCAATATTCTGCATTAAACCCGACAACCTGATTTTCGGGGCAATCAGATGATATTAAAGGGATTGAATATTTTGCTGAACCTCCAACATGGTCATAAGAGGACCAATCATCAGATTTTCTGACGATTATACCATTATGATTAATATATTTACCGGAACCTGTCAAATATGTACGCCACAATTTATTCATATCTTTTACGAGAACTACTATCGATTCGCCGGCATTGGCAATTCCGTCTCCGTTTCCGGAACCTAAAAAAACTGTTTCGGTTTCAATACCAGCCTTTGATACTGTTACCGTTTTCCCGTCTGCTATTTCATAGTCTTTTATTTCGGGGACTTCTTTTACAAAAGGGATCTCAAAAAATTCTCTCCATTCATTATTATTTTTATCCTTTATTGTCAGCATGAACTTTTCAATTTCGATGCTGTCTGATCGTACGTGAACTGTGAAAGTTGACGGAGATTCAGCTATTTCATTTATACCTAAAGTCCCAAAATCAGCCTGGGATTTAATGACAGAAGCACTCGGTCGGGTCGCTGATAATGTCGCCTTTACTGATTCTCCGTTTGCACCTCCTTTATTAAGTAATTTTATTTTGAGAACAATATCTTTATTGAGAGCAGGGAGATCCATGTTCTCAACAGCGAATGAAGCCATGCAAATATTAGCATTATCGTCTTTATTGTTTATCCCAATTTCATGAATATTACCGTTAAAATAAATTTTCAGCCTGCCTGCATTATCACTTCTGACATTATATCGGATAATTTTCAGACTATTTATATCAACATCACTGACACTGTATGTGGTATTTTTTTCATAGATGGGAGGTGTTGTGACAGACAGATTAACATAGGGCATCAGGGTTCCCTCCGGAAGAAACTCCCGAACTGAGCATCTGAAACCTCTTCTGTCAGCGTTCTCAATAATTGTGAGACCAGGAAGATCACGGTCAGAACTGATTTCATAATTCCAGACTGAAAATTCAGGATAAACGTCAATATGATCCCATCTGGAAGGTAGTGCGGGAGGGTTATTAAAAGTCTTCATAATAAAATCGAACATTTCACTTAACCCGCAGGTTGAATGAGCAGCATTATAAACCTTATATTCATAATTATCCATCACCTGAGTCCAAATCCGGTTCATATCCCTGTGGTAGTACCTTATAAAGTCCTGATTTCCAAAATTCAGTCTGACATTTATACCGGCGTAATTATTATACATATCGAGATGTCTGTAATCGACCGGAAAATCCCTGGGTCCGACCATAAATTCGGCAGAACCACAGAAATTCCCGATTGCACATAGCAGGTGGGGATATTTACCTCCAATCCAGAATGACATAAATCCACCCATTGACAGTCCGGAAACCGCCCTGTGTTCCCTGTCAGAAATTGTTCTGTAATTCAAGTCTATAAAATTGACAAGTTCAGGGAAATACAGCGGGAACTGGCGGAAAGTTTCAACAGGCTGAATGTTATAAGGCCGTAAATAATACTCATCATCAGGATTCCGGTTGTAACCATCGGGTTTTACTACAATAACATCATGATCAGCAACATAATTTGCAATATTATCTCCGCCATTTTCATCTCCTTTATCAACTCCTCCGGCGCTTGTGCTGCCAAAATAGCGTTGGGACCATCCGTGGTAATAATAAATTACAGGATATTTCTTTTGAGGATTTTCAAAATAATCCGGTGGTAAAAATATCCGGAAGTTCCTGATCTCTCCAAATACATTACTATAATGTCTGGAGTCGATAATTTTTACTTCCCCGGCAATAAGAGACGTATTGACAAGAAGGAATTTTATCAATATAAGCCGGAAAAAGATCGTAAATGAATTTTTTATCATAAGTAAAGTATCTCGGTTAACCTTATTGCAAATTACCATAAAAATAGCTGTCATCACAATTTTTTTATTTTCCTTTTAATAATAAGTGACCAAAGTGTATGAATGATTATGTTTAAAAAAGTCAGAGCATTTATTATCTTTGATACATAATTTTTTAAACGACTGTCATTTATCCCGACTTTAGATAATAGTGGTGATTTGATGATGTCATCAATCGCCGGGCGATCGTTAAGATACCGTAATTATGGATGTTATTTCATTAACAAAGAAGCTGCTGTCTTTCAACACAATTAACCCGCCGGGCAATGAAGGGGAATTAGCCAGTTATACAGGTGAATTACTCATAAAACACGGATTCCGTTCAACATATCTGGATTATGGCGATAACCGGTTACATCTTGTTGCCGAGAAAGGGCTTTCTGAAGTTTCACCTCCGATTGTACTTTCCGGTCATTTTGATACTGTTCCGCTGGGATCAAAAAAATGGATCACCGATCCATTTGCCGGAGAAATAAAGGATAATAAAATTTGGGGCAGGGGATCAAGCGATATGAAAGGCGGGCTGGCAGCTATGATATGTGCATCAATCGAGGCATTTAATGAGTCAGAACCTGAAGGTGGAATCAGATTGGTGTTTACTGCAGGAGAAGAGTTGGGATGTCAGGGTGCACTGCATCTTGTCAAAGCGATAAAAAACAGGGGTAAAGCGAGAGCTATAATAGTCGGAGAGCCAACAGCAAACATTCCTGCTATCGGACATAAAGGTGCGCTCTATTTAAATGCGGTTACTTCAGGTGTGACAGCTCATTCTTCCATGCCTGAATTAGGCGTTAATGCAATTTATAAAGCAGCCACATCAATTTTGAAAACCAGAGATTTCAACTTTGATGTTGAAAGAGATGCTTTACTGGGATTTCCTACAATTAATGTTGGCAAAATGAATGGTGGTATGAATATAAATTCTGTCCCTGACCATGCAGAGTTTAGCATTGATATAAGGTCAACGACGAAACTGGATCACAATGAGGTACTTGAAAGACTAGAATTACAATTGGGGAAGGAAACTGTTCTTGAAACTCTTGTAAATCTGAAGCCGGTATCAACCGATCAGAATGATCCGTTTGTTCAGTTAGTATATGATGTCTGCGGCGTAGATCGCGCAGATAAAAGTTATCCCATGTCTCTGCCATATCTGACAGATGGATCGGTGTTACAGACATTTTATAACGGAGTACCAACCGTGATAATGGGACCGGGTCAGCCTGAAATGGCTCATCAGACAGATGAATTTTGTTATATTCAAAAGCTTGAACAATCTGTAAATTTATATAAGAAAATAATTTTAAAATGGAGGAATTAAAAAATGAGCAGTTACATTGATAAATTGGAGAACGAAGAGCAGTTAGATGAACTTATTTCCAGGCCAACTGCTGAAACCATTAAAATGTTTTCACGTATTGATGGTGATATAATTATTTTGGGCATTTCCGGTAAAATAGGGCCCTCGCTGGCATTTATGGCAAAACGGGCATGCGACGAAGCCGGAGTTAAAAAACGCATAGTTGGTGTTGCACTTTTTGATTCACCGGAGCAGAAAACAAGATTAGAAAATGCCGGGATCGAAACTATTCATGGTAATTTATTGGATACTGATTTCCTGAAACGTTTACCGGTCTTACAAAATGTTTTCTTCCTGGCAGGAATGAAATTTGGTTCACTGGATAACCTGTCAATGACATGGGCTGTAAATTCTTATTTACCTGCACTTGTAGTGGAGCATTTTAAAAATTCAAGAATTGTTGCGTTTTCAACTGGTTGCGTTTATCCGCTCGTTCCAATTATGTCAGGGGGTTCAAAGGAATCGGATATGCCCGAGGCTATAGGGGAGTATGCCCAATCCTGCCTGGGAAGGGAAAGAATGTTCGAATATGGAAGTAATGAAAATAAAACAAAAGTTACACTGATAAGGCTGAATTACTCGGTGGAATTACGCTATGGTGTTCTGGTTGATATCGCATTAAAAGTAAAAAATGACCTGCCTGTAGATCTTGCAATGGGTTATTTTAATGTTATCTGGCAGGGTGATGTAGTTGATTATGTTCTCCGTTCTCTTGAACTGAGTGCAAGTCCGGCAAAAGTATTAAATGTAACAGGCCCTGAAATTCTTTCAGTCCGGGAGGTTGCAAAAGAATTCGGAGTATTGTTCGGAATGAAGCCAAAACTTGTAAATGAAGAAGCGCCCACAGCTCTTCTCAGCAATTCTGAGTTAGTGTATAGTATACTGGGTCGTCCAAAGACGCCAATCAGCCAGGTTATAAAATGGATTGCGGCGTGGATGAAAGAGGATAAGAAATTATTAGGCAAACCAACCCATTTTGAAGTCAGGGACGGTAAATATTAATACTTATAACCATATGGGCCAGAACAAACTTTCAAAAGATATAATAACTTCTCTCCACAATGGAGTGGTTATACCGGCACTGCCTCTTGCTTTAAACAGTCAACGGAAACTGGATGAACGTCGTCAGCGGGCACTAATAAGATATTACCTCGATGCTGGCGCAGGGGGAATTGCTGTCGCAGTACATACCACACAGTTTGCCATTCGTAATCCCGATATTGACCTCTTTAGACCGCTTCTGGAACTTGCTGACGAAGAATTTACAGCATTTATATCAAGGACAAATAAACCTGTTATACGTATAGCCGGAGCTATCGGGAACACCGAACAGGCTTTAAAAGAAGCCAGGCTGGCATTAAATAACGGATTCCATGCTGTATTATTAAGTGTGGCAGCATTCAGGGATTCTCAAAACAGTACTATCATTAAGCATTGCAAGGCTGTTGCGGAAATCATTCCTGTTATAGGATTTTATCTTCAGCCTGCTGTAGGAGGAAGAAAATTAGATGTGAACTTCTGGAGAGAGTTTTCACAAATAGAAAATGTAATAGCAATTAAAATAGCTCCTTTTAACCGTTACCAGACATTTGATGTTGTAAGAGGTGTTATTGAATCGGGGAGAGCCGATAGTATAGCCTTATACACAGGTAATGATGACAATATTCTGGTTGATCTTGTTACCGAATACAAGATACTCTCTGATAATAAGGTCATTAAGAAGCGCATTGCCGGAGGCCTGCTCGGCCACTGGGCCGTATGGACACATTCCGCAGTAAAATTACTTAAAGATGTTCATGCCGGAAAATATGACAATAACATTCAGAATTCTTTATCTCTTGCAAACCAGATCACTGACAGCAATGCAGCATTCTTCGATGCAGCCAATAATTTTGCTGGATGTATTGTAGGATTACACGAGGTACTGCGCAGACAGGGTTTGCTGGAAGGCTTATGGACATTAGACAAAAATGAGGTATTATCACCAGGTCAGAAACAGGAGATAGACAGAGTATATGCTGCCTATCCCGAACTTAATGATGATGCCTTTGTAGCAGAGAATCTGGAGAGATGGCTATCCTGACTCTATATTAGTTTCTAATAAGATGGATGATCAGAATTTCCGGGTAAGGCCAATGCTTTTGGCGGATCTGAAGGGTGCTATGGATCTGGCAATAGATGAAGGCTGGAATCAGACAAAAAAGGACTGGGCCCTTTTACTTGACAATCCTTTAAATACGTGTTTGGTTGCCGAATATAATGGAAAGGTAATCGGAACGGCGACTGCAATAAATTATTCAAATCTGGTCGCCTGGATAGGCATGGTTCTGGTAAGTAAAGACTTAAGAAGACAGGGACTCGGACGAAAGCTTGTTATAACAATTCTCGATCATTTGAAGGGATTCAGGTCGGTTAAACTTGATGCCACACCTGCCGGTCAGCCTGTTTATCAAAAACTGGGCTTTATTGAAGAACGTACGCTTATCAGGATGACAATTTCCTCTTTAAAACGCTTTGATAAAGTGGTAATTGATTTAGAACCTGAACCTGTTCAATCTAAAGACTTTGACGGGATTATTAAATTAGACATGGATATTTTCGGTTCAAACCGGGAATACCTTTTAAAAACCAGCCTGCAAAACTACCCTGGTAAAGCGTTTTTGTTAAAAAGAAATGGAAGAGTAGCCGGATATATTCTGGGCAGGGATGGGGTCAGGTATAATTATATAGGCCCTGTTTTTGGATTTTCAACTACTGACGCTGAGGCTCTTATCTGCAAAGCTCTTGAATCTTTAAGCAATCGGGATGTCGCACTTGATGTGCATGACGACAAGAAGGATTTAATAAAATGGCTGGAATCAATCGGGTTTATCAGGCAGCGCCAATTTACAAGGATGTTTTTAACACACGATCCTTTTCCGGGGAAAGTTGAAAATCAGTACCTGATTATCGGACCTGAGTATGGGTAGAAGTTATCACCGGTTCACTTCCGGTTACCGTACATTTTGTCATATTCCGACTGTAGCTTGGGAAGATCAGCACTTGCTGCATTGCCATTATGAATGATAAGTCGGTAACGCAAAACGATGGGTTTCTCCATTGAAACATTAATTCTTGCCCTGCCCGGGAAAACTATATTCTGCATGCTCGCTTTCTGTCTTAAAATCCAGGGCGCAGGATAATTTGGTGTGCTGGGATTACAAAGAATAGAGAGTCCGCTTATTTCTCCGTTTCTGCCATAAGGACCTGAAAAATCCATCCATGGTCCGGCATTAATCTGAGTATTTTGAGGTTCTACACGTCCATCTGTTGAGGTGAATATTAATCCATCAGGTAATTTAACACGGGCACAAAAACCACCATACCCTTTTTCATCATCGGCTCCTCCGATCTGCACACCCGGGACGAGGGCTTTTAAAGAAATCTCAAAGTCTATTTTACGGTAATTTTGTTCTTTCGGGAACGCAATAATTTTGGTCTTTTCTTCAATATAAGGTTTCCCGTTTTGATATATTGATGATTTCCATAATACTGACAGATCGAACTGAGCGGTACCTTTAACTATTTCTTTACTGACATTTACTACTTCCTGGTAAATGTCCTGCATTATCCAGCCTTCTCCAATGCTTTTATTATCAATATAATGCTGGTGCCATGCCCAGAATATCCCTCTGTGGTAAGGATGATCTTTCGGGGACTCTTCGGTGAGGGTATCACCTGTTAAGCTGTATAATGGATGTAAATAATTATTGACCTTATACTGGCCTGCCAATGCCTTTGTTTCTTTCTGATAGAAGAATACAGGATCCCCGTTTTCTAACAGCCGGATTCCCTGATCATTTTCGCTGAATGTGAAACCTGATTTTTGTGTTCTCTGGCAAAAACTGAAAGACACAACAAAAATACTCAGGATGCACGATATGATAATTCTATGATTCATGGCAATTTTTCATGAAGTTATTATATAATTAAACTGTGCCGGTCAAACTTTATTAAATATGTAAGTTTATTGTCAGGCAGCCCTTGATGTTCTTTAGCTTTAATTAAGAGTATTTTAAACAATCTTCTTATTTACCGTATCCCATTCTACCCTGCGATGTTCAAGATATGATCTGTGAGCCATCATTATTGTCATACCTTCTTCAAACGCACGTTCGATGTTTGAACTCGGAGTTCCTCCATTACGGATACAATCAATCCAGTTTTTAATATGCAAGTGTGTAATATCAACCTGACGGCCATTTATGCTTGTAGTTGTAAGTCCCCTTGAGGCATAATATTTCTCAGTTGGTGATGTTACTGCATCTATCCTGCCCGAGTTGGGATTAAGTGAAATCATAGGGACATTTGAATCAATCAGGCCCTGGGCTAATTGTTTCTTGTATCTGGTAGAATCAGCATCGGGTGTTATACTGATAGTGCTTCCTAATTCCATTGAAGCGTCATGTCCCATAAATACACGTCCCCTGCTCCGGCTGTTTCCCAGAGTAGCAGAATAAAGCAATGCTAGATCCTTATCCGGATATTCAAAAACGCATTGAAGTACGTCGGGCATATCGCGGCCGTCTTTCCAGTAATAGATGCCTCCTGAAGAGACTGCTGATTTTGGAATACCAATTCTTAATAACTGGTTAACGGCATCATATTCATGAGTAAACAACTGGCCGATCAGGCCAATATCATAATCAAAGTATTTTGTCCAGTTGTAATAACGTTCAATATCGAAGGGTACTTTCGGAGCAGGCCCCAACCATTGATTCCAGTCAATCGTCTGTTGATTTCCAGGTTTTGGGTTACCGTTCTTATCAAGATTCCTTATCCACGCTCCATCTGCCGAGTTCCTGTTTGTGGTACATTCGATAAGAGTAATTTTCCCAAGTATGTTTTTACTGAATATTTCTTTAGCCTGTTTGAATACTATGCTTTCCGGCACCTGATGTCCAAGCTGATATACACTGTTACTTCCTTTCACAGCATTATAAACATCATTCATCTGTTGTTCAGTATGGCAGGGAGCTTTTTCACAATATATATGCTTACCTGCTTTGGCCGCGGCGATTGCAATAGGTGCATGATTGTGATCGGGAGTGGCTATCATTATCGCATCTATATCCTTATCATTCATCACTTCCTCATAAGAGAGGTATCGTTTAACAGGCAGTCCGGAAGGTTTCCCTCCTCCCGGACGAATATCATTGCGAGCTGTTTCCAGGCCATTTTCAGCATGAAGATCAAATACATCACAGATACCTGTAATCGCCACGTTCAAATCATCCTGTGCCAGCCAGTCTTCCAGAGAGTTGTTTTTCTTCCTTTGTTCAACATCCAGAGGATGCATATAGCCCAATCCATTAGCATGCGAAACTGCTCTGTTACCGAAACCTATAATCGCAACTCTCAACAGATCTCCTTTTGGACCTGAACTCTTTATTGCAACAGGAGCATTGAGACTCTCTAAATCAAGTTCCCGTAAAACCGCGTTTCTCTTCTCCTGGTCATAAGCTCTTTTCTTAATTAATTCAAATGCAAATGCGCCAAATATGGGTACCCCTGCCAAAGCTTTTAATAAAGTTCTGCGCTTTATCACTGTCTTTTTGGTTATCTCATCATTATCTTTTGGCTTTATTGCCTTTCCTTTTTCGTTTGCCATTGTATTATTCCTTAACTTTATTACGATTTCTTAACTGTGAAACATAAATATCCAAACCGGCTATTAAACCGGTCGGAAAAACTGCCAGTACAACCAAAGCTACTGCCTCAATAAGTGTCTTACTGACCACAAGGTAACTCCCTTCCGTCGGAACAGAATATTCCAAACCTATTAAAGGTGCATTATTTAAATAATATATAAACAGTAAAATTGCTCCTGAAATTGCGGCAGCTCTTGTAAAAAGACCAAAAATCAGACCCAAACCGATCGCTATTAATCCCCAGGTATTCAAAAAATTCACAACGTTTAAAACACCGGCATTCGAGGCTATCCATTGGGAAAAACCTGACAGTATCCATTTGGACTCGTTTAAAAATCCTAAAGATGACCAGTTTGGGATAAGCAACTTCGATACTCCTTCATACAATATGTGCCACCCAATTAATAATCGCAAAACAACTAATACAATCATCTGGCCAGTAGTGAAAATTTTATCTTCTTTCATGAATTTGAAGTTATTAGAAAATTGATGTTGATAAGTATAATCTTCTTACAGATAGTTCTAAAAAGCGACCAAAGTTAATAAAAAAAAGATAGAGCAGACATAATACTTATTAACTACCTTTAAAAGATATGTTAAAAATACTTAATTTTTTATTGAGTTGTAAGTGTCATCCTGGTTGGACAGCACCCGGGAGCTGACCATTTCCGGTTTTTGGTAAAAATGAAACTATAATCGCACCGGTAAGGGCAACACAAATGAGAACGATAAAACCAATAGTGTAACTTTTTGTAATATCAAAGAAATACCCTACCAGCATTGGGAAAAGTGCTTCTGAGGCTCCATCTGCAACAAGAATAATTCCCATAGTTCTCCCGAGAGCTCTTATACCAAACAGATCGCCTGCCATTAAGGGTATAATCATATAATCCCCACCAAGACCTATACCAAAAATAACTGCAAAGATATATACCCGCCCGGGGAAATCAGGCACCAGTAATAATGGTATTGCAAGGGCAACAATAAGGTAAATCAATATCATCACGTACTTTCTGCTTATCAGATCAGCCAGCCAGCCCATCAATACCCTGCCTGCCAGACTGGACAACAGAACCAGTGACATAACACGGGCGGCGCTTGATTGTGTAAAATCAAGATCGGTCAGATATAGTTTTAAATGCTGTCCTGTTCCGCCAACAGCGCCAATAGAACACATACTTCCTAAAGCTAACAGATAAAAGTAGGGGTTTTTCAGGATTTTCCTGATTGGAACGGCTTCAGCTTGTTGTCCGGTATTGACTGATTTTGAACCTGAATCCCTTATAAAATATGCTAAAGGGAAAGAAATGAGTATTACAAGGAAACCAAGAGTCATTAATGCGTAGTGCCAGCCAATATTCTTTTCCAATCCTGCTGATATCAAAGGAACAAGGGCGCCTCCTGTACCTATGCCTAAATAAGCGATCCCCATTGCTTTTCCGCGATTTTTATCAAACCATCTGGAAATCATTACCTGACATGGCAGAGGCCCGCCGCATACATAACCGAGTGCATTAAATATATAGAATAAATAGAACATCCCTAACGTTCTGGAAAGGCTTAACCCGATCAGGGCAGTTCCCATCATTAATGCCCCTGACATCAACAACCTTCGCGGGCCGTATTTGTCAATAAGCCATCCTGCCACGAATCCGAATAATGGTCCAACAAGCAATTTTCCAACCGCATTACCAGACGTAACAATACTTCGGCTCCATCCAAATTCTTTCACAAAAAAATCATAAAAGAAAGGTAATCCATAGTAGGCAATTCCTACAAGTGCAAAAAGCGACAAAAATGCAGTAGCCACAATGTAGGTCTGTGAACTCCTTGAACCGGAGTCCGGTCCGACCTGTTGAGAATAGTTTGTCATTCTTTAATTGGTCTTGATTATTTAAAAATATTCACTCAAATCAAAAGTAAGTACAAATCTAATTTTTAATCATAATCTACCATATTATTATTAAAAAAAAATTGATGTCACCGGTTTTGGTATATTTTTGTTATGATTTATAAAACATTTAAATATGCATCTGTCGGATAATGTATCAGGAAGAGGAGGCGTTGTTGCAGCCGGCCCGCCTGTTTCAGCCCGGGCAGGAATTGATATTCTGAGCCGGGGCGGAAATGCAGTTGATAGCGCCGTAGCAATAATATTTAATCTTGCCGCATCAGATTATGGGAGATTTTCTATCGGCGGGGAGGTGCCAGTTATAGTTTACAGAGCTGATAAAGGTAAGGTATTGGTTTTCAATGGCATGGGTGGTGCTCCAAAAGACCAGAAAGCAATAGAATGGTACTATGCCAATGGAATTCCCGGTTCAGGTATCAGGGCTGCAACAGTACCCAGCGCTGTAAGTACCTGTCTGACTGCACTTGAGCTGGATGGGACCATGTCATTTGAAAAAGTTATTGGTTCGACTCTTGAACTTCTTGATAGGGGCAAACCAAACTGGCACGCTAATCTGGCAGAAACCCTTCGCAAGCTCATTTCCACAGAAAAAACAACATCCGGTACGCGTGAACAAAAAATAAGGGCCGCCCGGGACCGCTTTTACAAAGGTGATATAGCCGATGAACTCAATGAATATTATTTAAGTTCAGGGGCTTTTTTGCGTAAGGCTGATCTTGAAGCTCATACAACAACTATTGAAAAACCAGTTACAATAAGATATCATGGTTATGATGTTTTCAAATGTAATTCATGGACACAGGGTCCGGTCCTTCTCCAATCACTGAAACTTTTGGAAAATTTTGATCTGAAATCAATTGGCTTTTTCTCCCCCGATTATATTCATACTGTTGTCGAAGCTATGAAGCTGGCCTACGCAGATCGCGATAAATATTATGGGGATCCGGATTTTGTAAATGTGCCATTAAAGAAATTGCTTTCAGATCAATACACCAAACTCAGATTTCCATTAATTGATAAAAAAAATGCTTCACAGGAAATACGGCCGGGTGATCCATTTAAGATGATACCAGATAATGGTCCGGGCCAGTATTGGCCCGGGGAACACGGTACAACTACGTGCCTTGTTGCGGATAAATGGGGAAATGTAGTTGCGGCAACACCCAGCTCAAATCCTGACTATGGAATATGTGAAAGACTTGGTATTGCTCATAATACCAGGTTGAGCAGCCTGAATACCCAGGAAGGACACCCAAATTCACTTCAGCCCGGTAAACGTCCGCGTATAACACTTACTCCCACCATAGTTCTGAAAAATGGAGAGCCCGTGATGGCCATAAGTGTAGCAGGAGGTGATATGCAGGATCAGGTTTCATTGCAGCTTTTTCTGGATCATGTTGAGTTTGGCATGATGCCAAAAGATGCAATAGCTTCTCCGCGATTCAGGACATTTCATACTGAAAACTCATTCAATCCCTCTTCTTTTGCGAACAAACGTTTATTTGCAAAGGGGGCTCTTGAAACAGATTCAGGGGGAGGTGAGCTAACTGATGAACTTAAAGACCTTGGACATAATGTATCTATCGCTTCTGAATTAATTGGCGAGCCGATAATGATTTATCTTGACCGGACTACAGGAATTTCATATGCTGCAGGTGAATCCAAATCTGTAACCGGAAAATTCTGTGCAGCAATTGATCCACCTTAAAAAAACGGTAACTTCCAATTTCCTGCAGTATGTTGTAAATAACTCTTAATTTTCATTCCGATCAGTAGCAAAAAGTTTAATAATTCAATGCTTTTGTTTAATTTTAGAGTGAGTAAAAAAATAAATTAAACCTGATAAAAATGAAAAGGAGCCTTATTGTATTTACATTGATCACATTGTTACCATTGGCTGCAATTTCACAGAACAAATTTAACGGGCTCGAGATGAATATGGGTAATCTGTCCAGGTTATCGGATGCAAAAACCCGTTCAATAAGCCCGGAGAATTTTAGCGGTGAAAAAGGGAAAGCGGGAATGGCTGATCCTGCGAATAAGGATCAACCTAACTCTGCAAATGCATTTAATGCTGCCCGTGATCTTGGGCAGGGATGGAAGGTTAATCCGTATGTAAGGATTAAACCAGGTGAAACATTTACGATGGCAGAAATTGATGGACCAGGTGCGCTGCAGCATATATGGATGACCCCTACCGGTAAATGGCGCTACTCAATATTGCGGATCTACTGGGACGGTGAAACAGAACCCTCGGTGGAATGTCCTGTCGGTGACTTCTTCGGAATGGGATGGAACCAATATTCTCCGCTGGTATCACTGGCAGTATGTGTCAACCCCGGAAGCGCTTTTAACTGTTACTGGGTAATGCCTTTCAGGAAAAAATGCAGGATCACGATGGAAAACATAAGTGATGCTGATCAAATGACCTTATATTATCAGATTGATTATACTCTGACTGATGTCCCGGCAGATGCAGGTTATTTTCATGCTCAATTCCGCCGGCAAAATCCCAATTCAACTTCCAACTATACAATTGTTGACGGGATCAAAGGAAAGGGCCAGTACGTTGGTGTTTATCTGGCCTGGGGAGTCAGCAATAACGGATGGTGGGGAGAAGGTGAAATAAAGTTTTTTATTGATGGTGATACCAAATTCCCGACAATCTGCGGTACAGGGACAGAAGATTATTTTTGCGGTTCTTACGATTTTGATACAAGAAAGAAAAATGCAGCCGGAGTGGAAGAGGGTAACTATACCGAGTTTTGTACTCCATATTCCGGATTGCCCCAGGTAATAAGGGGAGACGGACATTATAATATCATGCAGCGTTTTGGACTGTACCGCTGGCATATAATGGATCCTGTCCGGTTTGACAAGGATCTGAAAATTACTATCCAGGATCTTGGCTGGAGACAGGGTGGAAGATATCTTGCACAAAAATCTGATATTGCTTCGGTCTGTTACTGGTATCAGGCTGATCCTCATGCAAAATTCCCCCCGGTTCCTTCCTGGCGTGAACTGGAGGTATATTAACCATACTTAAATATTTAGAGATATGAACAGACGACAATTTGCAAAAAACACTTTTATGGCTTCTGCCATGGTTTCAACAGCCTCCGTTCCGGGGTTTTCTGAATTATTGCTTCCGCCAAAAAGAGATATTAAAAAAGGGATTATGTGGGGTAGCCTGAGAGTCGGAACATCAATCCTTGAAAAGTTCCAGGCTGCCAAACAGGCTGGTTTTGACGGAGTTGAGTTAGACAGCCATCTGGACAGGAATGAAGTTCTGAAGGCACGGGATGCGACAGGATTGCCTATCCCAAGTGTCTGTGGTTCGCTTCACTGGAAATATCCTCTTTCCGATCCAGATCCGAAAATACGTGAACAAGGTCTGGCTGCTGTTAAAGTTACACTCGAAGATGCAAAAGCTTATGGAGGAGATACAATTCTTCTGGTTCCGGGTATTGTAAGTGAAACGGTCAGTTATGATGATTGCTGGAACCGTACAACAGCAGAAATTAAAAAAGTCATACCTCTTGCTGAGAAACTGAAAGTCAGGATCGCGTTTGAAAATGTCTGGAATAATTTCCTTCTTAGCCCGCTTGAGGCTGCACGTTATGTTGATCAGTTCAAAAGTCCAATGGCCGGCTTTTATTTTGATTGCGGGAATATCCTGGCATATGGTTGGCCTGAGCAGTGGATAAAGATCCTTGGAAAACGTATTGCAAAGATACACATAAAAGAGTATAGCCGTCAGATTGCAAACAAGCAGGGTAAATCAGCGGGATTTGGCGTTAAATTACTGGAGGGTGATGTAAACTGGCCGGCGATTATGAAAGCTCTGGATGATATCGGGTATCACAACTGGACCACTATCGAACAACCCGGCGGCAATACTCCTGAGGGATTAAAAGATCTGTGCGACAGGCTGAAAAAAATCCTGGAAAGCTGATTCCGGACAAATTACACATGTAAGGAAAATCTGTTAGCTCCGCCTGCTGTAGTCAGAGGTGTAGGTATCACTTAATGGCCTGAGGGAAAATTGGTCAATTATTCTAACTATAACACAATACCATGAAAAGAATTGTTCCTGCCCCCTTTATTCTGATTACTGTTTTTACCTTGTTGATTTTTTCTTGCTCTCATAAAGATAAAGGTATAAACAAAGACAAACATGAATATAACGGGTATTATTATGGAAAATATCTTGACAGGATTGCTTTCCCGATCGGAGGTATTGGTGCCGGTATGTTTTGCATTGAAGGTTCTGGTGCCATTTCCCACATGTCGGTTCGTAACCGTCCGGAAGTTTTCAATGAGCCATGCATGTTTGCTGCGATATCGGTTAAAGGAATCGAAAACGGGACCAAAGTGTTGGAGGGACCGGTTCCTGACTGGAAAAAATTTGGCGCTCCTAATTCTGCAAATGGTTCTCCCGGGACCAGTTACGGATTACCCCGATTTAAAAGCGCAAAGTTTCTTGCCAGATTCCCATTCGCATAAATTGAACTTGAGGATGAAGATATTCCCATGGAAATAGAATTAAACGGCTGGAGCCCTTTTATTCCGCCCGACGCAGATAACTCAAGTCTGCCGGTAGGCGCAATTGAATATAAATTCACGAATAAAGGCCGCTCTGAGCTGGAAGCTGTATTTTCTTACAGCTCAAGGAATTTTATGGCTCAGGGAAATGGGGAAAATGTTATCAATCCAATAAGTAACGGATTCGTACTTTCAGAAAATGGAGTTAAAGATAAGCCTGAAACCCAGGGGGACTTTGCTGTCTTTACAAATGATACAGCAACCGTGGTTGACTATTGCTGGTTTCGCGGTGGCTGGTGGGATCCATTAACCATGGCATGGAATACCATACTTAATTCCGCAGTGAAAAATAATCCTGCAGTTTCACAGGGAGCCCCCGGAGCAACATTATTTGTTCCATTCGTTCTGGCCCCGGGCGAAACAAAGGTAATCAGTCTGATGATGTCATGGTATGTTCCGAATACCGGTTTTAAGTATGGGAAAGATCCGGTGGAAGTGCGTAAGGAAGAATGTGATGATCCCGAATGTTCATGTAACTTACCCTTTTATAAACCGTGGTACTCTGGAAAGTTTTCAAGTGTGAATGATGTCGTAAATTATTGGATTACAAATTATAAAGATCTTTTCAAAAAAACAGCACTGTTCAGAGATTCATTTTATAACACTTCTCTTCCACCTGAAGTAATTGAAGCGGTTGCAGCTAACCTGACAATTTTGAAATCACCAACAATGCTGAGGCAACCGGACGGAAAATTGTGGAACTGGGAAGGTTGCAGCGATAACTCAGGATGTTGTGCCGGATCATGCACACACGTGTGGAACTATGCTCAGGCTGTGCCGCATTTATTTCCTGCACTTGAACGGACTCTCCGTGAAACTGAGTTTTTTCCAAGCCAGGATAATGATGGACATCAGACTTTCAGATCGGCATTGCCAATAAGACCCGTGGCTACAACATTTTATGCTGCTTCTGATGGACAACTTGGGGGTATAATGAAAATATACCGTGAATGGCATATCAGCGGGAACAGTGAATGGTTAAAAAAAATCTACCCGAAAGTTGTTGAAAGCCTGGATTACTGTATTAAAACATGGGATCCTCGGTTAACAGGTACACTGGAGGAACCTCATCATAACACCTACGATATTGAGTTCTGGGGTCCCGACGGTATGTGTACCAGCTTTTATCTCGGTGCCCTGAAAGCCATCTCCGAAATGGGCAGGTTCCTGGGAGAAGAGACCGGTAAATATGAAGATCTCTACAAAAAGGGCAGAACAACCATGGAATCTGAACTTTTTAACGGAGAATATTTTATTCAGAAAATTAAATGGCACGGATTAAACGCTCCTGATCCGGTTGCTGCTTCAGCAGGAACATGGAATTCAGACTATTCCGCTGAAGCTATGGAGCTGTTACAAAAAGAAGGTCCGAAATACCAGTATGGGAACGGATGCCTTTCAGATGGTGTCCTGGGTGCATGGATAGGGCAGGTATGCGGACTTAAAGATATTGTGGATTCTTCTAAAATTGCGAGCCACCTCAAATCAGTTTATAAATACAATTTCAGAAAAGATCTTTCGTCCCATTCTAATCCTCAGCGACCTTCCTACGCACTTGGAAATGAAGGAGGACTGCTCCTGTGCACCTGGCCGGAAGACGACAGACTTTCACTTCCATTTGTTTACAGCAACGAAGTATGGACGGGTATAGAGTACCAGGTTGCTTCGCATCTTATGATGATGGGGGAAGTTGACAAAGCTCTTGAGATCGTTCGTACCTGCCGCAACCGTTATGACGGAAGAGTCAGAAACCCATTCGATGAATATGAATGCGGACATTGGTATGCACGGGCAATGTCAAGTTATGGTATGCTGCAGGGACTCACCGGTGTCCGATATGATGCCCTTACCAAGTACTATGCATATTAATTCAAAGGAAGAGATTTTACCAGTTTTATTTCTACGGAAACAGGGTTTGGAAATGTAGGGTTAAAAGACGGAAAGCCATTTCTGGATGTTTCATCCGGCGTAATTAATGTTAAAAAGTTTGAGCTGACAAAAAATTAGAATTCTGTTTACTGCAAATTCAGATACTTCACTCACACTTTAAACAAATACTGATTATTTAAGGGGCCAGCCCGGAGGGCTGGTAATTCCAATATCCCCGGTAACGTCCGGGGTCAGAGAGTTCCTCTGTTTGGACAACCCCGGAGGGAGTTGAATATATTTAAGTTATTATCATACATTTATCTAACCTGAATTTTGTCCTGGTCTTCTATCTGGAAATTACCTCCGGTGTTGTTCCCGGGTAGTATACGTTTACCACAGGTGTGACTGTGGATATTGGAATTTGACGCCTCTGGCGTCGAAGTAGGATTCCCTGGTAAAACTTTAGATATTTATAAAGAGTAGCTAAAGTCAATTCAGCTTTTTTACACCCATGTTCCAGAGCGTAAATGCGAATATATCGGCATACTGGTCAATAATTTTGCTGACAGGCGTCCCGGCACCATGTCCTGCTTTTGTCTCAATCCTGATCAATACAGGATTACTCCCATTTTGTTTAGCCTGAAGTTGAGCGGCAAACTTAAAAGAGTGAGCCGGAACAACCCTGTCATCATGGTCTCCGGTCGTGATAAGGGTTGCAGGGTAATGAATTCCTTCTTTTACATTCTGTACCGGAGAGTATCTGTAAATATATTCAAACATTTCCCGGCTATCGTCCGCTGTTCCGTAATCAGAAGCCCAGCCTGCACCGGCAGTAAATTTATGGTATCTCAGCATATCCATTACACCAACGGCTGGAAGAGCTACTTTCATCAGTTCAGGGCGTTGTGTCATCACGGCCCCGACCAGCAGACCTCCGTTGGATCCTCCGCGGATTGCCAGAAAATCAGAAGAAGTATACTTATTGTTAATCAGATATTCGGCTGCTGCTATGAAATCGTCAAATACATTTTGCTTGTGCATCTTAGTCCCTGCGAGGTGCCATTTTTCACCATATTCTCCACCACCTCTTATATTCGGAACTGCATAAATACCACCCAGCTCAAGCCATAAGGCACTTGAAATTGCAAATACGGGTGTTAAACTTATATCAAAACCTCCGTAACCATAAAGAATTGTCGGATTTTTACCTTCAAGTTTAGTTCCTTTTTTGTATGTGATCATCATTGGTATTCTTGTTCCGTCTTTTGAATTATAAAATACCTGTTCTGATACATAATTGCTGCCATCGAATGCTACAACCGGTTTTTTGAATATATCACTGATTCCTGTCTGAGGGTTGAGCCTGTAAATCGTTTCAGGAGAGATGTAGTTAGTAAACGAATAATAGATCTCCTTATCGTTCTTTTTCCCTGAAAAACCTGAAGCAGTTCCTAATCCGGGAAGAGTTATCTCCCGAACCAGCTTTCCTGTTCTGTCAAACTGTTTCACCTTCGAAATTGCATCAATCATATAATGAGCGAAAAAGTATCCGGCTCCGGTTGCAGGGTCGAGGACATTATCCGTTTCAGGGATAAAGTCAACCCAGTTTTCTGCTCCGGGTTTGGATGCATCGACAGTTACCACTCTCTTGTTCGGAGCATTCAGATTGGTGACGATGAAAAGTTTTGAGCCCTCATTATCAATGATATAATGATCGTTGCTAAAATTATTAACAATGGTTACAAAATTGCTTCCAGGTTTTGACAGATCCTTAATATACAGCTCATTACCTGTTGTTGATATTGCGGCAGTTACTATGAGGTATCTGCCGTCTTCAGTAACAGTTCCGCCTACATATCTCCTTTTAATATCTGAACCAAAAACAACATGATCCTCATTCTGAGGGCTTCCTAGTTTATGGAAATATAGTTTATGGTGATCTGTCATGGCCGAAAGTTCACTTCCTTTTGGCCTGTCATAGCTTGAATAATAGAAACCTTCTCTGGCCTCTCCACGAGATGCCACTGAATTTGATGTCATTTAATGTATCGCCTATGATCTCCTTTGTAATGGCATTCATTGAAATTACTTTGCGCCAGTCCGATCCACCCTCAGAGATGGAATAGGCAAGCAGGCTGCCGTCTTTTGAAAATCCAATCTCTCCAAGAGATGTTGTACCGTCAGATGAGAACTTATTTGGGTCCAGGAAAACTTCCGGTTCCTCTCCCGCTTTCTGGCGGTAGATAACATACTGGTTTTGAAGTCCGTCATTTTTTGAAAAATAGGTATAGTCGCCTTCCCTTGACGGAGCGGTATATTTTTCAAAATTCCACATTGCAGAAAGCCTTTGTTTAATCTCCTCCCTGTAGGGTATCTTTTCAAGGTATCCGAAGGTCAAAAGGTTTTGTTCTTTTACCCAGGCTGCAGTTTCCTCCGACTTATCATCTTCGAGCCATCGATATGGATCAGCAACAGGAGTTCCGAAGATAGTATCAATAACATTGTCTTTTTTTGTTACCGGATAATTTAACTTATTATCAGAATGTTCCGGTACAGGATGCAAAAAGTGCCATAACTATTATAAAAGATGCTGATTTAGTCATTTAATAAAGAGATAAGTTTTGACATTTCAGGATTCGAAGTTAAAATTATTTTGTATCAAAGTTTAATAAAAATCGTTAACCGCTATTAAACATGTCTTTATAATGTAACCAGGGAATAAAAAGCGGAGCACTATTTTTAATGCCATTGATATATTTTCCACCCTTTTTCCAGTGCAATTTTTTTTAGCTTTTTATCCGGATTTACACAAACAGGGTGTCCGACAATGCTAAGAGCCGGCTTATCATCGATAGAATCACCATAGTACCAGGCATCTGCAAATTTACTGTTATTTATTTCACAGTACTTCTTTAATCTTACCGCTTTTTCCTCATTCAAAGCAGAAGCGACCAAGAGGCCGACCGGTATAATATCCGTTTATGACCTCGAGTTCGGAACACAGGATATCGTCCATCCCAAGATAATTTGAAACTTCCAGACATACCGGCTTAAGAGCAGAAGAGAGGATCACCACTTTTGCATTTTGTTTCCTGTGCATGTCAAGTTCTGAACTTACCTCAGAACGGATTGCAGGAATCAGAACATTATATGATACTTCAGAAGATAATTCCATAATTGTCTTTTCACTTAACCCGGCAACCCAGGAAACCATATCATTTATAATTTTAAGAGTGTCTTTCAGATTGGTCCTGTAAAGCATTGCGATATAGATCGCTTTTAACAGATCATACCAGCTCATCATACCTTTATTATATGCCTGATGAACAAGGGCTCTGCCGCTGTTTGCCCCGATAATTGTACCATCGAGATCAAAAAAAGCTATATAACTTTTACCTGGTATATTATCTTTTGAAGAAATGATTGCCATCGGGATTGAATATTACCTTAAAGACGGTGTGTATTTTAATGAAGTAAATTAAATTAAATAATTAAAGCTAAAACCCCTGTTTTCCTGAATTGCTGACAAAAGCTATCTGCTTACTGTCGGGTGACCATGACGGAACATTTATTGTACCCTGTCCGCCATAGAGATAAGCGATAACCCTTGGTTCTCCGCCGGAGGAAGGCATTAACCGCAAAATGACCCTTTTGTATGATGGATGATCATTCTTTTCAATATCAGGAGGAAACGAGATGAAAGCAATCCATTTTCCATCGGGTGAAACATGAGGGAACCAGTCATAATATTTATCAGATGTGAGCTGTTCTCTTCCTGATCCGTCAGGATTCATACGCCAGAGATGCATAGTTCCTGTATGACTGCCATTATAATAAATATATTTTCCATCAGGTGAGTATTCGCAGCCATCAACATGTTCTCCGGGGCCGATATTGGTCAGGGCAACTTCTTTTCCTCCTGAAACAGAGTTTTTATAGATGTTATAGATTTTTTTCCCGTTGCGTTGCGCCACATATATAACCTCTTTATTGTCTGGTGCCCATCCGTGCCAGTAGGAGGGAGTATCCCCGGTAATCAGTTTAGGATCACCTCCCCCGAGAGGCAGTACATAAACAGCTGAACCGCCACCTGTCTTTCCTTCTTTCTGATTACTGATAGCCAGAAGCTTACCGTTGAAAGATATTCCGTGATCATTATTAATTTTGTTGGCAAATCCTGTATTTAGTTTTTCAATCTCGCCTCCCGAAACAGGTATTGTATATAATGATCCATCCATATTAAACAGAAGTTTTCTGCCGTCAGGCATCCAGTTTGGCGCTTCGAACCTGTCGGGCTTTTCATAAATAACTTTCCTCTTACCATCAAAAACATTCATGGTCTCAAGCCTGCAACCCTGATACCCTGATCCTGCCGGAATTGAGTTCATCAGCAACCAGCTGGTCTATTCTTACATTCCAGACCTTAACTTCTTCAGTTACAGATGTATCGTGAGAGCATATAAATAATCCTGCTAAAACCTCATCGGGCATATTATCCATTTCATGTGAGCCAATTATATCAAAAGGTTCCCCAAAATGAGCAGCCCGCATAATTATTTTCTTACCCGCTCTTTCTACCTGTATAACATCATAAGCTGAACCGGCTGCAAATATCTGATCCTGCGGATCTCTCATAACAGCTCCCGGTGAAGGACGCCATTGCAGTACAGTAAGTCCATCCCCATGCAATACGCCTGAAATGTGAGGAGATTTTTCATCAGTCGTCCATCTGATCATCCATCCTGTTTTCCGGTGGTGATTTACTCCTTTGCCGGAAAATTTAAAATTGGCAGTAAGAATGAAATTTCCGGTTATCTTATTAAAAAGATAATTAAACTCATCTCTTTCGAACCAGATATTATAACCTGCTCCCCTGAGAGTATAAGACTGATCTTCTTCATTGTATTTTACCGAACCGGGATTTTTGGGATTGCCGATGTCAGAATCTGATTTGAATATTCCGGTATTTTTATCCTGTGCCGGAGAGACAACTCCGGAACATAAGAATATAAGCAGAAGAAATTTGCTTCTTATCCTGTATAATTTATTTTGTTTCATTTTCAAGTTATAAAGTTATTTAAAGAGCAGTTTTACTGAAATAGAGTCAAATTATTAAGCCTAGATATATGGAACATAAAGTAATTAAAATAAAATAGGTATTTAAAATGTATTATTAATAAATAAAAAGAGTATTTTTATTTATGTGAATAGTATTGAACAGGCGCTTGTATGAGGCGACTTACTAAACAGGTTATTTTGTTGTTCCTGATTAGATATTTTCTTTACCAGGACAAGTACTTCTTTCACAGCATATAAGCAGGAATAATTATACAGGTGCGTGGGAATCGCCCGCCAGCTGGGATCCAGCATGGACTTTACCTCAGACAGTATCAGTGGTTTTGATATTACAATTAACGGGTATATTACATTTTCCGGTTCTCTGACCTTCTCAGGAAGTGCTTCCAATCTAATTGTAAATGACACACTTGTTATTATAGGAAATCTTACTCTAAACAGCAATAATGACTTAAAAGTGAACGATAATGGAATTCTTATTATCAGGGGGGACCTTTGTATCGACAACCAGACTGTCATACAGGCAGACGGTTATCTTGTTGTAACCCGCGATATTATAAAGAAAAGTTCAATAAACCAGGGTTCATTTACAAGCAATGATAATCCTTTAAAAATATTTATTGGAGGTATAATTTCTAAAGTCAGGAATTACTAATAATCCGTCTTACCCTGTCCTCAATACTGTTACCCCAGCTACAATTACTTACCCGAATTCCACCTATGGTTTTGGCAATATGGTTGATATTATGAACGATCCCATTTATTCGTTTTTTCAAACCACTTGTGCCATTGCAAAAGCACCAGCAACAGTCCGGTATGCATTGGAAGCACTATAAACCTCGTCTCTTCAGGCGGAACGCGTTATTCATGGAGTGGTCCGAACGGCTTCATAAGCGCTGTACAAAACCCTGCAATATCCCAATGCTAATCTTGAAATGACAGGTATCTATTCAGTAAAAGTTGAGGACTATGGTTGTAATAGCTTCTACGTCAGACGTGAATCTTATAGTCAACGCACCACCTGTTGTAAGCATAACAAGCAGCAGTGCATTATGTGTAAATGACCAGATAACATTAACAGGAAATCCGCCTGGCGGATCGTTTATTCTGACTGACGGTCCCGGAATTATTTCAGGAAATCTGCTTTTGGCAACGAATCCCGGCATTATCAATTTGGTATATAACTACTCCAGTGTTTGTACCGGTACAGCGAGCCAGTCAATAATTGTTAAAGAAAAGCCGGTAGCTGTTGCAGGTCCTGATCAGGCATTGAAATATGTCTTTGAAACGAGGATGAATGCAGAATTGTCTTCAGCTGAAACAGGTGAATGGTCATTAATATCCGGTTCAGGTCAGATTTCAGATATAAATTCTCCGTCAACCGGGATAACTGAACTGGCAATCGGTGAAAATGTCTTCTTATGGACTGTAAGTAATGGTAACTGTGAAACTAACGATGAAGTTAAAATTACTGTGTCAGATTTGTTTGTGCCCTCAGTAATCACACCAAATGGTGATGGTAAGAATGATTATCTTTCAGATAAATGCTTTAATTGGGCGTGTTGAACTGGTCATTTTTAACCGGTGGGGGAATGTGGAATATTCAAATAGAAATTATTTAAATGATTGGGACGGACGAAATAATAATTGGGCGGAACTTCCGGCCGACACCTATTTTTATATAATTAAATTTGAAAATGGAATAACAAGAAACGGAACAGTATTGATTATTAGATAAATTAACCGGATTATTCTAGGCATATTAATAATACTTTAGGTACGTTGATGTTAAAAGGACAGATGTTTCCGTTACTGGATCAATATTTAAATAATAACCTCTTGCAATTACTTCTGCTTTTGCCAGGTGTCAGGCTGTGTTCGAGTGCAACCATTATGTACCGGAATCAGTTATGTATAAGCAGACCTTTATATTTAAATCACCGGAATCTGTTTCCGAACATGAGCCCGATGTAAGATAAGGAAATTGAGTATCAGGTTTCCTTAAGGAATTATAATGCAGACTTGTTCTCACCTAGTTATGAATGCTTTGTCAATAAATTAGTTATAATAATTTATAAAAACAGAAATTGCTTTAAAAGAACAGATCAGGGGCCAAATTCTTAAACAGATTAAATGCGTTAGGTGAGAAGACGAATTATTTTATTATTGGTGATATTTTGTATCTCTGCCCGGGTGGTATTATCCCAACCTCAAACAAGCAAAGATAACTATACCGGCGCATGGGAAACACCTGCAAGCTGGGATCCAACATGGGCGGTTCCCTAAACTACAATTTCCGGCTTCTATTTTCCCAATATTACTATTAACGGGTATATTACTGTAAATGGTTCTTTGTCATTTTCCGGTTCAGTCAGCAATCTGATTATTAATGATACACTTGTTATAAAAGGAGATTTGTTGCTTGACAATTATAATAATTTAATAGTAAACAGCAATGGAATCCTTATTGTTAATGGAGACTTTAATTTCAACAACCATGCTCAAATAATAACAAATAATTATATTGTCATCACAGGCAACATTAATCATGGTAAAACAAATGGTTCATTTATTAGCAATAGCAGTCCTTCAAAGGTATTTGTCGGCGGAGCGATTTTACCTGGAGTTATAACCGGTAATGATTACCCTGCGCTCAGTTGTATACCGCCAATTACAAATCCATATCCGCATTCAATGTGCAGGTATGGAGATATGACAGATCTGATAAATGATCCCATATATACTTTTATTCAATCTTCATGCATAATATCAACTCCAACTATTACTTCCGGAGGTCCAACAACTTTCTGTACCGGTGGCAGTGTTACACTTACCTCAAGTGCAGGCTCAAGCTACTTATGGTCAAATGGAGAAACAACACCAGGTATTAATGTTACTGAAGCCGGAAGCTACACGGTCAGGGTAACCGATGCAAGTGGTTGTCAGAGTGCAGCATCAGTAGCCACTGTCGTAACAGTAAATGCTCTGCCGGTAACACCAGCAATTATTGCTGACGGTCCTACTACCTTCTGCGCAGGTGGTAGTGTAACCTTGTCCTCAAGTCCAGGTTCAACTTACTTATGGTCAACAGGTGCAACCACAAAAAGTATAAATGTTACTACAGCGGGAAATTATACTGTACGGGTAGCCAATGCAAGCGGATGCATTAGTGCACCATCAGTAAACACAATAGTTACGGTGAATGCTTTGCCGGAAGCTACAGCAAATAATAATGGTCCGGTATGCGCAGGAAGTGGTCTCAATCTGGCTGGGGGACCTGACTATATGTTTTTCTATTCGTGGACAGGACCAATAGGATTCAAATCAACATTACAGAATCCATCAATCGCTGCCAACGCTGCTATAACCATGGCAGGTGTATATTCTCTGATAGTTACCAATGCTGATGGTTGTTCGGATACAGCTGCAACAACAGCAGTAATCAATACATTGCCGGCCGTAAATGCCGGACCAGATTTAACAATTCCATATGGAACAAGTACAACAATTGATGCAACAGTCACGGGAACTGGTCCGTTTACTTATAGCTGGTCTCCTTCAGGAGAACTTGTAAATGCTTTAATAGAAGACCCGGCAACTCTAATTTTAATAAAATCGACAATCCTCACATTGACCGCAACTTCGGCAACAACATCATGTTCTAATACCAATGATGTGACAATATCGATAAGTGGAGGTGCACTGAGTTCAACTCCAACTGCAACACCTGGAACAATATGTGCCGGCGAAAATGTACAACTCCATGCAATAGCAAGTGGCGGGGCAGGTTTTTATTCTTATACATGGACTTCGACATCAGACGGATTTACATCATCAATTGCTGATCCTGTTGTAAATCCTTCGGTAAATACGACATATAATGTAGCTGTTTTTGATGGAATTACTACTGTGAACTCACAAGTTGTTGTGACGGTTAATGCTTTACCGGCAACGCCAACTATTACTGCCGGCGGCCAGGCAACTTTTTGTGCCGGAGGTAGTTTGACCTTAACCTCAAGTTCAGGACCAAGCTACTTGTGGTCAACTGGTGAAACTACACAAAGCATAAATGTTACCAGAACAGGAAGTTATACAGTTCAGATAACCAATTCAAATGGATGCTTCAGCGCATCATCATCACCCATTGAGGTTTTTGTAGATGGATTGCCCACAACACCAACCATAACCGCTGATGGCCCGACAACTTTCTGTGCAGGCGGCAGCGTGAACTTAACGTCAAGTGCAGAAGCATACTACTTATGGTCAAATGGAGCAACAACAGCAAGTATAAATGTTACTCTGCCAGGAAGCTATACAGTCAGGGTAAGCAATGCAAGTGGTTGTCAGAGCGCACTATCAACAGCCACTATAGTAACTGTAAATACTCCCCGGTAACTCCAACTATTACAGCTAACGGTCCAACAACTTTTTGTGCCGGTGATAGAGTAACTTTGACCTCAAGTGAAGGTTCAACTTACTTATGGTCAACAGGTGCAACTACGCAAGGCATAAATGTTTTCACAGAGGGACGCTATACTGTTCAGGTAACCGATATGGACGGATGTCAGAGTGTAGCTTCACCAGGAACCGACATAATAGTAAATCCATTACCTTCTGTAAGCATAACAAGCAGCAGTACATTATGTGTAAATGACCAGATAACATTAACAGGAAATCCGCCTGGCGGATCGTTTATTCTAACTGACGGTCCCGGAATTATTTCAGGAAATCTGCTTTTGGCAACGAATCCGGCATTATAAATTTGGAATATAACTACTCCAATGTTTGTACCGGTACAGCGAGCCAGTCAATAATTGTTAATGAAAAGCCGGTAGCTATTGCAGGTCCGGATCAGGCATTGAAATATGTCTTTGAAACGAGGATGAATGCAGAATTGTCTTCAGCTGAAACAGGTGAATGGTCATTAATATCCGGTTCAGGTCAGATTTCAGATATAAATTCTCCGTCATCCGGGATAACTGAACTGGCAATCGGTGAAAATGTCTTCTTATGGACTGTAAGTAATGGTAAATGTGGAACTTCCGATGAAGTTAAAATTACTGTGTCAGATTTGTTTGTGCCCTCAGTAATCACACCAAATGGTGATGGTAAGAATGATTATTTTCAGATCAATGCTTTAATTGGGCGTGTTGAACTGGTCATTTTTAACCGGTGGGGGAATGTGGAATATTCAAATAGAAATTATTTAAATGATTGGGACGGACGAAATAATAATTGGGCGGAACTTCCGGCCGACACCTATTTCTATATAATTAAATTTGAAAATGGAATAACATTAAAGGGAACAGTATTGATTATTAGATAAATGAACCGGTTTATTCTAAGCATATTAATGATACTTTGTCCATTGCTGATGATGGGACAGATGTTTCCGTTGTCGGATCAATATCTAAATAATACCCTTGCAATTAATCCTGCTTTTGCAGGTTGCCAGGATGCGTTGAGTGCTACGGTTTTGTACCGCAATCAGTGGGTCGGATTTAAGGATGCGCCTAAAGATCTTATGCTTTCAGTTCATACTCCGTACTTTAATGACAAGGTTGGTTTGGGATTGCTGATTGAGAAAAGCAGTATCGGGATATATAACGAAACCAGTTTCATAGGTAATTATGCATATAGAATGGAACTAAATAATGGTATATTAGCCCTGGGATTAGGATTTGGCACTACAATTTATAATGTTGCGTGGAATGAATTGAAGGCAACAGATGAAGGTGATGTACAACTGATGAATACTCCCCAGTCAGCGGTTTTACCTGATTTTAGTCTGGGTGCTTATTATTATAACCAAAAATACTTTATAGGTATTTCAATACCACGGTTCTTAAGTCATGAGCTTAATCATTATACCGGTAAGTATAAAATTAAAACCCGGTTCTACGATTTCAATTATTTTATCACCGGGGGACATTTTTTTGATCTGAGTCCCCGTATTAAACTTCTTCCTTCCATCCTGGTGAAATATAATCCGGGTCATATTCCCCAGACAGACTATAATGCTCAGATCATTCTGAGCGACAGGATTTGGTTTGGCATTGGTTACCGGAACAAAAATATGCTTATGGGAATGTTTAAGTGTCAACTAAATGATCAACTTCTTTTGTCATATTCCCATGATTTTGATTTAGGTCCCATCAGCAGATATAACAGCGGTTCTCATGAGATCCTTTTAAATTACGTGTTTAGCTATTCCCGGGTGGTAGCGGGGCCAAGACAATTTTAGAGAATCAATTGAATGATTAAACACTTTTATATATTATTACTGATATCTTTTATCTTTAATACTGAATTGAATGCTCAGAATCAGCATTTTATAGTAGAGAGGGCCCCATTCAGTACAGGAATGAATGATGAATTTTCCCCTGTATTTTATAAGGGTGGTATTGTATTTTGTTCGAACCTCAGGGACAATTCTCTCATTGGCTATAAGGATAAGCAAACCAGGCTTTTTAAAATATATTATGTATCAGCAAAGGGCAAAAAAGGATGGAAGTCCCCTCAGCTACTGTCAAAAGAATTGACAACTGATCTTAATGACGGACCGGTCACTTTCAATACAGATGGCAATATCATTTACTATTCGAGGAATAATACTATTGAAAATTCGTTAAAAAACATTTCTGATACCTCAAATAAACTGGGTATTTACACAGCAGAATTAATAAATGGAATATGGACCAACATAAAACCTTTCCCATTTAATAATCCGCTCTATTCTTTTTCGACACCATCGCTTTCACCCGGCGGTGAAAGAATCTATTTTTCTTCTGACATGCCCGGAGGATATGGTGGCATGGATCTTTATTATTGCGACACTCTTAATAAAGGCTGGGCAAAACCAGTAAACCTCGGTCCTGTCATAAACACGCCGGAAAATGAATCCTTCCCTTTTGCATGTAAGTATGACATGCTGTATTTTGCGTCGGACGGACATCACGGCTTAGGTGGGAAGGACCTGTATTATACCCGGGAAATTAATGGAACATGGATAGCTCCTGTTGCACTTGATTCAACAATTAACTCAGCTGCTGATGATTTTGGGATAGTATTTGATTCAACATTTGAGAATGGTTACTTTTCCTCAAACAGACGGAAAACAGATGACATATTCAGCTTTAGATCTGCACCGGTCGAATTTACAAGTTGCGACAGCATTTTAGAAAATAACTATTGCTTTTCGTTCTATGATGAACGGCATCAAATTAGTGATTCATTACCGGGAACTTATATCTGGGATTTTGGTGAAGGGATAAAAAGGATTGGTACTGAGGTAGTTCATTGTTTCCCTGGTCCCGGTGAATATAAAATTACTTTGAATATTATTGATACACTCACCGGCAATGCTGTTGCTGAAAAAGCTGATTATACAATAAAAGTTGAAGATATTGAGCAGGCCAGGATTAATTCCTATAACGTTGGAATAGTGGATAAATCAATTTCTTTTGACGCAACAGAAATCAATCTTAAGGATTTCAGGGTAACAGAATATTTATGGAACTTCGGAGATGGATTTATTCCTGGGGGACCATTAATGAATAAAACCTTTAAAAAAGATGGTGAGTATAAGGTTCAGTTGGGTTTGATTGGTGAAAAAGATAATATGGGCAATATTCCCAGGAAGTGCTTCTTTAAGAAAATCCGGATATTTGATTCATTCCAGGAAATGGAATCAAAAGCCGGGAGAGAGAATATTGTGTATAATGACAAAATTGATTCTTCACGAATAGATGACAAAAAACTAACATTCAGGATTTATTTTATGGATGATCTGTCTGAAAGACAAAAGACAAAAATAAAGACATTGGTAAAGTTTTCCGGAGAACAGACCGTCAATTTTAACAAAAACGGAATTTTACCTGATTCATATCCATTGATTGATGATATTGTTAAGGTTTTAAATGGAAGTCCGGATATCAGGCTTGAGATAGCGGTACGTGCATTTAGTACTAAGTTACCGATCAAAAAAATGGAAATTTCGGAAAGATCGGCACAGGAGCTGAGCTTCTATTTCAGAAATAAAGATGTCAACAGTGATGCATACCGTTGTACGGGATTAGGTTTGTCCCCTTCAGTTTTTGTACCGGGCATACCGGAAAACAGAAAAACAGACGGAATAATAGAATTTATTTTTATGCAAAATAGAAAATAAATGGCTATACCTGCGTCGGGGGCTTAAATATTCCGGATATCAGAATACACAGGATGGATGATTAAAATTACCTTTGTGATGTCTTTAAAACAACTTGTTTCATAAAGCATAATATTTTAAAACAATTTTCAGGGCAATGACAGGACTTGAACGGACACTTTCTTTTCTTAAAGGGGAATCAGTAGATAGACCTCCCTTTCATCCTATTATTATGCGTTGGGCTGCACTTTATGACAATGCCATGTACAAAGATTTTTGTACCGATCCGGATACAAAATGCAATGCCATGATTCATTGCGCAAGGGATTTTGATATGGACTGGGTAACAGTTATGTCAGACCCCTGGGCAGAGGCTTCTGCCTTTGGAATTGAAGTAGAATATCCGGAAAACAGCCTTCCTGTCGATAAAGGTGGTCATCTCGCCAGCGCTGCAGCTGCAGCACTGTTAAAACCATACAACCCGATTGATAATATCCGGTGCAGGAACAGGCTTGTTGAAATAGGTAATTTTAAAAAGAGCGTCGGTAAGGAATATTTTATAGTAGGCTGGGTTGAAGGACCGGTAGCCGAATACGTGGACCTCCGTGGTGCGACATTGGCTTCACTTGATTTCCTGATCGAACCTGACAATGTTGAGCACACTATGGATATAATAACTGAAAGTGCAATAAACTTTATTAAACTTCAGATAGATGCAGGAGCTCATTGCATTGGGATTGGAGATGCATTTTGCTCGCAGATAGGTCCTGATCTCTATAACCGTTTTGCATACTCAAGACAGAAACTACTGGTAGATCAGATACATAAGTCAGGCGCTATTGCCAAACTGCATATCTGTGGAAACACAGTATCTATATTACCGGCGATGATTGCCACAGGAGCTGATATTATCGATATCGATCACCTGGTACCAACAATGGCAGAATTTTCGGGAATGCTCGGCCCCGGGCAGGTTTTTTCCGGGAAAGCCGATCCGGTCTCGGTTATTCAGGACGGAACACCGGAAATGATCTGGGATGCTGTAGTTAATGATTTCATTCAGGCCGGGAAAAGGTGCATAGTATCTGCCGGATGTGAAATTACCCCCGGAACATCAATGGAGAATATGGTTGCTTTCCGGAAAGCGGCATCTTCTCTCCTGGTTTGAAAGCAGCGAGTTAGCTTCATTGTTATCGGTTGCATGTGAGATGAAATATTTATCTGGTAAATTATAAAAGTATGTTATTCCTTGGAATAGACTTAGGAAGCTCGTCTGTTAAAGCTTCAGTAATTGATGGCGATACAGGATTTTGTCTTGCAACTGCATTTTATCCTCCTGAAGAAATGAAGATAATAACCCGGAAACCTGGCTGGGCTGAACAGGATACTGAGGTATGGTGGGAAAACCTTAAAGTCGCAGTTTCAACCTGTACCGGAACACTGGGTCCAAAAAAAAACGATATCGGAGCAATAGGCATTTCTTATCAGATGCATGGTCTCGTAATTGTAGACAAAAGTAAGAATGTTTTACGCCCGTCAATTATCTGGTGCGACAGCAGGGCAATTAATTACGGAGATAAAGCATTTAAATCATTGGGTAAGGATTACTGCCTTTCAAATCTTCTTAACTCTCCGGCCAATTTTACAGCTTCAAAACTTGCCTGGGTTAAAGAGAATGAACCTGACATTTTTGCCAGGATTTTCAGGATTATGCTACCCGGAGATTTTATTGCTTTAAAGCTTACCGGAGAAATAAATACCACATATACAGGACTTTCTGAGGGTATTTTCTGGGATTTTACCGGGGAGAGGGTTTCTTCGGAACTTATGAAATACTTTGGTTTTAATAATGCTCTTCTTCCGGAAGTCTTTCCTTCATTTTCGGTCAGCGGTCAACTTTTAAAACCGGTAGCGGCAGAATTGGGTTTACCCGCCGGAATACCTGTATCATACAGGGCAGGTGACCAGCCTAATAATGCTTTGTCACTAAATGTTCTTGATCCGGGTGAAGTCGCAGCGACCGCTGGTACGTCGGGAGTCATTTACGGTGTCACAGACAAGAAAAAAGCAGATCCACTCTCAAGGGTAAATACATTTCTTCATGTAAATCATACCCATACCGATCCACGACTGGGCGTTCTCTTATGTATCAACGGAACAGGGATCCTCAATTCGTGGCTGAGGCGAAATACCGGTTGTAATTTATCTTATAATGATATGAATCTTATGGCGGAAAAGGTTGCCCCGGGTTCGGATGGTCTTCGTATTCTGCCATTTGGAAACGGAGCTGAAAGAATGCTTGGGAACAGAGATCCCGGAGCCCGGATATCGGGATTAAATTTTAGTCTGCACAACGGTTCACATCTCTTCAGGGCAGCCCAGGAGGGTATTGCATTTTCATTCAGATATGGTCTGGACATTATGAAAGAGACCGGTATTGATCCTGAGATTATCAGGGCAGGTGAGGCTAACATGTTCCTGAGCAAAGTTTTCAGGGAAACCTTATCAACCATAACCGGAACGGAAATACATCTCTGTAATACTGACGGATCAATAGGGGCTGCCAGGGGTGCTGGTATTGGATGTGGTTATTATAAATCTGATAAAGAGGCATTTAATGGCCTGAAAACAGTAATTATTACAAGTCCCGATCCGAAGAAATCTTCTCAGTATAATGAAGCTTATTCAAAGTGGAGAGAGCTACTCCTGACAGTTTAATATTTCTTTAATTTACTTGGTGTACTTTGCCAAACCTTTGCGAACTTTGCGGTTAATGGATTTAATAAAGTTAACATATACAAAAAATTCAATATGATATACCACGGTAAAAATGAAGCGTATCCCGGGATAGGGAGGATAGAATACGAAGGTAAAAAATCGAAAAATCCACTGGCTTTCAGATGGTATAATGCTGAAGGTAAAGTTGCCGGTAAAAAGATGAAGGATCATTTACGTTTTGCTATCGCTTACTGGCACTCTTTCTGCGGCGATGGTTCTGATCCGTTTGGTAATGCAACCAGATTCTATCCATGGAAGGATGTTGCAGATAATGACAAGAAAGTCAGGCAGAGACTTGACGCTGCTTTTGAATTTTTTACAAAGATCGGAGCAGAATTTTATTGTTTTCATGATACGGATATAGTTGGTGACGGAACAGTATTTGAAATTGAAAAACGTCTGGGAAAGATAGTACCTGTTATGAAAAAGATGCAGGAACAAACAGGTGTGAAACTACTCTGGGGTACTGCTAACCTCTTTTCAAACCCGAGGTATATGAACGGAGCTGCCACAAATCCTGATTTTGCAGTGGTCGCCAATGCCGCGGTGCAGCTTCAGAATGCCATTGCTGCAACGGTTGCACTTGGAGGTGAGAATTATGTATTCTGGGGAGGAAGAGAGGGTTACATGAGCCTTCATAATACCCATATGAAAAGGGAACTTGAACATATGGGAATGATGCTCTCAATGGCACGCGACTATGGCAGGAAAATAGGATTCAAAGGGACATTCCTTGTAGAACCCAAGCCTATGGAACCTTCAAAGCATCAGTATGACTTTGATGCGGCAACAATAATAGGGTTTCTGCGTGAGCATGACCTTGATAAAGATTTTAAATTAAATATTGAAGTAAATCATGCCACCCTTGCCGGACACACGTTCCAGCATGAACTTCAGGTAGCTGCTGATGCAGGTTTACTTGGAAGTATTGACGCAAATAAAGGAGATTATCAGAATGGCTGGGATACTGATGAGTTTCCTACAAATATTTATGAGGTAACCGAAGCTATGATGGTAATACTTCAGGCTGGAGGTTTCAAAACGGGAGGTATAAATTTCGATGCCAAAATGCGGCGTAATTCAACCGATAATGAAGATATTTTTATTGCCCATATAAGCGGTATGGATACTTTTGCCCGGGCTCTTCTGATTGCTGATAAAATACTGAAGGAGAGTGACTATCTGAAGATGAGGAACCAACGATATGAATCATTTGATAAGGGTGCCGGGAGAGATTTCGAGAAAGGAAAACTCTCAATACAGGATCTCCGGGAATTTGCCGGGAAGAGCAGTGAACCTGAAACCAGGAGCGGGAAACAGGAACTCTATGAGCAGCTCATAAATATGTATCTGGAATAAATTTATACTGATAACATATAAAAAATAGTGTGCATTCTATGCGGATCTCTATGTATTTAATTGAATATAAATGCAGACAAGTATTTAACCCGATAAATTTGTATGGCAGAAATCAATCCAAGTCCTGAGGATATCTATATAGGTCTGGATATTGGCGGGACTAAATGTAGTGTAGTGGTTGGAGATGCTTCATTTGCCGTTAAAAGTAAAATTGTTTTCGATACCCTTACAGAGCGGGGTTATAAAATCATCCTGTCAGAATTTCAAAAACATATTAAAACATTGCTGGATGACTACGCAGGTTCTAATTTAAAGCGAATTGGCATAAGCTGCGGCGGTCCGCTGGACTCAAAAACCGGCATTATTTATTCTCCGCCGAATTTGCCGGGATGGGATAATATCCCTGTTACCAGAATATTCAGTGATGCGTTTGCCGTTGATACCGCATTACAGAACGATGCGAATGCATGTGCCCTGGCAGAATGGCTGATGGGAGCAGGGAAGGGGACTTCCAATATGATATTTCTTACATTTGGAACAGGAATGGGTGCAGGCTTGATCCTGAACGGAAAGTTGTACAGTGGAACCAATGACCTTGGAGGGGAAGCAGGACATATCAGATTGGCAAAAAAGGGGCCGGTTGGTTTTGGGAAAGCTGGTTCTTTTGAAGGATTTTGCAGTGGAGGGGGAATTGCACAGTTGGCGAAATCAATTGTTTCGGAAAGACTGGAAAAGAACCGGATCGTCGGATTCTGTCCTTCCCTGGAGAAGACGGGTGAAATAGATGCGAAAATGGTAGCTCTGGCTGCTCAGGCCGGAGATCCGGTCGCCATGAGGATAATACGGATTTCAGCAGGATATCTTGGCCAGGGACTGGCAATACTGATTGATCTTTTGAATCCTGAATGTATTGTAATCGGAAGCATTTATGCACGCAATGAAATGCTCTTCAAACCTGTAATAGAAAAAGTGTTGAAAAAAGAAGCAATTCCTGCAGCTCTTGATGTATGCCGGATTAAACCGGCTGAACTTGGCGATTCTATCGGAGATTATGCAGCATTGTGCGTCGCCATTTATGAAGACAGATTTTAAATAATTGAAAAGTGAAAGATAATAAATATTTAAAGGATTTGATTGGGAGATACCCACAGTTACTGGCGGTTGAAAATGAAATACAAAAAGCTGCCGAATGCCTGATAATCTGTTACCAGCACGGAGGAAAAGTTTTAGTATGCGGTAATGGCGGAAGTTGTTCCGATTCGGACCATATTGTTGGTGAGTTAATGAAAGGCTTTGACCAAAAGCGTCCGGTAGGAGAAATTTTGAGAGAGCAGTTGGTTACATTTGGAGCAGACCGGGGGAAATATCTTTCACAAAATCTTCAACAGAGCTTGCCTGCCATTTCCCTGACAGCGCACAGTGCCCTGGTAACAGCTGTCGCAAATGACATAGATGCCGATCTCGTTTTTGCCCAGCAGGTTGTCGGATATGGGAATTCAGGTGATATTCTTGTAGGGATCAGCAGTTCCGGGAATTCGCAAAACGTAATTGATGCCCTGATAACTGCAAAAGCTAAAGGATTAACAGTGATAGGACTATCCGGTGAGACAGGAGGGAAAATGAAACCCTATTGTGATGTACTTATTAAAGTACCCGGGCTGCGTACCGACTATATTCAGGAACTGCATCTTCCCGTTTATCATACAATTTGCCTGATCGTAGAGAATTTTTTCTTCGGAATATAATACTGACAACCGGGACAGACGTATTTTATCATTTAACCGGTGCCGGAAATTCCTCCAAATCAAAGACCTGATATAAATGAAAAAAGACCAGCTGCAAAAAGTCCTGAGTGATATAAGTTCCGTCAGGATTGCTGTTATAGGTGACTTTTGCCTTGATGCATATTGGTTTATCGATGAGGCGATTAGCGAGATTTCGGTTGAAACCGGTCAGGCCACCAGGCCGGTATGTCAACAGCGTTACTCCCCGGGAGGTGCAGGCAATGTAACCAACAACCTGGCAGCAATGGGTATTGCGGAAGTACGGGCTTTTGGGGTCATAGGCACCGACCTCTTCGGAGCTGAGATGGTCCGTATCATGAATGGAACAGGAATACAAACCGGGAACCTGGTGGTGCAGGAACGGGAATGGCATACTCATACGTATGCCAAGCCCTACATTAACGACAAAGAATTGAACCGCCTCGATTTCGGAAATTTTAATCTGTTGTCGGTGGAGACAGCTGATCTGTTGATCTCCCGACTGGCCAATGAACTTCATGAGGTAGATCTCGTTATTATTAATCAACAGGTTCCTTCAGGTATCCATACAGATTATTTTAAAAAGAGATTGCTTGAAGTGATTAAGAAATTTCCTGAGAGGATATTTATCACGGACAGTCGCAATTTTAACAATTACTACAATGGAACTATCCGTAAGATGAACGATACGGAAGCCGCCCGATTGTGCGGGGTGAATAAAAAACCTGATGAACCGGTAGCTTATTCCGAGGTTATGACATTCGCCAATACATTATTTGAACGTTTCCGGAAGTCTCTCTTTATAACCCGTGGCAGCAGGGGTTCTGTAACGGTCGATCAATCAGGTATTTCCGAGATTCCGGGTTTAATGATAATTTCAAAAGTAGATACAGTAGGCGCCGGCGATAGTTTTCTGGCAGGGGCTGCATCAGCATTGGCCGCAGGATATAATATGGAGGTTGCCGCGGAATTGGGAACCTTTGTCGCCGGTGTTACCGTTCAGAAATTATTTCAGACCGGCACTGCAACACAGGAAGAGATATTCAGAATTGGACAGGACCCTGATTACGTTTATGCTTCAGAACTGGGTGATGATATACGACAAGCCCGCCACTTATTGAATACCGAAATAGAAATCATCAATAAACTGGATAAAGAATTGCAGATCACGCATGCCATATTTGACCATGACGGAACTATCTCAACCCTCCGTGAAGGCTGGGAAAAGATAATGGAACCTATGATGATCAAAGCAATTCTGGGGGACAAATATTTAAATTCGGATGAGACCATGTACCGGAAAGTGAGGGTACGGGTGCATGAATACATTGACCTGACGACCGGAATACAGACTCTTATCCAGATGAAAGGGCTGCTTGATTTAATAAGGGAATTTAATTTCGTTTCTGAAGAAAAGATGCTGGACGAATTTGGGTATAAGAAAGTTTACAACGAGGAATTGATGGACATGGTCAGAGAGCGTGAACAAAAATTGAAGCTGCATGAGTTGTCGGTGGAAGATTTTACATTGAAAAATGCAGTTCTGTTTCTTCAGAAGCTCCGTGATAAAGGCATTAAACTATACCTGGCAAGCGGTACAGATGAAGAGGATGTGAAACACGAAGCCCGGATTCTGGGTTACGATCATCTGTTTGAGAATAGAATTTACGGAGCTGTGGGCAATGTAAATAAGGAAGCGAAAAAAAATGTTCTTGACAAGATCCTCGATACAATAGGAGAAACAAGATCCGGGAGGATTGTTACGTTTGGCGATGGTCCTGTTGAAATAAGGGAGACCCGGAAAAGGGGAGGAGTTACTATTGGAATTGCCAGTAACGAAATTAAACGTTTTGGTCTTAATGTGAATAAGCGTTCACGTCTTATTAAAGCAGGCGCTGACATCATAGTTCCTGATTTTTCGCAATTTTCACACTTACTGAATTTGTTAAATATTTAATAAATAATCATGCCTTACCCAAAATTAGACAGGGATCGACTCTTTATCAAAAAGCTGAGCGAAAGAAAAAACAAGGTATTCATTGAAAAAGATCATATTCCTTTTACGCAAAAACCTGCAACCATTTCCGTATCCGGCCATAAACTTATCCATAAAACAGCCGGCCGTATCAGGTTGGCACGACAGAAAAAAAAGTCGGTAATGCTCACATTCGGGGCACATACCATTAAAAACGGTATGGCTCCCACTTTGATCGCCTTAATGGAAGAAGGGTGGTTAACCCATCTGGCAACTAACGGTGCAGGTATTATCCACGATTGGGAGTTTGCTTTTCAGGGAAAATCAAGTGAATATGTCCGTGAAAATATTGAACAAGGGCAGTTTGGTATTTGGGACGAAACGGGATTCTACATTAATTTTGCCCTGATAGTCGGAGCTTATGAAGGATTAGGATATGGAGAATCAATTGGCAAAATGATATGTCAGGAAGGGTTACAGGTTCCGGAGATTTCAATGTTATATGATAAAGCCGTTAAGACGATGAAAACAGATCCGGAGCATTCATCGGCGGCAGTTGACCTTGCAGGAATTATTCAGCGTTTCAGAATACAGCCTGGTTTTATGGTTATTCCACATCCATATAAAAAATACTCGGTACAGGCGCGCGCTTATGAACTGGGAATCCCGTTTACAGGACATCCGATGATCGGACACGACATCATATACAACCATCCTATGAATCACGGAGCTGCAGTGGGCCGGACCGCATTAAATGATTTTCTCTGTTTTTCGGAAAGCGTCAGGAATATTGATTACGGGGTATATATGTCTATAGGATCGGCGGTAATGTCGCCCATGATTTTTGAGAAATCATTAGCTATGTCACGGAACCTGGAATTACAGAAAGGCAGAAATATTGAGAACCATTTTATGGTTATTGTGGATCTGGCAAAATCAGACTGGGATTGGCAGAAAAACGGTGAACCATCAATAGATAATCCTGCCTATTATCTGCGTTATTGCAAAACATTTCACAGGATGGGCGGTGAAATGCATTACCTGACTGCCGATAACCGTGATTTTTTATTGGCAGTTTATCAGGAATTAGCCCGGAAATAGCCTTTTTGATCAATAATATATATTTAAATCTAATGAAAAAGGATGAAGTTATAGAATTAAGAAGAGAAGATGAAAAACATCTTGTTAACGAACTGTTGCCATTCTGGATAACCCGGATGGTGGACAACACTAACGGTGGATTTATCACGCATTTTGATAAGGATGGAAAGGACTCCGGTGAAGATGAAAAGTCATTGATTGCTCAGTCTCGCTCTGTTTATACCCTCTCTTCAGCACACCGTGCAGGTTATGGTGAGGGAAAATATGCCGGATTGGCCAAACATGGTGTCGATTTTCTGATTAACAAGATGTGGGACAAAGAGTACGGCGGTTTTTACTGGATGATGGACCGTAAAGGAAATGTAAAAATCGATCAGAAAATAATTTATGGGCATAGTTTTGCAATATATTCGCTTAGTGAATATACTCTGGCAACAGGTGATCGGCGTGGAATCGAATATGCTGAAAAGGTATTTGATCTGATCCAGAAATATTGTGTCGATTCGATGTATGGAGGATATTGGGAGATGTTTCATCGCGATTGGACACTTTGCGGACCGGGAAGTCAGGGCGGAGACAGAAAAACGCTCGATGTACACATGCATCTGATGGAAGCTTTTACAACGCTTTATGAATGCACTGGCAAAGAGGTCCACCGTCGTAAGTTGGTAGAAGATATTGACCTTCTGGTGAACCGTTTGATACACCCTGTTTACAAAACAGGGATACCCCAATTCTTTAAGGACTGGTCAGTAGCTCCGCAAATAAAATTTGATATCATCTGGGGATGGGACAGGTTCTCTGAGGAAGGACAGAAAGGTAATGCAACCGATAACACTTGTTATGGACATAATATTGAATTTGCCTGGCTGCTGATCCATGCCCTGGAGATTCTGAAAATGGATTCAGATATCTATTCAGATTTATTTAAAACTATTTTCGATCATACCGTTAATAATGGAATTGACTATGAATATGGGGGTGTTTTTGTAGAGGGCCCGCATTCGGGAGGAGTTTACGACAGGGAAAAAGAATTCTGGCAACAGGCGGAGGTATTAATCGGGCTTCTCGATGCCGTGATAATGTTCGGTGATGAAAAATACTGGGATGCTTACAAAAATGTTCATCATTTTGTTTTCGGCAAATTAATTAACAAAAAAGTTGGTGAATGGTACCCTTTGCTTTCGCGTAATGGTGATCCTATATGGACACATATGTCGCACTCCTGGAAGGTCAACTATCATAGTGTCAGATCGATGATTCAAAGCATCCGGCGATTGGACAAAATCGTAGCTGACCTGAAATGACTGAGATCAGACTGAATGTTCCCGGTAATCTATACTTGAGATGATATTACCCGGAAAACTGGCGGATTGTCAATGGATTTCTTTACCTTACATAACTCGGCCACGTTGATGACTGAGTCTTTGTATTTTTCCGGGAAATCTGCCGGCAATGTAATTTCAAGGGTTATGGTCACCGGCAGACCTGTTTCCTTACTATATTCGGTTTTCTGAATGATTTTGATATTTTCAGTAGGTATTTTCCTGTTATCACAGAACGATTTTACATAAATACCTGCACATGTCCCTATTGATGCCAGAAATAAATCGAACGGAGCCGGGGCTGTATTGCCTCCTCCGTTGTCGAGAGGCTGGTCGGTATGTATAGCGTGACCATGTGAATGGGCTGTTATGATTTTACCGCCATCGAATGTAATTTCCATTGTTAATCATTAATTATCATTAGTGTCCGACTAAAATACCAAAAGAAGGTGAACTACCCAAATGTTTCCTTTAAATATTGTAATTTAGTTGTTTCGAATCTTGAAAAATGATTCCTTAATTTACAGTTTGGATATTTATAAATTAAACAGAGAAAAAATGAAAACGCGTCGTCAGATTATCAGTGCAATATCATTAGCCATTATATTTTTGATATTTCAAAATTTTAGCGCCGGGCTGTTTGGTCAGGACAAAACCTCCCGGGAACTGGTTATCAAAAGGAGTAATGATTTTAGTGTTACCGGTGATGGAAGTGCAGAAAACTGGAAGAAGACAGATTGGATTAATATTCCAATGCGCACTAAATCAGGTGAACAATTAACAACCAGAACTAAAGTACTTTATTCCAATACGGGGATTTATTTCCTTTTCGATTGCCAGGATAAGAAGATCACTGCCACAATGAATGAGGATTTTAAGGATTTATGGAATGAAGATGTAGTTGAAATATTTCTGTGGACTGATATCAGAGATACTGTTTATTTCGAGTATGAAATTTCGCCGTTAAATTTCGAGTTGCCTATTTTAATATCAAATAAGAATGGAGATCTTACAAGATGGCAACCCTTTCACTATGATGCTGACAGGAAAACAAGCCATGCAACAACCGTGCAGGGAGGAAAAAAGGAAAATAATGCCAATATTTCAGGCTGGATGGCAGAATTCTTCATTCCCTATAAACTTCTGAGACCTCTTAATAATATTCCTCCAAAATCAGGTACAAAATGGAGAGCTAACATGTACCGGATGGATTTGGATCATGGAAGGACCAGTTGGTCATGGCAATTGACAGGGAAGAGTTTTCACGATTATGCAAAGTTTGGAATCTTTCTCTTTGAGTAAGGAGGAAACTATATATTATTTTCCATTAAGGAGTACCAGCTTCACCAAGTGATTTATTTACTTTTGATCCAGGTATTTTTCAATTGCTTCGGCAATCTTACGGAAATTTTTTTGTATTGCATTCTGGATAATATCTTTTGCAATAATCAGAACTGTTTCCCCAAAGACCCCAACTATTCCAGTTAATTTCTCGCTGTCCCATTCAAGATCGCCGGAAAATGTAACTTTCGTTCCATTTCCCCCCATTGCGGGTTCAAAGATGGTAGTCCCATGGCTCTGAACAGAATCATGAAAATGATGCAGGTTAATGGTCCACCTGCAAACATGCGTTTCATTGTTCCATTCAGCCTGGTCTGTCCAGGCAAAATGTTCGGAATCCAGGATTATTTTAATCGACTGGGGGATTTTAGTAGCAGATATCCAGATATTTACAACGCGAAAAACAGTTGGTGATTCGGTTCTTTCTTTTTCAGTGATGCTCTCCAGATCATCCATCATTTCAGCCAGTTTTGGCAGATCATCCCGCATTGTTTGCCAGACATCCTCTATTCCATGTTTAATTAAATTGACGGTTTTGAATTGCATAAGGTCTTTTTTACAAACAGGTTGATTATTCTATCTCCTCTCTTTATAAACCTCTTGTGAGAGTGTAATCGTATTTCGTAATGAAGTCGGTACATGATGACTCGCAGCGAGCCAGGAAATTGCTTTTACCAAGGCCTGTCGCGAGGGAATCGGATTATACCCCAATTCGTTAGCACGTTCGTGGCTGTACCAATAGTAACGGCCTACCATCTTTGACTGCGCACGTGTTACTATGGGCCGCTGGTGTGTAAACCGGGAGATTAATTCCTGAGAAACAGCTGCAAGAAAAGATGCTGTATGACTTGCTGTCATCAGGGGTCCTTGTTGCCCGCAAATTTCGGATATCATTTTATGGATACCATTCCAAAGCAGGTTTTCTGAACCCAGGATATAACGTTCACCCTTTTTCCCATTCAGGGCTGCTAATATATGTCCGCATGCCACATCTTCGGCAGAAACGATGTTACAACCGCCAGCCCATGTTGATCTGAAAGGATCATTAAGGTAATTAATGATAATAGCATTACTTTCACTTAAACGATAGTCGTGAGGACCTACACACAATGTAGGGCATACAGCCACGATATCAACACCAAGTTCTTTTGCACGTTTAAATCCAACCGATTCCTGTTTAATCTTGGAAGAAACATAATACCCTGGATTTAGCTCAGGGTTGGTATTATTTTCATCGAGAACAACAGGTTGTTCTGATGAGCCTATGATCACTGACGATGAGGTAAGAACCATCCGTTTAATCTTTGCTTTTTTTGCTGCTTCCACAACATTTACCGTGCCTTCTGTTGCCACTTTTAATAGAACATCGGGTTGATATCCATGATAGGAAAAGATAGCGGCTGTGTGAAACAGGAGCTGGCACCCCCTGGCAGCATTAATGAGACTAACAGAATCCAGAACATCACCTGTCGCGATTTCAATATTTAATCCGTCAAGACTTCTGGTGTCACTGGTTGACCGGACTAGAGCACGAACTCTGTAACCCTTTTTCAGAAGTTCACGAACAAGATTAGCTCCAACAAGGCTATTGGCTCCTGTTACAAGTGCATTCATGGGTTATCCCTTCCTGTTTTCCGTGTGACCATGTTCATGTCCTTTGTTACTGCTTCATAAAGATCTGAGAAAAAAGTTAGTCCCGTTTGTCCCAGCAAATCAATTATGACTTTTAAGTCTTTGTTGTCTCGTGATGCATCATTTCCATAATTTCCGGGCTTATTTAAAAAGGCTTTGTTCCTGTTTTCCCTGAAAGCCCGGATCAGGGGTTGAGCCATTTCAATAATTTTCAGGGATGTATCAACAAGTTGTTCAACAGGCAAATGTGGTTTATCGCTGTCAGGCTCTCCTGCTTTTTTATCCCATTGTTTTCCCGTCCCGGTATTTCGACCTTCAAAGGCAGCTTCATAATTAGCTATGGTCCTGGAAAAAAAGGTTGTATAGGAATCAGATACCAGTGCATCTTTTACCTGGGGAAGATAATCAATATTAAATACCTGCCAGAATAGAGGCAAAGCAAACTCCTGTCTTGCAACAACAGTTATTTCGGTACCGTACTTTGGTGAAGCAGAGAAAGTCACAATCCCGTCATCGTATCTTGCTGAACGGTTGACACTGCTAACCGTTCGCCAGAATATCTGTTGACGTTTTTTTTCGAACCTTACAAGTTCCAGTTTACAGACATCAATAAAATCTCCTCCGAAGATAGCCATCCAGTTGGGTTGGGGCAGATAAATGTTGCGTTCTGCCTGCAAAATAACCTGCCCTGCCCTGTTGCGTTTTACAACTTCAAATGCCCCACCTATATTATCATTCATCATCCGTACCGCAGCACTGATATCAACATGGCTCACAAAGCTTTCAAATTCAACTGGCAATATCCTTTTGTATTCAAAAATAACCGACCTGTCCAGATATCTCCATCGTAGCCCGTTATGATCAGGAGTCGTTTTTGCAACCAAATCGGCAAGCGGTTCCATATAATTGATTATTTCAGAATAGTCTTCCGGAGTGAACTTTGTTAAATCAATTCCCAATGATGTTTGTCTCCTGGCAATTCTTTCCTTATCATATAATATCTGATAAGCCTGCATAGAACGGTAACACCAGGCAATGAAATAGTTTAATCCTGTTGTACCGATAAGCCCCAGAGGATGGCTGTCGATTTCATTCAACAACTTTGTCAGGGTCTTATTAATCCTTTCATCAACATAGTTTTTGAATGGAAAAATATCTTTATTGACGGTTTGAAACCAGGCGCGGGCCATCTGGTGAGCAGGTAAATATTCATTCCTGCTACGAACCGAATCGGCTAACAATACCGGTACATTGTTCCATCCCTGATAAAGGTCAAGATCACCCAGTATTTTATATTGTTTTGGAAACCCTGCTGACCTCATCACTTTTGCATTCACAGACGAGCTATAAGGGTCAAGCCCCATTTTCATGGCACCTGTAAAATCGCACAGGATAATACTCTCACTTGCAATAATTGTATCGGTATGTAATGGCTTCGGTGTACAGCTTCCATTGCTCCCATGGTTACTTACAACTGCATCGATAATACTAAAGTGTACAGGTGTCACGTTCAATAACTCAACACAAATATCCCCGGGATCAAACCTGTGAAAATAATGATATTCCTTGTCCCTGAGCGGCAATACTCCTAAAATACAGTTCAAACCCAGCGAATAACCAAATTCCTGACTTGTTTTATTCTTAGGCATGCTTATCCTGAAATCAGCTTCTACCCATTCTCTGCCCAACTGACTGCCTTCAAGAATAGAACCAGGTCTGAATCCGCCATCAATAAGGTCATTACTTAGGTTGACAACTTTGTAACTGTCGCCTTTATCGGTTTTATAACGATATCCAGCGAGATCTGCAAGCACCTCCACATCACGGTTTTCCAGCCACAAATCCGAACTCCCTATGCTGTCAGCCACTGTTACCTTGCTGTAACCTTTGATGTAAAGCAAAGAAATCAGATGCTCCACAAGACGGGCATCTGTTCCAGTTGAAGACTGAACATCAAATAATTCAAGATCAGGTTTAATAACAATCCGCATGGAAGAAGCAGGTTTGTCAAGTGAGACCCGTCGTTTTTCCAGACAATTCCAAAAACGGGATTTTACCAGGGCATGTTCCAGGATTTTATATTTGTCATGGTTATACTCCCGGATAACCACTGCAATAACCTTTACAGCTTTATCGTGTTTGCCGGTTACTTTACTCACTGTATCTAAACTGATCTTCGCCATCTGAATTAATGAAACAGTCTGATTATTAATACCTGCACCATACTGCGATGTCTTTGATGTGTCAAATTCCAAATGTCATGTATGATAAATCTCCTCTGCTTTTCCTTCATAAAAAATTCGTTTCGCCATTTTTTCTTCTCTTATGCTTAATGACTTCCCGGGAACGAAATCAGGTATCTTTTTCCCCAGGTTAATACTTTTTGCAATGCCACCAGGATGGTAGGGTCTGAATATAACTTCATGGCATCCTGATTTATTAAGGAATTTTCTGACGGCGACAAGATTTTCCTTCGTGGTAGTAATGCCGGGTATCAGAGGAATTGAAGCAATAACCCGAATACCTTTCTCTCTGCAAAGTTTTTCGAAATTTTCCAGAGGTCGTGCAACTTCTCCGCCAACCCAACGCTGATAGCTTAAGTTATTCATTAGCTTAAGGTCGAAGAATACCAGGTTAACTAAAGGGAGCAGCCTGGCTCTAAAAACCGAAAAGTCAAAGGTTCCTGAAGTCTGAATGGCAATATGTATTTTATGTTTTTTTAATTTCCCAAAGACATTGCAAAGATATTCCATGAACAAGGTTGGTTCTCCGCCGGAAAAAGTTACCCCGCCTGAGGAGGTCTGGTAAAATAATTTATCAGATAAAAGAATTTCAACCAGCTCATCGGGGGAATAATATTGACCTATTATCCGGAGTGCGTTTGCGGGACATTCAGATGCGCACAGACCACAGTAATTACATCTTGCCGGTATAACCCGGTTTGTCTTTTCCATCTCAATAGCCTGGTTCGGGCAAACTGATTTGCAACTTCCGCAAAGAATACAGAGATCCGGATAAAATACAATTTCCTTGTTCTTATTAATCCCCTCAGGATTATGGCACCAGGCACAGGAAAGCTGGCAACCTTTCAAAAATACTGTGGTCCTGATCCCGGGTCCATCATCCAGAACAAAATGACGAATATCAAAAATCAAAGGTAGTTGCTCCATAATACTATGCCTGACCTGTTAGCCTCAGTTGCAAATGTCTTACCAAATATATGAATTTAAATATGTATATAATATTTCCATCTATTATGACATCTTGCTTAAGAATCACTTCAAGAATATCGGGTTTTCCTGAAAAAAAAAGTTTTCCGAGCGCGTTTGAATCCCTGAATTTTAAACTGGCATCAGGCTGGTCAATGATTCCCGGAAAAACACGCATTCCTCCATTCCTGATCTCCAAAGAAATTTGTGTTTCATGGTCTCCAAAACTGAAGTGGTATTTGGCATGTATATTCCTGATATGTTTTCTCAGCTCAAAATTTGAGGAATATGCCAGACAGATAAATTCAAGAAGGGTATTAAGGACAGAAGGAGCATTCTTTAAAAAATAGTTTTCCGTAATCCGTGTCACTGACGAAAGAACATCCCCGGGACCATTTAACGATGTATTTACGTTGAGGAGGTTGTCTATTGAAGGTTCATGTGGTTGAGCGGGTAATTTTAATGATTCATTATACTTATTATATGGTGATGTAAAGGATCCCGGTTTTGCATAATTGTTTAACAGGTATATGCTCATCTGGCTTAGTCCCTTCATAAATACGGAGAAATATATCAATCCATTGGAATACAGTTTAAATGGTGTTATAATTCTTTTCTCATAATTCAGATCTGTTTGCTGCTTCCTGAGTGTTTCCTTCATAGTTAATCCATCTATTTTCGGCCTGTGATGCTTTTCCTCAGAAGTTGAATGCTTTGACATGTCGAATCAACTATTGCCTTTGTAACACCTAATTGAGTTTCCGTGACCACCGGGGTTACCGAATCAAAGGTTTTGCCGGCGCCATGAAAGAAGTTAACGTTTATACCTGATCTGTCTTCAAGCATCTCTCCTGCCTTTAATGCCAAATGGGCACCACTTATATAAATTGACTGTATGTCTTTCACCATAGTTGTTAAAAGAGGAGCAGATTGTTCAATCTGTCCCAGAAAAACATCCATTAACCGGAAATGAAGCGGAAGATCCCCCCTGATTTTTTCCCCGGATTCATCATTGCTTTTTTTGCTTTCCATAACTAGCGTTGTAAATATGTTTGTAACTATATTTTCCTAAATCAAATAATCAACTTTATCGTCTCCCGCCAGAGGTAAAGGGTCACCACTTTTTATGTTATATGCGGTTCTTGTGATGATTTCATCCTTCATCACTTCACTGAGGTCATTGAAATAAGCGGAATATCCCGAAACCCTGACCAATAGGCCTGGATATTTACCGGGATGTTTTTTTGCATCTATCAAAGTCTCATAGGAAGCGATATTAAACTGGACTTGCAAACCTCCCATCCGGAAATAAGCCTCAACGGCATCTGCCAGACGGAGGATATCCTTTCTACCGGTCATTGAAGGAAATTTAAGATTCAGTGCCTCGCCTCCGGGGATACAACGGCTATCCAGCAAGGCAACAGCCTGAAGACATGAAGTCAAATCATTTTGAATCTGAGAAACCGGTGTTATCCCGCTTGCAAAGGGACGGTGAGCTTTTCTGCCACTTGGAAGCGCACCGCAAATCTTACCTTGTCCTGCATGGTTTGTCATTGTCCAGAAAGCAGGCCTGTATTTCCCTCCGCGATAATTTGTATGCGATTGATAAAAATCATACATAAACCGTAATAACTTTTGCGCATTTTTTTGTGCTGCCATGTCTCTTGTTCCGAACTTAGGAGTCTGGTTAATAAGGTATGTATGCAATTTCTTCTGTCCGTCAAAATTATCTTTTAATGCGCTGAGAAGCTCTTCCATGGAGAATTTTCTCTCATTGAAGACTGCCTTCTCAATTGCACTCAGGGAATCTACGGTATCTGCAAAACCGATATGAGACGCTCCGGAAGAATTATACAAAGCTCCGCCGAAGATAAGGTCTTTCCCTTTCTGCATAGGTCCTTCGAATAAAGCTGACAGAAGAGGTGTAAGAAAAACATCCTGGTGGGTCTTTCCCAGCATTTCGTTCATTTCAATTGCCTGACCGGCCAACCACATAAACTGACTTGTAAAAGCATTACGGAATTGAGAATAGGTGGTGAACAGTGTGGTATCACCGGTACGGGGCCCAATTTGCTCGTTTCCATTTTGGGGACGTTTGCCGTCATACAATGCCAGCTCAAGAACAACTGGCAGGTTAATCATGATGGAACTTGAAGAATCGTAACTCCTGCCTCCTGCAGCAAGTTCCACACAACCGATAATGGCAAAATCCCTGGCATGTGGTAAAGAAATACCCTGGTTAACCAGGGTTTTAATGTCAACGATATCATTATGCATTGCCGGTACCGCTTTAGTGGAAGCAATTACCCCGGCCACACGATTACGGTATTCAGGACTGTTCTTTTTATAATGGTAACGGGCATTTAAATTAGGATCACGCAAACAGAGAAGTTCGGTAATCCTGAGCATTATATAGGTCAGATCATTTACTGCATCTTCTCCATTTTCATCAACTCCTCCCACAGTAACCGCCGGAACAGTCCCGGAGCCGCCAAACAACTCGACAGCTGATTCAGGAACGACATTTGTATTGTCATTCAGTTTAAGCCAAAGACATCCTACCAGGTCCATTGCCTCCTTCAGAGTCAGGATCCCCTTTTCCATATCCTGCTTATAAAAAGGATATAATAATTGGTCAAGTCTTCCGGGACTGATAGCCATATTGATATTTTCAGCATGAATAGCAACCAGCAGAAGCCATAATGAATTTACTGCCTCCCTGAATGTTCTTGCCCCTCTGGCAGGTACTCTTTCGCAAACTGATGCCATTGCCTGCAGGTTCTTTTTCCGCCATGCATTTCTTTCTGTTGTGGCAAGTTCCAGCGCTTTCTCTTTAAGGTTACTTGAATATTCTTTAATCCCTGACAGAGCTATACGGACGGAAGTGTAAAAATTTAACTTCTGGTGGTCTTCAATTGTCAACCGTCGTGCCATTCTTATCTGAGCTTCTTTATCTGCTGCTTCTTTTATAATGGAATCAACACCTTTATGAAGAGCTTCCCGGAAATCAGGTACCGTATGTGACACGCATCCGGCTTTACCGGAAATAAAAAAAATCAGCCTGTCGAAAAGCTTTATGCAGAGGGGATTGTTATTTTTTTTGCGGGTAAGTTCAAGGATATTTCGCTCCATCCAAAAAGGGAAAACTTCAAGATCCAGTATTTCAGCATCAGCTGGGGATAGTATAATTGGATTTTTTTCCCGTGTGCTTATTGTGTCTAATTCGGGCCATATTGTCATTCCCGTTAGTTCAGGGTATATCGGCGCTCCAAAGTGTTTTGATGTCGTTGTTCCCGCCAGTAAATTATCATCAAAAAAACAGGCCTGTTTTTTAGAAAGGAAATTGGCGACCCCTTCTGCACTTTTGATCTGCATTGATTTATCATTGTTACAATGATCGCGAAAAAAGGAAGTTATATGGAGAGCCCTTTCGATGCAAACCTCTGGTTTTGCCAAAAGAATTGTTTCTCTCAATCTCTTAAGCAATAACATATTGCTAAGATTGTATTGGCGGAGGGAGATGTCATTTAATGTAACGGTTGTCAATTAATATTCCTCCAGGTCAGAATTAAAGTGTTTAAAAATTAATATAACTGTTTAAACAACTGGTTTATAATTCTTCACATGCCAGTTTCAGAATGGCAGTAATAACTTATATATGTTAATTCTATGGTGTTATCAACCTCAAAAAATTGAAACTAAAATGCGAATCATTTTTTTGGTTTGATTTTGGTTTGCCGGGTTGGTTTTGGGGTGACCTTTCTCTTCTTTTGAGGTTCCTGGGTCTCTTTTTCTTCAACTACATTGAGAAGTACCCTGAGACTTAGTTCAGGAAATCCATCTATCCAGACCATACTCTGGTAAATCCCTGACTTGATATTCTCAGGGATCCCTACTTCCAGTGCAATACGGATTTTTTCATTGGGGACAACTGTTACCTCGACAGGATCTAAAATTACGGGTATCGTAACCGGAATGTTATTAACCTGGTCAACGAATCTGGAGTGAAAGACCCGGGCAACGACTGTCGCTGATTTCATACTTTCAAGGATAAAAGCTGAACGACACAAATCACCAGGAGAACCTGTCAGGTGAAGTTCACTTGCGGTTTGTTCGGGCTGAGGCTGACTTGTTGCAGAAGCTCTGGTCTGCCAGCCTGATCGTTCAAGTGACGAGAGGAGGTCCTTTGACATAGTACGGCTCAGATTCAGCAGATGTGACGCGTGCTCAACATTAAGCCGGAGGTAATCTGCAAAGCCTTTTGATAAGGTGCTGCTGCCTTCGGATACGATACGCGACAGATCATAAGGTAAACTCATAGTTTCTCTAAGCAAATCAAACCCCTGTTTCATTGCATCTGCATTTATTTTAGCTGCTTCAGAAAAAGCATTTGTCAGATCATCCATTAATTTATTGCCTGTTGTGCTCATTTTATCTTTTTTTTTATTCGAATTACCGGTACAATTTTCTACCTGGTCTCTTTCCGTATGACTACGGGTTTTTCATTTTCACAGAGATAGTGGTGGTACCAGCGATGAAAATGGGTATCAATGTCCCTTTCATCATAAGGTGCTGCTTCAGGAATATCCTTAACTGCATCGACATACAGCTTGAAACATATATTCTGATTATGCTTCCTCTCCCGTATGACGATATCTGTCTCGTAAACTGAGCCTGTATTAAAACTATTATTTAGAACAACTCTCATCTCTGCCATTACCGACTTGCCTGGTTGTACTTCTATTTCTATCTTATTAAGAGTTGGCTGGGCAACCGATATGCCATTTTGATCTGTAAGCTCTCTTACACCCAGAAAATAAGTTTTTTGAGAATTAGATGTATTGCGTACCTTGAATGGGATAATAACTAACCTCCCCGGGATATCCGTGGCGTATTATGGTCAAAAGACAACGCGGAGGACAATTATCCTGAGGCGGACAAATTATTCTTGCATCATTTGATAAACCATTATGAGGTTCAGAAGAAGCAGAATCACATGGACAAGGTTGATTTGGCCATGATTTTATGCTGCCGGTTATCACTTTGTTCATGATACCAACAGTCATCTCATTGAAGCGTTTCATAGTATTTATCATACTATCAACCTGAGAAAGACTTTCTTTCATTAAATCAACCATTTTGATTTCTCCTTATTTTTTTGTGATTATTCTTTTTACTAACTTTTTTACGGGTTCAGCTTTTGGAGAACCTATTATTTTATAGGACAGCTTATCATTGAAAATCTTTATTATACCATCATATTGTTGTTGATCTTTAATTTCTGATGGCAGGGTGAACACAAGATGCAATGTGGTTGATTCCCCTGGATTTAATGATTGTCCCGGCTCTTCAAACGATATCCTTACCCCGTTTTCAAGTTCCTGCCTGATTTTGTGAAAGAAAACCTCCAATGTTTCCATAGAAGACTTATTGGCACTCTCCTTAACTGCTCCGGTAAGGCATCTGAGAATGCTTTTTTCAGCCAATTCTGTTTCATTCTCTCCCGATGGAAGGTTAACAGGAACATTCCCTTTATTTGACACCTGTATCTCAGCATGGTGTGATAAACCAGGTTCAATCCCTAAGAAATTGACTTCCCCGGGATTTACTTCGATACTGACATTAGGTTGAATGATCAACTTTATCTTTTTCCCTATTCCCCCGATAAAAACATCCATATCATAAATTGCAGGAAGTGTTTGAGGATCAAGAGATATTCGAACCCGTTGCATCAGCCTTTGACCGGCTTTGAGATCAGAATTTACCTGAAATGCTTCAAACCGGAGATCATTTAATTTTTTAAGTTTTTCATGCTCGAGACGTAAATCAGGAATATGGAAATCGTTATTACTGGTATTCTCGAAAATAACCTGTCCTATCAGCAAATCCGGAGGACCTATAAAATTGATGCATTCCTGTGGCATGGATATACCTTCAGATGTCTTCAGATCATTAATGGTTTTCATAAATATTTCTAATTTCAATTACCAGATAAGAAGGTTTTTACTTTTCTTTATGAATAGGAGTATCCTTTGGAAAAGGTCTCAGATCCTCTTCAGGACACTCGATTTTGCACTCTTCGAACCGGTTTGGAATATAGGGTTGGGTGATGATTTCACTTTCACCGCTCATACACCAGGTAAAAAGTTCGATACCCAGTAATTTGAACGACATTTGCTGATAGTTCGGAATGTGCATTCTGATTTTTGGGGTCACAATGTCCTTAATATCATTTAGTGTCAGATGGGGGATGTTTAAAAGGTCGACAGTAGATGTAATGGGTTTTGCAGGATCGCCCGTTAGCAGAGCAGCAACCGGTTTATTAGCGTCACCTGTTATCTGACCAGCTACTGGTTTGGTTATATCACCAGTGATATGAGTTCCGACAGGTTTATTTATGTCTCCGGTTATTGGCCCGGGTGTAATTGTACCACTTAAAGTGGTAGTAAATCCACCTACTAGTTTTGATTCTATTCCATACCAGTCCATATTAGTTTCCTCCTTTTAATGAACGTTTGTTTTGCAGGTTAATAATTTATCCGGATAATTACAGAAAGTGTTAAGTCCGTTTTTTTTAATAACTTACCTGTAAATATTTGTAAGCAACTATAAATTTACAAAACAAAAATAAAATAAGTAAAAAAAATGTGTTTTTATTACAAAATATTTCTCAATACCAATAAAAAGTCTGCGTGATAATATGGATGTAGAACTTAATTATTAAATTAGTAGTAATAAATATATTGTAACATGAAGTGATCACTTTGAGCAAAGATATAATGTGGGTTTAGATTGATTCCAACTTTGAAATATTTACACCAAAAACAGATGAAATCAAAGTGGTAACGGAATTCTCAATGTAAAAATCATGCGTAAAAAATTAGTGCTGATAAACCCCGTCAATTCTGGTCGTTTGGGCTTAAGCATCAATCCTGGCGGGCGTTTTCCTCCATTAGGACTGGGGATCGTAGCAGCCTTGACTACCAATAATTGGGATATAGAACTTATTGATGAGAATTTTGAAGTTTTCTCCTTCAGGGAAGCCGATCTGGTAGGGATTACATCCTTTACGGCAAACATAAATCGTGCGTATGAAATTGCCGGCCTGTATCGGTTAAAAGGTATACGTACGGTAATCGGGGGAATTCATGTCTCTATGTTGCCCGATGAAGCCACTAAATTTGCAGATACAATCGTTGTCGGATCCGCGGAATGGTCATGGCCGAAGGTCCTTAAGGATTTTGAGAGTGGAAAACTTAAGAAAATTTACAAGGAAGAAAATCCAAAGACGACAAATATTTCCGGGGCACGTCATGATCTCTTCCACTCAGGCTATACTTTCGATTCAATTCAAACTGCCCGGGGTTGTCCCATGGATTGTCATTTTTGTTCGGTAACGGCTTTTAACGGAGGATTTTATCGCCAGCGACCTGTAAAAGATGTTCTGGACGAATTGGAGGCTACCCGGAACAGCAATTTTTACTTTGTGGACGACAATATTTACGGATATGGTAAAAATGCTTCCGAACGGGCAATTGCCTTATTCAAGGGAATTATTGATCGTGGATTAAAAAAAGAGTGGTTCAGTCAGGCATCCCTCAATTTTGCTGAAAATGATGAGGTCATGGAATACGCTGCCCGCAGCGGTTGCAGGATGATCCTTCTGGGTATAGAAGCTGAAGATCCTGCTGCCCTGAAAAATTCCAACAAGAATCTAAACCTTAAATTATTAAACAAATATAATGAGATATTCAGCCGTATAAACAGCCATGGTATTGCGGTTCTGGGTAGTTTTATTTACGGAATGGACGGTGATACAAAGGCTAGCCTTTCTCATCGCACCGATTATATTTTGAACAATAATATTGATGTAGCGCAGATATCCTTTATGACACCCCTTCCGGGCACACGTTTATTTTCAAAGCTGGAAGAAGAAGAACGACTTATTTATACCGACTTTCCTAAAGATTGGGACCGTTATGATATGACGGAAGTCGTATTTAAACCGCAATTAATGGAACCTGATGAACTATACGAGGTAATGATCGAGGGTTACTTTAGAATATTCAATCCGGTTTCCCTCTGGTATAAATATCTAAAGACGTTTACAACTACCCGCAGTTTGCAAACTGCCTTCTGGGCATATGCGTCAAATCTGAATTACTTTAATACCGCTATGGCGATTTACTGGTCCCGCCCAAAATAATTGCTGTGATCACCTGGAAATCTCCTATTTTCACATCACTCCAAAATATAAAAATCGCAAACTATTGGATTATTATCGATTGTGTTTAAACCAGGCCGGTCCGGAGGGAATCGAAACCTATACCCCACTATTATGACTCACAGGGTTTTTCTGCCAGGTTGTGAAGGGGATTTAGTTATCAGTTAAACTCAAACCAATCGGGTAAATCTATTACTTGTTTTCCCGAATCGTTACGATGATGGAATTCATTTGTATGGCAGTCGTACTGATAATCTTTGCTCCATGTTACTATATTCCCGGAGATTTGTCTGATTGCGTCAATAATAAACAATAACTCCTTATTTGTCATTGTAGGATGAAGGGAGAGCCTTACCCATCCGGGTTTCATTGAAAGATCACCTGCCTCAATTTTATCAGTTATCTCTTTTGACAATCTGAAGTCGACATTGAGAAGAAAATGGCCATATGTTCCTGCACAGGAACATCCACCCCTGACTTGTATGCCGAACCTGTCATTAAGTAATGCGGTTACCAGGTTATGATGAATATTATCAAGGTAAAAGGAGAAAACGCCCAGCCTTTCGGTTATATCTTCAGCAAGTATATGTAATCCTTTAATATCCTGCAATTTGCTAAATGAAATATTTTTGAGTTCTATTTCCCGCAGACGGATTTTTTCAGTATCCATCTTCTCTTTCAGGATAACAGCCAGGGCAGCTTTGATGCCCTGCAGAAAGCCCGGGGTGCCTCCATCTTCTTTTGCCTCAATGTCACTGATATAGCTGTATCCACCCCATCTGTTTGTCCATTTAACTGTCCCTCCACCCGGGGAATCGGGGATATTATTTTTATAAAGCTCTTTATTGAAGATCAAAACGCCGGCTCCCCCGGGGCCACCAATAAATTTATGAGGTGAGAAAAACAATGCATCTATCTGTTCCATTTTATCTGCCGGATGCATATTAATATCAACATATGGAGCGGAAGCGGCGAAATCGATAAAACAGTATCCGTTATTTTCATGCATTATACGGGCAAGTTCGGTGAAGGGTGGCATATACCCGGTAACATTGGAACAGGCTGTAAATGAGCCAATCAATAAGGGACGATCTTTATATTTAAATATTTGGCTTCGTAAGGTATCCGGATTAACTTTCATATCTGTTGATGGCTCGAGCACGACAACATCAGCCATGGTTTCTAACCATGAGGTGTGATTTGAATGGTGCTCCGCATGGGTCAGGAATACAACCGGACGGTTATCGTTTGGAATATCTTTGCAATTGCGGTATTCTCCACCAGGGACCGGACAATAGTTGATAGCCTGTTCCGGTACTTTTAATCCGATGATCCTCTGAAGTTTTGCAATTGCTGATGTCATTCCGGTTCCTGTGAAGAGAAGGATATCATTATCATTTGCATTCACGTGTCGCTTAACAATTTTTTGGGCCTGATGGTAAGCGTCAGTCATTGCTTTCCCTGTAGCGGATGATTCTGAATGTGTGTTTCCTACCATGGGCCCTATGTCGTCACATAATCTTTTTTCAATAGGTTTATAGAGTCGACCGCTGGCTATCCAATCGGCATAAACAAGCTTTTTCTGACCAAAAGGGGTCTCTATTTTTGCATTAATCCCAATTATGTTCCTGCGAAACCGGTCAAAATATTTCTCAAGCTCTGTCATACTAAATTCATATATGCCCTGCTGAATTGTAAAGTGAAACTTGAAGCCGGCATTAAAGGTATAAAATTATCGGATAATTATTGTTTGCTTACAGATACCTCAGACCATATATGTTATGGATTTGAATTATAAATAGTTTCAGGAGATTTTATAATGATCCTCAAGTATCATCCTGAATAATTTCCCTGGTAAAACATATTTTAACACCACGGCAAGTTTCTGCTCAAATGAAGCGATTATATACCTTTGACGGGGATTTTTGCATTCAACAATATTTACGAGTTTTGTGGCGAGTACTACAGGTTCCCATCCATTGGATTCATCTTTTTCAATTATTGACAGAGTCTTTTCAAACTGTTCATGATAAGGATCATTAATACCGGTTGGCGCCAGATAATTTCTACGGTTGGCAGAGTTACTGGTATGAAAATCACCCGGATTAATAACTACAATTTTGATATTGAACTGCCGGACTTCCATCCGTAATGCTTCACTGAATCCCTCAATAGCAAATTTGCCTGCCGAATAGAATGACTGGAAAGGCAAACCCATTAAACCACCTATTGAACTGAAATTTATTATCGTTCCTCCGCCTTGTTTTCTCATAACAGGTAACACCTCTCTTGTGAGCAGGACCATCCCCAGAAAATTGGTATCCATCTGGAGTTTAATATTTTCCAGGGGAGATGTTTCGATGGGCCCCCCTGTGTGCATTCCTGCATTATTAATTAATACATCTATTCTGCCCTCCTTTCCCAATATAGCGGAGACTGCCATTTTTATTGAGTCCTGATCCATCAGATCCATCCTTAAATAAGTGACCTGCTTATCTGATCCAATCTCTTTCCTTACAGTACCAAATACTATGTGGCCTTTTTCAGCCAGCAGTCTGGCCGTCTGTTTTCCAAAACCCGAGGAGATACCTGTAATGAGGATTACTTTTTTCATTTAGTATTTATTTAACCCCTTCCGGGGATTTGAGGGCAAAAACCCAGGCAGGACTTTTCCAACACAACCGTTAAGATTAATATTAATTATGTATAAAGTCCCGCTTTGAGAGATTTGTGGGCGGATTAATTCAAAATGCCGATAGACTTTGCTGCTTTGGTTATTTTTTCAATGGATATATCAACCTGGTCCATCGTATGAGTTGCCATAAGCGAGTACCTTATAAGACAATCCTCCTTCGGCACGGCAGGAGATACCACAGGATTCACGAATACTCCTTCAGCCAGGAGTATTTGAGTAAGTTTAAGTGCTTTAATATCATCGCGTATAAACAGAGGAATTATAGGGGATTCAGATTTTCCTATATCAAAGCCGGCTGATTTAAAAGCTTTAAGTGCGTGGGCAGTCAGGTCCCAGAGATGTTTGATCCTTTCAGGCTCGTTTTCCATTATTTCTATTGAAGCAAGAACTGTTGCTGCAGAAGCAGGAGTCATGCTGGCGCTGAAGATAAGTGTTCTGGAATTGTGTTTTATAAAATTGATTACCTCTTTATCAGCTGCAATGAAGCCTCCGAGTGAGGCAAATGATTTGGAGAATGTACCCATTATAAGATCAACTTTATCGGTCAATCCGAAATGAGAAGCGGTTCCTGAACCATTTTCTCCCAGAACGCCCAGGGAATGAGCATCATCAACCATTACTGAAGCCTTGTATTTTTCAGCCAGCCGCACTACTTCCGGTAAATTTATTATATCTCCTTCCATTGAAAATATCCCGTCAACAACAATCAGCTTGATGGAATCCGGAGTGCATAACTTTAGTTTACATTCAAGGGAATCCATGTCATTATGGGCGAATTTAAGGACCTTGGAAAATGAAAGTCTGCTGCCTTCTATTATTGATGCATGGTCGAGTTCGTCCAGAAGAAGATAGTCGTTTCGGCCGGCCATTATTGATACCACTCCCATGTTTACCTGGAAGCCAGTACTATAGCAAAGTGCACCTTCTTTATTAACCAGCCTGGCAAGTTTTTCCTCAAGTCTGGTATGAATATCGAGAGTTCCATTAAGAAACCTTGATCCGGCACAACCGGTGCCATATTTTTGTATAGCAGCTATTGCGGCTGCTTTGACTTTAGGATGGTTTGTCAACCCAAGGTAACTGTTCGATCCGAACATCAAAACCTTTTTTCCGTCGATTATTACTTCAGTATCCTGTTCTGATTCAATTTCCCTGAAATAGGGATAGATACCGGCCTGCATAGCTTTCTGAGGTGCGTCGTACTTTGAAAGCTTGTCTTTTAATATACCCACTGTTTGAAAATAAATTGAACTTAATGAGCCAAATTTAGTTAAAAAAGTAGAATAAAAAAGAGTTGATTGAATTTTACAGTTGTTTTAGACTAAATTATGAACACGCAGCCATCCTTGATCATTTTATATAAATTAGAGCTTTCGGGAGAATTCGGTTTGTTTGCGCATGCAGGACTGATCTCCCCCGGTATACATAGGCCGGAGCTGGTTTTTATTCAAAGCTGCGCTTTATTATATGGTGCAATTTTTGCCGGTGAGGGGTAATCAAATATCCGGTTAAAAAAAATTCAACAAATCGGAAATTTTATTTGGAAAGTTTTAAGATGAAATCTACATTTACGGCGAAAATAAATTTTAAGAATTTAATGGACGACGGCCCTGCGAATAGGTATATTAAAACTCTGATATAGAGGGAATTTCATTGTGCATTCACTTCCTGATATATCAAAATTAGTAAGGAGGTGACTATGACATCACTCACAACTTTTTATTTAAGCGGAATAATTGGCAAGGAAGCATTCGGAGCCGATGGTGATACTATTGGAATAATCAGGGATTTACTTGTAAACGCTGTTCCTTCCGGGCAGAATGACCCTGATCAGCAACTCGTAACCGGTGTAAGACTAAAAATAAAGAAAGAAACCGGATTTTATTCTTTCAGCAGTTTCAGGGTTGTAAAAGCCAGAGAAACGCTTAATGTCAGCTGCATGAGTCTTAAAAAACTGAGTAAAGAGGAGGTTGAAAATGGCTTGCTCCTGGTTGAAAATATTCTTGACAAACAGATAGTGGATCTGAATGGACGGAAACTTGTAAGAGTTAATGATGTTAGGCTTGCAACCCTTACCACCGGAACATTCGCAATAGCTGTTGATATTGGTATCGAAGGACTATTACGAAGGATTGGCATCTCATTCCCGATAAAGAGATTTCTGTCAATCTTTAAAATTGGTATCCCTGCAAATTTTATACTCTGGGATGATGTACAGGCTATTGATTATTCAAATTCCAAAATCAGACTTTCAAAGAGCTATGCTAAACTGCACACACTTCACCCCTCTGATCTGGCAGATATCCTGGAGGATTTAGGCAGGAAGTCGAGCATGTCAGTATTCTCTGCACTTGATGAAGAAAAAGCAGCTGATGTTCTTGAGGAGCTCGAACCTCAGACCCAGATCCATATTATTGAAAATCTGCCGATAGATAAAGCAGCTGATGTGCTTGAAAAAATGCCGGCCGACGAGGCAGCAGATATTCTTGAGGAGCTTGAAGATGAAAAGGCAGAAATGCTGCTTAAAGAGATGGATGCCGAATTATCCCGGGAAGTGAGAGAACTGCTTGAATATGATGACGATCTTGTAGGAAGCATTATGACAACAGATTATCTGTCATTCAGCGCTTCCAAAACGGTGGAGGAGGTTCTTAAGGAGTTACGGCAAAAGAAACCGGAAGCTGTTGAGTTATACAATCTGTTTGTAACAGAGTCTAACGATAAGCTTATTGGTACATTTGATCTCCGTGATCTTGTACTTGCTGAGCCAAAATTGACTGTAAGCCAGATAATGAAATCGGAACCAGTCTGTTTATTTGATGATCAGAAAACAAGAGCAATTGCTGAGTTAGTCTCTAAGTACAATCTGCTCGCCGTGCCTGTTGTTGACCGTAATAATCTGCTCCAGGGTATGGTTGTAGTCGACGATGTCATTGACGATCTGATTAATAAAAGGAAAACAAAAAAAAGATAACAATAAGATTTCATGCTCAGGATAACTACTTCAAGATCAAGATTTTTTAGAAATCTGGCGATATTTTTTGCCATTCTGGGACCAGGTATAATAACCGGAAGTGTCGATAATGATGCAGGCGGTATTACTACCTATTCCGTTGCCGGAGCAGTTTACGGGTACGGACTGATCTGGACACTGATACCGTCATTTATTGTGCTCCTGGTTATACAGGAAATGAATGCCCGCATGGGTATTGTAACAGGTAAAGGGCTTTCCGATCTTATACGCGAAAATGCCGGTGTAAAGATCACTTTTTTTATCTTTATCGGATTAGTATTCTCAAATATCGGAAACACAACAACCGAGTTTGCAGGTGTCGCCGGCAGCCTTCAGATAGTTGGTGTCAGCAAGTATATATCTGTTCCCCTCGTTGCATTCTTCGTCTGGATACTGGTAGTAAAGGGAACCTATCAGATTGCAGAAAGGATATTCCTGGTTTTCAGTGCTTCTTTACTCACATATGTGGTTTCTGCGCTTATGAGTAAACCGCACTGGGGAGATATCGGGTCCTCGATTATTCATCCCCGGATGGAGATGAACTCACAAAGCATTGCCATGGTAATAGCTCTGGTTGGAACAACTATCGCCCCGTGGATGCAGTTTTATATGCAATCTACTGTTATTGAGAAGGGTCTGAAGATGAAGAATTACCGTTTTACTTTTATCGATATTGTTGTAGGGTGCATAGTTACAGTAGTTGTGGCTTTTTTCATTATGGTAGCATGCGGCTCCACATTATATCCGAATAAAATTCCGATAAATGAGGCAAGTGATGCTGCAGTTGCCCTGAAACCTCTCGCCGGTGCACTGGCATCCCAGGTATTTTCTTTCGGGCTTTTTGTTGCTTCGGTTTTTTCTGCAACTATACTACCTCTTGCAACTTCATTCTATGTATGTGAAGCATTTGGATTTGAGTCAGGTATAGATAAAAAGTGGGACGAAGCAAAAGAATTTTATATACTTTACACCGGAATACTGGTCGTCTCAGCCCTGATAATTCTTATTCCGAATGCACCACTCATTGCAATATCAATATGGACGCAGGTGGTTAATGGTATCCTTTTGCCGGTTGTTCTGGTATGTATGATCCTTCTTATCAATAATAAAAAGATTATGGGTTCGTATGTTAATAAAACGTATCAGAATATTATTGGATGGAGTGCCGTTGGTATTATGACCGGTTTATCATTGTTGTTGCTTATAATGCCGTTTTTACACAGATAGCCTTACTGAAGGCACGCATTTAATTACCACTCCTCAATTCCAGTTTCAAAAGCATCCGGCTAAAACGAAACGGCATTATCAGAAAGTCTTATTAATTCTTCTATATGGGATATACAGGAATCGAAGGATTTAATTAAATTTGTATATTCATCACCTGGATAGTAATATAGTAGCCAGATATTTATGAAAAAAACACGATTAATAATTCTTCCCTTAATATTTTTGGTAACGCTTTTAATCATTTTAAGCAACAAGGTTGCCAAAACACCTGTAACAGTTACCTCACAAAAAAGCAATGGCGTTGCAATCATCCTTACCGGAGCGGCAGCCAGGATACCTCAGGAAGCAGCTTTGCTGGAAGAACTCCATGCCAGGGGGCTGTTGAAAAATGTTGTATTTATTTCAGGTGTCAGCTCCGGAGCACTGAATGCAGTAATGCTGAATGGCATATTAAGTGGTAAGCTGACATGGAAAGAATATAAAGAGATTCTGTTTAACCTGAAAAACCACGACATTTTCATACAGGAGGAAAACAAGAAACTACCTGTGAATACTGAACCTGAACGCAATCTGTTTAAAAAGATTGTAGAAGACAAGCTTGGCTATTATCAGATCGGAGATCTTCCATTTATGACCGAGATTTCTTTTACAGATCTTAAGGACCTTGATCTTAAGAAAAAGGTTTACAGGATGTGCAGCAGGAAGATAAACGAGGAGACAGATACAACATTAAGCCTCGTGGATATAATGATGGCTTCATCGGCCTTCCCGATAGCCTTTCCTTCCGTCAGAATCCCAAATGTAACAACAATACCGGACGTTGAATACGTAGATGGAGGAGTTGGTGATGATCATGTCCCTTTTCAGGCACTTCTTCAGTTTCAGAAATTCAGAGGTGCCGATGTTGAAAAAGTTTATATAGTGAGCAGAAAAAGTGACAGCATTCCTCAGATAAGCGAGGAGTTAAAAGGACTTGGGATTGACGATAAAGGAAGGTTTGATAAACTTGGCATTTCTCTTGATAATATTCTTGAAAAGGGAATTATCAAAAGATTGGAGGCCTATACTAAAGAGGCCCCCGGGATGATCTTTATAAGTTACATCTGGATACCTGACTTTAATGAAAATTTTCTTTTGTTCAATTTCGACGACCTTAAGGAACAATATATTCTGACACAACGCTGGGCTCAAAGCCATCAACCTGTGCCGCTGGGCGATTTCCTGTTGTATAATATTGTGAAGAAAAAATAGGGAACTAATAAATTATCCCGCAAGCCGGTAGCTATTGGGATAATGGTTGTGACTGATTTTCCGATGTTAATGCATTGCAGGTAAATCAGAATTCAGTTCTGGCATAATATTGGGTAATGTTTTAATTTAAATATTAGATTTGTAATAAGATTGTTCATGACGACCATTAAATTCATAATCAAATGAAAACGATATTCTTTTGCAGAAGCACATTTTTTAAAGTTATTTTCTTTGTGTTGTCAACAGGTCAGATCTTTTGTCAAAAAAAGACAGAAGAAGAATTTCTTGGCAAAGCTGATCTTTATAAGGCAAAAAAGATTGCCCTTGAATACCTGGGCGACAGTTTAACTGTTAAAAAATTCGGATTAATTTCAGATGCAATCTGGAATTTTGCCGAACTCGGTATGCAGGAATTCAAATCCTCAGCTATTCTGATCAGAACACTTGAAGAAGAGGGTTTTAATGTTGAAAAAGGAGTTGCAGGGATGCCGACCTGTTTTGTTGCATCATGGGGTAGCGGTAAACCTGTTATAGGTATTCTTGGCGAGTTTGATGCCCTGCCGATGTTATCACAAAAAGCGCTTAGTCCGGTTAAGATACCACTTGTTGATGGTGCTCCCGGGCATGGTTGCGGACATAACATGATGGGTACAGCCGGAATTGCAGCCGCAATAGCTGTAAAGAAAAGCATGGAGCAGAATAATATACCGGGAACAATAAAATTCTTCGGATCGCCTGCCGAGGAAACTGTAATCAGCCGCCCATATATGGTAAGAGAGGGAGTCTTTAAGGATGTTGATGCAGTGATAGATAATCACGCCTCAACTGATCTGACAACGAGCTATGGGGTAAACGGGAATGCAATGATCTCCGCAGTCTTTTCATTTAAGGGTAAAACAGCGCATGCAGCAGGAGCACCATGGGCCGCAAAAAGTGCTCTCGATGGAGTTGAGCTGATGAATGTAGCGACTAATTACCTGCGCGAACACCTTTTCTATACCTACAGGTTACACTATGTTGTTACCGAGGGGGGAGAGGCTCCTAATGTAGTCCCCGACAGGGCCTCCGTCTGGTATTACATAAGGAATACAGATGAAAGACTGGAGGAAATGTACCAGAGGGTTATTGATTGTGCGAAAGGTGCAGCAATAGCATCCGGTACCACACTTGATACAATTACTGTTCTGACAGCTATTCATCAGCGCCATTCAAACAAGGGGATGGCTGAAGCAATAGAGAAAAACATTGAATTGATAGGCATGCCTGAATGGTCAGAGAAAGAAAATGCATTTGCAAAAGCCCTTCAGAAGGAGCTGGGAGAAAAGGAAACTGGCTATCCCTTGAAGATAAAGTCCCTGAAACCACCTTCGGAAATTCAGGTGGGAGGAGGTTCTTCAGATGTTGGTGAAGTAACAATGGTTGTCCCGACCGCAACACTTAATTTCCCCGGGATAGCTCCCGGGTCAATAGGCCATCACTGGTCCACTGTGGCTTGCAACTATGGTTCAGCAGCATGGAAAGGGCTTAATACCGGGGCTAAAGTAATGGCAGCGACAGCACTCGATCTTATAACAAGACCTAAATTACTCACTGAAATTAAAAGTGAGTTCGCAGAATATTCAAAAGATCACCCTTATAAATCTTTTCTCCCGGAGGGTGCGAAACCGCCTCTTGAACTGAATAAGGAACTTATGGAGAAATACCGTGATGCAATGTTACAGGAAGCAGAAGCCCGAAAATAAATATTTTGATAATTGGATTGTTATCATGTTGTGCCCTGCCTGGAATTAAAAAATTGTATTCCTATTGATGGATTTAAATCGTATTCCGATGTCTTACGGTTATTTTGATACATATTCTTACCATACACCTGAAAAGAAATATTTAACATTAAAGGAAAAAATTCTTTTAAACAATCGTTTGTATTTCACACTTAAATATGGTGGCACTTGTACTCCGGACAAGGAAAGAAGCTATAAGAAAAGTCTACGACACAAAAGCATGGAGCGATTCTTCATTTGAAATATTCAGGCTCATCGAAAAGACCGGCGGAAAATTTCATATCACAGGCATGGAAAATATCACAAAGTCTGCCGGACCTGTACTTTTTATAAGCAATCATATGAGTACCCTCGAGACAATGATATTTCCAGGGATAATTGCACCACACAGGGAACTTACATTCGTGGTAAAGGAGAGCCTTGTCAGGCACCCTTTCTTCGGAGATGTAATGAGGTCGAGGAATCCTGTTATCGTAGGCAGAACTGATCCGCGGAAAGATTTTGAAGCTGTAATGAATGGAGGTGTTGATTTACTCTCAAAAGGAATCTCAATAGTTATTTTTCCCCAGAGTACCAGGAGCATTGTTTTCAAACCTGAAGAGTTCAATTCATTAGGTGTTAAACTGGCAAAGAAAGCAGGTGTGGAAGTTGTGCCGGTAGCAATAAAAACTGATTTCTGGGGCAATGGGAAGTGGATGAAGGAACTGGGCCCTCTTGACAGCCATCAAGCCTATTCATATAAAATTTGGAACACCTTACAGGGTTACAGGAACCGGGAAAGAAGAAAATCAGAAGATCATAGATTTTATTCAGACATCACTTAAAGAGTGGATGTAAGTCAGTACTTATAAATCCAGTAAGACTCTCAGGATACTCATATCCGGCGGTAATTGATGCTTCAGTTCTCAAATATTCAGGACCTGTTAACTATCCATTAAATACTCTTAGTTATTATATTTATCTCTTCTTCTTCCGGCTGTCCGGTAAATAAGGAGATGGAACAGATGAACAGATAAATGACCCATATAGATGGGCGATAGCTGGAATATTCGGTATAAATATTTTTAAGTGTAATTCTTACATTTATAAACATTTTTTTGTAAATTTGTTGAGTGCAGGCTATTGTACGCGTTTTTTCCATAACACGAGCTATTTTTTTATCGTCATATTTCACTATTTAGAATTAAATTAAAAAGTAGTTATTATGGGAATACTAGACTGGATCGTTTTAGGAATTTTTTGCTGTGCATTAGCCGGCATTATTATCTGGGTAGTAAAGCAAAAGGATAAAACATCGGAAGACTATTTTTTGGCGGGCCGGGATGCTACGTGGATTGCAATCGGCGCTTCCATTTTTGCTTCTAACATCGGATCGGAACATCTTGTAGGACTTGCAGGCGCTGGCGCCTCAAGCGGAATGGCAATGGCTCATTGGGAAATGCATGGCTGGCTGATCCTGATACTGGGCTGGTTTTTCGTTCCGTTTTATGCCCGGAGCGGGGTCTTTACAATGCCCGAATTCCTTGAAAAACGTTATAACAGAAACTCCCGCTCTTTTCTTTCAATTATCTCGCTGGTGAGTTATGTACTGACCAAAGTTGCCGTAACAGTTTATGCGGGAGGAGTTGTCTTTAAGGAAGTATTTGGGATTGAGTCAATTTTCGGAATTGACTTTTTCTGGATAAGCGCTGTCGGGCTTGTTCTGTTAACAGGTATTTATACTACCCTGGGTGGAATGAAGGCTGTTTTATGGACTTCTGTATTGCAAACGCCGGTTTTGCTTATCGGTTCACTTGCAGTTCTTGTTATGGGTCTTATAAAACTTGGAGGGATGGTCGGAAATGATGGAAATTTGCAGAGCCGTTCCGGTAAATGCTGCAGGCGACAATATGACCGATCTCATAAGGTCTGCCAGCGATCCCGAATATCCATGGACAGGTGTCCTGCTTGGTTCCGCTATTATTGGATTCTGGTACTGGTGCACAGATCAGTTTATTGTGCAGAGGGTATTATCAGGACGCGATCAGAAGCAATCAAGAAGGGGTGCGATCCTGGGAGCATATTTCAAACTGACCCCGGTGTTTATTTTCCTGATTCCCGGGATGATAGCATATGCCCTGAGTAAGAAAGGAATAATTGAAATGTCAGGTTCTGACGCTGCATTTGCAACTTTGGTAAAAGAACTCTTACCGTTAGGTTTCAGAGGACTTGTTGTGGGAGGAATACTGGCTGCTCTTATGAGTTCTCTTGCTTCCTTATTCAACTCTTCAGCGACCCTCTTTACGGTTGATTTTTATCAGAAATTCAAACCTCAGGCTCCTGAAAAAGAGCTTGTTAAAGTAGGAAGAATTGCGACAGTCGTTGTTGTGGCCCTCGGGATTCTCTGGATCCCGGTCATGAAAGGTCTCGGTAAAGTACTTTATGCATATCTTCAGGATGTTCAGTCATTGCTTGCTCCCGGCATCGCAGCAGTATTTCTGCTGGGGGTTTTATCAAAAAAGACAACTCCAAAGGCTGGTTTCATAGGTCTTGTTTCAGGTTTCGTTCTGGGGATGACCCGACTCGCCCTTAAAATATTTGCTGCCGGAATCAGTCAGGATAGCATTATATATAAAGTATTCCTTGCTCCAAACTGGCTTCATTATGAAATTGTACTCTTCTTTGTAGTAATTACTATAATGATTGTTACAAGTATGGTAACTCCAAAAGCTGATCAGGTTGCAATAAGGGGTTTGTATTTTGGATCGGCATCCCCGGAAGAGAAGGCAATAACCAGGGCAAGCTGGAATAACTGGGACCTTGTTAATTCGGGGATTATAATTATTGTGATAATGGCATTTTATATTTATTTCTGGTAATCAGGTTCTTACTGAATTGTCCGGATAATATCATATAACTGACGGATTAATATAGAATCAATTCTTTGAATTGGAATTGGTAAGTTATTTAAAATGAACTTTTACTTATGAAGCTTTATTCAAAACAATCCCGTCTCTTTGTTGCAGTTGACTGTATTATTTTTGGCTATGATATCCTTGAAAAGGAGCTGAAACTATTACTTGTTAAGAGGAATTTTGAACCTGCAAGGGGAAGATGGTCGCTGGCAGGAGGCTTCGTTGAAAAAAATGAGAGTCTTTATGAAGCAGCCTGCAGAATTCTCACGAAGCTTACAGGACTGGAAAATGTATATCCTGAACAGTCTTATTCTTATGGTAAGGTAGATCGCGATCCAGGGGGCAAGGGTTATCTCAACTGCTTATTATGCACTTATCAAATTAAAGGATATTGATAAAAAGCTAAAGAAGAAGAACAGCGCACATTGGCACCCGATAGGAGAATTGCCGGATCTGATTTTTGACCATTCTGACATGATGAAACAGGCCCTTAAGGACCTTCAGTTGCAGGTAAAGCTAAAACCTGTAGGATTTGAACTTCTCCCCGAAAAGTTCACATTGGTACAGGTGCAAGACCTGTATGAGGCTATTTACCAGCGAAGTATGGACAAAAGAAATTTCCGCAAGAAGATATTGTCGATGAATATCCTGGAGAAACTTGAAGAAAAGGAGAAGAAGACTTCCAGGAAAGGGGCATATTATTACAGGTTCATTAAGGGAAAATATGAAAACCTGGTACAAGAAGGATTTTATTTTAATTTGGATGTTAATTGACTTATTTTACCTTCTCCCCCGGCACTTTCTTCCGGAGGAGAAGGGTAGAAATAATAATATATTCCGTAATTTAAGGCCCATTCCCTCAGGCAAGGGATTTAGGGTGAGACGGATTTTGCAGAAAGGGGAGATGGGATGGTTCAGGAACATAAATTAAAGAATATTCGAACTGACTAAAGTTTATTTTTATGCTCGAAAATTTAAAGGAAAAAGTATTTAAAGCAAACCTTGACATTGTAAACAGCGGGCTGGTTATTCATACCTGGGGCAATGTAAGCGGAAGAGATTTTAATAGCGGATATATTGTTATTAAACCGTCCGGGGTGAGCTATGAATCAATGAGCCCATATGACATGGTGGTTGTTGACACTGACGGGAATGTGGCAGAAGGAAAATTTAAACCTTCTACCGATACACTTACACATCTGCTTCTTTATAAAACATGGAGCGCTATCGGCGGTGTTGTTCATACTCATTCACCGTATGCAACCTCATGGGCACAGGCAGGTAAATCAATCCCCCCTTTTGGGACAACCCATGCTGATCACTTTTATGGCAAGGTTCCATGTACTCGTATTCTGAAAGATGAGGAGATCGGAAATGACTATGAAATAAACACCGGGAAAGTTATCATTGAGACTATGAAAGATACTGATCCTCTTGATGTTCCTTCAGTTCTGGTAAATGGTCACGGTCCATTCTGCTGGGGTATAGATACTGAAAATGCCGTATATAATGCTGTGGCGCTTGAAGAGATTGCCAGAATGGCGTTTTATACGATTCTCCTGGGAAGAAACAAGCCTGTTGATCAGAAATTGCTTGATAAACATTTTCTCAGGAAACATGGAAAGAATGCATACTACGGACAGGGAAAATCAAAATAAAATTATAAGGTTAAGATATGGCAAATAAATTTGTTATTGGGATCGATTACGGTACAGACTCCGTTCGTTCAGTTGTCGTTGATACAAGTAATGGGATAATTGCCGGGACATCAGTATTTGAATATCCAAGGTGGAAGAAGGGAATGTTTTGTGAACCTTCATCCAACAGGTTCCGTCAGCACCCGTTGGATTATATTGAAGGACTCGAGCAGTCGGTAAAGAATTCCCTTAAAGGATTGAGTAAGGAGATTATAAACAATATAGCAGGTATTACAGTTGATACAACCGGTTCTACTCCTGTAGCTGTAGACAAAGAAGGAATTCCCCTTTCAATGAGACCCGAATTTGAATGCGACCCGGATGCCATGTTCATTTTATGGAAAGATCATACAGCTATTAAAGAGGCTTCCGAAATCAATGAATTGGCAAGATCCTGGGGAGGAGTTGACTTTACCAGATACGAAGGTGGTATTTATTCATCGGAATGGTTTTGGGCCAAAATCCTTCACGTACTCCGTAATAATTCTGAAGTTCGGAAAAACGCATGGTCATGGGTAGAGCATTGCGACTGGATACCTGCTCTTCTGACCGCAAATACTGACCCGGTCAAAATGAAGAGAAGCCGTTGTGCAGCAGGGCATAAAGCAATGTGGCACAATGACTTCAGTGGATTGCCTGATGAAAAATTTCTTACTAAACTCGATCCTCTTTTATCCGGTTTAAGAACAAGACTTTATACAGAAACATTCACTATTGATACAGAAGTTGGAAATTTGTCGCCGGAATGGGCCATAAAGCTTGGTCTCCCAAATGATGTCAAAGTTGGGGTCGGGACGTTTGATGCACATTCCGGCGCTGTCGGCGCTGAGATAAAACCATACTATATGGTTAAAGTTATGGGAACTTCCACCTGCGATATGATTGTTGCACCAATGGCTGAGGCAGGAAATAACCTCGTAAAAGGTATCTGCGGGCAGGTTGATGGATCTATAATCCCGGGAATGCTTGGACTTGAGGCCGGACAATCAGCATTCGGAGATATATACGCGTGGTTCAGAGAGGTGTTGATGTGGCCTGTAAATGAGATCATTGCAAAGATGGCATGGCTTGATGAAAAATCAAAGAATAAGATTATTGAAGAAACTGCCGGTAAAATGATTGCGGAATTAAGTAAACAGGCAGAATCAATTACTGATGATAAGACAGCAATAGTAGCTCTCGACTGGCTGAATGGCAGACGTACGCCGGATGCCAACCAGGAACTGAAAGGCGCAATCTCCGGTCTTTCACTGGGGTCTGATGCACCGAGAATCTTTAAGGCACTGGTGGAAGCTACTGCTTTCGGTTCAAAATTAATTAATGAACGGTTTATTTCTGAAGGTATCCGCATTGACGGAGTGATAGCAATTGGTGGCGTTGCCAAGAAAGAATCCTTTCGTAATGCAGATCGTTGCCGATGTGCTGAATATGCCCATTAAAGTGTCATGTTCAGGGGAAACATGTGCTCTGGGATCAGCTATGTCTGCCTCGGTTATGGCAGGTATTTATAATGATATTTCTGAAGCACAGAAAGCAATGGGCAGCGGTTTTGAAGAGGAGTATCGCCCCGACCCTTCAAGAGCCCGTAAATACGATGCCCTGTTTATTAAGTACAAAGAATTAGGGGCGTTTATTTCGAAGGATCCTCAATGATATGCCAACTCAGGGTTCAATACCAGAATAATTGAAAAGATAATCTGTTATGAACAAACTTCTCAGGGTAACCATTGTAATTGCCAGTATTGCATTGATGATGCCTGGATGTGTAAGAAAGCCTTTACAAGGCCCGGATTATCCTGTTCAGCCGGTTCCGTTTTCTTCAGTGAAACTCACGGATAATTTCTGGGCTCCCAGAATTAAAAAGAATGCAGAAGTTACTATTCCGATAGCATTTGGTTTTTGTGTATCACCCGGAAGTGTAAAGAATTTTAAGATAAAAGGTGGTGCTGATGCCGGAGAAATTCAAACTATTAGTCCATTTAATGATTCTGATTTATTCAAAACTATTGAAGGTGCCAGCTATTCGCTTCAGACTTTTCCAGATCCTGTAATTGATGAGTATCTCGACACTTTGACAAAGAAAATCGGTCTGGCACAGGAAGGCGATGGTTATATTCTCCCAAACAGTATTATTGAAACGCTGTGTCGCGGCGCAGGCCCAATGGAGCCGGCAGGTGAAAAAAGGAATATGCCCGACTCTGTTCTGAGTCAGGAGCTTTATAACCTTGGACATCTGTATGAAGCAGCTGTTGCTCATTATCAGGTAACCGGGAAACGTACATTACTTAATATTGCGCTTAAATCTGCAGATCTTATCAGTACTGATTCAGGCCGGGAAAGGACCCGATTTTACCCAGGACACGCTGAGATTGAAATGGGACTGATAAAGCTTTACAGGATTACCGGCGAAAAAAAATACCTCAATCTTGCCAGGTTTTATCTGGATAATTATAGTCCTGATGCAGAGCAGTTTAACAAGGAACACCTAAAAGCTGCTGACAAAGCTGTTACCGCAGATATCCCGACAGGAGCTTTATATTTTTATTCAGGAATGGCCGATATAGGTGCTTTGGAATCTGATCAGACGTATCTTAAGGCTGCAACAAAATTCTGGGCAGACCTTGTTTACGGCAATATTTTGATCACCGGAGGGATAAGGGCTTCATCCGGGAATGTAGAGTTTTCAGAACCAGTTGATCTTCAGGATATGCCTGTCTATTGTGAGACATATACATCTTCAGGAGAAATATTTTTTAATCACAGAATGTTTCTTTTGTACGGGCAGTCAAAATACTACGATTTACTTGAAAAAATTCTTTATAATTCGATGTTAACCGGAATTCCATTATCAGCAGACAACTTTTCCCTTGCCAACCCGGACGGACCGGAAGGTCAGAGGGAACGTGATGTAGGTTTAGGCAGTGCTTGCTGTCTTTCAAGCCTAGTAAGGTTTGTTCCTTCAATACCCGGATATATTTATGCTGTTAAGGAAAAGGAGATTTATGTTAACCTTTTTATCTCGAATTACGCGGTGATAAATTTAATAAAAGAGATGTTTCAGTCTCTCTTAGATCTAATTTTCCCTGGGATGGGAAGGTTGAAATGTCTGTAAATCCAGGGGCCGGCAAAATATTTACAATGAAGATCAGGATACCGGGATGGGCGCTTAATGAGGCATTTCCGGGAGGGCTGTACAGGTTTACTGACAACAATGATAAAAATATTAAACTAACGGTTAATGGTGAAAATATTGACCTGATACTCCGGGATGGCTATGCTGTGCTTAAGAGAAAATGGAAAAATGGAGACAAAATCGCAATTGAATTTCCGATGCCTGTCAGGCGTGTTGCTGATGAGAGAGTCAAAAAAAATGCTGGCAAGATCGCTTATCAGAGAGGTCCGGTTATTTTTTGTGCAGAGTGGCCCGATAACGAATCAGGTAATGTGCTTAACCTGGTCGTAAATAAGGAGTGCTCCCGCTTCCACAGAATTTATCTCAACATTACTCGATGGTACACATGGTAATAAGAACTTCCGGGTTCCAGACCAGAAAGACCCTCAAAGGGAACGTTGAAATGTTTTCTGAAGAACAAATTACCCTTATTCCTTATGCTCTTCGGAATAACAGGGGTCCGGGACAGATGACCGTATGGCTGCCTACATCTCCCGAAGGGCTCGTGCGCTCCCTGCCCCGACAATTGCTTTCAGGAGTAAAATCAGGGCAAGTAAAATAACAAAAGCAATTTCAGCAATAAATGATCAGATTGAACCTGAAAACTCTAATGATAATTCAGTTCAGCACTATGACTGGTGGCCTGAAAAAGACAGGTGGGTGTGGGTTGAGTACGATTTTAATAAACCTGAAACTATTTCAAAATCAAAGGTTTACTGGTTTGATGACGGACCTGGTGGAGAATGCCGGGTGCCGGATGAATGGGAAATCCTATACCTTGATAAAAATATCTGGAAATCCGTGGTGACAAGATCAAAGTATATAGTGACAAAAGACAACTGGAATTCAATCATATTTAAACCTGTAATTACATCCTCGGTAAAAATAAAAGTGAAACTTAACAAAATATATTCAGGCGGTATTTATGAGTGGGTGGTGGAATAATCATTCCGTATCAGGATATATCCAGAGGTTCAGCAGCAAATACCGGTTAGATAATTTTGTCATTACTTAAGGCAAATTTTAAATAAGTATTGAACATTCTTAAACTATTTGTTGAATAAATTTGGATGCTACTCAAGTTAATTATTATTTTAGCAAAAACTAATCCGTTTAAAAATGAAGATTGCTTTATTTTCACTTATTATAGGCGCAATTTCTGTCGCATTCACTGCTTGTAATCAATCATCAAAAAATAAAGAAATGGTCAAACAGGAGAATTATGGCATTTACGAGGGGAAACAGGTTTATCTTTTAACCTTGACAAACAACCCTGGTAATGTACTCAAAATTACCAACTTCGGAGCAAAGATCAATTGGATTGAAGTTCCTGACAGAACAGGGAAAAAAGACAATGTTACTTTCGGTTATGACACCTTTGAAGGCACAATTACGGGGGATATGTCTTTTGGATCAGTCGTCGGCAGATATGCCAACCGGATTGCGAATGGAAAGTTTATTCTCGATGGAGTTGAATATCATACTCCGGTAAACAACGGGCCAAATACTCTTCACGGCGGCCCGAAAGGATGGCACAGTGTCGTTTGGAACTCAGAGATACTAAAGAATAGTAAGTCACCTGCAGTTAAGTTTACATACGTCAGTCCTGATATGGAAGAAGGTTTCCCGGGTACAATGAATGTTGAAGTCGTTTATACATGGACAGACAAAAATGAAATCATAATGGACTATAAGTGCAGCACTGATAAAAAGACAGTTCTTAATATTACCAATCATGCATATTTTAATCTTCATGGTGCAGGCAATGGAAATATCCTTGATCATGAACTGGTTATTAAAGCTTCAGCTTTCCTTCCCGTTGATTCTGTTATGATTCCTACAGGGGAGATTCGTCCGGTTGCCGGGACACCTTTCGATTTTACAACTTCTCATACTATAGGTGAAAGAATAAACGAGAACTACGAACAACTGATTCTTGGTCATGGTTATGATCATAATTTTGTCCTTGATAATATAGAAGAAGCAGATGCTGTTGTTTATGAACCGGTAAGCGGTCGCATGCTCGAGATTATTACAGATCAGCCGGGTTTGCAATTTTATACAGGTAACTTTCTCGACGGAACAAAAATAGGGCATGGCGGTAAACCATTTAATTTCAGATCAGGTTTATGTCTTGAATCTGGTCACTATCCCGACAGCCCTAATCACCCGGATTTTCCTTCTACCGTGCTCAATCCCGGTGAAACTTTTAATTCAAGAACTATCTACAGATTCTCTGTTAAATAGATATTGGATTCAATTTAGTTCTACTTTGACAGATTAGAAAAATCAACCTGTTTTTGCCCTTGATCCCTAAAGGGAACAGGTTGATTTTTCAGTTTGCTCCCTTTAGGGTCGGGGCAAACAAACTGAAAAATCGTTGTAAGATGTAATATGTCAAAGTAGAATTAGTTTGCCGGATTTGAAAGATTAGATATTTTTCATTTCCGGTGATTTTTTGTCCTTTATCGTGCCATGTCTTATAATCTGCATGTTATTAATGATCAAATAGATAATATTGACATAATTGTATATGTATTATAAAATGATTAAAAAATCACTTTTAAAAGAGAAAGACGCAGCGAAAAAATCTATGTGAATGATTTCGGCTTTCATAAAAAGCAGGAACGGATAAACAGGAAAGGATGGATGTTCATGGCCTGACTGGCTCAAATGTGTGAATGATGTAACTTATATCCAAAGTTATGCAACAAAGGTTTGTTCCGATGTTTTTACCTTTGTTTAGCAATTCTTTATTGCAGGTTTCGAATTAGAAAAACCTTTTCTCAAAAAGCTGATACCGGGTAATCAGAAACAATCCAAAATAATGGTGTTGACTTTCGTTAGACACGTCATTAATATACGATATGATTTCCAATTAATACGCCCGAAATTATCCGGTTAAGTTTTGTCATAGGGCAATTAGACGAAATTAGGTGGAAAAATTATTTGACATTTTGTTAAAAGCCTCTGCAATTTTAAATTACAAAAGTATAGTTCTCAATTACTGGAAGTTATAGAAATATTTATCTACTAAAATCTTTTCAAAGTTATGAAAAATGAATTTGATTTAGGGAAATACTCAATCCCAACCCTGAAAAAACTAATCATGGGACTTAAAATTGCATTCTTCATTATTATGGTTAGTGTTTCAAATGTACCGGCTATTCCTTCATATTCCAGGGTAGCGAAGGTTTCACCTGATTTGATGAACAGATCTTTTGAACAGGTGACGGCGAATAACTTCCTGGCTTTTGCCTCAGCAAATGAATCCCAGCAAAATAGAATTACAGGTACTGTTACCGAAAAAAATGGGACACCTCTTCCCGGGGTAACCGTTGTTGTTACAGGAACAACAGTGGATGCGATTACCGAAACTGACGGTAAGTACAGTATTGAAGTTCCTCAGGGATCAAAAAAAATCCAGGATATGACGTACCATAATGATGCGTGCATCCACATTTGCTTAACAGATGGTCTGAAGGTAGGAGACTATCTGTAAATAATAACTTATATTCAATATGAAACATTTTAACTCGTCATTTGACTTTAAATTTAGACTAACTTTTTGTTTATTAATTTCAATTCAGTTAGTTGTCATATCATCAGCATTCTCACAAATTTCAAAGAAAAAAATATCCATATGGTATATATATAATGCAGGGAATGGTTTTGCTGATATAGAACCCTTAAACGATGTTATTCGTTCAATCAGTGTTTTTGGAAATCCGCCTAAGGAGTTTATTTACAAATGTCATAAGAATAATGTTGAAGTATATCATGCTGTTTCAGGAAATGAAAAAACAATTGATTCATCAGATAAGATAAAAACAATTGGCAATGAATATGTAAACGACTGTAATTTGAACGGCTATGATGGCATAGATTTGGATTTTGAAAGCATGGATCCGGTCTTTCAAAATACATATTCAGAATTTCTAAAGGAGGTTTCAGCTAAACTCCATAATGCAGGCAAAAAATTAAGTCATTGTGTAGGATTTTATCCTGCTTTATATCATGATGAAATTTCTAAAATATTTTATAATCCCAAAATTATTGCTACAACTTGTGATTTGGTAAGAGTAATGTGCTATGATATGTATTATGCTCCCGGAAGACTGAATAAGAACTCCATAAACCGGGATGACTGGAAGGGGATTGGACCAACTTCTACTTATTCATGGACTAAAGATGCAATGAAGTTTTGGATAAAATATGTCCCCAAAGATAAGTTAATAATGGCATTGCCTGCCTATTCAAATGATTATATAATGAATAGTCAGGGTGCCGGTAAACAAGTTTATAAATCAGTTCCGGACAGTGTCACAGGTACTTTGCAATCTCCAACATGGTTATGGTATGAAAAATTAAACATTTATCTGTATGATGATGTAAAAGGTAATACACATTTGTTTTATGCAAGCGACCAAAAAAGTACTAAGGCTTTGCTTGAAATAGGTGATGAATTAAATATTTATAACATTGGCTTTTGGCATTTAAGTTCCGTTGATCCCAAAACATGGGGAGTAGTTAGAGAATGGATAAACAAGTGAGACTATCATTAAATCCTAATGTAATGCATAAGATAGTTACTATTGTTCTTTTAAGTATATTTATTTTGTCAGGTTGTAAGAATCAGACCCAAACTTACCATGGTTTAAATAATGACATGATCAGTACTACGAAAGATACAGTTCCACCGGAAAGCATAATATATCATAATATCAGAATCGACAATTACGGGAATATACTTCCCTGGTATTCGGCCAATCCGGGTGAACCATACGATGATGTAATGAACAAGGTATGGAACTTCTGGAAAAATATGGAGCTTGATTCCAATGGAAATAAATATTACATGAATCACCAGGTCTGGCGGCCCGGTCATGATAAACGAGGATTGGGCGGAGACCAGCTTTGTATAGCGCTTTCTTCATGGGATCTGTTCTATAATTATACAGGCGATGAATCGGTTGCAGAAAATATGAAGTACATGGCAGATTTATACCTGGCCCATTCATTATCATCGCCTGACAGCAAATGGCCTGATTTGCCTTACCCGTATAATACTGAGGTAGAATCTGGTATATGTGATGGTGATATGATCCCTGGTAAAGGCTACCTGCAGCCGGATAAAGCCGGCTCTTTTGGATTTGAGCTGCTTAAACTTTATAAGAAAACAAGCGATCAAAAATACCTGTCTGCGGCGATAAAAATTGCGAATACACTGGCTTCTAAAGTCCAGCCCGGTGATAACAATAACTCGCCCTGGCCATTCAAAGTAAATGCCACAACTGGTGAGACAGGTTTCCTTGTTGATAAGGCAGGATGGTATGAAGGAATGTCGGAAGAGCTTGAAAAATCAAATCAGAAAAATATTAAATCTGCCTACACAACCAACTGGACAAGCACTTTAGGTTTATTTACAGGGCTCATTGAATTTCAGGAAGGGAACACTGATGCTTACAAAAAGGCTTTTGATATAACCATAAACAACAATATGCAAAATTGCTTACCGGCCTGAAGGAATCTTTTATAACACATTTGATAATGACACGGAAGAAATTTTCAGACTTGGTTCAAGGCCGGAAATGGTAAAGGTAAATGGTAATTTAATAAAGGAGATTAATGATAGTAAATCCGACGGTTGGATTTGGCAATCTCTTGATAAAGGGGGGATATTAAAAGTAAAACAATCAAAGGGAAATGAGATCGCGATCATAAAATAAAAAATATTCTTAGTCACTATGTTTACTATAAAGTTATGAAAAAGATATTTTTCTTATTAAGTACGATACTGGTTTTAACCTCATCCGGCCAGCATCAGGTGGAATATCCTTTTGAGGATTATTCTTTGAGCACCGAGAAGCGTGTGGAGGATCTTTTATCAAGGTTGACTATAGAAGAGAAAGTGTCCCTGATGATGAATTCGAACCCGGGCATTGAACGTTTGCATATCCCCCCGTATGATTGGTGGAATGAGGCATTGCATGGGGTTGCGCGTGCCGGCAGGGCTACAGTTTTCCCTCAGGCAATTGCCCTGGCTGCTACTTTTGATGATAAAGCTGTTTACGAAACGTTTGAAATCATCTCCGACGAAGCCCGCGCCAAATACCACAACTATCAGAATAATAAGGAATATGGCAGATATAAAGGATTGACTTTTTGGACGCCGAACATTAATATTTTCCGTGATCCGCGTTGGGGGCGGGGAATGGAGACTTACGGGGAAGATCCTTATCTGACAAGCCGTATGGGGGTAGCTGTTGTAAAAGGTTTGCAGGGGGATGATCCAAAATATTTTAAGACTCTCGCTTGTGCAAAACATTATGCTGTTCACAGTGGTCCGGAGTGGAGCCGTCATGAGATTAACGTTTCCGTTTCCTCAAGAGATTTGTGGGAGACCTATCTTCCGGCATTTGAAGAATTGGTAAAAGAAGCAAACGTACAACAGGTGATGTGTGCCTACAACGCGATTGATGGAGAGCCATGTTGCAGCAGCAAAAAACTTCTGAATGTCATTTTGAGAAATGAGTGGGGGTATAAGGGAATTACTGTCTCTGATTGTGGTGCTATATCCGACTTCTGGATAAGAGATCCTTTAGTCAGACGACATGAAACACACGCCAATGCTACAGAAGCCTCTGTAGATGCTGTTAGAAGCGGTACGGATCTGGAGTGCGGACGAAACTATGAGTCGCTCGTAAAGGCTATAAAATCGGTTATAATCGCGGAGGAAGAGATCAATGTCTCTTTAAGAAGATTACTCACAGAACGCTTTAAATTGGGAATGTTTGATCCGGATGACCAGGTAAAGTGGTCAAAAATCCCATATTCTGTGGTTGATTGCGATAAGCATAAGGAAAAAGCGCTGGAAATGGCGCGTAAAAGTATTGTCCTGCTGAAAAACAAGAACAATGTGCTGCCTTTGAGTAAAAGTATAAAAAAGATTGCGGTTGTGGGGCCTAATGCCAACGACTCGACCATGTTATGGGGCAACTACAATGGATTCCCTTCCTCCACAGTTACAATTTTGGAAGGTATCAGGCACAAAGTACCTGGTTCAGAGGTTATCTATGAGTCAGGGTGTGATCTTACCAAAAAGGTTGTTGTCAAACAGAAAGAAATAGATTTTATGACAACGGTGGAAAGAGTAAAAGATGCCGATGTGATTATTTTTGCAGGAGGTATCTCTCCTCTTTTGGAGGGTGAGGAGATGCCAGTCGATGCTCCCGGATTTAAGAAAGGAGACCGGACAGATATTGAGTTGCCTGCTGTTCAGCTTGAACTATTAAAAGCCCTGAAAAAGACAGGTAAGCCTATCGTTTTCATTCTTTGCACAGGTAGTGCTATAGCGTTGAATTGGGAAAATGAGAATTTAGATGCTATATTGAATGGTTGGTATGGCGGGCAGGCAGCAGGTACGGCAATCGCAGATGTAATTTTTGGAGATTACAATCCTGCCGGTCGTCTGCCAGTGACGTTCTACCGCTCCGTGAACCAGCTTGGCGCTTTTGAGGATTACTCAATGAAAGGAAGAACCTATCGCTATATGACTTTAGAGCCACTGTATCCTTTTGGTTACGGATTGAGCTATTCAAATTTCAGGTATTCTGACATTTCATTGAGCAATCGGGAGATAGCTATGAATTCAACTGTGTCGCTGAACGTTTCAATAGCCAATGAAAGCCAATACGATGGAGATGAAATTGTCCAGGTTTATATTAAAAGAGTAGAAGATAAAGAGGGACCGGGAAGATCACTGAGGGCGTTTAAACGGATTCCGGTAAAAGCAATGTCTGAAAATAAGGTTGTTATTGAGCTTGAGGACAAGGCATTTAAGACTTATGACGAATCAACCCAATCGATGAAAGTACTTCCGGGTAAGTATCAGGTAATGGTTGGAAGTTCTTCACGGAAAGAGGATTTGAAAATAGTCCCTTTAATTATCAAGTAATGAGATAATATTCAAGACTTTCAAATAATTTTACTGCAAACTGAAGGAGGATTGATTCAAATTAAGAAAGTTGCGATTTATGAAGACGGGAAACTAATGCAAAAGAGCTATAATGAAGAAGCTGATCAATTTCCCGGTAACCCAGGTATCTCTGTTTTATATTTCCTGTCAGGAAAAATCTTCCTATTTGTTATGGTCAATATGCCAAATTCCCGAATATGTGGATAATTGGCACAAAACAAAAATAGTAATATTAATTCCGGGTATTTATATCTACTTTGACAGATTACAACTTACAACGATTTTTCAGTTTGTTTGCCCCGGCCCTAAAGGGAGCAAACTGAAAAATCAACCTGTTCCCTTTAGGGATTAAGGGCAAAAGCAGGTTGATTTTTCTAATCTGTCAAAGCAGAATTATATGATCTGATTTTTTATTGCTGTCATATTTGCATAAATGCCTGACTGTAAACAGTAATTATAATTAAAATGTTTACAACGTTTTATAACCTGATTTTATAAGATATTGAACCACAGGTAAAAATAATAAATTGAACCTAAAATTAGGTGTTTTAAAACAATTGGTTATATTTGAAAAGATTTATACGAATTAAAAATTAGTTTTTAGATCGTATGAATGATTATTTTTAAACCTTAATTAATCTAACTAATTAATCCAATTTCAATTGCCTATGGGAATATTTTTTTATTGAAACAGGAAAGTGATGATATCATGGACCTGTATGTAGAACTATTTTTTCTTTTTGTTTAACAGTAACCCAATTAAAAACCTATTAATGTTATGAAAAAAAATCTTGACAAATGGGTACATTATTACCCTTCTACGAAAAAATTTCTAAATGAGCTTCGAATAGCTTTATTTATTATTATCGTTGTTGTTTCAAATGTTTTGACTGCTGATCTTTCTTCTGCGTCTGGTCTCCAGCAACAAGTTATAACTGGAAAGATAACTGACAGCCAGACAGGTGATCCTATGCCCGGCGTAAATATTCAGGTTAAGGGAACGACCATTGGTGCTATTACTGATATATCAGGTAAATACACAATTTCAGTTCCTAATCAAAATGTTACTCTTATTTTTTCCTTTATAGGATTCATTACAGAAGAGGTTCCCGCTAATGGCAAATCAGTTGTTGATTTTGCACTCAACAGCGAGGTTACGGGTCTTGATGAGGTCATCGTTGTTGGTTATACCTCCAAACAAAGATCTCAGATATCCAGTTCTATTGCCGTTGTCTCTGCTGATAAACTGAAATCTGTTACATCTAACAGTGTATCAGATCTGTTACAGGGACAGGCTGCCGGAGTTGTGGTTTCATCCTCTTCAGGTGACCCGAATGCAGATCCTGCCGTAATAATCAGGGGATCAAGTTCTATCAATGCCGGATCATCACCCTTATATGTTGTTGACGGTATAATTGGTGGTACAGCAAACCCTCAGGATATTGAATCTGTTACAATTCTGAAAGATGCTGCTGCAACAGGTCTTTATGGATCAAGAGCCGCAAATGGTGTAATAATAATTACCACGAAAACTGGTAGGCCGGGAAAGACTCAGATAAATGTAACTGGTACTGTCGGTTTTAATAAGCCATCAATGGGTAATTTTGGTGTAATGAATTCCCAGCAGGCTTATGACTACCAGAAGTCATTTTTACCTGCTGATTTCTTTGCTTTATATCGTCCACCAAGTCTTCTGGACCATGATACTGACTGGATGTCACTTTGTTTCAGAACCGGCCTGACCCAGAGCTATGGTGCAGACCTTTCGGGAGGGAATGAAAAGACTTTGTTCTATATAGCTGGTAATTATTATAAGGAAGAGGGTACAGTGTATCATACTAACAGGGAGCAGTATAACTTCAGGGCAAATCTTTCCCATAAGGTAACTGATAAGTTGAAAATTACAGTAAAATTTAATATCAACTCCTTATGGAGCGAAACTGAAGCATCAGGTAACTATGGTGCCATTCGTGGTGCTACAGGTAATATGCCATGGGATTATCCTTATAACCCGGATGGAACCATCAGAAAAGGTACAGAGCCAGGCTGGATAGGCCGAGAAAATGACGACTTCCTTCATGGATGGCAATATAACTCCGACTTTACCAATGGGATGGATTTTGATGGTGACTTAAATCTGGATTATAATATCCTGAAGAATTTAACTTTTTCATCCTATAACAGAGCCAGCTATTCAAACAGTAAACGTGAAAGGAACTATGATGTACTGGCCAAAGCCGGAAAGGGAATGGGAGAGCTATGGAACTGGTTCAATAGCGGCAATTCTCTGATCACTTCAAACAGATTAAAATATGATAAAGTAATTGGAAAAAATTCTTTATCAGCAATTGCAGTTTTTGAAGGCGAAAAAAACTTCAGCAGTAATAACAACCTGTATGGGAATGGTATTGCATCCGGATTACATGTGATGGATGCTGCAGCAACAATTATGAAAGCAGATGGCATTAACCCTGGTAATATTGGAGAAAATGCCTTCTATAAGGGACTTGTCCAGGTTGATTATAGTTATGCTAATAAGTATTTTCTTATCGGATCTTTCATTAATGAAGCCTCTTCAAGATTTGGGGCTAACAACAGGGCTGCCAATTTCTTCACCCTGGGAAGTTCCTGGATCATCAGTAATGAGAATTTTATGGACAACCTTCCTTTGATCAATGAATTGAAACTCAGGGTCAGTTATGGTTCAACAGGTAATGCCAATATCGGAAACTATCAGGCGTTGGGCTTATATAGTTATTCAACCCAGTATAACAATGTCCCTGGTTCTATCCCTTCACAGTTAGCTAACCGTAATCTGACATGGGAAAAAGCCAAAACAACTGATGTTGGAGTTGATATTGCCCTATTTGAAAGGATCAGCATGAACATTGACTGGTATGATAAAACAACTGAGGGACTGTTGCTGAGCGTTGAAAAACCTTATACCAGTGGCTATTCTTCATTCATGGATAACGTTGGCTCAGTCAGGAACAGAGGATTTGAGTTCGTTTTGAACACTAAGAATCTTGTTGGTGATTTTAAATGGGAGACAGGATTCAATATCTCATTTAATAAAAATAAGATCCTTAAACTTGCAGGAGGGAAAGATATTACCAGCGGCAATTTCAGGTTCAGGGAAGGAGAAGGACTTTATACATACTGGTTCCAGAAGTGGGTAGGTGTTGACCCTGCAAACGGCGATCCTTTGTGGGAGAAAATTACTACTGATCCCGAAGGAGTGGAGGTAGTTTCGACCACAAATGCTTATGCATCTGCTTCAATGCAATTGACCGGTAGCGCTCTGCCTGATTTTACAGGTGGGCTAACCAATAATTTTAGTTTTAAGCGATTCTACCTTAATACATTTGCCAACTTTACACATGGCAACCTAGTATATAATGCAATAGATTCCGATGGAGCTTATGAAGCCAATAACGAAAGACTTCTGCAATCCGGTGAATCAAGATGGGCAAATGTTGGAGATATTGCCACTCATCCCAGACCTGTCTTGGGGGGGAACCTTAACTCAAACAAACCATCGTCAAGATTTCTGGAAGATGGAAGTTATCTTCGGATGAGAAACATTACTTTAGGTTATAATATGCCTGAAAAACTCTTGCAGTCATGGAGAATATCTGCTGTCAGATTGTATATCAGTGCTGATAACATGTTTACATTTACGAAATTTAAAGGCATGGATCCTGAGGTTGTTGTTAGTCCGGGAGCTGGAACTATTGGTGATTCAGGTGGATATTACAAGTATCCTATCAGTAAAAAATTACTCTTTGGTATCAATATTAGATTTTAAATAAGAACTATGAAAACTATGAAAATATTACGTTTTATAATTATAGCTGCCATTCTCACAGGAGCTAATGCCTGTGAGTTGAACTATGAACCTTATTCGAGTAAATCGGATAACACGGCCTTATTGACATTAACTGATTTACAGACCGCAACAGTCGGTGCTTATTCCTGGTTAAAGACAATAAATTACTCCAGGGAATTATGGTGGTTAATGATCTATCCATCTGATGATGTTGCTCTGAGCGGAACAACATCAAATACACTCTATAATGCTTATACATATAAGCATTTCCCCTCGATGACTAATACCACCAGCTTCTGGTTTGATGCTTACCGGGCAATATATTCTTCTAATAAAGTCATTGCGAGCATTCAGGATGGTACTTCTTCAACGCTGGATCAGCTTAAAGGAGAGAATCTCTTCCTGAGAGTATTGTCTCATTTCCATTTAATTCGTTTATTCGGTCGTCCCTATATACAAGGTGATGGAGAAAATCCAGGTATCCCGTATAAGGATAATATCGATGATGATTTACCTGCAAGGAACACAGTTAAAGAGGTTTATGACTTTATGATCAGGGACTTGCTTAAAGCAGCAGAACTGATGACTGAGCCTAAAAATTCATGTTATGCTTCCAAAGAAACCTGTTACGCACTCTTAAGCCGCATATACCTTTATAAAAATGATAATGTTAATGCACTTAAATATGCCAATATGGTTATAAATTCACAGCGTTATAGCCTGGTTGCGACAGAAAATCTGCTAAATTATTTTACGTTGGTACCTGAAAATAACACAGAAACAATTTTCGCTATACGGAATGTGCCTTCTGATAACCGCAATAAATCAGCTATTGGTAACCAATTTTATAATGATACAATTTCCTGGGCTACCGGTTATGGAGAAACTTATGCATCTCAACAGATTGTAGATTTATACTGGACCTATCCAAATGACATTAGGAGACAATTTATCCAGCCTATTCGTGATAAGACTGTGCCACCTCCTTACCCAATGTTAACCCGAAATGGAGTTCCAAAATATTATTTTAAAAAGTATAATTACCAGGAGGGCATTACAAACCTCTGTTCTCCGGTTGTATTGCGTCTGGCTGAAATGTATCTTACCAGGGCTGAAGCAAATGCCAAATTAGGAGAGAATCAGCTTGCTATTGATGATGTTAACCTTCTTCGTGAACGCGCAGGAATGACAGGAACTGATCTTTATGCTGTTGACGATCTGAAAGACAAGGCAACAGTTCTGGATGTTGTTCTTGAAGAGCGTCGTTTGGAATTGGCTTTTGAAGGACATCGTCAGTATGACCTTTTCAGAAATAACAGGCCTTTAATAAGAGCTTATAAAGGATATCATGGTGCTGATGATGATAGATTCCATCAAACAGTTGAACCCAATGATCCAAGAGTAATTTTCTATATTCCGGAACGGGAGACAAATGTTAATCCTAATCTGGAACAAAACCCATAGAATCAGGGAAACAGTTTGAAACCCACATGTTATTGAAACACAGCTGAACCAGCGGGTTCGGCGAAACTAAACACGAACTGCAATAGTTTCACTAACATGTGGGTTTCCCTTTTGCGAACCCGTAGGGGTTTTATACAAAATTTAAATCGAAATAATATTATTATGAAACCCACATGATTGACCTCAATCACAACCGAGCTTGCGAGCTCAGCGAAGCTAAACACGATAAAAATATAATTTTCAACCGAGCTTGCGAGCTCGACGAAGTCAATCTTGTGCGGTTCTCCCGCTTTGCGGGACAGGCTATCATACAACTAAAATCAAAATTATATTATGATGAAAATAGACAGAAGAAAATTTGTCAGGAATGCTACCATTGCCGGTTTAGGTACGGCATCCCTTACAGCAGTTGGAGCCGGGAGTACACCGGCCAGCGAAACTCAAAGAAAAAAAACGACTCCGCCATCAGCAACTGGCCGGATCAGGATGGGTTTTATAGGAGTCGGTAACAGGGGTGGTTCTCATGTGAGAACTACACTTCAATTAGGAAAAGCTGATATAGTAGCTATCTGCGATATCTCCGGGAAGTCAATAGCTTCAGCAAAAAAGTATATTTCGGACGCAAATGCCCCGGAACCGAAAGTCTATACTGGCAGTGAACTTGCATTCATGGATATGCTTGATAAGGAGAACCTGGATGCAGTTATTATAGCAACCCCATGGGAATGGCATGCCAGAATGGCTGTTGCTGCCATGAAAGCCGGAGCTTATACCGGAATAGAGGTGCCGGCTTGCGTGACTCTCGATGAAGCATGGGACCTTGTAAATACTCATGAAGAAACAGGAGTGAACCTGATGTTTCTTGAAAATGCCTGTTACGGACGCGGCCCTCTTGCCCTTCTTAACATGGTTCGCCAGGACCTTTTTGGTGAGCTGCTTCATTGCCGTTGTGGTTATCTGCACGATCTGAGGGGCGTTAAATTCAACGATGGAGTTGAGTATAACTATAAACCCGGTCGTCCATTGAAATTCGGACAGGATGCATTTGCTGAAGCTCAGTGGAGAGGTTTGCACTCATTAAGACGTAATGGTGATCTTTATCCGACTCATGGAATAGGACCAATTGCAATGTTGCTCGATATTCACAACGGGAACCGCTTCCTGTCACTTTCATCTTTTGCTTCAAAGGCTCGTGGTCTTGGTAAATATGTGGACGATCATGGTGGGGTAAACCATCCATTATCGAAAACCAAATGGAATTGTGGTGATATAGTAACCTCTGCAATAAATTGCGCCAATGGCGAAACAATTCTCGTTACCCACAACTGCAACAGCCCTCGTCCCAAGCAGAGCGACTGGCTGGTGCAGGGAACTAAAGGATTATGGGCCGGCGACTGGAAATCAATTTATATCGAAGATCAGTCTCCTGTTGAACATCAATGGGAAGATCAGGAACCATATATCGCTAAATATGACCATAAATTATGGCGGGCTACCGGCGAGGGTACTGAAAAAATGACTCACGGAGGATCCGATTATATGGAATTAATGGATTTCTACGATTCGGTAATTAACAAGAAACCTGCAGTTCATGATGTTTATGATGCAGCAGCATGGAGTGCTATTGCCGAATTGTCAGAGATGTCGATAGCCAAAGGAAATGCTCCTGTCGATTTTCCGGATTTTACACGGGGAAAATGGATAAAATTCCGTGAAGACAAGCTTTTTGCCCCGGATGAAAAGTTCATGCCTGTTCCGGATCGATATCTGAAATATTAATTTCTGATCAATTCAGCAGAAATTTCAATTGTTTTCAAGAATAATCCGGAGAAGTTATATCCGGATTATTCTTACTTTTTGACTTCTATGGAATGATTCTGTTTTTTGAACAGAATATATCAGGATATTGTCAGCATAAGGGGGTGGAATTCACCGGGCTTGCCGGATCGGGGATCAATTTCCTGAAATCCTGATACCTTAATAAATGAGATGCAATAATTAAAGCATTATGGAAAATTTAATTATACATTTGAACTGAACAATTAAATTAGTAAAAAATACCTCGGAAATTACCCTAATTTAAATTTATATGAAAAACTTTATGAAAACATTACTATTCTCTTTTTTATGTGCTTCACTCATGCTGGTATCAAACGCACAGCAGCGACAGATAAGAGCTTCCGGATTGCAGGACAGTCTGCTTCTGATGAATTATAAGCCTCAATCTATTTTTAACATTCCAAAGACCCAGGTGCTGAAAGCGAAATACACCGCAATAGACATGCATATGCATGCCCCACGTGGAAACAATCTGGATTCTATTGCCAGGGTTCAGATAAAAAATATGGATGAAGTCGGTGTTCAGAAAACAATACTGTTTTGTGGCACAGGGAAGGGATTCGATCAGTTGGCAGCTGTTTATGGAAAATACCCTACCCGCTTTGAGCTCTGGTGCGGATTAGATCTTTCGGATTATGACAAACCTGGTTTCGGAGCTGCAACCATTGCCGAGCTGGAAAGATGCGTTAAGCTTGGCGCGAAAGGAGTTGGAGAGATAACTGATAAGGGCAGGGGCCTTACACGCCCGGTCACAGGCCAGTCAATTCACCTCGACGACCCGCGAATGGATCCGATACTTGAAAAACTTGCCGACCTTAAACTACCCATTAACTGCCATACGGGTGACCCAAGATGGATGTACGAACCTATGGACGCAAAAAATGACCTGTTGTACGAAGCATATTTTTTCAGACTTGACAACCAGAAAGGTATTCGTGACCACGCAGAAATGATTGCAACTCTTGAACGTGCTGTGAAGAGACACCCCCGTACCACTTTCATTGCCTGCCACTTCATGAACCTCACCTACGACCTTGATCAGCTTGGGAAAATGTTTGATAAATATCCTAACCTGTATGCTGACTGTTCGCAGAGAGAAGCTTATATAGCCAGCATTCCACGGTTTGCAAGCAAATTCATGGAGAAATACTCAGACAGACTGGTTTGGGGTACCGACCAGGGCTACAGCCTGCCAATGTACAGGAATTCATTTCATATACTTGAGACACTCGATGAGCATTTTTATGCATGGGACGTTTCAAATACACGCTGGTGTCTCTACGGACTTGGTCTTAGCGATGCCACTCTTAAGAAGCTTTATCATGATAATGCAATGAAAATTCTTAAAAAATAGTATTTAGCATACTTATTTTCATTGGTTTTAGGCTCATTATAATAATCATGTCCGGCCTGGTTTCCGGGATATACTGAAAGATATCCGGAATCTGTAGCCGGACATAATTATTTACATTTTATTTCAGCGATAATACGTACTCATTGCGTCACCAGGTATGCTGGCGCGGATTTGCCTGCGGCGAGCTCCCTTCGGTCGGCTGGCTACGCCGGGCTCGCAAGAGTTAACCCGTAAGCGCTAATTTGCATTCAGTGCCTCTTGCCCGGTTGCAATCCGTGCCAATAAGGCCATTGATCCTACCTCCCTTTATAATGTAAAAGTATAAGAGTATTTGATCAGCAGTGTTTGATTATCAATCCGGGGCAGTTCAGGCGACTCTCTGAATATATCAGTATTCCGTCCCTCGTTGAAAACTATGTAGAAATCATTTCCTTCTCTCGGATTATAACGGATCCTTAAATTGGCAAAAAAAACATCTGCTGCAGTATTGTACTGGATAAATGCAGCAGCCGATAATTTTGTACTCAACATATAGGTAAATTTCAAACCTGTGACATGACTGATGTATTTTTGATCTCTGACAGGAAAACGGACTGAATTATACTGATACTGTGCTTCAATTTTAATGCTTTTTGAAATCGCCCATTTGGGAATAAGCTTAATTGAAACTACAGAACCGTCGTAATATTGACCGAGTAAGCACTCAGATTTTACGTTAAATCTTGAAGAAGTCCGGCTTTGAAAAACCTGGTTCAGGACAAAAAATGAATAAGCACCTTCCGGAACATAAGTTTTATTATCAATATAAAATGTATCTCTTATAATTTCTCTCCTGAATTCAGGTTGAGTTTGCCCGGTGGATCTGTTCTTAGCTTCAAAATCCCATCCCGGTCCTGTAATAATAGTTTCAAGCAGGTTCTGAGTATTATAATAGGCAGCAAATTTATAATAAACCTTGTGCGTATAGAGTAATGATTTTTCTCCTGGTATCCAGCCGTAATTTATGTTTTCGTTAAAGACATAATTATTCCCTCTCTGTACGAATCCTATTGCAGGAATATAATCTTTTCCCAGCCAGTCAAATGAGGTCCTGTAACTCCAGCCTTTAATGTTTCTGTTTTCCAGATTCAATCTCAGGAAAGTATTGTCTGCTAATCTTTTATAATCTTTTTCAGAATCGTATGTCTGAGAAACCTTGAATTCCAGGTACTTATCTCCTAAAAAACTTACGTAGGAATCAAGGCCGTAAGTAAAATTATAAATGCCATTTGCGCTGATCCGGGATGTAAATATACCCCCGGCATATGAATACGGATTGATAATTTTCCGTTTTAATCTGAGTACATTGAAATTTTCCGATGGCAATTCTGTAGAATATTTTGCTGTCTGCATATTGATAAATCCTATTTCAGTTTTGCCAATTTTGCCGGTAAGTCTGGCTCCTCCCAGAATCCTGACAGGATTCCCGTCATAAAGCCCTATCCTGCGACTGTAAAAAGCATTTCCGTTACTGCCGTTATAGCCAAATGTAAAATCAAATAGATCGGACCGTTCCTGGAAGAAAACTCTTTTTTCAGGATAGAATAATGAAAACCTGGTAATATTAACCTGTTGGTCATCAGCCTCAACCTGGGCAAAGTCTGTATTAACAGTAAGATCAAGAGTGAGATCGGAAGTGATGCCATATTTTAAATCAACACCCGCTTCTTTTGTTAATTTATCAGACCTTTTATATGATGTGCCTGTAATATCAGGGTTGTGGGTCATTCTTTCTCCGGCCAGAATATATGGTGTAATGTATACAGGTTTCCTGGGTTTAATATCTTGAAATACAATGTCATAAGCGAGACTTGGCCTTCGTTTTGCCCATACACCTGACTTAGGATCTATTGCAGGGAAAACCACCATTTCATTTTTTCTGGGGATCCAGCGATTGATAATCAACCCCATAACAACCTTACCATCAATTGATTTAAACCTTAAACTCGAAAATGGTATCCTCATCTCCATAAACCATCCCTTATCCGTTACGGTTGTTTTTACGTCCCAGTATGTGTTCCAGCTTGCATTAAAAGGTACAAGGTCGCGGGAATCATTGAAATAATTATAATCGAGCCTGTTGCCTGTTACCGAGGTACAGAAGAACAATCCGGTTTCATTATTGTTCTGGCTATCTATCAATGCTCCAAAATAGTCATTCTCACCACTGATTTCGTCTCTCCTTTTGCTGTAAACCTGCATAAGTGAAGCATCTGAATCATAGAATCTGCCTCCAATCCAAAAGTAGTCATCAGTATAGCCCAGTAATACTTCAGTTTTTTCGCTGGGTTCCTTCCCGGCTACCGGCTGAAGTGTTGTCACCGGCAGAGGTTTGATTTTGCTCCATGCCTCTTCATCAGGTGATCCGTCAAATTTTACCGGGTGTTCCAACCTGTCAACGATTACAGGATTCTGAGCTTTTGAAGTTATAAATGCACCAAAACTTAAGATTAACAAGGTAAATCTCAGTTTACCAATTGTCTTTGAAAAAAGATGCCTTCTGTTTGATATTAAAATATAAATTTGGAATACCGGGTGCTGAAAATTCATAAATATTTTTGTTTTTTTGAAGTCTTAAAGATATAACAAGACCATATACCGGCACTTTTTTTTTGAAAATAATTACTATCCGCACCCTAATATAACCCTGCAGTGAATTAATTCTTGTTCCGGACTACCTTCTTAATACCTCAAAACTCCCGAATAAATTTTAAGATCTGTTATTATTTAATAATATTTAACGTGTTGTGCGGTTAAGAAGCCAACGCATATTTTAAATGATTAATTGGTTTATCGTTCTTTGAATTAATGTATTGCAAGAGAGTAACAGCTGTTATCTTTGAGAGAATACGAACAGACAGCCCCAAAATAGTTTTTGCATAATTGCGTTTAAGCATGAACTGGTCACATAATTGGGCAAATAAGGTTTCAATTCGTTTTCTCATTCTTTTATAGATTGCAGGATATGGTTCTCTTTCCTGATTTGCTCTTTTGGGTGTTTGTAAATTTATCTGACAGGAATTAAACAAATCTAATTGGTAAGTACCTGACAAATAACCCTTATCAGCAATCAATGTCCATGAGGATAATCCGGATATTTTAACATTTGACAAATAATGAACATCATGAACGCTGGCTTTGGTTATATCCATGCTATGAAAGATACCTCTGACTGAAGTAACAAGATGAAGTTTGTAACCGTAATAATATGATTTACTAACTGCAGAATAACCTTTATCGGGTGATGTTTCGAAGTCCTCTTTACATATTTTGCTCTGTTTTTCTCTCGCAATCTTGCATACTGGAACTGGGATGGAATCAACAAGGTAAACATCTTCGCATTCATTGAGCCTATCTGCCAGATATTGGTTAAGTTTTTCAATAAATGGATAGAGATGTTTCCGACGGCGATTGAAATTACTGCGATCAATTAATCCGGGGAAATCTTCTTTGTGATCAAATTTAAGTTTGCCCCAAAAATAGCTTTCACTGTCAATTCCAAGTGATTCACCAGTTATTGACAATGCAATTATCTCACAATCTGATAGTTTTGGTCTATTAGGATAGAAAAAGAAGTTGTCAGATTGATTTAAGCGATCTTTAAAAACCGATTTGGTAATGTTAAAGAACTTGTCGAAATTTGTTTTTAAGTTATGCATATCAGAAGCAATTTTGTGATGAATATTACTTCTAATATACTGTACATCAGTATTATGCATAACTTTTTTCATTGATAGTTATTAACTTTTTTAATTAATTTTCAACCGCACAACACGTTAATATTTACTGAATTGACCCTTTTCCTCAGGGTAAGAATTCCATCTGAGTTTTTAAAAAGAAAACAGGTAACTATTTTTTAACATTCTGGATTGAAAAGTCAGTGTTTTTACCTTATTTTGAGTTTATAAACAATTCACCCTATCGATGGTAAAGAACAGTAAAAAAATCTTAATGAAAATTGCCCTGGTAAATCTGATGATCATTGCAATTTCTTTATCCTCAGTATGCCAGACTACCGGTAAAAAAGATATTGAGGCACAGAAGCTCTGGGAAAAAATATCCCCGGCCTTTACTCCCCCTGCGGAATTCAAAGATAAATATGGTGATTATCGCTCTCCATTAAAATTTTATGATGGCAGATCTGTAAATACTCCGAAAGAATGGAGAAAAAGAAGAGTAGAAATACTTGAACGTTGGAATTCAATGATGGGTAAATGGCCCCCTTTTATTAAGAACCAGAAACTGGAGATCCTTGAAACAACTAATAAAGAGGGATATATACAGTATCGCATAAAATTTAAATGGCTTCCCGGCCAGGAAACTGAGGGTTATCTTCTGGTACCTGAAGGTAAAGGGAAAAGACCTGCTGTAATTACAGTTTATTACGAACCCGAAACAGCTATAGGACTTGGAGTCGAGAATCGTGATTTTGCCCTTCAACTTACAAAAAGAGGCTTTGTAACACTTTCAATCGGCACTTCTGAGACAACAAAGTCTAAAACTTATTCATTGTACTATCCCGATATAAATAATTCCCAGATACAACCTATTTCAGTACTCGCCTACGCTGCTGCAAATGCATGGTATGCTCTTTCAAAGTTTCCGGAAGTTGATTCTGATAAAATTGGTATAGTCGGTCATTCCTACGGAGGGAAGTGGTCAATGTTTGCTTCGTGTCTTTTCGACAAGTTTGCATGTGCTGTCTGGTCCGATCCGGGTATAGTCTTTGACGAATCACGTCCCAGCATAAACTATTGGGAACCTTGGTATCTTGGATACTATCCTCCGCCCTGGGATAACACATGGCGTAAAACAGGTCTTATTCAGGATGCAAAAGGGCTCTACCCGAAACTTGTTGCGGAAGGTTATGACCTGCAGGAACTTCACGCCCTGATGGCCCCGCGACCGTTTCTTGTTTCAGGTGGATCGGAAGATACACCTAAACGATGGATACCCCTGAACCATGCTATCGCCGTGAATAAACTTCTGGGATACACGAACCGTGTTGCAATGACAAACCGTCCGGCTCATTCACCTACTTTGGAATCTAATGAATACATTTACATGTTTTTCGAATATTTTCTGAAATGCAAAGGGACACTGCGGTCAAAGCATTGAAAATTATTTCTTTGGCTTTCAGTTATTAATGATAAAAATAATATAGAGCTTTAAAATCAATAAAAGACCGTCAGTGATTCCTGATGCTCTTTTTATTTTTATTATAATTGCGATCTGGTAATCAGGATATTTTCCGGGAGTTAATGCTGGTGAAACTATGAATTCTGAAACAGTAATTAACGTGAGATTATAAGAAAACAAAGTTCAGATCAATTGCTTAAGAATTAAACTATATATTTTAAACTTATTTAACATGAATGATTTATTAAACTTCCAGGGTGAGATTCAGGGAATTAACTATTTTGATTATTCTCCGGTTTCTTTAAAGATTAAAGACGGGGTAATAACTAATATTGATAGGATTAATGCGATATCAGGGAATCATAAACCCTATTTTGTTGCTCCGGGACTTATAGATATCCAGATAAATGGCTATTTGTCAGTCTCGTTTTCACTCGAAGGAGCAAATGAGACGGCAGCAAGCGGAGGGGAGGTAACTGTTGAAGATGTAAAAAAAGTTACGGAAGGTCTCTGGAAGGAAGGTGTTACTACTTATTTCCCTACTCTTACCACAAACAGCAGGGAATTATTATTAAGAAATTTTACTGTCCTTACCAGCGCGATGAATGATCCGTTCATGCGTGGATCTATACCCGGATTTCACCTGGAAGGGCCTTATATTTCCCCGGTTGATGGTTTTCGTGGTGCACACCCGAGAGAATTTGTCAGAAAACCGGATTGGAAAGAGTTTTTTGAATTTTATAAAGCAACCGGCGAGAAGATACTTATTATAACCGTGGCACCGGAAACCGAGGGAGTCTTTGAATTCATAAGAAAATGCAGGGAAAAAGGAATAGTTGTCTCTTTAGGCCATCATAACGGTTCTGCAATGGAAATAAAACAGGCAATCGATAATGGAGCGGGTCTGGCTACACATCTGGGTAACGGATGTGCAACCAAGATCAACAGGCACCATAATCCAATATGGCCCCAACTTTCTGACGACCGTTTAATGATAAGCATAATCTGCGACGGATTTCACCTGCCACCGGAACTAATTAATGTGTTTTATAAGACGAAGGGACCTGACAATATTGTCATTACATCAGATATTACAAGCTATGCCGGATTACCTGCAGGTGAGTACAAGATCAAAACAGGAGAGACTATTGTAAAAACGCCTGAAGGAAATCTTAAATTTTCAGGTCAGGGGGGAGGATTATACGGATCTGCGACACCACTTTCAAAGGGAGTGGGGCATGTTATGAAAGTTACCGGATGCAACCTTGCGAAAGCTATTCAGATGACATCAGTAAATGCTGCACGTGTACACAATTTAAACGACCGTGGCAGACTGGAACCGGGAAAACGCGCCGACATAATTCTGTTTACCATGGATGATTTTAAAATGGAAATCAAAAAAACAATTGTTGCAGGCGAAATTGTTTACGAGGCAGAGTAAACCTTATAAGTTAGCAGTCATCTCTTCCAACTTAAAATATTTATTCTAAAAACAGTTTAAACACATACTCATAAAAGTTACATTATAAATTTGGTCAAAATCCTTCAGTTATAACATTTATTAACATAAGTATGTCGGATAAATCTACCCGAAAAGGAATTAATTCTGGAAAAAGATTCTAAATTTGGGGCGAATAAAATGTTAATTTATTAGTCCAGTCAGGATTTTTGATTAATAAATGAGTGTTTATTTATCATTTTATCTCAACCTTATCTTTTAATAAACATACAGTTATGAAAAACAATTTAACTCGCCGTAATTTTGTAAAATCTGCAACAATCGGTGGTATTGGCCTCGGCCTTGCAGGAAATATTACCTCTTTATATGGGAAAAGTGCTGCGGAAGCAGGAGGTAAAATAGGTATTATCGGATTGGACACATCTCACTGTGTTGCATTTACCAATGCTCTTAATGGTCCGAAAGCAGGTACTGAGTATGCTGGATTTAAAATTGTTGCTGCTTATCCCAAGGGGAGCAACGACATAAAGTCCAGTGTAGAGAGGATACCCGGGTTATATTGAAGATGTTAAAAAAGCTGGGTGTTGAGATAGTAAATTCAATCGATGAACTTCTTCCCAAGGTCGATTTTATATTACTCGAGACTAATGACGGACGTCTTCACCTTGAACAGGCTCTTCCGGTATTGAAAGCCGGGAAGCGGATGTTCATCGACAAACCTGTTGCTGCTTCTCTGACAGATGCAATTGCAATTTTTGATGCCGCAAAACATTATAATGTTCCTATCTTTTCTTCTTCTTCTCTGAGATATATTTCCGGTGCGGAAGACGTTGCCCAGGGTAAAATAGGAAAAGTAATTGGAGCGGATACCTTTTCTCCATGCCATCTTGAACCATCCCATCCCGAATTTTTCTGGTATGGTATTCATGGTGTTGAGATTTTGTTTACCATAATGGGGATAGGTTGCAAAACGGTAACAATGGTTCACACTCCGGATACTGATATGGCAGTTGGTATATGGCAGGATGACCGCATTGGTTCTTTTCGGGGAATCCGGGCGGGAAAACAGGTTTATGGTGGTAATGTATTTGGTGAAAAAGGAATTCTCGCTCTTGGGAATTTTGAAGGGTATAATCCTTTGCTTGTTAAAATAATTGAATTCTTTAAAACCGGAATACCACCTGTCCGTGCTGAAGAAACATTGGATATTATTGCATTTATGCAGGCTGCAGAAGAGAGTATGAAAAAGGGTGGGATTCCTGTGGATGTAGCAAAAGTTGTACAGAAGGCTACTCAACAGGCAAAAAAGATCCGTTACTAAGCAGCTGTCAAAATCGAAACATTAACATTAAACATTAATTAAAATATCAAAATGGAAGATAATCGAAGAGATTTTATAAAAAAAACTGTTACAGGTTTAGCGGCTGTTTCTGTAGGGGGCATATTACCAGGGTTCAGTGCTAAAAGCTATGACAGTATTTTTGGAGCGAATGACCGGATAAACATAGCAATGATGGGCGTAAACTCCCGGGGTATGGCTTTAGCCGGTACTTTTGCAAAACAGGAGAATGTTGAGATAATTAATGTCTGTGATGTTGATTCAAGGGCCGAAGAAGTTTGTTCGGGCGCTATTGAAAAAGTGCAAAATAAGCGACCTGCAGCTATACCTGATTTCAGGAAAGCTCTTGAGAACAAAAACCTTGATGTAATAGTTATTGCAGTTCCCGACCACTGGCACGCTCCTGCTGCAATTCTTGCCTCAAAAGCAGGGAAAAATGTTTACCTCGAAAAACCTTGCAGCCATAATCCCAATGAAGGGGAGTTGTTGGTTGCAGCAGCAGCAAAATATAAAAATGTTATCCAGATGGGTAACCAGCGCCGTTCATTTCCAAACATTATTGCAGGTATTGCTGAGCTAAAAGCCGGGGTTATCGGCAGACCCTATTTTGCAAAAACCTGGTATTGTAATAACCGGCCTTCGATCGGACGTGGTAAAGAAGTTCCTGTTCCATCATGGCTAAATTATGATTTATGGCAGGGACCTGCTCCAAGGAAACCGTACAAAGACAATCTGATACACTATAACTGGCATTGGTTCTGGAACTGGGGAACTGGTGAAGCTCTTAACAACGGTACCCACTTTGTTGATCTTGCCCGCTGGGGTTTAGGTGTTGATTATCCTTACATGTTACCTCCGGAGGTGGCCGTTATCGCTACAACGATGACTGGGAGACTCCCGATACTCAGGTAATAACAATGGAATTTGACAATAATACCAGCCTCACCTGGGAGGGACTTAGTTGCAATAGCCGTCCGATAGAAGGAAGCGGCGTAGGTGTTATATTCACTGGTGAAAACGGTTCATTAAGGATAGATGGGGGAAATGCATATTCTGTTATTGATATGAAAGGTAAAGTTATCAAAGAAGTTAACAGCAATATACAAATTGATCCGCGTAACCTAAGTAATCCTTCAGGTGATCTTGATGCGGCTCATATTCGTAATTTCCTCGATGCGATAAGAGTTGGCACACCTTTAAATGCAGATATTCTGAGCGGGTATAAGAGCACATTGCTTGTTCAACTCGGAAATATTGCCCAGCGTACAGGCAATGCCCTTCATCTTGATCCTTCAAACGGGCATATTAAAAATGACCCGGTTGCTTCAAAATTATGGTCAAGGGAATATCAGCCGGGTTGGGAGCCAAGGATATAATGTATATTTGTGCATCAAAACTTATGATGGAGAGCAATATAACTGGAGTGAAGAGAATCACAGGAATTAAGTCAGCAGGAATAAATTCAGAAATAAAACAAAAGGGAAAGTTAGTGAGGAGTTGATACCGGTTGTTTCTTATATAGAATCCTGACAGCCTGAAGGTAGAATTGGATGGTTCTATGCTGTAAAACTACATAAAGCAAATTAATATTTTAAGAATCTGAGATGAGAGCAAAAATTGAATTAGTAGATTCCAGTACTCTGGATACGCGTAAAACTGAATTTCGATAGCGATTATTGCATTGTTATTTTTTATTTTTGGATTTACTACCTGGATAAATGCAATTCTTATTCCTTATTTTAAGATTGCATGTGAATTAAATATTGTAGAATCATTATTTGTAGCCTTTGCCTTTTACATAGCCTATCTTGTTATGGCAATACCTGCCGCCCATTTACTGGAGAGAGTCGGATTTAAAAAAGGGATTATGATAGGTTTCTGGATTATGGCATTGGGGGCATTCATTTTTGTACCTGCTGCACTTACAAGAACATATGGACTATTTCTTCTGGGCCTGTTCTCCATTGGTACTGGTTTGGCTATTCTTCAACCTGCTGCCAATACCTATATCACTATTATTGGTTCCAAGGAGAGGGCAGCACAGAGAATGAGTATCATGGGTGTATGTAATAAGACTGCCGGGATAATTGCTCCTTTATTGTTAGCCGCCGCAATCCTCAGGCCTACGGATACGGAATTGTTTAAACAGCTACCTTTAATGGATGAAGCAACAAGAAATGCGGCATTGGATTTATTGATACGTCGCGTAATAATTCCTTATGCCAGCATGGCAGTTGTTCTTTTCGGACTTGGTTTGATGATCAGATATTCAGTATTACCTGAAATAGATACGCAGGGTGAAAGCGCCGATGTAGCTATTGCCAATTCCGGTAAAACAAGTATTATGCAATTTCCTCATCTTATTCTGGGTGCAGTTGCAATATTCTTGCATGTCGGATCACAGGTGACCGGAATAAATACAATTATTGGTTATGCCCAGTCGTTGAATCTTCCCTTATTGGAAGCAAAAGTATTCCCATCATATATTTTGGCAATAACAATGTTGGGCTTCTTATCAGGTATTGTCCTTATACCAAAATATATTAATCAGCTTAATATATTGCGCGTATGTACAACGTCAGCATTTGTCCTTACTCTTTTGTTTTTTATGGTGCATGGGCAGGTTACCTTCCTTGGGCATACCGCTGATCTCTCAATTTGGGTTCTTGTATTATTAGGCCTTTCCAATTCATTGATGTGGTCCGCATTATGGCCGCTTGCACTGAATGGTCTGGGACGGTTTACAAAAATGGGAGGATCTATCCTTATTATGGGACTTAGTGGTAGTGCCATAGTTCCAATTATATACGGACATTTTGCAGATATGTTCAGTCCACATGCCGGATATTGGGTTTTACTACCCTGTTATCTCTACCTGCTGTTTTATGCATATCATGGTTATCGTGTAAGAAGCTGGTCTTTAAAGATAAGCAATCAGTAACAGCACTAAACGTTAAAGCAGATCCTTAATGCATTGGGCACAATTATTTCTGCAGGCTGAGAGTGATCTTAATTAAACCAGTAAGACACTTTCAAAACCAATGCCCGGTTCTTTTTTAACATTATTTCGGGAAAGTAGTTGTCCGTATAAACAATAAATAAATCTGATACCGGTTTGTAACGCCATTGAAATCTTGCATTTATGTTCAGGTTATCTGCCTGCTCATTATATTGAACGTAGGTTGTTAAGAATAATTTATCGGTAAAAGTTACATCCAGTTTGGTACCTAAAAGCCAGAGTCCTGTCCGTTCCCACGGCGCAGGCAGATTCAGGTTATTATAGCTGTAAATTAATGAAACACTTCCATAAGGCTGGAAGCGGTAATTAAAATTGCCTTCTATAAACCACCTTTGCCGTTATAATAACCTCCATACCCTGAATGGACAAGATATTTTAATAGTTTACTGTTATCTGAAGTGAAATTGAGAGCAAATTCATACCAGTTGTAAATACTTCCTGCCGTGAGGAATTGTCCCATTATTTTAGTAGGGTCAAAATCTTGCCTGAGCATTATGTGCCACAAATTGTTTTGAATATCAAGATGTGCGCGATTTTTAAACTGAAATATATAATTGGCACTTAGTTTCCTGTCGGTTACTTTCATATCTCCCGGGAGATAAAAATTGTTTGCCTCTGCTAAAAAGCCATGATACTCAAGGGGCCCTTTCCGGGGATAGAATTTTATAGTTGCTCTTGGATTCACCTGTACAAAGTCGGTCCTGGGGACATAGCCTGTTTCTGCATTATAATCTCTTCCTACATAGAATTCTTTCAATTCAAGAAGATACGATTGTCTTGAATATGCAAGATTAATGCCCTGTGCATACTCTTCTGATGATATTTTACCGGGGGTAAAAGATTTTTGTGCAAAAAACTTGCTGTTCAGGAAATTATTCCGGCTTGCAAGGTTGTATTCTAATCCTGCAACACGGTTATACTTATTCCCCTGCCAGTCGGAAGGTGTATTAAGTTGTTGTTTGTTGACAAAAATAACACCTACATTTGATCGTGCAAAAACCTTTTTCTGAACTGATGTCACGAAAAAATTTCTGGCTAACAGATCCCCTTCAGTTCCTGTTTGCATATCCATGAGGCCAATTCTCCAATCGCGTCCCACTTTACCACTTAATCTTGCTCCGGCAGTAACTGGTGCATCCAGGCCTATCCGACGTGAAAAGAAGGGTCGTATATTATCTGCCCCATAATTTCCAAACAGATCACTGTTTTCAAGAAAAAACTGTCTCTTTTCGGGGAAATAGAGCTCATAACGGTCAAGATTGGTAACCTGATCATCAACTTCTGACTGAGAAAAGTCAGGATTATAAGTTAAATCAAGATTGAGTGAGGAGGAGAGACCAACCTTTGCATCGAAACCAAAATCATATTTATATTTAATATTTTCCAGCTTTTCAAAGTTCTGCGATGCGCTTCCGAAGATATAAGGAATAAAGGACAACCCGAGGCCTGACCTGGGAGGAGGTGTCTCCCATAAAATTTGCCCTGCGTAAGCAAGGGTCGCTGTTGCAAATTGACGAGGAACAGGAGCCCAGGCTGATTTCTCATTAAGTTTCATATCATTACGCGAAATCTGCATTCCCCAGTGATCAACACCCGATTTATACCTTAGCGATCTAAAAGGAATACGTATCTCGCCGGTCCATCGGTCGGGATAATTTTTTGTAACAGATTTCCATTTACAATCCCACATAAGGTTATTTACATGTCCCTCGCTTATTGAACCGTCACGCTGAGCTCCGGCAGTATTTATCCCAAATGAATAACCTGTGGTCTGATCGTTGAAAGGATCAATATATATGCTGAAATTGTCATTATTGGTAAAAACAAAATCACGTCGCAATGACTCTATGGGTCTCTTCCCGGGAACGGTGTCATGGAAGATAAAACCCAGATAAAAAGCTTTATCATCATATGTCATCATAACCTCAGACTTTGCAACCGCCTGGCCTGTATCGTAAGGCAGTACCATATGAGAAAGATTAACTACCTCACCTTTGGTCCAGGCTTCTTCGTTGGGAATACCGTCAAGATTTATAACTCCTGTCTTCTTTTTTACATGAAAAACATAGTCTTTATTTATGCTGTTTACTGTTGAACTGCTTTCATTCTTTGAATGTTGCAGAATTTTTTTTGTCGTATCTGATTCTGAACCCGGGTTAAATGCAGTGAGCCTGACCGGTATCAGGACGAGAAGGGTAAGTATAATTACTTGCAGATTTTTGAACATTAATTATATATTGAAAGCGCGAATATATATAATTTAGTTTACTATACTTGATTGTATTTATTTGAGCTTTTAAATTATTTACAATAATCAACGGAATTTTATATTAATAATATATATCTTAAGCGAAAATTTCTTGTTAAAACTTAAAAAATGTTAAAATGAATTTATGGTCAATATGTAAACGAAGGATTTTATTACTGGCAGGATTTTCTGCAGTCTTATTGCTAATATCCTTCCCCGGAAACGGTCAGAAAAGTAATGCTCAGGATAAGAATTCCGAGTCAATGCTTTGTGTTGGAAATTATTGGACAGAGGCTGAAGGTAAAGCATTTCTTGAAAAAGAGCGCAAGGAATATACAACAGCAGAAGCATGGAAAAAACGTGCCAAAGAGATACGGGCCCATATACTTAAAGGTGCAGGGCTGGAGACGTTTCCAAAAAAATGCCCGCTAAATCCTGTTTTTGGTGAAAAGCGGGTGCATGACGGTTACCAGGTTCAGAATGTTGCATTTGAGAGCCTTCCGGGTGTTTTTGTAACAGGAAGTTTATATACGCCACTTAATGCAAAAGGAAAAATTCCCGGGTATATTGAACACGCATGGGCATTGGTCAGATCCTAAAGATTATGGACGGTACCGTCCTGATGCTCAAAAACGTTTTGCTGTTATGGCACGCATGGGAGCAATGGTTTTTGCATATGATATGGTCGGTTATGGTCAACTGGCAGATTATGGATGGATCCATAAACACCCGCAGGCGCTGAAACAACAATTATGGAATAGTATAAGAAGTGTCGATTTTCTGCTCTCAATGGGTGTTGATCCAAAGAGGATAGCTATTACCGGTGCATCCGGTGGAGGAACTCAGACTTTCCTCCTTACCGCGGTTGATGACCGTATTGCTGTTTCTGTTCCGGTTGTTATGGTTTCATCTTATTTCTTTGGCGGATGTATTTGTGAAAGCGGAATGCCGATTCATAAAAGCGCTGGTTTTCAGACGAATAATGTTGAAATTGCAGCATGTGCCGCACCTCGTCCGATGTTGCTTGTTTCTGACGGAGACGACTGGACAAAAAACAACCCCGAAGTTGAATATCCTCATCTGAAATACATCTACGGATTATTAGGGAAACCTGATCTTGTTGCCAATGTTCATCTTCCAAACGATAAACATGGTTATGATTATAATAAACGCGAAGCAGTATATCCATTCCTTGCAAAATACCTTGGTCTGGATGTAACCAAAGCATTTAATCCCGATGGAACACTGAATGAAGGTACAATAGTGATTGAGGATCAGAAGACGCTCTATTCTTTCAATGCTCAACACCCATTTCCTGCAAACGGGGTAAAACGAAACGATGATGTTGTCTGGAAATAAGTTCCATAATGTAAATTTTATAATTAATTATTAATCTTACTTTTTCAAAGTATTTCAAACCTATTAATATGAGAACTAAGAATTTTAGATTTTTTGCAATTCTCCTTACTGTTTCAGTATCACTCACATTGATTAACTGGACTGTAATACCAAAAAGCCAGAAAGGAAAGGCTCCTAAAATCAATACCCTGACAAAAGCTGAAAAAGCTGCAGGTTGGAAACTCCTGTTCGACGGAAAGACATTGAACGGCTGGAGAGGACTTGGAAGAGATCATGTTCCGGTGGGCCTCTGGGTTGTTGAGAATGGTCTGATAAAGAAAGTTAACACCGGTAATATAAAAAATCTCCCCGACGGTCGTCCCGTTGAGGGCGGTGATCTGATGACTATCGACACTTTTGATAATTTTGAATTAACCTTTGAATGGAAGCTTAATAAGGGAGGTAACAGCGGAATAAAATACAACGTATCTGAGGAGATGTCACAGAAGTACGGTTCAAAATATTCTGCGCTGGGTTTCGAATTCCAGATGCTCGATGATGGAGATCCGATGTACAAAGGCAAATTAATACCATCACAATTTACAGGGTCACTTTATGATCTTATTCCTCCTAAAAATGTTGTTCTTAAGCCTATAACTGAGTTTAACAGCGGCAGGATATTGGTCAACGGGAATCATGGAGAGCATTGGGTAAATGGTAAAAAAGTTATGGAATATGAGTTTGGATCAAAAGAGCTGGAAGAGGCTTACAAAGTGAGTAAATTCAATAAAATACCCGGCTTCATTGATAAACGCAAGGCTCACATCGTACTCACAAACCATAATGATGAATCCTGGTTCAGGAATATTAAGATCCGGGACCTTAATAAATGAATTAAGGAGTAAAATAAGCATAACCCCAAAATACATTTTACCCGGACTGGAAGGTGGTCATTAATAATAAAAAGATATCAGACAATGGATTGCAGTTACATTCTATCAACGAAAAGATAGCTGAACTAAAGGCTAATCTTAGTTCTCAGAGTTCAGCATCTGAAAAAAACGATAAGGAATCAACAGATCCTAACAATTTCCATGGTCCATTTGAAGCTCAAAACAAAGGCAAAATCATCTTCGATGCAACTGCCTGTCCGCAAGACATTGCCTATCCGACTGACTTGGATCTGCTATCCGATGCAAGGGAGAAGTCAGAGCAGCTAATAGATAAACTCTACCGTCCGGCACTGCATGAACAAAAACCGAGGACTTATCGAAAGGTTGCACGTAAACGTTATTTGCAAACAGCTCAGAAAAAAAACAAGACACATAAAGAAATACGAAAAGCAACAGGCAGTCAGTTGAGATTTTTGAAACGCAATTTGAACTCAATCAATAGATTGCTTGATTCCTATAAAACTATCCCACTCAAACCCAAAAACTACAAATACCTTTTGGTGATAAACACATTGTATGATCAACAGAAGGAGATGTATAACAGCAAAGTCCACCGCATTGAAGATAGGATTGTCAGTATCCATCAGCCTCATGTTCGGCCAATCGTTCGAGGGAAGAGTCAGGCAAAAGTGGAGTTTGGTGCAAAGATACATGTCTCTTTGATTGACGGCATTTCTTTTCTTGATGAGCTTAGCTGGGATGCCTTTAATGAAGGAAGCCATATGATGGATTATATCGAAAAATATCGTATCCGGTTCGGATTTTATCCAAAAGAAGTGTTAGCCGATCAAATCTATTGCAATCGTCCCAACCGCGCAGCATTAAAAGAGAAAGGAATTATGCTTCTGGCCAAGCCCCTTGGAAGGCCATCGGCAGTGCAGGAACACGTAAGTCCGGGAGAGCGTAATCCAATAGAAGGCAAGTTTGGACAGGCTAAAACAGCATACGGGTTAAATCGTGTCAAAGCAAGGCTTAGAGGAACAAGCGAATCGTGGATTGCCAGCATCATTTTGGTGCTGAACCTGGTCAAATTGGCCGGGGCGGCACTTAATTATCTTCTTTCTGAGTTTATTGCTGATCCGTTGCTCATCCGGTACAGAAGGGAATATTGTTATTGAAAACAGTATTTCATTTATGAAATCGGAAAGGATGGACATAACATTCATTTTATTGATAAGACAACCGGACAGGATTATCTGAATTCCGTAGAAAATTCACAATGCGCTTATATAATCAGGGATAGCATAAGATATGACGTAACCGCATTGTCGCTCAGAAGAGAACCATTTTTTGCTTGAATTTGGCAAGTCAGGTGTAAAAGCGGATATTCATATCCGGCAGGCAAAAGATCGCATAACATTAAAAGTTTTATCCGTTACAGGAAATACTGAGTCACTCACTTTCCTGAATGTACCGTTAACGTTGGAGGGGATGCCCTATGAACCCTTTGCAGCCTGTGTTCTCTCCATGAATCTTTTTACTCATGTCAGGCAGATACCTGCACTTCAGACTGACCTGTGGGCAACATGTTACAAGAGATTTGGCCTGGAGAGGGCCGAAATAACTCTTTTGGGACTTCCCCAACAGAAAATCCTTCCTGTTATCCGCGATGTCATGTCGCACGCAAAAGATGTACCTTATTCTGATAAGGGAGGAGCCTGGGCACTTATGCAAAAAGAGGGTTACGGTTCTTACCTTATGAACTTTGGAACCCTGACTGAAGACACAGTGGATGAGTGGATTGAAATGTGCCGGAGTCTGGGATTCAATCAGATAGACAACCATGGTGGCGGTGATTTTTTTAAATTTGGTGATTTTGAACTTAATAAGGAGAAATGGCCCGACGGATGGGAATCATTCAGAAGGATCAATGACAGATTACATGATGCAGGAATTTCTTCAATATTTCACACTTATGCATTTTTTATTGATAAAAACTCAAAATATGTAACACCTGTTCCAAGCGACGACCTTGGATATTTTAACTCGTTTACACTGAAAGAACCCCTGGATTCACTATCGGATGAGATTTTTGTAAATGAGTCAACGGCAAATATATCCACAATTACCGGCTTTTTTGTCCGGAACAGTCTCTCTCTCAGGATTGGAGGGGAACTGATCGAGTTCAGCGGGGTTACCACAACTCCTCCATATAAGTTTACCGGCTGCAAGCGTGGAGTGAATGGGACAAAATCGTCAGCCCATCCTGGTTAATGAGAAAGTATTTCACCTGCGTGAGATGTTCGGAAGGTTTGTACCGGGACCCGAAACTCCATTGTTTGATGAGATAGCACACAAAACAGCCGAAATAGTAAATAATTGCGGATTTGACGGGATATATTTCGATGCAATAGATGGAAGCGATATACTTGGAGGCGAGGAAAACTTCTGGTATTATGGCACTAAATTTATTTTTGAAGTTGCAAAACACCTGAAGAAACCTGTCGGAATGGAGATGAGTTCCATGTCGCACCACTGGTGGCATTACCGTTCGCGCTGGCAGGCATGGGACAGACCGGTACGCGGATATAAGCGATTCATAGATATTCATTTGGCAGCAATAAAATCCACCAGGCTTTTTCTTCCGCCAGTCATAAAGTCAAATGAAAATGAACATGGTCTCTGGCGCGGTAACACACCGTTGATTGATAAATATTCAGCTGTTGAAAACGGGGGACTCCTTCTCCCTCTTCACCTTGGATGGTGGGGTAATCAGACCTGGAATCCTCCCCAGGTTGAACCAACATTTCCGGATGATGTTGAATATCTGTGTTGTAAAATGATCGGCAATAATGCAGGACTTTCAATGCTGGGAGGTGTTGATAAAAAAACCCTGGATGCAAACTCCGCTTTTCAGACGGCTCACCGAAATAATTAAACAATATGAAGAGTTGACGTCATCAGAATTATTTCAGCGATACGATCCGTGCCTTCTGCGCCAGCCTGGAAAAGAGTATACTCTGTTCAGAGAGGAGACCGGGCGATGGAATTTTAAGCCGGTTGCATTTCAGAAACATAAAGTCGCCGGACCCGGGCATCCTTCAGCAAAATGGATCGTGAACAACGAATTTGATAACTCAGCCTGTTAAGCTAAGGATAGAACCATTGATGTCGGTGAAGCCATATGACGATCCTGCAAATATCATTTTAGCCGATTTTTCAAATCCGGGTGAATTTATAAATGAAGGAAGTGCAAAAGGAATTTCCGGTGAACTTAAGACTTCCGATGAAAAATCAAAACAAGGTGTGACTGCTCTGTTTTCTGCTCTCAATAATCCGTCTTCACCTGGAAATGGTTCGTGGATCAAAATGGAGAAAAAATTTGATCCATGGCTTAATCTAATTAAAAATCAGGCAATTGGAGTATGGATTAAGGGTGACGGCAACGGACAGCTTCTGAATTTCAGGATTGAAAGCCCCAGACATATCTCTAATGGTGCACGAGGTGACCATTTTGTAACGATAGATTTCATGGGATGGAAATATTTTGAACTTGTTGAGATCGAATCATCAGAATTCAGTAATTACAACTGGCCCGATTCAGGTTTTTATGTTTATGATTCTTACCGTCATACTGTGCAGTTTGGCAGCGTTGACAAACTGCAGATCTGGTATAATAATCTGCCTGCAGGCAAAGAAGTAAAATGTATTATCGGCACTATTAAGGCATTGCCACTGGTTCCTGTTGTTACCGAAAATCCATCAATAACAATCGGTGATGAAAAAATAGTATTCCCGGTAAGTATGGAGCCGGGTATGTATCTTGAATTAAGATCTCCTTCCGATTGTAAATTATTCGGTCCTAAAGGAAATTTTATTAAAGATGTAAGCGTTGAAGGAAATGTTCCTTCATTAAGGAAGGGTGAAAATAAAATCTCTTTCACCTGTCATTCCATTGGAAAATATAATCCAAGATTTCAGATCACTGTAATCAGTGAGGGGAAACCTCTTCCAAAATAGTTTTTCCGGGCAAAGGATTTGCAGCAGATTATTTGATTTAGGTACTGAAAGATATCCTTCTTTCAATTAAAAAAAGTATTTTAGCTATAAATCTTATTGAATCAAAATCATGGAAAATAGACTGAGATTTATTTTGAAACTATGGCTGTTCTTTGTTTTAATTGCTTTTCTGATCCTGCCAGCGGCTTTTTGCCAAAGTTCCGGAAAATTAACCACCAATGAGGGTAGCATGTATGAAATCCTGACTCCTAAACCGGGTCCGGGTCCGCATATAAATGGTCCTCTGGTGTATGGTTGCCGGCCCGGTCATCCATTTCAGTACAGGATACCCTGCCAGGGTGAACGGCCTTTTACATTTTCTGCTGAATCGCTGCCACAAGGTCTGATTCTTGACCGGTTAACCGGCATTATTACTGGTATAACTCCTGGTAAAGGGGAGTATGGTATTCTGCTAAAAGCAAAGAATAAATACGGTGAAGATAAGAGAAGTTTCAGGATTGTAGCAGGTGATAAACTTGCTCTGACACCTCCAATGGGCTGGAACCACTGGTATGCTCATTATAACAGAATAACTGACGGGATGATGAGGGAAGCTGCAGATAATCTGATCTCTTCCGGAATGGCAGATGTCGGTTACCAGTATGTTAATATTGATGACTGCTGGATGAATGCGCTTAAACATAGAGATTCCCTGCGGGTCGGCCCTCTCAGAGATGTAAAGGGGAACATTCTTCCTAACCGGTATTTTCCCGATATGAAAGGACTTGCTGATTATATCCACTCCAAGGGACTGAAAGCCGGTATTTATACATCACCCGGGCCACTTACATGTGCAGGTTTTTCAGGATCATACGGACACGAAGAACAGGATGCGCGTCTGTTTGCAAAGTGGGGATTTGATTTCCTTAAATACGACTGGTGTTCGTACAGGACAATTGCAGGGAAGGATACGAGTCTTGCAGCATTAAAAAAACCCTATAAACAGATGGGGGATATATTGAAATCACTTGACAGGGATATGGTATATAATCTATGCCAGTATGGAATGGGGAATGTCTGGGAATGGGGTGCCGAAGTAGAAGCGCAATGCTGGCGCACCGCCAATGACCTGGGCTATTATCTTGACAAGGTTTATGATGTTGCCCTTAAAAATGCTGAGCATCGGCAATATTCAAAACCCGGCGAATGGAATGATCCCGATTATATTCAGATCGGATGGATCGGAAATGCAGGGAAACAATCTGATCCTTCACCCACAAAGATGCCTCCCCAGATGCAGTATGCCTACATGTCTTTATGGAGCCTGATGGCATCACCTCTCATATACAGTGGAGATATGTCAAAACTTGATGAGTTCACATTGAACATCCTGTGCAATAATGAGGTGATTGATGTAAACCAGGATCCTCTGGGTATATCCGGATTTGTGGTCAGGCACAACGACAGTACCTTTCTTATGGTGAAAAATCTGTATGACGGATCGAAAGCGGTGGGCCTTTTCAACAGGGGAAAAACACAAAAGGTGGTAACAGCTGATTGGATTGAACTTCAAATTAAAGGTAAACAGAATGTCCGCGATATATGGAGACAAAAAAACCTGGGCGTCATGATAAATAAATTCAGTACCATAGTTCCGGCACAGGGAGTGGTTATGGTTAAGATCGGCATGAAATAGTTATAATATTAAATTAAATAAAATGGAAAGAAGAACATTTCTTAAAGGCGCCACAGCCGTATCGGCAATAACGCTGCTGAAACCGGGTACAGCATTCGGGTCAAAAGCGAATTCTGCGATCCGCATGGGTATCATTGGGTGCGGAGGGAGAGGTACAGCAGTAATAAGCTCAATATCCAAAAACACAAATACCTCCATAATCGCCATGGCAGATCTTTTTAGCTACCGGATAGAAAATGCAAGGATTAATCTGAACAAACTTAATGCTGCAAAAGGCTTTCCGGAAATACCCAAAACCAATATTTACCAGGGATCAAAAGCTTATCTGCAATTGTTCGGTAATAAGGATGTCGACGCAGTACTCATCTCTTCACCATGTTATTCTCATCCGGGTTATGTTGAAGCAGCCCTTGCTGCGGGAAAACATGTATATTCTGAAAAACCGGTTGCCGTGGATGTTGCAGGATGCGAACAGGTTATTCGTCAGGGTGAGCTGGTAAAAGGAAAACAGAGTCTCGCAATTGGTTTTCAGATACGGTTTGCTTCTGCATATGTTGAAATGATTAAGAGGATTCACCAGGGGGATATCGGGGAAATTGTTGATGTTCAATTATATTATATTGCTGCCGGGTTGCCCCTTATTCCTTACAGCAGTATGTCGTACGATGAGGCAAGGATCAGAAACCACTATCACTTCCGGGCATTATCGGGAGGTATACTTGTTGACCAGGGAATACATATGCTTGATGTTTGCAACTGGGCCCTCAAAAGTCATCCGCTAAAAGCATTCGGCACAGGAGGCAAAAAAGGTGGCGCTGATTTTGGCGATACCTGGACAAATTATCAGGTTCTTTATCAATACCCTGACAATGTCAACGTAAGTTTTCATTCCAACCAGCAGGGAAAACGTTCGGGAGATGTCTGTGCCAGATTCATTGGCACAAATGGGATCGCTGAAGCGCATTATAGCGGAGGAGTGTTCATCGATGGAATTAAACCATGGGATTCGGGGATCATTAGGGGTAAGGATTCAGAACCGACACCTGAACAAAGGGCGGCAGGCATCTTTTTATCCTCATTGCATGATGCTGATTCCAACAAGGATATAGCATTTATAAACAGCATTGAGACAGGAAATTATATTAATGAGGCTCTCCAGGGATCAGAATCTACTCTTACAGCTATTTTAGGACGTACTGCCGCAATTTCAACGGAAGAGATTACATGGGAAGAGATGGTTTCATCTAACGAAAAATTTGATCCCATGTTAAATTTATCTCAATTTGACAAATAAAAAACAGAGTATTATGGCATTAATTAACAGAAGGAAATTTATTTATTCCTCAGCACTCATTCCGGTCATAACCGGTGTTGTGTCCTCTTTTGGAAGAGATTCAGGGGTAAAGACTGCAGTGGCCTCAAAGAATATTTCCCTTGGCGTGATCTCCGCAGCAGATAATCCCGAAGAGGATTTAAAGATTGTAAGGGACCTGGGTTTTCCGACCTGCCAGCTTAATGTTAAAAGTTATTCTCCGGAGTTGGCCGGAAGGATTTCATCAACTGTTGAAAAATACCGTTTGAAGGTCTCTTCAATGGTTTGCATGGGACCCGGCATATACAGGTATAACTTTACTGAAGGTCCCTCTACTATTGGTCTTGTGCCTCGTGAAAACCGGGCTGCCAGAGTGGAACGACTATTTCATGGTATTGATTTTTGTAAAGCAGCGGGAATTCCTGCGGTTATGGCCCATTTTGGTTTTATTCCTGAGAATCCGAAGGATGTTGCTTTATATTGAATTTGTTGATACCATGAAACCAATAGGGGAATACGGATTGAAAAAGGGGATCGACATTTACTTTGAGACAGGACAGGAAACACCTGTTACACTGCTAAGGGCGATTTTAGACATAGGAACAGGTAACCTGTTTGTAAATTATGATACGGCCAATCTTGTAATGTATGGGAAATCGAATCCTGTTGATGGATTGAAGGTTCTGGGAAAATATGTCAAATCACTTCATGCGAAAGATGGTCAATACCCTTCAGATCCCTATAACCTGGGTAAAGAGGTTCCTATACCAACAGGAGAAGTTGATTTCCCAGGGGTAATAGCCTTTCTAAAGCAATTGAATTTCGAAGGCAGTATTACAATTGAATATGAACTCGCCGGAAGGAATAGTGATTATATTTTAAAAACAAAAAAGTATCTGGAGAATATTATATTAAACGATTAATTGTCAGACAGAGTAATACAAACCTGTTGATCCTGCTTTACCTCATTGTATTTACAGGCCGGTTAAAGAATGAAATAGTTCATGATAAGACAATCAGCCTTTAAGTTGATTTCTGTTCTCATATACCTTAAGCATAGCACGGTATATATCATCCATATCTGATTTTGGACCAAGTAAAGTGTTGCTATGAAATCCTACTGTTTCAGCACATAATTTTTCAACTTCAGGTAAATTTAATGAGCTCCTGTATTCATCCAGTCTTCTTTTCGGATAAAGTTTCTGGTACGTTTTGGAACTAATTACTGACTCTACCATACCATTTTTATACAGAGGATGTGATGTAACTCCAAGATTGGGACTCGGAGGTAATCCTTCGGCTTGTATAGCTTTAACAAAAGTGTCACGTGAAATTCCGAATTCTTTTTCTTTGAACCTGAATCCGTAGTAATAATATGAAGTCCGGTTTGTTTCCTTATAGTCCTTCCGAGGAACTATTCCGGGTATTTCTTTTATTTTTGAAGTGAGATAATCTGCATTTTCACACCTTTTTTGAGTTTCCTGTTCCACAGTGTCCATCTGGGTAATTACCATGGACGCCTGGTATTCTGCCATTCTGCATTTATTGCCCAGGATAGGATTACTTCCTTTATCTCTGGGCATGTATTTACCTCTTACGGAGCCAACGTTATGAATTGAATAACAAAGGTCCATTATCTGTTCATCATCCCCTATAATTGCGCCACCCTCACCACATGTTATCTGCTTCCCGTTTTGCAGACTGAAACAACCAAGGTCTCCAAGAGTACCTGCCTTTTTACCTTTCCATTCTGCCAGATGAGCCTCACAGGCATCTTCAACTACTTTCAGGTTATGTTTTTTCGCAATAGCATTTACCTTATCCATATTGCATATACCCCCGGTGATCTGTACAGGCAGGATTACTTTAGTGTCCGGAGTCAGAACCTTCTCAACCAGGTCAGCATTCAACATCCATGTTTCAGGATCAATGTCTGCAAAGACAGGCAAGGCATTATTAAGAAAGATACACGCCATGGAAGAAATCCAGCTCCATGGGGTTGTAACTACTTCGTCTCCCCCCTCTACGCCTAAAGCACGTAAAGCCGTAACCAGCGCAGTTGTACCGTGAGTAGTCATGAGACAATACTTTGAGCCCATGAGCCTGGCAAATTTGTTTTCAGCCTCGGTTACTACATTTCTCCTTGACCAGACTCCACTTCGCAGGACAGGAAGGATTGCCTTTTCGTCATCTTCATCCCATATGGGCCAGGCAGGGAATTTTGTTGTCCTCACAGGGTCTCCCCCTAAAATAGCAAGTTTCCCTGAAACATTTCTTGAAAAGCCAAACGAAAGACCACCGGCAGCTAATGTGAATAGAGCACCGGAGCCAGAAGTTGCAATGAACTTTCTTCTTGATTGCTTTTTCATTTTAATTGATATTAATTATTGGTTTATTTCCTCCGAAAACTATATGTTGTTTTGTAAACACAATCAAATCACTCGTTTGAGGTTATCTGTTTATAGACTCTTCATGAGTAACAATAAAATTAGATTAAAAATCCATATAACAAATTTATTGTTTAAATTAATTGATTTTGCTTCCTGTTTTGCAAAAACAGCGTTAAATTTCAGCGACCTTTAAAGCCAACCCGGAAATTTACCGGATGAGGTTTTCTTAATAATAAGATATGGCCTCCGGGTATAAAAAATATTAAAATTTAATATATTTGAATATCGGATAGATATAAACAACATAATCGAACCAGCAACTTGTTAATTAGTTTTTCAATCTGAATATCTTACTTACATTAATTTATTAGAACATGAAAAAATATAACATTGGTATTATAGGTTATAGCTGGGCAGCGGGCGCTCATATAGAAGCAATTAACAAAACAACCTATGGGCAGGTAACGGCTATTTGCTCCTCGCGTAAGCTCGATCCGGCTGAGATCAGTGCAAGACATGGCGGAAAAATTACTTGTTATACCGATCTGTCAAAAATGCTTTCTGACCCGGATCTGCAGGCTGTTTCAATCTGTAGTTATCCCGCCGATCATGCGAAACAGGCAATAGCAGCAGCTAAGGCAGGAAAGCATCTGATTATTGAAAAACCGCTGGCCTTATCATGGGAAGACTGCCAGGCCGTGGAGGCAGCAGTAAAAGCTTCCGGAGTGAAGGCCTGTGTTTGCTTTGAGTGCAGGTTTTCAAGTCAGTTGCTCACTATAAAAGCTGTGATTGATAAGGGATTACTGGGTAAGATTCACTACGGGGAGGTTGATTATTATCACGGTATAGGGCCCTGGTATGGTCAGTTTCGCTGGAACATAAAGAAGGAGGCTGCAGGAAGCTGCTCTTTTGTCAGCAGGATGTCATGCTATGGATGCTCTGATACTTTTTATGGGCAGCGAATTTGAGAATGTCAGCAGTTTTTCAGCATTTTCTGCCAATAAGGATTTTGCCGGATATGAATATCCAACAAGCTCAGTATCCATAATTAAATACAGGAATGGTTCTGTTGGCAAGGTAGCATCCGTAATTGATTGCCTTCAGCCTTATTATTTTCACATCCATCTTGTGGGAAGCGAAGGAAGCCTGCTTGATAATAAGTTTTATTCTACCCGTCTCGGAGGTCTGGATAAAAACAAATGGAGTGAACTTGCAGTTAAGATGCTTGATTCGGGCGATGTCACCGATCACCCTTACCAGACACAGTTTGAAGCTTTCTTTAAAGCTGTTGATGAGGGCAAAGAAATGCCTTTGACAAGCCTTGATGATGCTATGGCAACACACAAAATGATATTTGCTGCCGACAAATCTGCCGAACAGAATGCAAAAAAATAAGTTCTGAAGTTTTAAAGATATTTTTGAGACAAACTCATTATCGGATCTGCTTTTATCTTTTACAGTTCCTGGATAATAAGATTACGCCATCTTACTTTAATTCCGCCACCACTGTGGATCTGGAGGGCAATAGAACCATCGCCTTTACCTATTTTTTCATCGGTGAAGTCGACCATAGGTGTCCCGTTAAGCCATGTCTGCACCCTGTCCCCTACAACACGCAGGCGCATTTTATTCCATTCTCCTGGCTTAAGGATGTTTTCTTTATCATCATCAATTTTCTTTAACCATCCTCTTCCGTATGATTCATAAATCCCGCCAGTATCCATTCCTTTAGGGGCTACTTCACACTGCCATCCGGATATTGTTGTTCCTTTAATGGTAGAACGGAAAAACACACCGCTGTTCCCATTGCTTTCCTGGAGGAATTCAACGGTCAGATCGAAATTTTTGTAGAATTTATCGGTACCCAGATAACCATACTGCTTATCAGGACCACTTTCACAAACAAGCTGGCCTTTATCAACATACCATTTTTCAGTTCCATAAACTGTCCAACCGGTCAGGTCTTTCCCGTTGAATATCGGATGTTTCTTCTGAACCATACCAAAACTGCACAGAATCAGGATAATTGCGATTGATAAATAGATTTTTTTCATAACAGATCAGAATGAATTGAATTAGAAATTAAATAATTAGTAAAACATTTGATCACCTCATTAACAAAATTAATAATTATTTCTTGCTCTGTATATTTTAAATGACTTTTGTTTTTAATAAAGCCGGCTTATTAAATTTTTTATGACAATCGGTAATCATGCATAAGACCTCTTTGATTTTGACTTCGTCGAGCTCCGCTTCGCTCCGGTTCTTCGTTAGCCCCTTACCCTAAAGGGTGCGAAGAACCGGGTCCCGCAGGGCGAGCCCGGCGCAGCCAAAATCAATTACTCCCTCCTCGCCTTCGCGTAGCCGCTACGGCGGAGCAAGGTTAGGGTCGGGGCAAATAATTGATTTTCAAGCATCAAAATATCTACATGTATGATTCCCAATAGTCATAAAATTTTTAATTATTTAAGTTTTAAATTTAAGTCCCGGATGGTTAGAAAAATTCTTTAACTTACCTTCAAAAGTAAAGACAATAATATGAATGGAGTAAACATCAAGGACTTATACAAATGGTGTACAATTCCTGCAAATCAACTGGTTAATCATCCTGATCGTAAAATTCCTTTCAGGCTGGTCACGAATTCGGTTGAGATGGGCCAGGTGATGGCAAAGGATTTTGTAAACGAGATAAAGTCTGCCAATGCTGACGGACGAGCAATAAGAGCAATTGTTCCCTGCGGTCCCAAATGCTGGTATGCCCCTTTTACACAAATAGTAAATGAAGAGAAAGTTTCACTTCGAAATATGACAGTTTTTCACATGGATGAGTGCTTAAACTGGGAAGGGAAGCCTTTACCTGAAAATCATCCATATAACTTCCGGACCTTTATGGAGAAATATTTCTATGGGGATATTTTACAGGAATTGTCAGTACCTCAGGAAAATCGTTATTTCCCATTACCTTCAATAATTGAAACCATACGACATAAAATAGCAGAGGCTCCTGTTGACATTACTCTCGGAGGCTGGGGACAGGATGGTCATATAGCCTATAATCAGACCCGCAGGCATCCGTTAAGTAAAATAACTATTGAACAACTTAAGAAACTCTGAAATGCAGAGTTCAGGAGAATAATCTTGATACCATTATAGCACTGGGACAAAGGACGTTTGGTGCTGCATATCAGTTTGTACCACCTATGTCTGTCACTCTCGGGCTTAAAAGAATGTCTGTCAGCAAAGTAAAGTTCGTCTCTACAGCGATACCGGAGCATGGAAACAGACAGCCCTCAGGGTGGCACTCTTTTCAGGAGAAACTGTAGAATATCCCATAACACTTTTACAGACTCATGATGATGCTTTAATAACTGCAACTCTTGACACTGCCACTCATCCGATATCTGAAAATCCGGAGTGGGAATTTGAAGGAGTAAATGTATGAAATCCTGAAACCGGTAAGAGAAACAAGGGTTTAATATTCGAGTCACATTATTGGAACAGGCGGAATAGGTTCCGGGATTTTCTTTTCCATGAGCGGCAATCTTACACTTGGCAGAAATGAAAGCAGAAAGGGCACACTTCTTCCATAGAAGGATTTTTGCAAGATGCATATAATAATGCATTATATTTCCGTTTTGCTCGGAGCAAAAAACAATGGTGATTTTCAAACGTTTCCTATTGGTAATGTTGGAAATGACGATATTGGAAATAATCTGGTCAGGCAAATGCGGGAAGTTGGCATGGAAACGGAAAATATTGGTGTTTCTGACAAATACAGCACTCTTTTCAGCGTTTGTTTTCAATATTCAGATAACACAGGGGGTAATATAACAACAGAAAATAGTGCAAGCAGCAGGGTATCACCGGAAAATATTTCACATTTCTTCAGTGGATTTAAATTATCAGGCATCAGTGAGATTATCCTTGCCGTACCGGAGGTTCCTCTTGATACCAGGATAAAACTTCTGGAATATGGCAGACAACGGGGAAGTTTCAATGCAGCATCCATATTATCTTCTGAGGTTGATGAATTCAGAAAGATGAAGGGATTTGAAATGGTTGACCTTTTGTCTGTCAATATAGATGAAGCACGAAGTATTGCAAAGATGCCCGGTGAATCTGTCTCAGGTAAAAGTGTCGCGGATTCATGTATTGAAAATCTTGTGGGTTTCAATCCTGATATTTCAATTCTGATTACCACTGGGCCTGACGGCAGCTATTGTTATACAAAAGGTTCCCTGGAGCATACTTCTGTTCCTGATGTGCCCGTTGTTTCCACTGCAGGTGCGGGTGATACTTTTCTTGCGGGCACATTGGCCGGACTATGCTGCGGTCTTCCGCTCAATAAAGGAAAGAGTGATCTGTTTTTTTCCGAATCACCCCTTCAAAGCGCTGTTGAACTCGGAACTTTGCTGGCATCTTTGGCAGTGACATCACACGATACCATACATCCGACAGCCGATGTTGATCTTTTGTTCAGGTTTGCCAGGGATAACAATATCGGATTTGGTACTGATTTTTTAACGCTTTTCAGGGAATGTCCCCGATAAGAAATATGATTAGATAAGATTTCGAATTTAGTTATATTAATATAAGTTAATATAAGTGTACAATTGACATTTATAAATGTATTTATAAAGTGCAGGAGTTTTCAGACTTAATACCTGAATAACTTACGGGCAATTCGAAAATCTTCAGGGGGGTCTTTGTAAACAGGAGCTGCCCCGCGTGACTTTAGATGAGTGAAATTTTGATTTTAAGAAAAACTGAGTTACTTTGCGTTAAACAGTGTTAAAAAACTCGTTTTTTGAGAAATCCTTATCAGATAAATATATCATTCGTACATTTGTACCGGATAATATTGTTTTTTTTATAATACCGGTTCCTGCTTGTTTGGAAAATGACCGGTCAGGGTTCAGTATAAATGGAATCCGGTAGATACTGAAGACCCGGGATTTAACCTGTAAAGGTCTTCTTTTAAATAGATTGCATTGTTTTTGACATAGTGTTTCATATAACTAAAAAGTAATTACAAATTATGAAGAATCTGATTTATTTATTTACTGCTTTATTGATTGTTTCTGTTTCATGTAAACCAAAAGAGAAGCAATGGGAAAATCTTATTAAAAAAGATCTTTCGAATTGGGAACAGCTTAACGGAACTGCTACTTACGAATTAAAAAATGGCGAGATCATCGGCACAACAGTTCTGAATTCTCCAAACTCATTCCTTTGTTCAAAAGAGAATTATGGAGATTTTATCCTTGAATTTGATACATGGTTCGATCCTCAGATGAATTCAGGCGTTCAATTCCGGAGCGAGAGCAAACCTGATTACCAGAATGGCAGGGTTCACGGATATCAGGTAGAACTTGACCCTTCTGAAAGAGCCTGGTCGGGTGGTATTTATGATGAAGGCCGCAGAGGATGGCTTTACCCGCTGGATGAAAATCCTGAAGGACGGAAAGCCTTAAAAAATAAAGATTGGAATCATTACAGAGTGGAGGCCATAGGAAATAGTATAAGAACCTGGGTTAACGGAGTTCCCTGCGCTGATCTCATGGATGAATTGACGCCGTCAGGTTTTATTGCCCTGCAGGTCCATTCAATCGGGAAAGATTCAACCAAAGTGGGCTTGCAGGTAAAATGGAAAAATTTAAGGATAATAACAAAAGAATTAGACAAATACGTTACTCCGTATTCTCCTGTCATTCCACAATACAGTTTTCTTAATAACAAGCTTACCGACAGGGAAGTTAAAGAGGGCTGGAAACTGCTTTGGGACGGAAAAACGACAGAGGGATGGCGCGGTGCAAAACTTAAAACTTTCCCTCCGGAGGGATGGGTGATAAAAGACGGAGTGCTTTCAACTTTGGAGACTGGCGGAGGCGAATCAGCAGCTGCAGGTGATATTGTAACACTCAAAAAATATAAGAACTTTAAGCTTATAGTTGACTTTAATTATTCACCGGGTGCAAACAGTGGCATAAAATATTTTGTAGATACTGATCTGAACAAAGGCGCCGGTTCATCCATTGGTTGTGAGTACCAGATCCTGGATGACAGGACCCATCCTGATGCCAAAGAAGGTAATTCAGGTAACCGGACCCTGGCTGGTCTTTATGACCTTATAGCTCCGCTTCCAAAACGTGATAACGGTCCGGGACAATGGAACAGAGCAGAGATCATAGTTAATGGCAATCATGTTGAGCATTGGCTCAATGGCCAGATGACCGTTGAATACGAAAGAGGAAACGACGCATGGAGAGCACTCGTGGCAAAAAGTAAATATAAAATATGGCCGCATTTCGGCGAGGCAGCCGAAGGATATATTCTCCTGCAGGAGCATGGTAACGCTGTATCATTTAAGAACATCAAAATTAAGGAGCTTTAAGTTAAAGGGTATTTCGCTTCAGAGGAAGTACATTCATAATTTACATAAAGAAGGTGTGGAGGCAGTCTGCACCTTCTTTGAAATTAAGGATTATCTCTATGCCCCGGAAACGATGAACTTACTTGTCTATCTGTTGGGTTCAGCCGGACTATGCTTCCGGGTACAACAACTGATATGGCGCTGATAGATGAGGGTATACCTGCGATCCGGCAGAAAGTGGCTGGGATTTGCTTGTCATGACATAATATAACGTTAAAGGGTGATCACGATATAATATCAATTTATATATTTAATCAGATGTTCAGGTCCTACTCCCGTCGTAAATTTATCTGTGACGTTACTGCTGCCGGTGCCGGTTTATACCTGGGAAAACCACATCCCTATGCCGGAAGAAATGTGAAGACAATCCCTGTTGATGGTGAACCGTTGTTGGATTGGGCTGCCTGGGAACAATTCAGGGGAACAGTCAAACATCCTTGTCTGACTATAAGACCTGAGAACCTTAATTTTGCTCATGAAAACATGAGGCAATATGGGTGGGCGAGAGAGTATGCATCGAAGGTTGAAAGGATTATTAATCGCCATTTTCACCTGATAAATCCTGAATTTCTCGCGATGATGATCGGAGAAACAACACCGGGTGATCCGCTGTGGACTCCCTGTCCGGCATGCCGTGATCAGGGGAAACCTGTCCACCCGCACGGATTATGGACATGGGAAATTGATAATCCTGAACAGTTAAGGTGCAATATGTGCGGTACTGTTTTTCCTGACGAGAAGTATCCGGAGGATATTGTTCTGAAAACGAAGTGGGGAAAACCGCAGACCATAACTTATTGTGGAGGAGATCCATTTGTTATTTTTGGCTACAAACAGGGCAGACCAAGTTTCAGTGCTAATATCCGATCACGGAAGGTACAGTGGATGGCTAATTATTGCCATACACTTGCTGAGGGTTACCTTCTTACAAATAATATGAAGTATGCCGAATCCTGCCGCAAAATACTGCTCAGGTTTGCAGATTGTTATCCAAACTGGCTGGTCCATGTCGGGTATGGTGAATATGCTGATATGGATCCCAGGGTTGCTTCATTGAATATAAATAACCTACCCGAACCTGAGCTTTGTCCTCCTCCAAATGTTCCTGATAAAAAGTTATGGACAGGTTTCTGGTCTGCCGGTCGTGCCAGCGGGGTAGGACTGGAGTCAGATTTTGTACGGAAAGTTGTAACGGCATATGACTTAACATGCAGCGCGGTTAATGATGGTAATGACCCTGTTTACACTGAAAATGATAAATTTAAGATCGAACGCGATCTTTTGCTGGAAAGTACAATTCTTTTGGTATGCGATAAGCAGATAAATAACAAATCGGTAAGTAATCATACTGCTGCGGCACTTGTTGGAATGTGTGTGGGTCATCCCGGTTTAATGCGTTTTGGACTTGACGGTTTCATGAAAACAGTTAGCGGATGGTACTTATCAGATGGCACATCGAGTGAAACACCTTTCTATGGTTTGATGACACTTGGCGGTATATGGGATATGGCCCAGGCATCACTGGGTTACAGTGATCCCCCTGGCTACACGGATCCGTCAGGAAAAAGATTTGATTCTCTCGATCTTTATCATGACACTCCTTATAACAGAGTATTGGAAGCCTTTTTCAGAGGATTACAGGGAGACTTGCATTACCCACCATACGCTGACTCTTTTCGTGTTACAGGGCTTGATGTTTCTTATGTTGAACTGATGGTCGCGAACTATCCCGAACGTATTGAATACCTTTCATTACTAAAAGCACTATGTGGAAATGATCTCACCCTTCATAGCGGATCTTTAAATTTCAACAATAAAATAGCTGATGATAAGGACGAAGATGAACCTGTTCTGACACTTCCATATGACCTCACAAAACCAACAGGATCATATTCGTTTTCATTTTATTACCGGCGACCGGGCCTTGAAAAGAAAGCTTCTCCGGAATTAAATCTGTCGGACTGGTGCCCTGAACAGCTTCGTATTGGTCATATGCATACAGGTATTGACGGGCGTGAGAGTCTTCTGTTACTTAGTGCCAGTCATTGGGGTATACATCATGAGAGTGACAGTCTGAACCTTTATTACTGGAAAAAGGGTTGTGAGGTTTTATCAGATCTGGGATACCTCTGGGACCATCCCCTCAAAACCCAGAACATGCGAACAGTTGCACATAATACTGTTCTTATTGATGAAAAGGACCAGGTTACAAGGGAACGCGGAGGAGAAGTTTTGTTATTTAAAACATTCGAAAATGTCAGGGTAATGGAGATGGCTTCGCAAGCGTATCCCGAAGCATCTCTGTACAGACGTACATCAGCTATAATTGATCATGGTAACGGACAAAATTATGTTGTCGACTTCTTCAGAGTAAACGGGGGAGGAGTTCAGGATTATGTTTTTCATGGTATGGAAAGTACCTGTGAAACATTTGATATTCAATTGGACCCGTTAACCTCAGTTAAACTATACGATTTCACAGATATACATGGCGGAAATGGTGCAGGTGTGTGGCATGCAGTATGGAAAAGCGGTCATGACATGACCTGCGCAGCATGGTCTGCCGGTCAGAAGGGAGAACAGGTTCTTGTTGCTTCCGGGTGGGGCCAGCGTGACTGGAAAAATTCAGATATTAATGCTAAGATTCCATACCTGGTCCGGCGGTGCAGAGGGGAAGGAGTAAAAACTTTTATTTCTGTATTCGAAGGGTTTGAGGGAGTAAATCCCTTTGTCCTTAATGTTAAGCTTATTGATCCGGCCGGGATTATAATTGTTGAAACAAAACTCGGACTTGACTATATAATGTCAATGTCAGGCACCGGAAATCTTAATATTAATTCCGGTTCTGTCCGTCAGAATATTAAAGCACATTTCGGCTGTTGTTCTGTCCGGAACAATAAGATAGTATGGAATGTTAGTATACCTGAAAACTCCTGATCTTTAATTGAGGTTTAATTAATGATATTAAATTTTAGTTCAATAAATGACACTTAATAATAAATTCTATGAGGATAATAAAATTATTATTGCCATTATCTTTCTTACTATCATACAATTCCTATCCCCAGTCCTCGTACAGGGTAGGTACATCACAGGCAAGTATTGAACCTGATCAGTCTTTAATATCTCTGCATCTGGGTGGATATGGAGCCCCTAGAGACGGACGGTTTACCCTCCAGTGGATTAATAAAGGAACTGTGCCTGAAGCTAATTCGCTTTGCGGCTCGGGAGATATCTTATACATAGTAAGCAAAGGAGATCTTTTATTTATGAATCCGTCAGAAAGTATCCTGAAATGGCATCATGCAGGGAAAGCTGATAATATCAGATGCATTGCCGGCTCATACGGTAAGATTTATGGCATTAACAACCAGGGAGTTTTACTTGAAACAAAGATGCACGGGCGAACAAATTGGAAGAGCAAAGGATCTGTCGATAACTCTGTAACCGCCTTGGCAGCAGCCGGTAATATGTTATTTGCCTCGAATGGAGATGGATTATTATTATCTGCCGACCTTTCAAAGAAGAATATTGAGTGGAACAGGTGTGAATCAATTAATGGTGTTATAAGCATAGCTGCCAGCAACAATAAGGTTTATGCCCTGACAAATAACGGTATTATTTATAAGTCCGACCGGGATTCTGAAGATCAGAAATGGTTAAAGATAGCCTACAGAAACGGGCAGACTATTAAGGAAGATATAAAATATATTACAATTATTAATGGCAGATTATTTGGTATTGACGCAGATAACATACTGTATCTTGGGGAGCACAGAAGTGAAGGAAATCTGACTGCCAGGGCAATAGCTGTTAACAAAGGTGATAATACAGTTGTAATTATCAGTGTTGATGTTTGCGGACTTAATGATACTTTTACGGGACAGGTTAAGAAGGAAATATATCAGAAAAATCATCTCCCTCCCTCTGCTGTTTTTATCAATTCTTCACATACTCACTTTGCTCCTGTCTCTCAAAACTGGTTTACCTGGCAGGAACCCAACCAGCTTCCTGACAGTATGTTTCTGTTCATTATTGTAAAAAACGGGATTCTTAATGCTGTTGATGCTGCCCTGAGATCGATGACTCCGGCAGATATTTATTTTGGCAGGGGTAAAACAGATATTGGATACAACAGGAGCCTGAAAGATCATCAGGAATTATACGATAGTACCGTTGATGTTATCAAGGTGAGTTATACAGATAAAAATGCTGAGAGCTATATGTTTCTGACAGCCTGCCACCCCGTTTTCAGCACCGCCGGTAAGCTTCATTACACTATCAGCGCCAATTATCCTGGAGTGGCACGCAAATTAGTGGAGGAGAGAACGGGTACTTCCAATTCAATATTTTTGCAGGGCGCTGCGGGAGACATCAATCCAAGAGATAACGGTGAATATATCACAGGCGAAAAGCTTGCAAATGAGGTTATTGCAGTTCTTAACCGTCCGATGAATAAAGTTGACGGACCTGTTTCATTTTATCTGGATACAATAAACATCCCCGTTACTCCATGGACCAGAGAGGAAATACTTTCATTCAGGGAACAAAACAATAATAAACCAGGCGATGTTAATGCTGAAAAAAATGTCAAATGGTGCGATCTGATGTTAAAATATTATAGTGAAAACAGGATGCCGGCATCAATGCCGGTTTATGTTAATACTATTAATATCGGAAACTGGAAACTGGTGGGTTTTTCAAGGGAGACCACAACGGGATATAGTTTCGGGGTTAAGAATCTATGGCCAGGGAAAATGATATCAGTGGCGGGTTATACAAATGATGTTTCAAGTTACCTTCCGACACATATGCATATTGAGGAGCGCGGATATGAGGGATTAAATTCATTTTTCTGGTATGGCATGCCAAATGTATTCCCGGAGAACATTGATGAAATTATTCTGAATACGGTCAAATCACTCGATCGCTAAAACCAGTACTATTTCATTCACCGATTGAGAAACAAAGTCTGGCAATAATTAAATCTTTATAAGGGGCAGACGATATTTAAATGTTACAGCCTGTTTCTCTGATCTTAAAAACATCATTTTCCCGAAGAACCCGGAGTATTTTATCTGGAGCCACTTTCAATCAAAATAATAAAATCAGCAGGGTACAAATAAGGGTAAAGCTAAACTTAAGTGTATTAATTGATGTAGTTGATCCTTAATGGTTATTAACTATCTGAATGTTAATAACATATGTTTTTTTGGAGTCTTGTTTTTTGCTAAGGTTTTGATTAAACTGGATCAAAACCCATTAAATCACGTTAAAGAAATTACCGGTACATCCAAAGAAATGAAGAAATACCTCAAAGCCTAAAGGAAGATACACAGGCTCGCATTAAAAATTTAACAGGACCTGGTTAATCAACTTAACCTGGTACCGAAGTTGTACCTGGAAGAATTTTATGTTTTATATAGGATGTGAACGGCGATATTTTTATATTGCTTAATATTGAATTAATTAATTTAAAAACCTGATTTATGAAAACTTTACTATTATCATTCTTTTGTTCTTTAATTATGTTTTTGTCACAGGCACAGCAGCGCCAAATGAAAGAACCCGGATTAGAGACAACCCTGCTTCTCAGGGATTATACTCCCAGATCCATTTTTGTAACGCCCCAGACCCGGATTCTAAAGGCTAAGTATCCGGCTATTGATATGCATATGCATGCCCCACGCAAAGGAAATCTGGATTCTGCCGCTACCGCACTGTTAAAAAACATGGATGCTTGTGGTATTGATAAAACAATTCTTTTTTGCATGATCGGAAAAACATTCGATCAGAATGTGGCAGCTTTCGGAAAATATCCCGATCGTATCCAAATCTGGTGTTGGTTAGATCTTACTGGCTTCGACAAACCTGGTTTTGGTCCCTCAACAATAGCCGAACTTGAAAGATGTGTAAAGCTCGGAGCAAAAGGTGTTGGTGAGGTCCATGATAAGGGGAGTGGCCTTCCAGGTGCTCCCGGTATGCATATTGACGATCCACGTATGGATGCTATTCTGGAAAAGATTGCCGACCTCAACCTGCCATTCAACTTCCACTGGGCTGACCCCATCTGGATGTATGAACCCATGGATGAACATAATGACCTGTTATTCGAGTCATATTATTACCGGCTTGACAACAAACCGAATTTTTTGCGCCAGCCAGCTCTGTTGGTTACCCTGGAAAACGCCTTGAAAAAACATCCGCGAACAATCTTTGTTGCTGCCCATTTTTTGAATCATACAAACAATCTGGATGAGCTTGGAAGATTGTTTGATAAGTATCCCAACCTTTATGCCGATGTATCTCAGAGAGAAGCTTATGTAGCTGCTATCCCCAGGTTCGCAAAACAGTTCATGGAGAAGTACGCCGACCGGTTGGTGTACGGCACCGATCAGGGTTACAGCCTGTCAATGTATCGGAATACATTCCATATCTGGGAAACACTCGACGAGCACTTCTATGCATGGGATGTAGCTAATACACGTTGGCCTCTATCCGGAGTAGGGCTCAGTGATGCAACCCTTAAGAAATTATATCGGGATAACGCATTGCGGATTCTGAAGAAATAGGAAAGGGAATTTTATCAACCAGAGCCAAACTGGTCTTAGAGTTGTTCCATTTCTGCCTGAACGGGAAATCGTGGTTAATCCCAATCTGACACAAAACCCCCTGATTAATTACAGGATGAAATTGGAATTCGGTTAATTTAAAGTATTTACAAATAAAATTAATAGTATGAACAAAAAGTATGATCGCAGAAATTTTGTGAAACTTTCCACAGGCGTCACTGTTGGGGGTGAGTATTTATCCGGGAACAGTTCTCCAGAGAATGATTCAGCACAGACACAAACGGGAAATAAACCTATACGGCTTGGATTTGTGGGTATTGGTGGCCGTGGTTCTTACCATCTTAATTGTGCTTTGGGAATTGAAGGTGTGGAAGTGCCTGCTTTATGTGAACTAAAGCCTGAACGCCTGTACGATGCAAAAAGATGGGTTGAAGCTGCTGGCCTTCCAACTCCAAGGTTATATGACCGGGGACCAATGGATTTTAAACGCCTGTGTGAAGAGGAAGATCTGGATGCCATTATCTGTTGCACTCCATGGGAATTCCATACCCAGGTATGCGTTGCTGCCATGAAAAATAATAAGCACGCTGTCTCAGAGGTACCTATTTGTATAACTCTTGAAGAAGCCTGGGAACTGGTTGAAACCTACGAGAGTACAGGGAAATGGGCAACAATAGGACTTGAAGGTACAGGTGACTCAACACTGCTTAATATGGTTTATAAAGGAGTTTTCGGAAATATTGTCCATACCGAAGGAGGGTATATTCATGATCTCAGGATGGTTAAATTTACTCCTGCAGAGGAACCATGGCGTCTGCAACACTCATTGAATCGTAATGGAAATCTTTATCCCGACCATCCGATGGCCAGGGTGATGCCATTACTGGATATTAACCGTGGTGACAGGTTTGATTATATTCTATCCATGAGCTCAAATTCAGTGATGCTTAATAATTATGCAGCTTTAAACTATGGACCTGATACTTTCTATGCCAAAGCTAAAGTAGCTTGCGGTGATTATAATGCTTCACTCATACGAACTGTCAATGGGAAGATGATTACTCTCAATTTTGATACAAACACTCCACATCCAAGGGAAGATTTTCGCCTACAGGGTACAAAGGGTGTGTATATGTCAAATCCGTTACCGACAGTTGGTACACAGCCTGATGCAACAGCTGTGAGACAGCCACGTGGCAGAAGGGGTGGCAGGATATACCTGGATGGAGTCAGCCCCGTGGCCCATACCTGGGAACCGGCAGATAAGTATTTTAAAGAATATGCTCTTCCTGTTCCGACTATCCCGCCAAGAAGAGGTGGCGTCATAGAAGGACATGGAGGTGGAGGTACTCAGACACCAATGAATTGGCACAGATTGGTTATTGCACTACGCGAAAATAAAATGCCCGATTGGGATGTATATGACTCGGTAACCAGCGGCGCGATTGTTCCTCTGTCGTGTGCTTCGGTTGCAAATAAATGCCGGGCAGTTGATTTTCCTGACTTTACGAAGGGAAAGTGGAAAACCAGACCAAGAATTACAATAGGCTAGATGATAACTTAACAGTAAATCAAAAAATACTATTATGAGTAAAATATATTATAATCGCAGAAATTTTGTGAAGCTTTCCACAACTGCCGCAGTCGGTGGTGCAGCTGTGTTATCGGGATTAAGTTTCCCCATGGGAGCTTCAGCACAGAACACTATTAATGAAAAACCAATAAGGCTTGGCTTTGTCGGGATAGGAGGACGTGGTTCATATCACCTAAATGCGGCTTTAGGCATGGAAGGTATTGAAGTACCGGCTATCTGTGAGGTTATTCCAAAACGCCTTCAACAGGCACAAAAATGGATAGAGGAGTCCGGCCGTCCTGCACCAAAGCTTTATAACAAAGGAGTAACAGATTTTAAAAGATTGTGTGAAAATGAAAAACTGGATGCAGTCATCTGCTGCACATCATGGGAATGGCATACCCCGGTTTGCCTGGCTGCCATGAGGAATGATAAGAATTGTGTTTCCGAAGTTCCAATTGTGATTACTCTGGACCAGGCCTGGGAGATAGTCGAAACATATGAAAAAACAAATAAGTGGGCGACAATGGGATTAGAGGGTTTCTATAATCTGTCTCTGTTGAATATGATTCAAAAAGGAATGCTGGGTGACATTGTCCATGCCGAAACAGGATATGTTCATGATCTCAGGCTGGTCAAATTTGATCCTGAACGTGAGCCATGGCGCTTACAACATTCAATTGATCGTAACGGGAATCTTTATCCTGACCATCCGATGGCATCTATGCTTCCACAATTGGATATAAACCATGGAGACAGGATGGATTTTCTGGTTTCAATGAGCTCGTTTGGAGGGATGCTTAATGATTATGCGGCTATTTATTATAAAAATAAAAATCATCCTCTCACCAAAAAGAAAATTGCACTGGGTAACTATAATGCTTCACTGATCAGAACAGTAAATGGTAAAATGATAACTCTTAATCATGACACAAGCACCCCTCATCCACGGGAGAATTATCGCGTACAGGGTACAAAGGGAGTGTTTGTCGGAGATTCAATTTCCAGGAATATTTATATGGAAGGAGTCAGTCCCGTGGAACATGCATGGGAACCGGCTGATCCATATTTAAAAGAATATGAACATCCTATAGTTAAGAATTATAACCCTGCGCCAAGACGAGGCGGGGAAATAGTCGGACATGGAGGTGGCGGCACAAAAACACCTATGAACTGGACAAGGTTGGTAGCCGCACTTCGCGAAAACAAAATGCCCGATTGGGATGTTTATGATTCAGTAACAAGCAGCTCAATTTCTGCACTTACCGAAGCATCGGTTGCAAATAAAGGGAAACCAATAGATTTCCCCGATTTTACTAAAGGCAAATGGAAAACAACTCCAAGAATTATTTTAGTTTAGGTTTTCTCAGCCAGAGGGATCAATGATAAGATTATAGTTGCTGATACCAGTGTTTTAATTCAGCCTGCCCGTATTAATTTATTAAACGGACGGGCTGAATTGCTTTTACAATTTTATGCACTTAACAGGTATAAAAGACTTGTTGACAGCGCCGGACTTTTTCAGTTATTTCCTGATAAAACGAAATACCTTCACTGTATGAGGAAGAAGATCAATATACATTGATGGTTCTTTCCAAACCAGGTCTTTGTGTTCCCATAAGTCTCTGATACGGAAGTTCTCAAGTGTAAGGGGGGATCCGCCTCTTGACCCACCGCCACCTCCACGCCTGCCTGAACTGGTCTTTGCCAGAAGTGCAAAATCGACAAGTACTGTTTTTTTCTCATCGCTACTGTTTAACAGGCAGATAGCTTTTTCGTTGTTTGCCAAGGGCTTAATCCATATCTGATAACCGGAATTATCACGGAAACAAGTCGCTTGCCTGCCAAGGGAATCCTGATTCAATGCAATAATTTCTTTATTTGTGAGGATAGATTTGGTTTCAGGGGTCATGTTTTGCAAATCATTACCGGCCATCAGAGGTGCGGCCAGCATGCACCAGAGTGAAAAATGAGTCTTGTATTCCTCAGTTGTCATACCTCCGTTTCCGACTTCCAGCATATCAGGATCATTCCAGCGACCAGGTCCTGCATATCTTGATAAATCTTTTTGTTGATCGAAAATGTTTATCATACTGTTCCATGAATCACTTATATCACCGGTGGTCCTCCATAAATTGCCAACTGCACCTGCCCATTCCCAAGGTTTGTTTGTACCCCATTCACAGATACTGAATACAATAGGTCTGCCGGCAGTAAAAAGTGCATCACGCATATTGGCATAAGATGATTTGGCATCCTGTGTGGTGGCGTTGCACCAGTCGTATTTTAAATAATCCACTCCCCAGCGGGCATAAGTACGTGCGTCCTGGTATTCATGCCCGAACCCGCCCGGTCGTTTCTGACAGGTAAGAGTTCCTGCGCAGGAATAAATTCCAAACTTCAACCCTTTTGAATGAACATAGTCAACCAGATATTTCATACCATGCGGGAAACGGTCCTTGTCAACAACTATTTCACCGTTTTCATCGCGGGCAACCTGCCAGCAGTCGTCTATGACAACGTATTCATAACCAGCGTCTTTAAGTCCGCTGCTTACCATAGCGTCGGCCGTTCCCATAATAAGAGTCTCACTGACATCACAGTGAAATCTGTTCCAGCTGTTCCAACCCATCGGTGGTGTCTTGGCTAATTGTTCAAACTTTTGCGCCGGGGCACTTAAGAATGAAAAAACAATTGCAATTGATAGAAAGAGATTTTTCATCATGATATAATTTTAATTTTAAAGGTATAATAGCCTGTCCCGCAAAGCGGGAGGACCACCCATGATTGGCTTCGCCGGGCTCGCTTCGCTCGCAAGCCCGGTTGTGATTGTGGTAAAACATGTAGGTTTCATGAGGATCTTTTAATTACATAAAGATAGTTTTATTTCCAATAATTTGCATCTGTGTGCTAAATCAATAATAAGCCATAACTACTTTCATTTGTCATTACTCCGGATGGTTAACTAAGGCTTTCATTTACAGGGTTTTTAAATTATGGTAAATGCAGACATAAAGAGACCACCTTTCAGCATAAATCTATCCGGAATTAAGATATGAGTATAAAATTCAACCAAAAAATTAAGAAAAATGAGAACTTTCACTAATTTTCATAAAATTTTTAAATGCTGTTTATTATTGTAAAAATATGTGGTTAATCATATTGCTATTTATTTCTATCGCATTTATTATTTATTCGACTTCCAAACTTAAATGGCATCCATTCTTTTCACTTTTGCTTACTGCATTCGGGTATGGGGGTTTATCGGGAACTATGTCATTGGACGAAGTTGTAAAATCGGTTAACTCCGGTTTTGGAAATACAATAGGATTCATTGGGATTGTGATTCTGGCAGGTTCAATAATTGGTAAATTTCTGGAAAAAACGGGAGGAGCATTTTCTCTGGCGGGAAGCACACTGAAAATTGTAGGAAAGAAGAATGTACCTCTGGCGTTAAGTATTATAGGGTATATAATTAGCATTCCCGTGTTTTGTGATTCGGGATTTATAATCCTGGCACCGTTGGCAAAAGCTCTGACAAAACAAGTAAAAATTTCATTTGCTATCGGAGCAACGGCCTTAGCACTGGGACTTATCGTAACTCATTCAATTATGCCGCCTACTCCGGGCCCTGTAGCTGCAGCAGGTATTCTAAATGCTGACCTGGGCCTGGTGATTATTATAGGATTACCGGTAAGTCTTATAGGGCTCATTACAGGCTGGTTGTATTCAATTAAAATTGCTTCAAAGGTCAGCATTGATCCCTTTCCTGATTCAGCAGACACCGATATAAAAATTGCAGACGGACCTTCTGTCGTTAAATCTCTGCTGCCTGTATTTATGCCCATTTTACTGATTATCTTCCGTTCAATAAATGCATTGCCATCAGCTCCATTTGGCTCCGGAAATTTTTCATCGTTCATAAATTTTTTCGGGCAGCCGGTTGTCGCAATGCTGATTGGTGTCCTCCTTTCATTTCTACTGCCAAAAAAACTGACGAGTGATATGATCTCTGCTACTGGCTGGATGGGTGAAGCAATAATTGCAGCAGCTACAATAATTATCATTACAGGTTGTGGCGGAGCTTTTGGACAGGTACTACAAAATTCCGGGATCGGAGACGTTATCAGGAATAATTTAGCAGGCGCTGCAAGCCTTAGTATCCTGCTCCCGATAATAATTGCAGCTTCACTGAAAACAGCTCAGGGCTCTGGTACCGTTGCTATCATAACAGGTGCAAGTCTTATGGCTCCGTTGTTAAGCCCGCTGGGGATGGATGCACCTGGAGGCAGGGCTCTGGTGGTTGTGGCTCTTGGTGCAGGAGCAATGATTGTAAGCCATGCGAACGACAGTTATTTCTGGGTAGTGACACAAATGTCGGGAATGACCGTTAACCAGGGTTATAAATTGCAAACTTTGGGAACAATGACAGTTGGAATCTGTTGTAGTTTGGCAGTATGGTTATTAAGCCTGATAATTTTATAATTAATAATGATTGTTTATAAAAAGAAATATTGTTTCAGAGCGGTTGAAAATTAAATACAGGAATCAAATATTGAATATGAACAGCTATCATCTTAACAAGATAAAACAACACTTCAGTAATAATTCTTTGAGTGATATAAGAGGAGAAGTTGCAAAAGAGTTGGTAAAACTGCGTCCTTTAATTAAGCCGGGTAACAATATTGCATTAGCTGTCGGAAGCCGTGGAATTAAAAATTTAGTGCTTGTAGTTAAAGAAGTTGCAGCATTTATTAAAGAGAATAAGGCTTATCCTTTCATTATTCCTGCTATGGGTAGCCATGGCAACGCAACCGGAGAAGGGCAGGCAGAACTACTGGAAGCTTATGGGATATCTGAAAAAACTATCGGAGTGCCTGTCAGATCCTCAATGGAGGTTATTGAATTGCTTCAGGGGGATTCTCCCAATCCGGTTTTTATGGATAAAAATGCATATGAATCTGATGGTGTTATTCTGATTAACAGGATAAAGCCTCATACCGATTATCATGGTAAATATGAAAGCGGATTGGTAAAAATGTCTGTGATTGGATTGGGTAAAGAAAAGCAGGCAGTGGCAATTCATAGTTACGGAGTATACGGGCTTTCTTCTCTGATCCCATTAACAGCAAAGCAGATATTTTCAACCGGAAAGATTCTGGGGGAATCGCTCTGGTTGAAGATGCTTACGATAACACCATGCTTGTAAATGCATTAATGACTAATGAATTTTTTGAACAGGAACCTGTATTACTTGATATTGCACGAAGAAATATGCCAGCTCTTCCTGTCAATGATATTGATGTGCTTATTATCGATCAAATGGGTAAAGATATCAGCGGAGTAGGAATTGACACAAATATTATTGGAAGAATAAAAATTGCAGGGCAGGAAGAACCTGCTAAACCAAATATCAAAGCAATTGTAATTTTGGACCTTACTGACAGTTCTCATGGAAATGCTATAGGTATTGGTTTGTCCGACGTAATTACCAAAAAATTATATGATAAAATTGATTTTACAGCTACCTATACTAATGCTGTAACCAGCAGCTTCATTGAAAGAGCAAAAATTCCAATAGTTGCCGGCAACGATAAAAAAGCTTTTGAAATCGCCTTGAGAAGTTGCGGGTATTTGAAAAACGGTAAAGAGAAAATAATCCGCATAAAGGATACCCTGCATCTTGATGAAATATATGTTTCTCAATCAATAATGGATTTAATAAATGGTTCGGATGTGATAGAATCAATAAAAGAGAATGTAAAGCTGTTTAAAAGTGAGACAGATATTACACCTTTTTGACTATCAAAACAAAGAAGTGTGCTTATTGACAAATAAATATGGACTAAACCGATTTCCTTAGCTGCCGTCAGGGCAGAATGCAAACGAAAATTTAATCAGAACGACTTCATATTAATAAATTGGAAAATCCGTTAACCTTGACGATATTTGACTTAAGTGTTTTAATCAAACAGAAAACCAGAATTTACCGTTAAACAATGTATTATGATAAACAGACTTTTCCCTTCGATCTTTACAGCCATACTTCTGGTATTAATATCCTGTAAACCTGCTTCCAAAGAATTTAAGACAATCAGAGCAGATGTTTTAAAAGATAAAATTGCCGGAGGCTGGGCCGGCAAAATGATTGGTGTTACGTATGGAGCACCGACCGAATTCAAAGCCCAGGGAAGAATATATAGCGATTCCATCAAATGGAAACCTTCAGATGTCAAAGGAAGTATCCATCAGGATGATATTTATGTTCAGCTGACATTTATGATGACAATGGATAAGTACGGTATTGATGCGCCTGCAAAGAAATACCAGGAGATGTTCGCAAAAGCAGGATACCCTCTGTGGCATGCCAATGTTCAGGCCCGGAAAAACTACTACGATTCTATATTCGCACCTCAGTCAGGATACCCTGACAACAATATTCATGCCGACGATATTGATTTTCAGATCGAATCAGACTATATCGGATTCATGTCGCCCGGCATGCCCCGGACTGTGGTAAAGATAGCTGATAAAATCGGTCATATCATGAATTATGGTGACGGTGTTTATGGTGGTATTTTTGTTGCAGCACTCTACTCTGAGGCATTTTTCAGGAACGATATCCCCGGTATTATAGAACATGCCCTGAAATCGATACCGGCAGAAAGTGATTATTATAAAATAGTAAACGATGTAATTAAGCTTCACAAGCATTATCCGGATGACTGGATGGCAGCATGGAAAGAACTTGAAGCCAAATGGAACGGGGTGGATATCTGCGGTGCAGGCTCTGCATTTAATATTGATGCAAAACTCAACGGAGCATATATCGTAATGGGTTTGCTTTATGGAGAAGGAGATCCTCTTAAAACCATGGAGATAACTACCAGGTGCGGACAGGATTCGGATTGCAATCCTTCCAATGCTATGGCTCTGCTGGGTGTAATAAACGGCTTCAAAAACCTGCCTGCAGAAATTACCAGGGGTGTAACCGAATATAAGGATTCAACTTTTATTAATACCAATTACACGTTCAGTAAAGCTGTAGATAACACTTATAATTATGCATTAAGTCTTATCGAAAACGGATCGGGTAAAATTGACGGTAAGAAAATAATTATAAAAGTACAGGAACCTGTTCCTCCTGTTCTGGAAGTATCTTTTCCGGAAGTTGTTTTTGAGAAAGGGATTTCTGTATTTGATAAAGAATCCTGGAAATTTAAGGGCAAATGGCAGACATTATCGCGTAAAACGGGTAGCTGGAACCACATTGTGAATGTATCCCAATATTCTGACAATAAAGGAGATATTGCTGAGCTTACATTTACCGGAACAGGTGTTTCATTGACAGGTGCCTGGAATAAGACAGGGGGCAGAGCGGATATATTCGTGGATAATAAATATGAGCGTACTATTGACACTTATTTCTATTATAACAATCAGCAAGACAATAACACCAGTGTCTGGCACAAATTCAACCTCCCATCAGGCATTCATAAAGTCAGGATTGAGGTAAAAGGAGAGAAGCGTGCAGATTCGGAAGGGGCAATGATTAATCTGACCGATGCTCTCATATTTATCACGGCACCAAAGAAAAATGAGAATTATAAATTTTCATTTGAATAAAACCATCGCCTGTCAAAGTAGAATTTATATATTCATACTGAAAATGGCATCTGAAAAACTTTGTTTTCAGAGATACCTATAAATAATTTACGATATCCGGGAAATTATCTTCTATCTGGCATTGATCTTTCGATTTGGTGTAAATCTCTCTGCTGCTAAATAAAGTTTATTGAGTATCCGTAATGAATAATAATTGACTTGAAAATAAATCAAAATATCAAAATGGGTGAGGGAGATTACCTTCGGTGAGCTCGTCTCGTCTAAACGAGACTCGGTTCCTCGCGGGCGCTCGGAATCTCATAATCTATTGTTTTAAGTTTATTATTGATAACCGATACTCATTTAAAGTTTTTCTAAGGGTTCTCCGGAAATCCGGATGTCAGGATTATTTGTAAATTCGATAATTGAATTTATAAAACTCAAAAAAACGAAACAATTTACTGAATGACCCATTATTATTAAAGATCTGAAATCATGAAAGAAAATCGTCGGAACTTCTTAAGAAAAGCTACATTGGGGTCAGTCGCTATTTCTTCCGGTGCAGGGCTCTCATTGTTAAACGGAGAGAGTTCTTTCGATAGTAAAGTGGCAAAAGGGAAAACAGGTTCGGAAACATCTGGTGTTGAACAATCATCTGCGGGATGGGAGATTTTATTTGATGAATCAACTTCTGGTTTATCGCTGATTAATGGTTCGGCTTTGATTCAGGGCAAGCTGACCTTTGTATCGGGTACAAATAAATGGAGAGTTACAAAGTCCCGGGACGGAGTAACTGATCGCTTTGCATTTGTGGATTTGCAGGGCAATGTCCAGGGTTATTTTGTTTTTAATAAAAACTGTGGACAGTTGCAGCTGCTTTTTTATCATCGTACAGCACAGGCATATGAAGGGGAATTGTCGTTTGTGGGGAAAATAAATTTTCCCGAAGATAGTTTCGCCTGTCGTACAAGGGCGAAGGCAGATGAAAGGGTCTTATCGCTTAGTTACGGTCCGGCTGATTCACTATTGAATGATTCACTTTTTGCACCAGGAAGTGATAATGCACTGGAATTGGATGCTGCAGAATTACACATTGGAACGCTGAGTAAAGGTTCTTATTCGTTTGAAATGTCGGGAGAGATTGTTGAATCGTCCAGGGCGGTATTTAAGTTTAACCTTGAAAAAGATTATTTAAAGAATCGTTATGTACCTTATTATCATGCTTTAGATCGCAAACGTTGCCCAAAAACTCCATCAGGATGGATGTCATGGAATACTTATTTCGACAAAGCCACCGCTGAGGATAATCTTGCCGAAGCGAGAACAGGACAAAAATATCTTCAGCCTTTCGGATGTGAATTTTGGTCTATCGAATCCTGGCAGGGAAATTCTGACCAGTTGCCCGTTCGTGATTTTTACAACATGAATCTTGAGGTGAATGAAAAACAGTTCCCTGAGGGGATGCAACAACTTGCAGATGATATACGCAAACTGGGGTTTCGTCCCGGGCTATGGATGGCTCCTTTCGGCACAGGTAACAAGGAGTTTTATGATAAACACAAAGGCTGGTTTTTACATGATAAGGACGGCAAACCCATCTCTTGCTGGAATGGTCGTTATACGCTTGATCCAACAGTGCCGGAAGGACGTGAACACTTAAGGAAAATTCATAATATAGCTTCTCATGAATGGGGATATGAGTTCTTTAAGGTCGATGGCATGTCGGGTCGTAATCAGGGTTACTGTGCGCATCTGTATGAGCGTCCTGAAATAAGAGCCCTCTTTCAGGATCCATCCTGTCCGAATCCATTTGAACTTTGCATCAAAGCAATTCGTGAAGGTATCGGTGAAGACCGTGTGTTTCTGGCATGCCAGGGCCATACTTCAGGTCCGGAGGTACTTTATGCAGATGCATCCCGTATCGGTGCAGATATTGTTCATCCCAATATGCCGGTCAAATGGGAAGGGGTAATCAGCCAGGGACGTTGTTTAATGAATCAGGCATTTACTCATAATATTGTGATGATTGCCGACCCTGACACATTGCTTATACATGACCTGCCGCTGGAAGAGGCAAGAGTATCAGCAACAATTGTCGCATTGCCGGGTCAGGTTACTTTCTTCGGCGACAAACTGGCCGGGTTGTCCGATGAGAATATAAAGATGTTACAGCAGACTTTGCCGGTGGCCGATGTACGTCCGGTGAGTTTGTATCCTTATTTTTCAATGTTGCCTATATGGAATCTGAGTGTACATAATACACTTATAGGCGATTACAATGTAGTGGCACTTTTCAACTGGGAGAATGAGACTAACACAATCTCATTCACAACTGAGGAACTTGGTGTTGATCCGGATGCAAAATATGTGCTGTATGAGTTCTGGACCCAAAAGAGTTTTGATACCATGAAGGGCAACTTCTCTCTCGATATTCCCGCCCATAGTGTCCGTCTGCTTTCCATGCACAAAGAAAAAAACATACCCCAGTGGATCAGCAGCGACCGACATGTTGCTCAGGGCGCCATGGAATTGAAAGAGTATGAATGGAAAACTGATAGTCGGACATTGGAAGGTGAAATTCACCTTATCGGTACATTCCCCCTGACTATGCGTCTGCATGTTCCGGAAGGCTGTTTTTTTGTTAAGGCGGAATGTACCGGTGCGAAATGTGCTGCAAAGCAGGAGATAAATGACATTTTAAACGTTACATTCACAGCGGATACAACAGGTGATTTTGCTTTTAGAATTAAGTGTTAAGGGATGTTACGATTTACCCTGACTCGTCAGGAATTGAATTCTACGTGCAAAAGTATGAGCATTATAAACTAAAATCAGAACGATGAAACCCACCTGATTGACCTCAATCACAACCGGGCTTGCGAGCTCAGCGAAGCTAAACACGATAAAAATATAATTTTCAATCTAGCTTGCGAGCTCGACGAAGTCAATCATGTGCGGTTCTCCCGCTTTGCGGGACAAGCTATCATACAACTAAAATCAAAATTATATTATGATGAAAAAACATGTTTTATGGATCATTGCTGCATTCTTTTTCCTGAGTACCTGCAAACAGGATTTACCCCAACTGGCAAAATCACCACCTATGGGATGGAATAGCTGGGATTGTTTTGGTATGGACATCACAGATGAGCAAGTCAGGTCCACTGCCGATTATATGGCCAAAAATCTTAAAAGCCATGGATGGGAATATATTGTTGTTGACATGGGATGGTACTATGCTGACGGTTTAAATACCAATAATTTCAATATGCGAAACCCTCCCCAATATATCGATGAGTACGGAAGGCTTATCCCCGGCACCGTTAAATTCCCGTCGGCATCTTCAGGCAGGGGTCTGAAGCCGGTGGCAGATTATGTTCACAGCCTTGGACTGAAATTCGGACTCCATATAATGCGTGGCATCCCGTGGCAGGCTGTTGAACATAATACCCCCATCAAGGGAACTACATACAGGGCAAAAGACATAGCCAGCTATGCAGATTCCTGCAGGTGGTACCATGGGATGATCGGTATAGATATGACGAAACCAGGAGCTCAGGAATACTATAATTCCCTGTTGGAGCTTTATAATGAATGGGGTGTCGACTATATTAAAGCAGATGACATGTTGAATCCGTATCGCGAAAAGGAGATAGAAGGTGTCGCTAAAGCAATAAAAAAAGCGGGGAGACCTGTTGTGCTAAGTTTGTCTGCCGGGCCGGTATCCATAGACAAAACCGACAATCTTCGCCAGAACGCCCAGTTATGGCGTATTTCAGGTGACATGTGGGATGATTGGAGTTATATAAAAAAGACTTTTGAATATTGCAGAACATGGCAGGATTATACTATATCCGGTCATTGGCCGGATTGTGATATGCTACCAATAGGAAAGCTGAGGATTAATGGTACCGATGGCGCTCTGGCAAACAAATTAAAAATGCAGCGTGAAGAAACTGTAAATGAATTTGACCGGTTAACAAATGACGAGAAATATTCTTTGATGACACTCTGGATCATCTTCCGGTCACCCTTGATGATGGGTGGAAATTTGATGGAGAATGATGAGTTGATCCTCAAATTATTAACAAATGATGAAGCCCTGGCTGTTAATCAGAAAAGCAACAATAATCAGGAACTCAGAGCTTCTGATAATGAGATAATCTGGGTAGCGGATGATCCTCAGACAGGAGCAAAATACGTAGCGATGTTTAACATTGGCGACGATGTACCCGGGCAGATCCGTATAAAGTGGGACGAACTTGGTATTTCAGGGGAGCATAAAGTCCGCGACCTTTGGAAAAAGTCGGATCTCGGGAACTTTCAGGATTATTTTGATGTTTCAATTGCTCCACATGGTTGTGGCTTATTTAAAATAACCAAAAAGTAACCGGTTGTATTTAAGAGGGAATTGATAATTAAGTCAATAAAAAAAATGCATTTGGAAATATTATGTACTTAACGATACTGGGATCCGGCTTTATCAGTTTTGTTCCATTTGGAATTAGCACACTGTGAAAAGTAAAATATTTATTATAATTTGGTCTGAGCAAGAATTAAATCAAATTTGTCATGGTATCACGAAGAGATTTTCTTAAGGCTTCAGCTATTGCCGGAGCTGCAACTTTGCCGGGAGGCTTTATCCGGAAGTTAGAGCGGTATCAGGCACCGGAAAAAAAGATCACAATCAGATCGGTGGGTACACAATATGAGAGGGAACCTCTGATCAGGCCTTTCGGATTTAAAGGTGTTTATCTGAATGAATTCTGGGTTGCCGCAGCATTGATTGAAAGTGCCTCGGGAATCAGGCATGTCGGACTGCAGACCCAATGCCTTGCATGGAGCGATCTTGATGTGTTTCTTGCACATACTGATTTTGACGGGAATATGCTTATGATCAAATCCCTCGATTATGCCCTTCAGAAAATAAAGGGACAGTCATTCAGCAATCCCATTGAACTTCAGGATGCAATCATCGATGATGTTTATAAGTATGGGCAGTCAATAACAAAAAATCCCAGGATTAGAATGACATTTACCCTGAGCTCGATGGTCGCCCTTGATAATGCAATGTGGATGCTTTATGCACAGGAAAATGGATTCAGGACCTTTGATGAAATGATTCCTGCTGATTACAGGCAGGCTCTCGGATATCATCACAAATTTGTTGCTCATGTGCCACTGATGGCTTATGCAATACCCCCTGGTGAAATATCACAGGCCGTTGACGAAGGTTATTTCTTTATGAAGATAAAGATTGGTCGTCCCGGGACACAGGAAGAGATGCTGGAGGGGGATAAAGCCCGTATCGAAGCCATTCATAAGCTGATCGGTAACAGGGAAACCTCCCACACTCTGAATGGTAAAATCCCTTACTATTTCGATGCCAACGGGAGATATGAGAAAAAAGAGACACTTAAAAAGCTACTGGATCATGCTGACAAAATAGGTATGCTTGATCAGATAGCAATCATAGAAGAACCTTTCCCTGAAGATGCCGACATTAATGTTGGTGATCTGGGAGTGAGGATTGCAGCCGATGAAAGCGCTCATACCGGGGAAGATGTCTTAAAAAGAATACAGATGGGTTACAAAGCTATTGCTTTAAAGTCGGCTGCCAAAACGTTAAGTATGACGATGAAAATGGCCAGGGTTGCTTATCAAAACAATATTCCCTGTTTACTGGCCGATCTGGCATGCATCCCAATACTGGTCGACTGGAATAAAAATGTTGCAGCAAGGATAGCTCCATTTCCTGGCCTGAAGGAGATGGGTCTTCTTGAATCTAACGGTCATCAGAACTACACTAACTGGAATGCTCTTTTAAGCTATAGTCCTTTTCCTGATGGTACATGGATGCAATCAGAAGACGGAGTATTCCATCTGAATAAAGATTTTTATGAAAAGAGCGGAGGCATTCTTAAATCATCTGAACATTATCTCAATCTCTTTAATTGAAATGGTTGATGATTAATAACCGTAATATCCGGTTTATTGTTAAAACAGAGTTTCCTGGAAATTCAGCCCGGTTAAAAATCAATTCTTTAACAAATGAAACTGATTAAATACATGACATTAATAATTTTACTGCTTGCTTTAACCTGTTGCGACAGAAAACCCGGTGAAATAATTGCGTGCGGTGATGATCAGGTCATTGTGATTGACCGCAAAAAATCCGATAAGGAGAATGTAAGCATAATCTGGAGGTGGAAAGTATCAGACGCAACAGATCTGCCGGAAGTCTATCAGAAATATATGGTTCCCACCGATGAGTGTAAACCGGTGGATAGAGCCAGGAAAATTCTTATTACATCTTCTGGCGGTGGGGTCGTTTTAGTTGACCGGAGAACAAAAAAATGTCTTTTTTATGCACATGTACCTATGGCCCATTCTGCAGAGCTTTTACCGGGAGGAAAGGTCGTTGTTGCCCTCTCAACTGATCCGGATGGAAATAGCCTTGAAGTGTTTGATTTGAAAAATTCAGATAAGGTCATATTTAAAGATTCTCTTTATTCGGGCCATGGAGTAGTTTGGATGCCGGTACCGGAATCATTATTTGCTTTGGGATATAATGAACTGCGGGAGTACTCGTTAAAGAACTGGAATTCTGAGAAACCCGAACTTCATCTGAAGCGAAAATGGGTCTTACCCGATAATGGAGGTCATGATTTAAGCTCTGTTTCAGATAACGGACTTATATTAACTACAGCAAACGGAGTATGGGTTTTTAATCTAAGAGAGGAGCAGTTCTATCCATTTGAATTATTAAATCAAACCAAAAATGTCAAGTCAGTAAATTTTAATGAATCCACCGGAGAACTTGTTTACACAAAAGGTGAAATTAGTTGGTGGACACATAATATATATTGCCTGAATCCTGATAAAATTCTTATAATACCCGCTATCAATCTGTACAAAGCCCGTGTTATTTCAAAAAGACTATAGTTATCCTGGTATACAGTAATGATTTTTGTAACGTTAACTTATTTATAAGGGATGAAAAGTTACCTTATTTCAGGTATCGCAGGTATTGTGGCCGTTTCCACGACTGGCTATTCGGTAGGGACAGGTGTTCATAAGAAACCGAATATTGTTTTGCTGTTGGTTGACGATCTCGGATGGAGGGATGTTGGATTTATGGGCAGTAAATACTTTGAAACTCCGAACGTTGACAATCTTTCCCGGCAGGCTATGATTTTTACTAACGCCTATGCAGCCTGCGCTGTTTCTTCACCCACCAGGGCTTCCATAATGACAGGACGATACCCTGCACGTATTGGAATTACTGATTGGATACGTGCAAGGTTCCAGCTGGATTCCAATGAATTAATGGCTCATGTACCCTTTGAAGAAAACCCGGGCAGGCTATTAAGAACTCCGTCAAATCCTTTCTGGATGGAGTTGAGCGAAGTCACAATTGCCGAAGTACTTAAAGAGGCAGGTTATTTTACCTGTCACATTGGAAAGTGGCACCTGGGTGTTGATGACTATTACCCGGAAAAGCAAGGTTTTGATTTAAATATTGCAGGTTGCGATATGGGTCAGCCGGTGAACTATTTTGATCCGTATACCAACGCAAAAGGAGTTGGATTCCCTAACCTGAAGCCCAGGCAAAAAGGTGAATATCTCGTCGATCGTCTGGCAGATGAACTGAAAAGAGTTATTGAGGATAATTCGGATAAACCTTTCTTTGTCAGTATGTGCTATTATGCTGTTCATACTCCTTTGATGGCTAAACAGGAATTAGTTGATAAATACCGGCAGAAAAATATTGTTGACGGACAGAATAATCCCGTTTATGCTGCTATGGTAGAGAGTATGGATCAGGCAGTTGGTAAACTCGTTGCCACACTTAAGGAGAAAAATCTTTTTGACAATACTATAATTATTTTTATGTCGGATAATGGCGGCCTGATCGGTCCAACAGATAACTCCCCTCTGCGTTCAGGGAAAGGATATCCATATGAAGGTGGGATCAGAATACCAATGTTTATTTATTGGAATGGACACATAAAGCCGGGTTCTGTTTGTGATTTGCCTGTTTCAACGATTGATTTCCTGCCAACTATTTGTTCCGTTACAGGATCCCCACTTCCTGATAAGGAATTGGATGGTCGGGATATAAGTCCGGTTTTCAGAGGAGAAAAGCTTAACCAGGTACCTCTCTTCTGGCATTTTCCTCATTACAGGGGAAATGATGTCGTTCCTTACAGTATAATAAGAGATGGAGACTGGAAGCTCATTAAGAGATATGAAGGAGATGAATTTGAACTGTATAACCTCAGGGAAGATCCGGGAGAGAAGATAAATCTGGCAAACGAAGATGCGGAGAGAGTACGGGAATTGAACAGCAAACTTCAGAAATGGCTTAAGGAGACTAATGCAAAAATGGCAGTTTTAAAATAATCTGGATTTGTCAGAACAGAACTATCTCACCTTTTATAAGTTAAAGCATGGCAGGATTTTCGTTAATTGTATTAGCTGAATCCAGCCTGGCTTTGGTAAATTTTTCTATCTGAGTATCGCATTCCCTGCGGAGCTTGTCAAGAACTCTGTTATATGCCGGGTCTTGAGCTATATTTTTAGTTTCCAGTGGATCATTTATCAGATCATAAAGTTCTTCAGGTGCTTCAATAAACCTGTATCGGAAATACTTCCACCTTGAGGTTCTGATTCCTTCACTTGAAGGTATCTGAGGTAATTTCCAGAGGTGTTCAAATAAGATAGCTTCACGGACTCTCTCCGGTTTCTTGCCTTTAACGTATGAAAACAGGCTGATACCCTGATACTCTTCAGGCGATTTTACACCGGCAATCTCAAGAATAGTTTTCGTTACATCAATGTTAAGAACCATATCACTCACTTCATGGTGTCTCTTTACTCTCGGGTCATAAATTATCAAAGGTACGTGTAATGAATTATCGTGCATGAGCCATTTACCCGCCAACTGACGCTCTCCGAGGTAATAACCGTTATCGCCCATAAAAATAATAACAGTATTGCCGGCTATTCCTTTGTCTTCAAGAAGTTTCCTGAGTTCCCCGATTTCATCATCAACTTCGCTTATCATTCTATAGTACCCTTTGACACTGTGCTGGTACTTCTCAGGGGTATCAAACCTCCATGTCCAGCGTAAACGGTTATAGCCTTCCCTTACTTCTTCAGGTAAAGAATTAAAGTACTTATCCTCTCCCAGTAAAGGCGGAGGGATGACTATACCGGCATAACGCTGATTCGATTTATCCTGCCATATGTACTGTTCCGGTGCATTGTCATGAGCGTGTGGGGCGCTGAAGCTGAGCGACAGGCAAAATGGTTTATCGGCAGAAGAGTTCCTGATAAACTCCTGAGCCTGATAACCGGTATAACGTGTAAGGTGAACCGTGTCCTTTCCTATGGTTTTATAGAAATATCCTTTTCTGTTTGGATATTTTCCGTTCCGGTCGTAGATATCTGCTTCATCAAACTGTTTCCCGGCGTTCTTATAAGTTACACCCAGCTTGCCATAAAATCCGGTATGATAACCATTCAATTTCAGAAGAACAGGGTAACTTATTTGCATGTAAGGTTCCTTTAGCGGCCCCTGCTCAAAAGTATATCCATGCGTTCTTTCATAAAGGCCGGTGAGTATTGAAGCCCGGCTTGCCGCACTAATGGGTGTTGTTACAAACGCATTTTTAAACCAGGTTCCCTCAGTTGCCAGCTTATCCATTTCAGGAGTTTGAATGATTTTGTTTCCGGCATAGCCCAGAGCATCCCAGCGCTGATCGTCTGTAAGGATAAATATTATATTGGGTTTTTTATAAGGTCTTAATTCCTGCCTTCCAGGTGTACATGCAGACATTATGGAGCATCCGATAAAAAGATAAGATATTTTCTCCATTTTTAAATACTCATTTTTAATTAGGATAAAAACCAATTACTTTAAGATGAACTGATTGATTTACTGATTTAAAGGATGGATTTTCCTTATTAAATCCGGGTTACCTCTAAATATCTTAAGGTAATTAACCCTCTAAATTAAGACTTTATTCTAATTTTACTCCTAAGAGTATTCTGAAAACATGCCAGATTTTGGTCAATTTATGAATCTGAAAGGTCTGACATCATACAGTAGTTTGTTATTGATACTATTAAGCGCTAATGAAAAACAAGAGGTTGTCTCAGAAGTCCTCTGTGGTACTCTGTGGAAACTCTGTGAACTCTGTGTAAGTTCTTAATTATTTGTTACACAGAGGGTCACAGAGAAGGCACAACTTGTCCCGATCTATCGGGAGAGCGACACAGAGAAAGCATTACCATAATTTTAGACTTTTGAGACAGCTTCAAAGATTCACGGAACTAAAAGCAAAGAGATATTTAATGGTCCGGCATTTTTTGTATATTGTCATTGGATTAAAAATATAAATCCATACCGGCATTGTTCAGACTAACCGGTCATGATTCTTTTTAGATTTAAATTTTGGCAGACAGCCTGGCAATTAGTTTGGTAAATTCATAATGACAACCCATGAATTAACCTAATTGATTGCAGGAATTCATCGAAATTAATTTGAAGGAGGGCAGACTCAATGAGAAAAAAAGTAAATATTGAACTGATAGCGGCTATTGCAGGATTATTATTGTCAACATCTTTTATCTGGAAGGGAGAGGCTGCCGGAAATATTTATATTCAGCCGGAATATACCGCGTTAAAGTCCATAGCCGGAAAGGATACCCTGAAACAAAGATCAGATCTTCAAAAAATATTTAATTCCATGGCACCTGATCGCCTCGTTGTTTTTAAAGATTGGCTTAGAAGTTCCGGTGAACTGCCACCTGATTTTGATAAAATGACATCTGTTCCCTTCCTTCCTGATCCGCTGGTACTTGATGAAGGAGGGAAAAATATCCCGATTACCACCACTGCCCAATGGAATGAAAAACGCGAATGGATGAGAAAACAGCTGGCATATTATATTACGGGGACCTTTCCTCCGGCGCCACAAAACCTTAAAGCTGAAGTGACAGGTGATAAAATAGATGGTAAAGTAAAACTTCAAATGGTTGAACTCTCCTTTGGTCCCGGACAAAAGGCAAAAATGACTGTGGAGTTGATGATTCCTCCGGGTAGGGGGCCATTTCCTGTTTTTATGACCCAGTGGAATCACCGTGAGTGGGCTCAGATTGCTGTAAGACGTGGCTACATAGGCTGTGTTTATGCGGGAGCAGATGCGAAAGATGATACAGAGAATTATACAGAAATATGGTCCGGAAAATATGATTTTACCAAGTTAATGAAAAGGGCTTTTGGTGCCTCAAGAGTTGTAGATTATCTGTATACCATTCCGTTGGTTGACAGGGAAAAGATAGGAATTACCGGTCATTCGCGGAATGGCAAGCAATCTATGATAGCTGCAGCTTTTGATGAACGTATTTCCGCATGCATAACAAGCAGCGGAGGGACCGGAGCAGAAGTACCATACAGATATAATTCTCCTAAGTATGATGTTGAAGATATCGCAAGTTCTACATGGCTGCACCCCCGATTAAGGTTCTTTATCGGCCGTGAAAACAAACTTCCCGTTGACCAGAATCTGTTTATGGCACTGATAGCACCTCGCGGCCTGATGCTGAGCTCTGCCATAAACGAAGATGATGGAAACCCGTGGGGAATTGAACAGGCATATATTGAAAGCAAAAAAGTTTATAAATTTCTGGGTGAAGAAGATAACCTCGCCATCCGTCTGCGTCATGGCCTGCATAGTGTTAGCGCCCGCGATATGGAAGACTATATAGATTTCTTTGATTATATATTTAAACGTAATGAACATAAGCCTGAAAACCGGTTATTCTTTAACTATTCCTTTGATAAATGGTGTACTCTTAGCGGTGAGAAAATTGATCCGATGGATTACCCTCCCAAAACCGGCAATGACTTATTGATGAATGGAAAGAAGAAAAAGATTACTTCTGACACAGAATGGGAAGAAAAAAAACCGGAAATCAAAAGACAGATCAGGTGGGTAATGGGAGATGAGCCTCCCGGAGTAACAAATCCGGGTCCGGGAAGTTTTCACAAGGGCGGAGTTGGAGAGAATAGTTTCGGAAGTTTTCTGGAACGTCCCCGGACGACAAATCAAATGGGGGTTATGGCCGTCAGTCCTTATAACGGATTTGGAGACCAGCTGTTTGGTTACCTGTATTATCCTTCCGATCAAAAAGGAAACCTTAAAAACAATAATTTACCCGTTGTGATTTATCTGCATGAATATGACTATTCTAAAGGTTTTACCTCAAAGAGACACCAGGTAGAGTCTTTGTTCCGATCCATTGTTGAAAAAGGGTATGCTGTTTTCTCATATGATATGCTGGGCTTTGGAAATCGTATTGAGGAAGGTACGCGTTTTTATGAGCGACATCCGCATTGGTCAAAAATGGGGAAAATGGTTGCTGATGCTCGGGGGGCTGTTGATGCACTATCGAATCTTGATTTTATTGACGGAAGAAAAATTTTTGTTGCGGGTTATTCTCTTGGAGCAACGGTGGGCTTATATGCCGCCGCTCTGGATGAACGGATTGCCGGCGTTATTTCTGTTGCCGGATTTACGCCAATGCGTTTGAATACATTGAATCGTGGTACTGAAGGTATAAAATCCTATTCTCATCTTCATGGTCTTATGCCGAGGTTAGGTTTTTTTGTAGGAAATGAGACACATATCCCATGCGACTTCACTGAAGTTTTGGCATCTATAGCTCCAAGACCTCTTTTGGTTATCTCTCCATTATTGGATGAGGATTCTCACCCTGAAGATATTCAGAATTGTGTCGGACAGGTCAGAAAGATATACGATTTATATAAAGCTTCAGAAAATCTTCAGTATTATTCTCCTGATGATTTTAACAGACTCTCACCTGAGATGAGGGAAGTTATGTATTCATGGTTGCAAACAATTAAACATCTTTCACCGCCCTGAAAATGGAAAAAAGAGTATGTAAAAATTCCGGTCTTGAATTGTCAGTCATGGGAGCTGGTTGCTGGGCTTTTGGTGGAGGTGAATACTGGGGGAGCCAGAGCCAGAAGGATGTAAATGATGTGGTTCATGCATCAGCCGATCGGGGTATAAATTATTTTGATACGGCCGAAGCATACAATGACGGGAGAAGTGAATCCTCATTGGGTGTAGCAATCAAAGGTATCCCAAGGGATCGTCTGATCATTGGCACAAAGGTAAGCCCCTCAAATTGTTATAAAGAAACATTAATTAAACATTGTGAAGCTTCTTTGAAACGCCTTAAAACAGATTATATCGATTTATACATGGTGCATTGGCCGTTACATGCTCATTCAATCAGACATTTCACAAACGATATCCGTATTATTGAACATCCTCCTGAAATTGTTGATGTCCTGGAGGCTTTTCAAATCCTGCTTCAGCAGGGGAAAATAAGATATTGCGGTGTCAGTAATTTTAGCCGGATACCGCCTGGAAGAATTACCTGTTGCAGAATTTGCTGTCAATGAACTTCCGTATAACCTCCTTTGCCGGGCTATTGAATATGATACTTTACCCTTTTGTGTTGAAAAAGGAATGGGAGTTATTTGCTACATGGCTTTATTACAGGGAATATTGGCAGACATTTATCCCTCCTTCGACGATATTCCTGTATGGCAGCGCCGGACCCGCCACTTTGACGGTAACAGGACAAAAGAAAGCAGGCATGGTGAAAGAGGAGCAGAAGAGGAAACAAATGTTGCTTTGCAAGGTATCAGAAAAATCTGTAAGGATTCAAATTTATCAATGGCCGGGATTGCAATTAAGTGGATACTGGAAAATCCGGCAATTACTTGTACACTTGTGGGTTCCAGAAGTATCAGATGAACTTGAAGAAAATGTTAAAGCAATCTGCACTCCACTAAGCGAAAACATCCGGACCGAACTTGACCGTATTACTTTTCCGGTCAAAGAAAAACTTGGCAATCATTTCGATTATTACGAAAGTGCTGAAAATGACCGGACAATCTAATGAATCCTTTTAAAGTATTTTGCAATAACTTTCGCAGCAAATATCTTTTTAAAATCCTCAACCACTAAAAATGGTCCGGATTTCCCTTCAGGTTTGAGGTGTGTCAATTTTATTCGCTACTTCATGATATAATTCCAGGTATTGAGCGATACACACTGCCCAACTGAATCTGTCAGCATGTTTCTTTATCTGTTCTGCAAGAAATATTTGATTATTGTTATAATATATCAGTTTTGACTTAATAAAAGAAGACATATATTCTTCATCGAAGTTGTCAAAATAAAAAGCAAATTCACCTCCGATTTCCGGCAGACTGGTAAATTTGCTTAAGAAAACAGGTTTCCCAAACTTCATTGCTTCAATTACGGGCATTCCAAATCCTTCAGCTAATGAAGGAAATAGAAAAGCCTCACAATTCCTGTAAAGCCAGATTTTTTCATCTTCATTTATCATACCAGGTAAAATTACTCTATCGGCCAGGTTCCCGTCATTTATTTGTTGCTGAATTTGTTTCCCATAACTTGTGTCTTTATTACCTGCGATAATTAACTTATGATCTTTGAAATAATCCATTAATGATAATAAAATATGAAAATTCTTTTTTCTATTGAAAATACCGATTGAAAAAAAGAATTTTTTATCATCCATATAAGTTGGCTTGTAACCTGATCCCTCCGATTTAATCTCAATCCCATTGTAAATAGTAAGAATACTCTTCCCTCTTAGATTTATATGGTCTTCAATATTTTTCTTTGTCGAATCAGATATTGTTGTTATATAGTCAGCCCTATCAATGTTTTTTTGCAATCTATTCAGATATCTTAATTTCCTGACTCCGGTTTTTTCAACTAAAAAATTTAAATCGTGTACTGTCAGGATAAATTTAGATTTCTTATTTGGAAAATGAGAAGGGAATTGCTGAAGACTATGCCAAATATCATATGGTTTATTAAACACAGGAAAATATCTTTTCTGGAAGTTTGCTTTCAGGGAATTAAACTTTTTAATATTTTCTAATTCAAAACTTCCGGGAGTCAGGAAAATAATATCAAACTCTTGCGGTGATTGATTCATCAGTTCATTAGCGAAGTTAACTGAGAACTGACCTAATCCAGAGTAAATTTCTTTTGCCTTATATAAATCTATTAGTACTTTCTTCATCACTACCTATATTGAATATAGTTTTAGACCCCAATAGGTTTTTGACCTGGAATTTTTGTTAGTCAATTTAAACATACCGCTTTTTGAAGCTTTTTTTCTCTTCGAAGAGTTCATTGTTTAATAAAGATGCATCGTTAATGTAATTCTCTGAGTGATGCATATGAAGCGCTATAGATTTGTATTTGAGCGGTTTGAAATATCAATTCTAAAATGTCGAGACGTTGTATAATGATATTATTAATGAAATTATTTTTGTTTTTAATTACATAACTGAAATTTAGTCTGCAAATTCGCTTCAAATTTAATTATAATTGATTCATTCAAAGTTGAAAAAACAAAATATTGATTTGAAACAAATTCATATATTGTTGGTCCGGAGCCGGATATTTAAAAGCAATCATAAAACAATAAAACAGTAAAATGCTAAAATACAGATCCTTAGTAACAATTGGCTTTGTCATTTTTTTATTTGCAGTGGCAGGTTGTAAAACTAAAAATGAAAATAATAAGGGGAAGTTCCCCTGGATACCGGGCAGGTTAAAATTACCAGGCCTGTACAGAATATTTCGATTCATGAGGCTGCATTAAACGGGCAGTTAAGCCAGGTGATAAATCTGCTTGCGGAGGGATCAGATATCAATTCACTGGATGAGGATGGTCGTACTGCTTTGATGTATGCTTCATTCAACGGACATATTGAGATTATGAAAAAGTTGATTGAAAAGGGGGCGCACGTAAACCTGTGCGACAGTTATGGACGTACAGCATTGATGATGGCTTCATCTGGACCCTTTGCAGATGCTGTTAAGTTGCTTCTGAATAATTCCGCAGATCCGAATATTACTGATAAGGAAGAGCATTTTACAGCTCTGATGTATGCTGCTTCAGAGGGGCAACTGGATGTTGTAAAAATATTGCTGGCATTTAATGCTGATCCTGCATTAAAAGATGTAGATGGTGATGATGCGAAAACTTTCGCAACGAATAATGGACACAAAGAGGTAGCAGCATCTGCTTCAGTCGTTTAAAAAGAAATAATCTTATAAATTCTCAATGTTATATAATAACGTAAAAATTGATAGTAATAGGCACAGAAACATGAATATTCCATACGACATAAATTAAGAAGTCAATGTATTTAAACGGAAGATACATGGATTTGCAAAAATTGACAAACTCAACAATAGCACTAAGTTGTTATATAGCCACAACAGGTTTGGCCGGTTGTAATAAAGAAGAGGTACCCAAACCGAATATTATTTTAGTAATGGCTGACGATCAGGGCTGGGGAGATATGGGATATAATGGTCATCCGGTACTTAAAACTCCAAACTTTGATGAATCAGCCAAAGCAGGGTTATGTTTTAACCATTTTTACGCTGCAGCGCCTGTCAGTTCCCCGACACGCGGGAGTGTGCTACAGGTCGACATCCTAACAGTTATGGGGTATTTTCATACGGGAGATCTATCCGCCCTCAGGAAATCACTATTGCCGAAGCTCTTAAAACCGCAGGATATATTACCGGACATTTTGGTAAATGGCATCTTGGCCCGGTTTTTAAGAGAGAGTCCTGTAAACCCCGGAGCTTCAGGATTTGATGAATGGTTTTCATCACCCAACTTTTATGACAATAACCCCGTTCTGAGCCGGGAAGGCATAGCGGTTCAAACTTATGGAGAGAGTTCAATGGTTACCGTTGACGCGGCAATTGAGTTTATTCGTAAACATTGCAAAGGGTCACAACCTTTTTTCACAGTAATATGGTTTGGGTCACCACATTTGCCCTGGCAGTCAGCAGAGGAAGACAAGGAGTTGTATCCTGATCAGGATGAGCAACATAAAAACTATTATGGTGAGATTACCGGTATGGACCGGGCCTATGGTAAACTCAGGCAGGAACTGAAGTCTTTAGGTATTGCTGAAAACACCCTTCTCTGGTTCTGCAGTGATAATGGCGGGGTCAAAAATGTGAGCATAAGTGGTGGCCGGGAGTTTAAGGCAAGTATATATGAAGGCGGTCTGAGAGTGCCCGCAATAATTGAATGGCCGGCCGTAATAAAAGACCCGCGTATCACTGCTATCCCATGCACCACTTGTGATATTTACCCGACTCTGCTTGATATAGCCGGAGTTAAGCCGGAAGAACAATACCCGCTTGACGGTATAAGTATTTTTAAATTAATTACAGGTAAAATGGACAAAAGACCCGTTCCTATCGGTTTCTGGAAATACCCTGACGGTGGGAAAATAGTCCCAAGTAATGAAATTATGCTTGAACTTCTTCATAACCAGCAAAAAGGTATTATGAAGGTTGATTCCTCCAAACTGGACCTGGACGCAGGGAAAATTCTTATTCAATATCCGGCAGATATATTTCCGGGTCATGCAGCCTGGCTTGACTGGCCATATAAATTCCATAGGATAAATCTCAAAGATAATGAGGTCAGATTTGAACTTTATAACCTTGAAGATGATCCCGGAGAAAAGAACGATTTGTCTGAAAGTAATCCGGAAATTGTCAAATTAATGGAGGTTCAGATTGAAACATGGATGAAATCTGTAATTAATAGCCTGAATGGGGATGATTATAAATAACAGTTGCGGGAATGAGCAGAAAGCTTTTTGCTTATACCCGTTAGCTGCTGGGCTTTGTTATTGATTTAAAGATTTTAATAGGATCTTGTCGTGTGTCAAACACATCAGTGATTAATATACCTTCTTTGACCCTTTTATAGATTATTTTATAATTCCCTTCAATTAGATATCGGTGATCTTCTTTTAGCTTTTGAAGATTTGTTTCTATCTGTCCTGAAAGAGGATGCTTAATAAGTTGTCTTGTAGCCCTAAATATTTTAAACTTGATTCTTTGTGCTACATTTTCATTAGCGACCTCTTTATAGTATTTGTAAATTTCAAAAAGTGAATTGAAGCAAAATCTGTCCAGATTACCTTCATAGTTTTACCAGGATTTTGATTCCTTTTCTAAAGCTTCCTGGGTTTTGATTTTACCTGCCTGATAATCTTTGTTAGATTTCTCTGCTCTACTGAGTAATTGCTTTTGAGTGAATGGTTTAATCTTCCGTTCATTCCTGACTTTATTTTCAATAATAGTTACCTCAATCGAATTTAAAATATTTTCATCTTCGAGTCCGGCTATATATTCAATTGCATGTAGTTTTCGAGTCTGTAAGTCCATATCAGTAATTTTTACAAATATACAACACATTGTCTGATTTTAGTCGGCCTAACATTGTGTTTTGGTCTGGTTTTGGTTTATCCTTGCTGCTAACCGGTAATAGAATTATAATCAATGCCCTTTTAATTTTGTTGTCAGCCAGTCATTCAGAGCCTGAACCTGTTCCGGAAAATTCCAGTGACCTGTTTCCTGGAATAACTGTAATTCTTTTGGTGCATTGATGACATTAAATGCTGAATACATTGACGTTGGAGGGCAGGTTATATCATTAAATCCCCAGGTGTAATACCCCGGAATTGTAATCCTTCTTGCAAAGTTTACAACATCATAATAAACCAGTGTTTCCAGTTCACCTGGTTTAGGTTCTGCATCCCTGAAATAGTGGGGCCATCCTCCGGCTCTGTTGTTACAGGTAACCGGTGTTATCACAAAGTGCAGGATACATGGCGGCCATATATTTAATCCTTTTATCAAGTGCAGCTGTGACAATTGTCAGGGCGCCTCCCTGGCTTCCGCCGGTAACAGCAATATCGGTACCGTTAAATTCGGGCAATGAGAATATAAAGTCAACAGCTCTAACACAACCAAGGTAAACTCTTTTGTAATAAAATGCATCACGGTCATTCAACCTTATGTTCCAGTATGATGACAGAGCCCCGGCACTGAGATTGGCATAAACCTGGGGATCAAGGTTAACAGGGATGCCATGTATTCCTATTTCAAGAGTTATGAATCCCTGGGCAGCTGTTCGCGGATCGCCGGCGTATGGACGGATACCTGCACCCGGAACTCTGAGGATTGCAGGATACTTCCGGGTTTTTTAGGCATTGCCAGAATGCCATAAATTCTTGAACCAGGCGCTTCATTCTGAAAACTGATCTGGTAAACATTGGCTTCACTTGTACACCTTTCCGGCATAAGTGTAATAATCGGATCGAGATTTATCTTGCGCGCTTCTGCTATGGCAATTACCCCAGAATGTGTCAAAATCTGCAGCATCTTTTACAGTAGGTTGTATCTTTTCAGGTTCAAATGCTGCAGTTCCCAGGCCTTCATATCTTCTGCCATCCACTACTGCCCATACCCTGACACGATAAAAGCCGGGCATTTTCATCGATCCGGTAAATTCCGTTTTTCCGTTCTTCAAAATTACTCCCTCTTTTTTAACATCAGGCAGCATTTCGGGACCGGTCTCATAATTGATAGTAACATTCTCCAGCAGGTTTCCATATTTCAGTACCTGGACAGAAAACCTGGCTTCTTCTTTTACTTTATATGTCCAGTCTTTATGATCGGGTGAAACAATAACCCTGATAAGACTTGTTACAGGTTGTGAATAGACATTGAGTGATATGGAAATTAATAAACAGTGTCTGTAATAGCACTCTTATGACTTTGTTTTTCATATGGTCTGATTGTTATAGGTTTATTAAAAATATTAATAGAATTTTATTGACCCTCCGATGGAAATATTTCTTTTTTTAAGGAAGGGTAAATCAAAATTAATCACTTTTTTTGACGAATCAAAGGGATATTAGCTTCTGTTTCATTTGAATAATTATTTTTGTTGAATATTAGTTCATATGGCAGAACCTGAAAACCATCTTCTCCGGAAAAGGGTAAATCTTTTTGATGGAATTTCGATTGTGGCAGGAGCAATGATCGGATCAGGTATTTTTATTGTAAGTGCCGATATAGCAAGGAATGTAGGGTCCCCCGGATGGCTGATGGTTGTATGGCTTATTTCCGGAATCATAACCATAATAGGGGCAATCAGCTATGGGGAGCTGGCCTCAATGATGCCTAAAGTGGGTGGTCAATATGTCTATCTTAGAGAGGCATACCATCCGCTCATAGGATTTCTTTTTGGATGGACGACATTTCTGGTCATTCAATGTGGTACAATTGCTGCAGTGGCGGTTGCATTCGCTAAATTCTCAGGAGTACTTTTCCCATGGATATCTGAAAATAATATATTATTTAAACTGGGTCCACTGAAAGTCAGCAGTACCATGGTAATTGCCATCGCAATGATCTTGTTTCTAACCTGGCTCAACACCAGGGGTATAGTAACGGGTAAAACAGTTCAGAATTTCTTTTCTTCAACCAAGGTAATTGCACTTTTAGGATTTATTGCAATAGGATTTCTGGCTACAAAAAATAATAACTCTTTCGATATAAATAAGGAAGTCTTCTGGAAAGCCAGTCAGGTTGGTCCCGGAAACCAGGTAAACCCTCTTGCCGGATTTGCGCTTGTTGCGGCAATAGGAACAGCTCTGGTAGGTTCTCTTTTTGCATCCGACGCATGGTATAATGTAACCTATATTTCCGGTGAAGTAATAAATCCAAAGAGGAATGTTCCATTAAGTCTTTTCTTCGGAACACTAATAGTATCAGTAATTTACCTGCTCACAAATTATGTATACATTAAGATTCTTCCTCTCCATGGGTCTCCCGATGGGATTGATGTGCTGAGCCGGGGTATCCAGTATGCCACCGACGACAGGGTGGCTACATCTGCAATGAGTGTCGTGTTCGGAAATTATGCTGCAATCATAATGGCGATCTTCATTATGATAAGCACATTTGGTTGCAACCATGGCCTTATTATGGCGGGACCAAGAGTCTATTATGCGATGGCGAAAGATGGTTTATTCTTCAGGAAAGTCAGCGAATTAAATAAAAACGGGGTGCCGGGATTTGCATTGGCAGTACAGGGTTTATGGGCTGTATTGCTTTGTCTGTCAGGGACGTATAGTGATCTTCTTGATTATGTTATTTTTGCGGTGCTTATATTTTTTACCCTGACCATCCTTGCAATATTTATCCTCAGGGTGAAACGACCCGATATTCCCAGACCTTATAAAGCCTTTGGCTACCCGGTGATACCTGCCATTTATATCCTTACGACCCTTATAATAATGGTCATCCTATTAATTTATAAGCCCAGCTACACCTTTCCCGGATTAGGTATAGTCCTGTTGGGGATACCGGTTTTCTATCTTTGGAAAAAATATCATAAAAGCTCTGAGAGACCTGAAGAGAAACAACATCTGAACCTGAATTGAATGATTCTTTACGAAGCTTTTTTTACAAACTTTGTAAAATCTTTGCGTTCTTTGTATATTATTGCCGGCAGGTAGGCGTGGTTAATGGATTTAATTTCCTGAAAAATGTTCCCGGAAGGATTTATACAAAGAATTGAAGGTCAGAAAAATATTGATTCTACGGCCTTGATTAAGGCATTGGAAGAGCCCTCACCTGTAAGTATCAGGGTTAATCCTGCCAAGTGGAACCTGGCTCCCCTGAACAATGAACCTGTACCCTGGTGTAAAAATGGATATTACCTTGGAATAAGACCATCATTTACTCTTGATCCTCTGTTTCATTCAGGATGTTACTACCCGCAGGAGGCTTCTGGAATGTTCCTGGAACAGGTTATCATTCAGTCCGCTTATTCCCTGGAAAATATCCGTGTGCTTGATCTGTGCGGAGCGCCCGGAGGTAAGAGTACTCTTTTATCGGATCTGATCGGGCCAGGGAGCCTGCTGGTCGCTAATGAAGTAATAAGGACCAGGGCAGCTATCCTGGCAGAAACAATTACAAAATGGGGCCCGGGGAATACTCTGGTTACACGGAACGACCCGGCCTTATTCGGGAAATTACAGTCATATTTTGACATTATCCTAATCGATGCTCCATGCTCAGGCGAAGGTATGTTCAGGAGCAATATTGCGGTTAATGAATGGTCGGCCGGTAATGCATCTCATTGCGCTGAAAGGCAAAAGAGGATTATTATGGATATCTGGCCCGCTTTAAAGGAGAACGGAATCCTGATTTACAGTACCTGTACTTTTAATCCGGGTGAAAATGAGGAAAACATAAAATGGCTCACTGAAAAACATGAGGCCGAATGTATCCGGATGGATGTGTCAAATTTTAAAGGAATTACGGAAATAGATTTTCAGGGTATTTATGGTTATGGGTTCTATCCGGACAGGGTCAGGGGAGACGGTTTCTTCATATCGGTCATAAGAAAAAGAGGTAAGCAGGAAAAGAATCAGGTAAGAGTTCAGCGGAATGCTCTATCCAGACCTGATAAAAATGATCTTGCTGTTGCAGCTGAATGGACCCATTTTCCCGGGGATAGATTCTTAAAATGGGGAAATGAACTATTTGCCATACCATGTTTGATGGATGATTATATTCACCTGTTTCGGGGCCTTACAATAATTAAACCCGGGACAAAATTATTTGTCGTGAAGAAGACTGATTACCTGCCTTCTCATGAACTGGCTTTATCGGGCCAGTTAAGGAAAGATGCTTTTCCCGGGAAAGACATTAGTCTCAGGGATGCCTTGGCATATCTCAGGCGGGATAGTTTTGCATTAAATGATGCTCCAAAAGGATGGAACATTTTAACTTACAAGGGAGTAAACCTCGGATTTGTTAATAATCTCGGAAACAGGGTGAATAACTATTACCCTGTGGAATGGAGAATTAAAATGGAATTACCTGAATCCGGCACCGGGAACATAATTAAATGGAATGAGGCAAATCTTATTTGAATATTTTAATTCGTGATTTATTTGTGCTTTTATACCTTCGTGACAGACACAATTGCCTCAAAGGCAAGAAGACTCAAAGGATAACAGTCTGGGGAACAGGATCATCTGATTTTTAAATACAGTTTTTATATATTGATAATGGTATCACGCGAGTTTCAGATATTTGTAAAACCGGTTGGACCAATATGCAATCTCAATTGCAGGTACTGTTATTATCTCGGCAGGAAGAATCTGTTTCCTGCAAATAATCACTTTCTGATGGCAGATGATGTTCTGGAAAAATATGTTATACAACATATTATGGCATCCTCAGAAACTAATATTAATTTTTCATGGCATGGTGGTGAGCCTTTACTTGCAGGGATTGATTTCTTCAGGAAAGTTTTAGCACTTCAAAAAAAACATAAACCTGCGGGTGCGACAGTTGTAAATGGCATCCAGACTAATGGGACACTTCTTAATAATGAGTGGAGTAGTTTTCTGGCTTCAGAAGGGTTTATTGTTGGGGTCAGTATTGATGGTCCTGCCGGTCTGCACAATAAAAACCGTCGCACTCGTGATGACAAAAATACTTACCTGAACGTGATCAGGGGTTATGAACTCTTGCAGAGATATGGGATCCTTCCGGAAATACTTTGTGTTGTGAATGCAGATAATGTTAAGCATCCGCTTATTGTTTACAACTTTTTTAAAAAGCTTGGGCCGGAATATATCTCATTTTTACCGCTGGTAGAACCTGACCCTGTTTCTGCTACAGGAGTATCCATAGATTCAGTTCCTTCAAGAGAGTTTGGTGTTTTCCTGAGTGCAATTTTTGATGAATGGGTGGAGAAAGACATCGGGAACATAAAAATCCAGATTTTTGAAGAAGCTGCCAGAACAGCTTTTAACCAGGAACATACTCTTTGTATTTTCAAAACTGATTGTGGGGGAGTCCCCGTTGTTGAACACACAGGAGATTTTTATTCATGCGATCACTATGTTGATAAAGATCACCTGCTTGGTAATATCAGCGATCACACTCTGTCATATTTTCTTAACAGTGATCGTCAGGTAGCTTTCGGGCAAGTCAAATCGAAAACTCTCCCACGATATTGCATTGATTGCGAGGTAAGATCGATGTGCAACGGGGAGTGTCCGAAAAACCGCTTTTTAAGTACTCCGGATGGCGAACCTGGATTAAACTACCTGTGCAGCGGATACAAATTATTTTTCAATCATTGCCGTCCGTTCGTCGAGGCAATAAGTGCTACCTGGAAAAGTCAGAGACGCTGACTAATAGCTTTTCGTTATTTATAGCCCCTGAATCCCAAGGGGACTTATTGATTCACAGGTAAATATCATACGCCCTTAATGCATAGCCGTCAACCTAAGGGTCTGTGGATTTATTTATATTATTGATATTGTGAATTATAAACGAGATAGTATCCCCTCCTTTCGAAACTTTTCGAAAGGAGGGGTGGCCCGACGTTTACAGTCGGGCCGGGGTGGTTAGGTTTTATAGTTTTAAGATTTGAAAACAGGTTTGTTTTTCAGGATCCCGAATATCTATTGGAGGAGATAAGTAAGAAATTTAATAACCACCCCGGCCCGGAATAAGGTCATTACTAAATAGATACTACCTGGCCGGGCCACCCCTCCTTTTGGCAAAGGAGGGGAGTAGGGGAGGCTGGCTAAATTAACATATCTTATGTTGATGGCTATGCCCTTTAGGGGGCAGGGGCAATAAAAAAGATAAGACAGCCCTGTTTTCTTACTTCAGTTTCTCTTTGAAGAAGGCAATTGTCCTTGACCATGCAAGCTTTGCCGCCTTTTCATTATACCTTTCAGGATTCGAATCATTGTTGAAAGCGTGACTTGCTCCTTCATAAATAAATATCTGGTATTCTTTTTTGTACTTTTTCAATGCTGCTTCAAAAGCTGGTATCCCTGCGTCAATACCCGGATCATTTCCTGCATAATGAGCCATAATGGGAGCTTTTATCTTTGCAACATCGGCTTCAACAGGCTGCCTTCCATAGTAAGGCACTGCCGCATTAAGATCAGGAGCATTAACTGCAACCTGGTTAGTCATAGCGCCACCCCAGCAAAAACCAGTGCATCCTACCTTTCCGGTCGAAAGAGGATTTGTTTTAAGATATTTAACTGCCGCAACAAAGTTTTTTGTCGTCTGATCCGGATCCAGCTTCCTGAACATTTCGCCAACATTACTGATGTCATCCGGAGTACCGCCTAACGGAGAGAGTGCATCCGGTGCAAGTGCGAGAAAACCTTCTTTTGCCATTCTTCTTGTAACATCCTGGATATGAGGAACCAGTCCTTTATTTTCGTGTATCACAATTACCGCCGGGAATTTCTTCCCTGATTTCGGTCTGGCAAGAAAGGCTTTCATATCGCCGGTTTCTGCAGGATATCTGATGAATTCAGTAATCAGATCAGGATCACCCTGTGGTATCCGGGAGGCCAAAGCACTGTTCTCATCAAGAACCGGGAGCAGAGCCATAGCAGCAGCGGTACTTCCGGCAATCATTGCCAGCTTACTGACAAAAGTGCGGCGATCGGTCCGCCCCTGCCGGTAATCATCATAAAGTACTGAGATTTTTTCATCCATAATTTTAAGCCCGTTAATGAATATTAAACTATTAAGATACAACAAAAATCAATAAATATCCGGAAATATTCAATAAATTGTTACCGGAAACCAACACTTATAAACTTTGTGATCAGGGTAAATCTCTTAATAAGTTATGTTGCCGAATCAGGGTACTCCTTATACACAATTATTATATTGCAAAAAACCGGTTAGATCAAATAATCAACTGAATGGTACACGATATTGAGAATGTTCCGGGAGATAATATCAGGCATGCAACTGACAATAATATTTACGGAAACGTTAAAGGCAGGGTTTTATGGAAAAAGAAATCTCGGGGGTAATACTGGCCGGTGGAGCCGGCAAAAGATTTGGAGGTACAATAAAGTCAAAGATCCTGATTGACGGAAAAACGATAATGGGCAGAATGACTGATGTGCTGGAGGAAATATTTGACGAGATTATGATTGTGACAAATACTCCTGATGAATTTGACGAATTTAAAAAATACAAGATAGTCAGAGATAAATTTATCAAGGCCGGGCCACTCGGAGGGATACATGCTGCCATGGAAGCCTCATCAAATGATGCTGTTTTTGTTTTTGCGGGAGATATGCCCTTTATAAGCAGGCAGGTTATTGCTGATCAGATTAAAGCTTATGAAAATGAGGAATTTGAGGCCCTCGTACCTCAGATCAGATCATATATTGAACCCTTGCATGCGATTTATAATATTTCTGTAATTGGATCGCTTATAGATTTTTTGACTGTAAGAGATAACTTTGCTGTCAGGGACTTTCTGAAAAATCTGAATGTAAACTATATGCAAATGAAAGATACTGAAGAGATCAGATTAGCCTTCACCAATATTAATTCTCCCGGTGATCTTTCATTCCATGTAAATAAGCATAAGTAAAAAACACCTGGAGTTTCAGATAAACATGGTAACCGGGCTGAGAGAATCAATGCCATTTTTTACTAACTTTATCAAAAATACTAATCCCGGACAAAATGAAGAAAGTATCTTTTTATATCCTTATGATTGGCATATTATTTAATTCCTGTAAAAAATACAGCAAATATGAGGGAGTAGCTTTCACCGAGAAGGAACCTCGCGACTGGGAGAATCCGGAGATGTTCAAACAGAACAGGGAAGATCCCCATGCCACACTTATCAGCTTTAATGATGAGAAGAGTGCATTGGAATCAGTCAGTGCTGACTCTCCGAATTATTTATCACTCGACGGAACCTGGAAATTCAATTGGGTCAAATCGCCGGACCAGCGTCCCTACTGGTTTTTTAAGGATAATTATGATACCCGCGACTGGAAAGATATTGTTGTACCATCAAACTGGGAGATGAAAGGTTATGGAGTTCCGATCTATGTCAATATAAAATATCCCTTTAAAATGGATCCTCCGCACATTCCACATGATAATAATCCTGTGGGGTCATATAAACGAAACTTTAAAATACCGTCAGACTGGAAAGACAAAGAGGTATTTATTCATTTTGGTGCCGTCAGTTCTGCATTCTATGTATGGGTAAATGAGCAACTGGCAGGATATAGCCAGGAGAGCAAGACTCCTGCTGAGTTTGATATTTCAAAATTTCTCAGGAAAGGTAATAATTCCATCGCCGTTGAGGTTTATCGCTGGTGTGATGGCAGCTATCTTGAAGATCAGGATTTCTGGAGAATGAGCGGGATTCAGAGGTCTGTTTTCCTTCATGCGCGGCCAAAAACATATATAAATGATTTTTTTGCAAAAGGAGGCCTTGAGAACAATTATAAAGATGGCCTTCTCAAACTTGATGTTCTGTTAAAGAACAAAGATGGAAAAAGTAACGATTATATTGTTGAAGCCTCTCTTTACGATAAAGGACAAATCCTTTACGGTGAATCAAAAGATGTTAAGATTTCTGAGAATAAAGGGCTGGCAAGCTTTGTAAAGAGTTTCCCTTCAGTAAAAAAATGGACAGCTGAAACTCCCAACCTCTATTCTCTGGTGATAAGCCTTAAAAACACTGATGGTCATATTCTTGAATGTGTCAGTACTAAAATAGGCTTCAGAAAAGTCGAAATAATCAATTCACAGCTACTGGTGAATGGCGCTGCAATACTTATAAAAGGAACTGACCTGCATGAGCATGATGACGTTAATGGCCATGTTATAGACGAAGCCATGGTCCTTAAAGATATCAGGGTAATGAAAAGCAATAATATAAATGCGGTGCGTACTTCGCATTATCCCCAGCAGGAGTTCTGGTATAACATGTGCGACAAATATGGTCTATACCTGATTGATGAAGCTGATATCGAGTCGCATGGAGTAGGGTATGATAAAGATGTAACTTTGGCTGACAAACCGGAGTGGGCTGCAGCTCATCATGACCGGCTTCAGCGAATGGTTGAAAGAGACAAGAACCATCCTTCGGTAATTATCTGGTCAATGGGTAATGAGGCTGGTGATGGTCATAATTTTCTTAATGGATACAAATGGATTAAGGGGAGAGACACTTCCCGTCCCGTTCAGTATGAACGCGCTGAAAAGATTACCAATACACCTGAAAGGCATACCGATATCTGGTGTCCGATGTATTCAAAGATAGAATATCTTGAGAGTTATGCAAAAGACGAAAAAAATGACAGGCCGCTGATAATGTGCGAGTATGCGCATGCCATGGGCAATTCCACTGGTAACTTTAAGGATTACTGGGATGTTATTGAAAAATACCCGAAACTGCAGGGCGGATTTATCTGGGACTGGGTTGACCAGGGTCTCCTTAAAACAGATGAAAGTGGTGAAAAATACTGGGCATATGGTGGCGACTTTGGAGATGAAGGTATTCCGAGCGACGGCAATTTCTGCATTAACGGACTTGTCTGGCCTGACAGGACTGGCAAACCCGGACTGAACGAGGTTAAAAGGATTTATCAATATATTGGGTTTGAACCTGTCGATCTGGCAAAGGGATTGGTGAAGGTTAAAAACAATTATGACTTTACCAACCTGTCGGAGTTTGATTTTGATTGGGAAATTGTTTCGGATGGCTCAGTTACTCAGTCAGGCAAACTTACATTTCCCGATATTCAGCCAATGCAGGAGAAACTGGTAAGCTTACAGTTCAAACAGATCGATCCTGCTCCCGGAACTGAATATTTTCTTAATATAAGAGCCTCAAGGAGTGACGAATGGAATTCTGTTCCCGAGAATCATGTTTATGCTTCAACTCAGTTTAAACTTCCTGTCGAAGGGCAGCCTGTAAAACCTCAGATGGATGAACTTACTGTTCTTCAGACTAAAACTGTTGATAAAAAGCTGGAAGTCAGCGGAAGTGATCTGAAAATAGTTTTTGACCTTGAGACTGGCCGGCTGGAATCTTATATGTATAAAGGGAAGGAACTCATTAAGAAAGCTCCTGAGCCTGATTTCTGGCGCCCTCCTACCGATAATGATTACGGTTATGATATGGTCAGAAAGCTTGGTGTCTGGAGAAAAGCAGGGGAGAAAAGCATTGTGAAAAAAGCGGCAATAAGTCAGCCAGGATTGGGAAAAGTTATAGTAGACTTTACCTATGATATTCCGGGTTATACAGGTGAAAAAATTGCTGAATATTCATCAGAATATGTTATTTATGGTTCAGCTGATATTGTTGTACAGAATACGTTTTCAAAAGTGTCAGATAAAATTCCGGAAATCCCGCGAATGGGGATGCAAATGCAACTGCCGGAAGAATATATGAACCTTCAGTGGTTTGGCCGGGGTCCTCATGAAAACTATTCCGACAGAAAAACTTCAGCAGACGTCGGCCTTTATGAGAGCACCGTTGCCGATCAGTACGTTCCATATATCCGTCCGCAGGAAAACGGTTATAAGACCGATACCCGCTGGCTCACCTTAACAGATGATAACGGCACGGGAATACTTGTCACTGGTGACCCATTGTTCTGTTTTGAAGCCCTTGATAACATCCACGATGATTTTGAGTCACCGGGGAAATTATCTCAGTACAGGAAAGATGCGAAAACTGCCAATACTCATACCAATGGTGTGAAGCCCCGCGATCTGGTTAACCTGAATGTTGATCTGGGGCAGATGGGGGTGGGTGGTGACGACTCCTGGGGTGCAATAATTCATCCTCAATATCGCTTCCTTGGAATGAATTATAAATATTCTTTCCGGATTCGTCCGGTTGTTAAGGGAGACAATATCCTAAAGCTTGCAAAAGAGAAGTTTTAATCACCTCTCTGGGATACTCCGTGTCTTCTCCTGATTTCCTCCGTGTAACAAAAAAGGTAAAAACTTACACAGAGTTGCACAGAGAAAAAACACAGAGGTTCACTGAGGATAGAATAAAACGGCTTCCTTCTTCTCTGTGTTACTGTGTCTTCTCCTGATTTGCTCTGTGTAACAAAAAAGTTAAAAACTTACACGAGTTGCACGGAGAAAAAGCACATGTTCACTGAGGATAGAATAAAACGGCTTCCTTCTTCTCTGTGGTCCTCTGTGTCTTCTCCTGATTTGCTCTGTGTAACAAAAAAGTTAAAAACTTACACAGAGTTGCACAGAGAAAAAGCACAGAGGTTCACTGAGGATAGAATAAAACTGCTTCCTTCTTCTCTGTGATACTCTGTGTCTTCTCCTGATTTCCTCTGTGTAACAAAAAAGGTAAAAACTTACACAGAGTTGCACGGAGAAAAAGCAGAGGTTCACTGAGGATAGAATAAAACGGCTTCCTTCTTCTCTGTGGTCCTTTGTGTCTTCTCAGGATTTCCTCTGTGTAACAAAAAGGTAAAAACTTACACAGAGTTATTTCGTTAAATGTTTCTTTTTTTTATAAATTATTGTATAAAGTTCTTTGACATATTGTAATCGGGAAAATTAGGTTATTAAAGTTGTTCGTTTTTAAGTGTTTATAATATGATTTTTCATAATTTTGTTTCGGAGGAACATGTAGATCCCGTACTTTGTGAAGTTATTTCACCTTGGGACAAATCGTGTTCCCTCCTTTTTTTTGTCTGTTTACTTGAGATAGGTGCTTTTAAATCAAATTCCTGGTAACGACGGTTTTTATCGATATTTGCATTTTCCTGTTGTTGTTTTTCCTGTTGTTTATCTTTTGATTTTTCACAGTTTAGCTTGTCAATTAAGGGATTATATGCTTGTTTGTTCTTAAGCATTCCATAGATGATTCGTAAGATTTTATGCATGCAGACACCGATAGCCGCCATTTTTTTCATTCCATGAGATAATTTTTTCTCATAAACAGCTGTGATTAATGGATTATAAGTAATAGCTCCTTTAGCAATATTAAACAGTATTTTTCGCATATTTTTACTACCCTGTTTACTCATCCGTACGCCTATTACTTTATCTCCGCTTTGCTTAAACTTGGGATGTAATCCATAATAACAACTGAAGCCTTTAACTGTAGGAAATCGCTCAATGGTTTCTATTTCGAGTAACAGACCAATTGCAGAGATGGTATTAATACCCTTAAATGTCTTTAGTATTTCAATCTCAGGACAAGTAAGATCCCGTTCAATCAATTGCATCTGGCTTTTGATATTCAGATCAAATGATTTGATTTGCCGGGCAATTTGACTAACCAAAATCTCTGCATTTTTATCTTTTGCAGAAGCTATGCTTTGTTTCGCTTCTGCTACCAGAGTTTTTGCTCTGGCTAATGACAGGTAAGGGATTTTTGCAAGCTTTTCAGGACGGGCCTTCGCTAATGTCTCCGCAGTTGGACATTGGATAATTAATTCCAGTAACCAATTAGGCAAATTGTCTTTCTTAAAACGCATCAACGTCGGATTTGCGCTATACAAGATTGTTTCCAATTGATTAATGGTCTGCACCCTTTGTTGCTTTTGCATTTCAACGAAATTCCAATGACGACAGAGAGATTTCCATTTATCATCCTGATCATACTTAATATTATCAGGATGATTGATCAGAAATTCAGCAATACTTAAAGCACTGATAGCATCTGTAACATTTCGCTTCAATCCAGCTTTTCGGTTAAAATTAACACCTGCCGGATTTACCCTGGCAACCTTAAGATTAAAAACCTTTTGATAGCTTTTAAGGGTATTTAACCAGTTGTTCTCATAACCACCGGTACTTTCAACTGCTGCGTAGATCTCCAATCCCTGATGCTTGCAAAAGTAAGCTTCAAGCATAGAATAAAGCTTACAATGACCTGCATAGGTATCATCAAGCTGAAAGTTTTCCAAAACAGTCTGTTTCTTCTCGGAAAGGATTACCCAGTCGGCATATCCTTTACTGACATCACCTCCCAAATAAAGTTTCATAGAGCAATAGTTTTTGTTTTACATTTTCAGGTAACATCTTTCTCGTAAATGCGGTTTCAAAAACCATGTTATTTCCCGATTTTTACCTGACTGACATAATAAACTCTGTGACAGGTTCAATAGACCTACACCACAGAACATTATTGCCAGTTAAGTAAAACAAATAAATCAATAACTTTATACAAATATTTCAAAGAACAAACATACGAGTTCCACAGAGAAAAAGCACAGAGGTTCACTGAGGATAGAATAAAACGGCTTCCTTCTTCTCTGTGGTCCTTTGTGTCTTCTCAGGATTTCCTCTGTGTAACAAAAAAGGTAAAAACTTACACAGAGTTATTTCGTTAAATGTTTCTTTTTTTTATAAATTATTGTATAAAGTTCTTTGACATATTTTAATCGGGAAAATTAGGTTCTTAAAGTTGTTAAATTTTAAGTGTTTATAAATTGATTTTTCATAATTTTGTTTCGGAGGAACATGTAGATCCCGTACTTTGTGAAGTTATTTCACCTTGGGACAAATCGTGTTCCTTCCTTTTTTTTGTCTGTTTTCTTGAGATAGGCGCTTTTATATCAAATTCCTGGTAACGACGGCTTTTATCAATGTTTGCATTTTCCTGTTGTTGTTTTTCTTGTTTTTTATCTTTTGACCTTTCACAGTTTTGCTTGTCAATTAATGGGTTGTATGCTTGTTTGTTCTTGAGCATTCCATAAATGATTCTTAAAATTTTGTGCATACATACACCGATAGCCGCCATTTTTTTCATTCCATGAGATAGCTTTTTCTCATAAACAGCTGTGATTAATGGATTATAAGTAATAGCACCTTTAGCAATATTGAAGAGTATTTTCCGCATGTTTTTACTACCCTGCTTACTCATCCGGACGCCTATTACTTTATCTCCGCTCTGCTTAAACTTGGGATGTAATCCATAATAACAACTAAAGCCCTTTACCGTAGGAAAACGCTCAATGGTTTCTATTTCGAGTAACAGGCCAATTGCAGAGATGGTATCAATACCCTTAAATGTCTTTAGTATTTCAATCTCAGGACAAGTAAGATCCCGTTCAATCAATTGCATCTGACTTTTGATATTGAGATCAAATGATTTGATTTGCCGGGCAATTTGACTAACCAAAATCTCTGCATTGTTATCTGTTGCAGAAGCTATGCTTTGTTTCGCTTCTGCTACCAGAGTTTTTGCTCTGGCTAATGACAGGTAAGGGATTTTTGCAAGCTTTTCAGGACGGGCCTTCGCTAATGTCTCCGCAGTTGGACATTGGATAATTAATTCCAGTAACCAATTGGGCAAATTGTCTTTCTTAAAACGCATCAACGTCGGATTTGCGCTATACAAAATTGTTTCCAATTGATTAATGGTCTGCACCCTTTGCTGCTTTTGCATTTCAACGAAATTCCAATGACGACAGAGAGATTTCCACTTGTCATCCTGATCATACTTAATATTATCAGGATGATTGATCAGGTATTCAGCAATACTTAAAGCACTGATAGCATCTGTAACATTCCGTTTTAATCCAGCTCTGCGGTTAAAATTAACACCCGCCGGATTTACCCTGGCAACCTTCAGGTTAAAAACCTTTTGATAGCCTTTAAGGGTGCTGAACCAGTTGTTCTCATAACCACCGGTACTTTCTACTGCTGCGTAAATCTCCAACCCCTGATGCTTGCAAAAGTAAGCTTCAAGCGTAGAATAAAGCTGACAATGACCAGCATAGGTGTCATCAAGCTGAAAGTTCTCAATAACAGCCTGTTTCTTCTCGGAAAGGATTACCCAGTCGGCATACCCTTTACTGACATCACCTCCCAAATAAAGTTTCATAGAGCATTAGATTTTGTTTTACAATAACAGGTAACATCTTTCTCGTAAATGCGGTTTCAAAAACCATGTTATTTCCCGATTTTTACCTGACTGACATAATAAACTCTGTGACAGGTTCAATAGACCTACAACACAGAACATCATTGTCAGTTAAGTAAAACAAATAATCAATAACTTTATACAAATATTTCAAAGAACAAACATACGAGTTACACAGAGAAAAAGCACAGAGGTTAACTGAGGATAGAATAAAACGGCTTCCTTCTTCTCTGTGGTCCTCTGTGTCTTCTCAGGATTTCCTCTGTGTAACAAAAAAGTTAAAAACTTACACGAGTTGCACGGAGAAAAAGCACAGGTTCACTGAGGATAGAATAAAACGGCTTCCTTCTTCTCTGTGATCCTCTGTGTCTTCTCAGGATTTCCTCTGTGTAACAAAAAAGTTAAAAACTTACACAGAGTTACACAGAGAAAAAGCACAGAGGTTCACTGAGGATAGAATAAAACGGCTTCCTTCTTCTCTGTGGTCCTCTGTGTCTTCTCAGGATTTCCTCTGTGTAACAAAAAATATTACAGAGTTTAAAGGAAGTACAATACGTTCAGCCTTTTAATTTAATATTTCAGCTCTATTTTCAGAATATCTTTTTCTCCGGTAAGAACATTGCTTACATCATATACCAGGGGAGCAGTTACTTTTTTGCTCAGTACCACTCTTGTTACTGAATTGGCTGCCAGTGTTATTGACCCCGGAGCTCCTGCTACTCCGTTAACCAGGTAAAAAGGTATATCCGATTTATTTGTCACTTCAAAATAAACGCTCCTGTCATTCTGGTAGTAAGGTTTACTTACTGATATACAAGCATAGAAAAATGGCTTTGCAAACACCTCCTTACCCGCAAGAATATCCCTGAAATAGACCATTGTACGACCTGCGAACATGGCCTCTTTAAGAGCATCGCTTGTCCTTTCTTTTGCAAGAACAAGTGTCATTGGCCTGTTGGTATAGGTTGGACTGGTATATATCTCACTGATTATACCGTGTACATCGCTATTACCCATGAGAGCAAGGTTGTTTTGTATACAGAAGGTAAAAACAAGCGGATAAAAATCACTGTCATTAAAGAATTCGATCCCATTAAGCCATCCGTTTTTTATCATCCTTCTGTGAATGTCATACATTTTCGGGATACCGTCAGGTTCCTGGGATTTCCATCCCGGGTGATTCCACATAAGGAATGCACCCTGCTTTTTCGCTTCTGCGTATGCATCCCATACTGAATCTTTTGCAATGAGAGCAGCATCTTTAATAAAAAGTGCATTCATATGACCGGGAGGCATCTTCCTGGTTATCTCAGTCCCATGAACAAGGATCAGGTTTCTGTCTCTGGCATAACCTTCAGCGATTTTCCAGGCTGCATTAAAATCTATTGGGATAAAATCTTTTTTTGGTGTATATTCAAGATGATCCGTTATTGCAATAGCATCGAGTCCATCGCGCACTGCCTCATCTACTCTTACGGTGGGCCAGACATTGCCATCTGAAAATACGGTATGCATGTGGAAATCACATTTCAGAGTTACATAACCAGGCAGGTCCGGCAGATTTACAATCTTCCTCTGTCCGAAGCTGAATAGAGTAATGGAGATTAATAATAATGATATGATAAGCAGCTTTTTCATATTTTAAGTATGATTGGTTATTTCACTTAATGTTTTGTGTTTTATCAATGAATTAATAACTTATGACCTTAAAACTTATTCAACCCCTTCAACTCCCTTCAACGTTTCAACATTACAAATTTTACCCACCCCTGGCCCCACCCAGGAGAGGATTCTTATTTATTAATCTATTTCTTCATAAAAATAAGCTATTTTTTCATCCGCATCATCCCAGGTATATATTTTTTTATTTCTTCGCAACCAGTAGAAATTTAACATTGCAAAATCTCCGACACACATCGTTGTATGAAAAAACAGAAAAAGGGACAAGCTCCATTTCCATAATCCGGGAAGAAACAAAACAAGAATAAGTATAGTGAGGCTGATAATAAGAAATGGGGCAATGGCAACTATACATGAACTGAAGAGGACCGGCAACATAGCGGTGAGCTGTAACATAGAAAATGAATTGACGGAGATCCATGCCAATTTTTATCTTTTTTGCTCCAGACAAAAAGAAAGGTATAATATGCATAAATTCATGGATGGGAACGGATAAAAGAGGGAAAACAATCAATCCCAGGAAGGAATGAAGAAGAATATCTGACAATGGAAAATTCCCTGATATGTTAATCCTTACGATAATGGTTATTACTAAAAACAAAAAGCATATTGACCAGAAAAACAGAGTTATACCCGACCTTTTCCCGATATTGTCAAGTATGAAATTAACAAGGTCGGCATATGGGATTTCAAGTATCCTCCTGAACCTTGTCTGGTCCTCAACATCTTCAACCTTCAATGACATAATTTTTTCCAAATTTACCTTTTTGGGAAGGCATTACAAAATGTATTTATTCAACCCACTCCGGGGTTGCCATATTTGTTTTATCTTTTTCCACAGGCGGGACTGTGGCTATTGGGTTTCAACCGCTCCGCGGTTGTAACATTTTCTGCTTTCCATACCATAGATGGGACTATGGTTATTGGAATTTAACCGCTTTGCGGTTCTATCATTTTTTACATATACTACCATAGACCAGGCATTGGTTATTGGAATTGAATCACTCTGTGGTTGTAACATTTACTGCTTTACCTGCCATAAATGAAACCAGGGCTAAATACCTGATCCATGGAAAAGCTTCGTAGATTGCATTAATATTCAATTAGTTAAATGTACTAAATAATTTAGTAAACCGGGCTGCCTGGTAATAAAATATTAAAAAATTACACGAAATTAATTGCAAGTGCCTTCGCAATATCGGATATGGAATGCTGGTTTATTAAATGGCCCGTAATTTGATACATTTGCAAAAACATTCCGTAGGTGAGACTCATATTTACAATATTGGCACTCTGTCTTTTTGTTACTGGCAGCTACGGACAGAAGGATACATTAAAACAAAATAACGATACCTTGCCAGGTCGTTTTTACTTACTTCCCAGGGTGAAAAGGAACGGTGTGATACTGCCGGAAGTTGAAATACGGGAGGTTACCGTTTATGGTCATCCAACCGCTGCAAGGAGATCAGCAATACGCCAGTTTGACAGGCTGGAATATAATATTAAGAGAGTGTATCCATATGCATTACTTGTAAGACTTAAGCTTGACGAGGTTAACAGGAATCTTGAGAAAATGACCGGCGAAAAGGAACGAAGAAAGTATATAAAAGAATTTGAGAAAGAAGTTTTCCGGGATTATGAAGGAGACTTGAGGGAGATGACAATTACCCAGGGACGATTACTGATTAAGCTTATTGACAGAGAGACCCGGAATACTTCGTATACTCTGATCCAGCAATATAGGGGAGGCTTTACAGCTGCTTTCTGGCAGGGCATAGCCAGGATATTCGGCACAAATCTTAAAGATAAGTATGATCCGGTTGGCGAAGATGCACTTATAGAGCTGATAGTAAATGAAATAGAAACCGGAAAATTATACTATTAGTTACCCGATAGAATACTTGGGAAATTTTTATTAAACTGATGAGAAGAATTTTCATTGCAGTGAAGGTTGACCCGGGAGAAAATCTGAAAAGAATGATTTCTTTTTTCAAAAGATCGCTGACCGGAGAAAATATTAAATGGGTGGAACCTGGAAATTTCCACATTACACTGGCATTTCCCGGGAACACCGAAGAAGACAAAATAAAAATTGTCAGTAACCTGGTTGAGGAGAATTGTACCGGGTTTGGGGAATTTGAATTCAGCCTGACAGGAACGGGAGTTTTTAAAAATGTCAGAGAGCCGCGTGTTATCTGGGCAGGGGTTCAGCCGTCAGATGATTTAAAGAAGCTTGATGAACTGGTAACGACAGGTGTGAGAAGTAGCGGTATAGCTGTTGAGGATAGATTATTCAGGCCACATCTGACGCTTGGAAGATTAAAAGCACTGAAATCAGATACTGAGCTTAAAACTTTGCTTGTAAAGTATCATGATGTTGAAATTCAGAAAGTTCCTGTACATAATGTGATCATCTACGAGAGTATTCTTAAACCAGAAGGTCCCATATATAACCCTGTAAGAATAATTAAACTGGCATAAGGTTTTATTTTTATATTTTTGTGATGAAAAAATTCATCCCTGGAAAATATTTATGACAGATTCATTCGAGGCAAAAGGAAAGAGAAAAAAACTTGTTGCTCAATTAAGAGAGAAAGGTATAGTTGATGAAGAGGTACTGAGAGCAATAGACACCGTTCCGCGACACCTGTTTATGGATCCGGCGTTCCTTATACACGCCTACACCGATAAAGCTTTTCCCATAACATCAGGTCAGACTATTTCACAACCATATACAGTCGCAATACAGACTTCTTTGCTGAAAATCAGGAAAAGAGATAAGATACTTGAAATTGGAACAGGGTCAGGCTACCAGGCTGCCATACTCGCAGAAATGGGGGCAAAGGTCTATACCATAGAACGGTACAGGGATTTATATCTGAAGGCGCAGCATACTCTTACTTCACTGGGCTATTCTGCAGATTTCTTCTTTGGCGATGGTTATGAAGGGAAACTGCAATATGGTCCGTTCGATGGAATTCTTATAACAGCAGCCGCACCGGAAGTGCCTGAGAAACTGCTTACACAGCTCAGGATAGGAGGGAGACTTGTAATTCCGATTGGTGGAAGTGGTTCACAGGTAATGACCGTTGTTCAGAGGACAGAAACAGATAACTTCGAATACTCTTCACATGGAAATTTTGTATTTGTTCCAATGTTGAAAGGAACAGTGAACGGATAATAAACGCTATGGAAATATTCAGACTTATTTTCTCACCTATCGAGGTAAATACGTATATCCTTGCCGATCAATCAGGCGATTGCGCTATTATTGATTGCGGATGTTATGATAAACATGAATTTGAAACATTTACAGATCTTATTCTTGAAAAAAAGCTTAACCCTGTTCTTCTGCTTAACACTCATTGCCATCTGGATCATATATTTGGAAATGGAATGATCCTGAGAAAGTATAATCTTGGTTCCTATTGCAGCGACCTTGATGAGTTGAACAGGACTGGTTCAGTGCAGCATGCCAGGCTATTTGGACTGACGATGGATGATCCGCCGATACCGGCAGGATTCCTGTCGGATGGTGAGGATATAACCTTTGGATCAGTAAAACTGAAAGCTCTTCATGTTCCCGGCCATAGCCCCGGGAGCCTGGCTTATTACTGTGAAAAAGAGGGTGTTGTTTTTACAGGAGATGCCCTGTTTGCCGGCAGCATTGGCCGAACCGATCTGCAGGGGGGCAATTATGATACTCTTATTGAAAGCATTAAGAGCCGGTTATTCACCCTTCCACCGGAGACAGTTGTCTATCCGGGACATGGGGAGGCGACTTCTATTGAAAGAGAGTTGATATCAAATCCCTTTTTTACGGGATAATGACACTTCATATTTTATATACAGTTACTTATTACTAATTTCGCAAATCTTTTATTGGATTTGATTTTTTTGGGTTATCAATAAACAGGATATGTCATCAGATAAATTTGTAAACCGCCATAACGGACCCCGCGATCACGAATTACCCATGATGCTTAAAACAATTGGCGTCAGTTCCCTTGATCAGTTAATTGAAAACACCGTTCCAAAGTCAATAATGCTTGAAAGTCCTTTGAACCTTCCCCCGGCAATGAGTGAATATGAATATCTTGATCACATCCGGAAACTTGGCTCAAAGAATAAATTGTACAAGTCATTTATCGGACAGGGGTATTATGGCGTTGCACTTTTGTCGGTGATTGTAAGGAATGTTTTGGAAAATCCTTCATGGTACACTTCTTATACCCCTTATCAGGCTGAAATATCCCAGGGTCGCCTGGAGGCGCTTCTTAATTTCCAGACTATGATCACTGAACTCACCGGTATGCAGATTGCAAATGCTTCCCTGCTTGATGAGTCAACAGCAGCAGCTGAAGCAATGATAATGATGTTCAATGCCAGGTCGAGAGCTTCTGTTAAAGCAGGCGCCAATAAGTTTTTTGTTGATGAAGATATCTTTCCGCAGACCATGGGTGTGTTAACCACCAGATCAAAACCGCTTGGTATAGAGCTGGTCAGAGGGAAATATACACAGGCTCTGTTTAATGACACTTTCTTCGGCTTATTGGTCCAGTATCCCTCAGCATCAGGGCAGATCAGGAATTATAAAGCTTTTACCGAAATGGCACACTCTTCAGGAATGCTTGTCGGAGTTGCTGCTGACCTTATGAGCCTTGCACTTATTACACCTCCTGGTGAATGGGGAGCTGATATCGTTACAGGTTCAAGCCAGAGAATGGGACTTCCGATGAGTTTTGGTGGTCCCCACGCAGGTTTTTTTGCTACCAGGGAAGAGCTTAAAAGAAGCATGCCGGGTCGCATTATCGGTGTCTCGGTCGATGCCCAGGGTAATAATGCGCTCAGGATGGCTTTGCAGACAAGGGAACAACATATTAAACGTGAACGTGCTACTTCAAATATTTGCACCGCACAGGCGCTCCTGGCTGTAATGTCTGGAATGTATGCACAGTATCATGGTCCTGAAGGACTTAAGAATATTGCAACCCGTATCCACAAGTCAGCATGTACTTTAAGTTGTACACTTAATGACCTTGGATATAAGCAAGTCAATTCTATGTTTTTTGATACAATAAGAATTGAACTTCCTGACGGGATCTCTCAGAATGATATAAAGGAGCATGCTCTGGCCGATGAGATGAACTTCTACTATCCGGAAAGGAATATTGTAAGTATAACCACTGATGAATTAACTACGTTTAAAGATATAAACTCAATTGTTGCAATATTTTCAAAAGCAGCCGGTAAATTAATGAAGAAAGTTGACTCATTCTCGGGTTGTAAATGCATTGATGATAAATTCTTCAGGAAATCTTCATTTCTTAAGCAGCCGGCTTTTAATATATACCACAGTGAAACCGAAATGATGAGGTATATCAAGATGCTCGAGCGAAAAGATTTCTCCCTCACCCACAGTATGATATCCCTTGGTTCATGTACAATGAAGCTAAATCCGGCTTCTTCACTCTTTGCCATGAGCTGGCCTGAATTTGGAAATATCCATCCGTTTGTACCGAAAGACCAGGCACAGGGCTATTACCAGATGATGGATGAGCTTGGAGAAACGCTCAAAGAAATCACGGGTTTTCTGGCAATTTCTTTTCAGCCAAACTCCGGCGCTGCCGGTGAGTATGCCGGGTTGATGGTAATTCGCGAATATCATATCAACAGAGGTGAAGGTCACCGTAATGTGGTCCTGATCCCTTCATCAGCGCATGGTACAAATCCGGCAAGTGCTGCTATGGCCGGTATGCAGATAGTGGTTGTGGGATGCGATGAGAAAGGTAATATTAATGTTGAGGAACTGAAACAAAAGGCTGAGGAACATAAGGACAACCTTGCAGCCTTTATGATCACCTATCCTTCAACCCATGGGGTATTTGAAGCACCGGTTAAACAGATGTCGGAGATCATCCATCAGAATGGCGGTCTTGTTTATATGGACGGTGCAAATATGAATGCACAGGTCGGGCTGACCAATCCCGGACATATAGGAGCAGACGTCTGTCATCTTAATCTTCACAAAACTTTCGCGATACCTCACGGAGGTGGCGGACCTGGCATGGGGCCGATACTTGTAAATGATAAACTTGCTGAGTTTCTGCCTTCTCATCCGATGGTTAAAACCGGGGGCAGTCACGGAACAACGGCAGTAGCCGGAGCTCCGTTCGGAAGCGGGCATGTACTTACTGTGTCTCATGCTTATGTAATGATGATGGGCCCGGAAGGACTGACACTGGCAACAAAATATGCCATACTCAATGCAAACTATATTGCAGCGTCTTTAAAAAAATGGTACAAAACACTTTATACAGGTACTGAGGGATTTGTTGCACATGAGCTGATCCTTGATTGCCGGAATTTTAAAGCGGAAGCAGGAATAACAGAATCGGATATCGCAAAGAGACTGATGGATTACGGATTCCATGCACCAACGTTATCATTTCCTGTTCATGGTACCCTTATGATTGAACCTACCGAGTCAGAGTCGCTTAAGGAGCTCGATAAATTTGTTGATGCCCTGAAGTCGATCTGGGATGAGATTCAGGAGATCAAAGAAGGCAAAGCGGATAAAGAAGATAATGTACTTCGTAATGCACCTCATACTGTTAAAGTATTAACAGCAAATGACTGGAACCATAAATATGACCGTCAAAAAGCAGGTTTCCCCCGTAAGTGGGTTGCAGAGAACAAATTATGGCCATCAGTGGGCCGCATCGACGATGGTTATGGCGACCGTAACCTGGTCTGTACCTGTGATTCAATAGATGCATTCCGGCTTGAGACATTGGATATTTAAAATCTTTCTCTGTGAATCTCCGTGTAGCCTCTGTGAACCTCCGCGTAACAAAAAAAGAACTTACACAAAGTTGCACAGAGGAGTCACACAGATTGTATGCTTGTTTGTTCTTGAGCATTCCATAAATGATTCTTAAAATTTTGTGCATACATACACCGATAGCCGCCATTTTTTTCATTCCATGAGATAGCTTTTTCTCATAAACAGCTGTGATTAATGGATTATAAGTAATAGCACCTTTAGCAATATTGAAGAGTATCTTCCGCATGTTTTTACTACCCTGCTTACTCATCCGGACGCCTATTACTTTATCTCCGCTCTGCTTAAACTTGGGATGTAATCCATAATAACAACTAAAGCCCTTTACCGTAGGAAAACGCTCAATGGTTTCTATTTCGAGTAACAGGCCAATTGCAGAGATGGTATCAATACCCTTAAATGTCTTTAGTATTTCAATCTCAGGACAAGTAAGATCCCGTTCAATCAATTGCATCTGACTTTTGATATTGAGATCAAATGATTTGATTTGCCGGGCAATTTGACTAACCAAAATCTCTGCATTGTTATCTGTTGCAGAAGCTATGCTTTGTTTCGCTTCTGCTACCAGAGTTTTTGCTCTGGCTAATGACAGGTAAGGGATTTTTGCAAGCTTTTCAGGACGGGCCTTCGCTAATGTCTCCGCAGTTGGACATTGGATAATTAATTCCAGTAACCAATTGGGCAAATTGTCTTTCTTAAAACGCATCAACGTCGGATTTGCGCTATACAAAATTGTTTCCAATTGATTAATGGTCTGCACCCTTTGCTGCTTTTGCATTTCAACGAAATTCCAATGACGACAGAGAGATTTCCACTTGTCATCCTGATCATACTTAATATTATCAGGATGATTGATCAGGTATTCAGCAATACTTAAAGCACTGATAGCATCTGTAACATTCCGTTTTAATCCAGCTCTGCGGTTAAAATTAACACCCGCCGGATTTACCCTGGCAACCTTCAGGTTAAAAACCTTTTGATAGCCTTTAAGGGTGCTGAACCAGTTGTTCTCATAACCACCGGTACTTTCTACTGCTGCGTAAATCTCCAACCCCTGAGAGTTACACAGAGGGAGAGTACAGGATAATATCTTTGGATAATAAATTTTTTTCTGTAAAAATTAATTATCAAATTTATCATGTTAAATATTACTAAACTGATTTTTAAAAGCACCCATGTTTAACTCTTCAAGGGAAGACCTGATCAAACTTATTGACTGAAAGAAAACTGAGTTAGTATTACGCACAGAATTTGCACTTCAAACTTAAAAACCATAATATGAAAAAGTTATTTTTAATAATTCTTCCTGCACTTTTTGTAATAGCCTCCTGTGGATCAGGCGGCTCAAAACAACAATCAGGTAAATCTGAAACATCAATGGAAAATCAATATCAGGTTAAACTTATTACAGTCGATCCGGGCCATTTTCATGCTGCCCTGGTCCAGAAATCAATGTATCCCCAGGTATCGCCCGATGTATATGTTTATGCTCCGGACGGACCGGATCTTGAGCAGCATCTTAAGAGAATTGCGGCTTATAATTCAAGAGCGGTGAATCCAACATCATGGAATGAAATTGTATATAAAGGAGACGATTTCTTTGAGAAGATGCTTTCTGAAAAAAAGGGTAATGTGGTTGTTCTTTCAGGCAATAATAAGAAAAAGGCAGATTATATTTACAAATCTGTTAATGCCGGATTTAATGTCCTGGCTGACAAACCTATGATTATCCTTCCTGAGGAATTCCCAAAACTTGAGGAGACATTCAGAATTGCAAAAGAGAAGGGCGTTTTGCTGTATGATATTATGACGGAGCGCTTTGAAATTAATTCTCTTTTGCAGAAACTGCTTTCGCAAAAGGAAGAAATTTTCGGTAAACTGACCTCCGGGAGTAAAGAAGTGCCTGCTGTTACCAAAGAAAGCGTTCACCATTTTTCAAAAGTTGTTTCAGGGATTCCCCTCCTCAGGCCGGCATGGTTTTTCGATGTGGACCAGCAGGGTGACGGGATTGTTGATGTAACAACCCACCTTGTTGATCTTATTCAGTGGGAATGTTTCCCGGAACAGGTACTGAGCACCTCCGATATCAAGATGGTTGCGGCAAAAAGATGGCCGACAATAATTTCAAAGGAAGAGTTCAGGGATGTAACAGGTTTTGATAATTTTCCTGACTACCTGCAGAAAGATGTAAAAAATGGTAAGTTGAACGTATTTTCAAATGGAGAAATGGTTTACCAGATAAAAGGTGTCTGGGCAAAAGTATCTGTTGAATGGAGATACCAGGCCCCCGCAGGTACAGGTGATACCCACTATTCAGTGATGCGTGGGTCACAATGTGATCTTGTCATTAAACAGGGTGCGGAACAGAATTATCTCCCGACACTTTATGTGGAAAATGTGAAAGGAATGTCATTAAAAGATTTCACCGGAAAGCTCAGACAGGTCTTAACCACTTTGCCATATGACTCTTTGCAGGTTGAAGCTGCCGGAAAGAACAGCCTTAAAATTAATATTCCTTCAAAATACAAGGTAACCCACGAGGATCATTTCGGACAGGTCATGGCCAGGTTTCTTGAGTATCTTAAAGAGGGCAGGCTTCCTGAATGGGAAGTGGCGGATATGATAACTAAATATTATACAACCACCAGCGCCCTGAAGATGGCAAAAGGAAAATAATGTTCAGATGACAGTATCATAACATTTATAAAAGTTTTTTATTTTCTGTCTCAAATTGCTAAGAGATTAGTAACCTGCTGTTTACGGTGGATAAATAAATAATTTCCGAGGATACCCCGCTGCTTATTGCGGGGTTTTTCATTGTGAACTGATTAACTCAGGTTCCTGATTACCTGGTACTGGTTGTTTAAGCACCATACACCTGTCAACTTAGTTTGATTAATTCTACTTCTAAAGATTGAATATCATATAAAATTTGTTTTTATGATAATTTTATTATATTTGTTATATGTCTCGGCAAACCTGTTAATCGAATTTTTTTTTAAGGCAATTACCTGAGGGTAAACAGATAACAATTTATCCACAGGTAATCTGTAAGAACACTATTATTGCGCACAAGTTTTTGTTGATCGTGAATGATTTTCAGAACTATGCAAAATATATCTGGCATATCAGGTCGACTTTTTGTCTTTTTCCTGCTTTTCGGGATAGTGTTTGACATTTATGGACAGGATTATAATCAGGAAGAACAGCGTATTGCCGGGTTACTGGCAAAAGTGGAGAAAGAACACCGCGCTGTCGATGAATTAATAGTCAATAATCTGACGAATCTGCCCGTTGGGATTATCAGGACCGTCAGTAACACTAAAATTTTAATCGCAATTGATAGCGCCAGGCTCACTCCTCAGGGGATGATCATAAACGCCTTTACTCAGGTAAAACTGCCCGGTACAAGCAAACCTATTTCATTCGCTGCACGAAATGTATTGATCACTCCGTCAGGCATTTCCCAATCGGGAGCAACACGCCTGGAAGTAATTACTGAATACCAAATTCCCATTAACGATCAGGTGAAGCTAATACTTCCCGCTAATGGCCGGAATTATATTGAATGGGATTGTAATGGTTTTCGATCGGTGAATTTCAGCGGTATTTTTGAATTTTCTGATGAATATTTTACACCCGACCCGGTATTAAACAGTAACCAAAAGTCAGTTACAGCAGGTTTTGAAGTAAATACCACCGATTTTAACAACATAATTGTATCAACATCCATAACTCCATTCAGGGTTAAAGGGCTAGGCGATATGACCTTTATTGTCAGCCAGGCTTCGGTTGATATGAGCGACTATAATAACTGCGTCGGTTTTACATTGCCCAAAGATTATCTGAATATCTTTTCTGATGCTCCTCAGTTATGGCGCGGTTTTTTTCTTAAAGAGCTTACTATACTCCTTCCTTCTGAGTTAAGCAGCTCTGCAGAAAGGAGTGCGATAAGTGCAAGTAATCTACTGATCGACGAATTCGGAGTATCTGGTTATTTTGCGACAACCAATGTGCTGCCGTTCACAAAAGGCAATGCTTCGGGCTGGCCTTTTTCTGTTGACATGATTGCAATAGGCCTTACACAAAACAGGCTGACCGAAGGAAAAATCAGCGGAACAATTGGTGTTCCGTTCCTCGGAAATGACACCTTAGGTTATTCGGCTCAGATTGTAAGTTCTCAATCCGGGTTATTATACAATTTTTCAGCGAGGACAAATACAACCAGAGAATACTCTATACCACTGGGAGGAAAAGTAAGTTTGGATAAAGGGTCTGTTTTTGGGATGAAAGCAGGGAACGGAAAATTTATTCCTTCGGCAATTCTCAATGGAACTCTTTCAATAAAAACCGACCTGGTTAAATTGGATGGTTTACGCTTTGAAGGACTGTATTTAACAGCAGAAAGCCCATATATATTGGGAGGTAAATTTGCCTCATCCGGCGAAGCTGACTTTAATTTAGCCGGGTTTGCGTTAAGTGTTAACAGCATTTCTTTAGGTATTTCAGCCGGTAAAGCAGCATTGGCATTCGATACTAAAGTAGCACTCATGAACAGGAGTGAAAAAGGGATAAGCGCCAGCACAGGATTTAAATTAACAGCATCGATGGAAACGAATCCCAATCCCTCAAATACTCTGTACAATGAACAAAAATGGGTATACGATGGAATACTTCTTCAAAAAGTAAAGATTAAGGGTTCCGTCTCCATCTTTTCACTTAATGGAAGCATCGAGCTGGTAAAAAGCCATCCGGTTTATGGTGATGGATTTCATGGGGTGGTTGGTTTAGCAATTACCAAAATTCTTAAAGACACTGCTAATGTCGAAATATACTTTGGTACAAGAACCGATTATAAATACTGGTTCGCGAAAATCGACATTCCAACAAATATTCCAATCGGGCTCACTGCGATAACCCTGAAAAAATTAGGGGGAGGGGCATATAATAATATGGAGCGAAAAGACTTTAGTGTAATAAACTCAGATTATATCCCCCAAAAAGATGCGGGACTTGGATTTATGGCACAGGTTGGTTTATGCGTTAAGGATGAGAAGATCTTTTATGCCGATGCATCATTTGAAATAGCCTTTAATAAGAATGGCGGGGTAAAATTCATCCTGTTCTCAGGCGACGGACAATTCTTTTCAGGTGATGTGGAAGTAGGAAAACCTGTTCCGGTGGCTGCAACAATGAATATGGTATTCGATAACGTGAATGATGCTTTTCATGCTAACTTAAAAGTTTACATGAATATCGCCAATGCAATTAAAGGTATTGGTCCCGGTGGGTTGCTAGGAGAAGCGGTTATCCATAGCGATCCTGCAGACTGGTATATTTATATAGGTCGTCCTTATAGCCCTCTTGGCATTGATGTGCTGGGATTATTTAAGACACAATCCTATATCATGGCAGGAACAAAGATCGAAAGTATGCCAGTACCTCCGTCTGAGGTGGAATCCATCATCAAAAATATTGACATGGATTTTATGAAAAGTGAAAGTGGCATTGCAACAGGCCGGGGAATGGCTTTCGGGATTAGATTCAGCGCTACCGCAGGCATAGGGAAGGAGAAGGGTTTTGTTTATGCCTATTTTAATGCAGGCGCCGGCGCTGACATTATGTTACAGAACTATGGCACTGTGGAGTGCACGGGACGCTCCGGCCCGATAGGTATTGACGGGTGGTATGCATCGGGACAGGGGTATGCCTACCTCATTGGTAAGATTGGGGTAAGGGTTAAGAAAAGCGAATTTGACATAATGAGTGTTGCTACTGCATTGCTTCTTCAGGCTAAAATGCCTAACCCTTCATGGTTCCAGGGTAATATTGCTGCCAGGTACAGTATTTTGGGAGGATTAATAAAAGGGAAAGTAAATGTAGCAGTTACGCTGGGCGAAGAATGTGTTATGATCACCAATGGTAATGAGCTTGGCGAAATTAAACTGATAGGCGATATTAAGCCGGCCGAAGGCAACAGAGAAGTGGATGTATTTGCAGCGCCGCAGGTATCATTTAATACAACCGTCGACAAAGAATTTGGCATGGTTAATATAGCCGATCAATATGCAGTGTACCGTGTAAAACTGGACCAATTTAAACTTCTTGCCTCCGATGATAAAACAATTCCAGGTACAGTGCAATGGAACGACCTCCATGATATGGCTACACTGAAATTGCAGAATATTCTTCCCGGAAAACAGCAGATAACTGCCTCCGTAAAAGTCCATATTGAGAAAAAAACAAGTTCAGGCTGGCAACCCCTTACCGGTGATTCCGAAGTAAGCGAAGTCAGGTTTGTAACGGGTGATGAACCTAAGTCGATCAACAATAACAACGTGGTTTATAGTTATCCTGTAAAAAATCAGTATAATTTTTATAGAAACGAGTACTCCCGGGGTTACATAAAGCTTGGAGTGGGGCAGCCAAATCTGTTCAGGTCTGAAAGCGAAGGGAATACATGGAGGTACTTAGCCAGGTTTAAGAGCAGTGCCGGTAATATTGCGGAGGCGTCTGTTACTTATAGCGATGCTGAAGCAATGGTCTATTTCGATATACCGAAGTCCCTGAGTACATCTGTTGTTTACAACATGACCATCGTAAAAACACCTGTGTTGGCAGGAGCCATGGATCGCAACCTTCAAAGGAGTGAGGTTATTATGGCAATAAACAATACTTCTGATTCGCTGAGTATGGCGAGGAATCTGATTACCGGCACAATCACCGCTGAAACTGAAACTGTACTTCATTCCTGCTCATTCCGTACCAGCATGTATACAACATTTGCCGATAAACTCAGCAGCATGACCAATTGGGAGGTACAATCCGCCATTGATAATAAAACCGTTGATAGAACCTATATGAGTCTGCCGCACATTAAAACCTCTTTGAATGAAACATTCGATAAATACGAAATTGAAGGTTTTGGTACCGGTTTTGATCCTTTGGTATTTGCCGAGGCACAAAGAGGAACCTTCTGGATCGACTCACACGTGAACCCACAGGTATATGAACTTTACGGTAAAGCGGGCATTACACTAAACAGGAATACAAACGTACTGGGAGTATTTCCATTAAAAGCGATGCTCATCTTTAATTCAGGAGAAAGGGGCTATTTACTGAATAATATGGAGCCATCCACCCAAAAAGGTGAGGTATATATCGCCTATTATGTGCCGCATTATGTATATACCGACTTTTCAGAGCTACGTAACAAAGCCGCCTCGTTATATCTGGGCACAACAGGTATTCCGCCTCAGGCGCAACGTTTGCTTGCAGGCAGCATCCATGATATATCGGGTGGCAGCTATCCCTTTAAGATCAATTACCGGTTACCAGGTTTAAATATCATTACCACAACAAAAGAATTTAACATTAATTATTAACAGGATATTTAATTTATCTGTACTGTAAATTGTAAGTTATGAAGAGAATACGCCACAGGATATTATTTGCAATCATCTGCGGGTGTTTTGTAAGCAATGTTTTGGCTCAAACCGACAATAAATTAGCCTGTGTTGCCCTGGTGAAAGAAGATTCCGTTGTGCTTCGATGGGTGCCGGCTTCTGTACCTGTGTGGCAAATTGGCGTTAAGTACGGGTATGTTATTAAAACGATATACTATTGCAAAGAGAGGAGTTTTTATTACCTGATGGACTTGCAAGGGGTGAGGTGTTAACTAATTTACCAATAAGACCTGTCGGCAACGATGCTTTTGATCTGCTCGCTATGGCTGATCAGCGTGCTGCTGTTGTGCAGGAAGCAATTTATGGCACTGAATTTCAATCACCGGCCGAAGGCGACAATTTTACAGGTTTCATGAAAGCCTATAATGATCTGGAGGTGCGGTTCGGATTTGCTATGTTTATGTGTGATTTATCGCCGGTATTAGCGAGAGCAGCAGGATTGCAATTCACTGACCGGAATACTTTGCCCGACGAACGGTATGCCTACAGTATTTCTCCGGCTAATATACCTGATGGTATGCAGGTTGAACCTGCTGTGATTGTGCTTGATGCCGGTCTGATATCCAAATTACCAGCGGTAGCAGATGTCCGGGCAATCTTCCTCAATAAAGCAGTTAAGTTCCAATGGCCGGTAATGCTTCACAAAGGTACTTTTACTGCATATGTACTTGAAAAAAGCACCGATGGTGTTAACTTTAAACCTGTTTCGGATTTGCCTCTGGTTAACCTCGCGGAAGATGAAAACCCCAATTACTTTATCTATACCGATTCGTTAAGTAGTAACAACGAACAAACATGGTACCGGGTAAAAGGAATAAGTCCTTTTGGAGAAGAAGGACCCCCTTCTGAGATCTTAAATGGAAAAGGAGCTCCGGAATTTACTGCTTATGCAGTGATTGACACTTCAGAAGTGGTCGAAAATAACAGGATTATTGTACGCTGGAGGGTTACCGAAAGCGAACCGGAACAGGTTACCGGTATAAATATTCTACGGTCAGAAAAGTACGATGGAGTGTTCGAAAATCTTACCACGAAACCGATGGCTCCCGGGGTGCGGATGTTTACCGATAGCCGGCCCCGGTTATCCAATTACTATAAAATAAGGCTGCTGGGGAAAGATAATCTCACTTCCTATTCGTTCCCTTACCTGGTTCAAACCGAAGACAATGATCCGCCTGCCACGCCTCAGATGCTTACCGGAAAGGTTGATTCTTCAGGTATTGTATCTATTGCCTGGAAAGAGAACATAGAGCCAGATTTACTTGGTTACAAAGTCTTCCGCGCAAATTCGCCCGACGAAGAATTTATATCACTTGGCCGTGATATATCTTCAGAAAATACCTGCAGGGATACCATAAACCTCAATACACTCACACAAAAAATATATTACCAGGTTGTTGCTGTTGATAAACGATATAACAATTCCGATTATTCTGCTACCCTTGAACTATCGCGTCCTGATACCATTCGCCCTGCACCCGCTGTAATTACCCGTATTGATGTTGCGGAGGGTAAAGTTATGATTCAACAGGAAGGCAGCCCTGCCAACGATATCAGCATCTATGAACTTCACAGGATTGCTGAGAACGATTCTGCATCCATAAAACTAGCCACATGGAAGGGTAATCTACCTGATAGTTACGAAGATGTACCTTCCATTCAGGGGAAGAATTATTTTTATTTAATTAAAACATTCGATATGGCAGGTAACCTCTCTGAATATGGTCGTTTGGTATATGTGCCTGCCACTTCACAAATGACAGTTAACCTTAAAGCAGAGCAAAGCAGTAATGGTAAAAGTATCATGCTTTCGTGGGATATGCCAGCCGGTTTCAATCCGGCAAAAACTATTATCTACCGAAGCAAAGATACAGACCCAATAAGTATCTGTTATACGTTAGAAGGTGCAGATCAAATATTTGAGGATATGGATATTGAAATAAACACGGCATACAGTTACCGGATAAGGGTTTTTGGCACAAGTGGTAATACAATTGTAAGCTCGCGTCTGATAACTTTTGCACCATTATCAAAATAAAGTTCGGATGTAAAATAAAATGGTATGAACCGAGATAACAAAAACAGTTTTTGGAGTACTTCTAATGATTCTTTTATCCTTAAATTCGGTAAAGGCACAAGAATCAACAAATGTAACCATAACTTTTATCCGGCAAATTTTTCCGAAGGTTGAAGGGGAACCGTGATATTGTCGGGCTTTTGTGTTATATGACAATGGGCATTCTTATAAATGAAAAAGATTCTTTATACTCTTCAGAGTTGAATGACGGCAGAAAAAGTGTTCGAACTTATAGATTCCCATTTCCAGCGAAACAGTAAGGCCCGAATTTAGGATCCATTATTATACAACACAATGGAATGGTATTTCTATGATACATCCTTATGATATTATAATAACATAATCTATCGATGTTAACCATGTAACTTGAAATATCGGAACTTCTGTAGGAGGGACTATTGGTTCATTAAAGCCCACTGTGACCGGAAACGTTAACGTTGATTGGGGATTAGATTATAGTATTGAAATATCCCCTTTCAAACCAATTGTTAATGTTGCTACTCCACAATGTTACAATACACCTTTCCCTCTCACACTGGATTCCAACGAATCCTTGTTTTACGAAATAGCGAGTCATTATACAATTGGGAATATGGAGTTTTCACCAATGAGTATGGAAGCAAACTCCGGAATTCACAAATTTCCTGTATGATATAACAGACAATTTGACTGATGACTGCAACAATCTATTATTTACAATAATTATAATATAACTGTTATAAGATTTAGATGCAATTCATGATACAAATTATGAATTTATGGAAGAATTATCTAAATCTTATATGATAATGCCTCTAAGCAAAAATGAGAAAGATTATAGATACAGGATGCAATTACCTGAATAATCAATCCAGCATTCTATTCTTACCTGGGAAGAAATACAATTTATCAACGATTATTTCGAATAATGCTGCACTCGAAGTGTATAATTGGCCAGTGCCATATATCTATTTTCCGGTGTAAAAAATTGGTAGCTTTGGGTACTAACTCCAAACGACTCTATCGATTTCATCCGCTAAGGATCATCTTCCTGAGCTTACCGGTAAAGTACCATTTAGCTTCAGAGTCAGGGCATATATTCCTGCCTCAGGGCGCAGATCATCTGATAAATATGGTCCCTATTCTGAGATTCTATAGTTAATATTCTCCCCTCACCACCCACAGCATCAGTTTCTTATGACTCATCCTGTGTGAACAGGGCAACAGGAGAAATTACAATTTCCGATATAAAAAGCATTGTTCCGACCAATTATTATTATTATAATATTGTTAAAACAAACGAACATAGTGGGCCGGAAGGCAAATTTAATGGAACTGAAAAAGTTGTGAAACCTTATTTACCTGGTTCTTATACATTATACCTTCAATATGGGGATGATGAAATAAAACAATGTTATTCTGAGTATCCAATTACAATTGGTTCTCTCCCGGAACTCACCTATGATGTTACTCAAAAAGATGTCTCCTGCCCCGGACTTTCTGATGGTTCCATTCGTGTTAAGATTACAAATGGCGCTGGTAGTAATTATATAATTAATGCCAATGGAGATACTCTTAAGAATAAAGTGGATTATACCTTCTCTGGGCTTAATGCAAAACCTTACACGGTTAAATTTGGCGATTTTTGTGTCGATATAAATACAAGCATAGAAATCTCGCAACCCGATAAGGTTGTTATTGATAAAGTGACTTCCATAAAGCCTACCTGCATTTCAAATCCAAATGGTGGTTTTAAAGTGGAAGTTTCAGGATTAAGTAGCAATAAATACAATTACTATATCTTTAAGGAAAGTGATTATCCTTTAGGGAAAGCGTTGGTTTCTGCCACCGCACAGGGTCCAATATGGGAAAATTATTCTCTTCCCGGGGGCAGGTATATTATCAACGTTCGCGATAATGCTAACATGGGTTGTGCCGGAGTATCAACAGCAGTACATATCCTGGAGCCTGTTTTCCCGCTCGGATTTTCTCCTGCAGTTATCAAAAATGTTACTTGCTTTGGAGGGAGTGACGGCGGGATTGGAGTAACTGCAAGCGGAGGTTCAGGTTCTTACAAGTTCAATATGGGCAGCGAGGTTTTAACAGGTAATACTGCTGCTTTCAATTCCATGGAGGCAGGTAATTACACGGTTTATGTCCGTAACAGCGACGAAACCTGCAATGATGTGGCATCGGCTGAGGTTACAGTGGGGACTAATCCAAAAATAAATGCATCGTTAATACCTGTTGATGTTACATGTTACGGAGAGGAAAACGGACAGATCAGGACTGAAGTGAGCGGAGGCACAAACAGTTTTAAATCATACGACTGGGAAATAAAAGCAAATGGGGGTTGGATTCATCATACCTCCGCTGATCCTTCTCCTTCCGGTTTATACCCCGGCGAATATCGTCTTAAGGTTACAGACTCCGATTATTGTTCTGTATATGACAGTACAACTATAATTGAACCTGGCCTTCTTTATATAACCAGTGTTAACCCTGACGATATCACCTGTTATGGCGAAAAAGGCAGTATAGAAATTGATGCTCAGGGTGGTAACGGCGAATACAATTTTTCGTACTATGAAAATGGAGGCGCTTCTTTTGAGAATGTACCACCCAATTCTCCATTACCTGCCGGTACCTACAAACTGAAAGTTACAGATTCAAAAGGGTGCGAGGCGGGGTGGAAAGAGAACGATGTGGAAAAAGAAGTTATAATTACTGAACCTCCCACAGCTTTGGTTTTTTCTACGAATTCTGTCCGGCTTCAATGGATTCAATATTTCCTGTAACGGAGAAACAAATGGCAGCATTATTATATTAGCAAGTGGAGGGAACGGAGTCAGTGGAAGCGGAGTCACTTACAGTGACTATTTTTACACATTGTCCGGCAAAACGGACCAATCTGATTCTGAATTTGCAAACCTGGCAGCCGGTACCTATGATATTAAGGTAACTGATAAAAGAGGATGTAATTCTTCAGGAGCTGTTACTCTTACACAGCCGGATAAATTGAATCTGTCTGTATCTTCCGGGCTTGTAAAATGCTTTGGAGAGGCAACCGGAAAACTATCTGTAACAGCATCGGGTGGTATTGAACCTTATTTATATCAATTAAATGACATGGGTTTTTACTCTGCCCCGGTATTCAGCGGACTATATGCAAACACATATAAAATTCAAGTAAATGACAGGAACGGTTGCCTTCAGAATCGTCTTGCATCGGTAGAGCATAAAAACCAACCGATACAAACCATTATTATTCCACAGGATGTAAGATGCTTTGGGGAAAGCAACGGGAAAATAGCAGCAACTGTTACGGGTGGTTCAGGTAGTTTTGACATGCTTTGGGAGAAGAAGATAAATGACAGTTGGAAATCTGAATGGGAGAGTGTTGCCAATATTGAAAAGCTGGGTCCCGGCAATTATCGTTTTAAGGTAACCGACTCGGATAATTGTTCTGTAAGTGACAGTGTACTGATCAAAGAACCTGATTTTTTAACTATAAGCAAAATTAATTTACATGATATTATCTGTTACGGGGAAACCGGAAATATTAATATTGAGGCCGAAGGAGGTAATGAAGGACATAAATTTTTCTATTCTGAAAACAATGGTATTACCTATACAGAATTCACATCAGGGTCTCCGCTAAAGGCAGCGACATACAAACTGAAAGTTACTGATTCAAAGGGGTGCGAATCGCAATGGGCTGATAATATGACTATTACAAATCCACCTGAGGCTCTTGGACTGAACTGGTTTGCTAAAGATTATAACGGGTACAACGTATCGTGTTATGGTAATAACAATGGTCTCATTTCTGTGGCACCATCGGGAGGAAACGGTGCCGGATATAAGGGGTATTCATACCTTTTATCGGGCAGGTCTTCCCAATCCGATTCTGTATTTGCCAACCTTCCCGCTGGCCCTTATAATATTAGTTTAACAGATGCCAGGGGATGCACGATTTCCCGACAGGTTATGCTTACCGAGGCGGAATCGGAATTATTTCTCGGGGCATCCTCTCTGGTACAAGTTAAATGCATTGATGATGCGAACGGGAGAATTACATTAACAGCATCAGGAGGAAGCTCTCCTTACACTTATTCATCAGTCAATAATGCTTTTGTATCAGAAAATGAATTCACAAACCTCGGGGTCGGCAATTATAATTTCACGGTAAAAGATGTAAACGGCTGTACTCAGACTTTTTACACATCAATCGTTAACACTGTTCCGAAAATGGATATTACCGGTATCATAACTGATGCGAAGTGTTTCGGACAGAACAGTGGGGCAATAAAAGTCAATGTTTCGGGTGGGGCAATGCCTTTCACCTGTCGATGGCAAGAAAATCCTTCAACAAATCCTTTTATTGACAATTTATATAAAGGCATTTATACTCTCTCTGTTACTGATGCTGCAGGGTGTAAAGCAGAACAGTTATTCGAAATCCATGAGCCTGTTCTGCCTCTAAGTGTAACGGCTATCTCCCGGCCAGCCTGTGCTTTAACACCAAATGGCGCCATAATACCAACAGCTTTGGGGGGCACTCCGCCTTACCTGTTCGCAGTTGATGATCAATCACATATGAATAATACTTTATCATTACAGACTTACAGCGGCAGGCATAGGGTATTCGCTGCCGATGCTAACAACTGCCTTGCAGAAACAGAGGTTACCATAAGTGAAAGAAATAAATCACCCTTTGTCAACTTCATGCTGGCTACCAGCAGGTACGAACGCGATACTCTTGTAGTTATTGATGTGAGCGTGCCTAAACCCGACAACGTTACCTGGGAGTTTTCACCCGAAGCAACTGTAATAGCCACAAATCAGTTTGATGCAAGGATCAGATATAATACAACCGGAATTTATCCTGTAAAAATGACAGGACATTTTGAAACATGCGATTACACAGTTGAAAAACTTTTAAAAATTGCTCCTTATGATCCGCTGCTGACAGGAAAAGACAGATACCTGACCGGAATTGAAAGTGTACAAATTACACCTAATCCTAACAACGGACAATTTAAAGTAAAAGTTAAACTATATACAAAGCAACAGATACACATTAAGGTATTAGACTATTATTCAAAAATCTGTCATAGCAGCAGGTACCCTGCCGGTATTGAGTTTGAACATGACATCAGCATTCCCGGAGTGTTACCAGGAACTTACGTACTCTGGATTGTAAGCGATAATGATTCCAGAGCCTTACTGTTTATTATTTCGCAATAAAAAGTAATGATTCAGAAAGAGGTGGTTAACTTTAAATTAAATACAATTTTCATATTAGCAGGATTAATGTTCCTTTACACTGCTAATGCCCAGGATCTTAGCAGCATGGGGTTTAAAAAAGGCATCAAAGCAACAGGCGGGGTAACCCTTTCGAACATATTTTACCATACAAACGACACAATTGCACGGCGCGAACCTTACCAGTTTATCCTTTCAGGTAACCTTTACCTTAATCTTTTCGGCTACAACACACCTTTTTCATTTACTTACAGCAATTCGCAAAAAAGTTACACTCAGCCCTTTAACAGGCTGAGCTTTACTCCGCAGTATAAATGGATAAAAGCCTACATAGGATACACAAGTATGAGCTTTTCACCCTATACCCTGTCGGGTCACAGTTTTAAGGGAGCAGGTGTTGAACTGACACCCGGCAACTGGCGGCTGGCATTAATGTCCGGGCAGATGAAGAAAGCTGTTAAATATAATCCTCTCAATGAAGCCTCTGCTATCCCTTCGTACAAACGAATGGGATACGGGATAAAACTTGGTTACGAAAAGGGCGCCGGCGCTATTTCAGTAAATCTATTCACTGCAAAAGACGATGAGAACTCCATAAGCCAGGTACCAAATAACATATTACTTCATCCGATGCAAAATGCAGCTTTCGGTATTTCGGGACACACCACGCTGATGGGGCACCTTACTCTCGAAGGTGAGTACTCAATGTCAATCCTTAATGGTGATCTGCGAATGGAGTTGGTTCAAACCGATTCGGCTTCTGTTGTTTCCGATAAGAAGCCCTTGTCGCCACAATCGGCAGTAACACGTTCATTCGATGCCTGCTCATTCGGGATCGGCTACCAGACCTCCCCTTTTGGCATTATGGTCCGCTACGAACGGGTAGCGCCCGATTACCAGTCTCTTGGAGCTTATTATTTTAACAACGATATGGAAAATATTACCCTGGTGCCCAGCCTCCGGTTGCTTGAAGGTCGTCTTTCAGTAAGCGGCAATGCAGGTATACAGCGTAACAATCTCGATAAAAGTCGTGAATCGACAACAAAACGTCTGGTAGGGGCAGGTAACCTAAATTTCAATCCGTCTGAAAAATGGAATCTGGCACTTAACTATTCCAATTTTTCTACTTATACCAACATGAAACCACAAACCGATCCTTTCTTTAATAATAGCATGGACACTCTTAATTTTTACCAGGTTACAAACCAGTTGGGAGGCTCGGCAAACTACACCTTTGGGAGTAAGGAAGCTCCCCGCAACTTAATGATATATACATCGTACCAGAAAGCTGCCGAAACAAATCCCGGGGCACAAAACAATTCAAAATCGGGCTTTATTACTGCCAATGCATCGTATTCACAGGTAATGCCGGATGCGGGTGTTACAATTTCTATATCATATAATATGAACTCCGGTAATGCTCCTGAAATGAAGTCATTTTACCAGGGCCCCGGGCTTAATATCAGTAAAATGTTCATAAATAAGAACCTGCGTGCCGGTTTCAACTCGGCATACAACCGGAACACTTTAAACGGGAAGAAAGGTTCTCCTGTAATGTCGACCGGATTGAACCTTGGCTATTCACCAAAGAAATCGGAGGAGGGAAAACATAGCATTACTTCAAATCTTACATGGCTTCAGAGATTCCCGTCAGAATTGCAGAAACAAAGAAGGAACGAGTTGACAGGATACCTGAATTATGCATTTACTTTTTAAAACGATGATGTTGAAATGCAGGATATGAACAGAGAAAATATCACGAAACAAATGATCATCAGCGACAGACGAAGCGCCCTGAACAGGGAATCAACTCCTTGTTTGAAACTGATCTCTGGTTTTGTCGCGGTTTTTCTCTTAATCATTCATATATGCGTAAATGCCCAGGCGCAAGTATATCCTGTAAGCGTGACCACACAGCTTACACCGCCATATTCTGTTAACCTTGCCGATTATGCAGCGCCGGGTTGTGAGCAGCTTAAAGTAATTATTGTTCAGCGTGATCTGACCCAGGCTCCTTATATGCTCTATTTAAAAATGGAAATAGAACTAAACAGCCGGGTAATCATGCGGACATCAGCGCAATACATGCCACCGCCATTAACTCTCGACCCCGGTATCCCTACCATTATTTCGGGCACCGACCTTTATCATTTGCTCGATCCTCAGAATATGGATTTCGTGGGATATTCCCGCGAAAACTACCTGCGTACCAAATCATTGCCCGAAGGAGCTTATGTTATCACCTTCACTGCTTATGACTTTGTACGTCGCGAAGTAGCACTCAGCAGGGGAGGTGCCATGTATTGCTACCTTGCAAAAACCGACCCGCCGTTGCTCAATTTCCCCCTGAACAATACAGGAGTGCCATATTCTCCTTCTCAATATATTACCTTCCAGTGGCTTTCACGAAGCACATCATCGCCTAACTCGGCACAATCAACCGGTTTCAGGTTCGAGCTTTTCGAAATGAGGGTCAATGGCAGTTATCCATCAGAAATTGTTCAAAACTCACGACCCATATTTACGGCGGAAACCAACCGTACAAGCCTGGCCTATACCATCGCCGACCCGTCACTCGAAAAAGGCATGAGGTATGCCTGGCGTGTTCGTGCTTTTGATACTGAAGGCCGTGATTACATCCGGAATAACGGTTATAGCGAGGTATTCAGTTTTGTTTACGGAGAAGCCGAAATTGTTGCATTGCAATTTAATACTGTCGAAAATTTTGTCGCACGTGCCGTCTCCCCCCGTAAGGCAAACCTCTCATGGGATGCTTCCACCGAATTCGACAGCTATAAAGTTTTCTACCGTAAGCAGGGCAGCGAAAACAAATGGTATGAGGCAGAAACAGTGCAAAATACATTCGACCTGAATGGACTTTCGTCCGGCAATATTTACGAATGCCGGGTGCAGGGAAAGAAAAACTCCACCTGGGGCGGACTCAGCGTTACCGACACTGTAATGCAGCCAATGCCGCCCGAAATAATTTGCGGATCTCCATACCAGTCGCTGATCGTCAGCAACCACGCACCACTGAACGAGTTATTAAGGCTGCAGGAAATCGATGCAGGAGGCTTTATGGTTACCGTTATCGACTCGAAGATAGAGAATGGTATTGTTGGCCGGTTCTCAGGCAGGGGCTTTGTGCAGGTACCGCTTTTTGCCAATAAAAAAATACGATGCGAGTTCACAAATATATTTGTTAACACCGATTACCAGTTGGCAGAAGGCGTAATTCGCCTAATTACCGATAAAAGCGAAGGTGGCGACAATGCAATGTGGGATATTGACAAGGTGTTTGAAGGTGGTGCAAACAACGGCTCCGTAAGAGATGGCACCGACGGCGTTGCAATAACACTTACAAATGTAATAATAAACGGCACAGAAGGCATCACACTCGATACGGCGAAGCGTGAAATAGTAATTTTAAGCTTTGCAGGCGATATTGTGAGAGCCGATGTTTCGAAGCAGTTGGAAGAAAAGGCCCAAACCATTACGGTAAAAGACTCCGGAGGTAACCTTTACAGTGTCGATGTCCAGACCGGCAAGGCAACCTCTATAGGCAAAGCACCGGCAGGCGGCGCTCAGCAACAGGTTGCCCTGCCAGGTGCCATAAGTTCAGATAAGGGCACTGTACTTTTTGAGGAGATACCCGGGAAAACAAAATATGCCTTTGATGTTCGCAGTACTGACTATGCGAGAAGCAGTTTGTTTACCGGGGAATACAAAACTATGCCCATGGCAGGCGGAGCACTTTATGATATACCATTTAAGCTTATCCCTGCAGGCGAAACTGATGTAATATTGGCGGAGGTAAAATTAAAGGATAAAACCCTCAACCCCGACAGCATTGTTTTTCAAAGTAGCACAGGTACCAGATATACTACTAAGCCTGCCGGCACAAAAGAGAAGTACCTGCTTACCTTACCCTCGGGCAAGGATAACGACGGCATTGATGTTTACGCTGTGTACCCCAATCAAAAGGGACAAACGGATGTTCTGGGCAAACTCACTGTGTTGAGCTATTCAGTAAAACGGCCGAAATTAGTTCTGGTGCCGGTAAACGGCAATGATCTCAATGTCGCCAAAATAAAAGAAGAGCTCGACAAAGTATACCTTCCGGTAGCAGTTGACTGGCAGGTAACAAAGGATGACAGCAACTTCAGAGCTTCTGCTGATAGCCTCAATGTTACCGGCAGCGGTCTGTTCAGCCAGTACACCCCCGGGATGAAGAAACTCAACAACGCATTTATTACTGATAAAGCTGACAAATTTGATCCATCAGCCCTTTATCTTTTTGTATTGGAAAGCAGCGACGACCTGAATGCCACTGGCGACATGCCGCGGAGCAAACAGTTCGGTTACCTGTTTACCAGGACAGCCAGGAAAGGCGGCGATAAAGCTATTTACCGCACCATAGCCCACGAACTGGCACACGGCAGCTTCCACCTTAATCACACTTTCGACAGTCAGTACCAGATTGTAAAGAGCAGCACCGACAACCTCATGGACTACACCGCAGGTACCGGTCTTGTAAAACACCAGTGGGATGCAATACACGATCCGGGACTGGTGATTGGGATGTTTGAGAGGGATGAGGACGCCAAGTCGGTAACGTGTTTCGCCCCGAAACCTGATAAACCAGGGACGATGGAAGGACAACGGCAAGAGGTGAAAGCCATTTCAACCGTTGGGGCAGGGCCAATGGCGACGAGCCAGGAATGCACTGAGGTATATTATTATCACCTCGAGGACAAGCCTTACAACTCGTGTTGTGACGAGAAAGGCAACGACATCGTGGTTGAACCGAGATACAAGATGGGCTGGTACACAGAGAAGGAATATTGCGGGGAGGTGATAAAGCCGGTGCTGGGGTCGCTCGGGATACTGAATGGGCAGGTTAAAGTGTTATCAAGCAATCGGGAAACAAGGGAGATATCGGCAGCCTACAACCTTGAGCAGTTCTTCACGGACAGGCAGGTAAGCGACGATTTCATCAAGACGCTGGCAACCCCGTATTACGGGGAAGCGTGCAGGGAAGCGACAAACATGCTATCTGGTTCCGGCGGGATTGAGCTGGTGAACATAGAGTTCGATATAGTCTTGACATTCACGGCGGTTGGGGAAGTTGGAACTTTAATTAATTACCTGAAGGCCAGAAGTTTCACGAGAAGCACTAAATTATTCGCCACCAGAACCGAGAAGGGTGTCGAGTTACTTGCAGGTGAAGGTGGCAATAGAGTAGCGATATACGGTGAAGGGGCATTGAAAGAAATCAGGTTCATTGAAGAGGGCGGCGAGATACTTGGCACAACAGGGAAAATAAAATTTCTTGACAATGAAGGTAAGAAGGCTGAAAGTGTTTTTCAATTAATCAGGAAAGATGGGAATATAGGATTTAGAAAGACAGCTACAAGCATTGGGGATGATGTTGGAAGTTTGAAAAGTTTTACTACCTTAATTGATGAAAAAATAAAGATAATTGGAAAAGAGACTCTATATGGTAATCAAGCTGAAACATTTTTTAATTCAGAATATGATACAGCAGAATTGTTGGAAGAAATATTGACTTACAGACGTTTTGGAGGTAACGCAAAAATAGGAGGTAGTTATGTATCGACAGTTAAAAAGTTATCACGTGAAGAATTAGCTTTAGTTGAAGAATTTAATAATAGCATGAGATTTGAAGCTATTATTAAAATTCCAAAAGGAGAAAAGATAAATATAGGGAAAGTTGGTCCTTGGCCACCTAAAGCCCCGGAATATATGGGAGGAGCTGATCAAATTATTTTGAAATATGGCTACCCGGAAAATGTTTGGGTTCAAAGCGTAAAAGATTTAAAAACGGGTAAAATTTATACATATGGAGAATTTCGAAAAGCCTTCCCTAATTTGTGTCAATTATGAATAAAGAAGATTTAGAAACTAAACTAGCTCAATTAATTGGATTGTTTGATTATTTGTTAGCTATTGAAGATTTTTCTGCTTATAAACAACTAAAAGATAGTTATAATAGGTTGTTTTGTTTAATAAAACAACATAAAAAACTTGAAGATATTAAAGAGGATAATTTTAGAGTAGTACAGTCTTCATTTAGGATTTTGTTGGAAGCGCCGCCAAATGATAAAGTTTTAGGCAAATATATCTTAGATAAAATGCAAGAAATATATGAAATGCAAATCAAAATATTAAAGTCAGCAAAATAGTATTAATTATGCTTCTTAACTATTTGTTGTAATTAAACAGTTAGGTACTAATAACCGGACAGAAGTCATTCGTTCATGGAGTTCAAGTCCGTGACATGGAAGGTTCAGTCAAATAGATGATGAAACCAGAAGATTTTAAAGCATTAGGGGATGATGCTAATAAAATAAAGGATTTATTTGCTTTACCCTCTAAACTTTCAAAATAAAGTATTGTAAAATTTCCTGCTGGTACTAAACTTAGAGTCGGTACGGTAGCTAAAGTAGGGTTTGCCGAAAAAGTGTTCTTGTACATATATATTGTTAATAAACAACGACATATCTTGGTGAAATTACCTGTTGGAACAAAAGTAAGAAAAAGTATTGCACGACCACAAGATTTTGGAGGACAAGGGCATTTAACTGGTGGTGCTTTGCAGTATGAGATTAGGGATAATAAAATAATACCTCCCGAATGGTTCAAGTCGATTGGTAAATTATCGGAATTTATAAAATGATGCGTCATGTTCAGTAGAATACTTGAAGGAAATACAATTAAAATTGGAGAAAAGATGATTTCTTTTTCTAAAGAAACAATCATACAGAAGGTCATAGAGCTTGATAATGTCGTTTGCTTTAGTATTCAACCTCTATCGAGTGATTTGAATTGGAAAAATATTGAAACTCATCAAATATGGAAAAAGCTTTGTGATGAGAATCCAAGTCAACTCTTTTGCTATAATAATGAAGGGAATCAACTATGGAAATTTGATTCAAACGAAGTTGTAGGGTTTGAAGCAGAGCTTCCAATGTTAAAAAAACCTGAAGATTTTATCACCTCTGAGCATTATAAAAATTACATGAAAAAGTTTGTCGGCAAAGAATTGCTAATTGTTTATGCCGGAGATTTTAGATACAGAGTGGATGCCAATACTGGAGAGGTTTATGATAAAAATGAAAGCCGGTGACCATCAATAATGCCCCACAAGGGAATCAACTTTAAGGATTTCGCCCTCGATTTGGTACACATAGCGGCGTTCACCGGTTAATCCTGCGCGACCAGCAGCCTGTTAAGCCGTGTTTTAAGGGTTCGGGTTTGCTAATACCTTTATAAGGTGTTTGGGTATTTGGTTTTAAAAACCGGGCGATTCTTTTAAATATGTCAGGTATATGGCCGGGCATCGTTTTGTAAGCTCAACAGTACGGTACAGAACGGACAGTCCGGAAGATTAACAGAAGGAGTTGGAAAAATGCCGGCCGCTTAAATGAAACAATATGAATGACGTCACCGTAATTTTTGATATATTTGTACCATATTTGTACACCTTAAAAGATGATGATATGCTAATAATAAGCAGCAGAGAACTGAGGCAAAATCAAAAAATGTACTTTGACAAAGCCGATAAAGGGGAACAGATCATCGTTCAGCGGGGGAAAGATAAAGCCTATGCCTTAACTCCTGTTAATGAGGGTGATATTTATTTTAATGCCAAAATGGTAAAAAAGATAAAACAAAGCATCGAACAGGTGGAGCAGGGAAAAGTAAAAAAAGTTACAGCTCCTGAAGGGATAAGAGTTTTATTGGGATTATAAACTATATTTCAGAGTTTTCAGAAACGGCCCCGGAGGAAAGAGAAAAACACAAAAAGTCCGGCGATAAAGCTGTTTACCACACTATAGCCCACGGGCCGGCACACACTGAGCGAAGCTTAGCCATTACAAGACGCCGGTCGAAGCAATTGATGCCATAATTTTCTGGTAATCCCATTCGGGTATATTTTTAAGCTCCTTATAAACAGCCTTTTCAATAAACACCTTATACACGGCCATTGCGCAGGAGCTTTATTTCCTTAACAGCTTGTTCAAAAGGTATAGGTTCGCTTTTACGGGCTTTGGCACGGTCGTAAGCTTTAATTTCTTCCAATTCTTCGAGTTCGTCCATTATTCTCTCATAATCCTTTATCGGCAGGATTACACTTACTTTTTTCCCTGTGGTATCTGTAATATATTGAGTTTTCATAACCGGTAAATGTTACTTTGTTGCAAAAGTCTGTTTAGTCTGAAAGTTTTGAATGTAAGTATCATTTACATTGAAAAGCACAGATTTGGTGTTATTGTCAATTTTTTGGATATCCTTCAGCCTGTCCGCGGTATCCTTATCGTAAGAAGAATACTCGCCTTGCGACCACCCTTTCTCTTTCCTGAGCAGAATTATTTTGTTTCCAATGTTTAACATGTCGCTTTAGAAAGTAAGTATTTACAATGATTTTACAAAAATACGAGAAATAAGTTACATAAAAAAGCAAGTTGGTTTTTGGTAACCATACCAACACCAAAACCCGAGAACCCGAGCTCATGCCCGAACCAAGTGAAAAGCCTTTTACAGAACTTTTCGGGTACTTTAAAGAAGGCATTGCCCGCAGTATGTATTGAACGCCTGGTCACATTATGGAGATAAATAAATTTGGCAAACTCATTGTGATGAGCTATTCAGTGAAACGGCCGAAATTAGTTCTGGTACCCGTAAACGGCAATGATATCGATGCCGGCAAAATAAAAGAAGAGCTCGACAAAGTTTATCTTCCGGTAGCAGTTTACTGACAGGTACCAAAGGATGACAATAATTTCAGATTTATTAAATAGACTAATAATGAAAAGAATTTCTATTGAAAACACTAAGGCTACACAGATAAGAATTGATGGTATTACTTATAACATACCTTATCGGTTTAATGCTGCTATTGATTTTAAGGATGTATTAGCCTTCCATTGTTATCATAAATTAATAGATGGCTCAGAAGAACAAATAAAACACGATAACGATGGTGGATTTTCTTTGTTTATTTTCCATAAAAAAAGTAAAGAATTACTTTGGGAATATGCCCAGGTAGAAACCATAAGTATAGAAATCCCGGAAGAAAAAAAACCTGAAGATTTTATAACCTCCGAACATTACAAAAAATATATGGAGAAATACGGAGGTAAAGAATTAATAACTGTTTACACAAGAGAATTTAGGTTCCGGATAGATGCCAATACTGGAGAGATTTATGATAAGAATGAAAGCCGGTATAGGCACAGCACCTTAAATCATAAGTTGTCTTAACTTGAGCGAAGCTTAGCGATTGCAGGTCTCCAGTCGAAGAAGTGGCTTTAGCTGAGCCAATCCCGCTTCGGCGGGAGCGCCGGTTTAGCACCGAATGACCAGGAAAAGCAGGTGATATAAAGCTTCTTGATGAGAAGAATCATGACCGGAGAAAGTATAAAGGAGTAAGGCTAAAAACGAATGAACTTCCGCGTTACACGCCTACTTATTAGAAAAGATTTTCAGTAATGCCCTCTAAGCGAATAAACTTTTAGTATATCACCCTCAATTTGGTAAACATACCGATGTTCACCGGTAATTCGTCGGGACCATTTCCCGGCCAATAGGTATTTTAGTGCTTCGGGTTTTCCAACGCCGCCGCACGGGCTACTTATTATGGCTTCGGTCAATTGTGCTATCTTTTTCAAAACAGCTTTGTTTCCGGTTTTAACCAGGTATTCCATATCTTCATGGTCTTAGGCAGAAAAACTACTTCCATAACTTGTTCAGTTTGTCCAAGGTTACCTTCCTGCCTTTTCCTGCTTTAAAATCGGTATCGCCCTGCAATATTTTATCTACGAACCCGGGGTCGTAGGGAGAATCCTGAGCAACCTCAAATTTTATTTTGAGGGCTTCAAAAAAAGCCTTTATTACGTTTAACTCCCTGTCATCAGATGGATGGGCAATCAGTATGTTTTGTGTTTTCATGATATTTTTTTTAAAAAATTTACTTACATTATGTTTTTGGCAAGGAAAGCATCTGACATATAAGTGTTCCTTATCTCCGGCTCCAGTTTTTCATTATCCAGTAACCGATTAACGGTCTTTTTATCAAACTTACTGTTAATGCCCTCACCTACAAGATAGTCCAACGAAACCTCAAAAGCATCAACAATTTTTTTAGCAGCTTCCATAGAAGGAACAGCGTCACCCCTTTCGTATTTACCAATCATCTCACGGGATACACCACTTTTAGTGGCTAGTTCTGTTTGAGACCAGCTTTTTGCTTTGGGGAGCGATGTAATAATACTACCTGTTTCCATTGCATCTATGTAGGAAACTACGTATCTTTCTACATAGATAAAAAATTAAATCTATGGCACTTAGAAAAATAGAGAATAGAAAAGTACGACGCCTGACCAAAATAGCAGGGGGGACAAGCTATGCAGTAACAATCCCGATAGAGTTATATCCGCAGCTTAGATGGCGAGGCAAACAAAAGCTCGAGGTGAAGCTTTACCAGGACAGGATCATAATCCGTGACTGGAAACCTTAGTCTTTTTTTTCAATTGAAAACTCTTTCACTTGAAAATAAAAAAGTTATCCTGATTTAGAAGCATACCTTTTTTATTTGTAAAACCTTCAGTTAAAGACCTCAAATGAAGAAAAAAGGGCATGACCGGAATTTTTTATATCTTGCATAAAATTAGATATTAAGACGTTCTTTGAAACTTTGAAAACCGCCTATTGCCGGGGCTTTAGGCTGCAAAAAGGTATGTTGAAGTAAGCTCCAATGGGACACGATATACGATCCGGGGATAGTGATCGGGATGTTTGAGAAAGATGAGGAGGGAGCTGCAGGAATATTACCACGTGCTGATATAAAACGAATTGAAATATTTGATATTGTAACTAAATATAGTTACTTTTGTACAATGTCGAAAAAAGAAAAACTGATAGCCCGCTTTTTAAGTATGCCATCTGATTTTCATTATGATGAAATGATTAAACTACTTAGATACTTTGACTTTAATGAGATAAAAAAAGGAAAAACATCTGGCTCGAGGGTTAAATTTATGGATCCAAAAGGTGTTCCTGTAATGTTACACAAACCCCATCCGACGGGTATTTTGAAACACTATCAGATGAAACAAATCAGGGAGGTATTAGGATTATGAAAAATTTGGAATACAAAGGTTACACAGGAAATATCGAGTACAGCAAAGAAGATGATTTACTTTATGGAAAGGTACTTGGAATAAGAGGCTTGATATCTTATGAAGGGAAAAACCGGAAAGGAACTGGAAAATGATTTTAGAGATTCAATTGACACTTATCTGAATTCCTGCAGATATGAAGGCATTCAACCTGAAAAACCGTATAAAGGGAGTTTTAATGTAAGGATATCGCCTGATCTTCACCAAAAGGCTGCATTACTGGCTTCGGAGGAAAAGATGTCTTTAAATAGTTTTGTTTCCGAATCTATCAGAGAAAAAATATTTAAGGAAACTGGTAGCATTATTTAATTCTGGTTAAAAGATGCTTATCTATAGGCTAACACTAAATATATTCTCATTGCTCTGAGCTCTGAGCCCTGTGCCCTGCGCTCTGTGCCCTGAGCAATTATTTTGAACAGATCCTCAAAGTGCAAATGTCGCCAGATTGAAATAAAGCTTACATTTACTGAAAGATAATAAAAAGGCTATGAAGAAACTCTTTCAATTATTATTTACTCTTGCATTTTTCCTCCTGTTTTCCAATGCTTGTGATAACAGGGAACCTGTTTCACTGAAAAGTTCTGCTGACCTTATAAAACAAACTCCGCAATGGATGAAAGATGAACCGATCGTCATGGTGGGCAACTGGGATTCTGCACCTATATTCCGTACCCGCAAAGGGGGCTATCAAACATGGGATATTGAAGATTACCCTCTTACGCACAGTGAGGAAGCGATAATCAAACTTAAGGAAATGGGAGTTACTATGGCTATGATCCATTGTTTTAAAGGATTTGGTCTGGAAGCTGAAAAGCAACAACTGGAGGACGCAAAAAAACTTGCCGCACTCTGTAAAAAACACGGATTGAGGGTCGGGGCTTATATTGGCAGCACAATAGCATATGAGACCTTTTTGCCTGAAATGCCTGAAGCAAAATCGTGGTTTGTGCCGGATTATCTCGGGCAACCGGTTACATATGGTTCACAATCTTTCCGGAAGAGAGTATATTTTATGCATCCGGGTTATATAGCATATATCAAAAAAGCAGTACGCATAGCTGTTGAAGAGCTTCATGCTGACCTGATCCATTTTGACAATACCTCTATGAGGGGCGCAACACCAATATTTTTCCACCCCATGGCGATAGAAGATTTCCGATCATACCTTCAGACAAATTATACTCCGGAACAACTGAACAGAACGGCTTGGCTTCAGCAATGTGCGAATATGTTGAACCACCCGGGGCTAATGGAGTTATGCAGTATATGATCGATCCGTTGTTTCAGCTCTGGACCGGTTTCAGATGCAGGCAGCTGACCGGTTTTTACAGTGAGATGGAACAGTTTATCAAGGGACTTAATCCCGAGGTAGCTGTCGAAAACAATCCTTCTTCAGGGTTGTCAGGTCGTAATACAATCCGGGAACAGAGTATTGATTATCCACAATTGCTTTCTCACACAGATGCCGTATGGACCGAAGAAGGTGATGATGCCGGTTATACCAGTGATGAAATTCTGATTTCTAAAATCAGGTCTTACAAAATGGCAGCGATATTGAATAATACGGTTTTTACCTATACAGGCGACAACAAGCTTAAGATGGCAGAAGCTTTAGCTTACAACCGTCAATGTCTGGGGATGGTTGGCGGTCTTCTTACCGGATATGAACTTACGGAACCACGCACAGACAGGGGATTTGACAATCCATATACTGAAGGTACGGCGAAGGAAAGTTTTGAGGATATGAAGAATAAAGCGGAATATATAAGATTCTTCAATAAAAATTTTAAATATTATCATGATGTTGAAAATATTGCAGATGTGGCTGTACTTCATTCTTTTGCCTCCATGGCATTTGATAATGACCGGCCCTATCAGAGTACTTATCTTTTTGAACAGGTATTGATCCAGGAAAGAATTCCGTTCGATATTATTTTTGATGATAATTTAAAGAACCTGTCAAAGTACAAGGTTCTTATACTTGCCGGCCAGAAATGTTTAAGCGATCAGGACCTCGGATTAATCACTGATTTTGTTATAAAGGGAGGCGGGCTGGTTGTTACTGAACATTCTTCATTATATACCGAAAGATTTTTGAGGAGGAATAATTTTGGTCTGAAAGATCTCATCCAGACAGATGCCCCGGTTTGGAGAGGGTATAATAGTGAAGAGATTTTTACAAAACCGGCAAAAAAAATCTTTGTTAATAAAGGACGTGTGGTTTATATTTCTGAAATAAAACCTGCATTACCAAAACCTTCAGGAGCGGCAATGACCAGCCGTTACTGGAAGCTGCCGGAAAACCAGGAAGAAATGGTTGAAGCGGTTAAGTGGACCGCAGGAAATATGCTGTCGTCAGAAATAAATGCCCCGATGTTTGTGACTGCCCAGGTGAAACAAAGTCCGGATAAATCACGAATAGTGCTTCACCTCGTCAATTATAAGGCAGAAAAAGAACCCATAGTGAAAAACATTGAGGTGAACCTTCAGATTCCTGACGGGAAAAAACCAAAGGTGGTAAATCTTCTTTCTCCGGAGAGTCCGGAAATTGAATCTCTGTCATTCCAGGTATCAGAGGGGAGGATCACATACAGAGTTCCCCAATTAAATACGTATTGCATGGTGGTTGTTGAATTCGATTAAAGAAAAAATTGAGTCTCCGTAATTGATAATAAAAAACAGCATAAGCATTATGTTAAAAAACAGTAAGTTTTCACGAAGAAATTTCCTGAAGAAATCAGGAGCAGGTGCTGGTCTTGTGGGACTTGGAGTTGCTTCTTCAGGTTTATTGCCGGGAAATATTTTAAAGGGAGGTGGCTCATTTGAGCAGGAGAAGATCTCTCCCAGGAATGTCTCTGTACTGAGCCTTTCAAAAAGCGGGCTTGAGGATGAAAAAGATATCATCAGCGGGATGGTTAAACGCATAAAGATAATGTCGTTATATAAACCCGATATAATTTGTCTGCCCGAGGTATTTACCGGTAGTTCTGCCAGAGGGGCAGAGGAGGTTCCAGGACCTGTAACTAACAGGATTTCATCTGTTGCAAAGGAACTGGGTAGTTATATCATTTGTCCTGTTCATACCAAAAAGGATGGGAAAGTGCATAATTCGGCTATACTTATTGACCGGAAGGGTGAAATAACCGGTCAGTATGATAAGATTCATCCTGTATCGGAGGAGTGTGAAAAGGGTGTAACTCCGGGAAGTTCACCACCCCCTGTTTTCAAAACGGACTTCGGAACAATAGGGATTCAGATCTGTTTTGATGTTAACTGGCCCGCGGAGTGGAACACTCTTAAGGAACAGGGAGCAGAGATTGTTTTCTGGCCATCTGCCTTCCCCGGAGGCAGGATGCTTCCCTCTCTTGCGTGGTTGTATAAATATTATGTGGTTGGATGTTCATGGAGCGATCCTGCAACAATTTACGATATTACGGGTGAACTTATTGCATCGGGTGGGAAATATGAGCACTGGGCGTTTGCAAATCTGAATCTGGAGAAGGTATTTCTTGAAATTACTGATTATCCGAAAAAGCTTGATGAAATAAAGAAGAAATATGGCAAAAAGGTTCTCGTAAGGTATTTTCATGATGAGGATTGGGTTACAATAGAGAGCTGTTCTCCTGACCTGCGGATAAAGGAGATATTAGATGAATATAAACTGGTTCCTCACTGGGATTATATAAAGACAGAAGAGAAAGAGCAGGACAGATATCGTAAAGCATAAATTCTTTGCTTCAGAAGGCACCGGTACTGAAGTTAACAGGAGGGAGGGGTGTCGCCTGAAACACCGGTGTGTCTGGCTTTTACATATGACGACTGATTTAAATATTTATAAAATCACTCCGGATTTTTTTAGTTAGTATTATTTTATACCTTTGTGTATAATACCATTTGGTATAATACTAATAAGTATAATGAAAAACTCTCCGTTTATCTATGGCAGCACGGTTAGCAGTAAGTCGTTCACTAACCGGGAAAATGAGATCAGAAAACTCACCGATAACCTGTTAGGTGGCATTAACACTATGGTCATATCGCCAAGGCGATGGGGTAAATCATCGCTGGTCGAGCATGTTACTGATTCAATTAAGTTAACACATCCGAAAGTAAAGGTTGCCATGATTGATCTGTTTACTGTTAATAGTGAAGAGGAGTTTATGGAGAAATTTGCAGGCGTCGTACTGAAAGCTTCTTCTTCAAAATGGCAGGAATTGATAAAAAGTTCGAAGAAACTTTTTAAGAATATTGTTCCGAAAATCCAGGTAAATGTTGATCCGGTAAATAATTTCAGCATAAGTTTTGACTGGGAGGAGATAAGAAAACATGGAGATGAAATTCTGGACCTGCCTGAAAAGATAGCCATACAAAAGAAAATTGAGATGATAGTTTGTCTGGACGAATTCCAGTCTATTGCAAATTTCCCCGGGTATGAGAATTTTGAAAAGAGGTTAAGGGCGTTATGGCAAAGGCAAAAGAATGTCACTTATTGTATTTACGGCAGTCAGCGTCACATGATGACGGAAATTTTCAATAATCCTTCAAAACCATTTTACCGGTTCGGCGATATAATTATACTTCCGAAAATTGAACGCGAAAAATGGGTAAGTTATATCTGTGAAGGTTTTTCAGGAACAGGGAAAAAAATTGGTGCTGACGAAGCAGGCATAATTGCGGATTTAATGCAGTGTCACTCGTGGTATGTTCAGCAGCTCTCTCATTACACCTGGAATCTGACCGGGAAACAGGCAACAAAATCTGATATTACAAAAGCATTAAATGAACTGATAAGTGCCAATATGCCTCTTTATCAAAGAGAAACGGAAATACTGAGTACAACCCAGGTGAATCTGTTAAAAGCGGTAGCAAAAGGCGAAAAACAACTCACTTCAGCCAGGGTGATGAATGAATTCAGGTTGGGGACACCGCATAATGTCAGCAAGAATAAAGTTATTCTTATAAATAATGATGTTATCGGCGAATCCGGCGGTAGTTACTATTTCCTGGACCCTGCATTTGAATTATGGTTCCGGAAATCATTCTTAAATGAAGCCTTCTGATATACCCGTACTATTTTATCTTTTTAGTTTCAACCTGTTTCAGGATAAGACGCTCCCCGCTCTCTGCTCACCTCTCTACGCTCTACCTCTCTACGCTCACCTCTCTACGCTCACCTCTCTACGCTCACCTCTCACGCTCACCGCTCTCCGCACCCCGCTCTCCGCACCCCGCTCTCCGCTCACCTCTCTACGCTCACCTCCCCGCACCCCGCACCCCGCTCCCCGCTCCCCTCCCGCTCCCCGCTCCCCGCTCTCCGCTCTCACCCCGCTCTCCGCTCCCCGCTCTCCGCTCTCCGCTCCCCGCTCCCCGCTCTCCTTGCCGCCCTGGCCCTGAGCCCTGTGCCCTGTGCCCTGTGCCCTGTGCAATTAATCAAACAAGTCCTCCACTATCATGGCATAAAGTTCTCCTAAAGCTATCCCGGAAGCTGCGGCCTGTTTTGGAACAATGCTCTCTGCAGTCATACCCGGTATGGTATTAATCTCGATGAAATACGGTATATCTTCTTTTACAATAAAGTCAACTCTCACAATTCCCGTGCATCCGAGAAGGTCGGATATCCTCAGGCTAAGCCGCTGAATCTCATTGGTTACTGATAGCGGCATACCGGCAGGTGTTACCTCATCTGATTTTCCGGGTGTGTATTTTGCTTCAAAGTCAAAGAATTCGTTCTTGCTTATAATCTCGGTTACTGGCAAGACAAGTGACTTGCTTTTTGTCCTGACAACACCGCAGGCTACTTCCCTTCCGTCAATGAATGACTCGATCAGTACTTCATTGCTCTCCCCGAAAGCAGTTTTAATAGCGTCTAAAAGATCCTCCTTCTTCTTCACTTTTGTAATACCAAAGCTCGATCCGCTGTCATTTGGTTTAACAAAGCAGGGTAATCCTAAAGAATCTATAAAACTTGCAGGATTCCATGAACAATCATTTCTGATAAGGATGGCATTTGCCATCGATATTCCATACTCTTTAAGATAAAGCTTACAGGCTTGTTTATTGAAAGTGAGGGCCGAACAGAATGCACCGCTGCTTGTGTAAGGGATGTCCAGCATATCAAAATAACCCTGAAGCAGTCCGTTTTCACCGGGTGTGCCATGGATGGCAATGAATACTGCATCAAACCTGATCCGGTTATTTTCCGTAACCAGCGTGAAATCGTTTTTGTCGATATTATGATAACGCCCTTTAGGATCTTCCCAGTACCAGTTGGTGCCCTTAATCATAATAATATATATTTTATATTCCGGTGAAAGCGCTTTGCCCACCTCAATTGCACTCTTTACCGAAACTTCAGATTCTGAGGAATCACCACCGGCAACTATCGCTATTGTCTTCATCTTCGAATTATTTATGCCCTTAAAATTAGTTATTTTGAATTAATAATTGGTTACTGACTTCCTCCACGATAAGTCTTCCTGCTCAGCCCGGCAAAAACATAGCCTCCCTGCCCCCCGCCCCCCGCTCCCTGCTCCCCGCTCTCCGCTCCCTGCTCCCGCTCCCTGCTCCCCGCTCCCTGCTCTCCGCTCCCCGCTCCCCGCCCCCCGCTCTATCCGAACACTGAACAGGAACAATTATTCGAAGTTTGAGATTTTAAAAAAACCCTCAGATGTATTACCTTTGATAAAAATTTAAAAACACATGATATGAAAAAAGGATGCTTAATAACAATTATTATAGTTGGCTTCTTCGCTCTTGTAGTACTGGGGGTGGTCCTTTGGGGAACAAAGTCTTACAATAATATGGTAACTATGACCGAGGGAGTTACAAGTCAGTGGGGCAATGTTGAAACACAGTACCAGCGCAGATCGGATCTTATTCCTAACTTTGTGAATACCGTTAAAGGCGCTGCCAACTTTGAACAAACCACACTTACACAGGTAATTGAAGCCAGAGCAAAAGCCACCTCAGTTAACATTGATCCGACAAAAATGACTGAAGCCAATATGCAGCAGTTCCAGCAGGCCCAGGGGCAGCTAAGTTCTGCTTTGTCCCGGTTGATGGTGGTAGTTGAGAAGTATCCTGAACTAAAGGCTACACAAAATTTCAGGGATCTGCAGATTGAACTTGAAGGTACAGAAAACAGAATATCTGTTGAAAGACGTAAATTCAATGATGTAGCACGTGCATATAATACATATATTAAGCGCTTCCCTCAGAATTTCATAGCCGGTATGTATGGATTCCAGGTTAAGCCCTATTTTGCAGCGACGGAAGGCAGTGAGAAAGCTCCCGTGGTTCAATTCTAACTTATTGATATTTAGTAAATGAAAGCAGCATCTTTTTTTACAAAAGAAGAACAGGCCAGGATTCTTACCTCCGTTAAGGAAGCAGAAAAGGATACTTCGGGTGAGATAAGAGTACATATTGAGACATCCTGCAGGGAAGATGTACTTGACAGGGCAGCATGGGTTTTTGATAAACTGGGGATGAGTAAAACCGCCGAACGCAACGGAGTATTATTCTATCTTGCAGTCAGTGACAAAAAATTCGCTATAATCGGTGATGCAGGTATTAACAGCAAAGTGCCGGAAGGTTTCTGGGATGATATATCCGGGACCCTGGCAAAGAATTTCCGGGAAGGTCGTTTTACTGAAGGCCTGGCAGAGGGAATATCGCTTGCCGGAAAACATCTTAAGACTCATTTTCCTTACAGGAAGGACGATATAAATGAATTGCCGGATGAAATATCATTCGACAAACCGACGGGAGACAAGTAATATGAAGAAACCAATTTTAAGATATCTTATCCCGGTACTGTTACCGGCCCTTATTTATTTTCAGGCATATTCTCAGGAAATTCCTGAAAAGCCGGTACCTCCCAGACTGGTAAATGATCTGGCCGGGATGCTTACCCGACAGGAGGTCAATGCACTTGAGCAAAAACTGGACTTATTCAATGATTCAACCTCCACGCAGATAACCATTGTCACTGTTTCAGATCTCAACGGTTATGATAAGTCCGATTATGCCCAGAGGCTTGCCGAAAAATGGGGAATAGGACAGCGTGGTCTGAATAACGGAGTTCTTATCCTTGTTAAACCAAAGACCGGTACCTCCAGAGGTGAGGTTTTTATTACTGCGGGTTATGGACTTGAAGGTGTGATCCCCGATATAGTTTGCGGTGAAATAGTTGATAATGAGATACTGCCTTCATTCAGGTCGGGTGATTATTATGGTGGTCTCGATAAAGCGACGAGCACTCTTATGTCACTTGCAAGGGGAGAATTCACGGCTGCACAATATGGAAAGTCAATAAAAAAGGGTAACGGATCTTCCGGAACTGTTTTCTTCATCATTCTGATCATATTTATAATAACTATTATATCACGGAAGTCAGGAGGCTCAAATCAAAAGAATATAAGCAGCGGTGGACTACCGTTCTGGCTGCTTCTCGGGATGATGGGCTCGGGTCGTAATACTCACAGCGGGAGCTGGGGAGGATTCTCCGGCGGACGGCGGTGGTGAGGCGGAGGCTTCGGAGGCTTCGGTGGCGGCAGTTTTGGCGGCGGCGGAGCGGGCGGGAGCTGGTAGCCCGTAGCCGGCTGTTTTGATAAACATTCCGGTATTTTAAGTTTAAGTAAGGTATAAATCAGGAATAATCGTCAGTTAAATTAATGTGATCATGAGTAAAGAGGAAAACCGAAGGCAATTTCTTCAGAAAGTCGGACTGATTTCCCTGGCAGCAGGAACCGGGAGTTTTTTACCCGTAAGTTCCTTTAGCCGTTCGTTTGGATCAATTTCTGCTGATGAAGGTCTGCAATTGGTTTCTTTACCGGCTTCAGACCTGTTTTCAGTGCTTGACCTTGATCTTCCTGAACTAGCTTCTGTCCGGAAAGCATTGGAGAGAAAAGGAAAAGAAGCTGCTCTGGCTGCTTTGCTTAATTATTACCGGGCACGTTACCCGAAGCCGTCCTCAATGGGAGACAATTCATCCACCCGTGGTGAAAGCAAGTCTTTTTCAAGGGCTGATGATCTTGAAAAACATATTTTCCAATGGGGTCCGTACCCTTCTGCAGCTTATAGTAAAGACATTGACTGGGCAGCTGATCCCGCAAAGGATATTGAGTGGGTGGCTGCTATTTACCGTTTTTACTGGGCTAACGACCTGGCTGATGCCTACAGGGCAACCGGGGATGAACGTTATGCCAGGGTATTTGTTGACCTTACAACTGACTGGATCAAAAAACATCCGCTTGAGACAACAGTAAACATTATTCATCCTGTATATGGATGGAATGGCTACCCATGGCTCGACCTGCAGACGGGGATACGGGCTACTAATCTCTGCAGCACTTTTCGGGTATTTGTCCATGCAAAGTCATTTACTCCCCGGTTTCTGGGTATTCTGCTTGCCAGCCTGTATGACCACCAGGTAAAAACTGAGAAGATGCCCATGGGGAAGATCCATAACAAAGCTATCTTCGAACAACGTGGTTTCTTTAATGTCGTCCATACTTTTCCTGAGTTTAAAGATAAAAAACGGTGGCTTGATATTGCGATTGGAATTACCAGTGAAAACCTTCTTGCTCAAACAACCACCGACGGTGTTCAGCGGGAATGGTGCGGGGGCTATCATTCCGGAGTCTACCGGGACGCCCTCGAAATTGAAGGCCGCGTACTTGACCTGGGCTATACCATGCCGGACTATTACCATAACCGTGTCAGGGCAATGGCTGACTATATTTTTTGTATTTCCACTCCTGAGCTCGGATTCCCGATGTTTGGTGATACAAGCCGGGGGAAACGATGGTCGGATGACCGGAAAACATGGCAGTTATACAGCCTCCTGGCGGAAGCCGGCCGGAAATTTAGTGATCCGAAATTCCAGGCATTAGCTGATCTGGATCAAAGGTATCTTCCTGCCAATGGAAGCTCTGCTTTTCCTGATGCCGGTTTTTATGCAATGCGTAATAACTGGACTCCCGACCAGGTATATATGGCGTTGCATTGTTCCCCACCATCAATAAATCCATGGCATGACTCACCCGATAATGGCACTTTCGAACTGTATGCTTACGGCCGATGGCTGATGCCAGATTCCGGCTTTTACACTTACGGAGGTGACAAGGTGGCAAGAGCATGGCACAGACAGACCAGGGTGCATCCAACAATGACACTGAACGGAAAAGATACAAATGTCGCAGGTCGTCAGTTGCTGTGGAGATCAAATGAAGATCAGGATGTAGTACTGGTTGAAAATCAGTCCTATCAGGTGTTTTTGCATCGCCGTACAGTATGGTTTGCGAACAAAAAGACCAGCATGCCTTTCTTTGTAATACTCGATGAAGCAAATAGCGATGCCAGAGGCAATCTGGAAATTCATTTTCCAATGGCTCCGGGCCCTGTCAGGGTAGATAACAGCAATTCACGCATAATTACGGGTTTTGATGATGCAAATCTTCTTATTCAGGTCTCGGGAAAACATCCGGTAACCCTTAAGCAAGAGGAGGGATGGCATGCCTGGGAGTACGGAAAAAGAGAAGCCCGAACTTCAGTATCTGCGGTTTACAATGGGCAGGCACCTTTTGTTTTTGTTTCTTTACTTGTACCATTCAAAGGAAAAACAACTCCGGTATGCAGGCTTCTGACCGATCCATCATCATTGGTAGCCGGAAGTGACCCGGTGGAATTAGTTGTGGAAATAGAGGGACAGAAACACGTGCTGGTTCGTAAAGTTTGAGCAAACAGGCTAAAATTTCTGGCACTCTCTGCTCTCCGCTCCCTGCTCTCCGCTCCCCGCTCTCCGCTCCACGCTATCAGCTCCCTTCCCTGGCTGAAATGTATTTTCGCCATTTTTCTATAACCTGTGTCATATCATCAGGGAGTTCAGATTCAAAGAAGAGCCTTTTTCCTGTTACAGGATGATCGAATGCCAGAGATTTTGCATGGAGAGCCTGGCGTGGAAGGATCTTAAAACAGTTTTTTACAAATTGCTGGTATTTTGTAAAAGTGGTTCCTTTAAGTATCTGGTCACCACCATATTCTTCATCGTTAAACAGCGGATGCTTTATATGCATGAAATGAACCCTTATCTGGTGTGTCCTGCCTGTCTCCAGCTTGCATTCCACCATTGAAATATAACCAAGTTCCTCAAGCACTTTGTAATTAGTAATTGCCTGTTTCCCCTGGCTGCCATCCGGAAACACCTGCATTACCTTCCTGTCTCTGATACTCCTGCCTACGTTTCCTGTTATTGTGCCTTCAGGCGGATCAGGGACTCCCCATACAAGTGCAATATAACGTCTGTCAGTGGTCCTGTCATAAAACTGCTTTGAGAGGCGGTTGAGAGCCAGTTCATTTTTAGCAATAACAAGTATCCCCGAGGTGTTTTTATCAAGTCTGTGAACAAGCCCCGGTCTGAGTTCTCCGGTCTGAAAGAGGGGGAGCTCCTTAAAGTGCCACATGAGAGCATTGACAAGGGTTCCGGTATAGTTACCGTAACCAGGGTGAACCACCATACCAGGTTCCTTGTTAATTACCGTAACATCCTCATCCTCGTAAACTATATTGACAGGAATATCTTCCGCTATTAATTCGATTTCCCTTGGTGGTGTCGGGAGTACAACCTGGATTATGTCGCCCGGCTTTACCTTATAGTTCGATTTGACAGGATTATTATTGACAAGTATATTTCCGGCATTGGCACCGGATTGGATACGTGTCCTTGAGCTGTTTTCCAGTCTTAAAGAAAGAAACTTATCTATTCGGAGCAGTGACTGTCCCGGATCAACCTTAAAACGATAATGTTCAAATAGTTCCTGTTGATCACTTAATTCTTCTTCTGACATTTAAGCGGTTACCTCATTTTTATAAAACGGTTTAAACCAACTGTCCTGTTATTAGTCCGGATAATCATGAAAAAGATTCCCTTTTTAAGAGAGGATATATTGATATGCTCACTGAAGGGAACTTCAATCAGTTTACGACCGGTGATATCGATTATTGTAACTGTAGCAGATCCGTTTAAATGTAAGTCACCGGCATCGATATAAAGATTGTCGGAGGCCGGATTCGGCCAGATTTTGACAAGGTTTTTGTTATCTGCAAAAATATCCTTTATTGAAGTGGTTTTCAGCTTGTCCCCAACAACGGGGCGTATCATAATGCTGCCATGGACCTGGGATTGGATCCAGTCGCCGTTCAGCCAGTAGAACTGCCTTCCTGCATTCGGTGTGTTTACATCGAATCCGGCATTGAGGAAAGTCTCGGAACGTTGTCTCCAACCAATATAAAAGATATCGTTTACCATAACGCCTTCCGGAATCAGGTAGGTATAAAAGCCGTTCAATCCTTCACCCTGTTCCACAATAACTTCTTCCAATGAATAAAGCAGGTTTCCGGGGATCCCGTTGTTGTCGTCCCAAACCATAAGGTCGAACGCTCTCTGGTTTGAGTTCATGTAACTGTCGTTGAAGCAGATACTTATGGCTCTTAATGTATCCTGAATAAATGACCTGAATCTGTAGGCAACCATTGCATTTCTTGACCCCAGGCCATTTATTCCATATCCTCCTTCTGCCGATCCGTCGTCAAAGGCAAAGTAATTACTGAATTTCTGAAGATATACCAGGGTATCGTTTTCCTTAGGATCGAATTCATCTGTGATAAGCGAGCAGCTAACCCTGAAAAGTGCAGAATCGTTATTATCGGTATTATAAGTGTAGATCAGGTTTGCCTTGTAATCGACATTGGTTAAAGGGCCTATATTTGTAGCACCGGCGCTGAAATAGTGAGCCCGGGTGTTTTTATAAACATCCCAAATTTCAAAATTACGGGTAACATTTCTGATAATTGTATCATTGTTCCGGTACTGGACAGGTATTGATGATCCCATTTCCTGAAGGTAGACCTGTTTGAATTGTCTCCATGGCATCGCTTCGTAGCTCTTTAACAGTGATCGTAATGGAAGCCTGAATGCCACGTCGGCATATACTGTGTCATTTGCATTTCTGTTCTTGTCAAGCAGAACGTAATCAATATTCCACAGGTCACAGTTTCCGACCATTGAAGGATCGCTGAGGTTTGAGCTGAGGCTCGCATAATTAATAAAGCGGAATCTGAAACCTTTTTTCAGGAATCTTGACTGGTTTACCGGCAGTATGACAGTTTTAAATTCATTTATTGAACTGCCCGAAGCCTTCCAGACCGAATACCATTTGCTTTCATCAGGAGCATAGAACTGGAGAGTAAGAGAATCATTTTCTTCAGGTGGGTCCCCAAGGCCTCCCGGCTGGTATAAGAAGCTGATCCGGATATTTTCTGAAGCAGGATAATTGAGATTCAGGGGCTGTGATGTAAGATGGTCAGCTTCAAAAGTTGTTGAAGAAGCATTTTCGTAAAGTCTTCCGATATCATTAAGAGCATCCATTGTCGCAATTCCTGAAGTTATCTGTTTATCGGAGTAAGTGTTATTAATATAAACGAAATCGTCGATCCATTTCTTGTGGTCCGGGAACACAGATCCACCTGAAAAATCGTCAAAGAATGGAAGTTCAGCAGTATCATTTGCCGTAACCCCCCTGGCATCTTTTCCGGATCTTAAAGACTTCCTGATATTGTAATCTGATTGAAGACCTGTGACAACCTCCTGTGCCAGGGCAGTTTTTAAACATGCGGTCAGAAGCAGTAAATATAAAATCGTCTTCGGGATCATATCTATTTGTTAGGCACTCCTGAAGTAACCACTGCCGGTGGTATTGTGTCAGAAGTTATAATAAGAGTGGAATCAACGGGAAGTTTGGCTGAATCGACTGAGAGCCAAATGTATATAGCGGAACCAAGCTGAAGGGGCGCACTCTCTTTATATTCAGGATTCTGTTTAACGACAAAAGCATTTAGTGTATCGTTCCCGGTCATGATCGTGTTGTCATAAGTATATGTTCCAAGATTAAAAGATGCTCCCAGTATTACATTTTTCGCGGGGTCGAGCTTCATTCCTATCAGATCAGGAATCTGGTTCGTCTGATTGCTTAATCCCTTTCCCAGAACAAGATCAATTACAGAGCCTTTTTGAAGGGAATCGTTTTCGTGAACCTCTTTTCCATTATGCAGTTGTTTTTTGACCATGTTAAGTGAAAGATCAGGGATATATCTTAATGTCCCTAATTCCAGTCCGGAGCTCTCGATAAGCGCCTTTGCCTGTCTGTAAGGCAGATCAACAAGATTTGGCATGGCAACCATTTCCGGGTTGAAAGCATTAATAGTCAGCAAAATGTTCCTCCATTTCTTTACTTTAAATCCGGCTTTCGGTGTTTGTTCGGCTACGCATCCTTTAGAAACAAGTACAGTGTAAACCGAATCGATGACCTGGTATCTCATTTTACTTTTCTCAGCTAACGCTTTAGTCTGTTCCATTGTGAGTCCGAAGAAATCCGGGACAGGTGTTGCCTGTCCGTGCCGGGTATATAGATTCATCCATATAAGTAATATAAAAATAAGTCCCACTATAAATATCACAGCGAGTCCGAGATTTTTAACAAATGTCTTACTGAAGATGAATTCTTTTAGGCTCATACAGGCAAAATGAACATTAATAATAACGCAAATGTAACCATAAAATTATTAATTAAAGTGAGAATGAACTCATCGCATTGTCAATTCCTTCAGAATTGGATTCCCTTGTGTAACTCTTGTAAGTTTTTAACTTTATTGTTACACAGAGGAAATCCGGAGAAGACACGGAGTATCACAGAGAAGAAGGAAGCCGTTTTATTATATCCTCAGAAATAACTCTGTGCATCCGACCGTGATTCTCTGTGTAATTATCTGAATTTTAAAGTATACAGAAGGCCATAATGTATTCACAATGGTTCTGGCAGGATTTAAATTTTGTTATAAAGAGAATCTCTCTCCACAGGTTCAAAACCGGCTTCCCTGATAAGTCTGCTTATCTCAACTGCAGACATTCCCGGATTTTTGTCTTTTGCACCAGCCATGGAATAAATTCTTGTTGTATCATCAATGGTGCCATCAAGATCATCGGCTCCGAACGACAGACTTAATTGAGCGGCTTCTTTTCCGATCATTGGCCAGTAAGCTTTTATATGAGGTATATTGTTGAGATATATCCGGGCCACCGCATAATTACGAAGGTCTTCAATTATACTTACTTCCCCGAGATACGACATGCTGTTGTTGGCTTTTTTATATTTCAGAGGAATAAAAGCGTTGAATCCTCCTGTTTTATCCTGAAGTTTACGGATTCTTTCCATATGGTCGATACGATGGGCGTATGTCTCAATATGACCATAAAGCATTGTTGCATTAGATGGGATGCCAAGATTGTGGGCCATTTCGTGTATCGAAAGCCAGAGCTCCGATGAAGATTTTTCATAACATATCTTTTCCCTTAATTCTTCATCGAAGATCTCGGCTCCGCCTCCGGGAATTGAATCCAGTCCATAATCTTTCAGCTTTAGTAATCCCTCTTCGATAGTCAATCCGGTTTTCCGGATCATGAAATCAAGTTCAATCGCTGAAAAAGCTTTGACATGAAGCCGGGGCCGGTGTTGTTTGATTTTCTGAATAAGCTGTCCGTAATAGTGAAGGTCGTGATCGGGGTGAACGCCCCCAACTATATGAACCTCGGTAACGTCTTTATTGTCAAACCGTCTGACAATATCAAGCATCTCTTCATGAGTGTACTCCCAGCTTTCAGGATCACCGGCGGGTTTATGATACGAACAGAACCTGCAGTTATAGATACATTTATTTGTTGGTTCAATGTGAAAATTCCGGTTGAAGTATGCAAAGTTTCCGTTAAATCTTCTTCTTACGATGCCGGCCATTATTCCAAGCAGAGGAAGATCAGCATCTTTATAAAGTAAAAGACCTTCTTCAGTTGTAATGGGAATATCAGCCGATATTTTTTCAGCTATCAGGCTGAGATTTTTATTATTTATATGATCGAATATTTCAGTCATCTTCAGACTATGATGATCGGCAAAGATATAAATTTTCCGAACTCAACCCTCCTTCCCTCATAGCGTCAACTTAAAGATGATAATGTTGAGTATAAGGACCACCCTTTATTGGAGCCTTATATGTAAGAATGAGATTCCTCACTACCCTCCTTCGTCGGATCGTTCGGAATGACAATGTACCTTTTTGTAGAGGAGGAAGAAGCGGCGATGCATGGCAAAACAATAAAAAAGAACATTGATTCATGCATCGCCGTTTCTTCCTCATTATTACTGTATTAACCTGTCATTCCGAACGCAGTGAGGAATCTTTTTCACCAGCTCGTTTTTTGCTAAATATCACATTATGTTATTATTAAAAACTCAGAGCATTCTTATGTTGACGGCTATGTGGGCAGAGGATGGGTTAAAAAGTATTAAAAGAAGTTTTTGGGGTGGGTTAATTTTTACGGGAATAGGAGGTTAGTGTGATGGATAATAATATATTCAAAGGATGGTAGGAGGCAGAGGATGGTTTTCAAAATTATGAATTAGAAAATCAAAAAGTAATATTTTCGGGTACACACTTGCATTTAAAATAAAAAGGTGCTCCTTACAGAAACACCTCAATATAGCTTATAGATGTAGTTTATGCCTTTAATTTAAGTTCCGTGGAGACGGTGAGTTTTTTTCTGCCTTTGGCACGACGTGCAGCAAGCACCCTTCTGCCATTGGGAGTGGACATTCTCTCCCTGAAACCATGTTTATTAGCTCTCTTCCTTCTCGACGGCTGATATGTCCTTTTCATCTTATTATTTGTTTATTTATCCCTGTAAAATTTTATTTGAGACCGCAAAGATAGTGTTTTTTTGAAATATTAAAACCAACATGAATTATTTTTTCATAAAAATCAAAGTGGCAGATGCACAATCTTTTTTGTTTCAAAAAAGGATTCGTTGAAAAACTCTTTAATGTCCCAAACCTTAACCCTGGTTTTAAAAGGTTTCAGCTCACTTGTCAGATCTCCTCCTTTGAGAGAAATAATGCCATTCCCAAGGCTGTTTTTTCCACCTTTCTCAATATTTTTTGTTGTAAGTTTTACAATCTCCGGGAAACTCATTACTGCCCTGCTGATTAAAAAATCGTATTTATTCTTTTCCTCTTCAACCCTTTTAACGACTGTAAATACATTTTTTAATTCGAGTTCACCGGCAACAGATTCTACAACTTTTATCTTTTTCCCTACAGAGTCGAGGAGGATAAATTCCGAATCGGGAAAAATAACAGACAGTGGTATTCCTGGAAATCCGCCGCCTGTGCCAACGTCAAGGATCCGGGTGCCGGGGAGAAATTTTATTACTTTTGAAATTGCGAGAGAGTGAAGAAGATGATGAATTTCAAAATTGTCAATATCCTTACGTGATATTACATTAATTTTGCTGTTCCAGGCTTCGTAAAGTTGCTTTAACTGCGATAATTTCTTTATCTGTGATTCTGTCAATAATGGAAAGTATCTTAAGAAAGTATCTGACATTATCTTTGTCCAGTCTTTATAAGTATGTTATACAGCAATGTTTTAGCCCTGAATAATTGCGCTTTTACTGTTCCTATAGGAATGCTGAGTTCTGAAGAGATTTCTTCGTACGAGTACTCCTTATAATATCGTAATTCAATAAGTCTTTTATAGCGTGGTTTTAACAGGTTAACTACCTCTTTAAGCGCCTCTATTTTCTGGTGATTAATTAATGACTCTTCAGGATCCGGAAGATCAGACTGGATATTTGCTGTCAGGTTGTCCATTCCATCCTGGTTTTGATCAAGCACGGAAGGAGAAGCCTTCTTTTTTCTGATAAAGTCAACGCAGTTGTTTGTGGCTATCATAAACAACCATGTGCTGAATGCAAATTTAGGTGTGTATGAATCCAGGTTCCTGAAGGCTTTTCCAAAAGCTTCGATTGTGAGGTCTTCAGCGTCAGAAGCATTATTAACCATTTTAAGGAGCATGTAATATATGGAATCGCGATACCTGTTCATCAGACCTGCGAAAGCTTTTTCACTACCACCCTTTGCCTGGTTAACCAGTATCAGGTCGTTCTTAGCCTTATCTGACAATTCATGATTTATTTCCATTCTTTATTAGCAGGTTTGTTCAGGGTGTTACTTAAATAAACAACTCCGGCTATCAAAGGCGAAAGGATATCGAAAATAAGCGAAATGGGGAACAATCCCGGTTCATTCAATCTTTTATTAATAAGTACAAAAATCACAATTTGTGTGATCAGTCTTACCACAAAAATTGAAAGTGCCAATGGCCAAAGAGCGGGGGTTGAGAGTAAAATTATAAATGAAGCATAAAAGATTACCCTTGAAGCAGGTTCCATAAATAAAAGAAATTTGTCCCTCTTTTTATAATACTGAGCTGTAGTCAGATGTCTCTTTTTCTGGTTTATCCATTCAGCTAATCCTGAACTTGGAACTGACCGTGTATGAGTCTCTTTTCTGAATTCGACTCTTGTATTGGTTTTTACTGCATTGGCATTTACGTAAAGATCATCATCACCCGAAATCACTTGATTATGAACGCCAAAGCCTTTGTTGTTGAAAAAAGACGACCGGCGGTATGCCAGATTACGGCCAATACCCATATATGGTAATCCGCGTATTGCCATTCCCAGGTATTGCATGGCGATAATAAACGTATCGTACCTTATATATTTGTTAAGCAGGCCGGGTTCTTTATTATAACCTCCATACCCGAGGACGAAACTGGTCTTTTCATCAAAATCAGCAGTCATACCCGACAGCCATTTTTCAGATTCAGGTTTACAATCAGCATCAGTGAAGAGAAGGATCTCATTCTTTGAGGCTTTTATACCTATGAATTGTGCAAACTTTTTGTTGTGGGTAAACTTTGGATCTTTTGTAAGAGTTGAGACCTTCAGATGCGGATATTTATTAAGATAATCTCCCAATACTATATACGAATCATCTTCAGAGCAGTCGTTGACAACAATTACTTCAAAGTCGGGGTGATTTTGTTCCAATACTGACGGCAAAAATTTTCTCAGGTTGTCAGCTTCGTTCCTGGCGCAGATAATTACGGAAACCGGATCTTTCACATCTTTCTGTTCGGGATGTTTGAAAAGATAAACAGCCAGGTAAAAGTAGAGATAATAAAAGAGCTGCAAAATTGTTGCTCCAGCTAAGATTAATATCGTGACTAAAATAAATAGATTATGCTGGATTATCATTTGACCTATGAATAATTTGGCAAAAATAGCAAGATAATCTGAACTGACGAATATAGTTTTCAAATATCATTAATTATATTGACATGGTGCAGATAAAAAATATGGACTTTAATTTTCTAAGGCCATGTGGATGAACTACCTTTGAGCTTCCAAAAATCAGGATGATTAATATGTTTTCATTACAGAGTGTGGATAAGGAAACAAGGGCACGTACAGGTCTGTTGAAGACGGCTCATGGTGATATTCCCACGCCTGTCTTTATGCCTGTTGGTACAGGAGGTACTGTTAAGGGCATACTGCAACGCGATCTGGTGGAAGATATTGATGCAAAGATCATTCTTGGAAATACTTATCATCTTTACCTGCGTCCCGGGACAGATATACTGACTGCCTCGGGGGGCCTTCATGGTTTTATGTCGTGGGACCGGCCTATTCTGACCGACAGCGGTGGGTACCAGGTATTCTCACTTACTGCAAACCGAAAGCTTACCGATGAGGGAGCATTGTTTAAATCCCATATTGATGGTTCGAAGCATACCTTTACGCCTGAAAATACGGTTGATATACAGCGCATTATAGGGTCTGATATTATGATGGTCTTTGATGAGTGTGCTCCCTGGCCATGCGATTACCAGTATGCCAGACATTCGGTTGCACTTACTCATCATTGGCTTGACCGTGCAGTGGACCGGTTTCGCAACAGTGATCCTTTATGGGGTTATGAGCAGTTTCTCTTTCCTATTGTCCAGGGGGGTACATTTGATGATCTAAGGAAAATTTCAGCTGAAAAAATAGCATCTGCAGGAATGGCAGGGAACGCAATTGGCGGGTTATCTGTTGGAGAACCGGCAGATGAGATGTACAGAATAATTGAGATAGTCAATGCTATCCTGCCGGAAGATAAACCCAGATACCTTATGGGTGTGGGAACTCCGGTTAATCTTCTTGAAGCCATTGCGAGAGGAATAGATATGTTCGATTGTGTAATGCCAACCCGTAACGGACGGAACGGAATGCTGTTTACTTCCGAAGGAGTCATAAATATCAGGAACAGAAAATGGATCGACGATTTCGATCCTATCGACCCTGAAGGTCCTTCGGTAGTAAGTCTCAAATATTCAAAGGCATATTTGCGTCACCTGGTAATTTCAGGAGAGGCACTGGGGGCTCAGATAGCAAGCATTCATAATCTGGCATTTTATTTAAGATTAATGGGGCAGGCAAGAAAAAAAATTGAAGAAGGGAATTTTAAAGTATGGAAAGACTCAATGATAAAAAGACTATCAGAGCGGCTTTAATATCTCTGAAAATAAAAATTATCGATTTATACATTATAAGGAAGTTTCTTGGGACTTTTTTCTTTAGCCTTTTATTGATACTGACTATTGCTGTTGTCTTTGATTTTGCAGAAAAAATTGACAATTTCATGGAGAGATCTGCACCCGTTCATGCCATAATCTTTAACTACTATCTGAACTTTATTCCATATTTTGCAACTCTGTTTGCTCCGTTATTTGTGTTTATTTCAGTAATTTTCTTCACATCAAAGATGGCAGTGAATACAGAAATAATTGCCATTCTAAATAGCGGGATGAGTTTCAGGAGAATGATGTGGCCATATTTTATTTCATCTTTTGTGATTGCTTTGTTCACTTTCTTTCTGACAAACTTTGTGATACCGCACGCCAACCTTGAAAGATTGGATTTTGAAGACAAATATTACCGTTCGGTTTCGCGACAGATACCAATTGAGAATATTCACAGGCAGGTCTTTAAAAATGTCTATGTTTCTCTTGAATCATTTAACCCTCTGAGTAAGGTAGGCAGAAACCTGATAATTGAAAAAATGAATGATTCAGGGAGACTTAAATCCAGATTGACAGCAATGTCGGTCAGATACGATACTGCTACCGGCAAATGGAGGTGTTTTAATTATTATATACGTGTGATTAATGGTAATGATGAGACCATTACAAAAGGGAACAGTATTGATACTACCCTGACACTAAAGCCCAGTGATTTTTCAAAAGATCCCGGGATAGTTGGAACCATGACCTACCGGGAACTAAATGACTACATAAACCTGCTCCGGCTTCAGGGATCTGATGAGCTTAAACTTTTTCTAATTGAGAAACATCGTCGCTTTGCAAATCCGTTTGCGGTATTCATTCTTACTCTTATCGGGGTCTCTCTTTCGTCAAAGAAGGTAAGAGGTGGCATTGGAATGAACATTGGTATAGGTTTGATATTAAGCTTCTCCTATATCCTGTTTCTCCAGTTTGCATCCCAGTTCTCGCTGAAAGGTAACCTTGGGCCCATGCTGGCTATGTGGATACCTAATATTATTTATTCAGTAATTGCACTGGTGCTTTACAGACTGGCGCCCAAATAGTTTATAGAAATCAATTGATTTCTTTAAAGTTATACCATTGTCACTTGGAAAATATTCTTTTTTAAACAGGGATAAATCTGAATTCTATGGCACTTGACAAAAAGATAAGTGAGTTAAAAGAAAAACGGAAAATACTTCTACTCGGCGGAGGAGAACAAGCTATTGAAAAACAGAAAGCTATGGGAAAGCGCACTGCGCGTGAACGGATCATGGCACTGCTTGATAAAAATTCTTTCAACGAATATGATATGTTTGTTGAACACGATGCCCGCGATTTTGATATGGATAAAAAATCGCTCCCTGGCGATGGAGTAATAATCGGATCGGGTACTGTTTATGGCGCCCCGGTAGCAATATTTGCACAGGATTTTACTGTGGCGGGCGGATCACTGGGGTTGATGCATTCACGAAAGATAACCAAGATCATGGACCATGCCCTGAAAATGCGGATACCTTTGATAGGTATTAACGATTCGGGAGGAGCCAGAATACAGGAGGGGGTAAACTCACTGGCCGGTTATGGGGAAATATTTTTCCGAAATACTATCTCAAGTGGCGTAATTCCTCAGATTTCAGTTATTCTGGGACCTTGTGCCGGAGGAGCAGTCTATTCTCCTGCTCTTACCGATTTCGTCTTTGTGGTTGAGAATATCTCAAAGATGTTTATTACCGGTCCGGAAGTAATAAAAACCGTTCTTGGTGAAGAAATTTCAATGGAGGACCTTGGTGGTGCAAGAGTACATTGCGAAATAACCGGTAATGCCCATTTCTTCGCCAGAAGTGAAGAAGAGTGTTTCAATCAGATCAAGAAGCTGATTACATTCATTCCAAGGAACAATGGTGAGAAAGCCACGATGATTAAACCTGTTGAACCCAATCCTGAATTCGATATTGAAAAGATTGTGCCTTCCGACCCTACGCTTCCTTATGATATTAAAGATGTGATCAGAGCCATTGCTGATAATTCCGATTTTTTCGAAATAATGGAACTTTATGCTAAGAATATAGTAATCGGTTTCGGCCGGATGAGTGGACGTACATCGGGATTTATTGCAAACCAGCCTCTTGAGATGGCCGGAGTTCTCGATGTCGATTCATCCGATAAAGCAGCCAGGTTCATACGCTATTGCGATGCTTTTAATATCCCTGTTATTACGCTGGTCGATCTTCCCGGTTATCTGCCGGGAGTAGATCAGGAACACGCAGGTGTTATACGTCACGGGGCTAAACTCCTTTATGCCTATAGTGAAGCGACCGTTCCGAAGCTGACGGTTATACTCAGAAAAGCTTACGGAGGAGGATATATCGCTATGAGTTCACGACATTTGGGTGCCGATTTTGTTTTTGCATGGCCTTCTGCAGAAATAGCAGTTATGGGACCTGAAGGAGCAGCAAATATAATATTCAGGAAAGAGATAACATCTTCTGATAATCCTGATGAAACACGAAAACAAATGGTAGAGGAATATAAAACCAAATTTGCCAATCCTTATATAGCAGCATCCCGGGGATACGTGGATGCAGTAATCGAACCGTCGGAAACACGGAGGTTACTGTTACATTCACTTGCTGTCTCGGAAAATAAGATAGTCACTACGCCGGGGAAAAAACACGGGCTGCCGCCTTTCTGATCAAATGTATATTTATTTCTTATGGAGATTGATAAAAAGAAAAATGAAACCCCGGGAATCCTCAATATTGATTCCGGTTTATATTCAACCAGGTTAAGCACTAAATTTAAAAAAAGGAAGCTTTACAAGCCGTCTGATCCGGGATTAATTATCAGCTTTATCCCTGGTACTATTCTGGATATTCTTGTAACAGAAGGGCAGACTGTAAAAAACGGTGATGATCTGATGATCCTTGATGCAATGAAGATGAAGAATCAGCTTAAATGCAAAATGGACGGGAGGATAAAAAAGATTAAGGTACAGAAGGGAGATAAAGTTTCAAAAGGGACATTATTGCTGGAGATGGAATGACCTCGTCCTAAATCCCTCAAATAGAGGTTTTACCTCACCCCAACGCCCGCCGAAGCGGGGCAGGCTCTCTCCCGGGGGAGAGGAGCTATTAACCTGATATACTTGTTTTTACTCCCCTTCTCAGTTGGGAGAAGTGGTGGGGGAAGAGGTCACAGCTTCCCCTCATATATCACAAAATCTTTAAGCTTTTCCGGTACCTGTGGTTTTTCGGCAAATATTCCGTATACTGTTGATCCGCTTCCCGACATTGAGCTGTAGACAGCTCCCGATTCGTACAGACCCTTCTTGAAATCTCCAATTATCGGGTATTTCCCGAATACATACTCCTCAAAATCATTGATGATCACATTTTTCCATTCTTCAACGGGACCATTGACCAGATGCCGTAGATCATCTGAAGGTGGACCATGGCGACAATGCTTATATGCTTCCTTAGTAGATATCCCTGTACCGGGATTTATCAGGAGAATATAATAACCGGTTAGAAAAGTATCCAGGTATTCAAGCAACTCACCTCTTCCTTTAGCCAGAGAAGGAATATTATCGATAAAAAAAGGGCAATCGCTTCCGAGCTCCAGTGCAATCGCTTTCAACCTCTCGTCAGCTATCGAGAGACTGAAGTAATTATTTATCTCCCTCACTATTCCTGCAGCATCCGAGGAGCCGCCTCCAAGACCGGCTCCGGCAGGAATAGCTTTGTGTAGATGAATTTTCAGAACCGGGAATCTGTATCTCTCACGCATTAACAGGACTCCTTTCATTACGAGATTTTCGTCAGGCGTTCCGCCTGTTTTAAGTCCCGTGAGTGTTAACTTATCATAATGCTGGTTATCGGGAGCAACGACAAACTCAAGGGCATCGCACAGATTTACGGGATAAAATATCGATTCAATATTATGGTAACCATCCTGACGCTTGCCTGTGATCCTTAACCCCAGGTTTATTTTAGCTTTAGGGAAACTAATCATCTGGTTGATATTTATTGTAAAAATACCATATGGTTTCCAATTTTTCTGAGGTTTTTGATTTTTAGCTTTTCAACAAGTTTTCAACATATTTTGTTTGTAATAAAATAGAACATTTCTTAAACTTTTAAGAGCTGTAATATATACCTTTGAATCAATTTAGTTTCCTGAAATAAAAGTTTCTAAGTATTTATAAATCAATAATATAATATTAATGGCAAAACAACAGTATAGCAATAGGCCGGCTATCACCACTCTGCCTGATTTTGGTAAAGTACCCCCACAGGCAACCGATATGGAGGAAGCTGTTCTTGGAGCTATAATGCTTGAAAAAGAAGCGGTAATTACCATACTTGATATATTGAAGGCTGAGAGTTTTTACAAAGAGGCCCACAAAAAAATATTTAAAGCAATCTCTGATATTTCAACAAGGGAACTCCCGGTCGATCTTTATACAGTTACTGAAGAGCTGCGTGCTCACCAGGAGCTGGAGAGTGTGGGGGGGCCGGTATATCTTTCACAGCTGACATCAAAAGTTGTTTCTGCAGCGAATGTTGATTACCATGCAAGAATAGTTGCTCAAAAATATATTCAGAGAGAGCTGATAAGAGTCTCTACCGAAATACAGACAAGGTCATTTGATGATTCATATGATGTTACAGATCTGCTGGACTATTCGGAAAATGCCCTCTTTCAGATCGCCGAAGGAAATATAAAAAGGGAAGTCTCTCCGATCAATATGGTCATTAAGGAAGCAATCAGGGAAATTGAAGCAGCAGGAAAAAGCGAGGATGCATTGGTAGGTACACCTTCGGGATTCACAAAACTCGACAGGTTGACGTCAGGCTGGCAGAAGTCGGAACTCATTATTATTGCTGCCCGTCCTTCGATGGGAAAAACAGCTTTTGCTCTTTCTATGGCCAGGAATATGGCAATTGACCATGGTAAAAATGTCGCTATATTTTCATGTGAGATGTCTTCTATTCAGCTGGTCAACAGGTTGATAATAGCCGAAACCGATATCCCCGGTGAAAAGATCAGAAACGGAAGACTTACGGAGGAAGAGTGGAAACAGCTCGATACCAGGATCAAGAAACTTGTTCAGGCACCTATATTTATTGACGATACACCTGCAATTTCAATTTTTGAACTCAGGGCAAAATGCCGTCGTCTTATGGCACAGCATAAGCTTGATATTGTTATTGTTGACTATCTTCAACTTATGTCGGGACCGGAAAATGCCGGCAGCCGTGAACAGGAGGTAAGCAATATTTCCCGGTCGCTTAAAAGTATTGCTAAAGAACTTAATGTTCCGATACTGGCACTTTCACAGTTAAACAGGTCAGTTGAAATGAGAGGTGGAACCAAACGACCGCTTCTTTCTGATCTCCGTGAATCAGGAGCAATAGAGCAGGATGCGGATATGGTGGTGTTCATTCACCGGCAGGAAAAATTCGGAATACTTACATTTGAGGACGGCTCGCCCACGAAAGGGATAGCTGAAATTATTCTTGCAAAAAACAGGAATGGTCCCGTTGATGATGTAAAACTGAGATTCCGTGAAGAGAAAGCTCAGTTTGTTGACCTGGATGAGTTTGATCTTGAAGTTGTCTCCTGAAATAAGGGAAGGCTCCCAAAGTATTACGCTCGGATCAAAAATGAACCATGATAATTTCAGGAAACTGGGAGGGGAGTTTGATCATGAAACAGGTATTCATGATGAACCGCCATTTGCATAAAAATCTCTTTTGGATTCTTTTAACAGGAAGATTTAAAACCGATCTCATTGAAAACAGGGAGAAGGTCACATGGTAATCCGCCTGAATCAGCGTTATCCATATTTAATATTTCAATTAAACCGGAGAATAAGTTTAGCGCCGGCACTTTTATAGGTGAGATCTTCAAAACCCACATAAACTCCTAATTCTCCCACGAAAAGGATTTCGCTTATACTGTATCCTATTTCCGAATAATTTTTATGATAACGTGACCCGAGGAAGGAGAGACTGATATTTTCCCGCATCAGGGTGTTGGAAAATCCCGGAAGCAATTTTAAAACAAGATATGGTGTCGTATATTTAATATGAGCCTCACCAAATAATTCAGGTGTGCTTAATGAATAGTACGGAGGCAACATAAAAGCATCCTGGTAATTATCAAGCAGCAAAGGTAATGGCTGTGAATTAAAATGGAAGAAATCATAATATGGGATGCCGGAATTGTTAAGGAATCCTCCGGTTCTTAACCTCCATGTGAATTCACTGAACGCTCCGCTATTACGGGTGCTGTTAACCTCAAACATGATCATATCATAACGCCTGTATTTTTCAATCATTTCAGTAAACTCATTAATCCCGTGCTTCCAGGTCAGTTCAAAGGTTGGCCAATCTGATCCCATGGGAATTTTATTATTGTTATCTATTCGGTACCGCTGAAAAGGAATATATGTAACATTTGTTACAAATTCAACATGTCTCTGATCCCTGAGAGCATTCACAGGATTTGATCCTGTTATGAGATAGTCGTTATCGGGAATGTTATCAGAATATTCTTTAGACGATTTGCTTAACGAAAATTTTGTGGTATTTTCCAGAACTCTCCTGTCATCAATATTACAATTAAACTCAACGGATACTCCATTTGTAATTTCACTTTTATAGCCAAGTCGGAAGTACCTTGATTCATATAGCTTAAGGTAGTTCTCCTTCAGGAAGAGAGTTGTAACTGAATTAAGCAGGGGATTGATGCCACCGTTGTTATTGATGTCTTTACTGGTCATTCCTGCCCTGAATGATAACATCTTTCGTTTCATTCCGCCGATCATGTAATTACCATTAATGCTCCAGATAAGTCTTTCCCTGCTGAAGGCCCAGCGGAAATCGGGGTAAAATGAAAGTGTATTATTATTCTTCCATTTTTTGGAAACGCGGAAACTGACTCCATAAACAAAACCGTCAACGGTGTTAAAACTGATATTCTTCAGATCGATGAGTCCGTCATTCCTGAATCTGAATCCTGAACTGTCCGACCATACATGTCCAAAAGTTACATTTCTTATGTCGCGGAAGAACTTACTCTTTTTCTTAATCTTCCCCTCGAGTAATCGTATCATTTTTCATTTGCTGCAATGAAAGTGCTGTTCTCAGGCTGTCTTTAACCCGTAAGCTCTTCAGTTCGATTTCCGACAATGGGATAGGTCTTATATCGGCCCAGTAGACGCTGTCTTTCTTATTGGCATCTTTTTCTATTATCCGGACAGTATTATCCTTCACCTCAAGATTTTTCCGGACCGTATCGGGAAGACTATTTTCAGATTCTTTCTTCATCAGTCTCGAAAGTTTTATCATATCACGGTTCGATAACCCGTCCTTATGAAGTATATTTTCAATCTGTTCTTTTGTCTTTGAAACTGTTGTATCATTTTTTGTATATAGTGCCGGATAATTTCCAGGTTCAGATGTCGGCTTCTGAAGGGATGTATTAGGCCGGACCTCCAGATATTTGACTGAACTGCCATACCCTGCTTCTGCTTTAAATCCCATAATTTTGATATCAATTTCGAACTTATGGCTTACAGGCATCCAGATTTCATCCTGAACGGGGACATATAACTGTTGTATCCTTATCTTACCTGCAAGATTTTCGTTTGTAAGGTCAACGCTTTGAAGACACCAAAGGTTATCAATTATGTATATGGTTCCATAGAATAGTTGCTGGCTTTTTCGTTTTGGAATGACTTCGATCTTATTTATGGTAAAGGTTCCCTGGGGTGTAGCTCCGAGATATTTGAATTTGTAATATGAAAATGCCTGGGGTGAGATCGGCGAAATTGCCATCTCCGCAAGTACCGGTTCATAAAAACTGGCTTTTATGAAATCCATGGGTGATACTCCGTTTCCCTCTTCAGGAAATGAAGATTGTGAGGATATTACTTTTTGAACATATTTATCGGGAGCCGTAAATTCTATTTCATTAAACGATTCCATAACATAAGCATCACCTTCTTTCATTTGTATCTGATCATTCTTCGATGATCCTGCCTTCATGGTTTTCTGAAGCAGCCTGGGGATCCTGTCGATTATCAGATTCCCTTTGAGGTATACATCTGCTTTATAATAACTTACCTGGTTAAGGTAATATGGAGCGAGCCCTATGACTTTTCTCATTATGCCATACGCCGGATCTTCTCCTGTTGCAGTAATTCTTACTTCAGGTATCTGATAAAACTGTAGCGGTAATATAATGTCCTTTATGACTGTCGTACCTGTAAGTGTAGCATTAAAGTAAACAGGTTCATAACCCAGGCTCTGATATATAACCAGGTATTTCCCCGCTTGAAGTTTAATCTCATAATAACCCTGAGCATTGGAAATGGTTCCCTGTTTCAGTTCCTGAATATATACAGTTGCATAGGGTATTGATTCACCGGAAGAATTTGTGATCCTGCCCTTAAGTACCTGGGAAGTTGAAACCGGGAATATTAAAATTACGAATGAAAGTGAGATTATAATTCGTTTCATGCCAATGCAGCTTTTCATGATAGCGAAAATAGAAATAAAAAGTTACAAAATATTCCCCATCATTTACTGCTTATTCTCTTCTTCCTGTAACCACAATAACTATCTCACCTTTAGGCGGTTTGGTTGTATAATGTTCTGAAAGAAATAATAAAGTGCCTTTTATATTCTCTTCATAGAGCTTGCTCAGCTCTCTGGAAACACATGCTTCCCGTTCCGGACCAAGGTATAATGCCAGCTCCTTAAGTGTTTTTACCAGCCTGTAAGGAGACTCATAGAATACCATAGTCCTCGATTCTTCCTTTAACCCGGATAGTCTTTTCTGTCTTCCTTTTTTTGGGGGAAGAAAACCCTCAAAGCAGAATCTTTCGCATGGCAACCCTGAGTTTACCAGGGCAGGTATGAGAGCAGTCGGACCCGGAAGGGTTTCAACCGGTATCCCTTTTTCCAGACAAGTTCTTACAAGAAGGAAGCCCGGATCTGAAATCCCCGGTGTTCCGGCATCGGATATCAATGCGATTGTTTTACCCGACAGAATCTTCTCGCAAACATTCCCTGTACTTTTGTGTTCATTGAACATATGATGCGACTGAACGGGGGTCTTTATATTATAATGATTCAGAAGTTTTGCTGCCTGACGGGTATCTTCTGCAAGAATCAGATCAACACTTCCCAGTACCTCCAATGCCCTGAATGTAATATCTTTAAGATTACCAATAGGCGTTGGAACCAGGATAAGTTTACTCATCGGTACTAAGTTTGCGTTTTACGAGGTCGAGAAGCTGTTTAACAGCGGCATTTTCCTGATTGTCGCCGGTATAGTTTGTGATGACAGCCTTTGCGTCTTCAATATTATTAACATGTTCGAGTTTTGAAATTACCAGGGCATATGCATCCCGGTTACCATTAAATATCTCCCTTAAAAAGAGGAATTTATCGTTAACGCCAATTGCTTCTGAGAGATTTGACAGATGCATTGATTTAAGTATTTCTGTAAAATCATCTTCCTCTTTCAGATTGCCAAGCTGTTCATTAAACCTGTTCGACAGGTGACTGAAGGAGTCAGCCAGAATTGCAGATCCGGAACCCTGTTGAGTGGTGTGAACAGGTTCTTCAGCCTTAACTGAAGGAGAAGGTTTCTTTTCAACAGGTATAACGGGCTCTTTTTTCTCGTCTCTTTGTTTTACGTCACCGGTAAATGAATTATTATTTTGAATATTCTTAAGGAGAGCAATAATTTCTCCTGCACTTTTGCACTTTGTTTTTGCCAGTTCAATCTGAATTGCCGGTACTCCCGGATATTTTTTTAAATCATCAATGATTGCACGCGCTTCATCGAGATCCTTAATAATTAAATCAATCATTGCGTTGTATTCCATGCCTTTTGATGTTAATATACCAAACCATTTTCCTTATTTTGCAAAAGTAAATAATATTACACAAGTCATAACGTAATAATTTGCATTTTGATATTTGCCAACGTACTATAATTTCAGATGGACTTTCTTGAAAATTCTGCCAGAGCTGCAGGAAAACGCGGATCAATAGAGGTTATAACCGGTTCTATGTTCTCAGGAAAAACTGAAGAGCTTATAAGGAGGCTTCGAAGAGCCCAGTTTGCAGGTTTAAAAGTTGAGATATTTAAATCTTCGCTGGATAAGAGGTATTCCGAGACAAGAGTCGTTTCACACGATGATAAATCTATCATTTCAACCCCTGTCGATAATGCATCAGCTATCCTGTTGCTGGCGGGAGATGTTGATGTTGTTGGCATTGATGAAGCCCAGTTTTTTGAAGAGTCTGTTGCCGATGTTTGCACCAGGCTTGCCGATGAAGGTGTAAGGGTAATTATTGCCGGTCTTGATATGGATTTTACAGGCAAACCATTCGGACCCATCCCTTCACTCCTGGCTATAGCTGACTATGTAACGAAACTGCATGCAATTTGCGTGCGGTGCGGTAATCTGGCTCTTTACTCCTTCAGAAAATCAGGCGGAGAGCAGGTAGTATTGCTTGGCGAAAAAAATACGTATGAACCTCTTTGCAGAGATTGTTTTAATAATGCAATAAAAAAATAACCGATGATCCTTGTTGCCTCTGATATTGCCGGGATTGTTAAAGGAAAACTTACGGGGAACCCTGATCTGCCTGTAAAAGATATTGTTACCGACAGCAGGCAGCTGAGTTTTACTGACGGTTTAGTATTTCTTGCTATCCGGGGGTTACATCATGATGGTCATCTTTTTATCGGGAATCTTTACCTGAAGGGTATAAGGATCTTCATTGTCGAGGAGCTCCCTCAGGATTCCGGAACTTTTGCCGATGCTGCTTTTATAGCTGTAAAAAACAGTGTCGAAGCCTTACAGGTTCTTGCTTCTTATAAAAGACAAAAATTCAAATCTCCTGTTATTGCAATTACGGGAAGTGCCGGGAAGACAATTGTTAAAGAATGGCTTGCTGAAGTTCTCGGACTTACCACCTCTGTTGTGAGAAGTCCTAAAAGCTATAATTCACAGATTGGCGTCCCTCTTTCAGTCTGGAAACTTGATGAAAAATATAAACTGGGGATTTTTGAAGCGGGTATTTCTTTTCCCGGAGAGATGGAAAAACTTCAGAAGGTTATTAACCCGGATGTAGGAGTAATTACCAATATCGGAGATGCTCACAGCGAGAATTTCAAAGATAACCATGAAAAGGCTTCGGAAAAACTTAAACTCTTTTTAAATGCCTCAGTTATTGTATATTGCAGCGATCAGGAGCTCCTTAAACAATTGATTGTTAACAATGAGGTGTTCAGAACGAAAAAAATTATTGACTGGTCATACAAAAATACGGATTCAAAAGTATTTGTGAAGAGAAGCTCATCAACAAAAGGACATACTTATATTGACTTGGTGTACAATGGAATAACTCATGATTTTGATATTCCTTTCAGCGACAGGGCATCTGTTGAAAATGCCATTACGGTTGTTGCAGTGTGCCTTGCTCTTGGAACAGAGGTTGATATTATCAGTAAAGGACTTGCAAAGCTTTTATCGGTGGCCATGAGGATGGATATGAAGAGCGGCATTAATAATTGCCAGCTGCTGGAAGATTTTTATAATTCTGATCCAGGTTCACTTGGTATGGCTCTTGAATATCTTAGGTCACAAAATAAGAGAACGTCGACACTGATACTGTCTGATTTTGTACAGAGCGGCAGGGATGAAAAGGATCTTTATGGAGAAGTAGCGGCTTTACTTAAGAAAACCGGCATTGATAAATTCATTGGGATAGGAGCGGCCCTTTCAAGGAACAGATCACTGTTTGAGTCGAATTCACGGTTCTGTTTTTCCACCGATGAGTTTATCTGTGCTTTCAACGGAAACGATTTCAGAAATGAGATAATACTTCTAAAAGGTGCAAGGGTTTACGAGTTTGAAAAGATCGCGGGATTGCTGGAGCAGCAGATACATCAGACCGTTCTGGAAATAAATCTTGATGCCATCTCCCACAATCTGAATGAGTTCAGAAAGTGCCTTAATCCCGGGACACGGATTATGGCAATGGTAAAGGCGTTCGCATATGGTGCCGGATCATCAGAAATAGCCGGATTAATGGAGTATCACAAAGTAAGCTACCTGGGTGTGGCATATGCTGATGAAGGAGTTGAATTACGTAATGGTGGTGTCACACTCCCTGTAATGGTCATGAATCCTGATCCGGCCGCATCAGAACTAATGATAAAATATAATCTTGAACCTGAGATCTTTAGTTTTGCCTATTTAAATGCATTCATTGGCGTTGCAGCAAAACATGGATTAATTCATTATCCGGTGCATATAAAAATAGATACAGGGATGCACAGACTGGGCTTTATGCCTGAAGAAGCCGGGGAACTTGCAGACAGGATCCGGGCCACTGACTGCATAAAAATCATTTCAGTATTTTCACATCTGGCAGCTGGCGGGGACCCTTCTTTTGATACATTTACAAACAAACAGGTCGATGTCTACCTGAAAGCAGTTTCACAGATTCAGGCTGCTACCGGATACCCTTTTCTGCGTCATATACTTAATTCTTCAGGTATTGTCCGTTTTCCACGGTACCAGTTCGACATGGTTCGACCCGGTATAGGTTTATATGGTGTAGGCAACTTTAATGGACTTTCCCTGAGAACTGTGGGTCGTTTTAAAACAAGAATTTCTCAGGTGAAAAAGATACCGGCCAACGACCCGGTTGGATACGGTTGTACAGATGTGTCAGATGAAGAAAGAATTATTGCGATTCTGCCGGTTGGCTATGCTGATGGCCTGAACAGAAGACTGGGTAACATGAATGGGAGTCTTTTTATAAAAGGCAGGAGAGTGCCAATTATCGGGAATGTATGTATGGATATGTGCATGGCAGATATTTCGGGATTAGATGCAGAACCTGGCGACGAAGCCGAAGTTTTTGGTGAAAACATTAATATCTCCGAAATTGCTTCTGAATGTGGGACAATTCCATATGAGATCCTTACCTCAATTCCCGGAAGAGTGAAAAGAGTTTTCTTCAGAGAATAAAACAATACCCGGCAGCTTACTCAGCCCAGTTCTCTGATATGTTCCAGTGTTATGCTGTCAAGGATCAATATCTTCCTGCCTTCAATTCCAATCAGTCCTTCTGAAGCCATGTTTGAAAGTGTTCGGATTGCATTTGAAGTTGTCATATTCGAAAGATTTGCTAAATCTTCTCTTGAAAAAATAACCCGTAACGTCCTTCCATCAACTTCTACCCCATATGTATCACGAAGGAGAAGGAGCGATTCTGCCAGACGGGCTCTGACATGCTTCTGGGTGAGTGACAGGATCCTGTTATTCGAAACATCAAGTTCCTCAACCACAACTTTCAAAAACTTCAGAGAAAGTTCAGGATTCCTTTTAAGGATCTTTATTATAGTGTTTATGTCAAAAACACATACTGCCGTTTCTTCAATAGCAACCGCGGAAAAGGAATAAATATTTTCTGAAAACAGAGAATGGTATACGATTATACCCTGTTGCTTTACCATTTTGATAATCTGGTTTCTTCCTCCGGCACCTTCTTTAATAACTTTTACTTTTCCCGATGCAAGGCAAATCAGGCCCGGTGGCTTTTCACCGGCCTTAAACAGAAGTTCCCGTTTTTTGTAAATAGCATAGGTATGATTCTCGGCGATTGTCTCCTTTTCTTTCTGAGATATTCCTTTGAAAATGGAAAAAGATCCCTCAAGACATAATTCAATATATGGATTTGAATACTGCATGAAGAGGATATGCTTAAAAACATAACAAAGGTAATAACAAGAACTTATAATAAACTAAATTAACAATTTTTAACATATTCAGTTTCAGCAACTTGTAAATAGCAGCGATGCTGATTTATACCTTTATGTTAAAAAGCATAAATTCGAAAACATAATGTGATATTTGTTGCAGCTGTATTGTTTGTGCAAATCCTGTGAATTATTCCTGATCGGGATCCGATCAGTAAGATGCAACCAGCGGCATTCTCCTTCCGGCTCCGAAAGCTTTGGAGGATATCCTTAATACCGGCGGAGCCTGGTACCTCTTGTATTCATTTGTGTTGATCATTCTGATAACTTTAGCTACAGTGGATTCGTCACACCCTGCCTTTATGATCCTTTCAGCTGGCTTTTGCAGTTCGATATACTGGTATAAAATTTCGTCGAGTATTTTATAATCGGGTAGTGAATCTGTATCAAGCTGCCCGGGTCTTAATTCTGCTGACGGTTGCTTTCTGATGGTATTTTGCGGAATGATCTCTCTTTCCCTGTTGATAAAATCAGCAAGCTTGTAGATGTCTGTCTTGTAAACATCACCGATTACTGATAGTCCACCTGCCATATCCCCGTAAAGAGTCCCGTAACCAACTGCCGCCTCGCTTTTGTTTGAGGTGTTCAGTAGTATGCAACCATACTTGTTCGATATCGCCATAAGAAGAACTGCCCTTATCCGTGCCTGAATATTTTCCTCGGTTACATCAGGTTGCAGTCCGGTAAAAATTGGTGCAAGTTCCTCTTCAAATGCTCTGAAAGGTTTTTCTATATTAATAATATTATATTTTACGTCCAGGTTCCCTGCAAGTTCAACAGCGTCTTTTACAGAATGATCTGATGAATAACGCGAAGGCATAAGCAATGCCCTGACGTTATCCTTTCCCAGCGCTTCTGCAGCAAGAGAAAGGCACAATGCAGAATCTATTCCTCCCGAGAGACCAAGAATGCAATTCCTGAAATTCATTTTTGTAAAATAGTCACGGATACCCGTAACAAGTGCTTTGTGGACCAGAGGTATCGTTTCAGGGACTTTTTCTTTTTCAGTCACTACTCCGGCCAGAATATCTTCAAGTGAAAATGTCACAACAGCCTCCTCAAAGAAAGGTAACTGCCGGAACGTTTCTCCTCTGTTATTTATTACAGAGGAAGCGCCTTCAAATATAAGCTCGGTATTTGCGCCTATCTGATTAACCGATATCACCGGCAACTTATATTTTAGTGCTTTTGACTTGAAAATGTTTTGTTTAGCTGTAATTTTTGTATATGAGAAGGGTGACGCAGCGATATTTATGATTATATCAGGATTCTGTTTTGAGAGTTCTTCCATAGGAGAGACTGTGTACAATCTTGATTTCTCGAATTCGTTATCAAATGGTTGTTCATCCCAGAGATCTTCACAAATAGTTATCGCCAGCTTAATTCCTTTAAATGTAAAAGTTGAAAATTTGTTTTCAGGTTCAAAATACCGGTATTCATCAAATATATCATAAGTGGGAAGCAATGCCTTGTCAGCTGAAAAGATCACTTTCCCCTCCGACAGAACAAGCGCCGAATTAAAAAGTTTCTTGCCTTCAGGCTTACTGTTAGTGGTTGGAGATCCTACAATGGCCGTTATACCCGTGCATTCTCGTGCTATCTCGCTGACTGTGTGGTTGCATTTGTCAATAAAATCAACACGGTCAAGAAGATCAAGGGGGGGGTATCCCGGGATGCAGAGTTCTGAAAAGACAATAAGATCAGATCCCTCAGCTTTTGCTTTTTCAATTGCGTTGATTATCAGCAATCTGTTTTTATCAAAGTTCCCTATATGATAATTTAGTTGAGCTACGGATATTTTCATCCTTAAATAATTTTTATGTTTAAGGTCGGATGGAACCACACATGATTGATTAAGATTATTTTCATTCGTGTTTAGCTTCGCTGAGCCCGCAGGCTCGGTTGTGTTTTGGCTCAATCATGTGGGTTTCATCGGAATGTACGTTAGAAATTTAAACCGATTCTGAATGACAGCAGTTTATGTGAGACTTTATCTACAGGTTGGTCTACGTAATCTCTTGTTATATCAAGGAAGTTATTGTCAAAATTTAAGCCGAGTACGAAGGCTGTACTTCCTCCGACAGAATATTCTATTCCGCCTGTAATATGGTATGAAAGGTTAAAAATTCTTAATTCTCTCAAAGCATTTTCTCCGGAAATGTCCAGGGAAGGGACATCTATTTTGCCACCTATTACAACTTTTGGATCGAGACCAATATCGGAGAAAAAAGTAATGAATCCGATTTGGTTTGTCTGAAGTTTAAGCCCGAGGGGAACAGCCAGGTACTGGATTTTATAGATAACCGGTTTCCCAGGTAAAACCGTTGCCTCCACTAAATCATGTTTCCCAAGCCTGAGATTTGTCGGTTCACTGCTAACAGTTCTTCCCCCTGCGCTCACAAGGTTTATCCCGGTTGAGAAGGAATAATTACGGCTGAAATAATTGTTAATTGAAAGTCCGAAATTAAAGCCGGCTCTTGCTCCGTCATTTTTTACCACGTTTATATCGGTTGAAAACCAGCTGATTACCGGGTCGGCATGCAATCCAAAAGTAATCTTAGGCTGAGCATTTGAGATACAGGGAATAAGGATAACAAAAATTAAAATCAGTATTTTACTTATTTCTGAATGGTAATGTTGCTGAGGTTTCATTTTTAAAATCGGGTATTAAAATATTATTTCGGCATTCAGGTAATTTGTTTTCGCCACAAAGGCAACAGGACTCTTAATATCACAATGCTATATTGTAAAATATGGACTCCTTCTGTGTTACTTTATTCTTTTATGTCATAGTGTCTGAAAATTTATGTTTAACAGGGAGCACTTCTCTTTTTGAAATTTTTTATCACTTGCAAAAATAACAAATATTAGGGTACGTTATTGTGTTGTTTTTAACTGTTGTCTTATAGGTTTAAAGTGGTTAATTTTGGATCCTAAATTAATTCCGATAATGAAAGTCCGCAAAATATCTATTCTGGTCCTTATAGCCATGGTTCCTTTGATCCATTCTTGCAAAAGAGATCATTATAAAATCAATACCGGTTCTATCAGGGCAAATGTTGAAATTAAACGGCTTGAAGAGGACCTTTTCACACTGAATCCCGATGAAATTACGGCTAAGTTACCTGCGATTAAAGAAAAATATAAAGGTTTTCTGAAGTTATTCAGCCTGGTGATTAATACAGGTGACATAGATGATACGTCTTTTGGAGACTTTCTGGTGAGGTTTTGTACAGATAAGCTGAACAATGAAGTTTTCACACTGACAATGAAACAATTCCCTGATGTTAAAGAAATTCAGAAGGGACTCGAAGATGCCTTCCGTTATTACCTCTATTATTTTCCTGAGAAGAAAGTACCTTCAGTATTTACGTGTATAACCGGATTCAATAACAGCATTATTACGGGAGACTCTGTACTTGGCATCGGACTTGACCGTTATCTGGGGGCTGATTGTAAGTATTATGCCATGCTGGAAATTTATAAATACATTGCTTCCAGGATGACTCCTGAAAATATAGTTCCCGATTGTATGTATGGGTGGGGAACCTCTGAATGGGACTTCAGAGCGATGAACTACCCTTCCGATAACCTCATGTCGGAGATGATACATGATGGGAAACTTAAATATTTTGAAAAGTGCATGCTTCCGTCTGACAGAGATGAACTGATATTTGGATTCACACCTGAACAGATGAAATTCTGCAGGAACAATGAAGGCCAGATGTGGTTATATCTTATTGAGCACGATCTTTTATTTACAAGTGACCAGTTTACAATAAAAAAATTTACCGGAGAGGCTCCTTTTACCGGTTATTTTTCAAAAGAATCCCCTGGCAGGGCAGCTGTATGGCTTGGATTCAGAATTGTAGAATCATATATGATGAAGAATCCGGGTATAAAACTTGGTGATCTGATGAATGATACTGATGTTCAGGGTATTCTGGAGAAAGCAAAATATAATCCGCAATAAGCCCAATCAAACCGGATAATTAATTGTTTGAAGTACATAAAATCCTCATTCATTTTTGACGGGGTTTGTAAAAATGCATATGGATGCAAAAAATTTAAAACTATACAGGCAAGCCTGGAACCTTAGCTTGTTTACTGTTTTTTATAACATTGCCGAAGGTATTGTTTCAATGGTTCTAGGCTATCAGGATGAGACACTCGTATTGTTTGGTTTTGGGGCTGACAGTTTTATAGAAGTCATATCGGGTATTGGTATTGCTATAATGATTCTACGAATTAAACAGAATTCCGGGATTCAGAAGAGCAGTTTTGAAATAACGGCGCTTAAAATAACAGGCTGGGCATTCTATCTGCTTTCTGCCGGCTTACTGGCGGGCATAATTTTAAATATTATTTACCATCATAAACCCGAAACTACTTTTGGGGGTGTGATCATTTCATTAATCTCAATTGCAGTAATGGTATGGCTTATGAATGCCAAAATGAGCGTTGGAAAGAAGCTGATGTCGGAACCAATAATTGCCGATGCCGGATGTACCAGAATCTGCGTTTATATGTCAATTGTTTTACTGGTGGCAAGTCTCATTTATGAGCTGACAGGTTTTGCTTATGCCGATGTTATAGGCGCAGGAGGGTTAATATATTTTTCAGTCTCGGAGGGTAATGAAGCATTCGGGAAGGCAAAGGGAAAAGTTTGCAGTTGTGTGTAATTTATAAAATAGGTTATACCTTTGATGCGGAAAGAATAAATATTCAATTAATATGGAAACCAAACTTAAAATTCTAAAGGGATTCCTCGGGAGTTATAGAAGTGCTGTAATAGCTTTTTCAGGAGGAGTTGACAGTACTTTTCTGGCGAGAATAGCCCGTGATGTTTATGGTGAGAGGCTTTTGCTTATTACTGCAACATCGAGTACATATCCGTTTTATGAACTTGATGAAGCTAAATCGCTGGCAACTCTATTAGGAATCAGACATAAAATAATTGTATCAGAAGAGATTGACATCCCCGGTTATTCCGAAAATCCTCCCGACCGGTGTTATTACTGCAAGTCAGAATTATTTGGTAAGATTAAATATATTGCTTCTCAGGAATATTTTGAAGCAGTCTTTGACGGGAGTAATGCGGACGATGCTAAAGATTTCCGACCGGGAATGAGAGCCAAGCAAGAAAAGGGAGTAATTTCACCACTTGCTGAAACCGGATTCACTAAAGCCGACATACGGAATCTTTCAGAAAAGCTGAACCTTCCGACGGCGCAAAAACAATCTTATGCCTGCCTGGCTTCACGGTTCCCTTATGGAGAAAAAATTACAGAAGATAAACTCGAAAGATTGGCTAAAGCTGAATATCAGTTAAGAGACCTTGGCTTTTCACAATTCCGGATTCGCAATCATGATAATCTGGCCAGACTTGAATTTGTACCAGACGAAATGGATAAAGCCTGGAAGCTAAGGGCAGAATTGACGAATATCTGTTTGGTAAATGGCTTTAAATATGTAGCCATAGATGCTACCGGATACAGATCAGGTTCAATGAATGAGGCCCTTACCGAAGCTGAAAAAATCCGGTATGGGAATAATGGTCAGAAATAAATCAAATTCTGTCATTCCCCGGAAATCCTGAGTCACTCCATCTTATGATTTCCGGAATAAATATTGTCCAATAGCACAGCACCACCTACTTAAATATAAGTACATCTTGTGGTAAAGTAATTGAAACAATTTTACCTTCTTCGGTTGTTTCTTACTAAATAGACAGCCAGGATAATAACAGCAATAATGATAATAATGGTAAGCGGAGAAACCCATGTACCTCCCATACCCCATCCCCAGGAATGATCGTGCATCATGTTCTTTAATTTAAGTTAAAAATGTACGACAAGTGAGCCCGTCGAACTTTATTTAATTCACAGTTTGTTAAAAGATAACTTTTGACTTCTGACTTCCGGGAAATAATCCATTCCATCAATAACTATTATTGGTTTTCAGAAAATTCCGTAATACATATTGTAATATTCCTCCATTCTGATAGTATGCTGTCTCAATTAAAGAGTCAAGCCTTACAATTACATTAAATTCAATTTTAGTTCCTGTCTGAGTGGTTGCTGTAATTTTTATTTCCTTGTTTGGTGTTAAATTTTTCAGATCTGAAATGTCAAATAATTCATCCCCTTTCAAACCGATAACAGTTCTGCTTTCGCCGTTCTTAAACTGAAGTGGCAAGACTCCCATTCCTACTAAATTACTCCGGTGTATCCTTTCAAAACTTTCGGCGATAATGGCCCGCACTCCCAATAATGCTACTCCCTTTGCTGCCCAGTCGCGTGAAGATCCGCTCCCGTATTCTTTACCAGCGAGTATGATAAGGGGGATGCTGTCATTCCGGTAAAGCAGGGATGCATCAAATACACTCATTATTTTGCCGGCAGGGTAGCAGATGGTCCATCCACCTTCTTTTTCCACCAATTCATTTTTAAGACGTACGTTGGCAAAAGTACCTCTTACCATAACTTCATGATTCCCTCTGCGGGAGCCGTATGAGTTAAAGTCTTTTATATCAATTCCGAGTGATTTGAGATATTCCCCTGCCGGAGACTTTTCTGCTATGGACCCTGCCGGAGAAATATGATCTGTAGTAATTGAATCGCCAAGCTTTAATAATACCCTGGCTGATTTAATGTCATAAATTTTATCCGGCTCTGTGGAAATATCCTTAAAAAAAGGTGCCTCTTTGATATAAGATGATTTATTATTCCACTGGTATACATTGCTTTTTGTAGTCTCAAGTAAGTCCCATTTCTTATCCCCCCGATAAATGCTTTCGTAATTTGAGATATAGTCTTTTGAATCAATAACCTGGGTCATAACTTGCTGAATTTCATCCATGGAAGGCCAGATATCATGCAGATATATGGGTTCGAGATTTGGGTCAATACCCAGGGGCTCATTATAAAAGTCAATATCAATCCGGCCTGCAATGGCATATGCAACCACCAGCAGAGGAGAAGCTAAAAAATTCATTTTTATCAGGGGATGAATCCGTGCTTCAAAATTTCTGTTACCTGAAAGTACAGAGGAAACAATTAATTCATTATCTATAACAGCTTTGTTAATATGCACCGGTAATGGTCCGCTATTCCCTATGCAGGTGGTGCAGCCGTAACCAACCACATGGAATCCGAGTGCTTCAAGATACGGTTCGAGGTTCGCCTTTTGCAGATAGGTTGTTACTACTTTTGAGCCCGGGGCCATGCTTGTTTTTACCCAGGGTTTAGTAATCAACCCTCTTTCAACAGCTTTCTTTGCCACCAGGCCGGCGCCCAGCATGACCCCCGGATTGGAGGTGTTGGTGCAGCTTGTGATCGATGCAATTACCACAGCTCCGTCACTTAAAAGGTATTCCGAACTGTCAGTTTTAATTTTCACACTTTTTAGTCCGTTCTTTTTTTCATCAGTTGGAACTACTTCTATTCCAACAGATTCAAGCGCCTTGTCTTCAGAGTTTGTTTCTGTAATATAATCTTTGGGTTGTCCTCCTTCATTCGACCATCGTCCTTCCTCCCTGTCATCAGGGGAGATATATTCCCTTTTATAGCTGCTTTTCAGGATGTTAATAAATCTGCTTTTTACTTTTGTAAGGGGAATTTTGTCCTGGGGCCGTTTAGGCCCGGCAATAGATGATTCAATATCATGTAAATCTAATTCAATAACCTCGGTAAATTTTATTTTATCTTCGTTTTCACGCCATAGAAGGTTGGCTTTCAGATATGTCTCAACCATTTCGATGTGTTCTTTGCTTCTTCCCGTAATATGTAAATATTCCAAAGTTTTAAAATCAGGCGGAAAGTAAGTAACGGTACATCCGAATTCAGGTGACATGTTCGAAATGGTTGCCCTGTCAGGAACTGTAAGGTTATTTAATCCGTTGCCAAATACCTCAACAAATTTTCCGACGACTCCTTTTTTTCGTAAAAGCTCTGCTACAGCTAATACTAAATCAGTAGATGTAGTTCCTTCCCTTAGATTTCCAGTGAGCTTTAATCCAATTACTTCAGGCAACATAAGATAGATTGGCTGTCCAAGCATAACAGCTTCGGCTTCTATGCCACCCACACCCCATCCGATCACCCCGATCCCATTCACCATTGGAGTATGTGAATCAGTTCCTGCCAGTGTATCAGGAAAAACAACTCCATTCCTGACGGTAACTACCTGTGCCAGATATTCGAGATTTACCTGGTGACAAATACCCATGCCGGGAGGAAGGACATTAAAATTTCTAAAAGATGATTTTGCCCATTTCGAGTAGCGAATACCTCTCGTTATTGCGCTCATATTCCAGATCAACATTTCTTTGATAAGCATAATTTGTTCCATAATAGTCAATCTGAACAGAGTGGTCTATTACTAAATCAACCGGGACCTGAGGATTTATCAACATCGGGTCGATGTGTTTGCGGGCAGCCTCTGACCTTACAGACGCAATGTCAACAATAGAAGGGACTCCCGTAAAATCCTGCATCAGTATCCGTGCTGGCAGAAAGGGAATCTCAATTTGCGAGGGTTTTGGTTTCCAGTTTAAGATATTATTAAGATGATTATTATTAAATGTAACGCCGTTCTGATTTCGAATGACGTTTTCCAGCAGAATCCGGATGGAAAACGGGAATTCTTCCACATCATGACCTCCCTTAATGATTTGCCTCAGATCAACGTAAGTATACTCACCTGAAGATGTCTTAATGGTCCTTGTTAATTCTTTTATGTTAATATCCATAAATTACGCTTTATTACCTCATAATAACTCATTTACATTATTTATACTTCTTTAGAATGAAATGATTAATTTTGTTCAAAGAGTCCTGTTATGTTTCAGGTAAAACATTTATATATAAAACAAAACATCTCCTGAAATGTTCTTGTTTCTTGGAAACAGGCAGTTCATTGTTTAACAGAGAAGTTTTGTGTTTCAAAATGAGTATTGGAGAATCTTGAAAGGATTTATTTTATTTATGACACTTAATTATAATTAAAGAAATGAATATAAGACAGATTGTGCTGGCATCGAGACCTATTGGCTTTCCAAAGGCCGGCAATTTCAGAATTGAGGAAAAAGTAATCGGTAACATAAAAGAAGGAGAAGTATTACTGAAATCATGGTTTATTTCTGTTGATCCGTATATGAGGGGTCGGATGAGTGATGCTAAATCATATGCAGTTCCGTACCAGGTCAATGACCCAATTGCCGGAAGTATTGTTGCAAAAGTCATTGAAAGCAAAAGTACTTTATTCAGAGAAGGAGATATTGTGGTTGGCACCCTTCCCTGGGCCACAAACTGTATAGAAGATGCGGCAAAGCTCCGTAAGATTGATGTGCAGGCGGCCCCTCCAAGCTACCATCTTGGTATTCTGGGGATGCCGGGTCTTACTGCTTATATTGGTTTGATGGACATTGGCAAACCGAGAGCCGGGGAAACAGTTGTAGTATCAGGAGCAGCAGGGGCCGTTGGCATAGTAGCCGGTCAGATTGCCAGTATACAGGGCTGCAATGTGGTTGGCATTGCCGGTTCAGATGAAAAATGCAAATTACTAAAAGAAAAATTCAGGTTTAACGAAGCCGTCAATTATAAAACGGCAAAAAATATTAAGAAGTCCATTTCAACTGCTTGTCCTGATGGAGTAGATGTTTATTTCGACAATGTCGGTGGAGAAATTACCCGGGGTGTGTTTGACAATCTGAATTTTCATTCAAGAATCGTTGTTTGCGGACAGATTTCACAATACAATAATACCAGGTTCGAGATGGTTCCTGATATGCTTCCTAAAGTTCTGGGCAGGAGCATTTTGATTCAGGGTTTTATAGTACGTAATTATGGCGGCCGTTATGAAGCAGTAACCGCACAGTTATCTCAATGGCTGAAAGAGGGTGCTCTCAATTACAGGGAGACAATTGTTCGCGGATTTGATATGCTACCTGAAACATTCCTCGGGCTGTTCAGCGGAAAAAATCAGGGTAAGATGCTGGTTGAAACAGAATAGCTTGAGCAGTCCCGGGTCAGAATCAGTGATTTTTCTTTTTGGTTTTAATAAGGGTATAATTAATACCTGATAAGACCGACTTGAAGCAGTAATTAATAAAAGACTTTTGGGGATCTCTTTCATAATAAATAATTCCCACCCTCACGTCTTCGCCCGGAACAGGATTTGAATCTATCAATTTCTTATTTGCAATAAATGAAATTATCCGTTCTTTTAAGGCAGTCGTATCATCCGTGCGTTTATTTTTAACTGTGAGATCAAATCCATGATAAAGCATGGTCATTTTGCCGGTTGCTTTAGCATTATTTGCAGTAAAACTGTAACTCATCGTATCTATGTTACCGGATGTGACATATACAAAAGCATTTTTCTCAAGCATTGGATTCAATTCCCGTGCTTCCAGATTTGAAAGAGTTCCATTAAAGGAGAATGTATTATGACTGTCGAATATTTTCGCTTTAATTGAAAAAGTCATCCTGCCTTTATTCATTAACAGGGCCCTGCCTTTAAACTCTAAAAAAGTATTTTTTTTTCTGTAGATCGGGTAGTTTGTAATTTTATAAATATTAGCATTGATTTCATTAAAACTGATTTTTCCCGGTTCATTGGCCTCAGTCCCATGTTCGGTGTAAGTTATATTACCGTTTTTAATAACTATTGAATCAATATTTACAGGGCTGGCATATTTGTAAAACAGATCCTGGAAAGAGGGTTTGTCAATATGCCGGATTTCTTTCCGGCAATCCCGAAAAACATTCATATCCATTTTTCCGATTTCGATATACGAACTTACAATGCTCCCGGATTTTAAAAAATCAAATACAGAAAAATTGTGAAGGGAAATTATGCTTACCATAGTTTCAATACGATCCTTCTGATATTTATACCGTGCCGTGAAATTATAATCTGTATAATTTGGCTGAACGGAAAAGCTACGGACCATTAATCTGTCAGAAGCTGAGGAATAGGTTATCGTGGCGGCTTTGAATGTGTACATGCTGTCCCCCGAAACTGAAAGGATCTCTGCAGATTCAAAATCAAACTGTTTAATGATACCTGGAGAAATGGTATCCTGTTTTTCGACTATGATATTATGTATATTCAAAACGCTTTCTTTCACTGAGAATGTCTTAGCGGTTAAAGTGTTAAATATCACCAGATTTATTTTATCAAAGAGTACATTGCCCATTCGTATGTCCAGAGAAGAAAGTATGGCCGGCATCGGTTCCATCGGGGATGGAATTTTCACCATTAGATTACCGTTTGAAATTGTTACTTTACTGATGTCAATATTTCTTTTGAACAAAGCTTTTGCAATATGAATTCCCATAAATTTTATGGACGCAATATTACCGTCTACAGGCCTGCCTCCTTCAGGTTTCTGCAATGATTTGATTTTGATCCTTTTCAGTTTTATCCCCCGACGAATAAGCGAAATGTTAACTCTGTCTATTTCGATCTGGAAATTATTGTTCTTTTCATTCAATCCTGTCTCAATTTTCTTTTTTATCCAGGGTTCAGCAAAAATTGTCGCAGAGAGTTTTATTATTACCACGAGTCCAATTATTCCGAACAAGAATTTTAGATAATTTCCGTTTCTCATAATGAACATTTTTGTTTTATTGAAGCTTGTTGAATCGCACCACCATGCCAGACTGTTCTTGCGGGTACTGAGGTGGGAGAGGAGCGCTGTGCAAATACTTCAGGAACATTATTCAACTTCAGAGCAATTCGTTTATCACAAACCGGGGGTACCCGGGTGATCCCTGATCATTAAAGAAACCTGTGAACCGGAGTTTGTACCAGTGTCCACCGTTGCTTTTAATTACATATGTATTTTTTGGCCGGACAGCATAAGATGCCGTATTACCGGTAATATTTACGGATTTCCAATCATATCCAATGGCATCTGATTTTGTGCTGAACTGAAAATTGATTATATCAGCGCTTGTGATATTTAAATAACCTATAAGCGAATCCAATGCTACTTCTACTCCGTTCCTGTTACTTAGCACTCCTCTCACAAAATAAGGTGTAGCCACACCCAGATCGGTGAAAAGTATTGTCGAATACTGGGTAAATACAAAATCCCAGCTGTTTTTTGAAGGCTCTACCGGTACCTCTTTCCCTCCGTCAGCAAAAGAAAAATAAACGAAATTCTTCGTCGTATCTTTGGATATTGAGAAGGTTGCCGGGTTTGTACCATCCATATCGGCAAATCTGAAAGAATAAACACCCGCAATTAAAGATGTAAAAACGATTTTTTTCACCGGAGAATATTTCACGCCATCATTTAATCCAACAACAAAGACTTCGTTTGTAGGAACCGATTGCGGGGAGAGCCAATTACCTACAGCCGTTGAATCAAGGTTCCCGTCCGATTTGTCGAAGTTCCAGATGGCAGATGCAGGAACAGATGCTAATCCGTTGAAATCTGTTGTACCGGAAGAATAGATGCCAAGATACTTTCCGGAGTTTATAATGATATGCCAGCCATCAGAGGATGATTCAAATCCCAGATCCCAGGCATCTACCGGATTTACCGATACTATCTGGCCCGTGGCAAGGTCAAAAAACGACTGATGAGTATAAATTGACTCCGTCACTGTTATATCATCCTGGCTTTGAGGCTGTATTGGTATATCTTCCTTAAAACAGGATGTTAATAAAGTAATTACAGATAATAATGCCAGGATCTTATACATTATAGTAAGTCAGGATATATTAGTATTTATTAAACAGATAATTTATTTTGAAGAAAAAAGTTCTTCCCCAACCAACCGAAGATTCCGTTGAATTATCAGAACCATGGACCGATGAACCTCCGCCCAGGGAATATACACTTGTCACATTGAAAAGATTTTTTATACCGGTGGCAATTGTGATGCTGTTTTTAAAGAAGGGTCTGCCTAATGTTATATCCATCATGCTGTAATCTCTCATATATTCTTCTTTTATTGAGCCAAGCTGATTGTTAAGGTCAAATTCACCACGGTAATCTTTATATACCCCGGTATACTTATAAAATACCGCAAGATTAAATTTGTATTTGAGATTTTTGTAGTTAATACTTGAAACAAAGCTATCAGACCAGCTAAACTTTGAAAGATCATCAAGTTTGGATTTGGCATTGAAATCTATACCTGTATTCAGTGTAAAACGGGGGTGAAGCCGGTATTGAATATCCATGCTGGCTCCCTTGGTAACAAAATTATTTCCGGGGATATTCATATACCTTGCGCCTGTAGGATCTGTCGGGTCGTACAGCAGATCAATCTTATTTTTTATTTTATTGTAATATGTCTTTGCGTTAAAAGTAAAGGAGCTCTTCACAAATTCAAGCAGATAAGTGGCCGAACCATTTAAATTAAAAGAATTTTCGGATTTCAGATTCTCGTTACCGGTAACATTATGGTTTGTGTCCCTGAAATCGAGATAAAGCTCTTTTAAAGAAGGGGATCTGAAACCTTGCCCTGCAGAAGCCCGAAACTGTAGTTTCTGCAATGGGTCCCATTTCATATTTAAAGACCAAACCAGCGGTGCTTTGTACCTGGTGTTGTATATCGCCCTCACTCCGGGTTGAAATGAAAGATTTGACAAAGGATCGTAGCGCATACTGAAGAAGGCCGCATAGTCATATATTGATTTATCCCCGTTCATACGCTTACCTGTGCCCATCTCAAGGTTTATATCATATCCTGCCTGATAATTGATTTTATGGCCGGGAGCATTGCTGTAATATCCCCTTAACAGAACGGCATTGATGGTGGCCGTATCCTGTTTTTCCGGATCAGCTGCCAGGATCTTTGTAAGATCAACCATATCTTTGAGATAGGTTCTTTTTATTTTCTGGTAAGTAGAATAAGCAACCAGGTAATTAAACGATCCGCTTTCACCCGAGCGTTTCCACAAACCATCCGACTTTAAATCATACCTTCTGGTAAAGTGATATTCGTCAAATGCTTTTTCAAAATTAAAATCTGGGGAAAGATCACCGGGGCTGCGCAACTGTTCATTGAATAAGTTGCCCTCAATTTTAACTTTCAATTTATCATTATTGTACTGATATGATGCCCCGGCAGTGTATTGTTCCCTGGGCTTCCAGAGTGGTGAACGTTTTGAATTATCGAGGGTAAAACCTCCAAAAAAATTACGTCCGCCGTCAAAGGAAAATACATTTTTATTTTTACGCAGGGATATGCCGGCATCGACATTATAAACACCGACAGTTTCATAATAAGTATTTACACGTCCCATATAACGGGACTTAATGTTCTCTTTTGTTATTAAATTAACAGCACCCGCCAGGGCGTTTGAGCCATATATTACTGACATCGGTCCTTCTACAATCTCAACATGATCGACATTGGAAAGATTGATCTGGCTCATATCGATAATGCCGTTCTGTCGCCCGATAACCGGCACCCCGTCAATCAAAATCTTCACATTTTCTCCCGATAAGCCCTGAATAGAGAGCCCCGACCCCAGGATATTATCCTGAGTGCTGCGGATACTCAACTCAGTTGACAGGAGTTCCTGGAGGTTCTGGGCAGCTTTTTCTTCAATCTGAAGTGAAGAAATCACATTTACTTTATATATCGACTTATCAACCCTTTGAGGAGTAAACTGAGCCGTTACCACCACCTCACTCAGACCCAATGGCGATTGTGCCAGGTAGAAAGTAAGCGACGTTCCCGGGGTTATTGTGTCAATCAGGGTAGTATAACCAACCGATGAAACAGCAATCTCGGATCGTACATTAAATGTTACTTCAGCCTTTCCGTTTATATCGGTCATCTTGTTGGATCTTACCTTTTTATTGAGACTTTCCACGCAAACGTAAGCATATGGTATCGGATCCTTTGTCTCCTTATCCAGAACCTGCACAATCTGGTTCTGTCCATAAACCGACAATGAAAGTAAAACCAGGATGCCAAACAGGTAGCACTTTTTGATCTTCATTAACAAAAAAAATAGTTAAAATTGAGTATTGACAATCTCGTTGTGGTTTAAGACCTCACTATTTCAATTTCGATTTATCAAATTTAATGATGCCGGTTGATGAACCCTCAAAACCGGTGAAAACAATTTTGTATACTGACAACGCTTTGTCCTTAACAAAATAAACACGGTTATCAGTTAAGGCCCATTGATTTGTATTCATATTGAATGATTTCCAATCGGATCCTATTTCAGAAATGGCAGTTACAAAATTTGCAGTTGAGTAATCAGTGGTTGTAACCGCCGCATTATCGAGCTGGGCCGATTTAACTCCCGTGTTTGTAAGAACACCAACGACCGGATAAGGCACTTTACCTCCCGTATCCGTCAGGAATCATCTCAATATATTTGGTTACTACGAAATCCCAGGCATCCATAGCAGGTTCACGATCGATTGCATTCTTTGTACTGAAAGAATAGTAAATAAAATTCTTCGTGATATAAGGGTTGCAATCAACTGTATCGAGCACCGTACCTGATCCGTCGATGTTGGCGACCTGGAAGATGTACTTATTTTCAGATGATGCTTTTTTCTTTATCCATAGTTTCCTGTACGATTGATCCTGAAGTTGAATAACAAATAAAGAATCACCCACTACATCATGATTTACACTGTTGTAGATCCCCCATCCGTAATCGGGGTGACCCAGTGCATTTCTTTCAAAGGCGCCTAATGACCAGGTTGTGTCGGAATTATTGAGTGCCTTCCAGGTTTCAATGCCTGTAGTATTTACACTATTCCATGAGGTGATGTCGCCGTTTGGGTAGGTATAAAGTTTCATCCCGGCACCACCATTTATCAGAATAGTTGAGGAGCGGGAACCTGTCTGGAAAGCAATATCCCAGTTTGTCCTGGGAACAGTAGAAACAATCCCGTCTGCCATACTATAATAAATATCATTTATATATGCGTTCCCCATTGTCAGTGTCTCGGTAACTGTTACCACAGGTGTAACCTCCTTTTTACAGGACATAGTCAATAAGATTAACAAAACAGAACTAATTAATTTCCCTTTCATCATGACTGTTTTTTTAGTTATAAATTTTAAAATCATGCAAATTTAACCTAATCAGCGAAACAAAAAATAGGATATGATATAAATAACGCAGAAGCTAAATCTTTTAGTATAGTAAAAAGCAGACGGGTAATTTATGAGTTTTCCCAGAGACCTCATAATGAGGTATTAATAGCTGTCAACCTGATTAGTTATCTTTTTTATTCAGTTCATTACCATAAGGAAGGTCAAACTGAATGCCTCCAATTATCCAGCGCCCCGGCTGGATAAGATTACCAACATCGGTATATCTTGTATCAAGCAGGTTTGAAACCTCAGCATAAAGTTTTATATTCCGGGTATTGTAATATATTTTGGCATCCATCATCCAGTAAGGTTTGAAAGCAACGGTAAACAGGGTCATTGTGTGACTGTCGAAATCCATGTACGATCCGTTACGATAGAGATAACTTACCTGCCAGTCAGCATGAATTTTACCTGTAATACTATGGTTTAAATAAATCCGTAATTTATGTTTCAGATAATCAAGAGAGTACTTTGATTCGAAATTTCCCGTTGCTTTTTCCAGGTCGATAAATGTATAGGAAGTGCCCATATTATTTATCCGGAATTTACTGTTGCCATTATTCCGGAATTGATAATCCCAGCTGATTTCGAACCCGCGGGTAGTAACCTCGGTTATGTTCATCGCTTTATATATCTGACTTTCCGGAAGCCATATCCAGTCAATTATTTGTTTTCCCTTATCTCTGAAGATTGTAAGACCGGCGGAACATATTTTTGATTTATAGTCTATACCACTTTCAAAAGCAAGTAACACTTCAGGATTGAGTCGATTATTTCCCTCATTTGCAGGATCCTTATAAAACATGTCGGTAAATGTCGGTAATCGGAGAGACCTGTTAAAAGAAATAAACAGCTTTACTTTTTCGTCAATAAGACGGTAGCTGATATCCATTCCGGGGAAGATTTCAATTTTGTTCCGGTAATCTTTATTCATGTTCAGCAGAAATCCGCCTGTAATGGCAAGATTATTAATGATATAGTTTTGTTCCAGAAAATAACCAAACGTATTTCTTGTGTAACCCTTTGTATAATAAGCACTGTCAGTTGCGCTTACTTTTACCGGGGAGTTGAGATTTTCACCAAGAACTGTGCTCAGGATACCTTCATTCCGGTCTTCAATTCCCATTGAAGTTTTACCCAGTAGAGTATTAAAACCGGCATTAATTCTTAGTCCATAAACATCAGTCAGATGATAGTTCTCATAAAATCCGGGATCATTTCTCTTAAGCAGAAAATGATCCTTATGTCTTCGCCAATAACCTGTCCCCGATATTTTAATTTTGCCTTTGGTATTGAATCCAAGGCTGCCAAATCCTGTGGCAGTTGCTTCATATTGTTCGGGGAAGGTGGGTGAATAAAAATCATTTGCTCCAAATGATTTCCGGTTCGATCCTGCCTGCCAGAAGATATTTATATTTTGCTCGTTTATTCCTCCCTGGTAATAAATGTGATTAATTTTGTAATCTGTATTTACGGTAAAGCCTTCTGAACTATTACGCGACAGGGTTATATTATTATAAAGTTTTCCTTTTGCCAGGCCGGCTGATACAAAAGTATGAAGTAAACCATATTGACCGTAATTGATGCCGGCAGTAACATTATTGGTATATCCCTTTGTCACAATGTTGATCACTCCTTTGTAAGCATCAGCACCATAAATGCGTGCTCCGCTTCCATGAAGTATTTCAATGCGGTCAATAGAAGAAAGTTCTACCGGAAGGTCGAGGTTGAAGTGTCCGGTTTGCGGATCAGTAATATTAATTCCATTTAAAAGAACCATTACTTCATCGAATGTACCTCCCCGGAACTGAATATCAGCCTGAACTCCGTGAACATTACGCTGCCTTATATCAACCCCGGCGGTATATTTGAGCAGATCCTGAAGCGTGGAGGCGGGCGAAGAGTCTATTTCCCTGCGGGTAATAATGGTAATTTTTCTTGCCAGATGACTGAATACTGCCGGGATCCTCTGGCCGATGATTTCTACCTCACCGAGTTCTTTATTCATGACAACAGAAACCGTATCTTTTACCTGTGCAGAAGAATTATGTGGATTCAGAAAAGTTGTAATTAATGCAATAACATATAGCCTGTTCATCAGAATTAAGCTTTTTTCAGCTCAGTGATTTGAAAAATTCAGCAACGGTTCCTTCTAAACCATTTCCCTTTTGAAGCTCCCTCATAAAAGCGCTTCCTACAATAGCTCCCTGACAATAACTGTATACCTGTTCCAGTGTTTCACGGTTATGTATGCCAAATCCGACGAGCATTGGATTATTTAACTTCATAGATGCAATCCTTTTAAAATATTTGAGCTGATCATTGCCAAAGGTCCCTGTTTTTCCTGTGGTGGATGCGGAACTTACCATATAAATAAAACCTGTGCTTACGTCATCTATCAGCCTTATTCTGTCGTCGGAGGTATCGGGTGTTATCAGGAATATGTTTTTTAGTTTATTTTCAGTAACTGACTCCCGGTAAAGATCTTTGTATTCCCTGAAAGGCAGATCGGGTATAATCAATCCGTCTATACCGGCCTCAGCTGCATTTTTACAAAAACGGGGGAATCCAAATTGTAATACAGGATTAATATAACCCATTAATAACAATGGGATCGAAGTTTTGTTTCTGATGTTCGTTAACTGTGAGAACAGATTCTTCAGTGTCATTCCGTTTGAGATGGCGACTTTGCCTGTTTCCTGAATAACCGGCCCGTCGGCAAGAGGATCGGAGTAGGGAATCCCAATCTCTATCATATCGGCGCCGTTCTTTTCAAGCAACAGAATGATCTTTTCCACACTTTTAAGGGAAGGGTACCCGGCAGTAAAATATACAGATAGTATATTTCCCTTTTTAGTCTGAAACAATTTGTCTATCCGGTTCATATTTAAAAAAATTATGAATTCATTTTATCCATATACGTTTCCATATCCTTGTCGCCACGTCCCGATAGACAAACCACCACAACACTTTCGGGTGGAAAGGTAAGCCTCGGCAAAAGTGCTAAAGCATGAGCAGATTCAAGGGCCGGTATAATACCTTCCATTTGTGTCAGTTCAAATGCAGCTTCCAGAGCTTCGTCGTCGTTAACAGCCATGTATTCAGCCCGTTTAACCTCATTCAGGTAAGCGTGAACAGGTCCGACACCAGGATAGTCGAGGCCGGCTGAAACAGAATGTGCTTCACAAACCTGCCCATCCTCTGTCTGGATAAGTTTTGTTTTGCATCCATGAATGATTCCGACAGTACCTATACTTAATGTGGCAGCAGTCAACCCTGACTTGATGCCACAGCCACCTGCTTCAGCGCCAATCAGCCGGACGGAAGGTTCCTCAATATAATTCCAGAAGGCTCCGGCTGCATTACTTCCCCCTCCTATACAGGCTATTATGGCATCGGGATTACCACGGCCTTCCATTTCGAGCAGTTGCTGTTTTGTCTCAGAACTTATAACAGATTGCAACCTTGCAACCATATCGGGATAAGGATGAGGACCGATAACAGATCCGATAAGATAGTGTGTATCGGCAGGATGGTTGATCCAATATCTGATAGCCTCATTAGTGGCATCTTTCAGGGTTTTACTACCCGAAGTTGCCGGAATTACTTCCGCTCCCAGCATCTTCATACGCATCACATTAGGGTACTGCCGTTCTATATCCTTTTCGCCCATAAAAACAGTACATTTAAGGTCCATTAATGCGCATATTGTAGCCGTGGCAACTCCATGCTGGCCAGCCCCTGTTTCAGCTATGATTGCTTTCTTACCAAGTTTCCTGGCAAGTAATGCCTGGCCAACCACATTATTGAGTTTATGTGATCCGGTATGGCATAAATCTTCCCGCTTAAGGAAAATATTATAACCATATTTTTCAGATATCTTTTTTGCCTTGTAAAGAGGAGTGGGTCTGCCCACATAGTCGTGCAGAAGCTTTTCATTTTCCTTCACAAATTCAGGCGACTGGATAATATCCAGATAATGTTCCTGAAGCTCCTCAATGTTTTTGTGCATCATTTCCGGAATAAATGCACCGCCAAAGCTACCATAGTAGCCATTTTCATCAATAATGGAAATCATGTTATCTTAATTTTTCTATGAATTTTTTCAAAAGGCTGATGTCTTTTATACCCGGACTTATTTCAAACCTGCTGTTCAGATCAACGCCAATCATTTTGTTTGTATGCATTGAAGCTATATAGCCTGAATCGTCGGGTGATATACCTCCGCTGAGTATAAAACCTTTGTTCAGGGTATAACCTGAAAGGATATTGTGGTTGAACATTTTTCCTGTACCGCCAAATTTCCTTCCGGCGTTGTCGAATAGAAACATCGTACAAAAAGACTGATAATCCGCCAGGTTTTCAGGCAGAGTTTTTCCAATTGGGAAAGCTTTAATAATTTCAATCTCCCGGGAAAGTTTTTGGCAGTATATGATGCTTTCAGTTCCATGAAGCTGAAGAAGATCAAAAACTCCGCTCTGAACTATCTCCAGTGCATTTTCTAAAGGTTCATTAACCAGAACGCCCACTTTCAGGATTGATGCAGGAAGATTCTTTACAAGTTCACCTGCTTTTTTAAGACTCACATACCGGGGTGAATCCTTGTAAAGGATGAATCCCATGAACTGTGGATGAAGACCCGCAACTTCTTCAATATTTGAGGGGTCTTTAAGACCACAGACTTTTATCTTAATTTCTCTCATTCTGTAATATTTTCAGAAGTGATCCGGTAATGCCCGGAATGTTTTAAGTTCACTTATAAATGTTTTGCATGCTTTCCCCGGATCTGGTGTTTTCATAAATAATTCACCTATCAGGAAAGCATCGAAGCCTTCATTTTTCAGGTTGATATAATCTTCCACTGATTTAATTCCGCTCTCCGCAATTTTCAGTACATTCTCCGGGAGACGCTGAATCAACCTGGCAGGATGATCGAGGCTGACTTTGAATGATTTCAGGTTTCTGCTGTTAATACCGACCAGCTGAGCATCCTCAGGAATCTTTGATATATTTACTTCATCATGTACTTCAACAAGTACTTCCATTTCAAGTGACCTGGCAAATTTATGGAGTTGTTCAAGCTTTTCAGCGTGGTGTAATTCAGTAATTAATAATATGGCATCGGCTCCTATTGACCGTGCTTCAATTATCTGGTACTCATCCACTATAAAATCTTTTCGCAAAACCGGACCGTCAATAACCTTCCGGGCATTTATCAAATCGGCAGATGAACCGCCAAAGAATTCTGAATCGGTAAGGACTGACACTGCAGAAGAACCTGCCTGCAGATACTCAAAGCATACTTTTCCGGGTAATGCAGATTCATTAATAATACCTTTGGAAGGTGATTTGTGTTTAAATTCGGCAATAATTCCGGACAACTCTTCCCTGAGAAGGGATTCTTTCAGAGAAGTGGTACGTCTATTGAAAAAAACACTCTTCTCAAGCAGGCTGACAGGGAAAAGAGATTTTCGTTCTATTACTTCACGGTACTTATAAGCAACTATCTGATCCAGAATATTCATTTGACAACAATATTTATATTTAGTGCCTGAGTTATTGATTTACACTTTAGGCACTCCAAACTTTAGCTCGCCCGGAGTACTTTTTATTATTGCATGTTAATTAATTTTTTAAATAATCCGAGAGCTTTCCCTGAAATAATAGCTTCCCTGGCAATACCCAGGGAATCATCGAGTGTTTTTGATTCATCAATACAACTTATGGCCAGTGCGGAATTTGCCAAAACCACAGAGTGCTGCTCCGGTGTTGCTTTATCCTCTAATACCGATACAAATATTTTTGCTGCCTCATTCAGACTTTCACCTCCTTCAATATGACGGGGGTTTAGTTTTTTCAGGCCATTTTCTTCGAAGTCAACAAGGGTCTCTCCTTTATGTGTGAACAGTTTCACCGGGGAGGTCAATGAAACTTCATCGTAACCATCAAGTGAATGCAATACTGCGAACTTCTTATTTTCTGTCTGCAGGAAGTAAGAATAGATCCTGCCTACCTCCGAATTGTAAACCCCGGTGAGCTGATATCCGGGATTTGCCGGATTTACCAGAGGTCCCAGCATATTAAAGAAGGTTTTTATTCCAAGCTGTTTCCGGACAGGCCCTACCACCTTTAATGCCGGATGAAACAAGGGGGCATGAAGAAAACAGATACCTGTTGCAACAAGTTCCTTCTGAAGTTTATCTTCTTCTTTTGAAAAACGATAACCAAGATATTCCATTACATTCGAAGAACCGCTTACTGATGTAGCGCCATAGTTTCCATGCTTTATTACCGGATAACCTGCCGCAGCGACCACGAATGAAGATACTGTAGATATGTTGAATGTGTTTTTACCATCACCGCCTGTTCCGCAGAGATCAATACCATACCCATCATTAAGATTCACCCTGACAGCAAGTTCAATCAGGGCCTCACGAAAACCACGCAGCTCTTCAATGGAAATGGTCCGGATAATAAATGCTGTCAGTATCGAAGCAATTTGTGCCTCATTCACCTCATTATGTGCAATGCCATTCATGAGTGACCTCGATTCTTCAAATGTCAGCTTTTGACATTCGATAAGTTTTATGAGTAGTTTTTTCATACAGTTCCTTTGAGTTTAATAATCATCTTAAAAGTTAATGTTGCCGGATCACTCTTTTAAAAATATAATTTTATTTAAACATCTTCAGCCAGTTAGTGATTATGTTAACGCCAAGTGGGGTTAAAACAGATTCCGGATGAAACTGAACACTGCAAATATCGAATTCTTTATGGCTCAATGCCATAATCTGACCTTCATTATCAAGGGCTTCAATCTTCAGGCAATCCGGAAGGGTTTTGTTCTCAACTACCCATGAATGATAGCGTCCTGCCTCTATAGTATCGGGTAAGCCTTCGAAAAGATAATGTTTGGGAAGGGTAAAAGTAACAGGTGTGGCCACACCGTGAAAGACAGTACTCAGGTTTAGTAATGTTCCTCCAAACACCTCGGCTATAGCTTGCTGACCTAGACAAACACCAAAAATCCGTTTGGTAGATTTATACCGGTCAATCAGTGGCTTAAGTAACCCTGCTTCGGAAGGTAGTCCCGGTCCGGGTGAAAGAATTATTCCATCATATGAGGCTGCCTGACCGAGCTGGATTTCGTCATTTAAAAAAACATCTACCTGATGGTTCCCAATATTTTGCACATATTGTACAAGATTGTAAGTAAATGAGTCGTAATTATCGAAAACTAATATTTTTGCCATAATTTCTAAAATTTTACATAAGTCAATGCTCTGTTTAAGGCAGTACGGAGTGCGTCTAATTTGTTATTCACCTCTTTTAGTTCGCCGTCTTCCGTAGAATTAATTACGATACCGGCTCCTGCCTGAAAACTGAGGGTTCCTCCTTTGCTGAAGAAGGAACGAATTATAATTGCCTGGTTAAGAGACCCGTTCAACCCGATATAACCGATGGCACCTCCATAGTAGCCCCGTGATGAAGGTTCTAACCCGCTGATAAGTTCTATAGCTTTGTGTTTTGGAGCTCCCGAAAGGGTTCCGGCAGGAAAGGTCCTTGCAAAAACAGTAAATGGTGTAACGGTGTCATTAAGCTCCCCACTTACGGTGGATACAAGGTGCCAGAGATGTGAAAATGCCTGGACCTCTTTGTATATCTCAACCTTCACATTGGTGCAACTGCGGCTGAGGTCATTACGGGCCAGATCAACAAGCATTACATGTTCGGAATTTTCTTTTGGATTTTCAAGTAACTCCTGAGCTGATTTAAAATCGGCTCTGGCATCACCAGTCCGCCGGATAGTGCCCGCTATCGGATTAATAGTTGCCTTCCTGTTTTCGACTTTTAGTTGTGCTTCGGGCGATGAGCCAAAAATTTTATAGGCAATATAGTCGAAGTAAAACAGGTAGGGTGATGGATTTACCGAACGCAAGGCTCTGTAAACATTAAACTCATCGCCACTGAATCGTTGCTTATAGCGGCGCGACACAACCATTTGGAATACGTCCCCTATGGCACAATGCCTCACAGCTTCTGTCACCATTTTTTTGAATGAAGAATCATCTATTAAACTTTCCTCTGACTCCTCCATTTTAAAAGGATAACTTGTAAAATTGTGATTAGCCAGCAGCGAGAGGATTTTATCACCTTCACCAAGGGGAAGATCATCATTGTAGTACTCCGTTATGGTAAGAGTTTCGTTAAAGTGATTGAATGTAAGAACTAATCTTATATAAATCGTATTTAAGAAATGGGACCTCTCTGTCCCTGATTGTTTTTTTAACTATAGTTGCATCGTACTTTTCAAAAAGCAACGCACTGTCAAATGAAGTGAATCCAAATAAACCGTGCGAAGGAGTAAGATTTTTGGTTTTATCTTTTACTTCGACAGATTCAAGGAAACTATTTACCTGTTCTATAACATTCAGAAGATTGGTTTTATTCTCTTTATGACCCGGGAAATAAGTTCTCAATTTATCTTCCATCACTTCGATACCCAGGACAGGACTAAGGCAAATATATGAGAATGCGTTTGTCCGGGAACTGTAGTCAGTACATTCGAGTAGCAGTGAGCCCGGGTATACATCTCTTAGCCTGAGGTAGATTCCAACCGGTGTAAGGGTGTCAGCAGGCAACTCCTGCGTATTAAACTGTAATGTGTACCTGTTTTGCATCTTAGAGTCTGAGTTTTAAAGTCATTTTTAAAATTTCACCTTTTTATTCTGTTACTGTATTAAAAAAATAAGGGAGCCCGCTGTGTCAAGCGGGCTCCCTTATTATATTCTGACTTCAGAAAATCAATCTGTTTATTTTAATCAGGGTAATATTGCTTAACACAACAATTAATTTTGTTGTGCCACCACCAAAAATTACTCTGAAATAAACAGGTCATTTCTTTTTGCGTTTTAACGGCTGCAATTTAAATACTATTTCTAAAAAATGCAAACTTATAATATAAAATCAGAGAAATAATTAAAAAATATGCCCTTAAAAATATTTGCATTAATAAGGATAGTTTGGGACCTTTGATATAGAAAAACCCCTGTTTTTCTATATCTGGTCGTTCTTTCAACTTATTTATAGTAGTTTTATGACAGAATTATTTTTGGATGAATATTATTATTGCTGAAAAACAGTATCTGACCAGAACCGGAATTTATTCACTTGTCAAAGAACAAATTCAGGATGTTGAAATTACCGAAATAAATAACTCCGGAGAGTTATTGAATATTACCCCGGAGGACCATATAGAGATCCTGATCATTGATCCTGACTCTTTCAGACTGGATGATATGGTCGAATTGTCTGTTTTCCGAAAACGGAATTCTGATACTTCCGTTCTGGTACTTTCAGGCAATAAGCATTACAGTTACATTCGTAAAATACTTGACACTGGCGTTATAAATTTTATCTTTAAAGACTGTGAAAGAGGTACCTTTATTGATGCTCTTCATGCTGCCATCAAAAAAAAGAGATATTTCGACAATGATCTTCTCGATATTATCCTTAGCAGGAAAAATAAGGACATAAATGAAGTCGTTGAGCTTACCCCGACCGAAAAAGTAATAGTCAGACTTATAGCCCAGGGACTTACAACGAAAGAAATAGCTTCAAAAAGATTTCTGAGTGTCCATACTGTAATTACGCACAGGAAGAATATCTTCAGAAAATTGAATATCAATAAAAGTTCCGAATTATTGATGTATGCGGTGAAAACAGGTATTTTAGATACCACCGAATATTATATCTGATTTTTTTAATATCCGTTCCCTGTTTATGTTATTGCTGATTGATAAAATACCTTATTAGCGGTATTGCAACTCCTCTGTAAATATTCAGACCTTTACGTCGTATAAAAACCACAAAGTTATGAGTAAAATTGCAAAAAGTCTGACAGACCTGATTGGTAATACTCCATTATTGGAAATAGCCAATTATAACAGATCAAAAAATCTTCAGGCAGTGATACTGGCAAAGCTGGAATATTTCAATCCTGGAGGAAGTGTAAAAGACCGCATTGGTTATTCTATGATAAAGGCTGGTGAAGAACAAGGCCTCATTAAAAAAGATACAGTTATCATTGAACCCACCAGTGGTAATACTGGTATTGCGCTTGCACTTGTTGCAGCTGCAAGAAATTATAAACTGGTGTTAACCATGCCTGAATCGATGAGTGTTGAACGCCGTAGTTTACTTAAAGCACTTGGTGCTGATATTGTTCTGACGCCAGCCTCTGAAGGGATGAACGGAGCAATACGGAAAGCGGAGGAGCTGGCCTCAAAGATACCTGATTCTTTTATTCCGCAGCAATTTAAAAATCCTGCTAATCCTGAGATACACAGGGCCACAACAGCAGAGGAAATATGGCGGGATACTGATGGGAAAGTCGATATTTTTATAGCCGGAATAGGAACCGGGGGTACAATAACCGGGGTTGGTGAGGTATTAAAAAAACGTAATCCCAAAGTTCAGATTATTGGGGTAGAGCCAGCCGATTCGGCTGTTCTGTCAGGAGGGAAACCAGGACCCCATAAAATTCAGGGACTTGGAGCTGGTTTTGTACCGGATGTTCTGAACCGGTCAACTATAGATGAAATTATTACTGTAAAAAATGAACAGGCATTTCAGACCGGGCAGGAACTTGCTCATAAAGAAGGCCTTATTGTTGGAATATCATCAGGTGCAGCTGTTTATGCTGCATTGCAGGTTGCTTTACGACCCGAAAATAAAAAGAAGAATATTGTGGTTGTACTTCCCGATACAGGTGAACGTTACCTGACTACCTTACTTTACAGCACAGATTTTGTTACCACCTGATCCAAAAATATTATTAATACAACTTCACCGAGATTAAGAAAAGTAAAGCTGTTCCAAAGAAAAAGGGCCGCACCTTTAAGCACAGCCCCTGATCTTTTTGATTGCCAGAATTATTCGGGATGAATTGCCTCAACAGGGCAAACATCAGCACATGCACCACAATCGGTGCAAACATCAGGATCAATTTTATAGATGTCACCTTCAGATATTGCTTCAACCGGACACTCATCGATGCAAGTTCCGCATGCAGTGCAATCATCATTAATTTTGTAAGCCATTTCTATGTTTTTTAGTTTAATTAAAATAATTGCACAAAAGTATCGAAATTTTTTAAATGAAAAAGAAACATGATAAATATATAACGATTATGTACTTCACATTTTAAATTAAATCAAAAATAACAGAAGGTGTTGTTAAAAGTCAAGGCTAAATGACAAATAGAATATCCTTGGCAAAATATAGTTATTTTCTATACCCCATGCCCAGTCAGCTCTTACGAAGTATCCAAAGATCTGGGCTCTGGCTCCTGCTCCGAAGCCGGCAACAATCGGTTCCCTGTTTGAATCAAGTGTAACCGTTATCGGTCCGTTTTGAATAATCTCAGTATCATATGCATTTTTTCCCGACCACGGGCTTTTCCCCGACCATGCTGTTCCTATATCACCAAATCCCACCACCTGGAGACTGTTAAGGAAGTTGGATCGCAAGGGATGCCCTGCGAAATATCTTATAAACGGCCATCGTATTTCGCTGTTGATAAGTGCAAAATTATTACCGTTCCTTATGTTCTGTGTGAATCCTCTCATATTGGTTGCAATAGCCTGAAACCCATAATTGACGTCAGGGTTGACCGGGATAGCAGTATTGAACATTGGATATTTATTGAAGAGATAACCCATCCAGTTGTCCACACCACCAAGATAATAAATCAGTTTTGTTGGTCCGAAGGAGGTGCTGGCGGCAAATCTGTTCGCCCAAATCAGTTCTCTGTGAATGCGGATATATTTTCTGAAATCAATGCCCAGCACAATCATGTCAGATTTTTGTTGGGTTAGCTCTTTATAATACTCTCCAAAAATTTTAAATCTTGTTCCATAATAGATATTTATACTTCGTCTTACGGGTATTATCATAAATTACTTCCCCCTTCAGACTTCCCCAGTGGCGGGTAAGACTCTTCGCAGTGAGTGAAGCCAGATCGGTTGCAAGCATAACCTGACTGGTCGTTTCTGTATGACAATGTTCCCTTTAAGTGCAAGTACCGGAGAGAATGGTTTTGAATAAGAGAGATAAAGGTTATGAGTGTATATTTTGAAAATATTCTGGCTTTGATTATCGGTTGCAAAAAAGACTTGACGGTGAAAGATAAACTGCTTGTCAAAGATACCCTTAAGGTTCTCAACACTGAGAAGGTATTCATTGCTGTCGAAGTTGCCGGAGAACCTGAAACCTCCTGTTATCCGATAATCTTCGAAGAGATCGAGAGTACCGATCCTGGTCATGATATTCACCCCCGGATTAAAATAAGGTGCTCCGCCACTGTAAACCTGATATGAATTATTAAGAAAGCTGAAGTCAATCTGATTGGAAATGTAATTATTATAGAATGATGTCTCGTAGATCCTGATAGAGGGGAGTTTTAATTTACCGGTATCAAGGTCAATATTCATATAATTCTTTTTCCATAACTGGTCATAATAGTTTTCCTTCTCTTTCTCAAAGATATAATGGTTGATATCAATCGGCTCATTCTTAATGTAATACTCATATAACGGTTTTGTTAAAGTATCCCTCCTTTTTTTATCCTCGGCCAGGAGCCATTGTCTTAATTGTTCAATACTGTCAGCCTTATGGATAAATTGATTTTTATCTTTCCGGAATGTACTCAGAACAATCTCATTATCAGGAATCTGTACGGAATTACTAAGCAATCCTTTCCTTACCATATATTTTCTTTTGTTAAAAAGAACTTCACCATAAGTATCAGATCCGTTGACAACTGACTGATTGATGATATTACGATCATAATTGGTGACAGGCTGGGATTTGAGAAAAAACCGATAATGAGTTGCGGTGTCAATATAACTTATTGAACTGTCATACTTTGCAGTGTACCTGTTAATATACACCTGTTGCATCCCCAATATATGCTAACCTTTCTTTTCCGATATCAGAAGGTGAAAACCGGTCAGTGTACTGACCTTCAGATAATCTCGTCAGGATCCTTGTTTTTCCTGAAGTGTTATAGGTAAAGAGATCAAATGTAAGAGAAAGCTTTTTCAAACGGGCTACCTGTATTGGTAAGTGTATCCGTGACCCTGTTTGATGAAAAAACAATCCTTTCGGGAGGAGTACTAAGAAAAGAGGGATTCAGATCATCGGCAATATCCCTTGTAATCTGTTCATTGGTTCCTGAAGCTATTGTATGAATATATATGTCTGTTATACCATCCTTTACAGCAGAAAACACAAGTCGTGATCCATCCGGAGAATATGAAAAGTCGAGTACTTTATCAAAATATAAAAGATTTCTTTTCTCGGTTGTCCTCTCATTAGTCCTGTAGAAATACATTACAAGATGCAGATTTTACATCAGATATATATGTAAGTATTTTCCCGCTGGGATGCCATGCAATAACAGGATAGGTATTATCTGTAACCTGTTCAAATTTGGGTTCAGCTCTGTAAATGATTCTCCGTTTCCCTGTAGCCTGATCATACAGCCATATCCTTTTTCTTCCCCAATCGTTTGTTACAAAAGCAATATATTTGCCATCAGGAGAGACACTTACTTCCTGAAATACCTGTTCTTTTTTTGATTTTCTGATTACATTTTGATCATATGCCGGTAATCCCTTGTCTGCAGAATATTCCTCATTGTAAAAGGCTTGCCATTCTTTCAGAAGATCCTTTAGCTTCTTGCCCATGACATACAGGAAACCATCATTTACATTCTTATATATTTTTGTCAGATAAATAATGTTTGGAATCAGGGCATCTCCATATTTCTTACCTATGAATCTCCAGAATGACTGACCGGCATCTATGGCATCATCATACTCGAGGTGGTTTATGTTTTTGAATTTACCCGATTTAATACCATCTTTTAACCTGTTTTCCGCTTCAAAACTCCAGCCGAATGCAACATAATTGGTGAGGCCCTTAATATACCAATCTGGCATATAGATCAAGGATGAACTTGAAATGCGGTCCTTTACATCGGCGTTATAAAGCATTTCATTGATTATCACCTGGGTGATTGCTGCGGCTATTTGTCTCTGAAAATCAACATGGTCGCCTTCGTAATAAAGCATTACCTTGTTTTTTATAATCCTGTTGAATCCGCCTGTATTATAACTATCTTCCTCAGATGTGATCAGACCTATGTTAGATTGCTTATATTCAGAGTTTTTATTGTAAATTATGAAGATTATCCTTTTCTCGAGAGTATAATCGAAAAAGTCCTGTACCTCTTCAAGTTTTTTCGTTGCGTATTTTGCCGTGAACTGCGCAAGATCACTTCCATATTCATTAAAATAACAATCGAAATCCTCAAACCTGTAATAGGACCAGAAATAATCAAAGTATTGAACTCTGTTTTTCCCGAAGGTCATCTGAAGACCATTATAAAACTGACCACTTGCATTCAGGTAAATAAGACAAGCTACAATGGTAATTATCAGCCTTTTGATGTTTCTCATCCTTAGTTTCTTCAAAGGGGCAAAAGTAATTGATATGCTCAAAAATTATTCCAATTATTCCTGATTACTCAACAAAACTAATGATATTCTGTTTTAAAATACAGAAAAGCTGTAAACTTTATTAAATTTGTTGCGTTTTATGAGAAATAAGTTGTGTGTCAGTGTTTTCAGAATGTCTCATGCAACCAAAATTAACAATAAGCAGTTATAACATAAACCAGATTTGTACTGCTGATTTTTCTTGATTATAACGAACTGTATGATAAAAAATTAATTAATACTGATAAAAATGAAAAAATTATTATTATTTATTCCGGTTTGTCTTTTCGGGATTGGAGCCTTTGCCCAACCCTCAATGCAACTGGCAGTAAGTGAGCACGATTTTGGTACATTTAAGGAGGAAGCAGGGAGGCAGACATTTGACTTTAATTTGACTAATAAAGGTAATGCCCCGCTTGTTATTCAGAATATTGTTGCCTCTTGCGGATGTACCACACCGGAGTGGACAAGAACCCCAATACCTGCCGGGGGAAAGGGTAAAATAACGGCTATATATGATCCCATGAACAGGCCGGGCCAGTTTAATAAAACTCTTACTGTGTATACAAATTCAAAACCTGAACAAGTTGTGCTGGTCATAAAGGGAGAAGTTGTTCCTCATGAAAAAACTGTGGAGGAGTTATTCACTTTTCCTGTCGGTGGTGTCAGATTTGAATCCAATCATCTTGCTTTCACGAATGTTAAAAAAACTGAAAAGAAGATAAGAGTGATGCAGATTATTAACACTTCCAAAGTTCCGGTAAAAGTTGAGTTCGACCAGCTTCCTGCTCATCTTATTGTTAAAGCTAATCCTGAAACTCTTAAACCCGGACAGAAAGGTATTGTTGAGGGAACTTATGATGCAACAAAGAATCCCGGATGGGGAAATGTGAGTGATATGGTGAAAATAAAACTTAATGGAGTGGTTCAGGAGAATGTATATTACTATGTTTCCGCTAACCTTGTTGAAGATTTTTCATCTCTTTCAAAAGAAGATATGGCAAATGCTCCAGTATTTAGTGTTGCTTCACCCACCGTTGAACTTGGCAAAATACCGGGTAATACATCAAATGAGGTGGAGTTCAAATTTACAAATCAGGGCAAGAGGGATCTGGTTTTAAGGCAGGTAAAGTCAACCTGTGGTTGCACTGCAGTGCAGCAGGGTCCGCAGGGAGCAGCTATCAAGCCAGGGGAATCAAGTTCTATAAAAGCTGTTTTTAATTCCGGTACATATAAAGGAAAAGTTACAAAGGCAATCTATGTTTATACAAACGATCCAAAAAATTCCGAGGTTGTGTTAATGCTTAATGCCGAGGTTGAAGAACCGGTTGTGACAAAATAAGATTTCAACGGTATTCTATAATATTAATTATCCGGAAGGGTGTCAGAAGTTAATCTTACACCCTTTTGCTTTTCTGGTAATTATACTTAAAATAAAGAAGACTGATAATACCAACTACCAAATTCTCTGATTATCAACTCGCTAATTCTCTGTTTATCAGCCCCCTAACTCTCTGTTTATCAACCCCCTAAATCCCCCAAATGGGGGACTTTGACCTTATTCTCTGATTATCAACTTGCTAATTCTCTGTTTATCAACCCCCTAAATCCCCCAAATGGGGGACTTTTGACCTTTTTCTCTGATTATCAACCCGCTAACTCTCTGTTTATCAACCCCCTAAATCCCCCAAATGGGGGACTTTGACCTTATTCTATGATTATCAACTCGCTAACTCTCTGTTTATCAACCCCCTAAATCCCCCAAATGGGGGACTTTGACCTTATTCTCTGATTATCAACCCGCTAACTCTCTGTTTATCAACCCCCTAAATCCCCCAAATGGGGGACTTTGACCTTATTCTCTGATTATCAACCCGCTAACTCTCTGTTTATCAACCCCCTAAATCCCCCAAATGAGGGACTTTGGACCTTATTCTCTGATTATCAACCCGCTAATTCTCTGTTTATCAGCCCCCTAAATCCCCCAAATGGGGGACTTTTGACCTTATTCTCTGATTATCCACTCGCTTATTCTCTGTTTATCAACCCCCTAACTCTCTGTTTATCAACCCCCTAAATCCCCCAAATGGGGGACTTTGGACCTTATTCTCTGATTATCAACTCGCTAATTCTCTGTTTATCAACCCCCTAAATCCCCCAAATGGGGGACTTTTGACCTTATTATCTGATTATCAACTCGCTAACTCTCTGTTTATCAACCCCCTAAATCCCCCAAATGGGGGACTTTGACCTTATTCTCTGATTATCAACTCGCTAATTCTCTGTTTATCAACCCCCTAAATCCCCCAAATGGGGGACTTTTGACCTTATTCTCTGATTATCAACTTGCTAATTCCCTGTTTATCAAACCCCTAAATCCCCCAAATGGGGGACTTTGACCTTTTTCTAGCCCCCCATTTGGGGGGTTGGGGGGTAAAGGTAATGGGGGGTTGGGGGGTAACGGTAATGCGGGATTGGGGGGTAAAGATAACGGAGGGTTGGGGGGTAAAGACTACAGGGGCGTCGGGGGCAAAAACTGTAACTTAGAAGCTGGTATATTATTTTTGCTACAATAAAATCAGGCACTTTATTGTAAGGAGAAGGGCAAAGTTCGACGACATCAAATCACACAACATTCCTTCTTCTCCTGTTTTGTGCGAAAGACACCCAAAATCAAGAAAAGCTAATCATATCATAAATCTTCTGCAGGAATCGGATCAAATAACGTGGGGCCGTAAAATCGTTCCTTTTCGTATTCTGCCTTTTGCTGAAAACCATCCATCTCTTCTTGAATTGAGGAACTTCCAACAGTCCTGACTACTTTGTTAATCCGACCCATTTTTTGGATGATTTATACACTTGTACTGCCGCTCTTATTTTTCTTCTGCCGAGTAAACATATAATAAATATAGGTCAAGACACCCATATTTACAATAAATAAATCTCTTATTTGCTACTTATCAAACAGTTGAGCTTTAATAGGATTAAAAACCGCTCAAAACTTAAAATAAAGTGAGTAAATATTTATTGTTATCTTTGTGAACTAAATCATTTTAAAAGAGATACAAATTTAAAATCAACCTGTATGAAAAAAATAATTTACCTGACAGGGATTATGTTTTTAATGGCTGCCTGTTCTTCAAAACCTCATTATACAATTATTGGAAATATTGCTGATTCTGACAGCACTTTATTTCTTCTTCAGAAACGTGAAGATGGCAAAATCATAACTATTGATTCAGCCATATCAAAAAAGGGATCATTTAAGATGACACGGGGAGTAGTTGCATATCCTCAGATGATCCAGCTGGTAGCAAAGGATAAAAGGATGAGGACATCATTTTATCTTGAAAACTCGAAGATCACTATAACAGGGAAACTCGATTCACTTAACAATGCAAAAATAACCGGATCGAAAACACAGGATGAATATCAGTCGTTTATCAATTCAAATAAGACAACTGAGCGATAAATACACGAAGTTATATATTGAATTTCAGACTGCCAGTCAGACAGGCAATACTAAAAGAGTTGTACAGCTTGAGAACGAAGCAGTCACTATTCAGGATGAAATGAAAACTCTGCAGAAAGATTTTGTCAGGAATAATCCTCATTCATATGTTGCACCATCAATTCTTTATAGTCTCAGCTATGAAATGGAACCTGAAGAAATCGAATCATTCATTAATGCGATGGATACAAATGTGGCGAAGGTTCCTGTTATCCAAAGCCTGAAGGAACGGGTAGCTGAAATGAAGACTGTGTCTGTAGGGCAGAAAGCTCCAGGTTTTACAATGAATGATGTAAATGGCGATCCGGTCACACTGTCATCAATGATAGGTTCAAAGCTTCTTCTTATTGACTTCTGGGCAGCATGGTGCAATCCCTGTCGCCAGTCGAATCCTGAACTTGTGAAGGTGTATAACGAATTTCATAAAACAGGATTTGATATCCTCGGAGTATCCCTTGACAGGAAAAAAGAGGACTGGTTAAAAGCAATTGCCGATGATAAACTCACCTGGAAGAATGTTTCTGATCTTCAGTACTGGAATAATACTGCAGCTAAATTATATGCTGTAAACTCCATTCCTGCCAATTTCCTTCTTGACGAAACAGGTACGATTATAGCAAGAAACCTGGCAGGAGAAGCTCTTTATAACAAAGTTAATGAGGTTCTGGGGAAAAACAGCAAGTAAAAAACTCCCAGGCGTGACAGGCAGTATTGCGGAAGTCGGTTTATTCATCTGTACCTGATTTTTCTCCGTCATTAACTTCCTCAAGAATGAATCCTGTTCCCCGTACTGTCCTTATATCAATATTTTTATCTTCTATAACGAATTTTCGTAACCTGCTTATGAATACATCCATGCTTCTGCCAAGAAAATAATCATCTTCACCCCATATTTCTGTAAGAATATCTTCCCTGGCAAGGATTTTATTCTTATTTACAATGAAATATCTTAGCAACTGAGCTTCTTTAAGAGTAAGCTTTTCCCTGGTACCTTCGCAAATAAGTTCCAGGGAATTGAATTTTAGCAGAGTCGATGATATTTTATACTCATCATTTATTGAGGAATAAGCACGTTTCAGAATATTATTGATTCTTAAAATAAGCACCTCGGGGTCAAATGGTTTGGTAATGTAATCGTCGGCTCCGATTTTCAACCCTCTCACAATATCTTCTTTAAGGCTTTTTGCGGTAAGAAAGATAAGCGGTACATCGGGTTGTGCCAGTTTAATTTTTTCACCCAGCGTGAAACCGTCCATTTCGGGCATCATTACGTCGAGAACACAAATATCAGGTTTATCCCGGTTAAACATTTCCCAGGCTTCTTTCCCATCCCGGGCCAGGGTGACTTCAAAACCACTTATAGTTATATACTGCGACAGGATGTTTCCAAAATCCCTGTCATCTTCAGCTAATAATATTTTCATAACCTGCGGTATTTTTTTAATATAATTATGATAGACCGGGTAAATTTACAATAAATATACTTCCCTTTCCAGGTTTACTGCTTACAGTCACATCACCACCATGAGCTACTGCAATTTTCTTTACATAATAAAGTCCCAGTCCAAGTCCTTTGTATTTGTGTATATTTCCTTTTGAAGCTCTGTAAAACTTATCAAAGATATGTTTCTGATCGGTTTTGCTGATACCAATTCCATTATCAGAAACTTTTATAAGGATATTGTTGTTTTCTGTAAATCCTTCAATGTCAATAACCGGGATCCTTGTCAGTGTACTTTACTGCATTGGAAAGAAGGTTGTTTATAAGGGTCGTGAAATATACCTGGTCAATTTCTGCATTTGCACCATTAAAATTATATTTTGTATTAATTTCAGCACAATTGCCGCAGCCTGTCTTAAAGCTTTCAACTATGTCGGTCATGACCTTTTCAATGTTAATGTATTTCTTATCAAGCTGAAACTGAGTCCTTTCCCACATGCTGATTTCGAGAATCATATTTATTAGCTGATTCAGATGAATACTCTGCTTCCCGATAATTTTTGCAGTTTCCAGTATCTTGGCATCATTTTGCCTGATCTGGACCAGTTCCAGTGTTTTCCCCGCTACCGTGATTGTGGATAATGGAGTCTTTAGTTCATGGGTCATGTTATTGATGAAGTCGGTCTTAAGATCAGATAAGCGTTTTTCTTCAACAAGATTCCTGTAGGTTATCATAAAAATAATAACAACGAAAATAATACTGAATATGCTCAATTTAAGAGATGTGGATATATCCTTTAGAATAACAGCCTTTTTATCGGAAAAGTCAATGTAGTACTCAAAGAAGATCCGGTAGTTGTTGTCTTCCAGGCGGTATCCATTAACAAGGATTCTGGAAGTGTTTACTTTTTTTGAAGTGGCAGTTGTCCTCGTTGCAGGAGGTCTCCGGTTTCGGAATTCATCACTTTCATAAACAGGTATCCTTGTGTCGAAATTTATCAGCTCCAGATAGTTAATAACAATATCAAAATTAAATTTTTTTTCATAATGTCTTCTTTCAAAGTAGTTTGATAAATATGGAGAAAGGTCCTGTTCAAGCAATAAGTATTTTATGTACATATTCGAGGACCTCCTTCTTTTTTTCAGTAAGTAATGAATCATTTTTAATATCCGCAAGTCCTCCCTTGAGTACTTTACCTGCATACTGATTTATAAGGATGCTTGCAGTATCAAAGCCATTATCAGCAGATCTCCTTCTTTCCAGCTGAGCACAGGGCCTCTTTGGAAAGAAGGCTATATCTAAGGTTAAACATCTCATCTTTTTGTTTCCAGACTCCGATGACAATTATTATCTGAACGGCGATCAGGATTATTATTGCAGTTATTCCCAGGAGCAAAACAGTATCCCTTTTCTTCATTTCATTATTTTTATTCTATCAAAAGTATTCATTTTATTAATAACCCGGGCTAACAGGATAAACATTAACCCTGCATTAACTCTGCATTAACAAAGGATTGGCCATAAAGACTATATCTTTACAATATGAAACGGAAAACACGGCAATTATGAAAAAGAACAGTTTTATATTAGCATCATTCTTCACTGTTATCGGTTGTCTCCTCCTTCCAGCCCTTAATGGCTCAGGAAAAAACAAAGGATGAAAAAGATAAAGAATTAAAGATCCTGGAAGAAATTGATCAGCAGAAAAAGGCATTGGTCGAGCAGAAAAAAACTCAGGACGAAATGCAAAAGGCTTTGGAATTAAGCCATAAAGAACTGGATAGTGCCATGCTGGAGGTAAAGACTAAGGTTCCTTACTGCCCGGTAGTTATTCAGGGACAAGCAGGGCCTTTTCCAATCAGAGAGGGACAAGACCTGATCCGTTTGATCAGCTATATTTTTATTCAGATCCTGACAAATATTTAAATGGCCCGTTCCCTGGTGACGGAGAAAGAAGTTCGTGGGATTTTTCGAAATCGGTTAAGGAATCAACTTTTTCAAGAAATTATATATTTGATGTCGAAAAGACTGCGAAAACGGTTGTTATGTCCATCACGGGTGAATGTAAAACCGGAGACATCAGGATCAAAATTCTTATGCCCGGCGGCAAGACATATTCAGATATCCTGATTGACGAGTCTGGCAATCTCAACTGGAGAAAATCGTTTAACATTTCGGAGGATGAAAATAAAGATAAATCGGGAGAATGGAAATATGAAATAAGTGCGTCCGGTGCCACCGGATTTTTTAAAATTTCACTTCAGACATTTTAGTTTCATCATTGATATAGCAACTTTCAATGGATTTTATGTTTTGCATGATTAATAAAAGATGGATCCCAGTTTCTGTTTTTAACGAATTCAGCTGTTGTTATATTGAAATATCCCAAAACATACTTTGGAGAGAGTGTATAAATGAACTCATCATTATTCACCTGTATACGGTTGTGTTATTGTCAGAAGATCTTCAATCCCGATATCAGCATTACTTGAAAGGCGCGCATAGAGCTCATGTGTTGTTTTAGGAATTGCAATAATTATTGTGTAAGAGCCGTAATCTTTTCTCTGGAAAAGGAAATAAGTTATTTCAATATTCTCGTTTGGATTTACCCGATCTGTAGAATGTGAAAGCTGGCTTTCAAAAATAAAACCTTCGTCCAATACTTTTTTAACAACATTAAGTTCCCTGGTGTTATGCAGGTAGAGAATACAATCTTTAAAATCCAAAAGAATATTTGCGAGTATCTCTCCTGTGTTCTTCATCTGCGGAAAAGAGGTTTTATGATAATTTGTTCTCAAAAATAACTTATAATATTTTATTTACCACAATAAACCTTTTGTTATGTTATATGTTAAATTTGTACCTAACATTGAATTATCCCTTTGATGAATAAAATTTATACAACTCTATTATTTATATTAGTTTTGTTATCATGCGGCAGGTCAGATAATAATGAAGGAGATAAAATAATTACAGTAAGTATAGCTCCATTTAAATATTTTGTTGATGAGATCTCAGGGGGTGATTTTAAGGTCAATGTCATGGTTCCTGCCGGTGCCGATCCTCATGTTTATGAACCCTTCCCAGCGCAGATCAATAAACTCAGAAAGTCAGTCGCATATATCAGCAACGGGTATCTGGGCTTTGAAATGACCTGGCTCAAAAGGTTTTATGAGACCAATCCGGGAATGATGAAATTATCATTAGGTGACAAAATTGATCTTCTTGATGCCCATCACGATCGTTCAGGGAACAAGTTGAGGGGGCAGATCCGCATTTCTGGGTATCTCCAAAATGTGCAATTGAATATTGCTTCATCTGTAAGAGATTTTCTCATTGACCTTAATCCAAAGGGAAGACCTAAATATGAGGCTAATTATCTGATACTTATTCCCAAAATAGAAGAAGATTGATTCCATGGCCCGGAAGCTTTTTTCCGGCATAAAGAACAGATCTTTTATGATATACCATCCGAATTTTGGATACCTTGCAAGAGACTATGACCTTGAAGAGATTTCCGTTGAATATGAAGGTAAGGAACCCCCTCCTTCAAGACTGAAGGAACTTATTGACAGTGCAAGAGTTGACGATCTGAAGACTATTTTTGTACAAAAGGAATATGACATTAAAAATGCGAAAGCCATTGCAGATGAAATCAACGCAAAAGTTGAGATAGTTGATCCTTTGTCGGAAAACTGGTTAAAGGCGACCAGCGATATTATAAATGCTCTTCATGAGAGTATGATTAAAAGTTCAAAATAGATCACAAAATATGAGCATTTTACTTGAAATGCATTCTGTGTCAGCTTCATATGGTGCAAATATTGTGCTTAGTGATGTAAGTTTAAGTGTTAATGAGAATGATTTTATTGGTGTTATAGGTCCAAACGGAGGAGGAAAAACAACTCTGTTGAAGTTAATTCTGGGATTGATCAAACCTGATAAAGGACATATACTCTTCAACAAAGCTCTGTTAAACAATACCAGCATTGGTTATCTGCCGCAAATCTCCACCGGAGATATGAATTACCCGGTGACTGTGACTGATGTTGTCCTTTCAGGATTGATGATAAGTAAGAAGATAATTTCCCGGATGTCGGATCATCAGATAAAAAAAGAGCGCGATCAGTTGCTGAGGAACTTGGATTATCAGGACTGGAGCAGGCTCCATTAAACGAATTATCGGGTGGTCAGCTGCAAAAAGTGTTCCTGGGCCGTGCAATAATCGGTAATCCCAGACTGTTGTTACTTGATGAGCCGGGAAATTTTGTGGATTCTACCTTTGAACATGATTTCTACGGGAAGCTGCGCGAACTAAACCATCGTATGTCAATAATGATGGTATCCCATGACGTTGGGATGATTTCCTCACATGTAAAATCATATGCCTGCGTAAACAGGGGATTGCATTATCATCCTTCCTCAGAGATTACCAATGAACAGCTTCTGGCATATGGATGTCCCATCCAGCTTATAACACATGGTGATGTGCCACATACTGTACTTAAATCGCATGATTGATGGGAGAGAGCATTTTGCAATATGATTTTATTATTAAAAGCCTGCTCGGCGCCTTATTTGCAAGCATAACGGCTGGATTGGCAGGTACTTATATCGTGTCTAAAAGACTGGTGTTTTTAAGTGGCGGCATAACACATGCTTCATTCGGTGGTATCGGGATCGGTTATTTCATTGGAATAGACCCCGTTGTAGGAGCTGCTGTTTTTGGCATTTTGTCAGCCCTGGGAGTCGAATACCTGTCGGTAAAGCAAAAGATCAGGGAAGATTCAGCCATAGGTATATTGTGGGCCTTTGGAATGGCAATAGGAATAATTTTCATTTATCTCACACCGGGATATACTCCTAACCTGATGGGCTATCTGTTCGGAAGTATTCTGACAGTGACGAAAGCCGACATTATGGCACTGGGGATAATGTCGGTAATCCTTATAATTTATTTCGGATTTTTCTACCGTACTATTATTTACATTTCCTTCGATGAATTATTTGCCAGAACATATTCTTCTCATGTAGATATATTCAAGTATTTCACAACATCTCTGATTGCGCTTACTATAGTGCTAAATATCAGGATGGCAGGCGTTGTCCTTGTTATCTCCCTGCTGACGATCCCTCCAAACATTGCCATGTTGTTCACAAAAGTTTATTTTAAAATAGTAGTCTGGTCGGTACTGGCAGGTTTTATTGGTACTGCCGGAGGTTATGCTATCTCATTCTCCGCAGGGATACCTGTGGGTGCAACTATAATCTTTACACTGGTTATTTTATGGATTCTTGTAAAGAGTGTTGTTCAGTTAATGAAGATGATAAGGAAAAACGAAAATGTAGTACATTAACTAATCATTAATTCATATAAAATACAAATAGAATGGATTACGATCTTATAATTATAGGAAGCGGCCCCGGGGGCTATGTTGCAGCAATTCGGGCATCGCAATTAAAAATGAAAGTAGCTGTTATTGAGAGGGCTGAACCGGGTGGTATTTGCCTGAACTGGGGATGCATACCAACAAAATCACTCCTGAAAAGCGCACAGGTAATTGAATATTTCAATCATGCGGCAGATTACGGAATAACCGTATCCGGAGAAGTAAAACCTGACTTCGGGGCAATTATTAAACGCAGCAGGGGTATTGCAGATGGTATGAGTAAAGGCGTCCGGTTTCTATTCAAAAAGAACAATATAACACATATTAAAGGATTTGGACGTCTTGGGGGACAAGGTAAGGTTGAGGTGGAAGATGAAGAGGGGAACATGAAAACTCTGACTGCAAAAAACATTATACTGGCAACAGGCGCACGTTCGAAGGAACTGCCTAACCTGAAACAGGACGGGAAAAAGATTATAGGTTACAGGGAAGCCATGACGCTTGAAAAGCAACCTGAATCAATGGTTGTGGTCGGTTCAGGAGCGATTGGCAGTGAGTTCGCAAATTTTTACCAGTCATTAGGCACCATGGTAACCCTGGTGGAATTTCTTCCTCGGATCGTACCAAACGAGGATGAAGAGGTCTCGAAACAACTTGAACGATCATTCAAAAAACTAAAAATAAATGTAATGACCGATTCATCAGTAGAGTCGGTGGATACTTCAAAGGGAAAATGCCTGGTGACAATCAAAACTCCCAAAGGCATTGAGACGGTTGAAACTGATATAGTCTTGTCTGCTGTCGGAGTAACTACTAACCTGGAAGGTATAGGCCTCGAAAAGGTTGGTGTGAAAACCGAAAAAGGAAAAGTAGTTGTTGACGATTTTTATAATACGTCGGTTCCAGGTGTGTTTGCTATAGGCGATATTGTACACGGACCTGCCCTGGCCCATGTTGCTTCAGCTGAGGGTATCATATGTGTTGAAAAGATTGCAGGTATCGAGGTTGAGCCACTTGATTACAATAATCTGCCATCCTGTACTTATACAACACCCGAGATCGCATCTTGCGGGCTGACTGAATCGGCAGCAAAAGATGCAGGGTATGAAATTAAAGTGGGTAAGTTTCCATTCTCAGCTTCAGGTAAAGCAAACGCTGCCGGCGCCAGGGATGGATTTATAAAGCTTATTTTTGATGCGGCTTACGGGGAATTACTGGGGGCACATATGATCGGAGAAAATGTGACAGAATTGATCGCGGAAATTATTGTGGCAAGGAAGCTTGAGACAACAGGTCATGAGATTATCAAAGCAGTCCACCCGCATCCTACAATGTCGGAAGCAATCAAGGAAGCTGCCGCGGCTGCATACGGCGAGGCAATAGATATTTAAAATTCAAAGGACAGCAGGGCTCTGACGCTTGATGACTGACCTCAGACGCCTGTTGTCTGTTGCTTTATTTTAACTTACAGTTATAATCTTTTTCCTGATAAAGCAACCTTTTTGTGATAATTATCATCAATCTTATATATTATTACTGGTAATTAAGACAATTATTTTATATATTTATATTCTCAATCAGGTAAAAAAACCTTGTCAGAGATAAAAAATATAATAAAAGGTTGTCTCGATGGGAACAGGAGGGACCAGGAACTTCTGTACCGGCGTCATTCAGCGAAGCTGTATGCTGTTTGTCTGCAATATTCCGGTAACGATGAAGAGGCACAGGATATTTTGCAGGAAGGTTTTATTAAGGTTTTTGCAAACCTTGTTTACTATAAGCATGAAGGTTCTTTTGAAGGTTGGATGCGTCGGATAATGGTTAACACTGCATTGGAGAAGTATCGTAACCGGCACACTCTCTACAGGGTGGATGATATTGATACGATACCGGAACAGGATGCTGAACCGGATAATATGGATTATTCCGGGCTCGAGGCAGGAGATTTGCTTGCTATAATAAAGGAATTGCCGCCAAAATACAGGATTGTATTTAACCTTTATGCAATAGAAGGTTATTCCCATAAAGAGATAAGCAAAATGGTTAACATTTCAGAAGGAACGTCAAAATCCAATCTCTCCAGGGCAAGAGTGATACTTCAGAGGAGAGTAGGTTCATATACAGGTATTAAGAAGAGAATCGTAAATGGATGATAGAGATGCAAATATTGATTTGGTTTTCAGGAACGGATTTAAGGATTATGAAGTTCTTCCACCTCCTGAGATATGGGACAATATTCAACCTGTTGTAGGAAGAAAACGCAGATCACCTATCCTGTTCAGAAGCGCTGCAATGTTAGCTGTTCTTTTAACTCTTGGTTTTCTGGCTAACAGGTGGAGTCGTGAAATACCATCAGTTTCTGATAACCAGATACTATCTGTTACCGGGAAGTCTGTTCCTTTATTTGAAAATCCTTCAACGGCGGATAATTTTAAAGCATTGGAAAACAATGAAGTTAAATTAAATTCCCCGGAAAGTACTTTAAGTACAGAGGTGCCAGATATATCTATTAAGCCCGACTTTGAAACGATAATTACCCCGGTACGAAGTTTATCACCTGAGACTGAATTATTGACAGAAAATAATAATTTTCGCCTGGCAGGACAAAAGAGTGATATTTTAAGTATTCCAAAAACCGGCATTTCATTTACTAAAGATCTGACTGCAAATTTATTCCCCGTAACCGAACCATTGAAGGAAGTTAACAGATGGTCAATAACTGCCATGGCTTCTCCTACATATTTCTCACAGTTAAATTATGGTAACGATGCTCTCTCAAGGCAATTGATGGCCTCTGAGCAGCCATTAATTTCATATTCGGGAGGGGTAGCACTGGCTTATAAAATCAATAAAAGAATAAGTATTCAATCAGGCTTATACTATTCATCTGTTGGACAGGAGGTTGACGGGATATCAACTTTTGTCGGATTCAGGCCATATGAAAATACAAAAGGAACCCGGATCTTTGAAGTCCTGACATCATCCGGCATGATTTATACCAACAATGCTGATGTCTTTCTTATGGACCCAACAGGCGACAGGGTAATATCGCAAAATACTAATGATGTATTCGACCCGGGGAAAGCAAATCTTCAGTATTTAAATAATTCGTTGAAACAAAACTTCAGCTATCTTGAGTTACCTGTTATACTGAGATACAAGTTAATTGACAGGTCATTGGATCTTAATCTTATTGGCGGACTGTCATATAACTTCCTGGTAAATAATTCAGTTTATACCATAAATGATGGCAAAAGATATCCAATCGGTAAAACCGAAGGTCTGAGCATAATGACTTTTAGCAGCTCCCTCGGGATGGGGATGGAATATGACTTTACGAAAAATATTTCATTGAACCTTGAACCAACCTTCAGGTACTATCTGAATCCGTTTAACAATTTGGAAGGGGTAAATATCCATCCCTATTCCTTTGGCATCTTCTCCGGTATTTCTTTCAGATTCTGATAACTTTCGTTATAAAGCGTTTAACATTCTGACAGGTTCCAGGTTCCAGTGTTGAACTTTGAACCCTGAACCCCGAACCATATTCCCTGTCATGATTCTATTTTGAAGGTATAAAAATGTTAACTTTGCATTTTATTTCTAAATCCTCTTATAATTATGATAAGTCCTAATAATAAGAATCTGCTTATGGCATTTATAATTTCAGGTTTAGTCCTGATAATAACATCATTTACACCCGGTTTTAATGAATTCACCAGTGGATCGGGAGACACCGGTAACGCTCCGGATTCAACTTATCCAATTCAATCCTATAAATTGCCTGATAGCGTAACCTTTGCTGGCGAGAGAATGCCTCTTGAAAACATTGACACACGTGAAAGTCTTGATCGTGAAATACTAACAAGTGCATATCGCCACTCCTCAACCATCCTGATAATTAAAAGAGCTAACAGATATCTGCCGGTAATTGAGAAGATACTTAAGGAGAATAATATCCCTGATGATTTTAAATACCTTGCAGCAGCTGAAAGTGAGTACAGCAATATGGTATCACCGGTGGGTGCAACAGGTTTCTGGCAAATAATGGAATCAACAGGCAGGGAGGATGGAATGGAGATCAATTCAGTTGTGGACGAACGTTATAACCTCGAAAGGTCAACACAGTTTGCTTGTGACTATTTTAAGAAATCGTATGAGAAATATGGTAACTGGACCATGGCAGCAGCTTCTTACAACGGCGGTCGGTCAGCGGTCGCAGAACAAATTGAAATTCAAAAACAAAACAATTATTATGATCTTCTTCTGACCGAAGAGACAGCCAGATTTATTTTCAGGGCAGTTGCGTATAAGTTAGTTATATCAAATCCTGAAAACTATGGATTTGACATTAATAAAATTGAATTATATCCCGAGTTGAAATGCTTTGATGTAAAGATTGATAGCACAATTACTGACTTTTCGGATTTTGCTGAAAAGTTCGGGACCAATTATAAATTATTGAAGTTACTGAACCCATGGCTCAGGAAACCATATCTGACGGGTAGGCCCGACAAAGAATACATTATTAAAATTCCTGAACCGGGGATGAGAACATTGGAATAAACGGTCCCCGGAAACAGATCTTTTACCAGGCAGAGATAAAATGAATGAGGAGATAAAAGTATTTGGGGCAAGGGTCCATAATTTGCAAAATATTGATGTTACCATACCCAGAAATAAACTGGTTGTAATTACCGGTTTAAGTGGCAGCGGCAAATCATCTCTTGCTTTCGATACTATTTATGCAGAGGGTCAGCGAAGATATATGGAAACCCTTTCGGCATATGCACGACAGTTCCTTGGAGGGATGGAACGGCCCGATGTGGATAAGATTAGTGGTTTGAGCCCTGTAATATCAATTGAACAGAAAACAACAAATAAAAATCCACGTTCTACCGTTGGCACAATAACTGAAATTTATGATTTCTTAAGGCTGCTTTATGCCAGAGCATCAGAAGCATATTCCTATGCTTCCGGCGAAAAGATGGTTAAGTATACCGATGATCAGATACATGATCTGGTAAAGAGCAGGTTTGCAGGGGAAAAGGTTTATTTTCTTTCACCTTTAGTAAAAGGGCGAAAGGGGCATTATAAGGAATTGTTTGAGCAGTTAAGGCGGAAGGGATTTTTACATGTGAGGATAAATGGTGAAATTAAGGAATTCACACCGGGATTAAAGCTCGACCGGTATAAAACCCATTTTATTGAACTCGTAATAGATAAGTTCAGGGTAGGTGAAGTAACCGATAAAAGACTTCACGATTCGGTACTAATGTCGCTCGATCAGGGAGATGGTGTGATGATGGTATTGGAGAGCGGAAGCAATGAGCCCCGCTATTTCAGCCGTCACCTGATGTGCCCCGTTACCGGGATATCTTATAATGAACCGGCTCCTCATACATTTTCTTTTAACTCACCTCAGGGAGCCTGCCCACATTGCAATGGTCTTGGCGAAATATCAAGTATCGATGTGAAGAAGTTGATCCCCGACGGTGATCTGAGCATCAGAAAGGGCGGAATAGAACCTTTAGGCAAATACAGAAATGTATGGATCTTCTGGCAAATTGAAGCAATAGCTGAAAAGAACGGCTTCACCCTCGACACCCCTGTTAAGGAGATCCCTGAAGAAGCTCTGAACAAAGTTCTGTACGGCTCTGATGAGGTTCTTAAATTATCAAATACACCACTGGGAATGACCTCAAATTACCTGTTGACTTTTGAGGGGGTGGTTAATTTCGTTGGCAATATTGAGGTAATAAACGGCAAGAAAAATGGAACACGTATACGGGACCAGTATGTCCAGTATGATATATGTCCGGAATGTAAAGGGTCGCGTCTTAAGAAAGAATCACTCTTCTTCAGGATAGCAGATAGAAATATAGGTGAGTTATCCTCAATGGATATCAGGGAATTATCCAGATTTCTTTCAAATGTGGAAAGTAAAATGAGCGAAAAACAGAAGCTCATTTCTGCTGAAATTCTTAAGGAGATAAGGGCCAGACTTGGTTTTCTTCTTGAAGTAGGACTGGAATATCTCTCTCTGAACAGGGGGGCCAGAACCCTGTCTGGTGGTGAAAGTCAGAGAATAAGGCTCGCAACGCAGATTGGCTCACGACTTGTCAATGTATTATATATTCTGGATGAACCAAGTATAGGTTTGCATCAGCGCGATAACAGGAGGCTTATTGCAGCTTTGAAAGAGCTGAGAGACTCAGGTAACTCTGTTATAGTTGTTGAACACGACAGAGAGATGATCTTATCTGCTGATTATGTTATTGACATGGGTCCGGGTGCTGGTCTTCATGGCGGCCTTGTAGTTGCTCACGGAACTCCTGATGCTATCAAAAAAGCTAATACACTTACTGCCAGCTATCTGAACAAAAAGAAGCGATTTATTGTCCCTGAAAAAAGACGAACCGGTAATGGTAAGTTCATAAAGCTGGCAGGAGCCTCTGGTCATAATCTGAAAAATGTAGATGCAGTTTTCCCTCTTGGTACCTTAATTTGCGTAACAGGTGTGTCAGGAAGCGGTAAGTCTTCACTTATCAATCAGACATTACACCCGGTCCTGGCAAAAAAATTCCATAACTCGGGGAAGGCTCCGTTGCCATACAAAGAAATAACAGGATTGGAATATCTTGATAAGGTAATCGAAGTGGACCAATCCCCAATTGGAAAGACACCACGTTCAAATCCTGCAACTTATACCGGGGTTTTTACGGATATAAGGAAACTGTTTGAACAGACCACCGAAGCCAAAATACGCGGATTTAGTGCAGGAAGATTTTCTTTTAATGTAAAAGGTGGCCGGTGCGAGGGATGTGAGGGCGCAGGGATGAAAACTATAGAAATGAATTTTCTTCCGGATGTTTATGTTCATTGTCCTGAATGTAATGGTAAACGCTATAATCGGGAGACACTGGAAGTAAAATATAAGGGGAAATCGATTAGCGATGTACTGGAAATGACTGTAAATATGGCTGTTGAATACTTCGAAAACATTCCGTCCATATATCATAAAGTCAAAACACTCCAGGATGTGGGACTTGGTTACATAAAGCTTGGACAACAATCAACTACCCTCTCGGGAGGTGAAGCACAACGTGTAAAGCTTGCAACAGAGCTTGCACGTCGAGATACCGGAAAAACACTGTATGTACTGGATGAACCTACCACAGGGTTGCATTTTGAAGATGTAATGGTATTGATGGGAGTGCTTAATAAGCTTGTTGACAGAGGAAATACGGTAATAGTTATCGAGCATAACCTTGATGTAATTAAACTGGCTGATTATATTGTCGATCTTGGAAAGGAGGGGGGCAGGGAAGGCGGAGATATAATTTTTTCAGGGTCGCCTGAAAAAATTGTTGAATGCACAGAGAGCTATACCGGAAAATTCCTGAAGGCTGAACTTAAATCATAAATTAATTATATTTGAGGCTTATAACTATTTACGATATATATAATGGAGAAACCATCGGACCTTATAAAAGAGGCATTTGAACAGAAAACATGGAATGAGATCCATATCACAGATTCGTGGAGAGTCTTTAAAATACTTTCAGAGCTGGTTGAAGGATTTGAGAAGCTTTCCCGCATTGGTCCCTGCGTTTCAATTTTTGGATCGGCCAGAACCCATTATAATGACAAGTATTATAAACTAGCTGAAGATATTGGTTTTAAACTAACTCAAAATGGTTATGGAGTAATTACCGGAGGCGGCCCCGGAATTATGGAAGCAGCCAATAAGGGTGCAGCACGTGGTAAAGGAAAATCAGTCGGGATAAATATTGATCTCCCGTTTGAGCAGAGACCTAATCCCTACATTGATCCCGATAAACTGATCACCTTCGACCATTTCTTTGTAAGAAAGCTTATGTTCATGAAATATGCCCAGGGGTTTATTGTACTCCCGGGTGGATTCGGAACCTTTGATGAACTTTTTGAGGCTATAACACTTATACAGACACGAAAAATCGGGAAATTTCCCATCGTTCTTGTAGGAAAGAAATACTGGAGCGGACTTGTTAAATGGATAAAAGAGGAAATGATGGAAGAAGAAAATAATATTTCCTCGGGTGACCTTGACATTTTTATTTTGGTTGATACATCAGATGAGGCAGTGGATTATATTAAAAAATTCTACTCAAGATATCTTCTCAGCCCTAATTTCTGATCAATATTTTCTGATCCTGTCCATTTCTCTTGTGGCATCTTTACGTTTTAGTGTTTCGCGCTTATCATATTCTTTTTTACCCTTAGAGATGGCTATTTCTGCCTTCGCCAGCCCCCTGTCATTAATAAAAACTTTTATAACAACGATTGTATTGCCGGTTTCCTTGACTTTTCTTTCAATTTTATTTAACTCCCTGGAAGTAAGCAGAAGTTTTCTTAAACGCAGAGGATCATGATTGTTTAGGTTTCCCCACCAGTACTCTGCAATGTGCATTCCTTTTATATAAAGTTCTCCCCCATTGAAAAGACAGTATGAATCTGCAAGGGTAGCTTTCCCAAGCCTGATAGATTTTATTTCAGTTCCTGTAAGCTGTATACCTGCTATAAATTTCTCGAGGAACTCATAATCGTGAGAAGCCTTTTTATTTTTTATTACAATATTCCCTGGACCTCTTTTCATCCGTATTTGATTTATTTTTAAAGGTTGGATAGCCTGCCCCGCTTAAGCAGGGGAACCACAGATGATTAACTTCGTTGAGCTCCCCCGTTGAATCGGGGTCGGTTGAAATAGAATTATTTTCATAATTGTTTATGATTGGTATCAATCATGTGGGTTTCATAAGATTAATCAGGCGAAAAAGTTAAAATAAATTCTGTCCATAACCATTGTCAGGAACAGGTTGGTCGCTATAATTAATCCAATCATTACTATTGTGGCAGCAAACATTAATGGTATTTTTTTATGTTCAGGCGGATCTAACATCTTCTCCATACCGAACCAGAATATATAAAGTCCATAGAGCGAGAGGACATTTACAAAGATGAGTGATTCGAATAAACGGCTGGCAATCTGGCAGATAAGAAAGGGAGTTATTGAATATGCTATCATTTTAAACGACACTGTAAAATCCCGTCCAAGATCAAGAGCATAAGTTATTTCCTTCAGGATAAAGGCCGATGTATAAATTACGAAATATAACAGCAGGAAATATTTGACTCCCACAAAGACAGAGTATACAGGTGATAAACCGGAATTAGTGAATACAAATGATCCGGTAAATGCAGCTAATGCAACCAGTATAATCATTGGGTAGAAATAACTCCCCTTTACATATTTAATCGGCATGTTGTCCGAATGTATCATATCCCATGCTTTACCGGGATTAAGGATAACGTATTTTATCCTCTGATACAAAAACTTGAAATCCATACAATTTAAGTTTAAATGACCGGCAAAATTAAGTAATTTTATGGTAAATTGCTTGTATATATTATTTCTGTCAGCGAATGAACCGGGAAATAATCCCAAAATATGATTTACTGGTTATAACAGGTCCGACTGCATCAGGTAAAACATCTTTGTCGGCGGCAATAGCTGTGAGGCTCGGTGGCGAAATTATAAGTGCCGATTCAAGACAGGTTTACCGGGGCATGGATCTCGGAACCGGTAAAGATTATAATGATTATTTAGTTGATGGGAAAGCTGTGCCATATCACCTCATTGATATAGCTGATCCAGGTTATAAGTATAATGTTTTCGAATATCAGCGTGATTTCATAAAAGTTTACAATGACATTAAAAAACGAAATGCCTATCCTGTAGTATGCGGTGGTTCAGGAATGTACGCTGACAGCATAATCAGGGGTTACAGAATGTTCGAGGTTCCTCCCGACAACGGACTGCGGATTGAACTTGAAAAGAAATCCATGAATGAGCTTACAGAAATTCTTTCCACTTTTAAAACCCTTCATAATACTACAGATATTGATTCGAAAAAGCGTGTCATCAGGGCTATAGAAATTGAGCATTTCTATATGACCAGACCTGATAAACATATTGATTTTCCGTCTATTAACACCCTTGTTGTCGGTGTTTCGACTGATAGGGTGACAAGACGGAAAAGGATAACCGAGCGGTTACATCAACGGTTGGCAACAGGTATGGTAGAAGAGGTAAGGCAATTAATGAACAAAGGGATAAGCAAAGAGACACTTGTTTACTATGGGCTTGAATACAAGTACATTACATTGTATATTACAAAAGAACTCACGTACGATAAAATGGTTAAGGATCTTGAGACTGCCATACATCAGTTCGCAAAAAGACAGATGACGTGGTTCAGGAGTATGGAACGAAGAGGAATTAAAATTCACTGGATTGAATGGGAACTGCCAATGGAAGATAAAGTAGAGAGGGTGATGGAATTACTTTTAGCGCCTGGTTCAGAGGAAAAAAGTTGAATGACCGTAAAGTTGAAACCAACAATGTTATCAACTCCATAATTTACAAGATTTAAAGCCTTTACAGCATTTATAGCCTTCACGCCCTTTACAGCTTTCTTATTTCAGATAAGTTTCCAGCCACCCAAAGAATTCCTTGTTCCAGATTATAGAATTCTGGGGTTTCACCACAAAGTGAAACTCGTCTTCAAAGAATAACAGTCTGCTTGGTATTCCAAGCATCTGTGCAGCCTGAAATGCCTCCATACTCTGCGTATACGGTATCCTGAAGTCATTAGCTCCGGTTATTATGAGAATAGGAGTATCCCATTTATCCACCATAAGGTGTGGTGAATACTGATAGCTTTTCGGAGTAATCCAGTAAGGGCCTTCAATATCTTTATCAGGGAACCACAGCTCGTCTGTTGAGCCATACCAGCTTGTAAAATCGAACATACCGCAATGTGAAATGAAGGCTTTAAACCTGCCTCCATGCATCCCGGCAAGGTAAAAAACAGAGAAACCACCATAGCTGGCGCCCACAGCCCCGAGCCTCCCGGCATCAACAAAGGGCTCTTTGGCCATGGCATCTGTGGCATCAAGATAATCCTGGATATTTAAACCGCCATAATCGCCTGAAATCTCTTCTTTCCATGCTTGTCCGAAACCTGAATTTCCCCGGCGGTTAGGGGCGATTACAATATAGCCATTAGCTGCCATCAGCTGATAATTCCAGCGGTATGACCAGCTCTGTCCCAGCGCTCCCTGGGGGCCGCCTTTACAGTAAAGAAGTGCAGGATATTTTTTTCCCGGGTCAAAATCAGGCGGAAATATTACCCACATCTGAAGATCTTTATTATCTTTTGTTCTGGTATGTCTCTCCTCAACCTTACCCATCTTTATTGATTCATAAACAGCTTTGTTGATAAAACTTAACTGTTTGATTTTCCCGTTCTTCATATCTACGGATGAAATTTCCGGTGCCATCGACATTGACATGATACCTGAAACAAGTACACCTGATTTAAGATTGAGAGGCCCCATGTCATGAACCCCTTCCGTTATTTTGTCAATTCCCTTACCGCCAATTTCTGTTTTAAATATCTGTGCGGTGCCTTGGTATGCCGAGCTGAAAAAAATCGTCTGGTTGTTTTCCCAGTTAATATTTTCCACATCATAATCCCATCCCTTTGAGACCCATGTGCGGCTGCCATTTTTTATATCATATACAAAAAGTCTGTCAAGATCTGATTCATAGCCGTCTCTTTCCATACTCTGGTACGCTATCTTGGCACCATCGGGTGAAAATACAGGGCATCTGTCATAACCCCTGTTACCTTCAGAAATGTTAATCTCTTTTCCAGATTTAACCTCATACAGAAAAATATCTGAGTTTGTGCTCAGCGCATACTCTTTTCCTCTGAGTCTTTTGGACGTATATGCAATATACCTGCCATCAGGGCTCCATGCTATCTCATTCTCATCAAAGTAAGGGGCAAGGGGGGATTCATATTTTTGTTCCTCCATAATATCTTTCAGGTCCGATACACTTCTGCCATCGAATGAAGCCACAAAAATATGGCTGTATGAATAGTCGCTCCAGTAGTTCCAGTGACGGTACATCAGATCATCAATTATCCTGACCTTTGATTTGGGCAGGTTATATTTTTCATTCGCGGTCTGATCAAGTTTTACTCTTCTCGTAAAATATATCTTATTACTTTCAGGAGAAATGCTGAAAATTTCAAAATTATCTAATCCGGTCACATTCTTCAGGTTAGAGCCATCAGAATTAATAGTGTACAAAATACGCTTATTCACAAAAGCTATTGATTTTCCTTTGTTGAACCACTGCGGAGAACCTCCTCCTTCGCTTGTAATCTGCACAGGATCACCACCTGAAGAAGAAATTTTGTAGATGTTTGTCCTGCTTTCTTCTGTCTGAAGATCGACATCTGTGACTGAATAAAGAATAGTTAAGCCATCCGGAGAAAGGGTAAAAGAACCGAGTCTGCCAAATTTTAACATTATTTCAGGCGTCAGGACTCCTTTACTTTTTTCTTCTTCAGTTAACTGATTAATAAACTGGGTGGGTTGCTGCCGGATTGCTGATTCTTTTTGCCTGCATGAAACAGCCAGCAAAAGAATCAGAAGAAATGAAGTGATCAGGGTTCTTGGCATGCAGGTAATTAATATAGTTTGGCTCTTCTATTGTTTTTTAAGAGCTTCCATAACTTTAGCTTTCAGTTCATCGTAAAGCTCGGGATTGTCTTTCAGTATCTGTTTGACAGCATCGCGTCCCTGTCCTATTTTTGTCTCTCCATAGCTGAACCACGATCCGCTTTTTTTTATTATTTCAAAGTCGACCCCCATGTCAACGATCTCGCCGAGCTGTGAAATCCCCTCGCCATAAAGGATATCAAAATCAGCCTTTCTGAATGGAGGTGCCAGTTTATTTTTAACAATTTTGACCCTCGTTCTGCTCCCTATTATCTCATCACCCTCTTTAAGCTGGCTGGTACGGCGTATATCAAGCCGAACGGAGGCATAAAATTTAAGTGCATTACCACCCGTAGTGGTTTCAGGGTTCCCGAACATTACGCCTATTTTGTCTCTTAATTGGTTAATGAAAACGCAGGAAGTGTTTGTTTTATTGATATTTGCAGTAAGTTTTCTGAGAGCCTGTGACATGAGTCTTGCCTGAAGTCCCATTTTTGAATCGCCCATTTCACCTTCAATCTCAGCTTTAGGTGTAAGCGCGGCCACAGAGTCTATTACAATTATATCGAGTGCGCCGGAGCGTATAAGATTATCAGTGATCTCAAGAGCCTGTTCCCCGTTATCAGGCTGGGAGATAAGAAGGTTTTCAACATCAACTCCAAGTTTCTCTGCATAATTACGGTCGAAAGTGTGTTCAGCATCTATAATTGCGGCAATACCTCCGTTTTTCTGTGCTTCAGCTATTGCATGAATAGCAAGTGTGGTCTTTCCTGAGGCCTCAGGTCCATAAATTTCAATTACCCGGCCGCGTGGTAAGCCTCCGATACCAAGAGCTGCATCCAGTCCGATCGAGCCTGTGGGGATAATCTGAATATTGTCGATGGCATGATCACCCAGCTTCATTATTGTTCCTTTGCCAAAATCTTTTTCAATCTTGCCCAGTGTTACTTCAAGTGCTTTAAGTTTTTCTTTGTTGATCTCTTTTCTTTCTTTAATCATATAATAGCTATTAATTGCTGTACAATTCGAAAATTTGGGAGGCGTGAGATTTTGTTTCGACTTTGGTTATAATCTTTTCTATGATACCCTCTTCATTAATAAGGAAAGTTGTCCTGACGATACCCAAAAAAGTTTTTCCGTAAAGTTTCTTTTCTTTCCATACTCCATAGTCACCTACGATTTTTTTTGATGTGTCTGCTATAATCGGAAACGGAAGATTATACTTATGCGCGAAGTTCTTGTGTGATTCTTCACTATCCCTGCTTACGCCAACCACAACAAATCCTTCATGAAGCAATTCATCATAATAGTCACGAAGATTGCAGGCTTCGGCAATACAACCGGGTGTATTATCTTTTGGATAAAAATATAAAATAAGAAACCTTCCGGCAAAATCACTTAATTTAATGGTTTTGCCATTTTGGTCCTTACCTTCAAAAAACGGAGCTTCCATACCTTCTGTCAGATGTGTCATGGCGATTTTAATTAAGTTAATATCTGTAAAATTACGAATTTTGGATTGCTTTCAGAAAAAAACAGAGTATTTCTTATTAACAAATCATCTTTAAATACTAATTTTGTAATCGATTCTAATAATTTGAAAATAAGTCATTTGTGAAAGAAAAATTTATGTCCGCTTTTAAGTCATGGCAACAGGTTACCTTTTTAGTGATATTTATCATTTATGGCTCGGCTTTCAGCAGTCTGTTTGCACAGGATATCCGTCCAAAACCTTCGCGGCAATCTTCCATTGAAGCTTTTTCGGAAGGAAAGTATGAAATAGCTTACGGCCAGTTTGGAGAGCTTTTAAATTTATATCCTAAAGACCCCTTGTACAAATACTATTCAGGTGTCTGTCTTGTCAAGCTCAACAGGGATCCTGATAAAGCTTCAGCCTTATTGCAGCAGGCACTCCAGGGTGCGGCTGTATTAAAGACCCTGCCTTCTGATGCACTTTTTTATCTTGGACGTTCGCAGCAACTGTCAGGCAGATTCAGTGAAGCGGTTGATTCTTATAAAAGATTCGAAGAGCAGTCAGGAAGGAAAGCAGCCCGGGAGTCAGGTGTTCCGGAATTTATTCAGCAGTGCATGGATAAAAAAGGGCAACTAATTCATAATGACACAGATATTAAAGAAAATCCTGTGAAGGAAAAACCAATAGCCACCTTTAAAGAAGTTGAACCTGTTGAAAAAATTATTAACCAGAAGCCTGTTGATAAGGGGACAGTTACAAAATCTCCACTTCCCTCTGATTATGAAAAGCTTCTGGAGGAAGCACTTAATCTTCAATTTAAAGCGGATTCACTCAGGGAAGTTGCCGTAGCTCAGAAATCAGTGCTGGCAAGTGTTCCGGATCTGCAAAAAGCAGCTGCAAAAAAAAGACTGTCGGAAATTGAATTACTAACTGCATCATATCAGAAATCAGCTGATATAAAATTCAAAGAGGCTGAAGTTTTAAAACCGGGAAGTCGGATTATAGAAAAGATTCCCCCGGTTGAAAATAAACAAAAAAGTGAAGTGGTAAAAATTACGGATACACTTATCAGGATCACCGAGAAAACCCGGGCAGTAATTCCGGTCTATTCCGTTTTTAAGGTTACAGAGAAACCGGTATTCACCGCTAAAGACAAGATCCCAATTGATCCGGAAGTTTCTGAAGGTTTGGTTTATCGTATTCAGGTCGGAGTTTTCCGTAATCCTGTTACCCCTGCTTTTTTTAAGGGAATCACTCCTGTTTATGGATTCAGAGTTTCCGGGAAACCCCTTACTACTTATTATGTTGGAATCTTCAGAAGATCATCTGATGCTGCAAAGGCCCTGATTACCGTAAAAGCAAAAGGTTTTAAGACCGCTTTTGTAGTTGCATTTTCAGGAAAAAAGAGAGTTTCTGCAGAAAGAGCTGTTGCCCTTGAGAAAGAGTGGGGGAATATACCTCTGACAAAAGAATTGAAGCCTTCACCAGATACTGTGCGGGATACTGTGCCCCCGACCCTTGTCTTTAGAATTGAGATGGCCCGTTCCTTAAAACCACTTAAAGATGAGGTGACTGAGGAGTTAAAAAAGGTTGCAGGTAACCGCGGGATTGATATTATTACAACAGATGATGGTAAATTTGTTTATTTGATCGGGAAATTTATTACTTTTGAGAGTGCTTCAGAGTACAGCGGCCTTCTTAATAGAAACGGTTATAGTGAAGCGAAGGTCGTTGCATGGCTGGGTAAGAACGAGATTCCTGTTGAGACTGCAAGACAAATATTTGAAAAGTTACAATGAAGGAAAGAACATTACATAAAGGTGATAATCAGAACCATAGTAGTGAAATCAGCTCACTGGTTCTCCTGAATGATAATATCAATACCTTCGATCATGTTATAAAATCGCTGATTGAAATCTGTGGTCACGATTCAGTTCAGGCTGAACAGTGCGCCATGATTGTGCATTTTAAGGGTAGCTGTGATGTGAAATCCGGTCAGAAAGAGGTGCTAAACGTAATGAGCCGGTCGTTAAACGCAAAAGGACTACTTTCAAAGGTCGACAGCAAAAAAAGTTTATAATAACTCAGGTAAAAGAAGTCCCCGGGTGACTAATCTATCAACCCCTGAATTAAATTCCCACGGAATAATAAGTGTGCTTTTCTGTCCAAAAAAGTCAGGAAAAAGGAGCCGCCCATACCTCAGAACCGAGACAGATTGTTTAGTATAGCAAATCATTGTAATTTAGATCTTAAGTATTTATATTAATAAGTATTTAACAAGTACCGCAATGGAGAAAAATCAGCGTCGCGAATTTCTTAAGAAAACTATTCTGGGGTTATCAGGTGCGGCTTTGGTGCCTGGTACACTTAAAAATTCGGTATTACCGGACTCCCGGCAAAAGAGTATACCGGAGCTGCCTTTCAGGATACTTGGCAGGACAGGCATTAACACTCCCCTTATAAGCATGGGAACAAGTTCTACCAGCAGCCCGGGACTTGTGAAATCTGCCTATTTTTCAGGAATTAAACTCTTCTTCTCTGCAACCTATTATGGTGAAGGGAGTAATGAAATAATGGTTGGGGAAGGATTGAAAGGTATACCAAGAGATTCATATTTAGTTGGAACAGCAATCCCTCTCGAAGGATATGATACGCGTAAAGGAATTCTTCCTTATCCCCTTGATATCAATGCTTATATGAAAAAAGCTGACGAAAGCCTGGAAAGGTTCGGATTGGATTATTTAGATTTCATTTTGTTCCCATATGCCGGAAAGAGGGAGATGATCCTGAATGAATCACTTATTAAAGCTTTACAGAATCTGAAGAAACTGGGCAAGACCAGATATATTGGAATTTCCACCCATAGTTATTGTGAGGAGGCCCTCAGAGCTGCCGCAGACAGTAAGGTATATGATGTTGCAATGACCGCTTATAATTTCAAAACGGAGAGCAAGGAATCTATGAATGAGGCAATTGCGTATGCAATTAAAGCCGGAATGGGTGTTTTGGCAATGAAAACCACTGCAGGAGCATTCAATGACAAGTCAGGCACAAAGCCTCTTAATACAGATGCTGCCCTGAAATGGGTATTGCAAAATAGTGACATCTCATCAATTGTTTCCGGAATGTCTTCAATGGAAGAGCTGGATAAGAATTTAGCTATGATCAAAAACCTGAAGATGTCGGACCGGGAAATAAAAGATCTCAGTTTAACCGGTCTTAATTCAGAGCCTGGCCTTTATTGCCGTCAGTGTCGTCAATGTGTACCTCAATGCCGGTATAATCTTGAAATCCCGACTGTCATGCGAAGTTATATGTATGCTTATGGGTACAGGAATTTTCAACAGGCAAAGTATACTCTTAATGAGGCAGATTTACCGGAAAATTCATGTACAGATTGTGCTGACTGTAACGTAAAATGTCGGGCAGGTTTCGATATAAAAGAAAGAATTGAAGATATTGCGAGACTAAAATATGTACCGGATGAGTTTCTGAAATTTCATTGTGTATAAAAGTCGAGCATTTTTTTTATCGCACTCCTGCAGACCGCACAAAATCCTTTCGGTCCGTTGCTTTTCATCCTGCAATCAATTTCAGAACGGTATATCCCTTTAGCGGAATACCCTGCTCCTTCAAATAATCCTATAACATTACTATATTTTTCATTTTCAGGAGTAGGTACCGGAGTATCTTTTCTGATCAGATTCTTCCATTTTGACCCAAAATCAACCAGAGTCGTAATATTTGGTTCCCAGGGTTCAACATTAAGTGGGTAAAATTCCTCGTAAGTAACTGTGGATGAATAATACTCATCAGCGAGGCCGGTGAATCCGTGCCCGAATTCATGAATAAATACAACTGGAGAAAGAGAATTTCCTGCGGAAGTTCCGCTGTAATAATTATACACACCTCCGCCTCCGTACCTGGTTGTGTTGATGAGGACTATAATATTGTCGTGCGGGACTGCAGCTGCATAATCGTTTACTGATTTTATGTCAGTGGTAGTCAGATAACGGGGAAGATCGAAAGTGTTAAATGTAGAATTAAGCGCGGTATTTACATAAATATTTTCCCCGGGAATATCAGTTCCTGATTCTTGTGATATTGCTTCGACGGCCCAGATGTTGATTCTATTTCTATAATCACTAAATGGTGCTTCTCTGAAGAGTACATCAGCCATTTTTTTTACATCTTCCCTGAATTTTACCATCTCCTCCGCTTTATAACCTTCCGCAATAAATGCAAGGTCAAGGCATCGGTGAGGGTCACCAGCGTCTATAGATTTTAGTAATGTTTACTTTTACCGGTGGCTCCTTCCTGATATGATAGTCTGACGGATCAATATTGGTTTCGTATAGTTTAGAAAACTTACCGTCAGTATTCCTTATACTGAGAACAAACCTGACCCTGACCTTTGGGTATGGCATTGTTGCAACCTCGTAAAAGCTTCTTTTCATGGTCTTTGCCTCAGCCGTAGTCTGCCATTCCTGATAGAGTGAGCAGTATCCCCTGGAATATATCAAAGTATTATCAGTCTCATCAAATACTTCATATTTAAGGTTTCCGTAGTTAAATGGATCTATAAGATTATTTTCTGTTCCACCCCAGTCTGGCTCCTCCTTCATGCCAATAGGAAATACCTCTGTTTTCTTACTATTACCGGCGAGCATAAAATCAAATCTTAAAACCTTGCCGGTGAAGTACCTTTCAAAATTATTTTGTGCGGAGGTTGAAACAGCCCAAATGAACAATAGAAGTGTAGCTAAGGATCTCATAACTTGATCGTTTTAACCAAAATCACGTAAAGCTAAAAATAATCAATGAATCAGTGCAATATTTTATTTAATTTTGCAGGAATTAAAAAGGAAGTAAAAATTTATAGTTTTAATAATCATAAATAATTTAAAACATGGCTGACCTTAATACCCGAATCAGCGATTTTGTTTGGAAAAATCTGGATGAGAAACATATCACGGCAAAGAAAGACCCTTTTTGGGAATCATTACGAAATGTGGGTACTGAGCTCTGGCTCGATACAGGCGATATGGAGGAAGCCGAATCTAACTGGACCGCCGAAATGAGTGCCCTCACAACGAATAACACATTGCTGAACAATGAAATACAAAAAGGTTATTATGACGTATTTATTTCCGAAGCAAAAAGCATTGTAAGGGAACTGCCCTATGAAGAAAAAATAAAAGAGATTGCTTTCATTTTAAATGCACGTCACGGATTAAGGTTAGCTACAAAATTCGGCGGATATGTCAGTGTGGAACTTCATACTGATATCTCTCACGATATTAAAGCGATCGAATATTATGGCAAAAGACTTCATGAGATTTGCCCCGAGCATTTTATAGTAAAAGTTCCCTATACTGCTGAAGGATTAATAGGTGCCCGGCATCTTCATGATTCCGGCATTAAGATCAACCTCACACTGGAGTTCAGTGCGAGGGAGAATGTCCTGGTTACAAGGGTAGCCCGTCCCGATTACCAGAATGTATTTCTTGGACGGATAAGCGCTTATCTGATCAATAATAAGCTTGGCGACGGATCCGGGGCAGGTGAGAAGACCGTGATTTCCACACAAAACTGGGTAACCGGGCTTTCAGCAAAAAATCCCGGGCAGTCAAAACTTATTGCAGCAAGCCTGAGGAATTACGCTCAGCTTGAACTCCTTGCAGGAACCGATGTTTTCACTATGCCTCCCAAAGTTGCAGCTGAGGGCCGTAAATCATTAAGTGGCAAATTTACATCAAGGCTACATGAAAATTATGACGTAAGCATATTCGATTCAGGGAAAGGAGCTCACATAGAAAAATTCTGGGAGGTTGATGATAAAGTGCTCAATCTGGCCGAGAGGCTTGCCTCAAAACTGCCCGAGACAGGTAATGAACTCATTCACCTGGCACATGAAGCCGGTTGTGAAGATATGTTTCCTTCGCTTACCAGGGAAGAGAAAGCATTAATTGCTTCCGATGGAAAGATACCAGTTCATTCAAGATGGGCAGAGAAAATCAGTGAGGGGAAAATTGCTCCTGATACATTATTAACACTTGCAGGCCTGGCTTCATTTACTGCAGACCAGCAGGCTCTTGATCAAAGAATAATGGAGCATTATCTGATTAATACCGGTACGACCTCTGCCTCTAATTTCGTACAGAAGGATACCTGCTGCAACCGATACATTCAGAGATGCGATCTTTCCGGTCATGGGTATCCTTACCTGATAATCGGAAAGTGATAGCAGTTCCCGGCTGATACCTTTTTCTTCAGAACCAAGTATTAATACTGATGGTCCTGTAAGTTTTGCCGATGGAGCTTCTTCTCCCGATTTTTCAGTTGCGCATATTACCTTTAATCCAGAATCTTTAAGATACTCTATTGACCGGACGATGCTCTTCTCCCTGCAAATGGGAAATGAGTGCAATGCTCCCGCGGAGGTTTTTACCGCATCGGCAGTTATCCTTGCGGATCCTTTTTCAGGAATAATAACAGCATGGGCTCCAAGACAATCAGCTGTACGGACAATAGCCCCGAAGTTTCTTACATCTGAAACACCATCAAGTGCAATCAGAAGAGGATCTTCTCCTTTATCGAAGATCATGGGCAGAAGGTTGGCTATATACTGGTATTCAATAAGTGACAGCCACGCCAGCACTCCCTGGTGATTTTTTCTTGTGACCAGTTCAATTCTCTCAACAGGTACTATCTGATAAACAATATTATGTTCTTTTACCTCCGACATGAGTTCATGATACAATGAACCCTGAAGGCCCTGTTTTATAAGAAGGCGGTCGATCTGCTTTCCGGCTTTTATGGCTTCTATAACAGCTCTTAATCCAAAAATGGAATCTGTTTCTTTCTGCATTAAACTTAAATATCTTCCGGATTATCGATGCGGTAAACTATTCCTTTTCTCCATGATAGAATAGCCTTATCCCAATAGGTCACAGGAGATTCGCTCCGGCTGAGAAAGAAATCATTATCTGAAAATATATTTTCCTTCTTTTTAAAATTGAAGAAAAGATAATCTTCTTTAACATGGACCCTTCCTCCCCATGTTGATTTGATAACCTGTTTCCGGTAACCCCAGCTCTCTCCATCTGAAGTTTTATACAGTTTATCTGGAGGCCCGTAAATTATATAAATCATTCCCCTGTCGCTCCTCCATCCTTCTTTATAAGATGTAAAATAATAGTTTGAATAGAGTACTCTTGTATAATATATTCTTATGAGTTCGCGTGCTTTTTCAATATTTCCTCCGCATTTAATCCAGAAATCGTCCAGGGCTGCCTTTGGTTTTAATGAAGAAAGTAACGAAGCAACTTCATCCTGGGATGCAAGATATGCGAGTGGCGCTATCATGACTTCTGGTGTTGTCATTGCAGGAAATGAAGTTCCGAAATTCAGGAATGTATATCCTTCTTTAATCTTCTTTCCTACACTGAAAAGATATATTCCTTCCTTAGGAAACATCATCGGCAAGGTATCTGAATAAGGGAGTGCTAAAGTGGTATCGGGCCCGTAATCGATACTTTTTTCGGGAAGTATCATGGAAGGGGGGTATGGAACTTCCCTGAATGGTTTATAATAGGATACATAAATTGAGTCGATAGGTTTCCGGAGGTATAGCAGGTTAATATATTCGTTAGCCCTTAATACAGGATTAAAAAATTCATTTTTCTGAAAATGACCTCTTGCAAGAAAATTATATCTGTTGTAATATGACATGGTATTGAAAGAGACAAATGACTGAACAACTTTCAACCGTAACCTGTCCAGTATTTTAACTTCAGTAACGTATTCAAATCCGGTTTGCACTTTAAGCGGGACCTTATAAGTGTATTCTGTCCTTCCCTCTTCTTTCACAATGTTGAGATTAGTAAATGCGGTATCTGCCAGTATTTTGCCCTGGCTGATATTAAAAAGTTTACATTTAATTGCATTAAGGATGTGGGAACTCCCTGTGGATTTGCTTCCGAAAAGAACAGATCGGACGCGAAAAATTTTACTTCGAGAACTGACGTTTCATCAGATTGATTGATAACATTATAACGCGGATTGAAAGGATTCTTTGTAGGATTGTAGATATAGGAAAGATCTTTGGAGTCAACAGTATTCTGAGTGGTTTTACAGGAGATAAAAAATGTACTCAGAAGAAAGATGACTGACAACCGGAAGATACTGTATGCTTTTAAATGATTCATACTCAAAATTAGTAAACTTTTGTTTTGTTACCCTCTTTCCAGCCTAATCTTATTCTGCAAAGCTCCCTGTTATCATTTTTCCTGAAAATTGAATGGTCATGAACATTTTTTTCCTTACTCTCAGTCGTAGTCTGAATATAAATCTCATCATTATAAACTGATTCGGCAAGATAGTTTATTTCTGCTGAACAGGGAACATGCTTCATTGAGAAATCGAGATCATAATTATCAGTTACCCATTTAATATACCTGGACATTATTGGTATGAAGGTTTATATCAAGATCACTGACCTTCACTTTGAATCCCGGTGATATTACACCTTCGTCAGTGGCTTTTTCAAGTTTTGCTGCGTTTCTGGGAAGTGCATTCCGGGGTGCCATGTCAGAAAGACTCGTCAGAACCTTATCCGGCCTCTGAATTTTCTTTGTTTCGCGATCGATTATAAGCCATGAAGATGCTGCTGAAGCAATGTTTCTGCCGTCCGGAAAAAACACCTCAAAGTCCCTCATGCCAAATAGCTTATCAATTCCCTTATGCCATGTCCGTATAACTATGGTATCATCCCATAGCGGCCATTCCTGAGATAACAACATACATTCTGGAAAGAACCCATAAATGGTTCTCTTTCATCAGGTCATTTCTGCCAAAACCCAATCTGACAGCATGTTCTGATGCCATATCCTGTAGAAAATCAAAAAGTGAGTAAAGGTTGATTTTGCCATCCGGACCTGTCTCATAGACATGGATCCTGTATTCTTTTTCAAAATGCTGCAAATTCATTAACCATTATTATTACGTAAAAAATCTTCGACCTCGTGCGAATAATCTGCCCATTTATTCATTTCATCGTTTAACCTGGTCTTCAGATCCTGGTATTTTGTATAAATCCCAACATCTTCATCCGATGAGCTTAGGGGATCGATCAATGACCGGTCCATTGTACCCAGCTCTGTTTCGATCTTCTCAATGGTGCTTTCAGATTCTTCAAGTCTTTTCCGAAGCTTCCTAAGGGTTTTTTCATACTCCTTCTTCTCCAGGTACCTTTGCTTATTGATTGAAAAATCTTCCTTACGGTTATCATCCTTTATTTTATCTTTTCTTTCAATATCTTTCAGGTTTTCAATCTTTTTCTTCCTGAGGAAATCATAAATGCCTCCAATATTTTCCTTAATCCTGTTATGTCTGAACTCAAAAACTTTTTCTACAATCCCGTCGAGGAAATCCCTGTCATGCGACACCACAATTAGTGTGCCATCATATTTGATAAGTGCCTGTTTAAGGATATCTTTTGAACGCATATCAAGATGATTTGTAGGTTCATCGAGGACAAGAAGGTTATATGGTTCCAGAAGAAGTTTTACAAGTGCAAGTCGTGAACGTTCCCCTCCTGACAGCACTTTTACTTTTTTGTCAACATCATCACCCCTGAAGAGAAATGCCCCGAGCATGTCACGGATCTTTGTCCTTACATCACCTTTGGCTACATCATCAATAGTCTGGAGCACGGTTCGGTTTTCATCGAGCAGTTCATCCTGGTTCTGGGCAAAATATCCGATTCTGACATTATGACCCATCTTCAGAGTGCCTTCATAATCCAGCTCGCCGGTAATGATTCTTGAAAATGTTGTTTTTCCCTCCCCGTTACGACCAACAAAAGCAACCTTTTCACCTCTCGATATTTTTATATCAATATTATTCAGGACAGTAAGGGAATCAAATCTTTTCACGAGGTTTTGTGCCTCAAGCACTACTGTTCCTGAACGCGGAGCAGGAGGAAACCTTAAGTGTATGGCCCTGTTGTCTTCTTCATCCACTTCAAGCCTTTCAACCTTATCAAGTTGTTTGATCTTTGACTGAACCTGTACGGCTTTTGTTGCTTTATACCGGAATCTCTCGATAAATTTCTCGGTATCGTCTATCATCTTCTGCTGATTCCTGAAAGAAGCTATCTGCTGTTCTCTGCTCTCAGCTCTTAATTCGATATATTTTGACCAGGAGGCTTTGTAATCATAAATTTTTCCCAGGGATATCTCTATTGTTCTTTTGGTAATGTTATCGAGAAATGCCCTGTCGTGTGAGACAAGCACAACTGCTCCGGGGTAATCTGAAAGAAATGATTCAAGCCATTGGATAGACTCTATATCAAGATGATTTGTAGGCTCGTCGAGCAGGAAGAGAGAAGGTTTTTTAAGAAGAATCTTGGCAAGTTCGACTCTCATGCGCCATCCGCCGCTCAGCTCTTTTGTAGGTCTGTCAAAATCTTTTCGTTCAAACCCCAGGCCAAGGAGGGTCCGTTCAGCTTCCGCCATATAATTGGTTCCACCTAGCAATCTGTATCTTTCCTCTGCAATTGTCAGATAATCACATAGTTTAAGATAATCAGGAGATTCATAATCTTCACGCCTGGCAATTTCAGCATTGCAATGGTCAATCTCTTCAGTAAGGGAAATCAGTTCCGAGAAAGCTGTAATTACTTCATTCATAACAGTCGTTGTATCATCAACCTTCATTTGCTGAGGAAGGTACCCGATAGTAACATCTCTTGGCATATCGATCTGACCTGAAGCAGGATTCTGAAGACCGGCTATTACTTTCAGCAAGAGTTGATTTACCGGCGCCATTCTTTCCGGCAAGACCAATCCGGTCCTGTTCATTTATAAGAAATGAAACACTATTCAGCAAATCAAAGCTGCCAAAGGAGACTGAAATATTTTGTACTGAAACCATTTATCTTAAATCGAGTGCAAATATAGAAAAAGTAAGGGAGCTGACGAAAGGAAGGTTATCTCCAGAAAGAATTATATTTGTAAAGTTTTATCTTTCGAACAACATGTCTAACTTAATAACGACTCATTAAAATGCATTTAAACAGGCGGTTATCGGAAATTTTGGTTGCGGTATTATTGATAACATCAATAGTTACATCCTGCAAAAAAGAGAACCAGGGTCCCTCATATTCACATTTTGTTTCGAAAGAACAATAGTTAAATCTTTCAGTTGACATATATCAATAGTTTTATTGATAATGCTTCGGCATACTATCCTGAAATTAATTCCCTGAAGCAATATGTTGCGAAAGATGTCAACATCTTTAAAATTATTTATAAAACAACGATAAACGGAGAAGAAATAAATGCTTCCGGATTAATATGTGTTCCAACGGTACCCGGTGAATATCCTGTTCTCTCTTTCCAGAATGGAACCAATACGCTTAACTCACTCGTTCCAAGCAATTATGTTCTGGATCCTGCATATCAGATGGTTGAGATTATTGCGTCAATGGGATTTGTTGTTGTAATGGCTGATTATCCGGGATTTGGAGAATCGGTACAGATACCGCATCCGTACCTGGTTAAAGAACCAACTGTCCAATCGCTGGTTGATTTGCTATTCACTGTAAAAGAAATTGCCGGTAATGAATTGCCGGGAGTAGTTCTGAAGGATGAATACTATCTTCTCGGGTACTCGCAGGGTGGATGGGCAACTCTCGCCTTGCATGAAGCATTGGAACTTGATTATCCTGATGAGTTCAGCCTCGCCGGATCAGCATGTGGCGCCGGACCGTATAATATATTTACTCTTTTTCAGGGTATGGCATTTGCGACTTCTTATCCTATGCCAGTATACATTGGATACATTGTACATGCCTATTCTTCGTACAACCAGTTTACCAACCCTGTTACAGAAATTCTTAATGATCCATATGCAGAAAGGCTGGGGGAGCTCTACAACGGAAATCTATCGTTCGATCAGATTAACAGTCAGCTCACTACCTCAATTCCCGGTTTGATAAAAGCAGATTTTATTTCAGGATTTGTTGCTGATCCTAAATTTTCATCAGTACGTGAAGCACTGAACAGAAACAGTATAACAGGCTGGAATACAAATAAATCTCTGTTCTTTCTTCATGGGGGGAACGATACTCAGGTCGACCCTGTTTCGACTGAAAATATTTATAACGCAATGACCGGCGCCGGAACTTCTCCGCTGATCTGTAAAAAGGAAATTATTCCCGGTCTTGATCATGGAAGCGGCGTCGTACCCTGTATGATAAAAGGTTTGCTTTTTCTTATTAACCTCAGGAAGTAAATTAACTCTTACTTTAATGACCTGTATGAATTAAAATATTTAATAAAAACAAAGTGGGACGAAAAAAAGAAATGCCTTTGCTTGAGAAAGTGAAAATAACAGACATCGGGGCTGAAGGGAATGCTCTTGCACGGGTTGATAATCTGGTCGTATTTGTACCGATGGCAATTCCGGGTGATATAGTTGATCTGAGGATCATTAAAAAAAGAAAAAAGTACCTTGAAGGAAAAGTGGTTAAATTTCATGAATACTCGTCTGACAGGATTACCCCGAGATGTATCCATTTCGGGGTTTGCGGAGGTTGCAGGTGGCAGCATCTTCCTTACAGACTTCAGCTTAAGTATAAGGAAAAGCAGGTGAGCGATACCCTGACAAGAATAGGAAAGGTCAATCTCCCGGTATCTGATCCTATACTGGGATCATCAGAAGAATACAGGTACAGGAATAAACTTGAATTCACATTTTCCGACAAACGTTGGTTAACATCAGATGAGATTAGATCTGACAATGATTTTGAGAAAGAGGAAGCCCTGGGATTTCATATCCCGGGCTTGTTTGATAAAGTGCTTGATATCAAAGAGTGCCATCTGCAACCAGAACCTTCAAACTCTATCAGGAACAGTGTAAAACGATATGCAATCAAAAAAGGGCTTAAATTTTTTAATCTTAGAGAGCAAACAGGATTTTTAAGGAATCTGATTATACGAAACTCCCTTGAAGGAAATGTAATGGTGATCGTTGTTTTCTTCCATGATGAAGAGGAGAGAAGGAATGGTCTTCTTGATCATATCGCTTCCGGGTTTCCACAGGTAACCTCGTTGTTTTATATTATAAATTCTAAAAGAAATGATTCATTGGCTGATCAGGATCCGGTTTTGTACATGGGTGAAGATCACCTGGTTGAAGAGATGGAGGGCTTAAAATTCAGGATCGGACCGAAATCATTTTATCAGACCAACACCAGACAGGCACTGGAATTGTACCGTATTACCCGGACATTTGCAGGGTTAACAGGGAAAGAGACTGTTTATGATCTCTATTCAGGCACAGGTACGATCGCAAACTTTATTGCCTCCTCTGCAGGAAGAGTATTTGGTATTGAATATAATAAAGACGCTGTAAAAGATGCAGTGATAAACTCGGAAATTAATAATATACACAATACGTCTTTCTTTTCCGGTGATATGAAGGATATCCTGAATGAGCAATTTATATTGTCAAACGGGAAACCTGACGTAATAATTACCGATCCCCCCAGAGCCGGGATGGATAAAGAAGTTGTCAGCGCAATTTTATCTGCGGCTCCTGATAAGATAGTATATATAAGTTGTAATCCCTCAACACAGGCACGTGATGTTTTAATACTTTCAGAAAATTACAACCTGGTCCGCATGCAGCCTGTTGATATGTTTCCACATACACAGCATGTTGAAAACGTTGTGCTGCTAACGAGAAGATAAATAATGCCCTTCAATCACATTATTCCACCCTCATCTCCCCTTCAAGTTTTCCACCCCCCATCCCCCAAAATGGGGGGCTAATAAGTATATAGATAACCCTTCAACTTCATTCAATACTAGTAGTTCACCCCCCCATCCCCCCTTCAAGTTTTCCACCCCCCATCCCCCCAAATGGGGAGCTAATAAGTATATAGATAACCCTTCAACTTCATTCAATACTAGTAGTTCACCCCCCATCTCCCCTTCAAGTTTTCCACCCCCCATCCCCCCAAATGGGGGGCTAATAAGTATATAGACAACCCTTCAACTTCATTCAATACTAGTAGTTCACCCCCCCATCTCCCCTTCAAGTTTTCCACCCCCCATCCCCCCAAATGGGGGGCTAATAAGTATATAGATAACCCTTCAACTTCATTCAATACTAGTAGTTCACCCCCCATCCCCCCTTCAAGTTTTCCACCCCCCATCCCCCCAAATGGGGGGCTAAAAATCTGCAGATAGTTTTCCACCTCCCATCCCCCTTCAAGTTTTCCACCCCTCATCCCCCCAAATAGGGGGCCAAAAGGTCTGCAGATATCGCCTCAACTTCTTTCAATAATATCAGATAAAAAGAAATTAATGTATATTTATTGCTTAATAGTGCCGGAACCTGCATATGACAATAAATAGTCAACATAATTCAGATTTAATTTCGCCTGTACAAAATCAGAGAATGGATGACCATCTTTCAAGTCTGCGGTACGCAGGATTAATTCAGAAAGCGTTGATGCCTGAAAATGAATTCCTTAAAGGAAAGTTTAAGGATTTCTTTGTCCTGTTTCTGCCCAGGAGCATAGTGAGCGGAGATTTCTATTATGCTAATAACAACGGTCATTTTTTTTGTATTGCTGCGGGAGATTGTACCGGGCATGGTGTTCCCGGTGCCCTTTTAAGTATACTTGGCATAAGTTTTCTGAATGAGATAATTCAATCGAAAAGTAGTCTGAAAGCAAACAGGATATTAAATAAGATGAGAGAGAAAGTGATGAAAGCGCTCCATCAGACAGGTACTAACTCTGAGACAAGAGACAGTATTGATATTGGTTTGTGTATCCTGGAAGAGGGCACAGGGAATTTGCAATTCTCAGGGGCAAACAGGCCACTGTTACTCATCAGGAATGGCAAACTTACCGAATACCGTCCCGACAAGATGACAATCGGACTTGCACCTGTAAAAGAACGTCCTTTTACTAATGTCACCATTGAAACAAAGCCGGGAGATTCATTCTACCTGTTCTCGGACGGATTCTCAGATCAGTTTGGTGATATGACGGATAAGAAATTCATGTATAAAAATTTTAAGAGTATAATTGAGTCGATTGCAGAGCTTCCAATGACCGGTCAGAAAGATTATCTGGAAAATACTTTTAAAGAATGGAAAGGCAAAACTCAACAGGTGGATGATGTTCTGGTTTTTGGGTTTAAATTATAAACATAAAGACCATGATGAAGTTTACAGCCTTCAGAATAAGAAATTTCCGGTCGATTATTGATACTGGATGGCAATCCATTTCTCCGGATAACGTAACCTGTCTCATCGGACAGAATGAGTCGGGAAAAACATCTGTACTTGAAGGCCTGAAAGTCTTTTATTCAGGGATCATCTCCGAGGATGTACTTCGCAGCGACCTCTCATTGCCGGAGGTGAGCTGCCGCTTCAGTGTCCCTGAAGGCTGGCTGCTTAAAGTGACTGACAATCCCGGAACCGAATTAAGGGAATTGTTATCAAGACTTACACATATTGAACTTACAAGGACATGGATTGCTGATCTTTCATCGGTTATAAATGTCAGTGGCGAGATAAGTAAATATCTCGATTCGCTTGAATATGCATGGCAACTCTATCTTGAAGATGTTATCCTGAAACTTGAAGAGGAATTAAAACGGATAAGCGACCTCGAATCAGATTTGTCAAATCTCGAAATACAGGAATCGGAGATAAAGTCTAAAATCACAGGAAGTGAACCAAAAGCTACCGGATTCAGGTTATTCGGAAGAAAAGCTTCGGATGTTAACATATCTGTGGATGATCAGTTTGCAGGGATGAAAAATCAGTTGAATGAACTGAAGAGGAAGAAGGAAGAGATAAGCCGTGAACTTTCAGATAAACTGGCAATAAAAAAGAGTGGTAATTTATGGAAAAAGCTTCAGGAAAAACTAAATTCTACAAATAATCATCTTGGAGATCTTTCCCAAAAGCTTGAAGTAAGGCAACAGAAAATGACCCTTCTGATGAGGGCTGTTTATGATGATGATGATCAGGAATGGCAAGGTATACTTAATGACTTCAGGGAAACCCGGAAAGAGAGAGATATGAATCTGGCTGAACTTAACTGGCAGATTGCACTCTCAGGTTATATTATGGAAGGTAATACCGAGGAGGAGGCTAAAAAAAAGGTTAACGAAATAATAAAATCATATAAATCACAATATAACAGCGATATCCTGGGAAGGAAATATATTGAATATTGCCCTGTTTTTGAATTATTTGAGGATTTTAGCAGCCTCCTGCCCAACCGGATCGACATGGAAGATATAATTTCAGGCAACGATAAGGTTGAAGGTTACAAAGCAGCCAGAAATTTTCTTGCTATGGCAAACCTCGATTATTCATTTTTTCAACAACCTTCAAGTCGGATACTGAAGCAGAAAATTGAAAATCTGAATAATACACTTACGCTCCATTTTCAGGATTTCTGGCAGCAATCGATCGGACGGAACAATAAGATCAACATCCAGTTTGAGCTTGATCATTATAGTGCAAGCTATGGAGGGAAGGCAGGGAAACCCTTTCTTGAATTCTGGATAAAAGATGAAGGAGAGCGTCTGTATCCTAAACAACGAAGCAGAGGTGTAAGGTGGTTCCTGTCATTTTATATGGAATTAAAGGCTTCTGCAAATGTAAATAAACAAATGGTTCTTCTTGTTGATGAACCGGGAGTCAGCCTTCATGCCAGGGCACAGGAGGATGTTCTTAAAGTTTTTGAGGATATTAAGGATAAAATACAGATTATTTATACTACTCATTCACCTCATCTTGTCGAAATAAACAAACTTCACCGGGTACTTGCTGTTCAGCGTGATGATCACGACAGTATGAGGAGTGCAACCCGTATACTCGATCCACTGAGCTTATCATCTGCTTCACCCGACACCCTTACCCCGTTGCAAAGCATTCTTGGTAATCAGTTTTCAGACGAAGGATTCTCTTCAGGGAAGTTTAACCTTATAGTAAATGATACAGGTTCGTTTTATGTACTGAGCTCCATTATACATATAATGGGATATAAAGGGAAGATAAGTGTTATACCGTCCACTGAAATTTCTGCAATACCATTACTTTGCAATATCCTTATGGGATGGGGAATGGAATATGCAGTACTGCTTTTTGAAAATGAAAAAGAGATTCAGATCGGTGAAGTGTTAAAAAACAGTGTTTTTAACACCGATAATACCAGCAACAATTTGATTATAAGAATGCCGGAAGCATTTCTTAATTCCGAGGACCTTTTGTCAACGCTTGATTTTAAAAATCATATTCTAAAAAGAAGAGAAGGAATCACAGTGCCGAATTCGATGTATATAAGAGAGATGGAGATGCCCAGGAATTTTATTTTAAGCAGATTCCTGACGGAAGTAAAAGCCGGGGAAATCAAGATATCTGATTTAGATGAAGAGACCGTTGCTAATTTCCGGCTTGTTATTGATGTGTTTAAGAGTTTGAAATAAGTTCTGATTTATTTTGCGCTTTGTGGTTGTTTTTTCTATTTTTGTCGCGCCCGAATAATATTCATGGTCCGGATTGGAGATATGGGTGACACTCCTTTGCTAAAGTTTCGTCGGTCAAAGAAAGCTGCGGGGAGTGAGGAACGAAAAAATTATTCTGGAGAGATGGGTGAGTGGCTTAAACCAGCAGTTTGCTAAACTGCCGTATGGGAAACTGTACCGGGGGTTCGAATCCCCCTCTCTCCGCAACGCCAAATCAAACCCCGCGCCAGCGGGGTTATTTATTTTACCGGGGTCCCGAAGAAAGCTTGCTTTCTGAAGGAGCCCCGGTAAAATAAATAATAACCCGTCAGGGTTTGATTTGGCGTTGCAGGGTGCCCCCTGACGGGATCACGACCGAACGGAGAGAGGTCGTAATCCCCCGCAATGAACTGGCTTAATACCCTCTCTACATTTTTACCTCTCCCTAAAGAGGCTGTCTCAAACGTATGCATCCTTTTTAAATACCTTTGTCTTTTGCCCCCTTCCCCCTGAAGGGGGTTTGATAATTACTTGTGGATCAAGCCACCTCTGCAGTCTGGCACATCCCTAAAATTGCCCACAGGCCTATTTTTAAACGGTCGGTCCCCTTTAGGGGATTTAGGGGCAAAAAAAGATGGAAGGACTTTTGAGACAGCCTCTTTATTTTGCTGTATATATATGAATTAGAAAATAAGGTTGGAGGGCCGGAATGTATTAATTTCAGCCTTGAAAAGTGCCACCGCACTGATGTCAGTCTGCCATAATGATGTCGTAATCCATGCACGACATTAAAATTAAAACACTTTTCCTATTGTTATATCCTTACAATAGAGTACATTTGCACCGTAATTTCTGAAACTTAACCGATTAATATATAGAAATCGAAAGTTTAGAAAGAAAAACAGTATTAAAAAAGGTTAAAAAGATGAAGAACAAAATTTTATTAGGATTAGCAGCTGTTGCAATGGTTGCTTTTCTGTCAAGTTGTGGCAAAGTTCCACAAGCTCAGATTGATTCAACTAATGCCGCTATTCAGGCAGCAAAAGTTGCGGAAGCTCCTGTTTACGTACCTGCTGAATTTACAGCATTGCAGGATTCAATGAATGTTATCATGTCAAACATTGAAGTACAGAAATCAAAATTATTCAAGAAATTCGGTCCTATTAGCCTTGAACTTGACAAAACAACGGCTCTTGCGAATAAAGTTGCTTCTGATGCCGGAGTTAAGAAACAAGCAGTTAAGGCTGAAGCTGAAACTTTGTTGACAGACATCAAAGCTGTTATTGAAGAGAATGCTCAACTGATTAAAAAAGCACCAAGAGGAAAAGAGGGTGCAGCTGTCCTTGAGCAGATTAAATCAGAAATCACAACTATAGACGCTTCTGTAGTTGAAGCGCAGGGTCTCTATGATAAAGGTGCCTATATGGATTCGCTTAACAAAATTAAAGCTGCAAAAGATAGAGCTACCGGGATCAATACCGAACTTAAAGATGCAATAGCCAAAGTTAAAAGAAGATAAAAGAGGGTCATGCTATAATATCTGAAACCCCCGGGACCTACCCGGGGTTTTTTTTAAGTTGAAATCAGTTCAAATGAGAAAGCTTGAGATAATTGTGTTGATAACTGTTTCAATTGTAACTTTTGTTTCATTGATAATCCTTCTGCTAATAAAGATTACTCCGCAGCCCCCCATTGAGGAAATGAAATTAGCACGTGAACTTTTATCAAACGCAGGCAGGGATGATGCTCCAACATATTCCAGAAAACTTTACACCGAAGCTAAGACCTATTATGATTCTGCAATGGTAAACTGGAGAAGAGAGAATAATAGATTCATTTATTTCAGAGACTATGACAAAGTGGCAAAGTATGCCGTATTATCTTCGGAAAAGGCCGGCCAGGCTACTGAGAATTCCAAAACCAACTTCTCATATCTCAGAATAACTGTAAAACAGAAAATTGATTCCCTCAATAAACTTGTAACGGATATTAATAGATTATTTACTACCTATCCGCTTACTTCTGAATTAAGGAACCGGATTTCACAGGGAAAGTTTCTGTTAACAGAAGCAGAATTTGCATTTAATAGAGGTCAGTTTCTGCTGGCAAACCGGAAAATTTACGATTCGGAATATCTTCTTACCGGGTCATATGATAATTCTCTTTCAAACCTGAAAAACTACTTTCAGTCATACAGCCTCTGGGAAAAATGGATCGATATGACCATAAACGAGTCGAAAAGGAACCGTGATTATTCAATAATTATTGATAAAGTTTCAAGGAAATTTTATATTTACCAGAATGGTATAAAGAAGTATGAATTTGAAGCTGAACTCGGAAGAAACTGGGTTGGAGATAAAAGAAGCAGGGGTGATATGGCAACGCCTGAAGGAAGGTACAAAATCACAAAAAAATTCGAATCAAACAAAACCAAATATTACAAAGCTTTGTTGCTTAATTACCCTAATGATGAAGATCTTCAAAACTTCAGACGGGAGATTGCTTCGGGTAGCCTGCCTGCTTCATCCAGAATTGGAGAACTCATTGAAATACATGGTAACGGGGGTAAGGGTATCGATTGGACAGAAGGCTGTATTGCCCTTACCGACAGTGAAATGGATATAATTTATAAAATCGTTAAGGTGGGAACACCGGTTACTATTGTCGGATCAATGGTTGATCTTCTGAAAGTTCTTAACAGATAATAAATCTGAAATGGGAAATGAAGATATACTAAAAAATAAAAAACAACCTGATGACAACCAAAGCCAGAACAGGTTGGCCGGTCAGGGGAGTAATGCAATAATTAATTTTATCAGATTATACTCGCATAAACTCCTTTCTAACACCAGGCTTATGCGTATTCTCCGGAATACTTTGATTCGATTTGCAACATTTGGCACAATTGTTTTTCTGTTTGTTTACGTTATATATCTTATTCCTCTGATGCAGGAACTTCCGAAAGGGAAGAAAACACAAATTGTAAATTCAGCTGAACTGACTAAAGTTGCATCATATAAGAAGCAGATCGGTTTAATGACCAGGGATATTCATCGCTTGTCGAGAAAGTATAATGTATTTAAATCAGGACTATCCTACATTGTAATAAATACGACCGATAACCGTTTTCTTCTTTATAAAAATAAAAAGCTTATCAGGGAAGGTTTCTGCAGTTCGGGTAGTTACAAATTGTTGCAAACAGAAGCGGGAAAAAGCTGGACATTCAAGACTCCCAAAGGAAAATTCTGGATACAGGGAAAGATTACACATCCCACATGGAGGAGACCTGATTGGTCCTTTGTAGAAGAAGGGTCACCAATACCTCCGCCGGAAGATCCCTCAAGATATGAATATGGGGTCCTTGGGGATTATGCCATGGCCCTGGGTGACGGTTATCTGATCCACGGGACAATTTATAAGCGTCTCCTGGGAATGCCTGTTACACACGGGTGCGTCAGGTTGAATGATGAAGATCTCAAAGTCATTTTCAATACATTGAGTATCGGATCAAAAGTATACATTTTCTAACCTGCATGCTATGGAAACAGAAGAGATATTAAATAAACAATCCGGGAGAAAAAGCGGTTTAAAAATTCTGATAATACTGCTTTCAGCTTTTATGGTTTACTATACTATAATGGCATTAGTGAGTCCCGGGATAAAGATGAAAGAGCTGACTAATGAATTTGCTTTTAAACAGGATAGTAAGAACAAAATTGATGATAGGATGTTCTCTGATTCAGCGTATCTGAAACTGTTGAAAGAAAAGGCTTATCTGCAGGCGCGGATTTTAATGGCTGAAACCGATTCAATTTACCTTACAATTAATATTCCGGATAGTCTGGTAAATATTGAAATAAGCGGGGTCGTGGTTCATACTGCAAAAATTGCCGATATGAAAATGAGCAGTATCCTTATGAAAGGCAATGAATTTATTATCTCAACATTGCTTTCTACTCCGTTAACTATCAAAAATGACTTTTCTTCCATTAAGAAGGAACCATTAATGATTTCAATGGCACCTAAGGATACTTCTGAATATCAACCTGACATAATGCCCGATACAGCTGATTATGATCCGGTTAGTTATATCCTTGAAATGAATAACGGAATCCGGATATCTATTTACCAGGATGATCAGCTAACAGCCGGTGTAAAAATGCATATTTTCGGTTTTGATCTGCATGACAGGCTTCGGAATACACTCGCCTCAATAAAGAAAGTTTGCGTTTTTAAGAGTCCTGAATATCATCCTTTCATAAAGGTATGGCTTACCCGGGCCGATGCCAAAATTATTTACAGAGCTATTCCCAGACACGGACAAATAGCCGTTTACCTTTAGCGACTCTACAAATAACTTCGAATATTAGTATAGAAATTATTACTAATTTTATATAAATAATATTCTAATTCCTGAAAACATGAAAAAAGCAATTTCATCCTCAAACTTATTTCCGCTTTTATTTGTTGCCGGACTCTTTATCCTTAATTTTCCGGCTTACAGTCAGGAATCCTCAAAGGAGTCTCCGGCTCTTCCCGGCAACGTTAATAAAATTGTCACTGAATCATGTATATCATGCCATAGCAGTAATGGCAGGCTTCTTGCGAGGTGGAAACTGAATTTTACAAAATGGGAACAGTATTCTGTAGAGACCCAAAAAGTTAAAGCCTCAAAGATGTCTGCAATGCTTAATAAGGGTTCAATGCCCCCTAAATCTGAAAGAGAAATCCACCCCGAAAAAATTCCGACCAGGGAACAGATAGCCATAATCACAAAATGGTCTGAATCTTTTGATACAGGTGCCATTAAGTAAGCAGGTATAGTTTCTTTAATTCTTGCTTTTGCTTCATCTGGTTATAACCCCGGGACATTTCCTGAGGCAAAACGAACCTTTTTTATTCATACTATAGCTGGATATTAAAAAAAAATGTAGGTTTGAGGGGGACTCATTCAAGAAACCGAAATACACATGGGAAGATTTACTGGAATTATAGGAATAATTATTATCCTCGGTCTGGCATTCGCATGGTCGAATAACCGCCGAAAAATAAATTACCGGCTTGTTATCACAGGTTTGCTTTTACAGTTAGCTCTCGCAGTTTTTATTCTTAAAGTTCCTGTAGGTCAGGATATATTCTTCTGGCTTGGGAAAGCTATTAACAAACTTCTCGATTTTTCGAAGGCGGGTGGGTTATTTGTGTTCGGGGATCTCACAAAAGTCACACAGATCCTTCCCGAAGGAATAGTCAGGAGCGGAGTCTTTCTCTTCATATTACTTCCGACAATAATATTTGTCTGTGTTCTTGTAGCCATGGCGTATCATATTGGACTGATACAGAGAGTTGTAGCTGTTATTGCGCGATTTGTATACTGGGTGATGAGGGTAAGCGGCAGTGAAGCACTCTCTAATGTTGCAAGCGCATTTGTGGGCCAGGTGGAAGCCCAGATCATGATACGTCCCTACCTGGCCGGAATGACAAAATCGGAATTACTTGCTTCTATGACAGGTAGCATGGCGTGTATAGCAGGTGGCGTAATGGCTGTTTATATTTCAATGGGTGTACCTGCCTCTTACCTGTTGGCAGCCAGTATAATGGCTGCGCCTGGTGCCCTGGTTGTATCAAAGATTGTTTTTCCGGAAACGGAAGAATCGGAAACCAAAGGCACGGTTAAACTTGAAGTAAAAAAGGAATACTCAAATATTATGGATGCAATTTCACATGGAGCAAGCGACGGAATGAAAATTTCCATTAATGTAATTGCAATGCTTATTGGTGTTATAGCCTTAATCGCTTTACTTGACGCTTTGCTTGGATATATCGGGCATTTCCTTGTCATGGACAGGATTATCACTTGAAGCTGTCGGACTTAATCTTGATAATCTTCGTCTTAAAGATATTTTTGGTGTGATTTTCAGCTTATTTGCTCTAGTAATGGGTGTGCCACCTTCCGAATCACTCTCTGTGGGTTCGCTTATGGGAACAAAGATGGTCATTAATGAATTTGTTGCTTATTCCGACATGTCACCTATGATTAGTCAGGGTGCTTTGAGTGCAAAAGCGATTGTCATTGCAAGTTTTGCTTTATGCGGATTTGCAAATTTCAGTTCAGTAGCGATTCAGCTTGGTGGGATTGGAGCAATTGCACCAACCCGTAAAGCTGATCTTGCGAGCCTTGGATTAAAGGCAATGCTTTGCGGAACCATGGCATCATATATTTCAGCTTCTCTCGCGGGCATACTCTTATGAAACATACCTAAAAACAGGTATATACCGAATTCAGATTAAATTTTTGCGGTACTTGCCTGGTTAAGCATCATCAGGTATATTTTTGATTTTGCAGGAATTATTTCTGTTTAACTCTCATTTCTCTTTTTGACTGTTATTTATTTTGAACTGCATTTTGTAAATATTTTGTTATTGAGTTTGCTTCATCATCTGTAAGCTCTGCTATTTTGAGTTCTTTCATATGCTTTCGCATACGGTCCACTACATCAGGCCATTGTTCAGCTGTATGTTGAAATGGGGATGGCAGTGCATGACAAATTGCACATTTATTTTTAAATTCTCCCGCAATAGTACTTGATAAATCCGGAAGTTCATTTTCCTGTATGGTTTTCAGACTATTTGCCTGTAAATAAGAAAGAATTTCTTGCTGTTCACCCTGAGTCGGCATTTTTGCTCCCACCATTCCCATTGGCATATTTCTTCTTCCCATCATTCCTCTCATCATTCCTCCGTTTGAAGACATGTTGTATGACTGTTGTGTTAATAACATCATCTTTCTCATTATTACTACCCAGTCAGATGCACTATGTCCGGCCGGATATGGTATTCCATGACATTGAGAACAATACATGATTGTCAACTTAGCTCCATCTGAGGTTGGATCAGGAACCTGAGTCTCTTTTAATCCATCGGGCATTAATAATAAGGAAGCGGGCCACGAACTTTTATCGGATGTCTTATTTTGACAGCCTCCAAAAAGTATGATCAACACAGTAAATAAACACATTTTCCAGGTGAGCTGATAAATATACATGATGATATCTTTTATTGTTTTAATACTATTGGATAAAGGTTTTATTTCTATTGTTAAATATATAACAATAAGTAATTCTGAAAAGTTCATTTAATGCTTGACATTTTCGGATCAGGTTCAAAAAAACTATCCTCCGGAAAGATCCCTGCAACGCCAAATCAAACCCTGACGGGTTATTATTTATTTTTCAAATGCAATTTATTAATAAGCTGTGCTATAAGCCCCTCCCTCCTGGGGCATCGCCGTCAAGCTAATTTCTATAATACACTGATGTACATTAGTTACAACCTTTTTGTTTTTAGCCCGTAGGGCTTAAACTATTGTAGCCGGAGATATCAGAAATGATTTTTTTACCTCGTAGAGGTTAAACAGGGTTTTCCCGGAATTCATATAAGAATTGTTCATTAAATTCCATTCACGTTTTTAAGATATATTGAACATATTCTTATCTGATCTCTGGATTTTAACCTTTGTTTAACCCCTACGCGGTAAAAATTATATTATGATGGCTTTTTCTACAATAATTTATCGCCTACGGCGAAAAACTTCCCTGATTATTACGAACCTTTTAATAATACAATGATCTTACAATTAAATATATAGCAACCCTTAACTTCCTGATATACAGCAAGCATGGCTATTTTTCATCCCATCCCTTTGGAGAACAGGTTTAACTTTATTAATTTTACTCATATTAAAGAACGTTTTTTTGGTGAATAAATAGCGAGATTTCCTGGTTTGGGGTGTCTCGCTGTTTTTCTTAAATATACTCATATTTCTTTGATTACAAAACATTTAGACACAATAATTCCTCTAAGCCAAGTTTATTTTTTTTCTTTTCCAACCAATGCTTTGACTCAAATATATTTGCAACCCATTTTATCCATTCTTTTATCCCCTTTCCCCCATTTGCCAGTATGTATCTTAATTGTGTACTGTTTTCCTTAAGAGTATTAAAGCATTTGATAATACTCAATAGTTTCCCTGTTTTTCTAAACAAGAGTCCCCGTTGGACCATGAATGTTTCCCAGTTTACTAATACAAGCAAAAGCCGGGCATTTAACGTACACATTAATCGTTCGTATTTCATCGGAGTAATGTTATCTAAACCAAATATTGATTTCCAAATCTTAAAAACCTTATGTAAAGCTTTACATAAGGTTTTCAAGATTGTATGGAAATCGATTTTTAAGGTACACGAGATAAAAAAAATGAAATATCACCGTTGGTTATGTATTTTATATGCCAAGCTAATTTTAATAGCAATTTATTGGCAGGCTGTTATGCCAATTCGTTCATACTTGTACAAAGAAAAAGGGAGATTACTAAGTATTGATAAGTGTTTTAAAACTTTAAAAGGTAAAACCGCCAAGCTAAGGGCAGAACTAAAAAAAGAAAAAATAGAACAGCTAATGTTATGGATACTCAAGTTGCTCTCTGACAAACATTGGTTGGAAAAGAAAAAAAATAAATTGAATTTTGAGCAAATAATATATTCATATTATTGCAAATCAGATATATATGTATATATTTAAGAAAAACAGCGAGACAACCCCTATTAGATATATCTCGCTGAATATTAACCAAAAAAAGTTCTTTGATATGAGCAAAATTACTAAATCAAACCCTATTCTCAAAAAGAGTGGGGTAAAAAAGAATTATACCCTCATAATCAACAACATACAAAAATTAGCTTGACGGCTATGCGCTTCAGCGGGAGGTTTGGGGAGAGGTAAATCTCGGGGATTACGCCCTCACTCCGTTCGGTCGTGATCCCCGGCGGGGATACCCTGCAACGCCAAATCAAACCCTGACGGGTTATTATTTATTTTACAAATGCAATTTATTAATAAGCTGTGTTATAAGCCCCTCCCTCCTGGGGGAGAGCCTGTCCCGCTTCAGCGGGAGGTTTGGGGAGAGGTAAATCTCGGGGATTACGCCCTCACTCCGTTCGGTCGTGATCCCCGGTCGGGGGATACCCTGCAACGCCAAATCAAACCCTGACGGGTTATTATTTATTTTACAAATGCAATTTATTAATAAGCTGTGTTATAAGCCCCTCCCTCCTGGGGGAGAGCCTGTCCCGCTTCAGCGGGAGGTTTGGGGAGAGGTAAATCTCGGGGATTACGCCCTCACTCCGTTCGGTCGTGATCCCGTCGGGGGGACCCCTGCAACGCCAAATCAAACCCTGACGGGTTATTATTTATTTTACAAATGCAATTTATTAATAAGCTGTGTTATAAGCCCCTCCCTCCTGGGTGAGAGCCTGTCCCGCTTCAGCGGGAGGTTTGGGGAGAGGTAAATCTCGGGGATTACGCCCTCACTCCGTTCGGTCGTGATCCCGTCGGGGGGACCCCTGCAACGCCAAATCAAACCCTGACGGGTTATTATTTATTTTATCGGGGCTCCTTCAGAAAGCAAGCTTTCTTCGGGACCCCGGTAAAATAAATAACCCCGCTGGCGCGGGGTTTGATTTGGCGTTGCGGAGAGAGGGGGATTCGAACCCCCGGTTCGCCGGAAGGCGAACAACGGTTTTCGAGACCGCCGCATTCGACCACTCTGCCATCTCTCCAATAATATATTAAGCCATTTTGACTACGATGTTTATCCCATTTAGACGGGGACATCTCTTCAATCTGAGTCTAATCTATACGGTTTCAAATATAAACAAATTTGTCTGTTTGAACATGCCAGGATTACAGTAGTTTTGGTTTAAAAGATTGCTTGTCAGATTACCCCTGTTCCAGATTTAATTTGGAACTGAAGCTAAATACATTCGGGAATAGTGTCATTTAGACTAAAAAATTTAACTTCGCAATAAATTCTGTTAGTTCCATAATACATAAATCTTCCCCGGTGAAAAATTGCACTAAGATCTTCGCCTCCCGAAGCTTTTTGCCTGCAGATTTTCATACAGTGGTTTTTGATTATTTGTAAATATTTCAGATCATTATGCAAAAGAAGAGTCTGTGCGGAATGAGCCCGGAAGAGATTCATAATTTCATCAGGCCGGATGGATACCTTTATTCTCATGCTGTATTTATTGCACAGGGTCTGTATAGAAAGAGGATCACCAGTATTCCTGAAATACCCGGTATTCCGAAAAAACTTAAAATCCTTCTGGCGGATGAGTTCATAACAGGAGTTGTACCTCCGGTGGCTTCTGAAATATCGGTTGATAATACAGTAAAATATTTGTTCAGGACAAAGGATGGAAAAGCATTTGAAACCGTCTCCATACCCGAAAAAAAAAGACATACCGTTTGTGTATCAACTCAATCGGGCTGCAGGATGGGTTGTCCTTTTTGTGTTACAGGAAAATATGGTTTCCATGGTGATCTTTCAGCGGGCGAAATTATAAACCAGATCATCAGTTTACCTGATGCCGGGAAGATTACACATATTGTGTTTATGGGCATGGGAGAACCAATGGATAACCTCGAAGAGGTACTGAAGGCTTGTGAGATCATTACTTCTCAATGGGGACTTTCAATAAGCCGCGGAAACGTAACAGTGTCGACAGTTGGAATTACACCCGGAATTATAGCTTTCCTTGAACGGTCACAATGTAATCTGACCGTTAGCCTTTATTCCCCTTTTAAAGATGAAAGATTAAAGGTTGTTCCGGTTGAGAAGAATTACCCTGTTCATGAGATAATAAGTATCATGAAGAATTATCCTTTAAATAAAAAAAGAAGACTGGGTATGGCCTATATGATGATCAATAATGTAAATGATTCGGAAAGGCACCTGGAGGAACTGAAAAAGTTATTCCGGGGGTCCGGAATCAGGATTAACCTGTTGGAATATCATTCCGGCATAAATGATGTAAACACCTCATCATCATATGAGACAATGTTTTATTTCAAGCATAATCTTATTGTATCGGGAGTGTCAGCATCGATCAGAAGATCAAGGGGAGCAGATATCTCTGCAGCTTGCGGACTTCTGGCATCGGGTTTTAAATAGCATAATGACCTGCACTTTATTTTAACCTTTGCGACACGTTAATAAGTTGAAAAATATATTCGTCAAAATACCCATCATATGTACTGATCCAGTCCTTTTTAAAACCACATTGTACAAATCCCATTTTTTTAAACATTTCAATGCTTTCAACATTAGTTGCCAGAATATTGCAGTATACCTGATGCAACTGAAGTATGTTAAAACAATAGTCTGTCAGGCACTTAAGCGACATTGAACCGTAACCTTTTCTCCTGTAGGCTTCATCTGCGATAAGTATTCCAACGCCTGCCCTTTTGTGAAAAGGATCAAAATCGAAGACGTCGATAGTCCCAATTGTTACTTTTTCATCAGTTTGATCAATCATAAACCTGAGCTGGCCAGTCTCATAAATATTTTTATGTGAATTTTTCAGATATCGTTTTAGGGTAAATTTTGAGAATGGAGCTATGGTGTTGCTGATCAGCCAATAAGCAGAGTTATTCTCCCATTCATATAATAGCTCAAGGTCTTCCGGCTCCATAGCTCTGAGAGATATTTGCTGATAATTCATAATATTCTGAATAAAAAAAATTATGAGTATCGGAAATCAATAATAAAAAGTTAATATTAAAATAATATTTATTTTATAATGCTTATAATCAATTATATACATTTTATCCCGGATAACCCCCCTTTCCCGTTTCCCCCAAGGGGGAAAAGCTTCATTTTCAGCTCCTTCCCCCTTGGGGGAAGGTCGGGAAGAGGGTAAAAATAATAGAAATTAATAGTTTTATTCACGATTGCTGATAGTCATAAAAAACATAATCATCCGCGAACTTAAGGTCACGGATAAATCCTTTTCCCTGTTTGTAAGCAAGAGAGGCAAGATTGTTTAAAATAAGGGTAATAATGAAATCTTTTTTATGAATTGATTCATTATTTGGACACTTTTTTGATGAAGAGATCATCGGGATAACCCATACTGATCAGTTTCAATCTCAAAGCAACTGCTTCCTCCCTTGTTGCAAATTTACCGGTAATATATCTGTAGAATTTGTCATTATCATTATACATTACCCTGAGGTCGGTAATGAATCTGAAATAACTTACATCTACAGGGTTATATAGCGCCATTACCTGAACCGTATAATAAAGAACATCCTTATCCTTGATATTTTTATCATTAATATCGTTGACATTCATATTTTTAATAAGGATCTTTGAATCAATTGCCGGAACTATAGGAAGATCTGTAAGGTCAATCCTGTCTTTAAGTATGGAATTAAAAATTTTTAATGCTGCAGGATCTTTTTCAAGTGTAATATCAAGAGTAACCACTTTGTTCGGGCTATTCTGTACAATTGAAGTATCGAGCATCTTTTGAAAATAGCCCCTTCCTGTATATACTATTTTGTATGATCCGGGAGCAACATTAAAAGAGTAGTCCCCGGTATATTTATTTGGATAACCAACGTCCAGTGTATCGCCTGATGCTTTGTTTATAAGATGAATAGAGTATTTTTCATTAAAGGCAATTGACGTATCCTGTAATCTCAGGTTACCATTTATAATGAAGGTGCGGCTGGTTTTGATATTCCCAATGCTCAGGTAAAATATCTCCTTTTTCTTGTAGCCGGTTGTCATTGAGTAATATGCATTCTGCCCGTCATTAACAGGCTGAAAGAATTTATCATCATCGGTCGAATTTATAGGGTATCCAAGGTTTTGTGGAGTTTCCCAGATTGTGCCAAGCCTCCGGCTTTTGAAGTTGTCAAAGCCTCCCATGCTGATATGGCCCTCAGAGCAGAAGTAGAGGACAGAACCGTTGGATGTAATGAAAGGAGTATCTTCATTATACCTGGTATTAATTGTGGTTCCCAGGTTGACTGCAGGTCCCCAGTCGCCTGAAGCATCTTTTTCAGAGACATAAATATCGAGTCCGCCCTGACCTCCATCCCTGTTACTGGTGAAATAGAAGTTTTTCCCATCTGCCGAAACTGAAGCATGGGATTCATAGAATTTTGTGTTGATATTTCTGTTCAGTTTTTTAATTGGTGTCCACTTGCCGTTTACAAGTTCGGAAGAATAGATGTTCCCATCATAATTATCGTTTTTATACAGGAACAGAAGAGTACCGTCTTTATTAAGCGAACATGATGAACAATCTTCACCTGCATTTATTCCGGAAGTTATTTCAACAGGTGTTTGCCATGTGCCATTCTCTTTTTCGGAATAAAGAATAGCATTGACCATGCCTCTCCTTTCAGTATAAACCATACGAGTTACCGTCGAAAGCTGACAGCAGGATTCTCGTTTATTGATCCCTGGTTGAATCCTGTACCGGGAGATTCTTTAGTTAATTTAACCGGGATTTTCTGAAACTCGATTGCGTTTTTACATGCTTGTATCTGCTGGTCAATGTATTCCAAGGTTTTTCATTCCTCCTTTACTTTGAGTTTCACCTGCAAGTTTTTTAAAGGTCTCAAGAGTCCTGAGGCCTTTTTCCAGTTCATTATTAATCATGTAGGCTTTTGCAAGAAAGAAATAGGCATCAAGGGGTGCTCTTTTTTCTTTGTACGATTCGGGTTTTGCATCGTAACTGGCATCTACCACTGCGGCTTCAAGATAGGGTATTGCTTTTCCCTTTTCCCCTGGAATATTAAGGTAGCAGGTGCCGATTTTGTATTTAATATTCAGATTAGCAGGAGTTTCAAGTAGTAATATAAAGTTGATTTGCAAGTTCGTAATCTCCAAAAAGATAATATGATTCTGCCTGTGCAAAAATGTTTTTCATCTCACTGGAAGATTGAGCTGATGCTGCAACAGAGAACATAAACAGAGTCAATAGCTGCAGTTTAAACCGAATTATTTTTACTCTGAAATTATTCATCAAAACAAATATAATACTTTTCGGGTACGATATGGCGGGGTGACCGGGCTATTTTTATTTCAGAGTAATTTTATAGATATCTTCTTTCCCCGAGCCACCTGATTCTTTATAAATAGAATAGTATCCTGATTTGCCATTTCCAATTGGCATAAAAAACATGTTGTCGTCAGGAGTATTTAGCGGATAGCCTAAATTTTCAGGATTACTCCACAGGCCATTTGACTGAAGATCAGAACGGAAAATGTCATAGCCTCCGATGTTCTGATGACCCTGGGAACTGAAGAATAGAGTTTTTCCATTGTTAATCAGGAACGCCCGGTCTTCGTTGAACTGGGTGTTTATTTCCGGGCCAAGATTTACTGCCGGCCCCCAGTCTCCGTTAACTTTATGAGATATATAAAGATCAAGGCCCCCAAAACCACCTGGCCGGTCCGAAGAGAAAATCATCTGGTTGCCATCTTCTGAAATAAAACCATGTGATTCCCAGTATTTAGTGTTGATATTTTTACCAAGTTTAACCGCAGGCATCCATTTCGGTGCCATTATAATGAGCTTAATAGATATCGCTGTTATAGTTATCATTTTTTGAAAGAAACAGTAATTTCCCGTCAGATGACAGGCACGATATATAAATTTTACCGTCGAGCTGGATATCAGGTATTATATTGACAGGAGGGGTCCATTTGCCATTAATAAGTTTTGAAAACATTATTGCATCATAGAATTTCAATGTAACCATATATGCAAAAGATTTTCCATCAGCAGAAATTACAGGATTAAAGTTTGATTGTTCGTCATTGAACAGACCTCCGATACTTTCTTCGGTGTATGAAACCGGTTTGGCAATTAGACTCCTTGGCATTATCGCAGACCTCTATTTCGTGATTGATAAAATCAAGATTCTCGCGGTCATCCGGGAGAAGTGATTTGGAATATCTCATGAAAGCATCTTTCGCTTTATCGAATTTATAATTGACCAGGTATGCAGTACCAAGGTCATATAAAGCATCATAGGGAGCTGTTGTCTGGTTAATAGTTCCTTCTTTATGTTTTGCTGACATGTTTTTTGATGCCGTCTCAAGATAATCAATTGACAAATTCTTTTTACCGGGAATATTCAGGTAACAGGCACCGATCCGGTATGCAAGATTTGAATTATCAGGCATCTTATTATACAACTGCAAATAAAAAGGCAGGGCGTCCACATAACTTTCATTCAAAAAAAAGTACTCTGCTTCGAGAAATGTTTCCTGCATATTTTTAATCTCCTGGGCTGATGAGGAGAGGCAAAAAAGTGATAAGACAATAACAATCAGGCTATTTCTGGTCATTTATAATATTTTAGAAATCAAATTTATTAAAAATTACCAAAATTATTTGTATTCATGGATATAATTTAAATAAATGACCCCATTATAAGGTTCATTTGCCTAAATATTATTTCCCTTTAATTCTGTACCGGTTAAATTAACGGACTTCAAAAAGTGTCAGGGGAATAGTTTTCAAGTACTTCTTTGACCTTATGAAGGAATTTACCAGCAAGCGCGCCGTCAATAACCCTGTGGTCGTAACTTAAAGAAAGTATCATGATCTGGCGGATAGCTATGACATCACCATCGGGGGTCTCTAAAACTGCAGGCTTTTTCCGGACTGCCCCTGTACCAAGTATTGCAACCTGTGGTTGGTTTATTATTGGAGTGCCTGAAAGGTTATCGTAGCTTCCGAAGTTTGTCACCGTGAATGTACCCCCGCTGATTTCATCAGGTTTTAGTTTGTTTTTTCTTGCCCTGTCGGCAAGGTCATTCACAGCCCGTGCGATGCCGGTCAGGCTCTTCTCATTGGCGTTTTTAATGACGGGGACAATCAGATTTCCATCCGGGAGAGCCGTAGCCATGCCAATGTTAATATTCTTCTTTTTTATGATGTTATTTTCCTCAACTGAAATATTTAGCATTGGAAATTCGTACAAAGCCCTGGCTGCAGCGTCAATGAAAATAGGAGTAAGCGTAAGCTTCCGGCCTTCTGTGGCAAGAAATTTTTCCTGAACTCTATTTTTCCAGTTCATGAGCCTGGTAACGTCCGCATCTATAAATGAAGTTACGTGTGCAGAAATTTTCCTGGACATCAGGGTATGTTCTGCAATTAGTTTACGAACCCTGTCCATTTCAATTATTTCATCGCCATTTGCAGCACTCGCAGATGATTGTTTTGGCTTAATGCTCTTAAAATCATCATCAATCTTTACAGCACCTAAAGCTTTCGTCCTCGCGTCAATAAATCCGATTATATCATCTTTTGTAATCCGTCCATCCATACCTGTGCCGGTTATCTTATCGAGGTCTGAATAGCTTATCTCTTCACGGGCAGCAATACTCCTTACCAGGGGTGAAATAAATTTTCCGGATGGAGTACGGCTCTTTAAACTGCGTGAAGCAGTTTCAATTTCCTGATTTTCCTGTTTAACAACCTCAATTGTCTCTCTTATCCTTGATACTTCTTTTTCAACTTTTTTAATATCCCCCGGGTGTGGAACTGCATTATTCTCAATAATTGCTATGGGTTCGCCAACTTTTACCACCGAACCTTCTTTGGCAATGATCGTGACGAGTGTCCCGTCGAGCAGGAGCTGGAATTTCAGAGTCCACTTTGTCGGTAGCCACCTCAACAAGGGGATCATCTTCTTTAAAAACTGAGCCTTCAGTAACAAACCATTTATTTATCGTTGCTTCAATTACCCCTTCTCCCATAGCGGGTAGATTAATATTTATCCTGGCCATATCCCTTTTGTTAAACAGTTATAATTTACAAAAATTATTTGATTCTTATATCTTTAACAATCACAAGGAAGAATTGTTTCTGATTAAGGCAGAGGCATTGTAAAGTCTTGGTTCAAGGTCAATGGCAAGCTCCGTCTTATCATATCTTATAGGGATTTCTGTTATTAATTGCCCGTCCAAGAGTTATCTCATCGGTATATTCAAGTTCATCACCAACTGCCACACCTCTTGCAAGGGTTGTAACTGCAGTATCGTATTTACCAAGTTTTTTATAAAGATAGTAATTTGTTGTGTCACCTTCCATTGTGGTGCTTAATGCAAGTATTATCTCCTTTATTCCTCCTCCCTTCACTTTTGCTTCGAGGGAATCTATCTTAAGGTCAGCTGGTCCGATCCCGTCAATAGGGGAGATGATTCCTCCCAGAACATGATAGAGTCCTTTATACTGGCGGGTGTTCTCGATAGCCATCACATCCTGAATGTTTTCAACAACGCAGACCAATGATCTTTCTCGTTTTTCATCATTACAGATACTGCAAATTTCGGTATCGGAAATGTTATTGCAGATCCTGCAATAATGAATCTCTTCATGCAACCTCATAATACTCTCCCCAAATCTCTTTACCTCCTGGGCATCTCTTCTCAGCAGATTCATTACCAGTCTGAAAGCTGTTTTTCTCCCTATGCCGGGAAGAGATGCAAACTCATTAACCGCATTTTCGAGGAGTCTTGAAGGAAATTCTGTAAAACTCATAGTTAAACTTTCATGCAAAATTAATTCAAATATTGCTTTTTATTAAACCTGTCATGAATTTTTTGACTTGCATTCTTTTTGCTATTCTTGTAACTTAATTTTCCATTATATGTCACCATCAATAATCCTGGTTATTTTTTTGATTTATACATCATTACTTTTTGCAGTAACCTGGATTACCTCCAGAAAGGCCAACAACCAGTCGTTTTTTATCGGAAATAAATTGTCTCCCTGGTTTGTTGTAGCTTATGGAATGATAGGGGCATCTCTCTCAGGTGTAACATTCATGTCCGTTCCGGGATGGGTACAGGATACCCAGTTTAGCTATATGGTTGTAGTTTTTGGGTACCTTGTTGGTTATTTTGTCATTGCCCTTGTCCTTCTTCCCTTATATTACAGACTAAAGCTAACTTCAATATATACTTATCTTGATCAGCGTTTTGGCTTCTGGTCATATAAGACAGGTGCAGGATTTTTTCTTATCTCCCGTACTCTTGGTGCATCTCTTCGTATGTTTCTTGTAATAAACGTTTTACAAGTGTTTGTTTTTGATGCATGGAACATTCCTTTCTGGGTAAATGTTATGGTTTTTATTATTCTTATAATCCTCTATACGTTAAAAGGCGGGATAAAGACCATTGTATGGACAGACACACTTCAGACCACTTTTATGATCCTTGCTGTGGTTCTTTCGATCATTTATATAAGCAGAGGACTTGGAATGCCTCTATCTGAACTTTTCTCATCAGTCACCCACAGTTCCATATCAAAAATATTCAATACTGACTGGCATCATGAAAGATTTTTTGTAAAGCAATTCTTCAGCGGAATTTTTATAACAATTGCCATGACGGGACTTGATCAGGAGATGATGCAGAAGAATCTAAGCTGCAGGAATATAAAGGAAGCTCAGAAGAACATGTTTACTTTCAGCGGTATCCTCGTTTTTGTCAATTTGTTGTTCCTTTTCCTTGGAGCTTTTTTAATTCTGTATTCACAAACTAAAAGTGTAACTGTTGCATCTTCTGATGTTCTTTTCCCGACTATTGCACTTGAATATCTGGGGCCACTGCCGGGACTGGTATTTCTGGTTGGACTTATTTCTGCGGCCTTCCCAAGCGCCGACGGCGCACTGACTTCTCTTACTACATCGGTAAGTATAGATTTCCTCGGACTGGAGAAGAGAAAAGGACTAACCGAAAAAAGGAAGACATTTATAAGATATACCGTGCATCTTTCAATTGCCCTGGTGTTCTTTATAAGCATATTGATATTCAGTACACTAAACGATAAGGCTGTTATTGATAAGCTCTTTACAATAGCCGGTTATACTTATGGTCCGCTTCTTGGTCTTTACTCTTTCGGTCTGTTTACAAAAAGAAAAGTGAATGACAGGATCACTCCATTTATAGCATTGGCCTCGCCAGTTCTTGTTTTTTCCTGAGTAAATACTCGGAGGTGCTGCTTAACGGGTATAAATTCGGATTTGAATTGCTTCTTGTCAATGGTTTCCTAACCTTTACCGGCTTACTGACATTCAGCAGAAAAGGCTGAGTTTTAAGGAGATTAAACTACCGTTGTGGTACTTGACCGGAGTTGTGGGTTGGTTCAGTACTTTCCTGGACCTCAGGTTTTGAAATATACCTGATTGTTTTATAAGGGAAACTCCAGACCATATAATAACTGAATCCTGTGCTGAAGGTATTTCCTCCCTTCCCGAATCCGGGAAAGTAGATGGGCCTTACATCTTCACCTCCGCCAATATGTAGTAACATCCTTACACTTACTGACCATCCCATACTGAAATTTTTAAAAACCTCACTTCTTAATCCGGGTGTTACTTCAAGAAAATGAGCTGTTGAGGTAACAGGAGGTATTGAAGAAGAGGTTGTCCCCCAGTAATTTGTTTCTTTGAAGAAGGGAGTTTCAGAATTGAAAAAACTCACTCCATATCTGATACCGATCCCTGCCCAATATTTGTCCGAAGAAACCTCCGGTTTACGAAGATTAAAATCAGGGCCTGCACGGAAGAATATTCCCCGATTAGAATATGTGTAATTGTATTGTGAAAATTTATAATTGAGATACCCGGCGCCCAGTACCAGAGAGGTTTTCTCATTAATATCAAAGCAGAAATTTCCTTCGGTACTGAGATTGCTTTTATCTGTGAAATAAATAACAGGGCCTGAGATTTCCAGAGCTGCCTTTATCTTAAGAGGAAAAAGGATGGTGTCCTGTGCATTAACCAAACCCGATGAAGAGATTAAAAGCAGACTAATAATATATGCGGAGGTTCTCGTCATTGATTGTTGTAATATTTCTATTCAATATTCTGACAGAAACAATTTTGTTTTTTGTAACAATTGGTGTGTCAATTGTATGATAAAGCGAATAACCGCACTCTTTTGAGATCAGGTGGGGGTAATTATTGTAAGTAAATGACATTGTATCAGTTATTCCATTTATTTTAATGATAAAGACTGAATTGTCGGCATCTGCATTCAGTGGCAAAAGAGCCGGCTGAATATTAGCTTCTTTATTATATAATTTGGTAGTATCCATGCCAAGGCCAAAAACAGTCAGGCTGTCAGGTGCGACCCGTTTGCCTGTTGCACTTATATAAAACGTAACTTTTACGAAGGCATTTGTATCCTCAAAACATGATCCGGGAGTACAGGATGAAAAAAAGAAAAGGAAAAGGATTGAAGGAATCAACAGGAATTTTTTATACAACTTTGGTGCGGTAATAAAATGTTTAACCTGCTCCATATTCATTAGCCTGGTACTGACTGAAATATGGATTTTTTGCATCGTTAGGGTCTTCATCCATCTTTATTATAGAGCCTCAAAAATACAAAAAATTAAGGGTCAAATGCAATACCGGGGGATACTAAAATTTTGGAAGGTTCTTCATCACCCCGTTTATGCCATTTTTAATTCTGATGAAAACAGTACTCTCTTTCTCTCCGCCAAAATATATTTCAGTAATAATATCTTTATAACGTTCCATAAGATAATTTCTTTTAAGTTTAAGGGTAGGAGAGAGCTCTCCTGTTACTGGTGACCATTCTTCGGTAACAAGACGGAATCTTTTGATCTGTTCATATTCGCCGAGATTTTTATTTACCTCTTTTACCTCCCTGGATGAATCGTTCGATTACCTCAGGCAATTCGATAAGGTCACCGTTATCTCTGAACTGGATCGAATGTATTGAGCACCAATCATGCAGGAATGTAAAATTCGGAGACAGGAGAGCACTTGCAAATTTCTCATTTTCTCCTATCACCATAGCCTGTTCAATAAAGAAAGACTCTTTCAGTCTTGTTTTCAAGGATCTGGGGCGCAATATATTTGCCTGCCGAGAGCTTGAAATATTTCTTTCTTTCTGTCGGTTATTTTCAGGAACTTTTCATCCACCATTTCTCCTATATCGCCGGTATGAAACCACCCATCTTCATCAATAACTTCTGCAGTAAGCTCAGGTGCTTTATAATAACCCATCATTAAATTTACGCCCCTTGTAAGTATTTCCCCGTCATCTGGCAATCTTTACTTCAACATTTTCAAGGACGGGACCTACCGTACCGAATCCGATTTCATCAACTCTGAAAGGATTTACAGTTATTACCGGGGAGGTCTCGGTCAGTCCGTAACCCTGAATGACAGGTAATCCGGCAGCCCAGAAAATTTTTTCAAGCCGCGATTGCAAGGCAGCTCCTCCTGAAACCATAACCTGAAGCTCACCTCCATGGCTTCCTTCCACTTACTGAAAATAAGTTTTCTTGCAATTTTCAATCGAAACTTATAAAATGATGAGTTTCCGTTAAGTTTGAATTTGAGTCCAAGGTTAACTGCCCAGAAGAAAATTTTCTTCTTTATCCATGAAAGATTTCTGCCCTTTCCAAGTATATTATCATATATTTTTTCCAGAAGCCGGGGTACTGTGCTGAAAATGTGAGGCTTAATCTCTTTGACCGCCTCCGATACCGTGCCAATGTTTTCTACATAGTAAATACTTATTCCCTTGTATTGTAAATGATAGTTCAACATTCTTTCGTAAACATGACAAAGGGGAAGAAAGCTTATTGCTCTGTGACCATATCCCAGATGATGTGCTTTGGATGTAGATAATGCATTGGAAACAAGATTTTTATGGGAAAGCATCACACCTTTTGAATTGCCGGTGGTTCCGGATGTATAGATGATGGTGACAAGATCTTCAGGATTAATGCTCTTTTTGATTTTTTCAAGTTCATCATGATATTTATCAGCATCTCTTTTACCGGCTTCGACTATTTCATTAAAAGATCTTACTCCTTCAACCGGATCAAAAGAAAAGATATCTTTCAGGTTCCGGATTCTGTTTATAACCGTAGTTATTTTGAGGTAAATAGATTTGTTGCCGATAAAGATTGACTTAACATCAGAATGTTCAAGAATGTAATTGTATTCTTCGGTGCTGATAGTAGGGTAAATGGGAACATGTATTATGCCTGCCTGGGCCATTCCCATGTCAGCAAAGTTCCATTCAGGTCTATTTCCGCTTATGGTTGCAATTTTGTCACCCTTTTTATAACCCATTGAGAGAAGACCATAACTGACATGGTCCACATAACTGCTTACCTCATCGGCGGAATAAGTGATCCATTCATTATCTTTTTTGCCGCCATACATGTCTTTACGGGGATATTTCTCTTTATTCAACTCAATTATGTCAAAAGTTCTTCTGATTTCCATGGTCATAAATGAAATTAATTGTCTGTAATACTAATTAAATTTTTCGAACAAATATAATCGGAATGACTGCCTAATTAAAAAAGTTTTATAAATAGCATAATATCAGCTTATAGCAATAAAGTATATTGCAATATTTTTCGAACAGATTTATAAACCGTACGAAACATCAGGAAAAAGAAGAACTTGCACAACTTGTCCCGATAAATCGGGAGAGTTTCACGGAGATTTACACCGAGAACCACAGAGAAGAATTGTTAATTATTTTCTGATTATCTCTGTGACCCTCTGTGAATTCTCTGTGTAACTCTGTGTAACCAAAAAGGTCATTTCAGGAAGATACTTATTCAGCTCAATTGAGATTCTGAATAGATAAAATTGTGGCAGGATGGAGTTAAAACAGCGTTGTTGATCCGTTAATCCGGGTCTTTGATTTTTCGAAGATATTCTTCAGCACTTTTAATAGCATTAGGTATTCCTTCAGGATTTTTGCCACCGGCTGTTGCCAGAAAAGGTTGCCCACCGCCACCTCCGTTTATTTCATTTGAAATATCTTTAATAATATCTGCTGCATTTATATTTCTCTCTTTTACAAGCGCATCTGACACCATTACCAGGAGCGATGCTTTACCTTTGATTGCTGAACCAATAACCAGGACACAGTTATCTGAATTTTTTCTGATCTCAGATGCAATAGTTTTCAGTAAATCCGCCGAATCTGTTTCAACCTGTCCCGAGACAAATCTTATTCCGTTTATTATTATTGCATTTTCCTCAAAACTCTTTAACATTGTTGATGCTAACTGAGCCTGGATTTTTCCTATGCTGTTTTTCATTGCAGAATTTTCATTAATCAGTCTCTCCACGCTTTCTTTTACATTTCCGGTGCTTTTAAGAAGTTGCAGCTACATCATCAATTACGGTTAATCGTTCAGTTATATATTCTTCTGCTTTTAAAGCAGTTACAGCTTCGATGCGCCTTATACCTGATGCAATTGCCCCCTCTGATACAATTTTTATTATTCCTATTGAACCTGTACCCGCAACATGAGTTCCGCCACACAGTTCAACAGATTCCCCAAAGGAAACAACACGTACTTTATCACCGTATTTTTCACCAAAGAGTGCCATTGCGCCCATTACCTGAGCTTCCTTCATTGATATACCTTCCCTCACAATACCCTTAAGGTTTTCTCTTACCATTCTGTTTGCCAGTTTTTCTACTTCCCGGATTTCCTCCCTTGTAAGCTTACTGAAGTGGTTGAAATCAAAACGGAGCCTGTCGGGTGTGACCAGAGAGCCTTTCTGCTCCACATGTTTTCCCAGAACTTTGCGTAATGCAAAGTGAATCAGGTGTGTAGCTGTATGATTGTTGGCTGTCATCTGACGTTTCTCTGTATCCACTGATGCTTTGAAGAGAGCCATAGGTTCGGATGGAAGTTTTTCTGCAATATGGATAATGAGATTGTTTTCTTTAATTGTGTCTGTAACAGCAATATTCTCTTTTTCTGAAACAATTTTACCTGTATCGCCCGTTTGCCCCCCGGATTCAGCATAAAATGGAGTCTTGTTAAAAACAAGCTGGAACCTGTCAGTTCCTTTAAGCTTTATGGTCCTGTATTTTATGATCAAAACCTCCTCCTCGGTCTTACCGTATCCGGTGAATTCGGTTTCTTCAGATTCTCTCAGAATGATCCAGTCTCCTGTAAGCAGCGATGCGTCATCACGGGATCGTTGTTTCTGGTTTTTCATCTCATTATCAAAACCGTTGGTATCCAGATGCATATCATTTTCTTTAAGAATGAGTTGTGTAAGATCAACAGGGAAGCCGAAGGTATCGTATAATTCAAATGCTACTTTTCCGGGGAGAATGTTATTGTTTTCAACGCGCAGATCAGAATTATTTTATCAATCATTTTTAATCCTTTACCAAGTGTTTTCAAAAAGGCGGTTTCCTCTTCAAAGATTATTTTTGTGATCTGGTCCCCGGCAGAGTGTAATTCAGGATATTGGTCTCCCATTGTTGAAGCAAGTACAGGGACAAGCTTATAAATAAATGGTTCCTCAATTCCAAGGTTATTGTAACCATATCTCACAGCTCTGCGCAGAATTCTTCTGATAACATAACCTGCCTTAATATTTGATGGCAGCTGGCCATCGGCTATTGAAAATGCTACAGCTCTTAAATGGTCGGCTATTACCCTCAGAGCTATATCCCAGGAATCTTTAACCCCGTATTTTTTCCCTGTAATTGCCGAAAGCTCTCTTATTACAGACTGAAAAATATCGGTTTCATAATTTGATTTCTTCCCCTGAACAACCATACATAACCGTTCAAATCCCATTCCGGTATCCACATGTTTTGCCGGCAGCTGTTCAAGTACACGATCTTTACGCCGGTTGTACTGAATAAAAACAAGATTCCATATCTCAATAACATGGGGATGTCCTTTATTTACAAGTTCATGTCCTGGTATTTTTTCCCTTTCATTCATCATCACGGATATCAATATGGATCTCGGAACATGGTCCGCATGGACCTGTTTCTCCCATTTCCCAGAAATTATCCTTTTTTGAGCCTTCAAGTATCCTGTTTGCCGGGTTTGAAAAGCATTTAGCCCAGTAATTGTATGCTTCATGATCACGAGGGTACATTTTCCTCTTTACTCCCTTCGAATATGGTTGCATATAGCCGGTCCTCGGGAATGCCCAGTATTTCTACCAGCAGTTCCCATGCCCATTCTATGGCTTCTTTCTTAAAGTAGTCCCCGAAGGACCAGTTGCCCAGCATCTCAAACATGGTATGATGGTAGGTATCATGGCCAACTTCTTCAAGATCATTATGCTTTCCTGAAACTCTGAGGCATTTTTGTGAGTCTGCGATTCTTTTATTCAGCGGTTGTTGATTTCCAAGAAATATATCCTTGAACTGATTCATCCCTGCATTCGTAAACATCAGTGTCGGGTCGTTTTTAACAACCATTGGAGCGGAAGGTACGATGGTATGGCCTTTTGAATGAAAAAATTCAAAAAATAACCTGCCTCAGCTCCTGTGCTTTCATATTAATTATCATTGTGTTATAAAAAAATAATTGACTTTTGATTGGTAAAATTAGTTTTTTTGATTAGATTTGTCAATTACCGGTAGAAATATTCTCTTAACCGATTTCCGGAGGATGGGCGACAAAAAGTATATTCTTGATTTGAATGATCTGCAGTATAAGCAGATAAAGTTACCATGGAATAAAAAGTTTTTAAGGCTGTTTTACTGGTTCATAGGAACAATTCTTGTAGCGGTATTATATTTTAGCATCTTTGAAAAAATTTTCGGATCTCCGGAAGAGAAGGTTCTCCGGCAGGAGCTTGATAACCTGAAACTTCAGTATTCCCTTCTTAGCAGGCAAATGGATAATTCGCTGACAACCTTAAAAAGCCTGAGGCTGTCCGATGATATCCGTTACAGGCCCGTTTTGGGTATGGATAATATTCCTGAGTCTTTCAGGAATCCCGGTATTGGGGGGGTTGACCGGAATGAAGACATTTATGGATATGAAAATTCCGGTCTGATGATCTCTTTAAGAACAAAAATCGATGTGATCAAAAATAATGCAATTATTCAATCCGAGTCGTTTAAGTCCATTAGTGAAAGGAGTAAGGAATATGAGCGTGAAATGGATCATATCCCATGGATTTGTCCGGTAAAGGTTACAATAAGAAGGGGAGACGGCCTGAAATTCAGAGAACATCATCCGGTATATGGTACTCCTGAATGGCACCATGGACAGGATTTTAATGCTCCTTATGGAACTGAAGTTTTTGCCACCGGCGCGGGAAGAGTAATAGAAGCTGGCTGGAGCACCGGCGGTTTTGGCAATTATGTAGTTATTGACCATGGCTATGGATACCAGACTACTTATGGGCACCTGAGCAGTATAAAGGTTACGAAAGGGATGGATGTAAAACGGGGAGACCTGGTCGGATTAAGCGGGAGTACAGGCACCTCAACAGGACCCCATCTGCACTATCAGATTGACCTGTTCGGACAACATAAAAATCCGCTTGCTTTCTTTAATGATGATCTGACCGAGGAAGAATATCTTGAGATGATACAAACACTTAACTCCGGAACAAAATTCAGATAATTCCACATCTGTTTATTTCATTAAATATTTGACTGGTTTATTAATGGTTTTCTTTTCTTTTTCAGATTTGATTATCTTTGCTCCGTTATGGCAAATATAAAATACAAGTTTAATCCCGAATCACTCAGGTATGATAAAATACGATTGGGATTCAAAGCCATGTTCCTGAGGTCTTTAGCCTATTTTATAGGATCGTTGTTTATTGCTTTAATTTACGGTTTTATTTTTACTGTTTTTGTTGATTCCCCAAAAGAAAAGGCACTGAAAAGGGAAATTGAACAGATGACTATTCAATATAATCTTATCCACAGGGAGATGGGTAATCTTGAGAAAGTACTTGGGCAACTTCAGGAGACTGATGACAACCTTTACAGAACCATTTTTGAAGCAGAACCAATTCCTTCAACCCTCCGCGAAGGTGGAACAGGAGGTATTAACAGGTACAAGGAGCTGGAAGGATTCGATAACTCACGTGTCGTTATTGAAACCACTAAAAGACTTGACAAAATAAGGAAGCAGATTTACCTTCAGTCAAAATCGTTCGATGAACTAAAGGACCTCGCAGTACGGAAAGAGGATATGCTCCGGTCAATCCCGGCAATACTGCCGATTTCAAATAAAGATCTGACCCGCACTGCATCAGGATTTGGATTCAGGGTGCATCCTATATATAAAATAATTAAATTCCATTCCGGTATGGATTTTACTGCACCGACCGGAACCGACGTTTATTCAACAGGGAGCGGTGTAGTTTCAGATGTTCTAAAGTCACAAAGAGGTCTGGGTAACCATATTATTATAGACCATGGATTCGGATATTCTTCAATATACGCTCATCTCGATGGATTCAATGTGAGGCAGGGGCAAAAGGTTAAGAGAGGGGATGTTATCGGGTATGTCGGTAATACCGGCACTTCTGTCGCGCCTCATCTTCACTATGAAATAAAACTTAACGGTGTAAATATCGATCCTGTTAACTTTTATTTTAATGACCTTACTCCTGCCATGTATGAAAAAATTATCGAGATAGCTTCAAAGACAGGGCAATCGTTTGATTAAATCCAGGCTCATTTACGATCAGAATAAATCCTGAAAGATGCCATATAAAGAAGTTAAAGTTGAAAAAGTTTATTATTCAATCGGTGAAGTAGCCGGTATGCTTGATGTACCTGTCTCAACTGTACGTTTCTGGGAAAATGAATTTAATATTCTGAAACCCATGAAAAACAAAAAAGGTAACAGGCTTTTTACAAAAACTGACATAAAAAACCTGAAGATCATCCATCATCTTCTTAAAGAGGAAGGAATGACTCTTTCCGGAGTAAAAAAAAGAATTTCAGGTAAATGGGACGAGACGGATTATAAATTTGAAGTTAACGAGTCGCTTCAGAAAATAAAAAATATCCTGCTCGATTTAAGAGATGATATTTAAAAAACTTTGAGAGTCTTTGCCTGGTTCCACAGAGAAAAACGCATGAAGTTAAAAGATCTTTGTTCTTACCTCGATTCAGTTGTTCCGTTGTCATTTCAGGAGAGTTATGACAATTCAGGTCTGCAGGCCGGTTCTCCTGAAAATGAAATTTCATCTGCACTGGTCACCCTTGATGTAACGGAAGAAGTTCTTCTTGAAGCAGAACATTCAGGCTGTAACGTCATAGTTTCACACCATCCTCTTATCTTCAACGGATTAAAAAGCATTACGGATAAGACTATCACCGAAAGATTACTTAAAAAGGCAATAAAACAGGACATAGCAATTTATTCTGCCCATACGAACCTCGATGTTCTCAGTAATGGTGTCAGCAGGAAGCTGGCAGATAAGCTTAAACTCCGGAAAATAACAGTATTGGCTCCTCTGAAGAATAGGTTGCTCAAACTGATAACCTTTGTACCTGATACACATTTAGATAAAGTAAGGGATGCAATCTTTAATGCCGGAGCCGGTTTCATAGGAAACTATGATTATTGCGGTTTCACGACCCAGGGTAAAGGCAGCTTCAGGGGTAATGAAAACACAAAACCATTTACCGGAGAACCAGGCAAGGTACATTTCGAAAATGAAACCAGGTTCGAAACTGTGCTGTTTTCGCACTTGAAGGACAAAGTTGTCAATGCATTGATTGCTTCCCATCCCTATGAAGAAGTTGCATATGATATCTATAAGCTTGAGAATGATAATATCCAGGTTGGACTGGGTTGTTTGGGTGATCTTACAGAACCGATGGATGAAAAGAATTTTTTGAAATTTCTTTCCTCCGGGTTTTCTGCGGGAGGAGTCAGATTTTCAAAACTCACAGGCAAAAAAATAAAAAAAGTTGCTCTTTGCGGCGGCTCGGGTTCATCTTTAATTAAGGAGGCTATGGAATCAGGTGCAGATGCTTTTGTAACCGCCGACATAAAATATCATACTTTTTTTGAGGCGGATAATAAATTATTGATTGCAGATATAGGACATTATGAAAGTGAAAAATTTGCAACTGAAATTTTATACGACCTAATTATCAAAAAATTCCCTAAATTTGCAGTCCGGTTTTCAGAAATAAATACGAATCCGATAAATTATTTGTAAGATGGAAAAAACAAAAGTACATGAAACAGAGGTATCCGTTGAAGATAGGTTAAGAGCATTGTATAGTCTTCAATTAGTAGATTCAGAGATAGATAAAATTAAAACACTTAGAGGAGAACTACCTCTGGAGGTTCAGGATCTTGAAGACGAAATAGTAGGTCTTGAAACAAGACTTGCCAATCTGAGAGAGGAGGTTGTTGTTCTTGATAAATCCGTTGCCAAGAAGAATAATGAGATAACCGAATCAGAAGGTTTGATAAAAAAATATGAAGAGCAGCAGAAAAATGTAAGAAACAACAGGGAATTTGATTCACTTTCCAAAGAGATAGAGTATCAGAATCTTGAAATTGAATTGTATAATAAAAAGATAAGAGAGTTCAATTTACAGATTGAAGATAAAAAGGCTGTTATTACTGGAATCAGAAGCTACTCTGGCAGACCGTCAGACAGATATGGACAACAAAAAATCAGAACTCGATGAGATCATCTCGGATACACAAAAAGAAGAGGAAGGTTTATATAAAAAGCTTGAAAAAGTACAGTTAATAATTGAAGACAGGTTACTTACTGCTTACAAGAGGATCCGCTCCAATGCAAGAAATGGTTTGGCTGTAGTACCTGTTCAGCGTGATGCATGCGGAGGTTGTTTTAACCAGATACCTCCCCAGAGACAGCTCGACATCAGATCGAGAAAGAAGATTATTGTATGTGAATATTGCGGCCGTATTCTTGTTGATGACGAGATCATTAAAGAAGGACATCTTTAGGAGTATGTTAAGTTATACCACAAGCTGATTCAAATTAGAGTCAGCTTTTTTTTTACTTTATAATACCCAATCCAATAAACCGAAAATGATGCTTCACCGGGATGTGAATCAGGGTATTTCGCGTCGGGGCCGGGCCAGTAATACGGGAGTATTGTTTACCCTCGAAAGGGAAATTAAAAGAACTCCGGGTCTTAAAGTTACAGTCATCATATATTGCTGATAATAAGTCAACAGAGGGGACTTTTAGAGAGGATTAATGAGTTCGTATTTATTTATAAGGGCAACTGCGACAGCAACAATCCCTTCTTCCCGGCCAGTGAAGCCGAGTTTCTCGGTTGTGGTGGCTTTTATTGAGATATTATCAGGTGTAGTTTCTAGAATGGAAGATATAACAGCTTGCATTTCAGGTATAAATGATGATATTTTAGGTCGTTCGAGACAGAGAGTGCTATCGATATTTACTACTTTAAAGCCTTTCATCTTTAACATTGCAAAACTCTTTTTGAGGAGTATTTTACTGTCGATGTTTTTGAATTCGGCACTTGTGTCGGGAAAATTAAAACCTATATCCCTTAATCCTGCAGCCCCAAGCATGGCATCACACACAGCATGAAGGAGAACATCGCCATCGGAGTGTGCAATACATCCTTTTTCAGATTGAATTTTAATGCCACCTAACCACAGGTCCAAACCGGTTTCAAGCCGGTGAAAATCGATTCCCTGACCTATCCTGATATTCATTTTTTAGATCTGCTGGCGTTTCTGAGAGCATGTAAATCAAAGGCAAGGGAGAACCTCAATGTACGCGCAAGAGGATGATTCTGTGCCAGTGGCATGAGATATGAAAAATCGAGTGTGAAAATGTTAAGTCTGAATCCGGCACCGGCAGTGAAGTATTTGCGGTTACCTTTGGTCGGATTTTCGTGGAAATACCCTCCTCTTAATGCAAACTGGTTATTATACCAGTATTCTGTTCCTAATGAATAGGTTATTTCATGAAGCTCTTCCTTAAATCCTCCCGGGGCATCATAAAATGACTGGAATATTGCAACAGGAACTGAGACATTGGGATCCTTGCCTGCAATTATGCCAGATGTATCGTAGATTGGCGGAGTTGGAACAAGAAGCTTATTAAAATCTATGGTAAATGCAATTTTGTTGTAGGAGTCAAGATTAAAAGTAACAGCGGATCCAAGTCTCATATTCATCGGAATAAAATCTGATGTCTGTGAATCGGAATAGGTCATTTTTGATCCTATATTCGAAAAATTCAGTCCGATACCGAGAGTAGCATCTTTATTAAAGAGAGTAATATCTTTCTGATAGTAGCTTGAAATATCTGCTGCAAATGAGGTCCCCGGTTTTGTCGCAGTGCCACCTGTATAGAATCCTCCAGTAAGGTTTGAATAAATGAATCTGAATGCAATACCTCCTGAAAGCTGATCAGTGAATAGCCTTGAATAACCGGCATCAAGTGAAAATTCATTAGGTTTAAAAGTACGCTCCAGATTTCCAAAATCATCGGTAAAAGGCACATCTCCAAGAGATGAATATACAAGACTTCCGCTCAACACCTGTTTAGTGTCGATTCTTTTATAACCGGTAAGATAAGCGATATTAATATCAGGAACGAGATTTCTTAGCCACGGGGCATACGAAATTCCAACACCGCCATTTCCATCAATAAAAGCAAATTTTGCAGGATTCCAGTGCATACTGTAAACATCAGGAGTGGTTGCAACACCTGCATCACCCATTGCACCTGCTCTGGAGTCCGGAGCAATAGTAAGAAACGGAACTACTGTCTGGATTGCGTTTAGTTCTCCGCTATTTTTTTGTGAATAAAGTCTGGTCGGGACAGAAAGTGCCGCTAAGAGTAAAAAAAATTGTTACTGTTCTTAAATTCATTTTGGTTATTTTCAATTTATGAAAGTTCAAATATAAAACAAATTTTCTGGCCGGTTATTGTGTAACTGTTATAAAATGATCATACGACCTGATACTCTTGTTGTTTCACCGCTTTTCATCGGTCACTGTAACCGAGTAGGGATAGATTCCCCTTCCAACTCTCTTTCCTCCGTCATCATTTCCGTTCCACAGGATAGGGGGGAGGAGATATCCGGTTGATGTTACTGAAGTTTTTATGATTTTCATGATCTGTCCATTAATATTAAATATATTAACAGTTATATCAAGTTCAGCGTTGGGCCTGTTGTGTTCCGCAGTGATCCTGGTTTCTGAAAAGAACGGGTTAGGATAGTTAACCAGATTATTCAAAATGAAATGTTCACCGTTTCTTACAAGGAACACCACGGTTTTTTCCGAGGAATTATTAAAATTGTCCCATGCTTTAACAGTCAGGTTATGCGTCCCGTCACTTAAATCTGACAGGTTGTATATAATCCTTCCTCTCATGTAATTATTAAAATCGTTTACAAAATAATTGTTCAGAACAAAAGAGTTGTTTGGTTGATTATCCAGATATCCTGTCAGATCATGTCCGATACCTGATCCTGTCGTATTGATGCCTCCTTTATCTTCGATGATTGCAAGCATTACGGGATTATTATCAGTCAGACCTCCGTTTCTGAAAAGAGTATCGTTAAGATAAAGAAATATTTCAGGGCCAATTGTATCTTTAAAGACTGTATTGGTAAATCCCCCGACAATTATATCGTTTAAACTTCCGTTCATATCTGCTTTTTTATCACTGGCATAATAGCTGATCTTACCTTTACCGAAGTTATAATCAATATCCCGTGGTACAATAAAATTGAATTTAAACCTGCCATTTGTTGCGATTGTTTTACCGCTGTAGAGAATGTTGTTTCTCAGATTAAACTCCATAACCGGACCCCCGTCATTTGCAAGAGTCCTGATTTTTTTTTCTTTGTCGTAAACCAGAGAAGAAACAACTCCATCAAAACCAGCAGCCGGTTTCCCTTTAATATCTTCAATGTGGCCTGAAACAGTTACCAGTGAAAGAGCTTTAAGAGTATCAATATTTCCTGTTAAATCGACATGATTGACTGAATCGGTGATAACTTGTCCGTGCCATGGGTAGGCGAGGCAAAGTGCAGGGTCCCCAAGCAATGAAAAATTTCTTTTATTCGGACCGGTCCCTGAATTGTTTTTTGCAAGTTTGATTATATCGCCAAGAGCCAGAGGATTCCCTGATTTATCGCGGTCAAAAGCGTAATCAAAAATATTCTTATTCAGCATGTAGTTGGGTGCGGAATACACAACACGGGTAGTTGACATTAGCGCAATTCCTCCTCCTTTGCTGCTTAGGAGTACCATTTCGCCTGCAGATGTTTTCGCAGTCATCTCCCTGGTAATTACATTCAGATCAACATCATCGAACCTGCTGAATTCACATGTTGCTGTTATAAAAAGAGGCAGTTTGTCTATATTTGACCAGGAATTGATATCGTCTGTTTTTACAATTCTCTCATGCGCAAGACCAGTCTCACTACCGTGTCCTACATAGTTAAGGATCAGGCAGCCTGAATTAATCCGGTCGTTAATTGCTTTATTAACATCAGGATATGACTGGCCGTTGGATGAAGTTACCTGTTTGAATGCATCAATATAGATCTTGTTTATGTTAAACGAAGGGACACTGTCGCTAAGAAAAGAAGAAAGTCCTTCTGAATCATTCATGTGTGAATTTCCGTCTTCATCATCTGCAACCAGGGTTATCACATTTTTCCATTCACCATTATTCAAAGGATTAATATACCTTGCTATTTTTGAAAGTATGATTCCGGCCTGAACTGTGTCCGATACGGGTAATCTTCCGATACCAATATCTTCGGTGCCATCTGCTTCGCCTTCTCCATCATCAAGCAAACCGTAAAAATCATCAGAGGTAAATGATGTTACAATTACATTTGAATTTTGTGACTGCCATGTCGGAATAAAATTCGGATTATCCGGTGGGAGTGTTTTATTTTCATAGGAACCATCACCAAAAAGCAATAAATATTTAAGAGGATGACCGGTACCTTGCTGTTTTAAGTATTTCATCCTGATAAAATTCCTGATCGCTGCAATGTCCCTGATGCCGCCTGAGAACTCATTATAAATCTGGTCCGGTGTTACTATCAGTGAAACGAGACCACCGTTATTCATATGAATTGCTGCAAGTTTTGCGGCATAATCTTTGAACAGGGGATGTGTCACTATTATCATATCCGCCTGATCTGAGCCATGCAGATTCTGGTTTGAAACTGATTTTGGATTAATCAGAGGTACTACCGCATTTCCGGGCACAAATGCAAGGTAGGATCTCAGAGAATCAGTTTCGGCTTTAAATTTTAAACTGTCACTGCTCCTGACAAAATTTATTATTTTTGCATTGAAAGGATCCGTAATATCCCATAATATTATATTATTGTCAGAGCTAATAACGGAAAATTCGGTAATACTCCCGGGAGAAACAGACTTTGAATCAAAGTATTGCATTAGTTTACCCGTGAATGAATTACGTTTTCTTCCCTGAAGTATAACATAGTCAAGCCATCCATGTTCGCCGGGTTCTCCGTTATTATAATATTTTATTTCAAAAACCGGGGATGATGACAAGGGTACCAGCGATCCGTCAGACTCCACGATCTGGGCCTGTATCCCCGTATAGTCATAAAGGTTAACCGGCGGAACCTGGACAGACTCACGCAGCGTCTGTCCTTCATAAAACCTGAACATGGTAGAAACCGATGCTCTGTCAACCACTCTGAGCCGGTATCTCATTCCTTCTGAAGGAACAATATCAATAAATCCGGGATTAACAGTTATACCCGCGAATGCAGAAATTGGCTGGTACCATTCCCTTCCTGATTTTATAAGGTTTTTGATTTCCTTTTCATGTATATAAAGAGCATCGGATGTTGAAGATTTATAGGTCGCCACTCCGGTTGGTTCCGTGGCAATTTCGACCCTTTTCCCTGGAGCAGGAGCAGAAGTCAGGAAGTACACTGCCGTATCGGAATAGTTATGTCTTACAAAGTCAAACTCATTTGAGGAATTGTTGAAGACCCATTTGCCGGTTCCTTTGCCATAAAACAGCAGGTAATCTCCTTCATTAAAAATTCCGTCTTTCCCTGTTTCGAGATGGATTGCGATCTCTTTAAGGTCATCAGGTTTTGGGTCATTATTATAGTATGATAGCTGCCCGGAGTTGTTCCCGTAGATTTTCGGATTTGACGGATTATCCAATCCCAGTTGTTTAAGCTTTGAAAAATCAATCCGGTATATACCGTCATCAGTTACTGCTATCCTGAACCATTGACCTGTCGAAAGAACTGAAGCAGATGCATAATGCTCATTTGAGATTTGTGCCTGCAAACCTGAATTAAGCAATAAGAGGAGTGACATTATTGTCAGTGATCTGATCATAATACCGGACAAAGATAAAAATGTCTTTTATTTTGAGGCCTTATTTTGTTTTTTTGTACCCGGTTCATATTTTAAAATAATAACGTTAACATTACGTTCATATTGCAGTATTCAGATATATGACCAGACGTCTCTCAGCCATAGCTATAATTCTTTTCAGTCTGCAATCTGTACTGAGCGGGCAGGAGACAGGGTATGGACCAGGCTATCAGACTATGATGATGAGTAATCCTGCTCTGACAGGTATTGAGGGCGTGGGAAAACTCAGGTTATCATATCTCAATTATTATCCAGGCAAAAGCTATAATCTTCATTCAGTATATGTATCATACGATTCATATTTTACAGGGATCCACGGGGGAGCTGGTTTCTATGTCTCTGACGATTATCTTGGCGGGATTGTCAACGATATGAGAGGAGGAATATCGTATGCTTATTTTCTGAAGGCAGGGAAAGATTTATTTATTAATGCAGGATTATCAGCATCATTTTTTCATCGCGGATATAGTTTTGGCAAAGCAATATTACCTGATCAGATCGATCCCCTGGGAGAAGTCTCTTTTCCATCAGGTGAAATCCTTACAAATTCCGGAAGAACACTATTTGATATTGGAGCAGGATTCGTTTTTATCTCAGGTAAAATAACGGGAGGAGTTTCGGTGAATCATCTGGCTGAACCAAATCTTTCTGAATCTGGGGTTTCCTACGAAAGACTTAAAAGGAAATTACTTTTACACCTGGCCGGTGATTATGATATTATTAAACAGGCAGGCATGAAAATCCGTCCCCTGGCCTTAATGGAGATTCAAAGCAACTATCTGTCAGGGGGACCTGGTGTTGTTTTAGAGACCCGTTTTCTGTCTGTAAATTTTTCAATTCTGGCAAATAGTGAAAATGCATTAGATATACAGACGGGATTTTCAGTTGAAAAAGGGAAACTGATAGCTTTTTATAATTATCGTTTTAACCTGATTTCGGGTAATAAAATGATGCCCTTCTCCGTTTTAATGCAAACAGGTTTATCGTTTAGTTTAAATAATGTTGAAAAAAGAAACAGTATTAAAACAATATATTTACCCAAAATGTAGTTATATTTGAGATTGATAAAAGTTTTGTTTAGTAAAAGTTATTATATTTGACCATTCTTAAAAGTCATAAAACTAAAGGAGTTATGTACAAAATCAGAGTTTTATCTGTTATTATTTTATCCGCATTACTTGTATCATCCTGTATTTTTAAAAAGAAGGGAAAAGGGAATGTATCTTCAACCACGGGCTGGGAGTATAATAATCCTGACAATGGTGGATTTGAAGTAACTCTCGGAGCGGAACAGAAAACAGGACCGGGGCTGGTACTCATCGAAGGAGGCCGGTTTACCATGGGACGGATTCAGCAAGACGTAATGTTTGACTGGAACAATGATCCAAGGACCGTAACTGTGTCTTCTTTTTATATGGACGAGACAGAGGTTAAAAACGTTGATTACCGTGAGTATCTTTTCTGGCTTAAAAGAGTTTATAAAAATTACCCGGAAGTATTCAGGAAGGCTTTACCTGATACACTGGTCTGGAGGAGCCCAATGGGATTCAACGATCCTTATGTACAATACTATTTCCGCCACCCCTCCTATAATAACTACCCGGTAGTAGGTGTAAGCTGGGTCAAAGCAAACGATTACTGTCTGTGGAGAACCAACAGGGTTAATGAACAGTTGCTTATCGATGAGGGAGAACTGAGTCCTGATCCTAATCAGGTAGATGATAAGAGCTTTGATACCGAGGCATATCTGGCTGGTCAATATGAAGGCGTTGTAAATCAGTTGCGTGAAAGTTTAAATCCCAACCAGACGGAACGCAGAACAAATTTCGAAGATGGGGTCCTGTTGCCTGCTTACCGATTGCCAACAGAGGCAGAATGGGAGTTTGCTGCCTATGCTCTCAGGGGTAACACTTTTGAAGAAAGAATTTATGAAAGACGAATATATCCATGGGATGGTCATAATGTCAGGAATTCGTCAAAAAAGAACCGTGGGGAAATGATGGCGAACTTTGTGCGTGAGCGTGGTGACCTGATGGGAGTTTCAGGTAGTCTGAATGACAATGCCAGTATAACCGCGGATGTAAAATCCTATTGGCCAAATGATTATGGTCTTTATTGTATGGCAGGTAATGTTAACGAATGGGTTCAGGATGTTTATCGTGCATTGTCATCTGAAGACGTTGATGAATTTAATCCATTCAGAGGAAACGTTTATACTGATATAAGAAGAGATGCTAACGGTGCAGTGGTCGGTAAGGACAAACTCGGCCGTCTGTATATTGATACAGTAAAAGAAACTGATGTTGCAAACAGGTATAACTATCAGAAAGGAGATTACAGAAATTACAAGGATGGGGACCTCCAATCATCCCTGCCGATAAGTGGTAACTGGACCACTCCCGATGACAAAGAGGGATCACTGAGGATGTACGCTCAGGACCAGACCTCCGGAAGCAACGATTATGTAACTCTTATTAACGATAAAGCCCGCGTTTATAAAGGAGGATCATGGAAAGACAGAGCCTATTGGCTTAATCCATCCACAAGAAGATTTCTCGACCAGGACGAATCCCGTGATGATATCGGCTTCAGATGTGCAATGATAAGAGTGGGGAGTCCGGCCGGGTTATAAAATCCAATTTACATTTATTAGACTTTTTATAACATATTTAACCGCAAAGACCGCAAAGAGAACACTAAGGATACAAAGCTAACAGTAGATTTTAGCTCTTAGCGACTTAGCGATCGAACTCGCGAATCTTTGCGGTTAAATTATATTATAATTGATTTCTGCTATGAAAACAGAATTGTTATATGAATTATTTAAAGAGTCGGGAGGGGTATCCACTGACACAAGGACATTAAAGAAAGGGGAGATGTTCTTTGCTCTGTGGGGTGAATAAGTATAACGGAAATAAGTTTGTCTCCGAAGCACTCGTGAAAGGTGCCTCCTGGGCAATAGTTGATGACTCTGTTTTTGAGACTGATAAGACGATCCTGGTCGAGGATTGTCTTATGGAACTGCAGGCTCTGGCTTCATATCACCGCAGTAAGATGAAAGCTTCGGTGCTGGCTATTACGGGAACTAACGGAAAGACAACAACAAAAGAACTCCTGGCTTCAATCTTATCAAAAAAGTTCAGGGTTCATTATACTAAAGGTAATCTGAATAATCATATAGGGGTTCCGTTAACTATCCTTTCGGCTCCGCCGGAATCTGAGATAATGATTATTGAGATGGGCGCCAATCATCCTGGCGAGATCAGATCATTATGCTTAATTGCCCGGCCCGATTATGGTATTATAACAAATGTAGGTACAGCTCATCTTGAAGGTTTCGGCTCTCTGGAAGGAGTAATAAAAGCAAAGTCTGAACTTTTCGAATACCTGAAAACGGTAAATGGTATCGCTCTTTACAATGATAAAAATCCAATACTTGTCGACAAGATATTCAAAATAGTAAACAGAGCCGTCCCCTTTTCTGATCCTACGGGTCTGGAACTGTCAATAGAATCCAGTTCCATCAGAGACGAATCTTGCCTTAAGAGTCAGATATCTTAATACCAGTTATAATATACAAACAAACCTTTTTGGAAGCTATAACCTCGAGAATGTTAACGCGGCTATTGCCACCGGACTGTTTTTTGGTGTTGGAATTAAAGATATTAAAGATGCCGTGGAAAAATACAAGCCAGGGAATAACCGGTCGGAGCTGAAAACTACAAAATTTAATACTCTTGTATGTGATTCATATAATGCAAATCCTACCAGTATGGCTTTGGCTATCAAATCATTTATTGAGTTAAAAGCTGATAAAAAAGTATTCATTCTGGGCGATATGCTGGAACTTGGAGAAAAAAGCGGGTTTGAACATAAAAAGATTTTAGATATGCTTGTTCAACATAAAGATGAGCATATTTTTCTCGTGGGGGCTGAATTTCAGAAGGTAGGACCTGAATTTGGTTTCAAATCTTTTCATGATGCAAGGGAACTCTCAGAATATCTGAAAAACGAACCTCTAAGAGGAAGTTCAGTTCTGATAAAGGGATCGAGGAGAATAGGACTTGAAATGATATATGATCTCCTTTAAACAGGTCATTATTAATTATTTCCGGAATCAGTGAAGCTGACATTAATCAGAAGCACTTCGGGTCTGCTTCCCGAGCGCACTCTCGGACCCCATATTCCAAAACCCGAAGAGACAATGATTTGTGTATTCCCTTTTTCCATGTAGCCATAGCTCAGTTCATAAATCATCCTGGTAATATAGTTCAAAGGCCACATCTGCCCATTATGGGTATGGCCTGACATTTGAAGATCAATACCATTTTTGCGGGAATCATCAAGTCTGAATGGCTGATGATCGAGAAGTATGACCGGTCTGGTGGTATCAACCTGTTCCATAAGTTCTTTAATCGTTTTCCTTTCTTTCCCGTAAAACATGCGGGAGTCCTTGTCAATCCTGCCAACCAGCTGAATCCCTCCGTTGAGGGTAACAACTTCATCTTTAAGGATCCTTATTCCTTTGCTTTCAATATACGGAATTGTGCGATCCGCTCCGCCTATAAATTCGTGATTACCGGTTATTGCAAACAGACCATAAGTGGTTTCCGGACATTTAAAGTATTTAAGAAGGTCACCCCGGATAACCGGACCAATCTCCCCATCAACTATATCCCCTAAAAGGAATACAATGTCAGGTTTGATTTCAGTGAGCATTTCAGAAAGTATCCTCAGGCTTCTTTTCCTTATTATACTTCCAAGATGAATGTCCGAAACGGCACCAATACGAAGTGTTTTAATATTGCCTGCAACTTTGCCGATTTTAATATCATACTTTTTGATTGTCGGAATCAGTGCATTTATGAACCCCCCGGAAATAAGCAAAAAGGAGATAATTAATGTAATTATAAACGACCATTTACGATACTCAAAAATATTTTGTTCCGCAATTATTCCCGGAATCCGGAGTAAAAGCAGCACGATGTCTGACAGAAGAAGAAATAAAAATCCATAAAGCAGAAAAGCCATCCAGAATCCCCCGATAATATTCAGGGCATCTGTAATAATTGAGGAGTGTCTTGATTCAATTAGTTTAGCTGCAACAAATGTAAATGCCAGTAAAAAGAAAACCAAGGAATAAAGAAGCCTGTGATCTCTCAGAAGTGATATCGCATTATAGCCTTTGTAGAATATATAAATATTTGCCAGCGAATAAATTAACAGAACAACAGTGAAGAATATAATCATCCGGGTACTTGCTCATTATTATCAGGTTCTCAATTTCAGGCTACTGTATTTTTTGCGGCCTTTCACATAAAACTCAAAAACGACGCTCTTGTTCAATATCAGTTTATTTAAATGGTCTGTATGCTGCATTTTAATAAGTTTACGTTTTACCCTAAGCTGTTTAAGACTTTTATAATAGTCGATATGTGCTTTCCATATAGATCTGACTGCTGTAAAGTTACCCTTGGAAATAAACAGGATTGCGGCCATGCCATCCAGAACTTTTCTGATAAACAATATTTTATGTAATTTGCTGTCAGGCAGGTTTTTGTAGAGAAGAAAGAGGCCGTTTCTGAAGTTCAGGTAAATTTTTAAAGGAGAGTTATAGGCAAGAGCGCCGCCTCCGACATGATAAACGACAGAATCCGGAATATATGTTACTCTTAATCCCTGATTATTGAACTGCCAGCACAGATCAATTTCCTCCATGTGGGCAAAAAATCCATCATCAAACCCTTTGAACCTGTTCCATACTTCAGCCCGCACAGCCATACAGGCTCCACTTGACCAGAATATGTCGGTCTGTGTATTGTATTGTCCTGCATCCTTTTCTGTAATGTTAAATATTCTGCCACGACAAAATGGGTATCCGTATTTATCGATAAATCCGCCGGCGGCACCCGCATGCTCAAACTGATCCCTGTTTGTGTAAGAGAGTATTTTTGGCTGACACGATGCAACATCCGGATTATTATCCAGAAAATTTATCAGCTTTTGATTCCAGCCTTCAGTAACTTCAATATCAGAATTTAACAATATAAAGTATCTGGCTTCCAGTTGGCGTAAAGCACGGTTATAGCCCCCGGCGAATCCATAGTTTTTATCAAGACTGATAAGCTTTACATTCTTATAATTTGAAGCTATCCAATCCTGTGAACCATCATCTGAACCATTATCGGCAACACAAACAGTTGTTTCATTGTCAAGGGAATATTTAACAACTTTTCCAAGGAACATTTTCAGGTAATCCAGCCCATTCCAGTTTAATATAACAATGACTGTTTTATTCATTTTCGACAGGCTTTTTATGCTTCCAGCGACGATGACTCCAGATCCAATACTCCGGATTTTCTTTTATTATCTCTTCAAGCCTCTTTACATGTGATTCGGTAATTCGATGTTCAGGAAGGCCGGCTGTATGATCAAAGAGAAGTTCTATCTTAAGGTTATAATATCCGCGTTTAATTTTTTGAATGTTAAAGAATACGACCGCCATATCATACCTTGAGGCCAGTTTTTCAGCACCTGTATATATAGGAGTATCCTGATTAAGAAAGGTAGTCCAGTATTTTATTTCAGATTTTACCGGTGTCTGATCAGAGATGAAAGCCGAAATCGTATTAATATTATTCTGTCTGTCGTTAATTAATTCTCTGATTATTTTTGACATCGGGGTAAGAACCATCCCGTTCTTTGATCTGAGGTTATTGATAAATGTGTCGAAGTATTTGTTTTGCAGTGGTTTATAGATGGATATAGATTTATATTTTGTTAACAGGGGAAAGATAGTAAGCCATTCCCAATTGTTATAATGTCCGAGGACAGCGATGATATCCCGTTTATCTTCAAAAAGTTTATTTAATAACACTAAGATTACTTATAGTGAACCGCCTCATTAGCTGTGATTTACTTAAATGAGTCAGTTTTAATGTCTCAATAAATAAGTCCGCAAGATGTTTGTAGAACTTCTTTTCAATGACTATCAGCTCTCCGGTACTTTTTTCGGGGAATGAATTTTTAAGGTTTATTCTGACCACATTTTTGCGGTATGAGGGGAAATAATAAAGTATAAGATAGACGAGGTCAGAAAAAATATACAAAACCCGTAGTGGCAGAAGAGTCATTACCCAGTTTATTCCAAAAAAAATATAGAATAGAATTGCTCCCATTTTACTACAGGATCTGAATCTTCATGAATTTCCCTACATTTTCGAGCAACTCTGAAAATACAAGGTTGGTTGATGCTACAATTTCATCACCTGATAAGTTGGATTCATTACCGGAGAAATCGCTTACCTGTCCGCCTGCCTCGCGCACAAGGATAATTCCTGCAGCAACATCCCAGGGATGAAGGCCATATTCATAAAAAGCTTCAAACCTGCCACAGGCAACATAAGCAAGATCGATTGCAGCAGATCCCAGTCTCCTTATTCCCTGGCTATGTTTACAAAAATGAGTCAGACATTTCATATAAGCGTCCAGTCTTCTGAAATCACTATAAGGAAATCCGGTAGCAACAAGGCTGTCAGCAAGTTTAGTGGCCTGTGAGACACGGATCCTATTTCCATTTAACCAGGCGCCACCATCTTTCCAGGCTGTAAAAGTTTCATTTCCGCTCACCTCATAGACAATCCCTGCTACAATCTCATCCTCTTCCATAAGGCCTATACTTATAGCATATGGATGAATATCATGAAGAAAATTAGTAGTACCATCAAGCGGATCAATTACCCAGTTATATTTTATTCCTTTTTTTACAGAGGTCCCTTCTTCCACGATAAATCCCGCCTGGGGAATAAGCCTGCTTAACCTTTCAACCAGCATTTTTTCGGAACCCTTGTCAACATAGCTGACAAAATCATTAAATCCTTTTTTTTCAGCCCTGCTTATATCAAATACTTTTGACTCTTTCAGTATAAAAGCTCCTGATTCACGTGCAGCATTTTCAATTTCAAGACAGATATTTCTGAGATCCATAACAGTTTAGTCAATTAGTTCAACACTCATTTTACCGGTATTCAAAATTCCAGTCAGTTTTACTCTTTTTATTTTACCTGCCAGATTTACCTGCCAGGGATATCCGACCTTTATATAATTAGATGTAAAACCGGTTATCAATCCTTCAGTCCGGTTTTTTTCAAACAACACATTTGTTTCCTCACCGATGTTCGATCTGTAAAATTCCAAACTTTTTTCCCGCGACAGAGCAATGAGTTTCTTACTTCTTATTTCCTTTTCACTGTAAGGAACTTTCGCAGACATTTTTTCCGCGACAGTATCCGGTCTCTCAGAGAAACTAAAAACATGGAGATATGAGACGGCCATCTCTTCAAGAAATGAAAAGGTGTCTTCAAAATCAGATGACGATTCCCCCGGAAAGCCAACAATTACATCAGCCCCAATTCCGGCCAATGGCAGTTTTTCCCTGATCATCATTAATTTTGATGCAAAAAGATCTCTTGTGTACCTTCTCCTCATCAAGCCCAGAATCTTGTCACAACCGCTTTGCAAAGGGATATGAAAATGGGGAAGCAGTCTTTCGTTCCCCGCTGTCATTTCGATAATCTCATCGGTCAACAGATTTGGTTCGATGGAAGAAATCCGGTATCTTTCAATTCCCTGAACTTTAACCAGTTCTTTAAGAAGTGCTGCCAAAGAATCACCTGTGTATTTTCCAAAATCTCCGATATTGACGCCGGTTATTACAATCTCTTTTACACCTTTTTCAGCAATTCTCTCTGCTTCACATATTATTGATGAAATTTCAGGATTTCTGCTTTTTCCGCGGGCCATGGGGATAGTACAATAGGAACAGTTATAGTCGCATCCATCCTGTACTTTCAGGAAGGAACGTGTCCGGTTACCTATTGAGTACGATTGGTTAAAACCATCATCAGAGGAGAGGTTGCAGGAGTGTACCTCTGCACCCTGCTTCTTTTTAAAGCTGGTAATGTATTCCGCGATATTGAATTTCTCATTTGTGCCAAGCACCAGGTCCACACCCCGGATAGATGATATTTCCTGAGGATTAAGCTGGGCATAGCAACCGACCACTGCAATAAAAGCATCAGGGGAAAGGTTTATAAACTTTTTAATTGCCTGACGGCATTTCTTATCAGCCACATCAGTTACGGAGCAGGTATTAATAATGTAAATATCAGCTTTTGAGTTTGCAGGAACTCTTTCAAATTGCTCCTCAGGAAATGATCTGGAAATAGTTGATGTCTCGGCAAAGTTGAGTTTGCAACCAAGGGTATGGAATGCTACTTTCTTTTTTTTCATATCTACATTATTCCCTGGCAATGGTAAAAAAGTATATCTGCAATTCAATAAAAATGAATACCGGAGAACCCGCTATTTTATACCTTACTTTGGAAGATATGTAAGAAATACATTTCTGAATTCAACATCTTTTCCTTCACTCTGAAGGCAAATACTGCCTTTATTAATATTTACATTTGTTCCCTTGTTTTGCAGTATTCCATTTACAGATACTTCAATGGTATTGGCTTTGCATATGACCTCCATCGTATTCCACTCGCCTGCAGGCTTTTCAGATGAGGCAGCCATTTTGGTTACTAGTGATTTTGTTTTATCGGTTCTCTCTTTCATATCAGCACCATTCATACAGACAAAATCCCCGGCGTTGCCGGCCTTCAACTGGCATTCGACACACTTGAGCCAGATGGTATCTGGTTGCTGGCCATGAACAAATACGCCACTATTTGTTGGTTCAACGGGCCACCGCCATTCAACATGTAATTTGTAGTCGGAATATGACTCTTTTGTCCTCATATATCCAAAAGGATCACCTTTAATATGTATCACCCCATTTTGTACAGTGAAGACTTTTGACGGATCAACCGAGGGATCTTTAAGGCGGAAGACCCAGTTATTAAGATTTTTACCATTAAAGAGCTCGATCTTTTTGCCTTTTGCCGTTTCACGGGCCTTGTTATTCTGTGCCTTAGACTGAGCCATTGATGCATTTGGGATTGCTAATAATATAATTATCAGCAATGTAGCAAACCGGATTGTTTTTGTTCTCATAGTAGTTTTGTTTTACTTTTAACTTTTGCCTTAATATTACAACAATTTACTTGCAAGTTCTGCAAGGGAACTTCGTTCACCCTTTACAAGGTTAACATGAGCAAAGATATCCTGATTTTTCATTTTATCCGACAGGTAGCTTAATCCGTTGGAAGCTATATCCAGATAAGGCGAATCAATCTGTTCGATATCACCTGTAAATACCATTTTAGTACCTTCTCCGGCGCGTGTAATAATAGTTTTAATCTCATGGGGAGTAAGGTTCTGAGCCTCATCAACAATAAAGAAAATGCTGGACAGGCTCCGTCCCCTTATATAAGCAAGAGGCGTAATAACCAGTTTCTCCTCTTTCATCATGTCGTTTATTCGCAGAAACTCGGGGCTCTGATGGCTGAATTTATGTTTAATTACTGTCAGGTTATCATAAAGAGGCTGCATATAGGGATCCATTTTTTCCTTTACATCCCCCGGCAGAAACCCCAGATCACGGTTCGCTAATGGAACAATGGGGCGGGCAAGAAAAATCTGCTTATACCTTTTTTGCTGTTGCAGGGCGGAAGCAAGTGCCAGAAGGGTTTTCCCTGTTCCGGCTTTCCCTGTTAAAGATACAAGCTGGATATCGGGATTTGAGAGCGCTTCAATGGCAAATGTTTGTTCGGCATTACGGGGATCAATTCCAAAGGTTGTCTGCTTTATTACCCTTGTCAGCATCTTACTGGCAGGATTGTAGTGTGCAAGGGCGCTGGATCCGTTATTCTTCATTATATAAAACTGATGACCTTTCAGATCCTTTTCAACCTTAAATTCATCAGCTCCGACACCTTCAGGTAGTTCATACAACCTGCTTATTAACCCCGGGTCAACACCTTCCATAACCGTAATCCCTTTATACAGGTCGTCAATATTGGCCACTTTATCGTTTTCGTAATCCTGAGCCATGATACCCAGTGATTTGGCCTTCATTCTGAGATTAATGTCCTTTGTAATAAGAACAACGGTCTTATCCTTATTTGAGCTGGTGACATACTCAGCTATAGCAAGAATCCTGTGATCTGCCGTCCTTTCGGGAAACGACTGGTTTACTTTATCAGAAAAATCCCTGCCGGTTTCAATATGAAGGTTCCCCAGATTTTCACCAAGCGGAATATTGGCTGTTAAAAGCATATCACCTGATAACTTGTCAAGCTCCCTTGTAAATTCACGTGCATGAAAATTTATAATATCATTACCCCTCTTGAATTTATCAAGCTCCTCAAGAACCACAATTGGAATAATTACGTCATTCTCCTCAAAATTGTAAATACATGTATAATCGTGGAGTAATACGTTGGTATCTATGATGAAGAGTTTTTTATTGTGTCTTTTTGTCATGTATAAAATGTTAACTATCAGAATTATACATATAAATAATATATGTAAAGTAAGAAATTCAAAAGTAGTTAATTTCGGGTATAAATTGTTATCCGGTTTGAAAGTATGTTAATTTGCAGTAGCTAAGGGGCCAGATGTTCACGATAGAAATTATTCGGTAAAACCGAATCCAATCGAAACCTGCACTGCCCGAAACCTGAAACTGAAACATTGGAAATGACTTATAAACAAACCCTTGAATTTCTGCTTAACCAGCTGCCAGCCTATCACCGTATAGGGAAAGCTGCATACAAAAATGATCTGACTAACACTCTTGCCTTTGACGATTATCTTGGTCATCCGCATCTCAGATTTAAAACTATTCATGTTGCAGGCACAAACGGCAAGGGTTCGGTGTCGCATATGATTGCTTCCGTTTTGCAGGAAGCGGGATATAAGACAGGATTATACACTTCTCCTCATCTGAAGGATTTCAGGGAGCGAATTAAAATCAATGGAACAATGATCCCTGAAAATAAAGTAATTGAATTTGTAGAAAACAATAAGGATTTTATCGGATCACAGAAACCGTCATTTTTTGAAATGACAGTTGCGATGGCGTTTGACTATTTTGGACAAAGTAATGTAGATGTGGCAGTTATAGAAGTCGGTTTAGGGGGGAGACTTGATTCAACAAATATAATTCACCCGGTTTTGTCGGTAATTACAAATATCGGCCATGACCACATGGATCTTCTTGGCGATAGCCTTGAAAAGATTGCTGTTGAAAAGGCGGGGATTATTAAAAAACAGGTCCCGGTGGTAATAAGTGAAACTCAGCCTGAAACGGAGGATATCTTTATTTCATTTGCCGCTGACGCAGGATCGGAGATAAAATTTGCTGATCAGAACTTTTCCTGCATCCTTAATGAGAACTATAACATTTCAGGTAAAAGAAATTATGAAATAAAAGATTTGAACGAGGGCAAAGCATTTAAAGGGATAACAGTTTTAGGAGGTGATTATCAATTAAAAAACCTGATGGCAGTTTACCAGGTTTTTAAATCGCTGGAGGGAACACTGAATATTTCCGTTGAGGATATTTCAAAAGGAATATGCAGGACTGTGATTAATACCGGTTTGTCGGGACGATGGCAGATATTAAACCGTAATCCATTAACTATATGTGACACAGGACATAACAAAGAAGGGTTGGAATATGTTCTTAATCAAATAAAAAGAATTCCCAAGTCGGGGTTGCACATGGTCGTCGGATTTGTAAATGATAAAGATCTCTCATTGCTTTTGCCGCTTTTTCCACCGGATGCTGTTTATTATTTCACGAAAGCTTCTGTTCCCCGGGCACTCGATGAGAATGTACTTAAGCGAATTGCGGAAGGTTATGGGCTTAAAGGTAATTGCTACCATGATGTAAAAACCGCTATGGAAACTGCTGTAAATGTTGCATCTTTTACTGATTTGATCTTTATCGGGGGAAGCACATTTATTGTGGCTGATGCCTTAATGTGATACAGGTTTAATCTCCCGTCCCTTAATATTACTTCAATAATGCCCCATGAAACAGAAGGAAATGAATAAGTCACACAAAAGCAAATTGGTACAAAGTCGCAAGGATCTGGCGGATATTATTTAGATTTGGAGTGTAAATTAAAAAGGAGGATCATGAAAAAACTATCTGTATTCTTGTTATTTATATGGTTATTCCTGTTTACAGATGCGCAAAATGCGAAGAAGATCACAATACTTCACACAAATGACCTTCATTCTCATCTGACAGGTTTTGCACCTGAACAGGAATATACACCCTTAACTGTTAATGATGATAAAACTGCAGGAGGTTTTGCCAGGATAGCTTCCATAATTAAGGAAGAAAAAGCAAAGAGCAACGGAACGACACTGGTTCTTGATGCTGGTGATTTTCTTATGGGAACGCTTTTTCAGAATCTGGAGGTGAAGACAGGTTTTCAACTTCGCCTCATGAAAAAAATGGGTTACGATGTAGTATGTATCGGTAATCATGAATTTGATTTTGGACCTGGAAAGTTAGCCGAAATGGTTAATTCTTCGTTAAGAGGAGGAGAGATCCCTTCAGTTCTTCTGGGTAATGCTGTGTTTAGTAAAAAGGATGCGAATGATGATTCTCTTGAAAAACTTTTCAACGATAATACGATTAAGCGGGAAATGATATTAAACAGGGATGGTTTGAAGATAGGCTTTTTCTCCCTCCTGGGAAAAGTAGCTGCTGAAAATGCTGCTTTTGCTTCCCCTGTAACTTTTTCAAAGCAGATCCCCTCTGCAAAAAAAATGGTAAAAGAGCTGAAGGATGAGAAGTGTGATATAATTATCTGTCTTTCGCATTCGGGTGTAACGAAAGATCCGAAAGGTGGATGGGGAGGAGAGGATGTTGAGCTTGCAAAAAAGGTAAAAGGCATAGATGTTATAATAAGCGGGCATACTCATACCAGGCTTGATAAACCTGTAATAGTAAACGGCATTCCGATTGTGCAAACCGGTTCCTACGGGGAATTTGTTGGCAAACTAACTCTTGTTTATAATGACGGGAATGTAAGTGTTGAAGGATATTCACTTATCCCGGTTGACGACAGGATACCCGGTGATATTAATGTCAATCAGCAAATTGAGGAGCAGAAAAAATTGGTTAATTCAGAGATACTTAATCCATTGGGAATGGATTATGAAACCCCTGTAGCTGAAACAGATTTTCTTCTTGAGTGCGATGAGCTGGGGGATATAAAAGGCAGTAACCTGGGACCCATGGTAGCCGATGCCATCTATAGTTATGTTAATAATCATAACAAAAAGGGTACAGATCTGAGTATGGTTGCTGTTGGTGTCATACGCGACAGGATAGTTCCCGGCATCCAGACGGTTCCCGATATCTTCAGGGTCATGTCAATGGGTTCAGGTAAAGATAATGTGCCGGGTTACCCACTCTCAAGATTGTATGTTACCGGAAAGGAGTTAAAAAGGATACTTGAAATATTGCAGGTTGCATATAAATCAACCCCGGAGAACTACTGTTACTATTCCGGGATAAGAGTAGAATTTAACCCTGACAAAGGATTACTGAGAAAGATAAAGAAGATTGAAGTAATTCATCCCGACGGAATGATTTCAGTTGTGGATATTTCGGGAAAAAACAAAACACTCTATTCGATCACTGCCAATTCTTATATGCTTCAATTTATAGGGATCATTAAAAAGATGAGTTTTGGTCTTATTAACGTTGTACCAAAAGATTCTGCCGGGAATCCAGTGGTTGATATGAAAACCGCAGTTATAGATATGAATGAAAACCTTCAGGGATTGCAGGAAGGAAAAGAGTGGCTGGCCCTGATGGAGCTGATCGGTTCAATGAGAGATGTTAATGGAAACGGAATACCTGATATAGACAAGAAGTATTCCGTACCTGTAAAGTGTTTTTTCAGGGTTAAATAACCCGGAGTATTTAAATTGTATACTCATCAACCTGCTCGAAATTTGACATGGCAATTGCGGCAGAGCTTATAAAATCATGTCGCAGAACCCATTTAACCGCCTCTTTAAAACTTGGCTCGGTCCCCTGGGAAGGTGAATACTTACCACCCGAACATGTTTTCATTGCCACAACACCGATGCCTTTTTTACCCGCTTCCGTGAGAATGGAGATGAGCCTTTTCTGATCCCATTCTGAGTAACTACCCGATAATGAATGAATAAAAGATCCTTTGTGATTGAATGGGACCAAAATAGTATCATAAAAGCGATCTGAATTATTTCTTTCAAAAAATTTCATATAATCGTTATGTGAGGAGAATCCGCAAGATTTGAATACTCCGTTCTTTTTCATATCGGAAAAAAACTTCAATACCTCGGAGTGAAACAACAGATTTTCATCAACAGCATCATGGTATAGCATTATATCTATATAATCGGTATTCAACGCTTTAAGACTGGCCTCAACCTTTTTAGACAGAGCATCTCTGATCTCATCGGCACCTTTTTTACCCTTTCCTTTTGACGGCAGTTCATTAAATTCCAGTTTTATTTTGGACTGGATGACTATTTTTTTTCTGATTCCGGCAATAGCTTGTCCTACAAGACGTTCATTATTACCATTCGCATAAGCCCTGCCGGTATCAATAAAGTTGATACCCTTATCAATACTATATTTAATCAGCGATCCTTCATTGGTTCTTGTTGCCCCAAAGCATAGCGGAGTGACCATGATACCCGTTTTACCAACATTTCTTAATTCCGGGATATTTAGTCCGTTCATGATTAAATTGTCAGAGATCATGCCTAAACCGGCGATCCCTCCAAGAGTTTTGTTTACAAACTCTTTCCTGGTTATTTGTTTTTTCCCCATGAGCTATATGGATTATCAATTATTAATCTGTTTCTTTTATTCGCTACAGTTAAACCTATCTCATACATTGTTTTTGTAATGAGTTCCATTTTCTTAAAATCAATTTTTTCAATCACATCTCCCGGAGTATGATAATCGGAATGCAAACCGGTTGTAAAGAACAGTACCGGGATATCATTCCTTACAAAATTGAAATGATCGCTTCTCTGAAAAAGCTGCAGCGGATGATCTTTTCCGCTAAGGGAATAATCAAAATTCAACGTACTTTTTCTGTCAGCTTCATCTGCAATGCTCCTCAATTCTTTACTCTGATTGTCAGTTATGACAAATACAGTTTCGGGTCCCGACATGGGTGTGTCACTGGTAGAGTCGGCAAGACTTTTAACACGTCCGATCATATCCATATTAAGATCAACGATAGTGTTTTCAAGCGGAAACAGGGGATGATTGACATAAGATTTTGATCCGAATAGTCCAACCTCTTCACCCGAAACCCATAGAAACAGAACTGATCTTAACGGTTTCTGATCAAGGCTCTGAAATGCCCCTGCAATGGCAAGCAGTGCGGCACATCCCGAAGCATCGTCGTCAGCGCCGTTATTTATCATTCCTCCCTGTTCCCCGATGTGATCATAATGACCCGAAAAAATGACAAATTCATTCTTAAGTACCGGGTCACTGCCTTCGATGTACCCCGCAACATTTTTAAGCACTTTCTCTTTTGACATTGAGACTTCGGTAATGCTGATCTTCTTGCCTTTTATAGAAAAGGAATGAGGTTTAAGTTCCGAATCAATTATTTTCTGAAGTCCTTCGAGAGAATTACCGGTTCCTTTCAGCAGCTCATCAGCTACTTTTCGGTGGATAAAGATAATCTTTGGCATTCCGGGGAAATCCATAACCATTGTCTTCTCTCCGCTCAGACTCAGGGTTGAGTTTAATTGTCCTGAAATTCCGGGATATTGTTCATCAAAAGAGCTAAAACCTGATTTTGGATCTGTTACAACCAGGATAGCCTTTGCCCTGGAGAACAGAAGAGTTGATAATTTTTGCTGGACATTCTGGAATGATGTCCATGGAGTTCCTTCGAACAGGAATTTTTTCCCATCGTCTGTGGTGGGAGCCCTGTTCATTATAAGGAGTATTTTTCCTTCAGTTGTAATACCATCAAAGTCATTGTAATTGTATTTGTCGTTCTTAATTCCGTAGCCGGCAAACACAACCTGTCCCTCTGTAGTGAAGTCGGAAGGGCCTGCGGGCAGTAGCTGAAAAAGCGGAAGGGATAATTTAATTGTATCTCTGCCACCTGTAATTATCCCGACAAATGTTTTTTCAGTATCGATCTGTTTTTCAATTACTGTATAGGGTTGGAAAAAACTGTTACCGTTTGCAGGTTTCAGACCAATAAGTTTTGCCTCCGTTGCTATGAACTGTGAAGCTATTTCAAGTCCTTCGCTGCCGTTCATTCTTCCCCTGAGAAGCGGTGAGGCAATAAATGATACATAACTCTCAAGATCTGAAGAGGTAATAGTTTTCTCCCCGACACTTTCTTTCTGTGAAAATACTGTTAATGAACTAACAGTAGTTATATAAATAATTATAAGGCAGTTAATGAGAAGTTTCATTCAGGAATACTTACGTTGTACTTACCAGAGCGATAAAGATAAAAAGATTTTCTAATTTTGCCGAGTAATCTGAAAATAATGGGTATAAGTATTTATTTCTGGATCGGATTTCATGCCTTTGTTTTCCTGATGCTTGCTATTGATCTTGGGATTTTTCACAAAAAAGCACATAAAGTACCTGTTAAAGAAGCGGTTATCTGGACTTTGGTATGGGTTACTCTTGCGATGCTCTTTTGTTTCTTTATACTATTTGAGTTTGGGAAGAACAAAGCTCTGGAATTTCTGACCGGTTATGTCATTGAATACTCGTTAAGCGTTGATAATATTTTCGTTTTCATCCTCATTTTTTCATTTTTTGCAGTTAAAGCACAATATCAGCACAGGGTATTGTTCTGGGGAATAATCGGGGCACTGATAATGAGGGCATGTTTTATTTTCACGGGTATTGCATTAATAAACAGATTTCACTGGATAGTTATTATTTTCGGAGGGTTCCTTGTTGTAACAGGTATAAGGATGCTTTTTCACAAAGAAACTGAAGTGGATCCTGAGAAAAATTTCATTGTCAGACTTTTCAGAAAATTTCTTCCGGTATCTAAAACCAGTCATGGTGAAAAAATGTTTATCATTGAGAATAATAAGTTATATGCAACTCCACTCTTTCTTGTCCTTCTTGTGATTGAATCATCTGATCTGATATTTGCAGTCGACAGTATACCTGCCATCCTTGCAATCAGTAAAGACACATTCATTGTTTATACATCCAATATCTTTGCAATACTGGGGTTAAGGTCACTCTATTTTGCAATTGCCGGGGTTATGGATTATTTTCGGTTCCTTAAAGCAGGACTGGCTTTTGTTCTTACGTTTGTTGGAGCTAAAATGTTGATATCGTTCCTGAATATTGATATCCCCATTATATTTTCACTTGCTGTAATAATAGCAATACTTCTTATCTCAATTCTTGCATCTGTAGTAATAAAAAAGAACTGACCGGTTATAACATCCTCAATTCTGATATTAGACATAATAACAAAGAAAGTACTACATTTATCCGTAAATATGATTTGTAATGCATTCTTACAAAAGCATTCTCAGTAAGTATAAAGAGGTTATAATGAAACTGCAAAGGCAAAGATATCCAACTCCATGGATGGTGATAGTTCTTTTTATTATTTTATCAGCAGTTGTTGTGGTTTTTGGATTCTGGTTCAATAATGACCAGGGAAAGCACTTTTTAAAAAATAAATTTGAGGAGTTGTCGGGTATCTCCGATCTGAAAATTCAACAGATACCACAATGGCGGCAGGAGCAGGTAAGTAATGCAAAATTTATGAGCGGAAACAGAGTCCTGGTCCGCAACTTTAATGAATATTCCGGAGGACCTGATTTTGCCACTCTGAATAATATTCCGGGGTCACTCTGGTATATGGTTGCAAAAGTTGACCGGGAAGAGCTGATATCTTCTCTGCACAGCCAGAGGACAATGGTCATTACAATTATCATTCTGTTTATTCTGGTAACCGGTTCTTCGTTTGGAATACTCTGGTGGACCCAACGTGTCCGTTTTTACAGGGAAAAATATGAAAATGAACAGAAGAGGATGGCACTTGTAAAACACTTTGATTATATTCTGAAGTTTGCCAATGACATTATTTTTCTTTTTGATGAAGACCTTCATATTGTGGAGGTTAATGATCATGCAGTAAAAGAATATCAGTACACGCGTGATGAGCTGCTTGCCATGAATATCAGGCAATTACGGTCACCCGGTTTTATTTCCGACATAATTGACCAGATCAAAGAAATCGATACATCAGGCTCTTTAACTTTTGAAACGGTTCACAGGAGAAGGGATGGCACTGAGTTTCATGTTGAGATCAGTTCCAGGCTCGTCAATATTGAAGGGAAAAAATATTACCAGTCAATTGGCCGTGATATTACTTCGAGAAAAGAGGCTGAGGCACAACTGGAAAAATCATTTTCACTTCTCAGAGCTACCCTCGAATCGACGGCAGATGGAATTCTTGCTGTTGATTCTCAGGGAAGAATAGTACAATATAACCTGAAATTCCTGGAAATGTGGAACATTCCGGAAGAGGTGATTGGTAAAGGAGATGATCAGTCTGTTATAAGATATATTATGGATCAGATCAAATACCCGGAAGATTTTCTAAAACATGTTCAACAACTTTATGCAGAACCGGAGACAACAAAGTCTGAAATTATTGAATTCAAAAGCGGCAGTTTTTTCGAGCTGTTTTCCCAGCCTCAAATGATAAATAACAAGAGTGTTGGCAGAGTATGGAGTTTCAGGGATATCACCGAAAGTAAAAAAGCAGAAGCACAAATCATTGCAGCAAAAGAGAAAGCGGAAGAGAGTGACAGATTAAAAACAGCTTTTCTGCACAATGTTTCCCATGAGATAAGGACGCCGATGAATGCCATTATAGGATTTTCAACTCTGTTGAATGAACAGGGAATTGATAAGGAGGAAATCCGTCAGTATACCGGGTATATTTTCCAGAGTGGTAACCAGCTGCTTTCAATTATAAATGATATAGTTGATATTGCAAACATTGAAGTGGGTCAGATAAAGATGAATCTTGCAGAAATGAATGTCAATTCATCACTCCGGAGCCTGAGAGATCAGTTCAGTATTAAAGAAAGGGCGCCGGGGGTTTCACTAAATCTGGGAATAACTTTGGAGGATGAGAAAACCAATATAATAACTGACAATACAAAACTTATCCAGATACTTTCCAACCTTCTGAATAACGCAATCAAATTCACCACAGAGCGGGAGTATTGATTTTGGATACAATCTTAAAGATGACTTTCTTGAGTTTTTTGTAAATGATACGGGTATTGGTATTCCGGAAGAACATCAGGTTAAAATATTCAAAAGGTTTTACCAGGTCGATGATGCAATTTCACGTCAGTTTGGAGGGACAGGATTAGGCCTTTCAATATGCAAAGCTTATGTCGAACTCCTCGGCGGTAAAATCTGGCTCAACTCACAACTCGGTATCGGATCATCGTTCAGATTTACAATACCTTATAATATCAGCTCCTGAAAACGTTTCAGATCTTCGTTTCCTGCAAAAAATGCTAACGTGAAGATTCCTTTAATTCTCTTTCGGCCCTTAACCAATTGTCTAATTCGTTGGAATTACCTCCGTTGTTAAGATAGATTTCAAATGCTTTCTGCCTGATATCTTCTTCTGTAACTGTCTTAATTCTGTTTTCAGGTTTCACAACCTGTGCTTGTCTCTTCTTTGCCGTTTTAGTTAGTGAGTTTTCCATAATTTCTGATTTTTAAGATATTTTGTAATTAATGTTCAAATATGTATTTTACTCTTTACGATCCGGATATAATTATCTGAAAATGTTTTTGTTATTCGAGCAAATCAGTTAAAGCGCTTTTCTTCAATGCCTTATTCCATTTTTGCATGGAAATTTTTCCGGGTTTTATTTCATTAACAAACCAACGGGTCAACCGAACAGAAAAATCATCCAAAATATTCATATAGTTTAAATAAGCGAAGAATGGCGAATCATAAGGAACAATCAGCGAACTGCTACTGTTATCTTCATATAAGTCCGGGTCCATGAAATAAAAATGGTCGCGTGATTGAAGGTACAACCAGTCCTTATTAATTACCCGGTCATTGCATAATTCTAATTTATCCCGTAAAGAATACAGCTTTTCAAATGCATCTTTTTGCAGATCGTTAAACGGATTACTTAACAATCAGAATTTTCATAAGTATTTGAAGAATTGTGATCTGGTTTGCAATTCTGAATGAAAATCAATTGATATTTCAGAAGGATCTGCAAATGAATAATCAGAGTTTGAAAATATCTCATGCGGGTAATGATTCCAGAAATTCATTCAACACAGTATTCTGATAATCTCCGGATATCTCGTAGGGAATAAACAAAACAGCTGTATCGTTATCTTTGTTTTGATCAGCATTCAAAAATTGTAATAATTTTCCAGCAGTTAATGACTCTCCATTATTTCTATTACAGGAGAATCCGATTGAAATATTGTCGTATGATTTATGATTTCCAATATATAACCTGACTTCCGGATCGGTGGGATTGGAATTAAAAACATCCTTCTCAGGAAAAACTACTGAATTTTTTCTGAATAAATACTTGATCCTGGTATTTTGCAAGGTTACCTGTTTATTGAACTCCTTATTCCAACCCGGAAATCCGAAAGAATTGGAATAACTTCCTGACAATAGTTTGACACAACCAGTGCTTATCAATGATTTAAAGCTTTCAATCGCTTCAGGAGCGTACAATTCAAACTGATCCAGTACAACACCTGAAAAAAGGTAAGATACCTTAAGCTTTTTCCGGAATTTGTGAATCAGATCAAGTAATATCTTATTTGCAGGAATATAGCACTTCTCAGAGATTGTTCTTGTGTAAAATTCATTTTCATAGTCATCATAGTAATAATTATTGTTTCCTATCTCAGAAAACCTGTACGTCCGTAGTCTCATAGGTTGGTGAACTTCGATAATTAAACAGATTTTTCTCACTCTTAAACTACAGATTTATATACATTTAATATTTTATCAGCTGTTTTCCTCCATTCAAGTTTATCAACTTCACTACTCCCTCTGACAGCAAGTAAGTTTGATAATGTTTTATAATGCAATACTCCATAAATTGCATCTGAAAGGGCATCTGTATCCCAATGATCTACTTTTATTGCATGTCTGATAACTTCAGAAACACCAGACTGTTTGGAAATAATTACGGGAACACCGGAATGTAAGGCCTCCAATGGAGAAATGCCGAATGGTTCAGAAACAGATGGCATCACAAACACATCGGAACGGGCAAATAATTTTTTAATTTCATCCTTTTCAAGAAACCCCGGAAATGATACTTTGGATGAAATTCCAAGGCCTTCAACCTGCCTAACAATTTTTTCTTTCAGATCACCGCTTCCTGCTATAACAAACTTTACGTTGTTGTGTTTTTGCAGAACCTTATATGCAGCCTCAATAAAATACTCAGGACCTTTTTGATAAGTGATACGTCCTAAAAATGTTACAATTCTTTCATCCGTAAGGCTCTTTAATATTTTTTCATGAGGGTTGCTGAAATTTTCAACGCCATTGTGAACTGTAACTATTTTATCCGGAAGAATTCCGTAATGATTAATAAGGATATTCCTGGTGTAGTTGCTAACAGAAATTATTTTATCGGATAACTCCATACCTTTCTTTTCAATGTTATAAATATCCCTGTTAATATTACGTCCGCTCCTGTCAAATTCAGTAGCATGAATATGAACAATAAGTGGTTTTTTTGAAATTCTTTTAGCTTCAATCGCTGCGGGGAAAGTCAACCATTCATGAGCATGAATTAGATCATACGTTTCCTTCTTTGCCAGAATTGAAGTTACATTTGAATACCTGTTTATTTCGTTCCACAGGTCAGCACCGTACTTACCGGAAAATGGCGAGAATTCACCATTCCCATGAGATATGCCTGCTGGTAATGAAATCGAAGTGAGATCTTCCGTCATAGTCGTATAATCCTGAGGTGAGGTATATGGAAGAAGTTTTGAAGATATCTCTTTATAGAATACCTTTTTCCAGTACTCATTCTCACCTCTTTCCAGATATTTTGATGGTATCTGACCGGCATCCTGGAGAGTTGCAAACCGACCGTCCTCATTTCCAAAAGCTTTCGGAACAACAAACAGAATATCCACATTCTGTTTTGCAAGACTCTTTGTTATTCCGTAGCATGCAGTTCCCAATCCTCCGGTAATCTGCGGTGGAAACTCCCACCCGAACATCAGTACTCTCATTCGTTTATATATATAATATCACTTTTACGGTTTTCTTTTCAATGTACTAAACCTCACATGCGATGCCTGTTTACTTTGTCAGGATGACGAAAAAAAAAGCACGATAAATTTATTCCAAGAAAGAAAATGATAGATGAAAGAAAGGTTAAAGTTGGATTAAGAATTGATTAAGAATGAACGGAGAATAGACTCAGGTTACTGAATGCAGGTTCGTGTTTCCGGGTAACTGCTTCCAGGTCAATTTAATTCGGATCTTTAACAGGTAAGTTGAAATAAGACAGAGGATATGACACAATTAAATTATCAGAATTAATTCTACTTTGACAGATTAGAAAAATCAACCTGTTTTTGCCCTTGATCCCTAAAGGGAACAGGTTGATTTTTCAGTTTGCTCCCTTTAGGGTCGGGGCAAACAAACTGAAAAATCGTTGTAAGATGTAATATGTTAAAGTAGAATTAAGTTAATTTTGTATTTTTGCAACTTAAGCAGATATGAAAAAATTAAATTTTCACCCTTCATTTTTACAGATTATATATTTGATAATCTATGTACTCCTGTTCTCCTTTATAATTTTTATTCCTAAAATTAATCAACGGTCCTGTTCATATAACTGAAAAATTGATCTTTGAAGAAGAAATTATAGAGGGGTCTCTCCTTGGCATTTTGTTCCTGGTGAGTATTCTGATTTTAAATTTATATAAACATGAATCCGGGAAACAATCAGAACTGATCAAAAAAATCAGTAATGATAAAAAAACAGCTGAGGAAAGGCTTATTGAATCGTTTAAATACATTGGTCAGATAAATGTACAAATTCAGGCAATCAAATCAATTTTTAACACGACTAATAAATATCCTGAAACAAAAAATGATTTTAAAAAAACCTTCATTTTTTATGGCAACCGGACTCTTGCAATTGTAAACACAGATTGGGTCTTATTCAGAATAATTGACAGCAACACCCAAAAAACTATAAGCGAACAATTTGAAACAAGGGAGGGATGTTCTTTTAATAATCCTCATATCAGTAATAAAATAATCATTGAAAAACAAACTTTGTTACACTATACAACAATAATTTCAAATCCTCAAAATTTAAGTATCTTCTGCTGTTGTATCCTGCCGGTTGAAAAAATCAATGATGATGAGAGAATTTTTATTCAGGCTATTACAAATGAGATTACCATGCTGTTTGTAATTCTGAATTCAACATATTACAAAGAAGTAAATAAAACAGCCGGTGAAAATAAAACTGATAAAACAAATAATAAACCGATTCTCTGAACCATAAAAATAAAATAACAGGCACTATCCCGGGGAGCAATTTACTTTTCTGAAAATAACCAGGGAATTATGGGAACAGGTTATCTGTTTTTACGATTATGGTGGAGGTCCATCTCATCATGGATTCAGCATTCAACACGCGCAGGGAGATATTGAATTTCTGACAGATGTTTTATCCGATGTGCTTCCAAAATGTAAAGATGAAATGGGTAAAGTGTGAAAGAAACAGATCTGCACCTGAATAACTGATAAGGTGTCTGAGGCTGCAGTTAACAAAGGCATCAGACCCATCCGGATTGGAGAAACACTGAAATGAAACCATTATTGTATAATCTAAGGATAGACAAATTATCAAATAATAAATGAATTTTATGTCATTTTTAAAAAACCCAGCCTTTGGAATTTATTTTTAAGTTTATAATTTGCCGGATATTTATACTTGATAGTACTTCAGTGACTGATATAAATTAATCCGCGAAGTCGAAGATTTGCATGAGTTAAACAGATTAAAATATGAAAACGACATTTGTTAAGAACAAAACATTAGGTATTTTATTGATATTCATTACTTTTAGTTGCACTACTGAGAATAGACAAAGCAGTAAACTAAAGTTTGTTGATCCTTCTCCAAGAGGGTATTCCCAAAGTGTAGAATTTTACCCGGGAAATTCCAAAATGATATTCATATCCGGTCAGATACCCGTTGATGAGAAGGGTGTACTGGTAGGAAAAGATGATTTGAGAAAACAAACTGAGCAAGTGTTCGGGAATATTAAATCAATTCTTATAAAAGCAGGAGGAAAAATGGAGAATCTGGTAAAACTTGATTGCTATTTAACAGATATTTCAAGGATCAACGAATTCCGGGAAGCCCGGGATAAATATATCAATAAAGCAAATCCCCCAGCCAGCACCGCAGTACAGGTAGAACGTTTAATTAATGAAGAGTTTCTTCTCGAAATGGATGCAATAGCTATTATAGATAAATAGTTTAACTACAGGAAATAATCCGGCGGGATTTTCCGACACCGTCGGGACAATTTCAGATGGCATGACAAATCCTGTTTACCGGCCAGTGCCTGACCATGAATAACTTAACTTTATATGAGATCATTAAAATATATATTTAAAATTTCTGAAATAATCTTATTAACATTATCAATCTTTCAAATTTATTCCTGTAAAAAACAAAAAATTAAACTTGACTTTGGAATTATGATTGTATAACTTTGTTTATACAAATAGCGGACAAACTTTCATTTGGAGGGATTCTTGAAATTCACATATATAAATTTTGAAACCTTTTCATAATCCTGTTAAATAAGTCAAAACAATAAATTCTGGTAACAAAACGTACTTCATTTATATATAACATAAAAATATATATAACACCAGATGGAAGTTTACTTTGTTGACATTAATGTAAATGGCAAACATATAGTTCATAGATTTGGTTGCCCGCTGTTAAATGCTAACAAAAGAGAACTTTTAGGATTATATATTAATCCCGGGGAAGCATTAAATGGAGCTCTTCTTAAAATATCGGATGCTGTAGCCTGCACCCGTTGTTGCTCAGAATATTATGAATTGAAATGATCAAAAACTATTTTCTGCTGATAACTATAGTGTAATCAGGATAACAGGTGTCCGGGTTGAGTCCTGTCTGTTGCACGGCAGAATATGCAGGCCCGGTGTGAGTTTTGACTGAAATTAAAGAATAAGAAAGTTCCGGGTACTGATTTGCCGGGTCATGCAATTATTCCATGTAAACTACAAGGGATAAGGGAATCCGGTTATTTTGAAAAATCAACGTATTGGTAGCACATTGAGAATTTTACACTTTGGACAAAGTACTTTATCCTTACTGCCTTTGGACATTTTGAATTCAAAATGACAATTTTTACAATGAATCTGGGTCCAGTTTTCAGGTCTGTGATTTTCTAATCTTTGAAAGAACTGTAACAGACGTATTATCCTGAGAAGCCTGTGAGAAATTATGAAAAAGGTAATAAGCACAATCAGGCCCAAAAACGCTGAAAAGATCACTATTATTTCTTCCTGACTAAACATCATTAATTCATTTTGTCCGTTCATTTCTTTAAAGTTTAGGTTAGTATCCCCTGAAAGGATCAATATATTACATGACAAAAATACTCCCTGATGATAAACGCCTGACAGACCTGTGTATTGTTTTCCCTCCAATAACTTTTAATGAATTCCTCCCCGCTTATCCATACTGGTTTTCGGGAAAGAAACAATTATTACTATTTGGCGTAGGCCTGACAGGGCCATAGGAGAGTCAAGGGCAGGTTATGAGGTAATTATTGCTGCAAATATAAACAGCCGATTAGAAAATATATTTGTATTTATGTTATCTTATGTCTATCTGTCAGCCAATATATTAAATTTGCATTATTACAACCCGGGACGCTGGGAGGCAGAGAATAAAATTGCTTTTAAAAAGAGTAAGTTATATTTTTGACAGAGACAGAATAGAACAAAATCTAAATTACTAACGGTAGTATTATTGCGTGACGTAATTATTCACATCTTAAATTGAAAGCCACAATTATAAAAATCAATCTTAAATAACAATCGCTAAACACATGAATAAGATTTTATTTTTACTGCTCTTCTCTATACTTTCTTCATGTGCATATTATTCACCTATTTATTGGGGTTGGGGAGAGTGGGCTGGCCCCGGAGTTACTGGCAGAGAGAATCAAGCCCTTACCGGATTTAGCTGGTCCAAACTACCAGGTATAATAACCCTGATTGACGGAGATAGTGTAGGTACTGGTTATAAAATGGCAAAATTATTGCCAGGCAGGCATATAATTGAATATGCCTATTATCCGGTGGAATTTGGCATACATCCAAAAGGATTAATTGAGATAGAATTAAAAGCAGGTCATAATTATGAGTTCAGACTAAAACTTTGTTATTCCTGTATTCCAAGACGTTATTCAATGTGGGTTTCTGACAAAACCTCTGATGAGATAGTATGGGGGGAATTTACAAACCCTGTCAGTATGCTGTATATCAAGCGTTAAAAAATAACCTTAATAAACATAGTCAAACCTTAGGCCCATTGTTATCTGCCTGATATTTCCACCGGCAACAATATTGCTAGCTCAATCTTATAGCCTGTTATTTGTTCAGAAGATACAATAGGGTAAGCCAACACTGTCAGGAAAAATTGCTTAGGTGCCTGACTGAGAATTGGTGCGATAATCCATGCATACATAAATGAGAACCCGGGTTGGGAAATTAATAAGACATAACAGGAGAAAGTTCCGGAATTAATCATTTATGATTTCAGGCAGAGGGTGTAATTAAGTTATATTCTTATATATATATACACAAGGCAACTCTAAGGGCGCTCTGTAATCATATAAATTACAAAATATCAAATAACTTTTTTCAAAAATATATTTGTATTACTAAGAAATTAGTTAGAAATTCGTTAAATATTGCAAAATTCAATATTCTGTTATTCTTGTTCATTTAATATTAAACCTATGAAATATTTGTGTTTGTTATTGCTAAGCTTTTCTGTTTCCTTATCGTTACTTGCACAAAATAAAGTTACCACGTTACCAGGTGAGCGGACAGATTGTCGAAAAAATCACGGGCAATGGTGTTCCGTTTGCGACGGTGATCATTAAAAACGACAGTATCAAAGTGAAGAAGGCACTGGCCTGTGATGCTTCGGGTCATTTTTCAATCAGCCTTAATGTTCCCGCTCAAATATACGTTAATGTTTCCTCAGTCGGATATAAAGAATTCAGCTTACCCATTATTATCTCACAACCGAAAACCGATCTGGGAAAACTATCAATGGAAGAGGGAGTCCTGTTAAAAGAAGTTACTGTAACGGCACAAAAACCTCTGGTTAAAATAGATCCTGACAAGATCGTTTACAGTATGGAATCAGATCCGGAGGCACAAACTAACAATGCTTTGGAAATGCTGCGTAAAGTACCGCTGATCACTGTTGATGCCGAAGAAAACATAACCCTTAACGGGCAGTCGAATTTTAAAGTGCTGGTGAACGGAAAAAGTTCCTCAATGATGTCAGCAAACTTCAAGGAGGCGCTTAAAAGCCTTCCTGCGAATACCATCAGGGACATAGAAGTAATCACCAATCCTTCGTCAAAATACGATGCAGAAGGAGTCGGTGGAATCATCAATATCATCACCAGTAAAAAAACAATCAATGGATACAACGGTAGTCTGAGCTCGGGGGTAGATGCCCGGGGAAGTCTCAATTTGAGTGCTTATCTGGCCATAAAAATTAAAAAATTCAGTTTCTCATCGCGTTATTACGGTAGCCAGTTCATACAACCCGAATCGCGTACAAGCATTGCGACCGAATATTTTAATAATACCGATTATCATTATTCACACTCGAATGGGAACAGCACCTACAAAGGACTATCCAACGGCTATACCGGTGAGGCAAGCTATGAAATTGATTCACTTAATCTCATAAGTCTTTCATTCTGGGGATACCGAGGCTCTTACGAAAACAATGGCTTTACCGAAACGCAGTATATGAACACTGATAATGATATTACCCGGTTGTATAATAATCATTATAAAAAGCAGTAACAGTTATGGCTCCCTTTCGGGAAATATCGATTATCAAAGGACATATAAAAAGCCCGACAAATCACTCACCTTTTCCTATAAACTCGATAATAACCCCAGAACAATAAAAAATACTTCCGGTATTGACGGAATAATTAACTATCCTTCTTACAGCCAGCTATCAGAAAATGATGCAGTAGGACGTGAACAAACATTCCAGGCAGATTATTATGATCCTATAACCAAAAAGCACCAGGTGGAAGGCGGTGTAAAATTCATCTTACGGCAAAATACAAGCAACTCTGAAATTTTTCGCGATAACATTAAACTCGACAACGTGAACGACCTGGATTATAACCAGTACATCATGGGATTGTATGCCGGTTATCTGATTAAATGGAAAAAGCTGAGCACAAAAACCGGGTTGCGCCTCGAACGGACCTGGAATGACGGGAATTCGAAAACATCGGGTATCAATACTGATTTTACAAACCGGCTTTTCAACCTGGTGCCATATATTACTTTCTCATATATGCCCAAACAGGGACAAACCATAAAATTGTCCTATACCCAGAGGCTTTCCAGGCCAGGTATCTGGTACCTGAATCCTTATGTAAATAACAGCGATTCTTTGAATATCAGCTATGGGAATCCTAAGTTGAAATCGGAAGTGTCGCATTCATTCGAACTTGGATATACATATTTTACTCCTAAATTCAATTTTTCAGCTACTTCTTCTTCCTATTTTGCGAATAATTCAATCGAGAGAATTTCAAGAGTTGAATCCAACGGGGCTACTGTAAGTACTTACGAAAATATCGGAAAGGATCAGCGTTACGGATTAAATCTTTATTTTTCATATCGTCCCTCCGGTAAACTCAATATTTTTTTTAACGGAGGAGTTAACTACAGCAAACTGGAAGCCAATACCGGCTATGCCATTACCAACGAAGGTTTTAGCTACAGAGGATCGCTTGGCGGACGGTGGACCCTCTGGAAAGATGGTTCCGTAAATGCCAACCTGGGAGTTTATTCTTCCAGCATCATGCTGCAGGGAAAGTCTTCTTCCTTTTACTATACCAGTCTGGGCGTTTCGCAATACTTCTTAAAACGGAAACTGATGCTAAGCGTTTCCACATCCGATCCATTCTGGTACAGGAAAAAATATACCAACGAATCGAAAGACATCACCTTCTATTCACATATTGAGAATTCCTATCCGGCACAAAACGTTCGTTTAAGTGTGACATATAATTTCGGGAAGATGGATCTTCAGGTGAAAAAAGCCCGCAGGGGTATTAAAAACGATGATATAAAAAGCAGCGGTGACAGCCAGGGAGGGGGAACACCACAACAATAGAGACCTTTGCTCCGGTATAAATAAAATATATATTAGCTTATTGGGGGGTAATAAGCTTGTCAGATCTTGCCCCGGTCCTTAGGGGGTATTTGATTATTTGTACAGTTTTTTTATAAAATCATTGCATATAACCAGGCGAAACACTAATACGGTTCTTTAATATACCAGTGGCTCTGCTTTTACGCCTTCATAATAACTTCGCCTTATAATAGGTACATCAGCCCGATCGGGATATCCATAGCCTTCCCAATAACCGATCTGTGACTGATTGACAACTTCCAGTTTGTTGACCCATTTCTCCCACTTGTAGCCATATTTTCCAAAAGCAATAAGTCGTAGAGGAAAGCCATCACTTTCTTTGAGCGGTGAACCATTCACATTGTATGCCAGAATCGCCTTATACTTTTTCAGGTAGGAAATAGGGAAGCTGGTTTTGTAACCCTCAACACTACTAAACAGGATGTATTTACCTTCAGGTTGAACATGAGCTTTGTCGAGCAAATCATTAATCAAAATTCCTTCCCAATCGCCCCAGACTTCCCAGCCTTCAACGCAGTACATGAGAATAGTATCCGAATTGGCCACTGGCAATTGCTGAATTTCTTCCCATGTCAGGGAATAGGATAAATCAACCAGACCTGTTATCTCCAATTTATAAGTGTTCAGGTCAATTGCCGGTTCTTCTAATGCAGTACGAACCGGACCTTGCTCAGCAGGTAACAATCTCTCACCGCCGGGTGTCAACATGTTTATTAAACTGGTTTTTCCATTCTTATTATTGACAGGAGTGTGAGTGTCAATCTTTTTATCGGGATGGCAACCGGGAAAAGAAATTATTGTCAGTAGAATTGATATTAAAATAATATTCAAATTTTTCATTTCTTATATATCTATGTAATCCAGACTAAAAGTAGAATAATTGATTCCCTGTATCATTATTGATATTTAACTTGAATTTCATATTTCGTATATAACAGTTAAGTAAGATGAATTGTTGTATTCTGTCACTCGTTATGTTACGATAGATTTAATGTATGATTTTAGTTCATTAAAAATAAAAACCGGTCACGCAGGTTCCCGGTTTTTGCGGTGTGAATGATTTTGATTTATTGAAGTTAAACTATAAAGATCAACTATCATTTTTTCCTATATTACTGAAGTCATAACATTCGCTATTCTGACCGTTTTAACACCCACTGCCGGGGCTGTCTGATATATAATGTGTAAGCGAACCGAAGATTAAAAGAAAAAGCAAAGTACGTCATTACGATTGTACCCAATCACCAGTATCCGGTTTTTTTATTTATTTTAGCAGCTCACTTTTCAGAATGTTTAACGTTAAACTGCATTTACTTTTTATATTCATTCTTTTTGGAGAACTGACCCTTTTTGCCCAGGAAAAGGCTGTGAACCGGGATAAATACCGCATTCATATATCACGTACCAGCGAGGCCATGAATATTGATGGGGTACTTGATGAGAAATCGTGGCAGGATTCGGAAGTTGCAAAGAATTTTACCCGGGTAACGCCTACAGATACGGGATTTGCAATAGCGCAAACTACTGTCGTAATTACCTACGATGAATCAAATTTATATGTTGGGGCCGTTTGTTATGACCCTACACCCGGAAAAAGACCAGTGGAATCGTTGCGCAGAGATTTTGAGTTTAACAAAAATGATAACTTCAGGATACACATAGATACCTATAACAACCTGACGAATGGATTTGTATTCGGTGTCTCTGCAGCGGGCGCACAGTGTGACGGAGTGATAAATAACGGAACCATATCAAGCTTTACCTGGGATACCAAATGGAAATCTGCAGTTAAGAGCTATGGAGACCGGTGGGTGGCTGAAATGGCCATTCCCTTCCGCAGCCTCCGCTATTTCGGTGGAGAGAAAGAATGGGGTGTTAATTTCGGCCGGCTTGATCTTAAAACAAACGAAAAATCAGCATGGGCTCCCGTTCCACGACAATTTCCGCATAATTCCCTGCCGTATGCAGGAACACTGATGTGGGATAAGCCGCTCGAAAAAGCCGGGCTGAGGGTGTCCGTGATCCCTTACACAACCGGAAAAGTAACCAAAAATACTGAAGCCGGTGAGGATGCGAAATGGCAGGGAAATGCAGGTGCTGATGCCAAAATGATTTTATCAACTTCTTTGAATCTCGACCTGACTGTCAATCCGGATTATTCCCAGGTTGAGGAAGACATGCAGCAGACTAATCTTGACCGTTTTGAATTGTTTTACCCTGAAAGGCGACAGTTTTTCCTTGAGAACAGTGACCTTTTCGCCAATCTTGGTAACAGCCAGGCACAACCTTTCTTTTCAAGACGCGTCGGACTTAATGTCCCTGTAAACTTCGGGGGCAGATTGACAGGAAGGGTCGGAGATAAGTGGAGAATCGGGATTATGGACATGCAGACAGGATCAAAAGGAGCCGTTCCTTCTTCCAATTATGCCGTAGGGGTCCTTCAGAGAGAATTATTCAGTCGCTCAAGTATCGTCGGCTTTCTGGTTAATAAAGAGGTCACTCAAGCTTATAATGATTCCTTATTTACGGGTTATCACTTCAACCGGGTCGCGGGCCTTGAATATAATTTTGCGACTGCAGACAATCGCTGGACAGGCAAGACATTCTATCATCAGTCATTTTACCCCGGGTCAGGCCCTGATGCGGCAGCTATTTCGGGAAATATCAACTATTCATCCCGGTATCTGAAAGCAGATATCGCGCAGTCATGGATTGGTGCAGATTATGTCGCTGAAGCCGGCTACATAAGAAGAACCGGTTTCTTTCAGGTCTCCCCGGAAATCAGCTACCTGTTTTATCCCGCATCAGAAAAAAAGATCATCAGTCATGGCCCGGGTATGAATTTCTACGTCATTTTTGATCCGGAACTTAAGATGACTGACCGTGAGACACAGCTTTCATATTCGATTTCGTTCAGTAATAAGAGTCAGTTTTCCGTAAGCATGGAGGAGAATTTTGTAAAGCTGGGCAATGCCTTTGATCCTACAAATACAGGGGGTGAGAAACTCGCTGCGGACGAAGATTTTCAATGGAAGAGTGCACGTGCAACCTTTACGTCCGACACCCGGGCTCTCTTTAATTACAGCCTGAACGGCGGATATGGCGGATACTACAACGGTACACGCTGGTACGTAAGCGGCGCGATAAATTACCGTGTCCAGCCTTACGGCAGCATCGGTATGACCATGAACTATAACAACATTATTCTTCCCTCTCCGTACAACAGTGCCAGGCTGATCCTGGTAGGACCTGCAATGGATATTACATTTACAGATAAGCTGTTTCTCACAACATTTGTACAATACAATAATCAAATCGACAACCTTAATATGAACATACGTTTCCAATGGCGTTTCGCACCAGTTTCAGATCTCTTTATTGTTTATACAGCGAATTCCTTTACAGATAATTTCATGAACAAAAACAGGGGACTTGTGGTTAAGTTTTCATATTGGTTTAACTAGACCGGATATTGGTTTACGTTACGTTTGTACAAGTATTTTCATAAAACAGAGTGCCGAAATAATCCCGGGAAAAGGCAGGGTTGTTAATTTATTAACAGAGACTGGCAAATTATGTTGTTAGGAACGATTGTTTGTCGCGAATGGCAGGTCCGGCTACCTAAATGCATAAGCATAACAGTAAGACTGATCGGGAAATTGTATAATATGTATAAAATATTTGAACAAAAACTACAAAAATGACATTACATACAAGACAGAACTAAACGCCACTATGGCGTTTACACAATCGTTACTAACCATAAAACGATTTATCATGAGAAAATTATTAGTTTTAATCTTAGCGTTGATTTTCAGTATAAATCTCTATGGTCAGGAAGAAAAAGTATCGAAAACTAAAATTGTTGCAGGAATTTCGGGCCCGGAACTTATGCATGCTGGAATAACATACCGACTTGCTAATGTCAGTCAGCTTGGTTTTAATGCAGGGATAGGACCATCATATGGCCAAATATGGCCTGCGATAAGTCTGGAACACAGGTTATATTTTGGTAAGAATAATGAAAAGATCAATTATAAAACCTGGTTTTGCCGGCAGGGAACAACATTTTACCCTTCAGCGACAATGTCCTCACAGCAATTTACATTTAATTTAACTATTGGTAAAGATATTCCATTTCATAATATTAAGAATGGTATTACGATTGATCTTGGTGTATTTTATCTGGCTGACAGTGAGGAATCATCAATTATACTTGTAAGATCGTTAAATCTTTGGCCGGCATTAAGGTGTGAATTTTATTTTTCATTATAATTAACAGAAAAATACCCTGCAAGTCGCGGGTTTACGCTTCGTTATCAGGAATGTAATAATTTGAGAAGCAACTCTTCGCAGGAAATTTATCGGGAAATTCCTGCCCTGCGTGTATTTGGGGAACGTTAGTACTAATATTTAATAACGAGACAATTAGTCCCTCGCGCCTTGTTTGAAAAGTTTTGTCCTGATAAGATACTTAACCAACTATACCAGGACCTGCCTCTCGCGCGGCGGACAAGAAGACTTACCGACGCACGACCCAAAAATACTTGTGTGGCATAAGCCAATTTCTTTTAGCAGAGTTATATGACTAACGGATAACAACAAAAGGACAAGACATTTGTTAATATGTAAGATAAATTGGAAAAATGGAAACGAAAACCTCAGACGAACATCTGTTCAAAATATTAATTGAAGAAGGATTCCGCAAAGGGGGCATCATATTTTTGGACTCAATCGAATGGGATGATTATGGGAAATTTGTACATTTCCCTGACAATTAAATTATGACCTATCACTAATAGTGAGTTAACGGCAGGCAAGAAACAAATGAATATGGAAATTGAAGCATATATTATGAACCAACCAGCAGACAGGCAAAATATTTTGTCAAATATTCATACGACTATTATCGAAAACGATAAAAGTGTAATTGCCGAAGTGGGAACAATGATGGGAAAAGAAATGATTATCTATAAAGGGAGCGGAGTGATGAAATATGGCCTTGCTGGTGTGAAACACTATATTTCATTGCATTTAATGCCAATATATGGTTCAAAAACATTACACTCAAAGTATATGGCGCTTTTACCTTTAGCAAATTTCCAGAAAGGCTGCATCAATTTTAATAATGAGAACGAATTGCCAATAGAGATCGTGCGAAAATTAATTATTGACTGTTCATCTTTTGATCTCGCAAAAATGAGAGAAGAATATTTAAAATCTAAGAAAACGTTGAAATAGTCATGACTTATCATTAGTTAAGCCTTGATAAGCATTCTTTTCATTACATATGAACCGAAGAAAAATTGCCAACCGCTAACACGGATGTTGGGGAATTGCCTTCAGCAGCCCGGACAACTCCGCAATCAGCCCGTAAAGTCTATGAGAGAAAACACCTCGCAGCTTATAAAACTTTGCGTACCATGACTGCTCCAGCTGCCGTGACAAAGCCAACAGGGCTGCTGCCCGACGCGCGGTTTTCATGGTTTTTGCATCGCCATTCAGACTGTTTTATCGTGACGGGACTAATCCTGCCCATCTATTGGGACCCAGCAATCTGGCAACCTCACAATGATAAGAAAACTCTCGTCCATCTACTTTGCAAAAACGCATGCCACTCCATGACCCTGCGCCCAGGCCGGCTCCGAACGGTAACTCCTCATGCAATCCGGCCCTCAGATTGTCTTTGCTTTTACTGTGAAAGCATTTAGGAAATTCTTCATAACTTTCCTCCTGGAATATCAGCTTGTAATAAGATATGTGGCTGATCAACAGTATACTAATTAACAGGATATTTACTCCATTTCAAAAATTGTAATTCATTCTGATTAATTATTCAATTTATACTAAATGAAACATATTGAGTTATATTTCAAAACACTTTTTGATACTTAAGGGAGTTACTTTCAAAGTGTTAATCACTTTTTAGTTTTTTTTATTAGATCAAATAGACAGTAAAGGCCGGATGTTTTAAATACGTAGGCTGATTAGATTTGAAAAAGCACATAGCTTATAATAAAATACTAAGCACCTGTCTGGATTCACTCATTTACTTCAGTTGGATTGGACAAAGTCCATGGCATTTCCTATCTGGCACATAATGTCTATAGCATCGCATTTATACCCAATTTAATAGAAATTGTCCTTTAAAAAGCCCAATAGTCATTACAGGGCACTTTGATTCAGGATAGAAAGTTTTAAAACAAAAACTTAATACTAACATTGACTTTCGATAAAAAATGATATAATTTTGTTATGATGTTGTCGGAATCGTTATAGATGTGTTTAAACTTTTTGTTATACGCTAATATCAAATATTAATCATGAATATTAGAAATTTAGTGGTTTTGATAGCAATCTTAATTATGTCAGCATGTGTTTCAGTTCCAAAAGAAACTGTAACCCTGTCTCAGGCATTAGGAAAAGACTTAGAGGTACTGCATAATTCACATAGGAACACTGTAGAGATTTATTATAAAAAGGTGAAGGATAATATAAACTATTTTATTGATGATGTGTATGCACCTTTTATTATTCATTATGCACTGAAAAGCGAACTTGAAAAATATAAGAATGGAGACTCCTCTATATTTAAAACAATAGAGATTGCAGGTCAGGTAGAAGGGAAGACCGAAGCTGAAAATGCTCTCAATGAAATGTTTGACTTTCAATTAGCAGCTCATCAGCAAATAGAAAGTAAGAGAGATGAATTACTTTCACCGATTAAAAGACAGGAATCCGATATTCTTTCAACCATTAATAAGGCCTATGAAAATTCCATATATGCTAATTCAACAATTACAGGATATTTAAAATCTGTCGGTAAAGTAAAGGAAACACAGCAGGAAGCACTTTCTCTAATAGGGTTAAGCGGGGCTGATACTGTGGTAACAAATACTTTGGTTAAACTATCTGAATTGGTGAATCAGGCAATCGAAGAAGGGAAAAAAATTGATATCACAAGTGATGAAGCATTTTATAAATTGGATTCTATATCAGAGAAGATAAAGCAATTAACTAATAAAAATTAAAAAAATGCCAGGGAACAGATTTACAAAATTGTTTGCAGAAGCAGACCAAGCCTTTAATGGCAGTTATAAAGATGAACTTAATGAACTAATGGGGATGTCAAAGGAAGAAATTGATTCCATCATTCCAGGAACAACTGATCTACAGGTTTATTCTGTTCTTACCAAAGTGGTTGAAAAAGCGTCAAAGGATAATTTATCTCAAGCTCAACTTATTAAGAATATCAAAGAGTTAGGGGGAGTCGCAGTAAGTATTGCAAAAAAAATTCCACAATTTGAATCACTTTTATAAACATCTTTCAAAACTCTTTCTAACTCAAAATAGTACAATCAATTGCTCGGAGATACATTGCTATCGCTTCATCTTATTGTTCTGCTTCTGATACAAATTTTAGTACCCACTGTATTTTTTTACCGATAAGAGGTCGCACTGCAAAAGCCGGATGCATAGACCACTTTTAGCAGGACAGATTTCGTTTTACATACATAACTAAAAAACAAGTACTTAACTCCAGTTTATAGTGGTCAAAATGATCCTGGCAACAATAGACAAGGCCACTGGATTACTTATCTAGGGGACTTTTAGATTATATCAAGATAATAAACGAACAGAACCAATCATCACGGCAAATAATGTATGAATACAAATAAAACTTCGGTTGCTAAAACGAATGCTGCCAGAATATAATGCATGAGATATCATTCACTAATACATAAAACAGAGCTTTATGACAGATATGTCATACAATAACTGGGTTTCAATGAGCGATAAAGCACTTGCAGCGCATATATGGGAGCTTTTATAAAGCACCATCGAATGGAACTGAACAAAACGCAGGAAGTATTGGCAAATGCTGCCGGAATCTGTCGTTCTACCTTGAGTTTATTTGAGTGTGGCGAACCAGTAACATTGGCTACAGTAATACAAGTACTTAGGGTTTTGGGTCAATTAAATGTTATGGAAATATTTACGGTACAACATGACATAAGCCCGTTAACATTGGTGAAAATGGAAAAGGCTAAAAGGAAAAGAGCCAGTGGGAAAAAAGAAGAAACTCAAAACAAAAATGATTGGTAATTATGGATGTAGCTGAAGTTAAAATATGGGAAGAAGTAGTAGATGCAGTTGCCTGGAATGAAAAAACAGGAGTAGCCGGTTTTTAGTATGATCCTAAATTTAAAAAACTAAACTGGGATTTGGCTCCTCTAAAAATGCCAGTCAGTTCGTCCAAAAAAGTAATAACATTCCCGGAACTCAGGAAAGACAAAAACGCTGAATCCGATACTTTTAAAGGATTGCCTGGTTTGCTGGCAGACGTTCTTTCTGACAAGTATGGAAATCAACTCATCAACAGGATATGGCCGTGTGGAGATGGCATATTACAATATGGCAATAGCTTGCGGCATTTTAGTTATTGGAAAATCCATAAGAAATAAAATGGCTGCAGGTATTATCGAAGAGAAAGATGATATCGTTAGTCAATGGAAAAAATTCGCTGATGACGTAAATGTTTCAAAACAGAACTTTATCTGAAGATAGCAGATATGCATTAAAAAGAAAACCAGTGGGAATAAATTATATCTTAAATTGATTTGTTATTATGCTCATTATGAGTGATCTCAGTTAGTAATAATTAGTCAGAAATAATTATTAAACTAAAGGGGATTCCTACACGTGATGATATATATTCTCCCTTATCAAGAATATCTTCATCACCTTCTTCATAATACCAATTGATAATATATTTTTTATTCTTCAATTTAACAGGTTTAATCTTATTAAGCAAAGAAATGTAGAATTTAATGGTATTTGTGTTAAGATATTCCAGATAAAAATTAACGCGTGTAAAGTCAGCCGGATTATGAATATATTCATCAATCCAACTCTCTATTTGCTTAGAAATATCAGTTGTATTTCCAATAATGGATCGGCCTCGTATATTAATAATCCCATTTGGATTAAGGCTAATCTCCGGTATCATATTCGTGGGTAATATTCTAAGTTCCTTCATTGAGATTTACTTGATTCTTATTATAAATTATCGAAAGTTCTTCTAATTATGACGAAACTTACTTCTGAAAGGTTGTCAATAATAAAAATGGTTTTGATCAATACAGAAATTCTGATGTCAAAGGAGGTATGTCAGGTGACTAACGATCGTAATAAATGTGAGTAACCTTAAATTCTTCTTCAGCAGCCCTAACATTTTCTCAAACATATTAACGGAACAGAAACTAATAATTAACCAGGTCATAAAGTGTTTGTGTCAATCTCTTTCTGTTGCATTGCAGAATACATGGGTCTAAAGTAAGCAACGCAAATCGCAAACCTTACAATTGATTAATGCGAGCCTGCAGCAGCCAATTTTAACCGGCATCCGTGGGTTTGCTGATGTAATATTTAATGACACATCAAAGCCAGGCCCTGCCGGTTACTGCGTAAGCTTTGGTTTATTCATGAAATAACACCATTTCATATGCTGAATATTGTCTGCTGCGCGCTTTGGCTTCGCCAGACTGAATTTGATTGAGGGTATTCAAATGTTTCGATTTTTAAAGAATATATAATATAAACAGTGTACATAAGCGAGAAACTCCCGATGAAAGGGACTAATTATCTTGTGGGGGTTGGCGGGCTTCTTCGCCGGCTCTCTTCTTGTAAGGCAATAAACATTAAAACTATATAAAGTGAGTTTCATGGTACTTCAGAGTATCATAAACATTTATTCCCAGGTAAATCACCTATACTTCTGACTGATGACTGCAAATACGTCAGGACTGCTTACACAGCCTATTGACTGTTTAATGCCATCCTAAGCTACAAGTGTGACAAAGTCTTAAAAGGTATAGCAAGACTTCAATCCCGGGAGTTAAAACGACTGAAGTAAGACCTAAGAAAGACCTAAGCTGGTTGCTTACCTGCAGAAGGATTCTGATAAGATATCAATAAGCAGCCGGGCAATCGAAATCTCAGACTTTCCAATGGATAGCATTTAAATCTGGATTATTGATAAGGTTTCACGTTTCCCTTCACAAAGGTCTTATTTGCCTTGTCTCGGCTGTCAACCTTGATTTGACTCTAATTGATGTCTATATCATACAGAATAAAGCCTATTACTTCTTCAATTACAGAGTATTACAACTCAAATAAACGCATCCCGGTGACCAGACCGAATAGACCCGAAATATGGTTAATAGTTGAGTTATGCTGCATTTTTTTTTATTGTTGTTCTGAGGAATGGTTCAGTCTCAACTTTAATATCTCAAGAACCACTGAAAATCTACAGTGCTAATTCCATTCATCCGGTCTGAAAGGATTTTGGTGGAGAGATTTTTATTTGACTTGTATTAGTATTTTTTATACATTTCTATAATAAATTCCAGAAGGGTTGATTTATATTTTTAAAATCAAATTGTTTTAAACTACTTACACAATTAAATCAATATTCAACATATCCCTTAAAAGGTTAATATTTAAGTAATTGAAATACTAATCTGTTTGTAATACCTTAAACCAATTTGAAAATGAAACATGAAAAACAATTTCTAGTTATTTCGTTCTTGTGTGGTTTTTGGACTATTGTTGTCCATGCACAAGAGACCATGCCGTGACTGGAGGGAATGCTTCAGGTAGCGGGGGAGCTGTCAGTTATACTATTGGCCAGGTAGTTTATACTACCAATTCCAGGTACAGCCGGAACTGTTAACACAAGGAGTACAACAGCCCTTTGAAATATCGGTTGTAACTGGTATTAAGGAAGCCTTCGACATCTCACTTGAATTTGTGGTTTACCCAAATCCGGCTACAGACTTTGTGAAGTTAATAATTGAAAATTACGATGTCGAGAATCTTAGATATCGACTTTTTGATATTTACGGTACTCTTTTACAGGATAAAAAAATTGAAGGGAATGAAACAAATATCATAATGAGCAATCAAGTTCCTTCAACATATTTTCTAAGGGTAACTGACAGGAATAAAGTTATAAAAACATTTAAAATCATCAAAAATTAACCAAATATGAAAAAATTATTTACTCTATTAATAACAGTATTAATTACTGTAGGTGTATCTTCTCAATCACCTGATAAGATGAGTTATCAAGCTGTTGTAAGAAATGCAAGCGGCGTATTGGTAACCAGTAGTCCCGTTGGGGTAAAAATTAGCATATTACAAACAAATTCAAACGGAACTGTAGTGTATGCTGAGACTCAAACCACCACTACCAATATTAATGGTCTTGTTTCTTTAGAAATAGGGACCGGTTCAGTTGTTACAGGTACTTTTTCAATGATTAACTGGTCAAGCGGGCTGTATTTTTTAAAAACCGAGGTAGATCCTGCAGGAGGCACTAATTATACCATTTCAGGTACAAGCCAATTGCTGAGTGTACCCTATTCTATGTATGCTACAAAAGCTGGAGGGTTAAATTTTGCCATCACCCCGTTAAACGGAGATATTTTATACTACAATAACTCAACATTGTCGTTATTAAATAAGGGGTCTGAGGGACAGATTTTGAAAACAGTAGAAGGTTTTCCAAAATGGCATCCAGCCGATTTACCGGTACTCCCTATTGTTATGACAAACCTTGTTACAGAAATTATGCAAACATCAGCGGTTAGTGGCGGCCTGGCAATGGCAAACGGAAATACCGAAATAATTGCCAGAGGAGTCTGTTGGAGTACAAACCAGAACCCGACAATAAGTAATAACAAAACTCAGAATGGAGCGGGTTTAGGCGAATTTACCAGTGCCATTACAGGATTAACACCGGGAACCACATATTATGTCAGGGCTTATGCAACCAACAGTTCAGGGACAAGCTACGGCACCCAGGTAAGCTTTAAAACAGTATTGACTGTGATTTTTCCAACCGTTACTACAGCTGCTGCCATTAATATAACCGAATCCTCAGCCGCTTCCGGTGGTAATGTCTAACCGCTACCGGGGGTGCTGATATTATCGCTCGGGGTGTATGTTGGAGCACCAATCAGAATCCTACGGTAGCGGATAACAAAACCATTAATGGTGCAGAATCAGGACAGTTTGAAAGCCAGTTGAATAATCTTAATCCCGGTACAATACACTATGTAAGGGCCTATGCTACCAATAGTGCAGGAACAGGCTATGGGGCCCAGGTAACATGCCTGACCTTAAAAACCATTCCGACTATATTCACAAAAAATATATCCAGCATCTCACCAATGGGGGGTGTTTCAGGAGGGACCATCACTCTTTCGGGCGGCGGGACCATTTCAAATAAGGGTATTTGTTGGGGCGAATCTGAAAATCCAACCATTATTGATAACAATATTTCAGCAGGCACCGGAACTGCAACTTTTAATTCCGCGATTGGGTTACTTAAACCAAATACTACCTGCTATGTAAGGGCTTTTGCTGTTAATGAAATTGGGATTGCTTATGGGGACCAAAAAACGTTTACCACTTCGGATGCTTTTTATGAATGGGTTTGAAACGGGTTTTAGCGGTAATACCGGGGGTTGGGGGATAGTAACTACTTCTCCTATGGAAGGAGGATATTGTCTTCAGACAACTTCGGGTGGTTCTATTGCCACTCTGACAAGGACTTTAGCGAATTCTGGGCAAATTACTTTTTATGCAAGATTAGATTACATTAATACAAATATTACATTTTATATCGATAATGTGTTGCAGGGTACATATTCAAACTTATTTTGGGGATTGCAAAGTTACCAGGTAACTACTGGAGAGCATACATTTAAATGGCAATACAATTCTAGTACCTCAGGACATAATGCTTTTATAGATTTTATTGTAATGCCTAAATAGCTGATTAATAATATATAGTGTGCATATATTAATTAGGGCTTGGTGAAAAGAAGTTCGGGTTGCTCTCTTTATGTTGTATTGCATAATATATAGGCCGGAGGTATGCAAAATAAATCGCAACCTTACTATGGATAAAAGCTCGCCTGCTGCAGCCAATTTTAATCGGCATACGTGGGTTTGCAAAAAGAATATTTAATCTGCAAATAATTGATTTTAAAGGGCTGATTGAACCTGAAAAAAGGGAACTCTCTATTAAGGATAAATAGGTGAAGTATGCAGGTTTCATGACACAGCAAGGCCAAGCCCTACGGGTTATTGCATAAGCCTTGCTTTAGTCATGAAATAACCCCACTTCATATGCCGAAAATTGTCTGCTACTCGCGACGGCTCGCCGTTGACTGACGTTAATTGAGACCATATGGTTGACAAATAATATATGGTTTATTTGGTATGGCATCGGTTATTTAGTAAATAGTTGATTGAAATATAATTGGTTTTCTCTTAATCAAGTTGTAAATTTGATTTGATTGCTGGTATGATCAATAATTATTATTAAGAGAATGGATTTTTAATTTATCACTCCAGTCAACCTGTTTGTATAAATTTTATTAATCATACTATCATGATCGGTTCCAATAAGACACAAATGGTGATTTCAGAAATATTAATTCTGGTCTGGAACATACATATACACCGCTTTTTTGAAGGTATATATGTAACAAAACCTGTATAGATATTTAATACTACATATACACAATCGTTAGCGGCAAGCCTAAAAATGGACATTAACAAAAAAATAATATGACTGAAAAAATATGGGCTGCGATAATTGGTGGACTTGCTGGCACCGTTGTTAGCATGGTTACTTCATATGTTATTCAAGTTTTAAAAAATAAGCAAGAGATAAAAACTTGGAATAATAATTTCACGGTTAACTATGCTAAATTACTAATAGAATCTCCTGAGGCTGCATTTGGGCTTTCAAGACAATTTTCGGTTGGTTTAATTATTTTAAGAGACAATGAAGGTAGGACAGATAGTAAGTATTTTATTCCTGGACAATGTAAAGTTTCAGTTGGCAGAAGACGACAATGATATTGTACTTGATGATGAAGAAGTCTCAAGATATCATGGAGTATTTTATTATAAAAATAACAAAGCCTATTTTCACGATTTAGGATCAACAAATGAAACCTTGATTAATGGAAAGGAGATTAATAAATTAAAAAGAATTAAATCTGGAGATAAAATATTATTAGGAAGGACTAAGTTAGAATTTGAAAATTTATCATAACCCAACGTAATTATTTAAATTATTTAGAAATAAAAGGCCAGCCGCTAAGCTGGTATATGCCATGGCGGGGTTTGTGAGGTGCACAGGTTTTTACTCGCAAAAAACTTATTGTACACTGATAAGTAAGCGCTCCGAAAACCGTCACGATCTCATACCAGCAAACCGTTGTGTGTAACCTTAAAACAAACGTGATAAAATAACCAAATCCTATAAATTATGATACAAGAAAACGACATTAAAACGAATATCTCTGAAATATACTGGTGTAAACCAAAAGATACACTAGATGTAGATTATGAACTTGAGAAAGCAAAAATTTCATTTGGAAAAGAAGAAGGAAAAGAATTAGCATGGTTCGATGAATTGTTAGATGGTTCATTAAGGATTCCTGAATGTAAAAAGATTAAACGTGCAAGCACATTATTGTTTGGGGGTCCTCCTGGAAGTGGGAAGAGCACTCTTGCACAGCAATTAGCATATAAGTTAATGAAACGTAAAATGCATGTTTTATACGTTACAACAGAATCAAGTGAAGAATGGCTACAACAGAAAGTAAAATCGTATGGTTGGGATTTAACTGAAAAAGAACTTCATAGACCAAATGATGAAGAAAAAGGCCAACCCGAGTTTCCTCATATTCATATCTTGGAAACAAATCTTTTCGGTTATTATCTTAGTGATGAAAATGTCCCAAAAAAGGCAAAACAATTTTTCGAAGCTATTGATGGTTTATTAAAAACTGGAAAGGCATTGAAAACCATTGCAAATCTTACTGTAACTGCAGGTCAAAAAAAAGCGGTAAACAGCCTTATTGAAAATGAAATGCCTGAAGTTTTGATCTTGGATAGCTTAAATGTTATTGAACCTGACCGGAGGTCTGAATTATTCAACAAATTTCTGCAATTAACACATCTTGGACCAAAACTAATAATTACGGTTCTAGATTCATCCACTCATTCAAGTGGTGATTCTGACTATTGGGCATATTTGTGTGATACAATAATTAAACTAGATAAGAAAATAATTAAAAACTATTTGGTAAGGACTATTGAGGTAGTCAAAGCGAGATATCAGTCACATATTTGGGGCTCTCATCAGCTTAAAATATATGGGACTTCAAACTTCGATGAGATGAATGCAACTGATAAAAAAACATCCTTATCGTAAAGAAGGTGGGATATTTTTTTTCCTTCAATTCATTATTATCTTTTCCAAATACAAAAGAAAATCTCCTGAAGAAGAAATAATTTGTGATGCTACAAAGATTAATTCATTAAATACAACACTAAATGGTGGTCTACCCAAGTATAAATGTACTGGACTTGTAGGAAGTAGAGGTGGGCATAAGAGCCATTTAGGCTTATGTACATATACTTAAAAAAATAAGAGCGTGATGAGGGCGGTTTGATTATTTCTCTTCGTGACGATGAAGGTATTGCAAAAACAACAATGAACAAAATACTTCAACAGGAATTTAATATTGAGAGTATAGATACTTATATTAAAAAAGGAAAATTAGAAATACTTTTTTATCCTCCAGGGTATATTACGCCAGAAGAATTTTTTCATAAAATGTTTATTAGTATTCAGAGACTAAAACTAAGTCAAAAGGGAATTACTTTACTTTTTAATAGTCTGGATCAACTTGGTTCAAGATTTCCGCTATGCGCCGAAGAAACGATATTCATTAGGTATGATCGAGACACTAAATGCTGAAAATGTCACAAGTATATTTATTGGAGTTCGAGAAAACCATTTCAGCCACCTGAACAATACGGATTACTTTCAATGGCTGATTTAATTATTAATTTTAATAAAAAATCCTTTTCTAGAAAAGATTATATCGGTCATATTAAAGAAACGCATAAAAAATTCGATAAAATATATGCTAGTTTACCTCAAAATGACAGTAGAATCATAGAGGCTGTTTCTATAAATATTGAGAGATTTGCTGGAGGCCAATCTCCAAAGTCAGGTGGAATATTAGAGTTGGTGGATAAAGACTATGAAAATTTTGAGGAGTACGATTATAATGGATTAGTTTTTTCACCCTTTTCTAATGATTTTTCAAAAGGTCAAACTGAAAGGGCAACACACAACAATGTGTATAATCCATAAGGGGTTTAGGGGTTTACAAGCGTTATAAGCCGAATCAAATTCTGTGCAATTTGATAGGTTTGTAACACTCAATCCCTTACGAAATCATACACTCAACGTTACTAGTTAGAGTGAAAACGATCAAGTACATAATATAAATTGTTAAAAATGAATACAATTCAAGCAACGATTTTTAGTTCAATACTAAGTGCAATAATTGCCTTGACAGTAGTTTTCTTTAATAGGTTCTTTGAGAATAAAAAATCCAGAAGGAAAAATATAATACTGTAAAAAAATATGCGAACCCAATAATATTCGCATTGGAACAACTAGCATGGCGATTAAAAGAGATTCTTGAATTTAATAATTGTTACTTATCTACTGCCGAATGCACCGATGAATGGATATTTCAAATATAAATTTGACAGCACTGTTTATAGACTTAATGCTGTACTGGGGTGGATTCATGCTGCTAAAAAGGAACAGTCTTATATTGAGGGCACTAAAATTCAACACAATGAAAAAATACAACAATCATTGTATTAATTCCAACACAGATTCCATAATTGAGTGGTGGGGGGGGTGGAGTTTTTTTTTTTTTTTTTTTTTTTTTTTTTTTTTTTTTTTTTTTTTTTTTTTTTTTTTTTTTTTTTTTTTGTGGTGGGTGGGTGGTGGGTGGGTGAGTGTGTGTGTGTGTGTGTGTGTGTGTGTGTGTGTGTGTGTGTGTGTGTGTTGATGTATCTATACTTGGTGATTTAGGTAAATTATAAAAAATAAATGGGATAAGTTGGAAGATAATAAAAAGCACTTATTGGTGTTGAACTTGAAACAATAGTATTTAACTACAGTACCTAACAATGTTAAAAAAGAATGTTGGCAATCTCTCAAAAGAAGTGCAAATTGAAATGCTACAAAAAATAATGGATTTTATTTATACAGAGAAACTCCCCAACTAAAATTAAACGAGAGATTATTGAAGAAAAGAGAGCGACTGCTATTAACGAGATATCAAGAGAATTTTGTTGGATATACAGAGATTGGCAATCTGCAATTGGAGATGTAATGATTAAAGAAATAAAAGATGCAAACAGACGCTTTGATGTTCTTGGGTTTCCAGAGTTTCAGTTAATACATGCAGAAAACAATTGGCTAAAGAAAACAGATGATTTATTTTCAAATCTGGACGTTTCAGTAGATGATAGATTTGATTCAAGAGTTCAACAATTGAAGCAAGTGTATGATTCAATAATTGAAATAATAGCTACTTTTAAAGGAATCATTAGGAAACAAGAATCTATTTCAGAATCAAGTTTTAATGAATTACATAATTTTAATAAAAAAATTAATAATAGAAATGTTGAAATTCCAAAAAGGAAACTTAGGATTAAAATCAAAATTGAATAAACTACTTCAGTTTCATTAAAAACAGTATTTAATGCATATAATTGCTGATAATCTCTCTATACATAAACAAAAAGATGTGAAAGAATGGTTAGATGGTAAACGGAAAATCCAATTACACTTCACTCCGACATATTCCTCGTGGTTAAATCAAGTGTATCCGCCCGGGGAATTACACTTATTCACTATTCATAGGTGTAATTCCCCGGGCGGATACATATAAACAGTGTACATAAGCGAGAAAAGTCCCGATGAAAGGGACTAATTATCTTGTGGGGGATGCTGGGCTGGCTTCGCCGGCTCTCTTCTTGTAAGGCAATAAACATTAAAACTATATAAAGTCAGTTTCATGGTACTTCAGAGTATCATAAACATTTATTCCCAGGTAAATCACCTATACTTCTGACTGATGATTACTCCATACATCTTAGGTAAACTTCAAATTTCATCCTTTTAGCAAGTGCATCAATAAGTATATTCAATTGATAATCTATCAATTTATTTATCATCGCTAATATTCAAAATTTATTTTTTATAGATCTGGTTAAATAGATCGCAATTATTCCGAAATTAAGGATCAGGAACAAAGGAACAAATGGGTTCCCCAAACTATTAGTTTCTCCTGTCGAAATTCTGATAGTCTGATAGCAAGTAAAGAGGAACATTAATATTAAAATTGTTTTTAGTATTCTGACTAACCTTGTGGCAAGTTTATATTGTACCAGAATATTTTCCGGAGTTATTTTTACAGGAAAGTTGTATAATTGAGGGAACTGTGATAGAGTGGTCAGTATGATGTATAGGAATCCTCCAACAATAGGAAATAGCCATATAAAATTTTTGCTGCCATAATTCTTTGGTTCACCTAAACCATTAAATTGGATTGGAATTTTATCAGGCAAGTTTGACATGTAAATTATAGGCAAGATCAGCAACATAATTACGAACAGAAATCCAACAAACTCAAATATCCAGTCAATTAAGGATAATCTAATTTTAATTTTTATTCGTTCTCCCTTTGTCCCCATATGATAAATCTTCATCCTTGATCAAAATTAAGATAATTAGATAAGCACAAGGCATCATTTGTATAAAATGTGGATATAAAGATCACTATTGGTTGCAGATCATAAACAGTAACAATGTAAGACAAGCAAAACTAGTGCAACTTTACGAAGCAGAACGGTAGTACAAGCAAGTAAATTATCATTTTGATTCGGGTTTATGGGTGTTCGGGGATGCTCTCTTTATGTTGCATTGCAGAATACATGGGTCTAAAGTATGCAACGCAAATCGCAATCCTCACAATTGATTAATGCGAGCCTGCGACATCCAATTTAATCGGCATCCGTGGGTTTGCATAAAGCAATATTTAATAAGTTATTAATTGATTTTAATGGTCTTATTGAACCTGCATCTTGATAAATCAATGTTAGGAATAATTTGATATCTGCAGGTTTCATGACACAGCAAGGCCAGGCCTTACCGGGTTAAACCGTAAACCTTGCTTTAGGCATTCAATAACGCTACTTCATATTCCGAAAATCTGCTACCCTGCAATCTGTCTCCTCGCTAGATTTGCCCCCGGGCAAATTCTTAACGCTCGGCCCTTCGCGACGGCTCGCGCCAGACTGAATTTGATTGTGGTTATTTGGGGATGCCATTTGTCAGACAAATGATATAGAGCCTTTTTGATAAGGTATTGAATTTTTGTTAAAGTATTGATTGAAATATATTTGCTTTTCAATTAATCAAATTATAAATTGGGAGAAGAAGTAAAAATTAAGAATAGTTTTGCACATATATACTCAGACATTGGGAGTTATATGTAACAAATTCTTCGGATATATTAAATATAAATGAATACTATACATACACAAAAGTTGTGTTATTCTTTTGAAGCGTTCGGTTTTTAAAAATACTTCAATATAAATTCTTCAATATAAATGAATAAAGTATTAGATGAGTTTACTGGAATAATTGGAGTTGGCTGCCTCGTAAGTCTTGGACTATTTTTTTTAACTAATAGTCAATATGATTATTGGCATACTATTGAACATTTAATGGAAACAAATTCATGGGGTATATTAGTTTCAATTCCTATTTTAATAGTCAATTATATTTTAGGATTGATAACAATTGAATTGGGAGAAATAATTATGCCAATGGTTATTAAAAATAAAAATATAAAAGATTTTCAAGATAATTTCGGGAAAATTGCAAAAATTAATAATGAATTTATTACTGCCAGATATAATGAAGTTTATCAAAATAAAAGAATATTAAATGGAAGTTCTATAGGCTTTATATTGGTTTCAGTTGGTGTATTTCTTGAAGGAATTGACTTATGGAGAGATTATCGAATTATTGGTATTATTGGAATGGTTGGTTCATTAATTATTACCTGTATTTGTTCATTGATTAGTATAAGAATTCAATATAAATTCAATAAATCAATATCTGATTTTGATAATTAAGTCTGATGCACGAACGCACAACAAGCGGTATAGCCAATAAGGGTTTCAGTGGTATGCGAAGGGTAGTAGCCCGCTTCAACTTTTCGTGTAACTTGACAGGAAATCGCCCGCAATCCCTTACTGGCCATACCGCCGACCGTTGAAAACGCAATAATGTCGTATAATGCTTATAAACAAGCTTATAGGACATTTGGCTTAATTGCAATTTGTTTTAACATATTCTTGTTGCAACCATTACAACATTAAAAATGAGCCAGATTGTTCTAACTCCTTGATTTTCATTGGTGGGGGTTGACGGGTTGGCTTCGCCGAGCCGTTATTGGGGTCCCTTACAACCCAAAAACCGTCCTCTGCTGCGCAGAGTCCTGTTTTTATTTTTGATGTCCTTATCCAGGCCAGCCAGGAACGTCCCTCAAAAATAAAAACCGGTCACGCAGGTTCCCGGTTTTTGTGTTGTGGGGGTTGACGGGTTGGCTTCGCCGAGCCGTTATTGGGGTCCCTTACAACCCAAAAACCGTCCTCTGCTGCGCAGAGTCCCGTTTTTATTTTTGATGTCCTTATCCAGGCCAGCCAGGAACGTCCCTCAAAAATAAAAACCGGTCACGCAGGTTCCCGGTTTTTGTGTTGTGGGGGTTGACGGGTTCGAACCGCCGACCCTCTGCTTGTAAGGCAGATGCTCTGAACCAGCTGAGCTAAACCCCCTTTGTTTTTGCTTAAGCTTTATTAAGCGAGTGCAAATATAGACTACATTTTCATTTCTGCAAAAAAAATCTTCACTATTAAGATTAATTCCAAAGCTTAATCACTGCGTGAATTTTATAAATTATGTAACATCGCAGGAAATTCAATGCAGGAAAACAGAATCTTTAGTCCCTGATTTAAATATCACCTGTAAAAAGGAAGAAACTCTTAAATATTTGAAGCACTATATATAATAATCATTTAATAATGAATGACCTTACCAGCAACTTAAAGCAACCATATCTGTGTTTTAAAAGTCTTGTTAAAGTGTTGAAAACACTTGCTACAGTGTTGAAAACACCATAAAATATAGATTTAGATGTGTTTAATACTTGGTTATATTCGCTTTGAGGCCTAAATTTGGAAAAAATCTGAAGCTCAAAATAAATAAAATGGCTGAGATATATAATTATTTGATATATTTATCATTACATTTATTTATAAATATTCTGAACCTGACCTATGCTTAACGTTAAATCCACAGAATTTATGAATCAAATTCTACACAAGGGCAAAATAATTATCAAATTGACAACCTTTGTCAGAGCCGGATCTTTGTGTTTAAACATCAGACTTTTGGTAATTTTATTGCTGGGTTTCATTTCTGAAAATATTCTTTTCTCACAGACTTACCTTTTAAATAGTGCATCTAATGGAACAACCATTAATACCTGCTCCGGAATATTTTATGACAGCGGCGGTCAAGGGGGCTTTTATAGTTCAAATGAAAATTATACTTTAACTTTTTGTTCAAATAACAGTCGCCCGATCAGGTTTGATTTTACATTTTTCGATTCGAGGCCATCTGACGTTCTTTATGTTTACGATGGTCCAAATACCGGGTCACCTCTGATTGGTCAATTTTCAGGAGTACCGGTGGTTCCTTTTTCAGTGACTTCTTCCGGTAACATGTCTGACCTTCAGATTTGTATCCGGTTTATTGTTTAACAGGCCGGGATGGATTGCAAATATTTCAACCTTTGATACATCCCCGATATCTCCCGGAACCACTGAATATTGTGCCGGAACCACAGTAAATTATTCAGTAGTAAATCATGCCGGTTCCACATATGACTGGAACGTTATTGGCGGGACTCCTTCAAATCTGACAGGCGGTCCAGACAATATTGACATTACCTGGGATTTGCCCGGTGGAATTACCGGACAAATAAAAGTTATTGAAATAAACAGCTGCGGGGGAAAAGATTCGAGCGAGTTGATAGTTGATATTTTCAATATTCCTACGGTTGATTTTTCCGGGCTTTTACCCCAGTCAATATGTATTACCGATAATGCGAATTTTTCTGTCTCCGCTATTGGAAATAATCTGACTTATCAATGGCAGGAGGACGACGTAAATATAACTGACGGAGGAATTTATTCAGGCACACAAACACCAACCCTTACCTTAACTGCTCCCGGTATAGCGAAAAACGGCAAAATGTACAGGTGCATTGTGTACAGGTTCATGTCACGTGCCATTTACCTCAAACGAAGCTATTCTGACTGTTGACGCACAGGCTCCGACCTGGACTACAAGTGCAGGTTTGCTGGATCGGAATCTGTCATGCGATGATGCAACAGGTTTAGCTGCAGCTGAGGCTTTGTTTCCTGTTGCTACAGATAACACTGACAGCGATGTAACTGATATCGTCAAGACATCCGGTGCATTTGTCACGGGGTTATGTCCTAATTCAGGAACATATACGAATACATGGACAGTTGCTGATGCATGTGGAAATGTGAGTGCAGTATATACACAATTGATAACTATTACCGACTCACAGGCGCCGGTAGTTGTTGGCTCTATAACACCCACCGGTATAGAAGGGTGTAATGCAGGAGCAGCTCCGCCAGCTAAAACGACTGTTGCGGAACTGGAAGCATTGCCGGGCGGGATTACAATCAATGACAATTGTACCGCGAAAGTTAACCTGACCGTTACCAGCAGTACCGCTTCAGCAGGTACTTGTCCGGTAGTGATTACAAGAACCTATACTGTTAAAGATCAATGTGGTAATAGCGTAAATATCATTCATACAATCAATGTAAATGACACGCAGGCCCCCGTAGTTGTTGGCTCAATTAACAACTACCACAATTGCAGGGTGTAATGCCGGAGTAGCTCCTGCAGCTAAAACTACTGTTGCAGAACTTGAAGCATTGCCTGGAGGTATAACCATTAATGATGCCTGTACGGCGAAAGCAAACCTTACTGTTACCAGCAGCACCACTTCAGCCGGTACTTGTCCGATAGTTGTCACAAGGACTTATACGGTTACAGATCAATGTGGTCACAGCGTAAATATTGTTCATAAAATCAATGTAAGTGATACCCAGGCACCCTTGTTAACAGGTTCACTGACACCGGCAACGTTAGCGGGTTGCAATGCAGGTGCTGCCCCTGCGGCTGTAACCACTGTAGCTGCTTTGGAAGCAATGCCCGGAGGGATAACCATCAATGATAATTGTACAGCGAAGGCAAACCTGACAGTTACCAGCAGTACTTCTTCAGCTGGTACCTGTCCGATTGTGGTCACGAGAACCTATACTATTAAAGATCAATGTGGTAATAGTGTTAATATCATCCATACGATCAATATAAATGACACACAGGCCCCGGTAGTTGTTGGCTCAATAACAACTTCCGATATAGAAGGATGTGATGCCGGAGCTGCTCCTGCCGCAGTTGCCTCCGTAGCCGCCCTGGAAGCACTGCCGGGCGGAATTACCATCAATGATAATTGTACAGCAAAGGCAAATATGACAGTTACCAGCATTACTGCTTCTGCAGGTACTTGTCCGGTAGTGATCACAAGAACCTATACTGTTAAAGATCAATGTGGTAACAGTGTTAATATTATTCATACGATCAATATAAATGATACACAGGCTCCGGTAGTTGCTGGCTTGCTAACAACCACCATTATAGAAGGGTGTAATGCCGGAGCAGCTCCTGCAGCTAAAACCACTGTTGCAGAACTGGAAGCATTATCCGGCGGGATTACAATCAATGATAATTGTACAGCAAAAGCAAGCCTGACAGTTACCAGTAGTGATGTGTCAGCAGGTACCTGTCCGATAGTTGTCACAAGGACCTATACCGTAAAAGATCAATGCAGTAACAGCGTAAACATTATTCATAAGATCAATGTAAATGACACACAGGCGCCAGTGGTAACAGGTTCACTGACACCGGTAACGGTGGTGGGTTGCGATGTAAGTGCCGCCCCGGCAGCTGTTGCCTCTGTAGCAGCATTGGAAACACTTCCTGGGGGTATAGCTGTCAATGACGCTTGTACAGCTGATGGAAGCATGGTTGTCACAAGTAATGATATTGTATCGGGCACCTGTCCGATAGTGATCACAAGGACATACACTATAAACGATGAATGCGGGAATAGTGTATCAGTGCCACATGTCATAACGATAGATGTAAATGACAACACCCCACCTGCGATATCAGGTGCATTCACTCTGACGGATGCAGAAGGTTGTGTGGCAGGCGATGCACCTGCAGCAGTTACAACAGTTTCAGAGCTTGAATCAATGGGATTGGCTGTCAGCGATGCATGTACGGCTGACGCAAATCTGGCAGTGGCAAATAGTGATCTCTTTTCAGGCACCTGTCCCATAGTTCTCACAAGAACTTACACCATTACCGATGGTTGCGGGAACGCTTCCACAGTAGTTCATACAATAAATATAAATGACACTACAGATCCTTTAATATCCGGTTGCCCAGATGATATCCTGGTAAATAACGACCCCGGCAACTGTAGTGCGGTTGTTAGCTGGATCCCCCCGGTAGTAACAGATAATTGTGGTTTACAGAGTGTTGTCAGTTCCCATAATCCTGGTGATCTGTTCCCAACCGGAACAACTCTTGTTACGTATACTGCAACAGATAATTGTGGTAATATAACAATTTGCACATTTAATGTAATAGTAACTGATAATGAGTTGCCGGTTATAACATGTCCTGGTTCTGTATCACAATATGAGGATTTTGGATTCAGCTATGCGCCGGTAGCAGTTCCGGATGCTGTTATAGCTGATAATTGTTCAATATCAAGCCTTCTATGGTCCATGGATGGGGCTACTTTAGCAATGTCTCCGGGCTCAGGGATAAACCAGATCGGAACCTATACCTTTAATACCGGAGAAACGACAGTTACATATACTCTTTCTGACGCTGCCGGTAACATTGCCACATGTGAGTTTACTGTAATCATTATTCACCCTCTTCCGCTGTCAGGAGACATTTTTTCACAGACCAATATTGATTGTTTCGGTGAAAATACAGGCAGTGTTACAGTAACAGCTTTGGAGGGTGCAGCGCCATATGAGTATAAAATTGACGCAGGCGTTTACCAGCCTTCAGAAACTTTTATTGACTTATCGTCAGGCCCACATACAGTTACAATCAGGGATGGTTACTTCAACACTTTTGATATCGGGGTTACTATAACACAACCTGCACTACCCCTGGATGTAACTACAACTCAAACTAATGTTGTTTGTTATGATGGAACTGACGGAAGCGCAACCGCAACTGCTTCAGGAGGAACAGGGCCATATAGTTATTCATGGAATTCTTTGCCGGTTCAAAATACACCGACCGCCACAGGTCTCTCTTCCGGTACCTTTACAGTTTCAGTTACCGATAGCAAAGGTTGTACAACAACGGCTGATGTCACGATTACACAACCTGCTTCAGCTGTGACAGTTACGACGTCAAAAGTTGATGTTGCCTGTTTTGGTGGATCAACCGGAAGTGCAACTGCAGTTGGAGAAGGCGGGACGGGACCATACGACTACTCATGGAGCACTGCACCGGTACAGAATAATTCTACTGCAACAGGTCTTATTGCAGGGACATATACTGTTACCGTTACTGAATCCTTCGGCTGCACCGTTACCGGTACTGTTCAAATTAATGAACCTTCAGAAATTTCAATCGCAGAAGTACACCAGGACGAGTCCTGTCCCGGTGCTTCTGATGGATCGGTTACTCTAACAATATCAGGCGGAACACAACCTTATGATGTGTTATGGCTGGATGTAAATCCTGCACAGAACAGGACAAATCTGACAGCGGGTTCTTACAAAGTACTAGTAACCGATGTTAATAGTTGTGGAAAATCTCTTGATATTGAGATTGCGGTAACCGGTAGTTTCAATTGTGTTGTGGTGCCTGATATAATTACTCCCAATAATGACGGGTTTAATGATACATGGATAATGAAGAATATTGATCTCTATCCTGATGCAGAAGTACTGGTATATAACAGATGGGGTGAACTAATCTTCCGGACAAAAAATATACCTGCCAATCCGTGGGATGGAACATTTAAAGGGAAACTGGTACCTACTGATTCATATCATTATATATTATATCTTAATGATGGATCGAAACCGAGGTCAGGCGTTATCAGTGTAATTCGATAATTTTCGCATAATAAGATGACTAAGCATATGAGCCATTTACGAGGAATATTTTCAGCTGTTGTGTTAAGTTTTTCTATTGGAGCAGCTATGGCGCAACAGGTACCATTATACAGCCAGTACATAATGAATGGATTTCTTATAAACCCATCATTGGCAGGGCGCGATGGCTATACCACAGTTAACCTTACTGTCAGGGAGCAATGGGTCGGTTTAAAAGGCGCACCGTCCACTTATGCAGCCAGTTTTCAGACACGTATCCTTAAAAACAGCTATATCTCTAAATCCACATCGGTGATCAGGAAACTGGTTATGCCAACAAAAGGAGGGAGAGTAGGGGTTGGCGGTTACGTCTTTAACGACAACAATGGAATCATGAGACGTACAGGTATTCAGGCAGCGTACGCTTATCATATTCCCCTGGGGACAACTGAAGATGTACCGAATACTTTATCATTCGGACTTGCCATGGTAGCTTACCAATATGCAGTTAACATGGATGGCCTTATATATGATCAGAATGATCCTTTGCTCAATTCTTTTGACAGGAGGGTTTTCATTCCCGATTTCAACTTTGGAGTAAGTTATGCTACAACCAGATACTTTGCAGGTTTTTCAATGACAAATCTGTTAAGGGGTTCCTTAACATTTGCTGACACTTCGTCAAGACGGAGGGGCGAACTGGGGCATTATTTCCTTACGGGAGGAATTAAATTTCCCATTGACGATGAATGGATAATTGAGCCATCAGGTTTTATCAGATCATCCGACTTGTTTTTTAAAGCTATTCAAATGGATCTTACAACAAGAGTTTATTATAAGAACGATTATTGGGCAGGATTATCCTGGAGAACTGGTGATGCATTAATTCTTCTGATGGGATTAAAATATGACAGATTCTATTTTGCTTATGCTTTTGATTTAACTTTAACTGATATACGAAGGCAAAGTTTTGGTAGTCATGAACTTACACTTGCAGTCAAATTTGGAGAGAGTGCGCGCAGATATCATTGGATAAATGCTTATTGAAGAAACCAATTTTTATATATGTCAAGAGGTATCGTATTAAAGCTGGCCGGTACCGTATCGCTGATTATTTTTATATTAAGCAAGGGATATTCCCAGGAACAACATGTACCTGATGTCAGGCTCATGTTCTATAATGTCGAAAACCTCTTCGACATTTATGACGATTCCCTGACTGAAGATAATGAGTTCCTTCCCGGCGGCCTTATGCGATGGAATTTTACAAGGTACAACAGGAAAATAAACTCAATATATAAAACACTGGTTGCGGCTGGTGAATGGTATCCCCGGGATATTATAGCAATGTGTGAAATAGAAAACAGGAAAGTACTTGAAGATCTTATATACACGACCAATCTGTTAAAATTTGATTACGGGATACTGCACAAAGATTCTCCGGACAGGAGGGGCATTGATGTTTCTTTAATTTACAGAAAAGACATTGTTAAAATTGTTTTTTCAAGATTCTGGAACATGCCAGAATCGGGTAAAAGTGTTCCTGCAACAAGAAGTATTCTGTATGCTAAATGTCTGATTTATAATGACACCCTTCATCTTTTTGTAAACCATTGGCCCTCAAGGAGAGGCGGGGTGCTTGCAGGGGAAGACCTGAGGTCGGGGATCTCTGATCTTCTGCGAAGTAAAGTTGATTCAATTGCCGGGACAAACCCTTCAGGCGCAAAGATAGTTATCATGGGTGACTTTAACTGCACGGCTGATGATCATTTAATAAAGAAACTGACAAGCGGGGCAGGAACCGGTGTTAATCTGGTAAATCTTTCAGACAGCCTTGCTAATGAAGGTTTTGGAACTTATCGTTATTCAGGCACGTGGGAGCTAATCGACCAGGTAATCGTCTCAGATTGGCTTTTATCGGGTAAATCAGGTTTATCAGCTGATAAAAGGAGTTTCAGTATATTCAAACCCGGATTCCTTTTGCAGAGTGATCCGAAGTTCCCCGGATCAAGACCTTTTTCCACTTATGTGGGGTACCGGTATCAGGGAGGATTCAGTGATCATTTGCCTGTATTGCTTAACTTAACTTTCAGGTAGCGCTAAGTCGACAGGAGTAAGACCAATCTCTTTTCCCTTTATAATCATAAGTTTTCTTGCTGCTTCAGGTTCATTTGGGATAATACCGTCAAGAATGGCTTCCCTGATGGCATTCTTGATAATGCCTACCTCTCTCCCCGGGTTGATGCCAAAAGTACTGATGATCTCGCTTCCGCTTACCGGTGGTTGAAAATTCCGGAGGGCATCTTTCTCTTCAATCTCTTTCAGCTTGATTCTTACGTGTTTGAAGTTATCAAGATGCTTTGTCTTTTTCAGCTGATTTTTTGATGTAATATCTGCTTCACATAAAAGCATAAGATCATCAATGTCATCTCCTGCTTCAAATAGCAACCTTCTTATTGCCGAGTCCGTTACCTCTTCCTGTGAAAGGGCAATTGGGCGTAAATGAAGATCTACAATCTTCTGAACATATCTCATTTTTTCATTAAGCGGAAGCTTCAGCTTCCTGAATATGTCAGGAACCATCTTTGATCCCAGAAATTCGTGGCCATGAAATGACCAGCCGACTTCCGTAGTATATTTCTTTGTAAGCGGTTTGGCTATATCATGTAAAAGCGCTGCCCACCTGAGCCAGATATTATCGGTATACCTGCTGATATTGTCAAGCACCTTAAGTGAGTGATGAAAGTTATCTTTGTGCGCCTTCCCTTCTTTCTTATCAACACCTTTTAAATTATTCAGTTCAGGAGATATAATCTTCAGGAGACCAGCTTTATCGAGCAAAATGAAGCCCCTTGAGGGCTGATCGCACATAATTATTTTATTTAATTCGGTCAGTAATTCTTTCTGCTGAAACAATTTTTATTCTTTCGGCATTTTCGGATATTGAATTAAATGTTCTCTCTTCAATTTTGAAATTAAGCTGTGTTGCAAACCTGATAGCCCTCATCATCCTGAGTGGATCATCAGAAAAAGTCTTATCAGGTTCAAGAGGAGTCCTGATTATTTTATTTTTTAAGTCATCCATACCTCCGAATGGATCAAGAAAATCACCGTATGTCTTTTTATTCAGGCTTATTGCCAATGCGTTGATAGTAAAATCTCTTCTTTTCTGGTCATCTTCAAGAGAACCATTCTCGACAACAGGTTTTCTGGAATCCCGGTCATAAGACTCTTTCCTTGCCCCGACAAATTCAATCTCACTATCCTCAAATCTGAACATTGCTGTTCCAAAATTTTTAAAAACACTCACCTTTGAACCGGCGCCTGTTTTTTTTGCCACTTTTTTAGCAATCTCTATTCCACTTCCGATAATAACTATATCAATATCCTTATCAGGGTGATCTCTTTCAAGAATTAAATCCCTCACATATCCGCCAATTACGAAGGCCCGGACTTTTTCATCGGACACTACCTCAGAAATAATTTCAAAAATTTTGTCGTTAAGACGCATGCTCATATTTAGATGTGACAATTTGTATAATTTGCATGACAAAGTTACAATTATTACCCGATTTTCAGCTAAATGGGTGTTACAGGTAAAGTGGCATAAAGGTTGCTTTCCTTTTAAACAAATATATCTTCCGGCTGTTTAATAAAAAAAATGATATGATAGAACATTTAACAAAAGAAACGTTTCTGAAAAAGGTTTTTAATTACGAAACCAATAAAGAGTGGAAATTTGAAGGAGAGAAGCCTTGTATTATTGATTTCTATGCAGATTGGTGCGGACCCTGTAAAATGGTTGCCCCTATACTTGAGGAACTGGCTGCAGAGTATGACGGGAAAATGAATGTATATAAGATCGATACCGAAGAAGAACAGGAACTTGCTGCTGCTTTTGGAATCCGGAGCATTCCTTCCTTGCTTTTCGTACCTTCGGAGGGTAAACCGCAGATGGCAATGGGAGCTTTACCAAAAGATGCATTCATTAAAGCATTTAAAGATGTGCTTGGTATAGAAAAATAAGCCATTAGTCAAAAAAGAAGCCTTTTTAAAAAATAATTAAGCAAAATCGAAACAATTTGAGTGTTCTATCGTTTAACTTATAGATAAACATTAATAAAGGCTTTATAGGTTTTTTCATGGATTTAGGTTTAGGGTATTAGGTTAGTAAATCAGGACTTCGGTCCTGATTTTCTTTATACCATATCCTTGAAAATACTGTTGATCTCTTCCTCGGTAGACCTTAACTTCTTCTGACATTGTTTTATCAGCTCTGAAGCACGCTTTACCTCTACTGATAATTTGTCAACATCCAGATCACCGCTTTCAATGTTACGAAGTATCTTTTCAATCTCAGATACCGCACTATTAAATGAAAATTCTTTTTTTGCCATATTTAAATAACTTTACTGCTTACCGATCCATCACTGAACTGAGTATCAATAATTTCGTCTGTTGTTAAATCATTGTAGCTCTTTATTATTTTACCTTTAAGGGAGGTGATTGTATACCCTCTTCTTAATACATTTTCAGGTTTCACCATTTCCAGAGCGTTTTCAAGACCTGTGACCTTTATATTTTTGCTTTTCAGTGAACCTGAAGTAAAATTGAGCAGATCCAGCCGGCTTTGTTTAAGCGAGGATTCCTTCACTGAAGAAAAAGATCGGACTGCCGACATCAGCCTTGTTTTTTGAGTTGATGGAAAGTGACCCGCCTTCACAATATTTTCCTTTCCAATATTTATGATTTCAAAAATTATTTCAGAAAGGTCTTTTTTTATTTCAGATAACATCAGCCTTGCTACGGGGTTAAGCTTTATTCTGCATGAATCGATCCTGATCCTGTTTTGTTCAATTATTGTCCGGGAACTATCTGAAATACTATTACTTAGCTCCAGGAGCAGATTTTCTGTCTCATTCATACAATCTAAAAGGTAATCAGCAACAGCGGTAGGGGTCTTTAATGCTTCGAAAGCTACCATATCGGTCACCGACATATCTTTATCATGGCCTATTCCCGTAATGACAGGTAATGGAAATTGTGTAATATAGTAAGCTATATTATAATTATCGAACCAGCTCAGGTCTGACTGGGATCCACCGCCCCGGATAATTACCACCAGATCAAAGAACCGGGTATTTAAAGCAATTTTATCAAGGGCTCTTATAACACTTGCTTCAGTCTCAGTCCCCTGCATAATAGTTTCTATTACATAAGGGTAGAATACATATCCCTTGCTATTTTCTTTCAGGTGATTAACAAAATCGGAGTATCCGGCTGCATATTTAGATGATATAATAGCAATTCTTTGAGGTAAAACGGGAAAATCAACTTCTTTATTCATCGTAAATATTCCTTCCTCTTCGAGCCTCTTTATAATAAGTTGCCGTTTGACTGCCATTTCACCAATAGTATAGGAAGGATCGATATCTGATATTATAAGGCTTAAGCCATAAATCTCATGATATTCAACTTTTACTTTAACCAGGATTTTCAGTCCCTCTTTTAATGATTCGCCGGAAATATTTTCAAAAAAGGATTTAAGGAATCCGTACCTGCTGCTCCAGATAATAGCTTTAACCTTTGCCCTGACATTCTTTTCATCATTGTTTTTTTCAACCAGTTCAAGATAACAATGACCCGCTGAATTCTCTCTTATTTCCGTTATCTCAGCTGCAACCCAATACATACCGGGAAGTGCCATGTAAAGTGAATCCTTAATAATCAGCTGTAATTCGGTTAATGACAGTTTTTCAGTCATGATCAGTTCTTAAGCTTAATTACTTTATGTACAAAGGTACCATTTCCGGTTATAAGTCTGACCAAATAGAGTCCTTCTTCCCTGTTTTGAAGTTCACTTATCCGGATCGTTCTTCCGGCATACCCCGGATAATTTTTTTTAAAAATGGATTTACCCGGGAGGGAGTATATTTCGATTACCAGATTTTCCGGAGGTACCCGGAAAGTAATTTCAATATCTCCGGTCGAGGGATTTGGACTAACAACAGATTCATTGTCAGGTATCCTTACATAGGTTTCCTGAAGTTTTGCCAGAGCATTAATCATATCAGGTGTTCCGTAACCATATAAAGAATCGGGTCTTTGGAATCTGTCACCGCTTGAATGAAGCACACGAATAATTTCGTCATTAATTGCATTCGGAACAGCCTGCATAAGGCAAGCTGTTATGCCACTTAAAACAGGACAGGAAAATGAAGTTCCGTTTGCTCCTGCAATAGTATTCTGATTTAGCTGTACCGGAATGCTCACACCCATTGCGGTATTATCGGGTTTTATCCTGCCATCGGCGGATGGTCCTGATGAAGAAAAGGATGAAATGAGATTGTTGCCATCAACAGCTCCGACTGCGACAACATGCACTCCGTCGGCGGGAGCAATGATATGGATCCATACATTATTTCTTTCATTACCTGCACTGTTGAAAACCATTATTCCTTTCGAAGCAGCAATACCGGCAGCTCTGGTTATGAAAGCAGTTTTACCGTCCAAATCTGAGTATTTGTAATTCATGGAGGGATCGTCAAAAACATTGTAGCCTACAGATGAAGATACTATGTCAGCACCGGCACTGTCAGCGAATTCCGCTCCGGCAGCCCAGTAATCTTCTTCAACGGGGAATTCTGAAGAAGTATCTTCAGTTCTTAAAAGCAAAAAATCTGCTCCGGGTGCTGTTCCTTCGATCACGCCGGGTATACTTCCGGCAATAACAGAAAGAACAGATGTCCCATGGCTGTTATAGTCATAAACAAACCTGGTATTGCTTACAAAATCGTAAGTACTTTTTATTCCTTTACGGTTTCGGAGATCAACCAGAGATGATGCATTGTCAGTATAGAGGAACCCTCCATCCAGCACTGCTATAAGAATATCTTTCCCGTTAAATCCGGAATAATGCAGAAGGAGTCCGTTTATTAAGGATATGGACCGGTTATAAACCATCGGGTCATCAAGTTTGAAAGAAAAGTCAAGTTTGTCACTGAACTGACTCTTGGTACCGGGAATCTTTACGGTTTTTACATTCAGAACAAAGGGAAGATTAAGTATATCATTTATATCAGCCGGTGTCTCAGTCTTGAACAGTGCACTGTTAATCCATTTCGAAGTGCAATGGAGTCTGAATCCCAGGGCTGAAATCTGGTCAATGTAACCTGCCGACACTGGAATATCACTGATATCAGGTACCGGAATACCGGCCTTTTCCCTTCTTCTGACAGCTCTTTCCGAAAGCAGTTCTCCGGGCGTAAAGCCGGAAATACTGTTTTCTCCTTTATCCCTGAAACAGACTCTGTAATAATATTGGTAAGGTGATCCCTGACCATACATGAAGTCAGGGCCAGATAAGAACACAAGAATAAAAGTAATTTTCAGTACGTGAAGACTCAATAAATTTAAAGTCTTTATCACCATGTTTTCCCTGTTTTTTCAGGATCGGGAGTCATTCCAGTGTTCTTCTCGAGGGCGTCAAGAAAATTTGACTCGTCAATTTCCATCTGGCGGTTATTTGTTACCCCCCCAACATAATCCAACTCATATTTAATTGTTCCGTCTTCCTTATAGATAAGCCAGTGACCTTCCCTTATATTATTTATATATTCTCCGGTTAGTTCCTTGTTGCCATCTTCATACCATGCTTTAAAACTGCCATTGATATTACCGTTCAGGTAATTTGTTTTAAGGCTCAGATTGCCATTTTGATAATATTGGGTCCACTCGCCGTTTCTGATATCATTTATAAAATTCATTCGTTCAGCTACTTTCCCATCAGGATAATATTTAACGGCAGGGCCGTTCTTCAGGTTTTTGGAATAATCTTCTTCGCTGATCAGGTAGCCCTCAGTATATTCAGAGTAAAATTTCCATTTTCCCGTCTTTTGCTGGTTAATATATTTACCCTTTGAGGCAATGAATCCATTGGGATGGTAGATCGTTGCTTCAGCCTCTTTACCGTCGGCACTGAAGACAAGTAAGGATTTAAGGGTATTGTTATTATAGTATCTCCTGAATTCCCCAACCGGATGATCGTCTTTGAAGAATCCGTCATATATTATAGTGTTATTTATCTTTTTTAATCCAGTGTCCTTGTTTTTTACCGGATTTATCCGTTTGATTAACAGATTGATCAACCTGGGCAGTTGCTGCGATTGCCATAAACAGCAGACCTATAATTGTAAATATCTTAAGTTTCATTTAATTACAACGTTGTGCCTGATGCAAAAGTACAAAAATATGTTAATAATTTATCAATGCCGATCTTCCGGTTTTGAAGGTCTTACAGGTCTTGCGGTCATTTCTTCCGTTTTACTTCCCGACTTGAGCCACTTGACCGGCCGGTAGTAATTGCAGGATCCACTACCTTACTGACGGGCAAATCTGAATAAAAAAAGGCTGCCCCTTTGGAGACAACCTCTTTTATTTAATTTTTTATATGGTTACTTAACTTCTTCGAAGTCAACATCAGTTACCTCATCAGAATCCGATTTAGAGCTGCCTCCTCCGGATTCTCCTGCTCCGGGCTGATTCTGGTCACTCTGTGCTGAAGCAGGTCCTGTATTCTGAGCAGTTTTATACATCTCCTCTGAAGCCGTCTGCCATACCGCATTGAGTTCCGCAAGAGCTTTGTCAATTTCATTGACATCCTGAGCTTTATGAGCATCTTTAAGCTTTGAGAGAGCAGTTTCAATAGCTGGCCTTTTATCAGCGGGAATCTTATCTCCAAATTCCTTAAGCTGTTTTTCGGTTGTGAAAATCATACTGTCAGCTGTATTGATCTTTTCAACTTTTTCTTTGGCAATTCTATCAGATTCAGCGTTTACCTGTGCTTCCTCACGCATTCTTTTTATTTCATCATCACTGAGTCCTGACGAGGCTTCTATCCTTATTCGTTGCTCTTTACCTGTACCTCTGTCCTTTGCTGTTACATGCAGTATTCCATTAGCATCGATATCAAATGTAACTTCAATCTGAGGTATACCTCTTGGAGAAGGTGGGATCCCGTCGAGATGGAACTTGCCGATAGTTTTATTTCCGGTTGCCATAGGCCTGTCTCCCTGCAAAACATGTATTTCGACTGACGGCTGGTTATCTGCTGCAGTTGTGAAAACTTCCTGTTTTTTTGTAGGGATCGTTGTGTTTGACTCGATAAGTCTTGTCATTACGCCACCCATTGTTTCGATACCGAGAGACAATGGTGTAACATCCAGTAGGAGTACATCTTTTACCTCACCGGTGAGAACGCCACCCTGAATTGCAGCTCCCACGGCAACTACTTCATCAGGATTTACCCCTTTTGAGGGTGCTTTACCGAAGAATTTTTCAACAAGTTGTTGTACGGCCGGAATACGGGTAGATCCGCCAACCAGAAGAACCTCGTCGATATCAGATGTCTTTAGTCCTGAATCTCTGAGAGCAGATTTACAGGGTTCGATACAAGATTGAAAAAGTTTATCACAGATCTTTTCAAAATTTGAACGTGTAAGTGTTTTAACAAGATGTTTCGGAATGCCGTCCACTGGCATAATGTAAGGAAGATTTATCTCGGTTGATGTGGAGCTTGAGAGTTCTATTTTAGCCTTCTCCGCTGCCTCTTTCAGACGCTGAAGAGCCATGGGATCTTTTCTCAGGTCAATGCCTTCGTCTTTGAGAAACTCTTCTGCCATCCAGTCAATGATCAAATGGTCAAAATCATCACCCCCAAGATGTGTGTCACCATTGGTCGATTTAACTTCAAAAACTCCATCCCCAAGTTCCAGAATTGAGATATCAAATGTACCGCCTCCAAGGTCAAACACCGCAATCTTAAGATCCTGCGATTTTTTATCAAGACCGTAGGCAAGTGATGCGGCAGTAGGTTCATTTATTATCCTTTTTACGTTTAACCCGGCAATCTCACCGGCCTCTTTAGTAGCCTGGCGTTGTGAATCACTGAAATAAGCCGGCACAGTAATAACTGCATCGGTAACTTCCTGACCAAGATAATCTTCGGCTGTCTTCTTCATCTTTTGGAGTATCATTGCCGAGATCTCCTGGGGAGAATATAATCTTTTGTCGATTTTGACCCTTGGAGTATTATTATCACCTTTTTCAACAGTGTAGGAGACTCTTTTTATCTCTTTGGTTACCTTATCGTAGGTCTCACCCATAAACCTTTTTATTGAGTAAACAGTCTTCGTGGAATTGGTAATAGCCTGACGTTTGGCAGGATCACCAACCTTGCGTTCCCCATTTTCAACGAATGCAACAATTGAAGGGGTGGTTCTTTTTCCTTCACTGTTAGGGATCACAACCGGCTCATTGCCTTCCATTACTGCAACGCATGAATTTGTTGTTCCCAGATCAATACCTATTATTTTTCCCATTTTATTAAAATTTAAAAAATTTCGTTTTGATATTAAATCAATGCAATGATTATGCCATTAAAATTATTCCGGTTATTTATGTAAATATGACACTGCTTTATTTCTCAAATTAATTATACGTGACAAAACGACAGAGATTCAACCACAAGCTGTCAAAACAAAAAGATGCAGATGTTACGAGGTATCAATCCATTCAAAACAGTAACTTTGTTTCCTGAAATTAATTCATTAATTGTTATGTCTATTCATCAATCGGTCAAAAGGGTTACAACTCATGTCCTTAATGAAATGAAACTCAAGGGCGAAAAGATTGCAATGCTGACAGCCTACGACTATTCAATTGCACGTATTCTTGATGAAGCTGAGATAGATGTCATCCTGGTTGGAGACTCAGCGTCGAATGTAATGGCAGGATTTGACACAACGCTTCCGATTACGCTTGATAATATGATTTATCATGCGGCATCAGTTGTCAGGGCTGTAAAAAGAGCACTGGTTATTGTTGATCTGCCATTTGGCACTTATCAGGGAAATTCAAAAGAAGCGCTGGCTTCATCAATAAGGATCATGAAGGAGACAGGCGCTCATGCTGTAAAACTTGAAGGCGGGTACCAGGTAGTGGAATCCATTGAGCGCATTTTATCAGCCGGAATTCCGGTTATGGGACATCTTGGACTTACTCCGCAGGCCATTCATAAATTTGGGACTTATGTCGTTCGGGCAAAGGAAGAAGAGGAGGCACGGCGTCTTATGGAAGATGCAAGGCTTCTCGAAAAGACAGGGTGCTTTGGTATAGTACTTGAAAAGATACCAGCCCGCCTTGCAGAAGAGGTAACCAATAATCTCAGGATCCCGGTTATAGGGATTGGAGCCGGAGGGAAAACTGATGGCCAGGTATTGGTTCTGCATGATATGCTTGGCATTACTCAGGAATTCTCTCCAAGGTTTTTAAGGAGATATCATAACCTTTATGCTGAAATAAAAGGGGCTGTTCAGAATTATATAAATGATGTGAGAACACATGATTTCCCGAATGAAAAGGAACAGTATTAACATTAATACTAAACCGGATGGCTGAAATTCTTTACGAAGATAATCATATAATTGCTGTATATAAAAAAGCTTCAGATCTGTCACAGGGTGATATAACCGGGGATCCTTCGCTCGATAATGAAATAAAAAAATATATCGGTGAAAAAATATAAGAAGCCCGGAGATGTTTTCCTTGGTGATAGTTCACAGGCTCGATCGGCCTGTAAGTGGTGTGATCTTATATGCACGTACCTCAAAGGCTCTTTCAAGGCTCAATGAGATGTTCCGGACCAAAGATGTAAAAAAAATTTATCTGGCAATTGTAAAGGAGTGTCCTCCTGAAGATGAGGGTAGTACTTACACATTTCCTTAAGAAAAATGAAAAACAGAATAAGACCTATGTTTATGATAATGAAGTAAAGGGATCAAAGGAGGCAACACTTACATACCGCATGGTCGGACGATCGGAACGTTATTATCTTCTTGAAGTAGAGCTTCATTCCGGACGGCACCACCAGATAAGGGCTCAGCTTGCCAGTATCGGGTGCCCGGTTAAAGGAGATCTTAAATATGGTTATCCCCGGTCAAATGATGATGGAAGTATAAGTCTTCTGGCTCGCCGGCTTGAGTTCATTCATCCTGTAAGCAAAGCGAAAATTTCGGTTACCGCTCATTTCCCCGAGGGAGATATCTGGTCTCACTTTAAAGATTCAGGAGTATAAAATTGAAGCGTGGATCCTGTCTCATTTTAATGGATTGCGCATGAAAAAATGTCCGGAAAAAATTGAGTCTTCAGAGTAAAAACTCTTTAGTCAGGCTATTAAAGAGTTAAAATCAGGTTAATTTGCGTTAACGAATAGTTAAAACATGTGTGAGTTTTGACCTTAAGAATTAATTTTGTAACATGAATAAGAAAAAATTTGCATGGCTGATCTTCATGATGGTGTTTTCCATCATAGGTATTACCTGGGTGCAGATTATATGGATAAGGAATGCCGTAGGGGTGCGCAATGAAAGTTTCGACTATGCTGTAAGCGCGAGCCTTAATAATGCGGCAAATGCAATTGAAACTTCAAGAAAAATGGATTTCCTTAATAATTTTCTTCTTGTAAATCCGATCTTACCCAATAACAAGAAGGATGATTTATCAGGTTATATAAGTATAGGCAGTACTGTTAATAAAGAAGGAGGCAACATCAGAGTGAGGATCACAAGCAAGTCGGTGAGCAGCAAACCCGGAAGTAAACCGCAAATAGTGACACACGATACCACAATTACTTCAGATTCAGATAATATCAGACTGACAGCACCGGATGAACAGGGTAAGATGAACATTGTTCCGGATGGAGCAGCGTCGGATGCTTATTCAAAAGAAGTTTATATTAAAAAGCAGGAATTCCTCGATTGGCTGAGGAAGAGATCAAGCGAGTTTCAGAATATGAGCGGCCAGATGATCGCGGAAATTTATCAGTGGGAAAAGGCACTTGAACTTGATAATAAAGAGGTTGAATATGCTCTGAAGCAGTCACTTCTAATCTCCAGGATCCAGACCCCTTTTGAATATGCACTTATTAAGGATGGTGTTGTAAGTGGAGGAAACTATAAAAAAGCAGAGAAGAACGACTTCATTAAAAGCAAATATATGGTAAGGTTGTTCCCCGATAATATTATAAGACAGAACCTTGTCCTTTCAGTTATCTTTCCTTCCCGGACAAATTACGTGCTGGGTTCAATGGAGTGGATATTGGGCGGATCATTGCTCTTTTCACTTATCATTCTCGCAACATTTGCTTTAAGCCTCTATTTCATTATAAGACAGAAAAAAATATCTGAGATTAAGTCGGATTTCATAAACAATATGACTCATGAGTTCAAGACTCCAATTGCTACAATTTCTCTTGCAGCTGATACTATCACCAATCCTAAAGTTATTAACGATGAGATGAGTATAAGGCATTTCATTGGTATGATAAAAAAGGAGAACAGCCGGATGAACAAAAAAGTTGAGACCATCCTCCAGATATCATCTCTGGATAAAAAGGAGATTGATTTTAACTTTGAAAATCACTCGATTCATTCAATCATAGAAAAAGTAGCAGATACGTTTGAAATACAGGTGCAGCAAAGAAATGGGAAAATAGATCTGAAGCTTAATGCACCTGAACCGGTAATTTATGGTGATAGCGAACACCTTGCAAATCTTGTTAATAATCTTATTGACAATGCAATAAAATATTCTGTTGATGCACCTGAAATTACCATAGAGACGTGGAATAATGAAAAAGGGGTCATGTTATCTGTCGAGGATAAAGGAATTGGCATGAGTAAAAGCGTTCAGAACAAAATATTTGAAAGATTTTACCGGCAAAATTCAGGTAATGTGCACAATGTAAAGGGATTTGGTCTTGGACTGAACTATGTCCGTGCTATTATTGATGCCCACAGAGGCATTGTTACTGTTTTAAGCGAACCTGGCAAAGGAAGCCGGTTCGAAATATTCTTACCATTTAACTGGGAGACCTGAAAATGCAATCCAAAAGTGCAAAGATTTTTCTCGTGGAAGACGACCTGAGCTTTGGCTCCGTCCTTAAATCATATCTGGAAATTAACGACTTCTCTGTGGAGTGGGTTGACGATGGCAAATACGCCCTTGAATCTTTCAGAAAAGGAATTTTTGATATCTGCATTCTCGATATCATGCTTCCTCATATTGACGGCTTTACCATCGCAACGGAGATAAGAAAGATTAACACAGTCGTTCCGATTATTTTCCTTACAGCAAAGAAACTCAAGGAAGATGTCCTTAAAGGATATGGAGCAGGAGGGGATGACTATGTTACGAAACCTTTTGACACTGAGATTCTGTTAGCCAAAATACGTGCTATAATGGCAAGACGCGATTTTCAAAGCGGAAACCGTGATGTGTTTGAGATAGGTAAATTTGTTTTCAATTCCAAGCTCCGCACTTTAACTTATGGCAATGATGAGAAGAAGCTTTCTCCAAAAGAAGCTCAACTGCTTGAATTGCTTGCAGTCAATCCAAATGCTTTTATAAGCAGAGAGATGGCTCTGAAAAAGATATGGGGATCTGATGATTATTTTACTGCCAGGAGCATGGATGTATATATTACAAAACTCAGGAAATTTTTATCAGATGATCCGAAATTGAATATTAAAAATATTCATGGAGCCGGATTCCAGCTGATCATTATGGAAGAGTGATGTTAAGATTTTTCTTTGTGAATTGAAGCGGAAGAAGATGGCGGCAACTCTCAATAATTTGAATCTTATTTTTACCCGATAAAATTATCTTTATTTTATTTCCATTTCTCAATTCTTCTTCTGCAATCACCTGGCGGCAGTTTCCACAGGGAGGAACGGGATTCCCGGTAAATCCATCTTCAGCTAGCGCTGCAATTGCTATTGCAACTGGTTTGTCATCATGATAATTGGATACACAGTTTGAAAGAGCGCTCCTTTCGGCACAAATACCCGAGGGGAAGGCAGCATTTTCAATATTTGCTCCCCTGACTATTGCACCGCTGCCGAGTCTCACTGCCGCTCCAACTTTGAATGCGGAATATGGGGCATATGCATTTATAGCTGCCTCTCTGGCAGCTATTACAAGCTCTCTGTCCGCTGTATCTAACTCATCAGGATTGTCAAATTCGATGTATGTAAACGATATTTTTTTCGACTTGATCATAGATCTTTTAATCAGTTTGGCTTTCAAAGTTAATAAATATTGATTGTTTCAGATATCAGCCGTATCAACAGAATGAGATGATAATTATTGGAACCCTCACCTTTTTTTCTATTTTTGTCGTTTACAAAATATGATGTACAGCAAAATAATTACAGGTACTCAGATTATAATTTTGGCAGGACTGGTTGGGTGCAGGGCTTACAGGCCGGCAGGTCAGTCGTCTTATCCGGAGGCAAGTGCCGGTTCTTATATTGAGAAGTATAAAGATCTTGCTGTAAGTGAGATGATAAGGACAGGCATTCCGGCAAGTATTACTCTTGCCCAGGGCATGATAGAGTCGGATTTTGGCCGAAGCAGGCTGGCACGGGAAGCAAATAACCATTTTGGCATAAAGTGTCATAATGACTGGACCGGACCGACAGTACGCCATAATGATGACAGACGAAATGAATGCTTCAGGAAGTACCGCAAACCTGAGGATTCATTTTATGACCATTCCGACTTTCTGAAATACGGATCGCGTTATCGGACTCTGTTTGATATTGATCCGACCGATTACAAAGCATGGGCACGAGGATTGAAAAAAGCTGGTTATGCTACAAATCCTGATTATGCAAATATGCTTATAAGAAAAATTGAAGAGAATAACCTTTATTATTATGACAGGGGTAAAACAGCAAATAATGCATATTCCCCATTCAAACCCTGTCTTAAGGGAACCTTCAGACAATAAGGACAGCGTAAATATTGTAGTGGCTGCCCCGGTATTTAACGGTAATGTGGAAGTTCCCGGCGGTAGTTTCCAGGGTGATGGAGAACAACAGGATCCAATATATAATTGTCAAAGACGGTGATACGAAGGAGAAACTCGAATCAGAGTTCCAGCTTCTTAGATGGGAGTTGACCCGGTATAATGAAATCATGGGAGAACTCTCTCTTACTCCGGGTCAGATTCTTTACCTCCAGCCAAAACGTAATAAGGCTGAACCGGGGAAAGATTATCATAATTGTGTTGAAGGGGAAACGATGTATATAATATCACAAAAGTACGGGATAAAGCTAAAAAGCCTTTATGAAATGAACAGGATGGAGGAGGGTACAGAACCTGTTGCCGGTCAGCGTTTATGGCTGAGGAGTCATTAAGCCGGTCAACTAACCGGGATGTTATAGTCTGATATCTTAAAACCTCTAAGGAACTGAACGCTGCTCATCCTGGTTTTTCCTTCAACCTGAAGATTGGTAATATTTACGAATCCGTCCCTGCACGCTACCTTTATGAAATGCTTTCCATCGGTCACTATTTCTCCTGGCTTTAAAGAATGCTCTGCAATCTCAGGCTGGCTCTCGAAAACTTTAAAGGAAAGGATTTCATTTTCTTTTTTCAGGAAAGATTTTGCGCCCGGGTAGGGTGCCAGTCCGCGTATAAAATTATGAATTTTTACCGGGTCGTTCTTCCAGTCGATTATACAGTCGGCAGGATGTATTTTGGGAGCCAGTTTTGGTGTAACTCCCGGTTTGCTGAAATCAGCCTGTGACTGCGGCTTTATTTTGTTATCAGCTATAAAGGCCAACGTCCTTATTACAAGCCGGGCTCCAAGTTTCATAAGTCTGTCATGCAAGTCTCCGGCATTTTCAAAAGGGAATATCCTTATCTCTTCCCTTAACAAGATATTTCCGGTGTCAATTTTATCGTCAATATAAAAAGTGGTGACGCCGGTCACTGTTTCCCCGTTGATAAGAGCATGGTTAATTGGCGCGGCACCACGGTAATCAGGCAGAAGGGAAGCATGAAGATTTATGGTGCCCATACGTGGTATTTTCCATACAACTTCAGGCAGCATGCGAAATGCAACAACAATAAATAAATCAGCATTAAGATTTTGCAATTGATCGATGAATCCCGGATCTTTAAGATTTTCGGGTTGCATGATTGGCAGATGGCTGAATCCGGCAAATTCTTTTACCGCGGGGTTATTGATTTTTCTTCCTCTTCCGGCTGGTTTATCAGGTGCCGTTACAACACCTGCAACATTAAATCCGTTCATAAGCAGGCAACCAAGCGTTGCCACCGCAAACTCAGGTGTTCCCATAAATACTATCCTGAGGTTTCTCATTGAAAATTATTAGAGGTTTTAAAACAAAAATACAACATATGATCAATCCTTTGCGAATACGTTTATTGCGGGTAAGATTATGGCCCATTTTATTCGCTTTTGTTTCAAGGTAGAATTTATTATACGGATTGGATTCAATTACAAGCGGGATTGTTTCAACTATCTTAATTCCATAACCTTCCAGGCCTGCCCGTTTGACTGGATTATTTGATATAAGACGTACTTTTCCGAGACCCAGTTCTCTCATAATACTGGCGCCTACTCCGTAATCTCTTTCATCCTCACCAAATCCCAGTTTCAGGTTAGCCTCAACCGTATCCATTCCCTCATCCTGGAGCCGGTATGCTTTTATCTTGTTGACAAGTCCGATTCCTCTGCCTTCCTGGCTCAGATAAATAACGACACCTTTACCGGCAGCCTCGACCATATCCATTGCCTTGTGAAGTTGTGGTCCGCAGTCACAGCGCAGAGATCCGAAAATATCTCCGGTGAAACATGATGAATGTAACCTCACCAGTACTGGTTCATCCTTTGTCCAGGTTCCTTTCACCAGGGCAGCATGTTCAATCCCGTTGCTGGTCTGCGTGAAAGGGATAAACTCAAATTCTCCTCTTTCTGTTGGCAGTTTAACCATTTCTCCTTTCTCTATAATAGAATCTCTTTCCAACGTATATTGTATCAGATCTCTTATAGCAATAATCTTAATATCAAACTTTTCCCTGATTTTCACCAGGTCGTTTATGCGGGCCATCGAGCCATCGTCATTCATTATTTCGACCAGGGCCCCTCCCGGATGCAGACCTGCCATGCGGGTAAGATCAACTACAGCCTCAGTATGACCGGCCCTTCTTAAGACACCCTTTGATTTAGCCTTAAGAGGGAATATGTGTCCCGGCCGTCCCAGATCAGATGGTTTTGTAAGGGGGTCAACGAGAGCTTTTATAGTAAGCGCCCGGTCTTTTGCTGATACGCCTGTAGATGATCTTTCGCTTAAAAGATCGACTGAGACTGTGAATTGAGTCTCGTGCAGAGATGTATTAATACCAACCATCAGATCGAGTTCAAGCTCTTCGCATCTTTCTTCGGGCAGTGCAGCACAGATCAGGCCACGACCAAACTTTGCCATAAAATTTACAATTTCAGGTGTAATAAGCTCGGCTGCACAGATGAAATCACCTTCATTCTCACGATCTTCGTCATCAACGACAATCAGGAGCCTCCCTTTCTTTATCTCTTCAATGGCATTTTCAATAGTATCTAGCTTAATATCGTCCATTTTACTTATTTTTTTTCCTAAAATCAGGAATCTTCCTTGTTCCGTTCACAATTTTCCTGTATAAGTTATCCTTTATCTTTTTCAGAAACATCATATAGGTATCAATGTTCATTATAACTGAATCATTTGTAGCTTTATATGTAAGAAATAATCCCACCGGGAACAATATATAAGATGAAGCCCACATTCCCGTAAGTGTTCCCAGGTGGTTAGCTTCAACAAGTTTTTCTCCTGAAAGTGAAATAACATACCAGATGACAAAGAATAATATTGAGATTACTGCCGGGGTTCCCAGTCCTCCTTTCCTGATAATGGCTCCCAGTGGTGCGCCTATGAAAAAAAAGACAAGACAGGCAAAAGATAATGTTAGTTTCTTGTTTAATTCAATTTCATATCTTTTGATGGATTTAACCTCGATATTCAGTATTTCGTTTTTCTGCATAAGGAAGCTGTTCCCTTCCTTCAGGTTCTCAATAGCTTTTGCCAATACTGTTCTCTGGTCATAAATGGTCAGGGAATCGTACAACTCTTCCGGATTAAAAACAGCAGGTTTGATTTCTTTAACACTTGAGTCTTGTTTTACCGCAAAACTTTTCAAATAATTCCTTTCGGTATAAAGCTTTGAGGTTATGAATTCCTTAAGCTGTACATTTAAGTGTGAAATATGCTTTTTATTAAGTGAATCTATCTGATAAGTGAGCTGTGATACGTTCAGCATAGATGAGGAAGATTTGAAAAGATCATCTCTGCTTCGTTCAAGGTCAAAACCGGTAAGTGGTATCAGAATGGTTTGTTCTTCAAAAGTATCTTTGCGGGAAGGATATTTTTTTTCGGCATAACTTACATTTTTTTCTGCGATTTCAGTGAATGTAAAGCCTTTAAAAAGTGTCATTATCAATGCAGTTTCATCTTTTGTTATCCTCATATATCCTGAATCGGCTATGGTGACAGAACCATTACCCGGTCCCCCGCGATGATCATATATTATAAGTTTATCAAGACGGTTTGTCATAGGGTCTTTATCAGTTATCTTTATGCTGAATCCCTCAATGCCATTATAAAATGATCCGGCCTGTATGTTTATATCAGGTCTCTTCTTGCGGATATCATAAAGGAGAGTCCTGGCTTTTCTGGTCGAATATGGCACAACATTATTGGCGAAAAGGAAAGATACCACAGAGATTACAGCGCTTAGGATGATCAGGGGCATCATGATCCGCTGAAGTGAAATACCGGAGGCCTTTAACGCTGTTAATTCGCTGAATTCACCCATATTACCGAATGTCATCAGAGATGCCAGGAGAATTGCAAGAGGGAGAGCAGTAGGTACAAATGAGAGGGAGAAATTGAATAAAAGTTCTCCCATAATATTAAAATCAAGCCCCTTACCTGCCAGCTCATCGATATACATCCAAAGAAACTGTAAAATAAGGATGATAAGTACGATAAAGAAGGTAAATATCAGGGGACCAATAAATGATTTCAATACAAATCTGTCGACCTGCTTCACTTTATTAAAATTTTGATCACAAAACTACTCGATTTTTCTGGAAATATCAGTGAAAATATGAGATATTTTGGTGGTTGTCAGACACCAAGGAGCCTTTTAAGGTCAGTTATTTGGCTGTCCCACAGATATATAGCGTCTTCTTTTTCTTCCTCATCAGCAAAATCGGTAATTATAAGTGCGATATCACCGGTGAGTTCCAGTACGTTGATCCTGAATTCAAAGTAATTAGATTCTTCATCATCACTGTCGAGCCATTCAAACCGGGTAAGCCTGTTCTCCTTGAGAGCCACCAGCCTGTGCGATCGATTCCGTTTTATCCCAGATAAACGTAAAGATGTCACCTTCAACATTTACATCCTCAGCAAACCATTCAGCAAGACCTTCCGGTGTACTAAGCCGTGAAAAGAGCACTTTTGGGGAACAATTCAGAGTATATTCCAGTTCGAACTTCAATCTCATAATAAAAAACTATTCTTAAAAAGGTACTATTTCTGCAATATAGAAAAAATATTGAAACTAAAAAAAACCTTATTGCGAATTAGTAACAAACTGATTATATTTGCACCCGCAAAAAGGATGACAGGAAAAAGAGTTTTTGGCGAGATAGCTCAGTTGGTCCTGACGATCCGCAGTTGCGGATGTCAGGATGCTGACCGCAAGCGTCAGCATTAGAGCACATGAAAAAGTTTTTTAAAGTTAACTATTTGGCGAGATAGCTCAGTTGGTTAGAGCGCATGATTCATAATCATGAGGTCCGGGGATCATTCCCCCGTCTCGCTACAAAGAAAATCAAGCAGTTATGATTTACATTTCATAACTGCTTTTTTATTTGAATACCCCCCTGAATACACTGAAATACTACTGTTGATAAATTGTTGAGATAAAATAAAGTAGTGTAATAACTAATAAAGTAACACCCCGGATTTCTATTTCCGGAGCTTAATGAAAACAGAAGGGTCCTTCCCCGATAATTATACCTTCATTAGTTATTTATCAATAAGGTTACTTAAACAAAAAGCCCCCGGAGCTGATTTCCGGGGGCTTGATTTGTTGGATTGACAATTTTAATTGCCAGGGCACACTGCTTTATCAATAGTTACTATCCCGGTTTGCCAATCATAAGTACCTGAGTTTATATAATGATTACCCATGTTCCCTACAAGATTAAAATGAAAGGTATAAACACCGGGATTAGGTATTCCGATCTTATCCGACTCATGTATTTGAAATACCTCGCCATACCACCCTGTTAATTCACCATCCCATTTATACATCTCCCATTTTACGAAGTTTTTTTCAATATGGTCTGAATATTGCACTTTGATGTTGCCCCATAACAAATCGACAATTTTACCATTGCAATAGATCGGAGCATAATAGCCAAAATCATCAAATTTAAAAACAACCGTTTTATTAATTACCTTGATGGTTGTATCACTCTGTGCAGATAACTGAGCAAATGAAAAGCTCAAAAAGAGGCAGAATGCCAGGAATGTCTTGATTTTCATACTTCAATTTATTAATTAAATAAATAAAAGATATTTAGAAAGTTGGAATGGGAGGGATTATGAAATACATTCATAATTTATATGTAAATTTTAAGAATATTCATTCACAATAAAGTTTGTCAAATAAATACTCCTCAAAACAAACAAACAATTTGAAAGTTATTTGGTTCAGTCAATAATGAAATTATATTGTTATTTGAACTTAAGTTTCATCTCGTTTATGCCAAAGTCAAATTTAAGATGATCGCCAGGCGTAATTACCGGATTTTCTTTATGGAGTGTTGTCATACACAACTACAGAATGGGAAAACAATTACGACTAATGAATCAACGTAAAAAAGCCAGTGAGTGTGAACATAGATGGGAGGTACAGGATAACACTGTTTTACCGACGCTATCGCGAACAATAATGATAAGGTATTACATAATCCATTATCATACAGTTAGTCATAAAGAAAGTATTTCAACTCAATGAACAATCCTTTTATCTGAATTGTTAAATTGTTTTTAGGTACCTGTTCGCAGATTGAATTTAATTACTTCAATCACTCTTAATTGCCACACTGTTTCATTTTGCACTTGAGATCGGAGTGGAACAGGAAGCAAAGATAGGATGGAGGTCCATTAAAATCATTTGAGCTGTGCTTATATTTTAATATCTCAGGTATGTCTCAATCATTTGTCAAATTAAAATTTAAACCAGAGTTAAATTTATCCGGCATAAGGATTAAACCCATTTATCTTTCTTTTCAATTGATTATCACTAAATCTTTCTATAATGTATTATCATTCATCAACAATAGTCTCTCCCGGGTAATAAAAACAATTCTATTACATAATTGCAAATCGCAGTACCGGTTCTGTTTTCACAATTTAGTCTTTCGATAAAATGATATTGGGCAGAAAAATATATTTGGCATTATTTTGCAACCTTTTATTTCTTACAGGATATCCTATAAAAGCACAGAACATTGAAAATCTGAAAAATGTAAAACCTTTTGACCTGAAAGGTACACTAGGCGGTACAATGACTTTTTACGATATAACAGGTAAACAGCCTGGCCGTAAACCTTTCGTTTGGCTTCTGACCGGTTCTCCTGTCTTATCCATTTACGGCGTAACATTACCCTTTTCTTTCACAGTAAGTGAACAGCAGCGCGATTTCAGGCAACCCTTTAATAAGTTTGGTGTAAGTCCTTATTACAAATGGATAAAGCTGCACCTGGGTTACCGTAGTGTTGTGTTTTCGCCTTACACTCTTTCAGGGCATACATTGTTAGGAGTAGGGACGGAACTCAATCCAGGGAATTTCAGGTTTGGTTTTATGTCGGGAAGATTACTCAAAGCGATAAATCCCAATCTTCAAACACTGACTCTGGATAATTCTGCTGTAACCACTCCATCGTACGAAAGAAAAGCCTGGAGTATGAAGATAGGGTATGGGACAGCCAGGAACAATGCCGACCTGATATTTTTGAAAGGCTGGGATGACGCGAATTCCCTTTCGCTCGATTCCACAAACCGTACATTGATGCCTGCAGAAAACTTTATTGCTTCTTTCGTGACACATCAGCAGTTTGCCGGAAAATTTCACTTCGATCTTCAACTGGCGCAATCCTTATATACTGATGATCTTAATGCCAAAGGTCCCGACACTTCAGGACACAAAATTCTCGATGTTTTCACCGGCTTATTTAACACTAACGCCACCACAAGCACCAGTTCGGCAGTTGAATCGTCACTGGGTTATGGCGGAATGGATTTTTCATTTAACCTGCGTTACAAACGAATTGCACCGGGTTATCGTTCCATGGGGGCCTACTTCTTTCAAAACGATTTGCAAAACATAACCATCGAACCATCATTAAGACTTGGACAGCAAAAATATTCCCTTGGCAGCAGTCTCGGCTTTCAGCGCGATAACCTGAATAATGACCTCCCCGCCACCACACATCGTACGATTGGTTCGTTAACCTTTAATGCAACTCCTGCCCAGGTCTATAATGTCAACGTAACTTTTTCGAATTATGACATGGGACAATCAGCCGGGCTAACTCCTGTGGATTCATTGTATGGAATTTCGCAGACCACCCGGAACCTGGCTGTAAACCAAAACGTGAACATCTCTGGAAAGTCGTTGATCCACAATATAATGCTGAGTTATAACCTTCAGAAACTTAAGGATAAAAATATAAATACGACTAACCTGAATTCCTATAATTCGACTACACTGATGACCAACTACATGCTGTTTATCGTAAAAGCCGGTTTGAACCTGGGCTTAAGTTTTAATTATACACTTTACAACCTGCAAAATTCGAAAAATACAATTACAGGACCAGGTATTGTACTTACAAAAACATTACTGAAGAATAAATTGTCCCTGAGTCTTGCTGACAATTATTATAAAAATACCATCACTTTTACCGATGGCAATGATGATAAAATTACAGGTGTTAACCGGATATCTTTTCAGTCCGGGATAAAACCGTCTAATCATCACCGGTTTTATGTCAAATTTTATCTGAATAAAATTTCTGCCATTACACCTAATATTACACCGTTTACTGAACGAAAAGGAGATATCGGTTATGTGTATTCATTTTAACAGACTGCTGAAAAAAAGTACAGGAATTTTCCTGTTATTGCTGCTGGTACCGGTTTTATTTGCCCGGCAACCGGCTGCACTTAGTCTTGTGTCAAATAATGGTCTGGAAGGTGTATACCTTTCCATGATGACACGGGGAGATAACGGAATGATAATAAAAAGCAACAGCAACCAGACAGATCCTTTTTTTTTGCCGGCTGTCACTCCGATAATAATTCCAGATGAGGATAAATCTTTCGATATCATTTTTCAGCAGCAACGTAATCTGAATATCAGCACCAGTGTGATGCCTCCGTACACCTCCGATTTTCTGCAGTATTACGACAAAGTACGTGTGATACTTTCCTCATCGGTGTACACAAATCTCAGTCTTAAGCTTACATTAACCGGTAATAACGGGATAACCATCGCTACTTCCCCCGATTATGTTCCGTCACAATTTATAGAGCTCAATCCGAATGTGCCAGAGGTTTTAACCGGACAGGATCTGTGGGATTATTTTAATGATAACAACCTTGTTTTTTCGGGAATTTCAAAACAGGAAGTAATGGACAAAGGCCTTCCTGAAGGCACCTATCGTTTGTGCTTCAGGGCTTACGACAGGGACGGTATCTTATTGTCGGGTAGCGATCCTATTGGGTGCAGCAGTCCGTTTTCATTGCAATTATTTGAACCTCCAGGTATCTTGTCTCCAATTTGTGGGGACACAATTAAACAACCGTCCGGACAACCACTCTTATTTGCCTGGACACCTTCTCCGGGAGCCCCTCCGGGTACACCTTATACCTTAATGATTACTGAAATGAACGATCCGGACGCTTCTCCGGGGGACGCCCTTCTGACAGCCACTACTCCTGCGTTTTTTGAAACAACTGTACTGGGAACCTCATTTTTATACGGCCCTGTACAACCTGTTCTTGAAAAAGGTAAAAAATATGCGTTCCAGGTTATTGCCGGTACTGAAGCGCTCGATATTTCAAATCCATTCGACTTCGATGCTGCAAAACTTCGGTTTAAAAACAAAGGAAAAAGTGCCCCTTGTTACTTTATTTATGGGAAACCGGAAAGTTTCCAGGTATTCCCGTTAATTACCACTGCCAAAAATAACGGACCGACATTTTCGCAGATTCAGCCCGATCCGAAAATACTGCCTTACTCCACGGTTACAGGTCAGTTGAATTATAAATTTAAATCAACTCGGTTCAGTTAAATTTTTCAGGTGGTACTGTTCAGTCATCTGATCAGACTTCTCAATCCGGATCATCTCAAAAAAACTTCCAGAGTGGTTCAGGTATGGGTAACTATGGCGTAAGTAATGTGACAACTGAATCATCGCAAATAAATTTAGCCGGCGACACTGGATATATAGATCCTTCAGGTTCCTCTCCTCTGGCCGGTGTACCTGTAAGCCTGGTTGTAAGGTATGTGGTACGTTCAGGATCCATTAATACGGAAGCTGCTTCCGGCCATG
>CAVZVF010000015.1:0-448321 GCA_963778605.1 uncultured Bacteroidales bacterium
TACCGGCTTCAGCAGGAAATGCCAGGAAAGCTTGTGCTGTAACCGGGCCAAGGGGAAGTTCAATCCATTCACCCCGGATATCCTCAATGATAAATGGTCTCTTGCTGAGAGGACCAGACTTTATGAGAACCGGTGGTTTAATCACTTTTGATTCCCATCTTCTGCGGTTTGGCTCCACACTTCTCTTAAAAGCGTCAATGCTGCTATAATCACGATGCCATCGAATTTGCCGCCCGTTCGTACTGATCCACAAGATAATGGCTTAGATAATCTTCAAGCTGAATTGCGTATGCATTTGTCAGATCGGTCTCAGATTGGTTAGTGCCAGCTTTATTTTCCTGCCCGTAAATTAAAAAGGGAGAAAAAAACAGATAAAGGCAAATAATATAATTTTGAATTTTAAAGTACTTTTTCATAAGAAATATTTTTTTATTAATGTTCGTATCGATCCCGGGATGAACCCCGAAAAATTTTATGTATAAGAGGCTGTCTCAAAAGTCTAAATTTACGTTAATGTTTTCTCTGTGTCGCTCTGTGCCTTCTCTGTGGCCCTCTGTGTAACAAATAATTAAGAACTTACACAGAGATCACAGAGTTTCCACAGAGTTCCACAGAGGACTTTTGAGTCAACTTCATCTTTTTTTTAAGAAGTGGTCATAAAGCCGGTCAGTTTAATATATCTGGTCAATCAGAAATTTATTTATCGAATTTAAATAAAAATATTACCAGCCCGGATTCTGAATCAGGTTCGGATTTAACACAATATCACTTTTGGGGATGGCACTAAGATAATCACGATCGAGCTTAAAGCCATAACCATTGGGAATTTTATTCTTATAAGGGTCAAGAAAACCGTTCTCGTCAACAGGATAAACATTAACGTTAAGCTGAGAAGCCAATAATCCTTTAGGTCTTGTCCCGACAATGAGCTCATCTGCAGCAGCCCAGCGCTTTATATCACTGGCCCGTAATCCTTCAGATGCCACCTCGATCCGCCGTTCACGCCGGATCTCATTAATCGCCGGCGACAGATCCGGAAAATTCCAGCCGGGATCAACGGAAATATCTGAAAGAATAAGGTTCGGCATTGCGACCCTGTCTCTGAGTTTTTTAACAGACATATCAAGATCAGCCTGTGTAATAATCTTACCTAATTCAGCTTTGGCCTCAGCAAAATTGAGCAGAACTTCTGCATATCTGTATATTATGCCCGGCGTTTCTTCATATTGAGGGACATGGTAAATCACGCGGGAATTATAGCCTTTTCTGATCAGATAACCACAAGGAGAATTATACTGCACTCCTGTGTCGAGGTCATCATAAAGTTTCTTAAAATAATCTACGGTGCCATCTTCATAAGACCTCCATATAGCATCCGGGGTAGAAATGGTTTGAAAATATCTTGGATCCCGGTTTTGCATTTCAGTTTCAATTGAGGTCAATCCATTAAAAAGAGGACTAATTGTTATTGGATTACCATCGGTACACAAATATGAATCAGCCAACTCTTTGGTCAGTGAAGTTTGAGTAAGGAAACTGCTGCATATAATTTGGCTGCCTTCTGAAAGCTACTTCACCCTTCCCAAGTTCATTATTATATTCCTTCCAGAACATTACTTCCTGGTTTGATGAATAGTCCCGCAATATAAAAAGGTCATAATAATCCGCTGATGGCTTTCCTGCTGAATAAATATCATACAGACGTGAATTCATAATAAGTGTTGCCGCCTCTACTACCTTATTGAGATATTTGTCTGGTTGAGCATTACTTACGTCGAAAGGGTCGTTGGCATGGTATTTTTCCCATGTTGCGTCAAAAAGGGCAACCTTGCTTTGAATCAAAGGGCCATCCATTTGTTATAGGGGAAGCACCGTCCGTTTTGTCTCGGAAAGATACATAGCTGCTGAATCAAGGTTTGAAATAATATTGTCGGCCACAATGTTCTTTGGATCCCTGGCTTTATAAAGATCCGGAGATGCGGTACCAACCTCGGATGTGTACCATTGAATATCTCTGTAGGCATACAGAAGATTAAAATAAATCAATGCCCTGAAAAAATAAGCTTCGCCTAAATATTGCTGATATTCTGAAAAATTGGCATATGGTTCAACACGTTTATAATTATCAAAGAAATAATTTATATTCCTTACTCTGCCAAAACTAATAGCCCCGGCCTGATCAAGAGTGCGGATCCTTCCAGCCATGTATTAACATTGTTACCGACTGCATTATCGGAATCAAAATCCCTGCCCCATTCCTCCGAAATTGGAAATGATGTACTGGTGTAAAATTGGTTTACATAAGTCTTAAGGTCGGCAGGACTTTTGAAAAAATCAAATGATCCGACCTGATCAAGAGGGCTCCTGTCCAAGAAATTTTTTTCGCATGCATTAAAGATTATTATCAATGCAATAAAACCTGTAACTAATATAAGTTTTTTCATAATTAACAATGTTTTTAGAATGTTAAGTTCGCTCCAATTGAAAACGATCTTGCCATCGGATAATATGCTCCGGAGGAAGTATAGCCAGCGCCAATAGTTTGTTCAGGATCCATTGTTTTCGGGAATTTTTTAATCGTTAACAGGTTAGCTCCCGAAATATAGATTCTTGCATTTGAAATATATATCTTACTTGAAAGACGTGCCGGAATAGTGTACCCAAGCTGAATATTCTTCAACCGCAAATAAGCGGCATTCTGAAGAAATCTTGTTTGCGTTTCTTTGTTTTTAAAGGTTTCCGAGCTGAAATAAGGTCTCGCAAAATAAGAATCGGTGTTAGGACCAAGCAAATTTGTTTCGTCGGCTGGCCTCCAGTAATCTAAAACCGGTGCATCTTTTAATACTGCCGAATTAGCCCAGGAATTAGTCAGGCCCCAAAACGTAACATCATTACTGGCAGGATAATAATCCCGTTTGCATAGTCCTTGCCAGAACATATTAAAATCCAGGCCTTTCCAGTTAAATCCTCCGGAAATCCCTATATTAAACCGTGGAGAACTGTTCCCAATAACAGTTAAATCACCATGGTCTGCCAGTGTCCCTGCGCCATAAGTTATCTTACCATCACCGTTAAGGTCTTTGTATTTTATGTCGCCCGGCCCCCACCTGGTATAAACCTCAGACTGGTCCGGCATTTGTTCCCCGGCGTCCTGGATCAGCCCATCGCTCACAAACCCCCATATTTCACCAACTTCTTTCCCGTCATACCACCAGTCTATCCATCCACTTTCATTTCTATATTTCAGGATTGTTGATTTATTATCACCTAAGCTAATCCGTGCATTATAAGAGAAATCTGATGAAATCCTGTCACTCCATCCCAATATTAATTCAAAGCCTACGGTTTTCAGTTCAGCATTGTTTGCCGTTGGTGTACTGGTACCCAGGGTATATGGAAGAGTCTCCTGGGGACCAAACATATCAGAGGTTCTCCTGTTGAACCAGTCAAAAGTCAAATCTAAACGATTGTTCAGGAACCCTGCATCAACGCCAAAATTTAAGGTTGTGATTTTCTCCCAGGTTAAACCCTCACTGATAAGATCCGGAGTTTGCGCATAAGCAGGTCGCTCACCTCCAATAATCCAGGGAGTTTCGTTTATGATAGGTACACTTGGAATATATAAATAGCTGGCAACGTTCTGGTTCCCTAATGACCCGTAAGAACCCCTTATCTTTAACCTGTTGACATACGGTTTAATTCCCGCCCAAAAATCTTCCTGCGAAATCTGATACCCGGCAGATGCTGATGGGAAAAATCCCCACCTTGAATCCGGAGCAAACCTTGAGGAACCATTGTAACGTGCACTGAATTCAAAAAGATATCTTTCTCTGAAGTTATAATTCAAACGGCCAAAAACACCTTGTGTTGCCCAATCATACTTGGTATCATCAACTGTTTTTACTCCAAGTGCAGTACTTAAAGAGGGAACTTCCTCTGTAATTAACTTATCTCCCCGGGCATACAGGTATGTATAAAATTTTTCTTCCTGTTCATAACCAACCAATGCCTTAACATAATGATTGCCAAGTATTTTTTCATAGGAGGTCATGAGATTAAACAACGTATAGGGAGAATGAGAAAAACTTGTCTCATACGCGGCACTTGGTTTACCAACATTACCAAAGCCACCTGTTCCAAGTTCCACCATGATTGGTTTAGGATTTACCGTATTATTTAGTTCTGCTACATTATAATTAATAGAAGCACTTGTTTTCCAACCTTTTACCGGCTCTATCTCAGTCTTAACTGTTACAAGTAAATCATTTATATTTGTCTTGTCCCTTCCGGAATCTTCAATTGATCTAAGCATGGCATTTGCCGAACTGCCATTTATATTATACTTTGGCGTGTTAGGACCAAATAGATAAAGATTTTCAAAAAAATATCTTCTTTCAACCGTAGTTATTCCAAGTGGATAGTCAGTTTGAGATTTCGCATATTTTGTACTAAAATCAAATCTGAGCCAATTAGTAACTTCCGATGAAAAGTTTGCCAACACATCGTACCTTTTGTAATCATCATAGCCAACGGAATAAAAACCACCTTCATCGTAGTATCCCAGGGAAATGTAATACTGTGTTTTATCACTGCCGCCACTTATATTAATATTGTGCTTCTGGTCTATTTTCAATTTTTTCATATACTCATGCGGCCAATCATAACTTGCATTACCTACCCGTCGCCCTGACCATATGGAATTTGGAGGATTATTCGGATCATATTCAGAATGATAGGTTCCTGCCAGCCAATCTTTCATCCGTTGAACCTGTTCATCAGGAAAAACAGGGGGACTTCCTGCATTTGCAGCTGCCTGATTATAAACAGTCGCAAAAATCACAGAATTTTCCATATGTGCTATTCCTAATGTAGTACCGAATAACGTGTTATTGTTATACTGAACATGGACAGCTTCGCCTTTCTTTCCCCTTTTTGTCGTTATCAAAACTACTCCAAAAGGGGCTCGTGAACCGTAAATAGCAGAAGCAGATGCATCTTTCAGAACGGATACACTTTCAATATTTCCGGGATCCAAATTATTTATATCCATCTCGACCCCGTCAACCAGAATAAGCGGTGAATCATTTCCACTAATTGATCCCATTCCCCTGATATTCCAATCGAGGGAAGAGCCAGGTTCTCCCCCGTAACCACTTAATTTTATATTCAGATTTGGAGAAACCCCTCTTAATACCTCCCCCACATTTGGCATAGGTTTATTTTCAAGTTCCTTGCTTGAAATTGAAGCTACAGATCCGGTTAAATTCATTTTTTTCTGAATCCCATAACCGACAACAACCACTTCATCGAGTCCTATGGCAGATTCCTCAAGTGTGATATTAAATACAGTCTGGTTCCCGATAGTTATATCCTGTGTGATCATACCAACAAATGACAATGTCAGTGTTTTAGCATCAGGTGGGATCTCCAGGGAGAAGTTGCCATTTAAATCGGTAAGAGTACCTGACGTTGTTCCCTTTATAACAATGGAAACCCCGGGAAGAGGCACACCTGATTTATCAGCTACTGATCCTGTGATTTTCTTTTGTTGAAATTCTGAAAGTATTCCGGATTGTTCTGCCGGAGCCAGAATAACCTGCCGGTCATTAACAGCAAATTTAACTTTATCGTCAAAAATACTGTTTAAAATGTCCTTAATTGGCTCATTCTCCGAATCAAGGTTCACTAATCTTTCAACATCTATCAGCTTAGGGCTGTAAATGAATAAAAACTCACTTTGATTTTCGATCTCTTTCAGCGCCTTTGAGATCTTAACATCTTCAAGTTTAAGTGTGAGCTTTGTAAATTGCGAATAAGATTCTTCAGCCAAGAGCTGAATTACTGTAAACATCAATAATATGAGTGTCAGTTTCATGACTCTCAATGCTTTTCCTGAAAAGATCCTTAATAGAATCTCCCCATAAAGATTCCGATTTTTTTTCATGGATTTGAATAAATTAAGTTTAAAGAAGATTTACTACAGAGTTCAATTAGCTGGCCATAGGGTCACCTGTTAAAGCGCTATCCCACTTTTTCAAACATGGGTGTTTTTATAAGCACAAATATTTATTTCATTAGTTTAAGGTAGTATAAAGATACATTTTTTTTATCTATCTTTTATTTCAAATTGACATTCCCTGTGAAAAAATGTCTCGGAACAATTCCCTTTAATGTAAATAATTTATTAACTGGCCGTTGACAACAAAGCTATACCAGGTTGGGGGTCTGACCTTCCGGTAAACAACTATTTTGGGGATCTGACCTTCAAAACGTTCCTCATTTGGAGGATTTAGTGGGTAGTAAGGGAGGGTGGAAACAGAGTCATATTAATGTTTTGTATGGATGTCAATTCCATACATCATATAAATCGTATGTTTCAATGTTTTTAGAATCTCTTTCATATACTCTTCAACAGCACTGACAGAACCCGGGAGTGTATAAATAAGTGATTTCCCGATAATGCCCGCAACACCCCTGCTTAACAATGCTCCTGGTTTTTTCATCCCGTACTTAACCCGTATAAATTCCATAATACCGGGAATTGCTTTAGAAAGAAGCGGGGAGACAGTCTCAACAGTAATATCCCTTGGGCCGATTCCGGTACCGCCGGTTGTTATAATAATATCGTAAATGTCTGAAGAACTTTTTAACAGCTCTTTTAATATTTCAGCATCATCGGGGATCAGTGTTATATTAACTTCATGGTTCCATCCTGCAGAAGTTAAATATTCAGATACCAGCTCTTTTACCCTGGGTCCGCTAAGGTCCTCATATTCACCCCTGTGAGCCCGGTCGCTGAGGGTTATCACCAGCACATTAAATTTATCGGGAAGCTTCATTGTTTAATCTTTTCAATAAGTCTTATATCATCAATAACCATCATTTTATCTACCGCTTTGCACATATCATAAACGGTAAGCAAGGCAACTGAAACTGCGGTAAGCGCTTCCATTTCCACTCCTGTTTTTCCCGTACATCTCACCTCGCTGTCAACCGTTACACCACTTTGGTCGGGTGCAGCATCTACTTTTACATTTTCAAGTACAATATTGTGGCACAGAGGAATGAGGTAAGCCGTCTGTTTTGCTGCACTAATACCTGCGAGCCGTGCAATGGAAAGTACATCACCTTTTTTAATAAGGTTATCGCGGATAAGCGTGATGGTTTCTGGTGAAAGAGAAATATGACCCGATGCTTTAGCAATCCGGTGTTGAATTTCCTTTTCTCCTACATCCACCATCAGGGCCTTCCCTTTACTGTCTGTATGAGTCAGTTTATTCATAATACTCTATCCTCCTATGTTATAAAATTTACCTGTGTTATTAAATGATCCGCATTCAGGCTTAAGGCTAATCGCTGTTTGAATTGCCTCAGCAAAACCCAGTTTCCTTACATCCAGTTCAATATCGTTAAAGAGACACGGTTTTAGCTTTCCATTAGCTGTTAGTCTGAGTCTGTTGCATAATGAGCAGGCGCCCCCGATACCACCTATCACAGTAGAAAAATGCCCCTTAACCAGATCCATCTGATGTATGTATCTTATTTCAAGATTATTGTCTGAGCAAAATCTCCTTACGGCAACAGCATCGGCTTCTTCTTTTGATTCTTTAATGACACAGTTGATTTTTACAGGCTGAAGGCCTGCATCTTTTGCAGCTTCAATTCCTTCAAGCACATCTATAAGATTACCCGACCTGGTAATATATTTGAATCTTTCAGGATCAACTGTGTCGAGACTTATATTAACTCTTTGAAGTCCGGCCGAATGAAGCTCTTCTGCAAATTGTTTAAGCAATACCCCGTTTGTAGTCATCGAGAGATCTTTTATCCCCTCAATGTCGGCTATCATTTTCACTAGTATGGTAATACCTTTTCTGACAAGAGGTTCTCCCCCTGTTATCCTTATCTTTGTTATTCCTTGTGCCACTGCTTCCCTTGCAAACCCTGTAATCTCATCAAATGTAAGAATCTGATCATGAGGCAGCAGTCTTATACCTTCTTCCGGCATACAATATCTGCATCGCAGATTGCACCTGTCGGTCACCGAGATCCTCAGATAATTAATCTCCCTGTCAAATCTGTCGTACACTTACCTGTTCTCCTTTCTCTATAGAATGAATTCCTACCGGGATGGCAATTATTCCGTCTGCATCAGGCAAAGCTGAGATATGTGCCGACCCATGAAATTCAACGGGTACGACAAATCCTTCATCAGTAATAATGACAGGTAAAAGAGCCATTCTATCGGATGATTTCCTTGTATAACGGTCTTTCATCGGAAAGATTACGTCTATCGGTTGCCATTGAAAACCCATCATTTTCGAGATCAGTGGCCTGACCAGCAGTTCAAACTGAACAAATGAAGACACCGGATTACCTGGTAACCCAAAGACCAGGGCTTTAGGGTGAGTTCCAAAAATTGTGGGTTTTCCGGGTTGAACCGCTATTTTTGAAAAGAGAATATTCACCCCTGCTCTTTCAAGTACTGATGGTACAAAATCAAAATCACCCATTGATACCCCTCCGGAGACAAGTACCAGATCGCAATCATTAATGGCTGTGCTGATTATTGCAAAAGTTTCCTCTGCATCATCACGGGCAATTCCGTAATATTTCCCTTTTCCGCCTGAACGCTGAACCTGTGTCAATAACTGGTAAGCATTAGTGTTTCTTATCTGGGACTTTCCCGGTGCCTCATGAGGCTCTACAAGTTCATTACCTGAACTTATTATTCCTACACGCGGTAACTTGCTGACAACGACCGAAGTATGACCCACAGCTGCCATTACCGCAATATCCTGGGGTCTGATCTGTCTCCCGGATCTTAATACAATACTTTCCTTTTTGACATCTTCTCCCTTTTTTGAGATATTGTCTTTTGTAACAGTTCCGGAACATTTGATCCGGCCCGAACCCAGTACTCCCGAATCTTCAACCATAAAGACATAATCAGCTCCGGGAGGGATAAGCGCACCTGTCATTATTTTGGAACATTGGTCAACTGAAATCCTTTTCGCCGGGACTTGCCCGGCAGGGATGGTTTCAATCAATTCAAGTTCATGGTTAATATCTTCTTTTCTGCATGCGAATCCATCTACCGTTGATTTATTAAATGGTGGTAAATCGGTATCGCTCACAATATCTTCTGCAAGTATCCTGTTCAATGAATCACTGAATGAAATTATCTCACTGCTGGTCAGAAATGCAGTATTTATAACGGTTTCAAAAGCTTTATCGAGTTGTATCATTTCCATTTTTCTTATTATTTTGAACCCTGAAGGGCTATAAGCGCTTCAGATGAAAAAGTTATCCAGACTTCAGATTGTTCACTTAATTGCTGCCGCCTGAAATTTTCAGATGTCACATCAATATAGAACAATTCACCCGCATCTACAATTATTTCCATGCCATAATCTGAAGGAATTACCTCCCTCACCCTGCCTCTTAAAATATTCCCGCCGCCCTGTACCGGCTCCTCGCTGGATATTTGTATATCTTTGCTGCTGAGAATCATCAGACCTTCTGAAGGATAATTATTTTCAGGAAGGCTAAATACCAGATCATCACTGCAGAAGGCTTTCCATGTACCATTATTCTTAATAAATTTTGCCCTGAAGAAGTTTCTGATCCCACCATAACGTGCGACAAATTTGTTTACTGGCCTCCGGAAAACCTCATCAGGTTTTCCTTCCTGGATTATATGTCCGTTATGAATCACCCCTACCCGGTTGGCAAGGCTCACAGCCTCCCTGTAATCGTGTGTCACATGAATGATAGTAAGCCCGCTTTTGTTTAACTGCCGCAGTACCCCTTTTATATCGTCTTTAAGGCTTGCATCAATGGATGCCATTGGCTCATCCAGAAGTAGCAATTTGGGAGAAGTTACCAGTGTACGTGCTATGGCAACCCTTTGCATCTCACCACCTGAAAGATTATGAGTGTAACGCTTCAGGAGATGGCTTATGTTCATTTTCGAGGCAATATTACTGACCTTTTCATCAATCATCTTCCTGTCAAACCCGGAGTAGTGCAATGGGTAAGCAATATTTCCGGATACTGTCATGTTGGGAAATAAAGCAAAATCCTGGAAGACAAGACCTATCTTACGGTTTTGAATTTTCTTTTTTGTAATATTTTCGCCATCAAGCCATATCTCACCTCTATCGGGTTCTTTAAGCCCGGTAATTACCTCAAGAAGCTGAGTTTTTCCGGAACCGGAACGACCCAACAGAACATAGTATTCTCCCTGATCTATTTCCAGGTTAATGTCTGTTAGAGCAAACTGCCCGAGTTTTTTACTAATATTTTTAAGTCTCAGCATCGGCCGAAATATGAATTTCTTTCTTTTTAAATGAGATGAGTCGCAGAACTATGAAAATTGCAAGGGTAACCAGGATAAAAAGCACTGATGCCGGGCGTGCATAGTTTAACCCATACGAGCTGAACCTTTCATAAATCAAAACAGGTGCAATCATGGGATGGTATGCAACTATTACCACAGCGCCGAATTCACTCATTCCCCTTGCAAACATCATGACGAACCCAGTCAAAATGCTATTTGAGGCAAGTGGTAACGAAATGGTGAAGAACACTCTTTTATGGCTGGCACCTAAACTCAGGGCAGCTTTTTCAAGACGTTCCGGAACAGCAGCAAAACCATCACGTGCAGAATTAATCAGGAATGGTACACTGACAAAGGCCATTGCCAGGGCAATTCCGGCAGGATTATTGACCAGGGTGAGTCCAACAGATCCCGCAACTTTACCTAGGACTCCGTCCCTTGAAATGAATCCCAGTATGGCAATCCCGGCAGCAGTATGAGGCAACACAACAGGAATATCAATAATCCCCTGAACAACATTTTTCAGCTGGAAATTTTTGCGTGCCATTAGCCATGCAAGAGGTATCGCACCTACTGCAAAAATAATGGTAGCTATAAATGATACCCACAATGTCAGCCATACACTTTCCTGAACCTCCCTGTCGGAGGCTGTTTCAAAAAGTTCTGCTGCGCCTGTCTTTAAAAACATACCCGCCAGGGGTGCCAGTATAAATAGAAGAATCACCGATGACAGGACCAGAATTATTAGGTTAAATGTGCTATATCTTGTCATTTGAAAATTCTTTCTGATTAGTATTTTTTATATATTTTAATAATTTCTCAGGAATCAGTTCAGGATGATCCGTGCTGAATGGGATTAGCGGATCCTGACCGCATTTCATGAATATTCCCAAACCCTCAGGACTCAATAAAAATTCCAGGAAATCAATTGCCTCGCTACTATGAGGCGCATTGGACAAAACTGTAACACTGTAATTAATGTATTCACCAGTCACTTTAATTTTGCTGGAGGGGGAACTTCCGGCTACATTTAATGAAACCGTTCCGTAGAGCTCATTCATCTTTGGATTGGAAAGGTTGATCTCATCAGGCAATTCTATATATTTCAGATTATGCTGAATTGCAACCGACTTATACTGAAACATATAATCAGCGGCATTTGCTTCAATAAGAGCAACAAGGTCGACCTCTTTGGGCCTGATGAACTCCCTGTTTTTAGAGATCAGTTTATCAGTCAGACCTGGTTTATTATAATATTTTTCGGCTAGCATAATTGTAAAGAAACTTCTGTAACCGCCGGGATCAGAATCAGGATCGGACCTCGAGTAGATAACATCATCACGCAAAAGAATATCCATCCAGTTAGATCCGTTAATCTCAGATGAGTATTTTGAGTTTTCCTGGAAAGCAATTACAATCTCATTAGTGGCAAAACGGATACTCCAGGTTGCATACTCAGGCATAAGCAGCTCTTTAATAACTATATAGTCCGCTGAGGCCATGATGTCACACGGTTTTTTAAGTTCGGTTATCTTGCGCGAACAAACAATGCTGCCGGCGGGTTCAAGCAGTATCTTTATTCCGGGATTTTTTTCCTGATACTCTCCTGCAATCTGTTTAAAAGGGACAGACAGACTGCCGGCGTGAAATATTATTATCTCTTTTTGTTTTCCGGAATTGTTTTTACATCCGGCAAATAAAAGTACAGCAATAGCCGGAAAGAGCAGGAACCGTTTCATAATCTGTAAATATATCGCAAATCGGAATATTTAAAAAGTGCAAAAGTAACAGTTAAATTAAAAAGCGACCGGATAATCCTGACTCTTTTTTTTCAGCGATTTCTAAAAGTTTACTGACTGTTTTCCAGTTTCTGGCAGTTCCAGTTACTCCCATTTTCCCTTCGAAAAAGTTTGTGTACAATTTGGTTCTTCCAAAACCGTTTGGACAATAAATGTATATTTCACGGCCGATAATTTTAAATTTATCCGGAGGATAGTAGATATCTGATACTTTTTGAACCTGGGCGTTAAGAAGTTCACTGTAAATAAAGATTACTGCCATTTTTGAGGGATCAAAATTTGTTTCCGACAGGAAAGGATTATTAAGGATTATTTCCCTCAATTCCTTAATTGTTCTGATCAAAACAGGAATCTTATAATTAAATTTTTCAAGAATAGCCTTTTCAATTTTTGATGACACATTATCTGCCGGTATATCATCCTCACAGCTGAAAATGACGTTCCCGCTTTGAATATAAACCTCCGCATCATTAAATCCCAGCTTAAAATAAAGAGATGACAGGTCGGCCATCTTAATTGAATTATGACCAGTCATATTTACACCACGCAGAAGGGAGATAAAAACCTTCATGATTTTTCTTTTTCCGAATTAATTAATTACTGGTACTTTTTAACCACATCTATTACTTCAGGCAGGTCCATTCCAATTTTTTTCAGAAATTCTATTTCAGGGACTCCATTATTATTCCAGCCACGACGCTTATAAACAGCATCCACCAGACTCTCAAACTGATCTTCCCTGTATTTCCGGAGAATCCTCATCTTGTCCTTAGTAGATTTCCCGGCAGGGTCAATCCCGGCTTTTTCCTTAAGCTGCCTGTCGTACCTTTCAGCCCGTGACTCATACTCCTCGGCAGTTACAGGTCCGGCTGCACGGTATGGCTGCCTGTCATGAACACGTGTACCATAGCCACGGCGAAGGTTAAAAACTCTCTGAAAATTATAAACCCGTTCAGAATCTTCGATGAGTCTTTTCCTGTCAAACTCGCGTCCGGTAACTGCCTTATATATAGTTATATAGTTATCAACATGCTCCGGCACTTTTTCTGGCTCATCTGTAGCTGCATTGCCTTCAGGTTCAACATCGTTCCAGGGAAGCTTGCAGAGACCAACAAGTCCGAACCATGTGCGGAAAATAGGAAAATAATGGAGCGCCTCAGCTTTGTTTTCGAATGTAGGGATCTGGTTGTTGACCATGTCCATAAAGATCAGCCATGCTTCATCGTGCTGCGGACCTTTATTTGTCATAGCAAAACCACCTTGCTGGGCAAGTGACTCTTTTGGAAGATATTGTGAATATTCCAGTCCCTTATTTTCCATTCCGATATCATTCAGGAAAGAAGCTTCACCCCAGCCATTTTTAATAAAAAGCTCCTTCATTTTTCGTACACCTTTCCCGGCGATCAGACCAAATCCGGTACCGCGCGATAATTGATGCAGCAATTCAAGAGCATCAGTTGCATTTCCGAATCTTAATTCAAGTCCTCCGGTCCTCTCTTTATTCAGTATGTCATTCTCATAACATTCCATTATAAAAGCAGTGACCGAACTCCAGGTAATAGTACATATCCCATAAGTGTCACAATAAAAGTTGGTTTCTATAACGTATTCAGGATCAAATATTCCGCAGTTTGCTCCCAGACCTGCAGCATTTTCATACTCAGGGCCATCAACAATAACTTTCTGTCCCTTATAAGGGCCTGTTTTAAGTTCAAAATCATCAATTCCTTTACAGCATGACATATTACATCCTATCCAGCAACCGTCAGGTATATTCTGTGTAAAGTTACGTTTCCATACTGATGAGTCGATCTTAAAGGCATCAGGATGGCTCCCATATTTATAATTCATTACAGGAAGAAGATCATGGTCATTCATTATCTCCATAAGATGAGCAGTACCGACCTGCTTCATCTGGCATTGTTTGTTGTCAAGTTCCCTGATCTCCCTGTTGAATCTTCTTCCTCTCGCGGTTATCGCCTCCAGATCAACAACATTATTTAGGTTGCCCTTTACACCGGGGATCTTACAGACAAGGGCTTTTATTTTTTTGTTCCGGAATACTGTTCCGATTCCACCTCTTCCTGCTTGTTTTAATCTTACTTTTTTGCGCTTTGGATCATAGAAGCTGAAGTTCAGCATTCCTATAAGTGAATGATCTGCTGCTGAGCCAGCAGAAACGACCCCTATATTCTTTTTTTCATTATCATTACCGGCGAATGCTTCTGTAAGTGATTCTGCAAGCAAATGACTGTCAGTAATTTCAGCGGGCGCTTCAAATATGCTGACTTTATGATTTATCCCATCAATAAACAATATCACATCCTTTTCCGATTTACCCTGAATTTCAATGGCATCAAATCCGGAGAACTTTAGAAATGGTCCGAAAAATCCACCAACATTGCTGTCAATCACTGAGTCTGTTTGTGGTGATATACTAACAACCAGCGATTTCCCGGTGCCCGAGTATTGTGTTATGCCTCCTATCGGTCCAGATGAAATAATTATTTCATTTTCAGGATCATTCCACCGTGTATCAGGTTTTGTTGCGTCCCACAAAAGACGCAATCCATATCCCTTGCCTCCAATAAATTTTTCCTTCATAACCAGAGGTACATCCTTTTCCTTAATTTCAGAGGTACCAACGTTTATATAAAGAATTTTATCAGTATATCCTTTGCTTAGCGGGATCCAGCAATAATTCCAGTCCTTTATAAGTCCTTCCCGGGCATATACTGATGATTTATCCATAGCTGAGATAATTTAAGAAATACCTCTGAATTCAATATATTCAGTAAAATTAAAAGAAAATAGTTGGTTTAACTATGAGAATAATCAATATAATTCTGCTTTGACAGTTTAGAAAAATCAACCTGCTTTTGCCCTTAATCCCTAAAGGGAACAGGTTGATTTTTCAGTTTGCTCCCTTTAGGGTCGGGGCAAACAAACTGAAAAATCGTTGTAAGTGGTAATCTGTCAAAGTAGATATAACATGACATTATCTAAACCGGTAATTCTACATCTCTCTTCATCCCTCCCTGTGATAATTTTTCGCCCATTGTGAAAGGTTACTTATGAATCGAATAATCCCGGGGCGGATTTAGCTGTAAGAATAGCTCATATATATAGGTTATGGTTTGTTTGGAACCTTATTTTAACACGTACAAAGCAGGAGAAATAGGTGGCTGCCTGGTGAATGAGATCCTTCACTTCGTTCAGGATGACAGGTGTTGTTATGTAATACAGGGGAATGAAGCGGCGCGTTTTGAAGAAAGTACTTCAGGCCGGATCTGTTCAAAACGCGCCGCTTCGTTCCCCATTATCCCCGGAACGCCTGTCATCCCGAGCGAAGCGAGGGATCTCATTATCTTGATTACCATTGATTTAAAAATGTCGTCATTGGTATGGAGCGAATCGGGATGAAGGATCTCTGTCATCAGACAGAATTCAAATAAGAAGAGACCGGATTATCAGTTACATACAATAAATTATATATGCGCTATAAAAATAGTCAAAGACTTCATGCATATTTCCCAAAAGAACAATATTGAAATAAGTGACAAAATTTGTTCATATCTTTATTCTCTGATATTGATGAACGATGAATTTTTCTGAGATAAATAATCAACTCAGCAGATTCCGTGTTGGGATTGCAGGGGCAGGAGGCCTTGGATCAAATTGTGCTGTTGCATTGGCCCGTAGCGGTATTGGAACTCTGGTAATTGCCGATTTTGATTATGTTGAAGAAAACAACCTTAACAGGCAATATTATTTTATTGATCAGGTAGGACTGATGAAAGTTGTCGCCCTGAAGGAAAATCTTTCCCGGATAAATCCCAATGTTTCAGTAGTTACAAACCGGGAGAAACTCAACAAGTTAAATATCTCGCATACTTTTTCAGGTTGTGATGTTGTTGTTGAAGCTTTTGATAATTCAGAAATGAAAGAGATGCTTATTGTAACACTTCAGTCCGAAATGCCTGAATTACCACTTGTTATAGGATCAGGAGTTGCCGGTTGGGCCGATATTAATGCCATAAAGTGCAGAAAAATTGACAATACACTCTTTGTTTGCGGTGATGAAACTTCTGAAGTCTCTGAAAATATGCCGCCAATGGCCCCTAAGGTTGGAATTGTTGCTAATATGCAGGCAAACGTAGTTATTGAAATTCTTATCCAAAAGAAATAAAAATTCTGATATTTTAGAAATGCAGATATTATTAAATAACCGGAAGGAAGAATTTCCTAAAGACACTATCAGTGTAAGTGAGATGCTTGAACTGAAAAAATTTTCATTTAAGATGAGAATTATTAAAATAAACGGCAAATTAATCCCGAAAGACAAGTACGATTCGGAAATAATAAAAGCCGGAGATGACGTTCAAATGATTTACCTTATGAGCGGCGGTTAAAAAATATTTTGTACGTTTGTATTATAATGATCAGGTTTAAATTCATAGACAGAGTCCCTCCCATATTAAAGAATAAGTATGTTCTGACTTCCATAATTTTTATCATCTGGATCCTTCTTTTTGATTCAAATAATTTAATCGCCAGATTTAAGGAAGTCAGGGAATTAAATAACCTGAAGAGAGACCGGGGATATTATATTAAAAAGATTGAGGTTGATAAAAGAAAACTCTATGAACTAAAAACCGATAATCATAATCTCGAAAAGTTTGCCAGGGAACAATACCATATGAAAAAGGCGGATGAAGATCTTTATATAATCCTTACACCACAGGAGGACCGTAAAATAACAAGAAAGAATAATTAGGTTTTCTTCTCCATTGATCTGTAAAATTTCAGAAGATCAGATGTATCTTTCGAAGTAAATTTAATCCCGATAAGTTTAAGCAACTCCCATGAAGATTCGTTAACAGGGACTTTTTGGAAAATTTCTTCGTGAACCCGGTTCAGGTATTTTACTATTTTGAACATATTAAACCATCCGAAAAATCGTTTCTTAAATGATTGTAATTCTGAGGTATTCTGTTTTATCTCCTTAATCTTATCTTTCATTGTCTGAAATTCAATAAATGATCTCAAACCTACAGGGAGACAATTATAATTATATTCGGATTATCATCGGAAGAATAATAAAACTCCTCAAGCTTTTCAAATAACAAATGTAATTCTTTAAATGCCTGTACATTATAAGATAAAAATATCTCGCTTTTCTCTTTCGTTAGTTTTGAAATAGTGGCCCCTGTTCCGAAAGGAACCCTTAATGATGCCCTGGGCGAAGGATAGACTGTCGTTGAATTAAGCGCAAAATAGCCTCCTGCCGCGACAAGCTTCTGAATGAAATAAAAATCTTCTCCGGCCTGACGACGGTTCATTCCACCGGCTTTAATGTATAAAAGGGCCTTAACTGCTAAAGCTGAGCCAACAGTATGGAACGGAAACGGGAAACCGGAATACTTTAATCCCTGCATGTAATACCGCAGGTGCAGCTCATACCAGGTAATAAAATTGTAATTGTGGGAAATGCAACCGCTTCCGGCAAGAGGATGCTCAAAATAAATAGAACACGCTGACCGTTCCCGTTTTTTCAGCAGTTCACTGCTGAGAGAGATGAAATAGTTCTTATCCACACTGCAATCAGCATCCAGATTAACTATTACACCTTCCGGTTTGCCGATCAGATTGAACCTGCGTACTGCCTCATCCATTCCGGTTTTTCTTGCCATACCCACACCCCATCCGATCAATGAGGGCTGGATTGCATTAATTACAAAAAGCCGGAAGAAACAGTCATAATATTTTTTTTTCCAGCTTTCAATATTTCTGATACAGTCTTCATTATTCCGGATACTCTCAGCGCTGGCATTTGCAGGATGATTGACCACAACAATAACTTCAACCTTACAATCCGGTTCATCACAGAGTGCAAGTGAATTGAACAATTCGGTTATTCCGGGTTCATTATAGGCCGGTACAACAACTATTATACCGGTTTCTTCATCAGGTGCCTCTTTAATAAATTCAGGGAAAAGTGCCCTTTCTTCCAGCCAGGTTGAGGCGAAACCCATTAATAATTATTTTTTCTCAGTCTTATATTTTTTATTAATAGCGTCAAGTACTTTTGCAGTTATATCCAAACCTTCGTCTCCATAAAGTACAACACTTCCAAAGCTCTTGCCAAGTATATACTGGTAATTATATTCCGATTTATTGTTGTCGAGAAAGGTTGTTATATATTCAAGTATCTGACGGTTCATCACCTGTTCCTCTTCCATAAGATTTGACTGAAGGTTATCTCTAAGTGACACCAGCTCCTGTTGTTGCTGAAGAAGAGCCTTTTCCATCTCTGCCGCAGTGGCACGTGTAACAAGTCCTTTGTTTACTTTGTCCTGATAGTCCCGGGCATTTTTTTCATACTGACTCCCCTTTGCGTTTAGTTCTGTTTCAGCTTTTTTCTGCTTTGCCATCAGATCTGTCCTTCTGTCAAAAAACATATCAAATTTAAAAATTACAGTGTCAATATTTACAAATGCGATACCTCCGGCTGGTGATTCGACAGCTCTTTCAGCCGGAATAATCTCCTTAGTCTTTGATTTACCTGAAAAGTGCAGAAAATAGAGTATTGCTACCGCTGCAAACAGAACAGCAAACAAGGCTACAGATAGTTTCTTCATTGAAATTAATTATGTGTTTAACAATAGTAAGGGGCAAATATAAACAAATAAATAAATCAGCCGCCTTACTATATTGAAATTATTATTGGAGGGATAAGGGTAAAAAGGCGTATCGGCACCAATACGTAACGACCTAAGCTAAATTCACTATGATATCTAAAATTCGGGGCAGGGTATCGCTCTGAGTTTTCTCCGTTTGGAAGTGCCTGAAAATGAGTTAAACTCAAAAATCAGGGAGATTTCATGGGCGCCACCTGTTGAGCTGATCAGGTTTGAGATTGTAAAATCATAGCTATATCCGATGTGGAGCTTATCGGTTTTTATTCCAATCAGACCAATTATCGCGTCACCAGCCTGTGAGGTCATAAATGGGATTCCCCTGTACCATACTCCGAAAATCAGAGGATCTTTATAATAATATAATCCAATATCTGATTGATAAAATTTTTCCTGTTTTTGAAAGTTTAATGCGAGAGACAGCACCTCCTGCATCTTTACTCTTAATCTGGTTTTCCTAAATATCTGAACTCCTCCATAAAAATTAAATTTAACAGGAACTATTGCGTTGCCCCAGTCGCCATAAAATGATGTTTTTGGAGCAAGAAGATGATCAAGAGTAAACCCTCCCCAAATCCTGTCATTATACACGAGTGCCGAAGTAGCAAAATCAACGTCAGCGACATTATCGAAAGGTGGCGGGGAAATAGAAGGCGTAACACCGCTGCCGGTAATCTGACTGTTAAAGATAAGCTTGGAGATATTAAGCCCAAGGTAGTAGAACTTAAAGTTTATACCTGGCCTGATGTGCCACTCTTTATTTATATTGAAATCGTAGGAATAAAGCAAACCTATATTTGTAGTGCTTAAGTCACCCGATCCTGCGACATCATATGTAGCCATTATGCCAATGCCTGAATTGAAGCTGGGCAGAGCTTTGTCGAATGCTATGTTATAAGTATGAAAGACACCTGGCACAGAAGGCCATTGGTCCCTGTAGTTAACAGCTAACCGGTATTCCTGTGTTGCACCTGCAAATGAGGGTGAGAGATAAAGAGGATTTGCATAAAACTGGGAGAAGGTAGGATCCTGTCCAAAACCATCAGTTATCAGGATTAATGAAAGTATAAGTATATATTTAATCCTCTTCAGTAAAGTCAAAACCGTTAGTTTTAATATGACGAAAATAGTGAGTTAAAATCACAATCCATCACAGTTTAACGAATTTCCTCAACTAAAGTTACGACTTAAACAATAATTTAATTAAATAACTATCGGGATTCATACATATAAATATTTTGATGCTTGAAAATCAATTATTTGCCCCGACCCTAACCTTGCTCCGCCGTAGCGGCTACGCGAAGGCGAGGAGGGAGTAATTGATTTTGGCTGCGCCGAGCTCGCCCTGCGGGACCCGGTTCTTCGCACCCTTTAGGGTAAGGGGCTAACGAAGAACCGGAGCGAAGCGGAGCCCGACGAAGTCAAAATCAAAGAGGTCTTATGCATGATTGCCGATTGTCATATTTTATTAAATAATAAAAAAAAAGAACGGATCAAAAATTTCCCGATGAAAGAAAATCCTGTATTTATTAAGGGTTCAGATAATAAATGTCAGTTTTTCAGGAGTATAACATCACCCATTTTTATGAAAGGTTCTCCACTGAGGAAGTTGCCTCTTACTTTCCATATATAAACCCCCGGTTCGCATAACAGTCCTTTAAGGTAACCATCCCAGCCTACATTAATATCATTACTTTCAAATATCAATATACCGGTTTTACTGAAGATTTTTAGCTGATAATCCGACACCCCTGAATATTCCGGATGAAATACCTGAGCAGATTCATCACTCTTTAATGAATAATAACCACCCGTAGGACCTCCCGGATTAGGTATAAAAGCATTTGGAAATGTCAGAAAGTATTGATTACCCTTGAATGCATTCTTAACAACAAGAGAATCTTTGCACCCATATTCTGAAGTGACTACCAGCATTACGTTATAATTTTCAGATTTCGAATACTGATATTTAGGTTCAAAAGTATCAGATGAGTTCCCATCACCAAAATACCATTTAAATCTTACAGCATTTGATGAATAATTTATAAATCTGATGATTTTTTCCGGGATGCTCTGAATCAGCATCAGAAATTTCAAATCGGGCTGCAGGCTTTGGATGAACAGTGATTATATCAGATGATGTAATGAGGGAGCCATTGGACTTAAAAACAGTCAGACTAACCTTATATTCTCCCTCAACGTCAAAAATCCATTCCGGATTTTTTGCGTTTGAATTACCTCCGTCTCCGAATGACCACCTGCAAGAATCATATGATGATAATTTATTAGTAAACCTTACCCTCAGTGGAGGGCAACCTTCAGTAACCGATGCATTTATCAGGTCAGTAACCTTCAGTATACTTCCCTGAAGCTTATTCATTTCCGTGTCTTCTGCAGTAAATAATCTTTTCCCTGAAAAGAAATCCCCAACATATGGACGTTTAATTTCATCATGGTTTTTAGAAAGCGTTTTTTTCGTAGTCTGATCATGTGATTTCATGATAAGGCCAACAGCCGGTTTATCAGGATTTTGCTTTAAGGGAATTGTGTCAGGTATTTCTGTATTCTTCTTAGAAGGAGGCTCAACAGGAATATATAATTTGTTAGTGTCAACACTCTTTTTTATATTTTTCGATGGAATTTGTAATTTATTGTCATCATTTTTGGTTGGACCTGAACTTAAAACCAAGGCAGTAACTAACCCTACAGTCAGCATCCCCAGAATGTAATAGACGTTAAGGCGGGCCGGATTAAACTGCAGGAACTCTCTTCTTGCAACCTTGCGCATAAGATTACTACTGACCGAAGCTTCAGGTATTACTTCTGCGTTTTCAAGCTTTTCCCTGAATAACTTTCTTAAATCAATATTTTGTTTCTCACTCTTCACTTTATAAATCAATCAGTAATTCACAAATTATGTTCCTAATACCTGCTTTTTAACTTTCCCAGCTTTTCAAGTTTTGCCCTGATCACAGTTTTTGCCCTGCTGTACTGCGATTTTGATGTATTTGTATCAATTCCGAGCATTTCAGCAATCTCTTTATGTTTATAACCTTCCACAGCATACAGGTTAAAAATCATTCTGTATCCCGTTGGCAATTCGTTAAGTACCCGGTGAAGTTCTTCAGAAGTGAAAAAGTCTTCCTCAAAACTTGCAACACCTGTCTCTGTCGATACATAATCCTCAATTTCAATATGATACCTGAATTTCAGGTTTTTATGGTAATGAGTGATAGCCGTATTGACAGCAACCTTTCTTAACCAACCTATAAAAGAACCTGTTCCTGAATAATCATTTATGTTAAAAAATATTTTTAAAAAACTATCCTGCAAAATATCCTCGGCTTCAGCTTTATCACTGGCATACCGCAAACATACCCCAAGTAAAAGGCGCGAATACTTATCATAAAGTTGCTGCTGCGCTCTCCTGTCATGTCTTGCGCATCCTTCTATTATTTGCTCGTCACTCAACATAAACTGAGGACATTTTTAAGACATCTGTATGAAATAAATGGTTGCATTATATTAAAATATTTATCCAAAATAAATAAATTCACGGGTTAATTCATCATTTTTCGCTGACAAAGGTCATTAAAAAAGGAATTAAGACAGTTCTGGCAGCTTATTAAAATGAAAAAAATTATTATTTTCTTATATTTCATTTATAACATATCCCATGCTGAACCAATTTATTGCCACAGTTTTGCCATATTTCCCTAAGAAATTCATCTGGATATTCTCAAGGTCATATATTGCAGGTGAAATGATCGGAGATGCCATGAGTGTATCGAAGGATCTGAACAAAAAGAATATTAAGGTAACACTTGACATACTGGGGGAATTTATTAAGAACCTTGACGAAGCGGAATTGAATAAAAGGGATTATCTCAACCTGATTGATGTTACGTACAATAATGGTATTGATGGAAATTTTTCCCTTAAGCCTACCAGTTTCGGTTTGCTTCTGGATGAAGATATATGTTATAAGCATATCCGTGATATAGTTGCAAAAGCAGCTTCGCATAATGGATTTATCAGAATTGATATGGAAGATTCTCTCTGTACTGACAGGGAGATCAACCTTTTCCGTAAGCTTAAATCTGAATTCACTCAAAATGTAGGATTAGTAGTTCAGGCTTATTTAAAAAGGACATTGGATGATATTAAAAGTCTGGCCGATCTTAACTCTGTTGCCAGTCCGTTAAGCTTCAGACTCTGCAAGGGTATATATATTGAACCGGAAGCAATTGCGTATAAGAAATATGAAGAGATAAATCATCATTTTCTTGAAGATCTTGAGTTCATGCTGGGGAATAAAATCCATGTTGGAATTGCCACTCACGATAAACAACTTGTCGACGGCGCATTCAGACTAATTGAAAAATATAATGTGCCAAAAAGTCTTTATGAGTTCCAGATGCTTTATGGGGTAACTCCATCTCTAAGGGAAAGCATTTTAAATGAAGGGCATAATATGAGAATTTACGTTCCTTACGGTAAAGACTGGTTTAATTATTCTACAAGGCGCCTGAAAGAGAATCCAAAGATGGCCAGCCATATCATTAAAGCTGTATTCTATAAAGGATAGGGCCGGAGTTGAGAGTATGATCTGATACAGTTTTATTTCCTCTGCTTCAAAATTTCCAAATATCTTTCATGCATTTGTTTTACTTCACGATCTGAAATTTCCGGTTCATACGGACCAGGTTTTTCCGGTAATCCATGGAAAAGCGAGTAAGCCGCAGGTAATAGAACAAACGGATTTAAACCTAACATTTGATCGGAGGGGATACCGCCTTTTTCAAATGCGTTGATCCGTTGTTTCTGACGTAACAATCCATAATTGCCTACTGGATCACCATATGACCCTAAACTGTTTCTGCCAATATATGCCGATACAGCAACATTATACCTTGCGTTTTCCATTTCGGTTTTGATTTCCGGTCTGGTATTCAAAAGTTCACTTTTCAGGTTTGAAAACCGTGGGACAATTATCACTTCGCCTATGGATATGGTATCGGGATGCAAATATATGCCTGCAAGATAATCCTTGCCGGAAAGAGTATCACTTATAATGAGGCGTGCTGATTTATATCCCAACCTGGTGAAAACAACCGTATCATTCCTGCTAATATAAAAGGAGAAGGTTCCATCGCTTTTAGTGACAGAAAAATAACCTTTGTCTATCACTATGTGCGATCCGGCTAAAGGGGCCAGCGTTTCCGCATCACAAACCAGACCATGTAACAGGATACCGGGCCTTTCATTTTTGCCCTTCTGACAGGTTCCTGTACCATGGAACATAAGCAGCAGGAATATTAAACAACATAATTTTTTCACCATAATATATATTAAGACAGGTTAATTATAATCTCACTTAAAGGTCTTTTAGGGACATGGTGGTTCTTTTCACTGTCTCTCCAGTACTTTATGTCACCATCTTTAATTTCATCAATAATTACATTCTCTACAGGCTTCCCAAGTGCAAGGACCAAAAGTATATCATATATTTCAGATATAATCAGTTCCTTACGAAGCTCTTCGCGCTTTATTGATGCGATCATGCAACCTCCGAGACCAGTTTCTGTTGCTCCCAGCATCATACTCTGAGCTGCAATACCATGGTCCACTCCAAATACTGTACTGATTGTTTTATCCCCGAGGATTATTATATACCCTGACGGCCTTTCTCCTGGTTCGGGTCCGTCCCAGTATTTTAATGATGCAGCCCATAAGAGAGAAGGAAAGATTCTTTTACAATCATCGGGAGAATTATAAATAAGGTATTTCAATGGCTGTTTGTTTGATCCCGATGCGGAGAGCCTGGCGAGACTAACCAGATTCTCAAGGGTTTGCTTATCGATCCTATGCGTCTCATCAAACCGTCGATATGACCTGGTTTTAAAAATCAGCTCTTTAAGTTTCATCGGAAAAATGATTTTATGATGTAAAATTAAGAAAAGTATCAAACACTGTTACCAGTTAATGTGAATGAATTTTAAGTCAGGAAGTGAGAAAAATCTTTTCAGGCAATTTGGGAATAATCCCTTTCTCATAAGAAATCCTGAACAATTCATTAATGGCTTCCTTCCCCTCTTTGCCAAGGTCTAATGTATACTTGTTAACATAAAGCTTAATATGACTATTCATAGCTTTACTTTCCATTTCCTTTGCATTTTTTGTAACAAAATCGTAAGAGGCAAGCGAGTCATGATAAGCATATTCCAGGCTTCTCCTGATCACCCTGTTGATCTTCATAGCAGTATCATGAGGTACACTACGATTAATTACAATTGCGCCGAGAGGGATAGGAAGACCGGTCATTTTTTCCCAGTATTCACCCATATCTGCTATTTTAATCAGGCCTTTTTTGTGATAAGTGAACCTGGTCTCATGAATTATAAGGCCCGCATCCACCTCCTCATTCAGCAAAGCATTTTCAATTTCTGAAAACAGCAATTCAGTTTTGCTGACCGCTTCAGGCCAGGCAATACTGAACAGAAGATTGGCAGTGGTATATTTGCCCGGAATTGCAATTTTCGAACTTTTGAGATCTGTTGTTTTAATTTCCTTTTTACTTATCAGCAATGGACCATTGTTGTATCCGAGGGCGCTACCTGAATCGAGAATAAGGTAATTACGGGCAACATAAGCATAGGCATGATAGCTCAATTTCGTAATATCAACAACTGAAGCGAATGCTTTCCTGTTAAGTTCTTCAACATCAGCCAGAAAATAGTCAAAATCCAGTCCCTCGGTGTCAATCCTTCCATGGACCATTGCATCAAAAATAAACGTGTCGTTTGGACATGGCGAGAAACCCAGTGTAAATTTCATCTTTGTATTAAAGTGTTAACAAAAAATCTTTTAGTTTTCCTGACAGGTTGTTCAAAGCCAACGGAATGTTCCAATTTCTTTTATCACGGGGTTCAACTCTGTTTGAGATTGCCCTTATTGCCAGAAAAGGTACATTTTCCCTGGCGCAAATATAGAAAAAAGTTGCACCCTCCATTGTCTCAATATCAGGATTAAATTTATTAATCAGTTTTTTAATGGTTATATCAGAACCTGTTGCTGTATTTACTGTTATTGCACGCACTGATCTCAGATTTTCAACTGCCCGCTCATAAAATCTGTTTCGGCAAATAATCACTCCTGAAGTGAAAGGATAAGTGTCAGGATCTGAAAGCCCGGCTTCAGCCAGAGTAAGAAAATCATTACCGTTCTCCACCCCTGAGTCTGCAAAACAATCTGAAAAAGGTATCACGACATCCCCGATACTTATATCTTCTCTGTAACTTCCTGCTATACCAGCATTTATCACTAAATCAGGTATCATATTTGATGAAAACCATTGTTTTATAGCCCAAACTGTCGCAATTGATCCGACACCGGTAATAAGGGGACTTAACTTACAATTATTGAACCTGTAACCATCTGACTCAATAATTATTCCCGGAATCCGTTTCAGAATATCCGACTCGGTCTGAGTGGCTGATACAAATAATATTTTAAGTATCATAAGATATTAATGAATCATAAAGTTGTAAGATTCTGGTAAATATATGGCTTTTATGGATTAAAAAGATCAATTAAATTGGTAATATTGTGTAATAAATATGCGTTTGCATGATCTATTTAACCCGTAGAGAAAGATTCTGTGCAGCTCACAAAATGTTCAGAAAGGAATGGTCAGACATAGAGAACCTTGAGGCTTTCGGTAAGTGTTCAAATCCAAACTGGCATGGACATAATTATGTCCTGTTTGTCACAGTCAGGGGAGAATTATCAAAAGAATACGGTTTTGTAATGAATCTCAACATACTGAAAAGTATTATCCGTGAGAAAATAATTGAAAGAATTGATCACAGGAACATAAACCTGGATGTTGATTTTATGAAAGGAAAGATTGCAACTACCGAGAACCTGGTGGTCTCCATATGGGATGAACTGAAACCTGCAATTGAGAAGGCAGGTGCAGAACTTCACTGTATCAAGATTGAAGAAACAGAAAATAATTCGATAGAATATTATGGATAAAACTACAGAGAAAATAAATGAAGGCACAAGTGAGATCCTGAACGGTTACAGTAAAATCGAAACCTGGAATAATGAGACTATAACGGAAATGGCCTCAATGTATCACAGGATACTTAAACTGGTTGGTGAAGATCCTGAGAGAGAGGGCCTTGTCCGTACCCCCGTCAGAGTTGCAAAAGCTCTTAATTTCATGACTATGGGGTATAACCAGGAACCCTGTGAGATCATAAACTCCGCAAAGTTTAAAGAGGAGTACAAACAGATGGTACTGGTAAAGGATATTGACCTCTATTCATTGTGTGAGCATCATATGCTTCCTTTTTTCGGCAAGGCTCATGTTGCATATATTCCAAATGGTTACATCACAGGCCTCAGTAAAATTGCAAGGGTTGTGGAGGCCTTCAGCAGAAGGCTGCAGGTTCAGGAAAGACTCACAACACAAATAAGGAACTGCCTTCAGGAGTGCCTTAATCCCATGGGTGTAGCAGTTGTTATTGAAGCACAGCACATGTGTATGCAGATGCGGGGTATTCAGAAACAAAACTCCGTAACAACTACCTCCGCTTTTACAGGAATATTTCTCAAAGAGCTTAATACCCGTGAGGAGTTTATTCATCTTATCGGGTCCAGGCTGCACTAGTTTTGGGGAGCACAAAGAACAGGATATAACAATAACAATATTATATGAAACCCACATGACCGATACCAATCACAACCTGGCTTGCGAGCTCAGCGAAGCTTCACAGGTATGAAAATAATTCTAATTCAATCATGTGTGGTTCTATCCCACCTTTAAAAACAAATTATATACGGATGAAATCATATGTTTTCCCCGGACAGGGGGCACAGTTTACCGGGATGGGAAAAGATCTTTATGATAAATCGCCCCTGGCAAAAGAAATGTTCGAAAAAGCAAATAAAATCCTGGGATTCAGGATAACGGACATCATGTTTGCCGGGAAAGAAGAGGATCTTAAACAAACTAAAGTAACCCAGCCGGCAATATTTCTTCATTCAACAATTCTTGCTGAACTATTAGGAGATTCCTTCAAACCCGATATGGTAGCCGGTCATTCTCTCGGTGAGTTCTCGGCCCTGGTTGCTAACAGGACTCTCTCTTTCGAAGATGGACTCATTCTCGTGTCAAAACGGGCATCAGCAATGCAGAAGGCCTGCGATAAGAATCCCTCCACTATGGCCGCTATTCTCGGAGTCGATGATAAAATAGTTGAAGATGTATGCTCAGCCATTAATGAAATAGTTGTTCCCGCAAATTATAACAGCCCGGGTCAGATTGTGATTTCAGGTTCAAACGAAGGGATCGACAAAGCAATTGAAGCTCTGAAGGAGAAAGGAGCTAAAAGAGCCATCAAACTGGCTGTAGGAGGAGCGTTCCATTCGCCTCTGATGGAACCTGCACGGAAAGAACTTGAGGAAGCAATAAGATCAACTAAATTCAGGGAACCCATATGTCCTGTTTATCAAAATGTTAATGCGAATCCTTCAATCGATTCCGAAGTCATTAAAGCTAACCTGGTTACACAGCTTACCTCACCTGTAAGATGGACCCAGAGTGTAATAAACATGATTTCCGGCGGAGCAGCAACATTCATTGAGGTCGGCCCGGGAAGTGTCCTGCAGGCTTTAATAAGGAAAATAAACAAGGATGTGATCACCGAATCAGCAAGTTTCTGACAGTTTCATAGTTAATCTATTACCATCTTCGCTTCCAACTCTAAACACATCAGGCACTCTAAGCACTTTTTGCCGGTTTCATTATCATACCTTTATGTTTTTTCCCGTCAATCATTATCTCCAGAGGTTTCTCAAATCTGATATGCCTTATAAAGTTGTCTTCATAAACCGCATCAAGTTTATTAAGGAAATCAACATCGTAATATCCCTCATTAATAAAAGGATTAATAGTTAAATAACCAACTCTGAAAGAGGTCAGATTCTGGAAGAAATGGGTTCCCTGACTCGGGTCAATCCTGTAATTATTAAGTCCCGATTCGATTATTAGCCTGGCCGCGGAGATCTGCTGCCACTTAACAGGAATACCAAGCCAGGGATCTGTTGACCCCCATCTTCCCGGACCAATAAGAACATATCCTGTTCCTTTCTTCACAAATGAGGAGTTTATATTTTCAATTATGGTTGAAACGTTTTTGTTCTGAGCTGCATTGAATGCTTCGGGTTTAACATAAACAATATCTTGAATTTCCTTAAAGATTCCGTTTCCAAGAGCGGACTCAGAATAAATAATTGTCTCTTCCGGCTCAATATGTTCAAGTTCGATATTATAAGCCTCATCAGTTTGTACTATAGGCCTTATTTGCAGCAAATTAAATATCTTTGGCCTGCCTGGGGGGTCTCAAGATTTACCGCAAATTCAATTTCTATTGGATTATTCATCTCCTTCTGGCCAATTTCAAGGATTGTATTTAATATGTCAGCCAAAGGAAATAACTTATACTGCAATATATTGGCAAAAGTAATTATCCTTTTACCAGGATAAATTATACCGTCACGCAAGACATTGTTATTCCTGTCATAAGTCGATGCAGCAAACTTCAGTGCATTGTCATTATTCAGATCATTTATGTCAATTCTGGGAATGTTCACGCCGTCATCAGTCGATGGAACAAAACTTTCAATATTAAGATCAAGCGCCCGGAAGAATTTCTGGGTATCTCTTAATGCAGTTTCGGGTGAAGAAAGCTGAAGTATTTTTTTAGGGTGTTTAGGACAAAACCTTAATGACATTCCACCTTCAACTATAAGTTTTCCGAGACCCAAAGCAATATTTACTATTCCGTCTTCAGCTTTTTCCGAACCAATCGGATAGTAGTTCAATGACCTCGCAACACCTGACATAGTCGGATAGTAGATGTTACCATGCCTGTTACCGCATACTTCCTGGATTATTATTCCCATCTTCTCCTCATCGATCACATTTGCGGTTGCTGTCATATAAGCCTTGCTTGCTTTATAAAAAACCGAAGCATAAACCTCTTTAATAGCATCTGATAATACTAAGACCATCTCTTTGTTATCAGATAAACGGGGAATCATATAGGTAGAATAAATTCCTGCAAAAGGCTGATAATGTGAATCTTCCAGCTTACTTGATGATCTTATGGCAATGGGATAATTTATCGATACTGACAAAAAAGCATAAAAATCCTGGTAGACACGTCCCGGAAGTTCTGCATTTATAAACCTGTTAAGAATCTCATCATCTGACAGATCGGCCACAACAACAGAGTAAAGGTTATTATGGTCCATAAACTCATCAAAGATGTCAGTGCTTAAGACGATCGTCCTCGGAATAGTTATAAGAACATCGGGAAATTTATTATATAACCTGTTTTGCTTGATAACCCAGTTAATAAATGCCAGTCCCCTTGCCTTTCCGCCAATGGATCCTTCGCCAATACGCGAGAAGATCTGGTACTCATCAAAGCTTGTCTTATCAAATTTGGCGATAACACCCCTGCCCTTACCCAGTCTGAAGCTTGAAATTGCAACATAAAGGAAGCGTCTCATTTCGTCCATCGTTTCAAAATCTTCCCTATTGATGTATTTGAACATCTGTGCAACGGGAAAAAGTGCCCGTGCATTTAACCATTTCGAGAAATGGTTCCGGGTTGCGTGGTACTCAATAGTAGCGTCGGGTATTGTGAGCAATTTTTGCTGAAGACTCTGGAGGTCGGTGGCTATGGCGATAGGTTCAAAAGTGATGGGATTTTTGAAAACAAATGGGACCAAAGGAAAAATTCTGAATAATAAAGTTGCGAAGTTCGAGGGAGAGAGATTTGGAATATTTATGAATAAAGCCGGCCCCAAGTTCCTCTGCCGCTTTTTTATGGATCGTGCTTGAAGATTGTAAAAGAAAAGGGACCTTATCATCATCTGCCATGACAACTTTGCATAATTCTATTCCGGCATTTTCGTCGGGCATATTATCCCTTTTATAGCTGATATCCGAAATTACACCAAGCACATTATATTTATATTTTTTATAAAGATCCAAAGCATCATTGAAATTATTTGCCAGAAGGATTTTTGGTCGTCCTCTCATTTTAAGCATCCTCTGATGTTCATTCAGAGCTTCGCGTTGAAAATCCTTTGATTGTAATAAAACAATCCTGTATATGTTAGGAAGATAGGCAGAAATATATCTTATTGAATTTTCCACCAGTATTATAGCCTGAACACCAATATGTTCAATGTCAAACTCTGCATTCATTTTGTCTTCAATCAGTTTGATGATCGCCAGAATAAGAGAGGCGTCACCAAGCCAGGAAAAAACATAATCAATAGCGCTCAGGTCCTCACGCTCAAGACGCAGAGAAACTTCCCTGGAAAAATATGTCAGGACAACAATAGGAATAGTTTCATATTTAGCTTTGATCTTTTTCGCCAATCCAAAAACATCAGCACCGTTAAGACTTAGCATTGAGATAACGAGATCAATATTGCCCTCCTGAAGGATCTTAAAAGCGTTCTCTTCATTATCGGTCTGGAGAAATGTTGGAGGGTACCTGAGGTTAAGGGAAGAGTATTCATTAAAGATCTGTTCGTCAATTCTTCCATCTTCCTCAAGCATATAATTATCATAGTTACTGCATATTATCAGCACCCGATGAATTCTCTTCTGCATCAGCAGATCGAATGACGTATCTGTAAAATCAAATTTCTGGAGGTCAAGTATCCCGTCAATAAGGGTCATAAATTTCCTTTTTTTATTTATTCATAGTAATTACAGCCATTCCTTTTTTACCATCCATTCTTATAGTCAGAGGCTTGTCAAACCTGATATGCCGGAAGTATTTTCCTTTTTCTATTAATTTTTGTTTTTTAAGTTTCTCCCATGAAATTGTAGTACCAGGATCAGCCTGGTCAACTGAAAAATATCCAACGTTCATAGAAGTTACATTATGAAAGAAATGAGACCCCAGAGATGCATCGAGTCTAAAGTCAGGGAGACTGACCTCAACAATTATTTTTGCATTCGAAATCTGTGGCCATACTACCGGTATTCCAATAAATTTATCTCTGGTTCCCCACCTGCCCGGTCCAATAAGGACATAACGACGGTTTTCCCTCATCAACGTTTCATTCATCCTGTCAATCTCGTCGGCCATCTGGACGGTGAGCAGCTTATTAAATTCTTCAGGTTCCACATAAATCAGATCCGTTATGTCATCGATTAACCCATTGCCCATACTTTTTTTGGTTTCAAGAATCAGATCGTCATGGTTTATGGTTGCAGGATCAATATTATAACCTGCAACGCTGCCAACCAGTGGTTTAACCTGGAGAAGATAAAATGAGGTGTTTCCTTCTTTGTCTTTTGTAAGGTCAACTGCAAACTCTATTTCAACGGGTGTTCCAAAAGCCTCCGATATAACATCAAGTATGATCCTGAGCGTAGATGCAAGTGGGATATAATTGTATTTCAGGATATCTGCAAAATCAACCACACGAGGGCCGGGAGAACCAAGACCTGGTATTATTGTATCATTATCTTTGCTTAAAACCGAAGCGGAATGATTCAATGTGCCATGTTGTTCCGAAGCACTGATATCAAGAGTTATCAGACCGGCATTTTCACCTTCAAGCAGGTTCAGGTTTTTTTTTGCCATATTTACAGCATAAAAAGTGACCTGTGAATTCTTATAAAGATCGCTCAGGGAAATGATATCGAGTGAGGGATAAGCAGGGGAAAACCTGAAAGCCGTGCCTCCTTCCACAACATAATGACCCAGTCCCACAGCTATCACAGCGAATCCATCCTGCGGAGTCATGTGAGCCACCGGATAAAAATTGAATGATTGTGCGGTACCGCTGATATGCGGATAAAATGTATCTTCAAACCTTTTTCCGACAACTTCCTGGATCACAACAGCCATTTTTTCCTGTTCAATCTTGAAGTTTATCGCTTCAAACCATGTACGTGAGCTTCTTGAGTAAATTGAAGAAAAAACAAGCTTTATTGCATCATTCAGCTGTTTCAATCTTATCTCAAAATCCTGGTGATTATTCGGAAGAAGATACGTTCCGAAAATACCGGAAAAGGGCTGACTCATTGAATCTTCAAACAGACTTGATGACCTTACTGCCAAAGGCTTTGTGATATGTTTTAAGAATATCCTCAGTTCCTTTTCAAGAGTAAAGCTCAGGCTCCCTTCAAGGAATAACTTCTGAAGAACATTAAAGTCTTTCTCATCTTTAACCTTAGATAACAGATGGTTGCGTTCCATAAACATATCAAACTCATCTGTGCCTATTACAGCCGTAACAGGTGTTTTAATATTTATACCCGGTAAAAGTCTACCGAGTTCAAAACTATAAATAAGTGTATTTATAAAAGCAAGTCCTCTTCCTTTACCCCCAAGCGACCCGCCTGAAAGGCTTACTACATTTGTCTCGTCAATTACAGCTGACTCCTCAAAATTCACCACTCTCCCCTTATTCATTTCCCTGCGGCGTTTTTTGATAACATCGAGAAGAAATTCCCTTAACTCTTTCAAACTGTTGAAATCGGATGCCTGAATGGGATTGATCATTTTTGCAATTTTCACTTCACCTCTTGCCATTAGCCAGAGTGAAAAATGATTCTTCATTGCATGATAAGCCAGAGAGTCTTCAGGAATTGTTTCGAGATAAGCCTCAAACTCTTTCATCGATTTTGCAACTGCAATCTGCCGGCCTTTATTATCGCGGTAAACGAAATGGCCGAAACCAAGATAGTAGTTAATAAATGATTTAATGTCCTGCAGAAGGCTCTCAGAATTCTTGTTTATGAAATTTGATTTAAGGATATAAGCATATTTTGCATTTTCCGGATCGGAGGACTGTAATACTGTCGGGAGGTTTGGCAGATCACTTTTAAAATACTTTAAAAGTTCAAATCCCGCATTGTCATTCAATATCCCTTCTTTTCGGAACCGCATGTCGGAAATTACACATAAAAGACTCTCCTTGTACTTGTTATAAATTATCATTGCTTCTTCCCAGTTAACAGCAAGCATGATTTTGGGTCGGGCTCTGAGCTTAAGTACTTTATAGAGTTCATCAGTAGAAACATCTTCAATCAGACTCCGGGTCTGTTCAAGCACCAGGTTATAAAGCATAGGCAGGTACCTGGAGTAGTATTTAGCCGAATCTTCAACAAGTAAGATTACTCTGGTCAGTCCTTTTTTAGTATCATTGTCAACATTAACCTTATCTTCAAGAAGCTTAACCATGGCAAAAAACACTTTTGATTCTCCGGTCCATACAAAATAGTTATCAAACGGAACTCCGCTGAGTTTCTGTTTTTTTACATATGAAACATCCATCGGGTTGTTAAGCAGGAGAAATGTTGGCAGATAAGGATATTTTTCCTTGATTTTTTTGCACAGAATAAGAGGGCTCTCTTTATGAACACCAATCATTATTATGATCATATCATAATGTCTTGTTTTGAGCCTGGCGAAAGCCTCTTCCTCACCCGATACTCCTGTCACCCTGGGGAGTGAGGTAAGGCTCATCTGGTAATATTCGCCTAACAGATGATCAGAAAACCGTCCTTCTCCTTCAATTGAATAGGCATCGTAAAGGTTGGCCACAAGGAGTATTTCCTGGACTTTAAATGGCTGCAGATCGTGAAATACATCTCGTTCTGCATTATGACGTTCCAGAAATTTCTGAAGCAGTTTCCTGCTTGACACATTCATAGGGTCTTCGTCTTCTTTAGGTAATTGTGCCAGCCGAATCAGATCATTGCCTTGTAGCTATTAATGTATCCGGTTATCAGGTGAGCTATATTCCGGATAAGGTCCCGCTCCTCTTTCAGAAATGGTCCTTCATCTTCAGCATTAAACTCCATTGTATAGAAAATCTCAATGGAGCCTTTTTCTTCATCGATGGTACTAAATTCCTGGCCCATTCTCCATTCAGTCTCACGAAAATCGGCAGATTCAAATACCTTATTCATGAAACATGATACGGGCGCTTGTATATTCAGGATATTGCCATGCTGCGGGCAGAAGAAGAACAATTTGCTGAAGCGTTTCTTCTATAGGTTTGCCTTCTTTAAGAATGTATGTAGTCTGATTAATGCACGAAAGTTCCTTAACCCTCTCCTGCTGCTCATGAAGAAGCTTTTTGTATTCAGGGTTTATTTTAGTTTTTTCATCCATCAAGTGTCGGACTGAAAGATCAGGATTTAAAATTACTAAATTACTTCAAGATAAACGATAAGCCAAACGATGGCATGGGTTTATAATCATTGCCTGCTTCCGTGACTCCGGAGAATCCGGATCATCTCTATAATTGTTTTATGCTATTATTGGTATCTGGTATGGCTTTGTCGGGAGGTGTCTACACTTCCCACACATTACCACTATGCAGAAGATCGTCCATGCATTTAATTTTAGCACTCTCTTTAACCATGCTGATCTGTTCTGCCAAAGCAACATCGTAACTAGGGCCCGGTACTGCCCTAAGTACTCCCAGGGCAACAGGATATTCGGGGGATTGCATATTGGCCAGCATATAATGGATTCCGGGGTTAGGTTCATGGGCATCATGAACAAGAAGATCTTTTTCGGTAATCCCGTTTTCACCAAGAATTACAACCTTTAATTTCAACCCGTCGAGAATTAGACCCTTGTTATTATCTTTTCCGAAAATCATTGGTTCTCCATGATGAAGGATAAGTGTCCTGTCATCTCTGACTTCCTTATCGGCGATAGAATCATGAATTCCGTCATTAAAGATTACACAGTTCTGAAGCACTTCTATAATTGAAGTTCCTTTATGCCGGGCTGCTTCAGTATATATCTGAGTTGACAGAGCCACATTAGTGTCGATGGTACGGGAGAAAAATTTACCTTTTGCTCCGATGACAAGTTCACCCACTGAAAATGGTTCTTCTACTGATCCAAACGGGGAGGTCTTGGTTATCAGTCCTTTGGTGGAGGTTGGAGAATATTGACCTTTTGTGAGACCATATATCTCATTGTTAAACAATATGATATTTACATCGATATTCCTGCGGATAATATGGATGAAATGATTTCCGCCGATAGCCAGGGCATCACCATCTCCTGTGATCTGCCAAACCGATAATTCAGGATTTGCAATTTTTACGCCTGAAGATATTGCCGATGCTCGTCCATGAATACTATGAAATCCATAAGTATTCATATAATAAGGAAATCTCGATGAGCATCCGATGCCTGAAATGAATGCAAATTTTTCTTTCGGAATGCCAAGTTCCGCTACTGCTTTCTGAACAGCGGACAACACTGCGTGGTTTCCACAACCCGGGCACCACCTTACTTCCTGATCGCTTTTGAAATCTTTCGGCGTGTATTGTTTTATCTTTACTTCCTGCATATTATTTATCCTCCAGCATTTTTAAGCACTTTTCTTTTATTTCATTGATTGTAAAAGGGACTCCCTGAACCTTGTTTAACTGTTCATATTTGAATTCCTGGTATTTCATACGCAGATAGTCGGCAAACTGTCCCATATTAAGCTCACAAACCACTATTTTATGAAACTTGCTGAATATATCCCTTACATTCCGGGGCATAGGATTGATATAATTAAAGTTAACCATACTTACTTTGTGTCCTTCACATTGTAATTCACGCACTGAGGTAATAAGATAACCGAAGGATCCTCCCCAGCCGACAACCAGTATCTCGCCTGGTTTCCCCGTAAACTTTGAGATCGGGTATTTTATCTGCCACACGTTCAACCTTTTCAGCTCTCAATTTAACCATCATACTCATGGTTTTCAGGGACATATGAGACTGTTCCTTTAATTGTCTTTTCAAGGCCGCCGATCCTGTGTTCAAGACCTTCTGTCCCAACTGCTGCCCAATATCTTGCAAGAGTCTCACTATTACGCTTATATGGTAAAAATGGCGTTTCTTCTTTATTTGCAAAAGGTGGTTTTATATCCGGAAGGTCTTTCATGGCCGGGATCTTCCATGGTTCTGAGCCGTTAGCCAGATAACTGTCAGAAAGGAGTAACACAGGTGTCATATGTTCCAGAGCAATACGTGCTGCCTCAAAGGCAAAATGGAAACAGTTGGAAGGTGTACTGGCAGCAATTACAACCACAGGGCATTCACCGTTACGTCCGTAAAGAGCCTGCAAAAGGTCAGCCTGCTCTGTTTTTGTAGGTAATCCTGTTGAAGGGCCTCCTCTCTGAACATTTACAATAACAACCGGGAGCTCCGCCATAACGGCCAGGCCAATAGCTTCCGACTTTAGAGCAAGTCCGGGACCCGAGGTGGATGTAACAGCCAGGTCTCCTGCAAAACTGGCTCCGAGTGCAGTACATATCCCCGCAATTTCATCTTCGGCCTGAAAACTCTTTACGCCAAGATCCTTCCTTGCTGCCAATGCTTCGAGTATACCTGTAGCAGGAGTGATAGGATACGATCCGATAAAAAGTTCCAGTCCTGCTTTTTCAGCGGCAGCAATAAAACCCCATGCAGTAGCTTCATTACCATGGATGTTACGGTAAGTGCCTTTTGCGATGCTGGCACGATTAACCTGGTAAACAGGTGTCAGAGCCTCAATAGTTTCAGCATAATAGTAACCTGCCCTCAGTACAGTTTTATTTGCTTCGGCCAGCAGAGGGGTTTTACTGAACTTTTTAACAAAATAGTCTTCAGTATATTTAAGATCTCTGTTAAACAACCAGTAGACCATGCCAAGGGCGAACATATTTTTTGTTTTCAGAACCGACTTTGGATCGAGCCCGGAGTCTTTAAGCGCCTCTTTTACCATTGAAGTGACTGGTGCAGCAATAATATTAAATTTTTCAAGTTTTTCCTCAATAATCGGATCTTCTTTATATCCTGCTTTCTCAAGATTCTTTACGGTAAAATTATCTTTGTCAAAAATGATTGTACCACCAGGCTTAACCCATTTAGCATTTGCTTTAACAGCGGCCGGATTCATTGCTACAAGTACATCAGCATAATCACCGGGAGTATTTATTTCTGATCTTCCCAGACGAACCTGAAAACCGGAAACACCGCCGACAGTTCCCTGCGGTGCACGTATTTCTGCCGGATAATCAGGGAAAGTCGATAAGTCATTTCCGAAGAGGGCAGCTGTGTCGGAAAAAAGCATTCCTGTAAGCTGCATTCCATCACCGGAATCGCCTGAAAAACGGATCACTACTTCTTCTCTCTCGATGACCTTTGATTTAGTTTGCATAATATTTAAGTATATCACATACAATTTTCTGAAAACAAGGTTACAATCAATATCAAAATGTATTGTTCCTTCTTACCTTGTTTTATTCTGTTTGATTTTAGTACAACTTTGCCAGGAATTCAGAAATAATCACTAAAGTGCACAAATGACCCAACAAAGCGGTTAAAATCTTTCAGAGCACAAAATTAACTTAATTAATATCGAAATATTATATTATTATTGAATATAATGTATGATATTGATCATGTTTATAGCCCGCTGTCTCAACCTTTTCACCCCCAAACCCCGTCAACTTAAGGAGTGCTGAATTTCTATAATATTGAATATCAATAGTTAAATTTAACAACCACTTAAGGGGTACTTTGTTTCAGCCGGCCTCTCCCCAACCCCCCGCCGAAGCGGGGCAGGCTCTCTCCTGAAGTGAGAGGGGCTAAGAAAAAATCCAACTGAAGCCGAAAGAACCATGTGGAAAATACTCAGAAAGTTTCGTCATTCAGGATTTCCATTGCGCCAACAGCATCCAATTGAACTTTACATAGCTGACTTTTATTGTCATAAATTGAGACTTGTTATTGAAGTAGATGGAGAAATTCATACAGAAAAAGAAATTCAAAAACTCAATGAAGGTCGCACATAGAACTTCCCCCTCTCACCCGGGAGAGGGGGAACGAGGGGGAGAGGCCGGTAAATCAAACTAAACCTTAGGTTGACGGCTATGGGATCTGTGGGTGGCTAAAGTGGGGAGTTGGGGAATAAGGAACCTGGGGTAAAGTCCAACCCTTCAACTCCAGATGTCAGCTTTTTTAAGGTTTATTTCTCCTTCAAAAAACATCCTGGCTATCTTCTCAAAGTAAGGTGTATAATCAGAAATAAAGAATTGGTCGTTAACTTTTCCGGAATCATTTAGAAGATTATTTTTTTCCAAAGTCTCCATGAGTATCCTGGAAACAATTCTTGCTGAATCTATTACCTCAACATTAAAATTGAAAATTTTGCTTATCTGGTTTTTTATTATTGGATAATGTGTACATCCAAGCACCAGAGCCTGTATCCCTTCAAGGGTGTCATCAGACAGATATGTCCGTAATATCGCGTTACTAATATCATCAAATATAAATCCCTCCTCGATCATCGGAACCAGTAATGGGGTTGCAACTGATACCACAGTTGTACCAGGACTTTTTTCCTTCAGTTTCTTATCATATGTTCCGGAACTTATTGTCCTTTTGGTACCTATTACGCCTATCTTATTGAAGTCCCTGGTACTCAAATAATCAACAACAGGATTAATTACATCTATCAGAATGGTTTTTCCTTTGAAATCTTCTTTCAGGTTATCGAAGGCAGAGGCGGATGCCGAGTTGCATGCTATCAATACAACTTTCGAATCATGTTCAAGAAGGAATTCCGTTATGCCCCGTGAATAGAAGTTTATTGATTCAGCTGATTTATCGCCATAAGGAAGGTGAGCCGTATCTCCAAAGTATATAAGGTTCTCTCTTGGCAACAATTGTTTAATTGCATGGGCAACAGTTAGGCCTCCGACTCCGGAGTCGAAAATTCCAATTGGTTGTTCTTTCACTTTGAAAGTAATAAAAGAAAAAGAGGGTGTATCAAAAGTCCTTCCATCTTTTTTGCCCCTAAATCCCCTAAAGGGGACTTATTGATCCACAAGTAATGATCAAACCCCCTTTAGGGGGAAGGGGGCAAAAGACTGGTATTTGAGAAGTATTAATCCTTTTGAGACAACTTCTATTATTATAAAGTATATGAATTATTTCAAACCAAGTTTAGCTTTAGCGAGAGTCATAATATTGGTGCTTTTAGTCTCGTCATAATAAACAATCTGTCCGCCTGATAAATCAAAAACATATATGAATCCATTTTCTTTACCTACATCTTTAATTGCTTTATCGGCTTTGTCGGTTATAGGCTTGAATAGTTCAGCCTGTCTGCTCTGGAGTTGTTCCTGAGCATTATTCTGGTATTCCTGTATTCTTCTGTTCAGATCGACGAGCTCCTGCTCCTTAGTCTGTCTTACAATGTCTGTATAGTTTTTGCTCTCCTTGGTATATGTAGCATTCTTATTATTGAGCTCGACACTCATCAATTCCAATTCATTAACAAGTTCTTTTTGAAAACTTTGCAGCTTGACATTAGCAGAATCAAAGTCAGGCAGTGCCTGTATCAGTTCGTTTCTGTTGATATGACCAAACTTTAAGTTCTGCGACATTGCCACCTGACCAACAAATACCATCATAATTGCTGCTGCCGCTATTCCTATAAATCTTTTCATGTTAGATATTTTTGTTTTTAATTATTGCAAATGTAATTATTTAATTCTTAAAACCTAATTTTTCAAGGACCTGATCGCTTATGTCAAACTTGGGGTTTGCAAACAAAATATTGCCACCTGCAGCGGAATCAAAAATGACAGCATAACTGCCCTCAACAGCAATGGTTTTGATTGCTTTCAATATATCATCCTGGATTGGTTTCACCAATTCTTCTCTCTTCTTGAAGAGTTCACCTTCCATTCCAAAGTACTTGTTCTGAAGATCTTTCATCTCTTTTTCTTTTGCGATGATTGACTCTTCTCTTTTTGTTTTCATGTCCTGGGAAAGAAGAGCCGATTCAGTCTGATAGGATTTGTACATTTGTTCAACAACAGCGTAGCCATCAGCTACCTCTTTTTCCCATTGTTTCGACAATTTATCGAGTTGATCCTGGGCAGTGTTAAATGCAGGAATATTTTTCCTTATATATTCAGAATCAACAAATGCATATTTCTGACCCATAACCATAGCTGATGTCAGAATAAAAAAAAGTGTTAAAACGATTATCTTTTTCATAATTTAAATTTTTTGAACATAATTAAAATTGCTGACCTATAACAAAATGGAACTGCGATTTATTTGCGCTTGGGTAATTTGCCGGTTCAGGAACCTGATCAAATCCGTAACCCCAGTCAACTCCCAGCAGCCCGAACATAGGAAGGTTAGCTCTCAGTCCTATACCTGCCGATCGGGGCATCCTGAAAGGATTATACTCTTTAAGCTGATACCATGCCCGACCTGACTCAAGAAATGCAAGTCCATATATTGTAGCCTGAGGATTCAGAGAGATCGGGTACCTTAATTCAAATGTGATTTTTGAATAAACATTACCGGATGATACATGTCTTACCGGGTCGGTAGGAGTAAGCGAATTATTTGTATAACCTCTTAATGCGATCACCTCACGACCATATAAGCTGTAGCCAGTCATCCCGTCACCTCCTATTGAGTATGCCTCAAAAGGCGAGGGTCCTATATCTTTATTATAATGACCCAGATATCCGAAAGCGAACCGTGTATTCAGCACCAGTTTTTTGTTTGTTGACAGCGGGAAGTAATAATCCGACTTAAATGTCCATTTATGAAATTCAATCCACCTGTATTTAACCTCATCAGGTGCATTTTTCATATCTCGTCCGCTTAAAAAAGAATATGGAGGAGTAAGCTGTAGCGAAAATACAAATTGCGACCCTTCTCTCGGATAGATAAGGTTTGGGCTTGTAGAGAACCTTGTTAGTTTTCCTGTAAGGCTTACGAGGTTGGAGGAGCCGTTTGCAAAAAGGAAACTATACTGGCTGTAGTTATCAAGTATATATTTTTGATAATTAAGCTCGCCGTATAAAGAAAAGTAGTCATCGGGCCAGGTAAGTCTTTTGCCCAAACCCAGTGATGCCCCGTCAATTAACATAGACTGCCGGCCCTCCTCTCCTTTTTTCTTGCCATCGGTCATAAGGGACCTGAATAAAGATACCGAGAAAGTATTAGGGTTTTTACCGCCCAGCCATGGTTCGACAAACGAAATATTGTAGGATTGATAAATACGACCATTTGACTGAGCCCTGATGCTCAGGGACTGGCCATCACCTGAAGGGTAAGGTCGCCACTCCTTAGGATTAAAGAAGTTGCGCATTGCAAAATTATTAAACCTCACGCCAACGGTGCCTACAAGCATACCGGCACCCCAGCCTCCCGATACCTCAAACTGGTCATTTGCTTTCTCCTCCAGTTTGTAAAGCAGATCCACGGTTCCGTTAATCGGATCCGAAACCGGGGTGGGATTGATTTTTTCAGGATCAAAATGGCCAAGTACTCCAAGCTGGCGGATGGACCTCAGAATTTTATCCTTACTGAACAGATCGCCAGGGAGGGTATATAATTCCCGCCGTGGAACATGCTCATTTGTACGTGTATTACCCGTTATAAATACATTATTGACGTAGGCCTGGTCGCCCTCAAAAATTCTTACTTCCAGATCTATTGAATCCCCTTCTACTTTAGACTCGACAGGCGTTAACCTTGAAAACAGATAGCCAAAATCCATATAGAGTGAGTTTACGGCATCCTGAGCACCACCTGTAGCGTTTAACCTGTCGCTGATTAATGACTGATTATATACTGATCCCTTTTTAACATTAAATACCTTTGCAAGGTCTTCTTTCCTGTATACACTGTTACCGACCCAATTTACATTCCTGAGAAAATACTGATTCCCTTCATCAACTTTTATCAGGAGTCCTACCCGGTCTTCTGATATCGTGTAGAGCGAATCGGAAAGGATTGTAAAATCCTTGAATCCGTTATCGTTATAAAATGTAGTAAGTTTTCCCTTGTCTTCTGTGTACTTTTCATTAATGTATTTTGAAGCTCTGAAGAAATTCAGATTCTTTACCTTTGTGTTTTTCAATGTACGCCTAAGCCTTTTAGAATCAAAATTTTCATTGCCTTCGAAAGTGATCTTCCCGATCTTAACCTTGGATTTTTTATCGACATTTATGCTGAGTATTACGTTATTAGGCTGATCCGGGTCATCTTTCTGAACAAAGTTGACCTCGGTATTGAGAAAGCCTTTTTCAACAAACTGGTCCTGAATAATTTTTTTTGAACTATTCATTATATATGATGTCAGCTGAGAACCTACCGGAAGATTCAACTTTTTAAGCAAATCTTCAGTTTCAGATTTTTTCAGCCCATTTATCTTAACCGATGAAATCCTGGGCCTTTCCTGAAGATAAATATCAAGGAATACAGTGTCAGATTGTATTTTTGATATTGACAGTCTTACATCAGAAAAAAGCCCCTGTTGCCACAATTTACGAACTACATTTGTTACAGCCTCACCCGGAATTGTAATCTCCTGCCCAAGTCTTAATCCGGAGATGCCGATAAGTGCATTTGTATCGAGGAATCTGATTCCCGTAACAGTAACTCCTCCAATAATATAATCATTAGAGGACATGAAATCAACTATTTCCTGTTTTTCCTGGGCATGCAGCGAAAGGCCTGTCAGAGCCATAATTAGTACTACTATAATTTTTTTGAATCTATTGATCACTATCATGTTTTTTATTTTTCCAAGACCTGTTCACTATGTTTTTCCGAATCTTCGTTCTCTTCCCTGGAAATCAATTATAGCATTATAAAAATCATCTTTACCAAAATCAGGCCAAAGTTTTTCGGTAAAATATAATTCAGTATATGCCATCTGCCATAAAAGAAAGTTACTTATTCTTAATTCGCCACTGGTTCGTATCATTAATTCAGGGTCGGGTATTCCGAAAGTTGTAAGATATTTTTCAAAGTCCTCCTCCTTTATAGAATCAGTTTTCAGTTTTCCAGTGCAGACATCCGCTATCAGTTTCCTTGCCGCTTCAGTTATTTCCCATCTCGAACTGTAACTCAGGGCAATAAGAAGGTTCAGTCCGGTTCCTGAAGATGTCATTTTAATTGTATCAAATAACCTCTCCCTCACATCTTTTGCCAGTCTGTCAATATCCCCTATTGCGCTAAGTCTGATATTATTCTTCAGAAGTGTATCTGTCTCTTCATTAAGCGACTGAATCATTAGACCCATTAAAGCTGAGACTTCCTCATCCGGTCTTCCCCAGTTTTCGGTAGAAAAAGCATAAAGGGTAAGATATTTAATTCCAAGTTCGGCAGCTGTTTCTATAGTCTCCTTTAAAGCTTTGACACCCTGCTGATGTCCGAAAACTCTATCAAGGCCACGCTGTCGTGCCCATCTTCCATTACCATCCATGATTATTGCCACATGCTGAGGCAATTTACCGGTATTTATCTGTCCCCTTAACGGCATTCCCTATCGTTTTCTTTTAAAATCCTTATCATTGTAAGCCGGACACTCTGCCAGCTTGCTGTAGATTTTCCATGTCAGGGCTATTCCGGCAAATGAATACCAGTCATTATTGTGTATCCATGAATAATCTGACGGAGCAACCAAATCTTTTAAGCCGTCAAAGTTATCATAAAAAGTTTTACGAAAACCATATTCGGCTTCCAACCCAACATTTTTATAAATATTTACCTTGAAACCAAAAGAAAATGGGATGACCGGCTTAATAGAAAATTCGGTTGAATTAATAAAGGCTAACCCCGCTCCTCCAGCAAGGTAAGGTGTAAAATCCCATAGCTTACCCTGAGTTGAATATGGAAGAAAATTGAATTCGAACTGAACAGACAAATCACCCACAGATCCTGAAAAAGATGCGGCTCTTGCAATCTGGAAACTATTATTAAAGTCCAGATCATTGCCTCTCAGGCCACCAAATATAAGATTTGCTCTGACTGCCTCCCTGGGATTAAAATTATAACGGTAAACAATGCCTCCTGCAGGAAGGGGTGCATACATAAATCTGGTGTGATTAATATCACCAAAATAAGATGATACTCCGCCAAAAATGCCAAAATCAGAATTTTTTTGTCCGGATACAGACATAGTAAGACAAAAACACAATAAAAGCAAATGCAGTTTTTTCATTAAATGTGGTGCGGCTCATTTTATCTGAAGACGGGGAATCCACTTTTCCCTGTCTTCATCTTGTATGTAACAGTAAAATTGAATAAATAGTAAACGTCATTTGCCCTGGAATATTGTGAGGTGTAACCATCAAGATAATCAGTAAAAGCATATCTGGCTCCCAATTCGACCCCGAAGATGAGATCAGGAGAATAAATGAGTGTTGCCCCGAGTCCTACCGGTATTACAGCTGAAAACCCACCGGTCACCATTCCTTTAGTAACCAGTGCATCATTACCTTTTACACCGTAACCTAATCCCCCTAAACCTGTAAAAGCATAACAATCCACGGAGGCTAACAGATCATCTATCCCCTTTTGTTTCCCGGTCAGAAACCGGTAACTGTTTTCTGACTCGTTCTTAATGAAATAATATTCAAATAAAAGCGCCGTCTCAAATATTGATATTTTAGCTTCAAAGTCTCTTCCCTCATTCGAGCCTCTGATATCGGTTGCATGAAGCATCCCGCCGGTAAGGCTTATTCTGGCATTGATCTCCCGGGTAATCCGGTATTTTATGCTCCCGTTATAGTCGAATCTTGTTTGCAGGTAACTTATATCTCTTATACCAAGCAAATTTTTTGTAATGGAAAAACCTCCAATGTCTCCAAAGAACTGAGTTATACCCAACCCTGCTGAAACCTCCCATTTCCTCAGTTTCCATAATTGAGCTTCAGAAAATGGAACTGCCATACATAGAATCAAAATGATCAGAATGGTCCTTTTCATCAAAACTTATAAGTATATTGCTGATACAAATATAATAATCAAATAATAAGGGGGTGCAATTATCTGATATAAAATTATCCGGTGATATTAATATAATCAGGAAGTATTGCCCTGAAATTATGAATTTAAGTTTATTGATTATCCTAGTTTCTCGTGTCAGCGCCCCACATCAGTTTACTTCTCAGAGTGCTGTAAAAATCGCGGCCATTCAGCATAACGGTCTTCAGTTTTCCCTTTCCTTTTGCAATATGTATCTCCTTTTCGAATGACAATCTTTTTGACCGGAAGTCGCATGTCGCAATATACTCTGAGCATCTGCCTTCTATTATCATCCTGAGTTTGCTTTCGCCCGAAATTATAATTGGCCGGATAGTCAGGTTATGGGGTGATATAGGTGAGATGATAATGCTTTCATCTTCAGGTGATAATATTGGTCCGCCTGTGCTCAGATTATATGCTGTCGATCCGGTTGCTGTTGAAACTATCAGTCCATCGGCCCAATAAGTATTCAGATAGGCTCCGTTAACATATACAATAATTGTTATCATGCTTGGATTGCCCTTCTGTATCGTAATTTCATTCAATGCGGAAGTTGATTCCCCACCAAAAATGTCTGCAGGCTGAGAAATTTCCAAAAGCGATCTTTCAATAATTTCATATTCGCCCCTGCATAACATCTCTATTGAAGGGCCAATCTCCTCATTAGGGATATTTGCCAGAAATCCCATCCGGCCTGTGTTAACACCCGCAACAGGGATGCCCAGATCTTTAACTTTAACCACAGTTTCCAGAAATGTACCATCACCACCTACACTTAAAATCAGATCCGGAAACTCCGATAAAGTACCAAGATCGCTGAATTGTTCAATTAATTCGGTTCCGGGGCAGATTAATGTGTCTCCTGTTCTCTTGTATATCTGAATTTTAATACCCCTTTTACAGAACTCATTTACCAGTTTTATGACCCCATCCTTTGTTTTTGATTTATTATCCCTGCTGTAAATAGCAACTCTTTTGAGCATGTTTTCAGATATTAAGATATTTCATAAGCAGATCAAAACGTTCGGAATAGAACCGGTCCATTGAGTCTGTAGTATTTACCCAGGTCTTTACGTCATAGCCATAACGCTCGAAGGTTTTTATAACTGACGCAAGTTCACCTGTATTAACCTTAAGTGTCACCTCCATCCTTGTTGAATCAGGTGGTGAAGAAATATACATACTCAATACTTTTATGTCGTTACTTTCAATGATCTGAGCTATTTGTGAAAGGGAATAATCTCTTTCGGTAAGCTCAAGAACTATTATCCCTCCGGCCTGATCCATTGAAGACATTCCGGCTATATACCTGACAAGATCATTTGTGGTAATGACACCTTTATAATGACCATTGGTGTCCAGAACAGGAACTACGGATAACTTTAACCTCGCTACTACTCCTATTACTTCAAACAGGTGCTGTTCTGTTGTAACAAATGTTTTTAGCAGTGTAAGAGAGTAATTACCTATAGGCTCTTCAGGCTTATTTATATCATAAATATCAGAATCTGAAATCAATCCAAGGTAATCCTGGTTGTTAACAATGGCTAAATGGGAAATCCTGAATATCTCCATCCAGTTAAGCGCAGTCTGACCCAGGTCTGTTGGCTTCAGTGATGGAATTACTTCCGATATAAGCTCGTTTGCGAACATAAAAATGAGGAGGCGTTTTAATTTTCAACTAAATTAATAAAAAAAAACCCAGTTATTGTAAATTTGTATCATTATTAAAATACGGAATATTATTACTTTTATTATGATGACAAAGCTAAGCGTAAATATCAATAAAATTGCTACCATAAGAAATGCCCGCGGTGGTGATATCCCAAATATTAAGGTTGCTGCCATAAACTGCCAGCTTTTTGGTGCAGACGGAATTACTGTTCACCCCCGACCCGATGAAAGGCATATAAGATATAAAGATGTACTGGATATAAGACCGATCATAACCACCGAATTTAATATAGAGGGTTACCCGTCAGAAAAATTTATTAACCTTGTATTGTCTGTCAAACCCGATCAGGTGACTCTTGTTCCTGACAGGCACGATGCAATAACCTCAAATGCAGGTTGGGATACAATTAATAACAAGTCTTTTCTTACTGAAGTTGTATCAGCTTTCAGAAAAGAAGGTATAAGGACATCATTATTTATTGGTACTGAGCCCTATAACATAGAAAATGCAGCATTAACAGGCACAGACAGGGTTGAGCTTTATACTGAACCATATGCTTCCGGATTTGCCATAAACGCTTTTGAGGCCATAAAACCATTTATTAAGGCGGCGGAAATTGCCCGAAATGCCGGACTTGGACTAAACGCAGGTCATGATCTTAATCTGGATAACCTGTCATATTTTTACAAGAATATTCCCTGGGTGGCGGAAGTTTCTATCGGACATGCGCTTATTTCGGATGCACTCTATCTTGGACTTGAAAATACAATTCAAATGTACAAGCGGCAACTGGCCTTATAAAATACCGGATGAGACTATTTTTCAGGAAATATGGTGATGGACCGCCTCTTATAATACTGCACGGTTTATTTGGTTCATCCGATAACTGGTTTACGATTGCGAAGAGTATTGCCGACAGATACACGGTTTATCTTCCTGACCTTAGAAATCATGGTCACTCCCCACATAGTAATACCCATGATTATAAGTCAATGAGAGATGATCTGTATGAACTTGTAAGTGAATTAAAACTTCATAAGTTTTTTCTTGCAGGGCACAGTATGGGGGGTAAAGTTGCTATCAGTTTTGCATTGAAATGGCCCGAAATGTTAAACGGGCTTATAATTGCAGACATCTCTCCTTTCGAAAATGATTTATCCACCCAATCAGGGTACAACCTGCATCTTGAAATAATAAACGCAATCCTTTCAATTGATATTGGAGCGGTTTCAACCCGTGATGAAGTGGATTTGCTGTTATCTGAAAAAATCTCCTCAGGAAAAATAAGAGGTTTAATAATGAAGAATCTCCAGCGAAATGCCAAAAACGGTTTTTCATGGAAAATAAATACTTATTCACTCCTCAATAACCTTGATAAGATAATGGAAGGTTTAGACCGGGAGGCTGCTTTTACACAACAGATTACAGGCTTTCCGGTTATCTTTCTGAAAGGGGCTGATTCTGATTATCTTCCTGCAGCTGATTACCCTGATATCCGGAAAGTTTTTCCTGCAGCAGAATTCGTGGAAGTTTCAAATGCCGGGCACTGGATCCATTCCGACAGGCCTGACGAAGTTATAAAAAATCTTAAAAATTTATTAAGCGACAGCTGATTACGCAAATGTAACCGATTCTATCCTGTCATCGTCAATCTTCCGTAGATTCATAAAACGCAATAAAACCTGGGCCACGGCCACCACATCTTTCTCACAATATAACGCTATCCTGCGAATATCCTTTTCTTCCCGGTAAATGCGAGCCACCATGCTGCCATCTATACCATCCTTCGGGGTTGGAATGCCGAGAATTGTGGTAAGGAGGTCAAGTGATGTATAGTTTTTATAGTCACCGAATTTCCAGAGATCCATAGTATCGAGTAATTTTATTTCCCATGGCTTCTTCCCTGCATTATCCAGTATCTCAGGTATAATCAGATTGTTAATAATCATCCTCCTGGCAATGTAAGGAAAGTCGAACTCCTTTCCGTTATGGCCACATAACAATGCTTCTCTTTTATTTTTTGTAAACTTTTCAAGCATTGCAGAAAAATCAGAAAGAATTGCATGTTCATCATCTCCGTAAAATGATTTTAATCTGAAGCTGAAGGGATTCTTTTCAATAATGACGCCTGCCGAAATGCAAATAATCTTGCCAAATTCAGCATATATGCCCGCTCTTTCATATACATCTTCAGCAGCCTGATCAGGATTTCTGAATTGTTTAGATTTCTTTTCCCAGAGAATCTGCATTGAAGGATTAAGCATGTTGTAACCTTCAATTTCCGGAACAGTTTCAATATCAAGGAAGATAATATCTTCCGGTTTTACATTTTCGAGCATATTCTTTTGATTTTTTATGAAACAGCAGATTTACCAGAACCAGTTCCACCCGCTATTCCTACTATCAGCATAAATGTATATTTTTGCAATTTCCATTATATTTCAAAAATAACAAATTGTAAGAAATGTCAGAACTTTATCCTCTTAAGTTTGAACCTATTTTAAAAGAAAAAGTCTGGGGTGGAAATGCCCTGGCAAGCAGATTTCATAAAAAAGTAACCGGTTCACAAAAAATCGGCGAAAGCTGGGAATTGTCAGCTTTCTCAGGTAATCTCTCGGTTGTAAGTAACGGATTTCTGGCCGGGAACAATATAGAGGAGCTCATTGAGGTATATATGGGAGATATAACCGGTGACACAGTTTTTGAAAAGTTCGGAAATGAGTTCCCTCTCCTTATTAAACTTATCGAAGCCAGAGAGGACCTGTCTATACAGGTTCACCCCGGCAACGCTATGGCCAAAGAAAAACATAACGCTTACGGTAAAACAGAGATGTGGTATATTCTTGAAAGTGCAAAAGGATCAAAGATATTTACCGGTTTTAAAGATGTGATAACAAAAGAAAGTTACCAGGAGGCTCTTGTTACCGGGAAACTATCTGATATACTTAACGTTGAAATGCCTGTTGCCGGCGATGTCTTTTTCACTCCGGCCGGCAGGATACATGCAATAGGTGCAGGAATAGTTCTTGCTGAAATTCAACAAACATCAGACTTAACTTACAGAGTCTTTGACTGGAACAGGAAAAGCATAAATGGAAAATCGAGAGAGCTGCACACTGAACTTGCACTGGAAGCAATTGATTTCAATGCAGCAGGTAAGAACAGCTTCAGGAAAGAACTTATTGTAAATCATACAGAAAATCTGGTCAGCTGTGAATTTTTTAACACTAATATTATCTGGTTCAACGACCAGATAAGAAAGGATTACACTTTAACCGATTCATTTATTATTTACCTTTGCACTGAGGGTGAATTTATTATAAAATGGGATGGCAATGCAGAAGTCATATCAAAAGGAGAGACTGTTCTCCTGCCGGCAATGATAAAAGAGATCATCCTTGAACCTGTGACCGAAACAAAACTGCTTGAAATTTTTGTCAATGAAACCATAAACAAATAATAATCTTACATACTTTAACAATGAAAAATCTTTGTGGATCCTTTTTTATTATTCTTGTTTTCGTTTCATTCTCCGGATGTACCGGAAGAAGTTCGGGTAAAAAAGGCTCTAAACCTGAAACTGATACTATTACGGTTCCTGATACAGGTTTCACTGGCATTAAAAAGTATTCCAGCGGTGGCCACCTGATAAAAGAAGTCACTTTTAAAAATGGTGTTCGTCAGGGATTGATGAGATCGTTTTACCAGGGAGGACAACAATATCAGACCTTCTGGTATGAGAACGGGCTGAGGGAGGATTCAGTAAGATGGTATTATCCGGGAGGAGAATTATTCCGGTCCTCTCCATACAAACATGACACATTGGATGGCATTCAGAAACAGTATTTCAGTACCGGGAAACTTAAGGCAAAAATCGGGTATACCAAGGGGCTGCGTAATCCTCTACTGGAAGAATACACATTGCAAGGCAAACTGGTAACAGGCTATCCCCGGATAGTTGTCAGCATTACTGATGACTATAAAACCAGGGGAACTTACAAGATCGGACTTGAATTATCGGATAAATCAACAAAAGTAAAGTTCTACAGGGGTGAATTTACAGATGACCGGTTTGATACTACAAGGTGCAAATTGATAAATATGGCAGGAGGTAAAGGAACACTCATTCTCAGGAAAACAGGAACTGCGACTTCCGGTTACACCGGAGTGATTGCTGAAATAATAACAGGTTATGGTAATAGATACCTCGATTATAAAAAGATAGAGCTCCCCTATAACGACCTCAAATAGTTGATGACCATGATAATTCATTCAGCGTCTTTTATAAAGAGCAGTCCGGGTTTAAAAGAGTGCCCTGCTCCCGCAAAACCTGAATTTGGATTCATTGGCAGGTCAAATGTCGGCAAGTCGTCGCTTATAAATATGCTTACCGGATGGTCTAAACTTGCAAAAACGTCAGGTCAGCCTGGTAAAACAAGAACAATAAACCATTTCGTGGTAAACGAGAGCTGGTATCTTGTTGATCTTCCGGGATATGGCTATGCAAAGGTTCCCCTGAAGATGCGTGATACATGGGTAAAGGCTGTTGAGGAATATATTCTGAAGAGGGAAAATCTGGTCTCTCTTTTTGTTTTGCTTGATTCGAGACTTAAACCCCAAAAGTCAGATCTTGAATTCATGAATTTTATTGGGAGAAATCAGATCCCATTCTCAAGGGTCTTTACAAAAACCGACAAACTCAGCAAATCAGCACTTGAAAAATCAATATTATGCTTTGATACTGAAATGCTAAATACCTGGGAATCTGTGCCGGTCACCTTTATTTCCTCTGTTGTTAAAGGTACGGGAAGGGATGAGATACTGAATTATATTGAAGAATCTATCAAGAATTTTTCAAAAGGCACCTGATTTCAACCGGAATTTTTAATTTTGTAACCTTAATAATCAAAGTACTTAACAGCTAAATCATACGAAAATGTTTGGAAAAGCGCCAATGAAACTTTTTTCCTGCAGGGCTTCACAGCACCTGGCTCAAATGATTGCAGATCAGCTGGGAATTGAGCTTGGGAAAAGTTCAGTAACCGAATTCAGCGATGGGGAATTTCAACCCTGTTTTGATGAATCAGTAAGAGGTTGTCTTGTTTTCATCGTTCAGTCAACAAATCCTCCTGCCGATAATATTTTTGAACTTCTTCTTATGATCGATGCTGCCAAAAGAGCCTCAGCCTACAAAGTGATAGCTGTGATCCCTTATTACGGTTTTGCCAGGCAGGACAGGAAAGACAGGCCCAGAGTATCAATAGGTTCCAAATTATCAGCTGATCTTCTCAGTACTGCCGGTGTCGACAGGGTTATTACAATGGATCTTCATGCTGACCAGATACAGGGATTCTTCAATGTTCCTGTCGACCACCTGTTCGGTTCAGCAATATTCGCTCCCTATATTGCAAATCTGAAACTCACAAGCCTGACTGTTTCAGCACCCGATATGGGTGGTTCCAAAAGAGCCAATGCTTATTCAAGACACCTTCAGTCGGAATTGGTACTTTGTTACAAGCTTCGCAAAAAACCAAACATAATTGAAGAAATGTCAATTATAGGTGAAGTAGATAACAGGAATGTGGTTATTATTGATGATATGGTTGATACTGCCGGCACACTTGTACTTGCGGCTAATATGATGAAAGAAAGGGGTGCCAAAAGTATAAGAGCCTTCGCTACTCATCCGATACTTTCAGGTAATGCCGTACAGCGAATTGATGATTCAGCTATTGAAGAACTTGTGGTTACCGATTCTGTACCTTTTGTTAATACATCCAAAAAAATAAAGGTCCTGTCAATTGCAGATATTTTTGCAAAGACTATCCAGGCTGTTACTTCAAATCAGTCGATCAGTACTAATTTTGTATTCTGATTCCTTTGTTATATATTTGCAGGCCAAATTTTTAAAATGTCGAACGTGTAATGGGGAGTTACCATAATGATAACTTTTAGTAGCACAATAACTTTAGCTTAAATGAAGACAATAGAGATCAAAGGGTCATTAAGAAAAGAATTGGGAAAGAAAAGTTCCAAACTACTGCGGAAAGAAAATAATGTACCATGTGTTATTTATGGAAAAGATGAGAATATACATTTCCATGCACATGAAAACAGCTTTAAGAATCTTGTTTATACGCATAAAGCACATCTGGTACAATTTGACCTTGATGGCAAAGAATACAAAGCAGTGCTGAAAGACATGCAGTTTCATCCGGTGACAGACAAGATTCTGCATGCCGATTTTATTGAGATTTTTGATAAGAAACCCATAGTAATCAATATTCCTATACAGGTACAGGGTGATTCTGTTGGTGTTATAGCAGGCGGAAAATTAAGTATCAGGAGAAGGACCCTTAAGGTTAAGGGATTTGCAAACGATCTTCCTGAATTTCTCCCGGTTGACATTACTAATCTGAAAATTCATCAATCTGTAAGGGTCGGTGAGCTGTCATTTGACAAGATTGAATTACTGGACCCGAAATTGTCAGCAGTACTGTCGGTTGCCACATCACGCGTTGCTCAAAAAACTGAGGAAGAAACCCTGGCTGAAGCAGCAACTGAAGTAACCACTGAAGTAGCTCCTGCAGAAGAGAAAAAGGCCTGATCTTAATTATTAAAAATTACAGGCACAATGAAATATCTGATAGTTGGCCTGGGAAATATCGGAGACGGTTATAAAAACACCCGGCATAATATAGGATTTACCGTATTGGATGCTCTGGCAACAGCATCCAATACTTCTTTTACTGACAAAAGATATGGCGCACTCTGTAATGTAAAATACAAAGGACGCACTTTTGTTCTGCTTAAGCCCTCAACATTTATGAATCTCAGTGGAAACGCTGTAAATTACTGGCTTAAAAAAGAGAATATATCTACTGAAAACCTGCTTGTAATTGTAGACGATATTGCACTCCCCCTTGGTACAATCCGATTAAGGCCCAAGGGAAGCGATGGCGGACATAACGGTCTCGCCCACATTAACACAATACTTTCAACCGGTGATTATGCAAGAGTAAGGATTGGCATCGGCAATGGCTTTCGCAAAGGTTCACAGGTTGATTATGTTCTTGGTGTATGGAGCCCGGAAGAAATGAAGGTGTTAGAAAAGAGGATCCCTGTGGTGATAGAAATAATAAAATCGTTCGGCACAATGGGCCTTGAACTTACAATGACCACATTTAACAAAGTTGGAAAGGTACCGGCAACTGAAACCATTGCCATTCAGGAAAAACAAGTTAAAAAACCAACTGCTGATCAATTATAAATGCCTGAGAGTAAACATATCAGAATTGATAAATTCCTCTGGGCCGTAAGGATTTTTAAGACGAGGAGTATTGCGGCAGATGCCTGCAGCAAGGGACGTATCATTATTAATGAAATCCATGTCAAACCCGCAAGGTTGGTTACCAATAATGAAATTCTCCTTGTAAAAAAACCTCCGGTAAATTACACCTTCAGGATTATCGAACCTATTGAAAACCGTGTGTCAGCAAAACTTGTTGAAAAATATATTACGGATCTGACACCTGAAGATGAAAAGGCTAAATTAAATATTCATCAGTCAGGTATTACAGGTTACAGAGATAAAGGTACCGGAAGACCTACAAAAAAAGAAAGAAGGTTAATCGACAGGTGGCAGGAAGAAAAAGGCGGTTTATGATCAGGGTGGAATAAAGTACTGATCATCATTATGAGTTTATTATTAAATTTGAAACTTTGACATAGAAATCCATAATATTTAACTTGCAGCATTTCAGCCAGATTCATCTTTTTTCAGGCTGGTAGCCGGCAAACATTTTTTTTATTATCAGATGGGGAAGGAAAATATTGAAAAATATTCAAAGGGATACGCTCTTTTAAAAAGCATTGCAGGATTCTGGCATAATAATGTTTTTTACAGGAAAGTTATCGTTATTGGTCTGGAGAATATCAATCCTGATGATCATCTGATCTTTGCCCCAAACCATCAGAATGCCCTGATGGATGCCCTGGCTGTACTTTTTACTCATAAAGGACAACCGGTATTTCTGGCGCGTGCTGATATATTCAGGAAGAAAACCATTGCGGCAATTTTGTACTTTCTTAAAGATACTTCCTGTTTACAGGATCAGGGATGGATTTAGCAGCCTGAAAGGAAATGATGATATATTCAACAAAACTATTGATGTTATAAAAAATAAGAATGGTCTTGTTATTTTACCGGAAGGAGATCATGAAGGTTTCAGAAGGCTAAGGCAATTAAAAAAAGGAATATGCCGTGTTGCATTCCAAGCTGATGAAGCTTCCGGATTCAATCTCAATATAAAGATAATACCGGTTGGACTGGAGTTTACCAATTACAGCAGGTACAGACAGGTGCTTACTGTTGTTTACGGAAAACCTATTGAAGTATCGGAATATCACGACCATTACAGGGAGAATCCTGAAAGAGCCTTAAACGAGCTGAGAAGCAGGCTCTCATCCGAGATGAAAAAAATAATGGTTCATATTGAATCCGAAGAGGATTATGAAGCAATAGATGAACTGAGAAGTATGATAAACGGGCGCTACAGCGATGATATCAGGTTTCCCAAGCTTTTCAGGGACAGGAACCTGATCGAAAAAATGAACCATTTGAGGGTTTCCGATCCATCCCTTTATCAGAAGATCTGCATCCTCAGCCTCCAGGTAAAAAGGAGAGCAAAAGAACTTAAAACCGATTACAGACTGCTCAGAAAAAAGAAACACCCTCTGGGATGGCTGATTGCCGGGATGACCGGAATAATAATTACTTTCCCTCTATTCCTTTTCGGAAATATATTCAACCTGACTTTCCTGGAGATACCCAATCTTCAGATCCGTAAAATCCGTGATATCCAGTTCCATGCCACCATGAGATACGGAATTTCTCTTACATTGGCAATAATATTTTTACCTGTTTATTTATTACTTTCATTTATTATATTTCCAAATTGGTGGGTTGCCATCCCGATTTTCTTAGTCTGCCTCTTTCGGGACTTTTCGCCTGGAATTATTTTCTGCAGTTCGGAAGGATAAGAGGTGGCTTCAGAGTAAGAAATTATATAAAACACAGGTAATAAAGAGTACTCCCTACTTAAGAAAAATCACGAAGAAATAATCAATCTTATAGCCGGCCTGAAGAATGAATAGTGATAAAATGTTTAAAGGAAAGGTGGCCTGGATTACCGGGGCATCTTCCGGAATCGGAGAATCGCTTGTTTATGAGTTCATTAAAAGAGGAGCTACTGTAATTGCATCCTCAAATGATCCTGTGGGACTTGAAAGGGTCAAAGCGGGTTGCAAGGATAAGTCTCGGATCACGTTATTTGCGTACCCTTCGATCTCTCAGACACTTCCGATATCGGCATCTCTTGCGGAAAAGCAATTGAATTCACTTGGAAAGATTGACTTCCTTCTCAACCTAGGAGGAATAAGTCAGAGAGCAAGAATTGAGGAAACTCCTCTATGGCTTGACAGGAAAATATTTGAAATAAATTATTTCGGAACAATAGCCCTCACAAAGGCTGTCCTGCCCTATATGATAAAACAGAAAATCGGACATATTCTTGCAACAAGCAGTATATCCGGAAGATTTGGTTTTCCTCTACGATCTGCATATTCAGCTTCAAAACAGGCTCTGCACGGATTTTTCGAAACATTATTCCTTGAAAACAAGCAATTTAATATCAGGTCTTCCGTAATAATTCCGGGCAGGGTCAGAACCAATATTTCATTATCATGCCCTTGAATGGGGAAGGTAAGGAGCACGGGAAAATGGATGAAGGACTGGCAAAAGGCATTTCACCTGAAATGGCTGCCAGGATAATAATAAGAGGAATAAAAAGAAATAGAAGGGAAATTCTTGTTGGCCGTGGAGAATTGATTCTTCTGTACATCCGGAGAATTTGCCCATGGCTCTTCTTCAGAATTGCAGATAAATTCAATCCGGCTTAATTAATATTAAATATTTTTAAAAATGAAAGGATATATAATTTGTGGTATTCAGCAGATAGGGATAGGTGTCACTAATCTTCAAGAGGCCTGGGACTGGTATATAAACCAGTTTGGCATGGACTGCAGGATATTTGAGGATGAAGCAGAAGCCGGACTAATGCTGCCTTATACAGGGGGAAAGGCTCAAAGCCGGCACGCCGTTCTGGCCTTAAATCTGCAGAGCGGGGGAGGATTTGAGATATGGCAATATAAAGGAAGAGAACCACTCCGGATCAAAGAAGAAGTCTCACTTGGAGACCTTGGCATTATAGGCTGTAAAATTAAGGTGAAAGATATTGGGAAGGCCTATAGCTTCTTTAAAAATAACGGAATTGCTCTGTCGGGTAATATATCACCTGATCCTCACGGAAACAAGACATTCTTCCTTAAAGATCCTTACGGAAACATTTTTCAGATGGTTGAAGGAGATAAGTGGTTTATGAATGAGAATAAAGTATCGGGAGGATCATACGGAGCAATAATCGGTGTTTCTGATATTGAAAAGTCAAGAGTTGTTTATTCAGGTATCCTGGGATATGACCAGGTGGTTTATGATTCCACTGGTCTGTTTCCCGATCTTGCAAATCTCCCGGGAGGAAATAAAGAGTGTCGCAGAGTTCTCCTGAAATGTTCTGAACCCTTTTCAGGGCCATTTAACAAGCTCTTTGGCCAGAGCTTCATTGAACTGATAAGCTCAACCGGTAATCCGGGCAGGAAAATCTACGAAAACCGGTACTGGGGCGATCCGGGGTTCATACATTTATGTTATGATATCCGGGGAATGGAGGAATTGAGTGAATTTTGCAAAAAAAGAGGATTCCCCTTCACTGTTGACAGTAGAAAAAGTCATGAAGGCAATAGTTTTGATATGGGCGAAGCTGCAGGCCATTTCTCATACATCGAGGATCCCGACGGAACCCTTATCGAATTTGTAGAGACCCACAAGGTTCCTATTCTGAAAAAGCTCGGCTGGTATCTTGACCTCAGGAAAAGAGATCCACGTAAACCACTGCCCGACTGGATAGTGAAAACCCTGAAATTCTCGAGGGTCAAAAAGTAAATAAAATGCTTCACCCCAACCTCCCGCTGAAGCGGAACAGGCTCTCCCCAGGAGAGAAGAGCTTTAAAGACTGATTGTGTTTTGTCTATCATTTCCCGCTCTCCAGGGAGCGGTGCACAGGAGGGGGTGGGACGAATAGTCAGATAGCGGATTTAAATGGAGTTTTCTTTCAGCTTCTCCACTTCGCGAAACACCCGCATGATATTTCCACCCCAAATCTTTTCAATATCAGCTTTCTTGTATCCCCTTCTCAGTAACTCTATTGTAATGTTTTTCATCTCGGAAACTGTCCTGCAACCATCAACGCCTCCCCCACCGTCAAAGTCAGTGCCAATGCCTACATAATCAACGCCAATCACCTGTCCAACATGGTCAATATGATCAACTACATCAGTAACCGAAGCCAGCTTCTGGTATTGCTTCTGGACTGCCCGGTATTCATCACGCATCTTTTTTTGTTCTTCTGCTGACAGTGCATTAAAATCACCGTATTTCTTCTGGACTTCCTTAAGTTTAGCATCCAATTCCGGATTAGGAACAGGAACCTTTACATAATTGCTTAAAATACAAATCTGTATAACGCCTCCGTTTTCCTTCAATGCAAGTAACATATCATCACTCATGTTTCTGGGATTTTCGCAAAGGGCCCTGCATGAAGAATGTGAGGCTATGACGGGTGCCTTTGAAACTTTCAGAACATCAAAGAATGATTTATCGGAAATATGGGAAACATCCACCATTATTCCCAGACGGTTCATTTCGTTTACCACCTCTGATCCAAACGAAGATAATCCGTTGTTTTCACTACCCTTACCATCGGTTGAGGAATCGCATATATCATTATTTTTCGAATGACAAAGAGTAATATACCGGGCTCCCAGATCATAATATTGTTTAATTTTCAAAAGATCTTTGCCAATAGCGTAACCATTCTCCAGTCCGATGAATGCAGCAATTTTCCCTTCCTTAAATATTCTGTAGGCATCGTCAGGAGAGTAAGCCATTTCAGCCACAGAGGAATTTTTTTCAACATTTTTATGAATTGCCTCAAATATATCCAGAGCTTTTCTGTGTACGATGGCATATGAAGAATCATTTCTTGGGCCCTGAGCCAGAAAAACAGCAAAGAACTCAGAATGAAGTCCTCCTTCTGCCATTCTTGGAAAGTCAACACATCCGTTGATATGCTTTTCACCCAGATCGAAATCCGAGCGAATGAATTCCATTGGGGTATCACAATGCGAATCTACTGTAAGTATCGATTGATGGATCTTATCCGCTCTTTTAATCAAATGATCTTCACTATTACTGCAACCGGAAAATAAAAAAAGAACAAATAAGAAACTATTTAATGCTTTCATTATGTGAAGTAATTAATTTGAAACTGCAAGATAACCAAGAATGGAAAGTTGCAATAATCAAAATCAGTTATTTAACACTATTTAACAAAGCAAAAGAAGCTGTCTCAAAAGTCTAACATCACGGTAATGCTTTCTCTGTGTCGCTCAGTGCCTTCTCTGTGGTCCTCTGTGTAACAAATAATTAAGAACTTACACAGAGATCACAAAGTATTCACGAGTTCCACAGAGGACTTTTGAGACAGCCTCGGACATTAAAAGAATGGAAAATCTGCTTATGGACAATTAAAAGCGCGAAGAAGGATTTTACCTTCTCTCTTTCCTGATCACTTTAATTTTAATCCTTCTTGAGTTCTATAGTCAAGTCCATATTAAATGGTACAAATGATGTATTAATATAATATGGTTTAAATCCGGGAAGTGAGAATTCAAGCAAAGCATTCTCTCTTACATCCTCAATTAAAAAACGACCATCTTTATCTGATGTTGCTTTTATAGGGTCTTCAGAAATACTGATTTTTACTGCTGCTAATGGATTGCCGTTCTCCCCTATTACTTTACCTATAACTTTATAATAATCTCTTGTCATGATATTTATGAACCTTAATTCCTTTTCACCAGAATTATTAATATCATGGTAAGTCCACACGCTTACATCCTTTAAACCGGAAACAGGAATATCAATAAATTCTCCTTTATTCTCTATATGGTTAATATCCAACTGAGTAATGTATATTGAAGTATCGGCGACAGTGCTATTATACAGCTTTTTATCCACTAATCCGGATTTATTTCCAAATAAAATTATCTCAATTACTCCGTCTTTTCCTTTATCGCCGTATTTCCTGGTTGCTTCTTTATCTGCTAAAACCTTAAAAGATTTAATTTCTCCAGGATTCACCTTTAAATTTGCTTCATAGTCAGTTATCACACCATCAATTACAACAAGAGCCTTAGCAGGAGTAAAATCAGAATTTCTGAAATTGACATTCTGTATCACAGGAATGATTATTTTACCTTTATAATCAGGATCCCTGACCAGTTTGACGACCATCTCCGATGCAAAATCAGCCTTAAGTGTTTGTCCTTTAAATCCACGACACTCTATAAGAAGCGATGATCCAGCTTGTAAATCGTTAATTGTAAAACGTCCATCAAAACCTATCCATAACTTGTATGAGGTATTGTCGGTCCTGGTTGTTGTAATTGCTACTCCATACAGAGGTTTTCCATCTTCTGTCATTACAATTCCATTGACAATACCTTGCGTCATTTCCGTTCCCGTTTTTGATGGATTGGATGCTAAAAGTTGCTGATCGGACTTTTTAGAACTCAGTAACATGAAGAAGATTGTTACCATACATAAGCGTAATTGCTAATCCTGGCTCCATAATTGATGCTTCCTGACCCGGGATTTCATCATCATGATAAGCCTCATCTTAGTAAATGAATTATTTGAACCACTTATTAACGACATATTGCTGTTACAGGAAATAAAACTCAAAAGTTTATCCGTATAGTTTTTTATATCGGAATTATCACTAATAACTCCATTGTCAGCCAGATATTCATGATTTATTCTAATCGCCCTTTTGTATAAAACATAAACAGGGTTGAACCAATAAAAGATCTTTACAAGTTCGATCAGTATAATATCAATGGTATGAGATTGTCATTACGTGTTCCAGTTCATGGTCAAGAAGTTCTTTGTCAATTTTACCGTTCAGGTAATCATCCTATGTTCAGAAATATACTGCGTGAGGAAACAGAAGGGACCAGTTCTGATCATTGGTCAGAACTATCCTGAAAACCCTTCAAAACTGACCTTTTCAGACGATTTTATCCTGCTGGGTATCATGTATATGTTCCACAAAAAGCGTACAAGAAACAAGATTACGCCTAAAGTATAAAGTGTAAGCAGAATTGCTGAAATGTTTATAAGCTGAGGGTTGCTTTTCGACGTATGACTGGACGGATATCTTTTATTCCTCCGGAATAAGATTGTTTGTGGTGCTTATTTCAGGGATTACATAACCGGAAGCAGGAATAAGGTTTTCCAGTTTGGTGGTGGTCTTTAAAATTCACCGGGATAGAAATAAATGGAACCACGAGTGAAAAAACTACAGATACTATCAGGAAAAACCTGTTAAAAACAAAGAGCTTTTCCTTTCTTAAAAGGAACCAGTAAAGACCGAATAATATTATCAGACTCAGACTGGATTTGAAAATATATGCTATCATTTTTTTGTTTTTTTTGACGCAATTTTTTTATCAACTATATCTCTTAACTCCTTTAATTCTTCCGGGCTCATGTTTGTCTCATTTGTAAAAAATGATGCGAACTGGGCTGTTGAATTATTAAAGAAGTCTTTGATCAGTACATTAATATGATCAGAAAAATAGTCTGACTTTTTAACCATTGGGTAATATTCCCTTGAGTTGCCACATTGCCGGTAACTGACAAATCCTTTGTCAATCATCCTCCTTAATAAGGTAATTAATGTTGTCGGAGCCGGTTTAGGATCGGAGAATTCGTTGAGAAGATCACGGATAAATGCTTTATCCAGTCTCCAGAGCAGTTTCATAATTTGTTCTTCGGCGTTTGTAAGTTGCATGATACTCTACAATTAATAGCATTACTCTACAAACGTAGATAATGTTTTTTTAATTTCCAAGTATTTTGAAATATTTTTTAAGACTATCGGTTATCAGGAATAAGAAATAGCAAATCGCTTGAAAATCAATTTATTTACCCCAGCCCCAGGGGGAGTAAATTGAGTTTGGCTGTGCCGAGCTCCTAATATAAAGCGCTTAATACGCTTAAAATTATAATGATACCGGTTATTATAATAACTGTCCCTGCTACTTTGTTTATTTTAACTATCCTCCTGAGACTTATTTTCTGTTTAAACCTGTTTACAAAATAGGTTAAGAAAAACCACCAGCCAAGTGCCCCGATAAATACTCCGGAGATAAGAAAGATTTGGGTAAATTGTTGGGTCAGGTTACTTTTAAGATTAATTCCTGAAAACAATGCCACAAAGACAAAGATCGTAAAGGGATTTGTAAATGCAAGAACAACAACAGAATAGAAATCCCGCCATAATGATTTACTGACCTGGTCCTTTTTCCTGAAATCTTTCACCGGGTTGGAAAAAAATACTTTTAATCCGGCACCCAGAATAAAGCCCCCCCCGATCAGGCTGAAAATAAATCTTTCTTCTTCTATAAAACTTAAAATGACTGTAAATCCATATCCAGCCAGCAATGCAAGGAAAGTGTCTGCGACAGCCAGCCCTAACCCGGAAATAAATCCTGAAAGGATACCCCTTTTAAGTGTCCTGTTAATCAGAATTATGCCAATTGGGCCCAAAGGCATCGAAACCACAAGCCCAATCAATATACCTTTTAAAAGTATTACAACAGCCGGGATCATGTCTTTCTGGAATAACCAGTAAATATAAGAAGTTTATTAACCGGTAAAGCAAATTTAGTTTTTTTAAAAGTACCCTGAAAAAATCCGATTTGTCACTTCTAATCTTATTTTTGCAGGTGTATTTGCAATTAACATGTCTGACCTTTTAGAAAGGGTCAGACTAATATCCAGATGAACAAAAACACCCTTGTTGCATTGTCCGTCTCCGGCGGGATTCTTTCAGGATTGGCCTGGACCCCCTGGTGTACAGGTTTGATTTTGCTAATTTCGTTTGTACCATTTTTCCTGATTGAGAGTACTCTGTTTTACGGTGAAAAAAAATACAGCAGAAATGCCATTCTTTATTTATACTCTTCCGGGCTTTATAATCTTCAATATACTTGCCATTGGCTGGGTAAGAGTTGCTACTCTTACCGGTGCAATATTTATTATATCAGGATTATCGTTCCTGATGGCTTTAACAATGTGGCTCGCTCATATGATCAGACTTAAGGCAGGAAATCTCCTCTGGTATATTTCAATTGTCTCATTCTGGCTGACATTTGAGTTCCTGAATCTCAATATTGATCTGCTGTCACCCTGGCTGAATCTGGGAAACGGGCTCGCAAAAGATATAATGTTCATTCAATGGTATGATGTTACAGGCGTTGCAGGCGGGACCCTCTGGATATTGTGCTCAAATCTTGTTCTTTCTTTTTACCTGACCGGATATACCCGCGGAAAAAAGGCAAGCTATGCTGTTTTATGCATATGGTTAACAATAATTATAATCCCAACAGCCTTATCGGTAAAACGGTATTATTCAATTCAGGAGAGTAATACCGTTGGCAGGGAGGTTGTTATAATTCAACCTGATGTTGATCCATATACTGAAAAATTCAGTATTCCTTTTCAGCGGCAATGGGATAAGACAATAGCAATGGCAAAATCGGTAGTTTCAGAAAGGACTTCCTGGATCATAACCCCCGAAACGACCATTGATGACCCTGTTAATGAAGATGACTTTGCCGACAACAATTATATTAATATTGCAAAGAGACTCGCCTTTGAATATCCCGGAGTTTCAATTGTAGCAGGAATAGTCAGTTATAAATTATATCCCGTATCGGACAAGGCCCCGACCAGCAGTGCAATTAAAAATAGCACAACCGGGTTATACTACGATCATTTTAATTCGGCTTTTAAGATTGATACCGGAAAATCTGTGGAAATTTATCATAAGTCGAAACTGGTAAACGGTGTTGAAAAGCAGTTTTCATCCGGGCCGTTGAAATTTTTAAGCAGGTTACTGCCTTCTTTTGGCGGAACAAAATGGGGTTATGGTGTTCAAAAAGAAAGATATTGTTTTGTGCATCCGGCCGACTCAATAAAGATTGCCCCGGTAATCTGCTATGAATCAGTATTTGGCAATTTTGTTGCAGATTATGTAAGGAAAGGAGCAGAAGCAATTTTTATTATAACCAATGATGGCTGGTGGAAAAATACTACCGGCTATCTGCAACATCTTTCCTATGCGTCGCTAAGAGCAATTGAGACGCGCCGGCCCGTAGCCAGAGCTGCCAATACAGGGGTATCATGCATAATAAATATTAAAGGGAAAAGAATAAAAGAATCTGAATGGTGGACTCCCGCGATAATAAAAGGTGAAATCATTCCTGAAACAAGATTAACACCCTATGTCAAATATGGCGATTATATTATGAAAATTGCTTCTGTGATCAGTTCCCTCATCATCTTATTGGTTTTCATCGTAATTCCTCTGGTAAAAATAAAATCACAATCGAAACAGGAAGCATTTACTGAATGAGCATATTACCTTGTGAATCTTTGTGTAATTAAAAAATAAGAGCTCACAGAAAGGATTTAAAGTGCAGGTTAATTAGAAGATTTTGTTTTGAATATCTTTGCTCCTTCATCGAGCCACTTTTTAAACTCTTCAATATTTAAATTAGTAGGCATTGGCTTATTAAGAGCATTGCCATCATAATCGGCAATAACATAAAGCGGAAGTGCATTTGTTTTGAATTTTGAAATTTCGAAGTCCTCATTAACTTTCCCGATAGTTTTCTTCAGTTTCCCGTCAACAGCTGATGTTATCCATTCATTTTCAGGTAATGCGGTCCTGTCATCAACGTAAAGTGAAATAATGACAAAATTGTTGCCAAGACGCTCAAGAACACCAGGGTCAGACCACACTCTTGCTTCCATAAGCTTGCAATTCGCACAGGCATGTCCCTTAAAATCGATAAGTACAGGTTTCCCCTGCTCTTTTGCACATTCAAGTCCCTGCTTATAGTCATAATATCCAGAAAGTCCGTAAGGCGTTTCGAAAATATCATTAAATCGTGGTTCAGAACAGAGTTTACCTGAATTTAAAATCTGTAATCCTGAGCCTGAAATACTCCTGTTCTGTGATATCAGTTTTGGGAGATTGAAATCTGAGGAGCCGGGTGATGGCAAAAACGAGGATAATCCCTTAAGGGGGGCTCCAAAGAGGCCCGGAATAAGGTAAACAACGAATGAGAAAACTGTAATTATTAAGAATAACCTGAAAACACCTATATGAGGGAGATCTTTGTCGTGTGCAAATTTAATTTTCCCCATAAGATATAATCCTAGCAGAAAGAAAATCACTATCCATATTGCAATAAAGAGATCGCGGGGTAGTAACCCCAATGAATAAACACTGTCAATTGTCATCAGGAATTTCATACTGAAGGCAAGCATAATAAAGCCGAGGACTACTTTTATTGAATTAAGCCAGCTTCCCGACTTTGGCATCCTCTCCATAATTGAAGGAAAAAGTGCTAAGATTGTAAATGGGAGGGCAAATGCGATGCCAAACCCCAGCATTCCGATTGTTGGCCGCAACACATCACCGCTTGCAGCTTCAACCAGAAGCGCACCTACAATGGGTCCTGTACAGGAGAATGATACTATCACTGTTGTCAGCCCCATGAAGAAGGAAGCAAGAATACCACCTTTATCAACTCTGGAGTCGGCACCGGAAACCCATTTGTTGGGGAGGACGATTTCATATGCACCAAAAAATGAGATTGAGAACAGAATGAATAACAAAAAGAACAAACTATTTGGTATCCAGTGAGTACTTAAAGTGTTCGCAAATCCAGCTCCTGCGCTGGTCAGCGAGACAAGTATACCCAAAGAAGAATATATAAGAACTATTGAAAAACCAAAAAATATTGCTTTTAAAATTGCCTTACTCCTGTTTTCTGTCCCCTGTGAGAAAAACGCTACGGTCATTGGTATCATCGGAAAAACACAGGGAGTGAGTACGCCAGCGAAACCTGCAAGCAATGAGATAAGGAAGAATTTAAAAAATCCTTTATTTGATTTTACCGGAAATGAAGGTGTTCCTCCGGTACCTTGTCCGGGAGTAGCCTGTTTCCAGGACTTATCAGTAATATTGATTTCAAATTCGACATTTTTGGGTGGTGAACAAGTGACATTGTTACAAGCCATAAAATTAACCGAACCTTTTACTTTAAAGGATGGTGCAAGAGCCAGTATTTTCTGCCGGAATTCAGCTTTTGTTGAAAATGTTTTTATCCTGAATCCGAAAGCTTCATCTAAAGCCTCTTCAGGTTTAGTTACCTCGAATGGTTTCCCGACCAGAGTAAAATCAGGCGTAGTATCGATATCAAAAGAAGTGGGAATGGGACCCCCGTCAGGAATGTCTAATGAGTAAAGATGAGATCCTTTATCTATAGAGGCAGTGAATATCAGGTCAAATTGCTTATCCCCCGTCTTTTCATAGTTAAAATCCCATGTTACCGGATCATATATCTGACCGGACACATTAACACCCACAAAGAGGAACAGCAAATATGGTATCAAGATTTTTTGCATGATTTTAGTTTGGCTTTCAATGCAAAAATAACAAATAGGTATATATAAAGTATAAGAACAAATGATCAAAAAGAACGTAATTGGATTTATGCCAGGTCAATCTCGTTACCCTCACGGTCATAAAAATGATATTCAAGCATATAGTAGGATATTACAGCCTGTACCTTAAGACTGATCTTATATTTAAAGTTCCATTTTCTGAAAATAGGGAAGAGTCCTTTGGTAAGGTGAGAAGCTACAAAGGGGTGCACATTCAGAAGTATCTTTTTTGTTTTGATCTTATCAACAATGAAAGAGAGGCCCCTTTCAAGTTCATCTGTAAATAGAACTGTTGGCTTAGTTTCACCGGTACCCTGGCATGAGGGGCATTTTTCGTTAGTGATAATTGTCATTTCGGGTCTGAATCGCTGGCGGGTTATCTGCATCAATCCAAATTTTGATAAAGGAAGAATGTTATGTTTGGTCCTGTCATTCGCCATTACTTCCTTCATCTTATCATAAAGAAGTTGTTTATGTTCGTTCGACTGCATGTCGATAAAATCGATCACAATAATTCCACCCATATCTCTGAGTCTCAACTGTCTGGCAATCTCAGTTGCTGCCTCCATATTAACCTCCATAGCATTGGATTCCTGGTCGTTCCCTGACCTTGATCTGTTTCCGCTGTTCACATCAATAACATGCAATGCTTCGGTATGTTCGAGAATAAGATAAGCACCATGCTTAAAAGAAACTGTCTTGCCGAAAAGAGCTTTTATCTGTTTATTGACCCCGAAATAATCAAAAATGGGAAGAGTTCCTTTATATTTCTTGACAATTTTTACCTTTTCAGGAGCAATCTCTTCTATATAATTACGGATTTCATCGGCGAGGTTCTCGTCATTAATGTGAATACTGTTAAATGTTACATTCAATATGTCGCGCAGTATTGTTGAAGTCCTGTTCATTTCACCAATGAATAACCTTGGTGATTTTACCTCTTTTTTTACAGATGAAAAAGCAAACTCCCATTTTCGAACAAGCTCTCTAAGCTCCGTATCAAGAACTGCAACTTTTTTGCCTTCAGCAACCGTTCTTACAATAACTCCATAGTTTCTTGGTTTAATACTTTGCACCAGAGATTTTAACCGGTTTTTTTCCTCAATACTTTCAATTTTAGAAGAAATTGAAACTTTATCGGAATAGGGAATAAGAACCAGATTTCTTCCTGCAATAGAAATTTCAGATGCAAGCCGTGGACCCTTGGTTGAAATCGGCTCTTTCGATACCTGAACAATAACTGTCTGACCTGTGGTAAGGATATCGGAAATCTTTCCATCCTTATCAATATCCGGCTCAGGTTTGAATTTATGCACAGGGGGAATCTTCCCCTGCTTCTGGATTGCTGTTAAATAGTACTTCTGCTGGGTCCTGAACTGGGCTCCCAGATCAAGATAATGAAGAAATGCGTCACGCTCATAACCCACATTAATAAACGCTGCATTAAGACCTGGCATTATCTTCTTGACCTTGCCAAGGTAAATATCGCCTACTGAAAACTTAACATTTTGCTTTTCCTTGTTTAATTCAATTAACTGCTTGTCTTCCAACAACGCTAAAGAAACATCGGAATCACCAACATCAATGATTAAATCCTTGTTTACCACTTCACAATATGCTCTGAGTTAATATGTAATCAGCATTTTCAGATATACGGATAAAATAAACCTAAAGATCATCAGATCTTTAGGTTTAAAATATTCTTATGATGACCACTTGCTGATCTGCTACTTCTTCTTATGTCTGTTCTTTCTCAAACGTTTTTTGCGTTTGTGAGTAGCCATCTTATGTCTTTTTCTTTTTTTACCGCTTGGCATGGATTATTATTTCTTAACGTGTGATTTAACTTTTGTAATGAAAGTCTTTGCCGGTTTAAATGCAGGAATATTATGGGCAGGAATAATAATAGTTGTGTTTTTTGAAATATTCCTTGCAGTTTTTTTGGCTCTTTTCTTAACAATAAAGCTTCCAAAACCCCTGAGATAAACGTTATTTCCCTTTACCATCGAATCTTTAACAGTTTCCATTAAGGCTTCAACAGTTTTCTGAACCGTTACCTTTTCAATACCAGTGTTTTTGGCAATTTCGTTAACAATGTCTGCTTTAGTCATTTTACTTGAAGTTTAAAATTCAACAAATTATTTTGAGTATGCATTTTTTCAACCCTGCAAATATAAAAATATTATTTGTTTAAAATGGAACACCTGCTGAATAATTTTTTTTTTTGCATTTATTATTGCCTTAATTACAATGAAATAGACAAATCCTGTAATATACCGGCAAAATAGGGACAATGTATTAAAACAAAGTAATGCGATTAGTAAAATACTGATTGACTGTAATTTCATCACTAAGTAATTATGATGATTGTTTAAAGTGGATTTTTTTCTAACTTTACAAAGTGTATCGCTATTAAAAATAAACTCATAACTATATGTCAATCAATAAAGTAATTCTTGTAGGAAATGTCGGAAAGGAGCCGGTTATACGGTATTTTGATAAAGGTGTTGCCAAAGCCACCTTTCCTCTTGCAACCAGCGAGAGCTATACAAACCAGCAGGGTGAAACAATTACATCAACCGAGTGGCATAACATAGTTTTATGGCGTGCCCTAGCGGAAGTAGCTGAAAAAACTATAAAAAAAGGTTCCCAGGTATATATTGTAGGGAAGATTAAGACCCGGTCATATGTGGATAAAGATGGCAATAACAAGTATATCACTGAAATACTTGCAGATACATTGTTGTTACTTGAGAAAAAACAGGGAACGGGCAGCACTATGCCACAATCCGGCGCCAGTAAAAGCACTACACCGGAAAAAGGATATTCAACGCCCGGGGTTGATGAACCCGGAGTCACTTACAATACTGGTAATGAAAATAATAATGCAGCACCTGGGAAAGAGATAAATGGGACAGATGAATTCTCAGGAGAAGGCTCATCCGGCAGTGGTCCGGTTACCGGTGTGAATGAAGACGATCTGCCGTTCTAGATTCGGTTTAATAATAAGAGTCAGTTGGAACCTGGATATCTATTATCATACATAACCCTGCAATCAGGAATCATAATAAATTCTCCTGATTTTAAGATAATTGCCGGAATTTTCATACTTCTGTTACTGCTTTTTGGATCAGCGGTAATGTCGGGTTCAGAAGTCGCTTTTTTTTCGTTACGACCTGAAGATATCGAGAAATTCAAAAATACCAGGAGCAAGAAAGCCCGTGCGGTTCTGAAACTATATAACAACCCTGAGAAGCTATTAAGCACGATTCTTGTAGCAAACAATACCATTAACATAGCTGTGGTCCTCTTTGCCGCCTTTCTCAGCTCCAGAATATTTGATTTCAGTTCTGATCCGGTTATGGGATTTCTGTTCCAGGCAGTTGTAATTACTTTCCTGCTTCTTTTCTTTGGTGAAGTAATGCCCAAGGTATATGCATCAAAGAATAATGTTGCTATGGCTCTTTTTATGGCACATCCGATAATATTCCTCGAAAAGATTTTCAGACCAATTACTTCCCTGCTTATATTGGCTACTTCATTTGTTAAAAAAAGAGCAGCCACACATCAGCCCAACATCAGCATGAATGACCTTTCCGATGCCCTTGAGCTTACCTCTGACGAACTAAATGAGGATGAGAAAATCCTTAAAGGAATAGTTAATTTCGGTAACACAAATGTCAGAGCTATAATGTGCTCAAGGATCGATGTAACCGCCATTGATATAAAAACAGGGTTCGGAAAAACTATCTCCACTATCATCAATTCAGGCTTTTCGAGAATACCGGTATATTCTGATTCTTTTGATATCGTAAAGGGAGTATTATATGCCAAAGATGTTCTTCCCTATTTAAATAATCCTGATAATTTTAAATGGCAGACCCTTATCCGTCAGCCCTACTTCGTTCCTGAAACAAAAAAAATAAATGATCTTCTTAAAGAGTTCCAAATAAAGAAGATACATATGGCGGTGGTGATTGATGAATATGGAGGGACCTCCGGAATAATTACGCTTGAAGATATCCTCGAGGAGATAGTCGGTGAAATAACCGACGAAAGCGATGAGGATCAGGTATTGTACAGGAAAGTTGATGACAATACTTATGTTTTCGAAGGCAAAATATTGCTGAATGATTTTTATAAGATCGTTGACATTGAAGAGGATCTTTTTGAGGATGCCAGAGGAGAGTCGGAAACCCTTGCAGGACTTATTCTTGAAATAACCGGAGAAATACCGAAAAAAGATCAGATAATTAATTACAGGAATTTTAAATTCAGGATAGAATCTGCCGACAGAAGAAGGATTAAAGAAATACGTGTTGACATTAAAAATACGAAAAGTGAATTTTAAAAAGATTAATCTGTTTCTAGTGCCAGTTCTTATAGTCACCGCTTTCAGTTGCAGAGAAGTGGCAGTTCCAAAACCAAGAGGCTACTTCAGGATTGATCTCCCTCAAAAAAAATATGTTTTGTACAACCCACAACCTGCAAGAAAGGACAGACCATTTTCTTTTGAGTACCCGGCCTACGGACATTTATCATTTGTAAATGAAAAGTTTTCGGACTCAGGCTGGTTTAATATTGAATTCCCGGATTACCATGCTAAAATATATCTGACATACAAAAAGATTAATAATGATCTTGATAGTCTGATGGAAGAAACATATCGTCTGAATGTCAAAAATCATATAGTTAAAGCTGAAGCAATAAATGAACAGGTAATACAGAATACACGTAATAATGTATATGGGATACTGTATGACCTTAAAGGTAACACAGCTTCAGCAGTACAGTTTTATGTAACAGACAGTATTAATAACTATCTTAGAGGATCGTTGTATTTTACCGCTGAACCAAATGCTGATTCGCTGGCTCCGGTAATAGAATTTTTCAGAGCGGACATCGTACATCTGATAGAAACTCTCAAATGGAATGTAGAATAAATTTTTTACCTGTCAATGGGTTGTATAACAAAACATTATTTAGATGAGTTCTCTGTCCTTGGGGTATGGAAAATAGAGGAGGATTTGAATACACTTCTTGAAGCTGTTGTGCTCGATAAGGATGATAAAAAAAAATACAAAGAATTTGCCAGCAACTCAAGAAAACTTGAATTCTTAAGTGTAAGGGCATTACTTTCAGAGCTTCTCGGAAAAGATGTCAGAATAGTCTATAATAAGAATAACAAACCTTTCCTTAAAGACGGTTCAAAATTTATAAGTATCACCCACTCCAATAAACTCACAGCTGTCCTGCTAAGTTCCAATGAGAAGGTTGGTATAGATCTTGAATATATGAGTTCCAATATTGGAGCTATTGCCTTTAAATTCATAAATGAGCATGAGCAAATTACTGATGATCAAATTAACCGTAAGTATCATCTTTACCTCCACTGGTGTGCCAAGGAATCTCTATATAAGATCTGCGACAAAGAGGGAATAAGTATAAGAAATAATATTACAATTGAACCTTTTGATGTGAATGATTCGGGGGAAATAGATGGGAAGGTACAGACGGATAAGATTAATGATACATTCCACCTGCACTATTCAAAATATAATAATTACGCGATAGTGTGGACAAAGAAAAATTATGAAAGGATCTGAATTTCCCGGTAAAAAGAGCATCGGACTTCTCCTTGACCCCGATAAGGCCAGCGGTGATCAGTTAGGATATTTGCTGAAAATTGCTGAAGAATGTAATACCGATTACATTCTTGCCGGGGGAAGCATTACGTTTAACGATATTAACCGTTTTATCGATTCTGTCAGAAACAGGTGCTCCCTGCCAATTGTTCTGTTTCCAGGTAATCTGCTTCAGCTCAGTCTTAAAGCAGATATAATTTTATTTCTCTCACTTATTTCCGGAAGAAATCCCGAATTGCTCATCGGAAACCATGTAATTGCAGCTCCATTTTTAAAGGATGCAAGGGATAAGATTGTATCCACAGGATATATTCTGATCGGTTGTGGCACAAAAACGGCCGTCGAATACATAAGCCAGACAGAAGCTATCCCGTCTGATAAACCTGAAATTGCTGTGGCTACGGCCCTCGCAGGAGAAATGCTCGGGCTTGGGATGATTTATCTGGAAGCGGGAAGCGGTGCCAGTAATCCTGTTCCCGTCAGCCTGGTAAGAAAAGTCAGGGAGAATATTTCCATTCCGCTTGCCGTTGGAGGGGGAATAAGAAACAGGAACCAGGTCGAAGAAGCATTTGAAGCAGGCGGAAATCTGGTAATTCTAGGCAACGGGTGTGAAAAAAATCCGGATCTGCTTATTGATGCCTGCAGGATAAGAGATAAATTAAGATCCCATTAGGGAATAGATGGCAAAGTAAGAGTTACCTGAACAATTCAAATAAAGGTTCTCCCAGAGACGCATTGGGAAAAGGGACTTTACACAACGTAGATAGCGTGCCAGCAATGTCGGTCATATTAACTTTTCGTGATACGGTTGACCTGTTAACCGCCCATCCATACCAGAGGAGCGGTACGTGAGCATCATATTCATACGGAGAATTATGATCAGTAACAAAATCCTCCTCTTTCTGAACCCAGCCGGGGTTCAGAGTAACAATCACGTCTCCTGATCTTAAAGGACTAAAGTTATTCAGAATTCGCTTCAGGTTTCCATTTCCAAAGTCGTTTGCTTCAAAAGCTGAATAGGGATAAGCGGATGCAACTCCTGAAAACTGCACAAGAAATCTTGATATCTTTTTCTGTATTTCCTCAAGTGGTATTCTTGCATCTTCAATAAGTGTGCGGTTAAGAAATATCTGATTTTCAGAGAAACCCTTTACCCAATCACCCTCTCCGTAAACAGCATTTAGATAACTCCTGAGTAATTGCAAAGCCTGATTTTTCTTAAAATACCCGGCAGGTATCCTGTTTTTCTCCAGAACAGCCGGAATTTCTGATACTCCGTGTGCAGCGGTAAAATATATCAGGACATTTTTCTTTCCCAGAGAGTCATTTATAAAGGAAAGCAGATCAGCAACATCACGGTCGAGCATGAATATTGCATCACCCATCTCAACCGAGGAGGGACCAAACCTGTGCCCGATATAATCTGTTGAAGAATAACATATAGACAAATAATCTGTTACATCATCCTTGCCCAGTTTTTCATTTTCCATTAACCTGATGGCAAATCTTGTAGTAAATGAATCTGCAAAAGGAGTCTCTCTTAATAATGAAAAATCACGATGGAGGTTGCCTGATCCTTTAGCACTTAGTTTCTTCAGATCGTATGGGAAATAATTACGTCCACCAAAACCTGATTCATACAAGTTTGAATCAGGAAGACAATCAGAATAATCGCCTGCGGGCCTTGACAGAACCCAGGGGTTAGTCAGGTATGAAGATGGTAGATCCTGAGCATTAAAGTCGGTTACCCAGGCCGGAAGACTTTCAGAATAATATGTGCTTGTCATCCATGTCCCTGATGTATTATCATACCAGAAAACCCCATCAGCAGCATGACCTACGGACAATATAGCCGAACTTTCTTTAATACCTACCGAATAAACCTTTGCTTTCCGGTTTGTTGCCATCTTAAGCTCATCAGAAAACGTCGATGCCTGAAGGTTTACCGGGGAATGAAGACCCGATTCATAGCTTCCTCCAACCGGATTAACAGTTACATCCTTGGTGCAATAAATTAATTCATCCTTTAGAGGGATGTACCAGTTATCCGAAGTAATTCCATGAAGCGAGGGTTCTGTTCCCGTTGAGATTGTTGCATGACCCGGAGCTGACTGGGTTAACATATACTGAAATGAAGCATTCTGGAAATATGTTCCTTCATTTAAAAGTCTACGTATTCCGTTATCAGATAACCGGCTCCGGAACTTTTCCAACTGATCGTACCTTAACTGTTCAACTATTATGCCTATTACCAGACGCGGTTTCTCAGGCGGAAGATATGCTCCCTGTCCCGAAATCCTCAAAAACAGAATTCCCATCAGAAAAATTGTTGCAGCTCTCTTTAAAACATTTCTCTCATTCTCCATATCCTGCCCCTTAATATATGTATCTGTAAACTTCACTTGTTCTTAAATATTTTAAATTTCCAAATTTAATTTTTTTAAACTTAGATGCAATTACGTGTGATAAATTAAGAATGCCTTTATTTACCTGCGGATAACGATGAACCTGGCCTTGTATGAAATTTTTGTCAGAGTGTTCGTAATGACCATATTATAGATACCTCCCGCCAGATTACTTACATCCTTTATTACAGGAATGCCCTTTATTGTTTCAGTATTGTAATCTGATATTTTAGCCCCTGATTGATTAAATATCACAATATTAACTTTTCCTGAAATATTTTCAGGCAGTAAAATTTTTAAACTTAAACTAGCCGGATTCGGGTAAAGAAGCGGAATATCATGTTTTGCAATGGTGTCTTTAGTGACAGGTTCCATTTCAACATCAAGGTAAGCCTTTTGACCCTCTGTCACAAAAACATTGGTTATAAGAGTGTCTTTGTATCCATTTGCAGAAAACAGCAAATCCCATGAACCAGGAGCAAGAAGTCGTATAAAACTGCCTGTAAGAGTATCGGAATAAACCTGAGAATTATCTTTATCGTGCCCTGTAATAAAAACTTTCGCAGGAACAGGCTCTGCAGTATTGATATCACTGACACTTCCATGTATACCGTATAAGGCATTTTCAAGGTATCCGATAAGGGATCTCCGGTTATATTGCCAGAGTGAGGCAAGGTGCGTTGCCGGTGTAACATAATTTGTATCAAGTTCAATGGTTACCTCACGCCCGTGGAGTTCGTATGTTACAAAGTCCTGACGGCCTCCGTTTACCGAATACCATTGATAGCCGTTTGTAACACCGTCATTCAGGTCTGTCATATAACCGGGGAGGGAGTAAAAATGAACTGTATCGGCATATTTTCTGCTGATATCATAGAACCATGAATTATCAGCATGCAGTCGTGGCCATCTGTCCCATGGGTAATTCACCACTTCGGAACCGGAATGAAAATTAGCTGACAGGACGAAATTATGTTTCCGCATAAATCTGATCATATCTGTAGTCTCCTTTTGTTGTGGCATTGTTGAAGTGACCGGATCAGGAAAATTCCTGTTAAGGTCATAGCCATTGGCATTTCCCCTGACAGGAGAAGAAATTGTATTTCCAGGTCTGTAGGTACCGTCGGGATTTGCCAACGGATTCAGCCAGATCTCAAGGTTATCTACCAGTTGTTTTACCCTGTCGACTGAAGAATAATTACTGAGAAGATAATCAGCCAGCCGGAGCATAAGGATAAATCCTCCGGTTTCATCGCCATGCATTGTGGAGGTAAAAAATACTTCAGGTTCATCCTCGTCAATAGAAGCGTTATCTGAAATTTTAAGCGCAAGAATAAGCTTTCCCTTAATGCTTGTGCCAATTGTATCGACACGACAAACAGATGGGTACAATGATAAAAAACTTTGAATAATTGAATCATACTGGGGCAAGGTTGGGTAACTTTCCCATTCCAATGCCTGCTTAAGGTTTTCAGAAGTTATAATCCCCTTCCCGTAAATCTTTTCGATGATTCTGTAGTTGAAGTTTTGCTGAATAAACCATTCAACTTCCGGCTCAGACAATATAATGTGAAGGGTTTTATCTTTTAAGGAACTGATTGACACATTCCTGCCAATGAGGTCTGTTTCACTTTTATCCGGAAGCGGGATTGTCACTTCAGCCTGTCCCTCTTCATTGATAATCCTTCGAAGTTCTGTATCTCTGTTGATGATCTGTGAATAGACACAATGCCCGAAGGAAAAGAAAATAAAAGACAGTATCAGCAGGGGTTTAGTCATGCCTGACTTTATACATTGAACCTTATGTGAAGAATATCACCATCTTCAACAATATAATTCTTCCCTTCAATATAAAATTTGCCTGCCTCTTTGCATGCATGTTCTGATCCGAGTAAGACGAAATCCTTATATTTCATCACTTCAGCTCTGATAAATCCCCTTTCAAGATCGCTGTGAATAACACCGGCAGCTTGCGGCGCGGTCATCCCTCTCTTAATTGTCCAGGCCCTTATTTCCATAGGACCAACTGTAAAAAATGTCTGAAGATTAAGCATTTTATATGCAGCTCTTACCAGCTTATCCACACCGGGTTCATCAAGTCCGACATCTTTTAAAAATTCCAGACGGTCTGCGGGACTCTCAAGTTCAGCTATCTCTGATTCAACCGCTCCTGCAATAACAAGGATCTCAGTATCTTCTTCCTTCAAAAAGTCTCTGACCCTTTCTACATATTTATTTCCTGTTATGGCCGATTTTTCATCAACATTACAAACATAAATAACCGGCTTCATCGTTAGCAGGAAAAGGTCATCGACATATTTTTTTTCTTCTTCTTTCAGACTCACATTCCTGGCATTAGTGAAGTTCTCAAAATGATCTTTAAAGCGTGTGAGGACTTCGACCCCATGATTTGCCTCCTTATCACCTGTTTTAGCTGCCCGTTCGAGACGCTGTATCTTCTTTTCAACCGACTCCAGATCTTTTACCTGTAATTCAAGATCAACAGTTTCAATATCCCTCACCGGATCTACAGAACCTTCGATATGTGGTAACAATTCATCATCGAAACACCTCAGCACATGAATAAGAGCATCTGTGTTCCTGATATCTCCAAGAAATTTATTACCAACACCTTCTCCTTTGTTGGAACCCTTAGCCAGGCCCGGAATATCAACTATCTCAACGGTCACATTTACGATGCGATCGGTAACCTGGTGTTTTTCCAGTTCAAATAAACGCGGGTCGGGTACTTTAACAATCCCAATGTTTGATTTAGTAGCGCTGAATGCAAATGCCGTGGTCTCTCCTTTTGTGTTGGAGATGCAATTGAAAATAGTGGTTTTTCCCACATTTGTAATCCCTATTATACCACATTGAAGAGCCATCAGTTTTACGGATTATATCATTTGCCTGCAAATTTATTATAATTCCGGAGATTATTCAATCTTTACAGCTTTTACAAAAATCAAGTCAGAGGCTGTCTCATAAGTCTAAAATTACGGTAATGTTTTCTCTGTGTCGCTCTCCCGATAGATCGGGACAAGTTGTGCCTTCTTTGTGGCCCTCTGTGTAACAAATAATTAAGAACTTACACAGAGATCACAGAGTTTCCACAGAGTTCCACAGAGGACTTTTGAGACAGCTTCAGGTATTTTTTTAGTTTCTATCTTTAAACCTTTGAGTAATTTTATCATCAAAAGAAAAACAAGAAATTACATTTGAGTTCAAACAGGACAGACAACGATATCTTTGAACTTGTTAAAACCGACCTGAACAAAGGATTCAGACTCCTTGTTGAGAGGTATAGTCCAAAGCTTTACTGGCATATACGCCGGCTGGTTATATTACATGAGGATGCTGATGATGCCCTTCAGAATACCTTCTTAAACGCATGGCGCGGATTTAAGGAGTTCAGGAGCGACAGTTCACTCTATACCTGGTTATTTGCAATTGCAACCAATGAGGCTCTGTCAATTATAAAAAAGAGGAAAAGAAATTCTACAGGATCTCTTGATGATCTGGAAAGCTACTTTGCAAACTCAATAGAAGGAAACAGCTGGTTCGATGGAGACGATGCCCAGATGAAACTTCAGAACGCTATTTTCCAACTGCCTGAAAAACAGCGAATAGTATTTAATCTTAAATATTTCGATGATATGACATATGAAGAAATGAGCCAGCTGCTAAATACTTCCATCGGTGCCCTAAAAGCGTCATATCATCATGCAGTAAAAAAAATTGAAAAAACTATCAGGGAAGATTAAACTTTTTTGATTTTGAATTATCTAAATGAAAGATGAAAACGCTTAAAGAAACACTAAGAAAAAGTCCTTTTAAAGTTCCGGAAAATTATTTCGATGAAGTGACCAGGAAAATTATTGCCGCTGCTTCGGGGTATGAGCCTGAAACTAAAAGCGTAAGTTTGTACGAAAAGATAAAACCCTACCTTGCTGTGGCTGCTGTAGTTTCCGGGATGATCCTGATAGGGTATGCCGCTTTGAGATTATTCAACCCTGGTAATATGGATAATGTAGCCCCACAGATCAGCTTGCAGGAATTTTCAGATATTTATTTAAACGAAATCGATATAAATACGCTTGAAGAGAGCTATGCAACTTCTCTCATATCTGATGAAATGCCGGATGTAGGCAAGTCAGAAATAATCGATTATCTAATACAGGATAATATTAACATAAATGAAATATATGAACAATAATAAATTTGAAATCATGATAAAAAGAGTGATATCACTTCTGCTTGTTCTGTTAATGTTTCCTTCTTTAAGAACCCTGGCTCAAAACCCGAATCTTGAACGGCTTAATGCTTATAAAATAGCATTCTTCACAAAGAGGCTCAACCTGACTTCACAGGAAGCTGAGAGATTCTGGCCCGTATATAATGAATTCCAGGATAAGAAAAATGACATTCAGAAGCAACGAATGTTTATAGGCAGAAGTTTCAATCAGAACCCGGCGATTATGAGTGACAAGGAGTTGACTGAGGCAGGCGATAAAATGATCGCATTGCAGATTGAAGAGGCAAATCTTGCGCTTGAATATCATAAAAAGTTTAAAGAGATACTCCCTCCTATAAAAGTGCTAAGACTATACCAGGCTGAAAATCAATATAAGTTGCAGCTATTAAATGAGTTAAGAGACAGAAAACCATTACCCGGAAGGTAAAAAGAATTCAGTAACAAAAGGACTTTAATCTCTTAAATTAATATTCTTTATCTCAGTTTTTACAAAAAATTCCAGCTCTTTAAGTGATACGGTGTTCTGTACTCCGGTAGCCATCTTTTTAATCTTTACTTCATTGTTTCTTATCTCCTCATCACCTGCAATTATAATATAAGGTATCTTCTTCAGGTCGGCATAAGACATCTGTTTCTTTAATTTTACAGAGTCGGGATAAAGTTCTGCGCTGACACCGATACTCCTTAAGTTATTAAGTATTTTAAGACCATATTTTGTCTCACTGGTTCCGAAGTTAAGAATCAACATTTCAGTGGTCGGGACCTTCCGGTCGTCAAAAAGATTTAGCTGTTTTAACACATCATAGATCCTGTCGGCTCCAAAAGAGACACCAACACCTGAAACCCCATCCATTCCAAAAACCCCGGTAAGGTTGTCATAACGTCCTCCACCGCATATACTCCCTATATTCACCTCCTTCGCCTTGACTTCAATTATTGCACCGGTATAATAATTGAGTCCGCGTGCCAGGGTCAGATCTAACTCAACTTCACAATTCATCGGGCTATATTCAATATAGGAAAAAATGGTCCTGAGTTCTTCAATTCCCTTCATCCCTGATACAGATTTCGAAAGCAAGTCTTCAAGCTTTGATAATTTGTCTGATGTGCTTCCATCAAGGTGAAGAACAGGCTGGAGTTTATTAATAGCTTCAGGTAGTAAACCTTTATCGCGAAGCTCATCATTAACCGCGTCAATGTTGGTCTTATCGAGCTTGTCGATGGCAACGGTAATATCGGTTATTCTGTTTGTTTCACCAATAAATTCTGCAATTCCCGAAAGGATCTTCCTGTTATTGATTTTGATCAGCGCATCAATTTTCAACCTCGAAAAAGTTTCATCAATAATTTTTATTAACTCGTATTCATTTAACAATGAATCACTTCCAATAACATCCACATCACACTGAAAAAACTCGCGGTACCTGCCTTTCTGAGGCCGGTCAGCTCTCCATACAGGCTGGATCTGGTACCTTTTAAAAGGAAACACAATTTCATCGCGATGCTGAACGACATACCGTGCGAATGGAACTGTAAGGTCGTACCGCAGACCTTTTTCACATATTATAGCGGATAGACGGCTCTTATCACGTTTAAATAACTCCTCATCGCTGACATCCGAGAGGAAATCACCGGAATTCAGAATCCTGAAGAGCAGCTTGTCTCCCTCATCTCCATACTTTCCGAGAAGCGTATTAAGATTCTCCATCGCAGGGGTTTCAATAGGCTGGTAACCATATAATCTGAAAACCTGTTTTATAGTGTCAAAAATAAAATCACGCTGCAGCATCTCTCCTGTCGAGAAATCACGTGTACCTTTTGGAATGGACGGTTTGGAGGACATATCGGTTTAATAATGACAAAAGATAAAAGTATAAAGATAAATGTAAAAAGTAAAAAGTTGGGGAATGTAGTGACGAAATCCCGCAAAGCGGGAACAAAAATAGATATATAAGTCTAAAGAGGAAAGTGGAATGTCTACAAAGTCAAAAGACTTTACGGTCTTTATGAACTTTACGAACTAACTAATATTTCTCCGGAACGAATGTCTGGTCAGTAACAGGTGGTCTGACATAAGCAACATCGTGTTTCAATGGCGGCAGTTTAAAAGGCCTGGGGGTAAGATCCTGGTAAGGAATAAGTGAAAGAAGATGGTCGATACAATTAAGTCTTGCTCTCTTTTTATCATCTGCATGGACAACATACCAGGGAGATTGCTTTATGTCGGTATATGAGAACATTTTATCTTTGGCCATAGAGTATTCAACCCATTTATCACGCGATTCAATATCCATCGGGCTTATCTTCCAACGTTTTGTCGGGTCTTTGATCCTGTCCTGAAAACGTTTTTCCTGCTCTGAGTCGCTGACGGAGAACCAATATTTAATAAGAATTATTCCTGACCTTATAAGCATCTTTTCGAATTCAGGGCATGACCTGAGAAACTCCTCATACTCTTCGTTGGTACAGTAACCCATAACCTTTTCCACTCCCGCCCTGTTATACCAGCTCCTGTCGAAAATAACAATCTCACCTCCGGAAGGCAACTGGGAAGCATATCTTTGAAAATACCACTGTGATTTTTCTTTCTCGGTAGGAATCCCCAGAGCTACAATTCTGCATATCCTTGGATTTAGGCAGCTGGCAATGGTTTTGATAACGCCTCCTTTCCCCGCAGCATCACGGCCTTCAAAAATGACAACGACTTTAAGATTCTGTGCCTTGACCCATTCCTGAAGCTTTACCAATTCAATTTCAAGTTTCAGGAGAAGTTTTTCATATTGTGGTCCGCCAAGCTTTTTCTTCTTCTCAGGTTCAAAATCGTGGTATAAATCATTTTTAACAAAGCTTTCTGCTTTGATTTTTTTCAATTTACTCCTTGCAGGCATATCAAAAAAATAATAATGAAAAGGAAATTTACATAATATTTCCCTGTAAATGAAATATTCTTTCAGTTCCTGGATGAAATATGATTACTGAATAAAAGGGATTGAGACCGGATACCTGAATTCTTCCCCCTTTGAGGCTTTTACACTTGCAATAATAATACAGATGACTTTCAATATAATCAACGTACCTATAATTGGAAATCCTATAATAATAAAACATAAAGGAAATGCGAGAACCATATAAAGAAGAATTGAAAGCTGAAAATTAAGTGATGCTTTCCCGTTTTCATCTACCCATATTGATTCATCCCTTCTTGATAACCAGCAAATAAGCGGTCCTATTATTCCTCCAAAGGGAAAGATGAAGCCTGCAAATGCTGCAAGGTGACATAACATTGACCAGTTTCTTTCTGTTTCTGATAATACTCTGATCTCTTTCATTTCCTTATATGTTTTTGTGAAAAGACGTAACTCTTTTCACAATGCTGCATCAGTTAAACCGGGCAAGGCGTTTTAAATCAGAGGGCAAAAAGCCATTTGGATTCTTATTGTCGATCAAATGTTGGTTATAATAATACATTTTCGCATCATCCGTACCTATAAGTATCTTAAAACAGTAACCACCTGATTTGCTATCCTCTTCCGACGGACCTACCTTATGCAGTATTAATGTGTTTGGAGTTTTGGCTTCAATTGCTTTCTGAATGTCCTCCTGATCAACTATCTCTATATTGTGTGAATATATGGCTTTAATCTTATTGATGTTGTTAATTGCAGGGGCAAGATCCTCCTGCTTTACCAGTATTGTTTTATTAATGATCTCCGGAACAAATTTATTATAATAAGTCAGGTATCTCATTCCGGTAAGAGAAGGATCTTCCGCGATCATCAGTGCATGTTTCTGCATGAATGACAGAATAGCTCCAAGCTTATATCCGTATTCCATGGCATCTTCTCCTGAAAAAGAAAGTGGAATGGCACATATTTCAGGCATCTCAGCCAGATTCTTAACATTCTTCCCCTGAAGAAGATTTATAAAATTGTACAGGGTCTTGCTCTTATCCCTGTCGAATGATGTTTCGGTAAGGACTATAAATGAATACTCAGGAATTGACCGCCGGACATTGAATTCAGTATTACTGATAAATTCATAAGGAGTAACTGTCCAATACTCTTTTACTGCTTCCTGAATGTAAACATTATAGAAAGAAAGCTGATCAATTTCAAGTACCACACATGTTTTTGAAGCAGTAAATTGCTTAATTTCATCCTCTGTGGGAAAAGGACGCTGTGCAGACAGCATAACCGGAAATAAGACAGTAATAACTGCCAGCAAGTAATTTTTCATAATTATTGTTTTAATTTACAGGTAAATACAAGGGATTAGCTTCATTGAATTTCCGTATGTAAACAAACATCAGATCTCTTTTTTTCTTTCTCGATAGCCGGACATATTCTTCATAAAGCTTATTGTCTTTCATTAGTAACAATTCAGTGTTTTCAACATTAAATTCAAGAGTTTTACCGCTTTCAAAGTCGATAATATATTGCTTCATTTCACTTCGTGACATATTGGATTGTCTGTATGGAGAATAATAAGAGCCATAGGGACTGTAGTAATTTCCATAACCATAAGGTGAGTAATACGAATATGGATCATAGTAACCACCGTAACCATACGGAGAATTATAATAACGTGAATCGTAGGTTGTAATGTCAGCAACAAAATGACAGATGCTGCCAACAAATGTTATCCTGTTGAAATTTCCCTGTACCTGTATGTATAATATGCCATTCCGTGCATAACCCCATATCGAATTTTTCTGGACTTCCTTTCTGACACCCATTCCATCATAGAAATAGATTTTGTCTGGTTCCAGAACCTTTTTAAAAAACTCCCTGTCATTATAATCAGTTGAAGTCAGCAACTTGGCTTTCGGGATCGGATCATTCAAACGGACCTGATCAAAATTGATATAAATTCCGTCCCTGAATTTGAATTCAGGGGTGTATTTCACCATCCCTTCTTGTTGCTGGGCGACTGAAGAAATGAAGGATCCATTAAATAATATAGCTACTGCTAATAAAACTATCCTGCTTAATCTCTTCATTACAGTATAAGATTTAACTACTTCTTTCAAAAATCGTACCGTTAGAACAAAATTAGCAAATTCCATCAAAGGGTGTTAATTTAAGTTAATGTATATTTATTACATAATTTATTTAATTTTACAAAACGTCAAAAAAACATTTTATGGTTAAAGGAACCGGAACGGATAATAATAACGAAGCAATAAATCTTTCAGTTGAGGAGTTATTCGAAAAAAACAGGAAGCTGATCGAATTATACTCCTATGCAGCATTATTCGGTCTGATAATATCCATCATTTTTCTTTCTTTTGATTTGAGACTCATATCAGGAATTTTTATTATTGCATCAACATGTTCCGGAATTCTGCTGATAAAGAAAAGTTCTGTTATTGTGAAAAAAGCTATAGAATCGCTAAAGGATTTCTCATACTTAAATGAGAAGAAAGATGATGTGATTACCGATTTTTCACATAAAATACGGGAACCTCTGAATAATATTACCCTTATCACCGATATGCTCATGGAATCAGGTCTTCAGAAGAAGCAAAAAGAACTTCTTGAGACATTTATAGCTTCAACCAACAACATGGTCACCACAGTAAATGATCTGACGATGCATTCGGCAGGGAATCTGAGTTATGAAACCAGAAAACATTTAAAGTTTAATATTATCTCTACCATTCAGAATACAATTGAACTCTATAATCTGAAGGATAAAGCAAATATAGATTTCATTCTAAACAAAAAAGATTTCAGCGACTTTGAATGTTTTGGCGACCCGATAATAATCAAACAAATATTTTTAGATCTTTTTAATACAATTGAGAATCAGAATTCTGATTTAACTACCAAAGTCACCATTAATCTTAAAAAAGAAAAAGAGATCGGGAGGGAGATTTTTATCGGTTTGAGAATTCAGACTGATAAAAATATAATTCTGATAGACGGTAAGAATATCGAGGGAAGCCTGGCTGCAAAATTGATCTCAGCGGGTAAAGGTACCTTCAACCAGGAGTTGGGAAACAACTTTACCGTACTGTCCATCAGTCTTCCTTATACCAATCAGATACGCGGACCAAAACAGCAGATAGCTTCTCCGAAGATTGGAGCTCTGATACAGAAAGAAAAAATACATAAGGAATTGAAAGACATAAGGTTACTACTTGTGGAAGATAACCTTATTAACCAGAAGATAACCCTCCTTACTCTAAAACCACTTGTTAGCAGCATCGACACTGCCACCAACGGGAAAGAGGCACTTGACAAGTTCGGTTCAGCCAGCTATGATATTATACTCATGGACATCCAGATGCCGGTAATGAGCGGACTCATTGCCGCTGAAAAAATAAGGGCACTGGAGGCGAGCACCAACACCCATGTTCCTATTATTGCAATTACCGCAAATGCTATGCTGGGTGATAAAGAAAAATGTATCTCCTCCGGTATTGACGATTATATCAGTAAACCTTTCCAGCCTTCTGCCCTTATCGAAAAGATAAGAAAATATTTCTAATCCTTTTTCTCAAACGGACGGAAGCCGATAACCATTATATCATCGATCTGAACATTACCATTCATCCATGTTCTGATATTATCTTCCAGAATAGCCTTCTGATCATTTACGGGAAAACTATGAATGGTCATTAAAAGATATCTGAACCTGCGGTACATGAACTTCTTATTCTCCGAGCCACCAAACTGATCAACATAACCGTCGGAAAAAATATAAAACATATCATTCTCAAGAATATCCATTTCATGGTTTGTATAAGGAATATCTTTGGGATTCATTCCAATAATTAATTTATCATCCTTCAACTCAATCAGGGCATTTGCGCGGATGAGATAAAGCGGGAAGAAAGCACCTGAAAACTCAATTTTATTTCTTTTCCGGTCGACGACACAAAGGCCGATGTCCATTCCATCTCTTATGATAGTACCTATATTTTTCTCCCTGCTGAAAGTTTTTTCCAATCCTTTGTTAAGAACACCCAGTATTTGTGATGGCTTTTCGATATTTTCTACATTAATGGTCTTTTCAATAATCTCAATACCTATCATCGACATAAGGGCCCCCGGAACCCCATGGCCTGTGCAATCGGCAGCAACAATAAAAACCTTGTCTCCCTTTTCGCCAATCCAGTAAAAATCACCGCTGACAATATCTTTAGGCTTAAAAAATATGAATGAGTCTTTGAAATGCTTCCTGAAATATTCTTCAGAAGGTAAAAGTGCCTCCTGTATCCTTTGTGCATAATTCAAACTATCAGTTATATCCTTATCCCTGATTTCCAACTCGGCTTTTTGTCTTTCAATCTGATTCAGGTCCTGTTCCTTTTCCTTCAGGAGCCTTCTTGTTTTGATAAGAATTCTGGTTTGTGCCATTACAAGGAAGAAAATAACTGCAAGAATAAGAACACCGTAAATGATAAAACTATAAGGTGAGTGCAGATACTCCAGAATTCTTAAATCCGAAAGCACAGGCTTCAATAACCCGCCATTAACAATTAATTTATAACTATATGTGAATAATAAATCTCCCATCAGATACTGCAAAAATATGGTAATTATCGGTATCATTCACTTTCCCGATTCTAAAAATATCTTCAGACAGTATTAACAATTATCTCATCTGTACCTTTTCGGAAAAGCTTTTTATTTTGCAGTGAAGGAGAAGGAAGAAATTCCCCTATTCCCAGTGATTCCCATTTCTGATCTGTTGATTTAATTGTTTCGTCATCCGAACACACAATATTTGGCCATTTCCGAGGGAATCCGCCTTCACGGAACGCTTTTATTGTTCCGTCAATAAACAGACAGGCCGGAGAAATATATTCATGATCGCGTTTAGGATCGGTGTTACCCAGTATCTGCCAGGCTGTATTGTGATAATCAAATGGATCAACGGTATGATCTACAACTAATATTAACCTGAAATATTTTTCTGCTTTGTATGATGCAAGCATCTCCCTTGCCCGTTTAACAGCACCTGAATCCTGGCTGCAATTTATTGCAAGGACTAAAACCGGAAGGTTCTCTTTTACAAGATTAATGTTAAAGTTGGTTATAGCGGAACTTTCGAGATATCTGAGAAGCTGATCTTCGATCTGAGTAGTTACCGGATTGGTGTAATCAAAACTGACTGCAAGTTCTTCCGGGAGTTTTACAGTCGCATCCACTCCCGCCTTCCCCCCAAAGGAGAAGGTATCAGAAGAGTGATCAAGTACATCAGCAGGACCACTGGTGAATATCACGTCCCTTTCAGGATCAGCATTTGAAAAGATATGTTTTAGCAAATCCTTATAATTCCTGATCTCGATGTTTCCGCTTACAACCACCAGGTATTTTGTAAACATCATCTGGCCTGCTCCGAAGAGCGAATTTATTACCTTCATCCCCTGACCTGGATAAGATTTATTAATCTTGACTATAACCAGGTTATGAGCAACTCCGGCATCGGGCATATGTAAGTCAACAACTTCGGGCAGTAAAGTAAGTTTAACCGGAGAGAGAAAAATTCTTTCGGTAGCTTTTGCCAGCCACGCATCTTCCTGAGGTGGAATACCGACTATTGTAGCAGGATAAACCGCATTTTTTGAATGTGTTATGCAGGTTACATGAAACTTCGGATACCAATCAGCAAGGGAATAGAAACCGGTATGATCACCAAAAGGACCCTCCAAAACCGGGTCCTCAGAAGGGTCGACATAACCTTCGATGATAATGTCAGCATCAAAAGGGACGAAATGATCATTGGTAATGCATTTAACCAGTCTTACTTTTTTCTTCCTCAGGAATCCTGCAAGTATATATTCGTTTACATTTTCAGGGAGCGGAGCTGTTGCAGCATAGGTATATACAGGATCGCCACCAAGGGCGACGGAAACAGGCATTTTCTTATTTATTGTCCTCCACGCCTCGAAATGGGTTGCTCCTGTCTTATGTCTTTGCCAGTGAATGGCTGTGGTGTTACGGTCCAGTATCTGCATCCTGTACATCCCCACATTAATATTACCTGTTACAGGGTGCATTGTGTGAACCATAGGTAATGTAAAAAAACGACCGGCATCGTGAGGCCAGCATTTCAGGACCGGGAGTATTGAGAGATCGGGGTTGCGGTGTATCACCTGCTGGCAGGTGCCTTTTCTTTTTAACCTGGCAGGTAAAATTCCAGCCATCTTTAGAATTGAAGGTAAGACTGAAATTCTCTTAAATAATGATCTCTGTTTACCTGAAACAGTAAAAAGTATCTTTTCGATCTCTTTTCCCACATCATTCAGGTCTTCTCTTCCCAGGGCCAATGAAATCCTTTTGTCGGATCCGAAAGCATTTATAAGAAGAGGAAAGTCAGTTCCTGTATTTTCAAAAAGTAAAGCTTTACCTGCGTTTTTGGTTACCCTGTCAGTAACTTCTGTAATTTCGAGAACAGGATCAACAAATGTTTTTATTCTTGAAAGCTCGTTATTTTTCTCAAGTAATACGATAAAATCTGTTAATCCCGAATGAGTCATATCAATAAAATTAAGATCAAAGATAAAAGATAAATGACAAAAGAAGAAAGAGATTGCTTCGTCTCCTGGCTCTCAGCAATTACGAGGTTCTGATAAATTCCCTTCCGGCAGGGCTTTGGGGCGGGTTAAAAGGGACTAAAGATAAGTTGGGGGTATAAAACAATAAGTTGGGGGTATAAAACAATAATGGGAACTATTCATTAAGATTAGTTCCCATTCACCGTTTGCAACCGAGGCTGCTCGCGGCGTCAGGCTACTGTTATTTTGACCGGCTGCATTCGCGGATACTAGATCTGTTTCTGCAACCCATGGCTTTCCGGTTTTGCCTGTTACAGCAGAACCTTCCGGCTTTCCTTTTGTCCGTTTTGAGGCGGACTTCCTGGAAGAAACGTCATTCAGGCACTGTTGCACGTATCCCGGAGGATTTTGCATCAGTTTCAGATAATCATAAGCCGAAGCCCATTTTCTCTGAAGCCCTGTGACTCAATCATTGAAAGAACGTTTCCGGTTTTCTACGATCTTCTGAACATCGGGTACCGAAGTCCCCTGGCCCAGGTTTCGGCTCTCCTGATGTGCAGGCCCGGAGGTCTGATCGAAGCGTATCGGATTTCATTTAAGTAACCTTTTAAGCTTCCACATCTTTTGAGCAGTCTTTTATCGCTCACCTGATGAATCAAATTTATACTTATTAAAACAAATAACAATGAAAAAAAGTTCATTATTTTAAACCGGATATTAACACAAGTTATTAACAATTGTTAATAACGTTGGAAATTGAAATCAGATGCGAAGATAAATGGAATTATATGTATAAAATTTTTCTTCTTATGACCTTACATCTTAAATAATTCGTGAAGTCAGCGAAAATGAACATGAAACGGTTAAAAACAATAAGAGGCCACCATCTCTGGCAGCCTCTTATTCTCAAGTAATTACATTTATTTCTTATAACCGTAAACAGCAAGGTCGCCAAGCATCTCTTCGATACGGAGCAACTGATTGTATTTTGCAATCCTGTCGGTTCTGCTCGCTGAGCCTGTTTTGATCTGACCGGAATTTGTAGCAACGGCGATATCTGAAATAGTTGTATCTTCAGTTTCGCCTGAGCGATGTGAGGTGACAGTTGTGTAACCTGCCCTGTGGGCCATCTCGATAGCATTGAGGGTTTCGGTAAGAGATCCAATCTGGTTGACTTTGATAAGGATAGAGTTTGCAGCGCCCATTTCAATACCTTTTTTAAGATAATCCACATTGGTAACGAATACATCATCGCCAACGATCTGGCAACGTTTTCCAATTCTATCGGTAAGCATTTTCCATCCCTCCCAGTCACTTTCGGCCATTCCATCCTCTATTGAATCAATAGGATATTTACTGATAAGCATCTCAAAATAGTCAACCTGTTCTTTGGAGGTTTTCCTGGCACCTTTAGGTCCTTCGAATTTTGTATAATTATACATTCCGTCTTCGTAAAACTCAGAAGCTGCAGGATCAAGTGCTATAGTAATATCAACGCCAGGTTTATAGCCTGCAGCCGAAATTGCCTTAATAATTGTTTCAAGAGCGTCTTCAGTTCCTTCAAGAGTTGGAGCAAAGCCACCTTCATCACCGACGGCTGTACTCAATCCGCGTCCTTTAAGAACTTTTTTCAGGGAATGGAACACTTCAGCACCCATACGTAAACCTTCTTTAAAAGACGGAGCACCAATAGGGCGAATCATGAATTCCTGGAATGCTATAGGGGCATCAGAGTGTGATCCTCCGTTTATGATATTCATCATGGGTATCGGAAGGGTAACTGCATTTGGGCCACCTATATACCTGAACAATGGCAATCCATGATAAGCAGCGGCGGCTTTGGCTACTGCAAGGGAGACACCCAGTATGGCATTTGCTCCCAGATTACTTTTGGTTTTTGTACCATCAATTTCTATCATTTTTTTGTCAATACCGCTCTGATCAGTAACATCCATTCCGTTAATCTCTTCAGCTATAACATTATTAACGTTTTGAACAGCTTTAAGGACTCCTTTACCCAGGTAACGGTTTTTATCACCATCTCTGAGCTCCAGAGCTTCATTTTCGCCGGTTGAGGCACCAGATGGTACTGCGGCTCTTCCAAAATAACCACTTGCCGTTGTAACATCAACTTCAACTGTGGGATTGCCACGAGAATCAAGAATCTCACGGGCATGTACACTAACTATTTGACCCATACTACTTTAATTTTATATTAAACATAGGTGCAATATACAAAAAAGGGATTAGATTTATATGATCTATCCCTTTGCATTTAAAATATTTCTGATTTTTATTTTCCTTCTTCAGTTGCTGCCTCTCCGGTCGTTTCTTCAGTTGAGGAGCCCTGGTCTTCAACTGCACCGGTTCCGGTAAGGACATCAGGTTTAGCTTTTGGTGCTGATTTTTTAGGTGTACCAGGAACTTTTGACGTTACTTCTGCTTCATCTTTTTTCCTGGGAGCCCGTCTTCTCCTTGTGGTTTTTGTTTTTGCAGCTTCTCCTCCACCCAGCATAGCTTCATTGTAATCAACAAGTTCGAGAATGCACATTTCAGCATTATCGCCGATCCTGTTGCCGGTTTTTAAGATCCGCGTATACCCACCCGGGCGTTCTCCAATTTTGGGCGATATGTCCCTGAACAGTTCTGATACAGCAGTTTTATCTTTCAGATAACTGAATACCACTCTTCGTGAATGGGTTGAATCTTCCTTCGATCTGGTAATAAGAGGTTCTACAAAGGTCTTCAGTGCTTTTGCTTTGGCTGTAGTCGTAGCAATCCTTTTGTGGAAGATCAGTGATGCAGCCATGTTTGCAAGCATAGATTTCCTGTGAGAACTCGTCCTTCCTAAATGATTAATAACTCTTTGATGTCGCATTTCTATACTTCCTTAACCAGTTTTCTAATTAATCTTTATCTAACTTATATTTGCTCACTTCCATGCCAAAGGAGAGGTTCATAGATTCAAGCAACTCATCAAGCTCAGTGAGTGATTTCTTTCCAAAGTTTCTGAATTTAAGAAGGTCATTCTTATTAAACTTGACAAGGTCACCGAGTGTTTCAACTTCTGCAGCTTTAAGACAGTTCAGAGCCCTGACAGACAGATCGAGATCAACCAACTTAGTCTTAAGGAGCTGTCGCATATGCAGAACTTCTTCATCAAACTCCTCATTTGCCATTTTATCATCCGAATCGAGAGTAATTTTCTCATCCGAAAAAAGCATAAAGTGATAAATGAGAATTTTTGCGGCCTCTTTAAGTGCTTCCTTAGGGTGTATCGATCCATCAGTTTCGATTTCTAAAAGAAGTTTCTCGTAGTCAGTTTTCTGCTCCACACGGTAGTTTTCAACTGTATATTTTACATTCCGCACCGGGGTAAAAATAGAATCTATTGCAATTAACCCGAATTCGCTGTCCGCAGGTTGATTCTCTTCAGCCGGTACATAACCTCTCCCCTTATTGACAGTAAGCTCCATCTGTATTTTAACATCAGGTTCCATTCTGAAAACAACCAGATCAGGATTAAGAACTTCAAAGCTGCTGAGGATATTATTAAGATTACCTGCTTTAAAAACATCCTGGCCAGTCAATTTAACCGTTACCTTTTCATGATCGGTACCCTCAACCGTCCTTTTGAACCGGATCTGTTTCATATTAAGGATAATTTCGGTCACATCCTCAATAACACCTGTAATAGTAGAGAACTCATGATCGGTGCCCTCAATCTTAATTGATGTTATTGCAAAACCCTCAAGTGAAGAGAGAAGAATTCTTCTCAATGCATTGCCTACTGTAATACCATAGCCAGGTTCAAGCGGACGGAATTCAAACTTTCCGTGCGTATTGTCTGCTTCGAGCATTATTACTTTGTCAGGCTTCTGGAATGATAAAATGGCCATAAAATTAATCTTATATTATTACTTTGAATACAATTCAACAATCAATTGTTCCTTAATATTTTCAGGAATATCGGTGCGCCCAGGCTTGTTCATAAATTTTCCTGCCATTTGTGTATCATCCCACTCAAGCCACGAAAGTTTTGAATACTGTCTTGTAGAAAGTGAATCTGCGATCGATTCGAGAGATTTTGATTTTTCACGAACTCCGATAATATCACCGGGTTTAAGTTCAAAAGAAGGTATGTTTACAACCTTACCATTTACAGTTATATGACGGTGTGATACCAGCTGACGGGCTGCTGCCCTTGTGGGAGCAACACCAAGACGATATACAACATTATCAAGACGTGCTTCCAGAAGCTGAAGCAAAACCTCACCGGTTACACCTTTTGTTTTTGATGCCTTTTCAAAAGCATTCCTGAACTGACGTTCGAGAATGCCGTAAGTATATTTTGCTTTTTGCTTTTCTTTCAGCTGAACGCCATATTCTGACGTTTTCTTTCTCTTTTTATTCATCCCATGCTGCCCCGGGGGAAAATTTTTCCTTTCCAGGTGCTTATCAGGACCGAAAATCGGTTCACCGAATTTTCTTGCTATTCTTGTTCTTGGGCCGGTATATCTTGCCATCGTACTTTTAATTTATAACTTATAAATAACCAATTTTAAATCTGATCAGACTCTTCTTCTTCCCGGAGCACGGCAACCATTGTGAGGCATAGGGGTAACATCAACGATTTCAGTAACTTCTATGCCAACATTACTTATTGCCCTGATGGCCGATTCACGACCTGATCCGGGTCCTTTAACATAGACTTTCACTTTTCTTAATCCAAGATCATAAGCCACCTTTCCACACTCTTCCGATGCCATCTGAGCAGCATAAGGGGTGTTCTTCTTGGAACCTCTGAAACCCATCTTGCCTGCTGATGCCCATGAAATAACCTGACCTGAATTATTAGTCAGAGTAATTATAATATTATTGAACGATGAATGAACATGTGCCTGGCCTGTTGGTTCCACCTTGACGACCCTCTTCTTTAATGCTCCAGTCTTCTTTGCCATAATCTATTTATTTAGTAGCTTTTTTCTTGTTTGCAACGGTTTTCTTTCTGCCTTTCCGCGTTCTGGCGTTATTTTTGGTACTCTGCCCCCTTAAAGGAAGACCAATTCTATGGCGCACACCCCGGTAGCAGCCAATATCCATAAGCCTTTTTATGTTCGTCTGTGTCTCGGAACGGAGTTCACCCTCAAGCTTATAATTATCATTCAGAATTCTTCGGATAGAATTGATCTGATCATCATTCCAATCCTGAACCTTTGCATTTCTGTCGACCCCGGCTTCATCGAGTACTTTCTGTGCAGTGCTTCTGCCCACTCCATAGATATAAGTCAGCCCAATTTCGCCTCTTTTATTTCTTGGTAAATCTACACCAACAATACGTGCCATATAAATCTTTTCTTAAATGAGTTGCAAAATTAATTAAATTATCCCTGTCTCTGTTTGAACTTGGGATTTTTCTTGTTTATTACATAAATGCGACCCTTGCGCTTTACTATCTTACAGTCAGCGCTGCGTTTTTTTACTGATGTTCTTACTTTCATTATCTTTTAACTTTCTTATTTATATCTGAATGTTATTCTTCCTTTTGTAAGATCGTACGGCGACATTTCAACTTTTACTTTGTCTCCTGGCAAGATCTTTATATAATGCATTCTCATTTTTCCTGAGATATGCGCTGTTATTACATGTCCATTTTCGAGTTCCACCCTGAACATTGCATTTGAAAGTGCTTCGATGATAGTACCGTCCTGCTCAATTGATGCCTGTTTGGCCATACTACTAAATTTTATTTAAAACTTCTTCAACTAATTTAAAAGTAGTTAAAACATCTGCCTTTCCTTTATTTATTGCAACAGCGTATTCAAAATGCGCCGATGGCTTTCCGTCAACCGTTTTTATTGTCCAGCCATCATCCATCTGCATAGTTTCTTTCCTCCCCAGGTTTATCATCGGCTCAATGCATATTACCAGTCCCTTTTCCATCTTTGCCCCTGTGCCCTTTTTCCCGTAGTTTGGAACCTCAGGTGGTTCGTGCAATTTGGTTCCCAGACCATGGCCAACAAGCTCCCTAACCACTGAATAACCTCCGCTTTCAGCTTTGGACTGGACAGCCCAGGAAATATCTCCTAATCTGTTTCCCGCAACAGCCCTGGTTACACCTTCTTCAAGAGATGCCCTGGTGAAATCGAGTAACCGTCTGACTTCCTCTTTTATCTCACCAACAGCAAATGTAAAAGCTCCATCACCGTACCATCCGTCCAGGATCACTCCGCAATCGATAGAAATTATATCACCATCCTTAAGTGCATAATCAGAGGGAATTCCATGAACAACCGCATCATTTACAGATGTACAAAGCGTATTCGGGAAACCACCATAGCCCTTGAATGCCGGTGTCGCCCCATTGTCCAGGATAAATGTTTCGGCAATCCCGTCAAGATAAAGAGTGGTTACACCCGGTTTTATCAAAGCAGCCATCTCTGCAAGTGTTCTTGACACCAGCATATTGCTGTCTCTTAACAATTCAATCTCTTCATCTGTTTTCAAATACAACATCAAAGAACGCTAAACTTATTATATCGATGTTACAGAACCTGATCTGCCTTTAATACGACCTGTTTTCATCAGACCATCATAATGACGCATAAGCAGGTGACTTTCAATCTGTTGAAGTGTATCCAGAATAACACCAACCAGAATGAGAAGTGACGTACCTCCGTAGAATTGTGCAAACCTGGGAGTAACCCCAGCTTTCACTGCCAATGAAGGCAGAATAGCAACCAGAGCCAGAAAAATTGACCCGGGAAACGTAATTCTGGACATTATAGTATCGAAAAATTCAACTGTTTTTCTGCCCGGCTTTATACCTGGAATAAAACCACCGTTCTTCTTCATATCTTCTGCCATCTGAACAGGATTAATGGTAATGGCTGTATAAAAATATGTGAAGACAATTATCAGGATGGCGGTTACCAGGTTATACCAGAATCCGTACATGTTTGAAAAAGCAACGACAAATCCTGAACCGGAATTAGAATATCCGGCAATTATAATCGGCAACATCATTATAGCCTGGGCAAATATTATAGGCATTACACCGGCAGCATTTACTTTCAGAGGTATATACTGTCGTACTCCCCCGTATTGTTTATTCCCGACAATCCTTCTTGCATACTGAACAGGAACACGACGTGTTCCCTGTACCAGTAGTATAGTACCAAGAACAATAACAAACAGGAAAAGTACCTCAACAATAAGTGCAATTGCACCACCGGCACCATTCATACGTGTTCCGGCTTCAAATATGAAGTTCGTGGGCAGACGTGCAACAATACCTATCATTATTATAAGAGATATTCCGTTTCCGATGCCCTTGTCAGTAATTTTTTCACCAAGCCACATTACGAAGACTGTACCTGCAGTAAGAATTACAACTGACGAGAATTTAAAGAAAAATCCTGACAGAATAAAAGCACTTGCCGGCAATTGGGCAGAAAGGTTAATAAGGTAAGTCGGAGCCTGAAGAATAAGAATAGCCACAGTAAGGTATCTTGTATACTGGTTCATTTTACGCCTGCCACTCTCACCCTCTTTCTGTAATTTCTGAAAATATGGAAAAACAATACCAAGAAGCTGTACAACAATGGAAGCAGAGATATAAGGCATGATCCCCAGGGCAAATATTGAAGCCTGTGAGAAAGCTCCTCCTGAAAACATGTCGAGCAGCCCCATAATTCCTGATGATGTCTGGCTCTTCAACCCTGCCAGCTGTGACGGGTCAATACCCGGAAGTGTAATATATTTACCAAATCTGTATAATAAAATGATGCCAAATGTATAGATCAACCTTGCCCGAAGATCTTCTATCTTGAATATGTTCTTAATTGTTTGAATCAGTCCCATGAAATTACAGTTTTACAACGGTTCCCTTTTTGGCTTCAATTGCCTCGACAGCTGATTTGCTGAATGCGTGGGCATGAACATCAAGTTTTCTTTCAAGAGTTCCTTTTCCCAGGATTTTAACCAAAGCATTTTTGGAGACCAGTCCGGCCATTACAAGAACCTCATGATCAATCTTTTCAAGATTATGTTTCTCAGCAAGATCCTGAAGGGTACTTATATTTATCCCTTTATATTCAATGCGGTTAATATTCTTAAATCCAAATTTTGGAACACGTCTCTGAAGCGGCATCTGACCACCTTCGAAACCAACTTTCTTACTGTAACCTGATCTGGATTTGGCGCCTTTATGTCCTCTTGTGGAAGTTCCACCTCTTCCCGAACCTTGTCCGCGGCCCAGACGCTTGCCTTTTTTGACCGATCCTTTAGCAGGTTTTAAGTTACTTAAATCCATAACCTTATATTATAAAATCGTTTTTGACTAAATATTTTCAGTTTTAACCAGGTGTCTTACTTTTTCTACCATTCCCAGAATCTGGGGTGTAGCTTCATGTTCAACACTATGGTTTAATTTCCGGATTCCCAGAGCCTCGAGGGTTCTTTTTTGTCTTTCGGGTTTGCCGTTTTTGCTTTTCACCTGGGTGATTCGAATTTTTGCCATGTCAATGTACTTTACTAACCATTAAAAACTTTATCCATAGAAACACCTCGTTGTTCAGCAATTGAAAATGCGTCACGCATTTCAAGCAATGCAGCAAATGTTGCTTTTACAAGGTTGTGAGGGTTTGATGATCCTTTTGACTTTGCGAGCACATTTTTTACTCCGACGCTTTCCAGTACAGCGCGCATAGCACCACCTGCTTTTACTCCGGTTCCATCAGAAGCTGGTTTGATAAATACTTTGGCACCGCCAAATTTAGCAACCTGTTCGTGAGGTATCGTACCGTTAATGACCGGAACTTTAATCAGATTCTTTTTGGCATCTTCGATACCTTTTGCAATAGCGGTGGTCACCTCACTGGCTTTCCCAAGTCCATGTCCGACAATACCATCTTCATTTCCAACCACAACAATGGCTGAAAAACTGAAAGTACGTCCTCCTTTGGTTACCTTGGTGACTCTCTGGATGCTGACAAGCCTGTCTTTAAGCTCGAGATCGCTGGTTTTTACTTTTCTTATACTGTTTACCATAATTCATTAGAATTTTAATCCGCCTTCGCGGGCTGCATCAGCCAATGATTTTACCCTGCCATGATATTTATTTCCGCTTCTGTCGAATACTACATTTTCAATTCCCTTCTCCTTGCATTTTGAAGCCAGAAGTTTCCCGACGAGTTTCGCCTGTTCAACCTTCTTAATCCCTGTTTTGGCTGCTATCTCTTTTTCTTTTGAGCAGGCAGACAGAAGAGTGGTCCCTTTCAGGTCATCAATAACCTGAACATAAATTTGTTTGTTGCTACGGTAAACTGCAAGACGCGGAATATCAGCAGTACCGTTTATCTTTTTCCGGATCCTCAATTTGATCCTCGTTCTTCTTTCCAACTTAGTTAAGGCCATGATTTTTTTTCTTTAACCTGATTAAGGGCGCGTTACAGTATTACCTATAATTCAACCTTTAATATTTCTTTCTGTTTTATAACTATACATCTTTTAAATACTATCCGGGGTTTATCAGACCAATTAAACGCTGGCAGATTTTCCGGCCTTTCTCCTGAGCTGTTCTCCGACAAATTTAATTCCTTTACCTTTATAAGGTTCCGGCGGACGCAGAGATCTGATCTTAGCGGCAACATGGCCTATCAACTGTTTATCAATGCATGTCAGCGTAATAACCGGATTGCTCCTCCTTTCCGTTTTGGTCGCAACCTTGACCTCGTCGGGAAGCTCAATAATAATTTCATGCGAGTACCCAAGGCTCAGCTCAAGTTTTTGACCTTTAGCTTCGGCACGGTATCCTACGCCGACCAGTTCAAGTTCCTTTTTGTACCCCTGGGAAACACCGGTAACCATATTTGCAATTAACGCCCGGTAAAGTCCATGCAACGATTTATGATTTTTCGATTCAGATGGCCTTGACAATATGAGCTGGTTATCAACCACTTCCATCTTAAGGTCTTTATCAACCGCCTGGGTCAACTCGCCCAGCGGTCCTTTCACACTAACCAAATTGGTGTCACTGATATTTACAGTGACGTCTTTTGGCAGGTTTACAGGTAATTTTCCTATTCGTGACATTAAGCTATCCTCCTAATTAGTATACATAACATAATACTTCACCACCTATTTTTTCTTTCTTGGCTTCTTTATCTGTCATCAGTCCTTTTGATGTTGAGATAATTGCAATACCGAGTCCGTTCAGAATACGGGGTATTTCATCTACCCCTTTATACTGACGAAGACCAGGGCGGCTTATCCTCTGAATTTCTTTAATTGCAGGTTTTTTACTCCTGGAATTATACTTAAGAGCAATTTTTAAAACAGCCTGCACTCCTTCACCTTCAACAACCTTATAACTCAGGATATACCCTTTTTCAAAAAGTATTCTGGCAATCTCTTTTTTAAGATTGGATGCTGGGGCCTCAACAACCTTATGACCAGCCATGATGGCATTCCTTATTCTGGTCAGTAAATCTGCAATTGGATCAGTCATCTCTTATTATTTAATATAGTTTATGTTCATTATTATATTACCAGCTGGCTTTTTTTACTCCCGGAATAAGACCAAAGGAGGCCATTTCCCTGAAAGTGATCCTGCTAATACCAAATTGTCTCATGTACCCTCTTGAACGCCCGGTTAATTTGCAACGGTTCCTCATCCTGTTGGGATTTGAATTCCTGGGCAAGCGGCTTAAGCCAATATAATCACCGTCTGCTTTCAGCTTTGCTCGTCTGGCGGCATACTTTTTGGTCAGTTTTGCACGCTTAACTTCGCGGGCTATCATTGATTCTTTAGCCATATAACTAGTTTTTTACGTTTTTAAAGGGTAATCCAAAGTTTTTAAGAAGAGCAAAAGCTTCTTCGTCGGTTCCGGCCGAGGTGACAAATGTGATCTGCAGACCCATTATCTTGGCAATTTTGTCAAGGTCAATCTCCGGGAAAATGATCTGTTCTGTAATTCCCAGTGTGTAGTTGCCCCTGCCATCCAGTTTGGTATTAATGCCTTTGAAATCGCGGATACGTGGCAGCGCTACAGATATAAGCCTCTCAAGAAATTCGTACATGTGCTCTCTTCGCAGAGTTACCATGATACCGATAGGCATATTTTTTCTGAGTTTGAAATTAGAAATATCTTTTGAAGAGTATGTCTGAACAGCTTTTTGCCCTGCTATATCAGATAATTCCTTAACTCCGAACTCGAGTAGTTTCTTGTCGGCTATTGCCTGTCCAACTCCCTGGTTAATAACTATTTTACTCAACCTGGGAACCTGCATTACGGTTTTGTAACCGAACTCCTTCATTAATGCAGGGACTATCTCTTCACTATACTTGGTTTTTAACGCAGGTATGTACATTACTTGATCTCCTCTCCTGATTTTTTTGAATAACGCACTAATTTATTTTTATCATTAAGTCTCTTCCCTATCCGGGTAGGATTTCCTGAAGACTGATCCACAAGCATCAGATTTGAGATATGAACCGGGGCTTCTTTCTTGATAATTCCACCCTGTGGGGCTTTTGTATTAGGTTTGGTATGTTTCAAGACTAAATTAACGCCTTCAACAATAGCTCTGCTTTTATCTCTGTCGACTTCCAGGATACGTCCTTTCTGACCTTTGGATTCACCGGTAATAACCATTACCGTATCTCCCTTTTTTATATGTATTTTTTTCTGCATCGTTGTCTTATTAAATATATTACAACACTTCAGGTGCCAGCGAAACGATCTTCATGTACTTTTCGCGGAGTTCTCTGGCCACGGGGCCGAAAATACGGGTACCTCTAACCTCATTCACATTGTTCAGAAGAACTACAGCATTATCATCGAACCTTATGTATGAACCATCGGCCCGTCGTATTTCCTTTGTAGTTCTGACTACAACTGCTTTGCTTACAGTTCCTTTTTTTGCATCTCCTGAAGGAAGTGCGGATTTTACACTTACAACTATTTTATCACCTACCGATGCATATCTTTTTTTGCTGCCTCCGAGAACTCTTATGCACAAAACCTCTTTTGCTCCTGAGTTATCGGCTACGGTTAATCTGCTTTCCTGCTGTATCATGATTACTTAGCTCTTTCGATTATTTCAACCAACCTCCAGGTTTTGTTTTTGCTCAGAGGCCTGGTCTCTGAGATAAGCACGGTGTCGCCAATATTGCACGAATTTTCTTCATCATGCGCCATCAGCTTCTTTGTTTTGTTAATAAACTTGCCATAGATAGGATGTTTAACTTTCCTTTTGACGGCTACAACGATGGATTTGTCCATACTACTGCTGACAACCACCCCGATACGGTCTTTCCTTAGATTCCTTTCCATTGCTGATCTGGCTATTTAGATTTCTGTTTCAATTCTCTGACACGTAATTCAGTAAGAAGACGCGCAATCGTCAGTTTCACTTCTTTGACCTTTTGCGGGTTATCGAGTGGAGTGATTGCATGATTAAGCTTCATGCGAACGAGCATTGTCTTCTCGGTGTCGATACGCTCAAGAAGGTCATTGGTGCTTAATTCCCTTATTTCCGAAGTTTTCATTTCTGTCAAAATATTATTCCATTTCGTAATCGCGTCTCACAATGAATTTTGTTGTGATCGGCAGTTTCTGTGCGCCAAGTCGCAGCGCTTCTTTAGCAACCGCATAAGAGACTCCCTCAGCCTCAAGCAAAATCCTGCCCGGTGTAACCGGTACAACAAATCCCTCAGGAGCACCTTTACCCTTACCCATACGAACCTCTGCTGGTTTCTTGGTAATAGGTTTATCCGGAAATATCCGTATCCATAACTGTCCTTCACGTTTCATATAACGTGTAACTGCCTGACGGGCTGCCTCAATCTGCCTTCCGGTGATCCAGCTTTGCTCAAGCGCTTTGATACCAAATGACCCGAATGCCAGCTGGTTGCCTCTTTGCGCATTGCCTTTCATCCTTCCCTTCTGGGCTCTCCTGAATTTGGTCCTTTTCGGTTGTAACATTGCTAAAATATGTTATATAATTATTTACTTCTAAAAAGCTTATTTCTTTCCTTTTCTCTTCAGGCTTTTTGTTTTGGCATTCCTTGCACCGATATTGGGACTCAGATCTCTCTTTCCAAAAACCTCACCATTGCATATCCATACTTTAACACCAAGAAGCCCTACTTTTGTATGCGCCTCAGCCAATGCATAATCAATATCAGCACGGAAAGTATGAAGAGGAATACGTCCTTCTTTATATGTTTCTGACCGTGCCATTTCAGCTCCGCCGAGACGACCTGAGATCATTACTTTTATACCTTCTGCTCCCATCCGCATTGTAGAGGCTATAGACATCTTGATTGCACGACGGTAGGAAATTTTGCCTTCCAGCTGACGGGCAATATTATTACTGACGATGTTTGCATCCAATTCGGGACGTTTAACTTCAAAGATATTTATCTGAACTTCTTTTTTAGTGATCTTCTTGAGTTCCTCTTTCAGTTTGTCAACCTCCTGCCCTCCTTTACCGATAATGATTCCGGGACGTGCAGTATTAACTGTTACTGTAATAAGCTTAAGTGTTCTTTCAATTATTATTTTGGAGATACTGGCTTTTGCAAGTCTGGCATTCAGGTATTCCCTGATCTTGGTATCTTCTACCAGTTTGCCCGAAAAATCTTTTCCGCCAAACCAGTTTGAATCCCAACCTTTGATAATACCTAATCTGTTACCTATCGGATTTACTTTTTGTCCCATCTGTTCTATTTTGATGTCTGTTCAATTTCATTTTTAATACTGTCAAGCACAAGGGTTACATGATTTGATCTTTTTTTCAACCTGTAAGCTCTTCCCTGAGGAGCTGTCTGAAGTCTTTTCAGAACCCGGCCGCTGTCAACATGTACATTTTTTATGTACAGATTGCTTTCCTCTACTCTTGAACCTTCATTCTTGGCCTGCCAGTTGGCAATTGCTGAAAGAAGAAGTTTCTCAATCCTGCGTGATGCCTCCTGAGAACTGAACTTAAGGATATCAAGTGCTTTATTCACTTCCTTTCCGCTAATAAGATCAGTTACAAGTCTCATTTTACGTGGTGAAGTAGGACAGTTTCTGAGGATAGCCTGGTATCTGTTCCTGGAAGCCTCTTTTCGCTGTTCGGCTGTATTTCTTTTTCTTGCACCCATTTCTAAAAGTTTTTCAATATTTACATTACTGATTATTTATTACCAGAGTGTCCCCTGAAAGTACGGGTAGGAGCAAATTCTCCCAATTTATGACCCACCATATTCTCGGTAATGTAAACGGGAATAAACTTGTTCCCGTTATGAACTGCTATAGTATGTCCGACAAAGTCAGGTGATATCACTGATCTTCTCGACCATGTTTTAAGAACTGATTTCTTCTGCCCTTCATTCATTTCCAGAACTCTCTTGCCTAGTTTAAATTCAATAAAAGGGCCCTTTTTAATAGATCTGCTCATAATTATATCAGTTATTTTTTCCTTCTTTCAATAATATATTTTCGGAATATTTCTTCTTATCACGTGTTTTGAAACCTTTTGCAGGAATACCTTTACGTGATCGTGGATGACCACCTGAAGCTCTTCCTTCGCCACCACCCATAGGGTGATCAACCGGGTTCATAGCCACTCCTCTGACCCTCGGACGACGTCCCTGCCATCTGTGAACGGCCGGCTTTACCTGATCTTTCGAGGTTATGATCGGGATTAGAAACTGTTCCGATGGTGGCACGGCAGGTAGTAAGAACCAGTCTTGTTTCTCCGGAAGGAAGCTTTATTGTCGCATATTTACCCTCACGGGCTGACAACTGGGCATAAGTTCCGGCACTGCGTGCAATTGCTCCTCCTTTACCCGGTTTAAGTTCAATATTATGAACTAATGGTACCCAGTGGAATATCGCTGAGAAACAATGTATTTCCAATATCCGGGGTAGCATCTTTCCCTGACATAACAATCTGTCCGATCTCGAAGACCATTAGGTGCAACAATATATCTTTTTTCACCATCTGCGTAAACAACAAGTGCAATTCTCGAAGAACGATTAGGATCGTATTCGATAGTTTTAACCGTTGCAGGAATGCCATCTTTCTGCCTCTGGAAATCGATAACTCTGTACATCTGTTTGTGGCCGCCTCCGATGTATCTCATAGTCCGTTTACCGTTAACGTTCCTTCCTCCTGATTTTCTAAGCGGTTGAAGCAAGGATTTCTCCGGTACAGCACTTGTAATTGTATCAAAAGTGCTTGTGATTTTGTGTCGCTGACCTGGTGTTACAGGTTTGATCTTTCTTACTGCCATATAGGTTTTTAAATATTGCTATAGAAATCAATTTTGTTTCCTTCGGCAAGGGTAATTACAGCTTTCTTTAATGCTGATGTTTTTCCTTTAAGAAGTCCCGATTTGGTATTACGGGATTTTATTTTCCCGCCGTAGCGCATAGTGTTAACCGAGTCAACTGTAACTTCATACAGTTCTTCAACGGCTTTTTTAATTTGTAACTTATTTGCGTTTTTTGCAACAATAAAGCCATAGCGATTAAATTTATCACCCTGGCTTGTCATCTTTTCCGTTACAATCGGTTTAAGCAAAATATTCCATCACTCAAATATTTACTAGTTTTCAAATGTTGCCTGCAAAACGTCAACTGCACTCTCTACAAGTACCAATGTTGAAGCTCTCATTATCTTGTAAGTATTTAATTCACTGGCTATTACAACTTCAACCCCTTGTACATTTCGGGATGACAAATATATATTATTATTTTGTTCCGGTAAAACAAAAACCGATTTTTTATTAGCAAAATTCAGGAAATTCCCCATTTTGACTAATCTCCTTTGTTTTCGGAGTTTCAAAAGAGAAGTTTTCAAGAACAATAATATTATTTGTAGATGCTTTATATGAAAGGGCAGATTTTCTGGCCAGTTGTTTGACCTTTTTATTAAGCTTGAATCCGTAATATCTTGGTTTTGGACCGAACATCCGGCCACCGCCGCGGAACAAGGGGTTCTTAATGCTTCCTGCACGGGCAGTACCTGTTCCTTTCTGTCTTTTGATCTTCCGTGTGCTTCCGGCTATCTCGCCACGTTCTTTGGATTTATGGGTACCCTGCCTTTGATTTGCCAGGTATTGTTTTGTATCCAGATAAATGGCATGATCGTTAGGTTCAATACCGAAAATTGAATCGTTAAGTTTAACTTTTCTTCCGGTTTCCTTACCGTCTGATATTCAGAATTGTTAATTCCATTATTTTGTAATTATTACGTAACCACCTTTTGGACCCGGGACTGATCCTCTGACAATTAAAAGATTATTCTCGGCCAAAATCTTTATTACCCTCATATCCATTGACATCACTTTATTTCCTCCGGTACGGCCGGCCATTCTCATACCCGGCAATACTCTTGAAGGGAATGATGATGCACCGAGTGAACCGGGTGCCCTGCCCCTGTTATGTTGTCCGTGGGTTTGCCCGCCAACGCCACTGAAACCATGACGTTTAACAACACCCTGAAATCCTTTTCCTTTTGACCAGCCTCTTACATCGACCCAGTTATCCGGCCTGAAAAGCTCAGCTGTAATCACTTCACCCTCTTTAACCTGCCCTTCATTAAAACCATCGAATTCCACAAGTTTCCTTTTTGGAGTAGTATTGGTTTTTTTGAAATGACCCATTTCGGCTTTTGTGGTGTGCTTTTCCTTTTTATCATCGAACCCAAGCTGTACAGCAAAGTAGCCGTCTTTTTCCACTGTTTTTATCTGAGTAACAACACATGGACCTGCCTGCAGTACTGTACATTGAACGTTCTTTCCATTTTCATCAAAAATGGAAGTCATTCCTACCTTTTTTCCTATTAATCCCTGCATCTCTATATTAACTTTACTGTTTCACACTTTAATTTCTACTTCCACACCACTCGGAAGCTCAAGTTTCATCAGAGCATCGATGGTTTTTGGCGTCGAGCTGTAAATGTCAAGCAGCCTTTTATAGGATGAGAGCTCAAATTGCTCTCTTGCTTTTTTGTTTACAAACGGGGACCGGAGAACAGTATAAATCTTTTTATGTGTCGGAAGCGGTATCGGACCGCTTACAACTGCACCGGTAGATTTTACTGTTTTTACAATCTTCTCGGCAGATTTATCCACCAGGTTATGATCGTAAGATTTCAGTTTAATACGAATTTTCTGACTCATCTTTTAAAGAATTTTTCCTTTTGTAGTTTCTACAATTCTGTTAGCTATTAATGCAGGCACCTCTTCATAATGAGAAAACTCCATTGTTGAAGTTGCTCTTCCTGAGGTAATGGTCCGAAGTACCGTAACATAACCGAATTTCTCGGCAAGAGGTACTTTTGCTTTAACGACCCTTGAACCTGCTTTCGATTCCATACCTTCCACTTTGCCTCTCCTTCTGTTAAAATCGCTGATAACATCACCGACATACTCTTCAGGAGTAACTACTTCTGTCGACATTATCGGTTCAAGAATTACCGGGTTACATCTTGCCTGCAAATTTTCTGAATGCCTGTTTGGCAGCAATCTCAAATGACAGAGCATCGGAGTCAACCGGATGGTACGAACCGTCTTTGAGTACAACTTTAAGGCTATCGAGCGGGAAGCCGGCAAGTGGACCATTGGCCATTGCTTCGCGGAATCCTTTTTCGATCGATGGAATATATTCTTTCGGAATATGTCCACCTTTAACCTCATTAACAAACTGAAGACCTCTTACCTTATCGTCAGAGGGCATCAGTGCAACAGTAATATCAGCAAATTTGCCTCTGCCTCCTGATTGTTTCTTGAAAACTTCACGGAATTCAGTTGTGGTTGTAATGGCCTCCTTATAAGCAACCTGGGGCGCACCCTGGTTACATTCTACTTTAAATTCCCTTTTAAGACGGTCAATAAGAATTTCCAGATGAAGTTCACCCATACCATGAATGATGGTTTGTCCGCTATCGGGATCTGTTCTGACCTGGAATGTCGGATCTTCTTCTGCCAGTTTATTGAGTGCTATTGATAATTTATCAATATCTGCCTGTGTCTTAGGCTCAATCGCGACTCCGATAACCGGTTCCGGAAAATCCATAGATTCCAGTAATATTGGCTTATTAATAGCACATAATGTATCGCCGGTTCTGATATCTTTAAATCCTACTCCGGCACATATATCTCCAGCCGATATACTTTCCTTTGGATTCTGTTTGTTGGCATGCATCTGAAACAGACGGTTAATGCGCTCTCTCTTACCTGTACGTACATTCAGCACAGTGTCTCCTGCATGAAGAATACCGGAATATATCCGAAGGAAGGCCAGACGGCCGACAAATGGATCTGTAGCAATTTTAAAAGCAAGAGACGCCAATGGTTCTTCATCATCCGGCTCTCTTGTAATTTCCTCATCATTTTTCGGGTTTTTTCCCGTTACAGCACCCTTATCAACAGGAGAAGGCAGATATGCTGTAACTGAATCAAGAAGTTTCTGTATTCCTTTGTTTTTAAATGCAGACCCGCAAATAACCGGTACTGCTAATCCCGTTACTGTGGCTTTTCTTAATGCGGTAGCCAATTCTTCGGGAGTTATCGAGTCATGATCATCAATATATCTTTGAAGAAGTGTATCATCAACTTCGGCAACGGCATCAATAAGTTTTCCTCTCCACTCCTCAGCCTCTTCCCTGAAGTCGGCAGGAATATCTTCAATTTCAAACCTGGTAACAGTTGTTTCATCATTGTAAAAGACTATTGCCTTCATGCTTATCAGGTCGATCAGTCCCTTGAAATTCTCTTCGGCACCGATAGGAATTTGTATCGGGACAGGATTTGCTCCAAGCTTTTCTTTAATCTGCTGAACCACACTGAAAAAGTCTGCTCCCGCCCTGTCCATCTTATTAATAAATGCGATCCTGGGTACAATGTACTTATTCGCCTGCCTCCATACAGTCTCTGACTGGGGTTCAACACCACCTACAGCACAAAAGACGGCAACTGCGCCATCGAGTACTCTTAATGATCTTTCAACCTCAACCGTAAAATCAACATGACCCGGGGTATCAATTATATTGATCTTATAATCATCCCCTTTAAATTTCCAGTAAGTTGTTGTGGCGGCTGATGTAATTGTTATACCTCTCTCCTGCTCCTGAATCATCCAGTCCATCTGGGCATTCCCATCATGTACCTCTCCCATGCGATGGGTACGACCGGTATAGAACAGAATGCGCTCTGTCGTAGTGGTCTTACCGGCATCAATGTGGGCCATGATTCCGATGTTTCTGGTATATTTCAGGTTTTTATCCATTCTGTTTATGTCCTGCTGTATCTCTTATAATCAATTAAAACCGGAAATGGGCAAAGGCTTTATTTGCTTCAGCCATTCTGTGAGTATCCTCTTTCTTTTTATAGGCACCGCCTTCAAGTTTATAAGCAGCCATAAGTTCAGCCGCAAGACGTTCAGCCATTGAATGACCTGTCCTTTTTCTTGCAAAAGAAATCAGGTTCTTCATACTAATACTTACTTTGCGATCTGTACGTATCTCCATGGGAACCTGGAACGTAGCACCACCTACACGGCGGGCTTTAACTTCGACCTGTGGCGTAACATTATCGAGGGCCTGCTTGAAAATCTCCAGAGGGGTTTTACCCTCACTTTTAAATTTATCACCAACAATCTCAAGCGAATCGTACAATATCTGATAAGCAAGGTTCTTTTTACCACTATACATAAGATTGTTTACAAACCTTGTTACATAAGGATCGTTAAATTTCGGATCCGGTAACAGAATTTTCTTCTTTGGTTTTGTCTTTCTCATTATCTTATTCCTTTAAGTGTTACTTCTTGGGTCTTTTAGCGCCATATTTAGATCTTCTCTGGGTACGACCATCTACTCCGGAAGTGTCAAGTGCACCACGAACAAGGTGGTACCGCACACCCGGAAGGTCTTTTACCCTGCCACCCCTGATAAGAACTATGGAGTGTTCCTGGAGATTATGGCCCTCACCGGGAATATAAGCATTAACTTCTTTCTGGTTTGTAAGTCTTACTCTGGCCACTTTCCTCATAGCTGAATTTGGCTTTTTCGGTGTTGTTGTGTAAACACGTACACAAACACCTCTTCTTTGAGGACAGGAATCCAAAGCAGGAGCCTTACTTTTATCTACCAGTTTCTTCCTGCCTTTTCTTACTAATTGCTGAATTGTTGGCATATTTCCAATTATTTTAGCTTTAAATTTTACCCTAAAAAATGGTTTGCAAAGGTATTGTTTTTATTTTCATATTTACAAACAAGGCTGAAAAATATTTAAAAACAACATACCACACATAACCTAAACGCCTGAAAGTTCCCATTAATCAGGCTTCAATGCATGTCCTAAAACAATATATCTTACTTAAAATGTAAGTTATAAACAGGTTCCTTCCCGACTTTTCCTTTGAAAAATATTTTGTAAACTTACTTTGGAAAGAAAAACCGGTACTCCTGTATTTCAAAAAACTGTTGCAAAGAAAATAAAAATTTTGTAATTCTGCACTCTTTCTGAATCAGTTTTTAAAAAAATATTATTTTTGCCCTGCCAAATCTATGTATCACATAAGTATAATATCTAATAATCCATGAAATTATGAAGACATACCAGACCGACCAGATAAAGAATATTGTCCTCCTTGGTAACTCAGGTTCAGGTAAGACGACTTTAGGAGAAGCAATGCTCTTCAATGGCGGCAATATTGAACGAAGAGGTACTGTTGAAGGTAAGAATACGGTTTCCGATTATCACCCCATTGAGCATGAAAATGGGAACTCTTTATTCTCAACGGTTCTGTACACGGAATATCTGAATAAAAAGATCAATATCCTTGATACACCTGGTATGGATGATTTCAGTGGTGGAATAATTTCCTCCCTTTATGCCGTCGACTGTGCCGTTATGACCATAAATGTACAGAATGGTGTGGAAGTTGGTACCGAAATTCAGTTCAGGCATGCTGAAAAAGTTAACAAACCCCTGATCATGGTAATTAACGGGCTGGACCATGAAAAAGCCAATTTTGAGAAGTCGGTTGAGATGCTTAAGGAAAGGTTATCCGGCAACATAATTCTTATACAGTATCCTGTAAACGAAGGTGTTGGATTTAACGCAATTATCGATGTGCTTAAGATGAAAATGCTCCGTTATTCAAAGGATGGAGGAACGGCTGAGATAGTTGATATACCTGCTGAACATTCTGAAAAAGCTGCAGAAATGCACAGTGCTCTCGTTGAAAAAGCTGCCGAGAGTGACGAATCACTTATGGAGCTTTTCTTTTCTAATGATACTCTTACAGAGGAAGAAATAAGAAAAGGCATTACCAGGGGGATCATTACAAGAGGTATGTTCCCGGTGTTTTGCCTCTCTGCAAAATATAATATCGGGGTGGATCAGCTTATGGAATTCATCGTCAATGAAGCTCCCTCAATTACAGATATGCCTGCCCCGGTTAACAGTAAAGGCAACGAAGTTAAACCAAATCCGGCGGGACCGGCCTCAGTATATGTTTTCAAATCTTCAATAGAAGAACATATAGGCGAAATTCATTACTTCAGGGTATATTCAGGGAAAATTACCGAAAACCTCGATGTTGTTAACTTCAATAATAATACAAAAGAACGTTTGTCCCAGTTATATATCTGTGCAGGCAAGAACAGAACCAGAGTGCCGGAACTTAATACAGGCGATATAGGAGCTTTCGTAAAACTGAAAAACACAAAGACCAAGCATACGCTTAATGCTCCCGGGAATGACTGGACATATGTAGGAATTAAGTTCCCCGAACCAAAGTATCGTGTGGCAATTAAAGCACAGAGCGAAAGTGATGATGAGAAACTTGGTGAAGCAATGAATAAAATTCATCTCGAAGATCCTACTATAGTTATTGAATATTCCAAGGAATTAAAACAGATCATTGTTCACGGTCAGGGAGAATATCATCTGAATATAATGAAATGGCATCTTGATAACATTTACAAGATTCCAACCAACTTCAATCCGCCTAAAATACCTTATCGTGAGACTATTACAAAATCAGCGCATGCGGATTACCGCCACAGGAAACAATCGGGTGGTGCCGGTCAGTTCGGAGAGGTACATATGATAATTGAACCATACGAAGAAGGTTCCGCAGAGGTAACCATGCAGAAAATAAATGGCAAGGACGTAAAGATCTCCGTGCGCGATAAAGAGGAGATTTCCCTTCCCTGGGGCGGAAAGCTGGTTTATGTTAATAGTATTGTGGGCGGCTCAATCGATGCACGTTTTATGCCTGCCATTCTTAAAGGAATAATGGAGAAGATGGAAACGGGACCTCTTACAGGATCATATGCACGTGATATAAGAGTTTACGTTTATGATGGAAAGATGCATCCTGTTGATTCAAATGAGATATCATTCAGACTTGCGGGACGTAATGCATTCAGTCAGGCCTTTAAAAATGCGGGCCCGAAAATTCTTGAACCTGTTTACGATGTCGAAATATTTGTTCCTTCCGACAGGATGGGTGATGTTATCAGCGACCTTCAGGGCAGGCGTGGCATGGTACTGGGTATGTCAAGCGATAAACGTTTTGAGATTATTAAAGCCAAAGTGCCTCTTGCTGAAATGAATAAGTATTCAACCGCTCTGAGCTCAATAACCGGCGGCCGTGCAATGTATTCAATGAAATTCGCAGAATATGCCCAGGTTCCCGGGGATGTTCAGGAGGCAGTTATAAAAGCTTATAGTGAAGAAGAAGAAGAAGAATAGACAAATATTGTCATGTTATAAAAACCGTTCCGTATCAGAACGGTTTTTTTATTTCCCATAACCTGAAAAAGTATGATTTATACAACTTTTTTCCAAAGTTATGTAACATTTCCATTTTTAATCATTCTCAACTTTGCATAAAATTATTAAGGAAAGGAGTGTGCATTTGAAATTATATGTCAAATACATGGTCAGTAACCGTTGCAAAATTGCAGTAAAAGAAGAGTTGAAAAAGTTAGGACTGCATTATATCGTTGTCGATCTGGGCGAAATTGAAATAATGGAATCCCTTTCGGATATTCAGAGGGAACAACTTAAAACTGCTTTACTAAATGCCGGTTTTGAATTGATGGACAGCTCAAGAGCTATACTGATTGAAAAAATAATAAATGTAATTATTCAAATGGTTCATCATGAAGAGGAAATGATTAAAATAAACTTCTCTGAATTCTTATCTAAAAAATTAAACCACGATTATAATTATATGTCAAATATTTTTTCGGAAGTAAAGGGTATAACTATCCAGCAATTCATTATAATCCATAAAGTTGAAAAGATAAAAGAGCTGTTGTTATATGACCAGCTTAATCTTACGGAAATTTCCTATAAGCTCAATTACAGCAGTGTGTCGCACTTGTCGAACCAGTTCAGGAAAATTACAGGTTTATCGCCCTCTCAGTTTAAAAATATGAAAGACCGAAAAAGAAGTCCGATTGAAGAAATTGGAAATTAAATTGTCAATGGAAATTTAGATGGAAAATACTAAAAGTCAGGAATCAAAATATACAAGAAGTCTGATTGAAGCCAGCCTCGATCCTTTGGTTACAATTAGCCCCGAAGGTAAGATAACTGATATGAATGAGGCATTGGCGAGCATTACAGGTATTTCCCGCGAAAAACTCACCGGTACTGACTTCTTTGATTATTTCACCGAACCCCAGAAAGCACGTGAGGTCTACCAGGAAGTGTTTGCAGAAGGTTCTGTTGCAGATTCTCCGCTTACACTCCGACATAGAAACGGCAAGCTTACCGATGTATTATTCAATGGATCGGTTTATAAGGATGACAGAGGTAATGTACTGGGAGTTGTTATTGTAGCACGGGATGTTACTGACCAAAAAAGAATTGCAACGGAACTGACAGAAGCTAAAGTATTTGCTGAACATGCAACAGGCCTGGCTGAAGCAGCAAAGAGAAAAGCCGAAAGTGCCACAATTGAAGCAGAAGCTGCGGTTAAGGCGAAACAGCAATTTTTGTCAAACATGAGTCATGAAATCCGCACGCCGATGAATGCCATTATCGGATTTACAAAAGTGGTTTTAAAAACCAACCTTACCGCAAAACAGAAAGAATATCTGACTGCTATCAAATTAAGCGGTGATGCATTAATAGTATTAATTAATGATATACTTGATCTGGCAAAAGTAGATGCAGGGAAAATGACATTCGAACAAGTGCCATTCAAAATGGCATTATCCATCTCAGCAATGCTCCATCTTTTTGAAACCAAAATCCAGGAAAAGAATTTAATACTGGTTAAAGAATATGACGACAAAATTCCGAAGGTACTGGTTGGCGATCCTGTGCGACTGCATCAGATAATTTTAAACCTTGTCAGTAATGCCGTAAAGTTCACCACAAAAGGGAAAATTACCATAAGTGTTAATTTACTAAAGGAGGATGAAGAAAAAGTAACCATCGAATTTGCAGTATCAGATACAGGTATCGGGATACCTGAAAATAAAATCGAGAAAATATTTGAAAACTTTCAGCAGGCTACAAGCGGAACCTCAAGGCTGTACGGGGGAACCGGATTAGGACTTGCCATTGTTAAACAACTGGTCGAGCCACAGGGTGGAACAATCCGGGTCAAAAGCAAAGTTAATGAAGGCTCTACTTTTAGTTTTACGTTAAGTTTTCTGAAAACAAAGGATGATGCTGAGCCGGAAACAGAAATAATGGAATTTGATTCTGAAATTAAAAACATTAAAAGTACTTGTGGTTGAAGACATTACCCTCAATCAATTACTGATGAACACAATCCTGGATGATTTCGGATTTGAATGCGATATTGCCGATAATGGAAAAATCGCCGTGGAAAAACTTCAAACCAATGACTACGACATAATTTTGATGGACCTTCAGATGCCTGAAATGAACGGTTTTGAAGCTACGGAATATATTCGCAACAAAATGAATTCTAAAATTCCCATAATTGCTTTAACTGCCGATGTAACTACAGTTGATTTAGCAAAATGCAGATCTGTGGGAATGAATGATTATATAGCAAAACCGGTTGATGAACGTTTACTGTACAGTAAGATTGTCCAGTTAGTAAATAAACCCATTAACGATGCCGGTGCTGAAGATCAGGAAACCGGCCAGAGTAAAAAAACAAGATGTATTGATATGGATTATCTGGCCCGTCGCACAAAATCTAATCCTTCTTTGATGATGCAGATGATCTCACTTTACCTGGAACAAACACCACCGTTAATAAGTGAAATGAAAAGCAGTCTGCGTGATAAAAACTGGGACTTATTATACTCGGCAGTTCATAAAATGATCCCTTCCTTCTCAATAATGGGAATCAGCTCCGATTTTGAAAATATGGCAAAACAGGTTCAGGAATATGCAAGCACCCAGAAACAGACTGATGGCATCCCTGATCTTGTTATTAAGCTTGAAAATGTTTGTAATCAGGCATGTATAGAACTGGAAGAAGAGTATAATATGATTAAAAAGACGAATCCATGAATAACGACAATAAAATAAAACTTTTCCTTGTAGATGATGATATTGTATTTTTAAAATTATTGGAAATTGAATTGCTTCAACATGCTGATTTTGAAATTGAAACATTTGTTACAGGGGAACTTTGCATAGAAAATTTATCACATAATCCTGATGTAATTATCCTGGATTACCTTCTTGACGGGACACGATAAAAATGTCATGAACGGAATAGAGACACTTGATAAAATCAAAGAATTCAACTCCGAAATTCCGGTTGTTATTTTATCAGCCCAGGATAAAATTGACGTAGCTGTAAACTGCATGCATCACAAAGCTTTTGATTATATAGTTAAAAGCGAAACGGCTTTTATAAGGTTGCAAAAAATCATCTCAACAATTTTCCGTTATAAAAAAATGGAAAAGGAATTAAACTGGTATATGGAACGGATGTAATCTTACTACTGTTAATTTCCGGCTTTTAAAATTCCGCACCTCCCCCTCGGGTAACCGAAAATATAAACTTTTTACATTCTCTTTTCAACTTTCCCTGCCTACGATTCGGTGGGTGTCTTAGCTTCGCTTCAACTTAGGAGTATATAAATAATGTAACTTTTCCCCAAAGTTATGTAACACATACGGATTTGAATAAGCCAACCTTTGCACGGTGAAAACTTATTCACACCTGACCGTCAGAAACGGAAAAATCTAAGAATACTAAAATGAAACTGAATAACTTATTATCTGTGGTTACAATTGCATCGGTTATCTTTATTGGGGGCTGTAAAAAAGACGACACCCCGACAGATACCAATCCGATTGTAATACCCATTCAAGCCACATCCATGGCTATAGTTCCGCTGGCCGGTGCATCAAATCTGGCAATTCTTGCAGGCTCCGGAATTACTAATACAGGAGCAACTAATATTAACGGTGACCTTGGATTAAATCCGGGTACGTCAGTGGGTGGATTTCCTCCGGGAATTCTGGTTGGAACGCAACATATAAATGATGCCATAGCCACCCAGGCTAAACTTGATTTGACCATAGCTTATAATGATGCTGCCGGACGTACTTCAACAGATATAGTAACCTTGTCGGGAAATATCGGAGGCCTCACGCTAACTCCCGGGCTCTACAAGTCCACCTCCTCACTCTCCATATCATCCGGAGACCTCACATTTGATGCCAGGGGAAATGCTAATGCAGTATTTATTATTCAGATTGCATCAACTCTTACCACAACATCCGGACGCCAGGTCATACTGAGTGGAAATGCATCGGCATCAAATATTTTCTGGCAGGTGGGCACCTCAGCAACTTTTGGAACTACCTCCGTATTTAAAGGTACCGTAATGGCAATGGAATCAATCACTTTTAATACAGGTGCAACACTTGATGGCAGAGGTTTCGCCAGGACAGGTGCGATAACCATGGCTGGTAATACAATCGTGAAACAGTAAAAATTTACAGGAAATAATAAATCAGAACAACTATATTATCATTAATTTAAATACTTAAAAATGAAAAACACAATTAATTTGACAACACAAAAGAATCCTCAAATGCTCAGGAGAAAATGGTATTCAGATATATCCATTAAAACATTGCTGATGTTTTTATTTCTGTCAATCTTTATGTGGCAATGCAAAAAAGATGATTCTCAGGATGTCGCAAATCCAACAGTAATATCAACAGGACTGGCCAATGATGAAACAGGTGTTGCAATAAACGCAACTGCTGAAGTAACTTTCAGTGAGGCGATGGACCCTTTGACAATCAACTCATCAACATTTACTTTGATGCAAGGTACTTCACCGGTTGAAGGTACGGTAACATATTCCGGTTTGGTTGCAACTTTTACACCCTCAGTTTATCTTTCTAAAAACACTAAATATACTGCCATGGTCTCCACCGGTGCGGAATCATTAACGGGGATCCCGCTTGCAGCTAAAACTGTCTGGAATTTTACAACCGTAAATTCAACCGCAGCTCTGACAATTGTCAGTCTGGGATCAGCTGGCGGTTATGTAATTCTTGGGAAAACTGCAATCTCAAATATTTCTACTTCTGCTGTCACAGGCGATATGGGCCTGAGTCCGGCTGCAACATCTTATATCACAGGATTCTCCCTGACCAATGCTACCGGATACGCAACCTCAGTACAGGTTACAGGGAATATCTATGCAGCCGATATGGTCAGTCCTACACCAGTTAACCTTACCACAGCTGTTAACAATATGATTACTGCTTATAATGATGCCGCAGGTCGTCATTCTCCGGATTTCCTTGAGTTGGGTACCGGGAATATTGGTGGAAAAACTCTCACCCCCGGTTTATATAAATGGACCAATACAGTTACTATGCCATCAGATGTAACCATATCGGGAAATGAAAACGATGTATGGATCTTCCAGATTGCGGGTAATCTTACAATGAGCTCTGCTGTCAAAATTACCCTTGCAGGCGGAGCCAAAGCTAAGAACATATTCTGGCAGGTAGCCGGTCAGGCAACTTTAGGGACTACAAGTCATTTTGAAGGAATTATCCTGTCAATGACCGGCATTACCCTGCAGACAGGTGCCTCTATGAATGGCAGGGCACTTGCACAAACTGCAGTTGTTCTTGACGGAAATGCTGTTACAAAACCACCACAATAAAATAAAGAGAATTAATTAATTAAAGAGGCTGTCTCCGGTTAATCGAGACAGCCTCTTCTATTATTAAAACTCTATATTATCAAACTGCTTTCAAAATATCCCACACAAAAGCTCTTATTCCGACTTCTTCATTGATATCATCAATTTTCTTTACTTTTTCAAGAACGATGTCAACTATGTCATCTTCAACAACTGTAAGAGCACTTTTGTTAATTTCAGGCCATGCATGAGTTCCAAGGTGCGGAACACCTGTACTGCTACCCCTTCCCTGGACGTTTTCCCACAATGAATATCCCTTTATTCCAAGTTTATCGAACATATATTCCACCTTTTCTGTGTGGGCCTGGTTATATATTATCATTATTGCTTTCATAATCAAACTTTTATCAGGTTACTTTTTACTTTTTTGTTTCACCATTTCCATTCATAAAATCAAATTCGGAATAGAGAGCAAGATTTTTGTTACGTTCACCACGCTTTGAAAACATCGCATAAACAACTGGTACAAGAACCAGTGTCACAAGAGTCGAAAAAATAAGTCCGCCTATAACAGCTACACCCATCGGGCTCCAGAGTTCTGATCCTGAACCCTTGCTCATTGCGAGTGGCAGCATACCCAGGATAGTTGTTGCAGAGGTCATAATAACCGGTCTGAGACGGGAGCGTCCTGATATTGCGATCGCCTCGTATAGTTCATGACCTCTTTCACGCATAAGGTTTATGAAGTCAACAAGCACGATTGCATTCTTCACAACAATTCCGATGAGCATTACTGCTCCGATACCGGAAATCACACTGAGCGGCGTATTTGTAATAAACAATGCGATTGCAACACCGGAAAATGCAAAGGGAATCGAGAACATTATAATGAAAGGCATCTTCAGAGATTCAAATTGCGAAGCCATTATAAGATATACCAGTATAAGACTTATCACCATTAGCATGCCAATATCCATGAATGCATCCATCTGTTCTTTGATAGCACCTGATATCTGAACCATTACTCCTGCCGGCATAGTTGTCTCATCAATAGCTTTCTGAACATCAGCCTGTATGTCGGTAAGTGATCTCTTGACGGGTGTAAATGAAACTCTTACGATACGTTCCTTGCGCTTACGTTCAATGTTTGGAGGTGACCAGTATTCCTTTATCCGTGCAATTTCTCCCAGCCTGATTATTTGTCCCATCGGATTTGTTATTCCAATGTTTTCAATATCGGTAAGTGTGTTTCTGGCATTTTTCTTAAATCGCACAACAACATCATACTCGTCACCGAACTGACGAAGCCGGGTTGCAGTTAGGCCATCCACCCTGTTCTTTACAGCAGCCGATGCCATTGCTGTGTTAAGCCCGTTGGCAATCATCTTATCCTGATCAAAAACTATCTGCAGCTCAGGCTTGGATTTGGCACGGCTGATAGTAACATCCTTAGCGCCCTGTACCTTCTTTATCTTATCTGCAAGTTCTTCTGCCACCAGATTGGTTTCAGAAATATCATATCCGTAAACCTCCACATCAACTTTGTTTCCTCCGAAACTTCCCATATTATCGGAGGTACTGAGTGTAAAATTGACGATTTCCGACATTTTGGACAGATCGGCTCTCATCTCCTCAACAATTTCAAATACCGATTTTGCTCTCTCTTCAATAGGTTTCAGACTAAGGCTGTAGCTTATTTTGTGCGTTCCTCCGGCGCCAAATATTGAGGCAAATCCTCCCTGATCATCAGCACCGGTAGATGTAGCTATAATTTTTACTTCAGGATATTTTTCCCTGATAAGCCTATCAATTTTATCCGCTGTAAGAATTGTCTGATCTACCCTGGTACCAGTCTGGAGCTCAATCGTTGCAGAGATTCTTGACTCATCAGCCTGCGGAAAGAATTCTGTTTTTATGATCCCGAAAAGGCTCATCGATCCTACGAAAACAACCAGGGCAAAAACGGAAACGACTGTTTTATGATGAATAGCCCAACGCAGTATTTTTTCATAAAAAAGATCGAGCCTGTCAAGCCACTTCCTGATACTTCCATCATATGTCCAGAATTTAGCATCTTTTTTAATAGGATACCATTTCAACAAAAGGGAACTCAATGTCGGAGTCAGTGTAATTGCCGCAAATACAGATGTTACTATCGTGATTGTTACAATCATACCAAGCTGTTTGAAAAGTACTCCGGTAAGACCTTTTACAAATGTAAGAGGGAAGAAAACTGCAACAACTGTAAGAGTAGTTACAATAACAGCCAGCCATACTTCATTGGTGGCATAAATAGAAGCTTCCCTTGGCTGGCTTCCTCTCTCTATATGCTTTGTGATATTCTCAAGAACCACAATGGCATCGTCAACCACCATCCCGATTGCTATTGACAAAGAGGTCAGCGAGATAATATTTATTGAACCTCCTGTTATAAAAAGATATATGAATGCGACAATTAGAGAAATAGGTATTGTAAGAATTACAATAAAAGTTGCCCTCCATCTACCGAGGAAAAACAATACCACCAATACAACAAAAATTGCAGCATACCCTAATGTTTCTGTAAGGTTGCTGATCGAACCTTTGATGAATGATGCACTGTCGAACAGTTTTTCAATTTTTACATCCTGCGGCAGATCCTTAGTAAGTGTTGAAAGAGCTTTATCAACCTCCCTGGTTACCTTAACCGTATTACCACCCGACTGTTTCTGGACATACATGCTCATTCCCCTTGCTCCATTGATCTTTGTGTCGAGCTTCGATTCCCGGATCGTATCGCGGACTTCAGCAATATCTTTCAGATAGACATTGCTTCCATTGAAACTGCTGATAACCAGGTTCTTAATAACTCCACTTTCAGGAAATTCTCCCTGAATGCGCAAAGGATAGTCCGTTTTACCCATTTCAATATAACCTGCCGGCATATTCATATTTTCAGCTCTCAGAACATTCCCTATCTGCTCGACTGTAAGATTATATGCTTCCATTTTCCGCGGGTCAACATCGATGTACACCTTACGGCCCGGAACTCCGGCCAGGGCAACTGATCCAACTCCTTCAATCCTGTTTAACGGATTTACAATCTTTTCATCAAGGATCTTTTCAAGGCCTGCATAGCTCTCCTTAGCCGTTACAGCATAGAAGACAATAGGCATCATACTGGTACTAAACTTGATAATGGTTGGTTTCTCACAATCCTCAGGCAGCATCCTCTCAGTAAAGCTGAGAGCGCTCCTGATATCGTTCGATGCTTCATCGAGGTTGGTTCCATACTCAAAGTTCATGAATACAACGGAAGTAGCATCACTCGATGTGGAGGTTATCTCTTTAAGTTTACTGACCGAGTTAAGGGCATTTTCCAGTGGCCGGGTAACATTTGATTCAATGTCGGATGCACTCGCCCCCGGGTAATTTGTATACACTACTACAAAGGGCAATTCCATCTCAGGATAAAGATCCACTGATAATTGCGTCAGTGAATAGATCCCCATTACCATCAGACCGACAAAAATCAATATGGTTGTTACAGGTCTTTTTACAGAAGAACTGTATATACTCATTTTATTATAGTTGAAATTCTGATAATTACTTGATTATTTCAATCTTATCACCATTGATCAGTCTTGCCTGTCCTTCAGTAACAAGCTTATCGCCTTCCTTAATGTCATCGGAAATGATCTCAAGCTGGTCATCAAATCTTTTCCCGAGCGCGACTTCAATCCTCTCAGCAATATTATTCTTATCAATGAATACAAATCGGATATTGGTGCCTTCCTGAACTAAAACTGTATTTGCAGGCACTACAATTGTTTCAACCTCGCCAAGGTCCATTGATACCCTGACAAACATGCCAGGCTTAAGAAGATCGTTTCTGTTAGGTAGTGCCAGTTCAACATTAAAAGATCTTGTTGCCGGATTGATAGTCGGCGAAATCCTGTAGACGGTACCCGTGAACTTTTCATTTTTGTACACATCGGCTGTGACTTCAGCTTTCATCCCTTTTTTTATTAACGGATAATACTGTTCGGAAATACTGACATTCAATTTCAATGGATTGACCTGCATTATGTCACAACTGCGGACCTGCCCGTTGCGGTGGTAGGTGTACCCTGAATACATTTCACCATTCTCAAAGTATTTTCCTGTTACCACACCATAAAATGGAGCTTTTAACAGGGTGTTCTCTTCCATGAAATCCACATTTGTTTTTGTGACATCATGTTGCGTCTTCATCTGGTCATACTGCTGCTGTTTTACACTTCCCGTTTTCAGCAGAGTATCGAGTCTGGAAAGGTCTTTTGCAAGGCTGGTCAGCTGCAGTTTCATCTGGTACAACTGGGTACGGTCCATTAAAAAAAGGTCATCTCCCTCGTTAACCTTATCCCCGACTTCCACATAGATCTTGTCAATTCTTCCGGGGGTTGAGGGTGCCATATTGACCTCTTCGAAAGGAAGAATTGAAGCAGTGTAATCGATTGTTCTGGCGATTTTCGTTTTTCCCAAGTGCAACAACTTTAACCGGGATAACTGCTTTTGCAGTTGTGACCGCATTTTCTTCCGTGTGTTGCAGCTTTATCTGTTCTGGATGAACAGCCGTAAAGTATAAGTCCGCTGATCAGTATTGCCTGAATTGTTTTTAAATAGTTCATTATTAATAATTTTGTATTATTTCAATTTATTTAAATTACATATTATTTAAAAGTTTATCTAAAGCAAGTTTGGTCTGAAGCAGGTTCATTAATGATGAAACATAGTTATTTTCAGCCTGAAGATAAAGTGTGTTTGACTGTGTCAGTTCCAGGCTTGAGGCCATTCCCTGTTTGAATTTATTTTCAGTGCTGGCATATACCCTTTTTGATACTTCAACATTATCCTTTTGGCTTTTGTACTGAAGATTTGCATTAACAAGATTGTAACGGAGTTGTTTTTCCTGAAGGAGGAGCTGTTCTTCAACCATATCTTTATTATTTTTGCCTTATTCAAGGCTTATCTGTGCCTTCCTGATCTTTGAATATCGTTCACCACTGGCAAAAATCGGAATTGTCATCTGCACTCCTGCCATAGAGTTTTGAAACCACTGGAGATTCTGATACCTTATCACCCATGCCATTTGTTCCATAGTTATAAAAACCCGAAAGGGTAGGCAGTACAGATGCTTTCTGAGTCCTGAGCTGCCAGGGACGAAATCTGTTCCTGTCCTTCAATAAGTCTGTAGTTAATATTTTTTGTATGATCGAACTCCTGTGAAAGAAGTGCCTCAATATTTATTTCTGACGTCATACTTTCAAGTGTTTCTGTAAGTTTATTTTTGTGTCACCTGAAACACCAAGCTGAAATCTCAAGCAGTTATAGTTTAATTCGATGGTCCGTTGCAGTAACTGCGGGAATTTTCAACCATTGTGACATTCGAAATCATTTGATCCACATCTGTCGATTCAGCCATTCCGGCAGAAAACATAGCTCTTGTTGATTTGAGTGTTTCATTGAGGTTGCTACATTGCTTTCCAGTATCTGAAGAGATTTTTCGGAAACAAGTATAAGGTAGTAGCTGGTACTGACCGATTCTTTTGTATCAAGTTCCGATTTTTCAAGACTTTGTTCACTGATTTTTTTTGCAAGCTTCGACGTTTCAATGCCCAGATATAAAGGTGCATTGAAAAGAAGCAGGCTTGCCTGAACACTTGCACTCGAATTATACTTTGTTCCAAACTTTAACGGAACCATTTCTCCTGGCCTTCCAAAAAAAGTACCATCTATCAGGGTAGTCATAAGTTTAAGGTTATCATTAAATGATGCGGAAGAGTTCATCTGAGGCAATGCAGCAGAAATAGTTTCCCATAGCGCACTTTTTGATTCTTCGACACCCATCTTTGCCGAAATAACCATTTTATTATACTGCAAAGCATATTCCTGTGCCTCCTTTACTGTAAGCTTTAATTCACTGCTGTCCGGCTGGGAGAAAACGACCTTCCCTGCCATAAAAAAAATAGTAATATTGCCTGTAATTGCTTGTTTTTCATTTTTATAATTAGTTTAAATATATCCGGTGATTATTTTTTCAGCCGTAACTTAAAATTTTCGTTCCAGTTCGTTTATGAGTTCAAGTCCTTCGGGAGTGGATATCCCTCTCAGATAATTGATTAAAACATTGCTGATAACATCCCGCCTGCGTAAACTGCTCAAAAGGATACAGATCATCATTCATTATTGATCTGACCAAGAGAATCCATACACCTGTTAACGAGATCCGAATTTATATCCTTTACTGAAAATATTTTTCCTTAATCCCGCGTTCAATCACCAGCTGGTTATTCCTGAAATCAGGCATTTCACATTCATCGGATTTCTTAATCAAAACTTCCTTATGAAATTTCTTCAAATCGTCCTGAAAAGCAGGACTCATACTCTGAAAATGATCCCTGTTGATCTCAAGAAGCCGGAAAATTGCAACAATAGTATTCTCTGATCTCATCCAGAAGCTTTTTTCACTAATTCCTTTTGCTTTTCTGCCATCCAGTCCAAGAACCCTAGTAAACAATTCATCCTTATCAGAAAAAACCTCATAAATGGTTCTTTTCGAGATTCCAAGCTGGTCTGCAATAGAATCCATAGTAACCGCTTTTATCCCGTATCTCCTGAAGAGTTCAGCTGCTCCTTCAATTATCTTAATTCCTGTTATCCATTACTTTTTAGTATATTTTGCAAAAATATGAAAACTAATTGAGTTTATAAAGTTTTATTTGTCAGGTTGCGGTTAAATCCTGTAAAAGGTTGAATTTACCGGTGAATGACGAATAAAAGATCGTTTGTTGCATCAACAAACCCCGGGAGTCATCCGGAGTTTTGATAATCCGGTTACACCGGATCCACCCCCCGGGATCCTCTGACTATCCACCCCCCAAACCCCCCATTTGGGGGGCTTTAAGGACCGAAAGTCCCACATCTGGGAGGCTTTAAGGTCCGAAAGTCCCACATCTGGGAGGCTTTAAGGTCCGAAAGTCCCACATCTGGGAGGCTTTAAGGTCCGAAAGTCCCACATTTGGGGGGCTTTAAGGTCCGAAAGTCCCACATTTGGGGGAGTTTAAGGTCAGAAAGTCCCCAATCTGGGAGGCTTTAAGGTCCGAAAGTCCCACATCTGGGAGGCTTTAAGGACCGAAAGTCCCCAATCTGGGAGGCTTTAAGGTCCGAAAGTCCCACATTTTGGGGGGTTAAGGTCAGAAAGTCCCACATTTGGGGGGGGTTAAGGTCAGAAAGTCCCCCATCTGGGAGGCTTTAAGGTCCGAAAGTCCCACATCTGGGAGGCTTTAAGGTCAGAAAGTCCCACATTTGGGAGGCTTTAAGGTCCGAAAGTCCCACATCTGGGAGGCTTTAAGGTCCGAAAGTCCCACATTTGGGGGGCTTTAAGGTCCGAAAGTCCCACATTTGGGGGAGTTTAAGGTCAGAAAGTCCCCAATCTGGGAGGCTTTAAGGTCCGAAAGTCCCACATTTTGGGGGGTCAAGGTCAGAAAGTCCCACATTTGGGGGGGGTTAAGGTCAGAAAGTCCCCCATCTGGGAGGCTTTAAGGTCCGAAAGTCCCCCATTTGGGGGATTTAGGGGGTGGATATCAGATTTTACACTCCTGAAGCAGAGATTCATCTGTGCGGACACGCTACATTATCTGCATCAAATATTTTGTACGAAACAGGTTCTCTCAGTGCGCCATGGTTCCTTTCTAGCACGGGAAAACAGGCAAAACTGAATTTATTTCACACCGGATTTCAAAAAGAGGAGGGATCCTGAAGATCTCCCTGAAGGTGACAGGGTTTAAATACTTAAAAGACAAGTATGATGTCTTCAGAGCGGCATGTATTTGTATTTTGAGATTTGTTGTTTAAATTGAAAAGATCAATTACTTTTATTGTGAAGTTATTAACTAGCAAATAAGCTTCACTAAACCATGAAAGTTAATAATTATATTTATTCTGTTATGCCTCATTTTATTGTTGCACTGGGAATAATTCTTCTGCTTGTATTAATTATTGTTTTCAAAGTCAATGCATTTCTTGCATTTATTATAGTCTCCATTCTTCTTGGCATTTCTGAGGGGATGCAGGTTGTTAAGATAGTGACTTCAATTCAGCAGGGAATTGGCGAAACTTTAGGATCACTTGTCATGATACTCGGGTTTGGAGCAATGCTGGGTAAACTGGTTGCCGACAGTGGCGCTGCACAGAGGATAACATCAAAACTTACAAGTCTTTTCGGACTTAAAAATATTCAGTGGGCACTCGTAATGACCGGTTTTTTAGTTGGTATTCCGATGTTTTATGCGGTGGGATTTGTGGTCCTTATTCCTATTGTATTTACAATTGCAGCTTCCACCGGACTCCCTTATTGTATGTTGGAATTCCCATGCTTGCATCACTTTCGGTTAATCATGGATTCCTTCCTCCCCACCCATCTCCAACAGCTATTGCAGCAATGTTCGGTGCCGATATAGGAAAAACTCTGGCGTACGGAATTATTATTGCTGTCCCTTCGATCGTGATTGCCGGTCCTTTATTTTCAAGAACCCTGAAAAGGATTAAAGCAAGCCCGATTGAAGAATTTGTAAATCAGAGAATACTTCAGGATGAAGAAATGCCCGGAATCCTGAGCAGTATATTAATTACTCTGCTTCCTGTTTTACTTATTGGAATTGCTTTGATCTCAGCCATGATTTTTCCCGTAGGACCATAAACTCAGAACAATTATCGGTTTTATTGGTGACCCGGTAATTGCCCTTCTCATTTCTCTTTTGGCTGCCGTTTATTTTCTGGGCATTGCAAGGGGAAGAAAAATTGGTGAAGTAATGGATTCACTTGGCCATTCCGTAACAAGTATTACCATGATGCTTCTGATCATTGCGGGGGCCGGGGCTTTTAAGCAGGTTCTTGTCGACAGTGGCATAAGTGATCATATAGCAGGGTTGCTAAGTAAATCAAGTCTTGTCTCCATTACTCCTCGCATGGATAATTTCAGCGGTATTGCGAATTTGTGTCGGATCAGCAACAGTTGCCGGATTAACAACAGCAGGAATAGTACTTCCTTTAGTGACAAATGGTATGGTAAATAAGGAATTAATGGTTCTGGCTATTGGTGCAGGAAGTCTGATGCTTTCACATGTTAATGACGGCGCATTCTGGATGTTTAAGGAATATTTTAATTTAAGTGTAAAAGATACACTTGCAACCTGGACCGTTATGGAAACTATGATTAGCATTATAGGTCTGCTGGGTGTTTTGCTGATAAATTATTTTATTTAATATTCTTATTTCCCTTGTAAAAAACAAGGTGATACGAAAATCAGCAGCAAGCCGTAAGCCGGGAGTAATAGAAATCTTCACACTCCGGACTACAGGCTTCGGCCGGCCCGGTATATTTACTATTGAAACGTCAGATAAATTTATATAATATAATACTGATATACATAAATTTAAAATTGTAATATGAAAAACAATCCGGATTCCCGAATAATGAACTTGGACTGGATTTACCTCCAGCTCCCAAGCCTGCAGGGGTTTATAAACCTCTTCTGGCAATTAATAACTTTTTATATGTATCAGGTCACGGACCAGTCAGATCTGATGGAACCCTGATTACAGGTAAACTGGGAACAGACCTTAATACTGAGGAAGGTAAACTGGCCGCAAGACAGGTTGGCCTCACGATGTTATCAACAATAAAAACGCATTTCGGAGATCTGAATAAAATAAAACGTCTGGTCAAAGTCATTGGTATGGTAAACAGTACTCCCGATTTTGGTCAGCATCCTGCAGTGATTAATGGATTTAGTGAACTTATGGCTGATGTTTTTGGTCCGGAAAACGGAATAGGGGTAAGAAGTGCGGTTGGGATGATCCTCCCCAATAATATTGCAGTTGAAATAGAAGCCATGTTTGAACTTTACGACTGACTACATGAAAATAACAGTTATTCAGAAGACCTCTGGTATATATTTGACAATGTGGATGAAATATCACTCTCCTGCGCTATTAATCTATCCTGAACGAATTGAATATAATATCCGGAAAATGATAGATATTGCCGGGAATGTCAACATGTTCCGGCCACATGTAAAAACACATAAAATGTCAGCCATTGTCAGGTTGCAGATGAAATATGGCATCCGTAAGTTTAAGTGTTCTACAATAGCAGAAGCTGAGATGGTTGCAGGATGCGGGGCAGATGATATTCTTCTGGCCTATCAGCCGGTTGGTCCGAATATTGACAGGTTATTCCGCCTGAAACAGGGGTTCCCTGATACTGAAATATCATGCATTAGCAGATTCCGCAGATGTGATAAGGCAATTATCGGATGCAGCCAAAAGAACAGGGATGGTAACACATATCTGGCTCGATATAAATAACGGGATGAACCGCACCGGAGTGGCTCCCGGAAAAAGTTGCAGAAGAACTTTATAAACTGATTGTTGATCTGCCAATGCTTACCGCAGAAGGACTTCACGTTTATGATGGTCATATCCATGAAAAGGATTTTACTGTCCCGCCAAAAAATATGTAATGATGCATTTGCACCGGTATCTGATTTAATTGAAGCACTTAAAAAATCAGGTAACTCTCAATTACAGATTGTTGCCGGAGGAACACCAACTTTTCCGATTCATGCAGCACGACCAGGTGTTGAAACAAGCCCGGGAACACTTATTTTATGGGACTATGGTTATGCCAGCTCATACCGCGATATGGACTTTAATATGCTGCAGTTCTGTTAACCAGGGTCATCAGTAAACCCGGAGATGATCTGATATGTCTCGATCTTGGATATAAGGCCATCGCTTCTGAAATGCCTCAGCCAAGAATCAAACTAATGGGACTGGAGAACTATACTATTGTGGGGCATAATGAAGAACATATGGTAGTTAAAACAAAAGATGCGGGTAAAATGAGAGTCGGGGACGTTCTATTACGGCATTCCTTACCACATCTGTCCTACAGTGAACTGTTATGATTCAGTTACCGTCATAAAAGACAGAAAAGCTGCAGAACAATGGGATATTGAAGCAAGGAAAAGAAGAATTACTTATTGATCCAAAATTGACATAATGGAGAAAAAACCTTTAATATTCGACGGTCACCTCGACCTTTCGATGAATGCTCTGGAATGGAACCGCGATCTCAGATGGCCGGTCAGAGATATCCGTAAAAGTGAAAAGGGAATGACTGATAAACCTGACAGGGAAAAGGGTACAGTTAGTTTTCCGGCAATGAGAGAGGGCAATATATATCTTTGTGTGGCCACACAAATCGGAAGATATGTAAAACCCGGAAGCAAACTACCGGGCTGGAGATCACCCGAGCAGGCATGGGCACAGACTCAGGGTCAACAGGCATGGTACAAAGCTATGGAGGAGGCTGGTGAAATGGTTCAGATACGAAACCGCAACGATCTGGAAAGACACCTTAGTCTGGTAAAGAGTGATATGGGGAAAATACCTGTAGGCTACATTCTGAGCCTTGAAGGCGCCGACTCAATTATTTCCATGGACCACCTGGAAAGAGCATATAATTATGGCCTGAGGGCAATAGGTCCTGCTCATTACGGACCAGGCACATACGCCCAGGGGACGGATGCGACAGGAGGAATTGGTATTAAAGGCCGGGGGCTTCTCAGGGAAATAGAAAGATTGGGTATTATACTGGATGCTACCCATTTATGTGATGATAGTTTTTGGGAGACCATGGATCTTTACCATGGTCCGGTATGGGCAAGCCATAACAATTGCAGAACATTCGTTCCTCATAACAGGCAGTTTTCCGATGAACAAATCAATGAACTTATTAAGAGGGAAGCAGTTATAGGTGTTGCACTGGATGCCTGGATGATGGTGCCGGGATGGGTCAGGGGAATATCAGATCCAATAACAATGGGGGTTACTTTAAAACTGATGATCAATAATATTGACCATATCTGCCAGCTGGCAGGGAACTCACTTCATGCAGGCATAGGTTCCGATCTTGACGGAGCATATGGAAAAGAGCAATGCCCTTCCGATCTTGATACAATATCTGACCTTCAAAAAGTTCCATCCATGCTTGCTGAAATCGGATACAGCAACTCAGACATTGGTAATATCATGTCTGAAAACTGGATCCGTTTTCTTAAGAAAAACCTCCCTGAAGATTAACGGCTGCCTGGGCTCTAGGGTTGCAGATGCATAAATATTTAAAGCCTTTAATCCATCATTAGCTTTTAAAATCTCTATCTGATCATTCTTAAAGCATTAAAGGTTCGCTCCTTTTTGCCAACATCACCGGTACAAATAGACAAATCCCCTGTATTCTTTGCTGTCATAATTCACATTATCCCATCCCTGCGCCCTGATGATATAAAAATATACACCCGGACTGGTTTTGATTGACGTATTATTCAGGTTTCCGTCCCATCCCTTCCATCCTTTAAGTCTTTCTCCATCGCCGGTGAAGTAGTAAACCCTGACCCCACTCCTGCTGAAAACCTCAACACTTATAAACCTTAGTGATACACCGTTAACAGTAAAAAAGTCATTGAATCCGTCGCCATCGGGAGTAAATACATTTGGGATTTCAAGCTTGGAGGGATCAACAGCTATTTTGGGTTCAAGCCTTAATGAATCTATACATCCCAGTTCACTCTCAATAGTAAGCTTTACAGAGTAATCGCCTGGTATATAATAAGTGTGGGTAAACGGATCACTCAGAATCCAGAGTGAGTCCTTATTTATTATCCAGTCGGGGGCTTTCTTCCCATCCGGCGTTTTATCACCAAATTCCCAGGTATACCTCTTTGTGCCTCTTATCGATTTATCAGTAAAAGTGACCACAAGAGGAGCCTCTCCCTGCATCGGATCAGCGTAAAATCAGCTTTTACATGGATTGATTCATAGAAAAATGAAGCCTCAGTACTGCAGCCAAGACTGGTTACCTTAAAAGTATATGTAACATCTTCAAGAGGAGGAATATATGTTACGGGATCCAAAAGTTCAGGAAAAGGAATTACTGACTCCGGATTTGATGTCCACATGTATTTTAGTTCGTTCCGAGATTCAATTGAATTCCTGTTCCCTGATCATAATAATGGAAAACTCCTACTGTTGCAGTTGCGGTTCCGTCAAGTGCAACATAATTACAATTTTTCAACGGATTTCCGAGCCGGGCTTCTGCTGAAGGTGGTTTATCAAAAACGATCCAGCCAACCAGGCTTGTATCATACAGGCCATCCTGCTGAATATCGACCTTAAATCCTCCTTCATCCAGTCCCGGTAAAGATGATGACAGTTACTCCTGTTTCGGTTTTAAGAGGTGTACTGAAGCTTTTAGTTACATCGTTCCATCCGTACCAGCTATAATCGTATAATCCTGAACCTCCCGGACGTATGGCGTCCAGTGATACTTTCAATACCCCGGTCTGATTGCAGAAAATAAAAACAGGATCTTTTACTGCCGGTGCTGAGGGATAAGAAGTGAATCTGACGGTACTATTCCCCGGAGCTGACAGTTGTGCAACTGCTCCAAACGGGATCAGAATGAACACTGTTATGAATAGAGAATAACGCACTTGCTTTCCTGGTATTAGTTTATAACAATCCTGATGCTTTTGCCTTTTGCACTTTATTCCTCATAGTAAAGCTGTCATCGTGATATGGGATACTTGCTTCATATTTTAATTTTGCGGGGATGTATTATGTAAAATGCAAATCTAACAAAAATTTAAGTGGCCAGCTAACACAAGGGAATCCCGTTACATAACCCTTTATGTTTTAGTTTCAATTCATCTTCAAAACCTGATTTTATATGGTCTGTTAATCAAAGTGAAAAACTTCTTCCATATTCGCCCACCATTCACCTTTGGAACGGGTTGCCACCGGTAACTGCATCGGTTCCATAATAGACCACCATTCCCGGGTCCTGGGATCGAGTGCCATTTTTGCCATGTCAGACTCAAAGTCAGTGCCGGTGTATTCGAAGTATGCATAAAGCAGCCCGTCTTTATGGAAGATCGAATAATTCCGGATATTGGATTTTTTAATCATATCCAGGACTTCAGGCCATACCTCTTTGTGATATTTTTTATACCGTTCAAAATCGTCGGACTTCACACCTATTATCTGGCCAAATCTTTTCATTCTGTTCAATTTATTATGTTCAACAATCCACTTTATTTATAAACATTAAATGATCAAAGAAATTATTCATTTAGCAACATTATTTCATAAATGCCGGGGGTTCCTGAAAATGAAGAAAGTACCAGCCTTATTATCTGAGCATTTATAACAGGGAATTTTATTTCCGCCTTCTTCCCGATGGTATTTCCCCGGTAAAATGTTTTCCACCCATTCTCCGATTTAAACTGAAGCTCAAATGATTTAACATTCTTTCCGCTTTCATAGATAACAGCTTTTGTGATTTTCTCCGCTTTACCCAGATCGATCTCTGCCCAGGGTATCTTATCATCTTTTGACGGCTGCCAGTAAGTCCCAACCCAGTCGCCGTTGTTGATTGATTTAACATCGGTCCAGTCAGGATTCGGATTACTTGAGGCAGTCACTTTTTTATGGTATGAAAGGGATTGAGGCAATACATCCATTGGTTTGATATTCATTACATTGCCCGCAACATCAATTTCAACAATAGTATTAAAAGACTTAAGAAGTGAGCCATCAAACTGAATTATATATCCATCTTTTTGTTTGCTGAAAGTTGCGTCCCCTCCGCCTGCAAGAGAACATTTCTTTATTTCCATACCAAAATCAGGCAAGGTTATTTTGGGTGAATTACCAAACCAGTTCAGAATATGCAGGTATATTTTATTGCCTTTTCTTGTGCTTACCCCCCAGTCAGATGGTTTAAAAGGTCCTCCACGGGTTCCGTAAATTGTGTATCCGTACTTTTCCAACCACTTCCCTATCTCTTTTAACCTTTCAACCTGAAGTGGTTCTATCGTACCATCAGGCCTGGGACCGACATTTAAGAGAAGGTTCCCATTGCCACCTGCCGACCTGATAAGGCTATGCAGACATTGCTCAAGAGACTTGACCTCATCGTCAGGTTTCCAGGCCCACTGCTGTCCAATTGTCATACATGTCTCCCATGGCCGGTCAGTCTGAAAACTTCCCACTCTTTGTTCCGGGGTATCAAAATCACCTCTGGCCCCGGTACGGTTGTTCACAAGTATATCCGGCTGTATCTTGCGGATATGATCTATAACTCCCTGTCCCCGGATGGAATCAAATTGTTGAGGAACATCATACCACATGACAAGTAGGGGGCCGTAGTTTTTAATGATCTCAACAGATTGATTTTTAAGGTACTCCGTATACCTGTCGAGGTTTGAAACTTCCCGTTTAACACTTCCTCCCGGGCTCGTCAGGGGAAAGTCCGGATTGTGCCAGTCGCAGGTTGAATGATAGAATCCCAGAGCCATCCCTTCTTTTTTGCAGGCTTCCGACAACTCCTTCATCACATCTCTCTTGAAAGGAGAGTTCATAATATTGAAATCAGTAAATTTAGTATTCCACATACAAAAACCGTCATGGTGTTTTGAAGTGAATACTATATATTTCATTCCAGCATCTTTTGCAATTTTCACCCACTCATACGCATTGAACTTTAGCGGATTAAATTGTTTATAGAGGGCATCATACTCCGCAACCGGGATTTCCCTTCCCCTGGACCAACTGATTTCGGTACCCTTTAAACTCACCGGTCCCCAATGTATAAACATGCCGAACCGGGCATCTTTCCACCATTCAAGACGCTCTTCCTTTGATGAAAATGTCTGGCTCTGAAGCCCGGTTAATGATGCCAGTAAAACTATGGTTACCATCAGTTTTTTCATAATCAACAATTAGTAAATTATTTAATGAATTTTACTTATTTATAAAATTATTAAACTCCTTTACAGCATCGAACATAGTAGTAATATTCTGTGGCGGAACATCGGGAAGAATGTTATGGACAGTATTAAAAACATACCCTCCCCCCGAAGAAAATATTTCCAACCGGTTGAGAACCTGTTCCCTTATTTTTTCCTGATTGTCGCCATTCAATATACCGGCATTTTCAATTCCTCCTCCCCAGAAGGTACAGTTTTGTCCAAATTCCTTTTTCAGGAATCCGGGTTCCATTCTGTATGAATTTGTCTGGACAGGATTGAATATTTCAATGCCGGCGTCAATAAGATCAGGCATAAGCAGAGAAATGGATCCGCATGAATGAATAAACGTATGCATGCTGCTATGCGATTTCACAAAATCGCATAATATCTTATGTCGTGGCTTAAAAAGCTTTCTGTAAATACCGGGGGACATAAATGGACCGGAAGTCATTCCCAGGTCATCACCGAAACGAACAATATCGGCAACATCACCCACTGCATTACATACTTTTTCAAGTTTGGACAAGTGTTTTATTATTAACTCATCGAGAAGCTTTTCAACATTATCCTGATCGCACATAAGATCCATCAGGAAGTTATCCATTCGTCTGAGAAATGCTCCCCACTCAAACAGGTTGCATCCGCAGGAGATCAGCAAAGCTTTATCTGTTGTCTGCCGCAGGAAGAGTGCCTTCTCACGCAGTTTTTGCCAGAAGTCAGGATCCCCCGCATTATCCCACGGACTGTGTGTATCACGGGCCCACATTACACGATGAATCTCAGTATCCAGACCTGAATAATCAGATGGATATCCATCCAGATACGGAAAATAGGTCTGGTCGAAGAAAGTACCACCAACCGGCATTTTTGAGAGCACTCTTCTTCCATCCTCATCGTAAGTTAAAAATGAACCATCCGGCTGTTTTACAGGATTGTACCAAATGGGGTAGAATGCAGGTTTTCCGTTCGCAAGGGTTGTTGGCTTCCACTTTTCCGGTTCATGATTAAATGCTCTGCCTATATCAATAACATCAACATTGAACATATCAAGAATAACATCATCGGGTTGGGCAAGTTGCTGAATAACGTCATAAATATTTACCACAAGATCATCTCTTCCGATATGGTGAACCAGGTTGCTGTATGCAATTGCTGAAATACCGGAACTGGCTGTTGCTCCAAGGTCAACAGGCACCTTGTCGGGTTGATTGTGTGAGATTGCTGCCAGAATTCTTTCACGCGAAGTCATATAACCAGGGTTTTGAATTTATAATGATCCGATTATTCCAATAATAATTGAGTGTCCGATTATTATCAATCATCTTCAGCCTTCTGCCGAGACTGAAAATGTATGCGCTAAAACTAAATATAAGCAAGTATGATTCCCAATTCCAGTCCTTAATCTTCCCGAACGGAATAGCAAAAATACATGCAGTAAATGCCCCTGTTGTTATTAGTAACAAACCTGCGAAGATGTTATGGTAACTCATTAAGTTTAAAGATAGTTAGATTTTTATAAATTCACTTCAAAGTAATTTACCAGGCTAACTAAAAGATATAATCTGATACAAGTATAGTAAAATCTTCGTTATCTTAACAACACAGGAAGCTATCAGCATTTGTTGATAAATAATCTCATTTTACTTCAGGAGTTTATGATCTATAGAGACGATATTGCTAAATTTGCTGCATCCGGAATCCTGTAATTCTAATAACTTAATGACAAAAAATTATCTGAACGATCTGAATGAGGCTCAGCAACAAGCAGTTATTAATACTGAAGGCCCATCTCTTGTAATTGCAGGTGCCGGAGCCGGTAAAACCAGGGTACTCACATACCGTATTGCACACCTGCTCACTAAGGGTGTACCGGCCAATAAAATTCTCGCGCTTACATTTACAAATAAGGCTGCACGGGAAATGAAGGAGAGGATAGCAAAAATTATTAATCCCGAAATCGCCAGGTATCTCTGGATGGGAACCTTTCATTCTATATTTGCTAAGATCCTCAGGCTGGAAGGCGATAAGCTCGGATACAAATCAAATTACACCATTTATGATTCCTCCGATGCAAAAAGCCTGATAAGGTCAATTATCAGGGAACATAATCTCGATGACAATATTTATAAACCCGGTGTTATAGCTTCAAGGATATCTTCAGCAAAAAATAACCTTATTACCGCCAGCATGTATGCCGCTGACCTTATCATGAATGAATATGACAGAAGCAGTAAGATGCCTCTGCTTGCCGATGTGTATAAAACTTATGCTGCGCGGTGTTTCAAAGCCAATGCCATGGACTTTGACGACTTGTTGTTAAATGTAAATATCCTTTTCAGGGATTTCCCGAATGTACTTTCTTTATACCAGGAAAAATTTAAATACATTCTTGTTGATGAATATCAGGATACGAATTACTCTCAATATCTTATTGTAAAAAAACTTGCAGCCGCCCATAAGAACATTTGTGTTGTAGGTGACGATGCACAAAGTATATATTCATTCAGGGGTGCGCGGATTGAAAACATCCTTGAATTTAAAAACGATTACGTTGATTATCAGCTGTTCAAGCTCGAACAAAACTACCGTTCAACCCAGACAATAGTAAATGCAGCCAATGCAATAATAGCAAATAACGAAGGACAGATTGAAAAAAAGGTTTTTTCAATGAATGAAAACGGGGAAAAAATACAGGTTTTACAGGCTGTTACTGATTCTGAAGAGGGATTCAATATTGCTTCTGACATTTTTGAAAAGAGGTTTTCAAATCAGCTTCACTGGTCCGATTTTGCTATACTGTACAGAACAAATGCACAGAGCAGAATATTCGAAGAGACGCTGCGCAGGAAAAACATACCTTATAAGATATATGGCGGGCTTTCATTTTATGAACGCAAAGAGATAAAGGATATTCTGGCCTATTTCAGGATGGTAATTAATCCTGAAGATGAGGAGGCTCTTAAGAGATCTGTTAACTTCCCGAAGAGAGGTATTGGAGATACGACCATTCAAAAAGTCTTTGAACTTGCCTCACATCTGAATGTTACACCATGGCAGATCATTACCGGAATATCAAAACATGGTGAGCATTTTAACAGGGGTACTATCGCAAAGCTGTCTATGTATGTTGATGTTATTACAACTCTCAGTCTTAATTCCGGAACTTCCGATGCATTTATTAAAGCAAAAGAGATTGCACAGGCGTCGGGAATAATGAGGGAATTAAGAGATGGGAAATCGACCGAGGAAGTGAGCCGCTATGAAAACCTTGAAGAGCTGCTTAATGCTATTAAAGTATTTACCGAATCAGCTGAAACAAACGGAGAGCCTTCCACTCTTGAGGCTTATATGGCAAATGTTGCGTTACTCACTGACCAGGACAATGAAAATGAGGAAGACCGCAATAAGGTGATCCTTATGACAATGCACTCAGCTAAAGGACTGGAATTCAAACATGTATATATAGCAGGAATGGAAGACACACTGTTTCCGTCACCTATGTCAACCGGAAGTGCCCGTGAACTTGAAGAAGAGAGAAGATTGTTTTATGTTGCACTGACGAGGGCCGAAAAACAGGCTACACTCAGCTATGCCCTGAACAGGTATAAGTGGGGGAATCTTGAGAGAAGTAATCCCAGCAGGTTCATAAAGGAGGTTGATCAGCAATACCTTTATTTTCCGCAGACAGGAGGCAAACCATTTGCAAAAAGAACAATTCCTGAAAACAAGACAACCTTCTTTCGTGAAGAGCCTCTGACGTACCCTTCCGAAAATAAACTGACCAGAATAAGAAGGACAGAAACAACAACTGTCACTCCATTTACAGGCAGCAGCCCCGGAATTCTGTCGGAAGGCGATATGGTTCAGCATGAAAGGTTTGGCAAGGGTGAAATTATTTCGATTGAAGGTCAGCAACCAAATACAACTGCAACTGTAGAGTTTGACAAAGATGGCAGGAAGAAACTCCTGCTAAGGTTTGCGAAACTGAAAAAGATCTGAATCCTTTTTATATCCGGTTTAAAAGAATCTAAACAAATGATTAAACTTAATTGTTTAAGGCTTAATTATTGAATAAGCCTAAGGCTTCAGTGTAATAAAAGTTATATCCGTTACCATGAACGGAACAAAACCACCTTCCGGATCTCCGGTCAGTGAACCGGTGGCAGCCGAAAAATCAAAAAGTCCGGCCGGAGAGATCAAAGTGCCCGCCATTACCCTTCCCAAAGGAGGAGGGGCCCTGAAAAACATCGATGAAAAGTTTCAGGTCAATGCAGTAAACGGAACAGCCGGATTTTCTTTACCCCTGCCCTTTTCAAGGACACGGAGTGATTTTATTCCGGCAATGTCGCTCAACTACAATTCCGGAACAGGGAATAATGTTTTCGGATTGGGCTGGGACCTCGGTTTTTCCTCAATCCAACGTAAGACAGATAAAAAACTTCCGCTGTACCAGGATGCTCTTGAAAGCGATGTATTTATGTTTACGGGTTCGGAAGACCTTGTTCCTGCCCTGAAAAAGGATGGGAACGGCAACTGGATCAGGGACGAATTCATCGCCCTCACCGGAGAAAAAGTAAAGCGGTACATTCCACGCATTGAAGGAGGCTTCAGCAGGATTGACCAGATAACACTCCCTGGCAGTAGTACATTTTTCTGGAAAGTAACCAGCCGCAGTAATATCTCAACAATTTATGGCCGTTCTGTAACTGCGCGAATTTCCGATCCGGCAGATACCAGTAAAATTTTTAAATGGCTGCCCGAACTTAGTTATGACGATAAAGGTAATTGCTTTGAAATGCTCTATGTCCGGGAAGATTTTAAAAATGTACCAGATAGCCTGAGTGAGGGAAATCGTCTCAATGGTACCGCAGCCTGTGCCAATACTTACCTGAAGCGAATTCAATATGGAAATAAAAACCCTTATTATCCGGATCCAAAACAACCATATAATCCTTCACCACCTTTAAATCCGTTTTATTTTTTTGAGTGCGTTTTCGATTTCGGTGACCATGATGATGCAACACCAACTCCGGATATTCAAAAAAACTGGTCATGCCGTATGGAGCCTTTTTCCAGTTACAAAGCAGGATTGGAGATCCGTACTTACCGTTTATGCCAGCGTATTCTGTTTTTTCATTATTTCAAGGAACTGAACGACGGGATCAGTGCTGCTCCATATCTGGTTCGTTCCCTTGACTTAACATACCGGTATTTTAATAATCCCTCTGCAACCTCAGATGAGAAAAGAAATGCAGAAGCCGATTATATTATTTCTGCCCGGCAGACAGGGTACCTTAAAAATATGTCGGGTAACTATGATAAAAAAAGTTTGCCGCCTGTAGTATTTAATTACCAGGAGCTCAGCTGGAACAAATCCGTCCGGACTGTTTCAAAGGAAAACATCGTGAATGCACCGGTTGGTCTGACAGGAGGTTATCAGTGGCTTGATTTGTGGAATGAAGGCATTTCGGGCATACTTACTGAACAGGCAGAAGGCTGGTACTATAAATCAAACCTTGGCGACGGATCGTTTTCCGTCGCGGAACCGGTTATTCCCAAACCTTCTTTTACCGGGCTGTCTGACAGAACTTTGCAACTTCAGGATCTGAATGCCGACGGCAGAAAATTTATAGTCGGGAGCCAGGGGCCCGTAAAAGGTTATTTTGAAATTTCTGATGATGATGAATGGCAGCCATTTCAGTCATTTACCCGGTATCCGGATATTGACTTCAATGATCCGGATTCCAGGTTCATTGACCTCGATGGTGATGGAAAACCTGATATTATTATCTCTCACGAAAATGTGTTTACCTGGTATGCAAGTAAAGGAACCATAGGTTTTGATGCTGCTGAAATGACACCAAAACCCTACGATGAAGCAAAAGGACCTGCTATTGTGTTCAGAGAACCCCTGCAAACGATCTTTCTGGCTGACATGACAGGGGATGGTTTAACCGATATTGTCCGCATACGTAATGGTGAAGTTTGCTACTGGCCAAACCTTGGTTATGGCAGATTCGGGGTAAAAATAACTATGGACAATACACCTGTATTTGATAATCAGGATTTGTTCAATCCGTCATATATTCATTTGGCTGACGTTAGCGGAACAGGGACAACTGATATTTTATACCTCGGCAAAAATCAGTTTAAGGCATGGCTTAACCTGAGCGGTAATAAATGGAGCGACCTGGTCACCATCAATCCGTTCCCCGCAACAGAGAATACCAGTCAGATATCAGTAGTTGACCTGTTGGGAAACGGAACAGCCTGCATTGTCTGGTCGTCACCACTGGATAAATATGCACAAAATCCTATGCAGTATATAGATCTGATGGGCGGAAAGAAACCATATATCATGAACGGGTATAAAAACAATACAGGAAAAGAAGTAACATGGGAATTCAAAAGCTCCACCTGGTATTATTTAGAGGATAAAAAGTCAGCCAGACCATGGGTTACCAGATTACCGTTTCCTGTTCAATGCGTGAGTAAAACAATGGTGGCTGATAAAGTGACAAATGCATGGTTCAGCACATCGTATATTTATCATCATGGGTATTACGATCACCCGGAACGGGAATTCAGGGGATTCGGTATGGTAGAACAAACCGATACGGAAACATTTGACAATTTCATAAAAAATAATTCTTCAAATATCGTGGACGAGCCCTTGTTCCAGCCACCTGTACTTACCAAAACCTGGTTTCATACCGGGGCGTTTATAAGGGAAAATAAAATATTAAATCAGTTTGCACATGAATATTTTCAAAATCCCGATTTCACCGGGTATCTGCTGCCTGCCCCCGTTTTGCCGGAAGGAATGAGTACACAGGAGATGCGTGAGGCACTGCGTGCCTGCAAAAGCATGGTGTTGCGACAGGAAGTTTATGCACTTGACAACTCACAAATCGCAACCGTTCCATATTCTGTTGCTGAGCACAATTGCAATATTCAATTACTACAACCTCTGCAAAATAACCGCTATGCAGTGTTCCTTGTAACGGAAAGTGAAGCAATCAATTATAATTATGAACGAAATACCAAAGATCCCCGTATAGCACATTCTTTAAATATTAAAATTGATGAATTGGGCAACATACTGCAATCCGCTGCTGTAGTTTACCCGAGACAAACTCAAGTAAATGGATTACCCGCCGAAGTGATCAACGAACAAAAGAAAACACACATCATATATTCGGTTACTCAATTCACGAATGATGTGATTAACGATATAACTTACCGTCTTCGGATGCTGAGCAATACACAAGCTTACGAACTCACAGGAATTTCACCCGGTTCCAACTATTTTTCTATAACAGAACTTGAGAATGGATTTACAATATCAGCAATTATCAATTATGAAGAGAATCCCAATGGATCGCTACAGAAAAGACTGATTGAACATCAGCGGACCTTATTCAGAAAAGACAATGCTATTGATCCTTTACCAATGGGTCATATGGAATCATTGGGGCTGAGTTACGAATCGTACAGAAAATCTTATACTTCCACATTGCTTACCCATTTATTCGGGTCCAGAGTTTCTGCACCGGATTTAACAGCCCATTTGACGGAGGGAAGATACATAAGGTCCAATGATTATAAAGCGGTCAGCCTGTTCCCGAAAAGCGATGCTGATGATGAATGGTGGATTCCCTCCGGGAAAATGAGCTTTCCTGTTAATCCGGAGCTCCATTTTTTTCTGCCTGATAAATACATTGATCCGTTTGGCAGCATTACAACTGTTAATTATTACAGCGATTATCATTTATTAATTGACAAAACAACAGATTCCATTGGTAATTCGATAAGTGTGGAAATGTTTGACTGGCGTATCCCGGCAGCCCAACTGATAAAAGACCTTAATGATAATTATGTTGAAGGCAGGTACGATATATTGGGATTTTTGGCAGGAACAGCAATAAAAGGAAAAGGAAACGAAGCCGATGACTTTGTAAATTTCAAAACCGATCTGACAGAACCTGAGATAACAGCATTTTTTAAGGATCCGGTAGCCAATGGTGCAAATTTACTTCAGCATGCCACCAACCGTTTTATTTATGATTTTTCGGTAACCCCTGTCCGGGTGGCAGGTATTGCCAGGGAAACGCATCATCAGCAAACCCTTTTAAACAATACTCCTTCCAAACTACAGTTGAGTTTTGAATACTCCGACGGTCTTGGGCATGTGGCTATGAAGAAAATGCAGGCAGAACCGGGTATTGCAAAAAAATTAGATTCAGGAAATAACGTCATCGAAGTGGACACCTCACCTGATCTTCGCTGGGTGGGCAATGGCCGCACAGTACTGAATAATAAAGGAAAACCCATAAAACAATATGAACCCTATTTCTCTGTAACTCACGAATATGAGGATGATAAAAAACTGGTGGAGATCGGGGTAACGCCGGTTCTTTATTATGACCCGGTTGGAAGACTCATCAAAACCGATTTTCCTGATGGCACTTTTGCAAAAACCGAATTTGATGCCTGGCAGCAGTTGATCTATGACCAGAATGATACAGTAAATGACAGCGATTGGTACGCCATGCGGACTACAGGGAGTTTATCTTCGAATCAGCAGGAAAATCAGGCCGCCCAGAAAGCTTCGGTTCATTATAATACACCGGGCCGGATTCATCTCGATTCCCTGGGTCGTTCATTTTACACCATCGCACATAACAGGTTTGAAGATCATAAGACCAGCCTGATCGTGGATGAATTCTATTCAACCCAATCGGTACTGGATATTGAAGGCAATCAGCGACAGGTGATTGATGCCCGGAAAAATCCGGTAATGGAATATGCTTATGACATGCTGGGCAACACTGTTTACCAGAAAAGTATGGATGCAGGTGAGCGCTGGTTGCTGACTGGCTGCATGGGAAAACCCATGTATACCTGGGATAGTAAAGATCAGCAATTTCATATAACCTATGATGCCATTCATCGCCCGCTTCAAAGCGATGTAAAAAAGGGCGCGCAGAAAGAAATCATTTTTACAGAAACCATATATGGCGAAGGACAATCCAATAATAAGATCCTGAATCTACGGGGTCAGCCTTATCAGAGTTATGACCAGGCCGGCATTATTACCCGGGTAAAATGCGATTTTAAGGGTAACCTGCTGGAAAGCAACAGGGTATTTACTGTTGATTATGACAAGAATATTGACTGGAGCGCAAATCCAGCTATGCAAAACGAAATCTTTACCTCGCTTTCGGAATACGATGCGCTCAACCGCATAGTAAAACTCACTGCTCCCTGCAATAATATTTCCACGGCAAATATCCTTGTACCAGGCTATAATGAAGCCGGTTTGACTGAAACCATGGAAGTTTACTTGCGGGGCTCAGCGACCAGAACCTCCTTTGTAAAAAATATCGATCGAAATGAAAAAGGTCAGCGTACCCACATTCAGTATGGAAATAACGTGGCAACCAATTATACTTACGACCCGCTTACTTTCCGGCTGATCCGGCTGATTACCACACGCAATGCCGGGGCCGATATTTTGCAGGATCTGAATTACTCCTTCGATCCTGTTGGAAATATCACTCATATCAGGGACGATGCACAGGATACCATCTATTTTAAAAATAAAAAGGTAGAGCCCGGTAATGATTACACTTACGACGCTGTTTATCGTTTAACAGAGGCCCTGGGACGAGAGCATATCGGCCAGCAGTTTACCCCGGATGCCTATGATGAGTTCCGGATGAACAATCCTCAGCCGGGTGACGGGAACCAGATGCAAACCTATAAGCAGCAGTTTACATACGATGAAGCAGACAATATGCTTCAAATGCAAAATGTAAATTCATGGAATCGTCAATTTACATATAATACAATTAATAACCAGTTACTAACGGCGCAACCGGGCAATCCTGTAACTTCTCCATTCACATATACTTATGATCCTCACGGCAATGGCCTTGCAATGCCCCACCTGGCACAGATGGACTGGAATTTTAAGGATGAATTGCAGCACATTACCATCACTCCTTTAACAGCCAATGACAACTCCCAGCAGGCCTGGTATGTGTATGATGCAGGTGGACAACGGGTAAGAAAAATAGTTGTGAAACACAATGTAACGGAAGAACGAATCTACCTTGGAGGTATCGAATTATTCCGCCGGACCCGAAACAACACCCCTGAACTTGAACGTGAAACCCTGCATGTGATGGATGACAAACAGATTATTGCATTAGTAGACACACCTTTACTTATTCCAAATAGCAGCAAGGAAACACAGCTTATCCGCTACCAATTTTCCAATCACCTGGAAACGGCATGCCTCGAACTCGATGATGGAAACCAGGGCGCTACCATACCGCAGATCATATCTTATGAAGAATATTACCCCTTTGGAAGTACCAGCTATTCCTCCGTTGACAAGACCAGGGAAGTACCAGCCAAACGATACCGTTACACTGGCAAGGAAAGGGATGAAGAGAGTGGTTTGTATTACCATGGGGCAAGGTATTATGCGCCGTGGCTGGCGAGATGGATCAGCTGCGATCCATTATTCAGCGGAAATCTTTTTGTTTACTGTGCGTGCAATCCAATCATTTTGTTCGATCCAACTGGGAAACAGGAGAAACCAAGAGAGTTTTATAAAGGATCGGTCGAGATTACAGGTCAGGAAACTCAGGAACAAGTAAAAGCGATGTTCAGTGAACATGGCATTTTTTACAAAGGCAATGCAACATGGGTCAAAAATGAATCTGGCAGTGGACACTGGTACCTGGAAGATTGGCAAATCACGGCACGTGAAACAGGAACCCAACTGAATTTGCGCGCAGATAACCTAACCGTTCCGAGCGGTGGAAGCAAGAAACCAGCTCAACCACAGACACATGAGAAGACCATTAAAGAGAAAAGGGAGGAAGACTGGAGCGCTGCAAAGGCAGGGATGTGGAATAGTGCTGTAGATACCCTGGATACATTGTCTTTGGGTTTAATCCCAACTTTTCTGGGATTTAAACCTTTGGAACGATTGAAAATGAAGCCGCCTGTGGAGGCTGACAACGAACTTCGTAGGTATGAATTGCGTGGAAATTACGAAGGAGGAGGCACCTTGACGGACACCACAGTGCTAGCATTGTCATTTGTCCCCCTCGGGGAGATCGGTGAAGCAGCCCAACTTGCCAAAACAAAATTGCCGGTACCTACTGGTGGACTGGGCAGTCTTGGAGGGCAAGAGTTTATCAGTTTTGAAGAACAGTGGGCTAACACATTCTCTAACGAATCCGTTTTGAGTGAAAGGGGAATTACAAAGAGAGGGGCTTTCCCAAAAGCGCCTGAACATCATGTCTTCCCCCAAGAGTTTAGAAATTGGTTTAAGTCTAAAGGAATCAACATCGATGAATATACAGTGATTATTAATCAGGGGGAGCATGAGGCAATCCACATAGCTGGTTGGAACAAAGAGTGGAATGCTTTTAAGAATGCAAACCCATTAGCCACAGAGCAGCAGCTCTTCGAGTACGTTGGCAAGCTCATGGATAAATACAAGATCAGCGATCTGCCAATAGTGACATATGGAACAATACGTTAAAGAAAATAATACCTGATTTAAATGCAAATAAAGTGAACTAAGGTATTAAATAAGTAACCATTATAAAATTAACATTATGCAACCCATTATCGCACCCATAAAGCTGAAAGAACAATCGGCCAATGCAGCAAACCTTCAGGCTGCATTAACAGCTATGGGTTATAAGTTAAACACTGGGGAAGTGAATAAACAAACCGCAGGTGACACTACAATAAAAGCGGTTCGTAATATCCAGTTAAAGAACAAACTGCATTTCGATGATACTTTACTTGTGGATCAAACGACAGCAGATCTCCTTAACAGGATGTTGAAAGACAAAGGTCTGCTCACTGAAGACAAAAAATACTCGGTAAGCGGTAAAGTGCTGAATAGCGCAGGCGAAGGGCTTGGCGGAAAACCAGTTTTAGCTTATGACGTTGACCTGAAAGGTGCCCGCATTTACAAAACAGCAAAGACAACTGATGAGCTTAAATCAAGCGGAGGGATGGAGTTGTTGGGGAAAGCTGTATCGCAGCCGGATGGATCTTACACTATCACCTTTTCGGCTGATCAGTTTAGTCATGCGGAGCAGGGCCTTGCAGATGTGGTGGTTTATGTGGTGAAGGGAAGACGGATTATCGGACTCTCCAATATAACAACCGATGCAGATTATGTTGATGGTTTATCAATAGAAAATCTTAATGTTGTACTTTCCGGTTCAACTGAGCGTGGCATTAGCGAATTTACCTTGCTTCTGAAACAGGTAAATGCTTTCCTGGGTATAAGCAATGTGAAAATGCAGGACATTTATGATTCCCCGGACCAGGTCTCTTTTCTTGCATCAGAAATAAAACAGGACCGTAATAAGATTCAGCTATTGGTACAGGCCGCCCAAATGGCCGGATCCTTTCCCGGGGACCAGTTTGCACACGAGTTGTTATATGGGTTGGGCAGGGAAAGCATCCTTCTTTCCTTTGACTCCATTGCCATTTCTCCTGAAGTTAAATTGTTAAATGCATGGCAGCAGGCTATTCAGGATAACATTATTGACCCTATTGATAACGAGATAACCGGTACATTTCTGACAACCCTTCACAATGTTGCAACACAGCAAGTCATTACATCCGCCAATGGAACCGCAGCACCCTTAAGTAAAGCATTGAGTTTTGCAACTGCAAATACCAATATCCAGGCAGCATTCGTAAACGCAGATCGCTCTTTCAACGGAACACCCATGCAATTCTGGAATGAGTATTTACCCCAGTTGCCGGAATTCAAAGCACAACCTGAGGTTATTCAATCATTGCAGTTAACCAATCAGCTTATCGCACTGACAGGCAATCATTTACCTCTGGTAGAAAATCTGCAGTTAAATCGTAAGATCCAGAATCCGTCAGATTTATTACAATTAAGTGACACGGATTGGACCGGTTTGCTTAAAAGTACAGGGGTACCCGATGGTGTGCCGGGAACAACTGATGATGAAAAAATCAGTAATTATAAGGGGCAGCTTCAAACCGTACTAAATGCAGCTTTCCCAACTCAAAAGATCGCCCTGATGGTTTCTGACAACACCCTTAAAATTACAGATCCGAACATAAAGGAGAGCCTGACTTCATTTTTCAATGAGGTCAAAAATTTTGATATAAGTTCTTCGCAGATCAAAGATTTTGAGACGCAGCTGACCAGGATTGCCGGCAGTAATTTACAGGCATGCAAGGATCAGCTGGCAACCTTACAACGTATTTACCAGGTTAGTCCTGTTCCTGAAACCATGCCTGTATTATTGGGTTTGGGATATGATTCTGCTTACGGGATAGCCAACATTCCCCAACAATCCTTCATCGATATGCACTCACAGGATTTGGGATCTGATGACCTGGCCATGGCTATACATCAGCGTGCCTCTTATCAGGCAATGCGATTAGAACATGTTGCCATGACCTCTTACGAAATAATGAACGGAGTCATACCACAGGCAATCATACAAAACAGTCAGGTTAATACCCTGCAACAGGTTATTCTGCAAAATATTCCTGATTATACAGAGCTCTTTGGCAGCCCGGATATATGCCAGTGCGAAGAGTGCCGTTCTGTTTATGGAGCTGCATCATATTTAGTCGATATAATTCAATTTCTCGATAAATGCGGAAAAAACTATTTCAACTTAACACCTCAGGCAATTTTGTTAACAAGACGACCGGATCTCGCGTTCCTCCCATTAACCTGTGAAAATACCAATACAATCATTCCTTACATTGATCTGGTAAATGAAATAATGGAATATTATGTGGTTCATGCTAAGCTTGACAGCAATGCTGCCCACGATACCGGCGATGCCACAGCTGATGAGCTAAGGGCAAATCCCCAATACACATTAAAAGAAGCATACAGGAAATTAAAAGATGCAGTGTATCCTTTTGGTCTTCCATATCACCAGCCCCTGGATGCAGAACGAATCTATTTTGATCAGATGCATACCAGCAGGGCCGAAGTAATGGAAATAATGCGCAATGATCTTTCTTCAAAAACAGATAAAGCAATAAATGCCGAAGTTCTTAACCTTTCAGCTGAAGAATATTCTATTCTCACCGGTATAAATTTCGACGGTACAAATGATGGGAAAAATGTGTGGGAGTTCTACGGTTATCCTGATGATAATGCGTTACAGACCAATATTTTCAAGGTTCCGGAATTCTTAAAGCGAACAGGTATTCAATATGCCGACCTGATCAGTTTATTAGATACCCGATTCATCAATCCTTATCAGCCGGTTCTGGTTTATATTGAAAATCTTTTTTCTACAAGTTCCCTTACCCCTGACAATATCTATCAGAAATTGCAGCAGATTGCCGCAAATAAGCTGGATCCCTCTGCTGACAACGACCTGATGAAAGTCCTTAATAATAAGTCCATATCTTCTGCAGATTTCAAGACATGGGTATCCGCTCATTTTGCACAGTTTCAATCTGTAATTACATTGTATGAGCCGACTTCTGCATGTGAACTGAGTTCGACAACACTCCGTACCCTGCAAAGTATTTATGAAAATCTCTCCGGTTCGGGTATTCCGGATGAAGTATATACAAAACTTCATCGCTTCATAAGGTTATGGAGAAAAACAGGCTGGCTGGTGACAGAACTGGATATAATCATTTTTGCACTGGGTGAAAATGATATAACAGGTACGCTCATAGATAAGCTTGGTCCCCTGCTGAAGATTACCGGTTCTGCCAATCTCCCTTTGAATAAAATGGCTACTTTCTGGGGAAATATTCAAACTTTCGGGAACCAAGCTTTATACAATAAATTATTTCTCAATAAGGCAATTCAAAGAATTGACACAGCCTTCTCACCGGATGTATGGGGAAATTACCTTACAGACAATAAAACATTATTAAATGATCATATACCGGCTGTATTGGCGGCTTTCCGGTTATCAGCCGAAGAATTAAATATAATATTGAATGATAATGCGATAGATTTAAACACCCAGGTTTTGTCCATTGAAAATCTCAGCATCATTTACCGGTACGGTGTACTTTCTAAAGCCATCGGTATATCCGTTACCGACATCTGCACCCTAAAGCAGCTGTTCTCCCTAAACCCGTTCAGCACTTATGACACGGGCCAGCAAAAATTTATTAATATCAACCTTCAGGCAACTCTTGACTTTATAACACTTACAGGTAACATAAAATCCTCCGGGTTTAAAGTCAAATCTCTTAACTATATTATTCAGGGTATAGCTGATCCAAAATATAATCTTGCTTTACCGGAAGCTGCTGCTCAGCAGGCATTAATTGCCATTCGCAAGGGATTTCTCGGGATTGAACAGGCCCATCCTGATACAGACCTGAACAATGTTACGGAAGACCTGCTCCGGTCAAAGCTGCAACTGATCTACATGCAGGATATTGTTGAACGATTAGTATCGTTCCTGAACGGGACTGCTGTCTTTAGTGTCATTACCGGTAATAATCTGCCTGTAACCATTCCTTCCCCGCAAAACGCTTACATAACATATGTTAAAGGCAGCGGTCGTCTGCAATGTACAGGTGTACTGAGCGATGATGATAAGAACATATTGGATGGTCTTTCAGGAGGTGTCCTTAAAACCGCCTCCCTTGACTTGTATAAACAACCTGAGCAATTCATAAAAGATAATTTTTCAGCATTATTCAATGGAAATATCAATAATGCCATCCAGGATCTGCTGAATCATCCCAAACAACAAATTCCTCTTACCATAACCGAAAAGTGGCAGCTGTTCTACAAAGCATTTCTCCCTTATTTAAAAGACCGGCTGCGAAGAAATTTAATTATTCAAAGTATATCCGATACAATCAGGCTGGATGAACCGGTCACCCAAATATTGGTTAACAATCAAATAGATAACATAGTCCGGGCCATCTCACAAATGGGTCTTTCAGCCACATATTATAAAGATGAAGTCTTTAATTCAGCCGGATTAACAAGGATTGATCCACAGGTTGATTTTTCCTGGCAAAATAATGCTCCGGATATTAACATACCATCCGATCATTTCAGTGTAAGATGGGAAGGCTGGCTAAATCCGCCAGTCAGCAATGATTTTACATTAGTAGTGGAAGTTGACGATACGGATGATGCTTTTACATTGTACATTGACGATCAGATTGCAATACAAAAAAATACCGGTGACAATATGCTTTCAAAGGAGTGGGTGATGACATTATCCGCAGCAAAAGTTTACAAACTGAAGCTTGAGTACACGGAAAAGATTAATCTGGCAGGCGTACACCTTTCCTGGAAAACAGCCACAAGTCCAAAAGAAATTATTGATCAGGTCAATTTGTTTCCCTTAATAGTGTACAGTCAATTTTATGATGGATTGATAAACTACCATAAGGCCGCACTGTTCATTACAGGATTTAATTTAAAAGCGGCAGAAGTGGATCACCTGATACGCCATAACATTAACTTCAATAATATTGACTTTACAGCTTTAACATCGTCATGCTGGCAAAGGATATTTAATTACACAGTTGTCAGGAAGTCGTTACCAGGGTCATTAGCCGGATTAACCGACTTATTTGAACTGGCAGACAGTAACAATCCTGCACCAACACTTGACGACATAATTACCAAAGCAATAGCCATCAGTGGCTGGAATAAAGACTACCTTACTTTTCTCGTTAAGACACAGTTTAATCTGCAGGTGACAGATTTCAGTAATGAAGCTGCTCTTTTAAAACTGACTGATGCAATGAAACTGACTCTTAAAACAGGAGCATTACCAAACGTTCTGGCCGACTGGTCAAAAGTGGAAACAGATTTTGATAAGTTGTATGACCAGTCTCAAACAATAAAAAATACAGTAAAATCACAATTTGAGGAAAACGACTGGCTGCAGGTGGCAAAAAAACTGAGCAATTTGTTGAGAGAACATCAAAAGGAAGCGTTGATTGATTATCTTCTTGTTCAGCAGGAATTGATTACGTGGGGAGTAACAGACGCCGACAGCTTATTTGAATATTTTCTTATCGATGTGCAGATGGACGCCTGCATGGATACCTCGCGCATTAAGCAGGCCATTTCTTCGGTACAATTATTTGTATCACGTTGTTTATTGAATATCGAGAGCAGGATTGATAATTCAGGCAATGAAACAGGGGTATCGCCGGCCCAGATGGATAAGACCTCCAGGATTCGCTGGGAATGGATGAATAATTACAGGGTCTGGGAAGCCAACCGGAAGGTATTCCTCTATCCTGAAAATTGGCTCGATCCTGAATTACGGGATGATAAGAGCGAGTTTTTTAAAGCGCTTGAATCGGAATTGTTGCAAAATGATATCACTTCAGACACTGTTGATAATGCATTTTATAATTACCTGGATAAGCTGGACGAAGTTTCACATCTGGAAATATGCGGTACATTTCAGGACAATAATAATAATATTTTGCATGTATTCGGGCGGAGCCATGCAAAACCTTACATCTATTATTATCGCACTTACAACATGATATTCAGACATTGGTCGGCCTGGGAGAAATTACAGGCAGACATACGTGGCGTTGACGATACACAGGATCCCGGAGTTCATTTAACACCGATTGTATGGAAAGACAGGTTATTTATTTTCTGGCCCGAGTTTTTGAAAAAACAAGAAGCTAAAGCACCGGGAAATTCGCAAAGCTATTCTGACATAGCTAAAAATCCTGTTTCTGATTCTGTACCTGAATCCTACTGGGAAGTTACTCTGGCATGGAGCGAGTATAAAAACGGAAAGTGGACTCCGAAAAGTGTTTCAAAAGAATTTTTAAGACCCGGAGTATCTGGAATTATTAAGTTACAGTACTATAAACCCAATAACTCATCAAACCCAAACTTATTGGAATCAGCCAAAACAATCTTTATCCGGTTACATTAATGATCTGAAAGACTATTTTCTTTTCCCTTCCATTAATAATATTTCGAATGAACTGACACTTTCATTGATTTATAACAGAACAGAAAACCAGGGTGACTTTATACTTAGTGACATCCATAATCCTGTAATTATCAGTTATGAACCACAGGGTAAAGGAACTCCATCGGACATATACACCTCATTCTATGAAAAACTGGAAAATATTGATGGGCCGTTAACCTTGAAAGGCAATACATACCTTCAGACTCCCGTTGAACATAAAATTTTATTCTCCCCCCAGTTTACCGATTTTGAAGCAACCCTCAATTATCCCTTTTTCTTTATGGACCAATACAGGTCATATTTTGTTATGCCGGTAGATGTGTCTTATTTTATTAACCAGAAAAACGGAGTAAAAAACCCCGATCAAACCCGCTATTTACCCATTCAGTTAATAAAGGACCAGACTTCCGTGTACCAGCTCCCGAAGATCCCTGTCAACCCTTCAAACCTTGTTGAAAAAAGTGCCTCGTTTAAAGGTACATTAGTCTCTGCTGATAAAATGGTTCCCAATCCTTCTTCAGCTATTTCTGCGAATGCTTATCCAAAAACAATCCCCGGGTCTTTCATGGGAACAGCTGTCGGTATTGCTCCCAATCAACTAATAATAAGTCACTTTCAACATGACAAGGGGCTTATATTTAATACTTTTTACCATCCATATGCCACTGATTTCCTGCAACATTTAAATGAAGGTGAAATTGACTCACTAATGGAATGCGATACACTTTTGCCTGACGATAATGGATCTCTTTTTAATTCATATTATAATCCCAACTTCACCAATGGGTTGATTCAGAAACCTGCTGACTTTTCAAATTATACTTATTATAAAGAGAATGTTGCCTTTGATGAATATTCGGCATATGGATTATACAACTGGGAGTTGTTCTACCACGCTCCTCTTTATATCGCTACCCGTCTGAGCAAAAACGGAAAATATGCCGAAGCCATGAACTGGTTCCGGTACATCTTTGATCCTTCAACCTCAGAAAAACCCGATCCAAATAACACGGAAAGCAGGTACTGGAAAGTATTGCCTTTTAAGAGTACCCTGGCCTATTCACTGGAAAATTATTTTGAAAGCCTTAAACCTGGCGCCGATGACCCAAAAATTGACGAATGGCGTGATAAACCGTTTGATCCCTTTTTAGTTGCCCGCGGGAGACCCATAGCGTTTATGAAAAATGTGGTTATGAAATATATCGATAACCTGGTAAACTGGGGCGACGATTTGTTCAGACAGGATACCATTGAAAGTATTAACCAGGCAACACAACTGTATATAATTGCTGCCCATATCCTGGGTCAAAAGCCACAGGTTGTCCCTTCACGAGGTAAAGTCAAAGCAGAAACGTATGATTCCCTCAAACCTAAACTTGATGCCTTTTCCAATGCTATTGTACAGCTTGAAAATCTGTTCCCTTTCAGCAGTGAAATATCATCTTCAAATAATTCTTATCCAGGGAGTATGCTTGGAATAGGCAGTGCCTTATATTTCTGCATTCCCAATAACGATAACCTGCTTCAATATTGGGACACTGTTGCAGATCGTCTGTTCAAGATAAGGCATTGCATGAATATTCAGGGAGTAGAACGTACCCTGGCTTTGTTCGAACCGCCTATTGATCCGGGATTACTGATAAAGGCCGCAGCCAATGGTCTTAGTATAGGCAGTATACTTGCTGATCTGAATAGTCCTGCTCCTTATTACCGGTTCAATTATTTAACTCAAAAAGCCTCAGAATTCTGTTCAGAGGTAAAAGCACTTGGGAGTTCCCTGTTATCTGCCCTTGAGAAAAAAGATAATGAAGAGCTTGCTCGCCTTCGTGCAAGTCAGGAAGCAAACCTGCTGAATATGATCACTGCAGTAAAAGAAAGACAGGTGTTGCTTGCAACAGCTGATTCTGAGAGCCTGAAAAAAAATCGAGAAACCGTTGCAGCCAGGGCTAATTATTATTTAGATCTCCTTGGTATTACCGATTATACCATTCCTGAAGCGCCCTCTCCGCTTCAGCCGGACCTTGGTTCAGATTCCCCATTGCCCTCTGATACCTCCATTGGAGATGTTCCCGTAAGTGTTGACGTTTCTCTCGTCGATACCAATACATCGGGTGTCAGGATCATTCCCAAAGAAAAAGAAGACCTGGATAAAAGTGAAGCTTCCAAACTTTTCCTGACCGGAGCTAATGGCCTTGAGACTTTAGCAGGTACATTTCATTTACTACCCGGTATGTCAATAAATCTGGAACCTTTTGGAGTCGGAGGCAGTATTTCGTTCGGCGGAGATAATATAGGAGCATCCTATTCAGTTATGGCAAAGGCTCTTCAAACTATTGGATCCTATATGTCTGCGGAGGCAGCTCAGGCTGGGAAAATGGCGACCTTTATCCGTCGTGAACAGGAATGGCAGCAACAGGCCAGACAGGCATTATGGAAATTGTTCAGATAGACAAGCAACTGGTTTCAGCAGATATACGTTTCCAGATCGCACAAAAGGAACTGGATAATCATCTGCTCCAGCTAAAAAATGCAAACGATATTGAACAATACCTGGAAAATAAATTTACCAGCCAGGAATTCTATCAATGGATGAAAGAAGAGTTATTCTCTGTTTACAAACAAAGTTACCAGATAGGTTATGATATGGCAAAGAAAGCTGAGAAAGCTTACCAGTTTGAGCTTGGTAAAACAAACACAAGCTTTATTCAATATGGATATTTTGATAGTAATTACCAGGGACTGACTGCAGGTGAGAAGCTACACTTTGCGATCAGGCAAATGGAGAAATCATTTATTGAAGAGAACAGGCGCGAATTTGAATTAACCAGGCATATTTCACTGGCAGTGTCATTTCCCAATCTTTTACTGCAGGCAAGAGAAACCGGCGCCTGTGAACTGGACATTCCTGAAGAATTATTTGACCTGGATTACCCCGGACATTACTTTCGTCGTATTAAATCCTTAAGCATTTCAATACCATGTGTTGCAGGTCCTTATACTACAATTAACGCAACACTCAGGCTGCTTGGAAACAGCATACGGATCAATACTTTGAATGGCGATGACGGTTATGTACACAACAATGACAATGGAATTCTTACCGATGACGACCGTTTTACCGGAAACAATATCCCGTTCAAAGCAATTGCCACAAGTTCGGCACAAAATGACAGCGGTGTATTTGATTTAAATTTCAGGGATGAACGATACCTGCCATTCGAAGGAGCGGGTGTAATCAGCAGGTGGAGACTGGAACTTAACGGAAAATATCTGCAGGAAGATGGCAGTATCATTGACCTTTCACAGTTCGATTACAACTCCATTTCCGATATCATCCTTCATATCCGTTATACATCTCGTGAAGATGCAGGTCTGTTCCGTCAGAATGCTATTGCTCATTTACAGGATTTTATAAAGCAGGCTGCTGATAATTCTCCTGTCCCCTTTATGCGAATGTTCAGCCTGAAACATGAGTTTCCTGCAGAATGGTACACATTCCTGAATCAACCTGCCTCCAATGGGGATCAGGCTTGCGTCCTGCAAATAGCTAAAGACCGGTTCCCGTATTTATTGGTTCACATGGCATTGACAATCACCAATGTTGTGTTGCTGGGTGATTCAAGTCTAAGTAATTTGCCTGCCATGCAACTAACTTCCCCCGGTAATACCACTAATAGTTATACTTTTTCAACCCAACCCGATTATGGACCAATGTTTGTTGCCGGTCCATCTGCCCCATGGAATGAAGAGGACCCCGGAGCATGGAAACTCATAAATCCTTCCGGTAATACTAAATTAAACAATGATAATTGTAACGATATTATAATGATCGTGAGTTATAAGACAAAAATAAAAAGTAACCAGCTATTTAATAAATATGATATAATAATTCGGATAACAAACCTGTAATCAATTTAACTTGTTTGATTTATATCAAAATACCGGTGTTTTATTTTTTCTTCCGGTACTGATTGGGATTCATCTGTCTCAGAGTGTATCCTTTTACCGATATTGAATGACTGAAATTATTATTTATCTCTTTAACCTCCGATTTAGCAATCATTTTGTTATCCTTATCATATGATTCCCATGCCATTATAACTCCCTTGTCAAAACCGGCATATTCATAGGAGGCCGGCATACCTGACTGAGTCCACGCTCTTTTGTCAACATTTAATATAGCGTCTTTTGTAAACCACATCTTCGAGTATTCTTTGGAATCCGGGTCTTTATAAAGATATTCATCACATCTTAACCCGGCTACATTTTTTGTATTTCCGGTTTTAGTCACCGTGGGAGGTTTAACTGCCTCACCTGCTTTTCCTCCGGATTGTCCCTGAAGAGAATCAGGGACTGCCGAGATAATTCCCATTTTCATACCATTGATATCAGTCAACATCAGGAAACTTTTATTCTCTCCATCCATAATCATCCGGGAAGCCAGAGGTGTTTCACCATCTTTGGTACTAATTGTTTTGGTTTCAATGCCGACAGTGGGGCTGTTTTTACTAAAATAAAGATAATAATCCATTTTCGTAACCTCATTTTTACCATAGGTCTCCATCTGGCTGTACATTCTCGAATTGAAACTATACACCTCATTATATTTAAGATCGACCTTATTCCCGAATAACCCTCCCATTTTAGCTCCCTGTTGTGACTGATTATCCTGATCTAATGCCTTGTCTCCGGTATTTTGTTCAGCCTCCTGAGCCTGCTTCTGATCTTTTTCTGCCTTTTCCTGAGCTTTGTTTCTGTCTTCCCGTACTTTTTTATCAAGTGCAGTATCAATCTCTTTATCGATCTGCCTGTTAAGAGCCCTTCTTAGAATATATCCCTGAGAATATGATATTCCAGGGAATATAAATCCAAGAACAATGAAAAGAAACAGAGTCCTTGTCTTCATATTAATAATTTTTAAGTGATTGAGTATATAGTTAAGAAAGTTTACAAGTAACTCCAAAATCAAGTAACAATTTATCCTTCAAAATGTTTACGGTGAAAAATAATGACAAAAAAGGCCGCATTTCTGCAGCCTGGGAAAACTATATAATCTACAGTGAGTGAACTTATTTATGCAGCCACCTCTTCAACAGATTTCTCCTTTTCGTTAAGTACTGATTGATAAAGTGCTGCGAATGAGCTTGATACCCAAATAATTGCCGGAAATATCCCGACCACCAAAAGTATAAGGCCGAAGATCAGTATAAAAAACGAAGCCAGACCCATAAAGAATATTTTCCAGCCATGTCCCTTCGTCAACTTCCAGCTTAACTCGACCGATTCAATAGGGTCGAGCTTTTTATCCATTACTATGTACGATACAAATGCAAGTCTGCAACCGATTATAATTCCGGGTATTATAAGTGCAAAAAGTCCCAGTATCACAAGGGCAAAGACAAGGAGGTTCGCAAGAATAATGTGCAGGTAGTTCTCCATGAATCCCTTAATAAGCAATTCAAAATCAGGTTTAATGCGTCTTACGGCATGAACAAATATTAAATTATACCCGTATTCAAAAACAGGTGCCACAAGAAAAGCATAGATAAAAGCAACCAATCCAAAAAAGGCTGCGAAAATTCCCAATGAAGCCAATCCTAAAAAATGCTCCCAGTGGCCGTTATAATTCCAGGGAATCCCTGGCAAATCTGAAATATCAAATTTAAAATTCAATAATTTAAAAGGGGCGACCAGGATACTTATTATAATAACAACCAGGAGCAACCTTAGAAAATTGTCAGTCATTACCGCCCATCCGGTTCTAAAACTATTTCGAAAACCCGGGACTAATTTATATTCATTAGTTGTGTCCATAATTTTTTAATTTAAAAATTAAAATATCTGCAAATTGTATACTGTAAATGTAAAGACGTTTTTTCTTCCGGATTTCATACTATAGTAGTGATTTTAGATTTTCCTACTTTAGTTGCCTGTCAATAGTTTGGTATGTGGGGATTTTTAAATAAGTTTTTAAGTTTTTTTTATCTTTATATAATGTTACAATATCTTATCTGGTTAATTTTCATACTGTCGGTTGCTCTGTCTGCCGGGAGTGTTGTTCTCGCAGCACGGTTGCGAAACAAATATAAATCTGATATCTTTTCAATACTTTTATATTTCCAGGTCTTTATTTACACATTCGGTTTTTATGGAATATGGGGACAGGTTGTCATTAACACTTTCCTTTCATCATATATTTCTCCCGAACTCATGGCACGGTTTTCCGATATTGCTCTGCTACCGGGTGTGCCATTTCTGATATTCGCATGGTTAATGCTTATTCAGTTTTCCTATGGAATTTCGGGCAGAAAAACAAGCAACTGGTTTATTTCCTCCTTTCTGTTTTTTAATATCTCTTTATTGATCCTTGTCGGATATATTATGACAAAATCAAATCCGGCCAAAACAATTTCACTTATCAGGTACTATTATATTTTGATGAACCTGGGATACACACTCTTCGCATCAATTCTTATAACTTTACCCCGGAAAAGAAAGTCTTTTATTAACAAGTCAGACAAAAGGATAATTGCACCTGTAATGTTTCTGATAATTCTGGTCCAGTGTATACTCCTGCTTTTATTGCCATCACATTCTTATATTCACCTTACATTTATTTTTGTATTTTTCGCCGGGAATACTTTTCTCCCTCTCTATTTGAGCTATGGAGCTATTCTTTCCGGATTTATTGTTGAACCTGTCAGAAATATCACATTTGAAGAGTTCTGCAGAAAATTTGAAGTCTCTCCCCGTGAAACAGACATAGTGAAGGAGATATGTAACGGGTTGAGTAATAAAGAAATATCCGACAAATTATTTATCAGCCTCCAGACAGTTAAAGATCACACTCACAGGATTTATATAAAAACAAATGTAAAAAGCCGTGTACAGTTGATAAACCTGGTCAAGGAATTAAAGATACTATAATTTCACATCGGGAAATTTCAGGTATACGATCACCCTGCCATTACTAAACTCAAGTGAGAAGCTATTTCCCAAAGCCTCATTTAAGGTAGCAAACCACCAGTTTCTTATTTTTGTCCCAACAAGCGGATATCGTAACCCGTGTGATGTGATTTCAGTATCAGGGTCGATTGCAAAGATTGAAACCTGCTGACCAGGAAATGAGGAAACTTCAGAGCTTTTCAGAAATGGAAGTAAAATTCCTGTATCTGTCACCATAATTACATTCACCTCTTTAACATATTCGACGAGAAGCGATATGTTGCCAATAGTATGATCTTCACGTTTACCGGTTGCTCCGACTATCACCAAATCCGTATAACCCCTCTCTTTGCACCAGCTGACTGTTTTTGTCAGGTCATTTGTATCCTGGTTACCGTCATGAAACAACCGATCCCTGAATCTGTCAGCCAGATCATCGCTCAGGGAATCCATATCCCCGATTATTGCTCCGGGTATAAAACCCGCGTTAATCAGATTTTTCACGCTGCCATCACAACAGAAAATTCTTTCAGCGTCCCTGATATAACCCAGAGGAACAGAATGGATGGGGAAGGTTCCATCGGCTACAATTACGTTTCTGGACATCATATTCATTTTATTATTGTTCCTTCTTCATGTCATTTTTCTTTTTCCATGACTTCAGCCAACTTTTACTTATTTCTTCTGCCTCTCCCCAACCTCCCGCTGAAGCGCATAGCCGTCAACCTAAGGCTGGTTTAGTTTGATTTACCGGCCTCTCCCCTCGTTCCCCCTCTCCCAGGAGGGGAAGATCATTCCACATGGCTCTTTCGGCTTCAGTTGGATTTTTTCTTAGCCCCTCTCACTTCGGGAGAGAGCCTGCCCCGCTTCGGCGGGACAGGCTCTCTCCCGAGGGGCTAAGAAATTGTCAACGTGATTCTTACTCTCTCTTCTCTCCTGGCAGAAAGGAGCCGGGGGAAGAGGTCAACCCTCCTGAATTGTTTTTTTCCATGCCACAAGACCTGCAACTGACATTATTCCATAAACAACGTAAAGAATAAGTGTCGGATAAAGTCCTTTTACAAAAAAAAGAACTGCTGATACAAAATTAACAACAATCCATAAGAACCAGTGTTCGTAAATCTTCCGGGCCAGCATCCATGTTGCTACTATTGATAAAGATGTTATGAATGCATCCCAAACAGGGACCGGTGAATCAGTCAACCGGGAAAGAACTAGCCAAAATAATGTATATAAAAGTACAAAAACAATTCCCAGGCCTGATCCGGTCCTGAACTTTAATCTTGTCACCTGTAATGTTTTACTTTCCCCTTTACCCTTACTCCCACTCACCCTTTCTCCATTCTCCACTTCACCTGTGTCCTGATCCACCTGTTCCGGGCCTGCTGCTCTATGTCCCGCACCTCTCGTCCACCAGTACCAACCCAGAATACTAATAATCAGATAATAGACCTGAAGGCTCATGTCAGCATAAAATTTGCTGGTAAAAAATACCCAGATATAAACGGCTGATGTAATAATTCCCACAGGCCATAACCAGATCGTTTGCCGGATCTCAAGAAACACATAAATTATCCCGGTTATTGCGCCAAACAATTCTATGTAATTACCTGATATCCAATTATTTATAATCATTATAATTAACTGATTTTCAGAATTTTACCTTAATCCTAAACATGTAGTTTATACCCGCCTGCGGAAAATACCCGTCAAGTATGTGCAGAGAACCACCTTCATAATATTTATAGACCCATGCATTGGTCTCGTATTTTTTATTGAATAAATTATCTACTGCAAACTGAAATGTTAAATCTTTGAATGAGTTATTTTTAATTGTATACAGGAATGAGATATTCTGAACCAGATATGCATTCAGCATCCTTTCAGGGTTTTGAGTGTTATCAATATATTGTTTCCCTACATATTTGGAATTTAAAACCAGATGAAAATTAATATCAGGATAATAATCTATAACTGAAGCCGCTATTATTGCAGGCGAGAAAGATATTGTTTTGTTTTTTAATAACTCCTGAACCTGGTCATTAGTATCCCAGTTATCTGTAAAGTCTGCATATACGGGTATAATATTTCTGCTTAAAGTAAGATTTCCGTTCCAGTTCAGGTTTTTAAATATCTGTTTACCGGCCTCGATCTCAATCCCTTGTCTGTAACTCTTTGCCACATTTGTCAATATTGTTGCACCGACATTCGTTTATTTTTCCGGTTAAAATCAGCTGGTCAATATAATTCATATAATATAAATTTGCTTTAACCAGTAATCCTGATGACCTGAATTCATAACCGGCTTCATAATCAAATAATTTTTCAGGCACTGGTGTCTTGCCGGGATCTGCATCAGTAAAATTACTGCGATCCGGTTCCCTCTGTGAAATTCCGAATGATGCATATATTTTTTGCTTCCCATCAAAATTATAGACAAGTCCCGATTTAGGATTGAAAAAATTATACCTGTGATTCTGTGTTATATCTTTCAGATTCTCGTCAACCCCCCCAATTGAGTAATTGATGTTCCTGAGTTGAAGATCAGCATAAAGGTTCAACTTTTTTGACAATGAATAGTTGATTTTTAAAAATGTATTAAGGTCTTTTTTGTCGCCGGTACCCTGATACCAACGAAATGTATCTTCATTAAATGTTACTATTCTGGCCCAGATTATATCGCCAAAATGATTTCCTGCATACCGGTTCCAGCCGCCACCTATGACAAAATTTATCTTATTTTTCCTGTAAGTCAGTGAATAAGTAAACCCATAAAAATCATTTTTTAACCATCTTTGAGTAATAAAATCAGAACTTGTAATGGTATCTGAATTAAAAATTGCATCGGGCAGATTAAATGAACTGTAGTTAGAGTTTTGCAGATAATTTTCGTAATATCCTTTACCATGAGTATAATGCAGAGCAAAATTTGCACTCAGATCACTGCTGATTTCTTTCGAATAATGCAATTGATAATTATCCTGCCAGTAATTATCAGTTTCATTTTTATAATTATATAAATTATAAGTTCTGTGTGTTTTCAGGGAATCTTTGGGAACTCCATTCCAAGCCTGGTAGGTATGTTCCACACCGGAAAAAATCATAAGTTTTAAAATACTGGTTTCCCCATATAGTGTTCCTGAAATATAAAATGATTTTAAATCGCTGAAAGCTCTGTCGATATATCCATCAGACCAGATTTTTGATAATCGCGCATCAAAAGCGAACTTCTTATTTATTAAACCGGTTCCAAAATTAATAGTGTTTTTTGAAGTATTAAACGAACCATAAGATGAATTGACTTCTGCATAAGGCTCACGATTCAGATTAGATGTCTGAAAATTTATGGTCGCACCAAAAGCGCCTGCTCCGTTTGTTGATGTACCTACTCCGCGTTGAATCTGAATATTATCAGCCGATGACGCCAGGTCCGGAAGATCAACCCACCACACTCCATGTGATTCGGCATCATTAACTGGTACTCCGTCGATTGTTACATTAATTCTTTTCACATCGGTACCTCTTATGTTAATATTGGTATAACCTACACCTGTGCCTGCGTCAGATGAGACAACCAGCGAAGGAGTATAACCTAACACATATGGGATATCCTGTGCTAAATTATTTACTGAGATAGCTTCCCTTGAAACTGTTGAATATGACATTGGAGTGTTGGTTCCTGCTCTTGTGGCATTTACAAGAACCTCCTCTGTTACAAATGACTTCGTTAAAAGTGTTATGTTCAGAACCGTATCTCTCTCTTAGCCTTAGTTTCCTGATCTCCGGCTCATAACCGATAAAGGAGAAACGAATCGTATAATCTCCTCTTTTGAATACAGATAAGGCATAATTTCCATTTATATCGGTATTCCCCCCAAGGTAAGTGTTTTCTATTGTTACACTTGTACCCTGCAAAGGGGACCCGTTGATATCTGTCACTTTCCCCTTTATTACCGGTCCGCCCTCCCCTGTTGCCAGTACCTGTGAACTTTTCACCAACAGTATAAATATAATTAAATAAATAGATTTTTTCATTTTCTTTCAATTAATATCGTGAAAATGAGGCTGTTAAATTAAGCTGATTTGAATAATACTCTTATTTCCCTCCGCCGGCATTATCCGGATCAGGTTCAAGGGTATGTTCTCAGCCCGCAGTATTAAGGCACCCCATTTTTTGATAATCCAAAGGTATATTCTTTTGTCCGATATTTCAATTTTTTATTAAATTAGCATGCAAATTTCCGGTAAAATGAAGAGCCTTCTTGTAAAGCTTAATTATAAGGGACAAAAAAGAATTGCCTTAATAAATGCTGAAAATAATTTTTCCAAGGAGATTGCAAAGGAACGTAAAGATATCCAAATAGATAAAGAGATAGATCCGCGATATCCCTACGAATTCATGATTATATTTGCAAAATCTATTTCAGAGATTGAGTTTTTTGCCCCCATTGCACTTCATAATCTTTTGGCCGATGGCGTACTATGGTTCTGTTACCCGAAAAAATCTTCAAAAAAATATACTTCCGGTCTTGAGCGTGACAATGTAGGGAAAGCGTTGAGTAACTTTGGATTTAATGGTATCAGACTGGTTGGTGTTGACGAAAACTGGTCGGCTATGAGGTTCAGGAATGTTAAGTATATAAGGTCGGTCAAATCATCCACCGGCATATCTGCAAAATAAATATCTACGAAATATAAAATTCAGTCCACTGCTCCCCGCATTGTGGAAGATGCGTAAAAGTATATATTTCCAGATTGGGTTAAACCATTAAAAACTGGTATTCCTTAAGCATAATACCTATCTTTGAAAAAAATTTATAAAACATATATTAATGGCTAATAATCTGTTTGATTTGCTTGATTTACCACCTGAATGGAAAAAACATCAACCAACAATAAAGAAGATCCTTATCGGAGTAATATTGATAATTGTTTTCTGGACATCATTTTTCCAGGTCGGACCTGAAGAAGTTGGCGTTATAACACGCTTTGGACAATATGTGCGTCAGGTGGAACCCGGACTCAACTTTAAGCTTCCCTTCGCTGAAGTAATAGTTAAGGTACCAGTTGAAAGGCAACAAAAGGAGGAATTCGGCTTTCGCACCATCAGCGCCGGAGTTCAATCCAAATTTACTAAATCCGGTACCGCGGATGAATCCTTAATGCTTACGGGTGATCTTAACCTGGCTGATGTGGAGTGGGTTGTTCAATACCGGGTTGACGATCCATACAGTTATCTTTTTAAAGTCAGGGATCCGATAAACTCTTTACGTGACATATCCGAAGCCTCCATGCGGCAAGTAGTTGGAAATCGTACTGTGAATGAAGTTTTAACAGTAGGACGAACTGAAATATCTGCCCAGGTCCTTGAGGAGATTCAAAGTATATGCAACGATTATTCACTTGGGATCAAAATTGAGCAGGTGGTATTGCAGGATGTTAATCCTCCTGACCCGGTAAAAGATGCATTTAATGCCGTGAACCAGGCACAGCAGGAAAAAGAGACATTGATAAACCAGGCCAAATCGGAATACAACAAGGTTATTCCCAAGGCCAGCGGACAGGCAGAGGAAACCATACAGAAAGCTGAGGGTTATGCCACCGAACGGGTGAATAATGCTCTCGGCGAAGCTACAAGGTTTGTTGCCTTATATGAAGAGTATGTAAAAGCTCCGGAAGTAACAAAGCGAAGGATCTATCTTGAAACAATGAATATTGCAATACCCAAACTGGGACATAAAATAATTACTGATGAGAAAGGAAATAATGTACTACCTCTCCTTCAGATGCAGTTAAACGGGAAATAATTTTAATTAACATTTTTATGGGAAATCGAAAAATAATAATTCAGCTGGTTATCCTGGGAATAGCCTTAATTCTGATAACACAGAGTACTTATATTATTAAAGAAACAGAACAGGTAGTCATTACACAATTTGGAAAACCAATAGGTGAAGCAAAAACCACACCTGGTTTAAATTTTATAGTTCCCTTTATACAGAAAACCAATTATTTTGAAAAGAGGTATATGGAATGGGACGGAGATCCAAACCAGGTGCCAACCAAGGACAAAAAGTTCATCTTTGTTGATTCCTACGCCCGCTGGCAGATTACTGATCCGCTTCAGTTTTTTAAGCGTCTGACAAATGAAAGAGGGGCACAATCCAGACTTGACGATATTCTTGACGGAGAAACACGGGATTATATTGCAAATAACAATCTTGAGGAGGTCGTGAGGACAAGCAACAGGGTGCCTTTGGCATCCGGTTCTATCGGGGAAGAGGTAGGCGATACACTGGCTGATATAACGGTAGGCAGGGAGAAAATACAGAAAATGATCCTGGAGTCAGCTAATAATAAAGTCAGTGATCTGGGAATTGCAATATTGGATTTCCGGATTAAACGTATCAACTATGTGGAAGAAGTCCGCACCCAGGTATATGAGCGAATGAAAAGTGAGCGGTTCCGGATTGCGGATAAATTCAGATCAGAAGGACAGGGTGAAGCTTCAAAGATAAATGGTGAAAAAGAAAAGGATCTGAAAACTATTCAGTCTGTGGCTTTCAGGAAAGCAGAAGAAATAATGGGAAAAGCCGATGCCCGGGCTACTGCTATTTATGCCGGTGCATACAACCAATCAGCGGCTTCAAGAAATTTATACAGTTTCGTAAAATCAATGGAAACACTTGAACAGACATTTGATACAACAACAACTGTTATCCTTTCCACAAAAAGTGAATTGTATAAATACCTTAATAATCTGGAATAAATGGTTCTCCTGTGATATAATCTGGTAGCTATTCATTAATCGTTTATACCGTTGATTATTTTAACCCGACATTATCTCAGGCGAGCTAAAATAAAAATGGAGTGATTGAGCAAATGTTTAGAATACCTAAAGTTGTATCTTTATAACAATGAATACTGAAGGCATTGAATTGTTACCAAGTATATAATTATATCAGGCAAAAAATGAAAACACTTATCTCAGTAAAAAATTTAATGATTCTTTCATCACTGATCCTTCTTGCATTATCCGGTTGTGCCCATAACGAACCGGTTAAACTATGCCTGACCGGGCATACTTACGGATTTATCGGTGGAATATGGCATGGCTTCATTGCGCCTTTCGACTTTATAGGTATGCTCTTTAATGATAAGATTACGATGTATGCCCAGAATAATAACGGTGGATTGTATGCTCTGGGATTCCTTTTGGGAAGCGGAGGATGGGGTTTCTTTGGCGGAAAAGGAGTAAAAAGGGTAAGATACACAAAGGTCAATGTTCAACCTGACAGATTTGACAAAGCGGAAATAGTTGAATAACCTGAAAATAAGTACCAATACTATGAAATATCTTCTTGCATCTCTGGCATTTTTTTCACTGAGTCTGATTTCATCGTCTCAGAAAAAGGAAATAATACATCTCTGGCCCGGAAAGATACCCGGTGAGTCAAAGGAAAAGCAGCCTCCGGTGATTGCCAAATCAAATAATGATAACATTCTGAGGTATGACGAAGTTACTGACCCGGCAATTGAAGTCTGGCTGCCTGAGCCTGAAAAAGTTAATGGCACCAGCGTAATTGTTTGTCCCGGTGGTGGTTACAATATATTAGCATATGACAAAGAAGGGACAGAGATAGCCGCATGGCTCAATAATCTGGGATATACTGCATTTGTCCTGCAATACAGAATACCTAACCAGAAAGAGGGTGCTCTTCAGGATGCTCAAAGAGCTGTAAGGGTAGTCAGAAAAAATGCAAAAAAATGGAATCTCAATCCTGAATCGATTGGTATAATGGGCTTTTCTGCAGGTGGTAGTCTCAGCGCACGAACAGCTATTTTGTTCAATAAGAGAACATATTCCCCCGTTGATGCGACAGACTCTCTTTCGTGCCGTCCTGCTTTTGCAATGCTTATCTATCCTGCTTATCTTGATCTGGGTGAGGGAAGAAGCCTGACACCGGAGCTTCAGATTACAAAAGATGCTCCTCCGTTCTTCATTTTCCAGACTGCTGATGATCCCTACGGGAACAGTGCTCTTGTAATGACCACAGCGCTCAGGGATGCAAAATTGCCGGTTGAGTTGCATATCATCCCTTCCGGCGGACATGGTTATGGTCTGAGACCAGGGACTACAGCATCTGAAACATGGCCCCCGCTTGCAGAAAAATGGCTTAAGAGAAATTTATTTTAACATTGCACCATCATCAGTTACAGATACTTCCAGCTTCCTTTAAATCTAATTTGTAACAAGCCTTTAAAACTGAAATATGGACGATTTCATAAAAGTAGTTGATGTTGAAAAGGCAATCAGAAGCAGCAAGTCCAAATTTGTAAGATCACTCCCTCGTTCAATAGTCTGGCTAATCGAAAAACTGATTCATCAGGATGAGATGAATGCCGCACTTCATAAATGTGGGAATAAATCAGGGGCCGATTTTGTAAATGCTGTTTTAAATGAATGGAATGTGGAGGTTATTGTTAAAGGGGGTGAAAATGTACCTGATTCGGGCAGATTCGTTTTTGTTGCAAACCACCCTGTTGGAGGAATGGATGCTATGGGATTTCTAAGTACAATCAGCCGTTTCTTTCCGGACGTAATATCACCATCAAACCAACTATTTAACTATATCCCTAATCTCCAACCGGTAATCCTTGGAGTTAATGTATTCGGAACCAACACCAAGGAGACTGTTAAGAAGTTCAATCAGTTATTCGAATCAGATTCACAGATAATGATCTTTCCTGCAGGGATAGTATCACGCAGAGAAAAAGGAATAATCTCCGATCTCAGCTGGCAAAAAACTTTTGTCACGAAATCAATACAATTTAAGCGGGATATCATACCTGTACATATCAGCGGAAGAAATTCCAATCTTTTTTATTTTGTGGATAAAATGAGAAAACTTCTGGGAATAAAAATGTCAGTGGAAATTATACTTCTCCCCCACGAAATGTTTAAACAGAAAAACAAATCTATCACATTTTCTATTGGCAAAGTAATTTCATATCAAACCTTTACAAACGAGCTTACTCATTTCCAGTGGGCCCAGAAAGTAAAAGAAGTTGTGTATTCAATTCAACTTTAAGCTATTCTGATTGTTAGTTCCAGGTATAGAACTATACCTTAAAGTTCATGAAGATCTACAAACCGTTTGTTTTCCAGGGAAACCTTAAAAATAAACACTATTTCGAGGGATGGTATTTTAAACATGTCTCGGCCGATCAGCAAAATGCGTGGTCATTCATCCCGGGTGTCTCCCTTAATCAAAACGATTCACATGCTTTTATTCAGGTAATTAACGGGATAAATGGAGTATCTGAATATGTCAGATTCCCGCTTCCGGACTATAAATTTGATTATAATAAAGGTTTTCTGAGAATAGGCCAATCAGTCTTCACTCAGGATTATATGACCCTGAACATTGAGAATGAAAGAGCCTCTGTTTACGGGGAAATTCAATACCACAACTTAATTAAGTACCCACAATCAATCTTTTCGCCGGGTGTAATGGGGTGGTATTCCTATGTTCCGTTTATGGAATGTAAACATGGGATTATCTCGGTGAATCACCGGCTTTCAGGCAGCCTGTCAATTTATGACAAACTTGTCAGGTTTGATAACGGTAAGGGATATATTGAAAAAGACTGGGGGACATCCTTCCCTGAAGCATGGATCTGGATCCAAAGTAATAATTTCAGCTCAGAGAGAACCTCATTCTTTTTTTCAATAGCAAAAATACCATGGACCGGCAGATTTTTTATAGGATTTATTTCTTATTTATATTATAATAACAGATTCTACCTGTTCAGCACATATAACGGATCTGGTGTGACTCTGGTAAGCTGGGAAAATGAGAAAGTCAGAATAACTATCGATAATAAAAAATATAAACTTCATATAAGTACCACAAGAAAAAGTTACGGAGAGCTAAGAGCTCCTTCCCGGGGTGAAATGTCAAGGAAAATAAAAGAGTGTATAAATTCTGAAGTAGCCCTCAAAATGATTGATAGTAACGAAACCCTGATTTTTGAGGATACAGGTCATTCAGCCGGACTTGAAATAATAGATAAAATTTTTGAATATCTGTAAAACATTTTTAAATGGAAAACGCAAGCAAGAATATCATAGCCATTATACCGCCGCCGCCGCCTCATATGGTTGGTGATGGATTCAGGGTGCATAATTTTTTCCCGTCATCGTCCCTGATCGGGATGCATGGTATGAGTCCGTTCTTTTTAATGGATTACAATTCAAAATGGAATGTTCCTCCATCAGACATTCCAAGGGGTGTAGGTGTTCACCCCCACAGGGGATTTGAAACTGTAACAATTGCCTACCACGGAAAAGTTGCCCATCACGACAGTGCCGGAAACAGTGGTGTAATTGGTGAAGGTGATGTACAATGGATGACAGCCGGTGCAGGTGTCCTTCATAAAGAGTATCACGAAAAAGAGTTCAGTAAAAAAGGAGGTATCTTCCAAATGGTCCAGATATGGGTAAACCTTCCTGCAAAATTTAAAATGACACCCGCTAAATATCAGACAATAGTAAACGGGCAAGTGGGGATATTTACTTCAGAAGAAAGAAGAAGTGTCTTAGAAATTATCGCAGGAGAATATAATGGGATTAAAGGTCCTGCAACTACCTTCTCTCCTGTTAATATGTTCAATGCCAGGCTAATGAAAGAAGCTAAAATTTCTTTCAGCTTCCCGGAAATATACAACACAGGTATCCTGATCATTGAAGGAGGGATAAAGCTTAATGATACTGTTACTGCTGTTGAGGATCAATTTGTATTTTTCGGACACAATGGCGAGGATATTAATATCGAAGCCCTTAATGAAAGTACTCTTCTGGTTCTGAGCGGAGAACCAATCAATGAACCTGTTGTTTCAGTATGGCCCCTTTGTAATGAATACAAAAGATGAAATAAATACGGCATATGAAGATTTCAAAAACGGGAAATTCGGTTATCTAAAAGAATGATAAGAAGACTTAGGGAGCCTAAATAAATGATCATACTTTTTTGGTTTCAATATAAAGTACAATTTAATGTTTACAAATGCAATTGTCCTTGTCCCATCTCCCTCTATTAAAGACGGACTAACCACTTCAAAACTTGGGAAACCTGATTATACCAGGGCCCTGAAACAGCATTTGAAATATATTGAAGCTCTTGAACAGCTGGGATTGAAGGTTAAAATTATAGAGAAGAACGATAAGTATCCTGACTCAACTTTTATCGAGGATGTTGCATTATGCACTCCCGTATGCGCCATAGTGACAAATCCCGGAGCACCGTCAAGACAGGGTGAAACAGAAGCCATAAAGCAGATATTGAATGAATACTATGGAATAATTGAGGAGATCAATTCCCCTGGTACTCTGGAAGCCGGTGATGTTATGAAAGCGGGTGACCTTTATTTTATTGGCATTTCATCAAGAACTAATCCTGCCGGAGCTGAACAGCTTATTAAGATACTGAATAAACATGGAATGCAAGGTATTACAATTCCTCTTAAAAGGATGCTTCACCTGAAATCCGGCGTTTCATATCTTGAAAATAACAACCTGCTTGTGGCGGGAGAATTTGTCAATAAGAAAGAATTCCGGAAATTCAACCGGATACTTGTTAAGCCCGATGAGCTTTATGCAGCCAACTCTGTATGGATAAATGATAAAGTATTAGTTCCGGCAGGGTTCCCGGAAACCAGAAAAAGAATCGAAGGAGCAGGTTATGAGACAATTACTCTTGATGTGTCAGAATTCAGAAAAGTTGATGGTGGTTTAAGCTGTCTCTCATTAAGATTCTGAAAGTTACAATTCTCTCTCTCATTAGCATTGAATAAACCCACCCCTTGCCCCCCGCCGAACCTTTATACACATCTTTTTGCTTGAATAGGGAGTCGTGCGGTAAACGACGCCAGAGGCGTCAAATTCCAATAGCCACAGTCACATCTGTGGTAGATGTAATGTTGGTTCCTACAACACCGGAGGTGTTGAAAACCAGTAGCCCTATATTCTTAAACGGCACCTGATTGGAAAACTTTGTATTATATTTAATTGTTTGATTTCAATACAATTAGTAAATTTATATTCGCTGCTAAAATAAAAAAATATGTCAACCTATACTCAGATCCTATATCAAATAGTCTTCGGAAGCTATGACTATACTCCCTTTCTCTCAACAGAAAACGAGAATGCTCTTTTCTCATATATAGCGGGCATTCTGAAAAACAAATCCGGTCATTCATACATTGTTGGGGGAGCAAGCAATCATATTCATATCATTACACATTTGCATCACACGGTAGCACCAGCCTTAAACTTATTCAACACCCTCCGGGGTTGAAAAGTACAGAAATGCCCTGACCCCGGACGTTACCGGGGCTATTGGAATTTGACGCCTCTGGCGTCGATTACAAGTAATCTCAATATGATTACAGAAAAATGTGTATAAAGGGTAGTTCCCCTCCCGGGAGGGGAACTATTAAAGTACTTTCTTCTTTCACCTTTTCCCTTTAATAACCAGGTAAACAACGAAGCCTGCTCCAAGTGCCAGGAGAATATAACCGAGATACGGGAATATCTGTTCACGTATCCCGTAAAGGTAGAAGCCTATAACTGCAAGGATTATATTCCAGACTCCGGCACCCAGAATTGTAAAAAGTACAAAATCGCGAAGATTCATTTTAGCAAGTCCTGCGGGTATGGATATCAACTGACGTACAGCCGGAACAAGTCTGCCAATAAAGGTAGAAGACTTGCCATTTTTTAAAAAATAATCTTCAGCATGCACAACTTTTTCTTTTGACAGAAGTAACATTTTCCCAAATGTCGAATCAGCAAACCTGTAAACCAGGTGACGACCCAGGTATTTTGCGAGATAATAGTTAAACAGGGCACCCAGGAGAGCACCGAAAGTACCAGCTATGACAACACCGAAGATATTCAGGTTACCCTGGGCTGCTTTATATGCAGCAAAAGGTATTACAGCCTCTGAGGGTAATGGAATAAAAGAACTTTCGATTACCATCAGCAGGGCAATCGTGAAGTAATTAAGATTGGTCATGTACCAGTCGAAAAGTGTCTGAAAAAACTCCATAATCTATTTCTTGCAGGTTTGAATAATATACGTTCACGGGATAGGATCAAGGGCAATGTTAATCTTTTTGCCGGTTATTGCCAACAAATTTGATAAATGATATATAACTACATTCGACCTTCAGGTCTGAAAATTATTCCGGAAAAGTGATCGTAATTACTAAATTTACCTGCCCGGCTGGAAATAATGGCGAGTTTGTTTCCGACATGAATTATCCTCTTAAGGTAATTGAACATCAATCCAAATAAGCCGGGAGACCACGAAAAGGAATTCCTGTTATGACCTTCATACAATTTGTGAACAGGAGTTGCTATCAGGTGATTCCTTAAAGCAAATTTTGCAGCAACAAAACAGAAATATCCCCGGCAGGCTAAAGAAAAAACCGCAATTGACACTACCACAAAAAGCATTGCATTCTTTTATCAGAAGCGCTATAATATTAGGGAACAAAATAAATATTCTCCGGTTAATGTGTTATTCCAATAAATAAAAAGATATTGTGGATTTCGGATTAATGATCACTTTTTTATTGCAGTAATCCTTTTATAATCCTGTTTATCGATAATTATCGGAACCTGCTCAACAATTGTATTTGTTGAATCAAGCTGCAGAGCTCTTTCCTCTGGTATCCCGATATGACGCACCAGGCTCCGAAGGGTAAGTATAAAGTTCTCTGTTTTTGACAATTTAAAATCTCGCAGGATTATCCTTTCAATAAGTATAAATTTAAAATCGCCGGGAAACCCATGTTTGTTCAATGAATCATAACTGCTTTCAAGCTTTATCTCACCTGATGCTACCAGATCCTCAATTATCTCTTTGAAATAAAGGTTTATTTTCGTGTCAACCTTAAATCCGATATGGAAATCCACTCTTATCAGGATCCCGGGTATTATATTTTTAACCGCGTACTCGAAACGGTTTGGATCATCTACAATGTCAATATGCAATAGCCAGTACACATCAGCTCTTTTGGGCTGTTTGGTAAAAATGGAATAAATTACTTTGGACTCGACCTGATCTTTTATATTGGCTTTAATAATATAAACAAGATTAGTGGCAATTTTCGGAACGGTTTTATCTTCCCTCAGGTCCTTGAATGATTCAAGATAACCCTCGAGTTTGGAAAATGTTATCCTGCGGTTTTTTATCTTTCTCCCGAAATACCAGCTAAACATGATCAGGAAGTAGACTGTGCCCAGAAGAAGGGTAAACCATCCTCCATATCTGAATTTGTGCAGGTTAGCTATCAGGAAGCTTCCTTCAATTGTAAGATATACCATCAAAAGCAATATTAATAACCCATGGTTTACTCCTTTCTGATAGAGATAATAGGATAATAAAAATGTCGTCATTATCATTGTGATAGTAATAGCAAGGCCGTATGCGGCTTCCATATTGGAGGATTCTTTAAAAAAGATTACCACCAGGCTGCACATGATCCACAGTGACCAGTTTACAAAAGGCAGGTACACTTGTCCTCTGACATATGTGGGATTTATTATCTTAATTTTTGGCCAGAAGTTAAGAGAAACAGCTTCACTTAAGAGGGTGAATGATCCGCTGATAAGCGCCTGGCTGGCAATTATTGAGGCAGCAGTAGAAATGATTATCCCTAACAGAAGGAACCACCTGGGCATAATTGCGAAGAAAGGTGTTACTTCAGTCCCTGGAATATAATGCGTCATAAGCCATGCACCCTGACCAAAGTAATTTAGAATCAAGTGTGGTTTTGACAAAAATCCATGAGACCTGTATATTTGTCCGGCCACAATGGCCAAGATCGGAATAGAGTGCTTCCGCCCCTGTTGTACATAGAAAAACCGCCCCAAGAAGAATAAAGGCTCCCGGGTATTCACTCAGAAAACGTACGGCAAAAACAGGATTAAGTGCCCTCAAAACATCAGGATTCTGGATTAATTGAGAGCATCCGAGAATGCCAAGCATCAAAAACCATATCACCATTATAGGTCCAAATGATGCCCCCACAAAATTAGTCCCGAACTGCTGCATGAAAAAGAGAACAGCAAAGATTATAAGTACGATTGGCAATACTGAAACTGCGGGATTAAATAGTCTCAAACCCTCAATTGATGAGGTAACTGTTATTGCCGGAGTTATAACACCATCAGCCAGTAAGGCTCCTCCGCCGATCATTGTAAGAATTGCAGCCCATGCTGATTTTCTCCTTATCAGCGCAAAAAGTGCAAAGATTCCACCTTCACCTTTATTGTCAGCACGAAGTGTGATTAAAATATATTTTATAGTTGTCTGAAGTGTCAGAGTCCAGAAAACACATGAAAGTGAGCCATAAATTAGAAGTTCATTAAAGGTCTCTGCATTGTTGACTATTGCTTTTATGGTATAAAGAGGACTGGTCCCAATGTCTCCATATACTATACCAAGAGTAATCAGTAATCCTGAAACAGAGAGTTTGTTTATATCGAAATGGCGATTCACTCCTTTCATATCAACCTTTCTAATCCTGGAAACTTATCAAAAAAGCTGTCAAAAATAATTTTTAAAAAATGTCTTCAATGTATTATTCTATCCGTTTGATCCTGAAAGTGACAGGCTGGTCTATTGTAATAGGAACCTGCTCTTCAATAGTATTAGTGACATCAAGCTGCAGAGCTTTTATATCGGAAATGCCAATCAACCTTGACACGCTGTGAAGGGCAAGAGTTAAATTCTCGATGCTGGGAAGCTTGTAATCGCGTGGCATTATCCTGTCAATCAGAACATATTTGAAATCTGCAGGAAAAGAATGTTTTCTGAGTGACGGGTAACTGCTTTCAATCTTTATCTGTTCCGATTCAATTAAGTCCTCCAGAACCTCTCTGAAGTAGAGATTAATTTTTGGTTCCACCTTGAAACCAATATGAAAATCAACCCTTATAAGAATACCGGGAATAATCTGGGTTACCTCATATTCGAACCTGTTAGGCTCATCAACTCCGTTAACATGAAGCAGCCAGTATGTATCTGCCCTTTTGGGCTGTTTCTGGAAGATCGAATAAATTACTTTTGATTCAACCTGGTCATGTCTGTTTGCCTTTATAATATAGACAAGGTTGGTTGCATACTTCGGAACAGAATTATCTTTTGAAAGATCTTTAAATATTTCATAATATTTATCAAGTAGGTGAAGGTCACATATCTGTTTTTTAATTTCCTGCCAAAGTACCATCCATACATTATAGTGAAAAATATGGATGTAATTAGTATTGTAAACCATCCGCCATCATTGAATTTATGAAGGTTAGCTACAAGAAAACTTCCTTCTATTGTCAGATATACAAGCAGAAATATCATTACTAACCTGTGATTTAATCCTTTCTGATATAAATAATATGTCAACAGGAATGTAGTCATCATTTCTGTGAAAATAATGGCCAGTCCATAAGCTGCTCCCATATTTGCTGACTCCCTGAAAAAGATAACTACTATACTGCAGGCGATCCACAGGTACCAGTTAACAAACGGTATATACACCTGTCCTCTGACATAAGTGGGATGTAATACCCTTATTTTGGGCCAGAAGTTAAGAGAAACCGCCTCTTTGACAATTGTAAAAGATCCGCTTATAATAGCCTGGCTTGCAATAATTGAAGCAGCAGTTGCAATCATTATTCCCGGTAATAAAAACCATTTTGGCATAATTCCATAAAACGGATTAATGCCTGTCCCTGGGAATCCGTTTGTCATCAGCCATGCTCCCTGTCCAAAATAATTAACCAGCAGTGAAATTTTTACAAATATCCATGAAACCTGAATGTTTGCTCTGCCGCAATGGCCCAGATCCGCATAAAGGGCTTCTGCTCCGGTTGTACATAGAAATACAGCTCCCAGAAGTATGAATCCTCCGGGATAATGATCCAGGAACCTGAAAGCATAAACCGGATTTATAGCCCTTAGAATATCGGGGTATTGAGCTAATTTCGAAAATCCTAGTATTCCCAGCATCAGAAACCAGATAACCATTATTGGACCAAATGAACTGCCAATAAAATTGGTACCAAACTGCTGGATAAAGAAGAGGACCGCGAAAATAAAAAGGACTATGATAACAACCGGAATCTCAGGATTATAAAGTTTCAATCCTTCAATGGAGGAGGTAACGGTTATAGCCGGTGACAGAATTCCATCGGCAAGTAAGGCAGATCCACCGATCATGGTTAAAACAGCCGCCCATGAAGAGTTCTTTCTTATTAAAGCAAAAAGTGCCAGGATACCACCTTCTCCGTTATTATCGGCACTCAAAGCAATAATTAAATATTTTGTCGTAGTCTGCAGAGTAAGTGTCCAGAAGATACAGGACAAGGAACCATAAATAAGCAGTTCATTGAATTCGCTACCGCCTCTTATAATAGCCTTCATTACATAAAGAGGACTTGTACCCAGATCACCAAAAACAATTCCGAGGGTGACAAGTACACCTGCATAAGAGAGTTTCTTAATATCCAGATGCCTTCCTGTCCCGTCCATGATTCTCCTTTTTTACTGGTTCTGTCAATTTGAAATTTAGACAAAAACTGCCAAAGTTAATAATTATTAATATTTTAAAGATTGGCTGATTAGGAAAATTATTACTAATGTATATTTGAATCTGTTTTTCGGGAAAGTGAACATCAAACATTTAATCAGTACAAATGATCCGGACTAATTTAAACCTCAGATCGACATTATTTTTAATTCTGATTCAATTTATTTCATATTCATCAGGAACCAGAGTCACTCAAAGTCAGAAAACAAAATTTCCCTTATGTTTATTGGCGATATAATGGGTCATGATGAACAGATATGGTCGGCTGAGAACAGGGAAACTCATACATATAATTATGATGATGTATTCAGCTATATAAAACCAATAATATCAGAAGCCGACATTGCAATTGCCAATTTTGAAGTCACTCTTGCCGGACCACCATATAAAGGATATCCTCAGTTCAGCTCTCCTGCCGCACTGGCTGTTGCCTGTCAGAATGCCGGTATTGATTACCTTGTTACTGCAAATAACCACTGCAGCTGACAGAGGGAAAACGGGAATCGAAAAAACCATAATTAATCTCGACAGCTTGGGATTCCCCATACAGGCACTTTTCTGAATTCAAATAACAAAGACACTCTATATCCGTTAATAATCAAAAAACAAGAAATATCCATTGCCCTTCTTAATTATACATATGGCACAAACGGGATAAAATTCCTGAACCTGTAATTGTTAACATGCTAAATACCAATCAGATTTCAGATGATATTGAAAAAGCAAAAAGCAGATCTCCTGATATAATTATCCTATTTCTTCACTGGGGCACTGAATATGATACTATTCCTTCAAAGACCCAGGCAGATCTTGCCGGATATTTTTTTTCAAAAGGGGTTGACCTTATAATTGGTTCACATCCGCACGTTCTTCAGAAAATGATATGGACCAAAAAAACAGGCGCTGAAAAAGAGGCTATTGTAGTATATCTCGCTTGGTAATTTCATTTCAAACCAGCAAAAACCAAAAACCGACGGAGGCTCAATGGTAAGGATTGAACTTATAAAAAATGAAAATGGGCAAATTCAGATTGCAAATGCTGGTTATTACCTCACCTGGGTATATACACCAGTAGAAAAATACAGGAAGAAGTTTTTTATACTTCCCTGTTCAGAATTTGAAAACAAACCCGAATTCTTTGATACACCGGCTTCTTTTCCAGGATGAAAACATTTATCCGTGACTCAAGGGCCCTCCTTCACAATCAGAACAGTAATATAAATGAGATATTATTTTCTGGTGACCAGATGCTGGTAAATAAATTAACACCAAGACTTTAATTCGATTTGTCCCTACTTGATTATTTTAAGATTTTTCTCTTCTCATCGGAATTCAGTATTGATCAATGAAGTTATTTTAAATTATTAGCTTTGCATAAAATTATACAATAGCATGACTTACGATTATAACACTCAGAGAAAGAGGATGGCATTACCTGAATACGGCAGGAACATTCAGAAAATGATTGACCATATCAAAACTATTGAAGACAGGGATGAAAGAAACCGTGGGGCCAAGACAATCATTCAGATAATGGGGAATCTCAATACCCAACTGCGTGATATCGGGGACTTTAAACATAAACTTTGGGATCATCTTGCGCTGATTGCCGATTTTGAACTGGATATTGATTCTCCATACCCTGTTCCCGAGCCGGCCAAGTTTGTTGAAAAACCAAATCAGGTACCTTATAAACAGGGTGATATAAAATTTCTTCATTATGGACGAATAATTGAATTATTGATCGACGCTGCATCTGATATGAAAGAAGGAGAAGAAAAAGAGCATCTTACCACACTGATTGTAAACCAGATGAAAAAATCGTACATCACCTGGAACAGAAGCCAGGTCGCTGACGAAGTCATTATAGGTGACATGAAGAGATTATCCGGAGGCAGATTGAAAATGACTGACGGCGTAAGGATTCTTGAAGTAAGGGAGCTTATTCCTCCGGTCAAAAAAAAGCCATATGGGAAAACCTCACGGAAAACAACCAAACAAACAGTATAACAAGAAAAAAGGATTACAGCAGACATTGATGGGGACTTTTATTGTTCAGGGAGGTAAATCCCTACATGGTGAAATAACTCCTCAGGGAGCTAAGAATGAAGCTCTTGAGGTTATTTGTGCAACACTTTTACCTCCCGAAAAAATTACAATCAAAAACATCCCTGCGATATCAGTGACGTGGATAACCTTATTGAACTCATTAATTGTCTTGGAGTTAAAGTTACCAGGGAGTCAGATTCATCAGCCAGCTTTCAGGCTTCCGGAATTAGATTTCGATTATCTTCAGACAAGTGAATTCCGGGCAAAGAGTCTCAAGCCTTCGGGGATCAATAATGATAGTCGGGCCGCTGCTGGCAAGGTTTGGAAAAGCATTTATTCCCAAACCCGGTGGCGATAAGATCGGACGACGCCGGGTTGATACCCATTTTATTGGATTTCAAAAGCTTGGAGCAAAATTTGAATTTGATGCCTCCGATACTTTTTTTACAGTTGAGGCCCCTACCTTGACTGGTGCCTATATGCATCTCGACGAGGCATCAGTGACTGGTACTGCAAACATTATTATGGCTGCTGTGCTTGCCAAAGGACGTACCACAATATATAATGCGGCCTGTGAACCATATATTCAGCAACTTTGCAGGATGCTTGTTTCGATGGGTGCAAAAATAGAAGGGATAGGCTCAAATCTTCTTTATATTGACGGGGTTACAGAACTGTCAGGCTGCACTCATACAATTCTTCCCGATATGATCGAAATAGGATCTTTTATCGGGATGGCAGCTATGACAGAATCGGAGCTGACAATAAAAGATGTATCGTATGAAAACCTGGGAATAATACCTGATTCATTCAGGAGACTTGGGATCAGCCTTGAAAGAACAGGTGACGATATATATATTCCCCGTCAGGAACATTATGCAATAGAGCCTTTTATTGATGGCTCAATAATGACAATTGCCGATGCAATCTGGCCTGGTCTGACTCCTGACCTGCTCAGTGTCCTTCTTGTTACGGCAACCCAGGCTAAAGGTGCCGTACTGATTCACCAGAAGATGTTTGAAAGCAGGCTCTTTTTTGTCGATAAACTTATTGATATGGGCGCACAGATTATTCTTTGCGATCCACACAGGGCGACGGTAATCGGACAGGACAAAATGATCCGGCTGAGAGGAACAGTAATGTCTTCACCTGATATCAGGGCAGGAGTGGCACTGCTTATAGCAGCCCTTTCCGCTGAAGGAGAAAGTATAATACACAATATTGAACAAATCGACAGGGGCTATCAGAATATAGATAGCCGGTTAAATGCACTGGGTGCAGATATCAGAAGAGTATAACGTCCCTTAAGTCCCTTAGTCCCTAATCAGTCTCCCTAGTCTTTCCTCAGACTGACGGGCCGGTCTATGTCTGTCAAATTGGCAATAATATTCCCATGGCAGGCTATTTGTATGTGAATGAGATAAACTGAAAAACTGTAAGTGATGGTAAAGAAAAAGAGACTGAACCAGGAAGAAGAAATGAACGAAAATAAAGAATAAAGTAACTGATAATAAGGAAAATACCAACAATATTGAAAGTCAACCCGATGATAATCCGGCAAAACATCCGGAAATTCAATGTCATCTGAGGGAGGTGGTACTGACATGTCTGTAAATGAAGAGATACCTTTTGAAGAAAAACTGGCAGAAATGCAGGATAAATATATCCGTCTTTCTGCGGAATTTGATAATTACAGGAAAAGGACCTTAAGGGAGAAGATGGATTTATCAAAATATGCCAGTGAAACTGTACTGTTGAAAATCATCCCCTTTATGGACGATTTTGACAGGGCACTTAAACATATTGAAGACTCAAATGACTGTTCCTCAATAAAAGACGGAATTGAACTTATTCATACTAAGTTTTCGGAGTTCCTTAAACAGAACGGCATTACTGAGATAGAATCAATGAATATTCCGTTTAATGTTGATCTCCATGAAGCTGTAGCAAAACTTCCTGTTGAGGACGAAGAAAAGAAAGGAAAAGTGGTTGACGTTCTTTCAAAGGGATATTATCTTCAGGACAAGATTTTAAGGTTTTCTAAAGTTGTTGTTGGAGAATAAATTAATATTGTCGGTAATTTTAAATGGTGGCTTGCATATAAAATTCAAAAAGGATGGGAAAAAGAGATTATTATGAAGTTTTGGGTGTATCCAGGGAGGCCACAAAAGAGGAGATAAAGAAAGCTTACAGGAAAAAAGCCCTGAAGCATCATCCCGACAAAAATCCGGGCGACAAAAAGGCTGAGGAAAACTTCAAAGAAGCTGCGGAAGCATACGAAGTTTTGAGCCATGATGAGAAAAAAGCCCGATATGACCGGTACGGACATGCCGGATTGAATAACGGAGGCGCCGGATTTGGCGGAGCCGGGATGACAATGGAAGACATCTTTTCTTCCTTCGGAGATATTTTTGGAGATGCATTCGGCGGATTTGGTGCTTTCGGTGGAAGCCGTAGCAGGGGAAGAAGAGTCAATAAGGGAAGTAACTTAAGGGTGAAAGTCAAGCTCACTCTTCAGGAAATAGCTTCTGGTGCTGAGAAAAAAATCAAAGTAACAAAATATGATACCTGCAGTCAGTGCGAAGGAACCGGGTCGGCTGATTCAAATAGTATTTCAGCGTGTCAAACCTGTCACGGTACAGGACAAGTAACCAGACTGACAAATACAATGCTCGGCCAGATGCAGACTACATCTGTTTGCCCGTCATGTGGAGGCGACGGTAAAGTAATCACAAAAAAATGTCCTGCCTGCTATGGGGAAGGGATAGTTCAGAAAGAAGAGATAATAAAGATCAATATACCTGCAGGTGTGGGAAAAGGAATGCAGATGACAGTTGGAGGCAAGGGAAATGCACCCCGGAGGGGAGGCATCAACGGCGACCTTCTGGTTGTAATTGATGAAGAGGAACATCCCGAACTCATCAGAGAAGGCAATGATTTGATTTATAATTTATTTGTAAGTGTACCGGATGCTGTTCTGGGTACCCAGGTAGAGATCCCTACAGTTGAAAATAACGTAAAGATAAATATTGAACCGGGTACTCAACCTGGAAGGATACTCAGGCTCAGAGGAAAAGGATTGCCTGAGGTTAACGGATATGGCAGAGGTGATTTGCTTGTAAATGTAAACGTCTGGATACCAAAAAACACTACAAAAGAGGAATCAAAACTCTTTGAAAAGTTCAGGGATTCCGATTCATTCGTTCCCCGTCCAGATAAGAATGACAAAAGCTTCTTTGAAAGAATGAGAGGCTATTTTGAATAAAATGAAGTTGCCTGCATAACACTCATTTATCTCACTTTGGTTTCCCGCTTTAAACTATTTTTATTTACTGCGCTGAATTCATGCTGATATACAACTTGTCCCGATTTATCAGCGAGAGTTTCACAGAGTTTTTTTATATTTACAATTCATTCTTAAATATAAGTTAAACCTATGGCACTTTTCGAAGCAAAAAATGTCACAAAACAGTACGGTAATCAACTCGCTCTCGATAATGTCAGCATTTCAGTGCCTGAACAATGTATTTACGGACTGCTCGGCCCTAATGGAGCCGGAAAAACAACTCTTATTAGAATCATTAACCAGATAACGGGACCTGACTCCGGGGAACTCTTCCTGAACGGGAAAAAACTTACCTCTGAAGATGTTATGACAATCGGTTACCTCCCCGAAGAAAGAGGCTTGTATAAAAAAATGAAGGTTGGAGAGCAGGCTTTGTATTTTGCTCAGCTCAAAGGGCTATCAAAAGCTGAAGCAATGAAGAGACTTAAATACTGGTTTAAAAAACTTGATATTATCGAATGGTGGGGCAAAAAAGTCGAAGAATTATCGAAAGGTATGCAGCAGAAAGTGCAATTTATAACAACGGTACTTCATGAACCTAAACTTATTATTTTTGATGAACCATTTACCGGATTCGATCCGGTAAACACCAATATCATAAAAAAAGAAATCCTTTTTCTCAGGGAAAGAGGGGCCACAATTATTTTTTCGACACATAATATGGAGTCTGTTGAAGAGTTATGCGATAATATTACCCTTATCGACAGAGCTAAAACCATTCTTGAAGGCAATGTTAATGAGATCCGCAATAAATGGGCAGCTAATGAATATACCCTGGTTTTTGAAGGTGATGTTAACCTTGATTTCAACGGAGATAATACTATTCTGAACCGCAATACAGATAATAACAAAAGCACCTTCAGGTTAAAAACAACAGGTAGAATTTCAACAAATGAAATCCTTGAGAATGCAATGAAGTCAGGGAAAATAATCTCTTTTAATCCGGCACTGCCATCAATGAATGAGATATTCATAAGGGTGGTTGAAGCCCGGAATTAAGATTCAGGATATTAACATGTTAATCTTAAAATCATGAATAAAATATCAGTAATTATTAAAAGAGAATATGTTACAAGGGTGCGGAAAAAGTCGTTCATTATTATGACCCTGATTGCTCCTCTGCTTATGGCTGCACTGGTTATTCTCCCTACTTTGCTGATGATGAACGATGATAAAGAATTTAAGAAAATTGCTGTAATTGAAGAAGGGTCCGATCTTTTTAAGAATGTTATCCCCAACACCAGGGATGCCGAGTATGTTTACCTTGAAAACACTAAGGTTAGCGATCTTAAAAAAAATTTCGAAAAGGAAGGTTACTATGGAATACTTTACATTTCCAGGGAGATTATCAATACACCAAATGCTATTCAGCTGATTTCAAGAAAACAACCACCGATCGGGCTTCTTGATCACATATCCGGTTCTCTCGAAAAAGAGATTGAAAGACAGAAGCTTGAATCGTACAATATTAAGGATCTGGATGATATTCTGAAGAATATCAGAACAAAAGTCAATATACAGACCATAAAGATCGATGAAACAGGAGGAACCACCGAAACCAGCACAGGAATTGCAATGGCAGTAGCTTATGCAGGCGGATTTCTTATGTACATGCTTGTATTTATGTTCGGTGCCCAGGTAATGAGAGGCGTTATAGAAGAAAAAACAAGCCGCGTTGTGGAAGTCATTGTTTCTTCGGTTAAACCTGTCCAGCTTATGATGGGGAAGATCATTGGTATTGCTCTGGTCGGGTTGACACAATTCCTGATCTGGATTTTTCTTACCATAGCATTAGTAACTGTTGTAAAAACAACCATTCTGAAAGACAAAGATATAACCCGGATTCACCCAATCGGTACCTCAAAACATAATGTCGCCCAACCAGCCGGCAGCAGAAATTACCGGAAAAACTGCCATGTCACCCGAAATGGCTCAGTTTTCTAAATTGTTTGACAACGCTATGAACCAGGATTGGTTACTGATAATAGCCTCTTTCATTTTTTATTTTATTACCGGCTACCTGGTTTATGCTTCAATCTTTGCAGCTATTGGCTCAGCGGTAGATAATGAAACTGAAACACAGCAGTTTATGCTTCCCGTTACCATACCTATCATACTGGGATTATTTGTTGCTTTGGGGACAATGCAAAATCCCGAGAGTTCTATCTCTTTCTGGTTTTCAATGATACCTCTCACGTCGCCTATCGTAATGATGGCAAGGATCCCGTTTGGAGTCCCCTACTGGCAGATTGCCCTCTCAATGCTTCTGATGGTAATAACCTTCATTGCTTTTGTATGGATGGCGGCAAAAGTTTACCGCACAGGTATCCTTATGTATGGGAAGAAGTCTTCATGGAAGGAGATATGGAAGTGGCTGAGATATAGTGGATAAAGAAAGGTTCCCGGCTACAGGGGGAATTAGGTTAAAGGAGAAGTTAAAAAGATTGATCCCCTCCTGAATGGGAAGGGGTGGGTAAAGACACAATAATTAATAAAAATCCTATGTCAAAGATACTTGTAATTGATGATGAAAAAGCGATCCGGAACACCTTGAAGGATGTACTTGAATATGAGAACCATGAGGTAGATCTTGCTGAAGATGGCCCTTCAGGTATAGAATTATTTTCCGCCAACACCTATGATGTAGTGCTCTGCGATATCAAAATGGCAAAAATGGATGGCATCGAAGTTCTCCATAAAATTTCAGAAATATCAACCCACACTCCCGTTATCATGATATCGGGGCATGGCAATATTGATACTGCTGTTGAAGCTATAAAAAAGGGAGCTTATGACTTTCTTGAAAAACCGCTTGATCTTAACCGGTTACTTATTACGATCCGCAATGCTATGGATAAGTCAACTCTTGTCACTCAGACACAGGTACTCAAGAGTAAAGTCAGTAAAATGTATGAGATTATTGGCGAATCGGAAGCTATCAAACAGGTAAAAGATATGATTGAAAAGGTAGCTCCCACAGAAGCAAGGGTACTTATTACAGGATCTAACGGAACAGGTAAAGAGCTGGTAGCTCATCAGATACATGAAAAAAGTCACAGGGCAAAAGCTCCTTTTGTAGAAGTAAACTGCGCGGCAATCCCTTCTGAACTTATTGAAAGTGAACTTTTTGGCCATGAAAAAGGGTCGTTTACTTCTGCCATAAAACAACGCATAGGCAAATTTGAACAGGCCAATGGAGGAACCTTATTTCTGGATGAGATAGGTGACATGAGCCTTTCCGCACAGGCAAAGGTTCTAAGGGCTCTCCAGGAAAACAAGATCACAAGGGTCGGCTCAGACAAGGATATTCATGTAAATGTCAGGGTAATAACTGCGACCAACAAGAATATTAAAAAAGAAATTGAAACCAACGGATTCAGAGAAGATCTTTATCACCGTTTAAGCGTTATTCTGATACATGTCCCTTCACTTAATGAAAGAAAGGATGATATTCCTCTTCTTGCAGAACATTTTAATTCATTAATATGCAATGAATACGGTATGAGTAAAAAAGAAATTAAAAAAGAAGCTATTAAAGAGATGCAAAAAATAGAGTGGACGGGAAATATACGTGAATTCAGGAATGTCCTTGAGCGGCTTATTATTTTATGTCCCAATGAAATTACCGGGGCCGATGTTTTAGCCTATGCACGTCCGGTTTCCGCCGGCAATATATAACCCTCCTGCGAAACTCTGTTTCACCTCAGGATTTCCTCTGTGTAACAAAAAAAATTTAAAAACTTACACCGGGTTGCACAGAGGAGTCACAGAGGTTCACAGAGAAAAAAGAAAAGAAAAAATATGTTCCGGATTGAAAAAGATACACTCGGAGAGAAACAGGTTCCTGTTGATGCCTTATATGGGATCCATGCTCTGAGAGCCAGGGAGAATTGTATGATAACCCGGAAACAACTTCATAACAGGGTACAGACTGCTATCCGGGCTGGTATCCTCCCCCACTCTCCCGGGAGCGGGGGATAAGAGGGGGTGAGGACTCTTAAAATCTGAAATAAATAAAAGGTATTATCTCAGTAGTTCTCATCTGATACAACATTAAAGCTATCAGCATCAGTACTGCCAGCTGGGCAAAAACAGGGATCCTTATAAACAGCCCTCTGTATGATTCTTTAGTCTTTTCAGGAAGAAAATGGATTATATAGCCGACTGCCATCAACAAAAATACGTTACTGTAAGCCGGGATGACAGTCATATATGATACGGGAGAGAAATTCCTGAATATCTGTTTCAGCATTATAGCTACATTGTCCATATCAGTTGACCTGAAAAATATCCAGCAGAAGCTTACGAACTGAAAGGTTATAAAAACTGCAATTGCTTTTAAAAACCTTCCCGCTTTCATCCTGTCGCCTAATAAATATTTCCAGATCTTGTTTATAACCAGCCCTGCACCATGCAATCCACCCCATATCACGAAACGCATTGATGCACCATGCCACAACCCGCCAAGAAGCATTGTAATGATCAGGTTTATACCTGTTCTTAGCTTGCCTTTTCTGTTCCCTCCCAACGAAATATACAGATAATCCTTCAGCCACCTGGAAAGTGATATGTGCCACCTTTTCCAGAACTCGGAAAGACTTGCCGCCTTATATGGTGAATTAAAATTGACCGGCAGTCTGAATCCAAGGATAAGTGCCAGTCCGATCGCTATATCGGTATACCCTGAGAAATCACAATATATCTGCAAACCATATCCGTAAACAGCCATCATGTTCTCAAATCCGGAATATACTGAGGGCATATCAAAGACCCTGTCAATGAAGTTTACTGCTATAAAATCAGAAATGATAATTTTCTTAATTAGGCCTTTTGAGATCAAAAACAATGCATGGCTGAATTCTCTTTTTTCAAGGTGGAACCTGGTATATAACTGAGGAACAAACTCAGAAGCTCTTACAATAGGCCCTGCAACAAGCTGGGGAAAAAACGAAACATAAAATCCAAAGTTGATTATGTTTCTTACAGGTTCAATTTTTTTACGGAAGATATCTATTGTATAGCTTAACGACTGAAATGTAAAAAATGAAATCCCAACCGGAAGAATTATACTGCTGATATTAAATGAAGTACCCAGATTCTGATTAGAAAATGCTGCAAGGAAATCATACACTTTGAAATCAGTTCCAAGCAGGTCATTTGCGGTTTTAACAAAAAATTCTGCATACTTAAAATAAGCCAGAATACCAAGGTTTGATACAACACTTACCAGGATAAAAAGTCTCCTGAAAAACTTTCTGCCGGAATGATAAATAAGTAATCCGCACGAAAAATCGATAATAATCACTAAAATCAGAAGGAACAAAAATAGTCCTCCCGTTTTGTAATAAAAGAATAAGCTTACAATAAAAAGATAAAAATTCCTGATAAACAGTTTCTTATAAATCAGACTGTAGCCGGCAAGGACAAAAAGAAAGAACAGCCAGAATGCAGGAGCCGAAAAGATTAATGGTTTATCCGGGATCGTACCTGAATATTCCTGAAATCACAGTATTTGCCAATCCATTTCCGGTTGATTCAAGCAGGTTTGTCCGCAAATACTGCAGGTTTGTCCGGGAGTGTAGTTTTTGACAGGAAATTAGTTTCAACACCTGTATGAGCATCATCAACCATCGTATTGAACATTGCTCCGGTAAGTAACTTCGATAAAGTATCGGCTCCGGCATATGTAAAATGCACAAAGTCCTTTTGGGCAAGCGGAGTCTTCTTTTTTGCCCAGGCAACAATAGATGATTTCCCCCCCATTGCATTGTATGAGTTCCAGAATGCAGCACCAACTGCGTTTGCAGCTTCTTTCTGTGCGTCAATTATATAAGGAATATTCGGATATGATCTGATAGTATCACCTTCATTTGAAGCCATGTCGGTGACGCTTATCACGAGAATTGCCGCTGCAGGTGCAATTTCCCTGAGCAGGTTAAGTTGCCTGGTTAATCCCCTGCGGTAATACGAATAATTACCACTCAGGTTCTTGACTACGTTTAAACCGTATTGCAGGATGATCAGGTCGGGAGCAAGAAGCTTAAATGACTCCTTAAGATTATTCCTGTCGACCATGGTAAATTCGAGTCCGGCACTACCTCTTTGCGGGATGTTGTCCACAATCACTCCTGTTTTACTTTCGAGGCTTATGCCATAAATATCGGGGCTTACTCTTCCTTCAAATTCTATTATAATATCTTTTGCCCTGTGCAGAGAGCAGGTAATCTCTTTTATATCGTTACTCCGGGAAAGAGTACTTGCAAACACTTGTTTTACCATTCTCTTTAACCCTGATACTTACAATGCCCGGAGTGTTTCCGTAAAAAATTCTCAGGATTTCATTCTCTGGTGCAGAATGATCGGATACTCCTGAAGATCTGACTTTTACGTATGCTTTCTGAGGAACTGAGGCAATCTCACCTTCGGCCATATACCGGCAGATGGTCATAAAGGGACCTAATTTATTATGAGCGATTCTACCTCTTTTAGAGGAGAGATAATTATATCTTTTCCAGTTTGAAGAAGAACTCAACCACACTGATCTGGTGTACATCACAGGCATTACGGGAAGGAAAAGACCCGGCCCTGAACCGGAACGGCCGACTCTTAAATAATTACGAAGGGAAAAAGTGATACGATCTCCTTCAATCTGGGAGTCGCCATAATACATTACTCTCACCTGTCCCTTAGAATTAGCCAGAGAATCCAGGAACTGACTCAAAGGGTTAATATTGGATGAAGAAAGGGTTTTGGGGGACGGATGCGTAACAGTTGATCCTGCCGTCATGGAATCAGAAACTGATAACTTTGCAGATTTTAAATTATGAGTATCACCCGAAAGAGATTCTAATAATTTTACAGGAACAAATTCTTTAATCGAGGGAAATATTTTACTCGCAGGAAAGAGATAATAAAGACCGATAAGGCAGGTCAGAAAGATCAGTAATAATAAGAATGACCTAAACGGGCGCATATGTTAGAAGGAATCAGATCTTCTTCTTTATCTTAAGCTTCTGTCCTACCTGTATCTTTTGTGGATCCGAAATATTGTTTAATCCCAGTACGTCACTGGCAGATACATCACCATACATTTTAACAATATCCCAGATGGTATCTCCGTAACGTACTGTATGAGTGACATATTCATCATTCAGTATCAATATTTGGCTGTATCTCGGCAGCAGGCTGATTTGAGGCAACGGTTATACCGATCATTGCCTGCTTTTCAACAAAAGACATCGAATTGACTTTAGAATAGTGTTCAGATTTGGAAGGATCAACATAGACAACGAGCTTTTGCCCTAACCTGATGGTATTACGGTAAATATTGTTCCACGACCTCAGCTCCGACAGCCCTACTCTGAACCATTCTGAAATAAAACCGAGGTTATCCCCCTCTTTAACAGTATAAAGGAGTTTGGTTTTACCCTTTATATCTGCAGGGACATACGTTGAACGGGTCGGCTCAGCAATAAGAGTTGTCTTGCTTAGATATTGATCCGGTTTATAGTCTCTGATCGTATCATTTAAATCAATGAAATCGCCAAGGTGGCTTGTCGGAAGGGTTAGCGCGAACGGTTTTGTAGAACCCGGAATCAGGCCGGTACGGTACTGTGGATTCAAAGCCTTGAGCTCACCTAAAGGTATTCCCAAAACTGCCGAAATCTGGAACAAATTGATATCTTTATTTACCATAATTGTATCAGTTGACACAGGAATATTCAGAGGTAAAGGACGCAGATTATGTTCAGGAGCGTAGGTCACAGCATACGCAGCTGCAATGTACATTGGCATATAACCCCTTGTTTCTCTGGGTAGTTTGTAAAATATATCCCAGTAATCTTTCTTATTTCCCGATCTCCGGATTGCTTTATTAACGTTTCCAGGTCCGCAATTATAAGCTGCAATAACAAGAGTCCAGTCGTGATAAATATTATAAAGATCCTTGATATATTTAGCTGCTGCATGAGTAGCCTTTACCGGGTCCCTCCTTTCATCAACAACTAGAGTTTATAGTCAATCCGTACATCCTTCCGGTGCTGTACATAAATTGCCATAATCCTGTAGCTCCCATCCTCGATACGGCATTGACATTAAGAGCTGATTCTATTACTGCCATATATTTAAGCTCGGCAGGAAGTCCGTAAGAATCGAAAATATCTTCGATCATCGGGAAATAATAATCCTTTAAGCCCAGAACAGCGCAGAATTTCTCTCTCTGCCGTATGGTATAAACATGAATATGATTTTTGATAACATTGTTATAGGGAAGATTTATTATAGAGTTTATCCTGCTTAACCTGTTAGTAATAAACTGAGTCAGAATATACCAATGCTATTGTATCATCGGTCATGATATCCGGATTCTCTTTCAACAGCTTTATTTTACATACCAGGTACTGACGAGGCTGTCGAGGTCTCTGGAAATTTTTTCACCCGAATAATCAGTATTTATGATAATTGTATCGACAGCAGAAAAAGCATTTACACTCAGAATTGCTAAGAATAGTGAAGTTGCTAATAGTTTATGACTCATAATTGTTTACCAGTTTAAAATGTTACTCTAATACTTAAATTCAACCCCGCTCCCCGATAAACAGGTAAAGGTAACTGCACCGGAGCAATGCTCATTGCAAGTTTGTTACTGATGTCATAATTAAAAAGACTTGCATCAACATTGGCATCAAGTACCGAAATAATATACCATGCAGCGACGCCAATATACGAAAGATCGCGATACTTCTTATAATAATCGACATTTTTTAATAATCCATCCTTTACCCATGCTGCATTTGACGCAGTAGCTGTTTTAGGATAAACTACAGGATCATACTCCGACTGATCAATTGCTCTTACAAAATTAACATAACTGTTTGTCTCCGGGATCTTATCAGTAAAATCCTGATATGCTTTCATGTATTCATTATAACGGGCGGTATTAAATCCAATAGCATAGATCATTCCTCCGAATCCGGCATAAACAAGAGGTATTTTCCAGTATTTCCTGTTATAGATCTGGCCAAAACCGGGAAAGGCAAAGGCAAGCATTGTGGCTTTAAGCGGGACAGCTATGAATTTATGTTTTTCCGGACGAGAAACATCCACAGTATCCTTCTGGGCAATCGCGTTTTGCTGATAACAAAACATTTGCAGAAGAAGGATTATTATTATTTTTTGAAAATTCTTCAAAATAAACATAAACCGGTAATTATCACCAGATTACTAAAATCAGCGGGGTAAAGATAATTATTTTCAGGAGTTAAGCCGGTCAAATACACCTAATATGCGTTCCATTTCTTCAGGAGTATCAAATTGTATTACTATTTTACCTTTCCCCAGTTCATTTATTCTGAAATTAACTTTACTTGCAAAGATTTTGTTCAGATGATCCGAGAGCCGGGTGAACTCTTCGTTGAGTTTTTTCTTTTTTTCTACCTTTACGGTATCTTTAATTTTAACGGATTGCAGCTCACGTACCACCTCCTCTGCCTGGCGTACCGACAGATCTCCGTCAATTATTTTATAATAAACATTAATCTGCTTCTTCGGATCTTCAATGCTGATTAGGGTACGGGCATGTCCCATCATCAGGTGTTTATTTTTAATCCCCAGTTGAATTTCCGCCGGCAGTTTAAGCAACCGCAGGTAGTTGGCCACTGTTGATCTCTGCTTTCCTACCCTATCGCTCAACTGCTCCTGGGTAAGTTTACACTCTTCAATAAGCCGTTGAAAGCTAATTGCAACCTCTACGGCATCAAGATCCTCACGCTGGATATTTTCAACAAGGGCAAGTTCAAGCATAGCCTGATCATCGGCTGTCCTGACATAAGCCGGAACATGAGTCAGACCGGCAAGCCGGGCTGCCCTCAGACGTCTTTCTCCAGCAATAAGCTGATATCTTCCGGTATTCGGTTTCTCTGACGGTAAGAGGCTGGACAATGCCCAGCTTCCTGATTGAAGTTGCGAGTTCTTCAAGTGACTGTTCATCAAATGATGTTCTTGGCTGAAAGGGATTTGCCTCTATTGAGTCAACTGAAATATCGAGATTAGCTTCGACCTTTTTTTCAAGGATTTCCTTCTCCACTCCATCTATCAGGGCGCCAAGACCTCTTCCCAAAGCATTTTTCTTTATCATTACATATACGTATTCAGATAATCGGATAAATAGTCAAAACTACAGTTTCACTCTGGCAGCCTGTTTCTCAATCACTTCCTTTGCCAGGTTAAGATAATTTACTGTTCCTCTGGAATCAGCATCATAAAGTATTGCAGGCTGTCCAAAGCTCGGAGCTTCTGAAAGCTTAACATTTCTTTGAATTATCGTTTTAAAAACCATCTGCTGAAAATGCTTGTTTACTTCATCGGAAACCTGATTCGATAACCTCAGCCGTGCGTCATACATTGTGAGTAGAAAGCCTTCAATCTCAAGTTCCTTATTCAGGTTGTTCTGAATGATCTTTATTGTATTAAGCAATTTGCCAAGTCCCTCAAGAGCAAAATATTCACATTGGACAGGTATGATTACCGAATTTGCGGCGGTTAGAGCATTGACAGTGAGCAGTCCAAGAGACGGGGAACAATCAATAAGAATATAGTCATAATCAGCTTCAATCCTGCTGATTACTCCTTTAAGGATTTTTTCTCGCTCTGGTCTGTCAAGCATCTCTATTTCCGCGCCAACAAGGTCAATATTTGAAGGTATTATCGAAAGATGCTCTATTCCACATGCAAGCAACGCTTCCCTTGCATCCTTTCCGTCAATCAGACAATCATAGATCGTACTCCTGATCTGTCGCGTGTCAATACCTATCCCAGATGTTGCATTTGCCTGCGGATCAGCATCAACAATCAGCACTTTCTTTTCAAGCGCCGCGAGACTGGCCGCTAGATTTATCGCTGTAGTTGTCTTTCCAACACCACCCTTTTGATTCGCTATTGCTATAATCTTTCCCATCTGGTTCTTTTTAGTTATTAGTGTGATATTTTTGAGCTTCAAATTTACTATTTATGATACAGAGCTACCGGGACTCAAAGATGTAATTGTAAACATTTTTTTTGGGGTTTTCAACATCTTATTAACAACAAAATTGTGCATTAAGTATGCTTTTAAATAATTTAAGTGATTTATTTCCATATTTGCATACCATAAACCTGATCGCAAATGCAAAGTAATAAGGATGATAAAGAATGGCTTGTAATTGTTAATCCCAATGCCGGTAACGGAAAAGGTAAAAAGGACCGGGAAAGAATTTTCCGGATTTTTGAAAAAAACAATATCTCAGTTGTTCCGGAATTTACCGGGAGAAAAGGCCATGCAACAGAAATTGCCAGAGTGGGAATCTCAAAGGGATTCAGAAAGATAATTTCCGTAGGAGGTGATGGAACACTAAATGAGATTGTAAATGGGGTTTTTACACAGGATTATTGTTTGCCGGCAGATATTGTAATCGGAATGGTCCCTGTCGGAACCGGAAATGATTGGGGAAGGATGTTTGGTATTCCTCTTGTTTATGAGGGCAGCATTCAGGTCATTAAAGAAGAAAAACTGATGTTGCACGATGTAGGTCTGATCAGCTATTTTAACGGGGACAAAATGGAAAAAAGGTATTTTATAAATATTGCAGGTCTGGGTTTCGAAGCAATGGTGGTTAAAAAGACCAATGCTCAGAAAGATAAAGGGCGAAGCAATAAAGCAATATATTTCATAAATCTGCTTTTCAGTCTTATTTCATACAGGAACACCGGCGCAACTCTTATCATAGACGGAAGGAAATCAACATGCAAGGTATTCTCTATCAATGTTGGCAATGGGAGATACTGTGGCGGAGGAATGAGACAAACACCTGATGCAATGCCTGATGATGGCCTTTTTGATATAACCGTAATAAAAAGTATGGGCATGCTGGAAATAATAAGGAACCTGAAAATATTGTACGACGGAACGATTCTCAGTCATCCCAAAGTTGACGGGTACAGGACTGATAAAATGCAGGTATATTCCGATTCAATCCTGTATGCAGAGGCTGACGGCGAATCACTCGGTCACACTCCGGTAGAATTCACAATTATACCTTCAGGTATAAAAATAATTTACGGAACAAAAATTATTCAATGACCTTAATCTCAAATAGTTTAGGCCATCTCTTGCCAGTGACGAAAATTCTTTTTCCTGTTTTGTCCCAGGCGATCCCGTTTAATACATCTGTTTCGGAATTTTTATCAGATTCAGGCAAGATTCCTTTAAGATCAACAAATGAATTTACCTTTCCGCTTACGGGGTCGATCCTTGCAATCAGGTCGGTCTGCCAGATATTTGCCCAAATTTCTCCATTAATATATTCCAGTTCATTAAGCTGATCGACCTTCTTTTCATTATCGTATACCTGTATCGTTGATGTTACCGTAAACATCTCAGGTTCAAAAAAATATAGAATATTTGATCCATCGCTCATTATAATTCGGTTATCAATAGTCGTAAGTCCCCAACCCTGGGTGGAATAAAAAATCTTTCTGATCATGCTGAATGTTGACTTGTCGTAAACAAATCCGACTTTATTTTCCCAGGTCACCTGGTAAATGAGGTCCCCGTAAAGAGTTATACCTTCCCCAAAAAGCGGAGATTCAAGATTATGCTGGCGAAGGACATTACCTGTTTCAAGTTCAACTTCCCTTAAGCTAGAACCGGTCTCCTGTCCCGTACCTTCGAAAAGGTGACCATCGTCATAAAAGAGGCCCTGCGTAAATGCCTCCCTGTCATGTGGATAGGTGTGTATAATTTTGTAACCATATCTCTTCGGCACTACATCCGATAAAATAATCATAAAATGAGTAATCGAATTCCTCATCTTCCCGTCTTTATATGGTGTTACTTTTAATGATTTTCGTCCAGTAGTAGTAGTTAAGGACGAAGGTATTATAAACTCCCAGGGATCTGATCTGAGGACTGAAACCATCTTACCTTCAAAATAGATCGACACTGAATCCGGCGTTTTGCCATTATTTACATTACCGATAACCACCTTTATCGGATCTTTTAGTTTAAATTCTGAATTCTCTTCAGGTGCCACCAATTTTATCAACTTCACAGCTGCCTCTCCGGTAACAGGATTACTTTCTCTGTTTGTGGCTGCAGACGGTTTGCCAGGACGGCCTGAACAAGAAAGGGTCCATGTAATAAAAAGTAATAAAGAAAGGGAAATGATGTACTTCGGATAATTAATTTGCATTTGTCTGGTTTTTTCTGCCAAATAATCTACTAAAAATATTTCTCTGAGATGTTATTCGTTTCTCGGCTTCCTTCTGCTGAAGTTCAAAAGGATTTAACAACTGCCATATATCACTCCAACCCGGAAAGCCTCCAATATTCTTATCGTCAATATAGATATCAGCATCAATTTTCCGGCTTATTGACTCATCAAAAATTTCCTCGGGATAGTTTTTATTAACTGCATAGAATTCAATCCCGTTCTGCCTGCAGAAATCAACAGCATCCTCCAGTTCCTTCCCGCTCCTTAATGTCCATAAGATAAGCCGCGCTCCCTTCTTCTCGAGTTCCTTAAGAGTCTGAAAGGCGAAAAGCTTTTCTTTTCCAATTTCAGGATACTGATGTTCCACTATTGTACCATCAAAATCAACAGCAATTTTTATGTTACTTAAATCAACCATCAGATGAAATTATATGTGCAAATCTAATAATAAACCCTCAAAAGAATAGACTATCTGTTACAACAAATGTTAGAAATGGGGTTTGATCGGCAAAAAGTAAAAGCATCATTTCGTTCAGATGAATAATTCCGTCACTAAAAAATCTACCGACAGGATAACTTATTCTGGTTTTTGTGAAATTTATCTTAAATTTGTTCTCCCCCTGAAGAAATCTATTCTTTCATGAAGAAACATATTCCCAATTTTATTACTTCGCTTAACCTGACTTCAGGATTTATAGCTATAATATTTGCTGCCAATGGTGATATTATTAATTCTTGCTGGCTGATATTGGCAGCTATGATCTTCGATTTTTTAGATGGCTTTGCTGCGCGGTTACTGAAAGCTCCATCGGAAATCGGAAAAGAACTCGACTCACTGGCTGATGTTGTAAGCTTCGGAGTCGCACCCGGCCTTATTATTTACAAGCTTCTGAATGATTCCCTTTACCTCTATTCACCGTCAATTGTCTATTCAGGCAGTAAATGGTTAATGCTTATCTTAATTATCCCTTCCTTAATGCCGGTATGCGCATCCCTGCGGCTTGCAAAATTCAATATTGATACGACACAATCTACCTCATTTAAAGGTTTACCAACACCGTCCAATGCACTTGCTGTAATATCGATTGTAATAGCAGAACATTACTCGGATTCAGCGATTATTACAGATATAATCAGTTCTGCCACAGCGCTTATAATTATTACTGTTGTCCTATCCCTGTTAATGGTCATCCGGATCCCTTTGCTCTCATTAAAAACCAGGAACCTGAAGTTTAAGGGTAATGAAGGAAGGTATCTGCTGATACTGCTGGTGGCACTTTCGGTTGTAATACTGGGATTTGAAGCTGCTCCGTTAATAATTCCCATGTATATAATTGCTTCTTTAATCTCTCTTGCCTTCTGAGCTTTTTCCTGAAAAAAGTTCTTTAGTACACTATTTTTCCGAATAAAGATTGTGCCGGGTCAATATCTATAATAATTTTTCTGTCGTTTCATCCTTTTCAGGAAATTTCTTTTCATACCATAACAAGGCATTTTTTATAATATACCAGCTTATAACTAAAAAAACCGGAAATATCAGGTATTGAAGAATCTGAGTAGTATACATCTTTTATAACTTTTGTTTCCTGACTTAAGTAATTTAACCTGGAGTTCACTGATTATCACAGAAGGAGGAAGGCTTGTCTTCTTCCAGGGCATACCCACCCCTTCCCCCCCGCCGAAGCGGGGCAGGCTCTCCCGGGAGGGGAACTTAGCTTGTATTTTCCCTTTTGTCCTTTTGCTTTTATCATTTATCGCTCAACTTAATATAAATGCCCACTGCCTTTCATCTCTTCTTCTGAGATTTTTTTATTATTGATTGCTTTCCATGCAAACCATATGTAGCCAAAAACAAATGGAATGATAAAAGAAACATACATCATTGTTTTAAGAGTGAAGTGGCTGGAAGATGAGTTATAAATTGTAAGAGAACTCTGCATATCATAAGCAGAAGGGTAAAATGGGGTTCCGTTGAACCCGGCTGCAAGAAAAAGTGAAAACACAGTAAGAATTGTTCCGGGACCTGTAAACCATATCCCTTTCTGACTATTTTTAAATATTGTGGTTCCGATACCATACAAAACTGAAGCCACTCCGGAAAAGAATAATATCAATACCAGGGGCATCGCTAAAAAATTATGAAGATACTTGTATTCCTCGATTGAGATCCTCCCGGTGGCAATATCAACGGTCAGACCCTTTGACAAAAGAATAGCTCCCATAAAGAACAGGAATGTGACGAGAAATATGATGGAATTCAAAACCATTTTTTTTGATGCTCTCTTTTGAAGTTCATTTTCAGCAACAGTATTGATCAGATACAATATTCCATTTATTCTGGCAAGGAATAACACCGCAAAACCAAGAGCCAGATTCCTGATTTCCAATAACGCCTCAAGTCCGAGCCATGGGGTGGCCCACTTAACCTGGTTCATACTATTAAGCCTGAATTGTGAGCCTGTAAAAAATGTTGCCACAGCAACCCCTATAAGAAACGGACCAAGTGAGCCATTCAGGAATAGAAATATATCAAATGTCTTCTGCCCGAAAACATTTGCCGGCTTGGATCTGTACTCATAAGCTATAGCCTGAATTATGAAGCTGAAAAGAATCGTGATCCATACCCAGTAGGCTCCCCCGAAACTGGTCGCATAAAAAAGAGGAAATGAAGCAAAAAAAGCGCCTCCGAAAGTAACGAGTGTAGTGAATGTAAATTCCCATTTTCGTCCCATTGCATTAACTATCATTGTCTTATGAAGGTCGTTTTCCGGAAGGGTAAAAATCAGAGATTGTCCTCCCTGAACAAACATCAGAAAAACAAGAATTGCTGCCAGAAGGGAAATAATGATCCACCAGTATTGCTGTAAAAAGATATGTGATATCAATGCTGTCATATATTTCTATCCTCCGGTTTTTTAGGTCCTGTTTTGATTTGTCTGATCATGATAGATACTTCTGCAATCAGTAATAGTGTAAAGAGAACTGCAAACAATATGAATGTAGTTATAACTGAGCCTGAGCTGATTTGTGAAACTCCTGAAGAGACCGGCATCAGGTCCTGGATGATCCATGGTTGACGACCCATTTCAGCAAGTATCCAACCGGCTTCACTGGCAATATAAGTAAGTGGTACAGAGAAGAGAGCGACCCACAGGAACCATTTGTTATTTAAAAGGGTTCCTTTGAAAAGAAAAATTACTGCCAGACTAAAGATCAGAATGAAGAGAAAACCAAGGTAGACCATAATATGAAAAGAATTAAATACTATTGACTCATTTGGTATGACATCTTCGGGTGATTCGATAAATGCATAACCAAAATATCTTAAATAGTTATCGAGAAACTGTTTATCTCTGAACTTCTCCCTTATAACTTCGATCCTGGCATTATCACCGGTCAATCGTGCTCTTTTATAATCTAAAAGAGCTTCCCTTGCAATTTTCCCTCTTTCTCTCTTATCGTCAACTGACAGAATATGCTTATCTGCATTCCCCTCTATAAGATCTATCAAACCCGGAACAAAACCATCTTTATCCCCAGTGGTCATTATTGAAAGGAGACCAGGAATTTCAAATCTGAAAACAAAATCCTTTATATTACGGTTGCCGATTTTTTCACGGGAATCTTTAAGAACTCCTGCTGCAACCAGACCGGCATTCTCTTTACCCGTATAAAGAGCTTCGAATGCGGCAAATTTAACCGGTTGAACATTTGAAATAGTCCTGGTGGAAGAGTCGCCGGTATAAGCAACCAACAGTGATGATAAAAGGCCAAATATTGATGCAACGAGGATACTTTTAGTTGCAAGAAGTTGCTCTCTTTTTTTAATCAGGAACCATGAGCTGATTCCGAGAACGAACATTGATGCAAGTAAAAAGCCGGATGAAATTGTATGAAGGAATTTGTCGACAGCTACCGGATTAAAAAAGACTGCCCAGAAATCAACCATTTCGTTTCGGGCGGTATCAGGATTAAATATCATTCCTACAGGGTTTTGCATCCAGGCATTTGCAACAAGTATCCAGAGGGCCGAAAGACTTGCCCCTATAGCAACGAGCCAGGTGGAAACCATATGAAATCTCCGGCTAACCTTATCCCATCCAAAAAACATCACAGCCACAAAAGTAGATTCCAGAAAGAAAGCAAGAATACCCTCTATTGCAAGAGGAGCTCCGAAAATATCTCCAACAAACCACGAATAATTTGACCAGTTAGTGCCGAATTCAAATTCGAGAATAATTCCGGTGGCAATACCGATTGCGAAGTTGATGCCAAAAAGGGTCATCCAGAATTTTGTCATTCTTTTCCATTCCTCATTTCCGGTTTGCACATAAATTGTCTCCATTATTGCGACGATAAATGATAAACCGAGAGTCAGGGGCACGAAAAGCCAGTGATAAATTGCTGTCAGGGCAAACTGTGCTCTCGACCAGTCCACAAGAGTCGTATCCACAAGTTCAATCATGATTGCCTGATGTTTTAATTAATTGATCCATAACATATTCGCTTCTCTGTTTATCATTGTCAAATTTCTTCTTAAGCACATCCGGAAAGAAAAATATCTTCAGTATTGCAAATATAATAAAGAGCTTGATGAGGATGTATTACCCACACCCTTTTCCCCCACGCCGGCATATTCATGAAGCCATTGTAATAAAAAGAATATAATCGTTTTGGAAGATTCATAAACCAACTCATCTATTCAGTTAAAGTGTATAAAATATTTACCTTCTTATCAGCATTAAATTAACAGATTCTGCTAAAGTTTCTTTTCAGTATCTTTTATGTGGATTTTCCTTGAAGTTATGTTTTCACCCATGTTTTCATAAGAAAGGCTGGAAGTTATTTTCTGAACAGGTTTAAAATGATAGAAAAACTCCCTGGCAAAGACCCTTAAAACCGTATATGCAGGGATACCTAATATCATTCCGGGAATTCCCAGTGAAAATCCGGCAGCAAGTACAACCACAAAAATTTCAAGAGGATGTGCCCTGACACTATTTGAAAAGATAACAGGTTGAAAGAAAATATTATCAATTAAATGAGTTATAATTTCAACTATTATCATATAATATACAAGTGGTACAACCACAGTAGTAAAATCCATATTAATGTGCGAGCCAACACCCATAATAATAGCGATAAATAAGCCCAGCCACGGACCTACATAAGGGATCACATTAAGTATTCCCAGTATCAGCCCCATAACAAGGGCTTGCTGAAAATCGATGCCTGCAATAGTCATACCTATATCAATAAGTATCATAATACAAGTACTTTGTATAACGATTCCAATGAAATATCTGGTTAGCAGCTTCTTTATCGAGAACAACGCATGTGAGACATTTTCAGTATACTTATCAGGCACCCACATCAAAATTGATTCGAAAAAAAGTTTCTGGTCCTTCAAAAAGAAAAATGTGATAAAAGTTATTGAGAATACAGCTACCAGAATGTTACCCAGAATACTGATCAACGAACCAAGAAAATTCTGTATCATATTAATATTGAGTACTCCGGATATCTTTGAAGAAATAAAGTCTTTAATAGTAAGATCATGGGTGATTTCATTATTGAAAGCCCTGAAAATATTTTCAAACTTAGCTATGGGACCTGCAACCAGTTGAACAATTCTTTCACTGTCGATCGTAGAAAAATAATTGATCTGTTTTGAAACAAGCGGAACGAAAATAACAAAAAACATAATAATCAGTCCCCACATAATTGCCAGAGATAACAGAGCGCTAAGGGCCCGGGGGAACTTCCATGTTCTTACCTGTATCCTGCAAAAAAGATCCACGAGTGGACGTCCCATAATTGACAGAACTCCCGATACCAGGATGTAAACCACAATGTTCCGGAAAAACCAGGCACAGCCAAGTAAAAGTAAAATACCAAAGAAGATAAGGATGGTCCTCAGAATTGAGTTCATTGCACAGAAGTTCTTTTATACAAACCTAATTCAAAATTTTCAAATTTACCAATAAACTATTCAATTCATATCACAGTGCCGCCAGATGATAATCTGATTAAACAACACCCTTGCCCGGCATTAAAAAGTTCTGCTAACAGTATCCTCCAATTTATACCTACTGCCATTTTGTCCGCTAATTTGATATTATGCATGTCATATTGTCCGCTAATTTGAATTGGTACAGAACTTGAAAGTACCCTTAAGTATTATTATAAAATATGTTTAACTAAAAATAATGGAGGACAAAACCATGTTACCAACAATTACAAGAAACACATTCAGCCCTTTTTACATGCCTCATCTTTTTGATGAAGATTTTTTCCCGGTAGTTTCAAACACGAACAACTCAATACCTGCTGTAAATATCAGGGAAAACGAACAGAATTACACTCTTGAATTTGCAATTCCGGGAATTGACAAGAACAATCTTAAGATTGATATGAAAGAAGATGTCCTGACAATCTCATCCGAATCAAAAAATGAAAACGAAGTCGAAAAGGACGGATATAAAAGAAAAGAGTTCAGTTATTCATCTTTCAGCAGAAGCTTTTATATTCCCGAAAACGTAAACAGGGACAAGATAGGAGCATCCTATAAAGATGGTATTCTTTTGGTTGATCTTCCTAAAATGGAAGAGGAAATGAATAAAATCACAAGGCAGGTAAAAATATCATAATTCAGAGGATAGAAAGAGGTTATCTCAAAAGTCTAAAATTATAGTAGTGTTTTCTCTGTGTACTCTGTGCCTTCTCTGTGACCCTCTGTGTAACTAATAATTAAGAACTTACACAGAGATCACAGAGTTTCCACAGAGTTCCACAGAGAACTTTTGAGACAATCTCTTTTTAAACACATTCGTTCAGAAATCTTTTTGCAAACTTTCTGCCGAATTCCCTGAGCGCCTCCTCTTTTGGACCGTCGGGTGAAAATTTAAAGGATGCCGTCTCTTCAAAAACTCTGAGCTTCAGATTTTTCAGATTTTCCAAAATAATATACGGCGCTTCTCCGCTCCATCCGTTAGATCCGAAAGCACCACCGAGTTTACCCTTGTCCCTTAACGGATTGATTAAAGCAAATAGCTTATAAACAGGCAGCAACGTATTCTGGTTGATCGTCGGGGAGCCTATTATAATTCCATTTGAAACGGCCAGTTTGTCATTGAGTTCTCCCTGATCAATATTTTCAATATCAACAACATCCACACTAAGTCCTGCTGAATCAAGAATTCCTGAAGCTATAAGTCCGGCTGCTTTTTTCGTGTACCCATATGCTGAAATATATGCTATCAGAATGTTCCTCTTTGATTTGCCTCCAATTAATTCCATATAGTCACGCGAATACTTTTCAGTAAGATCAACTATACTGTGGGCATTCTTAAAATGTACCGGTCCATGACCCGTGCAGATAAAGTCAATTTCGAGTGGTCTGATCTTCTCAATAGCTTTAATCATAAACCTGCTGAATGGCTTTAGAATCACATCGAAGTAATACCTGAAAGCTCCAAGATAATCATCCGAAAGAGTGCTGAACAACCCGGAGTCGCAATAATGAGCTCCGAACGAATCGCAGGAAAACAGTACCTTATCCTCAATCAGATAGGTAAATATTGAATCGGGCCAATGGAGGTTAGGTGCAGAAATGAATTTCAGAGTTTTGTTTCCGAGATCAAGTGTATCTCCATCTTTAACCACCAGCGATCTGAAAGGTTTATTAACAATATCACCGAGATATCTTATTGCGTTTCCGCTTCCCACAATAATGGCTGAAGGTGCCAGCTCCAGCAAGTTACTGAGACTTCCGGAATGATCGGGTTCGGTATGATCGAGTATTATATATTGTATCTCTTCCGGTTTAGTAACCGCCTGTAATTTATTCAGATATATATCCCAGAATTTTTCTTTGGCAACTTCAACAACAGCCTTTTTATCTGCATTGATAAAATAGGAATTGTAACTAGTCCCAAAATCTGTTTGCATCACAATATCAAATGTTCTGATATCATAATCCAGCACCCCAATCCATTTAACATCCCCTGTAATATTTACTACACTGTCATCCTTCTTTCTCATACCATCAATATTTTCAGATTTTGGCCAGAATACTCTTATTTGCCCTCACCTGCTGAAGTATCGGGACCTCAACTTCGGTACCAATGGGTAAAAAAATATCCACCCTCGATCCAAACTTGATAAATCCAAGTTCATCACCCTGCTTAACATCCTGATTTTCTTTTGCGTAGGTAACGATTCTCCGGGCAACTGCACCTGCAATCTGTCTTATCAGGACCTCTGTCCCTCCTTTTGTTTCGATAACTATTGTATTTCTTTCATTTTGCTCCGACGACTTCGGATGCCATGCAACCATATAATTCCCAGGATGGTATCCGACATATTTGACACGGCCTGACACGGGGTACCTGTTGCTGTGGACATTGAATGGCGACATGAAAATGGAGATCTGAAGCCGTGTGTCTTTAAAATATTCCTTTTCTTCAGTCTCTTCAATTACCACAACCTTCCCATCGGCAGGTGCATAAACAAGTTCAGGATCAGGGTCAAGATATCTGGCAGGAAGCCTGAAGAAAAACAGTATGAATACATAGAACATCATGGTGCAAATTAGAAATGACCACTTCAGCAAACCGTTATCTGACCAGAAAATATTAACTATAACATTAAGGATCAGCAAAGTAATAAATCCAAAGATCAGAATCTTATATCCCTCTTTATGAATACTCATTATATAAATTTTTCACAAAACTAATCAAGTCCTTTCAATCATCCAAAAAGCGCTATTAACAGATATACCAGAGGAAACGAAATGATTGTACTGTCGAACCGGTCCAGAAATCCGCCATGACCCGGAAGTATTGTCCCGGAATCTTTTACACCGCTTCCCCGTTTAAGCATCGATTCAATAAGATCACCGTACGTTCCCGCAACAGAAACAATTAAAGATATTATAATCCAATGTGCAGTATCGACCACACCCAGCCATCCTGAAAGCAACCATGCAATTATTACAGCTATCAGTGCCCCGCCAAAAAAACCCTCCCACGATTTCTTAGGCGATATCCGTTCAAATAACTTATGGCGACCAAATGCTATTCCGGTAAGATAGGCGCCAGTGTCATTTGCCCATAAAAGAATAAAAAATCCCATAATAATGCCAGGAGAAAAGGTTACGTGTTCGTGAGGTAATAATGAGGCAAGTCCTTTCTGTGAAAAAGCGGCAAAGGGAAACATGGAAAAGGGAAGAGCAGTATACAGAACTGAAAACAAAGTATGCGCCAGTGAATCAAAGGGTTTGTCCTGCCTGCGGTAAAGTTCAAATACCATAATTACCGACATCATCGGGATCAGAACGAGAAAACCAGTTAATGGGATTAGCCCGGCAGCAATAAGGGTAGACGTGACGTAGGCAGTAATACCGGTTAAAAGAGCAGGGAGTAACTGAAGTTTAATACCGGTATTCCTTATCATAAGGTAATACTCATATTGTGTACCAACAAGCAATATCAGCCCGGTCAGAAAAAATGAAACAGGATGGAGCCAAAAACCACCCATTACGAAAATCACAATACCAGCTCCGGTAATGGTACGTCTGAAAAAGTTGTTCAAATTTTAGATTGTTTAGCCGTTAGCTTTTGTTATTGTCTTTTTTGCCGTCTTTTTAGCATGATCCTCCCCGTTGCCCTTTTTTTCCTGTTTTGATCTTATGTTATCCCCTCCGTTATCTTCCGGATCTCCGGAATCCTTCACTTTCTTTTCCTGTTCTTCTTTAGATTCTTCTGACTTTCAGCTTTAGCTTTAGCTTTACCTATAGCTTTATCTAATGCCTTATTGTCAGCCTCCTTAGCCTCCTTTAACAGATCAGCTTTTCTTTTACCGAAGATCCTTTCAAGATCTTCAGTGAATATTACCTCTTTTTCAAGAAGAAGCTCTGCCAGTTCAGTCAATCCCTTCATATTTTCCTTGAGATACATCAAGTGCTCTCAGATACGATTCAGCGATTATCTGTTTAACTTCACGGTCGATAACCTCAGCGGTTTTTTCACTGTAAGGTTTAGTGAACCCAAAATCGGATTGACCTGAAGAATCGTAGAAACTTATGTTTCCAACTTCGTCACTCATTCCGAAAAATGCGACCATGGCATAAGCCTGTTTAGTAATTTTCTCAAGGTCGCTCAATGCGCCTGTGGAAATTTTACCGAAGACCAGCTTTTCCGAAGCCCGGCCGCCAAGGGCATATGCCATCTCATCAAGTATCTGTTCACGTGTTGTAATCTGACGTTCCTCCGGCAGATACCAGGCAGCCCCGAGGGCTCTTCCTCTTGGTATGATTGTTACCTTAAGAAGAGGGCTTGCATGTTCAAGATGCCAGCTGACAGTTGCATGACCGGCTTCGTGGTAAGCAATTGTTTTTTTCTCAACAAGAGAAATGATTTTGCTTTTCCGTTCCAGTCCGCCAACTATCCGGTCCACAGCATCCAGAAAGTCCTGTCTTTCAACTACAGTTTTATTTTTTCGTGCCGCAATAAGGGCTGATTCATTACAGACATTTGCAATATCTGCACCCGAAAACCCAGGTGTTTGCTTTGCCATAAACGCGATATCAAAATTCTTCTCAAGTTTAATCGGGCGCAGGTGTACTTTGAAAATTGCTTCCCGTTCATTAAGATCAGGAAGTTCAACATGTATCTGGCGATCAAATCTTCCTGCTCTCAGAAGAGCCCTGTCAAGAATATCAGCTCTGTTTGTGGCAGCCAGTATGATAACCCCCATGTTTGTTCCGAAACCATCCATTTCGGTAAGAAGTTGGTTAAGTGTATTTTCCCTCTCATCATTCGATCCGAAATTGGCATTTTTTCCCCTTGCCCTGCCCACGGCATCTATTTCATCAATAAATACAATGCACGGGGCTTTTTCTTTTGCCTGTTTGAAAAGGTCGCGAACCCTTGAGGCTCCCACTCCGACAAACATCTCCACAAAATCAGATCCTGAGATTGAAAAGAATGGCACATTGGCTTCGCCCGCAACAGCTTTTGCCAGAAGTGTCTTTCCTGTCCCGGGAGGTCCAATAAGCAATGCTCCCTTTGGTATCTTCCCACCCAACTGAGTATATTTCTTTGGATTTTTCAGAAAATCAACTATCTCCATTACCTCTGTTTTGGCTTCCTCAAGGCCGGCCACATCATTAAAGTTAAGCTTAACATTGGTGTCTTTATCAAATATCTGGGCTCTCGATTTACCTACACTGAAAATACCACCCGCGCCTCCCGCGCCGCCTCCCGACATCCGCCGCATAAGAAATACCCACAGGATTATTAAAAAAGCAAAAGGAAGGATCCATCCAAGTATATCCATGAAATAATTTTTCTCATTGACATAATCCGGATATATATAATCTTTTTCCGCTGTACCTGCGTTCTTTTGTTCTTCGATGATAAATGGTTGAAAACTACTTATGTCACCAATATTATATGTGAAATCTGGTTTGGGCACCGACAATCCAAATCCTTTTCCGGGTTTTGCGACTTCAGGATACCGTCCCGATTCAATAGCTTCTGGTTTTAGGTAAATCTTGGCAACCTCTTTATTGACAACCGTAATTTTTTCAATATCGTGTCTGGCAAACATCTCTTTTATTTTGTTGGTAGATGCTTTTGGTATTGTTTTTCCTGAAAACATAATATTGAATAGGATGACTGATACCGCCAGTATCGCAAAGATCCAGTTGGAATTAAATTTCGGCTTTAAAGTCTTATCAGATTTCTTATCTGATTTCTGAACATTATTATTATTCTCTGTCATAAATATTTTACTTTCTGAATATTATCTTCCATGACCTCGATATTAGCATCTGCCCAAAGCGATTCAAGGTTGTAAAAGTTACGGTGTTCTTCAAGAAATATATGCACAATAACGTCTCCATAATCAAGCAGTACCCAAAAACAATTTTCGAGGCCTTCAACATGTATCGGCTTCTCGCCGGTTCCCAACCTCACAGTATCTTCAACTGAGTCACAGATAGAATCAACCTGTGTTACGGAAGAGGCATGGCAGATAACAAAATAATCGGCAATTCTGGTGTCAAGCTTCCGCAAATCAATTTTAAGAACATTCTGCCCCTTCTTTTCAAAAATTCCCTTAACAATGTTTTCTAAAAGAAATTCAACTCCATCAGATCTTTTCTTCATCAATAATTATCAGTTATACATCAAACTGCAAAAGTACAAACTTTTATCTGTATTTTTGTTAACAGAATCTCTTAATGCAATTTAGATGCCAATATCAGAATATGAAGAATTACTATTGAATAAAAAAAGTGAGAATTCATTATCGCTTTGTTAATCATGATTATAGGTTCAAAAAGGATTTTCCTTGAAAAGCTGACATCGACCAATTCATATCTTGCAAGTCTGCTGATTACGGATGACTTGCCGGAGGGGACAATTGTCCACACAGGATTTCAGTCGGCAGGAAAAGGACAGATGTCCAATAAATGGGAAAGTGAAGAAGATAAGAATTTAATATTCAGCATAGTACTATACCCGTCAATGATCCTTCCTTCGGAACAATTTCTGATTTCAATGGCAGTTTCCCTGGGAGTTTTGGATTACATTAACACATATACAGATAATTGTAAGATCAAATGGCCAAATGATATTTATGTAAACAATGACAAAATAGCAGGTATTCTTATTGAAAATTCCTTATTGGGCAATGAGATCAAAAACACAATTGTCGGGATTGGTCTGAATGTTAACCAGGTCTTGTTCCTGGGTGATGCTCCTAATCCTGTATCACTGAAAATGATAACAAACCTGGAGTTTGATCTTGCTTTATCGCTTGATGAACTGTTATCTGATCTGGACAAAAGATATAAGCAACTGATTACAGGTGATTTCAGCCGGATAAGAAATGAGTATATAATGGAGCTTTTCCGGCTAAATGAATGGTGCAAATTTACAGATTCGGGGGGCCCGTTCAAAGGCCGTATAATTTCTGTCAGTAATGAAGGCAGATTGCAGATCGAAAACAGTGATGGTGAAATATATGAATACTCATTTAAAGAAGTTGAGATCATCCTTTGATATCTTTCCATCCTCCGAATTTTTCCATCCCGCTGATAAGTGTTTCAAGCAACCGTATAATCGGTTTTTCAGCGAGCATTTTCAATACGGGATTCATTTCAGCGAGCAATGTTATATTTGCTTCAGAGAGATTGTTTTCTGTCCCGGAAATATTCATTATTAATGAGAAGTCGTTTAAATGGAGAGCGTTACCCGAAAAAATAACTTTACCAGGTATGATTTTTTCCGCTATAGTGATAGTAACTGTTCCAAGCATACTTACCTGAAAGCTGCATGAATCTTTTCCGACAGTTAAGTTAGTTACCGTATCAGCCGGAATGAATTGTTCAAAATTCCTGATATCAGTTATGAAATAAAATAACTCTTCGGGACTACACGACATGGTTCCGGTCCTGCTTTTATAATCTGAAATACTGCTCATAATATACTTATTTTGTACCCCATGTTGAAGGAGATGTTCTCCATTTTTTCAATGTTTCAACTTCAGTCTGACCGATATATCCGGTGCTGAGCGCAGTCTCAAGGAGGACTGAATAGTTACTTAAGGTATAAAGTACACACTTTTCCGCTTTAAAACTATCAGATGCTTTTTGAAACTCATATGAGAATATGGCTGCCATTCCAAGTACCTCACAACCAGCATCCCTGAGAGTTTTCACTACATTAAGACTGCTATTACCGGTTGATATAAGATCTTCAATTACAACCACTTTCTGACCGGGCTCAAAATATCCCTCAATCTGGTTCCCAAGCCCATGCTCCTTTGCTCCTGATCTGACATAAATAAATGGTAATGCCAGTTTATCGGCAACAAGAGCTCCGTGAGCAACAGCTCCTGTTGCAACACCGGCAACAAGTTCTGTATCAGGATAATATTGCTTTATTGTATATGCAAATGAATCACGGATAAATGACCTTACTTCCGGGAATGAAAGAGTTTTGCGGTTATCGCAATAAATTGGTGACTTCCATCCTGAAGCCCAGGTAAAAGGATTTGATGATTGCAATTTAATTGCGTTAATTTGTAAAAGATATTCAGCTATTGTTTTTGCAATCTTCTCCATATGAATATGTATAAAGTTCATTTCGAAAACAGGTTCATTACAATCAGCCCTGAGCCTGACCGGTTACAAAAATACGGGTTATTCCATAAATTCAATGATACGAATGAATTTTATAAAATAATAACAGATTTCCAGTCCGATAAAACTATAAATGCTGTAAATGTTTATGGCCCCGACATAACATTTATATGGAAATTATTCAGGATAAATTTCACGGAGGTCGGTGCAGCGGGAGGTCTTGTAATGCACAATTCGGGAAGATACCTCTTCATAGAAAAGAACAATATGCTTGACCTTCCGAAAGGTCATATCGACAGGGGGGAAGAACCTGAAACTTGTGCATTAAGGGAGGTTAGTGAGGAATGCGGAATTAAAGGACATTCTATTGTAAGTCCACTCTGTCCGAGTTACCATACATATACTTTACAGGGTATACCATATCTGAAAAAGACTCACTGGTATTTAATGCATTATGATGGAGTCATGTTAATTGATCCTCAGATAAAAGAAGGGATTACGAAGGTTGAATGGCTCCTGCCTGATGAAATCAGCAGGATAAAAGGCAAAGCCTGGTTGTCGCTTACTGATATGATAAATTCATGCGTTCTCAGGCCCTGATTATCTTAAATCAACTGGTATTTATAATCATTCAGGTTAATCTGCCGAAGGGACAAACATTGAAGCATCACCTCCGCTGCGTATAATATCCCTGACAATTGAGGAATTTATGTGAGAATGTTCCGGCACAGTAAGGAGAAAAACTGTTTCGATTCCGGCAGACAGCACTTTATTAACCTGTGCAATAGCTCTTTCAAATTCAAAATCAGCCGATGTTCTCAACCCGCGCAGGATGTAATCCGCTCCGTTCTTTTTGCAGAAATCAACTGTAAGTCCTTCATAATGAGTGATCCTTACCCTTGGTTCATTCTGAAATACTTTGGCTATGATTTCTTTCCTGATTTCCAGTGGATAAAAGCTCTTTTTCAATGCATTGGCCCCTACAGCTATCAGAATTTCATCGAAGATGCTCAGCGACCTCCTTACAATTGATTCATGTCCAAGAGTTAATGGATCAAATGATCCGGGGAAAACTGCAATTTTCTTCATTCAAATGATATTTTTTTTGGATTCCTGACTTTTTGTCTCAGCAAAGTCAGTTCAAGCATCTCCATAATAGTTTCAACATAGTGGAATTTGAGTCCCCTGATGTACACTTCTTTTATATTTTCAACATCATTTCTGTTGTCTTCCGATAAGATAATATCTTTTATGCTTGCTCTCTTGGCAGCAAGAATCTTTTCTTTTATTCCGCCAACAGGCAGTACTTTCCCTCTCAATGTGATTTCGCCGGTCATTGCGAGATATTTCTTCACTTTTCTCTGTGTGAATGCTGAAGCAATTGATGCAGCCATGGTCACTCCGGCTGAAGGTCCGTCTTTGGGAATAGCTCCTTCAGGCACATGAATATGAACATTCCATTTCTCAGAGAAGTTGTCCGGTAGATCAAGCAGAGATGCATTTGATTTCAGATATTCGAGAGCAATAATAGCAGATTCCTTCATTACTTCCCCCAGATTTCCTGTAAGTGTAAGCTTGCCCGAACCTTTACTCAGACTTGTTTCCACAAAAAGTATCTCCCCTCCTGCTGCTGTCCAGGCCAGACCAGTCACAACCCCGGCCTGATCATTTCCGGAATAGAGATCCCGTATAAATTTCGGAGGTCCAAGGATTTCGCGGAGGACCTCAGGTGAGAGTGAAGGAGAATAATTTGTATCTGATGCAATATTTTTTGCCGTTACTCTTACAATTTTTGCAAGGTTCTTATCAAGCTCCCTCACCCCCGACTCCCGGGAATACTTCTCAATCACTATCTCCATTACCTTTTTGTTAATCATGAGCTGATCTGCCTTAACCCCGTGGTTATCAAGCTGTTTAGGCAGGAGATGTTGTTTTGCTATTTCAAGTTTCTCTTCTACGAGATATCCTGTTATCTCTATCAGTTCCATCCTGTCGCGCAGAGCAGGGCTTATTGTTGAAAGAGTATTTGCGGTAGCAATAAACAAGACTTTCGAAAGGTCATATTCCATCTCGAGAAAATTGTCGAAAAATGTACCGTTCTGTTCCGGATCAAGTACCTCCAGAAGTGCTGATGACGGGTCTCCCCTGAAATCCTGACCGACCTTATCTATTTCATCGAGAATAAATACAGGATTTGAGGATCCTGCTCTTTTAATGTTCTGTATTATACGACCGGGCATGGCTCCTATGTAGGTTTTCCGGTGTCCTCTTATTTCAGCTTCATCATGTAATCCTCCCAATGACATTCTGACATACTTTCTGTCAAGAGCTTTTGCAACAGATTTTCCAAGTGATGTTTTGCCAACTCCGGGAGGCCCATACAGGCAAAGGATCGGAGACTTCAGATCCCCTTTAAGTTTAAGAACCGCCAGGTGTTCAAGGATTCTCTCTTTAACCTCATCCAGTCCGAAATGATCATTGTCGAGTACCACCCTGGCATGGTTCAGATCGAGGTTATCCTGGGTGAATTCGCCCCATGGAAGATCCAGAAGAGTCTGGATATAATTAACCTGGACAGAGTATTCTGCTGCTGCGGGATTAAGACGATTAAGCTTGTCAAGTTCCTTGTCGAAAACTTTTTTTACCTCTGCTGTCCATTTTTTTGTCTCTGCTTTTTTCCGGTACTCTTCAATCTCTTTTTCTGCAGGATTGCCTCCAAGCTCATTTTGAATAGTCTTCATCTGCTGATGAAGGAGAAATTCACGCTGCTGCTGATCGAGGTCGCTTTTAACTTTTGACTGCAGCTCATTCTTAAGTTCCAGTACCTGAATCTCCTGTACCAGAAACTCGAGTAACATAAAACCTCTGTCGCGCAATTTGTTTATTTCCAAGAGTTTTTGCTTATCCTGTACTTTAATATCAGTGTTTGAACATATAAAGTTAATCAGGTATGTATTGTTCTCAATATTTTTAATTGCAAAGGAAGCCTCCGGGCTTATGTTGGGATTTATTTTGATTATTTTGAGTGACAGGTCTTTAAGAGATCCGACAATGGCATCGAAATCTTTGCTTAGCCTGCCCGGTTTTATTTCAGGCATTGGTAAAACATGTGCAATAAAATAGGGATCATCGGATACCAGTTCTTTAAGTACCATACGTTTTCTTCCCTGAATAATTGCGGTAGTAGATCCATCAGGCATTTCCAGGAGTTTCACAATCTGGCCGATAGTACCTATTTTATGAAGATCAGCAAAGTTTGGATTCTCGATATCAGGATCTTTTTGGGCAACAGTTGCAACTATTTTATCATTCCTGTATGCATCTTTAATTAATTGAATTGATTTGGGCCTCCCGATAGAAATTGGCAGAACCACACCCGGGAAGAGTACCGTATTCCGCAGTGAGAGTATTGGAAGGGTATCCGGGACCTCAACATCTTCCAGTTCACCGTCATCGCCATCGGCAATAATGGGAATTATATCTCCATCTCCATCAAGTATATCCGGAATCATAATCTCACTTCCAGGTCTTCTGTATTTTTTTTCCATATTAACGTTATCCCCTTATCAAACAAATCAGAGTCGATTATGTTGACTTTAAACCCCTAACCATCCGGGTACGGTATTAAAATACACCACCAACATTATAAAAATCAATCCTCTTTAACTTCTTTTATCTAATACTCTTTACTTAATTTACAATTTGCAAAATTACATAATATATTCTTTCTATAATGAAGATGGAGTTAAGCAATGATTGTGCCAAAATAATTAATAAAAAAAGCTCCCCTCAAGGAGAGCTTCATTAATCTATAATCAATGAATTACTTCTTTTTCACGATATGATCCTTATAACGGTTCATGAATTTGTCAACTCTTCCTGCAGTGTCAACGAGCTTCATCTTACCAGTATAAAAAGGATGTGAAGTATTGGAAATTTCAAGTTTGATCAGCGGATATTCATTCCCGTCCTCCCACTTAATGTTCTCTTTTGACAGTGCAGTTGATTTACTCAGAAAGCCAATACCGTTTGACATATCCTGAAATACCACTAACCTGTAACCGCTTGGATGTATTCCCTGTTTCATCGTTAACAATTTTTTATTTCCTTAAAATATCTTAAATTTTACCCATTCTCAGGGTGTGCAAAATTAATCAACATTATTTAATATACAAAATGAAATTTTAAATTATTAGCCCGGAGCACACATATTTCGCTTTAATATTATGTTTATCAGCCACTTCAACGAAAAAATCTGATTCCTGAGGTACATCTCAGTCAGGTCGTTTAAGAATAATCATGATTTTAATCCATTATGATAATTTCTTTGGGCCTCATCTTTATACCGTATGAATTCCAGTTTTTTATTTATGAGATAGCGATATGTGATATGTGTCTTGGCTTTTTGGGCACCAAGTGCCTCATAAATTGCAATCATTTTGAAATTAAAATCGCCCACCCACGAGAGTTCCAGCTCTTTAAACCATGGTTTATTTTTTAACACTTCATAAAGATGAAGAAAGATAGCCGATTCTACTCCGCTGTTCTGGTGAGAAGGAGTGACTCCTCCGACAACAGCTCTCATCCTTTTCATTTTATGTGTAACTTTAAAGTAGCCAAAGCGTATAATGTTCCAAAGCGTGAGCCTGCCGTTAAAATATTTTAATATCTGGTTCAGATCCGGAAAGAGTACGAAAAATGCAATAGGTCTGTCATTGAAGTAGGCAAACCAGATAAGTTCCTCATCTATAAACACCCTTGCCTTCTTAAGTGATTCTTCAAGAAATACCGGATCGAGAGGAGTGAAATCTTCTTTGAAAATTGACCATGTAGAATTATAAATCTCAACTATATCGTTAATAAATTTCCGCTTATCCCTGAATTCAAAATGACGGAATGTATATCCGGGTCTCTTTGATATCCATTCTGCAATTTTCATTATTCTGACAGGAAACTTAACTATCTCATTTCGGGAATTACGAACTTCCCTGTGATATGAATATTGTTCGAAGTAGTTTCTGAAACCATAATCTTCAAAAAAGTCAGGGTAATATCTTTTGTTATATGGCATGCCATATCCCTGCTGCATAAATCCATCAACAAGGAGCCCCCAGTTGTTATCATTCTCCCCGAAATTTATAGGACCATCCATTGCTTCAATACCCTTTGATGCCAGCCATGACCGGGCGGTATCGAAGAGCATAAATGCGGCATCTCTGTTTTCAACAACTTCAAAAAATCCGATTCCTCCTGTAGGTTGAAAGTTTGCAGCTGATCTTACATTATCTATAAATGAAGCTATTCGGCCGAGTATTTTTCCCTGGGTATCTTTAACCAGCCATCGTCTGGCCTCTCCATGTTTAAACGAAAGATTTTTAAGCGGATCAAAGACAGCCTCAACCATTGTATCGAGCGGGCATACCCAGAAGGGATCACTTTTATATAACCACTTTGGAAATTCAATAAAATCTTTTTTGTCGGCATTAGTAATGACCTCAATAATATCCATAATTATAAAAACCTGATTAACAACTAAATAGCAATACCTCCGATTTTCTGATCAGAGATTAGACAGTTGCAAATATATGTAGATTTATTTAACCTTATATGAAACACCGGATTACCGGATATATATTATCCCGTGATCGATTAAAATGAAAATGATTGAAATGAGAATGCAATAGAGGGCATAGACTTTAACAGGAATATATTCGCCAGGCTTGATATTCATTTTAATCCATAAATATGCTACAAGGAAGCTTTTACCGACAAAATAGACTATAAAAGTTGAAAGGGCAACCCCAACAAGGCCATAACCCCATTTTATCATTAAAAGGCTCAGAGGAATATTCAATAAAAGCTCCAGAATCGCCGCAAAAAGGGTAATGTGGGTTTTTTTCCTGCCCACAATTACTGTTTGAGGAAAGATAAGCCGGGGAATAATAAGTAAAGAATATATGAGAAATATGTCGGCGCTTTTTTGAAATTCGGTGTTGAACATCCGGGGATAAATCCATTTTGAAAAAATCATTATAACCATCGCTATTGGGAACAGAATGTGCATGAGGCGCTTTGATTTAACCCTGATTTTTGCCATAGATTCTTTCATCCTCGCACGGGTTGAAAACTCGGGAAGCATGGCATTACTGAGTCCGTTAGCCAGCATTAACACAAGTGGAAATTCTTTAGCCCCATAGCGGAACCAGGCAAATTTTGCAGGGTCGCGGTAAACTACCGAAACAATTACCCCATCAGTATATTGAGCGGAACCCGAGATAAGTGTTGTAAGAATTAATGGAGTTCCCAGATATAGATGTTCCTTCATGAACTCAATCGAAATCTTCATTTCGGTATATCTCCTGAGAAGCAACAGTAGCCATATCCATCTTATTCCTGTAATTACCAGCAAACCCCATATTGACCATATAATATCTTTTCCCAGAATAATAGGGGCAATTATGAGAATCATCTGGGCCGTGAATGTTATCAAACCGTATTGAAAAATCCGATAAGACCTGTTGTTAAGGAGATATATATATTCAATAAGACATACCGGGCTGCTGAGAAGTATGTAAAGTAATAACAGGTTAATATACGGAGCATTACCCGAGATATGGAAAACCGAAAAATTATTTTTTAATGAATGTCCGAGTATAAAAACAAGCAGACTGAAAAAGCACAACAATAAAAAAGCATTGAAAATCTCGGGTGATTTTGCGGTCCCGTTATCGCCCATTTTCCTGTATGTTTTATTCCTGTGGTATAGAGGAAGGAGAGATTGAATGATTCCTGTCACCCAATAAAATGTCATCAGGCCAGACAGAAACATAAACATCTCCCATTGACCAATCTCTGCCCGGGTAAGGTGGCTCTTGGTAAAAACTATGCTAATGATCAGGAAGACTATAGGCTTCATCAACTGGAAAAGTTGAAGTCCAGATATATTGTCGATTAGATATAGCTTTCTCAAATCAGTACAAAAACTACTTAATTTCTCCCTTCATACAACTTCTGAGTTAAAAAATTGTACAGCAACCTCAGCTCCTTTTTGAACTTATCAAAGATAGTAATTGAATGGAAGGTTGAGAAAATAAAATATAAATTTTGTGAATCGGATTTTTGGATTTATTTTTGCACTCCTAAATGGTGGATGTAGTTCAGTTGGTTAGAACGTCGGATTGTGGTTCCGAAGGTCGTGGGTTCGAACCCCATCTTCCACCCAAATAATGACCATCAGAGTACTCTTTATCAGATACCTGCGATAATTACCGATGGTAGTGGCATAAGATGGCTCCCCGCAAAAGGGGAGCTTCTCCATTTTAGCTCCTGAATTTTTTTATTGCCCTGGCAACCTGAGCTATGGCTTCTTTATGTCTGCCGAGGCAAGGTGAAAGTGTTGGTCTCCATGGAGCAGTCATAAAACCGGTAAGTCTTGAAGGATCAATCACTTTTTTACAATATTCAACAGTTGATTCGAAGTTCTCTGCAACAGAGTGGTTGCTTCCTGTAGGAACCTGGTCATAACCATAGGATTCAAGATCGTTATATAATTTAACGTAAGTTTTGTTAGGCTCTTTAAGGGTTTGCATGTCAAAATCTGATCCGTAATACCAATTGCTCTGAAGCACTGATTTTGGCATCTTCCTGAAAAACACATCCGGTTTATGCCATGCATAATCGGACCATACCCAGGGACGGACTCCATTTTTTTCAACTTCTCCTATATAGAAGTAGAGATCACCCCACCACAGGTCATTCTGACGAACCACAGCATAACTCCGGTTTACCTGATACGATGCCAGTTCCTCATCCATCCCCACATGAAAGAAGCGTGGCTTATCAAAAATAGCAATTACTTCATTTATGAGGTCGCGGCAAACACCATAATATATATCAGTTGAAACCATTCGTGAATAGGGACCTAACCAGATATCGTGAGTGGTTGCAAAATTTAAGTTTTGGAATTGGTTCCAGGCCCATTTTACGCATTTTAGCAAGCTCAGATCTTAATTTTTCGGGCTTCCATGCATTTTTAACCGCAATTTCAGGGTGACTCTCGTATTTCACTGCATCTCCGACATCTATAAGGACCATATTCATCCCGGCGGCTACCATATCCTTTAACAGAGCATTCCACACAGCATCGTCGAATGTGAGATTTGGCCTGTAACCGTGTGCCCATTCCCTTGCTTCCTGGCAGGTGGTGCAAACATAATTTTCGTCCCTGTATTTTAGAGGAACACTATCTTCCCACATATTGTAACTCAGATGGATAAGGTCAGCCCATATCATATTTGCAGAAGGTTTCTGTTGTGACAAGAGAACTGAAGGGATACTGCTTGCAATACCTGCAGCGGCAACCTGTTTGATGAATTTTCTTCGATTTGTCATCTATCATATTATTAGGTTGAGGACTTATATTTTATATCCTATAATCAATTAAGTTCTTAAATTTACTCACAGAGAGGTAATCAAATGCTACTTGTGGTTATTATCAAACCATTTCTTTGCTTCCCCGGCAAGTTCAATGCTTTTTAAAATATGGTCCCTGTTTTCTTCGACAGTATGTTTCCAGGGAGATTGAATAAAACCAAGTAATCGTTGGTCGGCAATATTCTCAGAACAAAATTTGACATTATTGAAAAAGCATTTCTCCGAGCCTTTATAATAATTACTTCCGCCCGGCACCTGATCATATCCGAATTTTTCAAGATCAACATAAGCTTTTACAGATTTATTTGTTGTCGGTTTATCAAAATCAGTTAAATTATACCAGTTACTCTGAAGAACAGATTTTGGCATCATTCTGGCAACTTCCTCAGGATGATATCTTACAAAATCCTGCCAGACCCACGGGCGTGATCCTCCCTTTTCAACTTCTCCCAGCAGGAAATACATGTCACCCCAATACAATTGATTTTGCCTGATAACCAGAAAGTCATAATCTCTCTGATTTGATTCATTCTCCTCATCCATTCCCAGATGGAAAAGGCGTGGTTTATCAAACAGATTTATAACTTCAGCTATGAGGTCACTGCATACGCTATAATATTCTTTAGTAGACACCATCCGGTCATATTTTCCTAACCAGGCATCATGACAGGTTGAGAAATTTAACTTTGGAATTGGTTCCAATCCCATTTTACGAATTTTAGCCAGTTCATCCTGAAGCCTGGTTGTTGACCATGCATTGTTAACAGCAATTTCCGGATGACTTTCATATTTTATGCCATCGCCTAAATCGATCACCACCATATTCAAACCAGCATTAACCATTTTAGCCAAAGCATCATTCCAGAGCGATTCACTCAATTGAAGATCCGGATTATGTTCTTTCCACATATTTATGCTCAGATGAAGAAGACATGCCCATATTTTATTACCGGAAGTTCTCTGCTGAGGAAACATTTCAGAAGGGATACTGCCCGGCATTCCTGCCGCTGCGGGTTGTTTGATAAATTTTCTCCGGTGTGTCATAGGTTATTGAAATTAATGAAAATTTTTACCCGTACTAAAATAACTTTTAAACTATCTATAAAAATAAATAATAAATTACTCATTCCACATTATATTTATACGTTTTACTGTTTCATCAACCAGAATATATCCACCTTCAGGACCAACAAGGTAATTATCAGCACTATAGCCACCTCCTTTAACTGCTCTTTCAGTTGGCAGGTAACCGCTGTGCTGACACGACAGCTGAACCAGAAAAGTAAGCAGAGCCTTGCTTCGTGATTTAATGAGCACCCCATAATCCGTAAAAAGTTCGAATGGATTAGTTGCTATTGCTATATCGCCAAGACGTATAACATGAAATTCAGCAGGTTTTACATCATCTGTCATGTAGAAAAGCTTAGCGGGAGGGTCTTTAACAGGAAGGTCAACTTTTGCAACCGTGTGTTTAAAGACAGTTTTATAAGCAATATCATTCTGTACAAAAGGAAATACTTCCTCCACAGCATTAAGTAACCTGTCAGCAAGCTCCTGACGTGCCGTGATCCCTTTTCTTTTTAACATGATTTCTTCGGCACGGCGATATGCGTATTCATGGTTGGCTGGTGTAATATCACCTGCAGCTCCAACCTGGAAGAAAACAAAAATGTCTTTCCCGAATTTTTTCTTAATGTTTTGCCGTGCTTCATTATAAAAATCAGCTGAAACAAAATTAGTCCCATCAGTTACCTGAGCAGTTGCCGCAGTGTTTATAACCATGCCTGTCAGCGACTTGTTCTTATCCCAGAAAAATAACATTTGGACCTTATTATCCTCACTGCCTTCGTAGTGAGAGAAGTCGGGATCATTAACTCCGTACATCTTTGCAGTCCCGTCAAATTTTACACTCCTCCGGTTATGACCCAGGATTGCATTTCCAAGTCCCCAGCTAAAACCTCCGGGTTTTCTATCCTTCCATGCTTTAACCACAGCACCGGTTACCTTTTCAATAAAGAAAGCCTCATATTCCGAAGGTTTCATTACTCCCTTATCGTTGCTTACATCGTACAATCCGAAAAACTCATTATCAATAAAACCCGGAGATGTATGTGAGTGAGTGGCGTTAAGAAATAATTTTGCGGCGTCAAAATCACTCAGTTCCTTTGCAACTGTACTCTGAAGCTTTTTTTGCGTCTGTGCCCGTATGAATAAGAGATCACATGAGACCATTATTGCCTGTTCTTTCAGGCCGTTGTCACCTCTGGTTTCCCAAGCCAGTACAGTTGCATTTAAGGGGTCCTGTACCGACACTGATATGCGTTTGTTTAACTGGCCCACAAGTGCAACAGGCTTTTCAGGTGTTATGTCTGCAACTGCCCATCCTACAAAGAGTTGTCCTTCCTGAGCAGTTAATATTAAGAACAGAAATGCTTACCAGAAGCATTACAAGGAAAAAAATATTTCTGATGTTTTTGATTATCATACTATTCATTTATTTATTCTTATTTATCAAAGTTATAATTAATTTTCATGCCCTGTAATTATTTTGATTCATGCATCCATGTTCTATATCTTAAGATCATGGATACAGCATTCTGAAGTAAATATATTCATATTTACCTCCGGTTATATTAAATGAATATTTTATTAAGATCTCATATCTGAGATATTGCGAGGACAAAATGAGCATGTAACAACCCATTTTCTACCAGACGGAATAAAGTTGCCTATTTAAACAGCCTTATCTGTCAAAAAGGAAATGTTATAACACTGACTCCCATCAAAAAACAGAGGTTTTCTTAAAAGAAAAATCCATTAACCAGGTCCGGGCGTTAAAAAATAGCTCCCTATAAATCAGGACAGGTTCTGTGGGCTGTTTAATTTCTTTCAGGCGTTCTTCCGTATGTTATATTTTAAATAAGCCACTAAAGATAATCCTGCCAGCACAATTATAGTGATATATACAAATACGGGCACCGGAACCGAATCACCTGATGCATATGAATGGAGCCCCGATAAATAATAATTTACTCCAAAATAGGTCATAAGTACAGTTGAGAAGGCGAACAGAGATAACAGGTTAAAGGTATAAATATCTTTCAATCCCGGGATTGAACGGGAATGTACCACAAGACTATATATTATAATTGAAATAAGTGACCATGTCTCCTTCGGATCCCAGCCCCAATATCTTCCCCATGACTCATTTGCCCAGACAGCTCCAAGGAAAGTGCCGATTGTCAGAAAATAGAGACCCAGGGTAAGCGTTTTAAAATTGATTACGGTAAGTTGATCAATTGTTGCGGAAATTCTTTCCCGGTTTGTATCATTTGATAAGACCAGCAATATCATCGTTATTAGTCCCAGTATCGCTCCAAGACCAAGGAATCCGTAACTGCCTGTTATTACCGAAACATGCAGTGTAAGCCAGTATGACTTGAGTACAGGAACAAGGTTTGTGATTTCAGGATCCATAAAACTAAGATGTGCTACCATCAGAGTCATTGATGCCAGAATAGCAGTTGCTGAAAGTGCAAAAGCCGATTTACGGCTGAAGATGAATCCGGCCAAAAGTGTTACCCACGAGATGAATATCATTGATTCATACCCGTTACTCATTGGAGAGTGACCTGCAATGTACCACCTGAGACCCAATCCAAACGTGTGAAACAAAAATCCGGCAAAGAGTAACCATCCCAGAATCCTGACAAACAACGAGATTTCTCTTTTTCCTCTGATCACCATAACTATAAGTCCGATAAGCATTATCAATCCCGTTGTTGCATAGAACGGGAACAGGCGCTCAAATATCTTCAGTTTATAATAAAGCAGTTCGGCATTGGTTTTTGATTTTGAAGGGAGATCGTATTTTGTAAATTTTGCCTGATATTCGCCCACTGAAGCCGAAAGCTGCCTGACGGCTGCTAAATTTCCCGACTGAACCGCATCGGAAAATAAAGGAATAATTTTACTAAGGTAAAGTGAATCTTCTTTACTTTCTGCAGTTTTAAGAGCTTCCTCAGGTGATCCCCAGTTATGGTGTTCCATCTTTGAGGGGAAACAACTTTAAGAAGTCGCCCTTATAAATCATATATACTATATTGACTCTTTCGTCAACCTTCATGACCTCCTTGTCCATTTTATTTCTTTCACCCGGAGCTTTGGCATACGCACTATTGACCTGCTCTGACAACTTATAATTCCCATTACCGTCAATATCAACAAGGTCGGAAAAAGAAGCCATACTTCCTCTAATGCCTATTAACTGTTGCAGATCGCTATTTGAGACTTTTATTAAAGGAACCTTCTTCCAGTTATCGAAATCGAGATAAATACCAAGGAAAACCTGCATCGAATTCAGTCCCTGAAATTCGTTCTCTCTTGTTACTTTCCGCAGGATATCATTGCTTAGGGTAAACAGAGGTTTTGTCCTTCCTTTCTGATCCTGCACCAGCACCTTGCCAAATTCTTCCGATACTGATTTGTCAGGTATCAGCTTCTGTGCATTTGCATTATTTAATCCTGATAAGACCAAAACCAGAATTATTAAGGGGACCGCTTTCCGTATGGAGGATGACCAGTGTCCCGGAGTGACGTTCCTGAAAACTGAATTTTTGATAATCAGCGATAATATTATAAAAAGAAAGAGAAGTCCATAGCCCGTATAACTGACAAGCATTCCTGCAAGGTCATGGTTAACTGAAAGGATCGTACCTTTTTCATCCTGATCGTATGAAGACTGATAGAACCGGTAGCCCTTATATTTAAGGATGTTATTCATAAAGATCATAAATGGCTTTTCTACATTATCTGCCTTGTCGATAAGTAAAACATCACTCTTATAGCCCGACGGGCTGGTAGATCCCGGATATCTTTCAAGGATAAAATCATTCAGTTTAAGGCTAAACGGAAGTGTCCTTAATTTTGAGCCGTAGGTTATCTCAAATGTCATTCCATCAACCATACATGATCCTGTAGCAGTTTTTTCAGAGCTCTTATCCCACAAAAGAATGGTGCCCGATTCATTATCCTCTGAAAACATGAAATATAAAAGCATTTTGTCCGGTATTTTGTTCAGCCGGATCGACAGAAACAGTTTTTAAAATGCCTGAAAGCGTCATTTGCTGAGGTACTATTTTAATATCATTTACAGTAATAATCTGCATTGTTTTCAACTTTAACCTATTTACCTTTTCCATTGGTTTAGACTCTTCATCAGGCTTAGCCCCCCCATGCATCATACTGATTTCACTTACAGGCAGTTCTGATGAGAGAAAGAAAGAAGAGGAATCGGAATTAATTGTGATATCTGCTGGCTTTTCCGATTCAAATCCTATTGAAATGCCCATTGCGGATTTTGAGTCACCTTTTTTCAGAATAACAGTTTCCGTTGACGTCATATCCCTTGTAACGATAAAAGAGATCAACGGTTCGCCTTCAGGAGAGTCGGAGATTGTCTCCATGGCATTTGGGAGAATTCTTGCAAGAATCAGCTCATAATCCCTGCCGCCGGCACTAATTTTCCTTTTAAAATTATCAGCTGTTACAGATGTAATCATATACTTATGTGAATAACTGTCAACAAGGGCCCCATTGACATCTTTCACGGAATATCCTATAAATTTATCAGTTGAATAGCAACTATTCTGCTCCTCCCCTTCGCGAATATGCATAGTACCTTCCCATCCGAAATATCTTGTGATCCCTGCACCGATGATCATAACTACAAATGACATATGGAACAAAAAAACCGGAAGTTTATCCTTCCTGTAAAGTTTTAAACTTATTACCCGGCCCACAAGGTTTACCGACAGGAGCAGCAAAATCAATTCAAACCATCGGGTGTTATAAACCATACTATAAGCACCTGCAGAGCCATAATCATTTTCGAGAAATGTAGCCACAGCCATTGCAAGGGCGAATAAAACGAACAATACTCCCATAAAAACAGGGGAAAAAAGAAATTTTAAATACCTCATAATCTATAATTTGTTAACTATTTTAACTACATGGCAGATGTCCGATGTCCGAAAACTAAAGATGTGCTCCTGAACTTATACCCACTGATTCACAATACTTAACCTTTACATATTAAATGATCGCCGAACATCTGAGTTCCGACTTCCAGTGTCCGGCTGATGAAAATTTTTCAGCCATTTTCAGAGATCTGAATTAGCTTTTCTTTATCCAGTATTCTGATTTTTGACGAATCAGAATAAATAACTCCCTCATCCTCAAGTTCTTTCAGTATCCTTACAACACATTCCTTTGCCATATTTGTCATTTCTCCAAGTTCCTGGCGCGAAAGTATCATTTCATATTCATCTTTTTGAAATACTTCATTTGAAAAATACAGCAGAGTTTCAGCAAGTCTTCCCTGCATTCTCTTTTGTGCCAGAGTTACCATCCGGAAATGTGACCTGAGTGATTTTGCACTGATATCTTCAAGGAGACCCTCTGCAAATGCACCATTTACCTTCACAAGTTGTTTGAAAATATCAAAATTTATGAAGCAGGCATGAACAGATGTAATAGCAGCAACTGAATATGTATGACGGGAATTAACATATACTCCGGGTCCCATGATCAGCCTTCCGGGTAATGCAATACTCAAAATGAAATTTTTCCCGTTTATCCCTTCAATATAAGTCTTAGCCATCCCGTTTGCCATAAATAATGCACTGGATGTAGGAGCTCCCTGCTTCATCATTATCTCCCCGGCTTTGAATGTCGCCTCATACCTGTTTTCATTTATTAGCTGAATTTCATCCTTTGTCAGATGCTGAAAATTTTTCCACATTTGTGTGCATGTCTCGCAACTATATATTAAATTTAAGCCTGACATTGTACTGTTTTTAAAGGGTTCAAAAGTAGATTTTTAATAATAAAAGAAAGAACAAAACTAACAAATATCATTAGAATAATTGATAATAATCACCGTAAAACCAATACATCTATCAATTATAGATATCGTAAATAGCATAGTTCCTGTTATTAATATAACAGAGTTTATTCTTAGATTGCACCACGAATATTTAACTAATAAACCTAATATGAAAAATTTACTCAGATTATTATCACTATTAACTTTTACAGGTTTCATTCTAACTTCCTGTGAAGGTCCAATGGGACCAGCCGGTGAAAATGGGGCAAATGGAAAAGATGGAATAGCTGGAATTGATGCAAATCAAAGTTGTACACTTTGTCACGACAATTCTGCACTTATTGAAACAAAATATGCCCAGTGGAGTGAATCGGTACATGCAACCGGAGAAAATGCGGCTTATGCCAACAGGACAGGTTGCGTTCGTTGTCATACAAGCCAGGGATTTCTGGAATATGTAGCTGAAGGTTCAGATGCCAACATTTCAGTTCCGACTGACCCTCAGCAGATCAACTGTTATACCTGTCATAAAATACATAAGACCTGGACTGATGAAGACTGGGCTCTTACCAAACCCGGAGCAGAGGCTCTTATTCTTAAGTATGCGGGAGCAACAGTAACCTATGATAAAGGTAACAGCAACCAGTGTGTTGCATGCCATCAGGCTCGTGACGTATCCCCGGCACCTGTTTTAGACGGACCTGATTTTGCAATAACAAGTTCACGTATAGGTGTACATCACGGTCCTCAGTCAAACTTTTTACTAGGGAAAATTCCATTCGATGTACTGCCCGGTACAGCTTTACCAACATCAAATCCTCACACAGGTACTGCAGGTTGCGTTACCTGTCACATGTCAACTCCTTATGGCTACATGGCAGGAGGTCACAGTTGGAATATGACTTATAGTGCTCATGGGGGTCCTGAAACACTCAATAATACCGGTTGTTTAACTTCACTTTGTCATACCAGTGCTACAACTGTTGCTACATTGTTCGCATCCGTTCAAACTGATGTGGAAGCTAAACTGGCAACTCTTGAGGCTCAGCTTGTAGCAGCCGGAATTTACGATAATGATCCTACAGTAGAACTCGCCAAAACCGGTACATTCAAAGCCAATGCTGTTCTTGCTTACCTCAATTACGATGCAGTTGTGCAGGATAAGAGCATGGGAGTTCACAACCCTCAGTACATAAGAACTTTGCTTGATAACTCAATTGCAGCAATGACTACTCTTGGTTACCCCCCTGCAAAATAATTATAACGCATAATGATAATAAAAAAGCTGTCTCGGATGAGGCAGCTTTTTTTATGTCATGTTTTTGCTGCACTATTTGTGGAACAGACCAGGAAAATCTGCCTGCACTTTATAAATATTCCGGTGCTTTGTCCTTTGTCCTTTGTTATTTATTTTTGTATGAATGTTCTGAAATCATCAGGCAGCTCAGTTGTTATGGACAGAACAATCCGGCACTGCGATAATGAACATTTGCAGTTAGAGATACCGGCCCTCTGTCACAGTTACTCAACATCAGAATATCCGGAGAAAACATATGTTTGCAGGAACATTATGAGGTGCAATGCGCCGAGCTCGCCCTGCGGGACCCGGTTCTTCGCACCCTTTAGGGTAAGGGGCTAACGAAGAACCGGAGCGAAGCGGAGCCCGACGAAGTCAAAATCAAAGAGGTCTTATGCATGATTACCGATTGTCATATAAAAAATAATAGAGACAGATCGGCCGATCTGTCTCTATTATTATCAGAACAAAATTTCTTTAATACTACTTCTTAAATGTCCTCATATAATTGACAACGTTCCAGATATCAGTATCTGATAATTTCCCTTCATATTTTGGCATTTCACTTCTTCCGAATTTGGTTTTGTAAAAATGGTCGCCGTCGCTCTGGCCCTGGAAATCAGCTTTTGAGAAATCACCCGGGAATTCTTTCAGAGCCCTTGCTTTTACACCATCGCCTAATCCGGCTTTTCCATGGCAGGATGCACAATTTTTTGTATATAATGCAAGTCCGGCCTTATTGCTTGCATCACCCTTGGCTACCGGGTTTTTCATCGATTTGAAGTTAGCCGGGACAACCCATGGCTTAGGTTGGGCTACCAACGCTGTACTCAGCATTAAAACTGCGGCACTGACAAATAATAGTTTCAAAGTTTTCATAATCTTATTTTTTAAGTTAATGTGTATATTACAATTATCATGCAAAAGTTAGAATATTATTCCAAAATCTTCATCAGCGATCTGTCCAAAGGTCCGGATCCTTCTCTATATAAGGCTGACTGTAGCAAAGATATAATTATCCATGAGAACGGCAATCAATTCTTACAAGAAAAATATATTTTTTTGGGGTGTCTTCTCGGGTTACATTTTAAGTTCGCGTTGTCATTTGATTGAAATTTTTACACAGATCGAATATCCGGGTTTTTTCTTACTAATATCTTCTCTTTCTCAGCTGGCATAACATCCTTAAAATAAATTATTCCATACTCTTCATGTAAATTTAAACCTGAAATTTGTACAGTACAGTTTAAGCCATTGAGAATAACAATCCGGGGTTAGTTTGTAATTGAAATATCCGTTTATAAATGAATAACTTTTAGTATATTTGGGTGAATAGAAAAATAAGGTAATTATTGTTCCTGAAATTCATATTATTCTTTTCTTTTTAGCGTTATTTGAATTAAATTCAAAATCTTTTCCGGGCATTGGGACAATTACAAACATTGGCAATAAATAGAAAAGAAGTAAACAATCCTCAATCTGGTCAGTCAAAGAGGATTTTTTATAATACATTTAAAATAATTATTTGAAAAGTAAATTTATATGAAGAATTCATTTTACAAAAGTATTAAAGTACCCGCTATTTTAATGACTTTCTTTGTTCTTATGTTTTCTGGTTGTAAACACAGGGAATCATTATATGATGAGATTAACATGAGTTCCAAAGAACCAATTGCAGTTTTAAAAACTGAAAAAGCAGAAGAATTTGCAGTAGAACCACCTCCGTTCAGCGATGGGGCATTTCCATGCACTGATTGTCATGCAAATATTAAACCTAATCCTGTAAGAAGGGTTCTGGTAGACTGGCACGACTGAAATTTCTGCAATGTTTAATCATGACAGTGAAAACCGCTGGTGCCTTGACTGCCATGATCTTAATAACAGGGATTCGCTCAGACTTGCAAGTGGAAAATTATTGGATTTTAAGGAATCTTATAAACTTTGCGGTCAGTGCCATGGTGAAAAATACAGAGACTGGAAAGTCGGGGTTCATGGGAAGAGAACCGGTTACTGGAACGGGAAAAAAGAATATCTGCTTTGTGTAAGTTGTCATAATCCACATTCACCAAAATTTAAAGAACTAACGCCGGAACCTCCTCCTGTAAAACAGGAAGACATAAAATAACATTAATGATTGAATAAATTTAAGAAATGAAAAAAGGAAATTCCAGAAGGTCGTTTATAAAAAATATATCACTGGCAGCAATCTCGTGCGCTAGCACTTTCAGGCTGTGATAAGGAAACTTTTGATGAGTTTCTTCAGAAAAATTTTAAAACCTTATCAAAAAAGGAAAAAGATAAAATTGTTAAAAATTTAGAAATCAAATACAAAGAAAAGTATGGCAAAGAATTTCATGTATCTGATAAACCTGCCATGGATGGAACTTTATTTGGGTATGCTCTCGACTTATCCAGATGTGTCGGATGCAGAAGATGTGTTTATGCATGTGTAAAAGAAAACAATCAATCCCGTGAACCCCAAATTCAGTGGATAGAGGTTCTACGGATGGAAAAAGAGAGAGGTGTTGATTTTGCCCATTCCACTGCTCAGTATAATCCTGAAAAAGTTCCGGAAGAAGGGTATTTTTATGTTCCGGTACAATGTCAGCAATGTGAAAATCCGCCTTGTGTAAAAGTCTGCCCTGTAAAAGCAACATGGAAGGAACCGGATGGGATTGTTGTAGTTGATTACAACTGGTGTATAGGTTGCCGCTATTGTATGGCAGCCTGCCCGTACGGGGCAAGACATTTCAATTGGGGCGAGCCTGATGTTCCGGTTGAAGAAATAAATACTGAGGTGCATTATCTGGGGAACAGACCAAGGAAGAAGGGAGTGGTGGAAAAATGTACCTTTTGTATTCAAAGAGCCAGAGAGGGTAAATACCCGGCATGTGTTGAAATATGCCCGGTAGGAGCCAGAAAATTTGGAAATCTTCTGGACCCCGACAGCGAAATAAGATATATATTAGAAAACAAACGGGTACTCGTGCTGAAACAGGAATTGAATACTCAACCTAAATTTTACTATTTCTTTGGAATCTGATTAAATCATAAAATAATTTTATACTTTGAATTTATCAATATAAGTTAACAAAATTTATTATGAATTTTATTCGTTTCATAACCGGTAGTATAAAAATAATTTTTAGCGGAAGCAAAACATATTTTACGTGGTTGATTTTTTTGTTATTATTAATCCTTTGGGGAGCAATTGGTTATTCGGATCAGCTTACCAATGGTTTGATTAGAACTAATATGAGGGATTCTGTATCCTGGGGTTTTTATATCGGTAATTTCACCTTTCTGGTAGGAGTGGCAGCAGCGGCTGTAATGTTGGTTATCCCCGCTTATATATATGATTGGAAACCTATTAAAGAAATTGTAATTTTTGGTGAACTGCTGGCAGTATGTGCAGTTATTATGAGTATTTCATTTATTCTCGTAGATATCGGAAATCCACTCAGATTCTGGCATATGCTGCCTCTGTTAGGCACAATGAACTTCCCGTCTTCCATGCTTTCATGGGATTTTTTCGTTCTGAGCATCTATTTATTAATTAACCTGGTTGTTGCAACTTATTTACTATATAGTATTTTTTATAAAAAAGAATATAATAAATCATTTGTATTACCTCTTGTTTTGTTCAGCATACCAATGGCAGTTGCAATTCATACAACCACAGCTTTTCTCTATAATGCTTTACCCGGTCGAATATTCTGGAACAGCGCTTTGCTTGCGCCAAGATTTTTAGCATCAGCCTTTTGTTCGGGTCCGGCAATTCTTTTGATCCTGTTTCAGATACTCCGAAGAACCACCAAATTTGAAATAAAAGATGAAGCTATCTGGAAAATTGCCGAGCTAATGGTTTATGCTATGTTCATTTATCTGTTTTTTACAATTGCTGAACTTTTTAAAGAGTTCTATTCCGATACTGAACATATTTTATACTGGAAATATTTGCTTTTTGGAATAGGGGAACACAAAGAAATTGTCCCTTACAGTTGGTCGTCAATTCTTATGGGATGTATTGCTTTTATACTTTTCTTAATTCCAAAAACCCGGAAAAATTTAGTTACCCTGAATATTGGTGCAGTCCTGATTTACGGCAGTGTTTATGTTGAAAAAGGGATAGCCCTTATTATTCCGGCATTTACTCCCGATGTATTAGGACAGATATATGTATATACTCCTTCATGGATTGAAATCAGAACTGCGGTAATGATATTTTCTACCGGATTTTTGCTTTTTACCTTTTTATCTAAAATTGCAATAGCTATAATATTTGATGATTACAATATTGACAGTTTAAAGAAAAAAAATAAAAAACTGGCATAAAAGTTAGTTGAAAAAAGAGGCTGCCCGAACCGGAACAGCCCAATAATGGATATTTGTTGACTCACCACAAATTGGTCTCCATTCTGAAGGAGATATAAATTCAAGAGCGCAGTTAATTAATAATGCCTCCGGCGGCTTCCCCAGGGCAGGTCCGGTTATTATGTGAGTATAATCGAATATCAATAAATGAATGGCGTCAACTTCTACCGACCTCTGTGTAATTCTGCACCGATTACCCTAAAACATTCTAAAAACCTGGCAGGAAACCATTAAACATGAAGCCGCAACCAGGGTGATTATTCGAATGAGAAATGTCTCATAGTTAAAAATGTATTCTTACATTATTTCTAAATATTTCATTGTCAACACAGTAAAAATTACTAATTTGGGATGAAATATAGACTTTAGGCATTTTAGCGAGAAATGAGAAAAACAATAAAGATCTTGTACGTGGAAGATATTCCCTCTGATGCTGAGTTAATACTTAAAGAGATTTCGGGGAATGATATAAACTTTTCACATATATTAGTTGAAACAAAGAAGGAATATATTGAAGCACTTATTTCCTTTACTCCTGATTTAATTATCTCTGGCTATTTACTTTCACAGTTTGATGGAAGGAATGCCCTGACTCTCAGGAATGAGATGGCCCCGCAAACTCCTTTTATCCTGGTGACCGGGGAGGTAAATGAAGAGGTTGCTGCGGAATTAATGAAAGCCGGAGCCGATGATTGTATTCTGAAAACAAACCTGGTGAGGCTTATTCCATCAATCAAATCTTCCTTTGAAAAAAGAAATAAAATACTGATACGACTGCTAGATGAATCTGAATTACGCAATAATTACCGACATCATAATACTGATAAAAATACACCCTTAGAAAAGCAGAATAAAAACAATACCTGGCCCGGGGAAAATAATCTGAAAGAATATGACTTGATTGAAGAAAACCAGATCCTTCTTAATTTGGCGATGAATTCAGCAGGAATCGGGACCTGGGTTTTCGACCTGGTAAACGGAAAGAGATATTTTGATAAAAAGTCATGCCAGTTACTTGGATTTGAACATGTTCAAAATGGGATTACTGAAAAGGAATTTATGGACAGTATTCATCCCTATGACAGGAAAGAGTTTAAGACTCTTCTGAATTATGCACTCAGTAAAAAATCAAACTTTGAAATTGAATTCAGGGTAACCTGGCCTGAAGGGAAGGTAAAATTCTTAACCTTAAAAACCAAGACAATCTTTAATGACATGGGTCTTCCGGTTCGAATGGATGGTTTTATCTGGGATATAACCGAACAAAAACTTCTCCAGATAACTCTTCAGGAAAACCTCAGGAAGACCAGTTCAATAATTACAAATCTTAACGGAGCTGTATTCAGGTGTAAGTATGATGCGGAAATGACGATGGAATATATCAGTGAAGGCGTAAAGCAGACAACAGGATATCCTTCATGGGATTTTCTTATGAACCGCGTCAGGTCATATGCATCAATTATAAACGAAGAAGACAGGGAGAATGTTAAAAGGAAAATCCGGAATGCACTTGAGAAAAAGATTCCGTATACGGTTGATTACCGGATAAAATCAGCAACTGGAGGACAAAGATGGATCAGTGAAAGAGGACACGGAGTTTTTGCGGGTGACAAAACAATTGCCCTGGAAGGCTTTATTTCCGATATAACCGACATGAAAAGGACTGAAAAACAGATTAATAAGTCTTTGAAACAATTGCGGCAGCTAAATCAGTATATTCATACCGTAAGAGAAAAGGAAAGGGTGTTAATATCCCGTGAGTTGCATGATGACCTGGGACAGGCGCTGACTGCCGTTATGATAGACCTTGGTTCACTGAAACATATTATAGCTGATGAAGCAAAAGCAAAATTAAAAATCGATAAGATTTCTGCTTTGGTAAATGATACCATAAAGACAGTTCAGAGACTCACTTCACAGTTGCAGCCGCAGATTATTGATGATCTGGGGCTCGAGGCAGCCGTTGAGTGGTATGCAAAGGATTTTAGTGAGAGAACAGGAATTAAAATAGAGATTAAACTTGAACCTGTAACTAATATAACCGCAGATATTTCATTGATAATTTTCAGAATAATGCAGGAGTCACTGACTAATATAGCCCGTCATTCAGATGCTACCAGAGCCACTATAAATCTACTTGTACATGAAAAGATGATGCGCTTTGAAATTACTGATAACGGTATTGGTATAAATGAGAAGGCAAAAAAATCGAGAAATTCTTTTGGATTAATAAGCATGAGAGAAAGGGCAAAAAGTCTTGGCGGAGTCCTTAAAATTGTTTCACCCGAAGAAGGAGGTACAAAAGTCTCACTGCATTTACCGGTTACTTAAGTGAAATATTATGAAAATTTTGATTTGTGATGACCACAAGATAGTTCGCGAAGGGTTAAGGGAAATTCTTCAGCAAATCGCAGAGGTTTCATTAATAGAAGAGGCTAAAGATGCTAATGATGCCTTATTAATGTTAAAAACCGATGTTTTTGATGTTTTATTGCTCGATATTTCATTACCCGACAAGAGCGGACTGGAAGTACTTAAGTTAGTCAAGGAAAAATGGCCATCAACAAATGTACTGATGCTAAGTATGTTTCCCCAGGAACAATATGCAATACGGGCGCTTAAGCTCGGAGCATCGGGTTATCTTACGAAAAACACTGCTTCAGAAGAATTATTGATAGCCGTTAAAAGTGTTTCTGAAGGCGGAAAATATATTTCACAGGCTCTTGCGGAAAGTCTTGCTCTTAATCTCGATAAAGATATAGTACGGCAGAAACACGAAAGCCTGTCTGAAAGAGAATTTGAGATTATGATCAGACTGGCAAACGGAAAGTCGCTCCTGGATATAGGAAATGAACTTTTTATCTCAGTTAAAACCGTCAGTACCTACCGGAGCCGGTTGATGGCGAAAATGGATCTGACTAAAAATACAGAACTTACCAAATACTGCATTGAGAACAACCTTATTTAGAGTTAAGTCTCCGGCTTATTACCCATGAGTTTCCTGACGCGTCGGTATGCCTCTTCACCCTGATCTGCAGGACTTTTATCTTTTATCTTTTCTCTGTACCTGTTGCCTTCTTCTTCCTCCTGCCTGCTGATTTCTTGTCATTTCGTCACTTCATCTCCAGATTATTCCATGTAGGAATTCTCCTTCAAAAGATTGAGTCTTTTCCTTACAGTGAATTATCCATTTTCCTACAAGCAATCAGTTGTCAATGGAATACTATTGACATGTAAACTATTGCATTATAAAGATGAGAGTATTATTAGCGGATGATTCAAATCTGATCCTTGAAAGATTACTGGAGATGATAAGCAAACACAAGCAGGTTGATATAGTAGGTACTTATAAAAACGGGACGGATACTCTGAGCGCTTTGCGGATCCTGAAACCTGATCTGGCCATAGTGGACATCGCTATGCCCGGATTAAGCGGGCTCAAAGTTTTAAAGGCGATAAGGAAAGAGAATAAAACTATGAAGTTTATCATTTTCACTCTTCATTCATCAGATTATTACAGACAGATAGCAATTCAATCCAAAGCTGATCATTTCTTTAATAAAGTTGATGATTTTGATAACCTGAAAGAGGTTGTGGCAGAAATGGTGCTGAGTTTCCAATAAACTCAGAAAATTAAATTACTGCAATAAAACAATTCAGAATAATAATAAAATATCAAACAAATGTCAAACTAAAACAACTCATGATGAAAACAATTATTAAGGTAACAATCATGCTAATGCTTTCAGTTTCAATTGTAAGCAGGGCAGCCGGACAGATCAAATATGACAATGATGCTGTATTGAAGATATGCCTTCAGGTTGCTGAGATGGAGATTAATAACCATAAAGACAATTCGGGTATGCCTGTACTAGCGTTCCTTGATAATGGAAAGATAAACAAGACCACCTCTCTTAAGTGGTTTGATAATCCTATCCTGTTTATCTCCATTGAGGAGGTTAACAAGAGAGGCATTGTATGCTGGATTGAATTTGAATCATTCAGCGTTGGATCGGATTCTGCAAATGCAACATTTCTATACAAAACCGTAGGAAACGCCACAAAGAAATTTATTCTCACTTTTTCAAAGATTGAATCACTTTGGTGTATCACAGGGAATCAGACAATAATAATCTAAGTCAGAGGATTCCTTTTATTAACTGATAAAAAACACAAACAATGAAAAAATTCTACTCATATTTTATAAAAAATTTCAAGCTAAGAATTGTAGTATCTATGATTCTTGTAGTCTTTGTAGCAGCTGGAATTGTTGCCCAGACTCCTGTTGTAAGCAACTTCAGTAATTTTGCTTATACTGAACGTACAGAGCCTGTGCTTGCAGCTCCTTCTATAACAATTAACGGAGGAACATCTTATACTGATGGATTCTTAAGGTTTGCAATTACTGCTTCTACAGGAACAGAAAAACTGGGACTCAACAGCAATGCTGATCCAACTGCATCTGGCGCTATCTCCCTCGATGGCATCAGCGTTTATCTTGGTCAGGGTGGCGGAAGCAAAATCAGAATAGGGGAAATAGATGCTACAGAGAACGGTCAGAATGGCAACCCGCTTAAAGTAAATATTACATTTACCAGAACATTTCCCAACGCAGGTTTCGAGGATGGTATTGGTGGCTGGACTGTATCTAATCAGCTCTATTACAGACAAAATGAGCTTAATGGAATGGAAATTCCGATAAGAACAATTGAAGCTTGCGGATATACCAGTGGTCTGGTGCGTATTGCCTCTAGTCCGACAAACACTTCATATCAGGTGACACAAACTACGGATCAGTTTCCAACCGAGGGGTCTTATTGTATTCGGCTATACAACAATGGTACTGTCCCAAGTGCCTACGGCGCTAATTGCCGGGAGTCAGCCTATTCAATTTTTGGACCTTCAATCGTCTCAGAAATTTTCAGTTCCTTTACGGGTGATATATTCAGTGTTGACTGGAAAGCTGCTGCAGGTGGCGACTGGTATGATGTCGTAGGATACCTTCTTGGATATGGATCCGACAATACCTGGGGTACAGCGGATGATTCAAGGGTGCAGATGTTTGCCCAGAGGGGTAGCATTAGTCCATGGACAACCTCACAAATTACTATTCCATCTGATGGTGAATATAAATTTGAGTTTGTAAGTGGCTCGTACGACCGTACAGGAGGGACTGTGCTGGGCGCGACACTATATGTTGATAACCTGCAGCTCATTAGTGGTGCAGTAGTTGGTGTCGATGATGCTACAATTCAGAATATTGCACGACAAGTCACCTATCACAACTCCACTTGCGAGCCTGCTGCTTCGCAGACACTAAGCGTCTCTGCAAAAAACACGGCAGGAAATACCGGTACCACCTCAGCATCTGCAAGTATTACAATGGTAAACTGCCCGCCGGCTATAACTGCTTCTTCAATTAATCCGGCATATGTTGAAAATGCACCTGCTGTATTGCTTTACAGCAATGCTTCTGTTACCAATATTGAAACAGGGCAGGCAATAACAGACTTCATATACACTGCTTCTGGTTTGATTAACAGTACAGATGAGAAGGTTTTTGTAGATGGAACAACTTTCTCACTAACCGATGGCACAGGAGGTACAACCGCAAATAATTCACTGACCTATTCAGTATCGGTTGTTGGATCGACAGCCTCAGTCAACTTCAATAAAGGACCTGGCATATCTGCCTCAGAACTTAAACTGATTATAGAGCAGATGACATACAGCAATACCAGCGATAACCCTGATGCCGGAAACAGAATAATCACAATCACCTATGCAAAAGATAACGGAGGAACCAATAACGGGGGTGCAGATGAGAGCAATCTGAATGTTTTATCTACGGTTACCGTTAAACCTGCGGCTATAATCTCTATTTTTTCAGGAAACAGCCAATCACAGGGAGTGACTTCCATTCTAAGCAATTTTGTAGTTCAGATTACAACTTCAGATGGTATACCCGTGAGCGGCAGAACAGTGAATTTTGGATTAGGAACAGGACCTGTTGATGCTATCGGGCAAACTATCACTGTAAATTCTGTAACCACAGATTCTGAGGGCAACGCAATAACACAACTAACCCTGGGAAATAAAATTGGAAACTATTCAGTTTCGGCCACATCCACTGGATTAACAGGCTCACCTTTAACATTTTCAGCAACAGGCACTCCTCTGGCAGTCGATCCTGACAATTCTAATGTAACTGCAAGTGGAACAGAGTATTCTGCAGGTAGCCCGGTGACAATCACCATCTCTCCCAGAGACCTCTATAACAACCTTGTTGGCTCTGGAAAAACAATAATTGTCAAACTTGACGGAATAGCAACTGATTATGATGGACCTATCACTATAACCGATAACGGAAATGGGACATATTCAGCCGCTGTACGTGTTACAAACACTTCAGCAATAAATAAAATAACAGCTTCTGCCGATGGTGTAGATCTAAGTACATCCTACATTATTACAGTGAATACGGGGGCTGCTCACGACTTTGTTGTAACAGGGGTAATAACACCACATATCTATGGGCAGGAACAAACAGTTATTGTCGCCACCCACGACCAATACCAGAACACAAAGACAGACTATACCGGCACGATAACCTTCTCAAATACAGATGCTGATGCGCAGAATCCATCTGATTATACTTTCTTAATCTCTGATGCAGGTGTAAAAAGCTTCACCAATCAAATCTTATTCGGTAAAGCAGGTACTTTTACACTCACAGTGGAAGAAAATGGCAATCCATTAATTACCGGGGAACAAACTGGAATCATTGTCAATAAAGAAACCCTTACCGTCACTGCCGATAATAAATCAAAGATTTATGGCGAAGCAAATCCTGTCCTCACATTCCAATACAGCGGATGGGTAAATGATGTTGAAGCAATCGATGTTGCTCCATCCATCACCACAACAGTTGACGGAACAACGATCGTCGGGACTTATACTGATGCAATAACATTAAGCGGTGGATTGGATAATAATTACACCTTCTCATTTGTTTCAGGTGGCATAGATGTTACCAAAGCTGTTCTGACAGCAACGGCTGAACCAAAGACAAAGGTTTATGGCGAAGCAAATCCTCTCCTCACATTCCTGTACAGCGGTTGGGTAAATGGCGTTGAGACAATAGATGGAGCTCCTTCAATAACAACAACAGTTGACGGAACAACAATCGTCGGGACTTACACTGATGCAATAACATTAAGCGGTGGATCGGATAATAATTACACCTTCTCATTTGTTTCAGGTGCCCTGGATGTGACCAAAGCTATACTGACAGCAACGCCTGAACCAAAGACAAAGGTTTATGGCGAAGCAAATCCTCTCCTCACATTCCTCTACAGCGGTTGGGTAAATGGCGTTGAGACAATAGATGCAGCTCCTTCAATAACCACAACAGTTGACGGAACAACTATCGTGGGGACTTATACTGATGCAATAACATTAAGCGGTGGATCGGATAATAATTACACCTTCTCATTTGTTTCAGGTGACATGGATGTGACCAAAGCTATACTGACAGCGACGGCTGAACCAAAGACAAAGGTTTATGGCGAAACAAATCCTCTCCTCACATTCCTCTACAGCGGTTGGTTAAATGGCGTTGAGACGATAGATGCAGCTCCTTCAATAACCACAACAGTTGACGGAACAACTATCGTGGGGACTTATACTGATGCAATAACATTAAGCGGTGGATCGGATAATAATTACACCTTCTCATTTGTTTCAGGTGCCCTGGATGTGACCAAAGCTATACTTACAGCAACGCCTGAACCAAAGACAAAGGTTTATGGCGAAGCAAATCCTCTCCTCACATTCCTCTACAGCGGTTGGGTAAATGGCGTTGAGACAATAGATGCAGCTCCTTCAACAACCACAACAGTTGACGGAACAACTATCGTTGGGACTTATACTGATGCAATAACATTAAGCGGCGGATCGGATAATAATTACACCTTCTCATTTGTTTCAGGTGCCCTGGACGTTACCAAAGCTGTTCTGACAGCAACGGCTGAACCAAAGACAAAGGTTTATGGCGAAGCAAATCCTCTCCTCACATTCCTCTACAGCGGTTGGTTAAATGGAGTTGAGACAATAGATGCAGCTCCTTTAGCAGCTACAACAGTTGACGGAACAACTATCGTTGGGACTTATACCGATGCAATAACATTAAGCGGCGGATCGGATAATAATTACACCTTCTCATTTGTTTCAGGTGCCCTGGATGTTACCAAAGCTGTTCTGACAGCGACGGCTGAGCCAAAGACAAAGGTTTATGGCGAAGCAAATCCTCTCCTCACATTCCTGTACAGCGGTTGGTTAAATGGCGTTGAAACAATAGATGCAGCTCCTTCAATAACCACAACAGTTGACGGAACAACGATCGTCGGGACTTATACTGATGCAATAACATTAAGCGGTGGATCGGATAATAATTACACCTTCTCATTTGTTGCAGGTGCTCTTGATGTGACCAAAGCTATTCTGACAGCTACGGCTGAGCCAAAGACAAAGGTTTATGGCGAAGCAAATCCTCTCCTTACATTCCTTTACAGCGGTTGGATAAATGGCGTTGAGACAATCGACGGACCTCCTTCAATAACAACAACAGTTGACGGAACAACGAACGTCGGGACTTATACTGATGCAATAACATTAACCGGTGGATCGGATAATAATTACACCTTCTCATTTGTTGCAGGTGACATGGATGTGAACAAAGCTATTCTGACAGCTACGGCTGAGCCAAAGACTAAAGTTTATGGTTCTGATAATCCAGCACTTACAATTTCCTGGGCAGGTTTCAGGAATAATGATGAGGTTTCAGTAATTAACGAACTCCCATTAATTTTAACATTAGCTCTTAAAACAAGCGACATCGGGATTTATGATATTACCATTACCGGAGGAAACGATAATAATTATGATCTGAATCTGGTGAATGGGAGTCTTGATATTGACAAAGCTCCTTTGGTAATCATGGCAGAGGATAAGGCAAAGATTTACCTGGAACCTAATCCGGAACTTACATTTACCTGGTCTGGTTTTGTATTAGATCAAAATCAGGATATAATAGATGTAGTTCCAGCTTTAGGAACAATTGCAAATGAAAATTCCGATGCGGGTACTTATGATATAACCGCTTCAGGGGGTGTTGATGGAAACTACAGCTTTACATACGAAAAAGGGACTCTTACTGTTGATAAAGCTGACCAGGTAATCACATTTGAGGAGATTCCTGCCGGGTTAAGAATGACACAGGAACTTCAGCTGAATGCAGAAGCAACCAGTAGTCTTTTGATATCTTTTGAATCATCAGATCTTATAATTGGCAGTATTGACGGTGATTTGCTTACAGTGAATAAAGAAGGTAATCTGACAATTACTGCATCTCAGACCGGGAATCATAACTGGAATCCTGCTCCTGATGTCAGTAGAGAAATTGTCACATTACCGACATTTGACAATATTAATTCACTGTTCACTCCAAATAATGATGGCATGAACGATTTCTGGTATATTCCTGACATTGAGAAATATGGCCAGCTACAGGTAACAGTTTACAACAGGTTTGGACAGAAAGTTTACGCCTCGTATGGTTATAAGAACGACTGGGATGGTACCTGGAACGGTTATCCTCTTCCTTCGGCTTCATACTATTATATTATGAAATCCTCTACTAAAGGTTTCATTAAAGGTGTGGTAAACCTGGTAAGGTAAAGGGCATAAGTTAAAAGCAAACAAAATAAAAGTTTTAAAAAGATTAAAAACAGAGTCATGAAAAAGCTAATAATTATCTTAATCAGTCTGATGCCAGCGGTCGTTTTCGGACAGCAATTTCCATTCATGGAGGGTTACAGCATTAATCCCTTCAGCCTCTTACCTGCCTACGCAGGTATCCATAACTCTAAAACACTATTTATTGATTACCGGTCCGACTGGTCGGGATTGAACGGAGGTCCAACGACATACCAGCTAAGCTACAACGACAAGTTGAAAGAGAAAGTTGGTCTGGGAGGAAGATTTATATACGACAAGACTGATATTTTTAAACAGATCTTAATTCTTGGCACATACACCTATGAAGTTAAAGTAGCAGAAGGACATCTTATAAATTTCGGACTTTCTGCAGGCTTCTTCAGGAATTCGATAGATCTGGCTAAGTATTTCAACGATCCGGCATATGTAAATGATGCAGTTCTGATCTACGGGATGGAAAAATCAAAAATCAAGTTTGCATCTGACTTCAGTGCATTATATAGATACAAAAAGGTTGAAGCAGGTATTTTATTTTCGAATTTAATGTTTGGAACAGCGAAGTATCGTAATACCGATCTTAGATATAAACCACTAAAAAACTATCTGTTCCATGCATCATACCTGTTTACCATTGATGATAAATGGTCTATAAAGCCAACAGCCATCCTTAGAGGAGGGCAGAATATACCGGTTCAGTTTGAGATAGCACCGACCGTTGCATGGAATAACCACTTCTGGGGAACAACAGTTTACAGAACGGGTGGTATATTCGGATTAGGACTTGGGGGGGAAATCTACAAAGGAATATTAGTTAACTATTCATACAATATGAGTTCCAATGTTGTATTGAATACTTTCGGAAGCCACCAGTTATCATTGGGAGTGAGGATTTTTAACTTTATTAAAAATAAAAAGGTTCCGGTTTAGCAGCTAAATCTGACAACAAATGTTACATAACCGGAGGTTCAGGGAAGGGGGAGGCGTATAGGGGCACAGCCTGGCAATAATTATTGTGATTGTAACTGGCAATTCCATCTTATATTTCTTTCTTTTGTAATTCAATTACAGTAATCTCAGGTAAAATTCCAACTCTGCCAGGATATCCTATAAATCCCAAACCTCTGTTTACATATAAATACTGATTCCTTTCCTGGTACATCCCGGCCCATTCCTTGTATATATACTGGATCGGGCTCCATTTGAACCCGGGTACTTCCACTCCAAATTGCATTCCGTGCGTGTGCCCCGATAAGGTAAGGTCAATATTGGGATACTTTTTATTTACCTCTTTGTCCCAATGCGAAGGGTCATGTGACAGTAAAATGTTAACTGGGCTGTAGTTGATATTTTCTGTGGCCTTTTCCAGACTGCCATAATTGGAAAAGCCATGGCTGCTGCAATTCTGAACACCGATTATAGTAAGTTTTTCTCCGTTTTGTTCAATATAATGGTGTTCATCCCAAAGCAGATTCCATCCCATCCGGCTATGAATTTTTCTTAGTTCATTGATGTCATTCTCTTTAGCTTCTTTATTTTTCCATTTAGTATAATCACCATAATCATGATTTCCGAAAATGGAAAATACTCCGAATACCGCTCTTATTTCTTTCAGTATGTCAATATAGTTCAACGCTTCCTCATGCCTGTAATTAACAAGATCCCCTGTAAAAAATACCACATCTGGTTTCTGCTGGTTAATGATTTTGACAGCCCGGGCAAGCGGTTCAGTACTTAAAAAACTACCTGTGTGAATATCGGAAACCTGAACTATTCTGAAACCATCAAATGAATCCGGAAGGGCAGGGTAAAATGAGTCTCAGCTTTCTTACCTTGTAGTTATATGGATTGAAGGCCATTCCATATATCATGCTGAAGAATGGAATTGAGCCAATAATTAACCCCGTCCTGATAATAAATTCAGACCGGCTTAAGTAATTATCTTTCCGGATAGTTTCTTTGGATTCCCGCTTTTTAAACCAGTAAGATATCTTCATGAACAACCAGCGAAAAAATCGGACAACATCATCAACAAAAACAAAAAGGGCCAGCACAATTTTTGAAGTAATAAGAATGATAAGAAAGCCGATACTATATGTTCTGAAATATATATTCCAGCCATGCCAGTCAGTATATTGTGTAAGAATGATTAATACATAAAAAAAGCATGAAATTAGCCAATAAAGGGTATTTATCCAACGATTTGCAGTATGCGAACAGCCTTTGGATACACTTCGGAACGCCTGGAATGCATATAAATCAATAAGTAATAGAATAAAAATGAAGATCACGATATGAGCATTGACATAAAGCATGAATATTGAAATTAATTTTAAAACGGATTCGTTAGTAAGTTATAATTATCATTCCCGTTTGTTCTTAGTATGTTTTGGTTTCCGAAAAGTTATTAGTTTCCTGTTTCAGGGAAATTCCCACGCAAGTTAAGCTTAAACTTATTAAATAATAAAACATTGAAACCAGGTGACCGAAATAAACAGATCCTGCCAAAGTTGGAGTCAAATACTTGTTAATATCTATGTACCGATTGACACGCACCGTTTCGTAGCAAGTTCACAGAGTACATTGTGCAAAAAGTCAGCATTTAAGAAAGTGGCATCAGAACAGGCAGGTCAGATTTTATCAGCTTTCAATGACCTCTTTATTTTTAGGATCCCATTTGAGATATTTTCTGTTCCGGAACGACTCTACACCCATCATACATGCTACTACACCATAAAAACCAAGGTTATGATCGCATTTAAGGGTTTCATTTTTCCTGATGGCGGCTTGTAAATTCCTGTGATGAAGGGTAACATCTTCCGCACCGGTTTTTTTATATGTAAAAAGGCGGGCTCCTTTTATAACATCACCTGTTCCGCTGATGGTAGCCTGGTCAGTTTGTTCCTGAGGTGTTATTGTAAATCCTTCCCTGGTAAACTCAAGAGTTGCCTTGTGTCCTCTTATTACATGTCTGATAGGAGTATCATTTGCCAGTGATGAAACAAGCATAACAGTCATTTTTTCCGGATAGTCGAGCATCATGTTAAAAGTATCAGGTATCTCAGCTACACTATTTGTAAAATTCCATGTTCCCCCGGTTGCAACAACATAATCCGGGCTCTTTAATCCTACCGCTTTAATAATTCGTGTCAGCCGGTGAATAAAAAGATCTGTAGCAATGCCTCCTGAGTAATCCCAGTACCGCCTCCATCGAAAATACCTTTTCGGGTCCCAGGGGCGTTTTGGTGCCGGGCCGAGCCATGCTTCCCAATCAAGGTTTACCCCGGGTCTGGCATCAGCATCGATTTCGTATGCCCAGAAATCATCAGGATAATTCCTCGAATAGTCAATATGAGCCATTACAACTTTCCCAAGGGCCCCTTCCTGAATCATTTTATGAGCAGTTTCGTAAGAATCGTCCGACATGCCCTGTACCCCGACCTGCAATTTGAGTTTTGCAGCTGTTATTTTCCCGGTTATATCTTTAGCCTGTTCAATGGTATGTGTCATTGGCTTTTCAACGTAAATGTGTTTCCCGGCGCTTATTGCATCCAGGGTCATTTGATAATGCCAATGTTCCGGTGTGGCTATGAGTACATAGTCAATATCTTTTTTTTGCAGAAGTTCCTGATAATTCCTGAAAGCCTGAGCCTGGGTTAATTCTTTTGCTTTTTCAAGCCTTTTGGTGTAAACATCACAGACTGCAACAATCTGGACATTATCTGATTCTTTCATCTTCAACAAAGCCTCCATGTGATTATTTGCCATTCCACCGCAGCCAATGACCCCGATATTAAGTCTTTCATTCGCTCCGATAATACGTGAATAACTCTGAGCCGACATGTTCAGACTACCGAATGCGGCAATCCCGGCAGCGCTTCCTGCTAATCTTTTAGCAAATTTCCTTCTTGAAATATTACTTTTCATATTCTGCTGTTTTATTAGTTAAAGATAGTACAAAATTTTAAAACATCCGTGTTTAACTTCGCTCATCTTGCAAGCCTGTATGTGATTTTGACATAAACTTCTCCCCCTTCTAAAAAAACAAAAACCGTCAAAAAACGGCTTATTGTTGCTCAGTCAGGTCCCGAACCGGACCGAGGGAAAAAGAAATGATCCGGTGGATCATTTCCCCGAGGTGCCAGAATGCCGCGATGGCCTTCTGATACCTAATCATTTATAAATATAATAGTCTTGTCTTAACACATTGATTATTAAACCTGTTGTATAAAGACAAAATCATTACATTTCCATTATTTAATACCTGTTATCCCAAAAACCTGGCAAAGTTTTTATTCTCGAATTTTACAAAAACGACCATTAGAATATTTCTTAAATAGAGGAAATTATTTTATTATTTTATTTACTTCCAGTTAGCATCTTATGTTCAGAATTGACCACATTTGACCAGTTTAATTTAGAGTAGGGCATCAATTTAAAAACAAACACTCAATACCGGCCTGAAATGGTCAATTTATTCCGGCCGATTATGGTCAAGAGCACTTGCTTTTGCATAGAAATGTTCATCACCTATGCTGAAGACTAAGTTAAATACCTCCTGTTTCTTTACATGGGTTAAGGCTGGTCAATTTTTATCCTGCGACCTATCTAAAAGAGTATGCAGGCTTGTTGGTTCAGGAATCCTTCTGCAATTGCATCATCAGTTAGAAATTACCTCAGTTCCCTGGCCTGCCGCAATGTACCATTTCCCTTGTTTCTGAATGCAAACTTCAATACGTTGTACATCAAAACTTCTCACTGTGCCACCAGGAGCTTTTTTGGATACATGAACACGACGGTTTACAACAGCACAATTGCCATATAAACGTACAGAGATTTTGTCTTTATCAATGCCATTTATTGACATAAGGCCAAGATTGGGTCTGCAATGAAAACGGATATACATGGCCCTTAGAAATGATTCTCCTGTAGGTATTGTTCCAATAAAGTCTTCGGTAAGAAGCGTTTTAATCTTAATACTATCCTTTTTTACAATTGAATTGTCAAGGGAAACTACCAGATTTAAGACTTCATCTTTGGCAGATTGAGCATTGGCTACCTGCTGACAAGCACCAAAGCTGAAATTACGAAAATCACTTTTTTCATGCTTATAAATATTTTGCATAACTAACTATAAACATGAAATTTTGTTCATTAAATATTCACTTTTATTCTACTTTGACATATTACATCTTACAACGATTTTTCAGTTTGTTTGCCCCGACCCTAAAGGGAGCAAACGAAAAATCAACCTGTTCCCTTTAGGGATCGAGGGCTAAAACAGGTTGAATTTTCTAATCTGTCAAAGTAGAATTTAGTAGATTTGATAATTAGTATACAAATGTTTAGTCATTAAGGATTGAAAAAAATACAAAAGAATATGTCAAGGATAAAATGAGATCATGATTCGTTAAATAAATTACAATATAATAAATTAAGATCTAATTTGTTTCTTCAGATTAAACCCAAAAACCTGTATGTAGTTCATGATTATTGTAGATTGCAAGTTGATTTAATTTAAATTTGGTAGAAAATATAATAGGGCTGAAAAGCATTGTGTTAAATACCTCCGACCTTTGTTTAATTTTGAACGAATTATCTTAAAACCATCAAAAACTTGACAACATATAGGGCCGGGCGTTAAAAAATTGCCCGGCGGGAAATTTTAGCGAAGGAGCCAGCCTGCTGCAAAGGCCTGATTAATAGAATGACAAAACCGACTAAAGAAGCTGGTTTTATGGTTGTCCCGTCAGGTTTTCCCGACTATTCCTCACTTCGAGCGTCATGTCGGGACAGGCTTCTCAACCTTCCGTCACAACAAAAGCCACATAAGACTGTGGCTTTTGTTGTGACGTCAGGATAGGGCGGATAACTCTGTGTAAATCCCATACAACCTAAACCTAAGGCAGATACTTCGAGATTACTTTTTCCTAAATTTCTGATTTTCATTATTATTTATTTAATTCATTAAGAGTAAAAGGTTTCTCCGGGTGCTAAAACATACACCCGCTAATATTGTTTTGGAATCTCATCGATTTAATATCTTAAGTTTTATATTACTTACAAAGGTCTTGCCTTTTCAAATGGATGAGTTATATAAATTACTGAATTATTTACCATTATTACTGTTTAGTACTCCTAAATGGAAATTTTAGAAATGAATACTATAAATTTGAGTCATAAATTAAAAGTCATGGGTGGAGTATTAAAACTGGATAGTGTTGCTGAATTCAATGCCATCAGAGGGCAGGAAAATCTGCATCCTCTTGTTTGTGTTCTGGATCAGTCGAAGTCACAGCCTGTAGCTGTGACACGGTTTTATTCGGGCTTATATATTGTTTTCTTAAAAGAAGTGAAGTGTGGCGAACTAAGATACGGTCGTAATCAATACGATTACCAGGAAGGAACCTTACTGTTTATTGCTCCGGGGCAGATTCTGGGTACTGATGAAAATGAGGAGATGATACAACCAAAAGGTTGGGTACTGGCATTTCATCCCAACCTTATTCGTGGAACTTCTCTCGGCAGGAACATAAAAGATAATAATTTTTTTTCCTACGATGTAACCGAAGCGTTACATGTGTCAGAACGTGAAAGACAGGTTGTGGTAGAATGCTTTAATAAGATACATTTCGAACTCGAGCATGCCATAGACAAGCATAGTAGAACATTAATAATAAGCAATATAGAATTATTTCTGAAATATTGCGTGCGTTTTTATGACAGACAGTTTATCACCCGGGACAATGTTCATAAAGATATTCTCGTGCGTTTTGAGAATCTTTTGGGTGAGTACTTTCAATAAACTAAACCACAAACCTCAGGCTTTCCATCGGTCTCGTACTGTGCCGGGCAATTGAATTTATCATCAAACTATTTCGGTGATATGATTAAAAAGGAAACAGGTCGATCAGCTCAGGAATATATACAAGAGAAGATGATAGACATAGCTAAAGAGAAAGTACTTGATATTAGTAAACCAATAAGTGAAATTGCTTATGAAATAGGATTCAAATATCCGGCACATTTTTCACGATTCTTTAAGCAACGTGTCGGACATTCTCCAAACGAATACAGGTCATTAAGTTGATTTTATGTGGCATTAAATAAAAAGACGCAATGAATAATGAAAATTTAAATAGTTCTCACAATCATATCCAGCAAATAATACTGCCAGAACCAAAGTTCGACAAAATTGAACTGGCATTTCAAGCCTTTGAGAGCAGAAAAACAATTAAGAAGATAAGTGATAAAAAACTGCCAATTCAAATTCTTTCTAATCTTCTTTGGGCTGCTTGCGGTGTTAATCGTAAGAAAGACTCCTCTGATTTCACAGGAAGGACAGCGGCATCTGCCAGCAATTCCCAGGAAATTGACATTTATACTGTTTTGGAAGATGGGATTTATAAGTACGATCCGTTTGAAAATTTACTTATTCCCATTATTTCTGGTGATTTCAGGTCATTAGCAATCGGTCAGGGTCAGGCGAATTTTGATCCTGGAGTCAAGGCTCCTGTTCGCCTTATTTATGTGGTTGATATGGATAAGCTTGTGAATACTAAAGGTTTCAAGGAACCCGGACTTAATGACCCTGAAGTTCAGAAGTCATATTACTTTGTTGATACCGGACTTATTGCTGGTAATGTTTATCTCTTCGCTGCTTCTCAGGGTCTGGCAGCGTGGTTTCATAATTGTAATAAACCAGCCCTTTCTGAAAAATTAAACCTGAACCTCTATCAACGGGTACTCTTTGGCCAAACAGTTGGATTTAGAGGATGATAAAATATAAAATAGCCCTCCTTCACTAAAGCTTCGGAGCCAAGGTGGGCCAGTTGGGCTCAAACCAGAGACCCCTGATGATGAGTAGGGTGGTGTTAATTACCACTTTTCTTTGTTTATTATCAAATGATTCCATTGAAATTCCACTAAAAACCTAGCAAGAACCTGGCAGCAAAGAAAAACACCTACATATTTAATTATGTAAGTGTTTGATTATCAGTTGTCCCGTCAGGTTTTCCCGACTATTCCTCACTTCGATCGTCATGTCGGGACAGGCTTCTCAACCTTCCGTCACAATAAAAGCCACATAAGACTGTGGCTTTTGTTGTCCCGTCAGGTTTTCCCGACTATTCCTCACTTCGATCGTCATGTCGGGACAGGCTTCTCAACCTTCCGTCACAATAAAAGCCACATAAGACTGTGGCTTTTGTTGTCCCGTCAGGTTTCGAACCTGAACTCTTCTGATCCAGAATCAGACGTGTTGCCAATTACACTACGGGACAAATTTGAGGATGCAAATATAGAAATAATTCTATAAAAATGTATGAGTGTATTGATTTTCTCTTTTATGACAATCCAGGAATGAGGAGTGAGGGTAAAATAAATACCTTTCATTCCGCTCTCCTCACGCCTTACACCTCCTACATGAGTTATACTTATAAAGTGTAAAAGACCGTCAGCCTTGGCCTCATCAACGGTTCGGGAAAATCACTTGATGCAAACCTGAATCCCGGGAACTTTTCAACCGGAAAAAGTTTGAACAACATTCCATAACTGGGAAGCGGATTGGCTGCCGGATTCACAAAAAGACGTGTTACATCAAGCTCAATAATGTTTGCATTTTTTATAAAAGGTGAAACATAAACCTGGTTCATTTCCGTTGTTTTGGGTTGAGTGTTCCATGTAACTTTTCCCTCTTCCCATGGCTCTATAATCTGCTGTAAAACACCACCATACCATAGGTCTGTTCCGGGAGTAGCGACCGGGAAAACATTGGGATCCCATGGTATCGGTAAATCATACCATAACGTAAATGTTACTTTCTTTATTATAGCATTTACAGGTAACTGACTGATATCAAACCATATCATGCTTCTGTTCGACCTCATTACTGTAAGGACTGGTTCAGTCAGGAATGTTGCTTCGAAATATTTGTAATCACCGAAATTTTTGTCAGGCTGAAGATTTGAAACCATTGCATCTTTTCCCTGATCAGGACCCGGCTGCAGCGTGAGAGTTTTATATGCATTACTGCCCCAGGGGATCTTCAGCACAAGCGGACTTTCCTGTGAAGTTGAAAGAAGTTCTGTTGCTTTAAATTGCAACTTTACAGGGAGATAACCTTCTTTCTCTACAACAAAATTATATATATCAGAGCCTCCTCTTATTACAAGATGATTAAGTCCGGCTATGAGTTTAAAGGAATAATGCCAGCCATTGGGGGCGTTAACTGTAAGTATTGCTTCTGTAAGCTGTATGGGTGCCATAATCAATGGATTCCCGGGATCAAATACACATATTGTCCAGAAATCAAGCGGCTTGATCATCTGCATTCCAAAGTTTACATAACCGAATTTATCAGGGGTCTGATCGCCGACTGCCAGCACTTCGGGCAATAACCTGGTGACCTGGCCGGGGAGGATATTGAAACTGAACGGAAGCGGTCTTGTGGTAAGATAGGCAAGAGGCGATCCCCCAAGAGGTGAAGCGTACAATACCGATCCGGCAGGGTTAATGACCAGAAATTTGGTCAGTTTGAACTCGCCGGTATTAAGTTGTACATTTTCACTCACGAAACCTGTTCCGAAAGTATAGAGTGGTATCAGTTTATCAGTAAAGACTGAATTCCCCGCCATGTCTTCCACTGAGATCATAATCTGGTAAGAGACTATGGCACTGTCGCTGAGTGTACCTGATTTAGCCTGACTTACTTCATCCGGTATGCTGATCGAAAACTCGGCTGACCCAAATCCATTGCTGTCGGTATTTTTCTTCTCACAGGAGTAGAGGCTGACAATGGTAAGAATGATCAGTCCTATACGAAAAGAATTGATCTGGTTTTTCATAAATCTAAGGTTTTATATTACTAAAGGGCACTTATACTAAGTAATCATCTAAAAACAAAAATCATGCCGAAAATGTTGCCTATAAAAGGCTACAAGGTCCTGATGCCTTATTTGTTAATCTTCGCCCATGTATCCTTAAGTGATACCGTTCGGTTAAAGATAAGATGATCATGTTGAGAATCATTATCAACGCAAAAATAGCCAAGTCTCTGGAACTGAAACTTATCCAGCGGTTTTGCTGATTTAAGCGAGGATTCTACCTTGCACTCCGTAAGTACTTTAAGTGAACCGGGATTCAGGAAGTTGCGGTAATCCTCATCTTTCTGTCCTGCCGGATCTTCATGATCAAAGAGCCGGTCATATACCCTGACTTCTGCATTGACTGCATGCTGTACCGACACCCAGTGAAGTGTCCCTTTTACCTTTTTATCCGATGTATTACCTCCGCTCCTGGTATCAGGATCATAACTGCAATAGACCTCTTCAATTTCACCTGTCGTTTTGTTCTTCTTAAAACTTTCGCATTTAATAATATATGCTCCCTTCAACCGAACCTCCATAGAGGGGGCAAGACGGAAAAACTTATGTGGAGGGTTCTCCATAAAATCATCCTGCTCTATATATATCTCGCGGCTGAATGGTACCATTCTTTTACCCATACTCTCATCTTCAGGATTGTTGACTAATTCAACATTTTCAACCTTTCCCTCAGGATAATTTGAAAGAATAACCTTAAGTGGATTCAATACACCAAAAACCCTGCGGGCTTTGAGATTAAGATCTTCGCGGATAGCATGTTCAAGAAGCGATATATCGTTCATAGCTTCCATTTTTGTATAACCGATCAGATCAACAAATCTTCTTATTGATTCAGGGGTATAACCTCTTCTCCTGAGGCCGCACAAAGTCGGCATCCTTGGGTCGTCCCAACCGGAAACCCTTTCTTCCTGCACAAGTTCAAGAAGCTTTCTTTTACTCATCATGGTATAAGAAAGGTTAAGCCTGTTGAACTCAATCTGTCTTGGCCGGTAATCATCCGTCTTCAACTGATCAATGAACCAGTCATATAATGGCCGGTGAACTTCAAACTCGAGGGTACAGAGTGAATGAGTTATACCCTCAAAATAGTCGCTTTGTCCGTGAGCAAAATCGTACATCGGGTAGACCATCCATTTATTTCCTGTCCGGTGGTGAGGTGTTTTTATTATCCTGTAAATGATCGGATCGCGCAGGTGCATATTAGGATTGGTCATATCAATTTTTGCACGTAATACGCGACTACCCTCCTCAAACTCTCCTTTATTCATCCTTTCGAAAAGATCCAGATTTTCATCTACCGGCCTCTGACGGTATGGACTGTCAGTTCCGGACTGAGACGGGGTCCCTTTTTGAGAGGATATTACATCGGCGGACTGATCATCAATATATGCAAGGCTTCTTTTAATAAGTCTGACGGCAAAATCATACAACTTCCCGAAATAATCGGAAGCATAGAATTCCCTCTCTTCCCAGTCGAAACCGAGCCAGTGAATATCCTCTTTTATAGAGTCAACATATTCGACTTCCTCCTTAACCGGATTGGTGTCGTCAAATCGCAGATTGCATTTTCCTCCGTATTTTTGAGCCATTCCGAAATCGAGGCAAATAGCTTTTGCATGACCGATATGAAGATACCCATTTGGTTCAGGCGGGAAACGGGTATGTATCCTGCCGTTGTTTTTTCCCTCTTTTAAATCTTCTTCTATAAACTGCCCGATAAAACTTACCGGGGGTTTTGATTCTTCTTTTTCCTTTATTTTGTCATCACTCATCCCTGATTATATTAAGATTACAAAAATAGGATGAATTTGAGACCCTGCATAGTCAAAACAGAAAAAGATTAACCATAATGAATTCTGTCTCTGAAATACCTGGTGAAGGTAAATATGTGGACACTGCAGAATTAAAGTATCACCCGTGACCGCGGAAACCCACTTGTTCAGAAACATTACGATTAAAAATTTAATCTGCAAGGGAGCCACTCAGGCTATTTATCTGCAGGGATTACCCGAACTGAATCTGGAAAATATTATTCTTGAAAATATTGATATTGAGGCAGATAGTGGATTAGTATGTAGAGATGCCAACGTCGTCCCGATTAAAGGATTACGGCTCCTGACTTGTCCACCTCTTTTGATGAGTAAAGCTTTAGCATTGAATATCAATTGATTGCAGAGATAAAGTCTTAAATTTGTTGCACTAAGGCAAATTTATGCTACGTATCAGTGTAATAAAAACTGACATAATAGTTAAATAAAAAAAGAGGCTGCCCGAACCGGAACAGCCTCTTTTTTTAAGGAATATTATTTTACTTTTTAAATGTTCGTGTGTAATTAACCAGGTTCCAGATATCATCATCGGATAATTTTCCTTCATATTTTGGCATATCGCCTCTCCCTGTTTTGGTTTTGTAGAAATGTTCTCCATCACTCTGATTCTGAAAATCAGCTTTTGTAAAGTTGTTCACGGGTGTTTTAAGTGATCTTGATTTCGGACCGTCACCAAGACCTGTTTTCCCATGGCACGGGTAACAAGTTTTTACATAAAGGGCTTGTCCGGCTTTAATGCTTGCATCACTCATGGCAATAGGATTTTTCATTGATTTGTAGTTTGCCGGAACTACCCACGGTTTATTCTGGGCAACAAGCGAAATACTCAAAAATATCAGTGCTGTACTGATAAAAAATAATTTTAATTTCTTCATAATCCTTAATTTTAATTTAATATTATCTAAAACTTTTTTGGTTCACATTTATATTAAACAATTTTCATTCACCTTTTGTTTTTTAAAAAACTCTTTTCTCCCGATAAATACTTAATTGCAATTATCGTGCAAATTTTATTTTATAAACAGGTCTTTATCCTCGCCATTCATCTTTTTAGCATCATTCCTTATTCTTATAAGGCTTATGATAGCATAGAAATAATGTCCCCATACACCTGACAAAAGTATTGATAATGTAATGATCATCCACATTGGGGGAGTCTTTGTCCAGAGGGCCCTGTGAGTAACAGGAACTGAATAATCAGTAGGGACACCCCATTTCTTAACTATTTTTCTTTCAACATTTCCAAAAACCGGATTCTCTTCAAATTTTGAAATGATGATAATATTTCCCTCCTTGTCACCCGGAAGGTCTGAAGGAAATTCGATGCTTGAATTTCCTGTTTCGTCGAGTGTCGCTTCACCTACAGGTAAAAGGCTAAACATACGGGGGACATAGATATTAACCACTTCTCCGGAAACCGGGACTTTTCTGCCCTTTTCATCTGTAACAGCATTCAATGTTATTGTTTTAATACTGTCGGTCTCCGATAATGTCATTTCAAGCTTCACATCCCTTATTGTGATCTCAGAGGTACCTGCTTCAATTGTATCATTTCCTTTAAATTCTGAAGAAAATGCCCATAAACCGGTATTATCTGTATTGAGTTTTACTTCATTTCCGATCAAAAATCTGGCAATCCCTTTTTTGTCTGTTTTGACCGATGCAAGCAACTCGCTTTTTGCAGTACCTGTAAAAAAAGAAATTTCCATTCCGGGTAATGGTAACTCCATTCTGTTTTCAGAGTATGTGAGTGTTGTCTGCAAAATACGCTGATCATCTGAATTTTTAAAATACTGCAGTTGAATGTATGGACTTATTACTGTTTTTCCCTGTGAAAATGAATAAACAGATATAAGTAAGAGCAATGATAAAACAGAAGTTATTTTTAATCTCTGTTTTTTCATGACAATTTTTTTCATGACAATTTTCTTCATTATCATTTACTTTAATATCTCATTTTGATCCTTCTCCTGCATTTCTGAAATAGAAATAATAGGTGCTATCTTTGAGATCAGCATGAATAACATCGCAAAAACAGATACACCTGCAAAAGTCAATGACCATTCGACCCAGGTAGGAGAATATTTGATCCAGTCGGCTCGTGTATCCTGTATGGGCAGAAAAGGTGTCTCCAGAGTTGGTATGACAATAATATAACGGTTCACCCATAGTGCTGTAATAGCAATGACAGCCGCAATGGTAATATTCGGTATTGTACGGAATTTCGGAAAAGCAATGATTATCCCGGGAAGAAGAATTCCAATATAATTAGCAAAGATGAAGAGTGAATAGTATTCTGTAAAAAGCTTGTCAATAAGTATAGAATCCATCTTTATCGATCCATACCATTTTGTCAGATAATCACTAAAGGTGAAGTAACCATAAAAAGCAGCAATCACAGTAAGGAGAACTCCGACATTTACAAAATGCCGTTTGGTAATATATTCCTCGAGGTGATAGATTTTCCTGAAGATCCACATCAGGATAATAAGAAGTCCTGTTCCGGAAAAGACTGCAGCAATAACAAAATAAGGGCCAAAGATAGTTGAATGCCAGCCAGGCTGAAGGGTTACTCCGAAGATCCATGCCAACACGGAATAAACAATGATAGCAATGGCAATGATCATTGCAGCCATAATAGTTCTGGCACTGGATAATATCTTATGCTGTTTTTCAGTTCCCGTGAAACCCAGAGAAAGCGATTTGTAAAGTTTCTTTTTCCATGGTGGGACATTTAGATCAGCATAATCACGCAGGATTGCAAAATCCTCAATGAAAGACAGATACAGATAAATGAAGCATCCTACAAGGTCAGTACAGATTGCAATAACATCCCATGTTATAGGTGATTGTATTCGGGGGTGAATGAAGAGAAAATAAAGTCTGTCAAGTCGTCCGATACAGAAAAAAATGAAGAATGGTCCTATTATCAGAGAGATAACAGTTATTAATTCTGCCAGCCTTATTACAGGCTTTCTCCAGCCCGTATGAAAAAGGTGAAGCACTCCCGAAATAAGGGCGCCTGAATAACTCAGGCCCATAAAAAAAATGAAGTTCACAATATAGAGACCCCATACAACATTATCACGCATTCCGGTTACAATATGTCCTTTGTCTATTTGAAGTATCAGACCATAAATCCCAACTGCAAAGAAGGCAAAAAAGATAAAAAATGTGATATACCATTTTGTGCTGGTCTTCTCCAATTCGGGAGTCAGATTCTTCAGCAGTTTTCTTTCTACTTCCATTTTTTCTCAGATTATCAAATCAAATTTTATCTGGGCCCGGCATTTTTATATCTCCCCTTAATGGATTCATCAACACCCTCCAGTCCGCTTTCAACAGGGAACATTCTTTGAACGGGAGGCAGATAAAATACACTCGGGAGAGTACCCAGCTCCTCACGATACCTGTAGCCGGCTCTGTCGTTCATCAGCTTGCTGAATCTCAAAGTTTCAGTACTGTTTGTAACTGTATCTTCAAGCAGATCACCAAAATAAATTACACCCATCGGGCATGCAGTTACGCAACGGGGTAATTCATTCTTACGGAGATTATCCGCACAGAATACACATTTACCAACAGTCCCTTCAACTGCCGGTATATTTGTCTCGGGATCATAAACATGCCCTTCAGGAACCGTAACCTCCGGATCTTTCCAGTTAAAAACCCTTACCGAATACGGACATCCGGTCATGCAGAATTTACATCCGATACAACGTTGATTATCAATAAGAACTATACCATCAGGTCGTTTGTAAGTCGCGCCAACGGGACAAACACTTACACACATGGGCTTATCGCAATGAAAGCATGGCCGGGGAAACCAGTATCTTGCAGTATCTTTATCATCCTGAAGAAGATAAAGCTTCATCCATTCGTGGTCCTTTGGCAACAAATGCCCCTCCTGGCAAGCTTCAACACATTTTCGCGCATTCTTACATTTTCCCAGATCGATTACCATTATAAATTTCCTGTTCGGCAATCCTTTTCTGGCTTCCTCTTTAAGTTCAACAACGGTTTCTCTGGCAGGCTTAATATCATCCGTATCAACTTCAACCAGCTTACCGTCGGTTGTAAGAAGTTTAACTTTATTTCCCGATTTTGACACCTTAGCGTCTGATGCGATAATTGAAGTACCTGCCACACTTGCAAGAGATACTGCTCCTACCCCTGTGCCTACCTTTTTCAGGAAACTGCGTCTTGAAGAACTTTCTCTTTCATTATCTTTTATCTCTTTCATGTTGTTTTAAATTAATTCCGGTGCTAATCATCCCGGTGATATCCGGAAATCATTCCCCAAAAGAGTGATGTGGGCCTGGCTCCAAGAGTACAGGTATAAATATGTATTACCATAAATATTGACAGGAAAAAGCCCATGGTTATATGCAAAATATCAGTAAGGAGAAGTCCGCTCACTCCAACAAACCTTGTCAGCGTTATTTCCGGAAACAGTAATCCAATCCCCGATATAATAAGCAAAGGAAGAGCGAGATACATGGCAAGAACGTACGTAAGTTTTTGCAAAGGATTAAATTTTCTCTCCTCTGTTACCGGGAAAGGATGTTTTTCTCCTCTGAACATTCCAAATGAATAATATTTTAATTGTTTAATAAGATCTTCCAGAAAATTCTCTTTTTTGGTTTTATAGTATCGTCCGTTCTTTGTAACCAGATTGCCGGTAACAAATATTATATAATTTGCAGTAAGTATAAGAGCAGCAAAATTATGCCACTTAACTGCTATGGCAAAACCTACCACATAAGAGGCATTTTCTTTACCTGTATATTGCATACTTAAACCGGTAACGATTAGAATAAGAAACATAACTGCGTTAACTAAATGCCAGATTCTTATCCACTTTGGGTAAAGATACATCTCAAAATAGTTTAAAAATTTCTTTTACTTTTTCTAATCCTGAAAACAATATGGACACCTATAACTACCTATAACTCCAACAAAAATAATCAGACTTAACAGGTTCAGGTATTCATTTCTGTTTGCACCAATAACGTATGATCCATTCAAAATGATGCCGTTAAAGAAACCATCACGACGCTGTTCTTTAGATTCAAATTTATAAAGCGATGCCATAAGCAATGAATTCTTTGAATGGCATTCATTGCACAGCTTAACTGCATGGTCTTTGGTCATAATCAGATGAGATACAGGAATATCATTATTGATTTTTGTGTGACATTCGATGCATCTGACATTCGCAAAAGTGTAAAGCCTGATTAGGAAGCCAGTCATGCTTCTGAATAATATTTATTTCTTTCCGGTTAGTCAGAAGCTGAAACCGGTCGAAGTTGGAGTGGCAATTAAGACAAATAGCATTATCATAAGCAATAGTTTCCTTAAGATTAATGCTATCTCTTACACTGATCCTGTAAGTGTGTGGATTATGACATTCCCAGCATGAAAATCCTTCCGGCTCCAGTTTAAAGTGTACGCTTTCCTTGTATTCTGCTTCAATCTCTTCAAAATGATATTTCGCAAATTTTTCGTCTCCCCCATGACAATCAATGCAGTTATATTTCTGCTCCATTCGCAATTCACCTGAATGTGGGAATGTAGTATATTGTTCTGAATGACAATCAGTACAACTGAAGCTTTTATGGTTCGATTTGTAAAAATCTTCTCTTTTAACAATTCTTTCCGAACACATTAAAGCATTGACCTGGCGATTAAGATTTTCATTTGTATATTCATATTTCCCCTGGCCATGACATTTAAAACATCGCTCATTATCTTCCCTGAAAGGAGATATATATGATGAAGTGTCCTGGATCTTTACATTTTCATTTTTGAACCTGTAGGTTCCAGCAAAAACTGCATTATTAAGGAATAAAATGTTTATAAGAAAAAGAATTCGAAATATTGATAATTTCATTCCGTATTACTGATAAAGATTAAAACCTGACAGTAATATTAAAACCTACCATATAGTCGCCTTTAGCAAAATCATTGGTATTGAATACCAGGTTTCGCTGGTTTATGATCTGGTTATAGTTGGTAACAAAGACCTGAAAAGTGTGAGTTGCTGTGCCAATTTCCCAACCCAAAGCCAGATTCGGTTTAGGTTGAACATCAAAATCCTGTTTTGTAAGTAGTTGATCATATTCAAGAATAAGAGATTGGCTGCCAAATAAGTTTGCTCTGCCTCCAACGGATAATCCCAGGTTAAGATTTTTATAGCCAGTTGAATCTGAAGGGCGTGGAACAGAATTCAGATAAGCCAATGATGGAGCAATCTGAAGCGAGATCTTTTCACTTAACTTACGTGCAACAATTAGTTGTGTGAAATAAGATAATCTGTGAATATCCTTGTAACTGGCAGCGGGTCCGAATGCATTTTCCTGTTGCAGGTCAATTAGCAAATTTCCATAATATGAAAGAGAAACCGGAACTTTGTTGTCTTCGGTCTGCTGCAGTATAAGATATTTCCACTGGATGTCCTGAAGCTTATAATCTTTGGTGGTTCCAACACCAACCATTAACCTGTCGGTGATACCATAATTCAAACCAAGACGTGTATTGGCAGAACCATAAATACCAAAAAGATTATGATAATTCTCGATAAGACTGAATCTGTGTTTAATCTCAAGTTCAAGGCCACCTTTGTAAGGTGTGGCTACTGTTTGATTTTCAATAAGAATACCAGTTCCGAAAGTAAATCTGACGGGGGTTGATTTGTCCTGTGTCTGGGTATCATCCTGTGCGAACAGAGGATAGATAAATAATGATAAAGTTAAAAGGAAAAGAATCTTTTTCATGTTTATGAGTTTTATCAGATTAGGTTATTTTAATTATTATGAGCTCCCTGGTTTATCCAGATGAGGACTTTTTGTTTGTCAATATCGCTTGATCTGGGACTATGATCTGCACTTGTCATTTTTGAATAAAGTTTGCTTGTCTCCCCGGGAAGGGTTACATATCCTCCATTTGTAAGAGACTGGTAAGACTTACCACTTCGGAGGTCAGGGGCCCTTATAGCACCATGACAGGTCAGACAATTTGCATTGAATATTGGCTGGATATCAACCGAAAAATGCACTGAGTCTACCGGATTTAATTTCGGTAAAACAAATGAATACTTTTCACATGAAGAGATTCCGGCAATGCCTGCAATAAGTAACACACCGGCCAAAATGTAACTAATCTTATTTACTTTATAATTCATGTTTTGGTAATTGTTAATTAATTCACAAATATATCTGATTATCCAATTAAAAGCTGTATATAGTAAATAAAATTTGCCGCTCTGCAATGCTGTTTATCATATCCAAAATTGATCTATATCAGCTGTAATAATGATAAATGTTTGTTACTTAAAATAACACATTATTAATTATATGCCTGAGAATTCCTTATATAGATTGTTCAGTCACAGAACCATTTTTAATTCAGGCTTTAAGACTGGAAAATAGAGAATACCAATGAATAAAGTACTCATAATTTACTTATTGAATGGATCATTGTAACTAACCTTCAAATCCCTGATGAAATCAAAAGTATTAAAAGGTATGGTTGTTGCTGATCCTGTTTCATGCTACTTTTTATAGTACTTCATAACTTCAGGCATTTCAGCTTTAATCTTATTGATCCTTGTTGCATCAGAGGGATGAGTACTTAAAAACTCCGGAGGTTTGCCTGCTCCTGCTGAGGCCATTCTTTCCCAGAATGATATAGCGCTCTGAGGGTTGTAACCTGCCATAGCCATAAAAATCAGGCCAAGTTTATCAGCCTCCAGTTCATGATCCCGCGAGTACGGGAGCATAATACCAAACTGGGCCCCGATACCGTAAACAGAATTAAAAATACTCCTGGTTTGTTCCGGTTTTTGTTTAACTGCCTCATTTAAAGCTACTCCACCCATCTGGATCAAAAGTTGCTGGCTCATTCTTTCATTGCCATGACGTGCTACAGCATGTGCAATTTCGTGACTCAGTACTACAGCCATTCCGTTTTGATCAATTGTATAACGAAGTATTCCGCTGTAAACTACAACTTTACCGCCGGGCATACACCATGCGTTAGGAGTTGAATCATTCTTTACAAGATTGAATTCCCACTGATATCCGTCAAGCCGGCTTTGCAACCCGTTTTCAGAAAAGAATTTTATAACCGACTGCGATATATCACCTCCGACTTTCTTAACCAATGCCGAATTTACTCTGTCGGCAGAAAGAGTGCTCTCTTTCATAAAATCAGAATAATTGGTCAGTCCCAAAGAAATCATATCCGATTCCGGCAACAGGTTAAGTTGTTTCCGACCGGTAAATGGCACAACAGTACATGACGGGAAGAAAATATCAGACAGGAATGCTAACAGAACTAACGCTATTAATTTCTTCATGACTTTTTATTCATTGTCAAACAAAAGTAACCACTTGTGGTTAAAACTTATAAGAGTTGTCTTCAATAAGCTTATCAGCAATTCTTCTTCTTGCTTCCTTCACATTTACTCCTGCTACTGTTGACAGTTCATCAACAGCTTTAATCAACGTATAAGCGGATTCAGGTGATGAGAACGAATTAATGGCATCATAAGCTGACTTTCTGATTTGAAAAGCTGTGTCATAAACATTCACATCAAGGATATCCCTGTAGATTGGCGAGTTACCTTTCATTGATTCAATCTTTTCAACTCTCAAAGCCAATGAATCAGACAGATATGTCTCAATCATCATCTCTGCAATATTGTTAAGAACCTCCTGCTCGCTTATGAGGGCCTTTTCAAACTTTTTCATTGCACCATGTATGCAGATCAGAATAGCTTTCTTGAAATTTCTTATATATCTCTTTTTTTCCTGATAATAAGTTTCTCCGGCGGTTTTCCCGTCGGTAATCTTATCAGCATTGCTGAAAAGCGTTTCGGCTTCCCCAAAGAGATTGAAATCTCCTTTCATAGCGCGCTTCATTGCTGTGTCTACAACCAGAAGACGATTGATTTCATTTGTCCCCTCAAAAATCCTGTTAATTCTTGAATCACGATACCCCCTTTCAACTGCCATTTCGGCGGAATAACCCATTCCTCCGTGTATCTGAACAGCTTCATCAGAAATGAAATCGAGCATCTCAGAACCGACCACCTTCAGTATAGCTGCCTCAACTGCATAGTGACTTATTGCTTCTATGGTAGCCCGGCCATCATCACCACAATCCACTTTCAGGTTATGCATAAGGACGTCAACATCATAGCTCACTCTGTAAACAGCTGATTCTGACGCAAAAAGACGGATCACCTGTTCGGCAAGCTTATATTTTATTGCTCCAAATGTCGAGATAAGGGACCCGAATTGTTTACGTTCGTTGGCATACTTTATCGAATCGTTGATTGCTTTTTTGGCTGCTCCGAGAACATTGGCCCCAAGCTTCAGTCTTCCCATGTGAAGTATGCTCAGGGCAACCCTGAATCCTTCTCCCCTCTTACCTAACAGGTTCTCAACAGGAACCTTTACATCATTGAAGTAGATCTGCGCCGTAGAGGAACCTTTTATCCCCATCTTGTGCTCATCTGAACCGATCACGACACCGGGGTATTTGCTTTCAACAATAAATGCACTGAGTACCCTGTCATTGTCGATTTTAGCAAATACAACAAGGGTATCGGCGAAACCGGCATTGGTAATCCACATCTTTTGCCCGTTAAGGATATAATGTTTGCCATCTTCAGATAGTTTTGCATTTGTTTTTCCTGAGTTGGCGTCGCTGCCTGCACCTGGCTCCGTAAGACAATATGCTCCAATCAGTTCTCCGGTTGCCAGCTTAGTTACATATTTCAACCGCTGGTCTTTATTCCCGTAATACATGATAGGTAATGTACCGATACCGCAATGAGCCATATATGCCACTGAAAATGAATACCCCGCACCTGTTGTTTCTGCAACAAGCATCTGGGTTACAAAGGATTGTCCAAAACCTCCGAATTCTTCCGGAATAGAAACTCCCATCAATCCAAGTTCTCCCGATTTCTTAAGAATGCTCTTCATAAGTTCCCTGTCACTTTTTTCAACCTGTTCAAGGTTTGGATATACTTCAGTTTCAAGAAAATCCCTGCATGTCTGGGCAATCATTTTCTGTTCCTCGTCGAATTCTTCAGGAATAAATATATCTTTTGATTCAACTTCACTTACAAGAAATTCACCGCTTTTCAAGAGTTTGCTTTTTTCCATTTTTATCAGATAATTATTTGAATTATTCTATAATTTGTTATTAATCCCGGCCAGGCTTTGTAAATTGTTTTCTTCGTTTGCACCTGACACATAAGGGAGCGAAGTAAATCAATTTCTCCCTCTATGGATGGGGTTAAGAAAATTGATTTCCGGTTTCAGATCGGTAATATAATCAATACTTTCTATAATTCAAGTGATTGAGCAATAAGTTCAGCTACATCCATATTTCTGATCTCTTCCTCCTTGTTCTTGTACTTCAGTCCGTCGGTGATCATTGTCATACAAAACGGGCATGCAGTTGCTATAACTTTTGCATCAGTTTTCAATGCATCTTCAGTTCTCTCAATAAAGACTTCCTTATCTCCCTTTTCAGCTTCCTTGAACATTTGTGCTCCTCCTGCTCCGCAACAAAGTGCGAAGCTCTTATTGCGGTGCATCTCGACAAAATTGGAAGTCAGGCTTTTAAGTATTGCGCGGGGTTCGGCATAAATGTCGTTTGCACGTCCAAGATAGCAGGGATCATGGTATGTAACTACCACATCCTTAAGCGACTCATGGTTTATTTTCAGGTTCCCGTCGTTAATATGCTTAAGGAGAAATTGCAGATAATTTATCACCTCATAATTACCTCCAAGGTCAGGATATTCATTTTTGAAAATGTTGAAGCAATGTGGACAAATAGTTAGTAATCTCTTCACTTCATACCTGTTTAATATCTCTATTACCTGCAGTGCCTGCATCTGATAAAGCATCTCATTACCTGCACGTCGGGCAGGGTCACCGGTGCATGTTTCCTCTTTGCCCAGGACTGCATAGCTTACATTCAGGTGTGTGAGTATCTTTGTAAATGCCCTTATAACCTTTTTGTATCTGTCGTCGAAAGCTCCGGCACAGCCCACCCAGAATAAATATTCGGGTTTTTCACCTTTGGCAAAAAGGTCGGCCATTACAGGGACTTCTATTCTACGGATTTCCATATATAAATAAACCTTAATTAATACGTATCTCCAGATCTTTTGTCCAGTTAAGACGATCTTCGGCAGAGTATTGCCAGGGGGCGCCGTTATTTTCTATATTATTGAAAACAGCCTTCAGTTCACCCGGTGCCGATGCTTCTTCCATCACAAGGTATCGGCGCATATCAACAATCAGTGTCGGATGATTTATATTTATGGGACACTCTTTTGCACAGGCGTTGCATGTTGTGCATGCCCATAGTTCTTCCTCTGAAATAAAGTCACGTAAAAGTGACCTTTTATCATTAAAATCACGGCCGTTTTTAACCATAAGAGGTCCCTTCTCATTCATTCGTGCTCTGAGATCCATAATAATTTTCCGCGGTGATAATTTTTTTCCGGTAATATTTGCCGGACAAACTGATGTACACCTGCCGCATTGAGTACAGGCCAGCGAGTCAAAATAATTTTTCCAGGATGCATCTTCGGCATCCTTTACTCCAAAGCGCTCCGGGGGTGTATCTGAGGAAGCTGCAGTAAACGCTGAGTCCGGATCAAGCATCATTTTTACTTCTCTTGTAATACTATCCATATTTGGAAGTTTCCCCAAAGGCTCAAGGCGCGAAAGAAAAACATTTGGCACTGACATGAAGACATGGAAATGCTTTGAATAAGGAAGAATGTTTGCAAATACAAATATCAGAAGGATATGTGTCCACCATGATATATCATACTGGAGTTTAAGTCTTTCGGGAGATATTCCGCTGAATATAACTGCAAAAAGGTTGCTGACGGGATAAACTCCAATGATAGTTTCTCCCATAAGTCTCTTATATTCAACATATCCGATATTCATCCCCAGAAGGGAAATCATAAGAAGAAGAATAATCGACAGTGCAATATTGGCATCGATATGGGTTATCTTCTTCATCTCAATACCCTCGAACCTTTTTATATGAAAAAAGAGGCGGCGGGCTATGAAAATAATGATCGATATGGCGACAAGAAGCCCGAAGATATCCCCGGAAGCTGTTATTACGTTATATACCGGCCCGAGAATTTTCAAAGCGCGTTCTGTTCCTGTAAGACCATCTATGACCATCTCAATACTTCCGAAAATGATAACGCAAAAGCCCCAGAAAACGAGCGCGTGAAAGAATCCTATAACGGGTCTGCGAAATATCTTTGTCTGGCCAAAAGCCACATTCATCATGACTCCGAATCTCTTCCCAAAATCTTTAACAGGAAATGCAGGCCTGGTAAATCTGAAAAAACTGATAATTCTCATAGTGGTGTATGAGAAAGCTGCTATGGTTACCAAAAGTGAAATTGCAAATACAATCTGTCTGGTCATTTTCTAATCTGTCAATTTAAAGTTTGAAATCACAGTTATATGATTTTTTTAACCGTAAAAACCGCCAGGTTTCAGGAGAGGTTGCAAAGATAAACTTCCGGTAATTATCATTGCGCTCCCTGAGTCTGTGTACCTTCGTGGTAATAATCTATTTTTTTATTTCCTTTACTGCGGCAACAAGTTTTGGCAGAACTTTCATTGCATCGCCAACAATACCATACTGCGCTGCCTCGAAAATTGGAGCATCTCTATCAATATTTATAGCAACGATATATTTCGACGAGCTAATACCTGCCAGATGCTGGGTTGCCCCTGAAATACCTGCAGCAATGTAGAGATTTGGTGCAATGATCTTTCCTGTTTGTCCTGTGTGCTCTTCATGAGGTCTCCATCCTTCATCGGAAACAGGTCGTGAACAGGCTGTGGCCCCGCCAAGAAGTTCAGCCAGTTCAACAAGCGGTGCCCAGTTATCCGGCGACTTCATCCCCCTTCCTCCTGAAACAACAATATCTGCATCGGTCAGGAGAATTTTACCAGTAAGTTTCTGAATATCTTTAACCTCCGTTTTCATTAGAGATCCATCAATATCTGCCTGATAGTTTTCAATTGTTGCAGCGCCGGCAGTTTCAATAAGGTCGAATGAGTTCTGCGAAAGCGTTAAAATCTTAATATCCGAGTTAATTACAACATGTGCAAATGCATTTCCTGAATAGGCTCTTTTGTAAACGGTAAAAGGATTTATGTTAAGGGGCAATCTGCTTACACCCGATCCGACACCGGCTTTAAGCCTCACTGATAACCGGGGAGCAAGTGTTTTGCCTGTGTTATTGTTAGAAAGAATAACAACTTTTGCATTTTCTTTCTTAACAACATCTGCAATAACACTCGTATAAACCTGGCTGTCAAATGTGTTAAGTTTGTCACTGGTAATAGTTATTACCTTAATTGCACCATAATTTCCGAGTTTCTTCAATTCTGTTTCGTCAACATTTCCTATTGACAGGGCTGTAACCGTGGAGTTTACCAATTCAGCAACCTTAGAGGCATAAGAGACCAGTTCAAAAGATGATTTCTTAAATTTTCCGTCCCAGTTCTGGGTATATACTAAAACTGACATATTTCCTTTTATTTTATGAATATCAAATAACTTTTGCTTCATTTTGAAGAAGCGAGATAAGCTGCGCAGGATTTTCTGCATCTATGAATTTACAGGCACCGCGGGGCGCCGGTTTTTCAAATTCAACAATTCCTGTAAGAGGTTCGAAAGGAACCGGTTCAACTATCCTGACAGGTTTTGTCCGGGCCATCATAATGCCTCTCATAGCGGCAATTCGCGGTTCCTTTGCAATACCTTTCTGTACTATTGCAACAAAAGGGACAGGTACACTGACCACCTCTTTTCCACCATCAGTTTCACGTGTGAGAAGAACCTTGCCATTTTCTATTCCAATACCCGAAACAGAAGACACCGAAGAAACATTCAAAAATTCTGCTATCATTCCGCCTACCATCGATCCGTTATAATCGCTCGATTCTATACCGCACATTATTATATCAAACTGTTCCTTTTTAATCACTTCAGAAAGCTGTGCTGCAACATAAAAAGCATCAGTAGGATCGGCATTGACACGTATAGCATCATCGGCTCCGATTGCAAGCGCTTTTCGGATTGTTGTCTCAGCAGCTGCTGTACCGACATGCGCAACAGTAACAGTTTTTACATCGTTCGAGGCGTCATCTTTCAGCTCGAGTGCCCTTGTCAGTGATAATTCGTCCCAGGGGTTTATAACCCACTGGATACCGGTAGTGTCAATGGAAGTTTTGCCTTCAGCAAACTTAATCTTAGTTGTAGTGTCGGGGACATTACTTATACAAACCAGAATCTTCATCTATTCTCTGATATTAGTTAAAGTATTTATCTGAAGCCTGTTACCAGATATTTGACATCGATTACAGTGCTTCAGAGGCGGCAAATATAATAATTTATGATTCACAATCAAATCCGGGTTCAATCACATTTCAATTGTATTCGAAACCAGGCTGCCAGTTATCTGACAATATAACTGTATATTATGAACACTGGTTTTTTATTCTGACAAAGATAGTCGAAACCTTATTTAACTTCATTAAAAGTCCTTATAAGATTTTTGTAAGTGTCTGGTATTAATAACATTTTTTTTGATTACAGATATCCGATGCCAACGAAGATTTTTTAATATGACTGAGAGAAATATAATTTTTAACTCTAAATTCGCACCGCAGAAAATGTAAATTCATCTTTTTGATCAACAATTGAATAATAAAATTAAAACATATGGTGCAGTTGTTCTGGCAATGATCTTCTGGGCATTTTCTTTTATCTGGTATAAAGTTGCGAACGAAAAACTGCCGCCAATTACCATAGTATTTATAAGGCTTCTGTTCTCCACTATTTTTCTGACTATATATCTTCTTATTTCCAACAGTTTCATGAAGATTAAGAAGAAAGACAGGAAGTTTTTCCTTATGCTTGCCACCTTTGAACCTTTTTTATATTTCCTGGGAGAAAGTTTTGGATTAACATATGTCTCAGCGACGGTTTGTTCGGTGCTCATCTCAACTATTCCTGTTATTGCCACATTAGGCGCATGGCTGATATTCAAAGAGAGGCTGAAATTTGTTAATTATGCCGGAATCATTTTATCCTTTATCGGAGTTCTTGTATTTATTGTAAACAGGAACGGTACCATAACATATAATATTAAAGGGTTGGGATTAATAATGTTCGCCGTTCTGTCAGCCGTAGGATATAATCTGACGCTCAGCCGGCTTGTCGGAAAATATAGTCCTGTTTATATTGTTAATGTTCAGAATTTCATAGGTGCAATGCTTTTTTTACCGATTTTTCTGATCTTCGATTTTAAACATTTTATCAACATTCCCCTGACCTTCAATATGTTTAAGCCAATTATTGAGCTGGCAGTATTTGCCTCATGCGGTGCATTTATTCTTTTTGCATGGTCGGTAAACAGAATTGGCATTACAAAAGCAAATGTCTTTACAAACTGCATCCCTATTTTCACAGCTCTCTTTTCATTTATTATTCTTGGAGAAAAGCTGACAATTCAGAACTTTATCGGGATGATGATTGTTATTTCCGGTCTCTTTTTGTCGCAGTTAAACGTACGGAAAAAAGTTAATGAGGAAGCGCTTATTCTTACAGGAAAGACGGCATGAATTGTTACTGAAACTCATATCCCGTTCATTTATACTAAAATACATGACCTGTCCGTTCTCATACATTCATACTATATTTGAAACTGATTGGCGATTATGGGCAACAGAATCTTAATCAGCATCTTCATCTTCAATATAATGTTACCGGTTTTCTCACAAACCGGGGGTGATAATGTATATGAGTTTCTTAACCTTACACATTCAGGCCTGGTTTCATCACTTGGAGGTTCTAATGTTTCATTGAAGGCAAATAATCTGAACATGGCATATTATAATCCTGCACTTCTTTCACCAGGGATGGATAAAAGCATTGCCCTGAATTATACAAACTATTTTGCCGGTATTAATTATGGCCAGGCTCTCTACTCGAAGACATATCAGAAAACCGGAAATTTTGCTGCAGGTGTCACATATCTGAACTACGGGAGTTTTACCGAAAGCGATGCTTCAGGAGTAATAACTGGTACATTTAAAGCATCGGAATATGCATTCTCATTGATCTGGTCACGTGAAATTGATTCGCTTTTATCGGTCGGAATAGATTTTAAACCGGTTTTATCAAGTCTTGAACATTACACCTCTTTCGGATTTGCATTTGACTTTGGGGCATCATGGCACAATCCTTCGAATCTTTTTTCGGCCGGGCTGGTAATTAAAAATGCAGGTTATCAGGTCACAACCTATGCCGGGGAATCGCACCAGAAACTGCCTTTTGAGATTCAGGCAGGTTTGTCCAAGGCTCTCGCTCATGCCCCATTCAGGTTTTCTCTGACCCTGCGGCACCTTGAGAAATTTGATCTTACATACCATTATATGGATTCAACTTCCGCAAGTAATCCATCCTCACCTGAATTTTTTGAGAACCTGATGAGACATGTCATAATAGGAGCTGAAATAATACCTCATAAAAATTTTTACTTTAGCACTGGTTTTAATTATCAGAGAAGAAGGGAATTGCAAATTGAATCAAAATTATCAATAGTAGGGTTTTCATGGGGATTTGGTATCAGGACCACGATGCTTGATATTGAATTCGGAAGGGCAATATACCATCTCGCAGGTACATCAACCAATTTGTCATTGATTTTAAGACTGGATAAAATTTATAAAAAGTATCGTAACTGAACTTAATCGCCTTCAAACTCCTGAAGGGAGGTTAAGAAATCTGCCTGATCCTTAGCCTCACTTCAGAGTGGACCGGCACAGAAAAACAAAGTATGCGGAAAAGATTGATAATAGCGATAGACGGATATTCGTCATGCGGCAAAAGCACATTTGCACGGGTCATTGCTGAATCCCTGAACTATATATATATTGACAGTGGTGCAATGTACAGAGCAGTGACGCTTTACTGCTTAAGAAAAGGGTATGTTACAAAAGATTTCGTAAAAACAGCAAGCATCATTTCTGAACTCAGAGAGATTCATATTGAGTTCGTTCGTAATCCGGATATTCTTGTCTACGAAACATTTCTGAACTCAGAAAATGTTGAAAGAGAGATAAGAGGTACTGAGGTCGCATACATATGTAAGCAGAATCAGTCAGATACAGGAAGTTCGGACACAGATGGTTGAACTTCAGCGACAGATAGGTGTTTCTAAAGGAATAGTAATGGATGGAAGAGATATCGGGACAGTTGTATTTCCCGATGCAGATCTAAAAATTTTTATGACCGCTTCATTGGATATCAGGGCCAAAAGAAGATATGACGAACTGCTAAACAAAGGGGTGATTGTTGATTTTGATGAGGTTAAACGTAATATTATAGCCCGTGACATAGCAGATGAAAACAGGGATATCAGTCCTTTAAAAAGGGCCGACGACGCAATTATCCTTGACAACACCCGTATGAGTGTGGAAGAACAGTTGATTTGGGTGAAACAGATCATTGACAAAAAATGGTAGTTGAAATTGATAAAAGATCAGGGTTCTGTTTTGGAGTTCAGAATGCAGTTGAGATAGCAGAAAAAGCCCTTTTGAAAGGGGAAAAGGTTTTTTCCCTCGGACCAATTGTTCATAACGACAAAGAGGTAGAGCGTCTCTCCCTGCTTGGTCTGGTTTCGGTTGATCATAAGGAATTCCGTAAACTTAAGAACTGCAAGGTACTTATCAGGGCTCACGGAGAGCCTCCTGAAACTTACCTGACAGCTGCCAGTAATAATGTTACCATCATTGAAGCAACTTGTCCCATAGTGAAAAGACTTCAGTCGAAAATTAAAGATATCTGGATTAAAACCAAAAAAAACAACGGGCAGGTAGTTATCTTCGGAAAACCCGGGCACGCTGAAGTAGTCGGATTACTTGGCCAGACTAATAATGAAGGTATTCTGGTTACCGGCCCTGGAGATCTGCATAAAATTGATATACACAATCCTGTCTACCTTTTTTCGCAGACTACAATGAGTGTTAAAGATTATGCTGTTTTTGCAGGGATGCTACGGGCAAAAATGAAAGAAAAAGGGATTGCAGATCCCGATGAGTTTCTGGTTGTAAATAATACAAATTGTGGTCAGGTTTCAAACAGGGAACCTCATTTAATGACTTTCGCAAAAAAACATGACGTTATTATTTTTGTCAGCGGCAGGGAGAGTTCAAACGGTAAAATGTTATATACCGTTTGCAAGAAAAATAATCCGGCTACTCACTTTGTATCCTCTCTGGAAGAGATTGAGAAATCGTGGTTTGACGGTAAAAAATCTGTCGGTGTATGTGGAGCAACATCAACACCTAAATGGCTGATAGATGCTGTCCGGGACCGTATCTCAAATATATGATCATTGCCCGATCCGGTTTTTGCCGGAGTTGTGAAATGGTCTGTAAACATATCACTGACTGCCGGTACCTCAACATTATCTTGAGCGAATCTCTCTTCTCATGAAGGTAACATAGGTAAATACGAAGCACAGAGTAGTGGCCGCGATGAGTCCAGTGACCTGGGGCCAGACCAGTAAAACGCTCTGTCCCAGAGGCAACGGACCCGGTATTGTTCCGTAAACCTGCTCCATTGTTAGCGGTCCAAGACTGCGTACAGACTGGCATTAGCAGTGTTGTTGTAGCCTCACTGAAGAGCTGGTTGGGCATTATCCGCAACAAATTTATTTTTAATTCCTCATAACCAATTATTTGATTTGGCAGAAGCCATGGCAGAAGGCTCAAAACCCTTAATAATTAAATTAACTATCATAACATAGAAAACGGAAAAAAACAACCATACCGCGATACCTGATAAGGCAGATGTTGCCGGCTGACGGAATTGCACTGAGAACAGAATTGACAAATTCAACCAGAATGCCACATACACTATGCTCAAAATTAAAAATAAAATAATGCGGAAAAACTCTTCTACAGTTGGTGGAATGCCGATTGTAATGAGTCCGAGACCCATCACCAGAAAACCAAGTGCAAAGAACAATACAGCAATGACTATTAGACCTGCCAGAAATTTGGCATTAAGCAAATAGTCGCGATGAATCGGCTGGGAGAGAATACGACTGAAGGTTCCCTGGTTTTGCTCGGAATTAACAGCATCAAATCCAAGGCTGATACCGAGCAGAGGCCCCAGGAAGCTAATGAACACAAAGAAAGATGGCAGCGTGCCATCGGATATTGTAAAAAGCTTAAGGAAGAAAAATGATCCCTCGGGATCGTTGGGTTTCACTGCGGTGCCAATGTTGGTTAATGCCGTATACATTGAACCAAGGCATGTTAAGGCGATTATTATGATCAAAATAATGAAACGCCAGCTTCGCACATGGTCGGAGATCTCTTTATGTAATATCACACTGAAGGGATGGAATATCTGGTCATCCATTTTTGGACCCTCTCAAATCGTTAAAATGTGAGTAATAATGATTCAGCTTGGCCAGCCATGGTTCAAAAAAGTATTTTCGTTTGTTTTTGCAAATTATTCATGATTTTCACCTCCTTCGAAATAGCGGTAGTATATATCATCAAGTCCATATTCTTTTTTATTCAGGTATGATAATCCGGCTCCCGATTCAACAATCGCCCTGGCAATTTCGGATGTAGTGTCACGGGAACACTGGATATGAAATATGTCATCTTTCATATTAACAGACTGTTATTCCGTCAATATGTTGCAAGAGAGCTGTCTAACCAGTTGGTTGTATATTTTTTACCATGACTTCCGGAAGTGCCTGGTCCGGTTTCGGAGATAGCTACCTCAATAATATAAGGGCTGTTGGCGAATAATTTTTCCGACAGTGTTTGAATGTCGCCTTCGGCCAGAAGCTTTCCTCTTACAAATAATCCCACCCGGTCGCAGACTTTCTGTACCTGATGCAGATCGTGCGATGAAAACAGAACCGTTATACCTTCGGTCTGACTCAGTGTAACAATTAATTCAAGGAATTCCCGGACTCCGCCAGGATCAATGCCCAAAGTTGGTTCATCAAGGATAATTACTTCCGGATTTTTTATCAGTACATCCGCAAGCCCGAGACGTTGAAGCATTCCACGCGAATATTTTCCTGTTCTTTTTTCAGCAGCATCGGCTAAACCCACCCGAACCAGAAGTTGTTCGATTTTTTGCGTTGCACTCATTCCTCGAAATACGGTTTAACTGTGCTGTAAACATGAGATTCTCAAATCCTGTGCGGTTATAGTAAAATCCGACATTTTCAGGCAGATAACCTACTCTTCTTTTGACCTCAATTGGATTTGTAGTAGGATCAATGTTGCATACCTTAACTGATCCGGATGTCGGTTCTGTCAATCCGAGCATCATGAGGATCGTAGTCGACTTGCCGGCACCATTAGGGCCGAGCAGTCCGAAGATCTCTCCCTTCCGGATAGCAAGGTTGAGTTGGTCAACTGCTGTAAACGATCCGTACTTTTTGGTCAGATCATTCAGTTCAATAATATTCCCATCCACTGTTTACCTCCTTCCATATTTGCGGAACAGATAGTACACACTTCCTAATGCAGCAATTATGATCAGTACCCCAAACCAGCCCCAGAGCATTGGTGTTTCCACAGAGATTCTGAACGATGCCTTGGAAGACACTTCCGGTGTTTTGGCTTCAATATTTGTAACGTAATCTCCGGCTATCGCCTTTTTATCAGCCTTGATTGTGGCAAAAACCTGTGCTTCACCACCTGGTTGCAGATTGCTCACACTTTTGGGATCAAAAGTTACATCCCAGTTAACAGGGGCAGTAAAACTAAGTTTAATATCCGTCAGATCAGATGATCCGGTGTTATAGATACGAAGTTCCACCCGTTTCTCATGGCCGGCTGTAATAGGGGTGCTTAAAAGACCTGTTGGTGTAGTCAGTTCCATGCTGTAGGAACCGGTGATCAACCACTTCCAGGTCCAGGTTGGCTGATGTTGTGTTCGTTGTTGCACTCACAGGAATTTTATACTTTCCTGCTTCTATTTTTTCAGGTGGTTTAATCTCAATAGTGATAGCCTGGGTAGCATTTGCTTCAACATTAACTGACGTTACCTGCTGATAACTGGATTTGAAAGTTACATTCCAGCCCCGTGGTGCATTCGCCATTAACGCATATAATTGTTTATCGGCTGTGCGGTTCTTTAAATTTGCATTAAAAGTAAAAGTTGCAGTGGATTGTCCCTCCATATTCGGTTGTTCAGTGGTAAATTCTGTTTTAAACGTTCCCTGTTCCGAAACGACAACTGTAAGAGGCAGGGAATAGAATCCTCCTGCAACAACCCTGAACCGGTAGATTCCTTTATTCACTTTCATAGGAACTTCCACTTTGAGAGAAATGACTTTGCTTCCCGCCGGGAAGAATGGAGAGTTGTCCTATATTCCATGCGCCCGATTTTAAAATATAATTCCACCCCTTTGGCATTCCAGCCAGTGATATTTCAACATCTTTGATTTCATTACTGTTATTGATGACATCAATCATATAATCAATAGATTCTCCCGGCGGAACAGAAATTTTAGTGTAGGGAGTGAACAATGTCACACTACCGGCTGCAAGAGCAGTATGACTACCAAGTGATATTATCCCAAATCAACAGGGATAAAAAAAGGCTTAACCATTTCGTTCGTGCTGACATATAAAAATCCTCCAAAATTTATTAATGATACATTAATGTGAATTATGATTATAACTTTTAATGGACACCATAGAATAGTAATGCTTAATTAACAGAGGCTCAAAAAATTTTTTAAACATAAAATCTAAATCGTATTAATCTTTTAAGGAAATGTTAAAATATCAAAAAAAACCTTAATAAATTTTAATATGACTATCGGGATTCATACATATAAATATTTTGATGCTTGAAAATCAATTATTTGCCCCGACTCTAACCTTGCTCCGCCGTAGCGGCTACGCGAAGGCGAGGAGGGATTAATTGATTTTGGCTGCGCCGAGCCCGCCCTGCGGGACCCGGTTCTTCGAACCCTTTAGGGGAAGGGGCTAACGAAGAACCGGAGCGAAGCGGAGCTCGACGAAGTCAAAATCAAAGAGGTCTTAAGTATGATTGCCGATTGTCATAAATTTTAAAATTCATCCGGATAAACTTACCGTGACTCCTGACATACCTGAAATGCGGCTGCAAACATGTTACCGGAAGACTTCATTCCGGTATTAATAATGGAAATATCATTATTAACGGTTCCGGAGATTTGCATTACAAATAAATATTATTTTATTTGCCTTGCAATTGAGGGCATACTAATCAGAAGTTCAATAGATGAAGAATATTGTAAAATTTGCAATCATAGTTGCTATCGGCTTATTATTGAGTATTTTACCTGCTCCAAACGGACTTAGTCAGGGATGGCTGGATTTTCTTCTCTTTATTTTGTAAGTGTTTTTATTGCTTTAATAATAGAACCCTTTCCATCAGCTTTTATAGGGCTGTATAGGAGTAATAACAGCATGTATATTAAAAATTGGACCTTCACCAACTACCGCAGGTAGCTATAACGTCTGAAAAAGCATTGGCATGGGGATTATCGGGTTTTTCAAATACTACGGTATGGCTTATTTTTGTTGCATTTATGTTTGCTATGGGATATGATAAAACGGGATTAGGTAAGCGAATTTCACTCATACTGGTAAGCAAAATGGGTAAAAGCACATTAGGTTTGGGTTATGCTATAGCTCTGTCTGATTTTTTACTTGCACCATTTATGCCTTCGAATACTGCCAGAAGCGGAGGAACAATTTTCCCGATTGTAAAAAATATTCCTATCCTTTATGATTCGACACCGGAAAAAGATCCTCGGAAAATAGGTGCATATATTTCATGGGTAGCATTGGCCAGTACCTGTGTTACAAGTTCAATGTTCAGTACCGCTATGGCAACAAATGTTTTAGCAAATAGTCTGTTAGGAGAGTACTGGGAATAACAGGTCCTTCGTGGCTGCAATGGTTTTTATACTTTCTGCCCGTTGGGTTTAATACTCCTGATATCTAGTGCCGTTGATTACTTATCTTGGTTTATCCGCCAACAATAAAAACTTCCAGGAGATATACCAGAATGGGCAGTGAATGAGCTGAAAAGCAATGGGGAAAACCGGTAAAAGTGAGATTATGATGGCTGTACTTTCCGGTCTGGCCCTTGATTCTATGGATATTAGGCCGATACTTTGAAATAAATACAACTGTTTCTGCCCTGGCAATTCTATGTCTGATGGTTTTATTTAACATTATTAACTGGAACGACATAATAACGAATAAAACTGCATGGAATGTTTTCCTGTGGTTTGGGGCACTTGTCACTCTGGCGGGCGGTCTGCATAATGTCGGGTTTCCTTGATTGGTTAGCAAATAAGATTACATCAGGAATTTCATCTTACTACACCGGTGTTTATATCTTATATTTTTATTACTTGCATTTTATTTTATCCACTATTTATTCGCTAGCTCAACAGCTCATGTAACTGCATTATTAATATTATTTGCAGCAGCCGGAAGTAAGATTCCGGGAATAAACTTTCCACTGCTTATTTATCTGTTATTGTATTCACTTGGTTTAATGGGAATACTTACACCTTATGCTACCGGTCCGAGTCCCATCTGGTATGGATTCGGATATATCCCATCCAGAACATTCTGGATACTGGGAGCGTTTTTCGGAATTATATTCATTGCGGCATTAATATTAATAGGAATACCCTGGATAAACCTTTGGTTATAAGGTGTAACCAGATCACATTGATCTGTATTATTTTATGAGATCTTTTATTACATCAGCCACCGCATCCCCGCATTCCTACGGTATTTGCTTTTCCTCCAATATCAGGGGTATGAGCTATTCTCGTCTTTCAGAACAATTTCAATTGCCTTCATGATATAACCAGATGCTTCAACCTGACCCAGGTGATCGAGCATCATGGCTGCTGAACAAATCGTGGCAATAGGATTTGCAATATTTTCTACCCGCAATATCAGGTGCAGATCCATGTACCGGTTCAAACATCGAAGGATATTTACGTTCGGGATTGATATTGGCGGAAGCGGCAATTCCTATGGTACCAGCCACAGCCGGGGCCAGATCGGATAATATATCTCCAAAAAGATTTGAGCCGACAACCACATCAAACCATTCTGGATGCAAAACAAAATTTGCGGTTAAAATGTCAATGTGGTACTGGTCTGTAAGTATATCCGGGATACTCTTTTTTTATGGCATCAAACCGTTCGTCCCAAAAAGGCATAGTGTGAACAATTCCATTTGATTTAGTAGCGGAAGTAACATGCCTGTCAGGACGGGTTTTGGCTAAGTTCGAATGCAAAACGCAATACCCTGTCAACTCCTTTTCGGGTGAAAGACACTCACCTGGCTGACCATTTCATTTTCAGTCCCCCTGAAAATTCTGCCTCCTATTTCGGAATATTCACCCTTCATTATTTTCCCGCACAATCATCAGATCTATATCTTCCGGTTTTTTCCCTGCCAGGGGACAACGAACACCCTCAAATAAACGCACCGGGCGCAGATTAATATATTGCTGAAATGTCCTTCTTATGGGAATAAGCAAACCCCACAAAGAAATATGGTCAGGAACCCCGGGAAACCCAACCGCTCCTAAAAAAATTGCATCTTTATCCGCAATTTGTTGTAAGCCGTCATCCGGCATCATTTTTCCTGTTTTTGCATAATGTTCGCAACTCCAGTTATACTCATCCCATAAAAAAGATATATTAAATGCGGGTACTTAGATGTTTCAAGAATTTTTATCCCCTCAGGAATTACTTCTTTTCCTATTCCATCTCCAGGAATTACTGCAATTTTAAATTTATTCATCAAAATTTAATATTAGTTTAAAGGTCTTATAAAAAATTTAATCAAAGTTATATTTATTTTGGTTTTTTGCCCTTTCTGCATTCTTTGTTTTGTTAAAGCTTCACCACATTCCCTGTACGCATGATAAAAATGGGGGTAACATGGCCCGGGATAGCCGGGAATATGTCAATAAGATAATTATAACATTCCTGACTTCTGACACTTTCCGATTTTAGTACGGTTGTAATTTTCATGTAATTGAATATTAATGATATAAAATTTTAAATTTAGATTTTTACCGCACTAACGCCTATTTTTGCCTTATGAGTAGGGTTAGTCAGAAAGGTGTGGGCTAAATGCAATTCAGGTGTTTCTATATATGGTCTATCTGGCAATGATCGATAAACATATTGGGAGTTCCAAAGATAATATGGAATCAGATCTTCTCATAAAGAAAGCTCGCATAGTCATAGAGATGACTTTTCAGACCAATATATTACCTGAACAAAAACAAGAAGTGCTGTCATTGAATGGGGTATTGGCTCTGAAAGAGCCAGATATGAATAACCCCCGGCGCAAGAGGCTGCAGCCTCGCAAGCCGGGGGATTGGTACCACACATAACATGAGCTTTGAAGGAGCGGGATATAAGTAATAGATGTTCAACTTGATTCTTAATATATTCAATAAGTACGTTGAGATCCAATTATATTACGCCCTTTCAGGGCTATAATACAGAGTGTTATCTTACCCCCGGCTTGCAAGGCTGCGCCGGGGGTTATTCATATTTAGCCACTTCGTGGCTTATCGCCTCACAATTAAAAATATAGTAACAGGGTATTACCTGCCTGATCGTTCATAAACAGATGCCTTATTCTGTTGCACATCAGAACCACTTTTCCTGTTTTCCTCAATGCAGCACTTCTACAATGACCGCACTAATCATCAGAAGTCAGGACATGCAAGTGATACCCTGGAATATGTCAATAAGATAATTACAATATTGTTAAGCTCGTTTTAAAACTTATGATTTTTTAAAATAAGAATTGCATCAAAACCAGATAGTTGAATGGGATCATCCTGCAGAGTAATGCTCCCTTCATTATATTGATGAAGGTAATGCTTTGGCGTAGTTTCTGCTTTACTGATTATTAACTGGTAATGTGTATGATCATTCCGGGTTTTGAGAACCTGTAATGATCATTTTTTCAATAGAAAAATAATCATTGATTAATACTTTAAAATTATTAAACTCTTTTTTATAAATTTGTGTAGCGGGTTCTTACTTCAAGTCTTATTGAAGCATCATCAATATTGTCCGGATATATAAGTATGAATTAAATTCAATAAATATGGAAGAGACAATTCGTTTTGACCTGAACGGGAAAAAAACAGAGATACTCCTCGATCCTAACCTGACTCTGTTATGGGTGTTGCGGAACCAGTTCGGATTAACCGGCACCAAATACGGCTGTGGAATGGGATTCTGCGGATCATGTACAATTCTGCTGAATAATGAACCTGTAAGATCATGTATGTTGCCGGTGAGTGATGCCGGCGGGAAAAAAATTATTACTATCGAAGGTCTTGCGCGAAATGGAAATCTCCATCCTGTACAGAAGGCATTTATTGAAAATGACGCTTTACAATGCGGATACTGCACACCGGGTATGATCATGAATGCTGTTGGGCTCTTAATTAAAAATCCGGAACCAACACAGCTGGAGATTACCCGGGGAATGGAACAGAACCTATGCCGTTGCGGGGCTCACGTACGGATAATCAAAGCAATTCAGACAGCCGGTAAAGAAATGAAAGGAGGAAAATGACCATGAAAAGATCAGTTATAATCAAATCAGTATCGTCAAAGTCCCGGAAAATTAACGGGATGAAGAGAAGGGAATTTTTAAAGCTGCTCGGTGGTGGAATATTCATTTTTATCCAACCCTGGGATCCTTTTGATCTTCTGGCACAGCAAACCCGTCAGGGTCGTTCCCTCCCAAACGATCTCAACGCTTTTCTTCAGATCACTGAAGATGGCTCCGTGAACTGTTTTACCGGTAAGATAGAAATGGGACAGGGTATCATTACATCTCTGGCTCAGGAGATGGCTGATGAACTGGATGTACCATTCGAAAAAGTAAAAATGATTATGGGTGACACTGACCTCTGTCCATGGGACGGAGGGACAAACGGATCCCAGTCAACCCGATCCTTTGGCCCTCATATGAGAGATGCGGCTGCTGAGGCAAGACTAGTGTTAATGCAACTGGCTTCCGAATACCTGAAAGTACCACTGTCACGGCTGGAGGTTAAGGATGGAATAATCAGCGATAAGTTAAATAACAAAAATAAAGTGAGTTATGCACAGCTGACAAAGGGTAAAAAAATTGAAAGACACCTTGAAGGCAAACCGGCTGTAAAGAATTATACCGAGTTCAAATATATTGGTAAACCATACATGAAGCAGGATTCACGGCAAAAAGTTACAGGAGAAGCAAAGTTTGCCGGTGACATTTCTCTTCCGGAAATGCTGCATGCACGGATTCTAAGGCCCCCTTCTCATGGGGCAAAGCTGGTATCCGCCGATGTATCCGGAGCAGAAAAGATAAAAGGGATACAAGTTGTTCGTGACGGTGATTTTATAGCTGTGCTCAGTAATAACCGCGACAGCGTTGATGACGCAATAGTTAAGGTGAATGCTGAATATTCATTTGATGAAATGAAAGTTGATGATAAAACAATCTTTGACTATATCCTGAAAGCAGATTCGAACGCTAATGTTTTAAGAAGTAACGGAGATCTTCAAACCGGGAGAAAACTATCCGGTACAGTTATAGAATCGGAATTCTAGAACAGCTATGTGGCACATGCTCCAATGGAACCTCATACAGCCGTAGCCAGAATTGAAGGCGATAAAGCTACTGTTTGGGTCGGTACCCAGGCACCTTTCCGGGCACAGGAATCTGTTGCCCGTGAGTTGAATTTCCCTTTGGAAAAAGTAAGAATTATAACCCCTTTCGTTGGTGGAGGATTTGGTGGCAAGTCAGCTCATCTCCAGGCTGTTGAGGCAGTAAAACTTGCAAAGATAACCGGTAAACCAGTTATGGTCGCATGGACACGACAGGAAGAGTTCTTCTATGATACATTCCGGCCGGCCGCAGTGGTGAAAATCACATCAGGGATTGATAAATCAGGTAAGATCACACTCTGGGATTACAATACCTATTATGCAGGTTCAAGGGGATCCGATACAATTTATGATGTTCCCAATGCCAGAACAACAGATTACAGCAGAGGAAGAACAGCCCCGCCTGTCCATCCCTTTGGCACAGGAGCATGGCGTGCCCCCGGAAACAATACCAATACTTTTGCACGTGAGTCGCAGATAAATATAATGGCCTGGAAGGCAGGGATGGACCCCCTTGAGTTCCGCCTGAAAAACCTGAAAGATGAAAAGATGATTGGGGTCTTGAAGGCGGTGGCTGATAAGTTTGGTTATACTCCCGGCAAGACTCCCAGTGGAAGGGGTTATGGGATTGCCTGCGGAACTGATGTCGGAACCTGGGTTGCTCACATGGCAGAAGTTAAAGTAGATAAAACCACAGGGCATGTTCAGGTGATCAGGGTCGCATGTGCACAGGATATGGGATTGAGTGTAAATCCGCAGGGAACCACTATTCAGATGGAAGGCTGTATCACAATGGGGCTGGGATATGCCCTCACTGAAGAGATACAGTTTCAGGGCGGAGATATAAAGAACCACTCTTTTGATACATACGAGCTACCCCGTTTTTCATGGGTCCCGAAAATTGATACAGTGATTTTGGATAAGAAAGATCAGGCACCGGCGGGAGGAGGAGAACCTGCAATAATATGCATGGGGGGGCTGATTGCCAATGCCGTTTTTGATGCTACCGGAGCCAGGCTTTACCAGTTGCCCATGACTCCTGAAAGAATTTTGGAAGCATTGAAAAAGGTGTGATTTTATCAGAAGTGAGGGTTATATATATCCGGTATCTTTCTATTAAGATTCTTTACACGTTGAATAATTTAAAACTTTTAATATGTCACTCAGCGCAAAAATTTCCAGTGATCTTATAAATGCCATGAAAGCAAAGGATAAAGTTGTCCTTGAGGCATTCAGAGCAGCCAAAACGGCATTTACTATTGCCCGCACCGAAAAAGGTGCCGACTATGTACTTACAGAAGATGATGAGTTGAAAATCATTCAAAAACTTGTTAAGCAAAGAAGGGAGTCTGCCGCCATTTATAAGGAACAAAACAGGCCGGATCTGTACGAGAAAGAAGTTATTGAAGCTGATGTCCTCGAGAAATATCTGCCTGCAAAGATGAGCGAAGATGAGCTGGTGAACGTTATCAAAGAGATTATTTCCCGTGTAAATGCAAAATCTCCGGCCGATATGGGCAAAGTCATGGGTGTTGCTACGAAAGAGCTGGCCGGAAAGGCCGACGGAAAAGAAATTTCAGCTAAAGTAAAGCAGTTACTCGGATCATAAACACATTTTGAATACACCGACTGAGAAGTTCCGGAATCCGGTTGAAATAAGGATCATTGATCTGACCAGGATAAAAATAAAATCCGGAATATCTTAAATTATAAAAAAGCTGCAGATGATATAACACCGGGACCGGTCATTTCACCCTTAGTTACTACCACTCCCGATGAATTTCGTTCGCGGTCCATACCTGGGACCTTATGTGCAATATTCCAAAATAACTTAATGGCTGCTTCTGAACCAGCGTTAACAACGAATCATCATTAATCAACGGAAACCTATTGACTGAATCAATGGCTGTTGTAAAATTAAATGCAACAGGCGATAATAATGAACTACCTTTTTGTGAATTTAAAATAGTTGTTAGATTAAGAAAGTACTTTGAAATATTTGCAGGTGGCGGAACCGGTATCACAACAATGGTACTGTCATTACTCTCATAGCTTACAGATAACTGAACAGAAGAAATATTTTTATCAGCTAATGACAATGCGCCTGCCACTGAAGATGAATTTAATGCAGCTGAAAAAGAAATTTGAATTTCAGGCATTATGTTTGCTCCGCTGAAATCATAATTTGAAAGTTTCCCGTTTACTTTAAGTGAATTAAAATAAAATGAAGGAGGTACTTCCCAGGATGGTGTTGCATTTTTATTCTGGCAAGCTGTCACTATGGAAAACAACAAGATATAAAATATCACCTTATGCATGTGGAAAATATCTATTCCCTGTTAATGTCTGTAAATGTAGCACGCAAATTAATTGTAAGCTGGTCACGCTTGATTAAGGGAGGATTAATACATAATTAAGAAAGGATTAATTCTCACCCGGGTACAAATAAAAAGAGGCTGAGTTTTTAAACAGCCTCTTTCACTTTTCTTTAAAATATCCTGTTCAATACAGATTATTAGATTTTATTTTAGCTGTCAGATTGTTTGATTTACGCCGTTGTTTCCTGATATTTCTTGTATAAATCACGAAATACATAACAGGTATCAATATCAGGGTTAAAAATGTCGCAAAGCTAAGTCCGAAGATTATCGTCCATGAGAGTGGCCCGAAAAACATCACGTTATCGCCGCCAAAATGCAACTGGGGATTCAGATTGGTAAGCAATGTTGAAAAGTTGATGTTCATCCCAATGGCTAACGGAATTAGTCCAAGAATAGTAGCGGTTGCTGTGAGGATTACAGGAGTAATACGTGTCTTCGCGGCCTCAATGATAGAGTACCGGGTTTTATTTCCCTGCTTTTTCAGGACATCTGTAAATTCAACCAGCAGTATTCCATTCCTTACCACGATACCTGCCAGGGCTACAATTCCCATTCCTGTCATAATAATTGAAATAGTCATACCGAAAATCATATATCCGAGCAGAACGCCTACCAGACTGAATATGACCTCCGATATGATTATCAGGGCTTTGGACATTGAATTAAACTGGGTGATAAGTATAAACATGATCAGGAATAATGAGAGGATCATTGCTTTCGACAAAAATATCATTGATTCTTTCTGATCTTCCTGCTCCCCTGTAATACGTATATCAATATCTGGTGCTTTTGTAAACTGTGGAATTGCCTTACGAAGACTGGCGTTAATCAGATTTGCATTATAACCGTCAAGAACATTAGAGGAAATTGTTATCACCCGCTTAAGGTTAAGACGGTTTATCTGGCCGAAACTGTTTACATATTCGATATGGGCAACAACAGAAAGAGGGATCTGACGTATAAGTCCTGAATTCATATCCCGGTAAGTAATTGTAAGATTTAGCATTTGCTCAATATCTTTCCGTTGATTTTCCTTAAAACGAAGCATGATCGGAAATTGGTCCTCTCCTTCCCTGTACTTGGAGACTTCCTTTCCCAGATTACCCGTGCGGATTGCATCGCCAACAGTTGCAGCAGAAATACCCTCAATATTGGCTCGTTCACGATCGAGACTTATAATAATCTCAGGCTTAGTTGTGGCAAAGTCAGATTTTAATTCCTCAATACCTCCAATCTGCAACGAATCAATATATCTTTTAAAACGTTCAGTTGTTACAGCAAGCTGCATTAAATCCTGACCCGCCATCTCTATATTTATTGGCTTTCCTGTCGGAGGGCCCATTTTTGTTTTGTCAACAACTATTTCGGCTCCCGGGATATCCTTCAATGCCTCACGCATATCATTCATATATGCTCCGGTACTTTGTCCTTTCCTGTACTTAAACTCAACAAAATTAACTGCTATTTTAGCCAGGTTTGAGGATTTGCTGGAATTATCAAAATTGTTATCTGAAGCAAGGAATGCAACATTTGTGACAACAGATTCAACAATAGGATTTTTTTCGCCAAGAACACTCATAATCCGGTGCTCGGCAATCCGGGCAACAGAATCTGTTACTTCTATCTGGGTACCAACTGGCAGTTTAATAAAAGTATTTATTGTATTTGGTTCATTATCAGGGAAAAATACCACCTTCGGTTTCACAATATTATTCAAAACCATAGTAAACACAAACAGGCCAATCATGCCCCACAGAATATAGACCGGACGTTTACCCTTTAATACCCATACAAGGGTCCTTTCATATCGCCTCATCATTGCAGGGATAAAATGTGATTGAAACTTTCTAAGGACCTTATATCCAAACAATTCATGACCAAGGAAGGAAATTGCAATGAATATAACAAGGTTACCTATTCCCCTTGCCCCAAACAGATAAAATGGTAATGATGTCAATACTATTATGGCAGTAGTTTTGTACATATTGCGCTTATTAACAGGACCGTCCTCATCATCCAGCTTCATGAAATCAACTGCAAAAACCGGATTAAAAATATAAGCTACAATTAATGAAGCAAAAAGGGTTATGATAAGCGTGACAGGGATGAATACCATGAATTTTCCTACCACCCCGGGCCAGAATGCAAGAGGAAAGAACGGAGCAAGTGTGGTAAGAGTACCTGACAGGATAGGGACAAAAACCTCCCCGGCGGCAAATTTTGCAGATGAAGCGATATCCATTTTTGTCTTCCTGTGTATCCGGTGCGTATTCTCAATCACAACTATGGCATCATCAACAACAATCCCAAGAGCGAAGATGAATGCAAACATCACCAGCATATTCATGGTAAATCCGATCCATGGAAGAAAAATATATGCAATTGCCATTGATAATGGAACCGAGAAACCTACAAAAATGGCATTTACCAGACCCATGAAGAACATCAGAACGATAGTAACAAGTATAAATCCGATTATTATTGTATTGTTAAGGTCAGTAACTGTATTACGCGTGTAACGTGACTGATCTCCTGTTACCTGAACAATCAGGTTTGAGGGGAGTCTTGTCTTCTGCATATCGGTAATTATTGCCTTAATCTCGTCCGATGCATCGAGAAGATTCTGGCCGCTCTTCTTTATAACATTAAGAGTAATTACGTTTTTACCATTATAGCGGGCAAAATTTTCAGGTTGACTATAGCCATCGCGGACTGTAGCAATATCTCTGAGTTTTATCATCGCTCCGCTTGAAGTGTTAATAACTATGTTCCTGATTTCATCAATATTAGTTACCTCCCCAACAACCCTTATCGACCTGCTCATTCCCTGCAGATCGATATTTCCACCTGAAACCGTCATATTATTAAGGCTCACAGCCTGTTCCACATCTCTGAAGGTAAGGCTTGCAGCTTTCATTTTATACATATCTATATCAATCTGAATCTCACGGCTAAGAGCTCCTCCGATTTCAACCCGGGTGATTTCCTTAAGGGACTCTATCCGGTCCTGCATTTCGTCAGCATATTTCTTAAGACGATCCAGGGGGATGTCTCCTGATAGATTTATGTACTGTATTGGTATCTCAGAGAGGTCGATCTCCATAACAGATGGTTCAATAAAAGAGGGATCGGTTGGCAGATCTTTTTTAGTCTTGTCAACGGCGTCTTTTACTTTCTGTTTAGCATCTTTTATTTCTATTCCTGTATTAAACTCCACTATAATTGCGGAAAAGTCTTGTACGGAACGGGATGTTATCTTTTTAACACCACTGATTGATTTTAGATTCTTCTCCAATGGTCGTGTTACCAGATTCTCCATATCCAGAGGGAGAAGTGCCGGGATAAATTGTGTTGATATTTATCAGGGGGATGACAATCTCCGGTATTTGTTCCTTTGGAATAGTGTAATAGTTAAATATTCCAAACACAGTTATCAGGAAAACCAGTACATAAACACTGATCTTATTGTCAATGGCCCAGCTGGTTGCAAAGAATTCCTTATTCAATTTTTCCATGAAAAATAAATTTTATTCTCCGATAATATCATTATCAGGTTATATTTAGAACCTTATATATTCCCCGTCTATCAGCTCCTGAAATCCGGTTGAGACAACTTTATCACCTGCAGACAGGCCTTTAATAATCTCAGCAATTCCGTTGTAGCTGTTACCAATTACAACCAGCTGTTTAAATGCTGCCTTGAATTTATCTTTTGAACGTACAACATAAACGTAACTTCCAGACAGGTCATTCTGAATCACATTCATCGAAACCAGAATAGAATTGTCAGAGTGGTAATCGTTTATCTGAACAATTGCAATCATATTCGCTTTCAATTCCCTGATGCCTTTCGGGACCCCTGTTTCAATCATAAAGGTACGGTTTACCGGGTTAATGTATTGGCTTACAAAATCTACCTTTGTCTCGATTTGTTTATTTATATCGGGAAACAGAACAATCAGTTTATCTCCAACCTGAACTCTTGCGGAGTATGCTTCGGAAACTTCCGCGGTCACTTTCAGATTTTTAAATGCAACAACTCTGTAGGCAGCCAAACGAGGATCAGGTGAAACCACACCACCAACCTTTATATTGCACTCTTCAACTGTTCCATCAATAGGTGATTTAATCCTGAACTTCTCAATCTGCTGTTTTAAAGATGAAATCTGCTGGTCAAGCGATTCTTTGGTTGTTTTTGATTGCAGGTATTGTACCTCGCTGCCAATCTTCTGATCCCAGAGTTGTTTCTGCTTATCAAACATATCAGCTGCAAATTTATACTGGGTTTCCAGACCTTCCAGCTGGCTACGGTATTGCTGATCATCAATCTGGGCTAAAACCTGGCCTTTTGTTACATGCTGACCAACATCAGCGTACTTTGCAGAAATTGTCCCCGGAGCCTCAGCAAAAACAGCGGCATTCTGGTCTCCGTCAAGTTTACCCTGAACTCTGATAAAATGATCGAAAGCATTGGTTTTGACATCGGTTATTCCTACAAATTTAAATTTACCGGAGTCAACTGAAATATTTTGTCCTGTTTTTATTTCCTCCTCCAGATTCTTTATTTTTTCATCTATCAGGGTTTGTTGCTGCTTTAATTTTGTCAGTTGTGCCTGTTTGTCAGTGGTGCATGAAAACAAAATAAACAAAACTACTATACCGGTCATCCTTAAATTAATGGTTTTCATATCTGATCTGATTTGTATTAATATTCTGATTATCTAATCTGGTTATATTATACTTCTAATTATTTTCTAAAATACGATCGAGTTTTGCCTTGGCATTTAACATTGAAAGAACAGAGTTATAATAGTTTGATTCAGCTGTCAGGTACTGAGCCTGGTTTTGTGTAAGCTCAAAACTTGAAGATACACCAACTTTGTACTTGATCACAGTTTTTTCATAAACCTTTTTGCTCAGGATCATACTCTCCTTATTTGTGGTGAAGTTGCTATACGCGGTCTGGTAACTGCTTTTTGCTGTTTCAAACTCCATGATTAAACTTTGTTCTACATTATCTTTGTTAAGGCGGGACTTCTGGAGATCAAATTTTGCCTGGCTTATGGAGGCATTGCGTTGGCCACTGGTAATAATAGGCAGACTTAATGTAATCCCGGCTATATCTTTCACTGCAAAATTGAATGCAGGAATATTGGTCTGTTCCTGATGACGGTAAAAACCGGTAATTGTAGGTAAAAGCTTTGACTGTTGACGCTTCAACATCAAAACTGATATATTTTCCTGATCGTTGATCATCTTGATAGTCTATACTGTTTTTTACATTAAACTCCGGAGTAGCGAGGTATTGGATGTTTCCTTCATTAATAATTCCCCGAAGAGATGTCAGTAAGCATAACAGCTTGTTCAAAACCCACACCAAGCTGGTATTTCAGTAATTTCATGGAAAGTTCCTTCTGTGCCTCAATCGAGGTGATAAGAGTCTGTACGTTGGACCTTCCGATTTTCATCTGGTCAACATCAGTTTCTTCATTAAAACCTTCCTTATTCATTTTTACAATATCTCCGTAAGTCTGGTCAGCAGACTTAAGACTCTCTCTTAAAACTCTTGCATTTTCTTCAAGAACCAGGACAAGATAATAAGTGGTTGCCACTAATTCTTTTGTCTGGTCCTCAGTCTTGACGAGCGCTTTCTCAGTGGCCTTTTTTAACACTTTCGATGCCTGAAGGCCAACCAGGTATTCGCCGCTGAAGATAAGCTGGGAAACTGTAAAATCGAATACTGTATTGTTTCTAACCCCCAAAGAAATAGGAGGAGAAATTTTATATGCGTTCACAAGATCATTTTTGGTAGATAACACCATCGGGCAATGAATTTATATCCAGAACCGGCCCTAAACTTAACTGGGGAATTACAAACTGATGTTGATAATTTGCTGCAAAATTTAATTGTGGAAGCCCCGTTGCAATTGATTCCCAAATCTGTTTATCCATACTGCTGACATCTAACTTTGCCGCCTGAATAGTCCGGTTATTCTGAAGTGCATATGTCTGTGCTTCAGAAACTGACAATTTAAGCAATTCTTTATTTTCCTGACTATATCCATAATTAAGAAATCCCAGGAAAATAAAGGTTAAAAGAAATTTTCGGTTCAGCATTCATGCTATTTATTATTTAATGTTTTTCGGTTTTAATCCTTCTAATCTTTTTTTCAAGTACGATAATTCCTTTTTCGGTTGCAATACCACGAACATGATAAGTCAAAAGCTCCATGAATGTTTTGCCTGAGGTGAACTCTTCGACCGTATAGAGGTCATTAATAAGAATACTTTCGGTACTCGACAGGTAGAGCTTTGCAATTATTTCTTCATTCATATCATCACGGTACAACTTCTCTTGTTTCCCTTTTTTAAGGTTTAAAAGAATGAAGTTAAATATTCCTTCCCTGCGGATTTTAACAATTTTCTGATAGTGGTGTGGATAATACTTTTTGAGGTCGTACTCAGTTGCCGGATTTTGCTCCCTCATTAATTTATTCATGTACAGAGAAATCTCAAACAACTCTTCAATGGCATTATACCCTGCCCTGTAGCAATTGAAGATTTCTTTCTGTCTAAGTTCGATTTCATTATCAATAAATTTCCCCACAAGATCATCCTTATCGGAAACATACTGGTAAAGAGTTTTTTTGGAAATACCAAGCTCCCGGGCAACATCATCCATGGTTATACTTTTGATTCCGTATTTCATGTATAGCTCACGAACCTTCAGAAGTATATTTTCCAGATCGTCATGCATACTGCAAATTTAACAGGGATAAACATGGTAAACAAATTTCATATAAAATGTTCCCAAAGTTTATTCAATATTTAACAATTATTTAACAATCATTAAAAATCCCTGTCCCTGGAAAATTGTTGACAAAATTTTATTGATCATTCCTGGGAAAAGATAAGTTCTTGTTATTAAGTTATATATGTTATATGTATCATATTCGGCCAAATTTGGCCAGAATAATTTGCTTTTGCGTTTGTTATAATCAGGATAATGACATATCTGTCTTACGACTCCTGATGCCGCAAAAACTCCCTACAAACTTCTGCTATGCGCAGCCATATGCGTCAGTAAGAAAATGATATTTAATAATTTATCTTATCCGGAGCTTCAGTCATTCAATAATTTCATCAGCTCATCTAATTTAGGAGATAGAATTATTTCGGTCCTTCGGTTTTTGGCTCTTCCTTCAGCGGTATCGTTATCAGCTTTAGGAGAATATTCCCCTTTACCTGATGCTGTAAGACGGGTAGGTGGAATTTTATAGTCATTGGTTAATATCCTGACAATTGAGGTAGCCCTTGCAACGCTTAAATCCCAGTTATCTTTATAAATTGATGTTTTTATCGGGACATTATCTGTATGCCCTTCCACAAGTATGTCAATTTCCGGATTTTTATCCAGAACTCCTGCTAAAAGTTTTAAAGCTTCTTTCCCTTTTTCTTCAACTGCAGAGCTTCCTGATTTGAACAGAAGTTTATCTGACAGGGAAACATAAACCTTGCCGTTTCTTATTTCCACTGATAACTCATCAGAATTAAATCCAAGCAAGGCATCTCTTAAAATAGCATTTAATCTTCCGGTTATTGAATCCTGCCTGGCGATAACTCCCTTCATCTCATCAAGCATTCTCTCCCTGTCCGATAGCAATTTCTCCTTGGCATCAAGTTCTTCTGATTTAGCTAAAAGTGCCTTACTTAATTTGTCGGTTTGAGACAAGTTCTCATCGATTAAATTCTTATATTTCTCCTGAAGTTCATTATTTCTGCTTGTCAGGTTATTGAATTGATCAGTAAGATCACTGATTTTGCTTTTCAGATCAGCTACATTACTCTTCAATTCAGCATTTTCCTTTTCCCTTGCTGCAAGGGTTATACATAGTCTGTCTCTTTCACTCACAACTGTTTTCAACCTATTTCCCCATGTTATCGGTGTCTTCAGAGGTTTTGTTTCGCCGCATTTATAAACCGTAGCACAGGAATTCAGGAGGGCAATAAGTGCTACTGATATCATAACATAATTAATCTTTCTCATAAGTATTTGGTTTTAATTCACACAAAAGTATAACAACCTTATTAAGGATAGATTAAAGAGAGATTAATATTGTATTAATTGTTTTTCTGCCAGGGTCACCTCCGGAATACTCAGAATATTTTTTCAAAATGATATAACATGAGGTCTTGAGATCCATTGCAATCTGATCACCAAGACCTTAGAAAAAACTTTCATGACAAATAATGGTTAGCAGTTCACTTGCCTTAGTCAAAATACTTCCTGCCGGTCGTTAAAAATTGCCATAGTTTTCTGCATTTACCCGGATTTTAGAGTAATTAAAACAAAATATCTGTTTTCGGAAGACCATTAAACTTACATATTCCCTTTAATCTGGCCACGGATCTCCCCACCTCCGAATTGACTCGTATGAACATTTACATAAGTTTGACCAGCAATCATTAAATCAACCAGATCTGAAAGTTCATGGCCAGCCAGAGTGCCAACAAGATTAGCTTTTGTAATAACTCCCTCCTGAAGGATCCCGTTAGTTGTTCCGGGTAACAGAACAGCAGGAGGAGCAGGCGGATAAAGCCAGACCACAACTGGTCCGTTTACTCCTGCCGGGGCAACATGAATGTGAGACATTGAAAGGTTGTCAAGATTAGCCACAATCAGTTTGTAGCTTAACTCCATACCATCTTTGCTCAACTGAAAAATAACCTGTCCGACTCCTGATGTCTCACGTGGGGGTACTTCCTGGTCGCCTGTAAGATGGGCTCCGAAATTCAACACGACATGTCCGTACATATTAGAGGACATACTCTGGTTACTCCTTCCTGATAACTGAAGATCAGGTTCTGTCATCTGCTTTGTGCAGGATGAAAGACCAAGTATCCCGAAAATAACGATAACTGTCAAGATTTTTTTCATGTTTTCAATTTTTAAGTTAAAAAAAAATTTAAAGTATAAACATGAAAAAGAAAGGAAAGTTCATCTGACTGAACTTTATCTTTTACTGACATTTCCGGATGGCTGAACTGCTTAAACGGAAAACGGGTTCATTGCTTCATTCAGAATACTTTTTTATCCATGTCTGATATTCGTCAGGAGACATGCTGTTCATTTTATTCAACAGGAAACCGGTGATCGCCCATATTTTACTGTCGGTATGCGTTGGACCAAATGCCGGCATACTGGTCATCTTAATACCATTTTTAATGATCCAGAATGCCTCATCGGGATCCGGCATGTCATCCGACTTATAGAATCTGGGTGGTTTGGGATACAGGCCCTCTGCCATTTCTTCAGGATCAATTCCGGGAGCGCCATGGCACATAACACACATCTCATTGTAATGTCTGAAACCAAGTACAATCAGTGCAGTATCATTTAAGGGAGGAACTTGTATCGTTTTCAGTCTTTTTTTAATAGAGTAATGCGTTGTGGTTCTGATCATCCATTTTGTAATTGCATTATGCGGTGTAAGCTGGCTTATATCATAAGTTCCGGAATACATGTACACGGTAAATACTGCAATGATAAAAACCAAAGTGATAATGATGGTAAGAATTACTTTTTTCATAATATAATTTTGATTTTAGTTGTATGATAGCCTGTCCCGCAAAGCGGGAGAACCGCACATGATTGACTTCGTCGAGCTCGCAAGCTCGGTTGAAAATTATATTTTTATCGTGTTTAGCTTCGCTGAGCTCGCAAGCTCGGTTGTGCTTGAGGGCAATCATGTGGGTTTCATCATAATATATGTTTTCTTTTGTAAATATAGTCCGATTTAAATAATTCAAACCTTCCTCCTGCAATTAAAAGATTTTGGTTGTTCTCTTGTCAAACGCCGGTTTGGAAAATTCCCTGATTTTACTAATTTTGGTTTAAATATCAATGAACTATGAAAATGGACACCGGTGATAAATCAATTATTATAATAGGTGGTGGATTTGCCGGCCTTGCAGCAGGTATTTATGCACAACTTAGCGGGTACAACACCCGGATATTTGAGATGCACGACCAGCCGGGCGGTCTATGTACTTCCTGGAACCGAAAAGGGTATACGTTCGACGGATGCATCCACTGGCTGGTCGGATCATCTCCGAAAAGCGGTCTCCACGACATGTGGGAAGAGACAGGCATAGCGCAGGGAAGGGAGTTTATCGATCTGGATGAATATATCCGCATTGAAGATTCAGCCGGCCGTACCCTGGTCTTCTATACCGATGCAGACCGACTTGAAAAGCACCTCCTTGAATTTTCACCACAGGATGAAAAACCAATCAGGGAGTTTATAAAGGGAATAAAGATATGCCTCACTTTCGATATCCCTTCAAAACACGATCCGTTGGGGGTGCGGTTAATAAAACAGGTTAAAACTGCAGTAAATTTCATAAAAAACGGTAAGAAGATGCAGGAATGGATGAAAATCAATGCTGAAAGTTTTTCTCAACAATTCAAAGATCCTCTTCTCAGAACAGCCTTTAAAGAGATGTGGGTACCTGAATTTTCAGTGATTTTTATGCTATTTACATTCGCTTATCTTCATAACAAAAATGCCGGTTATCCCATTGGCGGTTCAATGCCTTTGTCTTTGGCTCTTGAGTCCAGATATAAAGAGCTGGGAGGCTTTGTACATTATAAAAGCAGGGTTAATAAGATCCTGACCATTGATGGTCAGGCTGTGGGTATAAGTCTGGAAGACGGCACCGAATATGCTTCTGCAAGAGTCATTTCTGCTGCCGACGGGCATTCGACACTCTTTTCAATGCTGGAAAGTAAATACGGGAATGAGAAAACACGTGAGCCATATGAAAAATGGCCCCTGTTCCCCTCTCTCATATTTGTTTCTATGGGTGTAAACCGGACATTTGATGATATTCCAATGACAGTCTCGGGTCTCACATTCCACCTTAAGCAGCCGGTTGAAATTGGCGATTCGGTTCGTGATAAGCTTTCAGTTCATATATACAATCAGGATCCCACCCTGGCGCCTGCAGGCAAAACAGCTATCACCGTGATGTTAGATTCAGACTATAAATACTGGAAGAGACTGGCTGAGAACAGACCGGCGTATATTCAGAAAAAAGAGGAGATCGGAAGGTGTATCAGGGAACTTATGGACCAGCGTTTCCCTGGTTTTTCATCACAGGTTGAGGTTACTGATGTAGCAACACCTCTCACATTTGAACGCTATACCGGAAACTGGAAAGGAACCTTTGAAGGCTGGCTGTTAACCCCGGAAAATGCTAAGGTCCTGATGAAACCCATGCCGCAGACACTGCCCGACCTGAAGAATTTCTATATGTGCGGTCAATGGGTTGAACCCGGAGGCGGATTACCTTCAGCTATAATGTCAGGAAGAAGGCTTGTTAAGAAAATTTGTCGGGAAGATCACATTAAGTTCAAATGCTGAAGATTAACCTGTTTAACGGGACAATCGGGTGTTGAATTTGCAGTCAGCAATACTTTAACTTTATGAACTTAAATAACTGAAACCTTTCCCTGTCTTTAATCAGAATCTCATTATTCCTATGTATCAGAAAGACTATATACTCAGAATGATTGAGATGCTGTCCGAGCTGATAGCCTCCATTTTAGGACTTATTAAGAAGAAAGAATTCATAAAGGCATCTCAAAACCTGGAAAGAATATATTATGATATGCTTAAAGAAGATGCGGCATTTTTCAGAAGTATACCGGAAGATAAGCTGACAGCAACATTGCTGCAACAGCACAACTACACCAACGGTCATCTGGAAATACTTGCCGGGCTCTTTGACGTTGAAGCTGAACTTGAGATGGCACAGGATAATAAAGCAGGAAGCCTCGTATACTCGGGAAAGTCTCTGATCCTCTTCGAATTCCTCGAGAGGGAGGAAAAGACATTTTCATTTGAGCGGGAAAACAAAATAAAGGCAATAAAGGAAAGAATCGTGAGATTGAAAGAAAAAACCTGATGACTGTAGCCATTGAGTCATTACATCTTTCCATCATCCCGGTGTCCCTGCAATAATGACCTGCATATTATGTTTATGAATAGTACCTTATTTCAGGATCTTTTGTATCTGCCCATTAACTGGCCTTCAGCAAGGATATGTCCCTCCATTTCATTAAGTAATTCTTTTTTAGTTATACCGTTATCCGAATCGAGCACTTTATCCAGGGCATATATTTTGAAATAATACCTGTGGGTCCCTCCCGGGGGGCATGGTCCGCCATAGCCTATTTTACCGAAATCGTTCTTCCCCTGTCTTGTGCCATCCCCGAGACGACCCGTTTTGGGCACATTTTCTTTAAGTTCCTTCGATACCCCGGGAATATTAAATAAGACCCAGTGAACATATGTCCCCATTGGTGCATCAGGATCATCACATATAAGTGCAAAGGACTTTGTTCCTGCAGGTCCCTGCGACCATTCCAATTGTGGTGAGACATCAATATTATCGCATGTATACCTGGCAGGGATGAGGGCACCTTCCTTAAATGCTGAACTTTTAATTTCCATTTTTTTGCCTCCTTTTAACTGATAGGTTTGATTTATAAAATGAACAGGATAAATACATAGCAGGCTAAAAAGAAAGAATTAACAGATTCATAATTTTTATTTCATCATTTTGCTATAATATATTAAACATTTTGTCTCCCGGAAAGTTTGATATATAAATCAGGACCAACAAATTTTATGGATTGCTGACAGTTACTCATGAGTGGTTACATCATACCTTTAAAATCAAAATTATATTATGATTAAAATTATCGTTATCGGAACCCTCCTTCTCTTTTCATTTAATTGTTTTTCTCAGAAACCGGATGATCAGAAAGATGAGGCCTGGAAAACCATTTACCGTGCTTCAGCTACAAAAATCAATGACCTTGTAAATACCAATCTCGAAGTCAGCTTCGACTTTTCCAGATCGTGGATGTATGGAAAAGCCCGGATCACTCTTCACCCCCATTTCTATCCGACAGATTCATTGAACCTCGATGCAAAAAGCATGACTATCAATGAAGTGTCAATAATAAAGACCGGAAAACATATTCCCCTGAAATACAATTACGACAGTTTAAATCTTAGAATCACTCTCGATAAAACCTACACGCGGGGAGATAATTATACAATCTTTATAGATTATATTGCCAAACCTGATGACATTAAAGCCAAAGGCAGTATGGCAATAACGGGCGCAAAAGGACTCTATTTTATCAACCCTCTCGGAAAGGATAAAAATAAACCTACACAGATATGGACCCAGGGGGAGACTGAATCCAATTCAGTATGGTTTCCCACAATTGATAAGCCGAATCAGAAAACGACCGAAGAAATCACCATGACAGTTCCGGATAAATACAAAACCCTTTCAAATGGTTTACTTATCAGGCAGAAAAAGAACACCGACGGGACCCGTACCGACACATGGAAGATGGATCTGCCTCATGCCCCATACCTTATGATGATGGCAATCGGAGAATATTCAATTATCAAAGACAGCTATAAAGGCATGGAAGTGAGTTATTATGTTGAAAAAGAATATGCCCCGGTTGCCAGGAAGATCTTTGGCCATACTCCGGAGATGATTGATTTCTACTCAAGGATAACAGGTGTAAATTATCCATGGCAAAAATATTCCCAGGTTGTTGTAAGAGACTATGTGAGCGGTGCGATGGAAAATACAACGGCCACATTACACGGTGAATTTGCGCAACAGGATGCAAGGCAACTTGTTGACGAAAACATTTGGGAAGATGTCATCTGCCATGAACTCTTTCACCATTGGTTTGGCGATTATGTCACTACTGAAAGCTGGAGTAATATTACAATGAACGAATCATTTGCCGACTTCAGTGAAATCCTGTGGGAAGAATATAAAAATGGCATGGACGCAGCAGGTCAGCACAATTTCAACGAAACGCAGAAATATCTGTTAAGCAACAGTGATAATAAAGACCTGGTCCGCTTTTATTACAAAAACCGGGAAGATATGTTTGATGATGTGAGTTATCAGAAAGGTGGCCGTATTCTGAATATGCTCCGGAACTATGTCGGCGACAGCGCTTTCTTCAAATCACTGAACCTGTTCCTGACAACTTATAGGTTCAAAGCCGTAGAGGCTCAGGAACTACGTCTCGCGTTCGAAGAGGTTACCGGACAGGATTTAAACTGGTTCTGGAATCAATGGTATTATGGGAGCGGTCATCCCAGGCTCGATATAAGTTATGATTATGATCAGAAAACCCATACAGCAAGGGTTTTCATCAGGCAAAACCAGCCAGACAGGATTTTTAAGCTGCCTGTCGCTATTGATCTTTATCAGGGTGGAGGAAAAAAAAGATTTAATGTATGGCTTAACCATCAGGCTGATACATTTACTTATCATGCAGATACCAGACCTGACCTGATAAATGTCGACGGAGACAAGATCCTTCTGTGCGAAAAAAATGACCACAAAACACTCGATAATTACATTTTTCAGTATAAAAATGCAGGTCTGTATCTCGACCGTCGTGAAGCTATTGACTTCGCTGCCCTTAAACAAGACAGTGACCACAAAGCAATGGAATTTATGAAATCAGCCATGAAAGACAGGTATCCGGGATTAAGAATTTATGCAGTTCAGAGATTAAATATCGGGAACGATTCAGTTAAAGCGTCTTTTGAACCCATCCTTGCAGAAATGGCAAAGAACGATCATTCATCCCTTGTAAAAGCTACTGCCATACAGGCACTTGGAATGTATAAGAAGGAAGATTATAAACAACTGTTCCTGAATTCCCTTAAAGACTCCTCCTATAGTGTGGCAGGTAATTCGCTTCTTGCACTGGGATTGATTGACAGTACAATGGCTCTTGAAGAGGCAAGGAAATTATCTGCTCAGAATGTAAAAGGAGAATTATTCAGGGCAATGACAAATACATTTTATAATTATGCCGGGGAAAGTGAGTTTGATTCCCTTGCTTCAGACTTTGACAATTTGCCTTTCGGAAATAATAAGCTTATGCTTCTTGAGCCTTTCTCGGACTATCTGAAGCGGGTAAAGAATAATGACAATTTCAGGAAAGGTATTGATATGATTGTGAAATTACGCGATATGATTCCATTTCAGTATGCTCCGCAATTTCAGGGTTACATCAACGGGATGATTTTAAACGGAATAGCAGCAACCAAGAAATCCGAGGGTATGACTGAGCAGGCTGAGTATGTAAAATCTAAAATAACCGTCATTAAAGAAACAAGAGACGTTGCCGATGTGCCGGTAGAGATACTTCAAAAGTATACCGGGGAATATACTGCATGAAGAAGAAGTATTTAAAGTGACGTTGAATGATAATAAAACACTGAATCTGGTTATTGCCGGCCAACCTGAAATGGAATTGGTGCCTCTTTCCCCGACTAAATTTGCTGTTAAATATATGGATGGATTTACAATTGAGTTTAAAACCAACGATAATAATGAAGCAATTTCGATGACACTTGCATCATCAGGAGAGGAGATTACTGCCATTAAAAAGAAGTAAGATAAATTACACCCCAATTGGCGGTTGTCTTTTTACTTTGTTTAAAAAATATGGAGCCCCAGCTCTAAAGTGTATTACAGGAGAAATCAGGTATTACCTGTAGAAATTCATAAATTTGTAACTATTCACTAATAAACTATCGATACCTTAAATATGTCAGTTACACAATCCTATCCTCATACAATGCAGGCAGTATTTCTTGAAAAACCATTCGGCCAACTGGTGGTTAAAGAGGTAAGCATCCGTGATCCGGGACCGGGTGAGGTTCTTATCAAGATTGCAGCAGCTCCTGTTAATCCCTCGGATATTGCCAGATTAAGAAATGCACATAATGAATACGATTTAAAAACTTATATCCCCGGACTGGAAGGCAGCGGGACTGTTGTAGCGGCAGGGAAAGGATTATTACCACGTATATGGCTGGGGCGGAGAGTAGCCTGTTCTTCCCGGTACCCTTCAGGTGGCACCTGGGCTGAGTATATGTTAACATCTGCAGGGATGTGTTTCCCGTTGAGCAGAAAAGTAACCGATGAACAGGGTTCAATGTCGCTGGTAAATCCTTTTACCGCACTTGCATTTTTTGAAATGGTAAAAAAGAACCTGCATAAGGCAATTATAATTAATCCGGCAGCCGGAGCTTTAGGCAGAATGATTGAACTGCTGGGAAAGAAACATCATATTCCTGTCATTAACATTGTAAGAAATCAGAAACAGGCTGAATTCCTGAAAAACCTGGGCTCCCTGTATGTTTTAGACAGCTCGGACAAATCATTTATCGAAAACCTGGGAACATTATCCAAGCGAACTTAAAGCAACTATTCTTTTTGATTCGGTCTGCAGCAAACAACTTCCGGAAATTATTAAGATACTTCCTCCTTACAGCTCTGTGATTATCTATGGTAATCTCTCCGGCGAAGACCAGATAATGATCAATCCCAGGAGTCTGATTGACAATAATATAAATGTCTCAGGGTTTTATCTTGGCCAAAAGGCAAAAGAGAACGGCTTATTTAAAAATATGCTTTACCTCAGAGAAGTAAGTCGCCTTATGAGCAATGATCTGAAAATTAAAATCCGCGGCAGGTTTCCATTAATCAGGGCACAGGAGGCTGTTGATACTTACCTGAATGGAATGTCGGCAGGGAAGGTCATTCTTATCCCGGGTTTAGCATGAGGCGTTAAGCTTTGTCAATGTTTAATGTTGCATGTTGCATAAACAAATAAATGCAGAAAAGTAGGAAAAGAACCTTGGTATTGTTCAAAGACACTATGAACAATGAATTAGTCTGGAATTGCCTTCACCCTAAGGCATTGACTGAAATTGTAACATGGAGAAATTAAAAGTATTTATTTCCAAAGTTTTATATGAATTATTATTCAATGTCGTTTAGTTAGTGATAATTCATAATTGTTTGTAATTCATTGAATAAGGTTTCTTCGGCTTTTGTTTTCGAGGATTACTTCTTCCGGGCTGGATGATTTCTCTGGTTTCCGCAACTACTTTATCAAATGCTTCAATTGCCTTTTCAAATTGATTTCTTAAGAAAACTCCAATCACTAGTGTCTATTAAAAATTATTAAAATTAATCCTTACTTGCTCATAATCAATATGTATTTCGCCAAAAACCTTGTCGCACTTTTGAACAGATTACCTTTGTTGGTAAACCAAATAGTAGCGTGCAATGAACAGTGGCAAATATATTTTCAGTCAAATCACCGATTTCCTTCCCAAACGATACTTCGAAAGACTTGTCATGGACGATACGGAACGATAGAACCCAAGGATGGAATTTGACATACTGGAACCAAATGCTCGTTCTCATGTTCGGTCAGTTGGATGGCTGCAACAGCCTTCGTGAACTGACGGATATTACTACGGCACATGCCAGGAAGTCCTTCCATCTTGGATTTGGAAAGACCCCTAATAAACCGAAGCGTGCTTTCCAAGGCAAATCAGCTTCGTGATTATCACATTTTTGAAAAATTTGCCTATCACATGGTGGAACTTGCTCAACAGAATTGTATCGACCAAGAGTTTGAACTCAACGGGAAGTATTATGCCTTTGATTCCACCACTATAGATCTCTGTCTGTCTCTTTTTGAATGGGCAAGGTTCAGAAGTACCAAATCTGGCATCAAAGGTACACACACAACTTGATATTGTAACCAAGATACCTGTATTGTTCAATATCACAGAAGCAGCTGTGCATGATGTGAATGCCATGGACTGGATTAACTACGAGCCGTTTGCTTGCTATATATTTGACCGTGGCTACTGGGATTTGGACAGGCTCTATCGAATAGAGCTTCTCAATTCGTTCTTTGTTATACGGGAAAAACGAAGGCCGAAATTTGAGGTGGTGGACGGAGAAGACCTTCTGGAGGGCACAGATAATATCCTCAGAGATCAAACGGTGAGGTTCACCACAAGCGGAAACACAGAAAACTACCCTTCTGAAATCAGAAGAATAATCTATTATGAACCTGAACTCAGACGAACCTTCACTTACTATACCAACAACTTTTTTCTCAAGGCTAAGGATATTGCCTTCCTTTATAAAAACAGATGGACTGTGGAAACCTTCTTTAAATGGATGAAGGGACACCTGCGCATCAAGTCCTTCTGGGGAAATACTGAAAATGCTGTACGGATACAAGTTTATGTAGCTATCATCACATATTGCACCGTTGCAATTCTCGAAAGAAAGCTTGAACTTAACAGAAGCATCTATGAAGTTATGAGAATATTGGGTAGCTCCCTCCTTGCTAAAGACAATATTAAGGAGCTGTTCCAGCTTGAAGAGCCGGAGCAATCCCAGGATTACGGGCAGTTGCAATTGGGGTTCGATATTTTTTAACATAATTTAATAGACACTAGTGAACTCCAATCAATATATCCTGTGTCATCGAAAGTGCATTTGTGCGATTGATCTTCTGGTCAAACTTTCTGTTCTGATCAGCCTTGTATTCTTCAACCACTCTGTCTTCAATCGGATGGGCATAGGCAGCACATAAAGTCATCAAAAACACTTTAGCATGAAAATCCTGTTTAATTGCATGAGCTGTTTTTCCTGAAAAATTCTCCAATTCTGCCCTGCCTTTCAGTAACTTATAGGCTTCTTCCTCATTCCACCGGTAATGATACAGTTTGTCAAATTCTTCATATAGATACTTTTCAGAATCGATTAATGATGTGCAAAGAATCTCTTTGCTCCCGTCTGAAAGTTCAATCTTAATCAACCTGCAAATTATGGCGGCATCCGGCATGTGTGGAAAATCTGTCAGCTTTTTTCGATCTTTCTTTGGTAAAGTAAAGGTTACAATCCGCTCCTTTTCATCACTCTCAGTAAAGTCCTTTACCTGTAACCACCAGTCTTCCTTTAACCGGACACAAAATTGGATGCCCCGGGCTTTTAATAAAAATAGTAACCAAAAGCAGGGATAGCCCCGATCCAGAAGCAGAAGGTCGCCAGGCTTTACTTTGTCCATGTGTTGCATAAGCAAATCCCGCTCGCTGGACGCATAGGGTGACAACCGGGCATCAATGGTGATTTGGTTCAATACATCGTAAAGCATTGATCCCATAGCCAGCGAACGCGGACTATCTGCATTGGGGCCAAACTTTTGCTGACCAAATTCTTCAACAACGCTGGGATGATTGGGTAAAACCAACCGTGTTCCATCTACTGCCAAAACGCGCATGTCATGCCAAATGTAATACTCCGCATCATCATAAAAAGTATTGGCAGCTACTTCGTTTAATCGCTGAAAAGCCCATGGATTTAACTTGGCCCTGGCTTGAGTAAACGCCCCTTTGGTAACTTCCCTTATTTTAAAATCGCTCCTGGAAATTGCCTTAAAAAAACTGTCCAGTTCTCGTTGTATGGAACTCTTAAAGTTGATAATCAATACTATTAAATTATTGAAAGTAAGCTTTCTATCTCGTGAAAATACCTTTTTTCGGCCGTTTTTTGATCGGCTCCTAAACTCTTCATTGTCAAGTTCATACGTTATTTTTTTAGTTAATTTTTCACGATAATCCGCTTTCTTGTTAATACTTGGGTTACCCCCTATATACCTATACAAGATAATCAACCATTCCTAAATCACAAAAATTTAAAATAACTATTTTAGCTATATTTGAAGTAAAATTGAGACTTTAAGAAAATTTATTTAACTAAACGATATTGAATTATTATTTGTAATAGTAATCCCGTTTCTTCTTATTCTGTGGGCGAAGAATACCGGGAAAATTGTTAATTTACCTCTTCCGGAAAAGCTGTACTCCGGGTATATCCTTTTAATAACAGGAGCGGTACTCGTCTTTTCAGGAATGTGGCAGCTCTGGATTTATGGTAACGGACTGCCAATGAATGCCTTCCCCCCTGTGAAATTTGTTAAAAATGGTGTTTATGCTATTATAAAACATCCTATCTATTACGGTACTGTACTTATAAGCTTTGGATTATCGGTTATTACTCAATCGGCATCCGGATTCTGGCTGGTAAGTCCCCTGCTAACTCTTATGATCGTCGCATACGTTACCGGATTTGAAAATGAAAGAACGAAAATGGTCTTTGGAGACTCAGGAGTACAAAACATTTCTATCACTGCCGGCTGGAGAAGCTTATCCCCCTTCATGCAAAGAAAGGATATCTGCATATATTCTTGTTTTTATACCATGGGCAGTTATTTATGAAGCTTTTATTTACTTAGGGATCCCGGTAGATGCTATCCCCACAAATCTTCCTTTTGAAGGACATTTACCGGTATGGGAATTCACTGAAGTTTTTTACGCTTTCACTTTTCTTTTTGCTTTACTGGTACCATTAATAATAAAGACTAAGGAGGAATTAAGGCGATTTATAACTGACTTGTGGTTTGCAACAACCATTTCAGGTATTATATATCTGACATTCCCTTTTATAGTAAGTCAAAGAGGTTTTATCCCGCACACTTTTCCGGGACATCTTATTATGTTTGAACGTTCTCTTGATGGGGAAACCTGTGCACTGCCATCGTTTCATGTAATATGGGCATTCATCGCCGCACGATATTATACCTCGGGCATTAAACGTTATAAATGGATATGGTATTTTCTTGCTGTTTTAATCTCGGTAAGTTGCATAACAACCGGCAATCATTCAATATCTGATGTTATAGCCGGGTTTTTAGTGTATTCCTCATTGTCGTTTACATCCGGGATATATGGAACTTTATCCGGCTGTTGTCAGAACGGCTTGCTAACAGCTGGCATGAATGGAGATTGGGCCCTGTCAGAATAATAAATCATGGTTTCTATGGAGGAGCCGCAGGATTTGCAGGAACATTACTGGCAGGATTCTTTCTGGGCAGCCAGTACGCTGTTGCCGGTTTTATTATTATGATCTTTGTTATAGCGGGAGCTGGTCTTTGGGCTCAGTTTATTGAAGGTTCCCCCAGGCTGCTAAGACCATTCGGCTATTATGGAGGGTTGATCGGAGCCATATTCGCATGCCTGTTGGTGTCCTTAATATTCCCGGTTAATTTTTACATATTACTTGCGTCTTTTGCAATGGCGGCTCCCTGGATACAGGCAATAGGACGCCTGCGTTGTCTTGTACAGGGATGCTGTCACGGGAAACCTGCAAACGAAAATACAGGAATCCGTTTTACACATCCTTATTCCCGCGTTAACAAGATTTCAGGTTTAAACGGCATAGCATTGCATCCTACACAACTCTATTCAATCTGCTGTAATCTGATTACCGGTCTGATATTTAATCAGGTTATTCAGGATTAATATGCCGGCTGTTTTCATAACCGGGATATATTTGATATTAAACGGATTGGGCCGGTTTGTGGAAGAATCGTTCCGGGGCGAAGCGCAAACCCCGTATTGGGCGGGAATGAGAATATATCAATGGATCGCGTTAATAAATATAGCAGCCGGAGCATTCTTTACTACCATCAATAATAGTAACACTCTGATATTCCAATTCAATTCAGAAGCAATATTTCTGGCAATTGCAATAGGAATCATGGTAACCATAGCATCAGGTGTCGATTTTCCTGAATCGAACCGGAGGTTTGCCCGGTTAACAAGTACCTGAGTGCTTTCTTACACCTTTCTGACTGTCGCATCACTCCGCAATAGAACTGAGTTTTTATTCATTCTTTTGACTCTCCTATCCGGTACAGATAATTTTCAGTCCTGATTATCACCGAGTTTCTTAAAACCGCAGGTGTTGCCCAGATCCCTGAATCCATTTTATTCTCTGCAACAACTTCATATTTCCTTCCTGCTTTTAATACCAGAACTTCACCTTTTACAGAGAAAAACCAGACATTACCGTTTACATAGATAGGAGACGCATTATAATTTGAGGTAACATGTTTTGACCAGATCTCTGTTCCTGTAACTGCATCGATGCACATAATTATATTCCTGGTATTAACAGTATAAATCAATCCGTCTTTTATTACAGGTGACAGCATCTGGTTTTGTGCCAGTTCATCCCGTTTTTTCCAGATAATATTGGTTGTGGTTATATCGCCTTTGCCATCGGGATTAACCGCAAGTAAATCGGTATATTTGACTCCGTCTTGATCAACCATGAATCCTGTGTACCAGAATACTACTCCTTTTTCGGTAAAGGGCATAGAAATAGTCGATTCGGCTCCATCAACCACTCTCCAGATTTCTTTACCCGTATTGGGATCGAGCGCCTGGCAAACGGCTGAACCATTGGAGATCAGCATATCACGTCCTCTTACATTTATTATTATAGGTGTTATATATGCTTTTCTGCCGATTACCGGTAACGGTTCATATGGCTCTTCAGGTCTGTCACTTTTCCATACAAGGGCTCCCATTCGATTTGTTAAGAGCTACGATATACCTTACATCAGTACCTTCGAAATGCAGGATAAGCAAGTTTTTATAAATTACGGGCGATGAAGCCGGGCCCTGGACATGCTTGCATTTGAAGTCGGTACGTTTCCAAACGATTGATCCATTTGTTGTATTTATACAGGCTGTTCCCATACTTCCGTAATGAACATAAACAAAGCCTTTTTCAATACATGGTGTCGGAGTGGCATAAGTATTTAATGGGTGTTTCCTTTCAACTTCATCAGGAGTAAAAACCTTTATATCATAAATAATTTTGCCGGTTTGAAAATCTATACAAACAGCATAAAGTTCTTTCCCGTCAGATTTTGCTGTCGTTACCCAAATCTGATTTTTAAAAACAACAGGCGAAGAATAACCCTTGTCATGAATTTCAGTTTTCCATTTTATGTACTGAGTCATCCCATTTCAGGGGAATATTTTCAGTTTCTGCCACCCCATCCTGATTGCTTCCCCTGAGGTTGGTCCAGTTCTGGTCCTGAGAGCCTGCTTGTATAAAGATAAAAAGAAAGGCAACTAAGTAGAAACCAAAAAGAAGTGAATGTTTAGAAGTCATACGAAGCTATTTTTAACTATTTGAAACCATACCCTAAATAAAGTAAATTTTTGCCAGATTACCATAAAAGAACCTGATTACAAAAGCCAAAATTTTAATTTATGACAGATTGGGGGCAAGGTCACCGTAAAAGAGGATTCAATATTACCTTATATGAGTATCGGTTTTCAATAATAATCTCAAAACAATTGATTATGAGATTCCTCGCTAACGCTCGGAATGAAGTATTTTATGTGACAGAGGTATTGGCTCTGAAAGAGCCAGATATGAATAACCCCCGGCGCAAGAGGCTGTGCACACAGCCTCACAAGCCGGGGGTTGGTGCCACACATAACATGAGCTCTGAAGGAGCGGGATATAAGTAATCGATGTTCAACTTGATTCTTAATATATTCAATAAGTAAGTTGAGATCCAATTATATTGCGCCCTTTCAGGGCTATAAAACAGAGTGTTATCTTACCCCCGGCTTGCAAGGCTGCACCGGGGGTTATTCATATTTAGCCACTTCGTGGCTTATCTCCTCACAATTAAAAATAAAGTAACAGGGTACTACCTGCTTGATCGTTCATAAACGGATGCCTTATTCTGCTGCACATCAGAACCACTTTTCCTGTTTTCCTCAATGCAGCACTTCTACAATGACCGCACTAATAGTCAGAAGTCAGGAATTATTATTCATTCCCGATTCTCATATAAATTAAATATTCCTTAATTATCTTTATTTGCACTTTTTAAAACTAAAATCTCATTTATTATGAAACATTACTTTGTCGCCCAGATCAGGATTAATAATCCTGATGAATATCAGAAATACCTTGATAAATTTGATGATATTTTTTCCAGGTACAAGGGAGAATTTCTCGCAATTGATGAATCACCAGTTCTTTTAGAAGGCAACTGGTCATATACCAAGTCGGTCCTGATAAAATTCAACAATAAAAAAGAATTTGAGGATTGGTATTTTTCGGATGATTATCAGGATATTCTGAAACACAGACTGAATTCATCTGACTGTGACACTATCTTAATTGAGGGACTTGACTAGAAATGTTCAGAAACACAACCGGTAAAACTGAATCCGAAGACCAGGAATGTCAACCATTGAAGAGTTAGTGTATGTACAGATTGTTACTCCTTTCAGCTTAGTTTAATTTTATCAGTTCTATTGCAGAATCGTCGGTGCTGTACTTATTTTGTTGTAGAAATAATTTCGCTATTCATTCGGAAGTTGCTCTAAGGAATTTAAATCAATTATCAGATTGCAAAACACAGAGCACTGATTTTCACTTCTTTCCATAAACTTTGAGCTTTTCTTACTTATCGTCGGATTCGTCAGACAGGACCACATAATATAAGTTGGTACGTGTTTTGTTATTACCTTTGTGAAGAAATGATTCTTCTAATACTTAAAGAAATGAAAAAGCTCATTATCACTTCGATTCTCGCACTGATGGTTGCAGCAGGCACCACCCTTAAGGCACAGAACCGGCCCGATGAATATCTGGGTCTGCCCGGAGATAATCTTAACCTTTATGCAGTTATGAAGCTGTTTCAGGAATCTGAAACACTTGAAGGTTTTGAGAGGAACCTGAATGATGAAAATAACAGGATCAACAACCTCGACCTGAATGGTGATAACCTTGTTGATTACATAATGGTTACCGACTATGTCGACGGGGATGTCCACAACATTGTATTACAGGTGGCATTAAATCGTAATGAAAAGCAAGATGTGGCTGTTTTTACGGTTCAGCGCTTCCGCGACGGCTCGGCACAGATACAGCTGATTGGAGATGAGGCTTTATATGGGAGGAATTACATAATTGAACCTATATATGATGATAACGTAGCAGGGACACCAAATCCGGGATATTATGGAGGAAGAGGAAACAGTGGGAACATCAGCGTGACCAGGACCACCACTTTTGAAATTGCTGCATGGCCCCTGGTCAGATTTATCTATCGCCCGAATTACGTTATCTGGCACTCTTCATGGAACTGGGGATATTATCCTTCTTACTGGCATCCGTGGAGTCCCTTCTACTGGGATTACTATTACGGATATCAGCAAAACTGGTACTCTGATTATTACACACATTACCGTCACTGGGGAAACCCCCGTTATACACGATATAATGACTTTTATTACAGTAGCAGACGTTCACATTCTCCGATCGTGAGCAACAGAATAAAAGAAGGAAATTATAAAGCCACCTATTCACACCCCGAACAGAGAAGGGATGGTGAGGCTCTTTACACTAAAATGCATTCCGGTCAAAATTCAGAGACACGCAGAGGCACTACACCCAGGACAACCAACACCAGTACAGGCACTTCCCGGACAGGTACCACTTCGGGTCAAAATGCCGGTAACACGCGCAGATCCTCTTCAACAGTAAATGAAAGGAATGTTACAAACCCTTCTTCGGGTCAGAAAGAAGGTAACTCAGGCAGGCCAACCACAACTTCTCCTGTCAGGACAAATACAAACCGCCCTTCGGACCAAAATGCCGGCAACCCGCAGTCCTCCAGTAAATGAAAGGAATGTCATCCTTCTTCGGTTAGGAAGGTCTGCAGGCAAAAACCGTCTTCTCAAAACCTGCCTCAGGGCAACCAAGAGGGAAAAAGTCAATACACCCCCAGCACAGTCAAAAACGAGTGTCAGCCCGTCGAACCGAAGGAGCACCAATAAAAGTAATAAAGGAAACGCTGTAAAAAGCAACGATAAAACCAAAAAATCTGAAACAAGCAAATCATCTCGACAAAAAATAAAATACTGGTTCATACATGGCTGTTCCAGGCTTCCATACTACCTGGAAAAAGACAGATTCTAATGGAAAACCAGGCTAAGTGAGTTCAGTTTATGAAAGGACAACTGAGTAACGACCCTTTACACGGTAAAACACTTGAATTCATTGTAACGTATCTGGTTGATTATTACGGATGGGAACAGCTTAGTACCCACATAAGGGTTAAATGTTTTACAAACAATCCAAGCGTTCAGTCGAGCCTGAAATTTTTACGGAAAACGCCATGGGCAAGGAAGAAGGTTGAAGAATTGTTTATAGCTGTCAGCAAAAATGTGTGATGCTTAACAATTCCGGGGCATTCCCGGATCAGGCAGACCTGTTACATATACCTGCCTATATTTCCATGGAGAAGTACCTGCGTAAAATCAAGATTATACCATATTCTGGCATAAAAATAAAAAAGAACCACCAACCCGATGATAAATGTAAGAAATAATCCCAGGTACTTACCTGCCACGGAGTTCCCTGTTTTGATTGCTTTTACCGAAATACCTTTTACCCAGCTTTCAAGTTTAGTAAAAAGAGGGTAGAAAATAACAACTATTACAGCCATGCCAATAAAAGTAAATACGAATGGTTTATAATGATTTTTATAACTGGCCATATAAGTGCTCAGGGCGTTGGTAAGAAGGTTTGCCGTGAGAATGGTGAGTGTCATCACAACAAAACGGAAGAAATAACGGTACATAAGTAAAATTTTATTGAGGGATAAAACTATCCTTTTATTTTGATATTTTTTACTTATTCTAAATTACCTGATTAAGAAAATCCGGATCCGTTCCCGCACAGGGAAGGTAAGTCCGGGAAATTCTGACTGTTGCAGACAATATGATTTTGATAAAGAGTTAGTTTTTTACCTCAACATCACCAATAAAGCACCTGTAATATAAGCTGCTATCCACCAGAAATAAGCTATAAGTGAATATTTGTGCAAAGTGGTTGAAAGCGGACTCTCTTTGCCGTTCCTCAGCCTGTTTTTCCATATAATAAAACCATCCGCAAGCATTCCGGCAAGAGCCGAATACCCGAGTATGCCATGAATCGAAAAAGGAGGCCTGGAAGATCCGATTATCATGCATATTGTCGCAGTTGCATCCAGTATGATTCCTATGGTCAGAAACATGAGTACCTTGTCAGATCCCTTCCGGGTTTTCCTTTCGGAGTAAATGAAGAGTGTATAAGAAATCAACGCGAGGTTAACTATCGTTGTACCGGCTATGAGTATTGGTTTCATGATTAAAATAAATTATTGAAAGATTTTGCTATAAGAAAGGCGGCAGCAGCAGCAATTATTCCAATCAGGGTAACTTTTAAAGCTCCTTTCAATGGCGGCTGGCCTGTGACTTTGCTTTTAAAATAACCAAATATGAACAGACACACTACAGTAAGCATGGCAGAAATCAATAATCCCTGATAGGGTGTCCGGGTTAAAAAATATGCGGACAGAGGAATTAATCCGCCTATTATATATGAAATACCAATAGTGGCCGCACTGTTCCTTGCCCTGTTTATATCCGGCTTATCCAAACCCAATTCATATTTCATCATAAAATCGACCCATTTATTTTTGTCCTTTGCCAGCTCATTTACAATTATATTTTGAGTTTGCTCATTTAATCCGTATTGTGCAAAAACAAGTTTTACCTCTCCCTTCTCTAAATCAGGGTAATTATCGACCTCATCATATTCCCGCTCCAGTTCGGATTGGTAATGCTCCTGCTCTGTCTTACCGGCTAAATAACCACCGAGCCCCATTGAAATGCTTCCGGCGATGATCTCAGCAATACCTGCCGTGATAACAATTGTATTACTTTGCACTGCCCCACTTAAACCTGCCGCCAAAGCAAAGGGGACAGTCAATCCATCAGACATGCCAATAACTATATCTGTGATGAAATCCGAACTTCTCAGATGTTCTTCTTTATGCTTTTCATTAACTACTGTCATTTTACCCGATTTTTATTAATATATGGTTTACTCATTTGATAATCCAGGTTGTGTTTTATACGAAGTTATGGAAAAAATACATTCATTTGCTTCATGAAAGCATTGGTAACTCCAAATATTTATACTGTTCTATCATTATTGGATTAATCATAACCTTACCAAACGTTATCTTGCAGTATCAGCATGACTGGCCGGCTGTTTTTATTATTATTCTTAAATAAGGAAATCTTATTATCTTCGACCGGAATTCTGGTTATCGTACCGGAACTTTGGCCAGTAGGCTGAAGTATCCGATCCCTGGCTGCCCGTTTGAATGGCATAAACCGTTCCACTGAGATCGCTTATGTAAAGCACACCTTTCTGATCTATGACGGGAGAAGACCAGGTAATCCCGGATTTTGTGTTTACCATCTCAACTAAAGAACCATCTGATGTCTTAAGTGAATAGACACGTCCAAATTCCTGACTTGTCCACTTTAGTGCAACAATTTTAAAGATTTAAGGTATTTCAATATCCTTTGATCCCAGTCGTCAGACTGTTTTGGCTATAGTTAATAATTGCGTTGTAATTAGGGTTTGATAATTTCCGGCAATGTTTCTGAATCGCTTCTTTGACTGCATATCAATAGTTGAACATTTAACCAACTCCACAGCAGGACAAAGAGAGTTCTTATATGTTTCTTGTATTCTATACCAGTTAAGGTAGTTTTGTAGATACTTGGTAGAAACACCCCAGAATGTTGAATCAATCCACTTTTTAACCCGATTATGTAAAGAGTTGACATTTTGAATATGGTATATCCCCTTCTTGACATGTTGTTTCAAATCAGTACGCAATACCACAAGTGAAAGCTGATTGTCTTTAGCAAATCCCTTATAACTAACATGACCATCTGTACATAGGATGGAATCTTTCTCGATTCTTTGACCAATTGCATTTTCGATATCAATCTTACTGATTCGCCCTAATGTTGCAACTTTCATATCTATCGCACCTTTACGGTCAGCGGTTACAATCACAGCAACTTGATCGTTTGATATCCCTCTTGTTGAAGAGCATCCTCCTCTCTTCCGACTAATACGGTCAAGGCCCTTTCTGCCTTTATCTGATTGAAGAAAGAACGTTTCATCGCTCTCAACAATACCATTGAAATTAACCTTTTAAGCATCTTCAAGGGATGAAAGAATCTTGTGACGCCAATCAAACGCTGTCTTCTTATTAATGCCCAACTCCGCTTTTATCTTGTCCAATGATTTCTTTTGATGCATCATTTCCAGGTAATCATTTACAAGTTCCTTTCTGTGTATACCTGCTAGCCATGTACCTGTATGTTCAGTAAATGTACGCTTACATTCTTTGCACTTAAAACGCGTACTGCCTTTATCCTTTCCATACCGGTAGTAATTATGACTCTTACAATGAGGACAACCAATCTGCTTGTTGATTAATTGCTCACGGCGAAGCGATAAGTAATCTGGCGCTTGAGGCTTCCCTGTTAGCTCAACGATTAACTGCCCCTGCTGATTTAATGGTAAAGAACGAATTGCGGCTAAAACATCCTGATAATCCATATGAATAAGGTTTTCACCAAAGTTAGTGATATGATTTCAATTAAACAACGCCTTTCTAAACTACAGCCACTGTTTTTTATAAGTCTCTGATATACAGTAGGGATGCCTGTTTTTTTATTAGCCCGAGAGCCTGCCCGATTTAGGGGGCTTAAACTATTGTAGCCAGAGATATTAAATATGGTTTTATTACCTCGAAGAGGTTAAACAGGATTTTCCCAGAATTCATATAAGAATTGTTCATCAAATTCCATTTCACGTTTTTTAAGATATTGAACATATTCATCTTGAAAAGTTTTAAATTTATGAGTTTCTTCCTGATTTTCAATATATTTATAAATATTGGATATTTGCGAACGACTATAACTGAACGCTCCATAGCCTTCCTGCCAGGAGAATCTACCAATGCAGAGTCGCTCTGTGTTAATAAATAGCGTTGTACTTCTCTTTACTTCATGGACAGTATCTGAAACAGAAATCGAAGGATTCAATCCAAGGAGAATATGGACATGATTTGAAAGTCCATTAATTATAATGGATTTATGTTTTTGATTTGACAGGATTCCACTCATATACTCAAATACATGAGGTCTGATTTCCTTTCTTAACGCGGTTTCCCTATTTTTTACAGCAAATACCAACTGAACATAAATTTGGGTAAATGTTCCAGGTTTCATTGATTGAATTTCTTAATTACTAATGCAGCTGGAACAAATTTAATAATTCTCTGAATTCTAAGCAATTGTTTAACCACTACGTGGTAAAAAATTAATATATTGATTGTTTTTCTACAATAATTAATCGCCTACGGCGAAAAATCCCCTATATTATTCGGGTCGTTTCCGCTTACGATTCCTGTAGTAAACACTTGTAATGTACTCGATCCAGATGCTGTTTCGTAGCAAAAATTTGCCTTAGTGCAACAAATTTAAATTTAATCACTGTAATCGATTGATTTGCAATACCTAATATTTTTTCCAAAACAGGGGTGGACAAGTCAGGAAAAAAGTTAATTAGTTTTGAAATGAATACAACCACTGAGATAATGTTCAAGCCTGATTGTCTATAGGAGAGCCTTAGTGTCTTCGTCCGGAATTCTGGTTATCGTAGCGGAACTTTGGCCAGGCGGCTGAAATATCCAATCCCTGGCAGCCGGTTTCAATGGCATAAACCGTTCCACTGAGATCGCTTATGTAAAGCACGCCTTTCTGATCTATGACGGGAGAAGACCAGTTAATCCCGGATTTTGTGTTTACCATCTCAACTAAAGAACCATCCGACGTCTTAAGTGAATAGACACGTCCAAATTCCTGTCCGAAATAGACTACACCACCGGTACCGATAGCCGGGGATGAGTAAATATCAAAATGAGTATCGGGCACATCAACAGGAAGGTCAGCAGGTTCAAATTTCCACTTTAATGTACCATCCTTTTTTAGTGCGAAAAAAGCAGAAGATGCATTGCCTGTATTAATTCCAAGGTAGATATCCCCATTACTGTCAATGGCAGGTGAGGAACGAAAGGTACCGCAAATCGGAAAGTCATCATTTCGCACCTGTAAATTGTAATAAAGAGCCTGTTTTAATACAATACTCAATCCTTCATTATCAAAACGATAATGAAGGATTGACTTGAATAAAAAGCGGCCGGTTTCCAAACCTCAAAGCCAGATTCAGTTTATGATTTCCACAACAGCATACCTGGAGATCTTCCAGAACTGATCAGGATCTTTTATCTCAATGTAGGCAATTTTGTTTTTATTGTCGTGGACCAATTCATAGGAACTCGAAGGATGCCTGGAGATAAGCTTTACATTTTTCGAATTTACTTCAATGGTTTTTGTCACATTGATGTCAATCCTGGAGAATAAGCTATCGGGGAAACTGGTTATTAATGATTCTTTTCTGCCTAATCCCAGAAATCCTCCCGTCTTAGATACAAGGCCCATCTTTTTAAGGTCCTGATATGTGCCAGATGCTAAAAAAGCTTTGTTCATATCATTCGTCTGGTTACTGATTTCCTCATCCTTCTTTACAATCTCAGCCTGCAAACCGGACATACGTGTATTAAGCTGGCCGATCTCAAAATCTTTATTTACCAGACCGGTTTTCAGTTCCGCTATTTCATTTTCACTCTGTTTCATCGATGCTTCAAGGTCTGCAATCTTATCCTGAAGACCTTTTATTATTACGCCTGATTTCTTCAACTGAGCGCTCAGAGAGGCAATTTTTGCCTTATTCTGGTCAAGGAGAGAATTAATGTATTTAATATCAGACAGGATCTGATCCTTCTTATCTTTCGGAAATTCCCTGTCTGAAGAGTTTAAGGTTATCAACTTCTCTTTTTCCTTTATAGTCCAAAGGTCTTTTTCAACCTGATCAAAGGTCAATACCCAGTCGTTAATAAGAGAATCACGTGTATTCAATTGATTGGCAAAAGTTCGTCTTTGTTGTTCTATCAAACTGAGCTGCCTGATATGTTCACGGTTATACAGGGAATAGAAGATTACACCGGCAGATACCAGCAAAATAAAACCTATTATCATGGTTATCAGAACGCCTCTTTTAAGACCTCCGTCCTTTGACATTTTTACCCGATTTTTAATTTCAGCCTTTTCATTTAAGAAATCTGGGCCACTTTTTTTCTCATTATTTTCCATTTTTTTTCCTCCTCAGTATATATCAACTTAACATTGTAATTATAATTGTATCAAAATGTGAACTTTATTTAAATTCCCCATGTTTCTCCCGCCCTTAACCCTGTTGATGCATGATATTCAATTTATAAAAATGACCGGCTGCTATGGTGGCGAAAAAAATGCTTACTACGATGCAGATCAATATGTTTTTTAATTTATACATATAAACCTTTATTTTGATTAGAACAGAAAGTATGTTCAAACATTATGCCCATATTAATTATAGCGTATAATAGACTTACAATGAGCAGATTAATAATTCAATCATAGATTCATAACTGTTCATTGTGAGAACACAATTCCCATTTTGAGAAAATAATGACATATCAGTCACAGATTCCGGTTTATTATTTATTTTCACTCTTTAACAAACGGTAGATTGTTGAAACACCTATATCAAGCTTGTCAGCTGCCAGCTTTACATCGTTGTTATATCTTTTAAGTGTGGCTTTAATGATCTTCATTTCGTATTCCCTTAAGGTTACATTGTCATTATGAACAACAGATAATGGTTCATCAGGATCAAGCACAAGGTCAGCTGGTCCAATCTCATCCTTTCCCGACAAAGTAACAGCCAGTTCAATCACAGACTTTAATTCTCTTACATTCCCCGGAAAGGGATAACTCATAAGCTTTTTTTGTGCATGTTCCGATAACTTTTTTAAAGAGATATTATTTTCACTACAGAATTTATCAACAAAATGATGGGCAAGGATCAGAACATCATTGGCCCGATCCCGTAATGGAGGCAACTCAATAGGCAGCCCTAACAACCTGTAATACAGATCCTCTCTGAAATTTCCTTTCTTCACCTCCTCTTTCAGGTTTTTATTTGTAGCTACAATTATACGGCAGTCGGTTTTCACCGGCTTATTGCTTCCAATTCTTACAATTTCTTTCTCCTGCAAAACCCGTAATAGTTTCGACTGTAAATTCAATCCCATCTCCCCTATCTCATCCAGGAAGAGTGTCCCCCCATCGGCTTCCTCGAACTGTCCGATTCGCCGGGATGAGGCTCCGGTAAATGCACCCTTTTCATGACCAAACAATTCACTTTCAATCAGTTCAGAAGGGATTGCTGAAACATTTACCGGAACAAATGAATTGTTACTTCGATTTGAATTATAATGAATGGCTTTTGCAACCAATTCTTTTCCTGTTCCGGTCTCCCCGGATATAATCACTGTGATATTCGTGCCAAGGGCCTTACTGATCAGCTCGTAAACTGATTTTATAGCCGGACTTTCACCCAGAATAGTCTGACCAAAACTGTATTTTTTTTGTATTTCCCTGCGTAACGTGAAAATCTCTCTCTTAAGGCCGATTCCATTCCTTATATTCTTTACCGTATTAAGAAGGCGGTCCTTAATATCGTCAGATTTGGTGATATAATCAACTGCTCCCATCTTTAACAACGATACAACTGTTTCGATATCATCCTGTTCGGAAATCAGTATAACCTGAACTTCGCTGTTTTCCTGCCTGATTCTTTTAAGAACCTCAAGACCTGTTATATCGGGAAGGCGGTAATCGAGAGTAACAATATCCGGCAATTCATAGAGATTATCAAGAAAGTCTCTGCCGCTGAAAAAGCTCTTAACTACATAATCCGGATTCATGGAGAGCGTGTGTACCAAAAGTCTGTTATACCATTCGCTGTCTTCTACCACAAAAATTTTAACAGGTCTGTCTGTCATATCCCATCTGTTACAGTTTAATCGTTCGCACCGGGAAATCACAAAATAATTAAAAAATTACAGGATTGCAGAATTTTAATTCATTTTCATGATCTGTTCCTCCAGAAGTTCACTTATAAGATCAAATTCAACCTGGCATTCATCAGTTAATTTCATAAGTATCCCGTTATCTATATTATTTGAAATGCCCGACTCAATCTTATCGAGTAAATTGTGTAGATCCATAGCACCGATATGCCGGCACGGGGGCAACAATTTATGGACCTGATTTGCTACCGATTCCTTCCGGCCAGAGAAAACAGCCTTCTGTATCGCTGTAAGCTCATTCCTTGCAGTATCAATAAAAGAAATCAGCATTTCCTTTTCAAACCGTTCATCCCCTCCTGAGATATGATGCAAATTTTTTAAATTAATCTTATTTGAAGTTCCGGATATCCCCATTTCTTCAGTTGCCGGATCTGTGATTAAAAAGGGCCCTTCACCCTTAATAACCGATAGAAATGTAGTCAATAACATCTCTTCTGTAAAAGGTTTTTGAAGAAATGCATTTACACCCGCCTTTTTGTATTTTTGCCAGTCCTTGTCTATGAATGCAGCTGAGATACAAATCACCGGTAACTCAGATGCGCTAATGTTCAATTCATTGCGTATAAATTGTGTCGTTCTTAATCCGTCCATCACGGGCATACGGGTATCCAAAAATATTAAATCGTAATGCCCGGATTTTACCATTTCGAGGGCTTCCATACCATTAACAGCCTCACTATATTTTATTCCCCATCTGTCTAATATTGTTTTGAATAACAAACGGTTGTATTCTACATCATCGACAATAAGGATTTTCATTTTCCTGATTTCCTCCGGAATGACAATTGCGGATACAATATCTTTTTTGACCATATTCACATCGCCCTTTGAGTAAGGCAACCTGCAGGTTATTGTTGTGCCCTGGTTTTTCCTGCTTTTGCATTCAATGCTTCCATGGTGTAATTCAACAAGTTTTTTCACAATGGATAATCCAAGTCCGGTTCCCCCATATTTTCTAGTGGTGCTCATCTCTTCCTGTGTGAAATCTTCAAAAATGAAATCTAATTTACTTTCGTCAATTCCGATACCTGTATCAGTAAACTCCATAATCAGTTCTATTTCATCATATTTATAATCAATACTATAAACCAGAAACCGGACATCCCCTTCCTTTGTGAATTTAACAGAATTCCCTACAAGGTTTATTATTATTTGTTTTAACCGGTAAGGATCGCCTAAAAGCACCGCCGGAGTTTCCGGACTTAATTTGTAACTTAACTTAGTATTATTAAATTGTGCCTGTCCTTCAAACAATTCGTAAACATCCTCTAAAATACCACTGATGCTGAAATGTACTTTTTCCAATACCAGTTTGCTGTTTTGTAATTTTGAAAAATCAAGGATATCGTTAATTATTTTTGCAAGATGATCGGAAGATGATTTGATAATTTTCAGTAAGCGGGATGCATTTTCATTTAATGTTTCGTGTAATAATTGTTCTGCAAAACCCGAAATAGCTGTTACGGGGGTCCTGATCTCATGACTGATATTAGCCACAAACATTTCTTTCGTACTGGCCAGTTTTTCAGCTTCATCTTTTGAATTCTCCAGGGCCATCTGGTAAGCATGTGATTTCCTTACATACCTGACAATAATAAACATAACCAATATAGCCAGCAGTGTACCTGATAATGAAAACATGGCAAGCCAGATGTAAGTCTTACGGGCAAGCAGCGTTGCCGCATAAGCTTTCATATTAAGGATCTCCAGACCCTCTCTTTCCATTTTGGTTATCAGGTCATAGAACTTTTCCTTGATTTCAGTGCTTGTACCAGCAAGCTGGGACTCCCGTTTAGCCAGTTTTTCATTGGTCATCTTATTCTGCTGTTCAATCTTCTGAATGTCTGTAATAAGTTCCTTTTCATTTAACCTGCTTCTGTTACTCCGGCTGAAAACCCGTTTAAGTATACCCTTGTCAGTTTCCTTTGTATTGTCTGAACCGATATTCAGACGATCTGAGAAACTTTTCAGATATTTTATTACATAATCATTATTATTTAGATATAACAGTTCGTTCCATATGACAATATTTTCTTCTATGAGCTTGCTTATAGTATCAGTCTGTGCCATTAATACCGGATCATTCATGCATTCCGAACGGAGCCTGCTTACTTTTACATCAATATTTGAAATAATCGTATAATAGGGTCTTATATCCAGTGTATCATTCGTAATTGTATAAAGACGGATACTGTTTCCTGCTTTTTCCAGATCCATTGAAATTTCCCTGATGGTTAACAATCTGAGTTCAGGTTTTACTTCAACATGAATAGAAGAAACAATTGAAGAGATATTCCGGTAGGATAAATAACCAGTTGCTGAAAGCAGGATTACAGCCATCATCATTAATAGTCCGATCTTGAATTGAATCGATGTTCTTTTCATCCGTATATAATTTATTTTTAAAGGTCGGATAGCCTGCCCCGCCTAAGCGGGGGAACCGCACATGATTGAAATAGAATTATTTTCATACTTGTTTAGCTTCGCTGAGCTCGCAAGCTCGTTTGTGTTGGGTATCAATCATGTGGGTTTCAGCGGAATATCAGCTTTGTTTTTAATACTCAATCCTATATATATTTATTTTTAATCAATTGTTCCGGATAAAGACGGCAAAGTAAGGGATAAAATTATCCTTAATTCAAAATAATAGTTCAGGTTAAGGTAATTCTTTCTCTCAATGATTTTTGACATGAAGCGCAGGACGGAAACTTTTTGATTCAAAGAAATAAAAATTGCTGATCTCTCCGGCATGTGTGAAATATGTAAATCTTTAATAAAATTATGTAATGACCATGTCTTAATATTCCTCTAATTTTGCATTTAATTCTTTCAAAAGAAAGATTTCTTTTTCTTGACAATTATTTAACATCGGTTAAATTAAAATCCTTATTCTTAAGGCTTTATGAAAGTTTTATTAATATATCCCAAGTACCCCGATTCCTTTTGGAGTTTCAAACATGCTTTAAAGTTTATCTCCAAGAAGGCAGCTGTGCCACCTCTGGGTCTGATTACTGTTTCTGCCCTTCTGCCCCCTGACTGGCAGAAGAAACTGGCTGACCTTAACGTAACGACGCTTCAGGAAAGAGATCTCAGGTGGGCCGATTTTGTATTCATAAGTGCAATGTACATTCAAAAAGAATCTGTAGCTGTTATAATTAACGAATGTAAAAGGTTAAATAAAATAATTGTGGCAGGTGGTCCGCTTTTCACCCAGGAATATGACAACTATCCCACGATTGACCATTTTATATTGAATGAAGCGGAGATAACAATGCCGCTCTTTTTGGATGATTTATGTGTCGGAACACTTAAGAGAATTTACAAGTCCGATGAATATGCCGATATTACATTATCACCGGTACCCGATTACTATTTACTGGATAAAGGTAAATATGCAAATATGAGCCTCCAGGTTTCGCGCGGATGTCCCTTTTCATGTGATTTTTGTGAAATTACATCGCTTCTGGGTCACAAAGTCAGGATGAAGAAAACTCATCAGGTTATAAAAGAGCTTGATGCGATTTATGACCTTAACTGGCATGGCCCTATATCAATTGTTGATGATAACTTTATCGGGAATAAAAAAGAGATCAAGAATAACCTGCTTCCTGCCATGAGAAAATGGATGCAAATACATAAATTTCCATTTGAGTTTTCAACCCAGGCATCGATTAATCTTGCTGACGATGATGAATTAATGTCATCGATGGTTGAAACCGGGATTAACGCCACATTTATAGGCATCGAAACTCCTGATGATATATCTCTCGAAAGCTGTAATAAGGTCCAGAATAAAAACAGGGATATGTTACAAAGCGTGATAAAAATGCAAAAATACGGGTTCCAGGTTTCGGCAGGGTTTATTGTGGGTTTCGATGACGATTCTTCAACCATATTTCAGCGTCAGATCAATTTCATTCAGCAAAGCGGAATTGTATCTGCAATGGTCGGGTTGCTGAATGCACCAAAAAACACAAGTCTATACCGACGACTGGAGTCGGAAAACAGGTTAACAATTGAAGCAACCGGCAACAATACCGACTTTTCTATGAACTTTGTACCAAAAATGAACCTCAAGGTTCTTTTGGAAGGATATTCGAATATAATTCATGACATTTATGCCTCCAAACCTTATTACAAAAGGCTCCGGCAATTCTTATTACATTATAACCGCAAATATGCCAGACCATCAAAATTAAGCTTTTCACTCTTCAGGGCTTTCATTAGATCAGTAATTGTCATTGGGATTGTGAACAGAGGAAGAGGTGATTACTGGAAGATGATTATATGGACCCTCTTCAACCGGCCTGGTTTAATTGTTGATGCAGTTACCTATTCAGTGTATGGTTTCCATTACAGAAAGATCTATGGATTATGACAGATTTGTATTAATGAAAGCTCAGCTGTCTGTATTATATAACTGATTGTTCAGGCATTATAAAATTTCCCGGAATTAGGGGCAGATTTCTTCTCACAATCCGAATGCGGTACATCCTTCTTCGATCCAAACTTTTAAAATTGCCATGATCTTATAATTTAGTTTTACCATAACAACTATTGAAGCTTTTAGTTTAGGTTTTACGGAATTATCAGGAAACACTTTTAAAATAGTTAACTATTTTTCTTATATCTTTATTTTGTAAAAATTTATTGTTTTCATACACTTCTAATGGATAAGAAATCTTATAATCAATATTTTTAACAGCATTGTATTTAACATTTATAAAACCTACATACTATCAAAGAATTTAATTTATGAAAAGACTATTTATTATAACATTGATCATCACTATTTCTGCGATGAATTTCATCGGAACCAGTTTTGCCAGCGGTTCGGAATTGTCTCCTAACGAAAAAACGAATAACCGGAAATCCGGGATAAAACTATTTAACGGTAAAAACCTGGACGGATGGTATACTTTTATAAAAGGAAAGGGTCGTAATATCGATCCCAATAAAGTGTTTACAGTAAAGAATGGACTTATAGTTATCACAGGAGAGGAGTTCGGTTGTTTAACTACCGACAAGGAATATGAAAACTACAAACTTGTCGTTGAATTCAAATGGGGTGATCGTACTTTTCCTCCCAGAGTCGGTAAGGCCAGAGACAGCGGGGTACTTCTTCACTCAACAGGTGAAGATGGCGGTTATTCAGGAACCTGGATGTATTCAATTGAATGTCAGATTATTGAGGGAGGGACAGGTGATTTGCTGGTTGTCGGTGACGGCACCCCGGAGTTTTCTCTCACTTGTCCTGTGGAATCTGAAAAACAGAACGGATCGTATGTATTCAAACCCGAAGGGAAACCTGTTACCATTAACGTTGGCAGGATAAATTGGTATGGCCGCGATCCGGGTTGGAAGGATGTAACGGGATTCCGGGGTACAAAAGATATTGAAAAACAGACAGGTAAATGGAACAGATATGAATGCATTGTCCGCGGGAAGGAGATTTTAGTTTATCTCAATGGTAAACTTGTAAACAAAGCAATTGATGTTCACCCTCAAAAAGGACGCATACAAATACAATCCGAAGGAGCAGAGATAATGTTCAGGCGGATTGAGCTGACTTTATTACCCTGAAATCAGCCTTCTTAATTTGACTCCCATTTCAATAAATTTATCGGTTCTGATTGTTAGTGTTTTTCCCAATTCTATGGTAATAAACATATGACAAAACCAGTATTCCTAAGACAACCATCGGGAAAAAAGTCAACAGGTGAAGTCCGTCAACAGCCCACGTACTGACAAATGCCGAAATAAAATCAATTGCAAAACCAGCATAAGCCCATTCCTTTATACGGCTGGGAATTATTGGGATAATCAAGGCAAGTGCTCCTGTTACCTTGAAAACCATGAACATTACTCCAAAATATTCCGGATAGCCTAAATGGCGTATACCTGCTTTGGCAAATTCTGATTGTGAAGTTAGTGCAGGCATTACACCTTCAAACAGGAAGATAAAGCCCGTTGAAGTCCAAAAAATCACTTTGTCCCGTTTCATGTCCTGAATTTTTTAGTTAAGAACTTTGTCCCGTTGAAAACATTTTATCTGATAGTTTCTGCATTTCTTCAAATGATACATCAGCTACATGTGTCATAATTGACCATTTATGTCCAAAAGGATCGGTAAGGCTTCCTGTCCGGTCGCCATAAAACTGGTCCTTAACTTCCATATCTCCTGTCACTTTTGCTCCCGCCTTAAGTGCCCTGGCAAATACCGTATCTACATCTTCAACATACAAACAAAGGCATACCGGTGAATCTCCGATTGTTTGCGGGCTTAAATTGCCCCATTGAACGTTCTCTTCAGAAATCCAGATTTTTGAATCCCCAATTTGTATTTCTGAATGAGCAATTGTTCCATCTGGCATGGTAATTCGTCCAACCTCTTTTGCGCCAAACGCTTTTTTGTAAAACTCAATGGCCCTTACAGCATCTTTAACGTTGATATATGGGGTTAATATGTTGTACCCATTAGGAATTGCATGCGTCTCCATAAGATTAATTTTTCATATTAAACGCATAACTGATAACTAAAGTTCATCAATAGTGCCTCACTACTAAGTTCAAAAAAAATCTGAGATTTATAATAGCAATACTGACAAAACAAAAACTGAAAACGATTGTTTATTATATATGAGGGTTAAGAAATGAATTTATCTCTTCACGATGACAATTTAAAATGTTAAACAATTGCCTTGAAAGTTTCAGATTATGAAATTAAGGTTGCTGGGTGGATTTAATGAACTTACTATTTATTGGCAATTGAATATTAAGGGGAACAACCCGGATTGATATTAAGGGAAGTTCCCGGGAATTATTTAAATATTAATTAACATTAAAAAATTAAATTATGAAATCGGGAAAATTAATTCTAGGCGTACTGGCTGGCATAGCTGCCGGTACATTGATCGGGGTCCTGTTTGCTCCCGACAAAGGTTCTGAAAGTATTAAAAAAATAACTGAGAGAGGAGAAAGTTACCTGGATTCCATCAAGAGTAGATTCAATGCACTACTGGATGCAATGTCAGGTCAATTTAACGGTGGAAAAGTAGAAATATCTGACATTGGTGAAACCAGAAAGGTCAATTCAAAAGAAGCTAAAAGAGAGATGCAATCCTCCGCTGGCTAAAATTTTCATTAAAGCAGTTTAACTGCAATACATTTAATTTCACTCAACAAATCAGGATAACAAGGCCCGGCACTTTTGTGTCGGGTTTTTTCTTTATTATGCACTTTTTAAAAATAGATTCTAAAACCCGCAATTAATGTGTATTGGTGTTTAAAGAATACCTGGAAATGCTTGTAAAGAACAATATTGAATTCAAAGAGGAATACTTGTTTGAATTTTTAAGTGATATTTATAATCGGGATTAAATATTACGGTACTCTGCACCTATGGTTATGTGTTTCAAATGAATTTCTACAAATATTATGCGGCTCTGCCGCTTAATATTTGTCCGGAATGTGCGGTACATCACAATTTGCAAATAAATAGCTGCATTGAATAGTTCGGGAATGTGCGGTACATCACAATTTGTAGATAAATAGCCGGATTGAATAGCCGGGAAGGTGCGGAGCACCATAATATTTGCAGATAGATGTTTGACGTGGAGGACAAAGGTGCAGCGCACAGAAATATTATATTAAATGATTAAAATTTAATGAGTATCGGGAATCGTACATAAAATTGGGTTTCCTTTTGAACCAGTTATAGTGTTTGGAGATTACCTGTGGTGAGCTCGTCCCGATTAAGCGGGACCAGGTTTCTCTCTGCACTTCGGAATTCCGACAAAATCCACCACAAACGAATCTCAGATTATAATGAATTACCAGCTTAAGGTGGATGAATGAGGAATCTCCTGCAATTATAAAGAATCGTTAATATGAGTAAAACGACCTTTTACACTTATAATAACAGTTCCAACAGGCTCTGAAAGAGCCATATATGAATAACCTCCGGTGCAACCGGGGGTAACAGTGCTCAAAGAGTCGTAAGCTCTGAAGGAGCGTGATAAATGCAGGAAAATAGCCTTTGTTTTTCATCCATAATGAAGATGATGCTTTAATCTCTCACATAAAATCAGCAAGTGCAATGGATGGATGAAGATCGGTTAGCACATTAAACAGCGAGAAAAGACTAAGGCACAATAACTTCACTTATTTTCCAATAGTATCGCGCCCTTTCAGGGCTTGGTTTAATAGGGTAGTCATCTGCCTCCGGTTGCACCGGAGGTTATTCATATTTAGCTACTACGTGGCTTAAAATAAATTAAATGTTAGCTAAAAGCGAATTTACAAGTATCTGATAATCTATGAGATATTAAATGTTGTCAATGGTAGTAGTGATAGCAAGGAACCGAGTCTCGCTTAGACGAGACGAGCTCACCGAAGGTAATCTCCCTCACCTATTTTGGCTTTTTGATTTAATTCCAATTCAATTATTATTCATTCCAGATACTCATTTTATTTTAAATGATTAAAATTTAATTCATTAGTAAATATGTTTTTGGAAATAACAAATGATAATCATTTTGGATTAAAATTCGGGTATGCAACGCTAAAAACTGGAATTCAGAGGATGTAAAATCATTATCTTTGAAATAATGTTAAATATTCTGGTTAAATTTAATTTTATTTTGAAAACCACGTGATTGATCTTAAATTCCATCCGGATACTATTGAGGGTAGTTCCATGAAGCCGGCACTTATTAAAAAGATTCGTTCCATACCAATGGAACAGATATCAGCAAGGTTAATCATGCAGGGATCACCCGTTTTGCAGGACCGACTGTCAGACATTAAACATAAATAATAATATTATGGTTAAAGAACATAAAAATAAAAATCAGGCAAAGGGAAGAAGGGAATTCATCTCGATGCTTTCAGCTGCTGCAGCCATGGGGCTCATCAGTTCAACTGGTGTCAGGGGAGCGTCACTGTCCGGCAAGGCTGGTGACGACAGGCAACAGGTACCTGCAATGCCCACCATTGCTCTGGGTACACATCGTATAAGCCGGTTGATCTGCGGCTCCAATCCTATACTGGGCTATTCCTACATGGGCCCTCACACCGACAGGCATATGAAGGAATACTTTACAACTGAGAGAACTGTGGAATTCCTCAGCAAATGTGAGCAGGCCGGTATAACAGCCCACCAGTTCTCAAGTATCTTCGATTACATTCCATTATTGCGCGAACAGGGTTCCAAACTTAAGTTTATCTGTCTGGACTCACAACCAGGAAAGATAGGTGAGGTAATAAAGGTTGCACAACCTATAGCAATTGTCCACCATGGAGGTATGACTGACCGTTTGTTTGCCGAGGGAAATTCCGGTCTCGTAAAGGACTTTGTAAAGAATGTCAAAGACCGCGGGATTATGGCCGGAGTCTCCAGCCATAATCCCAATGTAATTAAACAGATCGCCGACGAAGGCTGGGATGTTGATTTTTTCATGACCTGTTTCTACTTCCTCACCCGAAAAACATTTAAGAAGGAGGAACCGAATGACACACTTAATGTGGGTTCATACACGTTCTTCAAAAATGATCCTGTGGCGATGACACAGGTAATCCGCCAGGTTAAACAACCTTGTCTGGCCTTTAAGATCCTTGGAGCCGGCAGGCTCGCTACCAGCCAGGAGAGTGTCCGCAACGCTTTTAAATTTGCCTTTGGGAACATCAAGCCCACCGATGGCGTGATAGTAGGCATGTTCCCCTGGTACTTCAACGAGATCGGGGCCAACGCTCAGTTTGCACAGGATCTGGGATAATATTTTCAAATGATATATTAACTGATCTGTAAATAGTTAAATGTAAAGCTGTTTGTAAAACTGAACTTCCCCTGTGATTGTCCGGTCATATTTCATTTATTATTCCTGGCTGAACATCAGGCTTAACCTGAATTAAGATGAGCAAACTTGTCAAACTATTGAAGAAATTCCCCAGGGTATTCTGGATATCCAATTTAATGGAATTATTTGAACGGTGGGCATGGTATGGTTTCTATAATGCGTTTGCCCTCTACCTTACTCTTTCCAAAGATACCGGGGCGCTGGGATTCACCCAGGTTGAAAAAGGTGTGATAATTGGCACAGGCTCCATGCTTCTATACTTCCTTCCGCTCATTACCGGGGCTATAGCTGACAGAATAGGGTTTAAGAAGGTGCTTATTTTATCGTTCACAGCATATATCGCCGGGTACTTTATGATAGGAACCTTCGCATCTTTCTCAATGGTTTTTGCAGCTTATATTTTCCTTGCAGTGGCAGGTGCCCTGTTTAAACCTATCATTTCAGGAATGATCGCAAAAACCACAGATGATGAGACTTCATCTGTTGGTTTCGGGATTTTTTATATGATGGTAAATATCGGTGGATTTATCGGTCCTTTTATTGCAGGATTCCTTTATAAAGTTCAATGGAACCTGGTCTTCCTGATGTCGATTATCGCTATTGCAATAAACTATATTTTCGTCTTTTTCTTCTTCAGGGAACCAAACAGGGAGCCATCTGACAAGACATTCGCCCAGAACATAGCCATTGCCTTCCAAAACATTTTCAATACTCTCGCAGACTGGAGATATGACCTCTTCCTGGCTATTATGGCAGTCTTCTGGACCGCATTTAACCAGCTTTTCTACTCTTTCCCGGTTTTCCTTGATCAATGGGTTGATATGGACAAGCTTTCTGCATTTTTCGGGCTTGCACCCGGAACCATTACAGCACCGACTGTAACCAGCATTGATGCGTTTTTCATCATTGTGCTGCAGATTTATATATCGTCACTCAGTATGAAATTGAAGCCAATTCATTCGATGGTTACAGGGATAATGATCCTCGGAGCAGGATTACTTATAATGTTCATTACACAAAATCCATGGATTGTGATAGGGGGTGTATTGATATTTGCAATCGGAGAAATGGCATCATCGCCTAAATATACAGAGTATGTAGGCCGGATAGCACCACCTGATAAAAAGGCATTGTATATGGGAACCTCCTTTCTGCCCATTGCACTGGGACATATTGCAGCAGGCTGGATATCTGGCAGACCTTTTGAGACAATTGCAGATAAATATTACCTTCTTACCAGAGCCCTGACCGATAGAGGCATAGATCTGAGCCAGGAAGGACTTACACAAAATGAATTTTTTATAAAGGCAAAGGCATTGATGAACATGGATTCCACACAGCTTAACCAGTACTTATGGGATAAATATCATCCTTCAAATATTGGTTCCTGTTTGCCGGGATCGCTGTTTCAGGAAGTATTTTACTGTTTCTGTATGACAGGTTCATCATACATAAGGATTAATTTGATGCCATTTACAGATAATCTGTGATCTGAGGTAAAATAAATTTTATGCTGAGGAACTACAGGAAGAATTACATCCTTTGCACTGTTGTGCCTTTCACAGATTTTTCAAATCCCGCTTCGTTACAACTTCAGACTTTATTGACTTTAAGACTTCCTGAATCGTTTCTCAAATCAGAAATTATTTTTAGTATTTACTTTAAATGATCTCTTTTTATTGAAGCTTTTCCTTTTGTAACCTGGATTAATTCCCCCTTCTTCCCATGAAGGCACCGGACCTATGTGGGCAGGTGGCTGAAGCTTTGGAATATCAGCTTTTATTAATTGTTCGATCTTTTTCAGGTTATAAATCTCCCTTTGTGTAACCAGAGTAATAGCTTCACCTTTTGCATTGACCCGCGCCGTCCTTCCTATACGGTGCACATAATCTTCAGAATCATGAGGTACATCATAATTGATCACCAGGTTAATTTCCTTAACATCTATACCCCGGCTCAACACATCCGTAGCCACCAAAATGCGAATTTGTTTTGACCTGAAATCCCTTAAAACTTTCTCCCGGTTATCCTGATCCAGATTAGAAGAAATTCCCTGAGCAGGGAAACCATTTCTGTTAAGTGATCTGACAATTTCAGTTATCTTGCTTTTCGTTGAGGTAAATATAATAATGCTTTCATATTGTTTACGCTCAACAAGAATATGTTTAATTACTTTATCTTTCTGTTCATTAAATATCAGATATGCCTTTTGATCAATACCCTCTGCAGGAGTTGAAACAGATAAAGATATTTCAACCGGATTGTGCAGAATCTTCTGTGCCAGCTGACGGATACTTTTTGGCATTGTAGCACTAAACATCAGGGTTTGATGTTTCTCCGGCAGGTAGGAAATAATTGTCTGTATATCATCAATAAATCCCATATCTAACATCCTGTCCGCCTCATCTAAAATCAGATGTTTAATATTTGTAAATTTGACATTCCCAAGTTTCAAATGAGATAATAATCTGCCCGGAGTTGCAATAATTATATCGGTTCCATTTTTTAAAGCCTGTATTTCTGAATCCCAGTCACTCCCGTTACCACCTCCATAAACTGCCATTGATTCAACAGGAACAAAATATGAGAATCCCTGTATCTGTTGCTCTATCTGAACCGCCAGTTCCCTGGTCGGAACTATAATCAGTGTATCTGTATGCTTATCTTTTTTCCCGATCAGTTTATTGAGAATGGGTAAAACAAATGCTCCTGTTTTCCCTGTACCTGTTTGAGCACAGGCAATTAAATCTCTTTGTCCGAGTATAACCGGAATAACTTTTTCCTGAACCGGGGTGGCTGTGTTCAAAGCCCATGTATGATATAGCTTCCAATAATTGGTCCTCAAGTTTGAGTTCTGTAAATTTCATTTTATTTTAAAGTAATCTAATTTAATATCCCTGTTTTAATTGTTTTGCCGGGTGCCAGTTAGCAGACACCGGGCAAAAGTACCTATATTTTGGAGTTTTATCCTATAAAGCATCACCTATTTATCTCATAGGCCGATTATGATAATTTCCAGTGTGAGTCCGTTAAACGAGATTATCCGGGCTGCAATTAAAAATCCCACTTTACAGTTGGTCAGAAACTATAAATCAACTGCGTGAAGAAAATAAAGACAAAATGATTAATATCACCATATACACCCTTTATTCGACAGGTGTTACTTCCAATAAAAGATAATTCACGAACGAGACATCCAGATCCGGCTTGCTCCCATTTATGATCCCAAGTTCCCGGTTATTTTCGTAATTGACGATCCTGTATTTCTTTTGTGCATCCAGACCTCTGAACTCCAGATTTCCTGAAAATGCTTCCTGAGGAAAATCAAGCTCGGTCAGCCCTTCCGTCTTGAAGTCAAATTCCGTTCCGAACCTGTATACTCTCTTGGATTTCAATTGTTTCCATGGATGTGTAAAAAAAGAAAAGTAAAACCTGCCATCTTTTTCAATTACATGTGCTTCGGGATAATCAAATCCAATATCATACAGATTCAGATATTGCCCTTTGCTCAACTGATACTTTGATAAATATTCAGCCACTTTTCATGGTAGCCGTCGAGATAAGTGGAAAATGTGCCCGGTACACCGCCAGTACCAATAGTAAGCTGGTACAAAGGCCCTCCAAGTACACCGCAGTATTCTTCCAATACCGGGAAGTCATCTCCTCTTAACGCCTTATACATTTTTATTCTGTTGGTTATCTGACCCACATCAGGATCTGAAGTTACGGCAAGATTTGTCCAGGGCAGATGGAAAATGTTTGGCGGAATTCCGCATGAGCAGTATTCAATCAGCATCTGCGGATTGTAGAGTTCTAGCAGTCTCACAGATATTTTTAAATAAATCGGGGGTATGTATGGTATGAGTCAAACGGGTCTGAGTGATGGTGTTCCGGATTATAACATGGCGGGGCAGAATTTATCTCACCAAAATCAAGTTTAAAGCCATCGAGCCTGTACTCTTCAACGAATTTCTTAACAAGCTTTTTATAATGTTCCTGTACCGGCGGGTAAGCCGAACACAACCCATAGGAAGGATGTACAGATCCGTCCTTATTTTTTATCAGCCAATCCGGATGTTGGGATGCAACAGATGAGATACTGTCAACATACCCAGGTACCCACCAGAGCCATACTTTCAATCCGTTTTCGTGAATTTTATTAATAAGTCTTTTAAAATCTTTATCACCTGCAGGAAACTTTGCCGGATCAGGAACCCAGTCGCCATGGTTCAGAGACCATCCATCATCAAGGATGACAGATTTGATTCCCAGTTCCTTCAGGCGATCCAATTTACTCAGGATCTCTTCGGGTTTGAAATTCCGGTTATAACCCCAGGTGCACCATTCAGACTGATATGCATTCTCCACAGGTTTTTGAAAGTCAGGTAAAAAGGGTTTCATTAATCCGGAATAGGTCCTCAAAGGATCATAGAAATCGCCGGTGTGAACAATGATTGCTGTAAGTACAGTGGTAACACTAACATCGGGTAAAAGTATCTGGTTATTAAACTTCCCTTTAACTTTCATCTCTATTTTCCCCTGTTCAGCATAAACAGGTAAAGAGATATCCTCAGGTCTATCACTGAGACAGGCTAAAGCCAGTCCATATTTTTTATTCCAGATGTCGGTTACAGGAATTCCTCCTCCTGTCTTTATGGCATTTAGTCCCATATAATTTTCACGTTTAAGTGAATCCGGAACCTGGAAAGCAAAATCCTGTCCCCAGTGATAAGATGCTCCCTGAAAAGTCCACCATTTTGTTTCGCCCGAAGGAAGCTGCAGTTCCAGATTATTTAGTATGTAACCCTGAGCAGGGTAATTTTTCCCGGAGATATTCTTAAAGGATGACTGTACCAGGATTACGTCAGGAAATTGATCATAAGATGTTAATGAAATGGTGCATAATATCCTTTTGTCATCTGATAAAGCTTCAATTTTTATCATCTTCCCTTTGCCGGATCTATCATTAATTTCCTGCGATTCAGCTGTCTTCCTGGTAAATGGGACAAGATTACTGACTGAATCTGTTAAACTGACAGACATATTTCCTTTCGATAATACTCTTGAAGTAATGCTTTCATTCTTAAATGAGATCCCAAAATTCAGCCTGTTATCTACAGAAAATTTTGCATTTCCATTCTTTATTGCTATTAACCGGCTGTTAATAGTACATATAATGCCTGTATTATTATTTTCATGACATGATGAAAGTAATAAGGCTATTACAATTGAATAGAAAAATGGACTTCATGGATTTTATTTAATGATCTGGTTCCCGGGACTGATTTAAAATCCTGCTACATTCCAGTTTTTACGGTAAATGCGACGAAGGTATTTATTGGCATCAGGGTAATCAGGGAACTTCATACTTGTCGCTGTCCCACTCCAGTAATGTGTCCGGCACCCTGATTGCCACCGTGCCCAAAAGGATAGCCTCTGTCATAGGTCCGGTCTGAGCGAAATGCGATTCTGTTTTTGGACCACCCAGACAAGCCACCACAAAGTTGGTATAATGATTAGCGGGTTCCAGCACCGGAGCTTTGTAATTTTCAAATTTGCTTTCGGGTAAAAGGACCGTTGTCCCCTGATGCGGTATAAGAAGGGCACCTTCAGTACCAATCAGCATTGCTGATTCGGCCGGATACTCTTTACCAGCAAAGCAGATCCTGCACCTCTTTTGGCGGATAAAACTCGCCATCAAACCATTCCAGGGGCAGTGTCTCCTGTTCGGTTAAATTGTTTCCGGGAAACATCCATGTGATATGGTCGCCCTGAGGCCAGTTATCTGCTCTCCGTTCCGGTGAATTCTGCCATGATTTCTGAACCTCTGCTATAACTGACTTTGGCGGTTTCAGACCGAGACCTTTCCAAACTGCGTCGAATATATGGCAACCAATATCACCGGACCATCCCGTTCCGAAGTCCTGCCATGCTCTCCACTTCATCGGATGATATATAACGGGTGCATAAGGACGCATCGGAGCAGTGCCAATCCAGAGGTCCCAGTTCAGGTTCGGCGGTACTTCCTGGCCCTGAGGCGGACGGGGTCCTTCTATCCGGTAATCAATAGCACTCGGACGATTGGAGCATAGATAGGCGTGTCTGACTTTGCCAATCACTCCTTGTTTGATCCATTGCACCGCTGTCCGGTCACCTATACTTGCCGCGATCTGTGTGCCAAGCTGTGTAATCACACCGTACCTGACTGATGCCGCCGTAAGGGACCGTACTTCAGCTACATCGTGACAAAGCGGTTTTTGACAATATACATGCTTCTTCTTTGTAATAGCCTTATAGGCGATAGAAAAATGACTATGATCCGGCACCGCAACATTGACAGAGTCAATTTTATCATCCTCCTTTTTAAGAAGTTCGCGCCAGTCGGTGTAAGTCCGGGCATCAGGTATAACCTCTGAGGCCTTTTTCAAATTGTTCTCATCCACGTCACATATTGCAACAATCCGCACATTAGGATGTTCCTTGAATTTCCGGAGGTCGTTCAATCCCATTCCACCTACTCCTATACAGGCATGGTTGAGTATGGTTTTCGCCGATGCACTATTTGATGAGCACCTGAGGATTAATGGCGTGGCAATGGCAGCGGTAACAGCTCTTTTTAAAAACTTCCGCCGCGATACTGAAAAAGATTGATCTTTCATAAACAAAGGTATTATGGAGTTTGGTTAATTACTTTATTGAATTCGCAAAGTTCATTATGTCAGAACAAACCTGCGGGGATTTAATTTGATGGTATAACATTAATCTGCCCCGTAATAAAGAAAGTTTCAACTTTTGCGCCGGTAATTATACAGGAAATACTGTAAATGATGATAAATCCCTCCGGCAGCGCTCTTTTAAATTTAATCATTTCAGCTCTATAAGCAATTATTTTGATTTGCTAACCAAAGTTAATAATTTTATAACAAATTAATTCTTGATCTGATCTAGACAGAAATCTGACCTGCCAAATACGGGTAAGATGGCCGGTAATTATGGATCTATGCATCGATCTGACTCCAATAATAAGACGATATGAAATAAACCGGGTTAATATTTTGTACTATGACTATCGTGAATCACACATATAAAAATTTTGATGCTTGAAAATCAATTATTTGCTCCGACTCTAACCTTGCTCCGCCGTAGCGGCTACGCGAAGGCGAGGAGGGAGTAATTGATTTTGGCTGCGCCGGGCTCGCCCTGCGGGACTCGGTTCTTCGCACCCTTTAGGGTAAGGGGCTAACGAAGGAGCGAAGCGGAGCTCGACGAAGTCAAAATCAAAGAGGTCTTATGCATGATTACCGATTGTCATATTTTGTAATTTTACATCAGAAGTTAATTATACCTTCAGGCAATGAAAACAGTAATTATTACCGGAGGCACCAGGGGAATTGGCGCCGGACTTGTCACCGATTTCCTGCGGGATGGATGGAATGTTGCATACTCCGGAACATCAGATAGTTCAATAGAAAGATCATTGTCGTCGCTTTCAGGACAATTTAAAACAGGAAGTTATCTTGCTATAAAATGTGATGTGACAAATGAGAAGGATCTGATTAATCTGTGGGAAAGTACTTTTAAAACATTTGGACGGATCGACATTTGGGTAAATAATGCAGGAATTGCGTATGAACAGACATCGTTTTATAAGATTCCTCCTGAAGTATTTATGAAAATAATTGACACAAATGTTAAGGGGGTGATGCTGGCAACCCATGTCGCTTATAACCGGATGCTGCCCCAGGGTTTTGGAGCAATCTACAACATGGAAGGTCTGGGAAGTGACGGAAGAACACTTCCGGGGATGGCACCTTATGGAACATCAAAACGGGCTGTCAGATATTTTACAGATGCATTTGCAAAGGAAGTAAAAAATGGACCGGTGATAATCGGTACTATTAGTCCGGGGATGGTGTTAACTGATTTGACTCTTAACCCTTTAAGGAAGGATAAGAATAGTAATAAACAGCTTATCAAAGTTTATAACATTCTTGCAAATGATCCTGAGACAGTGACTCCCTTCCTGGTAAGAAAAATGACAGAAAACAAAAAAAACGGAGCAAAAATATCCTGGCTTTCCTCCTGGAAAATAACGAAAAGATTTATGCTTGCCCCCTTCTCCAAAAGAGATATAGTCAGTAAATATCTTTAATGGCAAAATGCGGTGAGATTATGTACCCGATTGAGTATTTTAATTTGTCAAATTGAAAATCGCTTTCAAATACCGTCACTATTTATTCCCTGACCATTTCTTCCACAGGTTTTTATTTTCCAGCATTTTAATATAAAAACCCCCAACCACACTTCTTGCCTGGAAACCAACCATCCGGGCATTATCCACTATATACCAGTCTGACACCGGTACCCTGTCTGGGGTTTTATCGGCATAAAGAAATACCGGGTCAAAAATTGCCCTGAAATCGTCGTCATTATCTGCGAGAGTTGCAGTCCATGTTATCCAGTCATTTTTTGTATACCTTTCACGATTGTCAAGTGGCAAGCCGAACTGAGCCTGAACAGTTTTGTAAAAGGCGATTTCATTTCGGAAAACCTCCTTCGGAAAAAGATTGAATTCAAGCAATTTATCCCAAATAAGGTTGTACTTCTGACTCCATGTCGATTTCTGATCAAATGCCAGCAGGGTGTGGCTTCCTTCCGTAGCAAGTTTTACCCATTCCTTCGCCATACTTTTTGCCTTCTCACCGGCATTGGCAGCTTTCTCTTTATATCCGTTCATCTCACAAAGCCTTGAATATGATGCAATTGCAATTATTGCTTTTGCAGAAAGGTTTACATTATGAGCAAGATGCCCGGCAAAATCATCTGTACACAGTTGATTCTCAGGATCAAATCCTTTTGATAACAGATAGCCCGCCCACTTTTCGATAACGGGCCAGTATTGTTTCGCAAAATCTGCATTGCCTTCAACTTTTGCAAGGGCTGCAAGCATTATAATCATATTACCGGTCTCCTCCACGGGCATCTGATTGGTCTCATCCTTTTCACCTCCACCGTATACCTGTCCGGTGGCGTATGGATACCGGCCTAGATCATGCGGTGCGAAGGGAAATTTCCAGCGGGGTGATGAGGCATAATCCAGTACCGGTCGTAACATTGCTTTTGTAAGGGCCGGACTGAATAAAAGTGCAAACGGAGAAAAAGGATAGATGACATCAACGGTGGCAATACATCCGTTGCTGAAGTTCTCTTTTGGTAAAAACAGAGGATTTCCCTGTTTATCTGCCACCAGCTTGTGGGCAGCAATACACTGGCGATAAACAAGAGCGCACATCAGAGCATATTTTTCTCCGCCGGCCGAACTAAGATCTGCCATCAGATCCTTATCAAATGAGCTGCAGGCACTCATCAGTCTGTCATAATCCGAAGATGCCGTTATCAGCAATTTATCGAATGACATCCCCGCATGGCGCCACCATGCCTGCAGATCACTTTCAAAATACCGTATTGAATAGATGTCATCATAAGCCACCATGGCCCATACAGATTTGGGCCCTGTTCCTGTTTTCCCAAGGTCCCACAGTGTTGCCATTGATACAGAACCATCTTTTACCTTTTGCGGTTCTGAAAATATTTCAGATTCTGCAAGTTTACCGGTTTTAACAAAGCTTCCTGACAGGGCATTCCTGGAAGCAACAGAAAATGAAGGATTTTGAGCTTCAGGGACAGAAAGATAAATGTAGCCCCAGTCGATACGAATATTATCTCCTGACCTGTTAAGATATTTCTGCTCCTGCGTGCCGATCTTTGCAGTCTTAAGACCTTTTATATCAGGCTGTTCCCATGTGACCGCCTGCTCAGTTGTATTAACCGAAAGTTCTGATCCGCAATCAAAGTAAAGCTTGATATCATGAGCCTTTTTATCAACCGATTCTATTTTCCAGGTTATGTAAGTAACAGGACGTGAGAGAACATCAATATCTTTAACCAGCAAGGGTGATGTGAAGAATACAGATACTTTGATCCCCGATCCCCCGAACACATATATTGTATTGGTTGGAAGCACTTTCAGAGATAACTGTTTCATTGGTTCCACATAACTTGGGCTACTTCCCATGAGCCGGTATGTCTTACCATCAATCTTTATCATGCTGTGAACAGGATTCCTTGTCCCGGTCCAGTGTACCGTTTCCATATCAGTAAGTCTGTCGGATGGCGACCAGATGCTGAAATACGGATCATGTGTAATCAGGGGTACTGAAGGAGGTCTGAACTGAACTGATTCATTTTCCGCCTCCTGGGATTTAATCAGGTTACTAAATGCAAAGATCAGAAATAACAATGTTGCTACCTTTTTCATCATAATATAATTTTGATTTTAGTTGTATGATAGCCTGTCCCGCAAAGCGGGAGAACCGCACATGATTGACTTCGTCGAGCTCGCAAGCTCGGTTGAAAATTATATTTTTATCGTGTTTAGCTTCGCTGAGCTCGCAAGCTCGGTTGTGATTGATGTCAATCATGTGGGTTTCATAACATGATCAGGTTAAATATGATATACTTTAATCCAAAAATAAGCCAAATTCTCACAGATATTGTGATTTTGACCGGGAAAATAATCAATGGAAGGTTATTGAATATTCCCCGGACGCAACGATACTTCATTGTTCAGAAAAATTAACTAAACTTTAACTCGTATCATAATCCCACCGGTTAAACTTTATTTGTTTGAAAATATCTAAGGAGTAGATTAAAAAATTAAAATTTAAAAACATGAGAACGATAATCAGGTTAACAATAATGGGACTTCTGACATTAATATTATCCGGTGGAAATGTGTCAGGTCAGGGGCAATCTTCAGTACCTGTCAGAGGGAATGGAAGAGGGGCAGCAAACATATTTTCAGATCAGCAGAAAGAGATGTTAAAACAACGGACTGTACTAAGCCAGAACTTCAGAAAGGAGTTCAGGGCTTCCATTTCGCAGAAGCAGAAGGATATATTGGGGAGATCCAAGAGTAATGCCGGCAGAAAGGCAGAAAGCATTCAGGGCTTCCCTCACAGATCAGCAGGTGACTATGATAAAATCTCACAGGGAAGAAATGAAAAAGATGAAGGAGGAATTCAGGGCTACCCTTACTCCTGAGCAAAAAGCCGGTTTGAAAAAAATGAATATGGCAGGAAAAGGGAGGATCGGACCCGGATTCAGAAAACGGGATGGTTGAAAAACCTCTTTTTCTGAATTAAATTCCTGATTCAGGATATCGGGATTACTTTCTTAAAACAGGATAAGTCATTACCTGAGTGGCAAAAAGATTTATCAGAAGGGGCTCTCTCTTGAAATGCCCCTTTTCTATTTAATACTTCTAGTATGCTATTGACAGGCGTATTTGTCTCAACCATCACTTATTACATCTTTACTATCAATCAATCAGTTCAAATTAAAGGGTTAAACCAAATATTAAAACTTATTATGAAACCCACATGATTGATACCAATCACAACCGAGCTTTGAAGCTCAGCGAAGCTAAACAAGAATGAAAATTATGAGTTTGTTCTGATAAATAATATGAACAGGGAAAATTTTTAAAACCGGTAAAAAGCAACAAGTGCCAACAGTATAAAAAGCACGGCATTTAATATCACTTCCCTGAATTCATTTTTATTAATATGATGAGAAGCTGCCAATACCATTATAACTCCAAGTCCAACAGCTGATAAAGGAGACAAAACCGGTATAATTCCCATAATCTGAGGTATTATTAAACCAATGCCCCCAAGCAATTCCGAAGTACCAATAAAACGTACTGTTTTTAAGGAATAATCATTTACCCAGGGAAGTCTTTTAACTAATTTGTCTTTGGGTTGTGTTGTTTTCATTATCCCTGCCATTCCAAACATAAATGCAAGAATGCCCTGAATTATCCAAACAATTGTATTCATAAGTTTATCTGTTGATTTATACAAATATAACCATTTTGATTGCAACAAAAGAACAAATCCCTTCGGAATGTCCTGATCACCCATTCTATTCTTCAAACGCAAGGCGCTGATACATTTCACCTTAGCACAGGTATTAATATTCTGCGGTATTATAATCAGGTATTACGTGTTTATCTGCCGACAAGACCTCAAAGTATAATGAGATATGAGATATAAATCACTTCAAATACCTTTCGAAAAATCATGTTTTTATCTCAACTTTGAGTTGACAGAAAATAATATTCGGAGAAATTTAAAATATAAATTCTTCCGTTTCGTCTCTGACAATAAAAAGAAAGATCGATGAGCCCGAAAGAGTCGGAAAAAATCACCACTGCATATAAAACCGAAAAGAGAAGGTTGTTAGGATATATCAGAAACAGGGTACCCGGCAACGTTGAGGCTGAAGATATACTGCAGGATGTCTTTTACCAGCTGACCCTGGGCTTCAGAGACCTTGACAGAATCCAAAACCTGACTGCCTGGTTGTATAAAGTGACTGATAACCGGATAACCGACCTCTTTCGCAAGAAGAGACCGGTGAATATAAGCTACACTGAAAGAGCAGGAGAAAGCGAGGATGGACCTTTGTCTCTCGAGGAGATCCTTCCATCCCTCGGAACCGCTCCGGAAGATGAAGAACTCAAAGAGATGATATGGGAAATAATCGAAGAGACGCTAAATGATCTACCAGCAGAACAGAGAGATGTTTTCATAGCGAATGAGTTTGAGGATTTGAGTTTCAAAAAGATCTCTGCGAAAACAGGAATAGGGATCAACACCCTCATTTCGAGGAAAAGATATGCTGTCCTCTCGCTTAGAGGAAGATTGGAAGAATTGTATAAACTATTTAAAAACAAATAATTATGAAAAACTTAAGATTTTTGAAGTATGTAGGATTTGGCATCCTGGGATTAGGGTTTATGGTTCTTGCCATAACCATTACAATGAGTCTCTGGAACTGGCTTATACCAATGCTGTTCCATGGTCCGGTAATAACCTTCTGGCAGACTACCGGTCTGTTTCTTCTCTCGAAAATACTGCTTACAGGTATCTCTCCACACAGCCATAGCAGGAATTACAAAAGAGACTGGCGTTATAAGTACAACGAGAAATACAGATCATATTGTAACCAGGGAAAAAATGAACCGGAAACCCAACAGGTATAAGAGAAGATCAACCCCGGGAATAAGACCGGGGTTTTGATGTTTATAACTTCTTTGTCGTGCAGAAATTCAGTGATCAACTGATTTTTAAATTTCAGTTATTTATCATTTAACAGTCTTAAGACAATTTTTAATCAGTGGTTAAATAGATTCAAACAAATACCGGCTGACATAATTAACAACAGGCAGATCCGGACCCTGAACACCCGCATGCCGGTTCTGAGTTCCTGAGTATCCCATTAATAATTCCGGCGGCGCAACCTACGCCGGAACTAACTGAAATTGCCTGTACCGGACAATTTAAAGCGCATGCGCCGCATTCCATACAATAATCTCTTCTTACAATATGAGCTTTCTTCCCCGAAAGTTCAAAAACATCATGAGGACAAACTTTTAAACACATTCCACACCCGTTACATGTGTCTTCACATAAATTAAGTGTCACAACATCAGGAAGATATACTATGTCTTTCATAATAATTTAATAAATAAATTTCCCTACAACCTGTAAAATAATGCCTGTCAGTGCAAACCCTAACTGAAAAGGAACAGAGATCTTCATCTCTTTTTTGACTCCTGACAGTGAGGTAAAGGTTGATGAACCGGTAAAATTCATTGCCAGGAAGGAGGAAATTGCAGTAATAATGAAAAACCAGGATAACATTTCCACAAAATTATCACCTGCGGATTTCAATAGTACAAGAATTAGAAACACCAGTGTCCCTGATAAAAATCCCTTTAACGAAAAATGACGGCCAGGAATATATGGCAGAAACAAAGGCGTGATGACTATACCCGAAAAATAGGCAAAAAATACTTTCAAAACAGCGGGTCCTCCTTCCCCCGAAAAATTTCTGTACGAAACACCTTTTCCGCTTAGCCCGGATAATAAAAAAAGAACCGCTATTGCACCAAGGAGGTAAAATTTTCCATATATAAAATCATTGGGAATGAGTTTTATCCGATCTTTAAATCCGAAAGTGACTCTCCTCATTTCCTTATCGGCTTTGTATCTCTTGCTTATAAACTCTTTTATATCAGAGGCCCGTACCGGTCCATAATGAACATTAAAGCCTGTCTCCTCTTTAACCTTATGTGCAGCCACCCCGGTAGCCCCAAGCTGGGGGAGGATCAGGCGTTTGTGATTCACAGTTTTTCCCAGCGACACCAGTCTTACCCTGTTCACAAGTTCCCTTGTTCCAAATGTACCCTTGCCAGCAGCACACCAGACATTTACACCTTTAGTATCCAGAACAAGTATCAATCCGTTAACTCCCGAGAGATTTTTACGAAGTGTATCGAAAGAAAGTTTGTAGTTTGCAGTGACAAATACATCGGAATCCGCATCGGGTTGACCTACTGCGTAAAGACCGGGACGAACTCTGTAGTTATCACGGTTGATTCCCCAGCGTACCTTAACGCCACCCATAAAATCTCTGAAATCGATCTCCGTTGAGACAAGAGGTATTACATTAGAAGAGATAGTAACGTTCCCGGTTAAAAAGGAGTTTGTCATATCAGATTTTAATATCATTGTAAAGTTTGTAAAACACAGATTTTATTTCATCTCTGATTCTCCTGAACTCACTCATTACCTGAATTTCTGTCCCTTCAAACTTCGAAGGATCTTCAAAGCCAAAATGAAGACGGTGTTTCACCTTTCCCTGAAAAAAAGGACATTTCTCATTAGCGTCATCACAAACGGTTATTACATAATCCCACTCATCATTAAGGTATCGCCGGACGTTTTGTGGTTTATTATTTTTAATGTCAATTCCAACCTCATGCATCACCTTTACTGCAGTTTTATTTATCTCTGAACCTGGTTCAGTTCCGGCAGAAAGAACTTCAAGTTTATCATCGAATGACTTTAAAAAGCCCTGGGCCATCTGGCTACGGCAAGTGTTACCGGTGCAAAGTATCAGTATTTGCATATATTAATAATTTTCAACAGATTACTTCTGCATTTTTGATCGGTTTAAAGAATTTTTCGAATATTTCATAAAATTGTTCGATATCGTGAATATTCAGACAGTAATTTATTTTCAGTCCATCAATTTCACCCTGGATGAGGCCGGCTTTTCTCAGTTCTTTAAGATGCTGGGAGACAGTAGTACGACTCAAAGGCAGATAACCGGAAATATCACCGGAAATACAGGTTTTGGTCTCAGCAAGGTATTTAAGTATAGCCAGCCTTGCCGGGTGTGAAATTACTTTTGCGAATCTTGCAAGTTCCTGTAATGATTCTTCGAATTTTTCTGATTTATTCATAATAACAGAATCTAATGACGCAAACATACGACATTATTTGTCAGATTCAAAAGGTAATTATACTTTTTTAAAAGAATTATGGCTTGATTTTCTCAAACAGGGCAGGTAATTTACTTCTGTTAATCTCAGAAATCTGAGTTTCATTTTTACCGGTTGGTTTTACTGTACTATGATCCGTTACTCCTGTGAAATTCAGACCTGATTTAAACATCTGGTTAATGGTTTGTCCAATATGTTTTACAATCCGGACACTTCTGGTTTTTAATTCCCGGCAAATTCAGATGAGGAGGACAGAGGGTTATAAACTTTTAAATATATATTTACTTTTGCAAATAAAGTCCTCCTGTACAATGAAAATAAAACATCGTGAGAGAGTGTTGTAATTCATTAAACGATAAAATAAAGTTATGAAAAAACATCGCGAAACACCGGTCGAGATAAACAAAAATGAGTTCAAAAAAATTGGTTATCAACTAATTGATAAGATTGCTGATTTTATCGACACAATTGACGGAAGACCTGTTACTACAGGGGAAAGTCCTGAACAAATTCAAACCATTTTGGGTAATACCTCATTGCCCGAAAATGGCGCTCCTGCTTCTGAATTATTTTCCAGGGCATCTGATTTGTTACTTAATCATTCTTTATTCAATGGCCACCCTAAATTCTTAGGTTATATCACTTCATCCCCTACGCCAATTGGTGCATTAGCTGATTTATTAGCTGCTGCTGTTAATCCTAATGTTGGCGCGAATATACTAAGCCCAATGGCTACCGCTATTGAAAAACAGACCATTAAGTGGCTGGCCGAATTTATAGGTGTTTCTCAAACCTATGGCGGAATATTGGTGAGTGGCGGAAACATGGCAAATTTCACTGCATTTTTAGCTGCGAGAACAGCAAAAGCACCGAAAAGCATTAAGGAAGATGGCCTGTTGAAATCCCCGGGGGAAATGGTTATATATTGTTCAAAAACAACTCACATATGGATTGAAAAGGCAGCTGTTTTATTTGGACATGGTTTAAAATCCATTCGGTGGATCCCGACTTATGAAGACAATAAAATTAATAACGAAATTTTATTACAGACCATTGAGGCAGATTTAAGAAATGGGAAAAAACCCTTTCTGGTAGTTGGTACGGCCGGGGACGTAAGTACCGGCGTTGTGGATAATTTATCCGCTATTGCAGATATTTGCAAAACCCATGATCTATGGTTTCATATAGATGGCGCATATGGTATTCCTGCAGCTGTTATTCCGGAACTCAAAGAGTTATTTGATGGTGTTGCAGAAGCTGACTCCATTGCGCTTGATCCGCATAAATGGCTCTATAGTCCTCTTGAAGTTGGTTGCACATTGGTGAAAAACCCTCAGCATCTTATCGATACATATAGTTCGCATCCTGCCTATTACAACTTTAATAACAATGATGACGAACAATCTCTCAATTATTACGAATACGGTCTTCAAAATTCCAGGGGATTCAGAGCTTTTAAAGTATGGATGGCATTACAACAAATTGGAAAAAACGGGTATATTAAAATGATTAAGGAAGATATTGAATTGGCAAAACTTTTATTCGAAGAAGCCAAAAAACATTCTGAACTTGAGGCAATAACCCAAAACCTGAGTATCACAACCCTGAGATATGTTCCTTCAGGTTATAGCCAAAATGGAAATATTAATAATACATTTTTAAACACATTAAATGAATTGTTACTTAATGAGTTACAAAAGAAAGGGGAAGTATTCTTATCGAATGCTGTTGTCTCTGAAAAGTATTGCCTGAGAGGTTGTTTTGTAAATTTCAGAACTTCAGTAAAAGACATTAAAGAAATTATTGAAATAATAGTCCGGGAAGGAGAAAAGGTACACAGAAAGCTTCAGGAAAAATAAGCGGATCGTTCATTATTATGATCGGATTCCGCGGGAAGAATATCATTATATTAAGCTCTTTTATGATTTCATAATTTTTATTCCCTTAATAATATTCTATATGACTATCGGGAATCATATATATAAATATTTTGATGCTTGAAAATCAATTATTTGCCCCGAACCTTAAGGGAGTAATTGATTTTGGCTGCGCCGGGCTCGCCCTGCGGGACCCGGTTCTTCGCACCCTTTAGGGTAAGGGGCTAACGAAGATCCGGAGCGAAGCGTAGCTCGACGAAGTCAAAATCAAAGAGGTCTTATGTGTGAATACCGATTGTCATAATATTCTTTATGCAATACTTTATCAGTTTGTTGATTATATTTTTTTAATATTGCAAAATCATAAACTCAAAATGATCTTATATGAAAAATTACGGAAGAAAATTAATAGCTGCTTTAGTTCTAATAACATCAGTACTTAATGTTTCATACGGACAGGTATTTGGATGGCGCGGACCAGGACGGTCTGGTATATATAATGAAAAAGGATTGCTGAAATCATGGCCGGACCAGGGACCTTCACTTCTTTGGGAAGTAACAGGAATAGGCAGGGGCTATTCAAGTGCAACAGTTACAGGTGATGCGGTATACATTACAGGTACCAAAGGTGAAAAAGACGTACTTTCAGCTTTTACTCAGGATGGAAAGAAAAAGTGGGAAGTGGAATACGGGAATATTACAAACAGCGTTAACTCTCCTGAGAGTCGTTGCACTCCTACCTACTCAAACGGGAAAATCCTGGTTGTCAGCGGACAGGGTGATCTGGCCTGCGTCACAAAAGACGGTAAAATCGCCTGGACAGTAAATTACTATCAGAAGTATAATGCGCCAATACAACGATTTGGGATATCTGAGTCACCACTGGTTGTCGATAATAAGGTGATAGCAACACCCGGAGGCAATATGGCATCAATGGTGGCTTTCAACATTGATAACGGAAATGTACTCTGGGAAACTCCTCCATTAAATGAGGGCACACAGTATACAAATCCCCTGCTGATTGAGGACAAAGGAATGAAAGTAATTGTTACGCATACTGTTACGTACATTATTGGTGTAAATGCCGTAAATGGAAAGCTTCTGTGGAAATTTAATTTTGCTGACGTAAACGAAGACAAGAAAGGTGGCAAAAATTACATTCAGACACCAATTTACCGTGATGGTTTCCTTTTTGCCGCAAATGGTTACGGGCAGACTGCCGCAAAAATTAAAATAAGTTTTGACGGCAGCGATCCCACACTTGTCTGGAAGAATTCCGAAATCAATCCCCACGTGGGAGGAATGGTGCTGATCGGAAATTATATCTACAGTTCTACACACGACACTAACTCAAAAGGCAGATGGATATGCGTGGACTGGACTACCGGCAAGACAATGTGGATCACCTCATGGTTTAATAAGGGATCAGTAATTTCGGCAGATGGATTATTGTATATTTATGAAGAAAAGACCGGAAACCTGGCACTGGTCAAACCAAACAGCGAAAAGCTTGATATAATAAGTTCATTCAGGATCACTAAAGGCGATGGACCATACTGGGCTCATCCTGTGATAGATAAAGGAAGATTATTTGTCAGACATGGTGATTACATGGCAGTATATTCCCTGAAGGCTAAATAATTCCGTTTCGTTTCTGAAAGTCATTACGATAATTTATTTGTCAGGGTAGAGAGATCCTCCCCTGGTTAGCCATGATACGCCTAATGCTATAAGAGCAATGTTAATATCTTATATTTATCTCAATTTTTTTACACCTCATTCAACCATTTAATGTTTTGGATTGTTATAATAATTTATATGTGATTATCATACACAATCTGCAATAAAATGAAACATTTTATTTTTATTTTAATAGTCATAGTCTTCTTTTCTACCCTGATAAATGCTCAATCAAAAACAAATACAACAATTTCCGGCAAAGTATTCGATAACTCCACAAAGCAACCCCTTGAATATGCAACAGTTTCTGTAATAAACAAAAAGTCGGGGAAGACTATAAACGGTTCAATTACAGATGCAAAAGGAAAATTTTCAATACCCGGCATTCCATCAGGTATATATAAAATCAATATTGCATTTATCGGATATAAAAGTAATACTATCGACAGTATCAGCATTAGTACAAATACGAATACGCATCCAGTCTTATTGGGAACAATTTATCTTTCTTCCACAATGCTTAATCTTCAGGGTGTAACAATAGCCGGGGAGAAACCGGTTGTTGAAAACAAAATTGATAAAATTGTATACAATGCCGCCAATGACGTTACATCCCAGGGAGGTTTGGCTGTTGATGTACTTAAAAAGGTACCGGAAGTAACGGTTGACATCGACGGAAATGTTGAATTACAAGGCAATTCAAATATTCGTTTTCTGATCAATGGGAAGCCTTCCAGTGTGTTTGGGAGCAGTATCACCGACGCACTTGCATCAATTCCTGCCAGCCAGATTAAAAGTGTTGAGGCTATTACAATTCCTGGTGCAAAGTATGATTCACAAGGCACAGGCGGAATTATAAATATTATTCTTAAGGACAATACTATGCAGGGGGTAAACGGCAATATCAGTTTATCGGCAGGAACCAGGTTAGAGAATGGCTCTGCAAATTTTAATATAAGACGCAAAAATTTTGGAGTCAATGCATTTTTTGGTGGCCGTGCTCTCTTAAATTCACAGGTTCCGGGTTCTCAGACCCGTGTTTCTACTGACACAATCACGAAACAGGTTACCACCCTGACCCAGGATGGTATTACAGATTCTCAAAGGGATGGTTTCAGATCAGGTGCCGGGTTTGACTGGACTTTATCAAAGAATGATGACATTACCGGATCTCTGGGTTATAATCAATACAGAAACCTTAACTCGGGACTGACCAACCAGGAACAACTAATAAAGGATTATTCAGGTAACATGGTATCAGATATTTTAAATGTTCGTAACTCAGACAGTCATTCAAGGTACAGCTCAGTTGACTGGAGCCTCGATTATAAAAAGAAATTTAAAAAGGAAGGACAGGAATTAGATATTCTATACAATTCAAGTAACGGGAAACCCCATACTGATTATACCCAGACGCAAACCTATTCCGGACAATCCATTCCCTACCACGGATCGGCAAGTGTTAACCCGGGAACTGATAATGAAACAAGCATTTCCATTGATTATGCGCATCCGGTAAATAAAAATTTTTTAGTTGAAACGGGAGCTAAAACCTCTTTTCAGAATATCAGAAGCATTTCTGATGTAAGTGATTTCTCTCCTGCTATAAATCAGTATGTCAGCGATCCGCTTCAATCCTATCAGTTGAAGTATAATATGAGAATTTATGCAGGCTATCTTTCGACCACATTCAAATTGCTCCAATTCCTGAATATTAAATCAGGGGTAAGATATGAATATACTGATGTTAAATATTGATTTCCCAAATACAAATATTCCTTCCTATGGCACAATAGTGCCTACAGTTGTTTTCTCGCATAATTTCAATAAAACCCAATCCCTGAAACTGGCATACAGCAAACGCATTGAACGTCCGCAATATGATGAATTAAACCCCTTTATAAATCTTAGCGATCCGTATAATATTACTACAGGTAACCCATTACTGAAACCTGAGATTGGTAATAATTTTGAGCTGGGACTCAATACCGGATTTAAAAAGGGCGGGAATATCTATGTTTCATTATTAGAACACATAGACACTCAGAACGTTACCCGGCTGACAACATTTTACCCTACCTACTTAATAGGTGATTCAACATATACCAATGTATCGGTATCCAGCAGGCAAAACATAGGGCGTGAGTACAATTCAGGCTTTACTGCATCAGGTTCATATCCTGTAACTTCCAAATTTACAATTCGTGGTAATCTTTTGATAACTCACCGCTATATTGTAAGCGATCTGAGCACAGGAAATATGTCAACAGGATTCCGGACCAGACTGAGTATGAATGCAAATTATCAGTTACCTGAAGATCTGGTTTTTGAGGTATTTGGTTTCTACAGTTCAGCCTCCAAAAATATACAGGGTAAGATTCCACAGTTTTTTATTTACAATTTTGCTTTCAGAAAATTGTTCTGGAATAAGAATGCAAGCTTTGGATTTACGACAACAAATCTTTTCAGCAAATATATAAAACAGGTAACCACCATTTCCACAGAAAACTCCACAGCAAATAATGTCAGTCAAAGGCCATTCCGCTCTTTTGGAATAAGCCTTACATATAAATTCGGGAAACTTGAATTTAATAAGAACAAAGAAGAAAATAATAATATGCCCCCTCTGGAAAATTATTAATCATTACGGATTATAGTAGCTTTAAAGCGGAATGAATATCATTATTTAACTTTTATATTATGAATCCAAATACAATCAGGGAATTTGCTTCTTCTTTCCAAAAAAGCAGAATATTATTAAGCGGTTTTGAGCTTGATATTTTTACAAATATTGATGAATCCGGTACAACGAACAATCAGATTGCACACAATTTGCATCTGGATGAGCATGCCTGCGAACGTCTGTTGAATGCTTTGGTATCCCTGGGCTTTCTTACAAAGCAAAACGGTTTATTCTTTAATACTCCGGAAAGTTTTACTTTTATGTCCAAAAGGAGTTCAGATTATTTAGGAGGTCTGATGCATTCAAACCATCTCTGGAATACATGGAGCAACCTTACTCAGGTTGTGAAAACCGGTAATTCAGCTAATCCGTCGGAAATTAATGAGAGAGGAGAAGAATGGCTTTTCTCTTTTATAAATGCAATGCACGACAGAGCAAAAAAACAGGCTCCGGAACAGTTGGCAAATATTGATTTGTCAGAAATAAAGTCGACTTTGGATATTGGTGGTGGTTCCGGCGCATATTCTATGGAATTTGTTTCTAAAAACCCCGGAATTGAAGCAACTGTATTTGATTTGCCTAATGTTATACCTATAACAAAAAAATTTATTGAAAAAGAAGGTTTTTCAGGTAAAATAAAAACCCATACAGGCGATTACACAACGGATGATTTACCAAAAGGATTCGATCTGGTTTTTTTGTCAGCAATTATTCACAGTAACCCGTTGGAGATAAATCGGGATTTGATAAAAAAATGTTTTAACTCATTAAATAAAAATGGGAAAATTGTAATTCAGGACTGGATAATGAACAATGACAGGACACAACCGTTATCCGGAGCTGTTTTTGCAATAAATATGCTGGTGGGAACTGAAGCCGGTGATTGTTTTACAGAGCAGGAAGTTACAGAAATGTTAAACGCCGCGGGATTTAAAAATATTTCAAGAACAGAATTTGAATCAGGGTTAAGTCAAATGATCGCTCAAAAGATATAAACTTAGCCTGAACATATATTTCCTGAAACGCATGCTGGTATTTTGATAAACTTCTTACTGCCACAGGTTTAATTTTATGCAGATAACCAACGTTAACGCTCCCGCAGGACAACATTATTTTAATCTTCTAAATATCAAATTTAAACTGGAGGCGGACTCCAATATCTGAAACATTAGGATGATTGAGGTAGGTAAACCGTTTGATCAGGTCCACCCTGAAAATTCTCAGAATATTTGAAACTCCGATGCTTGCCTCAATATATGGCTTTTTTTCGAGAGTGTAAGTGAGGGGTACACCATTCTGGTCAGTTGGTAATTTAAACAGATCTGTCTGATAATCAGGATTATTAGTCTTGGTGAGCCCTCCGTATAAAACCTTACAGGTCACAAGTTCTCTTAGTTTGAGTTTTTTCAGCAGAGGAACTTTATTTAAAAAAAATCCGTTAAAACTATAATCTATATTTAATGATACATATTGATCACTGACGAATTCCAGGAAATTCATGAGGTTGTAAGAATTCTTCTGATATGAATATGTCTGATTTGCCCTGTGTATAAATAAAAGCGGATAAGGCACTTTCCCGATTATTTTGCCTGCCTCAAACGAGATGTCAGTATATCCGAAAATAGAAGCGTAATACCTTCTGCTTACATTCAGTTGAAGACGCAGGTAGTCAAAATCATTGTTTATTGATCTTGTACCACCTGCAATATTCAGCTGAATAACAGGATACCTGCCGGGGAATGGATCCCTGTATAATTTACCCTGGTAAAAGGATTCATTTGGTGCATAGCGCAGATTCAGATTCAGTTCAGAGATATTTATATGAGTGTATATCATTTGTCAGTGACATATAGTCAACAGTATTAAAATAGAGATTCCCTTCCGGTGTTTGCCGGGTGAAACTGTACCCAAGCAGGTATGAAAAATGATTTTCAAACTCATTAAGGTATTCAGCTTTAATAGTTCTGTTTAGAAAAAGTTTATCATCCACTCCCCTTTTAAATGACAGGAATATGTTATCACTCTGTGTAAACAGAAGTTCCTGTCCCGGGACTTTGGTATCATACTGATAAGTGAGCCTGATTGACTTTACAGGGAACTGGTAAATTGTTCCGGGGGTTAACGAGTAGGTAACAGCTCCATTATACTTAAAAATCTTATCGGTAAGACCATATGCCCCATAACCCTCATAGGTTATTTTCTTGCTGAAATCAGTCGTTGTCCTCCCGCCGAATCTTAACCTTGATCCTTCCACAGAATTAAAACTGTAGAAACTTTCGTCAGGTCCTATTTCAATTTTACCAAGATCCAGATAACCGGTAGTAAACAGCGTTAATAAATTCATTCTCATTTTAAACGCAGGAATCTTTTTTATGCTGTCGATAGTCGTATAGACACCTTTTTCCGATTTAGTAAGCGGAACATACCGGTTCGATTCCCAGAATTCTGTATTATCCGAGGAGTGATCAAGCCTTTCAATTTTCTCCGGACCTTTGAAGATCTTTTCATCTACAGGTTCATTGATCTTATAATCTTTGTAAAAGATAGTACGTTGTCCATACAAACCCAATGAGTTTTTAAATATCCCGAAATCAATTAAAATTTCGTCTTTTGAAAGCAACCACCCTTTCTGCCCGAACTTGCTCAAAATCCTGAATGATACTGACTTCCTGTACCCAGTCAATATTAATATTCTTATTCATCCCCATATCGATTTTCCTGACTGCATAACTGCTGTCCATGGTAATGTAAAGGTCCCCATGGAAAAGTAAATCAGCTTTGTTACGCGGTTCAAAAAACAATTTTATACATTTAATATTGTTTACGGACAATGTATCGAGAATATAATACCTGTAGAAAAGAGGAGCAGTCTTTGCAATCGGACTTAAGAATTTGTTCGTCAGGAATAAAATTTCATTATCGTAAATATTTATATTCTGATATAAATAGTTAAAATAATTGGAAACACCTTTATTGTCAAGATATTCATTAAGATTGTTTGTTTTTTCGGCGCGGATTATTTCTTTTGTTGCCTCAGGATTTTTCCGGTAGTAATGGTCAGAAATTGATTCCCTGATATACAAAGGCAGAATAGTATTCCCGATACGTTTTGTTGTATCTACGTTCTCAAAGATAAAGCTGAATTTACTGAACAGGTTACCCTGTTTGAGCTTCTCAGTGACATTACTTAATGCGAATTGTATCTTATCGTATTGTTTATATTCAAGATAATCATATGATTCTTTCCTGTTAACACTCTCGTTCTCAATTACTTTTTCAATAAGCTCAACGGCAGGATTGTTTTTATTTTTGTAATTTCTTCTTGCAGGACTTACTATTACCTCATCAAGTGAAATTACAGATTGGGACAGGCTGATGTTAACAGTTTGTTCTCTCCTCTCTGATATATCCCTGGATTCTGTCTGATAACCAAGAAATGAAAACCAGATGCTTTTTACAGGTAGATTTGTTTCAATCTTATACTTTCCATCTTTATCCGTAAGTGTTCCAACGGAAGTTCCCTTAATAAAAACCGAAACAAACGGGATAGGATCTCCTGTTTTCGCGTCAAGGACCAGGCCGGTTATAACTTTTTTGGCCGGTATCTGGGAAAAAGTATTCAGGCAAATAAAAAAAGCTAATAAAAGAAATCCCAAAATCAAATACTTCTTCCTGAAAAGTTTCATATAGCAGATATCCGGAAAACAAAAAATTTATAAGGTTCAAAGTTAATAAAAAGAATGTCACCCTTAATTGAATCTGAAAAATGTCTTCTCTGCAATTGAGATCAGATAAGAAACAGCTCTACTTCTGCAAATCTTTAACATTGCCCTATTTTAGTTAATTAACAATTTTATCGAATTGTTCCTGGGATCTGGGATTAATAATTCCCTTTCAGGGTTATCAGGATCTTCATTGTACATTTCGTCTGTCCTTTGCATAGTTTTAACAACAAATTGTATGTTTGTTTCAGGATCTTTTTTACTACCATATATCTGAGTACCGGTGCTATTGTAAATCGTACTGTCTAAGCCGAATGGATCAATTAGATTTATAGGGTTATTAAATAAATAAGAGTTTGGAGCCAATCAAAATGCTTTTCAGCCAATGGATCAAAAGTTATACATCTTCCAATCTGGGGATCGTAGAACCTTGCCCCGTAATCATACAAATCCTCTATCTCAGTGTTGAAATACAAACTCTTAGCTGTTTGCAAAGAGCTTTTTAATGAGTTTTTATCGATATTTAAAGCGTCTGAAATCAACTTTTCTGCTACTTTTATACGTTAAAATAACGATTTTTTGACGATTTAAATACGAAAACCTTAGAATAACGCTCAGGTGAAACAGTTATTAAATATTTTCCAAAAGTCAGTTACATTCGAGCCCAATGTTTAATTATTTTGTTTCTTTGGAGTGGTAGCTTAACTTTGCAAGGCAGGAGAGGCTAATCAACTTAAATGTAAAGATAATATGAACATAATAACTATAGAACTTACCGGAAATAACTCCTTAAAGGCACTACAGGATTTGGAGCAAAAGCATTTGATACGGATTTTGAAGGAACCAGATTTAAGTTCTTATTCTCTTTCTGGTGAACCCATAAGTAATGAGGATTTTAGAAAATGGGTTGAGTATGCTGAAAATTCTCCGACAGTTAGTCTAAACGAAGCCAAACAACGATGGACACAACAAAAGAAGTCGCTCCAAAAACTTATTCGTTAAGGATTACAGAACACGCTATTCAAAACCTAAATAATATTACAGGCTACATTGCCTACATCATGCACGAGCCTTTAAACGCCATTCGTGTGGGTGATGAGATTTTAAGGACCTTTGACCGCATCGAAAATAACCCACTTGCTTTCCGTGAATGTGAAGAAATTCGCACTGCAAATAAAATATACCGCAAAGCTAGTTGTCTAAGTTGGCTTATCATCTATAAAATAAAACCTGCTGAAATTGTAATTCTTGGTATTATTCATGGTCACCGCAGACCATCAAGGATTAAAAGTTTAAGAAAACTGAAATAATTAAACCCTGGCAGTTAGAATGATTCCCGAAAAATCCAAAGATTTCTAATAGAGAAAACGGTTGTATTATTTAGCAAAAACCCTGATTGCTCAGGGTTTTATCCTTCAATTATTCAATGCTCACTCTATCAGCATCTCATAGATCTAAAATCACTTTAAAAGCCTGAAAAGTACATTTTATATCACTATTTTACTCTGCAAATATGGGATTATAACATCGTTTTTATAATCATCTGTCCCATCATAGGTTATAGTAACAACGGGGACTCCTGTTATTTTCCTTATCTCGCCGGTCATAGCCTCGGTAACTAAAGAAGGGCAACAAAATGCAGGATTTGCCTGTACAAACAATGATATATCAGGGTAATTCTCCAGGAAATAAAAGATTTTTAGAATATTTTCATATGACTCACCTGAATGATAAGGATTGATATTAAATCCGGCAAGATGTTTTTCCAGCTTTTTGGGATTTATTATTTTTTGTGGCCCCAGGTATTTTTCGAAGTAGCGGTAATATTTATCCTCCAGAAGATTCAGGCAGGAGCTTATCATTCTTTGCTGCGCAGCAGTAATATATTCTCCTCTGTAGATCCCGAGACGTATAACATTATCCAGAGACATTTTAACTATATCTGTATAAGGAGTCGTTATCACCTCCCCTCCTGCATCTTCAATTGATTGACTTAACTTCTGATTAAATATATCGTTATCACACACATAAAAGTCTCCAAAAAGTGCAACTTTTGGTTTATTCCCTTCAATGCGGGGAATCTTGTCAAACAGGCATATAACTTCAGAAACAGCCTTTTCCATTGACTTTTTACCAAGAAAAGCTCCTTCAAGAATACCAATAGTATTTTTTATTGCCTGATCAGTGTCGCCTTTATTTATCTCATAGGGTCTTATTCTGTACCCTACCATATGTATTAATCCCCCAAGCAGGTAAGCAAAATAGGCATAATAGCAAGCACTTAACGAGATCTCAAGATGTGTAAGCAAACCACTGTAAACATGTGCTTTCTCAAAACCCTGTCCATAATTTTCAAAAATGCTTTTTAAATACTCGGGATATAGCCTCAGATTGCAGCTTACTTTTGTTTCAATAGCCCATAACATAGTATCTTCAGGTTTCAGCTTTTGTTCCTCAACATATTCGATAAATTCCTGGGCAATTACATTAATCGGCAGGCATTGTCCGGAATTATGTGCCATGCTCTTTTTAATGGTCATATCACTTGACTTCATCAGGCGGGCATCAATACCAAGCCTTTTCAGATTGAAAACCAGTAAAGGGGATACAATAGAATCCCACATCGGGAACAGCAATGTCTTGCCTTCAATGTTTTTTGATATCCGGGGAAAAATTTGTTTTACTTCCGATTCAGGCTTTTCATCACCAATTGAAGCATGATTTTTAAATGATCTTACTGCGGCTTCAATTCTTGTTTCATAACCCAGGTTCGAATCATGCTCATCAATCTGCAGAATCAGATAGGGCTTGTGACAACCAATGAATATCTTCCTGAAGTATTCGATAATGAAAGAATCAGGGGCACATTTGAATGCAGTAATCAATACCGGGTATAGATTCTTCGTCTTTGCTATAATTTTTGCGACTTCGAGTATCTTGGTAACATAATACCAGGGAACCTTCTTTAATAGTATCGTGATATCTTCAGGGTCTATTTCATCTGAAGAAATCATATCCTGGTAGAAAGATTTAATTCCCAGGCTGTTAAAAATATCCGGGATCCCTTTATTAAGAGTCTTTGAAAGTACTATGTAGGGCCTTCCCAACAGTACAACAGAGATACCTTTATCCGGTTGGAATTGTTTTTTAAATACAACGCTTAACTGTTCCTTTTGCCCGGAATAGTAAGATAATGCTTCATTAAAAGAGTTGTAAATGGTATAATAATTTATTCCGTTTTTTAATAAAGGTTTTAAACATTGCAGGAGCTCCTGTGCCACATGAAATTTACCCTTAGGGAAACTTAATAACGGGGACAGGCACTTATTGGGGATGTTATTAATTTTCAACGAGTATACCAGCGATGCACTGAATTGAGTATAATAACAATAATGTCCTTTATTTTCTTTTGAATCTTAACCTTGTCTGAAGCAGCACCGGTAAAAAGATGTAATCCACCTTATCAGAAAGATAAACTACATGGCCAAAGATTGAATTAACCGGAGAACAGAACTCAGCTCCCGCCATGCATTTGCCTGTTTTCACACGGATCAAGGTAATCCTCGCTGGTTATCGTTCTGATTCCTAAATTATTAAAAAACCTTTTCCAGAGGGTTAATTCCTCGAAGAGATGAAGCGAGGCAGGTATTCCGATTGTAATGTCCTGTTTAATGTTACTGACTGCTTCAGATGAAAATATTTTATGTCTGTTTTTCAAAAGATCAAAACCTGTCTTTTGTCTGGAAATATAATGTTGGGTTTCATAATCGCGTCCGCACATAAAACCAAAGGCAACCTTTTCTCCTGAAACAGTTGTCAGGCTGATGCAACAATTGTTTGTACAGAAGTTACATGTTTCGTTCTCTATTGCAATCTCCTCATGGTAAAGTTTAATGCCTCTGAAACCTGTCTCATTTTTATTCTGTTCCTGAAGCATTAGTGCTGTTCCCAGTGCGCCTGTCAGGTGGCAATATTTTGATACAAATACAGGCTTTTTCAGTCGCTGTTCAAAAGCGGCAATCAGTGATTTGTTTTTTGCTGTGGCACCCTGGAAACAAATGTTTTGTCCGATTGATGCTTCTGTAGCAACTTTCTGTAGGTAGTTTTCAGTAACCGAATGCAGTACAGTTGCAAGGATCTCGTTCGATGAGTAACCGATATTCAGAAGCTGATTGATATCGCGTCCCATAAAGACAGCACAGCGATCACTGGCCAGGGGTGCGCTCACGTTTTCAACCATTTGAGCATAATCAGATAATGAACAGTTAAGCTTTCTGGCCTGTTCTTCTATGAAACTTCCGGTACCTGCCGCACAGACACTGTTCATCTGGGAAAATGTGACACTTCCATTTTGCATCAGCGTAAACTTTGCATCCTGTCCGCCAATTTCAATTATTGTATCTGTATCTGGATTTAGTTCAAAAGCTGCCCTCGCATGCGAGCTAATCTCATCTATAATCAAGTCAGCATTTATAATCTTCCCGATAAACTTCCTTCCTGAACCGGTTGTCCCGACACTTAAAATTGTAACCTTAATATTCTTTTCCCCGGAAACATTATCAATGGCTTCAAATATAGATTTTACAGCAGAAACAGGCTTCCCGGAAGTGTAAGTATAAAAACCGGCAATCACTTTTTTGGTTTTATCAATTAAAATAGCTTTTGTACTTGTTGAACCGATATCAATTCCTGTGTAAACGAGGTACTCGGCATTTGGCTCTAATTCCGAATAGATATCAACCTCAACTACCGCAGGATGCCCGGAAATAACAGGGGTGAACTGATATGATTCTTCATTTGAGAAACCGGGATGCCCGGCTAAATTTAGTGATAGTGGTTTATGAAAATATTGCTTTTCTGTATCTGCCTGTATCAGAATATCTTCGAAAGAATTTATATTTAGGGGATTTCCGTCAGCCTTTTCTTTTAACAACATCAGACCGGCTCCAAGAGCCCCAAAAAGGTGGGAATTCTCGTTATGTAAAAATGTGGTATTTAATTGTTTTTCCAGATATCCTCTGACAACCAGATTCTTAGATACACCCCCGGTCATCAGGAGAGGAAAAGCCGGAGGCTCTTTTTTAAAAACCGTATTAATTATGTTTTCAGCAAGGCCTTTGCACAGGCTGTCGCATATTGCACCGACAGAGAAACCTCTTTGCTGAGCATGAATAATATCTGTGTTGGCAAATACTGTACAGCGCGAGGCTATATATGGAACTTCTTCCTGGTTTTTCAAGGCTCTTTCACAAAGCTCCCCGATACCGGAAAGGTTCAACCTGCCGGCCTGCTGATCAAGAAAACTACCTGTTCCTGCGGCGCAGGATGTGTTTATTTTTGTAGATTGATAATTACCGTTGATATCAAAATTAATAAGCATGAATTTCTCCGCGCCAATATGCAATACCGAAACAGCTTCTCTGCACAAAAATCTTGCGGCGGCAATAATTGCAACCTGGGAGTTGTAATTCTGAGTCAGTTTTTTATTCAAACAATTGGTTGAAGATGTACAGGCAATCCTTCTTATACCAGAAAGATCGAAGACTTTAGCCGCCTCCGAAAATGTATCGCTGATATTGCCTTTATGAAATTGATAAAACCGGCGAAGAATTTTACCTTCAAAATCCAATTGTACTAAAGAAAGTGAAACAGACCCTACATCAACACCAAGAACGGATTCCTGGTCAGGAGTGCTTTTAGACATATTGTTGTCCTTTCTTAATTACTGCCTGAATTAACTTTTACACAAGCTAAAGATAGAATATTAATTGAATTATTAATTAATTAACTATTTAAATCTACTTTGACAGATTACAACTTACAACGATTTTTCAGTTTGTTTGCCCCGACCCTAAAGGGAGCAAACTGAAAAATCAACCTGTTCCCTTTAGGGATTAAGGGCAAAAACAGGTTGATTTTTCTAATCTGTCAAAGCAGAATTAAATGCAATTCTCTGATTTAATCGCATGCAAATTCATAATTGTGTTGTCAGAACATTGACTTTACCTGATCTGAGGCTTTTTTTAATAAATCAGTAAACGAATTTTTTATCAGCCAGTCATCACACTGCAAATAGATTCATATGGCTTAAATTACTTTTGAGACATCCGATTCCTCAACTCTTAATTTCTGTAAGATTAATGAACAACCGGACCAGGTTTTATTGAGGGTGATGTAAATTGAGACTGATTATTTTTAAGATAAAGTTTTTAGGAACTAAAATATTTTAACGTTTTTTTAACTCTGACAATTTTTATTTTTTATTGGCAGTTTATAATTTCACACTTATTTTTTCATCACATATTCGTTTAAATATATTCTTATGGATATTGTCATCGAAAACCTTACAAAAAAATATGGTAGCCAGAAAGCAGTTGACAATATTTCCCTGAAAGTTGCTACAGGAGAAATATTAGGATTTCTCGGTCCAAACGGAGCCGGAAAAACTACTACCATGAAGATGATCACTAATTTTATCTCTGCCGATGAAGGAAAAATCTTCATCGGAGGCAAATCTCTCAGTGATAACTATTCAGAAATTAAAAGGCATATCGGCTATTTAGCTGAAAATAATCCTTTGTACGAGGATATGCCTGTTATTGATTTTCTTCACTTTTGTGCAAAGATCCAGGGCATTGAGACCGGAAAAATTTCAGGACGAGTGGCTGAAATGATACACATTACCGGGCTTAACAGAGAAAAGCATAAGAAAATAATTGAGCTGTCGAAAGGATTTCAGCAAAGAGTTGGCCTGGCCCAGGCAATGATTCATGATCCTGAAATATTGATACTCGATGAACCAACTTCTGGCCTTGACCCCAACCAGATAGCTGAGATCAGAAGACTGATCCGCGATCTGGGAAAAGAAAAAACGGTTATCTTAAGTACTCATATTTTACCTGAGGTTGAAGCAACCTGCGACAGGATCTTTATAATCAATAAGGGGAAAATTGTTGCTGATGGTACTGCGGAATCGTTGAGAAAACAGGCCCGGGGCTCGGATATCCTTAAGGTAAGAATAGAGGAAGGCGATTTAAACCAGATATTCGAATCGCTTCAGTCCCTGAAATCCGTTAAAATGGTTGATTTTGCCGACAGAAAGTTAAACCGTTTTGATGTGTATTGCACTGATACAAATGCATCCAGGGAGATATTCAGACTGTGTGTTGAGAAGCATTGGGTACTTACGGAACTTACTCCATTTGAAACAAAACTTGAAGATATTTTCAGAGACTTAACAATGAATTAATTTATTAGATCATGAAAAAAATCTGGATAATTACCACACGGGAACTAAACTCATTTTTCGATTCACTGATAGCATATATAATTATTATTCTTTTTCTTGGCTTCAGTGGTTTTTTTACATGGATATCAGGATCAGATATTTTCCTGATGGGCCAGGCAACTCTTCGTCCTTTCTTTTCAATAGCTTACTGGACACTTTTCTTTTTTATCCCTGCTTTGACTATGCGCCTGATAGCGGAAGAAAAGAAATCAGGCACCATTGAAATGCTACTGACTAAAGCTGTCACTGACAGGCAGGTTATCCTGGGCAAATATCTTGCAACTCTCATTTTAATATCTATTGCCCTATTGTTCACATTACCATATGTAATAACGCTTTCAAAGATTGGTAATCTGGATGCCGGCGGAGTCCTTTGCGGCTATCTTGCTCTTCTGCTTATGAGTGCTGCTTATACCAGTATAGGATTGTTTGCAAGCAGTATGACCAACAACCAGATAGTTGCATTTCTTTCGGCTTTGTTCATCGGATTATTTTTCCAAATCATTTTTGAGGTAATAGCCGGAGGAATGAAAGGAATAGCAGGACAAATAATTAATTCTCTGAGTGTCTCTGTTCATTTTGAAAGTCTTGCCCGGGGTGTTGTCGATACAAAAGACCTGGTTTACTTTGGCTCAATAGTTTTCATGGGCTTGTTCCTCTCAGAGGTTTCTCTTTCTAAAAGAAACTCCTTTAGCTAGAGATATTAATAAAAAAAGAACACTATGAATACGGCAAAAATATCCACAACAGTAATTCTGGTTGCAGTAATAGTCCTGGTTATAAATATTCTTTCTGAAAATTACAATTTCAGACTTGACCTGACAGAAGATAAAGAATACACTCTCAGTAACGCAACAATCAACATCCTGAAGAACCTTGACAAACCGGTAACTATCACCGCTTACTTCTCCAAAGATCTTCCGCCTGATATCGGGAATATTTCAGGCAATCTTAAAGATATGCTGATTGAATACGGGAACCGTTCAAATGGCATGGTTGTTTATAAATTTGTAAATCCTTCCGGTAATGATGAGATGGAACGCGAGGCTGTTCAAAACGGCATCCAGCCTGTAATGATAAATGTCAGGGAGAAGGACCAGGTAAAACAGCAAAAAGTCTACATGGGGGTGCTGGTTTCGATGGGTGATCAAAAAGAGACCATCCCTTTCCTGCAACCCGGTTCAGCTATGGAGTATGCATTATCAACAGCCATCAAGAAACTCTCTGTCGTTAATAAGCCATCCATTGCATTGATCCAGGGCCATGGCGAGCCTTATATCAGCGATATAAAGCAGGTTTACACAGAACTGAGTATCCTTTATGACGTGCAAACTTTGATTCTGACCGATACAACTGTCATTCCCGATAAGTATAAGACTATAGCAATTATCAGACCGAAAGATACTATCCCTGATGTTCAGTTATCGATACTTGACAACTTCCTGGCACGGGGAGGAAATATTTTTCTCGCTGTGAACAGGGTTGAAGGGAATTTTACAAATGCAACCGGTAATCCGGTAAGTACGGGAATAGAGAACTGGCTGATGAAGAAAGGAATTAATATTTCCCCCAGTTTTATAATTGATGCAACTTGCGGATATGTGACCCTGCAGCAGCAACAAGGTACTTTTACGATATCCTCCCAGGTTCAGTTTCCTTATTTGCCTGTAATTCATAAATTTGCGGACAATCCAATTACAAAAGGACTCGAATCAGTCACTCTGCAATTTGCCAGCCCAATAACTTTTACCGGGGATAGCACCGATAAATTCACACCTATTGCATTTACTTCCGATAAGTCGGGGAGCCTGAAAGCCCCTCTCTATTTTGACATTCAGAAACAATGGCAGAATACCGATTTTCCTATGTCGGGGCTGGTTGTGGCCGGTATTCTTGAGGGTAAACTTTCAGGCAACAATAAATCAAAGATCATTATTGTTTCTGATGGCGATTTTGCAATTGGACAGGGAAACGGAGGCCAGGTGGCAAAGGACAATGTGAATCTGCTGGTGAACTCAATAGATTGGTTATCTGACGATACCGGATTAATTGGTCTCAGAACCAAAGGGATAACATCGCGCCCTATAAAAGATCTGGAAAGCAGCACCAAATCATTCCTGAAATGGTTCAATTTTATGGCGCCTATAATCCTGATTGTTTTATATGGACTGATAAGAATCCAGATGAACAGGAACAAACGAATTAAAAGAATGGAGGTAAACTATGAGTAACAGATTCGATAATAAGAAGCTTCTGTATTTGCTCGCAGGACTTATTGTAATATTATTGCTGACAGTTATTGTGAAAATACCTAAAGAAAGTGCCACATATAAAAAGCAAACTGATCGATATTGATACGCTTGAGATAAACAAAATAATTCTCTACCCTAAAGACAATAAAGGAATTCCGGTTGAATTCAATAAAAAAGATAATAAGTGGACAGTGAGACAGGGAGACATAATTTCCGATGTACAGAAAGGAGCGGTAAAGAGTATGATCGGGGAAGCTGCAAATATCAAACCTCAGAGTCTTGTTACAAAAGATAAATCAAAATGGAATGATTATGAACTGACTGACAGCCTGGGTACAAGGGTTAAATTCTTAAGTAAAAAAGGAAAGATCCTGGCCGATATCATGATTGGTAAAGTCAACTTTAAACAGGTCAATAATCCCAACGGAGGATATGGTGGAAATAATATCACAGGAACATCTTTTGTGCGACTGTATGACGGCAATGCAATATATTCTTCAGACGGATTTCTTCAATTTTCATTTAACAGGAAATTTGAAGACTGGAGGGATAAAACATTTATTAAATCCGATAAAAACAGTATTACAAGTATAAGGTTCATTTATCCTGCCGATAGCAGCTTTAGTCTTAATAAGGAAGAATTGGTCTGGCATGTCAACGGTAAAGCTGCAGATTCGGTAAATGTTGCGAATTATATCAGTTCACTCGGCTTTTTGGAAGGTGAAAATTTCAGGAATAACTTTAAACCTGACTTATCTCCGGTATACCAGATAGTGGTCGGGGGGAACAATTTATCAGATTTTACAATAAAATGTTACAAAGACGAAGGAACAAATGAATATGTATTGAATTCAAGTTTGAATCCTGAAGTATATTTTACTTCCGCGAAGAATGGATTATTTGATAAGTTGTTTAAACCCATTGATTATTTTGAATCGGGTCAAAAATCTCACAAGCAGATAAAATCGAAATGAAAATTATTTTATGCTTACAAGTGAGACCTCAGGTTTTATAATAATGGGCGCCTTATTCGGGTTAACGGCAGGAATATCACCAGGTCCTTTATTAACTCTTGTTATTACAGAAACCATAACGCATAATAAATCTGAAGGAATAAAGGTTGCATTTGCACCACTGATAACTGATTTGCCAATTATATTAATTGCATTTTTTATTTTCTCGAGGTATTCTCAATTCAATCTTTTAATGAGTCTGATTTCATTCCTCGGGGCAATTTTCCTGGTTTATCTGGGATATGAGTGTCTGAGAACAAAGGGATTAAGTATTGAAATTCAAAAACGCAAGTCCGGATCACTGATAAAGGGGATAATTGTAAATATCCTGAATCCTCATCCATACCTGTTCTGGATTACTGTTGGTACTCCTGTTGCATTAAAAGCTTATCAGGTAAGTATAGCTGCTGCTGTTATTTTTTTTCTTTCATTCTATTCATTTTTAATAGGATCAAAAATTACTATAGTATTATTAGTTGAAAGATCCAGAATTTTTCTTACTAATATGACGTATATCTGGACTATGCGGATCCTCGGATTGTCTCTTTTTATATTCGCCGCATTATTTCTTGTTGATAGCATTAAAAACTTAATTAACTGACTGGATCTGATTATGCTTCTCTGATGCCATGGAATATATCAGCTAAACAACGTTGAAGGGAGAGTGGCGGCCGTCGTTTAACTTCCCTTAATTACCCTTCAAATTAATCAATGTGTGTTTATAACTGAATGATTTCTCCTCATCTGCGCACTGCACGAGAGTGAAACCGCATGACAGTAAAGCCACCGGAATTACCGGAATAAAAAAATATCAATCTTTAAAAACAGCCTTATAAATACCTTCTCCCCAAAATCTGCCTAACACTTCCGAACCTTTTTTGTTTGGATGGAGATAAAAGGTACCTGCATTTCCTGATTCAGGGTTGAGGTCGGTAAGATAATTTTTTCTGAAATAATTAAATCCTTTCATATCTCCCATAAAGACATGGCCGGGATTGGATCCGGAATATTGTGCAGCGAGAGATTTTAGTTCCGGAAAATAACTCTGCAACCTGGCCAGTCCTGCCGCAAGATATCTTGAACGGTTATAAGTAGTCGGACTATACCAGATTGGCTGCTGGTAAACTATTTTGCAATCAGGGAATTCAGACAGCAACTTACCGGTAATGGATTGAATGATTGCGGCGAAATGCATCCGGACTAACCGGAGAACCCCTTGGTCCTTCTTCTGCGCTGTCATTAGTTCCAAGAGAGATTGAAAAAAGAAGTAACCGGCTGTTATCAGTATGTAACTCTCTGGCTGCAATAATTACTTTCGACAGCTCGCCATCGGCAGACGGTAAAAAATCAACTGTAGTATACCCACTCCTGCCCCGGTTTATAAACTGTACACTTGTGATTCCTTTCTGCAGGCGCAGATATGCAGAGGCAGTTGCAGGAGGGGCATTTTCCTTTGAATTTTCCAGTTGTGCGCCCTGAGTTATGCTGTTACCGATGTAAACAATATCAAGATCACGGTTCTTCTTTTTTGTCTGTCCATTAATATTGATCGAGAAAAAAGCGGAAAGAGAGAGAATAAGAATAAGTGAGTGAATTTGTCTTGGATTTCTCATAGTTTCTGGTGTTGGGTTTTCAAAGGTAACAGTTTTTCAGGAACTGCAAATGTGAAGGGTTAAAGAGGTTGTATCAAAGAAAAATCTATTATCCGAACAGGGGCCCGAGCGTTAAGGAGGCTGTCTCAAATGTCTAAAATTACGGTAATGCTTTCTCTGTGTCGCTCTCCCGATAGATCGGGACAAGTTGTGCCTTCTCTGTGGCCCTCTGTGTAACAAATAATTAAGAACTTTCACAGAGATCACAGAGGTTCCACAGAGTTATTTCACAGAGGACTTTTGAGACAGCTTCTGGCATAAGGGCCATGTTGCTGGAGTGGTTTAAATCAACCGGCTATGCAAGTCTGGCAGATATGATCCCAAAATGTAATTTCTGACATCACATTGGTTCACTATAAAATCTCAATAAGTCCGGTATAAATCCTGATCAGGTTATTTTCCGCTTTGCCGGCCACAGCAATTATCTCGTTTATATCAACAGGCTTAAGGTTATCCGGGTCGCATTCATCAGTTATTACGGAAACAGCGGCACAAGGCAACCCGATATGGCCGGCCACTATTACCTCAGGTACGGTGGACATGCCCACTGCGTCAGCTCCTGCCATTTTCAAAAAACGATATTCGGCACGTGTTTCGAGATTAGGTCCCTGAACTGAAGCATATACACCCCTGTGTAAAACAATGTTTTCTTTAAATGCAATATCAATGATCTTGTTATTTATACTCTCAGAATACGGGCAACTCATGTCCGGGAAACGAGGACCCTGCAAATCATAATTTTTACCTCTTAACGGATTCTCGGGCAACAGGTTAATATGATCTGTGATAAGCATAAGCGAACCTTTCCTGAAATTTAGATTAACAGCACCTGCCGCATTTGAAAGTAACAGATATTTTACCCCCAGCGCTTTCATTACTCTTACAGGGAAAGTGATCTGCTTCATGGAATAACCTTCATAATAATGAAGACGCCCTTGCATTGCCATTACTTTTCTTCCGCTGAGTATACCGTAAATAAGTTTACCTGAATGAAATTCAACTGTTGATTTTTCAAAATTCGGAATCTCCTCATAATTAATTTGTTGAGTGACGGAGATTAAATCTATCATTTTACCCAGTCCTGTTCCCAGGACAATTCCTATCTCAGGATCCTTGACCCCTTTGTTTTCAAGATAGGTTACTGTTTGTTCGATTTGTTCGTTCATGATATAATACGTTTTTTATAAAACGAAGATATTGTATAGGGTGAGAGAACTGTATTATACAATTGATCCCACAAGTCTTTCAAGCTCGGTAAGATCAAGGGAATTCGGAAAGAATTCGCCAAACCATCTCATACAACGATTGGCATTCAATGGGATCCCTACAACCGGGATATTGTTTTTCCGGCAGTTCCTCATGCCCCATGTCAGTTCGGGTATACAGGCAATACCCAGAACACCAAAAGATCTTCTTTCTTTTATTGTGTATTTTGCCATTTGCTTCATATTACCTCCCATCCATATATATGGTTCAATATGATGAGTTTTCAGAATTTCGCTGGCATGATTTTGAAAACACTTTGCAGAACAATGTTTGCACTGATAATCAAATCCGTTTTTTTCTGATTTGCACCTGACCGTAAAATCCTGCAGGCAGTAAGGCATTAATGCAACTTTTCTGTCTGACCTGATAAATTCAGATGCAAACAAACGATTGGTCAGTTCAATCTCAAGCATGTAAAGGTGGTATTGTTCTCTTGTTTCAGCAAGCCTTCGATCCCGGAATCTGAACAAGGGAAGTGTTCTTAAGTGCTCTTCAGCCTTCTCCGTGTATTCTTTCAGGTAAGGATCAATCATGTTTAAAATGACTGCCATCTGGTTACCTCTGTCTTTAATTTCCAGGGACTTTTTTAAGATCCTCTTTTTTGCCGAGAATTTCCGTATGTTATCAATCATATCCCGGGTATCAGGATTTAAAGCATGGATATTATCAGCAAGCATCCTTATCGTTTCATAATAATGGGATGTCGAATCTGATTTCCCGAATAAGGAATAGGTTTTCCCATAAACCGGCGAATATTCTGTAATAATCGGTCTCATAATGTATACCATCAGGTTTTTGTTATACGTTAAGGCAATCTTCAACGGTGTTCCCTTTGAGAAAATTCAATAAGTTAAGAGCCGCTCTTCGTTGAAGTTCTGATGAGGCTTTGTCAGAATACCATGCATAATGTCCCGTGCAGATAACCCGCGGATGATTGACCAGCTTGTTCTGTTTGTCTGTTAATGGCTCATTTTCATATACATCTAATCCTGCGCTATGTATTGTACCTGAATTTAAGGCTTTCAGTAATGCTTCTTCACTAATCACTTCCCCCCGGGAGGTGTTAATTATAACCGGCTTTTTATTCATCATTAAGAACCTTTCATCGTTAAGTAAATACTTCGTCTCATTTGTCAGGTTACAATGAAGGCTTATCACATCCGATTTTTCCAATAATTCATCCAGTTCAACTCTCCTGGCAGAGAGTTGGTTAAAGTGATTTTCAGGTTTATAAGGATCGCATGCAAGAACCTGATTAAAAAAAGGGGATACCTTTTTGCAGAATATGCTGCCTATTCTTCCTATACCAATAATCCCAAGGGTTTTATCATGCAGCTCAATAATTTCCGGAACAGGAGGTGAACCAAATTCTTGTTTTAGTTGATATTCAGGATCCCACATTCCACGTATACATGTAAACATTAAAGCTATCGCATGATCCGAAACTGAATGATTTGCATATCCCTGTACATTTGCAACCTTAACGCCATATTTAGTACAGGCTTCAATATCTATATTGTCATACCCAACTCCATAACGGACAATTGCTTTCAGGTTGTTCATTTCCGAAAGGAAACCCTCATCAATTTTTGTATGTCTCACCAATATCCCATCTGCGTTTTTCGCAAAATCTCTTTTTTCGGGAGGATCTCCTTTATTAGCAGAATAAATTTTCAAACGGAATTCGTTTTTTTCAAAGAGTTCCTTTTCAAAATCATACGATTTATACCCGTCGTCAAGGATTACAATCTCCATATTAATTTGTCTTTTTGTTGCTCTTCTTCAATTAAATGCGCCTGATTCATAACCATGAATCAAGGTTTGAAAATGTAAAGATATCGCAAATTATTACATGTCAGTGATTCCGAAATTGCAACAGATCATTAATAATAGTGCAGTTTTTGATTAACTTGGCATCAAAATATTTTAGATTAAGAATGATATGAAAAAAGTAAATGTAAGTTTAATTGTGATTTTAAGTGTTGCCATTCTTTTTTCAGGATGTGCCTCAATGAGCAAAACCGGTAAAGGGGCTATTATTGGTTCAGCTGCAGGTGGTGTAGCCGGAGCAGTAATCGGAAAAGTTGCCGGGAATACAGCAGTTGGTGCAGGTATTGGTGCTGTTGTCGGTGGTGCAACCGGTGCTGTAATCGGTCATAAAATGGACAAACAGGCGGAGGAAATCAAAAATAAAGTTCCCGATGCAAAAGTTGAACGGGTTGGTGAAGGTATCGTTGTTGAGTTTAACAGCAATGTTTTATTTGCTGTTAACAAAGCAGATCTTTCAACCGGGGCTAAGACAAATCTTGATAAGCTGGTAACTATTCTGAATACATATCCCGATACAAATATTGAATTACAGGGTCATACAGATAATACAGGGACTGACTTATTTAACCAGACCCTTTCAGAAAAACGTGCAGAATCAGTTTCTACTTATTTAGCAGGCAGGTCGATAGTCGCCGGCCGTATGAATGCTAAAGGATTTGGTGAAACAGTACCAAAATATGATAACACTACATCAGATGGCAGAGCTCAGAACCGCAGAGTTGAGTTTCTGATTACTGCTAACGAAAAAATGAAACAGGAAGCTGCAAAAGAAGCTGCAAAATAGTGATTCGATGGAATTCATCAGGTAATTAAGCTTTAGAAATAATAATCCAACCAGCTGGTTTTGAATAAGTAATTCTAACTATGCTGGCTTACTTTATTTAAGTAATTACAGGTAAGTCATTTGCTTTGGAGACTTACAGGCAAATACAAAACAATGTCATCAGTTTTCTTTCAGTTATTTTTGTAATAATTACCCGGCAGCTCATAATTGAAGATATCCATACCTTTAAATGTCGCCAGATCAACCGGAGCCGCAAAAGTATATTTATATAATCCATGACCAGGAACCGGCCTGGTATATAAAAACTGCTGATAATCAGTATTTATGAATTGAAGCATGAAATCTGAGATGAGATTTTCCGGATTTGCTATGCTGTTGTAGAAAACGTATATGTAAAACTTACAGACACAAACCTTCCCTGATAAAGGAGATCAGGAATGATTCCCTGTCTTTGCTGTTTGCGAAACCCCATAATTTAATATCGCTGGATTCGTCTCAGGTAAGACTGGTTAATAAAGGTTTTAAAGAAAACTTCGCCGGTCAAAGAAAGTGTTTGATGTATAGCAAGATAGTACCCTGGCGCCGGGTGGAATCTTCGCTCCGCCTGACACGTTAGTACGACACCAGGGGACACAGGTAACATTACTATTTTTCCAGAATTGTTTTCAGATTGGTAAGGCCTTTCTCCAGGTCTTTACCCATCATTTTCTTAAATACAGGTGCCAGCAAAGAATAGGGGAACTTCGACGGACTGTCGAATGTCCAGACAACAGATGCAGAATTTTCTCCTTTATCGTTAATGAGAAAGTATGATTTACCTACATTCTTCATCGGACGGGAAAACCTTAACTCATATCCTATTTTCCTGCCTTCGTCAAGGCCAATTATCTCCTGTTCCCCTGCCCCGACATTCTTATTGGTGCTGTCCCAGCTGTAGATATGACCAACTGTTCCATCTGCCCCGCGATAATCTTTTTTCATTGAGGGATCTGCCATGTTCCAGACACTGAAATTTTCCTGGTTCCGTGTATATTTCAGATAATCAAATACCTCTCTGGAACTCCTGTTTATTTCTATGGATTTTTCAATTTTCATAATTCAAAGTTTTATGGTTTATATCTAATCTTTCTGCATAAACTTTTAAATTAAGAATTTTGTTCAATGATAAGTGGAGTCAACAGTTTTTCTAAAGTTTTAATGATACTCCAACATTTAATCCGATCCACATTAATAATTTCTTTTCAGCATATTCATGTTCATAAACATATAGGAAATATTAATTGTTTCATATTCCCCGTTTATTTTCTGTCAGGTCCTGACTTCTGGCGATTAGTGCGGTCTTTGTAGAAGCGCTGCATTAAGGAAAACAGGAAAAGTGGTTCTGATGTGCAGCAGAATAAGGCATCCTTTTATTAACGATCAGGCAGGTAGTACTCTGTTACTTTATTTTTAATTGTGAGGCGATAAGCCACGAAGTGGCTAAATATGAATAACCCCCGGCGCAGCCTTGCAAGCCGGGGGTAAGATAACACTCTGTTTTATAGCCCTGAAAGGGCGCAATATAATTGGATCTCAACGTACTTATTGAATATATTAAGAATCAAGTTGAACATCTATTACTTATATCCCGCTCCTTCAGAGCTCATGTTATGTGTGGCACCAATCCCCCGGCTTGCGAGGCTGCAGCCTCTTGCGCCGGGGGTTATTCATATCCGGCTCTTTCAGAGCCAATAACCCATTCAATGACAGCACTTCTTGTTTTTGTTCATGAAATATATTGGTCTGAAAAGTCATCTCTATGACCATGCGAGCTTTCTTTATGAGAAGATCTGATTCCATATTATCTTTGGTACTCCCAATATGTTTATCAATCATTGCCAGATACCCAATATATAGAAACACCTGAATTGCATTTACCCTCCATTTAGTCCATACCTTTCTGACTAACCCTACACATAAGGCAAAAATAGGCGTTAGTGCGGTAAAAATCTAAATTTAAAATTTTATATCATTAATTTTCAATTACTTGAAAATTACAACCGCACTAAAATCAGAAAGTGTCAGAAGTCAGGAATATTAATTGTTCCATGTTCCCCGTTTATTTTCTGTCCGGGTACATAAACATTAAATGATGGTTCAATTAAAAAGGAAAGCTTATCGGGGATATAAAACCTGTAATTCAAATCCAATTTATCCAGTCCATTGGTCATGGTATGCAAAAACCGGGCTCAATGACCATATTCGGGCAGTCATATTAATTAGCACTTTATTAAAAAAATCCTGTACAATTCTCAGGTGATCAGAAGTATGTTTATACTATGGCCCTGTTTCCGACGGGCAGACCACTAACGCACAATTACCTCTCAAATCTCAGATATGGAAAAAGCTGTCAAGATGGTGTCCCTTCTTCAGACGGTAATGGTAGAAAAATAGTACCAGAGCGACAGGAAGGATTGAAACGGCGACGATGAGTGACCAAAGGATATTCACGGTACCGGAGGTGTATTTATCCAATATTATTTCTGTTATAATGAAAAACACGGATAATACCATGAGAGCTGCCGATATGAGGTTCAGCCCTTTCAGATGTACTACTTTATAAAGAAGAATTATTGCTCCCGCCGAAGTGAATGCAGCAACCGTTTCGGGAAGTCCGAGAGGAAAAAACCATTCCTTTCCTGTGCCAATCAGGTTAATAAAAAAAAGGGCGGCCAGGATTGTGAGCATCAGTAATATGAATATTGTCAAAATTCTTTTATATGCGAACTGGAAGAGTGTCAGGATCATCCATGCCGCTGATATTGATACGTCGCTAAAAAGGGACCATCGAAGTCCTTTGCTTATTATCAGATCAATGATTGTACAGATAACGATCCCGGAAAAAGCTATTATCCCGCTCAGTTCCCAGAGCTCTCTTTTGTTTTCTATTTTCCGAAGATGAATGATCCCCGAGGGAGAATTTTCTGAATAATATTCATTATCTTCTTTTTTTTCAGGATCCTTGCAGCAGAGGGGACAAATTTTTAATCCGTCATCCAGCTCAACACCACAATTGACACATATAACCATAGTCATTACAGTTAATTGTAATTCAAAATCTTAACATGAACACCGGCATCTGAGAGATATTTTAAAACAAGACGTTCAAATTCACGTGATTGTGTGATATTAGTGAAACATATCCTCAGCTTGCCATTAAATGAAGCCAGGGCAGTGTTTACCTTCACATTTGGATTGGGTGGCGGCGGGGTGAGCTCGAAAGAATCAACCATCTCCTCCATCCCGCCCGGCAGAGTAATTTGTCCAAGATTAGTTAACAGCCCCGAAAGTCTTCTTGAAGAAAGTTTAGAATAAGTAGCTCCGATAACCATTTCTTTTATGAAAAGAGGCAGTATTCTGACAATAAACATCTTTTCATGACTGACATTATATGACATAAATCTTGAAATCTGTTTGACATCCGCGCCTATCTGCAACTGGTGATGAACTGATTTCAATATCTCTTCAAATGTGTAAGTTCCTAATCTCACATCAATTTCAGGTGTCACGAAAAGAGTAAAATTACGCAATGTCCTGCTGGGATAAATGTTTCTCATATTTACCGGTACTTCGATCCGGAGGACTTTTCGTTTTTCTTTTCTATTATTTTCATTCTCTGACATAAAGATCTCCTGCAGTGAATAATGGCAGACAGAGACAAAATACTCGGTAACAGACACCTGGTACCTGCGTGATATGGCGAGTATTTCATCTACACTGACCTCTGCACTAATCACTCTCAATCGTGGTTTCGTATTTAGTTTAAAAGGGAGATGCCAGGCTTTAACAGTAGCAGACGGGCGAGGCAGTTTTTGAAAGAACTTATTGTAACCATCTTCGAACTCATCTTCTGAAACCGGAGTTCCCGGAAGGATTATTTCCCCGGGAGAAGAGATCACTTTCCCGGCAAGAATAAGATAGTTGTAAAGCAGTGATTTCAGGTATTCAAGTGCACCTGCTCCATCGGTAATGATATGAACGAACTCAACCGAGATCCGATTGGCTTTTATGATCACCCTGTACAGCGGTTCGTTTTTTCTTCTAATCGCGAAGGCAGTACAAGGTAACTCTTCCTCAGACTGAATGCGTGGAAGCTGATCGTTAAATTCAAGGAAATGCCAGAATATCCCGCTGCGGAGGGATACACTGAAATATGGGTATCTGCGCGAAGTTATTTCGACGGCTTCCCGAATGGCCGAATATCTTACCGGTTCTTTCAGCGAAGCAGTTATCCTGAACACATGGGTAAGGTCTTCCGAAATAATCGCAGGATAAAGTTTCGCGGCATTATCAAGCTTAAGCCAACCCCGCTTTTGAAAAGAAGTTGTTTTGATAGCTTTATCACTTTCAATATTATGTAAAAATAGAGCCATAATAATAATTCTGATCACTGATTCCTGATTATCAGCTTCCGTTATCCCATTGTACCGTTATGCCTTATTCGTCCTGACATTTGTCACCTGCCTGGAGTGTCGCCGGAAAAACGCCCAGATAACCTCATTGGCATCAATATCCCTGGATGTCTTTCCTATAATCCATTTCGGCATATATTGAAACCCACCCGGCCAGGTATGACCGCCACCGGCTACTGAATAGAGGATCACCTCTGTTCCGTCCCTACCATTAATGTAATGTGTGCTCTTTACCCTTGTTCCGTCCTTCGGATCTCTGTCGGGCTCTTCAGTCTCAAAAGGTGTTATTGAACAATCATTCCATTTTACCCAGAATCCGATTGATTCACTCGCTGAAAGAACCTTACCCAGCTTTACCTTCTTGATGCCAGTCTGTATCTCACCCCCGTAAAATGGAACCAGGGGGTCATTTATGTTATTGATGGCCAGAACTGAAACTGGTCCCGATGGTGAACATTCGTGAATAAGCATATACGGAATGTTTCCGTCAACCGGGGCGATTGCAGTGATTTTTTGAGCCAGTTCGCAGGCCAGACGGTATGACATTATAGCTCCATTTGAAATACCCGTAACATAAACCCTGTTTGGATCTATATTGTAATCACTTATCATGAGATCTATCAGTGCAGAGATGAAGCCGACATCATCTATATTTTCCCTGTGTGCGCGATCGTTTGCCTCTTCATCCATTCTTCCGTCATTCCAGTTCAGCTCAATTCCGTCGGGATATACCACTATAAATCCATCTTTGTCGGCCAGTTTATTAAACCCTTTAAGAGTAACCAGGATCATACTCTCCCCATTTCCGCCCCTTCCATGTAACGCGATCACAAGAGGGAGCTGTGCGGATTTATCAAAGGATTGAGGGATATGGATATTGAAGGTTCGTTTCAGGTAATCATGAATAAGTGACCCTCTCTGATCACTTCCTGAAAGTCTTGGAAGGAATATAAGGTTAACTCCAACCATCACTTTCAGATATGCAGACAATCCGGTACTAATGAGTGATTTGAATTTTTGCTTAATCATGAATATCTTCTTTAACAATAACCGTTTGATCTGCAAGGTCGGCAGTTTTTAGCGAATTGGGGCATAAATAAAAATATATTTAATAATATAAGGTTATTTCAGCCTCAGGGTAAAGCTAATAAATACAATGAATTGTAAGTTTGTAAAAGATTTCAGACTGCCCCGACTATGAACTAGGCCACCTTTGCTCCCTGCCCTGAACCACCAATGCATTGATGACATTTGCAATAGCCCGAGCCTGTGAGAACGTTTTGTAAACTGCTGACTGATGGTTTTAAGAACTCCATACCTCTCTCCGGATTTTACGAAATATTCTTTAAAATAATTTAATAAAATGTTGTGCTAATTCTTTTATATTTGTATTTCCGGCTAAGGAAACCGGTACAAAGTTTAACCCAGAGTATGACCAGGATGGACCTATTTATTTCAAAACATGCTTAGAAAAGTACACGGATTTAAGAAATACAGAATAGGTCTGATTTGTACACTATTACTTGTTATTTCCAACTTTTTATCAGGACAAACAGCGCCTGATACGCTTGCTTCCCCGGTTACATTGTCACAATGCATAACCTACGCGTTGGCCAACCAGCCTTTGATCAGACAATCCCGGCTTGATGAAGATATTAACAGAAGAGACATAAGAATAGCTTTGTCGGGCTGGTATCCGCAACTTGAATTTGATGCCAGTCTTCAACATTACCTTCAGATCCCGATGACGAATTATCCTAATGTTTCTGATCCATCAGCTCCGGGACTTTCGTTACCCTCCACAGCAGCTAATACATCTGAGGGTGTTTTTTCCGCAAGCCAGACTTTATACAACAGCGATTTATTTTTTGCTGCCAGAAATTCCGGTTATCTCCTGAAGCAGGCTTCACAAAACACCGAAAATTCAAAGATCAATACATATGTTGATGTAACCAAAGCTTTTTTCGATGTGCTATTGACACAGGAGCGATTTAATGTTCTAGATGAAGATATACTTCGTCTGCAACAGAATTATAAAACAGCTTACCACCTTTATCAGAGTGGTCTTACAGACAAAATAGATTATCAGCGCACTGAAATATCCCTAAGCAATTCCCAGGCACAAAGAAGATCGGTACAGGAATCACTGGGAGCTAAATATGCTGTACTAAAACAACTTATGGGAGTGGTTCCTGAAATGAGACTGACTGTTTCATATGATACCTCCAGATATGAAAATGAAATTTTATATGACACGGCAAAGATCCTCGACTACAGCAATCGTATTGAATATCAGCAACTTCAGATTGCATTAAAACTGCAGAATTCAGGGATCAGCTATTACCGGTGGAAGTTTCTTCCTGAGTTATCTGCTTTTTATGAATATAACGCCCGGTACCGTAATGACCAGTTTTCTGATCTGTACAATAAGGTCACACCGACTTCCCTGTTCGGCCTGAAACTGACACTTCCGCTGTTTCAGGGAATGAACAGGCTGGAGAATCTGAGCAAGGCAAAGTTTCAATACGAGCGACTCCAGCTTGGAATGGATTATCTGAAAAGCGAGATCAACAGTGAGCATGCACTTGCACTTTCCAGATACACAAGTAACCTGAATGAGATGAGAACCGCAAAGAAAAATATCACGCTTGCCAAAGATATTTATAATACTGTGAGGCTTCAGTATGAAAAGGGAATAAAAGCATATCTGGAAGTCATCGTTTCAGAAACAGATCTGCGAACAGCAGAACTTAACTATTTAAATTTACTTTTCCAGGTTCTTGCCAGCAAAGTGGATTTGGAAAAAGCTTCAGGAGAAATAAAGATCAATTGATACTTAAAACAAAAGACAACTTTAACCAAAAGATAACAGCCGGCCTTAAATTTGTACCACTATGCTTAGAATATCCAACCTTATTTTATATGTTGCGCTGATCGCAGGTTTGGTTTCCTGCAGCGGAAATACGGCAAATAAAAAGTCTGGGGCGACTGCCATACGTGTGATAGTCACAAATGTCCGTTTAACAAATGCTATATTCTATAATTCATATCCTGCAAATGTAGTAGCATTAAAAGAGGTAGAGCTGCGCGCCCAGGTTACCGGATATATAACCGGGATGTATTTTACCGAGGGGAAAAAAGTGCACTCCGGAGAGAAACTGTATGAAATTGACCGCCGCAAATACCAGGCAACTTATGAGGGGATGCAGTCGGGAGTTAAGATTGCTGAAGCTAATCTTGAAAAAGTTCAACGCGATGCAGACCGTTATTCAGATCTTGCCAGACAGGATGCCGTTGCAAAACAGCTTCATGAGAATGCTATGACAGATCTTAAAAATGCCATGCAGCAGGTGGATGCTGCAAATTCGGAACTGATAAAGGCTAAGGCCGATTATGATTATTCATTGATCAAAGCTCCTTTTGAAGGCACAATAGGTTTTTCAAGGGTCAAGCTTGGAACCCTTATAACACCGGGACAAACTCTCCTTAATACAATATCTTCAGATGACCCAATGGGAGTTGACTTTGAAATAAATGAGACCGAACTTGGACGTTTCCGGCAGCTTGAGAATAGGGTAATATCAAAAAACGATACAATATTCAAAATACTTTTTGCTGATAATTCGATATATCCTTATACAGCACAGATAAGTGTTATTGACAGGGCTGTTAATCCGCAGACAGGTACGATCAGGATCAGGGTAACTGTTCCTAATCCTGAAAGAATGCTTAAGCCGGGTATGAGCTGTAAGGTCCTTGTTCTGAATGCTGAAGCGGGTCAGAAGCTGCTCATTCCGTTTAAGGCAGTTATGGAGCAACTGGGTGAATATTTTGTTTTTACGGTGAAAGACAAAAAGGCTAAACAGGTGAAGGTCTTCCTGGGTCCAAGGGTTAATTCAGATGTCATCGTATTAAAAGGGCTCACAAGAGATGAAACAATCGTTGTTGATGGTATTCAGAGACTGAATGACGGTACGGAGGTCTTAATTGACTCACCCTCAAGATAATTATTCGATTAAACAAGGAAGACAAACCATTTTTAACCTGAGATAATTTCATGATAGCCGATACCTTTATAAAACGCCCGATCACAGCAATAGTAATTTCAATAGTCCTTGTCATTGTGGGTTTATTGTCAATACTTAATCTGCCTGTCAGTCAGTATCCTGATATTTCTCCCCCTGTGGTGAGGATATCAAGCCGCTTTACGGGGGCCGATGCGACGACTGTTGAACAAACTGTTACAACACCCATTGAATTGCAGGTTAACGGAGTTCCCGGCATAAATTATATTCAGAGCAACAGTACAAACGATGGTACTTCGACCATAAATGTCTATTTTGATGTGGGGACAAATATTGATTTCGCCAATACTGATGTACAGAACAGGGTAAATATTGCAACTCCCGTCCTGCCTGAAGAGGTTAAAAGACTGGGAGTCACGGTCCGGAAGCGCAACCCGAGCGGAATTATGAACGTAGCTATCTTTTCGCCCAACGGTACCCATGACATTAAGTTTCTGGACAATTACACTAATATTTTTGTCAGAGATGCTCTCATGAGAGTAAAGGGTGTCGGAGATATATTCACAAGAACCGACGACTTCAGTATGCGTATCTGGCTGAATCCCGATAAGATGGCAAGTATGGGGTTGTCGGCCAATGATATTCTTAATGCTGTCCAGGAACAGAATGTACAGGTAGCTGCAGGATCGGTTGGCAGGCCGCCCCAGCCTTACGGTCAGCCGTTCGAATACACTGCATTAGTCAATGGAAGGCTCAGCAGCACTGAAGATTTCGAAAATATTATTGTAAGGTCCGATCCTGATGCAGGTTCTATAGTATATTTGAAGGATGTGGCCCGTGTAGAATTGGGTAAATTCAATTATTCGGGTGTTTCATTTGTTGACAAGCAGCCTGCTGCCTATTTGATAATATATCAGACTCCCGGCAGTAATGCTCTTGATGTTGCAGATGGTGTTTACGAAACTCTGGCTCAGCTCAGCAAATCTTTTCCAACAGATGTTGCGTATAATGTGCCCTTTGAATCTATTACTGTTGTAAAGGAATCCATAAGCGAAGTGGTCAAGACTCTGCTTGTGGCACTGGCGCTCGTAGTACTTGTTGTGTTTATCTTCCTTCAGGACTGGCGTTCTACTATTATTCCGGTCCTTGCAATCCCTGTGTCAATAATAGGCGCTTTCATTTTTTTCCAACCGCTGGGTTTTACGATAAATAAACTTACACTCTTTGGCTTTGTCCTTGCAATAGGCATAGTTGTGGATGATGCAATTATTGTAGTTGAAGCAGTAAGACGGTATATAGAAGAGCAGCATCTCCCGCCAAAAGAAGCTGCCCAAAAGGCTATGGCTGATATATCAGGTCCTGTTGTTGCCATTGCGCTTGTCCTTGCTGCCGTCTTTGTACCGGCAGGTTTTATGCCCGGCATTGTCGGGAGGTTGTATCAGCAATTTGCCATCACAATAGCTATCTCCGTCCTCATATCTGCATTTGTTGCCCTTTCTCTCACCCCAGCTTTATGTTCATTGTTCCTGAAGCCGCACCATATAAGTCAATCTTCAAGAGGGCTTAATTATCTTTTCTTCCGTTTTAATAATTGGTTTAACAGGCGAACTGAGGGGTATACCAAAAATGTCAGACAGGTAATAAAGCATTCCCGTTATGTTGTCATCATGCTGGTTATGTTGATCTTTGGCGTTTATGTCATGATCGTTAAAAAACCCACCGGTTTCATACCTGTAGAAGATGAAGGACGTCTGTACATTACATTCGAGCTGCCTGAAGCTTCTTCCACCTCGCGTACCGTGGAGGCGATGAAGGAAATAATGGATATTCTGGGTCAGATCAGGGGCGTCAGCCACTTTTCTGCAATAGCCGGACTTAATGTTATATCGGGCGCCAGTAAAACCAATGGCGGGACTCTCTTTTGCCAGTTAGCACCCTGGGATGAGCGAAAAAGCAAGTCTGAACAGATCTCTGCATTAATAGCTGAGATGCAGGAGAAGTTCGCAGCCATCAGGAATGCCAATATAATTGTCACGCCGCCTCCTGCCATTCCCGGGCTCGGTGCTACGGGGGGGTTTACATTTGAGCTTCAGCAACGGGAAAGCAATGATGACCTGATGACTTTCGAACGAAATGTCAATGCTTTCAGAGAGGCTGTCAACAAGCGTCCTGAAATTTCCAGGGCCATAACTTTTTTCAATACCCGTACTCCCAATTATCAGCTCACAGTCGATCGTGACAAATGTAAAAAGATGGGGGTAAGCCTGTCTGAGGTCTTTAATACTATCCACACTTATCTCGGCAGTAGCTATATAAATGACTTCACCATTTACAACAGGAATTACCGCGTAATTGCACAGGCTGATACTCTCTACAGAAATGACATAACCGACCTGGAAAAATATTATGTCCGCAATGAGCTGGGAACAATGGTGCCCTTAAGTTCTGTAATGAGTTATAAGGTTAGCGAAAGCGCATCTGCGCTCAGTCATTATAATCTATACCGTACTGCTGAATTTGTCGGTGATGCAAAAGCCGGGTACAGCAGCGGGCAGGCTCTCAGGGCATTGGAGGAAACAGCTCAGCAGGTGCTGCCGCAGGGATATGGATATGAGTTTTCCGGGCTGAGTCGTGAGGAGATTAAGGCAGGTAACACGTCCACCCTTGTTTATATATTATCGATATTATTCGTTTTTTTGTTCCTCTCCGCCTTATATGAAAGTTGGACAGTTCCTTTCACTATTCTGCTTGGGGTACCTCTTGCAGCCTTTGGAGCAATGCTGGCACTGACAATCAACAAATCCCTGACAAATAATGTATATGCACAGATAGGCCTGATTACTCTGATCGGCCTTGCTGCGAGTAATTCTATTCTGATAGTTGAATATGCCAAAGAGCGTGTTGACCGTGGTATTGAAATAGTTGAAGCAACTATTGAGGCTGTCCGTTTGCGGCTGCGCCCCATATTGATGACATCGTTTGCATTTATTTTTGGTGTATCTCCCCTGGCATTTGCTTCAGGTGCAGGTGCCATTGCACGTCAGACCATCGGTTGGTCAGTGGTAGGAGGTATGCTCGCAGCCACTTCATTTGGGATTTTTGTTGTACCGGTTTTATTTATCTTAATAATCCGTCTTTCCTATGGCAAGCAAAAACTCGCTGAACTTAAGGCAAAATACAATACAACTTCCAATCCTCCTGAAATAAAATAACACCACCCCCTGGGAAATATTATTTTATAAGCAAAAGAAAAACCGTAGCCAATAAATTCTCATACGGGAATGGTGGTACTAATTCTTTAAATCATTGATTCCTCAACATCAATGATCTGCAGCCTGATGTGTAAGGCGTTTCGTGGTTACCGTTTAGTGTTCCGCGATAGCACATCTTACCTTCTGATAACTATATAACCCCTTACAGATCTCCCGTTTTCTGTTTTTAGTAAATAAAAGTAAGTATCATCCGGCAACGGATATCCATCAGAGTCAATTCCATTCCAGCGATTATCATAATCCAAGTTCTGATAAACCTGGAAGCCGCTCCTGTTAAAAATGAAGAGTTCGATTTTCCCCAGCATCTCTTTTTCCCTGATAACAAAATAATCATTCTTTCCATCCATATTAGGTGTTATCAGTGTGGGGATCAACAGGTCATTTACAGTAACAGATACTGAATCATAAGACGGCATACATACGCCATTTGTTATAGTCCATAGAAAAATGTTCTTTCCGAGTGCCAGATTACTGACAGTGGCGCTGGCATCAGTATCATCGGAAAACGAACCTGATCCGGACAGGACTGACCAGTTTCCTGTCTCATCTTTACCGGGTCTTAAAGCAGCCAGTTTTGTTTCGAACATAAAGTCCAGAACCTTGTCCGAACCAGCATCGGCTAACGGTTTCTGTCTTACGGTAACTTTTACCGGTTTAATATCATAGCAACCTGTTCCCGCCATAGTCCCTTTAATATAATAGGTACCGTCCGTAGCTGTTGATGGTGTGCTGTAATTCAGGGTTGCACCAGGGTTTTTCCAGTAGGTATAAGTTAATTCCGGACTGGAACCTACAGTCACTGAAGGGGCTGTAAGATCTGCCGTTGCAGGGAAGCACACAGGGGCAGGATCCGTGATCGTTACTGCCGGAACAGAAGGGCCTGGAACTATCTCCACATCTCCCGAAAATGCTGAAACACATCCGTCTGAATTAGTTACATTGAAGCTATATTTCCCTGTTTGCAGGTCTGAAACTGTAGTGGCAGTACCTTTTCCGATGAGTTTGGCTCCGTCAGGAGTACGGGTGATTATCCATGTACCGTTAGCGGGCAGACCTTTCAATTCCACGCTTCCTGTAGGTATCAAACAGGTCGGTTGAGTGATTGTACTGATTTCCGGAGCTGAAGGAATGTCATTTACCGTTAATGTGTATGTAACTTTTGCTGCGGCACAGTGTCTACCTAATGGATTATTGGTAGTAACTGTTATTGAGATCTTTTTTCCAATGTCTCCGCTTGCCGGAGTATACGTAAATGCAAACGGCGATGATGTAACTTTAACCGGAACGACTGAACCTGCTCCATTTTCTGATATGGTCACCAGGGTTGCACTGCCACCAAAGGTATTACCACTTACAGTTACTGATGTTATACCGCATGCGTTGCCGCTGGTACTGCTTAGTTTAAGTGTAGCAGGATTAATACATTGGCAGGTTGTCTCTATAGAAATCAATAAAAAAAGACTAACCAGGTAAAATACTCTAACCATTAATTTTAGGGATAAAATTAATAACATAACATTTTAGTGTTGTATAGGTTCAAATTTATACATTAAAGTTAAGTTATTTTTAAATTTTCGATGAGTAGAATTTAAATTTATCCGGGGGAAAACTTTTTTTTCCTGGACATTTCCCGGAAATTCGCGATCCAAAGGTCATAAGAGACAGATTTGTCTCTCCGGGTTATTATAATTACGGCAATTTTACCGTCTGTGTTCTGAAATGCCGTTGTCAATAACTGACTTCTGACCGAAACACTGATAATTCTCCGGGGCCGGGAACGAATAATGTAACTATTTTAAGAAAGAATGTAACATTCCCGGTATTGAACATACTTACCTTTGGTCTGTGAATATTTGATTAGTATAAAATTAAAACCAAATAAGATGGCAAATCCGCAATTTCAGGTATCAACAGGTAAAGATGATAAGTTCTACTTTAATTTAACAGCTGCAAATGGTCAGGTAATCCTGTCGAGTCAGGGATATACATCTAAAAACGGTTGCAATACAGGTATATTTAGCGTTAAAAAGAATTCTACCAATAAAAAGAATTTCGAGCGGAAAGACTCCAAAGATGGTACATACTACTTTGTTCTTAAAGCAGCTAACAGCAAAGTTATTGGGAAAAGCCAGATGTATAAAGCTAATGAATCATCTGAAAATGGTATTGAATCAGTTAAGACAAATGCCCGTTTGGCAACAGTAAATTATCTGTAGACAAGGGAAGAGGGACGAAGGGACGAAGAGACGAAGAGACTAAAGGACTTTGGGTTCTGAACTCCCGACGATACCTCGTTCTTCGGGATGTCGGTATTTCGAGTTCGTTACTCAACCTGCGTCAAGAGTCAGTGCCGGTTGCCGAATGACTTTTTCTTTATCTTCCTGTGAAATTTCTGGTGTTTATTATCAAGCTTCTTTGCTCCATGCCTGGAGTAGTATGACCTGTTCCTTCCGAGCTGTGTATTCTCAAGGAGCATAAGTCCCCTCAGTTCAGTGGTGCTCTTTCTCGAAGATGAGCACCCGGAGAGGGAAGTTAAAAGCGCCATCACCACCAGCAGGTATATTATAAACCGTACCATACTTCCTGACTTTTTATTCACAAGTTTAAATCCAATGACATTCACATTCATTACTCATACGATATCCGGAGCATTTAGTTTCATTTTTTGTACTATTTAAAAATGCAAGGGATTGCAAACAGATGTGCCATTCAATACATTATCTCATTGGAGCTGGCATACTTTTCCCCTCCCCGACTGGCTGAGAGTTGAGGATTTCAAAGGTTTGACTTTGCAGACTCAAGGTCGTCTGACCAGATATGATATACCGGAGCCAGTTGGCCAAAATTGTCCACCAGCATCGACCGGGATTGGCCTCGTACAAATCATGAAATACTTATCAGGCAGAATTCCCGGAATATTCAGGAATGACCACCTATAATAATCCGCATTATCCTTATATTGAGGACAATGAACCGTAATGCCTGCCATACCAGGTTCCTTCGCCAGAAAAGAGTCGCTTTTGTCGGAAGTGGAGGGTATGACTCATCATAGTATGCCCTTACAATATTCTTTGCCATATTTTGATTCTCCTTTTAATTTAATTTTTTATAGTCTATTCAGGTACCATCCACCAGAATGGGTGTCCCTTTGCTTTATAAAGGAACATATAGTGCAGGAACAGCTTTATCCAGTGACCCGCCAGTCCGGCTTCTCCCACAGTATAGCTAATATCTCTTCCCCATTGCGGATATTTCTGCCAGTCGGATACAATAGGAAAGACAGTCATTGTAGCTGCATTACCCTTAATCATACCGTAGCCTGCTGATATAACGCATGCAGCACCCATCTTACCCATAGACGCTTTGTGTTTTAGGATGCTTTTGCCAGATAATATCTGTTCAGCAATGTTAAGGGCCACTATTTTGCCCATCACTCCCGATGGCATACCTGTTCTTGGTGGGGCGGGTGTGATGAGTGTCCCATTTGGGCTTTTCATCGGTTTTGAGATCTGATGAGGAGGGGCAAAAGCGATGCCTGTAGCATAAATGTTTGCAAATACCGGGTTTTGATAAACAGATGGCCAGTCTTCCACCGACCAGTCTTCAAAATCTTTGGGAGAATAGTCAGCATCCACTTTCATGAAGCCGTTGGGAGCAAAAATATTTGAGGAAATATCTTCACCTGACCTGTTAAAAGCCTTTAATCCAACACCTGAGAAGGCAGGTATCAGCATGGCAAAATCAAAACTAATGGATTTCATTTCGCCATTGAGAGTCTCATAATGGGCTATCCCTTCCTCTATCTTTGTTACGCCGGCTCTCTTTATCCATTTTATTCCATATTCAGCAAATATTGATTCACTGAAGACCCTGGTGGGGGTAATATAACCACCCCGTTTGATAAATGCACCACCCATTCCGAAATCGCCCAGTTCATATTCATTTGTTATCCAGGTAATATCTGCCTTATCCGATAGTCCATTTTCTCTTATCCGGTGGGCTACATTCAGAGCATACTCGAAAGCAGCACCCTGGCATGTAGCTGCCGGGTGGCCGGTACCGATAAGAAAGCGTATCTTTTCACCCTTTTTCATCCTGGTGAAGCAGGTATTGAGAGCCTCCCATGTTGAGGCTGCATGGTCGTATGAGCAAACGGAATGTGTGAATCTTCCAGGACCGAGACCTTCAGTGGCAGCGAAGTTAAGTTTTGGTCCGGTGGCATTGACCAGGAAATCGTATCCGATATTATCCGTTTTGCCGGGGTTTTCATCATCAGTGTACTCGATGGTGACATAAGGGCTTTCTGAATCCTTTCCGCCCTCCGGGAATATAGCTGTGGCTTTTGCCTGCCGGAAGTCAATACCCCAGCGGTCATATACCTTTTTAAGCCTGAAGCGTACCTGATCCACGGTCATTTTACCGACTCCTACCCATATATTGGATGGAATCCACTGGTAATAAGCTGAAGAGCTGACAACGATGACCTGGTGTTTCCGTCCAAGTTTTCTTTTAAGTAGGGCAGCCGCAGTATGCCCTGATATTCCGGCTCCGAGAACTAGTACTCTTGCCATTAACTTTCAGAATTAGGTAATTGGATGAAAAAAATCAGAACAACTGGTTCACAAATAATTGAACATAAGTTAAGCAAATTTTACTTATTAATTTATGAAATTGATCAGGGAAAACCAATAATCGGGAAGAAATTTTGAACAGATGTCCGGTTCCGTTATACCTTATGCTGCGCGCTAATAAGGAATCAACATTCCGTCCCGGCTAGTCAGCTTCGACATTTACAGCAAAAGAGGCTCCCTGAAATGCTGCCCTGGTAGTATATTGACATAAATTTCCCGTAAAGTAGAAAGAAAACCTGTGTTCATGTCCTGTGAATATGGCTGTTATTTTGCCGGTGTTTGAAGATATTAATTCTGAAACGGCAGACATTCCCGGTAGTCTGGTTTTATTGTTCAGACTGTAAGGAATATGACTTAAAATTATTATTGGTTCTGGTTTTGTCAGCTGATCCTGCAGAAACCTGACCTGATCTTCTTTTACCTCGCCAGTTGAATTATCAATACCAACAAAATTAATACCGTTAATAATGGTGGAATAGAATAAAGGATTAAGACCGTTATACAGAGGTAAAAGGGACTTTTTAGTCCAGGTATCTCTTAGCGAATCGAGGCTGCCGGGTAACCCTTCATAATGCCAGTCATGGTTACCGGAAATATACAACCAGGGGATACCTGTAGCGGTTAACCGGTCATGCACATATTTTACAGAAGCAGCTGAAGGAAAGTTAACAATATCACCTGTAAGAAGCAGTAATTTAACATTCTCTTTTTTTGCTTTCTGCAGGATGTCATCGAAATATTGAAATGTCGTTTCACTGGTATCAAGGGTATAATGCTTACGGGGGTTCATATATGCCTTATGCATCCGTTCGCCATATTTCATCATGCCGGATTCGTTCTCATCAGCTATACTTATGTGAACATCAGTGATCTGCATTAATTTAAGACTGTCTTTGTAGTCCGGGATCTTTATTGTGGATGACAGTTCCCCATTAGTTCTCAGATAGTGAACTACCTTTTTATTATTATTTGTGGTGGTACAGCTGAGAGTAAAGATCAGGAGAAGTAATCCTGTTGAATATGAATAATGCCTTTTCATTTGAATATGTTTTGTTTATAATTCAGCCAACTATTTTAAGAAATAAATTTAAATATACTCAAATTAATGAAACGTCATAACAATTTGACCCTGTATTCCTTGCATCGGGCATCGGGGTCCTGGCTCCGTGGGTTGTACGGCATATTTATTCTCGCCGGTCCGCTGGCACAGGTTCTGCCCTGTTTATATCCCATTAGAATAATTCACCCGGGATTATTCAAACTTCCTGTTAAATTGCTTGTTATAATTAATGATTTATAATTGACACAAATTATTAATAGAAACATTATCATGTTCAGAAAGTATATGTTTTTTATTTTTGTTTTAACTTACTGCAATGCAGAGGCGCAATCAAATTATATAATACAACCGGAGTGCAGTAATACAGGCAGCAAGCCATTAGTAGTTTTTTTTACCGGTGATTCAGGCAGGAGCTCTTTTGGTGAAAAATTAACCGATAGTTTATGTGCAGACAGTTTACCTGTCATGAGTATTAATTCATATAAATATTTCCACAAGCGTAAAACACCCCAACAAACTCTTGATAGTATTCTACCTTACATTGCCTTGAATTTGAAAAAGTATAACAGGCGGAAATTTATTTTAGCCGGTTATTCATTTGGATCAGAAGTTGTGCCCTTCCTTTACAATTTAATGAGTGATGAATGGAAAGACAAAGTGGAATTTTTAGTATTGATTTCCCCATCCAACAACTCAGATTTCAAGATTCATTTTTTTGACCGGGTGGGTCTTAGCAGCAAGCGTTGGCCTTATGATGTAATTAGTGAAATAATGAAAATTGGCGGTAAAAAGATAATCGTGTTTTGGGGAAAAGATGAAACAAGGTTTCAGAAGAAACAATTTACAAAAGATAACATTACAGTGCATCAATTAAAAGGCGGTCACAGACATACAGATGTAAGACCGGTTATTGAAGAAATAAATGCAAGGATAATAGAGGAACCCGTCAGGTGACCGGAACTGACACTTGTCACAGGTTGAGGAACGAAATGACGAAGTACCGGCATCCCCTAGAATGAGGGATCGTCGGGAGCAAAGGGCTCAGGGCTCAGGGCTCAGGGCATCAGGGATCAGGGCTCAGGGATCAGGGCTCAGGGCTCAGGGCTCAGGGCTCAGGGCTCAGATTTGTAATATGTATTATTGGTGGGCAATATCTCTAATTTTCTTTATCCGGATATAATATTTTTTTAGCTTATTTTTTTTTGCTAAATTTAATACCCGTAAAGAATAACCTAACTTCAACAACTTTATATGCTCAATAAGATCCTTGCGTTTAGTCTCAGAAACAAGCTTATAGTAATTCTTTTTACTTTGACCATAGCAGCTTTCGGGCTTTTTGCCGTTTTTAAAATACCCGTTGGCGCTGTGCCTGATATCACTAATAATCAGGTGCAGGTAATAACAACCTCCGGGAATCTTTCCACTCAGGAGATCGAACAGTTCATCACTGCTCCTGTAGAGATGGAGATGGCCAACCTTCCGGGCGTGAAAGAAATAAGATCGATATCCAAGTTCGGGCTGTCGGTCGTCACTATCGTATTCAGCGACAACATTGGCACCTACCTGCCCCGCCAGCTTATCGCCGAAAAGATAAAAAGCGCTTCAGCCAATATACCTGAAGGTTTCGGTACTCCCGGCATGGGTCCAATTACAACCGGACTTGGAGAGATTTACCAGTACACGATGGATGTCAGACCGGAATATAAGGAAAGATATACCCCGATGGATCTCCGGACCATTCAGGACTGGATAGTAAGACGAAGGCTCTCCGGAATTGACGGCGTTGTGGAGATAAACAGCTGGGGTGGATACCTGAAACAGTACGAGATAGCCATTAATCCTTCCAGGCTTAAAGGTGTTGACCTTACCCTCATGGATGTTTTTAATGCCATTTCAGCGAACAACAGCATCTCCGGAGGTGCGTATATCGAAAAGACCAACCAGAGCTACTTCATCAGGGGTGACGGACAGGTTAAGTCACTGTCGGACATTGAAAATATTGTTGTGGCCAATAATGGTAATGTGCCTGTTCTCATAAAGGATATAGCTGATGTGCATTTCGGATATGCAAACCGGTTTGGCGCCATAACTGCCAATGGAAAAGGGGAAACAGTCCTGGGACAGATCATGATGCTAAAAGATGCCAATTCTAAGGAGGTAATAAATGAAGTGAAGAAACGTGTAGCCGAGCTTCAACAGAACCTGCCCCCCGGAGTCTTTATAAACCCCATCCTTGAACGTAGTGAACTGATAAAAGAGACATCATCAACGGTAGCCGAAAACCTCATACTCGGAGCGTTGATAGTATTTTTTATCGTACTGCTGCTGCTCGGTAATATACGTTCTGCGATAGTCATAGCTTCTATGATACCCCTGGCGCTGCTGTTCACAATATCGATGATGTATATTTTTGGCATCGATGCCAACCTGATGAGCCTGGGAGCTCTCGACTTCGGGATCATCATCGATGGAGCTGTGATCATTGTGGAATATATTGCCTTGCAGATAGTGCAGAAGAAAAACGAGATTTACGGGGTTACAGGAGATGAAAAACAGGCTCTCCTTAACAGCATTTCCCTTGAAGGTTCGTCGAAGATGATGAATTCAGCCATTTTCGGACAGGTGATCATCCTGATTGTGTTTATTCCCATACTTTCGCTGAGCGGAGTGGAAGGCAAGATGTTCCATCCTATGGCCATTGCCTTTTCATTCGCCATACTGGGAGCCATGATCTTCGGCCTCACATGGCTGCCTGTTGCTGCATCATTGTTTCTAAGAGCCGGGGGAAAGAAGAAGTTCGACATCTCGGCATGGATCATGAATTTTGTACAAAAATCCTATGAGCCGGCTATCAGATGGTCATGCGGTCATAAACGTGCGGTGCTTGCAGCAGCTATATTCTCTCTCGCACTTACCTTTTTTCTGTTCACAAGGATCGGTGGAGAATTTGTTCCCACTCTCGATGAGGGCGATTTTGTAATACAGCCAGTGCTCAAGACAGGAACATCTCTGACAAAAACAATTGAGATGACTACTAAAATGGAAAATATCCTGATAGACCGGTTCTCTGAGGTGGATCAGATAGTAAGCCGTATTGGTGCAGCGGAAGTACCCACTGATCCCATGTCGATGGAGGAGATTGATATGATCATCAAACTTAAGCCTAAGAAAGAATGGGTCAATGCGAAAAGTAAAGAAGAGCTGGCTGAGAAATTCAAAGAAGCCCTTTCGGTACTCCCGGGTATTGATTACGAGTTTACACAACCTATTGAGATGCGTTTCAATGAACTTATAACCGGGGTAAGATCGGATATTGCCATAAAAGTATTTGGGGAGGATCTTGATTATATAAGCCAGAAGGCCAGTGAGATCAGAAACCTGATCACAGGGATTCCCGGGGCAAGCGATGTGATACTGGAAAAGACGGCAGGGCTCCCCCAGGTCCGGATCGCGTACAATCGCAAAAAGATCGCATACTATGGTCTCGACATCAAGTTGCTGAACAACTACGTTTCAACTGCTTTCGGAGGACAGGTAGCAGGTACTGTTTTCGAAGGCGAGAAACGTTTTGACATGGTTACAAGGCTCAGCAAACAAAACAGGACCGACATAGAAGATATCAGACAGTTGTCTGTCCCTCTCAGTAACGGTAAACAGATACCAATGGAGGAACTTGCAGATATACAATATGCAGAGGGTCCTGCCAAAATATCGAGAGAAAACACCCACAGGAGAGTGGTCGTGAGTGTCAATGTGAGGAACCGCGACCTCCAGTCAGTTGTCAGGGATATTCAGTCAGCAATAAATAAAAATGTTAAGCTGGAATCGGGGAATTATATAGTCTATGGAGGACAGTTTGAAAACCTTCAGAATGCCACACGGCGACTTATGTTAGCAGTACCTGTTGCACTTTTACTGATATTCATCTTCCTTCATTTTGCATTTAAATCCTTCAAGGATGCCATCATGATCTTTACTGCCATCCCTCTTGCCACAGTAGGTGGCGTTATATTATTATGGATAAGGGGCATGCCTTTCAGTGTCTCTGCAGGCGTAGGTTTCATCGCTCTCTTTGGTATTGCTGTTCTTAACGGAATTGTACTTATAGAACACCTGAAGGAACTACAGCACAGTGGAATAACCGAGATGCGGGAAGTTATCCTCAGAGGCACCCGGGACAGGCTTCGTCCGGTTTTGCTGACAGCCGGCGCCGCAGCTATGGGCTTCCTGCCTATGGCTCTTTCATCAGGTGCCGGAGCAGAGGTTCAACGCCCGCTGGCCACAGTTGTAATTGGCGGCCTTTTCACCTCAACATTGCTGACTATGATAGCCCTGCCTCTGCTTTACGAGATATTCAATAATGTTACAGCTATTAAATTTTTCCCGTTCAGGGTGATAAGGGGCAAAACAATCATCCTAGCAGCACTGATCCTTTTACCGGGCCTTTCTTTATTCGCTCAGCAGAAGGAGCTGAAACTGAATGATATAATCAATATCGGCATTGAAAATAATAAAGAGATAAATGCCTACTCATTAAAAGTGCAGGAAAGCATTGCTCTGAAACCTTCTGCTTTTTATCCTTCAAAAACAATGCTTACCTATGGGTATGATCAGAACAATATCTCTCCTAACGGCTATCCTCTTAAGGTTTGGGGTATAGCTCAGGATATGAACTTTCCCACCTTGTATATTGCAGAGAAGAATGCCAGGTCAATAGATGTATCGAAAGCGGAAGCCGTCCTTGAATTAAGAAAGGAAAAGCTTATAAAAGACATCTCAGCCGGCTATTACGAACTTCAGGGGCTTCAGGCCCGGCTAAAGCTATACAGGAGTGTTGACAGCTTATATACAGATTTGCTGAGAAATGCCGAATCGCGATATAACAAAGGCGATTTCAGCCGTCTCGACCTTCTGAACATTCAGGCAAGGCAACAACAGGCTAAGCTAAACCTTAACGCTGCCCTCTACAGCATACAGAGCTCACTTCAGAAACTGAAAACACTTATGAACCATGAAGATGATTTTTCCGTTCCCGACAGTATAGAGATACTTACACCCGGGGATAAGGATATAGAATCATACCCTGCTGTGCAGTTATTAAAACTTGAGAATCACTATGCCGAAGCCCTGCTGAGGATAGAAAAGAACAAAATACTTCCCGATATTTCAGCTCACTATTTCACCGGAACCAATAATTATGAAAACTCAAAATATTATAACGGTTTTCAGGTAGGACTTGCTGTTCCTTTGTTTTTCGGCGATCAGAAAGCCAGAATAAAGTCATCCCGTATATTCTTAAATATTCAACAACTCCGGTCGGATTATGAGGTAACATCTTTTAAAAATAAAATATTTGCGTACAAAAGAGAGGAACTAAAGCTCCGCGAAGGCATTGAATATTATAAATCAACCGGCCGATCTCTTTATAACGAGATCCTGCATGCTGCAATAAAAAGCCTTGAGAGCGGGGAAATTGACATTTTTAAATTCACCGTAAGCTATGAAAATGCTGTACAGATAAATCTTAACTACCTTGACAATGTACTTCAATATAACACTATTATTCTGGAGCAGATGTATTTATCTAATTAACTTATCCCGATCATGAACTACAAATTTATATTATACTTCATTGCTGCCTGCCTGATCCCGGTATCGTGCGCTCATAATAAAAAAAATAATTTAAACACTGAGATCAATAATGATCTGATCAGTATTACCCGGAACCAGTTTGAAACAAATAACATGACCATTGAAGAACCCGTTAAAATCCAACTTGATGAAGAGGTCCGGTGCAACGGTAAAATTCTTGTTGAACCCTCAGCCAGTGCCATGATAAGTTCTTCAATTCCGGGACTAATCAGGCGTATAGTATGCAAGGAAGGACTGAATGTTAAGGCAGGACAGATTTTGTTCGATATTACAGGAAACGATCTTATCGAGCTTCAGAAGGATTATGCAGAGTCGCAAAGCCAGCTGAAGCGTATCAAATCAGAATATGAAAGAGTGAAGTCGCTTTTTGATGAAAGAGTAGGGACTGAGAAAGATCTTATCATGGCTGAAAGTGAATACAGATCTGCCAATGCACAATATTCTGCGTTGAAGATGAAGATAAAAATGCTGGGACTGGATGAAACAAAGATAATTGATGGCAATTTTTACCAGTCATTTTCAGTCAGATCTCCGATAAACGGGTACCTGAATCAGATATATGTATCTCTTGGACAGTACACCGATCAGCAGACTCCACTGGCAGAGATATTGGATATCAGCAAGCTGGAGCTTAGAATTTCTGTATTCGAGAAGGACATCAAACTGCTTGAAAATAATCAGAAGGTCATCTTTAAAATGCTGGGCGACACCGGCAATCCATATACAGCAACTCTGAAAGCAATCGGGAGGAATGTTGAAAATGAATCGAAGACGATCTTGTGCTATGCTGATATTGATGACCTTGAAAAAACAAATTTTGTAAACAATGCCTATGTTGAGGCAACAATAATAACAAAAAGTGATCTGGTCACAGCAGTCCCCGAAGAGGCACTTTTAAAATCGGATGGGAACACCCTTCTGCTTGAATTCGTCAAAAATGAGAATGATAATTATTTCCTGAAAAAGACAAATGTCAACCCCGGACGATTATATAACGGATATGTTGAACTGTTAAATCAGCCTGATATAGGGAAGATTCTGACCAGGGGGGCCTATTATGTAAAAATTGAATAACCTGTTACAGGAGAAGACTAGTAGCCTATAATTCATAATATATTTTGCTTTACGTTAACACTACTTACTTATTTGGCTTAACCATTGTGGCAAGTGATTTATTTAAAAAACCATATCATAAAACAGAGGGCATTGACCGGTATAACTAACCTTTGTCTCCAACTCATCTCTATTCGTGGATTGAAATTAAATGGATTGGTTGCAATAAAATCAGATACAGTGATTTAGCAGTAGTCCGATATCGGAAACAATATTGTGGAAAGGCAAGTTTCTTATCTCTGTACCGGTTAAGCATTTATGCACTCTGGTAAGTCATTATTTTAATTCTGGAGTAAGATTCGTTTTAGTCTCTGTCATCTGTAATAAAACCGATTTCATTTGTTGCAGTTCGTTTCCAAAATCTGACCAGTTATCTTGTTTTAAGTAGTCCAATGCCTTATTATAATGGTCAAGAGCTTCCCGGGCTTTAGTGGAAAGTACAGGCGAACCGGTCTGATATGGCACAGATTGTTGAGGCGTTATGGTTTTTTCACCCAATGATGTTAAATACTGCCTGAAGCGCTTCATCCAGTGTTTCTCTCATTTCAATTTTTTCTTCAAAAGCCACAATAACCCTTTTCAATTCAGGTATCTGGCCCTGTTCCGACTGCAGATAAACCGGTTCAACGTAAATAAATGAATTTTGTATGGGGATCACCAGCTGATTTCCTTTGATAACCTGAGAACCCTTCTGACTCCAAAGGGTAAGTTCAGCAGAGATATCAGGTTTTTGGTTAATCCTGGCTTCAATTTGCATAGGTCCGTATATCAGTTTATCCTTTGGAAGGGTATAAACAATCAAATCTCCATAATTTGGGGCATCACAGCGGGCACACATCCATGCAATCATATTGTCTTTGCCTGAAGGAGTAAGCGGCAGCATCAGAATGAATTCTTCCTTTTTTGTCTGAGGCAATCGCATAATAATGTAATAAGGGAACAATGCTTGCTGACTTGTATCGTATATTTCGTTTGGAACCTGCCAATAGTCTTCCTGATTATAAAACACCTGGGGATCAGTCATGTGGTAAGTGTTGTACATCTCAGTCTGAATATTAAATAAATCAGTTGGATATCGAATGTGTTCTTTCAGAAATTCAGGCATTTCATCAAAAGGCTTGAAAAGTTTGGGGTAGATTTTTTGAAATGTCTGGATCAATGGATCTTTGGGGTTGATAACATAGTAGGTAACAGCTCCGTCGTAGGCATTTATGACTACTTTAACAGAATTATTTATGTAATTGATTCCTCCTCCGATCGTATTCTGATTGACTGGCTCGGAATAAGGAAACATTTTGCTGACGGTGTAAGCATCATGTATCCAATAAAGGTTTCCGTCTTTTCCTACTACCGGATAAGGCTGACTGTCAAAAGAGAGAAAAGGGGCAAGTATCTGGTCGCGTTGTGTAATGTTCCTGTAAAACATGATACGGCTTTTATCGGTAAGGGAACCGGTAAGAAGAATTTTTATGTCGGACAATTTCCATGCATATACCAATCGTCTGAAAAGAGAGGATATTTGTACGCCTCCTTTCCCCTCATAGCTGGTATAAACATTTTCTTCTCCTTTGGGATAGTCAAATTCCTGGGTGTTTGTGTTGACCAACAGATACTGATTCGTTTCTTCCCCGTAATAAATAGCCATTTGTTTGAGATTCAAAGGCACAGTAGCAACAGGAGGAATATCTTTTACAATCAGGTTGGGCATTCCATTTGGGGTAATCTCATTTACCGGATTCATTACAATTCCATATCCATGGGTGTATATCAGATGCTCGTTTACCCAGGTTTGTGCCCGGTCAGGTATTTCAGTAATAGGCAATTCCCTGGCCCCGAGAGCAACTTCAGTATATTTATCAAAAAGGTACCTGTCTACCTGTACACTGTTAAAATTATAATACAATCTTATTTCCTGCAGCTGTTTATAGGTTTGTATTAAGGGCCGGCGGTCCCATAAACGAATGTTTTCAATCGTATGTTGGTTTTCCTGGATATCTTTATAGGTAAGGTTCTGGTCCGCAGAATATGTTTCTGTCTTAATATTATTTAACCCGAAAGCTGCCCTTGTAAATTTAATATTGTTCATAATATAGGGCGTTTCCATTTTCAGTTCATTTGGCTTAACTCTATATTGTTCAATAATATATGGATAAATCAACACAAACCCCACCCATACTATAACCCATGTTCCAATAGCATAAAATACAATTTTTATTTTTTTATAAACAGGAAAGAAAAATAAAAGAAGAGCAATGATCAAAGTTATAACGAGGATGGCCCAGTAAGCAGGGATCTGTGCGTGTATGTCCATGTATGAAGGGCCATATGTAACTCCATGTGAGGAATATAAAATATTAAATAGTTTAATAATATAAAGAAATGAAATGCCCAGCACAAAAAAGGCAGATAATAGGATTAAGTGACTTCTTACCTGTCGTGAAACAGCAAAACGATTTCCGGTGATATTAAAAGCATTATCAAGATAATATGAGAATAAAACAGCAACAAAAGTTAAGCCTGTCATGAAAAGATACCAGTTGACAGCAAAGCGGTAAACAGGAAGTTTGAAAATATAAAACCCTGCATCTCTCCCAAAAACAGGTTCTTTTAAGTCAAATGAGGAGGAATGAATAAATTGCAGAAAGTCATTCCAGTGGCTGGTGGCATTAGAGCCCATAACGATACTGAAAAACATGATGATCAGGCCCCAAACCCAAATAGCTGCTTTTCCCTTAAATAATGGTAAAAAAAGTTTTCTCGGATCATCATCCGCGATAACAACATTATCTCTGGTCTGGCTTCCTCTTTTATAGGCCGCACGGATATTAACAGCTGAAAACAGAGCGAATATGACAAAAAACACGAGGAAAGAAACAATCCTTGACAGAACCATGGTGTCAAATACCGAACTGTATCCCATGTTTTTAAACCAGAGCCAGTCGCCAAAGTAATTTACAAACAAACCAAAGAGATAAAGAAAAAGTATTACCATGACTATCAGAATAATTGCCCTTTTATAATTTTTCATTGTTATTATTTTAATAAGATTAATGAAAACTATTCAAATGACAATTTTGTACTTAAAAGCAAGTACAGTTTATTAATTATCCGGGAGCTTTTTTGTTATTAGTCACAAACGCCATGGCTTCATCTATTTGAGAAACATCAAAATAGCGTTCCTCTCTTCCTTCTTTTGCCCTGGCAAAGAAAAGATTATCAATCGGAACCAGCGCTTTAATAATGTTCGAATGAGCTACAATCGCAAGGTGACCTAATTTTTTATAGTTCCTGATTGCCCATAAGGTATCTTCAAAAAATGCCTTTGTCTCAGAATGGGATACCTTCATCTCATCAAGCTTTACAAGAACATTTACTTTATCAAATCCCATTTCAAGCTTTTCATTGAAAAACTTCTGGCAGATTAATTCATCTGTTTCTGTAAAACCATCTATAACCTCAATGGCTAATACATTGTCATCAAAACTTCTCATTTTTTCTAACATGATATTATTTTTTTAGTAACAGGTCCGGTAATTCCTAACAGAGCCTTTAACTTTTTGAATTTTCTCATGTAAATTTAGGCAATAAAAAGCAAAACAGATTAGAATATTCTACTTTATTGACCTGCATCAGGTATATAAAGAAGTGAATATCTTAAATTTGAATACCGGCAGGCAGCATTGGCTTAACCGGGAGAAAACCCGGTTCTTTGTTTCTGGCTGCGAAGAGCTTCAATGGGCAACCTGCTGAATGATATCGGATTAATCAGATACCGATTCTCTCCTTAGTCTGTTTTTATGATATTACTGATGGGATTGGAGCATATCCCTCAGTCTCGTTTCTCCGACTCCCGGCCTTATTTTTTATTTGGCAACATTTTCAGTATCTTGTCACCGGATATCTAAACTGAAAAATCAGTAGCGGAAGTTCTGACTACTTAAATACATTATAACTAATCAATTTACTGTTAAAACCGTTGTAATTATGAAAAAGACTCTGCGATATCTCACCATGTTTACTGTGGTTACTCTTTTTGCTGTTTCATGTACAAAGATTGATATAACTTACGATCAGACCCTGCTGACCGGAAAATGGCAGTCAGGAACTATATTCTATAAATATTTTGCTGACGGTTCGGGAGGTACATGGGATACTGCCGATGATGTCACTGAAGCAGAAGCACAGGCATTTACCTGGACACTTGTAAATGACTTAATGACACATATCCACGTTCTTGAGATGGGAGGTTCAGTACCCAAGATCTATACAGTTACGGAACTGACTGCAACTTCATTGAAATATCATGATGATTTTGGGGTAAACTTCTCCTTTACCAAAGTGGGCAAGTAAAATATTACTGTTCCCATAAGTTGTTAATTATTGGGTCGTATATTCCATGAAAAAATTCATAAAGATTTTTTTTATTTCTCTTCTGTCCTTGATGGGGATCTTGATCATTGCAATCAGTATTGTAATATGGATCGTCTTTACTCCTGAAAGGATCACTCCTATTGTTCGCAAACAGGCTGCTAAGTATATCACCTGCAAGTCGGAGATAGGTTCTGTGGAATTAACATTCTTCAGCACCTTCCCGAACTTTGGATTAAAGGTCAGGGATTTCGCATTAATCAATCCTGTAGAAGGTTCCATGTCTGACACACTTGTCAGGGTAAATGAGCTGGTTGGCGTTGTTGATGCAAAAGCATACTGGAAAAAGAAAGATATTATCCTTATCGGGTTGGAGATGAACGGCGGATCGGTTAATGTTTATTCTGACAGCCTGGGAAATACCAACTATAACATCATGCCTCCGGATCCGAATCCGGATCCTGCTGAAGCATCAGAAACTGAATTGCCCTTCATCGATATAAGGAATATTGAACTGAAAAATATGAGTCTTCAGTATAATGATCAGTCATTAAAGCTGAACACTGTAATTCGTAACCTGAGTGCCAAAATTAACGGAAAGATTAACAGCGACAGTATAAGCGGAAATGTTAAGATAAGCACTTCAATGATGACTCTTGCATATGGCAGGGATGAGCTTAACACAGTAATCAATGACCTGAGTGCAAAAATCAGCGGAACAGTTTACTAACGATAATATAAGTGGTAATGTCAATTTAAGCACCTCAATGATATCGCTTGATTATGGCGGAGAAAAATACCTTCAGCAGGCAGCATTAAGGATTGATCTTCCTTTAGAAGTCATTACTTCCAGGCAGTTTATAAAGCTCAAAAACGCAACGGCTTCAATAAATGATATGGAATTATTGCTTAACGGGACTATTGAAAATGATACTGTAAACAAGAACATTACTACCGACCTGACCTATAAACTTGCATCATGGCAGGTTAAAAATATCCTTGCCCTTGTGCCGCCTTCATATAAATCATATTTCAACGGAATTGATGTTGACGGATTGCTGTCGTCGGACGGGAGTATCACAGGCGTCTATAATGCATCCCATATGCCGCTTATAGATATGCATATTTTGTTTGAAAAAGGGACATTGAAGTATTCCGGTTTTCCGTTGCCTCTTCATGATATAAATGGTGATTTAGCAATTTACACTGATCTCAAAAGCGACTCACTTTCATTTGTCCGTATTAACCGGTTCACGGCAAAAACGCCTCAGTCAGCCTTCAGTACCGAAGGAATCCTGACTCATCTGTTTAAGGATATTTCATGCAGTCTTACAACTACTGCCGGACTGACTCTTGATGAATTTAACAGCATGATCCCGGAGAACATGAAGAGTGCCATCAGAGGAAAAGCATCAGGACATGTTAAGTCGCGTTTTACCATGAGCCAGGTTGAGAAGATGCAGATTGAAAAAATGAAGTTGTCAGGATCAGTCATCCTGACAGGTTTTGATTTTAAATATGATAGCATATCGCTTAAAACTGACAGATCAAAGATCGATTTTTCATTGCCTTACAATAAACCTTCATCAAAAAACACCGGTTTCGTTTTTGCATCAATAATTTCGGACAATATTGTGGCAGGGAAACTTGCAAGCTATAATGCTTCGCTTAAAAAATCGTCACTTATCCTCGAGACATCAGACATAAGAGATACTACCAGGATACCTGATCTGATCTGCAGCTTCAGCATGGATTCAATGTCGGCGGGAATGGATGACATGACCTTTGCCATTGCCTCTCCACATGGGAAAGTGTCGGTATCTCCCGGATCAGATAACGCTGAACAACCACATATCATCTTATCCTATAACAGCGGTGAGCTTAAATCAGCCATGGGCAGAAACACTTTAGCCATTAATAAGATCAGCACCGACCTTGACATCATTAATGACAATACTCAGAAAGATATTTTTCTGCAATGGCTTGTAAAGGGTTATGTTGACATTGACCATGGTTTGATTACCATGTCAGAACTTACTAATAACATCGAGATCCCATCGGTAAAAATGGATTTCGATCCGGAGACCTTCAGCATTAAGGAAAGCAGTATGAAAATTGGCAAGTCTGATTTTCAGCTTTCCGGTGATCTGAATAATGTTTTATCATATTTCAGAGGCGATTCAATATTAAGAGGTAATTTCGATTTTGTTTCAGATAGAACCGATGTTGCCCAGTTAATGGCTCTGACAAGCGGAATAGGAACTTATGATTCAACAAGTGTAAATAACTATGAAAACACAACGGTTGACACTGTAAGTACAGGTCCATATATGGTGCCAAAGAAAATTGATGTGGTTCTTAATACTAATATCAGACTGGCCACACTGGGTGTTGATACAGCCACCAATATTAAAGGTGCCGTTATGGTTGATGATGGCGTCCTCGTTCTCGACGGACTGACATTCAAGACACCTGCTGCAAGAATGCAGTTAACGGCAATGTATAGGACATCCCGCACAAACCACCTGTTTCTCGGAATTGATTATCATATGATGGATATTGAGATCGGTGAACTGCTGACCATGATCCCTGATATTGATACACTGATGCCTATGCTGAGATCATTCGGAGGGAAGGGGGAATTTCACATTGCAGCCGAGACATATCTCGATTCTTTGTATAATGTCAAAAAATCGACATTGCGCGGATCAGCCTCAATTAAAGGGAATAATCTGGTTCTGATGGACGGTCAGACCTTCAGTGAGATAGCCAAAAAGCTCAAATTCAATAAAAAGACCCAGAATAAGGTTGATTCTCTGTCGGCCGAATTCACCATCTTCCGGAATGAGATCGATGTTTATCCTTTCCTCATTGTAATGGATAAGTACAAGGCAGTTGTAGCAGGCCGGCATAATATTGATATGACCTTCGATTATCATGTTTCTGTGGTTGATTGTCCGTTACCCATTAAGCTCGGAGTTGATATTAAAGGCAATGCAGATAACTTATCATATAAGCTGGCCCCTTGCCGTTATGCTGAATATTTCCGGCCGACATCGCGACATGCGGTTGAAAGCAAGCAGCTGGAATTGAGGAAGATGATACGGGATGCACTCGCAGAGAAGGTTATGGAATAACCATCAACTTAAATCCATCCGTGAATTGATTTACTTTCCTTCTCATAATCCTTAATTAAGTTTACTTTTTCTTTAACCCTATTTCAGGACGCGACAACCGAACAAACATCCCTTCCTGATGTTAACAGAGTGATATTTTACTAGTCCTCACAACCGGCGGAAAAAAATCTGTGCCTGACTACAATAAATGTAGATTTGAATACACCTGTTTTATTATATCTTCAGATCTTTGCAGGAAGGAAAAGCAGAAAATTAAATGAATAAAAAGATAGGACTAAAAGAAGCTATGTCCATCGGAATTGGAGGCATGGTGGGCGGAGGAATTTTTGCAGTCCTAGGGTTTGGCTGTTTCTCTGGCCAGGGGTGGAACACCGGTTGCATTTCTGATGGCGGACGTTTTAGCCCTTATAACATCTTACAGTTACACAAAATTATCTCTGACTTATCCGGACAGAGGAGGTACGGTTAAGTTTATCAATCAAGGCTTTGGCAGGACTGTATTCAGCGGGGGCATAAACAACTTACTCTGGTTCAGTTATATCATTATGTTAGCTCTTTATGCTTCAGCTTTTGGTTCCTATGCACCAAACTTATTTCAGTTTACCGGTAATAAAGCAGTAAGCTTTCATATCTATTCAAGTGGTATAGTTATTTTTGCAACCTTAATCAATTATTATAGCATCAAGGTAGTTGGGGCAATCGAGGATTATGCAGTTATCATTAAGTTAATCATCCTTTTGATATTTTCAGCTATAGGAATCTTTGGATTGCATAACAACCCGAACCTGAATCAATTATCATTTCAACATTGGGAAAGTTCCATTCATCTTTTAGCAGCCGGAATGACTATTTTTGTTGCCTATGAAGGCTTTGAGTTAATAGCCAATGTAACACCTGATATTATAAACCCCAAAAAGAATATTCCGAGGGCATTTTATTTTACTGTTATTTTTGTAATTCTTCTGTATATTCTGATTGCTGCAATAACTGTCGGTTCTTTACCCTTTAAAGAGATTGCAAAGGCCAAGGATTACGTTTTGGCAGAAGCCGCAAAACCAATGATAGGAGAAATTGGTTTTACTATTATAACTATAGCTGCATTAATTTCAACTTTCTCGGCAATTAATGCCTCGTTATATGGAGGTAGCAGGGTCAGTTATGAAATTGCTGATGATGATGAACTTCCGCACCAATTGACCGGTAAATTATGGAATCATCCTGTCGGATTAATGATAACAACCGTCATGACATTGATTCTTGTAAATACAATAAATTTAGAAAGTATTTCTACCGCAGGCAGTGTCGGTTTTATATTGGTTTTTACTATTGTAAATTATATTGGTTTTTCCTTATCAGATTCAATAAACGGAGTTAAAATAATCCCTTTAACCGGCCTTATTTTAGGATTGATTGCATTAATAGTTTTGATAGCTCAACAGTTTTCTTCGAATCGACTGGGAGTAATTTTAGCAATTTCTTTAATAATAGTCAGTTTCTTAATCGAATATATATACAAAAAGTCGGGCCGGTAAGGGAAGCAGCCTAACACCGGACATTTGCCCTGCATCCTTTTTACTCATAGCTCATAGTGAGCATGCCCTTAATTACCACAACTTGTTAAGACTCAGACAAGAAAGCTTTCCTCCGATAATAAAAGTTTAATCTTTTGTGATCTTTGTGTTATAATTTGTGTTTAACTTTCACCAATTAATTAAGAAACAATGGAGAAAGCATTAATTATTGAAGACGATAAGGATATTGCAAATCTGATTGAGATCCATCTGGCTGACCTGGGTTTTGATATAGACAAGGCGTTTGACGGGAAAGAAGGACTTCTTAAAGCCCTGAGTTATCCCTATAAAATAATATTGCTCGACATCCGGCTGCCCGGACTTGATGGTATTGAGGTCTGTAAAAAGATCAGACTCGAAAAGATCAATACACCAGTTCTTATGGTTACCTCTAAAGCAGAAGAGGTAGATAAGATAATCGGACTGGAGATGGGTGCTGATGATTATATCACTAAACCATTCAGTATAAGGGAACTAATGGCTCGCGTTAAGGCAATTTTACGGAGAGTGGAATTGACTCAACAGGCTGAATCTGAGGATGTAATCCGTGAGATAAGAAGAGATGATTTATATATTAATATTACGCTAAGGATAGTTGAGATATATGGAAAGAGAATAGAATTATCTCCAAAAGAGTTCGATCTGCTCGTGCTAGTTGCTTCAAATCCGGGACGGACATATACAAGAACCCAGCTTCTGGATCTTGTCTGGGGCTATCAGTTCGAGGGATATGAGCATACTGTCAATTCTCACATAAACCGTCTTCGTTCAAAAATTGAAAAAAACCTGAATGAACCTCAGTTTATTCTTACTACCTGGGGAGTGGGATATAAATTTAAGGAGGATTAAATAGAAAAATCAAAATATTACAGGTTATGGAAAGTAAAAGAAAAGTGAGATTCAACCGTCTTTACTGGCAGGTATCTGCCATATTCATACTGATACTTATAGTCTTTGCAGCTATCACTACTTTCATATCAGTACGATCGGCCCGCAGTTATTCTGTTGAGGTAACACAGAAGCTTAACTGGGAACTGGCACATAATATGGTTGACGTTATAAAACCCGAATTTCATAATGGTAAAGTGAACAAAGATGCCATTGCCGATATCATGCATTCCATGATGGTAATTAATCCGAGTGTTGAAGTGTATCTGCTTGATCCTGAAGGTAAAATACTTAGTTATGTGGCTCCTGAAAAAGTGGTCAAGCTTGATAAGGTATCCTTATCACCAATTTTGGAATTCTTAAAGGACAAAGATCATAATCTTATTTTCGGAGATGATCCCCGGAACCCCGGAAAAATTAAGATATTTTCTGCAGCTGAGGTCATTGAAAACAATTCACTTACCGGGTATATATTCATTGTTCTGGCGAGCCAGGAGTATATATCTGCTGCCCAGATGGTGATTGGAAGTTATATTCTGGGATTATCTGTAAGAAATGTGGTGACCATATTATTAATATCAGCACTCCTGGGACTGGTAGCTATCTGGTTTATTACAAATAAACTGAATGTAATTACAAGGGGAATTCATCAGTTCCGGTCGGGGAATATGGGTGCAAGAATAGCAGTTAAAAATAATAATGAACTGGATACAATAGGATTGGCATTTAATGAAATGGCCGATACAATTGCTAAAAATATACAGGAACTGAAGGAAACCGATGAGTTTCGTAAAGAACTTATCAGCAATGTCTCACACGATCTGCGAACTCCTGTGGCATCTATTCAGGGTTACGCGGAAACACTGATCCTGAAAAAAGACACCATCGATTCTGCAGAACAGCTTAATTATCTGGAGATCATATACTCAAGTTGCGATAAGTTAAAGAAACTTGTAAGTGATCTGTTTGAACTCTCCAAACTTCAGACCAACCAGGTAAAGCTGAATCCCGAGCCTTTCTCAATAGCTGAGCTGGTATCGGATATTTCAAACAAATACAGAATAATTTCTCAAAAGAAGGGGATAAGCATCAATACCTTCATGCCCAAGGACCTTCCTATGATCGAAGCGGACCTTCTTCTTATCGACCGTGTGTTACAGAATCTTATCGATAATGCTATTAAATTTTGTAAGGAGGGAGACTATATTAATATTAATATCAGTCCGGAAGTACCCGGAAAGGTTAAAATAAGCATAGCAGATACGGGAGAGGGTATAAGTAAAGATGAACTGCCATATATTTTCGAACGTTATTATAAAGGTAAGAAGTATAGCGACAGCACAGGCCTGGGACTGGCAATTGTCAAGAAGATAATCGATCTTCATAATTCAGAGATAAATGTATCGAGTCAGAAGGGAAAGGGTACAGTTTTCTCTTTCACATTACCTGTGAACAGAGCCGCATAAAAACTTTACAGAATCCTGAATATTTCGCGATGGTCCGGTGATACCATGCAGGTAATTTTGGTTTATAAAATAAAACCAAAATTATCATCCTGACTTCTGACGATTAGTGCGGTCATTGTATAAGTGCTGCATTGAGGAAAACAGGAAAAGTGGTTCTGATGTGCAGCAGAATAAGGCATCCTTTTATGAACGATCAGGCAGGTAGTACTCTGTTACTATATTTTTAATTGTGAGGCGATATGCCACGAAGTGGCTAAATATGAATAACCCCCGGCGCAGCCTTGCAAGCCGGGGGTAAGATAACACTCTGTTTTATAGCCCTGAAAGGGCGCAATATAATAGGATCTCAACTTACTTATTGAATATATTAAGAACCAGGTTGAACATCGATTACTTAGGGTCTGCTGATTAACAATCACCTATTTGATAGTGTGATAATTATAACGATATTTGGGATAATAAGTGCAAAGATATATGGAAAAAGTAAAAAGAAAGCATGCACCTGCACCCACTTACATCAGTCCAAATCAACTAACTCTTAATGCTTTTAAGAGCCCGTTTGAGAGGGAACTTAACCCAAAAAACAGATGGGTCATTTTGGCCGGGCTGATTCCATGGGATGAAATTTGTTCACTTTACCTGAAAAATGTTAATGTGAGCAATACTGGTCGCCCACCTTTAAATCCCAGAATTGTTATAGGTTCTCTGATTATTAAACACATGTGTAATCTTGATGATAGAGAGACTGTGGATCAAATGACTGAAAACATTTATATGCAGTATTTTCTGGGCTATTCAAGCTTCACCAATGAACCACCTTTTGATGCATCGTTGTTTGTTGATTTCCGTAAGCGACTCGGAATAGATAGCATAAATTCTATCAACGAAAAGATAGCTGAACTAAAGGCTAATCTTAGTTCTCAGAGTTCAGCATCTGAAAAAAACGATAAGGAATCAACAGATCCTAACAATTTCCATGGTCCATCTGAAGCTCAAAACAAAGGCAAAATCATCTTCGATGCAACTGCCTGTCCGCAAGACATTGCCTATCCGACTGACTTGGATCTGCTATCCGATGCAAGGGAGAAGTCAGAGCAGCTAATAGATAAACTCTACCGTCCGGCACTGCATGAACAAAAACCGAGGACTTATCGAAAGGTTGCACGTAAACGTTATTTGCAAACAGCTCAGAAAAAAAACAAGACACATAAAGAAATACGAAAAGCAACAGGCAGTCAGTTGAGATTTTTGAAACGCAATTTGAACTCAATCAATAGATTGCTTGATTCCTATAAAACTATCCCACTCAAACCCAAAAACTACAAATACCTTTTGGTGATAAACACATTGTATGATCAACAGAAGGAGATGTATAACAGCAAAGTCCACCGCATTGAAGATAGGATTGTCAGTATCCATCAGCCTCATGTTCGGCCAATCGTTCGAGGGAAGAGTCAGGCAAAAGTGGAGTTTGGTGCAAAGATACATGTCTCTTTGATTGACGGCATTTCTTTTCTTGATGAGCTTAGCTGGGATGCCTTTAATGAAGGAAGCCATATGATGGATTATATCGAAAAATATCGTATCCGGTTCGGATTTTATCCAAAAGAAGTGTTAGCCGATCAAATCTATTGCAATCGTCCCAACCGCGCAGCATTAAAAGAGAAAGGAATTATGCTTCTGGCCAAGCCCCTTGGAAGGCCATCGGCAGTGCAGAAACACGTAAGTCCGGGAGAGCGTAATCCAATAGAAGGCAAGTTTGGACAGGCTAAAACAGCATACGGGTTAAATCGTGTCAAAGCAAGGCTTAGAGGAACAAGCGAATCGTGGATTGCCAGCATCATTTTGGTGCTGAACCTGGTCAAATTGGCCGGGGCGGCACTCCCGTCTCTATTCTTTAAAATACTTGTGAGCTTAATGCCAGGGATAAAAAAATTATTATCTCATCTTGTAGAGGAAAATCGCAAGCAATTAATAAGTATCAAAGAAATGTTAATCTCTAATCAAGTTGAAATTAAATACATGATCTGAGTTTAACAACCCTACTTATATCCCGCTCCTTCAGAGCTCATGTTATTTGTGGCACCAACCCCCCGGCTTGCGAGGCTGTGTGCACAGCCTCTTACGCCGGGGGTTATTCATATCCGGCTCTTTCAGAGCCAATACCCCATTCAATGACAGCATTTTGTTTTGTTCATGAAATATATTGGTCTGAAAAGTCAGCTCGATGACCATGCGAGCTTTCTTTATGAGAAGATCTGATTCCATATTATCTTGGTACTCCCAATATGTTTATCGATCATTGCCAGATACCCCAGATATAGAAACACCTGAATTGTATTTAGCCCTCATTTAGTCCACTCCTTTCTGACTAACCCTGCACATAAGGCAAAAATAGGCGTTAGTGCGGTAAAAATCTAAATTTAAAATTTTATATCATTAATTTTCAATTACTTGAAAATTACAACTGCACTAAAATCAGAAAGTGTCAGAAGTCAGGAAGGATTTCTGTTTTTCTTTCTTGGATCGGGTGTCGTGCATCGTTCCTCTGCCTTACCAAATTTGTTTTCCGAAAAAAATTCGTCAAAATCAAACGCTTACATTTTAACGTGGAATTTGGCTACAATGGCCTGAATGTGACTCTTTAAGCATCGAATAATTAGAATTCCCAGTTATGTCAAATGCAGATATTATCTTCACAATAATCAAAACATCGGTTAAAGAGTAAAATATGGTATTACCTTTACCTTAATGCATAAGGAATAAAAACTAAAGTTTCATGAGGCATAATCAGTTTCACCTTATTTTGATGTTTTTCTTTACCCTGATACTTTCATGTCCGATGGCTGCACAATCCTGGAACTTTATCAAAGAAAAGGATGGCATTAAAATATATACACGGGTGGAGGCCGGAAAGTCATTGAGATCCTTTAAAGCGGTTACCGACATAAATGCACCGGCAGAAAAGATTTTTGCCCTGATGGAAAATATTCATAATACCGATTGGTGGGAAAAGAACCTCAATCTTATCAAAATACTGCTCTATGAAAAGAGCAAAAGAGCGCAGTACTATTTGGTATATGATGTACCCTGGCCGGTAACCGATCGTGATTTGTGTGTGGATGTAAATATCACAACCGATCCGGTGACCGGTGAACGGAAGATCAGTTCAGAGGCACTTAACGGGATCATTGCCGAACACGCTGACAAGGTGCGTATTAAAGATTACCGGCAAACATGGACCATCACACCTGCGGGCAAGGAAATGACTCATATTGTACTTGAAGGTTTTATTGACCCTGCAGGAACTGTCCCTAATTGGTTATCCGACTTGTTAATCATCGGGACGCCCTTCAAAGCCATAAGCGGGCTAAGGGAGGCAATGGGGAAAATAAAAGCTGACACAGGCCATAAAACGGCTCTCAGCTCTGAAGTGAAATGAAGAGTTTATTTGTCTCTAAGTCCCTTCGTCCCTTACTCACGCCTCACCCTTATGTGGCACTCTGCCTTAGCTGATGCTACAACAGTCAAGTCCTTGTAACTAAAAAAATAAACTCCGAATTATCCTTTGTGTTCTTGGGATTTAACTCTTTGCGACCTTTGCTGTTAAAGGATTTCAAAAAAGGGCTAACCGCCTTTAATGTATATTAGAACTATTTTAAAAATATTCACATTACATCAATTATTTTTGGCGAATATTACGCCGCACACCGCATACCGTTTTTAGAGGTTTTCGCCGCATTTGCATATGACGGAGCATGACATGTACCGACTTCTTGAAATGCTGGATGATCTGTTCAGCAAAGTTTATGCAAATTAATTAATCTTTTGCTCTGAGCCCTCTTCATAGTTTTATTTACCGAGCAGACTTATAATGTTTTCTTTCCTAAGTCTCCTTTCAATAACTTCAGATGATACATCAAATTTTTTACAAATTAAAGGAGCAATAATAGTAAATAAATCATCCTCTGATATTTTTGGCGAATTCCAGGAGGAATACTTTTTTATTACAGTTTGACGCTTAGATTTAAATTCTTCGATTAGAGGGTCCAGAGGAACAAGTAATCTGCCGGCAAACTCAGAAGCCTGGGTCTCAAACCAACCCAAAGTTTCATCATTAATTCCCATTCTGAATTGAATCCAATCATTTTCGTCCTCAAATTTTTGATTATCTATAGTACCTCGATGCAAAATATAATGTCCTATCTCATGTGCAATTGTAAATCTGACTCGTTTATAATATCTGTCAGTTTTATATAGATACTCATCTACGTAGATAGATTTAAAATCCTTTGAGATAAAACCTTCCATATCGCATAGTCTTTGGAGATTCTCAATCGGAATAATTCTTATTCCCAGTGTAGCTTCAACCACAAGTTCAATATCAACTGGCAGATTTGTTGTAAAAATATGCTGGTCCCTGAAATTTTCTGCTTCCTCCCGAAGTATTTCCTGAGTGAGTTTTGCAGAGATTATTTTTCTGGGGTCCATGCTGACCTGATTTTGGTTATTAATGTTTTTAGTTCTTCTTCAGTAGGTTTTTCACCTCTGACTGTTCTGAAGAAAACAGGTAATTGTTCCAAAATCTCTGGTTCAATCAATTCGTCAGGAATTGTTGACAGTGCAGCCAGGTCAAACATCTCTTTATAATCCTGGCTCGCTTCTTTTATTTTAAGGGCCGATGCTATTTCATTTAAAATCTTGACGCTTTGAGGAGGGGTTGATAATCCTCTTTCAATTTTACTCCAGTTACTGGCATCAATACCGGCAAGTCTGCAAAACTCACGCAATGTTAGTCCTGCAGCAATTCTTTTATCACGGATAAAATTTGCAAATGATGGTTTCATGACTTGAATGCGTTAGTGTGGTGCAAATTTACCACACTTATTTTTAAAATACAACTCTCTGGTACATTTTATTCGGCTTTTTCTTTACTTTTATCTTGTAACTTTTGTCTTTTATCTTAAAAGCAGGGTGTCGAGAGTCGAGCAACGTGTGTACTTTTCCCACATCACCTATAATACATAATATATTTCTTCCTGCCCTTACGCCGTTGTGCCATTGGCCATTGGGCTGTTACGCCCTTACACCGTTACGCCCTTGAGCCCTTGAGCCGTTACGCCTCCAATAACACATTCCTTTTGATTTATGGCACATCAACTTGAAAATGTACAGACTAAATTTGACGCACATAACAATCAAATAAGTACAATATTTGAACACCTTAAACAATTGGAGCAGTCGAAACAGGAGGAAGTCGATTTTAAAAAGCGAAACCGAATCGGATTTAAGACAAATTAAGGTTCAACGGCGTAACGGCTCAATGGCGTCATGAAATAGTCTGACCCATAATTTTTACTACCTTAGTGAATACTATAATTTAGATTATTACGTAATGAGCAGAGGATTTGTTAAAGAAGACGATCAGGAAGATATTCCGATAGTGCCACAGCGGGCATATTTACCTGAAGGAGTGACAAACTTTGTTACCCCGTTTGGGATGGATCAATTGTTAGCAGAGAAACAGATGCTTGAAATTGAAAAAAACAATTTGAATAATGCTAATGAGAATGAGAAACGAATTGAGTTAAACAATATAAATGCAAAATTACAACTATTGAATAACAGGATTGCTGAAGCCAAAATAGTTAATTTAAAAGAGGGACCACAGAATGAAATAAGATTCGGAGCAACTATAACTCTCAAAACAGAAGCACCCGATAATATTCAGACTTTCCGGATTGTCGGCGTTGATGAAGCAGATATTTCTAAAGGGAAAGTCTCCTTCATTTCACCTCTGGCCAGAGTATTAATAAATAAAAAAACCGGTGACAAGGTTATTTTAAAGCAAGCCGGGAAAGATATTGTTTTTGAAATTATCGATATATCATATAGTTAAGTTACAGGCAAGGTATCACTGACACCGACCAGGAAATGAGCACAACTTTTATTACAAACGAACAATTATATAAACAAGCTATCGAACCTATTGCAACGGCATCGTCCTTTGTTTGGATCGGTACTGCTGACATTAAAGATTTGCATGTCCATTACAAAGGCAAGGTTCAATCTTTTTTGGGTGTGCTTGATAGTTTATTGAAAAAGAAGGTTGCCATCCGCCTTTTACATGCAAAAGAACCTGGCCCCAACTTTAGAAGAAGTTTTGACAAATACCCGATGTTATGGGATAGCATGGAAAGGCAGTTATGCCCCAGAGTTCATTTCAAACATATCATCATTGATGGCAAATTTGCTTATTCAGGCTCTGCAAATCTTACCGGGGCAGGTTTAGGTATTAAAAGTCCAAATAACCGAAACTTTGAATCAGGGTTCATTACTACTGATACGACGATTGTCCAGGCCATTATGAAACAATTCGATGAAGTATGGTTGGGAAAATACTGTAAGGACTGTGGAAGAAAAGATTTTTGTCAGGATCCTATTATTTGATCTGTGATTATAGAATTAAAATAAGCCCGGCCTATACTGATAATAAAGGTAAGGAAATGCGGGACAAGTCGTCCTTTCTGCCATCCCTGCAGGCTGGCTCCTTCGCTAAAATTGCCTACAAGGCAATTTCTTAACGCCTGGCAGTGAGTGAGAAATAGTTTCGCTAAATAAACGTCTGTTTTATCGGGCAAATAATCACTATTTTTAATGGTTAAAAATAAAATATACAATGAAAGAAATAATATTAGAGCGCTTTTTAAGATATGTTAAAACAGACACTCAATCGATGCCAGATTCAAGCCAGTTTCCAAGCACGGAAAAACAGTTGCAATTTGCTAAAATGCTGGCTGACGAATTAAAAAATGCCGGATTAACTGATATTTCCCTCGATAAAAAGGGTTATGTGATGGCCACATTGCCCTCAAATATTGATCCTAAAGTACCTGTCATTGGTTTTTTAGCACATATGGACACCAGTCCCGATATGTCCGGGACAAATGTGAATCCACAGGTTGTGAATAATTATAACGGCGAGGATATTTTACTGAACAAGAGTTCCGGGTTAACCTTGAAAACAGCTGATTTCCCGGAAATAAAGCAGTATAAGGGACAAACCATTATTACAACAGACGGGACTACTTTGCTGGGCGCCGATGACAAAGCAGGCATTGCCGAAATAGTAACAGCAATGGAATACCTTGTTTTGCATCCTGAAATAAAACACGGAACTGTAAAAGTCGGATTTACACCTGATGAAGAAGTCGGCAGAGGGGTAGACTTTTTTGATGTAAAAAAATTCGGTGCAGAGTATTCATACACTATGGATGGCGGTGAGATTGGAGAACTCGAATACGAAAATTTTAATGCTGCAAAGGCAAGGGTATTAATTCAGGGCAGGAATGTTCATCCGGGAACGGCTAAAAACAAAATGATTAATTCTCTTCTTGTTGCCACCGAATTTAACAACCTGCTTCCTGTCGGACAACGGCCTGAATTCACCAGTAATTATGAAGGGTTTTTTCATTTCATTAAGTCAGAGGGGACAGTTGAAAATTCGGTCAGTGATTACATAATCCGCGATCACGACCGGACAGAGTTCGAAAATAAAAAAACCCTGATGCAAGATATTGCCAACCTGCTAAACCGAAAGTACCCGAATGGAACAGTAAAGATTGAAATACAGGATCAGTATTTCAATATGCGTGAAAAAATTGAACCTGTATTTCACATTCTGGAAATAGCCAGAAGAGCCATCGAAGATTTGGGAATTCAGCCTAAAATCATCCCTATCAGGGGAGGAACTGACGGATCACGTCTTTCTTTTATGGATCTGCCATGTCCGAACATTTTTGCCGGCGGGCATAATTTTCATGGAAAATTTGAATATGTTCCTCTGGAAAGCATGATAGCTGCAACTAATGTTATTATTCGTATTGTTCAAATGTATGCCAATCAGCCACAATAAAGTGTCCTTATACAGAAAGGCTTAATAAATTTTTCATGAGTTAAAAACTACTTCAGGCTTACCTCCGGCAAGGTCCAATTAGTATCCGCCTTCATCGTGATGTTTATTGCAGCTTTGCAGGAAGAAGTTTTATTCAAATGTCGTTATTTTTAATATCGGATCTCAAAATGCCATTGTTGAATATGAAATACCGTTTCCTTCCGGGTATAAAACCATGTACCCCCTGTCATCTTTGTTGTTTTTAATAATAACCGGATTCTGTTATTATCATTATTTAATATGACAGGCATTTATTAAAGGCAATCAACTGACAGTAAACAATTATCAAATTTCTCTGTTAGTATTTCAGTGTAAAATTATAAAATCATATTGTTATGTTTATAGGTCATTTTGGCGTCGGATTAGGAGCCAAAAAAGCTGCTCCTGAAATTTCCCTGGGAACTTTCTTTCTTGCTTCACAATTTTTAGATCTGCTCTGGCCCACTTTTTTGCTGCTCGGATGGGAACATGTAAAAATTCAGCCTGGAATGACAAAAATGGCTCCGCTGAATTTTACAGATTATCCGCTGTCACATAGTCTCCTGATGGCTCTTGTCTGGGGAATTCTCTTTGCAATGGTATATTTTCTGATAAAACGCAACTACGTAGGGTCCATAGTATTGGGATTATGTGTGATAAGCCACTGGGTTCTCGATCTGTTTGTACATATTCCTGATCTGCCTCTGTTTCCAGGCAGTACCGATTATCTTGGTTTTGGTCTCTGGAACAACAAACTGATTGCAATTGCACTGGAAGGATTAATCTTCATGGCTGGTCTGGTATTGTATTTGAACAGCACAAAGTCAAAAAACAAAGCTGGCACCTATGGTTTCTGGGGATTGATACTTGTTCTCGTATTAATCTATCTGAGCAACCTTTTTGGTCCTCCACCGCCGAATATTAAAGCTATTGCCTGGGCCGGAGAATTACAATGGTTATTTGTTTTCTGGGCCTACTGGGTTGATAAGAACCGAATGGTTATAGAGAAGAAGTAATTGGAAGACTAAGAGACTAAGAGACTGAAGGACTAAGGGACAAAAGGGATAAAGAGACAAAAGGATTTTCCATCCCGCAATTTGTTAGTCACAAATAAACACTGACAACACATGATACAAGATATACTGAACCAACCTGCCGGGAAGGAGGTCTCACGGTCATTATGGAGCGATTTCATGGAGGCCATGAAGGGGACAGAAGCAAATTATACACAGATAAATATCAATAAAGCGATATTTCTCCTGGCTGTACCAATGATGCTCGAACTGATCATGGAATCCACTTTTGCTGTCGTTGATATATTTTTTGTAGGTAAGCTGGGAGCATCTGCCGTAGCCACCGTAGGACTAACAGAGACTTATCTGTTTCTTCTTTACTCAGTGGCAATGGGTCTCTCTATGGCTGTCACCGCAATAATTGCACGCAGGATTGGTGAAAATAAGAGAGATAAGGCATCACGGTCCGCCGTTCAGGCAGTTATAATTGGATTCATATGTTCAATACCATTTGCATTTACAGGTATTTTCTTTGCAAAGGAGCTGCTTATCTTAATGGGCGCCGATGATTGGGTGCTGGCGAACGGATACCACTATACCCAATGGATGCTTGGCGGCAACGCAGCGATAATCCTGATATTCGTTATAAATGCCATCTTCCGGGGTGCAGGCGACGCAGCCATTGCAATGCGTATCTTATTTATTTCCACCATAATAAATATTGTGCTTGACCCCCTGTTTATTTTCGGACTGGGACCGTTACCGGCACTTGGAATAAAGGGGGCTGCAATTGCTACAACAACAGGACGTACTATCGGAGTGATTGTCCAGTTCTGGCTGCTGTTCAGGGGAGGGAAACATATCCAGGTAAGGCTTTCCCATATCCTGATCGATGCTAAGATAATGCTTGGCATAATTCGCACCTCTCTGGGAGGTGTTGGTCAGATGTTAGTGGGTATGACCTCATGGATCTTTCTTATGAGAATCCTTGCCACAATTGGAAGCGAGGCCGTTGCCGGATCAACAATTGCACTGCGCATAGTCATGTTTACACTTATGCCTGCCTGGGGAATGTCGAATGCAGCCGCCACCCTTGTCGGACAAAATCTTGGAGCCGGTTTTCCCGACCGTGCTGAAGCATCTGTATGGAAGATCGGTTTTTATAATATGCTATTTCTTATAGGGGTGTCAGCGGTTTATCTCTTTTACAACCGCAACCTGATGAGTATTTTTTCTGCTGATGAGAGAGTAATATCTGTTGGTTCCACATGGTTGCGGATAATGTCGTACTCTTATTTTGTATATGGCTGGTGGATGGTTTCGGTTCAGGCATTTAATGGATCTGGTGATACCAGAACCCCGACAATCATAAATCTGATATTTTTCTGGTTCATTGAGATCCCTCTGGCTTATCTCCTGGCTGTGGTCCTTGACAAAGGCTATACGGGTGTTTTCTGGGGTTGTTTTTATGCAGAGACATCAGTTGGTATGGTAACACTCTGGCTCTTCTCAAGAGGAAGCTGGAAGGTTGTCAATGTTTGAGTCTGGATTGTCAGTTAAGGAGGGTAATAAATATTGTGGCAGGGACATTGAAAAAGCACTAAAAGAAAAGAAGGGTTCCCGATTAGCTATGTTTTTCAGAAAACTCCTCCCGAACAATTGTTTAATAACAAAGAATTATAAAAAAGTCAGAAACAAATAATTGCGCTCCGGTTTACTTCTTTATTTCTGACTCCAGGACATCATCGAGACGATCGAATGATTCTATGATACCTTTTTCCATGTCGGATTGCATCATTTTGTCACGATCTTCGGATGAAAGAAATACAGATTTGGATTTTACCCTGCACTTATTATTGGATATTGATTCAAACTTAAGTGATTCGAGGGCCACATGTCCTTCATCCGGAAGACCTTCAAATTCAAGTGTTTCAATAATCATCTCTGGTGATTTTACTGCAAGATAAACTCCGTGATATGCGAATTCCTTCCCACTTTTATCCCTCTGTACATACCTGTATTTTCCGCCTGTCCTGGGCTCGAAAGTCTCAATTGTAGTCTTGACCTCTCCCGGACCTACCCAGCGTGTGTAAATCTGCGGATCGGTATAAGCTCTGAAAACCAGCTCACGCGGGGCATTAAATTCCCTCGTAATCATGATATCCTGTTTTCCTGGTATTGCTGCGATGTCTGTTAAATTATGCGCAGCCATAGTATCAAAGATTAAGTTAATAATTAGAACTACATTAAGTCTAATGTAATATGCTTAACAACTGCAAACATTTTTTGTTGGCGAAATGCTGCTTCGGGAGATATGATATATATCAGGGGCAGTCCAGCTTCCCCAGGGCTGCGTTGGATAAAAGGTGAAACGGGGACTAAGTGACGAAGAGACGAAAAGACTGAGGGGCTATGCAAACCACGGAACTCCGTGTTCTCCGTGATCTCCGTGGTGCCGGATTTTGCCATGAGTTATTTCTATATCCATAAACTCACCGGGCTCTACTGGCTGGCTCATTTTACCAGTAGTTAAATACCTGTGTTGTAAAAACGGTACAGCGCCTGCCGTTAATGCTATACGGTCAATGAATTGTCTCCGAATGATGAAACGCAGGGCTCAATGGCGTCCAAAGGACAAATGACGCGATGCGATTGACTATCCGCAAGGGAAACGACACCTCAAACTCAAGTCAGAATAAATATAAGTATTAAACAAGACAAATTTTCAGAACAATTTGACTCCTCTTTGTGTTTATTTCATTAAAAATAAGGAATCTGCGACTGCATGGGTTCCCTTGTTTAACTAAAAAGAAAGCAAACTACGCATGGCATACGACGTAAAATTGGCAGACAGAATCCGTGAACGTCTCGCAAACCTTCCCAAAGTCGAAGAAAAACAGATGATGGGAGGATTGGCATTTATGATTAATGAGAAGATGTGTGTTGGTATTTATCAGGACGAAATGATGTGCCGGATTGATCCTGAATTTCACGAAACTGCTGTAGAGATGACAGGCTGCAGGACGATGGATTTTACTAAGAGACCAATGAGAGGCTGGGTGCTGATTGACTATAGTGGTATGAGAACTCCAAAAGAATTTGATTACTGGATTAATCTTGCTCTTGAATTCAACGTCCAGGCAAAATCTTCAAAAAAGAAGAAAAAAGACAGATAATGATTTAATGGGTCTTGTTTTCTATTTGAACAGTTAATAAAGTAATTCACAACCCGGATAAAAATGAATACAGATACCAGTTACTTCTTTAAAAACGGGGAGTGACTCAAAAGCTTAACGAGTAAACAAATTTTAAATAAAACGAGTTATGGAATTAAAAATTAACTTCCTGGCAATTTTAGTTGCAGTGGTCGTAAATTTCATCCTGGGATTTATCTGGTTTACCCCTCTTTTTGGGAAAGCCTGGGGAAAAGAATTGGGTTACGATGCTGATATGAAACCCGATAATTCGGTAATGCTTAAGGGCATGGCCTTTTCGCTTATAGGCAACCTTCTTTTTGCAGTGGTTCTGGCACACAACATTGCAGCCTGGCAATTTGTGCCCGGGGTCAGGGAAATGGGTCCATTGTCAAATACGTTAAGTGCCGCCCTTTTCACATGGTTAGGCTTTTACCTTCCCGGAGAGCTGGGCGCTACTGTCTGGGAGAAGCATTCCTGGAAGCTATTTGGCATCAATACTGGATATCACCTGGCATCTTTATTGGTTGTTGCTTTTATTCTTACTTACTGGACTTAAAATTGTCATTGGGTGGTCATTCAGTGGTCATTTGCGCCTCATTTCATTCGGCGCGTCATTCGGCTGCGCCGTCAGTCGGTGGTCATTTGGTGGTCAGTCGGTGGTCATTGGGGGGTCATTCGATGGTCATTGGGTGGTCATTTGGATATCATTCATAGTGTTATGATAATAGAATCCGATAAGACCGGCAACCGGATCGAATCAGGAAATATATTATAAATATTCCTTCAGGATGAAATAATCAATGATCAGAATTACTCAAATTCCTTCGGGACTCCGCAGATCATTCTGAATACCTTGTCTGATGAACTGTTTCGGTATTGGTGTTTTTCATCCGGATATACCAGGGCAAAATCACCTGCTTTTATTGGTTGTTCTTCTCCTGCTTCATTTACCAGTACCCCCTGGCCTTCGATAACAAAATTCATATGTTCATAAGGATGGCTATGGTAAGGTGTATTTCCACCCGGCTCCACATTGAATACCCTTAAAGAATAGACCGGAGTACCATCCTTACTTCCCAGTGGTAGTTGTTTCCAGGCACCTGCTGCTCCCACCATTTTGACTTCTTTCTTTTCAACCTGATCAATGGCAATGATTTTCATAATTGTAATTTTTGAATTGTGTAAAAATATAAAGATTTCGGGAGACCGAAGATTAGTTAAAAGAAGAATTCAATTAACGGCCGCGAACTCAAAGAAATTAAGAACTGAATACGTAAAATCCAACATGTCCCTGGCTCCCTGCAACTTCATGCAGCCAAAGCCGTAAAGACATCGTCCGGCCGGCTGTTATTTTGCTTTTATTGAATAAACAGCCAGATAATCACCATGCCTGAGAAATAATCTACCCTTATTTATTGAAGGATGAGCAAAATAGACACCCTCCCCTTTCGTAATCTGAAATGAGCTTACGAGATCAAATTTTTCTCCCGATGGTTTTACCAGTCCGACATGACCGCTCTTTTCTTCAATAATATATAGCATTCCGTCAGCTGATATTATCGCACCCTTGTTGTACCAGTCAGTAATCCACATGGTTTTTCCTGTTGTCCAGTCAACACAGATCCATTTCCCCTTTGAGTTTGTTTCATGATTTGAACTGAAAATATAATTTCCTATAAGTACCATGCCTCCTACATGGGGATCAAGATCCGTATTTTTCCAGACGATTACCGGATCTGTACCATCCGGATTGATCTTAATCTTTATAGCTACCTGATCATATCCATTAGCTGCAAGGATAAAACCATCACGATAAAGCGGCGTATTTACCCGATTCCTTCTTTCCAACTGTTCAGTATTCAGCGCCTCGCAGTTAATTTTCCAGAGAAGCTTTCCATTTGCTGCATTAACTGCAATCAGATGATGTGCTGTCCAGGTGACTATTATTTTATTGCTTCCGTTTTGGATGAGCAGAGGATTTACATAATTTGTCAATTCATTTATCGGCGGTGCTTCCCATTCTACTTTTCCGGTTTCAACATTGAAGGCCACCATAGATGCCACACCGCCACCGGGAGTTCCGATTACTTTATTATCAACTACCAATGGTGATTCTGAAATTCCATTCAAAGGTTCTGAGGCATTATATTTTTTGAAATAGTTCACTGACCAGATAATCTTTCCATCCTTTCCGACACAAACCAATTCTCCCTGGCCTCCTACTACGAAGATTCTGTTATTTGAGTAAGAAGGAGTACTACGGCTTTCAGGAAAATTGGTGGCTGCTGAAGAATTTCCATATTCCACTTCCCATTTTTTCCTGCCATTCTGATCTAAACAAGTCAGCACATCTTTATCTCCTTTTCTGCCTGTGATATAGATTGCATCATCAGTAACTGCAGCACTTGATTGTCCCCTGCCTATTCCTGTCACTTCCCATAACAATCCGGGACCGGATGACGGCCAGGTCTTTAATAATCCTGTTTCATTGTATATCCCATCGCGCTTTGGCCCGCGGAAACCCGCTTCCTGGCCAATAACGGTACTAAACAGAAATGATGTAAAAATTATTGTGAATAATATTTTCATAATCTTAAGAGGTCTGATTTTAGGAACAATATTATGAATAAATTAATTGATATCCATTAATCCGGGCTTAACGTTTAAAATAACACTGAGGTCTGGCGGCGCCAAATCTTTAAATTGCAGTACCAATAATATCAATGATCCGGGGTCTGAGGCAGGTGGCATTTATACGATTATCAGCCGGTAAACTATTTCCTCCTGCGGATTGTTTAAAGGAACAACTAATATCCGTTTTAGTGGTTAATTCCTTACCTGTTAAAACATTTTGGCCGATTACCCCGGGAAGCGAGAATCGCATACATGCCTTTTTAATATTCGCATCACTGCTGGTGATTCTTCCCTGCCGTATTGTAAATGGCCAGGATAATACTCTGTACCTGATGCCTGGTATTCCTCAGGCAAATCAGCTTAATCCTGCATATATACGCTCCTGCGGTACATACATAGAACTTCCCTTTATATCTTCCGTAAAAGTGAACCTGCGTAATTCGGGATTTAGCTTCCATGACGTATTTTATGCCGGGACAGGTGTTCAGGCAGATAATTACTACCTTGACCTGATAAAACTGGATAAGAAATTAAAAAGGATTAATCATTTCCAGTCGGAGACCGACATAAATCTCCTGGGAATCGGATTTGGAATTAAAGATTGGTATTTCACCTTCGGGGTAGCAAATCATTCAGATCTTCTTTTTTCTTATCCGCATGATGTCGCCTTATTAAACGATAACAATCTTCAGGCGCCAAATAACATACTAAATTCGCTAATCCTTAAAGGTCTGGGAGCAGAAATCACTACATGGAACTCGATTGGTATAAGTGCCGCAAAAGAATTCAGGCAGGGACTTAAGATTGGTTTACGTCTGAAATACCTGCAGGGAATGGCAAATGCTATTGCGCGCAGATCAGAACTCTCAATAAACACAACAAATAATCCCGTTACCCTTGAAGCTCAGATGAAATACGGAATATATGCCTCATTCCCCGTTATAATCGGAACCGGTCAGGGTGGATTGGTGAACAGTCTTAATTTCCGCGACGCATTAAATAATAAATCGGGGGACTATTTTTTTAACGGCAACCGGGGCATGGCAATTGATGCCGGCTTTGTTTATGATCGGGATGAAATAACTCAGCTTTCAGCAAGTATTGTCGATCTGGGATTCATCCGGTGGAAGAAAAATGCAAATAATTTCTCTGCCAGTGGAAATTATTTATTCAATGAAGCCGATCTGAATCAGTTACAGGTGAATCCTGATCAGGCAGGCTTTATCAGGGCATTGGAGGATTCAATTTCCAGGGTATTCAGGGCATCAGCATCCTCATACCTCACGCTTATACCTGTTAAAATATTCGGAGGAATTACCCGTGTTATAATGCCAAACCTGAAAGCAGGAGCAATGACAAGGATTGAAATTTATAACCGGAATATAATGCCATCGCTTTCACTTTCAATGAATTATGCACCATCCCCTTCAGTTGCTGCTTCATTGAGTTACACAATAATGAACAATAAATTTAACCAGATAGGTGCGGGCATTGCTCTTGGAAACCGGATTGCTCAGTTCTATCTGGCAGCTGATAATATCCCTGTAAGGTTTACTAAGGTAATCCGCCTTCCAAATAATTATCCAAAAGAAGTCCGCTTTCCTTTTATAGTGCCTTATTATGCCAGGATGTTTAGCCTGCGTCTTGGGGTCAACCTGTTGTTTGGCTGTAATAAGAAAGAGAATAAGTTTCATGGAAAGAACTTCCGGAGACAGGATCTGTGTCCTGCATACTGGTAGTCTGGCTCAACAAGTTTGAGCCCAGGACGCAGAACAGATGGGTCTATTCTTCCTCATTTTTAAAAATCACTTCAATCCGCTTATCAGGGACTATCCAGATAAGCGCGACCAGGATATAAATGCCGCCCGCGATCCATTGATTGACCCAACTCATGCCTATTGCAATAAGGTAAAGGATCGGAGATATTTTTCCTTTCAGATCCTTGCCAATTGCCCTTGACAGGATAGAATCGGGACCGTGATTACTTATTATCCGTCGCTGCAGTATATAATATGCAACAGCTGCCATTAACAGAATAACTCCATATAAGGACATCGGCATCGCAGCAAAATGATTTTCTCCCATCCAGCCAGTGACAAACGGAACAAGCGATAACCAGAAAAGTAAATGAAGATTGGCCCAGAGAATATCACCCCTTACATGCTTTACAGTATGCATCATATGGTGGTGGTTATTCCAATAGATTCCAAGATAGATAAAGCTTAAAATATAACTTGAGATACCCGGGATCAGGGGCTTCAGGTCAGCAAGTTTATCACCCTGCGGAACTGTGATCCCCAATACCATAATCGTAATTATGATGGCTATCACTCCATCACTGAATGCTTCCAGTCTTTCCTTTTTCATCTTGTTGACTTACTTAATACTGAAAATGGCCAATATTATTATCCTCGCCAAAATTAAATAATTATCGGACATAACTATATTCAAAAATCGCTTAATCAATTTACTCATAGATTAATGTGGAGTGATATTCTTAGTTCTTCGGAATTGTCGTTTCGTTTCTATTCACAAAGGATGCAACTGATATTGAGCCCGGCCTCCTTTTCTCCCCGACATTTCTTCAATACGGGCTAGATGGAAGCAAATAAACATCATCTTTTCACCGGGGGTGAGAAAGGAAGGAAGGTCAAATCCATTTTATCCAGGTTATGAAATCCGGACAAAACTATTGCAGACTCTTCTTTACAATGCTTACAATGAATTTATCGTCTGCGTCGCAGACCATGTCAGGCAGATATCTCTTTTCCTTTGCGAATGAATGAAATCACATCCTCAACTGTTCCGAAGCGCAGAGCCTCTTCATCCGTGATGATGCAGCCGAATTCATTTTCCAGTTTCATAATGATTTCCGGGATATCATATTCGTCGAGCTCTAAATCATCTCTGATTTTCATATTTAGTTCAACAGGCTTAAAAACCTGTTCTTCAAATGTGTTTTTGACAAAACGTTCAATCTGCTTGTATCTTTCTTTTTTGAGAAGCTTCATGTCTTCAGGAGAAAATGATTTTCCTGATGAAGATACACCCTCTGTCTCCAGGGAGTATGCTTTTCCGGGATCTGCTAAAGGGATGTAAACACACTTTACTACTCTGTTTTCACATGCCAGTATGAGCCATTCGAACTGGACATACCCGTATGTTCCCTTGTAACTGCAGGGATTTCCGAATTTATGTAACTGAAAACCTGAGGCCGTCAGCGATTCCCCGAAAGGCTTATACCCGAAGTCTGTTGAGTCCAGTCTCTGAACGACATCCCATGCTTCCTTCTTTTCATTGTCATCAAGTTCTTCTGGCATAATTTATCTCTTTTCACTTAATTAAAAAATTTAATAAAAACATGCAAACTAGTGATAGTCAGACTTTAATCTGAGTTGCAATTTCAAATAAAGATATTGCATTTCAGTTTTAATGTCAAGCAAAGAACAAAATACAGTGTTTTATTATAAAAAAACATTTGATTACAGTATAAAGTTTATTACCATTAATTACGTCCTGATAATTTTTCCAAAAAGATAACGTCTGCAATAAAATAAAATCAGTTGTTTAGGTATAATTATTTCGTCCGGCCAAATAACCGGACCAACATTTCGCTGATTTCAGTGTCGCAACATCCATATTTTAATCCTAAATTATTATCATTTGATATTTTCAAAAACTACTTTACTAATGAATTAAATTTCAATTATCTAATATAATATTTCGGTGCGCTGCACCTTTGTCCTCTACGACAAACATTTATCTACAAATATTATGGTGCTCTGCACCTTCCCGGGCCATTCAATCCAGCTATTCAGCTGCAAATATTATGTTGTTTCGCACATTCTTTGGCCATTTAATACGGCTATTACCTACAAATAGTGATACGCCGCACATTCTTTGGCCATTTAATACGGCTAATTACCTACAAATAGTGATGCGCCGCACATTCTTTGGCTATTTAATGCAGCTATTTATCTGCAAAAAGTGATGCACCGCACAATCTTTAGGCATTCAATTCCGCTATTTATCTCAAATAGTGATGCGTCGCACATTCCGGCTAATATTAAGCGGCAGAGCCGCATAACATTTGTAGAAATGCATTTGAAACACATAACCATTAGGTGCAGAGCACCGCAATATTTAATCCCAATTATAAATATCACTAAAAAATTCAAACAGGTATTCCTCTTTGAATTCAATATTGTTCTTTACAAGCAATTCCAGGTATTCTTCTTTGAATGGCTTTGTTTTGTGATGTTCTTTCCGGGTTAAAATGTATTTTGCCACAGCCTCAATTTGATAGCGGTAATGTGTAAATACCCCATAGCATTTTTGCCATCTGTTTTATATTTAAATTTTCGCAAAATCATGCCCAAAAGATAGCTTACAACACTCTAATTTAAAACCAATTCACATTAATTGCGGGTTTTAGAATCTATTTTTAAAAAGTGCATAAAACAGGAAGATATTGCATTTCATATTTAATGTCAAGTAAAGAACAAAATAAAGTCCGGCACTTAAGTATAATTCTTATTTCCGGTTAATTACCCGGACCAACATTCTGCTGACTGAAAGTCCCGCAATTAAGACTGCGACAGATATTTATCCTGTATCATAATATCAGACTATAATAGTAAAAACGGTTTCTTTAAGGCAGAATCAGATTACCATACCTTTATTCTGACTTGATTGTCAGGCAGGTTAACAAAAGGGCCAGCAAGGTTATTTTTCTCAGTGCGGATATTACCTGAATAATCCCGGCCGATAGTCAGCGAAGTGCCGTCCGGATTGTCAAAACGGGCTTTGGGTATTTTAGCTTTACCTAATAATTCAGAAGTAATAATTTTCACTTTATGATTGTAATACAACTGATTGAATGTAAAAAAGAGGTAGCCACTCTCTTCTGTTTCCTCAAGTCTCAGATGAGGATTATAAAGTGAATCAATTGATGAATTTTGATCTTGTGAAGATGGTTTTGCCCCGTAGTAATACAAATTATCGGAAATCCACACATGTAGTTTTGCATTGTCATACACTTCCAAACCCGATATTAATCTTTTATCCTGTGGTGTTTTATCACCAGCTCCGATAAAAATATTATTGTAAAATCTGTCATCACCCGAGAGAATCGTTGTTAATGCAGCTATATCAGTGGAATGAGGAAGGAAATAGGGCGTAAATCGAACAGGATCGGGCCACATGTAAACTCCTCCTGTTATCAGATTGTGTACAAACGCTCCTCCTTCAGATTGAGTTCTGATGGAAAGTGGGGATAACAGAATATTATTATCAACAATAAAAGGTCCGTGATTCACTTCCAGGAAAATATCTTCAATATTGTTTTCATACAGGATATTTCCTGAAACACGCGTGCCCTGGGTCATCCAGTCGAGCCACAAACCTCTCCCACAATTGTTTATGCGATTTTTCCCGATATAAGTATCGATGGCGGCATGAAACTTTATTCCGGCGATTTCAGCGCCGGTAAATTGTCTTTTAGTCCAGATATTATAAATGTGATTGTTTTCGATGATACTAAATGCTGCCCCCATGCTTCCACAAATTCCGGTTTGTTCACAGTTGAAAATGGTGTTGTTCCTGACAATATGTGAACCAATATTTTCCTTGCTCCAGCCATTACGGAGCACCCTGAACAATACCTCAATGTAATGAATATTACCATCCCTGTTCACATTATCTTTATCGGCGGACCAAACATTATGACCCGTTCCACGCTCTTTACCCAATGTAATACCGGAACATTTAGAGTCACTCAAAACATTATTCTCGATAATCCATCCTTTATTCCAATGTGTAGCTATCATACCTATCTGTTCAGCAGTAGGCGCTGCCCACTGAGTTGCGGCCTGACTTATATGGAATCCACTTATGGTTATGTAATTTACACCCGGTTTTTCCGGATAAAAAACAGTCCTGCGGGTACTGATTTCGACCAATTCCTTGTTTGGATCAAATTTGTGAAAATCAGCCCAGATCGTAGTAATTGAAGTATTACTTTCGCAATACCAGGTAAAAGTGGAACCGACTGTATCAACTATGCTTTTACCGGCAACAGGATTTAAAACTTTGTTCAATGTTTCCTTTTCATAAAGCGATTTGCCATTCAAAAAGACTTCACCGGTGTGGTGTATCCGCCCTTTCCTGTTGAACCAGTCGCCCCACAGGGAATCCTGATATGGGTTATAATCGCCGAAAAATGAATTTGGAATGGTCACTTTCCACACACCATCTTTCTCTTTTTGCCAGCCACTGACAATTTCCGAACCTTTAATTTCCACCTTCTCTCCCTGAGCTGCCTTATACACAATTCTTTTTGAATCGCTTTCGCCACCTCTTGCAGGGTTGATCCATTCGCGATAAGTGCCGGCATGAACAATTATCTCATCGCCTGGTTGTGCAAACAAGGCAGCATGTGAGATTGTCCTGAATGGTTTCGAAAAAGAACCGTCATTTAAATCGGTCCCGTTAACTGAAACATGATATTCCCTGGCAGCAGCCAGTGAAGTAAAGAAAAATAAAACGATCAACAGTTTTAATTCCAGCTTATTCATTTTCAAATATTTTTCATAAAATTTGAGATATATGGTAAAGATGGAAATCTTTTCGGAAATATTAATCCGGATTTTTGGAAAAGCCGGTTATATTGATTATTCTGCACCGGAATAAATTGGCCACTATCAGCCGGATTTCCCGGCAATAGTTTATTATACTACTGATGAAAAATATCCTGCAGGGCTATGAGGAAATTAAAAATCTCTTTGTTATGAAGATAGATTGATTAATTTTGTACTCCCCGGTTTAAGCAAGGGAGTGCAATATCTACCCTGATTTAAGCCAGGAGGACAAAGCGGGGTGTGGCGCAGTTGGTAGCGTACTACGTTCGGGACGTAGGGGCCGGAAGTTCGAGTCTTCTCACCCCGACAAAAGAAAAAGCCTGGCACGAAAGTGCCGGGCTTTATTTTTCTGAGCGATGAAAGCTTGCTTTCAAAGCGAAGGAAAAATAAAGCCCGCAAATGAGCGCAGCGAATGACAGGCTTTTTCTTTTTAGCCACCCCCTGGAAGTCCGCGAGTCACGCCTGAGCGGGACGAGCAATCTTCTCAATAAATTCAAAAAGTAATGAGCGCAGCGAATGACAGGCTTTTTCTTTTTAACTCTAATGCGTTCCTGTTTCATACAATTCAATTATTTTACTGCCAAAGCAGTAAATATTCGACAAATGCTTGTTGGTTTAAATATAATTGACTATATTTACCGCTTTAGCAGTAGAAAATGATACAGTCTCAGGAATTAGCAGATGTAATCAGGATGCATCGGAAAGCAGCCAAATTAAGTCGTGACAAATTAGCAGAAATGTCTGGCGTTGGTAAAACTGTGATTTACGATATTGAAAAGGGGAAGGATACTATTCAATTGAATACCTTACGAAAGGTACTTGGTGTTTTGAACATCAAAATAGAATTAACAAGTCCGCTAATGGATAATTTACGAAACATGGAAAATGAGAAAGGCTAAAATATATGTTAAAGGAGTTGAGGCTGGAACTTTGACTGAATTACAACAAGGGAAAGATTATCTGTTTGAATACCTTGACGGGTATGAAGGTCTTGAAGTCTCAAGGACGATGCCAAAAAATGTTAAGGTATATAAGTTCGATAAATTTCCACCATTCTTCGATGGATTACTACCAGAAGGGTTACAATTGGACGGATTATTGAAAATTAAAAAAATCGACAGGAACGATCATTTCTCACAATTAATTGCAGTTGGAGACGACATGGTTGGAGTTGTTACCGTAAAAGAGTTGTAGAATGAGCTTATGCCCAATAACATATACCCCATGTGGTGAAAGCCGTTACAGCGAAGCAGGTCTTAAACTCTTAAGCGCTGGTCTGAGGACACTAAAAGACCTTGAATATACGGCAGAAGAACAACGGAAAGAGGCTTTCAATCGTGCAGCAAAAATGTCAATTCAGGGAGTCCAGCCTAAGTTAAGTGCTATACTGAGTATCAAAGATGGAAAATTCATTCTTGTAGATAAAGGCGGTAAATATATACTTAAACCTCAACATCAATTTTATACTCAGTTGCCCGAGAATGAAGACCTTACAATGAAGTTGGCAAACGAGATCGGTTTGGAAATACCTGTTCATGGGTTATTATGGTCAAAGGATAATACATTAACTTATTTCATCAAACGGTTTGACAGGAAGGGACAGAATGATAAAGTTCCTGTTGAAGATTTTGCTCAATTGGCTGGTTTAAACAGAGATACGAAGTATGATTATAGTATGGAAAAGATCGTTAAGTTGATCGATGATTATTGCACATTCCCTGCGATTGAAAAAATAAAATTGTTTAAACTGGTCATATTTAACTATTTAACCGGAAATGAAGATTCGCATCTTAAAAACTTTTCCATTATTTCCGATGATAATCAGATAAGGTTATCTCCTTGTTACGATTTGGTTAATTCCACAATTATTTTAAAAGAACAAGATGAAGAAATTGCTTTGCCTTTGAAAGGTAAGAAGAAGCATTTAACTCGTAATATTCTGGTTAATTACTTTGGGATAGAAAGATGCGAATTAACTGAAAAGAGCATTGAAAAAGTTCTGGAGACAATCACTTTGGCAATTCCTAAATGGAAGACATTGATCGATATTAGTTTTTTATCAAAAGATATGAAAGTCAAATATCTTGATTTATTGGATGAACGCCTATCTACTCTGAAAATATAATAAGTTAACCACTGGAAGTCCAAACTGAGAGAGCAATAGTCAGTATGAGCCAGACTTATTAATTTTCGATTTACTCCGGTTATTCAAATCTTTGAGTATTGGTATTTGACCATACAAAAACGTATAAAATATTTGTACTTTTTTGTGCTTTTTTAAGTTTGTATATATCTGAATATCAATTGTAATAAACGTTAAAATACAAATCGTTTAAAAATAAGCTATCTTCAATATATCCTGCAGTAAGTATTTCTGTATAGAATTTCTCAAACCTTTTTTTTAAATTAGCCTTATTTCTGTTTAATTACCATAAATGCAATCAGGGAAATGAATTCAGATAACGAAGATGATATCGCACAGCCGGAAAAACTTCCTATTTATCAGAAAGGAAAAGAGATCTTTGACATGGTAATTAAAATTACTGATCTTATCCCGGAGAACAATGAGTACCTTATGGAAGTTAAATCCTGTATGTTAAGTGATGCTGCACAATTGACTGTAAAAGTAGCCGGCGCTGAGGCCGCAGGGTTGTATGACCTTAAAATGGAAAATGCTGCCATAATACGTAAAGCAGCACGCGACCTGATGGTCCAGCAGCATTCACTCGATATGTTTGGTTTTGAATATGTGGAATATTATCAAATGGTAAGAGACCTTATTGAAGAATACAGGCTGCTGTTCATAGACTGGGTGGCAGGATTTGATAAATGGGATTATATAATTGACCGGTGGGGACTATTTAATCCTCCGGGTATAGGACCCTTCGACAAAGACCCCGACGATGACATACCATTTCGCGGTTTTGAAGAGGATCCCGAAGAATGATAAGCTGCCTATAACGAATGTCCAATATTTTAATATTTTTGGACATGCCCGTAAAACATGTCCATTTGTATCCATATAGGTGGTTTCATATCAAATACCGGAGTATGAAAAAGTTAAAAACAGATATAAACTGGAAAACATATGACATTGATAATCAGTCATATAAATTAACTCGTAGCTTCTCACTCCGACCACAAATCAATAAAGATCATTGTAAATAAATACATTACAGCGGTCTTTTTGTTTGTTGTAGAAAATATGGGTAGAGCATAATTCAGGTTTAATTCATGTAACTATTGTTTTCTTCTCTTATCTCCTTATAACGCTCTTTTATTAAAAATAAAAATGCTGCAGTAAAACCTATCGCCGTTAAAATAAGTGTTTTTTTCATTTCCTTCCCCCCGATCTATACCATTCATTATCAATTTACTCTCAGTTTAAAAGTACTAAAAATAAAAGTTAGAATGAGTTCATTTATAGATATTTAACCACGATTAACATCTTACCTGAATATGAACGTAATTTAATTTTCAGAGAGCAGGCTAAGTCTTTTAATTCATGTTATTGTTACACAATTATACCTATATGTTACATCATTCATTCATTTTTAACTCAGAGGATTACCTATATTTGCAGGGTTGCACATGAATGAACTTTTTACAGACAGCATTCCATATAATAATGTGATTTTATTCATTGCCGTTCACCGGCTAAATCACTTAACATGAAAGAGATAGAAAACATTGAACTTACGTATTTGAGTCTCAGTGATTACCAGGAACTTAAAGAGGCCATGATCAAATCTTATCCAATGATGCCGGATTCATATTGGAAAGAATCCCAGATAAAATCGTTAATAGATAAGTTTTCAGAAGGACAGGTGGTGATCAAAGCCAATAACCAGATAGCTGGTGTAGCACTGTCCATTATAGTTGACTATGGAAAGTTTGGGGATAAGCATACCTACAAAGAGATCACGGGTAATTTTACCTTTAATACCCATAATCCGAATGGTGATACCCTGTATGGTATTGATATCTTCATTAAACCCGAATTCCGTGGATTAAGATTGGGACGAAGGCTTTATGATTACAGAAAGGAACTGTGCGAACGGCTGAACCTGAAAGGGATAATCTTTGGCGGGAGAATTCCCGGTTACTTTAAATACTCCGGGGAATTAACTCCCAGAATGTATATTGACAAGGTGAAAAGGAAAGAAATTAATGACCCGGTGCTCAACTTTCAGGTTTCCAATGATTTTCATCCATCAAAGATCATTAAGAACTATCTTGAGGGTGATACGGCTTCGAGTGAATATGCAGTACTATTGAAATGGGATAACATCTACTATGAGAAGGACTCAGATACAGCTGCAACAATAAAAAGTGTTGTCAGGCTTGGACTGATACAGTGGCAGATGCGCCCTTACAAAAGTCTGGATGATGTTATGCAACAGGCCGAATTTTTCATTGATGCGGTGTCTGGATACCACTCAGATTTTGCTCTTTTCCCTGAATTTTTCAACGCTCCGCTTATGGCCGGGTACAACCATCTTTCCGAATCTGAAGCTATAAGGGAACTTGCAAAACATACATCAGATATAACACAGAAGTTCTCGGAGCTGGCAATCTCTTACAATATAAATATTATTGCCGGAAGCATGCCTGAGATCCAGAACAACAGACTCTATAATGCGGGCTATTTATGTAAGAGGGATGGGACTGTAGAACGATATGAGAAACTGCACACTACCCCTGATGAAGTTAAAGTTTGGGGGTTGGAGGGCGGCAGTAAGTTAAAGGTTTTTGATACGGACTGTGGTAAGATTGGAGTGTTGATATGTTATGATGTTGAATTTCCGGAGCTTGGCAGATTACTGGCCGATTCAGGAATGGTTATTCTTTTTGTGCCCTTTCTTACTGATACTCAGAACGGCTTTTCCAGGGTGAAGAACTGTGCCAGGGCACGGGCGATAGAAAATGAATGCTACGTGGCTATAGCGGGAAGTGTAGGTAACCTGCCCAAGGTTCACAATATGGATATTAATTATGCCCAGGCAGCGGTTTTTACGCCCTGTGATTTTGCATTTCCTGCAGAAGGAATTAAGGCTGAAGCCACCCCAAATACTGAAATGATACTGATAGCTGATGTGGATATTGATCTTTTAAGAGAGCTGAATCAGTTCGGCAGCGTAAGGAACCTGAAAGACAGGCGTAAAGACATATTTGAACTGAAACGTAAGTAAATAAGGATTTCACACTCAGAATTCTTTTTGCTGCTGCTGATACTGATACAGTCAGTGGAGATGGAACTTCATTTACTAAAGCTTCCCGCATATTATATCAGATATTCATTATTTAAATATACTTCTTTTGCTTTACAATTCTTCTGACTCTAAGCCATTCAGGTTTTTTTAATTCCTTGTTATCAACTGCAAAATCCGGAAGCCCTGACCGCATCTGGCAGGTAATAATAATATTTTATTATTTATTTATATATCAAGTGATTAACTGCGGTTTCAGGTGGTCAATCTAATCCGCCGCCTGGAGGTTAGGGGCACTGGCTTATCCAGACAAGGAGCAAAGCGACGCAGTTCCGCAAATTGGAAAGAGGAGAGAAAGGGAGAAACTGTCATTCGATGGTCATTCGATGGTCATTCAATTGTCATTCAATTGTAAGACAATCAATGACAATAAATGACGCGCAGCAAATGACAACCGAATGACAGCCTCAGGCTGAATGACGCGGACAGCGCAAATGACACGAAGTAAATGACGGCCGAAGGCCAAATGACCACCAAATGACGCGCAGTAAATGACGGACGAAGCACACCCCTTCAACCTTATACATAATTTTTCTTTTCCGGATTTTCTTTCGTAAATTTGATTTGACACGCTCGCGGCGTTAAATAATTTAATAATTTAATAATTTAAATACTTCTTAATGAGATATCACCGATTGTAATAGCCTTTGATTGAAACTTATCATATGCTAAAACGTGCTGCAATAGAAAAGAAAATTGGTGAACAGATAATGTTGCCGGATGAAGTAATCATGGGCAAAATTTACCTTATCCGGGGAACAAAGGTAATCCTTGATCGTGATTTGGCCGAATTATATCAGGTTGATACCAAACAATTGAAAAGAGCAGTTAGAAGAAACCTGGATCGTTTTCCTGGTGACTTCATGTTTGAGCTTTCAAAAGACGAACTTGCAAATTGGAGGTACCAATTTGGCACCTCCAACAGAGAGATTAAGGGTCTCAGGTTTGCCCCCGTTTGCATTTACTGAGTATGGTCTGTTAATGCTTGCCAGCGTATTAAACAATGAGAGAGCTATTAGAAAAAATCTAAACAGACTGATTTTAAAGAAAGAAAACGAATCGGGTTTAAATCAGATAATACCAGATAATATGTTCATTCCAATCACAATTGACGATTATTTAATGAAGCACCTGGAAGGTAAGCCGGGTGAAAACGAAAAAGTTCTAAGAACCAGACTAGAGACTGCTCTGGAGAATTATAAGAATGGTGTAAAATGCATTTGCGGAAAGGACATTTGGGTGATAGTATCTATTTCTGTCTGGAATAGTTGTTTTTCGTGCACTACAGGCAAAAAACATCCAGCCGGTGATTATGAAATTGACTCTGCAATTGAAAAAAGAGATAAGTACGGCAGGAGACACATCGATGAGATGGATCCTTCGAAGATTGCTGGAATTTTCGATGATGACGGATATGAAATCAATCCTGATATGATTAAGAAGCCATCACTTTGCCTCACCTGCCTGAAAAATTATGAACCTGGCCCGGAGGATGATATCTTATGTAACCTAAGTAGATTCGATCAAAATGGAAGTGACAGTTTTATTTGTCATGCCTATAAGAAAAATCAGATCTGGAAAAGTGTATAATACTTGAGGTCGCAAATTGCGTCCTCAGGTTTATGAAAAATCGCAAAGTGAATGATTAATTTCGTTTAAGGTCACAAAATGTTACCATAAAGAACCACACATTACAAGAGTCGGACAATCTGACCAGATTTGGCCGGATCAAATCGACCATCTCAAGCCGATGTTAATTGATTGTTTTTAAGTTTAATGGGATAAAATCAATTTAAATTGGCCAAATGTACCACAAATTGACACGGTACCACCTTTATGGCCGGCTAAGGATAGATAACAATCTTGCAGAAAATGCTGTCAGTGGAAATATTATCTTGCTGAAAATCAAGAGATTACTTTTGAAGAATATGAGAGAAGCAATAATGAGTGGAAAAGCATGGATACCGCAAAATTCCAAATAGAGATTTGGAAGGAAGAAACAAAGAGAATGGCAGAGCCAAACGTAAATGATTCTGAGAAATTGTTGTTATATCAGATTATGAATACCTTTAGAAATTAGTCTGATCTTGCCCCCATTAGTGATTAAGAATTTTAACTTATATTCCACAATTATGAAAGCCCCACTTTTACACACTTTTTATCATCCTATGATGTCTGTCAAAACCGAGAGTTATACTATGGGTACTGATAAACCAAGGTTATTGATGGAATATCTGGAAAGAAAAGGGCTATCAGATCTCTTTATAATTGATGATAAGTTTATACCCCTGCAGAGGGAAGATTTCTATATAGCCCATACGAGGCAAATGGTTGACAATTTCTTTGACAAGGGGAAAACAAGTAAGATACTTCATATTAAATGGACACCAGAGTATGCTGAATCAGTAAAATATGAGAATTCAAGTCTTTACTCTGCTATGAGATATGCAATTCAGCATCCGGAAGAAGTCTGCTTTAGCCCATCAGGAGCCTTTCATCATGCAAATCCTACAAGAAGTGCTTTATTTTGTGCCTTTTCCGGGCAGGTAATTGCATCTATGAAGGTATATTATGAATTTGGTCTGTGTGGGTCCTATATCGATCTGGATGGCCATCATGGCAATAGTATTGACAACTCAAGAGACTTTGTTCCTGATTTGGATAAAGCTATCTCCCCGGTATGTGGAAACATCAATATTTCTGTCAGACATGAAGCTTACCTAAATGAGCTTAAGAGCCATTTAAGCATACTCCATGACGAGATCTCGGCTGGCAGAATTCATTATGTTGTGTTTGGCCATGGAGCTGATAGTCATGAATGGGACGAACTTGCCAGTCAACTGACGACAGAGGAATGGATTGAGTGCTCTAAGCTTGTTTACACAATGATCCTGAACCTTGAACAGGAGACAGGTAAGAGTATCCCACTGATTATATTTCTTGAAGGTGGTTACAGGAGGGATGACTATAACTCGGTTCTTTCTCTTCACACAACTGATTTAGTTCAATGTTTAAATATTTTATGTAATAAGTACCCCCGGTATAAAATTGAGGTAAAGCCAAGGTTAATTAATAATGATTGAGAGATTGAACCGGACAATTAATCCTACAATATGCCGTATCAAAGTCAATAGGGCAAACTTAGAGGCCATATTAACAGTACCTTGACCCGTCAAATAGTCCAATTAAACAACCCCCTGCCAAAACACCAGAAATTTTGGCTAACTTGGGTATCGCAATTTTTGCCTGTTTAATATTTCTAAATTAGTATGCAAACCATCAATAAAGAGAAAGTTACACTATCTCAGCTCGAACAGTATCTCTCAAAGGCAGCATGGATTCTTAAAGGTCCTGTAGATGCTGCTGACTTTAAAGCTTACATCTTTCCCCTTTTATTCTTTAAACGGATCTCTGATGTTTACGATGAGGAGTGGCAAAATGCCCTGCAAGAATCTGAAGGTGACAAAGAATATGCTTCACTTCCGGAATTCCATCGTTTTATCATTCCGGAGGATTGCCATTGGAGAAATGTTCGCGAAACAACAGTAAATGTAGGACAGGCAATAGAAAAAGCTCTAAGAGGAATTGAGCAGTCAAACCAGGCAATGTTGTATGGGATCTTTGGTGATACTCAATGGGCAAACAAAAATAAATTGTCTGATCATTTGCTAATTAATCTGATTGAACATTTTTCTCAATATAACTTATCCAGGGCTAATGTTGATCCTGACCTCCTTGGACAATCCTATGAATATTTAATAAAGCATTTTGCGGACCTGACTAATAAAAAAGCTGGTGAATTTTATACTCCAAGATCAGTGGTTCACTTAATGGGACTAATAACCGATCCTCACGAAGGGGAAAGCATTTATGATCCGGCATGTGGTACAGGTGGAATGCTGATGGAGTCCATCAATCACCTGAAAGAGAATAACGAGGATTTCAGAACTCTCAAACTTTATGGACAGGAGAAAAATCTCACCTCGAGTTCCATTGCCCGGATGAATATGTTTCTTCATGGCCTGGATGACTTTCAGATTGTCAGAGGTGACACATTACGGCAACCGGCGTTCTTTGAAGGGGATGAATTACAAAACTTTGATTGTGTTATAGCCAATCCCCCCTTCTCATTGAGTGATTGGGGTGCAGAATATTGGGCCAATGACCCGTTTGGGAGGAACATTGCAGGTGTGCCACCTCAGGGGAATGGCGACATGGCCTGGATCCAACATATGATTAAATCCATGAAAGGAAAAACAGGTAGGATGGCTGTGGTCCTTCCTCATGGTGCGCTGTTCAGAAAAGGGGCTGAGGGGAAGATTCGACAAGCTCTTCTGGAGATGGATTTACTGGAAGCTGTAATAGGATTAGGACCTAATATTTTTTATGGCACTCAATTGGCAGCATCTGTACTGATATTTCGATCTAATAAACAGAATGACAGAAAGGATAAAGTGATTTTTATCGATGCCTCCGATCAGATAAGAGTTGGTCGTGCACAGAATTTCCTCGAACCGGAGCACGTAAATCAAATTTATCAATGGTACCAGGATGGGGTTGATGTAGAAAACTATGTGAAGTTTGCCGGCATTAACAATATCAAGGATAATGATTTTAATCTCAACATACCTTTATATGTGGAGAAGATAATTGAAGATAATCTTCCATCTGTAGAAGAAGCACTGGCGGATTTGAAAAAAACCTGGGAGAAAAGTCTCCGCGCAGAGGATAAATTCAAATCGATTTTAAAAGAATTTTACCACAGATAGCACAGATTAACACAGATGGAATTAAACGAATTGTCATACAAAATTATAGGCTGTGTTTATAAAGTACATGGTGAACTTGGACCCGGCCTGCTGGAATCCACATATGAGGTATGCCTTGAATATGAACTCCTGAAAGAAGGACTTTTAGTGGAAAGGCAAAAAGCTTTACCGGTATTTTATGATAAATTGAAGTTAGATGCCGGGTATCGTATAGATTTGTTGGTGAATCAACAGATCATACTTGAGCTAAAATCAGTTGATGAGATCGCCCCTATTCACAAAGCACAAATTATGACTTATTTGAAACTGTCTGGAATAAAATTAGGCCTTCTGCTCAATTTTAATGTGATGGATATGAAGAAAGGGATTAACAGAATAATAATGTGAAATAGTGTACTACAGATAACTCAGATTAGCACAGATTAAATCTGAGATAATCTGTGCCAATCTGTGGTTAATAATGAATCAAATGACCCAACAACAACTTGAAAAATACCTATGGGGAGCAGCCACTTATTTACGTGGTAATATTGATGCGGGAGATTACAAGCAATATATCTTTCCATTGCTCTTTTTTAAGAGGATCTGCGATGTATATGATGAGGAATTCCAACTTGCGTTAAAAGAAAGCGGAGGAGATCTTGAATATGCTGAATTTGAAGAGAACCACCGGTTTCAGATAACAGAAGGATCTCACTGGAAAGATGTTCGCGAGGTAACCGTGAATGTTGGAATGGCCCTGCAGGAGGCTATGAGGGCGATTGAAAAAGCAAATCCTGATACCCTATACGGTATTTTCGGCGACGCCAGCTGGACCAATAAAGAAAGATTAAGTGATGAGACGCTCATTAACCTGATGGAACATTACTCTAAGCACATACTGAATCTAAAGAATGTTCCTGATGATCAACTGGGAAATGCTTACGAATATCTCATTAAGCAATTTGCTGATGATAGTGGACATACAGCAGCCGAATTCTATACAAACAGGACAGTTGTTGAGTTAATGACTCTGATAATGGACCCACAACCCGGTGAAAGTGTTTACGACCCCACTTGCGGTTCGGGAGGATTACTTCTTAATTGTGCCTTGAAATTAAAAAAGGATGGGAAGGAGTTTAGGACTTTAAAGTTATATGGTCAGGAAATCAATCTTTTAACTTCCGCCATAGCCCGCATGAACATGTTTCTGCATGGGATTGAAGAATTCAGTATTGTAAGAGGCGATACACTGGCAAATCCTGCATTTCTTGCAAATGACGAATTGAGAAAGTTTAATATAGTGCTTGCTAATCCACCATATTCAATAAGGCAATGGGATCGGAAATCTTTTATGAATGATCCATATGGCCGAAATATTTGGGGAACGCCTCCGCAAGGAACGGCTGATTATGCATTTCAACAGCATATACAAAAAAGTTTAAATACTGAAAATGGCAGATCTATTACCTTATGGCCACATGGAATCCTTTTCAGAGATGCCGAGGCTGAAATGCGCAAAAAAATGATTGAGCAGGACTTAGTGGAATGTGTAATTGGTCTGGGGCCAAATCTGTTTTATAACTCCCCCATGGAGGCATGTTTGTTGATTACTAAAACCAACAAAGAAGCGCATAAAAGAGGAAAGATATTATTTATCAATGCAGTTAACAAAGTAAAGCAAGATAAGACAATGAGCTTCCTGGAGCAGAAACACATTGATAAAATATTTGGTGCTTATTCAAAATTCGAAAGTGAAGAAAACTTTGCAGCATTGGTAGATAAAGAAGACGTATTTGCCAATAAAGGGAACATGGCAATTAGTCTGTATGTTCAGCCAAAAAAATTAGATAGTATTCAGATTCTGCCATTTGAAGAGGCTTTTGAAGCTTGGGAAGAATCTGGTAGAAATCTTAAGTCATCCATGAGTGAACTATTTAAAATACTAGAGAACTAATGGAGGCAGTACTGAAAGAGCAATTATCGATAGACAAAACCCATTGGACGCCAGTGAAATTTGGTGATGTGGTTTTTGAGCCAAAGGAGAATGCCAAGGATATCTATAATGAAGGCATTGAGCATGTTGTAGGATTGGAGCATATTGACTCGGAAAATATTCACCTTATACGATCTGGTGTACTTGAGGAGACGACAACCTTTTCAAAAAAGTTTGCTATAGGTGATGTACTATTCGGCAGAAGGCGAGCTTATCTAAAAAAAGCCGCACTAGCCACTTTTGAGGGTATTTGTTCCGGAGATATTACTGTATTCAGAGCAAAGAAGAATTTATTGCCTGAACTTTTACCTTTTATAGTAAACAACGAAAAGTTCTTTGATTATGCAGTAAAACACTCAGCAGGGGGACTATCTCCAAGAGTGAAATTTAAAGACTTGGCCAACTACGAATTCCTCCTCCCACCCAAGGACCAGCAAGCCCAACTGGTAGAACTCCTATGGGCTATGGATGAGGTGATTGAGAGTGAAACAAAATTGTGGGATAAAATAGAACAGATTGGAAGAATCATCCTTTCAGATTTATTTTACAATCAGAAAAGAATTAAATCAATTCCTCTAAACGAGTTTTACAAGAAAAAATTTAAGTCTGTAAATCCGGTGGATTTTAATAACCAGAAAGTCCAGCATTACAGCCTACCATCATATTTAGAAAATAAGGCACCTGAAATTACAACTGCAAATGAAATTAAGAGCAACAAATTGCTTATCGATAAAGACGTAGTTCTTTTCAGTAAATTAAATCCAAACAAACCGAAAATTTGGAAAGTTAAATCGAGCCAAGAAGAATTATTATTTGGCTCTACTGAATGGTTGCCCGTATTGCCTTCAGAAAGAATGTCTTTAGAATACATAGAAGCATATTTATCTTCTCAAATATTTTTAGACAAAGTGATGAAATATGTTCAAGGAACTAGTAATAGTCATAAACGGGTTGACCCCAAAAGGTTTTATGAATTAGAATTACCTATTTTGAATGAATCTGGAATAACAAAAGTTGAAAATTTCCATTCTAAATACAGGAGGAGCTTGGATATTGTCGAATCCAAAATAGCCAGTTCCAAAGCCTTACAAAAGAGTTTAATCAATCAAATATTTTAATCCTGCGTCAGGGCTCCGGATTAAGAAATATGATGAAAGTTGAAAAGCAAATCAATGATTAATTGTGATGTACATGGCTATAAGTACTTTTTTGTCCCAAAGCTTATATTTTAAGTTTATAAGGTTTGGCCCTTATGTGTAAATTATAAGGGCCACCACTTATAATTACTGTTTATAAGGTTTGGCGCTAATAATTTTGTATATTTACAAAAATGATTAATATGTTTGCAGCAATAACAGGAGACATTATAGCTTCTAAAGAACTTGAATTATCATCGCGCGATGAAGTGATTTCTATCCTGAACAGAGATTTTATGCATATCAATGCATCGCTTGATTTACATTTTCCCTTTAAATTTCTAAGAGGAGATAGTTTTCAGGGAGTAACTTCGAATATCAGTGATGGGCTAAAAACAGCCCTGTTAATTAAATGCATTTTTAAAAAGAATTTCAAACAACCGTTTAGAATGGTTTCCGATGGGAGAAAAAAGAAAGAAATTCCTGATAAGAGAAAAAACTGGCGAATCTATAATAACCTCGATGCACGTATCTCAATTGGTCTCGGTCCAATTGAATACTTAAAAAAAGATTTGTCCTTATCGGATGGAACGGCTTTGCAGTTTTCCGGAAAAGAGCTTGATAAAATGAAACTGAAAGGACAAAAAACAGCGATCATTACAGGCAACCCGGATTTTAACAGGGAACTTGAAGTTGAACTGCGTTTATTGGATGCCATCATTGACAAATGGACAGTCATGTCAGCTGAGGTTGTATATTACCTTTTGCAAAACTATAACGAAACAGAAACGGCAAAGCTATTAAGTATTTCACAATCGGCTATCAATCAAAGAAAACGCACGGCTAATTGGGATGCCATAGAATTTATGTTAAAGAATTATCAAAACTTAATAATAAAATTAAAAACTGATTTGGATGAAACCTGAAGATTTAGAAATCATCATGCTCATCAAGCTTTTACTTGCACATTTTATCAGCGACTTTATTATTCAACCTGATTCATGGGTAGCGAACCGGAAAACAAAGGGCTTAAAATCGCCATATCTGTATATTCATAGCTTTAGTGCAGGTGTACTCTCCTACATATTTATAGGTCAATGGGAGTGGTGGTATTTACTTATTATTGTCTTTGTTCTGCATCTGCTCATAGACATGTGGAAAGTAAAGCAGACAAATAATTCTGCCAGATTATTCATTATAGATCAGGCAGCTCATATTGTATCTCTGGTGGTCATCTGGCTGCTTTTCAGCAACGGCTGGAGCGCTTTTGGCAGGCTCCTTCTAGGCACTTTTAATTCAACAAATAATTTACTTCTCATTCTTGGCTACGTATTGATATTATGGCCATCGGGAATCTTAATACGCGAATTAACTTCAAAATGGAGAAAGCAGATTGAAGAAGATAAGGGGAAAGAAGAAAGCCTCAACAAGGCCGGCATGTGGATTGGTTTTCTGGAACGGTTCCTGGCATTAACACTAATTCTGATAAATCAGTTCGGTGCAATAGGATTTTTAATTGCTGCAAAATCAATTTTGAGATTAAATCCTAACGATGCAAACAAAACAAGAAAATACACTGAATACGTACTTTTAGGAACCCTGATTAGTTTTTCGATTACTATAATTGTTGGTTTAATACTTAGAGGAACAATTGATACAATCCCAAATGGTTAATTAAAGAAAATGGCCTACAACGAACTCAATAGCGTAGAACATTACATCATCCACCAATTAAGTGGAGTGAATCTGAATAATCCACAAATCGTGGAGGACAAAAAGCAATCATATAGTCATCATTGGAAATATATACCGGCAGAGAACCTTGGTCGCGGAGTGAACGAGGTTATTGAGGAAGATGAACTGATTAATGCCCTTATTCGAATTAACACTGAAATTAAAGCACAGCCGGAGCGTGCAAATGAGGTAATTTATAAACTTAGAGCAATCCTGATATCTGTAGATCAGACAGGCTTGGTCAGGGCCAATGAGGAGTTTGCCAAATGGCTAACCGGGGAGAAAACCATGCCTTTTGGAGAGAATAATCGTCATGTCCCGGTCAGATTAATCGATTTTGAAAACATCGAGAACAATTCTTTTGTAATTACAAATCAATACAGGGTTCACCACAGGGAAACCAAGATTCCTGATATTGTACTTCTCATGAATGGTATTCCTGTTGTTGTTGGGGAAGCTAAAACTCCAATACGACCTTCTGTATCATGGCTGGATGGTGCTAACGAAATCCATAACATCTATGAGAATACGGTTCCTCAATTATTTGTTCCTAACATATTTTCATTTGCCACCGAAGGTAAAGAACTATATATAGGTGCTGTACGTACACCTTTGGAATTCTGGGCTCCATGGAGAATTGAAGGAGGAGAAGATGAATTGGTTCGAAGACTTGGACTCGATGAAATTGGCAAGGAATTATCACATCTTCTTCATCCCCGGAGAATACTTGATATACTGCAGAATTTTGCAGTATACTCCTCCAACAAAAAAAAAAGAAGAATAAAGATTGTCTGTCGGTTTCAGCAGTATGAAGGGGCTAATAAAATTGTAGAGAGAGTTGCAGAAGGACGAATTAAAAAGGGTTTGATCTGGCATTTCCAGGGATCCGGAAAATCATTATTAATGGTTTTTGCAGCTCAGAAACTTCGCAAGATGCAGAAGTTGAAAAGTCCTACTGTACTTATCCTGGTGGACCGGACTGATTTAGACACACAGATATCCGGAACCTTTAATGCCTCAGATATCGCCAATGTAGAAACTACCGATAGTATTAAGGAATTGCATGATATGCTGGCGCATGATACCAGAAAAATTATCATCACAACTATTCATAAGTTCAGGGATGCTCCACCCAACATGAATTTAAGGGAAAATATTATCGTAATGTGCGATGAAGCTCACCGGACACAGGAAGGGGATCTTGGCAGACAGATGAGGGCTGCCTTACCAAATGCTTTTCTCTTTGGATTAACCGGTACACCTGTCAACCGGGCAGACCATAATACTTTCTGGGCTTTCGGTTCTGATGAAGACAAAGGAGGATACATCTCACGCTATACTTTTCAGGAATCAATCAGAGATAATGCTACCCTTCCATTACATTTCGAGCCCAGACTGGTTGATGTCCATGTTGATAAGGAAATGATAGATAAAGCTTTTAAGGACTACACTGAAGAAGCAGCTTTAAATGATGAAGAAGCTGATGCACTTAGCAGAAGAGCAGCAAAAATGTCGGTATTTCAGAAATCACCTGAAAGAATTAAAACCATTGTTGAAGATATAGTCCAACATTTTAAGGAGAAGATTGAACCTCAGGGATTCAAGGCAATGATTGTTACGCCTGATCGTTTTGCCTGCGGAATGTATAAGGAAGAGTTAGATAAACATTTACCAACTGAATCAAGTACTGTAGTAATCTCCACAACTGCAAATGATGCATTTGAATTCAAGCAGAAATGGGGAATGGACAAGAATCAGCAGGATAAAGTTGTTGAGTCATTTAACGATGCAAATTCACCTTTGAAATTTTTGATAGTAACTGCTAAACTCCTTACCGGATTTGACTCTCCTATATTGCAGACAATGTACCTCGATAAATCAATGAAGGACCACACTCTCCTTCAGGCAGTATGCAGAACCAACCGGTTATATCCCGGGAAAACATTTGGATGTATAGTCGATTATTTCGGGATTTTTGATGATGCGGCTCAGGCTCTTCAGTTTGATGAGGAGATAATGAAAAAGGTGATTACAAACCTGAATGAGCTTAAAGATAAAATCCCTGAAGCTGTTGAGGCATGCTTAGCCCACTTTGAAGGATTAGATCGGTCTGTTGAGGGATTTGAAGGATTAAGCGCAGCTCAGAACTGCATAAATACTGATGAGAAAAAAGATGCCTTTGCAAAAGATTTTAAATACCTGGCTAAACTATGGGAGGCTCTATCTCCGGATCGAGTACTGGATCCATTCTTAAAAGATTACCGATGGTTAGCCCAGGTCTACGAATCTGTAAGGCCCCCGATTGATACAATTGGCAAACTCTTGTGGATTGTGCATGGACCACAAACCACTAAGCTAATTCACGAAAATATTCATGTCGGAGAGATAGATGATCTTGATGAATTCATCTTAGATGCAGATATCATTGATGATATCTTTAACAACCCTGATAAGAATAAAGTAAAGAGATTAGAAAAAATATTAACGGGGCGACTTCACAGGCACAAAGGAGATAAAGTTTTTGAAAAACTCAGTGAGAGGCTTGAAAGATTAAAACAAAGAGCTGAGCAAGGCCTAATCTCCAGTATAGACTTTATAAAAGAGCTATGTCAGATTGCGAGGGATACTGTTAAGGCAGAAAAAGAGTTGGAGCAACTTGTTATGGAGAAAACTCCACAAGCAGCTCTCACAGAGCTCTTCCTCGAGCTTAAAACAGATAAAACGCCAGTTGTTGTTGAGCGCATTGTAAATGACATTGACAGCATAGTCAGGCAAGTCCGTTTCCCAGGCTGGCAAACTACGTCCTCAGGCGAAAGGGAAGTCCAAAAATCACTCAGAAGGGCCTTAATGAAATATCAGCTACATAAAGATCAGGAGCTGTTTGAGAGGGCGTATTCATATATTAAGGAGTATTATTAAATGATGTAAATGGCCTGAGAAAACTCAATTTAATATCCGAAACCTCTTATATCATATGTCCCGCATTACCTTTCTCGATACTGAAGTACAACCTAAAACTGGAAAAATTATAGATATTGGAGCTATTAAAGAGAATGGAGACATTCTTCATTCAGCTTCTTTAGATGAATTACAAGAATTTATTATAGGCTCGGAATACATATGTGGTCATAACATGATAAATCATGATCTGAAGTACCTTAACTTATATATTGGGAAGAATTATGAAGAAGATATACAAATTATTAGATACGCTCTACCTTTCACCTCTATTATTTCCTAAAAAGCCATACCATAAATTATTAAAAAATGATAAGCTTCAAACGGATGACATAAATAATCCGCTTAGTGATGCGAAAAAAGCAAAAGATTTGTTTTTTGATGAGCAATCTGCTTTTAACAAATTAAATGATAAACTAAAGCAGATTTATTATTTGCTTCTTAATTGGGACAATCATTTCAAGTCGTTTTTTGAATATGTTGGTTTTACTGGAAATGGAAACTCTGTTGAAGTGCTTATTAAACAAGAATTTGGTTCCCAGATTTGTAGCAATATTGATCTGAACCCCATAATCCAAAATGATCCAGTAGCTTTGGCATATTGTTTAGCTTTAATAAGTAGCGAAAGCAGAATATCTATTACTCCCTCGTGGGTTTTTTACATGTTTCCAAGGGTTGAGCAGATAATGTTTCAATTGCGATCTCAGCCATGTTTACAGGGTTGTATATATTGTAATCAGGCATTTGATGCGAAATCAGGACTTAAGAAATATTTCAATTTCGATGAATATAGAACTTTCAAGGGAGAAGCTCTCCAGGAAAAAGCTGTCGAAGCAGCCCTGAATAATAAATCGATTCTGGTAATCTTCCCTACAGGTGGAGGAAAATCTCTTACCTATCAGGTACCTGCACTAATGTCAGGCGAGAATGCACACGCTCTCACTATTATTATTTCACCTCTGCAATCTCTAATGAAGGATCAGGTAGACAACCTTGAGAAGAAGGGGATTACTGATGCGGTTACAATAAACGGTCTATTAGACCCAATCGAAAGAGGTAAGGCTGTTGAAAGAGTTGATGACGGTAGAGCCTCAATCTTATATATCTCTCCTGAAGCCTTGCGATCAAAAACCATTGAAAAACTCCTTCTTGGAAGAAAGATCGCAAGATTTGTTATTGATGAGGCTCACTGCTTTTCTTCATGGGGACACGACTTCAGGGTTGATTATCTGTATATAGGAGATTTTATTAAAAACTTGCAAGAGAAGAAAAGTCTGGAATCAAATATACCAATATCATGCTTCACGGCAACAGCTAAGCCCCAGGTAATTGAAGATATCAAAACATATTTTAATAAAAAGCTGAATATTGAACTTGAACTTTTTAAGACAACAGCGACTCGCGAAAACTTACATTTTAATGTTATCAATTGTAAAGATGATAACGATAAATTATCTACACTCAGAGATTTAATAGATGCTAATAATTGTCCAACCATTGTATATGTTTCCCGGACTAAGAGAGCAGAAATGGTAGCTAAAAAACTAGTTGATGATGGTTGTTTGGCAAGAGCATATCATGGAAAGATGGATGTAAAAGATAAAACTGCAAATCAAGATGCCTTTATGCATGGGGATGTAGATATTATGGTTGCAACATCCGCTTTCGGAATGGGAGTAGATAAAGATAATGTTGGCTTGGTAGTGCATTATGAAATATCAGATTCACTTGAGAATTATGTTCAGGAATCCGGCAGAGCGGGAAGAGATGAATCTATTAATGCTGATTGCTATATTCTATTCAATGAAGATGATCTGGGTAAACATTTTATAATGTTGAACCAGACAAAGATTGATAAAAATCAAATTCAGGATGTTTGGAAGGCCATTAAAGAATTAACCCGGTTCAGATCAGAATTGTCTAAATCTGCGCTTGAAATTGCCAGAAAAGCCGGATGGAATGAACAAATTCTCGATCTTGAGGTAAGAGTAACTACAGCGATTGCTGCCCTGGAGGAAGCAGGATTTGTAAAGCGTATTCATAATTCTCCAAGAATATTTGCAACGAGTATCCTCTCAAAGAATGCTGAAGAGGCCATACAAAAGATTAATCAATCAAATCGCTTTAATGAGAAGCAGAAGGAGCAATCAATTAGAATTATACGAAGACTTATCTCAGCTAAAAGCACATCAAGAGCAAATGATGACGAGGCTGAATCAAGAGTGGATTATATCTCTGACCTGCTTGGTATCTCTAATAAGGATGTAATTCGGTCACTAACCTTAATGCGTGAAGAAAAGATACTTGCAGACACTAAAGATATGTCAGCCTATATCAACCATGAAGAATCTCAAAAGAATTCTGAAAAATTGCATAAAAATTATGCAAAATTGGAAAAGCATCTATTTGAAATTATTCAGGAGAATGAGAGTGTGATCAATTTTAAGGAGTTGAATGAGAGTGCGCTGAGCATGGGAATAGATTCAACTGTATTAAAAATTAAAACTATTATTAATTTCTGGTCAATAAAGAATTGGGTTAAGAAAAATTCACATAGAAAATCAAATGACAATTTTACTTTAGATTTCAAAAGACAGAAAGATGAGTTAACTGCCCACATTGAAAAAAGACACGTACTCTCTCAATTTATAATTGAGTATCTATATGCCAAGCCAGGGAATTCATTATCCGATCAAAAAGAGAATAATAACCGACTCATTGAGTTTTCAGTCCATGAACTGAAAGAGAAATATGATAGTAAGCCTGGAATGTTCGATTTCAAAATCAACATCTACGATGTGGAGGAGTCTCTGTTCTTCTTGTCCAAAATTGAAGCTCTTAGAATCGATGGAGGATTTCTTGTTATATACAATAAAATGAATATTGACCGCATTAAGAAAAATCCAAGGTTGCAGTATAAACAAGAAGATTACAACACATTAGATAACCATTATAAGAATAAAACACAACAGATACATATTGTTGGGGAATATGCAATAAAAATGTTGTCTGATTATAAGGCAGCATTAACCTTTGTAGATGACTATTTTCAATTAAACTATAGTTCTTTTATCAATAAATACTTTCCCGGTAGTCGAAAAGATGAAATAGTAAAAAGTATTACCCCTGCCCAATATAAAAAACTATTTGGAGAATTGTCTACCAGGCAGAAAGACATTATTAATGACAATGAAAAACTCAATATTTAGTAGTTGCTGCAGGACCAGGTAGCGGCAAGACCAGATTGCTGGTACATAAGTTGGCTTCTATAATATATTTGGAAGATATAAAATACGAACAGTTAATAATGCTAACGTTTTCCAGGGCAGCTGTAAATGAATTTAAAGAACGCCTCATTAAGCTAATTGGCAATGCTGCTCATTTTGTAGAAATTAAAACATTTCATTCATTTTGTTTTGACCTTCTCGGACGATTAGGGTCAATTGAAAAATCCAAAGAAGTCATAAAAGATGCACTTCAGCTTTTAAAGAACAACGAGGTGGAGCCTGGAAGAATTGCAAAAGCAGTGATGGTAATTGATGAAGCACAAGATATTGATGGAGATGAGTTTGCCTTGATTTCTGAACTAATGAGAAGAAATCCTGAAATGAGAATCATTGCAGTTGGTGATGATGATCAGAATATCTATGAATTCCGGGGATCTGACTCAAAATATTTTCAAAGTTTTCTTGATCTTGAAAATTCAAAAAAATATGAATTGGTTGAGAATTACAGGAGCAAAAATAACCTCGTCGAATTCTCGAATCAATTTGCTGATTGCATAGAGAACAGGATAAAAGAATCTGCAATTAATGCATATGATAAGTCAAATGGAAAGATTAGAATCATAAAGTATGCATCGGATCAAATAGTGGAACCTGTAGTAAATGATATTCTAGATTCTGAACTCATTGGAACCACATGCATACTTACACAAACTAACGATGAGGCGCTATATATTTCCGGATTGTTAAATAAAAAAGGAGTACAAGCTAAGTTGATACAAAGCAACAGTGGATTTTATTTACACAATTTGAAGGAACTTAGATACGCAATTGACTTTCTAAATTCTGATCCTGATACCAGAGTTATTTCTGATGACCAAATTGAACTATGTAAGCGAAGGCTGAAAGAGAAATTTGATGGGTCACATGTACTTTCTGTTTGTCTTAAGATACTTGATGACTTTACATTTTTGCACCCTAAAACTAAGTATAAGACTGATTTGAAGGTATTTATTGAGGAGTCAAATTTTGAGGATTTCGTAAACGAAGGACATGATACAATTCTTGTATCCACGATCCATAAAGCTAAAGGAAAGGAGTTTGATAATGTATTTCTGCTTTTAAATAACTATGATATATCAAAAGAGGACAAGCGACGTCAATTGTATGTTGCAATCACCAGAGCGAAAAGCAACCTTTCAATTCATTATAATGGGTCTTTTTTAGAACACATTAAAATTGAGAATCTCAGAAAGGAAAAAGACGATACGAAGTATGTCTCACCAAAAGATATTTACATACAACTAACTCACAAAGAAATAAATCTGGGATATTTTAGTTTTGTACAGCGCAGAATTAAAAGTATGAGCACTGGTGACCCCCTTGATGTTGTTGAAGGGGGCTGTAATAATAAGAATGGTGACCAGGTTTTAAAATTTTCCAAATCACTGATAAATCGCATTCAGGATTTAAATCAGAAGGGTTACACAGTGTCATCGGCAAAGATTAATTTCATCGTTTATTGGTATAATGAAGAAAAGAAAGAAGAGATACAGATTCTACTCCCTGAAATTAGTTTGAAGAAGGAAAAATAATTATTGATCTAATATACAGATATTTATATGAAATATTTTGTAATTTCAAAAGTATATCATACATTTGTGACCAATAATACCTGCCACGCTTCCCATTTGAACAGCGCACCCGGGCAGGTTTTCGCTTTTTATAGTGTTTATATCGGGCTCAGAAATGCTATTTAAAAGATAATACTTTGAACAGGTTACCATTCATTCCAGAACAAGTCTATAATAGAAGAAATGATATCCATTCTATTTTTGGTGGCAATTGGCGAAGTGGAATAAGCCCTTCATCGAATCATCCATATATTTTCATTTTCTCAGGTAAATCCGGCCATCAACATGGTTATGAAGATGGTTGGGATAATCCAAATGTCTTTTCTTATACAGGAGAGGGTCAAGAAAATCGGTGTTACAGGTAAGGAGAGGATCAATAATTTAAGCCACAATAACCATAGCTATTTGGAAAGGCACAGGATGCTCATTAACGAAAATCTCTAGCTTATTTTTCTGCAAAATAGTCCTCTATCGAATCTCTTTATTAGTTAAAAGCATAAAGACGGTGGCACATCTTATCGCTGTAATTTCCTGGTGGATAAAGTGATCTGTAAGTGCTAAAAGGGATATGCAAAATGTACCGCCTAATATGTAAATAAATAGAATATGTCTTGCAGTCGTTCATTCGTGCGGTCTTTCGGTCGAAAAACTTATGGATCTGAGCCCTAAGTTTCTATTCCGGTTCTTATGTAAATAGCTGATTCTCCGACATGATATCAGAAATAGTATATTCCCTGACATCATCAATGAATCTGTCGGAAGGTGCCTGGTAGATCAGCATGAGATTATCGGTATGAGGTTTGCAGTATTCGGCATGTGGTCAAACCTTATTTTAATCCTGCATTTTTTTAAGGTTCAGCTCTGGTTCTGCGAACCGGTAATCCGACAACATCTTCATTGCCAGAAAACCAAAAGCCTCCGAAAGGGTTGGATGCGGATGAATGGTTTGTGCTACATCCATCAATGTCAATTTGTTGGAAACAATCAGTGAAGCTTCACCGCTCAGCGAAGCAGCGCCATTGATAAAAACATGAACTCCCAATATCTCCCTGTTATGCCGGTTGACCACAAATTTAAGGAACCCGAACGTATCGCCGCTGATTTGTGAGGTGGCATCAACTTTATAGTTATAAACGCCGGTAATTACATCAAAACCTGATCTCACTGCTTCAGCTTCAGTGAGGCCGGCTGCTGCTATCTCAGGATCGGAGAACAGCACCCATGAATTTTTTGCAAAACTTGTCCGGATGCTATTCCCTCTTAAAATATTGTTGGCTGCTATGTGTGCTTCATATGTTGCGGTATGAGCAAACTTTGGAGCTCCGGAAACAACATCCCCGGTTGCATAAATTCCCGGCACATTTGTCTCTAAAAATTCGTTAACATAAATACCTTTCCGATCATAGAGCACTCCGGCAGATTCCAGATTCAAACCTTCAACTGAAGGCACTTTCCCTGTCACAACCAATACTTTCTCTGTGAGAATCATCTGGATTTTTCCTTCGTTATTCACAAATCTGGTTTGAAACCTGCCATTTACCCTGTTGATCTCTTCCACTTTGGAATCGGTGAATACACTCAATTCCGGTTTCCTGCATTTTTTGTGAAAGATCTTTGACAAATTCAGGTTCTGTCACACCTGACAGCAAGCCCGGCATCATTTCTATAATGGTACATTTCACATGAAGCTTTGTCAGCATTTGTGCCAGTTCAATGCCAATGGGACCTCCTCCGATAATCAACATGGATGAAGGCAGGGCAGGTTGCTTAAACAAGACTTCACTTGTAAGTACTTCTTTTACGCCATTACCCCTGAATGGAGGGATAAAGGAATGAGAACCGGTAGCAATAATTGCATTTTCGAACCAGTACCTTTTATTATTAATTTCTGCTTCTTTATTTGTGATAAACCGCACTTTTCCTGTCACAAAAGTAAGTGGCATCTGGTTGATTTGCTTCAGGGCTGCCGAAGACCGGCCATTGAGAATCCGATCCATATCATTGAATCGTGTGCCATATTTCCTGCAAATCTCCTGTTGAAGTGGCAGATGCATGAGTGCCATGCTCCGAATTGAAAAATGCATCAGCACTATGTTTGATTATTTTTGAAGGGATACATCCCACAAACAGGCAGGCGCCTCCGGGCTTTCCTGATTCCTCGGCAAGCAACACTTTTTTTCCGCCGGCTGCCAGTTGCATAGCGGCTGGAGTTCCACCCGGACCTCCCCCGATTATAAGTACATCAAATTTTTCATTCATAGCTATTTATTTTAGTCTACCTTTGTAAGTAAGTGAATACATACAAAGGTAAACCTGATTTTTATAATGACCAA
>CAVZVF010000016.1:0-196207 GCA_963778605.1 uncultured Bacteroidales bacterium
ATAAGGCCTTAAAATCAGAAGCGACTGAACCAATTAAAACTACCCCTTCATTGTAAGTGCTTCGGATTATCTAATCCAATGTTCTAATTCATTTATATACAGCTAAATAAGCCCCTCCATCCAAGGGGGAGGGGTTTAGGGAGAGGTAAAAATGCAGAGAGGTTATGAAGCAAGTTCATCACAGGCGATTACGCCCTCACTCCGTTCGGTCGTGATCCCTGTGGGGATATCCTGCAACGCCAAAATAAATCCTAACGGGTTATGTTTATTTTATAAATGCAATTTATTAATAATCAGTGTTATAAGTCCCTCCCTCCAAGGGGGAGGGGTTTGGGGAGAGGTAAAAATTTACAGAGTTTGTGAAGCAATTCCATTGATAGGGATTACGCCCTCACTCCGTTCGGTCGTGATCCCCGGGGAGGTACCTTGCAACACCAAATCAAACCCTGACGGGTTATTTGTACTTGCGGAGTGCGTCCGCCGTAGCTTGCTTATTCATTTCTCGCCGTCGCCCTCTTATTGTCGGGCTATGGCGAGCGAAGGCGAGCAGGGGATTACGCCCTCACTTCGTTCGGTCGTGATCCCCGGGGGGGTACCTTGCAACGACATTTTACTCCCTTACTCGTTTCACTCGTAAGGTCTTTTTATTTTCCATCTGTCCTCGCTCATGTAAACATGGCTCGGCCAGATGTAAAATAAAAATCCCGCAGATACCTGCGGGAGTAAAATGTTGTTGCGGAGAGAGGGGGATTCGAACCCCCGGTACCCTTTTGAGGTACACACGCTTTCCAGGCGTGCCAGTTAAACCACTCCTGCATCTCTCCAAAAGATAGAATGGACACTGAAATTAGCGGCGCAAATTACAAAAATATTTTAATAAAAACCCTGTTATGATATTTCTCCGGCCATTGAAACACCCAGACATTTCACTATCTCATCCTTCGAGGAACATTTACCCAGCAGATGCATAAGCTTGGTAACAGAGGCTTCAGATGTTATATCCTTCCCGCTGACAACACCTGCTGCAAGCATCTCGCGACTTGTTTCATATAATCCCATTTCAACACTTCCGCCATGGCACTGGGTAACATTAAATATTATACCTCCCGTTCCGATAAATTGTTTCAGATCGTCAATAAACCATTTGTATGTAGGAGCATTACCCGATCCGAAAGTTTCTATAATAAGGCCTCTCAGTCCTTCAGTTTCAATAACAGCTTTTACAAAATTCCGGTTAAGACCGGGAAAAAGTTTAAGGATTGCAACGTTATTATCAAATGATTTATTTACTGTCAGTTCCTTAATAATCTTCGGATAGCGGATAAGGTTGAAATTATAATTAAGGTGAAGACCGACCTCTGCAAGCGGTGGATAATTAGGGGAGCTGAATGCATCAAAATGCTCCGCACTGAATTTGGTGGTGCGGTTGCCCCGCGTTAACTTGTTATCGAAATATATACATACCTCCGGGACAAAAGGCGATCCGGCTTCCTGTGCGGCAGCAATTTCGATTGCCGTAATAAGGTTTTCCCTCCCGTCGGTACGCGGAAGACCTATCGGCAATTGTGACCCTGTAAATATTACAGGTTTGGAAAGACCCTCAAGCATATAACTGAGGGCTGATGCTGAGTAAGCCATGGTGTCTGTTCCATGCAATACCACAAACCCGTCAAACTTCTTATAATTGTCTTCAATTGTCTCAGCCATCTTAATCCAGATATCCGGATCAATATTTGACGAATCTTTCACCGGGTTGAATGAAACTGACTGAAGATCAATGCCAAAGTTGGCCAGTTCCGGTACATGCCCGGTGATGTGGTTGAAATTTATGGGTACCAGTGACCCCGTTGAAGGATCATGTACCATCCCGATTGTTCCACCGGTATAAATGATAAGGACAGAACTGTCTTTTTTACCTTTCATTCTGGTTTCAGATATTGAAAAGCTTTTTTGAGTTGGCAAAGGTAATGCTGGCAACCTCTTCTTCACTCATCCCGAATATTTCAGCAAGTTTCCTGTTAATCAACCTGATATACGAGCTCTCATTCCTTTTACCTCTGTACGGGGATGGAGCCAGATAAGGTGAATCAGTTTCCAGAATAAGGTATTCAGGACCAATTTCTTTAACAGATTTATCAAGTCCTGAATTCTTGAAAGTAACTATACCTCCTATGCCAAGGGTCAATCCCATTTCAATTGCCTTTTTTGCGTCTTCCGGATTTCCGGTGAAAGCATGAAGCACCCCCTTTAATCCTTTTCCCTTAAATTCTTCCAGTACTTCAAAAACTTCACCGGATGATTCTCTTGAATGAATTACAACCGGCAAACCTGAAGTGGTTGCATACGATACCTGATGCCTGAAAGCAAGAAGCTGTTCTTTAAGAAAAGTTTTATCCCAGTAAAGGTCTATGCCGATCTCCCCGACAGCTATAAATTTATATTCCGATGCAAGTTTTTCGAGATTATTGAGTTGGTCGGGCCAGTCTTCCCTGACTGAAGTAGGGTGTAATCCTGCCATCGGATAGCAGACCCCCGGATACCTGTTGACAGTTGAAAGCAATAAATCAACTGAATGAGACATCAATGTTCGGCATAAGGAGTTTTATTACACCACTATCAAGAGCTCTTTTAACCACCTCATCCCTGTCGTTATCGAATTCAGGCAGATACAGATGTGTATGAGTATCTATAAGTTGCATTAAACCACTCCCTGTGCGATCATGGCATTTGCCACCTTCACAAATCCTCCAATATTTGCACCATCAACATAGTTTATATAACCATCTTCTCCGGTGCCGTACTTTACGCATGTTTTATGGATATTCTTCATGATAGTATGGAGTCTCTCATCAACTTCTTCGCGTGACCAGGGCAGCCTCATGGAATTCTGTGTCATTTCAAGTCCTGATGTTGCAACACCGCCTGCATTGGCTGCTTTTCCGGGTCCGTAAAGGATTTTCGCATTAAGAAATACTTCTACAGCTCCGGGTGTTGAAGGCATATTTGCACCTTCCGAAACACAGATGCAACCATTTTTGACAAGTAATCTGGCTTCTTCTTCGTTGATTTCATTTTGTGTGGCATTAGGCATGGCAATATCACACTTGATTATCCATGGTCTTTTTCCCTCAAAGTATTCAACCCCATATTTTTCGGCATACTCCTTTATCCTTCCCCTCTTCATATTTTTCAGTTCCATAATGAACATCAAGTTTTTCTTCATCGATGCCGTTCGGGTCATAAATAAATCCGTTTGAATCGGATGCATGTCACCACCTTTCCTCCGAGTTCTGTAACTTTTTGGGTTGCATACTGGGCCACATTCCCTGAACCTGAAATACATACAATCTTTCCTTTTATACTTTCACCACGGGTTGAAAGCATCTCTTTTGCAAAATATGTGGCGCCGTACCCGGTAGCCTCGGGGCGTATGAGCGACCCGCCCCATTCAATACCTTTTCCGGTAAGTACTCCCGTAAATTCGTTACGGAGTCTCTTATACTGACCAAACAAAAAACCTATTTCACGACCACCAACTCCGATATCACCTGCGGGAACATCAGTATCGGCACCGATGTGGCGAAACAGCTCTGACATAAAACTCTGGCAGAAACGCATTACTTCATTATCTGATTTACCCTTAGGATCAAAATCAGAACCGCCCTTTCCGCCGCCCATTGGGAGGGTGGTCAGGCTATTCTTAAACACCTGCTCAAAAGCAAGGAATTTCAGAATCCCAAGGTTAACGGTGGGATGAAACCGGAGACCTCCTTTATAGGGTCCTATTGCACTGTTCATTTCAATTCTGAAGCCGCGGTTGATCTGAACATCTCCTTTGTCATCAAGCCATGGAACCCTGAAAATAATTGTGCGTTCCGGCTCGGCAATTCTCTCAAGGATTTTAGCATGTTTATACTTCGGATTTTCTTCAATAAAAGGAATCAGAGATTCAGCAACCTCCTGAACAGCCTGGTGGAACTCATTTTCACCCGGGTTTTTGGCTTTTATCATAGCCATGAATTGTTGTACTCTTGGATCCATTATAATAAGTTTTAGTAAAAATTAATATGAGTATCGGAAATCAATAATAAAAAGTTAATATTTAAATAATATTTATTTTATAATGCTTATAATCAATTATATACATTTTATCCCGGATAACCCCCTTTCCCGTTTCCCCCAAGGGGGAAAAGCTTCATTTTCAGCTCCTTCCCCCTTGGGGGAAGGTCTGGGAAGAGGGTAAAAATAATAGAAATTAATAGTTTTATTCACGATTGCTGATAGTCATAAAAATTAATTAGATACTTAAAAGTATTAAATCTATATTAATATTACAATATCCGGTATAAATTTCCCGGATAACATTTCAATAATACCTTTAAACTCCATCTGAAGCAGCAGGGAGGATAATTTGTAGACCGGTATTTCGAGCGACCTGCAGATCATATCAATCGGTAATTCTCCTTCTTTAGAGATTAATTCAAAAACAAGTTTTTCATTATCGTCAAGTTCTGAAAAAAGGGTCCTTTGTACAGGAGGCCTTGATTTTTCAGGTTTCCAGTTCAGAAAATATTCAATGTCGTCAGCACATTGGGTAAGCGCTGCTTTATTGTTTCTTATCAGGTCATTGCATCCTGCCGACCATTGATCATCAGGTCTTCCGGGTACAGCAAAAACATCGCGGTTATATGAACTTGCGATATCCGCTGTAATCAAAGCTCCTCCCGTGATGCCTGATTCAACCACCAGTGTGGCATCAGACAGGCCGGCAATTATCCTGTTCCTCTTAAGAAAATTATTACGTTCCGGTAATGCATCAGAGGGAAAATCTGAAAGCAATCCCCCGTTTTTTAACATTTCATTTGCTGTTGACACTGTGCATAGAAGGATAAATAGTTCTTAATCCATGACCCAGCACTCCTATAGTCTGAAGATTATTTGCAATTGCTTCTTTATGGGCTGTAATATCAATCCCATAGGCAAGTCCGCTTATAATTATAAGATCGGGATGGTCTGCTGCCAGAGCTCCGATGATTTTACCACATATCTCTTTTCCCCTGACCGTGGCATTACGTGTTCCTACTACACTTAGAATCTTTGAACTGTTGAGGTCACAGTTTCCCTTGAAGAAAAATACTACCGGGGAATCATCACATTGTCTTAACCTGAAAGGATAATCATTGTCCAGGTAAAAAAAGGTTTTAATATTATTCTTTTCAACATATTCAGCTTCTTTTTCTGCAGCAGCCAGGTATGATCTGTTGCAAATATATTGAGCAAGACCCGGGCCAATACCTGGTATTTTTAAGAGGTTTCTGTAAGACTCATGAAAAATTGCTTCAACACTGCCGAAATGAGAAACCAGTTTTCGTGCATTGATGTCGCCTATGCGTGGAATAAGGCCTAATGCAATTTTATGCTTCAGTGAGACTTCTGACATAGCAAGAATTTGAGATCTACAAATATAAAAAAAATGACCCATCCCCTGAAGGGAGGCTAATATTTACTTTTTTTGGAACTCTCTGTTCTACTGTGAATTAACCCCATTTATGGATGCAGGGGGTTAGATCACCCCCATATCGAGCATTGAATTTGCAACCTTCAGGAAACCTGCAATATTTGCTCCCTTAACATAATCAACATAACCATTATCGAGCTTACCATACCTGACGCACTGTTCATGAATATTACACATTATTTCATGAAGCCGGTCATCGACTTCCTTTCGGCTCCAGCGAAGCTTCATTGAGTTCTGGGTCATCTCAAGACCTGATGTTGCTACTCCCCCTGCATTAACTGCCTTTCCCGGGGCAAATAATATTTTGTTTTTGTGAAATTCTTCAATAGCCTCAGGTGTACACCCCATATTTGATACTTCAGCAACCATCATAACGCCATTGCTTATAAGTTTTTTTGCATCTTCACCGGTAAGTTCATTCTGAGTGGCACATGGCAGAGCTATATCAACTTTGACTTCCCATGGATGTTTCCCTTCGTGAAATTCAACGCCCTCAAATGCATATGAATAAGGCTTTACAATATCTTCATTTGAAGCGCGAAGATCCAGCATATACTCGATTTTCTTACCTGAAATTCCGTCAGGATCATAAACATAACCATCAGGACCTGAGATAGTGACAACTTTTCCTCCAAGCTCTGTCGCTTTCAGGGCAGCCCCCCATGCCACATTGCCAAATCCTGAAATTGAAATTGTTTTTCCCTTGATAGATTCTTTTTTGGTTTCCAGCATCTCCTTTGCAAAATATATTCCGCCAAAACCGGTAGCTTCAGGACGTATCAGTGATCCGCCCCAGTTACTTCCTTTCCCGGTCAGTACACCTGTATGATCACCTGTAAGTCGCTTATACATTCCATAGAGGAAACCTATTTCGCGCCCGCCAACTCCTATATCTCCGGCAGGCACATCAGTTTCAGGGCCAATATATTTCCATAGTTCGAGCATAAATGACTGGCAAAACCTCATTACCTCAGCATTTGATTTTCCTTTGGGATCAAAGTCTGAGCCACCTTTACCTCCACCCATCGGAAGAGTCGTAAGTGCATTTTTAAAGATCTGTTCAAATCCAAGAAACTTAAGAATGGAAAGGTTAACACTTGGGTGAAAACGCAAGCCTCCTTTATATGGGCCAATTGCGTTATTGTATTGAATACGGTAACCCAGATTCACTTTAACATTACCTTCATCATCAACCCAGGGAACTTTGAAAGTCAGAATACGGTCAGGTTCAATGATCCGTTCAATGATATTGGCAGATTCAAACTGAGGATTATCATTATATACCTCTTCAATTGATTCCAGTACCTCTCTTACTGCCTGTAAATATTCAACCTCCCCGGGGTGCTTCTTCGAAAGGTTATTCATTATCTTATCTACATTCATATTTTAATAATTTAAGTTTAAAGTCAACCTTAGTTTTCATTGCCTCAAATTTCAATCTGATAATGATAATTAAAAATGATAAAACTCATGTTAACAGGTGATGACCTTTATTATCTTGGAGTATATAAGTTAAGCGACTTCAATATTTTTTGTCTTTGTTCCCGGTTCAGAGCACTTATGAAGATTGGAGGATATTTTGCGATCCCATTATTAATCTGTTGAAAAAGGTGATACTCAGAATCAAACCAAAGAACTTTGATTCAGCTTTATAACCCGAAAAGGTTCTCTTATTTATCTCAACGGAATTCTTTTTTCCGCCAACTATACCTGCTGAAAAATATCTTAAAATAATATTTTCCCCATCATCGGAGAAGTATATATACTGGTAATTTAAAAACATCGGGAAAAATACCAAAATGGCATATAATGCTAAAAGTATAAGGGTCCAGGCTGTGTCACTCAATCCAAGAAGCGGATATTTTATCAGTTTTGCCACATAGGTCAGAACGATATATGTAAGGAATAATATTGTGGCGCCAAATAATTTTAATCTCAGGCTGATAATAGTCCGGCTGTTGTCAAATGTCATCCGTTGAATTTTTAGTAAACTTAGTCTGTTTTTTTCAATAAAAATCCAGATTATTAAAGAAACTTGGAAATGAACAACCGCGGTCCTCGGAATTATAACGTCTGGTTCTGAAAAATTGTAATATTATTTCCCGGCATTCATTCTCCAGTATCCCGGAATTTACAATAGTTTTTGGATGTAACAGAGAACCCGAGAAATTGTCCTGAATCCTTTTTTCTCATCAGTTGCCCCGAAAGTAAGTCCTGCTGCCTGGCTCCATCCGATTGCGCCGGCACACATAGCGCATGGTTCGAGGGTAACATAAATTGTACAATCTGTCAGGTATTTTCCGCCAAGGTAGTCTGTTGCAGCTGTAATAGCCTGCATTTCAGCATGGGCAGTCGGATCTTTCAATGTCTCGGTAAGATTATGAGCACTTGCAATGATCATTCCATTACACACTATAACTGCACCAACCGGGATTTCCTTTTTTTCAAGAGCTCTTTTTGCTTCGGAAATCGCGGATTTCATATATTATTCATCGTTCTTCAGCCGGGTCAATTGAATCAGGGTATTAAAACTTATTTATTGTCATTTCCACTAATAAGAGTGATTATGATAACTCCATTGCCTCCTCTTACTCCATATATTGAAGCTGATGACCTTTTAACACCTCAATAGATTTAACATGTGCAGGAATAATATCATCTATTCTGTTTACAATTGATCCATCAACAACAAATAAAGGTTCAGTGCTCAACTGAAATGAGATGGCATTTTGTATTTTGATGCTGTTGCCGATACCTCAACTCCGGGCACGCTCGCTTAAGCATTTCAAAAACATTATTGTAGGATTGATATTTGGATTTATTTCCTTTAATCTTGCTCACCGGCATGGTAAGCGTTTTTTTTATCGATTTCGCCATAACCTACATTGATAGTTTCATTCTCCTTAAGACCAGATGGGATGCTAATTTCTTACTGGTCCCATCAAGACTAAAATTCACGACTGTTTTTCCATCTATCTCCTCTTCCTTAGTACCGTTAAGATATGAGAAAGCTACAATTATACTTGCATCGCCTTTTACTTTAATCCGATATTACCCATTTGTATCAGTAGTAGAATTCATTTTAACCTTATCTACAAACAGTATAACATTGATACAGGTTTGTTATTTGAATCTAAATCCTGCCTGTAATGATTATCTTTTTACCTGGTTTTTGAGAAAAACTATCTGAATAAGACAAACGGGATAAGTACCAGAAAAATAATTATCTGCATTTCATATTAGTAAATTTAAAATTAAATAAGTATCGGTTATCAATAATAAACTTAAAACAATATATTATGAGATTCCTCGCTAACGCTTGGAAATACAGTGTTATATGTGACATAGGGGAAAGCAGAGGCGATTCGTTGTGCGAATCGCCTCTGCATTCCCCATATACAACAAACAAAGCCATGTCATTCCGAGCGCCCGCGAGGAATCTCCCTCACCCATTTTGATATTTTGATTTATTTTCAAGTCAATTATTATTCATTACAGATACTCAATTAAAATTAAATAAGCTGACAATGTACGATTTTACAGCATATTTAACAATAACTTGATTGTTAAAAATCGTTGCTTCTGCGTCATTGCAGGTGACAATATGTTTAAATTTCCAAAAATATCCTGAGATCTGATCAGCAATTATTCACATGTCCGGTTATTGAAGCAATGAGAGTAATGACCACCTGATAAACAGCCTTGAATGAAAGCATATTCAGCTAATAATAATTTTCTTATTTTTGCTGAAATTATAATAGGGCCACAATGTACAGGACACACACATGCGGAATGCTGACAATTAAAGATGCCGGAACTGAAGTTATACTATGCGGTTGGGTTCAGAAATCAAGGGATCTGGGAGGAATGACATTTGTCGATCTGCGAGACCGCTATGGTATTACCCAGCTTGTTTTTAACATGGAAACCAACAGGGAATCTGTGTGAAAAAGCACGCAAGCTGGGTCGTGAATTCGTGATCCAGGCAAAAGGTAAAGTCAGGGAACGAAGTAATAAGAACCCTAAAATGCCTACCGGTGAAATTGAAATTGAGACTGAAGAGTTGACTATTCTTAACCGGAGTGACATACCCCCGTTTACGATTGAAGAGGATACTGACGGAGGTGAGGAGCTGAGGATGAAATACAGGTATCTTGACCTCAGAAGATCATCTGTTAAAAACAACATTATACTTCGGCACCGCGTTTCGCAGGAAGTTCGTAAGTACATGGATTCCATTGGTTTTATTGAAGTTGAAACACCTGTACTTATTAAGTCAACACCCGAAGGGGCACGGGATTTTGTTGTGCCCTCAAGGATGCAACCCGGCACCTTTTATGCACTGCCCCAATCACCACAGACATTAAAACAGTTACTTATGGTGGCAGGATTTGACAAATATTTTCAGATAGTCAAATGCTTCAGGGATGAAGATCTCAGAGCTGACAGGCAGCCTGAGTTTTCACAGATCGACTGTGAGATGTCGTTTGTTGAACGGAATGATGTGCTGGATACTTTTGAAGGCCTGGCAAAATACCTGTTCCTGCAGATAAGGGGAATAGAATTCAATGAACCGTTTTTACGGATGCCATATCAGGAGGCTATGGAATGTTATGGATCAGATAAACCTGATCTTCGTTTTGGAATGAAGTTCAGGGAGCTTACCTCTCTGGTAAAAGGTCATAATTTTGCTGTTTTTGACAGTTCAGAATATGTCGGAGGGATATGTGCAGAAGGATGTTCAGATTATTCAAGGAAACAACTCGATGAACTGACCGAATTTGTCAGGAGACCTCAGATTGGTGCAAAAGGACTCGTATATGTTAAATATGGTACGGATGGCAGTTTAAAATCTTCTGTTGATAAGTTCTATTCCCCTGAGGAGCTTAAGAAATGGGCAACTGAAATGAATGCCCGGGAAGGAGACCTGATGCTTTTACTTGCAGGAGACCGCATGAAGACTTTAACTGCTTTGTCGGAGTTGCGTCTGGAAATGGGGAAGAGGCTTGACCTGAGATCAAAAGAGAAATTTGTTCCTTTATGGGTGGTTGACTTTCCCCTGCTTGAATGGGACGACGAGGCTGCAAGGTTTTATGCAATGCATCACATGTTTACTTCTCCCAACCCTGATGACCTGCATCTTATGGAAACCGATCCCGGGAAAGTGAGAGCTAATGCATATGACCTGGTAATTAACGGGGTGGAGATAGGAGGAGGATCTATAAGGATACATGATGCTGCAGTTCAGAAGCTTATGTTTAAAGTACTGGGATTCAGCGAAAAAGAAGCAGAAGAGCAATTTGGTTTTCTTTTGAATGCCTTTAAGTACGGGGCTCCGCCTCATGGCGGCATAGCATTTGGTTTTGACAGGTGGGTGGCTATGTTCGGAGGCCAGGATTCAATCCGTGATTTTATAGCTTTCCCGAAAAATAATTCCGGTCGTGATGTTATGTTGGATACCCCTTCACCAATACTTGATAAGCAGCTTGATGAGCTTAAGATTGATATCAGGAAACCGGTTAAATAATTGTTCATTTGGCTTTTCCGAGCTGCGCTTCGCTCCGGTTCTTTTGTTCTTCCAAAAGAAATGAACCAAAGAAAAGGGTGCCGGAAATGATAAATTTTGCCATTACCTACTCTGTTTCAACCAGCCTCTCCCCAACCCCCCGCCGAAGCGGGGCAGGCTCTCTCCCGAAGTGAGAGGGGGAACGAGGGGGTGAGGCCGGTAAATCAAACTAAACCAACTTTAGCTTGAAGGACTTGGATTTGGGGGTAAAGGTAAGTCAAACGATTTTACCGATAAGCGTTGCCGAAGTACTTCTCTCAATCAGGACATTCACATATTCACCTTTGGTCCGGTTCTCTCCCGGAAATACAACAACTTTATTCTGCGAGGTGCGGCCTGAAAGATGTTCAGTTGATCTTTTTGAATATCCCTCGGTAAGAACCTCAAAACTCTTTCCGACATCATTCTTTTTGGACATTAAAGACAGAGTACCTTGCAGGGAGATCATCTCATTCAGACGGCGGGCTTTTACCTCTTCGGGAACATCATCTTTATATTTTCTTGCAGCCCGGGTCCCTGATCTCTCACTGTATTTGAACATGTATGCAAAGTCAAATCCTGCCCATTCCATAAGGGAGAGGGAGTCCTTATGGTCATCTTCTGTTTCAGTGCAGAAACCCGCAATCATGTCGGTCGAAAGTGCACATTCAGGCAGAATTTTACGGATCGAATTTATCCGGTCCATATACCATTCCCTGTGTATATTCACGGTTCATCAGCTTCAGGATACGGCTGCTTCCGCTCTGTGCAGGCAGGTGAATATGCCTGCAGATATTCATGTGCTCAGATATTACTTGCAGAAGATCATCCGACAGATCTTTCGGATGTGAGGTAGAAAACCGTACTCTGAGAAGCGGATCTGCCAGAGCAACTTTTTCAATAAGTTCTGGAAAACCTGTAATACGGCCATCTTTTTTCCAACTGTATGAATCGACATTTTGTCCAAGAAGTGTTACCTCCCGGTACCCGTTTTCAACAAGTTCAAGGACTTCTCTCAGAATTGATTCAGGATCACGGCTTCTTTCGGCTCCCCGCACATACGGGACCACGCAATATGAGCACATATTGTTGCAGCCCCTCATAATTGAAACAAATGACGATACTCCGTTTTTATCCATCCTCACCGGAGATATGTCTGCATAAGTCTCTTCCCGCGATAGCAAAACATTAACTGCTCTGTGCCCTGATTCTGCTTCTGCAACAAGGAGAGGCAATTCCCGGTATGCATCGGGTCCCACTACCAGGTCAACTATCCGCTCCTTCTCAAGCAGACTCTCTTTAAGCCTTTCTGCCATACAGCCGATTATTCCAATCCTGATACCTGCATTTTTCTTTTTCAAATGACTGATAGCTTTCAGACGGCCCCAGATACGTTGTTCGGCATTATCGCGTATTGAACAGGTATTGATAAGTATAAGGTCAGCTTCATTTATTGTCTCTGTTGATTCAAACCCGGCATCTGACAGAATCGCAACAACCACCTCACTGTCAGCAACATTCATCTGGCACCCGTAAGTCTCAATATATACTTTTTTATTCATCCGAATTTTCTGTTACAATAAGTTTTTGCTCAGGGCTCAGGGCTCAGAGCACAGAGTACAGAGCACAGAATTGATATAATCTACACTCTATATCATATGTTCTGCTCCCTTTGCCCTTCGCCCTTTGCCCTTTGCCCTTTGCCCTTCGCTCTGAGCCCTGAGCCCAACTCCCTGCTCCCTGCTCCCTGTCACCCCGCTGGCGAGGATTTGCAATCCGTGCCTCTCTTGCCCTGTCGTCTGCACCATTAAATCAGCTTATACTTGTTCTCCACCCAATTTAATTTCTTCCTGAAGTAGTTTCTTTTGGCACGGATTTGCAAATCCGCGCCAACGAAAGCCACCTGTCGTCTGTCGCATTATAAATGATCGCACAAAAGTATAAAGTATGAGTGAGGTATAAAAGAAATATTTACATTTGCATACAGTAAATTAAATCTTTAATGTATGTCAGGTCATAGTAAATGGTCCACAATAAAACGTAAGAAAGGCGCAATTGATGCCAAAAGAGGAAAGAAATTTACTAAGATAATCAAGGAGATTATCATTGCTGCAAAGGAAGGAGGCGGCGATCCCGAATCAAATGCGCAGCTGAGGCTTGCTGTCCAGAACGCAAAGGGAGCAAACATGCCAAAAGATAATATTGACAGGGCTATAAAAAAGGCAGTCGGCGCTGATGCTGAGAGCTTTATTGAAACATCATTCGAAGGATATGGGCCGTGTGGCATTGCGGTTTTTGTAGAGTGTCTGACGGATAATAATAACAGGACCGTGGCTTCGGTCAGGTCAGCATTTAATAAATACGGCGGCAATCTGGGAACTAACGGATCTCTTAGTTTTTTATTTGAGAGAAAAGGGATCTTTACCATTAAGAATGAAGGCTTCTCACTTGAGGACCTTGAGCTGGAAATGATTGATGCAGGCGCTGAAGATATTGAAGCTGATGGCGATACACTTACGATTACCTGCGCAAAAGAAGATTTCGGCAGTATTAACAGGAAGCTGAATGACCTTGGGATAGAACCTGAGGAAGCTGGTTTGAAGAGAATACCCAACGACACTAAAAAAGTTGACCTTGAGTCGGCAAAAAAAGTTCTCAGGTTTATCGAAGTACTTGAAGATGATGATGATATTCAAAACGTCTACCATAATCTTGAGATGACCGACGAACTGGCCCTGGAATTAAGCTGAACACTGACGGATTTCAGACGACAACACACTTATTTCCGGACCGAAACGCGGAAGTTTTAATCCTTCATTGAAGTCTTCCGCCTGCAAACAATATTTGAAGAGAAATAATAAATCCGGTATATCCGTTTTTATTCTGTCAGTGATTTATTATTTTTGCGCCATGATCCGGATAACTTTTTTACTTTCCATTTTTTTATTTTGTTCTCCTGATATGAGTCAGGCGCAGGGTTACATTAAAACTTCTGATCTGTTTCGCAGACAAAACGAAAATTATCGTACCGGCCGCCTGACTATAAATCAGGATGTCCGGATTGATTCCCTGATCAGCAGATATATCATTGGTAACAGTAAAATTAAAACAAATCCTGATCGTTTGCAGGGCATGCCGGGTTTCCGGATACAGATCTATTCCAACTCCGTAAGATCGGCCCGTGAAGAATCAGCCAAGGCAAAAGCTAAATTTTTAAGCAAGTTTCCTGATATTCCTGTTTATGCCCAGTTTCAGGACCCGGGTTACTTTATGATCAGGGTAGGTGACTACAGAACAAAGATCGAATTATTCAAAGATCTGGTGATGATCCGTAAGGAATTCCCAAATGCATATCAGGTTCCGGATGTGATTAACTTCCCGGACCTGAAAAAAAATTAGCTATGAGTGATAATATAAAACACGAATGTGGCATTGCAATGTTAAGATTGCGAAAGCCGATGGAATACTACATTAAAAAATACGGTACATGGTCTTACGGTCTTCAGAAAATGTACCTTATGATGGAAAAGCAACATAACAGGGGTCAGGATGGAGCCGGGATAGCGGGAATAAAGCTGAACGTTCAGCCCGGAAACAGATACATATTCCGTCAGCGGTCAAACCAGGCTAATCCCATAAAAGAGATATTCGGGCTTATTTATGACGATATTGATAAAATAAGTCTGGCTCACCACGATGATATTAATAACCCTGACTTTATAAAAGAGAATGTTCCTTTTGCATGCGATATTTACCTGGGGCATCTGAGATATGGCACCTATGGCAATTATAATATTGACTATGTTCATCCTGTCAGCCGCGAAAACAACTGGAGGTCGAGAAATCTTGTTATGGCAGGAAATTTTAATCTCACCAATGTGGGGGAGGTCTTCGGAAGCCTTATAGATTTAGGACAGAATCCGGTCGATTTCTCAGATACAGTAACGATTCTTGAAAATATCGGACATCGCCTTGATGAGGAGAACGAGAAATTATACTGGCAATTCAAGGATCAGGGTTTTTCGAAAAAAGATATTTCGCCGATGATAGAAAAAAATCTTGATGTCGTATCCATTTTGAGAAAGGCAAGCCGTAACTGGGACGGTGGATATGCTATGGCAGGTATGGTGGGCCATGGTGATGCATTTGTGATGAGAGATCCGGCCGGTATCAGACCTGCTTTTTATTACATTGACGATGAAGTAACTGTTGTTGCTTCGGAACGACCGGTAATTCAGACCATTTTTAATGTAAGAACAGATGATGTTACAGAACTTCCTCCTGCCCATGCTATAATAATAAAAGCATCGGGTGAAACAACAATTGAGAAGATCAGAGAGGAAAGTGAACTCAGAAAATGCTCTTTCGAGAGAATTTATTTTTCGAGGGGAACAGACAAGGACATTTACAGGGAGAGAAAAAAACTTGGCGAAATCCTGACAGAACCTGTCCTTAAAGCAGTGGATTATGACCTTGAGCATACAGTCTTTTCATATATTCCGAATACTGCCGAAAGTGCCTTTTACGGATTGGTAAAAGGGGTTGAGGATTATCTTAACAGTGAAAAAGTTAAGATAATTCTGGAGAAAGGGAAGGATCTTACTTCTGGTGAGCTTGAAAAGATCATCCAGAGGCGGCCAAGAGTGGAAAAGATTGCTGTAAAAGACGTAAAACTGAGAACTTTTATTACCGAGGATATCGGCCGAGATGATCTGGTAGGTCATATATATGATGTTACTTATGGGGTAATCCGCAGAGGAATAGATAACCTTGTGGTTATTGATGACTCTATAGTACGTGGTACAACCCTGAAAAAAAGTATTATAAAGATTCTTGACAGACTTGATCCGAAAAAAATAGTTGTGGTTTCTTCCTCACCTCAGTTGCGTTACCCCGATTGTTACGGGATTGATATGGCCAAACTTGGAGATTTCATAGCATTTAAAGCTGCAATTGAACTTCACAAAGATAAGGGCACAGAAGATTTTATCAGGACACTTTATAAAAAAGCAAAAGAAGAACTTCTCAAGCCTGTTGAGGAAGTGATAAATGTTGTCAAAGAAATTTATAAGCCATTTTACCCTGATGAGATATCTGCAAAAATATCTTCAATGCTGAAAACCGAAAATATCGGCTCCGAAGTTCAGATAGTTTATCAATCAATTGAGGGCCTGCATAAGGCATGTCCGGGTCATACAGGGGACTGGTATTTTACAGGAAATTATCCTACACCGGGAGGTAATAAAGTTGCTAACCAGTCTTTTATAAACTATGTAGAAGGCAGGAATGTAAGGGCTTATTAAACCTCGTGAGAGAACCAGGTTATTTCAAAGTCTTTCTTGTAGGAAGCCAGATGTCTGTTTATCTTTTCAACATAGATATCCCTTAAAGTGATCATGATCCCCGTCTCTTCTACATCACCAAACTTATGGTTTATGAAGGTTCCAAAAGTTTTCATTGTGGGAGAAAGGTTCATATAGGCATTGATAAGTGGCGGGATATTCTCATTAAGGTTTCTTACCTCCCTGGAAAGGATCTTGTAATTCTCCTTATACCTCCATCCCCTGAAAAGCTTCTTCATCTCATCCTCATGGATGTCTATCCTGGCAGGATCGATTGGTATTACAAGCCCATCGGGGTCCCTGAAGTGTCTTCTGAGAAAATAGATTATCATATTCCTTGCCTTTTGATTGAAGTGAGGGTACATTGTTACTTTCCCGAACAGATACTTAAGATGGTGATTGTCGATCAGAACGGCACCAAGACCATCCCAGAGATTGTCCAATGCGAAAAGACTTTTTCTTCCCATGTTACTCGACTGATAGTCAGGATGGACAAACGACCGGCCAAGTTCCATCAGGTGCGGGTAATACTTTGAAAGGAATTTTTCGGAAAAATGAAAATATGCAGAAGAAGCAAGTTTTGATATATCACATTCCGTGCAGTCTTTTGCTGGAAAATAATACCTGTAGCCTCCGATAACCTCCCTGTTTTCAGGATCCCACACAATAAGTTGTTTCTGGGGATCTTCTTTTGCTGTGTCAAATTCATCAATATCAATCTCCTTGCCTGTTCCCCCGCCTGCATGTCTGAAAGTTAATTCCCTCACCCTGCCTACCTCATTCATCAGAGCAGGAGAGTTGTTATTGTCGAAAATATATACCTCATTGTTACCATTATTGGTCGTTCGAAGCAGCTTATCTTTGGTGAGTTCTGCTATTATCTGATCTTTTGGTAACTGCTCTGCTATCGGCTTCATTGATTTAATTTGATTATTCTGCACCTTCGAATAATGCCTTAAAAAAGTGACATGCAAGTTAAACATTTTTTTGGTTCTCAGAGTCAGAGGGAAGGTTTAATTGGAGTTCATAGGATCTTAATTTGACCCATTCCGCCCACTCTGCAGGTGATTTTGATCCGATCAAAAGTCTGCCACGGAATCTTAGCGCCAAAACTAAGACTGATCTCTTTGACCTTCTGTCTGAACATCTCATCAGGAAGATAAAACATTTCAATATTTGCCTTGATACCAAGAAATTTTCTCAGGTTCGCAAGGGAATAGAAAAAGTTGGAATTTCTTCCGGAGAAAAATGCCGGTATGACATCTCTATGATACTGTACTGCTTTGGATATAAAACTCTTATGCCAGATAAGATCTCTTATTTCTCCCCGTTTTCTCCGGGAACATAAACCAGCCGGGAAATATAATATCTGGCAGTCAGATTCAAAGGCCTCCTCAATTCGTTTGACTTCAGATCTGCCCTGAAAGCCATGTTTATTTATCGGCAGGAAAATACCCGACATATTTTCAATATTAAGAAGAATATCGTTCACAGGGAATTTAAGATCTTTGTAATGTTTTGATAATTCATTAATAAATACCAGACCGTCAAGCCCTCCGAGAGGATGATTGGAGACAAAAATGTACTTTCCGTGTTCCGGGATATTTCCCATGCCGTAAACTTTATAGCTGGTTCTCATGAATTTTAATCCGGCTTTGACTAACTCTTCATTTTTTAAATGCCCGCTCTCTTTAAGAAATTCATTCAGATCATCCTGATGAACAATTCTTTTAAGATAGTTAATCAAAAATGAAGGAATAACTTTCCCTAATCCCGGATTTTTCGAATAGAGAATTTTTTCGACATTGATTTCCGGAATTTTTCTATCCCCTGGTAAATTATCCATCTTAACCTAATCCCTTTTGAAAAAAGAAAATGCAAAGGTATCAAAAAACAGAGAAGGTATAAAATTCATAATACAAAAAGTCATTAAGGTCAACTTTCAATATAAGTCAGTCCAGTCCGGATTACTTAATTTATCACCGGCCTCTCTCTCCGCGCCAGCTACTCAATATACAAACATGTTTTCTGCCAAATAAGTAAAACCATTGGAAATGAAACCTTAGTATGTTCCGGAGAAAGTCTTTCAGCATCCGAAAAAAGAACAGGTACTGGATGCCTGCATCGATTTATGAGGGTACTTCAACTCAGGGAACAATTGTACTGTACAGATTATGAAGCATAATACATGACCTCAACTGCTTATATGATCTTATTCAACCACTCCGTGGTTGCGGCATTTGTTGCATCATTTACCACAGGCGGAACTGTGGTTATTGGAATTGAACCACTCCGTGGTTGCGGAATTTACTGCATAATTGAACCTGAGCCTTCCTGCATTCCATTCGTAGATAATCATTCATTAATAAAAATATTTGTTTAAAACGAATAGCTCCCGGGAGATAAGGAAGAGTAAGATGAAGATTATCAGATAAATAGATTTTCTCATTCGTGGGGGAATTAGAATTAGCCATATAAAAACAGACAAAAATTCAGGCTGAAGCTGATTAAAAAATCGACTGCCAGCCATTTACAGAAAAACCGGGCGCCTAAAAGTTATTAACAAATGTAGAAAAAAGTGGAGCAAAGTGGGGTAAAGTGGATATTTTTATATAATTTAGCCCTTTAATTTCAAAGATACGTATGGCCACATTCATAGGTGATTATACATGCAAAGTGGATGCAAAAGGAAGAATAATACTTCCCATGGCATTTAAAAAGCAGGTGCCTGTTGATACACAGGATCATTTTGTGGTACGTAAAGATATTTTTGAAAACTGTCTTGTTCTTTATTCGATAGAAGACTGGAACAGACAACTGGAGAAGATCAGGAAAAGGATCAATCCTTATAACCGTGAACATAATATGTTCCTCCGGAATTTCTTTAAGGGAACTGCAGAACTTACGCTGGACAGCAATAACCGTATGCTGATTCCGAAGCGGTTACTCGAAATGATAAACGCTGAAAGAGACGTTGTACTTGCAGGCCAGGATGGCAGGATAGAGATATGGTCAGCACTTATTTATGAAAAGATTGATATGGATGCTGATGAATTTGCCAACCTGGCCGAAAAACTTATGGGTGGAGCCAATATCGAATCTGAGAAATAATGGTTTATCATATACCAGCGCTTCTGGATGAAAGTATTGAAGGGCTAAATATCCGGCCTGAAGGGACCTACATTGATGTTACTTTTGGAGGTGGCGGTCACTCATTGGAAATTCTGAAACGGCTTACTACAGGAAAACTTATTGCTTTTGACCAGGACGATGATGTTATAAGGAATATCCCCGATGATAAAAGACTTTTATTCCTTAATCAAAACTTCAGGTTTCTGAAAAATAACCTCAGGTTTAATGGTGTCAGCCAGGCAGATGGACTTATTGCCGATCTCGGTGTATCATTTCATCAGTTTGACGAGACTGAAAGAGGATTCACTTTCCGGCAGGACGCTCCCCTTGATATGAGGATGAATAAAAACAGTACGGTTTCAGCGGCAGACCTGCTCAAAAACACAGATGAATCCGCCCTTGCCGATATCTTTTACAAATATGGTGAACTTACAAATTCAAGGAGAATTGCCAGGGAAATAGTCTTTGCACGTTCCGAAAAACCTCTGAATATGGTAAGTGATATTATGAAAGTTATAGGGAAACTTGCTCCCTTCAGGCAGGAGCATAAATTTTATGCACGGGTATTTCAGGCTTTACGGATTGCGGTAAATCATGAGATTGATTATCTCAAAGAGATGCTTCAGCAAGCCCTGGAAATACTGAATAGTGGCGGGCGACTTGTAATTATTACATATCATTCACTAGAGGACAGGGTGGTGAAAAACTTCATGCGGACAGGCAATTTTGAGGGTGTTGAGGATAAGGATTTCTATGGTAACCTTAATACTCCGTTCAGGTTGATAACAAAAAAGGGGATTACTCCAGGCTACCTGGAAGTTGCAAAGAACAGCAGGTCGAGGAGCGCCAGATTAAGAATTGCTGAAAAGATCTGAAGTATGGCAGAAAAAAAAGAAGGGAATAAAAAGCAGGCTAAAACAAGCAGTTTTATGAAGGAGCTTCTGAGCGGCACTATGGTTTCAGAAAAGCTCATTCTTAAGAATCTTGGATATATTTTGTTCGTTACATTCCTTGCCGCGGGATATATAGGTAACAGGTTTCATGCTGAAAAAATTACGAGAGAATCAACAAGAATCCTGAGAGAAGTTAAAGAGCTGAGGGCAGAATCGCTTTCCACTTCAACTGATCTGATGTATGCCAGCAAGCAATCGGAAGTATATAGAATGGTAAGGGAAAAAGGGCTTGATCTCGAAGAATTAAAAACTCCACCATATAAATTGATTGTAAACAGATAGTAATGTAATGGAACCCAGGGAAGAAATAGTATGGCGCAGCGGCATTGTTTATTTTGTGATTGCCCTGATTGCTGTCTCTATACTGATAAGGATCCTGATACTTCAATATGTACAGCATGGTAAATGGGCGGCAATGAGTGAAAAGTATATTTATAAGACTGCTGAGATGCCGGCAAACCGTGGTGATATTCTTGCTTACGATGGTCGTCTTCTGGCAAGTTCGGTACCATATTATACAATTTATATGGATACAAGGAGCAGCGGTATGTCCGGAGCAACCTGGTCAAACGGGATAAATGGTTTATCAGCAGGATTGTCCCGGTTGCTGGGTGAGAGGTCGGCCGCAGGATGGAAAGCAGCGATCAGTGAAGCCAGAAAAAAAGGTGATCGCTATTATCTTATAAAGAGAAAGGTTGATTATGAAACACTTAAAAGATTAAAGGAGCTACCCATTTTCAGAGAGGGACAATATAAAGGAGGAATGGTTGCACAGGCTGAAAACAGAAGGATACTTCCGAACAGTGATCTTGCTACCCGGACAATCGGATATCTTAATCTCGGCAGTGAAGGTAATGAGGTCGGTATTGAGGGAGCCTTTGACAAGGAGCTTGCCGGTAAGAACGGGGTGGTTGTCAAACAAAGGCTTACCGGAGGTGACTGGATAACAGTCAGTGATGCAAGCAGCGTGGAATCGCGCGATGGAAATGATGTTGTAACAACAATAGATATAGATCTTCAGGATGTTGCATCAACGGCCCTTTCCAATCAGTTGAGGAAGTATAATGCTCATCACGGATGTGCAGTTCTGATGGAAGTGGCAACAGGTGATATCAGAGCCATAGTCAATCTTGAACTTGGAGCTGACGGTGATTACCACGAGACTTATAATTATGCAGTGGGTGAAAGCACCGAACCGGGCTCAACCTTTAAACTACCCGTACTGATGGCTGCTCTTGAAGACGGAGTGGTTGATACAGGCGATATTGTTGACACCGGTACCGGGAGCATCAGGTTCTATAACAAGATCATCAGGGATACAAAAGAGGAGGGATATGGAAGACTTACTGTCAAGGAAGTTTTCGAGAAATCATCCAATGTCGGAACCTCCAAACTTATTTATGACCATTATAAAGATAATCCAAAAGAGTTTGTGAACAGGCTATATGCAATGAGACTTAATGAAAAACTTGATCTCCAGATAAAAGGTGAGGGGGCACCGCTGATAAGATATCCCGGTGAAAAATTATGGTCGGGGCTTTCACTCCCGATGATGTCGCATGGTTACGAAGTACAGATGACACCCCTGCAGATCCTTACATTTTATAATGCGGTCGCCAACAATGGCAGAATGATGCGTCCCCGGTTTGTGACCTCAATTGTCCGTAACGGAAGTACCATAAGAAGGTTTGAACCCGCTGTAATTATTAATTCAATTGCATCACGGTCAACAATCAGAAAGGCAAGAAAAATGATGGAAGGAGTGGTGGACCACGGAACAGCAACAAATCTTAAAAATGCCGAATATAAAATTGCCGGCAAGACCGGTACGGCACAGATAGCTAAAGATAAACGCGGTTACCGCCAGGGAGCATCGATATCATACCAGGCATCTTTTGTAGGATATTTTCCTGCTGAAAATCCTCTTTATTCCTGCATTGTAGTTGTTAATGCTCCCTCAAACGGGGTCTATTACGGCAACCTGGTTGCTGGATCAGTATTCAAAGAGATATCTGATAAGGTTTATTCAACAAGTTTCTTCAAGGATTACAATCCTGTTGTAAATGAGGAAAAAATATTGAATGCACCGGAAGCAGGTAATGGATTCAGGGCCGATATCAACGAGGTGCTTAAAGATCTTAAAGTCAGGTATAAGCGTTCAGCAAGTGATGATTGGGTTGTGACACGGGAAAGTGGAGATACTATAAGACTGGCCGGGGTCAAAATTGCAGGATGGCCTTGTTCCGGATGTAAGAGGGATGAGCCTGAGGGATGCAATGTTCCTTCTTGAAAAGAATGGTTTGAGAGTTAGATACAGCGGAAAAGGAAGGGTTCTGAGACAATCGCCGGAACACGGCGCAAGAATTTATCAGGGTGATATTGTTTCACTGGAGATGAATATGTGAAATGAAGAAGGTAAAAGACATTATTGAAGGAATTGATCTAGTCTCCCTTTCGGGCGATACAGATACGATAATATCAAATATCGGATTTGATTCACGGAATATAAGTAAAGGTTCAATGTTTGTCGCAGTGAAAGGATCGAGATCAGACGGCCATGACTTTATCAGGAATGCTGTACATTCAGGTGCTTCGGCAATAGTCTGTGAAGATATGCCGGAAAATCCCGAACAAGGAATCTGCTGGATCAAAACCACAGATTCAGCTAAGGCACTTGGTATCGCAGCTTCAAACTTTTTCGGGAAACCTTCAGAATCACTTACACTGGTTGGAGTTACCGGAACAAATGGTAAAACCACAATCGCTACACTGCTTTACCGGATGTTCACAAATCTGGGTTATAAATGCGGACTATTCTCCACTGTCTGTAACTATATCATTGACAAGGAGCTTCCTGCAACACATACAACCCCTGATCCTGTGCAACTTAATAAACTGACCGCTGAGATGGTAGAGGCAGGTTGTGATTATGCATTTATGGAAGTGAGTTCTCATTCGGCTGATCAGCAACGGATAGCAGGGCTCCGTTTTGCAGGTGGCATCTTTACAAACCTTACTCACGACCATCTTGATTATCATAAAACCTTCGATAATTACCTGGCTGCAAAGAAAAGATTTTTCGATTCTTTACCTCCGGAATCTTTTGCACTTGTAAACGCCGATGATAAAAACGGAAGTGTCATGCTGCAAAATTGCAGTGCCCGCCATTATACCTTTTCAGTAAGGCGAATGGCTGATTTCCGGTGCAAAATAATTGAACAGGGCTTTGAAGGAATGGGATTAAGAATTCAGGGAGAAGAAGTATGGACAAGATTTATCGGCGATTTCAATGCGTCCAACCTGCTTGCCGTGTATGCCGCATCTGAACTTCTTGGGGCTTCAAAAAAAGAGATACTCACCATCTTAAGTGATCTTCACTCCGTTCAGGGGAGACTCGAGGTGATAAAATCAGATAAAGGGATAACAGGTATTGTAGATTATGCACATACCCCCGACGCATTATTAAATGTAATTGAAACGATAAATAAGATCAGGCCAGGGAATGTCCAGCTTATAACAGTTGTCGGCGCCGGAGGTGACAGAGACCGGACAAAGCGACCAAGGATGGCTGCAATATCGGCTGAAGGCAGCACAAAGGTCATTCTGACTTCTGATAATCCAAGAACAGAGAACCCTGAAAAAATCCTTGATGATATGGAAGCCGGAATTACTCCGGATCTGAAAAGAAAAACGCTGAGGATAGCTGACAGACGTGCAGCAATTAAAACAGCAGTGATGCTTGCGAATGCGGGGGATGTTATCCTGATTGCCGGGAAAGGACATGAAACTTACCAGGAGATTAACGGAGTGAAGCATCATTTTGATGACCGAGAGGAACTAAAGGCAGCTTTTTTACAAAAATAAAAGAGGAGAAAGATGTTATACTACTTATTTCATTATCTGGACACTCTGAATATTCCCGGCGCAGGAATTTTTAATTATATCTCTTCCAGATCGGCGGCGGCAGTAATTACTTCCCTTTTCATTTCTCTCCTGATAGGGAAACGGATCATAAGATACCTTCAGTTCAGGCAGGTTGGAGAAGTTGTAAGAGACCTGGGTCTCGACGGACAATTTCAGAAAAGAGGAACTCCTTCGATGGGGGGAATAATAATACTTGCATCGATAGTGATACCAACGCTGTTGTTTGCAAAACTCGACAATGTATACGTCATACTTATGCTGATAACAACATTATGGCTTGGATTAATAGGCTTCATCGATGATTACATTAAGATTTTCAAAAAGAATAAGGCAGGCCTGGAAGGTCGTTTCAAGCTAATCGGGCAGATAGTCCTTGGTTTTATAGTCGGGATGATACTTTTTAACAGTGATGATGTGATAATAATCGAAAAAGTGAAGCTCTCAGATCTCTCCGCCAGGGAAAAAACTGAACTTCTGGATCCATCTGCACAAATTAATGTTCAGGGAGAGATTACTATGGAGAGGAAATCGACAAAAACCACTATACCCTTCATTAAAAACAATGAGTTCGATTATTCACGTCTTGTTTCATTTATTGATGAAGATCACAGGCAAATATGGACATGGATCGTTTTTGTGATCATTGTAATCTTTATAGTGACTGCTGTTTCAAATGGCGCTAATCTTACTGACGGCCTTGATGGTCTTACCACCGGGATATCTGCAATAATAGGAAGCGCTCTTGGAATTCTTGCTTACGTTTCCAGTAATATAATATATGCCAAATATTTAAATATAATGTTTATACCTCATTCCGAGGAGCTGGTAATTTTCGCAAGTGCATTTATCGGGGCGACAATAGGATTTTTATGGTATAATTCATTCCCCGCACAGGTCTTTATGGGCGACACAGGAAGTCTGGCTATTGGCGGTATAATTGCTGTTTTTGCTATAATAATAAGGAAAGAGTTGCTGATCCCGGTTCTTTGCGGAATATTCCTGGTGGAAAGTCTCTCGGTCATGTTACAGGTAGCCTGGTTTAAGCGGACAAAGAAAAAGTATGGGGAGGGACGCAGGATTTTCCTTATGGCTCCCCTTCATCATCATTATCAGAAAAAGGGATTTCCTGAACCAAAGATAGTTATAAGGTTCTGGATTGTGGCAATAATTTTGGCGGTAATAAGTATAGTGACACTTAAGATCAGGTAAACAGATGAAGCAGAAGATCGTAATATTGGGAGCGGGTGAAAGCGGAGCAGGATCAGCAATTCTGGCACAGAAACAGGGTTATGAAGTATTTGTATCTGATTCGGGGACGTTAAACCTGAATACATTAAGGTACTCGAAGCTCATAAAATTAAGATGGGAAGAAGGAACACATTCGGAAAAAGAGATACTCACTGCATATGAGGTTATTAAAAGTCCGGGAATACCGGAAAAAGCCCCCATAATCGCTAATATCCGCGAAAAAGGTATACCTGTGATTTCTGAAATTGAATTTGCCGGTAGGTTCACAAAGGGTATTAAGATATGTGTCACAGGCAGCAATGGGAAAACAACAGTCACAAATCTTATATATCATATTCTCAGGAAAGCCGGTAAAAATGTTGCAATGACGGGTAATGTAGGTAACAGTTTTGCCATGGCCGTTGCTGACGGATCATACGATTATTATGTGATTGAATTAAGTAGTTTCCAGCTGGATGGTATGTTTAATTTCAAAGCTGATATTGCTGTGCTGATGAATATTACTCCTGACCATCTTGACAGGTATGGTTATAAGTTTCAGAATTATATCGATTCCAAACTGAGGATCACTCAAAATCAGACCAAATCGGAGTATCTTATTTACTGGGCCGATGATCCGGTAATTAGGACTGAACTGATGAGAAAAGAGTATGGTATGACCATGCTTCCATTCTCTGATGTCACCAGCGAGAATATGGTGGCTTACGTGGAAAACAATGAACTGATACTGGATTACCAAAATAAAACCAATCTTATGACCATTCATGATCTGGCTCTGAAAGGCCGTCACAACATCTACAATTCAATGGCTGCCGCCATTGCTGGTAAAGTATTGAATATCCGCAAGGAAGCCATCAGGGAAAGCCTTGCAGATTTTCAGGGAGTTGAACACCGGCTGGAACCTGTAATAACGGTTTGCGGGATTAATTTCATTAATGATTCAAAAGCTACAAATGTCAACTCAACATGGTACGCTTTGGAATGTATGGAGACCAAAATAGTCTGGATTGTGGGAGGAATAGATAAAGGGAATGACTATTCCGAACTTTTTTCTATCGTCAGACAGAAGGTAAGGGCTATAGTCTGTCTTGGGAAAGATAACGGGAAGTTAATTGAAGCATTCAAAGATAAGGTTCCCACTATTGTTGAAGCAACCTCTATGGAAGAGGCCGTAAGATCATCATATTATCTGGCGAAAAAGGGTGAAACCATTTTATTATCACCTGCATGTGCAAGCTTTGATCTTTTCAATAATTATGAAGACAGGGGCCGGCAGTTTAAGCAGGCGGTAAGAAATCTTTAAAAAACAGGGTTTTATGCAACAGGGCTGGTTAACAAAGACATTTAAGGGTGACAGGACCATATGGGGTCTGGTTGCACTCTTTATGGTCTATTCCCTGCTCGCAGTTTACAGTTCCTCCGCAAGCGTGGCATTTATAAAATACAATGGCAATACGACATATTTTCTGAGAAGCCAGTTCTTTATGCTTCTGCTGAGCCTTGGAATAATTGTGATCGTTCATTACCTCCCATACAGGATATATTTTTCAATGGCTGGTCTCTTCCTGATTGTTGGTGCCGGATTACTTATCCTCACTTTTGCTTTTGGCTCAAGAATAAATGAAGCTACGCGATGGCTTGTAATACCTGGTACCGGCTTCAGTCTTCAGACTTCCGACGTCGCAAAGGTTGCACTTGTGATTTACCTGGCCAGATCCCTTGCGAAATATCAGAAAGAACTCAATAATTTTTTGGTGGTAACAAAATACCTGATGATCCCCGTCGTCATAATTTGCAGTCTTATCATGCCTGAGAACCTTTCAACTGCCGTAATGATATTCGTCATCAGTATTATAATATTATTTATTGGAAGAGTACCTGTCAGGTTTCTTTTAGCTTATACCGGCATTGCTGTACTCGCGATTATCATGTTCGCAATGGTATTGACCATGGTTTCAAAAGACAACAGGGTTGAAGTATGGAAAAACAGGATCGAACATTTTTTCAAAGGAGAAACTGATGCGGACGGAGATTACCAGGCAAATCAGGCAAAGATAGCAATTTCAACAGGAGGCCTCTTAGGAAAAGCGCCGGGTAAAAGCACCCAGAGAAACATGCTCCCGCAGTCGAACTCTGATTTCATTTTTGCAATAATAATTGAAGAATATGGGTTACTGTTTGGGGCAATTCCTCTTATCCTGGCCTATATGATACTGTTGTTCAGAGGAATAACTATTTCAAAAAAATGTGAAACAGCATTCCCGGCCTTTCTGGTACTGGGACTGATATTAATGATAGTTGTACAGGCAATATTAAATATGCTTGTTGCGGTCGGGCTCTTTCCGGTTACCGGGCAGACACTTCCAATGGTTAGCTGGGGGAGGACTTCAGTACTGGTTATGAGCTTTTCAATAGGGGCAATATTGAGTGTCAGCAGAGTGGCTAACGCCCGAATCAAAAAGGAGGAGCTTCCGGAAGACGAGATCTCAGATGAAGGAGAAAAGATATATGAACCTGCAAAGTCATAAAAGAATAATAATAAGCGGTGGGGGTACCGGAGGCCATATTTTCCCGGCTATTTCTGTTGCAAATGCTTTAAGGGTAATTGATCCCGGCATTGAGATTCTCTTTGTAGGTGCAGACGGAAGAATGGAAATGGAGAAGATTCCGGCTGCCGGTTACAAAATTAAAGGATTACCTGTAGCGGGATTCCACAGAAGACTGACTCTGAAAAATCTTGGTGTGATTATAGCCCTCTTCAAAAGCCTGAAGATCGCAAAAAGTATACTTAAAGATTTTAAACCTGATGTTGTTGTAGGCGTAGGCGGTTATGCCAGCGGACCGGTACTCCGTCAGGCGGGCAGGATGGGAATACCCACACTTATACAGGAACAGAACAGTTATGCGGGGGTGACAAACAAACTTCTTGCAAAAAAGGCATCTGCAATTTGTGTTGCTTATGAAGGTATGGAAAAGTACTTTCCTGCAGAAAAGATTATTAAGACAGGAAATCCGGTGCGTCATAATTTTGATAATCTTAAAGCTATTAAAAATGAGGCTCTTGAATATTTTAAACTGAAGAAAAACAAACCTGTGGTATTGATTCTGGGTGGATCTCTTGGTGCCGGAACCATTAATAAAAGTCTTTCTGAAAACATTCAGAAAATGCTTGACTCAGATAGTCAATGGCTATGGCAGACAGGAAAAAACTATTTCGAAAATGTAAATGCACTGGTAGCCCTTTCATTTGCCGGAAACATTTCGGTATATAGTTTCATCGACAGGATGGATTATGCTTATGCCGCAGCTGATATTATTGTTTCAAGGGCTGGCGCAGGGACTATATCTGAATTGTGCCTGGTCGGGAAACCAGTTATTCTGGTTCCCTCACCAAATGTTGCAGAGGATCACCAGACAATGAATGCAAAAGCATTATCTGACAGGGCCGCAGCGATATTAATACCTGATGATAAGGCTGTAGCCGGACTTGTTGATCATGCAATAACACTCGTATCCGATTTGAAAAGAAAAAGTACACTTTCGGAAAATATATTGAAAATGGCAGACAGGGATTCGGATACCCGGATTGCCAGAGAAGTACTTAAGCTTGCAGGCGAATGATCGAATTTAAAAAAATAACAGGAATATACTTTGCCGGAATTGGTGGTATCGGCATGAGCGCCCTTGCTTTATATTTTGCAAAAGGGAGATATGCCGTTGCCGGGTATGACAGATCTGAGAGCCTAATAACCCAGCGGCTTTCTAAAGCTGGTTGTGAAGTAACTTATGAAGATGAAATCAATAATGTGCCTGAGCTCTTCCGGAATATATCCGATAAAAGCAAAGTGGTTATTGTTTATACCCCTGCTATACCTGTTGAAAACAGGATACTTACATTCTTCCGGGATAACAACTACGCACTTTACAAGAGGTCGGAGATCCTGGGAGAAATTTCATCAAAGACCGATACTCTTGCAGTGGCCGGTACCCATGGAAAAACAACCGTGTCGACCATGATTGCTCATCTGCTTAAACAATCACAAATTGACTGTTCTGCATTTCTTGGAGGCATCTCAAAGAATTATGATTCGAACCTGTTGACCGGCAAAGGAAGATACACTGTAATGGAAGCTGATGAATTCGATCGCTCCTTCCTGAAACTCAGTCCATTGATGGCAGTTGTCACCTCGCTGGATGCAGATCATCTTGATATTTACGGAGATCATAAGTCAATGATAAGCGCCTACAATGAATTCTGCAGAAAGATCAGAAAAGAGGGGATCCTGGTTATAAACAGGAAAATAAAATCAGCTATTGTAGTTCCCGAAAGCATACAATGTTATACATATGGCTCTGATCCGGATTCTGATTACACTTATACTGACGTAGTAAATCATAAAGATTATTACAGTTTCAATATAAAAACCCCTGAGGGAACTCTAAAGGATCTTCATTTCCCGTTTCCGGGCATAGTCAACATTGAGAACCTTACAGCTGCGGTGGCTGTTGCCCTGAAATGCGGAGTAACTGAGCCTGAAATACGCAAAGCTATTGTTTATTTCCAGGGTGTAAAAAGGAGATTTGATATCAGGATCAACCGGCCAGGCCTTGCTTATATAGACGATTATGCCCATCACCCTGAGGAGATAAGGGCCTTTATCAGATCGGCTAGAGAGTATTTCAGTGGCAGAAAAATAACAGGGATATTTCAGCCGCATCTTTTTTCACGGACCCGGGATCATGCCGACGGATTTGCAGCCTCACTTGATGAATTTGATGAGGTCATTCTTCTTCCTGTATATCCTGCAAGGGAAAAACCAATTATCGGAGTTACTTCTGAACTGATCTTCAGGAAAATGAAATTATCCGGGAAAACGTTGCTTGACCTGGAAGATATCCCGGGGAAACTGGATGCGAAAGAACTTGACGTTCTTGTAACCATTGGGGCAGGTGATATTGACAAACTTGTCCTGCCTATCGAGGCAAAGCTTAAAGAGGAACGACAGTTATGAGGAAGATTTTAAATATATTATTGTTCTTTCCTGTGCTATACATCATTATGGCACCTGTTTACCTTGAAGGCTCCATAAATTCAAAACGTTGCGGAGGTATTAAGATCGTGATTAAAGATTCATCTGATTATCATTTTGTTACAAAGAGACAAATTCAGAATATCATATATGGAAATTCGAGTAAAATATTGGGACAACGTATCAGGGATATCTCCATTCCTGAGATTGAAAACAGGATAAGGGAATTGAAGGAACTTAAAGTGGCTGAAGTTTATATGGATATTGACGGATGGTTAAATGTGTTTGTCGATCAGAGCAATCCGGTTATGAGAGTGATCCCTGATGATGGTGGTGATTACTTTATGGATGAAGATGGTGTTCTGATCAGGAGAAGGAATCTTTATTCCCCGCGGTTACATATAGTCGGAGGGAACATAAACATAAGCTCAGCAATGCTTAACGGTGTCAGTGTGCTCGATTCAAGCATTAAAAACTCCATTCTGAAAGACATATACAATATTGTTATCTATATAAATGATGACAGATTCTGGTCAGCCCAGATTGATCAGATATATGTTGATAACAATGATGAGATAGACTTAATTCCGCGGGTGGGCAATCATAGGATACATCTGGGTACAGCGGAAAATTTTAAAACCAAGCTAAGAAACCTTACAGCGTTTTACGATAAGGTTTTGCCGGCAGTGGGCTGGAATAAATATTCCCTAATTAATCTGGAGTATAGAGATCAGATAGTTTGTAAAAAAAGATAATCAGAAAAAGAATACTTAAATATTATGAACAGAAAGGAACAGTACGTAGCAGCCATCGACATCGGAACCACAAAAATAGTGGCTATTGTCGGTTCAAAGAACGAGAATGGAAAGATTGAAATTCTCGGATTAAGCAAAGCTCTTTCCAAGGGTGTTAAGAGAGGTGTGGTTCTGAATATCGAAGAGACAGTGACTGCTATTCAGACCACTGTTGAAGATGTCCAGAAAAGGTCAGGCATAAGCTTCTCCGAAGTTTTTGTGGGTATCGCGGGTCAGCATATCAAGAGTATGAAGAATCGCGGCTATATTACACGTGAAGCTTATGATGATGAGATTAAAAAGGAGGAAGTTTTTAAACTTATCGAAGACATGCATAAGATACATATCGACATCGGAGAGGAGATAATTCATGTAATTCCTCAGAATTTCATTGTCGACAATGAAACAGGAGTAAAGAGCCCGATAGGAATGTGCGGAAGACGGTTGGAAGCCAACTTCCATATAGTGATCGGGCAGGTGGCTGCTGCTAAGAATATCGAAAAATGTATCAGGAAAGCTAATTTGACCGTGAAGGATATGATACTCGAACCTCTTGCTTCTTCAGATGCCGTATTAACGGATGATGAAAAAGAAGCTGGTGTTGTACTGGTTGATATCGGCGGAGGAACGACTGATGTTGCGGTTTATTATGATAATATCATCCGTCATACTGCCGTGATACCATTCGGAGGAAACGTGATTACAAAGGATATCAAGGAAGGTTGTGCAATACTTCAGAGACATGCAGAGCAGCTTAAGATCCAATATGGTTCGGCTTTGGGTGATATAGCTCCCGAGGATAAGGTGGTTTCCATCCCGGGTATCAGCGGCCGGGAACCTAAAGAGATCTCATTCAAAAGCCTTGCGTATATAATCCAGTCGAGGATGGAGGAGATTATTGATGCGGTGAATTTTGAGATACAGAATTCTGGGTATGCTGATAAACTGGCAGCAGGTGTTGTTATAACAGGCGGAGGAGCAATGTTGAAACATCTGCCTCAGCTTATGAAATTTAAAACAGCTATGGATGTAAGGATCGGCCTTCCGAACGAACATCTTACCGGGTCCTCAAGAAATGAAATAAACCAGCCTATATATGCAACAAGCGTCGGTCTGATAATGAGGGGATTTGATTACCTGGAGACATATAAAAAACCATTCAGCGCCGGAAAAACAGAAGAGTATGTCAGACCAAAAGAACACGTGATCGAAAAAGATGAGGAGGAGATAGAAGAAACTCCGGATCAGGCTGGTGAAAAGGAAAAAACTCCGATTACTGAAAAAATAAAAATGATGCTTTCCAAAATGTTTGAAGTAGAAGATCAGCCAATTAATTAGTCGGGGTAAAAATCTTGTTCCTTTATATACGTGACCCTTAACAATTAAAAAATTTAAACTATGTCAGACGATATTATGAACTTTGATCTTCCTGTCGAGAGATCGTCAATAATAAAAGTTCTTGGAATAGGCGGCGGTGGCAATAATGCTGTAAATCACATGTTTGAAAAAGGAATCAGGGATGTAAACTTTGTGGTTTGCAATACAGATCACCAGGCACTTACCAAAAGCCCTGTTCCGATAAAGGTGCAGATCGGTGAATCTCTTACAGAGGGTCGTGGAGCAGGCAGCAAACCAGAGGTGGGCCGCCAGGCAGCAATTGAAAACATAAGTGATGTAATGGATGCTTTGTCGGGCAATACCAAGATGGTTTTCATAACAACCGGAATGGGAGGAGGTACCGGGACAGGCGCCACGCCAGTTATCGCCAAAGCATGCAAGGATGCCGGTCTGTTGACTATCGCTGTTGTTACAATCCCATTTAAATCAGAAGGCAAAGTCAGGATTCGGCAGGCCATTGACGGTGTTACCGAACTTAAGGGAAGTGTTGATGCCCTGCTTGTTATAAACAACGAAAAGTTAAGGGAGATTTATGGTAATCAGCCTGTATCTACTGCATTTGCCAAAGCTGATGATATTCTGACTACAGCGGTAAAAGGAATTGCAGAAATAATCACAGTTACCGGGTATATTAATGTAGATTTTGCCGATGTTGAGACGGTAATGAAGAATTCAGGCGTATCAATTATGGGTATGGGAACAGCTTCGGGAGAGAACAGGGCAATACGCGCAATAGAGAATGCCCTCTCTTCACCGTTGCTGAATTCGAACGATGTTACAGGGGCAAACAGCATCCTGATAAATATCTCGTCAGGTACGGGGGATCATGAAATCACAATGGATGAACTTGGCGAAATAACTGATTACATGTATGATGCAGCTTCTGAGGATGCTCTGATTATTACGGGGATTGTCCAGAGATGAAAACCTGAATGAGGAGATCTGCGTCACTGTAATTGCCACCGGTTTTGAATCAAACAGCATATTTCAGCCATATAAACCACGGAAACCAAATAAAGTAGAACTTTTGGGGAATCAAAATACAACCCCTACACGTATCATTCCCGAATCGGGAGAAGATGTCTTCTCAGTTCATGAAAAAGGTAAACGTTCAATTATAACAGATTTTGAGGAAGAGTCACAGGGCGTTATTGATTTCAGTCTTGAACATAGTGAAGAAAGAAATGAAACAAGGAACAGAAAAAAGGAGGAAGAGGATGATACTCAGCAGAAACCCGAAACAACATTGCGCAAAGTCAAACATATGCAGAATCTGCTGAAGCGGGAGGGATTGTCAAATAAAACGATGAAAGAGAATATTGACACGTTTGAAGACGTACCGGCATATATAAGAAGAAATATGTCGGTAGGGGCAGGTGATAAGGCAGCTGAAAGTAAATTATCAAAATTTACATTAAATTCAAATGATAACGATGAGCCGCTCCTGAGGGAAAATAATGCATATCTGAACGACAATGTTGATTAACCAAAAAAAAGGAGGATCATGAAGATGATACAGGTCAGGCAATGATGAAGCATTTTTTTTATCTTTGCGGATTATGATCAGGTATATTTCAATAATAAGTCTCCTTGTAATTTCTACCGGTTTATTTGCCCAGAAAAAGGACAGCACGGAGAAAAAAATAATAAAGCAATGGAATCTGTCATCTGATTTTACAGAGGAGGTGAATATCCCTTTTGATACCGTTTTTTCCTTATTTAACCACTACCGTATTGCTGACAGGTATTCATTTGCAAATGCAACTCTGGGAAATTACGGACTCCCGTTTTACCAGATTAACTTCTTTGACAGAATTACTGATCCTGATAAGTTTCTGTTCAGTTATTATTATCCGGTAATGCACGTTCCTGACCGGGCACTTTTTATGAACACCCAGGTTCCTTTTACGGAAATAGTATGGACATTCGGTTCGCCTACACAAACTTCTGAACAGACATTCAGAGTGCGTCATTCACAAAATGTGAACAGGTTCCTCAACATCGGACTGATATATGACATTATATACAGCCTGGGGCAATACAATTACCAGAGGTCGGATGATAAAACCTTCACTTTGTATTCTTCATATACAGGAGCAAAATATAAAATGTACTTTTCTGCCGGGATAAATAATCTGACATCATATGAAAACGGAGGTATTGTCCATAACGACCAGCTAAGTCAGTTTGTGCCCCGGGAAGTACAGGTAAATCTGGGTGATCCCAATCGGGCAAAGAGTATCCTGAAAAATCGCAATATTCTTCTGGTTCAACGATATACATTGGGTGAAAAAGCTGAAGAAAAAGAGTGACAGCACTTCCGGTAAAAAAGCAGGTTTCCTGGGTCTGAGCGGCACATTCTCTCATATTTTTATTTTGGAAAACAACAGCCGGACCTATTCAGATAATTCCCCGGAATCAGGTTTTTATGACACGATATTTATTAACAAAGCAGTAACCTTTGACTCCCTCTTCTCAAGTAGTGTTAAGAATACTATCAGATTTGATTTTACGACTGATCCTTCAAGGAAATTTCGTCTTGGCGGAGGATTTGGGATCCGGAATGAATTTTTCAAATATAGCCAGATAATACCCACTCATGACACCACATATGCTGATACGGCGGTATGGAAAAGGGGCAACAATGTCCTGGTCGGAAGATTATTTAATGATATTGGTGATAAATTCCGGTGGCTTGTGACCGGAGAACTATTTCTTACCGGTTACAGAGCCGGAGATTTTAAGTTTGATGGTGAGATTTCAAAATCATTTGACTGGAAGAATGGAAAGGCATCGTGGCAGATATTTGGAAGTATATTGAACAGGCAGCCCTCGTTCTGGTATGACCAGTGGGGAGGAAATAATTTTGAATGGCATAATAATGTTAATAAAGAGTTCAGGATTGACCTTGGCACAGATTTTTCATATCCGGGACGGAATGCAGAACTGAAATTTAACTATGCAATTATCACTAATTTTACAGATTTTGACACCAGGGCTCTTCCATCACAGTATTCAGGGGCTCTTTCCGTTGCAGCGCTTACCATAAAGAAAGAGTTGAGAGCCTGGAAATTTCACCTGGCGAATGATCTTCTTTTTCAGAAGAGTAGTAATTCCGGTATTCTGAATCTTCCATTGATAACCATCCGTTCTGCAGGATATTTTGAGCATCTTTTCAGATTTGAGGATACCAACGGAAGACTTAATGTCCAGGTTGGCGCTGAAGTAAACCTGCATTCTAAATACTATCCATATTCATACATGCCGGCTACGGGCAGGTTCTACAGGCAGGATCAGGTTCTTACAGGTGATTATCCCTTCATTAATGTATTTCTGAACTTTAAAGTTCAAAGAACAAGAGTTTTTGTAATGTTCGACCATGTTAATTCCGGAATGATGGGTTATAACTATTTCATGATTCCTTCTTATCCGATGAATATCAGGATGTTCCGGTATGGTGTTGCGTGGACTTTTTATAATTAAAAAAAAGATTACCTTTGCACCCGCATTTAAAACTATTGTTTAACTAACCAGATCAGATTGATAAAAAGGTTAATTTTCTTATTCATCGTTGCCGGAGCAATTTTAACTTCCTGTTCTCACCGGCCCCCTGTCTCAAAAACTAATTATGTTTCTTCAGATCTTGATTCTATCAGAAAAAGAGGTAAGCTTATTGTTATAACTGACTATAATTCAACGAATTATTTTATTTATAAAGGTGAACCGATGGGTTTTCATTACGAGCTGCTTAATTCATTTTCTGATCATATTGGTATTGATTTGGAAATTAATACAGAGAATAATCCTGAAAAGGCTATAGAGTTGCTTAAAAGCGGCAAGGCTGACCTTTTAGCTTTAGGACTGACAGTCAATTCCCCGGGAAAAAATGATATACTGTTTACAGAACCAATAGCAGTTACGAGACAGGTTCTCGTTCAACGAAAACCACGAAACTGGCAGTCGATGACAAAGGATATGATTGACCGGAAGCTTATCAGAAACTATTCAGGTCTGGCAGGTATATCCGTTTACGTGGAGAAGGGATCATCCCATGTTGAAGCGCTGAAAGCACTTGAAGCGGGGATAGGTGCTGACATTAATATAATAGAGGTACCATATGAACCTGAAAAATTAATTCAGAATGTTGCAAAGGGCGAAATTGATTATGCAGTTTGTGATGAAAATGTAGGGATGGTTAATTCTACATATTACCCCGGCATAGATATTAACACACCGGTCAACTTTCGGCAGGATATTGTATGGGGAGTAAGAAAGGAGAATTCCGGCAAACTTCTTAAGGAGCTAAATAAGTGGATACGGGCATATAAAACAACAAGGTCATATGCTTTGCTATATGCAAAGTACTTTAAAAACTCACGTTCAAGCTTTATAGTAAGAAGTGATTATTATGCCCTTAATACCGGGAAAGTATCACAATGGGACGATCTTATCAAAGTTGCCAGTAAAAGCATAAAATGGGATTGGCGCCTGCTGGCTTCTCTTATTTGTCAGGAATCAGGGTTTGACCCAGGGGTTGAATCAAGGGCAGGTGCATATGGGTTGATGCAGATTATGCCGGAAACTGGCCAAAACCTTGGAATTGACATTACTTCTTCACCTGAAAACAATATTAAAGCAGGTATAAAATATATTAACAGACTTCAATCCCTGTTCGCGCTTAAGATTCCGGATGAGCAGGAGAGGTTGCGGTTTGTCCTTGCATCCTACAATGCCGGACCCGGACATATACTCGATGCAATGAAGCTTGCTGCAAAAAACGGGAAAGATCCCCTCAAATGGGATAATAATGTGGCTGTCTGGTTATTAAAAAAGTCTGAACCCCGCTATTTTAATGATGCCGTGGTTAAAAACGGGCATTTCAAGGGAGTTGAATCAGTTAATTTCGTTATTGAAGTCCTCGGCAGATATGGCCATTATAAAAACATCATTCCTGAAGATCGGTTAAAATAGTTGTATAAAAGTCTCCCCTCCCGATTCTTTATCCGGATTTTTGGATACTTTGATCAAAACCTTTACCGGCCCGGTTTAAATATTTGGTTTGCACACAGTCCAGTAAAAATCATTATTCTACATCAAATGAAACGCCGGCATTTTTAATTATTGTTAGGAATTCATTAAGCATCATTGCTGTAGCACCCCATATTACATTTCCTTCATAATCGAAATATTTTACTTCGAGCATTTCACCTCTTATTTCAATGGGTTTTGTTTTAACTGATGAGGGATCAGAAATTTTTTTCATATCGGCATCAATCAGAAAAACTACTTCTTCAGGTTGAAGACTAAAAAGGGGCTAAATGGTTAATCGACCCTACAACAGGGGTGACTATCATATTGCTTACCGGGATAAAAAGAGGAGTAAGTGTACCGATTATACTTATATCTTCTCTCTGAACGCCGGTTTCTTCTTCTGCCTCACGAAGAGCCGTCTGGATGAGATTTACATCCTGGGGCTCTTTCTTTGCCTCCCGGGAAGCTTATCTGACCTCCGTGAACACCATCATAATTATGACGTTGCATGAATACCGTATGAACTGACCCTTTTTCGGGATAAAGAAGTATCAGCACTGCAGCTGTTCGTGTATCTTTTGCCGGCACCCCCGGAAAACTCTTGTCACACGACCTGAGGAAGCCATCTGCCACTGGGCCTCTGTCCCGGGTAATTCTTTAAGGAGTTCTGTTTTTAATATGTTAAAGAAGTTTTTCAAAACAACATTTTTAGCTCTAAGTCCTGTATTTGGATATTTCCACCCCCCAACCCCCCATTTGGATATTTCTACCCCCAACCCCCCATTTGGATATTTCCACCCCCCATTAACTTTACCCCCCAACCCCCCAAATGGATATTTGCACCCCCCAAACCCTCATTTGGATTTTTCCACCCCCAACCCCCCAAATGGGGGGCTAAAGTCCTAAAGTCACTCATTTGGAAGCTTTTAAAAATTCCAAAGTCTCTAATCCTGGAGGCCATAAGAGGCCCAAAAGTCCCCCATCTGGGGGATTTAGGGGGTCGATAACAATGTATTCAGGAGGTTGACTGTCATTATATTCGTGGTTTTGTTAATAGTAGTTTGACACTTTTCTCTATTATATTGAGTGAATTATCCAGGTCATTTATAATCTTATCATTTGAAAAACGGATAACGGTGATTCCGAACTCATTAAGTATATCGCTTCTTCCAATATCGTGTTCATGGTATTCTAATAATTCATGAATGTCTCCGTCTACTTCAATTACTAACTTAATTTTAGCACAATAAAAATCAGCAACAAACATGTTGATAGGATGTTGCCGGCGAAATTGCAATCCCATCATTTGAGTCTTATTCAGTTTTGTCCATAGTATCTTCTCTGATTCCGTTTCATTTTTTCGAAGTTCTTTAGCCAATTTAAAAATCGCCGGTGTGGTACCGAAATACATCGGATATTCAAAACTTACACCTTTCATTTTGTCAAATATTGTGTTCGGTTTGTCTTATAAAAATACAAATATTATTCCTGAAACCTGCACTCCTCATTAAGTGAGTTTACCTGCCAATCCCAGTCTTTTCCAACCCGGATCTCCACTTTATTCACCCCCCAAAACCCCAAAATGGATATTTCCACCCCACTGCCCCTCATTTGGATATTTGCACCCCCCCAACCCCTCATTTGGATATTTCTACCCCCAACCCTGCATTTGGATATTTCTACCCCCCAACCCTGCATTTGGATATTTCTACCCCCCAACCCTGCATTTGGATATTTGCACCCCCCAACCCCTCATTTGGATTTTTCCACCCCCCAACCCCCCAAATGGATATTTGCACCCCCCAACCCTGCATTTGGATATTTCTACCCCCCAACCCTGCATTTGGATATTTCTACCCCCCAACCCCCCAAATGGGGGGCTATAAAGAGGCCGAAAGTCTCCATCTTGGAGGCCATAAGAGGCCCAAAAGTCCCCCATCTGGGGGATTTAGGGGGTAGGTAACATGGGATTCAGGGGTCGATAACAATGTATTCAGGAGGTTGGCTGTCATAATATTCATGGTTTTGTTAATAGTAGTTTGACACTTTTCTCTATTATATTGAGTGAATTATCCAGGTCATTTATAATCTGATCATTTGAAAAACGGATAACGGTGATTCCGAAATCATCAATTATATCGCTTCTTCCAATATCGTGTTCATGGTATTCTAATAATTCATGAATGTCTCCGTCTACTTCAATTACTAACTTAATTTTTGCACAATAAAAATCAGCAACAAACATGTTGATAGGATGTTGCCGGCGAAATTGCAATCCCATCATTTGATTCTTATTCAGTTTTGTCCATAGTATCTTCTCTGATTCCGTTTCATTTTTTCGAAGTTCTTTAGCCAATTTAAAAATCGCCGGTGTGGCACCGAAATACATCGGATATTCAACACTTACACCTTTCATTTTGTCAAATATTGTGTTCGGTTTGTCTTATAAAAATACAAATATTATTCCTGAAACCTGCACTCCTCATTAAGTGAGTTTACCTGCCAATCCCAGTCTTTTCCAACCCGGATCTCCACTTTATTCACCCCCCAAAACCCCAAAATGGATATTTCCACCCCCCACTGCCCCTCATTTGGATTTTTCCACCCCCAACCCTGCATTTGGATATTTCTACCCCCCAACCCTGCATTTGGATATTTCTACCCCCCAACCCTGCATTTGGATATTTCTACCCCCCAACCCTGCATTTGGATATTTCCACCCCCCAACCCCCCAAATGGGGGGCTAAAGTCCTCAAAGTCACTCATTTGGAAGCTTGTAAAAATTCCAAAGTCTCCTAATCCTGGAGGCCATAAGAGGCCCAAAAGTCCCCCATCTGGGGGATTTAGGGGGTAGGTAACATGGGATTCAGGGGTCGATAACAATGTATTCAGGAGGTTGGCTGTCATAATATTCATGGTTTTGTTAATAGTAGTTTGACACTTTTCTCTATTATATTGAGTGAATTATCCAGGTCATTTATAATCTGATCATTTGAAAAACGGATAACGGTGATTCCGAAATCATTAAGTATATCGCTTCTTCCAATATCGTGTTCATGGTATTCTAATAATTCATGAATGTCTCCGTCTACTTCAATTACTAACTTAATTTTTGCACAATAAAAATCAGCAACAAACATGTTGATAGGATGTTGCCGGCGAAATTGCAATCCCATCATTTGATTCTTATTCAGTTTTGTCCATAGTATCTTCTCTGATTCCGTTTCATTTTTTCGAAGTTCTTTAGCCAATTTAAAAATCGCCGGTGTGGCACCGAAATACATCGGATATTCAACACTTACACCTTTCATTTTGTCAAATATTTTGTTCGGTTTGTCTTATAAAAATACAAATATTATTCCTGAAACCTGCACTTCTCAGTAAGGGAGTTTACCTGCCAATCCCAGTCTTTTCCAACCCGGATCTCCACTTTATTCACCCCCCAAAACCCCAAAATGGATATATCCACCCCACTGCCCCTCATTTGGATTTTTCCACCCCCCAACCCCCCATTTGGATATTTCCACCCCCCAACCCCCCATTTGGATATTTGCTACCCCCCAACCCCTCATTTGGATTTTTCCACCCCCCAACCCCCCAAATGGGGGGCTAAAGTCCTAAAGTCACTCATTTGGAAGCTTTTAAAAATTCCAAAGTTCCTAATCCTGGAGGCCATAAGAGGCCCAAAAGTCCCCCATCTGGGGGATTTAGGGGGTAGATAATATAAGATTCAGGGGGTAGATAACAGTGTATTAAGGGGCCAGATAGTCATACGATCCCGTTTTACCATATTCTGGCATTTAATCGTACCTGATGGCCTTCACCGGAGTGATCCTGCTGATAAGTTTTGAAGGAACCAGCAGCATCAGGATAATTGCCACCATAGTACCTGCATTTAGCAGGATAATATGCACCAGGTTAAGATTTACAGGTACATATTTGATATAATATAATGTAGGATCAAGTGTTAACAAGCCTGTTTTTAACTGTAAAAAAGCAAGTCCTGTACCGATGAGATTTCCCCATATCAGTCCTTTCCCAATAAGATATGCGGCCTGGTAAAGAAACACCCGGCGTATTATAACGTCATCTGAACCAAGAGATTTCAGAACGCCAATCATATTAGTTTTTTCAAGTATCAGGATAAGCAAACCGGATATCATATTGAATCCTGCCACAATTATCATAAGAAATATAATAATTATGACATTTATGTCCTGAAAATTAAGCCAGTCAAATATCTGGGGGTATCTCATCCTTATGTTTGTAACTTTGAATTTCGGAGAATCATCAGTAACTTTATACCCGATTGCATCCCTCACTTTCATGGTCATTTCGTCCAGTTTGTCAAAATCTTTTATGAAGATCTCAAAACCACTTATCTGATCATTATCCCAGCCGTTAAGTTTTTTGATATGACCAATATCGCAGAAAACATACATTTTATCAAATTCCTCAAGACTTGTTTCATAAATACCGCTGATGGTAAACTTCCTCATACGGGGCGGATCCTGGATAAAATGCATAACAAACGAATCACCCGTCTTTAATCTTAGCATATCCGATATCTTTTTAGAAATGATAACATTATTTGTAACCGAAGAGTCGTTTACTTTAAATATAGTGCCGTCAATAATATTACTACTGAAATAACTCCAGTCAAAGTCACTTCCGATCCCTTTCAGAACAACCCCCTGTATTTCCTCATTGGTTTTAATGATACCCGCTTTTGTTGCAAAAACCTGAATATGAGTTATACCCGGAATTGCTTTGATTTTAGGAATAAAATCCTGTGCATCTTTTATGGGTGCAGTCTCAAATGACAGGTTGGAATCAAAATTCACGATCTGGATATGCGATCCGAAACCAACCACTTTCTCCCTGATCTGCTGTTTGAATCCTGTCAGGATCGAAACTGCAAGTATCATAACAGCCAATCCCATAGCTATTCCGGTTATGGCAATAATATTGATGGGACGAGAGAATGAGGTCCCTTCACGTCTTCCTTTTATGAGCCTCTGTGCTATGAAATATGGTAAATTCATCTATTTCTGAGGCATCAAATTTAAGAAATTAAAAGGTCAAATGAGAGAGTTTGTTAACCCCTTTGACCTGATTCTTTAAAGTAAATCCCTGTGAACCTCTGCGATAGATCGGGACAAGTTGTGTTTACTCAGTGTAAGTCTGTGTAGCAAAAAGAATTAAGGACCTGACACAGACGATTCACGGAAGGTTCACAGAGCGCCACAGAGGACTACAGAGAAGAAGTACAATTGCCGGATCAGAAATTAATTTTAAATTTACGCATCAAATTATTAGTTATTAGATGAATAGGATTTCTTATTCTTTATTGATTATATCGATAGTCATCACATCTTCAGTATGTTACCCAGCCGAAAAGCCTCCAATGCCGGGAGCTTTTCAGACAGGACTTTATGAAGGGTTGTTAGAAGGAAAATCTGTGGCTGTGGTTGCGAATCAGACTTCGAGGCTCGGTCAGGTACATCTCGTTGACACTCTTCTGGCATCAGGTATTAATATCAAAGTCATTTTTGCACCGGAACATGGCTTCAGGAATCAGGCCAATGCCGGAGAGAGAATAGAAAATAGTAAAGATCCCGGGACCGGGATACACATTATAAGCCTTTATGGGGAACATCTTAAACCGACTCCTGAAGATTTAGCAGGGATAGATGTGGTATTATTTGATATACAGGATGTTGGAGCACGTTTTTATACTTATATTTCTACTCTTCATTACGTACTTGAGGCTTGTGCTGAAATTAACATTAAATGCATAGTTCTGGACAGACCCAATCCAAATGGGTTTTATGTTGACGGGAATATCCTTGATACGGCATATCGCTCATTTGTCGGGATGGATCCTGTTCCGGTCATATACGGCATGACAACTGGAGAATATGCACAAATGCTTAACGGTGAAGGATGGTTAAGAGGAGGCATTAAATGTGACCTGACAGTAATTAAGTGTATAAACTACACTCATAGCTCATTATACGAACTTCCCGTAAAACCTTCACCAAATCTGCCTAACCAGACATCAGTATATCTTTATCCTTCACTTTGTTTTTTTGAAGGAACAAATATTTCTTTGGGGAGGGGGACAGCTTTCCCTTTCCAGGTCTATGGGTCTCCAGGGTTGCCTGACAGAGGATTCAGCTTTACACCGGAAAGTGTTCCGGGAGCAAATAACCCTCCCCTGAAGGGTATAAAATGTTACGGCTCAGATTTGCGCAATGCAATTAATGACAAACTGGTTCCATCTCCATATATAAATCTGGATTGGATCATAAGAGCTTTTAATGAATATCCCGAAAAAGACAAATTCTTCAACAGCTATTTTGATATTCTGGCAGGCGGACCTTTACTCAGAGAGCAGATCCAAAAAGGGATGACATCAGTACAGATAAGAGCAACCTGGAAGGAAGGGCTTGCAAATTTTGCCAGGGTACGGGAGAAGTACCTTCTTTATAAGAAGTAGATTTCAATCTCTGCGAAGTGCAAGGGTTATTTTGATTTATTCGGCTTTAAGTCCTGCTGCCTCAAGGTTGTATGGTTTCATTTTCTCAGTCAGGCGTTTGCTTACTGACATTGTCAGTTCACTCGATTCTATTCCCGAAAGTTCAATTGAGTAAATAACTCCTCTCAACTTCATAGCCGTTAATGGATTTTTCTTTTGAGACAGCTTTATTTATAAATTGGTAAATTTTACCTGCAAATTTAATTTGAGACAACCTAGTGGGATTTAAAAAGATTATAACAATCGGCAATCATGCATAAGACCTCTTTGATTTTGACTTCGTCGAGCTCCGCTTCGCTCCGGTTCTTCGTTAGCCCCTTACCCTAAAGGGTGCGAAGAACCGGGTCCCGCAGGGCGAGCTCGGCGCAGCCAAAATCAATTACTCCCTTTAGGGTCGGGGCAAATAATTGATTTTCAAGCATCAAGATATTTATATGTATGAATCCCGATAGTCATATAAAAGATTATAACATAAGAACTCAGCAACAGGCATCGGTATCAGTGCAGAGTTCCCGGGTATATTTTCAGTGCTTCCGTTAAAATCTCCATTGCATTTTTAAGATCCTCAATTTTGAGGACATAAGCTATGCGCACTTCGTTCTTACCTGATCCCGGAGTGGAATAGAAACCTGAAGCCGGAGCCACCATCACTGTCTGGTTCTTATATTCGAAATCTTCAAGCAGCCATTGAGCGAACTTATCGGCATCATCCACAGGAAGACGGACAACCGCGTAAAATGCTCCTTTTGGTTTTGGGCAATAAACTCCGGGAATTTTGTTAAGGGCCTCAACCATAAAATTACGGCGGGCAGTATACTCCATATTGACTTTCTTAAAATAATCACCCGGAGTATCAATTGATGCCTCACCTGCTATCTGCCCGAGTCCGGGAGGTGACAGGCGGGCCTGTGCAAATTTAAGCGCTGTGGAAATAACTTCTTTGTTTTTCGTGACCAGTGCTCCGATCCTGATTCCACATTCGCTATATCTTTTGGATACCGAGTCAAGCATAATGACATTATTTTCAATGTCATGCAGATTCATGGCTGAGAAATGTTCAGCGCCGTCATAACAAAACTCACGGTAGGCTTCATCGGAAAAAAGGTAAAAATCATGCTTCTTTACAATCTCCCTGAGGTGCAGAAGTTCTTCCTTTGAATATAAATACCCGGTGGGATTATTTGGGTTGCATACAAGTATTCCTTTAGTTTTAGAGTTAATCTTTTTTTCTATTTCTGTTATAGAAGGAAGAGCAAAATCATTTTTTATGAAGGATGTTACGGGTGTAATTTTTATGCCGGCTATATTTGCAAAACCATTATAATTTGCATACAGAGGTTCCGGTGTGATCAATTCATCTCCAGGGTTTAAACAGGCCATAAGGGAAAACAGGATAGCCTCAGAACCCCCTGTCGTTATCAGAATTTCGGTATGATCTATATTGATTCCGATTTTCTGGTAGAAAGCAGCCAGTTTACGACGGTACGATTCATTACCCGCCGAATGACTGTACTCTATCACCTTCAGGTCGATGTTCCGGATTGCATTAATGGCTACTTCTGGTGTAGGAATGTCGGGTTGACCTATATTCAGATGGTAAACTTTTCTGCCTTTTCGTTTCGCTGCTTCGGCGTACGGAACAAGCTTTCTGATAGGTGAAGCTGGCATCGAAATACCCCTTTCTGATATTAACGGCATATAATTCGGTTTTTAAAACTAATTACAAGAGTATTACAAAATTAGATAAATTCGTTTACCTGATGATAATTTATTTTATTTTTCCTCCGGGGCCCATGTCATTATTGACCCCAACAACCAATTTATTCACCCCCAAACCCCCCACGCTTTATCCACCCCCCAAACCCCCCACGCTTTCCATCCCAACCCCCCACGCTTTATCCACCCCCCAAACCCCCCATTTGGGGGGCTTAAAGAAGGGCGAAAGTCCCCATCTGGAGGGCTTTTAAAAGTGTGAAAGTCCCCCATTTGGGGGATTTAGGGGGTTGATAATAAAGATTCCCGGAGTTTATGATAAGTTGATTAAGGGGGTTGATAATAAAGATTCCCGGAGTTGATGATAAGTTGATTTAGGGGGTTGATAATAAAGATTCCCGGAGTTGATGATAAGTTGATTAAGGGGGTTTATAATAACTCGATTAAAGAGGTTAATAAAGATTCCCGGAATTGATGATAAGTTGATTAAGGGAGTTGATCATAAAGATTATTCACGGATTTGATGATAACTTGATTAAGGAGGTTGATTATAATACTACCCAAAATTCGGACCACTGGTTAAGTTGAAAATTAACAATTAAATTTACCAGTGTATTATGAAAAAAACGAGAAGAAAATTTACCGGAGCCTTTAAGGCGAAAGTTGCAATTGAAGCGCTCAAAGAGCGTCAATCCCTTGCTGAATTATCAAAGCATTTTGAAGTTCATCCTAACATAATTAGTAAATGGAAGAAGGAGTTTTTAGAGAACTCTGCTCATGTATTCGACCAGCAATCAAAAGAAACGGAAAAAGAAATTGATATCGATAAGCTCTATGCTAAGATCGGCCAATTGGAAATAGAAAATGATTTTCTAAAAAAAAATCTAAGGAAAATTGGACTGTGAAAGAGCGACTAGATCTTATTGATAGAGAACATGTTCTTAGCACCAGAAAGCAATGTGAGATTTTATCGGTTCACAGAAGTGGTTTGTATTATAATCCCCAGGGAGAGAAAAAGGAAAATCTTGAGATCATGCGAATCATGGACGAACACTATCTGAAGCATCCTACTGAAGGAGTTATACGTATGCAGGATCTGCTGTTGAGTCTGGGTATGGTAGTTAATCATAAACGAGTTCGCCGGCTGCTTCGCCTGATGGGTATGATGGCGATATATCCCAAGAGGAATCTGAGCAAATTGGGGTTGATAAAATATATTCGCCCTTACTTGTTGAAGGGGCTGAAGATAGAGCGTTCCAACCAGGTTTGGGCCATCGATATAACCTATATTCCCATGAAGAACGGTTTTCTTTATTTAACGGCCATAATAGATCTGTACAGCCGCTTTATCGTCGGCTGGGGGATATCCAATACTCTTGATGCTGAAGCTTCATTATCGGTCATGAAACAGGCTATTAAAGAACATGGCAAGCCGGAGATCATAAACTCTGATCAGGGCAGTCAGTTTACCTGTGAAGACTGGATTGAGCATATGTCAAGAGAAGGCATCACTGTAAGTATGGATGGCAAAGGCAGGGCCATTGATAATATCTTCATAGAGAGGTTCTGGAGATCTTTAAAATATGATTATGTATACCTGCATCCGGCTAATGATGGTCTGGAACTATACCAGGGATTAAAGGAGTATATCAGCTATTACAATTACGAATTGCATCACCAGGGTATTGGAAGAAAAATTCCGGCAGAGCTGTACAAAAAGGCAGCATAGATATTAAAAGAAAATGAATTTATTAACAAAAGAAAAAAGTAGCAAAAAAGAAAAGGTGTTAATAACCAGAATAACTCTGCGAGTTATTTCCGGTTAATTAACACGGTTTTACATCATCATAAGAATGATTATAATCAATTAAGAAAAGACAAATAGTGGTCCTAAGAATGGGGAGTAGTTTAGGTAATAAAGATTCCCGGAGTTGATGATAAGTTGATTAAGGGGGTTGATAATAAAGATTCCCGGAGTTTATGATAAGTTGATTAAGGGGGTTGATAATAAAGATTCCCGGAGTTGATGATAAGTGATTAGGGGGTTGATAATAAAGATTCCCGGAGTTGATGATAAGTTGATTAAGGGAGTTGATGATAAGTTGATTAAGGGGGTTGATAATAAAGATTCCCGGAGTTGATGATAAGTTGATTAAGGGAGTTGATGATAAGTTGATTAAGGGAGTTGATGATAAGTTGATTAAGGGAGTTGATGATAAGTTGATTTAGGGGGTTGATAATAAAGATTCCCGGAGTTGATGATAAGTTGATTTAGGGGGTTGATAATAAGTGGATTAGGAGGTTTATAATAAGTGGATTATAGGGGTTTATAATAAGTGGATTCCGGGTGTTGATAATATAGTATCGTTAAATTTCATATTTTTGCAATTCTATTTTAGAATTTAACGGACATAAACAACGATGGATATTCCTTCAAAATATGAGCCCGCTAAAGCGGAGAGCAAGTGGTATAAATACTGGATGGATCATGGATTCTTCCGGAGTACACCTGATGAGAGAGAGCCTTACACAGTGGTCATTCCTCCTCCAAATGTTACAGGAGTATTACACATGGGTCATATGTTAAATAATACCATCCAGGATGTTCTTGTTCGCCGTGCAAGAATGCAGGGGAAGAATGCCTGCTGGATACCCGGAACAGATCATGCATCTATAGCCACCGAAGCAAAAGTTGTTGCCAAACTAAAAAGTGAGGGAATAGAAAAGAAAGATTTGTCGCGTGATGAATTTCTAAAACATTCCTGGGAATGGACCAATAAACACGGTGGAATAATTCTGGAACAGCTTAAACGACTTGGAGCTTCCTGCGACTGGGACCGAACTCTTTTTACAATGGATGAAAAAAGATACAACTCGGTAATAAAGGTTTTTGTTGATCTTTATAACAAAGGCCTTATATACCGTGGAGTAAGGATGGTTAACTGGGATCCGCAGGCCATGACAGCTGTCTCAGATGAAGAGGTTACCTACACCGACGAAAAGTCAAAACTCTATTATGTCAGGTATAAAGTTGTTGGGGAGGATGATTATGTGATGGTTGCCACAACACGCCCCGAAACAATACTTGGAGATACGGCAGTATGTGCAAATCCGGCTGATGAAAGATACAGACATCTGAAAGGGAAAAAGGTAATTGTTCCGATGGCGAACAGGGAAGTCCCGTTTATTTTTGATGATTATGTTGATATTGATTTCGGAACCGGCTGTCTGAAAATAACACCTGCCCATGATATCAATGACTACGAAATCGGGTTGCGACACAATCTCCCTTCAATTGATGTATTCAACGATAACGGAACCATAAGTGAGAGAGCAGGAATGTTCATTGGTATTGACAGATTTGAGGCAAAAGATCTTGCTGAAAAAGAACTCCGTAAAACCGGTAATCTTGTAAAGGTCGAGAAATATAATAATAAGATCGGTCGTTCTGAAAGGACTAATGCCGTGATTGAACCTAAACTATCGATGCAATGGTTCCTTAAGATGAAGGATATGTCGGTTCCGGCACTTAATGCGGTCATCAACGGTGAGATACATCTTTACCCTTCTAAATTCAAAAACCTTTACCGTCACTGGATGGAAAATGTACATGACTGGTGTATCAGCCGTCAGTTATGGTGGGGACAGAGAATACCTGCATGGTATTACGGTAATAATGAATTTGTTGTAGCCGAAAACTTAGTTGATGCACTATCGCTGGCAAAAGGAAGAAGTTCCGGCAGAACCCTTAAGGAAACCGACCTGCGCCAGGATGAAGATGTCCTTGATACGTGGTTCTCTTCATGGTTATGGCCGATAACATCATTTGATGGGATTAATAATCCGGATAATCACGATATTAAATACTACTATCCGACCAATGATCTTATAACCGCACCTGAGATACTTTTTTTCTGGGTTGCACGTATGATTATTGCAGGTTATGAATTCACAGGTAAAAAACCATTTGAAAATGTTTATCTGACGGGTCTGGTACGTGACCAGCAACACAGGAAAATGTCAAAATCGCTTGGGAACTCCCCCGAACCATCTGAATCTTATTGATAAATATGGCGCTGATGGGGTAAGGGTTGGTATGCTTTTATGTTCACCTGCCGGCAATGATCTTCTTTACGATGACTCTCTCCCTGAGCAGGGACGTAATTTTGCAAATAAGATATGGAACGCCTTCAGGCTAGTCAAAAGTTGGAAAGTTGATGAAGATATCAGCCAGCCTGAGTCATCGGCCATTGCCGTTAAATGGATCGATGAGGTTGTCAGGAAAGCAGTTGTCGGAATAGAGTCGAATTTTACAAAATTCAGGATCTCAGAAGCGTTGATGATCAATTATAAACTATTCTGGGATGAATTTTCGGGATGGTACCTGGAAATTATAAAGCCGGAGTACAGAAAGCCAATTGATCGTATTACATATGATTCTACACTGTCAGTTTTTGACAAACTTTTAAAATTAACTCACCCTTTTATGCCATTCATTACAGAGGAGATATGGCAGTTGCTGATTGAAAGAAAGGATGGAGAAAGTCTGATGATTTCCCGTTTGCCTGAAGTGAAAAAGTTCAATAATGAAATGATCTCGGGATTTGAACTCATAAAAGAGATAATAAGCTCTTTAAGGACCGTGAGGAAAGAAAATGGTATTGCCAGCAAAGAAAAACTCACTTTATTGATCCGGTCAGAAATGGATAGCTTTGATAACAGGTTTTTACCTGTCATAAGAAAACTCTGTAACCTTGAAGAGATAAAATTTGTAGAAGACAAGCAGGAAAATGCTGCCACTTTCATGGTTGGAACAACAGAGTTTTATATTCCGCTGGACAGAGAGTTCGAATATTGAAGAAGAACTGGAAAAGATTAAAGCGGACCTGCAATATCACAAAGGATTCCTTTTGTCTGTCATGAAGAAACTTGATAACGAAAGGTTTGTGAAAAATGCCCCGGCAAATGTTCTCGAACTGGAAAGAAAAAAGAAGCGCGATGCAGAATCAAAGATCGGGTCGCTTGAGGGAAGAATAGAGGAATTAAGAAATAAACGGAACAGTACCTGATTTGCTTAGGTGTACTTTATGAATATCTGATGTTTAAGAGTTCTTTCCCTGGGATCTAGGACCAGGAAAGTGGTCAGTTTTAAAATCAGGGTATAACTTTTCTTACGAAGTAATTATCATTAACTTCAACTGTCTCCCAGTCATCGTTCAATATCAGGGACCATCCGTCACCTTTAATATGGTTCTTAGTTGCCTTAAATCCTCTGGCGGTTATTCTCAGGTATTTGAGATTATTTGAAATGAGGCAACCTCCCTTATCAACTGTTAGTTTACCCCAGTTGTCTGATACCCGGATTGAATTATACAGAGTGCCGAGTGAATCAAGCGGGTGAATTTCTTCTGGTTCGAAGTCAAAATAGGGGCTTTCCAATTCAAGGAAGACAACCGGTTTTTCAGTAAATGTGCTTATCTGTTTATGTATACTCTCTTTTATTTGGGCTAAACGTAGCTCCTCTTCCTTATAAATACCGTCAATATCATAGTTCAGGGCAAGGCTTCCGGCGACATCTCTGTAGATTGCCGGGAGTTCAATTTTATAAAGTTCTTTTACTTTTCTCGCAAGATCAATAGTATCCGACTGAATTGTTCTGAAATCAAATCCTTTTTCATAAAGAAGAGTTGAATACAGAGCTCCATGGATGAATCCGTACGACCGTGCATATGATTGAAAGGAATAGATCCTGTCAAGGTTTTCGAAAATCCTTTTTTTATATTCTTCAGGAGAATTTGTTGAAAGCAGAGTGTAGGTAAAAGTAGCAAGTCCTTCATAATTTTCAAATCTGGTCTCTTCAGGTACATCCCTGGGATATAAATCCCGGTTTGTAAATCTGAAGATCAGGGCATCCCGGATTGCAAGATTTCTCTCTTCACCGGTAGTATTGATAGCTTTACGCAATGCTTTCCATTCCAGCTTTAGCCATACCCGGGCATTCTTCTCGTCCATGTGGATTATATTGAAGAATGAAGGCAAATATACCTTCTGCTTCCTGAAAACTGTGAAAAAGACCGCGAATGGCACGTGTCCTGATACGATAACTATCCTCCGCATTGGGTAGCAGTGCTGTTGCAAACCGGGTTCCTCCGAAATTTACCTGTGAGTTGTTAATTATCTGTTCTTTAGGGTATAAACCTGTATAAACGCCATCCTTTAATTTTAGCAGACCTTCATTATCAGACTGATTTGCAGTTATTTTGCGGGTTACACGATCAATGAACATTAAAGGCCCGTAAAGATTCCTGCCCCAGAGTTTCCCATTGTCCCGGTCACATATCTCTTTTACTTCCCTGAAATACTGAGTAGCTTTTTCCGATGTAAAGTAGGTTTCAGTTGTTTTTTCCTTACAGCTAAAAAATAGCAGACATAATGGTAATAAGAGCCATTTATTCATTTTATAATTTTTGTGCACCAAAAATAGTGAAAAATTTATCAAGTAGTCATGTTGTAAGTCTGGAACGTTATACAGTCGGGGATTGGTACCATACAACAGGGTTTTCAACATTTACACTGGAACTCCTGAGCTAAACGGCTTTCAGGCTCATATCCAGACTTTTAATATGATGTGTCAGGGCTCCTACCGAAACAAAATCAACGCCGCATTCAGCATAAGCTCTTACTGTTGAAAGGGTTATGCCTCCCGAAGATTCTGTTTCATATCTTCCGTTAATAGTTTTAACAGCAATAAGGGTATCTTCGATACTGAAATTATCAAGCATGATTCGGTTAATACCTCCAATCTCAAGAATTTTTCTTACATCATCCAGGTTTCCGGCTTCAATTTCAATTTTGAGGTCCCGGTTATTATTTTTCAGGTATTCCCTGGTTTTTTCAATAGCATTTTTTATTCCTCCGGCATAGGCAATATGATTATCTTTAAGCATTATCATATCAAATAGTCCCATCCTGTGGTTAAGTCCACCTCCTATTAATACAGCCTCTTTTTCAAGAAACCTTAAACAGGGAGTTGTTTTTCTGGTATCCAGAATTTTCGTATTCAAGCCTTCAACCTGGTCTACATAGTTTCGGGTTGTTGTTGCTATACCGCTCATCCTCTGCATAATATTAAGAACGAGCCTTTCCGATTTCAATATTGATTGTTGTCTTCCGGAGATTAAAAATGCAATATCCCCGGGAAGGACTTGAGTTCCGTCTCCGATAAGAGGATTAAATTTCAACTCCTCATCCACTGCTGAAAATACTTCTGCAACGACATTTGTACCTGCAAGAACTCCAGGCTCTTTAATTAGCAGTTTTGCCTCTCCCTTTGATTCCCAGGGTATACAGGCGAGAGATGAATGGTCACCCTCACCAAGATCTTCGCTCAGGCTCCTTAATACAAACTCTCTCAAAATCCTATTTTCCATTGTCAGGCTCTATTCGTATCTGGTGAATAAGCAGTTCCTGGTCAACCTTTTTAAGAAGGAAATAGACCCGGAAGTCCCCCTTCCCTGTTTTCAGGTTACCTATAGCATACTGTGCATCGTTTTTAGCGCCCTTATGTCGGATAATGAAATCTTTTGTCTGGTATTCAACAAAAAAGTCCCTGAGAATTGTTTCGGCGACATTCTTTTTATAAAAATCCTCCTTGTCGAGAAGGAGAAGTTCAACAGTGGGATTCATGTACTTCGATAATTCTGAAGCGTTTCCGGCTTTAAAAGCTATTGAAATTCCTTCTGGTATATTTGCCTGTTCCTGTGCCTGTACCGTTGGTGAAATGGAGCTAAAGACTATTAAAACCACCGGTATGATAATTGTGGATCTCATTTTTTTAGTTATTAGATTGCCGACTCAATTAAACAGTACACAGCAAATTTAATATAATTTGTGAAAGAAAGTTATTTTGGGCCAATCATTATCGGGATAATCGAATTGAGACTATATTAATTATTATTTTTGTATACACTTATTTTAACAATTTCGTGGGTAATATTTATGAAGATAGTTTTAGTGCAGACGGGCAAGACAACTGATAAGAACATTGCAGAAGGGATGGAGATTTATTCCTCCAGGATAAAAAAATATACAGGTTTTGAGATCATTACACTTGATGATGTTAAGAATACAAGAAATATGCCGGTTCATGAACAAAAACTGAAAGAGGGTAAGAAAATACTGCAGACGTTATCAACCGGCGATTATGTGATTTTACTCGATGAAAAGGGGAAAGAATTCTGTACTGTGGATTTTGCAACCTGGTTAAACCGGGTTTTTATGCTTTCGAAGAAGAAAATAATATTCGTTATCGGAGGTCCCTGGGGTTTTTCTGATGAGGTTTATGGGAGAGCTGATTTTAAACTTTCCCTTTCAAAATTGACCTTCCCGCATCAGCTGGTACGATTATTGTTTCTGGAGCAGATATACAGGATATTTACAATTCTGAGCGGCGAGCCTTATCACCACGAGTAAGTATTAAATGACCTATTATGAGAGAAAAGCGATACAGGTTGATTCTTGCCTTATCTGCAGTTGTGGTTATCTTACTTGCACTTGCAGCCGAATCACTGTATTTCAGTGATTTTGAGTATAATTTCAGGACCAGAAGGTTTAATAAGATACTTGGAGAAAAGGAAAAAATATTAGAGGATTGCCTGAACGGCATTAAACCAATCCTTGCAAGGGGAGAACCCCACGGGTCATTTTCGGAAAATAAATTGTTTTCAGTTGCAGAAAAAAATGAGATCACAATTCTTGAATATCTTGATAATAAGCTGTTCTACTGGTCCGATAACGGATTTGAGGTGCCCTATGTTGTGGACGATTCATTATTCTCTAAACCCCTGATATTTCTGCAAAACGGGTGGTTTCTCCCCAAAACTGTCGAAGCAGGGAATGAGAAAATTGTTGGGTTGCTCAGAGTCCGGACTGATTATGGATTTGAAAACGATATCGTAAAAAACGGATTTGTAAAAGAATTCAGAATCAAAGGGAATGTGGGATTCAGTACGCACAGAGACGCTTCGGAGTATCATGTCAGCAACAGGAATGGAGTTTTCCTTTTTTCCCTCATTTTTCCTGAAACCAAAGAAAACACATTGCTGATTCTGATTCCGCTGATTTTATACATGGTTGTATTTATCCTGTTTTTTTTACTTACTCTTGAGTTTGTTAAAATTCTCGTAAGCAAGGGATTAAACCGTTTAGCTACAGTTTCCTGTCTCCTTATTTTTTTTCTGATTTATTCCTTTGTACTATTCACGGGGAGACCTCTTGTATTGTTCAGAACCGAACTATTTTCCCAATACCTTTTTACTCTTAATGCTTTCATACCCTCCCTGGGTCATCTTAGTCTCCTGAGCCTTCTTGCATTGGGGTTTTCATACGTATTTTATTGCTATTATCCGTTGCCTGACCTGTCCGGTAAAAAGAGCAGGGAGAGTTATCTCATTATTAACAGGTTTGCTGTTTGCCGGAGCTTTGTTGTTCAGTTTGTTTCACAATATTTTCTCCAAATTAATATCTAATTCCAGTATCAGTTTTGAAACTTATAAAATACTGCAATTAAGTGCATTCAGCGTGGTGGGATTCACATCCATAACATTACTTATTCTGGTACCTGTCTTTTTTCTTATGAAAGTTTTTAAACAGTGTTATAAAGTTAGTCCTTATGTAATAATTTCATCAATTATATCTTCACTTGCCGTCTTTGTTGTAACATGTTTTAATGACCAGGGGACTTTATTCTTTTTGATGGCCTTTTACCTGGTTCTGGTTACTACCATTTGGATAACCGGGATGAGAAAGGTGGGAGTTTTTAATCTCACCGTCTTATTTTCATTAATTTTCGGATTATATGCATTGTACTTCATTATTGACCTCTCAGAAAAAAGAACCACAGAAAATCTGAAAATACAGGCGCTCTCTTTATCGACGGAAAACGATCCGGTTGCAGAACATCTTCTACTTGATTTATGGCCTGTAATAAAATCCGATACCTTACTTGAAACAATGATGAATGTCAATTACTTTGAAAAAAGTGACTTTAACAGAATTTCAGACTATCTGCTTGAAACTTATTTTTTTGGTTACTGGGGTAATTTTAAATTCAATATTATTTCCTGCAGAAACAATGAACCATTGCGTGTGGGCCCCGGAAATGAAATAGTTGATAATTGTTTTCGTTTTTTTGATGACCGGATAAAGCTTTATGGTCATCAACTGACAGGTACCCAGTTTTATTTCCTCGATAATCAGGGAGGCAGAACCTATTATCTTGGGAGATTGTTTTTTAAAAGGAGCAATAATATTACAAATGGGCTGTTCATTGAATTATACAGTGATGTAAATGTATTCCAGCCGGGTTATTCGGAACTCCTGTTAGACAGAAATTATCATGGATATGCACGCCTTAAGGATTACTCTTTTGCCAAATATATCAATGGAGATGTTGTCCTTAAGTCGGGAGATTTTCCATACAATAAAACTGATGCTGATTATATTGACAAAAAATCCGATTACCGGACTTTTAACGATGAAGGTTATAAGCACGTTCTTTTTAAAAACGGAAATATTACTGTTATTATAAGCAGGCCTCTGCTTACGCCTGTTGATATACTAATATCATATGCTTATCTGATCGCTTTTATTTTTCTTCTTTCAAATTTGATTTTAATTTTAATAAGACGGCCTGTTTTAAAGGGTCTCAGTAACATGAACTTTCGTCAGAAGCTGCAGATGTCATTTATAGGTATCCTGCTGTTCTCATTTATTCTGATAGGTATAGGTGTGGCCTATTTAACCATTAGCCAGTACCGGGCGAAACATTATGAGAATATTAAAGAAAAACTTAACTCCGTATATATTGAACTGGATAGTAGTTTATCAATGGAGAAGCAGCTTTCCTCTAAATGGAGAAACAGCAGCAATGCTTCTCTGGATGAGCTGCTCATAAAACTTTCAAATATATTTAACACCGACATTAACCTTTATGGTACTGATGAAAAACTGATTGCAACTTCACGGCCGGAGATCTATTCACGCGATCTTATAAGCCGGCGAATGAATAATATGGCGGAGATTAATCTTACCAGCCTCAAGAAAAGTGAATACCTGCAGAAGGAAAAGATTGGCAGACTCGAGTACATTTCGGCATATATCCCGTTCTACAACGATGAAGACAAGGTTCTTGCATATCTTAACCTTCCCTATTTCAGGATGCAGAGTACTCTTAAAAGGGAGATTTCGAATCTTATAGTTGCTGTTATTAATTTCACACTACTCCTTATTGTTGCTACAATGGCTCTGGCAGTTTTTATCAGCGGACGTATTACCTCACCTCTGGCAATGCTTGGTAAAGGTCTTGCATCTGTGGAACTCGGGAAGAAGAGCGAGCATCTTTCATACAGGGGGAAGGATGAAATTGGTGAGCTCGTAAAACAATACAACAGTATGGTTGATGAGATTCAGGAGAGCACAGGTAAGCTGGCAAATTCTGAGCGCGAATATGCCTGGAGAGAAATGGCAAAACAGATAGCTCATGAAATAAAGAATCCTCTTACACCCATGAAACTTAATGTTCAACAGCTTTTAAAATCGTGGAAAGACGGAGTTCCGGGATTTGAAAAAAGACTGGAAGGATTTACCAGGAACCAGATTGAATATATTGATAATCTTTCATCAATAGCCACTGCATTCTCCTCATTTGCAAAGATGCCCGGGACAAATCCCGTTGAAGTCAACCTGCTTGATCAGATCAGAACTACCCTGGAGCTCTTCAAAAACACTGATAATGTAACCTTTGAGGTAAGCTGGCCCCACGAAAGCAAGGTATTCATATTTGCAGATAAAGAGCATCTTAATGGAATTTTTTCAAATCTTTTTAAGAATGGGATACAGTCTGTACCACCCGGAAGGCCAGGTGTAATAAAAGTTGCATCCGAAGTCAGGGGAGATAAAGTAGTGGTTGCCGTTTCTGATAACGGAACAGGTATCCCCGGTGAACTGCAGAAAAAGCTTTTTACTCCTAATTTTACAACCAAATCCTCAGGTATGGGGCTTGGACTTTCAATTGTAAAACGATATGTGGAAAATGCCAATGGCAGGATATGGTTTGAGTCGGCTGCAGATATGGGTTCAGTCTTTTACATAGAATTTCCCCTTAAGTACACGGTCGAAAAAATTGACTGAACTTCACAGCCAATTCATCATAAAGGATTGAATTATTCAATTATTTACTTACATTAGCAGATCATAGAAGTGTCAATGGCTTTAAGGTTGTCCTGCAATATTAAAAGGTTGATTATAAGTCTGTTAGCTCTTGCCGGCTTTTCTGCTGCACTTTTGTCACAGGAAAAGATCAGCGGGATTATTAATGATTATGGTAGGGTGACATCAATTGGAACAGATTATGTGATTGTTGAAGATCCTGTTGATTTCGCTAAATTCAAGCCTGGTGATACAACTCTTCTTATTCAGATGAAAGGAGTTATGTGCGTAGTACCGGAGAATGGCTCTTATGGTAACAATCAATATGTCGGGGCTACAGGAGCATATGAATTTCTCCTAGTCCTTTCGGTTGAACCGGGAACAAAAAAGATAACTTTCAGGAATGATATTTCAAACACAACTTATAACGTCCTGGGTTCTGTCCAGATTGTAAGGGTCCCCTCATATTATTCACCTGTTGTTGATGGAGAACTAACCTGTGAACCGTGGGACAGTATAAGTAAGACAGGAGGTGTTCTGACAATGATAGCGGGGACCAGATTAACCCTGAATGCAAACATAAATGTGAGCAGGAAGGGTTTTGCCGGAGGAACTGCTTCCTCTGGTCAGGGCCAGTGTATCGCTACAGATCTGGTTGCATGGAATAAGTTTTCCTATCCTGTTGATTTTACCAATGCAGGTCAGAAAGGAGAAAGTCATGTTTTTAAAGCATATATAGATGGAACAACGCAATACCCTATTTATCCGGGATATGCAAAAGGGAAAGGTGCAAACTCTACCGGTGGCGGAGGTGGAAATGGCAGGTTCTCGGGTGGAGGGGGCGGTTCACTGCGCGGAGCAGGAGGCATTGGCGGTGACGAACAATCGGGTACATGTGCATCGGTTGAACCGGGCGGATATGGCGGCAAATCGGACAGAATAAAGTTCCCTTCTGACAGGATCTATCTTGGAGGAGGAGGAGGAGGATCAACTTATCTTACAGATGCAACACCATCTTCAGGAGGGAAAGGCGGAGGAATTGTGATCATTCTTTGCGAAACACTTAATGGTAACGGGTACAGCATTAAAGCCGATGGAGAATCACCTGCACAGGCCAGTGGAAACGCAGGCGCCGGAGGCGGAGGGGCAGGTGGAACAATTGCAATTTATCTTCAGCGTTTTTCAGCAGATTCAATAACAATTTCTGCAAAGGGAGGTAATGGCGGCAATAATGCCGGTACATATGGAACAGGTGGAACTGGAGGAGGTGGTGGCGGAGGACTTATCAATTTAAGTCAGAATATTTCAGTTATTCCTGATAGTATGGCATGGAACGCTTCCGGTGGTAGCTATGGCTCAAGGTCAGGTATCAATGATAATGCATTAGCCGGAGGGATTGGAGATACTCTGAGGGAATTTGTTCCTGTTCTAAACGGATTCCTGTTTAACACAATTAAATCTTCCGTAACACAAAACCAGGTTGATTCAATCTGTTCAAATGTAATTCCAAAACCAATAACCGGAACCTTTCCTGTCGGAGGTTCAGGGTCATATACATACTTGTGGCAGAAGAGTTATCATATCCCTGCTACTCCAATGGATATTGCCTCTTCAGATACCCGGGATTATTCCCCGACTATTACTGGAAGCGGCAACTGATAGTGTATTCTTCAGGAGGATTGTGACAGATAATGTCACTCTTCTGACAGATGTCAGTAAATGGGTCGGGATTAAAGTCCAGCCGGCAATCAGCGGTAATCTTGTCGGGAAGGATACAATAATCTGCTATGGTCAGAATCCGCTGGACCTGATTCCATTGAATGCTGGTCCCTCAAATGGGAACGGTATCTATACATACCGGTGGATTAAGAATAATGACAATCTGAACTGGGGTGTTTCTCCGGGAGCCGACGGTGTAATTACAGGTACATCCTATGATCCGCCGTCACTTACTGATACAACATATTACAAGCGTGTAGTTACATCGGGCAGGTGTGTGGATTACAGCTCAACTGTAACAATAACAGTTCTCCCTGAAATTACAGGAAACATTACAGTAAGCCCTTCCGATTCAATTATTTGCGAAGGAAGCCTCTTTAATGCTCTCGGAGCATCAGCCCCGGAAGGAGGGGACGCGATATTTAAATATCAATGGCAGGACAGTACAATATCGGGTTCGTGGTCGCCGGCTTCCGGAATAAATACAGAACCTTCCTATACACCCGATACATCAGGATTTACTATAATTAATGAAAGCAGATATCTCCGGAGGGTTGTTTTTTCCGGTGCCAATGATGTTTGCAGTAGTTACAGCCACCCGATATCGCTTACCCGTTACCATAAAATAAGAGATAACCTGATTTCGGCTGATCAGACGATCTGTGAAGGAACCAAACCTGTTCCTCTTTCCGGTATTCTGCCAACAGGTGGGGCGGGACAGGGATCTTATAAATATATCTGGCAGGATAGTATAATAGGAGGAAAATGGGATACACTGGCAGAAACCATTGAATATTCTCCTGATATTATGTCTGTTACAAAATGGTTCAGAAGGATTGTGGGATCATCAGTTTGTAAAGATACTACTGCTCCATTATTGATAACAGTCCAGCCTTCAATAAAAAACAACACCATAAGTCTTCTTTCCGGTCTGACGGACAGCACAGTATGCTCCGGTGCCATACCTAATAAAATTACAGGAAATATTCCGCCGGTTCTTAGCGGCGGAGACGGCTCTTTTTCATATAGATGGAAATATATGAAAAACAATGGCCTTTGGGCTGATACGGCAATTTATTCTTCTGACTTTTTGCCGCCGGAGCTTAAATCAACAACAACATTCAGCCGGGTGACAACCTCCGGAGTTTGTAAGGACAGTGCTTCTCTTGTCAGGATAAATGTTCTGCCGCCAATTGTCAATACAATTCCTGCTGATCTTGCAGTTTGTATCAATACACCGTCTGCACCGGTTGCGGGTTTAACCCTGTCAGGCGGAGAGACGGGAAGCTACTTATTTCAATGGCAGGACAGTACAAATATTCATGATTGGGAGGATGTTGCAAATGAAACAAACAGCGATCTTCAACTGCCCCTGCTATCAACGGCTGTAAAATACCGCCGCAGAGTATGGTCCGGCCCGAATAACACTTGTTCCCAGACTTCAAATGTGATTTACATCACAATAACTCCCTTGCCTTATCCGGTTTTTGCCGGTGAAGATATTTTGTTACAATCGTTTGAATTTCTGTATAAACTTAAGGCTTCAAAACCGATTTTAGGCAAAGGAGCATGGAGTGTTGTATCAAGTCCGGGTAAACCTTCATTTGACAATGACTCAGTATATAATACAATTGTAAGGGATTTGTCGTACGGACCTAACATATTTACATGGAAAGTGACTAACGGAGTTTGTGTGCTGGAATCTAACGTAAAAATTGAAATTCTTAACTTTAAGATTCCGGAAGGAATATCACCGGATGGTAATGGTAAAAACGACGAGTTAACAATAAGCGGTTTGGATTTTTCACTCGACGAAGTAACCGGCCTCCCGAATCATTCAATTGAACTGACAATAATAAACAGTGCCGGGACACAGGTTTATTATACCTCTAATATTGCCGGAAACGTGTGGAAATCATGGGATGGTAAAAACTCAGAGGGAGCTGAACTTCCTGAAGGTACATATTATTATTTACTGAAAATAATCTCTAACAGATCAGATAAGTTTATTAAGACTAGTGGTTTCATAATCCTTAAGAGACATTGACAGATGAATACAACAGGTGTATTTTCATGGCTAATCTGTATCAGGAAATGAGCAGGAAAAGATATGTGAACATATTATTCTTTTTGTCTCTCTTCCACGGAATTTTCGGGCAGACAAATACCGATTCGGGGAGAATAAGTCTCGGTTATCCGGTTTACAGTCAGTATCTGCAGAACGGGCTCATGATTAATCCGGCTTATACCGGATCGCGGGAAGCATTAAGCGCCTTTTTATCATACAGGTTACAGTGGATGGGTACAAAGGGAGCTCCGGTAATTCAATCCGCTTCATTGCACTCTCCGATGAAAAATGACAGGGTTGCTCTCGGGCTAAAGGCACAGTTTATGCAGTATGGTGTAACAAAATCAACAAGTGTTTATACAAGTTATGCATATCATGTAAGAACCGGCGGAGGTAAGCTTTCATTTGGTCTGAGCGCCGGTTTTGATATGTCAAATACCGATTATTCCGGAATATTGGAGACACTTACTGATCCTGATGATCCGGTATTCCTTACAAATGATAAACCATACATTCTGCCGAATATAGGTGCAGGGGTTTATTATTTCAGCAAAAAACTCTTTGCAGGTTTTGCGGTTCCTGCTTTTCTGAGCTACAGAAAGAGTGGACAGGGTAAAGCACCCCAGGTATATCATAGTTTCAGTGAATATGAGGTACTGTTTTCGGCAGGAGGTCTCATAACGTTCTCCCCGGTTTTTAAATTTAAACCCTCCATGCTGATCGATTATTCATTTGAAAAAACGAAGAAACTGATGCAGCTTGACATAAGCGGAAATTTTATAATTTCTGATCTTATATGGATCGGAGGCTCCTGGAGAACTTCAGAAGAAGTTGCGGTCGGTATACTTCAGGTACAGCTTAATCAACAGCTTATGTTCGGGTTCTCATATGATTATCCGGTCGGGAAGATGAATTCTTACTCAAAAGGATCGAGTGAATTTGTTCTCAGATACGAATTCGGTTCAAAAGTCAGTGCTGCTAATCCGAGGTATTTTTGATCATGGTCAGAAGTAAATTAAATATCATAATAATCGTTATTATTCTGCAGCTTGCAGCAATAGTTTCGAATGGTCAGAAGCCCTCTGTTTACGAGGTAACCAAAATGTCATTTGACCTTGGATCATTCAGTGATATTTCACCTGTAATTGTAAAAGATGGTATAATTTTTTGTTCCAACAGAAGGTTCAGTGGTATAAAAGACCGTACAGCATGGGATGGTCGCCGTCTTTATAATATTTACCTGGCGAAGCGAAAAGATACTTCAGACTGGAAAAAGCCGGTTGAAATAAAAAGTGAGAGAAGCTCGTTGTATAATAACGGTCCATTATGTTTTGCTCCGGATGGCAAAACAGTTTATTTTACCAGTGAAGTAGAAACAGGGGAGATTACTAAAAAGAAAAACTATATAAATCATAGCGGAATCTTTATTGCTGATCTTTCCGGTACCAATCTTGTTTCATTGCATCCGTTCAAATATAATAATACTCAATATAATGTGGGGCAACCTTCTGTTAGCAGCGACGGAAAGTTCCTGTTCTTTGCCTCGGATATGCCGGGAGGAAATGGAGGATCGGATCTATATTACTGTGAATTAATTAACGGAGATTGGGGCACACCGGTAAATCTGGGACGTTCGGTTAACTCGTCAGGGGTTGAAAATTATCCTTATATGCATCCTTCGGGCCGGCTCTATTTTGCTTCGAACAGGCCTGGTGGTTTCGGGAAGCTGGATGTTTATTATACGAGCTTAATTTCCGGTAAGTGGGATGAACCTGTACTGTTACCTGAGCCAATCAATTCAAAATCTGACGATTTTGCTTATGTTGCAGAGAATAACGGCCAGACAGGATATTTTTCATCATCCCGTGCAAGAAATGATGATATCTACAAGTTTACCTCGACTATTATCCGGAAATCTTCATGCGATACTTTGCAAATAAACAATTACTGCTTCGAATTTTTTGAAGAGAATGCAGTAAAGTACGACACCATACCTTTCAGATATGAATGGAAATTTGGTGACGGCGGCAAAGGCAGAGGATCGGTTGTGGATCATTGTTATGCAGGTCCGGGGATTTATATTGTTCAGCTTGATGTGGTTAATCTTATAACCAAGGAGGTACTTTATAATCAGAAAACTTACAATCTGGAAATAAAAGATATTGAACAACCATATATTTCAGCTCCCGATTCATTCAGCACAGGAAGATTGATAAACATCAGTGCTGACAGCACAAACCTGCCGGGCTGGAATATAGGTCAGTATTACTGGAATTTTGGTGATGAAACAATTGGTATTGGTAAAGAAGTTGAAAAGAAATATCTAAAACCAGGTACATATAATATTCAGCTTATAGTATCAACTGAACCAAAGCCCGGTGAAATAACAAAGGAAGCATGTGTTTCCAAAAATATTATTATAATATCTCAGCCCTGACAATGAAAATGACTATTTTTGAAAATTAATGAAACACAAAAAATCAGCATATTCCCTTTTAATAGCTTTCGTTGTGGCAGTATTACTGCCGGATGGGTTGTTGTTTTCCCAGGCTGTTCCGGGTAAGGATGAAAATATCCCGTTTCTTGTGACCTTTGGGAAAGATGGCAAAACATCATGGGGTGATGATGATTTTAATCAGATCTTCTTTTTTACTATACCAAAGGAATTTACGCAACAGTTTTATATAAGGGTTTTTGATCCGGATACCGGAGGCCAGAATGATGAAATTCAGGGTGTATTCAATACACGTTGCCTGTACTCTGTTTATGGGGGTAAAGGTGTTGATCCTGATAAGAATGAAGATTCCAAGGGTCTGCTGAACGAAAAGAATTACAAAACCGGTAACCTGTTGGCATCTAAGATTTTTGCCGGTGAAGCACGTTATGATAATACCTATTATTCTTTTGGACCGTTTAATCCCGCAGAGGGAGATTTTAACGAGAAATGGAATTCCAACATTTTTAAAATCATATGTGAGGGTATCAGTGGTGACGACGGGAATCTTTACAGGTATTTCTTAAGCCGGAGTGCCACAGTCCAATCAGCCAATTGAAGGCGCCAATGCATTTACTTATGAATATACATTCCGGTTGTGGAATAACTTCAAAAGTGTATCCCATATTTATCCATATGTTGATACCGGTATTATCTCAATAAGGCAAAGAAATTTTGACTGGGACGCTGATGGTAAAATACTGGTTGTTTCAAGGTACAAACAGGGGATAGAAGTTCCGATTTCAGATGAAGATAACTGGGAAGAATCAAAGATCCCGATTGAACCGGCCGAGGTTGGAACTTCCCTTGACTTTCAGTTTCATAAAAGACAGGGGAATATGGTCAAAAACAATAATGTGGTTATGACCCTCGAAAACCAAAGGGGTGATGCATTGCAGTTTTTCAGTTCGCCTATCGGCGGAGTGCCTGTATACACTCCAAGTATTATGGCAAGACCGAAACCACCAAAAAAATAAGTTGATTTGAAATGAGGTTTTTTTTCAACCGGAAAACAATTGTCAGCACCCTGGTGTGTTTATTTTTATATTCACTGATTATCAACGGACAGGTTTTTCATTTTAAGAACTACGGGATTGACAGTAAGATCCCAAACACTTTCATTTACACCCTGGGCCAGAGTAATGATGGATATCTGTGGGTGGGAACAGGAAATGGTCTTTCGCGATTTGATGGTTTTGAATTTTATAATGTTATGTTTCCCGATTCTGTTACCGGCAGGACACCTAAGACAAGTCTGAAGGATAAAAACGGGACATTATGGTTCGGGTGCAGCGACGGGACAGTTTTTTATACAGTGGGGGATAAGCTTAAGCAACTTATTATTCAAAACTCAAAAAGCATCAGCGCGATGCTTGAGGGTCCGGATGGATTCATTTACGTGTTTCCCCAGGGAGGGACCATCTTCAAAGTAAATCCCCTTGAACTGGAGGAGATAACTAAATATTATGTCGATCCGTCTCTCGTGATTTCATCGGGTTGTTTCACATCTTCAGGTAAGTTACTTATTGGAACTCAGGAAAAGTTGCTGATATGCAGTATAGTCAGAGATACTCTTACTACAACTGATGTTGTCAGCGGAATTGATTATTCAACTATCCTGGCTATAGAAAAGATCAAAGGAACTGATAGCTATGTTATCGGTACTGATGGCAAGGGATTATACAGATTAACTATTTCTCCCTCAGGATAATAAATTGTCACGTTTCAGAAATCATCCTGAACTGGAGTCGCTAAGGATTCAATCAATATTTCAGGATTTTGAAAATAGTGTATGGATCTCAACTTTCGAAACCGGAGTATATCAGATTCAGCTATCTGAAAAGGATGACGTTATAAAATCGGTTCAGCACCTTGATAAAGCATCTGGTCTTGCCGGGAACGATGTTAAGCTTCTCTTTCAGGACATTGAGGGAAATTTCTGGATAGGTTTTTTTGGCGACGGACTGTCTTTACTGGACTCATATGCATTCAGTTATTTTGTTCCGGGAAAACCAAACTCTGATGCAAATAATATTATTTATGTAAAAAGCTTTAATGACGGATACTTTCTCGGAACCCCTGCTGGCTATTTTGTTTTTGATCTGAAAAATTTCAAAACCAATGAGTTCCTCAACCTTAATCAGAAAACCGGTAACAAAGGGATAACTTCTTATTATATAGATAATGAGAACAATATCTGGATCGGTACAAAAGGGAATGGTGTGTTTGTAAGCAATTCTTCAGGATCAGTGAGACAGGTTTACAGGTCAGGTGATCCGGGAGTAGATAACGTGACGGATCTGGAAGTTGATAAGAAAAAAGTCTGGCTTGCGACTCTGAATGGGGTCGTTATCATTGACAAAAAAAGCGGGAAGGAAATCCCCCCCAGATACAATATTGATAATGGATTACCTCATAACAGTATTAATCAGATATATCTGACGCGTGAAGGGGAAGCTTATGTAGCTACAGAAAGTGATCGGTTATACAGAATTACTCCTGATTCCGGAATTGTTGCGGATAATGCAAGAATGACAGGGAATTACTTATTAAATAAGATCTTATCTTTTTCAGAAACCAAAAACGGCGTTATATTGGCCGCAACTAATGGAAATGGTGTTTTTGAATGTTATAAAGACTCTGTTGTTTCTGTTTCCAGGACGAATGGACTGATGTCGAATTATTGCTATGGTATTCTGGCTGATTCCAGGAATAATGTCTGGGTAGGACATGAAAGAGGCTTTTCAAGAATCAATCTGGCCACAGGAACAATAAGAGTTTTTGGTATTGATTTTGCCCATAACGGAGCCTGTAATCCTGATGCAATGTATGAATCGCCTGACGGTAAAGTCTTTATAGGCACAAACGAAGGATTGATAATTTATGACAGGTTAAAAGATAAAAAAGATGATATTGCACCTTTTAATAATATAAACTTCGTTTCAATAAATGATGTGTTATATCCATACCAGGAATCATATATTCTGCCATATAATAAAAGGTATGGTTTTAAAGTCTCATATGTCGGGATTTATTTCAGCGATCCGGAAAAGGTTTATTACAGTACTTTTCTGGAAAACTATGATAAAGACTGGACTAAATTTTCCTCAGTAAGAGAAGTTCCATACAGTATCGGAGTGGGGAAATACAAATTCAATTTAATATCTGTGAATGAAGATGGTTTATCACAGGAAACTCCTGTTTCATTTGATATTATTATTAAGAAACCGATATGGGGCACCTGGTGGGGTATACTGTTATCAATTGGATTAATAACCGGAATTATAATTCTGATCATTCGGCAGAGAGATAAGGCTCAGAGAAATGTTCAGGAATATCTTGAAAAAGAGCTTGAAGCCCGGACAAGCGTTATGATGAAACAAAAAGGCGAAATTGAACTTCAGAATATTGAAATAACAGACAGCATTAACTACGCCAAAAGAATACAAACAAGCATTCTGCCTGATATTAATAAACTGAAAGAGTCATTCAGGGATGCGTTTATTTTGTTTTATCCCCGCGATATTGTAAGTGGCGACTTTTACTGGTTCGATAAACTTGATGATGATAAATTTGTGTTGGTTTGTGCTGATTCGACTGGACATGGTGTTCCAGGAGCTTTCATGTCAATTATCGGATCCACATTGCTGCAGGATATTGTTACACGACAGAGGATCTCAAAACCCTCGGAAATACTTTCGCTTCTTGACAGACAGATATTTTCCACCCTCAATCAGAATATAGAACTGGGAGTTTCAAACGATGGTATGGACATGGTTGTTTGTGAATTCAACCTTAAAACCCGGCATATAAGGTTCGCTTCAGCCATGCGTCCTGTAATAATTGTAATGGGAGGGGAATCATATTATATTAAAGGTAACAGGTCATCAGTCGGAGGGGAATCATTTATTGATAAATTCTTTGATGACCAGGAATATTATCTTAAGGAGGGAGATATCATTTACATGTTTTCTGATGGATTGCCCGATCAGTTCGGAGGAGCAGATGGTAAAAAAATGAAGATTGCGAAGTTGAAAAATCTTATTGAGAAAGTTGCAAGGATCCCAATGAATGAACAAAGAGAAGCAATATTAAAATTCTACACGGACTGGAAGGGAAATCTTGATCAGGTTGATGACATCCTTATTATGGGTGTAAGAGTTTGACAATGCTGCTTTTAATACACATTATTAACAGAAAGAACTATTTCACTTGTTGAAACAGTGTTGCTCACATTATTAGCCCTGTCTTTTATATAAAAATCATAACTGATTGTATCGCTGTTTGTATAGAACAGGTAAAAAAAGGTGATTGCGATAGTTCCTTTTAAAATTTTATTCTGCCCCTGCCGATCCATATAAGGAATTCTGTAAGATGATGGTGTCAGTGGATCATTGTCAGGGGCAGGAACCATTACGCCCCCTGATTTTCTATAGAGAGTAAAGAACAGATTTGTGGTGTCAGTCTGGCCCTGATCAGGTGACGGAAGTCCAAGGTCACCATCGCCATCTTCAAAATAAAATTTCAGCCTTCCTCCTTTAATCTTGTTTTCCAGGATATCAACAGTATCAAAAACAGTAAAGCTGGTAAATTCTATTTTTGGTTCCGGGGGGAGTTGTTCGATTTTATGACATGAGCTGAAAGGAATCATTAAGGCGATTATGAAAAGATAATTAAAAGTTCTCATATGGTTTAACATAATATGATTGTATTGTACAAAAACCACACCAAAATTATCTATTTTTTCCTGAAAAATATCCTTATTGGTACACCGGTAAATTCATAGCGCTCTCTCATCCTGTTTTCAAGATATCTTCTGTAAGGATCCTTTACATATTGCGGAAGGTTACAAAAGAATGCAAAAGCTGGTGTATACACCGGTAACTGGGTTATATATTTGATCTTGACATATTTACCTTTTAATGAGGGGGGCGGATTGTTTTTAACTACCTCAAGCATTACCTGATTAAGTTCAGAAGTTGGTATTTTCCTGTTCCGGTTTTTATTGACCTTTTCAACCAGATCAAGTATGTTGTGTATCCTCTGCTTATTTATGGCAGAGATAAATTCAATATGATAATCAGTAAAAGGGGCTGTCTTATTTCTGATCTCCTTTTCGAACATTACTGAGGTATTATTCTCTTTTTTAATCAGGTCCCATTTGTTAACGAGTATGATCATTCCTTTATTGTTCTTCTGAATCAATGATATTATATTAAGGTCCTGTGATTCAATGCCTCTTGTTGCATCAATAAGCAGAAGACAAATATCTGAATTCTCAATAGTTCTTACAGCCCGCATTACCGAGTAGAACTCAATATCTTCACTTACCTTTCCTTTTTTTCTTAATCCGGCGGTATCGACCAGAAGAAAATCATGCTGGAATTTATTATACCTTGTAAATATTGAATCGCGGGTAGTTCCGGCAAGTGGCGTTACTATATTTCTTTCCTCTCCCAGCAGCGAATTGGCCAGTGATGATTTGCCGACATTTGGCCGGCCTACAATTGCAACTCTGGGCAAATCGGGTATTGGTTCAATCGCCTGATCAGGCAGGTTTTTAACAACTTCATCAAGTAGTTCTCCCGTTCCGCTGCCGCTCATTGAACTTAATGGAAAATAGTCACCTAACCCAAGGTTGTAAAACTCCGTGGCATCGGGTAATCTTTGTGAGTTATCAACCTTGTTTACTACGAGCAGGATTTTTTTGTTAACTTTTCGGAGAAGCGAAGCTACGGATACATCCAGTTCATGAATCCCGGTGGTAACATCAACCATAAATAATATAAGATCAGCCTCTTCAAGTGCGAGTAAGACCTGTTTATTTATCTCTTCTTCAAATATATCATCTGAGTTCTGCACATATCCACCGGTATCAATAACAGAGAAGTCAATCCCGTTCCAGTTACTCATGCCATAGTTTCGATCGCGGGTCACACCGCTTATTTCATCAACAATAGCTTCACGCGATTCGATAAGTCTGTTAAAAAGAGTAGACTTACCAACATTGGGTCTTCCTACTATTGCTACTATTTTACTCATAAAAATCTGTCTTCCTGTATTTAATTGTACCCGAATCTTTTCAGTGAAAGAGGTTTATCCCGCCAGTCTTTGGTTACTTTTACGTACAACTCAAGGAATACTTTCCGTCCGAAAAAATCTTCCATGTCGTGCCTTGCATCAGTTCCGACTCTTTTCAGCATGGAGCCTTTATGACCTATTATTATTCCTTTCTGGCTATCACGTACAACATGAATAAGAGCTCTTATCTTGATCAACCCCTTCTCTTCTTTAAAACTCTCAATTTCAATTTCAACAGAATACGGGATCTCTTTTTTGTAGTTTGTCAGAATTTTTTCACGAATTATCTCTGATGCGAAGAATCTTTCGTACTTATCGGTCAGCTGATCTTTAGGGAAGAACGCCGGCCCTTCAGGCAATTTGCTTAACACTGCGTTCAGAAGAACATCGAGGTTAAACTTTTTTGTTGCCGATATTGGTATTACAGGAGAATTTGGGAAAGAGTGATGCCATGATTCAACAATTATTTCAAGATCACTTTGGTTAGACAGGTCTATCTTATTAACTGAAATGATAGAGGGTATTCCTGAACTTATTATCTTTTCGACAAAGTCGCTTCTTTCTTTTTTAAATTCAGTAACATCAGTAACGTAAAGAATCACATCAGCATCGGTAAGGGCATTATTTACAGAGTTCATCATCGACTTCTGAAGCTCATACCGTGGTGTAAGAATGCCGGGAGTATCCGAATATACAATCTGGAAATCATCGCTGTTAACAATCCCCATGATACGATGGCGTGTCGTCTGTGCCTTCGAGGTAATTATCGAAAGTTTTTCTCCTACCAGTGCGTTCATGATAGTTGATTTCCCCACGTTGGGATTTCCGAGGATGTTGACAAAGCCTGATTTGTGCCCCATCTGTTAATATTAAAAAATTCCCCTTTTCAACATACTTACTTCTTTATCGGTAAGGAACCTCCACTTACCTCGTTTCAGGTTCTTCTTTGTAAGCCCGGCAAAGTAAACCCTGTCGAGTTTCTTCACCTTATATCCAAGCGTCTCAAACATCCGCCTTATCACCCTGTTTTGTCCTGAATGTAATTCAATGCCAATCTGGCTTTTATCATCAGCGTCTGCATATGATACTGCATCTGCAACAACAGTTATTCCATCCAGTTCAATGCCCCCGGCAAGTCTGAAAAGATCATTTTTTGTAACAGGACTATCAAGAAAAACATGGTATATCTTTTTTCTTTTGTATTTTGGATGGATAAGTTTCCCGGTAAGTTCACCATCGTTAGTCAGAAGGAGTACGCCCGTGGTAGCCTTGTCAAGCCGGCCGACAGGATAAACCCTTTCCCTGCATCCGTCGCCGATAAGGTCAAGCACTGTATGTTCGGCATGAGGATCTTCAACGGTAGTTACATAGTCTTTGGGTTTATTCAGCAAAATATAGACTTTCTTCTCAGAAGAGAGCTTCTTATTTTTATACCTTACCTCATCATTATTGCTGACTTTGGTTCCCATATCAGTCACCTTCTTCCCGTTAACAGAAATCAACCCGTCTCTGATCAGCTCATCAGCTTCTCTCCGCGAACAAACGCCGCTATTGGCAATGAATCTGTTAAGCCTTATAAGAGTGTCTCTCCCTGAAGGTTTTTGGTTCTCCATATCTGTTAATAATCAGCCTGCAAAGGTACAATTATTTGATGATATAAAGTTTGATGTTTTTTTTGCACCTTTGTCAGTCTTAAAATTTAACAGGTATGGCATTGATAAAATCTATTTCTGGAATCCGGGGAACCATAGGTGGAAGACCTGGTGAGAGTCTCTCACCGATTGATATTGTGAAATTTGCAGCAGCATTTGGCACCTGGTTGAAGAGACGGCATGGGAAAAACAGCCTGTCGATAGTAATCGGACGTGATGCACGGCGATCAGGTCCTATGGTCAGTGGACTGATAATTACCACTTTGCGCAGCATAGGAATTAATGTAACTGACCTGGGAATGGCGACAACACCCACGGTTGAGATTGCTGTCAGCGGACTGGCTGCTGACGGCGGTATTATAGTGACAGCCAGCCACAATCCGGCTCATTGGAATGCGCTTAAGCTGTTAAATGAAAAAGGTGAATTCCTTTCCTCTGACGATGGAATAACTGTTCTGGAGATTGCTGAAGCAGAGGATTTTGAGTTTGTACCGGACGAATCGGTCGGATTACTGAAAACTGATAGTTCCTGGGGGAATAAACATATAGATCAGATACTTAAACTGGGTCTTGTAAATGTAAAGGAGATTAAAGCTTCAGGCATTTCTGTTGCAATTGATTGTATTAATTCTGTCGGAGGGATAATCCTGCCTGATTTACTGACTGCACTTGGTATTAAAAAAATATTTAAGTTGAATGCAATTCCGGACGGAAATTTTGCACATAATCCGGAACCCTTACCTGATAATCTTAAGGGGATATCGGACTTTGTTGTTAAGGAAAAAGCGGATGTTGGATTTGTTGTGGATCCTGATGTTGATCGTCTGGCAATAATCTGTGAGGATGGTTCGATGTTCGGGGAGGAATATACGCTCGTTTCCGTAGCCGATTATATTCTCAGTCGTACCCCCGGGAGTACAGTGTCCAATTTGTCATCATCAAAAGCATTGAAAGATATTTCAGAAAAGTACGGATGTAAACATTACTCTTCGGCTGTTGGGGAAGTCAATGTTTTTGAAGAAATGAAAAAGAGGGATGCTGTTATCGGAGGAGAAGGTAACGGAGGGGTGATATATCCTGAGTTACATTACGGTCGTGATTCCCTGGTTGGAATTGCAATGTTCCTGTCTCATTTGGCCTCCAGTAAAGTGAAATGTTCATCACTTCGGGATCTTTATCCTAAATATGCTATTTCCAAAAAGAAATTAAATCTTCCGCATTCAGTTGATTTCAGGAAAATAACCAACGCAGTGAAAAGTCATTTCAAGGATTTTTTAATTGATGAAAGAGACGGATTATGGATAGGCCATAAAAATGGATGGGTGCACTTAAGGAAATCGAATACAGAGCCTGTAATGCGAATATATGCAGAAGACAGAACAATAACAGAAGCCGATAATATGGCCAATGGTGTAATTGAAATTGTTAATAAACTCTAAAAGAGAATCATTTTTTAGATTTCCCGGAATAAAACAACATGATTAAGTGTCTCTAAAAGGTAAAGCAATAAAAGCATAGTTGTTAAATATTGTTAATTAACAGGTAGAGGATTATCCTTTTTGGTACTTTTGTTGCTGTTTTAGCTAAAATAAATAAGTACAATATCAAATGAAAAGATCAATTATTATTGCAGGAATTTTAGTGGTTATAGCAATCATAGCTGTGATTGTGATAAGTAAGGCAGGTGCTAAGAAAGATATTGCCAACCTATACGCGGAGGCAAAGAAAGGGCAGTTTGACATAATTGTTACCACTACCGGTGAGCTGCAGGCTGAGAATTCAACCGATATCAAGGGACCTGAAATTACCCAGAGCAGGAATATCAGGGCAGCGGATATCAAAATAACGGACCTGGTTCCCGAAGGAACTGAAGTTAAACAGGGTGATTATGTTGCTACCCTCGACAGGACAACATTCGACAATACTCTAAAGGATGAGCTCGAAAGGCTCACTACCTTCGAGACCAATCTTGAAGTAAAGATCCTTGATACTGCAGTTACTCTCAGTAACTTACGGGACGGTATTAAAAACCTTAAGTTTACAGTTGAAGAGGCTCAGCTTACACTTCAGCAATCAAAGTATGAACCTCCGACAACAATCCGGCAGGCAGAAATCTCTCTTGACAAGGCCGCACGTTCACTCGAGCAGAGTAAAAGAGGTTACAGCCTCAGGGTGGAACAGGCAAAGTCCGATATGCGGAATCTTAAAAATTATCTTTCTGATCAGCGTCAGAGGGTATCTGATTTGCAAGAAATACTTTCTAAGTTTATTATTACTGCTCCTTCCTCCGGAATGATTATTTATAAAAGAGACAGGATGGGAACCAAGCGGAAAGTGGGTTCCTCAATTAGTCCATGGGATAATGTGGTTGCTACTCTTCCTGATATGTCATCAATGATTTCAAAAACTTATGTCAATGAGATTGACATAAGTAAGGTCAAAATGGGTCAGAGGGTTGATATGGTTGTTGATGCATTCCCTGAAAAAAAATATACCGGTTCAGTCATCGGTGTTGCAAATATTGGCGAACAGTTACCTAATGCAGATGCGAAGGTTTTCGAGGTTCTTATTAAAGTTGATCAGTCTGATCCTATCCTGAGACCTTCAATGACGACAGGGAATAAGATAATCACAAAAACTATTGATAATGTAACTTATATTCCACTTGAGAGTGTTCATGCCGGTGCTGACAGTATTCCTTTTGTTTATATGAAGAATGGAACAAGACAGGTTGTAGTTCTCAGCGAATCGAATGAAAATAATGTGGTAGTTGAACAGGGAATTGAACCGGGTGAGATGATTTATCTCAGTACACCGGAGGCACCTGAAAAATATAAGCTTGCCGGAGAAGAACTGATTCCTGTTATCAAGGAGAAATTAAGAGCACTTAAGGCTTTGGAAGTCAAACAGCAAAAGGAAGGTATGAGTGGCAGGGGACAGAGAGGTAACAGGATGAATATGACACCTGAAATGCTTCAGCAATTCCAGAATGCCAGGCGCAACCGTGATAGTACAGGAGGAGGCAGACGCCGGACTCAGGGTCAGCAATCAAATCAGCCTAATGCAAGACAAAATGCTCCTGCGATCAAACCAGAACTCTATTATGAATTAACTAAATAACAGGAAATAACATGTTCAAGTTTATCTTAAGATATTTCCACGATATAGAAATTGCTGTTGAATCAATAATTTCGAATAAGCTGAAATCGATCCTTACAGCCCTTGGCATAATATTCGGTGTGGCTGCAGTTATAGCCATGCTTGCAATTGGAAAAGGTGCAAAACAGGAGATTATGGAGCAGATGAAAATGGTTGGTGTAAACAATATTCTCATCAATCCTGTGATACCCGATAAATCTTCTACAAATGAGGAGGGTGAAAAACAACAGAAGAAGTTTTCAAGAGGATTAAATATGCTTGACGTTGAGGCAATCCGGGAAACACTTGCCATCAGTCAAAAGAATTAGTCCGGAAATCTCATTTAACTCAATAGCAATGCTCAACGGAGTAAAATATACCGCTAAGCTTGTAGGGGTTTCAAATGACTATTTCTTTCTTTATAACCTTCCTCTTATTTCAGGCGCTGTCTTTAATGCTTACCAGGAAGAAAATGGAATTCAGGTCTGTATTATTGGCGCAAACATCAGAGCAAAATTTTTCAGTAAAATTGATCCTTTGGGCCAGTATATAAAATTTAATGGTAACTGGCTTAAGGTTATAGGGGTTCTTCAGAAAACCAATGTAAGCCTCACGGGATTTGAAGAAAAGGGAGTAAATGTATATAATGACAATATATATATCCCAATTCAGACAATGCTGATGAGATATCAGAACAGAGCCCTTATAAATACAAAAACTGTTTCGGAGGCATCATCACGGGTTATGAATTTCGGAGGCGGGGGTGGCCAGATGTCCAGGGTAATTGTTAGCAGTGCTGATGCTTCTTCAAATGTTGAAACCAACTACAATCAGCTCGACAGGATCGTTGTACAGGTGGTGGAAACAGAACAGCTTAGTCCGACGACTGAGATCCTTAGCAGGATGCTGACGAGACGTCATTCAAATGTTAAAGACTTTGAAATAACTGTTCCCGAGCTGCTTCTGAAACAGCAACAACGTACAAAGGATATTTTCAATATTGTACTCGGGGCGATCGCCAGTATATCATTGATAGTAGGCGGTATAGGAATTATGAATATTATGTTTGCGTCAGTAATGGAAAGGATTAAGGAGATTGGAACAAGAATGGCCATTGGTGCAAAAAAGATGGATATTGTTGTTCAGTTCCTGTCTGAAGCAGTTCTGATAAGCGTATCGGGAGGATTTATCGGGATCTTTCTGGGTGTAATAATGGCTAAACTGATTGAGCAGATAGCCGGAATTATGACCATAGTATCGTTCTTCTCAGTTTTTATTGCTTTCGGAGTATCAGCTGCAGTTGGTGTTATATTTGGTTATTCACCTGCAAAACGGGCCTCAGAAAGAGATCCGATAGAATCATTAAGATATGAATAAAATGTTTAACAATGAAGAAATTACACTTATTACCAATTATATCACTTTTCCTGTTTTCAGCGAATTCAGGTACAGCACAGGAGTTAAAAAAACTAACTTTTGAAGAAGTAATTAAACTTTCAGAAGATCAGTCACCTAATGCACTGATTGCCAAGCACCGTTTTCGTACAAGTTACTGGCAATACAGATCTTTTAAAGCTCAATACATACCTTCTCTCAGGTTGTCAGGTACATACACCCGATTATCAATAATGCACTTCAAAGACAGTTCAGACCCTCAGGATAGTTCGTATTATTATATACAAACAAACACAGTAGATAACCTCGGATCACTTTATCTTTCGCAGAATATTGGTCCTACAGGGACTACAATATCCCTTAGATCGGATCTGACCCTTGAGAAAGATATTGCGAAAAATAATCCTGTAAATTATATCACAACACCGGTCAGTATCAATATAACCCAACCGATAAGAGCTTATAATTCACTTAAGTGGGACAAAAAGATTGAACCCAAGCGATATGACACAGGCAAAGAAGACATACCTTGCTGCTATTGAGGGAGTTCACATTAGTGCTGTAGTGTCTTTTTTCAGGCTTGCCAATGCACAGATAGGTAAAGCAGATTGCAGTAATGAACCTTTCAAATGCTGATACTCTTTCAGGATAGCAAATGGTCGTTATGATCTTGGTACAATAGCAGAAGATGAACTTCTTCAGATGCAGCTTTCATATCTTAATGCCGAAACAGCAAGCAAGGAAGCAGATATGAACCTGCGAGATGCAGAGATCAGGCTCAGATCTTTCCTCGGATTTAATGACAATGTCAGGCTGGAGCTTATACTTCCTAATGAAGTACCAGACCTTCAGGTTGAGTGTCAATGAAGTTCTTAATCTGGCAATGCAAAATAACCCGGACATTATGAGGATACGACACTTAACATTACTTAATGCCCAAAGTAACCTTGCTCAGGCAAAAGCATCAAAAGGTCTGAATGCAACCCTTACCGCGTCACTTGGCTTAAACCAGCAGAATAATTTTCTGGCTGATGCATATACATGATCTCAATAACTCACAGAGAGTAAGACTTCAGTTCGCATTTCCGATCCTTGACTGGGGACAGGGACAGGGAAAATACAGGATGGCAAAGTCGAGTCTTGAACTGGCAGAGGTGCAGGCAAACCAAAGCCGTGTTGACTTTCAGCAGAATCTATTTCTGGATGTAGAACAGTTCAATCTCCAGCGAAATCAGGTTGCCATAGCTGCTAAATCAGATACAGTGGCTATGAGGATGTTTGAAGTCACAAAACAAAGATTCCTTATCGGTAAAATCGCTATTCTGGAACTTAATAATGCCGATACCAGAAAAGACCAGAACAGAAGGGCATATATCCAGTCTCTTCAGAATTACTGGAATTACTTCTATAATATACGAAACCTTACTCTATATGATTTTATTAACAAGAAACCTATTGAGACCGATTATGAGAAATTGCTTGAATAGGGAATGTTACTATAATTAATTATTCAGGGCCGGATTATAAAATTCAGCCCTTTTTTTATAAATTTTTTTTATCTTTGCGCCTCATTAAAGAGGAATTAAGAAAAAATCCTAAAAATTCAAAAAAAGAGAAATGCAGAACAAAGCAGCTATCCTCATTCTGGCCATTGCATTAGGGTTGGTATCGATTTATCAGCTTTCATTTACCGGTGCAACTTATAAAGTTAGAAAAGACGCCAGAGAATATGCCAAAGGTGACCTGGTTAAAGAGACCGCCTACCTCGATTCAATTTCCACACTTCCAAAAGATAAGTGGAGTTACCTGGGAAACACATTCAAAGAGTGCCAGAAAAAAGAGTTAAATCTTGGACTCGACCTGAAAGGAGGAATGAACGTGATTCTTGAGGTATCTGTTGAAGATATCTTAAAAGCATTATCCAACTACAATACTGACAAAACATTTACAAGTGCTCTTGCACGGGCACAAGGAACTTCAGAAACAAAGTCAGGCAGATTTTCTGACCTTGTTTGGCAGAGCATTCCAGGAAATTGATCCCAATGCAAAACTTGCTTCCATCTTTGGGACGGTTGCCCTGAAAGAAAAAATAAACTTCAATTCCACTAACGAGGAAGTGATGAAAGTTCTTGATGAGGAAGTTACCTCTGCCATTAATAACGCTTTCAATATTCTGCGCACCAGGATAGACCGTTTTGGAGTTGTACAGCCCAATATCACCCAGTTGGCAACAAAAGGCCGTATTCTTATTGAGCTTCCCGGTCAGAATAATCCCAAAAGAGTACGTGAACTTCTTCAGGGAACTGCCAGTCTGGAGTTTTGGGAGACCTACGAAAACAGCGAAATTTTAGGATATCTGTCTGCTGCCAATAATATTTTAAGAGAGATCCAGACAAGTACCGAAAAAACTAAAACCACGCAGGCTGAAACTGTTAAGCCGGGTACCCCTGCAGATACAACAAAAAAAGAACAATCATTACTTGATCTGATTGAAAAAGATACCACCAGGGCGGCAGGAGGGGAAACACGGGAAGAATTCACCAGGGAGAATCCGCTGTTTGGTATTCTTAGCCCAAGGGTAAATCCTCAGGGGAAGCCGTTAGCTTCATGTATGGTAGGACTTGCAAGCGCAAAAGATACTGCAAAAGTTGACGAATATCTTAAAATGCCCCGGATCAAGGCTCTTTTTCCCCGCGACCTGAAATTTTTGTGGAGCCAGAATCCTTATCAGTATGACCCTTCAAAATCATTATACGAACTTCATGCAATAAAAATTACCACCCGTGACGGACGGGCGCCATTGAATGGTGATGTGGTGACATCAGCAAGACCAACATCGGGAGTTACCGGATCAGAAGTAAAAGTTGATATGTCAATGAACGCTGAAGGTGCTAAGATATGGGCAAGAATGACCCGTGAGAATATCGGACGTTGTATTGCTGTTGTTCTTGACGGTTATGTACGTTCCTATCCAAGGGTTCAGACTGAAATTACAGGCGGTAACACCGAGATAACAGGCGATTTCACAATTGAAGAAGCTGACGACCTTGCCAATATCCTGAAATCCGGTAAACTTCCTGCTCCGGCAAAAATAATTTCTGATACAATTGTAGGTCCTACTCTTGGTAAAGAAGCAATACAATCGGGTATGTTATCATTTATTATTGCCTTTATGATTGTACTTTTTTACATGATTTTTTATTACAGCAGAAGTGCAGGAACAATTTCAGATGTTGCCCTTCTGGCTAATATTTTCCTGCTTTTCGGGGTACTCGCTTCCCTGGGCGCTGTTCTGACATTACCCGGTATCGCTGGTATTGTTCTTACCATGGGTATGGCTGTTGATGCTAACGTACTTATTTATGAACGAATCAGGGAAGAACTCAGGGGAGGGAAAGGTGTAAAACTTGCGATAAATGATGGATACCGGAAAGCATATTCCGCAATCGTCGACTCGAACGTCACTACACTGCTTACGGGAATTGTGCTTTATGTTTTTGGAACAGGCCCTATAAAGGGTTTTGCCACCACCCTGGTGATCGGTATACTTACCTCACTTTTTACTTCAATATTTATTACCAGGCTTATTTATGAAAACCTGCTTAAACGTAATATTAATCTGACATTCTCTATAAAACTTACTGCAAATATTCTTAAGAATACACATATCGATTTTATAGGAATGCGAAAGTATTTTTATGCAGGTTCTTTATTAGTTACGATACTCGGGATCGGATCTTTATTTGTCAGAGGCCTTAATCAGGGTATCGACTTTAAAGGAGGCCGGACATTTGTTGTAAGATTTGATAACAGTGTTAAGACAGAAGATGTTGCAAAGGCACTTACGGTGCCATTCGGCAGCCTGCCTCAGGTTGTCACATTCGGAAACACTGATCAGGTAAAGATAACTACAAAATACAAAATTGATGAAACCGGGGCTGATGATGAGGTTGATACAAAGCTTTATGAAGGCTTAAAAGATATGATCGGTAGTAATGTCTCAAAAGAAGAATTTCTTTCAAAATACAGGCAAAGTTCTGAAACAATAGGCCCTACAATTGCTGCCGATATCAGGATAAAAGCCATATATGCAGTAGTAATTGCCCTGATTATAATTTTCTTTTATATATTCATGAGATTCCGAAACTGGCAATATGGGTTTGGAGCAGTTGCATCACTTATCCATGATACAATGTTTGTTATAGGTATCTATTCGTTGTTATGGGGCATTCTTCCATTTTCCCTCGAGATAGACCAGGCATTCATTGCTGCTATCCTTACCGTTATTGGCTATTCAGTAAACGATACGGTAATTGTATTCGACAGATTGCGGGAATATATTCCTTTATACCGGAAACGTCCCTTAAAAGAGGTACTTAATATGGCGATGAATGCAACTCTTAGCCGTACTATAAACACCTCACTTACAACACTTCTTACAGTTCTCGCAATATTTATTTTTGGTGGTGCCGTTATCCGCGGGTTTGTATTCGCTCTGATGATAGGTATAGGTGTCGGAACATATTCATCTATTTTTATTGCGTCGATGCTTATGTACGACACAAGCCCTAAAAAGCAGGATGTACTAATACCAAAAAATGCATAGCAGTTTATTGAATTCTTAAGAAATATTAACTGAGGCTGTCTCAAAAGGGACAGCCTCCCTTTTCTTATCTCAACTTCATTTTACTCTCGCTTTTTTTGCACCTTTATGCTTATTTGGTTTAATAATTACCTGTAAATAAATAAGTTCCCTTTTAAGAATTTGAGAGTGAAAAACAGGAAGGACTTTCTAAGCACACTCAAAGTATTGATATACAATATTATAAATTTCTTCCAGCTTAAGCGGAATGATAAGCTTTAAAACAGCTTTCTTTTATATTTTCCTTAACATTTTATTTTGATAATTATCATTAATCTTTTCTACCTTTGTCATAGTTAATTTATAAGATTACTCATAACACATAATATGAGCGGACAGGAAATATTTGTCATAGTAATAGTTGCCCTTCTTCTATTCGGAGCCGAAAAGTTACCGGATATTGCAAGGACAGTGGGGAAGAGTATGCGTGATTTCAGGAATGCTACAGATGAAATCAGGAGAGAAATTGAAACAAGTACGAGGGAAATCAGGTCGGAACTTACGGACGTAACGGAATCGATTAAAAAAGATGTAACCGATATGTCTGATAAGATTCAGAAAGATGTAAATGAATTTTCCAGCGAGATTCAGAAAGATGTAAATGAGGTTACTGAAAAAATTCAGAATGATGCAAACGAAGCAACTGAAAATATTCAGAAAAATGTAGACGAAGTTACAGGTAGTATTGATAAAGATATAAATGAGGTAAAGGATGACTACCGGTCCGAATACACGGATTAGTAATAAGTAAAACATTTCTTATTTACCCTTGTACTGTTAAATTTTATCCCTCTGATTAAATCAATATAAAACCGTTTTATTTGCTCATCTGACTAAATTCTGAACTCAATACTTAATATCCGGCTGGTACCACCCCCTCAAACTCCATGATAAGAACTGAAGGAATAACTAAAGAATACGGCGAACTGAAAGTTCTTAAGGGAATTGATATTGAGGTCAGGGAAAAAGAAGTTGTTGCGATTGTTGGTGCAAGCGGTGCCGGAAAAACCACCCTTCTCCAGATTATAGGAACACTTGACAAACCCGACAGTGGAGCAATATTTTATAATAATTCGGATATAAGCAGGTTGAGGGGCAAATCGCTTGCTTCTTTCCGTAACAGGAATATCGGCTTTGTTTTTCAGTTTCACCAGTTGCTGCCTGAATTCACTGCACTTGAGAATGTATGTATTCCTGCATATATTGCCGGGAAAACCAGAGCCGAAGCTGAGGCAAAAGCTGCTGAACTTCTTGGATTCCTGAACCTTACAGGGAGGCTGGAACATAAACCATCTGAACTCAGCGGTGGAGAACAGCAACGTGTGGCTGTAGCACGGGCCCTGGTGAATAATCCGTCAGTGATACTTGCTGATGAACCCTCCGGCAATCTTGATACCGAAAATAAAAATGAGCTTCATAAGCTATTCTTTAAACTCAGAGATACCTTTGGACAAACAATAATCATTGTTACACATGACCGGCAACTTGCAGATATGTCGGATCGGATCCTGCAGATTAAAGACGGCATGATTATAAATGAATCATAAACAATAATAAAAAGTACAAAGGTATTTTCAGCCAGCTTCCGGTTTCTGGTTATTGTTTGTTTTTTCTGTCAATAATATAAAATAAAACAAGACTGAGACCGCCAAAGAGGAAGATCATTGAAGTATAGTTTGCGCCTTCATTAAGTATCCCCGCATTCGACATAAGGCCACCGATAATTATGACCTGATGCAATCCCCATAAAGAACATCCCGGTTTTCAGGGTAAATTTACCCCAGTTTAAAGAATATTTAAACTTTTCCTTGCCGGTATTGAAAAGGCTTGCATCAGCTCCCTTTTCAATAAGTGCCATTCTTTCTTTGTTACGTGTGGTATAGTGAACGTAGAAAATGCCAAAAACTGTGGCAAAAAATGCGATAAAAGCAATTAAAACTCCCATAATTGATAGTATTGGTTAATAACTCTTTTTAAACCTTTAGACACAGGTTTTCCGGACCGGTTACAGGAAAAATGAAGAAATTCAGAATTTTATATGGCAGAAGCCCATTGGTTAAGGATGAAATGTGGATTTGGCATATGGGACTCCTTCAGCTTCTGTTCTTCCTGAATCTCAATAACACGTGAGGCATTAGTCTATTCGAAATTAAATGAAAATTATTATCAAAACAATAGGTTTATTCCTGTAACCAATTCATACCTTTACTCGTCAAATTGTCAGTATGGACTATAAAGGTGACAAAGAATATATTGATCAGGTACTGGCAGGAAAAATTAATGCATTCAGTTATATTGTTGATCGTCACAAAGACAAAGCATATAATCTTGCATTCAGGATATGTGGCAATCATGAAGAGGCCGAGGAGATTGCACAGGATTCTTTTTTAAAAGCTTACAGGTCCCTGAATGGATTTAAAATGAAATGTAGTTTTGCCACCTGGCTCTACAGGATAGTATATAATACTTCAATTTCACACATAAGAATTAAGAAAAACAGGGTACTGTCACTTGAGGATTTTCCGGCTGATGAAAAAGAATTTATCAGGCTTAATTCGACCGGGGAAGAGGCAGAAATGGAATACAGGATTGCATTAATTAACTTTGCACTTCAGAAAATCAATGAAGAAGAAAGAGGATTGATAAGTCTGTATTATTATGAGGAAATGAGTACAGAAGAGATAGCTGACGTAACCGGGAAAAGCAAATCGAACATAAAAGTAAAGCTTTTCAGGGCAAGACAGAAGATGCTGGAGATAATCGAAAAAGTTGAAAAGAAAAACTTCGTCTATCATGAATAACCAGGAAAAATATAAAGAGGATATTCTGAAGCAATATATTGATCCTGAAAGAACTGAAAAGGCTCCCGAAGGATTTACTTCCAAAGTAATGTACCGTGTTCAGGCTGGCGCTGTTCCTTTTAAGGCTAAGGGAAGGCAGGGAGACATAAGCTTTGTACCTGTAATTTCAATTGCTGTAACTGTAATATTATTATTGGCAGCGGTTCTGATTCCCGTCGGTAATAGTGACTCATTGTCACTTCCTGCAATGAAATTTATCAATAATATAAAGGTTACTTTATCTGAAATTGATCTTTCTTCCATTTTCAGGTTTGATATGCCTGTAATCCTGGTTTATGTTTTTGCCGGTATTCTGATACTATCAATTTTGGATATAGCCTTGTTTGGATTGTTTCACAGGGAAAAATAACTGACAATTGCAGAATCTTATATAAAACGCATCAGAAAATGAGAACTTCTTTTATGCGTGGGGCACTTCAGATTATTATAGTATTTGTTGTCCCAAAGTCCCTGGCAGATCCTCCTGTTATCCACAACTTCGACAATCTCCATCGCAGGAATTTTGCGGATATGAGACTGTAAGTTTCTGTGGTTTTGGTGTCAATTTCTCATTTGACTCCTGCCCACATTCCGGGCAACACGAAACATGCTTCCAACATGGTCCTAAAATGTAATCTTTATATTCTTTTTTTACAGGCGTATCAGTTATAAATTCAATTTGGCAATCAGCACAATAAAATTTCATATTAATCTGTTTTTTAAGGATTTATATGGTTAATGATTTTTTCAAAATATTATTTGTTTTTTAGAGTTGCAGACTGCTGCTACTCTGTGAAGAATTATGACTTTCACAATATACGTTAAATAAGGTTCTCAGAGACAAAATATTTTTGCTTGAAATACATTGCAACATTTACAAGTATAATTAAAACAGGCACTTCAACAAGAGGTCCGATTACTGTAGCAAAAGCTGCCTGGGAATTTATTCCGAAGACTGCAATTGCAACTGCTATAGCCAGTTCAAAATCATTGCTCCCTGCAGTAAAAGCCAATGTTGCTGATCGTTCATAACTCTGCCGCATCAACTTTGCGATAAAAAATGTGGAAAAGAACATTATAGCAAAATAAACAGTATATGGAATTGCAACTCTGATAACATCCATTGGCAGTTCGATAATTTTTTCTCCTTTAAGAGAGAACATCACAAAAATTGTAAATAATAGGGCAACAGGTGTCAGCCATGATACCCTTGGAATATATTTTTCATAGTACCAGTCATTCCCCAGTCCTTGGCGAAGAATTACATTCGTAATCAACCCTGCCAGAAAGGGAATGCCGAGGAATATTAAAACTGTTTTGGCTATTTCGGAAATTGAAACCTTTACAATTGCGCCGCTAAGACCAAACAACGGGGGAAGAAGCGTGATGAATATATAAGCATATACGGAGTAAAGAAATACCTGAAATATTGCATTAAATGCAACCAATCCGGCAGCAAGTTCTGCATCACCCTTTGCGAGATCATTCCAGACCAATACCATAGCGATACATCTTGCAAGCCCGACAAGTATTACCCCAACCATCAATCCGGGCTGATTATGAAGAAAGATTATTGCCAGGAAAAACATTACCAGAGGTCCGACAATCCAGTTTTGGGTAAGTGAAAGACTGAGCAACTTCAGGTTTTTAAAGACCAAAGGAAGTTTTTCATATTTAACTTTTGCCAGAGGCGGATACATCATAAGGATTAAACCAAATGCTATGGGTATGTTAGTAGTACCTGAACTTAAAGAATTCCAGAATCCGGATATTCCGGGTAAAAAATAACCGATAATTACCCCTGCGAACATTACCAGGAATATCCAGAGCGTCAGGTAGCGATCGAAAAAGGAAAGTTTCTTTTGTGTTTCCATTTTTTTACCAGTTTGGATTCATTTTCAAATTGGTACATTCTCAAATTATTTTTTATTTGCACTCAAAATTTAGCGAAACATTAATTTCATTTATAAAAGCATCGGCCATTTTTTTTAATTCCCTGATCTTTTCAAGGTTCAGACAATAACAGGTTTTTGCCCCTTCCGTAGTACCTGTAATTAATCCTGCATCCTTGAGCTCCTTCAGGTGCTGCATTACGGTAGTTCTGCCAAGCGGCAATTCATCAGCAATATCACCGGTAATACAGGTTTTTGTTTCTGCCAGGTACTTAAGAATTGCAAGACGTGCCGGATGAGCAAGTGCCTTAAAAAGTTCTGCACTTATTTGAAGTCCGGAGTCAAACAGATGTGTTTTAGAATATGTCATGATTCATAATTTTTTTCAAAATCCGGGACAGGGACATTCTTTAAAACAGTTTTACTTTTGCCAATGTTTTTGTTAGAATTAGTATTGTAATCTGAAGTTCAATCAATTCTATATCCGGTCCGGGTCCACATACTCCCGGTGACCAACATAGAAAGGTTCAAATATTTCCAGTTTCATAATTAATGAGTTATGGCGTAAATATACGTTTATTTTTAAATCGTCGTATATTTACGTTATTAATTTTTTAAAAATATTCTGGTATTATCGTCTTTATTTTTGATTTAAGCAGGGACAAGGGACTGATTTTATCTTCCTGTGCTTATTTTGGGTTGCACAACCCCCATCTGTTATTAAAATAACAATTAAAAGGGAAATTAACTTGATGTAATTTATGATTTTCTCAAAGCTTAATTTCATATAAAAGGGTTTATTGGATTGATTTGGTTTTGCACTGGTCAACAAAAAGTGAATCATGTGGAACTTTTTTATAACGCCCTAAAATATCTTTATATTTTAAATCTGCTCAATAAAAAAGCATCTTAATCCTGAGCTATAGCGAAGGATCTCATAATTTTTGCGTGACTGTAATAAAAAATAAAATGAGTATCGGAAATCAATAATAAAAAGTTAATATTTAAATAATATTTATTTTATAATGCTTATAATCAATTATATACATTTTATTCCGGATAACCCCCTTTCCCGTTTCCCCCAAGGGGGAAAAGCTTCATTTTCAGCTCCTTCCCCCTTGGGGGAAGGTCGGGAAGGGGGTAAAAAATAATAGAAATTAATAGTTTTATTCACGATTGCTGATAGTCATGAAAAATAATAATAAAAACTGAGATTAATTCTGATCCTTTTGCAAATTAAAAAACATTTCGTTATTTTGCGAAAATATAAACAGTAATTTGCATAATAAAAGATTTACTATGTCAGACAAAATTGAATTCACACCTGAGGTGCTATGGATAGCTAAAGTAGCCAAAGCATTAAGTCATCCGGTAAGAGTCCATATTGTAAAAAAGTTATCAATAATGAATGCCTGCTGTTATAGTGGTGACCTTGTTGAAGAACTTCCGATCGGACGGTCAACGTTATCTCAACACCTTAAAGAATTGAAATACGCAGGATTGATACAGGGCGAAATTAACCCTCCATATATCAAATATTGTATAAACAGGGAAAACTGGGAAGAGGCCAGAATTTTAATGAACAATTTATTTAATGAAAAACAACCGCCTGTTTCACCGTCAGTAAAATGAACCAATTCACGAAGTAATGCTTAAGTCAGTTAATCTTAAAATTCTTAAATTAATAAACAATGGATATAAAAGTTTTAGGACCCGGATGTGCAAGGTGTAAGACACTTGAAAAAGCAGTATTTAATGCTTTGGCAGAATTGGACCTTGCCGCAAATGTAAGTAAGGTTGAGGATATTGTGAAAATAATGGAGTATGGCATTATGAGTACTCCGGCGTTAGTAATCAATGAAAAGGTAATATTCAGTGGTCGTATTCCGTCATCTTCTGATCTGAAAGAAATTTTAACTAAAAATAAATAACCATTAATATTATGAAACCCAAATGATTGACCTCAATCACAACCGAGCTTGCGAGCTCAGCGAAGCTAAACACGATAAAAATATAATTTGCAACCGAGCTTGCGAGCTCGACGAAGTCAATCATGTGCGGTTCTCCCGCTTTGCGGGACAGGCTATCATACAACTAAAATCAAAATTATATTATGATGAAAACAATAAAATTACTATTGGCAATTGCTATGCTCGTGCCATTCTTATCTGTAAATGCCCAATCTTTAAAAAAAGAAGTCAAAGTATCTACCTCTTCTTCTGATAAAATAGAAGCCTATTATTTCCATTTCACGGCACGATGCACAACTTGTAAAACAATTGAAGCCAGAGCAAAAGAAAACCTGGAGACTCTTTATCCCAACCAGATGAAACAAGGTTTAATTACATTTCAGTCGGTTAACCTCGAAGAGGCTTCAAGTAAACCTCTGGCCGAAAAACTTGGTGTATCAGGTCAGACATTGTTATTAGTAAAAGGAGATCAGAAAATAAATCTCACCAATGATGGATTCCTGTATGCTGTTGCAAAGCCTGAAAAATTCAAAGAGATAATCAATGAAAAGGTAGACGGTTTACTGATCAAATAACTGAATGGAATTTCTGACTGACCTTTTAGATAACAGCAAAATGCCGTGGCTGACGGCATTATTGCTGGGTTTAATGACCGCGATAAGTCCCTGTCCTCTTGCTACAAATATCACTGCAATAGGTTTTGTCAGTAAAGACATTAAGGATCGTAACAGAGTCTTTTTTAACGGATTATTTTATACCCTGGGCAGGGCTATAACCTATACAGCATTAGCGTTTATCATTTTTCTTGGAGCCGATCAGTTGAAATTCTCTGAGTTTTTTTCAGCATTACGGTGAAAAAATTATTGGTCCGCTACTGATCATAATTGGCTTATTCATGCTCGACATTTACAGAATAAATTTTCCGGGGTTCAGCAGACTGACATCAGGTTTACAAAACAAAAAGAAGTGGAGGTATATTGATGCTGTTTTACTTGGACTGGTTTTTGCACTTGCATTTTGTCCTTACAGCGGTGTTCTTTATTTCGGCATGCTTGTTCCCCTGACAATCACCAGTGCATCGGGATTATACCTGCCCATCATATTTGCTATAGCGACAGGAATCCCGGTAATTATTTTTGCATGGGTTCTGGCTTATACCATATCTGGTATAGGTAACCTTTACAATAAGATAAAAGTATTTGAACTCTGGTTCAGAAGAGTTATTGCAGTAGTCTTCATTATTATCGGTATCTATTACATAATTAGGATTTATTTATAAAAAAATTTGCACATTTATTTCGTAGCATGACGAAATATGAATTCTTATTAAATGAAAAACATTAAAAGAAATATCTGGTTGCCTGTTGTATTATTACCTGCCTGGTACATCATATACATTAACCTACAACCTGTTACCAATTGGCTGATTGAATCCGTATTCGTAATGACAAAAGGGGCACATCTCACTGAAGCTCTGCGTTTCTTTGTTTTTGAATTCCCCAAGGTCATGATGTTGCTTACCCTTATTATTTTCCTGGTAGGAATTATCAGGACCTATTTTACACCTGAGAGAACACGCAAAGCACTTGAAGGGAGGAAAACTTTTACAGGTAATGTAATGGCTTCAGCTTTCGGAGTAGTAACACCATTCTGTTCCTGTTCGGCTATCCCTTTGTTTCTTGGGTTCGTAGAATCCGGCGTTCCTCTTGGGGTCACATTTTCATTTCTCATCTCATCTCCCATGATAAATGAAGTTGCTGTTGTTCTTTTATATGGAATGTTCGGCTGGAAGGTAGCTGCGATATACGTGGGAACAGGATTGGTTATAGCAATTACAGCCGGTTGGGTAATTGGTTTGCTTAAACTCGAAAAGTGGGTAGAACCATGGGTATATGAGAAACATCTGAGCACTAACGGGGCTGAAGAAGAAAATATAGCATTCGGAAGCAGAATCAGCCTGGGGTATGATGCCATAAGGGATATTGTAGGTAAAGTATGGATTTATGTGGCTATAGGTATTGCGGTCGGAGCCGGAGCCCATGGCTATGTGCCGGAAGATTTTATGGTAGCGCTCATGGGTAAATCGGCATGGTATTCAGTCCCGTTGTCAATTTTAATTGGTATTCCTCTTTATTCAAATGCGGCAGGTATTGTACCAATAGTTTCAGTACTTATTGAAAAAGGGGCATCGCTTGGAACATCATTGGCATTTATGATGTCGGTGATTGGCTTATCTCTACCCGAAATGATAATTCTACGTAAAGTGTTGAAGCTCCCATTGATTTTCACTTTTATAGGTGTAGTAGGATCCGGAATTATGATTGTAGGATATTTATTTAATATAATTTTTTAAATTGATGACAAAAGGAAATGATATGAAAGTTATTTTATCAATTTTTGTTCTCGTGGCGATCTTAGTTACGAATGCGTCTGGCCAGAATTCTAAACCGGGTGAAAAGACACAAAAACCCGATGGGTCTTCAATGAATAATCGGACAATAGAGAAGAAATATAAGGTGACTTTTATTGAGTTAGGTTCTGTCAGATGCATCCCATGCCAGATGATGCAACCTGTGATGAAATCGATTAAAGCGAAATACGGCAAAGAAGTAAACATTGTTTTCCACGATGTATGGACAGAAGCAGGAGCACCTTATGCAAAAAAGTATGGTATTGAGTCAATTCCGACACAGGTATTTCTTGACAGAGACGGAAAAGAGTATTTCAGGCATGTGGGATTCTTTCCGGAAGAAGAACTAATAAAGGTTCTGAATCAGAAAGAAGTAAAATGATAACCCTGCGTTCAGAAATGTAAGGTCTTTGGATTCTCGTATTTATTTTATGGCTTGATCTTCTCGAAAAGGCCCAATAGTTTGGTTCTGTAAATCTCAATTATTTGAGGTTCATTTTCTCCGATCGGTTTTACAGGTATCAGGTCAATCACCTCTTCGGCATTTAAGCCAGATTTGAACATAAGGTTTAGTGAAGCAATTATTGTTTCATTTATTGAATCTTTGCTTTCCTTTTCTGACAGCCCGATTTTTTGACCTATTTCAGCCAGCTCTTTCCACTGGAACCAGAAATATGTTGGCAGCATTGCTGACATAATTGCATAGCTTTCCAATTTTTCTTCTGATACCTCAAAGGTCTTTCCACACAGACTTAGAAGATCAAGAATATCTGCTTTCCCTGATTTTGGAAAACCGGACGCAAAACAAACCGGATTAAAGCCTTCATTAATATATGAAGTCGCATTTGGTATAAGTCTTGCAATTTTTTTATTCTGCACCAGTTTTGAAGCTATTTTGGCCAGGTTGATTTTAGGGGCGAGAGAAATTACAGTTGAATCGCTTCTGAAATTGCTTTTCAGAAGTTCAAGTGTATCCATAATTACAGGTGGATGCAGAGATATAAAAACAATATCCTGCTCAGATGCAACAGCAGCGCTTTCAGTCTGAATAAACGGGAATCTTTTTTTCAGATTATTTAAAACTTCAATATTAGGATCTGTAACAACAACCTTATTGAATTTAGCATTTTTATTCCGGAATGCCTGCAGGAGAATTTTTGTTATCCTTCCGCCGCCGATAAAGCCAATTGACTGTTTCATTACAATTTATATTTAGAAATTAAGATTTCAATTTATTCCCTTCTTTTGCTTTTAACTGACATATACATGAACCTGAAAGGCGTGATGTTAAATCTGTTTGGAAGTTTGGTTTAACCCTGGAATCAAGTTCTGAAAAGATCTGTCATTTTCACTTTTCCTGACAGCGAAAAGTCAAAGTACTCTATAATTCAACGTAAGTAGTAAATATACGAATTATTTTTTAATAATTTCTTGCTAAGCTACGTGCCAATACTTAGCTGTATGATTTTCATGGTGGCCTCTTTGTTCATACGGTTCATAAATTCGTCTTGCAATCTGAGATGTCAAATCGGAAGTTATCTCAGCTTTTACTTCCGGCTTAATCCTCCTTTTGCTTCAGGTTTAGATTTGGCTTTAACCGAATCAAAAATTCTGTAAGCTAACAGTTTCAGACGGTCATTAATCAGGAACCACACAAGTGCATATCCCCAAACGAACCCAGCCCAACCCCAACCGAGGGGAGTCATAAACAGTCCATAAACTGCTATTAAAGTCGCAACCGTTTGGGTGCCGAGAACTGCCACCCATAATATCCGTGCGGGACGTATTGACCAGAAGGGACCTCGCGTGCGCGTAAGGAAAATGGTCAGATGTCCCGCTACCGATAATTTCAGATACATTAATGTTTGGATATGTGCGCGATCCAGATTAAAGACACGTTCACCCAGATAAAACAAGCCAAAAGCCGAGACAACACCAATGATTCCCAATACCGTGGAGATACCCAGTACCATTCGCATATTCCAGAACTCCGGCTGATCTTTGTAATGCACGTTGTCATAAGCGATGGAAAGGATGGCACCATCGTTAAGTAACGCCAGCATCACGATCATTACAGCGGTTAACGGATAAAAGTTAAAGATCAGGATGGCCAGTGTCATAAAAAACAGGACACGTAATGTCTCAGCTATGCGATAGATTGCGTAGCTATTCATCCGCTGGAAAATGCGACGGCTCTCCTTAATTGCGTCAATAATTACCGATAAACCGGGTGTCAGAAGAACGATTGCAGCAGCAGCACGAGCTGCGTCTGTAGCATCTGAAACAGCAATTCCACAGTCGGCTTTCTTCAGCGCAGGAGCATCATTTACTCCATCACCTGTCATACCAACAATGTGGCCAAGTTTCTGTAAAACATCTACAATGTGAAACTTGTGTTCAGGGAATACCTGGGCGAAACCATCGGCATCCTCAATCGATTTGGCGACTGTCTTTGATTCCTGTTGCTTTGAGTCACCCAGACCACCGGCATCCAGAATATTTGTGCCCATGTTCAGCTTTTTGGCTGTTTCCTGTGCTATTGCAAGGGCATCACCTGTTACCATCTTTATCTTTACTCCCATAGCTAATGCTGTTGCTATGGTTTTCTTAGCGTCCTCACGAGGCGGATCGAACAATGGCAACACGCCTACAAACTGCCATTTACCGTCCTGACCAGCTCTGGCTACACCCAATGAACGGAAGCCGCGTGCTGCGAATTCGTTGACTGCTTTAACAACAGCATCCTTCGTCTCCGACATGTTTGTCGCCAAATCCAGAATTACCTGAGGTGCTCCCTTTGTCACTTTAAATGTTTTCCCATCTTTTCCTTTTACAGTGGCTTCAGTGCGCTTATGCACAGGGTCAAATGGTTGGAAATGAACCACATCATAGCCCTTCAAAGAATCCTTGTCTTTCAGACCTCCCAGTACAGCCAGATCAATAGTATCATTATTTTCAGCACGGGATGCCAACGCACCATTCAGGATGACCTGATCAGCAGAAATATTATTAACACAGAACGGCTCACCAAGTGTAAGCTTATTCTGTGTAAGAGTACCAGTTTTATCTGCACACAGAACATCCACCCCAGCCAATTCCTCTATTGCCACCAGACGACTCACTATTGCCTCTTTTTTTGCCAGCAGCCTGGCGCCGACTGCCATTGTCACAGACAACACTGTCGGCATTGCCACCGGAATTGCAGCTACGGTCAAAACCAACGCAAATTGCAATGTTGTAAGGATCTCGTCACCACGAAGGATAGCAACTGTAACAATCACTGCTACCAGAGCCACAGCCAAAATGATCAGGTAATTGCCGATCTTCAAAACCGCCTTCTGAAAATGGCTGACTGTATGAGCCTCCTGTACCAGTTGTGCAGTCTTTCCGAAATATGTATTTGCACCAGTGGCATAGACCATTGCTCCTATTTCACCCTGGCGAATAATAGAACCTGAAAACACTGCTTCTCCTTGTTTCCTTGAAGCGGGCAAAGATTCTCCTGTCAAGGCTGATTGATCAACTTCTACCGGATCACCTTCAAGAAGGCGTGCATCAGCTGGTACAATATCCCCCAGCCTCAGGCGAATGACGTCGCCCGGTACCAACTCCCGCGCAACAGGATTGACCCATTTCCCATCACGTTTCACTCTCGCTTTGACCGCCAGTTTAGCCTTCAGAGCTTCGATGGCATTACCGGCTTCCCGTTCCTCCCAAAACCCAACCAAGCCGTTAGCCAGAAGTAAAACCAATATGATGCCAAAGTCTGGCCAATGCCTGGCAACTGCCGAAAGGATTACCGCCGCTTCGATCATCCACGGTATGGGGCCCCAAAAATAGGTAAGAAATTTGAGGAATAGATTGGTTTTTTTTTCTTCAATCTCATTAGGTCCAAATTTGGTCAGTCGTTTTTGTGCTTCCTCCTGCGTGAGGCCTTCTGGTGAAGAATCCAGTTTTGTCTGAAGTTCAGCCATTGGAAGGGTTTTCAGATCATCCTTTACATTTGGATTAGCATCGGATACATTTTCATTTGATTCCATAATAACTATCCTTCTATTTGTGTTAATTCACGCCTGCCACTTTAATATTTTAAGAGCATCGATAGCTTGCTTTGCTTAAGGCGCACCAAGTCCGCGAGAGCGATCGCTCCTTTCATTATTTATTACAGGCAAAGCTTACAACATAATCCACATGACAGCATATGACCAAAGAATTTCGCAAAAGTATTTATCATCTCATGATCAGAGACCAGAGCAATTCTGTCCCAGGAGGATAAATGTTTCATACCCATTTTTGCATTATCAAGCATTGCGCTCAGATCAAATCCGGTAAAGCTGCTTCCAGGATGGTAAACCATCCTGATTTTTTTGTGTCCTTTCAATTTTTTCTCTATAGCAGGAATTAAAATAGTTTCATAAATGTTCCGGTTATTTTTCCGTCAGCGGAAACACCCGGAACATAAACTGGTAAACCTTCTAATAATGTTAACATTTAATTGAGTTTTTGGTTGTTGATAGATACTTATTTAACATTTTCATGTATAAAAAAATATTCATGATTAATGCATAGCTGCTGTTTCCATTTATTCGGAAAAATTAAAGACCGGAATAAATAAATACTTATCCATAACTTTTTTTTATACCAACTGGCTATTCCTTATGATAATTGCTGCTTTTCGGCTATTACTCTTATCAATTTATAAAAAGAATATTTTTAAATTAAATGACTATCGGGAATCATACATATAAATATTTTGATGCTTGAAAATCAATTATTTGCCCCGGCCCTAAAGGGAGTAATTGATTTTGGCTGCGCCGAGCTCGCCCCGCGGGACTCGGTTCTTCGCACCCTTTAGGGTAAGGGGCTAACGAAGAACCGGAGCGAAGCGGAGCTCGACGAAGTCAAAATCAAAGAGGTCTTATGCATGATTACCGATTGTCATATTAAATTCTAATAAGAATTCTTTTTATACTATAGTTCCTAATGTAAATGTCATAATCTATAACCTGATAAGTTTTACAAAACTTTTGAATTATTTTATATTATTCACATATTTTTATCAAGTTTCTGCCTCCACTCTCTTAAGTCTCAGTCTCCTCCGGCTTTCAATACTGGCTTTTGGAAATTCTCAGTACTTTTGCTGAACAAGGAGGTAGCTGAAGCCGGAGAAGTGAATTGCCAAAGAGTTGTGATTCGCCGCTTAACAGTTCGACAGATGGGAAAGGGCCTGAAGGTCCCAGAAAAGTTGAAAGATTGACCTCAATACTCTGCTGATTGTATATATCAAAATTACACACTACAAGAAATCCTGACACCTTTGTTCCTGTTTCTTCACGAAATGCTGCGATAATGGCAGGATGCCCGTCATCAACAAACTGGCAGTTTGACCCGTGACGAAAAGCAGGATAATCTGTGAGAATGGCATTGACCTGCCTGATGAACTGTGCGAACCTGGGCTCGGCAGGATATGACATCTTCTTATTCCTGCCGATAAATCTGATCCGTTCCTTCTCTCCAAATTCAACTCCCTGAACGATTCCGGTTGCCCCTGTACCCAACAAAGCTGCAGCAACGTAACGAGGGACAGTTGAATCGGCGCTGCCGAACTCCTGAGCCGGTGACCCGGAATCGTGTGATGTTATCGGCATGAAGTACCTGATATGCTTTGAAACACGGTGTATATAATTCAGATATTCACGAAGCTGAGGTACAAACTTGTAATTCCATGGAGTTGCCAGATTAAGGTTTAATCCCCATTTTGGGCCTGTATGCAGTAGTGTAGTTTCATCTATAAAATATTCAGCAATGATTCCCACTTCAGGATACTCTGAATGCAACTTCGATGTGAGTGACTGGACGAAATCAGGATTGCTGCTATGCAAATTATCGAAACGCACAAACCCTCCTGTGTAATTGGCATATTTTGCCCAGAACAATGTATAGTCAATCATATACGCCCATATTTCCGAACGGATCTCTTCCGACGGATGCTCATAGTTGATAAGGATGAGATCATCCCAGGTGAGCCAGCCATTACCGGACCAATACCTGGCACGCATGAACCCATCCTGCTGATCCGGATCAGGTATGATCCAATCCGGAGCCCTATGTGCCATAGTGCTGTGCACTCCCACATGATTGAGAACCAGGTCAAAACAGAGTCTGATGTTCAAGGTCTTTGCTTCTTTAATATACTCCTCCAATTGCGAAAGAGCGTCTTTCTTTGATCCTTCCGCCAGATAGCTTTGATCAATATCAAACAGGTCCCTCGCTGCATACGGACTTTCTGATGTGTCCAAACGTGTTATGGGAAGAAGATGAATTGCATTGAAACCCATCTCCCTGATCCGTTTCAGATCATTTTTCCAGTCAGTCAATGAACCTGAAACATTGGGAATCATTGTATAGAGGCACAGGTTATCTACATGAGGCGGATCGATCAAAACCCAGGCATCAGGGACGGAATCTCTGATCCACGATGCGCCCTTATCCAGGGAGAACTCTGCCCGGAAGGAATGTAGTCCGGGCCATTTGGGTGTAACCCGGCACACCAGGGTGTTTGCATCATCACGTACGAAAGGGACTGTGTTCCATTCATTGTTATCAATTGAATTTAGAGTTGTAACAAGGTTAGCCTGAATATCAACGGGAAGAGGATCCTCTGTGGTAATTGACAAAGTTAATATTTTCCCCTGCCACGCGCGTGAGAAACTTTGCCGTCCGACTGGATATGACCTGTTGATATGACCGGCAATGAGACGTATTCGGGGACACTCTGGTAAAACAGGAATTTTGCGGTGCCTGATCAGCATGTGAAAGTTTTAGGGTTTGCCTGTATAATTTTTTATATCTGACATACCGTTTAATAAGATTGCCTGTGGAGCTATCATGGGTATTCCGGAAATTTGCTCCATTCTCAAGTTCAGGGATGATGCTTGCAGCAAGCGCTTTACCCAGTTCAACTCCCCACTGGTCAAATGAGTCAATGTTCCATATGGCCCCCTGAGTGAAGACGCTGTGTTCATATAGTGCAACAAGCTTTCCCAGCGTTCTCAGGAGTCAACCGATCGAGCAGGATAGTACTTGACGGACGATTGCCTTCGAATGTCCGGTGTGGCACAAGCCATTCATCTGTACCCTCTGCCCTGACTTCATCAGCCGTCTTGCCAAAAGCGAGAGCCTCTGCCTGGGCAAACACATTTGCCATAAGCAGGTCGTGATGGCGTCCAAGAGGGTTGAGAGGATGAATAAATCCTATTAAATCACAGGGAATGAGTTTTGTCCCCTGATGAATCAGTTGGTAAAAGGAATGCTGTCCGTTAGTACCCGGCTCTCCCCAGTAGATTGCTCCGGTTTGAATATCCATCTCAGTACCATCAAGTGAGACGTGTTTACCATTGCTCTCCATCGTCAGCTGCTGCAGATAGGCCGGAAAGCGTTTCAGGTATTGTTCATAAGGCAGAACAGCAACAGTCTGTGCATCAAAAAAGTTGTTATACCAGATACCAAGAAGTCCCATTAGGACAGGCAGGTTCCGTTCGAAAGGAGCTGTACGAAAATGCTCATCCATCTGGTGGAAACCATCGAGCATGGATCGGAAATTCTCAGGACCGATGGCGATCATTGTCGATAGACCAATGGCCGAATCCATTGAGTACCTTCCCCCGACCCAATCCCAAAACTCGAACATATTTGCGGTGTCGATACCGAATTTTGAAACTTCGCCTGCATTGGTAGAGACCGCTACGAAATGACTGGCAACAGCTGCGGGATGCATCAGGGACTTGAGTACCCATTCGCGGGCAGTTTGCGCGTTGGTCATCGTTTCGAGTGTTGTAAAAGTTTTCGATGAAACGATAAACAGTGTCTCATCAGGGTCAAGGTCATGTGTGGCTTCGGCGAAATCTGTACCGTCAATGTTTGAGACAAAACGGAAAGTCAGGTTCCGCTGGCTGTAATACCTTAAAGCTTCATAGGCCATCACCGGTCCCAGATCAGACCCCCCAATCCCGATATTTATGATATTTCGAATTGGTTTACCGTTATAGCCCTTCCATTCTCCGCTTCGTACCCGGTTTGAAAATTCAGACATCTTGTCCAGCACAACATGGACCTGAGGCACCACGTCCTTTCCATCAACTTCTATAGATTGTCCTTTGGGTGCACGTAAGGCAACATGCAGGACCGCCCGCCTCTCAGTGACATTGATCTTCTCTCCCCCGAACATTGCATTGATATGATCTCTCAGGCCGGACTCCTCAGTCAGCTTCAAAAGGAGACTAAGCGTCTCATCAGTTATGAGGTGCTTCGAATAATCAAAATAGATACCGACGTCTTCGACCGCCATGCGCTCACCGCGTGTAACGTCGTCTGCAAAGAGTTTCCTGAGATGAAGTTGCCGGACCTTTGAGGAATGTTCTTCCAGGGACCTCCACGCCGGAAGTGCAGTGACTGAAGTGTTTCTCTTTATCATCTTTCTATCCTTTCCATTTTTTCAGTATATTCGCCGCGGCGTGCGTACCGGTTGCAACTTGCACGATGATATAGTGCCTGTTGTGCAGCTAATACATTAGCTTCTTCTCCATGCCAGATTTCCAGAGCCGGTTGCTGTATGGCGCGTGCATACGAAAACGCCAGCGCCCAGGGCAACCGCGACTTGAATCTGACATTCATGGCATTCAAACGAGCCGAGGCCAATTCACCTGATTGGCCACCCGACAAAAAGGCAATCCCCGGAACTGCAGCAGGGACAGCCCGCAAAAGACACTCTACCGTAATATCTGCTACATCGTCAACAGATTCCTGTTTAGGGCAGGTCAATCCCGGAAGCACCATATTGGGTTTCAGGATCATACCTTCAAGTGTCACACGTTGTAAATAAAGCTGTTTGAAAACAATTCGCAAGACTTCCTCAGTAACTTCAAAGCAGTGCTCCAGGGAATGACTGCCATCCATGAGTACCTCAGGCTCAACAACCGGGACAAATCCTGCTTCCTGACATAAGGCAGCATAACGGGCCAGCGCATGTGCATTAGCTTCTATACAACCACGGCTGGGAATCTTATTTCCGATGGCAATCACTGCCCTCCACTTGGCAAAACGTGCGCCCATTTGAAAATATTCCCGGAGGCGGTCGCGCAATCCATCCAGGCCCTCGGTTATTTTCTCTCCCGTGTGACCTGCCATATCCTTTGCGCTGGCATCAACTTTGATTCCGGGGATGATTCCCATATCGGTGATGGCTTTAATAAATAAAGTCCCGTCTTTTTTCTTCTGCCTGATCGTTTCATCGTAGAGGATAAGACCACTAATACATTCCCCCAGACCAGGTGATGTTATGATCATTTCCCGATAGGAACGCCGGAACTCCTCTGTTTGAGGAATCCCTGCCGCTGCAAATCTTTTATTGCAGGTTGGATTACTTTCATCAATTGCCAGCAGACCTTTGTCGTCGGCTACCAGTGTTTTTGCAGTTTTTATAATCTCTTTTAAAGTCATCTGTTTTAACTCTCTTATTTTATCAATAACCAATCGAAAGTTTTAAGTAATAAAGACATAGCTGATTATCTGCCACTCAAAAATAAAGCGTTCTTGAAGAAGCGTTTTTTATTCTTGAACCGTTCCTCCTGAAAACTTCCCATATCCTTTTCTGTTTATTTTGATGGGATGTTTTTCAGTTCCTGAAGCAATTCAATGATTTTATCTAATTTATCCACTTCAATTGACTTCAACTTTATTGCCAAAGCTTCTATCTCATGTTTTGCATCTTTATTAGTTTTATAATCCTGTTCAGCATGCATCCTGTCACGTTCGTTTTGCCGGTTTTGCGACATCATAATAATAGGTGCTGCATATGCTGCCTGTGTTGAGAAAAGAAGATTGAGCAATATGAAAGGATAGGCATCCCAATGAAACATAAATCCGACAAGGTTTATCCCCATCCAAAGGATAACTAAAATTGTTTGAAGGATTATAAACTTCCATGAACCCATTCCATTAGCTACCGCATCAGCTACACGGCCACCAAAGCTTAATGCTGCATGATGTTTCTCATGCCAGGTTTTTTGAGTTTCCATTTTTTTGAATTATGTTAAATTTGAACATATTCATCAATCTTTTCCGTCAGTCTTTACATACACATTCCTGAACTCGTCAGCAGCATTCTTTACATCTTGCTGGCTTATAGCTTCATAGATTGCTTTAACATCTTTTTTCTTAAGTACCAGATTACGAATATCCTGGTCGTAAAGATGGCTTTCCGCTATAGCCTTCTCAAAGATGGATGGGTTTGAGGTCATCCCCCGAAGTCCATCCTCTTCAATCATTCGACGAAGTTCACCGCTTGCGATCAGGTCACACCGTATATAGTCGGGCCAAATTGATTGACCTGGCGTTCCTAATTTTTGTAAAGTATTGTCTTTCATGACTTTGCTTTCATATTCTTTAGAGTGAACAATGGAATAATATTAGTATTTTCATTTACCCTTCCACCCTGGTTATGGATAGGAAATCAGGGATTAAATGCACCTAAAGACCAGATATCCTCTGCTATTATCCGTAAATGATAATTAGGAAATATCAGTACCGGAATATAAGATTTGTTTATCATCTGGTGAGGAAAGGTACCTAACAGCAAATTGGAAGCACTCTTCTCCTGCTCCGACATTATTGAAATCAAGTCAGCATCGATTGATCTGGCATAATCAAGGGTTAAATCAGTCTGGTTGCTGCCATGAAGATATTGGACCTCATATGGAATTTTATGAGTTTCAAGGTAAGAAGCAACCTGGTCTGCATATTGATGAACCTTTTTAATGGTACTCTTTAATTTTGAAAGACTTATGGGAAGCAGATGAATTTTTGAACTAAATACTTTTGCCAGCTCAACAGTATATGGAACCTTTTCCCTGGTTTGAAAAGTATAGTCCAAAGGCAATACTATTTTATCAATATTTGAAGATATTTTGCTTCTTCTGACTGTTATCACAGGATTCCTCGAATGAGAGGTTATTTTGTAAGCATTGCCTCCGATGAACAATTCTTCAAAGCCAGATGCCCCATGGGTTGATAGCACCGTCAATGCATCTTCATATTTGTCTGCCAGATCTGCAATTTCCTTAAATATCTGACCTTCCTTAATAGTATAATTCAGGGCACAATTTATGGTGCCTTTCGCTTTGCATTTTTCAATGATATCCTCAAATTTCTCTTTAGCAAGCTGATTATCCTTTTTGAGCAGTTCAGAATTCTTACCAGTATTCTTTCCAGTTACATGGATCAGTTGAATTGCAGCTCCGGTTTTAGAAGCCAGCATTAATGCCAGATTTAAGCCAGTTAAGGATTCATCTGAGAAATCCATGGGAACGATAATTGTTTTCATAATTTTCTGATTTTAAATTCAATGAAGTGTGAATTCCTGGTTCCAACCTTTTCTTTTCGCTTGCATTCAGCATACTATTTAAAACGTGATGGGCTCCTTTGTTATAAAAATAAGAGCTTTCCCATCACGATTTGACTTAAGCAGTGGCAATATTCTTCGTCTTCTGATTTAAATAAGACCTTGGGCAGCAATCCATCTTATTTCAAATTCTTTATTATCAATCAGGTCAATCAAAAAAGGGATCGACCTTCTGTCAGCAACTAGTTCTAAAACCCTGTCTTGCCAGACGGAGGGATTCTTATTTTCGAATCTGCTTTCATAATAATTTACAAAATATTAGAGTGCTAAAGATAATCCCCTTTAACCTGTTGGATATTACATAGCTTTTACAAAAAGTTACATCATTCACACATTTTAGAATTATTTCGGAAAATAATCTATCTTTCCAAATCATTATAAGAAGTACTAAACCTGAAAGATCATCGAATGGATTTCTAATTTTATGCAGGAAGAATCTTTTGACGATAGAACAGGTGAATTTTAAAGGGTGTCAGATCAAAATGGTACGTTGTTATTTCAACCTTTTCGTTTGGTAAAGAGGGAGTTCGCAAATTCTTTTCCCGGTTAATGGATGGAGCAGGTAATTAGTCAATTATTATTTTGTCACTTCCAGATAATTTATCGATTTAGGGACTGAAGATTCTCCTTTATTTGCCATTGGACAACCGGGCACCGGACAATTAATCACTTTATGTTCCTTATTATCTGCTGGTTCCCATCCCATTATAAGGTATAATGCGAAGAAACCGATGACATAGGCAGCAGCGATGTGCCACCCATTTTTAACCCAGAGAATTACATCCCGACCTTCAGGGAATTTATTTGTGATAGCGACTCCTGCCGATGATCCAAACCAGATCATTGAGCCACCGAAACCCACGCTATATGCCAGCATTCCCCAATCAAAATGACCCTGATCGAGACAAAGCTTGGTAAGAGGTATATTATCAAACACAGCTGATAAGAATCCAAGCGCAAGAGCAGTTATCCATGAAGCACTGGGTAGTTCTTCAACCGGCATCAGAGAAGCTGAAAACACCAGGCAAAGAAGGAATATAGTACCCTTGATTGCCCGGGGGACCTCCTTCCATGGTACTGCTCTGAGTAATGTACCGATAACGATGGCGATCCAAACACCCAATGCAGGCATATCGTATAGTAGGTTAGCTAAAATGGCACCGACAAGAATAAGACCAACATTGAATATTTTTACCCAGTCAATCTTGATATTCGGATTTGCATCTTTTTGTATCCTTTGGTATTTATCCTGTTGGTGAGAAGCAAACCATGAAAAAAACAACAAGGCGATACCGGCTGCAATAAAAGCGTGCAAAACGTTGAATGCACGTACTCCATCTATCCACATCATAGTTGTCGTAGTATCCCCAACCACACTTCCGCTACCCCCTGCATTGCTGGCTGCTACAATTGCTGCGATATATCCAATATGAACTCTGTTTTTAAAAACGACCAGGGCAATTGTGCCTCCGATAAGGGCAGCAGCAATATTGTCAAGGAATGATGATAAAATGAAAACGAAAATCAGGAGTATGAAGGGACCTTTCCAATCATCCGGTAAAAATTTTGGCAAGATATCCGGAATCCCTGATTCTTCAAATATTTTGGATAGTATAGCAAAACCAAGTAAAAGACCTAACAAATTAATCAATATACTCCATTCTCCCTGGCGTAATTCTTTATTTACGATTTGCTCGCTTATTGGTGTGGTACCGATCAGATGCTCCATAAAATGAAAGCCGGGATCAAAAACAATTTTAAAAGTCAGAAGTACAAATAACCCTGTCAAAGCAACCCAGAAGGTATGTTTGTGAAACAAGGCAACTCCAAAAAGAATTAATGCGAAGATGATAAATTCAAGCCTTACAGGTCCTATTGCAGGGACTGATCCTCCTGCAGCAAGCAAGTACATAGGAGAGATTAAAATTACTGCGAGCATGAAAAGTTTTTTACTATACCTGTTGATGAAGGATTTAAGGAAATTTTTCATTTATCCGAGATTGTAGAATTAAACCAAAAATTTAAGTTGCCTGCAAGATAGAAACTTTTTTAGATCGTATATCTATTAATCAGGTACCTCAAGAGGGTTGCCCTTTAACTTAGAGAATTAAGATACGATACCCGGACTGAAATTCGATTTAAAAGATTAAGTTGACAATCCTGTTTAATTAAAGGGTAATACAATGGATTCAATAAATCATAATATTTTACTCTTTTGTAATAACAGATAATTACCTTAGTTATTCAAAAATTAAAGATAAAGTTTGGGGCCATTGACTATAGACGGTTAAACCAAAAATGCCGGAAAGGTACTTCTCTGGGATCATGCGATGATAAGTAATACCACGAGAACCTTCCTGGGGTACCCCAGAGTATGCTCAGATTTCTAAAATGAGTTTTACTACAAAGTTAACAGAAGAAATTATGGAGACCAACTGTTTGACAGACTGTTAATAACATGTGTGACCACTTCAAATAAAAACATTATTACTCATAACCGATAGTCATATTCTTTAAATTAGGACTTATATTTCTTATATTTATAGACTGGATCAATTAGATAACCGATAGGGAATTGTTTTGTACAAAAAATGAATAAATGGATGCCAGGACACAAAAGACCAGGTTAGGGGTCTTTATATTTATAAGTGGTTTGTTACTTTGTTCCCTTATATTGTTTTTTGCAGCAAATAAGCTGTTCAAGAAAACTGATACCTATTTCGTTTCATATCATAATGTCTCTGTAAGCGGATTGGAGGTAGGAAGTTCTGTAAATTATCTGGGAATAAACATTGGATCTATCTCTAAAATATTTATTGATCCAAAGGATATTAACATAGTTATTGTGGAGCTTGCACTTCAACAAGGCACTCCGATAAAAGTTGATGATTATGCCGATATTGTATCTATGGGTATCACAGGACTGAAATCCATCCAGATAAGGGGAGGCACCAATCAGGCCGAAAATCTGAAGGAAGGCAAGTACATTAAAGCCGGAAGTTCAGCTACTGAAGAGATTACAGGAAAAGCAAACATTATCGCCGAAAAGGCTGAAAAGGTTCTTAATAATCTTCAGTTATTTACCGTTCCGGAAAATATGAACAAATTCTCTGAAGCAGCCGGGAATATTAATCGCCTGGCCGAACAGATTAATACTACAATCAATCGAATTGATACACTAATAAAGGAAAACAAAACTGCAATAAATGAAACAATACAATCAGCTGATCTTGCAGTTTCCAACTTTAAACAGTCGAGTCAGACCCTGAAACTTGCGATCAACAATATTAACAACCTTATTCAAAGTGACACTATCAGGCAGATTGCAGGTGATGCCCACGATATTTTACAGCAGCTGAAAGAGACCGATCTGAAACTGTTTATTCATAATCTGGCAGATGTGACAGATCAGACACGGAAGCTGCTTTATAAATTAGATCAGAATCTTGATATGGATAGCCGTGAGTTAACGGAGAGCATAAGGTTGCTAAGGATCACGCTTTCAAATCTCGAGAAAACATCAAATCTGATTAATACCGATCCTTCAATCCTTATCAGAGGTATCCGAGAAAAGAATATTCCTGATAGAAAGGTAGAAAGGTAATACTAAATATTTTATTGAAATATAAAATTAAAATATAGGTTGATGAAGCATTATATCTGTTTAATTATCACTTTGTTGTTGATCCCCGGTTGTATGTCGGAAAGGAAAATTGTCAGGAGGTACTATACAATTGAGATACCGGAATCTCAGCTTCCTGTCAGTAATGATTCAATTTCTTTAATTAACGGGAATCTGGAAATCAATCAGGTTGAAATTAACCCTGTTTATCAGAAAACCCAGATTGTTAACCGGATCAACTCCAATGAGATTAATTATTTTATTTACCATCAATGGGCTGTAAGACCTTCCGAAGCAGCAAAAGATCTGATAACAGATTATCTTGAGTCATCACACATATTTAAAAGTGTAGCATCCGAAGGTATTCTTTCAGTATCTGACTACAGACTGGCTACTTCTGTAAACAATCTTGAACTAGTTGAGATAAACAAGTCATTCTCAGCACATTTAAACCTAGAGTTTAAAATATTTGACAACCTGGATAATCAGATAATTATCAGTCAAAAAGCTGACAGGACCAGTGTCCTTCAGCAAAGGGATCTCAACCTGTTTGCAGAGGAAGTCAGTAATCTGATTTGTGAGGAACTTAAAAAATTTACTATTTTGATAAAAGATAAAAGGTACCTGTTTTCCAGGGATCATTGATAAGGTATTGTATTCAGAAATTGCCTGATAGTGTTAAAAGACGAATTATCATCCGCAGCTTTTTTACTCGAGGATAATACACTGAAATTACAGGGTAAATTATCTCTCAAAGAGGTTGCCCGGTTAATTTTTAATGTGGAAAACAGACTGCAAAATTATGCAGGCGGAAGTCTTTTAATAGATCTTGACGAGCTTGATTATGTAGATAGTGCAGGTATTACTGCCATCTATTATCTGAAAGAAAGGCTTGCAGTTAAGGGTGTTGCCGTTAAGATCAAAGGAGGGAGCAACAATATTCAGCTCAAGCTCGATCTGTTCCGGCCTGAAAAACCTGAGGATATTAAAACTGGTTACAAACCGGGTTTCTTTGAAACTCTGGGAACAGGTACCACATTTCTGTTTAATGAATATGTTAAGGGATTCCTGCAACTTATGGCTGATATTACTTACTGGTCAGTTGCCGACTTGTTCCGGAACAAGATGCGCAGAAAGGGGGAATTCTATAATCAGGCTGTACTGATCGGAGTAAATGCTTTCCTTATTGTAGCAGCAATGTCTTTCATAATAGGATTGGTTCTTGCATTGCAGTCTGCAGTCCAGTTACGTTCCTTTGGTGCAAATATCTATATAGTTGATTTAACTGTAATTGCAATGATGAGTGAGATGGGACCACTGATTACAGCAATAATGGTGGCTGGCAGAAGCGGATCGTCAATAGCGGCTGAAATAGCGACGATGAAAGTAACTTCCGAGACAGATGCCCTGATAACTATGGGATTAAATCCGGTCCGGTTTGTTATTGTTCCTAAAATGTATGGTGGAATAGTAACAATGCCCTTTCTTACAATTATTGCAGATATTATGGGAATTACAGGAGGACTTATAATTGCAGTCACTTATCTTGGTATTTCACCGGTTGTCTTTATTCACAGAATGCAGGAGACACTGGGTCTGAAAGATATTTTATTCGGGACTATAAAAAGTATAGTATTTGCCTACATTATTATAATAACCGGAAGTTTTTTTGGCTTCAGGGCTCAGCAGGGAGCAGAGGGGGTTGGCAAGGTAACCACCATTGCCGTAGTGGTTTCCATTTCCCTTGTTATAATTGCCGATAGCATAATGAGTTTAATATTTTATTGATATTATCAGTCAGTACACCTGAGATGACAAATGGAAGGCTAATAGAGGTAAATGGGCTAACAGCCATCATAGACGATAAAACCATATTGTCTGATATCAGTTTTCACGCTGAATAGCGGTGAGATACTTGTTATTCTTGGCAGCAGCGGATCAGGAAAAACAACACTTCTTAGGCATCTGCTCGGACTTTATCCTTCGGAAAAGGAAACAGTTACCGTATTGGGTAAAAACCCTTCGCAGCTTGATGATACAGAATCAGTTCAGTTTTATCAGCAGTTAGGCGTATTCTTTCAGGAAGGGGCATTGCTGAATTCACTGACTGTCGGCGAAAATATTGCGCTACCTCTCGAGCAGCATACCGATCTTCCTGCGTATTTGATTGAAAAGATAGTCAGACTTAAGCTTCAACTGGTAAACCTCCGTGATGCCTATGATATGTATCCCTCTCATCTGAGCGGGGGTATGCTTAAAAGGGTAGCACTGGCCAGAGCAATTGTAACAGATCCTCCGTTATTATTCTGTGATGAGCCCGGGGCAGGCCTGGATCCGGTTTCCATGGAATCTCTTGATCAGTTAATAGTTAATTTACAGAAACTTCTGGGTATGACTGTGGTTATGGTAACCCATGAAGTTGCCAGTATTATGAGAATAGCTGACCGGTTAATTTTTCTGGAAGAAGGAAAGAAAATATTTGAAGGAACTCTTGCATCAGCAATGGAATCAAATATTACTTCAATAAAAGAGTTCTTCAATAAGGGAAGGGGAGAGTAGTTTTATTAAAATGAAGGTTTTACTTTTAACTTATAAGGTATGAAAACACAAATAAACTCAATTTTAATACCAACTGATTTTTCAGATCTGTCTGAAAGTGCCATAAAAGCAGGTATTGCCATTGCAAAAAGACAAGATGCCGGGGTAACCCTGCTTCATGTTGTTGACCTGCTTCCAAATCTTCTGCCTACGGAAGTTTTATTATCCGATTCCAGGGATGTTTTATCACGGATGGAAGAACAACTTAGTGAATTAAGTGAAAAGTTTCAAAAAGATACAGGTGTTAAACCTGTAATAAAAGTTTTACAGGGAACTCCATCAGACAGCATTTGTAAATTTGCCAATGATGAAAATATCAGTTTAATAGTAATGGGTACTCATGGCGTTTCCGGGTTACGGGAATTCTTTATTGGTTCAGAGGCGTTTAGAGTGGTAAAAAATGCTACTTGTCCGGTTTTAACAATTCCCGGAAACTGGGAAAAAACTGATTTTGGCAAAGTTTTATTTCCTGTACGGATTAATCCCGGAGTATTTAATACATATTTTTATGCCCGACCAATAATTGAGAGAAATAATTCAGAGTTATTTATACTTGGACTTTATGAACGCGAAAAGGATATTGACAATAAAGAAATTTCCATTTCGATAAATAAATTAAAAGGCCAATTAAATAATGATAAAGTCCTTTTTAGAACCGGAATAACCACATCTAACGACCTCCCGTCAAAAATATTAAACATGGCTAAGGATTACGAAGCTGACCTGATCATACTTACTGCAAATCTTGACTATAATTTCAAGGCCTTCTTTGTCGGGCCATTTGTACAACAAGTTATAAATCATTCCAAATTACCGGTTTTAAGTATAAAGCCAAAATTAGTGTAGTATTGAACGTAGCTCATGCTTTTGCTGCCTTATCAATCCTTACTTTATGTTCAACAGCTATTGAAATATAGCAGGCTACAAAAATCAAGATTCTTATTCCAATCGTCAATTTTTTCATTTAAAAGACTGAAAATAGCAAATAGAAACTGCATTTGTAATATATTGACATTACTTTTGCAATTAGTTAACTTTATGGCATAAACAATTTAGAAGTAATGAATAATGTACCTCATTTTAAACGGTTAATAATTGCTGCCTATCGTTTGCCTTTTAAATTCAATATGACTAAAAAAGGGTATCGAGCCGTCCAGAATTCCGGAGGATTGGTCTCCGCTATGCTGGCTTTAGCTGAAAAATTAAAGCAGAGCAACGATGAGGTAATTACAGGTAAGATAGTCTGGGCAGGGACAGCCGATTTACCTTCAGGAAATACCTCTCCACAAAGTTTTGATAATGAATTACTTTGAATTAGCACCGGTAAATATTCCCAAACATTTAAACGATTTGTTTTACGGAGGCTTTTGCAATGACCTCATTTGGCCATTATTTCATTATTTCCCTTCTTACAGTGTGTACAACGAACATTATTTCAAAGCTTACAAGGAAGCAAACTCTCAATTTTGTACTGAGATTGTGAAAATTATTAAACCGGGTGATTTTATCTGGGTACATGACTATCAATTGATGCTACTGCCTGAAATGATCCGGGAAAAGGTGCCTGATGCCACAATAGGGTTTTTTCTGCATATTCCATTTCCATCCTTTGAAATATTCAGGTTAATGCCACGGCATTGGCGGGAGGCTGTTATCAACGGGTTACTAGGTTCTGATCTGATCGGATTTCACACTAACGACTATGTACAGCACTTTATTAAATCAGTTAAAAGAACAACTGGTCTTGAGTGCCGTCAGAATACAATTTTTACTCATAATAAGATTGTTAAAGCAGATGCTTTTCCAATTGGAATAGATTATGATAAATTTCACAATGCATGTCTGGACAAAAAAGTATTAATTGAAAAACAAAAGATTAATAAATCTCTTCCAGATCAGAAGCTTATTTTTTCGGTTGACCGGTTAGATTATTCAAAGGGATTGCTTTTAAGACTCAGAGGATATTGAAACGTTCCTTGAAAAATATCCGCAATGGCATGCCAAAATTGTTTTCAATATGGTTGTTGTGCCTTCGCGTGATTTTATTGAGAAGTACAGGGTTATGAAAAAGGAGATAGAATCGGCAGTCGGCCGGATCAATGGGAAATTCAGCACCTTAGGCTGGCGCCCTATTATCTACCAGTATAAATCATTGTCATTTAATGAAATGGTAGCTCTGTACGATTTGAGTGATGTTGGATTGATTACTCCTTTACGAGACGGAATGAACCTTGTAGCAAAAGAATACATTGCATGCCAGATCGAACACGAAGGGGTTTTGATCCTTAGTGAAATGGCTGGTGCTGCCGCAGAATTGAATGAAGCATTAATCATCAATCCGGCAGATAATAATGAAATAGCAGAAGCTATATTTAAAGCTCTTGAAATGAGCCCGGAAGAAAAGCATTCACGACTAAAGAAAATGCAGAGCCGGATTTCCAGCTACAATGTTTTTGCATGGGCATTTGATTTCTTTAACCAGGCTTTTGAAACCAAAGAGCGACAGAAAGTGATGAACGTCAAATTTATCGACAAAAACATTTTTTCAAAAATAGTATCAGATTATCATAATGCGGGTCACAGGATTATTTTTTTAGATTATGATGGCACTTTAGTCTCATTCGCTAAATATCCTGAATTGGCTACTATTGATCAAACAACTCTGGAAATCATTAAAAATTTGTCAGATGATCCAAAGAACCAGATTGTTATTATAAGCGGCAGAGGTACAGATTTTCTTGAAAAACAATTCAGGAGTGTTAATGTCAATTTGGTGGCGGAACATGGATATTTTATTAAAATGGTGGGCGAAAACTGGAAAGCAACAATTGAAACTGATCTGCAATGGAAAAAAACATTGATGCCAATTCTTATTGAATATGTGAATCGCTGTAACGGAACATTTATTGAAGAAAAAACCGGAAGTATTGCCTGGCATTACAGGAATGCTGATTTTGATTTTGCTCAGTTACGGCTGAATGAACTCCGTGACGATCTGGCAGAAATAATCAGGCATAAGACTAATTTTGAAATTCTGGAAGGTAATAAGGTTTTAGAAGTAAAGAGCGGTAAATATGACAAAGGACAAGCTGCCAGAATATTGATGAAAAACGGGCAATTTGACTTTATATTTGCTGCCGGGGATGACAGAACCGATGAACTTCTTTTTAAAGCGCTTCCTGATCTGTCTTGTACTATTCGGATTGGGATAAGCTCCTCTGTGGCTAAATATAATCTATCTGACTTCTCAGGTTTATTGAATTTGCTGAAAACACTTGTGGAATAAAATATTTCTCGAATGCAGTCCTGAGGGCCCTTCCGGAAAACAAGTGACTAGATCAGTTGTCATAATTTCTGCAGCAGGTTTATCCTCTCCATCAGAGCTTAATTCATCATTAATATCATGATGATTTATTATACCTTCAGTTTTACCAATTATTGTCTGATAAATCGCTTCTTTTATTTAAAACCCTCAAAAACTCCTAATCCAAAAAGTGCGAAATCATATTTGACCGGATCCCCGCTATCCATTTCACGAAGATTAGTATCCAATTCTATAACTGCTTTTGAATCATTCTGCTTTCGTGTCAATAAGCCGAGTTTCCTGGCAACATTACCTGAATGAACATCAAGTGGGCATGAAAGGATTGAAGGTGATATCGACTTCCAAAGGCCAAAATCAACGCCTCTGTTGTCTTTCCTTATCATCCATCTCAGATACATATTTATTTTTTTTGCCGCAGAACCCTTGAATGGATCAGACACATGCCTCTCGGTTCTTTTTTCGTGAGGAAGTTCAAAGAAAATCTTGTGGAACTCATGGATTGCAGGCAGAAGTGAATCTGCAGTATGATAGTCCCTGAAGATGGTTTCAAGGCCACCCTTGTGCCTGTATATATGCTTCAAAGCCTTTATGAAATATATCAAATCGGTCGAATTAAACGTCCTGTGTACAAAACTTCCGATCGTTTCCATTTCTTCCTCGCTGGAGTTCATTATGAATTCGTATGGCGAATCATCAAGAAGTTCCATCATTCGGTTTGCATTCCTCAGAATCATCTTTCTGTTTCCCCATGCTATAGTGGCGGCAAGAAATCCGGCTATTTCTATGTCTTCTTTTTTAGTATACTGATGGGGAATGCTAATCGGATCAGATTCAATAAAAGAAAGTCTGTTATATAGTTCAGTTTTTTCGTCCAGAAACTCCTTCAGCTCGCCCTTTTTAAATTTCATGTCTGCAATTTTTGCGTCACAAAATTAAGGAATTATGATTTAAAATGATGCAGTCTTAATTAACCGGGGGAACTTGTTTTTAATGTAGATGTTAAAAAGTAACCAAAGGAGAGTTGAATTTCTGATCAGGCATTCCGAGAGGCTTTTGAAATAGCAAAAGGAAAAGAGTGCGGATGTGAGTAGTTTAGAAACCCCTTAAAAGATGCTGAACTCCTGAAGAGGCAGTTCATCCAATATTGACTGCCGGCATTCCTACTGAAAATATGTGAATCATATAAACCTTTCCATAAAATGTGTAACAATTGTTAAAATTAAGGTACTCACCTTTGCTGGCCAGTTTTTAACTCCATGTTTAAAGGTACGAATACATTAATAAAAGGAAGGAGGTTTCCAGAGTTGAATATGAAAAGAATTGAAGAGGAGCGTGACAGGACTGGAGAGAATAAAATAGTGTTTCGGAGTATTAATAAAATTAAATTAAAAAAATCATGAAAAATAAATTTATTTATTCGGTTATCCTTGCTGCAGGATTATTATTCGCTGGTTCATCAGGGAATACAGTTTATAGTCAGGTACCACAAAATACACCTTCAAAGCAACAAACAGTGAAGTATACATGTCCCATGCACTCTGAAGTAGTATCAGACAAGCCCGGGAATTGCCCTAAATGCGGCATGGCATTGGTAGAAATGAACAACATGAAGACCGATAAAATGCAGCAAATGAATGATACCACTACCATGAAAAAGGACCAGTCGAAAATGATGAAAGATAATACAAATGTGAAGAAAGACATTGTGTTACCCGATACATCATCTACTAAAAAAGATCCTATTGATAAGTAATAGTAAATCTACTTAGTTAAAACACTAAGAATCTTTTGATAGAAGAGTTGCAGGACAAGGATGTATACACTTTCTTGTCCTGTATTTTTCTTTCGTTCCCCGATCCGGGAAAGATCCTCAATATACTCTATTCCGACAGAAAACCATATTAAATCTTTTGTGACACCAATTGTGATTCGTTGTTCCTCCTGAATGGAGGCATATGTCATAGTTGAGGGATAACAACTGATTCGGTCCGCATAACACAACTTTTTAATTTACTGAAAGTACAATAGCAAACCGGACAGATGCGACACCTGCCCGGTTTCTTAAACCAGCTATGTACTATTTAGCTTTATCAGAGATTCCTTTTACAGAGGTAAATGCCTGTTCCAAATCAGCTTTGATGTCATCAAGATGTTCGATACCAACAGATAACCTGACTAATCCAGGTATCACCCCGCTGGTTTCCTGCTCCTCGGCTGACAACTGTAAATGGGTTGTGGAGGCAGGATGTATGATAAGCGTTTTGGCATCTCCCACATTGGCAAGGTGGCTGACCAGTTTGAGATTGTCGATAAATGCATCAGCCGCATCTTTTCCTCCCTTGATATGGAATGAAAGAACTCCGCCAAAACCATTTTTCAGATATTTTTTTGCCAATAAATGATATTTACTGGATGGTAACCCCGGATAATTGACTCCATTTACCTGCGCATGTTTTTCCAGCCATTGTGCTATAGCAAGGGCATTATCAACATGTCGCTGAACACGTAATGAAAGTGTTTCTATTCCCTGAATCAACAAAAATGCATTAAATGGACTGAGCGTCGCTCCATAATCGCGAAGACCTTCAACTCTGGCACGTATGATAAACGCAATATTTCCAAATGGTCCGGGTGTTCCAAAAACATCCCAGAATTTGAGTCCATGATAACCTTCAGATGGTTCTGTAAATTGCGGAAATTTCCCATTGCTCCAGTTAAAATTACCACCATCGACAATAACCCCTCCGATGCTTGTTCCATGTCCGCCAATCCATTTTGTTGCAGACTCAACAACTATATTAGCGCCATGTTTCAGTGGTTGGAACAAGTACCCGCCTGCACCAAATGTATTATCGACGATCAATGGAATATTATGTTTTTGTGCTATTTTGGCAATTACATCAAAATCAGGAATGTTAAATTCAGGATTACCAATGGTTTCCAGGTAAATTGCTTTGGTTTTACTGTCAACAGCTTTGTCAAAATCTTCCGCTTTGTCACCCTTAACAAAATTTACTTTAATGCCAAGTCGCTTAAATTGAACTTTAAACTGATTGTAGGTTCCGCCATACAAATAAGATGTACTGACAAAGTTGTCCCCACTCTCCAGGATATTGGTGAGAGCAATAAACTGAGCAGCCTGTCCGCTCGAAGTTGCCAATGCAGCTACACCACCTTCAAGAGCAGCAATACGCTTTTCGAAGACGTCGGTAGTCGGATTCATTAATCGTGTATAGATATTTCCAAATTCTTTCAGGCCGAATAAGTTAGCAGCATGCTCCGAATTTTTGAAAACATAGGAAGTTGTCTGGTAAATCGGTACAGCACGTGACAAGGTTGTCGGGTCAACGTCCTGCCCGGCGTGTAATTGTAAGGTTTCGAATTTATGATTTGTTGACATGGTAGTTTCTTTTAAAAATTTTAATAAAATTGAATTTTAATTAGTTTAAATTAATGATCATGGCCTGGTTTTGCATCAGTTCTGACTTATAGTATATATATGCCCTTTTTCGAAAGGAAGAGTTACCTGAAATCTGATTTTTTACTTTCATAATAATTAAGTATTAAGTTTATATTTCCATTATGGTCCGGAGTTGGCACCATTCCGTAAACAGGTGGTTGCCAGAGAGTCAAAGAGCCGGTTCTCTACCCTCATTCTTTATAAATTAAATACTTTTACGTATTAAGTAAATGACATCTAATTTTATGACACAAAGATTCCGGGTAATTGGATTTCATACAATACCGCAGATGTGGTATTTAATATACCGTAATCAGGGGGTGTACAAATTTATCAAATATAATATCCGATATTATCAACCAATCCATTACACACAATGAACATAAACAATTCAGAAAGATAATTAGTTTCAATTTTCCGGAAAATATTTTTCCTGTGTGTCATAATAGTATCGGAAGTAATATGTTTTCTCAGTGCTGTTTCTTCAGTAATGTGCCCATCTGCAATTGGTTTAACAATCTCTATCTCTGAATGGGTCAGACCTGATGGTCTCGTTCTGAGTTCCTGAGGTCGGGAAGTTAAAATTTTAGTGAATAGTGTTAAATAAACATTAAAATTCCGAACATTTTGAAGACTTAAGATAGAATTACTTAATTTTGCAAAACTCTATTAAAAGTTATCTGTTAAAGAGATAATGAAGAAAGTCTTTTCCATAACACTAGCGCTTTTGCTGGTAACAACAATGTTACACCTTTCGGTTGCAACACACTATTGCCATGGAAAGGTTGAAGCTTCAAAGTTCTCTCTTACAGGGAAGCTGGCTACATGTGGTATGGAAAATGAGGAAAAGGATTTACCCGTATCCGGAACTAACATTAGTTCACATTGCTGTGATGATATTGTAATATCCGTTGGAATAAACAGTGATTACGCTCCCTCATCTTCTTTTAATCCTGAGTTTTTTAAAGACAAAATACAGGTTTTCTTTATATCTTACAGCCTACCGGTTTTCTCAACCAATGTTTTAAAATCTTTATATGCAAATGAGAGTCCCCCGGGCTCATTGATGTCCACTAACGTGGACCTCTCCGAAATTTGTGTTTTCCGTATCTGAATATTCTTCTTCTGTTCTGTTTTGCAAATGAGTTTAAGTACTCATTTGTAATATCTCTGTTATTTCAATTTTCTTATAGTATTTATAATTTAAAAATTTTCAATAATGAAAACTTTAAAATTAATTATTCCTGCATTATTTGCGGTGTTGTTTAGCGTAACCGTTTCGGCCCAGACGCAGGACCATTCCAAAATGGATATGAATATGGCTTCCACAAAAACGGAAACCATTAAAGTCCGGGGCAATTGTGACTTGTGCAAAGCCCGGATTGAAAAGACTGTGACTGCTGAAGGCGCAACAAAGGCCGATTGGAACTCAAAGACCAGGTTGCTGGCTGTAACATTTGATCCTTCAAAAACAAGTGCAGACGCTTTAAGTAAAAAACTTGCTGCTGCCGGACATGATACTGAAAAGTATAAAGCAGATGATAAGGCTTATGATGCACTGCCAGGTTGCTGCCATTATCCGAGAGCCAGGTAGGATTTAAGCATTCAGGTGATTGTACCCACATGATTGATCGTAATAATTAACAACAATACAGGATCAAAATGATCAGTCATGTGAGGTTTCACTTAACTGATAAGCCATTATGCTGAATTTAATCATGTTGAATCTAAAATATAGTATTTAATTGTTTTGAAATCATCACCCTTGCTTTACCTGACAAATATTAATGGAAAATTGAAAAGAAGAATATCATTTATCAATAGTAAGAAATATGCTTAATAAGTTAATAAAATATTTTCTGGAGAACAGACTGATTACCATATTGTTGCTACTGGTTTTTATCGGTTGGGGCACTATTTCCGCACCGTTTAACTGGAATATCAGCTTTTTACCACGGGACCCGGTTCCTGTTGATGCGATACCGGATATAGGCGATAACCAGCAAATTATTGCTACCGGGTGGATGGGTCGCTCGCCAAGGGATATTGAAGACCAGATAACATATCCTCTCTCTTCTGCCCTTGAGGGGATACCCGGTGTAAAGACTATCCGGAGCACTTCGATGTTTGGTATGTCGTTTATCTACATCATTTTTAAGGATAATGTGGAATTCTACTGGAGCCGTTCCCGCATTCTGGAGAAGCTGAACTCACTTCCTTCGGGAACTTTGCCCCAGGGAGTGCAACCAAGTCTCGGACCTGATGCCACAGCGCTCGGTCAGATATTCTGGTATACCCTCGAAGGACGCGACCCTAAAACCGGGAAACCGTCCGGAGGCTGGGATCCCCAGGAATTAAGAACAATTCAGGATTATTATGTTAAATATTCCCTGGCATCTGCCGAGGGTGTTTCCGAAGTAGCTTCAATCGGTGGCTATGTAAAAGAATACCAGGTAGATATTAATCCGGATGCCATGAAGTCGTTTGGGGTGAACGTCATGGATATAATGAGCGCGGTGAAGAACAGCAACCTGGACATAGGTGCCGAAACCGTGGAATTAAATAAAGTTGAATATGTAGTCCGTGGTCTGGGATATATTAAAAATCTTGATGACCTGCGGAATGCTGTTGTGTCTGTCAGAAACAATGTTCCCGTGAGAATCAGAGATGTGGCAAAAGTAAGTTTCGGACCTGCAACACGTCGCGGTGGACTCGACAAAAGCGGGGCCGAGGCTGCAGGTGCAGTAGTGGTTGCACGGTATGGTTCAAACCCCATGGAAGTTATTAATAATGTAAAAGACAAAATTAAAGAACTTGCACCCGGGTTGCCCAGTAAAACACTGGCCGACGGAACTGTCTCCAAAGTAACGGTAGTTCCCTTTTATGATCGTACAGGGCTCATCCAGGAAACTATAGGTACTCTTGAGTCGGCACTTTCCCATGAAGTGCTTATCAGTATTATAGTGATCATCGTACTGATGTTTAACCTGAGGGCTTCAATAATCATTTCGGGGTTACTGCCGGTCGCAGTTCTGATGACATTTATTGTAATGCGGCTCACAGGTGTGGAAGCCAATATAGTAGCTCTTTCAGGTATTGCAATTGCCATTGGGGTGATGGTAGATGTGGGTATAATATTCGTGGAGAACATTTTCAGGCACCTGGAGATGCCTGAAAACCATGGGGCAAAAGGAACAGCCCTTCGCACGGTTATATATAGTGCAACTATTGAAGTATCCTCGGCTGTGATTACTGCTTTGTCGACCACCGTAGTCAGCTTTTTACCTGTTTTTGCAATGGAAGCCGCAGAGGGTAAACTGTTCAGACCACTTGCGTTTACCAAAACATTCGCGCTTCTTTCTTCCTTTATTCTTGGAATTATTGTGCTTCCCATGATGGCAGACATAATTTTTTCCATCCGTTTCGATAAGCGTCGTGTAAGCAGGATATGGAATGCTTCTCTCATAGTTGCCGGTTTGTTTTTTACAATATTCTGGGGTACATGGCCGGCACTGGCTCTGGTCCTGATTGGTATAAACAATCTGCTGGAGTATAAATGGCCTGAACATCGTAAAAAGATGCCAAATCTGATTAATATAGGCATCACAGTGCTCGTCGCTGTTTATTATCTCGCATATGAATGGCTGCCACTTGGTGCTCATAATTCTTATCTGGTTAACTTCCTGTTTGTAATAGGGATAGTGGGTTCTGTAATTTCCCTGCTGATGCTGATGGTGCATTATTACGAACCTGTATTGCGCTGGTGTTTACGGAATAAATGGAAATTTCTGATGCTTCCGTTAGTCACCTTTTTGCTTGGTATTACAATATGGCTGGGGTATAATAAAATATTCGGGGTTGTGGCAAAAGGATTCGATATAACCGGGCTGGATATAAGGAAAACTTCCGTCTGGCAGGCAGCCTCTAAAACGTTTCCCGGTGTGGGGAAGGAATTTATGCCTTCACTTGACGAGGGTTCATTTCTGTTAATGCCTACAAGCATGCCTCATGCCGGAGTGGAACAGAATCTCGACTATATAAAAATGCTGGATAAAAGACTGGAATCGATACCCGAGGTGGAAGTGGCGGTTGGTAAATGGGGAAGGGTGAGTTCAGCTCTCGACCCGGCACCGGTACAGATGTTTGAAAACACAATTAATTATAAATCGGAATATGTACTGGATATAAATGGCCGCCGTGTACGGTTTAAGACCAATAAAGATGGTAATTTCTTATTATCAGACAGTACCATCTTTGATCCGAAAAAAGATAACCTGAAAAGCCTTGATACAAAACTTCTCGTCCCTGATGCTCATGGTGATTACTTCCGTCAGTGGCGACCCGGAATAAGGAAACCTGATGATATCTGGAACGAAATCGTTAAAGTGACAAATCTGCCCGGACTTACTTCGGCTCCAAAACTTCAGCCTATTCAGACCCGGCTGGTTATGCTTTCCACGGGGATGCGGGCTCCAATGGGTTTGAAGGTTTATGGTCCTGATCTTCAAACCATTGAGAGCGCAGGTCTCGAATTTGAAAAAGTGCTGAAGGAAGTTCCTTCATTGGTGCCATCTTCTGTATTTTATGACCGGGCAGTTGGTGCACCTTATATTGAAATTAAACTGAACCGCGATGCTATTGCCAGGTATGGGCTAACAATAAACGAGGTGCAGGATGTCTTGCAGAGTGCCGTTGGCGGGATGGTGTTAACTACTACGGTGGAAGGCCGCGAACGGTTTCCTGTCAGGGTAAGATATCCCAGGGAGTTACGGTCAACACCTGAAGATATGAAGAAAATACTTGTTCCTTCAATGACAGGTGTACAAGTGCCGCTGGGTGAACTGGCCGATCTGCAATATACCAGAGGACCTCAAATGATCCGCAGTGAGAATACCTTCCTCACAGGATATGTAATTTTCGATAAGCAGGAGGGTGTGGCAGAAGTGGATGCGGTAGAAAAAACTGATGCATTTATAAAGGCAAAGATTGAATCGGGAGAACTTGTATTACCAGCCGGTGTTTCTTACAAATTTGCAGGAAACTATGAGCAACAGATCAGGGCTACAAAAAGATTGTCAATTGTAATGCCGATCAGTCTTGTACTTGTTTTTATGCTGCTTTTCTTCCAGTTCAAAACATTCACAGCGTCATCAATCCATTTCTCGGGGGTTTTTGTGGCATTTGCCGGGGGCTTTATTATGATATGGCTTTATGGCCAGCCGTGGTTCATGAATTTCTCACTTGCCGGGATAAACATGCGCGATCTGTTCCAGATGCACACGATAAATTTAAGCGTAGCGGTATGGGTCGGGTTTATCGCGCTGTTTGGGATTTCCACTAACGATGGTGTAATTATGGGAACATATATTCACCAGGTATTCGAAGAACTGAAACCAACTAATGTTCATGATGTCCGCGAAGCGGTGGTTATGGCCGGCAAAAAAAGGGTAAGACCTGCTATGATGACCGCAGCTGTGGCAATTATAGCATTATTACCTGTATTGACATCCACAGGTAAAGGCGCCGATATAATGGTACCAATGGCCATCCCGACATTCGGGGGAATGATAATCCAGATTATGACAATGTTTGTCGTACCTGTATTTCAGTCAATATGGAGAGAAGGGGAGATAAAAAGAAAAGTACTTAAAGTGAGCTGAAATTTGGAGAACTTAGAGTTCAAGCCCCTCTGCCGCTGCGCAGCATCTCCCCTGGAGGGGAGAAAATACTGTGGAATTCAGATGAATTTCACAAGAATTCAGAGAATTAGCCCCCCTTAAGGGGGGTGGAGGCTAAAACTCCAGGTACTTAAAAAATTGAATAATTTTTTTATTATGAAACAATATATTAAATACATTATTTTATTAATAATAACAGGAATAAGCTTTGAAAAAGGCTATGCACAGGATTCCCTCTCGTATTACCTTGAACAGGCGGCATTGAATAATCCCGGGGTAAAAGCAAAATACCTGGAATATTCTGCAGCGTTGGAAAAGGTACCCCAGGCATCATCATTACCCGATCCTGACCTGCAATTCGGCTATTTTATCAAGCCCATGCAGCTCTTGGGAGGAAACCAGGTAGCAGATATCCGGTTGATGCAGATGTTCCCATGGTTCGGAGTATTGAAGGCCGCAAAAGATGAAGCATCAAAAATGGCAGTTGCAAAATTGGAGAACTTCCGTGATGCAAAGGACGGATTGTATTTTAATGTCAAATCTTCATATTATAAGGTTTACCGAACAATAAAGGAGATAAGCATTGCGAAAAACAACCTTGATATACTGCATTCGCTTGAACAAATTGTTCTGGTAAAATTCAGTACCGGTGGTACTGGTTCGCCTTCAGGTAATAGTGGTTCGATGCCAGCCGGTTCAAATAATTCATCTCCGGGTTCATCCGGAATGAGTGGCACCAGTATGACAAATCAAAGCATGGGATCAGGTTCCATATCATCATCTGCAAACAAACCGGCAATGGCAACTTCAGGCAGTGGAATGGGAGGCTCCATGGGTGGAAGTGGCAAAAACGACATGGTTAACCTGTTACGTGTACAAATTGAAATACACGATCTTGAAAACCGGATTGCCCTGTTGCAGGACCAGCTTACCACAGATAAAGTGAGTTTTAACAGATTTCTTAACCGTGCTCCTTTGACAGCAGTATTCACCGGTGATTCATTGACAGAAGTGCCGGTACCATCGGATATACTTACTCTTGCAGACAGCCTTGTTAACCACCCGATGGTAAAAATGTATGAAGCTGAATCGGAAGCCAATGCTGCAAAGCTCGCAATGGTTACACGTATGGGATATCCCATGGTTGGTCTGGGCCTGAATTACTCAGTGATCCAGAAGCGCGAAGGCAATACTTCCATGATGAACGGGAACGATATGACAATGCCTATGATTTCTCTGACATTGCCTATTTACAGGAAAAAATACAAAGCTATGCGCCATGAGGCTGAACTGATGAGGGATGCCGCCACAGTATCGGCGGAGAATGTAACGAATGACCTTCGTGTGAATTTTCAGGAAACAATGCAAAACTTAAGCGATGCCGGAAGAAGGATAAATCTGTATAACGAACAGGCAATGCTTGCCAATAAGAGCGTACAACTGCTTACTACATCTTTTTCAACCGGAGGAACTGACTTTGAAGAAGTATTACGAATGGAGCAACAGCTTCTCGATTATCAATTCAAAAAGGTTGAAGCTGTTGTTGATAAAAATACGTCAATTGCTCGGCTGGTTTATTTAACCGGGAACTAATAATAAAATTTAATAAAAAACATTTAGTGATGCAAATCAAAAAAATCATTTCGAATCAATATATCAGAGGTACATTACTTGTACTTGCCGGATTATTACTTGGGTTGGTATTTTTTCACAAGTCGCACGAAGAAAAAACGAGCCAGGAACAAACTACGGATGAAAACAAAAAGACCATCTGGACCTGCGCAATGCATCCCCAGATAAGGATGGACCATCCGGGAAAATGCCCGATTTGCGGAATGGAACTTATTCCCCTTATACAGAATACTGCTCCGGTGAACCCCGATGCTGTGGTTATGACCGAAGAAGGTATTAAGCTTGCAGAGGTACAGACAAGGATAGTCTCGCGCCAGAAGCCGGTAAAATTGATTCAGCTATACGGCAAAATACAGGCTGATGAACGTCTTATCCAGACCCTGCCGGCCCATATTCCGGGACGAATTGAAAAGCTCTTCGTGAATTTTACCGGAGAGGAGGTACGTAAGGGCCAGGCTATAGCCCAGATCTATTCACCTGAAATGGTAACTGCCCAGAAAGAACTCCTGGAAGCTATTAAAATGAAAGAGATGCAGCCAGGTCTGCTTGATGCAGCAAGGGAAAAACTGCGGCAGTGGAAGTTTACCGACGGTCAGATTGCTGATATAGAGAACAGTGGAGCTGCTAAAACCGTATTTGACGTATTTGCCACTGTTTCGGGAATTGTAATAAACAAGAGTGTTAACGTCGGTGACTATGTGGCTCAGGGTGCGCCATTATATGAAATTGCCGATCTGTCGCATGTGTGGGCTTTGTTTGATGCCTATGAAACCGATCTGCCCTGGATCAGAAAAGGTGACAGGATCACCTTTACACTGCAGGCACTGCCAGGGAAAGAATTTACCGGTAAAGTCTCCTTTATCGATCCGGTAATTAACCCCCAGACACGGGTGGCAAGTGTACGGCTCGAAATACCCAATAAAGGAGATATACTTAAACCCGATATGTTCGTTACAGGTGAGTTAACTGCCCATCTGGCAACTTTGGGGAACAGCCTTGTAATTCCTCAGACATCGGTTTTATGGACCGGAACCAGATCAGTGGTTTATGTAAAACTGGCTGATGAAAAAGAGCCCAGCTTTATTATGCGGGAAATAACACTGGGGCCGGCTTTGAGCAACAGCTTCGTGGTACAGGACGGATTAATGGAAGGTGAAGAAATTGTTACCAACGGCACATTCAGTGTGGATGCCTCTGCCCAGCTTGAAGGTAAGCCGAGCATGATGAACCCTGAAGGCGGAAAGACCAACACCATGCCGGGAATGATAATGCCTGGTGATTCCAAATCAGGTACCGCTCAAAGTGGAGAGGAAATGGATTTGTCATCTGCCGGTACAAAATCAAAGAGCGATTCACTAAACAAAAAAACTGCCGGAACGCCGGAGAAAACGAATATAAGCATGGATTTTACCATGCAACTCAACACCGTCTTTGACAGGTATATTGTTTTAAAAAATGCTTTTTTTCAGAGTGACGAAACGAAGGTAAAACAAGCTGCAAAAGATGTTCTGCAGGCTCTGGCTAAAACGGATATGAATCTTCTTAAGGGTGATGCAATGACTGAATGGATGAACCTGTTGCCCAATCTTGACAGTCACCTCAAACAAATTGCATCATCAGATGTTTTAGAGGCTCAGCGGAAAACATTTTCCGTTTTCAACGACAGCTTCTACAAGGCCATAAAATCCTTTGGCTTAATGGGCAAGACTGTATATTACCAGTTTTGCCCGATGATGAATGATAACAAGGGGGCTTATTGGCTGAGCGAAACAAAAGGTATCCGCAATCCATATTACGGCGAAGCTATGCCCACTTGTGGTGAAACACGGGAGACGCTGAAATATTAAAGATTGAAAAGGCTTGTAACAGCTGTTAAAAAATTAAAATTATGAAACCCACATGATTGACCTCAATCACAACCGAGCTTGCGAGCTCAGCGAAGCTAAACACGATAAAAATATAATTTTCAACCGAGCTTGCGAGCTCGACGAAGTCAATCATGTGCGGTTCTCCCGCTTTGCGGGACAGGCTATCATACAACTAAAATCAAAATTATACTATGATGAAACTTATAAAAGCATATATCAGGCAAAGAAAACTGGAAAGTGTTTATAATGCATTAAAAAGTTCCGGCTTCTGCTGTATGACTATGATCGAATGCGAAGGAACAGGGCAGTATGTTGACCATGAAAAAGCACATATCAGTGTAAAGTATCCTTTTGCGGAGGCTTACAAAGTTATAAAAATTGAAATTCTGGTGTCAGATGAGCATGTAAGCAAAGCGGTTTCAGTTATCCGGCAATCAGGACGAACAGGTTACAGAGGAGATGGGCTGATCCTGATTTCTCCTGTAGATGATGTGTATAAAGTCAGAACCGATGAGGAGGGAATAATGGCAATTTAGTTTTACTATTCTGATATAAAATTGAAAAAGCAAAAGAATCGGACTTAATAAGCGGAAAGCCATAGATGACGTCAGGTAATCTGTAAATTGTGTTTCATCCTGAAGATGAAATGAAATGAACTTTAAAGGAACGGGTGGTGTTTATTAAAGAAAGAAGTTGTAAATGAATAAGAAATGGTCACTCAGTCTTGGTAGTTTCTCGGGGATAAAAGTATTTATTCATTGGACTTTTTTCATCCTAATTGGCTGGATATTCCTTATGCACTTCCGCATGGGTCATGGGTTTAGTGAAGGCTTATCAGGCGTATTGTTTATTCTTGTACTTTTTGCATGTGTTGTGCTTCATGAATTCGGACACGCTCTGACAGCAAAACGGTTTGGTGTATCGACACGAGATATAACTATTTACCCTATAGGCGGAATTGCAAGTCTCGAGTCAATGCCTTCAAGACCAGTTCAGGAGCTTCAGGTGGCACTGGCAGGTCCCGCTGTAAATGTAATTATTGCGGGTCTTTTATGGATTTACTTAAAAAGCACGGGGCAAATACCCGATTTCGGAGTTATCAATATAAGTATGACAGGTACATCATTTCTATTTAACCTGCTTTATGTCAATATAGTACTGGCTGTTTTTAATCTGATTCCGGCTTTCCCGATGGATGGGGGAAGAGTATTGCGGTCCCTGCTGGCTATGAAAATGGATCAACAAAAAGCTACAAATATTGCGGCAAAAATCGGCCAGTTTCTTGCAATCATTTTCGTTTTCTTTGGCTTTTTTTACGACTTTTGGCTGGTGTTTATCGGAATGTTTATATTTCTGGGAGCAGGGGCAGAGTCTAAAGCCGAAGAAATTAAACATAGCCTTGAGGGTATAAGGGTAAAAGATGTTTTAATGACAAAGTTCACCATGTTGAACTTGGAATACACACTGCAAATTGCAGCTTCCCATCTGCTTAATTCAAATGAAAAATCGTTTCTCGTGACGGAAAACAATAAGATAGTGGGTATACTTGATTACAAAGCCATTGTAACAGGGTTGCACGACGGTAAAATGGATGCAGGCATCGGTGGTTTTATGCAGAAAGACTTTCACTGGCTTAGAAATGAGGATAAAATAACAGATATATTGCCTTTGATGCAAATAGGAGACCAGTCCTTGTTTCCTGTAAAAAATGACGATGACAACCTGGCGGGTGTAATAAGCGCTGAAAATATCAGTAAGTGGATACAGACACGACCTTATATTTTTAATCATTAAAATATCTAAGTATTATGGAACCCACCTGATTGAAAACAATTACAACCGAGCTTGCGGGTTCATCGAAGCTAAACAAATTTGAAAATAATTCGATTTCAACCTACCACGATCAACCTGAATCTTAATGCTGTTAATAATGAAAGGAATGAACATTATAGTAATGGTTGTTGTTAACTGTGTTAATGATCTGGTACTTTATAAGTACGATATAAAATCAGAAATTTAAATTTTACTAAAATGAAATGATTGATACAGGCCGTTAACAAATTTAAGGACCCCGTATTATTTCAATATAACACAAATGATTAATAAACAGAGAGATATGAATAATAATGAAAACAAAGTTCAGCCGGACACTGCAATTAAATATTTCTGTCCGATGAAATGTGAAGGATCAAAGACATATGATAAACCGGGTGACTGCCCGGTATGTAATATGCACCTGGTACCGGTGGATGATAAAAATCAGAGTACTGAAAACCATCACGGGCATAATCATGGACATAATCATGGGCATCACCATGGGGGACATAATTAGCCAGCCTGAGGGGATGGCTTATGTATGGATAGCAAAAATAAGGATACCAATAATCATTATGTTCTTAAACATAAGGGAGATATCAATGATCATTAACACTTTGGGATTAAGTACTATTTAGGAAATCTTAACAATATTCATAAAACTACTTTCCCGCTTTCAAATTTAAAACGTGTAAATTGAATCATCGTGACAAACTCAATTTTCCCTTTTTTACAGGAGTCATGGTTCGTTATTTCGTGGTATCTGTTTGGTTTTCTCGCAGCAGTCTGGGTAACCTATGATGAATTCAAAGTCAATACGAATGTCAATCAATCGCTAAAATATGGCTGGCCCATAATAATGATTTTCTTTTCAATTATAGGGTTAATACTGTATTTTTCAACCTGCAGACCTTTTGGCATTAAAAACAAAACAGGAGAGGAAGCAAAAGAATATCATCACCGTTATGTCTCTCCACAGTGGAGAAAAGTGACGGGATCTGTCATTCATTGTGTTGCAGGTGACGGCTTAGGAATAATGACGGCTATGATTATCAGCAGGCTGATCAATTTAAGTTTCTGGCCGGAATTTTGGTTTGAATATAGTACCTGGTTTTTATTCGGATGGTTTATTTTTCAATATACGGCAATGAAAAAAATGGCCGGGTCAAAACGTCAGGCCTTTTGGATGGCAGGCAGGGCTGAGTTTTTTTCAATGATTCCGTTAATGTTTGCGATGGGATTAATAATGAAATTTATTACTCCCGAAATTGCCGGACAAAGTCCGGATCCGGACACCTTTGCTTTTTGGGGATTTGGAGCTTTAGGGTTATTTGCAGGAGCAATTTTTACTTATCCCCTGAATTGGTGGCTTGTATCAATTGGATGGAAACATGGTATGAGTTAACCCCGTTGTATAAAAGATCCACACCATTAGCATACACTAACATTTCAGGCAAAAAACACACGAATAAAAAACATGATTATGAAGTATTATTTTGAAAAAACAATAAGTTCCACTTTTGATGAAGCGGTAACAATAGTCACTGAAGAACTGGGGAAAGAAGGTTTTGGTGTGTTAACAGAAATCAACATTCACGAAAAGCTAAAGGAAAAACTAGGCGTCGATTTCCGGAAATATAAAATTCTGGGCGCATGTAACCCGGCTTATGCCTATAAAGCCCTTCAGAATGAAGATAAAATTGGTGTTATGTTGCCTTGTAATGTGATTATTCAGGAAAAGCCTGATGGAACTATTGAGGTAGCTGCTGTCGATCCTGTTGCTTCAATGTCAGCAGTTAAAAACCAGGAACTATTGAATATAGCCGGCGAGATTCAGAAAAAATTAAAAAATGTGATAGACAAACTTAAATGATATTTGTTTCAAACTTAAGTCATAAAATTTGATGAACTGGAGTAGTCACGGTTGGGGAATGATTTGGGGCCTTGTTGCGGGCTTTATTGTTCTTGTTGTTGTTATCTGGCTGATAGTTAAAACCGTGAATAAAAACAATAAGCCATAGGAAACTCTTATGTAACTACTTTGTTAAAGCATTTAATTTTAATCTTTTAACAAGTTACTCTTTTTGAGGCCATTCTTGTTGTTCTCATTTGGATGATTCCATAGCATAATGTATGGCCCAATCGAAGAATCTTAATTATAAAATTAAACAAATTGAATTGTCAGGTGTTACTGTGCACCAGGGTTGCTGGTATTTGCTTTATGAACTTGTTTGAATTAGAGGAAACTGCGATGCTGAACTGAAAAAATAAATAATATAAACAGATTGTAAAGAATAAATACTTGAAATGTCTTTTGAAAAAAGGGGATAATCCCCTGGAAGTTCAGGGGAACTCCATTGTGTCAACAAACTAAAATTTTGATATCATGAAAAGAATAATTGCTTTTTCAGCGGCCCTTCTGATAGGGTTAGTCCTGACATCTTTTACCAGCGAGGTAAAAGCACAGGGAACAAAGAAGAAACCAGCTACAGAGCAACAGGTTGCCAAAAAGTATACCTGCCCAATGCATTCTCAGGTTCTGATGGATAAGCCGGGGAAATGTCCTATATGCGGCATGGCACTTGTAGAAAAGAAGGACATGAAGCAGGAAGGGATGCAACAGAAGCATAAACCTGCAGTGATGAAATCAAAAAATAGTATGACTATGCACGATACAACCAAAATGAAAAAGGATAAATGATGCCTCGCAAAATGGGTATGTAAATCAATAATTAAATCTCGGTTTTAAAAGAGATGTAAAGTTATTTTGGGAGTAGGAAAATATTGATGAGGCTGTCTCAAAAGTCCTCTGTAACTCTGTGAAACTCTGTGAAACTCTGTGTAAGTTCTTAATTATTTGTTACACAGCGGGCCACAGAGAAGGCACAGAGCGACAAAGAGAAAGCATTTCCTTAATTTTAGACATTTGAGACAGCCTCATGTGATATTCATATGAAAATCATATTGCCGGTTTTCTGATTGGTTATGAATTTAAATGATCAGGAAATTAAAATGTTGTTGGAGAAGAAACTGGCAACAAAATAATTCCTGTAACTTTACATGTAAATTAAATATGTTAAAATTACGCAAAACTGAAAAGATCCAAAGTGCATTATAACAGATTGATATGGAGTGTGGTTAGTGGTTGTGGATATATCTTTTATTGACCTGAATAATGAATTTAAATAATTAACAAACTGGAACTTTGAAATGAAAGAAGCAACCTTAACTGAAGAAGAGCTTAGGTATTATTGTCCCATGTATTGTGAAGGTGACAAATTATATAATGAACCGGGTAATTGCCCTGTATGCAACATGAAACTTGTTGTAGTTGGAGGCAGACAGACAAATGAAGAACATCATCACCATATCCCTCCTGAAAATAAACCAGCACAGGGTGAGCATCATAATCCGGATACTAAGGATGCTACGGATAGATACTATTGCACTATGTTATGCGAGGGAGATAAAACTTATCCCGCACCCGCTGATTGCCCTGTTTGTGGCATGCACTTGAATAAACTGGAAGCTGTGCATAAATCCGCTACAATATATACTTGCCCCATGCATCCTGAGATAAGACAAGATATACCTGGCGACTGCCCGATATGTGGCATGACTCTGGTCCCTGAAAAAGGAACTGAAACCAGCGAAGAAGATAAATCTTACAAATTAATGTTAAAAAAATTCCGTATCGCGCTGGCATTGAGTATCCCGGTATTTATTATTGCCATGTCCGACTTAATACCTTTTCTTAATCTCGAAACAATTGCTTCAAAAAAAATCTGGAGCTGGATAGAATTTCTATTAGCCACACCTGTTGTCTTCTATTCTGGCTGGATTTTCTTTAAGCGCGGATGGAGTTCTATACGCCGGTGGTCGCCCAATATGTGGACACTGATATCCATCGGTGTGGGATCAGCATATCTGTTTAGTGTCTTCGGGTTATTATTCCCCGCCATTTTCCCGGCAGAATTTAAAGATATTCAGGGCAATGTTCATCTTTATTTCGAAGCATCTGCAGTCATACTTACACTTGTACTAATGGGACAGGTTCTGGAGTTAAGAGCACATGGCAAAACCAATTCCGCAATAAAAGCCTTGCTGAATCTGGTTCCCCCTGTCGCAAGGCTTGTAAGTAACGGGAAGGAAGAAGAGATCCCTCTTGAGCAAGTTAAAGCAGGTGATATCCTGAGAGTTAAGCCTGGTGAGAAGATTCCGGTTGACGGTGTAATAACTGATGGTGATGCTGTTATTGATGAAAGTATGATAACAGGTGAGCCAATGCCTGTCGACAAATCAAAAGACGACAAGATAACAGGAGGGACCATCAATGGGAAAACCGTTTTTGAAATGAAGGCTGAAAAAGTGGGGGACGAAACCTTACTTGCCAGGATCATCGAAATGGTAAATGAAGCGAGCCGGTCGAGGGCTCCGATACAAAGACTGGCAGACATTGTTGCTAAATATTTTGTACAGATCATTGTTGCGATATCGCTGATAACCTTTGCAGTATGGGCAATATGGGGACCTGAACCGGCTTACGTTTATGCATTTGTAAATGCTGTATCTGTTCTGATCATTGCATGCCCGTGTGCACTGGGGCTTGCTACCCCTATATCAATTATGGTTGGTACAGGCCGGGGGGCACAAATGGGGATCCTTGTAAAAGATGCACGTGCTATTGAGGAAATGAATAAGGTTGATACACTGATTATTGATAAGACCGGAACCATTACTGAAGGAAAGCCGAGCGTTAAAGGATTTAAGTCATTTGGTAATCTTAGCGATGAGGAAATCCTTAAGCTTGCCGCTTCGATTGATGCCAATAGCGAGCATCCCCTTGCCGAAGCAATAGTGAAAAGGGCAAACGAGGAAAAAATTGATCTGATAAAATTAGAAAAATTCGAATCAGTTACAGGTAAAGGAGTACAGGCGCTTTACAAGGGTAAAAAGCTCGGACTGGGCAATCACAGGTTACTGGAAGACTTTAAGGCTTCCCTGAAGGATGAGAAAATGGAACTCGTAAAGAAGTGGCAGCTTGAAGGACAAACGGTAATGTATTTAATTTTAGAGGACAATGTGGAAGGTATCATTGGCGTTGCTGATAAAATAAAGGAGACTTCAGCCAGAGCCATTCAATCTTTACAGAAAATGGGAGTAAAAATATTGATGCTTACCGGTGACAATAAATTTACTGCCGGAGCAGTAGCCGGGGAGTTGCATCTCGATGGGTTCGAAGCTGACTGTCTCCCTGGCGATAAATACAATAAAATTAAGCAATTACAAAAAGAAGGTCACATAGTGGCAATGGCCGGAGATGGTATCAATGATGCGCCGGCGCTTACCCAGGCAAACATTGGTATAGCAATGGGTACAGGAACAGATATCGCCATGCAGAGTGCTGAAATAACACTTGTTAAAGGTGACCTGAATGGAATTGCCAAAGCAAGAACACTGAGCAGTGACGTGATGCATAATATTAAGCAAAATTTATTTTTTGCTTTTGTTTATAATGTCCTTGGTGTACCAATAGCAGCCGGTGTTCTTTTTCCGGTGTTTGGAATTTTACTCAGTCCGATGATTGCAGCTGCTGCTATGAGTTTTAGTTCGGTTACCGTCATCTCAAATGCATTACGGCTGAGAAAAAAATAGAAGGCAGAGTATTCCTTTGTTTCAGTCCCCTGATTTTTTAATATAAACACCGAAGTACTGTTTAAAATTCCAAATCAGAATAATGACCTGGAAACGGATCTCAATCCCCCGGTTTTGTAAATTAGAATTTTGACCTGTTCTGTGCCGGGGTGAACGAAAAATACTGAATAAATCAACCATGGCAAATAATTATTTCAGTTTTAAACAATTTACGCTTTTCCAGGATAAATGCGCGTTTAAAACAGGCACAGATGGTGTTCTTCTTGGTGCCTATAGTGATGTTTCCGGGTCTGAAAAAATCCTGGATATAGGAACAGGTACCGGGCTTATAGCTTTGATGCTTGCCCAGAGATGTGAAGGGGAAATTACTGCAATTGAGCCCGACAGGGATTCGTACCGGCAGGCCTGTCGCAATGTTGAAAATAGTAAATGGAGTGACCGGATTAAAGTCGAAAATATTGATCTGCAAAGCTTTAATCCGGGTGATTCAAAGTTCGATCTGATTGTGACCAATCCCCCTTACTTTATAAATTCATTAAAGAATCCCGATTCACGGAAAGCTTCTGTCCGGCACAATGATACCCTCTCTTCTGCTGATATCCTGAAAGGTGTTTCGCGGCTTCTGTCTGAAGAGGGCAGGTTTCAGAGTATTATGCCTTATGTTGAAGGGAATATCCTGATTGCTGAAGCTGCGGAATATAGATTATACTGCAACAGTATATTGAAAATAAGACCATTGCCGGCAAGTGAAATAAGAAGACTAATCCTCGGCTTTAGCAGGAAGAGAACTGTTGCCACTGAAAAGTTTCTGACGATAGAAAAGGGACCTCGACACGAGTTCACTGAAGATTATATAACTCTCACCAAAGATTTTTACCTGAATTTCTGAATCCGGAATATTATAATAATTTCTGCTGATAATAAAATTCAAAAACTCTTTTATTAATATTCCCGGGAGTGTATCTTTGTTAAGAACCATCCGATTAAAAAGTAATCAAAATCTACTTTAGCTGCACCTATGTCTGATTTTCAAAAGTATGTTGAGACCCCGTTGATGAAACAGTATTATAACATCAAGACCAAACATCCTGATGCAATACTTCTTTTCAGAGTCGGAGATTTCTATGAGACTTTCGGGGAGGATGCCGTGAAAACATCTGAAATACTGGGTATTACATTGACACGCAGAGCAAATGGGTCAGCACAGTTTGTTGAACTTGCCGGATTTCCCTACCATGCTCTCGATACATACCTGCCGAGATTAGTCAGAGCCGGACAGAGGGTCGCAATATGCGAGCAACTTGAAGATCCCAAACTGACAAAGAAGATTGTTAAAAGAGGAATTACCGAACTGGTTACTCCCGGGGTTTTAATCAATGAAAATGTACTCAATCACAAAGAGAACAATTTTCTTGCGGCAGTACATATTGATAAGAAGATAGCCGGAGTTGCTTTTCTGGATATATCCACTGGCGAATTCCTTGCCTCGGAAGGTACTATTGAATACATAGATCAGATGCTGAATAATTTTCAGCCCAAAGAGGTACTTTTTGAAAAACGGCAGAAAGATCTCTTCATTGAATATTTTGGTCCGAAATTTTATACGTATAAGCTTGATGACTGGATATTTACACAGGATGCTGCAAATGACAGGCTCCTTAAACAGTTTGAGACAAGTTCACTGAAAGGATTCGGGGTTCAGAATCTGACCTTCGGAATAGTAGCTGCCGGAGCAATACTTTATTATCTCGACATTACACAGCATGAGCAGCTCGGACATATTACAAATCTGTCAAGGATTGATGAGGACAGATATGTATGGCTCGATAAATTCACAATAAAGAACCTTGAATTATTTCATTCTCCATATGAAGGAGCTGGAACTCTGATCGATGTAATAGACCGGACTATTTCACCTATGGGAGGCAGGCTCCTTAAACGTTGGATATCTCTACCGTTGAAAGATATCCAGCCTGTTAATGACCGTCTTGATATTGTTCAGCATCTTGTTGAGAAGAGCGCTTTCAGAGATGAGATATCGGGACTGATAAGACAGGTAGGCGATCTTGAAAGGCTGGTTTCCAAAGTCGCAGTCAGCAGAATAAATCCTCGTGAAGTTGTCCAGCTAAAAAGAGCATTGAAGGCTGTCGGACCACTTAAAGAACTTTGCAACGGCAGCGGTTGTCTGCCCCTTGTAAAAATTGCTGAGCAGCTTAATCCATGCAGGTCGATTGCAGACAAAATAGACAGAGAACTGAATAATGATCCGCCGGTTCAGATGAACAGGGGAAACATAATCGCAAAAGGTATATCTCAGGGACTCGATGAGCTGAGGGAAATCTTATACAATGGCAAAGAGTACCTTGAGGACCTTCAGAACCGGGAGAGTGCACGTACGGGAATCACCTCACTAAAGGTCAGTTTCAATAATGTATTTGGGTACTATATAGAAGTCAGAAATACCCACAAAGATAAGGTTCCTCCGGAGTGGATAAGGAAACAGACCCTTGTAAGTGCCGAACGTTATATCACAGAAGAGCTTAAGGAATATGAAACCAAGATACTTGGTGCCGAAGAAAAGATAATTGACCTTGAAACAAAATTATTTAATGATCTGGTCCTTTCTATTTTAGAATTCATACCTCCCATTCAGTTAAATTCTTCCCTCATTGCACGGGTTGATTGCCTTCACTCCTTTGCAAATGTATCTGTTGAAAATAGCTATATCAGGCCGTTGCTCGACGATTCCAGAAATCTTGAAATTTCCGACGGCCGTCATCCGGTTATTGAAAAACAACTGCCTGCAGGTGAATCATATGTCCCGAACGACCTGACTCTCAATGTTGAAGATCAGCAGGTAATAATCCTTACAGGTCCGAATATGTCGGGAAAATCTGCCTTATTGAGACAAACCGCGCTGATAGTACTTATGGCTCAAACCGGGTGTTTTGTTCCGGCAAGGGCAGCAAGGATAGGAATGGTTGATAAAATTTTTACCAGAGTCGGAGCCTCCGACAATATAAGCCTTGGAGAATCCACATTCATGGTTGAGATGAATGAGACAGCCAGTATTTTGAATAACCTCTCCGACCGAAGCTTAATTCTCCTTGATGAGATAGGCAGGGGTACCAGCACTTATGATGGCATTTCAATCGCCTGGGCCATGGTTGAGTACCTGCATGAGAATAAGCTGAGGGCAAAAACTTTGTTTGCAACGCATTATCATGAGCTTAATGAAATGGAAAAATCATTTTCGAGAGTTAAGAATTACAATGTTTCTATCAAAGAATTGAATAACAAAGTCATCTTTCTGCGCAAACTGAAGAGGGGAGGTAGCGAACATAGTTTTGGTATTCATGTGGCTAAGATGGCAGGTATGCCCAGAAGCGTGGTAAACCGGGCCGAAGAGATATTAAAGGAACTTGAGCAGAGCCATAACAAACAGGCACTTACAAAACCTATAGCTGATATTGCAGGTCACAGGGAAGGAATGCAGCTGACAATCTTTCAGTTAGACGATCCTGTCCTGAAGCAGATCAGAGATGAAATTCTTGAAATTGATATTAACAATCTTACCCCGGTTGAAGCTTTAAATAAACTTTATAATATTAAAAAGCTGCTGAAATAGGAAGCTTTTTAATTTTTTTCTTATATTGTAGCATATGACTACAAATATGGTAACCGTTATTATCCCGACACTGAATGAAGAGAAGACCATCAGGCAGGTCATTGAGCTTGTTGCCAGATCTTCCCTTGTAAGTGAGATCCTGGTTGTTGATGACAAATCCTTTGATGAGACCTTAGAGAAGGCCATGATGCCTTTGACAAAGATCTATACCAGTACAAGACTTGGAAAGGGAGCCTCAATGAGGGACGGTATGTTGCTTGCAAAGAACGAGATAATTGTCTATCTGGATGCGGATATTCCGGCTTATACTGAAAATATTATCGAATTACTTGCACTCCCGGTTATTAATGATGAGGCTGATTTTGTCAAATCATGTTTTGACAGGCAGGCGGGGAGAGTTACCGAACTTGTTGCCAAGCCACTGCTCAGCATCCTCTTTCCCGATTTTAATACGTACTCTCAGCCTTTAAGCGGAATGATAGCCGGGAAAAAGAGTTTTTTTAAAAAGATAACCTTTGAAAATGATTACGGTGTGGATATAGGGATCCTTCTTGATATGCGCTCAATAGGGGCCAGGATCACGGAAGTTAATATAGGATATATCGAAAACAGGATGCAGACATGGGAGCAACTTGGCAAAATGTCAAGGGAGGTGTCGCGATCTATATTAAAAAGAGCCAGGGGTATGGACGTCACTAATCTTGAAACGCTTGAAGATATAAACGTTATCAGGACCCAGATGGAATTCGCAATCAGGGAAAGTCTTACAGGATTGAAAAAAATGATTGTTTTTGATATGGACAATACACTTCTGGCAGCAAGTTTTATATCAACAGCAGCGGACGAATTTAATTTTCGTGAAGACCTGGTGAAGATTGTTACTGAACATGATACTCCATATGTCAGAACTAAATCCATTGCAAAGTTACTGAAGAACAGGTCGATAGATGAGATTTTAAAAGTTACGGACAAAATCGAAATTGTCAGTGATGCAAAAAAAATTATTAAAGAGTTAAAGAGCAGAGGCTATATTTGCGGTATTATAAGCGACAGTTATGATGTTGTAACTAACCATATTAAAAATTTACTCGGAATGGATTTTTCGATCGCCAACGAGCTGGAGTTTTCCAAAAGTTTAGCGACCGGGGAAGTAAAAATACCTTCATATTTTGTCAGAACGTCTTCAAGTAAATGCAGCCATGATCTATGTAAATCAAATGTTCTTTTTCAGGTTGCAGAAAAATATAAGGTAGACATTCAGAATACCATAGCAGTTGGGGACAGTGAAAATGATATCTGTATGCTGAAGGAAAGTGGCATAGGAATTGCGTTTTGTTCAGATAATAAGATGCTTAATATTATTGCAGACAGATCTATCACTGAAAAGAGTTTTAAACAGATTCTTGAAATTGCTCATTAATTTTACAATCAGTCATACTTTGTTTAACGAGAATAGGTTTAAGACGGCCTCTTTTTGTGTATCTGATAAATATATTCCGGTTCTTTTACATATTTTTGACGCCAGGAGAGTTCGTGGTGCCATCATTTTGGGATAAATTATGTTTACCGGATAATGAAAAGAACCAAATTAACAACTGCATGATGCTGAAAAGTAAACGGATTTTGGTTAGCAAAAAATATTTTTATATGTTGATTTCCAGGATTTTATTTCTCGTTGTCAGCCTTACGTTTATATCTTCAACTTATAGTAATGAACCCCGGGATGAAGTTCCTCCTCCGTATGCTAATATGAAAAAAATAATAAAAGAAAAGTATGATTCACGCGCGGTTTTCAGTTGGAATAAATATCTGGAGCTTCTGGGTAAATTATCTCAGGACAGATTTATTGTTTTGCCCCTTAATGAAATGCGTAAAACTTTTAATGACTCTAAAATAATCGTCGGTTTAAGGCATGATGTTGACTTTAATCCCTTCAAAGCCCTGGATATGGCAAAAATTGAAAAAGGTTACGGACTCAGGGCAACTTATTTTTTACTGGCAACAGCTGAATATTCAGGAACTTTCAAAAATTCCAGCTATGTGAGAACTCCGGGAATGGGGACCCTTTATAAAGAGCTCCATAAAACCGGCGCTGAAATCGGTATCCACAATGATCTGGTATCTGTTATGATTCTTTATGATATGGACCCTTTAAAGTTTAACCGTGACGAGCTTTCATATTTCAGATCTCTTAAAATACCCATATATGGCACTGCCTCACATGGTTCTGAAATTGCCAAGGTTACGGTGCCCAATTACCAGATATTTTCTGATTTTGCCAAAAAAGATTCTGTCAGGTATAAGGATAAGATGTATCCTATTGGAATAAACAGCCTGAAAGATTACAAATTCTTATATGAAGCATATTTTATTAAATTTAATCAGTATTTCTCCGATTCAGCAGGAAAATGGAATGATAAAGAAGGCTTTGAGGGCATTATGAATAAGCTTGACTCATGCAAACCCGGTGACAGGGTTCAGATACTTGTGCATCCGGATTGGTGGGGAAAGGCGAAATGAAAATCCGGTGTGATTTAATAAAACCAACAGAAGCTACACCTTAGGACCGGGGTGATCAGGGCTCATCTGTTTGGTTTGGTTATTTGCCTTGATATCAGGCATATGAACAACCCTTTGCGGAAAGGGAATTTCAATCCCTTCTTTATCAAAAGCTATCTTTATGCGTTTGCGAAACTCGCCACTTATCGTCCACTGCTTAAGTGGCTTGGTATCACCCACTATCTTAACCATAATTGCAGAATCGGCAAAATCGTCCACCCTCAAAAATTGCGGAGGAGTTATTATGGAATCTTTAAAAAGTGGATCTTTTGCCAGTTCATTTCCTGTAAGGTTTATTATCTTAATAACATGTTCAAGGTCAGAATCATATGCAATTCCTAAGTTAAGGTTTACTCTGGCAAAATTCTTTGAAAGGTTAGATACAATTTTTATTTCTCCATGAGGTATGTGATGAACTGTGCCGTCCAAATCTCTTAAAGTTGTCATTCTTAAGGTTATGTCTTCTACAAGGCCGCCGGTACCGTTAAGTGTTACAACATCTCCTATCCTGTATTGATTTTCAAGAATTATGAAAAGACCCGAAATAATGTCTCTGATAAGGTATTGTCCGCCAAAGCCCAGTGCCAGGCCTACTATTCCGGCACCTGCCAGTAGTGGGGCAATTTCAATACCGGTCTCCTGCAGTACCATCAGAAAACCAAGCAACATTATACTTATTCCGAGAGCTCCGTTAAAAATACGTATGAGTGTATCCTCCCGCTTTTTTTCAGATTCCTCTGATGACGACTTATCCGGGACGACAGCAATCCTTACAGCTTTTATAATTAACCTGCTGACAATTATGTTAACCAGAAAAGCACCAACAGCGATGATTATTATTTTTACTCCATGAGATAAAAGCCATGGTATAACGAGCTCTGACCAGTTTCTTAATTTTTCTTCCATCTTATTGGTTGTTATAGTTTAAATTACAGAATATACAATTTTTTTAGTGTTAGGGTAAACTGTTGATTGATTATTTGATATTGCAAACACATTAAAGGAGAAAAACTGATGGAGGTAAGGATTTCTTAAAAAATTTGCTCTCTGTAAAACCATCAGAAATCAGTTTTCGTACCTTGGAATTGCAATTTAATAAAATATCACTTTTAAACCAGGTTCAATTCCGGGTTCATTATGAATTAAAAACGGGATAAACACAAAAGTAAACATTAGTAACAAAACCGTACAAACAGGTAAAAAACTGTCTTTGCTGTCTTTGCTTCTGCTTTGTTAACGTTACGGTTTTACAATGGTAACAGGATAGTCTAAGTCAATTTATTAAAATATCTGTCTGAAGAATGTCAATCCCTTATAATTCCTTTATTCTTATATTCTTCCACATTGATTTTTTGTCTATCTGCCATTCCCTGTATGCCCCATGAAACTGTAATCCTATAAATCCTGTTGAAGACATATCATCAGTTGTATCAACAACAGGAACCCCGTTTACCCATGTTTTTATTTTGTTGCCATTCATCTCTATTTTAAAATGATTCCAATCCATAGGCTTGAAGGCTTTCCTGGCAGTTTCATTACCAGCCAGAGTCACAATCCATCCACGATTTCCCGGTTCATATAAACCGCCGGACCAGGCGCGCGATGATGGATCTACCTCAATCTGGTAACCCCACACATATCCTGCCGGCCATTTTGTTTCGGTTTTCGTACCCTTTTCATCACCTGCCACATATATTGTGGTTGTATCCTTGTCCCATACACGGCTTCTGCATTGAAGTCCGGAATTGAGAGATGTGTCAATCTTTACATCAAATTCAAGAATAAAGTTCGAGTAATTCTTATCAGTTATCAGATAACCTCCCTCATTATTCTTTATTGTGTTGCAGATAATCATGTTATTTTCGACATAAAAGTCAGGTTTGCTTTCTGGATTTTTCCAATCCTGATTTAAAACTTTCCATCCGTTTAATGTTTTACCGTCAAAAAGATTCTTCCATCCTTCCTGATTACCTGATTTATTCCTGCATGACATTGTTATGACCATAACTGACACTACAGAAAACAATAGTGATTTTTTCAATAATTTTAAATAGAACATGATATTCACGTTTTTAGATTATAGTTTTAATTGCCTTAAATAGTCAGTTATTAAAATTAAATAAAATTTCATTTATAAGCTGATGAAGATTTACTTTTTGGCAATAGACCTGACTCCATTTTCCTTAAGGGCCCTGATGCTACCGGGGAGCCAGTACTGCCGGTCTTCAATTTTTTTTTATATTCCCCAGTTTTCTTATTTTGTTTACCTCAGACGGAGAAACGAGTGAAGCTTTGTTGCCCCAGGTGGTTCTGATGTAACTAAGGATATCAGCAATCTGTTTGTCATTAAGGTAATCCTGAGGTGGCATTACCTGGCTAAAATCTTTCCCATTAACCACTATTGGTCCTTCCAGTCCGAACAATACAATCCTGACAATATCATTTGAGGGTCCGGTTATCTTTGCATTTCCTGCCAGCGGGGGGAACATACCCGGCACACCAGACCCATCGGCCTGATGACAGGTCAGACAATATTTATTATATAACTGGGAACCAGATGATTGAATAACTGATGCAAGTCCCGGAGCGCTATATTTTACACCCGATGGTTTGTCCGGAATTTTGCCAGTCTTTTCGGTTTGTATGTTGAATTTAGAAAAGATCAGAAAACACGCTGAACAGAAAATAAAAGTATTAAGTATTCTCATTATTTTTTATTATAGATGACCCGCCAGATACGACCTTTTTCAGAGTCAGAAATGAATAAGTGACCCATCAGGTCCCTGCGCCAGTCCCATTGGACGGTAAACCGCATCACCCGGACTTTTTATAACATCAGTACCTGCAAAGCCATTGGCAAAGATTTCCCATTCAGCCGAAGGCAGGCCATTCTTAAATGGAACAAAGGCTACATAATAACCCTCCTGAGGCAAGGGGGACCGGTTCCATGATCCATGGAAAGCAATAAATGCTCCGTTGCTGTATTTTTCGGGAAACATGTTCCCGGTATAAAATAACAGATCATTTGGGGCCAGATGTCCGGGGAAAGCCATAATTGGATCTTTTGCCTCTGTGCAGCGCCCGATTGTCTTTCCATCACCTCCATATTCCGGGGCGAGTACTTTCTGTTTTTTAAACTGATCATAATAGCAATAAGGCCACCCGAAATAATCTCCGTTCTCGACAAGTAAAAATTCCTCAGCCGGAAGTTCTGCACCCTGCTGTTCGGTATACAAATCAGGGAATAACTGGTAGAGCTGATCTCTGCCATGCTGCACAACATATAATTTATTATTGGAGTAATTCCATGCCAGTGCAATAGAATTCCTGATACCTGATGCATACCGTAATCCATCAGTCATCTGGTCCTGTCCTGGCAAATCAGCACGGAACCTCCATATTCCTGCATGTCGTTCGAGCAGGGGGCATGGGTCCATACCTGGTGATCCGGGTGTCCTGTCAATTACCTGACAGGCATTGGAAGGTGCTCCTACATTTACATACAGATATCCGGCATTATCAAGTGCGAAGGTTTTGTCCTGGTGCTGGTATTGCACGGGGAACCCGGTTGCAATAACAACCTGTTCACCTCCGGGAACAAGATCATCCTGCGAAAGTGCAGTCCTGAATACCTGAACAAAATTGCTGTAGTACAGGAATCCGTTATTAATGTCAATTCCGGTGGTCAGGGTATTACCAAAATAGCGGATTAAATCTGCTCTGCCATTTCCGTTGGTGTCGCGTAACGCAACCAGTCCATTGCCATTTTTGAGGCTGCGAAGGGCAAGATAAATATCCCCGTTTTTATTTACCGCAATATGCCTGCCTGATCCAAGGTTGTCAGCTACAACCAGGGCAGAAAATCCATCAGGCAGGGTAAGTCCGGCATTGTTCTTGTCGGGTGTAAGACTTAACTGACCAGATTGATTCCGGATGCAGTAGCTGGAAAACATAGCGAAGACCAGCATCAATGAAAATAAGGAAGATTTAGTTGATTTCATAAATCATTTTTAAGTCCGAATGCACTAGTTTATGTAAAGTTAAATAAAATATTAAGCTATGTCAAAAATACTTCCTGAATTTATCCCCGATTTTAAAATAAGTATACCTGCCTGCATCCGCTCCTGCAATGTGTACAGATTCTCCATCTGTTTTAAAGGTGCTTTGTTCACCAACCATCTGAGAAAAATATACGTCATTTCTTTTATCGGTCTCATCCTGAAGGACAACATGTGCAAGGTTTTTATGGATATCGAAATAAGGGAACAATTATAATCCGGTCAATAATAATCGGAATCTCTCCGTGAGAATCCCGAAAGAAGGGTGTTTGACGCTTTTGTAATTACCAATTTGCGGACTCAGGAGCAGAATCACGGATTGTTTCCTGTTAATTCTTACTTTGAAAATAATATGTTCCCCGAACCGCATATGTCCAATGCATGTCGGACACAAAAAATCATACATTTTTACCTCCTTTTATAGTACAAACATTAAAACAAAAATGTGCCGGGTTTTGTTTTAAAATTTTATATCCATTACAGCAATAAAGTAATAAAGAGACAAAGTTTAAGAGAAAAAATACCAGGGACGATTTTATATCTTGTTAGATATGAGTCGTTTATGGTACTGGAAGAAATTATTTATACCAGTATACGACACCTTTACCGGAAATGAATTTTATGCTTTTATTTTTAATATTGTACTCAATCTGAGCCACCTTATCAATTGAGTCTAAAAAGACTGAAAAATATTTTGTTACTATATAACCGGCAACAATGAAACTGCCCTTCTCAGGCAAAACCGGAACCGGATGTTTTGCCAGAGCTCTTGATGCAGCCATTTCTTTTTCTTTTTTTTGGCTTTCTGTTATATTCCCATAATGATCACGGGTACCTACACCCTTTAACTCATAATACTCGACCTTTTTATTAAGCTCTTTTGCTTTTTTAAAGAAATTTCTGGCCTGATAAACCGGTACTCTGAGGTCGGTTTCTCCATGGACAATATATACCGGGGTCAGCAAGTCAGAGGCAGTTGTAATCCCGCTCCGGGATGCATATGCCATTGGATTCTGATCGGGAGTACATCCTATCCAGGGTAACATTTCATCCCTGAATTCACCAGCATCATCATCTCTGTACCAAAGTGAGTAATTGCTGATTCCACAGTAGATAATTGCACTGCAAAACAGATCGGGAAACTTTCCAAGAATGGCATATCCATTGCCGCCTCCTCCGCTTTCCCCTGAAAAATATACCTGATTGGTATCTGAAATAAACCGTGAATAGTTTTTAATTGCATACTTATAAGCATCGTAGAAATCATATAATTCAAATCCGTTACAATCAGGTTTGCCTGTCGAGTACTTACGTCCCCTCATATCAACCTGGATCGCTAAAAACCCGGGATACAGATCTTCAGAGCCGGGATCCGGTTTGGTGATTCCCCCATGCCAGCCATGAGAGATTAATAATATCGCGGAAGGTTTTTCGGGTTTAAAGACTGATATTGCAAACTTTACACTGTCTGTAATTGTAGATTCTATCTGTATGAAGTCGACATTTTTTGATTTAAAAAAGAGACTATTTTTTTCCCTTGTTTCAGATTGAAAATATTCAGACGGAGAAATAGTTTCTGCTTGCCTGTGTTACACCCGGACTGAAAATTGAAAAAAGCAATATTAATCTGACTATTAAGTCCATAAGTCAATTTGTTCTTAAAAACATTCATTAGCTGTTCGCAAATTAATATTTTTTTTCGTTCTTTAGGTTTAATTACACGCCACTTGCCGGATATTTGTTTTGCAGGTTGCTTTTTATTTCAACGTCAGTTTGATGCCGTTTCATTAAAAGAGTAAAATTATATTTTATGACTGATTATAACCGCCGCAGTTTCATTAAAACCTCAATTATGGGAGGTGTAGGAGCCACTTGTTTTGGTCCTCTGAATTTGGATCTCAAGGAAAGTTTGTCTGCAAAAGTTGCCCTGACTTCAGGTGATAACCGGTCTGATATTGCCTTCCGGGCCTTGAAAACCTTTTCAAAAGAGATCCGTCAGGCTATTGGTAATCGTCGTGTGATTCTAAAACCAAATAATGTACTTATTGATGTTCCTTTGACTTCCACACATGTTGATACCCTTGAAGGTGTTTTGGAATTTCTAAAGTCTATCAATAAACTGGGTAATGTGATTATTGCTGAATCAGCCGCCAACGGACCCACATTGGAAGGATTTGATAATTACGGATATTTCCGGTTAATATCAAAATATCCCGTCAGGTTAGTTGATCTTGATAAGGAACCAACTGACATATTGTACGTTTTTGATGAAAAAGATTTCAGACCTCATCCTGTCAGGATTTCCCGGATACTGCTTGATACAAATTCATATATAGTTTCAGTGGCACGAATGAAAACCCATGACCGTGTTGTTGCTACTTTATCGCTAAAGAACATTGTGGTTGGTGCGGCCATTAAAGATCCGGGATATACCTGGACAGCAAAACGCAAGCCGGGCACAAAAAGTGACAAAGCTATGACACATGGCAGCGGTATTCGGGGGATAAACTACAATCTGTACGCTTTGTCACGGCAGTTACACCCGCATCTTTCGCTTATTGACGGCTTTGAGGGAATGGAAGGGAATGGTCCGAATAGCGGAACCCCTGTGGACCACAGGATTTGTGTGGTAAGTCCTGATTGGCTGGCAGCCGATCGCGTGGGCATCGAATTGATGGGTATCGATTTTGCCAAAGTCGGCTACCTTAATTTTTGTTCCCAAACGGGATCAGGGATTGCTGACCTTGACCAGATTGATATTATAGGCGAAAAGATTGCAGATCACATAAAATCATATAAACTCAACGATAATATTAATTCTCAATTGGTCTGGATGAATCCGGGAACCAAATGAATACACATCAGGGAAGATGGTTACGTTTATCTAAAGAGCGCCATGGCATATTTTTCCCCTGCACATAACAGCTTTAACAAAAAAATCACTGTCAAGGAAGACAATATCCGCGTCTTTTTCAGGAGCTATTGATCCTTTCCTGTCAAAAGAACCCATCATTCTTGCGATGTTGGCCGATGCCATATTAACAGCATCTGATTTTGAAATACCGGTATAATTAATCAGATTCCTTACCATCTGGTCAACAGGGGTTATTGATGAGGCGAATGCAGAGCGGTCGGGGACCATGGCAACCCCATCGACGATTATTGCCTCCTGTCCGCATGTATATATAGTTCCCCCGTCGGATTTACCGGCACCTCTGTTGGCATCGGAACATACCATGATCATTTTTTTACCTTTGCATTTAAAAGCTAGCTGCATTAGTTCATCAGGAAGATGTTTCCTGTCGGCGATAATTTCTGTATAGAGTGTGTCAATATTCAGGGATGCTTCCAGCATTCCGGAAATTCGATACGGGCCCTCCCTTCTGATCGTTGACATTGCGCTGAAAAGGTGGGTTGTCATTTTCATTCCCCTCATATGCGCTTCAAGTACCTGACTATATGTTGCATCTGAATGACCGCCTGAAACGACAATTCCTGATTTCGGTAAGACGTGATATTTTTGCCATGTTGGAACCTATTTCAGGGGCGATGGTTATTCTTTTTATTATATCGCTGTTTCTCTCGATGATCTTAAAATTCTCATCCGTTAATTCCAGTATATACTTTTCAGCCTGGCACCCTTTATGTTTTGGATTTATAAAAGGACCCTCCATGTGAAGGCCAAGAATTTCAATACCTTCTGCAGAATGATCATTTTTGGCCTTTCTGATGAAATCAAAGGCCTTTTCTATCTTATCAAGCGGATCTGACGATGTTGTTGGATAATATGATGTAATTCCCCTTGTCAGATAGAATTCCGACATTCCGATAACTGCTTCCAGGGTTCCGTCATTGCAATCAAAACCATTTCCTCCATGACAATGGGAATCCATATAACCGGGAGCAGAAATGGCTCCCTTTGCGTCAATGACTTTATAATCACTTTCGTTTATTTCAGTTTTATCCTTTTTAACAGATTCTATTTTGTTTTCGTTGATTATAATATATCCCGATTCAAGTACGGAAGATTCAAGATAGATATCAGTATTTTTGATGAGAGTTTTCATTCTATTAATTACATTGATTAATGTTAATACGCAGACATTTTTTATTGTCTCATTGATTCAAAGGATAAACCTCTATATAAAGATTTCTATTAAATTCATCTTTTATTTTCCGCTTATCCTGTATAAATAATTTTGTGTTCTCAATATTACGGAGTTTCTTAAAACCGCAGGGGTTGCCCAGATCCCTGAATCCATTTGGTTCTGTGCAACTACTTCGTATTTCCGGCCTGCTTTTAATACCTGAACCTCACCTTTTACAGAGAAAAACCAGATATTACCATTAATATATATCGGCGAAGCATTATAATTTGACGCCATACGTTTTGACCATAACTCTTTTCCTGTGGTTGCATCAATGCACATCATAATATCCCTGGTGGTGACAGTATATATAAGCCCGTCTTTTATAACGGGTGACAGCATCTGGTTTGACGTCGTTTCATCCTTTTTCTTCCAGATAATATTAGTACTTGTTATATCACCTTTCCCATCGGGATTAACTGCCAGTAAATCTGTATGCTTGGCACCGGCATCATCAAGCATATAGCCGGTGTACCAGAATAATACTCCTTTTTCTATAAAGGGCATCGCTATAGTTGTTTCTGCTCCATCCACCACTCTCCATACTTCATTACCGGTGTTGGGGTCGATTGCCTGGCAGATGGCAGAACCATTGGAGATCAGCAGATCCCGCTTTTTTACATTTATTATTATCGGGGTTATATATGCCAGCTTTCCGACTGCCGTCAATGTTTCATAAGGCCCTTCGGGTCTGTCACTTCTCCATACAAGCTTCCCGTTCGATTTGTCGAGGGCGACGATATACCTGGCATCACTGCCATCGAAGTGAAGTATAAGCAGGTTTTTGTATAGAACAGGAGATGAACCAGGACCATGTACATTCTTAATTTTGAAGTCGTTACGTTTCCAGACTATTGAACCATCTGTGGTATTTATACAGGCTGTTCCCTCGATTCCGTAATGAACATAAACAAAGCCTTTTTCAATGCAGGGTGTGGGAGTGGCAAAAGTATTTACAGAATTTTTCCTTTCAATTTCCTCGGGTGTAAAAACCTTTATATCATTAATTATTTTACCGGTTTGAAAATCGATGCAAACAGCATAAAGTTCTTTACCGTCAGATTTCGCGGTAGTTACCCAGATCTGATTGTTATAAACAACAGGCGAGGAATAACCCTTGTCATGAATTTCAGTTTTCCATTTAATGACTGAATCATCCCATTTCAGGGGTATATCTCCCGTTTTTGCTATGCCGTTCATATTCGTTCCCCTGAAGTGAGTCCAGTTCACATCCTGAGAGAAAGCCTGATTAGAACTAAAAAGAAAGGCAGCAAAAAAGATACAACAATGTAGCAGGCGTTTAGTAATCATATTAAACTATTTTAACAAATTAAAAACCATGCATTAAATAAAGTGAATTTTCGTCGGATTAACAAACGGTTTATAAACGATTAATATTAAATTAAACGTTATGTAAAAAAGGGGTTTGCACTGTTCTCTTATTCTACCATGAAACAAGTGAAGTGCCAGCTCACAATCTCAATCCTTTTTGGTGCTCCCGATCTTCGGAAATTGATATCAGATAAACAGACTATTGATCTGAAAAAACAGGAACTTAAATAATGGTGGCACAGAATTAAAGGGAAGCACTGGTTTCACTTAACATAATCTTAATATCTCAGGAATTTAATAAATTTGCCTCCGGTTTTTTGACCCCAGGTTACCAATGACAAAAAGCACCATGATATTTTCCGGACAGGCCGAGATCGTACCTGACAAAAAACGGATCCGGCTGGCCGTTACATTTTTCTATTTCAGCATGGGATTGATGTTTGCCTCCTGGGCAAGCCGGATCCCTGATATTAAAACTGCACTTCACCTTAACGATGCCCTGTTCGGCTCCATTCTATTTGCCATGCCTGCCGCGCAGTTTATTATGATGACCTTTTCAGGAAAACTGGTCACCCGTTTCGGGAGCCGGAAAATTGCGATTATTGCCCTTCCGATCTATTCCATTTGTCTGAGTAATATTGGATTGGTAAGGGAAGGCTGGCAACTGGCCATCGCTTTATTCCTGTTTGGATTGACCGGCAATCTTTGCAACATTTCGATCAACACGCAGGGTGTAGCTGCCGAAAGGCTTTACATGCAGCCTATAATGGCATCATTTCATGGTGGCTGGAGTATCGCAGGATTTACAGGCGCTCTGATCGGACTGACTATGATTAATCTGAAAGTTGACCCATACTGGCATTTTGTTACGGTGATCCTGATTGTATGGACAATTATCTGGTTCAATCACCAATACCTTGTAGAAGGGAAGCCTGCTGTTAATCCTGAAGAGCCTAAACGTAAATTCTTTAACAGGCCTGACAGAGTGTTGGTTCAGCTGGGAATCATAGGTTTTTGCAGTATGGCGAGTGAAGGGACAATGTTCGACTGGAGCGGTCTTTACTTTAAAGATGTGGTCAGAGCGCCTGCTTCGCTTGTAATACTGGGTTACACCTCATTTATGATAATGATGGCTTCCGGACGTTTTTTGTCTGACTTTATGACTTCAAAAATAGGCCGCAAAAGATTGCTGCAAATTTGCGGCATATTGATTTCAACCGGTTTATATACGGCAGTATTATTTCCCTATCTGATTACTTCAACCGTCGCGTTCATGTTAGTTGGTCTTGGGGTTTCGAGCATAGTTCCTTCTGTTTACAGTGCTGCCGGAAGGTATACCAAAGTTCCTCCGGGGATTGCCCTGGCCACTGTTGCCAGTGTAAGTTTCCTTGGTTTCCTGATGGGCCCGCCCCTGATAGGATATATATCACAGGCTGCAGGATTGCGTTACTCTTTCGCAGTGATCGGGATATTCGGATTTGGCATAACGCTGATGGTTTCCAAAGTCAAGGCCCTGAAAAGCTGATGGGAGAAAACCCAAATAATGAGTTTTCTCAAAATTTTCAGAGTTGAATTATTTCTACTTATTATCCGGAACAAAATCCAGGGCAATTGAATTCATACAATATCTCTTTCCTGTCGGTGGAGGACCATCATCAAATATATGTCCTAAATGTCCTCCACATCTTCCGCAAAGGACTTCAGTCCTTACCATTCCCAATGAAGAATCCTGTCTGAATACTGTGCTATTCTTATTTTCCTGTTCAAAAAAGCTTGGCCAGCCACAGGTGCTTGCAAATTTAGCTTCTGATCGAAATAATCTGTTACCACAAGCCGCACAATAATAAGTTCCTTTAATATCTGCATCCCAATATTTGCCGGTAAACGGTCTTTCAGTAGCTGCATGTCTCGATACCTCATAAAGATCTTCAGGCAGTATCTTTTTCCACTCAGCATCAGTAAGATTCAATTTGGTTGTATCGGTATGAGAATAGTAAGGATTTTCGGGTTTACTGATAAAATTCATCTTTAAGTTCGGTTGATTAACGTTTCTACTTTGTCCGCAGGCACTTAAGGTAAGTGCCATGATCATGGATAATATTATTATGATTTTAACAGAAAAGGACTCAGGAGGTTTCATAATAATTTCTTTAATAATTAATGTTAACTTTTAATCGCATATAAATTTTTTTTGCCGGTATAAAAGAATGAATTATTAGAATTAACTGATTTAAAGTATGTCCGCATTATTTCTTTAACCGGTCTTTAAATAGTTTTTCAAATTTTTCCAGTTTAGGTTGTATAACCATTCTGCAATAAGGCGCCTCTTTGTTCTGGTTATAATAATCCTGATGATAATCTTCCGCTTTATAAAATTTAGTGAATGGATCCAATTGGGTAACTATCTGGTTTTGCATACACATGGTGTATTATTTAAGTCATCAATAATACTTTTGGCAATTTTCAGCTGATTATCATTTCTGTAAAAAATAACTGACCGGTATTGAGTTCCCACATCAGCCCCCTGCTTATTTAAGGATGTCGGGTCATGAACAGTAAAAAAGACTTTCAGAATTTCATCGATAGAGGTCTTTGAGCTGTCAAACGTAATTTGAGCAACCTCTGCATGGCCCGTTAAGCCGGTACACACTTCCCTGTATGACGGATTTTTAACTGTACCTCCCGAATAGCCCGATTCCACCTTTATTACTCCCTCCAGTCTTTCATAAACTGCCTCCACACACCAGAAACAGCCACCTCCTAAAGTAATAGTATCATTGGATGATGGTATTGCCAGCCTCTTTAGTTTCAGACTCTTTTGCAGTAAATTTACTTTTATTTTCCATCTGTTTTTCTTTATTAGTTGTTTCGCCACATGAACTTGATAACAATGTGAAAATTGAAATCAGTTGAAGTAATATTATAAGTGAATTTGTTTTGTTTGTTTTAATTGCATTCATCTCTTCTTTTTTTAATCAGACTATTAATCTGTATTTGTTTAGCTGCAGCAGAATGTCTTCAATCAGGTACCTTTTACTCATTCAGGGATCAAACCGCGCCTGGTAATGACCATATTCTCCCTGCATCAATACCCTTAATAAGGGTGTCATCTGCCGGGACTGAAACTATTTGAATCATTTACAATTCTGATATCCACTTTATTAAATGTTTTATCCGGATAAGATTTTTAATATTAAACAAGAATTATTAATTAATGTTTAAAAATCAGGTTTCCGCAGGAATATTTTAAGCCAGCCTGAGTGGTATGAGAAAGAAACAGATAAAACCGTTTCTTTGACTTTACCTGTACCTATACAAGTCATCCTAAATGACATTGAGGTGTTGGAGCTGTTAAATTCCGAGCTGTTGAATGGGAGAAAAAAATGAAGTAAAAGGGGGAAGCAGATATTAACTATAATCCGGATTTTATCTTTTCTATTATCCCGGCATATTCTTTGTCAGCAAGAGTAATTTTTTGCGGATTCATTTCAAAAACACTGCCAAATCCATACCCGTCTTTATATTTTGGAACAACGTGCATGTGTAAATGAGATATGGTATCAGCATAGGCTCCATAGTTAATTTTAGCCGGGTTAAATGCTTCTGAAATTGCTTTTCCGGCAAGAGCAACATCGAGCATAAATGCGTTGCGCTGTTCATCGCTCAGTTCATGAAACTCGACACCATGATCATTATAGACGACATTGCATCTTCCCGGGTACGTCTGCTCTTTAAATAAGAAAAGTTGAGAGACTTTCAAATCACAGATTTTAATCATTAAACGATGCAAGGTTTCGTTGTTCTGGCAATACAAGCATTCTGAAATGGGTGTTGGGTTCATAATATTTATTTGCAGTAATTAATTTCACGGGACAAAGTAATTCAATAAGATAAAGGTAAATAAAGTACTGAATTTTAAATCATTTCCCGGACAAAAAAAATTATTAACCGGTTGAATGAGTCCGCGTTTTCCTGGTTATCAGATTTAGTCACCTGTTTTCATTAATTATACAAAGCCCTTTATGACATGCAATGGTTTTCTTATATTTACCTGAATTCTTTATACGCATACGGTATTATTCAGTAGGTTTATTTATATGATAAAAGAAATGAAACGTATTCTTGTATTCTTGTTAGCGGCAGGGGCTTTCACATCAATCAATGCCGCTGTAGTAGATACCATTCAGGTATACAGTCAGTCGATGCAGAAAAATATTAAGGCAGTCATAATACTTCCGGATATTTATGCTTCTGTAAAAGAACTGCCAGTAGTCTATTTATTGCACGGATACAGTGGAAATCACCTTGATTGGATAAACTAAAGCCAAAGGTTTTGAGAAAGCCGTCGATCAGTATAACCTGATTATTGTTTGTCCTGATGGTGGGTATGGAAGCTGGTATTGGAATAGTCCGGTTGACCCGAAATCACAATATGAAACATTTGTTTCAGATGAACTGGTAAAAGCAATTGATGCAAAATATATAACAATTAAAGACCGTACAGGTCGGGCAATCACCGGTCTGAGTATGGGAGGTCATGGTGCCCTGTATCTGGCTATTAAACATCAGGATGTTTTCGGCGCTGCCGGAAGTATGAGTGGAGGAGTTGATATCCGTCCATTCCCTGACAATTGGGATATGGCCAAACAGCTCGGAACATATGCTGAACAACCTGAACGGTGGGAAAAGAACACTGTGATAAACATGCTGAATCTTCTTACTCCGAAATCACTTGCTATAATCATTGATTGCGGAACAGATGATTTCTTTTTTAAAGTAAATGAAAACCTGCACCAGCTGTTAATGTACCGTAATATTCCACACGATTTTATAACCCGTCCCGGTGCTCACACATGGCCCTACTGGACCAACGCAGTTAAATATCAGTTGCTTTTTATGAAGAACTATTTTGATCGCTCAAAAGAATGAACATATTGTTATTAAAGGATGTTTTAGAGAGAGGGAGAATTGTAATCACATTTGAGACATGAAAAAAATTGTACTGATAGGAGCAAGCGGTTTTGTTGGATCTGCCATTCTGAAAGAAGCACTTGATCGTGGTCATTATGTGACAGGTGTTGTCCGACATCCCGAAAAGATAACCGTGTTGCACAAAAACCTTATTGTAAAAACAGGTGATGTTTCTTTTAGAGATACAGTAACAGAAGTGAGTAAGGGCGCTGATGCTGTGATAAGTGCCTACAATCCGGGCTGGAAGAATCCGGATATTGCAAAGGAAACTACCCGTGTCTACAGGATAATCCTGGAGGGAGTCAGGCAGGCGGGAGTAAAGCGGTTCCTTGTTACGGGCGGAGCAGGGTCTCTGTTTATTTCACCGGGGAAAAGGCTGATGGATGCAGGATTAATGCCTGAATCCTTCCTGCCTGCAGTGAAAGCCCTGGCAGAGTTCTATCTGCATGATCTTGAGTCTGAACAAAGTATTGACTGGGTATTTTTCTCCCCGGCAGGAATTCTGGAGCCTGGCCAGCGGACAAATAAATTCCGTTTGGGCAAAGACGATTTAATTGTAAATTCAAGTGGGGAAAGCAAGATCTCCGTACAGGATTACGCTGTGGCGATGATCGATGAACTCGAAAAACCCTCTCATCACCAGGAAAGATTTACTATCGGGTATTAGATAAGCCGGGTTAATTCTATTTATCGTTGGTCCTCATGAACGCCTGACTGCACGAATGCAAGGCCCCTGGTCCATACGGCAATAAACCCTGTAAATTCTCATTCTTAGCGAGGTTGTTATATATTCATTTTCCGTCAATGATGAAGAGCGGTTTGAAGGTAAACCATGCCAGAACCGGAAAAAGTACCATTGGAACTGCCAGTCCCGGGAAAAGCTCAGGATTCTTAACCGATAGAGGAAGGGACACTGATATAGGAATAATAACTGCAGCGAAAGATAAAATTGAAATCAGGAGATTGAAAACTATACTCTTTTCTTTTTGGAAATACTGATGAAGAAATAATAGCCGATGCTGATTATTAAACATACAATCAGATTAAGACTTACCATTGTTCCCAAATTTATGATCTCTGAAAAATCTGCCACTGTCGCAAAGTAGTGTATCCGGCTATAAATAATGGCTGCAAGGGCGGCCATTATTCCGGATGTCAGTCCATGATAAAAATGTTTCTTAAACATTTGCGTTTATTTTGTAACCGGCACATTCAGAGAAACTTTTAAAACCTGGGCTCCATGATTTGGTTCTGCTGTATTGATACCATAATCCATACGATTAACCTCAAATGTTCCCGCAAATATATTATTCACAAAGGTAAAAGGTAAGGTAATTTCTTTCTGTACTCCATGAAAATCGAGAGTTCCCTGTGCCTCGAAACCCGCAGGAGTTTTGTTAATAGATTTTGAAGTAAAACGAATAACAGGATATTTAGCAGCGTCGAGCCATTTATCACTTTTCGCATGAGTGTTTTTCATTCCGTTTCCCGTATTAATTGATTCAATATCGACGGTGCAGTCAAATTTGGATGCAGCAAGATCTTTCTCGTCAAATTGGATAATGCCTTTAAGACCGGTGAATACTCCCGAAGGATCTTTACTATCGAATTTTACGGAATAATTGTCGCCGATTTTCCAGTCAAGAGACTGGAAGAAGGTAAATGCAGAGGTGACAAGAACAAACAATGTAATAGCAGGGAAAATTGATTTTTTCATTTGTATTGATTTAATGTTAAATAATCAAATTTTAGAATTCGTATATCTATAGTAGACAGACTAACAATCCAATGTCAACTTTGTTTTAATATTACTGGTTTTTAATAGTTCAATAGGTAAACTCTTCTAAACATTTAATATCAGCTAAATCTGGTGCCCTAATGAGTTTACTTACCATTATATGGACCAATAGTAGAATCAAAAAAGGAAATACCAGAAAGAAAGCCGTGAGAAGTGACGGAAAGACTATTGTGATGGCAAAAGATATCACGCAAAATAAGAAATACGTGAATTAAAAGACTGACTTTTATCATTAAAAATTAGTCAATTTTGAGTTTCTGCCATAATAATTATTAGCACCTGATCAGGACCTGCTTAATGCGAAAATCCACTATGCTTAGAGGCTTTAAGTACCCCGGACGGACAAAAGTTGCAACCAGTTTGGGGATTATTTGATATCGGTAATTCTCTATTCGTTTTCAATGACAATAACCACCTGTGCACTTAGTTCAGGAATCTTATTAATAATCACATCTCAAACTATTGAGTAATTAACTCCCATGTAATCATGAATTAGCCTGTCTCTCATCCCTGCCATTTCTTTCCATTTAACGTTATTCCATTTTATTTTGAAATCAGCAGGTATCTTCCTGGTAGCTTAACCAATTATTTCCAGGTTTCTGACGATAGCCCTCTTTAGCGTTTCATCGTATAGAAATTCTTCTTTGGAAATGCCCTTACCGGTGATAGATAGAATATAGAAACTCTCATCACGAATATGTTTCAGATATTCAACCGGTTCCTTAGACATATACCACTTCGTTAAGTATCCTGGGCCCAATATAGGGACTCAGACCATTTATTGTAAAAATTTCAACTTTTTCATTTTTAAAAAGCTGTTCAAATATGTCGCAAACAGCCATATAGTTATCAAAGTTTTCCATCTCTGGTTTAAAATCAATCAGGATATCAATATCACTCTTAGCTGATTGCTCATCCCTCGAATACGAACCAAAAAGGCCAACATTTTTAATTCCCAGCTTCTTAAGCGTTTGTCGGTTAGTCTTAATTGCAGATATTATATAATCTTTAGTTGTCATATTCAACACTTTACTGCAAATGTACAAATCTTTTTTTGCCTGTTGACTAAACAAAGATAATTAGGGAACAGAAAAACTAAGCGGAATATTGCAGTAATTCAGACGGTGCCGCGAAGAAGAAGACCCCCGGTTACATCTTTGCCGAAGACCTCGTTGAATAGCTCAGGGCTCAGAGCTTAGTATTGACGATGAGGAGACCGGAAGCAAGCAGGATTATTGATGAAGCTGATAAGCCAGGAAGAAAAACTGGTTTTTCCACAATATGTACTGATATTCTCAAATGCGGTCAGGAAAGACTCTTGCATAAAATCTTCAGCTGTTATAGGATCATTTAGGATCTGCAGGCAAATGCCGTAAACTGATTTGTAATACAATTTGTATATCTGCAACTGGGCCTTCTGGTCACCTCTTCTGCATGCTTCAATGAGATCGTTATCGGGGTTGAACGATGATGAACCGGAATTAATGTCTGCAGGTGTCATGGTAAATAATTTTGGTTTGCAGGGTCAAAACTATTACCTTCTATTGCCTGGAAAAGAACATGCCGTTAAGGATGATGTACATCCCTATCGGCATGCATTAAAATAATATCTTATTCAATTGTTTTTCAGCTATTTACTGATTTGCGAAATTCCGAGGGAGTTTTGTTGGTAAGCTTACGGAATGAGTTATTGAAAGCCGTTTTGGAGTTGTATCCGACCATCTCTGAGACCTCTTCGATAGTCAGCCGGCCTGTTTTATCGCCTGTTAAAATGCTTTTTGCCTTCTCTATCCGGTATGATGCCAGGAGCTCAAAAAAATTCTTACCGAGTTTTTCATTTATCACCTGTGAAACATGGTGCCTACTCTCCCCGATCTTTTTTGCCAGGTCTGCCAGAGAAGCAAGATTTTCGGAAAAGTAGTTTCCATATTCGAATTCTTTAATAATAATTGAAAGTATTCTTTGTTTATCTGACTCATTCAGTGATGATTTCCTGTATTTTCCGATTGAGATATCCATGAAAGAGGCTGAGCGCTCAAAATAAGTAGAGTCATTCATGACTCTGAAAGTGGTTATCATTACGAACAGCGAGACATACATCCCGATGAAATAATCTCCAAGGTCAGCCTGGAAACGGAGTTTTACGATAATGAAGATCAGAATTATAGCAAGGATATGAAATACCAGGTTCCTGAGTGATTTCAGCATATCATCTTGTGTTCTGAAGACCGATAATCCAGTCTGCCTGGATCTCTTCTCAAGTTTCAAAATGGAAAGTGAGATGTAGAATGATATTTGTCCTGCCGTTGCCAGATTAAGGTACTTCTTAATGTTAAGCGGATCAGTGGCAAAGCTCGTTTTTACATTAAGAAGCGGCCAGTCGGGATGGAAACTGTTCACATAAGAGTTGTACTGGAATTCATTGGATTGCAGAAAATCGGGGAAAATATATCCGAGATAAATTATTGCCGGAAGAAGATGCAACCACTCTTTTTTTGAGCCGTCCTGATCAATGCTCCTTTTTATAAAAAGATAAAGGAACGGTCCGATAACAAGATTTAGCGGTTCAGTGGTGTTTGTAATGAAAAGAACCCTGGTAATAAAACCTGTCATATTGAGTACCATTTCCAGTATGCATAGGGAAAGCGTGATCAGCAAAAAACCCTGATACCTGTTGGCAGCTCTGTTCGATGATGGTTTAAATATAAAAAAGAACGACAGGGTAAGCCCCAGGAAAACTCCCATGAAAATAAATACCGAAAAGCCATCTATATTAATGGAAGTATTCATATATCAAAACTAATAAAAATCATTTTTATCTGATTGTTTTATATCCTACTTTTGATAATTAAATGAGAAATTATGAAGAATCTGTTTTATGTTTTTATCGTCATTTTAGTTGCTTCGGGTTCATGCGGAACCAAAGACGGGCAATGGCAGAGCCTTATTGGAAAAGATATGAGTAACTGGATCCGGCTTAACGGAAATGCCACCTATGAAATAAAGAAGGGTGAATTAGTCGGAACTGCGGTGCACAATACAACCATTTCATTCCTCTGCACAAAGGAGACTTATGATAATTTTATCCTGGAATATGATGCCTGGATTGATCCGAATTTAAATTCCGGCGTACAGATAAGGAGCGAGAGCAGACCTGACTACAAAAATGGAATCGTTTACGGGTACCAGGTTGATCTCGACCCATCATCAAGAGCCTGGTCAGGAGGTATTTGCGATGAGTCCCGAAGGCAATGGATATGCCCCCTTGATAGAAATCCCGAAGCGAAGAAAGCGTTTAAAAAAGGTGAATGGAACCATTTTAGGGTTGAGGCTGTCGGTAATTCTATCAGGACCTGGCTTAATGATGTTCCATGTATTGATTTAGTTGATGATATGACACCTTCCGGATTTATTGGAATTCAGGTTCGGGCAACAGGAAAAGACTCTGCATCTGCAGGGAAACAGGTTAAGTTGAAAAATATGAGGATTTTAACCAGGGATTTAGAAAAATATGTTACTCCCTATGAACCCGTAATTCCTCAGGATAATTTTCTTAATAATACACTTAGTGAAAGAGAGATAAATGATGGATGGAAGCTTCTGTGGGACGGAAAAACCACAAATGGTTGGCGGGGAGCAAAGCTCAATACTTTTCCTGAAAAGGGTTGGGTGATTAAAGATGGCATATTAACTGTTCTCGATTCCGGAGGAGGCGAATCATCATTCGGGGGAGATATTGTAACAATTGATAAGTACAAAAACTTTGAGCTTATAGTTGATTTCCTCTATAATCAAAGTGCCAACAGCGGCATTAAATACTTTGTAAATACTGAACTTAATAAAGGTGAAGGGTCTGCAATCGGGTGTGAATATCAGATCCTCAGTATTAGTATGGCACCGGGTTCAACAAGGACGGGGACTCCCGGAAAAAACTCCATGGCAGGTCTTTATGATCTTATTCCTCCGGTAAAAATACCTGCTAATGGCCCCGGAATGTGGAACAGGGCAATGATAGTTGTAAAAGGGAATCATGTTGAACACTGGCTTAATAACCAGATGACAGTTGAGTATGAAAGAGGAAATGAAAAATGGAGGGAGCTGGTTTCAAAAAGTAAATTTAATGTCTGGCCTGATTTTGGGGAGGCAACAGAAGGTAATATTCTTTTGCAGGATCATGGAGGTTTGGTCTCTTTCAGAAATATCAAAATAAGAGAGATAAAAGACTGACTCAATAATGAGTTATAAACCATGTCTTTCTGACCAATAACTTTGAAGTGGCTGCGCTTAACCGGAATTGATTACAAGATGAGCCATTTTTCAAAAGGTCAAATATTTTTATCAAATTACTTGACTTTGAATTGCCCTTTATGTAAATTCCGTAAAATTGTTTATCAGACCGAAAGCTGGGCCATTCTTCACATCTCCCGGTGCCACTTCTGTCCTTAGTGTATTATATTCTTTAAAAAACCTGAATTTATCAAATAGTCATTATCTTTTCCATATATAAAAAGACAGCTGCCATTAGCTATACAGTCAATAATCTCTTTTGACAGATCCTTTGGTAACGCGGGGCATCCCCAGCTTCTTCCCAGTCTCCCGTATTTATAAATGAATGCCTGACTTACATAGTCAGCTCCATGAATTACAATTGATCTTTTCCTGGCATTATCGTTAAACCCTTTTTCAATGCCATCGAGACATAATGAATATCCGTTTTTCCCATTATATGTTTCAGCTGTTACAAAAAATCCAAGACAACTCTCCGAAGAGCCGGATTGATTGGAAAATCTTCCGGCATAGTTTTCACCGGAACTTTTACCGTGTGCAACATAGCATTTGTACAATAAAACTTTATGCGCAAGATCGATTACAAAGAATCTCTTTTCCGTTGAAGGTTTTGTATAATCTATAATGGTTATAATCTTTTTATCTTTTATCTGATCTATCTGATTATATCCGTTCATAGCCATGTTAAACAGGTCTGATGATACTATACCCTCTAAATTGCAATCTTTCCAAAGTTGATTCACATCAATACCATGGTTTAATATCTCAGGAGGATTATAAGAATTGTTAAAAGGTAAGAAGGTTATAATAATAGTTAAGATCAGGACCATATCATCTGAATTAAAATTGAAAGTATATTATCAGAACGACCAGGTTTTTTATTTTTATAAAGGTAGGAATATTTGATCATATTTAACGCTGAACAACCATCACCCAGCGTCTGTCGTCCGATCCACATCACCTGTCGGCTTAATTACATAATATATTTCCTGGCCCATGCGTTATTGCACCTTAGAATTTAATCCAAGGTCTGAAAATTTGTCAGCTTTCTCAAGGCCCAAATTTCTTCTAAATTGACTGTTCTTTACAAAGTGGTCAGGAATACATTTTAAAATTGAAACATTTTGCCAGGCTTGCTGGCATTGCCCTCCTCCCCGAAAATTATAAAGTGCTCAAAAATTGAATTTTGCAGGCAACACATGCTCTAAGTTACCATTTTAATTAATTTCAACTTTTAAGATTGACTTGTATTTGGAATTTTAATAACTTTAATGTGGTACTCTTTAAAGTTTCACATCCGATATCATTCCCGGAGTTATGAGTACATTTAATGGACCTGAAACAGACTAAAACCTGCATTAAAACTATGGATAAACCAAAAGTCAGAATCGGAGTTATCGGACTCGGCATATGGGGACAGATGCATGTTGCTGCATATAAACAGTGCGCATCGGCCGAAATAATTGCTGTGTGTGACTTGAATAAAAAACTCGCTGAAGACACATCTGTTAAAAATATGATTCCGGGTTATTATACGGACATAAATGAAATGCTGGATAAAGAAGAACTGGATGCGGTTTCAGTAGCCACGCCGGACAACTCTCATGCTGCAGCAGTAATAAAAGCAGCAGAAAAAGGAATGCACATTCTGGTTGAAAAACCTTTGGCTACAACAGTAAAGGAATGCCAGGAAATGATAAATGCTGCTAAAAATAATAATGTGTATTTAATGGTAGACTGGCATAACAGATGGAATCCCGCATTCAATTATGCATGGAAAGCTATAAGAAATAATGAAGTAGGAGAAATTTCTTATATATATTTCAGATTATCAGATACAGTTTATGTGCCTGCAAAGATGTTACCATGGGCCAGCAGTTCATCAGTACTTCACTTTCTGGGAAGTCATTCCATCGATACAATTTGCTGGTTGTTAGAAAAGAAACCGGAAAATATTACATGCATTAAAAAGGAGGGAATGCTCACAAGAATGGGAGTGGATACTCCGGATTTATATTTAAGTATAATCAATTTTGAAGACGGAGCCACTGCTGTTGTTGAAAACTGCTGGATATTGCCTCAAACCTATCCTTCTTTAATTGAAAACAGATGTGAAATTATCGGATCAAAAGGTATTTTGAATCTGGATCCTACAGGACACAGAGCTTTAGCCAAATATACAGAAGAAACAGTCAAAGGATATCCAAATTCATCTTTCCCGGATTTGTTTGTTACACCAAAAGTGTTTGACAGGCAAATGGGATTTTCTGTTGAACCTATGTATCATTTTGTCGAATGTATTCGTGATGACAAAAAACCATATACTTCAGGAGAAGATGGATTGTTAAATACAATTATTCTAAGTGCTGCAGAAGAATCTGCCAGAACCGGAAAAACCATACAAATAAAGCTCTAGTGTCGTGTTAATCTGAAAATACGGGATAAGCGGAATTGCCGGCACAGATCATAATTAGTCAAAAAATAGTTTATTAAGAATTATCTTTTCATGTCAAACTCACCTCTTCCCTGGAGATAAGGAAAGAAACAACAGGATGGAAAGTGAAAATAAATTTACAAGTATATTCTCTTTAAAAGAAAGAGATGGGTGGCCCAGTATCGAAGTATAATTTACACGGGAAAATACATTTTGCCGGTGTATTTTGTGCTGACCATGTTGCAGCTACTGAATTTGTGATAGGGGCTACATTAGTAACTATCGGTGCAAATACCTTTGACATTATGATCGGGTTATTAATCGGCAACCTGCTTGCTGTTCTTAGCTGGACCTTCATAACGGCACCTATTGCGGTTAAAACAAGACTTTCTCTTTATTCCTGCATAAAGAAGATAGCGGGAAACAATACGATATTATTGTTCAATGCATTAAATATCATAATGTTTGCAGTATTTACCGGAACAATGATAACCGTTTCCGGTTCATCATTAAGAGTTGTTTTAAATATCCCAACTCAGTTAGGATGGTACCCGCAGAATATTTTTTTTGTTCTTCTTATTTTAGCTACCGGGGCTTTTGTTGTGTCCATTGCGTTTTTTGGATTTAATGCGATTGCCAAATTTTCGATAATATGTGTACCCTGGATGGTTTGCATGTTTGTAGTAGGCGCTTTGGCTTCATTGCCTTTTTTAGCATATCATGCAATTGGAACTACGGAAATAGCATCACTTCATGATTTCTACAATATATTAGACCATGATGTGTGGACAGGGAGCAGTTACAGAAGATCAGGAATAGGCCTGGTTGAAATTATCGGTTTTGCCTGGGCTGCAAATGCAACTCTGCACTTTGGACTGGTAGATATGGCACTCTTGCGGTTTGCTCCAAAATTTCAATATGGACTATTTTCCTCATTCGGGATGTATCTAGGACATTATGTTTGCTGGATATGTGCAGGAATTATGGGAGCTTCTTCTGCATTAATTTTAAAAACAACCTTAATAAAACTTGATCCCGGAGATGTGGGATTCAGTTCTCTGGGAGCTGCCGGAATATTCACGGTTTTTATTGCAGGATTGACAACAGCCGTTCCTTTATTATATCGTGCCGGACTTGCGGCAGTTGCTGTTTTCCATAAATATTCACGAAAACAAACTACTTTGATTCTCGGAGTGATTACGACTATGATCGCATGCTTCCCTTTTGTTTTTACCACCATGATGCAGTTGCTTACTTACGCAGGAATAATAATAGTTCCCATCGGTGCAATAGTTTTTGCTGAACACTGGGTATTCCCGAAAATTAACCTTACTCAGTTCTGGGCATATTATGGTAAAGCCGGTAAGAATAATGCTTCCATCATAGCATGGTTGGCCAGCCTGTTATTTGGTTTTTCACTTAATATCTTTAATGTCATACCATTTTATTATATTTTTCTTCCAACCTGGACGTTCTCGTTAGTTCTCTATACTGTTTTAGCTTATTTTTCAGGAGCCAGAAATAAATATCCTGAAAGTGAGCGAAAAGAAAAACAATTACTGGAAGAAATTGAAAGGATACAAAAAACGGATGCAGAACCGAAAAGTGCAGAGGTTTCAAAGCAGCATTTCTATTTTAGTTCATAATTCAAAAATCTTAATAAATACTTTAACTGTCTCTTCCTGGGGGTGTTTAGTGTTCATATTGTGCATGGCTGTTTATACATTTAATTCTCAGGATTTGCAGGTTTATCAGCCCAGATTCCTTTTATTTCACAAAGCTATAATTGTTGCTTCATTTTTCTATTTTGTTTTAGCAACCATTAAATTGTGGATCAGAAATAAATTGGAAGTGAAGCCTGTAACTTCTGCCTGAACAAAATACTCCGGCAAAAATCAATTTGATAACAACATTTATTTGTTGAAATTTGTTGTGGTATTGAAAGGGTAATAGCCGTCAGACTGTTCACCTGCTTTTACAATTTTACAATTAGATTGGCTCTTTTCTTATTGACTGTTTTTAAATAATTAAATATATGGAATACATAAGATTCGGAAATACCGGTATGAAAGTATCAAGGATATGTCTGGGTACCATGACATATGGCAGGCCAACAGAGAGATGGCAATGGGCTTTAAATGAAGAACAGAGCAGGCCGTTTATTCAAAAAGCATTGGAACTTGGGATAAACTTTTTTGACACGGCTGATATTTACTCGCTTGGTGCCAGCGAAGAAATTCTTGGAGCTGCTCTTAAAGATTTTGCCAGCCGTGATGAAGTGGTTATCGCTACCAAAGTATTTAACCCGATGAGTCAGGATCCAAACGATGGAGGACTTTCCCGTAAACACATTATGAGATCTATTGATGCAAGTCTCAGAAGACTAAAGACTGATTATGTAGATCTTTACCAGATACATCGCTGGGATTATAATACACCCATTGAAGAGACAATGGAAGCTCTTCACGATATTGTTAAATCAGGTAAGGTACGTTATATTGGTGCATCATCCATGTACAGCTGGCAATTTGCAAAGGCATTATATACTGCTGATCTGCATGGCTGGACAAGGTTTGTCTCTATGCAACCCCATTATAATCTTATCTACCGGGAAGAAGAGCGGGAAATGATTCCTTTCTGCCAGGATCAGAAAATAGCAGTAATCCCATGGTCGCCGCTGGCCAGGGGACTACTGACCGGGAAAAGGTCAAGGGAAAGAAATGAAACCCTTAGAGCCAGAACAGACGAATTTGGGAAAATTTTATATAAAGCAGATTCGGATTTTGACATTATTAACCGTCTGGCAGAAATTGCAACTCAAAGGAAACTGCCGGATGCACAGGTAGCATTGGCCTGGATGCTGAGCAAAACTGCAATAACTGCTCCTGTTATCGGAGCAAGCAAGCCGGGGCATTTAGAAGATGCTGTTGCTGCCTTATCAGTAAAATTAACTCAGAATGAAATTTCCGGGTTAGAGGAACTTTACCAGCCGCATACTGTTGTTGGGCATTCATAAGAGTGTCAGAATACGACTAGCAAGACAACGCAGTGTAAAGACAGAATATTTTGGAAGACAAGTTACTGTTATGATATTGCCATTTGCCGGATATAAAGAATGTATTTATCTTTAATCTTTTTACGCATAAATAACCGCGAAAGAAAATGTAATGTTGAAAAAAACTCATCTTTTCATAATTCTGATTATTCTGGCTTCCGGCAGCTGTAAAGTTGAAAATAAAGGAATTGATTTTGCATTGGACAGTATCACTGCTGCTGATCTTAAAACACATATTTCCACACTTGCTTCAGATGATTTCCGTGGAAGGTCCCCTTCAACAATCGGGGAAGAAAAAACTATCAGTTACCTTGCTGAACAATTCAGGAATTCAGGATTAAAACCCGCAAATAATGGGAGTTATTTTCAGGAAGTGTCGTTGATAAAAATTACTGCTGACAGTATAATGAAACTCGATATCAAAGGTGAGAAAAGTATGATAAAACTAAATTACCCGGATGAGTTTATCGGAGGAACACCCAAAGTTACGGATATGGTTAATATAGATAATTCTGACATTATATTTGCTGGTTATGGAATTAATGCCCCTGAATATAACTGGAACGATTATGCCGGTATCGATGTGAAGGGGAAAACGGTTCTGGTACTGGTAAATGATCCTGGCTATGCAACATCAGACAGCGCCCTCTTTAACGGAAGAGCTATGACTTATTATGGCCGATGGACTTATAAATACGAAGAGGCGGCGCGTGAGGGAGCTAAAGCTGCAATAATAATCCATGAAACAGGGGCGGCAGGATATCCATGGACTGTGGTTCAGAATAGCTGGTCTGGTCCTCAGTTCTATATTGAAGAAAACAAACCTTTCAAAATCGGATCTCCAGTTTAAAGCCTGGGTAACAACAGAGTCAGCAAAAAAAATATTTGAATCTGCCGGTCTGGATTATCCCAAAGTAATCAGTGAGGCAGCTAAACGTGGCTTCAGGCCTGTCAACATGAACCTGAAGGCATCTGTTAAGTTTAAGAATAATGTTGAGCATACAAAATCAAATAATGTAGCTGCTGTCTGGCCGGGGACAGACAGGTCAGACGAATTCATTATATATACTGCACACTGGGATCATTTTGGTGTAAATTCTGCTTTCAAAGGAGATTCAATTCTTAACGGAGCCGTTGATAATGCTACCGGGACAGCCGCACTTATAGAAATTGCAAAGGCATTTACCCGGCTCCCCGTGAAACAAAACCGTTCAATACTTTTTCTTTCTGTTACCTGTGAAGAGCAGGGATTGCTTGGGAGTGAATACTACGTGCAGCACCCTCTTTTTCTTCTTGCAAAAACAGTTGGAGTGATCAATATGGATGCTTTGAATATTTTCGGCAAGACAAAAGACATGACAATTGTCGGATTCGGCAACTCAAGGCTTGATAATTATGCAGTTACCGTGCTGAAAAAGTATGGGCGATATGCAAGTCCCGACCCTGCTCCTGAGAAAGGCGGGTATTTCCGATCCGATCATTTCAGCTTTGCCAAAGCCGGAGTTCCGTCATTAGATCTCTCAGAAGGGATCGATAATATTGAACATGGTAAAGAATGGGGACTGGCACAGGAAGAGAAATGGATAATGGAAAACTACCATAAACCCTCCGATAATTATGAACCTGACATATGGAATTTTGATGGTATGATAGATGATATCAAAATCTATTTTGAAGTCGGTTACGATCTCAGCATTTCAAAAGAATTTCCCGGCTGGAATCCCACGTTTCCCTTTAAATCGCTGAGGGATAGTATGATGAACAAAAAGGAAGACTGATATTACTAAAGTAATTACAGGCGTTTCTCAAAATAGAATAATATATGTCACTTATATACCTGCGGATAGAAATTAACTTATGTTCTTTTGCCTGGAGATTCATTTTTATTGAAGTTAGCTCCCATATTATATCTTTAGGTACAGATAATAAATGTTATAACCAGTTTAAATGCACATTTTTTATTGACAATCCTTATGTTATATGTTAATTACTTTTTGTATTTTAACTCTTGATTCGCATTAATTCATTAATAATGTATCAAATGAGCAATATTGACAGAAGAGATTTTATTAAAATAACAGGAACCTTTTCAACCATATCATTTCTATCTCCTTCATTAGTTTTTTCGGGCAAGGATGACAGAAACCAGGTGGAGAAATGGCAGACAATGATGAAAGATCCGGTTTATGATATGATTAAGGAAAAACCTGATCTGGATATAATTTTAGGATTGTTCCCTCGACCTGAGGGAAAAGCTGCCTTTGATCCGAGGGTTATTCAGGAGAATCTGAAAAAACTAAAAACAACTCCTGAAATAAATACCGGACATCAGTTCCTTGACTTATCAATCAAAACCGGATTAGCTCATATCGATGCTACATTTCAGGGTAACCATCCTAAATATGGAGTAGGGACATATGGCCAGGTTGAGCATGATGGCTTCCCGCCTACCATTATTGCTGCAGTTGATGCTCTTTCTGCATGGGGAGTAAATACCCGTGCTTCTGAACTTTTCCACTATTGGTTAATTAATTTTGTAAAAGAAGATGGTACTATTGATTATTACGGTACTTCTATAACGGAATACGGCCAATTGCTTAACACTGCTGCAAAATTAGAAAAACGGGCCGGAACATCAATGTGGTGGAATGAAGGATTTCCTAAACTCAACCTTATTGCCGAATACCTGTTGCAATTACATTCTTCAGTATCCAAAGAAGACGGTCTGATATCAGGTGTTCCTGAGGCAGATACCCGGGACCAAATAGAGAAGTATTTTCATAACAACGCCTGGGTTGTAAAAGGCTTTGAGGAATGGGCAAATTTGTGTGACAGGACAAGATTGAATCCGTCTACATCTATCGGAGTGATCCGAAAAGTTGCTAAAAAACTAAAAGAAAATACTCTTTCAGCTATTCAGAAAACCTGGCCTGCTGACCCTTGTGACTGGTGGCTTCCTGCAAGATTAGGAGATATTGCACGTCCACGATATTTGACAGAGGGAAGCGAAGCCAGTTATACGAATTACCGTTATTGGCCTGAGCTCTTATCCAGTGGTATTTTACATAAAGATATGGCAACCCGGTTAGTCAATGCAAGGTTAAAGGGAGGAGGTCAGTTTTGTGGTGTAACACGTTTTCTGGATTGGTTTGATGACTGGCCATTGGCTGATTATCTTTACGCCTTGTGGTCGTTGGATAGAAAAGATGATTTCCTGTTAAGTTTGTATGGGCATATAGCTTATCATCAATGTGAAGGTCATCTGACAGCTTATGAACAAATGAGGTTTCCTGGTGATCCAAAGGGAAGTAAAAAAGCTGATTATTGTTTGCCATGCCAATTGGTGGCAGCGAGAGCAGGGCGATTAATTAATAGATCACACTAGATCTGCATGAAATCTCTCATATTTGCAATTGCATTCTCTTTTCTCCTATTTTCTTCCTGTACGGAGAAAAATAAAGCTTCTGTTTACAAAGTAAATTATGTTGATCATGCTTATATTAATGTGGATGGAATATCAGATGAAGATATATGGAGGAAGGCTGTTAAATTATGGGATTTTAGATTACCCTGGGAAAGAAATACAACTCCGGGTACTATGTTTCAGGCATTATATGATACCTGTACTTTGTACATGAATTTTCAGGCTAAGGATCAAAACCTGATATATATCGATTCAATTAGTAATGAAATCGATATTGCATCAGAAGACAGGGTCGAATTATTTCTCTCGAAGAATAATACGATGGAAGATTATTTTTGTATTGAAATTGATCCTTTAGGTCGTGTACTTGATTATCGGGCTTCATATTATAGAAAATTTGATGACATATGGAATGTTGATGGGATTTTAACTGGCAGCAAGATTTCTTCAGGAAGTTATCAGGTAGAAGTCGCAATCCCGTTAAATAGTCTTGAAAAAATGGGAATTAACATTTCAAAAGATTTCTATGTTGGATTGTTTAGGGCTGATTTGGAAAATTCAATTTCGGGTTTAAAAGAGAGTTGGATAAGTTGGATCGATCCCGGATCTCATAATCCTGATTTTCATATACCAAAAGCTTTAGGGCTTTTTCATTTCAATCAGAAATAGTCAGCGATAAATATTTCCGTGGAGGAAGGTGGAAAATCAGCTCAGTCTGGGTACCCGGCCGCTCAGCTTGAACCGTCCCTTTTCCAATATATTTTTAATGTTCTGAAAAAATAATAACCTCATATTCCTTTAAAACTTCCCGGTACCCGGAACTGATAAAAGTTGCAACCGGTTAAGTGATCTTTAAATTTTATAACCTTGAATTAAATCTATAACAATCGGATTAAGATATCAGTAAACCAATTACATCATGAAGACTTCAAAATGAAATTTTTGAAACTGAAAATCTGTGATTACCTCTTTTCAAATTAAATCATATTTATTGCATCCCCGCCATAACCCAATTTTTTTGCTTTCCTTAAACTATTTCCCATTCTTCTATTTCCCCTTCAATTATTTTAAAAAGAGGATGGGGCTCAATATTAGTTTCTTTTAATAATCTAAGATATCTCTCTATATCGCGGGTTTTCAATTTCTTTAACAGATGCTGCGTCTCATATTCTATTTGTCTCCGGGTAACAGTTAAATTTACCGGTTCGTGAAAAACATTGTATTTAGCTTTATTAAAATGATATCCGCGAGTTAACGATTCCTGGTATACTGCTGCCAGATATTGATTAATACCCTGGGTCGGATTGTTGGAGTTTTTAAAACGCGTTAATTGCGGATGGTTTTTATACCCTTTGGTTTTTTCCTCCAATACATTTTTCGCAAGAAGGGTTTCCCTCCAAAGAGCAACCAGACCTTTATAATCAAGATATTTAGGATGTATTGACCAGATCCTCATAATGGAAATATATTTGCAAGTGCCTTTATCCGGTAATCATGCATAATACCTCTTTGATTTTGACTTCGTCGAGCTCCGCTTCGCTCCGGTTCTTCGTTAGCCCCTTACCCTAAAGGGTGCGAAGAACCGGGTCCCGCAGGGCTGGCCCGGCGCAGCTTAAATCAATTACTTCCTTTAGGGTCGGGGCAAATAATTGATTTTCAAGCATCAAAAAATTTATATGTATGATTTCCGATAGTCATTAAATTTTAAATTAACGTAGTGTTGCCAATACGACCCAATAAACCAAATGGGGGTTTATTACAAACAATATTTTTTATTGAAGTTCTTTCAAAATCCTCAATGCTTCATCAATATGCTTTACAGCTTGTGTTTGAGAGTTGAATATATAGATCACTTTGCCTGTCTTGTCTGCAATGTATGTTACGCGCCCAGGTAATAATCCCAGCAAGTTTGTGGGCACCGCAAATAGTTTTCTGATTCTATCTCCTTCGTCGCTAAGGAGTGTAAAACTGAGCCTGTGTTTTTCGGCAAATTCTTTATGGCTTTCAACTGATTGTCCGCTGATACCAATAATCAAAGCATCAGCTTCCTTAAAAACATCAAACTGATCGCGAAACGAGCAAGCTTCTTTGGTGCATCCGGGGCTATCGTCTTTAGGATAAAAATAAATCACAAGGTTCTTTTTACCAAGTACAGAATTTATGTCAAACAAATTTCCGTTTTGATCAGGCAATGTAAATTCAGGAATGCTGCTTCCGATTTTGATTTCGTTCATATTATTTTTTTGACTAAAGGTTAAATAAGATGTAAATATGAGCAGGTAAATGATGAGATAAAAACGATAAAAATTCCTGAATTTCAGATAATTTTTATTATCAGGATACATGTTTCCAAAAAGTGCTTTCAGTTCTTTCATAAAAAATGGTTTGATGTTTATGGTCCACTTATCGGTCTGGTAAACTATCTTACGAAATTTGCTTCTATACAAAGTCAGAGGCAAACCCCATGCAATAAATAAAATAAGCCAGATATTTTTGAGTAACAGCATAATAATAGTTAGTTAGTTGAGTGTTTCTGATTCATCAGCTGTAATTAATATAATAGTCAGGTTGCTAATTTACAGATATTTATAAATAAATAAATCACAGGTATATGAAAAGGCCAACCGCAGCATAATTGAACAGAGCAAAATTGTAAACCACTTTATTATCAGCACCACCTTCAAGTATACGGTACCCTGCTTTTAATCCAAAACGGTCAGAAACTCTGTACGTTGCTGCAATCAGAACATCTTCTGCTCTGCCCTGTGGGGCGGCAAGGGCATCGCCTTCTAAAAGGATACCAAATTTTTCATATGGCCTCCATAACATCCTGAAATTGATAATCGGTACAAAGCCTACATTTGCCTTTTCACTTTCTGATCCTGCAGAAGCCAGTGATATCTTAGCGTCTCTGATTTTTGCAGTCAAACCGAGTCCGAATTCAAACTTTGGTTTAAGTAAAATTTCGTAGCGATAGGTTAACCTGTATGAATTAAATTTGTAGGTGCCTGTCAGATCCGTATTTGCATTAAAAGTTACTCCTTCGAAAAATATGTCATATGGCACATTCCCATTTGAGACAGTCTCAAGGGGAGCATATAATAATGATAAAGTATGACGGGATTTTATAGTGTAATTGAGCCTTATCCGAAAAAAAATCTCTGTTTTTGAAATTAAATCATCTTTCAATGAAAAGTGCGTTCCGAGGTCTCCCGGAATACGGACATTATTGTAACCTGTTCCTACAGTACCCGTCTCAAGGTCGAAAGAAGCCTGTCCATTCAGGGACAAAACATTAAACAACAGTATTAACATAAAACATGTAACTGAAAGCAAGAATTTATTCTTCATAGTTTTCTTTGTTTACATAATTATAAAAGGTCGCAATAATTAAGGTTAATAAAATACTTACTGCTAAAATATGATTACCATTTTCATATTTACTTGATTTGAAGTTTATTTAAATGCAATATTCCTTATCATCCCTCTGAAAATAAATCCATGAAAAGGCAGAACACTATACCAGTATAACCTTCCCAAAAGACCAAGGGGTCTGAAAGTTGCAGTCTGATGCAATACATTCTGACGGTCAATTCTGAATTCCAGCCAGGCCTCTCCCGGAAGCTTCATTTCAGCAAAAAGAAGCAATCTTTTTTCTGTTTTGTCAGCTATCAGGACTCTCCAGAAATCCAGGGCTTCCCCCGGTGAGATTTCATCCTGGTTTTTCCTGCCCCTTCTTAACCCAACACCACCAAATAGTTTATCAATGAAACCACGAATGCCCCAGAGCCAATCGGCGTAATACCAGCCTGTACTGCCTCCTATTGACCAGATTTTATTAAGCACCTTTTCACTTTCAATTACGTGAAGTTTCCTGGTATCAAAATAACATCCATTAACCGGAACTTCAGCATAACGTGAAATTCCATTATTTAGAGTATTGGATGTTAAGGCATCCTTCCAGCTTGATTGCACCTGATTAAGCTCAATTTTTTCGAATGCCTCCAATATAGCTTTCTCATAAGTCAGAGGAACTATTCCCAGCATCTCTTTCAGATTGTTTTCTTTGCAAATTACCTCAACTTTCATACTGTCAACAAGGTTTTGTGCAAGCGAATATGAAGTTGATGTAATAAAATATAACCAGTATGAAGATAATTTTGGAGTCATGACCGGCACGATACCTATCCATCGTTTAAGTCCCCTAACCTTTGCAAAACTCAACAGCATCTGCTTATAAGTCAGGATATCAGGTCCGCCGATATCGTAACTATAGTTGAATGTCTTTTCATTAAGTAATACCCCGGAAAGGAATTCAATAACATTACGTATAGCGATAGGTTGAGAATGGGTATTCAACCATCGGGGAGCAATCATCAGTGGTAACTTCTCTACAATGTCTCTGATAATTTCGAATGAGGCACTTCCGGAACCAATAATGATCCCGGCCCTGAGTGTTGTCAATGTGTAAGATCCGGAACCAAGTATTCTTTCCACATTCTTTCGGCTGGTAAGGTGCTTTGATAATTCTTCCTCGTTGACTATTCCACTCAGATAAATCACCTGCCGTACTTTGGTTTTTTGAATGCAATCTTTAAAATTGACGGCAGAGATCTCTTCCATTTTTTCAAAATCGCCTGTTGACGTTGACATGGAGTGAATAAGATAATAAGCCACATCAATGTCAGGAGGAATACTTTGAAGAGTCTCTGGTTTTAAAAAATCAACTTCAAGCACTGATAAAGAAGAAGACCGATACTTGTCTGAATTAAACCTGGCTCTGTCGCGGACACAACAAATTACCTCATGGCCTTTGTTTAGTAAAATGGGTAGTAATCTCTGTGCAATGTAACCTGTTGCCCCTGTAAGGAGGATTCTCATGTAGTTTTATTATATTAAATAACAATCATGATGGTGAAAATGTTTTTGCCGACCGCATGGTTCCTGATAAAAGAAACCGGATTTTATTAAAGGTACGAGTTTTCCGGATCATTAGGCAATTTAAAATAGACTATCTTAGTTCCATAAAATAGGGATAGAATGGAAAATATGAAAAACTTACGACCCCTGGGACGGACAGATATAATGGTAACTCCCATAGGACTCGGTTGCTGGCAGTTCAGCAAACAAAATAATATGGCCGGAAAATTCTGGCCCACTCTTGAAGATAACCTGATCGAAAGGATTGTTTCCCTATCCATTGACGGAGGAATTAACTGGTTTGATACTGCCGAGGTCTATGGAGGAGGTGAGTCAGAGAAAGCTCTTTCAAAGGCCCTTAAGGCAGCTGGTAAAAAGCCAGGTGAAGTAATTGTAGCAACAAAATGGTGGCCAATGTTTCGTTTCGCTTCTAATATCAAAAAAACCATAAACGAGCGCATCAGATTACTGGAACCTTATCCGATTGACCTTTACCAGGTGCATCAACCGTGGAGCTTCTCCGGCGAAAACAGTGAAATGAAAGTAATGGCTGAGCTTTATAACAGTAAACTGATAAAAGCCATTGGAGTAAGTAACTTCTCCGCTCAGAAAATGGAAAATTCCTGGACGACTCTCCAAGAATCAGGTATTCCGCTTGCATCAAACCAGGTAAGGTATAGTCTTCTTGATCGCAGAATTGAATCAAACGGGGTGTTGGATCTTGCAAAAAAGCTGGGCATTACCATAATTGCATATTCTCCCCTGGCACAGGGGCTCGTTACTGGTAAATTTCACGACAATCCTGATCTGTTGAAAAACATCGGATTCAGAAAATACAGATCACAATTCAAGCCTGAAGGACTTGAGAAAAGCCGGCCAATAGTAATTTTGTTGAAGGAACTTGCATCCAAGTATAATGTAACACCCTCTCAGGTGGCTCTTAACTGGCTTATTCAATACAATGGTGATGCAGTTGTGGCCATTCCGGGTGCAACAAAGGAGATCCATGTAAAAGAGAATTGCGGAGCCATGTCATTCAGTCTTTCTGATGAGGATATGGCCAGGCTGGATAATGTGAGTTCGATATTCAAATGACCCGGAAGCCGGCACACCGGTCTTTGATCATGCCCACCTGAAGAATTTTTATCTCCTTGAAACGAAAAATGGAGCTTATGTATTAAGCCCTGCTTATGACCTGATGGACACTGGAATTCATGTCGAAGAAGATGGCATACCTGATTTTTCAGGTATGCCATCTTTACATTCCTGGTAATGGCATTGTTTCATGAACCTCAATGGAACATTCAGCATTCCATGCTAAATGAGGATGTCCTTTAAGCAGTTTTATTGCATCTTCGATATTTTCTGCTTGTAATATAGAATAGCCTGCAACATTTTTGCTGCTTGGTTTACTCTTTCCATCGGGGCTAATCTGTTGTCCATTCATAAGAGGGGAACCCAGATCAACAAGTTTGTCACCACTTTTTTCCGCCCATTTCATCCATTCTTCCATCCCTTTTGCCTGTTGCTCAGGAGTTGTATTTGCAGTTTGTTCAATAGCATTGACAGGTGCGTGATAAATTACTATAAATTTTTTCATTTTGATTTGTCGGTGATTATAGTGTTGACCCCACACTTCCAGTTAAGTAATCTTTTTAATAAGTAGAACGTCATTCTTTACAATCATTAAAACAAATAAACAGTTTAGTTAATTTAATGTTTATCAAATTTAAATTATTCCGAAAATAGTTGGATAAAATCTGTTTAATGCTAACGGACAATAAAACATAAAGGAATTCCGGCTTGTTTCTTGTGCACATACAAAAAAACAATTAATCCTGAAAAGCTTTTTCATGTGTATTATTCGCTAGAATTCAGCAAAAAAATTAAAATAATATGAATAAAAAGATAAAAAAAAAGGAACCAGATAAGATCTTAACAAATACACAGACATATTTAAGTAGATTTTTATTTGAAGGGGAGGGTAGCGAAGGATCTAGTCCTTAAAATTTTTTACCGGATTGGGCTCAGCCCCGTGAAATCAGACGAACCAAATCTATTCATTACAGATCAATTGATAAAAGTGCCAATATGCTTCAAAACCTGGGTTACATCGAAAAGCTTCAATAATCACCATTGTTTAAACAGGCTTAAACGAAATAAAATTGCTCTTGTTTATTTAAACATAGGAATAATTCCGGTTCAATTAATTCAAATCAGGTATTTTTATTCTATATTTATATATTGAAATATTAAGACCATAAAACAACCATGAAACCAACAAGAAGAGATTTTCTTAAATCAGCAGGTGCATTAACGGCAGGTGCATTTTTTATTCCGAACCTGATAAGTTGTGCCCCATCGAACAGATTAAATGTTGCAGTTATAGGTGTAGGCGGACAAGGTGAAGCTAACTGGAGTAAACTAATTAACCAGAAAGATCCGAACTGGAACGAAAATATTGTCGCATTATGTGATGTTGATAACAACAGGGCGGCCGATGGTTTTAAAGCGATGCCAAATGCCAGGCGCTTTAAAGATTTCAGGACGATGTTTGACCGGATGCACAAAGAAATTGATGCAGTGATGGTCTGTACTCCTGACCATAATCATTTCACGGCAGCAATGGCCGCAATGGAACTTGGCAAACATGTAATAGTTGAAAAACCACTTGCTCACAATATTTGGCAATTAAGAACCCTCCAGAAGGCAGCAAAACACTATGGAGTAGTTACTCAAATGGCTAACCAGGGACATGCTACTAACGGTATTCGTCAGGTAAAAGAATGGTATGAAGCCGGAATATTGGGCAATGTTACCGAAGTAATAGCCTGGTTTGATGGACCAGATTTTGGTAAAGGAAAGTACTTCGATAAACCCGAAAGTTTTCCTCCGGCAGAGCAGCCTGTTCCTGAATATTTCGACTGGGATGTGTGGTTAGGGCCAGCAGCATACCGACCATACAATAGTATTTATGCCCCAAAAACATGGCGTGGCTGGTTCGATTTCGGCAATGGCGAATTGGGCGACTGGTGTTGCCACACACTCGATGCTCCATTCTGGTCATTGGATTTGGGTATGCCTGATGTTGTTGAAGCTGAGTTTAAGTCACCCGTCCCTGATACCGGATTTGTCTCAGACCAGGCCATTTTGCGCTGGGATTTTCCAGCACGTGGAAATAAAGTTCCTGTTACCATGCATTGGTACGAAGGAGGGTTGAAACCCGATAATCGTCCGGAATGGAATCTTGAACAATTGCCGGGAAGCGGTATGATTATGGTTGGTGATAAGCATTGCCTTATGACAGGAGGACGTCCAAATAACCCTAAAATTTTATTGCCTGGCGAAGAATGGACTGAATTTCAGAAAAATCTGCCGGAACAAACAATCCCAAGAGTCTTTGAAGAAAATCCTCAGCGTGAATGGATTGAAGCCATCAAAAACAGTACTTTGCCGGGTTCGAATTTCGATTATTCTACAAAATTAGTGGAGATGTCCCTCACTGGAGTATTAGCTCAACGATTCAATACGCGCATCGAGTATGATGCTGCAAATATGAAAGTTACTAATCATCCTGAATTAGATGTTTATATTAAGGAACCTGCTCGCAAAGGATGGGAATACGGGGAAAATCTTTGGAAAAGCTAATTTAATTTGCAAATATAAAACTTAACCTGACAATAGTAAAATTAACTGTTCACTGCTAATTGTAAAAGGCCTGGCTTATTGACCACATTTCGCAGGTTACATTCCAATTTACATACATTGCTTAACAACAAGCACTTAACTTCGACTTTTAGTGATCAATAAGATCGGAGGTTACCTTCACATCCTTGAACATGACAGGGTTATTACTGATTCTCAAAGTCTTACCGCTGGTGATAGTCACGTTCCTGAGAATACTCTGTTGGCAATTGTAGTGAAACGCCCTCCTGTTATGGTCAGTGTCGTTTCATCAATGGGAAAGGCTGTGATATCAGTGATCTGGTCGAAATCCCAGATGATAGGAGAGTTCATATCCAACTTGCCTTCTTTATCAGCGATAAAAATATCCGTCTGCGATGATCCGTTATTTTGATCCGCCCCAAACCGGATGTATCGTTTTACATTGGAATCTGTGATGCTGACAAGACAGGTTCCGGGCAGGGAGGCCATGCTGATTGGCGAACTCATGGGCTGCAGTGATGGGGTCTGTATCATCGGTTTTACCATCGCCAATGGCACCGAAGTCACTATAGCGGACAAAACCATTGGCTTTAAATTTAAGGACATCCTTCGGAGATACATTTACAAGTAATGTCCCATTTTCATTTGTTCGTACCTGGGTTTTACCCTTTTCGGATGTTATCATCACATTTTCTACCGGTTTTTTGGTCTGCCCCTGTACCATACTTAACACACCGGGAAACAAGAAGAAAAATAAGAGGATACTTTTCATATGAATGTACTTTTATGCTTTTTCAATACGAACAGTTTGTCAGATATCAAATTTACGCATATAGATAATCATAAGCTGGCAATTTTCACAGATAAATGAGGCCATCTTTCAAATTATTGTTATACTAAAAGCTCTGGAGGTAATTGTTCTCCGGGAACGTACAGTTAAAGGTCTAGAGGCAGCAAGGCTTGAGGGAAAGAAGGAGGTTGACCGGCAGGATCAGACAATAAGAAGAAAGCATCTGCAGTTGTTACGCTTTATAAACAAAAAGAATCGATTAACATTATAGAGGATAATTTAAATATGAGTAGATCAACAATTTATCAATACCTAAGGAAAGAGGGTGTAAAGGTTAATAGTTTCAAAAAATCAAAGCTATTTAAATAATTTTAAAATTACTTTGCACATTATAGATAATGTAAATAAATTATTTTTACTTTTGTATACTACAATGTATAAACTTTAAATATGAAAGCAACAATTCAAAAATGGGGAAATAGCCTTGCAATCAGAATCCCTAAAAATATCACTAAAGATTCAAGGGTATCAGAGGGAAGTAACGTTGACATAATAGTAGAAAATGGGAAAATAATTCTTAGTCCTTCACCGAAAGAATATTCATTAAAAGAGCTTTTAAAAAACGTAACGAATGAAAACATTCATTCCGAAATATCAACGGGAGATTATATAGGAGGCGAAATATGGTAACATATATTCCTGACAGAGGAGATCTCGTTTGGCTTCAATTTAACCCTCAATCCGGGCATGAGCAAGCAGGAAGAAGACCTGCATTAACTCTTTCTCCAAAAGCATATAATCAAAAGGTTGGATTAGCTATTTTTTGCCCTGTAACAAGCCATGAAAAGGGTTATCCATTTGAAGTGGAAATCAAAGAAGGGAAAATACAAGGAGCTATACTAGCTGACCAGGTTAAAAGCCTTGATTGGAGAAAAAGAGAGGTAAAATTTATAGCTAAAGTGCCCTTAAAGGTTATTAATGAAGTAATTGAATTATTAAGCACTTTAGTATCTTAAATGGAGACCCTTATTCCTTTTTCGAGATCTGAAGTATACTCTTCAAGTAGCTCTTTAAATTCCGTTTAACTCGTATTGACTTTCATTATTTAAAATAAGTCAATTTTGAGTTTCTGCAAAAATAATTATTAATACCTGATTAGCACCTGATAAATGCGAAAAACCCCTATAAATCGAGGCTTTTTCATTACTCCTAACGGACAAAAGTTGCAACCAGGTAAATGACCTCCGGGTTTAAAAATTATTTCTTTTTATAATTTAGTCCTTCATCATAATTGAAAAGCGCATATTCCGGGCCTTCCAAATAACCAGGGACATCTTCCTTTTGAGTCATCACGGCTTCATCAGAGACCGGTGTGGAAAATGGCATCTTACCTGAAGGATTGAATTTACCTGTTATTACATCAAGAAGAGCATCGGCAGTGGTTCCGAATGTTGCCAGAACACCAACAACATTCTTCGTTTTATCGTTATAAATTTCATTTATTACCCAGGGGTTGGTATAGTTCACAACAAGAACTGCTGGTTTTTTAGCAGATAATTTATTTAACATAGGCGAACATCGACTCCGCATTTGGATAATGAAAGAGAAATGGGTTCGCCAGTAGAGCCGAACAAAGAATTTCCTGCTGGTTGAAGCCAGAGATATAACGTTCGTCAGCTTCTGCAGGGGTTTTTACAAATTCAACATTATAATTATTATCATTTCAAGAAAAACATTGGGTATATCTGATTCAGGTCCTCTTGCATTTCTCTGAAGAGATTCGAAATAGATTTTGGTTTTAGGTTTAACAGGGAGTGCATCATTTTCATTTCTAAGCAAAACAATAGATTTACGCAATGCCAAATCAGCCCTTTCTCTGAACTTGTCATTATTAACAAGTTTTTCAGCAGCTTCAACATCTACATAAGGATTTTCAAACAGTCCGAGTTCAAATTTTTCATTTAAAAGAAGAAGAACAGAATTGTCTATATAAGTTATGTCTACCATTCCGCTATCGATAATTTCAATCAACATAGCAGGGTCAGATTCTCCGGAAAATATATTTACTCCTGCTTCAATCGCTTTTTTATAGCGTTCCTTTTTGGTTAGATTTTCAACTCCCCATGGCATACCAGTCAGAGGTCCGGTATCGGAGTTAATGATTCCTTTAAAACCCATCTGGTTTCTGAAGAAGGCCAGTTGATAACACCTTTATTAAAGGAATATCCAACTTCTTCATATTCAGTGCCTTCAGGCAATGAGTAATATGGCATAACAGCTGATGTACCTGCATCGATGGCTGCCTGGAAGGGGATAAGGTTATTCTTGAACATTCCACCAGGATATATTTCTGCTTTACCCCATGCAAAGTGTGAATCCTGACCATCTTTACCTGATCCGCCACCCGGAAAGTGTTTTGTAGTAAGTGCAACTGATGTCGGATTAAGCTTTTCTCCCTGAAATCCGAGAACTACTTCCCTTATCATTTTGGCAACCCATTCTGAATTTTCTCCAAATGTACCATTAACTCTCGACCAACGGGGTTCTGTTGCAAGGTCAGCCATATACATATAACCTTTTCTCAATCCAACAGCAGCCCATTCCTGGCGTGAATCATCAGCAAATTCATGCACCAGTGAAAGATCGCGCATCGCTGATAAGCCTAGTTCCCCCGGCCATGAGGTGAAAACAGTTGTTCCCACACTGGTTCCCAGCGATGCATTTGTAGTAATATTATTACGGGGATTTGACGCAATAATTGCTGGAATCCCAAGTGGTTCGCTCTCACATAGTTCCTGAAGTTTGTTGGCCCATTCGGCTGTTATCCTGACACTTTCATTTGACCTGAGAATAAAATGGCGGTTATGAAATTCTTTGACAACCTTTTTTGTTCCGCCTCGAGTTATTCATATTGGCAGCAAACGTCACCGTTTACTCCTGAGCAGCGCCTCGTCCTCTTCACGGGCTTCCCTGACTGAGTACCTGCCGGATTACCTCCTGCAGGCTGTCTGCCGATCTCTGTTGTGGCCTGTTTTGTCCGAATCCCCTTCACCTCCACCCTGTGAACTGACCCCTTCCACCTTCGGAAAGATCACTTGCTGTAAGTTTACCTTCCTGATGCTTCAGCTGCCCCGTGTACCAACCATATTTAAGGAGTTAATAAGCATAAAGCCAGCCTTTTCTTCAACAGACATTTTTGAAAGAAGGTCCTTACTTCTTTCATCCGCAGTTAATCGCCAGTCTTCATATTTGTCCAGTTTCCCGTTTTTATTGAGGTCTTTGAATTTAAGTCCATTTTTTTCAATGATTGCAACCGACCTTGTTCCAAGTACAGGTTGAGGTTTCTTTTCTGGCCTGGTGCATGAGACCAGCACTGCCAATAGGAGGCAGAGAGCAAAAATAGAATAGATTTTTTTCATGATCAGGATAGGTTTTATTAATTGACAAAATCTCATATTGATATATTTCTTTTCTGATTGTAATATATTAAAAATTAAGCTTTTCATCATAATCTTCAAAAATATTCTGATCTGTTTTTTTTGTTTCGAAAAGATATTCCATTATTGCTTCACATTTAAAAGCGCTCCCTCTGGCTACCACAAAAAAGTTTTTTCTGTCCTTGTTGCTGAACATTGAGGTCCCTTCATCTGTATTCAACATAATACTGAACGATACCTGAAACGCAATGATGTTAATTTCATTCCAGTATGTATCTTTGAGGTTATTTGTTACAGTAATTAAGCCTAAACTTATTCAGACTATAAATGTGTCAGTATTTTTTAAACTATTATGCAACAAAAATGAAAAATCTATATTTAATTATTAGTATTATTTTGATTATAATGACATCATGTAATGGTGTTGAAAATCCTGTATTAAAAATTGAAGGCGGGCAGATACAAGGTATTCCTTCAGAGACTCCTGGTATATATATTTATAAAGGTATTCCGTATGCAGCACCTCCGGTTGGAGACTTGCGCTGGAAATCACCACAGCCGGTAATTCCCTGGGAGGGTGTTAAAGTCGCCGATACTTATGGGCCTGCAGCTATGCAACCTCCACGTCAGCCTGGAAGTTTCTATTACAAGGAATTTTTCACTGATGACGGACATAAAAACAGTGAAGACTGCCTTTATCTGAATATTTATACTACGTCGCCCGGAAAACCGGAAGCTGGATTGCCTGTGGCGATGTATATTTATGGCGGCGCTTTTGCCTCCGGTTACAGTTATGAAAAGCAGTTTTTGGGAGGTGAAGAGTGGGCAAAACGTGGAGTAATTCTTGTTACAATAAACTATAGGCTTAATATTTTTGGCTTCCTTGCACATCCTGACCTTTCTTCTGAGAGTTCTAAAGGAGTTTCAGGAAATTACGGCATTTTAGACCAGATTTCCGCCTTAAAATGGATTAAGAACAATATACAACAATTCGGAGGCGATCCGAAGAACATTACCATTTTTGGTCAGAGTGCTGGTGCCATGAGCGTACAATCGCTTGTCACTTCGTCTTTATCAAAAGACTTGATGCAAAAGGCGATTATGCAAAGCGGGGGTGGCGTTTCAGATAGATCTATGCTGGGCGGAGCCCAATTGAAGGATGCAGAAAAAGCAGGCAAAGATATTATGGAATTTGGCGGTTATAATAATCTGGAGGCTATGCGAGCTGCTTCAGCAGATTCTCTTTTGGTTCTAATGATCCGTGCCAGGAAGGAGAGAAGAGGAGGAATGATGGGACCAGTGATAGACGGGTATGTTTTATCAAGCAATTTCAGTGAAGCTGCACGTGAAAATAAGATAGCTGATATCCCGTATATAATTGGTTATAATACGAATGATATGGGGGCTATGACAAACGGGTTAGGACAATTTTGCAAGCTTCGCGAGGAAAGTGCCGGAAAAGCTTATGCATATGAGTTTGCTCGTGCCCTGCCTGGAGATACTGCAGGGGCCTTTCACTCTGCAGAGTTGTGGTATGTATTTCATACACTGGGTAACTGTTGGCGGCCATTTACGGAAGGGGATTTTGCATTATCGGATTATATGGTCGATGCATGGACGAATTTTGTGAAGTACGGCGATCCTAATGGAAAGGGCAAAGAAATTTGGAGACCTTACACTGAAGAAAATCAGCAGTTCATGATCTTTAAACTTGGTGCTTCAGGAGATGCGCAGCCAGCAATGGGCTTGCCTACCCATCCTCAGTTATTGGAATAATTGCCATACGGTGTAATAGAAAACATATTACCAACTTCTTGAAGGCCCATTTCCAAATTTTATACTGAATACAGCCCTCTCCAAAAAGGTTAGTATTTCTCAAGAAAATCCCAAGCCAGTTATAAAACCATACAAAGATAGAGTAGTTTAAAAAACGTTTTTCCAGCATAGGGCAATGCCTGACACGATTCTTACTTGTCATTACCGACGACAATCGAATATTAACCAAACGTATTCAAGGAATACGCTAAACTGTCGAGGTAGAATTAGATTAATTTATCAGGATTACCATGGCAACATGACCTGGAATACTTTTACCGGTAAAAGAACCCTTAAGTTTTCCAAGATCTTTATGTAACCATAGGTCCCTTACCTTTAGGTTTCCTTTCATTCCAATTTCTTTCCAACTAACAGTAATATCAGCCGGGTAACTGCTACGGTTCAAAAGAGCAACAGCCCGTTTCCCTCCGGACAACTCTTTACTCCACACTTCCAGGTCCCCATCATCCCTTATCCGTCGTCCCTGCTTTCCCAAAGGATCCTGGTCAATTGCAATAATTTCTTTATTTGTTAATATTTTCGTGATCTCAGGTGTCATGTTTCGTATATCATTACCCGAGATCAGTGGTGCTGCAACCATACACCACATGCTGAAATGTGTCTGATACTCATGGAGTACCATTTTTACAGGGGATATCCCTCCCCAGAGTCTTTCCCTGGTTGTATTTCCCACTTCCAACATATCCGGATCGTTCCAGTATCCTGGTCCGGCATATTCCCACAAATCTACAGTACCTTCCAGGCAGAAGAGCATTCTGTCCCAGTTGTCTTTTATATCATCACTAACACGATGCATGTTAGCTACTGTTTTCACCCATGGCAATGCATTTTCCCTGGTATTTTCATTATTAATCCTGGTGCAAACATCATGTACACTATAAACAATAGGGCGTCCGGTTTTTCTAAGACAATCACGCATTAACTCAAAAGCCCCCCTGCAATCCTCCTCTGATGTATTCTCCATTTCTTCTCTCGTTTTCGGATAATTACAATGGTCGTACTTCAGATAATCAACTCCCCAGGCTACATAATCATCAGCATCCATTTGCTCATGGCCAAAGCTTCCCATAAGTTTCTGGCATGTGAAGCAACCGGGGGCAGAATATAATCCGAATTTAAGACCCAGGTTGTGAATATAATCCGCGACAGGCTTTATCCCGTTTGGAAATTTTGTGGCATCAACAATTATATGCCCATTATTGTCGCGCTCTGTCGTCATCCATCCATCGTCGATAACAATATATTGAAACCCTGCATCTTTCATGCCCGTGCTAACCATTGCATCAGCAATGGATTTGATCTTCGCTTCATCAATATTAGTTCTGAAACAATTCCAGCTATTCCATCCCATTGGAGGTGAAGGAGCTATTATCGCATTTTTTTGAGCATTAGACAAACAACTCATATTAAAAGCAAAAGCAAAAAATAAAACTTTTAAAAAAATAATTTTGAATTTTGATTTCATAGTTATGGAGTTTTTATATGCTCTAAAGCTAATAAACTTCCTTTATTATAAAAGCTTATAGTAATGTCAAGCGGATTCTCCCGGTTTATGACGAGGTGTATACGTATCTAAAAGAAAAGAGGATCATATAAGTGCAACTTTCCCTGAATATTTATGCTTTCATTTAATGACCGCCTGAATTTCAAATGTATATCAGGGCTTTAATTTATTCAACAATTGCTGATACGCAATCGGGGTATCGATGTCTTCAAGAAGTTTACCGCATTCTATATTTTTCACAACACTAAGATTTTTATGTATTATTTTTCTGGCTCCTTCCTTACCTTTGAGTTTCTTAAGTTCTTCAAAATAAAATTTATCGAAAATAGCAGGCACTCCACTCCATCCGGAAACAGATTGTGAAACGATAATTTGTTGGTATCCGGATTGAAATGAACTGAGCATTTTTTCAAAGTGAGATATGGTAACCAAAGGTTGATCAAGGAGGGAAATTAATACTCCATCTGCTGTTTTAAATATTTTATTCAACATTTTTACACCATATGCTATCGAACTTCCCATGCCCTCCTCCCATGCATTATTCAGTAGAACTGTTACAGGAAGTTTTTCGACGACTGGCAGAACTTTATCAGCATGGCCACCTAAAACTACTATAACATCCTGTCCTGTTTGTAAACGAATTAGAATTTGATGCTCAATTAGTGTTTTATTTCCCCAGGGTAACAATTGTTTGGGTTGTCCCATTCTGCTTGATTCCCCGGCCGATAACAGAAGATGGGGTATCTTAGCCATGAATACTTCCTGCCTTATCCTTCAAGGCCATTGGTTTTTGATCTCTGATTGTGCTTAGAATCTCAGCTAAAACTGATATCGCTATTTCTGTAGCGTTTTCTGCACCTATATTTATCCCGGCAGGACCATACAACTGGTCCAGAAATTCAGGAAATGTATCCGGGCAAAAATCTAAAAACGCTGATATTACACGCTCCCTTCTTTGCCTGGGGCCCAACAAACCAAAGTAGGCAGGTTTGACATTCCTGAGAGCTATCATGTATTGTACATCTTTATTAAAACTGTGCGACATTAAGACAATAGCTGATTGTTTATCAAATACGGATGTATCCAGATCACTAAAAAGTGGCGTAATTAAGCGGTCAGCTCCCGGGAAAAAATCAATTGACTTGGCTTCCTCCGGAGAGGCAACAATTGTAATTTCCCAGCCTAAGAGATGGGCTGTCTTGCAAAGTTGGACGGCATCGTGTTCTGCCCCAAAAATATATAATTGAAAAATGGGGGGAAATATTTGTGAAAAGCTTTTCTGATCTTTAATTTGCTCAGGATGAAAGGAAGGATTAGGCGAAAATATTTTGGTATTCATTATAAGTAACGTACCTATTCCCTTAAATTCTCCGACAGAACGATAATAATAGGCTTCTGCTTTGAAGGACTGCCGTTTTTCTAAAACAGAATTAAAAGCCTCCAGAATTTCAGCAGAAACAATAAATGGTTCCAGTAACAAATAAATTATGCCTTCGCAGCCTAACCGGAGGCGACCATCATAATTCATTATTTTTGCTTTGCCTGTTTTAAAAATGCTTTGCGCCTGGTAACGTATTTCTTTTTCTATACATCCTCCACTGACAGCTCCAAACGAATCTCCATTGTCACTTACTATCATTCGAACTCCCGGTCGCCTGTAGGAAGATCCTTCCAGGTCGACAACTGTTGCCAGAACAATTTTTTTCCCTGAGAGCTGCCATGTTGCAGCTATATGAAATAGTTGCTTTAATTCATTTGTCATGATTCAATTTGTTAAAATCAAAAATTATTCTTTTGATTATGATGCATTTTTTGCACAAGTGTATTTACAGGCTTTGAATAAATGGCTGATGATAGTGGCGCTTTCCTGTCGCTTTGTAAAGTGCATTTGCCAGAGCTCCAATAACAGGGGGAAATGGTGGTTCTCCAAGACCTGTCGGATCTATTTCATTTTTAACAAAATGAATTTCTATTGATTTAGGTGCTTCTCTGTGCCGGATAAGTCTATACTCGTCGAAATTTTTTTGTTCAGGTTTCCCATTATTGAATGTAAGCTCACTGTACATTGAATGTCCAATACCGTCAACAATACCTCCCTCAGCTAAGTTAGTTGCAGAATCAGGATTGATGACAATACCACAATCGATTGCTGCATAGACTTTTTGTATTACAGGCTTGCCATTTTCCAGGGTCACGTCAAGTACGTTGGCAACATAGGAGTTATGGCAGAAGTAGGCTGCTACTCCTCTATGCATATCAGTGTGTTGCGTGCCCCAACCAGATTTCTCCCTCACAAGTTCCAGTACCCCTGCATAACGTGATGCATCATAATCATTGCGGGTTCCAACCGGATTTGTTTTGGTCCGGTTAAAAAGTTCAAGCCTGAATTCTATTGGGTCCTTACCGGCAGCTTCTGCAACTTCGTCAAGGAACGATTGTTCTGCAGATGCCATAAAATTTGACCCGGGGGCCCTGAATGCCCCTGTGGTTATATTGGTATTAATAGACCATTCCTCCGCCAGATAATTATCAACCGCACCGGCAGGGAAACGGTTTGCAGATAAAGAGCTTCCTGACATTCCTCCTGCTCTTACATGAAATGCAATAAGCTTATTATCAGCATCCAGACCTGCACGGTAATAAACATGGTAGGCAGGGCGATAGCTGCCAAATGTCATATCGTCTTCACGTTTGTAAATAAGCTTGACAGGTGCTTTGATCCTTTGTGAAATAACAGCAGCTTCTACCAGGAAGTGACCATAAAGACGCCTTCCGAAACCACCACCCATACGGGTCATCTCAATGTCAATTTTCTCAAGAGGCATTCCAAGGCGGGCTGCTACACTTTTTTCCATGAATTCCGGAGTCTGAACAGGTCCTGCTAATTCTGCCTTATCTTCCGTGACATTGGCAAAAAAGTTCATTGGTTCCATGGTATTGTGTGCCAGGAATGGAGCAGTATATGTACGTTCAATAACTTTGGAAGCTTTTTGAAAAGCGGCTTCAGGATTCCCGTCTTTACGACGAACATTTCCGGGTTTAGAACCCATCTCCTTCATTAATGCGTTATAGTCGCCTGTATTCTCAAGTCTTGAAGGTATTTTTTCAGAACCTGTAATAGGTTCCCATTCTATTTTCAATGCGTCTTTGGCGTTCATTACTTCCCATGTCGAATCCCCAACCACAACAACTAACTCATTGAAAGCACTTGTATCAAATGATCCCTTTTGATAATCATCCAAATAAGTGTTGATTGTGAAAATATCTTTTATCCCCGGCATGCTTCTGGCTGAACTGTCATCAACTGATTTCAGCTTCAGACCAAAAGCCGGTGGGTGGGTTATCATAGCTATGAACATACCCTCCTTGCTATAATCAATTCCGAATAAAGGTACACCTTTAACGATATTCGGTCCGTCAACATTTTTCCTTGATGTGCCGATTATTTTAAAATCCTTCACCTCTTTCAGCTGAACAGTTTCAGGGACCTTAATTATCGCAGCTGCAGAGGCCATTTCTCCATAACCAGCTTTCTTATTACTACTTTTATGATACAAAAAACCTTTATCTGTTGAGATCTCATCAACCGGTACATTCCATGCCTGTGCCGCTGCTTCCATCAACATCCTGCGTGCTGTTGCACCGGCTAAACGCAGACCATTCCAACCTTGTCTGATGGATTGGCTGCCTCCGGCTATCTGCCTGGTGAATAGGTCAGTATTGAGTCGGGCTTGTTCCACAATAACATTGTCCCAGTCAATATCCAGCTCTTCGGCTACTATCATAGGCATGGATGTTTTTACATTCTGACCGATTTCAGGGTTAGGCGACATTATAGTTGCCACACCATTTACACCTAATTTCAGAAAAGCATTTATTCTAAACCACTCCTCAGACATCTTCAATACTTTCCGGGAGTTAGAAGTACATGCAGCCATCCAGTTAAATCCTAGCAACATTCCTCCACCGGCCAATAGAGAACTCTTAATAAAAGAGCGTCTGCCAATTGTTGTTTTTACATATGCCATGTTATTTCGTTTAAATATTACAAATTATAAACTGTAATTATCAGGAACTTGCCGCAGTTTTTATAGCTTTTTTTATGCGGGTATAGGTAGCGCACCGGCAAATATTTCCACTCATCGCATTCTCAATTTCTTCATCACTGGGATTTGGCGTTGCTTTCAGAAGTGCAGCTGCACTCATAATTTGTCCTGCCTGGCAATATCCGCATTGTGGTACATCATGTTCCAACCATGCTTTTTGAACAGGATGATCACCATTTTCCGACAGACCTTCAATCGTAGTAATAGTCTGACTGCCTACTGCAGAGACATTCAGGAGGCATGAACGAACCGCTATATCTCCCAGGTGTATTGTGCAGGCACCGCACTGGGCAATACCGCAACCGTATTTAGTTCCTACAAGTTTTAAATGATCCCTGAGTACCCATAACATTGGAGTAGAAGGATCGACATCAACCTGCTGTTGTTTTCCGTTAATTTTAAGATTAAAAGTTGCCATTAGTTTGAAAACTTGAGTTATTGAATTAAATTTATCTAAAAATATATCCTACGTAAAAGAAAAACAGGTGTTCCCGTTTGTAAAGCAGGATCTTCCGAAATGAATATGATTACTTCTTAAATAATCTGGTAAACAACAAATTGTTATTGAAAGTTCATTTTTGCAATAAATATTTATACCATTCTGACTCTTTAGCCTCATTAATTCTACTTTGACAGATTCATCCAAATCTGATTTTTCTGCTTTTTAACCCCTAACCCTAAAGGGAGAAAGAAGAATAATCAACCTGCAACCTTTTGGGAAAAGTGTAAAGCAGGTCGATTTATTGCAGGTATTTCTGATTTGTCAAAGTAGAACTAACCAGCATAAATCTATTAATTTAAGAGTTCAAAGATATTTTGGCAATCATCAGGCCGGATTTTTGCAACGAGCACCATCCCTGGAAATTATAAGAAATTGCCGGGGCTTTTTTTGTACAAGTGGTGCAAATGTGGTGCGAAACGCTACAATAACAAAAGTCAACTATTGATAATCAAATAGTTGACATTTTAATTGTACCCGGAGTGGACTTCAATCTATGTTATTGCATTTGACTCAATTAGAATAAAATAGTTGATAAGCAACCTATTTAATAGTTTCTTTTTCAACCATAAAAAGTTCGATTAATCGCTTTTTATTAATCAAAGTTCTTTTTATATTTGCTGGTACATATATTAGAACTATCATGATTTTTGGTTACGCAAGGGTTTCCCCAAAGGAACAAAATTTAAATTTACAGGCCGATGCTCTTAAAAAAGCCGGTTGTGATAGGATCTTTCAGGAGAATGCCTCCGGTAGATCTCCATCCCGTCCGGAACTTTTAAAACTCCTTGAACAAATAAGACCAGAAGACACTTTAATTGTTTTTAGCGTGGACCGTCTGGGGAGAACCACCAGAGAGCTGATAATCCTTTTAAATGACTTTAAAGAAAAGGGCATAACATTTAAAAGTTTATCTGAGAGAATTTTTGACACGTCGAGCCCGATGGGAGAGGCTATCTTTCAAATTATTGCCATCCTGAAAGCAATGGAGGTAAATGTATTACGGGAAAGAACAATAAAAGGAATTGAGGCAGCCAGGGCAAGAGGTATAAATGGAGGAAGACCGGCAGGATCTTACAACAAAAAGAAAGCTTCTGCAGTTGTTGCGCTTTATAATCAAAAAAATACAATTAACTTTATTGAGAATAATTTAAATATAAGCAGATCAACAATTTATCAATACCTTAGGAATGAAGGTGTAAAGGTTAATGGTTTTTCAAAAAGGAAGATATAATAAATACAAATTACAGTGGAAAACGATCAATTACGTAAAGGTTTAGAACAAAAGCTTATTGAAGAAAACGCTTTTTGGTCTTATGATAAATCCAGTATCAAAATAATACCTGATGATGTGCTTATTGAAAAGGTTTTATTACACCTCGATATTGAAGATGTCCAGTCCCTTTTTTTAATTTTCCCTAAAAAGGAAATTAAAAAAGTATGGCAGGAAGTCGTTTTGCCACGTGAACCCCTTTATCATAATTTAAACAGACTCTATGCTTTTCTTTTATTTGATATCAAACATCCAGACAGGTACATTCGTATTTATAAGAATAAGCACATAAAGTCTATTGTATGAAAGGATTAACAAAAAATACAGAAAAGATATTTGAAGCTGTTTCTTTGTTGAACTGCATAAAAGATTATACCCTTATTGGAGGTACAGCCATTTCATTACAAATAGGTAAACGTCTAAGCGAGGATCTTGACTTTTGCAAATGGTCAACAAATCTTAAAAAGGATAAACCGACTGTTGACTGGCCACTAATAAAAAAGGAACTTGAAACAGTCGGTAAAATTGACAAATTGGATATTCTTGGCTTTGACCAGGTAAATTTTGTTGTAAATAATGTTAAAATATCATTCCTTACAAAACAAGCAAACCTTAGTCCTGTAAAGGCCCTTGTCCCTATACTGAATAATATAAAAGCAGCGGATCTTGATTCCCTGGGATCGATGAAGGTTGAATTAGTTTTACGCAGGAGTAACTTTAGAGATTACTACGATATTTATTCTCTGCTAAAGGAAGGTCTTTCATTAAAGACAATTGTTGAAGGAGCGGCCACATATTCAAATCACACTTTAAAAACCAGGGATGCACTTGGTTTCTTGTCAAACGGCAGTAATTATAAAAAGGGCAAAGATTTTGACCTTTTGAACCCTGTTTATGACATTACCAATAAAACAATCGAAGATTTGATAAAATCAATAATTAAAAAAGAATATCCATTAATCATTCCTTAAGGAATACAAATCTGTACATATAAGCTCTTTATCTGATTCATTATTATAAAAACTATGATGCATCCATAAAAGTTAGCACATGGTTTAAAACCTGACACTCTACCCCTGATTCTTCTCCTATAAAAATCAAACCCTCTGAATGTATTGATATTCAGAGAGATTGGTGTTTAAGTGGTACCCGGAGCGGGACTTGAATCTATTTTATTGCATTTGACTTCATTATATTATAATATCAGATATACAGTATGTTAAGTAAATATGATTTGTTTATTAGACTTCATTTTATTACATTTGAGTAATTATTAGCACCTAATTAGCACCTACATTTTATTTACTTAAAGAGGTATAAAACACTCAATTATGGCACATATCGTATTTTATCTTAAATCAGAAAAGCTTGATAAACAAGGAAAGGTTTCTATCCTGGCTCAAATCACTAGCGAATATAAGGCCTATAGAATGAAGTTGGGGAAAGTGCGAATTCGTGATTGGAATAAAAGAAGCCAGAGGTTAAGACTTACTTCTCTTTCAGAAAAAGACTATGATGAGAACTCAAAAATGAACTCTTTCATAGATGAGGTTGAATCCCAGGCTAAATTATTATTTAATAAGGTCACAAAGGAAAGAAGGAAACCTTCGGAATTTGAGTTGACAAATCTTCTTAATATTCCTGAAGTGTCCACCGTGCTTAAATCAACTTCGGTTATGGAAGTTTTCAGCGATTTTATTGAATCTAACAAACCAGATAAAGCTGAGCGCACCATAAAGGGATATACCACTGTTAAAAACTATATGACTCGTTTTCAGGAATCTACAAAGTATACTTTAACCTGGGAGAATATTGATGTTAAGTTTATCGATAAACTTAAGAAGTATACTTTTCTCACAGAAAAGAAACAAGTTGTTATATCTGGTTAAGTTGAAAATTATCAATTAAATTTACCAGTGTATTATGAAAAAAACGAGAAGAAAATTTACAGGAGCTTTTAAGGCTAAAGTTGCAATTGAAGCTCTCAAAGAGCGTCAATCTCTTGCTGAATTATCAAAACATTTTGAAGTTCATCCTAACATAATTAGTAAATGGAAGAAGGAGTTTTTAGAGAACTCCGCACATGTATTCGAGCAGCAATCAAAAGAATCGGAAAAAGAAATTGATATCGATAAGCTCTATGCTAAGATCGGCCAATTGGAAATAGAGAATGATTTTCTAAAAAAAAATCTAAGGAAAATTGGACTGTGAAAGAGCGACTGGATCTTATTGATAGAGAACATGTTCTTAGCACCAGAAAGCAATGTGATATTTTATCAGTTCACAGAAGTGGTTTGTATTATAATGCCCAGGGCGAGAAAAAGGAAAATCTTGAGATCATGCGAATCATGGACGAACACTATCTGAAACATCCTACTGAAGGAGTTATACGCATGCAGGATCTGTTGTTGAGTCTGGGCATGGTGGTTAATCATAAACGGGTTCGCCGGCTGCTTCGCCTGATGGGTATGATGGCGATATATCCCAAAAGGAACCTGAGCAAATTGGGGTTGATAAAATATATTCGCCCTTACTTGTTGAAGGGAATGAAGATAGAACGTTCAAATCAGGTTTGGGCCATCGACATAACCTATATTCCCATGAAGAACGGCTTTCTTTATTTAACGGCCATAATAGATCTTTACAGCCGCTATATTGTGGGCTGGGGAATATCCAATACTCTTGATGCTGAAGCTTCATTATTGGTCATGAAACAGGCTATTAAAGAACATGGCAAACCGGATTTAGGGTACTATGCCAAGATAACCAGAGTACTTTCAACATTCCTGCATTGGGCAGAAGAACGTAACTATTATCAGGGTAAGATCTACGATAAGCTTAAAGTTGATGAACCTGAGAGGGAGGTTGTTTTCTTGAGTATGGATGAACTTCTGGTATTCATGGATTATAACTTTGAAAGCAACCGATTAAATAAAGTGAAAGATTTGTACTGTTTTGCATCATTTACAGGACTCCGGTATAGTGATGTAATTTCTCTGAAACGAGAACATATAAACGATAAGCTCTTAACAAAAACACAAGTAAAAACAGGGTATGTTAAAACTCTCCCACTTAATGATTTCGCTCTTAAAATCCTTAGAAAGTATGAGGGAGACGAAAATCCTCTTCCCAAAATGTCCATTCAGAATATTAATGAATATTTGAAGGAAGGCTGTGGAATTATTGCTTCCAAACAACTTCCAAAAACAGGATTTAACCGGCTGGTGATAAAAAAAAGTGTTATAGGCAGTGAGACAACAGAGGTATCGCTTCCTCTCCATGAATCTATTACCTTTCATACTGCCAGAAAAACCTTTATTACCAATAGCATAATGCTTGGTGTAAACATAAAGGCTTTACAGGATATGGGGGCACCAAAAAAGGAGAAAGATTTAAAAAAATACCTGAAGATTACTGATGCATTTAAAAGCCAGGTCATGGATAATACCTGGAATGTTTTGAGCTTAAACCATATACCAAAAGAGCTTATTTCGCAAAATTAGACTTCTGCTACTTTTTTTTCTCACAAGCAAACTTTTTTTATTTGAATTTATCTTTCCTTCTTCAATCAGTTAGCAACAAAGAATTGAGGTGAAGGTTTTGTCAAAGCCATGAATTTTACTTCACACGATAGTAGTTTATTGTGGAAATGAAGACGTCTTTGATGGAAAAATATTGAAAAATATTTTTTAATTACAAAAATGGGTATTATTTAGTTACAAGCACTAATAAAAAAGAAGGACTCCTGTAAATCCAAGAGTCCGTTTTATTATTGTCACGTCTTTAAAAACTAGTTTAAAGACTAAAGAAATTCATCTTAATGGTGCAAATGTAATATTTCCTAGTTAATTACACAATAAAGGTACCACTTATTTCTTAATTATGCCTATAATTAGATGTTCCCAAGTCTCTTTTTTAAAGAAGATTCAAAAATGAGCTGAATACTTTTATTCATATTAACAATTTGGAAGATGGATTGGAATTGATAAAACCCAATTTCATCGATTAATTTTCCTATCAATTCATCAGCAAATGACGAAGAAATTATTCCGACATCAGCAAAATCAATGAAAATTTTGGACTTATTAGCATTGTAAATATTTATTAGTTCATTTTTCATAAGTAATCCTGATTCTCTTGTTCCCGTACCTGAGCCAACATCTGCAATTCTATAAATTATATCTCCGGAATCTCCCATCATGTTTTCAATGAACATGTCAGTTACATAGTTTCCGTGTAAGGCATCTTTTAAGGAAATTTCTTTGTCCAGGTTTAAGCTAAAGGAAATGGTTGTGGATTGGTTGATCCTATTCAAAATAACAATTTCATTACTTGTTTTGACAATTTCCCCATGCTTTGAAAAGAATACAGCCCCCTTTGCCGATATGATAGATAGATTGCCTTCATTTTGGGAAGTGATATTATAAAGCCCCCAAAGTCCATTACCTTGTCCAATCTTTTTATCTCTTGTAACACCTTCCTTTATACATAGAGCAATAGCATCTACGGCTGATTTAGGCTTGAAAGTTGATTTTAAAAGTGTTTTGTAGATACCATAGCCATAATCATATATACAAACGTTTAAACGATTACTTTTCTTATTAAGTTGGGCTAAGACAAAACCCTTACCCATACCAGAGTGTTGAATTACGTTATCCATTACCTCGTTAGTGGCCCAAATAACACCGTTAATAACCCCCTCTTTACAGACAATGGTTCTTCTTAAGGAAGAGGTAAAAGATGTCACTAACTGGTTAATCTCATCAGAATTAGAGAATGTCCAAATTTTATCAAGAGTATTTGTTAAACGACCAATACTTGCATCAGACACCTGTTTGGGGCTGTTGAAATTTGAGTGCCTGAGATAACTATTAAGATTCTTAAACTTAAATTGAACACCTTCTATCTCCTTAAAATAATTGATTATCCCTACTATAGGTACTGTTGGGATCGGACTTACATGTTTTACATTGTAACAATCAATAATTATTTCTTTATGATTGAATTTGTAAACCAACCTTTGAATTGAAGTAATGAATTCAAGTACTAAATGTTGGTTGGTAAGATTGCCGGGTATAATAATATTGTTCTCAATAATTGAATTGAATTTCTTAATATAATTTCTTTTGGAATCTTTTAGTTCATTTGAAACCATAATATGTACTAATTTGATATTATTTCACTTATCAAAGCATTTTAGTAATCTATGTTCAAATATACATAAGAAAGTTAAGGCTGACAAAAGGGGACCATATAAGAGTAAGAACTGGGATCAGAATTAGCTTCTGGGTTGTTCATCCTTGTGGAAATCAATAGCATAATGCTTGAGGTAAACATAAAAGCGTTACAGGATATGGGGGCACCTAAAAAAGAGAAAGATTTGAAAAAATACCTGAAGATTACTGATGCATTCAAAAGCCAGATCACGGACAATAATTGGAATGTTTTAAGTTTAAATCATATACCAAAAGAGCTTATTTTTCAGAACTAGCCTTCTATTGCTTTTTTCTCACAAGCAAATTCTGAATTATAAATTTTTTGATTTTAAAATAATTCAGCCACAATTGGTGATTATGCTATGTGTCTGCATTTACCTTTTAATAGTTATTTAAAGAAATAAAGAAGTTTTTAAGGGAAAAAACATTGATTAAGAATTTTTTCAAATACAAAAAAGGTGTTAGTCACTACCATTTCGGCGCAAAAGCCCATTCCGAAATGATTGTTTATACATTTTTGCTCCCTAGCAAAAATGAAAAAGGCAAAATGTCGGCATTTTTTAGTCGGTCCCGGAACGATCCCCACCAGATCCGGAATCGGTACCTACCAATTTTAACGGCATCCATTATTAATATCGGGAGCTGCCGATATTCTCCAGGTCATAATTAGAACAGTTAAAAATGAAAAATGTTTGAAAATAGTTGTTAAATTATTTGGATAATATCATATATGGTTGTATCTTTAAGTATGTTATTAGATTGAAAAACAGTGTTCTTAGTTCCACGTGGAACCATATATGATAAATTAACTTAAGAAGGTGAGGCACACCGTAAAAACTGACTAACAAAATGAGAAAAGAACAACTTCAGGAGATGTTTAACGAGATGTTAAACCGCAAATTAAATGAATCCTGGGAAAAACCTTGGTTTGTTCCTGTTAACAAAAATTCAGCCGTAACTAATTACAAGACCGGCCACCAGTACAAAAACGGGAATTTTATTTTTCTTCTTTTCGCTTCAATGTTTAAAGGTTTCAGCACTCTTCAATTTATGACTTTTAAACAGGGCTTAAGCCTTGGTTATCTGGTCAACAAAGGAAGTGAAGGATTACCGGTATATTTTTACAGCTTTTCTTTTTTCAAGATGATAAACGGACAAAGGAAAAATTTACCTGAAAGCCCGTACAACACCTGGACAACAGCCCAATTAAATGAAGCTAAAATAACAAAGCTTCCATTTATTAAAATTCACCATGTTTTTAATGTTGAGCAGTTTACAAATGTCCAGACCGGGGAAAGCTTGCAAACAGTGATCAATAACACTTTGTTAAATGAAACAGAAGGCAAGGGAAATATTAACTCAAATCCTGAAAGAATCCTGGAGGGTTGCGAAAAGGTTCTTACTGGCTGGGAATGCAAAATTAACCTGGTCCCCGGTTCAAATCGTTGTTTTTATAACCCTGTTGAAGATTTTATTCA
>CAVZVF010000017.1:0-190876 GCA_963778605.1 uncultured Bacteroidales bacterium
GAGATTTACCATCAAGCTCAAAATAAAACTCACCTGAATTCTTACCGAGAAATTCGTCCGGACTGTTCGTGAATTTAAAACTGTCCGAACCGATGCCACCACCGGGAGAACTTAGTTTTATCACCCTTTTTACCACACTATTATCAAGTGTGAGAGTTTGCTTATCCCATGCAGCAAAAGGCTGAGCCCTGACGTAACAGAACGAAAACAAACATAAGATACAGAATAATAATGTTTTAGCTTTCATAATTATAAGATTTCATAACCTTAATGAGCCTAAAATTTATTTAAGCTTTCTTTTGCTTTAATTACCATATCAGCAGCCGGGATACTTTTTAATTTATCAACCTGAAATGCTGATAAAATATCATCTAATTCTTTAATACTTGTTTCTTTCCCCTCCTTAATAAATCCTTCTTTTAATATTCTGATCTTTTCGAAGTCCTGTATGCCTTCAATATATTTTTCAAGCCGGATTGAGGATCTGGGACCGGGATATATCTGGTAACAATCTCCGGCTGGCCAGGTACGGTAACGCGTATCAAATAACGGGGCTTCAGTAAATGCATTATATGCCCAGCGCAAATATCCTGTAAATCCTGCGGAAGCTGCATACCAGCCTATCCATGTATTTTCTGCAGGAGGTGAAAATGTAAACCCGTTAGGATACCTTTCTCCGCAGGCGGTATAAAATGTGCTGGGTTCACCTGCGGCCTTACGTTCCTTAAGAACCTCCGGATCAAATTTTCTGTTGATTATCAGGCAGTAGTCATATATTTCCTTTGCAATCTCAGGATGATAACCACCTGCCAATGCAGTTTTCCATCCCGGATCAATCTGCTTTAATAATGCAATGACGGCCCGTGTGCTCTCCATCGACCTCTCATCCATGGCTATTGCTGTCATTTCAAACCAACCCTTATCTTTCAGATGTTTCGTAAAATCTGTCAGCATTCTTGTCCAGTATTCAGTGTATTCCGGCGATCCGGGATTAAGTTTAAATGAAGCTTCCTGCCCGGCAGCTTCATCATAATAATTAAAAGTTAAGTTCCATGCTACCATAGAATAGCAATTGATATGTTTATTAATGCCACAGCTTATCAATAATGAAATATAACGGTCAAAAATTGTGTAATCAAATGACCAGCTGCCATCTTTTTTCTTTGTCCATTTAATAAAAGTCGGGTCTTCATAATAAGTATGGGTCGGGCCCCAGGGCCTGGGAATTATATTGGCCGTAATGGTTTTCTGTCCTGCTTTTGCAAGCATGGTAAAATAAGACCTCATTAAATCAAAATGTTCATCGCTCCATAACTTTACATCATGAACCTTTGCAATGGGATTTGGACTTTGCCAGAGATCAAAATCAAATTTCCACATAGCCGGCGGAGGTAAAAGATGATTCAGCACATTGAGGGAGATTTTTAAATCGTACTTCTTTGCAGCATTAACTGTAATTTTTCCCGAATACACACCGGCAGGTATGTCCCCGGGCACCTGAACACTAACCCAGATCGGCTGAACTGTGTTTGGCGGAACGGGGATAATGTCAATGATATCTATGGGGTCCTCTACCAGTGAGGAATCATAATCTGTTTTTTTCCTGGTACCGCATCCTTTGCCGAATTCATCAGTCATGACATATCTTACAAATGCTGCTTTTACATTCCTGCTGTTTATGCGGTTCCCCTTTTCATTCACAAGATCACTTGTCTGAAAACCAAGAGCCGGGATACTGATTTTTGACCAGACAAGTATCTGTGTATGAACCTTTTCACCCTTCCAGGCCGTAACGCTCCAATCCGCAGAAGATACATCAGGCACCTTTTCTTTGGGATATCTTACATTGTCACTTGCAAAACTTACATTAATCTCACCGGAGAGTTTTGACCACTCGTCAACATGTGTTATTGCAGGATTGGGCAACTCCTGGTAAAATTTTTTACCTGGTTTACTGTAACTCATATCCTGTGCATACATGGCGCTGCTGATTAAGCACGCAACCAGAAAGAGTAATTTTTTCATTTTTCGGGTATTAATTGTAAGTCACTTGTTTATAAAATAAATCTGCGTTCACAGACCTTCCGTTAGATGTACCAGAACCGGCTGATTATTAAATCAGGGATCTGTTTATACTCATAGATTACAAGAATCTCTGAGTCACAGACAAACCCCCTGAAGTAATTATCAATAAATAGAAAGATATTAATACTTTATATACCTTTCGGGTACCATTGGAAATTTTTCATCAGGAGCAAAAACCTTATCTTCCCTGAATTTGATCCACTGACCACGTGTAAAATCAGGAAAATCAACAGGGATACCACCACGGGCAATCGACATTTCTGACAATTCAGATATTGCGCTCCAGGCTGCTGCATCGTATACATCTATCGGAGGATGCTTTTTGTTTTTTACTGAATCAAAGAAATCTCTTAAAACATAATAATCTATACCACCGTGTCCGGCACTTGCAGCTTTTTCTGCATCTTCTCTCCAATATTTATGGTCATATTTTTTAACCCATTCATCCTCTGGTTCATATTGACTTACTTTGGGAGAAAGACCTTCGATGTAAATTGATTTCCAATCGCCATACCAGACACCTTTTGTTCCCTGAACAAGGGAATCTGAAACATGAGGTCTGGGATTATTGCAATTATGAGTGACAAGTACTGTTTCCCCGTTTTCACATTTAATTGTTGAGGTTACAATATCGCCGCAGTTAAACTGTACCTTAGCTAATGGATGATCCGGTCCTCCATAATCTTCTACATATTTTTTCAATCCTCTGGCCTTGGTGGCAAAAGAGGAAATTGACAAAAATCGATTACCGTTATGAATGTCAAGTACATTGGCAATTGGTCCGATTCCATGTGTCGGATACAAATCACCATTACGTCTTATTGAGTGTAACCCTCTCCATTGAGCCTCGGCGTAAGCTTCCTTCCCAAATTTCAGCGGATGTCCCGGAATATAGTCATACACAACACCATCGTTGAATTTAACTCCCCGCAAGTCGTGCAGATATCCGCAACGGCAATGCAAAAGCTCACCAAAAACACTTTGCCGGGTCATATTGAGGATGGCCAGACCTGCACGATCATAACATCCGTTTTCCAGAAACATCAGTTCCACACCTGTTTCTTCATGTGTATTTACAAGGTCCCAGGCCTGGTCCACTGTTATACAGGCAGGAACCTCAACCGCCGTGTAAGCACCGGATTTCATAGAGGCAACAGCCATTCTGGCGTGCCATTCCCATGGAGTTGCAATGATTACAGCATCAAGATTTTCTTTGGCGAGCATGTCCATAAAGGCAAGATCACTTCCTGTATAAACCTTAGGCTCAGGTACTTTTGCCCTTGATATAGCCTTCTTTGCATTTTCAATTGATCGGTCAGAAACGTCGCAGATAGCTATAATATCAACGTTCCCCATTCCAAGAGTAGTACGTATATGTCCACCTCCCCTGTTCCCGACACCTATAAAACCAACCCGTAGCCTGTCTGAGGGTGCTGGTGCCGTTTTTTTCTTTTGTTGGTCACTTTCAGCAGCATTTGTTACCCCGGCTGCTGTAATAGCAGCTGTACCTAAGCCGGCAATAGTAGCATTTTTTACAAAATTCCTCCTGTTAATTTTCATCATAATATAATTTTAATTTTAAAGGTTTGATGGAACCACACATGATTGACTTCGTCGAGCTCCCCCGCCGTGGCGGGGTCGGTTGTGTTGTGGTCAATCATGTGGGTTTCATAGTAAAAAAATATTTAAAGATTTGGTAATAATCCTGAAGTAATCATCTGACAAAAATGTCAAAAGATTCCTGAGATCCATACTTTGAGGCTTACCTTTAAAAGCCATGTAATTCATAGTCATATACCTGTTATTCTTTATTATCTGATCCCACCTTTCGTGTCATTCATAAAATAAGGGCATATCGTACGATTTAAATCAAATCGTAATGTATTTTTGATCAATATTCCTCTACAAGATAGGATATTTTAAAGGAAAATAATCACAGTAAAACAGAACCATTAAAAAAATTATTTTATTTCTTTCAGATTGATAGTAAATTATTGTATGTTTATTTATCAGAATTAGATTCTGTAACAGTGACAGGAATAAGTTATTAAAAACGGTAAAAATGAAAAGTTCAGTAGTTTTATGTGTCTTATTGGTGTCCATGGTATTACCAGGGTGTAAAAACAGGCAGAGTGGTTCTTCAGCAAAAGTGAATAAAGTAGAATTTCCTGACGAGATGGTTAAATTTGTCCCGTACAAAGGGAATCCGGTTTTCAAAGGAACTGGTACGGATACCTGGGATCAAAAGATAAGGGAACGCGGATATATATTGTTTGAAGATGGTACGTACAAGATGTGGTATACCGGATATAACGGTGAAGAATCTGTACCAAAATACCTGGGATATGCCACTTCAGCCGATGGAATAACCTGGAACAGGTACCCCGGAAATCCAATATTCAATCAGAAATGGACCGAAGACATGTTTGTATTTAAAAATGAAGGGAAATACTATATGTATGCCGAAGGGAAAAATGATGTGGCACATTTACTTACTTCCGATGATGGCATCAACTGGCAGGAGCAGGGAGATTTAATTATTCTGAAAGTGAACGGTGATACTATTCCCGGACCCTATGGAACGCCTAATGTCCTGATTGAAGATGGCAAATGGTACCTGTTTTACGAACGTAATGACAAAGGTGTATGGCTTGCTGAATCAACAGACCACAGAACCTGGAAAAACGTTCAGGACGAACCTGTTTTAAATCCCGGTCCCGAAAAATATGATGCAGGCATGATAGCATCCAACCAGGTAATTAAATATAAAAACAGATATTATATTTATTACCATGGTCTTATGGTTAATGAGCCCGGAAGTCCATCAACTCCTGAAATATGGACCTCCGATGTAGCCATGTCGACAGATCTTATTCACTGGATCAAATATCCTGAAAATCCGATTGTGGAAGGAGACCACTCCAGTCCGATTTTAGTTTTCGATGGGAGTAAATACCGGCTTTATACAATGCATCCTTCAGTATGTCTTTATTATTCAGGGCAGTAAGGCTTAATCCCCGCACAGGACATTTAAATTCATTAAATATTCATCCGTCCCAATTTTAAGACCAAGCCTGAAATCATTTCAGCTTCCACCCCTTGCGATACCCGGGACGAATGAGCGGTTCCGCCGCAGGACAGTTTTTTACCCTGATCTTAACAGGATCCCACTCCAGTTTCATACCGGCTCGGAAAGCGATGTTACCAAGGTGGTTGGCAATAGTCAGCGGGCCGGCATAAAGGAAGTTGCAGGTTGTGGGATCACCAGTTTTACATGCATTTATCCATTCCTGATAATGGCCTGCTGATTTGGGTATAAATTGCTCCGGTGGTTTGAACCCCAGAAATTTTTCTTCAGGCAAAAGAACATTCTTGCTATAATCAGAAAGCAACATCCCTTTTTCACCTACGAAGAGCACACCACTTCCCCACAATGGGATCTTTTTATCGATAAACAGCTGTGGCTTCATCGTTCCCTGATACCAATGAAGTGTCACGGGGGGCATATCACCACGTGCCCCATAGGTATAAACTGCGTGCATCGAAGCCGGTGCGATTTCCTTTTGCGGAGGAGGACCATCAGCTTCAATTGTCAGGGGATAATCAAGCTTAAGGGCCCACCAGGGAAGATCGATCCAGTGGCTGCCCAGATCAGACATGGTCCCGTTACCGAAATCCCACCAGCGATACCATTTCGGGCCTGGCCAGTATACCTCATTAAATGGTCTGTATGGAGCGGGACCCAGCCACAACTCCCAATCAAGACCTGCAGGTATCGGTGAAGAACCTGCCGGTCGTTCACGCACGGAAACGATATCTTTATTTGCAATAGCTTCTTCCTCACTTTGCCAACCCCAGGCCCGGGAAACCCATACATATACTTCACTGACCTTCCCTATCGCTCCGGTCTGTATCAACTCCACCACCCGGCGGTAATTATCTCCTGCATGGATATGTGTCCCCATCTGTGTAGCTACTTTGGCTTTACGTGCGGCTTCGGTAATCACATGCGCCTCCCAAACTCCATGGGTAAGTGGTTTCTCACAATAAACATGTTTTCCCAACTGAAGTGCGGGCAATACAGCAAAGGCATGGGTCTGTTCGCAGGTGCTGACAACAACTGCATCTATGTCCTTCGGATTGTCGTAGATCTTCCGGAAATCCTTATACCTCTTCGCCTTAGGATATTTTTCTGCTGCCTTGAGAACAGCAGGTTCATTGACATCGCATAACGCTACAATGTTTTCGCTGCTTACACCGGACAGGTTACTCCCACCCCTGCCACCAACTCCAATGATTGCAATATTTAATTTATCACCCGGCGCTTTATGCCCTAATCCGGAAATTGTATCCGAAGGGTAAAATGCAATCCCGGCAAAAGCGCCAGCTGCAGTACCTAAGAATTTCCTTCTTGAAACTTTTTTTACTTCTTTCATTGAATTTAATTTATGTTATAAAACATATTCCTTATGAGAAAATCTTCATTAAGAATGTTAAGATCCCAAGAAAGCATGTAAAGAACTAAAACAGTCAGAAAAATTTAACAGCCAATAAAATAAGTATCCTTAAATATTCTCAGACAAGCTATTTGCAAAGAAGTCATCAATGTATCTCAGGTGCAGTCTGTTCAGCTGATGTAACCCCCTCCGGCAACTCTATTATCCTGAGGTTACGAAAATGGATCTCTCCTCCTTCCGATTCAAGGCATATATATCCCTTCTTCTGGGATGACTTGCTTATACCATTTACAAATTTGCCGTTTACAGAGAGCTTTATCACACCGTCAACACATACAACATCGTATGTGTTCCATTCACCCTTGCCTTTGCATCTGTTTTCGACTGACATGCTCCGGGTACCACGCGGGTTGTCGGGTATAGTCTTCACACCACCCACTCCAAAAAGTTCACCATGTACATATGCTAACGGTGGAGTGACTCCATTACGTGTATTTAGTTTAACCCAGTCAAGCTCAAGCATCTGTACTTCCACACCATCGGGGAGACGTGAGTTTTCAGGAGGAATTGCTCTGCTCCAGACAAACATTCCCGAATTTCCTCCCGCTTCAAGGTGCATCCACTCAACATGCAGGATAAAGTTTTCGTATTGCTTTTGGGATCGCATCACTCCTATGGGATGCCCTGAACAAATAAGCAAGTCTTTACGCAGGGTCCATGTATCAGGGTCTGTATTTACATTTACCCAAACCAAAGGCTTGTCTTTTTCGCGGGTGTTAAATTCAGCTTTTTGAAGGCTTACAGACTTGCCAAAAGTTATCTCCTGTGCAATGGATTTCATGCCAACACCATTTATAACTGTCATGGACAGTAAAATGACCAATATTTTCGGGACTATTTTCATATCTGTTTATTTATTTTTAAAGATCGTAAAGTCTGTCCCGTAAAGCGGGAGAACCGCACATGACTGACTTCATCAAGCTCTCTTTATTCGGTCGATAATGAATTATTATCATGATCGATTAGTTTCGCTGGGCCCGAAAGCCCGGTTTTGATTTTCATCAGTTATGTGGGTTTCACAGATTATTCCTTAAAATTACCCATTATCTGTCTTTTAGTGATACTTTTTTTGAAAATTTTCTACAATTCTTATAATCGGATGAATATCCTGTGTTTATATAGAAAGTAACAAACATACCACAACAATGCACCGATTATGACGGTTGAGATGATTATCATGGTCACTTCGTTAGTCCAGCTAAAAATCCTTGAGATATAGGGAGTTATAAGACGACTGAAAAAACCACGGAAACTACTGGCCATAAGATATATAAATAACGGATTCATGCCAAATGCTGCAAAAAACATAGGAACCTTTCTGAAATTTAAAACATCAATAAGCCAGTATGAGATTGCCATTCCTATTAAACACCAGCCTCCGCTGACAATTATAAACGAACTTGTACATATATGTTTGATGATGGGAATGAAAGGATTCATTGCGTAACCAACAACTACCCCGATTGCCCCTGCTATCATCAGAGTCATAATCTTTTTGCGGGGAGTCCAGTCTTTCATCAGAATCATACCAACAATAACTCCCCAAATTGTATGTGCCGATGTGGGTATCGCGTTAAATGGCACCCAGTTCCCGTGGTCAGTACTTCCTGTAAGCATCATATCGGTCCATGAGCCAAAGTTATGTCCTGCAACAAAAGCCTGGTTAAATCCTTCTACCGGCCAGAAGCGGTAAAGCAAATCGGATACAAGGATCAATGCAAAAGAGACTATTAACTGCCATTTTATAGCTTTCCGCATCAACAGGAATGCTATCAGGTAAGTAACTGACAGCTGAGCCATTACATTATTGAAATTGGAGGTATTTGCACTCGAACTGATAGCCCAGCCTATTGCCAGCAGGAAAAAACAACGTACGAGTACATGCTTAAACGTTTTCGACCAGCTGTCTCCTCTTTCCCATCTCCTGGATAATGAAAAAGGCATAGCGACCCCTACAATAAACATAAAGAAAGGCTGAATCAGATCCCAGAAATGAAGTCCGATCCAATCAACATGTGATAGTTGCTGATTAAAGAAATAGACAATGGTATTACTTTTGTCAGGATTCAGTTTACCAAATAAACCTTCCAAACCTCCTACAAGCATAAACATAGTAAAACCACGGAAAAAGTCGATAGACAAAATCCGGTTTGCCTCCTGATTTAATTGAATTGATTTACTCATTTTATTAGGTTTTGGTTAAATGAAATAATAGTCAGGGTTCACCTGTCAAATTAGGCAGATGGGTTTATAAAGCAATTACTTAAATATGGTATTACCGGGTTGTTTGCAAATAAGTCTTATTTTTTCAAATTCAGTCTGATATTCTTTCAAATTATTCCCTGTTATACTGCGTCCGGACATTGTTACAGGGTTTATGAATGTTACATTTTTGCCACTTAATGCTGCCGCCAATGAGACATCGCCCCAGTTAAGAAATCCCGGAAGATGAATTCCCATACTGAAGAAGTTTATTGTTTCGCGATTATCAAAAAGGTAGCTTACAGGAGCATTTCTCAGGATAATGTTATTTAAATTTACATCCCCGCCTGTTGCACATAAAAACAATGCGGCAAGACCGGCTTCCCTGTTACCGTCAATACTCACTTTCATTGCATCCAAACCTGGAATTCAGGAATTCAGTAACCACGTTAAGCTCTTTTACCCATTCACCCAGAACGGATTTCCCTAACCATAACTCACCGCGGGAAAGATTCCGGAAGCATTATTCTACCGGATGGTCTGTCTCCCGATGTTAACATTTCTCCTGTTCCTGTAAGATCAACGAAAACAATGCCTGATCCGTTTTTCTTTAAGTCATCAATCAGAGATAGAGAGACGTTATTTTTACCATCAGGATTGCAAATAATAACATAACCTGCAGATTTATCAGCCGGGGCCAGATGTAATACAGGTATGAGCTTATTATCAGACGTTTCCAAAGCGAACCGGTCCCAGCTTCCCTGGCTTGAAAACTGATGCACATTTTTCAGTTCAGATTTTTCGTTTATCCTTAAGATATTCCCGTAATTCCTGTTTCTTTTTATCATTATTAAAGGTCTTTGTACTGAGGTAAATGGTTCTCAGTTCGTTCCCTCGTCTTTTAGTGTATTCAACTGTAGTCAATACTTTTGGATCTCTTTCTCCTACGGGAAATACCATCAGTTCTTTCTCAGTCAGCAGATCAAATGGACTCTCCTTTTCCGGAGCGCCGGTGCCAATCCCTTTAAGATGCATATCAAACCAGCCAAGCATAGCTTCGCGATCCTCTTTCAAATACCCGTGGGGAAGATCGAAAGTCCGGTACGCTATATTATTTTCTTTACCTGACATGGCAAATACGGGCTTCGCATTATTAAAACTGCGTAGCATTTCAGAAATAAAAAAAGTCGGGTTTTCGTCTCAGTTTATGATTGCAGGGCATGATGGCTCTGGCCAAAGCAAGAACTCCGGCTTCTTCGGTAAAGGTCAAACCATCGATAAGCAATTCGCATATGCAATTAGATCTCATAACATAAGATTCAAAGGTGCCGACACTAACAACAGGAACAGCTGCCTTAATGCGTTCATCTGCTGCTGCCAACCACATGGTCTGATTCCCTCCGCCGCTTGCCCCGGTTGCACCAATATTCCGGGCATCTACATAAGGTAATGAACATAACAGGTCCACTCCTCTGATATTATCTGAGACCTGAATACCCAATAAAGATTCACCGATATTCATAAATGAGGCTCCGAGATTTGACCCGTGATATTCTGTTACTCCATGTACAGAAGTTCTTTCTCCGGCACCCCATGGGATCAATACTGAGACATACATAACCATTTACTGCCAGACTATGTCCTACAGCCTGGTCGTTATCATCAAATCGTCCCGAATGAGCATGCAGATTAATCACCGCCGGAAATGGTCCCTTACCGTCAGGAATAAAAAGATTGGCTGTGCAAAAGACACCGGGCCGTGTTCTGGAAAAAAATATTTTTAATAACATATCCTTTCATTTGTATTGAACCGGTTTCCCTGCATATCCAAAGGCAGCTGGTGATCTATATAAATTCCCGCTTTTCTGATAATCTCATTTTTAATATTAGTTCTGTAGGGTTCCCAATCCCTCAGGTTACCCGGTAACTGATGTTCGGCAAATTTTAACAAAGCCTCTTCCCTCAGTTTACTATAAGTTAAGTCAGCACGATAATTGGGAAGGATAGCAGGCAAACTGTCAGTACTTTCTGTAATGATGGCAGTCATGGTCTTCACATAAGTGAAAGCCTGTTGTTTAAATTTGAAATCATTGAAATTAAACCATGGAAAGTACTAAAAACAGTTTCATTTTTTCAGTTTGTTTTAATTATTTCTTCTGTGGCAATTGCTTGTTCGAATAATGCCACTCATATTCATCGCATTATATCATTTTCGAAATTATACTCAGATCAGAATTCAACTCAACTTTTTAACCATTGATCGAACCAGTTAAAGGCTTCATCCTGCATTTTTTTGTCGAACTTGTGTCGGTCCGGGATAAAAAGAGCACCTGTATTGGTTTTCCGCTTTTGCCTTTTTAAATACTTCCTTAAGGATATTATCAGCCTGATGCATTTCGGAAAGAGTGTACAGATCATCCTGTTCATCATTTAATACAAGTGTCGGAAGAGGCAGCCCGTAATCCCAGTATCTCAGGAAAATCCAATTCATTTGGCAGCAAAGGGACATAAGTCATCCATGTATGTGTGAATGATTTATTGAGTACAAAATCCTTCCATGTAGTCATAAATCCCACACAAACGGCGCATTTGATCCTTGAGTCGAGACCACCCATGAATACGGTCCTCATCCCTCCTCCTGACAAGCCTCCGCATCCTATCCTGTCACCAATTACATCTTTGCGGGAACATAAAATATCGAGTGCCTTACGGTCTTCTGCAAAAAAAACACCCGGCCAGGTGGTCCCTGCACTAAAAAGGGACTTCGCCATTATATGTTCGTGTTCAGCGGCCCACAGGTTGTACGCTTTTATATGGTCAGGATTTTCCGGATCATCATCATTGAGACCCTGTTTTAAATGATCCGGGACATCCTGCAATAATACTCTCCGGCTTGCAAAGGGAAATGCATCAGGTACTAGAACAACATATCCCCGCCTGGCTATTTCATTTGCCCAGGCAAGGTCATCATAATACTCCTTCTGATGTTCAACAATTAAAGGATGCCGGAGGTCCGATGTACGGGTAATTTTCCTTTTACCAAAATACTTGATTGCACCATGATCATGAAAAGCAAGGATCCCCGGTAATGCTCCTTTTGCGTTCTGAGGTTTAAGCAATATGGCTTCGGTTGGTCTGCCATAAGGTAATTGCCAGCTTAGTTCTTCAATATGTAAGCCGTCATAAGTGTATTGTTTATTGACTTTAACCGAGGGCATTCCGCCGGTATCAGGAATTGCCAATCGTTCAACAGCACGATTTTTTAGCAGCAGTGCGCCATTTTTCCGTATCTGACCATTCTTTCTTTCTGAATGAAAAGGAAGGAAGATCTCCCTTCAGTAAATTTGCTGCCCATTCGCCATAAATACCAATCAGACTTATATTTTGAATTATCAGTTACCCTCGGTCTTTCAATAATTTTGGGGATACTCCGGGAGCGGCAATTACTCAGCCGATTTTCCCCTGATGATAATTCCGCCAACTGTAGCAGAGGTTATATTGATAAATTTCCTCCTGGAAAAAGATTTATTTCCCGGAGTCGTTTTTTGACTTTTTTTCTTTCATGCAGTAAAGCAGATTTAGATGAGACGTTAAGTGATTTTGCCGCTATTCCGGTTTAAAACAAATATATTTATTTAAATGTGACTAAAAACAAATACTCAATTAAAAAATATAAATTTGTTTTACTGCAAAAATCTTAACTGACAGAAAAATGCAATATAAGATGAAAAAGTTACAGAAGATAAACTGGTCGTTTCAGGGTATCCTCATTTTAGGACTAAAAATTATTACTCCATTATTTTCACAGACTAAAAATGAATCGCCAACATATTGCTAAATCCCCGTTTTGATTTTCATTCATTTATAAATCACCGTGAGGGTATACCTTTAAGCTACTCTTCCGGGAATGTCGCATTCTGGAATACCGTTGCCTGGGGGGATATTGAGGTTATGCGTGAGTCACATGTGGCTGACTCTGTCAGGCCAAAATTCTCCACTCATAATATGGTTGCTATTAAGCCAGGTAAAAAGATATGGCAATTTTTCACTCTTCCTGAAGCCGGGCTTGCCCATGGAGAGAAGATTAGTTTATCTGTTTATGGATATCAGTCAAAGGGCAACACCTTAAAGGCAAAAATTAAACTGATGAAATCGACAGTGAAGACGGTCAGTGGAGTCCTGCAGCTTTTGGAATGAAGGATAAAAGAACGTTCCCTAAACATTCAAGAGGGCGAACTGGTGGTTGCAAAGGAATACACAACTTCGGTAACAAATAAAGGGAGTGTCGAATTAATAATAAAAAATGCGGAAATCATCAGGAAAAACAAGTACCGGAAACAAATCAGCTTCAGAGGATATTAATACGATAGGAATACAGGTTGAATTTGAGAACAGTGATATATCGGAAACAGCCTGGGTTTATTCTCCAAAACTAACCGTTGCCAGGAGTTTTTCACCTGCTTATGGCTGAAGAAAGAAAGATGGAACCCAATTACAGGTATATCCCGCGAACAATACAAAAATTATGGAAAGGGGAAGCAGTCCATATTTTAGTGATGGGATCCAGTATTGACCGTGGTAGTGCAAATCCGCCAATGTATTTATATGATGAGGATCCGGACTCTAAAACATTTAAACAACCTATTGCTGAAGGACTTTTTGATGCATATAAAGCGGACGCCCGGATCTGAATGGTTATTTTGGTGAATGGAGACATTATTTCAGTTATGCCGGGAGGCTAAAAGTTGAATTGATGCGCAAATTCAATCTTCCGCCTGATAAAATCTGCCTTGATTTTATGGCTTGCGACGGATCCTGTGTCGGTGAGGCACATTCAGGATTACAAGGAATATTGCAGCCTTTCTTTACCTCCTTCTCCGGAAATAAATGGTCAGAACAGCGGGAAATCATGGGAAGAATTATACCCGGGCTTATTCTCACGGCCGGAAGGACCTGGTCCTGATCTTGTAATATTTGGGAGCGGGGCAAATGAAAAGACCGATACTCCGGATGAAATAGCCGTTTTTGAAGGAGCGATCCGATGGATCCAGCGGCATTATCCCATACACAGAATTCCTGTTCTGTCAGTTCCAGAATTTTGGCGGATACACGCCAAATCCGGGAGATATTCAGGCACTCTCCCTGCGTTATCAGATACCTTTTATGGATTTTGGCAAAACAAATGATGATATTGTACGATGGTGCAACAGATATGCTCTTGTACCCATTCGACGGGCATCCGCAGGCAGCAGATCATTATCTCTGGTTCAAACAGACTGGAGAAGGCCTTTGAATGCTGGGATCCTATTGTTCCCGGACAGGCCCAGCTTCAACTGCCGGAACGGATACATCAGAACACTTATAACTGGGAAGGTGAAATGATAACCTTCGACAAAACCAGTAAAAGAATAAATGGCAACAGGTTTATTTTTGAAGATGGCGCTATTAATTGCTGGGGAAAAGTTGATAGTGGAAAACCGCTCCCTTATGTTGACGGTAAACAAGTATGAATCCCGCGCTTCAAGTCCCGGGCGTAATATCAGAAACTCAATGTTCCGTTTCGGACGATGCACATTGGGAGACAGGCATATACTTGAAATCGCCGGATATAATCCTGACCTGACTTTTGTTGATTCGAAGATAAACCCTGACAGGAGAAGCTATTTTATTGATAATCCCGAATGGAATATTCAGGGACTTGAAAATTGAAGATTTTGATTCAGAATGGGGAGCACCTTACGGTTCAAAGAAGCTTGTCCTCGAACCCGGAAAATCAATCGAAATAGAAGTAGTCTGCACCGATCTTTCTGTTGCATATGTTGATATGCAGAATGGAGGAATTCTTGATATACTTACCGATGACCGGTTAAAGTTATCTCAACCTACCAATATTCCATTTATAGACACGGACAACAAATCCAATTTCCTTGAAAACCGAAAAGGAATATTGAACTTAGGTTTTGGATTGCACAAAGTTCGTCTGGAAGCAAGGGAAGCCCCGGTACTTGTACTGGGAGTTTTCACTTATGATTCAAGGTCAAACCGGGATTTTGAACGCAGGCTTTCAGGTCTTGCAACAGGAGGAGAAACTTTAGAATTTACCTTGCCCTTTAAATCAAGACCACTTGTAATATGCACCGGCGGATTAACAGTAAGGAAAGAAGATATTTCTGAAATGAAGGTTATTTTTTCAGGTACATCCGGAAGTTATGAGATAATCGGAGAGTAGTGAAATTTTATTAGTTTTATTGATTAAATAAACGTTTTGAAGGATCCTGATTAAAACCGAATTTTTCGACTTTTTTGCTAATATATTCGAAATATACAGGTTGATTCAAATATAAAGCAAAAAGAATCCGGGACCAGTCCCGGATTCTTTTTTGATTTAATTTGAAAAAATTCTCATTTGTAAGTTTTAGCGAAATCGTCTGCGTAAGCATTAATTTCAGCATCAGTCAGATCTCTGCCTGAATTAATAATTACCCTGTATCGGAATGTAGTGGACTTACCAGGGAGGATTTTAAAGTTCACCGTTGTTTTTCCATTGGTGAAATTACTTGCACCTAACGGATTGGCCGAAAACAGTCCGTACTCACGTGCATGCCAGTAAGTCGGATAACTCTGGTTTTCAGGATGGTCGCAAATAACTATGGAAATTTTTTCATTACCTATATTTCCATACAGATCCATCCACCTTGCACGGGTACCCCAGACACCCGGACCGGTAATTCCCTCGCTGCTTCTGTAATTCCCTGAAACACCTTCGTTTGAACTTGCTCTGACAGTTGTCCGGTTTCCCTTATCATCAATCAGAAAAGCATTTTCTTTTGTAGGTAATTCAAGCTGCCGGGCAACACGGATAGCAAACATACCCTCTTTGGTATCGTTCATTTTCACAGTATCGCCGGTTGCGGTCAGGGTTGTGATCCTGTCAATAATCCGGGTAGACCCTTTTCCAATAAAGTGGTACGTTGTTTTCTCTGCAAGGAGCTCTTTTCCTGCGGGATCGATCCAGCTTTCGTCTGAGACAAGAGTTCCTTCACGGTTTCCTCCTGACATCTTCTCAATTTTAAGATGTTTTACCTCTCCGCCGGTAGGCTTTCTCTTCCCTGAAGAACCGTTACCCCAGAAATCATAGCCATTGACATTGCCATAATTTAACCAGATACCTATCTGATGCCTTTCGTTATCCCTTTCTCCTGTCCTGGGATTCAAAGGAAAGCCTCTTGTGATTACAGTTCCGGCTGATGTACAAACAGGATATAATATCGGTTTATAAACATTTTCAGGCCAGAAAAAAGAGGTAAAGAACTTTCCTCCGATCAGCACATCAACTTTTCTGTCTGCATCTTTTTTTACAAATTCTACTTTCAGATTTTTCTCTTTTTGAGCTTTAACTGATTGAATATTAAGAGAAAAGGACAAAAGAACAGCTAACAGTACAAGTGTAATTGAACTTATTTTCATTATGTATTTTTCTAATTATCAAGTTATTAACGAGTCATAAACTAAATCCGTCACTTAAAAGGATTACCGTATATTACACTTTATCAGGGAGGATATAAGGTTTACGATAAATCCTGGTTAACATTTTGTCTGCCTCGGGGTCGTTAATGAACTTTTCTGTAGCGCCGTTAAAATTCAATCCGCGTCCAAGACGATATGATATATTTGCCAGATGCGGAAGTGCAGCAGAATAATGGCCTGTAGTTATTTCGCAATGCAGGTCTGAACTCTTACCTGAACGGATTGCATCAAGAAAGTTGGCAAAGTGTTCTGCACCCTCACCACCGGTCAGAGATGCTTCTTCTTTTGCACCACCGGGTTTTGATCCGGTAAATGGTTCTTTTTCACGCTTACGGAAGGCTTTCCATCCACCATCTCCAAGTTCAAGATAACCTTCAGTTCCGTAGAAAATGTTTCCTACTCTTACACCAATGCTTCCTTCAGCATTAGAGTAGCGTCCACGGGTTTCGAACTCAAGTGTTTTCCCGTCTTTATATTTAAACACCGAACATTGGGTATTTGGTGTTTGCTGGGCGCACTCTTTAGGGTCAATCCCGTAAAATCCACCTGAAGAATAGGCCAAAACAGGATGCTCATCTTTCTGCATTCCCCAGCGGGCAATATCAAACTGGTGAGGTCCCTGATTACCAGTATCGCCGTTACCGGTGTCCCAGAACCAATGCCAGTTGTAGCGACCACGTTTTTCGTTGTAGGGACGCCATGTAACAGGGCCCAACCACATATCGTAATGAAGAGTGGCAGGTGGTTCACTGTCCGGGGCAATGCCAAATGAATCGCGTGGTTTGATACAAAGACCGCGAGCCATATAAATATCACCTATCCCTCCCCCATGTATGAAATTAATTGCGTCAATTATATCAGCCGAAGAGCGGCTCTGATGTCCGACCTGTACTCTAACATTGTACTTTTTGGAGGCTTCGATCATTTTCCGGCCTTCCCAGATATCCCAGCATGCAGGTTTTTCAACATAAACATGTTTGCCTGCCTGGCAAGCCCATACTGTTCCCAGAGCATGCCAGAAATTAGGTGTTGCAAAGGACACTGCATCGATCTCTTTGTCGTCAAGAACCTTACGCATATCCCATTCTGTCAGCGGTTTAAGTCCAGTTTTGGATTCAACGGACTTGGATCTTTGTGCAAAAGTTGTTTCATCAACGTCGCAAAGCGTTTTTAACCTTACATTCTTGATATCTTTCAGGGTGCTATAAGCCCCTACATGTGCACCACCACGACCACCAATACCAATAACAGCAACGGTGATACGGTCGTTGGCACCAATAATTGAAGCGTAGGAGCTGGAACTAAACCCCATGCCGCCAATGGCTATTCCGGCAGTTCCGATTACGCTTTTTTTGATAAAATCTCTTCTTTTTGTCATTTTGATTGATTTTTGAAGTATTTAATAATATTTTTTTATAATAATGCTTATCCTGATTATTATCAAATGGACCTGTTGCATGCGACAGCAACAAACATTCAAACCATTAGCTAGATCTGAATATGAGAAAAATGATTATTAACCAGATACAGTCATATTTGATCAAACTTTCGGCATACTTATAAATTTATTTAAACAACAGTTGCAAGTTAAAAAAAAAATCTTCATTGTATTCCGCTTTTCTGAAAATCAAATAGTTCTATCACATAAGTTATGTTAAAAATTCTTAAAAATGAGTTTAATAAAGATTTTTGGATCAATAACGGCATTTGTTAAATAAAATGTTTATAAAACTATAAATCAGCAATGAAAACCTGTAAAAGAGGATTATTTTACGGGTTTTTAAAATTTACGCTGATTGTTTTTAAGGTTTTCTGTAAACATTTGTGCTTTCAACTATCTTATCGGTAGATTTGGCTGCGAAATCAAAATATAATTTCCCTGTTGAACCGGGTTATCTCTGTGCAGATTCTTAATAATATGCCGGCACTTCACAATGTTCCGCAAACAGGTGCTTAATATTAGATACTTAATATGCTTCCGGCAGATACCCGTTGATAATAATAGGAGTTGCCTGTGGCGAACTCCTCAGCCGGAGGTCCGTTCCGGTTCCATACTTCTCTGCCTTCTGGCGCATTCGTACGGAATAACAATTTACTCCTGAACCCCGGGAATTATCTTCAGTGAGATCTTCCTGCCTAAGCGGGACCTGTTTCCTCTCTGAGCTTCGGAATTCCGAAAAACCCATCACAAACGAATCTCTGGTTACATTGAATTACCTGCTTAAGATGGATGAATGAGAAAGCTCCTGCAATTATAAAGTGTAGTTAATATGAATAAAACGACATGTTTCACTTATAATAACAGTCACAACAGGCTCTGAAAGAGCCATATATGAATAACCCCCGGTGCAACCGGGGGTAACAGTGCACAAAGAGTCTTAAGCTCTGAAGGAGCGTGATAAAAGTCAGGAAAACACCTATCATCAATCTCCACTTAATTTCAATATTATCACGCCCTTTCAGGGCTTTGGTTCATAGGGTAGTCATCTGCCCCCGGTTACACTGCATAGCCTTGACGGCTATGCGGTTACACCGGGGGTTATTCATATTTAGCCACTTCTATGTTGCAAACCAAATTTAGGAAGAACATTTTTCATTTTATTTCATTTTATTTTATTTAATTTTACAAACGTGAAGCCTAAGAGGAAACAGGCTCTGCTGAGGAGCAACCTGTCAGCAATAAGCTTCATGGATGCACTGCATTTTGGGAAGGTTTTATCCTTCCCATTTTTTATAAATGCAGGTATCCTGTATGGCTAAGAAAACCTAACCTAAAAAGTAATTGCAATAAAATTAATCTACAAAAACAACCTTCTATCAACAGACCCTTTATTACTACCAGAGCTGCATTGCCTCGCTTTAATTTTTATAGAATGTGAGCTGTAATCTACGCGTAGCGGATTCTTAAAGAACCGCAAGTGGTTATAATAGGCTCACAAGGTTGTTTTTTGTAGATATTATATTAATTAGTCCATGATAACGCATATGGCTGTTTATTTTTCAATACGAACTTTATTCTACTGAGTAGTTTTTTTGCTATTCTTACTATTGCTTTATTTGGGTCCATTCGTTTGCAATAATCAAGATAGCTCTTTAATAATACAGGATCATGACGTATAGCAGTCCATGAAGATTCAATAATTGCATTGCGTAATACGCTATGACCTCTTGAAGTAATATCTCCTGTTTTTTCCTCTTCTCCCGAGGATTTGGTAGCGGGAACCAAGCCGATATAGCAACACAATTTATCGAGATTGCTAAACCTGAGTATGGTCTCTAGTTCAGTCAGTATTATCATGGCCGTCAATAGGCCTATCCCTGGCAGACTTCTCAACAATATAACCTCATCTTGATAGGTTTCAGTGCAACTTAATTTTTGAATTTGTTTTGTTAAATCCAGAATGGTTGCTCTTAAATTCTTACTCTGATGTATCAAAGAACTTAGAGTTATTTTTCCGCTTTCTTCGGTTAATTCAATGGATTCAAGCCAGATAATAAACCTTTTGGACCAATGACTTTGAGGATTGCTGAATGACTCGGGAAAGTTAATGCCATGAAAATGTAAGAATGATTTAATTCGGTTCTTAAACCTGGTTAGATCTTTTACCATTGTTGAGCGTGCCCTTAAAAGACCTCGGTCTTCGAGTGTTTTTAAACCTGGAACATAAATAGGTTTAAGATCACCATTGCGTAATGATCGGGCAATTTTTCTGCTATCTCTTTGATCCTCCTTTTGCACTCTTTCCTTATTTGTTGTTGGGATATCCGCCGGATTAACAACAATAGAGTTTACCCCAAGTGATATCAGCTTATTATGTATCCAATATCCGCAAAAACCCGCTTCATAGGCGGAATGATATATGCCCCCAGGAAAGTTTCTCTTTAAATACTGAAACAATAGATCCGGATTAGGGTCCTGTGAAAACGTCTTCAATGCCACCTTTTCAGTTAGAATTGTCACTTTCCAGCTTTTCAGATGCACATCAAAACCTACATAAATATTTTGATTGCTGAAATCAATTTTGTTACTTTGTGTTTCCATAAGTTTCAGGTTTTTATTTGTTTAGAATGTCAAATCCAAAAATAAATAACTTCCTGAAACTTTTTTTATGCAAACATAGGGCCTACGTGGCTTAAAAAAAAATTAAATGTCAGCTAAAAGTGGATTTACAAGTATCTGATAATCTATGAGATATAAAATATTGTCATTAGTAGTGTTAGCGAGTAATCTCATAATCAATAGTTTTAAGATTATTATTGATAACCGATACTCATAAAAATTAAAATAAAGAAAACCGCAACTAAATATAGAATTCCCTGTTATGTTAAAAGACCTGACAGATATAAAAAATACAATTATTTTTTTTGAGTATAATTTTAAAGTAACTTACCCGTTTAAAGTATATTATAAAAAATATTCACCCTTTTTCACTGATAAATTATGAAAGAAAAAAACCTTCCCGAATTAAGATCTGTCTCAATATTTGTTATTCTGCTACTGTTGACCCTTAATGGAAAGGGTCAGACAACTTCAACCATGCCTGAGGAACTTACCAAAAATACTCTTAAAGACCAATTGAATTACCTCGATGCACATACACGGATTTATGAAAATTACCGTGCGATAAGGGAGGACATGTTCCAGAAGATTAAGAGAAATGCGACAGATTCTCTAACGGAGGCTAAAATGAAAATAACCGGATTAAATATTCTAAAATCATCATTAAATCTCAAAATAGACTCTTTAAAAAATACTCTTGAAACAACAATCACCGATCTGGATGAAATGACCAGGACTAAAAACACTATCCAGGTAATTGGCATTAATGTCAACAAGTTAACCTACAACAGCATCGTATGGACAATTATTGCCGGATTAATCGCGGTCCTGATATTGGGATCTCTTGTATTTAAAAGAAACAAGTCAGTCACCAATAATACCAAAAAAGAATTAAAAGAACTGAAAGAGGAGTTTGAAGGTTATCGCAAAACTACCAGGGAAGCACGCGAAAAAATGACCATGGATCACTTCAATGAGATGAAAAAGTTGAAAGGGGGATGAGAGAGTTGAGAGTTGAGAGTTGAGAGTTGAGTTAAGAGCGTAAAGCGGAGAGCGGGGAGCGGGGAGCGGGGAGCGGAGAGCAGGGAGCAGGGAGCGTAAAGCGGAGAATGGCACAGGGCACAGGGCACGGGGCACAGGTAAGAGTCAATAGAATGCTGTCATCAAACCGGGAGTGTTCAGAAAAGTGTGTCATTTCCGTTTGTAATTAATTTTCAGCGATTTGACTGAAGGCCGTAGGCCGTAAGGAAAATCGCTGAAAAAGAGTAAATCATTATTGGATAACATATTGCGCATATCGATTCCCAAATTTATCAATGAGCTCCCTGTGGATCGGCATCCAATTGAATGCGTTTCTTTTCCAGCTCTTTTCGTTGTATTTCAAGGCCAAATATAGTTGTTTTAAAAGCCCCTTATCATTTACCCAGGCGCCTTTTGTTTTTGTGACTTTACGCATTACCCGATGCAGGGCTTCAACTGGATTGGTTGTGTAAATCATTCTTCTGATATTGTCCCCATAGTCCATGAAGGCCATTAACTCATCCCAGTTAGCCTCCCATTTTGGTTTTATTTCTTTGTATTTAATATCCCATCTCTGGCCAAAAGCTTCTAAGGCAACTGCTGCTTGTTGACGATCTGCTGATGAATAAATTTTACGCAAATCTGAGCATACAGCCTTAATATCTTTATCACTGACAAATTTTGTGGAGTTGCGCACCATATGCACAATACAGCGTTGAATAATTGATGATGGAAAAACCTGCTCAATTACATCTTTGAAGCCACTTAATCCATCCACACAGAAAAATAATATATCCTCCACTCCCCGGCGTTTGAGGTCCTCCAGAATCAAACCCCATTGACGGGATCCTTCATTATCACTTAAATATAGCCCCAGGATATCACGTTCACCATGTACATTTACACCATAGACTGTATAGATAGCTTTTGAGACTATATGTCCGTCCTCTCTGACCTTGTAATGAATAGCATCCAGGTAAACTATTGTTTGGCACGGAAATAACGGGCGTTGTTGCCATTCAATTATCTCTGTCCATACACGGTCTGTTACTGCACTTATTGTTCCTGAGCTAACCTCTACACCATAAAGTTTGCGTAGCTGATAACGAACATCCTCAACGGACTGTCCTCTTGCATACAGGCTTAGAATGATCTCATCCAGACCAGTGCCTAGCTCACGTTCCCACTTCTTTATTAATATTGGTTCGTGTTCTCCTTCACGATCTCTTGGTGTGTGAACCTCCAGAGGTCCTGCTGAACTCCTTACCAGCTTATGAGTATGACCATTCCTTCTATTGTCAGTCGAGGTGTTCTGATCTTTTAAATGTTGATCTATCTCGCCTTCCAGAGCTGCATTAACAAAAGTCTGTAACATATCAGTAAAGATGCCTCCTTCTCCTAAGATGGGATCGCCATTATACAATCTGCTTAAAACTTCTGTTCGTCTTTTAGGGTCTGGTATAAGATCCTCCATTCGAGGTTTTCTCACCCTTTTTTGTTTTTCCATAGTCAAAGTTATTTATTTTTACTTTATTAACTTTGACACACTTTTTTGAATAGACTCTTAATAAAATCAGGTATATTCAATATTTACTTACCAGCCCTGATATTGTAAATCATTAATGCATCACCATGTCTTACAAAGAGTTTACCGTTATAAATTGAAGGGTGGGCAAAATGCATACCAGTACCTGACTTAATTTTGAAAGTACTGATTATATTCAGATCTTTTGGGTCGGGCTGAACAAGAGCAAAGTTTCCGTTCTTCTCTTCATATATATAAAGCAAACCATCTGCACCAATAATAGACCCTTTGTTATTCCAGTTCCTGAACCAGTTTAATTTACCTGTATTCCAGTTAATTGATGCCCAGCCTCCCAATGAATTGGTTTTCCAGGTTGAACCATATATATTACCATTCATAAGGACAGCTCCTCCATGATGGGGGTTAAGTTCTGTGTTTTCCCATTTAAATGTTACGGATTTCCCATCAGGAGATAAATTTAACATTACACCGGCCTGCGTATAACCGGCTGTTACATAAATACCTCCGTTATAGTACAAAGGAGTAGCAGTGAAATCTCCCCTTCCCAGATCGGTATTCCCTTTAAAATGCTGTATGGTTTTGTAAGTCCAGATAAAGTTGCCATTTGCAGGATCGATTCCCATAAGGTATTCACTGGCCTGCGCTACTATCAGCTTTTGTCCTCCTCTTTCAATTAATATCGGGGAGGAATATGCTCTTGTACCACCTACCGATTTTGTCTTCCAAGCCAGGGTCCCGCTTATTTTGTTATAGGCAACGACTGCGGTTATATCCCCGCCAATAACAGTAACAGCAACTTTATCAGTTAACAGTACCGACTCTGCAATACCCCAGGCGCGCGATTTACCTTTGAAATCTTTAAAGGGATTATGTGACCAGATTATTTTACCGGTTTTTAAATCGAGACATACAATTTCACCCATTCCACTGCACAGGTAAATTCTTCCGTTTTCAATAGTAGGAGTTGACCGGGTGTCAGGATAAGTTCCTGTCCATGATAATCCGTAACTGGTTTCCCATAAAAGTTTCCCTTTAAAATCATAGCATGAAAGTACATCCATAGTATCTTTCTTGATGCCGGTAATATAAATTAAATCTTTGAACACAACAGCCTGGGAATATCCCCTGCCAACTCCTTCAATTTTCAGTAACAGTGATGGTCCTCCTTCCGGCCATTTTTTTAACAGCCCTGTGCCCGGAAATATTCCATTGCGGTCGGGTCCGTTCCATTGTGCAATTTGCTGTGAAAAAGTTATATTGAATATTATTAAAAGTGATAATCCGGCAGTTAATTTTTTCATCATATTTAATTTAATTATTAGCTGACCTGTGAATCCCCGGGGGTCCACCTAAGGCATATGCTCAATTCTTATGATTTGCAACAGGAATTTTGAAAAAAACTTTTCAAATATAATATAATTTTAAACTTGTCCGGCTGGCATCCGGATCGAAGAACTCATAAACCAGTCCGAAGCTGCACAGATAAAATCACCGTGACAGAAGGAACGGATTTCAGCAACCTCTTAATTATCCCTCAGACAACGTACAGAAAATCCTTCTGTCTTTAAGGCATAAATATTGTCTATAAATCCGACATTATTGTATAGCCTACGATGCCACGCAGTAGTGACGCTAAACTCTGTAGAAGTCCACCATTCACCATTTTCTCCTGTGACATTGAAAGTGCCGTCAGGGTTACGGGAACCACCTGGCAGAGCATTAAAACCGCTGCTGTTGTCTGCTTTTATGTTTGGTTCATCCCATCTGGCTGTTCCTTCTTCTTTCATCCTGCCTCCGGCAGTACCGGGCCCTCCAAGAAAAGTCTCAAGCTTTTTCCATTCATTTGCAGAAGGGACATGCCAGCCAACAGGACAAACTTTTTTACCGTTTGGAACAGTATACCAGTTATAAAGATATCCAAAGAGTAATACATTACTTTTTTCATTATTGTTAGCGCAGTATGCACCGTCGGTCAGATTTGCCCATAATGAGTCATCCTGAATTTCAGGAATTGGTAGACCATCAGCATAATGTGTGGTTTTAAGGTTTTCCGTCATCCATACCTGGGTGCCAATAGTTGCTATGCGATACACATTGCCATCGTAGTCTGTCACACTCTCTTGTCCGGTAACAGGATTAAAAACGGTAAAAAACACCAGGAAAGCCACGAAAATTGTAATCGGATAAAGCCGGCAGTCTCTTTTCATTTTGAATTTTGAATTTTTTATACTGGAAAAGTCTGCTTAAAATTACCTGACCTTTTCAAGCCATGCCTGTGCCATCAACTGTGCTCCGGCAAGGGTCGGATGAACACCATCACCGGTCCAGTAAACACCGGGTGCCCTTTTTTGTGCTTCATCATAAACTGCCTGATAAGGGATAAATACAGCTCCGAACTGTTCAGCGATATCTCTTGCAGCTTTCTGGTAATCATAGAATTCAGGGTACCATTTATCATCAACTGCTTTAATTCCCATAACGGCATATGGCTCACCTATAATAATTTTAACATCCGGAAGAGCCTTTTTTGTTCTTTCCATAAGAGCAATATAGGCTTCCCTGTAGGTATCAGCGGTACCGGAATAGGTTCCGTTCAGCTTATGCCATATATCATTAACCCCTATCAGAATACTAAGGATATCGGGCTTAATATCAATACAATCCTTATCCCAACGGTTGGCCAGGTCAGGTACGGTATTTCCTGATATTCCTTTATTATATATTTTGAGGTTAAGACCGGCATATTTTTCAAGAAGAGCTCCGCCTGCCAGCATTGGGTAACCTGATCCTAAAACTTTTGCTGTGTTAAAACCATTATCATCTTTATTTCTTCCTGAATCAGTTATTGAATCACCCTGAAACAGGATGGTCTGGTCCTTCTGAAGGCGCACATTCTTTGTACCGCCTTTAACCATTGAAGCTGACAATATCTCAGGGATACTTATTGCAACCAGGCTTCCTATTGCTGCTTTTTTTAAAAAACTGCGTCTGTCGTTCATTTTATTAACTATTTATAGACAGGTTTTGAAACTTTAATAATACTGATATTTTTGTTACCGGTATCGGTTATTAACCTTGCGTAATTCCTCATATATTTAAAAAAGGCAGCTAGTAAAATAACAGATATCGTTATACCGATAGTATAAGAAATTTTAACAGGGAGAAAAAAACCTTCGGGGGCCAGGAACAGATAAGTGGTTGTAACAGCTGTCATAAAAACTGCAGGTATCAAAGTGACCACGTAAAGTTTCTGTGCCTGGAACAGATAGACTGTAATAGTCCAGAGTACAACCATTGCAAGTGTTTGGTTCGACCACGCAAAATAGCGCCATATAATACTGAAATCTATCCTCGTTAACAGGAATCCTATAGTAAAAAGTGGAATACTGATAAACAGCCGGTTTTTTAACGGGCCTTGTTTATATTTAAGAAAGTCAGCAATTATAAGGCGTGCACTCCTGAAAGCTGTATCACCGGAAGTGATGGGTGCAGCCACAACACCCAGAATGGCAAGCCCTCCCCCAACTTTGCCCAGCAGAGAGTTTGAAATTTCATTTACAAGGAAAGCAGCATTACCCTGCTGGGCTGTCATTACATCATTCAGTTCCCTTATCCCTCCATAGAAAGACATCCCTATTGCAGCCCAGATCATTGCTACTATTCCTTCTGATATCATGGCACCGTAAAAAATCCTCCGTCCCAGTTTTTCATTGGTTATACACCTGGCCATAAGGGGCGACTGGGTGGAATGAAACCCGGAAATTGCTCCGCAAGCTATCGTAATAAACATCATAGGGAATACCGGGAATTTCGCAGAATCAACATGCAGGTTTCTGAAACTGCCAAAATTTAACTCGGGAATATGATAACCTTTTACAAACAATGCGATTATTAATCCGAAGGCCATAAATAACAGGGCCCCTCCAAAAACAGGATAAATTTTCCCGATAATTTTATCTATTGGCAGCAGGGTGGCAAGAATATAATAGATAAATACCACCCAAACCCAGAAAGGCATGGAAAGGGAGTCGGGGGTCAGACTTTCAAGGATTTTTGCAGGCCCCATTATAAAAACCGCTCCAACCAGAACCATCAGTAATACCGTGAAACCACGTATAAACTGCTTAACATATTTCCCCAGATAAATTCCGACTATTTCAGTGATGCTAAGTCCATTATGGCGTATGGAAAGCATCCCGGAAAAATAATCATGTACCGCCCCTGCGAAGACTGAACCTAGCACTATCCAGAGAAAAGCCACCGGACCCCACATTGCTCCCGCCACCGCGCCAAAGATCGGGCCCAGACCGGCAATATTTAAAAATTGTATCAGGAAAACACGCCACCATGGTATGGGAATATAATCCACATCATCTCTCAGCTTATAAGCCGGAGTTTGACGCGATGGGTCAATGCCTTCAATCCTTTCAATAAACCCGGAATAAAAGATATAACCCAGAATTAACACAACAATTGAAAGAAAAAAGGTAATCACTTTATCAGAAGTTAGAATATAATTGTGTAAAGATATTTATCAGGATTAAATATGAGTAACCGAATCAATATTTTTTCAAGAATAGTTTATTTATTTCCCCATGTTGTTTATTATATGTTTTTGCTAATTAAAAACCCTCTTAATTTCGTCAACAGACAAACTGAAAAGACTTTCAGTAATGAGGCTTAATTTTGCTTCATCGCCGGAAATATGAAAAATCCGTTGGGTATGTGTAATACTTTCTCCGGCTTTAAGAAAAGCTGCGGGAGATGAACTCTCAATCTCATAAAAAGGTCCCATTATTGAACCGTCTTCCACAGGACCATCGTTATATGAATTTACCACATCCCCCTTGAAAGGATCATCCTGATGACCCCATTTGGAATTAAGATATTTCGACGGATTTGCAGGCAGGGAATACCAGAGCAGGGTGAGAACCTTATTTGCAGGGTCATAACTTCCGCATAACGGTAAAGCTCTTGCGGGTGATATACCAATTTTGCTGCGGTATTTCCCGTCTGTTTTAAAGAACAGAATTCCATCATCAATAATTAGCCTGTCAGCGGGAACCTTTCCGAAATAATCATCAGTTACAATTTTTCCCGGATCGCTTTCGCTGCCTTTTTTAAAAGGAATAAAAACGACTCCCCGGTCAGAGGGATTAAACATACCCAGCATCCATAATGAAAGCGCTCCCGTCGCTTCATTCCAGTCAGCTTTTCCAGAATTTTCCAGGGTATTAACAGATTCATAGGCAACAAATGACAGGGAAGGGTCAATATTCATACCAAGAACCTTTTCGGTCTCATTAAGAGTCAACAACCTGACCGTACGCTTTACATCCGCCTCCATTATGGTACCAGAAGCATTAACCAGGGAAAAATTCTTTCTGAAAGCCAACGCTAAACTGAGATTGATCCGTTATCTCAAAGGGTTCGGTATCTATTTCTTTTGGCACCACCCAGTTTGAGAAAACCTGCTCATCACCTTTCTTAAAATAGATTGAGAAAGGACCACCCTCGGGGCCAAACCATAAACGTTCTTCCCCTCCATAGGGATTAAACTGTGAACTTACGTTACCAGATTCAATAAATTTATAGTTTATCCATCCGAAACTTTTACCATTGCCGCCATCAGCAGTGCTTGTCATAACGCGTCCCTGGTAATCCGGAACAAGCATAACGCAGGCCTTTCCGTTTTCATCTTTCAATTCTATTGTCTGAATTTTGTTTTTATTAAAGAAAGATATATCAAAATTGTAATTTCCCTCCTGAATCTTGTTTTTCATCTTTTTTGAATTTGAACTCCCCGAGGATGAACAACCAAAAAAGATAACAGGTAAAACTAAAATGATTCCCTGTATGTACTTTTTTATCATTGGTGCTTTCATCTTTACCGGTTATCAGATTTAATTAATCGAAAAAAGAACCGCAAAAACTTCGGTCCCAAACTGCAGGAAAAAAGAATTTTGCGGTTAATAACTTTAAAACAGTGTGGATCAATGCTATTTAGGCATCACAACATATTTGGCTTTATTCAGAAAGTCAAGGCTCATCTTGCAGCTTACGAAGGGGTCAAAATTATACTGTTCCACTTCAACAATACCGTATTTCATCCCTGATTTAGCTGCTCCGGCCCATATTGCAGCAAAATCCATCATTCCGCTTGCACCAACTTCTTCCTTATCTTTTATGTGCCATAATTCGAATCTGCCGGGGTATTTATTAAAATAATCAACAGGATTTGCACCACCAACAACAGCCCAGTAAAGGTCTATCTCGAACATCACTTTGGCCGGATCGGTATTTGTAAGCATAAAATCATAAATTGTCTGACCGTCAAGCTTTGTGGATAATTCCTTATCATGATTATGATAACCAAAACGGATACCTTTTGCATTACATTTTGCCCCAACTTCATTGAAATAATCACAATAAGCTTTTAAACCAGCCAGACTTTCATAAGCTGAACGATCCATGGAAGGCTGAACTATATATTTTGCTCCTACAGCAAGATGAGCATCAATGCAGGCATCCCACCAGGCCATCGTTTCTGCGTAGTTTGAAGAATCGGGTGCATTCCTGCTGGCATGTGAGCTAAGAATAGGAAGCTTATTTTCATCACAAAGAGTTTTAAAAGCAGCAGGTTCCATTCCGTAGAATTTCCCATCGGCGTAACCTGCAGGTTCGACAAATTTGTAACCCATCTGGCTTACTTTAGCAATTGTTCCGGGTACATCTTTTTTAAAGGCATCACGTAATGAATACAACTGCAATCCGATGTTCTTGCCTTTCGGGGTACAGGAAATCAACGAAGTAAAAATCAGGCCGGTAACAGCAACCAACAATAAAATTGTAAATAAACTAGTTTTCTTCATTTTGGATCAGGTTTTAAAATTTTGTCTAAGATACAAATAAATTTAATTTCAGATACAGGTTGAAGGAAGTTGAAGAGAGATGAAGGGGAGATGGGGAGATTGGGAGAAAGTTGAAGGAGTTAAAGAGAGTTGAATGTTATGGATCCCCTCCCTGGAGAGCCTGCCCCGCTTCGACAGGGGGCAAGGGGTGGGTAAAGAAAGAATGTGGAAGATGTCCATAATGAAAATCTGAACAAAGAACTGGAATAAAAATAGAGTATTAGACAATATTATTAGCAAAGAAGCAGTATTTTAAGGAAAAAAAGTGTTAAACTCATAAGGTAGAAACCTGTTCCCGAACATGAAAACTAACAGAAGACAATTTATAACAACTTCAGCTTGCTGGAGGAATCACAGCAGCAATTCCCGTATTTAACATACAGGAAAACCTGAAGGATAAATATTCGAGGCTCGATCAAATTCTCATGGAACCTGTGCTTAAATCAAACCTTTTTTCATCTCCTGTAATAATTGATACCCTGGAACTTCTGAGGTTCAGGAATAGCTTTCTTTGCAGGGTCAGATCCAAAGAGGGTGCTGTTGGCATATCAGTTGCCAATAATGAACAGATGAAGTCGCTTTATCCCGTCTTTGTTAACCGTTTGCAGCCATTTTTTATCGGGAAAAATGCTGTAAATCTGGAATCACTTATCAATGAAGTATATGTTTACGACAGTAATTACAAAATGCAGAATCTGGCTCTCTGGGTTCCCCTTGCGACAATTGAGTTTGCCATCCTGGATATGCTGGGAAGATTAACAGGAAAATCCATAGGTGAGCTTATAGGCGAGATACATAACAGAAAAATAGCCGTTTACCAGGCTAACGGGGAGCGTGGAATTACTGCGGAAGAGACAATCGAACACCTTATAAAAGAGGTAGGCGAAACAAAAGCCAAAGCTCTCAAGTTCAAAGTTGGAGGAAGAATGAGTAATAATTCCGAGACACCAGCAGGACGTTCAGAGAAACTTATTCCGCTTGTACGTAAGACTTTCGGTGACAAGATGGTCATATATGCAGACTCAAATGGTTCATATACAGGCGATGAAGCTATAAGAATAGGTAAAATAATGGAGGAGTATAAGCTTGATTTTTATGAGGAACCTGTTCCGTTCGACTGGTATGAAGAAACTAAGGTGGTGGCGGATGCATTAACCATACCCGTTGCCGGAGGTGAACAGGAACCGAGTCTTCATATGTTCCGCTGGCTGATAGCAAATGATGCCCTTCAGATTGTACAACCCGATATGTTTTATTTTGGGGGAATGATCCGGTCAATGAAAGTTGCAAGAATGGCGGATCAATTTAAAAAACAATGTACTCCCCATATTTCAGGATCAGGATTAGGATACCTATACATGATGCATTTTGTTTCGGCTATACCAAATGCAGGACCATTCCATGAATTTAAAGGATTCAATAATGAACTGCCATTTGAATGCGAAACATCTTCATTATCGAGCGATAATGGTGTTGTAACAGTTCCTTCGGGGCCAGGCTCAGGTATTGTTATCGACCCTGAATATGTTGCAAAACATCAGTTAGTAAAAGGATGAGAATCAATACAAACTTTTCCTGTCAACTGACCTGGGATCCTGAACACACTCCCCGCTGTTAAGTTTCCCGTCAATAGCATCCGATCTGAAAGGTTTACTTGCATCATAATACTGCTTTGAAATATCCAGATCCGAGATCAGGATACCCGGTACATTATCTGACAGTTTATTTTGAACCAGTCCGTCAGGTGTTATAAAATAACATGGCCAGCTTTCAGTTGCCGAGGAATTTGTAAGCGACATATAAAAATAATTTATTCCGGCCATAGCCTGAGCTGTAATATGCATAATGACAGGATGAATACTGCCCTTCTTCTGACGGGCATTATAAAATGACTGGAAGATAACATCTGCACCTGATTTCCGGTACTGGCGATAAAGTTCCGGAAACCTGATATCGTAACATATCAGCAATCCGCATTTGACACCATTGATATTAAATGTTACAAAGTGGTCACCCGGTGAAAAATATTTCAGATCTCCCCCCGTACAAAACCTTTTATCGTATCTGTCAGCTATTTCCCCTTCCGAATTGATCAGATATAAACTGTTGTGAGGTTTATTGCTTCCGCTTAAGCGGTGCATTGATCCAAGAAGCACTGATATTTTTAATTCTTTTGCCAAAGCCATTACCGAATCGGTCGCTCTGAATAATTCATCCCAGTCAAAATTATCGAGTGAAGTCATATCCGATCCCGGATACCCTGACAGAGCACATTCGGGAAAATGAACAATATCAGCCTTTTTAAGTTTCGCTTCAAGAATCTGGCTTTTTATCCACCGGTAATTTTCTTTAACGTCTGAAGATACCGGAAACTGGCATGATGCAATCCTCATTTTTCCGCTTTCCTTATTACCAGTCCGGTTCTGGGCACTAACTTTAGCCTCCGGGGATAATATCGATGAAATATTTAAAACTATCAGAAGAATAAAAATTTTCTTGTACATGCTATGGTTTTATTAAATTAACAGTATTAATACAAATTACTTGATTTCCTGATTGTTTGGGGTATGCTTAAGAATTTTGTCTATAAAACGATATGCTTCTGACCGTACTTCAGGAGGGAAATCATGGCCTGAATCGGGATAACGGACCTGAAGCTTATCTGATGCTTTAAAAAAGGCATAGACTGCAGACGCATTCCGGATACCTTTTCTGACACCTTCCACACTGAAATTGCTGTCATTAACCGGGGAATTTGAGAAGAATGCACGAGGTGCAAGAGCTGCAATGACTTCATCAAAATCAAATGGTATCTTCCCGGGATCCAGATTAAATTTATCACGTAACAGAGGCATGTATCTGTCCTGCGCCCACGGACCTAGTCTGCCACCATATCTTTTTGAAGCTTCCTCACCTATATCATAATAATCCATTAATGTCCAGCCGCTGCTTGATACAATCACTTTCAGCCTTGTGTCAAAAGCGCCAAGAAACATGGCATTGTGCCCACCAAGTGAATGGCCAATTACGCCAATCCGGTTTGGATCAACCTCTTTTCTTGACTGCAACAGGTCAACGCATCGCATATGATCGAAAATCCCCTTCATAGTGCCCGACTCGTACCTGTCGGTCTTAAAATCATAATTTAACAGATCACCCATACTTGGATAGTCAGGAGCAATGACTACATAACCCCTCTGAGCAAGTTCTTTGGCATAAGCACGATTCGGTAAAGTACTAAAGCCGTCTATAAGCTTTTTACCCAGATCACCGGTTCCGTGCAATGCGACCATTGCAGGTAATTTTTCATTTTTCTCCTTCCTGTCAGGAATATAAAGATACGCGGGAACAATTTCATTTTCCGCAGCTGTAAAGCTTATTGTATATCTCGTGTAATTTTCCCCTTTCAGGCTATCGGTCACCTGAACATTAAGATCAGGCAAGTTTGTCCTGTCAGGTAATTTACCCATAGCTTCCTCCATCCCCTCAATTATCTGAAGACGTTTTTTCTTCCAGTCAGAACGGGTCTTGACGGGTCTGTTCATACCGGATGAATCTTTGTAAAACAGCAGAGCGGATTTCTGATCTTTAATCTGATAACCTGTTAAGATGAAAAATGAAACCGCCAGAAACAGAACTCTTAATCTTATCATAATATAAATATTTGTTTAATCTTTCCTTTATGATTTGAATTAACTGAGCTTATTTTTATAATCTATTCTGAAGCCATTCAAGCATATTTTCTCTCATTCCGGAAGAGAACCTGTTAAAATCATCGGGTGAGAAAATCTGAATACCGCCGGGATTGCCGTACAGGCTATAAACTTTACCGGCCTGTTCAACACTATTTGTTACGTCCTCATGATTTGCGTCCTGGTCCATCACCGGAGCTATGACCAGGATTGGTCTTGGGGCAATGCAGGCTAATATTTCATGAAAATCATATGGTAGCCGTGATTCATTACCCACAAAAAATCCCAACCGTGGCAATAAGCCATGCAGATGTGAATAAGCTTTAATGCCTTCAGTACCTTTCTCAGGAGTATCCGTACGCATGGGTGTAAAGCCTGCAACAGAAACAACTCCGGCTATCCTTTCATCCAATGCTGCAGCGTATAATCCAACTGTCGCTCCAAGAGAATACCCGGCGACAAATATTCTGGTGCTATCGACAAAATTGAGATTTGTAAGTGCATCGACGGCACCCTGAACGTCTACAATCATCTTACCCATTTTTGACCAGTGAGGAAACCTGTTATAAAAACGCGTACCCTCCTCAATCCGGTTACCAAAACCCAGCATATCGTAGGAGAAGACCGCATATCCCCTGTCAATTATTGATTGAAAAAGAGATTCAACCTGGTGAACTGAACTGAATCCTTTTGAATAATCGTATTCATGCAGGTATATTACTACAGGTAAGTTTTTGTTTTTCAGTCCGCCCTTTTCATCCTTTGGATAGTATAAATAGCCAAACAATTCGTCACCGAATCCGTTATAAGGGCTGACTGGCATTACTCCCATCGTTTCAGTCGGGCGGGGACGAACGAGAAATGAACCAAAATTATTTTCATCCCCCCCATCATTTACAAAATTTCCCGGACCCGGGTTTATTACTCCCGGAGGCTCATCACCCAACGCCCAGCGGATCTGCTTTCTGATGCCCGGTCTTTTGCTTTCCCAACCTGCTGCAGTGGTTATCTGGTTATTATTTTCACCTGTCAGCAGATCGTCAGGGCCTTTAACCGGGTAGCTCATTGGATTTACATTCTCCCCGCTAAGTCCGCGCCAATTGTCAAAAGAGTAATTATAATATAATTTGTTCTCAGGTTTATGGTCACTCCGTTTAAAAACGTAATCAAAAAAATCAACATAATCTTCCATATCCCTTGCGGATACACTATGCAATCCATAGCGAAATCTGATTGCCAGATTGTTTTCAGCGCCAAGGAATTTGTAAACCTTCTGGCTGGCAAGATAAGCCTGTTCAATACCCCAGGGGTTAGATTCACTCTCAGTTAAAGCAGCACTAAGCATCAGCCCGCGCGGAGCTATCAGAGCCATAAACATGTTCTGATCGACAGGCAGTTTGTTTTCATGACCTATAAAGAATCTTATTCTTGGATGAATCCACGAGGGAAAACCACTGGTTAACTGTGCGGGATCTTCGGTGTCGTATTTCGGAGTACAGTATCTCCATGGTACTTCTCCCCCGGTACCTCCGCTGCTGGGAATGCAGGCCTTGATACGCTCATCAAATGCTGCAGCCATAAGAGACAGTTTTCCATTCCTGGAATGGCCTGTGATGCCTATTTTATCCCTGTCAACATAAGGAAGGGTGTACAAATAATCAATGGCCCGGTAAGCGCCGAACGATCTCCTCATTAGCCTTGTAAAATCATACTGTCCTGCCCATATCTCCGAGTATTCTTCAGTATCATCTTTTGAGTCGGCTCCGGCATAAACGCAACCTATGTATCCCCTCCTGACCGCCACCATGGCCCATTCACGATGATTCCACTGTGTAAGGAACACCGGGAAAGGACCATTGCCCGGAGGGATCATCATCTCAACGGTCAGTTTTGCCCTGTTTCCCGGGCCGAATGTCAGTTCGACCATGCGTACAATTGTCTCTCCCTCTTTCTTCTCACTGAGCGTTTTAACTTCCAGGTTCTCCGGTTTGGGCGGATAGGTACCGGTTATATAGTATTCGAGCTGATTCCTCATCCACTCACGTTTCTCCTTCCATTGTGCCATGGTCCTTACAGGAATGTTCGTTCCTCCTTCGTCAAGGACCAGCGGATCGGGAAGAAAGGGTATAGAAGGCATCCGGTCAAAATCAGGGGGCAGTTCGCCGGTTCTTTTAAGCCAGTCCTGAAATGTCTCATCAAGATATGAGACCCGCCCGTTAACTGTCCTGTCAGGAGGCAGAAAAGTCAATATCTTGCCGAGCATCGCTTTTTGTTTTACAGTATCGGTAATAGTTGGAATGTTAACACGGCCTGAATGAGCTTCTTTTTTCTGATTACATGATGTCAGAGAAAGAAGCCAGAAAGCTGCAACTAAAATATACTTCATTACATTATTATAATTATTCACTTTCATCATATAATAATTTATTTTAATGGTATGATGGAACCCACATGTAACTGATTATTATAATATTGTGTTTGTGTATTCAAATACATGTGGGTTTCATCAATTAATACTTTAAAATTTAATAACCGGATTAATAATGAAAGGCATCTCAAAACAAATGCAATGTAAACCTTATCTTGTATCCAGAAGATGCTGAGCATCCGGAATAGTCCATTCCCTTGTCATAAGTTTTGGCTTAGGTAGTTTCGGGTCCAGATCGAGCCATTCCATTTTGGCTTTAATTGGCACCTCAATTATATATGGTTTGCATTTTGGAATCGCTGCTATTGCTCTTTTAGCCCCTTCGTAAAGTGCTTTACGAGTCTCTTCAAATGGATATAACACAGCGGCTTCCCTGGATATTCCCTGCTTTGTTGCAACAGTTACAATATTATTACCGAAGAATTTAACTGCTTCACGACATGTTGCCACATCACCTGTAACGAGTATGGGAGGAACACCATAGTAACCTGCAACTGTAGCAGTCTGTGCCAGTTCTCCGGACTCCACTCCATTGTACCAGTAACGATTCTCAGCTTTTGAGTTCCGGCTGTGGTTCAGTACACCGTCGGGTGTTCCCATCATGGCATGAAATCCGAACATCACAATGCCGGCATAAGACTTATCGAGGCTCCATCCACCCTCTTGCGGTTTCCAGTATTCCGGTGTTGAGGGTCCGGTAACATATTTGGCTCCGGGCTCCATCAAATGCGGAATTAAAGCTCTGTTACCATGACAATCGATAATCATTATCTCAGTGGCACCACCATCACGAAGTCCGCGAACTACTGCTGCAAGGTCTCCCATAAAGTACTCACACGCCTGGATATTAGCGGTGTATCTTTCTCCCTGGTCTGGGCGAACTTATAAACACCACTGACGCCTTCAAGGTCTGTTTCAATATAGATCTTTATCTGAGCAAAGGCAGATGTGAAAGAAGTGAAGGAAATCAAAATAAAGGAAAGAAATAACCTCCATGGAAACAATCTGAAGATAATTAATTCCTATTCTGTTTGCGTGAATTTTATTAATCATAATTCTAATTTAAAATATTGTCTATTAAATCATTAACTTAAAATGTAATAGCTTGTAAATGTTAAAAATAACGATTATTCTAATATTATATGATCTTTATTACCGAATCTTTCCTGTAACCATTCATATGTTTTATCCCTCATCTCCGGAGAATATCTGTTATAATCATCAGGAGAATAAATTTCAATATTGCCAGGATTACCGTATAAACTGTAAACTTTGCCTGCCTGTTCAACACTATTTTTTACATCCTGAAGAATCGCGTCCTTATCCATCACAGGTGCAATGACAAGTACCGGTCTTGGGGCAATACATGCTAATACTTCATTGAAGTCATATGGTAACCGTTCCTCATTTCCCACGAAGAATCCCAGCCTCGGTAAAAGACCATGGAGATGTGAAAAACCTTTTATACCCTCGGTCCCCTTCTCCTGTGTGTTCAGACGCATCGGGGTAAAGCCGGCAACAGAAACAACCCCGGCAACCCGTTCATCCAGAGCAGCAGCGTATAATCCAACTGTGGCTCCAAGGGAATAACCGGCAACAAATATTTTTGAACTGTCGATAAAATCAAGGTTTGAAAGTGCATCAACGGCTCCCCTTACATCAACAACCATTTTCCCCATCTTAGACCAGTGAGGAAACCTGTCATAAAAACGGGTAGCCTCTTCGATACGGTTACCAAAACCAAGCATATCGTAAGAGAAGACTGCATAGCCTCTGTTTACAATTGATTGAAACAATGATTCCACCTGATGATAAGAACTGAACCCTTTTGAATAATCATACTCATGAAGGTATATTACAACCGGTAAATTTTTGTTTTTCAATTCTCCTTTTTCATCTTTGGGATAGTATAAATAACCAAACAATTCATCACCAAAGCCTTTATAGGGGCTGACTGGCATTACTCCCATCGTTTCAGTCGGCCGGGGACGAACAAGAAATGAACCAAAGTTATTTTCATCACCGCCACCCCTTACAAAATGTCCCGGTCCGGGATTGATTACTCCGGAAGGTTCATCACCCAGCGCCCAGCGGATCTGCTTTCTGATGCCCGGTCTTTTGCTCTCCCAACCTGCTACAGTGCTTATCCGGCTGTTATTTTCACCTGTCAGCATATCGTCGGGACCTTTAACCGGATAGTTCTTTGGATTTATATTCTCTCCGCTAAGCTCACGCCATTTGTCAAAAGAGTAATTAAAAAATAACCTGTTCTCCGGTTTATGATCACTGCGTTTAAAAACGTAATCAAAGAAATCGATATAATCTTCCATATCCCTTGCAGATACGCTATGTAATCCGTTTCTGAGACGTATTGCAAGGTTACCTTCGGCGCCCAGAAATTTATAAACCTTAAGAGCGGAGAAATAAGCCTGTTCACTAGCCCAGGGATTTCCAGCGCCTTCGTTGAGTGCTGTACTGAGCATCAATCCCCGTGGGGCAATGAGAGCCATAAACATATTATTATCGACAGGAAGCTTTTGTTCCCTGCCATAAAAGAATCTCAACCTGGGCTGGAACCATGAGGGTTGTGCACAAGCTAATAAAGAAATGTCTTCAATGTCGTATTTTATGGCACTGTAACGCCAGGGCACCTCAATTCCCGTTCCGCTGCTGGGGATAACTGCTTTTATTCGTTCATCAAATGCAGCAGCTATATAAGACAGATCGCCATTCCTTGAATGACCCGTGATACCTATTTTATCAGTGTCAACATAGGGAAGGGTGTACAAATAATCAATGGCACGGTAAGCGCCGAATGATCTCCTCATCAACCTTTTAAAATCATATTGCCCTGCCCATATTTCAGAGTATTCCTCCGTATCATCCTTATCGTCAGCCCCGGCATAAACGCAACCTATGTATCCCCTCCTGACTGCCACCATGGCCCATTCACGATGGTTCCACTGCGTAAGGAACACAGGAAAGGGACCTTTCCCGGGAGGTATCATTATCTCAACGGATAGCTTTGCCCTGTTTCCAGGGCCAAAAGTCAGTTCGACCATACGTACAATTGTCTCACCCTCTTTCTTTTCACTGAGTGTTTTAACTTCCAGGTTCTCTGGTTTGGGCGGATAGGTACCGGTTATATAGTATTCGAGCTGATTCTTCATCCACTCACGCTTCTCCTTCCATTGAGCCATTGTTGTTACCGGTATGTTTTTCCCTCCTTCATCAAGAACAAGCGGATCGGGAAGAAAGGGTATAGAAGGCATCCGGTCAAAATCAGGCGGAAGTTCACCGGTTCTTTTAAGCCAGTCTTCAAATGTCTCGTCAAGAAAAGAGACCCGGCCATTAATAGTCCTGTCAGGAGGAAGGAGACTCACTATTTTTTCTAGCATCGCTTTTTGTCGGACCGTATCCGTAACCGGTGGTAACTTAACCTGAACAGAGGAAATTTTTTTTCCTCTGTTACATGATGTAACAACAATTAAGCAAAAGGTTATATACAGAATGCCTCGCAATAAACAATTGTACCTCGATAGCAACATTTTATAGGCTGAAATTAATTGGTTAAGTAATATTAAGTTCACCTGTTTTGGTTTTTTAATTGCTGAATATTCTGTTAATAATTCTATAAAGCCTGATAATGAACCCCTTGCAACGGGTGTTCTAAAAAATGATATTATGAGTAAACTGACATTTTTTTTTCATCAGTCAAACAGATGAAGTGCGTCGGGAATAATCCAATCCTTTGTAATAAGATTAGGTTTTGGCAAATCCGGACTCAAATCAAGGTATTCCATTTTTGCTTTAATCGGAACCTGCAAAATATATGGTTTACACTTCGGTATAGTTGCTATAGCTTTTTTTGCTCCCTCGTAAAGTGCTTTATGAACTTCTTCGAATGGATAAAGTACAGCAGCTTCACGTGAAATTCCCTGCTTTGTCGCAACAGTAACAACATTTGGTCCAAAGAATTTTGCTGCTTCACGGCATACAGCGACATCACCTGTGACCATAATCGGAGGAACACCAAAATAACCTGCTATAGCAGCAGTCTGAGCCATTTCTCCTGATTCCACACCGTTGTACCAGTATCGGTTTTCTGATTTCGATGACTGAGTATGATTCAAAACACCATCGGGTGTACCCATCATAGCATGTGATCCGAATATAACAAGACCGGAGAAAGATTTATCTATTCCCCATAGGTAATGGCCCGGCTTGGGATTACCTGTAGCATACTCCGCCCCCGGTTCAATTAAACCTGGTATTATAGCCTGTGATCCGTGTCCGTCAAGAACAAATATTTCGCTGGCACCCCCATCACGAAGTCCGCGAACTACTGCGGCAAGGTCTCCCATAAAGTACTCACACGCCTGAATATTCAGCGGTGTATCTTTCTCTCTTGTCTGCGCGAACTCATAAACACCACTGACGCCTTCAAGGTCTGTTTCAATATAGATCTTTATCTGCCCCAAAGTACTTAAAGAAGTCATTAGAACTAAAAATAAAATAACAGGTATGCGCCGGCGAAGCAAAAATCCTGAGGATATCATCCTGTTCATTTCAGATAATGAATTGATCAATTTCAGTTTTTTTCTGGTTTTCATACCCTTTAAATTATACGCTCGTAAATATTAATCTGAATATCTTAAATCCGGAAGATGTATACTACAGACCTGGAATATTTAATCTGTTCTGCAGCCATTCATAAGTTTTATCCCTCATCTCCGGAGAATATCTGTTATAATCATCAGGAGAATAAATTTCAATATTGCCAGGATTACCGTATAAACTGTAAACTTTGCCTGCCTGTTCAACACTATTTTTTACATCCTGAAGAATCGCGTCCTTATCCATCACAGGTGCAATGACAAGTACCGGTCTTGGAGCAATGCATGCTAATACTTCATTGAAGTCATATGGTAACCGTTCCTCATTTCCCACGAAGAATCCCAGCCTCGGTAAAAGACCATGGAGATGTGAAAAACCTTTTATACCCTCGGTCCCCTTCTCCTGTGTGTTCAGACGCATCGGGGTAAAGCCGGCAACAGAAACAACCCCGGCAACCCGTTCATCCAGAGCAGCAGCGTATAATCCAACTGTGGCTCCAAGGGAATAACCAGCAACAAATATTTTTGAACTGTCGATAAAATCAAGGTTTGAAAGTGCATCAACGGCTCCCCTTACATCAACAACCATTTTCCCCATCTTAGACCAGTGAGGAAACCTGTCATAAAAACGGGTAGCCTCTTCGATACGGTTACCAAAACCAAGCATATCGTAAGAGAAGACTGCATAGCCTCTGTTTACAATTGATTGAAATAATGATTCCACCTGATGATAAGAACTGAACCCTTTTGAATAATCATACTCATGAAGGTATATTACAACCGGTAAATTTTTGTTTTTCAATTCTCCTTTTTCATCTTTGGGATAGTATAAATAACCAAACAATTCATCACCAAAGCCTTTATAGGGGCTGACTGGCATTACTCCCATCGTTTCAGTCGGCCGGGGACGAACAAGAAATGAACCAAAGTTATTTTCATCACCGCCACCCCTTACAAAATGTCCCGGTCCGGGATTGATTACTCCGGAAGGTTCATCACCCAGCGCCCAGCGGATCTGCTTTCTGATGCCCGGTCTTTTGCTCTCCCAACCTGCTACAGTGCTTATCTGGCTGTTATTTTCACCTGTCAGCATATCGTCGGGACCTTTAACCGGATAGTTCTTTGGATTTATATTCTCTCCGCTAAGCTCACGCCATTTGTCAAAAGAGTAATTAAAAAATAACCTGTTCTCCGGTTTATGATCACTGCGTTTAAAAACGTAATCAAAGAAATCGATATAATCTTCCATATCCCTTGCAGATACGCTATGTAATCCATATCGTGATCTTATTGCCAGGTTATTTTCTGCACCCAGGAATTTGTAAACCTTCTGGCTGGCCAGATAAGCCTGTTCAATACCCCAGGGATTACTGGCTCCCTCGCTGATGGCGGTGCTCAGCATCAATCCACGCGGAGCTATCAGAGCCATAAACATGTTTTGGTCGACAGGCAGTTTGTTCTCATGGCCGACAAAGAATCTTAACCGCGGATGAAGCCATGCCGGCTGTGCGCAAGCCAGCAATGCAATGTCTTCTACATCATAATTCTGGGAACAATATCTCCAGGGAACTTCTGCGCCTGTACCTCCGCTGCTGGGAATGCAGGCCGTAATACGCTCATCAAATGCTGCAGCCATAAGAGACAGCTTACCGTTCCTCGAATGCCCCGTTATACCTATTTTATCCCTGTCAACATAAGGAAGGGTGTACAAATAATCAATGGCCCTGTAAGCCCCGAATGATCTCCTCATCAACCTTGTAAAATCATACTGCCCTGCCCATATTTCAGAGTATTCCTCCGTATCATCCTTATCGTCAGCCCCGGCATAAACGCAACCTATGTATCCCCTCCTGACCGCCACCATGGCCCATTCACGATGGTTCCACTGCGTAAGGAACACCGGGAAAGGACCTTTGCCCGGAGGGATCATCATCTCAACAGTCAGTTTTGCTTTATTTCCGGGTCCAAAAGTCAGTTCTACCATCCGTACAGTTGTCTCTCCCTCCTTCTTTTCACTGAGTGTTTTCACTTCCAGGTTCTCAGGTTTAGGAGGATAGGTACCTGTTATATAGTATTCGAGCTGGTTCTTCATCCACTCACGCTTCTCCTTCCATTGAGCCATTGTTGTTACCGGAATGTTTTTCCCTCCTTCATCAAGAACAAGTGGATCAGGAAGAAATGGTATGGAAGGCATCTGGTCAAAATCAGGCGGAAGTTCGCCCGTTCTTTTCAGCCAGTCCTGAAATGTCTCATCAAGAAAAGAGACCCGGCCATTCATGGTCCTGTCAGGAGGCAGGAGACTCAACAGTTTTTCGAGAACCGCTTTTTGTTTAACGGTATCTCCGACAGGTGGTAATTCAAATTTTGCAGACGACGTTACTTCTTTCTTCTGATTGCATGATGACAGAACAAAAAAGCAAACAGTAATGATCAAACTGTTTCTGATAAAATAATAAAAATTCATTTTCATCCCTGTATATATTAAAATATTATCAAAAATCCGGAAAGCAATCACTTCGCTAAAGTGGGTCCAGAAAACAGTTGTAATGTTAAGAGGTCAATGTATATTTTAATATAATTCTCTCTATCAACATTAGTTCAAAACGAATCACCCCGAAATATATATCAAAAATAATAAGAAGATGCGTTTTTTTGAATCCAAATCCTAATTTCCCAAAAGTTGAAGTGCATCAGGAATAGTCCACTCTCTTGTTATCACTTTTGGTTCGGGCAATTTGGGATCCAGGTCGAGGTATTGCATCTTTGCCTTTATAGGTGTTTCCACTATATAAGGTTTACACTTTGGAATAGCAGCTATAGCCTTTTTAGCTCCCTCGTAAAGAGCTTTCCGTGTTTCCTCGAAAGGATAAAGAACTGCGGCTTCCCTTGCAATACCCTGTTTTGTTGCAACAGTTACAATATTGTTTCCGAAGAAAATGACTGCTTCACGACAGGTTGCTACGTCGCCTGTTACAAGAATCGGGGGAACTCCAAAATAACCTGCAATAATGGCATTTTGCGCCAGTTCTCCCGACTCCACTCCATTGTACCAGTACCGGTTTTCCGTTTTTGACGATTGTGTATGATTCAGTACACCATCCGGCGTTCCCATCATGGCATGAAAACCAACATTACCATTCCTGCAAACGATTTATCAAGTTCCAGTTATCCTCCGGACTGGCATACCGGTAACATATTTTGCTCCGGGCACCATAAGATGAGGCATCATTGCCTGGTTGCCATGCCCGTCAATAATAATTATCTCGGTAGCACCGCCATCGCGCAGGCCGCGTACAACTGCAGCGAGGTCTCCCATAAAATACTCACAGGCCTGGATATTTAACGGTGAATCCTTTTCCCGTGTCTGGAAATTTATATACACCGCTGACTCCCTCAAGATCTGTTTCAATATAAATTTTCATCTGAGCCGTAGCATTCAGGGAAGTCATCAGCAGTATTAATGAAAATAGAGGGATAACCCGGTTAAGTAAAAATCCAGAGGATATCATGTTATTCTTATCAAATCCTGAATCAATGACTGTAAATCTTTTAATGGTTTTCATACCCTTAAATTATTTGCTTATTTAATATAAACCTGATAATCTGATATTTTTAAAAATTTGAAATTCTGATAATTTTAAATCTTGCAGATAGATCTTACAGACATGCAATATTTCATCTATTCTTCAGCATTCACAGGTTTTCTCCCTCATATACGGAGAGTATCTGTTATAATCAACAGGTGAAAAAATCTGAATATTATCAGGAGCGGCATATAACAGATAAATTTAATGAAGTAATTTAATAGAAATAAATCAGGCATACCATTTTCTGTCTCGTTTCAAATCTGAATTTAAAATATTATAAGCAAATTTGCATTCTCAACAATCTGAAAATCAAACATTCCAACACATGCAAAGTCGGCGCCACTTGTAAAAGCATGCCGGAAACCATCTTCCGGTTTTATAGCGCCTGCTGCGAGAACTTTATAAGCGATCCATGGTGTAGTATTAGTTTTAAAAAAATCGGTTGTATCCTTATCTGACATACACCAGATATTATCATGTGCCATATTATGATCAGCGCCCTCTTTGGCAGCTCGGGATTAGGGTATCAATAGGTGTTGCTGACCAGTAATTATTCTGATGAAAGGTTTTCATGAAAAAATCGGCTTTAATTCCGTTTTCCACACAAGCCATTGGCACTCTTAATGAGTGTGCGGCTGTACCCGAAATCAATCCCTGACTCTGGATAAATTCAATGGGTTTTATCAACTCATCAATCTTATTATTAAAAACAATCTGATCGGCGATATTACCCATTACAAATGCACCTATAGCGCCATGGTCAATGGCCAGTTTGATATTTGTCAGATCATCTACCCTTAGGATAGGTCTGTGCAAGCCATTGTACCTTGCCTCCTCGGTTCCAGTACTTTTCCAGGATCCTGATAGTATTTTCGTCACACCTGAAAATAGCGGTGTTGATCCCGCATGCTTCACAGAGCCATAATGTTTCAATTACTTTTTCATCGGTAAAGTATTTCTTAAGCCAGGTAGACACATAAATCAGGTCCCGTGAATGGGCAAATCCGCTGATAAGGTTACCGCCTACCATTATCCGGCTTAATGTAACATCCTTTATTTTACCTGAAGGCACCTGCCCTTTTAATTCACTTATTGAGTAGCTTTTCCCCAGTAATAATGATGCGCTGCTGACTGCATCTGTTCTGGAAGCCAGGTTGTCTTCCTCGAAACTGAACCATCCTCTTTTTCTGGCCATCCCAAAAAAAACAGCTCCAAAAAGTGGAAGCACAGCAAGATTTTTTATTAACTCCCGTCTGCGAATTATCAGTTGTTTCAAGAATCGTATGGTTATCACTTGCCGGAAATTTCTGATTCTTTTGTTTTTCATGAAAGTAAGCAATGTATCTCTGGACACTCCAGAGATAATCTCTGGGTAATGATGCTATGACTATCAGCACAACAGCTTCGATAAGGTTATAATTGATAATGTAAAAATGGCTTGTTGCAGGCATTGAGGAATAAACAAAAGGAGGATTGGCAATATAATACAAAAGAAGCAATAATGCTCCGGAAATACTGGCGGCACGTGTGAATAAACCTATAAACAAAAATGTCCCGATAAGTATTAATCCCCATATATTTAAAAAATCAACAATCTGAAGTGTGGTGTTATTCCCGATCAGCCAGTGAAAAAACCCGAAAATAGCCATTTGGACTCCATAAGATATGATGTTGCCGACCAGTGCAGGATTAAATAATTTCGAGATACCTTCAAAAAGGAAATGCCATCCTACAACTATTCTCAGGAAGGTTAAAAGCCAGATTACAAGTTTTATTTTTATTTTCCATTTTTGATGTTTGAATTAAAATAAAACAGTTTATAAATGAAATATGTAAAAGAACAATAATTTAACCCGATAAATGTAGGTACAATACAAATCTAACGTATTTTGGAAAAGTTGTAAAAAACATAAATAAACAAGAATATTTTTCCTCTTTCCGGTGAAATCATGTTATCAGGAATACGACTGAATGAACTAATATTTTAACGAGTTAATTTTTAGCTCTTCCTGGATTTTTAGGTAAAAATTGATAATCATAGATTCTTTGCGTCCGGGGAGCTTGTAAAAGATGGAAAGTTCCACTTTAAAGTTATGCTTGCAGAACAAAAAACATCAGGTAAATTGTTGTGTAATGGTCATATCGGATCATAGAAAATCAGATATTGTTTAATATGATCTTTAATATAAATTAAAATAAAAAGCACTTTTTGCTTGATTTATTAAAAAAATACCTACTTTTGTCCATCAATAAAAACAAAACAGTGAGAATTTTTTATTTACATTTTATTGTCCTCATCCTTATTATAGCCTCGAGCAAATGATCCGGGAATAATATGTAGTACTATAAATATACAGAAGCTTTCCGGAAATCCGGAAAGCTTTTTTTTAAATAGTAGTTTTAATGAAATGAAGAACAATCTCAGAAGCTCAAAATCAACAACCGGCAGGATAATGGCCGGAGCAAGAAGCCTGTGGCGTGCAAATGGAATGAAAGAGGAGCAATTTGGAAAGCCGGTTATTGCAATTGTTAATTCATTCTCGCAATTTGTTCCCGGACATGTTCACCTTCATGAAATCGGACAGTATGTAAAAAAAGAGATAGAGAAGCATGGTTTTTTTGCTGCCGAGTTCAACACAATAGCCATTGATGATGGTATTGCCATGGGTCACAATGGTATGCTTTACTCTCTTCCTTCCAGAGATCTGATTGCCGATAGCATTGAATATATGTGCAATGCCCATCTTGCTGATGCAATGATCTGTATCAGCAACTGCGACAAGATAACTCCCGGCATGCTTATGGCAGCAATGAGGCTGAATATACCAACTGTTTTTGTTTCAGGAGGTCCTATGGAAGCAGGATTGCATAAAAACAAGGCTTTCGATCTTGTTGATGCCATGGTTGCGGCAGCTGACGATTCAATAAGTGACCGTGAGTTATCGGAAATAGAAAAATCTGCCTGCCCCACATGCGGGTCATGTTCAGGAATGTTCACTGCAAACTCAATGAATTGCCTGAATGAAGCTATTGGACTGGCTCTTCCTGGAAATGGTACTATTCTGGCGACACATAAGAACAGGATTAAATTGTTTGAGAAAGCAGCAGGATTGATTGTTGAACTGGCAAACAGGTATTATAATGAAGGTGATGACAGTGTTCTTCCCCGGTCAATTGCCACACGACAGGCTTTTATGAATGCAATGTCACTTGATATTGCAATGGGAGGTTCAACCAATACAGTTCTCCATCTTCTGGCAATTGCCAGCGAAGCCGGTGTAGATTTTACAATGAAGGATATCGATAACCTGTCACGGAAAATACCCAATATCTGTAAAGTGGCTCCGAGTTCGCTTTACCATGTACAGGATGTCAACAGGGCAGGCGGTATAATGGCCATAATGGGTGAACTTGCACGTAATAATCTGATTGACAGTTCAGTAAAACGAGTGGATTATCCTACCCTTCTTGATGCACTAACTGACTGGGATATTTCTGGCGGAAAGGCTAAAAGCTTTGCTTATGACTTTTACAGAAGCGCTCCCGCTATGAAAAGAAGTCTAGAAATGGGTTCTCAGAACACTCTTGTATGATGACCTTGATACAAACAGGGAGAAAGGATGTATCAGGAGCATAAAATATCCTTATAATACAGATGGCGGCCTGGCAGTGCTCTATGGCAATATAGCTGAAAAAGGGTGTATTGTAAAAACTGCCGGAGTTGATCCTGATCTTTTCACATTCAGTGGTACTGCAAAAGTCTTTGAATCACAGGAAGATTCAGTTGATGGAATTCTAAATGGTGAAATCACTGATGGAGATGTTGTTAGTCATAAGGTATGAAGGACCGAAAGGAGGACCGGGAATGCAGGAGATGCTATATCCTACCTCCTATCTTAAATCAAAAGGATTGGGTAAGAAGTGCGCTTTGATAACCGATGGCCGATTTTCCGGAGGTACTTCGGGACTGTCAGTCGGTCATATTTCCCCTGAAGCTGCATCAAAAGGAGCAATTGCATTAATTAAAACAGGGGATATTATTGAAATAGATATCAGCAAGAGAAAAATAAATGCAGTCATTTCTGAAGAAGAATTGAAAAAGAGACAAAAAGAGGAAGCTCTGAGAGGTGAAAACGCCTACAAACCGCATTCGCGCAAGCGGGAAATATCCTCTGCACTAAAGGCATATGCTGCCATAGTCAGTTCGGCTGATACCGGAGCGGTGAGGATGATATAAGACTAAGACTATAAAAAATAATAAATAACAGATAAAAGCATGATAACTGAATTGAAATCAGATATGAAGAAAGTAATTAACACAAATGCGGAACCAGTTCTACATAATGGATTTGAACATATCAGCGGTGCAGAGGCCTTGTTAAAGTGTCTTATTGAAGAGGGTGTGGATACCATTTTCGGATATCCGGGAGGAGCAATAATGCCAGTTTATGATAAATTAATGGATTATGAAGACAGGCTTAAACATATACTTACGCGGCATGAACAGGGAGCTGCGCATGCAGCCCAGGCTTATGCAATGGTTACAGGTAAGCCGGGAATCTGTTTTGCAACTTCCGGCCCCGGAGCCACAAATCTTGTTACCGGTATTGCCAATGCTTTTCTTGATTCAGTCCCTGTTGTATTTATCACTGCCCAGGTAGTATCGTCACTTATTGGTACTGATGCTTTTCAGGAGACTGATATTCTGGGGGTATCCATGCCTGTCACAAAATGGAATTGTCAGGTGAAAAAATCGCAGGACATACCGGAAATTATTGCGAAAGCATTTTATATAGCTAAAACAGGAAGGCCGGGACCTGTACTGATTGATATCACAAAGGATGCCCAGATTGAAAAACTTGATTTCAGGTATAAAAAATGTAATTATATAAGAAGTTATAACCCGAATATTCCTCTGCATACAAAGGCTATTGAATCGGCAGCAATAATGATCAACCATGCAGATAAACCGCTTATACTTGCGGGTCATGGTGTACTGATCTCAAAAGCGGAAACCGAATTAAAAACGTTTGCAGAAAAAACAGGAATTCCTGTTGCGCTTACACTCCTGGGTCTTTCAGCTTTCCCTACCGGACACAGATTATATGCCGGGATGCTTGGAATGCATGGAAATTATGGTCCAAATATGCTTACCAATGAAGCAGATCTGATTATTGCAATCGGTATGCGTTTTGATGACAGGGTTACCGGAAATCTGAAAAAGTATGCAAAAAATGCCAGGATAATTCATATTGAAATAGATGAGGCAGAGATAAATAAAAATGTAATAGTGGATGTTGAAATACATAATGATGCAAAAGAAGCTCTCACACACCTGATTCCGCTGGTTAATAAAAATTCACATGAACAGTGGATCAGGGAGTTCAGGATTCATGACAAGTCTGAGTATGATAAGGTTATCAAATCTGAAACAAAACCGGAATCCGGAAAAGTAAGAATGGGTGAAGTGGTAAAAATGGTTTCAGATCTGACAAATGGTGAGGCAATTATTGTTACCGATGTGGGGCAGAATCAAATGATGGCCGCCAGGTATTACAAGTTCACTACCCCGAATACATTTGTTACCTCCGGAGGCATGGGAACAATGGGATTTGGTCTGCCTGCAGCAATAGGAGCTAAATTAGGCAAGCCTGAAAAGCAGGTTGTTGCATTCCTTGGCGATGGTGGCTTTCAGATGACAATTCAGGAACTGGGAACAATATTTCAATATAAGATCCCTGTCAAGATCATTATTCTGAATAACGACTTCCTTGGAATGGTAAGGCAATGGCAGGATATGTTCTTCGAAAAGAGATATGCCTCCACGGAAATGGTCAATCCCGATTTTGTCAAAGTATCGGAAGGATTTGGTATACCTGCAAAGAAAGTCAATGAAAGGGAAGATCTGAAGAATTCAATCATAGAGATGCTGGATGCCACAGGACCCTATCTTCTCAGTGTAACGGTGGAGAAGGAAGGAAATGTATTCCCAATGGTTGAACCCGGATCTTCAGTTTCCGAAATAAGACTGTCTTATTAATTTTTCCGGTTAGAATTTTGAGACTCTGGAAATGGATAAAATTTATATAATATAATATGAAACAGGAATTTACAATATCGCTTTTTACTGAAGACCATATCGGGATTCTTAATCAGATAACAATTATACTAACACGAAGGCAGATTAATATCGAAAGCATAACAGCTTCTGAATCAGCCGTAAAGGGGATAAAATTACTTACTCTTGTTGTAAAAACAACTCCGGATATGGTCAGGAAGGTATCGAAACAAATGGAGAAACTGGTTGATGTTTTGAAGGTCTTTGTACATACATCCGACGAGATCATTTACCAGGAGATCGCATTGATAAAAGTGACCACAAAAGGGCTTATGTCCGGTAATGTAATTGACCATATTGTACGAGTACAGCAGGCCCGCATTCTTGATGTCTCTCCCGAATTTATTGTCATTGAAAAAACCGGCCACCAGGCTGAAATAGCAGAACTGCTTCACCAGCTTGAACCATATGGAGTTCTGCAATTTGCAAGGTCGGGAAGGGTTGCAATAACCAAACAGGTAAAAGAGCTTACCTCATACCTGAAAGAAATGGATGAAGCTAACGGAATTCAAACTGAAAAGGCAGAAGTATATAATTAAAGTAACCGATCCCCTGACGATCCTTCAGGCTTCAGGCTGGAAGGATCTTTGATTCGGTTGGGGCAGGGCATGAGGGCAATAATAATGATGGGGATGAGTAATATAACTACGTAAGAAAATAAATGTAAGAAAACAAATATCACAAATTTAAAAATTAAAATCATGGCTAAAATCGATTTTGGCGGAGTAGTTGAAAATGTTGTAACCAGGGATGAGTTTCCACTTTCAAAAGCCCGCGAGGTATTAAAAAATGAAGTTGTGGCAGTAATTGGCTATGGAGTACAGGGGCCTGCACAGGCTATGAACATGAAGGACAATGGTATTAATGTTATCATTGGACAGGCTCCTGAATTCAAAGCCGATTGGGACAAAGCCGTTAAAGATGGTTTTGTTCCGGGCAAAACACTTTTCCCCGTCGAAGAAGCAGCTAAAAAAGGAACCATAATCCAATATCTTGTTTCTGATGCTGCCCAGCGTCTTCTCTGGCCAAAACTTAAACCGTGCCTTAATAAAGGTGACGCACTCTATTTTTCCCATGGTTTTTCAATAACCTATAAAGAACATACCGGAGTAATACCACCTGACAATATTGATGTAATTCTCTGTGCACCAAAAGGATCCGGCACAAGCGTAAGAAGAAATTTTCTTGCCGGTGCAGGGATAAACTCAAGTTACTCTGTTTTCCAGGATTTTACCGGGAAAGCTGAAGAGCGTACCATTGCCCTTGGTATTGCAATAGGTTCGGGTTACCTGTTCCCGACAACATTTGAACAGGAAGTTTATAGTGACCTTACGGGTGAACGAGGTGTTCTTATGGGTGCACTTGCAGGCATCATGGATGCACAGTACCAGGTACTCCGCGAGAATGGCCATACTCCCTCAGAAGCATTTAATGAGACTGTAGAAGAATTGACCCAGAGCCTCATACGTCTTGTCGATGAAAACGGAATGGACTGGATGTATGCTAACTGCAGCGCAACTGCACAGCGGGGAGCCCTTGACTGGCGGCCTAAATTCAAAGATGCTACCCTGCCTGTTTTCAAGGATCTCTATAAGAAGGTTAAATCGGGAGAAGAGTGTGTCCGTGTATTGAAATCAACCGGATCAACCAACTATAAGGAACTCCTTGATGCAGAACTTAAAGAACTTGGAAATTCAGAACTCTGGAGAACAGGGGCTGCTGTGAGGAAACTCAGACCCGTTAAAAAATAGTCATAAAAAATATTGCAATAATATGGACGAAAAGATTATAATCTTCGACACCACACTCCGTGATGGAGAACAGGTCCCTGGCTGTCAACTCAATACAATTGAAAAAATCGAAGTTGCACAAGCTCTCGAGGCTCTTGGTGTAGATGTAATTGAAGCAGGTTTCCCTATATCGAGCCCCGGTGATTTTAACTCGGTGGTTGAGATATCCAAAGCAATTACCAATCCTGTTATCTGCGCTCTTACCAGAGCGGTAAAAAAAGATATCGAAGTTGCTGCCGAGGCCCTTCAATATGCAAAAAGGAAAAGGATACATACCGGTATAGGAACATCCGAATTCCATATAAAATATAAAATCAAAACCACTCCGGAAGAGATCATTAAAAGAGCTGCTGATGCTGTTAAATATGCAAGGAAATTTGTTGATGATGTGGAATTCTTTGCAGAGGATGCAGGTAGAAGCGAAAACGGATACCTGGCCAGGGTTATTGAAGCTGTGATAAAGGCAGGAGCAACTGTTGTGAATATTCCTGACACAACCGGATACTGTCTGCCTGAGGAATATGGAGCCAAGATAAGATACCTGAAGGAAAATGTTCCGAATATCGATAAAGCCACTATTTCGACTCACTGCCATAACGATCTGGGAATGGCCACAGCCAATACTATTATGGGTGTTTTAAATGGTGCAAGACAGGTTGAGGTAACTATAAATGGGATAGGTGAAAGAGCCGGCAATACTGCTCTGGAGGAGATTGCGATGATTATCAAGAGTCACCATTCATTGAATTTCCGAACCGATATAAACACAAAACTTATATTCAGTACAAGCCGGATGGTTTCGAATCTGATGAGTATGCCGGTACAGGCAAATAAAGCCATTGTCGGAAGAAATGCCTTTGCGCACTCTTCCGGTATCCATCAGGATGGCGTACTGAAAAACAGGGAAAATTATGAAATAATTGATCCGCTTGAGGTGGGAGTAAGAGAATCTTCCATTATCCTGACAGCCAGAAGCGGCAGGGCGGCCCTGAACCACAGGCTGGAACTCCTGGGATTCAATTTTGGAAAAGAGGAGCTGGATGAAATCTACCATCGTTTTTTGGTCCTGGCAGATAAAAAGAAGGAGATCAATGATGAAGATATCAGAATTCTGACCGGTGAAGTTTTCCAGGGTGAGAAATCACTTAAACTTGAAATGCTACAGGTAACCTGTGGAAAATCTGCCATACCGGTAGCAACTGTCGGAATTAAGATCAATGGTGAAATACATACCTCAACGGCATCTGGTAACGGACCAATTGATGCGGCTTTTACTGCAGTCAGAACCCTTATCAGCAAAACGGTACATCTGGAAGAGTTCCTTGTACAGGCTATCACCAAAGGCAGTGATGATCTGGGAAAAGTTCATATCCAGGTTGAGCACGAGGGTAAGATATTTTATGGTTTTTCAGCCCACACAGATATAATAACCGCTTCTGTTGAAGCTTTTATTGATGCAATTTCAAATATTAAATGAACTCCTACCCCAGGTAGTTTGCTCCCCTTCAGGGGGGTTATCGGGGCAATAGGTAAGAGATTTGGGAATCGAAACAAGAGGAGTAAAGAGATGATTAAAGAACTCAAACAGAGAAAATTATTGATAAATGAACGCAAAAACACTTTTTGACAAGATTTGGGACAGCCACATGGTTCGTTCAATAGAAGGAGGCCCGGATGTCCTTTATATCGACCGTCATTTTATACATGAAGTGACAAGTCCCCAGGCCTTTAATGGCCTTAAGGAAAGGGGAATTAAGGTATTAAGACCTGAAAATACTATTGCCACCGCCGACCACAATATACCTACCAGAGATCAGAATCTGCCTATAAGGGAAGAACTGTCAAGGATACAGGTAGCAAAGCTGGCGGAAAACTGCAAAAGCTATGGTATCGAATATTTCGGACTTAACCATCCGAAAAACGGTATTGTTCATGTTGTCGGACCTGAGCTTGGCTATACACTTCCCGGGATGACGATTGTCTGCGGGGACAGCCACACTGCTACACATGGAGCATTTGGCACAATCGCTTTTGGAATTGGAACAAGCGAGGTGGAAATGGTGCTTGCAACTCAATGCATACTCCAGCCTAAACCAAAAAAGATGAGGATCACCGTAATTGGAACTCTTCAAAAAGGGGTCACATCAAAAGATATCATACTTTATATAATTTCTCAAATATCATCTGGAGGAGCCACAGGCTATTTTGTTGAATATTGCGGACCGGCCATTGAACAACTCAGCATGGAGGCAAGAATGACTATCTGCAACATGAGCATCGAAATGGGTGCCCGTGGCGGACTTATTGCGCCCGATGAGATAACATTCGATTATCTCCGTAAAATCCCGTCAATTGCAGGTATCAGCGATCTCGAAACATCTATCAGCCACTGGAGAAGCTTGAAAAGTGAACAGGATGCTGTTTTCGACTATGAACTGAAAATAGATGCCGGTATAATAACCCCGATGATTACATTTGGAACAAACCCGGGGATGGGAATGGGTATTAACGGTACAATCCCATTTGCTGATAATGAAGAAAGCACTGCCTCATTTAATAAATCACTTGATTATATGGGATTAAAATCCGGCATGAAAATACTCGGTCATCCTATAGACTATGTTTTTCTCGGTAGTTGTACAAATGGAAGAATAGAAGACCTGAGAGCTTTTACAAAATTAGTAAAAGGCAGAAAAAAGGCTTCAAATGTCACTGCATTGATTGTTCCCGGTTCAAAAAGGGTTGAACAACAGGCAATTAAGGAGGGACTGGCTGATATACTTAAAACAGCCGGTTTTGAGCTGAGACAACCCGGATGCTCCTCCTGTCTGGCTATGAATGAGGATAAAATTCCTGCAGGAAAATACGCTGTTTCTACCTCTAACAGAAATTTCGAGGGAAGACAGGGTCCGGGAGCCAGGACCCTGCTTGCAAGTCCTTTGACTGCAGCTGCTGCAGCAATTACGGGTAAAATATCAGATCCACGTGAATTTATAAATTAAAACCACCAAACAAATCAAATATGCCAAAAGCTAAGTTTGAATTACTTGAATCAACCTGTGTTCCCTTACCTCTTGAAAATGTTGATACAGACCAGATCATCCCTGCAAGATTTCTGAGTGCAACTACTAAAGAAGGATTCGGAAATAATCTTTTCCGTGACTGGAGATATGATAAGTCGGGAAATATAAATCCGGATTTTAATCTTAACAATCCAAAGTATTCCGGTAAAATCCTGGTAGCCGGTAAGAATTTCGGATGCGGATCGAGCAGGGAACATGCCGTATGGGCTATAACTGATTATGGATTCAGAGTTGTAGTTTCGAGCTTTTTTGCAGATATTTTTAAGAATAATGCTCTCAATAATGGACTTCTCCCAATAGTGGTTCCTGAAAAGTTTCTGCATGATCTTCTTGAGCTTATCTTAAAAAAGCCGGAGACTCAGGATCAGAGTTGATCTGGAAAAACAACTCTTCACTATACCGGACGAAGGAAAATCTGCAGTCTTCGAAATTAACCCTTACAAAAAAGAGTGCATGATAAAGGGGCTTGATGACATTGATTATCTTCTTGGCATCAAGGATCTTATTTCAGCTTATGAAATCAAAAACAACGTTAAGTAATGAGAATAGAAATAATGGATACCACCCTGAGGGACGGAGAACAAACCCAGGGTGTCTCTTACTCTCCCCTCGAAAAGCTACATATAGCCAAGCTTCTTCTTAAAGAAGTCAGGGTTGACAGGATTGAGGTCACCTCAGCGCGCGTTTCAAAGGGTGAGTTTGAAGCACTGTGCAAAATAACAGAATGGGCCCGTCATAACAACCTTCACAAGAATGTAGAAATCCTGGGATTTGTCGATGGGGATCTGTCACTGAACTGGATAAATGATGCAGGAGGGAAAGTAAACAACCTTTTGTGCAAGGGGTCATTGAGACACCTCGAGAAACAGCTTCGGAAAACTCCCGAGCAACATGTAAATGAGATTAAAAGGATAGTGGAAAAAGCTACCAGGCTTGAGATCGAGGTAAATATTTATCTTGAGGACTGGTCAAACGGGATGATCCATTCTGAAGAATATGTTTATTTTATGCTCGATGCCCTGAGAAATGAAAATATTTTAAGGTTCATGTTGCCGGACACACTCGGCATCCTCAATCCCGATCAGACCTTCGACTTCTGTAAAAAAATTATTGACAGGTATCCCACACTGCACTTTGATTTTCATGCACATAATGATTATGACCTTGCTGTAGCCAATGTATATGCAGCTGTAAAAGCAGGTATTAAGGGAATTCATACTACTGTGAACGGTCTCGGTGAAAGAGCCGGAAATGCTCCGTTGTCAAGTGTAATCAGCGTGCTTCGTGATCAGCTCAATGCTGAAACCGGTATTAATGAGTTTGAGATAACAAAGGCCAGCAAGATCGTTGAAACTTTCAGCGGAATCAGGATTCCGGTTAATAAGCCGGTTGTAGGGGAGAATGTCTTTACCCAGACATCTGGCGTCCATGCCGATGGTGACAGCAAAGACAATCTGTATTTCAATAACCTGTTACCTGAACGCTTTGGAAGAAAAAGAAAATATGCCCTGGGTAAACAGTCAGGAAAGGCAACTATAAGGAAAAACCTTGAAGAATTTGGAATGTTCCTGAACCCTGATTCACTGAATAAAGTCACTCAAAGGGTCATTGAACTTGGCGATAAAAAAGAAAATGTAACAACCGAAGACCTCCCGTTTATAATTTCTGATGTTCTCGGCAATGATATATCTGAATATAAGGTCTTTATTAAAAACTATTCCCTTTCTCTCTCTTTTGGTCTTAAACCATTTGCAAGCGTTCAGATTGAAATTGATGGGAACTTTTATCAGGAAACTTCCTCCGGTGACGGTCAATATGATGCATTTATGAAAGCCCTCAGGTTGATTTATGACCGGCTTGGAAAAGATCTTCCTCTTCTCACCGATTACCAGGTATCAATACCTCCCGGAGGTAAAACAGATGCCCTTGTAGAAACGATAATAACCTGGAATAACGTAGAAAAGGAGTTCAAAACAAAAGGGCTCGATGCAGATCAGACCGAATCGGCTATTAAAGCAACTGAAAAAATGCTGAATATAGTTGAATCATTTTACGAGAAAGAAAATAAGCACGCTGCGATAAAAATTTAATATATATTTGTGCCTTTATTAAGCCTCAGGCTAATAGATACATTGTTTCAAATCAACAATAAAAGCATAACAATTAATTACGTAAAATATTTCTGAATATATTCTGAACTCATTTAATAATCTTTAATTAAAAACCCATAAAAACCTATGAGCAAATCGTACAATATTGCAGTTATCCCGGGAGATGGTACCGGCCCGGAAGTTGTGAGGGAAGGTAAAAAAGTACTTAGTGCCGCCGCTTCAAAATTTGGATTTAAACTTAATTATGAAGAGTTTGATTTCGGCGGAGAACGTTATCTGAAGACCGGTGAGGTACTTCCAGATTCCGTAACAGAACAGCTTAAAAAATTCGACTCTATATTTTTAGGTGCCATCGGGCACCCGGATGTTAAACCGGGGATTCTGGAAAAAGGTATTCTCCTTAAACTACGTTTTGAACTGGATCAATATATTAATCTCCGCCCTATAAAACTGTACCCCGGCGTTTCCACACCACTTAAAGATAAAGGACCAGAACATATTGATTATGTGGTTGTACGGGAAAATTCCGGAGATGTATATACAGGAATCGGGGGTGTCACTATGAAAGGGACCCCACATGAGGTTGCAATTCAGAATATGGTTTATTCGCGCATGCAGGTTGATCGTTGCCTGAGATATGCTTTTGAATATGCAAGAAAAAGAAATAAGAAAAAAACTCTGGCTTTATGCGGGAAAACCAATGTGTTAACTTATGTGTTTGATCTTTGGGAGAGGGCATTTCATGAAATCGGGAAAGCAGATTATCCGGATATAAAACGTGAATATTACCATGTTGATGCAACAGTAATGTGGATGGTTAAAAATCCTGAATGGTTCGACGTAATTGTCACAACCAACATGTTCGGTGATATTATAACTGACCTCGCAGCTATTACTCAGGGAGGTATGGGGATTGCTGCAGGTGGTAATATTAATCCGGAAGGTGTTTCAATGTTTGAACCTATTGGTGGATCAGCACCAAAATATACGGGTAAAAATGTTATCAATCCTCTGGCTTCTATTGCATGCGGTGCTATGATGCTTGATCATCTGGGAGAAGTAAAAGCTGCTCAGGCAATTGAAAGCGCTATCATGTATGTAACTGCCAATAAATTGAAAGATATGGGTGCCGGCAGGATGGGTTATTCTACTACTGAAGTCGGCGATCTGGTTGCAGGAAGAATTTGAACAAATTTGCCCCCAAACCCAACTAAATGACATAACCATCAACTTAGGAGTGCTGAATTTCTATAATAATGAATATCAATAAATAAATTTAACAAACCACTTAGCGGTACTTTGTGTCAGTCGGCCTCTCCCCCTCGTTCCCCCCTCTCACTCGGGAGAGGGGGAACGAGGGGGAGAGGCCGCTAAATCAAACTAAACCAACCTTAGGTTGACGGCTATGCCAATTTTGGGAGATGGGGTGTAAAAATGATTAAAGAAATTTTCATATCTTAGTCTTAGATTTGTATTATTTATTAATTTTTTGCTACCTTTGCGTCTATATTTTTAAAATGATTAATAAAACAGTACATCATCACCATTTTCATACTTGCTTTCAGGCGAGGAAGAGGTGATATGTTTGTATGTATAAATATCATAAACCCGTCTGAACATATCAGCCGGGTTTTTTCATTAACTACTGATGTTCCTGTAAAATATAAACAACAAATATGAGTCAACTAAAGATCGCAATTCAAAAAAACGGAAGATTGAGTGATAACTCAAAAAAACTTCTTGAAGAGTGTGGCATAAAAATTTCAAACGGGGCCGGTGTACTTAAATCTGTGGCATCAAATTTTCCGGTGGAGATCCTTTACCTGAGAGATGATGACATACCGCAATACGTTGAACAGCAGGTTGCTGATATAGGTATCCTTGGTGAGAACATGGTTTACGAAAAAAACAAGGATGTCGCAATTCTCGAACAACTCGGTTTTGCACATTGCCGGTTGAGCCTCGCGATTCCAAAAGAGGAATCATACAACGGGCCGGAATTCTTTATGAACAAAAAAATAGCAACCAGCTACCCCAAGCTCCTCTCAGATTATTTAACTGAAAAAAATATTATTGCCGAAATTGAAGAGATCAGCGGGAGCGTTGAGATCGCACCCGGTATTGGATTGGCTGATGCAGTTTGTGATATCGTCAGTTCAGGCAGCACATTGCTTACCAACGGGTTACGTGAAGTGACAACTGTTCTTAAGAGCCAGGCGGTAATAATTGCTTACAGGAACCTGGACGATGAAAAACAAAAAATCCTGGATAAGCTCCTGTTCCGTATCAAAGCAGTAAAGAGTGCAAAAGAGAATAAATATATTCTCCTGAATGCTCCGGAGGGAGCTATTTCAAGAATATGTGAAATTCTGCCGGGGATGAAAAGTCCCACCATCCTTCCGCTGGTTGAAAAAGGATGGTGCAGCCTTCATTCAGTTGTAGAAGAGGATCAGTTCTGGGAAAGAATAGATCAGCTCAAAAGTGCAGGTGCTCAAGGTATACTTGTTATTCCGATTGAGAAAATGATAGTATGATGAAGACATTTACATCCCCGCCCAAAGAAACCTGGGATGAACTATGCAAACGTCCCCAGATAGAAAAGTCAGACCTCGATAAAACCGTCAGATCCATTCTTGCCAGGGTAAAATCGGAAGGAGATAAAGCACTGCGTGATTACGCACTGCAGTATGACGGTATTTCACTATCCGGTATCAGAGTTTCACAGACTGAAACAGATGATTCGTCCAATCTGGTACCTGATAGTCTGAAAAGTGCGATCAGTGTAGCCAGAGAGAATATAGAAAAATTCCATTTGACCCAGCTTGTTCAGGAAGGGATTGTAGAAACAGTTCCCGGTGTTAAGTGCTGGAGAAAAAATATCGCCGTAGAGAGGGTTGGGATCTATATACCCGGCGGTAGTGCTCCTCTCTTTTCAACTGTCCTTATGTTGGCGATACCTGCAAAAATTGCAGGTTGCAGTCAGATAGTGATGTGCACCCCTCCCGGAAAGGAAGGAAAAGTAAATCCGCTGATTCTTTATGCTGCCAGGGTTGCCGGAATAACAGAAATCTATAAAACCGGCGGAGCTCAGGCTATTGCAGCTATGGCATATGGTACTCAGAGCGTACCTAAAGTCTATAAAATATTTGGCCCGGGTAATCAGTATGTAACTAAAGCCAAGGAGATTGTTCAAAGCGACGGCATTGCAATTGACATACCCGCCGGACCAAGCGAAGTGCTGGTAATAGCCGATGCAAATGCTGATCCGGAATTTGTTGCTGCCGACCTCCTTTCACAGGCGGAACATGGAGCTGACAGCCAGGTCGTCCTGGTTACCAACAGTAAAGAACTGATAGTTAAGGTGATGGAGAAAACTGAAAATCAGTTACGGGATTTGCCAAGAAAAGAGATTGCCGCGCAGTCTTTAAAAAACAGTATATCGGTTTTGTTAAATTCAATGGAGGAGTGCATTGATTTCAGTAACAGGTATGCTCCCGAACATCTGGTAATTAATACAACGGACGCAGCTGTCCTGGCAGACAAAATAATAAACGCCGGTTCGGTTTTCATTGGAAAATTCAGTTGCGAAAGTGCCGGTGATTATGCCTCAGGAACAAATCATACTCTGCCTACAAATGGCTTCGCAAGAAGTTTCGGTGGTGTATCAACCGAAAGCTTTATTAAAAAAATAACCTTTCAGGAGATTGATGCCAGAGGAATCACAACACTCGGGCCAGCTATTGAACTGATGGCAGAAGCCGAGTTTCTTTCCGGACACAGAAACGCAGTTAATGTCAGATTAAAAAGCATAAAAAATGGTTGACGTCAATATATTGGTACGGGAAAATGTAAAATCGCTTGTCCCCTACTCCTGCGCCCGGGATGAGTTCAAGGGTAGCGAAGGTATCTTCATGGATGCCAACGAAAATCCTTTCGGGAAACTCAACAGGTATCCGGATCCTTATCAGAATGACCTTAAAAAAGCCATCGGTGAATTTAAGAAAATCGGAGAAAATAAAATATTCCTCGGAAACGGAAGCGATGAAATAATAGATCTCAGCTTCAGGATATTCTGTAATCCGGGTATCGATAAAGCACTTATATTCACTCCCACCTACGGAATGTACGAAGTGTCGGCAGCGATTAATGATATATCAGTTGTCAGAATTCCTCTCGACAGGCAATTTCAGATAAATATAAATGATGTAAAAGGCTGGCTGACTGATAAAAATCTTAAACTGATCATCATTTGTTCACCGAATAATCCTACCGGAAATTGCATGAATGGTCGGGACATTGAAAAAATCATTTCAGGTTTTAACGGGATCGTTTTAATAGATGAAGCTTATATAGATTTTACTGATAAGCCGTCTTTCATCAGGAATATTGATAAGTATTCAAACCTTATCGTTATGCAGACATTCAGCAAAGCAATGGGTCTGGCTGCCGTCAGGGTGGGAATGGCTTTTGCAAATCCTGCTATCATAGGATATTTCAATAAGATGAAGCCTCCGTATAACATAAGCACTATAAACCAGAAGGCCGCACTCCGGAAACTGAAAAAAATTGATGAGTCCGGAAAAGAGTTAAGCAAAATAATAAAGGAACGGGAAAGACTCGCAGAAAAACTAAGGAAAATATCTTATACCGAAATGGTTTATCCTTCGGATTCAAATTTCCTTCTGGTCAGGGTGAAAGATGCTGATATTATTTATAAAACACTTGTTGACAACGGAATAGTTGTAAGAAATCGCGGCAGTGTTGTAAAGAACTGCCTCAGGATAACGGTAGGAAAAAGAAATGAGAATAACAGATTATTAAAAGTATTTAAAAGTATCATGATATGAAGAAGGTACTATTTATTGACAGGGACGGCACAATCATAACGGAGCCTGGTGATGAACAGGTGGATAGTCTGGAGAAGCTCAGATTTGTCCCCGGTATCATAACCGGTTTGTCAAGGATCGCCAGGGAAACCGATTTCGAATTTGTTATGGTAACAAACCAGGATGGGCTTGGAACCGAATTATTTCCTGAAGAGACTTTCTGGCCAGGTCAGAACAAGATTCTGCAAATTCTTGAAGGAGAAGGTGTAAAATTTTCTGAAGTCTTTATTGACAGGACATTCGAATCAGAAAACGCTCCAACCCGTAAGCCAGGTACCGCCCTCCTGGTAAAATATCTTGCAAACGGCATAGATCTCCAGAATTCATTCGTAATAGGCGACAGGCTTACGGATGTTGAGCTCGCAAAAAATATCGGGTGTAAAGCTGTGTTATTCGGCAACAAACATTCAGATGAAGCTGATTTTGTCACTGACGACTGGAATGAAATTTATAAGTACCTGAAAGCAATACCACGTAAAGCAAGGGTTATAAGAAAAACACGTGAGACTAATATTATGGTCGAACTTAATCTGGATGGTACCGGAAAAAGTAAAATCAAAACAGGTATAGGATTTTTTGACCACATGCTTGAACAGATCGCAAAGCATGGAGAGATAGATCTGACAATTGAGGCAACGGGAGATCTTAATGTTGATGAACACCATACTACAGAAGATGTAGCTATTTGTTTGGGTGAAGCATTATTAAAAGCTCTGGGAGGAAAAAAAGGCATAGAACGATACAGCTTTGTTCTTCCGATGGATGATTCCCTGGCCCAGGTGGCACTCGATCTCGGAGGAAGACCATGGCTTGTGTGGGCTGCTGAGTTTAAAAGCCAGAAGATTGGAGAAATGCCTTCAGAAATGTTTTTTCATTTCTTCAAATCGTTCAGCGACAGTGCAAAATGTAACCTTAATATTAAGGTTGAAGGAGAAAATGACCATCACAAAGCTGAGGCAATTTTTAAGGCCTTTGCAAAAGCTTTAAAACAAGCAATCCGACAAAATGACAATTATAGTTTACCAACAACAAAGGGCATACTATGATAGCAATCTTGAAATATAATGCCGGAAATATAATGTCGGTACAGAATGCTTTGACAAGACTCGGATACAAAAGTGTAATAACAGATGATGTGGATGAAATCCTGGAAGCCGATAAAGTAATTTTCCCGGGAGTTGGAGAAGCAAGCTCTGCAATGAAATATCTCAAAGAGAGAGAACTTGATAAGGTTATAACTTCTCTTAAGCAACCAGTGCTTGGTATCTGTCTGGGATTACAACTAATGTGCAGCCATAGTGAAGAGGGCGATACCGAATGTCTTAACATATTTGACTCCCGGGTTTTACTTTTTCCCCAGGTTGATAAAGTCCCTCATATGGGATGGAATAATTTTCTCGCTCTGAAAGGAGATCTTTTCAAAGGAGTGAGTCTCAAAGATGATGTTTATTATGTACACAGCTATTATGCAGAGATCTCTTCATTCACAATAGCTACATGTGACTATATTTTGCCCTTCAGTGCAGCCATAAAGAAAGAAAATTTTTATGCTACCCAATTTCATCCCGAAAAATCTGCGGTTAAAGGAGAATTAATTCTAAAAAACTTCCTTGAGCTATGAGAATAATTGTTGCTATCGATATCATTGACGGTAAATGTGTCCGTCTGACACGTGGTGATTACGGGACAAAAAAAATATACAACGAGAATCCACTGGAGATTGCAAAAGAGATTGAAGATAACGGACTGAATTATCTCCACCTTGTCGATCTGGATGGAGCAAAGAATAAGAAGATAACGAATTACAGAGTGCTTGAAGTCATATCATCAAAAACGGGATTACAAATTGACTTTGGAGGAGGCTTAAGGTCAGATGAGGATCTGAAAATTGCTTTCAGCTGCGGTGCAAAACAAGTTACCGGGGGCTCTATTGCCATAACCTCTCCATCAACATTCCTGGATTGGCTATCCATATTTGGTAATGAAAGAATCATTCTCGGAGCAGACTGTATAGACCGAAAAATCACGACGAATGGATGGACTGAGAAGTCAGATGAGGACATCCTGGGTTTTATCGCGGGATATTGCTCGAAAGGAGTAAAGTATTCGATATGCACTGATGTGGATAAGGACGGTATGATGAAAGGCCCGGCAACAGATTTGTATAAAGAAATACTTGACTTTGTATCTGTAAGTCTAATTGCCAGCGGCGGTATCACCTCTTTAAAAGACATAGAAGATTTAAAAGAGTCCGGTTGCGATGGAGCTATAATAGGAAAAGCGGTTTATGAAGGGAAAATCACCTTAAAAGAATTAGGAAGATTATGCTAAAGAGAAGAATTATCCCCTGTCTTGATATAAGGGACGGAAGGACTGTAAAGGGAATTAATTTCATAAATATACAAGATGCGGGCGATCCGGTTGATCTGGCAAAAGTGTATGTTGAACAGGGTGCTGATGAGCTGGTTTTTCTTGATATCACCGCCACCATTGAAAACCGTAAAACCCTTGCTGAACTTGTTAAAAGAATAGCCGCTGAGATAAATATTCCTTTCACAGTAGGGGGCGGAATCAACAGTGTTAAGGATGTGGCTCTCCTTATTAAGGCGGGTGCAGATAAGGTAACGATTAATTCAGCAGCAGTCAGAAGGCCGGAACTAATATCAGAAATTGCAAAAGAGTTTGGCAGTCAGTGTGTTGTCGTCGCTATCGACACTAATCTATCGGATGGCAACTGGACCGTATTTCTTGACGGGGGCCGTACACCGGTTCAGCTTAAGACTATTGAATGGGCTATAAGGAGCGCAGAACTGGGAGCAGGAGAAATCCTTTTAACTTCAATGAAAAATGATGGCACAAAATCGGGATTCTCAATTGGCATCACAGCTGAAGTAAGCAGGCATGTAAATATCCCTGTAATTGCTTCCGGAGGTGCAGGACTGATGGAGCACTTCAGGGAAGTGTTTTTTAATACCGGCTGCAGTGCAGCCCTGGCAGCAAGTATTTTCCACTATGGAGAAATTGATATAAGAAAACTTAAGGAATACCTTGTAAATGAACATGTTGCAATGAGATTATGATGCCCCCCTCAGGAGGGTGGGGGGTAAAAACAGAAGGGGATTGGGGAGCAAAAAAAACAAAAGTTGGAGTGCGATTTAAACTAAAGAGATTTGAAAGAAAATATAATAGTAATGACCTCTAAGAATTAAACGATATGATACAAATCGATTTTAGTAAAGGAAACGGGCTGATACCTGCTGTAGTTCAGGATAATAACACATTACAGGTACTTATGTTGGGTTTTATGAATGAGGAGGCTCTCCGTAAAACAGAAAATGAAGGAAAAGTTACTTTTTTCAGCAGAAGCAAGAACCGCCTATGGACAAAAGGTGAAACATCAGGCAATTATTTGTATGTTAAAAGTATAACAATAGATTGCGATAATGATACGCTCCTGATAAAAGTCAATCCGGCAGGACCTGTATGCCACAAGGGAACCACTTCATGTTTTGGTGAAGAAACAGCAAAAGGATTCATTTACCAGCTTGAACAAATTATCAACCAGAGAATTGACGATAATATCCCGGATTCATATACAAATAAAATATATCGTCAGGGAATTAATAAAACTGCCCAGAAAGTCGGGGAGGAAGCAGTTGAACTGGTTATAGAAGCCAAGGATGACAATATCGAATTGTTTAAAAATGAAGCGGCCGATCTGTTGTACCATTTACTAATCCTGTTTAAGGCCAAAAGTGTCAGTTTCTCAGAGATTGAAGAGTGTCTGGAAAAACGGCACAAGTAAAATCCATTAACCTCAAAGGCATCCTGCTTTAATAATTTGTAGTTTTTATCATTTTTTTGTAGTTGTTTTAAAATTTACATTACATTTGTACCCAATTATGACTGTAAAATGAAAATTGCACACAACAGCTTTACCACTTATTTTAGCTTCTTTTTTTATTTTAAAAAGAGATAAGGGGCTGTTTGTGTACAATAATTAAATTTATACCAAAACAAGGTCCCCGGAAAAGGGGCCTTTTTTTTTAAAATTATCTTTGAAATGAAAATATCAATACAGGGTGAAGCCGGAAGTTTTCATGAAGTAGCTGCAAGGCAGTATTTTAATGATACTGAAATAGACATTGTTCCCTGCACAACGTTCGACCAGACGCTAATTACTGCCAAAAAAGGGGAAGCAGATTATGCAGTAATGGCCATCGAGAATGCACGTTCAGGAAGTATCCTTTACAATTATACGCTGATAAGGGAATCAGGAATGAAGATACTTGGAGAACATAATCTGAGGATCATACAGAACCTCATGGCTCTGCCGGGTCAATCGATCTCAGAAATCAGCGAAATAAGATCTCACCCTATTGCTCTCGCACAATGTATGACATTTCTTAATCACCACCCGGGTATTACTCTTGTGGAAGCCGATGATACTGCCGGCAGTGCAAAACTTATTGGTGAAAAAAAGATGAAAGGTATTGCCGCAATTGCCTCATCAAACGCTGCCAGAATTTACGGTCTTGAAATAATTGCACCGGGAATTGAGACTTATACCAAGAATTATACCCGATTCCTGGTAATCGGAAGCCCTGACAAAATAAACCATGACGGAAACAAGGTATCTATATGCTTTTCCGCAGGTCATAAGCCCGGATCACTTGCAACTATACTGGTCAAAATTGCAGAACTGGATATCAACCTTTCAAAAATACAGTCAGTGCCCAGATTAAACGGGGAATGGGAATATATGTTTTACCTCGATCTTGAGTTACCCGGGAATACTGATGTGGATATGATCCTTAATGTAATAGAAAACTATACTACCAATTTAGAAGTTCTTGGTATTTACAATAAAAGAGCAACTCTGTATGAAAGTTAAACCAGCAGAACGCACCAATAGCGTTCAGGAATATTACTTTTCTCAAAAGTTGAAACAGATCGATCAGTTGAGGAGTGCAGGTGCCGATATAATTAACCTCGGTATCGGCAGTCCTGATCAGGCTCCTTCGGAAAGCACTGTAAACCGTCTTGCTGAAGAAGCAAAAAAACCGGCAGTACATGGTTATCAGAGCTATATCGGAATTCCTGCATTGCGTAAAGCATTCGCGGATTGGTACAAAACATATTTTAATGTGGATCTGAATCCCGATAATGAAATACTTCCGCTTATGGGCAGCAAGGAAGGCATAATGCACATCAGCATGGCATATGTCAATCAGGGAGATGAAGTGCTCATCCCTGATCCCGGCTACCCTACCTATTCGTCTGTAACAAACCTTGTCGGAGGCAAGATAAGATACTATGAACTGGATGAAAAAAACGGCTGGCTTCCCGACCTTGATGAATTGGAAAAAAGCGATCTGACGGGAGTAAAGCTAATGTGGGTAAACTATCCGCATATGCCTACAGGAACAAGAGGTTCAATTACATTATTTGAAAAACTAATTGTCTTCGCGCAGAAGCATAATATTCTTATTTGCAACGACAATCCTTACAGCTTCATTTTAAACAAAGATTATTTAAGCATTCTGGCTATTGAGGGAGCAAAAGAATGTGCTCTTGAACTCAATTCCCTAAGTAAATCTCACAACATGGCAGGTTGGCGTATAGGGATGATTGCGGGTCACAGCGAATATATATCAAATGTGCTTAAAGTAAAAAGCAATATGGATTCAGGGATGTTTCAGCCTATGCAGATGGCTGCGGTTGAAGCTCTTGGAAATCCGCCATCGTGGTACGCCAAAATTAATGAAGTATATACCAGGCGCAGGAAAATAGTAGAAGACATAATGGATCTTCTAAACTGCAATTATAATAAAAACCAGGTCGGTCTGTTTGTCTGGGGCCGTATACCTGATGAGATAAAAAGCTGTGAATTGTTTGTTGAAGAACTCTTGATTAAAGCACATGTGTTTATTACGCCGGGCTTTATTTTCGGAGTAAAAGGAGGCCGGTATATACGCATTTCTTTATGTGCAAAAGAACCGGTATTATCGGAAGCTAAAAACAGAATAGCTTCCTTCCTGAACAAATCAGACAACCTTTTGACCTGAGAACCTATTAATTTAAAAATTTAATAACCAGAATGACAGTAGCAGTAATAGGAATCGGACTTATCGGCGGATCGCTGATGATTGATCTTCGCAAACGCGGTTTTGCTGATAAGATCATTGGAGTTGATACAAATAAACAACATCAGAACATTGCATTGCTCTGCGAAATTGTTGATGAAATCGACACTATTGAAAACGCAGTAAGAAAAAGCGATCTGATAGTACTTACAACCCCGGTTAATACAAACTGCTTATTACTTCCCGGAATACTTGATATGATAGACGGCACCAATAAAGTTGTAACTGATATGGGATCGACAAAAGGAAGTATCGCTGAAGTATCAAAGAATCATCCGAACAGGGGTCGTTATGTTGCAGCCCATCCTATGGCAGGGACCGAGTTTTCAGGTCCTCTGGCCGCCATCGGAAAGCTTTTCGACTATAAACCTGTAATCATTTGTGACAATGAATTAAGTGATCCTGACGCTCTGGAAACAGTTGAAAAAATGCTTAATACACTTAATATGCGCAAGGTATTCATGAATTCCAGCGAACACGACAGGCATGTGGCATATGTCTCGCACATTTCGCATATTACATCTTTCTCCCTTGCATTAAGTGTCCTGGATAAGGAACATGAAGAACAAAATATACTTACACTCGCCGGTGGAGGTTTTGAAAGCACTGTTCGTCTTGCCAAAAGTAACGGAGAAACATGGGCTCCGATATTCGCAGAAAACTCGGAATATATCCTGCAGGTTATGGATACTTATATTGAAAAGATGAACATGTTCAGGAAGATGATTGCCGGGAAAGATATTAATGGCCTGAAAGCCATCATGGAAGAAGCAAACAAAATAAGAAAGATACTAAATTAACTAATTAATTAATAGATGGTTGCAAATCTTAAGACTATTCCTATAAAGGAATGGAGAGGTTATAAAGGCCGGCCATTCCTTATCTCAGGGCCATGCAGCGCTGAGACTGAAGAACAGATGATGGACACTGCCCGTCAGTTGGCAGCTGTAAAAGAAGTAAGCGTTTTCCGGGCTGGAATCTGGAAGCCGAGGACCAGGCCAAATTCATTCGAAGGAGTCGGAACCGAGGGCCTGAAATGGCTTCGAAGAGTAAAAGAGGAAACAGGGCTTCTTGTCGGGACAGAGGTGGCTAATGAAAAGCATGTTTATGAAGCGCTGAAATATGGAATAGATATGCTGTGGATCGGAGCCAGGACTTCTGTTAATCCTTTCACAGTACAGGAGATATCAGATGCCCTGAACGGGGTTGATGTAATGGTACTGGTAAAAAATCCCATCAATCCGGATATTGAATTATGGCTAGGCGCCCTGGAAAGGATAGCGAGGGCAGGAATAACACGCCTGGGAGCAATTCACCGCGGGTTTTCCTCTTATGAGAAAACATCCTATCGAAACCAGCCCAACTGGCAGCTGCCCATAGAACTGCGCCGGCGGGTACCTGATCTGCCTATTATCTGTGACCCGAGCCATATCGCCGGTGCCCGCCAATATCTGCATGAGATCTCACAGAAAGCATTGGACCTGAATTTTGACGGACTGATGCTGGAGTCACATAACAATCCCAAAGTTGCGCTCAGCGATGCTGCCCAGCAGGTTACTCCCAATGAACTTAAAGAGTTACTAAGCAGACTTATACTGAGGAGCCCTTCAACTTCCGATCCCAAATTGCTGGATGTGCTGGGGGAACTCCGTCAGCAAATTGATCTTTACGATGACCATTTGCTCGACCTGCTGGAGCAACGTATGAAGGTTGCAGAAACTATCGGGAAATATAAAAAGGAAAATAATATTACTATCTTGCAGAGCAGCCGTTGGGACGAAATAATTAAAAAAGTTATTGCCAAAGGGAAGGGAAAAGGTTTAAGCTCTGAATTAATAGATACGGTATATAAAGCAATTCATCAGGAATCTATTAACCACCAGATGAAAGTTATGAATAACGGGGTCATTAATCCTGCAAACGGGAAAAAACTTTAAAACTTATGGAAAGAATTGTAGAACCGTCCGGAGTTGAGGGCAATGTCAAAGCTCCTTCATCAAAAAGCATGACGCAGCGGGCTATTGCGGCAGCCATGCTTGCCGAAGGGCAAAGCACAATAATAAATCCTTCATATTGCGACGATTCACTTGCGGCCATGAGTATAGCGGTTGGATTAGGCGCTAAAGTGGAACCGGGAAGAGATGAATTGAGGATAACAGGTTGCGGTGAGCTGAAAGAGACGAAACTGAATTGCGGGGAATCAGGTCTTGCTATCAGGATGTTTTCACCCATTGCTGCACTTTTCCCCGCTGAAATTACAATCTCCGGAGGAGGTTCGCTAAAAAAAAGGCCTATGCTGATGATAGAGGAAGCATTATCTCAGCTTGGTGTCAAATGTAAAAGCTCCGGAGGATTTCTTCCCCTCACTATACATGGTCCGATTATAGGTGGAAAACTGGATATTGACGGGTCGGTAAGTTCACAACTGCTGACAGGCCTGCTTATGGCACTTCCTCTTGCAAAAAAAGACTCAGAGATAAATGTCATCAATCTGAAAAGCAAGCCCTACATCGATATGACAATTCAGATACTTAAAGATTTTGGCATATCTATTGAAAATAATAACTACAAAATATTCCATATTAATGGTAATCAATGCTTTAAGGCACTTGACTACAGAGTTGAGAGTGACTGGAGCGGAGCTGCGTTCCTGCTTGTGGCAGGTGCAATTAACGGTCACCTCATTATTGAAGGACTTAATCCATTGAGTAAACAGAGTGATATGTCAATAATTGATGCTCTCAGAAAAGCCGGAGCACGTATAACCATTGAAGATCATAAGATTGAAGTTTCAAAATCTGAACTGAAAGGATTTGAGTTCGATGCCACGGAATCACCTGATCTCTTTCCTCCCCTGGCAGCACTGGCATGCTACTGTAAAGGAGATTCCATAATTAAAGGTGTTTCAAGACTTGAACATAAAGAGAGCAACCGTGCTGTAACATTAATGGAGGAATTTGGAAAACTAAACGTTGCAATTGAGATAATTGATGATATGATGCTTATTAAAGGCAGTATTGTAAGCGGAGGCAATGTGTTTTCGCATGATGATCACCGGATTGCTATGGCTCTTTCTGTTGCCGCTCTGGGTGCAACAGGTAAAATATCGGTAAAGGATTCTCAATGTGTGACCAAATCATACCCCGGATTCTATGATGATCTCCGGCATATCGGAGCCATTGTGCATGAATAGGATATCATTGTCCGGGTATATATTATTCACCGAATAGATATATTAAAGATACCTTAAAAAATATTTGTTGTTTATTGCAGCAGATTAAAATAATTAATTAGTTTTGTAGTCATGGTAACAATGAGGGGATATTTTTGGTTGTGGCGCAGCTCAAAGAATGATACTGTGAAACAGGCTGTATTATAACCCGTAAAAGACATATTTTATCAGGGCACGCTGTTCACAGTGTGCCTTTGTTATTTTAACACTTTTAACTAAATTACATAACTATGGAAAAGATCAGAAAAATTTTATTGAGCGATGAAGAAATGCCAAAGCAATGGTATAACATCATGGCTGACATGCCAAACAAACCTTTGCCGCCTCTGCATCCGGTTACCAAAAAGCCGGTCGGTCCGGAAGACCTTTCCGCAATTTTCCCAATGGAGCTCATAAAACAGGAGGTATCTGCTGAGAGGTACATTGATATACCCGATGAAGTTCTTGATTTCTACAAGATATACCGTCCCTCACCGTTGTTCAGAGCTGTCAACCTTGAAAAAGCACTGGGAACAAAAAGCAAAATCTACTATAAGTATGAAGGAGGTAATTATTCAGGCTCGCACAAGGCAAACACCGCTATTCCTCAGGCGTATTACAACAAAAAAGAGGGAGTAAGGAGGATCACGACAGAGACCGGAGCAGGACAGTGGGGCAGCGCCATGAGTTTTGCCTGCCAGCACTTCGGACTTGAACTGCTGGTCTTCATGGTGAGAATAAGCTACAACCAAAAACCAGGTCGCAAACTCTTAATGAATGCATATAATGCAAAGGTAATACCTTCACCAAGCAATATGACAGCCGCCGGCAGACATATACTTGAGATAGATCCCGAATCACCCGGAAGCCTTGGCATTGCTATTTCCGAAGCCATTGAAATTGCGGTTCAGGATCCTTATACAAAATATTCCCTCGGTAGTGTTCTCAACCATGTTTCCCTTCACCAGACCATAATTGGTCAGGAAGCGCTGAAACAAATGGAGAAAGCAGGAGATTACCCCGATGTTGTGATCGGTTGTTTCGGCGGAGGTTCTAACTTTTCGGGAATTGCATTCCCATTCCTGAGGGAAAAATTTGTCAACGGGAAAAATATCAGGTTAGTAGCTGTTGAACCATCATCATGTCCAAAACTCACTAAAGGCAAATTCATGTACGACTTTGGTGATTCTGCAGGGATGACCCCTTACCTTCCTATGTACTCATTAGGCCATAACTTCATGCCCGAAAAGATACATGCAGGCGGTTTACGCTATCATGGTGCCGGTACGTTGGTGAGCCAGCTCCTCAAAGACGGCTTTATCGAAGCAAAGGACAAGATGCAGCGTGAATGTCTTGAAAGCGGCGTGCTTTTCGCAAGGACAGAGGGTATTTTACCTGCTCCGGAATCAACATATGCTATTGCAGGTGCACTCGATGAGGCAAGAAAGTCGGACCTGGAAGGGGTCTCAAAAACGATTCTTTTTAATCTCTCCGGACATGGCCATTTTGACATTTCAGCTTATGAGAAGTATTTCGATAACAACCTCCCGGACCATGAAATGACAAATGCGGAAGTTGAAGCGGGAATTAATGAACTTAATATGCCTGACGAACTTCTTATAAAATAAAAATATCCGGTAATAACCTTTTCACAGCTTAAAGATCCAACGCAGCTCTTTAAGTAATGCCTGACATAAACACAAGAAGCTGTCTCATAAGTCTAACATTACGGTAATGCTTTCTCTGTGTCGCTCTGTGCCTTCTCTGTGGCCCTCTGTGTAACAAATAATTAAGAACTTACACGAGACCACAGAGTTTCTTCAGAGTTCCGCAGAGGACTTTTGAGACAGCCTCTTTATTTTGTCCTCCCGCAGGGGGAACCCAGATGGTTTTAAAAATCTGAATAATCTGTCGGATGACAGAGAAACGCCTTTGTCTTTGAGGTTGAATTCTTATATTCTTCCATGGAAGAAAGTTTCTTCCACTCAGGAGCATTCCTGAATGCATTCCAACACTCATCATGCGATTTCATATCTGCATAAGTGGTCAGATACATAAGTCTTGGTTTTTGACTTCCCGCTATTACCTTGGCGTAAAAAACAGCATTTGCATGAATTTTTTCGAAAATACCAATCTCGCCTCCCTCATTGAACATCTGAATTTTCTTTGCTGCTTTTGCCTCTGTGGCACTTTCATAGCTTCGAAGCTCATAAATTCTTTCAGCAGCCGGAGTGGTAAATGACGGAACTTTGAACTGAGGCATATGAGTGAAAGCCTTAAGAAGAACACTCTCGTACCGTACAAACGGAGGATCATTATATGGAGCATCGAGAAAGTCTTTGCCAGCCTTGGCATAAACCTGGTCCTTTTCCAATTTACCTTCAAGCTGTGCATATTGATCTATTGTATTAAAGGGGATAAATACATAAACAAGTTTACCGAATGCTGTGTCCTTTTCAATTGGTTTAAACACAGCTACTTTGGATATGCCTGCCCTGTGCAATGCAGGCAGATAGGCATCTTTCAGATACGCATCAATCCTGCCTTCCTGTCCTTTATCACTTAAGCGGTAAATCCTAATTTCATAATACATCTGTTTAGCAGGTGCAGCAGTTGTATTCCTCAATGTGATACCCGTTATCGCCAGAATGAACAGAAGCGATAAGATCAATTTTACATTTCCTGATTTTTTCATTTTAAAAAGTTTTTGAGAATTCGTTTAACATCTTATTAATATTTTAAGGTGTCAGTTCTGAACCCGATTGAACAATAAGTATACCACTTGCTATCTTTATCGTCATAACCGATCCTGTTGTAAATATAATAATTACTGACAAAAATTAGCATAAACCGGTTGGGTTGTAAAATGAATTGTTATCTTTTCTTTATAGCGCAAGTATTTAATATCGTAACATTCTGACAACCGCGAAATTATATGGGGAGAATATTTACAACCCGGGGACTGCAAAGTAATGTTAAGCAATAAAATCTTAGAACAGACCTGATATTTTACCGTTTTCATCGATATCTATCTTTTCAGCAGAAGGGCTCGACGGGAGACCGGGCATTCGCATTATCTTACCGGCAACCGGCACAATAAACCCTGCTCCTGAAGAGAGTTCAACTTCCCTGATTTTGAGGGTAAATCCCACTGGACATCCTTTTTTATGCTCGTTGTCTGAAAGAGATTTCTGTGTCTTTGCAATACATACAGCCAGATTACCCAGGCCGAGTTCTTCTATTTGATAAGTTGCTGCCTGGCGAGTACCGTATATTCAACATGACCGGCACCATACATTCTGGTTGCTATTGTCTCTATTTTCTTTTCGAATGACCATTCAAGATCATAAAGAGGCTTTAAACAACCAGGACTTTTTTCTGTTGCCTCGACTATAAGCCTTGCCAGATCTGTTGCTCCCTCACCCCCATTTGACCAGGCTTCATTAAGCGCAACAGGAACATCCCGAGATTTACAATGTTCAATAAGCAGCTCAATTTCAGCTTTAGTATCACTATCAAATTTATTTATCGAAATTACCGGATTGAAACCATAATATTTCATGTTTTCAATATGCTTATCCATGTTTTCAAATCCATTTTTAAGAGATGACAGGTCTTCATTATGCATTTCTGAAAGTTTGATACCTCCGTGGTACTTAAGGGCACGTATTGTTACAACAATCACAACAGCATTTACAAGCAGATCACCAAACCTGGCCTTAATATTGAAGAATTTTTCAGCACCCAGTTCGCTCGCAAATCCTGCTTCAGTTACAACATATTCGCTAAGTGTCAGTCCCATTTTTGTTGCAATGATAGTATTGGTCCCCTGGGCTATGTTAGCGAACGGACCTCCATGAATGATTGCCGGTGTTCCTTCAAGAGTTTGCACCAGGTTTGGTTTAATGGCATCCTTAAGCAGTGCTGCCATTGCTCCCTGGGCTCTGAGATCACGGGCAAAAACAGGGTTCCCCTTATAAGTATAACCTACAAAGATGTCACCAAACCTTTTCTTCAGATCGTCAATATCCTTAGCGATGCAAAGAATTGCCATCACTTCAGATGCCGCTGTTATATCAAACCCGGTTTCCCGGGGAATACCCTGACCGGGACCGCCAAGCCCGGTAATGATGTTACGGAGCGATCTTTCGTTCATATCCATGACTCTCTTCCAGTTTATAGTACGCGGATCTATACCCAGATTACCTTTATCCAGTTGAATATTATTATCTATGAGAGCTGCCAGAAGGTTATTTGCCTTTTCAACTGCGGACATATCTCCTGTAAAATGAAGGTTAATATCTTCCATTGGAATTACCTGGGAATATCCACCGCCTGTTGCACCTCCTTTCATTCCGAAAACGGGACCAAGAGAAGGTTCGCGAAGAACCACAGTTGTCTTTTTCCCTATAAGGTTAAGAGCCTGGGCAAGACCTATTGATGTAGTGGTTTTACCTTCACCTGCCGGAGTAGGTGTCATCGCAGTGACAAGTATCAGCTTTGCATTTTTAACGCGTTCTTCATCAATAAACCGGAGAGGAATTTTTGCTTTGTATTTTCCGTATAATTCAAGTTCGTCCCCTGGAATCCCAAGTTTTTCAGCAATTTCAGTTATAGGTCTTATTTCAGCTGCCTGAGCAATTTCGATATCTGCTTTCATTACAATGATTTTGACTTCTCTTTTATTCCGGAACTCCGGTATATACAATTCTTATAGGTCACATAAGCGACATGTATATGGATTATACCTGACATTTTCTCCGATACCTATAAACCCGCTTACAGATTTAACGGGATCCATAAGTGCCGAATCGGTTAATCTTACACCGCAATAATTATCCGGAATAAGTTGAAATAATTTATGTTGCTCCGCAACATTCCAACCGCAATAACCCGGACTATATCTGTTTGTAATTCTTTTCCCTTCAGAAGCCATATTGGTTTCAAGAGTCTTCTGCATCAAATCGGCTGCTGCTTCAACTATCTCACTTCCAATAATATCATAAATATATCCTCTTAACAGGTCACCTTCTTTCATTGCCTTCCTGCTCCTGGATCCTATCTCTTCACCTGCTGTACAAAGAAATACTGCTATTGAATCAGACTTTTTCAACTGACCATAAACGATTTTTTTAACCAGAAAAACAAGATTGCCAATTTCAATTGATTTGTCCTGATCAAGGAATTTTACATCATTCAAAATGACATATTCCGCCCTTATCCTGCAAACAGGTTCCACTTCTTTTAATACCTCTGAAATAAGATCTGCAATTACCGGCTCCATCTCCCCTACTTTATATCCTATAACACTCTCAATTTGAGGAACATTTAGCTTCAGATCATTAGAATCAAACTGAAAAGTCGATTTTGTCATAATAATTAGATATTATATAGAATCCGGAATGTTTAAATCAAGCCGCTTTCGGTTTACAATCCTCTGAACCACTGATGCCTGTCCCAATGTCATAAGATGAATCCCGTTTATCCCGTGTTTCCTTTTTACTAAATCAATCATCTCCAATGCTATCTGGATTCCCTCTTCCTTACCCGGACGCTCCGGCCTTTTGCATTCGTCTGCATTACATTCTCAGGCAGGGTGACACCAGGTACCTTTGAATGTAAATATTCGGCTATTTTAAAGCTTTTCAGAGTTGCAATTCCAACAAGAATAAAAACTTTATCAAGAAGATTGCGTTTCTCAAGCTGCTCAAGCCACAGATCAAGTCTGTCCGGTTCAAAGATAAGATTTGTCTGGAAGAATTGTGCACCTGCATTTATCTTTTTATGTTCCTTTATTGCCTGAAGAACAGGATCAGAGGCGAAACGGGGATGTGGCAGCTCCAAGGAAAAGCTTGGGTGCTATTTTCATTTTTCTTCCGTCAAGGTAGATCCCTTCATCTCTCATCCTCCTCAAAATCCATAACATCTGTACCGAGTCAATATCAATAAAGTTCAAACTGGCAGCCGGAGAGGGCCCCACTCTTGAACTGTCGCCTGATAATACAAAGTACATTAAATATTCCCAATTCATTAAATCCTGTAATATTTCCCTGCAGGCCGCATCGTGTAGTATCACGCGCAGCAATCTGCAAAACAGGTTCTGCCCCGTTATTATGTGCAATAATGCTGCAGGCTGTGCTCGACATCCGGGGATGTGCGGACGATGAATCCGTAAAATTAATTGCTGTTACACAATGCTTTACCAGGTCAATATCTCTTTTCAGCCTATCAGTATTTGCATCAAGAGGCGGATTTACTTCCGTTGCGACCACAAATTTTCCTGACCGGAGTTCCTTTTCAAGATTGGAAGCCGGTTCAGTATATCCCTGCTCGTGATAATCCGAATCGCCCTGCCACCATTCGGGCTGTCTGACAGTTTTAAAGACAGAGTCCCATACTCTGTTTTTTTTTCTTTGTCGCGTGACAAAATTCCCCGGAAGAAATTGCCTGTACCAACTCTTCGAATCTGATCTGCAACGTCACCCCATGTTTCAGTTCCCACTTTATTCCAGTCGAGCGGAGGGAGAATCTCAAGTAGTTTGTCTTCTCTTCCTTTTTTCCGGGCTCTTTCATAAATAGATATCCAGACACACTTGCGTGTTTCATCAATATAACAGTTTTTTGCCGGTGTAACACCACCACAGGGACCGTTTCTCATTCCCTTTGGGCACTCCATAGGACATATAAAGGCTGTCTCCTGAAGAAGACAGTTTCCGCACATCCGGCAACCGAACAGCGGACCTTTTATATATAATTCAATTTTCCCCAGGAGCCGTCTGCCTGGTTTTTCTTTTTTAAATGGATAAAAAGCAGGTTGATATCTGCGGGCTGGCTTTATTGAAGACATATTAATTTTTTACACGAATGCTGTAAATAAGGCAATTACATATTCCTTTGAAAATTTTCAATATACCGTAAAGCATAAGCATCTCTCCCCATGATCAAATCGGTGGCCCGGACAGTTGCAGATAATTTTCTCAGGATTTGCAATCGGACAGGTAAGTCCGTTAAGTATTGATAGTGACAAAAATGCAGCATTCAATGCCTCACGGTCCGGCAGACCAAATGAGATATTACTTGCTCCCATTGTAATATTGAGTCCTAATTTCCGGTGAACTAGCCTTATCGTTTCCATAGTTACTTTGCATGCCTCAGGATCGGCGCTGACTGCCATCGCCAGCGGATCAATAACAATGTCTTCTTCTTTGATGCCTTCTCTTAGTGCAACGAGAAGAATCTTTTCAGCTATAGCCAGCCGCTTCTCAGGATCGTGGCTTATTCCATTATCATCCATGGACAGACCAATAATGGCAGCTCCATATTCCCTTGCAACCGGAAGAATAGCTTTTAAGGATTTATCTTCACCGTTAACAGAATTGATCAGGCATTTACCGGCCGCAACCTTCAGAGCACTCTCAATAGCTTTTGGATTTGGAGAATCCAGACAGAGGGGATATCATACTTATCCTGAATCCGTACTTACAGCTTCAGGCAGCAATTTAACGTCATCCACTCCGGGAAAACCTACATTTACATCGAGCACATCCGCACCTGCACTGATTTGAGCGCCGGCCAGTTCAAGCAGATAATCAAAATTATTCTCCTGCAAAGTAGTAACCAGTTTTTTTCGTCTTGTAGGATTAATACACTCCCCTATTATAACTACCGGACCTTGTGTATCAATTATTACTTCTTTGGTTTTTCCTTTGAGTATTGTCTGCATACTGGCTCACATATACACTATGATACGAGTTGTTTTAAATAATTAACGGCTCCCTGAGGATCAGGTGAATAAAAATCTGCTCCTATTTTTTTACAATAATCCATTGTTACCGGAGCTCCTCCGACAAGAACTTTGGCATTAGCGTACTTCTCTTTAATTACTGTAACAATCTTTTTCATGTTTTCCATTGTAGTGGTAAGAAGAGCTGAAAGACCAATTACAGCGTCCGGGTGTGCATCCAATGCAGTAAGAAATTTTTCGGGTCCCACATCAACGCCCAGGTCTATCACTTCCCATCCTCCACCTTCAATCATCATAGCATACCAGGTTTTTCCCAATGTCGTGAAGATCTCCTGACACCGTGCCGATTATGAATTTCCCTTTTCTTTTGGTTTCACCCGACTGGAAATATGGCTTAATATGCACCATTGCGCCATGCATAGCTTTTGCTGACATCAGCATCTGCGGTACAAATATTTCATTCCTGCTGAACTTATTTCCAACAATTGCCATTGCCGGTATCAGGGCATTTTCCAGTATCTCAAAGGGTTTTATCCCACCGTCAAGAGCCTTCTTTGTCAATTCATTTGCACCCTCCTGATCTTTCATGCCCGGCGGATATGGACATGCTTTGTCTATCTTCCCGTAATTCAACACATCGCGCAAGTTGTTTCAAAATATCATTCATGGTTTTATATTTATTTGGTTTATTGTTTGAAGCGCCAATTTCCAAAACTAATTATTCATTTAACAATACCGTTTATTTAAATGGTATTCTTTAATAACTATCCTGTTTATACAGTAGTTCAAAACAAAAATACAATACTTCTTCTATAAACCAAATATTACCTTCTGCTTGTTTTTTAATTAACTGAATAAAATTTGGGTAAAAACATTTTATTTCCAACAGGTATTGCCATGGTATTTATTCTTAAATAGTAGATTTTGCCGTCAACTCCCTATAGCCCAATTATATTGTACTGAAACAATTTGCAGTTTGTTGCTGCTGGCTGACAATGAAGTCGGAATTAAATAACAGGCGGCAGTTTTTGGTTAAAAGACCGTAATACAAGTATTTCACGGATATTTATTTAATCTATGAATTCCGACAGTAAAAGCTTCGATGGGTTAAGGACAAGGAGTTGATATATTTCTATTTTCAGAGAAATTTTCTTTTTTGAGAAGTGGAACAAGTTTTTCAAACAGCGTCGTATAACCCCGGTATTCACCTCCGTTCTCTTCCCCGGCCGGTACCATCCTGCATCATGTGATATACAGAACCTTGTTTAACAGGTTATTATCTTTCAGGTTCCTGATCATGATTAAATAATCCTGCAGGTTATTATCATTTAATCCATCCAGGCCAATCCATGCACCCGACCTGCGCAGCTTTAATACGGTTTGCCGGATCTTTTTCAGACTGGGCATGGACCCATATAAACGCTTCCGGGGAAACTCCTTCATCCTTTAAGATCTCAATCTGTTCAAAGGCAGGAACAGCTGGCCCTGTATGCGATGCGATAACCAGTCCCGTTTTTAAATGTGTCCTGGCTGCAGCGCTGATAAGTTTCTTGTGCATATCTGACAACGGACCTCCATTAACACCAATTTTAATAAATCCTGGTTTAATGCCGGTACCCTCAATTCCCTCTTCCCATTCTTTAGTCCACCTGCCGGCAATCTGATCAGCGCTTTCATTAAAAGCATACCCAGGAATGAATTTGTTATTTACAGCTCCATAATATCCGGTATTTGTAATTATATTTAATCCTGAGAATCCGAAAGAGTTTTGAGTAATACAGGATCCCTGCCCAGAAAGGCAGGAGTGCATTCTACAAATGTCTGACAACCAATTTCTTTTATCTGCTTAAGAAAAGGTAATGCACTGTTCAATAACTTTTGATCTTTTCCATCTGCCGTTATTTATCGAATCAGCCCCTATGAAATCAACCAGAATATGCTCATGAATAAGGGAGATACCCATTTTAGTTGCGGGAACAGGTCCATTAACTGTCATTATGAATGCTTTGTCCGGAATGGTTTTACATTGACAAAATGCCATTAAAACAGGTAATGTAATAAGCAGAAGTCTTTTCATGGTGCCAGATTATAAAATATTCAATACCGGAATTATTCAATTAAGTTAAAAAATATGGATCAGGAATATTAATACCCGAGTTGTTGCTCATGGTATACTTCATAAAGATATACATTTAGTCTTATACTCTTTTAAAGATAATATATTATTGGATAGCGACGCATGGCAATTCCTAATGATACATTCTGATAATTACTTATAAAACCACTAATTGTTTTACAAATCCAAATTCCTTAAATTTGATCCTGTATGAACATCAGTCCTGTAAACTTAACAAACCTGATTAAATTCATGATGATATAGCCTTAAAATAAGATGGTTCGCCTGCTTAAGAGGGAACCAGTAAAAATCTGAATATAACATTTACTTATGAAAAAAGCTTTATTTATTATGGTATTATTTTCCGGAACAATGCTGCTGCAATCACAACCCGACTGGAAAAATGTAAGGGAACGAGGTGCAGATCCTTCGGGAAAGGTTAAATGCACAAAAATCATTGGTGATATTATCAGTGAACTCTCCGCAAAAGGGGGGAGGAACTGTTTTTTTCCCCGCGGGTACATTCCTTACCGGTCCGATTATAATGAAAAGCAACATTACCCTATGGCTCGATCCGGGAGCAATAGTTAAGTTTTCAGATGATTTTGATGATTATCTCCCTATGGTTCAATCGAGATGGGAGGATATAAGAGTGAAAAATTTTGTATCACAGATATATGCATTTCAATGCGAAAATATCTCAATTCGCGGACGGGGCCATTTTGAAGGACAGGGTAAAAAATGGTGGGACTTCATGAGAAGTGTGAATTCAAAACAGCCTGTAGATAATAAATGGCAGGAGATCTTTAAAAAGGAGAATTCTGTTCTTCTTGCTAAAAACTCCTATCTCAGATCCAGGAACAATTTTCTGCGTCCTCCAATGTTAACGACGTATGAATGTAAAAATGTCCTGATTGAAGGTGTGAGTTTTTCAAATCCCCCATTATGGACTATTATGCCTGCATTCACTGATAATATTACAATTACCGGAATCACCATTGAGAACCCGGGTGACTCTCCCAATACTGATGGAATTGATCCGTCCTCCTGCAGGAATGTCCATATCTCAAACTGCCATATAACAGTCGGAGATGATTGCATTGTTATTAAATCAGGACGTGATGAAGATGGCCGTGAGGCGGCAAGACCTACAGAAAACATTACCATTACCAACTGTACCATGCTTAGGGGACATGGAGGAGTGGTTATCGGCAGTGAGATGAGCGGTAATGTAAAGAGAATCGCAATTTCAAATTGTGTATTTGAAGGTACTGACATAGGCATACGGATAAAAACCATGCGGGGGCGAGGTGGCGTTGTGGAAGATGTAAGAGTTTCAAATATTGTGATGAATAACATATTAAATGAAGGCATTCTTATAACTCTCAGATATCAGGATACAAAGCCTGAACCATTGTCTGAAAGAACTCCTGCTGTAAACAGTGTTCATTTATCTGACATAAGTATAAGGGGCGCCCGGCGGCCAATAGCCATTTATGGGCTGGAGGAGAGAGATGTTTCACAGATATCAGTTAGCGACATGCAGGTTAATTCAACAAGAGGAATACTTATTGAAAACGGATCGGATATAAGCCTACATGATATAAGAATGGAGATTAAAGAAGGCAATGCACTTGAAGCCAAAGATTCAAAAGGGATCAGCTACGATAAGATTTCGGTTAATAAGCCGGTTTTGAATATTCCATATCTGAAACTTACGAATTGCCAGGATGTAAGAATTACCAATTGTTATCAGTCGGAACAGATTCCCCTTCTCGTCAGCGAAGATGAAAAAAGCGCCGATATTTATATTGTTAATAATATCCTGCCGGGTACTATAAAATTTCATAACAGTTTGGGGAAAAATATTGTGACACAAAATAATATTGCAGGAAATAAATCTAACTTTTAATTAACTTGCTTATTTAAATCACATTACAGTCATGACCATCCTGTGAGCCCACTATATTATAAATGAAATGATGAATAATTTAAGATTTTTAAAATAAGAGATGAAAAGGATTCTGGTTGACATGGATGGAGTTCTGGCAGATGTATACAGCCGTTTTTTCGAACTTCACGAGAAAGAGACCGGAAAAAGACTTTCTGTGCAGGATATAATCGGTTTAAAGGAAGCAGAAGCTTTTCCTGGACAGATAAAGTGGGTAACAGCTCCAGGATTTTTCAGGGATGTTCCTGTAATGCCCGATAGTCAGAGGGTATTAAAAGCACTGAATGTTAATTTTGAAGTAATTGTTATTTCATTGGCTACTGAGTTTCCTTCAAGCCTTACAGATAAACAATTGTGGTTAACCCAATATTATCCATTTATCAGTTGGCAGCAGATTGCATTCTGTGGTTCCAAAAATCTTGTTTCTGCTGATATAATGATAGATGACCACTTAAAAAACCTTGATCATTTTAAAGGTGAAACTATCATGTTCACTCAACCTCATAATATGAATCTTAAAAAAAGCGGTCATGTGAGGGTAAATTCATGGATCGATATAGAAAATTTACTATTGAATGTTAAATAATTAAACAATACTTTTTCTGTCCGTAATGAACCTTAATACAAAAGTTGCAGATAAGAAGGTTGCAATAATAAGGTTCCTTTTCAATAAGCACCAGGTTGAGCAATAACCGAATTGTAAAAACTTTTCAATAAATATTTAATAAATCCGGTAAGACAGGATTACGTATATTAATATTTTTATAACATTGTATAACCAAATTAAACTTACAATGGAAACCGAAAACAAACCTGTTGCAAAAAGATTGAAATCACTCGATGCATTAAGAGGATTCGATATGTTCTGGATAATGGGAGGTGAAGGTATATTCGTGGGCCTCGCATCTCTTACCGGCTGGCCGGTGCTCAAATGGTGGGCGGGACAACTTAGCTCATGTTCCATGGAGCGGATTCCATTTTTACGATATGATATTCCCGATATTTCTTTTTATTGCCGGTATATCATTCCCTTTCTCTCTGGCAAAACGTATATGCAAATAATGACAGCCGAAAATCAATTTATAAACATGTTATCAGCCGCGGGCTGATCCTTGTGCTTCTTGGAATACTGTATAATAATGGTGTAAAATTTGATTTTGACGATTGAGTTATGGAAGCGTACTTGGAAGAATTGGCCTTGCATGGATGTTTGGAGCATTAATCTTTATGAACACAAAACTAAGCTATCCGTATTATATGGTTAGCTGTGGGCTCCTTATTGGTTACTGGCTTTTACTGGTTCTGTTCCCTGCACATGATCTGGGATCAACTGATATCTATTCTCAGCAAGGTAACCTTGCCAGCTTCATTGACCGTGTTCTGATGCCGGGCAAACTATACCTCGGTAATCACGATCCGGAAGGAATATTAAGTACCATACCTGCAATAGGGACTGCCTTGCTTGGAATGTTTACAGGGGAATTCATGCTGTCTGAGATACCTGCAATGACAAACCTTTGAAAAAAGTGATTTTCCTGGTATCTGGCTGCCGTTGCTTTAATGATAATCGGCAGGATATGGAATCTTACATTTCCGATTAACAAAAATCTCTGGACAAGCTCATTTGTCTGTTTTGTTGGGGGCTTGAGCCTTCTTCTGTTTTCAATTTTCTATCTTATAATAGATGTATGGCAATATAAGAAATGGGCATTCTTCTTTGTGGTAATAGGAATGAACCCGATAACGATCTATCTCACAGGGAGAATATTAATTTCCAGATCTGCATCCAGATTTTTCTTCGGCGGCTTTACTGCCATAATGCCTGAAGCATGGGCGCCACTGATTGATGGCATCGGAATAACCGCAGTTGCCTGGGTGTTCCTCTACATACTTTATAAGAATAAGATATTTCTGAAGGTGTAAAGTCAGATAATCACATTTCATTCCATTGTTAATAATTATTTGATACAGTACCACAACTGAATTAGTAACTGAAAGTCTCTCAAAAAAGCAGGGGCTTTCAGCATCAGAAAACCACTTGCAATTAGTTCCGGTGGTGCATATATAAATTATTGTATGTAACTTATAATCTGATCTCTTCTTATTTGGATTCTGCCTGATGACAGAGATCCTTCATTACGCTTTACTCCACACTGATGACAATATTACTAAATCAATGGTAATCAAAATAATGAGATCTCTCGCTTCGCTCGAGATGATAGGAGTTTTGGGGATAATGGGGGAATGAAGCGGCGCATTTTGAACAGACAGCCTGATGGAACGTGACTGCCAAATGCGCCGCTTTATTCCCCTGTATTCCATAACAATACTTGTCATCCTGAACGAAGTGAAAGATCTCATTCACCAGGCAGCCACCTTTTTCTCAGGCTTTGTACGTGTTAAAATAAGGTTCCAATCAAACCATAATCTGTGTATGAGCAGTTCGGGTTCCGGATAAATCGAAATATTCCCGCCCGGGATAGCAGGTTTATAAGCATTACAACTTAACTCAAATCATTATCTTTATATATCTTTGATTATATTAAGAATTAGTGAACTGATCTGAATAGAAGATTGTTACTAATATTTGAAAAATAAGTATTAAACCTGTTAATTATGAAAAATTTTGCATTGTTGATTATAATTTCGGTATTCTTCTTGCATTTGCATGTAAGAAAACAGATAAGACTACTGATCGGTTTAAGTTTCTTACCACACCTGTATGGACTGCCGACAGCCTTCTTGCAAACGGGCTGGATGCAAGCGGACCCGGTGGAATTCTTGAAATATTTAAAGGTGATGCAAAATTCAATGCCGATGGCACTGGTTATTTTGGGTCTATACAGGCACATGGAGATTCAATAGCACCCAGACGGAACTGGTTATTGTTACTGAAGCACTTCAACTTCCTGTAACAACTGATATTGTTGAATTAAATGCTACTTCACTGAAAGTCACCACCCTTTATCCAAATCCGCTTATACCGACTCAACCAATAAATATCCGGATGACATTCAAGGCAAATAATGCGTTATTTGTTTGCAGTTATTACTTCTCTCCCTGGGCTCACAACTCCCATGGTGCAGATACAGGAGGCTTTCTTAAAGGGGGATCATTGACAGCAGGACTCACGCACCTTTATCAGGAGTTTATGTTATTTACGGGAAAAATCTGGGTAAAATAACAGATGAAAAAGGAAATTTCTTTATTAAAGCTAATTCAGAAAAGCTGAAAGTCACCTTTCAGTTCATCGGATACGAATCATTAACAAAGGAGTTCTTAATTCCATCGGGAGACACTGTTGAAACAGAGATAGAATTGGTCATGAAAATCAGGGAAATTGACCAGGTTGTTGTCAGCGCAAACAGGACTGAACAGAAGATTGCAGAGCTGGCGGTCTCGATGGATATAATAAAATCTTCCTTTCTTTCTGACAATCATATAACTGATGCGCAGGAGATTATCAACAAGACACCCGGAATAGAGGTAATGGATGGGCAGGCTTCCGTGAGAGGTGGAAGCGGATTCAGCTATGGCGCCGGCAGCAGGGTTATGGTACTGATAGATGGTTTGCCGGTATTATCATCTGATGCTGGCAGCATAAGATGGCAATTCCTTCCCCTGGAAAATATTTCCCAGATCGAAATTATTAAAGGAGCATCTTCGGTGCTCTATGGTTCTTCAGCACTTAATGGGATTATAAACTTCCGTACTGCAGATGCCGGCAATATCCCTGTCACTCAATTCTATGCTGAAACGGGTATTTATGGAAAACCTAAAAATAAAAACTGGGTATGGTGGGATACTCCCCGCATCCTTTTCATCAGTTTCATATTCCCATCTGCAAAAGTTTGGGAATACAGATATTGGTATCGCTACTAATCTGTTGTATGACGATGGTTACAGGAGGCTTAATGGTGAAAAACGGGTCGTGTAAGCTTTAATATAAAACATCATAACAGCAGGGAGGAAGGGATTGACATATGGACTGAACCTCAATGGCGGACTGACAATTAAAAGAGATTTTGTCCTCTGGGAAGATGCCATTTACGGTGCTTTGAAACAGAATGAATCAACTGCAACGGAGTTACATGGAAACTTCCTGGCAATAGATCCTTATATTTCGCTTAAAAAGACAAACCGTTATCAGCATGATCTTCGGATGCGTATTCAAGCAATCACAAAACCAGTTTCCTGACAATGAAAAGAATAACAGCGATGCTTATTCCCTGTTCACCGAATACCAGGGCTGTTACAGGTTGAACGGAATTTCAGATCTGACAGCAGGAGTTGCAGAGACTTTCAATAAGGTTAATTCCCAATTTTACGGTGATCATTCAGTTATAAATTTTGCTGGATATTCACAACTTGAAATAAGACCGGCCAACAGGTGAAAGCAGTCGCCGGAGCAAGGATTGAGCATAACTCACTCGACAAAATAAATGATAAAACTCATGCCTATTTTCAGAGCAGGAATTAACTGGCAGGCAGCAGATTACACATATCTCCGGGCATCATTCGGACAAGGTTACCGGTATCCTTCAATTGCTGAAAAATTTGCATCAACAACCCTGGGTTCGGTGAAAATAATTCCTAATCCTTCCATCCAGCCTGAATCAGGATGGAGCTCGGAAATAGGTATAAAACAAGGTGTTGCAGCAGGTAAAATAACCGGACAGGCTGACCTTTCGGTTTTCTGCTTACAGAATAAGGACCTTATTGAATTTATGTTCGGCCTGTATCCCGGGCCAGACGGCGGTTTGGGATTCAGGGCAACAAATTTGGAGCAGGCAAGAGTATATGGTTATGAGCTTGAATTTCTCATGAACCGTGACTTTCGGTAAAATAAACACTACAGTAAGCGGAGGATATACATATATTTATCCGATTGACACAAGCGTACCCGGGGTAAAATATTTACCTGAAATACAGAAGAAAACATTCGGGAAAGATCAGCATAAATACAAAATGGGAAAAGTTTGATCTGGGACTTAATCTATATGTCAAGATCGAAAATTTTAAATATTGACGATGTTTTTCTTGCTCCGGATAGCCGGGAAATACTTTTACCAGGATTTTACGATTACTGGCTTGCAGATAACAAAGGATATATTTTAACTGACGGATCATTCGGATACAAAATAAACAATAAATTCACTCTTTCACTGACTGTTAAAAATTTAACAAACATCGAATATATGGGCCGACCCGGAGATATTCAGCCTCAAAGAAATTTCAGTATCAGGTTTTCCGGAAAGATATAAAGTGTGACTTTATTATATTTATTACTCCCTGCACAATCTTCCCCTGGGGGAACGGGAAAAGGTGTAAAACAACCATCAGAAAATGACAATAAATAAATTGAAACGAAATAACTCTTAAAATGAATGAAAAATATAAATTGAAGATAGGTCTTTTTGGAATTGGTCTTGACGCCTACTGGCCTCAGTTTAAAGGTCTTAAGGAACGTCTTGAAGGATATCTTGAAGAAGTCCATAAAAAGTTGATTAAATATAATGCCGAAATAGTCAACCTTGGGCTTATTGATAATCCTGTCAAAGCCCTGGAAGCCGGCCATAAGTTTCGCCAGTCTGATGTCAGTATTATCTTCCTTTATGTTACCACCTACGCCCTCTCTTCTACCGTACTGCCGGTTGTCCTGAGAGCTAAGGTTCCTGTCATTATATTAAACATTGCGCCCAGACAAGCAATTGATTACAAGAGTTTTAACAAGCTTGATGACCGTACAAAAATGACCGGGGAATGGCTTGCGAATGTTTCATCATGCCCTGTTCCTGAAATTGCGAATGTATTCATAAGAGCGGGAATAAAATTTCACCAGATCACAGGAGTGCTTTATGGTGATGAAGAGGTATGGGATGAGGTTGCCGGATGGGTTGAAGCTGCTGAAGTGATGAATAAAATGTCGCATAACAGGCTGGGCTGCATGGGACACTATTACGGAGGCATGCTTGATGTATATTCCGACCTGACACTTCACCTTATTCAATTCGGAGGGCATATTGAAATGATTGAAGTTGATGAGCTTTCAGCACTCAGAAGAGAGGTCACCGGAAGAGAGATAAGTGACCGTATGAAACTTTTCCGGACCCAGTTTGATATACATCCGGACAGCCCGGAAGATGATATTAAAGAGGCTGCACGCACTTCAGTAGCGCTCGATAAACTTGTTGATAAGCATGATCTTGGCTCTCTCGCATATTACTATAGCGGCTCAGGTATCCCTGAAAATGAAGATTCAATAAGCTCAATAATATTAGCTAATTCACTTCTTACTGCACGTGGTATCCCTGTTGCCGGGGAATACGAGATAAAGAATGTACAGGCAATGAAGATCATGGATTGTTTTGGAGCCGGTGGATCATTCACGGAATTTTACGCTCTTGATTTTAAGGATGATGTAGTACTGATGGGACATGACGGACCTGGGCACCTGGCAATTGCCGAAGGAAAAACCAAAGTCAGGCCCCTTAATGTTTACCATGGGAAGATAGGAAAAGGGGTATCAGTTGAGATGTCTGTAAAACATGGTAATATAACTTTATTATCTGTTGTCCAGACATCCGGGGGTAAGCTTATGCTCCTGGTTGCAGAGGGAGAATCCGTAGCCGGACCGATTCTTGAGATAGGTAACACAAACAGCCGCTACAAATTTCCCATTGGAATAAAGAAATTCGTTAATACCTGGAACAGCTATGGTCCGGCTCATCATTGTGCTTCGGGTGTGGGACATATTGCTTCAAAAATTGAGAAACTCGGAAAATTACTTGAGATGGAAGTAATAAGAGTGTGCTGAAATAGTTCTTATTATATGATCTCGTTATTTTAAATTGTTATTTTTGATTTATTAATTTCTCTTCAAAAACAGACCTATGAGATCTCTGAAAACAAAATCCGGATACTTATTATTGGCTTTTTCAGTACTGGCATTATCATTATTTTCATGTAAAAAGAGTGATATTGATGTGGTTAAAATAAATGATCTGGCCTCATTGAAATCTGAATTCAGCCAGCCTTCAAAAGAATATGGCACTGTTCCCTTCTTCGTTTGGAACGGGGATATTTCGGCGGATGAAATAGGAAGATATATGAAAGACTTCAAAGATGCCGGTTGCGGGGGTGTATTTGTCCATCCACGACCTGGTTTGATCACTGAGTACCTCTCTGAAAAATGGTTTGAACTTTACAAGTATACGGTTGAAAAAGGCAAAGAGCTCGGAATGAATGTCTGGATCTACGATGAAAACTCATATCCCAGCGGCTTTGCAGGAGGAAATGTTCCTGACCAGATGCCGGAATCTTATAACAAAGGACAAGGCCTGAAGATGTCGAAGTTTAAAGTACTTCCTGATACCGCCGATAAATATTATCTATGCCTCAAAGAGGGAAATGGGTCATTCAGGGATATTACTTCATCTGTTTCAGGTGAAAAAGGGAAGGTCGGGAAATATTATCTCTTCTCTAAAACCTATAATTCCCGATCTGACTGGTATGGAGGCTTTTCTTATGTCGATCTGCTTTATCCCGGTGTAACACAAAAATTTATCGATGTCACCATGTCTGGTTATAAGAAGTATCTCGGATCCGAATTCGGCAAAACAATACCCGGTGTTTTTACAGATGAACCGCAGATCAATTCTCCCGGAGGTATCCGATGGACCCCGGACCTGTTTGATGCTTTCGACAACCAATGGCAATATGATCTGAGAACAAAGCTGCCTTCGCTTTACGAAGAGGTTGGGGATTGGAAAAAGGTCAGGCATAACTACACCCAGACTCTGCTCCGGTTATTTATCGACAGGTGGGCCAAAACATGGTATGAATACAGCAAAGAGAATAATTTGAAATTCACCGGACATTACTGGGAACATGAATGGCCTAACATGCGTCCTGGAGGTGATAATATGGCCATGTATGCCTGGCACCAGGTTCCGGCGGTCGATATGCTGTTCAACCAGTGGAATGATTCTACAACCAGAGCTCAGTTCGGAAATGTAAGGGCTATTAAAGAGCTGGCCAGTGCTGCAAATCAGACAGGCAGGCAGAGAAAACTCAGCGAGACTTATGGAGGCTCAGGCTGGGAACTGACATTTACCGATATGAAACGTAATGGTGACTGGGAATATGCACTTGGCGTTAACATGATGAATCAGCATCTTACTTATTTCACGCTGGCCGGAGCAAGAAAATATGATTATCCTCCCTCTTTCGATTATCATGAGCCATGGTGGAATGATTACAAATACCTTAACGATCATTATGCAAGACTTTCTCTTGCGTTATCGTCAGGCAGACAGACAAATGATATCCTGGTACTGGAACCTACTACATCTGCCTGGCTATATGACTCTTATGTAAAACCAAACCAAAAGGTTTCTCAAATAGGACAAGCCTTTCAGAGATTTGTAACAAAACTCGAGAAGAACCAGGTTGAATATGATCTGGGTTCGGAAAATATAATTAAAGACCTGGGAAATGTTTCAAATGGCAAACTAAGGGTCGGTCAGGCTGCTTATTCTAGGGTGATAATCCCTCCGATGACCGAGAACCTTGATCTTGCCACTTATAAGCTTCTCGAAAGATTTGTTTTTAACAGAGGTACATTAATCTGCTTTTCAGTTCCGTCTTTGATAGACGGAGAATCAAATGAAAGATTGAAAGAATTTTTCAATAAGAAATCTGATAATATAATCATTATAAATCAGTTAACTTCCGATATTATTTCACAGTACTTTTTAGATCCGGACTTGCGTTTTGAAAATGTTACAGGTGGAGCACTTTATCATCACCGCAGGAAACTTGATGACGGGCAGGTTGTTTTTCTTGTTAATTCAAGTCTGAATGAACCTGTTACCGGCACTCTTAAAACTAACGGACAGGCTGCTGTTGAAATGAATACTTTGACCGGTGAATTTTATGGTTATCCCGGTGAGTTGTCAGAAGAAAAGTTCAGTCTCTCCTACTCTATACCCCCGGCAGGAAGTCTGCTCCTATTTATTTCCCAGGGTAATAAGGAGGAATATAAAATACCTGTTAAAACTCAAACCAATACACAGATTCTGTCAGTTACACCTCTTGCTTTATCAAGAGACTCCGACAACGCTCTTATAATTGAATTTTGTGATATCCTTACCGGCGAAGGATTGACTAAAGACATGCATACATTCAATGCTGCAGATAAGGTTTTTAAATATTTTGGATTTAAAAACGGGAACCCCTGGAATACTTCTGTCCAGTTTAAGACACAGACAGTTGACCGCGATACATTTGGTTTAAATACAGGGTTCACCGCCACATACCATTTCAACATTAAAGGAAGTTTCGATTATTCTTCTATTAAAGCAGTGGTTGAGCGTCCTAATTTATGGACAGTTTCTGTTAATGGAACAGAGGTAAAACCCGAAGAAGGGAAATGGTGGCTCGACAGGTCTTTTGGTGTTTTCAAAATCGGAGATCTTGTAAAAAAAGGAGATAATACTGTCTCTCTTAAAGTTTCACCCATGAAAATTCATGCTGAAATTGAACCAGTATATATTACAGGCGATTTTTCTGTAAGACCTGCCGATAAAGGCTGGACGATGGAAGCCCCTGTTAAATCATTAACAACAGGAAGCTGGAAAAGCCAGGGGATGCCATTCTATTCGTGGGGTGTTACATATAGTTCCGACTTCAACATTGAGGATCCGGAAGGAAGGTATTCTGTCAGTCTTAATGACTGGAAAGGTACCATTGCTGAAGTAGCTGTCAACGGCAAGCCTGCAACAGTTATTGCTTTCCCTCCATACCAGACTGATATAACTGACCTGATTTTACCTGGTACTAATAAAATTGATGTTAAAGTTATCGGCAGCCTAAAGAATCTTTTGGGTCCTCATTTTAACAAACCGGCACCCGGATTAGTTTCGCCATGGCTCTGGAGGAACGTGAAAAGTTATCCACCGGGTAATGAGTATCAGTTATTGGATTACGGCCTGGAAAAGGAATTCGTCCTGCTTAATGGAAAATAACTCTTTCCGGAGTGTCTTATCATGCTTAATGCCTAAGCCTGTGGCTATTTTAAGGGAATGGGCGCCAAGAATAAAAGACATTTTGAATGTTATACTTTAGTCATTCCGATCAAAAATAATATCTTTCAGAAATATTTACCGGAAGAAACAATTTGTCAACAATTAATAAAACATTTCATTTTTGTGCTTTGAAACAAGTTAAATTATTCATACTATTGTCAATTGGAAAAGTAAGAGCTATTGCCTGATTACAGAGCAACCGCTGAATTTAAACTTAAATTGTAACTAATGAGAAAACTTTTAACTTTTATTGCCACAATCTTTTTAACTATTAATATGTTCGCAGGAGGTCTGGTTACAAATACAAACCAGAGCGCTATGTTTACCCGTCTTCAGAACCGTAACGCATCCACAGGCATTGATGCTGTTTATTATAATCCTGCCGGGTTAACAAAGTTGGGTGATGGTTTTTATGTTTCAATTAACAATCAATCAATCAGCCAGACTAAGACTGTTATTAACAATAGTCAGTTATTAACCGGAACTCCGAAAGAGTATATTGGAAAAGTAAGTGCTCCTCTTTTTCCCGGTATTTATCTTGCCTATAATACGGGTAAATTAGGATTCTCAGCCGGATTTAACCCTATTGGTGGTGGCGGCGGTGCAAAATATGACAAAGGATTACCCTCTTTTGAAATGGGTATTGCTGACCTTGTACCACTCTTAAACAGTAAAGGCATACCAACCACACAATATTCTGCTGATATCTACTTCGAAGGGAGTTCAGTTTATTTTGGATACCAGGGAAATGTTTCCTATAAAATAAATGATATGATCTCGGTTGCAGCTGGTGTCCGTTTAGTAAGCGCTAAAAACACTTACAATGGATACTTGAAAAATATTAGATTAATCCCAACTATCCTGCTTTTGGAGCCGCATATACTGGGGGAATGGTTAAAGCAAGTGATTTCTTTACTTCCGGTGCAACTACCCTTAATAATCTTGCTGGCGGAGCAACCTCTTATGCAAGCGGAACCGGAGGTATATCACCGGTGGTGGTGGCGATCCCACCACACTTCTAACGGATGGTGGAAACTGTTGGTTTAACCAACGGACAGATTGCACAATCCAGCGCAATTAGTGCAGCCGGCTAAACATAATCCTGATGGAGATAAACAATTGCAGTATGGCACAGGCAACTCTAGCTGCTGCTGCTCCGCGGTTTACAGCAAATGCAACTGCCATGAGCGGATATGCTGCATCCACGCAGGACATGACAGTGGATGCTGAAGAAACCGGTACAGGTTATACACCTATTATCAGTGTAAACATCTCCCCTAATGAAAAACTCAATATAGCTCTTAAATATGAATTCAAGACTAAGCTTGAACTTACAACAAAAGTCAACAATAATAATGGAGGAGGAGTATTCACCAATGGGACAAAAGTTATCGCCGATATGCCTGCAATGTTATCAGCAGGAATTGATTATAAGCTGATGGAAAACCTGTCGGTTGCGGGTAGTTTTAATTACTATTTTGATAAAAAAGTTGACTATGATGGTTCAGAGGCTATACACATAAATATGATTGATCACAACCTCCTTGAATATGGGCTTGGAGCAGAATATGGTCTTTCAGAGAAACTCCGCATCAGCGCTGGTTGGGTTGCCACCAGAACAGGTGTTAATTCCGATTATCAGAGTGACCAGACGTACAGCACCAATACCAATTCATTCGGATTAGGTTTTGGCTACCGTATCACTCCGATGATCGACCTTAATCTCGGCGGACAATATACTTTTTATGCTGATGGTTCAAAATCTTTTACACATACAGTTCCCGTTACGGAAACATACAAGAAAAAAACCATGCTTATAGGTGTCGGACTTGATTTCTATTTCGGAAAATAACCTGAACTAACCATAATATCAACAGGGCCGTCTCAATGAGAGCAGCCCTTTTTTTATTCCCCATGAAGACAGGTTAAACACTAATTCATAATAACCTAAATCTAACCAAAGGCGGACGGCTCATACAGAGCGGCCATTTTTTAGTATTTTATCCCTCTTGAATTCAGATTTTCGATGTATTTATCAAGCCTTGGTGCTTTGGATGAAAGCATTTTACCATACCACTCCTTTGTTCCTTCTTTATCGCCTGATTTCGCTAAAAGAGTTATTATATCACTGTAAAGAGCTCCTTCAATTCCATTATTCTTACCTGTTAAAGCTGCAAGAATATCCTTGTATTTGTTAACTGACTTCATTATTTCACCCTTTTCCGCAAGGCTCAACGCTTCATCTATATTCTTATTAAGGTCATTATCAAGGGTTACACCATAGAATGAAAAACAGTTGTCTGAACAATCTTCAATAATATCGATCCACTCAGTACCTGCCTTCAAGAGGAGGAAATGTGAGAATAAAATCAAGAGCTTCTCCCCCGGTGCTTTAAATTTATATGTATCAGGACAAACAGGAATTCCGGTTGAAGATGTCATCTTACTTTTTGTTCCGTCGCGATAGATAATAAAGATATTTTTATCGGCACAGAATTGGCCTCCCTCAATCCTGTTCTCAATAGTCAGTGAAACAACTGTTTTTTCCGATGCTATCTCTATCTTTTTTATTTCCAGGGTCTCGTGGCTCTTGAGGCCATAGTTTGGGTTCTCAATGTTTTGTGATTGAATATTCGTTAAATATACAGTTATCAGCCAAACGATTATACCTGTTTTTGTTATTCCCATCTGCTTAAGATTTTGTGAGACCAAGGTAATAATTATTAATACAATAAACCTTTGCCGTCAGGCAGAGCAGGTATTATAAATCCTATATAATTATGAATCACACCTCATTATGTAACAGCTTTGTAATGTTTTATTATCTCGTCTGTAACCTGTTTGTAACATTAACCGAAGATTTTTGTAACGGCAAACAATATGAATGTAACTAAAGTAAAAAATGAAAATGAATTGGCTTAAAAATCAAGAAAGGAATTTTCAGTGTGGTAATTCTTCTCTTCTGCATCAATTGAAGGCTGGGCTCAGACAGGGTCAGTTGAAGGAACAGCAATCGACAAAAAGAGCAAAGAAGCTCTGCCTGGTGTTACAGTGACAATTGAAGGAACAACAATCGGGGCAGCCGCGGATATTAACGGACATTTCCTTATATCCAATGTAAAACCGGGAAAATATAAGATTAAGGCATCCTATCTTTCTTATAATCCTGTTATTCTTGACAATATAACTGTTCTACCGGAAAAAACAATAAGTGTATCAATTACACTTTCTGAAAATACTGTTGCCCTTGGGGGGGTTACTGTTACCGGTGTCAAAAAGACCAACACAGACATTGCAATGATCAATGTTACTAGAATGAGTCCTCTTGTTTCAATCGGAATATCGGGGCAACAGATTCTCCGTTCGCAGGACCGGGATGCATCTGAGGTGATAAGACGCTTACCCGGAACCTCAATTGTTGATGACAGATTTATAATTGTACGCGGATTATCACAGAGATACAATTCCGTTTGGCTGAATAATGCTGCCACGCCAAGTTCTGAAGCTGATGTAAAAGCTTTCTCGTTCGATGTCATACCGGCATCTCTGATAGAAAATATGCTTATTATAAAATCTCCCGCTCCTGAATTGCCTGCCGATTTTTCAGGAGGATTTGTGAAGATTACCACTGTAAACCTTCCTGAAAAAAATTCATTTTTTGTTTCTTATGGAACTTCATTAGGTGAAGGGACAACTTTTAAGAATTTTCAGAAATACAGTGGCAGCAGTACTGACGTCCTGGGATTTGACAATAGCAAGCTTTCACTTCCAAAAGATATGCCATACAATCTTAATGAATATCAGCAAGCAACAAATCCGGAAGATACAGAATAAGATTACTGAACTTGGAAGAGCACTACCTAAAACTGGGTTCCTGTTTCCGGAAAAGCAAACCCCGACCAGCGATTTTCTTTAGGTTTCAACAGGAGATTCAAGGTTGGCTCGCAAGCTTTGGGAATATCTCATCAGTTACATATTCCAATACAAACAACCACGATCTGAGTGACCAATAACACATATTCCATATATGATTTTAAAAATGACAAATCTTCTTATACTGATAAATTTCTCGATAATCAGTTTACCAATTCTGTTAAACTTGGACTGGTACATAACTGGACCTGGTATCCGGTTGAGGGCCAGAAGATAGAATTTACGAAACCTATTTAACCAGATAGGAATGAATCGTATAACTGACAGGAACGGAAGAGAATTTTATAATGATGGAAGATATATTCATTCAACAGAATTAAGAAGTCTCAACAGATCTGTCTATTCAGGACAACTTGCAGGAGAACATTCGTTTAAAGAAGGGACAACAAGAATTGACTGGGTTGCAGGTTATTCAATATCTGACAAAAATGAACCTGATATGAAGCGTTACAGGTATATCAGAGACTCACAGGATACAACCAGATACTTCCTGTTATTTTCTGATAACCCGGACTTGTCATCTCAATCACGTATGTGGACAAAACTTAATGAGACATTGTTATCAGGAGCTATAAATTATGTCAGACAATTTAATTTCCCGGAATTCAAACCTGAATTCAGGGCGGATTCTATTTTGAAAATAAAACCAGGGAATTCTCTGCAAGAAATTTTGGATATTCTACAGCAAGCAATTCTTCAACCATGGCAATGACTGTACTTCCTGTTGAGGAAATTTTTACAGATAATAATATTAACCTGACAAACGGAATTAAACTGAAGAAATAACATCTCTTTCAGATTCTTATCAAGCCTCAAATAAGCTTGTTGCAGGTTATGTCGCTGCCAAACTTCCTTTCTCGTCAAAAATTAGTCTATACACAGGATTAAGATTTGAAAAGAATATTCAGAGCCTTAATAGTTACCGGCAGGGTACATCAATACCTGTAAATGTTATTAGAGATACTCTTAACTTTTTCCCTTCAGCCAACCTTGCATTCAGTATCAATGCAAGGAATATGGTAAGAGCTGCTTACGGCCTCTCAGTAAACAGACCTGAATTCAGGGAATTAGCACCGTTTTATTTCGTTGATTTCGACATGAATGCAGGTATTTATGGAAATCCTTCCATAAAACAGGCTTATATACATAATTTCGATATCAGGTTTGAGCATTATCCATCACCTAATGAAACATGCAACATAGGACTATTTTATAAACATTTCAATAGCCCGATCGAGACAGTAATTATGGGGAATAATCCTACACAGTATTCTTTTGAAAATGTTCCCTCAGCTTACAGTTATGGAATTGAAACTGATATCAGAAAATCACTTGGGTTTATTCCAGGCGCTGAAAACTTCTCAGTAATACTCAATGCAACACTGATAAGGAGTAAGGTTCAATTCGGTAAAGGGGACCTGAATCGCGACAGATCGCTCCAGGGCCAGTCACCCTATATGGTAAATGCAGGAGTATTCTATTATAATGATGATAACGGACTCATGTTTACACTTCTTTACAATATCATTGGTAAAAGGATAGTCGCAGTCGGCAGGCCTTCTCCGAACCAGTGGGAAGATATTCCGAACATTTATGAGATGCCAAGGAATGATCTTGACCTTGCAATAAGCAAAAAGATAGGTAAAAATTTTGAAGTAAAAGCCGGCATTAAAGATATATTGAATCAACAGGTGAAATTTACCCAGACAGTTAAAACATCGGTTAATATGGCTGATGTTACCAAGGGTACTCAAAGTCAGACCAAATACTTCAACAGAGAACAGATTACAAAATCATACCTGCCAGGCAGATACTTTACATTCTCAGTTGCATATAAATTTTAAAAGATAAGCACAGTAAAAACAATTTAAACAATTAAAACAAATAAACATGAAAAGATTTTATCAAAGATCAAAACAGGTACTCGCAATTGTGGGAGGAGTATTACTTATGTTACAGCTTGTAAAAAAGATGACATTATTGTAACCGGAATTACATTGGATAAAACTAATGCCACTATTCAGGTTGGATCAACATTAACTCTCAATACATTTCTCACTCCTTCTGATGCGACAAACAGGACAATTAATTGGAGGTCAACAAGCCAGGCTGTTGCCACGGTAGCTGATGGCTTTATAACCGGGGTAACACTTGGGACAACAACAATTACTGCTATTTCACAGTCTGACACTACAATCAAAGCAACATGTTCAGTACTTGTTACACCTTCAACCGGACAGGAAATAACTGTAAGCGGCGACATAACAACTGATACCAGGTGGTATGCCACTGCGAAATATATGCTTTCCGGTTTTGTGTATGTTAAAAACAATGCTACACTTACAATTGAACCAGGCACAATTATTAAAGGTATTTCAGGCACCAAAGCTGCCCTTATGATTGAAAGAGGTTCAAAAATCATGGCTGCAGGAACAGCTGACAAGCCAATCGTTTTCACATCAGATAAACCTAAGGGCCAGACGTACATATGGTGACTGGGGTGGATTGGTTCTATGCGGAAATGCTCCAACAAATAAACATGATCAGGGTGCCGGTGTTGGTATTGCTGAAGGAGGTATCGGATCACTTTATGGGGGCAACGATCCAACTGATAATTCAGGCGTTCTTCAGTATGTAAGAATTGAGTTCCCTGGTATCGGACTCACAGCCATAGCAAACAGTGAAATTAATGGTCTTACCCTTTATGCAGTAGGTTCAGGAACAACTATTGATCATATCCAGGTTTCCTATTCAGGTGATGACTCATATGAGTGGTTTGGCGGAACAGTAAACTGAAATATCTTGTTGCATTAAGAGGCTGGGATGATGAATTGGATACTGATAACGGTTATTCAGGTAAAGTTCAGTTCTTCGTAGGTCTTCGTGATCCGGCAATTGCAGATCAGTCAACTTCAAATGGTTTTGAATCTGATAATGATGCTGACGGCTCAACACTTACTCCATTCACAAGTGCCCTTTTTGTTAACGGTAGCGTATTCGGTCCAAAAGTTACAACATCAACAACTATTAATTCACTCTTCGGTCACGGTGCACAGATTCGTCGCGGATCACGTTTATCAATCTATAATACAGTGATTGCAGGGTGGCCATATGGATTATATATTGATGGTGCATAAGGAGATTCTCCTCAACAGGCTACAAATAATGTACTTCAAATTGAAAATTGTGTTATCTCAGGAATGGGCAGCAACTATAAGGAAGATGCTACATCTCTTCAGGGCACAGAAGCATGGTACCTTAATGCAACAAGACATAATGAAGTTAAGGCAACCAATGATCTGCTTATGATTACCGATCCTTTCAACCTTACTTCTCCTGATTTCCTTCCAATGGCAAATTCACCATTGTTAACAGGAGCTTCATTTACAAACAGCAGACTTACTGATTCATTCTTTACTCCTGTTACATACAGAGGTGCATTTGGAACAACAAACTGGACATCAGGATGGTGTAACTTCGATCCACAGAATACTGACTATTAAAGATCATTTTCGTGAAGTATGATTCCCTGAAAATCATTCTTACTTAAGTGCGTTCATTTGCCACCGGGGCTGATCAATAATGATCAGCCCTTTTCTTTGAACAACCATCTGAATTGTAACAATTTTGTAACTTTTAATTAACATCCCTGTAATCATTATTGATACAATTTTGTGACATCAAAAATCTATATTTATAATGAAGAAAATAACAACCTTAATTCTTATTCTTGCGCTAACGGCTACAATTCCGGAAATTCGTCTCAATGCCCAGACTGACAATGAATTCACTCCATACGGTAAACCACTGGTACTTATATTCAGTGACGTGAATGCTTCATTTAACAAATATGGGAATTCTAAAGCTTTTGAAATTACAAGAGCCTACCTCGGCTATGAATATTTTTTCAGTAAAAATATTTCATCAAGAGTGAATCTTGATATTGGCGATCCGGGTGTGGGAAAATTGCAGATGACCGCTTTCATTAAAAATGCTTATCTGCAGTATAAAAACAATGACCTTCTCTAGCCCGCATTGGTATGATAGGCGTTGATCAGTACAATATACAGGAGAAACAATGGGGTTATCGTTACATTTACAAATCCTTCCAGGATGCATATAATTTTGGTCCCAGCGCTGACCTGGGTGCCGCGTTTGAATATTCTCCCTGCAAAATTTATATCGTTTGATATCTCTGTTTTAAATGGTGAAGGTTATAAGAAGCTTCAGTCAGACAGCACATTCAAAACAACCTTCGGACTCACCTTAAGACCATTTAAAGGATTTGTGCTTAAGAGGATATTATGACATAATGAAACATAACTATGCACAAACATCATATGCTCTGTTTGCAGGTTATACATATAAAACTTTCAGAGCCGGCGTTGAATATAACATGCAGAAAAATAATGGAATGATCAATAACCACGATTTTTCGGGCATTTCTGTTTACACAGCTCTTCAACTGAATGACAAATACAGCATTTTCGCAAGATACGATTACCTCCGGTCAGAACACTTCGAAGTGAACAGGCTGACCCATGGAATTACAATAAAGACGGACAGTTATTTATGGCAGGGTTTGATTATTCGCCAGTCACGGGGAGTAAAACTTGCCCCGACTTGTCTTGGATGGTCCCCTTATAACAAATCAAATGTCATTTACTTCAAAAATTGCATTAAATATTGAAATAAAATTCTAAAAATGTGTAAATTAACAAATCAATACAAACTTACAGGTATGAAAAAATTATTAATTCTTTCTGTGATACTGGCTATATCGGTATCCTGCAACAACAGTGGCAATAAGAAAAGTACCGGCAGATACCAAACAAATATCTCTTACAGCAGCAGGAGCTACATTCCCGATGCCTTTCTATAATCTGGCTTTCAAAAAATATGGCGAACTTACAGGTGTACAACTCACCTATGGGGGAATCGGATCAGGAGGCGGTATAAGAAGCCTGACTGATAAAGTTGTGGATTTTGGTGCATCAGATGCATTTCTTTCAGATAAGGAGGAATCGGAAATGCCTGCTGAAATAGTTCATATACCAACCTGTATGGGCGCTGTGGTAATTGCATATAACCTTCCGGGAGTTGAAAAAATAAAAATGACCCCGGAGCTTCTTGAAAATATATTTATGGGAACCATCACCAAATGGGATGATCCGAAAATGAAAGCTGTGAATCCCGATATCAAATTCCCTGATATGAATATTACCGTAGTCTACCGTTCCGACGGAAGCGGAACAACAAATATTTTCAGTGACTATATGACTAAGGTAAGTAAGCTCTGGAGTGAGAAAGTAGGTGCAGGTAAATCACTGAACTGGCCTGTAGGTATGGGGGCAAAGGGTAATCCGGGAGTGGCAGGAACTATAAGCCAGTCAGTAGGTTCAATCGGGTATATAGGCTCTGAATATGCATTCGCACAAAAAATACAGTATGCACTGGTTCAGAACAGTTCCGGAAATTTTATAAATCCTGATATTAAAACAGTAAGTGCAGCCGCAAGGGTGCAGATACCTGCGGATACAAGAATTATGGTAACAAATTCACCAGATCCCGGGGCATATCCAATCAGCGGTTTTACATGGATAATTCTCTATAAGGAACTATCGTATAACGGACGTTCACTTGCACAGGCAGAAGCAATAGTTAAATTTCTTGATTGGCTGGAAAGCCCTGATGCGCAGGCAATTGCAGAAAGCGTTAATTATGCCTCACTCCCATCCGAAGTATCATCTGTTGCGAAAAATATTCTCCGGACTGTCACATTATGACGGTAAACCAATCCTTAAATAAAAAACAATTTAATGAATGAACAGTGACAAAGTAACAAAAACAGTTCTTTTTTCCGCATCATTTTTTAGTTCTGATAATCTCAGCCGGAATTGTGTTTTCTCTTACTAAAGGATCCATTCCGGCATTTAAAGCATTCGGATTGAAATTCATTATCACTAATGAGTGGAATCCTACATCAGGACGTGAGGTTTATGGAGCTCTGCCATTTATAGCAGGCACTTTAATAACTTCAGTCCTGGCCCTGATAATATGTATTCCTCTTGCTTTTTCAACTTCACTGTTTGTTGCCGAATATTTCAGAAATACAAGAGTTAGCTAATATTCTCAGCTCACTTGTCGATCTTCTTGCCGGTATTCCCTCAATTGTATATGGCTTGTGGGGATTTTATACACTGAGGCCGTTTATTGTAAGTCTTGGTTTGAGTGACCAGGGATTCGGAATTTTCACCTCTTCGCTTATTCTTGCAATAATGATTATTCCCTACGCAACTTCCCTGAGCACAGAAATTATCTCAATGGTACCTGATGAACTTAAGGAAGCAGCGTATTCACTGGGGGCAACGCGATTTGAAGTAATATTTAATGTAATAATTCCCAGTGCCAGATCAGGCATTATAGCAAGTTACATACTTGCTCTCGGAAGAGCACTTGGAGAAACAATGGCCGTGACAATGCTCATCGGAAATTCAAACGTAATACCCTCGGGGCTTTTTGCAACGGGTAATACCATGGCCAGTATTATTGCCAATCAGTTTGGAGAGGCATCAGGATTAAAACTCAGTTCCCTGATCGCAATAGGACTTCTTTTGTTTGCAATAACAGGAATTGTAAATAGTCTTGGTAAATATATTATAAAACAGTTTTCATAATATGTTAAATGAATGTCAGTAAATAAAATTCCGGTATTTATCAATAATATTAAGCTGAGGAACAGGAAAAATAAATTGTTACTTGGTTTTGTTATTGCCTTGTCGGTGCTGACTGTGATACCCATTGTACTCATCGTAGGTAAAATTATTGTTAATGGCATAGGTCAGATTAATTTCAATTTTTTTGTACAAACTGCACCCGACTCACTTCAGGCAATGACTGCAATTGCCAGTAATCAGACCATACCAGGGGGCATTGCCAACGGAATTCTCGGTACTTTTCTTATTATCCTGGTATCTTCAGCAATGGCCGTACCAACCGGAATGATGATTGGAATATATCTCTATGAAAATCAGGGCAGGCGCTATTCAGATTTTCTCAGGAACATCACGGAAATACTGCAGGGAGTACCCTCAATAGTTCTTGGAATAATTGCATATTTATGGGTTGTCAGGCATATCACAAACGGTTATTCAGCATTTGCAGGAAGTGTTGCCCTTTCAATTATGATGCTTCCGATGATCATCAGATCGACAGAAGAGACAATGAAGATGATACCGAATGAGATAAGAGAGGCAGCTTTTGCAATGGGAGCGCCTTATCACAAAGTTATATTAAGAGTACTTATACCAACAGGATTCGGAGGACTTTCAACCGGAATATTACTTTCACTTTCGAGGATTATCGGAGAGACAGCTCCTCTTATAATAACTGCGCTGGGCAGCTCTGTTATAAACTATAATATCACAAAACCAACAAGTGCAGTACCTTTACTGATATGGGCATTCTATAATGATCCGAATATGGTGAAACTTGTCTGGAGTTCGGCTCTGTTCCTGATGATATTTGTACTGACCCTTAATATATTATCTAACAGGCTGGCAGCTAAACGTATGACTGGAAGAAAAAGATGACAGAAGAACTTATTTTAATTGACAATCCGGTCCTAAAAGTCAGAGACCTTTCGATTTCATATGAAGCCGGGAAATATGCCGTAAAAGACATAAATGCAGATATTGAAAGCAATGCAATAACGGCAATTATGGGTCCTTCCGGCTGCGGTAAGAGTACACTTCTCAGAGCCTTCAACAGAATGCATGAGCTTTATCCTAATATTCAGACTAACGGCACTGTTTATCTTGATGATACAGATATACAGAAAATGTCAACTAGTGAGCTGCGACGTAAAATAGGGATGGTATTCCAGCGGCCAAATCCTTTTCCCACTATGACTATCTACGAAAATGTTATTGCAGGGTATAAGCTGAACGGTATTAAAATAAAAAGAACCGAACGTGACGATATAGTTGAAAAGTCATTAACGGACGTAACTCTGTGGGATGAGGTTAAGGATTCTTTGTTCAAAAAGGGTACATTTCTGTCTGGCGGTCAGCAGCAACGCCTCTGTATTGCCAGAGCAATTGCATTTAATCCTGAGGTGCTTCTGCTTGATGAACCCACTTCTGCACTCGATCCGGTTTCCACCGCAAAAATAGAAGACCTGCTTGTGGAGTTTAAAAAAGACTATACTATCCTGCTTGTAACACATAATATGTCGCAGGCTGCCCGGATAAGCGATAATTCAATGTTCATGTACCTCGGGGAACTGGTCGAATACGGAAAAACAGATGCAATGTTCACTAATCCAAGAGATCCCCGTACGGAAGGTTATCTCACGGGTAAATTTGGATAGACCCGAATAACTGATGAAAATAACTAACTTGTAGATTAATAATTAACCAAAATGAGTACAAAAAAAGAACTATCAATTCAGGATATAATGAATAGTTTTAATGAGATGGCAGATCTGGTACTTTCCCAGCTTAGTCTCATTGAAAAGTTTATGTCCATAAAAGATAATGCAGAACAGGAAGAGCTGATAATCAAAATAAAAAGTAATGAAAAGGAAATTGATAAATATGAAATTTCAATAAGCGATAAGTTCATAAATACAATTGTTCTTTATCAACCTGTTGCATCAGATATCCGCAGAATAGTGGCTGTTTACAGAATGACGATCAACCTGGAACGTATCGGTGATACTGTAATGAATATTGCCTATACACTTGAAAAATTAAGAAACACAAAGGAATACAATGCGATGTCGGAGGTTATTCTGAATATGCTGTTATCAGGAAAGATGATGGTGGAAAAATCATTACTGTCGTTTGTCAACAGTGACACGGATTACGCTATCTGGACAATAAAAAATGATGCTGTTGTCGATGAAATGAATCATAAGCTTCTGATAAACAGCATTTCAAAGGCAAAAATAAGTGAAAAGACAAAAGAGATGCTCCTGAGTTATACCGATTTAAAGAATATTATAACAAATATTGAAAGGATTGCCGATCATGCCACAAATATTGCTGAAGCTGCAATCTACTCCCTGCAGGGAACTGATATAAGACACTCAGCGATTGATGATGATCCTCATCATAAAACGTAAAACAGAGATAACCGTTAAATGATTTCTTATGGATAGTAAAGGAAAAAAAATTCTTATCGTTGATGACGAGAATGACCTTTGTGAAATACTCCAGTACAATCTTAACAATTCAGGATTTGTTACTGATGTGGCACATTCATCCGAAGAGTCATTAAAAAAACCATTATACGATTTTGACCTCTTCATCCTTGACGTGATGATGGGTACAATGTCGGGGTTCAGGCTCGCTGAAACGATAAGGAAAGATTATAAAATCAAGGCCCCGATAATATTTCTTACAGCAAAAGACACAGAGAATGATATACTTACAGGCTTTAGCCTGGGAGCAGACGACTATATTGCCAAACCATTCTCAATTAACGAATTAACTGCCAGAGTCAAAGCGGTTTTGAAAAGATCAGAATCTGAAGAAAAAAAGTACCAGGAAATTCTGAGGTTCGGAAATATTGAACTTGATAATATAAGAAAAAGAGTGGTAATTGATAAGAAGAAAATTGATCTCACAAAAAAAGAATTTGAAATATTAAAACTGCTGCTCGAAAATACCGGAAAGATTTTCTCAAGAGAAGATATACTTCGAAGAATATGGGGAAGTGATGTAATTGTGACCGACCGAACGGTTGATGTAAATATAGCCAGGATCCGAACTAAACTGGAAGCATATGGTCTAAACCTGAAGAATAAAACCGGTTTTGGGTATTATTTCGAATTCTGAATACATAAATTGATAAAGATGATTGCAAGAAGCAAATTCAGGAACAAACTTTTTCTCTACTATTTCAGTGTGTTTATCGTATTCACATTAGTAATGGCAGGATATCTGTACCAGCGCGAAAAAAAATACAGGATTGAAACCTTAAATGATGAACTCTATAATATTACCAGGATAACAGATAATTACCTGAATGCCAATTCTGTTTTTGAAAAAGGGAATTACCGGATAGTTGATTCACTGGTCAGGATATTGCCCCAGACTGAACTTCGATTAACAATAATAAGTTCTACCGGCAAGGTATTATACGACAGTTTTGTAAAAGACTGGAATACAATGGCTAATCACAAAGAGAGGCCGGAGGTGATGCAATCTACTTATTCGGACTATGGTACTGCAATCAGAAAATCCAGTACCACCGGTATCAGTTACTATTATTTCTCAAAATTCTATAGCAGATACTACATAAGAGCTGCACTTACTTATGATATCAATATAGTAAATTTCCTGACCACGGAAAAGATGTTCCTTGTTGTTATCCTCTTTTCTTTCGTCATGATATGGATTATCCTCTTGCTGGTGACAAACAGATTTGCCGAATCAATTACAAAACTAAAGGATTTTGCGGTGAAGGTGAGCCGGAATGAGCCTTTTGACAATAATATTCCATTCCCGAAAAATGAACTTGGGATAATTGGTGAGGAGATTATAAGTATTTACACCAACCTTCGTAAAACAAGAGATGATCTTGCTGTTGAAAAAGAGAGGATCTTCAACCATCTGAATATATTAAATGAAGGAGTTGCCTTTTTTACGAAAGACAATGATAAGATATTGACGAACAATCACTTCATACAGTACATGAATATAATATCAGGAGAGCTGACGATATCATCAGTCAATTTTTTCAGAATCCCTGATTTTAAACCGGTCATTGAATTCATTGAAGAATGGAGAACCCGGACAATAAAAGCCAATGAACTTCCCAGGATGGAATATCAGATAAGCAAGAGTGGAAAATACTTCCGTGTTCAGTGTATTTTATTTCACGATGAGAGCTTTGAGATAATTTTAAGTGATATTACAAGTGTGGAAACAAACAGGATCATTAAACAACAGGTGACCTCGAATATTGCTCATGAGCTTAAGACTCCCGTCTCCTCAATAAGAGGCTATATTGAAACTCTTATGACTGATGTGAACATCGAACCCGAAAAGCAGAAGTATTTCCTTGAAAGGGCTCTCGCCCAAACTGACAGACTTTCGCAACTCATAAATGATATTGCCGTACTCAACAAAATTGAAGAAGCAGGAAGTAGTTTTATTTTTGAAAAAATACGCATAAATGAAGTTTTTTATGAGGTCAGGGATAATTTCAAATCAGCAATTGAGTTGAGAAAAATGAGTGTTGAATGCGATCTGAGCGATGAGATTTATGTAAGAGGAAACAGATCCCTGCTGCTTTCGGTATTTCAAAACCTGCTTGAAAATTCAATAAACTATGCAGGTGAAAACTGTAAAGTTAAAGTCAGGTTTTTCATGAAGATGAAAAATATTATCACTTTTCATTCTCTGATAACGGTATAGGAATTCCCGAGGAACATCTGGCCAGGGTTTTTGAACGTTTCTACAGGGTAGAATCAGGAAGATCAAGAAAACAGGGTGGAACCGGACTGGGTTTATCGATTGTAAAGAATGCTATCATTTTGCATAAAGGGGAAATATCGGTAAGAAACATACAATCAGGAGGAATTGAGTTTCTATTCTCACTTCAAAAATAAATATATCCTATTATTACTTATACAGATCATTTGCCCTAAACCCTAAGGTTCATTAACTCTCTTTCCGAAAAAAACATTTTCTCTTCAGCTTTAATTTTGATCCAAATTCATCACCAGCCATTTTGTACCTCCCTGATTCAAGCTTCCTGTAAATACATCAGGAACAATTATTTAATTATTATGTTTATCCAATGACCAGTAAGAGATAACCGGCCGGCAATTGTAACATAAATTTTAATGACGTTTTAGGTATGATTGTTAAATCGAAGTTAATAGATTAATACTGATTTTTATTCATTTCTGAAGGTGTATTTGAATACTGATTCTATCATTTAAGAAATAAACCGGAGGAATGTTAAGTATATAAATTTCGGGTTTAAACCTTTCACCAGGGGAGATAAATTATTTATTGCGGATTTCTCTTTATCCGACCAAAAGAAAACTTACCTGGTGCATTGGTTTCTATAATAAACCGCTAAAGTTGATGTCGTCATTGGAAATCTGATTGGTCCTTCTTTGGATGTTTATGCAATTCATATTGGTAGTTTGAAATACATATTGCTGGTTATGGTCGCATTGGCAATAGGTATAACACTAATTGTAAATTATAGAAATAACAGGATAAAAGGGAATAGATGTAACAGTAATAATTCACTGCCATCGGTGATACCAGACAATTAACTTAAACCAATAATATTTTTGAAAATTCATGTGATTTCTGGAACTCCGTTTATTATGAAAGCTGCTGAGTACTTATAAAGATTTATTAAGCAACGGAGAGCCATCCATTCTTAACTTACAATTATCTGAACCGGGAGTTTGAAATAATGAAAGTTGGTTTATTGAAACAGGTTTTTAAATGCGTTTGAGATAAATAGTACAATTCCAATAATGACTGAAGCTATCATCGCAAGAGGTTTCCAATTATACGAAGCCAGCTTCCTGATTTTTTCTCCTATTTTTAAGGTTACCAAAGCCAAAAAAGAAAATTTAATTATATGACTTATCAGCGTGGTAAATAAAAAGACGAAAATATTAACCTCAAACACTCCGGAAAAAACTGCAAAAATACCATATGGAACAGGAGTAAAAGCAGCCGCATACAAAAGCCAAAAGTTCCATTGTTTGTAAAGATTGTTAATCTCATTATAAGCATTTTCTGAAAACCCTGGAGCATGATTAAATAAAAACTGACTAAATACAGTATACTCCCCATGCGGACCAAACCATACAAAGTAACCGACAAAATATGTCATTAAAGCGCCTGATAATATCCCAAGGGTACCAGAAATAATATATTTTGATACCTTTTGGGTATTCAATGTAATCAACAATAAAAAAAATGTTGAAGTAGGCAATGGTAAAAAGGAAGCATCTGCAAACGAACAAAGAAACAAAGCCCAGATACCCCATTTTGTATTTGCAACTTGCACAATCCAAATTTGTAGGTTTTTAGACCAATTTTTCATTAATAATCACTCTTTTGAAATAATACATGCGGTTATTACAAAAATCTGTTAGTCTATAGTTTCTCTTAAATAATTCTCTGCTTCAAACCAGTCATTTTCCGGAGTGCCTTGCTCGCCTAGTTCAATACGTTGATGGTAGATTTTCATGGCTTTTTCACGAATCTCTTCTTCACCCGGTGCGGAATTACTGATAGTAACCTTCTTGTTCTTTACGGTTCCTGCATCTTTAGAAGAATTCCTCGATTTATTGTTTGTTTTTGAAGTTTTCATATCTCATAATATTATTCAGTTGAACACTTTGATTTTTATGGATCAAATTTAATAGCCATTATTAATTGGTGATATATTTATCTGCAACAATTTTATTAAGATTTTGTTAAGAAAAGTTGACACTATGCATTATTAATTTAATAAACTAACACGCTTTAAGAGTAAGGCTTCCTGTCCTTATTCGTTTGCCTCCATGAAGATATGTAAGAGCATTAAGTGACTACTTCTCAGGTGTATTTGCATTAGTTCCCTGAATATAATTATAAACCACTATCTGGGATTGTTTCTTTTCCTTGCCTGATTTTACAAATTCATTCGATTGTGCTTCATTAAAAACTCTTGCTTTAACATTGTCTTCCCATTGGATATCAAAAATCTTTCTAATCTCAGATTTGATATTTTTATCAAAAATGGGGCAGGTAACTTCAATTCTGTGATCAAGGTTTCTTGGCATCATATCAGCTGATGAGATATAGACCTGCTCGTTTCCGTCATTACAAAAAATCATAGAATCTGTGAGTGCTCCAGAAAACGGTCAACTATACCGATTGCTTCAATGTTTTCACTTACCTTTCTGATGCCAGGTACAAGAGATAACATTCCTCTGATTATCAGCCTGATTTTTACTCCGGCATTACTTGCTTCATACAGGTAATTAATAATATCAGAATCAGTCAGGTTATTTAATTTCAAATAGATATAAGAATTTTTTCCCTGCCTTTGCATTTTTTATTTCATTCTCTATCAGCAAAATTGATCTTATTTCTCAGAAAGAAAGGAGACAGAACTAGATGGTAGAAGTTATCCTTTTTATAGTTTACGCTGAAAAAATTAAATGCTTTAAAGACTTCAGTCGTGATCTTCTTATTTGATGTCAGCAGAAGGTGATCGGTATAAATTCTTGCCGTATCCTCATTGAAATTTCCTGTACCTATCGCAGCATAACGTTCAATTATTTCTTTTTTTTGACAAGTGATAAGACAGAGTTTTGAATGTACTTTCAGTCCTGGTACCCCGTATATTACTTTCACCCCCTCATCCAGTAACTTATTTCCCCAGTGTATGTTTGCTTCCTCATCAAACCGGGCCTGAAGTTCAACCACAGTTGTGACACTTTTACCGTTTCTTACGGCATTAAGCAGAGCATTAATAACACTCGAGTTTCTTGCAAGCCTGTATAAAGTAATCTGAATCGATATTACAAAAGGGTCAATTGATGCTTCCCGGAGCATATCGATAAAATGATCGAAAGGATGATAGGGGAAAAAAAGCATAATATCTTTTTTCTTCATGGCTGATAAAATGCTTTTACCATGCTGTATATCCCGATGATAGATTGGAAAAAGCGTCCTCAAAGTAAAATTGTTTATTTCCCAGTTTTGGGAATTTCATAAAATCTTTAAAATTGTGATATCTGTTACTCGGAATGATAACATCATCGGATCCGAAATTCAGTTTTCTTGTTATGATTTTCAGCAGGTCTTCAGGCATACACCTGTCATATATAAACCGAACCGGTGAGCCTTTTCTCCTCTGCTGAAGACTTCTTCGACAATTTATCGATATAACTCTCAGAAATGTCATCTGCGATTTCGAGTTCAGCATCTTTAGTAAGCTTAATCGTATAGGCGGAAATCTCATCAAAATCAAAAATGAAGAAAATTTCTGTCAATCCAAATCTGATTATATCATCCAGGTAGATAATAAACTTTTCTTCTCCTTTTTCAGGCAGGACAATAAACCTGGGAAGGATATCTGTAGGTACCTCAAGAAGTGCATACCTTCTTTTTTGAGTATTCTTTTTAGAAAGGTAAACAGCAAGGTAAATTGCATCATCTGTAATATTGGGTAATTCGGAGTCTTTCTCAATCAGGTAAGGCATAAGCCTTGTTCTTACTTCTTTATGGAAATAGCTCTGAACAAATTCCACCTGCTCAGGAAAAAGTTGCTTCTCATTTATTATATGGATTTTGTTACTTGCAAGGTCCTTAAGAAGTTTTGTGTAATTCTTCTCAAATTTAATATTCTGAGTAAGCACAATCTCCTGTATTTTTTTTAGTGTTGTTCTGGAACTGTAACCAAGTATCTCCTTAGACCTGGGTCCAAACATTAATACTCTTTTTAGTGTGGCGACTCTGACCCTGAAATACTCATCGAGGTTATTTGAGTAAATACCCATAAATTTAAGCCTCTCAACAAGAGGGACATCTTTATTTTCAGCTTCCTGTAAAACACGTTCATTGAAGGATAACCAGCTGATCTCTTTTGGAATATATAGCTTGTTCATATTTCCTGATTTCGTTTTAAAAAATGTTCATTCTACCCGGAATCTATTTTATATAATACACAGAAATGTTTTAAATAAATATTCCGGGTTTTTAATTATGAAGTATTTTGCAGTAAGCATAGATTTTCCCTACATTGTATAAGCCAACTGGTATGAATTTTTAACAGATTCTTTAGTCTCCTTTATGAATTCATATGTCAGAGTTTCGGTATCCATTAAAATACCTTGAAAACGACCCAGCGAACATGACCCGGAATTAAGGTACCGCTTTTTCTTATTAAGATAATATGTGTGATGCGACTCAAGTTTGTGTGTATGAGCCAGAATAACAACATCGTGCTTCCGGAGAAGTTTAAGTGCATAGGTAAGATACTTTAAAGTGTTGTAACTCTTGGGTATGTGATAAATCTGGTCTTCGAAAGCAACTATTCTAAAATATATTTCCATCATCCATTTTGAATAAGACAGCTTCTTTAGAATTGACATGCCAAATTTTCCAATATAGCGCCCAATACTGCTACCGTTAAACCAATCAGCTTTATGTCCATGTTCGATATGAATTGATTGCCCATGCGAATTTGTTAACTGAAAATTATCAACACCTGAATCATTTACTATGTCATGATTTCCCTTTATAAAAATGAAATCATTATCATTGAAGTATCTCATCAAAATCGGATTCGCTTTTAGAATATCTTCATATCTGTATTTCTGAAGCTCAAATACGTCACCGTTGAAAATAACCTTGTCTACATTATATATGTCTCTGACACTTTCAATTTGCATTATGAGATCCATCTCATTCCATTGAAATATACCAAAATTATCACAAGTGTCTATATGTAAGTCCGATAAAACAAGAATATTCATAATTTATGAATTAAATTTTAATATATATTCCGAAACCTGACCAACTCCATTTCGTATAGAAGCCATTTTAATATTATTTCTTATTGAATTGGAATACTCAATATCTGTAAGAAGTTTGTGCAGAATATCAGGAATACGCTTAGTGTTTTTTTCCAGTATTCCCATTTCTCCTTTACATACAAATTCCATATTGCCCTTTTCCTGCTCCCATATGTAATTGTTAATTACCGGAATCTTACCCATTAAAAGAATTTCCATAAATGTTGATGCTCCACACTTGGTGATTACTACGTCAGATATATTAATAAGTGAGTGAACGAATTCTACAAATCCATAGATTTTGAGATTTCTGATATTGTATTTATCCTTAAGCTCCGAAACATGTTTAAATAGCTTTTTGTTTTTACCACAGACTATAACAATCTCGGCGTCCATATTTCTGATAATGATTCTTTTTAGTATTTTTTTCCCATGGGGCATCCCATCACCACCACCCATGATGAGTATAATTTTAGAATCTGGCTTGAATCCAAGCTCTCTTCGGATTATCAACGTCTTCGAATCACTGGTTTTTTTAGAGAATTTGCGATCGAGAACAAATGGAAATACTTTCAATTTATTTTTATCTATTCCCTGATTTATACATTTTTCTTTGAGCATTTCGCTGAAGACAATGAAATTCTGCCCTTTCTGAAGAAACCAGATCGGGTGAGCTGTAAAAGGATCAGTCACTACAGTAATCACTGGTATGTCAAGGTTGAATTCTTCTATAATTTCAAAAACAGGTTTTATCAGGAAGAAATGGAATACTACAATCTTCCCGGGTTGGGTCAGTAGAATATATTTTTCTATTCCGGGCTTTATAAAGTACGAAACCAAAGATGCAGTTAATTGTGAAACGGTTCTGATTTTATGAAGTGCATAAAGGAACTCAAAGGTCCATACTGCCTTACTTACAGCATTCCTATAACCATCTTCGATTATTTTCTTTACAAGTGTGGTTGACTCTGATAATCCATCAAAAAGAATTATTTCTGAATTACCCTTCCTTTTGGCTTTAATTTTCTCTGCCACAGCTTTTGCAGGTGCAAGGTGCCCGCCTCCTGTATTTAAATATAAGAAAAGGTAGTTTCTCAAATTATTACCTGTTAATTGGTTGGCGCCTCAAATGTAATACAGCATTGTTTCCATAATGTTACATATTGATGAAGAATATATTAATTATTAGATAGTTACCTTTTCAAGGGATCATTACTCGAAACAAAAGTTCCTTTATCCAGAAAATCCAGGATGTTGTAGGTCCCGTATTTACGGGCTTTCAGAAACCCAAGCCAGGCAGCTTCAGCCAGCCTGCCTTTTTTAAGGAGGTCAAAAAGCCACTGATGAGCCAATTCCGGATTTCGTTGCTTTATTCCTGCACCTGTCTCACGCAACCATCGTCGGTTAAATTTTTCCTGTGGACCTATTGGGGGTGTCATTATGATCGGGATTCCAAGGGCACAATAAAAGGACAATTCGCTTGGCTTAGTCCATAAAATATCTGTTGTTTGTAAGCACTGATTAAATAAATCAAAATATGATTCTTTGTCTTCAGCCCAGATGATTTGTATATTTTTATTGTTTCCTGCAATTTCTTCCTGAACTCTTGCAAAATAATCTCTTAATTCAGTTCGTGTTCCTGCAACAAGATTTAATTTTACCTTCCCCTTTTGTATTTTTTTTGAAAGGCTTAGTGCTATCTGTCTTCCTATTTCCTTCTGAGCTCCGGCACCGCCAACTGTATAAGTTATAGTAATTGATTTTTGTTTAAATTCTTTAGTCATCACATTTCTTTCATCATACTGAATAAAAGCTTTCACACTATGTTTGTATAAACTGTAGAATTTACCATTTGGATCAAGATTCTGCAGTCGTCGGTTAAGATTTTTCTTCAATACGTCAAGACTGCGGTTTCCCAGCAGTTCCAACGGAAGCGGAAAGCCTGTAAGTATTATATTTTTTTCCGGAACACCGTATGAGTGAAGTCTTTGAGCCGACTCCGTGCCCGGCACTAAGTAGACTATATTGCTTATTGAAGCATTTTCAGCAACCCAGACTCTGTTGAGATCTGTATCACAAATTATACAATAGATTTCCTGATAGCCAGCAATATCAGCGGCAATTGCAGGCACATAGAATGAAGTAATAATTGGTCGGTTTGATCTTCTTATTTCCTCTATTATACCATTGCAAAGTCCTCTTTTTATACTAAATTTCAAATACTTTACCTGCAGAGTAGAATTAGATCTGTCCTTCAGCGGGTAAAATTTTGGAATATAAAGTAAACTATCTAACATTTTTGAAATTAAACCTCCAATTAATAGAAATGCCCCTGCCCTTGACAGAAATTCATAAATTCCCAGCAGTTCTTTCCAAAGCCTTTGTTCTTTTGCAGTGGAATATGGAGAAATGTTGGCATTTAGAATTTCTCCATAGGCTGATAATGTTTTTAACGGATAAATGGCTCTTTGATGACCATAACCCATATCAGCAGAAACAAGCCAGAACTTTTCTCTCAGATCCCAAGGTATCAAGCAATTAGCCATTTATAATTTAATGCAAAAATTTTAAAAATACTTCTCATATATTCATTCCATCAGATAACAGATAATCCGGGATTATCCTATATGTTGGAAACCAGATCAGGATTATCTAAGAATGAAATAATACATAAAATGTAAAAACAATAATCACAACAAAGAATACTGTTAGAAAAACTTCAACAAAAAAGTTTTCATTTGTACTTTTCTTATCGTTCCTGTAATTTTCCATCGAGTTATTTATTTCAAATTATTTATTGGTGAAAGTACTTTTAACAGGTAACAAAATTGTTAAGAATCGAATAAGGTTATGTTAAGTAAATAAATAAATACCAGCACGAACAGATGATCGCTTACTCAGAATTTGGACATGTGAATTCTCTTTCTGCTTGTGCTAATAAATAAAATAACTTTGTTTATCCTTTTACAATTTATAAGACCTTCGTCGAATGCACTTTGATTAAGAATAACTTCACTGGTAATACAGAAAACTTCGATGCCGGGTTCTTTTCAGTTGACTCATTACCACAACTTTCGACAGGCAGGAATAAGAAAAGCCAGATTGAAATTTATTTTGAAGCAAAAAATCAGGAAACTTTCCAGATAGTTTTTGATTAATTTTAGAATTTAATAGTTAGCCAAACTAAATTCTGAATACATCTGTTTTTTTGGTTTTATGTATATGTTCAAAACCGGGTAATCATCCCTGTTAAGGTGATAATTGTTTCAGCAAACGGATGTAAAATATGGTTAAATCAACATTAAAAACCTTTATCAAAAAATCTATTTATTCACATAAAAGTAGCTAATCCTGCAGGTATTAGCTTTACCCGATTGATTTTTACCACCGCTTAGCCGTATTCTCAGATTATGAGTTCCCTGATTCAATTCATCATTAAGTGTTATAAACCATGGCAGATGTACAGAGTTGCTCCAGATAGTAAAAAGATCAACGCTTTTCCATTCTTTATTATCAATGCTGTATTCAATCAGACCGGCATCAGGTCCTGAAACGACAGCAAGGCCAACAGCAGTACCCTTAAACCTGTATTTCTTTATTTTACCCGGAATGGAACAAACCAGCATTGGTACTTTTACATAACCTTCCCTTGTCTGCACCTTATCTTCAGGAACCCATGAATTTTCAAAAACCCAGCCTTCACCAGCATCTGCTTTACTAACAGGTATCAGTTTGCCTGCATCATAGTTGAATCGGTCTAGTGCCGGAGGTAATAAATATTCTGTTTCCCTGATATTTTTAAGTTTTTCCGGTGCCCAGCATTTTTCAAGTAGCCCGGCAATTGATCTGAAGTAGATCTGTTGTCCAAATGGGGAGGGATGGACATTAATAAAATCCCCTTCCCAGGTAAATTCTTTATTATAAATCCTTTCTGTAACTTCTTTTGCAAGATTTATCGCCGGCAGATTATAATAAGCAGCAACTTTTTCATGATTCAGAATCACTTGTGGGGTTATTCCAAGGTTATAATCTTTTATCATTTCAGGATCAACAAAATACATGAAAACGATATCCATTTCGGGATTAGCTTTTCTCGCCTGCCTGACGATACCCTCCATTGCCCTTACCTGTGCGTTATCGGAATATCCGTTGGTGAGGTCATTAACGGCAGCTTCCACAAAAAGGAGATCTGTTTTCCCCTTTGATAGGACATCCTGTTGAAGTCTGAAAGCATCGGGAACGGAGCCGAGAGAAGGTATGCCGGCTTTTATAAACTCAAAGACAGTACCGGGAAATCTTTTCTGAATTGTCTTACAGATTGAATCCCTCCATCCGGGATTATATGTGATAGACCCTCCGAGAAAAGCGACTTTCCCTGATTTTTCCTTTTCAAATCTGAGTCCTGAATTGATCAGCCCCCCACGGTAATAATGATACTCACCGGAACTGAGTTTTGTCCGGAAAGCTCTTGTATTCGTCTTTATAAAGTCTGCGACAATTCTGTACGTTGCAATATCAAAATGATGACCATGAAGTACTTGTCTGCCATATGTACAGGGTATAACAGTTGCGGGTCCGCCAAGACGAATATACCTGTCAACAAGAAGATAAGTGTTCTCTGCCGGAGGTACTACCGAATCATTAAGACCTATCATATGCAGAACAGGTACCCTGGCAGCTGCCAGCTTTTCGAGATTATCAACCGGATTATCCCTGTAAGACCAAAGCTTCAGATTTATCTTTGAAACCATAGGCCTTCAGTGATCAGGTCCCAGTCCTGTGGGCTGCCAATTCCTTTCCCGAAACCTCCCGGCCAGCTCTTAAAATCACATACAGGTGCCTCTGCATAGATACAACTGATCCGGTATGGATATTTTTTTGCAAAGTTGTAAACATAAAGTCCTCCCCTGCTTATTCCTTCAAGTGCAACCTTGTTGTCAAACCCGAAACTACTCGTCAGATACCTGAAATATTCATCCCATATTTTAACGCCACCTGGACTACCGTTAAACTCATCGGTATTAATATAAGTGATAAAGAATCCTTCTGACAGAAGAATACTGTCTGCGTCGGTATGCCAGTCGGGGAATCTTGCATTCCAAACCCAGGGATTGCCTTCAGCCGGCTTATCCGGACAAACTATCCTGCATGCCCTGCCATTGAAATCGAAATCATACCTTACAAAACCTTTCCAGCTGCTTTTTGTCCCGGGAAATTGTTGAAGGTCAATTCCATCAATACCATTATATTTGTACTGATAACCTCTGCCTTTACTATTGCATTCCGGACTACAAATACAATTAATAACAGAAATAATACCTTTTTCATCATATAATAATTTATTTTAATGGTATGGTGGAACCCACATGTAACTGATTATTATAATATTGTGTTTGTGTATTCAAATACATGTGGGTTTCATCATAATATAATTTTGATTTTAGCTGTATGATAGCCTGTCCCGCAAAGCGGGAGAACCGCACATGATTGACTTCGTCGAGCTCGCAAGCTCGGTTGAAAATTATATTTTTATCGTGTTTAGCTTCGCTGAGCTCGCAAGCTCGGTTGTGATTGAGGTCAATCATGTGGGTTTCATAGATTCAACTTTTATTGTGAATTTCGGAATAGCCCTATTTAGTTTTCTAAATATAACATTTTACTCCTTAAACCGGTTACTTTCCCGATAACCGAAGTTTTTTCAAGTCCGGCATTTTTTAAATCAGCAACTAATTTTACAGCCAGGTCATCCCGGGCACATATAAGGAGTCCGCCTGATGTCTGTGCATCAAAGGCAGCCATTTTAAGATTATAATCGAGTTCTTTTGAAAAGTGGGAGTCTTTTTCGACATAATCAAGGTTTCGAAAGGCAGCGCCCGGGATGCATCCGTCATCTATAAGATTATAAGCACGAGCCGATAAGCGGAACCAGCTTCATATTCAATATTAATGACACTTTACTTGCTTTTGCCATTTTAAAAGCATGGCCGGCAAGTCCAAAACCTGTTACGTCGGTGGCTCCCCTGATCTTATATTTTTTCATCACCTCAGCGCCTGATTTATTCAGGAGCTTCATATTGCTTTTAACCAGATTTATATCTTTCTCGCTCGCGATGCCCAGCTTTTGTCCTGCCAGTATTATTCCGGTACCGATCGGTTTTGTGAGTATCACCGAATCTCCCGGCTGTGCCCCCGCATTTGTAATAATTTTGTCCGGGTGTACATACCCTACAACGGCAAGTCCGTACTTTGGAGGGAAGTCATCAATGGTATGTCCGCCAATGATCCTCACTCCTGCTTCTGTCGCCTTGTCATACCCTCCTTTCAGTATCTCCGCATAGGCCTCCATCGGGAGCTTTGATGCAGGAAACATCATAATGTTCAGAGCAAGAACCGGGTCTCCTCCCATTGCATAAACATCGCTTATTGAATTGGCAGCTGCAATCTGGCCGAATTCATAAGGATCGCTGCATACAGGTGGAAAAAAGTCGGTTGTAAGTACCAGCGCCAGGTCATCATTGACTCTGTAAACACCGGCATCATCGTGTGTGTCAATATCAACAAGAATATTTGGATCTTCAGGCAATGGAAGATATTTCAGTATCTCCTCAAGCAGTTTCGGTGATATTTTTGATGAGCACCCTCCTGCTTCAACCATCGTAAGAAGATCTATTTGCATTTTGTAATAATATTAATAATCAGGGCTTAATAATGTTTCCTGAGGAAGCCATTACCTGTGCTATTTCAAACATATTGCTTAAGGACCCCACCTTCACTTTTTCTTCAATTGAATAATATTTTACACAAGTGCTGCACAACAGCAATCCTACTCCCATTTTCTCCAGTTCCATGAGATCCTCTGCCACAGGCGAATCATCTGATCCGAGTGTTACACCTTTGTTGTAAAAGACCAATTTACCTGGCAGAACATCAAGATCCTTTATGGCTTTGATAAAATTAGTCATCAGAAGATGACCAAGCTTATCATCGCCATCGCCCATTTTGTCAGATGAAATGACAACAACAAAGTTTCCTCTCGAAAAATGAGGTATTTCTGTTGCACAATAATCCTCTGGCCTGGCTTCAGTTACATCTGCTTTTCCTTTCTTAATAGTCAGTGTCCATACCTCTTCCTCTTCATCAACAGAAAATTCTGTATGATTATCTTTCAGGAACCGGGAAAGGTTGTTTAAAGATATCTGATTATCAGTCTGCACTTTAAATGAGTCACCAACCGCTGTTTCTTTTAATGCTCTTTTTGTTGCTATCAGGGGTGCAGGGCAAAGCTTGCCTTTTGTATCTACTATTCTCATCGTTCCGGATTTAAAAATAATCTGCAAAAGTACAAAAGAAATGTTGAAAACCTGAAAAAGAAAAAGGTGAACAGGAAAACTCTTTCAGAAATGATCAGTAACGACGATAAAGATGAACTAAAAAAAAAAAAAAGTTTTATTGACTGATTTCTACAATGTCAAAAATCTTATTTCTGTCCCATTCGAGCCAGTATGTAATAGCATTATGGCGTATAAGTTTCCAGTAGCCATCGTCCATTAATCCAAATTTCAAAATCCTTCATTAATGTCCGTATCAACTTGTTCAAGGTATTCCTTTTTGAGACTAATCCTGACTGAACGATTTTTATATGTAAAAATAGCCGAAGGTCTGTGAAACACTATCGGCAGCCAGATGAATTGTCCCCATTCCTAAAGTCGCACCTGTACTTACCTGTATTCCATCATTTAGGCAACTATATGGTGGTTTAGATCCCTGCATATGTAAGTTACTTCAAGCATATCAGCACCAACACCAAACAATTCACGTGCTTTAATACCCATTTTTGCCCCAACTATCGAGAATACGCCCAAGTGACCATGAAATTCATCGGTCATTACATTGGCTTTCCATTCATCATATCCCATATCGGGCAATTGCAGAATCAATAATTGGTCGAACATCGTAGTTAAACATTTCACGCTGAACAGGAAACCTGTTAAATACTACATTATGCTCCGAAACATAATGCTCCATTTATCATATCGCTCATAGCTTCTCTTACTCCCTGAACATCATAGTCTTTTGTTATACCTTACATTTAAATTATCCATATCAGTATTGATACCGAATAATTCAGGATTAGTTAATATATAAAGCCACGAGATCGTCACATAACCTGAAATGGTTTTCTTTTAGTTTTTCAATAACCAGCTGGTTGACTAAAAACATTATACAGAATACGTCGCAAGTTGTGTCTTCGATTGCCCGCAACACACTTGCATACATGATGAATCAAATAAGGCATTCGTCAATATTCAGATTTGAAATAACATCAATTCTCACATCGGATTTAAATACGTGAATTTGCACTTTCTTTATCACATTCATAATTAAATCCCTGCAAGGGCTTTACAGATTCGTTATACCAGATTATTCGTTCAATCTTAGATAGAATAGCTGGCGTCTTTTTTTATGGCTTGTCCAATATTTGTCAGAGGACCAAGACACACTAATATGATTTTTTCATTTTCACTTTTTAAATTTCTGAAAGGCAATCTGCTGCATTTAAACTTGTTCACCGGACTGCCTGATTCTAACCCCAGCTTATCAGCCTGTTAAACTGCCGCCATGGCAGGATTAATATCCTTTAATAACATCACCAAATGCAACAGGAATACTATCACTGTTGAATTCATGTAACAGTGAAATGAATTTTTCAGCACCTTCATTAGGGAGATAATGAACCATCTGAGGTTAATATTGCTTTTATAGTTATCTCAGGACGAGCCAGCAATAAACTGATTGCACGCATATCGTCAATTCCACAGTCTGTATCAATAATTACAGTATGTTTTAATTTAACAGGCAATGGTTGTGCCAAGATGCTTGTGGCAAAAAAATACAAGTATACAGGAGAATAAACAATTTTTTCATTAGCAATAAATTTAATTATTGACAACTTAAAGTTTGAATTTCAATGTTTATGAAAAACATAGTGTGAATGATAATGTTTATGTTCTTCATTCCCATGTTTATGAATATGCTCATGGATCAGATTTACGCTGATAAGAAGTCCTGATCGTCAAGTATTTCTGATGCAGTGCCTGTTTTCCTGATAGTATGTTCTTCGGAAAGCACAGCAACTCTCGGTTGAAGGTGCTCGATCAGATCAAGCTGATGCGTTGTAAAAATAATGGTCTTTCCTGCATGGTTAAGTTCAAGCAGAAGCTCGATGAAAAATGTTTGTGTTTTCGGATCAAGACTTGAAAGAGGTTCATCAACAAGCAGAACATCGGGATTCATTGTAAGAACAGAGGCAATGGCAACCTTTTTTTTTCACCCCCTGAAAGCATATATACCGGATCGTTCTTTCAGATATCCGATACCAAGATATGATAAAGTCTGTTCCGCTCTTTCCTTTGCAATTTCAAGAGAAGGTTGAGTTGCAGCGGACCAAATAAAAGTTCATCAAAAACTGTAGGACAAAATAATTGAATATCGGGATTCTGGAAAATATATCCCATCCTTTGCCGCAAATGCATTCCGGAACTTTTATCTCTCAATGATTTTTCGGTTACAGGAATTCCCTTCAAAAAAACTTCTCCTGAATCGGGAAAATAAGTGCATTGATAATGTGCAGCAGGGTCGATTTACCGCTTCCATTCAGCCCGATGATAGAAAATATTTCACCTTTTTTTACAGAAAGATTAATGTTTTTAAGTGCAGGAATTTTGCCGTAATATGAATAATCAATATTCTTTAATGAAATAATATCTTCCATGATTATTTCAGAATAAGATAATAACTATACCCAATGCAACAATAATAACCAGGGCAATGAAATCCCTTAATGTAAAATGATCTTGTGAATGCAGTTTTACTTTTCCATGGTAACCCCTGGAAACCATCGCATAATAAGTATTTTCATAAATTATCATCGATCTTTTAAAAATAAAAAATATCCGGCCGCTAACCAGTTTTCTGATATTACTGCTTTTAATATTGCCTGAAAGCCTTGATTTTAAAGCAAAATATATTTCTTCAATAGTGCGGGAAAGAATAAAAATATATTTGTAAGCAAGCGATATGATCATCAGGAATGTATCCGGCACCCCTATTATTTTGAAAGATTTGATAAAAGAGGGAAATGGTGTGGTAAAAACAATCAACAGGGCAAATGAAACAGAATTAAGTACCCTGAGAAAAACCAATGATACTACCTGAAATCCATTTTCAGTAAAACCTATATTTTGAGGAATGTTATAAATCCAGAAATGTGAAGGTTTATTAAATGTTATAAGATTAAAAATGATTTTACCAGGGGTTATCACATTGAGTGAAGCCGGTAATACAACAAGAAAGCCGAAAATGAATGCAAGAAAAAATATTTTCCTGTATACCTGCAAATCATTTAACCTGGCTATAATGTAAAATAAAAAAATAAAAACGAAGTAATTATTTGTGATGCAGGATTATTGACAATACTAATCACTACCGCCAGATAGATCAGCGAAATAAGTTTAACATGCGGATTGATCTTCTGGATAAAATTCTCTCTTGCTGCATTTTCTGCCTGCAGATAAATTGATTTTACAGCATTTGCCGAATTTAATATAGTCTTGTCAAGAAAGGAAAGTTTAGCTCTTTTTACTTTTACCAGCTCGCTTTGAGTTGATGCAGACTGAAGTAAATATGAAGGAATATTATTTTCCATTTCTGACAATTAATCTGGAAATTAACAACATGACAATATAAGTTACTGTTGCTCCGATTATTCCTGAAACAATATAAAATCCGGACTGGTGAACAATGGATGCATCTCCGCCATTAATAGTATAATCAGGAAGAGGGGCTTTCCAGACATCAGAATATTTTGCAAGCCCCTGTGGTACATAACCTACCAGGTCTTTCACTGTCTGAGCCGACCATTCGCCCCAGGCATCGCCGGCATTAAAAACACAGGAAGTAAAATCCCTATCGGTGTTATAAGACATAAAATCAGAAGTAATATAAGAATTTTTTTCTGAAGTTTATCTATTTTCATTTTTACCTCCTTTCCTGAAAGCATAAATCAATCCGGGTTCATTTTTCAAAAAATATCTGACGATCAATGCGGTAATAATTCCTTCAGCAATACCAAAAAGCAACAGATGTTCAATAGCCATTGCAGGAATTGCAATACTAAGATCATAAGGGCAATATAAAGCTTTCCCGTCAGGAGGATGCTATCATAGGTTGTATCCCAAATTCAGATGCCGTAAGTATTGCAGTCAGAACCAGACTCAGATATCCTGAAACAAATGCGGCAAATGAGACCCTTGGCTTCTTTGAATGTATATTATTAAAAAGTTTAAAAATATAATATGCTGTAAAAGGCATAAATACAGCCATATTGAAGCAGTTCGCCCCAATTGCCGTAATTCCGCCATCTCCAAAAATAAGCGCCTGTATAATAAGTGCCACTGAAACAGCAATAGTGGCTGCCCATGGACCAAAGAGTATTGCAATTACAGCTGAACCTACTGCATGACCTGTTGTACCGCCGGGTACAGGCAAATTAAACATCATTATAATAAATGAGAAAGCAGCTGCCATTCCAAGATATGGAATATTACGGGCAGAAACTTCATTTTTGACTTTTTTTACTGCAACTGCCGCAACTGAAACAAATACTCCAATTAAAGGAATATATGTCTGGGGACTGAGATAACCATCGGGAATATGCATGTTTGTTACTATTTAAACATTTCGTGTTACTGTTATTAAAAAAATTATTCTGCCCGGCTCATTACAAGTTTACCATGAATAATTCCTTTAATTCCGATTAGTTTATCAGACAATTCGGTTAACCTGTTTGCTTTACCCTTTACTGCAATAATTTCAAGACAATTGTTATGATTCAGATGAAAATGCTGGGATGACAGGATCACATCAAAATACTCGTGTTGAATATCGTTCGATTTGGTCGTAACATCTCCTTTATGATGATCATAAAGCATCACAACTGCACCGGCAACAATCTGATTGCAATGCCATTTTTTTTCAGCAAGATTTTTTTCAACCAAATGACGGATTGCCTGGGAACGGTTTGGAAACTTATTTTCAACAACAAAACTGTCAAGAGCTTTTAGAAGGTCTTCATCCAGACTGACTCCAAATCTGGCTAAAGGCATAGTGTTACAATTTATAATATTCGTGTCATAAAACTATAAATTTATTCCTGACAACAAATAAATTAAGTTAAAATATAAGTCAGTTAATAAAATCAAATGTGATGATTTTTAGTTCATAAAATATTTTTTAGTTAGTACAATCTAACTATATTTGTTTCATGAAAGATCTTGTGGAAATAGTCTCAATGTTATCAAACCTTTTTGGTCAGTCTGAAGAGGCTCGCCAAAGAACAATTTCATTTGTTAAGTCTTACTCATACCCAGATGCATTATCTGGAGACGATACATTTACTTGACAATCCTAATATTACCGAGCTTGCTGAACACTCTAAATCTGACCAAACCTACAGTAAAGGTTGCTGTGGACAAATTTATTGAAAAGGATTTTTTATACAAAGTCCGATCTGACGAGGACAGACGCAGCGCTCATTTACATCTGACTGAAAAGGGTAAACTGATCAACCAGATGCACGATTACCACCACAGGCGAATCGCAGAATCTTTTACCCGAAAGCTGAACATAATGAAGAGCTGGAGACTCTTGCATCATTGTTAAACAAGGTTTTGTCTGTTAAATAATTTTTTGTACATATAGTTAGTATATACGAATTAAAATTAAATTGATTTGAATGAAAAATTCTTTTCAATCCGGGAATATAACAGGTATTACCAAAAAGAGGCAGCAGATAAACTTGAAAAGGAAGGTTACAATGAATTACCATCATCAAAACCAAAAAGCGTATTTAAGATTGCGCTTAGGTGTAGTAAAAGAACCTATGTTCCTTCTGCTGGTTGCCTGCGGAACATTATACCTCATACTTGGCGATATACAGGAAGGATTAATGCTGCTGAGCTTTGTATTTGTTGTTATGGGAATAGAGTTTTACCAGGAGAAAAAAACAGAAAAAGCCCTCGATGCATTGAAAGATCTTGCAAGTCCGAGGGCACTTGTTATCCGTGATGGTGAAACAATAAGGATACCCGGAAAGGAAGTTGTGACCGGAGATATTGTTGTTCTGCAGGAAGGAGACAGGGTTCCTGCGGATGCTATGGTCCTGAACAGCACTAACCTGCTCGCCGACGAGTCATTGTTAACCGGAGAACCGGTACCTGTAAGGAAAAGAGAATGGACAGAAGGAGACAACATATTCACTCCCGGAGGAGATGATATACCTTTTGTTTATTCAGGATCAATGATTGTTCAGGGAAACGGATTTGTAAAGGTTACTTCAACAGCATTAAATACTGAGATCGGGAAAATAGGGAAAGCACTCGATTCAGTAAAAGAAGAACCCACCAGGTTAAAAAGAGAAATGGGGAAATTAGTGAAACGTCTTGCAATTATCGGAATTCTTTTATGTGTCCTGGTAATTGCCATTTATACAATTACAAGGGGCGATTTATTAAAAGGCTTTCTTGCGGGAATCACTCTTGCAATGGCAATGCTGCCGGAAGAATTTCCAGTGGTCTTAGCCATATTCCTTGCAATGGGAGCATGGAGAATGTCAAAAAAATCGGTATTGACACGTAAACCTTCAGCTATTGAGACACTTGGCTCGGCGACAGTTTTATGTACAGACAAAACAGGTACTCTGACCCAGAATAAAATGACTGTTACACGACTCTATAACGGAACTGATTTTACCGGAATAGTACCGGGAAGCACCTTCCCTGAACCTTTCACGAAATTATTGAATACGGAATATTGTCAAGCCAGGCAAATCCTTTTGATCCAATGGAAAGGGCCATAATAAATATCGGCGACCAGTTTCTTCAAAATTCAGAACATATCCATACTGACTGGGTAATGGAAAAAGAATATCCGTTATCAAAAGATTTGCTGGCTATGTCAAGGGTATTTTCACATAAAGGGACCAAAGAGCAGGTAATTGCGGTAAAAGGAGCTCCTGAAGCTATCTTTGACCTTTGCCATCTGAATAGTGAAACATTATCCGGCTATGAAAAAGCAGTTTCAGGAGATGGCCTCAGAAGGACTAAGGGTTTTAGGAGTAGCCAGGGCTAATTTAATTTCCGGAGAGCTTCCCACCGCATCAGCATGATTTTGATTTCAAATTTTCCGGATTGATAGGATTGTCAGATCCTATCAGGACGAATGTGCCTGATGCCGTAAAGGAATGTTATCAGGCGGGGATCAGGGTGATTATGATTACTGGTGATTACCCTGTGACAGCTACCAATATCGGGAAAGAGATCGGGATCAAAAATCCTGAATTATGCATAACAGGTTCGGAATTAAAAGAAATGACCGAAGAGGCACTTTGTGAACGAATTAAAGTTGTGAATATTTTTGCCCGTGTTATTCCGGAACAGAAGCTTAAAATCGTGAATGCGCTTAAAAAGAATAATGAAATAGTAGCTATGACAGGTGACGGGATTAATGATGCTCCGGCTCTGAAAGCATCTAATATAGGTATTGCCATGGGCGATAAAGGTACTGATGTTGCAAGAGAGGCATCTTCCCTGGTATTAATGGACGATAATTTTGCATCTATTGTAGGCGCAGTGAAAATGGGACGGAAAATATTTGATAACCTTCAAAAAGCCCTGGGATATATTTTTGCTATCCATGTCCCGATTGCCGGATTATCATTGATCCCGGTATTGTTTGCCGACTTGCCGCTAATACTGTGGCCTGTACATATAGTTTTTCTCGAATTGATAATTGATCCGGCATGTTCTATGATATTTGAAGCAGAAAAAGAGGAAAAAAATGTAATGTCCCGACCTCCAAAAGATATTAATGAACCATTTTTTCGGTGCAAAAAAAATATTATTAAGCTGCTCTCAGGGTATAGGAATCCTGCTCATCAGTTTACTGGTTTATTTTATTGGTCTTAAAACAGGATATTCCGAAAAAAGCGTAAGGACACTTACCTTTGTAACTTTAATAATCTCAAATATTGCAGTAATACTATCAAACCGGTCATGGACAACCGGGATCTTTGAAATACTCAGAACTCCTAATAAAGCAGTTATGTGGATTGTTGGCGGCGCCATTATCTTCCTGATCCTGATTTTAAACATCCCATTTCTCCTGAGGCTGTTCCAGTTTGAAAGTATCGGCTACCTGGAATTAATCGTATGCACAGTATTAGGCTTTTCCAGCATTTTATGGTTCGAAATTTATAAACATATAAAGAGGACCAAAAACTCATTTATCACCTTATAAACCCGTTGACATTTTAATAATTAAAATCTGTGAAGACAATATGTTTAAAGCAATTTGAATGCCAAAATCAGGCTTAAGAATATTAACAAATATTTAACGGGCAATTTTGCATTTTTTATAAAACTATTATGACTTTTACGGCTGTGAAAAGAAAAAGAAAAATACTGTTCAAAGTGATCCTCATGCTTACTGTTTTTTTCAACGCAGGAATTGAGGCATATTCAGCCTTTAATATTCGCCCGGTCATAATAGAAAGTATAACTGATACAAATAATTATGAGGATAGTTTCAGCCGGGATCTATGATCCGGTAAATGATGATGAGATCGCCCAGTCTTATATTATCATATTAACCGAATCCCCGGAATATCAAAAATATTATCAAAGTTGCCCGCTTTCTGTTAAGAAGTTGTTCCCAGCTGTCTGGCATCCTCCCAAGATCCTTTAGCATTATCAATGATTTATCACAAGTTCTTAATGAGGTTATTTCATGTTTTTATATTGCTTGCATAATTAACCATCAGAAACAAATGGTCAATATTAATTGTATAAACCACAAAATATGAGTGTATTAAATTATTTCGATCACCCGGAGAAAAAGCAAAACATTGAATATTTCATTCATCTTGTACGTATTGCAAAAGCTGATGATATTATCAGCAACACTGAACTGGAACTGCTTCGAAGGATTGGCAGAAAGCTGGGGTTAACTGATCCTGAAATTGATAACTTAATTGAAACTACCGGCCAGTCAGATTACACTCCCCCTTATGAATTATCGAAGCGGTTTGACCAGGTTTACGAAATTGTAAAAATGACTATGGCCGATGGAGTAATCGATAATAATGAAATGCGTTTAGCAACCGGTTTTGCCATAAAATCGGGTTTTAAGGATAATGAAATCCCGAACCTGTTGGCTCTGTTAATCCATGGCATCAGAGAAGGTAAGGATGAAGAAGATCTTTTCGAACTATATAAAAAAGGAAGAAAAGTATGAAAAGAGTTATTGTTATTCACCTCCCTGCAGAAAATACGTAATGAAAAACTGGTTTAAAAAGCTGCATATCTGGATATTGCAATGGGCAGAAACAAAATGGGGTGTGTGGGCATTGTTTTTTTGTGCTTTTGCTGATGCGTCTTTTTTAGGATTACCTGCCCCAATGCTTTTTCTTGCGCTGGCAATGCTCCATATTAAAAAAACCTACAAATATGCTTTATTCGGATTATTGGGAACTTTAGCAGGAGCTATTGCCGGATATTTAATCGGTCATTTTGCATGGATTGATCCCAGGGGAGAGTTCACGGGAGTTGCTCAATTTTTTATGAATAATATTCCGGGATTTTCTGAATCAGGTTACGATAAGATACATGTTCTTTATGAAAAATGGGACTTTTGGATTTTGCTAACAGCAGCCACAATCCCTCTTCCCTATAAAATATTTTCAATTTCGTCCGGGATTTTTGATATTAACGTCTTTATTTTTTTAATTGCCACGCTTATCAGTCAGGGAATAAAATTCTTTTTGCTGGCACTGATAACAATAAAATCAGGACCAAAACTTAAAAAACTATTTGTGTTTAACTGGAAAAATATTGCAATTATAGCTACTGCATCAATAACTATTGCTATCGTTGTAATTAAAGTTATTTGATCAAAATGTTTACTTTTACATAAAATTTAAATGATCTTTTATGAAAAGGATCTTCTTTGCTTCAATCATTGCGATGTTACTTCTTGTTCCCCAAATGTTGCACGCTCAGAATGGTATTGACAAAAAATCGGTTACAGGCTCATGGCTTGGAAAGATTAATACAGGGGCACTCGAACTCAGAATTATATTTAACCTGTCGGTTACAGGAAAAGACAGTCTGATAGCAACCTTTGACAGTCCGGACCAGGGTGCAAAAAATATTAAACTCGGACCGGTGACATTTACCGGAGAAACATTAAAGATCTCTGCAGGCGCTATACTTGCCGAGTATAACGGGACAATAAAAAACGACACTCTTATTGAAGGAACCTGGAAACAGAGTGGAGCTACATTTCCACTGGATCTTGTAAAACTTAAAACTGCATTCACAATTAACAGGCCACAGGAGCCAAAACCTCCTTTTCCTTATAAATCTGAAGATGTTACATTCACTAATGATAAGTTTAATATTAAACTTGCAGGAACATTAACAATTCCGGCCGGAGCCGGTCCGTTTCCTGCTGCCATTCTTATAACAGGATCAGGCCCGCAGAACAGGGATGAAGAGATTTTTGGACATAAATCATTTCTGGTGATCGCGGACTATCTTACCCGCAACGGGATCGCGGTTCTGAGATATGATGACAGAGGCGTAGGAAAATCACAGGGAAGTTCGGCTGTTGCTACTACCGCAGATCTGGCAACTGACACTGAGGCAGCGCTTAATTATCTGAAAAAGAATTCTGTCATTAATCCCCGGTCGATAGGTCTTATAGGACATAGTGAAGGAGGGTTAATTGCTCCCATTATAGCTGCTTCCGATCCTTCCGTTGCATTTATTGTCTCTCTGGCAGGACCAGGAGTTACCGGAGAACAGATAATTCTCAGGCAATCAGAGGATATCAGCAGACTTTCAGGAGTGCCTGAAGCTACAATTAAAGAAAATACCGAGACAAATAAACAACTGTACGCAGTTCTTAAAAAAGAAAAAGATAACCAAAAGGCAGAATTACAAATTATTGATCTATACAGAAATATCCTGGAAAAGAAAAAAACTCCGGAAGCAGAAAAAGAGAAAGATCTAAACCAGCTTAAAGCAACATTTGGAGCTGCCAGTTATACCTGGTTCAGGTATTTTATCATGACGGATCCGGCAACTTTCTGGAAGAAGGTAAAGTGTCCGGTGCTGGCTCTGAATGGAGAAAAGGATTTGCAGGTTTCAGCAGATGAAAACCTGCCGGCCATTGAAAAAGCATTGAAATCGGGAGGCAATAATTCGGTAAAGACAATTAAGCTTCCGGGGCTTAATCACCTGTTCCAGCACTGTAAAACAGGACTACCGTCTGAATATCCGGCCATAGAAGAAACATTTTCCCCTGAGGTTCTTAAAATAATGGCTGATTGGATTTTGGGTTTACAGGAATAACAGCAAGTTTCTTTAGAATCATCTGTCCTCTTGAAATAATACCACCGGATCCGTCTTCAAGAAGAATCCGTATCGAGGCTGAAAGTTCATTTGCCAGTTCGGGATAAATAACTGAAAGCTTGTACAAGATTTCCATTGAATAAGCCTTCACCGCAATAGCTGATGATCCGGAATTCAAAGTGCTGAAACAGAAATCAGCAAGCAAGCCGTGCCGATGAATGTCTATTCCATCCAGATCACTGAGAGAAATTATTCTGAGAAAAGAGCGTAATGTACTTTCATTTTCAAGCAGTCTTAGTCCTGAAATCATCTGAGGGAGATACGGATAGATAATTTCCGGTAACTTATCACAAACTTTGGTAAGGATCCATGATGCATGAAAAGCCAGTTTATTATCGGAGGAATGTGAATACTCAAGCAATTTCATAAAGATAACCGGATTTTCAATGGCTGATTTAGCGACCCATTCAGCCTCTTTCATCCCCATCATACGGTTTATCATGGACTGAAGCTCTTTATCATCAAAAGATGAACGATCTTCAGTACTCACACTTTCCAGGGGTGATTGAATTTCTTTTAAATCTTCAAGATACTCACCGGCTACAATTACATCAGCTTCCGAAAAATCGGCAGACATAAGATCTCCTGCCGCTAACCATTTGTAATCAAGGTGTTCAGTGAGCAAAGGAATTTCATCCAGGGTATCGCAGATAAATGGGATAAGCTTTATCTGTTTGTGGCCATAATCATACTCAACAGGCTTTAGCTTTCCGCAGATCACAATCTCCATTGATAGTTCCTCATCTATTTCCCTCACTATGCATTCCTCTTCATTCTCACCCGGAGCAATTTTCCCGCCCGGAAATTCCCATTTCATAGGATGATCGGTATTTTCACCACGCTGAACAATAAGAATCTGATTCTCCTCATTTCTGATCAAAGCACAGGTAACGGCGATCATAACATCAAATTAAGTTAAAAGATCTTCATACAATGGGATAACAAGCAGAAACTCATATTTATTATTTACAAAGTCAATCCGGCAAGCATAGTGCTCCATCCCGTTTGTAACAATTATATATGGTACTTTTAGTCCCATATTATAGGAAACTATCTGGTCAAATATCTTATCATCTATTCTTATTTCAGGTGCCTTACATTCAATTACCATAATGCGCTCCCCTGCCCTGTTGTGGATAAGGATGTCAACCCTCCTTTTCAACTTATTCAGGCTGAACATCACTTCTATACCTATGAGACCTGCAGGATATTTTCCTTCATGAATAAGATATTGAACAAAATTCTGTCGTACCCATTCCTCGGGAGTGAGTTTTACGAACTTCCGCCTGACAGGATCGAATATCAGTTCCTGGTCTTTTTTTTCTGAAATTTTGAAGGAATATGACGGCAGATTCAACTGTTTCAACTTAGTTTTGTATTTTTGATAACCAGAATAGTTTAAATACCGTTACTTTAATGCTTAAGTGCCTGTATACTAATGAGTAATCCTTTGATCATCATAGTGTTTAATTTATTTTAACACAAAGTACCCTGCCAGGTATTACCGGAAATAGAAAAGATTACCTGGTACAAATATATTGAGATAAATTTAACTGAAAATAATATATGAAGACCAAAGAAGAAATTGTTAATAACTGGCTTCCACGGTACACCGGCAAAACAATCGACAGTTTTGGAAAATATTTCCTGTTGACGAACTATTTATATTATGTCGAACTTTTTGCAAAATGGAATAATGTGCCGGTTGAAGGTAAAGATAAAAATATGTCAAGCGCAACTTCCGGTGGTATAACTATTATTAACTTCGGTATGGGCAGTCCCAATGCTGCAACTGCGATGGATCTTCTCAGTGCTGTAAATCCTAACGCTGTGCTATTCCTGGGAAAATGTGGCGGCCTGAAGAAGAAAAACACGCTTGGAGACCTCATCCTTCCGATAGCTGCAATCAGAAGCGATGGAACATCAAATGATTACCTGCCAATTGAAGTACCAGCCTTGCCTGCATTCAAGCTTCAGAGCGCCATCTCTGCAACAATAACACGGTATAAAAAAGAGTATTGGACAGGCACTGTGTACACTACAAACAGGCGGGTATGGGAATATGATGACAGGTTCAAAAAGTACCTTGTAAAGACACGTGCCATGGCAATAGATATGGAGACGGCAACAATTTTCACTGTGGGCTTTGCAAACGAAATACCAACAGGGGCACTGTTGCTTGTTTCGGACCAGCCAATGATATCGACTGGCATTAAAACACAGAAAAGTGACAACACAGTCACGAAAAAATATGTCGAGACGCATCTGAAGATCGGCATTGATTCATTAAGGGAAATAAAAGACAACGGAATTTCAGTTAAACATCTAAGGTTCTGAATATGGCAGCTACCTACGAAGAAATTATATCTGATCTGAAAAAAAGGATCTTTAAACCAGTTTACTTCCTTGCCGGTGAAGAGACTTATTATACTGATCTGATTACGGAGTATATAGAGGAAAAAATTTTGCCCGAAACTGAAAAGGCTTTTAATCAGATTATTTATTATGGGGAAGACACAACTATCCAGGCAATAATTGAGACATCACGCCGGTTTCCGATGATGTCGAGCCATCAGGTAGTTATTATAAAAGAGGCGCAAACACTTAAAAAGATCGATGACCTGATCCTTTATCTGGAAAAACCACTTTTATCTACAATACTTGTTTTTAACTACAAATATAAAGTGATTGATAAAAGGACGAAACTATTTAAAGCTCTTGATAATCACGGAGTATACTTTGAATCGGCAAAATTACGTGATTATCAGGTACCGGCCTGGATTGAAAGATATCTTATGAAAAAAGGTATTAAAACAGATCCCAATGCAAGCGCAATGTTAACAGAATACCTGGGTAACGATCTTCATAAAATTTCAAACGAGCTTGAAAAACTGATAATAACCCTTCCTGAAGGAAAACCAGCAATTACAACAGCCCTGGTTGAAAAGAATATAGGTATAAGTAAAGAATATAATAATTTTGAACTGCAAAAGGCAATAGGAGAAAAAAACATTCTCAAAGCCAATATGATAGTTAATTATTTCAGTAATAATTCAAAAGAAAACCCCATAACACTTTCAATAGCATCTCTCTTCAGCTTTTTCAGCAAACTGCTTACATTTCATTATCTTACCGACAAGTCAAAGAACAATGTGGCTGCAATACTGAAAGTCAATCCATACTTTGTCAAAGATTATGAGAATGCAGCAGTTAATTACAATTCAAAAAAGACAGTTTATTTAATCAGTCTTCTTCGTATATACGACATGAAATCAAAAGGTTATGGAGATCTAAGCACTGAACCCGGGGATCTGTTGAAAGAGCTTGTGTTTAAGATACTGCATATGTAGAAAGGAAATGGCACAGGCCGAAGGCTCTGACCGACGAAGGAGCGTCAGAGGCACAGGCCGAAGGCTCTGACCGACGAAGGAGCGTCAGAGGCGCAGGGCAAATATTAAGTAAATCGTTTGTCTGAAATTTGTCGGAAATTAATTCATATCAGGTGATTCGGGGAAATCGGCCCACATCCGATACTTGTTCTTAAAGCTTCTAAGAACTCTTTTCCATGTATTATCAACCTGATTATTCAGAATGATATCTGATTTTATTTTTGCAATCACCCATGAATTTTCTTTCAACTCCCGTTCGAGCTGACCAGCCGACCAGCCTGAATAACCAAGGAAAAATCTGATCTGGTGCTGCATTATTTTACCATTCTTTATTAACAACCTGACGGTATCTATATCGCCACCCAGAAAAATATTTTCATCGACCAGGATGCTTTTAGGTATTTTATCGCCAAGATTATGGAGGTAATGAAGAGTATCAGGTGAAACAGGACCGCCCATACTTAATTTTTCGTCCCATCCTTCAAACCCCGAGATTGCATCACTTACTTTTATTTCAAGGTTCTTGTTAAGGATAAAACCAACCGATGCTTCAGGAGAGTGATCAGTAAGGTATATGATGCTCCTGTTAAAAAAAGTATCGGGAAGAAAAGGTACAGAAATCAGTATTTTACCCTTTCCCGGTATTTTGTCTTCTGGTAAAATTTCAAATAAATCCAGTTCCTGCTCCATACATAAAGAGTAATCTACTAAATTACAAAAATTATTAACATGTTTAAAAACCAAACAGCATAAATTGTAAAAATTGCTAATTTTTTAAAGAAATATAAATAAAATGAGGGCTAATTTAACTATCAATCAATTATTGTGATAATTTTAGGCAGAATTATTAAACATATGACACAAAAAAGCACATTAAGAATAATTGGGAATAAAGCTGTTTTAAATATCCGTGAAAGGATGTGCGAAACAGAAGAAGAATTACTCACCAGCGATAAGTTCAGATCAGTAATCGATCATTGTCTGGAGCATCTTTGTTCAAAAAATTCACCTTTGCTTGGAATTTTTGAGAAGGGTATTTGCGATGAAGAATCTGTCGGTGATCTGGTTAAGACACTTACCCTGCTTGTGAAATACGAACGTTATGTTGTTCCACATATATTTGATAAGTCAGCCCCTTTTCTGAAAGACTTAAGTATGTTGCATAGTTTTGTGGAATATCTGTATGACTACTGGAGACATTTTGACCGTTTTATAGTCAACGATTCAGAAGGAGACAGACTCGATAAAAGGCCATATCGTACTTTTAATGAAACAATTGAGCGCCTCACACATCTGATCAGGACAGTATATCGTCATATTCAGGAGAATATAACCGGAAGCCATCCGAATGTTTACAGGCAGGTACGTGCCGGTGCTGAAATGGCGGTGATCTCTTTGCCGAAAGAGATACCATATCCGGATGATAAGTACCGTAAACTGAACGAGATACCAGTTATCCGCCAGGTGCTTATCTATCCTCCGCTTGTTATCCAGCAACCTATGAACAAACGGACAGGGCAGTTTAAAAAGATTCTCCAAAATCCAATAGATCTCATTAATTTAACTCAGGGAGAGTGGATATGCTATCCTGCAAAAGTCGGGAAACTGCTGATCATGGTTTATTTCCATATTGAGTTTTTCGAACTGGGCTTTTCCATGTGTAACCTTTTTCAACTGGCAGAGGATACAGATCTTGAGACAAAACCTGATGCACTTTTTATATTCGGAGTACCTGGTAAACTTCTCGACGGACTTTCCGAATATCCAACTGTGTTCTATGATGACGCTGAAAACGGGATATTTGTCGGTGCAATTCCGGGAAGATCAGAATTCGGATATTTCGGTTACCTGAAGAAGATGGTACTGACTCTTCATAACTCAATTGTCATGAAGTCGGGAAATATGCCATTCCACGGGGCTATGGTGAAGATACTTTTACAGGGCGACAAAGAGGCTACAATACTTCTGATGGGCGATACCGGAGCAGGCAAATCGGAAACCCTTGAAGCCTTTCGCGTGCTTGGTGAAAAACACATACGTGAACTCACCATTATTGCAGATGATATGGGATCAATCGAACTTGATGCAAAAGATAATCCTATTGGTTACGGTACCGAAATTGGTGCCTTTCTGCGACTTGATGACCTGCAACCCGGATATGCCTTCGGTCATCTCGACAGGTCAATCATAATGAATCCCAGCCAGGTTAATGCAAGGATAGTGATTCCTGTTACCAGGTTTGAAACAGTAATTCAGGGCCACAAAATCGACTATATTCTGTATGCAAACAACTATGAAGAGGTAGACAAAAATCATCCTGTTATCGAAAAATTCGATTCAGCAGAGAGTGCGATCGATATTTTCCGGGCAGGTGCGGTAATGAGCAAGGGAACAACAACATCCAGTGGTCTGGTACATTCATATTTTGCAAACATCTTTGGCCCCCCGGAGTATAAAACTGAACATGAAAAGATTTCCGCAAAATACTTTAAATCATTTTTTAATAACAAAGTATTTGTCGGACAAATGCGTACAAGACTGGGAATTCCGGGTCACGAATCATCAGGTCCAAGGGATGCTGCGTTAGAATTACTAAGAATAATCGGAGTAACGCCCCCAACCCCCTGACCTGTAATCATAAGTTCCGGAGCTGCCGAAAAAGTCGAAATCCTTTAACCAGAGTCAGGCGTTAAAAATCCATTAACCGCGACCGTGTGTTAAAAAACAGATCCGAAAGTCCAGGGCGGGTGCCTGCATTAATATTTTTCCGGCACCGCCTCTTTCATCATTGAATAAATCGCATCGAAAATATCCTCGGCGCTTGGTTTTGAGAAGTAGTCACCATCGGTTGTATATGCCGGTCGGTGTTCTTTTCCGGTCAGTGTCTTAGGAGGGCTATCGAGATAATTCCACCCACCCTGTTTTTCGAGTACCTGCTCCATCATATAGGCTGTTGTGCCTCCCGGTACATCTTCATCAAGAAAGAGTACCCTGTTGGTCTTTTTAATTGAATCAAGAATGCAACCGGTGGTATCAAAAGGAACGAGTGTCTGAACATCTATAAGTTCCACTGAAATATTATGTAATGCCAATTGTTTTACGACTTCCGCTGCAATTTTGACTGTAGAGCCATATGTAACCAGTGTAATGTCAGTTCCTGTAGTAAGGACCTCAGATACTCCGATTTGCATACGGAACTCACCTATATTATCGGGCATTATTTCCTTTAGTCTGTATCCGTTAAGCGCTTCTATAACGATTGCCGGATCATCCCCTTCAAGGAAGGTATTGTAAAAACCGGCCGCCCTGGTCATATCCCTCGGAGAGCACACATAAATACCTTTTACCGAATTGATAAGCATGCTCATTGGTGATCCGGAGTGCCATATTCCTTCAAGCCGGTGACCACGTGTACTGATTATCAGTGGGGCAATCATCCGGCCTGCCGTCCGGTAATGAGTTGTAGCAAGGTCATCGCTTAAGAGCTGAAGTGCATACATTAGATAATCGAGGTACTGAATCTCTGCAATAGGCCTCATTCCCCTGAGTGCCAACCCTATGCCCTGGCCAAGTATTGTTGCTTCACGGATGCCGGTATCAGTTATACGCAATTCCCCGAACTTTTTCTGCAGTCCTTCAAGAGTTTGATTTACCCCTCCTATTTTACCGACATCTTCACCGAAAATAACGAGTTTAGGATATTTTGCAAATAGTTTTTCGTAGTTATCTCTTAAAATCTGTCTTCCCGGGACTTCTGGGGAATTTTCAGAATACACAGGTGCAACCGGTTTTACATTAAGAACCGAAGTAGGAGTACTATTGTATAGAAATGTATCATAACTTAGTGAAGCATCCTCATAATTACGTCTCAGCCATCCATGAAGCTCAACTTTAAGGTTATCGCTTTTTTCGCATGATTCGCAGATATTTCTCAGTATTTTACGGGCAGCTACAAAGTTATCCTTTCTTATCGGAGCAAGAACATTTGTAAGATCTTCTGCTATCTTGTCTACTGCCTCTTCCTTAGCTACTTCATGGCATCTACATTTACGGTCTCCGATAATTTTAACCAGTGCATCACGTTCTATTTTGATCGGATCCTGAAACATTTCCCATCCTTTTCTTCTTGATTCTTTTGCCTCTTCTTCAGCTTCTGATACCAGCTTATCAAGTTCCTCCGCCGTTGCAATCTTTTGATCAATGATCCATTCTCTCATTCTTTTGATCGGATCAAAATCCTGTTCCCACTTTAACCTTTCCTCGTCTTTATACCGTTCATGAGATCCGGAAGTTGAATGTCCCTGGGGTTGAGTAACTTCGTCAATATGAAAAAGAACTGGGATGTGATCCCTACGGCAAATCTCAATTCCTTCCTCATATAATTTTATAAGGCCGGGATAGTCCCAACCCTTTCCTTTAAAAATTTTAATTCCTGGGCGTCCCTGTTCTTTTGCGAATCCTCCAAGAAGGTCAGAAATGCTGCCTTTAAGAGTCTGGTATTTTTTGGGAACCGATATCCCATAACCATCATCATAAACTGAGATTGCCATTGGTACCTGTAAAACACCTGAAGCGTTCATTGTTTCCCAGAAATGTCCTTCCGAGGTAGCGGCCTCTCCTATTGAACCGAATGCAACCTCATTACCTTTTAATGAAAGAGTTGTAAAACTGTGTAGTTCTTTATTCTCCCTGAATAATTTGGATGCATAGGCCAGCCCGAGAAGACGAGGCATCTGGCCTGCGGTAGGTGAAATATCTGATGATGAGTTTTTCTGTTTTGTCAAATCCCGCCACGAGCCATCAGGTTTTATATTAGGTATTGAGAAATGGTTATTGAATACCCGTCCGCCGCTGCCCGTGTTCAGGTCCCTCCTGGTATTTCCATATAACTGGTGAAAAAAATCAAGTGAATTGTAAAGTCCCATCGCCATCATCCATGTCTGATCGCGGTAGTACCCTGAACGCCAGTCCCCATCCCTGAACTGCTTTGCCAGGGCAATTTGTATGATCTCCTTCCCGTGCGCCAAAAATCCCAAACTTGGCTTTCCCGGTAAGAACCTCACGACGTCCCAGAATACTAAGTTCCCTGCTCAGGTTTGCCAGCCTGAAGTCGGCGAGAACACTCTTTTTATTTAAATAATTATCTGTTTTTTGTGTTTTTTGTGTTTTTTGTTTCATTTTAATTGTCATTTTTGGGTTCCATGTACTGGATATTAAACAAAATTATACAGGTGTTGTTTAAAACTAAGACCGAAATGATGACTATCTTTGTGGTGTAACTGTTATATGTAAAGTTACAAAATATTAAATGACAAAGATTATGCTACTGAAACTATTGATATTAAGTGCAATACTCCTGATCATTTCATTTGCAGGTCTCGGAATACGGATTCTGTTCACATCGCATGGCAGATTTTCATCAACTCATATAAGTGAAAATAAAGAGATGAATAAGCGGGGCATTACCTGTGCTCAGCATAATGATGTTGGTTGTAATCCGACTGATGATTTAACGGGATGCTCAACCTGTGGTCTTAAAAAGATTTAAGGTAATATTTCCTGCTTCTACTGCGATTTTCAAAACTTCAGTTTTATATGCCCTGTTTTCAAGAATCCTGACATATTTCAGTGCTGGTTTTATATTATAATTTTCGTATGCTTTCTGAGCCCATTTAAGAGCATTATCCAGGTTTCCGTTTATCTCACTTATTATCGCCATATTATAGCATGCCCTTCCCGCAATTTTCATGTTTGTGTTTCCTGTCTCTTTTTCCCATAGTAATCCGGCTTCATCCCAGTTGCCAACCTGTGCCTTACGTTGGGCAATCTTGAAATTGTTGGTCCCTTTAACAAAGTAATCGCGCATTACTCTTAATTCGAACGGAAGGATTCTTAATGCATAACTGTGTCCCACTTTATTGCTCACCTGATTCACAGCATCTTTCCTGCCGATAAGAGCGCCAGCTGCAAGCGCAGGATTTATTCCCCTTCCGGAAGTAACTATTGACTTGCCAAGATTATACTCATCGAGAATCATCTGACTTTCAGGATCATAAATTCTCCAACCTGTTTTTACAAAAGTTTCCATACTTGCCTGATGTTCGAGGAGTGGAATTTTTACAAACGGTGTTTTTATATCAGTGGGCTTTGTTGAATAGTTTATTTTAGTATCTGTGTCAAATAACTCCAGGGAGAAGAGAGCATCGGTACCAGTCTCGTTACATATCTGTTTAACTATTTCCCATGAGAGAGGAACTGGAAAGGTTCCAGTCTTCGGGGTTCTGAAATCAATGTTGTCTAATGTCTTAATTTCGGCGAATCTTCCGTTATTAATTAACTCCTGTGTCAGGCCTTTTATACTTTCCCGGGCACCATCTTTATCAAGTTTTGCTCCTTCCAGCGACAAGACCTTGTCAACCACATCAATTGCTTTTGTCTCATCAGTAGCTATACTCCGGTTAATAATACCCACATTCTTTATATAATTTGGTATAGTAACAGGAGCCGGTTCAACAACATTAAGATATAACTCACTTGTTTTACATGACACCAGTAAACTGACAATCAATAATATAAACATGTTATTTTTCATAGAATAGAATTTTGTGTAATTATAAATAAATATTTGAAATAATTTAAAAAGCTATTTTTCAATATTTCAAAAACCAATCCCTTGCCCTTCGTCGCTGAGGGACAAGGGGCAGCCTCTCTCTTTAACCACTCTCCTCATTCATATCTTCTTCATCTTTATATTCTTCAACGCCGCTGTTGTAGTCCATGATGCGATCCCGAATGGTTTTGACAGTTCAACCTCAGGACGAATTGATAAAATCTTCCCGTTTTTGTGAAAATCAACAACCAGCATACTGTCAATCCAGGCTTTTATTTCATCTGCTTTTACCAAAAGACAAATATCATACCACTTATTCTTTTCGAACTTCATAAGCCTGGTGGTTTCATTTTCAGAGGCATCCATCCCATTGATGCTGCTCAGCCCCACTGTTCCTCCGCCCCAGCCCCCTATGACCAGGGTGCAGTGATCTTTACCGACCGGGAATGTCATTCCGCAGAAAAAGTCATTTCCAGCAACCCGCATTGCATCAAGGGTAACTTCATAATTAATCACCGGGAAATCCTTTTTCCAGGTAATTCCTGTGCATCCGTCGCCCATACCAAGTATGATTTCACCACCGGAAACATATACCGGTCCCTGAGGACCAAAGTTAGTAATCTGCCATCCATTAAGTGTCTTTCCGTCAAAAAGAAATGTTGAATCCTTTTCAATTTCCGTTTCAGCCTGTTCTGTTTTAGTTAACATCTTATCACTTAGTCGTTTATGTCCACCGGTACATCCGATCAAAAATAAAACAGTAAAGATAATGCATTCATAAATTACGGTCCGGAGGCTCATCAGTAACTCTCCACCTGAATTTATACCCGGTTTTTTCATACTATATTTTTGATAAATATATGAATTCCTGATTAGATCAGCTTACTTTAACATTGGCGACAGAACCAACAGGACCTTTCATGGCTAAATTACGGGTCATATAAACTATTATGAGTAATTTAGTGAATTAAAAATATTTAAGACATTTTTCATATGACGACCTCTCTTCTGATTATTAATGCAGTTCTGTTCGGCATAACTATATTACTTATAATCAGGATAATATCTCAACTCAATAAACCTGTTCAGGATGAATCAGTTAAATCTGTATTAGCCATTTTCGGGAATAACCTTGATAAAACAGGGAATTCCATGAAGGATGAATTTCAACGAAACAGGGAAGAATCATCAAAAATTGCTAAAGATAACAGGGACGAACTGCAGAAATCGCTGGAGTCATTTGATAATCGTCTATCAGGTAATATAAAAGAATTCAATGAAAACCTCAGAATAAGTTTTGAAAGTTCGGGGAACAGAGCTAAAGAACAATCACTAAACATCGAAAAGCGGTTGGAGAAGATGAGAGAGACTATCGAGAACAAGCTCAAAGATATTCAGGCCGATAATAGCACAAAGCTTGAACAGATGAGGATTACGGTGAATGAAAAATTACAGGAAACCCTGAATACGCGAATAAGTGAATCATTCAAGATGGTTACTGAACAACTCGAACAGGTTTACAAAGGTCTTGGTGATATGCAGAAGCTTGCTGTCGGAGTTGGTGACCTTAAACGAGTTCTCTCGAATGTAAAAACAAGAGGAATCCTGGGAGAAATACAGCTGGGAACTATTCTTGAACAATATCTTTCTGCCGACCAGTATTCTAAAAACATTCCTGTAAAACCCGGAAGCAGGGAGACTGTGGAATTTGCCATTAAACTGCCCGGGAACGAAAACCCGAATGAACCGGTTCTGCTTGCTATTGATTCAAAGTTTCCGGTTGAAGATTATCAGAGATTGATTGATGTATATGAAAATATTTCCGGTTATACCAAAGAAGATATAATAAAAGTTGAAAAAGCATTTGATGTAAGCGTTGTTAAATCTGCAAAAACAATTCATCAGAAATATATCTTTCCTCCATATACTACCAATTTTGCTATCATGTTTGTTCCGACTGAAGGACTGTATGCACAGATCCTTACACGCACAGGTTTGTTTGAGCTTCTTCAACGTGATTATAATATAACTGTGGTTGGACCTTCAAACCTGGTAGCTTTTCTGAGCAGCCTTCAGATGGGATTTCGAACACTGGCGGTACAAAAAAGATCCAGTGAAGTATGGAAAATCCTCGCTGCCGTTAAAACTGAATTTGGAACATTCGAAAAAGTGCTGATATCGGCACAAAAACAGATTAATACTGCGAGCGGTAACATAGAAAAGCTTGTAGGGGTCCGTTCAAGAGCTATAAAAAAACAGCTCCGTACAATAGAAGGATTGCCGCAGGCAGAAGCCGCAGAACTAATAGATTCGAATGAGATTGAGATTGACTCTGAGGAGGAAAATGAACTAAAAGATTTGGATGAAAATGTCATTGAAAATGAAGAAACAAAACCTGATTAAGCGTTCCGGACATGACATTCGATACTTCAGTTATCTCTGAACAGATCATGATGACAGGTCCGGTCCCGGTTGTCCTGCCGTTGTACTAAGTGTTACCAGTGGTACAAGACCTTCTCAACAGCATCAATACTTTACTGACCTGGAAATAAGAAGAGGCAGTCTCAAAAGTCTAAAATTATGGTAATGCTTTCTCTGTGTCGCTCTCCCGATAGATCGGGACAAGTTGTGCCTTCTCTGTGGCCCTCTGTGTAACAAATAATTAAGAACTTACACAGAGATCACAGAGTTTCCACAGAGTTACACAGAGGACTTTTGAGACAACCTCATCTTAAAAATCTAACCTAAACACTTACTTTTTATCGTATACCGCTGTAGTTTTTCTTTCAGCACCACCGTCCCTACCGGGGGAGGTTCTTACTATGGAAAGTGTACCGGGGGCAGTCAGGCTCCATACTTCTGTTGAAGTCCTGGTATTGGAGTTGAAAGTACTTGTTGTTGTGATAGTCAGAGATTTACCATCGGCTGACCATTTTGCAACTGACTTGCTTTCACCTCTTCCTGTGGTGTTAACATTCTCTTTGCCATCAAGAGTATATTTGGTGGTCTCTTTGCGTACCATCCTGGCCGGTAGTTGTCCTGGTCAGAACATTAGCATCCTGAGTGACGACAAAGTTACCGCCACCTCTCTGGCCACCACCCTGTCCACCACCGCCACCTCCGGCAGGAGGGGTACCAAAATTACTTTTTGCGGCATTTAAAGCCCATGTTCCTGCAAAATTAGCTTTAGAGCCCTGACCATTTACCGTTAGAGGCAGAACCAGAAACGCCATGATGATCATCAGTGACAGGAACTGAATTTTTTTGTCATTTTTTTTCATACCTTTAATTTTAATTGAGTTTGGTTGATATTGAAATAAGACAATCTGACTAAGGTATTTATTCCATAAAATCATTAATATTTTTGTAAATTTGGATATGCTAACCTGTTAACATTTATTAATTACTATTCTTTAAATGTGATTTTATCACCTAACAAATCCGTAAAAATGGCAACATCAAAAAAAATCAATCGTCGGGAATTTCTGGGATCAGCAGCTACTGCTTCCCTTGCATTAACCGTTGTTCCAAGAAATGTGCTCGGGGGTAATGGTTTTGTAGCACCGAGCGACAAGATCACCCTTGGTTATATCGGTTGTGGTACCCAGGGTTTAAGGGAAATGGCGGTATTACTCGCAAATCCTGCCATTCAGATCGTTGCGGTATGCGATCCCAACAAATTCACAACTAACTATGTAGACTGGTCACAGAATGGTATCCGTAATACTATACGCACGGCACTTGGGGATAATACCTGGGGAGATAAGCTGACAGGAATACCCGGAGGAAGAGATATAGGGCAGGAACTGGTACAGAAATATTATGCAAAATTAAATGGGACTGGGAGTTACAAGGGATGTGCTTCATACGCTGATTTCAGGGTATTGCTTGAGAAAGAAAAAGATGTGAACACAATAAAAATTATGACTCCCGATCACCTGCATGCCACTGTGGCAATAGCTTCAATGAAAAAGGGTAAAAATGTAATTACACATAAGCCGATCGCCAACCGGATGAGTGAAGCTAAGCTCACAATCGAAACTGCCCGTAAAACAGGTCTTGGTACACACCTGCTTGCCTGGAGCAGGAAACCCGGATACGATGTAGCCAGGAAATGGATCAAAGATGGTCTGATAGGGAACCTGAAAGAGATACATAACTGGTCCAACAGGCCGGTATGGCCGCAATGGCAAGCTAACCCGACGGATACACCACCTGTTCCAAAAGATTTTAACTGGGATCTGTGGCTTGGTCCGGTACCTGATCGTCCATATAATCCAAAATACACAAACGCTGTATTTCGTGGCTGGTACGATTTTGGTGGCGGAAGCATTGCCGATATGGGCCATTACAGTTTATTCCCTCTCTTTCTTTCTTTCGGAATAGAAACCCCGGCTTTAAGCGCTGAAGCATACGGCACAACTACCTGCACGCTCAGGAATAATGTAGCAGTGGGCGTGGTAAATGATGTTGCATTTCCATTATCCTGTATCATCCGTTTCAAATTCCCGGCTCAGAAAGAAATGAGCCCATTTGATCTTTACTGGTACGATGGGGGAATGAAGCCCATTACTCCGGATGAACTCAGTGCAGAAGGTAAAGCCTTAACTCCTGAAGGCATGATGTTTGTCGGCGATAAAGGAAAGATTCTGGCAGGTTTCAGGGGTGAAGATCCCAGGCTTATAAGCGACAGCAGAATTGCCGGGTTAAGTTCAGTATCTGAAAAAGAGAAAGGATCTGATGGAAATGCTGTCTGGATTGATGCTTTCAGGAATAATACACAGTCACCGGGCAGTTTCATCTACGCTGGTCCTGTGTCTGAGACTATACTCCTCGGCGCCGTGGCCCTTCGCGCACGCAGGAAAGTAGAATATGATTCTGTAAATATGAAAATTACAAATATTCCGGACGCAGATAAATTCCTGACCAGGGAGTATCGCCAGGGATGGGAATTGTAGTATCGGTTCTCCGCATCCTTTAAGGCCAGGGGTAAATGAAGAACCGGAGCCACGCCATGCGGGGACGAAGTCAGAATCAATAAAAGTATATTAACGATTCCTGATATTTCCATAAAAGAAAAGAATATATAAAACAATAAAACCTAATCTTATGACTAAAATAACACGGAGAAATTTTCTTGAAAAATCGATGGCTGTAAGCGGTGCAGCAATCACTGCACCATCATTATTAAATGCAGCCTTAACAAAACCCACCCCAAGGATGATCAGGGACGATATATCGCTTGCGCAGTGGGCACTTGTTGATGAGGTAAAAGCAGGAAAGTGGAAAACACTTGATTTTGCAAAGATTGCCAAGAATGATTTTGGTCTCAACGGGATCGAATTTGTTAACACCTTATTTGAGGTCCCGACAGAGGGATACCTCAGGCAGCTGAAAAGAAATGCAGCCAGTCTCGATGTAACCATGGTCCTGATAATGGTAGATGATGAAGGTGATGGCTGCTCTCCAACCAAGGAAGAGCGTCGTCAGTTTGAGATAAATCATCGTAAATGGATAGATGCCGCAGCTTATCTGGGATGTAAAGCAATACGCACCAATTGCCGGGGCCCGCAGGGAGTATCCAGGGAAGAGGCTCTTAAGTATTCAACCGAAACCTACCTGATGATGATGGAATATGCAGTGCCGGCAAATATCTGTGTCCTTATTGAAAACCACGGAGGTATATCAAATGATGCTGACTGGATGGTTTCGCTGATGAAAGCGGTCAATAACCTTTACTTCGGTACATACCCCGACTGGCGGGCACCTGCCGCATAATTTCGATAATGTTGACTATCTTCTTAAAATGCTGCCTTATGCCGGGGGTATGTCGTATCGTAACCAGCCGTCCGAAGAGCTGACAGCAAAAATGATCCGGATGACAAAAGATGCAGGTTACCGCGGCTGGTATGGAATAGAATCATCAGGACGCGAAGAGATTAAGAAAGGTATTACGTTGCTTAAGAAGTACCTGGGATAAAAGCCGGGTGACTTAAAATGTATCTCCTTTAGTCTGCCTGTTTAATCCCTCGTAAAATCGTGTGAGATACTGACTGAAGCAGAGAAAACTGTGGAAAGTCTTGAATAGTAATGTATTTATAGTGTATCCCTGACCTAAACGAAAACCAGGATCAACAGTTGAGCAATAAAAATTCTCAGGAACATTACCATCGGATATACAGTAGCATAAGCAACCGCAGGGGCTTCCGATTGTGCAATGCTGTTAGCATATGCCAGCGCCGGAGGATCAGTCATACTGCCCGAAAGCAATCCGCAAATCTCAAGGAAGTTTCTTTTTAAAATGTAACGTGAAAAGAATCCGACAATGACCAGCGGGACTATAGTTATAACAGCACCATAACCCATCCATGTAAATCCATCACCCGATAAAAGGTTTGAAATAAACTTTTCACCGGATAAAATACCCACGCTTGCAAGAAACAGTACAATTCCTATCTCCCGAAGCATCAGGTTAGCACTTGGTGTTGTGTATGAGAAAAGGGAAAACCTGTATCCGAATTTACTTAATAATATTGCAATAATCAATGGACCTCCGGCCAAACCAAGCCTGATCGGATTGAGTATTCCCGGAAAATAAACAGGGACAGATCCCAATATTACTCCAAGTAAGATGCCAATGAAAATCGGGATAAGATTTGGTTCATTTAACCTCTTAACAGAATTCCCCAGATGGCCGATGACCTTTTCCATTGCACTCTCATCACCCACAACCGTCAGCTTGTCCCCCATTTGAAGTCTGATCTGCGGCAGGGCAACAAGTTCGATGCCTGACCGGTAAAGTCTGGTTACATTGATATTGTACCTGGTTCTTAACATGAGCGAACCCAGTGTTTTTCCAAAAACTTCACGATTGGTCACCATGATACGACGTGTTACAAACGGACCGGATCTGGCTGTCAGATCCATCTCACTCAGAGTACCTATCTGGCTTACTATTTCCGGGATCAATCCTTTTTGTGTAACAACCAGGATAATATCATTTTCACTTATTACCGTGTCGTATAATGCAAGAATTAATTCTCCATTATGTAATACCCTTGAGATCACAATTTCCTGATTAATAAGTTTAGATATTTCAGGAATTGTCTTGTTAAATACCTGGGGGTTATTAACAAGAATGCTGATTTTTTCAGGAACGGCTTCGGAAGGATTCTTCTCCTGATTGAATAAAACCAGTTCATGGATAACATTTATCCCGGACACTTTTCTTATTGCAAACATGGTTATTATAATTCCCAATACGCCAAAGGGATATGCCACTGCATAACCCAGTCCGATATCAGGTATTCCAGTAGTGAGTGTACCTGAATAAACATGGCCAAGAGCCTCTTGCGCTGCTCCCAGTCCGGGTGTATTAGTTACGGCACCCGACATTATTCCTACCAGCATTGGAAGTGACATCCCGGTAAGGTAATGGAGAGCCAGGGTGATCAGAGCACCAAGTATCACTATCGACAAAGCCATAAGATTCATTGAAAGGCCTCCCTTTCTGAATGAAGAAAAAAAGCCGGGTCCTACCTGCAGACCAATTGAAAACACGAACAGTATCAGGCCGAAGTCACGTATAAAATCAATTACTTCATGGTTTGCTGAGAAACCAAAATGTCCGACTGCAATACCTGCAAAAAGGACAAATGTAATTCCCAGCGAGATGCCAAATATTTTGATTTTTCCAAGGAATATACCAAAAGCTATTACAAAGGAGTAAATTAATATGGTATGTGCAACTGTTTCTTTAAAGAGTAACTCATTTAGCCAATCCATAATTTATTATAGTTTGCTTCTACTTGTATTTCTCGTCTTTGGCTTTTAAGGACAGGAAACCCTCAGGCATAGGTGATTCAACGCTTATCATTTTACCATTTACAGGATGTGGAAAGGATAAATGATATGCATGAAGTCTGATCCGTCTTATAAAATCAGTTGAAGCTCCATATTTGCGATCACCAACTATTGGGCAGCCAATATCTGCAAGATGCACCCTTATCTGGTTTTTCCGGCCGGTTTCAGTTTTTACATCCAGCAAAGTATGATTTTTTAAAGTTTTAATGATTTTGTAATGGGTAACCGCAAATTTAGCGTCATAGTTCTGGCTGACTGAAAACACTTTCTGACGGCTATCTTCAATAAGCCAGCTTTTGATCGTATCTTCAGTCTTCCCCGGAATACCCTCTACAAGAGCATAATAATGTTTGTCTGTTTCTTTCCACCTTTCTTTAATAGCATCCATTGCAGCTTGTGACTTGGCGAACAATAATACTCCCGACACTTCTTTGTCGAGCCTGTGAACTACATATGCCCTTAGATTTCCCTTGCTGAGTTTTTTTAGAAACTCTGAAATAATCAGGTAAATACTTATGCTGCCATCAACACTCGAAGTAGCAGTTCCTGCAGGTTTATCAACCACTATTACCTGATGGTCTTCATATAAAACAGGGAATGGTAACCCTGCTTTAACTTTTATCCCGGATTGCGAAATGATTTCAACTACATCACCAGGTTTTAACGAATATGAATGCAATGTGACTGATTTATTGTTTATACGGATATCACCGCTTTGCAACAATTTTTTTATCCTGGTCCGTGGTGAATCAGGATATTGTTCTATCAGGAATTCAATCAGAGATAATGATTTATTTATTTTGATTTCCACTTTTTTGTTAAGTAACCGAATTTCTATGTATTATCTGCAGGCCACCTCTAAGAAGATAGATTTATAATCTGCATATAATACTTCTCCAAAGAAAGTGCGAAAGATATGGCAATTTTAATGCTCTATATTTCATATCTGAGGGGTCATGACTATTTTAACCTTGCGAACTTTCGGTTATAATTTTTATTTCAGATAAACCTCAAGAACAGGGATCTCCACCGGGGGTTTAAGTATCGGCAGCTGAAGGTTTAAATCATTTTTTGCATCACCTCTTCCTGTACTATAACGTATCTCAGACGCGTCATGGAGGAACTGGATATATTTCACCTTGTCAGCCATGTTGGTCAGTGTCAGACTGCCCATCGGGTAAACAAGCAAATGAATATACAACCGTTTTGTCAAAGGGTTATAAGTCAGAATTGTATTTGCCGGGGCCGTGAAATCGGCAGGAGCTTCGGTACATCCATAGATCGACCGGTTGTTGTATTTCATCCATTCACCCATAGCTTTTAATCTGTCCTGTGCCCTGTAATCAAAAACGCCTCTGGCTGTTGGTCCAACATTTAAAAGGAGGTTGCCACCTTTGCTCACCGATTCTGAAAGCAATTCAAGCAATTGAGCAGGGCTTTTCCATGACGTTTCGTCACGATAATACCCCCATGACCCGGAAAATGTCTGGCATGTTTCCCATGGTACCCTTTTGCCATTAACCTCCGGCCATTTTGTTACTTTGACCTGTTCGGGTGTCGTAAAATCCCATCCGCCCTCAACATCCTTAAGATCGAGACGATCATCAACAATAATTCCGGGTTGAAGAGAGCGTGCAAGTTTTAAAAGGTTTTCCGAATCCCAGTCAGCACGTCCTTTACCATTATTCCCGGGGAATGAAAAATCGAACCATATTATACTTATCTCGCCATAATTGGTAAGTAATTCTCTTACCTGGTTCTTTATATACTCCCTGTACTTATTCATGTCCCTTCCTTTATTCAGTCGTGCATAAGCAGTATCAGAATCCTGACGCTGAGGATGGTTCCTGTCTATAGTATAATCAGGATGATGCCAGTCTATCAATGAATAATAGAAACCAACCTTCAGACCTTCAGCCCTGAAAGCTTCGACATATTCTTTTATCAAATCCTTGCCATAGGGAGTGTTAGTGGACTTATAATCAGTATATTTTGAGTCGAACAGACAGAAACCCTCATGATGTTTTGCAGTAAGTACCACATATTTCATTCCGGCATCTTTAGCCATTTTTGCCCATTCCTTAGGATTATAAAGGTCGGGGTTGAACAAATCAAAATATTTCTGATACTGCTCGTTGGTTAGTTCTTTCCCTGTTTTTAACCCATTCATGACGGGCAGGCAAAGCGTATAAGCCCCAGTGAATGAACATTCCAAACCTTGCATTGGTCCACCATTGCAAACGCTGAGCTTTCTGAGCTTCAGTTTCACGAGGCAGCTGAGCTGTCGAAAACTGAGAAGTAAAAATCAGAGAAGCAAATAAAAAAATTGTTAATAAGTTCCTGCTTTTCATCATAATATAATTTTGATTTTAGTTGTATTAATTAAGAATATTGAATAATGGTTATCATAATTACTTTTTAAATTAAAGACGACTCATGACAATTTCCATCAAATCTTCCCTGGTGAGCTTTACAGGATTATTTTTATTTTCGGTAATCATGCAAATGTGATTTATATCTTTTTCCTCCAGTCCGTATTTTTTTAAGCCCGGTAACTTCAATTCATCTGTAAGATCATAAAGATATTGAATAAAACCGTCTGTATAGTAATTATCTGACTGACCTTCTTTGTCAAGAAACAATTTTCCCAGAAGGACATATTTTCTTTTTGCAGCGCTATAATCTTTATTCTTCATCAGTACCCTGACATTTATTTTATTAACTGACGACATTAATGTCCCGCAAATTATTCCATGGGGAATTTTTAAAACCCCGCCCAGAGACGATGCAAAGCCGTGTACAACACCTAGTCCGGCATTAGCAAGGCAAATACCTGAAGTAAGAGCAGCGAAGGACATACCTGTTCTGGCAGCAAGGTCATCGCCATTCAGAAAACTTTGCCGGAGTGAATTTTTAATGGCTTTCAGTCCCTCAAAAGCCAGGGCATCGGTATATTCGTTTGATTTATCCGAAAGGTAAGCTTCCGTAAGCTGTGTAAAACAATCCATGCCACTTGCCGCTGTAATCTGCCGGGGGCAGTTAAGTGTAAGCTCCGGATCCACTACAGCAACATCAGGTACAAAATTATCATGACGAAGCGATTTCTTGAACCCATCTTTACCTATATGTGAGATAACAGCATTTTTAGTTGCCTCACTTCCGGTTCCTGAGGTCGTCGGGACAGCAATTACAGGAAGCTTTGTACCGGGATGCGGAATATTGCCGACACCTTCAAGATATCTGGTAATTGACCCTGTTTTATACATCATGGCTGATATTGCTTTACCGGCATCGAGCACACTGCCGCCACCTATAGCTAAAACAACATCAGGTGACTTGTCATTCAAACTTTTAACCGCCTGATCAACAATATTTGGAGTAGGTTCCCCGGTAACTGAAATGAGGTTGTACTCTATACCCTTCAACTTAAATAAATCAAAAAGGGTACCTGCATGTACCGAATTCAGAAATGAATTTTGCCCGGTTACAAGGATGATTTTATTTCCAAACGCACTTACAATATCGGGCAGATCATGTATCTGCCGTGGTTTAAAAATGATTTTGGGGATCCTGGCAAAGTGGAACGGTTTCACCATCTTGATGTGTCGTTGGGTACGATGATATTATATTTTATACCTTTTCTTGGTTCTGCCATTAAATCCTTCACTGCATCACGCCAATCAAGATAATGACCGGTGTTTTTGTGTGCAGCGGCCGCCTCATCAGATTCATAGGCTTCATAAATCATAAAACGACAGTGATCATCAGACTGCTGAATCAGGTCAAAGCGAAGATTTCCAGGTTCCTTAACCGATTCATTGTGGTTGGAAACCGTTGCCTCTATAAACCTGTCAACTGCTTCAGGTTTAACGTGAACATAAACACATGTTACATTCATAATCTGGGTTTTTTATAAAGGTAAATGATACTGGCAAATTGATCAAGAATTATACGGTTGTGCTAGCGGTTTAGTTTTGTTAAAATGCCGGCGATAATTAATTTCCACTTAATCCGGATCCTGAAATTCTTATACGCTCATCTATTGCTTTCGCTTCTGTGAATACTCTCTTGTATCTTATTATATCAAAACCACAGACATTTTTCAAAACCGATTCTATTCCATTTTCGTAAAGCTTTACAAATCGGATATCCTCTTTAAGCATATTACCTTCTTCGTCAGTAGCTCTGAAATGGCATCCGCAAACCAATGCAAATAAAATTTTATCGTATCTAAGGTTTAATCCGAGCGCATTATGAATTGCTCCGGCCAGCCTGTCTTCGGATCCAAGTTTTCTGCTCAGATCGCAACCGACCCTGAATATAGTATCTCCCAGGGCCTTGTTCTGAAACCGTAACAGCAAATCATCAATATGTTCAATCAGATCCTCCGGAGTAAACTCATCGGGATACTTTTGCAACAGAATTTCAGCAGATTGCAACATAGTTCCTCTGACGTAGCTGAATAATTCCGGAACAGCAAGCGCTTCATAGAGATAAATAAACTGAGGATTATGTAAATTTCCTATATACGCTGCAGCGGAGTGGCCAAGGTTATGAATAAACAGTTTTCTGTCTACCCAGGCTTTCATATTTTCCTTAGGTGCAAGGCCTTTTATATCAGGTATTTGATTTTTGAATCCTCTTCTATTTAATATCAAAGTATTATATGGTTCGGCATATATCTGCAAAATATCCTCGTCTATATCCTTCTTTTTCATAATAGGTACCATTTTCCCGATGCTGGTCTCAATCAGACCGACCAGTTTATCAAAAGGATAAGTTTCGGGTAAATATTTTAATAGTTGTACCTTGAAATAAGCATCAGCATTACGCATATTTTCAGCAATAATTATATCAAGAGCATTCTCCCTGTCAGATTGAAATCTCATTAATAAGCCTTTAGCCAGCAAGGGGAAAATATTTATTAGTCCATTTATTCCAACTGAAACTGCTAAAATTCCTGCAGTTGCTACTTCATGAACCACCTTTGGTTCGTCATAAGCATAAACACCTCTTACATTTTTAATATTTAAGATTTGTTCATTCTCTGATTTAATAATGACGTTGTAATTACCTCTGTGGTTTAACTCGTCTATTATTGGTTTATAAACATCTACAAATACTACTTCATATCCGCCGGAACTGAATAACTGTCCGATGAATGACCGGCCAATTTTACCGGCACCGAATAAGACCAGTTTATTCTTTTTAATACTTTCCATTTAACTGGCAATCTGTTTTGGGTAACTCCTGTTACACCTGAATTTTATTCAGTAATTTCTTAAGTGGAGTCTGCCTGAGAGCGATAATATTACCTGGATTCAATTGTGACCATCCTGGTTAACTAAGATCATTTAATTGGATTTCTATGCTATTGGTAGTGACTTCGCCGGGTTTTAAAAATGGTAAGATATTTTCTTCTCTCAGTAACTTTCGGTTTTTACCCGGTACATTAGAAGGTTCAAGACCAAGAACATATTCACCCTGCCCCATCATTTTCCATTCTATCAGGTAAGGCAACGTAGCTGTATCAAATCTTATAGAAAGAGCAATTCCAAGCTTCCTGTTTTGAAGTATTGCCATCGTATTGCCCTCCTCCGCAGGTGGCATTGTGTGGCAGAATACCTGTTCGGCAAAGCTTGTCTGAGGTCTGGGAAAACGGGTAAACTCTTTCATCCCCCCTTCTGCAGCTGCATCTCTGGGGACCGTTTTAACCGGATTAATTATCAGTTCAGCATTTTCATCTAAAAGAGGGTATCCAAAATTCATGTGGTATAAAATTTCATAGGGGCTTGGCTTATATCCAATATTGGATATCCTGTCTGTTATTTTGATCCTGTTTTGTCCCTGTACAGTAAATATTTCACGCTCTAACCGCAGCTTATTGCCGAACAGGTGTCCTTCTTCTATAATCCCTTTGTGTTTAATGTGATACTCATCGCCAACCCATTGAGAAAGATCTGCAACCTGTCTGGCCGGAATAGTAGAATAGCGTCCATGCAGGCCAAGTTCCTCTCCTTCGTCAGTAACCGGAGAACCTAAATATGTAAGACCACAGGTAGTTAGCAGACCACCTGTAAAAGTACGAAGCCATCCGAAGTTTTCAGGTTCATAAAATGAGGGATGGATTTCTCCATTGCAGGTGAGGTAGATCAGATTGATGCCTTTATAACTTGCTAACGAAACATCCATGCCCCGGTCAGGCATAACGGTATATTGCAGTCCGCTTCCGGAATTTATATCAATCCCCCTGAGATTTCGCCCCAAACCGTCCGAAAGAACATAATGCCTGCTGCCTCCTAACTGGGACTGATTGCCAATGTATTGCAGGATTTCATTTTTTTTCATCTTTTCTTTTCTGTCTGGCATAAAATTTATAATGTTTAAGTTTTCAGTGATTTTATTATAAACAACAATGACGCACCCAGGGGTCTTTTATTATTCAGCTTTGAGCAAATTAATATCAGGCAAAAATACATTCGCTCAGAAAAGCAGGTTTATATCCTTTTTCGGTTGCCCATTTGACTGCAGTGGTTATCTTCTCCCTGTAGTCGGGCTGGTAATTTATGTAAAAAGGATAAAAATATTGTTCATGCATAAGCAGATCCATATATCCTGATTTATGAGGATTTTCCTTAAGTTTTTCCAAAACCGGTACAATTTCCTCAACCTTATGGGAATTGAGTATAATACTGACCTTTGAAAATATTATACCCTCGCGATTATCTCTCCATATGAAACGCTCATTTATATGTTTACTCTGAGGTAAATCAAGATACATTGAAATAGACTGAACACCATTTTGCAAAACAAAGTCTGAAACCTGTCCGATATAACCGGCATCTCTTAAAGCCCTGCTTCCTTCAATAGTTGCTTCGCCCCAGTGAAGAGTCGTCACAGGTCCCATGAGTTCCTCCCCGGCAAATCTCCTGATTTGCTCCATTACCATGTTACAGTCCTTTTTTACATCGTCATAACCTGCCTTAATGTAAGGATTGTCGGGATCATTCTGTAATGCATGAAAACTAAGTCTGATCCAACCGGCATTCTCCCTCCACTCGTTTTTGAATTTGGTGGTCATCTGAGAGAGATTAAATCCTTCAGTCTGGTAATATATGTTGATATGAACCCTGGTTCCAAAAGTGTCATGTATCTTTTTAAAAAATCCCAGATATGGATTCTCAAATATTGACTTGTATGTAGCAGAATTTTTAGAAATGTCCTGAAGAAACCAAATATTATCGTCTAGAGATATTCTATACTTATTAACATAGTTTTTCAGCCAGAAAACCTCAATTCTTTCCTTATTTCCGGAATTACCATCTACTGCTTCTATGAAATTTTTATACTCTTTCAAAGGAACATCTGCCTGAAATAAATCTTCCCTGTACTTTGCTGCAATACCGTTTACTCTAATTTTTGAACCGGAAGGAGCCTGAATTTTCACAGTAATCATTAAACATCCGTTAACAACAGGACCATCAGTCTGGTTTAACATGTCACCATCAACAGGATTGACAATTCTAAGTAATCCATCAGAAAAATTTAATGGTTTTAAACCACGGGTAATTAATCCTGCACCGGCTGCTCCGGTGATCCTGACAAAATTTCTACGACTTGATTTCATTACGATCCATTAATCAAACTGACTTAGATTCAACGAAGTATCGATCTTACATAAGTCCCTGAATACCATGCAAATTTGGAATGATCCCTGGCATTAATTCAGTTAAGCATCATATGCTTCAGTGCATTTCTGTTTCGCATACCCCAATCCCACCCCGAAAATAGTTGAACTGGACGTTTGGATGATCTGCCAATAATGACATTGGGACTGAACTGTCAATTATTTTCTTGCCGATCATGAAAGCAGTAAGCCTCTGACCAAAAGAATTATCGTGAGTTCCAGCCTGCCATATTGATACTTTCTCAGCTTTCCAGGTTTGAACCGGTCCAACTGTAAGTGCCTGAACAGGGATTCCCGTAACAACTCCTCCTCCGCTTGTACGGGCATTTTGCATACAGGTAACAGGATGCAGGTCCACAATGCGTGTTGAAAGCTTTCTGAATTCTTCCGGTGATGGAGGTAAGTCTTTGTATTTCCCTTCCCGTTTTACCGGGTCATTAAATGCCCAGTGCTTTGTGTCCCCCTGCCCACCCTGCATAACAGCACATTGAATCCCGATTTCCCAGCTTTTAATATAACTGCTGGTATCAGCTTTTGGGAAATGCAAATTTGCCGCCGGCATCCTTAACTTTTTATCGATACGGTTAAAACAAAGATCCCTGTCGGCTTTTTCAAACGACAAGGGATTTGTTACATCAACTTCTTTACCATTGACATACCATTCATCCATTCCCCAAAAATGGGCATTGGATAAATCGAGTTTTAATTCGTTAACAATTCTGGCAACCAATGGAAGCTGTTCTGTAGGACCTACAGGCCCGCAAATTCCTGCAGGATTGTCACTTGTTGCTCTCTTCCATGCAGTAATATACTCAAGAGCTTCTGCCAGGTAAAAATCTTCAAGTGTATCATAAAACACGACCTTGAAGCCGTCTCTTGACAGTTGAAGCATATCCTCAGGAGTAAGCTTTGCTGCATCTTTTAATAATTCATCATCCAGGGTTGTAAAATCCCACCAATCAGGGGCTAACATACTTAATTTACGCGACATTGCAGAGTTTTTAATTTCGTTTAGTATTAAAATATTCTTATTTCAACAATTTAATATTCATTAACTTACCAGGAGCATCAGCTAAAAATGCAATCACCAAAAAATGCAGGTCTGTACCCGTTATCATCAGCCCATTTGACCGATGTTAAAACCTTTTGCCTGTAATCAGGCTGGTATGCCACGTAGGACGGGTAAAAATACTGTTCATGTATCATAAGGTCAAGGAACCGCGGCTTGTGTTCACTCTTTTTAAGTGCATCAAGATAGGGTACAATCTCGGGATATTTTACTGTGTTGATTACAAGGCTGATCCTGCCAAAAATGATTCCTTCACGATTATCCCTCCATATAAACCGCTTTTTCAGATTCCGCCTCTGTTCTGCATCAAGATAATATGAAACGGGTGACTGGTTGTCATCCACATTAAAATAACCTGTAAGTCCGGTATAACCACAATCCCTTAAAGCCCGGCAGCCTTCAACCTTAGCCTCACCCCAGTGAAGAGTTGTTACAGGCCCCATCAGTTCTTCCCCGGCAAATCTCCTTATCTGATCCTGTACCTTTTCACAATCTCTTTTCACCTCATCATAGCCGGCATTAATATAAGGTTTGTCCGGATCATTCTGCAATGCGTGAAAAGCCAGCCTGAGCCACCCTGCATTCTCCTTCCACTCGTTTTTGAATTTGGTAGTCATTTGTGAAAGATTAAATCCGTCAGTCTGGTAATAAATATTAATGTGAACTTTCGTTCCATAGGTATCATGCACCTGTTTAAAAAAGCCGAGATATGGATTTTCAAATATAGACTTATACTTGTTTGAATTATTTGATATATCTCTGAGGAACCAGATATTATCATCAAGAGATAACCTGTACTTATTTGTATAGTTTTTCAGCCAGAATACTGTAATGGTTTGTCGGCTGCCGGTTTTTTCATCAAAAGCCTCAATGTCATTTTTATACTCTTTTAAACCCAAATCTGCCGTAAATAAATTATCTGAAAATTTTGCATCAACACCATTTATCTTAATTTTTGAACCCGGAGAAGCCCGGATTTTGAACGGAGTAACCAGAGCACCGTCTGTAACTTTGCCGTCAGATTCATTTAACATGTCTCCATCAACCGGACTTAAAAACACAATGTTATTTTCGATTGATCCAAAGGGGGCGAGATCCCCGCTAATAACCGCAGCTCCTGACACTCCGGCTATCCTTAGAAACTTTCTGCGATCTGTCTTCATTAAATTTATTTTTTGGTCAGAATCTGACTTAAACGTTTTTAATTTCAAAAAACATATAAATATAATAACTTATACAATGATTCCATAGAGTTTTAATTAATTACGATGAACATTGAAAAGCTATATTTTAAAACCTGAAAAATGATTAAGGAATATTACTAAGGCTATGAGGTTATAATTATAAATATTATCTACTTTTAGCCTGTTGACATAAGTGGCAACTTCAATTAATCTTATCATTATTGTCCTGCTGGAATTATGAGATCCTTTGCAATTGCTCATGATAACAATGAGTATAGAGTATAAATGTAGTGTACATGTGAGCTCACTACATTTTCAATTGTTTCTGAGCAGTATTAATGAATGCCAGAATATTTTCAAGAGATGTGTCGGATTCGACTGAGTGGGATGTAGAAAAAATATAATTTCCCTCCGATCCGTGTTTAAGTAACTTTTCTGATTCATTTATTACATCTTCGGCAGTCCCGTAGGGCAATGTTTTCTGGATTGATAATCCACCGTAAAAAGTCAATTTACCCTTATACCTGGTCATCAGATCATGAACATCCATTACTTCGGGCTGAAACGGATTAAAACAGTTTAAGCCAATACCTGTCAGATCATCAAACAATTCGTCAACATCACCACATGAATGAATGAATACATATTTCCCTGCATCCCGAACGACACTAAACATCCTTTTTAATTGCGGATAGATAAATTCCTTCCATGCATCATAACCCATTATTAATCCATGCTGCTGTCCCCAGTCATCTCCAAGCAGTACAGCATCTATGTCGTATTTTAACGCTTCAGTTATCTGGGCAATATTCCAGTCTGCAATTGCTTTCATAAGATCATGAACAAATTCAGGGTAAATCAAAAAATCCATCAGCAACGTCTCCATCCCGCGTAATGTCCATGCCCTCTCATAAAGGGAAAAACCAATCTCATATACCCTGAACATGTCAGGCTTTCGTTTGATTGAGGATTCAACATCAACAAAATAACGCTTATCGACCGGATCAGGAAACTGATAATTCCGGAGTGATGGTTCAGTGATCAAACTACCTTTAATATTTCCAATATCTTTATCAATACTTCTATCCCATACAGCTCCAAAAACATCTCTGTAACAATTGTGTCCTATATAATCGAAGAATCCAATCTCATCACCCAGCATCAGGAGATGATTATTCAATACAATATCAAGATCGTCTGTCCTGTAATGTTTCATAAGCATTTCCTTAGGCTCCAGCGTATATTTAAAAGACCATGGAACATAAGGTGGTTTTTGACCATCAAGTACTCCTTTAATGACTTCTCGTTTCGATATTGGTTTCATTATTCACTGGTTTGAACGATCATCAAAGAAATTAATTATCAGGTACCCAATCCAACTTTACATTATTAATATTCTGCCAGCTTCCGTGCTGTCGTAACAAAAGCATCCATATTCTCTTCAGGTATCTGTCGCGGGTTCATTTCGCCGCTGTTAAAAATGAAACCTCCGCCTTCCTTGCAAATTCCCATTATTCTTTCAACTTCCGCAGCAATTGATTTTGGATTACCGTTCCAGAGAACCTTGATTGGATCAAGGTTACCGCTAATAGCCTGTAACCCTCGCGTGGCCTCCCGAATTTGCCTGATATCACCATCCGGTCCAATGCTCTCAAAACTGGCACCAAGGGGAAGGTGTGAAAGGACATGATCCAGTTTAGTCTCGCTGTTATGCATCCAGATCATAATATTGAGTTCTTCTTCACAATATCTGACTAGTTCCCTGGTTACAGGCAAAATATGTTCATTATATAGCTCAACTGAAACCATTGAGCTGAAAGCATTGCAATCACCCAGCCAGATAGCATCAGCACCGGCGTCCTGCTGAGCTTTGATATACCTCTTATAAAATTCTTTCCAGTAATCCATTGCTTCATATAAGAACTCAGGGTCAGTATACATCAGCACCATGGATTCTTCAATACTGAAAGTAAGACCGACAGCCGAAAAAGGAGCAGCACATGAACCTGTTACAAGAACTGAATCATTAAAATAATTCTTCATTTTCCTGATAGCCTTGAGCTTCTCAGGCATACGACCATCTTTCAGAGGATCAAGAGTCGGTAAATTTTTTAGAGTATCACGGCTTACGGGAAGATAGCCATACGTAGCCCGAAGGATATTTCCTTCACCCTTAACCTTAACTCCTGCCGGCTCGAATTCGAAGCAGTCGTCAATCTGAAGCCATGCCCAGTCATAATTGAACCGTTCAATAGCAGCTTTCAGTACTTCAAACATTTTATCCCCGTCCTGGCAAAATTCTTCATAAGTATATTTGCCATACCATTTTACATCAAATTCCTCGCTGTCAGAAACGACTGGTACTCTGCGCGGCTTTTTGTTTTCTCTGATTTTCTGAAAATCTTCAATAACTCCCTTGTAAGCCATAGAATTTCAAGTTATTAAATGTTGTACTCATTATCCGGTAATAATAAAACCGGGGTGAATAATGTTAACCTGTTTTACTACCTTGCCGAAGCTTGCTTCAACTTCAGGATCGGGTCTCAGATGGAGATCAGGTAAAAAAACAAATGAAAAATTTTCCTGTGAAAATAAACCTCCAAATTGTAAGAGAAAAAACAGAGACAATAATTCTTTTTTCATAAAAAAGATTTCAACCAGGTAAATCAGGTAAATATAGTTATTTGATTTTATTGTAAATCATTACTATTGATATTATCGGAGTCTGCCCCACTTCTCAAACATTAATAAACACCGGCTGTGTCTATACTCTTTATCCATTGGCAGATGTGTTTCATTTATACTCAGTTGCCGGATAACAGGTAATTTACAGTAAAAGCTTTTTTACACCGGGGTAAAGTCTCTTGTATAAATCGAATTTCTTATTATAGAAATCATTAAATTCAGGTTGTATATATGAAACAGGTTTACTCCATCTTTTTGCAATTTGTGAAATATCCTGTTTTGATTGTGCAGCTTTTGCCAGGATAGCAACGCCCATGCAACCGGCTTCAGTTACATCAAGTACAGTTATTGGTTTGCCAATCACGTTGGATTTCAGCTGAAGGTGTATAAGCGACCGGGCCCCGCCGCCGATGGCCCTTAATTCCTTTACCGCATAGCCCGATTGCTGAAGAATATCCAGGTTCAGTTTTATCTCAAAGGCAACTCCTTCCAATAAGGCCTTCAATATTTCTTCGCGGGTGGTCGACAGATCCAATCCAAAGATTGTTCCTTTTACAGAAACGTCAAAGTAGGGTGTTCCTGAAGGTGTAAAATATGGCAATACAAGAAGTCCGGTCGGTTTCTCAGGCATATGTTTCAACAACAGGCCGTATGGATCCTCATTCAATTTTTTCGCAAGTTCCACTTCCTGTGCTCCAAATTCATCCCTGAACCATTTAAGAATATTACCTCCTGTAAGGCTGAATGCAACAGTTGCATACATGCCCGGTACAGCATGATCATAAGTACAGAGGTTGTTCTTACGAAGTTCTTCAGTAAAAACGGGCTCTTCAAAAGCCGGAGTAATACATTCAACAGTACCCGAAGCATAGACTGCAATACCAGGTTCAATTGCACCGGCGCCAAGACCTGAACATGGCTGATCGTGACCTCCTGTAACAATAAAAGTATTTTCTGCAAGGTTGAGATCACGTGCAATTTCATTGTTTACATAACCAACAATTGTTCCTGACTGCTGAGGAGTTGCAAGTTGTTCTTTCCTTACTCCTGTCTTAAAAAGTATCTCATTATTCCAGATGTGGTTAACTACATCAAAAAGCATAGTCCTTCCTGCAAGGGACCATCCAATGGAAGGATTTTTTATTCCAAGCCGGTATTGCAAAAGGTCTTCAAAACAAAGGATTTTAAAGGCTTCTGACCATATTCCGGGAGAGTTCTCTTTAATCCATAGCAGCTTGAATAATGAAAACATCGGATGCGGGGTGTGACCGGTAATCTTGTATAACTTTTCCTCACCAAATTTTGCGGTCCATGGTCCGATATAATCATTGGCTCTTATATCTGAAGAAACAAGAGCATTACAGAGTGCCCTGCCTTCCCTGTTAATTAATGCAAAGGCTTCTCCCTGGCTTGAAATCCCAAGGCCCGTCACAGAACCTTTGTCAAGTTTCGAAGCAGATTCTCTGATCACCTCAAAACACTTTTCCATTACTTCATCCGTATCTAACTCTGCCCATCCGGCATACTTAGAAATAATGTCATACTCCCTGTAGGCTTTTGAACTTTGCAGGCCGTTTTCATCAAAGATCACCGCTTTGCATCCGCTGGTGCCAATGTCAATCCCCATGTAATAGTTCATAAAAAGTATTATCCTGAATTAGCATTTAATATTTCAATTGTCCAGTTAATTTCCCATTTTAGGATTTTCCCGGGTTCTGACTTTAAATAAAATCCTTCTTTAAAGCAGTCTGACAGATTACTGCCCGACCCGGGAATAGGTTCAAAAGCACACTCACAACGACGCAATCCCTCTTCATCAGGATAGCCGGAATTATTCCACCATATTCCGATAGTGGGAAAGATTTCCACAGGAAAATCAATTTGCATTTTAATCCCATGCCTGAAACCAATTTTAAAATAAGTTTTGGTGACATTTTTTAAAAGGAGCATCTCGTATGAACCTGTCTTAATATTCAGTAAATGATCAGCCAGCTCACCGGGACTTTTCAGATCAGGTTCATCTGATCTCCCTTCATAAACAATAGTGCTGAATTCAGGAAATTCCAGAAACTGAACCTCTTTCAGTGGCATTAACGGGTGCATAACATGCAAAAACGGAATTATTTTACCGGAAAGATTTTCTGCTTCAAATTTCCATTTTAAATTATTTCCGGTAAATTCCAGAGTTCTTTTAAAAGTGACTTTGGGTCTGGGGCATGTAGTATAGCAGATCAACCGGTTACCAATCAGGAGGACCTCCCATTTCTGCCAGCACAATTCACCATGGTCCCTGCATTTAAAGTTACCGGCCGGGTATTGACAGGGATCAACCGTAGGGAAACAATCGTCGTAACCGTATACAGGCCTGGTTTCATATTCGCCAATAAACTTTTCCGGTGACATAAACGAGACCGGAGCTGAGGTAAGCAGATCCATTCCTGCATATTGTAAAACCGAAATTCTGGCACCATCCTCCGGAAGGCATTGAATATGCCAGTTTTCAATGTTGGCTTTTATGACACTCATTAAAGCGCAATGACTTTTATTCCTGTAAGCTCACAAAATGCTTTTAGTTCTTCATAAAGGTGCTCTCCATAGCCAAGGCATGCATATTCATTGTTCCATGCCTGCAGCAGGGCATCAATATCGCATTCCGCCTTAACAAATCCATGAGGCCAGAATGGTATGCCACATTCATTTTTTCTCTTCTCAAGTTCATCGGCAGGAGGTTCGAAAATGGTACAACGGGAAATAACCATTTCAAACTGCCCGTCATTTCTGCCCAGCCGGGCCAGCACTCCTTTACCAACTTTGCAGACAAGTTTAATCGATAAACCGCCGGCATCTCCTTCGGTAGGGATACCGTGTTCTGCGAAGCCGGCGGGACCCAGCTTGCCTGCCAGGGAAGGTGGACATGCACCATCACCAATGATCTTTATTTCATTATTGGATTTGTCAATATGCTGTAAATCACCATAATAAACCGGCTCCTTGCTTAAATCAGTCAGGCATTTGACGGTAAGAGCAGTATTAAAGTCTCCCAGGGTCGATGTTCCCATCCCATCCTCAAGCATCATGCTTTGTGCAAAGCAGGTTGCACTGTATTCATCTCCCAGACCGGGGAACGACTGGATGGTGTAAAAATCCCATTCATTTTTCTTAACCAGCTTTTTTATTGCAAGGTAAAGCCTTATAGACCGCTCAGCCTGATCATTATCAGGAATTTTCTCGGAAAACAGCTTTTGTATCTTTTCTTTCGCCTGGTCAATTTCTGTCCTGGTAATTTTTCTTGCCGTATCCAGTAATTCAGTCGTATCTCTCGAATCAATATCAATACCGAATATTTTCATCCATTGAGAAGGATCTGCAGCACCGCATGTCTGTCCCATTCCCCTGCCGCCAAATGTTCCGATTGTGCTTATATTCAAAGAGTTCTTCATGGCACTTGCCCGGCAATATGAAGTAATTTTCTCTATTTCCGTTGGATCATCATAACTGCCATATACAAATCTGTGCTTTAATCCAATCTCTTTCAAAGCTCCCTGCATAACCAGACCTCCCACTGGTCTCCATCCCTGACTACCCGGATTGGTCCAGAGAACAATTCCCTTACCTGTAGTGGCAAAATCACGAAGTGCCCCAATCATATGAGAAGCCCAGATCCATGTACCTGAAAATAGAACCACAGCATCTATGTCGTTCATTTTCTTAAATTTATCAAAACAGGTCCTGGCTTCTTTCTTTGTAGATAAAACCAGTTCATGTTGAACAACTTCGAGCCCGCTATCCGCAAGAGCCTTTTTCGCGTTTGTAACGATCTTATTGTCAATAAATGGCATGCCACCCGGGTCCAATAATCCATCTTTATGAACACCATAAACTATAAATCCGATTTTAGGTCTGATCATTTTCGTCTTATTAAGTAGTTATTTTTAAATCCGTTTTCAATGATGGTATGATTTTCAGTATATTTTCAAAATAGATCTTTTTCAGAACTTCTTTTGGCAGGCCAATTCCACATATTGGCCAGCGTGCCCGCTCAAAGGTTCCGTCATAATCAGGTGAATAGAACGATTCATCAAAGGTTTCAAGAAACCGGTAATAAGTGCGGTACATCTCAACCGAGCTGTCAATATTTGCAGGCATGTCTGTTCCAAATACAATTCTATCCTGATGTCTTATAAAAAATTCCCTTGTACTATATGGTTGCCTTCCCAGTTCGTCGATCCTTGCGGAAAAATCAATATATATATTCCTGTATTTATCCAACAGTTCTGACACATAAGCAATATTTTCCGCATAATTGGCGAAGTGCGGCAAAATAAAGGTTGTGTCCGGGTGTTGCCTGATGAGATTGTCACGTCTATTAATAAGTTCAATTTTGCGGGGATACTTAGGATCTGCAAAGCTCCAGGATGGATATTTTTTCAGCGACTCATAATGTTCATTTTCAGCAGTTACTGGCTCAAAAAAGCCTGCCGGATCAGCCTGGTGTATCAGAACCGGTATTTTGAGTTTTCCTGCTTCTTCCCAGACCGGAGCAAGCCTCTGGTCATCACAACTGATAAGGTCACCCTTTCCATCGCGGTAATGAAGACCAAGTTCCTTCAGGATCTTAAGGCCCTTTGCTCCTTGTTGTACATCATTTTGCAACGCTTCAACAAAATCACTAACAAAAATTTTGGCATCATGAAAAAGGGGCTTATTTGAAGGTTGGGCAAAATTGGCCATAGTAAAGCAATAAAACCGCCCGGGATATTTTTTTGAACAATTTTCAGTGAAATCAGCAAGTTTACCCGGACTAATCATGTAACCACCTCCCGAGAATTCTATTCGAACATTACCAGTAAGGTCGCAATAGCTTATTACTCCAACCTCATCCATTGTCTTAATAACTCTCTCTACCTGCCAGTTACCCCAAAGATGATTATGTGCATCAATAACAGGAAAGGCAGATTTTTCAATAACCGAAGGATTGTTAACCAGGTAATTCTTTTTTGACATTTTTTTTTAGCCCTTATATTAACCAGGAATTTATGATCATTGTTTTTATCCGGTTATAATTAAATGCTAAATTATCAAAAAGCGTCGTATTTACATAATAGATATTTAGATATTAAATTGACACAATATTGATATGTTGAAAAGCCAGTGCTCCTGACCAAAGTGAACAGAATATGCTGACCGTCCAAACCAAAGTTAAGTGCTTGCTGTTAAGATATTTCCTTTATCAGGAAACGAACCAGCCAAATTATGTAAGGATGCCCGGCTTTCGCACTCTTATCTAAAAAATTCAATATTATACGAATTCCCGGTCAAATCAAGATCCGTAACTGATAAGTAACGAAGTTCTGATAATGGAACAGGAACGGGAAGAATTGATTAGGACGTTCTTTTGGCCGAATTCCTTACAAGTTATTTGAAGACTATTCTTAGGCTTACGTCAGTATCGATGGCCCGACCGTTTTCTTCTGCAGGGTTCCAGGGAGGTCCTTCCCTGATAAGTCTTATTGCTTCTTTTGCGAATTCTTCCCCGGGGCTGCTTATAACCTTTATACTGTCGATGGTTCCTGTGGCCCGCACTGTAAAACGAACGACTGCAACGGCATTTTCTCCCTGAGGCTGATCCACTGGTTTTTTAATATTTTCCTCGATGTACTTTCTGTAATTACTGCTGCCGGCGACAGGCTGCGGAGATATATTGACGGTCTGCTCCTCCCCTGTATCTTTAGACATAGCATTTTCGGAACCAACTCCTTCATTAAGCGTTTTTACCATGGGATTAAGCTCAACCAGCATCTCTGTTCCGCTAACCGCCTGGAATTGTTTCGGTTCGAACCCGATAAACCCGGCAATGAGAGTGCGGTTATTTGCATCCGGAAGTGTTAGGTTGAAGTTGCCGTCCGCATCTGTAATTGCTCCCGCATTTGTTCCTTTTACAAATACTTTAACCCCGGCAACAGGCAGCTTGTTCTCAGAAGAGAGTATTTTACCTTTGATACTCAGAGCTGGTATCTCCTTAGTCTTTAATCCCATATCGGGATCAGATACCTGCTTTTGAGCAAAATATAAATCAGAATCTTTTTTCACCGGAATTGCAGGTATTTGAGTATTTCCTGAAATTCCCGGATTATCAGTTCCGGCAGTAACAGCTGTGTCAGTTATTAAATCTGTTATTCCATTTTCAGGCATTATACCCGATAGATTCATCATATTCATTGAGTCTGCCACAGTAGATTCAGTAGTCTTAGCGGAATCAGCTACTACCAGCGGGCCCGGTTTGACAATACCCAGGAGGTGCAGGCCCGATTTACTACTATTCAAAACAATAAATAATGAAGATGCAATTATAAGCACTGTTACCGAGGCAGCGATACCGTAATAAACTTTTCGTCCGGGGTTGATCTTCTTTTTAAAATCCTTCCCGGGAATGCCTGGAACTTCAGCTTCTTCCTGTAGCGAACTCTCAGGAAAACCTTCGATTACTTCTTTTACAAAAAGGTCTGTATGAAGTTTCTTCTGAAAAGCATTTTCCTCTTTTTTTGTCATCTCTCCTCTGATGTAGCGTTCAAATTCAGAGAGAGAATTTATTTTATTTTCTTTTACTTTCATTTTAATGAAACTCAACCTTATGAACTAACAAATATAAATCCTCATAATTTGATTTAATATCAGTTATAAAATTTTATATCAATCAGATTTGCTATTTGGTCAAAAATCAGGACGGACATTCTTAGATAACAAGTAAAAAAGTGGTTGTTGCTTTCTTATAACAACTACATTCTTTATATAACACAGTCAAGGGAAACATAAGTGATCCTGATCATATTTATGATACGGGCCTTCCTATTACCTGATTCTTTGGTATGCAGTTTAAACGAAAGATACTCTGCTCTGACCGGTACAAATCATAATCTGGAATAATGTCACGCCTGAAAGGCCTTCCCTGAAGCTTATGATCATAACAAGTCTCCGGATTTATAGCGTTTGCAAAAAGTAATGCTTTACAAATAAAATTTGTATTAAATATACGAAAATTCCATCAATTTTATATCTTTGGGTTAGCTGTATTGAGTGTGTAAAATAAAACCAGACGACACTTTCATTCTTACATACTCAAAAGTATTTTATTTTGCATATAGTTGTTTTTTCGAACTTATAATGAAAGTCTTCATACTTCATATTGCGGTTTGTGTGATACTGACAATGAACCTGGGATTAGTTTCGCAACCTGGGGAAAGTTCCATGCTGAAAAAGGTAGTCGTGATCTCTGTGGACGGTTCAATCAACCCGGCGAGTGCCGAATATATCAGTTCAGGCATTAAAAGTGCACAGGAAAGAAATGCAGAGTGTCTGATTATTAAACTGAATACACCAGGCGGGTTATTAAAATCTACACGTATAATCGTAACCGATATACTCAACTCTGAAGTTCCTGTGGTTGTGTTCGTTTACCCGGGCGGGTCTCAGGCGGCATCGGCTGGTGTTTTCATCACACTTGCGGCTAATATCGCCGCAATGGCACCCGGTACCAATATCGGTGCGGCGCACCCTGTAACCATGCAAGGTGAACAAGATTCCATTATGAACACAAAAGCTACCAACGATGCCGCAGCATTTATAAGAACAATAAGCGAGAAGCGTGCACGAAACATGCAATGGGCTGAAGATGCAGTCCGGAAAAGTTTATCCATTACCGAAACTGAAGCTGTCAAATTAAGGATTATTGATATAACCGCTATTTCAATGAAGGATCTACTGGAAAAAATAGACGGAAAAGAAATCAGTTTATCTTCTGGTAAAAAGGTATTGGACACAAAAAACGCTGAGGTAATCAATATCGAAATGAATTTTCAGGAAAAAATTCTCGGCCTGCTAAGTGATCCGAACATCGCATACGTATTATTTATGATCGGCATATATGGGATTATGTTTGAACTGTATAATCCCGGCTCGATATTCCCCGGCGTAATAGGAGGAATTAGTTTAATTTTAGCTTTCTACTCGTTGCATACGCTTCCGGTAAACTATGCAGGCCTGGCATTAATAATTTTTGCCGTGATTTTATTCATTGCAGAAATTAAAGTAGTCAGCCATGGAATTTTAACAATCGGTGGAATTATATCATTAATCCTTGGATCAATTATGTTAATAGATACGGAGTCAACATTGGAAGTAATTAAAATTTCCTGGCAGGTAATTTTAGTGATTGTTATTTTCACCTCTGCTTTCTTCATATTTGCAATAGGCTTTGGAATAAAAGCACAAAGTCGCAAACCTGTGACTGGAATTGAAGGGATCATTGGAGAAATTGGGGAGACGATCAGCAATTTAGAACCCGAAGGACAAATCAGGGTGCACGGCGAGCTTTGGAATGCAGAAAGTTTAGATGGTGCAATCAGTAAAGGTACAAAAGTTAAGGTTACTCAAGTTTCAAATCTGAAATTAATGGTTCGAATATCAACATAAAATAAATAGAAAGGAGAGGTTTATGGAGCAAATATCCTACACATTATTAGCTACGGGAATTATATTCCTGTTTATTATTTTAGGAAGTTCAATACGAATATTACGTGAGTATGAGCGCGGGGTAATATTTCGGCTGGGAAGATTGATCGCCGCTAAAGGGCCCGGCTTGATTTTACTCATACCTATGATTGACAGGATGGTAAGAGTAAGTTTGCGAACAGTTGTGATGGATGTTCCCTCACAGGATGTAATTACAAAAGATAACGTTTCAATAAAAGTAAACGCCGTGGTCTATTTCCGGGTAATGCAGCCAGACAAAGCAATCGTAGAAGTAGAAGATTTTCTTTTTGCCACTTCACAATTATCACAAACGACGCTGAGAAGTATATTGGGGCAATCGGAATTGGATGAGCTGCTTTCACAGCGTGATAAGATCAATCGCGAACTGGCAAAAATAATTGATAATCAAACTGAGCCATGGGGAATTAAAGTATCTAACGTCGAAGTAAAGCATATTGATCTGCCACAGGAAATGCAGCGTGCAATGGCTAAACAAGCTGAGGCCGAAAGAGAACGCCGTTCAAAAGTTATACATGCTGAAGGTGAATTCCAGGCAAGCCAGCGGTTATCCGACGCAGCTAAGATAATAAGCATAAACCCCGCAGCTTTACAGCTTCGCTTCCTGCAAACTTTAACAGAAGTTGCTTCTGAGAAGAACTCGACCATCATATTCCCCGTTCCGGTTGATATTATTTCGGCTTTTTTAAATAAGGAACAGAAATAATTGATTTGCACGTTAGTCAATTTTATCAGGACGCGACCAGCATACTTAAATCATTGCACTTCAAGTTATCAACGATAATATGAAGAGAGTTGTTGTCAGTAAAGGAGCTGGAAATCGAAATCCTGAGCGAAAATCTGTTTGCCCTGATTAATGATTTTACGCTTTCAAAGAGTAAAAATCCTCAATTTCAATCCAAATAATAGCATTGATAGAACGCCGGAATCGCAATAAACTCATAACTTCAGGGAATGGTTTTAAGTGTAATGTGTTGAGATTTGATTTTTCTTATGGCAATCTTGGGTTTTACCTTTATGTTTGACAGATTTTAAAATATAATATGAAAAAAATATTCTTATCAGCCCTGATTTTAATCTTTTTGGGGCACATCGGCCTCAGAGCCCAGGGTGAAGCACGTTTGTTAAGATTTCCTGCAATTTATGACAATCAGATAGTATTTACCTATGCAGGGGATTTATACACTGTATCGTCCGCGGGCGGAATTGCAAGAAAACTTACAAATCATAATGGATATGAGATGTTTCCCAGGTTTTCACCGGATGGTAAAACCATTGCCTTTACAGGACAGTATGACGGAAATACGGAAGTATACACTATGAATTCACAAGGGGGAGTTCCTGAAAGGATAACATTTACGGCAACACTGGAACGGGATGATGTTGCAGACAGAATGGGGCCAAACAATATTGTTTTTGGATGGAAACATGATAATAAGAACATAGTATTTCGCTCCAGAAAAACCTCCTACAACGATTTTAACGGTTCTCTGTATACTGTAAATATTGATGGATCATTGCCGGAGGAATTACCTGTTCCCCGTGGTGGGTTTTGCTCATATTCACCTGATGACCAAAAAATGGCCTATAACCGGATATTCAGGGAATTCAGGACCTGGAAAAGATACCGGGGCGGTATGGCTGATGATATCTGGATTTTTGATTTTAAGACCAATAAAATTGAAAACGTAACCAATAATCCTGCCCAGGATATTATTCCAATGTGGTACGGTAATAAAATCTATTTTCTTTCTGACAGGGATGAAAAAAAGCGGATGAATCTTTATGTTTATGACCTTATATCAAAGGAAACGAAGCAACTTACTGATTATAAGGATTTTGATATCAAATTTCCATCACTTGGAAATAAGGCAATTGTATATGAGAACGGTGGGTTCATATATAAGGTAGATTTAGCTACTGAAAAGCCGGAGAAAGTAAAAATTATTATCGCTGAAGACTTTCTCTCAGGAAGGCCTTTTTTGAAAGATGTAAGTAAAAACATCAGCAATTTTGAAATTTCCTCCGATGGAAAGAGAGCTTTATTTGGTGCTCATGGAGATGTTTTTACCGTGCCTGAAAAATATGGTGCAACAAGAAACCTTACACAATCATCAGGGACACATGAAAGAGATTCGAAATGGTCGCCTGATGGAAAATGGATATCATACATCTCGGATAGAACCGGTGAAGATGAGATATTTATCCAGGTACAGGATGGAAATCAGCCTGCTGTTCAGGTTACCTCGGGTGGAGAAACCTACAAATATCAGCCTTACTGGTCTCCTGACAGCAAAAAACTACTCTGGTCCGATCGCAAACAGAGGTTGCTTTATGTTGATATTGATTCAAAAGTGATCACAACCGTTGATACCGATTCAATATTCGAAATCAGAGATTACTCATGGTCTCCTGACAGTAAATGGATCGTTTACTCGAAAAACAGTGTAAATCGTTATCAGCAGATATTTCTTTACTCACTTGAGAATAAAAAATCTGCTCCTGTAACTGAAAACTGGTATAATGCATTATTTGGTACTTTCAGTTCCGATCAAAAATATTTGTTTTTCGTTTCATCGCGTGACTTTAATCCTGATTTCAGCGAAGTCGGACCCACTATCAGCTATTCCGACATGAGCAGGATATATTATGTCAGTTTAAATAAAGAGACCCCGTCTTTATTCAGACTCAAAAGTGATGAGGTGGAAATGACAAAACCCGAAGCTGAAAAAAAAGAAACCTCAAAGAAGAAAGAGACTAAAACACCTGTAAAGGCTGCTGATCAGCAAATTGATTTTGAAGGTATTCTGGGCAGAACTGAAAAATTACCGGTTGATGCCTCCAATTATTTCAGTCTTAACTCAGTAGGGAATAAACTATACTATCAACGTAAGGGGAATTCTGACAAAAATGCCTCTTTGCTTATGTATGATTTCGATTCAAGGGAGGAGAAGAATCTGGGCAACGTAAATGGCTATGAAATATCGGCAGACAAGAAAAAAATGCTTGTTGCTCAAAGCGGGGCTTATGGGATCATTAATCTGCCTTCTTCTGAAGTAAAAATCAGTGACAAGCTTGATCTGTCAGGTCTTCAGATCCAGATAAACAAACATGAAGAGTGGGAACAAATCTATAAAGAATCATGGCGCCAGATGAGAGATTTTTTCTACTCCCCGGTTATGAACGGTGTTGACTGGAAAGCTCAGGGTGATAAATATGGAGAATTGGTAAAGTATGTAAATCAGAGGAACGACCTGACATATATCATAGGTGAGCTGATTGGTGAGCTGAATATTGGTCATACATATGTTGGTGGAGGTGAAAGGCCCCAGCCTGAGCGAATTAAAACAGGGTTACTTGGTGCCGTTATCTCCAAAGACAGACAAAGCGGCTATTTTAAAATAGATAAAATATTAAAAGGACAAAACTGGGACAACCAGGTCAGGTCTCCATTAACTGAAATAGGTGTAAATGCAAAAGAGGGTGATTATATAATTGAAGTCGATGGAAGATCTGTTAAAAGCATGAATAATATTTATGAGGCGCTTGTAAACAAAGCAGGAAAACAGGTGAAGCTTGCGCTTAATTCCAGTCCTGTTGAAAACGGAATGCACGAGGTCACTGTTCTTCCAATTGCTGATGAAGCTCAATTGTATTATCTGCAATGGGTAAAAGAAAACATTGAAAAGGTAAATAAAGCAACCGATGGCAGAGTAGGCTATATTCATATACCGGATATGGGAATTGAAGGCCTTAATGACTTCATTAAATATTATTATCCGCAGCTTGAAAAAGAAGCTTTGGTTATCGATGTGAGATTCAATGCCGGTGGATTTGTTTCACAAATTGTTATTGAAAATTTAAGAAGAGTTGCTTCGCAAATTACAATTGCCCGGAATACAAAGCCTGACATTGATCCTGATGGCACATTATATGGGCCCATGGTGATGTTAAGCAATGAATTTTCGGCTTCTGACGGCGATATTGTAACCTACCGTTTCAAATTTTATAAACTTGGAAAAGTTGTCGGGAAAAGGACCTGGGGAGGGGTAACAGGGATAAGGGGCTCTTTGCCATTTGTTGATGGAGGTACATTAAACAAACCGGAATTTTCAAGGTACGACCTCGAAGGTAAGAAATGGATTATTGAAGGGATTGGTGTAGAACCCGATATTGTGGTCGATAATGATCCTTATCTCGAGTATACCGGAACGGATCAACAGTTGGATAAAGCTATTGAGGTTATACTTGATGATCTTAAGACAAAGGGTAAAAAAATTCCGGATCATCCACCCTATCCGATAAAATAATATATTACAATTTTTAATCTTTAACTTCTTTGATCATGAAAGAAACGATTCAACAAAGTACTCCCGCTGCAAGTGCAGTTTATGGACTGGGACTTATCGGAGCAGCAATTTATTTTATTTCAACTGCCACAGGTTTCTGGATAGGAGTATTAGGATTCCTTAAAGCCATTGTCTGGCCGGTATTTATTGTTTATTATGCGTTGAAAAATTTAGGAGTATGATGATAAAACACCAGAGTTGATCTTTTTATCACGAATTATGGGAGGATCCTGTTACTAAATACACTCAGACAATCATTTGTTTTATAATGTCCCTCTTAGTCTGTCAGACAGTAATAATTCGGAGACATCTTGTTCTTTTGCCCGCAGCCTGCAATCCAGTGAAAATATCCTGCATCTTTAAAAAAAATTCTTAGATTCCTTGAGAGGAATTCAATCGAAAAATGCTAATTTTATTCGTAATTGTAACTCATATTATATTAGTAATTAAATAAATATCCGGATTATGGCAAGCTATTTTTCAGATCTCCATTGTCATACTACACTTTTCTCTTTTAACAGGCTTTATCCAGATACCTGGTATGAAAAGTATTTTCCGATATTCCCCGCCCAGGGAGATTTTGCACAACTCTCCAGGGGTAAGGTGCGCGTGGTGATGGTTTCAATTTACCCGATAGAACAGGGTTTTGTCACTGTTAAGCCTTTAAACCTCGGGACTGGCGACATCACAGATTTTCTTGCAAGAGTCATAGTCGACATGCCCAAAGAAAGGACTGATGAGATACAGGAGTATAACCATGATTATTACGATGACCTTGTAAAGGAACTGAATTTTTTACAGGAGTCATCCTATCCTGTTACGCATAAGGTCTTTATAAACCTGTTAAAAAGAAAAAAGTTCAGGTACAGGATCGTAACTGATTTTAACGACCTTAAAAACCTTTTGAACCTGGATACCAATTTAAATCCGGGTCAGGCCTGCGACGATACGATCGCAGTTGTCCTGACTATCGAGGGTGCACATTCGTTGGGGGTCGGTCAGATGAACACCCTGAAAATGGATGCGGCAGCTCTGAAAACCAGGTTGCTGGATAACATTGCAAAGCTTAAAAGGTTAGGCCCACCGGGAAAAGAAGGAGCATGGTCTCCATTCTTTGTCACCCTGAGTCACCACTTCTGGAACCAACTTGGCGGGCATGCCGTCAGCCTGTGGGGGATCATACGTAAAGTTATGGATCAGAATACGGGAATTAATAATGAGATCACGGGACTGGGGGAGTTAGTTATAGATGAATTTCTAAATTCCGCTAATGGTAAAAGAAGGATCCTGATCGACTGTAAACATATGAGCATAAAGGTCAGGCGATGGTACTTCAATTATCTGGCCCAAAGGGGTGATAATATTCCTGTTATCGTCAGCCACTCCGGAGTGAACGGAAAGGCAACTATGGCTGAAGCGGAAATGCCTGGAGACCCGGATATCATCCATGATTATGCAGATGAACTTTATAAAACAAGTACCGGGTTCAATCCGTGGGACATATTCCTTTCGGACGAAGAGATCATGATCGTCCACAATTCGGACGGCATCATCGGTCTTAACATGGATCAACGGATCATGATGGGAAAGAAGACACTTGACGAGATAAAAAAGCTTGCAAGGTTCAAATATGCTGAGGCTGCACGTGTTATATGGATAAAACCCCTTATTAACCAGATACTTCACATTGCCAGGCATATTTTATCAGAAACAGGAAGACCGGATGAGATCTGGGATAATATCAGCATCGGATCCGACTTTAACGGCATGATAACTCCAATAAGAGCTTTTAACAATGCCGGGAAATTTCCGGAACTTAATAAAACAATGTTCAAAGAACTAAATAAACTGGCAGGAACCGAGGTAACCCTTACAGGGAAATCGGAAGCCGATATCCAGGAGATCACTGATAAAATCATGTGGAAGAACAACCTGAAATTCCTTGAGAAGCATTTCCATTAACTAATACAAATCCTTGAATGGCGCTAATTATGGCTCACGGGAGGTCTTTATTCAATTCCAAAAAAACAGGGTATACGGATGGAAACCTCCATTTACTGGTTAATTCTTCATTAAATCCTAAATATGATTATACACCGGGTATATCAAGGGAACTTTATTTCAAAGAAGATGGTTTTAGTATCCCATTGCATTCTGACAAAGCGAATCCTGGAATATTTCCCCAGGGATTTGTTAATTCTCATATAACCAACAAAATAGACTCTGTGAGGTACATTGAAGTCAATTATACTCCATATTATTTATCTCAACCACTGTTCAGGGAAGGTTTTGTCAATCTCCATCTGTTTTACAGAGACGTTTTCGGACACATCGTTCTTTACAACCACACCAGGAGTAGTGACGAACAACATGACTATTTCATTGCATTATGATAATACTGTAAAAGTAATAAAAGATACATCTTTTTTAATCCGGAAACACGATGCAGTTCAGCTAAAGAATATCATACTTTTTTAATGCCAGTCTGAGTACAGAAAATTTAAATTCGTTGTGATACTTCTTCCACAATACAATATGTGAAGCCCATTCTTATATAATCAGTACGATTATATTTTGGAAACGGCAAGGCGACCGGCCATATTTGGTCAGTCGGTCCGGAATTTGCAATTGACCAGGGAATCGGATTCGTCAGGATTTACTTCCCTATTAATCCACGATCTTCCAGCATCGGTTGTATGTCAGGTTTATGTCCGCGGAAATCGTAAAACATTTTGTTGTAGTCTTCGGTGTTTCCGCGTGACAGGATCATGTCACGGAAGCGTTGTCCGTTGGCTCGTGTCATCCCGCCATTTTCTTTAAACCAGTTGTAGGCATCGTCATCCAGCATTTCTGTCCACAAATAGGCGTAATAACCGGCAGCATATCCATTGCCCCAAATGTGCAGGAAGTAGCTGGAACGATAGCGTGGAGGCACCTGCGGAAGATCAAGATTAGTGCGTTTCAATGCGGCGGCTTCAAAGTCGTCGACTGATTTTATCGAATCACCAGCCGGAATGGTATGCCATTCCATATCAAGGTCGGCAGCTGCCAGTATTTCTGTCAATGCATATCCCTGATTAAATTTCTGCGATTTTTTGATCTTATCGACCAGTTTCTGCGGCATCGGTTCCCCGGTTTTGTAATGAACGGCATAATGCTGGAATACTTTTGGCTCTATGGCCCAGTGCTCATTAAACTGCGAAGGCAGTTCCACAAAATCACGGGCTACGTTGGTGCCCGACAAACTGGGGTAGGTTTGGTCGGCAAAGAAACCATGCAGGGCATGCCCAAATTCATGGAACATGGTGGTCACATCATCGTAGCTGATAAGTGCAGGTTCACCAGGTGCCGGTTTGGTGAAGTTGCAGACATTGTAAATCACCGGTTTTGTACCCAGCAATTTTGATTGCTCAACCACATTGCTCATCCAGGCACCACCTGATTTGTTGTCGCGCTTGAAATAGTCACAATAAAATAAACCGAGTTCGCTGCTGTCTTTATCATAGACGGTATAAACGCGCATGTCGTTCTGGTAAACCGGGATGTCTGTTCTTGCGTTTGAATGTCAATCCATACAACTGGTTGGCGGCATAAAACACACCGTTCTCCAACACATTGAACAATTCAAAGTAGGGTTTTACCTGATTCTCATCCAGATCATACCGGGTTTTGCGAACTTTTTCAGCATAATAATTCCAGTCCCATGGTTGCAGTTGGAATCCGCCTTTTTCTTTATTAATTACCGCCTGAAGATCGGCAGCTTCTTTGCGTGCTTTAGCCGTAGCTGCCGGTATCAGTTTCTTCAGGAAGGTCTGGACAGCTTCAGGTGTTTTGGCCATTTGATCCTGTAGGTTCCAGGCTGCATAATTGGGAAATCCCAGGAGGCTTGCTTTTTCAGCCCGGATTTCAGCCAATCGTTTGATTGTTGCACGGGTATCGTTTTTGTCTCCTTTTTCAGCCCTGTTCCAGGACGCCTCAAATAATTGGTGACGGGTGTCCCGGTTCTCCAATGATTGCAAGGGCAGGTTGCTGGGTGGTGTTTTGCAAAGGCAGCTGCCATTTGCCTTTTTCCCCGGCAGCCTCAGCATCCTGTGCAGCCGAGTTTAAAGCTCCTTCTGAAAGACCCTTCAGAGCTTCTTTGTTGTCCACCACAAAAGCACCGGCTTTGGCTGCAGCCAACAATTGGTTGGTAAATTTGGCGCTGAGACCAGCTTCTTCTTCATTCAGCTTTTTTAACCTGGTTTTGTCATCTGCGGACAGGTTTGCACCTGCACGTATAAATTCAGTATGATAGTATTCAAGCAATCGTGCTGATTCCTTATCCAGATTGAGCTCATCTTTCTTTTGGTAGATTGTTTTGATTCTTTCGAAAAGTTTTTTGTTCAGATAAATTGCATCTTGCTGCGCTGCCAGTTTTGGGGCAATATCTTCATTCAGCTTCTGCAAAACCGAATCGGTATTGGCTCCCGAAAGCATGTTGAAAACCCCATTGACCCGGCGAAGAAGTTCGCCACTCTTTTCCATGGCCACCAGCGTGTTTTCAAATGTAGGTGCCTCCGGATTGTTGGCAATCTTTTCAATTTCTGCCAAATGTTTTTTGAAGCCTTCTTCAAAAGCGGGTGCAAAATCACTGTCATTGATTTTCGTAAAATCAGGTGCCTGAAATGGCAAGGTGCTGGCATGCATAAATGGATTTGATGCCAGGTCTTTCGCGTTTTCCATGGATTTCTTTTGTTCTGAATTTGAGTTGCATGCTGCCAAAAATAACAGGAGCATGCCCGTTGCTGGAATTGATAACTTTTTCATCGTTTTCAGTATTATATTATTGATCAGTAAAGATTCAATTTTGAGCTGATTATCTGAATTTTTAAAACAGGCGTGAAATGTACAATTTTTTGATGATAAGAACAATGACGTTTGATTTAATTACCGGATATTAAGGGAAAACTCACAAGACTTAATTCCGCAATCAAAAAGGTTTGAATTATCAGCATGGCTTTTCCACAGAATAATTTTCGGTAATTGACTGATAACCTCTTTTCCACATTAAAAACAATTTCCTCCAAAACGTTATAAAATCACCCAAAAACCGGTTTAAAGCAAATGACACAGCTGAAAAACCCGGTTCTGAATATTTGCAACATACTAAAAAGACGGATTAGTTATCAATTAGCTTTTACTTCAAATTCTCCTTTGAGTCGTATATCCTCAGATGAACTACCAATCATCACTTTAAAAAATCCAGGTTCAACAACCGATTCCATATGTCTGTCGAGAAAGCACAAATGTTCCGGAGTAAGCTTAAATCTGATTGTTTTTTTCTCACCGGAAGCCAGATTTATTTTTTCAAATCCTTTAAGTTCTTTGACAGGTCTGGACATAGAACTGATTTCATCATTAATATATAACTGGACAACCTCATTACCAGCCCTGTTACCTGTATTTTTAACATCCACACTTACATAAACATCTCCTGCAGGACCAATTTTCCCAGGTGTAATCTGAAGATTGCTATACTCGAAAGTGGTATAACTTAAACCGTATCCAAATTCAAAGAGCGGTAATGCGCTCATATCTACATATGGTTTATGATAACCATGAACCCAATAATCTTTTGAAGGCATATAGTTATAGTATACAGGAAGTTGACCGGATTGGCGTGGAAATGTTACTGTCAAGTGTCCGCCGGGGTTGTAATCACCAAATAAAACATCAGCAACAGCATTGCCTCCTTCCTCTCCACACATCCAGGCCTCGAGGATCACCGGGATATTTTCTGCAGTCCAGCGAATAGATAATGGCCTTCCATTTATCAATACTGCAATTGTAGGAGTACCAGTTGCGTAAACAGCTTTTAAAAGATCTTCCTGATATCCTGTTAAATCCAAACTTACAATATCATGCCCTTCTCCATTTGTTACTTCACCATTTTCACCAACAACAACAATTGCTATATCTGCTTTTTTTGCTGCTTCTACAGCTTTATTTATTTCATTAAGCTCATTCCCAACTCTTACATGAGTCTGACGTTTAGGTTCCATGCTGATTGATCTGTCCAGTTCCTCAAGTGTCTTTTCGGATATACCTCCTGAGGTACCAATTATTTCGCAACCTTTTACATAATTGACTTTTGTCTGGGGAGAAACCTTATTCCTGATTCCTTCCAAAACTGTTACTACATCCTGTGTAACCGGAACAGAAAGATAATCACCAAGCTGGCTTCTTTCTGCATCTGCATTCGGACCTATGACAGCAATTGATTTGATATTTTTATTAAGTGGAAGAAGATTTTTTTCATTTTTTAATAAAACAATTCCTTCACGGGCTGTCTGACGCGCCAGTTCACGGCTCTCTTTTGTATTTGCTTCCCTTACGGCCCTGTCAGGATCAACGTATGGATTATCAAACAAACCCAAAAGATACTTGATTCTTAAAATACGTCGGACCGATCTGTCAATGGTCTCTTTAGAGACCTTTCCCTCATTCACATTTTCTCTCATAGCGTTCAAATATCCGTCTTCGTTCCATATACTGACATCAACTCCTGCTTTAAGACATAACTCTCCGGCTTCTTTCATTGTTGAAACAATTTTCTCATATACAAGAATATTAATCCCATCTCCTTCACTTATAACCAAACCCTTAAACCCAAGTTCTTCACGAAGTATTTTTGTAAGCAATTTCTCTGATGCGTGAGCGGGCAATCCATCTATGGCGGGATATGTGGCCATTACTCCCAATGCGCCAGCCTTTGTTATTCCGGCGACCCATGGGGGAAGGAATACTTCTCTTAATGTCCTTTCGGAAATCTCCATTGCGCCTCTTTCAAGACCGCTGACAGGTTGACTTTGTCCAGGAAAATGACAAAGTACGGGCATTGCTTTATCTGCAGCTGATAGATCTTCACCTTGCGCGCCTTTTACAATAGCTTCCACTATCTGTGAACATAAATACGGATCTTCGCTGTATCCTTCTTCATTTCTTCCAAGTCTTGGATCCCTGTTCGGTTCAACAACTATTGTGCCTAAAAAATGAATCCCTCTTGTCCTCGCCTCCCTGGCTACAACACCATATATCTGACTGACCAGGTTGGTGTTCCATGTGCTCCCTATTGCCAGACCTTCAGGGAATACTGTACCTTCCGGATTTATTAAACCATGTGTACCCTCTTCAAAAAAAAGAAGCGGTATTTTCAGACGTGTTTTTTCCACCGCAATCTTTTGAAGTTCATTAAGTAACTCAGCCTGAGGTCTGGGACCCTCTTTGTACAATATTCTTTCTGCTGCCCAAAATCCTCCTGCCGGTCCAATGTTAGTAACTAATTTACCCTCTGCAAACTTCCGGCACGCATCAATCTGACCAGGAAGATCCTTTGCCAGCTCACCAGGGAAAGGCATATTCAGTTGTCCAAGTTTTTCTTCCAGTGTCATTCGTGAAAGCAGGTCTTCAACCCGCTTATCAATTGAAAAAATGGGATTCTGATATACAGGTAATTCGTTTGATACTTTTTTACCTCTTCTATAATTAATATATGATGCTATGTTATGTATATTGTCTATCCATATACCATTGGAAGTATCCATTACATATTTACATAAAGAGTCAATTGTGGATAAAAGAGATGTTGCACTACCCCCATTGTTTATCTCATGACCTGCAAGAATCAACCATGATCCATTATTCTTAGCATATTCAATTAATTTTTTTACTTCTCCGAAGGACTTGCCATCAAGTTCCATTCCGGAGAGCTGGGACATATCACAATAGGCAGGGTCATTAGGTAACTCATCACGCCACCCCCGACCAGATTCGAACATTGCTGAAATCAAAGGGACATAGCTTTTGGTCATTGTTCCCCGACCTACAAATTTTTGACCGCAAGGGTATCCAAAAGAGACAGGAACGACTCCCAGCATATCTTTAATGACTTTATTTGCGGAATCCAGCTCAGCGTACATTTTGGGGAGGGTGTAATCCTCCAGTGCTTCTTGTCTTGCAAATAAATAATTACCTGTGCAAGGATGAAGAAGAGAATGATTCCCAATTTCGTGCCCGTTTTTGGCAGCTTTCTTCCAGCCCTCAGGATTCGATTTCATGTTTCCAGGGGAAACATAAAATGTAACTTTTACACCATATTTATCAAATAACGGAATCCCTTTTTCAATCTGTGACAACCGGGCGTCATCAAAAGACAAACTTATGGCCATCTTTTTACCTTCCGGCCATTGAAAATCAGATCTTTCCTGAATTGATTTATTTTCATAAACCTGGGCAAAACTTAAGGTAGTATGAATACAATAAAATATTGTCATATAGACAAATAACCAATTTTTACTTAGTTTCATATTATTATCAATTTATTATTTTTGATAAAGTTATAAAATAAAAGATTTCTAAGCGATAGTACCGGCCCAATGTCCGGTGATACCTATTGTATTACCGGATGCTCACTGTCTGGCACGGTGCACTTTCCTGACCCGTTTTCGAAACAGCAGTCATAAAATAAAAGTATAGCGTTCCGTTCTTTATCGTTTTATCTTCATAAGTATAGGAATCGGGCGGAATTTTTGCTACAAGTTGCGGATTATTCCCGGGAAGATACCTGTAAATAGCATAGTGGTCAAGGTTATCCTCTTCCACCCTTGTCCAGGTTAGAATAGCGGACCCTTTTCCGCGAGAGACCCTGAAACCCGATGGGGTATCGGCCGTAATTCCTGCAGTCGGGATTTTTACAGCAAAAGACTTACTTTTCGGACTTTCGCTTCCCGACACATCCATGGCGGTAACTGTATAATCATAGCTCGTTCCGTTTGCCAGTGTGGAATCGGTGTAGGTATTGGTACTGAATAGCAATGTTTCCGGGTTGATCTTAGAATAAATTGATGCTGCCTGTTTTTTTCCGGTACACATTGTACCCGAGCAGGTTTACGTCAGTGGTGTTCATATCATCCCATACCAGTAAAACTTTTCCACCGGAATATCCTCCTCTCAGGTTCGAAGGTGAGACAACAACGGTTGGGATACTCGGGCTGAGCCGAAACCTTTTCCGACAACATGCTCATCAGGTAACTGTCATTCACGGAACGTATTGCGTATGTATAAGTCAGGTTACCCGACAGTGTTGCTGATGTATCGGTATACGACATGATCTCCCTGTCGGGCTTAATCAGTCTTGAAATTTGCTGAAGGGAATCGTTCAGTCCCAGATTCCTGTAAATATAATATCCCGTTACATTTGGATCAAGATGGGTCCAGTAGATATTTACGCCTCCTTTTACCGGTTCTGCTCCCACATCGGTTGGTGGAGCCGGTATGGTGTTGTTCACCGAATGTCCGCCTGCTTTGGCACTCGGATAGCTCCGGTTCATAATACCCTGAAGCACAAGGTAATAATAGTAATTTTCCATTGCGCCGGTTACCTTATCAGTATAGGTAGTATCGAGAGGAGGGACCTCTGCTATTTTCACATACCCCGAGTCGAAATTATCGCTTCTGTAAATACTGATGCTTCTTACCATATCGGGATTTGCAAATTTCCAGGTTACCACTACCGAATGATCTTCCTTTCCGGTGTTAACATCCAGTCGCCTGAGAATGGGCACGTCATCATTTTCGAAAACTCGTGGTGGTTGACTTTAATGACTTTCCACCAGGATTCCCCAGCCTGTCGAGTGGTTCTACATAATATTCATAAACCATCCGGGGATTTACTGTGGTATCATTCACCACCAGGACAAGGGAATCTCCCCGGTTGTAAAATCCCTTTATTACATTCACCTTTTCGAAATTGCCTGCCATGTTTTGCCTCCTGTATACACGAAAAATATACAGGTATGGATCGGCGATAATATTCCAGTCGGTGTAGATATTGTTGTGAGTGGCATGTTCACTGCGAAAGGCAGGGGCTGCAATGTTGAATTTGCCAGGATAGGATACAGCGGAAGTGGTTTTACTGTATTTCAGTGAATTATTCTCATAATACTCAACTTTGTATTTATAATCGGTGTTTTTCGAAACCTGATCGTCGAAAAATGCGGTTCCGGCAGCCAGATGCATTACCGGGTAATTTACCGGGACAAGTGTATCCATTACTGCATTATTCTGCAGGTAATTCCACATGGCGTCTATATCTTTCTGCAAATAATGGCCCATGTCTGAAAAAACAGGTTCGTATTTACTGATCCTGCTGGTCAGGTCATTTTCATCGGCAGGGGCTGTTACCTTACCCAGCGAGGAGAAACTGTTTCGTCCTGCGGGAGATCGGAAAACTTCAAAATAGCCTTCTTTCGGAATGTTGTTATCCAGAAAAATATAAATACCCGATTGCGATCCGGCAGCCATGGGATATTGCGCCGAGATGTAGGAAGTGCTGAAAGCCAGTATCAGAGAAACCAAAAAAATTCGCATTATTTTTATCATGATCAACGTAATATTATATTAAAATCCGGATGACAGTGTTGACTGGCCACTGCAATTACCGAAACCGAAAGAAAAATCTGTATTTCCTTGTGAGTCAAGTGACAGGTTGACCTTAATAGATTCGGAAAGTGTTTTCCCTATACAACCCTGACATCCGGCTACCAGTGTTGGAAAACATTGTTCAATCCGGGCACCGAGGGAGAAGCTGCCGCAACCTCCAATAGTGAAAGCTCCGGTTCCTGTGTTGAAGGTTCCCTTTGCCCCAAGTTCGGCACGTGCATCAGCACTCAGATTGGTACAGGTGATGGAGCTGGCTATAAAGTATGCATGGGCAAATGCCATGGCCCCGATTCCGTACTCGTTTCCGGAGTCATCAAATCCCATCCATAAACGTGCATCCAGACCGGCTTCCACTCCCAGGCGGGCACTTAAAATCCACAGATCGATATTTACATCGGGAATACTTATGGGCAAGGTTTTACGACCTGTGATGAAGAACCCGGAAATATGATTCTGAAATGCCTTTGGGAATTTCTTTGTTATAAGCAAATTGCATGATCTTACCGGAAACACTGGCAGGCATTATATCATAATTCCCAATCATAATACCGGCCTGAAAATCTCCTAGTCCGGGAGCTTGTATCTGTCCACCGGCCAGGAAGTACCATCCACTGTTATCCACAAGAAAATTCGCAACACCGTGCATTGAAAGACCGGCAAAATCTTTGTCGATATTCATGTTCCCGATCAGCCGGCCATGCTGGAAGTCGTAAGTTATATTCAGATTCCCAAATCCGGGATCAATATTTTTGACTTGAACCTGTTGTCCATCCGCTACAATATCGCCATATATGGTAAAGGTTTTCTTCTTATCACCTTCCATCCCTTTCACTCCGTTCATTATACCGTTGAAAGTGAAATAGCCCCAGTCTTTCTTTGAATAATCGACCTTCATTTCACCTCTTACATCCGACAGGTAGGTAGTATTGCTACCGCCGATGGGTAACTTCTGGTTATAAGGATCCACCTCCACCCAGGCATGCTGCTGATCGCGATGAAGCACAGCTTTCAGCTGAAGGCCTTCGGCATCGTTCAGAACTCCGGTAGCTGTGAATGTACTGTTATTAAATACCTGGTCGCCAGGAGTCTGGCCGGAATTAAAGGATATCTTTCCAGGCGCATCAAATCCCATATTGAGAGGATATAGCATAAATTCTATTGCATTATTCTTTTTTTCAAACCGGATTTTTCCGTTTTGTTTTTTAATACGCGGAATACCCAGATCCATGGAACCCATCAGCTGGAAATAGCCGTCATACGGAATAATGGCCAGCGGCTTCACTTTCAGGATATTGTAAAAAGTAAGTTCCTTATCCTGGTTGGCCAGGTCGATGGATTGTTCTCCGTTGCTGAGCATGGAGAAAACCTGGAACTGAATATTTTCTCCTGCAGCGAGACCGGGTAATCCCGATAAAGTAACCGCCGGTTTACCGTTTAATCCCACTATAGCCAGCCGCCAGTGACCTTTATTATCGGAACCGATGGCAGGGAAATAGCCAAATGAAAAATCCGTTGAATTAATAGTCAGAGGCATCACACCTGCCATTGATATCTGGTCAAGTTTTATCTGGTTGATTTCAAAGGTTGAAGGAGTAAGAACAATATCATTTACAGGAATGTTAACAATCCCGGTTTTCAATGTTCCTGATTCGATCTCAATACCCTTCGATTGTTGCGAGAAAGACCAGTTTTGTGAAACCACGTTCCATTTTTCAAGATTAAAGCTCAGTGCATTGGTACTGCTCAAGGGTACAAACCCGGAATTGGTAAGTTTAAGATTCCCCAGATCAATTTTTATTTTTGAGGGGTTCAGTCCCTGGATATCTTTTGTGCTTATAGTAAGAGAAAGCGACAGAGTATCCTGAATAAGGAATGACTGACTCTTACTTGCAGTTCCGTCAAAGCCTTTCATGGTCACTTTCATATCCTGGCCTGTTTGATTCACAAGGGAAAACTTGCGTGCAGAGGTAGTTTCCGGTGGTGACTGAAAAACATTTATTGTATTGTCCGAAGCGCCGGGTTCGGCCAGCCAGGCACCATCATTTCCAAAAGCAAAAAGATTAGCATTGAACTGAAATGAATTAGCCAGGCTTACTTTTCCTCTGATCAGACCCTTTCCGCCAGTACCGGCTTCTATCTTCAGCAATGAACCGGATGCAGGCAACTGTTCTCCAAGGAATGACTGATTGATTTTCAGAGGGAGCTTATCAATATCGAGCGATACAGCATCATTCTCCGGTTGCAGATTAGTACTGCCCTGTTTTTTCACTAATTTAATATTACTGAATCTGATCTTATATGTCGGCTCCAGCTTAAGACTGAAATTATTGTTTTTTATTTTATCAATATCCCTGAGAGAGCCTGAGATAATCGCCGTATTTCCCTGTTCCTGAACCGAATCGACATATACTGCGAATCCGAATAATTCGCCGGGTATTTCATTGGCAATCTTCAGTTGCAGATCGACATCCGAGGTGGAGGGGAGTGATACATTATCTTTTTTGTCGCCGATAATAGTTTTCCCCGGTTCAAATTTTTCAGCTTTCACCGTAACAGAAGTCATAGTTCCGGGTACTTTTTTCAGAGTATATTTTCCTGCATTGTCCGTATAAGCGAAAATATCTGAATTGTTCTCAAGATATACCCTGGCTGAATCGACTGGTTTATTATTATCCCCGATAGTCACCTTTCCCGAAATTTTATACCCGGGATAGAGGTAGAATGTTTTATTGAATTTCACATCTCCTGAAGGAACATTGGAGAAATTTGCGTGTTCAACTGAATATTCCGAATTATCATCCGGTATAATATCCATGTTAAAGGTTGTATCGGAACTTACAAATTCAATCGTGACATATCCGTTATCATCTGTACTACCTGATATTTCATTCAGTAAACTAGTGATTTTTACCTGTATATCTTTTAGTGGTTTTGGGATCATTATCATTTGAAAAGTACCCTTCTGAGGGGGAGCATTGTATCCCATCACTCTGAATTTTACCCGGTGTTCGAGTTTTTGAACCACGATCTTTTGCAGGATTTTAGGATCATTACCTTCAAATTTCGGGATATTGATGGAAGTGGTAACCGGAAGATATGTTGTGAGATCGTGAGGGATAATGGTAACTTTCCGATTGGCTCCGGAGGGTGCCAGGAAAACGAACATTTGTGAATTATTCGGTAGCTGATCAAGTCCCTGTGTTTTAGTTTTCAGCAGAGCCAATGCTGTAATTAAATTGGGTTTACCAGTTTTCAGTGCAGGAAATCCTTCAACTTTCACATCCGAAGGAACAGGATTTCCGTCTTTATCTGTTATATAACCAATCAGGATACCATCGGCCATGAAGGAGAAATTCAATGGGATCTGATCACCACGTTTCAATATTCCCGCTTGTTTTTCGAGAAGTCCGAATCCTTTGGGTTTGGCGACGACCCACCTTGTAGGACCGATTACTTTCTCTTTAAATGTGGTTTTATCGTCAATCTTAACTGAGTTTACATTAGTTTGAAGCGGTAAGTCATTAAATGAATACAAGCCTTTGGCATCAGTGTACATATTTTGAATGGTCAGTTTCATGTATTCGTTTTCATCAGGTTCATATTTGCTGAACAGTAATAATTTAACGCCACTCAAGGTAGTATCCTTCATAACGTCATTAAGGTTCACCAGGTCCTTAAATCCGGAACCTATTGTCTGTCCGTAAATTCGAGGATTTTTTGGATACATTTCCATGGTGAATTGATAGGTATTCACATTAAATTCACTATTGAAGGTAATGTCCTGCCCGTAATATTCATACTGTGGCCCAAATTAAATCCTCCTGAATTTCCGGAAGAAACAAGTTCTTTACTTTGCGAGTTGAAAGGAAATTTTTTCATGTCGTTCAGGTAGATTGGATTGTATCTTCTTTCCAGATCCTTATAATTCAGGAAACCTCCATTTTCAGAAGTGCTGCAATCAATATAGTACCTGTCCTGGTTATTATCAGGATCATGCATTACGAGGTTTGTAAAAATAATTTCACCTTCCGCGTTTGTTTTGCCCTCTTCAATGGGGTATTTCTGCCCACTGAAATGTAACATCTGTCCTTTAACATCACCTTCATTATAAGGAATTCCGGGCACAACCGGACCTCTCAATACCTTTGTTTCCACTTCATTCAATTTGCCTCCCGTCCCGGATGATTGGTCGTAAAAGGTTGATTTGGTAGAAAGTACGGTGACCTGCAGATTATAACTTTTCACCCATGAAACAAGTGTTCCCAGATCGGCATTTTCCCATGGTTTAATAAAAATGTCCACGTCGGGACTGCAATAATATTTATTACCGACGATAAGCCGGACAGTTTTATATACCTGACCGGAAGCCTGATCACCAATTTCACCGTTATGTGTAACATTCATATTTTTAATTATCCCCATGGAAGTATCCGCATTAATAAAAGAAAAACTGAATTTTCCATTCTGGTCAGTATATGTGGTTTTAAGAACTGTTCCGTCATCCTTGAATTTATCATAATAATTCTCATCGGAAGTAAGACTAAAATCTTTTCTGTTTATT
>CAVZVF010000018.1:0-30175 GCA_963778605.1 uncultured Bacteroidales bacterium
TTGATTGTGACTAATTGCCTTTATTACTTTCATGGTAATTGTCTTTGATAATAAAAAATTCTTTCAGATTTTTATAAAAAGCCGGTTTTTGTACAACCAATAACATATATACCACAAAGATGCCCATACTGCTAAGCTTGTAATTATTCCTACAGTAAGATCCCCTGCCCATAAAAACATTGCCCTGGTAAAAGGAATGAAAATCTTACTAATCAGAATGGCGCCTCCAACTTCAAATAAAAGGTAAATAAAAATGCAGTTCATTCCTACAATTATAAAAAATTCCGAACCTTTGGTAAATAGCTTTTTTACATCAATTAACCAATAGGAGAAGCAAAGAGCTAGTATAGTCCATCCTCCGCTGGTAAAAACAAATGATGACGTGGCAATTTTTTTAATAATCGGAGTTATATTTAAAAAATCGAGTGAATATCCTATCAGTAAACCAGATAGACCGGCAATCACCATTAACTTAATTTTCTGATTAGTAGTTTTATCACTCATCAGCAGTTTACCGCAAAGAACTCCCCAAACAGTATGAGCTGTAGTCGGGATGGCATTCAGCGTCGCCCAGATAATCCTGGTATCTACACCCTCAATTTTATTATTAACCCAGGCTCCAAGATCGTGATAAGCCACCCATGGCTGATTAAAACCTTCAACCGGGAAAAACCGGTATGCAAGATCTATAACCAAAAGAATTATCAGCGTGAAAATAAGTTGAAATGAAAAGCTTTTCCTTAATATCAGAAACGCGATCAGATAAGTAACCGATAATTGTGCAAGTACATTTCCAAACCGGAAGACTATCTTTCCCGGACCTATACAATTTAACGCCCATCCGAAAAACAGCAATAGTAATGAACGCTTGAGGGCATGAAGCAGTATTAATTTATTGGAATCTCCTTTTTTAATTCTGTTGGCAACCGCAAATGGTATTGCCACTCCGACAATAAACATAAAAAAAGGTTGAATCAGATCCCAAAAGTGCAATCCATGCCATTCATGATGGCTGAATTGTGTACCAATAAATTGCATAATACTACTACTTTCGATGGAACCAATATGGTCATAAAGCCGGGTGCTTTCTCCAATCAGAAGAAACATGGTAAAACCACGAAAGAAATCTACCGATGCAATTCTTCCTGCTATTGTAACCGTGGGACTATTCTCATTTTCATCCATTCTGATTTTGTTTTGCTTTTAATCTATTTTGATTTTTTTATGATAACAATATGATTGATTATCTAAAATAGAATGTCACCTGGTTCCAACGCTTTCTTTTATTTTGGTAAGCAGATCCACGAGTTCTTTAACGATATCAGGATTGGAGGGTGCAATATTATTTTTCTCACCTATATCATTTGAAATATTATAGAGTTGTGGCAGCGGATTATTTCCTGTTTCAGTGTTAGTGGCAACCTGCAATTTTACTCCAGGACCCGGTTCAATATACTTCCAGTCTCCTTTCAGAATTGTCAATCTTCCGGAATGTTCAACAAGCCATTCGCGGCCGGTTTTGGATTTGCCCAGCAATGTATTAAGGTAATTAAAACTATCAGGGCCATCATTCTTTGAAAGAGATTGTCCTGTCAATGAGGCAAATGATGCCATAAGGTCAATCTGGCTGAAAAGTGCATTTGAGATCCCTGGCTTGATTATCCCCGGCCACCTGACAATAAAAACAACTCTTGTTCCACCATCAAACAAACTGTATTTTCCGCCTCTGAGTGGCCCTGCAGGTTTATGGTCACCAAGCAGTTCCACAGCCTGGTCTTTATAACCATCGTCCACCACGGGGCCGTTATCACTAGTGACAATGATAATTGTTTTATCAGATAATTTAAGATTATCAATCGTTTTCAAAATTTCCCCGACAGACCAGTCGAATTCTAGGATTGCATCCCCCCTTGGTCCCATACCGCTTTTACCGACAAACCGCTGATTTGGAACTCTTGGAACATGAATATCGTGAGTAGCGAAATACAGGAAGAATGGTTTGTCTTTGTTCTGCTCAATGAACTTAACAGCTTTTCCGGTAATTACATCAGCTATGTTTTCATCAACCCACAGGGCTGATTTTCCACCGCTCATATAACCGATACGGCTTATACCATTTACAATTGTATTATCATGCCCGTTACTCGGAAGCATTTTAAGCAATTCGGGATGGTCTTTTCCAGTGGGTTCAACAAGAATGGGATCTTTGAAGCTTACTTTTATAGGATCGTTTGGATCGAGGCCCACAACCCTCCTGTTCTCAATAAAAACACAGGGTACCCTGTCGCCGGTAGCTGGTATAATGAAATTGTAATCAAATCCCAGATCCATGGGGCCTGATTTTATATCTCCATTCCAGTCTGGACCTCCTTGCGGACCCAGACCCAGGTGCCATTTACCAACAACACCTGTAGTGTAACCTGCATTTTTCATAACTGAGGCGATAGTTGTCCTGCCCGGTTGAATTATTGCCGCGGCATCGCCAGGAGCAACTCCGGTTCCTTTTTTCCTCCAGGCATATTCTCCTGTAAGTAACGAATAACGTGAAGGAGTGCTTGTTGATGATGTGCAATGAGCATTTGTAAAAAGCAATCCCTGTCGTGCAAATCTGTCAATATTTGGTGTGCTAATCTTTGTTGCGCCATAGCTGCTTACATCACCATATCCCAAATCGTCGGCATAGATGATAACAATATTTGGCTTTTGGGGTTGTTTCCCGGAAAATCCGGCTACAGTTACCCCCGTCAGGCAGCAAGCTGATAATATTAGTTTTCGATTCATAAGTATAAGTATAAAATTAATTGATCTGTTTAAAAATATTAAATTGAGGTCTTTCAGGAGTGGTATGTTTTTTCTGTACGATCTCACGTACTTCATCTAAAGTCATCCAGATACTTTTATCATGTATGGCATCTGTGTTTGTACATCTGATGAACCTGGACTCTGATACATTAAATCGCCTGCATAATGCTGTATTGCATAATTGACTTTTTGTAATAAACGAACGAATTGATTCCTTACCATTAGTCCTGGAATTATAAATTTGTTCCATAATATGTAAGTTTTTTATATTTGGCATCTCTAAAAACTACTTTTTAAGATGCCGTATGTTTTATATTAATAATTTTTTATTCCTGAATAAAACGAAAAATTTAACAAGATACATCATCCAGATAATCTGTCTATAATAGTGTATGCCAATACTTTTAAACAGTAGGTGATTACGTTCTCTGTAACGCACAAAAACTAATTTAATAGTTATTTAACAGGTTTATCTATAGAACACTCGTGCAAATCTAAAGATCGATGCGAATTGTGCGAGACACTTTTTCATCAATCGAAGATATGTTTGTCAGCACCTTCCATTGTTGAGTGTTTGGTTCTCCAGCCTCAATTTTATAGACTCCCTTTGCAAATACTTTTGGCCGGAATTTATATCCTTTAGCCCTGATGGCATATACCAGTTCCCCGGTAGCTTCATCAGTAATTTTTACAACGGGAGGAAGAGAAGTGCCTGTTATTTCCAGACGTTGGCAACCATGCCACAGGCTTTCGTGAATAGTTATCCTCCTGAGAAATGCGTATTGGCCAGCCCTCATATGGTTTTGCTTCAGCGGCGGAGGGATCAGTTTGCCGGGGCCAGTTCGCCATCTCTATCTCTCTTGTTTTTTTATTGAATTTTATTATTCCGTAACCGGCTGACTCTGTCATACAATCTGGCTGGCCGTGAGACCTGTAAAAACAGGGTTGGCAACAGCCAGAACAGTCATTTTGTTGCCAAAGCCATCATAAAAATCACCGGTATATTCAGGCTCACCAGGAGCGCGGTTTTTTCCCGGGTTTTCCGGGAACCACCTGCTGGGGAAATAATTAGATATTGAAGGGACACATATAGCATAGGAGCATCTCCCCATGTATCAATACCATATTTTTCTGTACTGGCAAGATGCTGATCGCCGGCAATATGCATTGCAAATGCTTTTCTCATAACCCTCAAGGCTTTGTCACGACCTTGTTTGGGCCAGCCATCACTGTCCATATCCTGTGTAGGAATATCGTTTGCCGGATATTCTCCCTTTTTTGTGATACGAAGCTTGTCGACTACTACATCGCTCTGGGCAGAATCAGGCAGGGTAGCGACTGTGCAGAATAATGTTTGAGAAATTACTGACTTGATAATTGTTTTATCACTCCAGTCACCAGCCCAATCATTTAAGAAAGTTAATTGTCTTTTGCCAAGTAATTCTGCCGGCACATCGAGTATCCCCGGATCAACCAGCCGGCTGCTGTTAGCCCATCCATTAATTACGTTCAATGATTCTGGCAAAAGGGCTTTTGGGGCTGATTTCCATTTACGGTCCTCCACAATTGCAAAGCTGATGCCGCCAAGATGCAGTTCAGTATAATAAACAGATATGTTTTGCAAAACCGGTGTCGGATCGTAAGGGTCGGGCATATGTGCTGTTTGGGTCCGTTGTACCATGTTCACCCATTCGGCGGGCAACTTATAGCCTCCATCATCCTGCCACTTTTTTACATCGTCAGATCTCTTTGCAGCTTTGCCACCACAGCCCCATACATTGCCGTGGTAAACATCGTGATCGTCAGGAAGGCAGACAGAAGGGATCTCTTTAAGCATTGAGCCGTATTCCCAGCCAAACAAGTACCATTTTCGAAGATAATCAAGTGTGGCTTTTTCCAAAGGTTCGATGGTATAACCAAAACCACCAACCGATTCGTAAATTTGATCGCCGGTGTAAATAAGCAGGTCAGGCTTGTGTTTCATTACGTGATCAGTTATTTCATTATTTGGAAATCCAAGGTCGTTGTTCCCCGTAAATGCAGCCACGACGATCTCCTCTTTACCTACAGGATCTTTCTTTATGGTTCCTCCGTAATAAAAGGTTTCCGGGTTTTTCCCATCAGCACTCCAGCTATAGGCAACACGGTAGGAAATGTCAAAATCTTTGTCCCAGTTTTCAATACGGAATGTCGCATTTCTGGCCATCGGGTCAATGGGTGCTTCGCCGATTTTCTCCCATAATTTATCCTTTGATAATATTTCCAGGGATACCGTCTGAGGATCTGAAGGGGCTATAGGAGGCATCTGCGCGGTAAGTTTAAGAACCTCTTTGCTAAGAGTAAACAATGTAAAAAGAACCGGACCGAAGGAACATTCCGGGTGGCTCTTAAGTTTACTGCCTGAAGCTTCCCAGTTTTCGAACCAGAACCCTGCTTTATCTTTTAAAGCTCCTGCCCATTATCGAAATGGCTTTGCAAGGCTATGTTGCCGGTCATATCATCTTTAGGAACAATAGCTGTAACTTCCCGGAGCATTTTTTTTGTACCCGTTCTGTAGGCTGTCAGTGTTATGCTATAATCATCAACACCGACGGTATTGCCTTGAAGTGTAAAGTAATCCCCTTATCAGTATGTAGCTGCGGTAACATAATTTCTGAATCCGGTACTCTTTCCTTTGGGATCTCTCCTATAAATAACTGGCATGGTTGTACTTATTCCTGCCTTAATACCTTTCCCATATAAAGCATCATCCCGATAATCATTAAACTCTCCCTTAGCTCCGATTAAAAATCCGGCCCAGCCGACAGAATTCGTTTCAAGTACAGGTGTTGGGAGGCCAATTGTTATTCTGGTTTCAAAGTCGCCAGATTCAGATCCTAAAGAATGGGTTAACAGATGAATAGAACGGTTAGCACCCGCAACAAGGCAGCTCAGCCGGCCTTTTTCAGCCTGCCAGTCCTGTAAAGGATTAGTCCAGTAATCCGGGCCGATCCATGTTCTTGATTCTGAAGTATTCCAATTACTTGTAAAAGTATTCTTATCAGATGGTGACTGACATGAAATAATGTAAAATGCAGCAACAATAATTAATATAATAATTTTTTTCATCATAATTTAATTTTGATTTTAGTTGTATGATGGAACCGCATATGATTGACTTCGTCTAGCTCGCAAGCTCGGTTGAAAATTATATTTTTATCGAGTTTAGCTTCGCTGAGCTCGCAAGCTCGGTTGTGATTGAGGTCAATCATGTGGGTTTCATCAGTAAATAATTTATTTGGTTAAGGTCCGATGCCTGTTTGTCGGTGGACAGAGTACCATAAATGATCAGGAGTTAATTATTTTCATATATGTTTTATCGATCATGCAGGTTTAACAGATCTTTATAAAAAACAGACATCCTGCTTAAACAATAAGATGTCTGTTTCCCATTAAATCTAATTTCTTAAATTGGGATTGATATCCTGTTCAGATTGAGGAATTGGCCACCGGTAATCGCCAGGATTCCTGAAGTTTCGTCTTATTACAAACCATTGGTTGTAAGGATCATTGACACCGCCATTTTTTCTCATATTTTTTGCCCCGGGGAAAGGAGCTCCATAGAAATCTGCATTTAACACTGACCCAATGGTGCGATAAAGATAAATTACTGTCTTCATATCTTATGTAAATAGTTGATTTACAAGTTAACTCATATTTTATATTACATTATTGTCCACTAATAATTCATTTTTTTAAATTGAGAGTTTTATCTGAAATTCTACTTCATCCACGAAATAACCTTTAACTTCATTTCCTCTGAAAAACGGTTATAATCCTCAGGCGCGAATAATTCGACTTTGTCTTTTTGTTTATACAAATCATAGACTTTCTTCACTTCACTCAGGCAGTGATTTATATCAGGGAAAGAAGCATATTGGTCCCAGGTTGGGGCCACGATCAGCAGCGGACGCGGAGCGACAGCAGACAGTATCTCATTAAAATCGTATGGGATACGTTCCTCATTCTGCGCAAAGAATCCCAACCGGGGCAAGAGACCATGGAGATGTGAGTATTCATATATCCCTTCAGCGGTTTTTCCAGGTTTGTTTGAACGCATCAGTGTAAAACCGCATACAGAAATTACTCCTGCAATCCTCTCATCCAGCGCTGCACTGTATAATCCCATTGCTCCTCCCAGGGAATACCCGGCGACATATATCCGCTGCGGATCTATAAATTCGAGTTCCGACAATGCATCAACAGCCCAACGGACATCGGCTACCATACGACCCATTTTTGACCAGTGGGGGAAGCGCTCATAGAAAAATTTACTCTCTTCTGTATTTCTTGTGCCAAACCCAATCTGATCATACAGTAAACTGCATATCCCGCATTGATAAATTGGGTTATTATATTACCCGTATTCATTATACCTGTCGAATAGGCATAACCATGCAGATAAATGATTACAGGAAGCTTTTCATTTTTCTTTTCAGCCGGAAAGTACAGATGACCGAACATCAATGGTGTGCTGCTTATGCCTGATCCAACCCGTGGCAAGCCTAAAACGACTGAAGATAATCGGTCTGAGGTCCGGGACCAGTTGAGGGTGGTTCAATGCCCATTCCCCAGTTGATCCTCTTCCGAATATCAGGGATTTTTTGTTCCCATGCTGCCTGATTCTTAATAATCATTCCTTTTGTATCAATCAGCAGGTCATTTGTTACTTTTTCAGGATAGGACAAGGGATCAATATCTTTCACGCTCAGTCCTAGCCATTTGGAAAAGGTATAATCATAGATGAGTTCGTTCTTTGGTTTTATATCGCCGCGGCCAAAAACATAATCGAAAAAGTCGAGGTATCTTTCCATATCCCTGTAAGCAGGTGCATGCAGCCCCCAGCGAAGATCAAGAGCAATTTTATCCTCTGCCCCAAGAAATTTATACGCTTTTTTTGCTGACAAAAATGCCTGTTCAATTCCCCACGGATTGCCGTCTGTTTCGGTCAGAGCTGATGAAAGCATGAGTCCGCGGGGAGCTATTAATGCCATCAATGAGTTCTGGTCAACCGGGATTTTGCTTTCCCATCCGGTGAAAAACTTTAACCTGGGATTTACCCAGTGAGGGAAATTATAGCTGATCCTTTCAATGGTTTCTACATTATATTTAAATGCAGTGTACCGGAACGGATCCTCGCCGCCTGTGCCACCGCTTATGGGAACCACAGCTTTTATCCTCTCATCATAGGCAGCGGCCCAGAGCGCCATCTTGCCATTGCGTGACAATCCGGTAAGGGCAATCTGATCCCTGTTCACATAATCAAGCGTATATAAATAATCTATTGCCCTCGAGGAAGCCCATGCCCAGCGCATTATAGTAGTGAAGTCATACTGCGGCCAGTATAGTTTTTCGTATCCCTCACTGTCATCGGGATATCCGTATTTCGGATCTGTTGCAGTAAACCGGCACCCTATATATCCTCTGCGAACAGCTGCCTGCACCCAATCATACCTGTCTTTTTTCCACGGGCAAATAAATACCGGGAAGGGTCCTTCACCGGGAGGAATCAAAAGAGTGACATGGAGTTGTGCTTTGTGGTCAGGACCAAACTTTAACAGGAGGTTGCGTTCTGTAAGCCGCCCTTTTTTATTCTCCTCCAGCACTTCAAACTGCATGTTGTCAGGCGGAGGGGGAACTGTGCCGGTAATCCAGTGCTGAGCCAGTTCTTTCATCTGTTCCCGTTTTTGGTTCCATTGGGATATGGTCTCTACGGGAATATTTTTGCCGCCTTCATCGATGATCAATGGATCGGGGAGGAAAGGCAGGGAAGGCAGCTTATCAAAATCGGTGGGGAGAGAGCCTGTCCTCTCCAGCCATTGGTGCCAGGTAAAATCCTCAGGGGTAACGTGTTCAGCGGCTCCTTCGGGAAATATCCTGTCTTCAGGAAGCACTTTCAACAGTTTTTGAAGATATGCTTTCGGATCATGATCCGGTTGACCTGACACCGTACCTTTAAAAATAAGAAAGGTCAATGTCAATAAAGTGTAAAGAAAAAACCTCATATCTTAATACGTTTTGATAAATGTAAGAAGATAAATTTATACATCAGCAGACTGTTGATATTTTACTAAAAATTGAGGGATTACATAAGGTTCCCTGCAGAATAGGTCTTTCTTCACTTACCCACTACCTGTTACAAACATTGGTTTTGGCTCTTCGGCTCTCTTTTGGGATCAGCCTGTGTGAAATCGTTTCTTACTCCGTATAAGGGTAAATTTATTCACTATAATTACTAATTTTATTATAGTTAAATATAATTTAATATGACAATCAGCAATCATGAATAAAACTATTAATTTCTATTATTTATACCCCCATCCCGACCTTCCCCCAGGGGGGAAGGAGCTGAAAGCAAAGCTTTTTCCCCTTGGGGGAAACGGGAAAGGGGGTTATTTGGAATAAAATGTATGTAATTGATTACAAGCATTATAAATTAATTTTATTTTAGTATTAACTTTTATATTATTGGTTGCCGGTACTCATATAATTTAATTATTATTGAATTGTTGAATTGTTTAACTGCCAATATAATGTTGTTGAACCTGTTTCCGGAAGGGAATTCCTGTCCGGAAGCGATTTTTTTTTTATTTTGCGAATCTGAAAATACTGCTATGCCTTTATTTATTCAATGCAGTTATCTTTTGATTTTTAAATTGAGGATTTATCGTTAACTTAAATTTGTCATTATGTTATTTAATATTGAAGGAAAAAGAATACTGATTACCGGTTCGACAAGGGGATTAGGATATGTAATTGCTGAAGGTTTAGCAAAAGAAGGAGCTTCAGTAATTATAAACGGCAGGAATCAGGAAAAAGTTGATGCTGCTGTTAATTCTTTCATCAAGAAAGGTTTTATAGCTTCCGGATTTGCTTTTGATATTACGAACGCCAGCGAAGTTGAATGCCAAATTAATGAAATTGAAAAAAAACTTGGCCCTATCGATGTTCTGGTCAACAATGCAGGTATTCAGTATCGTGCCCCACTCGAAGAATTCAAACTTGAAGATTGGAATAATGTGCTGAATGCCAATCTTACAGGTGCATTCATTGTCAGTAAAGAAGCAGTAAAAGGCATGATACAACGCAAAAGCGGTAAAATAATTAATATATGTTCATTACAAAGTGAACTTGCTCGTCCGACAATTGCACCATATTCAGCAGCAAAAGGTGGATTGAAGATGCTTACACGTGCAATGGCTACTGAATGGGCAAAATATAATATTCAGGTAAATAGCATAGGTCCGGGATATTTTAAAACGGATATGACAAAGCCACTTTACGAAAATCCTGAATTTGATACCTGGGTGTGTAAAAGAACACCGGCTAACAGATGGGGAAATCCTGAAGAGCTTGTTGGCACAGTAATTTACCTTTCATCAAAGGCCAGCAGTTTTATTAACGGGCAACTTATTTTTGTTGATGGCGGTATTACTGCATGTATTTAAAATATTGATATTAAAATAATTATGAAAGAACCAAAAAATTGGAATTATATAAGTTGAGTTTATTTATCATGTCTTTACAGGCATTATGAGAAATAATTATTTAATCAGGATATCTTATTATTGTCTATGTCAGATAAGGGCTGCACTTGCAACTCTAAATGCATAATATTAAAGGTACGCCGAAAAGATCAGTCTTACCTTGATACATATACAATTATTTGTTTTGTCTTAAGTTATTTTTCATCTACTTAATTATCATGCTGTCGCCAGGCTTGAGTGAATGATATCTGGCCTGAAGTGCAGGAGCCAGGCGCATATAGACTTCGTGTGGATATCCTTTGGTCCACCAGTAATTGTTATCAGCAACTTTAATGGTTCCGTAATGCTGTGGAAAAATGTAATCAGGATCAAGTGTATTGATTAGAATGACCGATTGATCAATGTACATGTTGTGCTCGGTGGGAGAGAAGAAAAGAACATCGAGATGGAAGTCCTTTACTTTATTTCTTTCCTTTTTTAAGAAAAGGTGGTCTTCAAGGAGGTATGTATCACCCGGTTGAAGGAAATTCTTTCCGTTAATATTCAGAAGATACCCGCAATCCTGCATATTGGCATCGTAGTAAATTGCAAAATCCATGTTCCCGTGAATTGCCCGCAGGGGATTTACTTTTATTCCCTTTACCTCAAAAGGCACCCTTGGTTTTGCTACAATTATGCGTTCGTCGGGAATCTTCAGCTTTTTCGCCTGGGCAAGGCAGCTTTCGGGGATCACAAACAGGCATGAAGATTTTTCAAGTAAAATCCTTGAAGTGTACTCATTAAAATGATCGCCATGTCCATGTGTGATAAATGAAATATCAAGGACACCTGCAATTTCTTCAGGAGAGATAGGGCAGGGGTCAATGCGGTTTTGTTCCTCCAGGAACAGATCAGTTGCAACGACAAGATCATCTGATTTTATGACCCAGCTGTCGTTGCCGATCCACCAAACGGCGGTTCCGGCTTTATGGTCTTTAATGTCATCAATCATGCGATCATTCTGGCCGGAAATGGTTGCAAGTACAAAAAGGCCCGATAGAAGACTAATATATCTTTTCATTGACGGGGTTCTTATTATCTTATAAAAATAATGGTAACTGATCAGTATCTACAAAAATAAGCTGGTATTAACAATTTTTGATTGAAGTTAACATTTATTTGTTTTGATTCAGAGTTGATTTGCGAAAATGAACGCATATAAACAATTATTATGTTAATGTTTGATAAATAAGCGATTACGTTCTTTGATATTTTGGATTTCAGGATTAGCTTCGCAGAACAGAATATGGAACCTTCCTATAAAATTATCATTAAAGATCTGAAGCACATCATTTTGATGCAGGCACAGGAACTTGCTAAAATTCCACTGTTGATCGCCCGAATCGAAGTCCTGAACGTGAATTGGTGCTATACAGAATCAAAAAAGACAGTAAAAACAGCTCTACTCCACCTATTAAAGATGAGAACAGACAGCTACGCACGATTAGTCCTAGGGAAAAAGGGAATCGTAAGCCAGGAGTACAACCCGGGCATGTGGGATAGACTCGAAAATTACAGATAGCCCTGATGAGTTTGTTGAATATCGTGCAAGTTTTTGTCCTGAATGTGGAAAAGACATTTCATTGTCAGATTTCGTATGCTTATCCCCGAATGAAGCTTACTATTTAAGTTGTTACAGGTGATAATCAAAGGAAGGTCATGAACACTAAACAGCTTGAAATTAATTTAGTATCAGGCTGTCTTTTACAGATTTGTATATTCCCAATATAACCTGTTATTTATTATGTAATTAAATATTTCCTGGTAAAGAAGTAGTTGTATATCCAATATTTTGTTATATTTTACAAGCGACTCTTCTTTTCCCTCCTCTAATGTGCCGTGTGAACATTCAAAAGTGAAAGACATTACCCCGGATATAAAATGCATGGCGCTAACAAGATTGAACGAACTTTGAGGGGGAGGAACAGGGTCATCAGCTGCAACTCTTAATGACCAGCCCTCCTTCGAGTGAGGTAATCCTAAAGATCCATAACGCTGGTTTAACTGGCTGGCTAATTCAGCTATCCTTTTTTTTATAAAAATGGGGACATGACTTGTTTGAATAATAGATGGCACTTCGCAACAGCATGAATGCAATGAGACAGAGATATCGGGAGCCTCGTCATGTGCTATTTTTAAAATTGCTTTTGTCTCTTCTGCCATAGGGATGAAAAACTCATCATGCATGATATTTATACCATTATCATTAAAGTAGGAACCCAATATACCTACATCGCCTTTCATAGGGTGTAATGATTTGGAAGGAAGCCATCTCCATAAAGTTCCATCTTTATGGGTACCCTGACCGTATTTTGTCATCATTTCACATGGAAGGTTAACAAAACTAGCGTAAGGGCACCTTTTCCGTCCATCCGGATTACTACAGGGAATAATGATGACCCTGCATTGATCTATATATTTCTTTAATTCCGGCCACTCCCTGTCTCGATAGTCTTTACCTGTTTCAGCAATGTGTATCAGGTTAACAAGTCCTGCGATCCCTTCTCCCTCTGTCCCATGGACCGGTCCTACAAAAAATACTACAGGTTTTGTGCAGGAGTCTTTTCTTGCATAATAGACAGGATTGCCGGCACCTACAGCGGAGTTATAGTTTGCCTGTGATTGAAAGTTATCCTTTTCACCATAATAAACAGCATAAACCGGCAACCCTCCCGGAGAGTTGGCTACTGTCTGTGACATACCAGCTTTCAAGCCGGCTATCTCAGCTTTGACATCCGAAAGTCTTGATTTGTAAAAACCGGGGATATCCGTATTGTTTGGTGGGTCGCCGGGGTCAATTGGATTTTGAGAGTAAGTGATTTGAATAGTAAGGAGAAGCACTAAGATTATCAGGCATTCAAAAATTATTTTTTTCATATTTTATTGATTAATCATTTATTTAACACTCTATTTTACAGGAAGTTAAAATTTTTGTAAAGAACCGGGAGATTATTTCCCGGTTCTAAATTATTCGTAGAAAGGATTTTGTACAAGTTTTGGAGCTCTGTTAATTTCATCCCTGGAAATAGGAAACCAGTATAATTTCTTGTTCCAGACTTTTTGAGGTGCAGCATAAGCCTGCATCCATGTGGTTGTTATAATACCATTATCGTTAACTTCTGTGATATCAACACCATAAAGGTATTGAGCAAAATTTGCTTCAAGGGTTTTCCACCTTCTTTCATCAAACCAACGTTTATTTTCTAAAGCCAGTTCAATATTTCTTTCATGACGTAGTGCCGTTTCAAAATCGCCTGTGACATCCGGAAGCTGTCAACATAACTTTTCTCAAGCTTATGCGATCGGCTCATGGTAAGAAGTTCTTGCTTCTCTTCCATGGTTAACTGAATTTTTTATCCTATTCGTGCCATAGGACAAAGATAATAAATTTATTAGTTAATTAACTTAATAATTATCACACTAGCAAGTTGAGTTTTGAAGCTTATCTGGTAATAAAGCTTGAAAAAGGGTATTGAATTTTTTTATTATTAACTGCAGATCAGAATTAAGTTTATCAGGGATTCATATATTGTCACATATAATTAGGTATTTATTTGCAGTTTTCTATTTATTAAAGAGATTGAGATAATGTTCTGAAGATTTAAGAACACCACCGCTCTTTTCATAAAAATCCTTATCAAGATTATATAAGCCATCCCGTGATTCTATCCATGATCCATCAGGGTATGGGCAGTAACTTAACAATTCCTTCCAGTTAACATAATTCTGATGGCCATTCGACTCAAGTAATCCCATATCTTTCAAACCAGGGAATGGAGCTAACCGGGCAGCAACATTTTTATTCCAATCAACAAGTATTGGAGTACAGGTGAGGTCGGCCAGGAAGCATGGTATGTTGTTTTCATGCGCAACCTTGGCCATTTTCATAGTCATACTTAATGTTTTGGCTGCGGCCTTTAAAGCAATTGCCCTGTAACCCATACTTATCCTCTTCACTACATCTTCTGCTGTGTGGGCGCTTTCATCTGCTGCTATCCTTACTCCCAGATCACCTACGTTTATGTCGGCATCTTCGGGAAAGGGCTCTTCAATGATTGCAATCTGATCGAACATACCGATCTTTTTTGCATGGTCAAGAAGCTTTTCAAGTGTCTCCTTTTTTTCATATCGCCCGTTGGCATCGAAATAATAAGGAATTCTGCCATTTATTGTATGAGGTGTTTCCCTTTGACCAATCAACTTATGAATAGCTTCGATACGTGCCTTATCCCCTTCAAGCATTTCCTCCTGGGTACCAGGCCGGCCTATCTTGATCTTCATAAAAAAGTATCCCTGATCAACAGCCTGGGTAATCTCTTCCAGAGGGATAGCATAAGCCATAAGAGGGACATGTGCTACATACTGATGATGATTTCCAAGAGCCGCACGATATTGCGCAGGGATCATCTCATCGAAAGTCTTAAACCCGTTTTCCTGGGCATACAACATCCACATAGCATTATCGAGTGCAACCATGGAACTAAGGGTGAATGTCATTCTGAGCTTTTTATTGTTGGTTATAGACTGCCCATACTGATACACATCATCCAATATTGCTTCCTGTAATTCCAGGGGATTTATGAATGATTGTCCTTTGATCTTCTGCAAAGCATAATCGAGTGATTTAATAAGCAACATATTCCCATCAACTTCAGAATGAGCCAGAAATACATCCAGATCACTCCAGGCAAGGCATTGGGTCTGCAATCCAACGTGTTTTGCGCCCGAATTGCTTTCAATCAATGCCGCCGCTACCCAGAATTCCTTCTGATAAATACCTTTAAAACCGAACGGTCGTATAAGAGGCTCTCTCTCGTATCGTGAAGCAGATGATTTGATTGTGATTTTTTTTGAATGATTACTACAGGCCGGCAATATTGGTGACAATCCTCCCGATAAGGTTGCTAAACCAGCGATTGCAGAAGTTTTGACAAAATTTCGTCGTGATACCATAATATTAGATTTATTGAATACTTTCTTTGGTTAATTTATTCTTTAGCCATTTTAAATCATTTTTCAGATATACAGAAATTTCATCCAAACTCATACTTGGATTTATCCTGCCTGATTGTGCTCCTCCCAGATCATACTCAAAGTGCATGGTTATCGGACCTGAAATTGCAAGCTCTTTATATTCTTTCAGATATGTGTCAAAATCGACCATTCCTTTACCTAGTTGGACATAATTTCTTACCCATTTGCCATCTTTTTTCTGAAAGTCAAAATCCTTTATTGCTGTTGTCTTTATCCAGGGAGAAAGAAGTTTCATCCCCAACGGCCATGAAGAGTTCCCCTCCATAACTGCCTGGCCGATGTCATATTGGACGCCGATATTTTGAGGATTTGTATTTTTCAGAAGCCAATATAAATCCCAAACCGGAGCACCTACCATAACACCCGGATGATTCTGGTAACCACCATGTATATGGAACTTTTGATTGACCTTTTCAAGTTTTTCAATAGTTTTCTTATGAATGTCAAGGTTATCTGGAATAGATTTTCCTTTATCATAATTCAGATAACCCATTCTGTAATTCTTAATGCCAAGATCTGATGCGGCTCCTAATATTTGCTCCGTTTTCGGGTCATCAGGGTCAGTAATATCAGTAACCATCATGGGAACACTTACACCAAATTTCTTCAGAGCTGTAACTGCTTTGGGAAGGTCAACTTTTATATTCTCTGGTAGTACGTGCCCCCCCTTCCTTACAGACAGATCAGCTCCATCGAATCCAACCAACGCAAGAGTTTCTCCCAAGCTGTCATAATCAAGAAATTGAAGACATTTTGTAAAAACACAGATCGGATCAGGTTTGGCAATGGAGCTAATTGTACCTTCCAAAATATAAGGTTTTAAAATGACACCAGCTAATGTCGTTGAAGTCATTTTAATAAATTCACGTCTTAAATTTTTCATATTAATAATTAAAAGTCTAGAGACTATAAGGTTTCCTGTATTCGTAGCTCAACAACTGGTTAGCTTTTTCAGCTGTTTATAAATTTTTCATTCACAGCATCCCACTCCAATCTCTGTTTAACTGCCAGTGAAATGTTAGCAAGGTGTGCAAAAGAAGTTGAACGGTGACCGTCTTCCAGTGTACAAAAAGGTGTTTGTCTGGTTTTTAAACAATCTACAAAATTATGTACAAGATTGAAAGTATTATCAGCTTTTCTGCCATTAGCCAAAACCGGGATTGTTGGCTCGAATTCCTCTGCATCCATCGGTTTATCCCAATTTTGGAACTGGCCTGGTTTTGTGGGTATAATACGATATCCACCTTCTTCTTTAGAATATAGAGTACCCTTAGTTCCACGAAACTCTATATCTCCATAAGGGAATACTTCATTTTCACCGCTGCTTGCTTCATAAATATTAAACGAAGCAATTGCTCCAGAGGCAAATTCAAAGGTTGTCTGCATCGTATCAGGTATAGTCCGGTCATCATCAACTGCATATTTTCCACCAAGGGTAGAGATGGCAATAGGAGCAACTTCACCCATCAACCAACGGATAGCATCCATCGTGTGAACACCCCAATTCCCCATTTGGCTTGAGTAGTTGCTCCACCACCGAAACATATATGGTGCAATATTGTATTGATAAGATTGAAAAGCACGCGGCCCGACCCACATGTCCCAATTAAAATCTCTGGGCGGTGTCTCCGGTTTCAATTTTCCTATTCCATTAGGAAACATATTACTAATATGGATACCCCGTGCAACAGTTATTTTACCAATTTTACCTGCAGGAAGTTCTTTGGCAAGTTTCTGACAAGAAACTGATCCTCTGCGATTAAGGCCAACTGCTACAACCTGTTTACTGACTTTCTGGGCATCGACCATAGCCCTTCCTTCTTTTATAGTTGCAGTTAAGGGTTTTTCAACATAAACATCTTTCCCGGCTTTGATAGCATCAATAGTAATAATGGCGTGCCAGTGATCGGGTGTGGCTATACAGACGGCATCAATACTCTTATCTGCCAGAAGTTTACGATAGTCATTATAAATAATTGGATGGTTAGTAAATTTTTCTCCCATTTTGGGCACCTGCCCCTGTCTGTCTTTTAAATACCTTGGATCTACTTTACTACGATCGCGTAGGAGGTAAGGTTCATAAACATCACATAATGCGGCAATCTCGCAATCAGGTTCATTCATAAAAAGTGCTAAAAGTTGTGACCCTCTGTTCCCAATTCCGATAAAACCAATCCGAATCTTATCATTGGCCCCGTGAACAGGGCCCATTTTTGAGGAATCAAAGGTATTAAGTCCTACAGCAATGCCAGCAGAAGTTGTAACTGCGGTCTTCAGGAATTCACGTCTTGAATTTTTCATAATTAAAATTTTTAGAACATTTATAATGTTTGGTTTCATAAAATTTTCTATCAATCCGAGCTACTTTTGATAGCGAGACTTTAAATCCGTCTCCATTATATTCTTCTCAGGTGTAGGAATAACCTTCAAAAATGTTTGTCTAACCTGAAATAAATATGTACCCGTATAAAAATAACTTTATAATATTTAGTCTGATCTTAGAATATAGTTCACCACTAAATGTTATAAAGATAAAATCCACAATTTTACACTCACTATTCCTGCTTTGATGAGATTTTTGAGAATGCTATTTCTTAAATATCCATGATTTGATACAGGCAAAGTAAATTCTACCAACTTGCAAATGAAACCTAGATATTTTTCCATCGCTCTTGAATTATCCGACTCCATTATTTCAGAGTTATTTATCCCGATAATTTATTCCTGTATTTATCTCTCTCATTTCTCCATTTATTAGGAACGCTACTGTCCTATACCAAAATTTTCTTAAATAACCGTAAAGGAATATCCCGGAATACTTGCAGTTGACCTTCTGTTAGGGACTCGATATAATTGTGACCAGCCAAGTTGTATAACACGGGTAAAGACCTTCTATTGATTTTCTTTATGCAATGGTTTTCTATTTAAAGATCAAACGGTTTAGTTTTCTCCTTGACATTTTCATCTTAAATGATTGAAAATGACTTTCCCCATGAATCTATGGTTGCTAATTATAATCCGGATTTTGAATCAACTTTGTATTCTTGTTCATCTCACTTCTCGAAATCGGCCAAAAATAAGCTTTATTTATCCATGCGTAATTATTTTGCACTTTGGGAGTAATAGTTGGTTCAGTCGCCGTCGTATTATCTGCAAGCAGAGGGTATAATACTTCCACTTTGTAAACTGCCACATATGCCTCTGGACCTATCACCCATCTTCGAACGTCAAAAAATCGCTGGTCTTCAATTGACATTTCGATGCGTTTTTCATGACGGGAAACGATCACGCAATGCTACGCTGGTTTCAGTTACATCGGGCATTCCTGCTCTTTTCCTTATCATATTTATATAGATACGAGCCTCAGCATCCTGTCCCAAGCCTATACATGCCTCAGCATAATTTAAAAGTACCTCGGCATACCTCATATAACGAATAGGTATACTGGGAATTGCAAATTGTCCATCAACATTTACGTCACAGAACTTACGAATATAGTAACCTGTATAACCTCCTTCAAAAGGAGAGTTAGGCCCTTTCCTGCTATCCAATCCATAAACCTCATACATTGAATTGGTAGCAGAATTCCACTTTTGCCATGTACCAACTTGCATAACCCCTTTAGGATCAAGAGAAATTAATCCCGATCCGCGCGTTCTCCATTTTGCCCCTTCGTATAAAATAGTTGAATAGAAACGTGGCTCACGGTTTTGATAAGGTTCATATGCGAGAGATGGATTAGACCAATCAAATTTTGTTCCGTCTTTCATTTCATAGTCTCTTACGAGATTATCCGAGGGAGCATTATTGCCCTGACAATAATAACCGTTAGAAAGACTAAGACCCATCCAAGTTCCTTCTCTTACTTCAGTATATGATGTGGGTATAATATATCTAAGCCAGATATCTTCTTCCGTTCCATTTGACTTAAAGTATTCATCAATATTTTGTGCTACAGAGTCAGTTGGACTTGGATTTCCTTTATAAAGGCTGTACAAACCCAAGTCTATCACTGCTTTTGCAGCATCCTTTGCTGCCTGATAGCGTGAAGTCCTTGCATTGGTTGATTTATCGATGTACCCTATAAGCTCAGGATTTGTGTATGATGAGAAAACAGTTGTATTATATAAATCACTAGCAGCATAAATAAGAACTCTTGACTTAAGTGCTAAGGCCGCGCCTTTTGTTATTCGACCTTTATTGCTTCCACTATAAACTAGCGGCAATAAGCTTGCAGCATTATCGCAATCATCTACTATAAATTTTATGCACTCTTCATAGGTATTTCGTGGCACAATGAAATCGTCATCTAACTCATACGCCTTATCAACAAGGGGGACTCCACCATACAAGCTTGTCAGGCAATAATAAAAATAAGCCCGTAAAAAAGTTACTTCTCCTGTCATCCTGTCTTTCTTAGTTTTACCATCTATTAGAGTATTATCATCCGGTAATTTATCAATATTTGCAAAAAACTTGTTACAGGCCCGGACACTTAGATACAACTGTTGCCATGTAAAATAATAATTCCCTGATGAACTTGCCCAATCTGATGAAATCAAATCAGGTGTTATTTTACAATTATTAAAATTCAGGATTCCACTACCATCTCTCCTATGAGTCTCATCTACAAAGTTGCCTATCGCGTATTTACTCCATGGATAATGCACCCGCATATAAATTTCATTGACAAAAAGTTCTGTCAATGTCGGGTCTTTCCAAACAGCTGCATCAGAATATGCATCTAGTGGTTGTAATTCAAGCATATCTTTATTACAAGACGTCATAACAAGAATTACAAACAGTAATATTTTATAATATAGCTTAATACTTTTCATCTTTAATAGTTTTTAAAAAGTTATGGATGCACCAATATTAATTACTTTGTTAAGTGGATAGTCCTGATAGATTGACTCAGGGTCAAAACTTGGCAGTCCTGGACACCACGTGAGAAGGTTCGTCCCTCCGACATAAATCCGTAACCCATCTATATGCAATTTAGTATTTATTGATTGAGGCATGTTCCATCCGATTTCAACATTTTTAAGTCTTACATAATCAGCTTTTCTGAGGAAGTATGTGTTATTCTGTTGTTTCCAGTATTCAGCATTATAATTTGATGTTCTTGGCTTGGTTGCGTCGGGATTATCTTCAGTCCATCTGCCTGTGGCATCTTCCATATAAAAATTGCCGGCTTCACCCTCTTCAACGCTATGATATCTTATTTTTCCCCAAGCCCCCTGAAAGAAAACTGTTGCATAAAAACTCCTGTATGTCAGATCAATATTCAAACCAGCTGTTAAATTAGGTATGTCACTTCTATAGTCCCTAACCATGTCCAATCCATCAATTTTACCATCTTCATTAACATCCTTGAATATTATATCTCCTGGTCGTGCACCAACCCAGTGAGGGTAAGCATCTACTGCAGCCTGATCTCTGAAAATGCCAATTGCCTGATAGTAAAGTTGTGAATTCATAGGATGTCCGGTTGTTTGCTGATATTCAGGTATCCCAGGTGTTTCATCCCAGAATGTAATCTTGTTTTTTGCGTATCCTAAATTAACGGAGACATTATAACCAAATTTTCCACTTTTGTTTCCATACCCAACGACAAATTCAAAACCTTGGTTAACAACTTCCCCAATATTTTCCGGAGGGAGTTTTAACCCTGTTGTTTGAGGGATAGAAGCATTTCTTTGGGTTAATATTTTGGATCGGAAGTTGTGGAAATAATCTCCTTCTAATTTCAGTTTACCACCGAGAAGTTGGGCATCAAACCCAATATCAGTTTGATTTGCTACTTCCCAGGTAACATTAATATTTGGAATACTATTCTCTAAAATGACTTTATTCTCTATAGTCTCTCCGGTAACAAAATTATTACCATTAATTCTATTAAGAATAGCACTAGGGCCAAAGCTGTAAGTTGAAAGGTATTGGAAGGCACTAATACGATCATTACCCGTTTGTCCCCATGATCCTCGGATTTTAAAATTGTTAAGAAAAGCGAGGTTGTTTTTGAAGAAATTTTCTTCGCTCATTACCCATCCGACTGAAAATCCTGGGAAGAAGCCCCATCGCTTATTTGCCGGGAAAATATATGAACCATCATATCTCCATACAAATTCCACCAGATATTTAGAAAGGTAATCATAGTTTACACGACCAAAATAATTCAATCTAGCATTCTTACTAGATGATCCATAATTATCTTTTTCCAGGGAACTGCCGGCAAACAACTCGTCAATTGAACTGGAAACAAAATATTTGCGCAGTGCTGAAAAGCCCATCGACGAACCTACACTGGATTCTGATCCGGCCAATATTTTAATAGCATGTTTTTCTGCTATTCTGAGTTCATAATTGATCAAAGCATTAAGAGTTACCCGTTGTCCACTAGTCATATTCTCATCCAATCTTGGGTCACTTATTCCTCTTTTCGATCCGCTAAGTTTAGGTAGCCCATCTGTATCGTATGTTACCTTGTCCCAGGTATAGAGGGTAAAAAGGAATTTGCCATATCTTCTCAGTTCCGAAATTTTTATCAATTGAAGCATTCCCAGTAACGGATAAACCTTTTATCCAAGGAATATTGATATTCAGTTTCAGATTACTTTCCATTATATAACTAATATCCTTATCGTAACCAGGCAAATCCGAAACCATAACAACAGGATTGTCATCTGATTCGACATCAGGGCCTGGAAGTCCGTTCCACCACCATGCAACATCACTCGGTTTGCCTCGTGGAACAATTCTGAAAATAGGTTGGCTAGAAACGGCAGGTAAGTTCCTGTTTTCTTGGCGTCCGGCTATATCTATACTAAAATGAATATTATCAGATACTTTTGCATCTATATTACTACGGAAATCAACCTGCGAATAACTTGTGGCGCTTTTGCGGAAGGTTGCATCCTGATACCTTGATCCGATTGAAACGAAATACTTAACACTTTCAGTTCCTCCGCTAAAGTTAATATTAGCATTATTTTCCAAAGAGAAGGGTTTAAATACTTCTTTAAACCAATCAGTGTTTGGATGTCCCCATGGGTCCGAGCCATCTTTAAATTTTTGAAGATCATCTGCAGTAAATCTCCCTGTCTGTCCTGCATAAGAATCCATTTCATTCATCATTGTTGCATAAAGATTGAATCAGCCATCTTGGGAAGAACAGTAGGGGCACTAAATCCCTGGTTAAATGTGGCATTGATTTTTAACTTTCCCGTTGATCCACGTTTGGTAGTAATAAGGATTACCCCATTTGCTGCCTGTGCCCCATAAATAGCTGCAGAGGCATCTTTCAGAATGATGACACTTTCTACATCAGCCGCATCCAGACGCGACATATCGCGGTTAGCTATCCCATCGACCACAATAAGAGGGTTATTGTTGTTCAGGGTATTATTACCACGAATCCTTAACGTGGCATTATCCTCTCCCGGAAGACCTGAGCGCGTAATAGCCACAAGACCGGGTAACCTTCCAACCAATGAGTTAGTAAAGTTACTTGTCTTGGCTATTGCCAATTGTTCACCCGAGACTATGGCAACAGAACCCGTAATAGTTCCTTTCCTAGCGGTTCCATAACCTATAACAACTACTTCATCAAGATTCATGATATCAGGTGCCATACTTATATCTAAAGTGGTTCTTCCCCCGGGTGTTATTCTCTGAGAAATATACCCTATAAATGTAAAAATAAGGACAGAGTTGTTATCCGGAAGGTTTATTGCATATTTACCATTTACGTCAGAAATAGCTCCTATTATTGTCCCCTCAACCTGAACATTTACACCAGGTAAGAAGTTTCCATTTTCATCAGTGATAGAGCCAGTTATTTTCAACTGCTGTGTTTGTGGTTCAGATATTAGATATTCAGGAGCAAGAATTATCTTGCGGTCAATGATAGAATACTTCACATCGGTACCTTTAAAAAGATCATCCAGTATTTTACTGATTAACTGATCATTTTCAGAGATGTTTACCTTTCGTCCCGTATCGAGAAGTTTCTCATTGTACAGGAAGTAAAATTCGCTTTCATCTTCAATTTTGTCGAGTACATTAACAAGAGGGGTTTCTGTAAAATTGATAGAAAGCCTTGTTTTCTGCGAATAGGCGTCGCTGGCGCGTGCTTGCAGAATTCCGAGAATCATAAGAATAAGAGCTATTCGCATGATTAGTAGTGTTTTTTTCAGAGAACGATAAAACAATTCCCCGAAAGGTTTGTTTTTTTTCATAGATTTGTAATGTTTTAATGTAAAAAATATCGAATGATGTTTTTTTGGGAAATCGTTGGTGCGGTTTCCTTTTTTTACCTAAAGTACTTAGGGTCCGTGAGTTGTTTTCATAGGTTATAGTTTTTAGTTTAGAATTATTTTTTCTTTTTATAAATTGTAACCTCTGCTTTTTTGAAGGTTCCGTCTGGCAGGAGTTCGCGCGGGCTGATCTTATAACGGATAGGAGAGGTCATAGCTAAAAACTTAAGTACATCTTCAAGCGAATCGTCCTGGAATGTTGCACGGAAAGAGTATCTTTCAAGTTCGCTGTCGGCAAGGGTGACTTTAACATTATACCACCTTTCGATACGCCGTGCTACTTCTGACATGGGGTCACTCCTGAAAACAAGCATTCCTCCGGTCCATGCACTGTACTTTGCAGGGTCCGTTACTGTTTTACTGATATTACCGTTTTGAAATACCAGTCTCTCCGATGGAAGAATACTTACTTCTTCATTCCCCTTATCATCCCGGAATTCAACTACCCCTTCCTTTAGTACTACTTCAACATAATTTTCTATAGTGTAAGCACTCAGGTTAAAACTGGTTCCCAATACCTTCACCGTTGAATTACCAGTCTTGATCTCAAAGGGGTGATCTTGATCGCGTTTCACTTCAAACCAGGCTTCACCTTCCAGTTCAATATGCCGGTTGGCAATAAACGGAAGAGCATAGCTGAGGTGTGAACCGCTGTTTAGCATACCTGTTGTTCCGTCCGGCAGATTGAAGGAGACCCTTGCACCCATAGGGGCATAGATTGTGGAACTGACCCGCTGGTCTGCAATTGAATCAGTATGATTGCCAAGTATGCTGTAAACCAGTCCACCTGCGACCAGTAATGGTAAAAGCAATATAGCAGCCACCTTCCTGTAAACACGAATAAATCTTTGAGCAGGTTTTTGCTTTTTCAACGCTTCATCTTTTCTGATTATATGGTGAATATGGTCAAGCAGGTGGTTAAGATCAACTTCGGATGGTGAGGTATCCCTGATCATATTTTCCCAGTCTTTTTCAAGAGAGTGACGAAGGTACAGGTTATTTTCACCATCATTAAATAGCGATTCCACATAGATTTTTTCACTTTCCCAGGACTCTCCGTTAATATAGCGTTCGATTTTTTCTTTATCTTCTTGTTTAAACATTGTCATTTTTAGTTATTGATCTACAAGGTGATTCTCATGTTAATTTATATTATACCCTCAGACAAGGTAAATCTCATATTAGAAATGCATTTTTTTTACTTTATGCTCATATCTACAAAAAAACTGACAGGTAATGCAGAAATAGAACTATTTTTGGGACCTGCAAGTACCTGTCAGTACACTCTCCTAAACTAAACCCTAACCTATGTTATATAATATACCCGCAATGAGGGTGATTCTCATAATGGAAATGAGATAATTTTTACTTTATTGTGATTTTTTAAGGATGGCACTTATTTCAACCGGGCTGGAGGCACAGATTACAAATTAGCGCTAACGGATTAAATCCTCTGCTGGCGCCGATTTGTAATCGGTGCCATCTAAACTCAATAGGCACGGATTGCAAATCCGCGCCAGCGGCGAAATGAGATAATTTTTACTTTATTGTGATTTTTTAAGGATGGCACGGATTTCAGGCACAGATTACAAATTAGCGCTAACGGATTAAATCCTCTGCTGGCGCCGATTTGTAATCGGTGCCATCTAAACTCAATAGGCACGGATTGCAAATCCGCGCCAGCGGCGAAATGAGATAATTTTTACTTTATTGTGATTTTTTAAGGATGGCACGGATTTCAACCGGGCAAGAGGCACAGATTACAAATTAGCGCTAACGGATTAAATCCTCTGCTGGCGCCGATTTGTAATCGGTGCCATCTAAATCAATAGGCACGGATTGCAAATCCGCGCCAGCGGCGATTTTTTAAGGATGGCACGGATTTCAAACGGGCAAAAGGTACGGATTTAAAATCCGCGCCAGTGGTGCTATTGTCGAATGGAGTATTTTCTTAAATATCAAATAATTGCTTTATTTTAACAGAGAGGTCAGTTTCAATTCTCCTATTAATTTCCCCAAGTTTTCTTTTTATTAAAGATTTTGGTATTGTAACTATTTTATGTAAACGAATCACAGAATCAGCAGTCAATCCGGTACCAATCCAATCGTCAGTATTTATTTTAATTACGAAGTCACTATCAATCAAATCATCTGGTATCTTACTTGAAATAAGAGCAATAATAATATGTTCATATTTACCAATTTTAGATGTCAAACAAAGAGCTGGTCTGACTTTTGAAGCTGAAAAATCATAAAATGGAAATGGAACCAATACAATCGCGTTTTTAATCATCAAATGATTCTCCGTTCTTTAATGAATAAATATTTTCATCCGGATCATTTAAAAAATCAAATGCAGGATCTTTTGAAATTGACTGCAACCAGAATTTTTCATCATCCGAATTTAAGTAATCATCATCCATTAAGATTAAGACCCGAACTTTACTATCCTTTTTATTCAAAGGATATTCAATTTTAAGATTCCCGTATTCATCTGTTTTGGAATTTATTTCTATAGCCTTCATTGCCTGACATTTATTTCAAAGATAATGATTAATCAGAATTATCTGAATCGTTGCAGGAATTTTTTGTCTCCCCCGCTCTCCCGGGAGCGCCTGTCCCTTGAAAGCGGGAGGAGAGGGGACTGGATAAGGTGAGCAATTAAAAGAAAAACAACGAAACAAACAGAAGTAAAGCCAAATCTTCCTTGCAGAGCCGTTTTCTTATGAATTTCAGATTTTCCGAAATATAATTATCTATTGTGCCGGGTGAAAGACCAAGCTCTGATGCAATCTCTTTGGTTGTTTTGCCCTCCTTACGGCTTTTCATGAAAATGATTTTTTGTCTTTCAGGGAGTTTTTCAACAATTTGATCCACCCGGTTAAGAACTGATTGAAAATCGATTTTGTCTTCAGTTTCAGTGGAAGACTGACGATTCTCATAAAGTGTGTCACCAATGAATTTTTGCAGGTAACTTCTTTTACGGAAGAGCTTACAGATATCGTTATAAGCAATAGTAAAAAGATATGACTTGAATGATAATTCCTTATCAATATGTTTGCGGTTCTCCCATATTTTCAGAAATACTGACTGTACGAGCTCTTCAGCTTCATCTGTCGACCGCAGGTACTTCAAACCAAATGAATATAGTTTTCCCGAATACTTTTCGTAAATCAGATCGAAAGCCTCCACATCCTCTTTTAGCAGCCTTTCAACCAATTCATAATCAGTGGGAAATGATTTCAATCAGGCTTTTTTAGTTTTAGTAATGTAAATATATGATTTAATTCTATTAATTTCAATACCGAAATCTCTTATAGTTTTTATTATTGTTAAGTTTTTCACTGGCTGTCCGGTCATAATCAGGGTAGTAAGGGTTGAAGAACAAAAACATACCCGGAGTTCATAATCGGGAAGACCGGGAATTTATCAAAACAACTAATAAATACTTAGACAACTAAAATGGCAGATGTATCTGGCACTATATTACCGTTTTTGCTGAATGTATCTGGCAATATGGAAAAACTATTTCAATTCTCTGTTACAAAGATCAGCTCCATTGACACATCCTTCAAAAGGTTCCTGATTTAGAGATTGTCGTAACGCCTTCTTCAGCATACCCTTAGTTAATCACGGTTACAGATTTTTGGCATGGATTTGCCAGTAATATAAAAATTTAAGGATTCATATAAATCATCGGGCATTCAGCTTTTTTTCTGGTTTAAAAATCCTGCAAACAATGACAGAGCGTTTTCTATCACCTTTTCATTTTCTACCGGTATCTTAAGGTAAGTTTTACCATCCTTTTCATCTTTTTGCACTATAGAGGAAACAAGTTGCCGCGTAGCTTCGGGACTTGAAAGCGTTTGGGTCAGTTTATCAAGAAATGATAAGCCGGTTTGAATAAGATCGGCCGGAGTACCGGCATCGACAGAAGTTTTTTCAGTTGCTTTTTCCTGTGGTATTTCGTCATCATCTCCAATAAAAGAGGATATGGAAGTAATTTCCTGCGGTTGTACCGGCTCTTCTGCAGAATATCCGTCGTAATTGAGAACCAGGTCAGGTTGTGTTTCTTCAACTTCTTCACTTAAAGGCTGGCCAATTGTTGAAGAATCCGGGACTATCATTTCTTCAACCGTGTTCATAAGTATTTTAAATTTGCTGTCTCCCATAAATATGGTATTATCTCCCTGATCGAGAATACCTTCGGATAGTCCCTTTTTAAAGCTTAATACACCTAGCATTTTATGTTCAATAGTACCAGTTGACACCATGTTAATGATTGAGACATTGCGTTTTTGCCCAATCCTGTAAATACGACCTATGCGTTGTTCAAGAACAGCCGGGTTCCAGGGTATATCGAGATTGATAAGCAACGAGGCAGCCTGAAGATTAAGTCCCACTCCACCGGCATCGGTTGAAAGAAAAACTCTGCATTCGGGGTCGTTATTGAAATTATCGAAAAGTTTTCCACGGTCGGCTCCGGGTATTCCACCATGCAAGTATTGGAATTTCACATTCCTGGCATCGAGTTCCTGGCCAACTATTCTGGTCATACGCTCCCATTGACTAAAAATAACCACCTTTTCACTTCCCTCGGTAAAAACTTTATCAAGGATGTTTAACAATTCATTTATTTTGGTATCATGACGTGTTGTCTGGTCAAGGATATAGGTGCTGTCGCACACCATACGCATCATATTCAGGAAAATCATAAGGCTCTGACGGTCCTTTTCATTCAGAAAACCCTGCCGGTGCCATTTAAGGATCAGTTTTGCAACACATTGCCTATATTCTTCATGAATTTCGCTTTGAAATCCTGTCATGGTAACAAATAACACCTTGTCCATCCGTTCAGGCAACTGCAGCAACACATCTTTTTTACGGCGACGGATCATGGTGTCTGACAAAATTTTGCCAATTTTATTTAAGTCCTGGTATCCAATTATTTTTCCTTTTTCATCGGTAACACGATGTTCATGAATAAAACGATAAAATGGGCCTAGTGCGTATGGGTTAGTAAACTGAAGAATAGAATATAATTCTTCGAGTTTATTTTCCAGGGGTGTGCCGGTAAGCACAAAGGAATAAGGAGATTTGAGTTTTTTAATATGCCTGGAAATTTTTGTTTTAAAATTTTTTATGCGCTGGGCTTCATCCAGAATGACAATATCGGGTAATACAGCGCTAATCTCTTCAATATCATTAATTGCCGTATTGTACGATACGATTTTATAAAAATAATCATTTTTGTACTGTTCTATCCTTTTTGTAAATACTCCTTCAATAACCCATACCTGTTGACCGGTAAATTTTTCTATTTCTGATTTCCATTGATATTTTAATGAGGTAGGACAAATGATAAACGCTGATAAAATGCCTGATTCCATCCGTAAAAGTTCAGTGGCAGCAATAGCCTGAAGGGTCTTGCCAAGCCCCATGTCATCAGCAATTATGCAACGACCTTTTTCAGCAGCAAAACATATACCTTCTTTCTGATAGGCGTATAGTTTAGCATTAACCAACTTGTCAAAAACTCCGTTATTGAGTTGCAAACGGTATTTTTCATGCACTAATTTACTGCGTTTGCGATCTTCGCGGGTTTCAATAACAAATGAAAGTGCATCGGGATAGCATCGGAAATTATTGTTAATGGTTTTTCCCTGAAGCATTATTTCATTGAATACATCGAAAGCATTTTCCAAAAGTGTTTTTTTACTGTCGAAATACTTTCCGGCCAGGACTTTAAATTCATCAGGATTTTCTGAACCTACCCGAATTTTAACTTTGCGGTCGCCTCTGTAATCCAAATAAATAGAAGTATATGGCGGATTGTAACCATTATTCAGCAGATGACTTTTGTTAAGAACAGTATCAATATACCGGAATACTGCTTCTATATGCTTGCATGTGCCAAGTCCATTGGTTTTAAAGTCGCCACACTCACAAAAATTAGCGCTGTTGTCTTTGCTTCTCAGTGCTACTTTATAGGTCAGTTTGGTTTCAGGGTTATATACTTCGAAATCTGAAAAAACCGGATGTGTGCCTTTTTTCTTAATATTGAAAAAGTGAGTTTCGGCAAATTGTTTCCGTAAAGCATATTGCCATTCTTCCAGCGTAAGATCATCAGGTTTTTTCAGGTAGGAGACTTTTTTATAACGGATGTTAATTTTATTGAAGTCCATAGTTTTTTCTCAAAAATATTATGTAACAATTTAAAATCCGTTGGAACCGGAAATAAGTTTTGAAATATTTTTGAACAAGGACAATTATTAAAGCATTCGTATTGAACTTTTATTTCATAAAGTCAAAAATATATATTAAATGGGTGAAAATATCTTCTTATCCTTGTTCACAAAGTTTTTATAATAACCTTGATTTCCATTTAAAGAAGAAAGATAAAAACTAAAATTAACCTGCTTTATGAAAAAATCCTTTTCACTAATAGCCGGGATA
>CAVZVF010000019.1:0-20484 GCA_963778605.1 uncultured Bacteroidales bacterium
GAGGTCATTTAATAATCCAATTATCATACTTTCTCCAATAACCTCTTTACTGGACAAAGATCAATTTATACATAAAAGGATATCGATCAGCTTTCCGGAATCCCTGAAAATATTCACAGGTATGAACATTTATTCAGTAATGAAGTTTTATTACATGAACAGACAGTAATAAGAGTATGATACATATTTCAATAGTATCCTCAAGCGTACGATCCGGAAGGAAAAGCCACCGGATTGCATTGTATTTTAAAAAATATCTGGAAGAAAATAAACTATCAACTGTTGAAATCCTTGATTTGCATCAGTATAATTTCCCTTTGTTTAGTGAACGGTTACGGTTTCAAAAATCACCAACGGAAGAAATGCTTGACTTTGCAAATAAAATTAAAGCTTCTGACGGTGTCATAATAGTTACACCTGAATATAATGGCGGTTACCCTGCAAGTATAAAAAATATAATAGACTTGCTCTATGATGAATGGTATCGTAAACCGGTAGCAATTTCAACTGTTTCGAACGGGAATTTTGGTGGTACTCAGGTGATAACCTCGCTACAGTTTACTTTATGGAAAATCAGAGCATGGACTGTTCCCGCAATGTTTCCGGTTCCCAGAATCAGTGAAGCATTTGATGAGGATGGAAATCCAACAGACAAGCCGGCTTCCGATAAAAAAGCTGCAACTTTCATCAGGGAATTAATGTGGTGCATTGAGGCAAATAAAAGAATGGCAGATTTTAAGCCTGTTTGATCTGAAGGAGTCCGGGATGACTTAATTGTGAAATATTTACGACTAGCCGGGTAATCAACAGACTGAGAATGTGGGAATAATATAACATTTATTCAAAGTTATACAACAGTTGTTTCCGCAAACATTCTCAACTTTGTTCAAAATTCAATTAATCACAATTAAATCTTCAGGAAATGTCAACGCAGAATGTCAGAACAAAAGTAACGATCAGTTGGAATGATAAGGCTAGAAAGCTTAAGGAAAAATTTTCCTCACTCACCGATCAGGACCTGTACTTTGAACAAGGCAAATTGGAAGAGATGATTACAAGGGTCCAAAACAAAGTTGGTAAAACCAAACATGAGATCTATCAGTTAATTTTGAAACTTTAGCATGACTATAGATATTCATTTCAAGTAATATATATAATTATGACAATCGGCAATCATGCATAAGACCTCTTTGATTTTGACTTCGTCGAGCTCCGCTTCGCTCCGGTTCTTCGTTAGCCCCTTACCCTAAAGGGTGCGAAGAACCGAGTCCAGCAGGGCGAGCCCGGCGCAGCCAAAATCAATTACTCCCTCCTCGCCTTCGCGTAGCCGCTACGGCAGAGCAAGGTTAGGGTTGGGGCAAATAATTGATTTTCAAGCATCAAAATATTTATATGTATGAATCCCGATAGTCATATATATAATTGATCTTTAAACCTTGATGACAGGTCTTATTGATTTACTTCAGAATTTGTCACCTATGTCAGGTTGGTCTTATTTATTGCGTTTAATCTCCACCTGAATGTGCTTTAAATCCTTTGAATGATCTCAAATAATCCGAATGTGTGAATTGTATAACTTAATAAAGTAATTGTGTAACATGTTAAAATGGCTTTCAAACTACCTTTATCCTTTAATTATTTATAAAAATTTAAAACCTTAAAAAATGAAAAAAGTTATGTTTTTTGCGTTTTTAATAATCTTTTCTTTAAGTGCATCAACCTCATGGGCAGCCAGTACGGATTCGAAATCGGCCCCAGAAAGTCCCGCTGTTCCTGTCAAAACAGAAAACAAATTATCAGAAGAAGATATGAGTCGTCTGACAAAACGTGTTGAAGAAATACGTGATATGGATAAAACAAACATGACGGTTAAAGAAAAGCGTGAACTGAAAAAAGAATTAAAAGGAATTAAAGAAAATGTACGCCGGAGCGGAGGATATGTTTATATCGGAGGAGGCACACTTCTCCTTATCATTATCCTTGTAATCCTTTTAGCCTGATCAGCTCTATTTCGTCAGAAAACCGGGAATATTAGTTACCTTTTTTATTCCGGCAAAAATACATGATGCAAGTGCACCGGCAGTTGAAGCTGCCGGCAACCTGCATTTAAAAATAATATTAAAATGTATTTAGAAAAAGAGACTTATAGTTCAGTTTCGTCCTCTTATGAGTCCATTTCATCGGTTAAATCTTCTTTTATTCCGTTTGATTTACCAGTGCTGATTGAAAATTTAAAACAGGATCGCTCCTGGGAAAAAGGAGAAATTAATTCTTTGATCCTGTTAAAAAGCCCGATTAAGAAAGTTGTGCTTGCAATTTTGCATGAGGGAGCAGAAATCATCTCTTTTCAGGAAAACGATTCAATCACTTTTCAGATATTGGAAGGGAAAATAAAATTACATATCAGTCAAGAAACTATTATCCTTAATCAGGGTGAATTACTGACACTTCGCATAAAAACAAAGTACCGCATTGACACAATTGAGGAATCAGCTCTTCTTTTAACTCTGGCTTCTAAAATTTAGAAGACAGGAGCTTCTTTTTTGATGAGTATTCCCGGCAGAGAACAGACAGTTTAATATTATTAAGGAAAATCTAATTGTTTAGGGTATGAAGATAATATGGAAGATACTGATGGTAATATTTGTTGTACTAAATTATTCCTGTTCAATACAGAGGCCATTTACCAGGTATCAGGGATATGACAGTAATCAACAGAGTTCCGGATACATTCAGCCCGGACCTGTAAGTTATCAGGTTTTTTATGATCAGCTTAGTCCTTATGGTCAATGGACCGATTATCAGGATTATGGTTACATTTGGATACCGAATGCCGGCCGTGATTTTTTCCCATATTCAACAGCAGGACATTGGGTAATGACGGAATATGGCTGGACATGGCTGTCAGATTACCCCTGGGGTTGGGCTGCGTTCCATTATGGAAGGTGGGATTTTGATAATTACTATGGCTGGTTCTGGGTACCGGGTAATGAATGGGGGCCTGCCTGGGTAACATGGAGAAGAGCTAACGGTTATTACGGCTGGGCGCCTATGAGTCCGGGAATAAATATAAACATAGGCAGTACCGGGGGATACAGGGATATAGACCGCTGGAGTTTCATCAGTGAAAGAGATTTCGGCAGGTCCGATATTCAGCGTCGCCAGGTAAACAGGAGAGATAATGAACTGATTTTTAAAAACTCAACTGTAATAAATAATACTTATTTTGATAAGAACCGTAATGAAACATATATATCAGGACCACGGGCGGATGAGGTACAAAGAGTTACCGGAAGAAGGATCAATAGCGTTGCAATCCGTGATAATGACAGGCCGGGAGAGAAAATGAATAATTCCCGGTTACAAATTTACAGACCCCGGGTCGAACGTATTGATAACGGACGACAGAAACCAGTTCCTGCCAGGATAACTAACCCCAGGGATATCAGACCTGCCGGTGACGGGAATGCAGGTTATCAGAAAAGTGTAACTCCATCGGACAATAAGAGGAGAGGAGTGGAGCAACAGACCCAACCACGGCAACAAACTAATTCTCAGCGTCAGGACCGTAATATCCGGCAGCAGCAATCAAAACAAAATGAAGCAATACGGAAACAGCCACAACAGAAAAATGAAGAAAGAGTTCTTAGACGAAGTGCAAAGAAGCAAGAAAAAGTAAATGTTGCTGCTGACCGGAAAAAAAGAGGTGAAAAATAAAACTCAGCATGTTCTTTGCAGCTATTCATGGCAAATAGTGATAAGCCGCACATTCCGGGCCATTCAATCCAGCTATTAATCTGTAATGATGCACCGCATATTCTGACAAATATTAAGCGGCAGAGCCGCATAATATTTGTAGAAGTGCATTTAAAACCCATAACCATAGGTGCAGAGCACCGTAATATTTAATCCGACTTATAAATATCGCTAAAAAATTCAAACAAGTATTCCTCTTTGAATTCAATTTTATTCTTTACAAGCATTTCCAGGTATTCTTCTTTGAATGGTTTTGTTTTGTAATGTTCTTTCCGGGAAAAATTTACTTTACCACAGTATCAATTCGAGAGCGGGAATGTGTGAATTTAATAACTATTTAAAGGCACAGGTCCGGGTCTGAAACTCATTCAACCTAACCCCATAGTTTTTAATTAAGGATGTCAATATTGGCTAATTAATACATTAACTGCCAATGTAATGTATTTTTAATCTTATCTTAATATACACTTAATTAAATCTTAATCTGACTTGACGATTTATGCATTAAGTTAGCGGTATGAAACTGTATAAGGTGTTTATACTGATTTTATCATAGCTGATTTTGGTTTTTCATGGAAGTAAGTTATAAAGGAGGATATTATGATGGAGGATTGGAAAAACAAGAAGGATAAGATCAGGAAAAAATTTACCTGCATCATTGATAGGGATCTTGTTTATAAGGTTGGTAAGGAAATTGAAATGATAGAAAAATTGGGAGCTAAACTTGGAAAAACAAAGAAAGAGTTACTAAATATTATAATTGAATTTTAGTTAAGCTTTTTTTGAATTATTATATTTTAGTGTTGATGGAACTGAATAATACTTTTTATTTATGATGCTTCGTATCCGAAATATGGAAAGCGACCGATGCAAAACAATTGTTAAGGAAGAACTTAATAAGCTTGGGCTTCTCTATAACTCTGTTGAAATAGGTGAAGTGGAATTAAAGGATAATATTTCAATTTTAAAAATGCAATTGATCGACGCTGCCCTTAAAAAGTCAGGCCTGGAGTTAATGGTAAACAACAGAAATATTCTTATAGGGAAAATTAAAATGGCTATAAATCAATTGGTTTACCATTCAGACGATCTTACCCGACCGAATTTTTCTGATTATATAAGTAAAAAAGTAAACTATGATTACAATTACCTCAGTAAAATATTTTCAGAGGAGGAAGGTAAAACAATTGAAAAATATATAATAGGACAAAGAATTGAGCGGGTTAAGGAATTGCTTATTTACGATGGATTATGTCTTAGTGAGATTGCATATAAAATGTTGTACAGTAGTGTGGCACACCTTTCAAATCAGTTTAAAAAGGTCACCGGATTAAGTCCTGCTCAATTCAGACTTCTCAGAGGTACGCAAAGCCAGTAATCCGTCAGTTTGTGGAAAGCCATAACACTTTCAACTCATTTAACTATTTAAACTCCTTCAATTATTTCCGCCCTTTTCCGATAAGGCAATTGTTTTTGATTTGTATAAGCTTATTCTGGGCAGTCACTTCCGCTTCATCACAGGAGTATTTTCAGCAGGAGGTGAATTACAATATTCATGTTTCTCTGAACGATAAGCTACACGAATTAAATGCGTTTGAAACAGTTGAATATGTCAACAAATCTCCTGACACCCTCAGGTTTTTATTTTTTCACCTTTGGCCAAATGCCTATTCCGGAAATACCACCGGATTAGCCAGGCAACTATTAAGTCAGAAAGGAAAACAACGGTTGTTCAATGATCCGGAATTGAAAGGATATATTGATTCATTGGATTTTGAGGTTGAGGGAGCTCCTGTTCATTGGTATTTATTACCTGACTCATCGGATATTTGCAGGATTGTGCTTAATAAACCGGTCAATCCTGGTGACACAATAATAATAACCACGCCTTTTCATGTAAAGATCCCAATGGGAGTAACTTCACGATTAGGCTATATAGGTGAATCTTACCAGATATCACAGTGGTATCCCAAGCCGGCTGTATATGACAGGACGGGCTGGCATCCGATGCAGTACCTTGACCAGGGCGAGTTTTACTCCGAATTCGGAAATTTTGATGTAAGTATTACTTTGCCTGCCAATTACATTGTGGGAGCAACGGGAAATCTTCAAAATGAACAGGAAGCGGAATGGCTCGGGAGACTGGCTTCCGATACTTCCTGGAAATTTGGAACAGACTATTCATATTCTGGTTTTCCACCCTCGTCAAAAGACCTGAAAACGCTTCGATATACCGAAAATATGATTCACGATTTTGCATGGTTTGCAGATAAACGCTTCCATGTCATGAAGGGCAAAGTGAAGCTCCCTGAATCCGGAAGGGAGGTAACTACTTTTACTTTGTTCACCAATGAGCAGGCTGAACTCTGGAAAAATGCTTTAAAATATGTGAATAAAGCAATATTGTATTTGTCAAATCTGATTGGCGACTATCCCTATGATACATTTACAGCAGTTCAGAGTGCCCTGACTGCCGGTGAAGGAATGGAATACCCGGGTATTACAGTTATTGGACTTGCAGATGATGCTTATTCACTTGACAAAGTAATTGTACATGAGGTATGTCATAGCTGGTTTTACAGCGCTCTTGGATCTGATGAACGAAGGTACCCATTTATGGATGAGGGCATTACCAGTGCCTACGAACAACGGTATATGTACGAAAAATATCCGGGGAAAAAGCTTTGGGAGCTCTATTTTAAGAAGGAGAAACTCGCAAAGTTCTTCCATATTGATAAAATGCCGGCAAAGCGGGGAGATGAACTTGAATGGCTTTTTCAGGCACGCAGCAATCTGGAACAACCTGTAAATCTTGCAGCAACAGATTATAATCCATTGAATTACAGCCTAATGCTTTATTACAAAGCAGGTATGGGTTTTAATTATGTGAGAAATTGGCTTGGAGATTCCCTTTTTGATTCAACAATGCATGACTATTATCTGAAATGGAAGTTCAAACACCCTTACCCCGATGATATACGCAGGATATTTGAGTCGCATACGGATAAAGATGTAACATGGTTTTTCAATGACTTTTTAGGTACAACCAGGCGTGTTGACTATAAAGTGAGTCACTTACGGAACCAACAGCTGCTTGTAAAAAATGTTGGTGAGATGGCATCGCCTCTTGTAATTTGTGGTATGAATGGAGATTCAATAGATTTTGTAAAATGGATAGACGGGTTTGAGAGAAAGAAATGGGTAGATATTCCACCAGGCAATTATTCTGAAATCAAAATAGATCCATTGCATATTACGCCCGAATTATACAGGCTCAATAATAATATCCGCATGTATGGGATCTTCCCTAAAGCTGATCCGGTTCTGACGCAGTTCTTCTTTACCATTGAAGATCCGGACAAACGGTCTATAATGTTTATTCCTCTGGTTAACTGGAACAAAGAAGACGGTTTTATGGCTGGATTGGCATTGCATAACGGACTTTTTCTACCCAAACACTTTGAATATTTTGTTGTGCCATTCTATTCCGTAAAAAATTCAGGGATGACAGGATATGGAAGAATTTCAGTCAATATTATGCCCTGGAACAATTTAATAAGAATGGCTAAAATCAGTCTTGAAGGTACACAGTTTGGCGCTCTGGGCACCCAAAACTATCTTTTGGCAAAGTTTGGCTCGGAGCTGTATTTAAGAAATACAAGATTGAATAATCCTCTGACTAAAATGATCTACGGCTATTACAATTATGCGTCAGATCTTTTACAGATTGAACTCCTCGAGAAGGCAAAAATGAGAACTTATCTGCAGTTCGGATATTTGATGCAAAAGACAGACTTAGTTAATCCCTTCACGTTAAGTACCTCATTTGAATCGGGGAAAGCTTTTAAAAAGGCATCTGTGGAGTTCACATATAAATTTAATTATTATGGATTGAACAATGGATTGGATATAAGGTTGTTTTCCGGTTTGGTCATTAAAAATAATGCCCTGGTTCCTTTTTATGCTCTTGCTGCAGGAGGGAGAAGTGGTCGGGAGCAATATCTTTATCAGGGCACATACCCTGATCGTTTCAGCAAATCTGTGGAAACTTTTTGGACAAGACAAATGACCTTATCGGAAGGAGGTCTTGTATCTCCTGTTAACGACAGCCTGGGATATAGCCGCTGGCTCATTTCTCTGACATTTACAAGCACCTTACCAGGCCAGACCGCCAGGATCCCGGTCAAACCTTTTATAAATATTTTATTGAATGATCACGGTTCCGGGAGAGGTAATAATTCACCATTATTTTATGAGGCAGGGTTGAAGGCAGGTATATGGAATGTTTTTGAGATATATGTTCCGCTATTGGTTTCCCCGAACATTGGATCTATAACCGGATCATTCAAAGACAGGATACGAATTGTTTTAAATTTGGATTCATTTAACCAGATAAGACTGAACAAGGGGCTGGCACTCTAAAATTCATTAAATTCAAGCTTAGCATGACCATGTGAACTTTTTGTGTTCAAAATGTGTGAATAATATAAAACTGATAAAATATTATGTAAATGTTCCGGGCAACATTGTCAATATCTTTACAAAGGAGACTGAAATACATAATATTAATTAATTATGCGCATATCAAGATGAAACCCACATGATTGATCCAAATCATATACATCAATGAAAATAATTCATTTTCAACCGACCCCGGTTCAGCGGGGGAGCCCGACGAAGTCAATCAAGTGTGGTTCCCCACCTTAGGCGGGGCAGGCTATCCGAATTTTAAAAATAAATTATATACGGATGAAAGAAAAACTTAAAATTCTATTTATTGAAGATAATTCGTCTGATGCTAAAATTATTTTTAATCAGATAGAGAGGGATAAAATTCCGTTTGACGGTAAACTTGTTGATTCAAAAAAGGAATATCTGGCCGCCTTAAAGTTGTTTAAACCAGACATTATTATTTCCGGGTTTACACTACCTGACTTTGATGGAATGTTGGCTCTGGCTATAAGAAACAAAGTCGCGCCTGAAATACCTTTTATACTTGTCACCGGTTCAATAAATGAGGAAGTTGCAGTTTGCTGTATGAAATCAGGTGCTGACGATTATCTTATAAAGAATAATCTTTCAAGATTGGGAGAAGCAATTAAATCAGCAGTCCGGAAGAACGAGCTGATAAGACAGAAGGAAGCTGCTGAGAAAATGATTGAAGAGAATGAGAAGAAATACAGGCTGATGGTAGATCTTTCACCGGATGCTGTAATTGTACACTCCATTGATGGAATGCTTTATGCAAACACCACTGCCTTAAGACTTCTCGGAGCTGATTCATTGGATGATATTAAAAATATTCCGGCAATCAATTTTGTGCATCCTGATTATCGGGATAATGCTCTTAAGAGAATCACCAGTATTTATAAAACATGTGAGCCGACTGAATATCTGGAGGAGAAGTTAATTAACCTGAAAAATGAAATTTTCGATGTTGAGGTAATTGGTATCCCGGTGACCTTTTTTGGTAAACCAGCAATTCAGACTATAGTAAGAGATATCTCCTACCGCAAAAAGACGGAAGAAGATTTACGAAGAAGCAAGAGGGAGTTCCAGAGCTATTTTGAATCAGGTTCCATTGGAATGGGCGTTACAGCTGCTGATAAAATCTGGATTGAGGTCAATCAGAGACTTTGCCGGATGTTTGGTTATACAAAAGAAGAGTTGATCGGTCGTGCCTGGACAGAACTTTCACATCCTGATGATTTACCTTCGAATCTGGCTTTGTTTCAGCAGGCTCTGGATGGCAAAATTGACAATTATGAGGTTGACAAACGGTTTATCCACAAAGATGGTCAGATTGTTTACGTAACTCTTTCAGTGGTATGCCAGAGAAATGATGATGGTTCCGTACACCATTTCTCTTCATCATATATTGACATAACCGATCGCAAAATAAGTGAAGACGCTCTGAGAGAAAGCTATGAATTCAATAAATTCCTTCTGCGGACAATACCTTTTGGGATGGGTATCGTAGATGAAGAAGGTAGTGTGCTTTTCCAGAGCGAGAATCTCCAAAAAACTTTCGGGCCCGGTGTACCCGGAAAAAAATGCTGGGATCTCTACAGGGATGATAAAAAACAATGTAGTGAATGTCCTTTATCCAAAGGAATTAAAATAGGGGTAACGGAAACTTATGAGGCCCACGGGATTTTGGGCGGGAGGATCTTTGATATAAGCCATACAGGTATGATGTTTCAGGGTAAAAAAGCAATGCTTGAGATATTCCAGGATATCACCGAACGTAAGCAGGTAGAAATAGAATTAGTCCATGCAAAGGAAAAAGCAGAAGAGAGCGACAGGCTGAAAACAGCATTTCTGCATAATATCTCTCATGAGATCAGAACTCCATTGAATGCTATTGTAGGATTTTCAGCTCTTTTACGCGAACCAGGACAAACTCCGGAAGTAACCGATTCATATGTTGATATTATTATGCAAAGCAGTGATCTTCTGTTGGCAATTGTGGGTGATATTATTGAAATTTCGAATATTGAAGCCGGAATAACAAAAATAAAAAAGACCGACACCGACCTCAATTCTATTATGAAAAGAATGTATGATAAGTTCAAACCTCTGGCTGCAGCGAAAATGATAGAATTAAGTTATGAAACTTCATTACCGGAAGGTAATGCGATGGTGCAGACTGATGACTCAAAACTGATTAAGATTCTTTCAAACCTTATTAGTAACGCTATAAAGTTTACGGCAGAGGGGATGATAGAATTTGGTTATAAACTGAAAAAGAATAACATTAGATTTTATGTATCAGATACAGGTATAGGAATACCTGAAGAGCAACAGGCAAGAGTTTTTGACCGTTTTTACCAGGTTGAAAACTCTATGAAGAAACTTTATGAAGGAACCGGTCTCGGATTAGCTATTACCAAAGCATATGTTGAATTATTTGGCGGGAAAATCTGGCTGAGATCTGAACCGGATAAGGGTTCTGTGTTTTATTTTACAATTCCTTACGAGGAAGTCAGCAAACCTGGCACCACAGAATTTCATATTAAAAGAGTTCGAAAAGAAGCAATATATGATTCAAAAACCCTGCTGATAGCCGAAGATGATAACAATAATTATTACCTCATGAAAAAATTGTTAGCGGACCTGAATATTAAAATACTACGGGCAGCCAACGGGATTGAAGCTGTAGATATATGCAGATCGGGTGAGCAGATAGATATGGTTCTGATGGACATTAAAATGCCTGTGATGGATGGTTATGAAGCAACACGACAAATACTGGAGCAATCACCCGGCATGAGGATCATAGCCCAGACTGCTTACGCCGATGATGAAAAAATGGCCTTGAAATCGGGATGTGCCGGATTTATTTCAAAACCCTTTGATAAACGGCACTTGCTAAATATGGTTAAAAACAATATATAGAACAGTAGTTCAGGAGTTCAGATAGTAACCCATAGTTTAACTTTACCGCAATGTTGAATGCAATTAAAAGAATGAAGGAACATGGTAACAATAAGGAGGAAATAATTGTAAAAAATATTTTGTAAATTGTGGTTAGATAGATCAGGTTCAAATGAAGTTAAAATGAAAAAACAAAGAGAGACAAAAATTAATACTCCGGAGAGAAAGAATGTTTTGACCGGTAGAAATGTTAATCCTAAGGATAGAAATTTTGCTATAGTAGGTATTGGGGCCTCTGCCGGCGGGCTGGAAGCATTGGAACAATTTTTTTCCAATATGGACCCCATAAGCGGATTGTCTTTTATAGTAATCCAGCATCTGGATCCGACCCACAAAGGTTTATTAGGAGAGCTCATTCAGCGGATTACGGAAATGAAGGTAATAACTGTTACCGACAGATTAACAATACAGCAAAACTGTGTGTATGTGATCCCTCCAAACAAGAGTATGTCAATCCTCCATGGCACACTTTATCTTTTTGATCCTTTCGAACAAAGGGGACTTCGACTGCCTATTGATTTTTTCTTTCGGGCCCTTGCCGAAGATTGTGGTGAACTCAGTGTGGGAATTGTCCTTTCAGGAATGGGTTCCGATGGCAGCGCCGGACTAAGGGCCATAAAAGAGAAAGGCGGTTTGGCTCTGGTTCAGGATCCTCTCTCAGCTAAGTTCGACAGTATGCCTAATTCGGCCATTGATGCGGTACAGCCTGACATTGTTGCATCTGCAGCTGAACTTCCAGAAAAACTGTTAATGATTACCAGGCATCCAAGGTATTTAGAACCCGCTATTGTGCCAGTCAGAGACACCAGCGCTCTTGAAAAAATTATTCTTTTACTGCGTTCTCAAACCGGGCATGACTTTTCTCTCTATAAAAAAAATACGATGTACCGGCGTATCGAACGGCGCATTAATATACACCATATTGATAAGATAGCTACATATGTTCGCTTCCTGCAGGAAAATGCGGCAGAGGTTAATATTCTTTTCAATGAGTTATTGATTGGAGTCACCAGCTTTTTCAGAGATCCGGATGTATGGCAGAAGTTGAGTGAAAATGCATTTCCGAAACTCTGTGAGAATTTGCCATACGGCTATATACTGCGTGCATGGATTCCAGGTTGCTCTACAGGGGAAGAAGCCTATTCATTGGCAATTATATTTAGGGAGTTTATTGAGAGAACAAAATCAAATATGAACCTGTCCCTTCAGATATTCGCTACTGATATTGACATAAGCGCTATTGAAAAAGCCAGGAAAGGAATCTACCCGTTAAATATTAGTCCGGATGTTTCTCCGACCCGTCTAAAACAGTTTTTCACCAGATCAGATGATAAGTTCCGGATTAATCCATCGATAAGGGAAATGATTGTGTTTGCTCCTCACAACGTAATCAGGGATCCCCCTTTTACAAAACTCGATCTACTTTCGTGCCGTAACGTGCTGATATACATGGAACCTGAATTACAGAAGAAGCTACTGTCGCTGTTCCATAAATGCCTTAATATAAACGGATTTTTGCTGTTGGGCAACTCCGAAAACAATGGTGCAAATAAGGATCTATTAATAACCTTCGATTCAAAACAGAGAATATACCGGCGTTCCGAATCGACCAGCAAAGGAGACCAGGTTGATTTTCCAAGCTCCTTTTCTGTAAACAGACAGAAAATAATTGATACTCCTCCAAGTGTAAGTTTAAGTGTATCTGATAATTTACAAGTTCTTGTCGAGGGGTTGCTTTTGCAGCAATTTTCACCTGCCAGTGTATTGGTAACAAATAATGGCGACATACTTTATATAACCGGCAATGTGGGAAAATATCTCTCACCGGTGGCAGGCAAGGCTAATATGAATCTGTTTGCCATGGCGTGTGAAGGATTGCGCAATGAATTACCAATCGCTATCCGGAAGGCAACACGGAGTTACGAAAAGATAATCCTCCGCAATATTAAAGTGGGAACAGGTGAAGAACCTCTTCAACATGCGGATATTACTATTCAACAGATAGAAAAGCCGGCGGCCTTAAAAGGCAGGATTATATTTCTGTTTAATGATGTACCCGAATTAGAAGTAAAATCCTCAAAGTCAGGAAAGGGAAGAGCCCGGAATAATCCTGACTTTGACATTTTAGAGACTGAATTTCAGCGCATAAAAGAGGAACTTCAGAATACGCGTGAAGAGATGCAGACCACGCAGGAGGAGCAGAAATCTACCAATGAGGAACTACAAAGCACAAATGAAGAACTTCAATCTTCCAATGAAGAACTAACAAGTTCAAAAGAGGAGATGCAGAGTATGAACGAAGAACTTCATTCTTTAAACGTTGAACTTCAGAGTAAAATAGATTATTCCTTAAGACTGAACAATGATATGAATAACCTGCTCAACAGTATCGAAATAGCTATATTGTTTCTCGACAGGGAGTTAAATATCCGCCAGTATTCTAATCAGTCCACAAAAATATTTAAGCTGAAAAACAGTGATCTTGGAAGACTTTTTACCGATCAGGTTTCAATCCTCAAATATTCAGATCTGTATGATGATGCCGTTTCAGTATTACAGACCCTTGCTATTGTCGAGAAAGAAATTGCTACAACCGACAACCGCTGGTTTAAAACGCGTATTATGCCTTACCGAACCTCTGAAGATAAAATAGATGGTCTGGTGATAACATTTATAGATATTACCAAACAAAAATACCTGGAGCTGAGCCTGAAGCGGTCACAGATAACGCTGCGTTCGTTAATTATGGAAGTTCCGGGAATTATAATCGGCTTGTCGCCGGACGGAGTGATCCTTGAGTTTAACCGGGAAGCTGAAAAACTTTTTGAACGTAAACAAGAGGATGTTATTGGTAAAAACTATTTTGACCTTTTTGTACCGGAATCATCACGGAAAAAGATAAATGCTGATATTAAAAAGTTGCAGAACGGAAGCTTGCCTGATAAATATGTAAACACAATGAAGACGGGAAACGGGAACAAAATTTTAATGGAATGGTCAGCTCATACCCTCTTTGATGATGATGGAAAAAATTGGGGGGCCATCACCATAGGAGTAAATAAAACAAAGGCATGATTAAAGAGAAGAATAGTATGGATGAAGTCATCTCGCTTCGGCATAAAGCTGAAGAACGATTAATTAAAAAGCGTCCGGAAAAGGCAACCTCGCCTAATGAGGCCGAAGCACTGAAACTTATACACGAGCTGGAAGTGCACCAGATAGAACTGGAAATGCAGAATGAGCAACTTCGGGCAGCCGAATTGAAGGCAAGCGAAGCTTCTGAAAAGCTTGTGGCACTTTACGATTTTGCACCAACAGGTTACTTTACTCTCGACCGGGACTCCATGATTATAAGCCTGAACCTGAGTGGCGCTAGGATACTTGGTAATGAGAGGTCTGTTTTTCTTAACAGAAAATTCAGAGGATTTATAACTCCGGAGACGTTGGAAGTATTTAATGACTTTCTTATGAAAGCGTTTGAAACATATACCAAACAGACCTGCGAAGTGAGGGTGATACCAAATACTGGTGATTCCAGATTTATTCTTGTAGAAGGGATTGTTTCAAAAGAGGAGCAGGAATGTTTTCTGACTGCAATTGATATTACGGAACGTGAGATTGCAGAAGAAAAGCTTAGAAATTCCGAAATGCGTTACCGCCGGCTTTTTGAATCTGCAAAGGATGGAATTCTGATCCTTGATGCCCGAAACGGACAAATAGTTGATGTAAACCCGTTCCTGATTAAACTTTTAGGATATTCTTATGAAGAATTTCTGGGAAAGGAACTTTGGGAGATCGGTTTTTTTAAGGATATTAAGGATTCTAAAAACGCGCTTCTGGAATTGCAGGTCACAGGTTATTTACGCTATGATGATTTACCTTTGAAATCCAAAAGCGGAAAGTTGATAAATGTTGAAGCTGTCTGCAATGTTTATATGGTTGATCATGCAAGAGTTATACAATGCAATGTCCGCGATATACAAGAGCGTAAGAGGACAGAAGCTATTTTAAAAGAAAATGAGATTCATCTTCGCAAACTTATTGCCACCAAGGATAAGTTTTTCTCGATCATAGCCCACGACCTTAAAAGCCCATTCAACAGTATTATTGGCTTCAGCAACCTCCTGGCAGAACAGGTTCGCAAAAAAGATTTCAAAGAGGTGGAGGAATATGCAGAGATCATCCAGAATTCCTCGTGGCGGGCAATGGATTTACTTACAAATCTGCTTGAATGGTCGCGGTCTCAAACCGGCCGGATTGTGTTTAATCCCAAAATTGTTGAATTCGATGAGCTTATTAGTGAAGTAATAGAACTTTTAAATGACTCCGCCAGTCAAAAATCTATTACAATTAAGAGTGAAATGCCCCACCAACTGACTCTGATTGCCGATAAGGCAATGATAAGCGCTGTTCTGAGAAACCTGATCTCAAATGCTATAAAATTTACAAATACTGGTGGAATAATTAATATTTCAGTAAGCCAGGATGAGAAGGAACTGATGGTATCCGTTTCTGATAACGGGATCGGGATTAAAAAAGATGCCATTAAAAAGTTGTTCATGATTGAAGAAAGTTTCTCAACGACCGGTACAAAAGGGGAGGAGGGAACCGGATTGGGATTATTAATATGCAATGATTTTGTAAGTAAACATGGTGGAAAAATATGGGCAGAGAGCCAGGAAGGAAAAGGAAGCAGATTCATCTTTACACTGCCAAAGAAGAAGTAATAATTTATAAAACACATAATCCGGATTCTCCCCTGCATGGTTTGCAGGAGTGGGGTCGAATATCCGGATGTATTTTAGCTACACCATTACGCACCCATTCATTAAATATTGTTATCAGGAATTTACCAGACTCACCTGCTCTGTCAGACCAGTTGTAAGAGTCGGGACTTCTCAGAACGCGGGATACGCGCTAATATTTCTCCTGCAGGAGGATGGGTCTTTTTAGTTTACGAAGGGCATCTGTAAATAAAATATCCATCCCTGTACTCCTTAAATTGCTTTAAGGATACAAAAATACACTTTTGGAGCAGATGAGTAAAAAGTTATTTTAATCCGGATTTAGTAAACCGGATTCAGACCTTTTAAGCTTTCTTAACACCAAACCGTTCAAAATAGCGCTTTCTGGCTTCCTCAGGATCAGCGCCGAGGGCTATATATATTTTTGTCCGGTGATCAATTAAAACTTCCTGCAACTTTGCCAGATCTGGCGATTTAAAAATATTTTGTTTCTTTTCGTACATAATTTTTTTTTCAATTAATGGATATCATTCGAATAAATATTTCTGTTTTCCCCTTTTCCCCTAAAACAGAACAATGATAGTGCCTAAAGATAACAATAAAATTCCGGAAATGTTCATAATTACCGGTTATAACATTAAAATGAAGTAAATTAATACCAAAAGGAGTAACAATTAATCCTGAGGCAGCAAATTCAGTGGCCACCCCGCTTACTTAACTTTTTTTGCAAGTTCCCGTGCCTGTGAAATCCAGTCATCGCGATCGATACGTCCCATGGGTATTTTTAAAATCTCAGTGATAATTTCCACGTCCCGGGGGTAAGTTTACTTATTTGTTCAAACGTGTAAATATCCAGCATATTGAGCCTTTCTTCGATCCATGACCCGATTCCTTTAATAAGAGTCAGATTATTCGCCTGGTGTTTGTGGGCAATTCCCAGCCTGTCGTAATAAATTCTGTCTTTTCTTTCTCTTATGTGTTTAAGAAGTTCAGCTTTTTTGCCTGAGATTTGAACAAGTTCCCGGGCCTGATGTATCCATTCGTCTCTTTCAATTCTTCCGGGGAAATACTCAATTGCCTCGGTGACTAACTGAACATCCTCATCCGTAAAATTACTTATCTGCCGGAATGTAAAGATATCGAGTGCATTGAGTTTCTCCTTAATCCATCCTCCAATTCCGTTGATAATAGTTAAATCATCTTCTTCTTCTTTTTTAGCGGTACCTATCCTGTTGTAAAAAATTTTATCCTTCCTGTCACTGATACGTTTTAAAAGAGCTGTTTTTTTATTTTTAGCACTTGCAAGCTCCTTTGCCTGTGCAACCCATTCATCCCTTTCAATTCTTCCTGAAAAGTATATAATTTCAACATTAATCGTAGCAATATCTTCAGAGGAAAATTTACTTATCTGTAAAAAAGTGTAGATATCCAGGGAATTGAGTCTTTTTTCAATAACCGGACCTATACCACTGATCATTTGAAGGTCATCTTTGTCCGCTTCGGTGGCTGTTCCGAAGCTATTGTAATCCAGTAAGTGTTTCTTTTCTGCAATTGAATAATGAACAGTTTCATCCTGAAGAGCATTAAGAGAATAATTCTCCAGAATAAGATGTTCTACTTCACTCTGCTTCTCCTGAAGACTTCTATTCAGATTACTTTTATCTGTATTAAGGTTGACGACACTGGTTTTCAGTTCCGCATTTTCTGATTCAATAATATTAATCCTTTTCTCATAAACGGACTTGTAAAAAAGCCAGGCTGTTATATAACCAATAATTACAGCAACCAGTAATAATAAGAGTATTTCAATTGTTGCCCCACTCTTTGTCTGAGCTAAGATTATTAAGAACGCATTCATGATTTTATTTTTGTATCGTTATTGTGGCTCTTCTGTTTTTTGATCTTCCTTCTTTTGTATTATTATCAGCTACGGGTTCTTTTTCGCCTTTTGATTCAATTATTATTTTATTTGGGAGTATTCCTTTGTCCGCAAAATATTGCTCTACGCTTTTGGCCCTACGGTAGCCCAGGGCCTGATTATACTCTTCAGATCCAATAGCATCTGTGTGTCCGGTGATCCTGACCATGGCTTCATTATTATCACCAAGATAACCCTTTGTCATATCAGCATATTTGTCAATAGCTGAATCAAAGATGAATTCAGCTTTGTCAAAATTAAAATATAATATCAGGTCAGCAGGTATTAGCGCTTGTTGTTTTACAGCAGGTTTAATTATAGTATCCAGAGTAGTTGCATTTCCGGGAGCGCCAGCAGCCACCTCTAAAGCTGCCGGTTCATTGCATAGTCCTTTTATCTTACATACATATAAATATGTTGATAATGCTGACCACAATACAAATACTATAAATCCAATAGTTAAAATTTTCACTTGTATAAAAATTTTATTGATTTATTTTTAAGTTCTGGTTCCGGGGCCAGTCTCCTAAAGGTAAAATATTCAATTGCCAGGTGATCAGAGATCTGTGATCAGCTTGTCTAATTCTTCTTTAGTTTTTCCAAGCTTTTTCTGAAGTCTTCCTAACATCTCATCTTTCTTACCGTCTGCAAACATAAGATCATCGTCTGTCAGGATGGCAAATTTCTGTTTTAGCTTACCTTTTTTCTCATTCCAGTTTCCTTTTAATTCTGTTGTATTCATGTTTGATGTTTTAGTTTTGAATGAATGTCTGTATACAAAGGTGAGCCAATTTTCCATAGGGGCTATTGCATTATTTTGAGAATTATTTACATCATTCACATGTTTTAGGTCATGATTATAACAATGAGCATCTAATTATTGGATATTATTTGACAAATCAGTGTTAAAATTATATATTGATCATATATTCTGCACTTTACAGTAGACCAGAAACTTAAAACTTTATATAAACCTCAGTAAATAAAACAAAAAAAAATCCCGCCAGATTGACGGGATTCAAATTTTTAAATGTTTTATAATGGATAAACTAAGCTAGTTTAACATTTACTGCATTTAATCCTTTTTTACCTTCCTGCAAATCAAAAGTTACTTCGTCATTCTCACTGATACTCTCTGTTAATCCTGATGAATGTACAAAGTATTCTTTAGTTGAATTTGTGTCTTTAATGAATCCGAATCCTTTCGAATCATTATAGAATTTTACTGTTCCGTTATTCATAATATGATTTTTAATTAATGGGGCAAAGATACACTTATTTATCGGGATATCGTATTTATTTTCAATAATTTAAATAATATGCGATTTCCGATATCAGATCCTGTAATGATTTTAGTATTTTTCAATCCCATTTTTTGACTGAAGCTTGACAGTCACAATGTGATTGTCACCTGTAATGATTTTGTACGAAACACCCAGTTACCTGAGGGTTGCAGTAGAATCGGCAATGTTTTTCTTTGGCTGATCAAAAAGGGTGAGTAATCCTAAAAATGTCGTCTCAGCCTCATCTTTCTAGAATATCCTCCAGCTCATCAAAATTGTCATCATTTTGACTGTAATAATTATTTTCTTCATCCTCGCTTCCGATATCTTCCATGTCATCATCCAATTCTGAACCGGGAACATCCAGCCCTCTGCCTGATATAACATGGTCGAATTCCTTTTCATGAAGCATCCCTTTTTTGGGATATCCCTTTTTTTCATAAATATCCTCCGGATCTATATCACTCTCTTCCTTGTCGTGCCTGTAAATATCTTCGTTCGGAGGATATGTCTGGTAATCATGTAATTTCTTTTTCTTATCTGGACGCTTTTTCTTTGTGTGGATCTTTATTTTTTCCATTATCAGATTATTTTAATTTTATTTCCACATTTCATATACGCTCCTGTAAACGTAAAAAATACAGCTTAATCAAAACTAGGTTTTACATCTGAATGTTTTTTTTAAAGCAATAGATGCTTCAATATGAGCTGTTTCGACATCTTCAACAGGATGGTTAATACTTAATAATAATGGCATTAAAGCTTTTCTTTCTTTTTCAGTAATTAGACTCTGAAGAACCTGATGAGCACCTTTGTTCAGGAAATAGGAGCCTTCCCCGTCGCGGATCGCTTTTATTAATGGGACTATGCTTTTCCTTCCGATTTTTATAAGGCTCTCAGCTGCAATCCATCTGATGTCAAATTCAGGATCATCGAGCAGCTTAATAAGTACAGGAATAGAATGCTGGTCAGAAATAAGTTCAACAATTTTATCCATTTCCAGTTTCAGTAAATCTTTATTGGACGATAAAAGCTTATTCATTTGAGGAATAATTGATTTACCCATATTTACAAGGGTCTCTCTTGCTTCCTTTTTAACTTTAAAGTTTTTTATATCCAATAATTCAATAACCAGATTAGCTAAGTTTTCCGGCATGTTCTTAAGCTGATTACCTTTTCCTGATTTATTACTTTTAAGCATAATGTATTAGTATTCATATCTTTATCCAGATACACCAACCAGTAATTTTCCTTAAGTCACGTTCTCTGTTTTAATTTTAAAGAAATCTGAAATCGTGATGAAAGACTTAATAAAATTATGAGGCTTATTACAAGAAAGCATTAC
>CAVZVF010000020.1:0-58899 GCA_963778605.1 uncultured Bacteroidales bacterium
ATATTAATTGAAAAGTATACCACCTTCTCGTTGAAAAGTATACCACTTATCAAAAGTAACCCGTTGCTTTGGCAAAGATCAAGCAACACAAAACAGGATGATAAGTATGGATACGAAACAAGAGATTACGAGGCGCTATTTACGAGAGGGCGACAGCGAGCGAAAAATTGCGCGTGATTTACAGATTAACAGAAAAACTGTCAAAAAGTATTTACTGGAACATCTGAAAGTCCAGCAGAAATCTGAGGATGAAGGCAATACTGAAAGTTTACAGGAATACACAGCTAGTGCTCCGGGTTACAACAGTACAGGTCGGTATAAACGCAAGTTGACCGATGAAATTAAGACACTGATCCAGGAGCAGGTTTTGGAAAATGATCGCAAGAAGCGCGAAGGACTTCGTAAGCAGATCAAACGGAAGATTGATATACACGAGTACCTTCTTTCCAAGGGACATAAAATTGGATATACCACCGTATGTAACTATATCTGCGAGCATGAAATCATGTTACGTGAGGCCTTTATCCGCCAGCTTCATTTGCCGGGAGAGGAATGTGAGTTTGATTGGGGCGAGGTGAAGCTGATAATTGGAGGAGAGCAGAAGCGTTTAAATATGTCGGCGTTTACTGCTTCGAGCAGCAACTACCGCTATGGAGACTTATACAAACGGCAAGACACTTTGGCCTATATGGAGTCGCACAATGACTTCTTCGCTCATGTCGGAGGGATCTATCACGAGATGGTATACGACAACATGCGGGTAGCAGTAGCTGAGTTTGTGGGACGCCATGAGAAGCAGCCAACCCGGGCTTTAACCAATCTTTCGGGCTGGTACCATTTTCGCTGGCGGTTCTGCAACGTGCGCAGAGGTAACGAGAAGGGCCATGTGGAACGCTCGGTGGAGGTTGTTCGACGCAAAGCTTTCTGCGACCGGGATACCTTTGATACTTTTGAGGAAGCCCGTAAGCATCTGGCATCCACACTTGAGAGACTCAATAATATACCCTGCCCTCAAACTGGAAAAAGTCCCAAACAGATGCTAGAGGAAGAACGCGCCATGCTTTGGAAATATCCAGGGCCTATGGAATGCTATCTGGTAGAATGCCTGAAGGTAGACAAATATGCCACGTTCTCTTACGGTACAAACCGCTACTCTGTTCCGGACTATCTTGTAGGCCGCATGGTTGAGGTCAAAGTATATGCCAACCAACTGAAGGTTTATTACAATAACCTTCCGGTATGCACTCAGGAGCGCCAATACGGGATGTTCCAATGGCAGATCGATCTTGAACATTACCTCAGGACGCTTGCGTACAAGCCCGGAGCTTTACACGGTTCTGTGGCCTTACAGCAGGCTCCGCCGGAAATAAAGAGGCTTTATGAGCAGTTCTTTCGCAGTAATGCACGTGGCTTTATCGACATCCTGCAATACTGTCAAAACAAGAATATCCCACACCAGAAACTGGTTAAAACAATCCAGGAACTCAATCGCCTTTGTCCGAAGGACGTATCTGCCGATAAGGTTCTTGCCCTGCTGGGCAACCAACCTTCGGAAAATGTCCCTGTAACACCATCCGAGAGGAAGGATGAAATCGAGGCTTGTTCCCGGGAGCAGCTTATGGAAATCACATTGATGGCAAACAACCCAAACTAAAACAAGATGAACACAAAAGATATTAAACAACAAATAGATGAACTGAGCAGAACCCTTCATCTGCCGGCTTTCCGGCGTGAATACGAACAACAAGCCAGTCAGGCTGTGGCAGAAAGCCTCTCCTATGAAGCTTTTTTGCTGCGTCTGATGGAGCTTGAATCTCAGACCCGTGAGGAGAACCGCCGCAAGTCTCAGATACGGCAAGCTGGTTTTGTACAGTACAAATACCTGCACGACCTCTCTCGTGAGGATCTGCCGGCGGATGCTGCCGCAAAACTTCCGCAACTCGAACAGCTTGATTTTATCAGGAGCGGTCAGAACCTTATCCTCTCCGGAAATCCAGGAACCGGGAAAACCCATCTGGCAACAGCTTTGGGCATAAAGGCTTGTCAGGAGGGTTATAAGGTGCTGTTTACCTCCGTGTCCCGTCTGCTGACCCAAATACGCGAAAGCCGATCCCAAAAGACGCTACGTACTCTTGAAAACCGGTTTGAGAAGTTCGACCTGGTTATCTGTGATGAGTTCGGATATGTCTCCTTCGACAAAGAAGGTGCTGAGATGCTTTTTAGCCATCTTTCCCTGCGTTGCGGACGTAAATCTACCATCATTACCACCAACCTCTCTTTTGAGCGCTGGAACGAAATTTTTGGTGATACAGTGCTTACGGCGGCAATGGTCGATCGATTAACTCACAGAGCCCTTATGGTCAATATGAGCGGCAAATCATTCAGAGTAAAAGAAACCAAACTAATGATAGAAAAATGAGCACAAGACATCCCAAAAAACCGCCTTAGCTCCATTGAAGAAAGGAAGGTACCTTCCTTTCTTCAATGGAGCTAACAACAAACAACAATAATCTTTTTATCTTTATCGAGTGATATGTTCTTTAACTGAAATGGTGGTATATAATTGAATTGAAATTTACAGGTGTTGCAGGAATCAACAGTACATCTACCACAGATGTGACTGTGGCTATTGGAATTTGACGCCTCTGGCGTCGTTTACCGCACGACTCCCAATTCAAGCAAAAAGATGTGTATAAAGGGTAGTGGAGGGGATAGGGGTGGGTTTTTAAGCATTTGTTTATTCCTTAATTCTTTCCAGAGTTGTATTTTTTTGATAGTAATGTCTTTTCTGAGCTTTTTCGCCAGTGCTTTTAATTGAGTCTTGTCTGGGATTATTTTTCTTTTAACAAACAAGATGTATTATCTCTTGCATATCTTTTATGTTATCTTTAGTATTATAACTTTTAACCCACCCCTGGCCCCCCGCTTAAGCGCATAGCCGTCAAGCTAATTTCTATAATACACTGATGTACATTAATTACAACCTTTTTGTTTTTAGCCCGTAGGGCTTAAACTATTGTAGCCGGAGATATCAGAAATGATTTTTTTACCTCGTAGAGGTTAAACAGGGTTTTCCCGGAATTCATATAAGAATTGTTCATTAAATTCCATTCACGTTTTTAAGATATATTGAACATATTCTTATCTGATCTCTGGATTTTAACCTTTGTTTAACGCGGTAAAAATTATATTATGATGGCTTTTTCTACAATAATTTATCGCCTACGGCGAAAAACTTCCCTGATTATTACGAACCTTTTAATAATACAATGATCTTACAATTAAATATATAGCAACCATTAACTTCCTGATATACAGCAAGCATGGCTATTTTTCATCTCATCCCTTTGGAGAACAGGTTTAACTTTATTAATTTTACTCATATTAAAGAACGTTTTTTTGGTGAATAAATAGCGAGATTTCCTGGTTTGGGGTGTCTCGCTGTTTTTCTTAAATATACTCATATTTCTTTGATTACAAAACATTTAGACACAATAATTCCTCTAAGCCTAGTTTATTTTTTTTCTTTTCCAACCAATGCTTTGACTCAAATATATTTGCAACCCATTTTATCCATTCTTTTATCCCCTTTCCCCCATTTGCCAGTATGTATCTTAATTGTGTACTGTTTTCCTTAAGAGTATTAAAGCATTTGATAATACTCAATAGTTTCCCTGTTTTTCTAAACAAGAGTCCCCGTTGCACCATGAATGTTTCCCAGTTTACTAATACAAGCAAAAGCCGGGCATTTAACGTACACATTAATCGTTCGTATTTCATCGGAGTAATGTTATCTAAACCAAATATTGATTTCCAAATCTTAAATAGGTTCGCATACCCCCCTATATTACATACAAATTATTAATTTTACGATCTATCTTATTATTAACCCATTAACCCCTCTTAGCTTGACGGCTATGCGCTTAAGCGGGGCAGGCTCTCCGGGGAGGGGAATTCTTTCTGCTTCATGACCCGGAAGGACTTGATTCTTCTTACCCTTTACATATGGCAAAAATAGATGTTAGTGCATTAAAAATCAATTTTCTGATTTTTTTATCATTCATATTCAGTATGTTAGAAAATGAAACCGTACTAATTTTACGAGGCGTCACAAGTCAGGACATAATTCCTTATATTATTTACATCATTCACATATTTTCAAATTATGGAAATTTAGATGAAACTTTTTGTGTAGCCGGTTTAATCTTTATTACAAATCTGAATTTTCATACAACCGGAGTCTGTTTCTTAAACTTGTAATTTCATCCTGCATTTTATTTAACCGGTTTAATAGGTAGGTTATCGTTTCAATTCCTTCAAGATTAATATCTAATTCATAATAAAAACAAATTATTTTCTCAAGTTCTTTCAGCTGGCTCTCATGAATGTATTCAGTATCCCTGATAGTTGTAATTTCTATCAAGCCTATTTCCTGCAGGGAACTGATAAATGAAATCTCAATATTATGGTTTTCACAGAATTCATTTGCCGGTATTAAATTTTCTTTAATCATCAGGCAGATTTTTTAGATTGTAATTTTGTTAATTCAGAAAATAGCTCTTTTTGCTTTTCGGTTAAATTTGTTGGAATTTTGATTGAAAACGTTACATATAAGTCTCCTGATAATCCTTTTTTTTTGTAGACAGGAAATCCCTTATTCTTTAATTTTATTTTACTGCCATTCTGGGTTTCGGGCTTCACTTTGAGTTTCACTTTCCCGTCCAGAGTGTCAATCATGATTTCTCCGCCCAGTATGGCATCATATAAATCTAAATCTACCGTAGTATATAAATTATCACCTAATCGTTTAAACCTTGAATGATTGGCTATTGAAAAAGTTATATAAAGATCGCCGTCCGGGCCACCGTTTATCCCTTTGCCTCCATGCCCCGCAATTTTAATTGTCTGCCCGTTTTCTATTCCGGCAGGAATTGTAATTCTTATTTTCTTATCATTTACAGTTAAGGTTTGTTTGTGAGTTTCATAAGCGTCAATCAGATCGAGATGTAATTCCGCATTATAATCTTCTCCCCGGTATTTTGCCTGTCTGCTTCTTCCTCCACCATTAAAACCCCCGAACATGGATTCAAAAAAATCGGAAAATTCCCGTTCATTTTGTGCCCGTGAATATCCTTGGTCACTTGCATTTGAAGTTTGTTGCCGTGACCGGTTGGCTTTGTTAAATTCATCTGCATGCTTCCAGTCTTTTCCGTACTGATCGTATTTTTTACGCTTTTCGGGATCGCTCAAAACTTCATTTGCTTCATTTATCTGTTGGAAATTCTTTTTAGCATCCTTATCATTAGGATTTAAGTCAGGATGATATTTTCTGGCTAATTTACGGTAAGCGCTTTTGATCTCTTTTATTGTTGCCGATTTATCAATTCCCAAAATTCTGTAATAATCGATAAACATTATAGTAATTTTTATTGCTAATTATGGTCCTTCAGATTAGCTGTTTTATGTATTTATGTCCCACAATACCTTATGTTCATTCCCGTCGTCAATAAGGGTAATAGCTTTTTTGGGCTGAATGGTGCCGTCAACTGTTACGCTTATATCTTTGTTCCCCTCATGTGACTTTTTAATGACAATGTGATAAAGCGTTTTCCTGTATCGGTATTGGATCTCAAATTTTTTCCAGGCGGCGGGGATGCATGGCTCTATGTAAAGTTTATTTACTTCGAGTCTCAGCCCCAGTAGTGATTCAATTATGAGCCGGTACATCAGACCTGCAGATCCTGTGTACCATGTCCAACCTCCCCGGCCTATGTGAGGAGAAACCGCATAAATATCAGCTGCAACAACATAAGGTTCTACTTTGTATATTTCAATATCCTCCCTTGATGCTCCGTGATTTACAGGATTTATCATGTTCAGTAATTCCCAGGCACGCTTTATATCACCCGACCTGGCAAATGCCATTGCTGCCCAGATAGCTGCATGCGTATACTGTCCGCCATTTTCCCTTACTCCGGGCACGTAGCCTTTGATATAACCCGGATTCAGATCCGATTTATCGAATGGAGGATCAAGTAGTTGGATAAGGGAATGTTCCCTTCGAACGAGTCGTTTATCGAGCGAATCCATCGCCCTTCGCGAATGATCAGGATCACCTGCTCCCGATAACACTGACCAGCTTTGAGCTATGGAATCAATCTGGCATTCGGGATTCTTTGCTGATCCAAGTGGCAGCCCATTATCAAACCATGCACGGATATACCATTCTCCATCCCAGCCGTGTTTCTCAATATTCTGCTTCAGAATATCTGCTTCTTTCCTGCAGCGCTCAACAAATGGAAGGTCGTCGTGCAACTTTGCAATTTTTGCAAATTGACTAAGCACTTCATACAGGAAAAATCCAAGCCAAACGCTTTCACCTCTGCCTTCATTGCCAACCAGGTTCATGCCATCGTTCCAGTCGCCGGTACCCATAAGTGGCAACCCGTGCTTACCAAAACTAAGGCCTTTAAGTATCGCGTGTATGCAATGCTGATATAAGCTTTCGACAACATCAGAACGGTTTGGCAAATCATAATAGGAATCTTCTTCTGCTTTTATAGCATGGCCTTCCAGGAAGTGTACAGGTTCATCCAGTACACCAGTGTCTCCGGTATGGAGAACATAACGGGATGTAACCAAGGGTAACCAGAGGTAGTCATCTGAACAAAGGGTTCTTACACCACGGCCCGATGGCGGATGCCACCAGTGTTGAACATCGCCTTCCAGAAATTGACGACTTGCACATAGGAGTAATTGCTCACGTACCAGGTAAGGAGAACCATGGAAGAGCGCCATCGTATCCTGTAACTGGTCACGGAAACCGAATGCCCCTCCGGATTGATAGTATCCGCTCCTTCCCCAGATACGGCAAGCTAAAGTCTGGTACATAAGCCAACCGTTAATCATAACATTTACTGACTGATCAGGGGTCTCAACATGAATTCTTCCGAGTGAATTTTTCCAGAACTTCCATACTGCTTCAAGTGTATGCTGTGCATTTGCCGGTCCCCAGATCCGACGTATTAATTTACTGGCAGTCTCAGCATTTCGTCCTGTCCCAAGTCTGAATGTTGTTTCATGCTCCTGACCCTCGGTCAGATCAATTGAAATCTGGATGGCAGCACATGGATCCAATCCCGGACCTACCTTTCCGGAAAGTCTGGATTGATGCATTGCAGCAGGGTCTCTTAGCGTTCCGTTACGTCCGATAAACTCAGTCCGGTCACAGGTTAAGCTGCGCACAGACTCGTCTGTCTGGAAAAAAGCTGTCCGGTCACCGAAGTCAGCATTATACCGATTTTGCGCAAACAGGGCGCCGGAGCCGGGGTCAATCAGGGTATTCACATGGAGGGTCGTTTTCGGCCGCATATCACCCAGTACCCATTCTGTGTAACCAGTAACAGATAGTTGTCGTGTCCGGTCCGACTCGTTCTTTAATTTTAATACTGAAAATTTCACCGGGTCATCAATGGCTACGTAAACCCATAATTCAGAGCGGATTCCATCTTCTGTATGTTCAAATACGCTGTATCCAAACCCATGACGGATGACATAAATTGTAGTTCCACCACATGGCAGGGGTGTTGGTGACCAGAAATGACCGCTCTCTTCGTCTCTGATATATAACGCTTCGCCGCCGGGATCACTTACAGGGTCATTGTTCCATGGAGTGAGGCGAATCTCATGGGCATTCTCACTCCAGGTATATGCATTGCCGCTCTCTGAAATAACAGTTCCAAAATGCGGATTTGCGAGTACATTCGCCCATGGTGCGGGAGTTACCTGTTCTTTCGAGGTTGTAATAACATATTCACAGCCATCAGGAGTAAATCCTCCGATTCCATTAAAGAAAAGCAGATCGGGACGGGGCAGAGGTACTTCATTTTTGCTGACAGGACGGTAGCTACGTTTTGGTTTGAATTGTGCAGCCTGTACTTCAATTAAGCTGCGACGATTGATCTGTTCTGCCAGAGTTCCAAGCCTGTCGGTGATTATTGCACGTGCAACGGTCTGGATCAGAATGCGGTCTTCATTCGAGATCTGGTCCGCAGCCCGCAGGAATATTCCACCCGGCCTATCCATGATGTTGGTTTCAATAGCTGCAGCTATTAGTCCCAGTATCTGGTCATGGAGTAACTGACGATATCCGGCATGGTCTTCATTCCAGATTACCAGATCCACTGCCAGACCTTTTAACCGCCAGTAAGCATGAGCCTGCACAAGCTGCCTCACCAGCATGATGTTAGCAGGATCTTCAATCTTAAGCAACACAATTGGAAGATCGCCTGAAATGGAGTATGCCCAGAGTCCGGATTGACCGCGTCTGTTCTGAATCAGGACCCCGGGATCAGCTCTGAGTGAAGGATTGGCATAGATCACAGAACTGGCAATGCGCCCGTATAACTGGGCATCTGCTTCAGAAGCATTGATCTGTGTCAAAATAATCTGACTGTATGTCCACGCCAGCTCAAAGACACGATTTGCCAGCCTTCTGTCCTGATATTTGTCGACAAGGATAAGTGCGTCTTCCCTGGTTTCACTTATGCCTGAAACCATATCAATCTTTGCCGATTCTTCAGGATCAAGAATGATTTTATATCTGATTGCGACAATTGGATCCAGAACTGAACCCTGACTACCTGATAACGAACCGGAATCTTTCATCGCCATGGGTGCAATAACGGTGTTTCCACGACCAATGAATTTCATCCTGTCAGTCTCGTAAGAAATCTCTTTAATTTCTGCTCCATGCATTGTCATCAGGTGAAACATCCATGGAACCTTCTCATCCATTGACCGGGGTCGCCGGGTACACAGAATCACCTGTCGCGGATCAATAATTTCAGTTTGAACAAAGAGATTACTGAATGCAGGATGAATAGCGTCTGCAGCAGCTGCAGCAATAACTACCTCCGCATAGCTGGTGACGTCAATTGTCCTGCGATTTCTTGAGCGATTGGTGATATGTACCCTTCTCAGTTCAATATCATCTTCAGGTGACACCACGATCTCCAAATGAGTGTCTAACTCATTGTCGCTGCGACGGAATTCTGCACGGCCTTTCGAGAATATTGCTTCGTATTTCTCAGGTTGCTTAAGTGTAGGCTGGTAGGCTGTTGACCAGAACTCGCCGCTTTCCAGGTCACGTATATAGCAAAATGTCCCCCAGTTGTCGCAGGTTGTGTCCTCGCGCCAGCGGGTAACAGCAATATTGTTCCAGTAACTATAACCGCCACCCGAATTAGTTATCATCACATGGTATCTTCCGTTTGACAACAAATGCACTTCAGGGATAAGCGTGTCTGGTGTATTTATTACACGTACCGGCATCTCAGGAACTTCAGATACTACATGAAAGTCTGAACTCAATGCGGCAGATGAATAGAAGGACGTAGTTTTTGGAATCCTTTCCTGAAGGAGCAACAATGTCGCCTGGAAAACAGGATCAGACTCGAAACGCTTCTGCATTGGACGTTCAAGGATATGGTAAGCCAGAGAAAGGAAGCTCATTCCCTGATGATGAGCCATATATGACTGAACTAAGGCGACAGATTGACCCCGGTTCAGACGTGAAGCGGTAAAGTCCATAGCTTCATAGAATCCAAACTTTCCAGCCATTTTTTCTTCAACCAGTCTTTGCAGGTTCTGGCACGCTTCCCGGGGAGCTACCATCAACGCCAGCATCGAAGCATAGGGCGCAATCACAAGATCTTCTGAAATGCCTCTTTTAAGCCCCATACCAGGTACCCCGAATGCTTTATACTGGTAATTAAGATGAACATCATACATGTTATATCCCGACTCCGAACAACCCCATGGAGTGCCACGTTGGTTCCCATATTTAATTTGTCTCTTTACTGCCGATCTATATGTCTGATCAAGCAGTGTGTTTTCATAAGTTGGCATGACCAGGAGTGGCATCAGGTATTCAAACATTGAACCACTCCATGAAAGGAGTACAGGTTCTCCACCTATAACGTTTATCAGACGACCCAGTGCAAACCAGCTCTCCTGTGGTATTTTGCCCGTTGCAATTCCTACAAAAGTGCTGAATCGGGCTTCTGAAGCCAGCAAATCATAATAGCTTGAGTCCCGCAGACGCTGGTCAACATTATAGCCGATAGATAATAAATGCCGTCCCTTATCATAAAGAAAGTCATAATCAATATTGATAAGTGAGTCTGACTGCTGTGCAAGATGTTCAATATTGGCTAACCTTTCGATAGCCCTGCCAGTAGCAATTGTAATTGACTTACGCAAAGTGGCAGTATATATGATCTTTTCAGGTGTCGAATCAGCGGAGAGCCAATTTTCGATAAGCGGGAAAATTCTTTTATCGATTTTTGCCAGCTCACGCAGAGTTGGTATATCATTAATACCAGGTATATTTCTCAGGGCATCCGGATAATCCGGCAATAATATCCATGGTGCAAGATATACTAATTCATCAAGGGCGCTCTGACATTGTCGGATCAGTGAATGAGCCCACCAAAGAGATTGTCCCTCATTGTCATCAGTAAAATCTTCGACACTTTCCGATGCGGATGTTGTCAGCTTTTCAAGACATATCTGTAAATCCAGCAGGGTAGAAGGTCCTGAATTTATTACCAGCTCCAGAACTTTAGGGAATTGGCCTGATCTGGCAGAAACTTTGCCATTTGTTAAGGATGTCAGAATTCTCAGAGTATCACTGATCCCTTCAAAAAGCCGGGGTCCCAGTATTTTTTGATCAGGAAGTGCCATCAATCCGTTGCGTAGAACCATTATATGACCCGTAAGATTTCCACTGTCAACTGATGAAATATAAAGAGGCCGCAATGGTGTCAGAGTTTGCGTATCGTACCAGTTATAAAAATGACCTTTATACCGTTCCATGGTTAACATGGTCCGGATTGAATTATCAGTACGATGAATAAGCTCTCCGGTTTGAATATAACCGAAATCGCATGCTGCTAAATTGGCCAGCAATGAAAGACCCATATTGGTTGGTGAGGTACGATGTGCGATTACACGAACCGGATTTTCCTGAATATTATCCGGGGGAAGCCAATTATCCTCCGGTCCGATAAATGTCTCGAAAAATGCCCATGTTTTACGTGCAATCTCCCCTAGAAATAGTTTCTGATTGGTGTTCAGTTTGGCAACTTTACTGACAGGTACATTGCTTATCCACCATACTATCACCGGAGATACAAGCCAGAGGCCCGGTATCGGCCAGACAAATACAAGTGTTCCAGGCCACCAGATAGCCAGGCATATCAGCGTTATTATGGCGAATACCGGGGCAAACCACATGGTTCTATATGAACCGGTGATTGTCTCACCTCTGCCGTGGTCATGAAAACCCGACGGATTCCATTCCAGAAGCCGTCTATGCGAGACCAGAATTCTCCAGATGGTTCGAATAATGGCATCCAGACTGTAATACGCTTCATAGGGCAGACAGGCAAACATAAATGCTGACTGAGCAAAATGCCTGCCGGCAGATTGCATAGCTGCATTAAGATGTTGCATCAGAAGGACATCAGTCTCTTTATTAAAAAGATCAACAATTGATATAATAATTGATGGCCCGATAATGATTCCGGCTACAACCAGAGTCCAGAACAATGGCTGGGATAAAGTTGTCCAGCCCAGCAGCAAAAGAAGAGTGAGTGCCAACGGAGTGATACTGCGCCGGAGGTTGTCAAATATTTTCCATTTCGAAAGCGATGAAAGAGGATTCCTCTGCAAATTCCCATCCGGTCCGGTAACAAACGGCAGTAACCATTTCACTATTTGCCAATCCCCGCGGATCCAACGGTGCCTCCGGTTAACATCTGCAAAATAACTCCCTGGATACTCCTCAAATAACTGAACATCGCTTAACAGACCTGCCCTCGCATAACAGCCTTCAAGAAGGTCGTGACTTAGGATCCGGTTCACCGGGAATCGTTTATTGAATACCCGACCGAATATTTCAACATCATAAATACCTTTTCCGATGAAAGATCCTTCACCAAATACGTCCTGGTAAACATCTGAGACGACCCGTGTATAGGGGTCTATTCCCGGTTCGCTACCGTATAACATGGAATATCGTGATGGTTTTGTCCCGGGCAGGCTCACTGCAACACGTGGCTGCATAATTCCATATCCTTCACTTACCCTTTGTTTTTTTTCATCATAATACGCACGGTTAAGCGGATGAGCCATAGTCCCTACAAATTGTCTTGCCGAGTCTCTTGGTAACTGAGTATCTGAATCGAGAGTGATAACGAACTTTACACTTAGTAAAACGTCAGTTTTGCCTGTCACAATCGAGAAGTTGTCTTCCTTACTGCCACGTAATAAAGAATTTAATTCTGAAATTTTGCCTCTCTTCCGTTCATACCCCATCCATAATCGTTCACCTGGATTCCATCGGCGCGGACGATGGAAGAGGAAGAAAGTTTCCCTGTCTGTATTGCTGTATTTTTCATTAAGTTCTTCAATTTTTTGGCTGGTATGTTTTAATAAAAGTTCATCTTCAGGAAGGATTTCTTTATCCGCATCCCGGAAATCGGTTAACAGACCAAAATGCAGATTCTCGTCCCGGTTTGCAAGGAACCTTACTTCCAGAGCTTCTATAAGTTCGTCGGTGTTCTGTGTGTTTACAAGCATAGTCGGTATGACAACAAGAGTTCTCGATTCAGTTGGTATTCCGTGAGAGAAGTCCATTCGTGGCAAGGGTTTTGGTGTCACGAGCAATGTTGCAAGCCAGTTTATCAGCGCCACCGCCAGATGAACTGTGCCTAAAAATATAATTATAACCATTACAACAAGTAACCAGCCATGAATACCACCGGCATACACCTTTGCCAGTAAGCCACTTGTTAAGATCTTTGTCAAAGCTAACATGGACCCGACATAGAGCAATAGATTTGCCCGTTTGAGAATTTTCAAAAGACTTCTGAAAAGAGAAAAGCGTAACTCCACCAACTTTTCAAGTTGTGGGAACCCCTTATCGATAAGATAATAACCTACATGTGCGGTTCTGTCGTTATTTCCCCTTATCTCAGCACTTTGTTGTGCCAGATGAATTGCTCTTTCGGTAATTTCTTCTTCCGAGAACGGGCTTTTTCTGGCAATCTTTTCAATTATATGACGGTAATGATCGCGTGTAGCAAAATCCATCCTGATATATGTTCCTGCCGGGATCAGAACGCAGTTTCTGGTCAACGACACTTATTTTTTCTACAAACTCCTGCCAGTCCATTGCGCCCAGGAACCTTAAACTGTCAATGCTGTTGCTTATGGAAATCTGGTCTGCAGCCTGCTGCTGGTTCCCCAGATGGACCAGGCGTTCAATTGTAAGGCCGGATTCCGATAGTTGTTGTTCGATCCATGTGAGAGGTAATGCCAGAGCGGGGCTCTGACCCTGCAACCGGCGTACAAATTCCGAAACGAAAGATGTAGTCATTGGCGGGCTTGACCTTGCCATGTCAGCAATAACAAGGATCAGGTTCTTGGGATCTTTTTCAGAAAAATCCAGCATTTTGTCAGCCCATAAGTCAGCCAGATCCCGGTCCCTTCTGCCTTCTGCGACCAGCGCTCCAACCCTGCGGAGATTCTCTATCAGTGCCAGACGTAACATAATAGGGATTGCCCACAATTCTCCCAGTTTCAGAATAGTTACTTTCTGGTATGCTGTTACGAAACGGCTGAGGCTTTCCGGATCGACCCGTCCGTCTCCATGTGATATGGTTTCCTGAGCTATATTATACACCCGGGGAAGTCCTTTGGATGGACCAGAACCAAGACGTGGTAATTCCCTGCTGTAAGCTTTTGGGAGATGTCTCTTCCCTGTGTGAATATTTTCTTCTATCAGATAAAAGTTATCGAGCAACCACTCACCTGCGGGGGTAATCTTGCGTTTGGCCCTAATTGCATTAGTTATAAGATTGCGCACTTCATTAAGTACAGCCTCATTTTCAGCCAGCCTTTTTAGCAGAGGTTGATCATAAGGGTGAGGAGAACCAAGCGAATGAGAGCCGGCAAGTATACTGCCGTGCTCTTCCATCTGGTCTGCACTTAATAGCTCTGAGCGCAACGGAGGTTCTCCTCCGGCATACATTTTTGGAAAGCCGTGACCAAAGAGGTCTCTTGTTATGCGGAGTAGTGACTTGTTAATTTTGGTGCTGGTAACCTTCATTTTAGTTTTTTTGGTTGGTTCTCCCAGGCGTACCAGTTTTCCATAATCTGAATGTATTCAGAAACGGTGAAAATTTTCAGATTACTGATTTTTGAGCGTTTATTTCTGACGCGCTGTAAAAAAAAGAAAGAGCAAAAGCATTATTTCTTTTTATCTGGCGGTACAAATGCACAGTACAGATATATGGTATTGAATTTTAAGTTTTTGTAAGATTGCTGTATGTGTTAAGGATCAGATCTTTTAACCTTTCAGAAATTAGCCATTTCTGGTAACGGGCTATTCTAAAACTTATCGGTGGACAATACAACAGTGTTACCCGGATATTGAATATTTGCATCATATTCGGCTGTGATAAATATTTTAGTTGGTTTAAATGATGACACAGTCTCGAAAGAACCTTCTAATTTTTTAAAAAGGAAGGTAGTTGAGCTTTTTATCTGGCCGATATTTTTTGTAACATTATCCTCAGTCTCCATCCATACAACATATGCATTCTTTGGTTGCTGAAGCCTCTCGGGTTCGGCCAGGTTTGATATTTTAATTTTTATGACGAAGTTATTATTCTTGTCATTTTTTACCGTTACCGCCCCTCTTGCTGCAGGAGCTGCCGCAGAAGTTAAAAATGGTGCTTTTGTTGCACATGAGCTTAACGAAAATATCAGAATTGCAGCTGCAATATTAAATAAGATATTTTTCGGCAGAGTTCGTTGGTTTTGTTGTTTTCATATAAAGTGTATTTAAATTGTAACTATATGATTAAATGCAAAGTTGAGGATACTTCCACTTAAAAGCATTACAAAACTTCAATAAAAAGTTACATCATTCACACATTTTCGGAAGTAATTCAAATCTCAGTTGCTACTATTTATGATTTTATGACTATCGGGATTCATACATATCAATATTTTGATGCTTGAAAATCAATTATTTGCCCCGACCCTAACCTTGCTCTGCCGTAGCGGCTACGCGAAGGCGAGGAGGGAGTAATTGATTTTGGCTGCGCCGAGCTCGCCCTGCGGGACGTGGTTCTTCGCACCCTTTAGGGTAAGGGGCTAACGAAGAACCGGAGAGAAGCGGAGCTCGACGAAGTCAAAATCAAAGAGGTCTTATGCATGATTGCCGATTGTCATATATGATTTTATGTATCAGTGTCAACTATCTGTAATCTACTACTCCGGGTTTCGAAACTTCAAAATCCCTGAAACCATAATCACTTGTTTTATACGCATTTGTTTTGAAAATACTATATCCGTTACCGGGAATAAATGGATAAAATGTCAGCGAGATCTGAAAGGTGCTGAACATGAGATAGTCATTTTTTATTAACACGCCTAAACCAAACAGTGAATAAAGCTTGCTGTTCCTGAACCCTGTTGATTCATTCCCAAGCATCCCGAAAGAAGAGAAAAAATAAGGGCCAAAATGGAATCCGATAGTACTCCAGGGGGCATAGGTTTGAGTCTGCAGAGTAAGAACCATCATTTGGGTTGCAGTATATTGGAGCTTGTCAAATCCTTTCATGCTTCCGATGAAAGTCAGATTGTCTCCCGTAAATCTATTAATTCCGAAGATCAGAGTGGGGCTGGCAAACTGCCTAATTCTCCAGCTTCCCAATTTTAACAACCGGGTATAATAACTTATCCTGCCTGTTACAGCCCCCTGCTCAAATCCGGTTGATGCTTTAAAGGTTCCATATTCAAAATGTGTACTCAGATATCCAAATTGATAATAATTCCCCCAACCGGCATTCAGGCCGAGATAAAGCCGTTTTGTCTGCTGTAAGTCCATACCGATGATCATACCAAAAGACCGGCCCACGGGAACGTCTTCAATCCTACCGTAATTAAATATGAATTTGTCCTGTAAATATTTTCTTGAAGAAATACCTATTCCTGCAAAATAAATATTTTCTCTGTTAAAAATATTTGCAGATACCGCCTCAGGTGATCTTCCGGGATTCCTTATATTCAGGAACCGGCCGGATAAAATCAGGTTAGTTATCAGCCCGCCTGTTGGTTTATTTCTAAACATCTGCCATGATCTTGCTCCCCAGAAATCCTGGATATTGGTCAGCGATGATAAATAACGGATAGTATCATTGAGCATAAAACTCTGAGTTGTTATCATTTGCCCCAGAAAAATACCTCCGGCCCATTTTGTAACGGGTGAATAAAATGATCTTGAAATTTCTATACTCTTAACCAGATTCTTATTGACGGAAAACAGGTATTGTAGGTTGGAACTTACCGGGGAATAAAATGTTTTTACAGTTTCATAGTTTTTAATCAGATCATTTTTACCAGGGAATAAGTACTGAAGATTAAAACTAATGTATGAATTTCGGATATTGGGAATAAAATAGCTTATATGAGTAATATTGTAGCCTGTAGAACGATTCCATTCCGAATTACCCAGAAAACTATTTCCCAGTCCGCTAAGATTAATATCGGTCAGTTTCATCCCCAGGGTTGAACCTGAAAACTTGAAACCAGGGACAAGGCTCCAAACATCTAACACCCGTATGTAAATATCAACTGAATCAGCCTTTTTTGAAGCAGGTAATGTCAGGAATGATAAATCTCTTACATATTTCTGGGATCGTATTAATCGCTCGGATTCCTTTACGAGCAAAGAATCATATAGTTCATTCTCTTTAAAAAGTAAAAGGTCTCTGATAATTTTTGGCCGTGTTTTAAAATGCAGACTATTCCCGGTATTCATCAGTAAGCCATCGGGACGTCGTGAAGTGTCCTGGATATTATAGCCAAATGGATCAAACGTAGTGATTTTTATATTTCTGATAATCTTTCCCTCTGCACCCTGATATGGTTTCGGTTTCCTGATTTTACTTTTTCCCGGATGAACAGGGGTTTTCCTTGCGACATTTTTAAAAAGGAGGTTGTGAAGAAATCTGGTGAATTTTGTTTTTTGGGTATACTTTTCAAAAGCTCCGAAATTTGATGAATCCTGAACATTTCTTAATGAATCAGTATTTGTCCACAAAGAATCCTGACCAATCCGTAAAGAATCCCTGACGACCTTTAAAGAATCCCTGACGACCTTTAAAGAATCGTGAATCAGTTTTTGTTCCTGAGCCATTCCATGTCCGGCAAAGATTGAAATCAATAATACCATAAATATTAATCTGCGATACATTGCTGCTGCTTTTCATTCCTTTTCTCATTTTTCCTTTTCACTTACCCTTAGCAAAGCCAGGGGTGTCAAAAAAGATAAATTTTCCTTCAATTTACTTTAGTTCTACTTTGACAGATTAGAAAAATCAACCTGTTTTTGCCCTTGAGCCCTAAAGGGAACAGGTTGATTTTTCAGTTTGCTCCCTTTAGGGTTGGGGCAAACAAACTGAAAAATCGTTGTAAGATGTAATATGTCAAAGTAGAATTAGTTAACGGGTTTTTATACTTTCATAGAGGTATTCACTACCAGTAAATTATTTCTTTTTTATTTTGAGTCTGAATATAGTCAGATCAGGCATTGTATCGCCCAATAAAAAGCCCCAGGGTTTTAAAGGTTCAATGTGATCGAAAATGAGTTTAATAATGGCTGTGAGCGGAATAGAAATAAACATCCCAGGAATGCCCCACAGTGCACCAAATGCAAGAACAACAATTATTGATATGAGTGCATTTATTTTGACCTTGGAAGCAACAATTTTAGGTACGATGAAGTTATTGTCTATCAATTGGATGAAATAATAAGCCGCCAGTACGTAAATCGGATACCATGTTGATGTTTTGGTAACAAGTGCAATTATCATAGGTAATGCAACTGCTACAATCCCTCCAATATAGGGAATCACATTAAGCAAAGCACCAAGTATACCCAGGAGAATTGCATAATCAATGCCAAGTATCAAAAGAGCTGTAATGTCAAGTATTGCTACTATTATAGCTTCTATTACCAGACCTGTGAGGTAGCTTTGAATCAGTTTTTTTACCTGCGAAATTATCTGGCTCACTTCAGCACGGTTGTCTGTACCAAAGACTTTGCGAATGAATTCTAAAAGAAGTGGCTGGTAAAATAATACCATAAAAACGTATACCGGGACTATCAGCATAACAATAAATGAATTTCCGACATTGATAAGTGTTTGTCCTATAGCTGTTCCGCTGGTATTAAATAGTTCACTTTTGGTTTTTTCAATCCATGCCATTATGTTTCGCGGGGTTATATCGAAATAGCCTGATGCCCAGGTTACAGTCTCATTGAAATATGCGTCAAACTTTTCAACCATTTTTGGCCATGCTTCACTAAACCGGCTTGCCTGTGAAAACAGGAAAGAACCCAAGGCCCCGATCACTAAAATAGCGAGGATTAAAGTAAATGATATAGCAAGAACCCTGTTTATTTTGAGTCGTACAAAAAAATTAACGACCGGATGGAGTACGATGGCAATAATTATTGAGAAAATGAGAGGAACAATTAAACTCTTTCCAATGTACAACATTGAGATAAAGGCAAACATGCCGATAAAAAAGAATGATGCCTTTGCATAGAATGGAAGTTTTAATTCGTCGCCCATTAGTTTAAACCGGTAAAATGTAATTATAATTTCAGAAAATGGAATTCTTTTTTCTGAAAATACCGTGCAGTATATTCTGCCCTATTGATTTAATGACTGATGGGTTTGTCAGGATACCTGTCATTCCTAGTTGTAAGAAATTACCGATAAGAATTTTCAAACGGTTTCCCGATGAACCTATAACCAGTTTTCTTGAGAAATAGCCTGTTGCCAATCCCAGAGTGGTGTTAAGGATTGTATTTATAAAACCGTTTGATACAATATCCATACCGAAAGATTTAAGAAGGTTGGCAGGTTTAATACTTTCAAAAGTGACGCTGAATTGTTCTTTCAGTAATTGTCCCTGTTCAATCTGTTTCTCTTCCAGTTGCCGTATTGCATCTTTTAATTCTGTGGTCGAAGCTATAGGCTGCATATTCTATTAGTTAAGTACCTGTTTTATTATAAAATTGGAGACAAGCTTTTTTATCCGGTTATGCATAAAGAAATAAACAATAACCGCTATAATACAGTAAAATGCAGCAACAATAAAAAAACCGTAACAAGTCCTCCCAAGAATTTCACCCAGCCACAGGCTAATCCCTATTGACACTATCAGAAAGAACATAAAGATTATTACGAAGGCTATAAGACGTGATACAACAGATGCAACTGTATCCGCTGTTTTGTCAAGCGTCTTGAGTTTCACCAGTTCAATAGTGGTTTTACCGTACTCTTCAGCTCTTTCTAACAGGGTCTCAAGTGGACTTTCGTTTTCTTCCATGATGTTTCAGGCCGGAATATTTAACTTGTTGCCTCTTTCACGTCTTTTTTAACGTCCTGGGCTTTTTGCTTAACTTTTCCTACTTCATCTTTTACTGTTTCAAATTTTTCATTGATACTGTCAATAAAATCATTAAATCTGTCTTTGACTGAATCTGCATAATCTTCACCTTTTTTACTCATCTTCATCCGGGTAACTGATCCCTTGTCTGGAGCGAACAGCACTCCTAATAATGCACCGATTGCAACACCGGTAACAACACCCAATAATACTTTTCCTGAGCTCATAGTTTAATTTTTAAATAGTTTATAAGTTTAATCAGCTTATTGTTATAAAACTGTAATTTTATAAGCTCCTTCCCTGGATAACTCTCAATATTATCGCAATGACTGCAATAACAAGAAGGACATGAATTATACCACCTGCATGAAATCCGACTAATCCGATCAGCCATGCAATAATTAATATTACTGCAACGACATAAAGTAAATTTCCCATGATTTTAATCTTTTTAAATTATTACCACAATTCATATAACAAAAAGTTCAATCAAAATGATCACTAAAATATCAATAATGCAAATTTATCACCTTGAAGGCTATAAGAGTTACATAACTTTTGGAAAAAGTTACATCATTCACACATTTCCCTGGGTGGCCTGTCTGATTTTCTTGATTTCCTGAAAATGACTGGGAGGAAAGCCTGTAATTTCCTTAAATTGGTTTGACAGTGAAGCAACACTGGCGTAATTTAGCTGAAATGCGATTTCGATTGGATTAAGCTTATAATATACAAGCAATTCTTTTGCCCGTTCAACTTTGTGGGCAATAAAAGAAATTTTCTATTGTTATGTTTTTTACTTCAAAAAAAAGGTTGGCAAGATAAGAATAGTCGTGATTGAGTTTTTTACTTAAATAATCAGGAATACTTTTATTTAACTGATCATCAGAATAATGGACCAATTCAGTAATTATATTTCTTATTTTTTCAATTAACATGCTACTCTGCTCATCAACCAGTTCAAATCCGGATTTTCCTAACGCAGTTTTAAGCTTTTCACGTTGTTCCGGTGAAATTTGATTTTTTATTTTTACTTCGCCTAATCCTATTAATGTTGGATTTAGTGCGAGTTTTTCAAACTCCGATTTGACAACCATCTTGCAGCGAATGCAAAACATGTTTTTGATATAAAGCGTCATCATGTTATAAATGTGTAAATTGGACTTATCATTTATCCTGATCATTCATTCAGGACAATTCATATCCGCTTTTTATTATTGTTGAAATCATTTTAAACCTTTCGTTTGCTTTTATCAGATTTGGCTTATGAGCTGGTATAATAATTGCCTGACCCGTTTCAAGGGTATAAGATTTTCCATCAATTATGATTTCAGCCTTCCCGTCAATGATCTGGGCAAAAGTATCGAACGGAGAGATTTTTTCAGTCAATCCTTCCCCTGTGTCAAAAGCAACTGCACTGATATTTCCTGTTGACTTTTTAATAATAGTCGTGCTAACCACTGAATTCGGAACATATTCAATTATTTCAACAATAATTAAGGCTTTCGATTTTTCAAATTCTAAATTCTCCATAATTCTATTATCAGATCCTGAAATTAGTACAATGGGTTACAAATTTTTTCATTCACTTTTACTTAAACAGACTATCTGGTGAGAATTCCAAACGCCAATATAATTAACACCTATATTAAATTAATGGACAAATGTATATTCATAAATTTTAATAGGTATTATATAATTTTGGAAAGATTTATATTATTCACACATTTTCGAGGGCAAGACGGTGCTTGTGTCCAAGATGCTTAAAAAGGGAAGGGGTTAAACCGGTAAGTTTTTTAAATTGTGTTGACAGATGAGCAACACTGCTGTAATGTAACTTATAAGCTATTTCTTTAAGGTTAAGCTCATCGTATATAATTAATTCTTTCACTCTTTCGATCTTGTGAGTGATGAAAAACTTTTCAATTGTTGTGCCCTGCGCTTCTGAAAAAAGATTGGCAAGATAGGTGTAGTCGTAATTTAACTTTTGACTCAGAAAGTCGGAAAGTTTTGTCTCAAGCGGTACATCTGAATAGTGAACCAATTCAATAATAATGAGTTTTATCTTTTCAATCAGCTTACTTCTTTTATCGTCAATCAATTCAAGTCCCGATTTTTTTAATGCATTATTCAGCTGATTCTTTTGGTCCTGCGAAATGTTATCTTCTATATCCGCTTCACCTAACTCCACATACCTGTAGTTAAGCCCAAGCTTTTCCAACTCTGACTTTACCACCATTTTGCAGCGGATGCAAACCATATTTTTAATGAAGAGTATCACCGAAAAAAATATAATAGTTTCATTCGGCTAACTTAAGGTTTATATCTCCAGTTACGATTAAGATATCATTAAGTATATATTAAGATTAGATTAAGAATGCATTGCATTGGCAGCTAAGGTCTTAACTAGTCAATAATGATATAATTAATTAAATACTAATGAGTTAGTCTGAATGAGTTTCAGACCCTGAGTGCTCTTTCCCCGGGATTGAAAAGATAAACTCGCTGCCTTCATTTTCTATACTCTCGACCCATATGCTGCCATTCATCTTTTCAACAAACTCTTTACTCAGTTTCAGACCTAAACCGGTACCTTGTTCTTTTTCAGTACCCGGTCTTGTGTATTTTGTATCGATTCTGAACAACTTTTTGATATTATCCTCAGATATTCCGATCCCTGTATCTTTCACTGAGATAGTAACCTCATCCGCACTAAGAACCGCGCTTACCTTTACTTTACCATATCTGTGGGTGAATTTCACAGCATTGCTTAAAAGATTACGCAATATGGTATTTATCATATTTTCATCGGCGTATATAAAAATATCCTCTTCTACTTCTGAATTAAGATTTATCGATTTATTTGTTGTATATAAAAGCAGATCATAAATATTTTCATCAATCAGACTTTTTAAATTGATTCTCACGGGATTGAACTTAATTAATCCGGTTTGCGACCGGGACCAGTCGAGTAAATTCAAAAGTATTGCATAACCGCTTTTTGCTGAATCATTTAGTATTTGTGCAAGCATTTTAATATTTTCAGTATCCATTTTATGGATATTCTCATATAGCAATTCAGTAGACCCGAGAAGACTTGTGAATGGATTTTTCAGATCGTGAGCAACAATATTAAAAAATTTATCTTTTGTTGCATTGAGTTCTATTAATTGGCCTTCACTCTTCTTCAGAGATTCCTCTGCCAGTTTCCGTTCTTTAAGTTCCCGGGTTAAGAGTACATTTGCCGATTCCAGTTCCGCAGTCCGATCCTCAACCTTTTGCTCAAGCTCTTCGCTCAGTTTCCGAAATCTCAACTCACTTAACCTTAAATTTTTTTCAATTAACCTCCTGTGTATGCTCAAAGATGCCTGGCTGCATATAGTTTCAATGATTTTTATATCATCGTTTCCGATCCTTGCCGGTGAGACAATAATAGCGCCTCCATAAAAATTTATATTCCTTAAGAAACCGATTGAATAAATATTATTTATGCCGATAGATTTTTCTAATTCCCTGCAACTATTCTGATCGACATTTTTTGAAAAAAGTTCAAATAATCCACCCTTTATTTCGCATAAGTTTCCATTACTGAATAAGTCCATAAACTTTTGCTCCTGTTTTACGATATGAAACACATGTTCCTTCAGATCGAAACCTAAAAGTTGGTTGACCTTTTCAATCCATGGTTCAAGCCATTCAAAGTTTGATACACGGAATGTCAGACGATGTATATATTCAACGGAAATTGTATTCGTTTTAGGCAGAAGCAGATTTATACTTTGCATAGATTACGTTGTAGATTATTGAAATTTCTTCACATTCATTCAGAGTTGCAGTAGTAGTGGATAGAACTGAGAACTGATGTGCGTTCTTTTCCTGTAAATTCTGTAATTTTTTTCTTTCGATCCCATATTTAATTGACCGTAAAATAGTATCGGAGGTCATTCTGGTCTTTACAAGGTAATCCTGGGCACCTTCTCTCAATGATGAAAGAGCGGAATCTTCATCATCCCACCCTGTCATCACAATTATAGGCGGCATTACATTAAATACCTGTATCTTCTTTAAAGTTTCCAGACCAACGCTATCAGGGAGCCCAAGATCCAGCAGAATTACATCAAAATCACGATCAAGACAGTGCAACAGGGTCTCCTTAAGAGTCGAAACGTGTGTTAACGTGAAATTTATCTCTGATGCTTTAATTAATTCCTTAACAATACCAACATCCCCCGGATTATCTTCTACCAGAAGAATACTTAAGGAGGTTACATTTAGTGATGTATCTCCAATAAGCAATTGCTTACTTATATCCGGCTCCATGTTGTTCAAAATTATTTGCTAAAATTACAGATTATTATTCTTTGGAGGAAGCTTCACAATCGAAAACCAGAATTCTTCTATTGATTTGACAACCTTGATAAACTGATTAAGGTCAATAGGTTTTGTTATATAACAGTTTGCATGAAGGTTGTAGGATCTTAAAATATCCTCTTCTGCCTGTGAGATGGTCATTATCACAATAGGAATATGCATAAGGTTTTCATCGGTCTTTATTTCATTAAGCACTTCCCGTCCATCTTTTCTGGGCAGATTAAGATCAAGAATAATCAGATCAGGTCTTGGAGAATTTTTATATTTCGTTTTGTTCAGCAGAAAATCCATTGCTTCAACTCCATCATTCACAATGTAGAGGGAACTGAAGATTTTATTGTCATTCAGCACCTCTTTAATAAGTCTGGCATCGCCTGCATTGTCCTCGACAACCAGTATGTCAATAGGTTTCGGTATTGTATCTCCCATTTTCCTTAATTATTTGGTTTTATTAATTGTAAAATAAAAATTTGATCCTTCACCGGGTTTTGATTCTACCCATATTTTTCCTCCGTGCCGTTCGACAATACGTTTACAGATTGCCAGCCCGATACCTGTTCCTCCGTAGACCTCTTTTGGTTGCAGTCTCTGAAATATCTGGAATATTTTATTGAAATATTGCGATTCTATTCCAATTCCGTTATCGTTTACCTTAAACAAATAGTGGTCTTTCTCTTCTTTTGCTGAAATATGAATCATTGGCAATGAATTGCAGAATTTAAGGGAATTACCGATCAGGTTCTGAAACAGCTGAATCATTTGTCCTTCGTCAGCAATTACGGTTGGTAATTCGTCGGTAATAACCAATGCATTTTTTTCCTTTATTATAATACTCAGGTTTTTAATGGTATGCCCCAGAACACTATGCATATCAACAGCTGAAAACTTCTTCCCTCTTGTTTCAATCCTTGAGAATTCAAGCAGATCATTTATCAGTACCTGCATCCGTCTTGCCCCATCCACAGCGAACTGAATAAACTCCTGTGCGTCCTGGTCGAGTTTATCTTTATATCGCTGAGACAATAACTGAGTAAAACTTGAAACCATACGGAGTGGTTCCTGGAGATCATGAGAAGCAATATACGCAAACTGCTCAAGCTCTTTGTTGGAACGAAGTAAATTTTCATTTAACCTGAATAAAGCCTTTTCCGTACCTTTCTTCATTTCCGTTATATCGAAACAGACACCTGACATCTTAATTGGTTTTCCATTATTATCCTTTTCAACCAATGCCTTGGAGCTTATATAATTAATTTTATCATTATTAAGTTTGATTCGGTAGACGGTATCAAGAGGAATGTCTTTTTCGATGGCTTGCCGGAAGGCAGATCGCATCTGCATGAAGATCATCCTCATATATGTGTTTCTCAAAACCATCATACGTATTTTCATACGATCCGGGTTCCAGACCGAACATTTGTTTCATTCTTGTATCCCACTCAAAAGTATCCTTTCTGATATCCCATTCCCAAATTCCAATATTGCCATTTTCGAGTGCAATCTCAAGTTTGTCTTTCGCTCTTTCAACTGCTTCTTCTGCTTTTATCCTGTCAGTTATATCACTTCCCTGAGCAATTGTTGATAATACTTTGCCTTTATTATCAGAAATTTTTGCAGAATTCCATAATACTGTTCTTATATCTGAATTTTTTGTCAGGATAGGAATTTCAATTGTTTCCAGGTTTTCAGTTACAGCAAGTTTGATCTTTGCCCTGGACTCCTTTAATGATGATTGGGGAAACAAGAAATCGAGTGTTTTGCCTTCAACCTCTGCAGAATTATATCCGGTTAAATGTTCAAAAGCATGATTAAAAAGCTGTATCTGGTTTTTAGTGTTCCAAACAATGATAGGGGTGTTTGAATAATTAATAAGATTTTCAAGATAATTTTTAGTCTCTATTAATTCCTTTTCTGCCAGAACACGATTGGTAATATTTTCTAATATAATTGCAAATAAGCCTTTTTTCGGACTGAAAGAACTTACCCTGAAATACCTGTTCAGATCGGATGAATAATTTTCAAACTCAATACTCTTTCCTGTCAGGGCCACTTTGCCGAATGGTTCTATCCAATAATTTTCAATATTGGGTAAAACCTCCGTAATTTTTCTACCGGTTATATTATCAGGCTTTAATCCTGTTTGTTTTTCAAATGCAGGATTAATGGCCAGAAACCTGTAATCGTATGGTTTTCCTTTTTCATCAGTAATGATTTCATTTAAGGCAAAACCTTCTGTCATCCCTTCAAACAATAACCGATACTTTTCTTCACTTTCTTTAATTGCAGCTATTGCTTTCTTTTCTGATTCCAGCAATCTGATATAGGTAATTCCATATGCCAGATCGTTAGCCAGACTTGAAAGCAGTTGTATTTCATCATCAGTAAACGAATCAGTCGCATTTGAGTATAATGAAATTGCACCAATTGTTTTTTCTTCAGAAATCAGAGGCAAAACCAAAGAAGATGCATAACCTCTTTTTATGGCTTCTTTCTTCCAGGGTTCAAAAGCCGGGTCGGTAAGCATATTCGCGCATAATACCGGTTTCGCTTCTCTGATGGCAGTACCGGTAGGACCTCTTCCCCTAACGGTATCGGACCATGTTATATTCATTTGTTTTATATAACTCTCATCAAACCCCGAGTATGCAACAGGAATTACAGATTTTTCTTTATCGTCCTGTGCAAATCCAACCCAAACCATTGTATGACCGCACTCTTCAACAATAATCCTGCATACATGGTTCAGGTAGTCTGATTCATTGACCGCATGCATCATTGCCTGGCTGCTTTTAAACAATGTTTTTAGCGAACGGTTAAGTTTAAACAGATCTTTCTCGGCATTTTTACGTTCGGTGATTTCCTGGCTGTATGTAACAACCCTCGTTACCTTATCATTTTCAAAAACGGGATAAAAATTGTGGCTAAAGATCATTCCGTTCCGTTCATCTTCAAATTGAACCGGTTTTCCGGAATCCAATACGGCATTAAGCTTTATAAGACGTTCTTGTATCAGCTGGTCAGAAACAAATTCAGAGAATGAATGACCTATAAATTGGGAAAGGGGTAATTTTAATCGCTGTGCACCTTTTAAATTGGAGTCAACAAAATTTCCTTGTCTGTCAAACATATACACAGATTCCTGAGTTGCATCAAGTATAGCTCTTAAGTTGCTCTCACTGGCTCTCAGAGCTTCTTCAGCTTTTCTGGCTTCTGTGATATCGTGAATCATTCCAACAGAGCTGATAATCTTTCCATCACTGTTTTTGTAATGGATACATTTTTCATGCACATAACGAATTTCACCTGTATTTTTCTTTACAATTCTATGTTCGGTTTCATAACCATATTTTCCTGCCATCACGGACCCGGAATAGGCTTCATCCACTTTTTTCCGGTCCTCATGGTATATATTTTCAAGAAAAGCTTCATAAGTTGGACTGAACTCCCCGGGTCTGAAGCCGAAGATCCTGAAAACTTCGTCGGACCAGGTAAGTTCATTGTTTATAAGATCAAACTCCCATCTCCCCAGGTGTGCCATCTCCTGAGACCTCTTAAGTTGTTCATTTGCTTCTGATAACGCCTCCGTACGTTCAACAACCCTGTTTTCAAGTTCAGCATTCAGGTTTAAAAGTTTTGTTTCAGCTTGCTTCAATTCAGTGACATCAATACCCATCTCCATAATGAGGGGTGAGCCGTCTGCATCAGTGAACGGGAAGTCGTAAACAGAATAATTACGGTCATCGGGTCCCAACCATTCCCATGTATGAGGTTTATTATCCTGTAAAACTTTATATGTGTCACAAACATCGCAGGGTCCGGTGCGGTTAAAAAGATATTCATAACAACGTTGGCCATTTGACTCGCCGAAACGTTCCCGGAAGTAGCGATTAGCATACGGAACATGATAATCAGGTGTTAAAAGAACAATATATGCCGGCAGGAGATCAAGAACACTGTCGAAACGTTTACGTTCGGATTCAATAACCCTTGACTTTAGGAGTTCTTCCTCGTATCTTCGGCGCTTTTCATCAATCTGATTGCCCGATCTGGCAGTCAGCCATACCAGCAGTACAAAACAGAAAGTATAAGCAAGAGCAACGAGAGCTATACCGACTTCTGATTCAAACAGGCGTGTATGTTCTCCATAAATATGCAGCAAGGCAATTATAATTGGGATCAGAATTATGCTCGGCAGGAGCCTGCGTGCCATAATTCCACCGGTTCTTTTGCTAAGGAAAACTTTCATCAGCCAGGTATGAGGCCGTATCAATAAAACGACAGTGCATAAAGAGCAGAAAGCTATTCCGGTATTTAATGCAACCGGAATATTGTCGATTTGAAACATTGAATAGACATTAAGAACGTAGCTTACAGGTACGAAATAACTTGCCAGACCCACGGGGAAGATCAATATATGTGCAATGTTGTCAGCAAGGGTGTTTTTTCCGGTTAATAAGATAAGAATGCTACCTGTGAACAGGAAAATAAAAGCAGTGAGAAATGCCATCCTGTTTTCGGGAAGGATGAAGAGGTTCAGAACCGGAATTCCTGTAATTGACGCTTCATGTCCGGTTGATAAAAAGTATATATACAATGCGATGGTCATAAGGCTTGCCATAACGGTAAATGACGCCAGTGCTAATGCAATCCTCGTTTTAAACCGGTCAAATGGACCCTTCTGAATCAAAATAAGAGCTATTCCTGAAAAGATAAAACATACTGATGTAATAACCTTCATTGATACCCATTGAGGTGCAAAACTTTTCAACAGGCTTATGTTTCAGTATCCAATCGTGCAAGATCGAGTAAGCTTAATAGTAAATACTATAATGTAAGAAACCCACACAATTATATTTACAAGTCGCGGGAGAGGAGCAGAATATTGCTCATGTTTTGATGTATTATTATCAGATCTGTCCGGCATTGAAAATTCACAATTTTTCAAAAGTAATAAATCTTTTATTATGCAAATAATTGGTTATATGACTATCAGCAATCGTGAATAAAACTATTAATTTCTATTATTTTTACCCTCTTCCCGACCTTCCCCCAAGGGGGAAGGAGCTGAAAATGAAGCTTTTCCCCCTTGGGGGAAACGGGAAAGGGGGTTATCCGGAATAAAATGTATATAATTGATTATAAGCATTATAAAATAAATATTATTTAAATATTAACTTTTTATTATTAATTTCCGATACTCATATTTGGTTATATTCCTTTGAGGCGTAATTAGCCTTCGGCGTCATAAATTTATAATCTCCTCACATCCTCAAATCCCCACATCCCCACATCTCCTGCCAATCCGCTACTTTATCAATTGTCTTCATTTTTCGGGATTGTAAAATAAAAAGTAGTGCCTTTTCCTGGTTCGGATTCTACCCAGATGCTTCCGTTATGGCGTTCAACTATACGTTTACAGATAGCAAGACCAATACCTGTACCTTCATAATCTTCATGCCTGACAAGTCTCTGGAATATCTGGAATATTCTTTCAAAATACTGCGATTCTATTCCCAGGCCATTATCTTTAACAGAAAAAACGTGCTTATTACCTTCAGGTTTAGACGAAATAATTATTTCCGGTGATTCATTGCAGAATTTTAATGAGTTGGTTATCAGATTTTGCATCAGTTGCACCATTTGACTTTCATCTGCAAACAACACAGGCAATGGTTTTATTTTCACGCTGGCATTTTTATCCTTAATATTAAGACTCAGATTGTTGATCACCTTTTCAAGGATTTTGTTCATATTCACTTCTGAAAATTCTTTTCCTTTGGCCTGAACTTTTGAATATGCCAGCAGGCCGTTTATCAGGTCGTACATTCTCTTGGAGCCATCTACCGCAAATTTTATATATTCCTGTGCATCAGAGTCTAATTTATTCTCATATCGCTGGGCAAGCATTTGTGTATAACTCGAAACCATTCGCAGTGGCTCCTGCAAATCATGCGATGCTACATATGCAAATTGTTCTAGGTCTTTATTGGAGCGTAACAATTCCTCATTTAGCCTTATAAGAACCTGCTCGGTTCCCTTTTTCATGGCGGTGACATCAAAACAGACACCTGACTGACTAATGGGTTTTCCTGTATTGTCCTTATTCAGGAGAGCTTTTGCGGAAATATATTTTGAAGATCCTCCAACGGCTTTTGTTCTGAAAACTGATTCAAACGGAATATCCAACTCTAAAGACTGATTTATTGCTTTCCTTAAATGAGGAAGATCTTCCTCATTTATACAATTCTCGAAGGCCTGGTATGTCTGTCCGAAAGTTCCGGGTATAAGGTCAAAAATCTTCTCCATTCTTTCATCCCAGATTACTTTATCAGTTTGAAGATCCCATTCCCAGACTCCGATATTTCCATTCTCCAATGCCAGGTTCATTTTTTCCCGTGAACGGTCAAGATCCTTTTCCATTCTCTTGCGCAGGGTTATATCGAACATGATTGCCAGAAGCTCATTGTCATCTTCATTTACAGAACCCTGCAGGTTTACATAAGCAGGTTGATTGTCACTTCTGTTCAGAATCACTTCGCACGATTCTTTTCCTTTGGTTTCAAACACTTTCGTTAAAAAAGCATCAAAAACAGGTCTGGTATCAATTGATAGGAACTGATTAAAATTTCTGTTTATCAGTTGAGATCGTTCCAGTCCCAGCATATTGGCTCCCATAAAATTCAACTGGCTTATTGTGCCATCTTTGGTTATAACAAAATACCCGGCAGGTGAAAAATCAAAAAGTGAAGTATATTTTTCCATCACTTTTTCAGTTAAATCCCGTGCTGACCTTAATTCATCGTTCTGCATTTCCAGCTCCAGCTGATAAACCTCCAGTTCATGGAGAAGTTTATACTCATCCCACTCACTTAAGGGAGTTCCCTTTTTGATCCCGTTAAATTTCAGATGCTCTTCTGCTTTTCGCCTCAGGGGAGAAGGATTCGGAGATTTTGCAATATTTTTCTTTTTTCTCATTTTTCCTTTTTTTGAATGGGGTAAAAGACTTCCGGAGATCACCTGCTGCCAGATATATCACTGAACCAGCAAAGTTAACTTATTTCCCGTTTCTCCCTCAGAGGAGCATTAAGTTAGTTCCTGATTCTGCTTTAATAACTGCCGGTGTTATTCCCGGTAGTAATTTTTAAAGAACATAATAGTTTTTTTCATAAATATAAAAAAACTCTGACAAAAGTTTATTAGATTTACTTAATAATAAATTGCAGGATTAGTTAATAAACTTAAGTGGGATATGAAAATTCTGTTGGTAGAAGATGATCAGAAGATATCAACTTTCGTAAAAATAGGCCTTGAAAGCCATGATTGTATAGTTGACATTGCATATGACAGTTCAATAGGGGGGAGACTGGCTTTATCCAGAAAATACGATGTGATGGTACTTGATGTCGTAATACCCGGGATTTCGGGATTTGAATTATGCAAAAAAATCAGGAATGAAAATATATTAACTCCAATCATAATGCTGACCTCTCTCGATGCTGAAGATGATAAGCTTACCGGTTTCGATTGCGGAGCTGATGATTATCTTACAAAGCCTTTCAGTTTTAAAGAACTTCTTGCCCGCATTAAATCATTAAACCGAAGAAACAAAGAAGCTATTATAAACCCGGTTTTGAGAATGGCAGATCTGGAAGTTGATTCTGTTTCACGGATAGTAAGAAGGGGTGAGAAAGAAATACACCTGACAGCAACGGAATATAAGATACTCGAGCTTCTGTTAAACGGAAAGGGAAAAGTATTTGACAGGTTTATGATTGCCGAAAAAATCTGGGGATTTTCATTTAATACCGGAACTAATGTTATTGATGTTCATATTAACTCTCTCAGAAAAAAGATAGATAAAGAGTTCCAAAATAAACTTATCCATACCAAAAAAGGATTTGGATATGTAATGAACGAAGAAACGCACTTGTAAAGTTACAGAACTCTCAATTTGAAGAGAACTTGCCTTCCCTGTACCGCAAATGACCCGGCCTTTTTTCCCAACATTACGTTAAATTATTTCTGACAGTGAAGCTTAAGGCTGGTTGCCGGTACTCAAATTTCCGGCGCTAAAGGTTTCACAGTATGTAAGTTCCTGCGCTCATCTCTCTTCTAAAATCACTAGTACCTGACTGCAAAATTTTTATTTGACTCATGAGGATAAAATATTATATGACTATCGGGAATCATAAATATAAATATTTTGATGCTTGAAAATCAATTATTTGCCCCGACCCTAAAGGGAGTAATTGATTTTGGCTGCGCCGGGCTCGCCCTGCGGGACCCGGTTCTTCGCACCCTTTAGGGTAAGGGGCTAACGAAGAACCGGAGCGAAGCGGAGCTCGACGAAGTCAAAATCAAAGAGGTCTTATGCATGATTACCGATTGTCATAAAAAATTATTAATGAAATCTTAATCTATTATTAACCGCGTCTTAATTCGGTACTTCTATCATTACCTTACATTTGTACTGACAAGTAAATTATCAGATTCATTTTATAAAACACTAGCTGTCAGACCTTAGAGAGAAAATGTTTTTTAGAGAAATGCACATAACTTAAAACAGGCGATCTGATTTAATTATTTAAACAACAAGATGGAAGAAATAACAATCACGCGGACTGCTAAAAAGATTAAATGGCCTGTAAGGGAGAAAAAACTGACAGAAAACTCTTATTCTCTCATTAACCGGATAAATATTATCCTCGAGCTGATAATAATAAACACATTACAGTTCAATAAACTTACATCGGTTGAAGAAATTTTTGAGAAATTAGTCACTGTCCAGAATGAAAATAATCCGGATATGGCTATTGATATAGATCTGGATGCAGTTGAGAATATATGCCAGGCATTATGCATGAATAATGGCGTACTGATAAATCTTGTAAAAAACAATACATGTTATTTTAAACTTAATCATAAGAATTATATGTGATTTAATTATTGAGAATCGCATTCAGAAGTTCAGAAGCTTCAGAATGATCATTACATAAAGGTTTTTTCGTTAGGTTAGTTTTAGGTTAGTAAATGAGGAGGGTTGCCGGTTAGACAATTCTCCTCTTTCTTTTTATGGATAGCAAGTTAATACGTTATCCAATGTTGGTTGTAGCGTGTTTTCAGATTATATTCAGCATTATCCGCATTTATATAAAATGAGTGAATCGGAAATCATTTAACGATCAACTTTAAGTTCTGTAAAATGCTTATTTCTTATCTCTTTGCTTAGAACTCATCCCACATTCCCATAGGCCGTCAACTTTAAGAATGCTCTGAGATATTAATAATAACATAATGTGATATTTATCAAAACGAGCTTGTGAAAAAGATTCCTCACTTCGTTCGGAATGACAGGTTAATAAACTAATAATGAGGAAGAAGCGGCGATGCATAAAACTATGTTCTTTTTTATTGTCTTACCATGCATCGCCGCTTCTTCCTCCCTCTGCAATAAGGCACATTGTCATTCCGAACGATCCGACGAAGGAGGATCGTGAGGAATCTCATTCTGGCATGTAAGGTTCCAACTAAAGGTTTGTCCTTCTGACTTTACAGGATTATGCTTAAGTTGACGGTCATGGGGTTGGGGGATGGTTTTAGGAAAGATTACTAAGAAAATAAAATTTGATTGTTTATGTTTCCAGATAATCAATTTATAAAATTCATAATATTGGAAAAATATCTGCTAATTTATTAATTCAGCCAATTAGTCAAAAATATTACAGTTTTTTTTAACTTAGTGCTCTGAACTTTTATCAATGCTTAGAACCTGATTTAATTTAAATCTTTATCTGCATTTCGGCCTGTGGTAAAGATTTTTTTTGTGCATAAAGTTTCTCTGCATTGATACAAAAACGGAGGTTAACATATAGTTTATGTTAGTCATTAGTTTGTGACTGACGCGGCGGAAGCTTATAAAGAGTAAGATTTCTTTGAAAACACGAACAAACAGATTATTGATAATATTTCCAATTGAAGTATTTTCTGTACGACTAAAATTTTTCTCTTGGAAATTAGAAAAATTAAAAGTAAAAGTTTGCCAGGAATTTTAATTCTGCAATTTTATTGATTCTGACTCCTGGCATGACTTTTTTCGCAACTAAATGCTGACTTTTCCGCAAGCAGTACCAGCGTTTGCAGCGGAAACAGCGTCACTTTTACTGATGCTTCCACAGGTACTTCAGTCTTGCAGGTTTATAGCTGGAGTTTTGGATCCCTTGCAACTCCGGCCACTGCAACCGGACGGGTCCTCATACAGTAACTTATACAGGATCAGGTCCTCAGACTGTAAGCCTTACATCACCGATGGGGCAGAAATAGTACTATGACTAAGACGAATTACATAACAGTTAATCCACTTCCCATTAGTTACAATTAATCCAGCAGGCCCATTCTGTATCGGTGATCCGGCTGTTCAGTTAGTGGCATCCCCGGCTGGAGGTGCATTCAGCGGAACAGGAGTAAATAGCACAGGAATATTTGATCCTGTAACAGCAGGAGCAGGGTCACATATAATAACATATTCATTTACTGATACTAATGGCTGTTCAAACAGTGCCAACGCTACAATAACCGTAAACCCAACACCTACGGCACCGGTTGTAACGGTAACAGATAATTGTGATGGCACCTCGACACTCTCAACCGCTGCATCCGGATCTTTATTATGGAGTACGGGAGCTACAACAGCATCAATATCTGTCAACACATCAGGAATCTATACGGTAACCACAACAGTAAACGGCTGTACCAGTCCACAGGGCAACGGTACGGCAGCGCCGAAGACAGCACCTCTGGCGCCGGTTGTAACGGTAACAGATAATTGTGATGGCACTTCAACATTCTCAACTGCTGCAGCCGGATCATTATTATGGAGTACGGGAGCTACAACAGCATCAATATCTGTCAGCACATCAGGAATCATATACGGTAACCACAACAGTAAACGGGTGTACCAGTCCGTCGGGCAGTGGTACGGCAGCGCCGAAGACAGCACCTGCTGCTCCTGTTGTAACGGTAACGGATAATTGTAATAATACATCTACATTATCCACAGTAGCCGCAGGGACATTATTATGGAGTACGGGTGCGACAACGCCATCAATAATTGTCGGCACTGCAGGACCATATACGGTCACCACAACAGTAAACGGGTGTACCAGTCCGTCGGGCAGCGGAACGGCAGCGCCGAAGACGACACCTGCTGCTCCTGTAGTAACGGTAACGGATAATTGTAATAACACATCTACATTATCCACAGTAGCCGCAGGGACATTATTATGGAGTACGGGAGCTACAACGCCATCAATAATTGTCAGCACAGCAGGAACATATACGGTCACCACAACAGTAAACGGGTGTACCAGTACGTCGGGCAGCGGAACAGCAGCGCCGAAGACGATACCTGCTGCTCCTGTAGTAACGGTAACAGATAATTGTAATAATACATCTACATTATCCACAGTAGCCGCAGGGACATTATTATGGAGCACGGGAGCTGCAACCGCTTCAATAACTGTCAACACACCGGGAACATATACGGTAACCACAACAGTAAACGGGTGTACCAGTCCATCGGGCAGCGGAACGGCAGCGCCGAAGACGGCACCTGCTGCTCCTGTTGTAACGGTAACGGATAATTGTAATAACACATCTACATTATCCACAGCAGCTGCAGGGACATTATTATGGAGTACGGGAGCGGCAACAGCATCAATAACTGTCAACACACCGGGAACATATACGGTCACCACAACAGTAAACGGGTGTACCAGTCTGCCGGGCAGCGGAACAGCAGCACCGAAGACGATACCTGCTGCTCCTGTAGTAACGGTAACGGATAATTGTAATAATACATCTACATTATCCACAGCAGCCGCAGGTACATTATTATGGAGTACGGGAGCTGCAACACCATCAATAACTGTCAACACACCGGGAACATATACGGTTACCACAACAGTAAACGGGTGTACCAGTCCGTCGGGCGGCGGAACAGCAGCGCCGAAGACGGCACCGGCTGCTCCTGTAGTAACGGTAACGGATAATTGTAATAATACATCTACATTATCCACAGTAGCCGCAGGGACATTATTATGGAGTACAGGAGCGGCAACTTCATCAATATCTGTCAATACACCTGGAACATATACGGTTACCACAACAGTAAACGGCTGCACCAGCTTACCGGGCAGCGGAACAGCAGCGCCGAAGACGGCACCAGCCGCTCCTGTGGTAACGGTAACAGATAATTGTAATAATACATCTACATTATCCACAGTAGCCGCAGGGACATTATTATGGAGTACGGGAGCGACAACTACATCAATAACCGTCAACGCCCCCGGAAAATATACGGTTACCACAACTGTAAACGGCTGCACCAGCTTACCGGGCAGCGGAACAGCTGCTCCGAAGACAACACCTGCTGACACCTGTTATAACAGTAACGAATAATTGTAATAGTACTTCTACACTCTCAACAGCTGCAACAGGGACATTATTATGGAGTACCGGAGCGACAACTACATCAATAACCGTCAACGCTCCCGGAACATATACGGTAACCACAACAGTAAACGGCTGCACCAGCTTACCGGGCAGCGGAACAGCAGCGCCGAAGACGGCACCTGCTGCTCCTGTGGTAACGGTAACAGATAATTGTAATAATACATCTACATTATCCACAGTAGCCGCAGGGACATTATTATGGAGTACGGGAGCTACAACTACATCAATAACCGTCAACGCCCCCGGAACATATACGGTTACCACAACAGTAAACGGCTGTACGAGCCTGCCGGGTAGTGGCACGGCTGCTCCAAAAACCACACCGGCGACTCCGGTTGTAACAGTGGTGAATAATTGCAATAGTACTTCCACACTCTCAACTGCGGCAACAGGGACATTATTATGGAGTACCGGAGCAACAACGACATCAATAACAGTTAATGCTGCAGGAACATATACAGTAAGAACAACTGTAAACGGCTGCACGAGTTTGTCTGGCAGTGGCACCGCTGCTCCGAAGACAGCACCTTCTGCACCGGTTGTAACAGTTATAAATAATTGTACTGGCACTTCAACTTTATCTACAACTGCAGCCGGGACTTTATTATGGAGCACGGGTGCGGCAACTTCATCAATAACTGTCAACACACCGGGAGTCTATACGGTAACCACAACAGTAAACGGTTGTACCAGTCAGCCGGGCAGTGGTACGGCTGCACCAAAAACTACACCGGTGACTCCGGTTGTAACAGTGGCGGATAATTGTAATAGTACTTCCACACTTTCAACTGCTGCCACAGGGACATTATTATGGAGTACGGGAGCAACAACGACATCAATAACAGTTAATGCTGCAGGAACCTATACAGTAAGAACAACTGTAAACGGCTGTACGAGTTCGCCTGGCAGTGGCACCGCTGCCCCTAAGACAGCGCCAACGGCGCCTGTTCCTGGAAACATCAACCAGCCGACATGTACAGTATCAACTGGCAGTTTAGTATTGAGCGGATTACCTTCGACCGGCACCTGGACATTGATCCGTACTCCGGGTGCAATTACAACAACTGGAACAGGTACAAGCTCAACTCTTCAATTTATCCCTTCAGGCAGATATACATTTACTGTAACCAATGCTGCAGGATGTACTTCTCTGGTATCCTCTGAGGTCGTTATTAACTCACAACCAGTAACACCATCGGCCCCGGTTATCGGAGCTATCGGTCAACCGGGTTGCACCATTGCAACTGGAAGTGTGACCTTGAACGGATTGCCCGGAACCGGTTTATGGACCCTTACACGTTATCCCGGTACTACAACAACAAGCGGTTCCGGGGCCACCAACACCATCGTGGGTCTGGCTACCGGAACCTATAACTATTCTGTCAAAAATGCTGACGGATGTACCTCGGTGATTTCGGCGAATGTAACAATAAGTCCTCAGCCTCCCACACCGACAGCACCTGTTGCAGGGACAATCACCCATCCTACATTTGCAGTACCTACCGGAAGTATTGTACTTGACGGATTACCTTCAGGCAACTGGATACTGACTCAAAATCCGGGAGGGGTTTTAACTAATGGCTCAGGTGAATCCAGTACCGTTTCTGGTCTTGAGCCGGGTACCTACACTTTCACAGTGACAAACTCGTTTGGTTGCACATCAGGTTCAACCGGGTAATTATTGATTAATGCACGGCCGGGGCCTCCGAAAATTGTAGTTACAGATCCTGCAACGGTCTGTTCAACGGAAACAGCTGACCTTACAAGCCCGCAGATAACAGCCGGGTCAGATGCCGGCCTTATATTCACTTACTGGACTAATTCACTTGCAACAATTGCCATGGAAACTCCTGCTGCAGCTGCAGCAGGCACTTACTATATTAAGGGGACAACAACCGCTGGTTATTTTACAATAAAGCCCGTCACTGTGACAGCTGATCAGATGCCTGTGGCAAACGCAGGACCCGACCAGGTACTTGAATACCGATTCTCAACACTACTAAGTGCTGAACCGGCTGAGATAGGAACAGGAGTCTGGTCCATGGCATCAGGGACAGGTAAATTCTCTGATGCTGCCAGTGCAGTAACTGTTGTAAGCGGACTGTCAATGGGCGCAAATATGGTCAGGTGGACAGTCACGAATGGTGTATGCCCGGCTGCAATTGATTATATGACTGTTACGGTCAAAGACCTGAGTATACCTACATTAATAACACCTGATGGTGATCCATATAATGAATTTTTTATACTTCGGGGACTTGAAACCCTTGGAAAAACTGAACTGATTATTATCGACAGGAGAGGAGTTCAGGTATTTAAAGCTTTAAATTATAAAAATGACTGGAACGGATTGGATTCGAGTGGTGATCCATTGCCTGATGACACTTATTTCTATATTCTTAAAGCAGCAAACGGGAAATCATTGAGCGGATATATTGTAATAAGACGATGAACTGTAACAGGAGACACGGGGAATCACTAAAATATATTATTTTTAAGATAAGAAATATGTATGAGACGAATACTTGAACTCCTCATTCTTATTCTGGTATTGCCTGCAGGTTTACCGGGGCAGTTAGCTCCTGTCACGGATCAGTATATACTTAATCCTCTCACAATTAATCCCGCATATGCCGGGAATAGGGGAGCACTCAATATTGCAGCCTTTTACCGGAACCAATGGGTAGGAATTTCAGGCGCACCTAAAACCATGTCTCTGGCTGTTGATGCGCCTCTGTTTGATGGTAAAATAGGCCTGGGGATCAATATTTCAAATGACAGGACAGGTGTTACAAGGGAAAACCGGTTCAATACAAATTATTCGTATAAAATAGGTATGAATGACGGGACTCTATCCCTCGGGCTGGGCGCCGGAATTATAACCACCAATACTGCATGGTCCGACCTGGTTGTTACAGATCCGGAAGACAGGAATTCACTTGTCGATTCACGTGTATTTGTAGTTCCGGATTTCAGCTTTGGGATCTATTATTCGTACCATAATTACTTTGCCGGTATTTCAGTTCCAAAATTATTAGGCAATGAGTTTAATTTTGATAAAAACAAATACATTCCTGAATTTAATCCGGATCAATACATTTATCTGTTTAACACGGGTTATGTTTTTAACCTGGATCCCAGGACAAAGTTTTTTCCTTCAACTCTGGTCACCTACTCCCGGGGTGAAAAGTTACAGTATGATATTAGCGCCCATTTCAGATTTATAAACATATTATGGGTCGGAGCAACTTACCGCAGCACTCAATCAATTGCCGGATTACTGCAAATTGCTGTGAATAACCAGCTAAGAGTTGCTTACACCTATAATTTTGATTTTGGCATACTTGGAAGATATAATAACGGATCTCACGAGATTATGCTCAGATATGAGTTCAGGTACAAGGTGAATGTTGTGAGTCCCCTGATGCTATAAGAAAGTGCCTAGATTACCTGGAGTACTTGGAGTACTTAAAGTTAAAATAAATGGATAATAAGGAATTCAGTAAACAGCTGGAAGACAGAACAAAAAAATTTGCTGTAAGCATTATAAAACTTTCTGTTAAATTACCTGATAATCCAGAGGGTATAGCCGTCAACTTAAGATATGTTGATTGAGCCAGAATATATGATATCCTCCCCTCCTTTGGCAAAAGGAGAGCCTGCCCCGCTTCAGCGGGAGGAGATCCATCTCGTTTACTAATTCGACAATATCAATAATATAAATAAACCCCAAAACCCTTAGGTTGACGGTAATCTTTACCTCAATCGGTAAAACTCTGAAATCCTAAAAAGTATCAAATACTCAATACTCTAAGTACTCTAAATACTCTAGGCACTCTAAGTACTTCTTCCTCATGAAAATAAAACTTCCCATAATTCTCCTGATGCTTATCACTTTACACCAATTTTCATTGGCACAACAGGAGACCTATACCGTAACGAAGGCCCGGTTCAGCTCAGATAAATATGATGAATTCTGCCCTGTATATTATAAGAATGGAATAGTCTTCTGTACAAACAGGAGATCCAGTTCACTCGTTGACTATTCATCGGAAAAGGGGATAGGTCCGGTTAATATTTATTATATTGATACTACCGGAAAGATGAGATGGAGAAAATCCAGATCATTTTCAAAGAGCCTGAATTCAAATTACAATGACGGCCCCGTGACCTTCAATACAAGAGGTGACACTATTTACTATTCAAGGAACCAGCGGGTTGAAGGTAAATTACGTGAACTATCGACAGTGAGCAACAAACTTGGAATTTTCAGTGCAGTTCTGGGGAGTAAAGACTGGACACAAATACGTGAACTGAGATATAATAATGAATGGTACAATATCTCAACTCCATGTCTGTCGCCCGACGGTAAAAGATTATACTTCGCATCTGATAAACCTGACGGTTACGGAGGGTCTGACCTTTATTACTGCGAATGGAAAAATAATTACCTGACCGATCCTGTTAATCTGGGTCCCGAAATAAATACTCCCGGAAATGAATCGTATCCATTTATTACTCCTGCTGGTGAGCTGTTCTTTTCCTCAGACCAACACAAAAGCCTTGGAGGAAAGGATATTTTCTTTTCCCGGGTAAAGGATGGAAAGTGGATACCTCCCATAAGGCTGGATCCTCCGATTAACTCCAAATATGATGATTTCGGTATAATTACAGACTCACTTATGAGTGAAGGATATTTTTCTTCCGGCAGGGATAGATCATTAGATATTTTCCGGTTTAAAACCAATATTCCGCAGATATTTTACACCGATATTCAAAAAGAAAATCAGTATTGTTTCAGTTTTGGTGATGAAGGTGAAATTGAAGTTGATACACTTAATCTTAGATATTTATGGGATTTCGGTGATGGGAAAAAAGCCGCAGGAGCAAAAGTAAATCATTGTTTCCCGGGTCCTGGCAAGTACAAAATTAAGCTTGATCTGGTTGATATTGCGACCGGGAACCTGTTTTTCTCTATGCTCGAATTTGGTCTCGAATTAAAAGATTATGAGCAACCATATATTAACTCTCCGGCGATGGTTATTACCGGAGATACTGTTGAATTTGACGGACTGAGATCATTTTTACCGGGATATGAAATTTTGAGTTATTCATGGGATTTTGGCGATGGTAGCAGGATGCTGGGAAAAAGTGTAAAATATACATTTAAACAGAAGGGAGAATTTAATGTAAACCTGGGATTGAAACTTAAATCTCTGTCAACGGGGATCATTCATAATACTGGTGTTTCAAAGAAAATAACAGTATTTGATACTAACCAGGAAAAAGCATCTTTTTTGGCTGAAAGAGCCTCAGCAAATGTACTCTATCCTGATATCAGGAAATATGACAATGCATTGATAAAAACTATTTACTCTGCCGAAACAGAATTTAAGCAGGGCGCATTATTTGAGATTGAACTATTAAAATCCAAATCAAGTATCGGAATTGGCAACATTATTTTCAAGAGATGTTATTGGAAAGTATACTATAAAGGAAGTTTTTGAATCCGAAACAGGTATTTACTCTTACATTGCTGATGACCAAACGAGCCTGATGGCAACATACCCCGCATTTAAGGAATTGTCGGGCATTGGTTTTAAAGATGCCCGGGTCAAAATGAAGATTATTAAAGATCCTGTTGAAAAAGAACTCTTTATGCTTGAAAAGAATTTCGGGACCCTGACTGATAATTATATCGACTCCTATAACCGTCTCACAGGCAGTGGATATCTTTTGTTGGATCAGATAGTCATTTTAATGAACCGTTTCCCGGATATAAAGATTGAAGTCGGAATATATACCGATAATTCAGGATCGGCTGCAAAAAATCTCAGGCTTTCGCAAATCCGGGCTCAGGCTATGGTCAACTATCTTATTAACAGAGGAATAAATACAAAGAGGCTGATTGCAAAGGGTTATGGTAGTACAAAACCGCTTGCTTCCAATATGTCTGAAAAAGACAGAAAGCTAAACCGCAGAGTTGATTTTACATGATCAACTAAATTTAAAAGAAGCATCTTCCAGTTAAGAAGATATCTGTAATAATTTTCTGTTTTTGATGAATGAAAGTATATCAGTTATAAAAATAGTGATCATTGGGATTAATGATCAATTTTGACAAGTGGAAGACCCCCGAATCAGACTTTCCCGGGCATTTTAGCAGTTTAAATTTTTGGAACGGATCATTTCTTTACTTATTTTCGACCGCAATATTTTAGTATGCCAGCCTGATTGGCCCCCGTTCTTTTGTGACAAAACAAATTGATGATAAAAGCAATAAGTTTCTTATTCATCACAGTATTAGATTGTTACAAAACTAACAGATGGGACTGACGGGGCGAAAGCATGTGCAAACCGGAGGTTAAGAAGACAAAAGTAATTAAGAATGGGCTCCGGCAGGAGCATAGCCATCAAACTAAACCAACCTTAGCTTGACGGCTATGCTCCCGGTAGGTGCCAGGGATAGTTCGCCGGAGTTTACCCCGCATGGCGGGGGCCCGGTTCGTCGTCACACTCCTCAACTTTTAACTTTTATCTATTATTTTTTCATTGAATCATTTTTGTCTTTAAACTTTTATCTTTTGTTTTTTTTAAACTCATTTATATGAAAACCAGATATAAATTTTCCTGATCTCATTATCTGTTATTTTGATTTTGAGTTCTTGTGTCACTCGTAAGAAACTTAACATATCTCAGATATTCGGGTATGCCTGATAAATCAGGTTATGCCGGTGAGTGATACCAGGATTTCTGTTACTCCATCTGCTTATAAGATAATGCCCTACGATAACCTTTTTATCAGGGTAATTACTCCCGATCCTCAATGGTCGGCAATATTTAATCGTCATTAGGTCAGAGTGGCAATTTGACTGAAGAGAGTGTTCCTTATCAGGTTATCCTGTAGATGTTAATGGTAACATTGATATTCCTTATGTTGGTAAATTAGAAGTAGCAGGAAAAACACTTTCTGAAATAAAAATTGAACTGGATTCGACTTTCAAAAAATATGTAACTGATGCAGCGATAACAGTGAGGATGGTTAATAATTATGTGAGCATAATCGGGGAAGTAAGGGCACCCGGAAGATACCCCTTAACCAGGGATCGTTTAAATGTATTCGAGGCTCTTTCGATGGCTGGTGACATGAGCGAATACAGTAACCGTCAGAAAGTACAGTTAATAAGACCCTCTCCATATGGGCCAATAGTAAAGAAATTTTCTCTACAGACAGAAGCATTCTGACATCAGAGTTTTACTATGTAATGCCTAACGATATAATCTATGCCCAACCAATGAAAGGGAGATCCTTTCAAATGAACATTTCGGTATACTCAATGATTTTTAGCTCAATTACAACTATTCTTGTAATATGGAGTTTTTTCACCCGGGCAGGTAAATGGCATGATTGCTGCCGGAAATGTATCCTTCTCAGACTGATTAGCAGACTGATGAAAATTTATTAATTGGAAATTGAACTGATCCTTTACCAAATTATACAAACGCACAGAATCTTAATGATGAATAATACGAACACCTTTCAGCAGGAACAACAAAATAAACTACCTCATCAGGGGGGTGGAATCGATCCACTGGTTGATCCTTTCATTAATACGGGATAACTGGTATTACTTTATTATAGCACTTATAGTCTCTTTATTTGTTGCCCGTCTATATATCGGCCATACTATGCCGGTATACAGGGTATCAACCACCATTCTTATTAATGAAACAGGTGAAAGACAAATTGGAAATAACGATGAGCTTATGCAGGGTCTTGGCCTTCCTGTTGGGATGAGAAATCTGGATAATCAGATAAGGATCCTGAAATCAAGGACCCTGACTGAAAGAACCCTGAAAGAGTTACCTTTTGAAATTGAATACTATTTTAAGACAGTAAACAACAATATTCCGATTTATCCGGAAATCCCAATTAAATATGTATCTGAAGGTGAAAGCGGTCTTCCCGTGGATACTGAGATTTCATTTATATATCTTGGTAATAATAGGTTCAGTCTTGAATCTGAATCTGATTATTTTGTGTTACACAAACAAGCTTCATTTGGTGAGACTATCGAAATTCCTGAGGGCAAATTCCGTATTGAACCCAGGAATGTAGAATGGCTGAATTTAAATAAGGACCGGAAGCTGTTATTTTGTAATTCATAGTCGCATGAGTTTAATAAACTACTTCAATAACCGCCTCCAGGTTGAATTATTGTCACAAGGAGGGTCCTTTATTAAGTATTAGTATGGAGGGCACAAACAATGCCCAGGATGTAGACTTCCTGAATAAACTTGTTGAAGTTTTTCAGGCTATTTCCCTGGATAAGAAGAATACAGAGGCTATTCGAAGAGTCCAGTTCATAGATGATCAGCTGGTAGGAATATCTGATTCCCTTGTACTTACAGAGAATAAGCTGCAACAGTTCCGGTCATCAAACAGAGTAATGGACCTTTCTGCTCAGGGGCAGGCTATCATTGCCCAGGTAACGGTTCTTGAAAATGAAAGGGCTCGTCTCAGCCTTGAGGCTAACTATTACGATTACCTTGCAGGTTACCTGGCAAAGAACGCAACAGGAGAGGTACCCATAGTTCCGATAACTATGGGTATAAATGATCCGGGCCTCACAAGGCTGGTAACAGATCTCACCGATCTTCAGGGGCAGTTGTCAGGCAGTGGGGCGGGTGAAAAGAATCCTTTACAAGGTATCATGGCACAAAGAGTCCGTAGTACAAAGGAAGCAATTATTGAAACACTTAACGGGTTAAGAAGGGCAAATAGTCTGGCAAGAACTGAGAATCAGCAACAAATTACTAAAGTGAATGCACAGGCATCTGCTTTGCCTGTCACCGAAAGGCAACTGTTGGGTTTTGAGAGAAAATTCAGGCTTAACGAAGAGCTGCACACATATCTCCTTAAAACCAGGGCTGAACAACAAATGCAAAAGGAATCAAATACTTCAGACTGCGATGTGATTGATCCTGCGGATGAACATTTTAGCGTTATTATAGCCCCGAATCCTGTAAAAATCTATTTTGTAGGGTTGTTTTCAGGTTTCGGCATCCCCTTTTTAATAATATTTTTAAATTTCCTGTTTAACAAAAAACTTAAGGATGAAGATATCGGAAAGATAACAGATCTACCCGTTGCCGGAAACATACCACACAGTACCGAAAAAACAAATACTGTAGTTTTTGATTATCCCAATTCAACAATAGCTGAGTCTTACCGTTTACTTAGGTCAAAGATGCAATTCTTCACAAAAGAAGCCACGGCACCGGTAATTCTGATAACATCATCAATGCCTGCAGATGGAAAAACTTTTACTTCAATTAATCTGGCATCTGTTTATAGCCTTCTGGGAAAGAAAACAATTCTGATAGGTTTTGACATGAGGAAACCGAAGATATTTCAGGATTTTAACCTGGGAAATGAAAAGGGTGTTTCCACATGGCTGATCGGCAAAGACAAGTTAGAGGATATAATACAAGGTAACCTCTTTTGAAAACCTGTCTGTTATTTCTGCCGGACCTATCCCTCCAAATCCATCGGAACTAACTGCTTTGGAAAAGACAGGTGAACTTATTAAACTGCTGAAAGAAAGATACGATTATATAGTAATTGACTCAACCCCGATAGGGCTTGTTTCAGATACATTCCACCTGGCTTCTCTTGCAGATGCCATCTTCTTGGTAGTCAGGCCCGGAAAGACCTTGAGAGATATGCTTGAGACAACTTTAAAAGAGATAAATGCCAGAGGTCTGAAAGATGTAAGCCTGGTATTAAATGACATTCAATCAGATAATAAGCATTACGGTTACGGAAAAAAATACGGATACACCGATGATAAGCATAGGAAAAAAAAGATTTCAGTTTCTAAGAAGAAAAGCAAAAAAAGCAAACAATTCATAACCTCTTAACCCATTACCCATTCACTAACTCTACAACTCACAACTCACAACTCACAACTCATTCTCTACACTCACAACTCACCATTCAATATGCTCCCCACTCTCATCAATCTCCCAAAACTCTTTGATCTTCGCGGCAATCTCTCATTCATCGAGGAAGATACCCATTTACCCTTTAAAATAAAACGAGTTTACTGGATCTATGATGTACCCGGTGGCGAGCACAGAGGAGGACACGCATTCAGAGAGACAGAAGAACTTATTGTGGCGCTCTCGGGCAGCTTTGATGTAGTGTTGCACGATGGCGGAAAAGAGTACCGTTTTTCATTAAACAGATCCTATTATGGAGTTTTTGTTCCTAAGATGATGTGGCGTATGCTTGAAAATTTCTCAACAAATTCCCTCGCTCTGATCATTGCTTCAACAGAGTATGATGAGAGGGAGTATATCCGGGATTTTGAAGAATTTAAACAACTGAAAACCCAATGAACAGGTTGTTTCAGATATCCATAACTGCAATGTTGTGGAATTGACAAAGATACATAACCCGGCTGGCAATATTACTATTATCCAGAACGGGGAAACGCAGCCATTTAATATTAAGAGGATATATTACCTGTATGATGTACCGGGCGGTTCCGAAAGGGGAGGTCATGCACACAAGGCTTTGTATCAGCTAATAGTGGCGGCAAGCGGTTCATTTGATGTGATTATTGATGATGGCACCTACAAGAAGATAATTCAGCTAAACAGGCCAAATTTTGGATTACTGGTTATACCGGGTATCTGGCGCGAGATTGTCAATTTTTCGTCCGGGGCAATTTGTCTGGTGTTAGCATCAGAAAAATATGATGTACCGGACTATATCCGGAACTATTCTGATTTTATTTCATTGAGAAATGCTAGAAATAGTTAGGTACAATCATAAAAATAAAGTCCATTGGGATAATCTCATAAAAATCTCCAGAAATGGGACATTTTTATTCTTTAGGGATTATATGGACTATCATTCTGACAGATTTATTGATTGTTCGTTTCTAATTCTCAGGCATGGCAAAGTTGAAGGTGTAATACCTGGTAACATTGACAATAACAGTTATATTTCTCATCAGGGACTTACATATGGAGGACTTGTTACATCTACAAAGATTACTGCTAAAGAAATAATTGAAACCTTTTATCTGCTTAATGATGAACTTAAGAACCTTGGAATTCAAACAATTAACTACAAACCTGTTCCTTTGATTTATCATAGGATACCCGCTCAGGAAGATATTTATGCTTTATTTAGAATTGGAGCCGAGAAGATAGCATGTAATATTTCTTCCACTATTTATCAAAATAACAAGATACTATTCAGTGAATCAAGGAAAAGTGGTATCAGGAAAAGCACGAGACTGGGAGTGGAAATATCTGAAAGTATTGATTTTTCTGCGTTTTGGGTAATTCTTGAAAATAACTTAGCATCTAAGTTTAATTTAAAACCAGTTCATTCTGTAAAAGAGATTGAGCTACTTAAAAGCCGTTTCCCTGATAATATCAAACTTTATGTTGCAAAACAATCAGGTATTATTATTGCTGGCACGGTCTTATATATTATGAATAACGTAGTGCATGTACAGTATTTGGCAGCTAATGATATTGGTAAGGAAATCGGAGCTTTAGATTATCTGTTGGATATACTAATAAATAAGATATTTCATAGTATACCTGTCTTTGATTTTGGTCATTCAACCGAAGAAATGGGGAAACTATTAAATGAAAATCTGATTTTTCAAAAAGAAGGTTTCGGAGGTAGAGGAACCGTTTACGAAACATTTAAATACAACCTGGTTTAGAATGACTATTAACTGTTTTGTGTTAGACCCAAGTCAGGAATTATTACCCGACTATAAGATTAGCCCATTCAGGACTGAAGATATTACATTCAACAATAATCAGCCCGATGACAACTATATTGAAGAATATTTTGATAAAAGATTTAGTGAAAAGAGATATCAATATACCTTCAACGGAAGGGAAGCTATTAATTCAGCGTTAAGCTATTACCGGCTCCAGAAAAATGATATTGTAACTATATTAACAACAACAGGTAACTTCTACATAAGTAGTTGTGTGACAAATGAAATAGAAAAATTCTGCAAGTGGTCACGACAGATAGAAAGCAACACAAGGTCATCCTGGTTAACCATGAATTTGGTTATCCTTATGCAGAATTGCATAAGCCTTAAGGAGACAGGGATACCTATAATTGAAGATTGCGCCCATTCATTCTTTTCAAAAGATATGAATAATAATATAGGAAATGTGGGTGACTTTGTAATTTACAGCTTCCCTAAAATATTTCCCTTGCAGATTGGAGGACTTTTGGTATCCAATTTCACCAGGAGAGTAGAAAAAAGAAACCAGATTGATGATGTAAAACTCAGGTATATAAAAAATGTCTTGTCATATTACATAAAGACTGAAGAAGAAATAATCAAAAAAGAAAATCTAATTATAAGTACCTTAAAAACAAATTTGAGTCATCAGGTCTGAAAGAACGGTTTAAACTGGATAAGGGTACAGTACCTGGTGTTTATATGTTTCAGGACTGATGAGCAAAAATTTAATCTCCCTGAATTAAAAAAATACTTTTATGCTCATGGGGTGCAGTGCAGCGTGTTTTACGGAGAAGAATCATTTTTTATCCCTGTTCATCAGGCTTTAAATGAGAAGGATATGCTTTATTTTTATGAAGTGATAAAATCATTTATTCATAGATCAAAATTATGAAATATGCAAATATTACACTTGGATCAGACATTGAAATAGATCCATCAACAAATTTCAACAATGTAATTTTCAAAGACAGAGTCAGAATAGCCAGTGGATGTAATATTTACGGAGGTCCTGGTAATCAGTTGGAATTAGGCGCAGATTCATATGTGGGAATGAAATCGGTTTTAAATGGATATGCAGCTAAGCTAATAATCGGTGAAAATGTAAGCATATCCCAATATGTAAATATTATGGCTGATTCAGGTCCAAATGCATCACCCGGAATGCTAGAGGATCTTTCCTATTGTAAAAGGACCAATAACCATTGGAAATGATTGCTGGATAGGGGCAAGCGCTATTATTATGCCAAATGTGACCTTAGGTGAATACTGCGTTGTTGCATCCAACAGTTTTGTAAATAAATCATTCCCGGCATTTCTCAATTATCGGAGGAACACCGGCAAGCCTGATACGGAGTTTTACCAGTGCTGAAAAAGAAAAAATGTTAAGAAAAGGTTCTGAACCTGAGCAGTCAGAAATCAGTAACTATGAAAATAATTATATTGACCTGCCTTTTGAGGATATACTTCGCGGATACAGGAGGAAAAATATTTCAGAGATGCTAAGCAGATACCCTCATACCCGGTTCCTTGAAATCGGATGTGGTCCGGACCCTCTGTTCCAAAAAATACGAAAGTTTTGAAAAGATGGTTGTTGTGGAACCGGGAAAAGTATTCTTTCATATGGCGCAATCGAAAGCCAAAACATTTTCCAATGTTTTAATTATTAATGATCTGATTGAAAATGTGTTAGACAATTTGCAGGGAGAAGATTTTAATTTTATTGTAATAGGTGGATTTTTGCATGAAATAGATAATCCGGAAATTGTATTACAAGCTGTCAGGAAAATGTGCTCCAAGAAAACAATCGTATATTCCTTTGTGCCAAATGCCAGATCATTCCACAGACTTCTGGCTTCCAAAATGGGCATAATTGAAGATATATATCAAAAATCCGGACATGATGAACTCTTTAACAGGCAGAATGTTTATGATATGGATACATTTAATGAGTTACTTACCGCAAATAAATTTGAAGTTCTTGATTCAGGTTCTTATTTCGTAAAACCATTCAACCATGATCAAATGCATGAATTGCTAATATGATAATATAATTGACAAATCTTGCCTGGACGGGCTGGAAAAAATGATAGACTTTTTGCCTGACATGGGCTCTGAATTATGGAATATTTGTAAGATTGATGATTAAATTTCTTGACCTTAAAGCCATAAATGATTCTTTTAACCCTGATCTCAAAAGGGTAGTTCAACATGTTCTGGAGTCTGGCTGGTATCTCCTGGGTAGTGAGGGAGAATCTTTCGAACAGGAATACGGGTCCTTTATCGGTACAAAGCATTGCATTGGTGTGGCAAACGGGCTTGATGCCTTACGTCTTATCCTTAAAGCCTGGATTGAAATGGGTGTCATGAAGGAGGGTGATGAGGTAATCGTTCCGGCAAACACTTACATTGCCACTATTCTGGCCATAACCGATAACCGGCTTAAACCTGTACTGGTTGAACCTGATATCAATACATATAATCTTGACATTTCACTTATTGAGCAGCATATCACATCAAGAACGAGGGCAATCATGGTTGTTCATCTTTACGGGCAGGCGTGCTGGTCCAACCAACTCGAGGATATTGCAAAGAAATACAATCTAAAGATAATTGAAGATAATGCGCAGGCTGCAGGAGCAATGATAGCTCAGAGCACAGGGCACAGAGCGCAGAACAAAGAAGTGTTTCAAGAAAACCCTGAGCCATGTGCTCCCGACAAATTTGGACAGGCTCTGAGCCCTGAGCCCTGCGCCCTGCGCCGAACAGGTTCCCTGGGCGATGCTGCCGGCCACAGCTTTTATCCTGGTAAGAACCTCGGTGCTTTGGGAGATGGAGGTGCCGTAACAACAAATGATGATGAGCTTGCAACTGATAGTAAGGGCTCTCGCAAATTATGGTTCAACAAAAAAATATGTAAATGATTACCAGGGATTAAACTCTCGTCTTGATGAGATCCAGGCCGCCATTCTTCGTGTCAAACTACCCCGTCTTGATGCTGACAATCAGCGCCGCCGGGAGATTGCTCAATATTATTCAGAGAATATCAAGCATCCGGACATTATTTTGCCAACCGTTAATAGCTCAGAGCTCAGAGCACAGAGCACAGAGCACAGAGCACAGACCACTGAAGTATCACAGAGAAATTCTGATCCCTTTGCCCTGAGCCCTGAGCCCTGTGCCCTGCGCCTTAATCACGTCTGGCACCTCTTTGTCATCCGCACAACTTCCCGGGACAGGTTTCAACAATATCTTACTGATAATGGCATTCAGACCCTGATCCACTATCCGATTCCGCCTCATAAACAGAAAGCATATAAAAAATGGAACACTATTTCCCTGCCCATAACTGAGAAGATTCACAGAGAGGTTCTTAGTTTGCCGATCAGTCAGGTGATGACTGATTCAGAGGTAGAAAAAGTGGTTGAGGTAATTAATGATTGGAGGATGTGATAATTAGAGAATTAGAGGATTAGGGATTAGAGGATGGGAAGAGGGCAAGGTGACGCAATCATATAAATCAGAATGGAGAAGAGGAATGAGATTCTTGAGGTAAGTTTTGAATTTGCGTTAGAGGTGATCCGTTATTGTGATGTTCTGGAGGAGAATAAGAAATATGTGCTTGCTCGCCAATTACTCAAATCCGGCACTTCAATCGGCGCGAATATCAGAGAATCCCAGAATGCCGAAAGTACCCCTGATTTTATACATAAGCTAAAAATTGCAGCCAAAGAGGCTGATGAAACTCAATACTGGCTTCAACTCTGCCAGAAATCAGAAAATTACCCCAATCCTGAAAACCTTCTAAATCAGACTGGAAAGCATAATAAAACTACTAAACACCATCATTGCCACCCTGAAACGAAAATCAAAAAACTAATCCTCACATCATCACATCCTCACATCTCACATCCTCACATCATCACATAATCACATAATCACATCATCACATCCCCTAATCAATCCCCCTTGTCCGAAACCCAATCCTCTTACCGCCAGATCTTCAAAGCAACTTCTCTTTTCGGAGGGGTACAGGTCTTCAATATCCTGATTGGAATTGTCAGGGTAAAGTTTGTAGCTGTATTGCTCGGTACTGCGGGCGTTGGTATAATGGGACTGTTGAATTCACCGTTGCAGTTAATAATTTCTGTGACCGGGCTGGGTCTTGCATTTAGCGCAGTTCGTGATATTTCTGAAGCGCATGGCAGAGGTGATCAGACCAAATTAGCCAAAACAATAACGACACTTCGTGGCTGGTCATGGTTTGCCGGGCTATTGGGTGCCGTTGTGACTATAATTCTTGCTCCTTTATTAAGTCAGTGGACCTTTGGTAACCGTGATTACACATGGGCTTTTGTCTGGTTATCTGTAACATTGTTGTTGCAGACTATCAGTAAGGGTCAATTGACCATTATTCAGGGTACCAGGCGATTGAAAGACCTGGCAAAGGCAACAATATATGGATCTCTTTTTGGCCTGTTTACGTCGGTACCCCTGTATTATTATTTTGGTGTAAAAGGGATTGTACCCTCCTTAATAATAGCGACTTTAACCGGCTTGCTTTTGTCGTGGCATTTCTCACGTAAAGTACAAATTGAACCGGTTAAGATGACCTTACGGGAAACATTTTACTCCGGGAAAAAAATGGTAAAGCTCGGTTTGGTTATCACCATTATCGGAATCATTGGTTTTTTTACAATGTATATATTAAATGCCTTCATCAGCAGAACTGGTGGTGTTGATCAGGTTGGCCTTTATAATGCAGGGTGGTCAATTATCGGACAGTCTACGGGTCTGGTTTTTGCTGCAATGACAACTGATTATTTTCCCAGACTTTCAGCAGTTAATCAGGATCATGCCAAAACAAGGGTACTGGTCAATCAGCAAGCCGAGATAGTAATTCTTATTCTTGCCCCGATTTCAACATTTTTAATTGGCGCAATGCCAATAATAATACGAATTCTATATACTCCTGCCTTTCTCCCGGTAATTATTTTTGCAAATTGGACGATATTTAGTGTGCTTTTAAAAGGATTAGTTTGGCCGGTAGGATTTATTTTTCCTGCCAAAGGTGATGTAAAAACTTTCGGTATAATTGAAATCAGTGCCATGATCTTCGATATTATTACCAACATATTAGGGTATTATCTTTACGGACTGGAAGGTTTGGGTATTTCCTTTGTTATAAACTATATATTCGGATTGACTTTAACTTTGTTTTTCGCTTATAAAAAATATGGATTCAGATATGATAGATCGACGCTTAAACAGTTTTTTATCAGTTTAACTTTTGTTTCTGCAGTTTTCTTAATTTCTTATTTCATTAAACGGCCATCCAGTTATTATTATGGAGCTATAGTTTTTATTATCACAGTCGTTTACTCATTTGTTTCTTTAGATAAGAGAATAGGGTTAAAAACACTTTTCAATGAATTATTGGGCAACAAATTATTAAAGAAATAGAAGTTAAATATTCATATTATAGTCAGGACAATATGAAAGATCGATATAAAGAAAATATATTACTGAGTGTCTGCATGGTTACTTATAATCATGAGAAATGGATTGGGCAGGCCATTGAAGGGGTTCTGATGCAGAAAACATCATTTTCTTTTGAATTAGTAATAGGGGAGGATTGTTCGACTGATAAAACAAGTGAAATCATACAATCATTTTCGACAAAGAATCCGGAAATTATAAAAGCTTACTTTAATCAGGAAAATCTTGGATTAGCTGAAAATTTTTCTCAATTATTAACCAGATGTAAAGGCAATTACATAGCCATATGCGAAGGTGATGATTTCTGGACTGATCCTGATAAATTACAAAAGCAGGTTGATTTTTTGGAAGGCCATCATGAATATATCATGTCTTCCCATAATTATAGCAGATTATTTGAATCAGATAAGAGTATTGATCAAAAATATAAGCACAATGAAAATTTCCAATATGATCAATTAATGATTTTTAAAGGAGTGGATAACTCAGCCATTAACTTGTGTGTTCAAGAATATATTCCGTGATTATACTATTTTTAAATAGAGAAAAAGATATTTTTTGTGATGTAATATTATTCTATGAACTTTTAAACATGGTCACGGGTATTTTATGAATGACGACATGGCAACTTTCAGAGTGCATCGAGAGGCTCTCAGTTCAGGACTTTCCCGATGGCAATGGCATAGAAATCACGTTATTATGTTTGATTATTTATATAAATATAATGAAGGGGATAAGATTTTGCAGAAAATAAGCAGTAATTATTGTTTATCACTTTACATACATAATCTGAGTACGAGCTGTATGGAGAAACATGCTTTTGAACCCTTAAAGGAGTATTTCAGGAGAACCCCGGAAGTCGTTAATAAAGTATATACGCTTGTAGTGAGAGTACCTTTTTACTTCATAAGATATTGGATTTTTTCAAAGGTTAAATCGATATTGGTTCATGAAGGGTAAACTTGTCTCTGTAATAATTGCCTCATACAATTCAGCCCGTTTTATAATTGAAACACTTGAAAGCGTGGCTGGACAGACCTGGGAAGAGATGGAACTAATAGTAACTGATGACTGCTCAGGAGATAATACTGTTGAATTATGCCGAAATGGTTTAAAAAATACAGTCAAAGATTCGTTCGTTCAGAGATCATTACATCTGAAAAAATACCGGTGTTTCAGCTAATGCTAACAGGGGATTGAATTATGCAAGCGGTGATTGGATAAAGCTTCTGGCAGCAGACGACACTTTGAAACCAGATTGTGTTCAGGATAATATGTTATGGATAGCCCTCCACACAGAGGTTAAGATATTGTTTTCCAGAATTGAGGTTTACAAAAATACATTTGAACCACATAATCTTCTTGAAACAACACCTGATGATTTTAATAATCAGCGAGGCATAATGGCTTCACATAGAGGTGCTGATTCTCAATACAGGATGCTGCTGCTATCTGACAGAATACACTATACCCCATCAGTGTTTCTGAATCGTGAAACGCTTCTATCCGTGGGAGGTTTTGATGAACGGTTCAGAATGCTTGAAGACTATCCCCTGTGGTTAAATCTTACTAGAAGTGGGAATAAGCTTTACTTCATGGACAAAGTTACTGTGAATTACCGTCAGCATTCAGCTGCCATAAATAATACAGGCAGCCTTAACCTTATCAATCCTAATTATTTCAAATTGGAAAATTTCCGTAAATTATATACCTATCCATACCTGCCTGCTGATATCCGGCTTAATCAGCGTTATAACTGGTATATATCGCAGATATTCCGACACGATTGGCTTAACAGGAACATAAAACCAAACAGATTTCTTTTGGCTCTTCTTACAATATACCTGAATCCGTTCAAATATTATATTTATATTAAAAAACGACTTATTAAAAACCTGAAAGACAAGGAGTTTTATTTATAATCTACTCATATCTCTACGCTCAAGCCTCATCTCTCACCTCTTGTGAAACGTCTCTCCATAATCGTACCCATCTACAACGTAGAACCTTATTTGGAAAGGTGTCTGCGCAGCCTCGAGAATCAGGACATACCCAGGAATGATTATGAGATTATCTGCATTAATGACGGTTCACCGGATGGCAGCCGCGGAATAGTAATACGTATGCAGAAAGAGTTTAATAATATTATCCTGATTGATCAGGATAACCAGGGAGTTTCACGTGCCAGAAACAACGGAATCGATATAGCCAGTGGTAAATACCTGGTGTTTATTGACCCTGACGATTATGTTGATCCGTATAGTTTTGACCGGATATTGAAAAATGCTGATGAACATGAAGCTCAGGTCTCGTTCCTGGGCTTTACAGTTCTGAATGATAACGGGATAATGCGTAATGAAGTATTTAATGAAATTTATACAGGAAAGATTTATCCGGGTACTGAAGCGTACTATCTCACACGGGGTAATGGTCAGATTGATCCTGACAGGATGTGGGCTGTATTGCTTAACACAGAATTTTGTAACCAATATAAGCTTCGTTACCTTCCCGATGTACCCTATCTTGAGGACGGTGAGATACTGCCCGTATTCTTTGTATTGCAGAACGTTGCATTTTTGATGGATATTCTTTTTATCAGCGGACATCACGTCGCCTGGGATCAGCCACAAACTCAAAGCTTTTTCATTCAGAAAGTGCGACAAAAGGATTCTTGCTGGCAGCAAGTAATTTAAAAAGATTTCAGGAGGAGCAAAATCTGAATGAAAAGCAAAAAAGATTTTTAAACCAACCGATAGCAAAATTTGTGTTACTTGCCATAAATTCATCAGTAGGGTGGAGACTTAATAAAAAATTAGCAGTTACAATTAAGAACCTTAAAACATTGGGTTTTAGGAAAATTACACTGGAGATTGTAACCGATTATTCAGATTATATGGGAAAATGTATAATTTATCTCCATGTCTGGCCGCATTTACACTAATTTTATTCCCTGGTTTAAAAAGTTATTTTCATCGAATTGGTAACTTTCTAAATCCTCATGATCACGATAAAGTGTAAGATTCCGCTGCAATTTACCTTAATCTCCTTATTATAGTAAAGCCCAGGGCACCTTATTTTTCTTCCACTTGCATAAAGCAGCTATAACTGAACCATTATTTAGAAAAACTTAATCAACATTTCAGTTGGTTAATTGCCTGCATTATTGAAATAATGATTTCTGTCTCTTTAAATTTTGATAGTTTTATAGGCAATTAATTGTATTAAATATTTCAATTATTTAACCCAAAAACTATATTTTACACTTATTCACTTTATAAAGAGGACAAATTAATAATTGCTGGAACTTACATATTGAAAAAATATGATTAGAGAACTTATAGGACAAGAAGCTGATATTCTTCTTCATGGATATAATTCTTATTCTTTTAAGGAAGAACAATCTGTAATATTTTTTAAAGGCTCGATTCATTTAAGTAATGAAAAGGCAGATATAGAAAAATGGTCTAAATTATTAATCAGTCAATCAACTTATGAGAGGGTCTGTTTACAGAAAACTTATTTTCCGAGTTGGTTAAAGTGTCAGGACTGTTTTCTTTAGTAATAAAAAAAGGTTACAATTTTTATATAGCCGGGATATTATTAGAAGTATGCCTGTTTTCTATGGAATTAAAAATAACAATTTATTTATTACCAACAATCTTAATGAGTATCAGAGTCAAAATGGCACCTTCACAATTGATAATGAAAAACTTGAGGAGTTTATTGCTTCGGGCTTTGTATATGGGAATGGGACCATTTATGATAATGTTAATGCGATTCAGGCTGGAGAGATTGTTATCATCAATGATCATGAGATAAGTTCAAAACGATACTTTGAATTCAAACCTGCAGAAAATCTGGCCTTTTATGAAAATCTCAATAATTTTACTAGTGCCCTTGATCAGGTTTTACTTTCAGCATTTTCTAGAATGATAGAGCAAACTCCAGTGGTTAATCACTGGGTTGTACCATTAAGTGGAGGACATGATTCACGCATGATAGTAAATTGTTTATTTAGGATGGGAATCAAAAATGTTATTTGTTATTCATATGGAAACCTGGATAATGAACAATCACTATTAAGTAAACGGGTTGCCGAAGCATTGGATTTTGAATGGCACTTTGTTGAATATTCTGAACAAAAATGGCAGAACTTACATGAGAACGGAATTATTGATGAATTTATATGGCATACATTTAACGGAGTTTCTACTCCCCACCTTCAGGATTTACTTGCGGTTAATGAATTAAAAGAAAAGAAAATAATAACACAAGGAGATGTATTTGTCCCGGGGCATACACTAGACTGGCTTGCAGGAAGTAATTTTGAACAAGCTGATATGATCTGCACCAATAAAGTAATGGCAGTTGAGAGGACTTTTCGTATGCATTCAAAAATCACAGACTGGTCACGGTCCCCAGTGAGAGCGATAGAAGATATTTATGAAAATGCGAAAGTTGATCCTCAACATTTCCAGGAGTACTTTAACTGGCAGGAAAAGCGTGTAAAGTTCTTAGTAAACACAATAAAAGGCTATGAGTACTTTGGCTTTGATGTACGGTTACCTTACTGGGATAAGGAATTAGTTGATTTTTGGCTTAAAATACCTGACAATGAAAGGATTGGAAGAAAAATATATTTAGAGGCTGAAACGAATGGAATATTGACGGATCAATTAATTCAGATCCCTTTTTATGGCAAAAATGACAGGGTTTCTACAAATATAGTTGAAAAGATTTTAGGGAGATTATTACCTGGTTTGTTGAAAACAATAATTCTACGCATTACCGGTCGAAAAGTTAAATTTAATGCAGGTCTCAATCAAATTTACGCTTTAAAAGCAACTTCAGTAAAAGAACTACTGGACCCTCTTGAAGATTTTCCGACTGAACTAGAGTCATACTATTATAATTTCATAAACAGATATCCTTATCAGATAGATTATCATTTTCTGACGTCGCTCTATACTATAAGAAAACAATTGGACAGGAATAAAAATTCGAATTAACATTTTAAATTCAACTCCCAATTGCAGAACCAATATCAATTTTTGCTTTAATAATGCAAAACGAGAAGGTTATTGAGATCTCTAAAAAATATGAATAGGGCATGCAGTTCAGACATCATGAAGATTGCAGAAGTTTAAAGTTGAGAGGTGAGATCAGGGTGTACAGTAGTAGTTGA
>CAVZVF010000021.1:0-118578 GCA_963778605.1 uncultured Bacteroidales bacterium
GTGTGGTTTCTTTGTCTCTTCTGTGTGGGCTTGCCTGCGGTCAAACACCATATGGGCTAAGTTTAGATTTCTACACGGGCTGGCAGGGGGGCCAGAGGCAAACGCTGACAGCGGAAAGCGACGGACCTTTCCCCGGGGCCCTCTTCAGATCAGTGGAGCTGGGAATACCGAACCGGGGGCTGTGGCTTGGAGCGGGAGTGGACGCTAAAATCCGCGGCGATCTCAATCTGTTTGTTCAGGGGTGGTTTCTTCGTTCCTAGCGACGTTGAGGGTTCAATTCTTCTGGATCCGGCGCCACCCCCAGAAAGATTCCCGCCGACGTGAACTCACACATCGACTGGTGGTATATAGACGCCTCTGTGTTGCCTTTCGGTGATCCGAATCCCTTTTCAGTTGTTCTTGGGTCTACGGTTCGACCATCAAAACTATTTTACCGACGACCCTGAACTCTTGAACATCATCTTCTTTCCCCTGCCCAATGTGATGAGGTTAGACCTGAACGTGCTCATTATGATCCTGGCACCTTGTTTTGGGGAGGGGCCCCTCAAACGGGCTTACCTTGAGAGCGGTTTACAGTTCATTGGGTTGGGTCAATTTGAAATCGACTCTAAGTCAGGACAATAGCATCTTCCGGCCGGAGAACTTCCTCGGAGGACAGGAGGACAATCTCACCAAGAGAGATTTTTTGGAGTCGTTTGGAGAATATTCGGGGCGCAACTGGGACCGTTTATGCAATTGGCTGTATTTGGCAAGGGAACCTGGCTTTCCGGGACTACCGATACCACTCTTACGGAAAGTCTTGTCAATGGCGCAGCGGAATACAAAATTTCGTATCGTCGCTGCGGTTGGACAATCGGCGCTCGGGGCACAGTTTCTTTACCGGAATTCTTGTACCCGTGGCGATGAATGGAAGAGCTTCTCCGGATGCGCCCGGCACATGAGGCCGCTTCTGGCGCGCCAGTGACGACGATGCCGCAGTTTCGCATCACGACGGTAATTCAGCCTGTGGCGCCGGCCCAATTTAAGGAAGAACCGTTGCAAAGTGCAGGATGGCGGCTTTTGTTACCGACCCACGCAAGGCGTCCTCGGCTTTCCTACTGGGCTTGCGTTGCGGTCGGCAAAGTCGGCGATCTCCAGGAACCAAGCGCATGGCGCCGAATCATGGCCTGACGGGACTGGTTCGCGCCTTCTTTGAGCCGACTAAAGTTTCTTGATTTTGTCCAAATCCGGAGAAGACCGAATCTGTATCCCCTTTTGCTTCATTTCATCCAGGGCCGCCTTTGAAGTTTTATCCGCCACACCTCGGCACAGGTCCTGGACAACAACAACCTTGTATCCGTCTTTCAGTCCGTCGAGAGCGGTGGCCTTTACGCAATAATCAGTCGCGATGCCATAGACGATCAGGGTCTTGACGCCAGCGGCCTTCAGTGTCTTATCCAAGTCCGTCTTTGCCCCTCCGTCGTCCATGAACCCCGAATATGAATCAAACTTGGGATTCATGCCCTTGCGGATCACCTTCGTGAACAGTGCGGGATTCAGCAGGAGTTCTGCTCCCTTAGTCCCCTGCACGCAATGAGCCGGCCAGAGGACCTGAGTGCGGCCGTCGGCCAGCTTAATAGTGTCAAATGGCTTTTTGCCCTTATGATTAGAGGCAAAAGACATGTGGTCGGCCGGATGAAAGTCCTGGGTGGCGTAAATCGGAAGGCCGGCCTTCTTCAATTCTTCCGTAGCTTTGGTGACGCTTTCCAAGTAAGCCTGATCGCTATTGGGCACGGCCAACGAGCCCTTGTGAGCAGTGGTGAAATCACCTTGGACGTCCACGACGATGACCGCCAAGCCTTCCTTCGCCAACGCCCGCGCCGGGGCGAAGGCCATGCTGAAAATCACGAGAACGAACATTAGCAGCGATAAGTTTTTCATGCTCCCTCCTTTTGTTACCATACTATGCGGCACTTAGACATTAGGACCGCCTGAGCCTGGACTATGCAGTGTTCTTGCCATCTTGGCAGTCTTACGCTTCTCGATCAACTACTCCGCGTTCCGCCAACTAAAAAAATCCGAATCTCATCTCCAAAACCCTAATAGAATCACTACCGGCGCCATGTTGATGAAAATCCTGTCTTTTCGATTTTCGTTGACCGTACCTCTTTGCTCGGCCTTGGGTCAACCATAATCGTCAAAATACGAACTCGGTAGCAAGTGGAGTCGAATCGGCCGGAACTAACGCGACCGTTGGTAAAACGGTTAGCGGCTTCCGGCTGGCTGTGCATCGGCTTTAGCTTTATCCTTATCCCCATACTGCCAAGATACATTCAGGTGAGGAGCGGGGATTTTGGTTGACGGAGGAGAGTTCGGGACAGGTACACTCAAGAAGATAGAAAGCCTCGCTTTTTCATCAAGGCTTTGCCGCCCTGACACCCCGTGAGGGAGTTTTTCTAAGTGGGGGCGGCTGTGCCGATACCGCATGCGGGGCAAGCGCCCTGGAATGACAAGACCGACGCAAATCCCGACTTGCGCACGCGCAAAGACAATGCACGACACTGCAACGCAACCATAAAGAATCATGTTTGGGGGGTGGCGACATGGCGCAACAGAAAGCGGAGAATTGTGTCCGCACTCTTTTTGATGATGTGTGGAACTGTAAACAAACTCATCTTGTCGGCGAACTCTGTTCCGACGATTTCGCGTTCCATTTCGAGATGGAAGCTTCCGATGACAGAGAAGGAGGTATTGCTCAAGCGAACGCTCTAAATTGACGGAGCGCAATTTGCGCTGATCAAAGTCTAGAAGAGAATTTAATCCGAAATGAGGAAACAATGATGCGCTACAGAACTACAGTGATGGCAGTCGCGGTCCTGCTCCTTTGGTCAGTTGGGCCTTTGTTTGCCGCTGGCCTTCAAGGGGCTGACGCTCAGAAAGAGTTGCAGAAGTTCCAGGGCGCCTGGGTGATGGCGTCCGGGGAAATGGATGGGAAAAAGGCGGCGGATGAGCACGTGAAAGGGAGCAAAGTTATCTACGAAGGGAACAAGATTCAAATTGTCGTTCCCAATCAGGCTGGTGAAACAATCATCGCAGATATAGTGAAGATCGACCCGACGAAAAACCCGAGGGAAATGCATTTCGTCCGCAGGAACGGCCCGAATGCGGGCAAGACCTTGATAGGGATCTACGAGTTTGAGGGCAACGACCAGTACAAATTCGCGTTCGATCCTGCCGGGAAGACGAAGCTCAAGGAGTTCGACACCAAAAAAGGCACAGGTCACGTTCGGAACACGTGGAAACGGGTGAAGCCATAAGCTCGTATCTCGTCTCTGGGCTTACCTTCACATGGCCTGATGTTTATGTGGCAAAATGTTTATGATGTTTTGCGACCAGCGCTTAGGTCGCCCAACATTACGTGAGCGGCGTTGCGTCCCGAGGGGCGCTGAGAAGGCCACCGAGGACCCGCTTCTTGCAGTCGTCATCCCTGCGAAAGCAGTCCCGCGAGATGCAGGACAGGAATTGCCCGCTTAAGCGGGCAACTATCCGGACCCCGGATCTAGTCCGGGGGGATTACACCGCGCCCCCTCCGGCAATCCCGCGTTCTGCGCGGGACTAATTGGCTGGCGGTATATCGAGGGGCCGATACTGAAATTAGAGGCTTTATAGCTGTCACGGGCGCTGGTGAAAATGACCGGCGCCGAGAAGATCCACAGGCTAGATCCATCGATGCCACCTGAGAGATATACCGGTAAACGTGAAAAAGGCCTGAAGGTGTACACAACACCACCGTACCTCAGCAGGGTACCAATAGTTGTTTCCTCGCCAGGAGAAGTGTTTCCCTTTACAGAGGGCCTCTTAATGGGTGCCCACTTTTTAGGGCAACTTCTTGAAAGAGAATTTGTCATCACACCAGGGGCGCCGGAAAGGCATGATGGAAGAAGCCGCCATCAAACGATGCCGTCTCACGAGGTTTCTCGGTCCATGCTGCAAATATCAAGCGGAATAATGATCCCAAGCGAAGAGATTGAAGTTCAAGCTGTACGTGCCCAAGGATCTGGCGGCCAGAATGTGAACAAGGTTTCTACAGCCGTTCATCTGCGGTTTGATATCAAGGCCTCGTCATTACCCGATGTTTACAAAGAAAGGCTATTGACGCTAAAGGATCATCGTATTTCGGAAGAAGGCGTAGTCATCATCAAGGCGCAACGCTATCGCACCCAGCTGAAGAATAGAGAAGATGCGCTCGATAGGCTCCGTGATCTCATCAGGCGCGTAATGGTTTCCCGTAAACGACGTCACGAGACGAAGCCAACGAAAGGGTCCCAGGAAAAGCGTTTGGAAAGCAAAGCCAAACGAGGACGCGTAAAAGCACTGAGAGGAAAGGTGGATGGTGAGTAGTGGCGGCAGAAAAGGGATCACCCCGCAAACTCTCCCTGCTAGGAGGAAAACGTGCACTATACCTCTACCTTAAGAAGTAGTACACCATTCGGTGGCAGGTCAGCTTACAACCATATGCGAGGTCACGATGAGCAATCCTCTTGATCCGGTACGAATCGCTTTCGATAAGGCCGTGGGACTTACAGAAAGAGGCAGAAGTTGATGGCAGAATTGAGAGAACCGGATGTTGGGAAAGAGCTACGGGCAAAGCTCGTGGACGAATCAGCGCAACTGGAGGCAGAGTGGGTCGAGGCGCTGGTTGGGCTTTGGAAAGCGATGGACCAATGCTCGGTTCTACGAGGAAAGCTTAGCCCCTGAGCTAGGCTTTCTCGAAATTGTGGGTCGAGTCTGCCCTTGACTCATGTTTCAGCGCAATGGGAAGGGACGCTGAGAAGGCCACCGGGAACCCGCTTTTTGTGTAAAAAGCCGGTTCCCGGCCCCTCCGGCAAAAACTCTAATTGGCTAGCGGCATATCAAAGTAGGGCCAACATGCCCACCCGGTGATGATGACATATGAGGCTTTATAGCTGTCACGGGTGACGGCGAACGACCAGGGCGTGAAGATCTGCGGGGCAGATTCATTGACACCACCTGAGAAGCGTACCGGCAAAGGCGAAGAAAAGTCTCTTACGGAGGCTGTACGCTACGTGGCGGCGGCGCGGCAGGACCACAATAATTGTTTCCCCGCCAGGAGAAACGTTTTCCTTGGCAGAGCGCCTCTTAATGGGTGACCCCTAGCACTGATGATTTTCAGACGATAATCAGATCTTGTCCGCTGATTCGAGACGCTCCGTCATAGGGACACTTCCCCAATTCCACACTGAAATAGTGTCCTGTCTGACAACGTGACAGGTGCATGGGTATTGCTTTGAATAATTCTATGACGACAATTGGCGGTTTCGTCCTCAAGAGTAACGGATCAAGCGGTGCAATTGGTGGAAGCCCGACAAGATATGCTTTGATAACTTTCTCGCCATCATCTGCGAGACCGTTCAGATACCTTGTGAGTTGGAGCACGTCTTTCGTCTTCAGCGGCGTTTTCTTGCATTCGACGATTACAATGCCGTCGCACGTCTCAAAATCAATGTCAATTCGTCCCCCCCTGATCGTGCGTTCTGTACGACCGGAGTCAAGCAGGTCTTTGTCCAATAGATAAGGATGGTACCGGATAAGCGTCTGTATTTGTTTCTCCAGCATCTAACTCTCGGTATGGTTCAATAGTGTTCTGACAATTTAACTTGTTGAATTTGTGACACAAGTTGGTCCAAAGCCTTTCTGTTTCTCGAGACTAAGCCACTGCCTGTCCTTGGGGCCGTAAAACCGTTTGCGTCCGCCAACAATGTGAGGTCTTTGGCAGTCATAGCGCCGACAGCATTTCTTATTGAAGTCGCGTCCAAGCTACGCAGCTGGTCGAAAAGGTCTCTGCCTCTCTTATTCGGGTCCAACTCGTTCTTCAGGGCTAGCAATAGTCCTTCTCTAGCCACTCGTTTCAAAAATTCAGCACGGGATCTCCTGTTCGCCCGTGGGACAGTAAACTTCACTTTCAGCCTAGTCCTGCAAAACTTCTCCATGAATTTTGGATCCGCGATACTCCTGGCGTCTCCTTCCAGCAAAGCGGCAACCTCGGCATAGGCTGGCAATTGTTCCAAACGCAAGTCTTCCGCTTTGGCAAGGAATTTTCCCAAAGCTGTTTCCAGGGATTTCAGAGGTGCAGCAAGGTCACTGGATGTCCCAAGTTTTGGGTATTTTTCTAAAAACTCTGCCGCTTCGCTCAATTGCGGTACCAAATTATTCATTAGTCCCCCTTGAACTTGTCTCGAATCAAAATAGCAAGGTTTCGGTAATCACCCAACAGGCCCTTGTTTTTCACTCCCTTAGCAAAAAGAAGAGGTCTGTACTCAAAGAACCAGTGCGAAAGTCCGCTGCATGTCTAATACTTGCAGGAAATACTTCGGCGTCGGGAGCCGTCAATCTCTGCACCTTTAAATCTTCTAACTTGCTTCTTAGAACAGTTTCAGAATACCTGTTCGCTTTTTGTTCTGTCACGGGCTTATTATTGATCAATATCCCGGAGATTTCCGGCTGCTGTTCACCAGGCCGGTGTTGGTAGTGAGCTCCCCTGCGTCCTCTGCTTAAACTCGCGAACTTTGCGGGCCAGTAAGGACAGGCCGATAGCTGAGAGACTGTCAGGATTACATGGGACCAAAATATGGTGCGAGGAGAAAATGGCACACTGGGTTACTCTATACAGGTTTGGTGGACAATCAATCAAGATGAAGTCGTATGCATTTAAGCATCCCATAATCTCTTCCCAAAAGCGGATATAAGGCGGATCGCCAGCCATCGGCACTGCACTATCCTCAAAATCCATAAGTTCGTAGCAGGAAGGCAGCAAATGGAGTTTCGTGGACTGGACAACTCCATCTTCTTTAATCGCATCCTTGACCAGACAGGGCCCGATGGCATGCTTCTTTTTTAAGAGGCCATAAACAGTGCGTGTAGGGTCACCACGCGCCCGGGCATCCCACTGGTCCGGTCCCATGACACTAATGCTCGCATTACTTTGCGGGTCCAGATCAATAAGAAGCACATGTTCGCCTAGTGTTGCGTTCCTGAAATAAGGTGTGTATAGAATGTGGTCATGGAGGACGGCCATGGCCAGAATACGAGTAAGTTTTAATTTGACGGAAGAGGAGAGAGCTACTCTGAGCATGTGGGTGACGAGTCACAGGACTGAGCAGCGTTTGAGTCGTCGGGCTCGGGTGATTCTTTTGTCTGGGCAAGGCATGACTCTTCGAGAGATCAGCCTGGAGAGTAGACTCAGTGAAAAGAACTGTCTGAAATGGCGGAAGCGCTTTCTGGAGGATCGAGTGGACGGACTCAACGACGCACCTCGCAAAGGAAGGCCCCCTGTGATCACTCCCTGGCAAAGAGCACAGGTAATCAAGTTGGCATGTGAGCGGCCGTTCAATGGTTCCAATGCGTGGAGCGTGCGAGAGCTTGCCAGGACCACGGGTCTTGGGTCCACGAGCGTCCATCGAATCCTCAACGAGGTGTCGGTCAAGCCTCACAAGATTCATCACTGGTGCGGCAAGAGCCCCGACCCTGAATTTGAACCCAAGCAGGCAGCCATTATTGGTCTGTACCTGGCCCCTCCAGAGAACGCATTGGTCCTGAGCGTGGATGAGAAATCTCAAATCCAGGCGCTTGATCGGACTCAACCTGAACTGCCTCTCAGGCCGGGCAATCCGAAACGGCACACGGCCACCTACACCCGTCATGGCACGACATGCCTGCTCGCGGCACTCGCCGTGCATGAGGGTACCGTCGAAGCCCGCTGCGTGGACCGCAACAACCGCCATGTCTTTCTCGCTTTTCTGAAAAGCCTGTATCGAGCGCATCCTCACAAACATCTTCACGTGATTACCGACAATTTGCCCTTGCACAAACATCCTGATGTGATGGAGTGGGTCTCCCGAAGAAGAAGACTGACTCTCCATTTCACACCTACCTACGCTTCTTGGCTCAACCAGATTGAGATCTGGTTCAATATCTTCGCCCGAGATGTGGTCAAGGGCGGAGTCTGGCAATCAAAAAAGGACCTGATGGATCAGATCATGTTCTACATCAAACGATACAACAGGGATCGTGCACATCCCTTCAAGTGGAATTATACGGGGAAAGTACTCGTTGCCTAAGCGGAGACCTTACTTACGGAACGTGACACTAGTTGGCTGGCCAAAGACGTTGCTAGGTTTACCGCTAATGCGGTCTTCCCCACTCCGCCTTTGAAATTCACGAAGCTGATGATTTTAGCTTCCATTTAAGGCCTTTTTCCTCGATGCCCGCTATAAGTTTATGTCCAATTGCGGACGGAGGCAGTCCCAGAAACTTGGAAGGTCACAGAGAGTAGAACTACATTTTACTCTTCGAGGATGACGGCGGCAAGGATTTCTCTTCGGAATACAAACTGTATATCATCTTTCTGAATCCAATCCTCCGATAATGACTTAAGTGTATCAATCAAAGCACCACGGTACATGAGGCCGTCAACCAGCCGGTTTTCAAGTGCTCCCGTTGCTATATTAGCTTTAAGGCTTATCAGCTACCAGATTAAGTTTTTCTGGCGTGATCCCTCTTGCTTTTGATATATTTTCAATAACATGGTTCCAGATCGAACTGACATAATCTTTTATCTGTTCCTTATTTTCCTTACTCAGCTTTTCAAGGATAAACGGTTCAACCGCTCCTTTGAACTTACCGTGCCGGGTTACCTGAACCTCGACCCCAATCTTATCCAGAGCTTTTTTAAAGAACATGACCTCCCCGCTTATACTTTTAAAATCCAACATAGCCCCGGGACTGAGATATATTTTGTTGGAAACAGTTGAGAGGTAATACCCTTCCTGCATCATCACATAATCAGAATAGGAAATTATGAACTTTCCACTCTCTTTCTAATTGTTGGAGAGCATTTCTTATCTCCTCGGTAGTAGCCCACCCGGGAGATACAAGTCCGTTTTCTATTAATATACCTTTTATTTTGTTGTGCCTTGCAGCCTTGTCAATGTTTCGAAGGATGTCATTCAATCCCGGATAAATAGAGAGTGATCTGTTTATAAAATCAATTCCTGCAAAAGGATTTTGATTACCCCGTCGGGTACAGGAATACCCGCCTTGAGTACAAGTATAGTCTTATCTCTTATAGATGCAGGCTTTTCACCTGAAGCAACAATTGCACTTAATGTCGCAACAATAATAATAAATAAGAGGATCGAACTAAGTATTATTCCGGTAATTGTTGCCAAGGTATACTTCAGAAAACTTTTCATTTTAATTTAGTTTAAGGATATGAACTATAAATATATAAAAAACTAACTAAATACCTGTAAGAATTATAGGATTTAATACTTTTGAAAGGCATAGAGATCTCTTATGAAGAATATATTTCTGGGTATTGGAACCAATCTGGGTAACAGGGAAGCTAACCTGAATGAGGCGATAATCAGGATCAATGAATTAACTGGTCCGGTTGGTGCCTTGTCTTCTGTCTATGAAACTGATCCCTGGGGATTTCAGAGTGATAACCGTTTTCTTAACATGGTTATAAAGATTGAAACGGATCGCTCACCCCAAGGACTTATGGATGAGATATTTTTAATTGAAGAAAATATGGGCAGGGTAAGGAGCGGGAATCAATATTCCGCACGCGTAATCGATATCGACATACTTCTTTTTGAAAACCTTATAATTAAGGAAAAAAACCTTGTGATCCCGCACCCGAGAATGCATCAAAGAAAATTTGTACTGGTTCCGATGTGTGAAATTGAGCCGGACATTGTTCACCCGGTTTTGAAAAAAACTGTTTCAACTCTTCTGGAAACATGTTTAGATAAGAGCAAAGTGAAAATGTTCAGAAGGAACTTTATCGATTAAAGCCGATCCCCCCCTCTGTACAGACGCAATATAATCCCCCGCTGGCGCGGATTTGCAATCCGTGCCAATTCCTGTCCTGATGTTCATTGTCTTAATGATTCCCAAAATAATTCCAGATGATTATTTAAACGTAAATGGCACGGATTACAAATCCGCGCCATCATCATCCCGGAAAACCTACAGTAATCCGTTATCGGCAAAACTATAATAATCCTTCTCGGAAATTATCAGGTGGTCGAGTAACTGGATATCCATCAGACTGCCAGCTTCTTTAATTTTCTGGGTTATTTTCGTATCTGATTCACTGGGGTTAAGATTTCCCGATGGATGATTATGACAAACAATAATACCTGAGGCAAGACACTCTATTGCCTTTTTCATAACCATCCTTACATCAGTGACAGTGCCACTGACTCCTCCCTGGCTCAGTTTCATCCTGTTGATAACCTTGTTTGACCTGTTAAGGAACAGAATCCAGAACTCTTCGTGTGAAAGATCGGAGAGTAGTGGTTGAAAAATTTCAGCAACATCTTTTGAGCATTTGATCTGGACAATATCCGGTACTTCAGAAAGTTTTCGTCTTCTGCCCAGTTCCAGAGCTGCAGCAATTGTTACTGCACGTGCCGTTCCGATACCGCGCAGTTTAGTCAGGTCATGGATGGCAAGTTTCCCAAGAGAGTTAAGATTGTTGTTCACCATTTTAAGCAGTTCGCGTCCAAGATCAACTGCAGATTTTTTCTTTTGTACCGGAGCTGATCAGGATTGCAAGTAATTCAGCATCACTCAGACTGGCAGTGCCTTTCTGAATTAATTTTTCCCTTGGTCTGTCTTCGACAGCCCAATCGGTTATTTTAAGTGACATGCAGCGAGAATTAGAAATGCATATGCAAGATAAAAAATAGTAAGGAAACGGCAAAAAAAAGAATTGTCGGACAGGAAGTATACGGCACGCGGTATCGAAATATGGCAAACCGAAAGCCTTGAGCCGTATGTAAAAAAGGCCGTACCAAAATGATACAGCCTTCCTGAGATATATTATTGAATGAAATTACAGCTTGCTCACATGCTTTACAAGTGAGGACTTCAGGTTTGAAGCTTTTTTCTTGTGAATTATGTTCTTCTTTGCAAGTTTGTCTAGCATGGAATTCATTTTTGGAAGCAACCCAACCGCCTCTTCCTTATTAGTTATTTCACGGAGATTTTTCAGCGCATTGCGCATTGTTTTAGCATAATACTTGTTACTCTCATTTCTTGTTGCGATCTGTCTGATCCTTTTTTCTGATGACTTATGGTTTGCCATACTTAATTATAAATTATCTTAAAACTGAATAAATTGTAGTCCATAGGGGAATCGTAAAACCCTACTAAAAGACGTCAAATTTTTCATGGCGCAAATGTATTAATTAATTTTTGATTAACAAATAAGTATAGCAAAAAAATACAATGTTGAGTCTGGAGGGGCTGGAGCTGGGATTTACATTGACGAGCGAAATATCACAGGTTTTTTAAAAATAGGTCTCCCAAACTTCGCCTGCAAAAAGTTTCCCGAATTTCGAAACAACATCTATTGATTCTTTCATAGTATCGCTATGAATAGGTTTCATGGTTTTAAGCTGGTTTATAAAATCACCCATGGCGATTTTAAGAATTCCTTTACCTTTCACTTTGCTTTTATCATCAGCACCCTCATAAAGTGTTATAAAAAGTGTAGTAGTATCGCTCCATATATCAAAACCCTTATCATCTTTTATCTCTTTAAATCCATTAAAGTAATAGGATTCACCTTCATAAGTATTTAACTTCATCCCATACTTCATTAGTTTTCCTTTTTTTTCTTTGTTATCCTGCACAAAGAGATTAAAAGCCCCGTCAAGGGCAGTTATAGGATACCCTGATAATGCAGTACAATTGACTGTGCCTATCATTTCAGCCTTGTGATTGCTATCTGCATTAAATGCTTCAATATCCTGTGATTGTATGGTCAGGGTAAATTCAAAAGGTGAATTATTTTTTTGTCCTTCGTAATATCCTTTTTTGAAATCTTCCTTTTCATTTAGCGATATGAAACCACGCATTGTTTCAGTGAAAGAGACTCCTGCTTCGTTCTCTTTTAATGGTGATTTTGAAGCAGGGTTAAAGTCATAGCTCAATGTTTTATTGTTAGCTTCAATAATAAGTTTGCAATTACGCTCGCTCAACGCAGAAATGGTAAGTAACGGATTCGTTCCTAACGGTCGGGGAATAATTGATCCATCCATTACGTATAATCCCGGATGCAATTCATTGCCTGAAGATCCACTGTAAACCTGCCCAATGTGATTAGTGACACTTGTTGCGGCATCATCACCCATTACACAACCGCCTAAAGGATGTACAGTAACCAGATCATAATTCATAAGTTTATTCCATTGGGGATTTGGCACATATGTTCCGCCTAACGCTTTTGTTGCTTCCTCTAATTTGCCATTTACTTTTCCAAATATTTTCTGCCTGCCGACATCCGGCCAGCTAATTTCTAAACGGTCATTGTCAAGACTCATTGTTCCATTTCCGTCATCATGTGTCATCACCAGATATACTTGTGTATTGTTTAAGGCACCATGATACGGACCTTTCAGCATACTCACAACCTCTCGTTTTCTTTCAGCAACAAAATCCTTCAACTCTTCATCGGTATCCTTACCCATAATCTTTGAAAGTGAAATAAAAGCAGGTGTGAGTAATGATGAAACAGGGCCCGGAATACTTCCCTCTTCAAGTGTCATCCCGTCTTCCAGGACCTCTTTATTTCGCATATCAATTATTGCTGTTATGCACGGCCCAACAGGTTCTTTATCCTTATCGTCAAAGTGTTTCCCCAAACCAATGCCATTCATTTTCATATCATTGTTGTAACCGAAACCAAGCACATCGCCATTACCTGTAAAATGTTTCCCTAATGCTGAAGATAAATTCAAACCCTTCGCGCGAGAACGAAATAAAATTTCCGTGCTTCCTAATGCACCTGCTGATACAATTACATTTTCTGCAGTTATGAAAAGTGGAGGTGCATTAAATTTTTCGCGACCAACATTATAAAGATTAAAATAAACTAACCACTTATCGCCTTTACGTTCGATATACTGAACGCCAGTTTCACAAAATATCTCAGCACCATGGTTTACAGCATCAGGAAGGTAATTCATAATAAGAGTATTCTTTGCATGATGATTACATCCTGTAACACAATCACCGCAGTTGTTACATTTCTTTTGTTCAACTCCAACATGATTTGGCTGATTATCATATTCGAAATTTACATTAATGTCCAGGTATCGGAATTTCTCTTTCATTGCTGCTGCTGAAGTCTTCATACCTTTTGATTTTGCAAGTTCGGGATAACCGGGTTTACCTTCCGGATATTGAGATGGCTTCAGCATTTCTTTTGCTTTTTCATATCCTTCTTTAAGCGATTGGGGGTTATTTTTTAAAGCAGCAGGCCATCGGGCATCTTCAAAAACACGAGGTTCAGCTTCAATGGAAACATTGGCATTAACGTTAGAAGTACCACCCAGCCCGCAGCCTTTAAATACGGTCATTTCTTTACCCATATAAAATTCATATAAGCCGGTTTTACTACCTATATGCTTCCTGTCAGTATTTACCTGCATCTCTTTTGCAGCATCATCCAAATCCCAGGGATATTCACCCGGGCGAAATTCTTTCCCTTTTTCCAAAAGGCAGACTTGCATTCCTGCACGTGAGAGTCTCGATGCGGCAATACTTCCGCCATAACCTGAACCGATAATGATAAACTGGTAATGCGGTTTAAGTGCTGTAATTGGCTTTGAAAGACGTTTCATAATTAGTGGTTTTTATATATTATTGGCATTTCTATTAAATGGCATTGTGGTAATTCCCCTTCAAATTTTAAATTTTCTCCTTCGCCGGATTGCTTCCAGTTTGTAGTTACCCTATCTACTCCAACCGGATAAATAGTCAGGTGATCCTTTGTAATATGTATGCGAAGAAAATTTTTATAATGCTGATATGCTAAAGATGAAAAACCTTCATCAAGATGCACTTTAAGTATGTTAACACTTAACCAGAGATATATTCCAAAAATAAAAGCTCCTGATATACCACCGCAAACTGCAGCCGTTATAGTTGAGGAAATTATTATTGGCATTTGTTGAATGCCGGGAAAAACATGTTGATAGAATTTTGAAAAAAGACATAACCATACCATAATATTAAGCCATTGGATTATACCGTGTGGCAAACCCAAAAATAAATTTAATCGTTTGATACGCCTGGTATCAGTAAATGCCATGCATCCGAATATTAACACAGCGCTTATTAAAATAAAAAACGGGTTATGAATTAGTGTAACAAAAATCAATTTAAAAGAGTCGTTCCAGGTTTCATTTTTGGCCAATTGTTCTATAAAAGTACCGTTAATATTATTATAGGTTGTACCTTGCAAAATCCATGTTAGCAATAGTTGCAGCCCTGCAAGAAAAAGCACAAACTGCTTATTGAAGAAAGGAAAAGCAAAGTTTCTGAATGCCAGCTTCCGTGAATCGTGTTTTGAAGGAAATTCGGCTTTTAGTTCAGGTACCTTTTTTATTCTGCTTTTTTGAAATGAAAAATTCACGTCAACCAGCTTAGTTAATTTATCAGGTAACAAATGCGTTGGATGCAGAAATGCTCCTCCTCCCCCGGCTGTTATCAGATGGTTTGTATAACCTTCTTTCTCCTCATCGTAATGTGAGTAATGATGCAAATCGCCGGTTATGGTCGCTACGAGTTTAAATTTTTTACCGATTAAATTGTAAGCATCATCGGTTATATAAAGTTGTTCAAAATATTTTAACCGTTTGTACGATTCATTATCATCATACATTTGATGGTAAACCCATGCAGGTTCGGCAGTGCAGAGAATAACTTTATCACCATCTTTCATATTATTTATTGCGATGCGCTGAAAGTACTCTTTTTGCGGCTGGTCAATTTCAGAGTTCAGTTGTACATCAATTCCTAATAACCAGTAATTATAAGGAAGTTCAATTGCAAAATAACTTCGATTTTGCATGGTTTGCCAGCTACCAATCCTCCTCTTCTGACAAAAAAGTTTTAAGAAATTACTCAATCCATCGTACCAGTCATGATTTCCGGGTATGGCAAACATTTTTGGACGGTCGTTATCATTACCAAATTGTTTATCAGGGTTAGCTGCCCTGAAGGGTACTTTAAACCGATTTTCATATTCTATCATTTCAGGAGTGGGATAAACCTCGTCGCCTCCAAATATCAGAATTCTCCCGGGTTGAGTTACAACACCTTCTTTATGCAAATCAATATTTTCATCCTGCTTCCCGCCACTGTAATCTTTCTTTAATGCCAGTTTTAAGTTCCGTTCAGAAATAAGTTTTGCAATTGAAAAAGTTGAATTAAAGCCATCTCCTGTATCAGAAACATAATCAATCCATATATCTGATTGATCATTGAAGGAGACAACATCATTGTTGGTGCTGAGTACAGCCTGTAATTGGCGATTATCAGCATAATGCCCAAATGTTCCTGAAATAACAGCTTTTAAACCGGTAGAAGCTAATTGCTTTGCGTCATACCAATTTACCATTTTTGGTTGGATGTATTTTTTTTCTGAGCTCATAACTGCAAATAAATATGGATGTGATTCTTAACTGTAAATCTGCCTGAGTATCCTGAATTTTTCTTTTCTTTTGCCCATCCAACTGCTATTACTGCTTACATGAATAAATGGAATATTTTTTATTCGGCTCCATGCTTTTTGCTTTATAATAAACATAATTGGTTTCAGTAATTTTTCATTGGTAATTATGCAAGTGGCTTTTTTAAATTCCATTCCCAGCGACAAATCAATCTGACTGAACAAAACGAGCTTGCATTGCAAATGAAAAATTTCATCTTCAAGAACAAAAGCGCTATCATAAATCAATACACTTTCGTCATGATTAACATTTACCGTATTGTTATAAGTTGAAATTCTGTATGGGCTGTTATCAAAAGAGAGGGATGCATATGCGCGTAATGCCGGTTTATTATTAATTAATCTGAAATTAAAGTTGACTTTCAAAGAAAAATCAGCTGGCTTGAGTTTCCATTCTATCATACCTGAAAACTGGGTCCTGAAATTAAATGAAATACCCGGTTCATTCATCAATGATGCTTTGTAATCCGGTGCCATGCCCTTATCAGATTTGCTACGCAGATAACTTTTTGCATCAGCGTAACCTCGGTTAATTAATTCATCAATATTAACTTTGTTCATCATCAAATCCGGGTCAAGAGGTAACGGAAATTCTGGTTTTATTAAGTGGAGAATAATTTTTTTGCTTTCCCTCTCACTATTAAGTTTCTCAATCTGTTCCAACTCTAATAACAATCCACCGTCAGCGCTTATTTCAATCATGTGCACATACTGATTAAAAGTCCCGTTCAGATACTCGTGAGAGTTGCCTATTGCCCAGACCAGCCAGATTTCATCCGGCTTCCTTTTCAATGCTTCAGTGATATTGGCATCTTTTATCCAAACAGCATCTGTGTACCAATCACCATTAATTTTTATAGCAGGCATAAATATCGGCAATGACATTCCTGCAACTAAATGTTTAACCGTTACATTTCTATTTGAAAAAACTTCAACAGTCTTTTTTGAAAAATTACATACATTAAATGTTGAATCGATTGAAGTGTTTTCATTCATCTTTGCAACATCAATCCCTAATGTGGGATAAACTTTGTTGATTATCCCATCAGCATCGCCAAAGGCAGCAAATGTATTTTTTGAGAAATAACTTTTAAAAGGTAAAAGTGATGAAAAGTTAATAACTTTTACCTTTCGCCAACGCATGGCCATCTCTTTTGGTTCAATTTCAGAACTCAGCATTGCCGTATTAAAAATACCTCCCGAAGTACCATCAAAATGATTGAAGCTTAATCCTTCTTCTTCCAATGCAATCAATACCCCTGCCTGGTAAGCGAGCCGTGCCCCGCCACCGGCAAGTATCAGCGAACGATAAACAGCAGTATTGTTTGAAATTATTTTCACATTTACAATGTATTAGTGTCAACCTGTTTTGATTCAATATCTGGTCGGGTATTGTTCAAATTCCGCAGGTAAGCAAAAAATAAAATTCCTGAAACAAAGTCAAACGCAGCCACCAATCCGGCAACAGGAAGGAAAATTCCTTTTATTATTCCTGTAGTTACAGCAATTGAAGCACCCAGCTTCTGAAAAGCTGACCAGATCACAACAACGCGATTATCTTCCTCATGATACAAAGCATGTATCATCATTCCGCCAAATAAGAACATGAACATGCCTATGGTTGCAAACAATTGCTTGCTGGTAAAATCAATTGCAGCACCAACAAAATTCAAAACATATGCAGGAGCTATTACCTGCATAGCACCTGAGATTAAGGTGGATACTGAAATCAATAGAAGAATAAGGCGTAAGTATTTTTTCATGATGATTTACGGTTGGATTTCATGGTATAAAAAGTAAACATGCCCAGCCAGGTTAATACGCTGAAAAATACACGCCAGTTATTTAAATCCATCCATTTTACCAGCAGGATTTTTAATTCCTCATTAGTACCGACACCTGCATAAATAATATCATTGATCGGGAAAATAAAATACTTGGCCATTGCAGTAGAACCCATTATTCCAATCAGAACAACTATTGAAGGCCACTTCAATGGTGTTTTCCATTCAGATATAATCATGATAGATGAAGTAATCATCATAATGGGAATTAAGATCACAAAAAGTTTAGTTGCAAGAATTGCAGGTATGCCGAAATTATTCTGAATAGTATCAATAGTTAGTCCGCTCCAGCTTGAATACCAGAACAACACCAAGGAGGTCATTAAACCCATGTGTATTGATGAAATAAAAAATGTATACCCACTGTTGATATTAAGCAGTATGTTTTTAACTTTATTATTCATAGCTATTGGTTTAAATTTTATATTTTTCGTAATCGGTAAATGAAGGTGCAGGTAACCACTCTTCATTTAATCCAAGGTTAAATACGCTTTCGAAACCTTCAGGGGTTACTTTCTCAGGTTGGTTAACGTAAGTCATGAACCAACATTCAAAATGATCATCAAGTATGCCATTAGCCTCCGGCATATACATAGTGAAAAATGGTTTACTTTGAATCCGTAGTTCCTTCAGAGGCTTAACTCGCGGATGGTCGCCAATGAACAAACGGCCAGTTGCTTTTTTCCCAAACTTAATTCCGCCTTTTGATTTAAAATGGATATATGATGCCATTAACATATTTCTGAAATGGCTATAGTTAGTTGCACTTATATTAACCGGAAAATTTGTTCTTTGCGGTTTATCAATTTCAATTCTGAAAGCAAACTGACCATCTTTTTCATATTGTGCACTCACCTGCTTATCAGTAATAATAAAATCAAGGTTCGCTTTATGTTTTGGCATTCCCCAGATTCCTTTTCCGCCTTTTACTGATATTTCTGTACTAACAGGCAGGTCCAGGATAAACTGACCTGTTTTATACGTTTTCATCATCAGTGCAGGAAGCATTGCCGGTGCTGGTTTGCCACCCCTGGTTACTGCGAGGGCAATACTGTATTCAATATACTTGCCAATGGTTGTGTGGCGATAATCAATTACCGTTACCATGAAAACGGCTTTGCCGCCAAATGCTTTCACAGGATGCAACTCATTACCGGGTAATAATGCCTTCGCTTTTTCATAATCACATAAAAACCCCGCCATAAGAGCTGGCGACCGGGTTGCATTAACGGGCAATTTAAAAGTTATACCATCAACCATTGCATAACGGCCGTCGTACTTTTTAATTCGTTTTGGAACTGACATAATGATGGAAATTATTAACAAATAGTTATTTAAAATCAAGTATTCAACTCATCAATCAACATGGGAAAAATATCCTTATGGGCATTTCTACCTAAAAATATATCCAGATGGCTATAGGTATCATAAACATATAACTTATGATAACCTGGCCTTAACTTATCAAAATAATTGAAGGAATTTACCTGACTTTCACTTTTAAAACATTTATTCAGCCTGCCTGCAAAAAATACAAAACGTGCCTCTGTAGCTGGCTCTGTATCAGCATAATGTTTCGAACCATCAACAGAAACAAGCGATCCATAATGTACTCCTTTTCTTATATGCCTGAAAAAAGTAAAAGGTACCGGACCAAATTCATTTCTTATCCACTCTTTGGTTTCACTGCTCAGATTATTCAGTTCCCACAAAGCGGGAAATCCTGCACCATATGTGAAGCTTACAAATTTCCCAACCGTAGTGTCTTTTTCAAAGTGGGTGGCCAAAACCAAGGCTTTAAAAAATTTGGAACGGAAATCGGGCGATTCATCTCCCCAATGAGGATTAAGATAGTCCGTAATTGGTCTTACCATTTCAAGTATCACATCCAACTTGACGTGCGACCATGCAGGCACAACGGGATGTAATGAAACTGCATTGGTAATAATTGTTTTTACCTGCGGAACCAAACCCAGCACAGCTGAAATCATAAAACTGGTTGAACCCTGACAATGTATAATTGCTTTACAATTTTCGGCGCCGGTAACTTCACATACTTTTTGTATGGCAGCCGGATGATCGTTTTTTGCCACAACATCCAAATCCCAATTATTGGCAGGTAACTCAGTGCTTGCACGCCAGTTTTCAAGGAATACATCATAACCTGAATCTGCAAGCATATCTAATAAATTAATTTCATTGGGAGGATTGAAAATATTGGCACGAACACCCGCTCCATGAACCAGCATTACAGGTCCACGATGTTTTGAATTCTTATGTTTTAATCGCCACAGGTTACATTCAAAACCATCGTAGGCTTTAAAAGGAATAATATCAAATGTATGGATTGCCATAAATTCCTCATTTAAATTCAAATTCAATTTCACAAAATAATTACGTTTAAGAACTATTGGTCATGCCATTCCAGGTTTAGCTGGTTTAAAGGTCACTGTTTCACCAGCTTAAGCCCATAGAATCCGGCAATAAGACCAAGTGCCAGCACCATTGCTTCATTGAGTCCACTGGTTTCGAACGAAAAATCGATAAGCTTGATGCCAAGACCCCAATATGCAACAGCGACAATCAGCCCTATGATGCCTCCCAGAGTAAGCGAACGCAGGGTAATTTTTTCTTTACGCATCAGGTCATTACCAAGCGCTCCGATCAAGCCTCCCATAACAGACAGCAGGAGAAAGAGCCATGGAAAGACCGCCTCAATATGTATACTATTGCTTCTGTAGTTCGGGTTAACTATCCTCAGGTCGATACGCCCTATACTTTCTGATCTGAGGTTCACCTCCCGGGGTTGATCGTCTGACAGGGAAAGACTGGCGGACTGGATAGTACCGAGGGAGGATTCGACGGTCAATGGTACAGGTCTGTACGATGAAATTCCTTTCAACGAGACATGCACAGGCAGAGTCTGGATTCCCAGACCCTGGATGACATTGCGTGTTGAGGAAAGGATGATAGCAGGTTCAACACTAAGTTTTATCGGGTATCCCAGCGGGTTGCTCACAGTCAGTATTTTCACTTCCACAGAATCTCTTGGATCGGGAGAAGTTATGGTCACATCCTGTGGTGGCCAGTTGATTCTGGTTATGCTTAACGGGATTGATTCCAGGCCATACGATACGAGGATATTCTCAGGGACAGAGAGAGGTTTCTCCACCAGCTTTTCGTTCCCGGAGTTATTTACCTCAACAGGAAGGAACCGGATGCTTCCTTCGAACAGTTCCCTCTTAAAATCATATCTTAATGGCGCCGAATCGATAATTAGGATGCGGTACGAGACCTGCTCTTCTTCCGTGCTACCCACCCTTGCATAATATAGCTCAGGCAGCATTGACATTTTAGCATGCGAAACTGTGTCATTTGGTATTTTCAAAACGGAGCGGTCCAGTTTCGTTATTGTGGATCCGGTCTGTGCTACGGCTTTTTTCTCTCCGGGGTTCAGCCGGAAGGTCCTGATCACGGTTGTCCGTGCTGTGGTATCTTCCGCATGGTTTGTGACCCTGAATCTGGTAGGGCGCTGCAACACCTGAGTAGTGATCAGACGATGATTTTGAATTAAGGTCTGGGACCAAAGAAGCTCAGGTACGATTGTCATTAATAAAATAATATTTATAGTTAGTTTCATGTCAATAGAATTTTACATGATGAACAACTGGTGACAATTATCAATACTTTGTTCAATTTTAAAACCCGCTTTTTAGAGAGCCTCCCCAACGCATATTTTACTTTGTACAGAACCAACTCTTCAGTTTTATACAACTTTGACATTCCCTGTATCGATCCATTCATTTTTAAGCAACGACCACCAGTCAACAGCCAACTTATTCAACAAATAATCGTATGGAAGCCAGCAATAACATTTATCTTCCCCATCGTACTTCGCAGAAATGCCCCGTTATCTCCTGTCTTCTTCATCAGATTCCTTGTTGTCTTATAGAGGAAGAGCCGGGAAGCATCTACATGCTTGTTGAATGTCTTTTTCTCAAAATATTCAACCAGTGCAACACTGGCATTCGCGGTGCAAGGGCCAAATGAACCCTGATCCTCCACCGGAGAAAACCATTGCCCCAGATCCACAGAAACTGGTGTTTCTTCTCCCATTTTCTTGTAAACACCAACTTTTTCAATAATTGTGTTGATCGAATCTGTTTGTCCTAAGTTAAGCAATCGCTGCGGAATAATATCATTATCGACTTTATGATCCCTGAAATCGGGGTAGTCTGGTAACCATCCCATTCCGAATTTAGTGGATAGATCACTCATGCTAGTCTCCGCTTTTAATAGTTATTCAAAACTGTAGTTTGTATAAAAACAAAGAATATTATTTAATGTTCAATATGGAATATGCCAGGTACGTTCTTTCCCAATCAATTTTTAGTATCTCATCAATAATTTTATCTGCCAGAACCATAAGATTGTAAAGAATATGGACATTACCAGAATCGAATATACTTCGGTGGTAAATATTCTCTGTTTGATGGGTAAATATTTATGTGTAAGTTTGGAATGGACTTACCAGTAAAAAAACAGATTTTCGATAGCTTCTTGTACCTTAATTGTACCTCAAATCTATAATAGCCTGATAATCAATATAGAGTATTTTCTGTATCGGAAAGTAACTCGCAATTAGTAAGTATAGAACAACCATTTGAGAAACCTACATCTAATATTTTGAGCGATCATATATACCGGAAGCACAGTTTTTACTCAAATTATTGTTAAAAAAGTGATATTATTGTATTTTAACGATAAGAAGTTGATATTAGATTTGGGCAATATGGTCTATTCCTTTGATAGCACAGCCTATGACCTGAGTTTAAGTTTTTACTCTTGGCTCGTTTTTATATCAACTCTTATAATTTGTCCGTTAAGTACCATTTATCAATTTGAGATTCTTGACCGGACATGAATGGAAATTCTTAATTAATTAATGAAAAGTATTGTATTCTTAATCAAATAATTATATTAATAATATTAATTCTGAATCTTGTGGATTTCCTGAAATCAGTAATTCTTTTTTAAATCAAATTGCCTGGTATATCGATGAATTCATACTTGAAGAATATTATTTATTATTATGCCTTATCTATCTATTTCTATCGTACTTTACAATAATGATGCGGATGAATTGGAACAAACAATAAGGTGCTGTTTGTCAATTAAGTTAATTTTTAAATTATATATTATTGATAATTCTCAAAACGATAAATTAAGAGAATTATGTACTGATAAAAGAATTGAATATATATTTTGCAATTCAAATTTAGGTTTTGGTGCCGGGCATAATATTATCATGAATAAGTTTGAAACACTGGGACGATATCACCTGGTCCTGAATCCTGATATTTATTACGGAGATGGTGTCATTGAACAGATGATTTGTTTTTTGGATTCAAATCCGGATGTTGGTTTGTTGATGCCTAAAGTTCTTTATCCTGATGGACAAATACAATATTTATGCAAGTTATTACCCACTCCTCTGAATTGGATGGGCAGGTTTTTAATCCCAATTAAAAAGATAAATGAAAGGTTAAATTATCGTTTTGAACTAAGATTTACCGGATATAATAAGATTATGGATATACCCTATATTTCAGGTTGTTTTATGCTTTTTCGTTCCTCTGCCATTAATAAAGTAGGTGCGTTTGACACAGGAATTTTTATGTATGGGGAAGACACAGATTTATCAAGACGGATTAATAAATATTACAGGACTATATTTTATCCAAACGTAAATATTTATCATAAATTTCATAAAGGTTCGCATCACAATTTAAGATTATTTATTATTCATGTTAAATCTGCGATTTATTACTTTAATAAATGGGGATGGTTCTTTGACAGTGAACGCAAACAGATAAATAAGGCAATACTTCGGAATGTTGAGTATGATCAGGGGATATAAGAAGTATGAAAACCTCAGACTCTTTTGCAAACAAAATTCCAAAAATCCAGATCTGGCTGTTAATGCCGCTTCTGCTTTTTATATTCAACCTGGTTATCGGCTTTAATGGATTGTATGGTCAGGATTCATTCGAATATTTAAGGTATTCACGTGCATTGCACAACTTTTTCTCGGAAGGAATGTCGCCCGGTACTTGTCTGTGGCCGGCATTATATCCACTTTCCGGTGCTCTGTTTTCATTCTTCCTTCCGGATATTCTTTCCCTTCAAATTGTAAGCATAGTTAGTTATGGTTTGACACTGCTTTATCTTCATAAAATTCTATTTTATCTTTTTCCAGACGAAAAACGAGAAATAACCTGGTACTTATTCATGTTTTTTTCATTATCACCTTTTGTACTTCGCGATGCATCTGTAGTAATGTCTGATTCATTAGCCATGTTTTTACTTACAGCATTTCTTTATCACTACCTGTTATTCAGGGAAAAGGGACTGAACCGTGATTTCATCAGACTTGTATTTTTTGCCTTTGCAGCGATCAATACACGTTATGCTTCGGTTGTGGTAGTTGTGATCCCCGGTATAATAGCTTTATATTGTTTTATCCGAAAATTCAGTCTCGGATATTTTATTCTGGCTCTGTTAGCTGCTTCCATAACCTTTCTGCCGGACGTTATCCTTGAAATAAAAGGCACACCCAGATTTGCGATCCTTATATTCATTCAAAACTGGTCAGCAGAAAATTTTTTCCACCGGTCTTTCTTCTCAACGGACGGGAACTTTTTCTATACTTTCCCCAATATTAGCTTTGTATTTTCTCACCTTATAAATCCCGGATACATTTTTCCCGGTTTGTTTTTTTTGTTTTTTATCAGACGTAAAACCTTTAGCAAGCCATTCATTCTGCCAGTTATTCTAATATTCTCTTTATATGCGCTATTCCTTGCTGGATTTCCTGCACAAAACTCACGTTTGCTGCTGTTGACTTTCCCCTGCGTGATGATCCTGTATTCAGAACCATTTTTAAGATATTGGCAGCGGATTCACGGTATGCAAAGTTTTTTCCTGAATAGATTTAATCAGGGGTTAACAATGAAAAGAATGCATATCCTGCTGATAGGTAGTGTTATACTGATCCAGATGGTTCTGTTTTACAGGGCGCTCCTCCCCGCTTATTCTGATAGTCAAAACATCTTGGAAATTGCATCCAGGTTGAAAGCTTATCCCGACAGGACGATTTATACTTTTAATATCGACATGGGTCTGAAAGCATATGATGTAAATAATGATATTATTAACATGTGGGCAGAAAAAATCGATAATTTTAAGCCCGGATCCTTAATATTGTTTAATTATGTAAATTCATACCAGCAATGGAAAGGTAAAAACCCGATTATCAAATGGGAAAAAGTGAATAAAGAGCATGAACTGCTATTAATCGAAAAACTTCCGGCTAACTGGAACCTATATGAAATCAGGAATTAAACTGGTAATTCTTACACCCGGATTTAGTGCTGATGAATTTGATACAACCTCAATTCCTTCACTTCAATTATACCTGTTTAATTTACATCTTCAATACCCCGAAATCGGAATTCAAATTGTGACTTTTCATTATCCTTTTTCATGTTATGATTATGTCTGGAAAGAGCTCAAAGTACATTCAGCAGGTGGTGCAAATGTGAGAATCTTAAAACCTTTTCTCTGGTTAAGGATCCTTAAATACCTGTTTAAACTGAAAAGGGAACAGGGAATTGACATTATACATTCATTCTGGCTAACTGAGACCACACTCATAGGCCTGATTTTCTGTAAATTGACTGGAATTCCGATTGTTGCAACAGCAATGGGACACGATGCAACGAGGAAAAACAGATATCTTTTGCTAATCCGCTTTTTCAATTTTGATCCAATCACCCTTTCCGGATTTCAGGCAAAATCACTGTCTGAAATCCTTAATATTAAGCAGAATAAGGTGATTTCATTTGGAGTTGACGACTCCCGGATAAAAGAAAGGGAAATAGTGCGTAATATTGATATCCTTGCAGTGGGAAGCTTGAATTACATAAAGAATTATGCTCAATTTATTCAAATTGTTAGTTATTTGGCTAAACGCTTTCCAGACCTGATTTGCGCAATTGCAGGTGAAGGCAATGAAAGGGAAAGTCTTGAAAAATCAATTATCTTTGAAAGGCTTGAGAATCATATTAACCTGCTTGGTGAATTAGCATATGATAAAGTGATCGGGAAAATGCAGGAATGCAAGATATTATTACACACTTCTTCATTTGAAGGGCAGGGATTAGTTATTACGGAAGCCCTGGCAGCAGGAGCATATGTCGTTTGTTACCCGGTTGGAATAGCATTCGACATTAACCATGAAAAATTATTTACAGGCAATTCAATAGAAGAGATGGAAACGAATATAATTTCGATTCTGAATATGGAGCATCCAGATTACAGGTCGGTAATAATTACTAATATTACAGAAACCTGTAAGGAATATTATGCGATTTATAATGCATCATTAACTACTAATTGAGATGTCTTTAAACGACAAAGCAATTATCCGAACATTGCTCTATTTCGATATCTTTAGCCATCCACTAAACAAATCTGAATTGTTCAGGTTTTTAGGAATTAAAGTTGATATTGCAGAATTTGAAAAATCGCTGGCTTCACTACATGATTTGAACATAATAGGGTCAGACTCCGGATATTTTTTTCTCATTAATGGCTCGTCATCGATTGATGAAAGAGTAAGGAAACATGCAAGGTCGCTTAAATATCACAGGATATCCCGTATTGTTTCATCCTTTTTGTATTATCATCCTTTCGTTAAAGGAATTTTAATTTCGGGTTCCCTTTCGAAAAATTCATTTTCAAACAAAGACGACATTGATTTTTTTATTATTGCAGATACGGGCAGAATTTGGCTGTGTAAGGCACTTCTGATGATGTTCAAGAAACTTTTCCTGTTGAATTCTAAAAAATATTTCTGCATCAATTATTTTATTGATCAGGACTCCCTCGAAATTCCCGATAAAAACATTTTTACTGCCACGGAAATTGCTTTCCTGATTCCTGTCAGAAATACCAAACTTTGCCGAGACTTCTTTAGTGCAAACGAATGGATACACGACTTCTTCCCTAACATGAAAGTTGAGCTTAAAGGTTGTAAAGAAGCTTCTGCTCCGGTTATTAAAATATTGATAGAAAGATTGTTGAAGGGAAAAGCAGTTGATAGGATTGACACATGGTTAATGGATTTATATCGGAAAAGGACCATGAAAAAGTTTTGTCATCCTGATGAAAGCCAATTCATGATAAATTTTAAAAATGAAAAGAATGTTTCAAAGTATCATCCGAATGGCTTCCAGCATAGAGTTTTACAAAATTACAACTTGAAAATTACTGAATTTCAGACAGTTCACAATCTGGATTTAACTTTAATGGCTGGCACATGACAGATATTTTAGTTACGCATTCCTACCAGCTGGATTCTGATCCGAAGCAAAAGAGACTAGGCCAGCCGTTTGCCCCACTTGGAACTTTATATGCTGCAGCTGTTTTAAGAGTGGGAGGATTCTCAACTGGCTTTTACGATTCCATGTTCAAAAAGGATACTAACCAGATTATACAATTGTTACAGAAGGAGAATCCACGGATTCTTGTCATTTATGAGGACGGATTCAGCTACCTGACTAAAATGTGCCTTGCAAACATGAGGAAGGTAGCTTTAAAACTTACAAGCCTGGGACATAAATATGGAGCCAAAGTGATAATAAGCTCTTCTGATGCGACTGATAATATCCTTATCTATCTCGATGCGCAAGCTGATTTTATTATTTTTGGTGAAGCAGAAATTACACTCAAGGAACTTGTTGGAAGACTAATGAAAGATCCGGAAGGCAAATTTGACGACATCCCTGGCATAGCCTTCAAAAACAATGGCAAGTTAATCATAACGAAGCCCAGGTCGATAATAGAAACACTTGATGATCTGCCATTTCCGGCATGGGATTTACTCGATATGGAAGCCTATAGAAAAGTCTGGAAATCAAAAAACAGTTCTTTTACTCTGAATATGGTTACAACAAGAGGCTGCCCGTACAATTGTATCTGGTGTGCCAAGCCCATTTATGGAAACAATTATAACAGCCGTAGTCCCGGTAGTGTGGTTGAAGAAATGCTTTACCTAAAGAATATGTACTCACCTGACCGGATTTGGTTTGCCGATGATATTTTCGGACTTAAGCCAGGTTGGGCAAAAGAGTTTTCCGAACAGATCATTTTACATAAAGTGGATGTACCTTTTTCAATCCAGTCGCGTGTGGATTTATTGCTTGGGAATGATCAGGTTACATCCCTGGCAAAAGCAGGTTGTAAGAAAATATGGCTGGGGATTGAATCGGGTTCCCGGAAAATTCTGGATGCAATGCAAAAAGGTATAACAGTTGAACAGATACATACCGTTTCACCAATTCTTAGAAAAGCTGGTATTGAACAGGCATTCTTCCTGCAGTTAGGCTTTCCTGGTGAAGAAAAGAAGGATATTGTTGAAACAATTCAGATTTTAACTGAATTGATGCCTGATGATATTGGAATTTCAGTAACTTACCCATTGCCTGGAACCAGGTTTTACGATTCTGTGAAGGAAACAATGAAAACAAAATCAAACTGGGATGACTCTGATGAATTGTCAATGCTGTTTAAAAGTTCCTTTCCGGCTGATTATTATAAGATACTGCACAGATATATCCATAAGTTTTTCAGGTTCAGGCAATCCTTACATTACATAAATGAGTTGTTGCACCATCACGCTGGCATTACCAGTCATAAGCTCAGGAGAATTATATTATTACCCTGGTATTTCATTGTTTCACTTGCCTATAAATTACAACTGAACTTTAAAGAAAATGTTATCAGAAAATACCTTTGATGAATTAGCTCAGCACTATGATACATTATTCACAAATTCGGAAATAGGAAATGCGCAACGTGAAATAGTGAGGCGCTTTTTGAAGCGACGTATTGTTCAAGACAGTGAAATTCTGGAGATAAATTGTGGCACAGGAGAAGATGCCTATTATCTTACTACCCTTGGTTGTTCAGTATTTGCTACTGATGCTTCAAAAAAAATGATTCAAATTGCAGAGGGAAAAAGAGAAATTAATTCAGATGATGGTAATCCTGTTTTTAAACAAGCATCAATACAGGATGTGGATTTAGCAACAGGGACAAAAAAATTCGACATAATTTTTTCTAATTTCAGTGGACTGAATTGTCTTACTAAAACTGAATTAATACAATCAGCGGGCAGATTCCATTCATTGTTGAACCCAAATGGCAGGATGATCTTTATATTGTTTGGGACAAACTGTTTAATGGAAAAATTATATTTCTTCCTGAAACAAAAAAAAAGGGAAATACACAGGCGTAGTATGAATAAATCAGTAGATGTTCATATTTTAAATTCACGAATACCGGTGTTTTATTATAAACCCGCTGTTCTACGGGATTTGTACAGTACCTTTTTTAAGATGGAAACTTTGAGGCCTGTAGGGTTATTCATTCCACCTACTTACATGGAACAGCTCTTCCATCGAAAGAGAATGCTTTTTAAAATTCTTAAAAGTACTGACAGATTATTCGAATCGGTTCCCTTTTTATCTAATCAGGCCGATCATTACCTCGCCGAATTTCGTAGGATATGAAAATACTGCTTACTCACGGCTTCTTTATTATGGATGACCCAAATGAACTTAGGATCATGAAACCCTACCCACCTATGGGTCTGCTGTTTCTGTCAGGATGGTTAAAAAAGTGTGAGATAGAGCATAACTTATATGATACAACTTTTAAAGATATTGATAAACTAAAATCGCATATCGAAATATACCAACCCGACATCCTAGGGATGTACACCACTTTAATGACGAAGCCAAGGATTCTGGATATTATTATTTTCATAAAACAAAACCTGGCTTTGAAACAGACTAAAATCATCATTGGAGGCCCTGATGTCAGGTATAATGCAGAGAATTACCTCAAAGAGGGCGCTGATATTGTTGTCCCCGGTGAAGGAGAGGAAACATTTGCCGAATTAGTTACGGCTCTTTCTTCTGTGGAGAGTGTCAACCAAAATCTTTGTAAAATTAAAGGTATTAATTTCCTGGACAATAATGGCTTACTGGTCATAACTGATGTCAGACCACCATTGGATTTAAGTGAAGTTCCATTCCCAAATTATGACTACCTCGATGTGAATGCTTATCTCCATCAATGGAAAATCGTTCATGGATTTTCATCTATGACAATAAACTCGATGAGAGGATGCCCCTATTCATGTAATTGGTGCAGTAAATCTATTTATGGGAATTCATGCAGAAGACGGACTCCTGAAGCAATTGTTAAAGAGTTGATGATGTTGAAGAATGCTTTCCATCCCGATCAGGTTTGGTTTACTGATGATGTATTTACTCTCAGCAAAGATTGGATGAGGGAGTTTAACAATAAGTTGCTGAAAAATGATCTCTTAATACCCTATGAATGTATAACACGTTCAGATTGTCTAGATGAAGAAGTTATTCATTTGCTCAAATATTCAGGATGCAAAAAAGTTTGGATTGGTGCGGAAAGCGGTTCTCAAAAGGTGATTGACCTTATGAACAGGAAAACAGACCTTGGCCATACTGCCAGGATGATTGCGGGATTAAAATCGATGTCAATTTCAGTAGGAACGTTCATTATGCTTGGATATCCCGGAGAGAGCCGGAAAGATATTCTTATTACAGCCAGGTTTCTCAAAAATACTTTACCTGATGATCTCACGCTTGGAATTGCATATCCCATAAAGGGCACAAGGTTTTATCAACAGGTCGAATCTACCTTTGATCCTCCCTACATATGGAGGGAGGGAAATGAAAGAAAGATCAGGTTTAAAAGACCATATAGTGATCGTTTTTACCGTTTTTCAATCAGGTATTTAAAAAACACCGCAGAATATAGTAAAACAGCCCGGGGAATGAAAAAATGGATATTTTTTATGAAAGCCATTATTTCTCATGCTTGTATTATATTTCTAAATTAGTGCATCAAAATATGAAAAGGTAACGTTGTAATTATGGCAGATGTTTTAAACAACTCAGTTAATAAGATCATTCTGTGTAATCCACGCAGTGCCAATCGTAATCATAGGCTACCTATATCTGTTCTGCAGGTTGCCGCTTCCGTTTATGGGAAGCATGAATTTGTAATTGTAGACGGTAACCTGGAGAAAAATTCGTGGCAGAAATTGGACAGCTATCTGAAAACCGGTGAGTTTGCTTTTTTTGCCTGTTCGGTAATGCCAGGGCCACAATTGTCAGCAGCTTTAGAGCTGACCAAAGCAATTAGGAAACAATACCCTGAAATCATAATTATTTGGGGAGGATATTTTGCTTCAATTCAATACCGTATTTGCATTGAGTCCGGGTTAATTGATTTTGTAATCCGTGGGCCAGGAGATATCTCTTTTCCTGAACTTATCCAGTGTTTGAAGGATGGGCAATCTGAGAATTTACCGGAAATTGAAAATCTGGTATTCAAAAGAGATGGCAATATAGTATGTAATCCAATGGGCCCGATACCTGATCAGGATACGCTTCCTGATCTTCCTCTTGAATTCCTTAATAATTTTTACACTATTGAGAATTATATTGTAAAAACATTTTTAGGCAAAAGAACTTTCTCATATCATTCAAGCATAGGTTGTACTCATTATTGTGGTTTTTGCGGTGTTGCAAGTATATATCATTCCGCCTGGCACGGAAAATCACCAACGAAAATGTATGAGGATATACTTCATTTAAAAACAAAGTATAATATAAATGCAATCGAATTCCACGACAGCAACTTCTTTAGTTCACGTAAGCGGACTTTGGAATTTTGTAAATTGATTAAAGGTTTGGATATAGTGTGGTGGGCTGAGGGACGTGTCGATACGATGAATAGTTTTTCTGACGATGAATTAATTCTTATCAGGAGTTCCGGTTGCTGTTCGGTTTTTATGGGTGCAGAAACAGGTAATAACTTCCTTCTAAAGAAAATCAATAAAGGAACTTCCTCCGAAGTAAATCAGACATTGGAAATTGTCAACAGGTTCAAATCATATGATATAATTCCGGAATTATCCTTTGTCTTTGGATTTCCAGAAAGCAACCCTCAAAGAATTAAGCTTCAGATTCAGGATGACATTTCTTTCGCCCGCCAGATAAAAAAATTGAACCCCAGAACAGAAATTATTATTAATTTTTATAGTCCGGTACCTATCGATAATTCTACGGTTTACAAACAAGCGCAGGAAACCGGGTTAATTTTCCCAAAAACACTTGAAGAATGGTCAAAACCAGAATGGCGGGACTTTGACTTAAGACTTGGCAGATCATTACCCTGGCTTAAGCCAGGCATGATCAGAGATGTCATGAATTTTCAGGTAGTACTTTTAGCTGCATTTCCGGGAATTTCGAATTTTCACCTGAATCGGGTTCAAAAAGGACTAATGAAAATTCCTGGTTCATTGAGGTACAGACTACAGTTGTATCGCTTCCCATACGAAATAAAAGCCTTATTAAAACTCTTTTCTTATCAGCAACCCGAAAAGGAAGGATTTTATTCCTCATGAGATTCAGGCTGATTAAATATCTGACTCCGGTTCTTCAGCCGATGTACCTGAGATATCTGTCAAAGACACGAAGTTACTGTTACAAAGGTATTCATGTTCGCGTTTGGCCCGGTGTTTTTTACCCGGGATTTATAATTAGCACCAGACTATTTCTTCAATTTGTTGGCCGGCTGAATATAATAGGAAAGACTTTTCTTGAACTTGGAGCCGGCTCAGGTGTTATTTCAGTTTTTGCAGCGCAGAAAGGTGCAATTGTGACTGCCAGCGATATTAATCCACTTGCTGTTAATAATATTCAGAAAAATGCAGAAATCAATAAGGTTAATTTATCTGTCATTCAATCTGACTTATTTGAAAACATCCCTCAATTTGAATTTGATTTTATATTAATTGCGCCTCCATATTATCCCCAGGAGCCCAAAGATTATGCCCAGATGGCCTGGTTTTGCGGAAGGAATTTTGAATACTTTGTGAGTTTATTCAAACAACTGCATAATTATTACCATCCTTCAATCCAAATATTTATGATACTCTCTGAAGATTGCAACCTTCAGAAGATCATGGAAATTGGATATTCTAATGGGTTTAAATTCAATCTATTACTGAAAAAGAAAAGACTGGGCGAATGGAATTATATTTTTCAGATCATAACTTAATTGTAAATTAATCAGGTTTTAAAATGAAAATTCTCATTAATAGAACAGAATTTACTGTTAACGGATCAGTTTTTTCACCTTTTTGGTCCGGTTTAAATTCCGGAGCCTGGGAGCGGGAAACTTTCGAAGTCATAGACTACTTTGTAAAGGATGGCTCCAGAACTATGGATATTGGCTGTTGGATCGGACCAATCAGTTTATATATGGCAGCAAAGGGCGCCCAGGTATATTCAATTGACCCTGATCCGGTAGCATATAAAATATTTATGGAAAATCTGAACCTGAACCCATCCTTAAAATTGTTGATAAATCCATTTAACATTGCTCTGACTTCGAAAAATCAGATTATAAATCTTTTTGCACGGCAGGCATATGGAAATTCCTCAACAAGTATATTGAAGAGAACAAGAGACAGTTTAAGTAACATTACGGCTAATGGAATAAGACTTGATGAATTTATAAATATTTCAAATCTTCTTCACCTGGATTTCATTAAAATGGATATCGAAGGCGCAGAATTCGAATTATTACCAGATATATTGCGGCCAATCGAAAAATTGGGTTTCCCAACACTTTATGTCTCATTCCACTATTCATATCTGAATGAATTCTTTTATCAAAAAATATTTAAATTCAGATACTTATCTCTATTTATGATGAAACTCGAACAATTTCTTGATTTTTATTTATTCAAAACTAAATTGCTTACTTCTCTGGGAAAAAGTTTATATTTTGCAGGAAAATATTCGTTTATCTATACGGAATCAGGAGAACAAATCCTTCATGAAGAGCTAACTCCAGGAAGGTTATTACGAAAGAAACTTAATTTGGTTTTTACTAACAGAGAATGGAATAAGCAGAATAAATCTATTGATAATCTCATTTAATTTTAGTTTTTAGTTTATCCATTGAGTGAAATCCCGGGTTAGTCGAAATCACTTTATGTGGTTAGTACTATCTGGTTTACCTGCCTCCCAGCCGTACCCATATCATACCAACGTACTCATGAATTACCGCTACCATCATGCCAATATAATCTGATGATGGTATACAATCCAAAGGATTTATATATGATCCGTTTTTCAGTATCCGACTGGTAGGTGCAGCTATCGGATCGATACCCATTTTACGGAAGTGCATCATTGCCCGTGGCATATGAGCAGCGCTTGTTACTACAATGAGATTATTGGTTGTGCCGAAATTTTTTACATATTCTTCTGCTTCCATTCGGGTATTTGATGGTGTTGTCTGCATTGCCATCGATGTTTTGTCAATTCCCAGGATAAGAGCTGTCCGATAAAGGACAAGCGCCTGAGGAAGCTCTGATTTTCCCCTGGAACCCGATAGTATCAGTCTGCTGCCCCGGATCAGCCTGTGAATTCGTATTCCTTCAACCAGACGGGACAGGGCTACTGTTGACAACTGGTTGTTTGGCGAAAGGTTTTTATCATCTGAATGTCCTCCCCCAAGGATGATTATGTCACATGAACCATGAATACTTGTTATGGATGCATCAGACAGTTGAGGATATTTATCTTCAAGCGATTTAACCAGGATTTTTGGCAAAAAAGGAGTTGTGATGATGAGAAACCATAAACCTGCAATTCCCAGGAATAGCTTTCCGGTTCGTTTCCGGTTAAGTCCAAATAGAATAAATCCTCCAAGCAATAACAAGTAGAGTATTGGAACAGGATCCATCATAAAAGTAATAAATTCCCGCATGGCTCCTGTACTTTTTTAAGTGGTTTTATCCTGATTATTATGACGCGAAGATAAGTCAAATGGTTATAAATGGAATTATCCGTTTAGAAAAATTCAGCTTTTTTTCAAAATAAATTTATTTGTAACAGCATATACTTTGTACACTGTTTTTGCTTTAAATCCGGATAATAAAGTGCCTGCGATATTTGTTGTGATAGGGCTACGATTTCCCGCTTCCATGTTTACCTGATAATAACGCATCATTAACAATTCTTTGCGCCTCTTTAAGGATACGTTGCAAATGATCATTTCCCATAAAGCTTTCTGCATAAATCTTATAAATATTTTCTGTTCCTGACGGACGTGCTGCGAACCATCCGTTTTTGGTTGCAACCTTTAACCCACCTATTAATTCTTTATTGCCGGGTGCACGTGTGACCACAGTCAGTATTTTTTCGCCCCCCAGTTCAGTGATCTTAATCTGCCGGGGTGAGAGTTTTGCCAGCAGTGCCTTTTGATCAGGAGTAGCCGGTGCTTCGACCCGGTCATAAACGGGTTCGCCAAATTTATCTGTAAGATCATGATATAATTCGCCGGGATCACGACCTGTCCGTGCTGTAATTTCAGCAGCCAGGAGAGCAGGAACTATTCCATCTTTATCTGTAGTCCATACATTACCATCTTTACGGACAAAAGAAGCGCCCGCGCTCTCCTCTCCACCAAAACCGAGAGAACCACTGAACAATCCATCCACGAACCATTTAAATCCTACAGGGACTTCATAGAGTTTCCTGCCAAGGTTTGAGGTGATCATATCTATCAACTGACTGCTGACCACTGTCTTTCCTACCGCTGCATTCTTCCGCCAGTCAGGCCGGTTCCTGAAGAGGTAATTGATGGCAACAGACAGGTAATGGTTAGGTGGAAGTAATCCGGAACCCCTGGTTACAATACCGTGCCTGTCGTGATCTGTATCGCAGGCTACTGATATGTCAAAGCGATCTTTTAATTTTATCAGGCTCTGCATGGCATAAGGTGAAGATGGATCCATCCGGATCTGGCCGTCCCAGTCAACTGTCATGAACCTGAATGTTGGATCAACAGCTTTATTGACAACCGTCAGGTTCAATCCGTAACGATCTGCTATCGGCTCCCAATAATGAACCCCGGCGCCACCCAGGGGATCAACACCAATTTTAGTTTTTGTGTTACGGATAATATCCATATCAATCACGGAGGCAAGATCGTTTACATAAGTATTGAGAAAATCATAATAGTGAGTCGAGGAAGATTTAATTGCCTTCATGAATGAAATCCTTTTTACACCGTGCAGTTTTTTTTCAAGAATCTCATTTGCTTTATTTTCGATCCATTCAGTGATAACGTCTTCAGCAGGTCCTCCGTTGGGCGAATTATATTTAAAACCTCCGTCTTTTGGAGGGTTGTGGGAAGGTGTTATGACAATACCGTCAGCATATCCCTCCTTTCTGTCGCGATTATAGTTTAATATTGCATGTGAAATTACAGGTGTAGGTACATAATCATCGTTTTCGGCCAGCATGACTTCAATTTTATTAGCAGCTAAGACTTCCAAAGCCGTGGTTAATGCGGGTTCCGAAAGAGCATGCGTATCTTTTCCCAGAAAAAGAGGGCCATTTATTTTATTTTGTATGCGGTATAAACAGATTGCCTGAGTGATTGCCAGAATATGCCATTCGTTAAATGAAGTATTAAGTGCTGTACCACGATGGCCTGATGTCCCAAACTTAACCCGTTGTTCAGATACTGTCATGTCGGGTATATCAGAATAATATGATGTTATTAGTTTTGGGACATTTACAAGCATTTCCGGTTTTGCAGGTTTCCCTGCATATTGACTTATTTCCATTTTATTCATTATAATATTAACAGGGTATTAAATAAGGACATTCTGTTCAATAGACTCATTATTTAAAATTAAACATCAATTCTTTGATTTTGTTTTCCTCACTTTGAGTATCAGGCTGGCGTTAGTGGTTTTATAATGTTAAATATTGTTAACAATGATAACTATTAACAATTCTGATTAATTTTGTTACTTCAAAAAAAATAATGAGATATGCAGAATAAAGAGATAAGTTATCTCAGAGAACCAATAGGAAGAATTATGGGAAAAATAAGCAGGATTTTTCTGACTGATCTTCAGCGCAATCTTGCCCACCTTGATATTGAACGTTCTTATTATCCTTTAATGTTGATTGAGGCAGGAAATGGAAATCTTACACAAAAAGAACTCTCCGATAAACTGTCATGCAACAAAGTGCAGGCAGTGCGCATAATTGATTATCTGTCATCAAACGGATATGTGGAAAGAGTTCAGAATGAAAAGGATCGCAGAAAGATCAACCTTGAAATAACCGTGAAAGCCAAAAAATTCTGCCGGACATAAGAAAAGCAATTAATGAAACAACTTCCATAGCTGTAAAAGGTATACCGGAAAACAAAGTTGATGAATTATATGTTTTGCTAAAGAAAATTGAAAATAATCTTATAACAAATAAAACTACATGAAAAAAATGAATAGGATCCCAAAATGGCTTTATCTGCTTGTATGCTGGCATATCATCATCTTTTTAGGTTTTGGTTTATTAAATCAGGCGGGAAATGAAAGATAATTCTCAGATACATGAAAAATGTCGGCCTCAAGGCAGAAGCAACTAATAAAAGTAGATGCCTATTGTCGTAAACCCATCATTACTTATTGATGAAATTTCAGTTTCAGGTTCATTACTCGCCTATGAAGAAGTTGAATTAAAGAACGAAGTTCCGGGAAGAGTGGTTAAAATAAATTTGCCGGAAGGGAAATTTGTAAAAAAAGGAACCTTACTCGTGAAACTTTTCGATGATGATCTGCAGGCAGGACTAAATAAACTCCAGATACAGCTGGCAATACAGGAAAAAATCCATGAAAGACAATCGGAACTTTTAAAAGCAAATGGAATAAGCCAGAACGATTATGAACAGACTGGTTTACAGCTGAATTCATTAAGAGCAGATATTGAAGTACAGAAAGTACTTATTCGCAAAACAGAAGTACTGGCTCCTTTCGACGGAGTAATAGGACTTCGAAATATAAGTGTCGGTGCAGAAGTCACTCCTTCTACCCTGCTGGCCACAATACGAAGTGAAGACAAACTGAAACTTGATTTCAGTGTTCCTGAAAAATACAGTTCAGAAATTAAGACCAGGAATGAAAATAATATTCACAATGTCAAATGATGAAAAGCAATATGAAGCTACGGTAATGGCAACTGAAGAGGGTATTGATGTTTACAACCCGAAACCTGAAAGTGAGAGCAGTTGTGGATAATAAGTCCGATCATCTCCTTCCTGGTGCATTTACCGATGTTAATCTGAAACTTAATGAAAAGAAAAATGCACTTCTTATCCCGACACAGGCTATAATTCCTGAGGAACAAAACAAGAGTGTTATTGTGGCTAAAAACGGGAAAGCTCATTTTATCAAATGTGAAAACAGGAATACGTAAGGCTTCCAACATTGAGATTACTGATGGCATTCAACCGGGCGATACCATTATTACTACCGGTATTCTCTTTTTGAAAGAAGGTTCAAAACTATACTATTCCACAGTAAAAGCTGATTCGATATGATTATCTCAGATATTGCATTAAAAAGACCTGTTGGGTCAATAGTATTAAGCCTTATGATTGTTCTGCTGGGGGTTGTAGGATTCAGCTTTCTTGGTGTTCGTCTTTATCCGGCTATTGATCCGCCGGTGATTACTGTACAGGCATCATACACCGGGGCAAATGCTGAAATTATTGAATCGCAGATCACTGAGCCACTTGAAAAATCAATTAACGGGATTGAAGGCGTTAAATCAATTTCTTCTCAATCAGCTATAGGATCCAGTACAATTACAGTTGAATTTAATCTTGGTGCTGATCTTGGAAAAGGCGGCTAATGATGTCAGGGATAAAGTTTCACAGGCAATGAGAACCCTGCCTCAGGATATTGATGCCCCTCCGACAGTCACCAAGGCAGATGCCAATGGTGACCCTATAATAATGTTAATTGCCGAAAGCAGCAACATGAATGATATTGAACTGAGCGATTATGCTGAAAATGTATTACAGGAAAAACTGCAGACTATTCCGGGAGTCAGTTCAGTTAGATATTTACGGTCAGCAGAAACCTGCCATGCGTTTATGGCTTGATCCCAATAAGATGGCAGCATATAACCTGACTGCATCTGATGTAAACTCAGCACTTACAAAAGAAAATGTGGAGATGCCGGGGGGTAAGATCCGTGGAACTAATACGGAACTTACCGTAAAAACATTTGGGAGGCTGGAAACTGAAGATGATTTTAATAACCTTATTATAAGGCAGACTGACAACCAGGTAGTTCGTTTTAGAGATATCGGAGAAGCGGTTCTTGGTCCGCAAAATGAAGAATCGGGTGCCAGAATAAATGGTATAACAGGAGTTGTATTGGCACTTGATTCCTCTTCCCGGTGCAAACGACATACAAATTGCAGATGAATTTTACAAGCGTCTGGACCAGATTAAAGAGAATGCTCCCAAAGGAATGGAATTAAATATTGGGCGTGATAAATCAATATTCGTAAGACAATCGGTCAGCGATGTTGTTGAAACTTTAATGATTGCAATAAGTCTTGTAATCCTTATAATATTTCTGTTCTTCCGAAACTGGGTCATTGCCTTACGTCCTCTGATTGATATTCCGGTCTCACTTATCGGGACTTTTTTCGTCATGTACATATTTGGTTATTCTGTTAATGTTCTGACACTTCTGGGAATTGTACTGGCAACAGGTCTTGTTGTTGATGACGGAATAGTTGTAACCGAAAATATATTCAAGCGAATTGAACGGGGAATGGATAAATGGCAGGCAGCTTTTGAAGGAACACGCGAAATATTTTTTGCTGTTGTTTCCACCTCTCTTACACTGGCAATTGTTTTTATCCCCGTGATATTTTTACAGGGTTTTACAGGAAGATTATTCCGTGAATTTGGAATAGTAGTTGCAAGTGCGGTATTAATTTCAGCTCTTGTTTCCCTTACACTTACTCCGGTGCTTAATGTCAAACTTGGGAGGATATGCTTCCCGTCATTCCAAGTTTTATACATCTACAGAACCTTTTTTTAAAGGCATGGAAAAAGGTTACCGGCGGCTGCTTGGTTTTTTTATTCTGCATAAATGGATCGCATTTTCAATATTAGGATTTTGTATTGTTGTTATTATTGCCTTATCAGGAATACTGAAATCAGAACTTGCTCCTCTTGAAGATCATAGTTATATCCGAACAACACTAACTGCTCCTGAAGGAACAGAATATACTACCACTCAGAATATTATTGATAAAGTTGCAAGAATAAACCTGGATTCAGTTCCTGAAGCAAATTATGTTCTTGCCCGTTATGGAGGAGGATTGAATGCAAGTGTAAATACAGGATTTATAATAACTTTTCTTAAAGATCCGTCAGACAGGAAAAGCATCACAGCAACAGGTTTACGAAAGCTTTCGAAAATTTACAGAACGATTCCGGATGCCAGGGTAATAGCAAGCCAGGAACCAACAATAACCACATCATTTTCAAGGGGACTTCCGGTTCAGTTTGTCCTGCAAAATCTTGATTTTGAAAAATTGAAAAAGGTGTTGCCCGAATTTCTTGAAGAAGCACAGAACAGTCCGGTTTTCAGTAATGTTGACGTTGATCTTAAATTTAATAAGCCTGAATTGAATATAACAGTTGACCGGTTAAAGGCTACAAGTCTTGGGGTAAATGAAAGGGATGTTTCCGATGCATTGAATTATGCATTCAGCGGAGGCCGAACAGGTTATTTTCTGCGCAATAATAAACAATATTATGTAATTGCCCAGGTAATGCGTGAGGACAGAAATGTTCCGGCCGACATATCTTCCCTGTATGTCCGAACCAATTCAGGCAATATGATCCAGCTAGACAATCTGGTAAAAATGGAAGAGAACAGCAGCCCTCCGACATTATATCATTATAACCGTTATAAATCAGCCACTATTTCAGCAAACACTGCAAATGGAAGAACCCTGGGTGAAGGGATAGCAGAAATGCAAAGAATAGCGGATAAATTACTGGATAATTCATTTACTACGGCCCTGTCAGGAACATCAAGAGATTTTGCAGAAAGCAGTTCGAATATCTCCTTTGCATTAATATTGGCCCTTTTGCTTATCTATTTAATTCTTGCTGCTCAGTTCGAAAGTTTCCGCGACCCGTTTATTATTATGCTTACTGTCCCTATGGCCATTGCCGGCGCTATGCTTTCATTATGGATTTTCGGACAGACCCTGAATATTTTTTCTGAAATCGGGATGATCCTTTTAATAGGAATTGTCACTAAAAACGGTATTCTGATTGTCGAATTTGCAAATCAGAAACAAAAAGCAGGAATGAGCAAAGAGAGTGGCTGCATTTGAAGCTGCAGCAGCACGATTTCGTCCGATATTAATGACTTCGCTTGCAACAATATTCGGAGCTTTCCCAATTGCACTTGCTCTGGGTGCCGGTGCCCATAGCCGGGTTCCCCTTGGAATTGTTGTTGTTGGCGGGTTGTTCTTTTCATTATTGCTTACATTATTTGTTATTCCGGTTACATATATCGTGATGTCAGGAAAAAAAGACTTAAAAAAGGAATTAAATCACTTATCAGATAAACAAATGGTTAAGAGAATCATATCATATGCTTTTAATGTTAATGTTATTTTCCGTTGCTGAGGGCCAGAAGATACTTACGGTTGATGATGCAGTAAATATAGCTTTAAAAAATAATTTTGATATTCTGGTTGCCCGTAACGATGCCGATATTGCAAAGGCAAATAATACTCCCGGCAATGCAGGAATGTTGCCAAGTCTTCAGATGAGCGGTTCAGGAGATTATGAACTGAATAATATTCATCAGGAGCTTTCAGGAGGGACTGAAAATAATTATTCATCACTATCCACTGCTCAGTTCAATGCAGGCACTCAGCTGTCATGGACATTATTCGATGGAGGAAAAATGTTTGTCACAAAGAATAAACTGAACGAAATTGAGTCTCTTGGGGAGATTCAGTTCAAAGACAAAGTTTTACAAACGATGTACAATGTAATTGCTGCCTATTATGATGTTGTAAGACAAAAACAGGAGTTAAATTCAATTAATGAAGTTATAAACTATAACCAGTGAAAGGGTCACAATTGCTCAGGCAGGTTACGATGCAGGATCTCTTATAAGAACAGATCTGCTTCAGGCAAAAATTGATTTGAATGTTACCTTGGAGAACGCTATTAATCAGCAATTTGTTATTGAAGCAGCTAAAAAAACATTAAATGAATTGTTAGGCCAGAATGCCGAGCCAGGTCTTTGAAGTTTCAGATTCTATCCCGCTTAATTATATACCCGATGAAAATGAATTTACAACAACAAACTCTATACCTCAAATACTAATGTTTTATCATTTCAGAAACAGATCGATATTGCCAGGTTAAGTCTCAAGGAAAATAACAGGCTATATCTGCCAAAAGTTAAATTTTAATGCAGGATATTTTTTGTCACAAACAAGTAACTCAGCAGGATCAGTATTGCAACAACCGTTCTTTCGGACCCCAGCTTGGAGGTACTCTTGTTATACCTTTATACAGCTCCGGAGAGAACAAAAGAAAGGTTACCATAGCACAGATTCAGCTCCAATCGGCAGAATACGATCTTCAGAATATTAAACTGCAGGTGAATACTGATCTGCTGAATGCACTTACAGGTTTTAAGAACCAACGGCAGTTAATGCAAATTGAAAAAGAGAATAATGAACTTAACAGGGAAAACATAGAAATATGTTTACAGCGTCTGAGACTGGGGCAATCGACTTCACTTGAACTGCACCAGGCACAGGACAGTTATGTTCAGTCGTGCACCCGGCTTATTAATTTCGAGTATAATCTCAAGATTGCTGAAATCAAACTGAAACAACTTATAGCAACGCTGTAGCAGAGTCCGGATGAATCCGGCCATCTTCTTTTCTGCATACCCTCTGACATTCAGGTTATTTTAGAAAATTCAGGTAACGGGCAAAACCCTGGAGTCAGATTTCCTGCTGCCTTTTCTTCTTTTGATCAGGTTTTCACAACCCCACTCCCGACAAGTCACCCTGTCTGACTGCAAATAAGCTATTCTGAATATAGTGTGAATAATGTAACCTTAAGTGTGAATAATGTAATCTTTTTCTGCAATTGTGTAACAACTCAGAGAATAAAAGTATCACCTTTAATAGATTGAAAAGTTTTTTGCAAGTGGCCATTTAGTGGGGAAATGAGTTAAACAATAATACTAAAATAAATAAAGCGGATAAACAAAAAATTGAAATTATGAAAAAGATAGGTATTGTACTTATAGTCATTGGGTTATTATTCACCATTATTACCGGATTCCGGTTTTTTACAAAAGAAAAATTGGTAGATCTGGGAAGTGTGCAAATCTCCAGATCGGAGCCCCACAAGGTCAACTGGTCGCCTTATTTAGGGGTAGGAATAATGGTAGTTGGCGGAGCTCTTCTTATTTTCGGGCCTAAAAAGTAGTGTGTAAAATTTCAATTGAATGAGTTCCTGAAAATATCTGGCAATTCATGAATTTTAATCAAGCAGACTGTGTAAATGTGTTGAATAAGGAAATGTGAGAATTGTATAAATTATTTACAAAGTTATGTAAACGATATCAGGTCTAACTGAAGCACATTTGTAGTATAAATAGTCAACAAAAAAATTGATCAGGACGAAAGCAGATTACTAAATTAAATATTATATGTAACCGAAAGACTTTTAATCTATGAAATCAGCAACATTTATTTTTAATGTGAAAATTATTTTTTTTACAAAAGAGTGCATAATAATTATCAGGAATTGAACAATTATTAACACTAGTCGGTTATATATAATAAAACCGGGGGTCTCCAATTTAATAAGACCGGAGGTCTTCATTAAAAAAAAATGTTGAAAATATTGGGTACAAAGAAACTTGTGAAAATAAAACTTGATAATCAATTTAGAACTCTTTGAGAACCTGATAAAAATTAATAACTATTCAAAAGTATAATATTATGGAAAGCAGAATTATAACAAATGTACCGAATATTAATGAAGGCCGGAGTATAAACAGAACCATGATTCACAGAAATTTTCCGGCTAATGAACTAATTGAATCCAATTCTGTTTTGAAGACACTTGCTGATGAAGGTTGTGAATACTATTTTAACTATCTTGAATGGTTAGGTCTTGAAAAAGAACGTAACCTGTTAGTCCTCTCTTCTTCTCATCATTATTTCTATGATGCTGAAGATTTGAAAGATGTAAGAACCCTGGTAAATCTGAAGCAGCTTAACTACATTAAACATATTAAGAATTTTCTTCATACAATTTACCATATTCTTCCACCGAAAACTTACTTTATAGGTAGCTTCGTTGACGGAAAAAATTCAACCGGTTTCTTTTCCGGTTCAAATGACAATCAGCACCAGATCTCAGGGAAAGTTGATCCTGTTGAGAATGGAATTGCTTCAAGGATCCCAATATTAAATATGATTTATGATATTATGGATTCAAGGACCAACAGATATCTTACAAAAAAAACAGTTTCAATAATGTTTGCAGAGGCGGGGCTAAAGGTTTTGGATATGTATGACTTAAACGGACTGACATTTTTTGGGGCACATAAAGTCAGGTCCTTTACAGAGTAATTATTTTTATATTTTGACCAGAGAGTTTATATTTACATAGTTTGATTACCAGGGTTTAATTAGGATTAATTTATGGATATTTTTAGTACCCTTTACCGTCTTCGGGTGATTCCTTTCGTTAAAAAATGGAATCTTATAAATTATATCCTTGGGAGCTACGGATATTCTGGCGATCGCAATTGCATTTCAATGTTCATATTTTTTCAACTATTTCCAAACGGGTGGATTTTTCTTTAGCGAGAAGCAACTTATTTCCCTGTTCCTTTTTATACTGCCGCTCTGGCTACTGATTTTATACCTCTTAAATGTTACTGAAATACCTCGTACAAAGCGCTACAGAGCATTGTTTTTAGCGTATTTGCAATCGTCCATAGTTCTCTCTTTTCTCTTGATTTTGTATTATTTTGTTTTTAAGGTATCATCGGTTTCCAGGCCATTTTTTATTGAACTGACTTTATTCGGGTTCATCTTATTATTTGTGGTCAGGTTACTTGAATACAAAGTTTTTAAAACTTACCGGGCGAAAGGTTATAACCAGGTAAACATTGTTTTAATTGCTGATGATTCATCGGTTAAATTTATTAATAGTCTTTTGTTCAATAAGGAATGGGGGTATAAGGTATTTGCAATTTTCACCGAGTCAGAGTTATTGAAAAAAAAATATGGGGAATCTATAATATTGCTCCCGGGAAAATTTCTAAAGGTGCTTAATGACCTGATGGAAGTTGATTTGATTGATGAGGTATTATATATTAAAGGCAAAATTAATACTGACGAGGTCAGAGATACAGCAAGATCCTGTGAAGAGCTTGGAGTAACTTTCCTTCTTAAAGTAAAAGATGCAAAGATCAACCTCACGAATGCTGTTAAAACTGAGATTGCAACCGAAAAGTTTCTGTCATTCATTAATATACCACATAATCCTTATCCCCTGGCGATAAAGAAAATAATGGACGTTATAGTTTCATTAATGATGATAGTTCTGTTTTTTCCATTTATATTAGTGATTGGGGCTCTGATAAAAATAACATCTCCCGGACCAATTATATTTAAGCAGGCAAGAGTTGGACTCAGGGGACGACATTTTAATTTGTACAAATTCAGAACAATGGTTTCAAATGCAGAATCCATTCGAAATGATCTTTCGGAAAAAAACGAAATGGACGGACCTGTTTTTAAAATAAAAGATGATCCGAGGATTACAAAAATCGGTAAATTTCTCAGGAAAACAGGACTGGATGAATTGCCACAGCTATTTAATATATTAAAAGGAGAGATGTCTTTGATTGGTCCTCGTCCGCCACTTCAGAGTGAAACCCTCCAATATAAAAGATGGCAGTTAAGAAGATTATCAGTAAAGCCTGGTTTGTCATGTTTCTGGCAGATAAAACCAGATCGTAACAATATTAAATTTGAACAATGGATGGAGATGGATTTAGCATATATTGACAATTGGTCGCCACGACTTGATTTTATAATTTTCCTGAAAACAATAAAAACCGTTTTCCAAAGATCCGGAATATAGTGTTCTTATCAGGACACAATCTGTAATCCAAATCTGATAATAATCAGGATTAAAGCTTGTCCCGAAGAAACTTTTATCCCTCAATGGTGTTATATCCTGTAAAGAAGACATTAACCTTCCTCTGCTTTTTTAACAGAATAGTTTAACGAATATAATTATGTTATATATTTGATATATGAAAATGAAACCCACATGATTGAGCGAAAACATAAATACGAATGAAAATAATCTTAATCCGTCATGTGTGGTTCCCCCGTTTAGGCGGGGCAAGCTATCCTACCTTAAACATAAAAATGATTTACAGATGAAATATTGTCTTTTAAAAGCCGGTTTGATTTTTCTGATGGTAATGGCAGTATCATGTGTGCCTTCAAGGAAGTTAAGCTATTTTACTGATATAAATGATCTGGGAGGACCAGAGATAAATCCCAGAGTACAAAAAACAATTATGCCATTTGATAAGCTTTATATTAAAGTTTTGAGTATCGATCTTCAAACAAGCCAGATATTCAGTTCAGGCGATGAAATCAGAAGTGGCGGCAATGGTAACAGTGATATCATTGGTTATATGGTTGATGAAGCCGGTAACATAAATTTCCCTTTTGTTGGCAATATTAATGTAGGTTCTCTTACAACAGCACAAGCTGCTGAAAAGATCCAGAAAGCTTTGAGTGAATATGTCTCAAATACGTCAGTAATTGTTAAATATGTTGATAATCAGGTCACAGTTATGGGCGAGGTTCAACGACAGGGAGTCTTTCCTTTTACCAGGGATAAACTTAACATTTATGAAGCAATTGGACTTGGAGGTGGCCTTACCCGTTATGGCGACCGGAAAAATATTATCCTTACCAGGCATGTAGGTGACAAAATAGTGCATTACAGGTTAAATCTGTCCAATTCAAAAATTGCCACCAAAGATTATTATTATATCCTTCCTAACGATGTGATTATAGTGGAACCCTTAAAAGCTGTCTCTTCAAGTTATCAGAATATTACCTTTACAACAGTATTGTCTTCTATAACAACTCTAATAGCAGTTTTGCTCTTTACAGGAGTAAAATTTTAATTAAAATGAAATATAATGACAAATCAGAATGAATTCTCTTCAAATGCATATATAATAAAGGATTTCATATCAAAGGCATTATCAGTAAAGTACTTCTACCTGGTCAGTTTTATTATCTGCTTCACTGGCGTCTTCTTTCTGAATAAATTTTCCCCAACAGTTTATGAGGTAAACTCAATAATCGGTCCTATTGAAGACAAGCGTACCGCATTAATGGGATCAAACGATCTTTTCAGAGGGCTGGGTGTTTTGGAACAAGCCAAAAATCTTGAAAATGATATAAATAATGCAAAGTCATTTACTCTTGTAGCCGCCACCTTAAGCAAAATGAATCTGGAAGTAAGTTATTTCAACAAAAAGAACAATATTCTGGGACAGATAGAGCAGATATATCCCAGACCTCCATTTACCGTTAGTATTGACAAGTCACATATACAACCTATAAATGCCAAATTTCATGTAGCCATTCTCGATAAAAACTCATTCAGACTCACCTGTTCTGAAGATGAAGTATCACTATACAATTATGTTGATAATGTTGTTGTAAGCATAGATAATGTATTGAATACTGATACTATCTGCAAATTTAACGTACCCATAACCAACAGAAATTTCAAATTTATGGTCTCGCTTAACCAGGAGAACTCATTTAGCAAGGCAGAGTATACTGGGCTTTATTATTTTGAATTTCATCATCTTGATGAACTTTCCAAGAATTATCTTGCAAATATTGAAGTAAAACCTGTAAGTATCAGGTCTTCTTTAATAAATGTAACTTTCAGGGGCAAAAATCTTGATCTGACAGTTGATTTTCTGAACACATACCTGCAAACTTTCCTTGATGATAACCTCGCAAAAAAGAATAAGATCTCAAGAAATGAAATTGACTTTATTGATTCCCAGATTGCCGGAATTTCCGATTCTTTGGTTAAATCCGAATCTAAGCTGAAGGACTACCGTTCGGAAAATCAGGTAATGGATCTGAGTTACCAGGGTCAGCGTGCATATGAACAAATGACGCAAATTGAAACAGATCGTTCAAATCTGCAGATACAGGAACGTTATTACAGATACGTTTTAGATAATTTTGAAAAGAACAAGGATATTTCCGGTATTTCTCCTCCGTCAGCCGCCAACGTTTCTGATCCTATCATGAATTCATTGATACTTGATCTTCAGGCATTGAATACTGAAAGATCCAGCATAATGAGCAACAATGCTGAAAAAAATCTATTTCTGGGTCAGATTGATAATAAGATCAGGGCACAAAAACAAGCTATTGTTGAAAATGTAAGGAATAATCTGGCTACGCTTACTCTGACCAAGAATGAACTGGATTCCAGAGAAGAAAAACTATCAAAAGAGATTTCAAAGCTTCCGAGAACTGAACTGAATATGGTCAGTATGGAACGAAAATTCAAGCTGAGCGACGCAATTTATACATTCCTGCTTCAGAAAAGATCGGAAGCAGCAATTACAATGGTATCAAATAACCCTGATTATGAGATACTTGAACCAGCCAGGGAAATTACTAAAACCATTATTTCGCCAAAAATTGTAATAAACTGGATGCTGGCTTTTATGATCGCAATATTGATTCCGACTGTTTATATCATTCTGAAAAATTTCTTTAATGAAACTATTGCAACTATCAGTGATGTTGAGAACTTATTAAAAAGGTCAGTGTTAAGTGTAATTTTCAGTAATACTTATAAAACAGAAGCAGTTGTAAAAGAATCTCCGAGTTCACCAATTGCCGAATCATTCAGAAATCTGCGAAGCACCTTATTTCTGAGATTTAAATCGGAACCATTGAAAGTGATAATGGTCACTTCCTCGCAACCCAAGGATGGTAAAAGTTTTATCTCTTTTAATCTTGCAGAATCAATTGCTTCGGTCGGCCATAAAACAATTCTCCTGGATTGCGATCTTCGCAGGCCATCACTCCATGAGAATTTCAGAACAGAGAATAACAGGGGTATTACCAATTATATTGCCGATAATGCTTCAAAGGAAAGTATAATTCATAATACTGAATCCGAAAATCTCTTTTTTATTCCGGCAGGACCTTTATTAGCGAATTCTTCGGAAATGATTGAAGCAGGGGCTCTTGACGACCTTATAAATTATCTGAGGAGCAATTACGATTTTGTAATTATTGATACCTCTCCTGCCGGAATGGTTGCCGATGCAACTCCGATGATGAAATATGCTTCCCGCATCCTCCTGATTTGCAGGAATAATTTTACCCGGAAAGATGTTTTTAACGATGTCCTGAGTATGTTCCGAATAAATAAAGTTGAAAATTTTGATGTTGTATTTAATGACCTTAATATTAAAACCAGCAAATACGGACACTATAGTAACTACTATAATAAAAGATTATAATAGTTAAATTAATTAATATATTTGAGTTCACAAATTATAGTTCAAAATGACACAGAGTACATTAAGTATAAAAGATAAAATTAAATCATATATTCTACAGGAGACCTTTGCAGAGAGTGAAAAGATAGGGAATGAATCATTAGTTTTCAAAGAGGGATATTTTGACTCGATGGGATTCGTAAGATTAGTTTCATACCTTGAGAATGAGTTTGGTTTTAAAATTAATGATACGGACCTTGTAGAAGTAAATTTTGAATCAATAAATGCCATTACAGAATTTGTTCTCCGTAAAATAAAATAACTCCACCTGTATGGTCTAACCTGTATAATTAATTATAAAATAAAATGACTAACTGGAGTCATACATATAAATATTTTGATGCTTGAAAATCAATTATTTGCCCCGACCCTAAAGGGAGTAATAGAGTTTGGCTGCGCCGAGCTCGCCCTGCGGGACTCGGTTCTTCGCACCCTTTAGGGTAAGGGGCTAACGAAGAACAGGAGCGAAGCGGAGCTCGACGAAGTCAAAATCAAAGAGGTCTTATGCATGATTACCGTTTGTCATATAAAATAAAATAAAATAATACGTTGATTACAAAAAAGTGCTTTTTGTCAAAAGATCCACCTGAATATATTGAACAGATGCTAACAAAAACCTATACAAAAAAAGTTGGTGTTTTCAATTATCATTCACTAAAATAATTGAAGACTTGAAGAAGTTAAGGTCATAATACATCCTGTGCCATCCTCTTAGTTAATAATGCTCCTAAACTTTAAAATCATGATAACCAGGAAACCTTTTTCAAAAGACATAATATTACTTGATGACATTGAAAGCGCTGTAAATCAAATTACCTGTAAACTCCGGACAGACGTTTTACAAAATTTAAGACGGAATGGAGCAGTAATAGGTCTGAGCGGAGGTATTGACTCTTCAGTTACTTTAGCCTTAACATCAAAGGCCCTTGGACCCGAAAAAGTATTGGGAGTCTTAATACCGGAAAAGGATTCAAATACCGACAGTGAAGAGCTGGCAAGGGGACTTGCCGTCAAATTTGGCGTAAAGGCGATCAAAGAAGTAATTACTCCTGCCCTTACAGGATTCAGATGCTACGAGAGGCGTGATGAAGCAGTAAGACGAATATTTCCGGAATATGACCCGGAAACTTACAAGATGAAAATAGGTATAAAACATTCCGGTTTATTTACTTCTCTCCCACCCTTGTTTTCACTTACTATTGTTGACAATAAAGGAAATCAAAAGGAACAATTACTACCGGTTGATGAATATCTGAAAATTGTTGCTGCTTCAAATTTTAAACAAAGGGCGAGAATGTCAATACTATACTATCATGCAGAAGCTCTCCATTATGCAGTAATAGGCACGCCAAACAAACATGAACAGGAACAGGGTTTTTTCGTAAAATACGGAGATGGAGGAGCAGATATTATGCCAATCGGGAACCTGTATAAAACGCAGGTTTACCAGTTAGCAGAATATCTTGGCGTTCCGGAAGCAATTCTTACGAGGACGCCAACGACCGACACATATACTGCGGAGCAGACCCAGGAAGAATTTTTCTATCAGCTTCCTTTTAAACAGATGGATATTTACTGGTACGGATTCGAAAACGGGTATTCCCCGGGCGAAGTTGCAGATGTTATGGAGGAGACTGAAGAGAGAGTTATTGCTTTGTTCAGGAATTTCCAACGGAAAAGAAAAACGACTGAATATTTGAGAATGTCGCCGATAAAGGATTACTTTGGAGGATCGAAACAGGCACAAGACAACTGATATAAGGCACTAAATAAACGCAAATGGAGGTAGTTTTAACTTGTATAAATAATCCAAATTAATGTTTCTATGAATGCAGTTGATTACTTTTTCGAAAATACATCGGGTCTCGATAAAGCATTCCTGGTGGGAAATGAGGAAATTTCATATAAAGAACTTTATAACACTTCAGGCAACCTTTCACTCTGGTTGGAAAGAGAGGTCGGCATCAATAAGAATATTATCCTGATTTCAGTTAATAATTTATTCTTTTTGAAAGTATATCTGGCGATAATAAAGTCGGGTAACATTTGTATACCTCTGGACCCTAATACGGAAAAAGATAACTTCAATTATATTACAGGGCTGACAAAACCTTTGCTGATATTTACTACCAGGGAGATACAGCGAAAATTACCGGAAAATGATCTTAAAGTTATAACTCCCGACAACTTACCTGAAATAAATTCAAATGATATAATAACCTTTCCTAAAACAACAACACCCGGAGAGAGTTGTGCAGAGATAATTTTCACCTCCGGGTCAACCGGTAAACCCAAAGGGGTAATGATATCTCACAAAAACCTGATAGCCAATACAACTTCAATAATTGAGTACCTGCATTTATCAGGCAATGACAGGATGCTTGTTGTTTTGCCATTTTATTATTGTTACGGATTATCTCTTCTGCATACACATCTGAGGACAGGTGGATCAATTGTGTTTAATAATTCTTTCATATTTCTGGGTACAGTCATAAACAACCTTTTGAATTACAAATGTACCGGGTTTGCAGGTGTTCCGAGCCACTTCCAGATTTTAATGAGAATGTCGGATACTTTTAAGAAAACCAATTTTCCTGACTTACAGTACGTAACTCAGGCCGGAGGCAAACTGGCACCAGTATTCATAGATGAATTTCGTGAATCTTTTCCCGATATAAAATTTTATGTCATGTACGGGCAGACTGAAGCGACAGCACGGTTGTCATACCTGCCCCCGGACCTTTATGAAAAGAAAAAAGGATCAATGGGAAAAGGGATTCCGGGAGTCGAATTAAAAGTTATTAATAAGAACGGAGAGAAAGTTTTACCCGGAGAGACTGGAGAGGTAGTGGCAAAAGGAGATAATATAATGATAGGTTATTATGCTGATGATGAAAGTACAAGAAATTCTTTAAGGGAAGGATGGCTTTGGACGGGTGATCTCGGGGAAGTTGATGAGGATGGCTTTATATACCTGACAGCAAGGAAAAATGAAATTTTAAAAGTGAGAGGGAAAAGGATCAGCCCTAAGGAAATCGAAGCCGTTATCCTGCAGATACCTGAAGTAGTGGACTGTTCCATTGAAGGAATAGATGATAAAATAGAGGGAGAAACGTTGAAAGCAACGATCGTTCTAAAGAATGGAGCAAAAGATGATATAACCCCCGAATTTATAAAACGGCACTGTGCAAAATATCTGGTATCATATAAAATACCCTATATTTTTGATCTTAGTGAACGAATTACAATCAGTGCTACCGGTAAAAAGATCAAAAGAACCTGAGTCTGGGCCACCCTTAGGAGTGTTTTATATTATATTTGTTTAAGTTCTTCTGACGTAAGTGTTTTTTTGTAGTAATCGGTTAAGTTTAGGCTTTGAAACAAATCAAAAAGAAATGCAGAAAATTATTTTTCTACATCATAGCACAGGAAGAAGTATCTGTGTTGGAAGCAAGAACAAGAATAAATACATCTACCGGCTGACTCAAATGCATAATTTTCCCGTAATAAGTTTATTGCCTGGACTCCGGCAGCATCTGTAACAAACAAGATAACTGAAGATGAAGCAAAATAGAAAATGATCTGATTAATTCTAAATGAATAATGAATTTTAGAAGTATAATACAAAGTATCCAAATCGCGATACTGAAAAGATGCAGCGACGAACGAAAAGTTAAATATTTACGCCGCCAGGGAATGAAAATCGGACAACATTGTCATATCAACACTATGTCCTTTTCAACTGAGCCCTATTTAATTGAAATTGGAGATCATGTTGCTATATCGGCAAGGACAGATCTGGTAACACATGACGGCGCGGTTTGGTGCTTCCGGGATGACCAGAATGAGGTAGATGTTTTCGGAAAAATTGTTATAGGTAATAATGTATTCATTGGAATTAATTGTACCATTCTTCCGAATACTAATATAGGCAGTAATTGTATCGTCGGAGCAGGAAGTGTTGTACGGGGTAAATTTCCTGACAATGTTGTTATTGTAGGTAATCCAGCCCAGGTAGTAATGAAGATGAGTTTTCAAAAATTTCTCTATTATCAAAACCCGGGTTTATTCAAAACACACAGTCTGAGCGACAGGGAGAAATCAAAAATTGTAAAAGATCATTTTGTAATAAACTAAAATACTGTTTAAATTAGTACGGTTATAAATATTATTTAATCTGCACCCCCTGATTCAATATTTTCGTTTTAGTCAATTTTTATTTCATTATTTTACACACAAAAATATTAATCGAATCTTAACTTAATATTAATTAAATACTAATGAATTGCAATTATTATTTTGATATTATTATGCAGTTTAAACTTCTTTTAAAATATGAAATTATTAAATAAGCTGATTATGAAAAAAATAACAAAATTTTTTTATGTAATTTATTTGATTACTGGCATTTCAATTATCGCGGGGTGCAAAAAAACCACACAAGACACCACTCAAAACTCCACCGGTTCAGTTACTGACATAGAAGGCAATATTTATAAAACTGTTGTAATAGGTACCCAGGTTTGGATGGCCGAAAGTTTGAAGACTACCCAATATAATGATGGTGTTTCCATCCCTAATGTGACCGATAGTATTCCATGGAGAACCCTTACCTCTCCGGCCTACTGCTGGTATGATAATGACATAACAAACAAAGACAAGTATGGAGCCCTCTACAATTGGTATGCAGCAAAATCAGAGAAATTGTGTCCCACCGGCTGGCATGAACCAACTGATACAGATTATAATACACTTGAAATGACACTTGGTATACCCCTGGCGGAGATTGAAATCTGGGGATGGCAGGGTACCGATCAGGGAACACAGATGAAGAGCAAATCAGGATGGGATGCCGGAGGTAATGGTACAAATACAAGCGGTTTTAATGCTCTTCCCGGCGGCTACCGCCAGGGACTGCATGGAACTTTCTACGGAAAAGGTATTCTTACTTACTTTTGGAGTTCAACCGATGACGCAATTAACGGCAAGCCGACTGTTGCATGGTACCGGCGCTTAGACGGTGCTAATAATAGAATTTATAAAGCAACCACCGATAAAACGGGTGGAAAATATATAAGGTGTGTGCAAAATTAGAATTCAATTATCCTTAGACATAGAGGCTGCCTCAAAAGTCTAAAATTACGGTAATGCTTTCTCTGTGTCTTCTCTATGGCCCTCTGTGTAACAAATAATTAAGATTTTACACAGAGATCGCAGAGTGTCCACAGATTTCCACAGAGGACTTTTGAGACAGCTTCCTTTTTGTGACAAGTGTATGACTGAATACTTGTTTATGTAAAAACGCCGGTTATTTATTTTCTAATTTTTTTGAAAAATATTATTCAGATCTTAATCTATTCTTAACCAAATCTTAATTAATAACTATTACCATTTTCATACCATTATACGATATAACTTAATTTTAACCTATGGAATAATTTTAAACGCTGATTATGAAAAATTTAACAAATCTATTAGTTGTAGTTTTTTTTATTATTGTTATTCCCTTAATCAATGGGTGCAAAAAAGATAAGGTGCCACCCACACTAACCACCATTCTCGGTAACCACTGTTACATTAACTTCTGCAACAACAGGAGGGTTTATTTCAAATGACGGGAATGCTGACATTTCTGCCAGGGGTGTCTGCTGGGGCACAACAGAGAATCCTACAACATCAGGCAATTTTACAAATGAAGGAACCGGCAAGGGTGGTTTTATCAGCAATCTGACAGAATTAACCCCCGGGACTACTTATTATGTAAGGGCCTATGCAACCAACAGCGCCGGGACAGCTTATGGAAACCAGCAAACATTTGCAACTATAGAGGTAGCTTTACCGACCCTAATCACTACTGAAGTTTCGGCTATTACATTAAATACAGCCACCTCCGGGGGGAATATTTCAAATGATGGTGGTGGTACTGTCACCGCAAGAGGAATATGCTGGAGCTCAGCTCAGAATCCAACTACTGCTGATAGTTTCACTACTAATGAAACGGGCACAGGTAGTTTTGTCAGCAATATGACGGGATTGTCGCCAGGTACTACCTACTATGTTCGTGCCTATGCGACCAACAGTGCCGGTACAGCTTATGGAAACCAGGTAACCTTCAACACTTCCACGGTATTAGTTCCTGCATTAACGACAACTGAAGTTACTGACATAACATTAAGTACGGCAACATCAGGGGGGAACATTACAAATAATGGCGGAAGCGCCGTAACCGCAAGAGGTGTTTGCTGGAGCACAACAGAGAATCCGACAACAGCAAATAGTTTAACATCCAATGAAACAGGCACTGGTATTTTTGTCAGCAATATGACAGGATTAACAGCCGGGACAACCTACTATGTACGCGCCTATGCGACCAACAGTACAGGTACCGGTTATGGGAACCAGGTAACCTTCAACACTTCCGCAGTATTGGTTCCTGCATTAACAACTACTGCAGTTACCGGCATTACATTAAGTACAGCAATATCAGGAGGAAGTATTACAAATAATGGTGGTGGCACCATAACCGTAAGCGGAATATGCTGGAGCACTTCAGCAGTTCCAACTATAACGGATAATATAACAACTGATGGAACAGTTACAGGTAGTTTTGTCAGCAATATGACAGGATTAACAGCCGGGACAACCTACTATGTACGCGCCTATGCGACCAACAGTACAGGTACAGGTTATGGGAACCAGGTAACCTTCAACACATTACCTGTAGCAGAGCCAACATTAACTACTGCTGCAGTTACCGGCATTACAGTAAGTACAGCAATATCAGGGGGAAGTATTACAAATAATGGTGGTGGCGCCGTAACCGCCAGTGGAATATGCTGGAGTACTTCAACAGTTCCAACTATAACAGATAATTTAACAACTGATGGAACAGTTACAGGTAGTTTTGTCAGCAATATGACAGGATTAACAGCCGGGACAACCTACTATGTACGCGCCTATGCTACCAACAGCGCCGGTACCGGATATGGAAACCAGGTAACCTTCAACACCCTTGCGGCAGGAATGCCTTCATTAACCACTGCTGCAGTTACAGGTCTTACTTCCACAACGGCAATATCAGGGGGAAGTATTACAAATGATGGTGGTGGCACCATAACCGTAAGTGGAATATGCTGGAGCACTACCGCAGTTCCAACTATAACAGATAATGTAACCACTGATGGAACAGTTACAGGTAGTTTTGTCAGCAATATGACAGGATTAACAGCCGGGACAACATACTTTGTACGTGCCTATGCAACAAACAGTACAGGTACAGGTTATGGAAACCAGCTTTCTTTCATTACTCCTGTTACTGACATTCAAGGCAATGTTTATAAAACTGTTGTAATAGGCACCCAGACCTGGATGGCTGAAAACCTTAAAACTACCAGGTATAATGATGATACTGACATACCAAATGTACCTGACGCTTTAACATGGAACAGTCTTACAACGCCGGCTTGCAATTGGTATGATAATGATATTTTAAACAAAGACAAGTATGGAGTAATATACAATTGGTTTACAGTTGCTACCGGGAAATTGTGCCCTGCCGGCTGGCATGCACCAACTGACGCAGAGTATAATACAATGGAATTATATATTGGTGTGCCTATTGCAGATATTGATTTTTATGGATGGAGGGGAACTGATCAGGGAACTCAGCTTAAGAGTATAACCGGATGGGATGCCGGAGGTAACGGAACAAATACAAGGGGATTTAATGCTTTCCCGGGTGGATACCTCCAATGGTTGCAGGGTCAGTTCTTTGGACTTGGTACTCTCACTTATTTCTGGACTGCCACGGATGACTCGAATAACGGCAATCCCACTGTTGCCTGGTATCGGCAACTGAATGGTAGTGAAACAGGTATTGATAAAGAGACGACAAATAAAACAGGTGGGAAATATGTCCGATGTGTAAAGGATTAATACTCAATAATAAACAAAAAGGAGGCTATCTTTAATAGGATAGCCTCTTTTTTATCGGTAGAATCTTAATCTATTATTAATAGAATCTTAATCCTGTAATATTCATCATTTTCTTACTATTATATTATGTAATTTTATATTAACCTACGGAATTATTTAAAACACTGATTATGAAAAATTTAACGAATCTATTAATTGTAGTTTTCTTGATTATTGCTATTGCTGTAATCAATGGGTGCAAAAAAGATAAGGTACCACCTACACTAACCACAATCTCGGTAACCAGCTGTTACATTAACTTCTGCAACAACAGGAGGGTTTATTTCAAATGACGGGAATGCTGACATTTCTGCCAGGGGTGTCTGCTGGGGCACAACAGAGAATCCGACAACATCAGGCAATTTTACAAATGAAGGAACCGGCAAGGGTGGTTTTATCAGCAATCTGACAGAATTAACCCCCGGGACTACTTATTATGTAAGGGCCTATGCAACCAACAGCGCCGGGACAGCTTATGGAAACCAGCAAACATTTGCAACTATAGAGGTAGCTTTACCGACCCTAATCACTACTGAAGTTTCGGCTATTACATTAAATACAGCCACCTCCGGGGGGAATATTTCAAATGATGGTGGTGGTACTGTCACCGCAAGAGGAATATGCTGGAGCGCAGCTCAGAATCCAACTACTGCTGATAGTTTCACTACTAATGAAACGGGCACAGGTAGTTTTGTCAGCAATATGACGGGATTGTCGCCAGGTACTACCTACTATGTTCGTGCCTATGCGACCAACAGTGCCGGTACAGCTTATGGAAACCAGGTAACCTTCAACACTTCCACGGTATTAGTTCCTGCATTAACAACAACTGAAGTTACTGACATAACATTAAGTACGGCAACATCAGGGGGGAACATTACAAATAATGGCGGAAGCGCCGTAACCGCAAGAGGTGTTTGCTGGAGCACAACAGAGAATCCGACAACAGCAAATAGTTTAACATCCAATGAAACAGGCACTGGTATTTTTGTCAGCAATATGACAGGATTAACAGCCGGGACAACCTACTATGTACGCGCCTATGCGACCAACAGTACAGGTACCGGTTATGGGAACCAGGTAACCTTCAACACTTCCGCAGTATTGGTTCCTGCATTAACAACTACTGCAGTTACCGGCATTACATTAAGTACAGCAATATCAGGAGGAAGTATTACAAATAATGGTGGTGGCACCATAACCGTAAGCGGAATATGCTGGAGCACTTCAGCAGTTCCAACTATAACGGATAATATAACAACTGATGGAACAGTTACAGGTAGTTTTGTCAGCAATATGACAGGATTAACAGCCGGGACAACCTACTATGTACGCGCCTATGCGACCAACAGTACAGGTACAGGTTATGGGAACCAGGTAACCTTCAACACATTACCTGTAGCAGAGCCAACATTAACTACTGCTGCAGTTACCGGCATTACAGTAAGTACAGCAATATCAGGGGGAAGTATTACAAATAATGGTGGTGGCGCCGTAACCGCCAGTGGAATATGCTGGAGTACTTCAACAGTTCCAACTATAACAGATAATTTAACAACTGATGGAACAGTTACAGGTAGTTTTGTCAGCAATATGACAGGATTAACAGCCGGGACAACCTACTATGTACGCGCCTATGCTACCAACAGCGCCGGTACCGGATATGGAAACCAGGTAACCTTCAACACCCTTGCGGCAGGAATGCCTTCATTAACCACTGCTGCAGTTACAGGTCTTACTTCCACAACGGCAATATCAGGGGGAAGTATTACAAATGATGGTGGTGGCACCATAACCGTAAGTGGAATATGCTGGAGCACTACCGCAGTTCCAACTATAACAGATAATGTAACCACTGATGGAACAGTTACAGGTAGTTTTGTCAGCAATATGACAGGATTAACAGCCGGGACAACATACTTTGTACGTGCCTATGCAACAAACAGTACAGGTACAGGTTATGGAAACCAGCTTTCTTTCATTACACCGGTTACTGACATCCAAGGCAATGTTTATAAAACTGTTGTAATAGGCACCCAGACCTGGATGGCTGAAAATCTTAAAACTACCAGGTATAATAATAATGCGGACATACCAAATGTAACCGATGCTACATGGAGCACTATTACAACTCCGGCTTACAGTTGGTATGGTAATAACATTGATAACAAAGACATATACGGAGCCCTGTACAATTGGTTTACAGTCGCTACCGGGAATTTGTGCCCTGCCGGCTGGCATGAACCAACTGACGCGGAGTTTAATACACTTGAGGTATATCTTGGTGTGCCTCTTGCAAACGTTAATGACTGGGGATGGCGTGGTACTGACCAGGGAACCCAGATGAAGAGCACAACAGGATGGGATAGCGGTAACGGAACAAATATTAGCGGATTTACAGCCCTTCCCGGTGGTTATCGTCAATGGAACTCTGCTGAGTTCTGGGGCCTTGGTACACTCACTTATTTCTGGAGTGCCACGGATGACGCGATTAACGGCAATCCCACTGTTGCCTGGTATCGGCAACTGGATAGTAGCTAAAACTGGTATTGATAAAGATGACAACAAATAAACAGGCAGGTAAATATGTCCGGTGTGTCAAGGATTAAGACTTGACAAGTCATAAAAAAGAGGCTATCTTTAATGGGATAGCCTCTTTCATTTTCAGGAAAAACTCAAACTAATAAAGCATTCCGGCTTTTTCATCTGTGTCAATCAATTCCACATTAAGTCCATACCTGGCAAGAAGGAATGCAATCCTGTTGTTATTAAAGGCTTCACCCTTCTGGGGAGCTGCGAGCATTATCAGCCCTTTTTCTTTTAAGTCATCTATTTGTGTGTCAATATTTAAACATTTAAAACAAAGATGATGAAACCCACCACCCCTGGTAACAAAATTTGTAAGAGACAGATTACTTTCTAAAGGTTCAATAAGTTTCACAGTGAGACTGTCTTTCTTGCTTAGAAAAACCACCTTAACTTTTTCAAGAGAGTTTTCCACTATTTTGGTCATCTGCCTGTATCCAAAAACATTTTGCCAGTAAGCAATTCCTTCATCCAGATTCGATACTGCAAAACAAATATGATCAATTTTCATTTGAATTAGGTTTAAAGATTAAATTCATTCTTTTATTATCCGCCTGCCACTAATCTTTTCTTTCACTACCAGATAAATGAACCGGGTATTCCCAACCAGGTAACGCTTCCACATGCGTCCGGGTTCCTGTGCCAGGCGAAAAAACCACTCCATTCCCATGTTCTGTATCCATTTTGGAGCCCTTTTGGTAACACCCGCAATAATATCAAATGTACCTCCGACACCCATAGTAAAATTAACTTTTCTCAGAATATTTTTATATTTAAAGAGAAAATTTTCTTTTTTTGGCGATGTAATGGCAACAAATAATAGCTGGGCACTACTCTCAGCAATCTGCCTTGCAATTTCAGGTTCTTCAGCCTCAGTAAAATATCCGTTTCGATAACCTGCTATTATTTTTGGACTATATTTTTGTGAGTAAATTTCAACCACCCTATTCACAACATGTTCTGTACCACCAAAAAAAAAACATTTATATCCCCTGGTATGAGCCAATCTGACCAATTCCTGCATTAGGTCCACTCCTGCTACTCTTCCGGGTAACATTTTCCCCAGAAAGCGGGCGGCCCACACAATACTCTGACCATCTGCATTAATGATATCACAGGAAACTACACTATTGAATAATTCTTTATCCTTTAGCATCAACACCACCTTCCCTGCATTTATAACTACATGGTTAATATTTTCATCTGACTGTATGGCCTCATCGATACGATTAATAGTCTCTTTCATTGTAAGTGAATCGACAGGGATACCTAAAAAATCAATCTTCATCTCGAATTAATTTTACCTCTGATAAATTTTATATGTAATCAACCATCTTTCTTACAATGCGTTCTGCAGTGTGACCATCCCATAATTCAGGACGTGAAGGATTACGCTCTAATCTGATAGTTTTATGATACTCTTCTCTGATCCTGTCAAGGTTATTTCCTACCAGGACACTCACCCCGCCATGTTCACGCAATGTAACGGGACGTTCTGTGTTCCAACGTAATGTTAAGCAGGGGGTACCAAGTACACAACATTCTTCCTGAAGGCCTCCTGAATCTGTAAACACAATCCTGGCTCCCATATTTAATCGTAGCATCGAATGATAATCAACCGGCTCAAGCAGGATAAGGGATGACTGCGCCAACATATCTTCCCATAAGCCGATCACATTTAACTGTTTACGTGCCCGTGGATGTATAGGCCAGATAAGTGTAAGGTCATTTGTAACTTCAGACAGCAAGAAGTTCGCCAACGGCCGGAATATTTCTTCAGAATCTACATTGGATGGTCTGTGAAGTGTAATAACCCCATAATTATTGTCAGTAAGCAGGGGCATAACACCAGTGCGACCTTTGATAAGGTTTTTATCTATGATTGTCTTGAGTTGCATATTTGCTGCCAATTCTCTGTTTTCTTCAAGGGTATCAATCATAATATTTCCTACGAAATGGATTTTCTGCGGCGAAGTGCCTTCTCTTAAAAGGTTATCTGAAGAAAGAAGATCCGGAGTAAGCAAAAGATCTGAAAGCCTGTCAGTAACCAACCGGTTAATTTCCTCAGGCATAGTCATATCACCGGAACGTAATCCGGCCTCAATATGGCAAACTTTTATATTTAATCTTTTTGCAATTACCGAGCATGATAGAGTCGCATTAACATCACCCACGACTACCACCCAATCCGGTTTCTGAGTGAGCAGAACCTTTTCAAAAGCAATCATGGTATTCCCTAACTGCTCTGCATGGCTTCCAGAGCCTATTTCTAGATTTATGTCCGGATCAGGAATTGAGAGACTCCTGAAAAATGCCTCTGACATACGAACATCATAATGCTGGCCGGTGTGAACTAATATATGTTGTATTTTATCCTCATTATCATGATTGTATTTTTCTATTGCTCTTATAAAAGGAGCGATTTTCATGAAATTAGGACGGGCACCTACAACTGATAATATCTTCATAATAAGATTACTAGGTTAAATATATCACAAACTGCTATTTCTCTGGTTCAAATACTCACTTAAAGCATAAAACATCCATGCCTGAGCCCAACGCATATAAGGAATCCTGGATGAAAAATATTTATTTATCTGGTAATAAAAGTAACCTTTATCTGATTGCATATTATTAATTGTCCAGTTAATTACTTTATCAATCAAATGCCTGTATTCCTGAAATATACCTAATTTACTCAAAGTGATTATCAACTGCGCCGAAGAATGAATATCAACAGGGTATACAGAATTGTTATAATATCTGGGAATGCCCTCTTCTGTAAAAAATGTATTAACATAATAATTAAGTCCCTTATCCAGATTACTTTTAAACAAATTGTCGCCTGTAAATTTTGCATAGTCTGAAATAGACTCCAGATTGTAGCCTGTATGAAAATTATCAATCCACTGATGAAAATGCAGTGTTCCATAACTCCAGGAGCCATCGGCCCGTTGATGATCACAACAAAAATTAACGGACTTTCCGGCAGCCTCAAACAATTCCCTCTCCTTTGTAAAACCGTATACTCTTGCCAGAAGTCGACTGCCAAGCAGCGAAGCATTAAATACTACACTACTGTCTAACGGAGAATAAGAAAAAGCAAAATTACCATTCTCGTCATAAGACCGGTTAAGATCTTTCATTACAAAATCGCATGAACTTCGGGATATTTGCATCAGTTGTTTCTCTCCGGTGATTTCATAAGCATCAAGAAGAGCACTGACTATGAATGTTGTGGCAACCACAGTAGGTGTGTTTTTAGGTTGATAGAAGGCTCTTGCCTGCCAGTCGAAATTGTAACCCCAGCATGATCCGCTCCATTCTTTATTTTGGAGTTCCATGAGCTTACCGGAAAAGAAACGGATCTTTTCCAGATACTCCTCTTTAGGTGTCTGTCTGAATAAATTGCAATAACCTGACAGGAACAATCCCAATGCTTTAGGATTATACTCCTTACGTATTCCGGTAAGGTGCCGCAGGTTTAAGGGTAACCTTTTAAAAGCCTGTATCCAGAATAGCCGGGCGAAACTATTGTCCGAAATAAAGGGAATTGAATGAAACAGAGTGCTGTTTAAACCATCGAATGGATCGTAACCTTTGTATTCTTCGTTCTCGCAATATTCTGTAAGCTTTTTAAACGCATTCTGTATTTTGTCCGTCATGATAGCAAATTTCCTGAAATAAAAGAGATTTAAGACTTAGTTCTTCTCTTAACGTATTACATTGAAAGACAAAATTATCTTAAACCTGCAGTTTAAATTAATATTAAAATAGTTCCAGTATTTAAAGATCCGGATAAGTAATGTCATTATATATAATTTCAAACATAACGGGTCATTTATCCAGATATTCTCTGAACCATAATTCCAAAGTAAGTAATTGATAAATCTGGTATGCGTAATCGTCAATACCATTTCTATCATCATCTATCATTTTTTTTACAACAGTATACTTTAAAAATCCTCTTTTGTTTATATTTTCCTCCGACAGTAGTTCATCAACCATCCCTTTTAATTCATTCGAAATCCATGACCGGATCGGAGCACCAAATGAAGCTTTGGACCTGTAGATAATTTTTTTCGGTAAAAATCTGCCTGCTGCTTTTTTTAATATATACTTTGATGTCCCATTTTTGATTTTTAAGTTACCTGGCACCTGCATTGCCTTCGTAATAACAAGTTTATCAATAAAAGGAACTCTGACTTCAACCGATGCTGCCATGGAAGCACGATCTGTATATGTCAGATTAAGACCAAGCATAAACATATTCAAATCGGTATAACAGATACGATTTATTATGTCATCATTAAATTTTGAATTGAACAATTCGGCATGGTCAGTTGTCAGCGAATCAACAGCCGGCCAATATTCACTTTTCAATAATTCTTTTAATTGAATTGTATCGTAATACGAATAACTTCTCATGTAGGTCTGGCTTAATGGCAGAGCGGTAAAGCTTAAGAAACGTTTGGCCCACCGCGCAAATTTAAATCCGTTACCATTTATCCTTACCGGCAGATTTTCTATAATTTTTCCGGTTAATTTTTTTATGAAAACCGGCAACTTATTAAATTTTATGGCCATAAGGGTAGCTTTTTGCCGTCTGTAACCAAAAAATATTTCATCTGCACCCATTCCGGATAATAAAACCTTAATTCCCTTTTCCCTTGCTGCTTTACAAATTAAATAAGTATTCAAGGCTGCAGGATCACCAATTGGTTCATCCAGGGTTTTCACCATTTTTGGAAAATCATTAAGTATGTCAGGATGAATTCTTATAACATTATTTTCAAGTTTATAAATTTCAGCTACCAATTCAGCGTATTTTTCATCATCCGGCATTTTCTCACTCTTTTTGTCTTTATCAAATGTGCCAATAGTATAAGTTGAAATAGAGTCATTATATTTTTTTGCAATCACAGTAATTATTGAAGAGTCCAGCCCACCGCTTAATAAACTGCTGACAGGGACATCAGCTACCAGATGACGGTGAATAGAAGATTCTATATTATCTGCTACTTCACCGGCAATGATTTTTTCTGTGGATACCGGCTTATTTTCTGAGGTATCCTGTAACTCCCAGTACTTCACAATTTTTATATCTGTCTTCCTGCTATAAGTCATAAAATGTGCAGCCGGCAATTTGTAACAACCCTTAAACATTGTTTCATTGCCTGATACCCAAAGGTAATTTATGCTGCTTACCAATGACTTCGGATTTATATTTTTGTTAAATCCCGGGATACTTACTAATGTTTTAAGTTCAGAACTAAAAGCAAAAGATCCATTAATCTGCGTATAGAAAAGAGGTTTTATTCCAAAATGATCACGGGCAATAAAGAGATCAGAGTTATTCTTATTATAGATAGCAAATGCAAACATCCCTATAAAGAAATCGAGGCACTTGCTTCCATAGTTTTTAAACATCTGAAGTACTACTTCTGTATCCGAGGATGTAGTAAAAATGACCTGTTTTTCAGTTCTCAGCTTTTCTTCAAGCTCTTTATAATTATAGATTTCACCATTGAAAATAATTACCAGGTCATCAATATGAAAAGGTTGATTAGCAGCTTCGCTTAAATCAATTATTGATAATCTCTGATGTGCAAGAGCTATATAATCATCATCCCATACCTGCTGATTATCAGGCCCGCGATGCTTTTGTATCTCGTTTGCGTTGAGAGCCAATTCTTTGTTATTATTGAATCCGGTAAAGCCTGCAATTCCGCACATATAATTATAAATATTCCGTTAATGATATAACAAACATGAACTTTTCTCAGGTTCTCTTTTTATGCTTTTTTACTGCACAGCTTTGTAATCACAATAATCCTTAAGTTTGCCGGATCTATATTAAATTTTACCGGTCATCTAAACTTATACTCTGCGGCAAGCCGGTATAAAGACTATCAAGGACTTTAAATGTAGTTAACGTGGTCAGACAAACAGATCTGAAACTGATGGGGCTATCCTGGCCTTTGATTAAGGCATTTAAAAATGTCTCAACCTCCTCTTTATGTCCCTTACCGGAAGATTTCATTTTAATTGTTTTGCCATTTTTAAAAAACAAACCGTTCCGGAAATCATTTATCAGACCAATATTCCCTGCCCCAAAAACTTCAATATTTTCTTTAGGCATTGACTTGTCTCCGTTAGCAAGGTAAATCAGATTACCTACAGAGCCATTACTGAATTTAATCACAATGGATATGTTATCAGCAGGTGTGACCAGTGAATTGTGAGTGCTTATGGACTCTGCAAATACTTTCACAGGTTCAGCATCAGTAAAGTATTGCATCAGATCAATAAAATGGCACATCTCCCCTATTATTCTTCCACCACCTACTTCCGGATCCTGAATCCAGTGGTTCTTCGGAATTAATCCCGCATTGACACGAATATTAATGACCAGGGGTTCAGATACATTCTTAAATTCTTTTTTAATATTTTCACTTATTGGAGCAAATCGTCTGTTAAAGCCGACCATTAATGGCAAAGGAAATTTATTCTTTGCATTAATTATTGAATTAAGCTGGTCCATGTTAATTGCAAGTGGTTTTTCAACAAATACATTTTTACCGGCCTCCAAAATTTTTATAACCAGATCAGCATGTGACGAATGAGGTGTAGCAATGAATACAGTGTTTATATTCTTATCATTTAAAATATCGTCCGGGTTAGTTGAACAATAATTGAATTTAAACTTATCCGCAACATTTTTTGATGTTATGCCTCTTGCTGTTACTACTCCATCTAATGACGCACCATACAATTTTACATTAGGTATTAAATAACTTTGTGCAAAGCTACCGGCTCCAATAAAACCTGTATTGATTTTATTAAGCGGTAGCTTCTGAACCTGGAAAAGAGACATTCCTTTTCCATTATGGCTGGCATATTTCAGTAAGATCCCCAGATGTGCTTCTTTAGTTTTCCCAAGAATAATATCATAGGCTTTACCGGCGTCTGAAATATCAAATACATGTGTAATCAAAGGTTTAATATCAATAACCTTACGTGCGAGAAGATCAAGGAAGGATTCCATGTTTCTTTGTTCTGTCCAGCGAACATAAGGATACGGATAATCATTTCCTGACTCTTCATAATCAGAGTCGTAACGTCCGGGGCCATATGAGCATGACATTCTTAAATCTAATTCTTTTTTATAAAAATGAGGTTCTCTCCGGAGTTCCATTTTTACTGCACCAACAACAATGATTTTTCCCTTTTTACGGGCAATTTCAGCTGAAAGGTCCACAGGGTCATTCGATTGAGCAGCGGCTGTTATGATGATTGCATCAAATCCATGACCATTGGTAAAAGTATCAGTAGCTGAAATAAGATTAGGATCATTTCTGTTTAAAGCAAGTTCTGCGCCCGAGGCATTTGCAAGCTTTACAAGACCATCGTTCAGATCGACGCCGAAAACTGAACAACCATTAGCTTTTAAAAGCTGACAGGTTATCTGACCCAGTAAGCCTAAACCGATAACACAGATCTTTTCACCTAAAGTTGGATCAGCCTGGCGAATGCCCTGCAGTGCAATTGCGCCCAATGTTGTGAAGGCTGCTTCTTCAGTACTGACATTTTCGGGTATCTTTACGACCAGGTTTTGAGGTATTGCCACAATTTCGGCATGAGACGCATAATCCTGTCCACCACAGGCAACACGGTCACCAGGTTTGAATGTTCCATTCTTGTCCATAGATATTATTACCCTGCCGGAAGCACTGTAGCCCAAAGCTTTTAATGAATCAAGTTTGGTCTTTACTTTATTGAATGTTGCAGTTATGCCTTCTTTCTTTATATTCTGAATGACCTGTGCAACAAGATCAGGACGTTGTTTTGCCTTCCCTAATAAGCTTGCCTGTGCTACTTTGACCGTGCCGCGCTCAGTCCCGGCACTTATCAGTGAAAATTCATTTTCAACCAATACCATCCCACCTGAAATACCGGGTACGGGTATTTCATCTATATACAGTTCTCCTGTTTTAAAATTTTGGATAAGTTGTTTCATGAAGTTATTTTATTAAGAGAGGAATTTTCCCAAAAGGTGTTTTGAATGGTTCTTTAATTTGCTCAAAATGAACTTCAATATTTAAATTGTCTGAATCAAATAACTCAGAAGGATTTTCAATAATCGAAGAATTAGAGTAATAAACAATGATCCGACCTGGCACCACCTGTTTTACCTGAATAAATTTAACTATATCAAAAAGTCTATGGTGTCTGCCAAAAATTAATCCTGTTAAAGATATGTTTCTGTTGTTTTTATCTATTACAAATTCACCCAATCGTCCTTCTGTAATTTCAAAACTTTCCAATAAACCATTTTTGTTAATATTCGGATTAATTAAATCTTCGGTATCATACCTGATGAATGGAGCAGCATAGTTTGCAAAGCAAGTACCTGCCAGGTGATATTGATTGTCTTTTTTAACTGCTTCGGTGAAACCATAAGACAGAAAAGGCACATATTCATATTTTTGATATAGTTCTGCGGCCAGGATGACTCCCTCTGTATGGCCATACCATGAAATAGTATTATTTGTTAGTTGAGTCTCAATGAAATCCCTGTAATGATGTGACGGAAATTCAGATCCAAACATAATACCTTTTATATTTTGCTTCAAAAAATCCATTAAAAATGGAGCTTTTATTGAAATTTCTATCAGAAAATTATATATAGCGCTTGGATAACCATGGATAAATTCGGTGTTGTACTTTTTAAATACCTTAAAAAGTTTTAAATAGTCACCGGTTTCAAAAGGATAATAAGAGTTTATTAAGAACTGGTTCTGGTTAAAATTATATTGATAAATATTTCTAATATTTTTCCCCCTTATAGTAATTTTTGTCTGAGAAGGTTTATAACCTATCTTTCCCCACATATAATGAATGTGAGCCCATTCCCTTGAATAAAAATTTTTTTCCAGGTAAAAAGACAAAGGAGTACCAGAGGTCCCACCTGTATTGTACTGTCCATATCCATATTTTAAAATGGTACGGTCTTTAACAGGAATTTCACTGAGCAGGGCTTTTGTTAATAACGGGACGCTTAATATATCATCGGGATTTCTGATTTCATTAATATTGCAGCCAGCCTGTTGTAAATGACGATTGTAAAACCCGCTGTTGTGTTTAAAATGGTTAAATATTTTATTAAAGTTTGTTATGATATATTTATTTTTTGTTTCAAAATCAGCCTTGATTAACTGATCAGCTAATTGAAAGTATTTTTTATATTCAAAACCTAACCTGATACTGAAAGGTAAATGGTTGAGCAAAACACCTGCGCCAGGGGATATATCTTCTGTCAACAATTTAATTTTGTGCCTTAAATTCATAAGTTAGATTGATAGAATAATTTTAATTGATTTCAAATGGTTCAAAAAAATCTGATCACTTACAAAAATAATCTTAAATGTTACCTGTCAGAACATTATTAATTAATTGTTTATAAAATATTTGATATTCCTTATTTTGTCCGGTAGTATCAGGGGAAGCCAATTTTGAAGCAAGAACTATTGTATCCATTAACTTATTTTCCATATCCATTATATCCCGCGATTTAAAAAGAATTGTGCCCGGGGGTCTCGGAACAATGTCTGAAGCAATTACCGGCTTGTTGAAATACAATGCTTCCCTGACTGTTAAAGCGTCACCATCGGTATTGGTGGGTCTTACGATAATGTCTGAATAAGTAATTAATTTAACGAAGGAAAGCTCTTCATTAAGAAGTAAAAAATTATCATTTAAATTCAGTTCTTTTATAGTGTTCTGATATTTTTCATACAGATCCCTGTTCTTTTCAAGAGAGGAAACGTTAAATACAAAACTTACAGGAAAACCTTTCTTTATCAGGATGTCTGCAACTTCAATGCACATATCCAGACCATAAAGATCATGGTTATTAAATATCCTTAGCTGAAAAGCATTGGCACTGATAATTTTTTTCCCGAGATTCTTTCTTTGAGTTACCCAATTTAATAAATGAACCGGTAAATCAGGTTCATCTTCCAGACAAGGTGGAAGAAAAGCATCCTTTATAATACATTTATCAGCTGGAAGTGAAACTCTGTCCAGAATATATGAATTTACTGCTATTATACGATCGGATAAAGAGTAAAAAACAGAATCCACATAACTGTTAAAGCTCTTTTTACTGTTTGGATAGCCATGAATTGAAAGGATGATTTTTTTTTTGCATATTTTACCGGCTATAAGGTGAAACATTATCAATAACCTGGTGCCACTATTTATATACATCAGATCAGATCTAAGAACTTTTTTCAGATATCGAAATAATCTTAAGCTTCTGAGATTAAAATAATTGGTTTTAATTATGTCAGATTCATCAATATAATCAATTGCAAAGTCATTCTCAAGGAGTTTGGAAAAACGTTTAAGATGTATACTTACACCTCCCATTGGAGGAGGCAAAGGGCCAATAAGCAGAATATTCCTCTTTCCTTTATTTTTCATTCATTTTTCAACAAAGGGTCCTACAATATGGGTTAATAAATTATTTATAAACAATAAGCTATAAGTCACTGAATAATACATGTTTCTAAATATACTAATTTTCAGGAAACCCAGGGTATATATTTAGTTTCCTTCTCATCCCGCCAATGCAACATTGCAGATGGTCAATCCCATAATTTGAATTTATTTCAATTACTGATATTTCGTCTTCCTGAATAGCAACATCCCAGGCAATATCGGAAAACTCAATTGCTTTATTTGCATAATCCAGAATATTTTGTTTTATTTTCACCCAATCATATAAAATGAATCCGTCAAATTTAAAATTTGTATCCGGATGGTTTTCAAATCTTTCGGAAGAATGTTCTACGAATGCATATTTGTCAAGCGCTCCTTTTTCAATATCTATATTTACGGAAATGCCGCCCTGTGCACTATTGTCGACAAAAGAACCGTTGCGCCCCATACGCAGAACCACAGCGGATATTTTGAAATCCATTTTTGTAATATTGGGTAATGATTCTAAGTGTGTTAACCGAAGAGGGATAAATTGAGTTTAAGTCACTTCTCTGGGAGATATTTTCCTGAATGATAAAGTCGTCATGTCTTATTTTATTCATAAATAATTTACTATCAAGCAATTCATCATTAATATAAAGTTCATTATTAATCTTTTTTATAATAAAAATACCTTTGCCACCTTTCCCTTTATCAGGTTTTATGAAGAAAACACCGGAGTTTGACCTGAATAATTTTTCAATCAATTCTTCATACGATAATTTCTCTCTGATATTGGATTGAATCTGTCCTTTTATTATAATGGCAACTACAGTTGGAGTTTCAATATTTTTACTGATAAAATAGTCATTCAGGCTGATTTTACTCTTTGTAACAGAAATATCTACATTATGGTAAATCGAAGCCAGGTAATAATTGTAGAAATAATAAGGAGGAATATAGTCAATCAGCTCTTCAGATGATAACTCCTTTTCAAAAAGTCTGTACCTGTAATAGTGCATCGGATCGCATTTCCAATAATCTTTAATTAAGGAGATCTCTTTCTTAATCACCTCCTCTGTTTTTATATTTTTATGACTCAAACAATCCTTAAAGTTCGCCCTGTAATCATGGTCAGTCAACTTTTTATAACTGAAAAACGCAATCTTATTTTTTTTAATTTTCTTTCTGATATCACCGGGTTTCATACTGTTCAATTATTTTCTCCGCGAAACTGATTTTGTTGTTGCCAATTTTTGAAACATATTCTTTATAATTATCAATTACAAGGATCGTTTTATTTAAAAAATCATTCTCGGAATTTAAATCATAAACAAGGGCGTCAACTGGTCTTGGGACGACATTAGAAGCAATGACAGGAATTTTCAGATAAAGAGATTCCCGGATAGACAATGCGTCACCATCAGATTTGGTAGGCCGCAATAAAACATGTACTTTTTTTAGTAAAGGCCATAACTCCATAGGGGTATCTTCGATCCAGTATATATGATTTTCCAGGCCTTTTTTCAAACTATATTTCTTCAGATATTTTATATAATTCCTGCACTTATCATTGTAAGGGAAGCCAATGATTATTAAAACAATATCGGCATTTTTCCCTTCACTCCTCAATTGTTCGAGAAGGACAATAGCATCTTTGAATCCATATAAATCCTTGAACTTATGATCAACAATAATAAACCCATTGACCAGTAATTTAAAAGAATCCCTCCTGAGGAATTCCTCTAATGAGAATGGAAATTTTGCAGTATAATTATCTGAAAAGGCAGGTGGTATAAATGCTGATATTTCAACAGTTTTATTTTTTAAATTCAAGGGTAAATTGATAGAATCACCTGGCCTTACACAAAAGATCTTATCAAAATATTTTAATGAATAATTTCCGAATTTTGATGCTAAGAGATGGCTTATCTGCCCGTGAATTGAAATTATGAATTGTGTTTTCCGGGAAAAAAGTGATCTCCATAGTGTGACATATAACTTTGGGTAAACACCAGTTACATGAAAATGAATAACATCAAAATGTTTATGAGTCATTATAAATATTGGCAATAACAAGTATTTTAAGAATTTTAATATTTTTGACCTGTTTAAGCATTCTGTTTTTAAAATGTGTATTGAATTTAACGGCATAATATCCTGATTTGATTAAAAAATCATATAATCTCTGAACACTAACGCTAACTCCTCCTATTGACGGCGGAAACGGACTGACAAGAAGTATTCGTTTTGTAACCATATTAACTCCGGAAAATAACTTTTAAAATATATGATTATTCATGTCTGGTAAATTGTTTTGTACCTCTATCTGAAAACCATTATCAGCATCAGGTGGTTTTTAATCTGGTGGCATTACTTTTATCTGTCATCCTTTTACGCTGAAACTTCTTTATACAGGAGCTTAAAATCATCCGCCATTCTATTTATTGAGAACAGAGTGTTTATCCTTTTTCTTCCTTTTTCGCCCATTGAGAGCCGTAATTCTGAATTATCAAGTAAGCTGTTTATCGTTTCAATTATTTTTTCAGTACTCCTTTCAACGCAATACCCCGTTTCTCCTTCCTTTATTAATTCTTTGCTTCCACCGGTTAAATCAGTTGATATTACCGGTTTTCCCAGAGCCATGTATTCAATAATTGAATTTGACATCCCTTCAGAAATTGTGCACAAAATTCCTATATCTGAAGAAGCAACAATCCGTTCAACCTCTTTTTGTTTTCCGGTTAAAATTACATTTTTTATATGTTCATCAGATATCCTTAGTTTAATGCGCTCCCACTCGCTCCCATCTCCAACACCGACAAATGTGAGGTCACTTCTATGCTTACCGATTTCCCGGGCAACATCAATAAAAAGATCATAATCCTTGAAAATAGAAAAAGTGGCCACCATGATCAACATAAATTCGGTTTTTATCCCAAACTCTTCTCTAACCTTTTTTGTATCAAAACTTTGTTGAAATCTTTCAAGACGAACACCATTATAAATAACTTTTGCTTTTAAAGTTTTAACATTATATGCCTGGAGTCCTGCTATTGAGTTTGAAAGGACAACTTCAGAAAACAAAATGTTTGTTTTCAACAGGAAATGATATAACGAGAAATTATTATAACTTTTATTAGAATCAGCGATCAAACTGGAGATTAAAGGGATTCTGCATATTAGCTTTGCAGGAATAGCATAAAAAGTTGTCATTTTGCCCCAGGTGTGAATAATATCAGGTTTGAACCTGCGGGCAATTCTGTAAAATTTATAAAAGATGCTTGGGTCGTATTTAATGCCGGTCCGTTTTAATATTTTAATATTGATGTCAAGTTCGTAAACCTCTTCATAGTAAATTTCCTCTTCGGTTAGTACTAATTCTATTTCATAATCAGTTTGTTGTTTCAGATACTGGATCAGTTCAAGCGAACGTCGCTCCCTTCCTCCGCACTGGAGAGATTCAAGAAAGAAAAGGATTCTCATTTTGTTTGTTTAATCTTTTTTGGTCCTCACCAAATAATTTCCCGGCTTTTCATTACATTGTGAAAACTAATAACCAATACTTGTAAATTTAACAGAATTAATTGTCACATCTTACTTTTTCATTTTTCTTAAAATTTCCCTGTTTCTCAAGAAGTTTTTCCATTGGTTTTTGAGTGAAAAGGTCCATCTTCTACCATCGACTGCAATAATGTCATCCAGCACATTTATAGTATGTATTGAATGTATTCCATGAATTTTGCGGTTTTCTTTGTTTATGCGGATAGTCATATATGGCTCTTCTTCAAAATTCACCTCATTTAACGTATTTACCTTATTAATAGTTATTGATTCCCCATACTCTTTTTTGCAGTTTTGGGTTGGCCTGTAAATAACCCCGTCAACCTCAATAAAATTTCCTGCCGATCTGGTACCATCTAATCCATGTTTTACCGGGTTTTCAGGATGAGGGCTATATGGTCCAAATAATTTATCTGAATGGAAGACATGCAATCTGTAACCAGATTGTTTTTCAGTTAGTGTTCCAAAAATCCAATATTTATCATTATGTTTTAAGATAGTTGAATCCAGAAGAGGTAATTCAATTATCTCCTGCAGGTAATTAAGAGATTCTTGTACAGGATCATATTCATAGCATGATAAGCTGCCACTATGTGATGCTTCGGGGAATACATAAATTTTATTGTTCTCTTTAAAAATAAATGGATAGGAAAGATGACTTTTAGTATCCAGAATAATTTTTTGATTTACCTGTTTAAGGCTGTTATCAAATGTCATCAGTGACAGATTCCCATAGTTATCATCAATTGAAAAGTCTTCAAAGAGGATGTTTAAATTACCATCTTCTGTTTTTAACAGAAAGGGATCACCATAAAAATGATCAGTTAATGTTAACGGTAACCAATTAATATTCTGATCAAGGGTTCTGGTTCTTATAATTTCTTTTATATCACCGTGAATTAAGCCAATTACCCACTGTTTGAAATATAATTTTTTAAATATTTCCTGTTTAACTGTTCTTATATAGCTCATCAAATAATTTGTTTATTTCTTTAGTCTTATTTGCATTAAACGCATGGTTGTTTTCCACATAAGCTTTTGCTTTATTGGCAAAGTCACTTGTATTTCTTGTATTGGCAAGTGCATGTAACATTATATTAAGATCCCCATGAGCAATTTCTCCTAATCCTTCTTTTTCAATTACTGATCCCGGGTCAACAATTAACGAAATCACCGGTATTCCACATGCCCAGGCTTCAATAAATACATTCGGAAAACCTTCCATCCTGGAAGTGCTGATCAGGGCTTTCGAATTGGCAATTTGGATTAATGTATCAGAATGGCTCAATTCACCCAGAAGAGATACATTGGGAAATGATTTTAATTTTTCGAAATACAAAAATCCCGTTTTATCGCGTGGTGGTCCAATAACTTTAAATGTATATAATGGTGCTTTCTTAACCAATTCGAAGAATTCGATAAATCCTTTCCTTTTGTCAAGCCAGCCGACATAAACGAAATCTTTATGAATCTGGTTAGATAAATCCGGAATTCCTGACAAATCAAAAATATTCAGGAATACAACAGATTTTATATTTTTTTTGAGCAAGATATTCTTCTGTCCTTCGTGTTGTACTAAAACCAGGTCCGCATTCCTCAGTAACCATGGATAAACAATTTCAACCAGAATTCCACTAAAAAACCACCACAAACCAATTGATTCAGTTAAATAATAATTTTCCCATCTCATCCTGAAGTTCATCGTGTCAAGATCAGATGCCATATGTAAAATGAATTTAGCATTTACTTTCCGGGCAGCCCAATAAACCAGGATATGCCTGAAATCGCGAATCCGGCAGTAATATATATCTGCTTTCTGTTTCTTTAAACTCCGATATAGTTGTGGGATCCGGTGAGTAATTGTTCTTATTACCCGGATACCGTCATTCCAACCATCAATTTTAAAAACTTTTATCCCATCCTCAGTTACAAAATCTTCATTAGTTTTATAATCAATTATTACCACTTCATGTCCGGATCTCACAAGAGATTTGGCAATCAAAGCAATTTGCAATTCACTGCCTCCATCCGTTTTTCCAGTCAGAGCACCCGAAATACTACCCCAAAAACAAATCTTCATAGTTTAATTTTTTTAGAAGCTTCAGTTAAAATTACAGAAGCTATATTTTTACCATTTAACAAAACAAAAAAGTGCTCCAGCAGGTCATATAGTTTCTCTATTGCATCTTTATCTGACCTGTAGATTGAACTGCCAGGCATAAGTTCACTTGAATGAAACATCATTACAATATATGGCAGTTGCAGTCTTATAGCTTCATCTAATAATTCCTCAAACAAAATAATATCCATCTTTTGATGCGGTCTTAACCATAATGGTTGGTTCTGAAAGAATAAACGCCTTAATAATCTTAGAATTAAGCTGGTGTCAACATTGTTAAAATAATATCGGGCATATTTACCGGGTATGTTTATCGGAAACCTGGTTGGCAATATTGTAATCGGTATTTCCATCAGGGACCCAATATCAAAATTATACATATATGGAAATGGTGTTTTATCAATGAAGTCAGGGCCTCCGCTCCCGCCAGGAATTCCCTGATGGCGTGACCAACTGGTATATGGAGTAACGGAGGAGTCAACAAGGTAAGAATTCTCAACCAGAAGCCGGGCCACATTTTCATTAAATCCGTACCTTCCTGAACGAAAAGAAAAAGGATGCTTGCCAAACGAAGATTCTATCTGATTTGTAAGTATTTTTAGCTTATCAGTTAATAAATCCAATGGCAATTCATGAGCATAGGCATGGTTTACATCATTATATTTATAGCCCTCCTTATTTAGAAACGGGGGTGTCGTCCAGGAGTGCAGGTGAGCTCCGATTTCAGCTGTGCCATTTAGTGAATAATCGGAGAAGATTTCCCTGGCGAACGCATCCTCGCAGACTTCTGAAGTAACAAGGTACGTTGGTTTTATATGGTATTTTGTGCACAATTCCTGAAAACGGGGAACAAATTTTATATTTTCTACTGTTAGTTCCCGACCATGATCCCATTGGTTATCAGCTTCCGTATCAATAGTTATTATGAATTCCATATCAGATATTCAAGCAGTGCTTAAATATAATTAAATGTTTTATGACAATCGGTAATCATGCATAAGACCTCTTTGATTTTGACTTCGTCGAGCTCCGCTTCGCTCCGGCTCTTCGTTAGCCCCTTACCCTAAAGGGTGCGAAGAACCGAGTCCCGCAGGGCGAGCTCGGCGCATCCAAAATCAATTACTCCCTTTAGGGTCGGGGCAAATAATTGATTTTCAAGCATCAAAATATTTATATGTTTGATTCCCGATAGTCATAAAATGTTTTTAATAAATAGCTCTGTATTAGTGCGTTGCATATTGGATAATAAAGTTCTTTTTCTTAAACTCATATATTTAAGAAATCAGACCTTTTGTATTTTATGTCACCAGTTGCATCAAATTGATTTTAGATTATCCATTTGTAATAAATCTATGATTTGATAATATTGTGGCCAGTTTTTACCGGTATGCCATGATAATTTTTCATCCCAATAGCCAGGACAACTCTGGACTACCCAATCCACAAAGCAATAACTGATTTCGTTAATATAAGGTTTATTATCTTCATCATAGATAAAATCATAAGCCATTGTACTGAAATTTAATTTTTTTGAAATAGAAAATGCAATTTCAACACATCGGGTATCAATTTTATCGGGATCCAGGTCAAAATTACCGCTTCCGGAGGCTCTGAAATCATTTTCCCGTACAAATCGTCTGAAAGCAAACGCTCTATTGCCGATTACATTTACTCTTGTGTCAAAGAAATTATCCGGCAGGTATTTTTGAAACAGGATAGCATCTTTCTGTATTTGCCACTCCGGATAATCTGACATGTCATTAATGATCCCAAACTTTAATAAATAAAATCTTAATAGAACTTTACTGTACTTAAATATTCCCGCCTTTCGGAAAGAAGACAAATTTGAACTATTATTTAATTCGCTGGTTTTTACTCCTTTATTAAAAACCTGATTAATAATTTTTTTACCATCTTCAAGCGAATTTATAATAACGACATTGAGTGAACTTGAACCTTTAGGTAATTTTGCAACAATAGGGAAATTTGCCTTTTTCAGAAATGAATCCGCGGGTTTAAAATTCCAGAATACATGAGAATCAATTATCGGGAAGTCATTGCTTTTCAGTAAATAGTACTCTTTTATTTTATCTTCATATTGCCAGAATGTTTCAAAATCAGGAAAACACCTTATACCATAAATTTTGTGCGCGATATTAAATATTGTCTCATAAATTCTAATATCGGTATCTCCTTGTGAGTGCCGGAATAACAGATGGGAGCACGCCTTCAGTTCATCAAGAACTGAATAGGAATTTGGATCAAGAACTATATGCGGTATGTTATTTCTTAGTAATATCTCCTGAAATTTTTCACTATAAGCGCATAGTTTATTATTAGAATTTAATAAAAGACCGATTTTCATCCGTAAATAATTTTTATGTTTAAGGTCGGATAGCTTTCCCCGCCTAAGCGGGGAAACCACACATGATTGATTATGATTATTTTCATTCGAGTTTAGTTTCGCTGAGCTCGCAAGCCCGGTTGTGTTTTCGTTCAATCATGTGGGTTTCATCATAATGTAATTTTGATATTAAAGGTATGATAGCCTGTCCCGCAGAGCGGGAAAACCACATATGGATGTGGTCTATGTTTAAAATCTACAAATTTTCGCAAAAATCCTAAAATCTTTATATATCCTCCTGTCTGATTAAATCAAATTGATTTTAAATTATCCATTTGCAAAAAATCTGCTACCTGGTAATATTGAGGCCAGTTCATTACCTCATGCCATGATAATTTTTCATCCCAATAACCCCGACAATTCTGCAAATAGCCATCTGCAAAGCAATAACCGAGTTCGCTTATATAAGGTTTATTATCTTCATCGTATATTAAATCATAACCCATTGTATTAAAATTTAATTTGTTAGAAATTGAAAAGGCTATTTCAATACAACGGGTGTCAATCTTATCCGGGTTCATGTCAATATTACCGCTTCCGGAGGCTCTGAAATCCTTTTTTCTTACAAATCTTCTTAAGGCAAATGCTCTTTTCCCTATTACTATCACTCTGTGATCAAAGAGATTGTTTGGCAGGTACTTTTGATACAGGATTGCATCCTTTTGAATTTGCCATTCAGGATAATCTGTCTTTTCTTTTATTATTCCAAGGTTTAACAGATATGATCTTAATGATGCTTTGCCAGACTTAAATATTCCCGCCTTTCGGAAAGAAGACAAATTCGATCTGCTCTTTAATCCCCTGGATTTAACCCCTTTGTTAAATACCTGTTTATTAATGTTATTCCCTTCTTCGAAGGAGCAAACAATTACTACATTGCTTGACGAGGCACCTTTTGGTAGTTTTGCAACAATAGGAAATTTTGCCTCTTTTAAAAAGGCATCAGCGTATTCAATATTCCAGAATACATGAGAATCGATGATCGGGAAGTTATTACTTCTCAGTAAGTAGTATTCTTTTATTTTATCTTCATATGACCAGAAAGTTTCAAAACCGGGATAACACTTAAGGCCATATACTCTATGTGCAATGGTAAAAATTGTATCATAAACTTTAAGATCAGTATCTCCCTGTGAGTGTCTGAATAACAGATGGGAGCATTCTTTAATATCATTAAGAAGGGAATAAGAGTTAGGGTCAATGAGTCTGTAAGGTATGTTATTAAGGAGGAGTATCTTCTCGAATTTTTCACTATATGCACACAATCTGTTATTTGAGTTTAATAAAAGTCCTATTTTCATCATAGTATAATTTTGATTTTAAAGGTATAATAGCCTGTCCCGCGCAAAGAGGGAGAACCACACACGATTGACTTCGTAGAGCTCGCTTCGCCCGGTTGTAAATTATATTAATTTTTGTTTAGCTTCGCTGAGCTCGCAAGCCCGGTTATGATTGTGGTCAATCATGTGGGTTTCATAATATGCGTTTTATATTTTGTCAGAGTAGCAGGCTGTATATATAGTATGCCGTGTTTTCATACATTATTCTCCGGTTTTTGTATTTTCAGGTTAATAAAATAGATTTTAAGTTATCCATTTGTAAGAAATCTGTTAATTGATAATACTGTGGCCAGTTTTTGACAGCATGCCATGACAATTTTTCATCCCAATAGCCAGGGCAAGCTCTGACTACATAGTCTGCAAAGCTGTATCCAAATTCGTTTATATAAGGTTTTCCATCTTCATCATAGATAAAATCAAATGCCATTGTGCTGAAATTTAATTTTTCTGAAATTGAAAATGCTATTTCAATACAACGAATGTCAATCTTTTCCGGATCCAAGTCAGCATTACCGCTTCCGGAGGCTCTGAAATCATTTTTTCTTACAAATCTTCTTGCACCAATTGCCCTTTTCCCAATCACAACTACTCTTTGATCAAAGGAATTTTTTGGCAGGTACTTCTGATAGAGGATTGCATCCTTCTGAATTTGCCACTCAGGAAAAAAGGACTTATCTCTTATTATGCCGGTGTTCAGTAAAAATGATCTCAATGAAACTTTACCATACTTAACCATTCCGGCATTTCGGAAAGAAGATAAATTCGATCTGCTATTTAATCCTCCTGCTTTAACTCCTTTGTTAAATACCTGTTTATTAATTCTTTTCCCCTCCTCAAGTGAATTAACAATAACTACATTGCTTGAAGCGGCGCCTTTTGGTAATTTTGCAATAATGGGGAAATGTGCATCTTTTAAAAATGCATCCGCATGTTCAATATTCCAGAAAACATAAGAATCGATTATTGGGAAACCATTGCTTTTCAGTAAATAATATTCTTTGATTTTATCTTCGTATGGCCAGTAAGATTCAAAATCCGGTAAGCACTTAATACCATATATTTTGTGAGCAATAGTAAAAATAGTATCATAAATTTTAAGATCAGTATCTCCCTGTGAATGTCTGAATAACAAATGAGAGCACTCTTTAAGGTCATCAAATAGTGAAGGAGAATTAGGGTCAATGATTCTAAAAGGAATGTTGTTTATGATGAGAATCATTTTGAAGGTCTCATTATATGAACTTAATCTGTTATTTGAGTTTAATAAAAGTCCTATTTTCATTTTTTCCATTTTAGTTTCTGGGGAATGTGCGGATTTAATATGAAATCTATGATTTTTCGTTGAAATTCCCGTCTATTTATATGCTTTTGCATTATAAGTTCATATGAATCATTTAATATATTTTTATCTAATTTAATATATTTATCCAGCGGAGTAATTGGTAACTCAATAACCCGGTTACCTATAAATATATATTTCTTAATTCTGAATTCCAAACTTTTCATATCAATTATTAAACCCCATGATATCCTGTTCCAGAGCAGTAATTTTTTGGTAAAGGCAGAATGCGGTACTCCTTTATCATCGTAATAAGAAGGAACATTTTTCATTTCAGGCATTATAAAATTACCCAGGTTATGGGCAATAATTCCATTTTTATATTTTTCAACCGGCTGAGGTGAATGCGCATGGCTTCCAATAACAATATCAACACCTTCGTCAATTAATTTTCTGGCGATTAAGACGTCTTCTTTTGCGGGATATGAAGATTCCTCAATTCCCCAATGGATATATACAACTATCCTTTGAACCAATTTTCTTATTTTCAATACTTTGTTGACAATATCATCTAAACTTAGTGGACTTAAATAATTGACATTATCAAATTCAAATAATGGTGACGTTGACTTGCAAATAGCTGATATGAAGGCGATTTTATCATTATTATATTCAATTATAAGAGGATTATAACGATTACCGCCGGCATTATTTAATCCGAAATAATTGATCTCTGATTTTTCCAACTCATTAATTGTAGACTCCAATCCCTTTGCACCAAAATCCAAAATGTGGTTATTCCCTATATTTACAGCCATCAGATTGGAATTGAAAATACTTTTCAGATAACTATTCTTAACACTTAGAATTATTTTTCCCGGAGAAGGACCTTTTTCTCCGGTAATGGGACATTCAAGATTTATTACCGTTTTGTGAGTGTTTTTAAATTTAAATGGTTTGTACGGTACAACATCTCCCAGAAATAATATTGAATTTTCTTTATTCATAACTATATTGACTATAATTAAACCTGATTCTTTCCATTTTTGATAAACGATGAGCTGTCTTAGTCTTCATTATGATCAGGTTTGCTATCTTCATTAAATTGAAACCGGACAAATATTGTTTCATAACGATAATAAATTTTAATACAAACGAATGAGGTAATAATATTTACATTTTATGAAATGATTAAGACAATAATTCTTTAAAAAAATCATTAATTTTCAGAGCATGTATTTTGTAATCAAATAGTTTAATTGCGGATTCTTTCCCAGCCAGTCCTATCTCTCCTGCTTCATCAGAATTAGTTAAAATAAACTCTATCTGCTCAGCCATTTGACCATCATCAGGTTCTACAATAAAGGCATTGACCCGGTGTTTTAAATAGTGACAGACAGGATCAACTGAAGAGATAACTGCCGGCCTTCCTGTTAACAGGTATTCACCTATTTTAGTAGCCATATTATAGCGATTCTGCCTGTTTTCAGGTTTAGCCAATAATAATGCAGATGCCGTGGATGTTAATTCATTCAGTTTTTCTTTTGATACATAACCCGATAGCTCTACTTTTCCCTTTAGATTTAATTTATCAATATGTAATAAAATTTCCTCTTTGTCGACAGATTCATCCAGATTTCCAGTCATAATTAATTTTACTTCCGGGTGATTCTGTAAAATTCTGGCGAATGCTTTAATGATAATAATTACTCCATCTTTATGATCCAGAAGTGATCCGGTATAAACAAGGGTTGGTTTAATTGTCGGGCTATTTTTGTTCAGTGTCGCATTGGTACAATCAATTAAAATTGGCACTTCTGCAATTTTCGTATGTAATAACAAATCTTTTAAAAAAAAATCTTTTAATGCCCCCGATATTACCGTCATACCATCAAACAGCTTAAATTCAGTTTTTATTCTTATTTTCTGAAACACTGATAATATCTCGGTCTTATAAAACGGGACTTCAGTTTTCTCCCTTACATATTTAGCATTTACCAGCAAGGAACAAAACTTCCCCAATAAGATATACCTGAAAGATTTGGCTGCAATTAAAATGATATCGGGATTGAAATGAACAAAGAATATAAACGAATTAAAAAATGAAATAAAATTTTGGATTCTTCTTCTTATAAAGCTCCTGCTTATAATTGATTCATAGGCGTATCTGAATTTCACTCCCTTATGTATTCCTTTAATATCAAAATTTCTTATATTATCAGAACCCTCAGTAGGCCTTGGGATTAAAATTTCAACATCATTTCCTAATTCAACAAGTCCTTTTGTGTACAAAAAAGTTCGGTTTGCAGCTGCCATACCAAATGGAAATTGTTCATCTAAAAGAATTCCTATCTTCATTGGTATCGCTTTTTTATGGCTGGTTATGTGCTTAATTAATGTATACAATATCTATAAAACAATTAATCTCTATAAAGGTTATCAGAAGACATTTCAGTGATTGATTCCGGATCCGATAATTCCTTTTGATTTTGAAGATCCGGTTCACATAAGGAGAACAACCAGAAACACATTAAAAGAGGCAGGAAAATAATAGAATAACTAATTGATATTAAAAGTATTAAAATAAAACCTAATAATTTCCCCTTATATTTAAAGTATTTTGAGAAGAATAAAGAACTTTTTACTGAATACACAGTAAAAAACAGGAACCCCACAATACCAAACTGTGCCAGCAGGTTTCCAATTCCTGATATTGTTGAAATGCTTGATCCCATTTTATAGGTCCAGGTATCTTCATAATGAGCAGCGAGGCCCAATATTGGGTTATGGCGAAAATCAACCAGAGTGATCATAAATGAAGTAAAACGCTGCGGTGTTGCTGGACTTTCTCTTCCGTAAGCATCCACTATCAATTGGTTTATTCCACTTGTTTCACTAAATAGATCAAAAATTTTATTCTTCATGAACGGTAATGAAAAAATTGATATTATCAAAACAATAGCAACCGGAAATAGTAAAAGAACTCTTTTAAAATCTTTATTGATAAGGTAGTATATAATCAATACCATCATAATTACATATCCTGTTGTAGATTGAGTTGATACTAATGCCAGAAGTAATACCCAAAAACGTCTTTTGCTGAATTTTCCCGTTTTTGTAATAAAAAGATTGATAAAGATTCCCAGGCAAAGATATACTGCAAAGCTCCCCGGCTCCCATGCAAATCCGCAGTTTCTGGGAATCGTATAATTGTTTATCAGTGTAGTTGAATAGGGTTGTAAAGAGTAAAATATTGCATTCAGACCGCTACCGGAAACAGTAGAAATTGATTCCAGCAATGGGACCCGGGCAAAAAGACCATAAAGGGTATCACCTCTTAAAACAAGCTGCGCCACCCACATAAATAAAGCGATGATTGCCAGCCAGTAAAGTAAATACTCATAAATAATAAACAGATTTACTTTCAATGCTTTTATAGCAGTATAAGAAATAAAAATTAAAAATAAATAAGTTAAGAAAAAGGTAGGCTGGACAACATAATACTTAATTGAAGTCGCGAGGAAGTAAATGGCAAAGAAAAATATTATAGTATAAAATTGCCTGGTAAATATTACTTTCCATTTAAAGGCTAAAATTCCTGCCAAGCATACAGGAATGAGCACTCCTATCGGGTTAGCTTTAATTGACTCCGTCTCAAAGAAAGAATTTGCACGTCCGGCGTAAAGCATCAACATTAAAACAAATACATACTCAAAGAATGATATTTTATTTGAAATAATTCCGGGAAATTCATTTTCAATCGAATTCGGTTGCATCATTTAAACAAATTTAGAAAACATTTTCTAACTGAGAAAAACAATTATTTTATGATAGAAGTTTTTCCTCCTTAAGCTTAGGAACCATTCTACGATAAAACCATAACATACTGATAATATAAGTCAATCCTGACAGAGCCCGGGTATAAGCTGCTCCAGTCTCCCCAAATTTTGGAATAAGTGTAAAGTTGCATACTAAAATGACCAGGCCGACAATGATAGCACTGTTTCTTAATGCTTTGCCATGGCCATGTGCACCCAGAAAGCGATTATAAAAGTCGCCAAATCCATTTAAAATGACGCCAAAACTTACAATATATGTAAGGGAAATTACAGAATTAAATTCAGGACCGTAAAAAATCCTGATAAAAGGACCAACCAGAATCCAGCACAAAAGTAAAGCAGATACTGATACACCAATGGTAATCAGCAGTAATCTTCTTTCAATGCTGGTTTTTGTTGAAAAATCCTTGTAATGGGTCGTAGCAATTACATTTGGAATAAAACTCAAGGGGTCGGTAATTGTTATGGCCAGCGCATAATAACCCACCCCGGCATTATTGATTCCAAAATAACTGATAAGCAATGCGGATAAGCCGGAAAGGGCTACATTAAACAGAGTTCCGTAGTATACGTTGAATCCAAATGTTTTATTATAGACCCATATCTCCCCTATACGTTTTTTTGCATTCTTAAATGATGGATTTACTTTGTATACAATATAAAGAAATCCTATTATATGAGTGGCCAGAAACAATATCCAAATAATAGCAAGCCTGTTCCATTTATAAGTATTAAAAGCCAGGTACAGGATCAGGACAACAATAAAGAATATAATTTTAGGATACAACCTGCTTTTTGCCAGCAGGCTGATTTTATTATCGGCCTGGAATAATACTTCGAAATAATTCATCAGAAGGAAGATCCATGAGAAGGGAATTATGCAAATCAACATGGTGCGCAGACCCTTTTCAGAAATGTTATGGTCAACCATCGCATAAATCAATAATGAAACGGCCAGAATTATAAAAAGCCCTCCTAGAATTATCAGCATTGAACCATAATATTCCCTGTTGTTTTCAGGATTTGAGTTCAATACCAGTGCCCGGTTTCCGGCTTGAAAAAAACCAAAAGTAAATATTACCATCCCAAGACTAAAAATGTAAAACAAAAATTTAAAGTCGCCAAAAGCTTCTGGACCTAAGAACCTGGTAATAAATATATTGGAGACAATTGACAAGGGAATTATAAAAATATTAACAGCAAAAAGGGATGTTACCTGCCTCAGACGCGGGTAATTTTGGTACAATTGGTTAAGTCTCTTAATCATTTCCCTTTAATTATTTTCCTTTTTCTAAGATGAGCTAAAAATATAAAAAACATTCCTGTCTCTGAAATTAATTAACCCGCTTCAATCTAAAACTTCTGTTCCTCCATGAGTCGGCATGGTATCTCGTACTTTTTATCTTCAATCTATTATTTTAATTTTTAGGTGATTCCGGCACTTGCATGCAAATCCAGGAGCATAAAAAGACATGGGTCCAAAGGCTTTTGTACCACAAAAGCTAAGATAATATTCACATTATCCCGAAAAGCACAAATTTATTTTGTTAAATATTAAGTTATAAACAAAGCTTAGTGTAACAAAAAATGATCTATGTCGTTTAAATGGGTATGTTAGTCAAATATAAAAAGATATTAGTCAAATATATTTGTAATTATGAAAAATTTATTTATATTGTTTTTTCTTATATTCAGTTCGTTAGCATCGGCAACCACATATTACATAGCACCAAATGGAAGTGACAGTAATAGTGGTACTTTAAGTTCCCCATTTTTTACTCTTAATAAAGCCTGGTCGGTTATAAATCCCGGTGATATTATTTATGCACGAGGTGGAGTTTACAGGTATTCAACGAGACAAACTCTTACAGGGAAAAATGGCACTTCGTCTGACACTATACGAATCTGGGCATATCCCGGAGAACGTCCTGTTTTCACAAAGAGCTCAAGCTATGTTACTCCCGGGTGGCCTGCAGGTCTGATTTATCTTGATGCAGATTATACACATTGGAGAAGTATAGAGATTTCCTATTATACCCAGAATTCACCTGCAATATGGTATGGAATGGCTGTGTTAGGATCTAACCATAATAAATTTGAAAGGATAAACAGCCATCACAATGGTCACGGTATGGTTATACGTGATGAGTCGAGTAATAACCTGGTCTTAAATTGTGATTTTCATCACAATTATGATCCTCTTACCTCGGGAGATGCTTACGGAAATGCTGATGGATTGGAGGTTGGGTATCAGTCAGGTTCAGTTGAAAACATAATAAAAGGATGCAGATTATGGGAAAATTCCGATGATGGAATTGATCTCTGGTCAAATAATGGTAATGTGATAATTGATGGCTGCTGGGCATGGAAAAATGGTTATAAAGAAGATGGTGTAACCCCGGGAGGTGATGGAGGCGGACTAAAGTTCGGGGCAACAACTACTGCTACCGGAACAGAGTTTAAAAGAACAGTAAAAAATTGCATGTCAATATATAACAGAACAATAGGTTTTAATCAGAATGGAGCAGACGTTAAATTTTACTTTTATAATAATATAGCATATAAAAATCCTCAGGGCATCGTATTTTATTCATATGATCTTCCGAATATCTACAGAAATAATGTAAGTTTTGCGAATACTAACCAAAACTGGAACGGTCCGCATACAAATGCAATAAGAGATCATAACTCCTATGATGCCAGTTGGCAACCTTCCGGCCCTGTTGCTTCAGTTTCAGATTATATAAGTGTTGATACGTCAGGTATTTCAGGTCCAAGACAAGCTAACGGGAGTCTGCCATATTTAAATTTCTTCGGCTTGCCCCGGGATCGGCTTTAATAGATGCCGGAGTAAATGTCGGCATTCCTTACACCGGAAATGCTCCGGATCTGGGTCCGAATGAGTCTCAATCCTCTGCATCTGCTCTTACCCTTACGTATTTAAGTTCAGCAGTAGAAAATGTGAATCCTTCTGCAGTGGGAATCACATATAATTTAACACTGGCCAACATTATGCCAGCAACTTCGTGTTTTAATGTCAAGGTGAATTCTTTGACCAGGTCCATAAGTTCTTTGGGTATTTCCGGTAACAAGGTCATGTTGAATCTTTCCAGTCCGGTTAAATATGGTGATGTTATAACAGTAGCGTACACAAAACCTGCTACAAATCCGCTACAGTGTGTATCAGCCACCCAGGCTGCGACTATCGGCGCAATGCCTGTAATCAATAATATCCAGAGCTTAGTAACCAATTTAACAGACACAACTAAGATTGATAAGAACATTTCCATTTATCCCAATCCGGCAAGGGAATTTATTAATATCTCAAAACTAGATCCATCTGTAGAACCTCAGTTAATACGGATATTTGATTTTTCGGGTAAACTCTGTATGGAGTCCCGGTTAGAGGCTGGTGTCAGTAACAAGCTCCCTATAAATCTTAAATCAGGGATGTATGTTGTGCAGATAGTTTCAGGGCCGGTTATTCAATATGCTCAAAAGCTGGTTGTAATGTAGGCAATACTTTTCCTGGTTATCTATTATTTTAAAAATGTCCGTTTAGCACGGACATTTTTATTAATAGACATTCCTGTTCGGGAGATAATATTAATAATTCGCATTATTAAAGTTTATATTTGAATTGTTTTTTAAGCGGATAGTTTTTCTGTCTGAATAAGAATAATGATTCAGTAAAAGATTGAAAGCATATTGACAATATTAGATTAAAGGGGGTTATGAGAAAAAGAAGATTACTCATTTTAGCACTTATATTTTTTGCAGTTCTCTGTACCGGATACATTCTGGTAAAGCCGGCATTTATTTATCTTTCTGATTTTCTCTCTAAATCAGAACAAGTTAATGCAAATATTCTTATAGTTGAAGGGTGGCTTCCCTCCCAGGATCTTAAAACAGCTTTTAAAGAATGTCAGAAAAGTGAATATGAATACATTATTACCACCGGACTTAAATCAACTTCTGATTATTATTGTGTAAGTATGGATGGATATCTTATTTTTTATCCAAAAAACAAGCTGACATCGTTTACAAAACCTGACAAACATTTAATTCAGGTAAGGGCTTACAGCGAACTTGATGGTGATAATTCTGCACATTTCAATCTATGGGTAAACAACTCACTGGTTGCTGAATATTCAGCTGATAAGCATAAGAGAAATTATGCTGTTTCCTGGGAGGGCTCTCTTTCAAATATCGATTCAATAATGATTCAGTTCGATAATGACTTAATGGGAACATTCGGAGATCGTAATTTATATGTTAAAGAGATCATTTTAGATCATCATACAATAATCCCCTATCTGAACTATTCGGTATATGATATTTCAGAGCCGGATGGCAGGCATAGAATTATTAATAACCTGAGTTCAAATGCCGAACTGACCAGAAACCGACTTTTTCTCATGGGTATCGATTCTTCCAGAATTATTGCCATCCCGGGAGAAAAAGTCAGAATCAACAGGACCCTGACCAGCGCTTTGGCTGTGCGTGACTGGCTTAAAAAATCAAATATAAATGTCAACGGAATAAACATTTTAAGTTCCGGAACTCATTCACGACGGACCTGGATGACATTCAGCAAAGTTCTGGATAATTCATATAAGATCGGGATTATTTCACTTCCTGATTATAAAAACAACTCTTCGCAGGAACGCAGGCTCATTAAAACTATTCGTGAAACGGTTGCAATAATTTACTATTGGTTAATCCTGATCCCTTATTAGATTTTATTCATTTATTTTGATAAAATCCACTCTTCGGTTTTTTTTACGACCCGCCTCTGAATAATTAGATGCAACAGGTCTTGTGGCTCCATAACCGGTAGCAATTAATCTGCCCGTACTGATACCCTTACTTACCAGGTAATTTACAATACTCTGAGCCCGGTTTCGGGATAACACCAGATTCGTTGCAGGCAAGACCTGTATTATCAGTATGAGCAGCAACTTCAAGTTTAATTGTGGAATTTTTTTTCAAAAGGATGACTAACTGATCAAGGATTGGGAAATCAACCGGTAATAACTTATAGTCATTATTTGCAAAAAACTCATCGGCAGATAACCCATACAACCTTTTAATGTTCCACAATTCCTTTTCAGCAGGATCGGTCGGAATATAAGTTCTGATCCTGGCATTTGAGAATCCCATGGAAATTGCATCTCTGAAAGCGGGATAGAGATCCATAAAGTTTGTACCTTCATCAATAATATAAGTGAATATTCTGGTATCGGGCATTAAAATCTCTTTCACCCTGTACTTTGGAATTGCATTGGCGAAAACGGAGTTTGATAGTGCTGATCTTTGATTTAGATGACAGTAGTTCGACCTGGAAAATTGCCTTTTGAGATATAGCATCTTTGGAGGAATATCGTGTATTTATATAAGCATGATCATAATCGGTGACTTTGGGCAAAAGTTCCTTCTCTTTGACACTCCTGGTTTTTAACTGAGTCAGTTCAGCTATATTGGATGTAACTATGATTTTTCTTGAAACACATTCCTGTTGATTTTTCCCTGAAGAAACCTCCCTTGCATTTACTCCGAGTTTGACAAGGTATTCCCCTTTTCTTTAAAAGTATGTTTTACACTCTCACCGTTAGCAGTAATGCCATCACCAAAATCCCATCTGTATAATTGTATGGCATATCCCGGAAGATATGATTTCAACGCATCGAAACTGACCTGGTTTCCTGCAACTACAATCTCATCAGCCGTAATATAGGGTTGCACTATCTCTCTTATTTCCAAATCGTAGAATAGTTTTTCAAAAACTACTCTCCCGGTTTTCTTTTCTATGATTTCCTCTTTAACGGAGTAATTACCGGGTCCTGGAAAACAATGTTCAACTACATATCCTGTTTCCTTTTTCCCATCTCCGAAATCCCACTGAAACTGCAGGTTAATAGGATCAATATCAATACTAATATCATCAGGAAAGCTGAAACAATATTGTTTTGTTCTCTGATTTTCGCAATAGAAAAACTGTGGAGAGTTGGTTTTAAAGCTATAAATATCCAGTGATTTACCTCTGTTTGAGGTGAAATATCCTTTGCTCATATTTTCATCTGCGATAAATCCAAAATCATCACTTGATGAGTTTATCGGCGCATTAAGCCTTACAGGGGCAATCCATGCGGTATCAACAAATTTAGAAAAGAAAATATCCTTTTTGCCCAGACCTGCATGGCCGTCTGAAGAAAAGAAAAGTTCCCCGGCCTGGTTTATAAAGGGATAAGCCTCATTTCCGCTCGGTGTTGATCACAGGACCAAGATTCACCGGATTATTCCAGTAGTTGTCTTTCCACTCGGAATAATACAGATCTGAGCCTCCGTACCCATCGGGTTTGTCTGAAGCAAAATATAATCTTTTCCCGTCCGGAGAAAGATAAGGTGTTGTAATATTGTACGAATCGCTGTTGAATCTCAGATCATGGATATTTGTCCATTTATTACCCTCAAGAACTGCATAAAAAATTCCAAGCTTATTTCTTGCACTGGATACATCCTTTGGCTTACCGTCAACAACAAGATTACGGGAATAGTAGATTGTGTCTCCCGTGGCGTTAAATGTTACAGGTCCGTTATTAGAATGCGTATTGAGTACATTTGAAAAAAGTCTGGCACTTTTATGGTTTATATCTATAGTATCGATATAGAAAATTTTAAACAGGCCTTTATTCTGAATGGTGGAATAGTTAAAAAGCAGGCTGGAATTATGATTTGAACAAAATACTATTCCACCTTTATAATAGACAGGAGAAAATTCGTCATATTTTTCAGAGCTGAAGGGGGCTATTTTTACGGTATAGGTCTCTGTTTGTCCAAAGAAGGATGTTTCAATAAAAAAGAAAAACACAACAGAAACGCCAAAATTATTTAACATATTAAAAATCAGAATATAAGAGGATTAACAATATTAATCTTATACCGGAATTCATACCTGAGCATTATTTCATGGGACCCATTGCTGTAACTGCCCAGTTTATTAAAATCAAAATAATAGGAATAAGCGATTTTTAACTGGTTATTTAATGCATACTGGAATAAACCTGCGGCAGACTTATTGCTGCGGTAGGAAGTTCCGATCCATAACCTGTCAAATAAACCGAAATAAGCGTTAATATCGTACATTAATTTTCTCTCCGGGAGAATAGGAAACAAGCACTGAAGGGAAAAACCTGGTTTTAGATGCAATATTAAATATATAACCTGTTTGAAACAAATAGTTATACTGAGCCGGATCTACAATCATGGTATATTTATTCCTGTTGTAGTCAAATTTGTATCCTAATAGTCTGGGTATGGAAAATCCCGCAAAATAATTGTTATTGGAAGTAATACATACCAAAACTAAAATCAGGAACCACAAAAACCCTCGAATCAAACAGATAAAAATCATCCCCCGGATCAAGAACAATCAGATCAGACCAGGTGGTATTTGTTGCAATTAATCCTGCACCAAGCCGAAGGAAAGGTTGCCCTCCCCTATTCTTATTTTATATGAATAACTGGTACTAACAGAAGTTTCTTTTGTAACCCCTATCAAGTCATTAACTACAGTAAGTCCTAATCCAAGTTTACCATCCATAACAGGTGCATCTAATGACAGGGTCATTGTTTCAGGTGCTCCTGGTATCCCGACCCATTGACGCCGGTAAAAGGCTGCAATATTCAATGCGCCTCTTCTTCCGGCATAAGCAGGATTAATTGTGAGCGGATTAAGTGTGTACTGATCAGAAACAGGTACTTGTTGTCCTGAAATACTTAATGGTATTACCAGACAAACTATTGATTTAATAATCCTTTTGATCATAATTAAATATATTTCAAACAGATTGAACCTTTGTGCTTCTGAATCTTTCGTATAAAATCAGATTGTTCAGCATAACACAGGGTATATATTTTTATTATTTTCTTATTACAATAAAACCGGTACGTGCTTTGCCATTTTCTGGTTTGAGCAAGAAGAAATATGTATCGTCCGGAAGTGGATTTCCATTATAATCAACCCCGTTCCACTTGTTATCATAATTTTCATTTATAAATACCCGTTTACCTCTTCTGTCGAAAATCATAAGTTCGGTTTTCCCTTGTGACTGGATTCCCCGAACCAGGAAATAATCATTCTTCCCATCATTGTTAGGGGTAATTAGCGTTGGAATTACCAGATCATGAACCGTTATTGTTCACTGAGTCGACAGATGGAGGACAAACTCCATTTGTGACACTCCAGAAAAGAGATTTTTGCCGACTGAAAGATCACTGACTGATGATCTGGCATAGGCAGGATCATTAAAGTTGCCTGAACCTGAGAGTATTGACCAGCTTCCTGTTTCGTTAATACCCGGAAGACTGGCTTCTAAGTTGGTACTGAACTGGTAGTCCAGAATCTGATCCGGGCCGGCAATGGCCAGGGGTTGTTGCCGTACTGTTACAATTACAGGTTTTATGTCGGAGCAAAGAGAAGTTGTCGTTCCCTTTATATAATAGGTACCTGTAGTGGCTGTAGCAGGAGTACTATAAGGGATAGTAGCTCCCTGATTCTTCCAGTAAGTATAAGTAAGACCCGGAGTTGAACCGGAAGTCACTGAAGCATCATGTAAGGTTAATTGTTGAAGGAGAACATGCAGGTACCGGGTTGGTAATGATTACAGAAGGAGCCGCCGGGTTTGAAGGTATAACCGCATTTCCTGATGGTGCAGACTCACATCCGGCTGAATTAGTTACAGTAAAAGTATAGATCCCTACTAAAAGTCCTGAAACAGAAGTACTTGATCCTGTTCCTGAAGTTGTTACCGCACCCGGGAAGCGGGTTAAACTCCAGATGCCGGGTGATGGCAATCCTGTCAAAACAACGCTTCCTGATGTTACGACGCAGGTTGGCGGTATTATTGTCCCGGTGACAGGGGGAGTCGGAATTGGAGGTTGTGCTGCGATAACGACGTTACCAGAGGTCAATGACACACATCCTTCTGAGCTTGTTACTGTAAAATTGTAAGTGCCTGTAGGGAGTGAAGATATCGTTGTACTTGTTCCCAGACCTGTTGATTGTATAGTACCCGGGTAACGGGTCAGTGTCCACACACCGGTTTCAGGTAATCCTATCAGTACAACATTCCCGGAAGGTATTGTACAATTGGGTTGAGTTATGGTTCCCGGTACAGGGGCGGCTGGAGTTACCGGTTGTGCATCTATAACCACTTTGGAGGAAGCTAAAGAAGTGCATCCTGCTGAATTAGTTACATTAAAAGTATATGTTCCTGCGGGAAGTCCCGATATAGTTCGTGTAATTCCGCTTCCAATTGTAATTACTCCTCCGGGATTTTGTACCAATGTCCATGTTCCTGTTGCCGGCAAACCTGATAATACCACACTACCGGTTGACAACATACAAGTCGGTCGGGTGATAGTACCGACTATCGGGTGCAGATAGCAACCCTGGTGGCAATTGATTATCACATTTGCTGATGGCGCTGATATACAACCTGACGCACTTGTAACAATAAAATTGTATGTTCCTGGCACAAGACCTGAAATATTAGTGCTTATTCCGGTACCTGTGGTAATCACTCCGTCCGGGCTGCGTGTTAATGTCCAGACACCTGTTGATGGCAATCCGTTTAATGTAACGCTTCCTGTAGGCAATATACATGCAGGTTGAGTAATGGCGCCTATTAACGGGTGCTGAAGGATTTGCATTCACTGTTAGTGCAAATGTGACGTTATTGGCTTCACACGGAGTTCCTAATGGATTGTTTGTAGTTACGGTTATAGTTACTGTTTTGTCTGCGTCACCCACAGCAGGTGTATAGGTAAATTGAAAAGGTGATGAAGTTGCCAGGGAGGGACTTACTGAGCCAGCGCCATCTTCTGCTTATAGTAACATTTGTAGCGCTTCCTCCAAACGTATTTCCGGCTATTGTTATGGGTATGGATGTACCACATATACTACCACTTGCACTGCTTAATATAACAGTTGGTCCGTTTACACAAGTGCATGCTACTAAAAAACCTGCACCTGTTGTAGAACAACCCTGAATATTTCTTACAGTAATGGTATGAGTACCATTGATAACTCCCGCAAAAGATGCCGAAGCCTGGAATGTCCCGCCATCCAAACTGTAAAGAAGACCTGGCCCTGACGGGCTGGTTACAGTTATTATTGCATTGTTAAATCCAAGCGAACAATCTATTGTCTGAACAGGACTTGCCGGAGATAGAGGTTGTGGCATTTATAATAACATCGGATGAGGCTCCAGAAGTACAACCGGAGGAATTTGTTACAGTAAAATTATATGTTCCTGGTGCAAGCCCTGAAACATATGGTACTTGAAGCTGAACCTGTATTACCGGGATTAATTGTCCATGTACCTGAAGGCAAACCGACTAAGTGATACGCTTCCGGTTGCGAACGAACAAATTGGCTGGATTATAGTTCCCGGAACCGGGGAAGCAGGTGTTTGCGGTTGTGGATTTATCACCACATTTGCTGAGGATGACGAGGTACAGCCAGCGGCATTTGTAACTGTAAAGGTATATGTTCCGGGCTCAAGTCCTGAAATTATACGTGGTGGTTCCGGTTCCCGTTGTTATTATACCTCCGGGAGTAACGGATCAATGTCCATGTGCCAGTGGAGGGTAAACCATTCAAGTTACAGTTCCTGTTGGAAAGCGTGCATGTAGGCTGGATTATGGTTCCGACAACAGGTGGTGCAGGTGGTGCGCATAATATTGTAATCTGATAATCTTCCACTTCACCATATGTAGCTGAACCGGTACTGGTATAAGAAGGCTTTTTTGTAGAATTAGGGCCAAATCTGAACCGGGCAAATGTGGGTTGCGAAATAATAGCAGTTGGAGGCACCTGGACTGACAGATATTGTGATTACCGTCACCTTGCCGGAATATTATTAGCAATTCTTTCACTACTGATCATTAAAGTCACCGTCTCCGTTCCAGTCGATCCAGGCATTTAAATAACCAATACCAACTATAGTAACTGATATACTAGCTGTTAGGCCCCTGGTCAGCGGCGGGAAAACTACACCATCTTCATCATCAATATTATTTAAATCATCACCATCTGCAGCTGGCAGATGGCTGATTAGCCAGTTCTCCATCGATAGTTAATCCCATATAATTTTTAAAATCAATGACATGGTCCGCAGAACCATAACTTACCGGAGCATCACCGAAATCATGGATTTCAGTCCAGGTATAAGAACTTACTACATCGTCAGTTGGAGAATTGCTTAATGTCTGATAGGGAGCAGGTGTAAGATTGACATAAAAACCATTCCGTGGATTGATTGAAGTGGAATTCTGCGTAACTTTATATGCTATTTTAATATCACCTGAAGAATTAGCCGGTATGGCGACAATTTGTGTTCCTGTATAGGTTCCCAGATTATATGTCCATGTAAACATAGAAGCGAAATTACCACTTATAGCTGATAAAGGGTCAGGATCGTCGGGCAAACCATATAAAAGAGTAATGGTAAGGATAATTGTATTGCCCGGGTAAACGTCCAGGGAATTGTTTCCTGTGTTACCGACTTTAAAACTCAGCGTCCCGGTACCATTTGCTTCGACCGGCCACAATGGTGAAGGAGTGATAGTTCCAGAGTTTACATATGGATTATAATTGCCCAAAGGATCTTGTCCTTTCAAGATTCAGGGTAATAAAGGCAATTAAAAAGAGAGGCAACATTTTATTCATCTGAGAAACATTTATGACCTTTTATTGAAAAAATAATCATGGTAAGTTTTTAAAATGTATTTAAATGTATGCAATGATGCTAAAACCTGACCTCCGGATATGCTTTCGCCCCGTCAGTCCCATTCAAAAGACAAACAAAATGTATTAATTGATCTCTGTTTATTCCGTTATCAGAGTTAAAAACTGAAGTTCATAAGCCTGATTATTATCTATAAATTAAACAGTGAAGATTAAAAAGGGTTTATTTAATTATTTTTTAAAAGTAAGGGCTAACCCATATTGAGTTGTTATATAATTCTTTAAATAAATTATATAATTCACACATCCATTATGGGGTCAAAATCTGCATTTCTGTTTCTTCTATGGTCATAAAGGCAGGTTTTTTAAGATTTTACTTTCACGTTTTCGAAAATCAAAAACGTTCATAGTTTCACAGTTTTGCCTTGCCGGGCTTGCCTGACACAAGGCCCGGTGTTTGACTTCGCCGATCCCTGCCAGTGCCCGGTTCAGAGTTTCAGTATTTCAAATTAAAAGGTTTGTAAAACTTCCCTTTCTGAAATCCGGGCCGTTTAAAGTAAGAGAGAACAACAATATTTTTTATCAAATAATTTCACTTATCTGTCAAAATCAAAAGACGAATATTTTGATAATAGCATGAGAGGTAAACTTGCATTATAATATTGAATATTAATATAATATAAAATAATACCAATTGTAATCATATTACATAACCTAAAAAATTTAGTAAAATATTCGAAATATTTGACGAATGGAAAGATTTTAAATGTTAATGTTCATTTTTGATTGACAGGACTCCGTTTTGCTTTGATAAATTAAGCGTTTTTGACGTTTTGTTATTCAAAAACGAAGTTTTCACCCTTGACATAAGCCTAATTAAGCACTATTTTTATTGCCTCAGATAACAAGTTTTTATGGGATACCTGACAATACAAATATTTAATACATCTCTTATCATAAGAGTGTTAGTAAGATTAATAAAAACAACTTAAGGGTGGGGATACAAGTAATAACAAACCAAATCAAAATTAGAAGATGCTGGGTAATAATATTCGAGATTATTGAACTTATCAGTATTAAGAATGTTTATGTAATAAAAAACAGAAAATTCTAAGAATCATTAAAAAATAAAACAATTAAAACTAAACTAAGTCATCCTGTTTTTATGGTGTGCTCAAAATTTATCGCTCTAAACTAATAATACTGTTTAAAATATATTTTCTAACAAATGGCAGCAACAACGAAAAGAATCTACCTCTCCAGTCCCCATCTTTCAGGTGGTGAAATGATTTATGTAAAGGAAGCCTTTGAGCAGAACTGGATAGCTCCACTGGGTCCTAATATTGACGCTTTTGAAGAATCCCTTGCAAGTTATTGCGGCGTAAAACATGCTGCAGTGCTCAGCTCCGGAACAGCCGCTATTCATATGGCACTTATACTCCTTGGGGTAGAGTGTGGTGACGAAGTAATCGCATCAACCTTTACTTTCGCCGCAACAGTAAATCCAATTGTGTACCAGGGTGCTTTACCTATATTAGTTGACAGCGAACATGGAACATGGAATATGGACCCTGAACTTCTTCATATAGCTATAAAAGATCGCATTTTCAACGGTAAAAAGCCAAAAGCTATTATCCCGGTACATCTTTATGGTATGCCGGCCAACATGGATGAAATCATAAAGATAGCTGACAGGTATGAAATTCCTGTAATTGCGGATGCAGCAGAAGCTTTGGGAAGCCGTTATAAGGGCAAACCTGTAGGGTCCTTTGGGAAACTGGCGGTTCTATCCTTCAATGGAAATAAAATCATTACCACCTCTGGCGGTGGAGCGCTTCTTTCAGATGATGAAGAACTTATTAAAAAAGCAAGGTTTCTGGCTACCCAGGCCCGGGATATGGCTCCTCATTATCAGCACAGCCAGATTGGTTTTAATTATCGCATGAGTAATATACTTGCCGGTATCGGACGCGGACAGCTGGAGGTTATTGATGATCGTGTCAGAGCAAGAAGAAATAATTATTTCTTTTACAAAGATATTCTGGAAAAATATGAGGGCATAACATTTCTGAAGGAACCCGATGAATCATACTTTTCAAATCGCTGGCTGACCACTGTTCTGGTTGATGCGGCAAAAACCGGCAAATCACGTGAGTCTCTTCAATCCGCTATGGACATAATGAATATTGAATCCAGACCTGTATGGAAGCCTATGCATATGCAGCCTGTTTTTTCAACCTGTCCGTCATATTTAAATGGAAATTCCGAAAAATTGTTTAATCAGGGTCTGTGTCTTCCTTCGGGATCAAATATGTCCGTTAAATGACCTTGATATGGTATCAAGTACAATCACCAGGTGTTTAACGAAATTAAGTCCTGTCCGTATAAAAACATCGCCGGTCGTTGTTCCGGTTTAAACCATGTAAAAGGCTGTTTAGAATGTAGATAACGATTTTAAGGGTGCCAATTATCAGCTTCCGGGGAAGGTTTACCCGTTTAAAACAGGTGTTGTAAGTAACTCCTCTCCCCATCTTGATTTTTTCAACAATATAATCAGGTTAAACAGAATTTCGAGTTTTCTATTGACTATCACTTCACGGGACAAGAATAATCTGGTTTATGCAAATTGAAGTTTCTGTATTGCAAGTGGGTTATTAATTTCCATCCCATCCTGAAATTCTTGCAAGCATCCACCACATAGCTTTTGCCAGTCGAAGAGCACCAACCTCGCCAATGTGATCTCCGTCCTCCGTGAATGGTATAAGATTCCACGAAGCATCGTAGTCCATCATATTGTCGGGGTGAATATTTGCATGTGGACGAATGCTGCCTCCGTCATTCCAGTTGGTTACATTTTTTACCCCACTGTTGTTCCAGCAAAGAATATCTGCGTAATCGAATAAAATACGGGAATTATCAGCTGCTACAAAATTACGAATATAATCATGCTTGATCTCACGTTGAAACCCGTTTTCAGTACCAGCAAGATTTTGTTCCTGGTTATCTACAGGACCAGTTGTAAATATTACTTTAGAAGAATAACCATTAGTAGTACAGTGCTGAATATACTGTTCAACTGCGTTAAGATATGTATCCATACTTACAGAGTTTCCAGTGAGAGTTCCATCTCCGCTATCAAGCCCCCATCTGAGATTACCATTGGAACCTCCCTCTGAAGCACCGGCCCAATGTACGTTATGGACAGGGTCCTTAGTTCCGCCGGGAGCGTTTACCCAAGTCATATCCCAGCACCAGCCAAAGCCAATAACCGAATATGGATTACCTGTATTATTCTGACTTGTTATATTAGACTTATATGTGTTAATAGCATTCTGCGTGGTATAGAACTGGGCTTCTCCTACCGTGCCATGTCTGCCTAAACGCAGATACTGAGCTGAATATGCAGGAGGAGCACCATCAAAAGTTTGTACCTGAAATTTAGAATCGTAAAGTTCTAATAAATCCATTCCAATACGATAACCTGAGGAATGTGACTCTCCGGCAATATCAACAAGCATCTTCTTTACTGCATCTATGTATTGCTGAGGTATTTTATCATACTTATCAACGACCGTGTGATCAGCTATTATCTGACTTCCTGTTTGAGGGTCAGTTTGAGTGGAAGGCGCATCTTTTTTACAGGAATCATTTACAAAAACAGACATAAAAATGATCAGTAACAGACTTGTTTTAATTATATTTTTCATAGGTTATTTTGTTAGTTTAGTTTAGCTTTTTGAGAATAGGATACATGCCAAATATAGAAAGTATAACTAATTATTGCAAACAGAAAATTCATCTATCTGATTGTCAACTTTAGCAACTAAGATTTTGATCATGCAAAAGCTCTCTTATGGTTCTTTTGATAAGGAGTGCTTATAATTGGAGGTGTTTTTTATTTAACCATGGTAAATTAGTAGTGTCATTCATTTAAAAATATTCGATCTGGTATTTCAATGTAAATTTATAAACATTCACTTTTCTTTTCATGCTTCTTATTTGACCAAGGCTTCAGATTTGTTGATAAACGAATTGACAGATAAAAATTATTTAATTTATATTTACTTTATTATTATTTCTAACGAAAAAAACCGTGATATGAAAAAGTTTAAAATTTTTATGCTGCTTATTCTTCTAACTACCTTATTCTCCTTAGATCTTACAGCACAATCATGGAACCATCATAAACGTCCGCATCCCGTATCAGCTCCTCTTGATGGAGGTTTGTTAACAATATTGGGTGCTGCTGGGGTTGCCTATTTTGTGGCCAGAAAGAAGAAAAAAGATTCATGAAATTTACCGAAGAGGCTATATTTAGATGGCATCACTTCCCCCTTTTTTAACGTAGGGGAACTCCTGCTCACAGCAGTAGGATAAATTTAATGTATTGATAATCTCAATCATCCGTTACACATTAAATGATTGGTTACATTTCTATAGGCTATGAAAGAAGAATATATACGACTTTTAATACAACCACTTTATTTCCGTTACATTCTGACCAACCCATTTTATGTCTTTTTTAAATGAAAATTTTGGATTTTCTTTCAGACAAAAAACTAAAAATTCCAGTAATCTTATTTTTTATTTTAATTTTTACTTATACTCTTCTCCGACTGTTTTTTTTCAAAACAGATCCTGTTCATTCCTTTCTTGTCTTCTGTTGTAGATTCTTATTACTCAGTATGTGAAAAATTTGCCAATCAAATATTGGGACTAACGGGATCTTCGGTTACTATTAAGAACCATATCGTCCTTCAGAACAATATTCTGATAAATCGTTTCTTTCCCGAATTACGTCTTAAATACTGGATGCTACTACTTTTATCACTAGTCTGGTTAACCAAAACATCCTTAAAAAGCAGGATTTTGTTCACAATACTACTTAATAGTTATTCATTTACTGGCTAATTCAATCTATCTGGCTATAGGCGCGATTTGGACGGGAATGGAAAGTCATAATTTTTCAATTCCTACAATTCCTCTCACTTTGGGTTATTTAACTTTGATAACAATCTTCTTCTTATGGTTCAGGAGTCATAAGTCAGCCTGGTTAAGTAGTTTATCAAAACTAAACATTAATACCAGATTTCTTGAAAATGATTTTTCTCTTATTAATCTTTATTTATATATGTATAATAATAAAATATTTTGTCTTTGAATTTTTTGATTTCCATATATGGATTAATTTTTTGTTTACTTCATCACAGAAAATCCTTGCGTTGTCAGGCTACGAGGCATTTGTTGAGCCAAACCTCCTGATAGGAGAAAATGGATCTATTTATATGTCAAGAGATTGTCTGGGATTTCAAACCATGTTTTTGTTTGCCATAGTCGTTTTTTTAACAGGAAATAAAAAACATGTCCCGCTGGATATATATTATTTCCGGTCTTTTGTTTCTGAACTTTGTAAACGTTATGCGATTTGTAATGATATTTATCCACATCCAAAAGCATGGAGGTTATTTTCTGGCAATTGAGATACATGACATGTATAATTACATCATTTATTCCTTTGTGTTTGTGTTATGGGTAATCTGGTTTGAAAAATTTGGCGACTTTAAAAAATTTGTAGGGAATCAGAACTCCTGGCAGGCTGACCGGCCAATTACTAAAGTGCAAAAGTAACAATAGATAAATAATAAAGTGTAGGAATGAAACCATTTAAAAAATAAGTGTATCTTAAAACTTTGATTTTCATGGGGAGTTTAATAATGAAAATACTATGAATAGTTTAATTAAACTAAGCATTTATTACCTTATTCCTTGCTATGACCTCCGGATCCTTTGCTCAGACATTTGGTGTAAAAGCAGGTTTTAATTTATCCAATATGCTGATAAAGAAAAGCGAGGTTTTTCTTCCCTATATTACCAATAAAGGAGAATACAAAATGAATCCCGGTTTTCATCTTGGAGCATCATTAGAATTTCCGGTATACAAACTGTTTACATTGGAAGCTGACTTGCTTCTCACTGATACAGGATCAAAAATCATAACGGAAGAACCTTTCGGGGCCACGACTCTTAGACAAAGGAAAAAAGTAATCTTTTATTTCTGTATATTCCTTTAACTGCCAAGGTTCCGTTTTCTGTAGGTGGTTATAATTTCTAAGGATCTTTTGGACCTTACTTTGGCATTGGCTTAACTGGAATTAATAAGACAGAAGTAAATTTTGGTGACCTTAACGAAGCAGAACGCGGAAAAATAAATTGGGGGTCAGACCGTGGAAATGACGATTATAAAAGACTTGATTATGGTTTAACTTTTGGAGCAGGAATAAAATTGAATCCTTTCCAGTTAGGTTTATCTTACACTCTGGGACTGGCAAACATCTCACCGGGAAGTGCCTCCGGATCTAAAATCGGCAATCGTGTTTTAGGAATTTCGGTTGGTTATCTGTTTGGAGACCCAAAATATCTGAACCAGAAAAGCTATTGGCTGGTAAGGGCAAGGAAAAAAGCATTAAAGAATCCTCTAAATCAGGAGACCCCAGGGTAAAAAGTGAGAAATCTCAAAGGTCAAACCGGGCGGTCGAAAAGCAGCTGAGTTTGAAGCAGAAAGACTCCGGATTGAAAAAATCCGAACAGACAGCATCACCTCTGCCAGAGCTGAGCAGGAAAGAATAAGGATTGCAAAAGCCAGGGCGGACAGTCTTGAGGTTGCAAGGGTTGCTGCAGATAAACTTGAATCAGAAAGGATAGCAAGGCTTAAAGCGGACAGTATTTCAGCAACAAAGAAGGTGACTTCGATTAAGCCCTGGAAGGATGTTGTGGTTTACAGGGTACAATACGCAAGCAATACTACCAGGAAAGGCAGTTATAATTTAACCATCGGGGGAAGAATTACAGAACATGGGAATATTTATATAAAGGAGCATACCGGTCAACTGTGGGTGAATTCAAGACACTTGCGGCTGCCATGGAATTCCAGAAAAAAGTAAGACAATCGGGCCACCCGCAAACATTTGTTGTTGCATTTAAGAATAATATCAGATCCATCGATCCTGCACTATTAAAATAAGTTATTATAAATTTACCCGGCTCCTACCCTGTTAACATATCTTCAACTCTCAGTATTCCAAACAAATAAAACACTTAAATGATAACTAAAGTTTTCAATAACAATCTCTCCATTATGCTCTGTTAGTTTTAATATACGGTACTGGAACCAAAAGCTAAAACATTCAACTCAGACTATGTTAAAATTTTCCTGGAATTAAGGTTTGAAAAGCAGGCATTATGATTATTAAGTTGTAAAAAATCATTGATTATCATATAATTTTGACCAGTAGTAAGCTTATAATGATAAAATTAGTTCTTTTTGAATCCAAATCATTAATTACGTTATACCAGGGAAACTCATAATGCTTCTAATTGAGTAAAATAGTAATCAATATACTAAATTAGATAGTTGGTAATATCAATTTGATTTTATAGTTTTACTGAATCCTATAAAAACTTTTTTTCAAGTCGATAGTGATGTATAATTCAACCGATGGTCTATGACCTTAATGTCAAGAAAACTTATAAAGCAGAAATAACAATTATTATACAAACAATACAATAAGCAAATTTTATGGAAAGTGAAGCTACAGTTATCAAGGAAAAAGTCAGGTCGTATATTAAACAATCAGTGTATGTTGATACCAGTAAAATCAACGATAGCTCCCTGATATTTAAAGAAGGCTATCTGGATTCAATGGGACTTATAGTATTGATCACCTTCCTTGAGGAAGCGTTTATTATAAAAACAACAGATTCAGATCTTTTGGAAGAAAACTTTGAATCCATTAATGCTATATCAGATTTTGTCCTCAGGAAATCAATGAATTAAAATGTGCGGAATTGCAGGCATTATCGATTTCCGCAGCAACAGAAACTATATTTCTTCTGTAAGATCGATGCTACGCTCAATAAGTTACCGTGGTCCGGATGAGAGTGGTATATATAATTCTCCTATTGCCACGATTGGAAACGTCAGACTCAGCATTATTGATATTGAAAGCGGACAACAACCCTTATCAGATCTGTCAGGGAGATTCTGGATCGTATTCAATGGAGAAATATTTAATTATAAAGAACTTCGGTATGAACTTGAGAGAAATGGCAAGACTCTTAAAACTCATTCTGATACAGAGGTGTTGGTCCAGTTATATGCCATGTATGGTAAGAACTGCCTTAACAAGCTTAACGGGCAATTTGCTTTTGCAATCTGGGATAATAAGGAGGAAGAGTTATTTTTAGCACGCGACAGAGTAGGGATACGCCCACTTTTCTATAATATAACAAATGGCGTCTTTTCTTTTGCATCAGAAATAAAATCTTTATTTCAACAAGAGTCTGTTTCACGTGAATTAATGTCTGAAAGTATTGCCCAGATATTCACTTTCTGGACGGCAATTACACCGAACACTCCTTTCAGGAATATTCTGGAATTATCACCAGGCCATTGCCTTGTATTTAACCGTAAAGGCTTGAAAACAGAGAGATACTGGCAATTGATGATAAATAACGGGTTTGCAAATATATCATTAAATGAGGCTAAAGAACAGTTCGATGAGCTCTTCTCCAGTGCTGTCAGGCTTAGGCTGAGAGCCGATGTAGAGGTGGCAGCATACCTGAGCGGAGGCTTAGACTCGAGCGCCACTGTAGCTTATATAAAAAAAATTGAGCCTGGAATACTCAATACTTTTTCAATAGGGTTTGCTGAGAAAGACTTTGATGAAACAAGTTATCAAAAAGAAGCCGTAAAATACTTACATACAAATCATAAATCAATAAATTGTACTTCAGAGGCCATTGCAGGGTATTTCCCCAAGGTCGTATGGCATTCGGAAACACCTCTTATGAGAACGGCCCCAACACCTATGCTTATCCTTTCAAAGCTTGTAAGGGATAATAATATCAAGGTGGTAATTACAGGGGAAGGATCAGATGAGATGCTTGCCGGTTACGATATTTTCAGGGAAGCCAGGATAAGGAGATTCTGGGCTTCACAGCCCGGATCAGCCATCAGACCACTTCTGCTGAAAAAGATCTATTCTGATATTCCTCATCTGCGTAACGCGAATCCGGGTATATTAAAAATGTTTTTCGGATATAAACTTGACGATATTGAAAATCCTTTCTATTCTCATTTATTAAGGTGGAACAACTCAAACCATATTAAGAAGCATTTATCGGACGATTTAAAAGAATATCTTACTGATTACTCGCCCCTAAATGAACTCTCAGAAAAACTACCTGATGGATTTGACAACTGGGATGACCTGGCAAAAGCCCAGTGGCTTGAAACAACAATTTTCATGTCGGGTTACCTCCTTTCTTCGCAGGGTGACAGGATGGCATGGCAAACTCTGTTGAGGGAAGATATCCTTTCCTTGATTACAGGGTAATTGAGTTTTGTAACAGGTTACCGTCAGACTTTAAACTAAAAGGGCTCAATGAGAAATACCTGCTGAAAAGGCTTATGAAAGGCAAGATACCCGAAAGTATAATAAAACGACCAAAACAACCTTACCGTGCTCCTATCAGCAGTGTTTTTCTAAGCAAAAATGCCCCTGAATATGTGAGCCATATGCTGTCTGATACCTATACTAAACGAGCAGGTATTTTTAGTCACGAAAACCTGTTCAGCCATGCTCTGAATAAGATAGAGAAAACCGGGATTTCCTCGGAGATGGATAATATGGTACTGACAGCTGTAATATCAACACACCTGCTTCATTATCAGTTTATTGAAAACCATAATGAAGAATATCAAAGAGGAGAATTACAGAACCTGAAAATTATTGAAGACAAGTAATCCTACAATCCCTCTGAACTTAATCCGCCCCCAAACCCCCTAAAGGGGGCTTAAAGAACAGGTTTACCCCAAACCCCCTAAAGGGGGCTTAAAGAATAAGAATAAAAAAATATTTTATAAATTTGAGAATAAGCTGCAAACAGAAGTTCACCCCCCTCCCCTCACAGAAAGCTATTAAGCCCCTTAAGGGGGTTTGGGGGTGAAAAGGATGGAAGTGAAAATGATGGAAGTGAAGAAAATGAATGAAAAATACTAAACTAAATATACTTAACAATATGACTGCAAAGAAACCCTTCTCAAAAGACATCATTTTGCTTGATAATGTTGAAACCGTTGTCAACCAGATAGTTGAAAAACTCAGGAATGATGTTCTGCAGACTTTTAAACGTAAAGGAGCAGTAATAGGCATAAGCGGAGGCATAGACTCATCTGTATGTCTGGCTCTCGCTGCAAAAGCTTTTGGCCCTGAAAAGGTACTTGGAATCATGTTGCCTGAAAAGGATTCCAGTCCTGATAGTGAAAACCTTGCAATGGCACTTGCCTCAAAATTCGGAGTAAAGGCAATAAAGGAAGATATTACCCCTGCCCTTTCAGGATTCAGATGCTATGAACGACGTGATGAGGCAGTAAAACGTGTTTTTCCGGAGTATGATCCGAAAACTCATAAGATGAAGATCGGAATAAAACAAAGCGGATTATTCTCAAACCTGCCTCCTGTTTTTACGCTTACAATTGTGGATTCTGACAAAACCCAAAAAGAGAAGATGCTTCCTCTAAAAGATTATCTTACAGATTGTTGCCGCATCGAATTTTAAACAGCGTGCAAGGATGTCCATGCTCTATTATCATGCCGAGGCACTCTATTATGCAGTTGTCGGCACTCCTAATAAACATGAGCAGGAACAGGGATTTTTCGTTAAATATGGTGATGGAGCCGGTGACGTTATGCCGATTGGAAACCTTTATAAAACACAGGTTTACCAGCTGGCAGAATATCTTGGCATTCCAAAAGCTATAATCGGCAGAACTCCCACAACAGATACATATTCTGCTGAACAGACCCAGGAGGAGTTTTTCTACCAGCTTCCGTTTGACCTGATGGACAAATACTGGTTTGGTTTTGAGAACGGATACTCACCACAAGAGGTAGGTGAGGTAATGGGCGAGACAGAACAAAGAGTAGAAGCTCTTTTCCGTAATTTTGATCGAAAGAGAAAAACTACAGAATATTTAAGAATGGCGCCAGTCCGAGACTATTATGGGTATATAAAGGTTTTTCGTTTCACGTTCAAGAGTTGTCAGTGCCGGCTAAAAAACGGATATCACTTTAGCAGGATTTGAGCAGACAATAAACACAGGATTATTGTCAGTTTCAAGAGGTTCAATATGAACAAGCCGGATACAACCACATCATTTAATGTTCAACCACATTCCTAACCCGGGAAATTTACAAAAATTGAACAACCAGAAGGCAATATACCTACCTGCTTAGAACTATTTTTTTGATAACCTGTACTTTAGCATTCATAAATTTTAAATAGTATATACCCGCAAATGAGGATTCAAGGTCGAATTTAATTTCTGTTCTGCCTTGTAATATTACATTCTGCTTCTTAAGTATTATTGCTCCGGATAAATTATATACAATTATATCTATTTTGCTCTCTCCCTCTGAATCTATTACAACACTAAAAAGTCCTTTACTGGGAACGGGATAAATATTAATCATTGATTCATCAAGGAGACCTGTGGTCTCACCATTTCCTTTGAATAAAGATGGATCGGAAATAGTGTCCAATACAGTGATCATATCGCTGTTATAAGGAATATTGCCAGCCGCATCGGTTTTTATCCCGGCATCAGTCGAGGTATTATCCGCTGATTTTATTTGCATTGGCTCCATACTACAAATAGTAGGAGTTACCTCAATTGGCATTGAAGTATTACTAGAATTCCCTGATGTTACCGTTCTTCTGAACCAGGTTGTCTGGGTGAACGATCCGGGGGTATAATCCTTAGTATCATTGGTTCCGGGTACAGTTGAAAATCCGCTGCTGGCGCTCGTCATACTGCTTTCCCACGAATAGGCGTAAATCCCGTTACCGCCGGCAGGAATACTTCCGGTGATCGTTCCGGGCAGGGTTGAAGCATAGGTAGCTGAAATGTAAAGGTGTTTGGCAGTACCAATACAGGGATCTCCAAAAATTGAGTTTGATGCAGGAATAGTTGCCGAATTATTACATAAAAGGTATCCTTCCGCAACCGACAGGCTTGTTATTGCATTACAACTCCCCGTGGTGAAATCCGGACAAGTACCGGTTGGATTACCATAGCTGGCAAAGTCTACCCTGGTAAATACTGTTCCGGCAGGAGCAGCTAAAACAGCATTACTCCCTTCAGATGCTGTGGCACATATTGTTCCCTGAACACTATTATAATCGATAGTATTGTTTACAATCGGATTGTTCACCATTATGGTAACCGGGTTTGATGTCGCAGGATTTCCTGTTGCATTAAGAAGACTGGAGGTCAGTACACAGGTAACTACTCCGCTGGCCATCGGTGCATAGGAGAATGTTGAACTGTTTGTGCCTGCATTATTATTGTCCACCTTCCACTGGTAAACAGGTGCAGACCCGCCATTGGTCGGAGTGGCAGTAAAGGTAACCATATCACCTGCAGTAACCTCAGTTGCTGATGCAGCAATGGTTACACTGACCGGTAGATCTGAATTTACATTTACCTGGATAACATTCGAAGAATTACTTACTCCTCCTGATGTTACCGTTCTTCTGAACCAGGTTGTCTGGGTGAGCGATCCAGGGGTATAATCCTTTGTATTATTGGTTCCGGGTGCAGTTGAAAATCCGCTACTGGCGCTCGTCGTACTGTTTTCCCACAAATAGACATAAATCCCGTTACCGCCGGTAGGAGTACTTCCGGTGATCGTTCCGGGCAGGGTTGCTGCATAGGTAGCTGAAATGTAAAGGTGTTTGGCTGTACCAATACATGGATCTCCAAAAATTGAGTTTGATGCAGGAATAGTTGCCGAATTTTTACCGATAAGGTATCCCTCTGCAACCGACTGGCTTGTTATTGCATTACAACTCCCCATGAGTGAAATCCGGACAAGTACCGGTTGGATTACCATAGCTGGCAAAGTCTACACTGGTAAATACTGTTCCGGCAGGAGCAGCTAAAACAGCATTTTTCCCTTCAGATGCTGTGGCACATATTGTTCCCTGAACACTATTATAATCGATAGTATTGTTTACAATCGGATTGTTCACCATTATGGTAACCGGGTTTGATGTCGCAGGATTTCCTGTTGCATTAAGAAGACTGGAGGTCAGTACACAGGTAACTACTCCGCTGGCCATCGGTGCATAGGAGAATGTTGAACTGTTTGTACCTGCATTATTATTGTCCACCTTCCACTGGTAAACAGGTGCAGACCCGCCATTGGTCGGAGTGGCAGTAAAGGTAACCATATCACCTGCAGTAACCTCAGTTGCTGATGCAGCAATGGTTACGCTGACCGGTAGATCTGAATTTACATTTACCTGGATAACGTTCGAAGAATTACTTACTCCTCCTGATGTTACGGTTCTTCTGAACCAGGTTGTCTGGGTGAGCGATCCAGGGGTATAATCCTTTGTATTATTTGTTCCGGTTGCAGGTGAAAATCCGCTACTGGCGCTCGTTGTACTGCTTTCCCACAAATAGGTATAAATCCCGGTGCCGCCGGTAGGAGTACTTCCGGTGATCGTTCCGGACAGGGTTGATGCATAGGTAGCTGAAATGTAAAGGTGTTTGGCAGTACCAATACAGGGATCTCCAAAAATTGAGTTTGATGCAGGAATAGTTGCCGAGTTTTTGCCGAGAAGGTATCCCTGTGCAACCGACAGACTTGTCAGCGCATTACAACTCCCAAGAGCGAAATCAGGACAAGTACCAGTTGGATTACCATAACTGGCAAAGTTTACACTGGTAAACACTGCTCCGGCAGGAGCAGCTAAAACAGCATTACTACCTTCAGCTGCTGTGGCACAGACTGTTCCCTGGTTACTACCTGTATAACTGATAGTATTATTTTCAATCTGTGAGTTAGTCACTGTTATAGCTATAGGGTTTGATGTCGCAGGATTTCCTGTTGCATTAAGAAGACTGGAGGTCAGTACACAGGTAACTACTCCGCTGGCCATCGGTGTATAGGAGAATGTTGAACTGTTGGTGCCTTTATTAGTATTGTCCACCTTCCACTGGTAAACAGGTGCAGTTCCTCCATTGGTTGGCGTGGCGGTGAAGGTAACCGGAGTACCTGCAATAACCACTGTTGCTGATGCGGCAATGGATATACTGACAGGAATAACCTGGTTGGTTATCGTGATAACGAGTTCACCGAAGATATTTGTCCCGTCATTAGCTGTTGCTCTGGCTGTCACCGTTCCATTAGTCAGTGCCGTCACAAGTCCTGTTGTGCTTATTGTTGCCTGTCCCGTTCCATTGGCTATCGACCATGTCACTGTGTTGACGGTTGCATTTGATGGGTGATACCGTTGCTGTTAACTGGGTTGTAGCCATTATCAGTATGTTATAGATGTTAATCCCCCGGAACATCGGTGCCGGTAATACTTGTAATCATCTGTTTCTGGTTATGCAATAATTATAAGAAGTGCTCCGAATATGCTTTTGCCATCACTTGCCGTAGCTCGTGCCGTAACAGTACCGTCATCTGGATAGCAGTTACCAGACCTGTAGAATTAATAGTCGCCTGCCCGGTGCCATTGGCTATTGACCATAGTAATTATTTTATTTGTGGCATTCGTTGGCAGTAATGCTGCACTTAACTGTAAGGTTCCATTATCACTGGAAATAGTTGTCAGTCCTGCCGGTACCGGTAACCGTTATCGATGTAACTGGTGACAATTTGATTTGATATCGTTTCAAATGCTCCTATATCCGGGGCAGATCCTGAAAATGGAAGTCCAACGTCAACTCCTGCATCAATCAAATCACTTCCAGCGGCTAATCGGCCAAATGTAATATCAGGCAAGTTTCCATCAGATTTTCTTGGTGCTGTTAATTGAGCAAGTATAGCTGCGTCGTCAAGTGGATTCATTACAAAATCTGCATCGGATACCGTTACATCAGTAGCAGGCTTCCACCAGGATAGGCTTCCTATTTCCTTAGAATCTGCATAGTCCCATGTATTATTACTTTCAGTATAATAGTTTGTCACCGATAAATTATACAATCTTCCTGCTGCGTCCTGCATTGTTGTGCCATAAATTATATTATTATGAAAATCCATCTTTAATTTATCCTTTATTTCCGGGTCATTAAATATGTTTTCACGCATTTGTATTCCTATATCATTATGATAAATCAAATTGTTATTAACATAATACATAGACTGGAAAAGTCCACCATCCATAAGATAAAGTCCCACATCACAATTAAAATAGATATTGTTAGTAATTATTTTATTGATAGTAAGTTGTGGAATTGAATCATCACCAGCAGCAAGTTTCATTCCATTCCCTTCATAATCTGAACCATAACCGTCATAAATATGATTAAATGACCAATTATTATTAAAGACAACATAAGCATTTCCGGTAGGCAGATCAAAACCATCATCAGCACAATGCCATGACCTGCAACCCTCATAACTTAAATATAAAAAATTGGTAGAAATTTTGTCACCATAATTAAAGCTACCTATATACTTAAACCCATCTGCCAGATTACCGGGCGTTTGTCCTTCATTTACGGGCAACGTATCACAACATTGATAAGTGTCACAATTTAAATATCGTACCGTATCGTAAGGTATATAGCCATCGCCCCAACCATACCCGTTAGGTTCAGTTCCTGCGCCCGTAACATTCACCGCACTTTGCATATACCAGCCACACCCGCCTATATTATGTACCGTCATTCTCTCAAAGTTCATGTTTGAAACAGGATAACCAACTATACCTTTAGGCTCCACATTTGCTTCTCTCTGATATACATTTCTTATTGTAAGCCCTCTCCAGTTAATCCAATGAACATCATACATCATTAATCCTGATATATATCTATTAGCGGGAGCTGTTCCTGGTGCAACAATATTCCTACAGTCAAGTATTGGCGTTTCCCCGGGATAATTGAGATAACTAATTGGATTGCCCGGTTCGCCGGAATGTCCTATATTATCATCAGGATTAATCATTGTGATATTATTTCCGTATGCAATTGAGTTTGGATACCAAACTCCTCCCCTGAAATATACAGTATCTCCAGCCATGGCTGTGTTAAATGCTTTCTGCCAGGTGCCCCAGGGTTGTGATATAGTCCCCGTATTACTATCCTTGCCTGTTGGTGAAACGTAATAAGTTTTACCCCAAAGTGATGAGCTTATTACAAGAAATGTAATTAATAGTACTTGTCTCGCTCCAATCACATTACAGACTATTATTTTTGACATCATATTTTCTTTTAATTTGACGAATATTGAATATATTATGACCAACACACGTATTTAAACGATGAAAAGATGTTTTTGTTACACTAAAAATTTGAAAAATTATGAAGATATTTAACAACTAGGAAAGGTGGAAATTCATTTATATGCCAAACCTCTTAGATAATAATAGTCTATAAATTGGCTTAATATGGAGATTAAATGACAGGCATTAATAAAAGAATAACTTGTAAATTATAACGCGTTTAACATAAAAAAATTATGGTTCTGATCTGAAATTTTCATCTCGATGAAGAGGATCGATAATATGAGGTAATTTAATAATCCAGTTATCAGACTTTCTAAAATAACATCCTTCCTGTACAAAGATCAATTTATACATAACAGTATATCTATTAGCTTTCCGGAATCTCTGAAAATATTCATATGGATGAACATTTATTCAGAAATGAAGTTTTATTACCTGAACAGGCAATAATCAGAGTATGATACATATTTCAATAGTATCTTCAAGCGTACGATCCGGAAGGAAAAGCCACCGGATAGCATTGTATTTTAAAAAATATCTAGAAAATAAACTATCAACTGTTGAAATGCTTGATTTGAATCAGTATAATTTCCCTTTATTTAGTGAACGATTACGGTTTCAAAAATCACCAACAGCAGAAATGCTGGACTTTGCAAAAAAAATTAAAGCTTCTGACGGTGTCATAATAGTCACACCTGAATATAATGGCGGTTATCCTGCAAGTATAAAAAATATAATAGACTTGCTTTATGATGAATGGTATCGTAAACCGGTTGCAATTTCAACTGTTTCAGACGGGAATTTTGGTGGTACTCAGGTGATAACCTCGTTACAGTTTACATTATGGAAAATCAGGGCATGGACTGTTCCGGCTATGTTTCCTGTTCCCCTGATCAGTGAAGCATTTGATGAGGATGGAAATCCAACAGACAACCTGCTTACGATAAAAAAGCCGCAGGTTTCATTAGAGAATTAATGTGGTGTATTGAGGCAAATAAAAGATGACCGGTTTAAATCCTGTTTGATTTGAAGAAGCCGGGGATGACTTACATGTGAATAATCAACAACTATCGCGGGCAAGCAACAGATCACAATGTGTGAATGATATAACTTTTTTCCAAAGTTTTACAATAATTGTTTCTGTAATCATTATAAACTTTGTAAATAAATCAATTGATTACAATTAATTCTTCAGGATATGTCAACACAAATTGTAAGAACAAAAGTAACAATCAGCTGGAATGATAAGGCAAGAAAGCTTAAAGAGAAATTCTCCACACTCACCGATCAGGATCTCTATTTTGAACAGGGTAAATTGGAAGAGATGATTACAAGGCTCCAAAACAAAGTTGGTAAAACCAAACATGAACTTTACCAGCTAATTTCGAAGCTTTAATTTGACTATAGATAATTCATTTCAAGGCATATATATAATTGATATTTAAACCTGATAGCAGATCTTATTGATTCAATTGATATTTTGTTTCCTCTGTCAGGTGGGTATTATTAATTGTTTTTAATCTCCACCTGAACGTGGTTTAAATCCTTTAGTTTCAAATAATAAATGTGTGAATTGTATAAATTATAAAAGTAATTGTGTAATAAGTTAAAATGGCTTACCAGTTACCTTTATTTTATTATTAAATAAGAATTAAAATATTAGAAAATGAAAAAAACAATTTTTTTTGTGCTCTTAATAATCTTCTCTTTAAGTGCATCAACAGTATGGGCAGCCAGGGCCGATCATAAATCTTCCACCGATAGTCCTGCTGTTCCTGTGAAGACTGAAAACAAATTATCAGAAGAAGAATGAGTCGTCTGACAAAACGTGTTGAAGAAATCCGCGACATGGACAAAACAAACATGACTGTAAAAGAAAAACGTGAACTGAAAAAAGAACTGAAAGGGATTAAGGAGAATGTTCGCCGGAGTGGAGGAAATATTTATATCGGCGGAGGTACTCTTTTCCTCATAATTATACTTGTAATCCTTTTGGCCTGATCATGATAAGTCTTAGATTAATAACCGGAAGTATTTATAATTATTGCCCGGTAAATGTTAAAAATGCAGGTACACCGGCAGTTGAAGCTGTCGGTGACCTGCATTAAAAAAATAAGAAGATGTATATAAAAAGCAGACATATAATTCAATATCTTCCTCTTATGAGTCTGTTTTATCAGGTAAGTCATCTTTTAATCCATTCGATTTTCCGGAATTGATATATAATTTAAAAGAGGATCAGTCCTGGGAAAGAGGAGAGATTAATTCGTTGATAATGCTGGAAAGTCCGGTAAAGAGAATTGTGCTCATAATGCTGCATGAAGGAACAGAAATATCTTCATTTCAGTTAAATGATTCAATCACTTTCCAGATATTGGAAGGGAAATTAGTGTTACATGTCGGGAAGAGAGACGTTTCAGTCTCAAAAAAGGTGAAGAATTTACACTTCGTGAAAAAATAAATTACGTCATTGATTCGACTAAAGAAACTGCTCTTCTTTTAACTATCCATTCTGAAAAGTGAGAAGAATTGTCTTCTTTCCTAATGGGTACATCCCGGTAGAGACATACAATTTACTAATTTTTTAAGAAAAATAAATATAATCTTTATCCGATGAAGATAATATGTAAATTAATATTGTGTAATATTTGTTATACTGACTTATTCCTGTTCAGTGGAAAGACCGTTATCAACAGGTATCAGGGATATGAAAAATCAGCAGGGATATGGAAACATCAGCAGGGATATGTGAGCTATCAGATTTTTTATGATCAGTTAAGTCCCTATGGGCAATGGTCTGATTACTCATGATTATGGTTATGTATGGATTCCTAATGCCGGCCGAATTTTTTCCCGTATTCTACAGCAGGACATTGGATAATGACTGAATATGGATGGACATGGCTATCAGATTATCCCTGGGGTTGGGCGCCGTTTCATTATGGCAGGTGGGATTTTGATAATTCCTTTGGCTGGTTCTGGATACCGGGCAATGAATGGGGACCTGCCTGGGTAACATGGAGGAGAGCAAACGGTTATTACGGCTGGGCTCCAATGAGTCCCGGAATAAATTTAATCTGGCCCGGTCGGGAGGATACAGGGATATTGACCGGTGGAGTTTTGTCAGGGAAAAGGATTTAGGCAGATCCGATATTACAGCGCCGTTATATAAACAGGAGAGATAATGAAACAATTTTCAATAACTCAACTGTTATTAACAATACTTATATTGATAACAGCCGTAACGCAACTTATATTTCGGGGCCCCGTGCCGATGATGTACAAAGGGTTACCGGAAGAAGAATCAATAGTGTGCCTATCCGTGACTATGACCGGCCCGGAGAGATATTGAATAAATCCCAGTTGCAGATTTACAGACCCCGGATAGAAGGGATTGATAATGAACGTCAGAGACCGGTTCCTCGAAGAATTACAAGACCTGAAAATGTCAAACCTGCCGGAGAAAGGAATATCCCTGGCCAGAGAAAAAGTGTAACTACTCCTCAAAATAACAGGAGAACAGAGCAACAGTCTAAAACACGCCAGGAAAGAGAATATCAGAGACAAGATCAGCAAGTGCAACAGAGACGACAAACAGACAGGAGGTAACACAGAGACAGCCTGTTAACCGAAATGAAGAAAAAAGGTTCTGACGGCAGAAAGAAAAAAAGAATTAAGAAGTGACATATCCGTCAGGTGGTAAATAATGACAGGCAAACAAAATCAGGCTAATCCTCCGATCCGGTCTGAATGAACAACTTAGCGGTAGGTTAAAAAAGATATCAGCTGACTTATTCATTCGAACTAATCACCTGTTTTTCATTGGTTGTATTACCGTTTGAATTCCACTGACATGGATTTATTTTTAATGGTTTTCATATTCATCCGGATTAAATCTTAATTTATTTTTTTGACAATATATGAATTATATAACTAATTATAAGAATTATATAACGTATATTTATCAATAATTTATATTTACGAGAGCTGATTTTTTTTATCAGGGTAATCACTCTTAACAGACTTAATAATGAATTTATTTTGGAAAAAGAAGAAAGATGAAACTACGGTATAAATATGCAGCCATTTCAGAGAAAGACCTGGTTTGTAAAATAGGTAAGGAATTTGAAATGATAGAGAAACTGGGAAGTAAACTGGGGAAAACTGCAAAAGAGATGCTGAGCCTGATAATTGAGTTTTAGGTAAGATTTGTTTATAATGTTAATGTTAAGAATATTTAATTAAATAATTTGAGTTTTGCTCATGATGCTTCGTATCAGAAATATGGAAAGTGACCGTTGCAAGACAATTGTTAAGGAAGAACTCAATAAACTCGGACTTCATTATAAATCTGTTGAACTGGGTGAAGTGGAATTAAAAGATAATATTTCGATTTTGAAAATTCAGTTAATTGACTCAGCACTTAAAAAATCGGGGCTGGAGCTGATGGTAAACAATAAAAATATTCTGATCGGAAAAATTAAAGATGCAATTAGACAACTGGTATACTTTTCGGAAGATTTGTCCCGGCCTAACTTTTCTGATTACATAAGTAAAAAGGTAAACTATGATTACAATTATGTCAGCAAAATATTTTCAGAATCTGAGAAGTTAACCATTGAAAAATACATTATCAGACAAAGAATCGAGAGAGTTAAAGAACTGCTTGTCTACGATGGATTAAGCCTTAATGAGATTGCATATAAAATGTTGTACAGCAGCGTGGCCCACCTTTCAAATCAATTTAAAAAAGTCACAGGATTAAGCCCGGCTCAGTTCAGGCTGCTCAGAGGGATAAATGTCAGAAATCCGTCATTATGTGAAAAATCAGAATCTCTGCAACCTACTCAAGTTCATAAATCCCGGTCGACTCCCTCAAATCCCTCAACTACTTCAGAACTTATTTTCTACGGCTATTATTTCCTGTTTGTTTAAATGTAATCTGGTCTGAAAGCCCCGCCTCCTCACAGGAATATTTTCAGCAAGAGGTAAATTACGATATTCATGTTACTCTAAATGATAAAATACATGAATTAAGTGCTCACGAAACAGTTGAATATATAAATAACTCTCCTGACACACTCCGGTTTTTATTTTTCCATCTGTGGCCTAATGCCTATTCAGAAAATAAAACGGGGTTAGCCAGGCAATTATTCAGTTTCAGGGGAAAGGAAAAACTGTTTAATGATCCGGAACTGAGGGGATATATTGATTCATTGGATTTTAAAGTTGAAGGCCGTATTGTCCTGTGGAATTTAATGCCTGACACCCCTGGACATATGCAGGATTTTGCTCAATAATCCTGCATATCCTGGTGATACCTTGATAATAACCACACCTTTTCATGTAAAGATCCCTAAGGGTGTAACTTCCCGGTTAGGTTATATAGGGGAATCATACCAGATATCTCAGTGGTATCCCAAGCCGGCAGTTTACGACAGGTCTGGTTGGCACCCGATGCAATATCTTGACCAGGGTGAGTTCTACTCCGAATTTGGAAAGTTTGATGTACGTATAACGTTGCCTGCAAATTATATTGTTGGGAGCAACGGGAAACCTTAAAAACAGACAGGAAGCGGAATGGTTCGACAAACTGGCTGCCGACACTGCCTGGAAAGGAACAGACTTCAACACTACGGATATTGGTTTTCCTGTATCATCTGATGAACTGAAGACACTTGAATATACAGGAGTTAAAATTCATGATTTTGCCTGGGTTTGCCGACAAACGGTTCCATGTCATGAAGGGGAAAGTGAAGCTC
>CAVZVF010000022.1:0-90440 GCA_963778605.1 uncultured Bacteroidales bacterium
CGCTTTTCCTGTAAATATACCAGTATGCCAACGGAATAAAGAACAAACTCACTACCGTTCCCAGCGACATACCTCCTATCAGTGCCAGTGCCATAGGCTTCTGCAGTTCAGCGCCTATACCCGAACTGAATAGTATCGGCCCGGTGGATACAAGCGATGCCATGGCAACCATTACGATAGGTTTCAGACGCCGTGAACCTGCGGTATAAATTGCTTCTTTAAGCTTCATCCCTTCATTACGAAGATTATTGATGGTATCAACTTTCAGGATTGAGTCGTTGATGATAACTCCCGACATCACAATGAGCCCGATCATAGCCATCAGGTTAATAGTTCCTCCCCATAGCCTGATAAGTAACAACGCTCCTGCAATATCAATCGGTATCTCAAGCAAAACTATGATTGGCTGGGTAAGTGATTCAAACTGTGCTGCCAGGATAAAGTAAAGAAGCAGTAGTGCCACAATCAGAACGATAGCCAGCTCGCGGAACAGTTTCTGACCTGTCAGCAGTGATCCGCTGAAACTAACATCAATTGTATGGTCGGCTGTAAGCATTGCCCTTATTTCATTCGTGAGTTCAGCAGGTTTGTTTGTCCTGACATTCATCGCCACAGGCACATACTCACTGTGCAACCCTCCTTTAATTGTTTTATAATCATGAACCCGCTGTACATTAACTAACTCACTAACAGGTATTAGCACATTAGTTTTACTGGGGACAAACTCGGAGGATATGATATCGCTTATCTGCTTCTCCTTACCTGACAAGACTATCGGAAGTATCTCATATGATGCTCTTAATTCGCCTATATTGTTCCGGTTCAGTGATGTTTTAAGGGTGCTGTACAAAGTATTGGGGTTGACGTCATAAAGTAACAGTTTATCTGGATCGATCTTAAGCAGTATCTTATCTTCCAGCGGTGGGGGGGAGATCCCGGCATCCGGCCATCCCTTCTTAAGTTTGTCGGTTATTATCAGCATCTGCGGAACTGGAGGCACTTCCTTCTCTTTCATAAGGCTTACTTCAACCACCAGTGGTGTTTCGGTTGCCGAAAAGAGCTTTTCAAAGATATTCTGCTGGGGAGAAACAGCAACTACAGCTCCGGGATAATTAGCTGACATGAAACTTCGCAGGTTATTTTCAATATTCTTTGTAACATCATAACCTGTTGCCTTTATATAGACCTTCGCCTGGGTGTACGACTGGTCATAATCGCGGTCAAAGAGAAACTGTTGTTCACCGATGAAAGAATTCGACTGAACGACCATACCCCCGAATGACCCGAGGAACTCTTTTACTCTCTTCAGATTCTCTGCTGCATCGATATTCTCGTTCCAGTCTATAGAAACGATCATTTCATCCTGCTTTATTACCGGAAATTTTTCCTTCTCCATGGTAACAAACTGCCATGCCATTAACAATATGATACCCAAGAAAGTGAACATAGTGGCTGTCCTGTACCTGAAGAAAAAGTCCATTCCTCCTTCATACCTGCTTTCCAGACCTTTAAGACTGATACTTTTCACCAATTTTGTCAATCTTCCCTCTTTTCCGTTCTTGTAGAGAAGATAATAAACGGTAGGTAGAAGAGTGATCCCGACAAGCAGGGATACACCCTGTCCGATCACTATGGCAATAGCCTGATCATAGAAGAGCGCCCCTGAGATCCCACTGAGGAAAATCAGTGGAACAAACACGGCACAGGTGACAAGTACAGACGAGATAAGCGGAGTAATCACTTCATTGGTCCCTTTCACACATGCCTCAGTCAGCGACAAACCCTTGTCGATCCATTGTGTTATATTCTCTATGACCACGATTGAATTATCGATCATCATACCGATACCGAGGATCAATCCGGCAAGTGAAACGACATTGATTGATAAACCAACAAGGTAAAAGAAGAGAAGGCTTATAACAAGGGTGGTAGGGATGCTGAATCCGATAATCAATGGCGACTTGGCATCTTTCAGGAAAAAGAACATGATGAAGAAAGCAAGAATACCACCGGCAATAAGACTTTGCCTGAGGTTCGAGAGGGAGTAGTCGAGCAGCCGTGTCTGATCCTGCGAAATCTCAAACTCCATCTGGGGGTAATCCTTCCTGAAGATGTTGATCATCTCACTCATTTTAGTTTCAAGACCGGCCATCTTTGCTGTTGATTCCTTGATGATTGCAAGCGAAATTGCCCGTTTATCATTCGAGTAATACAAACCGCGCGGCTGTTCCTGTCTGATGCCTATCTCTGCTATGTCCTTCAGCTGAAGCAGTCTGTCACCTGCTTTAATGTAAATTTCCCTGACATCTTCGGTCTCTTTCAGGTATGAACTGAACTCAAGGTTATAAAGGTATTTTCCGTTTTTTACCTGTATGCTTCCTATATTGATGTTATTAAGTGAAACAGCCTGCGTTATATCATTCTCGCTTATACCAAGACTCTGCATCTTCTCCTTATCCGGAAGAATATAAATCTCCCTCTTAATCTGTCCTGTAATATCAGCCATTGCAACCTCCGGTAACTGTTCGATGCGTTTTTTAATGACTGTCTCGGCAAATTCACTCAGCTCAGCAAACTTCTCATCTCCGGCATGCCGGTCAACGAGGGTTATATTCAGCAGGAATACAGGGATATCAGTTGCACTTGCTTTAATTACTCTCGGCCTCTCAAGATCGCGGGGAAGGGAGTTCATTGCACCGTCAATCTTTTCGTTGACTTCCATGAATGCCAGGTTGATATCATTTCCGAACCGGAATGTCAGCCTGATAAGTGCGCTTCCGTTCCGTGACTCCGATTCGATGTTATCAAGTCCGGGAACCTGAAGAAGGTTTCGTCGCAACACGCTGACAACAGAATTCTCCAGCTCCCTTGAGCTCACATCGGGTCGAGATACTGCCACAGTTATCTCCGGGATGTCAATATTTGGCATCAGCGATACCGGGAGTCTTCCCGAAGCTACAATGCCGAGCATGATCAGCGCAAGGAAGGTCATGATTACGGCTACAGGGCGGGTTATGAGGAATTTTACCATATTCTTAATTTAATAAGTGGCGTTCCGTGCTGTTGAGAAAAGGCGAGGGGCGAGGAGCGGGGAGTAGGGGACGAGTGGCGATGAGCAAGTGGAAGGGAGCGTGCAGCTGCTGGCAGAGAGCTGGGGATATATATTTTTCATGATTTGCTGTTCAGGGCTTTTCGGAAGTTGGCGATTTTTTTGCTTAAGGTGATTAGTTTCAGATATAACTTATTCTTCTCTTCAAGTATTATTAATTTTCTTCTCATAAAAATATGCAGAATATTTGCACATTCAAAAACTGATCGTCTGGCTATATTCAGAAAACTTGCAAATTCTTTGTCAGAGAATGATCCCGAACCCTCGGCAATATTATTGGAGATGCTCATTGAAGCTGCTCTGAGTTGCTCTGCGAACCTGAAGAACCTGAAATATTCCATAAATTGAAATGTTAAATTATTATTCTAATCCTTCCTCTTGCCCTAAACTCCCCGCTCTAAGCCCCTTGCTCTCTGCGCCCTGCTCTCCGCTCCCTGCTCCAAGCTCTCCTAATTTTTAGTCTTTGCACTGTCCAATTGTAATCTCCCATCAAGGTCCTTGATTATGGATCATGTGCGATATTGTATCTAAAATTGAAATTCAATTCCGTAGTACTAGGGACTAACTAATTTCATCTTCCCTTAGCTGAAATCATCACTGGATTATCAAATTCTTTTAGTGAGTCAGCAAGCCTTTTTAATGCTATTTTTTTGACAGGATTTTTAACTATTTTATTTCTAAATACTTCACCAGATGCATATTCCTTAAGCTTGAAGGATTCAACCCATGTGTAAAAAATTCCGTCATCGCAATATTGAGGTTCAAAATTTAATCCTCCTCCTAGATCATCATTAAGGAAAACTTTATCCGGAATACTGTATTTGTTTTTTGAAATCTGGTCATAAATTACCTGACCAAAAATCCCATCATAATAATAACTATAATAGATATATCTTTCGGAAGCGAAAATTTTCTGTACATGAAAAAAATCAGCGAAATGATCAGTATAGTATTTACCGTTTGACCTGGCTTCGGGTGTTAATCTCTTATCTCTGGTATTAAAAATCAGAAACGGTTCCAAAGTATTTACATCTGTTAAACAGAAAAGAGTATCGTTTTGCAATTCTTTAAGAAATAAATGACTTTTAACATAGTATCTGGTATTTTCATACTCTGAAGTTCTTACAAGGCCATCTCTAGAAGTATATTTCATGTAGTTTGGCCATGTAATTAAAGATTCTCCTTTCAGGTTTATCAATTCCATGGAATATGGATTTGTGCCATTATCATTAGAATATTGTAACATCAGATTATTTGATTCCCTTATAAAAGTAATTTTTGAAGGTGTCGTTGGAAGAGAAAATTGATTCATAAATACAAAACCGATTTCAGTCTGTTTGTATAATAGTACCTTAGACAGGGATTTAATTAATAAAATGGTGTTGTCCTGGTTAATTTCAAAATCCATCAGATATTCATACTCTCCAGGCCCACGACCGTTCTTATCTAACTTGAAAAGATACTTACCGGACTTGTCAAAGCAAAGCACGTTAAACATTGTTCCGATGTAGAAATAATTACCTTTTACTTTGAAAGTACTGCCTGCGCCAACTAACGAACTGTCGGTAGTTTGAAGTGGCGTATAATCTACATCTGATGCAATTTCGGAAATGTTGATAATTTCACCTTTAGTTTGAGCTAAAAGGTCAATACTATTTATAAGGATATTTTCCTTTCTGCTACATAAACATAATAAGACTGAGAAAAAAATTAGTATTCTTATTTTTTGCATATTTATAAATGAATTTAAATATTGAAGAATAAATGTAAGAAAGAATAATTTTAATTTCGATGAATGTACTCTGATGCCAAGATTATTTTTATCCTGATTTTTTGTGGGTTTCAATAAATTAATGCTCCGATCAATAAAAAGAAACCAAAGGGTTAAATTTAATTTTTCTTTAAAAGATTCCCTTTGGCCTCGGTTTAATTTTTAGAGGTGGCGTATTTCTGTTTGATTAAAATACGTGACAATTTTGAAGTAGGGTACCACAAGTATATGTTACGTGAGTACTTTCTGGGAAGGCACTATGACAATAAAATGTGCCAATATAACTATCACAATTTACAAGATTAACACATCCAAGATATGCATCGGAACTTGATAGACACTTGTATCCTGTAGTTGCACCGTCATATCCGCCTCTTAGACTTAATAGTTCCTCATTTTTCATAATTTTCTCAGAATTGATTTCTAATTTATTTAATTTTTTCATGATAAGTAAAATGTTAATTATAAAATAAAATTCTTTGTTATGAATTCAACCTGTATTTCTATTATTCAGGTTGAATTATACTTTAAAGAAAACTATTATTTTCGCATAGACAAACCTCCTTTCTTATTTGAGAAAGGTCAGGGTGGGAGGTGGGAGCTCAGGGCCCGGAGCAAACCTCCTGCCCTTTTCTTTCAGGTTTATAGTTTATTTTTATCTCTTATTTCCTTTATATTCACTTATTGAAAGAATTCAAGGGTGAAGCCGCAGGCAAGTCAATCTGACTTTGCATGTCTGAACTTAAAATTTCTTTCTTCATTAATGAGAACTGTTTAATGAGTTACTTCCTCTAAATCGCAAAACAATAAATTTCCTCTTCGTAACATAAACTGGTTAAAAACCAACATTTATTAACTATGAAGATCGGCAAAGATTTTTAAACAGAAACAGGAAAATACGCCAGAAAACTCAAAGAAACTCAAAGGAAAAGGAAAGAATATAAAATTTTGGTGCGTGGGGGCGAAGGGCAGGGAGCATGGAGGCAGGGCAATGGGCAGAGAGCTGGGGACATATATTTTTCATAATTTACTGTTTAGGGCTTTTCGGAAGTTGGTGATTTTTTTGCTTAATGTGATTAGTTCCAGATATAACTGATTCTTCTCTTCAAGTATTATTAATTTTCTTCTCATAAAAATATGAAGGATATTGGCACATTCAAAAACTGACCGTCCGGCTATATTCAGAAAACTTGCAAATTATTTGTCAGAGAATGATCCCGAACCCTCGGCAATATTATTGGAGATACTCATTGAAGCTGCCCTGAGTTGCTCAGCGAACCTGAAGAATTTTTTTTCCTCTGCTTTATCAGCATAATCAAAAAGTATATCCGAAATAGAAATTGCATCTTTCCAGATGTCCATTTTTTCAAACCTGAAATATTCCATAACTTGAATTGTTAAATTATTATTCTAATCTTCTGCCCCGCCCTGCATGCCCCCGCTCTCTGCCCCCTGCTCCCTGCTCCCTGCCCTCCGCTCCCTGCCCTCGGCTCCCCGCTCTCAGCATTACCGGCTGGTACACAATCAACCCAATCATACTGAATAACAGTCCCCCTATAGTGCCCGCGGCCAGAGCAAACCAGAACCTTTCATCCTTACCGGTAAGTAAAAAAGGAATAAGCCCGACAATGGTTGAAAGCAATGTCAGAAATATGGGTATTATCTTACCGTTGAAAGCTTTAATATATGCAAGCCGTTCAGGAAGCGCAGGTTTTAGTCGTCTTATACTGTTATAATCATTCAGGATATACAGGGTTGCATTTACCACAATACCGCAAAGAAGTATCAGGGCAGCAAAAACCCCTTCATCGGGCGTTATTCTAAAAATATGAAATGTAAGAAAGACACCTATAAATGAGAAAGGTATCAGGCTTATAACCGTTAACGGCTGCTTGAACGACTCGAGGAGGATGGCACATATAAAATAGATTATCAGGATAACCAGGAAGATCAGGTAATAATTATTCTTCTTCTCGTTCCATGAATAATTGTATTCCGATATCCGGGCAGAATATCCCAGGGGCAGCATTGCATTTGTTTCATCAATATTCCTGTCAAGGATCATCCTTCCTAACTCATAGTTACCGATAAAATTATATGTCACATTCATAATATACTGCTGATCTTCACGGCTGATGGTACTGTTTGTGATCTCGCGTGTAACCGTTGAGAAATCCTTCATCCTGACAAATGAACCTGAATGAGTAGAGAGAGGTGCATTGATAAAACTCCAGTAGTCATATTCATCCGACTGTAAAGCTCTGACCGATAAGGGTGCAAGCGTACCGTTAACATATACATTCCCCGTATGCGAGGAACTCCTGGAATACTTGTTAGCTTCCCTGAAAGCAAATGCAATATCCGAGTTGCTGCGGGTGAGATAATACTTATCCATCTCCAGCCAGTTCCTGAAGCTCTTCCTGTTTCCGCCACCTATCATGTAACCCCTTTGTGAATTTCCACCGAGAATATAAACCTCTTTGATCCTCGACTTACCGCTTACTATAAGACGTTCCTTAAGTGATTCTGCATACGCGGATAACTCATCATAGTTGTAACCGGTCATTATTACCGAGTATGTTCCCTGGATATAATCGCTGTAGACCTGGTTGCTGAATGCTTTGCCAACACCATATACCGATGCGTGATAACTGCCAATGCCGTTCATGTAATCTTCAATCCTGATCTTTAAGTATGAAGGGAAATATAGAATAATCATATTCAGGTTTAAAGGTCACCGACACATATGCATCATTGGGGCCGTAGATATTAGTCGTAAACATGTCAATCTCATTATATCCGGCAAGCATATTCTCCAGCCCCATGCAGGTAGTGTTAAGATCTTCAATGGTAAGACCTTCCTCGCTCAGCCCGATGTTTATAGAAAGCCGCGTACGGCTGACCTCGTCTGAACTGCCGTAATAATAGAACCTGCTGTTTTTCAACTTATCATTGAATAGCCTGAAACTTCCGCCAAGTACTTTATTCACAAAGGGTTTTATATCCTTTACATATTTATCATTTCCGAGAGTTTTGTTATAGAGCCTCTGAAACTTTGTAAGATCTTCTTCTTTAAACTCTCGTGGACGATTATTTGGCAGTGAATCGGGAAGATAAAATACCGGCAGACCGAAGATCAATATTGCTGCAATGATGAATAAAACCCGGTGCCGGATGATAAAGTCAATGCTTTTCAGATAGACCCCGGAAAATCTTACAATCCTTCTTTTTCTTTTAATGATTACAGCATTGTATTTCGGAGTAGAGCCTGATCTTTGAAAGCAGGGCGGGAATAAATAAAAGGGCCACCGCCAGCGATACGGAGAGGTTAATAATTACAACTGCTGCAAAATCCGAGAGCGTGACCTTCGATGTTTCATCAAGGAAAAAGATCACAACAAGGGCTCCTATAGTTGTGAGGGTGGCAGCCAGAAGCGATATTCCCACTTTTCTGTTATGGTGATACCTGATATGATCGGTCATCACAATGGTGTTGTTGATGATGAGACCGAATGAGACAGTGATGCCTGCCAGTGAATAAAGATGTATCTCGAGTTTGAAAAAATAATAAAAGATGAATGCAATCAGGATGTTGCCTATCAGGCTAATGCTTATTATCAGCAGGTATCTGAACTCCCGGCTGATCAGCAGGACAAATAAAAGAAGTAAAATTACCGATAGAACGGCCCTGTAAATATTTTTTGAGATCTCCTCCTTTATGAATGTTGTGTTATCGAGTGATGTCCTTATGCTGTAGCCCGGGGGAAGCTCTTTTTTGATTACCTCCATCTCTTTTTTGACGGCATCGGCAACTTTTATCGTATTGACATTTGTTTCTGCGCTTACAGTAAGGTTGACAGTGTTGAGCCCGTTAATACGGTAATAGCTTCTTGCCTTTTGTTCCTTCAGCTTGATGGATGCAATATCGGTAAGGTGAATTATCCGTCCGGAAATCTTACCTACCGGAATATCCTCCCATCTGAATTTTTCAGAGGTGTGACCTGTAAGGGTCAGGTAAGTTCTTTTCACAGAACCTTCCGAAGATGCTTCTGTAGCTCCTCCCAGCTCACGCTGGAGAAGATAATCATTTACCGAGCTGTTTATTGATGAAGAAGAGATACCTGTTGCAGATAGCTTTTCCTGGTCATAGGTGATCTCCCATTCCTGCGGCGTGGCGCCGGATGTGTTCACACTGTATATTCCCTCTATAAGAGATATCCGGGGTTTTATCTGCTCTTCGGCAAGGGTATATATATATGAAAGGCTTGCATTGCCGTTTATCTGGAAGCTGAGAATGGTCGAGCCTGTCTGGTTCGAGGGCATATTCATACTTATAAGAGGGTAGGAAACCCTGGGGGGAAGTCTCTTGCGCGCTTCCCTGATCAATGCTGCAATCTCAAACCGTTTTGCCCTGAGGTTAACATTCTTATCAAATTCTATATTGATGGTGCCCGATTCATTATTTGTGTTTGAAGATATCTTTTTCACACCGGTGACAGTAGAGAAGATTCCTTCCAGCACTGTTGTAACCTCCTGTTCTACAACTCGAACAGGCGCTTCGGGCCAAATCCAGCTGATTGTTAAAGAGGGCAGGTACCGTGTAGGATTGAGCTGAAGAGAAAGTAAAGGGATCATAGCCGCACCGACAATTATCAGCATCACGAAAAGGATGTTGACAGTGAAGGTGGATAAAAATGAGCTGTGTCCCGGTTCGCTCTTCATTACTGTTCGCGGACTATCGTTTCGTGAGCAAGGTTGACGTTTCCGCGGATGATAACCAGGTCGCCCGGGTGAATCCCATCTGATGTTTCCTTTACGGAGAGGCTGGTGCTGTTCTCAAATTCGACAGTGACATATTTCCAGATTGCCAGCGAATCCTGCCTGATGAAGATCACATCTCTTCCCTGGCGGATCACAAGAGCTTCTTTCGGAACAACCAGACGGTTGGGAACAGGTTTACGGATGACAACCTTCACATTCATCCCGTCGATGAGTTTCCTGTTATTGCGGAACTCTGCTGTAACCTTTATCATGCCATTCTCATCCACCTGCGGGTTAATATTGGATATTGTTCCGGTAATCTTTATACTGTCATCAACAAAAGGTAGTATTTCCACAGGCATGTTCTTACTCAGAAAGCTGTATTCCGATTCGATTACATTGAACTGAACCTCCATTATCTCATCGAAAAGTATCGTGCAGAGGTCCTTGTAATTCTGGCTGGGGTTCCATTGCCTGGCTTCAAGGTTAGCAACAACACCGGTCAGAGGAGCATATACCCTGGTATTATTAAAGTTATATTCAGCTACTGCAAGTGCAGTTATTGCATCATCAAGTCCGCTCCGGATGCGGGAGATCTTTATTTTAGCCTGAGAAAGGCCCGTAGTGTCGGTTGTGTAGTAATTGCTCAGGAGATCATCTTTGAAGTTGATTTCAGCTTTCTCGAGACCCTGCCTGGCCTGGGTCAGCTTTGTTTTATATTCAAAATCCTCAATTATTGCAAGAAGGTCGCCGGCTTTAACCTTCTGCCCATTCTCGATATTTAGCTCACTTATAATGCCATTTAGTTTAAATGGAACAACTGCTTTTTTTGATGACAAGATCTTTCCGTTGCTTATAAGCTCGTGGTAGAAAGTTGATTTCCCGAGCTTAACCGATTTGACAAGGACAGCTTCGGGATGAGTTGAAAGACGGGCCATCTCTTCGAGATTTTCGGTCTTTTTCGGCTTACATGAAAATAGAAGTGCTATGATCAGCAGCTGGGTAATGTAATATCTGACGTTCATCTCTGATGACTATTAAAAAGGTTTATAATAAAGAGTAATAATATTAAACAATATTTGAATCAATGGAAATTTTATTGACTAATTTTTTCGTTAATAATCTATAAATTTTTAATACTTCATTTTCACTCTCCCAGTAGATCTCTGTATATTCCCTGCCTGACGTTTTACAGGGCAGGCAGGTATGTGAAACCCTGTGTCAGTTATTATTAAATTGTTACACGAGTCAAAGAGGGCCACAGCGAAACCCTACATTTAATAACCCGCAGTCCATTTTGTTCTCATAATTTGTAGTATTAGTGTATAATCATTTCTATTTCAGTAGAGTTGCTGCTAATTTTTGCTAACTAACTAAGATATATAATTATTCCCTCCTTTATGAGTTATATTTAGGCCATTTGAGTCTAAGTGTCTCTGCAAAAACCAGGACAACTGCACGTTGGCCTGCAGCCCTGTTGACTTTGTCCTGGCAGCAGGAATAGTCACGGTACCGAAAATTAATTAAGTGAGGTTAAATTTATTTGTATATACTTTTAGGGCCGATTAGGGAGCTGTCCGGGCTGCTGAAGGCAACCGAGTACCGACCGAAATCTTAATTGTGAAGCTAGTGAATATAATTTCGGTCCGAGCTCGGCGAAGCCAATTACCGATAGCACATATGATAAAAGCATAGTCTCAGGTACATATAGCATTCTATTACTCTATTTTAATGTCATAATCATGATAATCGGATTGTTAAAAGGATCTGATTCAGAAATCATTTTAATCAATTGCTGTTGTTTTTCAGGAAATTTTATTGGTTCTTTATTTGTTTTTATTCGATCAAGCTCTTTTTGAATATCCAAGATATTAATTGGCATAAATACCTGCTTATCATTTATACTCCCAATTGGCCAAAAATCAATACCTCCATCCCAATCGTTAACGAATCCGGTAGAAACACTACTCTTATTTACAAGTAAACTACCCGTTTGATCTTTCGGGTTGAAAAGAAAATAATTTTGTGGATTCTTCCCATAACAGTAAGTGGTTAAAAACAATTTATCAGATCCTTGGAATACAGTCGCAAAGTAGTAATCTGATCTTTTATCCTGAAACTTTTGCATATTTTCAGGGCCAAGTCTTTCTGGTCGGAGTTCAATTGGTAATCTGTACTTACCCAAATCAATAAAATAGCAAGGAATTATTTTGTCAGATGATACTGAAAAAACTGTATCATTATACATAGTCTTGAAATAATTTCTGCCAGCAGATTCGTAATATGGTTCAAATTGAGGGAACCCGATCCCAATCATCATTTTTTGTGTATATACCCAATGGTTGTAATTTTTTATTACTGAAAGTGTATCCATTTTCTCGTTTAACAGACAGAAGGTATATTTATTTTTCCCGCTACCTCCATCGTCATGTGTAAGGTACTTTCCGTCTCTTAAAACTTTAACATATGGTACAAAAGATGTAAATGTAATTGTCTTTACAAAATCTCCGTCGAAAGTGAAATAAAGAAGTTTCCGTCCAACATTCGTTTGGACTATTATTAATTTTTTGTCTGGGAGAATGGACATATTTATTATAAGGTCTATTTCTCCAGGGCCTCTTCCCGGAGCTCCAATTTTTTTGATAAATTTCCCATCTCTGGAATATTTAAGTATGTGGTCTTTGTTAGAGATAAAGAGAAAATTATCAGTAAAAAGATATTTTTTTACCCCACCCCACAAGAGACAATCATCTTTTGTCTCCAGCTTGATATATTCCACATTGGTGGCAATCTGGCTCAAACCAATAGTTTCCTTCTTTTTTAACAGAGTCTCATACTTAATCTGGAAAAAATTGTCAGGATTAGCCTTGCTGACCTTGTCATTCTGAATATTGAATGAATATAGAAAAGCAAAAACGAGAAGGAGTAAAGTTTTCATGGCGATATAATTTAAATAAGAATGTGCTTTTGTTTTATCATTAGCAGGAGGGCCCTCACATGTTTGCTAATTCGTTTATTTAATTTAATCTCCTAATAATCAAATTTACAAAGTATTCTGAATCCCAAATATAAAGTGATATTCTGCTTTTTCAGCATTTGTGTAAATTTTAAAACTGTCAAGGTTGTTAATTTAATGTCCCTACAATAATCACGGGATTATCGTTTTCGCTAGTTTGCTCATTTAACCTCATTATCAGCGATCTTTTCTTTATATCAAGTTCTTTCTTTAATGCCTCTTTCATAATGTTTTTAAAATCAAGGGCTTGATAGATTGCTGCAAATTGATTGTCATTTATAAAGTTTACTAATATAGGACATTTAATTCTGATGCCTAAATAGTCGAGGTAGAATGGATTGATGATCGAAACTACTTTCTGAGTTGTATCAAATGTCACATATACATTTTTAATGACACTTGTACTTTGCAATTTATCTGTTTGTAAGTTTTCAAAATCTGTCATGCGTAGAATAATATGATTCTTACTGATTGCCTGGAACGCGACATTGGTCCCCGTTGTTACATTTCCCTTTTTTTGAGGCTTTGCATTTACAATGAAAATACTTGGCAGCAAATCATTTTCAATTATTTTAAAAACTGTATCTGATTCAGATGGATGGAAAAGAATTGACTTATCTGGTCCTTTAAAAAATACTGGAGTTCTTCCTGACCATGGTCCTTTGTGTGATGTAGGTTCTTTCTTTATTCCGCCAGTGATTTGTCCAGAAAGACTTTGATAATAAAATAGGTACCCGGAACCTGAATAAATATAAGGTAAAATGCAAAAAGATGTGTCATTAATTAGCTGCAGATTAGTTATTCGGCCATTATTTTTGAATGGGATATTGTCTTCAAAGCTTTCGCTCTTGAGATTGAACTTGTTGATATAGGTTCGTCCGTAATCATGAAAAAAGAGAAACTTTTCCTCAGAGTCGACATCCCATCCATCGATTCCAATAAAATCATTAGGCCCTTTCCCACTATTAGCAATTGTACACTTATAAGTCCCTGTAGAAGAAAACAATATTACTTTGTCTTGGTTAAGTGAAATGATGTATTTCTTACCAATGAATCCTTTAAAATAATTGATATACGAATTTGAATTGGCTTCGAGTATTATCAATCTTAGATCGCCAGTTATACTATTGATAACAAAAGGCTTCTCGGGGATATCTTTTGTAAGATCAATTTTTATAATTCCACCCTGCTCAACTTTTTGAGGTGCTTTTTTTTGACATCCAATAGTAGATATTGTGCCAATAATTAAAATCATTGCAATAACTTTTGACATCATTTTTGTTTTGTTTTTGTATTTATTTAAATCTAAGCTAATAAGTATTTTGAATGCTGGCTGTTAAAGAATCATTGCCTTATATATTTTGTGTGATCTATCAACGTTACGTAACTGTCATGTTATAAATAAATTGTCCCTGTAATTACGCAGCCGCACAAATGCCAACGGCAGTCTGTGCAATAATAACATTTTAAGGACCACTACATTATGTTAAAATACCATTTTTCTCTTGAAGAGATGGAGAAAAAAGTGATTTCTGAGTCAATTAAAAGGCACAATGGTAATTTAAGTATTGTAGCAACCAGACTCTGCATTACCAGGCAGACCCTGTATAATGAAATTAATAAATACGGATTGTGATGGGCAGAGGCGGGAGTCAGGGTTTATCACCCAGCCAGTTGTTGTCCAACGTGCAGATAATCAATGCAAAAACCGTGACGAGTTTATTAATTTTAGCATTGTCCGTGTTGATGTAAAGTGCTATTGTTTTAAACGTTACAAACATGAGTACCCCATTATCTTCGGGTTTGAGACTTTTCACAAATTCTTCCAATTGTTTTTTCTTCTCAGGAAATATTGGCTAAGAATTTTTAAAATCATCGCTTTCAATATGATTTAAAAATTGATTTGCCCTTATCCACATTAACAAAGTTGAATCATTTATTTGCTTTGTTGGAAAAAATTTCGGTCCACGTTCGATATCATTATAAATACCAGATGCAAAGAGCGGATTATCCGTATAGTTGGTTTACAAAATGAAATATTTTCAGTTTGTTTATAGTAAATACCTAATGCTTTATTTGTATTTTGGGTAAGAGTAACAGCCCTCCCATCAGGCATATCGACGATTCTTGGTGTCAATCTTTTTGAAGTAAAATGATTACTGGACTGGCAATATAATTAATAAATATTTGTCGGTCTGAAATACATCGCCAAACATATAAATATTCATTCATAAAGATCTAAATTTGGCTTTTTCTGATGTAGGTTCCTGATATTTTCCAAAGTTGAATATGAATTTAGGAATCAAGTTAAATGATCATCGAGATAAATAATGTATCGTTATAAAACTCCTTATAGTAAATCAAATTATTCAAACTTATATACATGAGCAAAATTTTCATAACTACTACCAATTGGTTTTTCACGTTCAAACAAAATATAGTTTTTATAAGATTTTTATTATTTCGGCGTTTTTATTCATCAATAATGCTTTATTCTTAATAAGCCCTGTTGAATTTGGCAGATGACCAGAAAAATAAGGAATCATCTATAAGGATCCAACTAGTAAAATATTCCTCCATGCTGTTATTTAAGCATACAAATTATTTCTCGTTTTATTGATAGGTGTTCCATCAATTCTGTATTCAAGTAAATCCCGTAAGCTCTGCAAATAAATATTTGTATCACTATCGAAATCTACAACATTAACAAACCGATATTCTCCTGTCTCCTCTTCCTTCTGTCCCAATTTGCCTAAGAATTTGCCTTGTTTATTATAAAGCAGACATTGTCTCAGATTTGTTACGATCATATAATTTCCGAAGATCATACAATTGTCAATATATGAAAGGGAGATACCATTATTAGTCTCAAGAGGTATATAATGAATGTTGGAAGCGAATTGACTTAAGTTAATTACTTCCATTTTATTCATATTATTTTCAATATCGATAATTCGAAGTGATTTAGTTTTTGATCTATCCTTGTGGCAAGCTGATATGACAAGAATAGATATTATCAAAATGAGATCCTTAATAATATTCATTAGAATTGGTTTAAGAAGTTTATCTAAATCGCAATTTGCATTTATCTTACGGATTAACTTAATACCTGTAAATATAGTTAATAAAATTCTTAAAGCAAAATCTATTTACTCTTCTTCGAATTAGATCAGGATTTGACAAATAATCTATAATGTAATCACAAACCTAGGTTTATGTTCCGCATTTTACCTAACGGGAGTCTGTCTAAAAACCTTATAAGATATGTCGGAATAGATTGAATTTAATTGAGTTTCCCTGATCCGCCTTATAACTGGCAAACTCTGGAATTAAATTTTCTGTCCCGGCAAAATGCATTAAAATAGCTCCAGGAAGGTCGAAAAAGATCAAAAACGAAGAAACAAGTATCCTCAGATACTCCTTCAACACTTCTGATGTTAAAATATTACCAATTCTCCTGAGATTATATGCAATAAACATAAATCCGACATCGGAACTGGCCCTCCCAATTCCTCTTTTTGTAAGGATGTAGCTGAAACCCCATTGTCGCTTTATTGTTCCATAGGGATGTTCCACAATTGCCTGACGACGTTTATACAGACGCTCTTTCTCCAAAGTGTTGATACGGTTTCTTTCATAGTACTCTGCGTATTCGCTTCGCTGAATGAGCCTTTCCTTTTCTGATCTCGTACACTGCGAACGCACGGGACATTTTCTGCACGCCTTAGTTTTATACTGTTTAAACCAGCTTATGCTGCCGCTGCTAGAACGCTGCTTGTACCATGATCCATTGGTGAGGAGAACCTTTCCCTGCGGACATGTGTAGGTATCGGCTTCTTTATCATAGATAAAATGTTCGTAGTTGTAATCATGGTTTGGAGCCTGGCTTGTAGAAGGGGCCGAAGGTACAGCTACAATAGTTTCAATACCAAGCTCCTGTGCTGTCTTTAGTTCTGAGCCGGTATGAAAGCCTTTATCATAGAGAGCTGTAAATTCGTTTGTTCTGAGAATGCTCTTTGCCCTTTGTACCATATTCCCCATTGCCTTGCTGTCATTCTCGTTGGTAACCTTGTAATCGATGGGAATATTATGTTTGGCATCTACTGTTGTCTGTAGATTGTAGGCCACTTCTGCAATATTGTTATGGATTATAATTTGTCGGCTTTCAGGGTCAGAGATTGATATCTGTTTCTCTCCGGATTCCTGCAGCTGCTTTTCGAGGTTTTTGTAACCAGCTTTTCTCTCCTGCTGTTTGTTGATCTCATCCTTTATCTGTCGCTGATTATCTCCGTCGTTTTCAGCCAGTGTCCTGGTATATTCTTCAAGCTTGTTATCGATATAGGCCAGATGTCTGTCTATCTTAGACTGGTTGAAGTTATTCTTCTTGCTGTTTTGAGCCCGAAGCTTGGTGCTGTCACCAGCGATTAACTTTCCGCCTATCAGATCAAAATGCCTGGCAATTTGAACTGTTGTCCTGAAGACTTTCCTGATGGCTTTAGGGTTATCTCTTCTGAAGTTGGAAATTGTGTTGTGATCAGGTCTGAGACATTTTAAAAGCCACATTACCTCAATGTTCCGTTTACACTCTTTTTCCAGATCACGTGAAAACCTCACCTTATTCATGTACCCGTAAATGAAGAGCTTGAGTAAGTCTGCCGGATGATAAGCAGGACGACCGTTTTCGATAAAGTCCATTCTAAATCCATAATCTTTTATAGAAAGACTATCAACAAAAAGGTCAATCATCCTCACTTCATTATCCGGGTCAATGGATTGGTCGAGTGATACCGGGAAAAGATTAATCTGTGTTCTGTTATGTCCTTGTATGAATTTCATGTAGTTAAGATACAAAACACATAGTTTTTTGAAGAATCACCAGCCACATAGTTATGAACAAAACGAATAGGTTTTTAGACAGTCTGACGGCCCGGCAATAAAATTAGTAAACGTTGCTGAGTAAGTGGAGGCCGGTGAGCAGGATGTCTCTTTTACTTTATCATGCCTTTGAGGCCGAAACGAGCGAAGCACGGCGCGTGTTTTTGCAGTCCAGGCAGAGAATTTAATTGAGTATTACGAGCGTCGCGCCGAAGGCCCTGACCGACCGAAGTGAGCGTCAGTGGGTACAAAGCTGAATGCGCGCCAGTTGTTATCCCCCGTTACAGCAAGTGGCTAAGAGCACTGGTGCAATGTCTCGGTACAAGGCCAAATCGCCGCCGGTTGTTGTCCCCAGGTACTGAGGGTTCTATCGGCAGAGGCGGGAGTCTGGGTTTATCACTGAGCCAGTTGTTGTTCAACGTGCAGAGAATCAATGCAAAAACCGTGATAGCCTGCCCCGCAAAGCGGGGAGTTTATTAATTTTATTGTCCGTGTTGCTTGCGTTTTATTCAAATTCTTATTTACACTTCCCAATTGCAATAATAGGATTACTGAATTCATCAATATTATTTAGTACTGGATGTTTTCTTTTCAGTTGAGATCCTTTTTCGGGATTTTCTTTAAACCATTTTAATAGTTTGCTCGGTTCGACAATGAATATCATTTCATTTTCCTCAGTTATACCATCAGGGATAATATCTAATAAGCTATAAATATCATCTTTAAATGTTGAAATCCCTGATGAATTTGGTTTACAAAAGGTTACATTCAAACTATTTTTATCAATATAACCCAAAAAGTTTTTGTCTTGATGATTAACCTTTACGAAAATATAGTTAGTGTTTTCATAAATTTGACTAATGAGAAACGAATTTAATAATTGAGACATCGACATTGCTAGTTCACCTTGTTTGGAATATGGAATTTTATCGCTTCCCCAGTTAAAATAATATCGGGGAATAAGTGACTCTTTAGTGACATAAAATAGTGTATCGCAAAAATTCTCATAAAAATTTAATTTATTATCCCACTTATAAAATTTGGAAATACCTGAATGACCACCAATCCCTCCTATAATGTATCCTTGTTTATTCCATGTCATCCAATTTGGGAATATCTTTAATATTCCTTGTTTTGATAGTAAGATTATTTTTTTATCCTCTTTTCCTGATGTATTAGGAACATAACCTACGAAAATATCTGAGTCGAGCATATTTATCCAAGAGATGTTGCTTGTACTGAGGTCAATATTCTCTCCTTTATTTATTAGTGCAGGTGTTCTTGCATTTATTTCATCGATGGTTTTACCTGATAGATCAAATACTAATATATTTCTTGATCCATTAAGTGCATACAATGACTTTTTTATAGGATTAAAAGGAACATAGCAATAGAATAAATATTCACCCGGTCCCTTCCCATACTTACCTATTTCCCTAATAAAATTACCGGTGTTTTTGTCGAATAGAAGCATTTGTCCTTTCAAATCCATCCTGTGTTGTCTTACAATAATATTGCCTGTTGTAACCTCATAACCAGCTGATCCTTCAATTAGTGATTGTGTTGTAGTTTCGAGAGGAATAAAAGTTATATTCTCAATGAATTTGCTTAAAAGTACCTCTTGTGGTTTTGAGAACGCCAAGGAAAGATTTAAATTCTTTAATCCTGGTTCATTTCCAACTTGTCCAAAAAGGGTTTGACAAAGGCAAGAAGCTATGGTAATTGATTTAAATAAATTCATTATTTCAATCTATGATGGCACTTGAGTAGATGAATAATTGACAAACGGCTCAAATAAGGTAACATTGTTTTACAAATCTATCCTCAATTACGAAATAAATTTTATGAGCGGTAAGCTTGCGAATTGATTCAAGGTTCGGGTGTTTAATCATGACTAACTGCAAAAAGTGGTGTTAATAATTAAAATGTTACAAATTCGTCCTGTTTCATTTCATTGTCAAGGTTAAATCAATTTTTGCCTTCGACTGCGGATTTAACCGAGTAAAATCGGTGGCAGGAATGCAAGCTAACGGCAGTCTGTGCAATAATAATATTTTAGCGGCCACTACATTATGTTAAAAATACTATTTTTAGTGAAAGTGGATTCACCTGGACATAAAATGAGTTATTAACCTTAAATAATGGTGAAAAACAATTCAAAAATGGGCCAAAACATTGAGAAAAAGCTTTAATGGCTTTCAGAATACCATTTATACCCATTATGTTCATTACCCTTTTCAGATTATAGCATAAAAATATCAGACTGATTTCCGAATCGGTTTTCTGAAGCCCCTTCATCATTAAGTGATCGTATCCCCATTGTCGTTTAACAACTCCGAAAGGATGTTCTGTCATAGTCTGCCGGCGTCTGTATTTTTCCTTTTCATTTCTGACCCTCATATTATTTGCATCAAAAGAGTCCTGGTATTGCGATCGTTCAATTATTCGTCCTCTTTCAATAGGAGAACTGGTACACAAACATCGCTTTGGACATTCCCTGCATGCCTTTGTTTTGTACTGTTTACTCAGAGTTATGTGAGTGCGGTAGAACTTTTTATACCATCTTCCATTACTTTTTAACGATTCTCCTTCAGGGCAAGTATAGCAGTCATCCTGAGAGTTGTATTCAAATTTATCTCCCAGATACTCTTGTGTAGGTATTTTGTTACCAGAGATGTTTTCTTGTGGCGCTACATAGGTTTTAATATTCATTAAATCACATTTCTGTAACTCTTCTCCATTATGATATCCCTTATCTGCGAGAAGTTCAAAGCTTTCCTTTTTAAGTATCTCTTTTGCCTGTAATCCCATGGTTGCCAGCATCTTCCGGTCATTGGCATTAATTACTTTAGTATCTATTGCGAGATTATGTTTGCTATCTACTGTTGTTTGAGCATTATAGGCTACTTCGGCAATATCTCCCCTTATTATTAATTGTCTTGCATCAGGGTCGGTGGTTGATACCTGGTCCTGACCCGTTTCCTTAAGTTGCCTTTCCAGATCAATGTACTTTTGTCTTCTTTGTTCTAACTGATGAAGGCATTCATTCACCTTTAATTTGCGTTCTCCATGTTCTTTATTATCATTCTCATCAAGCTCTTTTAGGTACTCATCTATTTTCTGGTCGATATAGTTCAAATGACGCTGAATTTTTTGTTGGTTATAGTTGTTCTTTTTGGAGTTTACAGCGCGGAATTTACTCCCATCAACTGCCAGAAGATCTCCGGCTATAAGATCCCATTTCTTCATCATGACCACGAACTGGCGAAAAACACTTTTTATGGCTTTACTGTTATGTGCTGTTCCGTTTAGTTAATTATCACCTGATAGAGAAGCTTATTTTTTTCCCGAGTCCTTGTTCGATAAGTTTATAAAGAGTAGATAATTGTATATCAGAGTGTCCGTTTTCTATCCGGGAGATAAAACTCTTACGGGTCCCAGTACGCCTTGCTAGTTCCTCCTGAGTCATCTTTGCTTGTTTACGCTCATCTTTAATGATCTCACCAATTGCAAAGGCCTTTGCTTTGATGTCGAAGTCAGTTCTTGTCTTGGTTCCAATCTTACCATATGTTTCATCAAGATACTCTTCAAATGTTGTTATATCTTTTTCCTTTTTCATATCTTTTTATTTTTTATCTTCGATTTAAAATATTCCTGGTTGATTTTCTCTGCTGCGTTAATCTCTGATTTTGGTGTCTTTTGACTTTTCTTTTGAAAGCCATTGAAAAGAACTACAAGATTTCCTTCATCAAAACAACAGAATATTCTATAAATGTTACCTTCAAATTCAACTCTTATTACATATAGGCCATCAGTCCCGGTTAAATGCTCAAAAAACTTTACAGGTATCCGGGGTGACACAGTTATCGTAAACAAAACGTAACTAATCTTTTCCTTAACCTTTTTAGGTAAAGAGTTGACAAAATTTCTAAAATGGTTCTTGAAGAAGATTAATTTTCGTTGTTGATCCATTTTGCAAAGTTAACTAATAATGGAACATTTCCAAAGTCTGGTATGTCTTTTTAATCAAAATTGTCAATGAGCAGGAATGATTCTCATGGATGATTATGTTGTGCAGTGAGCCTCCGAATAGCACATAACGGGAGTCTGTCTAATAACCTTTTCATTTAGTACTAAATTCAGTTTATTTAAGCCGCTATCAGGGAGCCACGGAATTTGTATATCATAATTGGGATCCGGGTAAAAGGTGTCTTAAAATTGCTGTCTTGTAGCCAGGCGAGGTAGATTTTGTTTAAAAACAGAAAAACAAGTATCCTCAGATACTCTTTTAGCCGATCTCTTGTCAAAATATTACCAATTCGTTTTAGATTATATGCTATGAACATAAACCCTACATCGGAGCTTGCCCTGCTCATTCCTCTTTTGGTAAGAATATAACTGAATCCCCATTGTCGTTTTAAAGTACCATAGGGATGTTCAACTATGGCCTGACGACGTTTATAGAGGTGTTCCTTCTCCTGATATGCTTTACGATTCTTTTCGTAATACTCTGCAAATGTGGTTCTTGAAAGGATTCTTCCTTTTTTTGATCTGGTGCATTGCGAGTGTACCGGGCAGGTCTTGCATGAACGCGTCCTGTATTGCTTAAATACCATCAGGTTACCACGCTTGTCGTGTTCTTTGTACCATGTTCCGTTTGTTCTGAGAACTTCTCCCTGGGGACATGTGTAAATATCTGCCTCTTTGTCGTAGATGAAATATTCAGAATTGTAATCATGGTTGGGGGCCTGACTCGTGGAAGGTAGAGAAGGTATCGACACAATAGTTTCAACTCCTAAATCCTGAGCGGTCTTTAACTCTGAACCGGTATGATAACCTTTATCATAGAGGACAGTGAATTCATTTGTTCCGAGAATGCTCTTTGCCCTCTGAACCATATTTCCCATCGCCTTGCTGTCATTCTCATTTGTAACCTTGTAATCGATGGGAATATTATGTTTGGCATCTACTGTTGTCTGTAGATTGTAGGCCACTTCTGCAATATTGTTATGGATTATAATTTGTCGGCTTTCAGGGTCAGAGATTGATATCTGTTTCTATCCGGATTCCTGCAGCTGCTTTTCGAGGTTTTTGTAACCAGCTTTTCTCTCCTGCTGTTTGTTGATCTCATCCTTTATCTGTCGCTGATTATCTCCGTCGTTTTCAGCCAGTGCCCTGGTATATTCTTCAAGCTTGTTATCGATATAGGCCAGATGTCTGTCTATCTTAGACTGGTTGAAGTTATTCTTCTTGCTGTTTTGAGCCCGAAGCTTGGTGCTGTCACCAGCGATTAACTTTCCGCCTATCAGATCAAAATGCCTGGCAATTTGAACTGTTGTCCTGAAGACTTTCTTGATGGCTTTAGGATTATCTCTTCTGAAGTTGGAAATTGTGTTGTGATCAGGTCTGAGACATTTTAAAAGCCACATTACCTCAATGTTCCGTTTACACTCTTTTTCCAGATCACGTGAAAACCTCACCTTATTCATGTACCCGTAAATGAAGAGCTTGAGTAAGTCTGCCGGATGATAAGCAGGACGACCGTTTTCGATAAAGTCCATTCTAAATCCATAATCTTTTATAGAAAGACTATCAACAAAAAGGTCAATCATCCGGACTTCATTATCCGGGTCAATGGATTGGTCGAGTGATACCGGGAAAAGATTAATCTGTGTTCTGTTATGTCCTTGTATGAATTTCATGTAGTTAAGGTACAAAACACATAGTTTTTTGAAGAATTTCCGGCCTCATAGTTATGAACAATCAGAGGAAGTTTTTAGACAATCTAACGGCCCGGCAATAAAATTAGTAAACGTTACCCGACGCCCGGAGGCCGGGGAGCACTGCACCCTACTAAGAAGAAAATGATTTGAGGCCGGATAAGGAGGGTACGGCGCGTGTTTTTGCAGTCCAGGCAGAGAATTTAATTGAGTATTACGAGTGTCGCGCCGAAGGCCCTGACCGACCGAAGTGAGCGTCAGTGGGTACAAAGCCGAATGCGCACCAGTTGTTGTCACCGGTTACAGCTTTTGGCTAAGAGCACTGGCGCAGTGTCGAGCCGAAGGCCCTGACAGAAGCCGAAGGCGAGCGTCATGGGGTACAAGGCCAAATCGGCACGGTTGTTTTCTCCGGTTACTGACTATTCTACGGGCAGAGGTGGGCGTCCGGGTTTATCCCCTACTCCATTATTGTCCAACGTGCAGAGAATCAATGCAAAAACCGTGACGAGTTTATTAATTTTATTGTCCGTGTTAGCATTTCGGGCCAAATTTAAAACTGTCACGATGTAAAGAATTTGTCATGATAACTGGAATTTGTCAAGGTACTCAATCTTGTCAGACAGGCAAGAGTTGTCTTAACAGTGTTATTTTGTTAACAGTGACTGTCGGACCGGATTTATCCTCCGTTGAGAATTTGTCTTGGTAATATAGAGGAGCTGAACGAACGTATCCCGGTATTGTTATTTTGTTAACAGCACTGGTGTGATCGGGGTACAGGCATTAAGGATTTGTCATTGGTGTAGGAGCAGTTTGCAAAAATCCCGCCTGACTGACGCAGTCAGGCAGGCGTGACAATGCAACTTACCTTTACATTGTTCGTGTTAGGTTTTCGTAGCAATTTTAAAATAGCCTTTGGAACATTATTGATCAAAAAAAATATTCATCCCGGAAGTTGGAGTTATTTTTTACATCTGGCAATAACAATAACCGGATTATCAAGTTCATTAATTTTAGACAGCCATGGTTGTTTTGCGTTAAGTTTTACCAATTTATCCCTATTTTCAGTTTTCCATTTCTTTATTTCGATTGCCTGAAGAATGCCAATCAACTCATTGTTCTCTGATATTGAATTTGGTGTAATCAACATGAAACCATTAATATCATCAGTTAGACCAGAATTCCCATTTGCATCAATTGTACAAGCAACAGTACTCTTTGATTTTTTATCAAAAATGCAGAAATTATGAATATGCTGAAATGATGATGGATTATCTTTGATAGGTTTAAATTTGGAACTCAAATCAAAAAACAAGTAATTATTATTTTCAAATATGTTTAGAGATTCAAAATAGTCTTTTGGTTTTGTCATTTGTTCAATGGCTTCCTCTTTTGACAATTTATAAGGATACCTTGAATCCCCAGAATTTAGAGCGAATCGTGGAGTAAGTTTTTCAGGAGAGACAGCAAAGACAGTGTCATTTGACCTTTCTTTATATGAGACTTTTTTGTCCCAAGCGAAAAATATTGGATCCTGATCAATAGTTACTTCACTTGATTGCCATTTTTCATAATTTGGAAAGATGTTCTTCTGCCTGTCCCTGGAGAATACAGCGATCTTTTTCCCTGATTTACCAGTTGAATTATTGATGTATCCAATATAAGTTTCAGCATTGAGAAATGCATCAATAGGTAAATTATTTTTAGAATAGCCGTCAATAATTGTGGGAGTTATAAAAGATTCAAGAAATTTACCATTCAGATCATATACTTTAACAGAACTTCTCAAAGAGCCATAGGCATAAATCTTATTGTTGTAAGGGTTGTAAAAACAATTTAGAGGAATGGTATACTCCTCAGGACCTTTTCCTATAATACCTAATTTACGAACAAATTTGCCAGTTTTTCTATCAAATAGCAATAGCGGATTTTTAGATCCGGGTGAATCCTGTCGGATAATAATATATTCGCCAGTCAAATATATTTTGCGCGTATAAGAAATTCCTGATTCAGGCGTCAATTCTAATGGGATATATTCTATGGTATTGACAAATTGACTTATTGGAACATCCTGTTGGTTTCGAATTACTTTTTTAAGATCAATTGCCACCAAATTATCCTGGGTGCTATTTCCGGAAGAGAAGCCTGTAATTAACAGTACGATAATGAGAAGGCTATAGAAGATTATTTCCACGATGGCCTTTCTTTTATCAATAAGTTTCATAGTCAAAGAATTAATGGATTAATTGGGAAAATTGAATCATGTATTGATATTCACATTTCTAATTCTATCTATATCGATTTTTAAAAATGGTAATCTAATAGTCAAGATAGAGTTCTTTCATAAGTCGTTAGGTTTATGTTGCCTTATTTAAGTCCCGATAAACAGCAGCAAACCAGACTTGCGAAAAGCAGGATAAACTTGCAGATGATGCTCATGAGCCTGTCTAGTTGGGTACTTTTAGAATCAGTGTTAATGACTAAAGATCTGAAAAAAGTCTGGACACAAGTCAGTTATGGTGTAGATAGAAGGTTGGGGGGTGTAACTCCCCTTACCTGCCCGACCTAATTTTGAAACTGTAATTGGTAAACCGAATATTTCAGAATTATATAATTCAATAATCTTGATTATTTCAATTATTTGCCACAATTTATTTTTTCAATCTTACCATTACTAAAACCGGGTTGTCAGTCTCTTTCAGGCGGGTTGCCAATTCTGCAAGAGCTTTTTTCTTTTCTGGGTACCTGGGATTTGAATTTTTAAACGATTCAGAGGCGACATGTGCTTTCAAATTGTAAGCATCAATGAATCCTGCAATGTACTCGCTACTTTCTTCAAATATATAACGCGAGTACTGAAGAGGGAACATAATACCTCCGTCGATATCATTTAGGGGATTATTTTTTGCCGTGATACGTACTTCCCCGGTCTTCTTTTCGATAAATGCCACGGTATACTTGTCCTTGTAAAAGTAATAAAACACGATAAACCTGTTAGTCTCGAACAAGTAAACTGGCATTAGATGGTTAGTAATTATTTGAGACAGATCAACAGATTCAGATGGATTAAAATCTGATACGGGCCATCTATGGGGCCCCTGGGAGAATAGGATGTCAGCATTGGTGCTTAAATCAGGTGAAATTGAAAAAACCGTGTCGCTATAAGTATTCCAATAAAAGAGTCTGTTATCAAACTTGTAGATACTACCTCTGAACGAAACATACAGATTCGCGAAAGGTGGCAAAGAATTTTCTTTGGTTTTAATCAGGTTCCCCAATGTGTCAAGGACTACCCAGTTAAATTTTGACGTTCCAATTCCGGGGAAGTCGAACACGAACAATTTGTTATTATATAGTTCAATTCCCTCGACGTTCCCGAATTTTTCAATCGGTATATCTTTCTTGTATTTACCAGTCTTGGAGTATATTTTAATCCTATTCCCATTATTCAGTATATACACATCCCCGGTTTTATCATCGCATGCAAAACGTTGTGACATGTATTCTTCCGGACCTCTACCCCAGTTACCAATTTTACCGATCAACTTCCCGTTTCGGTCATACTTCACAAGCCCTGTTGTTGATGATTCCCCGGGGAGTCCTGCAATAAATATCACGATAAAGTTCCTGGTTATTGCTGGTCGTGCCATAACTGTAGCTTTAAAAGGGTATGAGTTATCCATTTGCAGATAGGAGATATCATCCGCTATATCAGATAGCTTGATCTCGCTCTCATTCCATCCTCTGGGGTCAATCTTTAATTGCTCGTGATTCTGTCGGTTGCAGGAAAACGAAAGCAGAAACATGATAAGCAGGTATTTTAATTTCATGTGAAAAGGATTTTCAGGTTAATTTCCTCTCTTATCCGATTAACAACTTTAATTTGCAGTCCTTATGTTCCCCATGTTCGCGACAGAGCCAGAATGTTAACGGCCCGGCAATAAAATTAGTAAACGTTACCCGATGCGACGACGGCCGGAGGGGACAATGCCTACTAAGAAGAAAATGATCCGAGGCCAGAGAAGGAGCGCATCACCTTCGGCAAGCCTACAGCGATCAAAGGGCGCGTGTTTTTGCTTTCAGGCAGAAGATTTAATTGAGTATTATGAGTGTCTCGATACAAATTCGGATAGCGCGCCAGTTGATGTCCACGATTACTGCAAGTGGCTAAGAGCACTGGTGAAGTGTCGGAGTACAAGGCTGAATCGACGCCTGTTGTTGTACCCGGTTTCTGAGGTTTCTTTCGGGCAGAGGCGGGAGTCCTGGTTTATCACCGAGCCAGTTGTTGTCCAACGTGCAGATAATCAATGCAAAAACCGTGATAGCCTGCCCCGCAAAGCGGGGAGTTTATTAATTTTATTGTCCGTTTTAGATGGTCTTAGCAATTTTCTATCTTGGTGTTGGATTCTTTTTAATATTTTAAAGAGCTTTCACTGAAAGAGTGTCAAGGAACATTCTATTGCAATGATTCAATGAGCCATTTTTTCATATTTTCAACGCCCATAAAAGCTTGATAATTGTACTTTAATTTACCACTTTTATCGAATATCAAATAATGAGGTATTCCTGTGAAGTCATATATTTTATTTAAAGAACTCCATTCTTTTTCAGTAAGATAATAATGCTCCCCATGAATTTCGGATATTTTTTGTTCCCAGGTTTTACGAGGTGATGATGGATTAGTGATATATACAAAAACAACATTCTTATTTACAAATTCCTTCCTTACACTTTCAGATTCTTTCATCGCAAGCAGACATGGGCCACACCATGTAGCCCAAAAATCTACAAAAACCGCATTCCCTTTATATTTGGAAATTATAGAATCCATTACATTATCAGATGATTTTTCTATATGTTGTATCCCTGATTTGCTGCTTTTAGCAGCTATCTGTATTACCTTTTCGTTTTCGCCAATTAAGATATCTACAAATGATTGGTTTTTGAAATAGGATCTTATATTCTTTTTTTGAATATCGCTCAGAGGATTCATGTCATTAAGTTGTTTTGAATAAGCATTGCTCAGCAGCAAATCGTAAAACAATCCTGTGTCACTACCAATATAGTTTTTTAATATTTCTTTAACTCTGACTAACCATTTGTCAATTGGCATCTCGGCAATTGCTGGAATAGCCAGAATTTCATTGCTAAGTAATGATTGAAGTACCATAGGATAAAAGCCAGCTGTTAAGTACGATGGATCGTTCAGATTGAAATATTTCAGGAATGAATAGTACGATTTACCATGAATCTGAAGATTATATTGTTTTGGCAAGCGATCTGTTTTCTGTTGATTTGTAGTAGCAGCTTTAATGTATCTGGCGTAATCAAATAACTTATAATAAATGCAGATCAACTTCACTTCAGAGATAAGCATTTGTTTTGCCGGATCTGATAATCTGGTGTTATTTTCTATAGGTTTCAGAATCCCTGGTATTCCATTAATAACTCGCTGACTAAATATTTCTGGGGATATCATTTCATTTCCTATATCTGGTAGTTCCCATGGCCATGCATCAATGATCATAGCATCTTCATAAGTAAAACCGATGCTATTTGTTAATTTAATTTGTTTTTTCTGGTCCCTATCATAACTTATTTCCAGTCTTGTCTCTTCTCCAGGAATTAGGCAAACTATTCCCGTATAATAATCCGAGGAAATCGGGGCAAAACAAATACATTGAACGGGAACGCTGAAAGTGAAAGATCCATCTTTATTTACAGGAATTTCATAATATACCAAATCTCCTGTAACCACTTTGGAAAAACGCATACTCATTGATTTGAATCCCTGATCACCAGACACCCAACCATTAATTTTTCCTGTCAAAGTTGCCGTATCGTATTGTATCTTAGGAACAAAGGACAGTTTATTAGATTGTGCCTGCACCAATAATGATTGTGAAAATAAGAGGTAGATAACAATTGCTTTTAGGGCTGATAGTGGTTTCATTTTATTTGAGTTTTTTGTGACATTAGTTTATTTGTCTTAATAAGCAACCATCCACTAAATTATATAACTTTTAAGATTGCAAAGTCCCGGTAAACGGACGAGCAGTTTTATTATCCAGACGAAACTGGGAAAAGGTGTAGTCCCGGTAGGTTAGCAGAAGGTTTTTTATCACGGTGAATTGAATAAGTGGCGAGCAAAAACCATGACAACTGCGGGATGGCCAGCAGTCCTATTGGCTTTGTCATTGTAGCAGGATTAGTCACGGTGCAGAAAGTTTGATAAGTGGAAATAATTTTGATCGTATAGACTTATGGAGCTGATTACTAAGATGTCCGGGCTGCACAGGTAATTAAGCCTACCGTCCGATTATGGGCAGTCATTCTTCGGTCATGAATTTTATTATTAGAATCTCTAAGATAATCACGGTAGAAATGCAGCGATTGTCTCATTATAAGAAATTGCCATAAGTAACAATTATATAGATAGTCAAACGGCATAAATATCTTTCTATAATTTAATTAAGATCATATTTAAAAATAGGATATTCGTTATTATTAGAACTATAACCAATAACCCTGTTATTGATAGAGTCATAAGTGAAAGAATTTATCTCCCTGTCTAACACAAATTTTTCAATCGGATTCCCATCCCAATCAAAAACATAAATTTCAGAAATAGACTTGTTTTTTAGGTTGGGGAATTTCTTAATCGTAAACAGTGCGTAAATTTTATCATTGACTGATTGAAGGTCTGTAATATAATAACCTACCCCGGGTGTTTGGAAAATCATTTTTTCATATTTTGCATTTTTTATTTCCTTGACCCTTTCGATAATTGTTGACTTAATATAACTACCTGAGAGATCAAAGAAATCTAATTCTCCTAATAAGACTGGGATAGCAACAAATCGGTTTTTTGACTCATTAACACAAGCGCTTGATGTTGCATAAATTGGATATAAATTATTTGCATGTACTTTAAACCCTAAATCAGGGAGATAGGGAGTAAAGGTTCTTTCTGCGGTAGAAAAATGATAAATTGAAAATCTTCCAAGATTTGCATCACCAGAAGGAGTATAAAACGCAATTGAATCATTCATAAAAATTATATCCGAAACGATCATCATTTGATTTGGTAATATCTTCGTCTTAATTCCATTTTCCTTGTTTAATAATATATCTGGAATATTAATGCTACTTATTGTTTTTCTACCCTCATCAAATATTAATAAATCACTACCATCCAGATTATTATCTAACCTTTGCATAGTTATTCTGGGAGTAATAAACTCATCTGGGCCCCGGCCTTTCTTACCAAATTCCTTAATAAGTTTAAATGTATTTATGTTATAAATATGAAAAAAGTAATCACCGTTAAAACTGGTGATAATAAGCAATGTGTCTAAAGCAATTAATTTGTGAGCCTCATATATATTATTCATAGGAATACTATCCCCTAATAACGTTGTGGTAGTAATATTTTTAACATAAGTAATTTGATTTTTGGTTGATTGATTTCCCTTACAAGCTGATAATGCAATCAGCATTAGAAAACAACAGTATTTTGTCAGGGCACTCATGATATAATTGTTAGAATTTAAAGAGGTTACATAATTTTATGAATAGAAAATAAAGATATAATATTTTGGCAATTGTAAGAAAAAATCCGGAAACCAACCTTCTATAATAATGTCATCCAGTAAAATTCCCACCTCTAGCTCTTTGTCAAAAAGTAAGGATCTACTTTTTAACCTGCGATAGGATTCAGATGTTATGAATATTTTGTCAGCAGCCTCAAATAAAATGGCATAATCATAAGTCGGAGCTTTTTTTAGGTATGATTGTACTTGAGCTGACCAACTCTTTCTAATCTGAGTTCATCAGGAAGTTTAATCTTACCTGAATTTACAAAATATGAAGGCTTTATTCTATTCCTTCAGCCATAAGACTTGATAGTCCGGGTGCAGCTACCATTACAAATTTGTCTTGGGTGCGGGAGCAAAAGCAAAAAGCATGACAACTTGTCCCGCGCAACGGGAAACAACTTACCTTTATTTTCCGTTAGCAATAGTGTGTTTACGAATTTATCTTCCGTTCCACAATCTTCTTTACATCTATGGAAATATCCCGATATTTGATTGTTTCTTTTTTATCAGGAACATAAAAATCATCCGGATACCGCAAGCTTATGCCGAAATCAGCAAGACTCCCGAGATCAATATCGAAGTCTTTTGACTCAATCTTTTTACATTCAGCAAGTAGAAAATCTACGTCATGAGTCCTTTTGAAATCTACACTGTGGAATACAAGAAATGCTTTGAGAAATTTTTCTACAGCTTGTTGAGCATGATAACAAATAGAACTTGCATAGAAGCTGGGATCAGATTTAAAAAGATTATTTAATACTGCAATATCTTCGTTTGCACGAAAAAGCCAGTTTTTCAAATAGTCTATTTGCTCTTTTTTCATAAAAGGATGGCTTCTCTTAATATTCTTCTGATTATGTGTCCTGGAAGATCTTTCTTTTTATTGATTTCGAATTTACTTTGAATTAAAATGTCTGATTGTATACCAACTTTTAGCAGTCCCTTCCGGATTTTAGTTCTTATTGGGAGTTTTGCTTTGGGTGATAAAGTGGTTTTGGTAATCAAGAGAACATCGTAATCACTCTCGGTTGATGCTTCATCCCGGACTCGGGAACCAAATAGGAGAACTTCCGCCTCAGGAAGATATTCGTGAGCTGTCTTTTTAATTAGGTCAATTATCTGATCGTTAGCCTTCATATTTATACAAATTAATACAAAAATAATCAATTATGCACAAATATGTATTCTCTTGATCCAAGCTCAGTTTCAGGTAGTTCATTATTGCTAACCAAGATATATAATTATTTCCTCCTTTATGAGTTATATTTAGGCCATTTGAATCTAAGTGTCTCTGCAAAAACCAGGACAACTGCGCGTCGGCCAGCAGGCCTATTGACTCTGTCCAGAAAGCATGAGTGGTCAAGGAACACAAAGTTTTATAAGTTGAGATGAGCTTTCTCGCATAGACTTTTTGGGCTGGTTACAGAGTTGTCCTGGCTGCCGAAGGCAACCGAGGACCGACCGAAATCTTAATTGTGAAGCTAGGGAATATAATTTCGGTCCGATCTCGGCGAAGCCAATTAACTAAACCGTCCGTATAGTGCGTTTTTTTAATCAGTATCTCAAAGAGAATAATCTTTATGTCCCGACTGATATTTAAAAGTATAATAAATTAAGCCTTATTTATTAATCTGTTCAACCAATAAATTCTTTAAACCCTCATAGTCCAAGCGGATTAAATCCCCACTTACGATTTTACCCGTTTTATCAACTAATGCATAGTGAGGAATGCCATATATATTAAATTTTTGGGTCAAATAATTCCATTCATCTTGTGACACCCGAAAATGTTCTCCCCTGATATTTGGGATCATTTCTTTGTATGTTTTTTCCGGCGATGTTGGATTAGTAATATAAACAAATACAATGTTTCTATCAGCTAACTCAGCTTTTAGAGGTTTGATTCGCTCAATACCGTCACGGCAAGGGGCACACCAGGTAGCCCAAAAATCAACGTAAATTACTTTCCCTCTGAACTTTTTAATGATTGAATCAAATACCTTATCACCTTCGGATTTTACCTCTGTAACATTTGGTGAACCATTCACTTCCAGCTTTGCCTTTTTCTGATAAAATTCTGAGATTGCGTATTCCTTTAAATAATCCGTACTGATATCGTTTTTTACCTTCTTGAAATCTTCCTCACTCAATGCCCCTGAAGAATCTTTTATTTTTTTAAGATAAATTTGCAGCAAATTAAAATCAGCTGGTAATCCTTTTACACTTCCAAATATTTGCTGAAGATGTGTATTCAGATTTTTCTGATAATACGTATTAGCTATTTTTGATAACTCAGTCATGTATTTTTGCTGGAATTTTTGCATTACCATAGTATAGTCGTTATAGAATTTTTTTTCCATAACATCATCATACTTATCACTTAGGTTTGTTTTTACAAATGCAAGCATAGCTTTTTCTTCTTCTGTTAATTCAACCTTTTCTTTTTCAAGCTGAGTAACTAAAGTGGAAAGTAAATAGAAAAATGACCCTTGAGGCCGAGCTAAATCAATATATTTTAAAGCCTGTAATAATAAAAAATATTCGCTGCTTATAAAGGCACAACTGCTGTTGATAGGTGTATCTTTTATATTTTTCAACAAGTTAATATCAACCTCTCTCGGTATGAATGGTTTTTGCTCCTCTCCTTTTAATGTTCTATTAGCAATAAAATTAGCCATCCTAAGGTTTTGATTAAAGTTGATAATATTTCGGGCCGCCCAATATTCAATATTGAGGTTTTGTATTTGAAATACTTTTGTACAAATCGATAAATCAGTTTTGAACTTATTTAATATATCTTGTTTCTCTTTCTTTAGGGCCAATACATGATCTATATATTCAGCCTGATTCATTTCTGTAATTCCTTCTGTAATCGAACCCATATTGGGATTAATGGTTTCGGTTTTCCGAAGCCCAAAATTTACCTCTGCACTTTCGCCGGAAAAGAGTGATGGGTATTCTGGTATCCAGGAATTTATAAGCTGGAATAAATCTTTCCCAGGCTCAAAAAAAACACTTGTAGTTCCTGATGGTAATTTCACTGAAATATTTTGGGGGAAGTCCAACGGAAACTCAACATGGAAGTAGCCATCATCATCTATTTTCACAACATAAGATTTCTGAAGATTCGCCAATTGATCATAAAAATTAATTAACCCTGTTTTAGTCCCCAGGCGCTTAGTAAATCCGTGAATAAAACCACTGTAGATAACTTGGCCGGGCTGTAAAACAGGAGTTTCGAAACCTTTAGAGTCTTTATATTTGAAATTTTTCAGTATCGATACATCTTTAGTAAATCTATTAAGTTCATTTTCCGAAGGACCCAATTGGCAAATACTTTGGCCGGTAGATTTTACAAATATTTGTTTCTCCAGACCGTTCTTTGATAATTTTATTTCCAACAGATCATTGATTGGTTTTATGGATTCATATTGCCATACCTTATTGTTGTATACGGCAAGAGAATCAAAAAAGCTAAAGGCCCAATGGCCATTTTCGGGAGAGAACCAATTTCCAAGTAGTTGGTTTGGAATTACAGAGTGGATGGCTTTTTCCCTTACAACAATATCAAAAATTTGCCAGGCATTTTGTATTGGTTCGCCAAAATCAATTTTACTTACTTTAGGATCGAGCCGTGGAAAGAAAAGACGGTACGAAATTTTATCTTTACCCTCTTCCCAATTTATAGGTTTGGTCATATCAACACCCTCTGCCTTTATAACATACAACTTTGTAGTATCTCCAACTGGTTGGATGTAGCTTTTCTGATGTACCGCAACCCAACTATTCATTGGAATTTTAACACTAAATGATAAGATTGTTGCTTCACGTGTTATTTCAATCTTTGTTAATCTAAGATAACTTGTAGGTGAAATCCCATATTTTGGATTTTCTATTACAGTTTGCGCAGAAACAGCACCAACAAATCCCATAAAAAGCAATACAAAAAGTAAATTTTTCATGATGTTAATTTTAAGGTATTGGATTTATTTCAGTTATTACAAATGATTGATAAATGCTATATAGTTTTAACTTTTAAATATTGTATTTGCTACCTGAATGATTTTATTAAATGAACCTCTTGAAAATGATTCCGGAATTAGTTGTAAGTAAATATATAACGAATATATTAGTTAAACAAATAAATAATTAGTTAATTGTTTTCATTTTTATAAGTTGCTGATATCCATTTTATATCGATATGTAGTGCTCAATGGTACTACTGTTTAGTTAATTGACGGCGACATCAGTGCAGGCGTGTGTTTTAGCTCAGTCCCGGTATGTGTCCAGGTGTTTCCGTGTTATATTATCATTCATCTAATGTTTATATTTTGCTATTACAATGACCGGATTATCCGTCATATTGATATTTTGTAATTTCTGTAGGCCAGGATTCAGCACTTTAAATTTTCCAGGATTCTTTTCTATCCAATTTACCAAATCATTTGCCTGAATGAGACCAATTAGTTCTCCTTCTGAATTCAAATGGTCAAATGAAATATCTATGAATCCATCAATATCATTCTTAATTCCTGATTTGTTATCAACGACCTTAAGTAATTTTATTGATTTATCATACAGACCAAAATATTTATCTCTTTCAAAATAGAAATTGAATGAGATAAATCGTTTATTTTCAGTATATGTCGGTAAGGAAATAAAATTTGATTGCAGTTGCTTTCCATAAGACCACCATTTTGATTCGAACGGAGGGCTATGTTTTCCTCGGTTGAGCAAAAAGTATGGGATTATTTTGTCAACAGTGATTTGGAATACAGTATCATTGTACATATTCTGAAAGAACAAGTTGTTGTTAAAACGGTAAAAACTGCTTTCGCCAGTTGAAAGGACATAATTTTGTTTTGTTTTTAAAATATTATGATTAGGAATAATCTTTAATACATTACCTTTCTCACTAAATATCATCAATGATTTGGATTCAGTACCTAAAGCAATTAAAAAATCACACACTATTATTGAATCATCAATGAATGAATAATTCATAGGAAATGAAGGAGAGTCAAAACTGTCTACATAACCAGGTATCTTAACATTTCCCCTGAAAACGCCATCCATTGTATACTTGACAAGATTACCATTCCAACCAGTAAAGTAATATGCGGGTATAACGTCATTAAAAAAACCTCTGGTTGATTGGTATTCTCCAGGCCCGCGACCTTTACGCCCAATCTCCCTTATAAATGATCCATCCTTACGATTAAATAGAAGACATTGGTTGGTAGTAACTGTATTAATGTAGTCTTTTGTAACAAAGATTCTCGGATACTTATCAACGAGAACGTCGTACGTTGTGGCAAGAGGTATATATGTAATAGATTCAACAAAATCACTAAGCGTAATATTCTCAGGGTGTTCAATTGCTGAAGACAGATCTAAGACTGGGATCTGCTGGCTGAAAATATCATTAGTTATGCTTATAATAAAACACAAGAAAATGAGTATGGAAAATCGTTTCATGGGAGTAGATGTAGTTAACAATATTGGTAATAGGTTTCTTAATTATTCGCTTGTTTCAGGCTCTTGCTTCCTTGTTTACTGATGATGCGTAATTAGGGGTAGTATTAATTTTAAAATTGTCAAGATGTACGAGTAATTTGTCAGATATTCCTCAATCTAGTCATGCAGCAGGACGGACTGTCAGGCTCTTTTGCTTGTTTATGATTATTATATAGAATAATATTAAGAGCAAAAGTGCCTGTCAGTTGAAGGACGGTTTTGATTTAACTACTAAAATAATTTTAAAATTGGCTATTCCTTGATATACTGGTACCATTGCGGATTAATATTATCATCAAAATAGACCATCAAGCTTTTACCGTCACTTCCTAATGAATACGTTTCAACACATTTGGTTTCTTCTATTGAACCTCCATTGAGAGAAAACTTTACAGTTGTTATAACAAACGATTGTTTATTATTGCCCCAATCTGCTGATACCTTTTGTTTCCTTTGACCAGATTTGATTATTGCTGCATGTCCATCAAGAGTGTAATTCAATTTTTCTTTAATCGGCTTTTTATCAATAAAATCAAAGGCCCCTTTAATGGTAATATTATTGCCTGTCTGGACAAAGGTTATTTCTGGTGATGTTTGTCCTTTATAGAGTTGACTCTGCTTCAATTGCCATTTACCTGTAAAATCTGCAGTAATAGAAGCATTAAGAATACTATCTTTCTGACTTTTTAATGCATTCAATTCTTCTGGTGAAAAATTCTTAATGCAACGGACAGAATACCCTTCTCTTTTACTATGGAAATAAGGGTTCGCATCAGGGTTCTCAAAGTTTATAGCCCAACCATTTGCAATATAGTTATTCACAGCAGTTGAACTCCACCAATAGGCACGCTTTTCAGCATTGTTAAAGATGCCATTTAAAAAGTTACGGGATCCAGCAGGAATTGGTTTAAAATCTGTGGCTGAGATAGCTTTTAATAAGTCTTTCCCGCCATCTTCGTAACTAAATCCTCTGGGGTTAAGATATTTGAAAAAAGATGAGTATATTTCTTCATTACTTGGAACATGCCAACCTGTAGGACAAAGTTTATCCGTATTCACTGCATACCAATTATACAAAGCACCATACTTATTTTTGTTTTGTGTTTCATCATTATTGTACCAGCAATAGGCCGGAGTGTATTCTTGCCATTTTTTATCATCTGTAACCAAAGGGATATCAGTGCCATCATTGTATTTGGTGGTTTTTAAATTTTCGGACATCCAGGTCAGGGATCCGATTTTGACTGTCTGGTATTCATTACCATCAATATCCTTTATAACCTGGGACTGTTTCCAATTGAATCCATCTGATTGTTTGTACACAGTATTCGGTTGTGAATTTGATGAGAAACAACTTAAGATTAAGAAAAATACAGTAACAAAAATTGATGTAAGGAAGATTCTTAAACCAATATTGATTTTACTAGATCCGGTTTTAGTCAACATTATCAAACGTTTTCTGGTTAATGATCGACTAAAGCCACTTGTCAGAGGAATGTTTCTTTTGCAGCTTATAAAGTTTATCAAATTGTTAGCATAATTTTTAATATCAGGAGAGGCTTGGATTACACCTCTATCAGCTAAATATTCATGATTGACTCTTATGGATCGATTATATAAAATTAGCATCGGGTTAAACCAATAAATAATTTGAATTAATTCAATGAATATTACATCAATTGAATGTGATTGGTTGATATGCTCAAGTTCATGTGTTAGTAACTCTTTGACAATTTTATTATTCAAATAGTCCTGTTTGCTTACGAATATTGTATTAAAAAAACAAAATGGATTAATTTGATGATCAATCAGGACTAATTTCTGGCCCGAATATGTAATTTTTTCTGATATTCGTTTCTGGTGAGAAATGAAGACAATATTCCGGAAAAAACGAATCAGTAGTAATATCACACCTGAAGCATACAGAACTGATAAAATTTGCATGTAGTTAATTCCGGAAGAAAGCTTTTCACTTGAAGGTACAACCTCGGTATTCGGCTGATACGTAATAATGGCGTTGGGATTTTGGTTTTGACTAAATATAGTCATGTTATTATTCAATGCAGTAACAATATTGCTTTGGACATCATTATCGTGGATATTTACAGCGATTGAAATAAATGGAATGACCAGAGAAAATATTAGGGAGAATATTAGGAAAAACCTATTGAAAACGAAAAGTTTTTCTTGTCTAAGAAGGAACCAATAGAGCCCGAATAATAAAATCAGGCTAAGGCTTGATTTTAGAATATATGCTATCATTTTTTTGTCTTTTTTGATGCAATTTTCTTGTCAACCAGATCTCTTAGTTCTTTTAATTCATCCTGGTTCATGTTTGTTTCATTTGCAAAAAATGAAGCGAACTGAGCAGTTGAATTGTTAAAGAAGTCTTTGATCAATCCGTTAATGTGATCTGAAAAGTAATCTGTCTTTTTTATCAAAGGGTAGTATTCTCTCGAATTTCCAAACAGCTTATAACTGACAAATCCTTTGTCAATCATTCGCTTCAATAATGTTAAAACCGTTGTTGATGCAGGTTTAGGATCTGGAAATTCATTCAGTAAGTCACGAATGAAAGCTCTTTCAAGTCTCCAGAGCAGTTTCATAATTTGTTCTTCAGCGGTTGTTAAATACATGTTGCTCTACATTTTATTTTATAACTCTACAAAAGTAGACTTGGATTTTTAATTATCCAAATCTTTTTTAAATATTATTCAAAACCGATGATTTTTTTCTAAATGTTCTTATTAATGTACATGTGCAAAAGCAAAAAATGCTTGTATTGGGCGTCAGCGTATGCTGTAGCGGTACAAACTGGTTCGGAGCCAGAAATTTGTCAAAGTGCAGGATTTTAATTACATGCAGATGCTCGTGTCAGGATGCAACGGCCATTACAAATTTGTCTTAAGAGCAGGTGCAAAGCAAAAACCATGACAACTTGTCCCGAGTAGCAGGAAACAACTTACCTTTGTCCGTTAACTCACCTTATATTTTATATTTGATCCTTCCGATCAAGAGTACCGGATTATCAGTTTCCTGAAGGCTTTCATTGAGTTTAAGTAGTTGATCGTTAATTTTATTGGGGAAGTTCTTAAAATTTAATCCTTTCCCAATAGCATTCTTAATCTGATACTGATAATACGCTGAAACAATCTTACCATTTGGCAGTAATGTAAGGAAAAAAGGATTAAAAAAATCGACATGACTTAGTTTCAGAGCATCCTTAGTTTCTCCAATAAAGTTATCGTTATAAGAATTTATTCTTGAAACTTTTCCAGTAAAATTGTTAAACAAAAGATAATATCCTTTTTCCCCTCCAGTTCCTCTATAATATAATTTAACATCCTCAATAATATCGATATGGATAATTATGAAACTTGGAGGTCCAGGCTGAAAATTAAAGAGAAGAGTAAATACTGGCTTGACCTATCTGATTACGATTTTGAAACGGCAGAAGCAATGTTGGCTGGTGGAAGATTTCTATATGTAGGTTTTATGTGTCATCAGACAATAGGGAAAATATTGAAGGCGCGTTATCCAACACATAAAGAGCAATTGCTAAAGAGTCTTACGAGGACCAAATGTGAAGAAATTTTAATTAAAACAAAAGAATTACAGTCATGGGTAAAAGAGAGGTTATAAAAAAAAACTCAGGCGGTATAAACTCTTAATTTCAGGCCACTCTGATGTTGATAAGGTTATCCTCTTTGGATCTTATGCAAGGGGTAACCAGAGAGTTGACAGCGATATTGACGTAGCAGTTGTTGTAAATTCAATAAACAGTGATTTTTTCTACTATGCACCTTTACTCTGGAAGCTGAGACACGAGATTGATGACAAAATTGAACCAGTTTTATTGGTCAATGGTAAAGACGAAAGCGGCTTCCTGCAAGAAATCCTTCAGACCGGATTGGTCATATAATGTTACTCGTATATGAGGCGCAGCGTGTCCCTTGCCCCTCTTTCCGCTGCCTGCTCACCGCTATCTGTTAACTGCTCCCCGCATCTTTATTCTTTGCATTTCCCGATCGCTATCACCGGATTGCTGAATTCATCAATATTCTTCAGCCATGGTAGTCTGGTTCTGGCCAGTTCAGCTTTTTCAGGATTAGCCTTAAACCATTCCATCAGTTTTAATGGTTGAAGGTCTCCTTCGCCAAGGCTCCGGAGTCCGAAGGAGGGTATAGCCTGTCCCGATTTATCGGGTGCACGTGATTTTGCACCTGTCCTGACCGAGGGAAACGAGCGTCAGGAGTCCGGGTACAAATTATATTGAGCATTACGAGTGTCGCGCCGAAGGCCCTGACTGAGCTAAGCGAGCGTCATGGGGTGCAGGATTTTAATTACGGGCATATGCGTGTGTCCGGGTACAACGGCCAGTACTAATTTGTCTTGGGTGCCGGAGTAAAAGCAAAAACGGTGACAACTTGTCCCGCGCAGCGGGAAACAACTTACCTTTATTGTCCGCGTTATTGGCTGGTTTTATTTTTGAATAAGAATTTTGATTTCTGATATGAATTCTTTAACCTGGTCAACCAGAGGTAAGACAATCTTGTCATCGAAATCGTAGAGATCACCGTAATCGCCTTTTTGTCTATAGTCGGCCAGATGAGAAAAGAGTTTACCAAATTTTACGTCAATATCTCCGGTTTTTATAAAGGTGTCACTGAATTTTGTTCTGACGCCACTATGTGATCGTGCCTCAATATCGGATTTTAGAAGTAAAGCAATAACAGCATAATAACATGAGTAATAGAGCCGGCTAACAGCAGCATTCCACTTTTTATTTTCGATCATGATTAATGCTTCTTCAAAAGACTCTTCAGATCTCTTGAATCGATAATTAATATAGTCTGATTTCTTAACGGTCATAACTTAATTCCCTCTTTTTTAACTGATTTATATAGCGGGGAATACTTCAGATTCTTTTGCCAATAGGATCTGGGATAAATAATAGTTGAAATTATTTGACCAGATTCGAGCTCAATATTATAGAGAACATCTCTGAAACGATCCTCTATTTCACTTGTAACAATCTGGTTATTAACGAGTATAAGAATATCCCAATCAGAGTCAGGATTATTGTCTCCTCTTGCTCGTGATCCAAATAAAAATGCTTGCGCTTCTGGATCCTGCTTATGAATTGCAGTAGAAATGTTTTCTAATACTATATCACTGCTCATTGATTAGAATTTTTCTCAAAGTTAAAGAAAATTGTCTGAATCTTGAATTTGCGGAGTAGTTACAAATTGCCAATAACGACCCGGCAATAAAATTAGTAAACGTTACCCGACGCAACGACGGCCGGAGGGGACAATGCCTGCTAAGAAGAAAATGATCCGGGGCCGGAGAAGGAGCACATCGCCTTCGGCAAGCCTACAGCGATCGAAGGGCGTGTGTTTTTGCTGAAAGGCCGGTACAAGGCCGAATCGATGCCGGTCGTTATCCCGGTTAGGTGGAGCTATTTGTTTATTAAGGAGTTAACTTCTGATTTTAATTTTGGAAGGTAAAGGGTTACAATTCCCCAGATATTCTCATCAGATACTGAATCATAACCATGAATTATTTGATTTCTAAGTCCGATAATCCTTACTGAGTTTTCGATGGTGAATGTTGGATTTTCTTTTAATAATCTATTTATTGCTTCCCCGATAATCTCAAGATTCCTTTCAATTGCACGCCTCAGTATAGAATTGCTCTTGTAATTCTCAAAAGTTTTAGATTCTGTTTCAAAATATGAATCAATCTCGTCAATTGCCAGTTTGACGTCATATAATAGTTTAAGCTGTTTCTCTGTCATAGACTATTTTTTTGTCACGGTCAAGAATCTTTCGGAAGATAGGGTTCCGAATTGCCTGGTTTTCAAGCAGGTCTATTTCTCTGTCAAGAAGCTTTTCAAGTTTCTCTTTAAAATTGAAATAGTTGTCGGCATATTCAAGAGTATCGACGTTGCCAAACTGAACCAGCATATCTATATCACTATCTTTATTGAATTTGGAAGTCAGAATAGAACCAAATAGAGATAGTTCTTTGACTTTATGCTGTTTGCAGAGACTGATTAAAGAGTCAATATTTTTCTCAATTATGTTCATGAATCAAAGATATAAATTCTTTTTATTCGAATCGTCAGAAAGGCCACTAGTTACACCTAACGGGAGTCTGTCTAATAACCTGGTTGTATTATTAAAGACTAAGAAAAAACATTCTATGGCATTAATTAAAATGTTGATGATCAATGCTAAAGAATTTTGCCTTTCACTTAAACCATGTTAATTTGTTTTTTATTGCTGGTTAAAACGGTTATTTGACAGTCTGATAGCCCGGCAATAAAATTAGTAAACGTTGCTGAGTGAGTGGAGGCCGGTGAGCAGGATTTCTCTTCTACTTGACCATGCCATTGTCCGTTTTAGACAAAGTGACGTTTAAGAATTTATCTCAAGGCACCCCATATCTCTATAATTCGGATCGGTTAGAAAGATTTTTATTAGCTCGGAATTTTTACGGAGGACTTGTTCAGTGTTCTGAGTACTTGGGTTTCCAAGCCTGAGCCAGATGACTTTTGGAGATGATCCTTTAACAAGGCCTAAGTCATAAAAGTCAGCATCGAAAGTTACAATGCAATAATCATTCTCTTTTGCATAGGTCCAGAGAAATGAATCTTTGGAATTCTCCAGTCCCAGGTCCCTGACTTGCTTTGAACCAGGAAATAAATCCTGGATTTTATTACTAATACGAAATGAAATGTTCTGGTCAAGAAGTAATTTCATCAGATTGTCTGAAGTTTACGTTCTCTATCAGCTGCAAACATTAAGGTCGCCTTGATGTCTTCTCGTGTAAGTTCGGGATAATCTGACAGTATTTCTTCTATTGTCATTCCTGAGCCGAGCCATCCAAGAATATCTGAAACAGTTATCCTGGTGTTTCTGATACAGGGTTTCCCGAATCTCTTATCAGGGTTGATCTTTATTATCTTATTGTAAGCTTTCATGATTGCAAATGTAATATTTTTTCAGGAGCAATCAGTTGATCGAGAATCATTTTGCCTAACCGTTTATATAAGAATAAAAATTAACTTAATCCTCAACCTGTTGTCAGATATGAATAATCCTGGGGTCTTTAATATAGTACTTTTCTTAATTTGCCTTCCCAGGTTCCCTCTTGTTCCTGAATTATCACAGCCCTGCTCCGTCAGTCACATAAGCAAAATATCATTGCCATTGTTTAACATGCAGATATAATGCCTATTGCTAAGTTTTCACAGTTAGTACTCAATTTACAAATAATCCTGGGATTTGTGGCTTAAAATTTCATTAGAGTTTTTACAAAAAGAAGTAATAAGAAGATAATTAAGCTTTTCATTTTCTCGTGATTTAATTCTACTTTGACATATTACATCTTACAACGATTTTTCAGTTTGTTTGCCCCGACCCTAAAGGGAGCAAACTGAAAAATCAACCTGTTCCCTTTAGGGATCAAGGGCAAAAACAGGTTAATTTTTCTAATCTGTCAAAGTAGAATTAAGTTGACTATAAACTACAATTATATATTTGGCAGGGACGCTCCTACATAATTTCTGACGGCACGGTAAAACCCCGGATGGACTGGCCAGGCTGTGAAAAGCATCTTAGCTTTGACCGCATTAGCACACTATTGTTAATTCGAAAATTTTCCGGTGAGCAGTATTGGATTATCATCTTCGGTCAATCCATCACCGGGTTTTATGAATTTTTCTCTATTCAGGATCTTGATTCCGGGATCTTTTTTTAAGGCATCAATTCTCCGAAGATAAGAAATAGCTTCATAGGATATGTATTTTAAATCACTCGTCTGATTTTGGAAGAAAACCGGATTCTCTCTTTCTCCTGATAGATCATTATAGAATTCAGCAATTAAGTAAGGCCTTTTATTAAATAAATCAACATAGTAATATTTTTGTTTTGATTCAAAGAAGGTTGTCCCGCCTTCTATTCTTTTATTTGTGGTTGTGCTTACCTGAAAAATCAGGAAAGAAGCAGCATCTGCAAAAACTTCAATAGTTGTTTCCCCAATATCAGGAGTTGTATTAGCAGTACCGTTAGCTTTAAAGATAAAATATGGTTCAAAAGTAAATCCATTTACTGAAAAAATAGTATCTCCATAGATTGGCTTGTAATGGAACTTATCACCAACTTTATAAAGAAGATTTTCATTTGGGTAAATTGGCTTACTGATATCCCTGGAACGGATGCCATAAATTAATTTACCCGAAAGGTTTTGCCAAAAGAGGCAATATTCGTCAGGATTTCCATTTCCCCCGATCGGTGCACAGGCAATCGTTGAATCATTAACAAATGAGATATTGCGGAAATTACCTTCCCGGGCAATTGGAATACTACGAATATATTGTCCTGAATCAAGATTTAGGCACATAAAACTCTTTGGTTTAAGCATGTCGGAAATGACGATGATCTTTTCATTTTCAGAAATTGTCCAGGTGGGCATAAAAACTTCCTGCGGACCTTTCCCATATTCCGCTAATTTCCTTATAAAATCGCCATTTGAGGAGAATTGAAAAATGCCTTGTTTGCTGCAATATCCAATTATGTACTTCTTTCCAACTGACCATTTTCCTCTGGTTAATTTATTATCAGCTGTAGTTTCAAGTTTTATATAGGAAACATCATCAAGCAGTTCAGAAAGATATAATTTTATAGTGTCCCTGACATCATTAAATATTAGGACAGGAACTGTTCTCCCATCTATTTCAACCGTTTGCAGCGTCGCAGATTTATTATTGGAACACGAAATAAGAAATAGTGCTTCAATTAAAATGATCAGGAGAGTTTGTTTCATATTGGTAGTTTTCAGATTGTGTGCTTATTCAATAATGCAAATTAATTAAACCCTCTGGCTAATATCGGATAATATTAACATAGGGCTTATTTGATATTATACTTTTTTAATTTCCTCTCACAAATTCCATGTTATACCCGACTTATCACGGAACCGTCACATCAGTCACGTAGGCAAATTCGACAATATATCATAAGATTCTGATATAATTTCTATTTATAACTTTTCATAGTTTGTGCTCAATTTACAAATAATCCGGGGATTTGGGAAGCACATCTGTATATTCTTAGGGAAGTAACAAATAAATCAAGGAAGGATAAAAATGTTGTTCTTTCAAGGGATATTCTTCAGGTATCAGGATTCCATAGCTTGCCAAATAAAGAATTAACAATTTGCCATTCATGCATGTTGAGTTCAAACTGTTTTTCACCTTCCGCTAAAATAATGTAATATTTCCTGGGACGTTCATTTTCCAGTACTTTCCAATAGGATTTGATCAATCCTCTGCTTTCAAGTTTTTTTAATACCGGGTAAATGCTGGCTTCATTCCACTTGAGCTGGTCATTTGTCAACTCTTTTACCTTCATCACAATTTCATATCCATAACTGTCACCTTTTTTTAATACCGACAGGATTATGGGGGCTGCAGAAGCTCCAATCAACTCTTTGGATATACTTTTCATATCGATCTATCTTAATCTTACAACTATATTGAAGTAAATGAAGAATTACAAAGTTCAACCTTATCTATTTATTTTACTGTTACTATCATACTCTTTTAAGGGCGGGGAGCGGGGTGCAGGGAGCTCAGGGCACAAAGCACATAGACAAACTACCTGCTACCTGCAATCTTTAAGAACTTACTGCCATTCTTGTTATGGTTAACATGGTTGAACCTTTCGATAAAGATATTATCTATTGCTCTTCCTTTTCCATCCATGCTAAATTTAATATCTCTACCAGTAATTGCTTCTGTAAATAAAGGACATGTAAACTGGCTACCCTGATCAGTATTCAATATTTCCGGTTCCCCATGAGTATGTATAGCTCTTTCTACGCACTCTTTGCACCAAGGTGCTGTCATTGTATTAGAAAGTGACCATCCTACGATAAAACGGCTATAAAGGTCTATGACTGCTACCAGGTACATATGGCCCTTGCCAATAGGAACATAGGTGATATCCATTCCCCATACCTGATTCACCCGGGTGATTTTCAGATCCCTGAGTAAATATGGGTATATGGTATGTCCTTCTCCTTTATGGGGTCTGCTCGTATTTGGTCCCGGCCCGATTGCATGCAAATCCATCAGCTGATAAAGACGCCTTATCCGCTTTGGGTTAACTTTGTGGCCAAGTTCTTTTAAATAGGCAACCATACGTGGAACCCCATAAAATGGAGTCTCCAGATACTGTTTATCTATGAGTTTCATTAGTTCATTGTTTAACAAACTAACCTGAAGGGGAATATAGTAGAAACTGCTGCGATTGACTGAGAGTAGCTCACACTGCTTATTTATGCTTAGTTTATCCTCTCTGTTTATCTTTTCCATTCTATCGCTTTTGGCTATTTCCCCAACACTTTTTTTAAGAAGTCATTCTCTATTTGCAGTTGGCCGATCTTTTTAAATAGTTCTTCTTTTTCCTTTGAATCGACATCCACCTTAACACCTTTCTCAAAAATGCCAATGGCCCCTTTTAAAAATTGCGTCTTCCACGTGCTTATCTGATTAGGATGAATATCATACTTCTTTCCTAATTCCTGGATACTAATTCTTTCTTGTAAGGCCTCCAAAACTATTTTGGTCTTTAGCCCTGAACTGTGTTTTTTTCTACTCATAACAACAAAAGATGAACGACACAAAACACGAAACAGGACGCTAAGAAAGCGACCCAGACTCTCAAAACACTATTCAGGATTTTAATATAAGGTGTTGGTAAATAATAGGATTACATACAATTCTTAAATTGATAACTAAACAGAAAATGCGGAAACAGTAATTTCTTCGAGATACCTTCTAAAGAATTCTTAGAATTTTTTCAATTTGTCTTTTGTTCTCAGGTAAATAGTTTCTCGCAACATCCCATATAATTTCATAGTCGATCCCAAAGTACTCATGCATTACCCTGTTTCTAAGATAATACATTTCCTGCCATGGGATTTCGGGATTCCCATCCTTTATTTTATCTGATATTTTTTTTGAGGTTTCACCAATAATTTCGAAATTTCGAATGACAGCATCTACCGTTTTATAGTCCTGTTTAAATTGATCAAAATTATATCCTTCAATATACTCTGCAATCCTGCTTATCGCTGTTAAAAGATCCTCAATGAACATCTTATCTGAACGATTCTCTTTTTTCACTTAGACGTAATTTACCTGTTTAAGAATATTATCTTTGATCTGGTCCTTAAGAGCCCCTTTTGTAACCAGGTCAATCTTGCGCCCAAAGGTTTTTTCAAGTAATATTTCCAGAGTAAAGACCTTCCATCCAACCGGTTTTTCAAATTCTACCAGTAGATCAATATCACTTTCATCAGTAAAAGTATTATCAGAAAATGAACCAAACAATCCAATCCTTCTTACTGAAAACTCTTTCTGGAGTAACGGCTTAAGTTCATCCAGTTTTGAAAGAATGTCGTTTTTACTAATCATTAAACAAAGATACTCAATTATTATTTCTGCCAGGTTTCCACTTGCAACATTGTTATGGCAGAGCAAAGGGCGGGGAGCGGGGAGCGGGGAGCGGGGGGCAGGGAGCTAAGAGCAGGGAGCACAGGGCACAGAGCTCAGGGCAATGGGCAGGGAGCAGGGAGCACAGGGCACAGGGCGAAGAGCGGAGAGCGGGGAACGGGGAGGCATAGGGTACAAGGGATCATAGCGTTGAGATGAAACGGGAGAAATTACTTAAGAAGTTCTTTTACTTCTTTTTCAAGCAACGCAGATAATGTGTCACAATAAGCCAGATTACATCTGCAGAAATATTATCATATCCATGGATAATACGATTTCGGGTATCAACTATTTTCCGTGAATCCGAAATAAGAATACCTGGTTCAATATCTATTATCCTCTTCATCGCTTCTCCAACAATCTCAATATTGCATTCAATAGCTTTCCGGGCTTTCAGGTCTTTCTGAAAAGCGCTAAAACCTTTTGTTACAGTAAAAAAATCATGTATCTCACTTATTGACAAATCAATATCCTTTAGCCATATTTTTAATTCAGGATGCATAAAAAGGAATTTTGGAATTGTCAATGTTTTCCCGGAGATATGGATTTTTTATGGCTTTGTTCTCCAGCAGATCAATTTTCCGGTTTAATAGGTCTTCAAGAGCAAATTTAAGGTTGAAGTAGTAATCTGCATACTCCAAAGGGTCAGTTGAATCAATATCAACTATCAGATCAATATCACTGTTTGCAGTAAATCTGTCTGTAAGAACAGAGCCGAACACAAAAAGATTCTTCACTTTATTTTTCTTACAAAGAGATCTAATCTCCTCTTTATAAATTTCTAAAAACATTATTGCAATTTTTAATACAAATATATTGATTTTGCAGTAAATAGTACAAAATCTCCCACTCCTACGGTCCCCCTCAAAGTATAATGTTTAAGAGCTGTTAACACTACATTATTGAGGAGTCTTACAAAAACAAGATGTAAAGTTATACTGGTAATGACAAGATAATTACAATTCCCCGGTCTCCGCTCTTGTTATGGTTAACATCGTTGAAGATGAACGACACAAAACACGAAACAGGACGCTATGTAGCAAATCCCACCTTCGTTTAACTTCAGTGGGCGAAGCATGCAAAGGTAAATTGCAGTATTTGAGATCTTTGCGAACTCTGGATTTAATGCCTTGCGAACTTTGCGGTTAAAAAGTCCTTTTGGAAAAACCTCTATTAAACATTCTTTACAACAGGTATTTAATCCAAAATTACCTTTACGAATTATTTGAGTACAAAATTAAAGACAAGAGCAAACTCCATATTCTTCTCTTTCCATTCCGGGATAGCGATCTCCGCGAGTTTATTGGCAACACGCACACATTCAGTCTGCAGGGCAATTTGCCCATCCCCCGAAGTTTTACCGGCCCTGAGATCACCTGGTACTGCAGGGGTTTTGTAGCCAACAATAACCATTTCAGGAAGAATGGGCACACTGATTTCGCTTTTTTCTGTAAATGCTTTACATTCTTTAATAATTCCACCTTTGTCCATTTTTACTACCACATAAACTTTTCCGATATCAGCAGATTCTTTTGCCTGAGCAGGGTAACCGGTGTTCACAGCTAAAAACTTCAGAATCTCTTTTTCTGAAGAATCTGAGAAAAGAGGTTCCGGTACTGAAAGACTAAAAGTAACAGGTACCATAAAATATACACTGACTGCTTTACCTCCCTGCATTCCCGGCTTCCACCCGCTCAACGTCCTGACAACCCGCACAGCTTCAGCGTCGAGCAGAGGATCAACACCTTTCAGAACATTAACATCCTCGACATTCCCCTCCCGGTTAACTACAAACCTGATAATTACCCGCCCCTCAATCTTTTTGGATCTTGCCTCTTCAGGGTATTTTAAATTCTTCCTTATAAAATTGAGAAGTCCTGCATCGCCTCCCGGATACTCCGGCATCTGCTCAACAACTACAAATGGAACATCATCCGATATTTTGTCAGGAAGGGTAAACCTCACATATGCAAAATACTGAAATGGCGCATCTACAAGTTTATTTTTTGGCGGGTCCCATTTGGGGGACGATTTAATTACGTTAACAACAGCATCAGCTAAAACAGGATCCGGAGTACCCATTGCTTTAATATTTGTGACCGATCCATCCAGCTCTACAGAAAAGTTAATATTTACTATCCCCTGAATCCCTCCTGAAGTAGCTTCAGGAGGATATTTCAACCGGCTTAATACCCAGTCATTAAAAACAGAACGGGTTTTACCCCCGAATGTAGGGTAATCTTCCGGCTTGAGCCTGGGGAAAGGAGGCTTAAGTCCCATTTCAATCGCCTTTTTTCTGGTTGTGATCTCCACAGCACCGTTTTTTCCTTTTTCACCATATTTTTCACCCGCATCTTTCAATGACAGGGCCTTAAAAATGCCAAAATCATACCCAAGCTCTTTTATGACCTCATTAACTGACTTTTCAACAATCACTCCATCTACAACAACAAGCGGCTCAGCCCTTTGAGCTGCTTTATATTCCGGATCCTTCTCCATTTTTACAGTCATTCGTTTATTAAACTCAGCTTTAAGTGTTACCCGTTTATACCCTTTGCAGTAAAAAAGAAGCGAAGCATCTGCCCCGACATTTGTAATCTCAAATAGTCCGTCAGAACCTGTTGTGGCTCCTGATGCATTGCCCATAGTCCCTGTGCTGGTTATATTTACTCCCTCCAATGGTTTTCCGTCTTCGTTCATTACAATTCCTTTAACCACATTTTGACTGCTCGCCTGTGCCGTTTGTGTTAATGATACTTCCCTTTTTAGTGTCACTATCACAACTCCGTTCTTTCCTTTTTCACCATATAAGGCTATCGAAGAGCTATCCTTTAAAACAGAGATCGCACTTATTGAATTCGGATCGATGCCGGCAATTCCCAGTTCGCTTTCAACTCCGTCAACTATTATTAAAGGTTTCGGCGGAGCAGTTTGTCCCTGCTGAGTTTTGAGCGGCGGTGCGATCTTTGCGTCGGGAAGGATCAGATCCTGATCTTTTACCATTCTGATAGTCATCATTTTTGAAAAATCCGGATCAGCATTGAGTGATTTATATCCCTTGTACGTAAATATAAGAGGCGAGCCATCAGAAGCAGTGGTTATAGCGAAGTAGCCGTTCTGATCAGTTGTGATGCCGGTTGAAGTACCTGAAGCAGTAATAAAAACTCCGGCCATTGGTTTGTTTTCCTCATTAAGGACAATTCCCTTTAACTGACCTGACAATTGTCGCAGATGTATCCGGGATTATTGCAGTATTGTTTGTGGAAGCAACATAACGATAATCCGGCGTTGCAAATGAATACACTGCAAATAATAAAACAGGAAGAATAAGAATATTCTTAAGCGTTGCATACTTACCGGTTGGCTTTTTGTTGATCATGATAATACGGTTTTTAATCAGACTATTAAAGCTATGAGCCATGGAAATATTTCTTAGTTCAGTTTGAAAATGGAGAAGCATGTACTGGTAATCTTTAACACTTTTATTTCGTAACGAAACATTATCAGCCAGATATTCATGGTTCAGCATTATAGACCTTTTAATGAACCAGACAAAAGGATTAAACCATTGAAATGCGATAAAGAGTTCACTTAACACGAGATCAAAAGTATGTCCCTGCCTGATATGCGCAGCCTCATGATCAAGTATATCAGTATAATTTCCGCTTAAATATTCTTCAACAGGGATCACAGCATATGGGAAGAAAGAAAACGGAGGAAGCTGATCACCGGAAATTACAACTCTGGGTAATTGACTGTTTTTAACAGTTCCTTTTTTTATTATCCTGTATGTACTTAGCAGACTGACAACTATTCTCAGCAGTAATATTCCTGTAACTGTAAAATATATCCAAATAAACAGACTGTTATAATCGAAAGAATTAATGGTTCCGGAGATTGTCGTTTCATATGCACTCTCTGAAAAGACAGTATTATCCATTGCTATTACCGGCGCCGCAGAAGTAACTGCCTCTGACAGAACCGGAATCTTTAAAGCCGGAAAAACAGTTGGCAGAAGCAAAGTAAGGATGAGAAATATCCTGTTTCTCCTGTAGAATGTATCCTTTCTGAAAAATAAAAGATAACAGAGGTAAAGCAGTGTTATTCCGGCTGAAACTTTAAGCAGGTACAAGAGTAAGCTATTCATCTTTTTCCCCTTTCTCTATGATTTGAATTAATTTTTTTAAGTCATCGGCGCTTAACTTTTTCTCATTGACAAAAAATGAAACTACATTTTTGTACGATGATCCAAAGTAATCTTTAACGACATCTGTCATAAATGTTTTTCTGTACTCCTCTTTTTTTATAAGAGGAAAATACTCATGGTTTTTACCATATGCTTTGTGGCTTACATACCCTTTTTCTTCAAGTCCGCGGATGACTGATGAAAACGTGGTATAAAGAGGTTTGGGTTCCGGATGAAGGTCAATCAGCTCCTTAATAAACCCCTTTCTGGCTTTCCAGAGGATTTTCATTGCCTCTTCTTCTTTTCTGGTAAGTCGTTTCATTTTATATAACTGTTTTTTCAAATTTATAACTGTTTTATTAGTCGTGCAACTATTTTTTCAATTATTTTACTAAATAATACGTTTATGATAAATATTTCTGATAATATCCTCCTGGTTTCAGTGCTGCAACACACGAATTTTAATCTAAAGGGGTTTGCATTTGTTATTTCTAAAAGCTTGTTTGCTAATGAATTAAATTTCAATAATTTAATATAATATTTCGGTGCGCTGCACCTTTGTCCTCTACGACAAACATTTAGCTACAAATATTATGAGGTTGTCTCAAAAGTCAAAAATTATAGTAATGCTTTCTCTGTGTCGCTCTGTGTCTTCTCTGTGTCCCTCTGTGTAACAAACAAAAGAAGAACAAACATACGAGTTCCACAGAGGACTTTTGAGACACACTCTTCTTTGGCCATTCAATGCAGCTATCTGCAAATAGTGATGCACCGCACATTCCGGGCTAATACTAAGCGGCAGAGCCGCAGAATATTTGTAGAAATGTATTCGAAACACACAACCATAGGTGCAGAGCACCGCAATATTTAATCCCGATTATAAATATCACTGAAAAAGTCAAACAGGTATTCCTCTTTGAATTCAATATTGTTCTTTACTGGCATTCCAGGGTATTCTTCTTCGAATGGCTCTTATTTTGCTTCAGGAAGAATCCCTACAGCTGACTATCTGGACTTTGAGAATGTTGCGGTTAATGGATTTTAAATGGATCTAAGTCCTTAACGCACTGTTATTGGGCTAAAAAATCCGGAGAGAAAGTGTAATTTTTCAACCTGGAAATACTTATCTTTTTAAAGCATATTCTCCTTTTGTACCTTCAATATATAAAATTCCATCATCGCTCATCACTGTAACAGATTGGAGAAACACTTTGTTGTCTTTAAGAACCTGCCACGTTCCGGGGAGAAGATCCGTGACCAGGATCTTATAAGTTCCCTCCTCATTAATTGAAAAGGTAAATGGACCTTCAATAACTTCGCCTGATTTACTAAATATCACAATCCGGTCAGAGATTTGCACTCCGACAACTTTATTCCCGTCAATCCTCTTAACATCCAGCTTCTGATTATTATTGTCCATAACCTGCATCACATTCAAAAAATAATCTTCGGAAGCTGGAACTCTGGGTGAAATCTCAACACGCCAGGCAGCACGTTCATAGGAATTTTCACTTTTATACGTGGGTTCGCTGCCATAGTTTTTTCCAAATACCCAGAACTCTTTGCCTGGTCCTCCGACAGTAGTAATTACGGCATTTTTAATCACTGGAAGAAGCGAGGTGAGGGTCATTATTCCGTTATCTCCATACATTGTCCGGGTCAGGGTAACTTCATTCCCTTTAATGACAGGTTCCTCAATAGTATGCAGCAACCAGAATTTCTTAAACGAAGGTGATGAAGAGATAACTTTATCATAAACTATAAAAGATGCAGGAACCTTATTATTCCTCAGATTCAGGAAGACAAATGTCCGTTTTACCTCCTTTACTTTCGAACTGTATGCCTCTGTAATATCTCCTTTCAGGTAAGAATAATCAGGCGTTTGCGGATCAGGGCCAAAACCATCAGCCAGCACTTTACCTGTATGATAACCATTTTCGGGAGCCAGTAATACCTTGAGGTTTCGTGGCTCAGAACGACCATTTGGCAGTCTCTGGCCGCCATCATTTGACCAGTCGCCTTTCGGGGTAAATTTCTCAAGCGGATCATAAACGAGAAGGGAATTATGGGCAATAGTTCGCCAGTAATAATTTCTGCCATGAGAACTCCCGTATGCACCATCGGATCCTTCATATATCCCTGATTCCGTCGCCAGTATTCCCTTGTAGTAAACCTGGAAGGCACCGGCATCAAGGTGCTGGTGATTTGTGAAGTTGTATTCGTTGATCTTCATTTCTGCTATTACAGAGTTCTCGTCCCATCCGGTGCGGGCGACCATCCAGCCGAAGGGTGGGCCGAAATAACGGGTAAGTGGTAAAGTTTCGATTGATTTTCGTTGTAGTGTGACATCACGCCAGAGCACTTCAAAGATATTCTCGTTCCCATCGCTCCCACCCTGCTTCAGATACTGATCAAGTAAAAAACCATCACTGTAGTAGCTTGCAGCTAATACAGTTCCAAGATACTGACCCCAGGGTCTTCCGCGCGGAGTACTGGTAGCGAATGTATCACCGGCACGCAGCCTTTGTCCGTCAGGGCGCGTGGTGTAAATCCACAGGTAGGGCACGTATTGCTGCTCACGATTATAGACATTTTTTACGCCCATGCGGTCGAATATAAAAAGCGGGTATGTGTCCCAGTTAAACCGATGAGGTCCGTAAGAATCCCCCTGATGATAGGCATGTCCGTTGTAGAACCAGTTTCGCACCGGCAGGTGCTCGCCGAAAAAACGGGCAGCAGCCAGGTCATACATCTCCGGGTATTCATCATAGACTGCAATGCCCGCCGACAACATGTCGCGCATTACAAAGGATTCTGATGAGTGCCCGGTTACCGAACCCTGCTTTGTTGGTGGATAACCGCACTCCAGAGTTTTAGCCAGCCGGATAAGTTCTGATATGAAAGTATTCTTCTCTTCCCGGGTAAGAAGCGGATAAAGCCAGTCATAAACAAGAGCACCTGTAACCATCATACGCCCTGTAACACGGGCAGCGTCCTGTCGTTCAGGCAATTCTGTTCTCCTGAGTAAAGCCAGCGCTGAGTCTATTGTAACACGTCCGAGGGTGCGGTCCTTTGAGACCAGAAATTGTAAAGCATCCCACTCTATCTTAAACTGAAGGCTCCTTGATGCCTGCGAACGCAACTTCTTTACAACAGGCTGAAGAACAGGATCTTTCAACCGGGCTTCCATCCGGGAAATCTGGGACCCTCTCAGGTAAAGCCGGGGATGCTCCGCAGGAGGAACCGGTATGTAAATACCATCGGCCATTTTCCAGCTGAGTTCTGCTTTTTGCTGTGCTTCAAGCAGACAAGTAAATGATATAAATGCCAGGGTACAAAGGCTGATCTTTGATAAGGTGGATGTATTCATTTTTTCGCTTTTTAATAGTTTGAATAAGTTTCGTTTTCTCAATATTTATTAAATCTTAACTTATCAGCAGAAGAAGTATCAAGTGGCTGATACTGTAAAAATTTAATTTTGTACAGGAAAATTAAACAATCTGCAAGTTAATTCTACTTTGACATATTACATCTTACAACGATTTTTCAGTTTGTTTGCCCCGACCCTAAAGGGAGCAAACTGAAAAATCAACCCGTTCCCTTTAGGGATCAAGGGCAAAAACAGGTTGATTTTTCTAATCTGTCAAAGTAGAATTAAGTTAAGTGAATTAAATAATTATCACATGATGTTGCCAATAAACCCGGGATGAACTATTCAAACGCGATCCCTGGATTTTATCTTTAATAATTCTGATTAATAACAAATGTAAATTTAAATCTGTCTAAAAGGTATTACAAAAAATTATACTTTAGAGCTGAAAAAGTATATGAATAAAATCATGAGTATCCCTGACCTGAATTTGGTACTTAACAATAAATGTTTGTTATGAAACCCACAGGATTGACCCAATCACAACCGAGCTTGCGAGCTCAGCGAAGCTAAACACGAATAAATATAACTTACAGCCGACCCCGATTCAGCGGGGGAGCTCGACAGAGACAATCATGTGTGGTTACATTATACCTTTAAAGTCAAATTATATTATGATGAAAAACTTACTGCTATTTACATTCGCACTTCTTCTGGGAATAAATACCAGAGCTCAGAATGCGTTGATCAGTGAAAAGAAGGTCCCGTTAAAAACATATCCCTTTTCTGATCCCAATCCGGTACCTCTGTTCGGGAAGATCTATCCGTATTTCCGTTTCGACGGATTTTCAGTAAACGGGGCTATGCAGGAATGGAAAATGATTGAACTTGAGAACGATTATATTAAACTTTGGGTTGTGCCGGATATCGGGGGTAAGATCTGGGGAGCTGTTGAAAAATCAACAGGTAAGGAATTTATCTATTACAATCACGTGGTTAAGTTCAGGGATATTGCGATGCGTGGCCCATGGACCTCGGGAGGAATCGAAATAAATTTCGGTGTAATAGGACACGCCCCCACATGTTCCACACCGGTTGACTACCTGATAAGAAAAAATGATGATGGCAGTGTAAGCTGTTTTGTCGGTGCAATCGACCTGACTTCTCATACACGCTGGAGTACTGAAATAAATCTTCAGAAAGACAAGGCCTGTTTTACCACAAATACAAGATGGGATAATCCGTCAACACTGGAACAATCTTACTACCACTGGATGAATCTGGGAGTAAAATCTGCGGGTAACCTCGAATATGTATTCCAGGGAAATTATTTTTTGGGTCACAATGGTGAACACTCTCCCTGGCCAGTCGATGGAGCCGGTCACGAAATATCATTCTATGAAAAAAACAACTTCGGAGGTTCTAAATCGTATCATGTGTTTGGAGAAGTCACAGATTTTTATGGAGGTTTCTGGCACGATGATAATTTTGGTTTTGCACATTATTCCACCTATGATGAAAAACCCGGAAAGAAGATCTTTATCTGGGGACTCGGTGGGTCAGGAAAAATGTGGGAGAAACTGCTGACAGATACTGACGGGCAGTATACGGAGGTACAATCGGGAAGAATGTTCAACCAGGCTTCACCAGGAAGTAGTTATACACCTTTTAAAAACAGAGGACTTGCTTCAGGAACTACTGACGAATGGACAGAATACTGGTTTCCTGTGAAAGAGACACATGGATTGAAGAGTTCACACAGGCTTGGCTCTGTAAATCTTGAGCAGAAAGACAATAAGTTTAATATATGGTTCTGCCCGAACGAAATCACTAATGGAAACCTGCAGGTCAGGAAAGGGAAAGATGTTGTTTTTACAAAAGAAATTCATGCAAATCCCATGCAGACCGTAACAGGGTCATTTACATATAATGGTGATTATAAGAGCCTCAGCATCTGGCTGGGAAATATTCTTTTATACGATGCTGACAGGGAGAAATATCAGATTAAACGTCCTGTTGATACTCCGGCTGACTTTAACTGGGAAACGGCTTTCGGACATTTTATGAAAGGAAAAGAGCTTGAGTTTCAGCGTCAGTATAAGCAGGCGGAAGCTGAATATCAAAAATCCATTGAAATCGACAAATATTATATTCCTGCATTAACAGGCATGGCAAATATGGCGTACAGGAAGACAGATTACGCAGGCTCCATGGAGTATTCTTTGAAAGCTCTCTCAATCGATACTTATAACCCCGATGCCAATATGATTTATGGACTCTCTGCAATGGCCACCGGTGATACAGCATCAGCTACCGATGGATTTTCAATCGCATCTCAGGACATTTCACAGCGAAGTGCTGCTTATAATTGTCTTTCTTCTGTTTTTATAAACAAGGGCGATATCAACAGAGCTCTAAGCTATGCTGAAAAAAGTTTACTCTATAATCAGCATGGCAGTGATGGTATTCAACTGAAGATATTATGCCTGCGAAAACTTGGCAGGCAAAATGAAGCCGACAATGAGTTGAATAAAATTGAACAGACTGACCCGCTTAATCATTATATAAGGTTTGAAAGATATCTTGTGGATCCTTCTGCAGAAAATAAAGCTCTGGTACAAAAATTCATTACCAATGAAATGCCCCAGGAAACCTATCTTGAATATGCACTGTGGTATTTCAGGAACGGCCAAATATCTGATGCGTTGAAAACATTGAAACTGGCTCCTGTAAATAAACCTGTTGTCATGCTTTGGGAAAGTTATTTGAATCATCTGACAGGAAAGGAACAGGCCGCTTCTTCGATGCTGTCAGAGGTGCTTAAGATAAGTCCCGGGTTTGTTCTTCCATTCAGAATTGAAACACTTGCCCCATTAGCTTGGGCACAGACACAATCGAATGACTGGAAGCTGAAATACTATACAAGCTTAATTTATTTTGGTGCCGGAGCAGATGAAAAAGGTAGAACACTGTGGGATAACCTCGGTCAGGAGCCCGATTTTTACCCGTTCTATATTGCCCGTTCGCGTATGTCGGATGCTGACAACCCTCAGACTAAGGCAGATATCGACAAAGCTGTAGAATTTGCAGGGAACGACTGGCAGGCCGGACTGAATGCTTCAAAATATTACCAGAGCCAGGGCAATATTCAAAAAGCAGTGGATCTGGCTAAGACATGCTACATGAAATATCCCAAAAATTTTGTTCTTGGTATGCAATATGCAAATACTCTGGAACAAAATAAAAACTATCAGGAATGTATCAGCGTGCTTAAAGTTACTCAGTTATTGCCTGCTGAGGGAGCTTCCCAGGGGAGAACTCTCTGGAGGAAAGTCAATGATGAATATGCCCGGGATTTGATGACTGCAGGGAAATATAAACAAGCTCTTGTTTATATTGGCATGGCAAGAGAATGGCCTGAAAATCTGGGATCAGGAAAACCTTACCAGGTCAACGAACTGATTGAAGATAACCTGGCTCTTGAGTGTTACAGGAAGCTTAATGATCAAAAATCAGTCAGGATGATGGAGGAAGAAATAAAAAATGCTCCTCCACAACGCCCTGGAAGATAAACAAAACCGTATAATTATATGTTTAAGATGGATAAGAACAATTAAATATTATTAAAATGGCATTTACACTTCAGATAGGAGAAAAAGCCCCTCATTTCGACCTGCCGGCCACAGATGGCAAAACTTACACGCTTTCCGACTTTGACTCTGATAAAATTCTTGTGGTTTTTTTTACATGTAATCATTGTCCTTACGTCATAGGTTCAGACGAGATTACCCGTGCAACGGCCCTGAAATATATACCCAAAGGGGTAAGGTTCGTGGGTATAAATTCAAACAGTGAAAATACCTATCCCGAGGATAGTTTTCCGAACATGATCAGCCGGATGGATAAGTACAGGTTCCCCTGGCTTTACCTTTACGATAAAGGTCAGAGTGTTGCCAAACTTTACGGCGCTTTACGAACTCCGCATTTCTTCATCTTTAATACTGACCGGAAGCTTGTATATACCGGCAGGGGAATTGATTATCCGAGAGATCCCTCCAGGATGACCGTCAATAACCTGGATAAAGCTCTTGAGGAGATCACCTCCGGCCTGGAGGTTTCAGTTACGGTCACAAATCCGATAGGGTGCAACATCAAGTGGGAAGGGAAGGACGCCCACTGGATGCCGCCTGATGCATGTGATCTGGTTTAAGAGTCTTTATTTACCATCAATCAGAATAGGCAGGTTTTTCTTATTAGTCATGAATATGGTTGTCTGAACATTCCGCGACTTAGTGGCCCGGAGTTCCGCTGATCAATATTTCATGAAAGTTATGTAAGCTCATGTTCAATCTCCTCAAGTGATTTCCCTTTTGTTTCAGGCAGCCTTTTCAGTATGAACCAGAATCCGAGCAGGCAAATAAATCCATATAACCAGAATGTGCCTGATGCTTTTAACAATTGATTTAATAACGGGAATGTATAAGTCAGTAGAAAACATGCAGTCCAAAGGGAAAAAGTAGCAATTGACATTGCGATTCCTCTTATACGGTTTGGAAAAATCTCCGAAAGCACTACCCATGTTACCGGACCCAGCGACATTGCATAACAGGCTATCGCAGACACAACCATAATCAATAGGGGAAGTCCCTGCAGATGGATAAAGTACATTGCTCCTAAAACAAGATAAATTCCTGCAAGACCTCCGGCGCCAAAAAGCATCAGTCCTTTCCTACCGAGCCTGTCAACGGTAAAAATCCCCACAAAAGTAAAAATAAGGTTTACACTCCCTGTAATAACAATATTGAACAAGTATATCCGACACAGTGTAGCCTGCATTAGCAAATACCTCCTGCGCATAGTTAAAAATTACATTTATCCCGCACCATTGCTGGAAAACCGCCAGTATTATTCCCAACACGAGTAACTTACTAATACCATGTTGTTTAAGTAGTTTTAATCCGTTACCTTTTACTGTAAGGTTCAGTGATTCATTAATTAATGCCTGTTCGTTATCCGCATATTCCTTCCCTCCGATCCTCGATAAAATTCTGTTAACCAGGGGCTGATTATGTTTATCCTTTGCAAGCCACCTTGGACTTTCAGGAACGAACCACATCAGGATAAAGAATATGGCGGCTGGTATTCCACATGCATAAAACATCCAGCGCCACCCCGTCTGTCCGTTCCATGAGGAAACAATATAAGAAGTTGTGGCCTCTGCAGGTACTGGTTCAGCTATCATCCAGTTTATAAGCTGTGCTGAAAGTATGCCTATAACGATAGTAAGCTGGTTCAGGGAAACAAATCTCCCGCGGACACTTCCGGGAGAAATCTCCGCAATATACATCGGTGAAAGATTGGAGGCAAGACCTATTCCTGCTCCGCCCAGAATTCTGAATAGTATGAAAGCTGAAATTGAATGGGCCGCTCCGGTGCCTGTGGAAGCAGCTATAAATAGTCCTGCTGCCAGTATCAGTAGTTTCTTTCTTCCATACCTGTCACTGAGCCATCCGGAAATAAGGGCACCTCCAAGACATCCGATCAGAGCGCAACTCATTACCCAGCCCTGCAAGAAAGCACGGCCGGTTATTCCAAAGAATGGTTCATAAAATGGTTTCGCCCCTCCGATCACAACCCAGTCGTAACCAAAAAGAAGTCCGCCCATTGCCGAGACAAGCGAAATGCTTAACAGGTAATTCCAGTTATATTTTGTTTCTCTCATCAATTTTTAATTGCCGGCTGAGTTCAAAATTCAATGTTAAAAGTTTACCTGGAACCTGGAACCCCTCCTCCGCTAAAACTTCCGCTAAAGCTTCGGTTGTCAAAGAAAGCTTCGGAGGGCAAAGCTTGAACCATGAACCTGAAACCTTGAACCTTGAACCTTGAACCTTGAATCTTGAAACTTGAACATCACAGCCAGAAACAAGTTACAGTTCCTTTAAGGCTTCAACCATTGCAACAACATTTTCAAATGGAACATTTGCCTGAATATTATGTACTGTATTAAAGACAAAGCCACCGTTATTGTTAAGTATTTCACACTGGGATCTGACCTGCTCCTTAACCTGCGCAGGTGTTCCGAAAGCAAACACACCCTGAGTATCAACGCCTCCCCCCCAGAAAACAAGTTTATCCCCATATTCTTTTTTCAGTCTCCGGGGATCCATGCCCGAAGCATTGATCTGAACCGGGTTGATAATATCGAATCCCGATTCGATGAAACGGGACATTAATGATTCCACTGCACCGCAGGAGTGCTTAAATATTTTCCAGCTTGTATTCCGGTGAATCCAGTCGTTTACCTTTTTATAATATGGCAACCATATCCTGTCATAAGTTTCAGGTGAGCAGAAAGTTGAATTCTGAGTACCAAAATCAGTTCCGCAGGTAAAAACAACATCAATTTTATTGCCAATTACGTTAAATAATGACTTTAGGTTTTCAATAGCGATATCTGTCTGCCTGTCATATATTTCTTTAACAAAGTCCTCCCTGGTCAGGGTGGAGATATACCATTCTTCGACACCACGTATTCCCCTGGGATTCTTCAAACCGATAGCAGGTACAAGTGCTATATCCCCCAGGGCTGTCCCTCCCAATGATGCAACTACTCCTTTGGAATTACTGTCTGCTGAGTTTACCTGATTTCTCCAGTATGTAATTTCCTGTTCAGTTATATAGCCAAATTCCTCTAGGTTATCTTCAACTTTTAAAGTCGAATCGTCTATTGATTGTTGCCTGTTGAGAGCATCAAAAAAGTAACCCGACTTTGGCATCATAGCGCTGGGAGGCACAGAGGTATCACCTTCGGGGTACATAAGAACATCCCCTTTATTATTATACGTATAATTGAAGTTGCCCGGAAAAAGCACCTCCTGTCCCCAGAGTGTTTTATGAACCCTCCAGTTTTCATTTGGAACCCCGAACATGTTTTTTGCAGAAAATAATCCAATAACATCAATACCCATTGCCTTTATTAACTCGGAATCAATCTCACCAAGCATCTGGTACGGTTCAATAACTTTAACCGGTTTTTTATCTAATCCGTAATATTCACGAAGCTTTTCTACTATCAGCACATGAATTCCGGTCACAGCTGTAGAGCCAAAATCCACAACCACCTTTGCGGTTGCTGGTGATTTATTGTTTTGATGAAATCCTGTTTCGAAGAGGTTGACATATCGTAATTTTTAATAAATCGTTCGGAACATAAAGATAATCGAATAAGAATATTATGAAACTTTAAAAATATTCAATTTCGTTGTTTTATTTATTCTGCAATGTCCGTTCTTATTTTATTGAGTATCGGGGAAATGAGTTCTTTACAAGTAATATGAGAAATAATCAGCCTTAAATTACCTTTGTAATATGGATTTTGATTTTCAAATAACTGAACCGGTTTTATTCAATCCTATCAAGCACCATTTAGGATTTATGAAAGAATTTATTTATATCAGGTCAGACGTTGGTACTGATACTGACAATAAGATTCTGACAGAAGAGCTGAAACATCTGGGCACATCCGTAATGGATGTTTATACCGGATCATTATCTGTTGAAAGTATCTGCAAGGAAGTAAAGGAATTCCTTGAACAGAAAAATATATTCCGGGAACGAGAAATTTTCCGGCTGGGTAGGGAAGAAGTCAGATGACTTCAGAATTATTTCCTTATCCGACGGTTCACGGTGGACGCTAAAATATCATAATAGTAATCTGAGATTCGTCCATTTATTCCCTGCCCGAAGCAGTAAGCATGCGTTCAGGGTCAAATCAAACACGCTTAAGTCGGCATTACTTTATAATGCAATAATAGGAAAAGATTATATTTCGGTTGACGATCTGAATAAGGTCAGAAGAATTCTTGACCTGTCACCATTGAAAGCTGCCTCCGGTACAGAAGCAATATCTGATATGATAGGGATCCTGAGAAGGGAATAATGTATAAGTGAATATTTATTTGCGAAGCCTTCAAGGACTTTTATAACTTTATCCCAAATATTTTCAGAACAACTGACGAGATCATAATTCGACTTTTAACAAAAAAATTACACTCAGATGAAAAAGACATTTATTATCACAGGTATTGTTGTTGGGATAACAATTATAGCGTTGATCGTCTTTAATAAACTGACCTCCAGACGTGAAACTCTGAAGATTTATACAGAGGTTAAAAAAGGCAGTTTTGAAATTAGCGTATCAGCTGCCGGTGAATTAATTGCTGAGAACTCAATTGATATAAAAGGCCCTGTAATAGGACAAGGCAACCAGCGGGGAGGCGATCAGCGCGGAGGTGGGGGGCAGCGCGGAGGCAATCAGGGAGGTCCGGGCAGAGGAAGTGATATGCATGTAGCGGATCTTAAAATGCTCGACATCGTGCCTGAAGGTACAATAGTCAAACAGGGCGATTATGTTGCCCAGCTTGACAGATCATCTTATGACAACACCTTAAAAGATGAGCTTCAGACTCTTTTAACATATCAGCAAAATGTGGAAATGAAAATTCTTGATACCACGGTGGTACTGACCGACCTGAGAGATGAGATCAAGAATCAAAAATTCGCGGTGGAAGAGGCTAAAATTAACCTCGATCAATCAAAATATGAACCGCCCGCAACTATTCGTCAGGCAGAGATAAACTACGACAGGGCAAAACGTACACTTGAACAAAAAAAAAAAGCTTATGCTCTCAGGGTAGCCCAGACCCTGTCAGAGATTAATCACGAGAAAAGGCATCTCGAAAGAGAGACAAGACTTGTGAAAGATCTTCAGGAATTCCTGGCAGAGTTTACAATCAAAGCTCCTTCTGACGGGATGATAATCTATAAAAAGGAAAGAAATGGGACTAAAAGAAAAACAGGATCAACCATAAATCCTTTTGATATGATAATAGCAACTTTACCTGATCTCTCAACTATGATTTCAAAGACCTACATTAACGAAATAGATGTTAGTAAAGTCAAACCCGGTCAGCAAGTCAGCATTATTGTTGATGCTTTCCCGAAAAAATCATTTAAAGGATATGTGACAGACGTAGCCAATATAGGTGAACAGTTACCTAATTCCGATGCAAAAATGTTTGAAACACAAATTAAGATCGAAGGATCCGACTTCGATCTCAGACCATCAATGACCACAGGTAACAAAATCCTTCTTAAACGCATTAATGATGCTATTTATATCCCGTTAGAATGTGTTCAGACCGGACGTGACAGCATTCCATTTGTATATGAAAAAAACAAAACCAGACAGATCGTACTGCTGGGCGAATCGAATGAAAAAAACATAATTGTGGAGCAGGGTCTGGAACCAGGCACAACCATTTACCTAAATCCTCCTGAAGATTCTGAGTCATTCAGGCTTGTCGGCCAAACCATTATACCTATTATAAAAGAACGTGCAAAAATCAAGAAGACCGAATCTACAAAATATGGTACGAAAGTATGAAAAGTTACAAAAGGGGAATCTCCCGGACTGATACATGGGTTCCTCTCTTATAAATTCATCAGAATTAATATAGCAGGCGAAAATTAAATCCTCTTCCCTTGTTTTATGGCAATTAAATCCATAAAAAATCATTAGGGGAAACTTATCATGATTGTTTAAAATAATAAGAAACCGCCATTTACCAATGCCGGAATCCACTCTGCATTATTTATATGGGAGAGTTCCCATCATGCTGAAAATACTTAATAATTTTACAAGCTTACCTGCATTCGGGACAAGTCAGAGACTCTTTATCTGTAATTTCAACAATAAATTCCTTTCCGCATTTATCACATTTGATATGATTTTTGGTTTCAGACAGCAGTCTGGCCGCAATGGCTCCGTTGAGCTCCAAGGCCTGTAAATCTCTTCCAATGGCATACTTGTCTCTGCGTTTATTTGCAGCTACAAAATCTTCTTCTTTCAGAACCGGTATAATTATTTCATTTTTCATAATGCAAAGATACAAATAAAAAAACAGAAATAGCAGAGAACCCATATTCCTGCCATATTCTGTTAATCTTTAAATGTTTAAGAGCTTGTTAATCTCTCGTAAACAGTTTCTTTTGTGATCCCGGAGAGATTCGAACTCTCAACCAACAGAACCGGAATCTGTCAAAACGGGCTTTTTGACTGCCAAAACTACATCTGAAACAGACATTTTATTCTGAATAAGACCTTTCAGAGCATGTTGGGAAATACGCATTGCGTACTCCATTTTATTTAATAAAAAGTAACATGCCCAGCATTAAAGTAAGGAAATACGGAAACTCAGTTTATGTGATCTACAGTCATGGTCACAGGAAATTTAAAATTTTTACAGGAGTAAAAGTTGAAACAGAATTCATGAGTCTTTCTTATCCATTTCTATTCATTATTATATCGCTAAAATCGGATCTGTCAAATTTACTAAATCCTAATAATAAGTAAGTTGATGAATAAAAAAAGAGACGGTCCTGATTGAACTGTCCCGCTGCATCTCCTTGTGTTATCAGGAAAGAGTACCGTTTCATGGTCAAGTCGCCTGTCCGAATTTTAAAAGTGAAATATAATCTATAATTTGAAAGTCAAATTAATACACACTTTTTTATTATTAATAGATTACATTGGTATGAATTTTGAGCATTTTACTGTGCCCTAAGATCTAATACAATGAGAAATATTTTGATTCAACCGTGGAATAAGATTAAATTTCAAAGGGGGAGTGGAAATAATTTGCAAGTCTATAACTCGACTATAACAGAACCTACCTAACCTGTAACACCAACTTTATGAAAAAGATAGTACCGATGTTTTTCTTTTCTCTCCTGCTATTTTCCTGCGAAAAAGATAAACAGTTAAATATCGAAAATACCGATATCCCGTTGATAAGTAAGGTAGTGATTGGTGGTGAGATTTTTATTGAATACACATATAATGATGAAAATTTAGTGATAGAAGAAAAAAACAAATTCCATTACTCCAGGCACACCTATAATGACATTAATCAGTTGATAACATCTGATTTTTATTGGGATATGCGCATTGCAAGCAGCAACAGCAGCGTGCTTGAAGCAGCAATGAGCCGGACAGAATGGGTAAATCCTGACAATACCCCTAAAAGCTTTTCCCATATGCTTGAATATAATAGTCTGGAACCCATAATACGAAAATCAATTATCTATGCATCAAGGGATAATATTGATATTTATGAACTCCTCTATGAAAATGACAGAATAGTAAGGTTGACAGGCTATTATAAGAATTCAATATCAAATTACAAAGATTATTTGTATGATAATAATGGGAATATAATTAAGCAGACAAGTTACCATATGTCATCAGCAGGAATTGCTGAGTTAATGACAACCACAGAGTATGAATACGATAATATGCATAACCCTTATCAAACATTTAAACGATTACTAACTCCCGGTATTTATACAAACCCTAACAATATTACAAAAGAAACATATACAATTTATTTTGATGTTGATCCATCGATTGAAAAAGTACAGATAACAGAAAACTCCTATGAATATAATGACAAGGGATACCCCATAAAAGTAAACGGTGAAACCGAGTATGTATACAAATAATAACAAATGAGATATTTGAAATTCATTGTTTTACTCATAATAATTTTTACACTGACAAATTGTGAAAAGCAAAATGAATTGGTTAACAATACGACTGATGTTCAAATTGTTGGATTTGTTACTGAAAAATCTTATTGCTGCCGGGGTTGGGTAATTAAGTTTGGAACAGATATTATCAAAGCTGAGCAGATATCCCGATTATCTTGAAAGTTATATTTATTACAATACTATCAAACTCAAACCGAATATGAGTACTAAATTATTAGAAGAATGTCGTCTTTATTTAATTGTAGCCGTTTTATCCGGATTTGCTCTTTCATCATGTCAGAAAGACGGGTTCCCAGACCCGAATACACTTCCGAAAGGACTTACAGGGTCATGGGTTGAGACTAATACGTTGGCAGATACAATCAAATTTAATTCTGATGCTCAGTCTGGTTATTTCTATTTATCCAGAGGTTTTGCATTGACAAATGGATATTGGTTACCAAAGATTGGAAGTGCTCCTTATTCATACAATATAACAGAAGACAGTATTTCTGTAATAGATGGATTATCAAGTTCAATGGAAGGAGGAACTTATTACTTCAACTTCGATGAACCGAATCGGACAATTAAGATTGGAAAGTTTTGCAAATATATTGCTACCAAGAAATCAATATTGACCTTCAGGAAAATAAATTAATGCTTACATCATGAAAAAGGCAATATTCATTTTGGTAATCATTATTTCCTGCTTAGGATGTAAAAAGGATAGCCTCAATAACACTGATTTATTGAAAACTACATGGACACTATCCTATATTCAGGACACTAAAACACAAGCATTTACATATTATCCGGGGGATGCTGCAAAAACAATTTCAATTGAATTTACCAATTCATCAAATATTATCATTTTTAGTGGTGTTTGCAATGTTGGTTCAGGTACTTATACATGTTCACCCATAACAGATGAAATTAAAGTAACTGACCTGATAACTACAGAAATTTACTGTAAATATTATGAATGGGAAACATATACAGTTCAAAATCTGTACTATGCCTCAAGTTATAAAATAATCGGGAACGACTTGGTAATATATTCGAGTGGTTCTTACAATTCCTATTTCACTAAAAACTAAAATCATGATATGAATTCCAATCTGTTGAAATTTATCCTTATAATTTTTTTAGCATCCTTCATCAATTGCCAAAAAAACAGTAAACTCATTTCCGATTTAATTATCGGCAGACGGGATTGGGTAAATTCAGCTCATCCCTGGGCAGGACAATTTTCAAATCCACAGACGGTGGGATATTTAATAACTCTTGAATTCACTGATGATGGATATTTGAAGAAATATAGGAATGATAAACTGACAACTTCCACGAATTACAGCATTGAACTAAACTCAACTTACACTGGTAACAATATTTTAATATATGATTCAGAAATTCGTGCCCGGGTTTCCTTATTTAATGATAGTTTGATTTTAAATTCTGCTTACATAGACGGGCCTGTTTCTAAATATATCCGATTAAAATGAAAAGAGAATTTGTTGAAAGTGCAATATTGCAGTTTTGCGGGAAAATTGTGTAAATTAAATCAACCACAACAATATGAAAATCATAAGAATAATCTTTCTTGTCTTCATCATGATGGCTTGTACTAAAGAATATAAAGATTACAAGTCAGTCGGAACAATTACGGGTTTTGATGGCACGATGTGTGGATGTTGCGGCGGATGGATAATTATTATTGACGATAGTCGATATCTAATTGATTCAATGCCTGATAATTCAGGCATTGATCTGTCAAAAGAAACATTTCCTGTAACAGTCAGACTTGATTGGCAAGTGGTTAATAATGGATGTAGTTTTTTTGGCAGAATAACAGTGCAAAGGATTAAAAAGATATAGAGAACAATCTTAATTCAAAAGTGAACAAATTGAGATTAAAACTGATTCCATGAAAAAGATAATATTCATTTTGGTAATCATTATATGCTGTAATAGTTGCAAAAAGGATTCTCCTGATATAAATGGTGTAGTTGTTAATCTTATTACCGACGATGACCCGGTTATTTTTAAAAAATCAGTTATTCTATTTGATGATAACAGTTACATGATTAAAACACCATTAGATACGTTTCTCATTGGTTATCCATTCCTCTGGTCCGGATATGGAGATATGAAAACAAAAGCAATAAATGATGGTGCAATCAAGGATATTCTGGTTGTTTCTGATTATATGAAACGCCCCAGAGATAGTACTTACACATTAGCATATTATTTGGAGAAGGGGATATGTTATTTATTTGACAAACAAGTTAATGAAAGTATTAAGACTATTCAGGTCGAAAACTATCTGGAGGGAGAGCCGATGATGTCAACCGGAGGAAGGAGATTCTATGTAAAAAACAAACTGTTCCTCGAAACGGTAGATTTAATAAGTAAATAACCATCTTCAGTAAGCAACTAACTTTACCATAAAGAAAAAACCCCCGGAGAAGGGGGTTTGCGTACTTCCAGCGTACTCGAAGTGTTCTTTTAAAGGTAATGTGCTGATAATCATTAACCGTTTGTGATCCCGGAGAGATTCGAACTCTCAACCAACAGAACCGGAATCTGTCATTCTATCCATTGAACTACGGGACCGTATCAATACCGCAAAAGTATAACCATTACCCCGTTTTTACAACTTTTCACTTAAATATAAAACATCTCCCGGCCTATAAAGACACTTAATTGGTAATAATTACCAAAGATTTCCTAATTTCGCAAACCAAATAATGACATTAGTATCTTATGTAAATTATCAGAATTAATTATTTGGTGCCTGAAAATCAATTATTGTCCCCAAACCTAAAGCGGGTATTTTATTATCTTTGCACCATTTTAGGGTCAGGGGCAAACGAAGGACCGGAACAAAGCGGAGCTCTACGAAGTCAAAATCAATGTTAAATTTATAATATTTACCTGATATGGATTACAATTTCCATGAGATTGAAAAAAAGTGGCAGAGGTATTGGGAGGAGAATAAAACTTTTAAGACCAGTGAAGATTTAACAAATCCGAATAAGTGTTATATTCTCGATATGTTCCCTTACCCTTCCGGAGCAGGCCTCCATGTTGGGCATCCCGAGGGATATACAGCAACCGATATCTTCAGCAGGTACAAAAGAATGAAAGGTTTCAATGTAATGCATCCAATGGGATGGGATGCATTCGGACTTCCTGCTGAGCAATATGCAATTCAAACCGGAACTCATCCTTCAATCACCACTAAGAATAATTGCGATACTTTCAGAAGACAGATAAAGGAACTCGGCCTCAGCTACGACTGGGATAAAGAAATAAACACAACAGATCCAAAATATTTCAAATGGACCCAATGGATCTTCATTCAGCTTTTTAACACCTGGTTCGATGATCAATTGCAGAAAGGGAGACCGGTCTCCGAATTGAAGGTTCCGGAAAATATTACGAGGCAGGGTCAACAAAAGATAAAGGAATATATAAATTCAAAACGGCTGGCATATTATGACAATGCACAGGTATGGTGGTGCCCGAGCTGCCGGATTGTATGCGCAAATGAGGAGGTCCTGTATGATGGATCACATGAGAAATGCGGCAACAGGGTTGAAAAGAAAAATCTTAAGCAATGGATGCTCCGGATCCCGCTTTATGCCGAAAGACTCCTGAAGGGTCTCGATAAACTTGACTGGCCGGAGGGAATCAAGGATATGCAGCGTAACTGGATAGGACGATCCACAGGCGCTGAAGTCGATTTTAAAATAGAAGGATTAAATGAAAACCTTACAGTTTTCACAACACGTCCCGATACTTTGTTTGGTGCAACATATATGGTCATCGCTCCCGAACATATACTTACCGGCAAGATTACCACTCCCGGGTAATGAGAAAGCTGTAAATGATTATATCAAAGCAGCTTCACTTAAGTCAGACCTCGACAGAACAGATCTTGCCAAGGATAAAACCGGCGTGTTTACAGGCAGGTATGCGATTAATCCTGTTAACGGAAAACAGATCCCGATATGGGTTGCTGATTATGTTCTGACAGGATACGGAACAGGAGCTATCATGGCAGTTCCTGCGCATGACACCCGCGACTTCGAGTTTGCTGTCAAATTCAATCTTCCTGTTACCTGCATTCAGGATCCTGATGTTGCTGATCCGGAACGGAGAATGAGAATAATTTCCGGGAAAGAGTGCTGGACAGAAGATGGAAAGTACATAAACTCATCTGATACGGTAACCGGGATAGATTTAAATGGATTAAACAAGGAAAATGGTATAAAAACAATTACCAGATGGCTTGAGTCAAAAAATCTCGGAACTGCAAAAGTCAATTACAAGATCCGTGACTGGCTCTTCAGCAGACAAAGGTATTGGGGTGAACCATTCCCGGTAATACATTGGGAAGACGGCGAGATAACTGTTCTTGATGAAAAAGATCTCCCGCTCCGGCTTCCCGAACTTGAGAAATATCTTCCCGGAGAATCAGGGGAATCACCCCTTTCTAACTCAACGGAATGGTTGAATGTTAAGGACAGTGATGGAAGAAAGGGTAGAAGAGAAACCAATACAATGCCACAGTGGGCAGGATCGTGCTGGTATTATCTCCGTTTCATTGATCCGGGTAATGAAAAATTAATTTTTGACAAGACAAAGGAAAAATACTGGATGCCTGTCGATCTCTATATAGGCGGCGCCGAACATGCTGTTCTTCACTTACTCTACAGCCGATTCTGGCATAAAGTTCTGTTTGATCTGGGGATAGTATCCACCGATGAACCTTACCGGAGACTTTTTAACCAGGGAATGATCCTTGCATTTGCATATGAAAATGAAGACGGAGCAAAGGTTTCATCCGATCTGATCGAAGAGAGGGATGGAAAATTTTTGAATAAGGATACTGGGGAAGAACTTAAACAGATCGTTGCTAAAATGTCAAAGTCACTTAAGAATGTTGTCAATCCCGATGACGTTACTTCAAACTATGGCGCCGATTCACTCAGGTTATATGAGATGTTTATGGGACCACTCGATGTAACAAAACCATGGGATGAAAAAGGTGTCAAAGGTGTATTTGGTTTCCTTGGAAGAGCCTTCAGATTTTTTTCAAATCCTGAAAATATTTTTGAGGGAGAAGAAGATCCGGAAATCCTAAAAGGACTTCACCATACAATAAAAAAAGTTGAGGGAGATATCGAAAATCTACACTTCAACACTGCAATATCGGCGATGATGATATTTCTGAATCTTGCCGTAAAAAAAGGGAAGGTTACAAATGAGACAGCCTTGATGTTCACAAAGATAGTTGCACCATTTGCTCCCCATCTGGCTGAAGAGCTCTGGCAACTCATGGGCAACAAAAAAACACTGGCTTATGAAACATGGCCCCTGTTTAAAGAGAAATTCCTTATTAAAGAGACATTCGTTTGCCCGGTATCCTTCAATGGAAAAATGCGCTTTAAGATTGAACTTCCCGTTAACCTTACCCGGGAAGAGGTAAAAAAAATTGTGTTGTCTGACGAAAGAGCACAGAAATGGATCGGGGAAGGGACTCCAAAAGTGATAGTAGTGCCTAACCGAATTGTCAATATTGTAGTATGATGTTGTATATAAATAAGATAAAAATATTCTTTGTTATTATAGTACTGGTTTTTATTACTTCATACAACAGAAAAAGTAATTATGTGCCTGTTAATGAATTAGAACCTGCTGATACCGTCCTACCCGACACAACCTCCATATATACCGGCAATATATTATTTGGCATACCGGTAGATTCCTATAACATTGTCAATGACAGGGTACGTAAAAATCAGTTCATATCTTCGATACTCGCAAAATACGATGTACCCTGGAATAAAATCGATCAGATTCTCAGGGATAATATCAATATTTTCAACCCCCGTAAAGTCAGGAGAGGAAGCGGGTACTCAGTGTTTCTGACGAAAGATACCCTGAACAGAGCCGATTACTTTATTTATGACCAGGATCCGTTTGTCAGATATGTTTTCTCGCTGAAGGATTCTCTTAAGATATACAGATACAATGCCGAAATCAGACGTGAACTGAAGTTCTCATCAGGTACAATTAAAACTTCATTATGGGAAGCCATCATTGAGAATGGCCTCAATCCGAATCTTGCATTTGAGTTATCAGAGATATACGCGTGGACCATCGATTTCTTTGGTCTGCAAACCGGAGACAGGTTTAAAGTTGTATATGAAGAAGAGTTCATTGAAGACAAGTCGGTCGGTATAAGTGCTGTTTACGGGGCTCTCTTTGAGCATGCCGGGGCTTCCATTTACGCCATCCCATTTATCCAGGACAGCTCCGAAAGTTATTATGATACTATCGGCACAAACCTGAGGAAAGCGTTCAAGAAAGCCCCGCTCCGTTTCTCCCGGATCAGTTCACGATTTTCAGGAGCCAGGATGCACCCTATTCTCAGGATAGTAAGGCCTCATCTTGGTGTTGACTATGCAGCCCCTGTTGGGACCCCGGTTGAGGCTATCGGTGATGGCCGTGTTATTGAAGCCAAACTCGAAGGCGGTTCCGGAAGGATGGTCCGTATAAGACATAACAGTGTATACTCGACAGCTTATCTTCATCTTAGCAGGTTTGAACCCGGTATTACTTCCGGAGTATATGTAAAACAAGGCCAGATAATCGGGTACGTCGGGTCAAGCGGGCTTTCAACCGGGCCACATCTCGATTTCAGGTTTTACAGGAACGGATCACCGGTCGATCCGCTTAAAGTTGAAGCTCCGTCGGCTGATCCTGTATCGGAGGCTAATAAAGCCAGGTTTGAAATGGTCAAAACAGCTGTTTTAAGCCTTATCGGTACAATTAATTAAGATCAGGCAGATTTCTTACCAGCTCCTCAATAACACGCGGATAATGCTCATATTCAAGTGCATGTACTTTTGATGCGAGTGTTTCAGCAGTATCGGAACTATCAACCCTGCAACGTGCCTGAAAAATTATATCCCCCGCATCGTACTGCTGGTTAACATAATGGATTGTAATGCCCGATTCCTTTTCATGATTCTCAATAACACACTTATGAACCATTTCTCCATACATTCCCTTTCCGCCGTAGTCCGGTAAAAGTGCCGGATGAATATTTATGATGCTCATCTTATATGCTGAAAGTATATTCTCAGGAACAAGCCATAAAAATCCGGCCAGAACCACCAGGTCAATTTTGTGGTTTAATAGTTCCTCCAGAACCTTTCCTGTTGTATAAAATTCTTTGCGGTCGAAAAAAAATGTATCAATATTATGCAAAGCTGCCCTTTTTAAAACAAAGGCTTCACGCTTATTTGATAAAATAAGACGTACTTTTGCACTGTTTTTATTCGAAAAGTATCTTATAATGTTTTCCGCATTTGTTCCTGAGCCTGAAGCGAAAATAGCTATATTCCTCATTTATAATCTGTTAATAAATTTCAAGCCTTATGTCAGTGTCTCCCAAATATAAGTATACAAACTTAATTATCAGACTATTAAGGTGTATATTAAATAAAATAACCTCAAATCCTTGAAAAATATGGTACAAATATATTCCTTTGCAAGAATCAAAAACTAATTATTAATTAAAAATTTATTATTATGTCTGACATTGCCACAAGAGTAAAAGAGATCATAGTTGACAAGCTTGGAGTTGACGAATCAGAGGTAACCCCTGAAGCCAGTTTCACAAACGATTTAGGTGCCGACTCTCTTGACACTGTTGAGTTAATCATGGAGTTTGAGAAGGAATTTAATATCGGAATTCCTGACGATCAGGCAGAAAGCATCGGTACTGTTGGCGATGCAATTAAGTACATCGAAGAAAATGCAAAGTAAATTTGCATCGATAATAATCCATTTATGAGAAGAGTTGTAGTTACTGGTTTGGGGGCCTTAACCCCTTTGGGTGATAATTTGCAGGAATTCTGGGAGGGATTGAAAAATGGTGTAAGCGGGTCGGCCATGATAACCCGTTTTAATACAGAAAAGTTCAAGACCAAATTTGCCTGTGAATTAAAAAATTACGACTCTGCCAACTATTTTGACAGGAAAGAGGCCAACAAGTTGGATCGTTATTCTCAATATGCTCTGATTTCTGCTGAAGAAGCATTAAAAGACTCCGGACTAGATACTGAAAAAGTTAATAAAGACAGAGTTGGAGTTATCTGGGCCTCAGGTATCGGTGGTATTGAGACTTTTTATCTTGCAATAAAAGCGTTTGTCGAAGGTGACGGTACTCCCCGTTTTAGTCCCTTCTTCATCCCTAAAATGATTGGAGACATTGCAGCAGGATCTATCTCTATAAAATATGGATTCAGAGGACCAAATTTTTCAACTGTTTCGGCCTGCGCTTCTTCAACTAATGCAATAATTGATGCAGTGAACTATATCCGCTGGGGAAAAGCTGAAATTTTTGTTACCGGCGGATCGGAAGCATCTATCAACGAACCGGGCATAGGAGGTTTTAATGCCCTTCAGGCTCTCTCCACCAACAATGATGAATTTATTTCTGCTTCAAGACCCTTCGACAAAACCCGTGATGGCTTTGTTTTAGGGGAAGGTGCAGGAGCTCTCATAGTTGAAGAATTAGAGCATGCACAATCAAGAGGTGCAAAAATTTATGCCGAACTGGTAGGTACAGGGATGACTGCTGATGCTTTTCACCTCACTGCACCTCACCCCGAAGGATTGGGAGCACGCAATGTAATGAAACTGGCAATAAATGATGCCTGCCTGAACCCGGTCGATATTGATTACATAAATGTCCATGGTACTGCTACTCCCCTCGGAGACGTTTCTGAAATCAAAGCAATTTTAAACGTTTTCGGAGAGCATGCGTATAAACTTAATATCAGCTCCACCAAATCGATGACAGGGCATCTTCTCGGAGCAGCCGGAGCCATTGAAGCAATAGCATCAATTATGGCGGTTAATCATGATATTGTACCTCCCACAATTAATTTCAAAACCCCTGATCCTGAAATTGATCAAAAGCTGAATCTTACGCTTAATAAAGCGCAGAAGAGAACTGTTAATTATGCTATCAGCAACACCTTCGGCTTTGGTGGTCATAATGCTTCTGTCGTCATCAAAAAAGCTGATTTTTAGTGTTGCTGTTCCGCAAAAGATCAAATGGCACATATATCCTTAATAACCGGGAGTTTGGATCCCGTCTGGAAAAGCTTTTGGGCTTTAGTCCCGGTAATTTAAGATTATATGAAATTGCGTTTATCCACCGGTCGGCTTCATTTTCTCTTCCTGACGGGAAAAAAATAAATAATGAGAGGCTTGAGTATCTTGGCGATGCTGTACTTGATGCCATCCTTTCTGATTACCTCTTTCAAATGTTCCCTGATGCGAGCGAAGGTTTCATGACTAAAATACGCTCCAGGATAGTAAACAGAGATGTTCTCAATCAACTTGCTGTTTCAATGGGGATTAATAAAATACTCGTAACCAATATTAATACTGCCCATCCGACAAAAAATCTGTATGGTGATGCACTTGAAGCATTGATAGGGTCAATATTTCTTGATAAGGGATTCAAAAAAACAAAAAAGCTTTTTATTAAAAATGTTTTTAATAAATACCTCGACCTCAATGTAATAGTCAATACCGACTCCGACTATAAAAGTCTGGTTTTCGAATGGGTGCAGAAACATAAAAACAATCTCAAATTCACATATAATGAAGAATATGATTTCAGCCTTAAGAAATCTGTTTTCTCAACTTCTCTCATTATAGATCAGGAAGAGTATGGCAAAGGACACGGTTCATCCAAAAAAGAAGCTGAACAGGAGGCTGCCGGTAAAGCATGGGCAAGACTAAAAGATATTTCAGCAGATATTGAATAGCATCTTAATAATTTTTCTACCTTTATATGTTATGGGGAGGAAGAAAGATGAGGAGCACGCAAAAAATAACAAGGTTACAACTTAAAATCAACCAGCCCGAAGATGTATCAATATTTGGAATTGTATCCTCAGAGCCAGACTATAAGATCTCCCTTACTTTAAATAAAAAATTCAGGATCTCATTAAAAAATATTCTCCCTGTAACAATATCTGATGGCGGGAATGAACTGACATTTAGTCGTTTTTCAGATTCAATTGGCGTTTCCGAAGTAGTTTTTAGCCTTATCTCAAACAGAACGGGAAAAAACTTCCTGTTAAAAAGACTTAAAAATGTTGATTATATTTTCCTTATACAGGAACCTGATAATGAATACAATACTGACTTCATAACAACAAATCTCAAAGAAATTGACTCCATAACCGCCGTTTTTGTTATTGATTCTAACTCCATAACCGATAAATATTTACGGTATCTAATCCATTAGACTATGGGAAATTTATTTTACAATCTTTCTGAAGAGGATATCTCCAAAAGCAGGCAGATCCTTTTATGGGGATTTAGTGGGTTGTTTTTCCTTGGAGGAGTATATGTACTTATCGTCGGTCCTGTATTCGGAAAAACCTCTATCTCCCCCATCCTGTCGCTTGCTCCGTTTGGTATAAGCCTGGTAGTTTCTATTATTGCTGCTTTTGCAACAATTAAAAGAAGCGATCTGTTTTTTTCTGTTGATGATGATAAAATTGAATTCAGATACGGATTGATAAAGCCGAAAAAACACAAATATATGTGGGCTGATATTCAAGAGATTACAATGCCTTCAAAACAAAGGAAAGCTATGCTCCAGTTTAAAGATGGCTCATCATATGTCATTAATCTTAACTGGATTGAGAAAAGGAAATCAAGTATCATTAAGAAACATATATTCCATGCTGCAAGAATAAAGAATCTAAATGTGAAGAGGGTAGTTACCCTGGTTAAAAGAGGCTGATACCTCTCTCTCAGGACTGTTTTTCAGGCTTAATACCAATAAGAAGAGCCGCCCTGGGAGAGCGGCTCACTTTTGATAACCCTAAAACTAACCTAACCTATGAAAAAAACCTCTATATCTTGTAGTCCAAATATCGTGCCAATTCCTATGCAAATATAAACCATGTAATTGGAACGAAAAAATATTTTAGCATAAATAATTGAAAATTAACAATATTTTAATGAAATGTTAAAATATTTTTTTTGCTCATAAATTATGAATCCTGCCAATACTTGCGTTAAACATCATCAGTTGTTAAAGAATGTTAAAGTGTGAAAACATAAAATTTAACAAAGTACTTTTGCTTTCGTATGAAGCAGAAAAACATAGTATTACTTGCCATATTTTTTTTCCTGTCAATTACAGGATTGATCCTCATACAATTATCCTGGATACAAAATGCTATAAGAATTACTGATCAGCAGTTCCGGTACCTTGCAAATAAAGCTCTTGAGTCGGTAGTCCTTGATCTTGAAGAGAAAGAGTTGATTGCCAGCATTGTCAAAGAAATAGGTCCGGCATCGACAGATTCAGTTACTGCAATAATACCTGCCAACTCTCCCCTTGCACAGAAAATTAAAGGGATATCGCCCAAATTCAAAACTTCTTGAGATGTATGGACTGAGTAATACTGAAGAACCGATAGCTATTACAAGTTCCGGTCAGAAAATATTCTTATCGGCAGAAGATGTTTCTCCTTTTCCGGCTGATGAATTACCGGAACCTTCAAATCAGGTTATAAGTGCCGGAGTATCCGGAAGGGTTAGCAATAAAATCGTTTTCCTTGAAAATATAATGGAAAAAATCCTCAGGAACACTCCGGACATAAGGGAAAGGATCGATCCGGTAAAGTTGAAAAACTGCTCAGATCAGCTCTGAATAATGTAGGAATAAATCTGGATTTTGAGTTCTCGATCCGCTCAGGATCCTCAGGAATTATCTGGAAAACTCCCGGATTTACCGATAAACCCGGAACCAATAAATTCATTATCCAGCTTTTCCCGAATGATCCTATCCCCGGACAAAACCAGATTGTCCTGTATTGCCTTCAGGAACAACATTACAAATTTGAAAAAATAGGAAAACTTGGTTTTTTGTCTTTGCTGTTTGCCTCACTGCTTCTTATTCTCTCCACAGGCACTTTTGTTGTAATTTTCAGACAAAAAAAGATGTCAGAGATAAGAAATGATTTTATCAACAATATGACTCATGAACTTAAGACTCCTATTTCCACTATAAATCTGGCTTCCCAGATGCTGGCTGATAAAACCATACCGGACCAAAACAAAAACATTGAAGCTCTTGCAAAAATTATTTCCGATGAGAGCATGAGATTAAAATATCAGGTTGAAAAAGTGCTTCAGATGGCAATTTTTGAAAAGATGAAAATGAAACTAAGTTTGACTGAACTTGATATTCAGTCATACTTGATAAAGCAGTTGAGAATTTTTCACTTCAGATCGCAACAAGAAATGGTCACATCAGTAAAGATTATCAGGCTGGGTCCTCAATGGCAATGATTGACGAAGCACATTTCCTGAACGCTGTTTCCAATCTTATTGACAATGCAATTAAATATTCAAAAGGGCAACCGGAAATAATTATCTCCACACGCAATACCAAAAAAGGTATTATCATAACTATTGAAGATAATGGAATCGGTATAAGTAAGGAGAATCTGAAAAGGATATATGATAAATTTTACCGTGTACACTCAGGAAATGTTCATAATGTAAAAGGTTTTGGACTGGGATTAAGCTATGTAAAGAAAATCATAGAGGAACATAATGGCAAAATTAAGGCTGAAAGCCAGATAAATAAAGGAACAAGATTCACAATTTTCATTCCCCAAATACAAACAATTATGACAAATAATATCAGAATCCTTCTTGCTGAAGATGATAATAATCTTGGTCTTTTGCTGAAAAGTTATCTCACAGCAAAAAACTATGAGACTACTCTTGCCATAAATGGGCGTCTTGCTCTTGAAGCTTTTAACACAGGATTATTCGGCCTCTGCATACTGGACATAATGATGCCGGAAATGGATGGACTCACTCTCGCCGGAGAAATCCGGAAAATTAATCCTGAAGTGCCTATAATTTTTCTTACTGCAAAAAACCAGAAAGAAGATATAATAGAAGGTTTTATTTCGGGCGCTGACGATTATATAACAAAACCTTTTTCCATGGAAGAACTTATTTATCGTATCGAAGCAATACTGCGAAGAACAACAACGCCACCGGCAAATAAGAAGGCTGAATCATATACTATTGGGAATTATAAGTTTTATCCTCTAAAACAAATGCTTAATTATCAAAGACCTGTCAATAAAACTTACAACTAAGGAATCTGAGTTGCTCGAACTTTTATGCCAGCAGGGAAATGAAATATTGGAACGTAATTTTGCACTAAAGACAATATGGATTGACAATAATTATTTTAATGCCCGAAGCATGGATGTATATATCACCAGATTAAGAAAATATCTGAGGAAAGATCCGGAAGTAAAAATACTTAATGTTCATGGCAGGGGTTACAAGCTTATATCCTGATGCAACTTTACTCTTGCTGATGAAGTTTCAGCTGGAAGGAAAATGGATTCACCGGTTATCTCCGGGATCAGTCAAGTTTTAAAACAGCCAGGAAAGCCTGCTGCGGAACTTCAACATTTCCTACCTGACGCATCCGTTTTTTCCCTTTCTTTTGCTTTTCAAGAAGTTTTCTCTTCCTTGTAATATCTCCACCATAACATTTGGCAGTAACATCTTTCCTAACAGCTTTAACTGTTTCCCGTGCAATGATTTTTGCTCCGATTGCAGCCTGAATTGCAATATCAAATTGTTGCCTGGGAATAAGCTCTTTAAGCTTTACACACATCTTTCGCCCAAAATCATAAGCGTGTCCTTTAAATATCAAGGTTGAAAGAGCATCGACCATTTCTCCGTTAAGAAGGATATCGAGCCTCACCAGATCTGCTTTCTGATAAGCAGTATAATAATAGTCAAATGAAGCATAACCTTTTGAAATGCTTTTCAGTTTATCATAAAAATCAAAGACAATTTCAGAAAGAGGCATTTCAAAGGTGAGTTCAACCCTGTCTCTTGTAAGATAAACCTGGTTTTTAAATACTCCTCTTTTATCAATGCAAAGATTCATTATTGATCCGACATATTCAGATAGAGGTTATAACCTGGGCAACAATATATGGTTCTTCAATATGCTCGATATAATGTAACCATGTGGTAATCCTGATGGATTATGAACATCAATCACCTCCCCCTTTGTTGTATATACTTTAAAGGAAACATTAGGAACAGTTGTAATTACATCCATATTGAATTCCCTGTCGAGACGTTCCTGGATTATCTCCATATGCAGCAAACCAAGGAATCCGCATCTGAAACCAAATCCCAGAGCCGCTGATGATTCAGGGATAAAAGAAAGAGAGGCATCATTCAGCTGAAGTTTTTCAATTGAGTTTCTCAAATCTTCATATTCATCAGCATCAACAGGATACATACCTGCAAAAACCATTGGTTTTACATCTTCAAATCCGGCAATAGCTTTATCACATGGATTCTTTACATGAGTAATAGTATCTCCCACTTTTACTTCAGCGGAGATTTTTATTCCTGAAATAATATAGCCTACATCCCCGACACTCAATTTGTCACGTGGTGACTGTTTCAATTTAAGCACCCCGATCTCTTCAGCATTATATTCATGACCGGTACTGAAAAATTTACCCTGGTCGCCTTTCTGAATTGTCCCGTTGACAATCTTAAAATAGGCAATAATGCCTCTGAAAGAATTGAAAATGGAATCGAAGATAAGCGCCTGTAACGGAGCCTCCGGATCGCCTGTTGGAGGAGGTATTTTGTTAATGATGACTGCTAAGAATTCTCTCGATACCCATTCCTGTTTTTGCACTGGCTTCAATAATATCATCCCGTTTACAGCCCACAAGATCGACAATCTGATCCTTAACCTCTTCAGGCATGGCGTTAGTCATATCCATTTTATTGAGCACAGGAATTATCTCAAGATTATGATCAATTGCCATATAAAGGTTTGAAATTGTCTGAGCCTGAATTCCCTGGGTTGCATCGATAACAAGCAGGGCTCCTTCACAGGCTGCGATTGACCGCGATACTTCATAAGAAAAATCGACATGTCCCGGGGTATCAATAAGATTCAGAAAATATTTTTTATTATCCTGGAAAAATATTCCATCTGAATGGCATGGCTCTTAATAGTAATACCCCGCTCTCTCTCAAGATCCATGTCATCAAGAACCTGGGCCTGATATTCCCTTACTGTTATTGTATTGGTCTTCTCAAGCAGCCTGTCGGCCAGGGTACTTTTACCATGGTCAATATGGGCGATAATGCAGAAATTCCGGATATTGTCCATTAAACAATGTAGCTTTTAAATCTGGTGCAAATATATAAAAATATCAGTATTGGCCTCTAAATCTCCTAAAGGGGACCGACCGTTTAAAAATTGCCCTGTGGGCAATTTTAGGGAGGTGCCAACTGCAGAGGTGGCATGAAACTGTAAACAGGAACCTCGTGAAACAGGCAGCATTTTTTAAAAAAAATAGAGCCAGATCATGAGACCCGGCTCTGAATTTTAGTATATCATGGATATAAAACCCCCTTTAGAGCCTATCCCGCAGAGCGGGAGGCAGGGGGCAAATCATTATTTTACATCATGCCTGGCATTCCGCCACCCATTCCCTGAGGAGGCATTGAAGGATTTATCTTCTTTTTCCTCAACTATAACTGCTTCAGTCGTCAGGAACATTCCGGCAACTGAAGCTGCATTCTCAAGTGCCACACGTGTCACTTTAGCAGGATCAATAACACCTGAAGCGTACAGTTTTTCATATTTATCGGTCTGTGCATTATAACCATAATCACCTTTCCCGGCTTTAACATTCTGTGCAACAACAGCACCCTCTTTTCCGGCATTAATAGCAATCTGACGCAAAGGTTCTTCAATAGCACGTTTAACTATTTCAATACCGGTTGTCTGATCGTCGTTGTCGCCTTTAAGATCCTCAAGTGCAGCAATTGCACGTATATATGCAACACCTCCACCTGGAACAATACCTTCTTCAATAGCTGCACGGGTTGCATGAAGTGAATCATCAACACGGTCTTTTTTTGCTTTCATTTCAACTTCGGAAGCAGCACCTATATAAAGAACAGCAACTCCACCTGCCAATTTGGCAAGACGTTCCTGCAGTTTTTCCTTATCATAGTCAGAAGTGGTTGTTGTCATCTGCTGTTTGATCTGACCTACACGTGCTTTGATCATTTCCTTGTCACCTGCACCGTCAACTATTGTTGTGTTTTCTTTGTTTATTGAAACCTTTTCAGCTGTACCCAGCATATCAAGAGTTGCATGCTCAAGCTTAAGACCTTTCTCTTCAGATATAACTGTACCACCTGTAAGGATTGCTATATCCTCAAGCATCTCTTTTCTCCTGTCTCCAAAACCCGGAGCTTTTACGGCACAAACCTTTAATGAGCCACGCAGACGGTTAACAACAAGAGTAGCAAGAGCTTCGCCTTCAACATCTTCAGAGATTATCAAGCAGAGGACGTCCGGTCTGGGCTGTTGATTCCAGAACAGGAAGCATATCTTTCATAGATGAAACTTTCTTATCATAAATAAGAATGTAAGGATTCTCCAGTTCTGCTTCCATTTTTTCAGCATTCGTTACAAAATATGCGGAAATATATCCGCGGTCGAACTGCATTCCTTCAACTATTTCTACCGAAGTAGCGGTACCTTTTGATTCCTCAACCGTAATGACACCTTCTTTATGAACCTTACCCATAGCTTCTGCAATAAGCTTTCCGATTTCTTCGTCATCATTTGCAGATATTCTTGCTACCTGTTCAATCTTTTTCAGATCATCACCAATTACTTTTGCCTGTGAAGCAATATGTTTAACAACTTTTTCAACTGCTTTGTCAATACCTCTTTTTATGTCCATTGGATTTGCGCCTGCAGTTATATTTTTCAGGCCAACATTTATTATTGACTGAGCCAGAACTGTAGCGGTAGTTGTGCCATCACCAGCTATATCACCGGTTTTGGAAGCCACCTCTTTAACCATCTGTGCACCCATATTTTTATAGGGATCTGACAATTCAATATCTTTAGCAACTGTCACACCATCTTTGGTTATCTGCGGAGCACCATATTTTTTCTCCAGAACTACATGACGACCTTTAGGGCCGAGAGTCACTTTTACTGCATCAGCTAATTGATCAACACCTTCCTTCAGAAGAGCGCGTGCATCGATATCGAATTTAATCTCTTTTGCCATAATATTTATGATTTTATTGGTTTATAAATTAAGCGATGAAAAGAATATCTGATTGTGAAATAAGAAGATACTCATCACCATCAATTGTAAGTTCCTGACCGGAGTATTTCCCATAAAGAACAATATCCCCCTTTTTTACTTCCATCTCTTCATCTTTTTTTGGGGCGCCTACAAGAACTATCTTTCCCTGACGAGGTTTCTCCTTTGCGGAATCAGGAATAATTATCCCACTTGCAGTTTTAGATTCAGCTTCCTCCGGCTTTACAAGAACCTTCCCTGCCAATACTTTACCTTTTAATTGTGCCATTTTCTCTAGTTTTAAAGTTAAACATCATTTTACGAATTCAATTCTTTACATAATTTATGCCAAACAGAAAAAGATGTCATTTTGGAATTTTAAACGACATTTTAGCCTTGTTTACCTGTCATCACCTTCAGAAAATATTTGTAAAATCACATATCTGCCTCCATTACAGCATATTAGTAATAAACAAAAAAGTGTCAGTAGATGACAAACTGACACTTTTGATATATTTTTCACTATTGATTTAATTCTCAGGCTGACCTTGAGCAGGAGGTGTCGTTGAACTGCCGGAAGGTGTTGTTGAACTGCCGGAAGGTGTTGTTGAACTGGGTGGTATTGCTGTCGGGAGTGTCGGAATCGCATTCGGATCGACAGCATTCTGTATCTGGTTCTCAATTCTGGAACGGCCAGCCTCTGATCCCCGGGGTATGGAAGCTGTCGCCACAACACACAGGATAATTATTGCTCCCGCAAGTGTCCATGTTGATTTTTCAAGAAAATCAGCAGTTTTACGGATACCCATAGTCTGTCCTGCTGAGGTAAAATTAGCTGCAAGTCCTCCTCCTTTTGAATTCTGAACAAGAACAATAAGGATCTGAAAAAAACATGCTACAATAACCAATACTGAAACAAAAATATAAATACCCATTTGATCACTTTTTTAATAACTCATTTACCTTTTCGATTTGAGATGCAAAGTAACTACTTTTTTCCGGAAATTTCAAGCATAATTTCTCATAAATATCTATAGCCTTTGAATAATAACCCTGGCTGATGTAGATTTTTGCAAGAGTCTCTGTGACAAACCCCCCCTGCTCCTCAACAAAAGGTTTCGAAATATCCTCAACCGGCAGATTTGATTTTTCCCTGTTAGTTTCGATTCTTGGATTGGTTGAAATAAACATGTCGATCAGATCAGCCTGCATTTTCTTTTTATCCCTTGACTCCTAGGTCAACATGTTCCCCGGTAACTGAATCAGGGCCGGATCCCTGCAAATTTGTTTCTTCCGGCTCAAGCTCAAGGAGTTCAATATGAACGGGAACAGAAAACCCGGGATCCAGGTAGACAACCTTTTCTTCGAAGGGTTCAGATTCTTCATCATTCATAATCATTATACTTTCCGGTTCATCATGCTCCGATTCCGTTGAAACTAATATTGTATGACCTGAATCAGGCTTGGAAGAGTCAGATTGTTCTTCCATCATACCTGATTGAGATTCTTTCTCTATTTCATTAATAAGGTCGTCGCTGCTTCTGCCGGATTCAATTACTGTCTGCTGATTATCTGCAGGACCACTTTTATCTGTATCTGAATCCTGATTTTCAGTTGCAGATTCAGATACTGATTGCTGATTATCTGCATGCCCGCTTTCAACTCTGTCTGTAGCCTGCATTTCGGATGCGGATTCAATTTTAATTTCGGGTTGTGTTTTAAGAAGGGAATAAAGAACCTCCCGGTTTGCGATATGAATTGCAGATTTCCTCAGCTGTTTTTCGAATTTCACATCGGTAACATCATGAAGTCCTTTAAGCAATAGCATATGCGCGCTTTGAAAATATGGGAATATTTCGATTAATTCACCAATCTCCCCTATCATTAACCGGTTAAAAGGAGTGGGATCATTTATAATTCTTAAAAAATCATTTCGATTCATTTTTTTCACCAGTTGGCAAAAGCCCTGTTAAAAATATCCTCAACTATCAATTCTACGATTTGATTCGAAAGATCCTGTTCGACCTGGCTCAGATCGATGTTGCTGTCATAGTCCTCGTACCTGGAAAATGTCTGTTCAAAGTTAAGATCAGGCTCTATAATATTTGTAAATTTTACCTTAACTGAAATGGTAAACCTGTTCATGGCAGCCTGGGCATCAGCAGCAACCGTTAATGGCCGGGTATTATAATCAGAGATCTCTCCTTCAAAATTTACATCACCGCTTTCATTGGTAAATTTAAGGCTTGTCTGTGCTTTACACTTATCAATCAGAGCATCTGTGATGTACTGACCCAGACCAGGCTGAACAAGGCTGGCCCTGTTTTGAAAATATTGAATACTTATTGTCTTAACTAAAGGTGAAATGCTTGCTCCGGAAAATGAGTAACTTATTTTGCATCCATCAGACAAACTTATTGCAAGGACAATCAGGAAAACTGATGCCTTATTTATAACCCCATGAGGATTTCTCTTACATTTCGATTCCATACTCTTTTATTTTCCGGTAGAGTGTTCTTTCAGATATCCCAAGCTCCTTCGCAGCCATTTTTCTCTTACCGTTATATTTCTCAAGGGCTTTCTTTATCATTTCCACCTCTTTATCAGACAGTGAAAGCGACTCCTCAATTATTTCTTCTGTATCCTGAATATTATTAATAGGATTACGTGATGAAAAATCAACAGAAGGTGGTCTCATTTTCCAATAAATCATTACTGTCTATTCTTGAATCCCTGAAAAGATTCTCAATAGTACCTGAATTCGTTTCATGAAATTTAACACCCATATCTTCTGTCCGGATAAGATCAAAAACCAGCTTTTTAAGATCATTCATGTCACTTTTCATGTCAAACAGAATCTTATACAATATTTCCCGCTCCGATGAAAATGCTTTTTCCTGTTCCTTTTTTATTAATGCAGGCAATTTTACTCTATCATAATCAGGTAGATAGCTTTTAAGAGTTTCAGCAGAAATTTCTCTTTCCTGTTCAATAATTGAAATCTGCTCCGTTATATTTTTAAGTTGACGCACATTTCCCGGCCAGGAATATTTAAGCAGTAGTTCTTTTGTATCTGAGTCGAGCCTTATTGCGGGCATACGGTATTTTTCAGCAAAATCAACAGCAAACTTACGAAATAGCATAAAAATATCTTCTCCACGTTCCCTTAATGACGGAATTCTTATCGGAACAGTATTGAGCCTGTAAAACAGATCCTCCCTGAATCTGCCCGAGTCAATTGCCCTGGTTACCTCAACATTGCTCGCCGCAATTACACGGACATTTGTCTTTTGCGACTTTGATGATCCGACACGTATATATTCACCTGTTTCGAGAACTCTGAGCAGGCGAACCTGTGTAGACAAGGGCAGCTCGGCAACCTCATCAAGGAAAATCGTACCCCCGTCGGCAACTTCAAAATAGCCCTTTCTGCTTTCGGTTGCCCCGGTAAAAGAGCCTTTCTCATGTCCAAACAGCTCGGAATCTATAGTTCCTTCGGGTATCGCCCCACAGTTAACGGCAATATACTGTCCGTGTTTCCTTGCGCTGTAAGTATGAATAACCTGTGGAAAAACCTCTTTCCCCGTACCGCTGTCACCGGTTATAAGTACTGAAAGATCAGTCGGGGCAACCTGTACTGCAATGTCAAGTGCCCGGTTAAGCCCTTCATAATTTCCAATAATACCAAAACGTTGTTTTATATTTTGCAGATCCCTCATATCTCTTTCTAAACAATGCTGCGAATTTAACTCTTTTTTAAAACATTGGAAAATGCATTTTTAGTAAATTAGCAAAATGAAACTATTATCAGTTTATCATTTTGCAGGCATAATTCCTGCACGTTTTGCTTCAACCCGTTTCCCCGGAAAGCCTCTCGCGATGATTGGAAATAAAACTATGATACAAAGGGTTTGGGAACAGGCCACAAAATCACTTGACCGGGTTTATGTGGCTACCGACGATGAGAGAATATTCAATACGGTTCTGGACTTCAAAGGTAACGTTGTAATAACATCTGCGGAACACAGGAGTGGTACTGAACGCTGCGCCGAAGCAGTGGAGAAAATAACCAGGGAGACCGGTGAAACAATTGATGTTGTTATTAACATTCAGGGCGACGAACCGTTTATCAGACCGGAACAGATAAACCTTCTTATTTCAAGCTTCTCCGATGAGAGCGTTGAAATAGCAACGCTGGTCAGAAAAACGAATTACGGTGAAGATATCTTTAATCCTAACCAACCAAAAGTAATTTTGGACTCTCAAAGCAATGCAATCTATTTCAGCAGGGCCGCTATTCCATTTTTAAGAGATCTGGAACCAGCCGATTGGTCAAAAAAATATTCATATTATAAACATTTAGGTCTGTATGCGTACCGGACCGAAACCCTTAAAAAGTTGACAAAGCTCCCTGAAAGCCCTCTTGAAAAAGCAGAATCTCTTGAACAAAACAGATGGCTTGAAAATGGCTATAAAATACGGGCTTCCGTTACGGAATGGGAAAGTGTTGGCATTGATACCCCTGATGATCTTGAAACAGCAAAATTATTCCTGAATAAGATTACAAAATAAATTACTACCTTTACATTAATTTTTAAGAGGGCAGAATAAAAAGACGTGTATGAATAGAAGTTTACTCTTTTCTCTCTTTTTAATTTTTACCATTACTCTTCAGGCACAGAAGGATAACGCAAATTTGTTGTCTGCCACTCCCGGGAAAGAAATCAATAGCGAGTCTTCGGAAATCAAAATCAGCATTTACCCCGTTCCTGTAAGGGAAAGCAGTTTTACAATAAAGTGCAGTATGGATATCTCCTCTGTAAAGATCACAAATATAATTGGACAGGATATTTTCAGAGCCCAATATAAAGAACCCCAACCTGTTATTAAGATCCTTCTGACCAATAAGCAAAAAAGGGGTATGTACCTTGTCTCAATCATTTTCAGTAACGGAACAAGGGTCGTAAAAAAAATCATGATCGAAGAAACAGAATAGCATAAATAATTTGATAAGATTGCCTTCTTATTTTAATTAATAACCCCTTCAGGCTAAAACTATACATTTTAATAATAATTATTTATTGTGGCATAAACAATCATATTATTTGTTTGTTTATCTCAATAAGCAATATTAAGATACAGGTTAAAAAATCTTAATGGAAATGAAACCATGGAAGAAGGAATTAATGTGTTTTCGATTAAGGACCTTGAGAACTTTTCGGGAATAAAAGCTCACACTATAAGGATTTGGGAAAAGAGGTACAGGATTCTTGAACCCGACAGAACAGATTCAAATATACGAACTTACAGTGAGGCAGAATTAAAAAAAATCCTGAATGTCGCTTATCTTAACAGGAACGGATTGAAAATATCTAAAATTGCAATGCTGAATGAGGATGAGCTTACACAGCAGGTTATATCAGTCAGCAGCAAACATGACAATCCCGATAATGACTTTCAGCCCGGTAAGATCCTGATGACGGCAATCAGATTCAATGAAGAATTGTTTAAGGAATCTCTTTCAAACTTTACAAAACTCAGAGGCCTTGAAGAATCTTATCTCCGATATTTTCATCCTTTACTTGAGAAAGCAAGGATTTTATGGCAGACGGGTAGTCTGTCGAGGGCACAGGAACAATTTGTCAGAAATACAATACGTCAGATAATCATAATTGAAGATAATTTCCTTAAGCCATCCTACACTAAGAACAAGCCATCAGTTGCAATGATAAACACTTCTGACACTCTTACTGATAATAATTTCCTTTTTTATAAATTTATTCTTAAAAGCCGTGGCTATGATGTGATCTTTACCGGAGGTATCCTTCCTGCCTCGGAGGTTATTGAGATCCATAAAATCAAACCATTTGATTATCTGATTGTTAATTCAAGCGCTTTTGATTTTGTGAGAATGAAAATAGGGTATTTCAACAGTATAGGGAAATCTCTGATGATCAAAAAAATTATTTTGACCGATTCTCCCGAAGATACTGATAAAAGAATTAATGGCCGTCTGTTGATGGCTAAAGATCCCGCTGACTTTATCAGGCTGTATTGAAAAATTCAGGTAAAAACAATATCATTATAAAACATCTCTAAAGTATTTCCGGAAA
>CAVZVF010000023.1:0-15198 GCA_963778605.1 uncultured Bacteroidales bacterium
ATGGTCCGGAAGGTATAAACTATGTGCAACTCCATACTCACGAAATATTCAGGAAATTGATGTTTATGTTGTAAGGGCTATGGTTCCAAAAAGCCAGCTGGCCCCTGAAATGAGTCTGAGGTCAAACCAGGTGACCATACTGGGTCAGACTGTGGGTGTTCCGAAATTACAGCAGATAATCCGGGAAATAATTTAAGATTATTATTCAATGACTGTAAAAGGATGTTCATTGTTGGTGTTGCTGGCCGGAAAATTAAGTATTACTGCTGTAAGCAGGGAATTTCTTTACAATTCTACAACTTTAAGAATTTTTAAGCCTCGTAATCCCGTAGCCACAAAAACATAATCAGCGTTGGCTTCGACAAAGTTTACTGATGCACCCAGATTAATGTTCCCCTTCCATTTAAGCATTCCGTTAATATCTATTTTAGCAATATCCAATCCTCCCGCTCCGTTTGCCACATAAACCCATCCATTATTAACTGACACGCCATTTGTTACATATTCCCAGCTATCTTTACCATCAGGCACTACTGGTCCTGGTAAGGATGAAACTGCAACAGAAGGTGTTTCTGAAGACAAATCATAACACTTAAGACCTGCCTCCCCTAATGAAACAAGTGCAAAATTATTATATAATCTTAAAATAGATTTAGCTTCAGGATCATTTGCTCCGCCAATATTTTCGTAAAAGTAACCAGGACGTAATAAATAACCAGGAGATCCGCCAAGTGCCAGAATATAATCTGAATTGACATCAACAGAACGGGCATTCTGAAGATCAAAAAAATCTATTTTATTCATTCCGTTATTCAATACTGTCAATCCTCCACCTGTTCCTGAAGTAACATAAACCTTATTATCATTAAACCTTACATCCGTCCCGACATAACCCGGCAAATCATAAAATTGCTTCGGGTCATCAGAATGCTTGAACTGGTTGGCAGAATTAAGAATGTATCTTTCCACTATTGCAGGTGACTGAAGTGATTCATTTCCCTCTTCAGCCCCGGCAAGCCAAACACAATTATTATTGCCCGATCCCTTTGGCTCAACATCTATGGAACTTATGTCCTTCCCCATGTTTGTTTCCCCGTTAATAAATATGACACTTGATATCAGTTTAAGCTTTGCGGGAGAATTTACATCAACAATATCGGCACCTCCGAGATATCTTGGACCTTGTGTATTATATGACACATACGCATATCCATTTACTATTCTGATATGAGAAGCCTGAAGTACTTCGTCATTGTATTTTGGCGGTTGTAAATTGGCAATTAACTGAATAGTTATTGAAGAAGTCGCTTCACTCCTGGCTGACGGATTAAGAGTGTCGACAAATTTATAAACTGATGTATCGTCAGATAAAATGACCCGCTGATTCAGCAGATTTAAATCATTATTGATTATAATATCTTCCGATTTAACAATTTCCGTATTATTCCGTACCGGTTTTTCGCAACCAGTACCTAATAAGAATATTCCCAGGCCAATGATTAATAATTTTTTCACAGTTATGGGTTTTTTATATTTAAAGTGCTTAAAATTCAGGTTATCTGTTTATGTTGATCTTTTAAATCAGGCTGTAATTATAAATCAAAAATATGATAAATTTAACTATAGATATTTTTATTTTATCATTTTTGATTAATGAATAAATTAAGGTGATCAATGCATAAATAATACATGTTTTTCATTTACACGATTTTTGTTAAAAACTATTTTTTATGCCTCCTGGCTCCCTGCGATAATGTTTCGGGTCACATAGCGAGATACTACCCAGGCACCAGATTGCAGCAGATGTGTAAAAAAGATAAAGGGAAGCTGAAAGATAAGTCTTTCTTTTTATTGAATTATGTTTACTTTCTCTTTTCAAATCCTTCTCTTTTAGCCGTGCCCCAGCTCTTTTTTCTGCGGAGGAATTCAATATTGCCTCTGACTGCAAACCAGGTGTATACAGGGTAAATAAAAGGTTCAATAAATGACACTGCTATCAGCTTCAGAACATCCCTCTTACGCCGGTACTTATGGAAGGTGATCTCTTCCAGGAGTACAGCCCAGATTGAAAGACAGACAGCTAAAGCATAAACAAAGGTAAAGATCAGAATGAAAAACGGCAGATTTACCTGACCTGCAAAAGCCATTGCAATTGTGTACAGGAATCCGGCAAAAGCAATCAAGGGGGCCGCCCATTCAAAGATCAACCAATAAGGGTAACCAAGCGTACCAAGGTTCTTATACTTGTTATTCATAAATATTTTTTTATGACTCCAGAGTGACTCTGCTAATCCCCGGGTCCAGCGGGTCCGCTGCTTCATCAATGACCTCAGGTCGGATGGCACCTCTGTCCAGCATAATGGATCCGGAATATAGGTTACCTCATACCTGTTTTTATTTTCCGCCATAAACCGTCTCATTCTAAGAACCAGTTCCATATCCTCGCCAACAGTGCTGAGACTGTAACCTCCTGATTTAATTAAAGTTTCCTTATCGAACATTCCCATTGCCCCTGAAATAAGCATTAATCCGTCGAGTTGACTCCATGCCATCCTGCCAAGCAGGAAGGCCCTGGTATATTCAACGACCTGTAAACGCGGCAATATTTTTTCAGGAAGACGTATCTCCCTTATAAATCCTTTTTCGATATAGCACGAGTTGACAATCCTGATCACCCCTCCTGTACCTATTACTTTTCTTTCTTTTTCTTCAAGAAACGGTTTGACCATTTTAAGAAGAGAATCTGCTTCTATCATTGAATCGGCATCAATTGACACTACAAGTGAGTTACGGCTTATGTTTACCCCGGCATTAAGCGAATCGGCTTTTCCGCCATTATTCTTATCTATTACCAGAAGACGCGTATAAGAGGGATTCTTAGACTTATAAACTCCTCTGATCCTCTCACACGGCAGCCTGTAATCAAAGTAGTAATTTACTTTTTCGAGTTCATAGTTCTCCTTAATCAGGTCGAAAGTGTCATCTGTTGAGCCATCATTCACAACAATAACCTCAAAATTATTATAGTATATTGATAAAAGCGTCCTTAAATTGTCAATAATGTGATGACTTTCATTAAAAGCCGGTACTATAATTGAAACATGTGGGCTTAACGGGGACATTACCAACGTGTTATAGTTAATATAACTGTTTTTCCGAAGGTATTTTCTTAATGCAATAGCGGAGAACAGACCAAGAATAAGATAAGATCCGAACAGAATACAGGTCAGAATTAAAATAAAGTTGGCAAAAATATATCCCATAACCTTTAATTAGCTAATTTATTCTCTTATCGAGCACATGCCGGATTATAATATTATAGTTTTTATATGTCGATTCCATAATTTTTACAAGAGCCTTAACTCCCGTTTCACCCATGTTTTCAATAGCTTTTGTTGCCTCTATCTGAAGTTGAACATCATCTTCCTTATCAAGAACCAGTTTAAGAAAACCAAGCATATTTTCATCCGGCATTTTACTCATTGATCTTAGTATTTCAAGGCAGTTATCATAATTTTCATTTTTATACATCTTTTTCAGAATTTTCAGGGCTTTATACATGCCCAGATCGCCTGTTACCTCAATCGCAGTCTTTCGTACATCAGGACTATTATGTTGCAATACATCTAACACATCCTGTTCAGAATAATCCTGTTTATATTCGCGGATCATTCTAAGTGAAAACATTACAACAGTATCATTAGGTGACCTGAGCCATTGACTGAAAGAAGGCGCATTCATCTCATGCTGAACTAGTAATTCGTGCAAAGTGATCTGTTCCCATAAAGAAAAGGGGCGTTTGAGATGGCTCAGAAATTCAAAAGGATTTTCATCGTTAAGTCTGACCAGCGCTATCTGTGCTTCAATTCTCAATATCTCATTCTTCGATTCCAGACACCTGTATATCTCATCATTTGCTTCCCTGATATTCATAAATGCCAACTCTCTGAATCCTTTTATTTTATTGTGCCATTGCCTGCTGTACGCCCGGTTTAATGAATCTTTGTCAAGACCCAGATGCAGATATAGATCATGGAGTTTCGCCTTAGCGTCTCCTTTAAGGTTTATACTGACATCAATTATCTGATTTATCAAAACCTGACGCCGGAATTTATCCGATGCAATAGTCAGAAATACTTCAGATGCATTATTACCAAAAAGGTAGTCAACAATCATCCCCTGGTATTTTTCAAGCAGATACTGATTCAACTTCTGCTCCTTTTCCATCCTTGTTCTGTTGAACAGGATAAAAATCAGCAAGGCAATCATCGCAAAAATTGTTACGGTTATAACAACAATCAGAGCATCGATCAGAATAACTGATTTTCCGAAATAATTGATTTTCTTAAGCCATGGACTACTATTATTGAAGAAAATGAACTTATGCCTGATTTTTTCAGCCGATTGAGCTATCTGTGTTTTATAAGAAAAGGGAAGAACTTGTTGTGAATCGGCAATTGCAGTTCTTATTTGCGTTGTATCAGATACAGAAACGTCAACCTTAGTTGTGTCCTTGTTAACAAAATAATTTATTCTCCCATCTCTTGCCGGCTCTGCGGAAAACACGGGACTTAAATACTCTAATCCTTTATTATTATTTTTGCTTGTTAAACGAACTTTATAATAACCGTCTTCCTCGATTATTTTTACAATATCCCCCATAAAGGTTGCAGTCTTGCGTTGTAAAGCTTCAGCATTTGCTTTAAATTTAAAAGCCCCGAGCTGTATAGGATAATTTTCTTTCGGTAAGTTTTTCAGATTTGTTATTGTTATACTTTGGCCTGACCTTAACGGTTTTTCTGTCTTCTTCGTGCGCAACGTATCAGAATAGGAAATGGAAAATGTTTTACACATTACTGTATTTACCCGAAAAAAAATAGCGTATAGAAGTAATAATATCAACAAAAGCTGATTTTTCATTACTTGTCTTTAAGATTAAATACTAAGTTTATTCCACCTTCAAACCTGTTTCTCAAGTCAGATTTAATGTACTCTTCCCTGGAATATCCGGCACCTATTCGTAACATAAGTTTACTTGTAATTGACAGGTTGTAAGAAAGTCTGATACTCCTGGCGCTGAGTCGCATTACATCTGTCTGTATATCAAACGGTTCATCGGGAGCGGTACCTGTGCCAAAAGTCACCTGGAAAAAATCGTTGTCATTGATATATCGTCTTGCATTTACATATAATGAAGTAGTCAGACCAACATCCTTAAAATAAAAAAAAGTTTTAGCTGATAGCCAGTATTTGCCAATATATTTTTCAACTGATGCTGACGTGATGAATAAATTTCTATCGAAATAATAGTAATTCAGTCCTGCAGATACTACCCAGCCAGCGGGCAAAATCTGCCAAAATTCAAAAGCGGCCCGGTGCCTGGGAAAATATGAACCGGGGCTGAATGCATAATCAAAATAGGCATAACTTTTTTTTGTTAAATGAGGATAGGCTTCAAACTCAAGCTGAAGTTCAGTTACCGAGCCAGGTATTGAGTCATTTATATTTATATTTCCGATGTTCAGACCCGCTGATCCCGGTCCCCATTTAAACTGGTGCCCGGCACCGGCCTTAAATACCTGCCAGAACCGGTTATATGGTTCCGGGAAACTATCAAATGAATAACCTGCTCTCAGATCGGTTGAACCTTGCTTTTTATTGTTTAATGCCAGACTCCCCGGTTGTTGTTTTTCCCTCTTCGCTGAATTTTCAGCAGCGATCCAACCTGATATATCATTTCGAGCCTCAATAGCGTCAGTATTGCCAGGTTCATGAACCAACAAAGAATCGAGAATTGTCATAGCCGGTTGGTACTTTTTCTGCCATGCATAAATTCGTGCAAGCAGTATCTTTGCATCTCCATAAGAGGGAAATGAATCCACAAGGATTTTTGCAGCAACCTCAGCTTCAGTAAGTTTTTCAGATAATGCCAGTTTCCTGATGCGACTATACTCACTTTCAGGGTTGATTATAACCTGACCGGATATTTGTAAAGACGAAATGATGCCCGTTAAACATAATATCAGGCAGATCACAACAAACTTATTCACGTCACCTGTTTTTTTCAAAAAATTTCACCATCCTGATCAGGTAGACCGGATCAATTGGTTTGACAATATAATCATTTGCACCAAGTACCATAGCATCTTTTATTATTTGCGGATCACTAAATGTAGAAATCACGATTATAGGGGTAATTTTATTCTGGTCCGACCTCACATATCTGACAAGTTCCAATCCGCTGTGGTAAGGCAGATGAATATCAACCAGGAGAAGAAGATAATCATGTTTACTTAAAAGGTCCAGAGCTTTGCTGCCATCGGATGCAAGTTCTGTAGTATAACCTTCCTTTCCAAGAATAGCAGAAAGAGTGGCTGCTACCAGGTTATTATCTTCACATACCAGTATTGACATCTCCTGACCGGGAATTTAGTAACAAAACAATAGTAAAAAAGAAAATTCTATTTTGATTTAATCAGATTTTAACAATTATTGAATGCTGATTAAAAACCTGAAAATTTAGTTTCTGGTTAAATTATAATGTAAAAATAATAAAATCCTTTAATATGTTACAATATTATTCTTTTCCAAACATTCAATGTGCTGCCTGCTCTTAATGCTAAAGGTTTTCAGTAAATCTCCCATGGTGCCCATCCCTCATCATAGCTCATGTAACTTCGTCTTCCGAACTCCAGTGGAGGGGCTCCTACTTCAAACGCACCCAGATCAGGTGCTTTTCCATTATAACCGTCATTAAACCCGGGAATAATAGTTCCGCCATCTATCATCGGATTTTTGACCCATACAACCGGATCTGTAATTGTTACTTTTCTTTCTCCGAATTCATAGGGTTGAGCTCCCCAATTTATGCTGTTAATTGTTGCACGCGGATAAAATTCGAGCTTGTAAGATTCAACATATAACCTTGTGCCGGAAGGGGTTGTCCCTATTCTTATTCCGTGTTTTTCCTTTGCGGTTCCCTTGTTGTTCCCCGAAAAATAGTCATAATCATAATCGCTTGCTGGTTCTTTGTCACGGTCTGTGGCCAGGTTACCGGGAACATCGAAAATATTATTACGGCTGACACAATTCGGATTTACATGGCTGGTAAATGCACTGAAAACCCCGTTGGGTTGCAGAGCTGTATTATGAAAAATATATCTCCTCCCACCTCCATAGGGGTCATGTTCCCCTGTTTTAATAAATGCTCCGCCCATGCTGTTCCTGTGTCCTGTTCTGCTCTGACCCAAAACATTTCTGAAAATATAAACAGGACCTTTTGAAGTTGCCGCTGTTGCTATACCATTAAAAAAAAGATGAGCATAATTTCCCCATATACGCACATTCATATTTGCTCCTTCACATTCAATCGCATCGTCCCATACACCCCTTATAAGATTACCATAAATATCAGAATCCTTGTTCATATTCCCGACAAATGAATAGTTACTTCCTCCGCCGATGGCATCATTAAAGCCATGATCCTCAGTTGTCAGAATATCATTGTAACGAATTACATTACCACCACTACTCTGAATTATTGTGATCCCCTGCGGACCGTCAGGATGACCTGTTTCCCAGTCATTTGACGCACCACGCGGATCCTCGATAAGATTATGCTGAATTGTAAGATTCCCTGTTCCGGTTTCACCATATACCCCACTGTCAGACCCTCCCTCAAAGTTACCATATGTATGAGGTCCTCCCATCCTTCCCCAGAATGTTATGTGACATTGCTCAACAACAACATCATGCCTGTTTCTTTTGATAATAATTCCATGCACAGCTGCATTCCTGATTTCAACCCCCCTCACAATCACATAATCAGCATCAATTTCAATTCCATATTTTGATACATTTTTCAGGTTAAGGGTGGATTTTGAATTAGCCGGTACAGTTATAAGATGGTATGCATCCGGAGTTCCTGATTCAGTTACTACGATTGTTTTATCAGTTTCTCCTTCAGGGATAAACGTTGTTTTTCCTATTGGAAACTTATCGCTTCTTGTTACAAATTTCAACGTGATCCCGGAGGAATTGTTTGATAATTCGACCTGATAGCCTGTACCCGGTTCAAGACTTACGATGCTGCCCCTGTACTCACCATCGCGGGCATCATAAACAAGGTCAAGACCATTTTTCCAGGAGCTGCCGGAGGTTACTTTATACCTTATTTTACCGGGACCATTTTCAGGTACTTTCCAATATAATCCTGCACACTCGTATGTAGTTACTGCATATGGATCAGGGTTTTTATCAGATTGTCCTGCCCCCTGAATATTTATCAGATTAATCAGCTCCAGCAGAGCAACCATGAGCCAAAATACTTTTCTGTTCATAAAATGTTATTTAAATAGTTTTTGTTTTCATATAGAAGGCGGATTTTGCATCATTCACCCGGGGCCCTGTAAATCTCAATATTTGAGATTACCGGGCAGGCTTTTGATTTAGTTATTGCAATCCTTAACTTACTGGTTTTAACTACAGGAAATTTTCTGATCACTTTATGACCGATAGTAGTTCCATCTATAAGCTGACTCCATCTGCCATTTATAAAAGCTTCCACATTGAATTCCTGAACTCTTTGTCCGAGTTTAATGTATTCCTGTAATACAATTCTGTTCATTTCCGTTTCGCCACCCAGATCTATCACTACAGCTGCAGTGGTTATATTATCAGGTGTTGCCCAGTATGTATCGGGATTCCCATCATTTACTTTGGCGCCATTGTATTCCTTTCCCCTTACCCGGGTAGCTGATACTTTTTTACCCCTTGCAATGTCCGTCACAAATTCTTTCTCCCTGAGATCCCTGAAAGCCATTAATGACTTAACATCATTTTCGTGAAGGAGTCCGCGCCTGTCGGGTGGAACATTAAGTAAGAGACTACTGTTGCGGCCTACCGATGAATAATAGAGGTCCATAAGATTTTCCGGCGATCTTACCAGCGAATCCTGGCTCTGATGATAAAACCATCCCGGTCTGATTGAGACATCAACTTCAGCAGGGACCCAGTAATTACCATCTTCCTGACCTGCACCGAGTATCTTTGCGAAATTACCGCCCGGGTAAAACTCATCTCTCTTAAGCAGGCACCAGTTAGTCAAACTGCCCATTCCTTTTTCATTTCCAACCCACCTGATATCAGGACCGGCATCACTGAACATCACAGCTTCCGGCTGTAACTCTCTGACTATCTTATGTGTGTTAGGCCAGTCATAATATGTTCTGTTATCAATTTTCCTTGTTTCCCTTGCTCCTCCGTAATAGCCGTCACCACCATTGGCTCCGTCGAACCAGACTTCAAATATATTCCCGTATTTAGTCATAAGTTCGCGAAGCTGGTTACGATAATAAATGATGTATTCAGGAGTACCGTAAACTGCACTGTTACGATCCCAGGGAGAGAGATAAACTCCCATCTTTAGTCCATATTCGTCACAAGCATTTCGGAGTTCCCGTAACACATCTCCTTTTCCATTTTTCCAGACTGAATTCTTAACTGAATGTTCTGTGAATTCTGAGGGCCACAGGCAGAACCCATCGTGATGTTTAGCCGTTATTATTATCCCTTTCATTCCCGCATCTTTTGCAACTTTTGCCCATTGTCTGCAGTCAAGTTCAGTTGGATTAAAAACTGATTCCTTTTCATCACCATAACCCCATTCTTTATCTGTGAAAGTATTAACAGTAAAATGCGCAAACATATAATACTCCATTTCATGCCAGGCAAGTTGTCTCCCGGAGGGAACCGGACCGAATGGTACTGGTGGTTTTACCTCAGAACAGGATAGAAAGAAAACAGAGATAAGAAGTGAACTCAGGAATTTTTTCATTTTGGATTGGGTTATTTAAAAATATAGAGTTTAAACGGTGTTAGTGATTGAGGGACTGAAGGACTGAGGGGACTGAGGGACTGAGGGACTGAGGGACTGAGGACTGAGGGACTGAGAGACTGAGGGACTGAGGGACTGAGGGACTGAGTGACTGAAAAAGTCGACCTTAAGTCTCTTCGTCCTTCCGTCCCTTCGTCCTTCCGTCCCTTCGTCCTTCCGTCTCTTCGTCCTTCCGTCTCTTTGTCCTTCCGTCTCTTCGTCCTTCGTCCCTTCGTCCCTTCGTCCTTTCGTCTCTTCGTCATCTTATTGCGAAAGATCTTTTATCCTTATATTCCTGAATTTAAGTTCTGAGCCATGTCCCAGGAAACCGATATGACCGGTTTTATTCTTTAATCCGGGATGATCATTATGATCCATGGTGCCATTATCTCTTGGTCCGGCGATATCGCCATCAACGATTACCGTGCCATTCAGGGTGATCTTTATTTTTGTTCCCCTTACCTCTACTTCTTCATAATTCCATTCCCCCAAAGGTTTAAGGAATCCCCGTTTTGCAGGAATAACTCCATAAACTGAACCGTGGTACTGGTATGGCTGCAGGTTCGCATACACCGGAGCAGTGTTGTCAAGGATCTGAAGCTCCATCCCTACATAAGCAGCATCGCCGGTAAGAGGGGCTCTGATGCCGAGTCCGTTATTTGCGGCCGGTGTGAGTAAGAATTCGAATCTGAATATAAAATCAGAATATTCCTTTTCGGTATAAAGGTTACCACCACTTCCTTCACTGGGTTTTACTACTATCATCCCATCTTCGGCAATATATGACTTCTTGTTGCCAATCCAGTTGTCAAGGTTTCTGCCGTTAAAAAGAGCAGTAAATCCCTCAGCTCTCTCATCCGGTGTAAGATTGTACTCTTTTTCGCTTATCTCTCTGACATATATATTCCTAAAAGCCAGGTCTGTACCATGTGCCTGTAACTCTATGGGTCCTTTCGGGAAGATAGGTATATTACGATCCCAATAGTTTTCCATCACAACATTATCTACAACAAGCACTCCGTTCAGCCATACAGATACTTTATCTCCTATCATAGTAATTCTGAAGGTATTCCAGTCTCCAACCTGATTATCAGCAATTTTAAGCGGTTTTGAAGGATTCTTCTGATTATTGTACAATCCACCTGATCCGATCCCGGAACCTTCCCCTCCCGGTGAAGTATCCCAGATCTGAACCTGTGGTGATCCTCTCAGATAGATACCGCTGTCGCCTCTTTTTGATATTTTCCAGTCAACCAGCATCTCAAAGTCACCATAATCCTCTATGGAACAGAGATTGTCTCCCTTACCATTAAACCAGATACACCCATCTTTAACGCTCCAGTTCCCGGGGACTTTTTTATTGGCTTCAAGTTGTTTCCTGGCAAGTTCTGCGGGTTTCATTTTAGCCCGTGCAACCGGATTTTCGACAAGTCCCTGCCAACCCGAAAGATCACTGCCATTGAACATCGGTTTAAATCCCTCATCCATTGGCATGTCAGCAAGATATTTATTTACCAGCTCTCGCTCATAATCACTCTCCGGCCCTTTCAGTCTGCTAACTGCACTTGTCAGTATGCCTCTTGCAATTTTTCCATACATCCCCGACTTTGAAGCAGGGGATGGCAGGGCTATAGCAATTGCTGCTTCTGCTGCTGCAGCAGAAGTTTCCGGATTATTAAGATAATTCCCAACGAAAAACAACGACTGGTAGGTTTTCAGCTTACCGGTTTCGGTGAGCAGCTCATTTTGCCGCTCCGCACTAAGAGCATATGGCATTATCTTCCTGAAAAGAAGAAGTTTTTCTTCATCGGGTAACGGAGTGTCTCTCACCTGTCTGACATATCCTGCAAAAGCGGGTGCCTCGTAAGTTTTATTACCCGAGGCACATATCTCATAAAGAGCTGATGAAGCTGAATAGTCCTTCCAGTTGGTCAGAGCTTTGAAACATACCTCCCGCATTCCGGGAGTACCATTCTCAAATTCGTTCAGGACTCTTTTCAATGCTTCTCCGCCACCTGTTTTTGCAAGAACAGGAATGAGTTTTTCCTTTTGAGCTCCTCCTGTCATTGCATTAAGTATCTCATCCGATCTTTTTTCTGGATCCGGTATCATTAAAGCAGCATTGACAATTGAAGCCTGAACAAAAGCAACAAGCTCCGGTTTGTCAGTAACTAAAAGAAGGTCAATAAGTCTTTTCTGGTCAGTTGATGCAACCAGTTCAGGAAGTGCTGCGTAAGCTGCTCTTTTTACATTTTCGTCTGTAAAGGAGGTAAACTTAAGCACCTCGTTGAAATTTTCGTGTCCTCTGTTCCATGCCATAATTTCTATAACACTTTTCTTAGCTGCCGGAGGACCATCAGTAAGTACCGGTTTAAGAAGTGGCAATTTATCCCGGGTCATCACACTCATCAGAGCTGACTTGGCTGCCTCCTGATCACCTGAATTGGTAAACCTGGTCAGATAATCAATCAGATCAGCTATTGCCCCGGTAGAACTTATTTTGACTAAAGCGGCAGCGGATTCGGTTCTTACTGCCATATAGTTGCTTGAAAGAGAGGAAATAATTAATGGCATAGCCTTTTGATCTTTCCGGTCACCAAGCATTGAAATGATTTCCGGTTTTGCATCCGGAATGGCTTTGGGAAAGAATTCAATCCATTTCTGGGTCACTTTACTGCCATTTATATTCAAAGACATTCTTATGGCGGCAACTCTATATGACTTATCGGTGTGACCGGCTGCTTTAAGAATGACAGGAAAAGCATCTATACCATGGAAACCTGTATAGATATCCAGAGCAGCAATCTTATTTTGGATTGAAGTTTTGTCTGTACATTTTTCCATCACAAGCTTGCAGATCTTATTCATGGTTTTTAAGTCTCCATTATTACCCGAAACTTTTGCATAAGTAAGAAGGGATTCTGTTGCTCCGGAAGGTTCCCATTTGTATGATGCTTCCTTAGCTGCCGTTGAAAGTACAGAATATGCCAATGGAGATCCGCTTTGTGCCAGGGCATAATAAGCTGCCGCCTTAGTGTTTACATTAGTGTCTGATGCCCGTGTAATATATTCATTAACAGCAATTTTTGACTTCATTGATGCCAGATCATTCATTACTCCGGCAGCACATGGAAGATCTCTGTTCTTAAGAGCTTCAGCAAGGGCTGTTTCGGCAGCATTTCCACCGATAGCTGTTATCGCTGCAAGCGCTGATTCGCAGATTTCCTTATCGGTAAGAAAGACCTTTAGAGCAGTAACGGACTGATCACCTCCGATTATCTGGAGTTGCTTTATAAAAAAGTCTTTTACACCATAATCCTTCTTGTCTGTTGCATATTTAATGCATATTTTTTCCCAGAAACTTTTTTCGTTCTCTTTTCCCTTTTGCGAGAGGAAGCGTGACAGGGACTCAACAGCGAACCTGGGTCGTGTATCATCACCTGTACCTGCAGGAATAATCTGATCACATATCCTCTGGATGCCTGTTTCCCCAAGGGAAAGCATATCACCCATCAGCTTGTCTGTAAGCAGAAGATCATTAGCAGGCATCCTGGCAAGAAGGTCAGCAACTTTTGTTTCCAGTATCCTGATATCCTGCGGGTAAGAGGTTACCAATGGCAGCATAAGAAGAAAACTGATTAGAAGTGTTTTTTGGATTTTCATATCTTCAGATTTTCAAATTAAGTATCTTAATCAGATTTTCCATGGTCCCCTCATAGGCTGGTTAATAAGTCTGTTGGCACCTTCATCATCTATAAACTCCTGCTTAACAGGGTCATATTTAAGGTTACGCCCAAGCCTGAGAGCTATTTTACCAAGGTTTACCAGCGAGCATGATCTATGTCCGTTTAATTCGTTAAGAGCAAATTTCTTTCTGGTAAGAACCGATTCTGTAAATGTGGTGATCTGAGGTGCGGGATCAGGCAATGAATTTATAAGTTTCTCCATATCTTTTATATCTGATTTGAATCCCTTAAACACCTTACCATCAGGACCTTCAATATATGCAGCATTATTATCGCGATTTTCACCATCGAGTATTATTTTGCAACCGTCGGCATATGTATAGGTAATCCGTCTCCATGATCCCACAGCATCATAATGCTGTTGGGGAGCATCAATTTCAACTGTAACAGGACCTGTATCATCTTTCCTGAGCAGATATTGAACCGGATCGAGATAGTGCTGGCCCATATCGCCTAAGCCGCCACCGTCATAATCCCAATAACCGCGGAATTTTGCATGCACTCTTTCAGGATTATATGGTTTGTAAGGAGCAGGACCAAGCCAGAAATCATAATCTAGTTCCGGAGGGACAGGCATTGGTTTCAGATTATAAAGTCCGCTCCAGTAAAACTTCCAGTCGTAACCTGTTATACCGCTGACAGTAACCTTCAATGGCCAGCCAAGTGCTCCGCTGTCAACTAATTTTTTAAGGGGCTTTACCGTAGTACCCAAACCATAGAATTGGTCTTTAAATCTGAACCAGGTATTCAGACGGAACATCCTGCCGTGTTTCTGAACAGCCTCTATAACCTTTATTCCTTCACCAATGGTGCGTGTCATCGGCTTTTCGCACCAGATGTCTTTTCCGGCTTCAGCAGCCATTTTTGATATTATACCATGCCAGTGAGGAGGGGTGGCAATATGAACAACATCGATATCAGGTCTGGCTATAAGTTCACGGAAATCGCTATATCCCTTAACATTTCCGCCAGCCTGGGCAATTGCCTGTTCGAGGTGTGATTTATCAACATCGCATACTGCAAGCAATTTAGTACCTTCGTATAAAATATGGTTGCGACCCATTCCTCCTACACCGACAATTCCCTTTGTAAGCAGGTCGCTTGGAGCAATATAACCCGTACCTCCAAGCATACGCCTCGGAATAATGGTTAAGGATAAAGTGGCAGCAGTTGTCTTTTTAAGAAAATCGCGCCGTCCAAGAATCTTTTCTCTCATAATATTTTTCTTAACATTGATTGATGAACTTATTTGGAATCCGGAATCAGGAATTCGTTAATCCTGCAATTTGCAAGTTTTGTGACCAATTTACAAATAGAAGAAGTTATATTTTGTAAAATTTCAGAGAAAGGCATACCCTCTTTGTATTATTCAGACGCATTTTTTTAACAGGGATCAAATAAATAAATTTGAACGCTTGCCAGATCAACAAAACTCATGACAAAAAATGACATGAGAAGCGGGAATATTCCGGGGATGTTAACTTTTGTATTGTCATTCCCGGTGGTTTAAAGTTTGATTCGTGTTTCCCATTTGGTGTTTTGCGGGCAGCTAATATCACATCAATGGCAAAGCGTCTT
>CAVZVF010000024.1:0-106443 GCA_963778605.1 uncultured Bacteroidales bacterium
TAAAGATTCGCCCAAAGCTGCGACTGATAAATTAATATTGCTTCCTTCACAGATTGTCCCTCCTGTTGGCGGAGTTATTATGCTGGTTGTGGCAGGAATAGTTAGTGTTACAGAATTGGTTGTGGAAGTTGCTCCGCAAGGAATGGAAATAACACAGTAGTAGGTTCCTGGTATTAGCTGCTGTAATACTATTTATGGATAAACTGGGTCCGGTTCCAACCGAAACCGCGGGATTAGGTCCGGCACCATCGTTGTCGAACCACCATTGATAACTTAAACTTGTTCCTGTCGCAACCGTGCTGAATGCAACATTGCTCCCTGCACAGGCAATTATGGATGAGGGTTGTGTGGTGATTACAACAGGGACATCAACAGTCAATGTTGCCTGATTACTTTGAACAGGTACTCCACAATCCCCGGTTACAGTGCAGGAATACAGACCTGCATCTGAAGCCATAAGATTTTGTATAGTTAAGATTGATGATTTACCACCTGATATTTTTCCTGCAATATCAACAACATCTGAAATACCCTTTTTCCATTGATAAGTTTTATTTAAACCATCGGCAATTACGGAAAAAGTAATGCCACTTCCTGTACACCTTTCAGCATCAGCTGGTTGTGTAGTAATTTTGGTTTCCGGATTTACCAAAGCGTAACCTGGTTACTTGTTAATAAGTTGCCACAGGAACTTGTAACAGTACAATATACGTGTGTCCGTTATCAGTTAAGGGCACATTATTCAGTATGAGGACATTATTATCTGCTCCTAAGGGCGCTCCATTTTTATACCATTGGTAATGACGGTCTTGCCCTGTAGCATCAATTGTAAATGATGCAGAGCCATTTTCACAGATTGTTGCATTAACGGGCTGGTTTGTAATAGCAGACTTTGCAATTACCAGAACAGATGCACTGCCAGACATTTGTGCAGAACAACCGGTTGACGTATTGGTAGCTATAACAGTATAAGAGCCTGCAATTAACTGGTTGCCAAAATTTATAGGGTTCCCGGTCGAACCGGGTTTTGTGTTGTCAGGTACAACAGCCAGACCATTCCTGTACAGTTTATAATTTACGCCTGTAGTCGAGTTTGTCAGATTAACAGGAACACCCGCAAGCAACTCACAGTAAGATCCGCCACCTGTTACATTGTATACCGTTGGTAAAGCCAGAATCTCGAAGGTTTTGGTTTTACTGTTAGAGCATCCTGAAGGTTCAGTGTAGATATAGGTAATGCTATAGTTCCCAACTCCAAGAGTTGAAGGTTGAAAGGTTGCAGTTCCATCGCCATGATTTAATATTCCATCTCCTGAAAAAACTCCTGCAGGTGCGTCGGTTTCCTGTTAAAGTAACATCAGCTGCACCGGAACAATATTTTTGATCATCATTCAGTCCATTGAATTCAGCTGTGGGTACAGGATAAACCTGAACAGTTTGGGTTACAGTGTTTGTACAGGTTATAAAAGCATCTATTGCATCAACAAAAGTATATGTAATAGTATGTATACCAACACCTGCAGCAGCCGGATTGAAGGTTGCCGTACCATTAAGATTATCTGTAACGCTCAGGCCCGGTCCGGTTACCCTGTTTAAGGGATCAGTTAAAGCATTATATGGATGATAGGTGAAATTGTCTATCGGATCATTAAGGCAAAATGTTGAAGCTAAACCATCAATAAATATTTCGGTTCCAACTCTTGCGGTTTTGGTAATTGTGCCTGTGCCGGTAAACGCATGAGTGTATGTGTAGGTAATGTTATGATAACACAAGATTTGCAGCCAGAGGACTAAATATTGCTGTCCCATCTGTGTTATCGGTTATTCCATTACCGGTATAGATACCCCCGTTAAAAACAGCTAGTGTAACTGCGTCACGGGCTGAAATCGTATAATTTGCATCGGTTTGGCACTGATTATTTTTAAAATTAACTAATTCAATTGTTGGCGCTGACCTGACTATAAAATTTACTGTAACGGTGTTAGATACGCCATTTAATGTGTAAATTGCATTAATCGGATGAGTTCCCGGTCCTGCCGAAGAAGGATAAAAAGTACTTCCGACAACCCCGTCTCCGGTAAATGAAAATACTCCACCTCCAGGGTGATCCTGGATATCCGTCAATTGGAAAATCATTCCATCAACACAAAATGTGTTTTCGGAGGGGGTAAAAGTTAATACCGGTAAAACATGAACCGTAATAAAAACATCGTATCCACCACCTCCTGTTTTTATGTAATGAATCAAATGATTCCCAACACCAGCTATTGAAGGGTTATATATTCCGTTACCATTTCCGGTATCGGTTATCCGCCAGCCAGGACTAGAAAAATTGCCACTGGCTGGATTAGCTTTAAGTGATACATTCAGAACTGTGTACAAAAAAGCTGGCGTTATTTGCAGGTGTCGTGATTGATTGTCCCTGCACCTGATTTCCAAATCCGACTATCAAAAGTAATAGTACTCTAAAGAGAATTAATGCTAATCTTTTTTCAAAGGGTTTCATCCGGACCGGAAACAGGTGAACGACTTTAGGGAGATTAAATTTGCAATACATTACCAATAATTTAGGTCGCTTTTAAATTTATTTTCATACAGGTATTAAAATATAAATGTATGTTCTGGATTAAATACCTGTAACTTTTCTTTAAAAGGTATCATAAATTAGAGGCTTTTGATTTAGTTGATTTTTAATATACTGCTAATTTACCATTTTTTTTTGAATCAAATTAAGAATATGTTCTAAAACTCCTGATTCCCATAGTTTATAATGTTTATTTTCAATTTTTTAAACAACAATAGTCGGGTTTTTCTGAGTTAAATTTTTTTGCAGTTTAAATCATGAGCATTTTAATATTAATCAACCTTTATCATTATGACACAAAGATCAGACAGAAAGTTGCTTCTGGCAGCTCATTTTTACAGAATTTTCGCCAGGAAAATAAAATTCCAAATAAAATAGTATTAGTTATTTATTATGAGCATGTTGCAGAATCCAACAATTATGTGACTTTTCACATTGTTATAATCATGAAAAAAAAATTACGTTTTAAGTTACCGTTTGCAATTATTATTTAATTTGCCTGAATAGAAATTTGATCTGAATGAAATTTGCAAGAATTTTCTTTTTAGCCGAATTTTGGTATTCTGTATGGGAAAACCTGGAACATGGACAGTTATCTGAAAAAGTTAATCTCAGAAGGTGAAAATCAAAAGCTTGATTTTAAATACTGTGTTTCTAACAGCAAAAAGATTGCCAGGACTTTATCAGCTTTCGCAAACAGTGATGGTGGCATATTGCTCATCGGTGTAAGGGATAACGGCAGTATAGCCGGAATACAGTCTGATGAAGAATATTATATGATCGATACAGCTTCCAGGCTTTTTTGCAGACCTGAAATTCCTGTCAAAATAAAACAACACCTGGCAGCTGGAAAAACCATTCTTGAAGTTGAGGTGATCAAAGGAAATAAAAGACCCTATATGGCTAAAGATGAAGATGGGAAATGGCTGCCCTACTTCAGACATCATGATCAAAACCTTGTTGCAAATAAAGTATTACTTCAGGTTTGGAGAAAAAAGGAAAACAGATCGGGGGTATTAATAAGATTCGGTAAAGCTGAAAATTCTCTTTTGATTATCTTTGGAAAAATGGATCAATAACATTATCCGGATTTAGAAAAATTGCGCGAATTCCGGCATACAGGGCTGAAAAGATTTTGGCGAACCTTATTATCTCCAAAGTAATAATTATGAATGCCTCAGAAAAAGGATTCAGATATGAACTTAATCCGGCTGAACCGGTCAGCTTAGATCCACCGGGCCTCTCCTTCTCTGCAAGCTCCTCTCAATCCTGATACTGAACCAGCTCAAATTGATAACCGGAATCATCTGGCCGTAAGGGAAAATTGGTTTTTTAATATGTTACGATTCCTGTTTTCCCGAAATGTATAATATTTACAGACATAAAGATGTAAAAATAATGATACATTCATTTTATAATGCTCATCATGATGGTAAAACTATTTTAGATGAAATAATTACCTGCGGAAATCAGGGTGAGGGCTTCAGATAATTTAATGTGGGTGCTGGCAAGTAATTCTTCCGGTTCTTATTCATCATGGCCATCATGTATTGCCAGACCTGATGGATCATTGGAATCACTTGAACGTGGCGTTCCCGGGAATCCTGTACCGGGAATTCCCCGATGATGTGCGGACAAAATTATTTTCAAGCTGGACCCATAACAATAAGATAATGAAATTACCTCCTGATGAAATCTATCACAACGGGATCCCCTCAAAGAATATAAGGGCGCTGGATACCAAATCATTGCCTTAAACATTTACATCACAGCTAAATAGATCCTTTTTATACTTATATAAATACCTAATTATTATAAGAGCCCAACCCGAAATTTTCGGGAGGATTCTGATCAATCCGGAATCGGCACTTAAAACCGTTCCCTTGGATATGAGCAGACTTATTACGATAATGGGTAATAAAGCGCCTGATGCGTAAACCAGAGGGAAAAGAATCATTTGTTCGTATCTTACAGCCAGTGGTATCAGAAGCCCAAAAAAGATTCCTGCCGTTGCCGGACAAAAACTTAATGCAATTAATATTCCAAATGGCAGAGCTTTTATTCCTGTCCATTTTTTTTCTTCCAGATACTTGAGTATCCTGCCCTTATATAATTTTTGAAGATTAAAGAGGTCTGCCTGAAGCATACCTAAGATTATCAGTACCGGACCAAGGAACAGGTTAATGCCTTTCTGCAGCCTTCCACTGATTGATGGAATGGAAAGCAAACCTGAACTAACCACTATTCCAAGGAATAAATAAGAAATGAGATAACCGCAGATAAAGAAAAAAAACACTGCATTAATCCTCTGTCTGTTTGCTGCCACACCGCTTAAAAATGATATTGATGCAATATTGGTGGTTAGCGGACAGGGATGAACTGTTGTTAAAAAACCTGCCAGGAAGCAACTTCCACATGCAATGATAAATTCACTCATCCGGATTGATTATAAATTGATCCAATTCTTTCTTAATCATGTTTTTAAACGCCTGTTCATCCTGTGAGTATTCCCATGAGTCATTCAAAACTTTGATCCTTTTTTCCTTTTTGTTTTCAAACTGTACCAAAACAATTGTTGTGGTAAAAAGGCCGAAGCGCTCAACAAGATTCCGGTTGTCCTGGTTATCCATTATCATCAGCTTGAACTGAAGCTTCTTTCCTGCAACCAGGTCAGAATAATATTCGGTAAGAACATCATTGGTATATTTTTCCATGTTAAGGCACTGATTGCATCTTTCCGAATAATGGAAAAGAAGTATCATAAGCTGGTTCTGTGTTCCGGGGAACCAAGCTGTTCGTATAAACTTAGATTTTTTGCCGGGTGATGATGAATTATAAAATTTCAGAAGCGCAACTGTAAGAGTTATTAATATAAATGCCAGAAGTATCCATCTTGTTAAAATCCCTGAATCCGGAATTCATCTTTTTCTCCAGTTTTTTCAATATTACCTGGCGGAAATCATTGTCAATGTTAAATTGAAGATCATTACCAGTAATTTTCATTTCGTTCTTAAAAGCATATATTGAAACGGGACAGGTCTCACCGGGTGCAGGGTCCCGGTATGAATCCAATATTCCTGCGCTCATAAGTCTGTTTGCTCCTGTAACCAATTCGGAGGGGCAGCAACCCAGCTTATCCCTTGAATCGCTTCCGGTAAGGATAAAGTACTTTTTATTGTTTTTAATAATCTTCAACAGTTGTTCTTTCAGCTCAGGGGAGGTCCTGTCAAGACTGGTTAAATCCTGTATCCGCTCCTCCACCGGTTGTTCATAACTTATATATTTACCGATTAAACACCTTGCACCGTAAGACATATAGAGCTCCTGAAAAAATTGCGGTTCGGTACTTCTGAAATTTTCAATTTTAAACAATCCGTCCCTTTTTATAAGCTGTCCGGCATCCGACTCCGGAACCATACTGACCAGACCCCGCTTAACTACCCGTCCATCTTTCAGGATTAAAAGTCTGAAGGGGCCCGGATAAAAGAGACCTGTGTGTTCTTTTGCCTTTTCTGTATTCCTGAGTGATTGAAATAATCTTTCCTGATCCTCTTCAAAGGTATCACAACTGAAAATCTTCAGGAACATCATCCAGTTTTTCCAGCAGATCAGGATTTGCATCAGAACATTTAACAAGTTTCTTATAACCGGGGAGCCTGTAGATTATTGCGGTTTTTTCACAAACCGGGGTCTGGTGATCGCCAAAAATCAGGTGATTATCATCGTCAAGGGCGGCTACTGCCTCCCCCTGATACAATACTTTCCTGCCGGTATTATAGCATGGTCCGTTTTTCCCTTTAAAAGCCCTTATGTTTAATATTCCGGAGGAATAATTAAAATATACTACCTCCATGCCAATAAATCCTGTTGATTCCAATATTCTCAGGATTTCGTTCAGATTTACAATCAAAGTACTGACGGTAATTTCACCTATTCGCGGAAGACTTCGGTATGCATCTGCTAATCCAGGTTCATCCGGATTATTTATATGAATAGCTTTCAAAGACATCAGGTTAATTCTTTATAAAACCAACAATTGACTTGCATAGTTCGTTTACTGCCATAATTGTATTGCCGTAGCCCATACTTATCCTGAATCGTTCCTTCGGCCTCTTTCCGGCTCCGTCCAAGAGCAAGTATTATTCTTGAAGGTTCGACAACATTTTCATGACAGGCAGAGCCGGTTGAAATTGAGAATCCATCTATGGATAAGGCATTAACGATTTCATTTCCCAAAAATCCCGGAAAACTAAGAGAAACAAATCCTGGCTGCCCAAACTCAGGACTGTTAATTAAAAGATCCGGAACCTGTTTTTTCAAAATGTATATTAAGGTGGCCTTTAAATCATTTAACTGTTCTGTTTCATCTTTAAGCGATAATAATGATTTTTCAAGGGCAACAACCGAGGCTGCCAGACCACCAATGTTTTCAGTTCCTGCCCGCAGCCCCCATTCCTGTTTTCCGCCAGACAAAAATGGTTCAAATGTATCGTCGCGGATTAATAATCCTCCTAACGAACGTGGTCCTCCGAACTTATGGGCGGAGAAGCTGTAATAATCACATTGAATCTGGTCCATGTCAACCGGTATATGGCCCAGAGCCTGAACACCATCAACCAGAAGCTTTATGTTCCGGTTAGAGCAAACTCCTGAAATATTGTTAAGATTCTGAATGGCCCCGGTCTCATTACAGACATGATTAATGCAAACCAGAGTAATCGCGGGCTTTAGTGATTCTTTTAATCTTTTTAAACTGATCTGTCCATCTTGATCCAATTTCTAAAATATCAACAGAATTTTTATATTTTTTAGTAGCGTACCAGATCGAATCATGTACATTTTCAGCTATAAGTATCCTGCCTTCACGATTTTTTCCAAGATGTCCCTCTATAATTGTGTTATTGGCCTCTGTCCCGGATGAACAAATTAATAGCCTTCCATCTGTGAAATTAAGGAGACTGCAGAATTGTTCCTTTAAATTTACAAGGAACCTTTTTGCCTCTTTTCCGCGATTGTGCAAAGATGAAGGATTGGCAAAATACCGAACCGATATCTCCCTCATTTGTTCCAGTGCAATGCTGTATGGAGGTGAAGAAGCAGAATAGTCAAAATAATATGGATCAGGATAAATCATTGTCATTCAATCAGATTGATTCAAACCAGATCTTTATTCGCAGAAAAATAAGTGTCCGCTGAAAAGTTGACTCTGCAAAAATAGCGATTTGTTTATGATTATAAATATAAAATGAGTATCGGCTATCAATAACATGTTTTTCATGATTTTGACTTCGTCGAGCTCCACTTCGCTCCGGTTCTTCGTTTGCCCCTTACCCTAAAGGGTGCAAAGAACCGAGTTCCGCAGGGCGAGCTCGGCGCAGCCAAAATCAATTACTCCCTCCTCGCCTTCGCGTAGCCGCTACTGCGGAGCAAGGTTAGGGCCAGGGCGAATAATTGATTTTCAAGCACAATATTAATTTTATTATTGATAACCGATAGTCATATAAATATAAATAAGAAATGTCCGGCGTTTGATTCCTTGTCACTTTAGATGCCTGTTATTATAAACTATTACTTTGTCATCCGATTAAGGAATCCTAACCTAGGAATTATATAACCTTTTTTAAAAATTATGTAACAAGTTGCGGTTCCATGAACGGTACCTTTAATCTTAATTTGTTAATTTTAAATTTCAATTATGAAAAAACATCTTGTTCTTGGTTTCTTAATACTATTTGTATTAAGTACCAGTGTATTTGCAGGCCTGACTGATCCAAAAAAGGAATCTGAAAAAACAGCAACGCCGAGTCCGACAGAAAATAAATTATCAGACGAGGAATTAGGTCGTATGAGCAGACGTGATGGAATAGATAACCTGGCAAAAGTGAATCTTTCGAATAATGAGAAAAGCGATTCGAAAAATCTCAAGGCAACAAAACAAATTGAAGTAAGGAACAGACGTGGCGGATACGTATGGTATGGCGGCGGCACCCTTATTCTGATAATTATCCTCATACTTGTTTTAGCTTAATCAATTAAAAGGAATATGGTTTGGCAGGGCTGACTAACAGTCCGGCTTAATTCTTTTGATATTCTGTATAAAATATTATACTACTGGAAAAAGGGGTTCTTCGTATTAAATTGGAGTGTCCACTAATATAGATCGCAAATCCTGCAGATTATTGATCTTGCGGGATTTGCGATTTAGAAAAGTGCATTGATGATTCACTTAAGGAAATTCAAACCAATTGGGACCAGCCTGTCCTGAGTTATTACAAGAATGGAATTTCCCTCATGCTTTTTACTGGTTTTTGGTTTTCCCGTTCGAGTGAGGCAACCACAGTAAAAGTTCCTGGCGCCTGAGGCGACAGAAGACTTATTGTAACAGCAGCCTGACCAAATGAGGGAATAACAATATCTTTTGATTGTTCAGAAATAATCTTTCCATTGTCGTATATCCGTAAATATACCTTACCGTTCCATTCGGGTTCAAGGTCGTTTATTGCAATTATTTTATAATCATGCGATGCACCTTTTTCAATCTCCTTTCCCCACTCATCGAGCATCAGGCCGACGGGTGAGAATGCATCGGGCATATATTTCAGAAATTCAGGGTCATATACCAGGTTCTTCACATCAATGAAGTGATCGCTTGTCTGACCGTCAGCGCGGGAATATGCCAGGGCAGTAAAGTGAAGTACGGCCGCACATTTCCTGTGGCATCGCCAGAACTCAGTTTCGGCTGCCAGGTAGGTTGCATATAAATGTCTGCGTTGGGCTTCAGTTGAATTCACACCCAGGAGATTATTATAAAGATCTCTGGTCAGGGTTGTCGGACTGCCATCCCTGTTCAGCCACAACCAGCCATATTCATTAACGATTTTCATGAAATCTTGTTTCATCCGGACTGCCTCCCGGATTTATGTTTGCATCAGCGAGATTCTTCAGTCTGAATTTCGGATTACTGAAATGATAAGGATGCAATTCCATTACATCACCCGGAGAACGAATTGCTGAGTAGCTGTTATCCCACGGGCGGCCAGAAAGATCCAGCGGCCGTGACAATTTTGATGGCCCTGGCAATCTCCTCTGTCTTTCCATCATGACTTACAGTCTCATTGCTTGCATCCCAGATTACCACACTTGGATGGTTCCACTGTTCCTGCATCCATTCAGCATATTCCCTGGCCAGTTCTTCAGCTTTCAGCTCTTCAGGCCATACGCACCACCCTTTTCCTCCATACCATATAGGAAATTCATTCTGTATCATTATTCCCTTCCTCATCAGCAATCCTGTACCACTCGTCCGGAGCCAGTCCTATGCAATACCGCAATCCGTTCCAGTTGAATTGCTTAAAGCTTCTGATGAAGTTTACGCACCCAGTCAGAGTTCCAGGGCAGATCATTGCAGGCTTCATCTTCAAAAAAACGATAGAGAGTCACATTGCTGCCTCTCATGAAATAAGGTTTCCCGTTTAACATGGTCATTCCGGAAAGGGTATCATACCGGAATTCACGCATCCCGAAACCGGGTCTGGTACTCATCCCCTTCAGTTGTTACGGTAAGATTGTAAAGGAAAGGATTTTCAGGCGACCAGAATCTACAGTTCTTAACAGGAATATTTACATCTACAATAGTTTCTCCTGCGGGTTCACCTGAGAAGAGAACCTCCTTTACAACACTCCCGGCTAACTTATCTGATTTTGCCTCCTTTACAACAAATGTGACTTTTGAAGGAGCCACTTTGCCCGGGATTACCAAGCTTTACCTGAACACGGACCTGCTTCCGGCTTATAATTGGAGCGGCCTGGGCACTAATAATATGAGGCACTCCTGATAGTATCAGTTCAACATTATCAAATATTCCCGGGATATATCTGTCTTTTTCAAAATCAAACCCGTCAGGGACAGAAAAAGGTACTGAGTTCCTGCTTGAACCAACCCTTATGATCAGCCTGTTTTCTCCTTTTTTCAAAGCATCCCTTACATTGAAATACCCCGGGGTGAAACATGGCAGATGTTCACCCATGTCCTTGCCATTAACAAAGACCCTGGTACCAAACATTGCTTTTGAGACTTTAAGTAAAGCAACGGACGAAACCGGATTATTAATAAAAAATGTCCGGGAATACCAGAAAGCCTCCCGTAAAGTATCTTTTTGAATAATACTTCTCCTGTCCCTGACCCTGGGGCCCGCATCCCTGAATGCCGGTTTTGCCAGAGATACCAGACCCGGAACCGGTACTGAATGATCAAACTTCTCCGGGATTTTATCCATGGTGCCTTCTGCAATCTGCCATACTCCGTTTAAAGAAATTGTATTTCTCTTTTGCGGACCCGGAAAGGCATTAAGTGCAACCATGATCAGAACGGCTACTGAAAATATTCCTTTCACTTCGATATATTTAATTGTACCAAGTTAAACAATGCATTTTAATTTTTATTAAATCCAGCCCTGTAAATTCCTTCCGGGGTATCATGAATATTCAGTCATTGATAATGAAACTTATCCTTTCCTATTTCGATCAGGAACCTGCTCGGGTACGATAAAAACGCATTATAACCTGTAACGTATGAAGGCATTGTGATTATAAGGTCCTGCTTCGCCCTGCTGCATGCAACATAGAATAAACGGCGCTCCTCTTCAAGCTCCTCAATATTATTTAATGACTTTACTGAGGGAATCAATCCATCCAAAGCATGCGGAATGATCACACTGTACCATTCCAATCCTTTTGCCGAGTGAATTGTTGAAACCGTTAAAGGTTTATCTTCCGATTCGTCAATTAAAGGGACAGTTTTAATACCAAAATTCCCTGAAGGCGGATCCAGAGCAAAATCTGTCAGGAACTTTTCAAGTGTATCATATTTTGATGAGAGATCAATTAAAACATTAATATCCAGTAATCTTATCTGATAATCGTACTCCGTTGCCTGTAAAATTGGCGAATAATAATCTTTGATAATTTCAATTTTTTGAGGGATTGAGATATTTTCGTCTTTTGCCTTATTAAACATTTCTATAAGCCTTTTCAATCCATCGGCAAATTTGCTTTTTTCAAATGCATTAATGTCCAATCCTTTTTCATCCATGATCTTTTCAATAATTCTTCTGGCTGTCATTATACCTACTCCCGGCAGATATTTTAAGACCCGGTGCCAGGAAACAGCATCATACGGATTCTGAATAATTCTTAAATAGGAGATTATGTCTTTAACGTGTTTCCGCTCGTTGAATTTTAGGCCTCCGACAGCAACATACGGTATGCTCCTTTTATTCAGTTCAACTTCGATGTACCTGGCGTGCCAGAATGCCCTGACCAATATTGCTATCTGGTTCAGGGCAATTCCCTTTTCCCTGTATTCCATTATTTTGTCAACGATAAATTCTGCTTCAGTCTGCTGATCGTAAAACTTTCTGACCATGGGTAGACCTTCATTTATTATTCTTGAAAACAGGTGCTTCCTGTAACCAATCTTGGCATTTGAAATGATGTTATTTGTAAAATCCAGTATTTTTTGATTGCTCCGGTAGTTTTCTTCGATCTTAATCACTTTACAATCAGGGTATTTTTGAGGGAACCTTAAAATGTTCTCATAATTGGCACCCCTGAAAGAATAAATGCTTTGGGCATCATCACCAACTACCAGGATATTCTTTGAATATTCGGACAGGTATTCAACTATTTCTTTTTGAATGATATTAGTGTCCTGGTACTCATCTACCATTATGTATTTATATTCACCCTGCAGCTTTTTTCTAAACAGCGGATAATCCCGTAAAGAATTCCTTAAAACGTCTATTAAATCGTCATAATCAAATAGTTTGCATATCTTTTTATAGGTCTCATAACCATGATTTATCAACTCTATCTGATCAATGAATTCAATCAGACCCGAAAATTCATTTTCGATAACATTTCTGATTGTAAGATTTCTGTTTCTTGCAGAAGAAATTATTTCCCGGATCCTGGTCTTTCTAGGAAAAGCTTGTCCCTTCTTTTCAATTTTAAGTTCAGATCTTATTAAATCGACAGTGTCTTCTGAATCTTCTTCATCAATTATTGTAAAATTCACCGGGATATTGAGGATGTTTGAATATTTTCTAAGTATATAGTTCGAAAAGGCATGGAAGGTACCCCCGAATACTTTTTGAGCGGCATTGTCTTTCAGAAGCTGCTGCACCCTCCCCAGCATCTCTTTTGAGGCTTTCCTGGTAAATGTCAGTAACAGGATATCACCGGGACTGATCCCGTTCTCCATCATGAAGGCAACCCTGTGTACTATAATCCTTGTTTTACCGCTTCCGGCACCTGCTATTACAAGTACAGGACCGTTAATAGTTGTAACTGCCTCAAGTTGTGAAGCATTGAGTTCACTTTTGTAATCTATTTTATACGATCTGGTAAATATGATTTCAGAAGCAACCTCAGGTTTGTTTTCAATGGATAATATTATTGATTTTAACTCTTCTATTTTTTGAGATGTCTGTTCCGTGGTTTCTATTTCAGGATAGTCTTTTAATGAAATGGATGACAAGTCGGTTCCTTGTCCGACATAATTTTGCGGCGAATTAATTTTCTGCCTTATGGCCAGATCTTCAATAATTTCAAGAAATGACTTTTGAGATTCTTTATCAATATGAAAGCCTGAATCTGAGGTTTGAGGCTTATCATTTTCAGAATCAGAGCTTAATTCCGCTCTCCTTTTGAAATTCTTAAAAAAATTACCAGCTGCAGACATTCTCTGATTGTTTTAAAATATTGTATGACCATCTGTTATCATTGACATAAAATAAAATACCAGATTACTTGAAAATTTTTTAATTCTAATTCTTCAGGCATAAACCGTTACTTGCCAAAAATTCCTGATTTATGATGTAAAAATACATCATTCTGTCTTCTGAAACTTTAAACACCCACCTTTCTTCCTCTGACGCCGGGGAGTAGTTCAGGCAGCATAACAAGCCTGCCGGACAGAAATCAGTCTATAAGTTAAAAATTTATTGTTATAGTGTCGGTCTTTAATAAAGTTACAGCTATTTTTACTGGCAGATCCATAATTACGCTGATAATAACCATAACGATTAAAACAGAAAAATATGAAAAATTCAAAGCTTATAATTGGTTTTAATATAATCTTTTTTGTTTTATCCGGTTGCATCGGGAAAGATACTTTTAAAAAATGGGAAAATTACAGAGGAGACCCGGGGGCGAACTGTTATTCCACACTGGATCAGATTAACAAGGAAAATGTTCATGAATTACAACCCGCCTGGATATTTCACACAGGCGACGCAAGTGAAGGAAGCCGGTCAACCATTGAGTGCAATCCTGTAATTGTGGATAATATAATATATGTCACTTCACCGCAACTCAAATTATATGCCCTGGATGCAGTTACCGGAAAAGAAATATGGATGTTCAATCCGTTCAAGGAGGGTGAAGCAAGGGATGTAAATCGCGGGAATTTCATACTGGAGAGAGGGTAATGAAAAAAGAATTTTATTCCCGGCGTCCAACAGGCTCTATTCTATTGATGCTGCTACCGGGGAACCTGTTGAAACATTTGGGAACAAGGGATATATTGACCTGAGAGAAGGCCTGGGCAGAAATGTTGATGAAATATATGTTGCGTGTACTACACCCGGGGTAATTTATAAAGATTTAATAATAACCGGACATAGCGCTTCAGAAGGTGATGATGCTGCACCGGGAACTATACGAGCCTATAATGTCAGAACCGGCGCTATGAAATGGATCTTTCATGTGATTCCCCAACCGGGGGAGTTCGGTTATGAAACCTGGGAAGATCCCAATGCATGGAAAACAATTGGTGCAGGAACCGCATGGGCAGGATTGGCACTGGATATTGAACGAGGTATAGTTTACTGTCCTACAGGTTCTGCTGCTCCTGATTTTTATGGTGGTTACAGGAAGGGGCAAAATTTATTTGCCGACTGTCTGATAGCTTTAGATGCAGAGACCGGTAAAAGATTATGGCATTTTCAGGACGTACACCATAATCTGTGGGACTATGATTTACCATCAACCCCTAATCTGATAACAATCAGAAAAGGCGGGAAGAGAATAGATGCAGTTGCGCAAATAACTAAGACAGGCTTTGTATTTGTTTTTGATCGTATATCCGGAGAACCTGTTTTCCCTATTGAAGAGAGGCCTGTTCCGCAATCAGATGTAGAAGGCGAGGAAACATGGGCCCACGCAGCCATTTCCTGTGGCTCCGCCACCGTTCGTTCGCCAGAAATATACAGAAACGACCTGCCAACAATTTCCGCGGAATCACGGGATTTTGCCCTTCAAAAACTGGTCAATGCAAGGAACGAAGGAATATTTACACCTCTGAGTTACCAGGGTACCATCGTATACCCCGGATTCAGAGGGGGTGGCGAATGGAGCGGTGCCTCCTTTGATTTTGAGACAGGTGTTATGTACGTAAATGCAAATCAGATTCCTAATCTTGTGTCGATAAGAAAAATTGAGGAAGAGGGCCCGGGAAAAGAATCTCGGTAAACGCCGGGGGAGAGAGACTTTACAAATTAAATTGTGCCTTATGCCATGGTTTAGACAGGAAAGGTCAGGAAACTTTTCCTTCATTTAATTAATGTCGGAGACCGGAAAGGCGTAGATGAAATAGAGAACGCTCCTGAAGAACGGGAAAGGATTGATGCCAGGTTTTCCACAATTAAAGAGTGAAGAAAGAGAAGGGATCATTGCCTATTTACTCGGTACTGGACAGATATTAAATGCTAAAGAAATACAGGATACAGAGATAAACAAACCGCAGGGAAGATTAAGATTTGCTTCTTCGGGATATGCTCAATTTAGTGATGAAGCAGGGCTATCCTGCTGTTAAACCACCCTGGGGAACATTAAGTGCCATCGATCTGAATAAAGGGGAGATCTTATGGCAGAAAACGTTAGGGGAATTTCCCGAGCTAACAACAGAGGAATTTCGCCAACCGGCACACAAAATTTCGGCGGTGCCTTGTCACAGCAGGGGGACTGGTCTTTATCGGAGCAACTGCTGATGAAAAATTCAGGGCTTTTGATAAAAATACCGGTGAAATATTGTGGGAATACAAGCTCCCTTTCGGGGGTTATGCTACTCCCTCAACATACGAGTCAAATAATGTTCAATACGTTGTGATTGCCGCCGGGGGGGGAGGGAAAGTTGGCACAAAATCAGGAGATGTTTATATTGCGTTTAAGTTACAGGGCAGAAAATAGATTAATTGTCCGTCCATTACAAATAAAATGAGTATCGGTTGTCAATAATAATCCCAATACGATTGATTATGAGATTCCGCACAAACGCCAGAAATGACAGTGTTTTATGGGACAGAACATTGCCTTAACTTAAAAAGACTGCATTTTAAATCTGCAAATCACCAGGTAATAAATATCCAAGGTTAAAAACTGTAACGTATTCCTGCATAACCATTACGGGGTAATCCCGGATAATAATAGCGTGGTTCGCTGTTATTAAATCCCCTGTTTTCAGCGTTGAAACACCTGAATTCTGATTTTAAAACTATCGCGGTTAATTTAAGCTAAAACGGTTATTGTTAATATATTTTTTAGCTCTATTATTTCGGTGCTCTGCACCTTTAATGTCTTGTGCTGGTGCTTATCTACAAATATTATGGTGCTCTGCACCATAATATATTCACCTTCAGTCAGACTCAATCCGGTTAAGCGGTATGTACCTTCAAACATCCGCACTCATTCAGAGTCAATCCGGTTATTCGTTTTGTGCCTTTATATATCAATGGCCTTCATTTACATTCCATAAATCAGGCATTGTGAACATTATTGGTAATAATGAAAAGCAGCAGAGCTGCGAAATATTTGTAGAAATGCATTTCTATTATGACACAAAAGGTGCAGGGCACCGAAATATTTAATCCCAACCATGAACGTCATCAAAGAATTCAAAGACATATTCATTTTTAAATTGCACGTTGTTCTTCTCCAGGATTTCAAAATACTCTTCCCTGAATGGCTGTTTTTTATGATGCTCTTCCTGAGATAAATTATATTTTGCCACCAGGTCTATTTGGGAATGAGAATGTGTGAAAGCTCCATAACCTTTCTGCCATTCAAACTTAAATTTTGATAACCTTTTCCCTTTAATGATTTTATTGGATGATGTTTTAATTTCTTCAACAAGATCTGGTATCAGCTGATTTACATTATAACCTATCAAAATATGAACATGGTCAGGCATTGTACCTATTGCCAGCATTTTATGCCTATGGTTTTGTACAATTCCTGTGACATACCTTTCCAATTCATCTTTCCATTCTCTTCTTATCAATGCATCGCGATTTTTTACTGAAAAGACTATATGGAAATAGCATTGAGTGTAGGTGTTTGCCATGGTGCTGTAAATTAAATTTTAATTAAAATCCATCATAAATATAGCATGTAACACCCAAATTAAAAAATCATTCCTCATTACTTGAGGGTTTCAGAAGCCTTTTTTAAAAAGTGGTAAAACAGGAAAAAAATTGACTTTTATACCTGCAAATCACCAGTTAATAAATATCCAAGGTTAAAAACTGTAACGTATTCCTGCATAACCATTACGGGGTAGTCCCGGATAATAATAGCGTGGTTCGGTGTTATTAAATCCCAGTGCATTTACTACGAGCATTGAAGCATAGTGCTTATTAGCAGGTTGTTGATACCTGCATAAATGAACAGCGGTCCGGTCTTATTCAGTTTAAATTGAGTAGTTAATTTAAAATCAGCTAAAAAATAGCCAGGGATATAAAGCGATTACTGTCATTTAAGTACTGATGGCCCGAATATTGAAGATGCCTGAACAGCTCCAGCATTTTGGTCATGTTCCCATTTTAGTTGCAGATGGAATGATTGACCGGGAATTCCGGGCAATTTTTCCCATCATAATTATTACCATCATCTGTGAAATCGATAAACCGGTTAAGTGATCTGGTGTAGCTGACTGTTGCTGTCATATTTCCCGGGAAACCTGCCGGACTCAAATAACCGGCTGCGTAAAAGTAGTTCGAATCCCCTGGTGGTGGGTTCTTCCGGCGTTTATTCCCGTAAAAATGTCTTCGGTTATACGTTTGGTTACCAGCAAGTTGTTGAGTTCAATCCAGTATAGGGTAGCATCTGTCTCCACCGTTTACCAAAGAGGTTCAACCGTGTACCGATTTCGTACTGAAAACCTTGTTCCGGCTTAATACCCGGGTTTACGTCCCCGGCAGGCAACAAAGTCTCCTCCGGGGAAGGGAGCGAGAATCCATGACCTATTGAGCCATAAACCGCTAAAAGATCATCTGGTGCATAGTTAATTCCAAATCGGGGCGACACTATCAGTGGGAATATCCGTCTCCCGGTTTGATCTCCATTGGCTAAATACAAATCGGTCAAACGGTAGCTGATTTGATTCAAAGCGCCTGCCATGGAAATGTTCAGTTTGGTGGTTGGCCGGTAGTACAGCATAGCGAAATATATTAAGTTGTTTGCGATTTTCACTGTTTTCGTTCAGGAGGAATGTATCTTGGTCGAGTTTCCATTTATATTGTTCAGTTAATCCACTCTGCCCCAACAATCCAGTCAGTCTTTGGCATGTGGAGACTTAGTTTGTTCCGGAATCCGCCATTCAGAGATCCGGTCATAAGATTGTTAAAGGGGCGCTTTTCATAGTCGTCATTCGATTTCCCGAAACATGGTAAAACTGGTTGGTGATACCGCTCCGACAGGTTAGGGTTAAAGAAATTGCTGCCAATCCTTTAAATATTTTTTATAGCCTCCGATAGCTTTCCAGTTAGGAGCTGCCGCTTTCGGATCATTCATAAACTGTGTTATGCCCAATGAACTTGGAATGCCTCCATTTACACCGATTATCAACAGCGTTGTATTAACCGACCACCCTGTTTGTTTCCATTTTGCTGTTGTCAGAATGGTGGTGCGATTATAAGATTGTTCTCACGATAACCATCAGACTGAAGATGACTGAGACTTCCCCAAAGGTTAGTCTTTCCCCCGTTAATATTTCCGGAAAGACTGGCTCTTTACTGTATTAAAACTTCCATACTGGCCAACGAGGTTACCTTCATTGTTTGTTTTTACAGGAGTGTACAAATTAACGCTTCCGCCTAGTCCTGATCCGTAAAGTGCTGAGGCCGGACCTTTAATCACCTCCATTTTGCCCAGACTCAGGAAGATCTATTTCCTCAGGTGTTGAAATCCGTCAGCAGTGGTAAGTGGTATATCATTGAGGTATGCTCTGATCCGGTTGGTATTATAAGGTGTACTGCTGCCCATTCCCCTTATGACGATCCGGTTTGTGGCAAAGGTTCCTGTTTGCATTGTTACACCGGGAATGGTGTTAATAGCAGTGGCCAGGCTCGTGCCATCTGAAATTTTGAGTCCGTCACCATATAAAACCGACAAACTTCCAGGGAGGGTATGTAATCTTCCGCTCATGCGATAAGCCACAACATTTACTGCATCAAGCAGAATAACAGAATCTGCATGTGGAACAGTTGCCAGTGTTTTTTCAACTTTCTGTGACAGGCTATTCAAAAAGCAGATGAAATAAAATTAAAACTAAAGAGCGTTTATCAAAATCAGTCATTCCGAGATAAGTTATTTGCTTTTTATGAAGGTATTCAACATCAGGCATGAATTAAACATAAAGACTGACAGTTAAGCGGAAATATTCATTTCAGATTTTGTTTTCCACAGCTTTGTAATAAAGTTTAACATATTTCCCGGCACTCTCCTCCCATGAAAAATGCTGCTGCATTGCCAGGTCTTATAAGTTTTTTAATATGTGGCTTCCTGTTATGGTAAGTATCCAGAACCCAATAAACCGTATTATATATTGCTTTCCCACTTGCCTCATTGAATTTAAACCCGGTGCCTTCTCCTGTATCCTGATTATAGTTTTCAACAGTATCATTTAATCCACCTGTAGCCCGTACAATCGGAAGAGTCCCATATTTCAATGAGTAAATCTGGGTTAATCCGCAAGGTTCAAATATCGAAGGCATAAGAAAGAAGTCACTGCCAGCTTCAATTAAATGAGCCAATTCTTCACTAAACCCAATAAAGGATCCTGCTTTACCCGGATAACGCTTTTGTAAACTGCCATAATATTTTTCCAATTGGTATCACCTGCACCAAGTATTAGCAAATTGAACATTCATATTATTTACAATGCCTTCAATGCATTCCATTAAAATATAAAAACCTTTTTGCTCTACAAGTCTGCTTATAATTCCGATAACCGGGGTATACGCGTTTGTTCCAGCCTAGCCTGTTCCGCAGCACTTTCTTGCATTCTGATTTCCCCTCCAGATCATCTGCAGTGTAATTAACAGGGATCAACGGATCTTTCTCAGGATCCCATCTGGAATAGTCAGCACCATTAAGAATCCCGGTATAATTCTCCCCTTTTATATTCAGATAATAATCCAGACCAAATCCGCCTGAGTGAAGTTTTGGTTTCCATTGCATATCCCGGGCTGACAGTATTAACCATATCGGCAAAATATATACCCCCTTTTAAAAGATTAACAGCATTATAAGCATTCAAACTTATCCTGAGTAAAGTCTTCCCATCCTAATCCTGTAAAACCATAATAGTAACTGTTATACAGTCCCTGGTAAGCTATATTATGAATTGTTAAAACGCTTCTGCGTTTTTTAAAACAGGATCATCATTATAGAGTTTTTTAAGATAAGCCGGTAAAATGGCGGTATGCCAGTCATTTGCATGAACAATATCAGGTTTGAAGTTTAACTGGTGACATAACTGAAGGGCAGCTTTCGACAGAAATGTAAACCGCATGGGATTATCAGGATAATCATTAAAATCATCGTCGTGATAAATATTTGGCCTTCCAAAATAGGGTTCATAATCAATAAAGTAGACAGGTACATTATCATTTAAAAAAGTCTTCATGGACATTGCAAATGATATTTTCATAGCCCATCTGAACACTCATATCCATAATTTCGGTCTTAATATTATATTTCTTACTATCTATAAATGAATACATTGGTAATACTACCCGGGTATCATGACCGAGTTTATTTAAATAGCCCGGCAATGCACCTGCAACATCGCCCAGGCCCCCTGTTTTTGCAAATGGAGCACATTCTGCCGCTGTTAAAAGGATTTTAAGTGATGCTGGCATACTCAGGTTTTTCAGATAATATAAATTAATATCTCGTTATAAAAAATTAATAAACTATATGAAACATAAATACCTCTTATTCCGGAAATAATTCGGATCCAGGGTAAGTGTTGTAAAATTCTCTGAATCCTGATTAATCTTTAAAGTGTTCGGGAAGCCTCAGTTCAATCTTTTCTTCTGAACCGATTAATAATGCTACCATGAGCGTAAGATATTCCCTGAGGTGACGGGTGATAAGGAAATTATCTAATACAAACTGCTTCGCGTTCTGTCCCATTGTTCTCATTATTTCAGGATGCTTCAGGAGATAACGGATCCTCATTGCAGCTCCCTCAGGCGTGTTTACCCTGAATCCGCAATAATGATCATTTACCTGAAGTTTAATACCTCCGGCATCTCCTGCAATTACAGGCTTGCCTTTCCATAATCCTTCCGTGACAGTAAGGCCGAAACCTTCCTTAATAGATTTTTGAATAATTATGTCAGATCCCCGTTGCAAAGCATTAATAGCCCTGTGGGCATCAGATGGGAGAACCAGAATATGTATATCCGGATCATCGCCGGCAAAAGCTTTCACTTCTTCCAGCACCTGCTCACCTTCCGGGTCATCCGAAGCTCCTCCACCGGCTAATACCAACTGCAATGGGGTATATTTTTTAACCATCCGGTAAGCTCGTATCACACCGATAGGGTCTTTAAAACGATCGAAACGGGAAACCTGGGTTATTATAGGAGATCTCCTGTTAATACCCCAGGAATCAAGAAAATCAGAAATCTCTTTTTCTGAAAGTTCGATGTTTTTCTCACTTAAAGGGTCAATACTTGGAGGAATTAAATAAAGTGGATGCGAGAGTGGTTGTACAAATGATGAAAGAGACCATATACTTGCATTGTAATCTTTAACATATTCACGTAAATATTTCCATACCGGCCGATAGGGATGAGCTGACATCGATATGACAACGCCATACCCATTTACCTCTTCTTTCTGTGCAAAAGTGAAGCAGTGCTGCAGGTTGAGGGTCATGTATAAATACAACATCAGCTTCTTCGAGTTTTGTTCGTAACCTTTCATAATTCTGCAGGTTGGTATTCTCATAAATATTCAGGAGAGAGGCTGAAATATCGTCGCGGTCACCTTGCAGTGAGTTATGCATTTTTTTTGTACACTGATAAAATTCCTGGCTACCGGTAATAATCTCCCATTCAACATCTATTCCCAATTCCTTTTTTAACGGGATGAGCCGGTTCAGAATCTCAGCCACACCTCCCCCTTCTTTTGTTGAATTAACATGAAGCATCTTGATCCCTTTCAAAGGATATGCCAGTTGCCTTAAATGGTCAATGACATCGTTGCCTACAACATGTGCGTACTGGTCAAGTAAATTTTCCATCAGTCTCATCCTTTAATGTAATATTGAATAGTTGAATTAATTTCCAGTCTGAGCTCATTTAAGGTCGCGAAAGAGGGGTCAATTTTATCAAGAGCATCTCCAAGCCCCTTATATTTTTTTCCAAAGCCTTTTAACCACAATGAGAAATCGTTTTTCCCTTCAAGCGTTCTTCTCCGTGAATCAATAAAATGATAAAAAACACTTCCGAGCGATATGTTTTGAATAATGTCAAGAAATTTCCCCGGATCACTGAGACTAATGCCGGTATCGAAAATCACAATCTGCGAGCGGATGAAATGGAATTCCTGTCCGGCCTTCACCCATGGGACATGCTCAGATTCGAATAAACGCTGTTCAATAATTTCTATAACTTCTTTCCGGAGATCATCTATTTCTCTGAACATACTGGGATCTATTGCCGAAAGCTGTTCTGATATTTTTGCATCATGCAGGTTTCGGGATGCCCATACGGCAAAATCGTTCTGAAATTCAGGATCATCAAAATTAGGGCGTAAAAGGCCACCCCAGAAATGATAATAAAAACACCCGGGATGTATAATCTTTAAAAGATCTCTCAGTTCTCTCAGGTTTTGTGCCTTTTCCCCTGTTGCAATAGCTATCAGGGCACAATCCATAAGTTTAAACTCTGCATTTATCATATCCTGATTTTTTATGAAAATAGGTTAAAAATATTATTTATAATTATGACAATCGGTAATCATGCATAAGACCTCTTTGATTTTGACTTCGTCGAGCTCCGCTTCGCTCTGGTTCTTCGTTAGCCCTTTACCCTAAAGGGTGCGAAGAACCGGGTCCCGCAGGGCGAGCCCGGCGCAGCCAAAATCAATTACTCCCTCCTAGCCTTCGCGTAGAACGCTACGGCGGAGCAAGGTTAGGGTCGGGGCAAATAATTGATTTTCAAGCATCAAAATATTTATATGTATGATTCCCCATAGTCATTTTTATAATTATTATCGGAATAGCAAACACCGGTATAATAATGATTATTAGTTTGTTGTTTATCTCTTGTCATTGGGCAGATTTCGGTTATTTGGATCTTTCCCAAAAATATCTTATATTAGCTTTATAGACCAAACTATCAATGTATAAGACTATAACGTTTAAATAAAAAATAAGTTCCGTGTATCTTTCATTATTTGCAAAAGCCCAAATTATTAACCGTGATTGACCGGTAATAGATTAAAGTTTGAGGACATTATTTATAATAAGCACTTCAACTCAACCCGGGCTTCGTCAATTCATTTTCGCTGAATGTGGTTATAATGCGGGTTTGTCCGAAGTGGTCTCTGTCTTTAAAAACCGGTAACCGGCTCCTCTTTGTATATTGGTTAGTATTGTAAGGAACTATTTTACGATCAGGGGCTGCATAGCACGTAATTATGCTATTTAATAAGTTCTTTCCCAAACCGTTATTCAGGATTTATTCAGGCGGAATGAGTTAATGAAAATGCCAGAAATAAAACCAATTATAAAAATTGCCGTTGTCCCGAAAACAATCGATAAATAACTGTGGAACGGACTTGCATATTTAAGGAGATTTTCACTTTTGAAAAAAATGGGAGATAAACTCATCCATCCTATCACAAGTATACCCGCCGCAACTCCGGTTATAGCAGCAAGGTTATTTACTTTCTTTGAAAAATATGCCAAAAGAAACAAACCCAGCATCCCACCGCTAAAAATTGAAGCCAGCTTCCACCAGGTTTCCAGAGCACTTTGGACATTTATCATGGCAATTGCTATAAAAATGCTGATGAAACTGAATAAGAAAGAGGATGAGTATAAAATCTTCATCGATATCTTTTCGGGATCAGGATCTTTCAACTTTTTCCTGAAGTAGTCATTCAGAATTACCGTTGCCGAACTGTTCACACTTGTCGAAATAGTACTCATTCCCGCTGCAAATATTGATGCAATGAGTAACCCGGTTAATCCTGCCGGAAGATTGTTCACAATGAAAAATGGGAATACCCTGTCACTCTGGATATCTGAGGGTAAAATTCCGGGATGGGATGTGTAATAACTGAAAAGTGATGTGCCGATAAAAAGAAATAAGAAAGAAACCGGGATGTAAATCAGACCGCCATACAGCGCTGATCTTTTTGCTTCCTTATCCGAACTGGCTGTCATATAGCGCTGTATATAGTTCTGATCTATACCGAAATTCTGCAGATTAATGAAAATCCCATACATCAGAACAACCCAGAACGTCGAATCTGATAATCCCATTTTAAAACTTCCCAGGCTGAATTTATTGTTAGCTGCAGCAATCTGAAATAATTGCCCCGGTCCTTCCGGCATTGAAAATATCAGAACTACGGAACATACCAGCGCCCCTGAAATCAAAATAATTCCCTGAACCGCATCTGTCCACACAACTGCCTGTATTCCTCCAAGCAGTGAGTAGATAAGAACGCTCAAGCCTGTTATTATAATTACAAAAACCATGTTCCAGCCAAGAATTACATTAAGGGTTAAAGCCAGCAGGAAAAGAATTGTTCCGGTCCTCATTAATTGAGAAAGAAGATACATTACTGAAACATATATTTTGGCCCATGGACCAAATCGTATTTCGAGATATGTATACGCTGAAGGACTATTTACTGACCTGTATAGCGGGACAAAAAACTTAAATGCCATAAGAGAGGCAAAGGGCAGTGACAAGCTGAATGCAAATGCATTCCAGTTTGTCTGATATGCTTGTCCTGGAAGTGCAAGGTAGCTGATACTGCTGACAAATGTTGCAAAGATCGACATTGAAATTACCCATGTGGGAATATTCTTATTTCCAAGGGTAAAAGAAGAGGAGGATTTATTTTTTTTGTAAAAGGAACCACCAAACAATATAATCCCGATAATGTAAACCAAAAATATAATGATATCAATTTTTTTCATTTATTAAAAAGACGATTTATTGATCACTTAAATACCTTATTTTCCATTAATTACATAAAATGAGTATCGGGAATCAATTATAAAAAGTTAATACTAAAATAATATTAATTTTATAATGCTTATAATCAATTACATACATTTTATTCCAAATAACCCCCTTTCCCGTTTCCCCCAAGGGGGAAAAGCTTTGCTTTCAGCTCCTTCCCCCCTGGGGGAAGGTCGGGATGGGGGTATAAATAATAGACCTTAATAGTTTTATTCATGATTGCTGATAGTCACATTACATAATATAATTTAATGTGCGATCTTTTAATATGATTACTATGTAATGTTTACTTTTCAGAAATATCCAAACGGACATATTTAATTTTAACCCTGTTATATGTATAAGTTATATTTATCTTACCATCATTACCCCTGATAATGGCGGGATAGCTGAATTCACCTTTCGGTTCATTTTCCAGTACAATTATTTCGTCCCAGTTTTTTCCGTCGGCTGAAGCAAAAACAGCAAGTTTGTTCCTTCCATTTTCAATCGGATTACATACCAGTAACTGTAAGCCATTGCCAAGAGTTACCGCATCAATACCTGAATTATTATTCAGGAGTGACGTAGCCTGTAGCGGCGACCACGTTTTCCCATTATTGTCTGACCAGGTTTCCACAATTCTCTTTTCCTTACTCCGGCAAAGCATCTGGATTCTCCTGCCTTTGTAAAAAAGAATAGCCGGCTGAATGGCATTAAAACCATTGTTATCAATTTCTGTTTTTGTCCAGTTCTTCAAATCCTGACCGGAAGTTTCAACGTAAACCTTCCAGGATTGAGCAGTCTCAATACTGGTGGGATAAAGGATAGTACTGTTTTTTAATCTTTGTGCTTTGTTTTTGATTGGCCCTAAATGATTGCCTGGTATCTGAACCTTTTCTGACCATGATATACCACCATCTTTTGAGATTTTATACATCCCATGCCATTCGCGCGGACTGGGACCGACTTTATAAAATAGTATTATGTCACCATTATCTCTCTTAAACAGAACCGGGTTCCAGCATGGATAGCGAAGCGTATCATTAATGATACCATCAGCAACAAGTTCAGGGCTGCTCCATTTCCCTTCCCTATTCTCTGAAGTGTAAATGCAAACATCCGGACGACCTTCAGCCGTTCCCCCAAACCAGGCAGATAAAATGCCCGTCTCCGTTTCAACAACAGTTGACGCATGGCAACTGGGGAAAGATGCTTTCTCAAATATAAATTCGGATCTTAAAACCGTGGCTTGAATTTTCCCGTGTGATATTTTAAGCGTATCGGCTGAAAATACAAACATTTGCACAAACAAAATGGCAAATCCTTTGATCAATGTATTCATAATATCCTGTTTAATATGTCAGAAAATTGTGTAAGTTATTTAAGATTCTTTTAAAACATTATAAAAAAACTTATTAATATTGTATTATCAATGATTTAAATCGTAAAGGGATCTATGCCCGGGTTTATTTTGTTAAACCCGTGCATAAACAATGACCCGTTTATTATTAAAGAAACAGATTGACTATGCTTTAATACTCCATTAATTTAACTTTAACCTATTCTTAATCTTTACATTATTTTTTGTAAATAAATTTGAGATATTAATATATGTCCATCAGACAGTATTGATTATCATAAATAATAAGATAAAATCATACATTGCTCTATTAATCAATGATATAAAAATTATATATTGTAATAATAATTTCGAAAAAATTGAAGCCGGTAAAAAATAATGATCCATAAAACATGCTATGTGTTTTTTGCTTTTAACCAATTCAGTGATAATACTTTTTCAAAATTGTGCAGTTTATGATTAAGAGCCATAATACAATTATTTTAATATCATTTTATGTATAATATAAATTTGATAACCATGAAGATAATACGATTCCTCTTCAGCCTCGATCCGGGAAAAACATTTATATACAGAAAATGGCATTCAGACCGCCGGAGATTTAAAATTCCGTATGAATTAATAATCCTGTTTTTTATAGCTCTTTTATCAGGAACAGCCGTTACATTTGCGGTGCCTGGTTATGCACGTCAGACAGGCATGTCCTGTTCCGCCTGTCATAATATATTTCCGGAACTCACACCATTTGGAAGACTATTTAAATTAAATGGCTATACGTTGACCACAGTCAACACGATTGATGAGACAAATGATAATAAAGAGAAGCTAAAACTTCTTACGCTTTCACCTTTATCAGCAATGACCCAGATATCTTTTACAGACCTTAACAAAAAAATTCCGGGTACACAAAATGACAATGCCGAAATTCCTCAGCAGTTTAGCTTTTTTTATTCCGGTTTAATAGCATCAAAGATCGGGGCATTTGTTCAAATTACTTACGATCAGCAAGGGGGAACAATAGGAATTGACAATATAGATTTCCGGTATGCCAGACAGACCAGCCTTGCCTCAAAGGATTTTATTTATGGATTTACCTTAAATAATAACCCGACTGTTCAGGATGTATGGAACAGTACCCCAGCCTGGGGTTATCCGTATGCATCATCGGCAGTTGCCCCTTCAGCAACTGCATCTACTATGCTGGAAGGTGGACTTGCCCAGCAAGTTGCGGGCATTGGTACCTATGGATTATTCAATAATCTGGTTTACGCCGAATTCAGTGTCTACAGGTCTGCACAGCAGGGTGTTCCGGATCCTCCCGGGACTGATGCTGCTTTAATCATTAAGGGTATAACACCTTACTGGCGTCTGGCATTGCAACATCAATGGTCCGACAACTACCTGGAACTTGGAACATTTGGCCTCTCCACCAATCTTTATCCCCACGGAATTTCGGGACAAACAGATATTTATACGGATATAGGTCTTGACCTGCAATTTGAACATACAATTCCTGTCGGGAACATTACATTGCATTCCTCCTGGATAAATGAAAGACAAAAATTAAACTCATCCTATCCGGCGGGGGATGTTCAAAATGACAAGAATATTCTTCGGTCTTTTAAAGTCGACGGCAATATTTTCTTTAAAAAAGGTTACGGGTTTACTCTTGGTTATTACGCAATTTCGGGAACCAAAGACATGTTAGTTTATGCACCGGCTCCCGTCGAAGGAAGCAGAACAGGGAACCCGGACAGTGACGGATTTCTAATGGAATTCAGCTACCTGCCGTGGTATAATACAAAGTTCTCTGTTCAATATACTTTGAACAATAAATTTAACGGGGCCGGAACTAATTATGACGGTTCAGCCAGAAATGCCTCCAACAATAACTCGTTATATCTTTTAGTCTGGTTAAATTTCTAGATTTCTCTTTATTTATTGTTGAAAGGGTTATATTCGCATTAATGATAAAAATTCAATAATTATATTTAATAATAGCATTATGAAATTATTTTCGGTTCCTTCCATGACATTTTTAATCATTACACTAATGATAACAAATGGAATTTCTGTAACAATGGAAAAAAATGGTATTAATACATCATATTTCAAAAAATATTCTTTAACCGAATCAGGAAAGTACTTATTACTTCCCCAGGAAACTAAAGACAGGGGCATTGGTCCGGTAAAAGAATTAAAACTTGGCCCGTTAAACGGGAAAATGGTTTTAACAGGAAAAGGACTTTTCAACAATAAGTGCCTGATTTGTCATGATCTTGATCAAAAAAAGATTGGCCCGCCGCTCAGAGATATCACTAAAATAAGAACCCCGGAGTTTATTATGAACCTGCTTCTTAATACTACCCAAATGCAGGAGAAAGATCCTATAATCAAGGAACTAATCATAACCTATAAAGTACCGATGACTCCCCCATATTTTTCCAACGAACAAGCCAGATCAGTATTGGAATATCTCCGATCTGTTGTTAAATAAGACTTTCGTGCCTGTTTTTTCAGATCAAAAGGAGAGGCACAAAATGCAATAAATATCTCGAAAAGGTTCCTATTAACCGACGCGACCTATACACTTTTGCAATTATTCTTTCTGACGAATGAATGAGAGATCCGGTATCGGAGCAAAGCTGATATCCGCTTACCTTATCCTGCTTTTGACCAGGTGAGACAATCGAAATACTCTTAAACCTGATAATATTACATGGATATTAATTATAACTTTAATAATGATCAGCTGATTTATTATTTAAAGCCAAAAAACAATTTGCCGGGGAATCAACTTTCTACGGGGATTTTTGTTTCTGATATTAAAGAATGTCTAATTTAAACCAATTGGTATGAAACTCAATCTCTTATTACTTGTACTGTTATTGGCAGTGAGTTCAGGAAGAATACTTAATGCCCAGGAGGAGACAAAAACCGCCATAGCTTCCGACACCCTTGTTGTATTGTGGTCAAGCGGCGACCCTGAAGTTGCAATGAAGTCATGTTTAATGTTTGCGCAGGCAGCAAAAAAATATAACTGGTTTAAGGAGGTCATTTTAGTAGTATGGGGGCCCTCAGAGAAACTCCTTGCAGAGGATTCTGTTTTAAAAGATAAGGTGGCCTCAATGAAAAAAGATGGAGTAATGGTTGAGGCGTGTGTAGCCTGTTCCAATATGTACGGTGTAACAAATGACCTTAAAGTCTGCCAGGTCGATGTTAAGGGCATGGGGGTTCCTCTTACCCGTTATCTGAAGAGAGGTTATAAAGTAGTTTCATATTAAAAGCCAGAATCCTGAATCAGAACGGTGGGTACAATCTGAAAAATGATTATATTTGAATTAATTACAATTATTGCACAGGGTTCTTTGGTTATAATATTAAAGTCATTGCTCAATTAGTCCGGGGTCAGTTGTTATTTGTTAACCGCCCAAAGTTGCTCAATATCAAAAGATTTTACAACATATTTTATCTTTTGATTTTATAATCCAAAATTGGAAGACCAAATAATTGAGGAAATAAATTTTTATACTGATACAGTGATAAGAAAGTTAATAAATTGTCACAAAATGATTATTTAAAAATGGGATTTGGCTTAGATTATTTCAATATTTGACCTTGCAGTAATAACCATTAACATAAATGACTATTCTATGCCTCCTGACGTAGTACATTATATAAACCAATACGGCTATCTGGCAATATTTATCCTTATATTCCTCCAGGAGATTGGATTCCCTAATCCAATTCCAAATGAGCTGGTTTTGTTGTTTTCGGGATACCTTATTTATTCAGGGATATTCAAATTTTATGAGATATTTCTTGTTGCTATGCTTGCCGATTTTACGGGAACCAACTTTCTTTATTTTACTTTCAGGGAGTTCGGAAATCAGATTCTGAAGTATAAACCGCGCTGGTTACCTGTCTCACAAGACAGAATAGATTCACTCTCCAGCTCTTTGTCTGACGGTGGTTTAGTGAATATCTTTATTTGTCGCCTGACTCCTTTTATACGTGGATATACATCGGTAATTGCGGGACTATTGAAGGTAAAAACAGCATATTTTCTTCCGATTTCTTTACTCTCGGCAATTGTGTGGTCAGGTGCATATATCATAACCGGCTGGTTGATTGGCCCATGGTGGAAGCAATTAGAAGGAAATCCTGATTTGCTGAGAAATGTGATGTTATCCATATTGGTCATTGTCCTGACCTTATTTATTATAAAATACTTCCTGAGAAAATTAAGGATCAGATATAACAGTCACTAAAAGACGATAGCATGAACATTGTTAATGGTGTGCAGATAAAATCCTCATCGAATCAGAAGCACTTCCTTACAACAAATATGTCGCTCTCATGTAATACCATGGAAATTTGAGCGGAAATGAGTCCTGTTTCTGTTTCATCACAGCATTAAAATAATGATTACTTTAGTTTCAGATTATTAATTCTATACTAAATTTACAGGGAAATCAGTATTATTGAAATAAAAAAAGGGTTTAATCCGGATGACAATTTTGATGCGATGCATGGATTTGTGATTTTATAAATAATCTGTCAATGAAAACATTAAGATTCGGTCTTTTTTCGGATTCCTTCCCTCCCATTATGGATGGCGTAGCGATTACTGTTAAGAACTATGCTTTTTGGCTGAATAAAATAAATAATCCTTCATATGTAATTACACCAGAGTTTCCGGGTTACGCTGATATTGATGAATTTCCTGTATTGCGTTATTTCTCTGCCCCCATTCTCTTGAGGAAACCCTACAGGATGGGACTGCCGCACTTTGATTACCACTTCAACCAGGCATTAAAGAATATACCATTAAATCTGGTACATGCTCATTCACCTTTCTCGGCAGGAGCACTCGCGTTGAAAACTGCCCGACAAAATAATATCCCACTCATTGCGACCTTTCACTCCAAATATAAGGATGACTTTGGGCGCTTTATAAGCCAGAAAACTATCCTTAAGCAGGTTGTGAACAGGATCATTGATTTCTACAAAATGGCAGATGAAGTATGGATACCTCAGCGGCATGTAGAGGATACTATCAGGGAATATGGGTATAAAGGTAAGCTTGAGGTAGTTGCAAACGGGATTGATATAAATATTGAAGGTGACATCAGGGCTTTCCGTGCAACGAGCAGGCAGATGCATAATATTCCTCAGAGCAGAAAGATATTTCTTTATGTCGGACAACTCGTGCTTGAAAAGAATGTCAAATTCCTGATGGAATCATTGAGATATATACGTACAGATGATTTTGCAATTTATTTTATTGGACAGGGTTATGCAAGACCCCTTCTTGAAAGAATGTCACAGGAATATAATCTCACACCAAAGGTTAAGTTCATTGGAACAGTATATAACAGGGAAGAATTGAAAAGATTCTATGCCCTGGCCGATCTTTTTCTGTTTCCTTCACTATATGATAATGCCCCGCTGGTCATTCATGAAGCTGCCGCCCTCCATACTCCTTCATTGCTTTTAAGGGGCTCCACAATTGCGGAATTAATCCAGGATGAATTTAACGGATTTCTGAGCTATAATAGTCCAAAACAATATGGTGAAAGAATAAATCAGCTGATCAGCAATAATGAACTGCTTATTAAAGCAGGAGACAATGCTTCCATAACATTATGCCGCTCGTGGCAGGAGGTTCTGGAGGAGGTTAAAGACCGTTATATTCACCTGATTAATAAAAAACTGAATTAGAGAATTTCTACAGATTTCAGACATCCACCCTGCATGGTCCTGATTTTTTTGCCGGAATACAATTTCTGATTAAATTTCAAAAGTATAAGCTCCATTGTAATCCGATCATGTCTTCAAGGAAATATAATTTAAAAATACATTACCAGCCGTGCTACGTGAGCTTATAAATTGCTTTAATTAACTGATAATAAAATGTATGTATGGGTACTTTTAACAGTTTAGCTTCATCAGGTTAAACTATGAATCCCTTTTTCGCGAAAAAGCTGGGTAAATCTGCAATGGAAAATTAAGTTTTTGTAAACACTTTCCTCTTTAAACCTTTTATAGTATATTGTATGAAATCTTTGAATACCCGGTTTTTGTAAATACAGATTTATTGGTTATCCAAAAAAGCTATGAATGATATTGTGACAAATTCAGAACCATACTATTATAATATAGCCCCGGGACAGCACTTCTTAACTGATGGACTTGCTTTAATTGCAATCCAATGTTATTATTATAGCAGTTACTTAACCGAAAAACTGGACTTCAATATAACATTGTCTGACAAAATTTTATCACTTGAATTGTTTTTAAATAATGAAATGTCAGCTCAACAGGTAAAAGGCGAAATTGAAAAAGTATTGGAGCATCAAAAAGATAATCTGAGACCGGTTCAGGAATTAAATTTAATCTGGTTTTTTGAAAAATTAAATAGTAGAGAGCATTATCATATAAAGCTAAATCAGACTCATGGACATTTTTCAGTGGAATATGAAAGCGATACTGATAGTCTGTTCCATGATACATTCCGGAATGGAGCGTTTCATTTAAAGAAAATCACAGTTTTGTATTTCAATCAACCCGATATACCTTTATGTCATTATTCAATAATATCAGAAAAGGAAAAAGAACAAATCGAACACTTTTCATATGGCCCTGTTTATTCCGGAACTGATTTTCCTGAACTTGCTCATGATATTTTTGAAAATACTGTCACTAAATTTGCTAAAAATAAAAGCGTTCAATTTCATAACGAATCACATACTTATAAAGAAATAAATGAAAAATCAAATCATTTAGCTAACTTTCTTTATGAATCCGGATTAAGGGAAGGCGATATTGCAGGAATCTTACTTAACCGTTCAACCGATTTGTATATAGCCATGCTGGCAGTTCTAAAAACCGGAGCTGCCTATTTACCACTTGACCTAAGCTATCCCGCCGAACGTATCAGATATATTTTAGACGATTCGAAAGCAAGATGTTTGTTGAGCCATTCCGCTTACAATCAATTATTTATAGGAATAAAAACAAAAAGTATTCAAATTCGACACTGAGTTAGAATCAATATTTTCAAATAATATAAAAGAAAACCTTAACATCAATATTGATAAAACTTCGTCCGCATATATTATCTACACTTCCGGGACAACAGGTCTTCCTAAAGGAGTTGAAATCAGTCATTCTGCTTTTTGCAACCTCATACTAAATGAAAAAAGGCTATATCGGTTATCATCGGAAGAAAAGGTTGCCCAGACATTTTCACCTGCATTTGATGCTTCAGCAGAGGAAATCTGGATGGCATTCAGTACAGGTTCATGCCTGTACCCCGTAAGTGAAACAGTCATGCATTCAGGTGAAGAACTTGACTTTTTTATTTTGCAGCATCAGATTACAGTTTTATTCTTACAGTCCCTACCATGCTTCCGATGATGCGCCCACCGGTGAGTTTACTAAAACTTACTAATACTGTTCTGCAGGATTGCTCTGATGTGTTAATTTAAGCCTTGTTTGTACCACGAATCAGGATATTCAACACTTATGGCCCGACAGAAGCTACTGTTATTTCCACCTATGATGAGTACAAACCGGGGAAAAAGATTACAATTGGAAAACCCTTGAGTAATTATTCGGTTTTCATCTTAAATTCCTTTCTGCAACAAGTACCGATTGGTGTTCCGGGTGAATTGTGCATCGGAGGTAATAGTCTGGCCACCCGTTATATTAACAACGAATACCTGACTTTCCTGAAATTTGTTAATCCGCCATTTCAGTTAAGAAGTGACTTCCCGGTCAGGATTTATTGTTCCGGCGACCTGGCGCGATTTAACCGCGATGGTGATTTAGAATTTCTTGGCCGGATAGATTCACAGGTAAAACTTCGTGGCTACAGGATTGAACTAAGTGAAATAGAATCACAATTGAAGCAACAGTGTAATGTCAGAAATGCAGCTGTGTTGGTTAAAAAGGATGACCTGAAAATTCAACGTCTGGTGGCATATGTTGTTTTATCCGATATTTCAGTTCAGGTTGATGAGATCCTGTTGAAAAACAGATTAAAGGAAAAGCTGGCGGATTATATGATACCTTCAGTATTTGTTTTTTTGCCCGAACTGCCATTGTTGCAAAGCGGAAAGGTGGATGTGAAGAAATTGCCTGAGATTCACAATCTGCAGCAGGTTGCTGGTCGTGAAATTATTTTGCCTGTAAATCATACTGAGAAGGAGATACATTCCATCTGGAAGGAAAAATTTGCTCCATTGGAAGTATCTGTTAATGATGACTTCTTTGACCTTGGAGGGCATTCATTACTTGCTTCGCTTGTCGTCTCTGAAATGCGAAAGACGGAAATCTCAAAAGCTATATCGGTTAAGGATATTTATCAATACAGGAACATAAGAGCCCTTGCGGACTTTCTTGACCATCAAAATGTTCAAAAAAAGGTACAGGAAGAAGCTATCAAAACTGAACCTGTTCCAAATTCAACTTATATTAAGACAAGTGTTCTTCAGGGCATATCTATCTACCTTATTTTACTGGTATCATCAATTGGGATAACTTCCCCTTTCGCTATTCAAAAGCTATTTCCCTGGCATTCCCACTTACAGCCTTATATTTTTTTCTTCTCTGCTTGAGATTTCAACAATTGTATCTTTTCTATTGTTTTCAGTCATTTTAAAATGGATTCTCATTGGAAAGTTTAAACCCGTAGTTTATCCCTTATGGGGCAATTACTATTTCCGATTTTTGTTAGTCAAGAAATTTGTTGACCTGGCTTCAACTTCTTTCCTGACAGGTACACCATTTATAAATATTTATTTCCGTCTGCTGGGTGCCAGGATTGGAAGGAACGTCTACCTGGGCACGGACCGCATCCGGGCTTTTGACCTTATTGAAATAGGAGATAACAGCAGCATTACAAAGGAAGCCAACCTCATGGGGTATGAAGTAAAAGGAGGTGCGTTAATAATAGGAGCAATTAAAATTGGCCGGAATTGCTATATAGGAACCCGCTCAGTTGTTTCACATGGGTCAGAGTTAGGAGACAACTCATCTCTGGGTGAACTATCATTATTGCAGACAGGGCTTATAATACCTAAAAATGAACACTGGGAAGGTTCCCCTGCAACGAAAAATGAGGATCCGAAAATAGGCAAATTCAAAACGTCAAAAAAACCAAAAGCTTTACCATTTTCCGGTTTATATGTTTTTCCAGTTTATCGGAATCCTGACACTTTTTTTACTCCCACTTGTATTAATAGTACCGTTTGCAATTACATATTATGAAATTGATCTTAACTGGGGTTTTCACTGGGCATTATTGGCCTCAATGCCATTTACCGCAATTTATATTATATGTTATTTCTTATTTGTTTCGGGTTTGAAATGGCTCCTGATAGGTAAAATGAAAGAAGATGAATTCAGTATCTATTCTTTCAGGTATATCGCCAGATGGTATATTGATCTTATAGTCCAGGAGACATTGATCGTTTTCAGGTTTATTTATGCCACTATCATCACACCTGTCTGGCTCAGGATGATGGGTGCCAAAGTTGGGAAATCGGCCGAGATATCCACCGTAAACCAGATTTCTCCCGATTTACTTAACATTGGCAATGGTTCCTTTTCTGACAGATTCTGTAAGTATCGGGGGGCCCATTGTGCGGAATGGTATAATGTATAACAGGAAAACTACAGTAGGAAATTTTACCTTTATTGGAAACAGTGCAATTTTGGCATGTGGCGATAAAGTAGAGAGACAACAGCCTTATCGGTGTACTTTCTGTTCCGCCCCGAAATATGACTAAAGATAAGGAACATGATTCTTCATGGTTGGGATCACCTCCCATCTTCCTGCCTGTACGCCAGGAAAGTGAAAAATTCGATGATAAATATACCTTTAATCCTTCATTCGGTCTTTATTTTAAAAGGGGATTCGTAGAATTCTTCAAAATTACATTACCGATTACTCTGTTGTCTAATTCTTCTTATTTGTTTTTATAAGGTGATTTATGATATCCTCAAAATAGAGAATTTTAATACCGTTTTATTTACAGCCCCGGTCCTGCTATTTTTGTTTTATGGTGTTACACCGTTTATTGCATTCGCTTTAAAAAAATTACTCATCGGCACTTATCGAAAAAGCAATTATCCATTATGGAGCTGGTTTGTATGGAAAAATGAACTTATTAATGCCATATGCGAATCCCTTGTTTATCCTGTGTTTGTGAACATGCTTATCGGAACACCTTTTGCAGTCTGGTTTTTCAGGCTGATGGGCTGCAGGATCGGCAAAAAAGTATATCTGGAAACTACAGAAATTAACGAGTTTGACCTTGTTACTATTAGTGAAAACGCCAATATTAATTATCTGAGCACAATTCAGACCCATCTCTTTGAAGACCGTGTTATGAAAATGTCTCATCTGGTAATTCAAAATAATTGTACTCTTGGCTCAATGTCGGTAATATTATATGATGCTACAATGAATGAAGGCTCTTCTGTTGATCCGCTTTCATTGATTATGAAAAGGAGAAACAATTCCTGCAAATACCAACTGGACAGGATCTCCTGTAAAATCAGTTAAATGATTAAAATGTCTCGGCAAACAAATATTACTAAAGTACATTTGTATACCATTTTTTCTTCCTGATTGTCTGTATATTATTGGAAATGACCTGCATAATCTTTCAGATGAAGAAAAGATAAGGGCCGGTAAAATTGTTTCACCTCCGGTAAAAAAAAATTATATTCAATCTCACAGCCTGCTAAGGATTATCCTTTCTTCGTATTTAAAATGCAAACCAATTGATATAATATTCAATAATCCGGTTAACGGGAAGCCAATGTTAACCAACATTCGCGATCTTCATTTTAATATATCTTACAGGGAAGAATATTTATTAGTGGCAGTTTCCAATAATCCTTTCATCGGGTGCGATATTGAAAAGATCAAACATGTAAATGATCCGGAAAGATTCTTAGAGCTATACTACTCAGGAGATGAAATTCAGCTAATTCACTCTAAAAGAAAAGAAGCTGATGTATTAAACACAATTTTTCAATTATGGACTATGAAAGAGGCTTATTTAAAGGCAACAGGTACTGGAATTAATGATAAATTGAATACTTACAGCTTTCTTAAATTTTTGAGGAATGAAATTCAAAAACCAATATTTGATGCCTCAAACACCTGGCATATTAATTCGTGGCCTGTCAATAAACAATATTTTGCTGCATTTGCAGTGAAAGGAGAAATTACAAGCATAAAGCATTCTGATGGTTTATCAGATCTGATGCCGTGAATTTCATAAGCCAGTCAAACAAATATTAAATAAATATTGTTTTAATTAAACAAAAGTACCGGCCGCATAAAGTCCTGAAATAATGAAAGCATTGATATTAAAATCCATAACTGACCTTGGCCATAACAGTGAACCACTTGAAATAATCGATTTACCTGTACCGGTACCGGCTGATAATGAAGTTCTGGTTAAAGTTCTGGCGTGTGGAGTCTGCCATACGGAGCTCGATGAAATTGAAGGCAGGACCCCTCCTCCTGTTTACCGATAGTTCCTGGTCACCAGGTTGTTGGAATAGTGGAAAGTACTGGCAGTAAAGTGATCAGATTAAAACCCGGAGATCGGGTTGGTGTGGCATGGATATTCTCTTCATGCGGAAAATGCAGTTTTTGTATCTCAGGACATGAAAATTTATGTTCCGGGTTTAAAGCAACCGGCAGGGATGTTAACGGAGGATATGCTGAATATATGACTGTTTCTGAATCATTTGCATATCCTGTTCCACAGGTTTTTACCAGTTCACAGGCAGCTCCCCTTTTATGTGCGGGCGCAGTAGGTTACAGGGCGCTCAGTCTTACCGGCCTTAAAAATGGCCAGAATATTAGGATTGACAGGATTTGGAGCTTCTGCTCATCTTGTTCTGCAGACTGTTAAGTACCTTTACCCCGATACCAAAATCTTTGTCTTTGCGAGAAACAAAAATGAAAGAGCTTTCGCTGAAGAAATGGGAGCAAATGGACCGGGGACACTTGTGATGAAGTTCCTGAGCAGCTTGACTGCATAATAGATACTACACCTGTCTGGAAACCGGTTATTGAAGCCTTAAAGAATCTTAAACCCGGAGGCAGACTGGTGATAAATGCCATCAGGAAAGAAGAGATTGACAAAGATCAGATTATTGGATCTGGACTTTTCAGATCATCTCTGGATGGAAAAAGAAATTAAAAGTGTTGCAAATGTAACACGAAATGATGTTTCTGAATTTTTCCGGCTGGCAGCCGAAATTCCGATTATTCCTGAAATACAGGAATATAAACTTGAACAGGCCAATATTGCCCTGACAGAACTAAAGAACAGGAAAATTCGAGGGGCAAAAGTTTTAGTTATTGATTAAATTAATGAACTTGCAATACATATCCGATTAATTTTTTCGCAGAAATAACTGAATTAAATTATTACCATACAAATGAAACCAGATTATCTTATTAAATTCTTACTGTCAATTCTTGGTACAGGTTTGTTATTTTCCTGTTCCAAAACTATCTATGAAAACGCATGGGAAAGTCGAAATTTAAAGGCAGACATAACAAGTAGTGAATGGGATAAGCCGCTCCGTTATTACGATACTGAAAGCAGACTGCAATATAATGTCACCAACGATTCAGTAAACCTTTACGTACGTATCCGGGCAACTGATCAGCAAAGTCAACTTAAAATAATTCGTTCAGGAATGCAGCTCTGGATTGACACTATAGGAAAAAAGAAAAACCAGACAGGTATTTTTTTTCCGTTAGCAAGTACTTATACTGATTCTGCGCGAACTTCCGAAAACGCAACAGACAGAATAAAACCAAAGCAATTTCCAAGAAACGGAGCAAATACACTGAAAAACAGGTTCGGGAATGAACCTAAGCAAATGCAGCTGACAGGATTTAAACCACCTATAGGAGGAATTACACCTTTGCAGAATGAATATAGAATCTCTGCAAACATCAGTTGGGACAGCAAAGGTATTATGAATTACAGTGCAATCATTCCATTCAATACATTTTGTAAAAATGCTCTTTCTGAACCTGGCAGTAAAAGACTATTTACGGTTTCCATTATTATACCCCCTCTTCGAACTCAAACAACTACCGGCCGCGGTGGCGGATATGGAAGAGCCTCTGGTGGAATGGGAGGTGGAATGGGTGGCGGAAGAATGGGAGGAGGTATTCGGGGGGGTGACAGCTTTGGAGGCGGTGGCCGAAGAGGTGGCGGTGGCCCCGGGAACTTCTCAGGTACCGGAGGTCAAAGCACTCTGAATGAACTCACCAGGATAACGATGAAAATAAAACTGGCTTTATATCCCAAATAAAATTCAGGGTAACAATAACAAATTACAAATTTTAATGTTATTATCTGAACTGCTAATAATAATAAATGTTTTATGAGAATAATGAAATGGTTTTTTATTGTTGCAACATTAGAAATTTTCTGGTCATGTACGAAAATCCCCACAAGCAACATTTACACTCCTGTCAGCAGTGATGCAACAGTGAATGCAACACTGGCAGAATTACAGGAGGGTCGCGCACTATATATAAATAATTGCGGAAGGTGTCATAGTTTATATTCGCCTGATGATTTTTCCGTAAGCACCTGGAAAACAATAATACCTGTTATGGCACCAAGAACCGGTTTAGATGGATCGCAGGTTACACTTGTTACAAAATATGTAACAAGAGGTAACCAGTAATTCAATTTGCCGGGTCATCTAATAATGTCAGGCCGGCTAATTTGTAAATTATTTACATAACTAACCTGTATCAGCTCAGATCCACACCGGCTCCGAAAGAACCGTATATGAATAACTACCGGTGCCACCGCATAGCCGTAAAGCTTATATTTTTCCCATGGATAATTATTAAAACCTTAAAACATAAGAATTAAAAATAGGTCAATAAAATTGTTAAACAGGTTTTCCCGTGAGTCATAATGTTTTGAAAAATCTATTAATCGATCGCCAGGAATATCGTCAGATCTATCGTTTGAAACTTACGGTTGGGCAAACCATTTGTACCCGATATATCAGTATACTTTAGTTTACCCATGCTATAGGAAACCTGTATCCCTGTAAGAAAATTTGATTTCCCTATCTCTTTTTCATACCCTGTTGCAATCATAAATGCCTTGCCTCTGCCTTCATCCTTATCCGGTCTCAAATTTTTATATTCACAAATACCATAAGCACTTTTAAAGAAAAGCCTGTTATTTTTAACCGGATATAACTGAATGTGCACCATCCCGTTTGAGATACTTTCACCTTTAAATCCAAATGGAATTTGCCCATAGGTTTCAAAAAGCCATCCGTTTAATGTAAGCCCTACCTGTAGTGATCTGTTGAGAAATACTCCGGCATTAAAATGCATGGCAAAGTGCGGGTCAGTATTTTTTTCTTCATGCGCGATATTTCCGTTAACCACTCCAAGTCCAAGATTCATTGATCCGTAAAATCCTTTAAGTTCTCCGGGATTCTGTGCAACCAGTTGGAAATGTATAAGCAGAACAGGAAATATAATTTTTAATATTTTGAGCATATCACTAACTCCCCATTGATTTCAATCGGGTCACCATCAGCCGGAGTACGATCAACTGACATTTCAGGCAGATCAGTGCAGTCAATTACATTAACAGGTTTGATCTTTACCTTATCCATATTTAAAAAATTAAAAAGTTCTTAATGGACTGTAAACTTCAACTGGCTTAAATGTGAACAATTTAGTTATAATATTCTAATGGTCACAAATTTAACCTGATTAATTCATAAACTTAAAATTAGACATAAAAATTGACTTTTGAGCTGGTCATTATTTTGCGGGAGCTTGTGATTTTGTTTTTGAGATGAGATTTTTTAATTTTTGTCTGGATTCTGCCCTAATATTTTCGTAACAGCGTTTACTCCTAGCTCAAAATCTTCTACTTGGGCATACCTTTCCCAATCATGTAATTTATTTTCAGACTATATATTTAGGATACTGTGATTTAATATTTCTAAGTTCGAAGCATGATCAGCATCTCAAAACCTTTGATTTGCTCCTTTTTTGTCGTGCAAAACTGAGGTAACTCTATCTTTATCTTGGTTTTCATTTCTTTTACCCATGCAGCGGTTTTAATAATTTTAAGCTGTATGGTTTTCATGGTTGCATTGGCATACTCGCTTCCCTTTAATACCTGTTTTTGTAATATGTGTATGAGAATGTATGCCATTGAGTGCAAAAACAAGCGAAACTGGTTTGCTGTAAACTTTGAGCAAGACGACCGGTCTGATTTAAGATACAACTTATGATCTTTAATACGAAGCTCCATTGAGCCACGGGCACAGTAGCCTTTCTCGTATAAATCACGGGTACGAAAATCGGCCAGGCTGGTGACGATGTACCGGATGTTGGTTCCCATTGTGCTTACCTCAACTTTCACAATAACTCGTTGGTAGTTTTCCCAGCTCCCTGCTTTGTACATAAATGAATGGTAACGTTTTACCGGATTTTGGTATTGATTAAACTCTCTTTGGGCACTTTCGATGGTTACCTGTGCCAGTTCATGGAGCTTTACATTGCCCGTCAGCCCGGTGATAAAGTCAACATTAGGTTGGATCCATTTCCAATCCATAAAATCCTGTGATGCAAAATGGCTGTCGCCACGTACTATAATCCTTGTATCAGGCCATTGTACATGAAGGTACGCTATAAGCTTTTTTAATAGTTTGGCAACATTGGCTTGTTTATTCCGGCGTCCAGGTTTTAAAATGGTAGTTATCAGCTTTCCAGATAATCCTTCATAAATATGTAATGGCATGTAACAATACTCGTTGTAATAGTTGTTGAATAATGCCAGTTCTTGTTGCCCGTAAGTATCATTGTTGGTATCATCACAATCTAAAATGATGACAGATGGTGCTTTTGAGTATGAATTTATAAAGATGTCTACCAAACATTCGCCCATACGGAAAAGATCAGTCCTTGTAACTGTGTTTTCCAGTCGACTGATTGTAGGCTGAGATGCTAAATCATTATCGCTTTGAGGCAGCCGGCCTGCACACATTTTGAATATCATATCTTCACGCAGGTCATTGCTGTCATTGCAATCTTCGTAACCGGCGGCTATCTGAAAAACTCGTTGTGTCAATAGTTCTTTAACAGAATGATCAATATAACGCTGATCCCTTTCGTCGTGAATACAGTTACTCGCTGATGATAAGAGGTTTAGCTGGCTATCAAGCTCACGAAGAAGTAATAATCCACCATCGCAGCTAATGCGATCACCGTTAAAACTAAGCTCAATATTTTTACCTTTTATCGGAAAAAGGCTAATTTCGGGTGCAGTAATTTCAGTTTTTTTGTCTATCATTGTACAAAGGGGTTGTTTTGTTGTAACGACTTTAAATATAGCTATTTAAGTTATAAATAAAGAACAAAACCCCCTTTTTTATGAATAATTCAGGTTAAAGAAGTTTTGTGTTAATTCCGGACACATTACCTCACATTAAAGGTAGAAATAATATATTAATCCATTGTTTTTTTACGATGCCGCAGGAATGGCTTAAATCCATAGATCGGAGAGAATCAAAATACTGCAAATTACCTTTGTGGGCTTTGCCCACCGAAGTTAAACGCAGGTGGGCTTCGCTTCAGCTTTCCGCTATTTGTGATTAAAAAGTTCTTTGATACAACCCCGGTTATCAGAAGCCTGAAAGGATTTTCATGATCATAATATTAAGGATCTTACCACTTGAAGTAAACTCCTTTAACAGGTTCCATGAAATTTTAAAATTTATCAGAAATTATTTTTAACTTAGTATACCATTTTGATTAGTTAGACCTGTTAATACTTAATATAATGTATTGTCTTACTGATTGTATTATTGGACACAGGTGTTTCAGACTGCGATTGTTCTTTTCATTTCTTTCACTGCTTATATTATTCTTCACATCCTGTACAAGAAGCTCCGAACCTTATTCCATTCTTGAATTTAAAGGTAAAGGAGACATTTATAACTACTCTAGGTCGCTTTTCCCAATTCTGTATGAGTCCGATAGTGTTAACTCAACTGCATTGCTGGCCAGTAAGGGAGACATAATTGTGTATGGTGATAATAGTTGTTTTTATTACAGGGAGTCCTCTCGGAAGAAATTCTCAATTAAAACAAGTAATAATGAAGGATTTATAAATGGGAAAGTTAATTCTGTCAGAATTCGGGGGAATAATGAAATGATCCCATGGTTTAAACACATGAAATCCACTGATATCCCGGCACTCGGGTTTCTGTACTTTGATACGCTTGTTTCTGAAAATTATATTCCCTATCTGACTGATTTGGCTGAGACTAACCCGGATATTGGTCTGGGATATGAAGGAACTCTAAAGGATCTGGAGAGAATATTTGAGATGTTCAAACCAAAATTTATTATTGGAATAAACCTGACACAGAAAGACTTTAACCTTTTATCCGGCCTGGCCAGTCTTGAAATTTTTTCGGCATCGTTAAATGATTCTATAAATTTAATCCCTTTACCCGCAATGCCTGAACTGAAGCAGCTTATTCTGACTAATATCAAAAAAAATACTATAATAAGTGATGATTTCCTGATAAACAATAAGCAGATCGAAAGATTGACAATTATGGGATCAGACAAGTTTAATATTTTGCTTATCAAACCTCTTGACAGGCTTAAAGAATTAATTATAAATGGATTTGACACAATTGAAAATTATGATTTGATTAAAAATTTTAAACAGATTGAATTATTGTCTGTTACAGGTGAAAAATCAGGCAATGATATCACCCTGAAAGAATTGCCTAAACTGCGATGGATGATTTTTCATGAAGATGCAACTCAGGAGCTATTTAATTCTGTTATAGAATCACACCCCGATCTTGAAGTAGTAGAATTAATAAATAATGATACAATTAAGAATCTGCAACCATTATTTAATCTAAGGAAATTCTATGGATTAACTATTACAGATACCATAACTGATCTTGCTGCGGTAAAGTCCCTTAAGAATCTGAAATATCTTTCCATCCCTTATAATATCTTAAATGACAGTATAATAAAAGCTGATTTGCAGAGATCATTGCCCGACACCAAAATAGTTGCTAACCAGGGTGTCTGTCTTGGTTCTGGCTGGCTCTTGCTTATTATTCCGCTAATTCTGGTTTTGAGGGTTTTAACGCACCAAAAGTCACGAAAGGTTCAGGACAGTTTTTAAGTTTCCGTAAGTGAGAATGAGTGCATACAAAAAGTACATATTCTTATCCGAAGCAATTCTTTGCAGCTTGGCTTTGATGGTTTTTTCGTTTTTTATTCATTATAAACTTCCATTTCTTCTGATCTCTCTTCTGGCACTTTTTGTCCCTGCATTTTTTTTCAGCAGAAATATGCAATCTATTTCAGATTTACGAAAAATAACCCTGGGATCCGGCTCAATTAAAATCACAATTTTATTCTCAATTGCAGGTATATTCCTGGGTATGTTGTTTGCAATATTATACCGCTGGCATCTTGAAATAAGCCTATTCCCAAAGTCTATTCATTTTTTTGTGCTTGCAGCAGCTCTTATTGGCAGTACAGAGGAACTGGTTTTCAGAGGCTTCATCCAGGATTATGTAAAAAATATAAATGCACCTTTTTCAATATTTTTCAGTACAATATCCCACACTTGCTATAAATGCTGTTTATTCTTATCTCCGATGGTTACAACAGATATTAATATCGGATTTTTAACTTTCTGGACAATAATCGCAGGTATTTTTTCAGGAACAATTAAACATACATCAAAAAGCCTTCTGCCGTCATTAACCGCACATGCTATATTCGACATACTGGTCTATGCTGAGTATGTACATGCGCCATGGTGGGTATGGTGAGTTCTGTAATCAGCAGATAAACAATAAATAATTTTTAATCAAAACAAAACAATTGGATATGACATTTGTTAAAGTCAATAAAGACAAAGCAGAAAGTGAGTGACAAATTGACCATAACGAATCTGTTTACCAGGCATGGAATAGGAAGTAGTTGATAATTATACCTGCGCTTTGTAAAATGAGATTTAATATTTAAGGCTCATTTTATCACAATTTGTGATTAAAACTAAACCCAAAGTAATGCATCGTTTTGTACCGACAGGCCTGATAACAGTATTCATAATGTCAATTTCGACGAATGTATTTTCTCAAAATGATAGCATCGCAAAAGCAGATTCCGTATTGTTAAAAAAGATTGAACAACAAATGGATAAAGCGGAACCGGCTTCTCCGCCTGTACAGGTTAGAACAGCTCCCTCCACGCTCCCCGATATTAGTGTGATTGGCGACTTCCAGGCTTTGTACAGGAATAATGTCAAAAGAAATTTTGATGCCGGCATCAATGAAGCGGAGATCTCACTTCAATCAGTCGTGGATCCCTATGCCAGAGCTGATTTCTTCCTTACAGTTGGGAAAAGACCCTGAAACAGGTAAGTTTAGTTTAGATCTGGAGGAAGGCTACGTTACAACCCTTTCTTTACCGGCACATCTTCAATTAAAAGCAGGAAAGTTTAGAAGTGCAATGGGAAAGATTAATCCAGTACATCCGCATGCTTTGCCATTTATTAGTCTGCCTGATTGCGTATGAAAATTATTTTGGCGAAGGAATAAATGATGAAGGAGCTTCGTTAAGCTGGCTTCTTCCAAATTCTCTTTTTTATCAGGAACTTGTGATACAATTTACTGATGGACCAATTGATAATCCAAGTTTTTCGAGAAGCGTAGGTAATAAGTATCTTGAACTGGCTCATTTAAAAAACTCTTTCGATCTTTCACCAAATGCTACCCTGGAGTTAGGATTTTCAGGAATCAGAGGCGCCAACTATTTTGATTTAATGACAAACATTGGTGCAATTGATCTTACCTATAAATGGAAACCGGTGCAGTTCAATACCTACAAATCATTCACCTGGCAGTCGGAAGCCTGGTTCAGCAAAGCCAACATTTCAAGGGATACAGTTGTTTCTTCTGTCGGTATGTATTCTTTAATCAATTTTCAATTCTCGAGACGGTTATTTTTTACCGGTATGTATAGTTACTCAAATAAGCCATATTCAGCCGGTACTGTGGAAAACTCTTTTTCGACAACTTTAGGATGGTATGCAACCGAATTTCAGAAAATTGAAATTGAAGGAAAAACAATCACAGGCAATATGGAAAACAATCGTTACCAGATGCTCCTTCGCTGGATTTTTGTTATTGGAACACATGGTGCACATCAATATTAAAATTATAAAGAAATGAAACTGAAAATAATATTCATCTTTCTAGTTTCTACAGGGGCTTTTGCTTTAAATGCAGCAAAAATAAATGTAGTTACCACAACCACTGATTTAAAGAGTATTACTGAAATAATCGGGGACAATAAAGTAGATGTTTCTTCAATTGCCACAGGTTTTCAAAATCCGCATTTTGTTGATCCCAAACCAAGCTATATTATCAAACTTTCAAAAGCGGATATGTTTGTTACAGTAGGATTAGATTTAGAGACAGGCTGGTCGCCACAACTTCTTTTAAGCTCCCGTAATCCAAAAATTCAAAAAGGGGGTGCTGGGTATGTTGATGCCTCTACAGGTATTACTTTAATGCAAGTGCCTTCCAGCATCAATCGTGGTGAGGGCGATATTCACATTTATGGAAATCCACACTATTGGCTGGATCCGGTTAATGGCAAACAGATTGCAAGAAATATTTGTGATGGTCTTGAAAGAATTTCTCCTGAAAATAAAGCCTTTTTTGAAGCGAATCTCAAAGCTTTTAACGCTAAAATTGATTTAAAGCTGAATGAATGGATCACGAGAATGACTCCGTATAAGGGTTCAAAAGTTATAGCTTATCATAATGAATGGTGCTATTTTGAACAACGATTTGGATTAACAATTGTTGATTTCCTGGAACCAAAACCAGGTATCCCTCCTACGCCAACACAACTTGTAAAGATTATTTCAGAAGTAAAAAACAATGCTATTAAAGTAATTATAACATCACCCTATTTTACAACATCATCGTCGGATGTGGTTTCAAAACAAACAGGGGCCAAAACTATAATACTTGGCACCTCTGTTGGAGCATTTGACACTATAAAAGATTATTTTGATTTATTTGATTATGATATTGATAAAGTAATCCAGGGATTAAAATAAATATTTGTTTTAGCAATTTCCTCAATTTGGAATTTAGTTTATCACCGCACCTCGAAATGAATTTTAACCAGTAACTAAAAACAGAAAAGCATGTTTGAAATGTTCAGTTTGAATTTTATGCTACAGGCATTCATAATTTCATTAATAACAGGTTTGTTTTTATCCTATCTTGGGGTACATGTAGTGGGCCGTGGAATAGTTTTTGTTGATCTGGCTCTTGGTCAGATTTCATCATTCGGTGTTGCATTCGCGGCTTTTATTGGCTTTGGTTTAACAACTATTCCCGTGATATTCACGCTCCTGGGGGCATTATTAATTTCTTTGATTGATATCAGGGATAAACGATTAAAACTGGAAGCTGTCATTGGAATAATTTATGCTTTCGCATCTGCTGCAACAGTAATGCTTATTTCAAAGACACCCCATGGTGATTCGGATATACAGGAAGTATTGTTCGGAAATATCCTTTCTGTAAATATAAAACAGATTATCATTATCTGTATTGTTTTTGGCGCGTTGATGATTATGCATCTTATTTTCAGGAAAAAGTTTTTTGAGCTTACAGAAGGTTTTGAAGTTGGTAAAATTGAAAAAAAAGGTTTCAATATCTGGAATTTCCTGTTTTATATTTCTATAGGTTTGTCCATTGTTTTTGCCGTAAGGATCAGTGGGGTTATTCCCGTATTTTCTTATTTAATTATACCGGCTGTATGTGGCATAATCCTTGCCCGATCAAATAAGGCTGTAGTGATTATTGCAATGTTAGTGAGCTTTTTAGGAAGTTTTGTTGGTTTAAATGTTTCTTTCCATTTTGATTTTCCTGCCGGATCATCAATTGTTGCAACATTGGGAACTATATTTATTCTGGTCTCAATGGTTCCGTTAACTAAACATTATTTATTTAAAAAAGATAAATCTGCTGCAAAATTCAGATTACGGATAGAGTAGAAAATGGGTTTTGTTTTATCGTAAGGCAACAACAAAACTGTTTTATCTGTATCAATATATTTTAAATATTTTCTTCAAACTTCTGGTTATGTTCAATTAACTTAAACAAATTTAACGTGTTCCCGAAAAACAAAACAGTTTCAATATTCAAATTGCAGCTCCTGATTGACAAATGAAATATTCACTGTCCCGGTCAGAATTGGACAACAGTAAATTAAGGCTTCAATAATAACAGATTTATGATCTTCGGTTATCACTATCTGGCGAAAGTGGTGCTTTTATGAACTTATAACAGGACCTTTTAAAACTAATTTAAGGTTGCATCTGTTGTACCGGGACCAACCTGCGAATCATCAAATTAATTAAGAGCCTCCAGAACATCCTCCATTAATTTCACAGCACCGGCTACAGGATCCCCGCCTGCTTCATATTCCATTGAGATATATCCCTTATATCCTGCCTCATTAAGTATCTGAACGCACCTGTTGATATCAACATCCGGATATCGTGTCCATCGTTTTGCATGGCACATTGATCTGGCATACGGAATTAACACCTCAAGGCCATGATACAACAGATAATCATGCTCCCAATTAGAAAAGTCAGGTGAGGATTCTAAATTAGGACTATTAACTTCTTTCAGGATGATAATTATATTCATGGGATTTGCAGCAAGTCCCCAGTGGTTTTCAATAGTTACCTTAACACCTGCTTTCCCACCATAATCAGCCATTTCCTTGAACGATTCAATTGCATTTTTAAGGTATGGTACTATTTCAATATTCCGTGGATAACCACCCTCAACAATCGCCTGAGGAAGGATCTGGGGACCACCTGTATTTATCCGCATCGACTTGACACCTATCTGTTTGGCAGCATCGAGCCATAGTTTTGCTACCCGGACTCCTTCCCGTCTTGACTCCTCATCAAGATTGGCGGCATTACTTGATGCACTGGAGATAGCAACAGGTGCATTGTTTGAAATATGCACGGCTCTTATACCGGTCGAGACTATTTTATTAGTAAGAAGATCAAGATAGCGTTTTGATGATGGAGCCGCAGGATCAAAGAACCCTAATCGTGTCTGTCCATTCCTTTCAACCCTGGTAAACATTGAATCATCGCTGATATCACCGAACACAGATGACCGGATATCCATTGCAGTAACACCGGGAAAGTGATCTTTGGTGAACTGAGGGAAGTCCAAAAGCGTAATCTCACCATATTTTTTCTTTAACTCAGTTACTTCCGGACGTTCCGGTCTTCCCGGATTCAGCCGGTTTTTAAATAATTGAATGACTGCCCAACTGTTCGATGCAATCTGCTTTATGCGTTCCTCCTTAGTTCTTTTAACACTTTTTTCTTTTTTAATTTCCTGTGCGGAGGTTAACAAGCCCATACCGGCTGCTCCAATCATACCAACCCCGGCTGATTTAATAAAATTCCGGCGGTCAATAGCTGAGAGTCTTATTTTTGTGATATGCTTCTTATTATTTCCCATTTTATCTCAGAATTTATAAAGTTAAAAGAGTTTCTTCAGATCGGAATTTATTGCAGGTACCCCGTAGACATTTTTTTAATTCTAGTGTCTTACTCAAATATATTACATGATTTATTTAAAACCTAATTCTACCAATATTTTTATTCATTAAATGACAGATTACCGGTCCTTATCAATTTCCATCACCATTAAAGCTTTTTAAACTTGACATATCATCAATCAAAATTCAAGTTGATAACCGTAAATATTATCTTTCATTCCTTTCGGGTGAAGAGAATAGTGGAAAGGAAAAGTGCATTGGAAATGATTTTAGTCCAGGAAAAGATTATGTACCGGTTGTTATTGACTATAAATTGTGAGTTTGTCCTCATGTCCCGGTAGCATCTGAGTAAGAGTAAGTAAATAAGAATCTCACTGATTTCAGCCTGTTAATAAAATATTTAACTTAAAGTTGGATTATTTCAGTAATTTTGATTTAAGAACTGACCGGATAACATTATGGAACAAAAGATCCCGATTACTGTAAGTCCGTTAAAAGATGCAGTAAGATTAGAAAAAGATAAGATCCTTTATAAAGCAGGCTCTTCCATGCAGGAAGCAATTAATTCTGAGGATCCTGTTTTAGTGATTCTTGTAGCCGGAAAGGGTACCCGTTTTGGCACAGAGCCAAAATGCATTCAACCTGTTCATGGGATCCCTCTTGCACGTCACTCCATTGACGCGTTCAGAAGGTTTAATCCCGCCCCGGTCATATGTATAGTTGGTTACCGGTACGAAAAGGTATCAGAAGCACTGGGAAGTGATAATATTTATATATTGTCGGACAACCCCGCTGGAGGAACTGCATTTGCTGCCTTCGAATCATTATGTGTACCGGAACTCCTCGATAAAAATCCTCTGCTTGTAATTACAATGGGAGATCGTGTCGTTCCTTCCTCCATTTTCCGCAGGATGTCAAGAACACATCGTGAATTCGGGCGGGAGGCAGACCTGACGTTTCTTACTGCTATATATGAACCACCAAAGAACAGCGGTAAAGGACGTGTTCTCAGAAATGAAAACGGAAAAGTGGTGAAGATAATAGAGGAAAGGGATATTGGAATTGAAGAGGATATGTCAAAGCGACAGGCCCTGCTTAATATCAGGGAAGGAAACTGTCCTCTATATATTGTGAGAGCCGCAACTTTGAATCAGCACCTTGTAAACCTCATTAATAACAACGCACAGGGCCAGTATTACCTTACCGACCTGATAGAATCAATTTCAAACAGTGGTGGAGAGATCCGGACTCTTACAACATCAATCAATGAACCTGAATACGATTTGCTGACTTCGGATGTCACGCAACCAATGGATCTGGCTCTCCTTGAAGGCATACTGGCTTCCAATATTGGGTTGCGTATACCTGAAGAAATAGAAGTGGAGGAGACTGCCAAAACTATCATGGCCAACCGTCCAGCAGGACAAATAGCTTCCATTGCAAGACAATTGGATGAGTTATTATCAATGATTAAAAAGGAAAAGCTGGCATTTGAACATGATAAACCAGTGGGAATAGGCATTTCCGGCGGACGACTCCGCATTGCCTTTATGCATCCGGATATGGTCCGGTTCTTTGGTCCCGCATGGCAGATGCCAATAGGAGCTGGTAATGAATCGGGAGATGAACAGATTGTTGTTCTTGCACAGACTGCAGAGGACGGACGAATACATCTTGTTCCTACAAGCAGCAAATACAGAGAAAGCATCAATTTCATACCGGCTGATTACAACGCAATGTATCCCGGTGATGAGGTATCCGATATGAATACTTATGAGAAATTTGGAACACGAATGAGTGAAGGATTGCTCCTCTCACTTGGTTATTTCAGTGATGAGGAACTTGACAGACGACGAAGCAATAATTCACCTTTACCGCCATCAACTTTATGGGTTTCAAGCAATATGCGGCGTCCTTTTGCACTAATAGGAAATGCGTTAGCGTCTCTTCGTACCCTGCGCACCGGTAATTTGGGAGCAAAAGTCAGGGAACATCTTGGAATTACGAACTTTCGTGGATTGCATATTGTCTCAACAGGTAACATACCACAGGGAGGATTCTCAAGTTCTTCCTCCGTGACGGTTGCTACAAAAAATGCTATCAATTCCCTCTTTGAAATTGGCATCTCCCCCGATCTCCTTGTGCATCTGGCTTGCCAGGCTGAATATGGAACCGGGGTGAGAGCAGGTTCACTTGACCAGGCAACAGAACAAAAGGGACGTACCGGTGAGGGTACTCTGATATCTTCAAATCCCAAGGATAATTATCGGATTATAGGTACGTATCCTATCCCCCATGACAGGTTTCAAATCATTTTCCCCTACACTGTTGATCGTGACAGAAATGCATGGCGCTGGTCAAATGGCACTTATGCCGAAACAACAGGCAAGGATAGGCTGACTACTACGGAGATTCGCAAATTGACCGGGAAAGCAGCAGAAATTGCAGCAGTTCTTGTTCACCTGTCGTATGATACAGATTTCTTTAAGCGTATCGAAGACGATCTGGTCTCGGATGGAGAGCTGAATAACGAGAACATTAAATGGATTTGTTCAATACTAATGCAACTTCCATTACTTATCAGCCGGAAGGATCTTCTGGATCAGGTTAATGCAAATCGCGACTGGTTAACAGGTCAGATCGGGGGAAACAGCCTTTCTGAACCAGGCAAAGCAGGTCAAAAAATTGATGATACAATAAAATCATTCTTTGACGGATGGAGGGATCCTGCAATGCGGCACACAGATGTATCAGGAAAAATTGTGGAGGAGAAAGGAGTCCCGCTTAGAGCAATGGTAGCCTACCTTTTTGGGGAGGTGGCTAAGAATTTCTATCTGATACACCACCCTGAAGATTGGATTGGTTGTGTCACAAGGTCACAGCGCGGCGATTGCAGTTTTGACATAAACCCTGACCGGTTACCTGAAAAAGCGGAGATGGAAGAATTAAATGATTGGGAAAAAGGGTTTCAGGGTCCGGAGTTATTAAATCTCTGGTTGGAAAAATTTGAGGCTAAACCATTTAACTATAACAGAGGATTAGATAATGAAACCCTCTCACAGGATAAAATACATGAGTTTCACAAGTTGGAAGGATCAAATTTCTTCCGTGGTTTAGCCCTGATCGATCTGGCAGAAGCTATGCTTAAGAAAGCTTTCGGAAAGGATGCTGTGGCTGTCAGGATTAATGCTGCGGGACAGGGTGACTATTTTCAGGTTCATATTGACAAGAAAAAAGCTGATCCCGTGCATGTTAAACAGTTTATTACAAAAGCTTTTTATAACCGCTTTGGTCTCTCCCCCGATCCTCAGTTTGTAGAAGTCTTCTCAGGAGGCGGAGCGATTGGTGTGCGTCTCGGCAGATACGACTCAATGACCCAGCTGGTCCAATTACTTAAGACATTGCCATAAAACCGGACAAACCAGTGACCCTCAATTCAGCGTACCCAGTGTAGATATAAAATACTTTTCGATTAAGAGTTAAAATAATTAAATATACGTGTCTTACTGATTAATTTTTAGTTCTAAAATCCGTCAGCTACAACATCACCAGGTTGTTTCAAGAGCGAATATTTTATCCTGACATAGACCCAACAGTATTATGATTCAGGAAATTATGTTCTCACTATCGGGTAATTCTGATGAACAATTTGAATTTAAGTTTGTTGTTATCTGTATGCTATTTTGGAAGTCTCCGGTCTGCCGCGACCATTAAGGATTGATAATCAATTCGAAACAGATCCACGGACGGTAAGAAGACCGATTGGAGGAAGTTGAACCAGATCGTGAAAGACGGAACCGGGGTTTCTGAAGAAGATTTTAAACCGGAATTTGATTAAATTCAAATCCCGGGAGATTTTTAAAAAGTTTTATTAATCAAAAATGTGGAGGATCTGATATGGAAAATGTTGAAAATAAAACCGGTAAATTAGAAAATGAGAATACCGACGTCAATAACAAAGTGAGGACCGCAAGAAAGAAAGGCATCACAAGGGGAGCTTAATAACAGGAATTATTGCCCTGGTAATATTTATTATATCAGGAATAATTGTAGCCGATGGCAATAAAAAGGAACATAACCGACAGGCGGGACTAATGGAAAATCAATTAACATCTTTTACGAAGGAGATGGCTACGCGCGATTCAACAATTAATGAATGGCTGACAACAGCTAACGAGATTGAAAAAGAACTAAATCTGGTAAAGCAAAAAGAGAATGCGATCAACATTGGTTCAACGGAAACTGAATTTTCAGTAAACAGGAAAGAAAAATTACTGAGTGATATTAAGTACATTAATAACTTACTTGAAAACAACAGGAAGAAAATAGCCTCCTTAACATCACAGTTAAAGAGTTCCGGTGGAATGATCAAGGAGTTGAATACCAGGCTGGCAAGTCTCGAAACAACATTAAAGCAATATGAGTCGGACATGGCCGGTCTGAATGTAACCCTTGCAAAAAAAGACGATGAGATCGGGCAGTTAAATGTCAAAGTAACAGCACTGGATAATACCATATCGCAGAAGGATCAGGAATTAAATGATCAAACTACTTTGATGAATCAGGCATATATTGCAAGTGGAACATATAAGGATCTGAAAGAAAAAGGTATTGTTGAAAAGGAAGGCGGATTTCTTGGACTTGGGAAGAAAGTGATTCTCTTACCCAACCTTAACGAAAATTCATTTACAAAAATTGATATAAGGAATACCAAAATGATCTCTGTAAATTCCAGGGAAGCAAAGCTAATTCCTGAACATCCTTCAGGCTCCTATGAAATGATACACGAAGAATGATGGAAACATTTCTTATGTTGAGATAAAGGATCCTGATTTGTTCTGGAAAACTTCCAGATTCGCAATTGTTGAATTTAAAAAGTAGGTAAGTCTTTAAATCAATCAGAAATACAAGATCCCGCAGATCATTGATTTTGCGGGACTTGTCCGATATTTTTTAATGATTATTGCAGGATACCGGATTATTTTAAACTGGATAATTGAAGGAATTGACCTTACCGGTGAAATCCCTGTGAAATAAATTCCAATACTTCAGGAAGGGCTTCTCTCCAATATGTCCAGTTGTGTGCACCATTCCTTATCCTGAATTCGTGAGGAATTCCTTTATTACGCATTGCTACATGCAACAATGAGTTCCCTTCACTCAAAGCATCATCATCTCCGCAATCAATATACCAACGTACCTGGGTCTTCTGAGCCTCGGGCATATTTTCTACCAGATAAAAAGCATCATGCTGTTTGCCGTAGGCATCAATCTGCTCAGCGGTAAGTTTAAGACCGGTAGTATCAGCAGGCCGGCGGTTGGGATTATCAGTCTGTCGCCTGACAGATGCACTTAGAGGACAGGCTGAAGAAAACATTTCAGGATGATGCAAAGCATAAATTATTGTACCTCCGCCACCCATTGACAAACCTGCCAGAGCCCGATACTGTTTTTCAGAACGAACCCTGTATGTTTTTTCAATAAATGGTATCAATTCCTGAAAGAAAAAATCTTCATACTGAAAATCTCCTCTTAAAGTGTTAAAATAGCCTCTTCGTCCGGTATTGGCATCCGGCATTACAATTATCACAGCCGTGGAATTACCTTCCTTTATGGCTTTATCGGCAATATACTCCACCTCCCCGAATTGCACCCAGCCAGTCTGATCATCACCTGATCCATGCAGGAGGTAAAGTACAGGATAACTGCGATTTGAAGTATTATAATCAGGAGGTAAATAAACTGAATACTTTCGTTCCATTTTAAGTATTGAACTTTTAAGAGTAAGATTGTCATATACTTTTCCTGATTGAGCCATTAATGAAAACGGGATGATTAAAATCATCACATAAGAGCAAAAAATCCTTTTCATCATTGAATGAGTTATAATAAAAGATATTATAAAAGTAATAAAACCATTGGATCAGGGGAATAAAGGACAGCAAAAATTTCAGAATGGAACGATTACTGAGTTATTCGTTTTTTTCGTAGGTTCAGGATGTTTAAGTCAAAGCAGATTTTAAATAAATTTTTATACAGGAGGAATAAAAAAACAGGATCCTCAATTGTTATTGCCAGAATCCGGGTATATGCCAGATGCAGAAATAGGCAAAGACTCCTGATGCAATGAGAAGCATCAGTCCGAATATCCAGTGAGGTTTTAGTGTTTCCGATACCTCTTTACTGAAGAGACGCTTCTGTACTATAAATAGTCCGGCAAAAACCCAGATTGCCTGCAGAGGAGTGAGCAGCAGCCCGTCAAGGATGGCTCCGACTTTTAAAAGGGCAACAGGTTTTAATCCTAGAGTAAACACAATTGTCATATTCGTTATGAAGAAAAAAAGGAGAAATCCCCTGTACTGTTTCTTCCATGGCAAAAGGCCGAAACGTGGAAAGCATAAACGGAAGGAATCAGCCAGGAGCCGCGGCCATCCTGCCTGCTGACCTACCTGTGTTGAGATCAGGGCAGATGTACCTCCCAGCATGAACAGAAAACCGCCGAACTTGCCCCATTTTGAGGCAAAGATATTTGAAAGATCAACTGCAAGCCTTGGACCTTCCGGTGCCATCTGCATCGGACCAAGTACCCCGCTACCGGCAATGACAAAGCAGCTTGTAATAACAACCCCTATTATCAAAGCTACACTGGCATCTGTATATACAACTTTGAACCACCCCTTTATTTTAAGTGCGTCGGGTAAGCCAATATTCCTTAACATTTCAGTATCAGCAGATTTACCGTAAGTGTTCTTCCGGGCCATACCGTAACCGGCACCTATGACCCAATAGGAGTACCACACCTGGCTTGCAAAACCTCCCGCTCCCCATCCAATTATTGGCAGTATCTCTTTCCATGGGTCAGGATCAACACCCTTTTCCAGAGCCCAGGCAGGAACAACAGATCCTCCGGGTATAAGTCCGCTGAGAACCTCCTTCCAGCCCGGAAAAGCATAAACTGTCACATAAAAAACACCGAAGATTACAATGAATATCAATGCGCTCATTATCACTTTCAGGATCCTGAACTCTCCTGACCATGATACAGCAAGGGCAAAAATGGCTACTCCCCAGCCACAAATCTTCGCATTAAGTGGCAACAGATTGCTTAGAAAGACACCGGCTGCAGTTGCAAGGGAACCGATGGCAACCGTTGCCGCTAAAAACTGGGCGATCAGTACTATCCATACCCCCCAGTTCCGTGGGCCGGGGACGCGTGAGATCATGTCGATCATCCCTTCCCCTGTAGCAACCGTATAGCGTGCACCGCTCATACCTATCCAGAATTTCAGAAACACTGCGGATAAAACGGCCCACAGAACGCTGGAGCCAAGGATTGCACCTGTACGTGTTGCAAGTATCACCTCGCCGGAACCTATAAATTCCGAGCACCATACAAGCGATGGACCCACGACAAGAAGAATAGCAAGTCCGATTGGGGGAGTTTTAAGACGATCCATCTTTATTAAGTATTTTACTCTATAAATATATAGATATCTTTGTTATTAAAGCAAAGCTTAATGAATAAATAATCTGGTGAAGCGATTTCCCTGTCAGTCACATGCATGGAAGTGTATTGTGCAGTGACATTGGTATTTCCTGATGAGGTAGATTAAATTTTGGATCATACTAATCCAAAATGATATGGTTCAAGAACCACAGGCACTTTCAGAAGTGAAAATTTTTGCCTGTCAATCCACTGAAGAATCTGTTCAGGTTTTGGCCTGATTTTTAATTCGGGTCCACGAGGTGTCAAAATATCACTTCTCCAATGTATTATTCCGACCTTACCTTTTGGTTTTAAAATTCGATAAGCTTTCTCAAAAAAATCCATCGGAGAATTGTTATGCAGAATATTAAATAACATTACATAATCAATCGGGTTATCTGCCAATCCTGTGGTATTAACTAAAATATCTCTTTGCTCAATAACAACATTTTCAATATGTTCGTTTTGTAGTTTCTGATTCACAATACCAAGCAACTCTTTTTCAATATCAAATGCGTACAATTTTCCTGTAATAAGTTTGGCACCCGGAATTGTAAATGTCCCGTATCAACAACCAATCTCTGCCAAATCATTAATAATAGAATTGATATATAATTCAGATAAGATCAAACCAATATTAAAAAACTTATTCCAGATTTCTTCTATCTGAATCGTGTTAAACCCTTTGGCTACACGGTCTTCAAAGTAATATTCAACGTCTTCCGGCGATTGGGTTAAAAGTAACCAGCCTGTGTCGCCCAACCAAAAATAAGGTTTCCCGTCTTTTAAAAGTGAATGTCCGTCTTTGCTTATTTGCAATCCGGTTCCAACTTTTTTTGAGGTCAGGCTTTCCTTGTTGGCAGCCGGGAATATCGTAAGCAGGGCTAAACTTATAATTGTTGTATTTAATAAACTGAGCATAGATATTATTATTTTATATGGCAATCGGTAATCATGTATAAGACCTCTTTGATTTTGACTTCGTCGAGCTCCGCTTCGCTCCGGTTCTTCGTTAGCCCCTTACCCTAAAGGGTGCGAAGAACCGAGTCCCGCAGGGCGAGCCCGGCGCAGCCAAAAGCAATTACTCCCTTTAGGGTCGGGGCAAATAATTGATTTTAAGCATCAAAATATTTATATGTATGATTCACGATAGTCATTTTATTTTAAAAAACTGGAACTGTAATGTCTGACTGGACGTTAAGTTAAGACATGAAATTTAAATATTTTCTCCAAATTACCCTTAAAATAATTTGATCATCACTATTTTACAAAAATCTCTTTTAAAAGCGTGTATTCGAAGTTGTCGCTCCGAAAAAACAAATTAAAATTCTTAATTAATTTCTTAAGAATAGGTTCGAATACCTCCCTGTATTATACACAAATTCTTAATTTTACGATCTATACGATAATTAACCTATTAACCCCTATTAGCTTGACGGCTATGTCCCCTGGGTGAGATGTCTCGTTTCGGCGGGAGAGTCGGATGTTTTACTACAACAACTCATTATCTGCAAAGCTGTATTAATTGTTATCAGAGATTATCAGGGGATTAAGCAGTTGAATATCCATAAGATTTCCTGCCTCTTTAATTTTCTACGTAAACCTGGAATCAGATTCACCGGGATTAAGTTTCCTGATGGTTGATTATGCAAACAATAATTCCTGAAGCAAGACATTCAATTTCCATTTTCATAACCATTCTTCAATCGGTTACAGTACCGCTTATTAAGCCCTGGCTCAGTTTCATTCTGTTTTTTACTTTGTTCGATCTGTTGAGGAACAATATCCAGAATTCTTCATGCAACGGTCGAAAAGAAATGGTTGGAAATAATATGTTTCCAAATATCAGTGAAATTATTTTTCATTAAATGTAGATTTTACCTTAACCAGAAACAACAACAAAGCACAAATTAACATCATCCCCGCAGCGACCTGATACATCCGGCTCAGATCAACATTAGCATCACGTAATACTCCACCCATATAAATAGCAATACCACCAATGATGGTCCCGAAAAAATTCAATACCCCGTATCCTGTTGCTCTGTAACGGGGATCAACGACCATGCATAGCATTGGCATCATGTTGGCATCTCCAAACGCTTTAGTGATAGCATAAAACATGAATGCAATAATTGCAATAATGAGGAGTCCGGTGTAACTTGCGAAAAAGATACAGGGTGCTGCAATACAAAGTCCAATTGCGGGAACATGAATTCTTGCCAGTTTATTGGTTCGGCTCCATCTGTCTGCAAGGAACCCACCCAATAGTAATCCCGCTATTGATGCAGGATATAAGTATCCGGTAGCATATAGGCCTGCTATACCCTGGGAAAGGTTGAAATGCTCTTTGTAATAAGTGGGAAGCCATCCAATGACAAGCCATCCAACAATCCCGATCAGCCCCCAATAACCCAGCATAAGAATAAAAGAGCTTTCTTTAAACAGATTCCTGATTCCGGAAAAAAAGTTGATTTTGTCTGGTGATTTTTCTGTAGCTGTTTCATTACTTGTATTTGGAAGATCTCTTAAAAGGAGACCGACAATAAGTGAATAAGCAGTTCCAAATATGCCAAAAAAGATGAATACATAATTCCATGAATGTTGTTCCGCAAGTATTCCGCCAAGAAATCCAAGACTTGATCCTACCATGATCCCCGTCATATGAATTCCAGTTGCGAGAGATCGGGTAGTGGTTTTGTGATAATCTGCAATAAGTGCTAAAGCTGCCGGAATATAACAGGCTTCACTTACTCCCATTAAGATACGGGTAACAAGTAATTGTTCAAAAGTTTTAGAATATGCTGTCAACCAGGTTACCACGGACCATATTAACAGGCTATAAAAGACTACCCGACTACGCTTAAACTTATCTGCCAGGAAGCCGGCAAACGGGCTTAATAACCCGTATGTCCATAAAAAAGCTGAAGTCAGAAGACCGAATTGAGCATCACTCATCGGCATTGCACCAATGATTGAATCATGCATTGTAGTAATCATTATACGATCAATGTAATTTAGAGCTGCAATAATAAATAGCAATCCAACTATAAGCCATGCTCCTTTTGGTAATTTAGATTCAGAAATTAATACTTCAGATTGATTAATAGACATATAATTTAAACTAAGATTAGTTAAGCAAAGTGGAATTAGAAATCATTGGATTACTCTTCTTCTGTTTTTGTTGATTGATGGTATTAAGTAAATGATTTTAACATAATTAATACCAGTTGCTAACATAGCGACTGGTATTAATTTATGATTTTTAATGTCTGAAATGATCAGGAAATAGTTATTTCTATTTATCTAATCCTGTTACATCAGTCTCTCTTTGTGGAATAGGGTAGAAATATTGATCTTTACTTGTAAGATTTTCTTCAAAACCATAATGTGTAAGAAAAGTTTTCATGACTTCTAAAGCTTTGTCAGTTCTTAACAGATCAAACCAACGCTGATTTTCAAAACAGAACTCTTTTCTACGCTCTTTGAGTATTACATCAACAAATTTGGTTTCTGTGGCAATATCCAACATGGTTAAATCAATCAATCCTGCTCGTTCCCTGACTGCATTTATTATATTCAGTGCATCAGCCTGTGCTCCGGTATGATATTGTGATTCAGCATATAACAAATATACATCTGTATATCTTAATAGAATCCAATCGATATCCCAATCGAGTGCTGCAGCAACCGGGCCATTCTTATATTTACGACAGAAAGGCCAGTTAGTTATTGTATCTCTTGACTTAGTGATCCAGCTTGTTTGAATAGAATAATCATATCTCAGATCATTAGGTTCGTCAAACATATTTCCTAAAATATAGTTATCTAAAAATATCTGAAACGGGCTTCCGCCGAACGGGATCATTAGCGGATCATTACCTGGATAGATTGGATTTGGGGCATTCCGGGTTGGGAATGGATTGCCTTCACCCTGGGCGCCGCTTTTACATCCAATTGAAAAGACAGATTGATCATTCCCTTCATTACTATAACTAAAGATATCGGCATAATTTGTTAAAAACCCTGAGCTTCCTATACCATCCAAAACTGCTTTGAGTTCGGTAGAAGCAAGACTCCATTCATTTTTATTTAAAGGGTATCCACTTCTGAAAACATAGACCTTTCCGAGGAAACCTCTTGCTGCAAGTGCCGTGGCTCTGTTTTTATTCTGTGAAGGTTTTAGTGCCGGCAATAACTGGGAAGCCTGAATCAAATCATTAACAATAAAATTATATACCTCTTCAGTTGTGGATTTCTTAATTGCATAACCATCTGCAATACTCATGACTTTATCAACTATAGGTACTTCCCCAAAAAAGCGTACCAGGTCAAAGTATATCAGAGCACGAATAAATAGAGCTTCACCCTTAAATTGATTCAGAGATGCGTCAGATATGCCTGCGGCGTTTCCCAGGTTATCTAAAACATAATTACACCTGGCAATATATTCGTAAGAAAGTGACCATGCAGAGTTCAGAACTGGCAAATCAGAGTTTTCATTAAAACGTGAAATTTGACCATCGTCGTAATCGACTTGTTGCCATGCATTATCACTTCTCGACTCGGTCATCATATATGAATAATTTTGACGAAGTTCTGCATTCTGGAGTCCATCATAACAACCTATTATTGCCTGAGAAAATTGCTGCTCAGTCGCGTAAAAATTCCCTACGTTTTGTGACGATATTGGAGAAAGTTCCAATTCCTTATTACAGGAAATTAGGAACATTCCGAATATAAATAGTACTAATAATTTTTTCATAATTTTAAAATTTAACATTTATACCTAGTTTAAAAGTACTTGCTAATGGGTATCCGCTATCAAAATCAAATCCTGGTGCTAACGTACTATTACTATATGTTGCGGTCTCCGACTGATGGTCGTAATGATCTTTCATAAATACATTATCAACACTTCCGTACACTTTAATTGATGCGATACCTGTTAATTTATTTACTATGGATTGGGGAATTTGGTATCCGAAACTAATATTACGGATTCTCCAAAATCCTGCATCAAACAACATGAAGTCAGAATAAGTTGTCATGTTATCAGTTACACATGCCCTGGGAATTTTACCATTGCCCGGATCTTCTTCGGATCTCCATCGGTCTCTCCAATAACCTCTGACATTACCTCTTGATTGAATGTTTTGTCCGTTGGCAATATTTAATATTTTGTTACCAAATTGCCCATTTAGAAAGATTGATAAATCAAATCCTCCATAAAGGAATGTATTAGTTAAACCACCAGTAAACCTCGGTCTATTACTGCCCCTAATAACCAAATCATTATTATCAATTATGCCATCCCCATTTTGATCTTTGTATTTTAGATCGCCAGGTTGAGGCTTCGGGTTTACATAAGCCATTGCTTTATTTGCATCTACATCTGCCTGATCTTTAAATAAGCCATTTGTTTGAAAAACATAAAAAGAACCAACCGGATCACCAATCCGGGTTATTGTTTTTGCACTTTGATAAATAGTATTTATAATTGGGCTACCATCGGGGCCAAGTTTTTTTACTTCATTTGTATTGTGTGAAACATTAAATGAAGTTGACCAACTAAATTTGCCGACTAAATTCTTTGTTAATAATTCTATTTCGAAACCTCTGTTTTGTACTTCCCCAATATTCTGAAGTGCTGTACTAAATCCTGTTACCTCGGGGATTTGAACCTGGAGAAGAAGATCACGCGTCTTTGCTATATAATAATCGAATGTCAGATTAATACGGTTTTGAATGAATCCGACATCAATTCCTGCATCAAATGTTGAAGTTTTTTCCCCATCCAAGATCAGAGTTACTAAAAGTAGACGGTACATAACCTCCAAACGTAGTATTTCCGACTACATAATTAGCAGATGACATCAGTCCGATTGCTGAATAGTTTCCTATATTGTTATTTCCCACAGTTCCGTAGCTGGCTCTTAATTTCAGACTACTCACTTGTCTTTTTATAATATCCATAAATGATTCATTCGAAATAATCCAACCTAATGAAGCCGAAGGAAAGACGCCCATTTGTTATCTTTTCCAAAACGAGAACTACCATCGCGCCTTACACTTGCTGTCAAAATATATTTATCCTGGTAGGACATGTTAATCCTGGAAAGATAGGAGATCATACTCCATTTTTCAGCTGTTGAAGTACCATTACTTAAAACTGTTCCCGCATTTAAAGTTTTAATAATATCATCAGGGAATCCTGTTTTTTGTAGTGAAGATGACCCATAATCCTCTGTTTGATATGTAAATCCTCCCAACAGATTGAATTTCAAGTCATTTTTTGACAGATCATATGTGATTGTATTCTCACTTAAATAATTTTCACGTGAATTATTGGATTCAATAGCAATACTCCCACTTCCTCTGTTTACATTGTTATCTAAATAATAATGCGTTTCATATGTAGAAATATTGGATCCGAAAGAACTGCGAATTTTTAAGTTTTTCAACAGATTCAATTCAGCATAAAAATTTGACATCAGGTAATTATTCTTTGTTTTGTTTAAACATTCCTTCGCCAGGGCTATAGGATTAAGGAAGAAGTCCGCGTGATAGTAATAATATCCTCCGCTAATAGTTTGCTGATCAATCCCGACGATAGGTGCAACAAGGATTGAGCGACTAACTGGTCCGGAATTTGTATCAGTATTAGGATCATCCCTTATCGAATTTGCATAAGACAAATTTAATCCTAATGTCAAAAATCTATTCATGCTCGTTTCAATATTAGCCCTTGTAGAATAGCGCTTGTAATCACTATTGATAATGATCCCCTGCTGATCAAAATAGTTACCGGAGATAAAATATTTTATTTTATCTGTTCCACCGGAAGCGGATAAAGTGTGGCTTTGAATCGGAGCTACCCTGTCAATCAAATCCTGCCAGTCATTGTCAGGAAAAGATGTTGGATCAGTCCTCCAGAGAGGGTCTATTGCATATTTATAATTATGTCTTTGGCTTTCCGGTATCGAAAGGTCTCCACCGCTATAGATATAACTATTTGTTCGTTCCTCAATGGCATAATCAATATACTCATCCCTGTTTAAAACATCTACCTTACTGAATCTTTGCTGTATTCCATAATAGCTATCCAGTTCTATCATAGATTTCCCTTTAGTTCCACTCTTGGTAGTAATAAGTATAACCCCATTAGCTCCTCTTGATCCGTATATAGCTGCCGAGGCAGCATCTTTAAGAACTTCAATGGATTCAATATCACCTGGGTTTATGCTATTAAGATCTCCTGAAATTGGAAATCCATCAACAACATAAAGAGGAGAAGTTGAAAAATTAATTGATCCTCCTCCTCCGCGAATCTTTACATCTAATGCTCTACCAGGGCTACCGGAAATTTCCTGCACCTGAACACCAGCTATTTTGCCTTCAATTGCCTGGTCAATACGGGCTACCGGTCGGCTTGAAATTTCATTTGATGTTACTCTAGTTATGGAACTTGATATCTGACTACTTTTTAAAGTCCCATAACCGACAATCACAACTTCATCGAGTTTTTGAACTCCCGAACCGAGTGTAATATTGATTATTGGCTGTTTATTTACAACTTTTTCAACAGTTTCCATTCCAATAAAGGAGAAAACCAGAATTGCATTGTCTGAAACATTTATTTTGTATTTCCCTTCATTGTCAGAGATTGTTCCATTATTGGTCCCTTTTTCAATGATTGATACTCCCGGAAGTGCTATACCCTGGCCATCAGTTACCAGGCCAGAAACAGATAGTTTGTTTTGTGTCAGATCAGCTTCCCGTGAATTTTTTTCACCATTTACGTTTAATGATATTAACGCGAATGAAATTATTAATATAAGATGAATAAAAAGTGGAAGTTTTGATAAGATCGACTTAAAATTAATTTGTAATTTTTTTTTCATAATTTTGTTTAATTAGAAGTTAGTTTAAGTTAGAACCTTATGCACAAGGTGCTGGCTTTAATTTATTAAGGAAGTTCTTACTTCCTTAATTTTTTAGGTAGATTTTTACATAAGCATAGTATGGGTTCGTTAATTAGTTTTATTTATTCAGTACAATTTAGTCAACGGAATGACACTTAAATATATAGCGGTGCTTCCCTCATGTGAGGAATAGTATGATATCCAAAGTTTATCCTGATATACAACAAAGCCCGGATAGCTTGTATCGCCTCCTGAAGGCAACTCATAGATTCTTTTATATATACCATCTTCATTAATGGAAAGTAATACTGTGGCAGAGCCTTCCCGCCCTTCAGGCCGTTCAAAATCACTCTCCCTTGTTCCAATTAACCATTTATTTGGACCCAATTGTAAAAGATTCTGCCCGTTCAGGCTATGTCCGATTCTGATATATCTAAACTCTTTATAAGGTGGATTACTAAAGGCAAACATTCCGGAACGGAAATCGTCTCCTTTCTTATTATTGCGGATAACGATGACCATTGATTTATCATCTTTAAATCTTATTGTGGCTTCACAAGCTTGGGGAAATGGTGCAAAATCTCCGCTAACCTGTTCAAAATTGATTCCATCGATTGTTTTGTACAGAATCAGTTTTCTTACTCTTGTATTTACAGTTCCGGTCAACGGATTTGCACCACATACATTGGCGGCAACATAACCGGTATCGCCTGACCAGGTAAGCCTGAAAAACCAATTATTTGAGGGGATTCCTCTCACTCTTCTCGGGGCAGTCCAATCAGTCCCGTTTTTTGAAAACATTACCCGTGTATGCCATTCCATTAGTGAATCTCCGTCGTAGTCAGACCCGCCGCAAGTAATCATCAATCTGCCGTCAGGCATCAGGGCAAATTTGGAATCGCGCAGATCTATATTTTTTTCTTCAATCAATGCGGAAGATTTCCAATCTTTCCCGTTTTCTGATTCAATTACTCTGATTTTTCCATCCAGTCCATTTCCCGGAACATGACCCGTTGCTTCCCGGAAAGTACAGAAAAACTTATCTTTGAAACGGACAATATCGGTAAAAGCGCAATGAGGTGCTTTATCCCATATTTTAACAGATTCCAGCATTGGAGGAGTCTGTGTCATCTCTTTAATATAGGAAAGAGGAACTTCTGCCAGATAAATTGAGGCTTTGCCTTCATGGGATGAATAGTAAGAGATATATAGTTTGTTATCACGGATAACGAAGCCGGGATAACTATTGTCTCCACCGGAGGGTAATATTAATAATTTTCGAAAATTACCGGATCTGTCGCCTGCAAAAAGTGCTGTATAACTCTCTTTTTTGTCATATACCCGAGTGCCAGAAATAAATAGGTTATTCTGCAACGCTATAAAATCCGGACCTCCCAATTGCCGGTCCATGCTACTCCATTTCCATTCCTGATAGGGAGGCTTACTTCTGCCCCACATTCCTTCCTTGTTGCCGCCTTCTCTTCTAACCATCATCAGCATCTCTCCGTCAGGCATAACTCTTACAGTTGTTTCATTTGGTTTTCCGTCCACTCCCAGTTTGGTAACTAAGTCATAATTAATTCCATCAGTAGTTTTAAGCAGACAAATCGTCCAATTTTCTTCTCCAAGTTGATATACAACTGCATATCCGGTTTTATTGTACCATGAAACCCTCCATAGCCAGTCCAAATTTGTCTTGACATCATGCGTAATGTTAATTGGTTGAGGATCAGAAAATTTCTTTCCTGCTCGGTCTGAGAATGAAACATGTGTTAAACGACTTTCCAGTTTTTTACCATTATATACTGATCCTCCAATTATCACCATAATTCTGCCATCTGGGGTCACCGATAATTTTGGATCTCTTAAGTCATAACCATCTTTTTTCAGGAGAGCAACTGATTCCCAGTTAATACCATCTTTTGATGAAATAATTCGTGTCAGTCCGTCTTTCCCGAAAACATGATTCTCTCCTTCTCTGAATGCGCAATAAAAAGTGCCCCTGAAGGTTATTAATGAAGTAAACGCATTGTATTTTTCATTACTCCATATCTTTTTAACTTTTACTCCCTCAGGCAGGTTGTAAGGTTGCGCAAAAAGAGTCAGAGACAGAAAACTTAAAACAAAATAGCTTGTCATAAACTGTAGTTTTTTCATAGCTCATTTATTAAGATTCGATAATATAATTTTTGATATTAATTGCCCTGCCTTTTAACTTTTTGTGGTTTCTATTTATTTATTTGCGATTTATTGACCAATAAGTTCAAAAAAATCAGCTTTTTCGAGATCTGTTTTGAGTATTTCATATTGTTTTTCTGACAGATTTACGAGAGGTTCACGGCAAGGGCCACAATCTAATCCATAAAGTTTCATGATGGCTTTACCTCCCGAAACAGGGCTACCTGTTTTCAACATTATTGTAATTATCTCATTTGCTTTCTTTTGAATAGCTCTGGCCTTTTCAATTTCTTTATTTTCGAATGCTTCTATTAATTTAAGAAATAGAGGGGCCATAAAATTAAACGTTGTACCAATAGCAGCCTTGGCTCCTAATAATAATCCACAAATCAATAATTCGTCATGACCATGCAATATGTCATACTTTCCATTTTCAAGTTCCAGACACTGAAACATTTCCATAAGGTTGGAATAAGTATATTTTACCCCGGCAAGATTTGGAATCACCTTTCCTGCTTCCTGTAAAAATTCAACCATATTCACATGTACTCCGGAACCATTCGGAATATGGTAATAATAAAATGGGGTAGAGGGAGCAGCAGAGGCAACTTTTGCACAAAATTTTGTAAGTTCTATTGCAGTTTTTGGTTGAAAATAGCATGGCCCCATACATCCAATGGCATATACTCCTGATCTTTCTGCATGTCTGGCTAAATCCCTCGAAGTTTCATAACTTGTGCTTCCAATATGGGCTATTAATTGAAAATCTTCACTGGCAAACGGAAGCCACGCTTCAAGAACTGTTTTTCGCTCTTCCGTAGTCAACAAAAGACCTTCACCCGATGAACCACAAACAAATGCTCCCGAAACGCCATCCTTCTTTAATCGTTTAGCATAATCAGGAATAATATTAAGATTAATGGAACCATCCGGATCAAATGGAGTAAACGGAGCAGCAATCAGGCCATTAAAGTGTTTTTTATTCATTTGTTAATATATATTATTATGAATTATTGTGAAAATTATTTTCTGTTAATTATCTGATTATTATGTTGATATTACTTTAGGTTCAATTTTCTGATTACTTAACAATTAGTGTTATAAAATAATTTAGACATTCATTATATTAGTTAATGATTTTTGTTGATTACTATCCTGGCCATTGGTATTGTTCAAGGGTTAAAATGTTTTATATCTAGCAGTTTAGGAGTATTAATTTTCATCCACTCACGAAGCTGGTGTACATCTTCATCTGTAGCGCTGGTGTATGTTCCACGTGAACGCACATTCATTGTAAAAAATCCTGTTGCAACGCCCAGCATATGGTCAAAAGCAGTATCGGTGAAACCTTTATCCCTGAATGGTTCCAGCCCCTGGTTGACAAGCCTGTTTATCAAATCAGTCCATGGTCGTAATTCGTTCCACTTTTTATGCCGCAACAAGGTTAGCATATGAAGCATAACCGGCGGGTTCATGTATACAAGTGCACTTGCGCAACCTATGGCACCAGATGGACCGAGACGGCTCCATTCCCTCTCGGCGACCCATACGTTAACGATTTCGCTTAGCTGCCTGCATCCTTCGGGGGTACAGCCTATTGTATCAGCATTAGCTTTTACTGCGAGATAGCGTCCTGTAGATTCACTTACAGCACGATGTTGGTCGACTGTGAGAGATTTTTTCGAACGCATGGTTTCGTATATTGTCAGAGCTAATTTAGGAGCAGCGTCGCTGACTTCTTTAAAAAAAAGGAACAATATGACAATCGTCTAACTCCATCCAGAATGGTAGTGCTACCTGTATAGCGTCTGCTCCCACTTTAGCTGCATAAACTGCACGCCTTACTGCACCCATGGTGTAGGTTGAAGTTACACCTATCATAACAGGCGTCCGATGCTTTCTGCACTCCTCAACTGTTGCTTTAGTGATAATCTTCCACTCATCTAGCTCCATCGCGTAGAACTCACCGGTGGTGCCAGCAGTATAGACCCCTGATACACCTGCCTTGCATATGCGTTCAACATCAGCCCTGTACACATCTTCGTCAAACATCAGGTTGCTGTCCCAGGCTACGGGTAAACCGGCCCAGAGGCCGGTCATTTCTTCCTTTGTAAGCATTTTACTCCCAGGTTACTATTAAGATTCTAAATGGATTTTTTAGGATTAATCTTTTCTTTTTCTTGTTTAGTGTATTGTGAATAAGCTTTTAAATGAGTCGTAATTGCTCTCCTGTAACCTTCTACATCTCTCTTTTTCAAAAAAATAAGCAAGTCCTCATGTTTAATAAGTTGTCCCTTTTTCTTATTTTCCCTGTTGAATATCTTAAAATCTTCAAAAATTTGATTTACAAAGTTGAAAAGAGGTATAACCATCTGTTGAAAATCAATTATTGCTTTATTACCGGTTATTTCATATAGTTTTGTATGAAACTCGATTTCATTTTCTACTTTAAGTTTCATATCTTCCTGGTAGATATGTTTTGCAATTATTGATTCTAATTCTGAAATATCTTCATCTGTGATATTCTCAATTATCAGCTCGGATATTCCTGATTCCAATGAGGTCCTGAAAACAAGGAGATCAAGAATCGTTTTTCTGCTCAGCATATAAGGATTAATAACCTTTGAAAAGCACTTCATTACATCCGGTTCCCTCAAAATCATACCTTTATGTTTCCTGCTTTCAATAATACCGAGCATCCTTAACCTACTTAAAGCTTCTCTGACAACATTTCTGCCAACGTTTAAACTTTCAGTGAGTAACAATTCGGATGGAATCTCACTACCTGCAGTCAGTTTATTACTTATTATGTAGTTTAGGATTTGTTCCTCAACCTGGTCTACAAGTGTTATTGATTTAATGATTGTATTATTTAATTCTATTACCATATAGTACATAGCCCTTATGTCCTACAAAACTAAACATTTTTTTAACTTATCAAAGAGATTGGCAAATATTTTTAAAAAAATAGCCCATTTATTTTTTCAGACGCTCAACCAGCAGGCGATCGCAAATAATTTGCGAAAATGTTTCAGAAGGATGATTTTTATAACTAACCATCATGCTGTTGTCAAATAGCTCAACGGACTTGATTTCAAGTTCAGCTCCCAGGTGCAATTCGCGATTATTCAGGAATTTTAAAAAATCTGATGCATCATTGGAAAGTGCGACCAACCTCACCAGATCACCCATTTTAAAACTAGTCAGGCGCTCATAAGACTCCTGTGTAATCTTACCATTTTTATCAGGTATAGGTGAGCCGTGCGGATCAATTTTTGGGAAACCCATAAGTTCATCCATTCTTTCGAAAAAAACTGCAGAATCAATATGTTCCAGTTGTTCGGCAATTGCATGCACTTCTTCCCAACCGATTCCCATTTTTTCTACCAGAAACATCTCCGCGAGACGGTGTTTGCGAAGAACGAATGAGGCTACTTTTTCTCCTTTTTCAGTGAGCGATAAGAGTTTTGTATCTTTCGTAATTAACCAATCCCTGCTTTTTTAGCTTTTTTACCATACTATTAACAGTGGGCAGACTAACTTTTAACAAACTGCTTAATTCTGATACTATTACCTCTTTCCTTCTGATTTGCAAGTTGTAATAACGCTTTCAAATAATTTTCTTCCTTTTGTGAAGCCATAATATCTAAAATATTTTGAAACAAATATTAAACAAACTATTAAACATTTTTGTTAGATATATCTAAGATAAATATTATTTATTTAAAAATATGCTAAATTTTCAAGAAGTCCATGAAATCAGAATCATTAAGCGAAGTACATTCAACAGTTCGGACAGATCAGTAAAGGCTGGAGAAAGATTTTAGCCTTTATTGGTCCAGCCTATCTGGTCAGTGTAGGATACATGGACCCAGGTAATTGGGCAACAGATATTGCCGGAGGTTCCGAATTTGGATATAAATTAATTTGGGTATTACTAATGTCTAACCTTATTGCGGTACTTTTGCAATCGCTTAGTGCCCGTTTGGGAATAGTCAGAGGTATGGATTTAGCTCAGGCATCAAAAAATGCCTATCCAAAATGGGCAAATATTCCATTATACATATTAGCTGAAATAGCTATTGCTGCATGCGATCTGGCAGAAATCGTAGGGATGGCCATTGGACTTAATTTACTATTCGGTTTGCCTTTGGTATGGGGCATAAGTGTTACAGCGTTTGACACCTTATTGCTTCTCTTTCTGCTGAAGAAGGGGATACGTACCATGGAGATGTTTATTGTTTCGCTGGTTTTTATCATAGGGCTATCATTCCTGTTGGAAATGTTTATTGTTTCACCGGTTTATGGTGATGTGGTAAAGGGATTAATTCCATCAAAACTAAACAGCAAAGCATTGTATATTGCTATTGGCATAATCGGTGCTACAGTTATGCCTCATAATCTCTACCTCCATTCTTCACTTGTACAGACCCGAAAGTTTGAACGGACATCCGCAGGAATGAAAAATGCAATCAGGATGAATTTCATTGATACTACAGTAGCACTTAACCTGGCATTTTTTGTTAACGCTGCAATACTGGTACTGGCAGCTGCCGCCTTTTATGTGAATGGATATTTTCATATTGCCGAAATTCAGGATGCTTCCAATCTGCTGAATAACCTGTTTGGAAAAGTTGCTCCGACTTTTTTCGCAATAGCGTTAATTGCTTCAGGACAAAGTTCAACAATTACAGGTACTTTAGCAGGACAAATAGTTATGGAAGGACATTTGAATTTTAGAATTCAGCCCTGGCTAAGAAGATTGATTACAAGGCTGCTCGCAATTATCCCGGCATTGTTCACTATAATCTATTTCGGGGAAAATGCCCTGGGAAGCCTGCTGATATTAAGCCAGGTTGTATTAAGTCTCCAGCTGGGATTTGCTGTTATTCCGCTCATTCATTTTAATTCTGATAAGAAAATCATGAAAGAGTTCACAATAAAACCATGGGTAAAAATTCTGGCCTGGTTAAGTGCTACCATTATTGTTTATTTAAATATCAACCTGGTTATCGATGAAATATCGGGATGGATAGAATCAGCCGGCACAAACAAGATCATTATTTATGCAATTGTGATCCCAATTGTAATAGGCTGTCTGGCTCTATTATTGTATGTTTTTATACAACCGTTTATTAAACAGGCAATTAAAAAAATTTCACAATTGCCTCATGGCCAGGCTGAAGATTTTGCTGAAGGGGCTTCAATCAGTTACAATCACGTTGGAATTGCCATTGATTTTTCAGGAAATGATATGAGGTTAATTAAAAACGCTATAAATCAGGGTGGAAAGTCGGCTGTTTACACTTTTATTCATGTTGTTGAAAGTGCGGCAGCCCGATATCTGGGCAAAAATACAATGGATTATGAAACCGAATTAGACAGTAACAGCCTGACAAAGTATCAGGCTGATCTCAAAAAGTTAGGCTATAAATCCGATATTCAGATCGGTTTTGGAAATGCTGCCACAGAGATAACAAAGATCGTTCAAAGTCAGAATATAGATATTCTGATAATGGGTGCCCATGGCCATAAAGGGATAAAAGATCTTGTGTTTGGAACCACTGTTGATTCAGTAAGGCATAGAATTAAGATCCCATTACTAATAATTAACAAACCATCATGAAATTCTCTGCCATTTTGGTTTTACTTTGTTTAACTGCATCTGGTTATTCTGAAATCCCTCAGGATTCCTCAAAAAGTGCTTATCATCTTTTATACCCAACTCCCAGAAACCTCATGAGAAGTTTTGAAACGGATCGCCCTGATGCCACTGAAAGTCCGTATACGGTTGATGCGGGGCATATCCAATTTGAAACAGATTTAATAAAAACAACCCGTTCATCTGCTGAAGGTATTAAGACTATACAAAACCAATTTAATGCTTTTAACCTTAAAGCAGGCATTACCAATACTTTAGATCTGGAATTTGTACTTGAATCTTTCATAAGTGAAAAAGTTATTCAGGGAGGTTCTTCGAAAGAGGAATCCGGTATTGGAAATATTACCCTAAGGGCAAAGCAAAACTTATGGGGAAATGACCATGGTAATACAACTATGGCAATTCTTCCTTTTATTAACATCCCTAAAGGATCCGGGTCAAAAGTCAGCGGAGGATTGATTCTTCCCTTTGCCTTAAGTCTGCCTAACGATTGGGGTTTTGGTACTCAGATTGAACTTGACTTACAGGATAATCAACTTACTAATGGATATCACATTAACTTTTTGGTTTCCAGCACTATATCTCACCCAATATTTACAAATTTTGATATGTTTGCTGAAACCTTAATTAGCCATGAAAATGAATTAAAGAACTATGAATATTTTATAAATACTGGACTGATTTTTAAATTGACGAAAACCCTGAAAATTGATACGGGAGCTTATTACGGACTTAAAAGCACTTCATCAAAGATCTGTTTTATCGGCCTGTCTTATCGATATTGAAGATGGTGATTAATATATTCTTCTATCAGATTTGATTTCAATTATCAGTTTCCTCTGAAATAATATTCTTATACTTGATATAAAGGAATGATATTATTAAAAGTAAAATACCCAGTGAAATAAAGATAATGGTTTTAGGAATGGTGTCAAGATGAGAGATATCATAAAAGAAAAGCTTTATCAGGGTTATTCCAAAAAGGACAAATGCTCCGATCCGGAGATGTTTCTTCTTTTTCCAGATTCCAAGACCAATTAAAAGCAGAGCATAAATACCCCACAAAATGCTCAGTCCAAGTTTATAAGTCTGTGAGAAATCCAGAATATCCATCCATGAGATAAGTTCACTGCTTATAATCCAGATCAGAGATGTGTAAAGAAGTATATCAAAAGCCATTTTCAGATCAAAGAACAAGGGTTTTAAAAACTCCTTACCGAGATACATCTTGGTGGAAACCAGCATTATTCCGGCAAAAATAAACGACACATATCTTATACCAATATTAAAAATTCCCCTGTGATAATATTCAGAAAGGTTATCATTAAGGTAACTTTCCCTGAGATCACTTAAGATATATAATCCGTACAAGAGAAATACAATCATTAAAATTGCATTTATCAGAAGATTAATGTAACCCCAGTTCCGGCTTAAAAGTTTTTTATTATTAATAATTGAAAGAACAGAGAAGAACATAATAGAATAATTAATGATCCAGATGTTTTTATAACGTAACAGATCTTTATCCCAAAATTTTGAAGGCGACTCTCCGGCAGTCTTTATCTCAATAAAAGAGCCTCTGTAAAGTTGATCCCAATAAGCAGCTAACTCATTTTCAAACAAATAGTAAAGAGTCAAAAGCAGGACACCTGAAATAAAACAGGAAACCAAAACTTTTAATTCAGGTCTGGAGATAAAAGGAGACGGATATTCCGGTTTATGATTAAGAATATTTATAAACCCAAAGGAGGCAGCAAATAATAATGAGGAAAAGAATCCTATATTTAATACAGGTGTAATTTTTGTTTCAGGATGGTTAAGTGCAAGCATAGACCTGGCCTCCGCCCAGTCCTGAAGAAGGCTGAAAAAAGCAAAAAACATCATCGCATATGAAAGAGTTTCATAAAACTGCACTTTTTGAGTCCTTCCTATCCAGAATAGCAGCGCGGCTTCACCTGCCCAAAGGAGGGTTACCCAGTTTCCGTTTAACTGTACAGGTATAGCAATAGTTATAAAAACCAGTACAAGTCCTGAAACTAAATAAAACAAGTTCCTGTCGGACAGTTTTTTCTTATATATGATAAAACTTACTACCGAATGTACAATTGCGTTGCCAAAAGTAAACAGGCCTAAAAGATGTTCCCCGCTATCGTTTTTTGAAAGAATATTATAACCAATCCCATAGAATAAAAAAGAATTTGCCAACAATAACACTATATCGGGCATATCAAACCTTTCCTTTTGGAGCAGTTTATATGAAAGAAACATCAGATAGAATGTTACAAAAAATATTATCAGGAATGCCGATGCCAATCCAAAGTTCTCATCAGTTTTATATTTTTGCATGAACCACATCCCATAAATAAGCCATGTAATCAGAAATGAGGCATAATAAAGTGGCTTCCAGTATTTTTTGAAAGAGATGGAAAGAATTCCAATATTAATAATGGCTGTGTAGCTGAAAAGCACCTTTATATTTTCAGGACCGTCATTCAGGAGGAAGGGTATTGCATATGCTCCTACAAGTCCTATATGAGCAATGACCTGCCGGTTATAATTTATGGCTGCTAAAACAGTAAAAACAGTAATGATTACCAGTAGTACAAATGCGACAATCTGAGGAAACAGGCTGTAAAAGCTGAACGCTGCATACGTAATAAAATACATGATTGCCATTGAACCGCTTAACAGTACAGCGCTGAAATTCCTGTAATCTTTCTTCAGTTTGATCGCAAAAAAGAGTAATCCTGTCCCAACCAGGTAGCCAATAATTATTCTTGTCAGGGGATTTATAAGCTGATGGTCAATGGCATATTTCGCTCCTACAGCCACACCAATTACTATAATAACTATTCCTATTTTGTTTATCAGGTTTTCACCAATAAATTTTTCAATGTTTCCATTTAGATGAACCGGTTGATTTGTTTCTGTGACAATCTTCTTTTGAGGCACTCTGACAACCTGTTGCTGAGTTGTCAGAATAGGTGAAGCTCTTACTTTCTCCTGAGCATTGGTTGAGAGATCATTATCAGGCTTCATCTCTTTTATTTCCGCTTTCTCCCTATCCAGGTTCGCCTTTTGAACATTCAGTTTATATATCTCTTCCCGCACTTCATTTACTTCCCTGGAAAAGGTTTCCTGTCTTTTCAAAAGAGTCTCCAGCTTTTCAATTAGCTGATTTATTTTTTCAATTTCCATTGTTATGCCTTCAATGTATTAAAAGTATACTATCAGATGAAAAATCATATCTGTAAATTTAAAAGATTATTTTAATGAGCAATACTTTTAAGGAAACGAGATAAAGGCAAATTTATAGCAGGAGCCGGGAAATTTTGATCAGAAGACTTAAGCCTAAGAGAAATTGATTCGCGGAAACAATTTTCAGATCAGAATCCACTGCTCAGCATTCTTGGTCCGAGACTTACAACCACCTGGGAACCTTTACCATCATGCATGATTGGACTTGCAAATGAAAAAGACACCTCAATGGTTAACAGCTATCTTAAGATGGATAAGATAAAAGCCCTGTTCCCTAATGATCTTAAGTTCTTCCGGGCTTCAAATCCGTATAAATATGATCCTTCAAAAGCTTTCTATGGGTTACCTGCGATAATGGTAACAACAGCCAGCAGCATCCAAAAAGCTTATCCGGTATTCAGGGAGGTAAGACATCAGGAATCCAGTGAAGTATCGGAATCTGAAATTTAGTCATGTGCTCCGCCTCACAGAAAAACTTAAAACCAATCAATAAGAATCAGATTTTAATTCTATAAAGTGAAAATTATTTTGATTAAATTGAGTATAGGTTATCAATAATAATCCCAATACAATTGATTATGAGATTCTGCGCTAACGCCAGGAATGACAGTGTTTTATGTGACAGGGGTATTGGCTCTGAAAGAGCCAGATATGAATAACCCCCGGCGCAAGAGGCTGTGTATTCAGCCTCGCAAGCCGGGGGGGTGGTGCTACACATAACATGAGCTCTGAAGGAGCGGGATATAAGTAATCGATGTTCAACTTGATTCTTCATATATTCAATAAGTAAGTTGAGATCCAATTACATTACGCCCTTTCAGGGCTATAAAACAGAGTGTTATCTTACCCCCGGCTTGCAGGGCTGCGCCGGGGGTTATTCATATTTAGCCACTTCGTGGCTTGTCTCCTCACAATTAAAAAATAAAGTAACAGGGTACTACCTGTTTGATCGTTCATAAACGGATGCCTTATTCTGCTGCACATCAGAACCGCTTTTCCTGTTTTCCTCAATGCAACACTTCTACAATGACCACACTAATCGTCAGAAGTCAGGAATTATTAATCATTCCAGATACTCATTTAAATTAATATTTCATAAGCAAACATGCCTGAGGATTATAAAGTATGTTCAAATCATTTTCTTCCTTAGCTGCTTAGAACGGATTTAATTTAATATTTTAGTAAATTATTAAACAGATGCGACAGAACCTCATTTTTATATAGACGCCTGGGAAGAGACTGACAGGCTCATTGATGCGGCATAAAATAAAAAAAGTATAAAACAGACCTGTTATGAAAAATACCTTTATTTTGATCCTTTTTTTATTAGCATTTAACTTGAATTTAGATGTGAATGCTCAAATGCCTGAAGGAATAAATACTTTAGTAAATGGTTTGGAAGTATCAAAGGACTGGCCCCCTGATTATGAAGGAAAAATTGAGAGAAAGTCATTATCTGTTCCTTATCTGGATAAACCTCAGAAAACAATTCCGATCGATGTTGGCAGACAACTTTTTGTTGATAGTTTTTTAATTGAATCAACAAACCTTAATTCAATACAACATACACCTGAATTCAGTAACAGAAATCCTGTACTTGCTCCTGACAGGGACTGGGAATACAATTCCTCAGGACCATTTGCTGCTCCTTTTAGCGATGGTATCTGGTTTGACGAAATTGATGATAAATTTAAAGCGTGGTATCTGGCTGGAAAACAGAATAGTAGTTCATACTATACATGTTATGCTGAATCATCCAATGGTATCTTATGGGAAAAACCTGATCTTGGAGTTTATGGTCATACCAATATAACAGATACTTGTAACAGGGATGCATCAACTACGTGGCTTGACAAAAATGAGCAGGACCCTGCAAAAAGGTATAAAATGTTTAATATTGAATACGACAGGCTCTATCGTCGTTTCCAGGCAGTTCTTAAATACTCTGCCGACGGGATACACTGGAGTAAAGGAATTGCTCAGTCCGGAGATATATTTGACCGGACAACTTTTTTCTATAATCCTTTTTTGCGAAAATGGGTTTTAAGTATGCGCTCTGATTCGGAGACAGGCAGATCAAGGAGTTATGCTGAACATATAAGCCCTGAGATGCTCGTTAGTTTGACACACAGACTAAAAAAAGAAGCACAAGATGCAAATATTACTTTTTGGTTTGGGGCTGACGATAAAGAACCCCGAAACCCTGATTTCCCAAACATTGATCCTCAGATCTATAATTTTGATGCCATTGCTTATGAGAGCCTTATGCTGGGTTTCTTTTCTGTCTGGCAAGGGCCTGATAATGATGTAACAGAAAAAGAAGGTATCCAGAAAAGAAATGAGGTATTAATCGGATATAGCAGAGATGGATTTCATTGGTTCCGTCCTTCTCATAAACCTTTCATGGGTGTTAATAAATCAGAGGGTGCATGGAATTGGGCTAATGTTCAGTCAATTGCAGGTATGCCAATTATAAAAAATGATTCTTTATATTTCTATTCCAGCGGAAGAAGACTAAACACTGAAAAAAAAGACACCTATATTTCTACAGGATTGGCAACTCTGAGAAGAGATGGTTTTGTGTCAATGAATTCGGATGAGGAGGGTTATCTTTTAACGCGAACTCTGACTTTTTCGGGAAGTTATCTTTTTATTAATGCTGATATACCTGACAATGGTGAATTAAGAGTTGAAGTATTGGATGAAAATAACAGAGTTCTGAGCGGCTTTGGAAAAGATGATTGTATTCCCATGAAGGAAAACAGCACACGATACTTAATACGCTGGAAAGAACATGATAACCTGTCTTTTTTTAAAAATACACACCTGCATTTCAGGTTCTTTGTGAAAAAAGGAGAATTATACTCTTTTTGGGTGTCTCCATGGATAACCGGAGAAAGCAGAGGGTATACAGCAGGTGGAGGCCCGGGATTATCAAAAACCGGAGTTGATGAAAAATAAACATAAATTTTAAAAATCCATAATACAGTTAAAAAACTAACTACTAATATCGTCGGTTCTATAAAAAGCACATTACTAAGATCATATAAATTTCTTTATTGTTGGCTATTAATGTTGAATCGTTGAATTAAAGAGATAGATTTGTATAACCACTTTTTCAACAAGAAAACTCTTCCAAAGATCAGCAACTTAACTGTAGTCAATTAAGTCCGATAAGATTGTCAGACTTTTGTGTTTAGAATATCACATATCTAAAAGATATCCTTTCTTTTGTTTTGCAGCTTCGTTTTTCATTGCTTTAAGAAAAGAAGATCTGAGTTTCTCACTCATCAAGGCTCTTTTCACCGGCGACAGCTTCAAAAATCCTCCGACAATTCCTTTCATAATTTTCTGAGTCATATTTTCCGGATTACCAAACAATTGATGCTGCAATGTTCCTCTCTCAAGACATTGCAAAATTACTCTTTCAAAAGTTGTATCAGGATGAATCACTCTTTTTTTCCGTTTTATTAATTTCAATGACATTGTTTTGGTACATTTTAAAGAACATACTCCGCAACCGATACAAATTGAATTATTGATTTGTGGATTTTTTTTGTTTTTCGCAACATGACTATTATCAGTTGTCATTTCAATTGCTCCTATCGGGCATGCTTTAGAACATTTTCCACAACCATCGCAGGTAATAAGGTTAATCTCCGCAATAAAACCGGAGGTTACAATCGCATTGGGATAGCCGAATTTACTTATTCCCAGTAGGAGATTACAGCAGTCACTGCAGCATTGACATAGAAAAGAAACATTGTTTTTTACATTATCACAACTGAATACAAGTCCCATTTCTTTTGACCTTGCAAGGTTCTCGAGCATCTCTGATCTTGTGACAGCTTTTGCAAAACTATGCCTGACCATAAAATCCACAGAGTTACCGAAAGTGGCACAGGTCTCCAGCGGAGCTTCACATTTTTTTTCTCCAATATGGAGTTTCTCATGACGACAGGAACATAATCCTATTGCAAATTTTTTATGTGATTCAACTATTGCTGTTGCTTTCTCATAATCCAGCACCTCAGTGTACTGCGAGCTTAGGATGGTCCCTTCATGAGGCAGAGCTCTGATTGGGGAAATTTGTTGTCCATCACCCAGGTTGACAGCATAGGAATTTTTATCATTAAGGTATTCATAAAAAAGCTCTGCATATTTTTTAGAAAGGAGATCATCTCCGGTCCTCATCATGGTGAACTCAAAAATACCTACAACCAAAGGGGATGGCATATAATAATACCTGTTCCTGATCCAGATGTCAACAACCAATCCTTTGGAAGAAAGACTTTCAAGAAGGTTTATCATTTTGTTCTCTTCAAACCCGGTAGCTTTTGTTAATTGAGAAGCAGACGAGAAACCATAGGGCATATTTACTACTACAACTGCTTCATCAGATGTATAAAGCGCTTTAAGGATGTTAAATAATGCAGCATTTTTGTTTACTCTGAATGGAAGGTTGTCAATCTTATCACCAAGTTTCCGATAAATTTCTTTTCCGACAAGATGGCCCATATACGATTAATTTCGTGATAATTGAATTATACAAATTTAATAACTTCGTAAAATTATATAATACAAGCATATTTCAAAGATATATTTATCCGTTACAAACTATTAATCGATTCAAATGAATTACAGTTAGATATAACTATTTAGTAATAAATTCGAACTGTTTCAAATTCTTCAAAGATTGAATTAGATCAGAAAATAAACTATCTCTCAAATTGTCATGGTTGAAACATTGATAAAGGGTGTTCCGGAAGGATTCCCAACGGCTCTTATTCCGACCTCGTGGAAGACAATGGCATCGATGTTGAAAGAGTGGGGATACCAGACAGCCAGCATAGTCAAATGGTTTTTGGGATGGGTTCAGTTACTGATTCTATCATCCTTAAAAACAAAAACCCGTAAGACGTTGATCTTACAGGTTTTGCGATTTGAGGATGTGGTGCCACCAGGAATCGAACCGGGGACACATGGATTTTCAGTCCATTGCTCTACCGACTGAGCTATGGCACCTCCTTTTCGGACTGCAAATATATACCGCAATTCCGAGTAACCAAAAACTTTGGTAAAAATTTTTCTATTTGGAATCATTTTACCGATGTGGTACATTTGCATCTTCATTAATAACAAAAGATGGATCTACTCCTTCACACCCTGGATAATGGCATAAGGCTAGTACATCACAGGATACCCGGGTTGGTTGCCCATTGCGGACTTATCATAAATACCGGGTCACGCGACGAAACTATCCCCGAACATGGAATAGCACACTTCATTGAGCATATGCTGTTCAAAGGAACAATAAAAAGAAAAGCCTATCATATACTGAGCCGGCTGGAGGACGTAGGCGGTGAATTAAATGCATATACGACAAAAGAAGAAACGGCGGTGCATGCATCATTCCTTAAAGAGGATTATCGGAGAGCCGTCGAACTGATAAGCGATATTACCTTTCATTCAGTATTCCCTGAAAAAGAGATTGAAAAGGAAAAAGATGTGGTTATTGAAGAGATTAACTCCTATCTGGATAGTCCGGCAGAACTCATTTTTGATGATTTTGAAGAGCTGATCTTTGCAAACCAGCCAATAGGCCGTAATATTTTAGGCACCCCTGAATCAGTCAGATCATTCACACAGAAAACAATTTCCGGATATATTTCAAAAAATTACAAGACCAGCCAGATGGTATTCTGCTCTGTAGGTAATATCACGGATGACAAAATCCTTAAACTATTCAAAGCACATTTTGAAAATATTGTTACTGATATAAGAGAGGAACGATCAAATAAGATGTGGTTATATAAACCCGATTCGGTAACAAAAAAGATGGATACATATCAGAATCACTGCATCATTGGTAATATAGCCTATGATCTGAAGGATGATCGAAGAATGGGGATGTTCCTCCTTAATAACCTGCTCGGCGGACAAGGACTTAACTCCAGATTAAACCTCTCTCTTCGTGAAAAGAACGGCCTTGCATATAATGTTGAATCAAGCTATAGTCCGTATTACGATACAGGGATATTTTCAATATACTTTGGAACTGATAGTCAGTACCTTAATAAAAGTATTTCAATAGCTATGGCTGAACTGAGAAAGCTTCGCACTACCCGTCTGGGCACTATTCAGTTAAGTAAAGCAAAAAACCAGATTAAAGGCTATCTCGCCAGGGGGTATGAAAATCATGAAAGTCTTATGTTAAGCCTGGGCAAAAGTCTTCTTATTTTTAACAAGATTGACAGTATTGAAGATATCTGCAGGAAGATAGATAATGTTACAGCTTCTGAACTGCTCGATACGGCAAATGACATATTTGAACCATCAAAACTGTCAACCCTGATATACAAATGAGAATGGATCAAAAGCTGGAACAATATCTAATGGATCACACAACCCCTGAAGATCCGGTTCTTGAAGATCTCTTCAGACAGACTCATATCAGGTTTGTAAACCCAAATATGGTGTCCGGCCACTTGCAGGGAAAATTACTGGAGTTCATCTCACTGATGATAAACCCGCTAAGCATCCTGGAAATAGGTACATTTACGGGGTATTCAGCTATATGCCTTGCCAAGGGGACTCAGGCCCGGAGGTAAACTAATAACCACAGAGATCAATGATGAACTGACCAGTTTCAGCCATTCCTATTTTGTTAAGGCAGGTCTGGAGAACAAAATCATTCAACTTAACGGCAGAGCCCAGGATATCATTCCCGGCCTTAATCAGATGTTCGATCTGGTTTTTATTGATGGAGATAAAAGGGAATATATTGAATATTACAGGCTTAGTATCAATAAAGTAAATAAAGGAGGATTCATTCTGGCTGATAATGTCTTATGGGGAGGAAAAGTTCTTGGGAAAGAGGTTAAAGACGCCCAGACAAATGGGGTCATTGATTTCAATGAAATGATTAAGAACGAAAAAAACATTGAAAATGTAATACTTCCGTTAAGAGATGGGTTAATGTTGATACGAAAGAAATAAGGATATAAATGAACGCGTTAAAAATAAAAAGAAATTTTATTTTGCTGAGAATGTCGTTGCTGGCTTAATCGATTTTTAGTGTGGTACAGTTTTTGAGTAATGTATAAAAATCATTGACATGAAAAAGATTATAATTTCTTCCTTCTTCTTTCTTTGTCTGGTTTCTGTTAAGGTTCAGGCCAGTAAAGCTGATCTCCTTCAGAGTCTTGGACAAAACCAGCAGGAACCTCAGGAGGCAAATATTACAGCCACATTGAAATCAGCAACCCGCCTGTTTGCTACAAAAAATGACCTTACTTCTGTAATCATGATTATTCCTTCAGGATCGATTGTCGAAGTACTTGGGTCAGACAGTACTTATCTCAATGTGGTTTTTGAAGATAATGAAGGCTATATATTTAAACGTCATGCTGCTATCAAAAGAACTCCGGTAAAATCTCCAATTGTTAATCAGGCTGACAGACGCATTCAGGAGGAACAGCAACAACATCAACAACATCAACAACAGCAACAACAGCAACAACAACAACAACAACAAGATCAGCAGAATCAGCAGGAGATAAGCAGGTTTTCATATCTTGAAAACAAATACGGCTCAAACATGGCCGCAAGACTTATTGCAGGCAAGATCTGGAAAGGGATGGATTCTGAAATGGTAAGAGACAGCTGGGGGTCTCCCTCAAAAATAAACAGGACAATAAGTGGGAATATCATTAAGGAAGAGTGGTTCTACAATAATACCTGGCTCTACATTGAGAATAATATTCTTATTGAGTGGGGACCGATAAGGGAGTGACGTCTTCTCTATTTATTGCAATTCAGGTTTAATTTACCTTCTCTTTTTTGCAGTTGAAAAAAAATTCTTATTTTTGCCCGTGATTTCGCGGGAGTAGCTCAGTTGGTAGAGCACGACCTTGCCAAGGTCGGGGTCGCGGGTTCGAGTCCCGTCTCCCGCTCAAATAAAGGAGGAAGGTGATGCTTCCTTTTTTTATATGTGCTATTTCGTTTACATATTATATTCAGAAACTCTTGATACCTTCTATAAAGGTCAGACCAATGATCTTCGCGACAGAATTAACCGCCATAATCTAAAACAGGAGAAAGCTACCAGGAACGGAACTCCCTGGAAGTTAGTGTGGTCTGCAAGTGTACAATTAAGATCTGAGGCTGTCATACTTGAACGAAAATTGAAAAACCTCTCCAGGAAACGACTGATAGCCTTTATCCAAAAATATTCTGATGGCGTCGCGGGTCCTGACGATCCCGACAGATTTGTCGGGATGTCAGGATGCTGACCGGAGCGTCAGCATTCGAGTCCCGTCTCCCGCTCAAATTAAGAAGGCCGTCTCATAACACAAATGAGACGGCTTTTTTATTTGAGCTATTTCGTTTACATATTATGGCAATTTTTCTGCCTCATCAAGAGTCCGTACAAACTCAACTCTTGAGTCTGTCACAATCTTTAAGACCGAGATGGAAAAGTATCGCGGGAAGATGCCGCAGGAGTTTATTGATTTTACCAAAGATGCACTTATTAAAGGCAATGCACTCAGGTCTGAGACACTTGGCAGCCTGCTTGGAATGTTAAATACAATGACTGAATATAACCTGCCTGCTGATTATATAATCCAGGAAGAGTCTTATGCCAAAGGACTTACACCTGCAAAACAGCTTGAGTTCGCAAAAAAATACATCGATCCTTCAAGAATGTATTATGTAGTTGTCGGTGATGCCAAAACTCAGCTTAAGGAACTTGAGAAAGCTGGATTAGGGAAACCGATACTTGTTAAAAATGATCTTTAATTTAAAGTAAATGAAAGATTGAATATCTTCTCTCCCATCTTATTGTTTATTTCTCTACTGCTCTCAGACTTACTACCCTTTATACACATCTTTTTGCCTGAATAGGGAGTCGTGCGGTAAACGACGCCAGAGGCGTCAAATTTCATTAGCCACAGTCACATCTGTGGTAGATGTACTGTTGATTCCTGCAACACCGGAGGTGTTGAAAACCAGTAGCCCTATATTCTTAAACGGCACCTGATTGGAAAAATTTGTATTATATTTAATTGTATGATTTCAATACAATTAGTAAATTTATATTCGCTGCTAAAATAAAAAAATATGTCAACAAAAAAAAAAAAAAAAAAAAAAAAAAAAAAAAAAAAAAAAAAAAAAAAACTATACTCAGATCCTATATTAAATAGTCTTCGGAAGCTATGACTATACTCCCTTTCTCTCAACAGAAAACGAGAATGCTCTTTTCTCATATATAGCGGGCATTCTGAAAAACAAATCCTGTCATTCATACAGTGTTGGGGGAGCAAGCAATCATATTCATATCATTACACATTTGCATCCCACGGTAGCACCAGCCTTAAACTTATTCAACACCCTCCGGGGTTGAAAAGTACTGAAATGCCCTGACCCCTAACGTTACCGGGGCTATTGGAATTTGACGCCTCTGGCGTCCATTACAAGTAATCTCTATATGATTACAGAAAAATGTGTATAAATGGTAGCTCAGACTTAAGGTAAGGAGCCGGAGGAGAAGCCGGTAGTCAAAATAATTGAGTTAAAAATTTCTCCATTTTTTTTTGCATCTTATAATGTATACAGGTAAATTTATCCAAAATTATATCCAACAAATATTAAACCAGATGCAAAAGAATATCTTCTTATGGCTTATAATCCTTCTTCAGGGATTATTTTATATAGGTTGTAAATCAACCGAAAACAAGCTTACTGATCAGGAATCCAAAGAAGGATGGATACTACTCTTCGACGGCGAGAGCCTTAACGGATGGCGCGATTTCAAGAAAGAAGGTATTACGGCTCCCTGGAAAGCGGAAAACGGAACGCTGACTTCGCTTGGAGAAGGTAGTGACAGCACAGGTTACATCGTGACCCAAAAGGAGTATGAAAATTTCATCGTGACCTTCGACTGGAAAATAGCTAATGAGGGGAACAGCGGATTCCTTTACCATGTTGTCGAACGGCCGGAATATAAAGTACCATATGTAACTGGTCCCGAATACCAGCTTATCGATGATATCGGCTTTCCCGAACCTATTCAGAACTGGCAGAAAGCCGGAGCAGATTACGCCATGTATCCTCCCGATACCACTAAAAAACAGGTTAAAAGAGCCGGACAATGGAATACCTCAAAAATAGTTTTTGATAACGGCTACGTTGAATATTGGCTTAACGGACAGAAAATTGTTGAGTTTGAAGCCTGGACTGATGACTGGTTCAAACGCAAACAAAGTGGTAAGTGGGACTTTGCGCCTGAATACGGGCTTGCGCGCAGTGGCCGGTTTGCTCTGCAGGATCATGGATCAAGGGTCTGGTTCAAAAATATGAAACTGAAGGAGCTGCCACGCAAAACAAAACAAGAAACACTGTTTAATGGTAAAGATCTTAAAGGCTGGGATGTTTACGGAACCGAATTGTGGTATGTTGAGAATGGTGAGCTTGTATGCGAAAGCGGCCCGGATAAAGAATATGGATACCTGGGTACAAGGAAGTATTATGATGACTTTGAATTAACGCTTGATTTCAAGCTGATATCAAACGGCAACAGTGGAGTATTCTTCCGCTCATACATAACTAAGGGCGTTGATATATCAGGATGGCAGGTTGAGGTTGCACCTCCGGGAAAAGACACAGGAGGTATATATGAATCTGACGGCAGGGGCTGGCTTGCACAGATCCCTGATGAGAAAGAGAAAATATTGAAAAAGAGCGACTGGAACAGTATGAAGATTAGGGTTGTCGGAGATAAAGCAACAACCTGGCTTAACGGAGAACAAATGACCGATCTTACAGATGCAAAAATCGGCCAGGGCAAAGGCCGTATAATGCTTCAGATACATAGTGGTGGCGGGATCAAGGTCAGGTGGAGAAACTTCCTGCTTACCGATCTTTAGAATATACCGACTTATACAGTTTTGAGGACCAGAGAAGGACGGACTCCGCAAAAGGTATGCGAAGAAGTAGTGGAATTGATCGACAGACGGTACAAAAAAGTCAATCCTGATTTCTTCCCTTCTGAAAAATTCGCTGGCGTAAACAAATCCGGTAAAAAGGAATGTGATGCCATGAATTTGAAAATCAATATGCAGGTGTAGGTAATAATTGAGAAAGGATGTTAAAAGGACCTGATGCTCTATGAAAATTATTTTTAAACTGAAGAATCAGAAACGTATAATTCCGGTATATTTATTCTTATTTCTTGCATGTCAGGATATTTCGGGTCAAAGGACAGTAGAATATGATAAGATCCCCGCTGCATACTTTGATTCCGTCAGGGCCCTTGTAAACGACACTGCCAGGGAAAATTATTTTATTACTGCATATCGTTTATCCCAATCCGATGAGATCATAATTGACGGACATCTGGACGAAGCCGCCTGGCAAAATGCTCAACACCGCGGAGGACTTCTGGAAAAAGAACCTTTCCCCCTGGTTCCAATGAGTGTTCAAACTGAGTTCGCTATTCTGTATGACGATGAAAATCTATATATAGGTGTATGGTGCCGGGATCCTGAGCCGGATAAGATCATTCGTCAGCTTGCTCCGAGAGGAACAAGTGCTCCCGATAATGTCGATCTTTTTATTGATAGTTACCATGATCACCGTACGGGATATAAATTTACAGTATCTCCAACAGGTGTGCAGGTTGATGAACTCCGGTATGATGATGTGAAACGTGATCAGAACTGGAACGGAATATGGTATTCTTCAGGATCTGTTGATACTGCCGGCTGGTATGCAGAAGTTAAGATCCCCTTTTTCAATTTCAGGTTTTCCAAAAAAGAAAAGCAAATCTGGGGATTTAACATTATGAGAAATGTGTCAAGAGATGCATCAAGGGGTCAATGGAAGCCTCACCTGCCCGAATGGGATAATGCTACACGCATGTCCCAACTTGGTAATATTGAAAACATCAATAATATAAAATCCGGTAGAACATTTGAGTTGAGACCGTATGGAGTAGCCGGCAAAACAGAAACTGTCGGTATGGATCCATCGGTAACATATAATATAGGAGGAGATGTACGGTATAGTCCTTCTCCCAACCTGACTTGTGACTTTACTGTCAATCCCGATTTTGCACAGGTTGATGCTGATGTTTTTGAGATAAACCTCACCCGTTTTCCGACACGGTTCAAAGAACTTCGTCCCTTTTTTACCGAACGGACGAGTATTTTCAATACCCCTTTGGAACTTTTTTACAGCCGTCGCATTGGTGCTAAGGGAGATATTCTTGGAGGTGGTAAAATAACAGGAAAATTGCAGCACGGAATTGAATTTGGAATTCTTGGAAACATTACCGGGGAATCTCCTTTTTCAAGTTTGATGCAGAATCCCGAACATGCTGCCTTCGGAGCCTTCCGCATTAAAAAAGATATTCTCGGTTCCAGCAGTTTAGGCATATTAGCGGCAACAAAAGAAGGTTCCGGAAATTTCAACAGGGTTATCGGTGCTGATGGCAGTTTTGTTTTCAACCGTTACAATATTCTTGATTTCCAGGTGGCCTCAGGACAGAATGAGCTGGGCTATGATAAGAATATGGCATACAACATGTCTTATGTCCGGACAGGCGACCTGATGGGAGCCCAGATCAGTTTCAACCGTGTTGAACCTGCTTTTGAGATTAACCGTATCGGCTATATTCAGAAAGAAGCTGATCGTGGTTGGAACAAATCGACCGGCGTGTTCAGGATCAGTCCAAGGATCAATAAATATAATATCAGACGGATAATCGCAAATCTGGAGCTTGAACAGTCCACAGACATTTTTTCGTCACGTTATATTGATACCTGGCTTGAAAGGAATCCGGCTTTAACTCCCGACCAGTTGTTCGGTTCGGTACAATTGAATGATAGTCTGGACCGGTATATAGTGGGAGGAGCGAGAAATTCAAATAACTACAGCATTGGTGGAATCCTTACTGTGAATCTTATCAATGAAATGTCAGTAGAAACAGAGTATAAACGTTTTTCGGCAACAGAACTTACAGGAAATTATACCGGTAACTATTTTAAAGCAAGCTATGCCACACGGCCACTTAAAATGGGGAAACGTGTTGCTGGTGTATTCTCATTTAACAGAGGGACATTTTATAATTTCGATCAGAAGTATGTAGGCAAACAAATGGGTATAACGGTCAATGGTGACGGTCAGGTACGTTACAACATGATAACCGGCTTAAAAGGTGATTTTATACAGACTTATAATCCCCAAAACAGAATGGATGGCCAGTATTTTAAATTATCATCGAATTCAACCTGGATGTTCACCAAAGATCTGTTTATCCGCCTGCACTTACAGGGGATATTCGGCACAACTTATTATGAGCAGAAAGAAGTTTACAATGATTACTTGTTAAGTTGTCTTTTCAGCTGGGAATATAAGCCCGGCAGCTTCCTGTATCTGGCATATAATGAAGGCCGTTCTGATGAAATGAATCCCACTGTCTCAAGAAATTTCCAGTTTAACAACCGTACTATAATCTTAAAGATCTCCTATTTTTTCAATCTGTAATGCTATTATCATACGGGAAAATTCTGTCTTTAATCTGGAATTACATGTTTCAATTGAGGATTATTTGTTATACATTTACCCCACTAAAATTCTCCCAATATTCCGCCCGGATGGTGGAATGGTAGACACGCAGGACTTAAAATCCTGTGGCCATTACGGCTGTGCGGGTTCAAGTCCCGCTCCGGGTACAGAAAGCCTCGATTTATCGGGGCTTTCCTCATTTAGTAGGTGCTGATTAGGTGCTAATAATTATTTTGGAAAAACTCTAAATTGACTTATTTTTAATAATGAAAGTCAATATGAGTAAAACGCAATTTAAAGAGCTACTTGAAGAGTATATCTCAAACCTCGAAAAGGATTATGATTCTAATCAAACTGGCAACAGTAATCATCCTACGTACTCTCTGATTAAGAATACGTACAAAAAAATTGAAGACAAATATTATTATAGGAAGTTGGGCTTTACCCTAACATATTTCTTATTCTGCCTGGTATATATAGCAATAACAATTGCCTTACCTTCTCTCCCATTGGCTTTCTTCATATTATTCCCTTTTATGATCTTATTCTTCTTTTATATAGTTGTAACTAAACTTATTAAAACACCGGACTTAGTCGATATTACGAGCTTAGGAGACAGAATCTTACTAGTACGAGAAAAAATAAAATACTATGATTTTGATTACCTTGAGGTTAAGGAAATGATCATTGACATTGATAAGATTTATCATCTGGAACCAATAGCCTACTTGAAAAAGTACGTTGAATTAATGAAACCAACATTTGACGGTAACAAAAATAAGAATACAAATTATGAATCAAATCCGGTTGAACGGCTGATTGCAATTGATCAAATTATTGAAACCACCAAGATTCCAATTCAGAATGAGGAACGAGCCTTGCTGCTTTCGAGTATTCTCAGGATAAGTGATTCCGATTTCCCGAATGTAAAAACATCATTGAATGTTTTAAACAAAATAAAAAACAAAGAAGAGTTAAAGGAAAGTGAGTTAAAAAAACTTGAGACAATAAAAGAGTCTTTAAGTAATACAATTACAATACTTCAGGTTGCTACTAAAAATACTGAAAATTTGTTTAATACATTGGATAAAACTACCTAAAAACAAAGTCTTTTCAGACCTGAATTTGACTTAAATAGATAAGATATTGTCATTTTTTTGTACTGGTCATTAAAAACAGTACAACATGGAAAATATCATTATTGTTAATCCGAATGACTTTTGGGATAAGCATCGTGAAATAACCAAGCAAGTCATAAGGGAAGAACTAGATAAAGAAAACCCATGTAAAGAAAATGGAGAGGATATCCTGGTTATAGAGGATGTTTGTAAACTCCTTAAAAAATCCAAACAAACTATCTACAACTGGATGGAGGCCGATATAATTAAAGGCCATCACATAAATGAAAGCCTTTTCTTTTTTCGAAGTGAAATAATAGATCTTCTTAAAAGTGGTATTAAAGAACATAAGAAGAGATAATGCAACTTGCTTATAATCAGTATAGCAAAAGTATCTATGTGATACTTTTAAAGTATGCACTAGATACTAATAAGGTATTTATTTAACCCATAATGGATACTTTTCAGGTATGCAGAAGTTGCGTGAAAAATATCATTTTACCGTTTAAAAGTTACTTGTATGAAATACATCCCTTTAAATAAATTCCCGGAGTATGACGAAAACCCATTCATGGAGAATGCTTTGCAAGAGATAAGCAGGCATTCAATTAAAAAAAAGGTATTTGTCAGAGGGAATAAATCAGTATTAAACCAGGTAATCAACGATAATGGAGAGATTGTAGCCCATAGTGCCTTTTTGCGAACAATAGAAGTGGACGAAAGCCAATTTGTAAAGGTCTACTTAAGTCGGTTTGCTGCCTTCTATGATTTAAATAAGGCTGCAATGAAGGTGTTCGGCTATATCCTTACAAAATGTGTAATACCTAACAAGGACATATTATATATAGACTTTGGTGAAGCAAAGGACTTTACCGGTTATTCTGCCAATAATATAATCCGTGCCGGTTTGTCTTGTCTGGTAGAACAGGGAATTATTGCCAGGTCAACAAATCCTTATAAATACTATATGAATCCACTAGTTGTATTCAATGGCGATAGGATAACGTTTGCGGATTCATATATCAAGAAGAAAAAAAAGATTACTGATTCAAATACAAACCAATTGTCAATTTGGTCAGAGGAGCTGTAAATTATTTACTGTTTTGAATATGAACTGTAACGAAGCCAAAAGAATTGACATAATTAGTTTCCTGGCTAGAAATGGGATTAATCCTGATTATAACCAGGGAGTTAATTACTGGTATAAATCTCCTCTCAGGAATGAAAAGAACCCTTCTTTTAAAGTAAACTCTTTTAAAAATCTTTGGTTTGACTTTGGAATCGGAGATGGCGGGGATATCATCAAACTTACAAGTATGCTTTTTAAGGTTGATAGTTCGAATGCGTTAAAGATTCTATCTGATAATCATTATTCAAGTCATCAAAAAGTTTTAAATAGTAAAGATTCAAAGATGTTAATCACAAATGTCAAAGAAATATCAAATATTCAGCTCATTAACTATTTAAAATCACGAAAACTAAAACTTCAATTGGCAAAAGAGTATTGTAAAGAAGTTTCGTTTAATCTCAATGATAAAAATTTTTACGCAATAGGATTCCAGAACGATTCCAAAGGGTATGAATTAAGATGCAAATATTTCAAAGGTTCCAGTACACCCAAAGATTTAACCTTAATTAAGAATAATGCCGATAAACTTCTCCTATTTGAGGGATTTATAGATTTCCTATCGTGGTTCAGTTGCAGGCTGTTTTTTACCGGTAAGCATGATTATTTAATTCTGAATACTCTTTCATTTCTAAACAAGAGCAAATCAGTGATAAAGGGATATCCTGAAGTTTTACTCTTCCTGGATAATGATGAAGCAGGGAAGAGAGCCACTGCTGAACTTATTGGAGCAGGTCTTACTAAATGTATAGATATGTCTGGGGGGTATTCAGAATATAAAGATTTGAATGATTCAATAATCAATTGCAATAACCGGATGGACTGACCACTTTTGGTTAATCAGATTGCAATAGTCCAAATAATATTATTACAAGCTTTTTACTCCTGTAATAAATGCTCAATAAACTCCGGCCAAATTGGGTCAAAGTCAATAGTATTTATAGCAATTAAAATATTATTTTTAAATAATTATAATTTTTTATTTTAAATAATTATTTATAATAATTAATATATTTACAATATTTGTATTAATTTAAATAAAATAAAGAAATGAAGAAAATTGTTATTGTTAATCACAAGGGGGGAGTTGGAAAAACCACTTCGGCAATAAACATTTCTGCCGGATTAGCAAAAAAAGGTAATAAATGCCTTGTAATAGATGCAGATCCACAATCAAATTTAACTGAAAGTTTCGGAATTTTTGAACCAGAAAAAGACATCTACCTTTCTTTTAGCAAGGGGGATCCCCTACCAATAGTCAAGATTAAAAAGAATTTATCAATTGTTCCTAACTCATTGAATTTTGCAGGAATAGAACTAGAAATTTCAGCAAGGATGGCAAGGGAGACAATTCTTAAAGATTTAATTCAAGGAACAGAGAAAGATTATGATTACTGTATTATAGACTGTCCACCTTCTCTGGGATTAATTACTCTCAATGCCTTGGTTTCTTCTGACGAGGTTTACATACCAATGGAAGCGGAATATTTAGCCTATAGAGGAATCGACTCAATTGTAGGGATAATTAATCTTGTAAAAAAACATTTTAATCCCGGACTCACTATTAAAGGAGTATTTTTTACAAAGTATAATGACCAAAGGGTGCTTACAAAAGAGATTAATAATCAAATTAAGAGTTATTTTGGTGATGTTCTTATGAAAACAAGAATTCGTGTAAACGTTGCTCTGGCTGAATCTCAATCAGACGGTAAAGATATTTTTGAATATGACCCTAAAAGCAACGGGGCAAAGGATTACATGAGTTTAGTAAACGAAATATTAAATAAATTAAGCAATGGCAAAAAAGAATTTCGATAACCTCAGAAAAAACAGTAACCTGGGCGGTGGATTGAATAGTCTATTAGGTCAAGGCAACAGAGAAAGCCAGAATCTTAAAGAAAGCCAGAATTCATCAAACGAAGTTCCTAAAACTTTTACGATGTTGAAAGACGATTATGAATTTTTACAATCATACTCAAGATATAAGGCATTTCATAGTAAATCAAAATATCCTCTTAAAAGGTCGCTAAGCGATGCAATTAAGCTCCTTAGGGAAGCCAACCCTGAAGTGACCACAGATTAAAAGAAGTCCCTGAGAATCATTTTTCAGGGACTTCTTATTTAAAAAGGATAAACATCAAAAGAAAGAGGTGGCAGATGTGAAAGTTTGAAATTGTGAAAGTCAATGTCTGCAATACAACAATGATCAAGTGACAGAGTTTATGCCACCTCTCAGGTGCTAAGGTAATTTAATTTTAGGGTTTAAACAAAAAAAAGGGGGGTGTTTACCCCCCATAATTTACTTTTCTTCAGTCTTTACTTTACTTTGAAATTCTACTGTATCAACAGTACAAGTAAGAACCGCAATTGCTTTTTTAGCATCTTCTTTGTCGATGTATGCCCTTGCTGAAACGTCTCCCTGTATGGTAACTTGCGTTCCAACTTTAAGGAAAGGAAAAACTTTTTCACGGTTCCATAGTGAACACTCGAACCAGGTAGTTTCAGTGACTTTATCACCGTTTTTGGCTGTGAAGTGTTTATCACAAGCAACGTTAAAGTTAAGAACTTTAGAATCACCAACCTGTGCAACTGGCTTCACTGAGCCGATGTTGCCTGTAAAAATTGTTACGATCATAGTAATAAATTTTTAAGTAAATAATAATATAATGCTGTAAACCAGCAATTTTACGTGAAGTGCAGCCTATAAGAATAAATAAGGAAAAAAGGAAACGCAATAAATAGCGAAGCGGTTTTATGGCGTAGTCTTTTGAGTGGGACGGATTTTATTGCATTGGCCTCCATTTTAATTGTTAGGCTAAATTTATGGAATATTCTGGTTAAATGACCATGAGGCTTAGCCGAATACCGATTTGGTTACTTTTTTTCTTTAAGCGAAAGAGAGCTGTAGCGTTTCCTGATTCCGAGCGAGGATCACGCAGCGAGGACCTTATAAATTCAGGATAGGGAGCAAAGGGAAAGTGTTAGCCTTTTTGAATCGAGTGGAGTGCAACGCAACGCAGGTGAAAAACAGGCTAACTCTTTCCAGGCAGACGGGAAGGGGTTTTCAATTTGTAGTTTACTTCTTTCTACAAATTGAAATCTCCTTTTTAGACAAACATTCTTAATCTTCTGTGTTTGGCTAAAAACCGTGCGAGGGCTAATGATTTCTTTATTCATCGTTAAACAGAAAAAAATACCCCGAAGGGTATTAATTTTATAATTGACCTTCATCAGCAAAACTTCTGTATATATCCCTTTCAGGAGTGACGATAATATGATCCAGAAGCTGAATGTCGAGAAGATTACCTGCTTCTTTTATTTTACTGGTTATCTTCAGATCGCTCTCGCTTGGGTTGCTATTTCCTGAAGGGTGATTATGTGCAATTATAATTCCGGAAGCATTACCTTTAATGGCATATTGGTAAATCATCCGAACATCCATTAAAGAGCCGGATATGCCTCCTTCTGAGAGTGTGGTAATACCCAGAACTTTGTTTGCCCTGTTAAGCAAGAGCATTTTAACTGTTTCCTTATGTTCAATTGTGGAGTGATCCCAGGAGTCGAAGAAGATCTTGTGTGCATCCCTGGAACAATTAACTGATAGGCGTTCGGAAGGTTTAACTTTAGTCACGTAGGTAAGAGTAACTTCTGCTACATGAAGAAAATCGATTGTTTGCTGGAAGGACTGTGTGTTTTTCATAATGCGAAAGATTTAAGTTAAACAAAGTTTTTACCAGGGAACGAAAGCCAGAAGGACTAAATAAGTGCAAAAGGAAACGGAATAAATAGCGAAGCGGTCTTATGCCGTAGTCTTTTGCGTGGGCCGTCTGTTTGAGTGCATGGCAAACGTTTTTAGGACTTATGGCTAACTTTGTAAAAAACTTGTTTATAGACGTGAGCCCGGGGCGAACACCACTATTGTATTATGATTTAGCGTATATCATTGTATCGCTCAAATCATTGCATTAGCGCTGTGAAGGGTTTAGAACACGAAGAAGCTTTTTCAGCTTTGAGGCTTCCGCAGCGAAGCGTAGCCCGGAACATAGCGACCGCGGGAATAAAACCAATGTGAGAGAAAAGAACTCCGTTTCCCGGGGAAATGCCCTGAATATTTAATTATAATAATAAGAATACTTACAATAAATGTAATAAATATAATATTTAAAATAATTAGTGACATACTTGAAAAAGAAGTAATCTGTAAAGTGAACCAGGATTACTAACCAAATGAGTAAATTTTTTCTAGGACGAGACAGGTTTTTAAGAATATCAAAAAGGATTAATGATAAGGGAGCATACAGATCAAATTAAACAAATAGAAAAAGTCGGTGAATTTTTTTCGGAGGAGAGTATTAATAACGCAAAGCAGCAGGTTGTATATTACTACTATTACACTGACCTTAAAAAAGTATAATGGTAATAGTAAAATAAATAGATTATGTTGAACTTTGTAATTCTTCATTTACTTCAATATATTTGTAAGATAAAAATAGATCGATATGAAAAGTATATCTAAAGAATTAATTGGGGCTTCTGCGGCCCCCATAATCCTGTCGGTGTTAAAAAAAGGTGACAATTATGGATATGAAATTGTGCTGAAGGTAAAAGAGTTAACAAATGACCAGATCAAGTGGAAAGAAGCCAGCATTTACCCGGTATTAAAAAAACTGGAAAGCAGAGGCTTGATCAAATCCTATTGGAAAGTACTGGAAAATGAACGTCCCAGGAAATATTACACCATTTTAGCGGAAGGGGAAAAACAGTTTGAACTCAACATGCGTGAATGGCAAATTGTTTATTCTTTATTTGGAAAGCTATGGAATCTTAGCACATGAAAAACAAACCCTGGAAGAACAACATTCATATCCTTTTTTTGATTAAATTGTTAAACTAAATGCTATTAGACTTACTTGATTTCTTTAATTTGAACATATTGTATCAATTCTTGTGATTTTGATATATCTTACGATCCTGTAAATGGGTTTAAAACAGGAAAAATACCCTAAATGGAAAGTAATATCGAATTCAATATTCAAGAGCAAATAGATCAATGGGTAATTAAAATAAAATCAGATCCATCACTTACCGAATCAGATTCTGAAGAATTGAAAAGTCATTTATTGGACTCAATCGATCGACTAAAAGATACGGGATTGAATGATGAAGAAGCCTTTTGGGTGGCATCCCGACGAATAGGAACAACGGTTGACTGGAAAGAGGATTATGGTCAGGTAAACAATCCGATTATACAAATGAGAAGATCGATTCTGATTTTAGGTGGTGTTCTGGTGTATTTTTGTTTGTATTATTTTATTGAAGCTACTTCCAGGCTCCTTCTCATTATTTTATTGTCTAAAAATATAAATGGATATCTTGCTGTTAACTGGGTCTTCAGGTATTTAATTGGAGCACATATTGTATTTATTATACTTGCTTTAAGTATATATTTTATGGACATGAAAACAGTTTCTTTTATCGAAAATATTAAAATGAAACCAAAGCATATCTTAACCCTGCTTTTTGTTACAATCCTTTTCAGCATTACAGACACTTGTTTGATACCGGTTGCAAAAAATCTGATGCGTCAGGATGATCTTATTAGAAGTCATCTTATTCATATCTATCTATATTTTAATTACAGTTTTCCTCTGATAATATGCGTGAGTTTTATATTCCTGTTCTTCAAATATTACAGAAAAACAAAATTTTAGACAATTTGTAAATGATCTGAATTATTTTATATATATTGCAGTACAATACATATAAAAGGTCAAACCATGAAAAAAGTATGGGTAATTGTATTTACAATAGTCTTTTTGGTCTCATGCCAAAAATCGGAATTTGAATTTTCTTGTGATCCTGTTATCAATACATTTGTTATTGAACACCAGGAAGAGCTATCGGGAATTACTGTATATGAGTTAGCATCTTATGACATTTTGTTACAAAAAGCAATATTTAACAGCTGGGATTATCAAAAAAAGAGGAGTGCATGGATTGATAAATTTAATTATTTGCTGGGGCACATTTCTTTCACAGAATCAGAAAATACTCACATTCAAAAGTTAATTGCCCACATCACTGAGGATTACTTTCTTAAAGAGAATATTGAGAAAAATCTTGAAATCCGATCCCGCTTTGCGGCGGAGTGGATCAATTACTCAATTAATGACTTGGGTTGGTCAAATCAATTTATTGCATTTATGGTCTACCGTTTATATACAGACCAGGCTCAGTTTAACTCCGAATTATCAATGTTAAGATCAATCGGCACATCAGTTAAAACAGATTCAGAATCAGGGAGCTGCGATTGCAATGTTTCATATGACTTTTGTGGCGCATTTAATCGTTGTAGTTCCGCTGGATGTACAATTTCAACCGGTTGTGGATGGTTGTGGTCAATGTCTTGTGATGGGGCCTGCTATTAATATTTATAATATCCTCTTTATATCTTGTATTTTCTTAATTGTCCCGGATAAATAAAATATTAACCTCTGCGGCAATCCTGTTCATAAGCCTAATTTATGCCCTACTTCCCTCGATAAGCTTTGATTCTGTGATGAATGGCACCCAAAGCGGGAAAACATTCATTTTTTTATTCCTTGCGATCATCCTGAGTATTGTTTTGTTTTTACAATCTATATTTTTCAATAAAACAAGACATTTTCGGATAAACATCCTGGATCTGTTTTTGTTGATCTGGTGCCTGTATGTTTTTATGGATAATTATTTACAAAAGGTCCCCTTTTCTTTACGTTTATTTGAATTTTACGGGCTAATCATTTTATACATTACATTACGTCAAACCCACAGGCAATATCTTATATGGTTCTATGTTGCACTGATCTTAGGCGGTGGAATCCAGGCAGTTTATGGGAGTCTTCAGTTGTGTGGGTATTATACTTCCAATCATGGCTTATTTAGAATTACCGGCAGTTTTTTTAATCCGGGCCCATACGCAGGTTATCTGGCGGCAGCTTTTCCGGTTTCGTTGGGTCTCTTTCTGTTCAATCCACTAATTACCACACCTACGCAGACTGTGTTCTTGTTAAAGTTGGATAATTATTTTGGCGATACAAAGTCGTTTTTCAGAAAAATGTCACTTATATTCCGTTTTCTTCCTAATTATAGGGGGGGAAAGTTTACTGCGGAGCAGCAGTCGCAGAGACAAAAATATGCTGATCATCTTACTATGAAATCTTTAGTGGCGATTTCAATAATTTTTATATGCCTGGTACTGCCTGCCTCTCATTCACGTGCAGCATGGCTTGCAGTTTTGATATCTTCATTTTACCTGTTTTCAATAAAGTTCAGACTTTGTCACCGGATTCAGACTTATTTTGATACCTGGACAAAAAAATTATTTCTTTATGCTTCATTACTTATTTTACTTGCAATATCGGGCGCCTGGTTATCCCATCTGAAAGATGGCTCTTTTGAAGGACGCTTATTTATTTGGAAGATAAGCATGAACATGATCAGAGAGAGGCCTGTTACAGGGTATGGTATTGAACGGTTCAAAGCTCATTACATGGATTATCAGGCAAACTGGTTTGCACAAAACCAGGCTCAGGAAGAAGCCATGGTTGCCGGAGACACTAATTATGCCTTTAACGAGTTTGTACAATATAGTGTTGAATATGGTATCCTGGGGCTTATAATTATTGCATCGATATTGATCATTACTTTCATGTCATCAGGTTTCAGAGCCCCTGGTACAGGATCTAAGGTTAAAACCCGGAATTTTTACGGCGTTATTGCAAAAGCAGGAATAATTAGCATCCTGGTTTTCGGTATGTTTTCCTATCCTTCACAAATATTACCAATTAAAACAAACATGGTACTTTATCTGGCAACAGTGGCGGGCCTCTTTTCTCAAAAGAAAATTTCTTTGCTGGTTTCTACAAATGGGAGAAACAGGCAACACTTCTCCCACTCACTCAGAATCATATTCCTGATTGCTGTGCTTATTCTGGTGCATACCGGCAATAAATATCTTTACCGTTATTCAAAAGCTTATTGTTATTGGAAAGAAGCTTATCAGACCTATCAGATGGGAGCATATATGACATGTCTGGAAGATTATGAAAAAGCCTGGCCGGTTTTAAAAAGTAATGGTGATTTTTTGACCGTTTACGGGAAAGCGCTTTCAATGGCCGGTAAACACGATAAAGCGGTTGAAGTATTATTGCAAGCCGCAAAGTATTATCCCAATGTTGTTGTCTATACGGCCCTGGGAGACAGTTACAAACAATTGGGAGAGGCCAGGCACGCTGAGCAGGCATATCGGTATGCATGGCACATGAATCCAAGCCGTTTCTATCCCATATACCTTCTGGCGAAACTGTATGATGAGACCGGTCAGAGAGAAAAGGCTATCCTAACGGCTAACGAACTCTTACGAATGCAAATTAAAGTGCCATCAACGGCCATTGATGAGATAAAAGAAGAAATGCAGAATATAATCAAAAAATATAAGGACAGACATTTTAAATAATAAATCTATTATTCTGTTTGATTCTAGAAAGAAATTCAGGTTACTATTTTCATTAAAATCCGACGGGTATAAATAATTAATAATATTTTTTGTTTTTAATTTAATTACTTATATATTTATCATCTGTATATATTTTATTAAACTTTGAATAGAAAATTATAACCCCCAGACTACAATTAATTTCGATTTCCTAGCCTGGTGGAAAAATCGGACATATTGACCACCCTAGATCGTTTTCGAGAGACCATGCATTTCCGGCTGCCAAAGACCACCCTAAGTTAACATCCTTTTTTGCTTTATTTTCATCATAATTTTCAGGGTGATTTTACAAAGTTATTTTTTTAGTCTGTTTCTACAAGTGATATAACTGATTTCCTGATTTGTTTTCTCATAGATTCTCCAGAGAGTTCAATGCGGTGTGCCTGGTGTACTATGCGATCCAGTATAGCATCTGCAATGGTATTTTCTCCGATAATCTCATGCCATTGTAATACTGGGAGTTGTGAGGTGATGATCGTTGATCGTTTGCCATGGCGGTCTTCGATAATCTCCATGAGTGAAGAACGGCTTTGATTATCAAAGGGCTGTATCCCAAAATCATCGAGTATTAACAAGTCCTGCTTTTCGATACGTGCAATTTCTTTGATATAGGACCCATCAGCTTTCGACATTTTTAATTTAGCAAAGAGCTTTGTTGTATTGGCATATAATACTTTATACCCCAGTATGCATGCCTGATTACCGATAGCTGAAGCGACATAGCTTTTTCCGATGCCTGTGCTTCCTGTGATTATAATGGTCTCTGACTTATCAATAAAATTACAATCGGCAAAGCGCATGATTTGGTTTTTATCAAGGTTTCTTTCGGTCTCGAAGTCGAGGTGCTCGATATTTGCCTTGTAGCGAAAACGAGCTTGATTTATGTGCCGTTCAATTCGGCGGTTGTTACGATGGTCCCATTCCGATTCAACCATAAAAGCTACCATTTCATCAGCTGTCATGCTGGTCATACGCCCGTCTTCAAGGGTGGTTTTAAAGGCCATAGCCATACCCTGGAACTTCATTTGTTTTAGTCTCTGTAATGTCTGATCATTCATATAATTATATTTTAAAAGGTTCGTAATTGGATTAATCCAGCCACGGGTTTACCGTGACTGGATATCTGATAAATTAACTATTTGTAATATCCCCCTCCGCGAACATTGCGATGCCCGGGCATTTTCTTGTTATCATCTTCTGAGTCAAAAGGCTCCTGATCCAGTCGTTTTTCGATGATTGTACGGATGGCATTATAACTGAAGTCACCATAATATAATGCCCTTCTGCAAGTCATGTTCAGACGATCACTGCCAATGCGCGAAGCAAAGCCGAGGATACCCTGACATGTTTTATAAGCTTGTTCGGGATGTTGTCTAATCTCAAGTATATGGGCAATATAATCCCTGGTATCGCTTCCGATAAAGGTTGCCCTCTGAATGAACTTCTCAGGCGTCCAGTCGCTTTTAAACTGGTGGTGGGATGCCAGATGATCTTCGTTGGTAGTGTAGCCGTAGAGCTTTAAATTACGTGCATGGCTTGCTATCTGGTCGTAATGGTAAAAGACTTCTACCAGATCCTGAGTATAAAGTATGGTAACCTTCTTTCCAATGTAGCGATAAGGAACGCTGTAGTAGTGCTTGTCTTCGGCAAGACAGACATGATTGTTTTTCATCACTGTAACTACTTTCTTGCGTTTAGCCTGGTACCTGTGTTTCGGCAGTGGCTGAAGATCCGATTTTTCTATTTCTTCAAACAGTTGCCTTCTGCTATACGGGCGATTGGTTAACAGTTTATTATTGTGATCCTCAAGTGCTTCTCTGATGGCAGTATTTAAGTCTGTTAAAGAAAAGAAGGTGCATTGTTTAATCGTGTAAAAAATAGTCCTGTATATTATCTTAACCGCTCCCTCAACCAGAAGGTTCTTATGTTAATATTTACATAAGAACCTATATGTAAAGTTTATTGTTATGTAAAGATAACCTTACAAAAGGCTGATTTGCATGGTCTTCTTAAAAAATCCGTTTACATAATTCTATTCTTTCCAACGTTCATGAGCCATTCTTTCAGCGAACCGTTAGCCTCCCAAAGAGGTTCTTCTGGATCCACGATTTGCTGACTTGCGCCTTCGATGGCTTCTCGTTTGCGGTGGTTGGAGAGTTTTGCATAGATTTCGGTGGTCTGCACACTGGCATGGCCGAGCAGGTCGCGCACAACTATCAGTTCGGTGCCTTTATCTACTAAGGCCATGGCAGTGGAATGTCGCAACTTGTGGGGGCTGGTGTCCGCCGGGATTAGAGAGGGATTTCGTGTTCTTGCCATATTGGCATATTTTCTGAGCAAATGATTGATGCCCTGGCGTGTGAACTGATTCCTCGAGTGGTTGGTGAATAGGGTACGGTCAAGGTTATGTGGAAGAAAGACACCCGTTTTGGAAGTGTAGTCTGCCAAAACCTTACCAAGTTGTTTTATCATCGGAACATGTCGTTTTTTGCCTCCTTTGCCGTGGATGAGAAGATGGCGAGGATGGTTCATTGACACATCGCGTCCTTTGATTTGGATGAGCTCGCTGACGCGTATGCCTGTGGTATACATCAGGAAGAACATGGCATAATCGCGTTGTCCGGACAATGTTGCCCTGTCTATCTGACCCAGCAGCAGGTTAATACCCTCAGGCTTGAGGTAGGAGATTTCCTTTTGCTGGCCTTTTTTGATTTTGATTTTTCTCACATCATCAGTTTGTGCCAGATATTCGGGCCGTTCGTAGCGGACGTATATGGCAAAGCTTTTGAAGGCTGCAAGTCGTTGATTTCGCGTGGCTACTGCCACAGACCGGTTTTGTTCCAGCCAGTCGAGGAACGACAAGATGTTTTGCCGTGTGATGTGGTGCAAGTCGATATTCTCGACAGCCACATGCAGCATAGATTCCATGTAGTCGATGAACTGCACGAATGCGACTCTGTAGGTGGAGATGGTGCAACCTGATGCACCCAGATCATTAACGAGATAATCGCAGAAGTATTTGTGTAGCAATGATGCAAAGTCAGTCATCACAATGCACCTCCTTTCCAAAAACATCTTCGAGAGTGGCATCGAACTTCTTCTGCAAGTAAGGATAAAGGTTTACTGCAAGTCGCAGGTAACGCTCGGTGGCCATGATGCTGGAATGGCCCATATAAGCCGACAATATGGGCAGCGCCACGTACATGTCGTGTCCATGCTCAACCATCTGCTTGAAAGCACCCACGGCATGTGTGTGGCGCCAGTCGTGCAGGCGTTTCGTGCTCCCTGCAGCGGATGCTGACGGAATGCCGGCCATGTAAAGCAGACGACTGTGTATTTCCTCAAGCCAGTCGCACCGCAAAGCACTTCCCTTGCGGTTGGAAAAAATGAAGTCATCCTCTCCCAAAAGATAGAAGGCTTTATTGGCATATTCCTTAAGCAATGTATGCATCGATTCTGACAGGACAGCGTAACGTTCCTTCGAGCCCTTTGTGACACGTAGTCTGATTATGCCCTCTTCAAGGTCAACATCTTTCATCCTGATCATCAGTGTTTCAGTGACGCGCAGTCCGCAGCTGTATAAGAGCCTGAACAATACGGGAAGTTGTACCTTGTTTTTTGGATTGCCCGGGAAGTCGTGAGCATCCACGGCCTGGAAGTACCGGTCAATTTCGTCATCGGTATAGATATGGGGGACAAAATTGCTTTTGGGCGGTCGCACATCGCGCAGAAGCGCCACTTTGTATCCCTTTACGAAAAGGAATTCAAAGAACCGCTTTGTGAAGTTGATTCGCATGTAATGGCCATGATCGGACTCGACATCTCGACGGGAACGCCATAATGCTGACACTTCAGCATCAAAACCAATGAGAGGTATTTTGTTGTCTTCCAGAAAGACATCAAGCTTCTTGATATACAGGATGTCCTGGTTGATACAAATGCCGGTGGCCTGGCGATAATCGAGGAAAACATCGATTTCCCCAGCGAAAGCTGAAATGAATGACGGTCGGTTCATTTAGCATCCTCCTTCCCTTCTGTATACCAGTAGCTGTTAAGGTTCGGTACCGGAAGTGAACATTCACGCAGATGGTCGATGTCTATCTTGACATAGGCCTTAGTTGACTCGGTCGAAGAATGTCCCAGGACGGTGCTAATCATCTGGAAGCCGATACCCTGTTTGAGCATGTTGGAGGCCAGGCTGAAACGGAGCGAGTGGGGCCCGTGTTTCTTTTTCTGCCATCCCTGTATCTGTGACCGGCGAAATGCGGCGGTAACTATTGAATGGATGGTCGGAGTGGAAAGGAGTTTGCCCCGTGTGACATGGTCGTGGCTGACGATGATGACATCGTTAACTTCGGTTGGCCGGCCATGGCGTAAATAATCAATAATGGCGTTCCCGACAGACGAGAGCAACGGGTATTGCACGGGCACATCAGTCTTGTATTGACTAAACGATACAGTGTTACGTTCCCAGTCGATATGCTTAAGGCTAAGCCTGACTATGTCTGAGGCACGCATCCCGTATTCCGAGGCAAGGAGAACAACGAGGTAATCTCGCTTTCCCTTGGGTGTGCTGCGATCGATAGCACCGAGCAAAGATTTTATCTCCTCTGTGGTATAGGTTGTGGGTATCTCAAGACGTTTGGAGCGCTTTGGCTCTTTCAACACGTAGGGCGACAGGTCTTTGTCGAGGATGCTGAAGTCAAAAAAGTATTGAAGCATCTCCCTGACAGTGGACTTATAAGTGGTTCTATGACCACAGGCATCCGAGGCGAAAAACTCTTCGTTTAACTCAATGGTCACATTCTTGAGATCCAACATTTTGTCATATAGAAAGTTATCATACCGACAAAGAATCCAACATTTGTACTGGATTGTGGAGGGTCGATATCCCTTTTCTTCCTCGCACCAATCCAAATAGGGATGCACATGGTCTTTCAGGATGGTGTAGAACCGATATTCTTTGAGGGGCGTCCTTCTTTCAAAGGGCTCTCCTTTGAGGAAGTTGCTGAGCAACCTGAGGGCCCTCAAAGTAATTCTGTCCTTGCTTGGGAGATTTATAGCGGCTTCCCAACACCCGATTTTTTCCAAGGAGTAGGAACGTATTGCCTCTTCGGACACACGATCAATGGATTGATAGTAAGCCCATTCGCCAAACAACCGGCAGACTTTACCATATTTCCATCGAACTCCCTGGCTGTAACCCATATCGATAAGTTCGAATTGGAACTCATCGATAACTTTTTTGATTTTCTTCGGCATCGTTTTCATGTTTAATAGATTGATGCCTAAAAGTATTCAATGCAATGTTATGTAAAGAAAAAATGCAAATAAGATCTGATTAATAGGGATATAAGAGGAAATATCTACATAACAATAAACTTTACAT
>CAVZVF010000025.1:0-15313 GCA_963778605.1 uncultured Bacteroidales bacterium
ATCCGCGTAAAGCATCAAGCGATAGCAAACGCTTGAATTCAGGGGTGCCTTTATTTTCCATTATTTGAATTATTAGTTTATTTTTAGAAAAGTAAAAATTATTTTAAAAGAGTTTTTAATTTCATTAATAAGTTGGTTGAATATTTTTTCTCCTAATTTCTCTTTTTTAAAGGTCAAAACAACCATTTCAAAGATATAAAAATATTAAATTGTTGATGAAATGCTACAAAACCTCAGGTAAAAATATTACTTTAAGATTGTTTCCTGCACCTGATCATCCTCCGGTTTGGGTTGTGGTTATGTTTAACGAAGCACTTTTTGCGAAAAGCTATTTGGATCCAAAAAAATATTTTTTCTGTCCAATACCGGTTTCCGACTCTGTTGTGTCGGGATATATTCACATTCAAATTGTGTGGCTGCGTTACTGTGGCGTGATTTACCAAACCTTTCTCTTGCTTAATAATTCCGGTTTGTATCATCGGGCTGTATAATTATTTATTACCTTTAAAATGTGCAATATGCACTAAATTATTAATTAGGAAGAGACATTGTGGAACATCTCGGGTGTACTATGATACTTGAATTAAATATTTAATATTCTTATAAAATGAAAAGGCTGATTTTTATCATAATTCCTATTTTACTTTCATTGCTACAATGCAAATCAATCAGGGATGGTGGAATAATTATGACAGTCACCGGACCTGTTCCATCTGAAAAAATGGGTGTCTCACTTATTCATGAACATATTCTTGTTGACTTCATAGGTGCCGATTCGATAAATAACGGCAAATGGGAGAGGTCAAAAGTTATTAACAGGGCATTACCCTTTTTGAAGCAAATAAAAGATCTTGGTTGTCAGACATTTGTAGAATGCACACCTGAATATTTGGGGAGGGATCCGGTATTACTTAAAAAACTTTCGGATCTGGCAGGATTAAATATAATTACCAATACCGGATATTATGGAGCAGTAAATAACAAATTCATTCCTGGTTTTGCTTTTAACGCAACAGCTGACCAGCTTGCAGAAAGGTGGACCAAAGAATGGGAAGAAGGAATTGAGGGTACCGGCATTAAACCAGGATTTATCAAGATTGGTGTTGATGGAGGTCCGTTGTCAGATATGCATAGGAAACTGATTAGTGCTGCAGCCAGGACACATTTAAAAACCGGGTTGGTGATTGCATCCCACACAGGTCCTGCTATACCTGCATTCGAACAGATTGAGGTCTTAAAGGATGAAGGAGTTTCCCCGGAAGCGTTTATATGGGTTCATGCCCAGTCTGAAAAAGATCCGGCAAACCGTATTAAAGCAGCCCGGGCAGGAGTCTGGATAGGCCTTGATGGTTTGAATGATAATAATATTCAGGATTATTTGATCATGATCAGGAACCTGAAAGATAATATGCTGTTAAATAAGGTCCTTATATCACATGATGCCGGTTGGTACAGGCCGGACGAAGAAAACGGAGGTGAATACCGCGGTTATACAACGCTGTTTGAAAAACTGGTTCCGCTTCTCAGGAAAGAAAAGTTTTCTGAAAGTGAGATACACCAGCTTCTGGTCCTTAATCCAGCTGAAGCTTTCACTGTTGGAATTCACAGATTAAACAGCCGGTTGTGAGCAGCACGGTTTTTAGCGAATTGTTAATTAATTAAATAAGAAACGAAGAGTGGGTAATATTTGGTTTATAGGAGACCGTATTGTATTTTTGGGTTATACGTCATCATTAAAGATGTAGCTATTCTGGCGTTCTTTAAAATGTCTAATTAAAGTCCTGGATAAAAGAGTATTTCTCTTCTTTATATCAAATTTAGTCAATAAAATGGCCTATATAAAATGTGATAAATAATTTTAATTTTTATTAAGTATACAAGTTTAATTTATTTGGAACAATAAATTATGAAACCATTTCACGCAGTCATTGATTATCCTCTGGATAATTCTTTTATTGTCAAATATGATAACTTTCCCCATTTTAATGTTCCATTACATTTTCATAATGAGTTTGAGATAGTTTATATTATTAAGAGTTTTGGGAAAAAATATGTTGGAGATGTTGTTGAGAAGTTTGGACCTGGTGATCTTTCATTTTACTACAACAATTTACACCATTTCTACCTGAATGATAAAAAATTTTACAATAATGATCCCAAATATTATGTGAATGCAATTGTAGTTATGTTCCCGTCAGATTATTTTTCGCCCCGGCAGTTGCAACAGCCCGAATTTTCACGTATACTGAAACTCCTGAATAATTCATTTCAAGGATTGAGATTTCCTAAAGAAATTGTTTCTAAATCAGCCAATTTGCTTCATCAGATGTTAAAAACATCAGGTATGGAGCGTTATCTTCTTTTTCTCAGATTATTGGATTGTTTGGGATCATCACCAGAACTGAAACCCATAGCCAGCCTGGGATATATAAGTACAATTGGAGATTTTGGTGAGCACCGAATGGAAAAACTTTACAAATTCTGTAGAAATAATTTCACCAGGAAATTGACAATAAAGGAGGTCTCATCCATAGCGGCGATGAACCCTACTGCCTTCTGTCGGTATTTTCAAAAAAATACTGGTAAAACATTTGTCAGGTACATTAATGAATTACGTGTCATTTTTTCTTGCGACATGCTTAAAAAAAGCGATATGAAAATTGCATATATCAGGGCAAAATCAGGTTTTAATAACCTATCAAATTTCAACCGTATTTTCAAAGAGATTGCCGGAAAGTCACCTTCAGAGTATAGAAATCTTTTTAAAAATAATGACCTTTTATAAATATGAGACCTGAAATGTTGATAAAAGTCCCTCTCAAAATGTACAGCAATTTTTGGATTAATTTTTCATCGGTTAGTTAGTTTAAGTCCTTCTTCATCTTAGCATCATCTTACTGTTAACAAATCAGAAGAAAAACAAAATTAATAAATCAGACTACATGGCGAATGATGTTAAAAATAAAGTTGCAATAGTTACAGGTGGTGGTTCAGGGATAGGTTTTGCTATTTCAAAAAAGTTTATAGCCAACAACATTATAACAGTTCTAATTGGACGTGACCGGGCCAGACTGAGAGAAGCCTGCGAGATATTGGGCAAACTCAGCGGTTATATAGTTTGTGATCTTGCACATCTTGACAAGATACCAGGGGTTGTAAAGAAAATACAAGAAAAATATGGAAGGATAGATATCCTTGTCAACAATGCCGGATTGCACTTGAAAAAGACAATGTTTGATGTTACAGACAAAGAATATCAAAAAGTGATATTAACGAATCAAACAGCAATGTTCAGTCTGACAAGAGAGGTCGTACTATTCATGAAACAGCAATTTAATGGTGCTGTTTTAAACATAAGTTCCATGGCCTCTCATTACGGTATTCCGAATGTTATGGCTTATACTGCTTCCAAATCGGCTGTTGAAGGAATGACAAGAGCTATGGCTGTTGAGCTGTCTCAATACGCAATCAGGGTTAATTGCATAGCTCCCGGATTTATTAATACAGACATGTCATCCATGGCACTTAATAAAGACCCTGAAAGAAAAAAGAAGGTGCTCTTAAAGACACCATTAGGCAGGCTTGGTGAACCTGAAGAGGTGGCTGAGGCTGCTTTATTTCTTGTTTCAGGATCAGCTTCATATATAACAGGGGTTGTGCTACCTGTAGATGGTGGTAATTCAATAGGTTTCTGATGTTTAATTTTTTAAATTAAATCTGTGAAAATAACTGATGCAAAAGTAATTGTATCCTGCCCGGGTAGAAACTTTGTCACCCTGAAGATATTTACGGATCAGGATATATATGGTCTGGGGGATGCGACACTTAATGGGATGGAGAAATCGGTAGTTGCATATCTTGAAAATTATTGCATCCCTTCACTTCTCGGTAAGGATCCTCGGAATACAGAAGACTTATGGCACTATTTTTACCGCGGAGTTTATTGGAGGCGGGGAGCTGTTTCATTAACTGCCGTTTCGGCTATCGACATGGCACTATGGGATATAAAAGGTAAATTACTGAATACTCCTTTATATAATCTCTTAGGTGGAAAAAGCCGGGATAAGATCCTGGTATATTGCCACGCGAATGGAAGAAATACTGATGAAACGCTTGAAAAAATAGGATATGAAATTGAAAAAGGGTTCAAAGCAGTTCGTGTGCAATCGGGTGTTCCAGGAATAAATAGCACTTATGGAGTCACCAAAGACAACAATATATATGAACCAGCTCAAAAGGGATTGCCTTCTGAAGAATTTTGGGATACTTCCAAATATCTTAATTTTATACCTGCCTTATTTAAAAGGGTCAGAGATGTTTATGGTGATAATCTTCATCTGCTTCATGATGCACATCACCGGTGTTCTCCGATTGAAGCTGCGAGATTAGCCAAAGAACTTGAACCTTATCATCTTTTCTGGCTTGAGGATCCTGTTACAGGGGAGTTACAGGAAGGTTTACGGCTGATCAGACAGCATTCAACTACTCCAATAGCTATCGGAGAAGTGTTCAACACAATATACGACTATTCTACTCTTTTCACTGAACAGTTGATAGATTATATTAGAATGCCTCCGGTACACGGAGGCGGAATAACTCATCTGTATAAAGTGGCAGCCATGGCTTCGGTATACCATATTAATACCGGATTCCATGGTGCCACTGATCTCTCACCTGTAAATCTTGCTGCTTCGATACATTTCAATATGGCTGTAAATAATTTTGGGATACAGGAATACATGCCACATCAGGAAATTGTTAATGAGGTTTTTAAAACAAATTACAGGTTTCATGATGGGTACCTGACTATTGATGATTCTCCCGGATTAGGGGTTGATATTGATGAGAAAAAGGCAGCTTCGTTCCCATATTCAGTAGCGCGGCTTCCAGTTAACAGAAAATCAGATGGAACTATGTTTAACTGGTAGTTTTAATTTATTTGATTGTTCTTTCACAGCATCAACAAAGGCTTCGATATTTTTAGTGTTAACATCCGGAGGCATTCCTCCTCCTGCAGACCAGATTATCCTGTTGTAGTCATCAGTCTCTCCAAATGCCTTATTTACAGCGGCTTTAACTTGTTCGGGAGTACCTCCGGCCAGGACATCCCTTGGGGGAATATTTCCCACGAGGACAACATCACTGCCAGTAAGTTCGCGAATCTCACCAAGAGAATGTTTAAATGAAAAATTGAACATATTTACATCTATTTCTTTAAGGAATTTTGCTGTGATCAAACCATCTGCATCATTATGCAGAAACCTGACTTTAACATCAGAAGTTGCAAATATTCTTTTAAAATAGGGGATAACAAATTCATTGAACTCATCTTTCCCGACAAAACCTATAATATCATCCAGAATGAGAATTCCATCAATTGATGGAAAACACTCTTTTTGCCAGTTTAACCAGTCACAAATAAAATTTGTAACTTTTTTCAGGAGTTTATGAGAACCATCAGGATCGAGTGCAAGAGCCATCATGAACTCAGTAGTTCCCATAAGAAAGGCTGCAATATTGAAAGGACCTCGTGAGACAGCGAATCTTACGTTATGATCAGCTTTTTTAATAGCTTCCTCATTATTTCTGAGCCTGCTGATTAAAAATGGCAAAAGTCCATCCGTCTTAACATTTGGCTGTGGTAATCTGTCAACTTCTGAAATATCAGAAATTATTTTTTCAGCATGAGGCAGGCTATTTTCCATAAATATCATCCGGGAACCAAAAGCTGAAGGTTCAGTTACCATGCCATATTCAGACCAGAATCCGGGCATGAACCAAACATCCGGAAAATTTTTGATTACTTTTATATTCGATTTTAACCATAAGTCGTCAGAAGAATAAAAATCTATCTTTGATATTCCAAACCAACCAGGTATCCATGGGCTGTCGATAATAAAACCAACCGGTTGATAATTCAGCTTATTGCCGTCAATCAAAGCTATAAGATCATGCCATGAAGAATTTTGCATAGGCAAACCAGATTAATTCAGATAGGTATTCAGGCTGGAAATTTAATGATTTATTTTTGCAGGAGAAAATTTATTTTCCTGTACAGCAAAACTGTTATCTTTTCACTCCGGAAAATAGGAAAAGGTGTTTGTAACAGAACATCCGTATATTTTTATAGCAAGTTACCAATTGGCACTAATCCTTTGATTATTTCACTTTTGTAAGCAGACTTTTTACTATTTTGGTGGACGTGTCTCCTCCAAAGATTATATTAATTAATAGGTTATCTTTTTCGTAAATTCAGAGTAGACATAACAAATAAGCATCATAGTATAATGTGAAAAAAATACCACCATCTGCAAACATAGTATTAAACTTGATGATTAAAAGGTTTAACTTTGAAATGCAAAATGAGTTATTTAAAAATCAGGTGTTTAGAGTATAATATTAATTTTCAATAATATAGCCTGGAAAAGTATGTGATTACTCCAGCACTTTATACATTAGAATCTCAATTAATATGGCCAATTAATTTTAATAAATAAATATTATCTGATAGAATGAAAAATAATACTAATCGCAGGGCATTCGTGCGTAAAACAACAATTGCGGGAGCAGGATTGGCTTTTACAGGTAACCTTGCATCAGCATTTATGAAAAATAATATTGATAGTGGAACAAGGGTCGGTATTATAGGATTGGACACCTCTCATTGTACCGCTTGTACAAAAGCATTCAATGATCCGAATCCCGACCCTGATTATGCCGGATATAAAGTGGTAGCTGCTTACCCTACTGCAGGCAGCAATGATCTCCCATCCAGCATTAACAGGCTTGCAGGATTTACTGAACAGGTAAAACAGCAGGGAGTCGAAATAGTGAACTCAATAGAAGACCTATTGAAAAAAGTTGATGTTGTACTATTGGAAACCGTAGACGGACGCAAACACCTTGAGCAAGCCCTGCCGGTTTTAAAGGCAGGTAAGCTGATGTTTATAGATAAACCGGTTGCAGCATCTTTAACAGATGCTATAAAAATATTTGATGCAGCTAAACAATATAATGTGCCAGTGTTTTCTTCCTCTTCCCTGAGGTATATTACAGGTGCCAAAGAAATAGGTGAGGGGAAGATAGGTAAAGTACTTGGTGCGGATACTTATGGGCCGGCATCCATAGAAAAAACTCACCCGGATATGTTTTGGTATGGTATTCATGGTATTGAGACCCTGTTCGCAGTGATGGGTACCGGGTGTAAGAGCATGTCCAGGGTTCATTCAGAGGGAACAGATATATTAGTAGGGACCTGGCAGGATGGCCGAATGGGTTCTTACAGAGGCACTCGTACTGGCAAAGGGACTTTTGGAGGAACAGTGTTCGGGGAAAAAGGTAATGAAGTATTAGGTGAATTTACGGGATATAAACCGTTATGGGTAAAAATAATCGAATTCTTCAAAACAGGGGTTGTCCCTGTCAGCAGCGACGAAACCCTTGAGATTGTTGCATTTATGGAGGCTGCCGATGAAAGTAAACTTAAAGGAGGTGCTTCTGTGGACCTCGAAACGATGATGATGAGAGCAAGAAAATCATAATTGGGATAATCTATTTAAAAATAAGCTATGACTTTAAATAAACTTTTTTATAAAGACAACTTAAGAGTGGAAATATTTGAAAAGACAGAGGATATGGGGGAAGCCTCCGCATCATTTGTTGCCGGTAAGCTTAAGGCCGCAATAGATGAAAGAGGATATGCCAACATTATTTTTGGAACAGGAGCCTCACAATATCCATTTCTTAATGCTCTGTTTAAGAAAAAAATTGACTGGGGGAAGATAAATCTTTTCCATCTTGATGAATATATAGGTCTCTCTGATCAACATCCCGCAAGTTTCAGAAAATTCCTCAGGGAGCTTATAGCTGATAAGCTAAAGCCTAAAAACGTTTACTACCTGAATGGTGATTCATCTGATATGAAAGCCGAGATAAAAAGATATGAGGGATTGCTTAAAAGTAATCCTGTTGATGTAGCATGTTTAGGTATAGGTGAAAACGGACATATCGCATTTAATGATCCTGCGGTCGCCGATTTTAATGATCCGGAATATCTTAAGGTAGTTGAGATGGATGAAGCATGCAGGAAACAGCAGGTTGGAGAAGGCTGGTTCCCAACCATCAATCATGTCCCTGAAAAGGCAGTAACTTTAACTATTACTGCAATAATGGATTGTAAAGCTCTTAGTTGTTCCGTACCGGACGAACGTAAATCAGATGCCGTCAGTAACTCCTTAACAGGAGAAATACGTACCTCCTGTCCGGCTTCAATCTTACGAAAACATAATGATGCTCACCTTTTTCTTGATCGTTTTGCTGCTATGAAAATTCAATTTTGAAACTATTTATACTAATAAAAAATGAAAAGAAGACATTTCTTGAAAAACACTCTGGCAACTACTGCCGGAGCCATTGTTCTACCAACCATCATCCCTTCTCATGTAATGGGAAAAAATCCTCCCAGCGACAAGATAAACATTGGGCAGATAGGTTGTGGAAGGATTGGATTAAGCCTGGATCTTCCGGCAATTCTGAAATTTGATATTGCCAGGGTCGTTGCCTGCAGCGACCTGGACAGTAACCGGGTTCAGGACGGAAAGAATTTCATAGAATCTTCCTACGCAAAGAAGACAGGGAAAAGCGACTATGTGAACGTAAAAACATTTGGTGATTATCGTGACATGTTATCAAAGTCAGACATTGATGCTGTAATAATCAGTACACCCGATCACTGGCATGCCCAGCCGGTAATTGATGCTGCCCTGGCGGGGAAAGATATTATGCTGCAAAAGCCTTTCTCATTGACTATTGCTGAAGGAAGACAGATGTGCGATGTTGTAAAGAAGAAAGGAAGAATATTACAGGTTTGTACGCAGCACCGCACATCACAACAATTCAGAATAGCAGCCGAATTGGTCCAAAACGGAAGAATAGGCAAGTTGCTAACTGTACGGGTTGGTTTTCCCGGAGATCCTTCGGGCCCGGAAGCGCCTGAAATGCCCATTCCAAAAAACTTAAATTATGATATGTGGCTTGGATCTACACCTGAGGTCTATTACACCGAGATAAGGGTGCACCCGCAAAAAGGTTACGACCGGCCGGGTTGGCTGAGATGCCACCAATTTGGAGCTGGTGCAATTACCGGTACCGGCCAGCACTATCTCGATTTGGCTGCATGGGGAATGAATACTGAATACACAGGTCCAGTTTCTATAGAAGCAGTTGCAGAATTTCCAAAATCAGGGCTCTGGGATGTCCATGGAGATTTTATGGTTAAGGCAGAATATGCAAATGGGGTCACGTGTTATACTAATTCAAACTATCCCGTTGTGGTTAAGTATGAGGGAACTGAAGGCTGGATAAGTGCCGGACCTGGAACTTACAGAGTCACTTCAAGTGATCCCGTTCCGGTTAATAAAAATGCCAGGCTTCTTGATGCCAGCGACCCAAAAATTCTTACTTCTGAAATTAAGGAAAACGAAATTCATTTGTATAAAGCAGAAAGTCAGCATGGTAATTGGCTTGATTGTATCCAGTCACGAAAACTGCCAATCTCAACCGCTGAGATAGGTCATCGGAGTGGTTCAGTTTGCCTGCTAAGTGATATAGCTATGAAACTTTCCAGAAAGCTTTACTGGGACCCTGAAACGGAGAGATTTAAAAACGATGAAGAAGCTAATTCATTGCTTTCCAGAGCCCAACGGAAACCATACGGAACTAATTACATTAAACTTTAAAAAAATTTATTAATCAAATTTTAATCCTCGAATATTGATAAAACCCAATCAGTATTGTCTTAAAGATTATTTTTTGTTCAATTTTTAACCATTTAAACTAACACTATGAAAAAAATTTTGTTGATTTTGTTGATTCTAATCGGATTCCTTGGCAATTCGATGGCTCAAAATGACCTAAAAGGTACAGTGACTGATGTAAATAATAATCCTCTGGCCGGTGTATCAGTTGTTGTCAAAGGGTCTACCCTCGGAACACTTACCGATGGTGCAGGAGCTTTTAAGCTGACCGTACCGGCGAATGCACAAAGACTTGTTTTCTCTTTTATAGGGATGATTTCTACTGAAGAAGATATTGCAAATAAAACAGTATTTGATATAGTATTGCTGGAAGATGTTGTCGGATTGGAAGAGGTTGTGGTTATCGGATATGGAACTGCAAAGAAAAAGGATCTTACAGGCTCTATAGGTTCGGTCAAAGCAACGCGAGTTGAAAACGAAAAGCCTCAATCGGTGCAGGACCTTTTACGAGGTAATGTCCCGGGACTGGAAGTTGGATTCTCCGCAAATGCAAAAGCTGCCGGTAATCTGGAAATAAGAGGTGTGAATACACTGAAAACATCTTCGTATCCCTTGATCGTAGTGGATGGTGTAATATATCCGGGAGCGCTTGAAGATATTAATCCAAATGATATCGAATCAATAGATGTTTTGAAGGATGCTTCGTCTGCTGCAGTATTTGGTGCCAGAGCTGCAAACGGAGTTATTATGATAACCATTAAAAAAGGCCAGCAGGGGAAACCAGTCATAAACGTTAACAGCAGTATTGGTCTCGCAACTATGGCAAAAAGAGCCTATGTGTATGGTCCGTATGAATTTATTGCCTGGCGCAGTGATCTTATGAAATCACTAAACTATTATAATCCGGCTATAAATAACAAATTATACATATATGATGATCCGAACAACCTTCCCGATGGTGTTACGCTGGATCAATGGATGGATGGCAAGACGGGTGATGTAACGGATATCTGGCTTGCCCGTCTGGCATTTCAATCGATGGAAATTGCTAATTACAAAGCCGGAAAGTCCGTCGACTGGAGTGATATGGTTTTTCAAAATGGTTTAAGACAGGACCATAACTTGTCAATATCGGGAAAGAAAGAAGAAATGACATACTATTGGTCAATTGGTTATAACAATAATGAAGGAATAATTGTCGGCGACCAGTTTAAAACCCTTAGAAGCCGTGTAAATCTTGATGGTAAAATTACAGATTGGTTTTCAGTGGGTCTTAACACCCAATTTGCAAACCGCGATGAAAGCAATATTAATGCCGCATGGGGTATGATTGTACCCAACTCACCCTGGGGCTCAATTTATAAGGATGATGGTGTAACTCTCCGTATAAGTCCGACTGACAATCAGGCAAGTGGTCCGAAGAACCCATTGTACGATAAGATATTTCAAACCCGCTCTCAGATATATAACACTCTGATAAATAGTATTTACGCGAATTTTAAATTACCATTCGGGATAACTTATCAGGCTACATTTGCTCCGCGTTTTGAGTGGTACCAGTATTTGAATCACCAGTCATCGCTTCATGAAGACTGGGCTAAATTTGGAGGACAGGCTGATCGCCGTCAGAGTAACATATTCAGCTGGCAGCTCGATAACCTGATCAAATGGAGCAGAACATTTAATTTAATACATCAGTTTGATATGACTTTATTGGCAAACGCTGAGAAATATCAAAGCTGGTCGAACACAATGTCAATACAGGGATTTTCTCCAACTGATGCTCTTGGTTTTCACAATATGACCGCCGGTAAAAGCTCAACAGCAATAGTCAGCAGCGATGACCAGTACAGTACCGGAGATGCTCTGATGGCACGTATTTTCTATTCACTGAAGAGCAAATATATGGTAACCCTATCGATCCGGCGTGACGGGTATTCTGCATTTGGACTGAAACATCCACGCGGTACATTCCCGTCAGCGGCCCTCGGATGGGTATTTACTGACGAAACTTTTATGAAAAATGACATCTTAACATACGGTAAACTACGTTTCTCCTGGGGATCAAACGGAAACAGGGAGGTTGGCCGGTATGCTGCTCTCTCAGATATGAATATCGGTAAATATCCCTACAGAACCATTACTGGGACTGCATATGAGAGCAATCAGTTGTATGTGAACCGTATGTCAAATCCTGATCTGAGGTGGGAAAAAACCAGATCAATTAACGTCGGACTTGATTACACCATAAGAAATGGACTGTTTGATGGCGCTATTGAAGTATATCAGATGAACACTGTTGATCTTCTGGTTGACAGGTCATTGCCAAGAATTCTTGGCTTTACTTCAGTGACTTCAAACCTTGGGGAGGTTGCAAACAGGGGTATTGAAATTACTTTGAATACCAGGATAATGAACAGGGATAATATTAAATGGAGAAGCAGTTTAAACTTCTCCGCCAACCGCAACGAAATTGTTCATCTTTATGGCGACATGGTCGATATTAAGGATGCCAATGGCAATGTTATCGGGAGTAAGGAAGCTGATGATATAACTAATAACTGGTTCATTGGGCATAGCATCAGCACAATTTGGCAGCCTCGTATCCTTGGTGTTTGGCAGCTGGGAGAAGAAGCTGACGCGGCAATATATGGTCAGTTCCCCGGTGACTTTCATCTGAAAGATGTTGACGGAAATGGTAAAATAAACCAGGCAGATTATGAGTTCCAGGGCCAGACAGATCCACTATTCCGCTGGAATTTACGCCAGGAGTTTAATATTTACAAAAATTTCGACTTTTCATTTAATTTGTATTCATACTGGGGAAATCTGGGAATCTATGACGTGGCTAAAAACCGCTCAGGGTATCCTGATCGTAATAATGCTTACAAATCAGAATACTGGACACCTGAAAATCCGACGAATAAATTTGCCCGTAATTATTCATCTGAGGGAGGTGCCGTGTTTAATGTCTGGAGAAAAAAATCATTTATACGTTTTGACAATCTTACCGTTGCATACACAATACCCGATCAATTATTAAGCAGAGTAAAGATTAGGAACCTGAAGCTTATAGGTACGATCAGGAACGTTGGTTACTGGGCGCCTGAATGGAATTTCTGGGATCCTGAAAACAGCGGACCCAATCCTCGCTATTTTACATTTGCTGTTAATTTAACATTGTAATCATTATCTAAAAATATCTGATATGAAAACACTAAATAGAAAAACACTTCTAATAATACTTCTTTTCATCCCTTCTTTATTTGGTATGATAAGTTGCTCGACAGACTGGTTAGAGCCGAAACCTCTCTCTATATTCACTCCCGAGAATGCATTTGTAGATTCCAGGGGAATGTATGGCGCCCTGACAGCTTGCGAGAAAGCTACACGTGAAGAATTTTACGCATTCACAGCTCCGATTATATATGAATTGATCTTCAGCGAAGTTGCAGTTATAGGAATAACTGACAGACCCGGGCCTCCCCAGAACATGAACCTGCAAATAACTCCTACTTCATCTCAGAATTCTGATAATACACGCATTGAGTGGTATTGGGATCAGGCATTCAGAATAATAAAATATGCAAATGTTGTGATAAGCCGGATTAACCTTACTGATTTTTCCAGCGAAGCTGAAAGAAATGCAGTATTGGGAACAGCATATTTTCATCGTGCTGCACAATATTATAGACTTACCAATCAATATGGAGATGTTCCTTTTATAGGCAGAGAAATTAAAGAGCCAAAACTTGATATTTTTTCAACCCAGCGGGAGGTAATTCTGAGAAAAATAAAAAAAGATATGGAATTTGCTTCACAATGGTGTGTCGATAATGTTGATAGAGGCAGGGTCACTAAAGGCGCCTGTCAGCATTTACTTACCAAAATAAATCTTGCCCTGGGTGAATTCGATGATGCCATTGCTTCAGCCAATTCGGTAATTAACGGAGGAGTTTACAGCCTTATGACGACACCTTTTGGAGCAATTCCCAAAGAAGATGGTAATTTTCTTTCCAATCTTGGAGTCGTCAGGGATGATGTTATAGCTCGCCTGCACTGGTATGCAAATAAAGCAATAGCAGCTAATAAAGAGGCTTTGATGTTGTTAATATCAAGCGAAGATCTTATTGACTCACGTCTGGAACTGGTGACAATGTATAATGCCACGCCATTCTGGAGTGTTACCAATTCGAATATGCTTTATACTCCTGATGGCAAAGGCCCATCCACATCATCAACTGCCGGCGAGGCTATAAAACTTGTAGAGACTTTCGGACGTGGCGTAGGTACTGCCAGAGCAACAAGCTATGCTACCAAGATGATCTGGGACGATCCAAACGATCTTCGTCATAAAAAGTACAACTGGATGGAGATGGAATATCTGGTTTATAATGCAAATAAAGCTAAGGAAGGTGCATATTACGGAAAGCCTCTGCAACTAAGAGATGCAAGCGGGAAAGTATTAACCACCGATACAATACGTAACTGGTTCGGATGGCCACATTATAAACTCTACTTGCCGGATCCAAGACTGGTCCAGCCTAGAGGCGGGGCGGGCGATTGGTATGTATACCGGCTTGCTGAGACTTATCTCCTGCGTGCTGAGGCTTATTGGTGGAAAGGAGATATAGCTAACGCAATGGCTGACGTCAACACTGTAAGAAACAGGGCGGGTTGTGCTTCTTATACAAATGCCGCAAACTTTGATATTGGTACAATTCTGGATGAACGTGCCCGTGAACTTTACTATGAAGAGCCACGTAAAACCGAACTGACACGCATGGCTTTTATCTTTGCAAAGACCGGGAAATCATATAAGAGCAATACTTATTCTGAAGCTGACTTTGCTACGAAAAATTTCTTCTTTGACAGGATCACGGAAAAGAATGATTTCTATAACAAAGGCGTGAGAGCAGTTAATGGTCAGGAGTTTACCATGAGCCCTTACCATGTATTATGGCCTGTTCCACAGACGACAATTAACTCTAATCCTAAAGGCGTAATCAATCAAAACTTTGGTTATGATGGTTACACTAACAATGTTCCTGCCTTAACAACAATTGCGCCTGAAGATGACATTTAATTACGATTAGTTTATTAAGTAAAGAGATTGTAACAAAAGGACTCTTAAACCGCAAAGGGCGCAAAGTTTTGGCAAAGCATGCAAAGTTAAAATGCAATATTTTTATTCTTTGCGACTTTTGCGGTTACTTGATTTTTCTTATAACAGCCTCTTTTTCATCTGTAAATAATTTATTTTTCAAGGTCGGTTGGAACCACACATGACTAAACTAGAATTATTTTCATACTTGGTTCTGATTGGTATCAGTCACGCGGGTTTCATAATATTTTGTTTTGTAATTTACTTTAAACCACCAATCTGGCAGGTTGGATAATCAGCTAAATACTAAAAATGGAATACAAAGGATATTAATTTATGGAAGCGCAGTTCCGCAACAATAACATACCATAAATCACTGGTTATGATAATGTCATGGTAATTCAGGCAGGAGATATTGACAGCAAATCCGTTAAATAACAAAGAGTAAAGCGGT
>CAVZVF010000026.1:0-16904 GCA_963778605.1 uncultured Bacteroidales bacterium
CTATCCTGCAGGCCCTGCCATTGAAATCGAAATCATACCTCACAAAACCTTTCCAGCTGCTTTTTGTCCCGGGAAATTGTTGAAGGTCAATTCCATCAACACTTGTAATATTTGTATTGATACCCTCTGATTGTACTAATGCATTCCGAACTACAAATACAATTAATATCAGAAATAATACCTTTTTCATCATATAATAATTTATTTTAATGGTATGGTGGAATCCACATGTAACTGATTATTATAATATTGTGTTTGTGTATTCAAATACATGTGGGTTTCATCATAATATAATTTTGATTTTAGCTGTATGATAGCCTGTCCCGCAAAGCGGGAGAACCGCACATGATTGACTTCGTCGAGCTCGCAAGCTCGGTTGAAAATTATATTTTTATCGTGTTTAGCTTCGCTGAGCTCGCAAGCTCGGTTGTGATTGAGGTCAATCATGTGGGTTTCATAGATTCAACTTTTATTGTGAATTTCGAAATAGGCCCTATTTAGTTTTCTAAATATAACATTTTACTCCTTAAACCGGTTACTTTCCCGATAACCGAAGTTTTTTCAAGTCCGGCATTTTTTAAATCAGCAACTAATTTTACAGCCCGGTCATCCCGGGCGCATATAAGGAGTCCGCCTGATGTCTGTGCATCAAAGGCAGCCATTTTAAGATTATAATCGAGATCTTTTGAAAAGTGGGAGTCGTTTTCGACATAATCAAGGTTTCGAAAGGCAGCGCCCGGGATGCAGCCGTCATCTATAAGATTATAAGCAGAGCCGATAAGCGGAACCAGCTTCATATTTAATATTAATGACACCTTACTTGCTTTTGCCATTTTAAAAGCATGACCGGCAAGTCCAAAACCTGTTACGTCGGTGGCTCCCCTGATCTTATATTTTTTCATCACATCAGCGCCTGATTTATTCAGGAGTTTCATATTGCTTTTAACCAGATTTATATCTTTCCCGCTCGCGAGGCCCAGCTTTTGTCCTGCCAGTATTATTCCGGTACCGATCGGTTTTGTGAGTATCACCGCATCTCCCGGCCGTGCCCCCGCATTTGTAATAATTTTGTCCGGGTGTACATACCCTACAACGGCAAGTCCGTACTTTGGAGGGAAGTCATCAATGGTATGTCCGCCGATGATCCTCACTCCTGCTTCTGTCGCCTTGTCATACCCTCCTTTCAGTATCTCCGCATAGGCTTCCATCGGGAGCTTTGATGCAGGAAACATCATAAGGTTCAGAGCAAGAACCGGGTCTCCTCCCATCGCATAAACATCGCTTATTGAATTGGCAGCTGCAATCTGGCCGAATTCATAAGGATCGCTGCATACTGGTGGAAAAAAGTCGGTTGTAAGTACCAGCGCCAGGTCATCATTGACTCTGTAAACACCGGCATCATCGTGTGTGTCAATATCAACAAGAATATTTGGATCTTCAGGCAATGGAAGATATTTCAGTATCTCCTCAAGCAGTTTCGGTGATATTTTTGATGAGCACCCTCCTGCTTCAACCATCGTAAGAAGATCTATTTGCATTTTGTAATAATATTAATAATCAGGGCTTAATAATGTTTCCTGAGGAAGCCATTACCTGTGCTATTTCAAACATATTGCTTAAGGACCCCACCTTCACTTTTTCTTCAATTGAATAATATTTTACACAAGTGCTGCACAACAGCAATCCTACTCCCATCTTCTCCAGTTCCATGAGATCCTCTGCCACAACCGAATCATCTGATACGAGTGTTACACCTTTGTTGTAAAAGACCAATTTACCTGGCAGAACATCAAGATCCTTTATGGCTTTGATAAAATTAGTCATCAGAAGATGACCAAGCTTATCATCGCCATCGCCCATTTTGTCAGATGAAATGACAACAACAAAGTTTCCTCTCGAAAAATGAGGTATTTCTGTTGCACAATAATCCTCTGGCCTGGTTTCAGTTACATCTGTTTTGCCTTTCTTAATAGTCAGTGTCCATACCTCTTCCTCTTCATCAACAGAAAATTCTGTATGATTATCTTTCAGGAACCGGGAAAGGTTGTTTAAAGATATCTGATTATCAGTCTGCACTTTAAATGAGTCACCAACCGTTGTTTCTTTTAATGCTCTTTTTGTTGCTATCAGGGGTGCCGGGCAAAGCTTGCCTTTTGTATCTACTATTCTCATCTGCCGGATTTAAAAATAATCTGTAAAAGTACAAAAGAAATGTTGAAAACCTGAAAAGTTGAAGGAGGTTAAGGATTTTAGAATCCCTTCCCTTTTGCTGCCAGACAAAACCGGTTACGATTTTCCGGAATGGGAATGATGTTGCATATAGCTTCTACTAACACTGTACTTCAAATGATTACCGGGGAGAAAAAAAGTGACTTGCCCTCCGTCAGTTTGTAAGGCCCATATATGAACGGTTGGGTATTATGCCCGATGTAGCAACCGCAATCGAAACGGCCTCTGAAGATCATGTTTAAAATTAAATTCTGAATTGACACATTAGTTATTAATAAACTAGAATATAACTTATATTTTATACACTGCTGTCAATTTCACTTCTGCAATTGGAAAATTTCCTGTAATTTAACTGATTCAGTGTAAATAATACAGATATCAAAATGGATTTAAAAATCAGAGCAACATCTGAATATAAAAAAATATCATTGGAAGATACATTTAAATTCCTGGAAGCATCAGTAAACGGTCTTACGGAAACTGAGAGCTGAAAAATCGTCTTAAGAAATTTGGTTACTAACGAGATCGCTAAAAAAAAACGGAACTCCTCTTTTTGAATTTCTTCTCCGTTATTGGGGCCCAATGCCATGGCTGCTGGAACTTGGCCATGGGTCTTTCTTTTGCATTGAGTCATTACCTTGAAGGAATGATAATCTTTGTTCTACTCACGATAAATGCAATCATCGGACAAATACATTCAGGTAACTCACAAAAGGTGATTGAGCTTTTAAGGAAAAAATTAGCGATCAAGGCAAAGATCCTGCGGAATAAAATATGGTTTAAAGAAGATGCTAAAGGGATTGTAGATGGCGACATAATATCAGTAAAACTCGGGGATATCGTTCCTGCTGATGCCCGGATTATAAACGGTGAGCTTTCGGTTGATCAATCAGCTCTTACCGGAGAATCAATGCCATTAAGAAACACACCGGTATCTGATATTATCTACTCCGGTTCCATAGTAAGGCAGCGGAGAAGCTACGGGTATTGTTATAAACACCGGAATAAATACCTATTTTGGAAAAACAACCGAGCTGGTAAAAATTGCAAAACCAAAGTCACATCAGCAGGAAGTAATGATGGCTGTGGTAAAATACATGATGTATCTTGGTATAGCTGCTTCCGTATTAGTCTCAGTATCTGCTTTACTGATGCATTTAAGTATCTTAATAATATTTACATTCGTAGTTATTTTTCTTTTGGGAGCAATTCCGGTAGCTCTTCCGGCAGTTCTCACCATTGTACAATCTGTAGGGGCAACGAGAGCTTGCAAAAAAAGGGGCATTGGTAACCAGGCTTGATTCAGTAGAAGATGCGGCCTCAATAGATATTATTTGCTTTGACAAAACAGGAACGATCACACAAAATAAGTTATCGGTTGTCGATAGCATCGCGTTTTTCGGGAAACAAGAAAGAAGATGTTCTGAGAATAGCCTCATCTCACCTCCCATAAAGAAGGAATGGACCTGATTGATCTTGCAGTTATTGAGTATGCTACTAAATCGGGAGTAAATTATAATGATTACAAACAGATATCCTACACTCCTTTCGATCCATCTGTAAAGAGAACAGAGGCAATTATTGAAGCCGGCGGAAAGCAATTCAGGGCTGTTAAAGGCGCTGCACAGGTGATTATATCTTTATGTCATGGACACAGACAAAGGAACATTCAGAGGAAGTAAATAAAACAGTTGATGGATTTTCAAAGAAAGGTTACAGAACAATAGCAGTTGCAAGGTCAGAAGGAGATGATTTGAATAATCTTCAGCTTGTAGGATTACTTCCGCTTGCAGATCCACCCAGACCCGATTCAAAAAGTATGATAGCCCAGGCAAGGAAACTGGGTATAAAGCCATTGATGCTTACCGGAGACAGTATTGATATAGCAAAAGAAATTTCTAATCAGATTGGTATTGGGAATAACATTATCCGAATGGCGGATATTAAGGATATAAGCGCAGATCAACAATTAAAGACAGTTAATGAATGTGATGGATTTGCAGAGATATATCCCGAGGACAAGTATACGATTGTGAAACTTTTACAATCAGGAGGGCACATGATAGGAATGACAGGTGATGGTGTAAACGATGCCCCTGCCCTTAAACAGGCTGAGATGGGTATTGCTGTGAGCAATTCGACCGATGTGGCAAAGGCGGCTGCGAGTGTGGTCCTAACCGAACAGGGCGTAGGAGTAATAATCAATGCAATAACAATAAGCAGACAGACATATCAGCGAATGCTGACATGGGTAATCAATAAAGTTACCAAAGTTATCGAATTTGTCGTTCTTACTTACCATAGGCTTCTTCTGGCTGCATAACATTTTACTTACTCTTCTTGGAGTGTCAATTTTAGTATTTGCCAATGATTTCGTAACCATGTCCCTGGCAAAAGACAACGTTAAGCATACAAGTAATCCGAATAAATGGAACGTGAAGAATAATATTTTGGCATCTCTTATTCCAGCACTGTTATATGTACTGGAAAACATTATTGTAATCCTGATAGGTAAAGATTATTTTCATTTACAATGGAAAGAACTAACCACACTGGTAATGCTAAGCCTGATATTCAACAGTCAGTTAAGGGTGTTAATCGTAAGAGAAAGAAGACATTTCTGGTCATCTCTCCCCGGGAAAGGATTATTTTTATCAAGTATAGCAGCTATAATCGGGTTTTCACTTGTAGTTATTTTCGGAATCCTTGTTCCTCCGTTAAACCTTCAGATAGTTCTCACTATTATTGGTTTCTCAGCTCTCTTTACTTTTGTAATTGATTTTCCAAAATTCTATCTGTTCAAAAAATTCGGTTTATAAGAACTATAACCCGATTCAAACAAAAAACGTAATACGCTTAATAATGTTTGAATTATGTAACTATTTTAAGAAATTCTGTAACGCTCCTTTGGCTGCCGATAATTAAATTCGTTTTCTCAAGATCCCTTAATGTATATAAATTAAAAAAGAAAGACTATGAAAGGAAGTAAAAAATTATTAGTGGTACTGAATTCACTACTGGCAGATGAACTCACTGCAATAAACCAGTACATGGTGCATTCTGAAATGTGCGAGAACTGGGGTTACAGCAAACTTCACATGGCAATAAGAAAACAGGCAATGGATGAAATGCACCATGCCGAATGGCTGATTGAGCGAATCCTTTTCCTGGATAGTGCTCCAACTGTATCCAAACTCAATACAATAAATATTAGGAAAACTGTTTCAGAAATGATCAGTAACGACGAAAAAGATGAACTTGAAGCTGTTAATGGTTACAATGAGGCAATCAAACTCGCCAGGGAAGTTGATGACAAGGGCTCCGTTGACCTGTTGAAAAAGATACTTAAAATGGAAGAAGGTCATGTTGATTGGGCAGAAATACAACAAGCACAGATTGAACAGATGGGTATGGAGAATTATCTGGTTAATCAGACTGAAGGTCCGGTAAGCTGATTCATTATACCTCAGACCAAAATCACCTTATAGGTACTGCCTCCAGGCAAACATAAGGAATTACTATTACATAAATCTATTAAAAAGATGGAAAATGTACTTGACAAATTAATGGCTGGAACAACGAGAGAAGAATATATTGAGGTAGAGCCCAATGTACGCCTTCATATTACAGATGCGGGTGAAGGCAGACCTGTTGTTTTGATACACGGATGGCCGTTAAGTGATGAAATGTATGAATACCAGTATAATGATCTCATAAATAATAATTTTCGCGCAATAGGTATTACATTAAGAGGTTTTGGTAAATCTGATAAACCATACGGAAAGTATAATTACAATGTATATGCACAGGATATCAACAGGGTTTTAAATAAACTTGATATAAAAGATGCTGTTTTAGGTGGCTTCTCAATGGGGGGTCCCATTGCGATCCGCTATATATCGGATGTATAAAGCAACTCATGTTTCCAGGCTGGCTCTGGTTCAGTTGCTGCAGCCCCGGTGTGGACACAACGTAAAGATTTTCCATACAATCTTCCTCAGAGTGCTGTAGATGATCTAATTAAATTGAATTATAAGGACAGACCAAAGCTCTTATCTGATTTCGCAAAGATATTCTCCGCTACGGAAAACTCATTAAATGAAGGGATAAGCGATTGGTTATATGGCATTTGTTTAAGCGCTTCTTCCTATGCGACTGCTCAATGTTTAATCGCATTACGTGATACGGACCTGAGAAGTGATCTGGCGAAAATTAGAAATTCCGACAGTGATTATGCACGGCAAAAAAGACAAAATATGTTCATTCGATCTGGCTGAACAGATGAAAGCCGGAATCTCTGGTTCACACATCATTGCTTTTGAGAATAGCGGCCATAGCCTGTTCCTGGAAGAAACCCATAAGTTTAATTCAGAGCTGATAAAATTTGCAGGACAATAAGTTTATAGACCGTAATTATGTTTTTTAAACGGTTTATGAGATCATTGTTGTGGCTCGCCCTCCTGACTTGTCCCCTATTAAATTAGTGCGGTCGTAAGTATTTAATAATCAGGGGTTGTGTTAAAAAAAAGACTAAATTTACCGCACTAAGGGTCAATTTAGGATGAAAATCAGGGTTGTTAAAACCGCCTCAAAGGCACAGGCTGTACAAGTTGTACGTTACCAGAATAGCAAAAGGATAGTTTTGCAGCATATCGGTTCTGCACATACAGAGGAAGCACTAAACGATTTAATGATAATGGCTGAGGAATGGATAAAGGACAACACCAGCCAACTCTCGATCTTCCCCGATGATAATCCCAACAAGCTGTTGCACCTCAACCATAGTACCTTTATTGGCATTAAATACCGTTTCTTTCACACGCAGGTACGTGCAATACTGGATTTGATCAAGTTGGATGACCTACCTGTTTTGCTAAACGATTTGGTAGCGATAAGGATATTTGAACCCGCATCCAAACTTCGTTCGCTTGAACTGATGGAACAGTTTTTCGGCATCAGCCATAGCCGCAAGACATACTACAAGATTGCCCCGGGCTGCGTAGACCTGAAGAAAACAGTGGAGCAAAAGGTTACCTGCTTTGCGGGTCTTCATTACTCGTTCAATTTCGACATCCTGTTTTACGATGTAACAACACTTTATTTTGAAACTTTTGAAGAAGACGGGTTGCGCAAGAATGGTTTTTCAAAAGACAACAAATCCCAACAACCACAAATACTGATAGCCCTGATGGTGAGCAAAGAAGGCTTCCCCGTTTCATACGAGGTGTTTTCAGGCAATACCTTCGAAGGGCACACCATCATCCCTGTTATTAATGATTTTATCAAAAGAAATGGCGTAAAAGAATTTACCGTGGTGGCCGATGCTGCGATGATCAGCTCGGAAAACATACAGAAATTGGCCCAAAGCAACATCAACTACATCGTAGGGGCTCGGCTTGGGAATATCCCCGCAGCACTGCTGGAAACCATTGACAACACCATCGTCCGGGAAGACGGCAAAAGCATACGGATAAAAACGGACAACGGTTATCTGATTTGCAGCTATTCGTCGGTAAGGTACCGCAAGGACCGGTACGAAATGGAGAAGCAAATCGAAAAGGCAAAACAGGTAATTGCAGAACCGTCAAAAAGCAAAAAGATGAAGTTTACCCAAACAAAAGGACAAAAAATAGAACTCAATGAAGCACTGATTGAGAAAACACAGAAACTGCTTGGGATCAAAGGATACTATACGAACCTGGAAGCATCGGTTGCCGACAATAAGATGATAATAGAGCGTTATCACGAACTTTATAAGGTAGAGCAAGCCTTCAGGATATCAAAAAACGACCTGCAAACAAGACCAATCTTTCACTTTAAGGAACAACCGATAAAACTGCATATATTGATTTGCTTCATGGCCCTTGTAGTATCAAAGCATATCGAACTAAAAACAGGCGTTTCGATCAGGAAATTTATTGACGAATCAAAAAAAATTGTTGATGGTGAAATATTGAACCACATCACCCAAAAAATAGTAACCGTCAAAGCACAACCAACTCAGAAAATGAAGGAGCTTATCGCCAAACTAGAAGCACCGCACTAAAAGGGACAAGTCAGGAAAAAAGACAAAATATGTTCATTCGATCTGGCTGAACAGATGAAAGCCGGAATCTCTGGTTCACACATCATTGCTTTTGAGAATAGCGGCCATAGCCTGTTCCTGGAAGAAACCCATAAGTTTAATTCAGAGCTGATAAAATTTGCAGGACAATAAGTTTATAGACCATAGTTATGTTTTTTAAACGGCTTATGAGATCATTTTTATGGCTCGCCCTGGCAAACAGGAACATGAGATCAATGTTTATGAAAGACATAATGTGAATGATAATGCCGGTGTTCTTCATTACCATGTTTATGAATATGTTCATGGATCAGGTTCACGCTGATAAGAAGCTCTTCATCGTTAAGTATTTCGGGTGCACTGCCGGTTTTTTGAATAGTATGATTGTTTGAAAGCACTGCAACTTTCGGTTGCAGGTGTTCGATCAGATCAAGCTGGTGAGTGGTGAAAATGATGGTCTTTCCTGCATGGTTAAGTTCAAGAAGCAACTCAATGAAAAATGTTTGAGTTTTCGGATCAAGACTTGAAAGAGGTTCGTCAACAAGCAGAATATCGGGGTTCATTGTCAGGACAGATGCAATAGCAACCTTCTTTTTTTCACCCCCTGAAAGCATATATACCGGCCTGTCTTTCAGTTCTCTGATACCGAGATAGGATAAAGTCTGTTCCGCTCTTTCCCGCGCAGTTTCAAGCGGAAGGTCGAGTTGCAGCGGACCAAACAATAGCTCATCAAAAACCGTGGGGCAAAATAATTGAATTTCTGAATTCTGGAAAATGTATCCAATCCGTTGCCGGAACTGGATTCCGAAACTTTTATCTTTTAGTGATTTTTCGGTCACGGGTTTTTTTTCAAACAAAAATTCTCCTGCGTCGGGAAATACAAGCGCATTAATAATATGAAGCAAGGTTGATTTACCACTTCCGTTCAGACCCGATAATAGAAAACATTTCACCTTTTTTTACAGACAGATTTATGTTTTTAAGGGCAGGTATTTTGCCGTAATATGAATAATCAATATTTTTTAATGAAATAATATCTTCCATGGATATTTCAGAATAAGATTATAACTAAACCAGATAACAGAATGATGACGAGGGCAAGACCATCCATAACAGAAAAGTGATGCTGTGTATGCAGTTTTATATTTCCATGGTACCCTCTGGAAACCATTGCATGATAAGTATTCTCATAAATTATCATTGATCTTTTAAAAATAAAAAATATCCTGCCACTGATCAGTATCCTGAGGTTTTTTCTGTCAATAATTCCTGAAAGCCTTGATTTTAAAGCAAAATATGTTTCTTCAATTGTCCTGGAAAGAATAAAAATAAATTTGTATGCAAGTGAAATAATCATTAGAAATGTATCAGGCACTCCTATTATGTTGAAGGATTTGATGAAGGAGGGAAACGATGTGGTAAAAACAATCAGCAAAGCAAATGAAACCGAATTAAGCACTCTCAGGAATACAAGTAATACAACCTGAAGTCCATTTTCAGTAAATCCTATTTTTTCAGGAATGACATAAATCCAGAATTGTGAAGGCTTCTCAAATGTAATAAGGTTAAAAATGATTTTACCTGGAGTTATAACATTCAGGGATGCAGGAAGAATTACAAGAAACCCGAATATAAATGCAAGAAAAAATATTTTCCTGTATACTTCGAAAATATTTAACCTGGCTATAATATATAATGTAAAAATAAAAGCTGTGATAATCATTTGTGCATTAGGATTACTGACAAGACTAATCACAACGGCAATATAAATCAGCGAAATAAATTTTACATGCGGATTGATCTTTCGGATGAAATTCTCTTTTGCAGCGCTTTCTCCCTGCAGATAAATTGATTTTACCGCATTTGCTGAATTAAGTATGGTCTTCTCAAGAAAAGAAAGTCTTGCTATTTTCACCTTTGCCGTGTCAAACCGGATTAATTCCGGCTGAAGTAAAAATGAAGGGATCTTATTCTTCATTTCTTATAATTATTCTGGAAATTAATAACATGATCACATAAGTTACAGTTGCTCCGAAAATACCTGATACAATATAAAAACCGGACTTGTGAACAATGGATGTATCTCCGCCCCTGACAGTATAATCAGGAAGAGGTGCCTTCCAAACGTCAGAATATCTGGCCAATCCCCGGGGTACATAACCCAGAAATTCCTTAACTGTCTGCGCCGACCATTCGCCCCACGCATCACCGGCATTAAAAAATGCAGGAACTAATAATCCTGCCGGAGTTATGAGACATAATATCAGAAGTACAATAAGAATTTTTTTCTGAAGTTTATTTATATTCATTTTTACCTCCTTTTCTTAAAGCATAGATCAACCCCGGCTCGTTTTTTAAAAAATATTTAACGATCAGTGCTGTAATGATTCCTTCAACAATTCCAAAAATCAGCAGATGCTCAATTGCCATTGCAGGAATTGCAATACTAAGGCCATAAGGACAATACAAAGCTTTGCCGTCAGCCGAGGATGCAATCAAAGGTTGTATCCCGAATTCTGTTGCTGTGAGTATTGCAGTCATAACCAGACTAATATATCCTGAAATAAATGCGGCAAATGATACCCTTGATTTTTTTAAACTATTATTATTTAAAAGTTTAAATAAATAATATGCCATAAAAGGCATAAACACTGCCATATTGAAGCAGTTTGCTCCAATTGCGGTAATCCCCCCATCTCCAAAAACAAGCGCCTGAATAATAAGCGCCACCGACACAGCAATAGTGGCGGCCCATGGGCCAAATAGTATCGCAATAACGGCAGATCCGACTGCATGTCCCGTTGTACCTCCCGGTACAGGCAGATTAAACATCATTATGATAAATGAGAAAGCAGCTGCCATTCCAAGATATGGAATATCGCGGGCAGAAACTTCATTTTTAACTTTTTTAACTGCAACGGCCGCAACTGAAACAAAAACTCCAATCAAAGGAATATATGTCTGCGGACTGAGATAACCGTCGGGAATATGCATGTTTGTTACTAATTTAATATTTCGTGTTACTGCATACTTAAAAACATTTATTCTGCCCGGCTCATTACCAGTTTACCATGAATAATACCTCTTATTCCGATTAATTTGTCAGACAAATCGGTTAACCGGTTTGCTTTTCCCTTTACTGCAATAATTTCAAGACAATTGTTATGATTCAGATGGAAATGCTGAGATGACAGGATCACATCAAAATACTCGTGTTGAATATCGTTCGATTTGGTCGTAACATCACCTTTATGGTGGTCATAAAGCATCACAACTGCACCGGCAACAATCTGATTGCAATTCCATTTTTTTTCAGCAAGATTATTTTCAACCAAATGACGGATTGCCTGGGAACGGTTAGGCAGCTTATTTTCAATAACGAAACTGTCAAGGGCTTTCAGAAGGTCTTCATCTAAACTGACTCCAAATCTGGCTAAAGGCATAGTGTTACAATTTATAATATTCGTGTCACAAAACTATAAATTATATTCCTGACAACAAAACTTAAATCAATTAATAAATGGGAATTTTTTTTCTGTTTCAGTTTTAAGATTTATAGTATTATTTCAGACAAAAATATTTTTTAGTTAGTATAAACTAACTATATTTGTTCCATGAAAGATCTTGTGGAAATAGTCTCAATGTTATCAAATCTTTTTGGTCAATCTGAAGATGCTGCTAAAGAACAATTTCAGTTGCTAAGTCTTACTCATACCCAGATGCATTACCTGGAAACTATCAATATGCTTGATAATCCGAATATTACTGAGCTTGCCACCACTCTCAAACTAACCAAACCGACAGTGAAGGTAGCTGTAGACAAATTTATTGAAAAGGATTTTTTGTACAAAATCCAATCTGATGAGGACAGACGTACAGCTCATTTACATCTGACTGAAAAGGGGAAACTGATCAACCAGATGCACGATTATTACCACAGACGAATCGCAGAATTAATCAGCAGAAAGCTGAGTAATGAAGAGCAGGAGACTCTTGTAGGGTTATTAACCAGGGTTTTAGCAGACCTTTGATACTCCAGACGCATTGTCAACCTGAATTGCGAAGGATCTCAAAATTTTAGTCGGATAGTAATTATATAGTTAGTATATACTAATCAAAGTAAATTTGATATTAATGAAAACATCTTTTAATACCAAGGGGATTAATGGCGTTTCCCAAAAAGAGGCAGCAGAGAAACTTGAAAAGGAAGGTTACAATGAATTGCCTTCTTCGAAACCAAAAAGCGTATTCAAAATAGCTGTTGGCGTTGTAAAAGAACCTATGTTCCTTCTGCTGGTTGCGTGCGGAACATTATACCTCATACTTGGCGATATACAGGAAGGAATAATGCTCCTCAGCTTCGTATTTGTTGTTATGGGAATAGAGTTTTACCAGGAGAAAAAAACAGAAAAAGCCCTCGATGCATTGAAAGATCTTGCAAGTCCGAGAGCGCTTGTTATCCGTGATGGTAATACATTAAGGATACCCGGAAAGGAAGTTGTGACCGGAGATATTGTTGTTCTGCAGGAAGGAGACAGGGTTCCTGCGGATGCTATGGTCCTGAACAGCACTAACCTGCTCGCCGACGAGTCATTGTTAACCGGAGAACCGGTACCTGTGAGGAAAAGAGAATGGACAGAAGGAGACAACATATTCACTCCCGGAGGAGATGATATACCTTTTGTTTATTCAGGATCAATGATTGTTCAGGGAAACGGATTTGTAAAGGTTACTTCAACAGCATTAAATACTGAGATCGGGAAAATAGGGAAAGCGCTCGATTCAGTTAAAGAAGAACCCACCCGGTTAAAAAGAGAAATGGGGAAATTAGTGAAACGTCTTGCAATTATCGGAATTCTTTTATGTGTCCTGGTAATTGCCATTTATACAATTACAAGGGGCGATTTATTAAAAGGTTTTCTTGCGGGAATCACTCTTGCAATGGCAATGCTGCCGGAAGAATTTCCAGTGGTCTTAGCCATATTCCTTGCAATGGGAGCATGGAGAATGTCAAAAAAATCGGTATTGACACGCAAACCTTCAGCTATTGAGACACTTGGCTCGGCGACAGTTTTATGTACAGACAAAACAGGTACTCTGACCCAGAATAAAATGACTGTTACACGACTCTATAACGGAACTGATTTTACCGGAATAGTATCGGGAAGCACCTTCCCTGAATCCTTTCACGAAATTATTGAATACGGAATATTGTCAAGCCAGGCAAATCCTTTTGATCCAATGGAAAGGGCCATAATAAATATCGGCGACCAGTTTCTTCAAAATTCAGAACATATCCATACTGACTGGGTAATGGAAAAAGAATATCCGTTATCAAAAGATTTGCTGGCTATGTCAAGGGTATTTTCACATAAAGGGACCAAAGAGCAGGTAATTGCGGTAAAAGGAGCTCCTGAAGCTATCTTTGACCTTTGCCATCTGGATAGTGAAACATTATCCGGCTATGAAAAAGCAGTTTCAGAGATGGCCTCAGAAGGACTAAGGGTTTTAGGAGTAGCCAGGGCTAATTTAATTTCCGGAGAGCTTCCCACGCATCAGCATGATTTTGATTTCAAATTTTCCGGATTGATAGGATTGTCAGATCCTATCAGAACGAATGTGCCTGATGCCGTAAAGGAATGTTATCAGGCGGGGATCAGGGTGATTATGATTACTGGTGATTACCCTGTGACAGCTACCAATATCGGGAAAGAGATCGGGATCAAAAATCCTGAATTATGCATAACAGGTTCGGAATTAAAAGATATGACCGAAGAGTCACTTTGTGAACGAATTAAAGTTGTGAATATTTTTGCCCGTGTTATTCCGGAACAGAAGCTTAAAATCGTGAATGCGCTTAAAAAGAATAATGAAATAGTAGCTATGACAGGTGACGGGATTAATGATGCTCCGGCTCTGAAAGCATCTAATATAGGTATTGCCATGGGCGATAAAGGTACTGATGTTGCAAGAGAGGCATCTTCCCTGGTATTAATGGACGATAATTTTGCATCTATTGTAGGCGCAGTTAAAATGGGACGGAAAATATTTGATAATCTTCAAAAAGCCCTGGGATATATTTTTGCTATCCATGTCCCGATCGCCGGATTGTCATTGATCCCGGTATTGTTTGCCGACTTGCCGCTTATACTGTGGCCTGTACATATAGTTTTTCTCGAATTGATAATTGATCCGGCATGTTCTATGATCTTTGAAGCAGAAAAAGAGGAAAAAAATGTAATGTCCCGGCCTCCAAAAGATATTAATGAACCTTTTTTCGGAGCAAAAAAAATATTATTAAGCTGCTCTCAGGGTATAGGAATCCTGCTCATCAGTTTACTGGTTTATTTTATTGGTCTTAAAACAGGATATTCCGAAAAAAGCGTAAGGACACTTACATTTGTAACTTTAATAATCTCAAATATTGCAGTAATACTATCAAACCGGTCATGGACAACGGGGATCTTTGAAATACTCAGAACTCCTAATAAAGCAGTTATGTGGATTGTTGGCGGCGCCATTATCTTCCTGATCCTGATTTTAAACATCCCATTTCTCCTGAGGCTGTTCCAGTTTGAAAGTATCGGCTTCCTGGAATTAATCGTATGCACAGTATTAGGCTTTTCCAGCATTTTATGGTTCGAAATTTATAAACATATAAAGAGGACCAAAAACTCATTTATCACCTTATAAACCCGTTGACATTTTAATAATTAAAATCTGTGAAGACAATATGTTTAAAGCAATTTGAATGCCAAAATCAGGCTTAAGAATATTAACAAATATTTAACGGGCAATTTTGCATTTTTTATAAAACTATTATGACTTTTACGGCTGTGAAAAGAAAAAGAAAAATACTGTTCAAAGTGATCCTCATGCTTACTGTTTTTTTCAACGCAGGAATTGAGGCATATTCAGCCTTTAATATTCGCCCGGTCATAATAGAAAGTATAACTGATACAAATAATTATGAGGATAGTTTCAGCCGGGATCTTGATCCGGTAAATGATGATGAGATCGCCCAGTCTTATATTATCATATTAACCGAATCCCCGGAATATCAAAAATATTATCAAAGTTGCCCGCTTTCTGTTAAGAAGTTGTTCCCAGCTGTCTGGCATCCTCCCAAGATCCTTTAGCATTATCAATGATTTATCACAAGTTCTTAATGAGGTTATTTCATGTTTTTATATTGCTTGCATAATTAACCATCAGAAACAAATGGTCAATATTAATTGTATAAACCACAAAATATGAGTGTATTAAATTATTTCGATCACCCGGAGAAAAAGCAAAACATTGAATATTTCATTCATCTTGTACGTATTGCAAAAGCTGATGATATTATCAGCAACACTGAACTGGAACTGCTTCGAAGGATTGGCAGAAAGCTGGGGTTAACTGATCCTGAAATTGATAACTTAATTGAAACTACCGGCCAGTCAGATTACACTCCCCCTTATGAATTATCAAAGCGGTTTGACCAGGTTTACGAAATTGTAAAAATGACTATGGCCGATGGAGTAATCGATAATAATGAAATGCGTTTAGCAACCGGTTTTGCCATAAAATCGGGTTTTAAGGATAATGAAATCCCGAACCTGTTGGCTCTGTTAATCCATGGCATCAGAGAAGGTAAGGATGAAGAAGATCTTTTCGAACTATATAAAAAAGGAAGAAAAGTATGAAAAGAGTTATTGTTATTCACCTCCCCGCAGAAAATAAGTAATGAAAAACTGGTTTAAAAAGCTGCATATCTGGATATTGCAATGGGCAGAAACAAAATGGGGTGTGTGGGCATTGTTTTTTTGTGCTTTTGCTGATGCGTCTTTTTTAGGATTACCTGCCCCAATGCTTTTTCTTGCGCTGGCAATGCTCCATATTAAAAAAACCTACAAATATGCTTTATTCGGATTATTGGGAACTTTAGCAGGAGCTATTGCCGGATATTTAATAGGTCATTTTGCATGGATTGATCCCAGGGGAGAGTTCACGGGAGTTGCTCAATTTTTTATGAATAATATTCCGGGATTTTCTGAATCAGGTTACGATAAGATACATGTTCTTTATGAAAAATGGGACTTTTGGATTTTGCTAACAGCAGCCACAATCCCTCTTCCCTATAAAATATTTTTAATTTCGTCCGGGATTTTTGATATTAACGTCTTTATTTTTTTCATTGCCACGCTTATCAGTCAGGGAATAAAATTCTTTTTGCTGGCACTGATAACAATAAAATCAGGACCAAAAATTAAAAAACTATTTGTGTTTAACTGGAAAAATATTGCAATTATAGCTACTGCATCAATAACTATTGCTATTGTTGTAATTAAAGTTATTTGATCAAAATGTTTACTTTTACATAAAATTTAAATGATCTTTTATGAAAAGGATCTTCTTTGCTTCAATCATTGCGATGTTACTTCTTGTTCCCCAGATGTTGCACGCTCAGAATGGTATTGACAAAAAATCGGTTACAGGCTCATGGCTTGGAAAGATTAATACCGGGGCACTCGAACTCAGAATTATATTTAACTGTCGTTACAGGAAAAGACAGTCTGATAGCGACCTTTGACAGTCCGGACCAGGGTGCAAAAAATATTAAACTCGG
>CAVZVF010000027.1:0-6158 GCA_963778605.1 uncultured Bacteroidales bacterium
AGTACTTTGCCTGGGACCGGCTGAAGGGGATGCTGAAGATTATCTCCGAAACCGGTGCCGGAAAAACATTTGACTATAATGATGACATTTCTATTACTCTTTATCTTAAAGAAATATTAAATGGGATGAACATTGTTCCTGTCAGTTCAGTTAAGGATTTCAGCCGAACCGAATTGACAAAACATCTGGCATCTTTTCTTAAGCAATAAGTTTCCTGATATTTTTATTTGCCTTTCACTATACCTAATTTAGCATTTATTAAAAACTTGCCATATCCGAATGAAAATTGGTATAGTTGTAGATAACGACCTGAATAATGATAAACGGGTTCTCAGGGAAATTGAAATTCTCAAAGGAAATGGTTACAATATCTGCGTTTTATGTTTTGCTTTTGACGGGAAGTCCTATAATTCACCCGATGGCATTGAAATCACCAGGATCAGAATTTCCCGGAGCATGAAGAACACACTATTTTTCTTCCTGAATTTCTTACCTGTCTATGAGTGGCTATGGGCTTCAAAGATTAAAAAATTCATTAACAAAAATAATATTGATGTTATTCATGCTCACGACCTGTACATGTCGGAATGTTCTTACAAAGGAATCGCCGGGTCGGGGAAAAGAGTTAAACTGATACTTGACCTTCATGAAAATTTTCCGTATGCCGTAACAACATACAACTGGACAAAAGGTTTTCTGCGAAGCCTCCTGGCTCGTCCCGGCGAATGGCAGAAAAAGGAGAAAGAATACCTTCGGTACGCAGATAAAATAGTTGTTTTAAGTGAAGAATTCAGGGATGAGCTGATAACTCATTATCCTGAACTTAAAACTGAAAATTTCTGCATTTTGCCTAATGTCCCGGATGTTACCCAAATGACCGCATTTGAAGTTGAAAATCATAAAATACCTTTTAAGAAGAGATCTCCGCTTTTATTCTATTTCGGCGTAGTAGCAGAGCGAAGAGGAATATTTGATGCACTTGCAGCTTTTGGCAAGGTAGTAAAAAGGGGTTATGATATTGATTTTATGATCATTGGCCCGGTAGACAAAAAAGATTTTAAGCGATTTAACGAAATAATTTCTTCTGAGACTCTGAAGGAAAGGATAATATTTATCCCCTGGATCGATTTATCAGAGCTTCCATCTTACCTCGATATCAGCGATATTTGTATAGCTCCTTTCATTAAAAATCCGCAGCATGAATCGGGAGTTGCCAACAAGATCTATGATTACATGCTGGGAAGAAAACCTCTGATAGTCTCCGATTGTGGCCCCCAGCGAAAACTTATTGAAAAGTATAATTGTGGAATAGTATTTTTAAATGAAAATGATTTAATTGAGGCAATAATTAAACTTCTCGACAACAGTGAACTCAGAAAAAGCATGGGAGAAAACGGATACAATGCGATCCTTAAAACTCATAATATGGGCCGGATACAAGAGAGGTTACTCGCAGTGTATAAGGATGTATTGCGATCATAACCATTTAATTTAATTTTTTTCTTTGAAACCAGTTTCTGCCATGGTTTACCTAATAAGATGAGAAAATGAACATTCTGATTTTAACACACTCTTATCCTGATGTAAATAATACATGGAGAGGGATTTTTATTAACGACCAGGCTAAGGTTTTAAGTTTGGACCATGATGTAACTGTTGTTTATTTCAAGGTTGATTATTCGCATTTTGCCCCCTTTGCCGGTTACCGCTATTCAATAAAAGAAAGCGGCACACTTACCGAATATATTGTTACCACCGGAAGGTCCTTCCCGGTGATTAACCAGTTAAAATATCTTTATGGAACATACAGGTTCATCAATGAACATATACTTGACAAAAAAAGAATAGATATCATAAACAGTCATTTATCTTACCCTGCCGGATTTTTGGGAACTATTATTCAGAAAATAAAAAGCATCCCGAATATAATTACCGAGCACACCTGGATAAAAAAACATTTCCGCAGCATTGTCCACAGACTTTGTGTGGTTTATGCGCTTAAAAACAGTTCCTGCATAATTGCTGTCAGCAATGCTTTAAAAGAAGACATCAGTCTTTATTGTAAAAATCAAATCAGGATTATTCCAAACGTGGTTGATGCTGACCGTTTCCCGCTTCTTGAAGCAAAGAAGACAGGTAGGCTTAATCTTGGCATCCTTGGAGGTCTGGGTAATAACCGGAAGGGACTCGATATACTATTGAAGTCAGCATCGCTTCTTCATGATATAAATCTCCATTTACACATTGGGGGTGATGGGATCCTGCTTCCCCATTATAAAAGAATGGCTATTGATCTTGGTATATATGAGAATTGCACTTTTTATGGTCAGGTGCTGCCCGGTAATGTGACGGAGTTTTACTCAAGGCTGGATATTTTTGTTCTCCCCAGCCGTGATGAAACCTTTGGGGTGGTGATCATTGAAGCGATGGCATGCGGATTGCCTGTTATAGCAACTAAATGCGGCGGACCGCAGGAAATAATAACATCTGAAACCGGCCTGCTGATAGCTCCGGAGAATGAACTGGAACTTGCTGATGCAATAAGGTATATGTCGGATAACCTTTTGTCGTTTAACAGAGCCGGTATAAAAAAATATGCAGGGGAAAAATACGGACCTGAAACATTCCTTAAAAATATTTCCCTGGTCTATAACGATACCATAAATGCCCTCCCGGCTTAGGAGCAGGTATCCCAGCAGAGTGAACCTTGTCCGGTACTTAATTATTACCGTTTTTCGATTTTAATAATGCGAAATAATTAGTCCCGTAAATTTTCTCATAGAGCCTGTTACTGACCAGTTTTATTTGATCTTCAGTATTATAGTATAACGTCCAGAATATTCTTAAATGCATCGGTTTGGTTTTAATACGGGCCCTTCTTTTCTTACGGTACTGATTAAAATAAGCTTTATCGTTAAAAGCATTAGTTGTAAAACTTCTTATGACATCAAATCCTGCCATAGTGACTAATTTCAGGGCCATTTCTTTGTCATAACTACGAAGGTGGCCTGAAGGATCATTTTCACCATATTGCCTGTTCCTGTTTTTAAAACATTTTTCAAGAGGGAGATTGATCAGTACGAACGAAGTTATTTCGTTGACCATCTTCATGAATTTCAAATCGTCGGGTATATGTTCTACGATATCTGAAAGAACAACAAGATGAAACCCGGAGATTGAAATTTCGCGGGGGATGATTCCGGCAAGATCTTCAATTGTACCCTGAAAAAAAATGGTGCCCGGGTAAAGCTCTTTTGCAACTTTTATATTTTCGGCAGAGATATCCAATCCAAAGGTACGCCTAACTGAAAGACGGCTGGCAATCTTATTAAGGAGAATTCCCATTGCACAACCTATTTCAAGAATATTATCAAAAATTATGGCATCAGGAATAAGCTTTATCAGTTGATTTACCTTCCAGTCAACTATGAGATTATACTCTTCACGTTTTGCAGGATCGATTCTGAAAGCTGCATAGTCGCGCTGTTCATCATAAAACTTTTTAAAATCCATCTCACGAAGTTTTTTTCAGCACATATACAAGTGCACGTCCTCTTTTTGGACCAGACATAAATGGGTAAAATAAAGGCAGAAGTGTATTTCTAAGTACAGCAAATAATGAAAATCCATAAAAATGGAACATTGGTACAGGACCTGCATATCCTTTTTTCAGTATCTGAAGTTTATAAAATCCAAACATATTTTCCAGCTGAATGAAAGACAATGGCGTTATATGTCCGTGTGCCAGGTCACTCTTTTCATAAGCCAGAAGTGTCCCTCTCATAAAAAATCTCAACCTGGATATAAAATTTGAGATGTTTGGTGTACTGAGAACTATTATACCATCATCTTTCAGCAGTGCAATACAATCGGATAAATATTTCCATGGGTTGTGAATATGCTCAATAATCTCCATTGCCACAATCAGATCATATTTTACCGCGATAATTTCGGGAACAGACTGGTCATTGAGATCAACTTTAAACTTCCTGTTAACATTTGCTTTTACCTGGTCGATGTTCAGATCGCATACATCCACTATCATCCCGGCATCAGCAAGCCGCTGAGAGAAAGCACCCTGACCACAACCGAAATCAAGGACATTCATTCCCTTTTTCAGATAAGGCTCAACCATTTTAAAAACATCATGGTGCAAATTAAAGGCTGCCATTTCCTGTATCCCCTTATATTCAAAATCCCTGAAATTTCCCAGTTTTATAAACATGTCCGGAGGTTAATTTAGTTGACCTCAAAATTATTAAAAACCATTGGATTAATGTCTATTTAACTCAAGTTGTCAGATCTAAATTTTAAGTCCGGGAGAAACTAACCCATCCTCCTGACCTCTTCCCTAAAAAGATAACTACTCTCTATACACATCTAAAGTTTGACGAGGGAATCTTACGAGGTTGTCTCAAAAGAAAGATCCATTAACCGCTAAGGTCTCAAAGCATTAAATCCAAAGATCGCAAAGGTTTCAGATACTGCATTTTACCTTTGCGTACTTCGCCCACCGAAGTTAAACGAAGGTGGGCTTTGCTATAACTTTGCGGTTAAAAAGTCCTTTTTAGACAGCCTCTTCCAATATCCACAATCACACCTGTGGTAAACTTATTCTTCCCAGAAACAACAACGGAGGCGTTGAATTTCCAGCCAAACTTCAAACTCCAAACTTTTGAATGCTTTTTCAATTGTTTAACTTACTTTTGAATTCCATTAAGTGCAACCTTTATTTATTATTAAATGGCAATATGTTAAATTCAATCAGGTCTTCCATAAAGGACACTTTTGTTTTTGGATTTGGCAATATTGCTGTCAAAATTGTCGGATTTTTGCTCATCCCGTTATATACAAATCCCCAATACTTTTCTGTAGATGACTTCGGTATAATAGGTATTCTGGATATATCGGGACTTCTGCTTATTTCCATAATTGCATCATCTCTGCCACAATCTTTAACCCGCTGGTATTGGGATAAGGAGCATATCAGGAATCAGAAGGAAATATTTTTTATGTCGCTCGTTTCCCAGGTCATAATCAGCCTTATTTTCTGTTGTCTGCTTATCCCATTCTCAGGTCAGCTCTCTGAAATCATTCTCCGGCAAACGGACTGGAGCTATACCATTAACCTGGTTATTATTTCGTCTTCTCTTCAGGCTATCAATAACATTATTAATACACTGATCAGACTCCAGTCAAAATCTGTATTATTCACATCCGCCAACTTTGCCAAACTTATCGTAGTACTTCTGCTGACGATTTATTTTATTGTTTTCCGTCACATGGGGATAGCCGGTATTTATCTTGCCCAGGTAGCAGGCAACCTTCTTTTTATATTATTTCTGGCACCTTATACGGTTAGAAATTGCAGGGTGCATTTTGATTTCTCAACATGGAAGTCAATGATTATTTATGGATTACCTCTGATAATGGCGAGTTTTTCCGGAGTTCTGTTAAATGTAATAGACAGGTATTCGTTGAATTCCCTGGCATTACTTAAATATGTTGCATTATACACTCTTGCCTATAAAATATCAAGTTCCCTGAAGCTGGCAGTTGTGGATACTATAAAGCTGGCAATATTTCCGCAGATGATAAGAAGAATTGACTCCCCAGACAATAAGAGATTTTATTCAAAAGCAATGCTTTACACTTCTTTTATACTGATGTTTGGTATTATAGGAGTCTCCCTTTTTTCACTTGAAGTAATTAAGTTCATAACTAAGACTCCTGACTTGTGGGGTGCTTATTTACTGGTTCCTTTCCTGTCGCTGTCGACCTTTTTCTTAAACATGAGAGAGGTATCTATTTACGGATTAATCGTTACCAAGAAGACACAGAAAATAAGTATTATTGTAGTTGTATCCACAATCCTGAATCTGTTGCTTAACCTCTTGTTCATTCCACTCTGGAATGCTATGGGAGCAGCTTTTGCAACCCTTATTTCTCAGATGTTCTACTGGACATTTATGCATTACACTGCCCAGAAAGCCTATTTTATCCCCTATGAGAATAAAAAAATACTTATGATCCTTGTTTCCGGAAGTATATTGTCCTTATCAGGCTTATTATTAAACGACCTCATTCTTATTCCAAGGCTATTAATAAAAGCGTTATGTCTTTTCAGCTTCCCTTTCATTCTTTATTTGCTTAAATTC
>CAVZVF010000028.1:0-19707 GCA_963778605.1 uncultured Bacteroidales bacterium
CTCCTGAGAGGGTTTTATAGTATTGAGGATTAAGCACTTCTGAGCCGGTCAGTGCAACTATTCTTTCGTGAAGATATCTTCCCTCCTCAAAAAGCCTGCCTATGGCCAAAACATCCTGAAGGTTTACAAACCATATTATCTCTCCTTTGTTAAGCGGATCAATATGATGGATATGTACTCCGACATTACCGGCAGGATGCGGGCCGGAAAAATATGATATTTCAACATCCGTACTCTTCTTCAGGACTTCGGGTTTTTCGCCTTTTCCATTCAGGATCAGGTGTACTTTGCCGTCAGTCAGTTTTTTTAATGCCGAAATCCCGGTTTGAAAATGAGAGAATGATGAATTATTCATTATAAAATCTGAATCAGGAGAAAGTGGTGCAGTATCAAAACCTGAAATAAAGATTGACTTAGGCACAAGCTCAGGACGGGCAATAATATGATATGGTCGCTGCCTTATGGATGGCCATAGTCCTGAGACAAGTAAAATCTCTTTTATCTTTTCCCGTGAATTTTTTAAAAGATCTGTCTTCCCGAATTCTACAAATTCATTGCCTGATCTCTCAACAACTACCTCCATGAGCTTGCGCCTGTCTCCACGGTCAACAGAGACTACGGTTCCTGATACTGGAGAAGTGAATCTTATTTCCGGGCATAGCTTGTCAATAAACAGGGGCATTCCAGCCTGAACTTTATCTCCGGTCTTTACGGTCAGCTTGGGTACCAGGCCAGGAAAGTCAAGAGGTTTGACTGCATATAGCGCTGCCTGAGTCTCCATTGCAAGTCGTTTTTCAGCAGCGCCCACAATCTTCAGGTCAAATCCTTTTTTCAATTTAACTGATACTGACATTTGTAACTAGTATAATTCAATTAATTTAAAGTCAATATGTACTGTTAATAAATTAACAAGAATTTGCAAAAGTATAAATACGCGACACACTTTAAAAGAAAAATGATTAATATAACTAATCAATGCCGTATTTTTTTTGTCAATTTGATAAAATGATTAATATGAACAGACATATATTCACTTTTATCATGCTTTTATCGGTTTTTATCAGTCTCTGTTCAGGGCAACCTGAATCTTTAATATATTCTGACAACATTTTTGCAGAAGGCAATGAATTCCGGTATTTTTATATTAAGAATATCCGTGTTAATGACGTATTTTTGGTTGCTTAAAAAATCATCATATCTTATTTTCGTATATCTGTTATTTGTTTAATTTCCTCTTCTCTCCCGATAAAAAACTGCTCTATTTCAAAAATATCTGGAAACGCAGTGGTCCCACCGGCTTGTGTTGTAGAAATTGCCGCTGCAGCATTTCCCCAAAGGGAACAAATCTCAATATCAGCCTTCTTCAGATACTTATAAATAAACCCACTGTTAAAACTATCTCCTGCACCGGTTGTGTCAATAACATTTATCCGAAATCCCTTTGTATGGATTGTTTTATCATGTGTTTTTGCCCATACACCATGCTTGCCATTTTTAATAACAACTGTATTTACTGTTTTATTCAGAAGATCAAGAGCGGATTCTACGTCATTGCATTTGGAAATTTTGAGTGCTTCAGTATTATTTGGAAGAAAAACATCAACATACTTCAGGGTTTCAAAGATTGAATTATCCCATAAACCTGAAGGATCACTATCCGGATCAAACGATGTGGTCAACCCCAGTTCTTTTGCCCGTCTGAAAAGCTCAGAGCAGCCTTCCTGCATTGCGGGCTGCAAATAATAACTTGACATATGCAAGTGCCTGGCTGTTGAAACATAGTCAAAGTCAACATCAGATAAGCGAAACGTCTCTCGCACACCCGGATAACTGGCCATTGCATAATTCTCAGGAAAGGATAATGAAACACAGATGCCGGTCTTTGCAGTATCATCTCTAATAATTTGTGAAGTATCTACATTACTGCTTTTGAGACTTTGTAATATGAAATCTCCAAAATAATCATCACCAATTTTTCCGACAAAACCGACATTCAAACCTAATCTGGCAATATTGCTGGCAAAAATTGCAGATGCACTACCCAGGGTAAAATTCACGTCTTTTGAAAGTTTGACCTGGCCCATCTCCGGAAGAGATGATAATCCTGTAAGTATCAAATCAACATTAAGCTCACCTACTACTACAACATCTAATTTTTTTCTTATTATGTTATTCATTCTTCAGATATATGGTTGATGCCAACTTCATTACAAGTACAAAATCATGTTCAGACAAATAATTCAAATGTGTTTCTGATTATTTTCTTAATCCAGGTCTTTACCAACTGCAAGCGCCCTATAATAGGCATATAATTGTGTAAGAAGCATTTTGAGTATGGGTGTTGAATATTCTGACAATCCACTTCTAAGTTCAAAAATATCATCGGCTATTTTTACAAGTTCAGGAGTAGATTTCTCGCAAATAACCACAACATATCCACCCAGGCCCTTTATTCTTTGTAGCAATTCAACTTCTTGTTTCCGGACGCTATCTGAAATTAGATAAATTATCATGGTCTTATCATCCACTGCATATTTTGGACCATGCATAAACTCCATCCCATGATAGGCCTCAGCAGGAGTGCATGCCATTTCCTTAATCTTAAGCATTGATTCAGCTGCAATACCATAAAGAGGACCATGTCCAAGATATATATATAAATCAGAAGCTCTATTGCTTGCCAATTGTTCCAATGTTAATTGATATTTATTGATAAGGATTTCTCCGTATTCAGGTAATTGCATTAGCTCTTTATCATATAATTTATTGCCGGTTTTAATAGCAATCAGTAGCTGAAACCCGAGAAGCATGCTTGTAAAAGATTTTGTCATGTACTTAGTTTCTTCGCAAGCTTCCGGGCATACGATAGACAAGTCAGTATATTGAGCTATTTCGCTTCCTTCAGTACATGAGATCAATAGAGTCCCTCCCTTAACAATTTCTTTCATATAGCGGGTTGCTGAAAGTGTCTCAGGTGTTTTTCCTGACCGCGAAATGGGTATAAGCAAATATTTCTTGTCTCTGGCAAAAATAGTCTCGGGAAAGAACATTATTTCCGATGCCGGTACTCCTCTTGCTTTCCCGCCGGTAAACTTTGTATACAATGCTGATCCGGTCAGTGTGAGATAATAAGAAGTCCCACAACCCGTCAGAATAATTTCTGCAGTTTGATAATCTTTTAAATAGTTCATTAACTCAGCGTTCCGTTCAGAAAAAGCTTTAATGGTTTTTTCCCAGGCTAATGGTTGAAATAATATTTCTTGAATTGTTTTTCTCATATCTGTTACAAATTTTGTCTATACTCTTAATATCCAAACTATTAGAAGCAATAAGTTTTTGTGTTTCACATAGTTTGGCATTAAGATAAAAATAATAAGATCTAAATGGATGTGATAATTAAATATAAATAAAGTGATTTTAATCTATTGCCTTTTGAAATTCAGCTTCCAGGTAACAGGTTCTTCCTGTCCTTTAAAACTAAGCTCAAGTAATCCATTATCCTGCAACTTCCGGGTAAAATCCTGAACATCAACATCAATTTTATCAATGGATACATTTTCTGGTATATAAAAGTATAATGAATACTTTACTCCTGGTACACTCTCAGAAATCCCTTCTAATGTCATTCGAGAATCATTCCAGAGATTTTTAATAATACTGAAAGCACCGCTGAAATGACGATTTGTTGCTAATAGCTGGGGCCGGTTTTTCTGTTTGCGGATAAGAAATATCCGGGTTCCATGTGCTGGCAGATCAATGTCAAAATTCTCATTAAACTGACCGGTCATTTGCTCTTTCCAAAAATCAAAAACAATATAATTTTCCCCGGTATCCAGCGATAATTCCTTTTTAAAGTTTATTGAACGGGATACAGGTTGATTCTGCCAGTTAGTAACTGCGATAACATCATAAACACCTGACCTCTGGTTAACTTTTAAATCTATTATTTCCGGATAACGATTACGATCGCGGCTTCTTCCAAACAAATCAATGGGGAAAATCGGCAATACGGGTATCGTTTTTCTTATAAGATCAAGTCGATCTTCCTCAAGGTTCAACAAATCATCACCACTCAGGTACTGCATGCCTGAGATGCCAAGCAGACTGGCACATGTTCTTGCTTCTTCAAGGGTTAAGAAATCAGTCTTTATGCTACCTGGCCGTCTACCACCATCAGCTCTGTCTGGTTTCCCTCTGAGAACTATGCAGTCAGGATCGGTAAACCATACTATATGATTTTGATAGGCGTTATTGCTGATCACCTCTAACATATTATTCATTTTCTCCCATCCTACGCCTGGATCTCTTCCACAACCTGCCAGATCAAGAAAGCCCATACGTCCTCCATTGACATCAGGATGATTGACATGCCAAACTTGCGGACCCATGATTTCACGCCAGATTGACATTGTTCTTCTGGTTGCCTCATAACTGCTAATTGTAGTGTCGAAGAAATTATGTTGATATGTATACCACATATAAGAAGTATTGCCCATGTCAAACTTGTAATATCCCCATCCCTGTCTTTTAAACTCTTTCCAGAGTGGAATCCAATACTCATCAATAACATCCTGACGTGTGAAATCCAATTCACCTCCACCCTGGTAATCCATGAGAATATTGCCATCATCGTCGCGTATGAACCAGTCAGGGTTAGCATCTTTTACAGAATAACAATACGGTACTGTCCAAAGCCCTGGAATTAATCCTTTAGATTTAATATATTTTGCGAGCCACTCAGGTCCATGAGGAAATGTTACAGGATCCCAATTTTTAACCCATAATCGGCGGTCCTCGTGATCATAACCATCATCCAGCTGAAGGTGTTCCATACCAAATTGCTTCAAATTCTTCGCAACAAAATCAGCGTGGTCAACAATATCCTTTTCAGTCACCTCCCGAAAAAATGCCAGCCAATGGTTCCATCCGGCAGGAGCGGTTTTATGATATGTATCATCATAAGGCACATAATTGGGCATACCCAAGACATTTGTATAATATTCAGGAATCAGTTTTAAAAGATCTACCTCTTCATCAACAGGAATTGCAGCACGAACATAGGATTGATCTTCAGGCAACCTTGCAAGGTTGGTTTCAGCAGAGAACTGTATCACAGTATTAGTTTGTTTATCAAATAATGAATGTAAGTTGGATGCATCTATTTCTCCTAATGAAAGATACATTACATGGGGATTTTCCTTAGGTACATAATATTTCTCAATTTGAGTAACACCTGTATAATCACTTCCCCCACTGGTTACACTGTCCAATATATTTGCAGAATCAGCAATCCTTGCAGGGAATCGATTTAATGGCGCGGGTGCAATTGCTGATATTAAGGATCCCTTTACAGAAGAGTTGACAACAATCCGGTTTTCCAATAACTTAAATTCCCAGGAACTTTTTACAGGATTATGAGTACTGATTACAAGACCCACTTTACCTTTCTTCAGTTGCCAGTCTGTAAGCCTTGTTATAACACCGTCGGAAATTACATGGAGTTGAATCGTATCCAGAACTTTGCCAAGCTCTTTGTTTGAAATGGATATTCTTCCATTATTAAGGTCAATCCCCACATCCCACCCATTTATTGAATATTGTTCAGTTGGAGCTTTTTTACAAAAACCAAGCATTGTAACTGTAATGACAAACAATAAATAATTAATCAGCTTCTTCATTTTGTTATTTTTTAAAATGCAACTTAAATACATGCATTATACATTACTATCATAAGTTTTATAAGGTAAATCATAAGGTTTTTTAAAGTGAATTAAGCCGACATCACTACAATTCAATCAGGTAATGTTTCTTTCATAACTCTCAGTAAATTACCGCCCATCACCATTGCAATATGATCATCAGTGTATTTACGCTGATAGAGTATATCAATAAACCTGCTGTTCTGTTCATACTTCGTCAATTTTTCAATTTCACCACCAGGAAACGGTTCTTTAGAAATTCCCGGAACATAATCCGGACCTGGATTTCCGGCATCATGGCCTAACCATGCGATATTTATATGTTCAATTCCAACCAGATTAGCGACATAATCTATCATATCAGCACAAACAGGATAAGGAGTTTCTCTGTTTGAGTGATACCTCATACCCACAATGCCCCCGGTAGAAGCAATCGCTTTTATCTCCTCATCTGAATGCTGCAAATCTTCATTATTAAAGAATGCTTTAGGATTCTGATGTGTTGAAACAATTGGTTTAGTTGATATTTCTGCAGCGTCAAAAATTGCATTGGCACCACAGTGTGAAACGCCTATCATCATACCAAGCCGATTCATTTCCTGAACTAACGGGACACCAAATGTTCTGGACAGCCTACCTCCCAGTGCACCTTCAGAAGCTCCTTCAGCTGCCTGGTTACGACCATTATGTGTTAACTGCAGGCCACGAACTCCTAATCTGAAAAAATTTCTTAAGGCAGACATATCACATCCTGGATAATACTGAATTGGCTCTGCATTGGGCTGTATGGTTTCAGCACCTTCCATATCAAAGAAAAATTTTATATGGTTGGGATCGGGCATATCGGGAACATCTTTTTTTGTTAATATGAGTGAAGCTTTACCATTTGTTTTTTCAATTTCCAATAAAAGCATATCTATAGTCCGCATACCTCCTTCAAGTATCTGGTCACTTCCCATCCTTTCATCAGTCGAGTCACCAGAAGCCGGCATTACGACAACATTTACCCCACCTTCCAGTAGGCGTGGCAATAGAAAATCTCTTAAAGGTGAGGTTTGTGACTTATCTTTTGTACGAAAACGAGCATTGAATTCCCATATATCATAATGCCCCATAGCGATCAAAAATTCCTTAGGACCCCTCTGCAAAGGGAAAAACCTCACATTAGTGACTCCAGGTAACCCTAATGATACTCCAGCAGAAACGATACTGGTTTTAATCAAAAAACCTTTTCTGGTAATTTTCATGATAATTAAATTCGTTAATTATTAATTTATAATTTCTCTGTTTTTAGAAGAATACTACTGTATCGTCCTTAAAATACAGAACGATACAGCAGTAGTTTTACCCTTATTATTTAAGGGTTTTGTCAGGTCATTCCAAAACAAGTAAAATCGAATAAGAAAAGAGCGGTTGGAAAACTTAGCATTTACTGTTAAGTTTATTGCGCTTCAAAACATACCGCTCATGAAAACAAATTTATCCATTTTCCGTGATGTTTACTTCATTCTTTTTAAAGAGTTTAAGGTAAAGGTTAATAGATTAAGGCTCAACAACTACCTCCATTAGCTTGCTCATGTTTCCATAACCAGCAGAGACTACGGATCCTAAAAGGGGGGAAGTAAATCTATTTCCGGCATAGCTTGTCAATAAACGTGGGCATTTAACTGATAATGACATTTGTAACTAGTTCAATTCAATTAATTTAAAGTCAATATTTACTGTTGATAAATTAACAAGAATTTGCAAAAGTGTAAATACGCAACACGCTTCAAAAGAAAAATGATTAATATAACTAATCAATCCCTCATTTTTTTTGTTAATTTGATTAAATGATTTTTATGAACAGGCATAGATTCACTTTTATCATACTTATATCCCTTTTTACCAGTCTCTGTTCAGGGCAACCTAATTCTTCAATATATTCTGACAACATTTTTGCAGCAGGCAATGAATTCCGGTATTTTGATATTAAGAGTTTCTGGTACAAATCGGATTTTGTCAATAGAATTGATTTTGCAATACAGGTGTAGGGTCATAAGGATCCGGAAGAGGAGCTGTCCGTGTACAGAGTATCTGCCTGAGATCCTTTTCGGTTTTTGGAGGTTAGGTTTACTGTTTGCAGGTATTGAGTCCATTAATATAGCTATGTATCAACGTTGCAAATATATTCGATTCCGCCGCCCTGTTTAGTAAACTCTTCCATAAGAAACCAATTCCTGCTACCCAAACCCGTAAAACCAAGGACAATTTTATCGATGTGTGCAGCTCTCGCGGCCAAATCTGGATCACTTACACTATTTAATCTGCCTCAGAATAATAGCAAGGATTTTGAATTAGCTTATCATCCTTAATTATCTCATTCCTTTAAATTGGGAAGAAGCATACTTAATAAATAAAAACCGTAGTCTCATGTTTAATTAATTGACCGGGTGATGTTGTATTATCTGGCAAAAGCATATACAAAACATTTGCTTTGTGAATCTTACCATATCCTTCCCTCTCAATCGCCGTCCTACGCACATCGAAAGAGCTATGTTCTTCATAAAACAATTCAATACGTCTTTCGTGGCGGTAATAATCTTTTAAGGCTTCTCCTGATTTATTTACCTCAGGTAGTCTTGCTCGTTTTCTTGTCAAATTTATATTAGAACTGGTTTCTGCATCCTATCTCAGTTCAATACATGCCTCAGTATAATTCAATAGTTCTTTTGTATACCTTAGAAAACGCCATGATACCTATTTCCTGGTGCCAGAAGATACGAGATATGAATAGACAAAAAGACTCACGAAAGAGGCAATTCCAAAAACAAGATGAAGGATGACATTATTAAGTGGAAAATGCTCCTCGCCTCCTGATACTCCAAGGAATGGGAATAGTGCTACTTGTAAAAGCGCCAAGACGCGCCAATTTAAAACAGAGAACAAATGAAATCAGGAAATTCCGGTTAAAGAGAGAATAATAAACTTCCTGAAAATGCAAGTATCCAGTTAAAAACCAAACTTTTCTTTTCATTCTATTTCGGGACAATCATTCCGGTAGGAATTGATATTAAAACGTATACAATGAAAAAGGAAAACGGAAGTAATCCTGTCATTGTTCCATTAAGGAAAAGCTATCACTCACATTCGGATTAATTGAACCAAGAATTTCGGTCAGTAAAGGAATGGCAATAAAGATCAGAATAATAATAATAACAAGATAGGATTTTCGCTTCATTGGCTGATTATAATATAACCTTCGCTTTACAGAACCATAACATATTTCCATACTTTGGTGATTTAAGTAACTCTACTAATTTTATTTTTCTTTTAAACGGAAAGTCTAACCAGAAAATGAAGTAATTAGTTTATTTTTCCCCTGAAAACATACTTATCAATTCCTGTAATATGGCTTGACGGGAACAGATACAATACAATTAGGGCACCCAATTCAATCAAATTCTTATTGACAATCCAATAGCTTCCTTCAACATGCTGAATATTGATCCCTAATCCAGCAAAAGGAGGATATGCCAAATAATAAAATGATAAAAGAACTATTCCGAAAATCTTGCCTAGTCTAGATAGCAGTCCAGTAAACAAACTTAAACCGATCAATATCAATCCCCATTCATTGAGAATATCTACAATTTTAAGTATTAATTCAGATTGTGTAATCCCTTTAAAAAGAGGAGCAAGTGGCCCTACTGATCCAAGCAGATAAACTTTTGCAGTCCAACCAGGAGTAAAGAATTTAATTAACCCTTCGTATAAAAAATGCCATCCAATCAAAATCCGTAAAAAAGTTAATGCGAAGATTTGCCAGTTTGAATAGTCTCCTTTTGCTACATAAAAAAATTTCATCTGTATAAATTTTAATTTTATAAATAATTTAAAAATTCAAATTTGATTCCAGGATCTGATGGAACTTCTCCTTCTGTCCTCCTTACATGAAATTCATACATTTTGGTCATACTTTAAAAAAAATCCATGCTTTTTCATACTACTACTATACAGCCGTTAATCTCAAATGTCTACCCTATTATTGCTTTTTCATTTACCTTATCCCATGTAACCGTTTTTTTGTGTACATATGCTAAATTCGCCAGGTTAAATGTTACAGCTTCTTCAAAACCTGAGTCAATATTGCAACTTGGTTCTCCATGTCCGCGAATTGCATCAATCCACTCTTTTAAATGCAGGAAGGTTGTATCAATCAGTCTGCCATTAACCATAGTAGGCCCATAGCCACCTTTTAAATAAGTTTTCGATGTTGAAGAAGAGACAGCATCAACCTCGCCGGAAGGGGCATAATAATACATTGGGCTGGAGGTGTCGATTTTAATATCTTTGTATCGTATAGAAGAACTATCCTTGTATAACATAATAGCTCTGTCAATATCCAAAGTTGCATCAGAACCCATTATTCTGGATTGCCGGTATTCTCCGTTTTTTAATGTACCATCATAAGTCAATGTCAATCCTTTTTCAGGATAGTTGAATACTGCATTGATAACATCAGGCATATCGCCATGGGTCTTATAATAATATTGTCCTCCCAGTGCAACGACAGTTTCAGGGATGCCAATACCTAAAACCTGGTTGACGCAATCGTATGAATGCGAAAAATCATTACCTGTGACACTGGTTCCATAGTCGCTGTATCGCTGCCAGCTAAAATACCTTTTAAGATCGAACTCATGCCATGGCGCGTTAGCCAGAAATTCTTTCCAATTGATATTACTCTGGTTTCCCAGAGCATGGTCAAACGCGTCATCTCTTATCCATGCATCAAATAACTTATTCCTGTTTGTATAGGTCTGAACCATAGAGACATCTCCCAAAACACCTTTCCGGTACAATTCAGTTGCTACCTTATAGCTCATTTGCTGACGGTTTTCATGTCCCAGCTGAAAAACAACCCCAGTAGATTTAATGGTATTCCTTAACTCAATAGCTTCTTCAATACTATGGGTCATAGGCTTCTCAAGGTAAACATGTATCCCTGCTTTCGCTGCATCCATTGCAATTTGAGCATGTGTATGATCTGGGGTAGCAATTATAATAGCATCAATATCACCTTGTTTGATCATCTCTCTGTAAGACGGATATATTTTTACCGTAGCTGGTTTTTTGTTATTGTTTCTATTAGGGAAACTATTTTGCGAAGCGACCTCCCCCCTCAGAGCATGGATTTCAAAAGTATCGCATATTGCTGTAATTTCAACATTCAAGTCTTCGTTATCTACATAAGTTTGTTGAAAATAACTGTCTAACTTGCCATTAACCATATTACTTTTTATAATATCCGGGTGGGAATATCCCAGGTATTGTAATAATCGTTCTCCTCTCCATCCATTGCCTACCAAACCAATTTTCAAAACATTACTATTGTTTCCTGTTGGAGGCAAAAGCTTTTCAGTAGGAGCTTCAAGGTTGTTAATTTGTAATATATCCAGATAATTGGTACTTTGTTTCTTAATTTCTTTGTCAATATTGTTTTTAAAAGCAAAAGCAAAGTAGCCCAACAAAGGAACTGCCACCATTCCTTTTAAAAAATCTCTTCGCAACAATTTATTCATAATTTCTTTAATTTATTAGTTTATTAATTTAGTGATTGAAAACAAATCTGTTACACCCGACAAAGGTTCCAAGTTGGGTTGATCTTTTCCAAATGACATAATTGCGGCTTCAACATCATAGAGAATTCAGCCACCTCAATTCATGTAACACCAATATATTCCTTTACTGTATATTTCCATCTTATAATATTTGATGAAGTTATAACCGGATAATTCTAATAATTATCCGGTTATTGGGCAATGATTCTAAATCTGATATAAAGATATTTAAACTAATACCCTTCGTTCTGTATCAGAACGCCAGGATCACTCTGTTCAATTTGTCGCTGCGGTATAGGAAAATATTTCATATAAGGTAATATAGTCCTTGTTATTATAAAAGTCGTTTGAGTTGCATCATTATAATATGTTTCTTCCTGAGCCAACGCAGTAAGAAATGTCCCATTCCGTACGATATCGAACCAACGTTCATTTTCCCAGGCTAATTCTAAATGACGCTCTAAAAAAAGTTTATCGATAAAGGAATCCCGGGAAGAAATATCAGCAAGTGTATAATCATGAGTAGCATCACCGAAGGCTCTTTCTCGTATTGCATTAAGCTGTATTAATGCTAGTTCAGGTTGCTGCAATTCATAAAGTACTTCTGAATATAACAAAACCATATCTCCTAAACGGAGTATTGGTATGTCAAGACCACAACCTACAAACATTGTGTGAGGAACCAAATATTTATTCACATGAGGGTACCAAACATAGGGATCGCCAGGTTGAGCAAAATAATATTTATTCAAATCCGTAATAGTTGCATCTTTACGGGTATCCCCAGTTTGATATAGCTTTTCCGTGCTCCAGCTTGGAAGATGATTACCCCCACCAGATACTAACCCATAAATTCCTACAAAAGGAGTATACAAGTTAGTAACAAATTGACCGTTTCCTCCATCTGTATATTTAACAGCAAATATTAATTCACTGTTATCTTCTGTTTTTATAACTTCAGCAAAATCAGGTACTAATGCATAGTTAAAGTCAGAAAACAGCTGTTCAAGATAGACCTTAGCATTGCTCCAGTCTTTTCGATAAACACTAACCTTTCCTAATAATGCAAGTGCCGCCCCTTTGGAAGCTCTACCCCTGGCAATACCTGTTTGATCTGGCAATTTAGCAAGAGCATCTTGTAAGTCTTCTACTATTAAATTATATATATCCTCCTCAGTTGCTCTTGTAAATAGTTTTGCTTCATTGATGGAGAGTAAACTGATTACTTTTGGAACACCTCCAAAAAGCCTAACTAAATCAAAGTAAAACAAAGCTCTCATAAATTTAGCCTCTCCAATGTATTGGTCTTTCTCAGATGTTTTATAATTGGTAGGGTTATCAATATTTGAAAGTACAGAATTGGCTCGAAAAATACCATTGTAAGCGTTTTCCCAAAAATTTGCCACCAATTCATTATCTGACGTTACTGCTACATTATCAAGATCGTGCTCGCCTTGAGGAGATCCAAATTCACCTAGATAAGACTCATCGGAAATAAGATCCAGGAGAACACTCCTATCACTTGAAACCATCGATTGCAATTGACTGTAAATTCCAAGTATAGCTAAATCCATATCTTTTGAAGTTTGGAAAAAATTGGAAGTAGTTAAAACTGACTGAGGAACTGGATTCAACAATTCTTTTTGACAAGCTCCCAATATGAGTGTCATTAAGAATAAACTTATTTTAAATAATTTATGATTGTACATATCTTTTTAGTTTAATGGTTAAAAACTTAAATTAACACCAAATGTCACTACCCGGTTAAGAGGTTCAGAACCATAATTGAATCCAGGTGTACTATCAACACCTTGAATCTCACCAAAAGTATAACCTTCAGGATTGTAAGAATGATTACTTTTATTTTTAATAAAAAGCAGGTTATTTATAGAAGTATAAATTCGAAAATTGCTGATACCAATTTTTTTGGTAATAATATCCGATAGTGTATATCCGAAATTTATATTATTGATGGAAAAGTAAGATGAATTCTCGATATAAAGATCGGTAGGGTCAAGGAAACTTTGCTGACTATCTGCTGCCATTCCAGGCCATTTGCCACTGCCAGGGTCCTCTTCAGACCACCATTGCCTCTCTGCCAACGAACGACGCATTGCACCAAGAACAGCTCCTTCATAATTCGAAATCTCAAGATTGAACATCTTAGCTCCAAGAGAAGATACCATAGTAATTCCTAAGTCAAAATTTTTCCATGAAAAATTATTAGTCATTCCCAAAAATATTTTAGGTTGAAAATTCCCTAATATAATTTTGTCATCCGAAGGAGTAATTTTGCCATCCTTATTTACATCGAGGTATTTAGGATTACCAGGCTTTTCACCAACTAGAATAGGTGAATTTGCTACATCTTCTGCATTTTGTAAGACTCCAATAACTTTGTAACCATAGTAAGAAAACATAGGTTCACCCACCCTTAATATTGAGTTCATGCCCTTATACCCTTGAATTATAATTTCCTGTACGCCACCTAAATCCGAAACTTTATTTTTATTGCGACTTAGATTAAAGAAAGTCTGCCAGTTAAAAACCCCTACCAAGTTCTTTGTGTTAATTTCAAATTCAATCCCGTTATTGCTAATTTCACCAATATTAGAGAGTGTGTTACTAAAACCTGTTATAGCGGGGATAGAAACATTATACAAAAGATCGCTTGTTCTTTTGGTATAATAATCAAAAACAAAATTCAATCTGTTTTTAAACAGCCCTAACTCAATTCCGAAATCATTGCTTATAGTTTTCTCCCATCCTAATTTTGAATTTTGAAATGTAGATTGTGCCTGCCCTGTAACCAGGATATTGTCTGGAGAATAATTTGTACTCACAATTTTACCTAAATAATCGAAATCACCTATATTAAAATTACCAGTAACTCCATAGCTTGCTCTAATTTTTAATTCACTTATTGTAGGTATATTCTGCATAAAATTTTCCTTGGAAACACTCCACGCAATAGATGCAGATGGAAAATATCCCCATTTGTTATCAGCGCCGAAACGGGAACAGCCATCTGTCCGTACTGAAGCTGTAAGCAAATATTTTTCTTTGTACCCATAATTCACCCTGGAAAAATAAGATATCAAGCCCCACTCAGACATAGTTGAGTATGTAGCACCAGGATCTATAATGGCGTTATTAAGAGTATGAATTATAGAGTTATTAAATGTTCCTCCCACCGCTTCCATTGATAAATTCCGGGACTTATCATCCTGATAAGAAGCACCAACTAATGCATTGATTTCATGTACCTTATTTAAGGTTTTGGTATAGCTTAAGACATTTTCATTAATTACATTTATACTATGGTAATCTCCTGCCGAGCCATTATGGTTATCTGTATTTCTCATGCCTTCCTGAAAGTAGTCAGAGGTAGAATAATCAATGTTGCTGCCAATTGATGTTCTCAGCTGTAATCCATCCGCCAAATCAACTGTAATATAAGCTGTTCCTAAATTAGAAAAAGTACTGTTATTGTTGAATGTTCCGTAGAGGAGGTGAAGTGGATTATCCTGACCAGTAAATCCATTCGCCATTTCCCGTGCTGTAGGATATAAGGTCCCATCAGCAGCTACAGGAGGGACGAAAGGTGGATATTTCACTAAGGAAACCATCTGTGATCCCGCAATACGTCGTTTAGCAAAAGAAGAAGTAAACATTATACCCGTGCTGACAATGTTATTAACTTTTACATCAACATTTGCTTTCAAACTATACGATTTATAAGAGGCAGTTTTAATTGCGCCCTCTTCATCCTTATAAGTACCCGAAACATAATATTTAACATTGCTATTGCCACCGCTAAATGATAGATTATAGCTTTGGATAGGGGCTGAATGAAAGACTTCGTTCTGCCAAATAGTTTGTGGTTCCTGTAATGCAATAGGGTTTACCTGATATTTTGATGGTCGCCGTGGATCTCCCCAAATTGGAAGAGATGGGTCCCCTCCGACCCAGACAAACTCACGATTCTGGAATTTTACAAGATAATTATACCATTCTTGACCAGTCATCCAATCGTTAAACAGCATTGCCTTTGCAAAACCGGAATACGCGTTAAAATTCACCTTTGGTGCACCTGTTTTGCCTTTTTTAGTAGTAACTAAAATAACCCCACCTGATCCTCTGGACCCATAAATAGCTGCTGAGGAGGCATCTTTCAATACCTCAATTGATTGTATATCATTCATATCCAATTGACTTAAGCTTCCGCCAGGAAAACCATCAATTACCACCAGGGGGTCATTTCCGGCAGAAACTGAGCCTGCACCTCTTATTCTGATTAGTGGTGCTTCACCAGGAGTATTTCGTGAGTTTGATATGTTAACCCCTGACATACGTCCTACCATTGCCAATTCAACGCTTGACGTAGGTATCTGAGCTAAGGATTTATTATCCAATTTGGCAACAGAAGCCGTAATAGAACTTTTCTTAACAGAGCCATATCCAATTACCACTACTTCTTCTAATGATGTTGTTTCCTGAACCATTGTTACATTAATTGGAGTTTTCCCTCCATATGATACTCTTTTAGTAGTATACCCTATAAAAGTGAAAGTAAGCACAGCATTATTGTCACTTACATTTATAGTATATTTCCCATTCACATCAGAAAATGTCCCAATGGTTGTACCTTCAACCTGAATATTTACTCCCGGCAATGGATTTTCTGTTTCATCAGTAACTGTTCCGGTTATTTTATTTTGTTGTTGAAATGATGAAAGTATTCCAGATTGTTCATTTGGAGTAAGAATAATCTGCTGGCCATAAACAGCAAATTTCACTTTCTCATCAAAAATATTGGCCAAAATATCTTTAATAGGTTCATTCTCCGCATCAATATTCACTTTTCTTTCTACATCGATTAGTTTAGGACTATAGAGGAAAAAAAACTCACTTTCATTTTCAATCTCTTTAAGGGCATCTGAGATTTTGACATCTTCAAGCTTAAGTGAAAGTTTTGTCAATTGTGAATAAGACTCACTCGCCCAAAGCTGCGAAATTGCCAGGATAGATAAGAAGAGGGTTAGTTTCATGACTCTTACTGTTTTTTTTGAAAGGAATCTTAACAGAATCCTTCCATAATAATCTTGAAATTTTTTCATAGATTTGAATGGATTAAGTTTATTAAAGTTTTTATACAGAATTCAAGGACTTAGTCTGATGGGATTGTGCTAGCACACAATCCCACTTTTTTTCATAATTAGTTGTGTTTCATAAGCGTATCTTTTAAATCATTAAGATTAGGGTTATTTTATTATTTTATTTGCTCCTGTATTTCAAGACGATTTTCCTTTTTGAAAATGCTCCAGAACTAAGTTCTTGCCGATCTGAAATAGAATAACTGATCGGTGAAACCAGAGCCATAAGTTCCATCACCTGTGGAAGAGTTTCATGTACAAATGTGCCGGTATATGTAAGCTCAAGTAACTTAGGATCAAGTATCTGAATGTCAACATTAAACCATCTGCTGAGCTTTTTAACAACTTCCTCAATTGGTTCCTTATTGAATATAAGTTTACCCTCTTTCCATGAAAAATATCTGTCATCGTCAATTGTGTGGACAGTGAATACATTATTACTCTTCTGAAAAATGGCCAGATCGGTCGGTCTCATTTTAACTAACGGGATTGGCTTCCCACTTGGGCCTTCCCTTTGAAGCTCAATGCTTCCTTTTATAAGAGATGTCTCAATCCTATCCTCTTCAGGATAAGCCATCACATTAAATATTGTTCCAAGAGCCTTAATTTCAATTGCTCCTGTTGTTACAATAAAAGGTTTTTCAGTATTTTGTACAACTTCAAAATATCCCTCACCTATAAGTTCAACAGTACGGGAATTTCCTTGGAACATCGCAGGATACTTTAATGAACTACTATGATTAAGCCATACATTTGATCCATCAGGCAGAGTAACTTTGGTGATTGCATCAACTGAGGAGAAAACCTCATTATATACCTTGTTAACGGAAACATAGCCTTCTTTTACTGATTGATATCTGGAAGTCATGTACAATCCGAAGCCAAGAACAGGAAACATGAGTACTGCTGCTACCCTTGTTAAAATTCGTATATAGTTTTCTTTTCTTTTATAATTAACAAGTTCCTGATCAGCTTTTTGTAATAATGTCTTTGATTCGGCTAGATTAACTTCATGATGTATCCTGTTAAGTAAATTACCAAAATCAACTTTTGCTTCAATGTCATCGTAAGTTAATTCGTCCCAAATCTTATATAATAGAGCTTTTCCTTCAGGAGTTCCGGCAGATGTATTAAACCAATCTAAAACAGAATTCAACTCTTCATCTGTACAAGCATTTTTACAATACTTTTTTAATAATTCTTTATTCATTATTTAATTTAATTTTTTTTTAGTAAAAAGCACTCCCGGGAATATACCGGAAGCGCTTTTTTACCCCTTTTAACCTACTAACCAAACCATAACCTGAGAAAAACCTAATATCGTATATTTAATAATTAAATTAAGCTTTTAATAGTATGACGCAATAAAGGAGAATTACCACTACTTTGGAAAAGAAAAAGAGTGTGAGAGTGTAAGCATGTGAGTGTGTGAGTATGTGAGTGTATGAGCGTTAAGTGTTATTATTTTTCTTTCTTTTTTAATTATTTTTTAAATTAGAGTTTGGTTTTAGCTATTATTCGTGCAATAGAAAAAAAATATAATGATTATTAAAAAGCTTGAGGATCTTGAGATTTGGCAGGAAGCAAGGGAATTATGATTATTCCGGCCAATGTGTACAACGATTCCGGAGTATAGTGTACAATCCAAAAAGGGATTAATTTGTAACATAAATATAACTCATTTTTTCTTTCGAAGCGACTCTCCTTTCAAATCAATTCTGTGTGCGTTAACTGCCAATCTGTCCATTATAGCATCGGCGATCGTAGATTCACCAATATATTCATGCCACTTCCCAACAGGAAGCTGAGAAGTTATAATTACAGATTTATTTCCATACCTGTCTTCCAGTATCTGCAGCAGAGCCAATCGGGTTGGTCCGTCAAGTGGATGTAGACCGAAGTCGTCTAGTATCAGAAGATGGGTTTTCTCTATTTGGTTTAAGAGCTTAATAAAGGAGCCATCCAGTCTGGAGTTGGATATTCTTTCCAGGAAACGGCTTATACCGAAGTATAGTGTTCTGTATCCAAAGGAGCATGCCTGGCGACCAATAGCACAGGCAAGGTAGCTCTTCCCACACCCGGTGGCACCGGTGATCAGAAGGTTTTCAGATCGTTCAATGAAAGAGCAATCAGCCAGCATCATTAGTTTTTCCTGGGACAGGTTACGGTTGGCATTGCAATGCACTTGCTCCATTACTGCGTTATACCGGAGCTTACTCTGAAGCAGAAACTTTTGAGTTCTTTTCTGGGTTCGGTCCAGTGTTTCTGCTTCTGCCAAACGAGCAATAAACTGGTTAATAGATGGCTGATCCTGCAGCGGCATAGATAATACTGCCTCGTAAGCTCGTGCCATTCCATGCAGCTTTAATTCTGCAAGTCGATCGAGTGTCATTTGTGTATTCATGTTGTTTATTAAGTTGTTTGGTTATTACTTGGTTTAATTATAGTTATGTGAGCCTCGGATGTTTTCATGATCCGGGATAACAAACAGGTCTGGCTGATGATCTGGAAGTTTATCAAGATTATTTTCAAGGATATTTTTTATCATGCCGTAAGTTATCCTGCTGCCCCTAAGTGCCCTGTGACAAGCTGCCTCAAAACGAACTGATCCGTAAATATCTGCCAGTCTTTTTAAACCCATACAGGCGTTGTATGTTTGTTCAATAAAGTCTTTAGAGGCAAGTATCTTCTTAAATGCCGATACTGCACTTTCTCCTATTTTTGAAGCGAGTGAGAGGAAGTATTCCGCATCCCAACCAAGGGTCTCGTTGTACCTGAGGTGCTTTTCAGGCATATGCTCAGGAAGAGTAGTATAGCCATGTTTACGGTAATCACGTTTATGAAAGGCGATTCTTTTTAAACCGATGTAGATCTCCACATTATGTTCATCGTAAATGATTTTGGTTGTCTGCCCCAGGTATTGATAAGGAACACTATATTGATGTTTGTCCTCGCCTAAAATAACATGGTAGTTCATCTGTACTTTACCGGCAGTTATGTGTTTTATGGTGAATGGATCCTGTGGGAGTGGTTTCAGTAAAGGTTTCTCTGTGAGCAAAAACTTCTCGTTTCTATTTCCTTGAAGCTTCTGGAATGAGGTTTGATTATAAACTGCAAGTTGAACCAGTATCCTTTGGTTAATTTCCTGGAGATTATGGAACTCTTCATTGCGTATTCTGGCATATATTCTAAGATAGGAAAGGTAAACGCCACCTTCAACACTCAGGTTCTTATGTAAATATTAACATA
>CAVZVF010000029.1:0-44575 GCA_963778605.1 uncultured Bacteroidales bacterium
TACGATCTCGACGCGGTTGCGGAAGCCGAAACACCGGAACCCGAGAAAGTCGGCCAATCAGTTCCTTTGTCGGCATCGGTTTCGTCGTCCTCGGCGGTCTCGGTCTCGACGTCGACGGTGTCGTCGGCCTCATCGATCTCATCGAATTCGTCGTTCCCCTCGCCCTCGCGCTCCGCCATTTCCTCGAACGCCTTGCGGCCGTCGCTGCCGTGCGGCTGATCGGCCGACTTGACGAAGCCGGTATCGCCACCGGCGGCCAGGATGATCGCCTGACCGATCGAGTCGTCCCATTCGATCCGCTCCGGAAAAGCCAGCTGCTGCGCCATCCAGCGCATCTCGGCCGGTGTCCACGCCGCGATCTGCCCGAAATGAAAGATGCCGAGCGCATTGAGGCGCTGCTCGATCCGCCGTCCGATTCCGCGGATGCGCTGCAGGTCGTCCGGCACGCCATTGCGGGGTGTCGCCAGCCCCCGGGCGCGCCATGGCGGAGTCTTCTTCGCCGTCGGCAGTCTCGGCCGCCGCGGGAATGTCGGCCGCTGCACATCGCCGATCCCGTCATCGTAGGACCGCACCGACTGGTCGGCGATCATCGACATGCCGCCGGCGGCGGGCAGGCGATCCTGGCGATCTTCCACATGGGCGCCATAGTCTTGGCGTCGTCAGCGCCATGACGCTCAACGATCCTGCGGTATTCCGGGCGCCAGACCGGCCCGATGTCGAGCCGGCTCTTGATCCCGTCGACGACGTCGCCGATCGTATCGGCGAAGCCGTCCTGCAGATCTGACAGCGGGCTCCGGGCGATCAGCTTGTAGGTCATCGCCCCGACCGGGCAGCCGACAGCGAAGGCCGCGAGCATCAGCACCCACACTTCGAAGAAGTGCCAGATCATGGCTCGTCGGGCTCCCGCTCCAGCCACGCGGTGAGATCGTCAACGGCGCGCGGGTCCTGGTACCACCAGCCAATGGCGACGCCGATCAGCGCCACGATAGCAGGACGGCCAATAGGCAGCGATCACGTAGAGCATGGCCGTCAGCCCGCCGGCTCGGTGAAGGTGAACTCGATACGCCGGTTGGCGGCCTTGCCCTCCGCGGTTGCGTTGTCGGCAATCGGCTTGGTCTCGCCGTACCCACCGCCGTGAGGCGTTCGCGCTTGACGCCGGCCGCCACCAGATATCGACGATGGTCTCGGCCCGCGCCTGTGTCAGGTCGCGGTTGCGGGCGGCCGAGCCGTCAGAATCGCTGTGCGCGCCCACCTCGACCCCGGCATCCGGACAACGGGCGATGACCGCCGAAGCGCGGTCGAGGATTCCTTCGCTGTCCTCGGTCAACTCGGCCTTGCCGCCGTCGAAGCCGATGCCGCCCACCTTGAGCACGGTCTGCATCAGATCGCGGCACTGGTCGGCGCCGACCGGCTGATCGCCCTGCCGCGAGGCGACACATCGGCAACCTTGAATCCGTCCGCGAGACCCGACCCAAGCTCTTCGGCGATCTTGTCCATGGCCGCAGGATAATAGGTATAGCCGGACACAGTCAGTGCCGTCGACGACGCTCGCCTGCCCGCCCGACAAGCGGCTCAGGGACTGCAGCACCGCTTCGGTGGCCGCAGCGAAGCCATCCGGCGCACCGCTGGCAAGCGCGAGGCGATCGTCGACCGCCACCGCTCCGAATTTGCGATGGAGCGCGTCGAGAAGCCGTTGGTGCTCCGCCTCGGGCTAGGGAGCTCGACGAAGTCAAAATCAAAGAGGTCTTGCATGATTACCGATTGTTATTTTAAATTATATTTGTGTCAACAAAAATAAGTAGTAACATGAAAATTGAAAAAGACAAAGTAGTCTCACTGCTTTATGAACTCAGGGAAAGTAACTCTGAAGGCAGAATAATTGAAGCGCTTGATGATAATAAGCCTCTCACTTTTATTTTTGGTTCCGGAAAATTACTGCCCGGTTTCGAGTCAAACATTGACTCCCTGTCAGAGGGAGATAGTTTCAGATTTGCTTTGAATTCTGAATTGGCTTACGGAGATAAGAGAGAGGATATGGTAGTAAATGTCCCGCTTTCAGTTTTCGAAGTTGATGGAAAAATTGATGAAGATATATGTACTGTAGGAAACGAAGTACCAATGATGGATCCAGACGGAAATTCCCTGAAAGGCATAATTAATGAAATTACCGACCAATATGTGGTAATGGATTTTAATCATCCCATGGCAGGATTTAATCTGTTTTTTTCAGGAAGAATAACAAACGTCCGTGAAGCGACCGAAGAAGATTTTATTTCTTCCTGCTCCTCATGTGGAAGCAATAAAGATTCTGGTTGTAGTGGTGGGTGCGGTAACTGAAAGTTTATGAGATCCTGATTCTATTGAAAGATCAGCACCGCCTGAGTTATCAAACTTTTAGTTATTTCCTTTTTATTTTGCTATTCTGCTATTCTTCCAGCACATCATGTGTTGCGATAAACATTTATAGTTATTCTGAACATGTCATGAACTTTGTCTCTGTCAACAGCCAGTATGAAGCCATTGTATCAAAGATTTAAACACATTCTTGCGGATATCCTTTTATTTTGTGAAGAATTTTAAAATTTTAAGTTCTCCAGATTCACATTATTTTTCTTACCAGGAGAATATTGAGTCAGTTAAGTCATCCCCGTACCCTTTAACCTGAATTTCTCCTGTTGACATCATTTCGATGTAACTTTTGACAGTTCATTCCAGAATTTACATGAGATTCATTAATTTACATTTGTAACCAATCTGAATCAGTCTGTTTATTTACACATGTAACGGGGATTATTAAATAATTAACTTACAAGTGTAAATAAAAATACAAATATTTATTGTATTTTATATCTAATTGTTATTCAGTACTATAGATCTACTTAGTTGATGTCTTAATATAAATTTCTCAAGCAGCTTTTGCATTTTAATATCCTAATTCTTTAGAATCTGCATATAATAAATTGTATACTAGATCTATATGGATCTAATCTATTACTATGCTTTAGATAGCATCATTTTATATCTATAACAATATCAATGACATAATAAGATGATGTCATGGCCTTCGGAGGGCTATTAAGCAGGTGATTACAAATGTCATCGTGTATATTTACAAATGGCAATTATTTATTATTTACATTTGTGATACTAATGATTTTGTTATGAAGGAACGGTTAATTGAATTTCTAAAAGCTGAAAACAAGTCTTCAGCTCAATTTGCTGACGAAATTGGAGTTCAGCCTTCGGGAATCTCCCATATTCTTTCAGGAAGAAATAATCCGAGTCTCGATTTCGTTCTCAAAATGCTCGAAAAATATAAATACCTGTCTACCGACTGGTTATTGTTTGGAAAAGGAACTATGTATAAAGAGAATTCGGTTCAGACACTGTTTGATAATCTTGATCCCATCAGGGAAATCCCGAAAATTGAAAAAGATCGTGAGCCCGCGAATTCAAAGTTTGAGTATGGAGCTTCTGATAAGCAGGAAAACGTTAGCGGAACTAAAAATATAAGATCAGGAAAGAAGTCAGATATCAAAAAAATTGTTTGGTTTTTTGAGAATAATGAATTTGAGGAATTTAATCCGGTAAATAAATAAATCTTTGTTTTTCTTTCTGTTTTAAAACCTCCCCCGAAAATTTTCAGAAATCAGTCTTTAAAATTATCTTTGCTGCAAATCCGGGTAAATGGCAAAGCGTATAGAGAATCTGAAAATTATTGAAAACAAACCTTTGAATAAAGATTTTTTCGTTCTTGAACTGGTTGCCGGGAATAATATGCCTGAAATGCTGCCAGGGCAGTTTGTTCAGGTAAAAGTTGAAGGCAGCCCTGAAACATTTCTCCGGAGGCCAGTCTCTATTCATAGTGTTGATTATGAGAATAATACAATTAAGCTTCTTATACAGATTGCTGGTAAAGGAACAAAGACTCTCGCAAACCTTCATAACGGTGATTTTCTGAATATTATCTACCCCCTGGGCAATTCATTCAGTCTTCCGGCCGGTACGGGAATATCTTTACTTGTAGGTGGTGGTTGTGGTATAGCCCCATTGTTGTTTTTGGGAAACTACCTAAAATCAAAAGGATATTTTGCCGATGTTCTTTTGGGTTTCAGAAACAGCGAACGGATTATTGAGTACAATGAATATTTGAAGATAGGTAAAGTGTTTCTTACTACTGAAGATGGATCAGCAGGTGAAAAAGGCTTTGCTACTGATCATTCACAATTCAGATTACAACATTATGACATGATATATTGCTGCGGTCCCGAATCAATGATGAAAGCTGTTGCATTGTACAGTAAAAAAAACAATATTACCTGTGAAGTGTCCCTTGAAAATCTGATGGCTTGCGGTATAGGTGCCTGCCTATGCTGCGTTATTGATACCAAAAATGGAAACCTTTGTACATGCATCGATGGCCCGATATTCAATATAAATGATTTGAAATGGTGAACCTTGGATTTTCTATCGGTGATCTTTACTTTAAGAATCCTGTTCTAACCGCATCAGGAACATTTGGGTATGGTACTGAATACACTGATTTTATGGATGTCTCAAGTTTGGGTGGGATTATAGTTAAGGGAACAACTCTTGAGCCCAGGGAAGGTAATCCATATCCCAGAATGGCTGAGACACCATCCGGGATGCTTAATACGGTTGGATTACAGAATAAGGGGATCGATTACTTCGAGAAAAAAATATATCCCGGAATTTCATTATTTAATACCAATGTAATTGTAAATATTAATGGCAGTTATGTCGAAGATTATGTTGCTCTGGCAGAAAGGATTAACAAACTTGAAAAGATTCCTGCAATTGAGCTGAATATATCATGCCCTAATGTTAAGATGGGGGGGATGGCTTTCGGTACCAATCCTGATTCTGCAAGAGAAGTAATCCATGAAGTTCGAAAGGTTTATTCAAAAAAGCTAATAGTAAAGTTATCTCCCAATGTAACAAATATTGAGGACTTTGCAAGAATTGCTGAAGAAGAAGGAGCCGATTCCGTATCGTTGATAAACACCATTCTCGGAATGTCGGTTGACACAGTTAAGATGAAGCCAACCCTCTCTATGATTACAGGAGGCTTGTCAGGCCCTGCTGTTAAACCCATAGCCCTGAGGATGGTATGGCAGGCAGCAAAAGCTGTTAAGATACCGGTTATAGGAATAGGTGGAATAATGACACCATCTGATGCAATTGAGTTTCTATTAGCAGGCGCTTCTGCTATTCAGGTTGGTACAGCCTCTTTTATTGACCCTCAGGCATCTGTTAAAATTCTGGATGGAATTACCGATTACCTCAAAGGTAAAGGGATTACGGATGTGAAAGACATAATAGGATTTATAAACAGATAAGAGGACTGATGCCGGATAATTGGTTTTGAACTCCTTTATCCCTATGATAAAACATTTTGTAATAAATGATAATTATAATTATCTTTTCCTTGATTTTTTCTATTATCAAAACAAAACTGTTTTAATCTGTTAAACAACACATGAAAATGATCGAAAATTTACAAATTGATGACCTCGACAGGAAGATACTGGATATTATTACCAAAAATGCCAGAATTCCATACCTTGAAGTAGCCAGGGAGTGTGGTGTTTCAGGTGCCGCTATTCATCAACGTGTACAGAGACTTATCAGGATCGGGGTAGTAAAAGGGTCTGAATTCAAGGTTGATCCTGTGAAGGTTGGCTTCAAAACCTGTGCCTATATTGGCATCTTCCTGGAACACCCCGGACACTACAGAGAGGCGATTATCAGGTTTCGCGATATACCGGAGATCATAGAATGCCATTATACAACAGGTAATTATTCTTTATTTATAAAGGTTTATACCCGTGATAATGAACATTTAAGGGAAATCTTAACCGATAAGATACAAAATATTCCAGGGATTACCAGGACAGAAACCCTGATATCTCTCGAGGAATCTATAAACAGACAAATACCGGTACTTTCAAAATAGATAAAAAAGAATTATCGTAGTCTGAAATCTGTCAGAACAATTCTTACATGTTAACAGAAAAATATCCTGGAAAAAGTGTTGCATTGTTTGGCATTAAATTAAATTTAACATACATTTGCACTCGCAAAAAAGAGGAGGATTCAGTAGCTCAGCTGGTAGAGCACATCCCTTTTAAGGATGGGGTCCTGGGTTCGAGCCCCAGCTGGATCACTAAGAAAGGAGAGCATTTGCTTTCCTTTTTTAGTTTGTTTAAATCTGGTTTATTTAAAATCAGTTATTCAGGTATAAGTTTAAGAAGTTAATACAATTTAATCTTCACAAAATCCATAATTAATTTCAATATCATATTAAAACTAATATTTTCGCATAGCATATATCTGAAAGTAAAAGCAAATCATGAGAGATCTTTTTAAGGATAAGGTTGTAATTGTTACCGGGGCATCCTCAGGAATAGGAGAAGCCATTGCACGGGAATTCGCAAAAAACGGGAGCAAAGTTATTCTGGCAGCCCGATCGGAAGGCAGACTTGCTGATATTGTGGCGGAGTTGAAGGCTCTGAATTATGAAGCTACTTTTGTTAAAACTGATGTTAGTATTGAGGAGGATTGTAAGAATCTTATTAAAATAACCATCGAAAAATACGGCACTGTCAACATCCTTGTAAACAATGCCGGATTATCAATGAGAGCTTCCTTTGCTGAAGTAGAAATGAAAGTTTTGCATCGTCTTATGGATGTAAATTTCTGGGGAACTGTATATTGCACTAAGTATGCCTTACCATACCTGATTGAACAGAAGGGTTCGTTGATTGGAGTGTCATCTGTTGCCGGTTTTCATGGCTTACCAGGAAGAACAGGTTATTCCGCTTCTAAATTTGCCATCCACGGTCTCCTTGAGACTATCAGAATCGAGAATCTGAAAAAAGGATTACATGTAATGATCATTGCACCGGGTTTCACTTCTACTGAAATACGAACACATGCACTTACGGCAAACGGTTCGGAACAGGGAATCTCTCCTCTCGATGAAAAGAAACTTATGTCTCCGGAATATGTAGCAAAATGGCTTCTAAAAGGAATAAGAAAGAAAAAAAGGAACAAACTGTTAACATGGTATGGCCAGCTAACTGCTCTGTTCCAGAGGATATTACCTACTTTTGTAGACTGGGCATATTATCATGAAATGTCAAAAGAACCCGATTCTCCCTTAAAATAATCATAAAAATATTATTTTGATGCAACCTTATTGCGACATGATCAGGTTATATGGTAAATGGCAAATTTGTCTGGTTTGAGCCAGGTATTCATTTTTTTATATATTATTAAGTATTTAATTAAAGCATCAAACTAAAACAACTATGAATAAAACTTTCATTAAACGATCAGGGGCTCTCATGAGTTCTCTTTTAATTTTTTCAGCAGTATCATTTTCTCAGTTTGATAATATTGATTTCCTGAGAAGTGCTCCGGCTGATGGTGTGAAATATCTGCAGGCTTATGTTTCACCCTGGGCCAATGCCTTTGGAGCCGGTCTTAACGGAGGTTGGTACAATACCGCAAAGCCTCATAAATTAGGCGGATTTGACATTACAACAGGTTTCAATGTCGGATTCGTTCCTTCCTCAGCTGAAACATTTGAAATTTCCTCACTTGGACTCTCATCTTCAATAACAGGAACAGGATCAGCTTCTACCATTGCCGGACCCAATAATGATGGTCCGCTTATGTCATATAAAGCAGGTGGTGTCACACTTGCATCTTTTAATGCTCCTCCGGGAACAGCATGGAAAATCATTCCTGTACCTACTGCACAAGTTGGAATTGGTCTTCCGTTTGGAACAGAACTGAAAGTAAGATTTATTCCAAAAATAAATATTAAGGATGGTAATATTTCTTTATGGGGTGTGGGTATTATGCATAATATTATGCAATATCTGCCCGGAAACAAGTTATTGCCTTTTGATGTTTCTCTGTTTGCAGGATATACTAAACTTTCGGCGAATGTTCCGTTAAGTCTGCAACCTGGTACTCCAATAAATTATACCAGCTTATAACCTGTCAACATCATTTAAGGACCAGAATTTAAGTCTTGCTGTAAAAGCATTGAATGTTAGTGCCATAGCATCGCTTAACCTTCCTGTTATAACTTTCTACGGCGGTCTTGGTTACAGTAAAACAAAAACAGATATGGAATTTCAGGGGAATTTCCCGACACCTACATTGAATACAGTCGTTCCTGCTGACCCCCATGCTGAATATGCTGATAATGGTGTAATAACCGGCGATAAGTTTCCTTCAATGGAAATCAAAAATTATTCCGGTGTAAGAGCTAATATTGGTTTCAGGATCAAACTTGCTGTTATAACAATTCACGCTGATTATACCAAAGCACAATATAATGTGGTATCAACTGGTTTAGGGATCTCGTTCAGGTAGAATGTTTAAAAATAAACTGAAAATCCCCGGGATTCCAAAATCTTCCGGGGATTTTTTTTGTTTAAGGGATAAAAGTATTTGAAATGAACAAGAATTAATAAGATAGAGCGTTAAATATATGTAAAATCATTTTTAGTGGAATCAGGAAAACTCTACTCAGGCTACAGAGCTTTACTTCAGATTGTGAAACATACTGTTGCGGGCGAAGATATTGTAAAAATCAGAATGGCACTTGACCTTGCAAATGAAGCATGTAAGGATGAGGTTACAATTACAGGGGAACCGAAAATACTTCATGCCTTGTCAGTTGCAAGAATAATAGCAGGAGAGATGGGCCTTGGACTTACTTCTGTCATAACAGCTTTGCTTCATGACTCTTATAATAAACTAAGCCTTGATTCAAAAACCATTGAAAAAGGATTTGGGAAGAAAGTGGTTGAAATCCTTAAGGGATTCTCCAGGATAGAAAGTATCGATTCAATGCAATCATCATACCAGGCGGAAAACTTCCGCAAGTTGTTGTTGAGTCTTGCCGATGATGTGAGAGTGATTCTGATAAAACTTGTTGAAAGGCTTGAAAATATGCGTAACCTTGATATGGCTCCGGAAAAAGAGAGAATTCCCCTTGCATCCGAAACATATTTTCTATATGCACCTCTTGCTCACAGATTAGGATACTACAATATAAAATCTGAAATGGAGGATCTGTCTGTAAAATATCTCGAACCTGAACAATATTTTTATGTGGAACAAAGGCTGAAACAAACCGCTTCGTCAAGAAACAAATTAATACGCGACTTCTCAGTTCCTTTGAAAGAAAAACTGGAGAAGCAAAACTTTAAATACACTATTAAAAGTCGCACAAAATCAATACATTCCATAATGCTTAAAATGAAAAAGCAAAATGTTGATTTTGATGAAATATTTGACTTGTTTGCAGTACGGATAATTATTGAAAGCAGTCCAGAGAGCGAAAAATCTGATTGTTGGCGTGCATATTCAATAGTTGCTGATCTTTATCAACCGAATCCGAGCAGATTACGTGATTGGATATCTGTTCCAAAATCAAATGGTTATGAGTCGCTGCATACCACTGTTGTTGGTCCCAGGGGAAAATGGGTTGAAGTGCAGATCAGATCAATAAGAATGGATGAGATTGCTGAGAAGGGTCTTGCTGCCCATTTTAAATACAAAGGAATAAAAGGAGAAGGGGGGCTTGATACGTGGTTATCAAAAATGCGGGAGATACTCGAATCATCAGAAAGCGAGGATCGGGCATTTCTGGACCAGGTGAGATCGGGTTTATATACTGATGAGATTTTTGTCTTTACGCCAAAAGGAGACTTGCGCCAGCTGCCTGCAGGAGCCACAATACTCGATTTCGCTTTTGATATTCATACAGATGTTGGAGCTTCATGTGTTGGCGCAAAAGTAAATGGAAAGAATGTTACAATACGATATGTGCTGCAGAATGGAGATCACGTTTCGATAATCAGATCAAAAAGTCAGAAACCCAAGCAAGACTGGTTATCCTTTGTGATAACAAGCAAGGCAAAAACAAAGATCAGGCAGGTTCTTAATGAGGAGAAAACAAAAGCGGCAGCAGATGGTAAGGAGATATTAATGAGGAGATTGAAGAACTGGAAAATGTTATATGGTGATACTGTAATACAAAAACTTCTTGTCTTCTATAATCTTAAAACTGCCCAGGACCTTTATTTTTCCATAGCTACCGGGAAGATTGAACCGCTCGATATAAAAGAAGTTTTACAAAAAGATGAATCTGTTGAAACGACTACCCTGATCCCGGGGTTATCGGAAAAGGTGCAAAAAGATGTGGTAGATTCAAAGTATTCTGATTACCTGGTAATTGAAGACAAAGTAGAGGGACTTGATTATAAACTGGCAAAATGCTGTAATCCGGTTTTTGGTGATAGCATATTTGGTTTTGTTGCAATTTCTGAGGGGATTAAAATTCACAGGACCAGTTGTCCCAATGCCCATAATTTACTCTCAAGATATCCGTACAGGGTTGTTGCCGCACGGTGGTCGAAACCTAAAGACGGTCTATCCTTTATTGCAACAATAAAAATTTCAGGAGTAGAGGAGATCGGTATAGTTAACAAGATAGCAGATATCCTTTCAGAACAAAAGGTTGGTATCAGGAATTTTACATACAATATGGACGATGGGATGTTTGAAGGTATGCTTAATATAATGGTATCTAATAATAATATTCTTCAAGGTATTATACGTAAGATTCATTCTATAAAAGGAATATTGAAAGCATCAAGGATTGATGGTATGTAATTATCAGTTTAATACCGCTGATCAGGCTTTACAGGAAGTTTTGCAAGCTTCTCAACTTCTATTGAAGGGAATCCGAATTCTTCAACAACTTTTCCAAGTATAAGATAGGTTCCGCTTCCTTTAAAAGGGTAGTTTTTAAGAGACTGAGAGAAATGTGTTGTATCGAAGAAGTTACCTTCAGGATCGATAAAACACCCGAAATTCATCCAGTCATTCTTTATTGTCTTTATGTATTTAATGGTTACAAGGTGGCCAACCATCCTGACTTTCTTTCCGGTATACTTATTTAATTCAATGGCCCTGACATCGCCGCGAAATGATGTTTCCAGCATATCAAACCATGTCATTGACACAGGAAAACTGAAAAGTTCAATCTCATCATAAGCATCGTCGAGTCTTGCTCTGTTCAAGATCGGGGAGGAGTAAAGTCTTTTACAGGGGAGGAGAACAGGGGCCTCATTGGTTCAGGTTTGCTTTTATTAATCAACATATGTGCTTCCCATAACATCACTGACTTTTTCTTTCCTGTGAACCTGAATGCTCCTGACCTGATCAGCAGAATAACCTGCTCTAGATCCGGGATTAACCCTTGTTATAAAGTCGTTTAAGTCACTGAATTCTCCTTCGTGGTTTCTGACAACTTCAATTGATTGTGCAAGTTTATTCTTCCAGACTCATTATATGAATAAACCCAAGATATATATCTGTACCGTAAATAGTTGTCTTATAAGTACTTTTGTTTACACATGGCAGTTGAATTACAGCTCCGTACCTTTTTGCTTCATGCACATATACCCAGGTTCTGTAAAAACCTCCGAAGTTGTTTATTACAGCAACCATAAATTCGAGAGGGTAGTGGGCTTTCAGCCACAGACTCTGAAAACTCTCAACGGCATATGAAGCCGAATGGGCTTTGGAAAATGAATAACCCGCAAAGGACTCAATCTGCCTCCATACCTCCTGTGTTATTTCCTCACTGTAACCTTTTTCGCGGCAGTTAGAGAAGAACTTTTCTACTATCCGCTGCATCTCCTGCTTCGAACGGTATTTTCCGCTCATTGCCCGGCGCAGTGTATCAGCGTCTGCAAGATCGAGTCCGGCAAAGTGATGGCATACTTTCAGTACATCTTCCTGGTACACCATAACCCCGAAAGTCTCCTCAAGTTGTTCTTTCATTACAGGGTGTATGTATTTGAATTTTCCCGGGTTATGAAACCTGTAGATATATTCCTTCATCATTCCGGAACGTGCAACACCGGGCCTGATGATCGAACTTGCAGCAACAAGAGTAGGGTAATCGTCGCACCTGAGCTTTTGGAGAAGTCCACGCATCGAAGGACTCTCAACATAAAAACATCCCTTGGTTTCACCGTTTTTCAGATACTCTTTAACCAATTTGTCATTCTTAAACTTCTGAATTGCATGCACATCGACATCAATACCCTGGTTATGCAATATAATTTCAGCACTCTCTTTTATATGCCCGATACCCCGCTGGCTGAGAATATCGAGCTTCTCAAAGCCTATCTCTTCGGCAGTATACATGTCCCATTGTGTGGTGGGAAAGCCTTTGGGAGGCATGTCGAGAGCTGTGTAGCATGTTACCGGTTCTTCGGATATAAGGATGCCACCTGCATGAATGCTGCGCATATTGGGAAAGTCGGCAATCTTAAGACCGGTCGAGAAAATAGTGTCCGTTATTTCATTCCTGTTTGTTGCGGCTGACGGGTTATCAATAAGAGAATCAATTTCTTCCTTTGGCAATCCGTGAATCTTGCCAAGTTCCCTGACTATCGACTTGCCCCTGAATGTGCTCATTGTTCCAAGGAGAGCAGTATGTTTATATCCGTATCTTTTGAAAATATAATCAATAACTTCGTCTCTCTCTTTCCATGAATAGTCAATATCGAAATCAGGCGGACTGCTTCTTTTTGGATTAATAAACCTCTCAAAGTAAAGGTTTAGATCAATAGGATCAACATTAGTGATTTTCAGACAATAAGCTACAACTGAATTTGCTCCGCTGCCACGTCCGACATGATAAAATCCACGAGCCATTGAATATCTTACAATATCCCATGTAATAAGAAAATAGGCTGAGAATCCAAGCTTGTCAATTATGGCAAGCTCGTGCCGGATTCTTTTTTTTGCTTCTTTATTCTCTTTGCCATATCTGTAAACCATTCCGTCCCAGGCAAGCTTTTCCAGAAGCAGCTTGTCGTCGTACCTGCTGGCGGAATAGATCTTCTTGTTTTTAATACTATCGCGGTCGAAGTTTAAATTACAATCATCCAGCAGTCTGCGTGTGTTGAGGAATATTTTATCAGATTCTTCTGAGGTATTGTTTTTTTGAGACTGAGATACAAAGAATTCATTGTCACCGGCACATTGCCAGGATTTAAGATGACTGAGAAGAATATTATTGTCGACAGCCCTGAGGCTTCTGTGGATAAAAATGTCATCATTATCTGCGAATGTAACAGGGTGAAGCAGCACCATCATGTTTCTGTCAATTGATGAAGACAGAGTCAGGAGCCGGTTCATCTCAGACTGTCGTATACCAATACGTTCATTGTCAAATAATTTACGATCAGGCATTTTTTTCATTGAATAAATGATATACGACTCTGAGAATTGAGGTGCAGGGAAAGGCACTGTCTCTTTCTCAAAATTGAGCTTTGACAGAAATACATTCAATTCCTTTAAACCATTATTATTGCGGGCTATTCCGATGTACTGCAGCTCATTGTCATTTCTGAATTCTATACCGGCTACAGGTCTTATATTGCTTTTACTACATTCTCCGGCAAATTCCGGAATTGCGGTCGAGTTATTGATATCGGTAAGGGCAATGACATCAGCTCCGGCAGCAACTGCCTTCTGCACGAGTTGTTCAACGGACAACGTTCCGTAGCGGAGACTGTAATATGAATGACAATTCAAATACATAGTTGTTGTTCTCAGGTTAACCATATGCCATGTTCCAGGTTCCATGTTACATGTTCCTTGTTCCATTCCATGTTCCCGGTTGAACCTTGAACCTAATACCAATACCCCCTCAGTCTCTCTTCCATCATATTCTGCTCTTTAAGGGCGTTTTCGAGCTGTTTAAGGGCTTTTTCCTCTCTTTCGGCAACTGTCATCACTCCTGCGGCTCTCCTTACTGCATTTCGTCCGAAACGCTTTCTGAGCTTGTCCATCGCCATATATAAACTCACCTTTTCGGGAGTGTCATCAAACATGTCGAGTTGCTGAACACCGCGTACCAGATGACTGAATCTCACACCGATAAGCCTGATGAGCATACGTCTCTGGTACAATCTGCCGAAGAGCTCTTTTGCAATATCTGTAAGCACATGGTCGAAAGAAGTATAGGGTATCCGTTTCTGAAGAGTATGAGTATCGAAATTGGAATACCTTATTTTTACGGTAATGCATGATGCGAGCTTCTCCTGGTTTCTAAGTTCAAAAGCAATCTTTTCCACCATGCTTACCAGCAACTGGTTCAGCTTTACAATGTCAGTTGTATCTTTCTCAAACGTGTGTTCTGTGCTTATAGATTTCTGTTCCGAGTAACTTATAACAGGGGTGGAGTCTATCCCGTTTGCTCTTTTCCATATTTCGATGCCATTCTTACCCATCAGTTTTTCAAGCATCTCTGCAGGAATATTTCGCAGGGTGTATATTGTTGCAATGCCCATTGACCGGAGCGAATGATAGGTCTTCTGACCGATCATCGGAATTTTACTTATTGAGAGCGGGTCGAGGAAGGGGAGTACTATCTCTTTTTTCACCTCAATCTCACCATTTGGTTTTGCCTCGCCTGTAGCGATCTTCGATACAGTTTTATTGATCGAAAGTCCGACAGATATAGGTAATCCGGTCTCTTTTATTATACGCTGTCTCAATTCGTGCGACCATTTATAGCATCCGTAAAACCGATCCATTCCTGTAAGATCGATGTAATGTTCATCAATAGATGATTTCTCATACAGCGGTGATCTTTCGGCGATTATATCAGTTACTATGTTTGAATAGTTGCTGTACGATTCCATGTCGCCGCGTATAACAATTGCATCGGGACACATGTTCCGGGCCATCTTCATAGGCATTGCAGAACTTACGCCATACTTTCGTGCCTCATAACTGCAGCTTGAAACTACACCACGGTCCGACATGCCGCCTATTATTACCGGCTTTCCAAACAGCCTGCTGTTTTTCAGCCTCTCAACCGATACAAAAAAGGTATCGAGGTCGAGATGCAGGACAGATCGTTCTATGTTACCGGTGATAGTCATTCGTTATTGATAAGTTAGAGTTATGGAGTGCCTGAACTCTATTATTTTTCATATCCTGAATTTGGTCTACACCAAATCTGGTTAATCAAAACTTTAGTTTTTTAAGTTTCAGATTATAAAAAACATCATAATTTTTTTGTTTATTTAACAATTATGTTTTACTTTTGATTAGTAATTAATCAAATTTATGATTACAATATAATCAATTTTATTATGTATTTCACATCAAACTTAAAATTTTTAAGAAAAAGGAGGGGTCGGACACAGGATGATGTTGCGGTAGCCCTTAACCTTAAACGTTCAACCCTGAGCGGTTATGAGAACGGTGTGGCCCAACCGGGTATTGAGGTACTTATCTCATTCTCGCGGTATTTCAATCTGTCAATAGATACCCTATTGAAGATTGATATAAGCAAATTATCAGAGAGTCAGCTGGGTGAACTCGAAAGGGGTTACGATGCATATGTCAGGGGAAGCAACCTCAGAGTACTAACCACAACAGTTGCTTCTGACAACCAGGAAAACATTGAACTGGTACCTGAAAAAGCTAAAGCCGGATATGCTACAGGCTATGCTGACCCGGAATATATCGGTGAACTTCCAAGATTCCGGTTGCCATTTCTGTCAGACAAACGTAAATACAGGACTTTTCAGCTGAAAGGTGACTCAATGCTGCCGATACCTGACGGTTCATGGGTTACAGGGGAGTTTCTCCAGAACTGGCGTGATATTATCAGTGGAAAAGCCTATATTGTTTTTACAATAAACGATGGCATAGTTTTCAAAGTAGTGGAAAACAATTTAAATATTGACGGGAAACTTGTCCTTTATTCTCTTAATCCTATGTATGAACCTTATGAGGTCCATATAAATGAAGTGAAAGAGATATGGAAATTTGTTAATTATATAAGCAGTGAGCTGCCGGAACCGGTTCTTCCTGAAAAACAACTTTTACAGTCTATTTCTGTAATGAAAAACGATCTGGAGAGGATAAAAGCAAAACTGGGAAAAGAGATAACAGATATAAATGAGGTTAACTGATTAGTAGTTTCAAGGTTCAAGGTTTAAGGTTCAAGAGTTCAATAGTGTCGGCGTCTTGTTTTAAACTTTACTCCTGACTTCCGACTGCTGACTTCCGATTTGCTTCTTCATACATCCATTGTCCATTATTAAAGCTTACCGGAAGGGTGGCTTTTTTTTCAGTTCTCCTATCTTAAATGATACATGAGGTAACTTAAGTAAATCATTTATATCCTTTTGTTTATTCACATATTTGAAGACATAACAATAAACATGCCCGGATCGACATAATATCTTAAAGCAGGCGATTCACATACAATAGGGGGGGTTCCGGCAATTTGTTCCATGATTTCACTGAACGCCCTGAATAGTGTTTCATCAGTCACTTTTGCAAAAAAAACATGTGAAGCACCCGCCACCAGCATACGGGAGGTATCTTTTGTTGTACCGGGATTAGTTTCTTTGTAAATGGAATAACCTTTTCCCCCGGAGATCAGAGTAAGACCTGGTGTAGTCTCATGAAAATGTGGAGTAATCTTAATTGCAACAAGTTCAGGATGTTGTATCTGCTCAATTATTCTGCATGCCATTGTCGTCTTCCCCGATTTTGTGCCGGTACCGGCAATAATAACCAGATTTGGGATTATCATAATGAATGATTAAATTAACTTCAGGCAAGAAATAAAAACTCTGTGTAACTCTTTTTCCCATCTCTATTAACCTCTCCGGATATATATCAGGATTAGCAGTGCAGGTTTTTGTTACACAGAGAGCCACAACGAATTTAAAAAGTTGAAAAAGATGTTATGCAATAGTTATTCTTTTGTTAAGGCTATTATCATCTGGATTATATTCTCGTTTTCCGATTCAGGAATTTTACCGATGTATAAAGCCCTGCAAATACGATTTTTATCCAGTATTACAATGCTATAGCTGTCTCTTGGCAAACCCCATAGACTCTGAAGTTTTGCATCGTAATCAAATAAGATGGTAGTCCCGAATTTTTTTGCCTTCCTGCCGGCAATTGCACGTATAAGACCATTAGGTTTCCAGGTCGATTTGCAGTCAACAATACCAAAACCCTGAAAAACTTCCCGGCTGAACCGCTTATCTTTATCAACAGCCTTATTAACCGCTTCATTGAAAGGTTCATTCAATTCAGATTCATCAGGATCAACATAATTGACCTGAATAACCTTTCCTGTCCATGAATTCATTGTAAACTCTTTTTTATCAGCATCTGTAAAGATCCAGTCAGGAGCTTTCATGCCAACTGCAAGCTTTACGTCTGACTGACCATGAACCGATATCAGAGCCAGAGAAGTGAAGATAAAGGAGAAGATCATTTTTTTCATATACTTATATTTATAATTAACCCGAAATATATGAATTTTTTATTCAACAATTTATTTTCGTGGTTTTTAACGTTATTCCGATCAACTGTATTACTTTTGCACACTGAATTTTTATTATGCAATCAATAAGAAATATTGCGATCATTGCTCATGTCGATCATGGGAAAACCACACTGGTTGACCGGATAATACAGGAGTGCAAGGTTCTGGATCAAAGAAAAGAAGCAGGTGATCTGATTCTCGACAGCAATGATCTTGAGAGGGAGAGAGGTATTACGATTCTTTCAAAGAATGTTTCAGCAAGATACAAAGGAGTCAAAATAAACATAATTGATACCCCCGGTCATGCTGATTTTGGCGGTGAGGTTGAAAGAGTTCTGAAAATGGCTGACGGAGTACTTCTACTGGTGGATGCCTTTGAAGGACCTATGCCGCAGACACGGTTTGTACTCGGTAAGGCTATCAATCTTAACCTGAAACCAATAGTTGTGGTTAATAAGGTAGATAAAGAAAATTGCCGGCCCGATGAAGTTCAGCAGGATGTATTCGAACTCATGTTCAACCTTGATGCATCGGATGAACAACTCAATTTTGAGACGGTATTCGGATCATCAAAGTATGGTTGGATGAGTAAGGACTGGAAGAGTCCGGGAAAAGATATAACTTATCTTCTTGATACAATTCTTGATCAGATACCAGAACCCCCCTATGTGGAAGGTACGGCTCAGATGCAGGTTGCATCACTTGATTTTTCAAGTTATGTCGGACGTATTGCCATTGGCAGGGTATTCAGAGGCGATATCCATACAGGGGTAGATTATACTTTATGTAAGAAAGACGGAGCTGTAAAGAAAGTCAGAGTTAAAGAACTATATGTATTTGAAGGACTTGGAAGAGTCAAGACTGACAGTGTAAGGTGTGGTGATCTGTGTGCCGTGGTTGGTCTCGAAGATTTTGAGATTGGAGATACACTCGCTGACCTTCTTAATCCGGAAGCTCTCAAACGGATTGAAGTTGACGAACCTACTATGAGTATGGTTTTTACAATCAATAATTCTCCGCTGTTTGGTAAAGAAGGCAGGTTTGTTACATCGCGTCATCTGAGAACCAGACTGTTAAGAGAAACGGAGAAAAATCTTGCTCTGAAAGTTGAGGAGACGACCTCAGAAGATACTTTTAATGTATTCGGTCGTGGAATACTTCATCTTTCAATACTTATTGAAACAATGCGTCGCGAAGGTTATGAATTCCAGGTTGGAAAGCCCAAAGTAATTCTTAAGGAGATAAACGGCGTGAAGTCAGAACCTTATGAGACTTTATCTATCGATGTGCCTGCCGAATTTTCAGGAAAAGCAATAGAACTTATTACCCAGAGGAAGGGGGAGATGGTAATTATAGAACCAAAGGGAGATCTTATTCATCTTGAATTTGATATTCCGGCCCGTGGCCTGATAGGCCTTAGAAATAATATGCTTACTGCTACATCGGGAGAAGCTGTAATGCATCACCGTTTCAGAGCATACGATAAATATAAAGGTGATGATCTGATGCCAAAACAGAATGGTTCACTGATCTCACTCGATATGGGAATGGCTACAGGTTATGCTATTGACAGACTTCAGGACAGGGGAAGGTTTTATATTGATCCGGGTGAACAGGTTTACAAAGGACAGGTAGTAGGTGAATATACCCGGCAGGGTGACGTTGAAATTAATATTATAAAAGGGAAGAAACTTACAAACATGCGCGCATCAGGTTCTGATGAGGGTCTTAAAATAGCACCAAAGCTTAAGTTTTCTCTTGAAGAAGCGATGGAGCAGATCAAAGATGATGAGTACCTTGAAGTAACTCCATTAAACCTGCAGAATGAGAAAAGTCCCTTCTTATAAATTCAGTTGATATAACCGATCGACCCTTAATAACAATTTTCTGAATATTAATTATAATCGTTCAGAAAATCATTAAATGGTTTCATAGCACGTGATGCTCTGATTATCAGATCGAAACCATCTTTGTTACAAATTTCCGTATCAGAGATCATTCTTGAAACAAGAAAACTCTTGAATTTAAGAAGTTCAATATACCGGTGATCATTTGAATATCCTTTGGGAGCCGATTTAAGCTTTTCTCCATCAATCTCTTTGAACATCTTTATAAATTCTTTGTCGCTGATTATTTTTATCAGCTCTTCACCATCTTCGCTGATTTTTTCTCTTATTGCTTTAAGCCATGGAGCCGGTGGCATATATGCACCACCTGCAATTAACGAATTACCGGGTTCAACATGAACATAATAACCCGTAAATTTATCTCCGTTTTTCTTACCACCTCTCACTATAAACGCGCCGAGATGTGTTTTATAAATAGTTTTATCAGGAGAAAATCTTATATCCCTGTTAATCCTGTAAGTACAGCTCTTTACCTCCAGACCTTTCATAATAGGGTCGAATAAATACTATCTCGTTAATAACAGCCTGTGCAAAAGATTCAAAATTTGTTTTTGCATCATCATAACTTTTGCGGTTTTTAATAAACCAGTCCCTGTTATTGTTAGATTTCAGGTCAGTCAGGAAATCGAGTGTTGATTTTTTTATTGGTTCCATTTTATTTCAGGTATTTTTACAATTGAACTACTGATATTTAATAAATATCTTGATATAAAATTAATAGCATTTGCATATTGAAACAACAACCGGATAATATTGTTGTTTGTATCTATAAGAAATAAACATAATAAATAAGGTTTTTATGGTTGAAGTACCGAAAAAGAAAATTACCCTGGAAGGTTTAAGAAATGCCTTTAAATTATATAGTTACATAAAACCATACCGGACAGAATACATCTGGGGGCTTTTCTTCCTTATGGGATCAAGTATTGCCAGTCTTGCATTTCCGAAACTGCTCGGGGACCTTGTAAACTCAGGGAATAGCGGTAATCTGGCACATGATTTAAACAGGATTGCATTATTGTTAATCGTTACTTTACTGGTGCAGTCAATCTTTTCTTATTTCAGAGTAGTTCTGTTTGTAAACGTGACTGAAAAAACACTGGCATTTCTCAGGCAAAATACGTATAATCATCTGATTACACTTCCTTTAAGATTTTTTGAAAGGCACAGGGTAGGAGAGCTTAACAGCCGTATATCGTCGGATATTTCATTGCTGCAGGAAACACTTACTTCAACACTGGCAGAGTTTATCCGGCAGATTATAATTATTACCGGTGGTATAACATTACTTGCCATAACTTCATGGAAACTTACCCTCTTTATGCTGGCAATTTTACCCGGAATGATGTTGCTTGCAGTATTTTTCGGCCGGTTCATCCGGAGATATTCCAAACAGGTCCAGAGAGAAGTTGCAAAATCAAATACTATTGTTGAAGAAACCTTGCAGGGCATCCAGATCGTAAAAACATACACTAATGAATATTTTGAAATGGACGGTACCGTAAAAGAACCAATGAGATTGCCAGGATCGGAATGAAGGGCGGGAAATACAGGGGTGCGTTTTCAGCTTTCATGATTTTAGGACTCTTTGGTGCTATGGTGGCTGTTATATGGAGAGGATCTGAATTGATGTCATCGGGTGTGATAAATGCAGGAGAACTTTTTTCTTTCGTTATATATTCAGGTTTTGTAGGAGGAACAGTAGGAGGGCTGGCAAATGTTTTCACCCAGATACAAAAATTCATTGGTGCAACTGAAGAGCTTTTTGAAATTTTCAATGAAGATGAAGAGAAGCTTGATGCGACCAGTGAGGTCAGGGCGGATAGAGATACTTGACGGACCGATCAGATTTGAAAACCTGTATTTCAGATATCCTTCAAGGCCGGATGAAGAGGTTCTGAGCAATATAAATATGATTATCCCTGAGAATCATATGGTTGCTCTTGTAGGTTCAAGCGGAGCAGGTAAATCTACCATTGCAGCTCTTTTGCTTAAATTGTTTGAACCAACGTCCGGCGATATTGTATTCGGAAACAGGAACAGCCGCGATTTCTCATTATCGTCTTTACGAAGCCAGATCGCACTTGTACCACAGGATATCTTTCTTTTCGGAGGATCAATAAGGGAAAATATTTCTTATGGAAAGCCAAGTGCGACAGAGGAAGAGATTGTCGAAGCTGCCGCCAAGTCAAATGCACTTGAATTCATTGACAGGTTCCCTGAAAAGCTGGATACAATTGTCGGAGAACGAGGTACGCAACTATCAGGAGGACAGCGACAAAGAATAGCTATTGCCCGGGCAGTACTCAAGAATCCGCGTATTCTGATCCTTGATGAAGCGACTTCATCTCTCGATTCCGGTTCGGAACGTCTTGTTCAGGATGCACTGGAAAAACTTATGGTCGGACGAACTTCGATTGTTATAGCACACAGGTTATCAACTATACGTAAAGCCAGTCAGATATTGGTTCTGGATAATGGCCGGATTGTTGAAAAAGGAACTCATGAACAATTAATAATGCTGAAGGATGGCATTTACCGCAATTTAAGCAGGTTACAATTTGCAGAGTAAAGCCAATAAAGTCGTTACATAAACAGGCCTTGCAGCTGACATTGATAAGATTAACTTCACATATATTATCATAGTGGGTACTAAATTATAAAATTTGTTCTTTGAAATCATTTTTTTATCGCACTTGTAGAGTTTTTTTATAGCGTGACGATTTGAATTAGTCAAATTATTAAAGTAAAAGGCTATCATTCTCTTTTGCTGTTGTTATTAATTACCGTTGGCTTTAGCCAACGGTATATAGGCCTCATTTACAGGGACTTTAGTCCTTCACTTTTGGGCTAAAGCCCAATCATTTGGGTTTCATAATCCGTTGGCTAAAGCCAACGGTAAAGTAAAACGATCTTAAAAGAGGGTATCAATCTACGAAAATAATAAGATTTTGAGTTTATCTTTACTTGACAAACCACCTATAAAAGAGATACTTACAAAGTACGAATACAATAATGTCAAAGAACTGGAAAATAAACAGTTAATAATCAGTGGGTTTTAAGCGCCCACCAATGATATATTATTTAAACTGAACTTATATGAATATTAGTTTATTAATTAAAAGAAGATCAACAGTTTTATTACTGATCCTCTTAACTGCATCGTGTAGTTTCACCAACAGACAAGCTGGCGAGGTCCCGGGGTGGGAAAAATCAGCATCCCGGGTAACAATTATCAGGGACAAATGGGGAGTTCCCCATGTCTATGGCAAAACTGATGCTGATGCTGTATTCGGACTGATGTACGCACAATGTGAAGATGATTTTAACAGGGTGGAAGTCAATTATATAAACGCATCCGGAAGGATGGCTGAAATAGAAGGGGAGAAGCTCTTCTATACCGATCTGAGAATGAAGTTATTTGTTGATCCTGCTGAAGTTAAAGAAGAGTATGAAAAGAGCCCCGTCTGGCTTAAAAGCCTGATGAATTCTTTTTCCGACGGAATAAATTACTACCTGTATACTCATCCTGAAGTTCATCCTAAGTTAATTAAGAGATTTGAGCCATGGATGGCTCTCACATTCTCAGAGGGCAGCATAGGTGGGGACATTGAAGAGATCTCTGTTAATGATCTGAGCAGGTTTTATGGAAATAATCCGGTTACCCTGACTGCCGAAGCGGACATTTCATCAGACAAAGAACCGGGAGGCTCCAACGGATTTGCCATTGCCCCGTCAATAAGTGCTTCCGGCAACGCCCTTCTCTTAATTAACCCGCATACTTCATTATTTTTCAGATCGGAAGTACAAATGGTTAGCGAAGAGGGCCTGAATGCCTATGGTGCAGCAACCTGGGGCCAGTTCTTTGTTTATCAGGGATTTAATGAGAAATGCGGATGGATGCATACATCAAGCAGGGCAGATGTAATTGACTATTATCTTGAAACAGTTGTTGAAAAGGATGGAAAGTACTTTTACAGGTATGGTGATGAGTTGAGGCCATTTGTCGTGAAGTTCATAACAGTTTCCTTCAGGGATGGAAATAAGCTGACCGGAAAAAAGGTAAAGGTTTACTACAGTCACCATGGTCCGGTTGTAAGTAAGCAGGGTGACAAATGGGTCACCGTCAGCCTAATGAAGGAACATGTAAAAGCACTGACACAGTCATACCTGAGGACAAAGGCAAATGGATACAAGGAGTTCAGAAAGATAATGGATCTCAGGACAAATTCTTCGAATAATACCGTATATGCTGACGCTGAGGGGAACATAGCCTATTTTCACGGCAATTTTATGCCTGTAAGAGACGAAAAGTTCGATTGGTCCAAACCTGTGGACGGAAGCAACCCGGAGACTGACTGGAAAGGGCTGCATAGCCTTGATGATATGATCCTGATTCTCAATCCTCCAAACGGATGGATACAGAACTGTAATTCCACTCCATTTACTGCCTCGGGAAATAACAGTCCCAAACGTGAAAACTATCCGGCATACATGGCCCCGGATGAAGAAAATCAGCGCGGTATCCATGCTGTAAGGGTCCTCGACGGGCATAAGGGGTTTACACTTGACAAACTGATCGAAGCTGCCTATGATTCATATCTTCCGGCTTTTGAAATCATTATGCCTTCTCTTATCAAAGCATACGACCGGATTTCGTTAAAGAACGGGAAGGTAAGAAAAGATCTGGCTGAACAGATACGATTGCTTCAGGATTGGGATTACAGATTTGCAGAGAACTCAATCGAAACTACCCTGGCAGTTTATTGGGGCCAGCGGATGATTGAAAAATTCAGATCAGCCATAATACCGCCCGGGAAATCGATATTTGACTTTATTGCTGCAGATGCAGATCCAATGCAACTTATTGATGGGATGTATGATGCTGTTAATAAGCTAAGAAATGATTTCGGTACATGGGAGGTCCCGTGGGGAGATATAAACCGTTATCAGCGTCTCACAGGCGATATAGTTCAGGTCTTTGATGACGATAAACCGAGCCTTCCGGTGCCATTTACATCATCACAGTGGGGATCTCTTGCATCATTTGCAGCCCGAACATACCCCGGAACCCGAAAAATGTACGGAACGAGCGGAAACAGCTTTGTTTCCGTAGTTGAGTTTGGTGAAAAGATAAAAGCTAAAAGCATACTTGCCGGAGGAATCAGCGGCGATCCCGGGTCGGTACATTTTGATGATCAGGCTTTGATGTACACAAAGGGAGTATTCAAAGATGTTCTTTTCTACAGAGATCAGGTCGAAGAAAACTTTGAACGGAAATATCATCCGGGACAAAGATAATTCCTGGATCCAGATGGTGTTGTTAACCATGTTGATATTACAATAAAGGCCTGTAATATGCATATTTACAATGACATATGAACTTAATGGTTAAATGGTTGATATAAAGATTGTAATTGGAAAATTGTATTTTGAATGAACTAAATTGTAATATATTGATTGATAAATCACTGAAGAGGAGAGAGTTAACTTTAAGAAAACTTTAACACAAAATATTAGGTAATAAATTGTTTTATTCTGTGCTTTGTGAAGCCGGGAAACAACAGAGAAGCACTTAATATAATTTTGTACTTTGTAACTACTTGACCGGCTTATTTATTATTCAATGCTATTAATTTCTATTTGACATAATAATATTGAAGATTTGTATTTTCAGGGTAGGGGTACATGATTGTATAACTCATCACCAATAAAACTTCTGCACCGATTACAACACTCCAACCTAAATACAACCTAAATACAAGCATCTACATCATTTAATCCTGAGGGATAAGTATTCGCTGGACAAAATATTCGATTTCCGTTAATTTAAAATACATCAGGAATAAAATATTTTCCTGTTTTACGCACTTTTTAAAAAAGGCTTCTGAAACCCTCAAGTAATAAGGTTATCAAAATTTAAGTTTGAATGGCAGAAAGGTTATGGAGCTTTCACACATTCTCATTCCCAAATAGACCTGATGGTTAGGATTAAATATTTCGGTGCCCTGCACCTTTTGTGTCATAATACAAATGCATTTCTACAAATATTTCGCAGCTCTGCTGCTTTTCATATTACCAATAATGTTCACAATGCCTGATTAATTGAATGTAAATGAATGCCATTGATACATAAAGGTACAAAACGAATAACCGGATTGACTCTGATTGAGTGCGGATGTTTTAAGGTACATACCGCTTAACGGATGTGAGTAAATGAATGCCATTGATACATAAAGGTACAAAACGAATAACCGGATTGACTCTGACTGAAGGTGAATATATTATGGTGCAGAGCAACATAATATTTGTAGATAAGCACCAGCACTAGACATTAAAGGTGCAGAGCACCGGAATAATAAAGCTAAAAAATATATTAACAATAACCGTATATTCGATTCCCGTCATGACTTCTGACGATTAGTGCGGTCATTGTAGAAGTGCTGCATAGAGGAAAACAGAAAAAGTGGTTCTGATGTGCAGCAGAATAAGGCATCTGTTTATGAACGATCAGGCAGGTAGTACTCTGTTACTTTATTTTTAATTGTGAGGCGATAAGCCACGAAGTGGCTAAATATGAATAACCCCCGGCGCAGCCTTGCAAGCCGGGGGTAAGATAACACTCTGTTTTATAGCCCTGAAAGGGCGCAAAATAATTAGATCTCAACGTACTTATTGAATATATTAAGAATCAGGTTGAACATCGATTACTTATATCCCGCTCCTTCAGAGCTCTTATTATGTGGGGCGCCAATCCCCCGGTTTGCGAGGCTGTGTGCACAGCCTCTTGCGCCGGGGGTTATTCATATCTGGCTCTTTCAGAGCCAATAACCCATTCAATAACAGCACTTCTTGTTTTTGCTCAGGAAAGATAGCAGGGCTGCAGGTTTAAATTATAGCGAGAATTTGTTTTGACATAAAATCGTACCGATATGATCCTCCGGCTCATGATTTTATATGTGAACCAGCAGAGCTGCAGGTTTAAATTATACGAGAATTTGTTTTGACATAAAATCGTACCGATATGATCCTCCGGCTCATATCTGATTTTATGTCAACCAGCAGAGCTGGCCACAAATTCTCTTTAAAAAGCCTATAATTAATATTATGTCAAATAGAAATTAAATATGTACACTTAAAGGTATTGTAATAATAAATTCGTTGCCCCTGCTTATTTAAGGGTAAACAAAAAAAGGGATGTAATCTGCATCCCTTTTTTTTAAGTGTGAAGAAAATTACTTTTTATCAAGTGCATCCAGTTTAGCTTTCACAGAATTGTACTTATCTGTCAATTTAAGTCTGTAGTAAAGTTCTTTCAGACTTTGCATGGCATAAACATCATCAGGTTTCAGTTCATAAGCTTTTTCCATATAAGGAAGTGCTTTTGCATAAACTATGTTTGCTTCATCTGTTGCAGCTGTATATTTTTTAACGTCCATGATGTCATTTGCTTTTAAAAACAAGTCAGCAGCTTTATTGATATATGCAACTCCAAGGGCATAATTATTGTCGTAAACATCAGGTTTCAGCTCAACGGATTTGGTAAGCTCAGTAATTGCATCATCAAATTTGTTCTGATTCAAATACATAATACCTGCCGCATAATACAGACTATAATTAGTTGGATCATTTTCCTTCGCTATTTTAATATACTTAAGTGCTTCGTCATTTTTGTTACTCTTCAGATACAAATCTATTAACTGTAATGTTATGGTTTTGTCATTCGGGAAAATGGAAGTCAGATTTTTCAGCGTTGCTTCAGCTTTGACAGTATCACCCAGCCCCAGGTAACTTTCATAGATCTGATAATAAGGTGTAATGCCCTGATATTTCATTTCAGCACACTTTTCGAAAAACTTGATAGCTTCCTGATATTTACCTGAGTTAATTGCAGCAAGTCCTGCATTATAGTACATCCCGGTATCAATAGCTCCTGCAAATTTATCACTTTCGGTAATCTCAATCTGAGTTTCAAAAGATTTAAGGGCTCCGGCAAAATCTTTTGCAGTAAATTGTGCGCTGCCCTGTGTGAAAAGATTAACAGCCAGCGAATTGTAGACCATATTTGTTATAATTTTCTTTTTAATAGAACCTTTTGGATCAAGCTGAATTGCTTTTTCATAATCGGCATAGGCTTCTCCTAGCGGATCCTTGTAAAAAGCTTTAAACTTGGGATTTTCAGATTCAAAACATGCCTGGGCAAGTTTTCCTTTTGCAAAATAGGTATTGAACCAGTCTTTTGATTTCTCATTTACTGACGCTGCATCAAGGGCTTCTTTTGCTTTATCAAGAAGTCCCTGATCAATATAACTCAGAGCACTGGTGACTTTACCTTTCTGGGCCATTGTTCCCAGCGAAATACTGACTACTGCTATCAACAGAAAAAGTTTTTTCATGATTATAGATTTAATTATTGTCTTTAATTATTTTTGGTAAATTTATAATATTACTTATTAATCTTCAAATTCTTTGCCAATTTCCTCGGAATTAGAATTTTTTTCATCTGGATTACTTTTATCACTATCTTCATCATCTTCATTAACCAGTACACAGGCGACGGAAGCAATAATGTCGTTTTCCTTCAAATTAATCAATCTTACACCCTGGGTTGCTCTCCCCATGACTCTCAATGCTGAAACAGGGCTTCTGAGTATATTTCCATATTGTGTAATGATCATAAGATCATGGTTATCTGTAACATCTTTAAGTGCAATCAGTGAACCGGTCTTTTCTGTAACATTTATGGTCTTAACTCCCTTGCCTCCCCTGTTAGTGATTCTGTAACCATCTATATCAGATCTTTTTCCGTATCCTTTTTCTGAAACAACAAGGACATCTTTTTCTTTATTTTCGATTGTAATCATTCCAACAACAAAATCGTTTTTTTCACTGGCGAGTTTAATTCCCCTTACACCTGAAGCAGTTCGTCCCATTGGTCTTACTTTACCTTCGGGGAAACGAATTGCCCGGCCTGATTTTACTGCAAGCATTATTTCATGGTTCCCGTTAGTCATCTTTGCTTCCAGCAGTTCATCTTCTTCCCTTACCGTGATAGCATTTACGCCATTTAACCTCGGTCTGGAATATGCTTCAAGAGAGGTTTTTTTAATTATCCCCTTTGTAGTGCACAGTACAATGAAATTTTTATTAATATATTCAGTATCAGTTAGATTCCCGACATTAATAAAGGCTCTTACCTTATCATCAGGCTCAATATTGATCATGTTTTGCATTGCCCTGCCTTTTGAGGTACGGGAACCTTCGGGGATCTTGTATACCTTCAGCCAGTATACTTTTCCTTTGCTTGTAAAGAAAAGCATCGTATTGTGCATGGTTGCAATATACAAATGTTCAATAAAATCTTCGTCCCTTGTAGCTCCTCCCTTTGCACCTGTACCACCCCTGTTCTGACGGCGGAATTCTGTAAGAGGTGTTCTTTTTATATACCCCATATGTGAAATAGTAATCACCATTTCATCATCGGCATAAAAATCTTCAGGATTGAAATCTTCTTCACTTGGAATTATTTCTGTACGCCTTTTATCTCCGTATTTTTCTTTAATCTCAAGAAGTTCGTCTTTTATGATCTTCATCTGTAGCTCCAGGCTTGCCAGGATACTTTTCAGGTATTCAATCAAGTCCATAACTTCCTTATATTCAGCCCTTAACTTTTCCTGTTCAAGCCCTGTAAGCTGACGGAGACGCATTTCGACTATAGCTCTTGACTGAATATCTGACAGACTAAATCTCTCCATAAGTCTCTCCCTGGCCATATCCGGGGTCTTGGATGATTTGATAATAGCTATTACCTCGTCTATATTGTCACTTGCAATAATCAGCCCTTCAAGTATGTGTGCACGCTTTTCAGCCTGGTCCAGATCAAATTTTGTTCTCCTTATTATAACCTCATGCCGGTGATTTACGAAATATCTTATAAGATCTTTCGTGTTGAGTGTTTTGGGCCTTCCTTTAACAAGAGCGATATTATTAACACTGAAAGATGTCTGAAGCGAAGAATATTTATAAAGATGATTAAGAACAACATTCGCACTTGCATCTTTTTTAAGGATAATAACTACCCGCATACCGTTCCGGTCCGATTCATCATTAATGTAGGATATTCCCTCCAGTTTCTTTTCATTAATAAGGTCAGCTATTTTCCTTATCATCTCAGCCTTATTGACCATGTAAGGAATTTCAGTTACGATGATACATTCCCTGCCCGTAGGAGTCAACTCTATTTCAGTTTTTGCCCTGATAACTATTCTGCCCCTGCCTGTTTCACAAGCATCCCTAATTCCCTGTTCACCATATATTATTCCTCCGGTCGGGTAATCAGGTCCCTTAACATAATGTAAAATCTCTTCAGTTGTAATATCATTATTATCGATATAGGCAATTGTAGCATCGATGATTTCAGACAAGTTATGGGGTGGCATATTTGTTGCCATTCCGACAGCAATTCCGGAAGCTCCGTTTACAAGAAGGTTTGGAATGCGGGTTGGTAAAACTACCGGTTCGGTTAATGAGTCATCAAAGTTTGGTTGAAAATCAACTGTCCCTTTATCAATATCAGCCAGAGTCTCTTCGGCAATTTTCTTTAACCTTGCTTCAGTATACCTCATTGCTGCAGGACTATCGCCATCGACTGAGCCAAAGTTCCCCTGACCATCTACCAGGGGATATCTTAACGACCACTCCTGGGCCATTCTGACCATTGCCTCATAAACTGAAGAATCGCCATGGGGGTGATACTTACCGAGCACCTCTCCCACTATCCTGGCAGATTTTTTATATGGTTTGTTTGAATATACTCCAAGGTCTGACATTCCGAAAAGTACCCTGCGATGAACAGGTTTAAGGCCATCTCTGACATCTGGTAATGCCCTTGAAACGATAACTGACATAGAATAGTCGATGTAAGCCGACTTCATCTCCTCCTCGATATTGACCTTTATGATCCTCTCTCTCTCTGACATAACAGATTGTTAATTAAACATTTACAAAATAAATTTCCAACCCCGGAATTTGATTTACGAAATTAGTGAAAATTTGGCTATTTTTGTACTATTCATTTAGCTAATTTTTAACATTTATTGTTTATAAATGGGCACGATAATTGTCAGATATATATTCTGGATAATTTAACTTTGATTTTATTGTAATTTGGATTAATGTTGATGGTTTATGACAAATTGTCCGATATAAAGTAATAATTTGATAATTGAAAGGACAAATTATGGATTCACAATTTTCGCAAAGGGTAAAAGATATCCTAGGGTATAGCAAAGAAGAAGCTATACGGCTGGGAAACAGTCATATAAGTCCGGAACATCTTTTTCTTGGGATTTTAAGAGATGGAGAGGGTGTTGCAATTGAGATCCTTATTAACCAGGGTATTGACCTGTTGGTCCTTAAAGGATCATTGGAGAAAAGTATTAAAGTCGAAAGTCCGGTACCCGTGGCAGGACATGAGATCATTCCTCTTCTAAGAAGTACCGAACGGATTCTTAAATTGGTTTATCTGGAAGCTAAAGCATTAAAAAGCCCTAATATTGAATCTGAACACCTTCTGTTAGCAATACTTAAGGATGAAAATGCTCTGGTTACCAGGTTTCTGACGGAATTGGATGTCAACTATCAGACAGTCAGGCGTATGGTTGAAGCTGAATCACCATCCGCAAAAGCTGATTATCCACGCGATGAAGATGATGAAGGTCAAAGTTTCGGAGGAGGCGGAAAAGGGCAACCCACACCGCCATCATCTGCAAAATCATCTTCTGATACACCTGTTCTGGATAATTTTGGTATTGATCTGACCAAAGCTGCAGAAGAAGGACGACTCGACCCTGTTGTAGGTCGTGAGAGAGAAATTGAAAGACTCGCGCAGATTTTATCGAGGAGGAAAAAGAATAATCCGGTACTTATCGGTGAACCGGGAGTAGGTAAATCAGCAATTGCAGAAGGTCTGGCTCTCCGCATTACCAAAAGAAATGTGTCACGAGTCCTGTTTAATAAAAGAGTTGTTGCTCTTGATCTTGCATCGATTGTTGCAGGTACAAAATACCGTGGACAGTTTGAAGAGAGGATGAAAGCTATTCTTAACGAGCTTTCAAAGAACGATAACATAATATTGTTCATCGATGAGATTCACACAATTGTAGGAGCAGGTGGAGCGACCGGGTCACTCGATGCTGCCAATATGCTTAAACCGGCTCTGGCCCGTGGTGAGATCCAATGCATCGGTGCAACAACGCTTGATGAGTACCGTCAGCACATAGAAAAAGACGGGGCACTGGAAAGAAGGTTCCAGAAAGTAATTGTCGAACCTACATCAATTGAGGAAACAATTCATATTCTTCACAATATAAAGGAGAGGTATGAAGAACATCATAATGTAATATACACTGATGATGCAATTGAAGCCTGCGTTAACCTTACAAACCGTTATATATCAGACCGGCATCTACCCGATAAGGCCATAGATGCACTTGACGAATCAGGATCTAGGGTACATATTTCAAATATAGTTGTCCCGGAAAAAATACTTACGCTTGAAAAACAGCTTGAAGACACGAAAAAGGAAAAAATGATGGCAGTGAAAAATCAGAATTTTGAAAAAGCTGCCAGTTTTCGGGATCGCGAAAAGGATCTTCTTGATATGATCGAGCTTGAAAAGAAAAAATGGGAAAAGGAACTTGCTGTAAACCGCGAAACAGTTAACGCAGAGAAAGTTGCTGAGGTGGTAGCTATGATGACCGGTGTACCGGTTCAAAGAATTGCCCAGACAGAAGGTACCAGATTGCTTCAGATGTTTGATGAACTCAAAGGTAGTGTGATTGGTCAGGAAGAAGCCATTCTGAAAGTCGTGAAATCAATTCAGCGAAACAGAGCAGGACTGAAAGATCCTAATAAACCGATTGGAACATTTATTTTCCTTGGCCCTACAGGTGTGGGAAAAACACAGCTTGCAAAAGTCCTTGCCAAATTCCTTTTCGATACGACCGATAACCTGGTCAGGATTGATATGAGTGAGTATATGGAGAAATTTTCAGTATCAAGGCTTGTTGGTGCTCCTCCCGGATACGTGGGTTATGAAGAGGGTGGTCAGCTGACTGAAAAAGTAAGGAGAAAACCTTATTCGGTTGTGCTCCTTGATGAGATTGAAAAAGCTCATCCCGATGTTTTCCATATCATGCTTCAGGTTCTCGACGAAGGACAACTCACCGACAGTCTTGGACGGCGTGTAGATTTCAGAAATACGATTGTCATTCTTACTTCAAATATAGGTACCAGGCAGATAGCCGAATTCGGACATGGAATAGGATTTGAGAGTCATACAAAAAAGACCACCCGTGATGAGCAGACAAAAAGTATCCTTCAGAAAGCACTTCAGAAAACATTTGCTCCTGAATTTCTGAACAGGATTGATGATGTTATTATGTTCAATTCCCTGAGTAAGGAAGATATCAATAAAATCATCGATCTGGAATTAAAAGGATTATATGCCAGGGTTAATTCTCTCGGTTTCCAGTTAAAGATAACTACTGCTGCAAAAGATTTCATTGCTGACAGAGGTTTTGACGCCAATTTTGGAGCCCGGCCGCTAAAGCGGGCCATCCAGAAATATCTTGAAGATCCGATGGCTGAGATTCTGATAAGGGCGAATATGGCAGAAGGAGACACAATTTATGTTGGATTCAATGCAGCCAAATCTGAAATCAGGATTAAAATGCAAAAGAAGAAAAAGAAAGAAATTGAGACACCGCCAGCTTCTTAAACTGGTTTTCCATATATATCAAATTCATTCGATTGTGTTATCAGGATATTGTAGAATTTGCCTGGTTTGAGGCTGTGTTCAACACCTACCAACACCTCCTGATCAACTTCCGGGCTGTCAAATTCTGTTCTTCCTATAAAATATTCTCCCTCCCTCCTGTCAATAATGACTTTGAAGGTTTTACCAGTCATTTCCTGATTGAGCTGAGACGAGATGTCCTGCTGAACAGACATTAATTCTGCCACTCTCGACTCTCTTTACTTCAGCCTTTACATCATCTTTAAAATTATTATAGGAATAAGTATCTTCCTCATGTGAATAAGCGAAAACTCCCAGCCTGTTGAACCTGAATGATTTGACAAAATTCTTAAGCTCGTTGTATTCCTTTGGGGTTTCTCCGGGATGACCGGCTATAAGTGTTGTTCTGATAACTGCATCGGGTAATTCCATGCGAAGCCGGTTAAGGAGAGCTTCCGTTTCGGGTCCGTTATGAGATCTTTTCATTAACCTGAGCATTTTATCAGAAATATGCTGGATAGGAATATCAATATAGCGGCATATTCTTGGATTATCCTTCATCAGTTCAATGAGTTCTGCAGGAAAATTTGCCGGATAGAGGTAATGAAGACGTGATCCATTCAAATGATTAATCTTTAGTAATTCAGATATCAGAGTCCGGAAGCTTTTGTTTTTTGTAAATATCAAGACCATAATAACTTAAATCCTGAGCAATAAGTATCAGTTCTTTAACACCTTTGGCGGCAAGGATTTTTGCCTCTTCGACAAGATCCTCAACAGGACGTGAGATATATTTTCCCCTGATTAACGGAATTGCACAGAATGAACACGTGCGGTCACAGCCTTCCGAGATTTTAAGATATGCATAATGACCGGGACCTGTAACTGACCTGTCCCTGATAAGATCCTTCTTAGCTGATACTCCAAGTTCCTTAAGGATCTCATTCATATTATTTACCCCGAAATATTTTTGAACTTCCGGAATTTCCGGTCTTAAGGGATTCCATATATCTTTCTGACAGGCACCCCATTACATAAAGGTTTCTGATTTGTCCTGATTCTCTGGCTTTTACAAACCGAAGTATGGTATCAACGCTTTCTTCCTTTGCATCATTAATAAAACCACAGGTATTTACGATAACTGTGTCGGCTGAAATTTCATCTGAATTGTGAACTATTTTGTAACCACCTGCCTGAAGTTGTCGTCAGAAGTTTTTCCGAATCAACTATATTTTTTGAACAACCCAGAGTTACAATATTTATTTTTTTATTATTCATTAAGGGATTGATACGAACTGCTTTTACCGGGCGATTTATTTTTCAGTGGAAAATAGTGAATCAACAAAATCAACCCGGTTGAATATCTGAAGATCATCCAGTTTTTCCCCAATACCAATATATTTAACCGGTATTTTCAACTGGTCGGAAATGCCTATTACTACTCCACCCTTTGCAGTTCCATCCAGTTTTGTTATCGCCAAAGCAGTGACGTTTGTTGCAGAAGTGAACTGTTTAGCCTGTTCAAAGGCGTTTTGACCTGTTGACCCATCCAGTACCAGCAGTACTTCATGAGGAGCTTCCGGAAGAACTTTCTCCATGACTCTTTTTATCTTGGTAAGTTCAGTCATCAGATTAATTTTATTATGGAGCCGGCCGGCAGTGTCTATAATTACCACTTCATATCCTCCTGCAACTGCCGATTTTACAGTATCAAATGCAACTGATGCCGGATCAGATCCCATTTGTTGTTTAACCAGTGGGACACCCGTTCTGTCGGCCCAAATCTGAAGCTGGTCTATTGCTGCTGCCCTGAATGTATCTGCTGCTCCCAGGAGAACTCTTTTTCCTGCATTTTTGTATTGTTGAGCAAGTTTTCCAATAGTTGTTGTTTTTCCTGAACCATTTACACCTACAACCAAATTACATATGGTTTAAATGGCAGAGGATGCTGAAAAATCGGAATCTGATATCAGCTTTATTAACACTAAGAAGAGCAGCTATCTCCTCTTTAAGTATATTATTCAGTTCACTGGAATTTAAATATTTATCTCTTGCAACTCTCTTTTCGATGCGTTCAATTATGCTCAGGGTTGTAGCTACACCGACATCAGAGGAGACAAGGACTTCTTCAAGTTTGTCAAGCACTTCCTCATCAACTTTTGATTTTCCTGCAACTGCTCTTGAGAGCTTTACAAAAACGTTCTCCTTTGTTTTCTCAAGACCTTTATATCAGACTCTGTTTTTTATCTTTTCCAGGGAAACCCATTAAAATTATTTTTAATTGAATATGTAATTCGAAAGTAAATATAAAAAGAGCTTTCCTCAACCGTGAAGAAAGCTCTCTAAATCTTATTCAGAAGATTAATTTATTTTTTTGTAAAGAAATCCTGGATATGGTCATTATGAACGATCTCTTCCTTAAACTGGTAAGAACCTGATTTATCAGACTTGATCATCTTAATACATTTCGTAAAGACCTTACCGGTTCCTGTCTTGAGTGTTGCAACAACTTTCTTTGCCATGGTAAATTCTTATTACTTTATTTCTCTGTGAATAGTGTGCTTTTTAAGAACGGGATTGTATTTCTTCCTTTCAAGCCTGTCAGGTGTGTTTTTCCTGTTCTTTGTCGTAATGTATCGCGACATCCCCGGCAGTCCGCTCTCTTTATGTTCGGTACATTCCAGAATTACCTGTTGCCTGTTACCTTTAGCCTTTTTTGCCATTTTTTATCCTTATTTTAATAATTCAAAATGTAACCTTTTTCTTTTGCCTTTTTCAGAACCTTTGACAGCCCGTTTTTTGTTATAAGACGTATACCTGCAGCCGATACTTTTAACTGGACCCATCTCTCCTCTTCAGGCAAATAGTACTTTTTCTCAAACAGATTCGGGTAAAATCTTCTCTTGGTTCTTCTTTTTGAATGCGAAACGTTGTTACCGACCATCGCTTTTTTCCCTGTAACCTGACAAATCTTTGACATTGGTAATTTGTTTTACTTCTTTATTAACGTTTGTCCTTTAAAAACGAAGCGCAAAATACGTGATTTTTATCTGATTAACCAAATTATTCCGTCATTATTTTTTAACAGCTGGCTGGAATTTAGTTTATTGACTGATAATCTGCTTTCTGGCCAGGTTGAGTGCAGCATTGGAAAACCTCTCAATATTAAAAATCCTGTTGTTTCCAAAAACATATTTTGATGTTGCAGTTTCTTTTTCAGACGCAACAGCAATCCAGATAGTTCCGACGGGTTTTTCTTCGGTGCCGCCATCAGGACCTGCAATACCGGAAGTTGCAACTGCAAGATCAGTTTTAAACAGCTTTCTTATATTCTCTGCCATCTGAATCACAACCTGCTCACTAACAGCTCCATATCTGGTAATTATGTCTTCCTTAACATCAAGGAATCTGGATTTTTACAGAATTGTCATACGCTATTACCGAGCCCTTGAAATATGATGAACTTCCTGCAACACTTGTTATCATATTCGCTATTCTTCCACCGGTACAGCTTTCAGCAGTACATATTGTCTTATGCTTTTCTTTCAATAGCCTTCCGATCACTGATTCCAGCGATTCTTCATTTTCAGCAAATATGAGACCAGGAATAATTCTGAAGAGGTTGTTTAACCTGTTCTTCTATACTAACTGAAAGTAATTTACGGTCTGACCCGGTACCTGTAAGCCGCAGTTTAATAATACCCGAAGATGGAAGATATGCCAGTTTTATATTAGCAGGAAGAGCGGATTCAAAGTCTGTGAGTAATTCTGCAAGACGGGCTTCAGATTCGCCATATGTCATTATATTTCTGTGTATTATAACCTGTGATGTAAAGCGTTTATTTAGCTCAGGCAGAACATGTTCATTCATGATATACTTCATTTCATGCGGAACTCCGGGCATAGATATTAATATTGTCCCATCCTTTTCGAACCACATACCCGGAGCCGTACCTATGGCATTTTTCAGTACCCTGCATGATTCAGGTACTTCGGCTTGTCTCCGGTTATTATCATTCATGGGGAATTTCCGTCTCTGCATCATTTCTTCAATCATCAATAAGACTTCAGAACTAAGAACCAGCCGGGTATTGAAGAATTCGCAAAGTGTCTGTTTGGTTATATCATCACTGGTAGGTCCCAGTCCACCGGTTATTAATACTACCTCTGATCTTCCTGTTACTTCTTTCAGGGCATTCAGAATATCCTGCCTGTTATCATGGATTGAAGTTCTGCGCCAGATGTCAAATCCGATCTGACTCATTTCCGATCCCATCCATGCTGAATTTGTGTCTATTGTCTGTCCTATAAGGAGTTCATCTCCAATTGTAATTATTTCAGCCTTCATTTTTTTCTTAAATATGACTTATTAAGTCTGATTATTTCAGCGAACCACCCTACCGGCACTGTCTCCATTCATAAGTTGTTCCACTTCAGCCAGTGTAACCTGATTGAAATCACCATATATTGTGTGCTTCAGACACGAAGCGGCAACTGCAAAATTCAGAGCCTTCTGATCATCACCGGGATAATTTATTAATCCGTATAACAATCCTCCCATAAAAGAATCACCACCTCCTACCCGATCAACTATATGAGTGATCTGGTAGACAGGGGCTTTGAAAAGTTGTTCTCCGTTATAAAGCACACCTGACCAGGTATTATGATCGGCATTTATTGATCCCCGGAGTGTGATCACTATTTTCCCTGATTTTGGGAATTTCTTTTTAAGTTTCTGACAAACTGATTCATAGCTGGCACCATCTACTTCCCCTTTAAGGAAGCTTGTTTCATCCGGTTTCACTCCGAAAACTGCCTCAGCATCTTCTTCATTCCCAAGGATGATATCACAGCCGTTTACCAGTTCCGGCATAATTTCACGTGCTGTCTTGCCCCATTTCCAGAGGTTCTTTCTGTAATTAAGATCGCATGTAACAGTAATGCCTTTATTATTAGCAACTTTAATAGCTTCGAGGCAGGTTAAGGCAGCACCTTCAGAAATAGCAGGTGTAATACCTGTCCAATGAAACCATTTAACGCCATCAAAAACAGTATTCCAATCAATCATACCCGGCTTTATTTCAGCAATGGCAGAATTAAGCCTGTCATAAAGAACTTTACCAGGTCGGGCTACAGAGCCTGTTTCAAGAAAATATATTCCCAGTCTTTCCCCACCCCGGATTATATGGTTTGTTCCCACGCCATATTTTTTTAAATCCATGATTACGGACTGACCAAGATCATTTTGAGGAAGGCGGGTTACAAATTCGGTTTGAAGCCCGTAATTTGCCAGTGATACCGCCACATTTGCTTCAGCACCTCCGAATGAGGCGCAAAAAGATGTTACCTGCGAAAATCTCTGATGATCAGGGGTAGTCAGTCGCAGCATAATTTCGCCAAATGTTACAATTTTTACCATCTTCATTTTTTTTAAATTCCTCTTACCCGCCAAAAGTACAAAGAATAAAAAATAAATTTATTCATTTTTACCATAGTGGGTAAAAGATTTAAGTAATGGCATTTATTATTTCAGCCTGAACAGTTTTTTTCAACATTATAAAAATAAATCCGGAAGACCTTATAAATTCAAAAAAATGTTACATTTTCATTCAGGATCTCAAAGAGTTGAATTAAGGTGAGTAATAAAGGAAAAAGGCTGTCTTAAAAGTCTAATATTATGGTAATGCTTTCTCTGTGTCGCTCTCCCGATAGATCGGGACAAGTTGTGCCTTCTCTGTGACCCTCTGTGTAACAAATAATTAAGAACTTACACAGAGATCACAGAGTTTCCACAGAGTTCCACAGAGGACTTTTGAGACAACCTCTTTTTCAATGAGCGGGAAACGAGACTCGAACTCGCGACCCTCAGCTTGGGAAGCTGATGCTCTACCAACTGAGCTATTCCCGCAACTATTAATAAATTTTGGAGCAACAAAAATAGTTAATAGAATGATTTCAACAAATTATTTTTCCGGTTTTAAAAGTCTTATCTGAGCCTCCAATGGGACTCGAATGCTGACGTTTTAGCCAGCATCCTGACTTACGCCATCGGCGTAACGTCAGGACCCACGATCAATTTGAGCCACCTCGGGGACTCGAACCCCCGACCTGCTCATTACGAATGAGCTGCTCTACCAACTGAGCTAAGGAGGCAATTTCAGATGCAAATATAGAAATTCATTCCAGCTTCTCTAATCTTTTCAATAGCGGTGGATGCGAATAATGAAAAAATACATAAACAGGATGTGGCATCATGTTCGAGAGGTTTTTTACCGAGAGTTTCTTTAAGCCTTGTGCCAGTATATCCGGTCTGTAGTTTTCAGCAACAAACCTGTCTGCCGCAAATTCATTTCGTCTTGAAACAAAATTTGTAACTAAACCAATCAATAAGATAATGGGCTGTAAAGTATACCAAAAACCACAAGGCCTAAATGAAAACTCGGGTTTTCTGCTCCGAGTGCTTTTGAGAGAGCGGGAGAGTTTACAACCAGGGAAAAGAGAAATAACATAAATCCTGACACAACCACTGAGAATATAAGTGATCGCAATACATGTTTCTTTTTATAATGTCCGATTTCATGAGCAAGAACGGCAACAATTTCCTCCTCTGACAGTTCCTTTAATAAGGTATCGTAAAGAACTATCCTTTTCTTCGGACCGAATCCCGAAAAATAAGCATTTGCTTTTGTACTTCGTTTTGAACCGTCGATGATGTAAATATTCTTAAGCCTGAAACCTGATTTCTCCGCAAATGCTTCAATCTGATTTCTTAATGATCCATGCTCAAGCGGGGTTTGTTTGTTAAAAAGAGGAACTATAATTTCTGAATAAAACAGATTCATAAAAATCGAAAAGGCAGTAATAAGGCCCCAGGCATAGAGCCAGAATGATGAACCGGTCTTATAATAAAACCAGGTAATAAGTCCAAGGACCGGTGCACCAACCAGCACGGCAATGAACCACGATTTAATATGGTCAGTGATGAATGTTCTGATGGTCATGGTGTTAAATCCATATTTTTTTTCAATTACGAAAGTATCGAACCAGGAGAACGGGATATTTATGAGATCAGAACCAAAACCGATTATCCCGAAGAAAACAAGTGCAACGATAACAGGATTACTGCTTATGGAACGGGCAACACCATCAATTAATGCGAAGCCGCCAAAACCTATCATGACTAAGATTACTGTTATGTTGAATGATGAAGACCAAAATGAAAGCCGGTTATTATCTTTCTGATAAAATTGTGTTTTCCGGTATTCATCCTCATCACAAATACCTTTTAATTTTTCAGGAAGGGAATCAGACCACATTGTCGAATTGAGGTATTCAAGATAACGTTCCAGTATAAACCCGGTGACCGGAATTATCAGGATCAGATAAAATATAGTGTTATGCATTTTAACGAGGTGGATTTAAAAAGAAGCAGGGTGCCCGTTTAAAATAAGTGTGGAATAAATATGTCTCGCTGCATTTCCTCGTGCTAAAAGGATAGGCACCCTGCGAAGTTGTAAATATAATAAATATTTTTAAGTTAGCATACCTCCGCACACATGAATTGTTTGTCCGCTTACATAAGATGAGAGTTCCGATGCAAGGAATAAAGCTGTATTTGCCACATCCTCAGGCGTTCCGCCACGTCTGAGAGGGATTTTATTTATCCATTCTTTTTTCACATCTTCAGGTAATTTATCTGTCATCTCTGTAATAATAAATCCCGGAGCAATAGAATTGCATCTGATGTTTCGGGACCCTACCTCTTTGGCGACGCTTTTTGTGAAACCTATTATTCCTGCTTTGGAGGCTGAATAATTGCTTTGTCCTGCGTTACCTGAAACACCAACAACTGAACTCATATTAATTATTGAACCATTTTTTTGCTTTAGCATTGTTTGCAAAACAGCTTTTGTCAGGTTAAATACCGATTTAAGATTTACAGCAATAACCGCATCCCACTGATCTTCGGTCATTCGCATCAGAAGAGTATCTTTTGTTATACCGGCATTGTTAACAAGTATATCAATCCGGCTGAAATCTTTGACCACTTCGTCAATAAGTATTTGTGAATCAGTAAATTTTGCAGCATTGGAAACATATCCTTTAGCTTTCACACCAAGATTTTCAATCTCCTTTACTGCTGACTTGAATTCTTCATCATCAATTATATTGGTGATGGCGATATCTGCACCTTCCTTTGCAAACCTGATAGCGATTGATTTTCCTATTCCTCTTGAAGCTCCGGTTATAAGAGCTGTTTTTCCTGCTAAGTAATTCCATTTGGTTCTGTTTTAAAATTTCTGCAAATATAAATTTATTTTGCCCCCAACTCCCTAAAGGGGGCCATAATGTGATGTAAAATTAACCCCTTCAGGGGGCAGGGGGGTTAATAAAGTGCAAATATATTAATAATAGCTTATTAATCAATTAAGTAAAAGTGAGAACTATATTATCTTGAGTACTTTTGCTACAGTATTACCTATATCAGCTGGTGACTCCACGACATGGATTCCGCATTTTTTCATCAGTTCCATCTTTGCTCCTGCCGTGTCATTCTTCCCTCCTATTATTGCACCGGCATGTCCCATCCTGCGACCTTTTGGTGCCGTCTGCCCGGCAATAAATCCGATAACAGGTTTTGTGCCATTTGATTTTATCCATTCAGCAGCTTCATTCTCCATATTGCCACCAATCTCTCCGATAACGATAATTGCTTCGGTATCAGTATCATCCATCATCATCTTGACAGCGTCAAGTGTTGTTGTGCCAACGATAGGATCGCCGCCGATCCCAATACATGTCGACTGGCCAAGTCCCAGCCTGGTTACCTGATCAACTGCCTCATATGTTAGGGTGCCGGAACGTGAAATAATGCCTATGGAACCTTTCTTATGAATAAATCCTGGCATGATCCCTACTTTAGTCTCCCCGGGGGTTATTATACCGGGACAATTGGGGCCTATCAGCCGGCAGCTGAACGATTTCAGATACTCCTTAACGGTGACCATATCAGAAACAGGTATCCCTTCTGTAATGGTAACAATGAGTTTTATTCCTGCTTCAGCTGCCTCCATTATTGCATCCGCACCGGCTGAGGGCGGAACAAATATTACTGAAACATCTGCTCCGGTTCTCTTAACAGCATCTCTTACTGTATTAAAGACAGGTAGATCAAGGTGTTGCTGTCCGCCTTTTCCAGGGGTAACACCTCCGACAACATTTGTACCATATTCGATCATCTGAGTGGCATGAAATGTTCCCTCACTCCCGGTGAATCCTTGTACGATCACCTTCGAGTTTTTGTTTACCAGAATACTCATAAATAACAGATATTTAAAGATGTATGATTAAAAATACCAATTTCCCGAAACTATTTTTTTACCTTTGATTGCATTTTCAAAAATACCTAATTATTATGGGCTTTTCGATATTTTAGTCGAAAATTATCATCCGGGTGCTGCGATTTATGACTTTGTCTTTAACCTTCAAAGTCTCAAAAGGAAAAAAGACAATCCACTCGCGTTAAAGCTAAAAGTGGACACAGATAGGAAAAAAGTTTCATACATTTGCTGAACAACTGCTTTTAACAAATGATTAGATCTGAAGAGACAATATGTGCACCTGCAACTGCGATTGGTGGTGCAATTGCGGTAATAAGAATAAGCGGCTCGCAAAGTATTAACATTTGTGAGAAAATATTCTTTCCCTTCGATAAGAGAATTAAACTCCCTGATCAGAAAGGGTATACAATTGTATATGGAGAAATAATATCAGGTGAGGAAATTAGTTGATGAAGTACTGGTGAGTATTTTCAGGGCACCTCACTCCTACACCGGTGAAAATTCTGGTTGAGATTTCATGTCATGCTTCTCCTTCATAATTAAGAAGATTCTTGAGCTATTCATTACTAATGGCGCTATTTCGGCCTTGCCGGGAGAGTTTACACAACGGGCTTTCATGAATGGTAAGATGGATCTTTCACAGGCTGAAGCTGTTGCGGACATTATAGCATCTGAAACTAAGATGGCTCACAGGATTGCTATCAACCAGATGAGGGGAGGATTTTCTGATGAGATCGGAATGCTTAGAGCTGAACTTCTCAATTTTGCATCCCTGATTGAACTGGAACTCGATTTTGGTGAAGAAGATGTTGAATTTGCAGACAGAAAAAAGCTTAAATCTCTATAATCAGCATTAAAGAGCTTGCTGACAGGCTGGCTGATTCATTTATTGGGAAATGTGGTAAAGAATGGATACCGGTGGTAATTGTAGGAAATCCGAATTCGGGTAAATCAACTCTGTTAAAGCGGTTCTTATGGAAGAGAAAGCAATTGTTTCAGAAATCCCAGGGACAACCCGGGATGCAATCGAAGATACTATCGTAATTAACGGTATTAAATACAGGTTTATAGATACAGCAGGTTTACGTGATACAACCGATGTTATTGAAACCATTGGAATTAAAAAGACTCATGAGAAGATAAGCAGGCGTCAGTAATACTTTTAATAGATGAAATTACAGATGCTGCGGAATCCATAAACAACTGGATCAGGGCAATCAGTGAAAAGATAAAAGAAGCAGAAAAAAAATTGATAATTCTGATCAATAAATATAAATCTCAATGGGATGGAGCATAAATTAGTTAAAGATATTGATTTAACGGATGAGGAACTACTTTTATTTATCTCTGCAAAGGAGAAGATGGTCTTGAAACTGAGGTCAAAACTTGGAGAAGTTGTTGTAAAGGAACAGTTGAATTCAGATGAGGTAATAATCACAAATATAAGACATTATGAAGCATTACTTCATGTCTCAGAAAGTCTGGACAGGGTTTTAAACGGACTTGAAAATCAGATTCCTGAAGATTTGATAGCAATTGACATCCGTCAGGCTATTCATTATCTGGGTGAAATAACCGGAGAGATCACAACAGATGAGATACTTGGGAATATTTTAAGAATTTCTGTATCGGAAAATAACGGGGACAAAACAAACCAATTAGCAAACAATAATTAACAATACACAAAGAGGCTGTCTCAAAAGGACTTCCATCTTTTTTTGCCCCTAAATCCCCTAAAGGGGACCGACCGTTTAAAAATTGCCCTGTGGGCAATTTTAGGGAGGTGCCAGACTGCAGAGGTGGCTTGATCCACAAATAGTTATCAAACCCCCTTCTGCGCCTTCGCGTAGCCGCTACGGCGGAGCAAGGCAGGGGGAAGGGGGCAAAAGACTAAGGTATTTGAACATGATTCATACTTTTGATACAGCCTCTTTTAAATTCTGTTTTGTTAATAGGTAAATGGAATAAAAGTACTGTGTTGGCTCTGGCTGTTTGTTATTTGCAATAGATTATTTTACAGCTGGGCAGACTAAACCTGAACCGTTCCCAAAATGGTTTCATGGAAAGAAAGATGAGGTTGAGTCTGGAGGGG
>CAVZVF010000030.1:0-11382 GCA_963778605.1 uncultured Bacteroidales bacterium
ATTTACCAATATAAAAAAGGAAGACCGGTAAAATTGTTAATTGGATAATAGCGGTTCGCGGGGAAATATTAAAAAGCTAAGCAACAATATTTATTCATGGGCAGGAGACTTATTAAGAACAATGGCAGCTATCAATAATTAATAATATGACTATCGGGACCCGGTTCTTCGCACCCTTTAGGGTAAGGGGCTAACGAAGAAACGGAGCGAAGCGGAGCTCGACGAAGTCAAAATCAAAGAGGTCTTATGCATGATTACCGATTGTCATAATTAATAATATTCTTTTGTTATAATCATAATCCTCACTTCATTTACAGAAAATATCGTTATTAAATCATGACTAACAAGATTAAAACCATCGTTGCAGGGTGTGGAAATATGGGCTCTTCTCATGCCCGGGCTTACCATAATCTTAATGGCTTTCAGCTTACCGGGCTTGTAGATACCAATGTCTCAAACCGTGAAAAATTATCAGCAGAGCTTGGCGGAATTCCACAATTTGATGATATAGATAAAGCTCTTTCTTCTACAAAACCTGATGCTGTAGCCATTTGCACCTATCCTGAAACCCATGCATCAATTGCTGTTAAAAGTCTCAGGATGGGTGCCCATGTTTTCGTCGAAAAACCTCTGGCTGTTACTGTCAGTGATGCGGGTGAAGTTGTTAAGATGGCCCGGGATCTGAAGAAGAAGCTTGTTGTTGGATATATCCTTAGGGTGCATCCTTCATGGAAAAAATTCATTGAAATAGCCCAAACTCTTGGAAAACCACTGGTTATGCGTATGAACCTTAACCAGCAGAGCAGCGGAAAGACATGGAACTGGCATTTGAACCTTATGAAATCTATGTCTCCAATTGTAGATTGCGGAGTTCATTATGTGGATGTGATGTGCCAGATGACACGGTCAAAGCCTTTACATGTAAGTGCAATAGGGGCCAGGCTCACCGATCAGTTAATAGATAAAATGTACAACTATGGTCAGCTGAGTGTTACTTTCGAGGACGGATCTGTTGGCTGGTATGAAGCCGGATGGGGACCAATGATGAGTCAGACGGCATTCTTTGTTAAAGATGTAATCGGACCTGCAGGTTCAGTAAGCATTATGGATGCAGGCGACGGAAAGGTGAAACGGTCAGATGATATCGATTCACATACTAAAACAAACAGTCTCCTGCTTCATCACGCAGAGATCGATGCAAACGGAGATTTTGCCAGAAAAGATGAGATCATCAGCACCGAAGACGAACCTGACCACCAGGGTTTATGTAATCTTGAACAGGAATTTTTCTATAATTCCATTATTAATGACCTGGATCTTACCGGCCATCAGGATGATGCCATCAACAGCCTTAAAATCGTACTTGCTGCGGATAAGGCATTCAGGACCGGAAAGACAATTGATTTGTAGTTTGCGACATAAGAATCTAAGACTGGTTACTCCACTTCATCATAATGAAATCATACTCCGGTCCTTTAATTTTTATGCAAGAGCCTTTCCACCCTAACAGAGAGCAGGGGATAGGTTAAGAATTCGGAACAAATTGCAGATTAAATTAATTTACTTTGATAATAAAGCCGGATTATTTATGATTTCAGATATCCAATTATTAAATTTCGACTTTAATTAATATTAAAAATTCAAACCTGAAAATGTAATGAAGAGTAAAAAGATGAAACCAATTATTCTGTCCGGCTTATTCATTTTGTTGCTGATGATAGTTTTTTCCTGCGGAAAAAAGGGGATGCAGATCAATAATGGCAATCTTGTCATGGAATTTAACAATAATATGCTTGTTAAGATTACCAGTTCCGCCCCCGGTGCTAAAGCACTTATGACCGGATTCTCCGCATCGGAATACCTGCTTGGAAGGAAATTTAATGCCACGGAGTTTAAGATAATTGATTCCAGGATATCAGAAGACCAGGGGATCAAAAACTATATGTTGTCAGGTACTGCTGAGCAGGAAGGAAACAAAGTTGAGAAAATTGTTGAAATATCAATTGATCCTGAATTTCCAAATCTTGCATTAATGAATGTAATGTATGTTAATAAGGGAGAAAAATCGCTGTGGATAGACGGGTGGGTTAATAATAATTACAACATTCAGGCACAGGGTGATAAACCCAGTTTCTGGTCATTCCAGGGAAGCTCCAGCAGCCGTAGGCCTGACTGGATTTTGCCGGTTGATTCGGGTTACAGCAAGCAGAACTTCATGGGAATGACGAGCACTGACTATGGCGGAGGTATTCCTGCCATTGATCTCTGGCGAAAAGATGCCGGGATCATGATCGGTCATGTTGAACTGGTACCTCGTCTGGTTTCTTTACCTGTTGAAATGGACAGATATGAAGGGCATGCAACGATCAGTATCCGAAATGAATACCCCGATCCTGTTGATTTCAAACCTAATGATACCATTCGTACCTATACAACTTTTGTGAGTGTTCATAAAGGTGATTTTTTTGTTGCGATGCAACAGTATTCTGAATTAATGCAAAAGCGCGGGATCAAATTTTCTCCATCCCCCCCTGAAGCATTCGAGCCGGTTTGGTGTGCATGGGGATACGGCCGGGGTTTTACTTTTAAAGAAGTATTGGGGACTCTCCCGAAAGTTAAGGAGATGGGTATTAAATGGGTGGATGTTGACGATGGTTACCAGATTGCTGAAGGTGACTGGAATGTTAATCCGGAAAAATATCCGGGTGGAAACGCAGATATGAAGCATCTTATTGATGCAATTCATGCTCAGGGAATGAAGGCAAAATTATGGTGGGCGCCATTAGCTGTTGATCAGGGAACGGAGTTATTATAAAAGGATCCGAATATCCTTCTCCGCCGCAGAGATGGATCCCCGGAATATATTACTTACTGGAATAGTTATTATATGGCGCCTACCTATAAAGGTACAATAGATCATACTAAGGAAGTGGTCAACATGTTCATTAATGAATGGGGCTATGACGGACTTAAAATGGATGGGCAGCATCTCAATGCTGTGGCGCCGGATTATAACAACAGGCGGCACGGTGCAAAATATCCGGAAGAATCCAATGAAAAGCTCCCCGATTTTTTCAGAATGATCAAAGAGGAAGCGACTGCCATCAAGCCCAACGCTGTCCTTCAGATTTGTCCCTGCGGGTGTGCTGTATCGTTTTATAATATACCAATGATGAATCAGGCTGTAGCCTCCGATCCTACATCAAGTGCCCAGAACAGGCAAAAGGCAAAAACCTATAAAGCAATAAATCCTCAACTGGCCTATTATGCAGATCATGTCGAATTAACTGATAACCAGAACGATTTCGCTACTCAGATTGGCGTTGGAGCTGTTTTGGGGACAAAATTTACATGGCCGGAAAATAATAAAACTGCACGTCCAAACAGAAATTTGCTCACACCTGAAAAGGAGGTGATATGGAAAAAGTGGTTTGATCTCAATCGCAAAAAAATGCTTTCAAAAGGGACCTATCTGGGAGGTTTATATGATATAGGTTATGATAAACCCGAAACACATGTGATAAATAAAGGGGATACATTATTTTATGCATTCTATGACAAGGAATGGAACGGGAAACTTGAATTCCGGGGATTGACAGGAGGTAAATATTTAATAAAAGATTATGTAAATAACGTGGATCTCGGAACAGTTACCCTTGATAATCCGGTTATTGAAACGAATTTTGTGAGAAATCTTCTTGTTGAAGCTATCCCTGTAAAATAATTATTGCTGATATATTAAATAATAAATTATCAAATTCGATTTTTCTTTAAACATTATTTTATCTGCCATTTCCGGGATGTGAGCAGGTGACGAAACACAGATTGACCAATAAGTTACAGATATTGATCTTTAATGTGTTATGTATAAATTTACATCAACAGAACATGCACGGGAAAAAACGGACATTCTGTTAGAAAAATCCTGTTTAAGAGGAGTTCAATAGACTGAAAAGGAAAAAAACCCAAAAAAAAGTTTTGTAATTTAAATTTTTATTTTATCTTGGTTTCTGATAAAATGTTTTTTAAACCTCAAGATATTACTTAACCTTAAAAAACATTTACCTGCTTTTTTGATAACCCTGTTCGATCAAGTGCGGCTAATAATATCATATTAGGGGGTCTTTTATTTTGATTTGCTAAATTAATAGCGAGATGAATAAAAACCTTGTCAATCCGTTTGCTACCATTTTAAAGGAAGTGATTACCTGCTATTTCCAACTGTGAGATATAGAATTCTATTGATTCTTGATTAACTAACCCCTGATTCAAAAATGAAAAATAAAACATAACAAAAAATCCATGAAAATGCTAACTCCATTTTCCATCTACTATCATGTACTTATACAGCTAAAGTATTAATGTCTAAATCATTTCAAATGCATGGAAAAATTTAACAAAAAACAATTGCTTTTTGTCAGCAGTTACAGGCTAAAGCCAATAATTATGACAAAATTGTGCGTTATATTACTGATCTGCTCAATGAGATCCTATTCGCCGGATGCTCTCTTTTCAAAAGATTTGAATAGAACAGGGACCACATCAGGGATTATGAATTTGGCAGATGATCAGCAAAATATCGTTACAGGCACCGTTACTGATGCTTCCACAGGCGAACCACTGCCCGGAGTTTCAATTGTGATCAAAGGAACCACTTTTGGTACTCTCACTGACATTAACGGGCAGTTTACTATCAGTTTGCCTGAAAGATCAGCTGTCCTTGCGATATCTTTTATTGGTTATACGACCCTGGAGATAAGTGTTAATCAGGGAGCAGCCATTAAAGTACAGATGGAACTCGAACTCAGCCAGCTGGAAGAGGTGGTTGTTGTGGGGTATGGTGTCCAGAAGAAAGAGAGTGTGGTTGGTGCTATTACACAGGTTAATAATGCAACGCTTGTTAAATCCGGAATCCCCACAGTTACAAATGCCATATCAGGGAAACTTTCGGGAGTATTAACTATCCAGCAAACCGGTGAACCTGGAGCTGATCAGGCTGAAATTATTATCCGTGGCCTTTCGAGTTGGAACAGCTCTGCTCCATTGACCCTTGTCGATGGGGTGGAGCGCGATTTCAAAGATCTTGACCCAAATGAGATCAATACCATCTCGGTATTGAAGGATGCTTCAGCTACCGCAGTATTCGGGGCAAGAGGTGCTAACGGGGTAATTATAGTAACCACCAAGCGAGGTTCTCTGAGCAGACCTCTCATGAGTTTTTCAGCAAGTTATGGCATGGACAGAGCCACCCGGATACCTGATTTTATCGATTCATACACAACTATGTCAATGTATAACGTGGGAAATAAGAATGATCAGAAATTTGCTGATCTGATGCCCGATAATATTCTTGAAGAGTACAGGAATCCCTCGACCCCACTGAACGCTTTACGTTATCCGAATGTAAACTGGTTTGATCTGCTTGCAAAACCATTTGCTCCTACAGGTATTGCAAATTTCAATGTTACGGGTGGAACAAACTTTATCAAGTATTTCTGTTCGCTCGGGTATTCTTATCAGGGTGACATTTTTAAATCATATCATAATGGGTATCTCGATACTCGTTATAAAAACAACAGGTATAACTACCGTGCAAATATTGATTTTAACCTTTCAAAATCTACTCAATTATCTGTGAACCTGGGTGGAGAGCTGGGTGTTAAAAACCAGGCTGGCACCGGCACAAGAGACTGGAGAGATCTGTATGCTACTGGTCCTGCAAGGTTCCCTGCCTTTTTTCCCGCCTGGGTACTGGAACAGGTTCCCGATCCCGATTATCCTAATGACTCTGGGATCCGGCGGGTGCAGCCATTATCGAGAGAAAGCCGTGGAAACCCTTATACTTCGTTTAATAACGGTTCATTTAATCAGTATACCGATTCGAAATTATTTACTGACCTGATCCTCGATCAGAAGCTTGACGGATTTCTTAAGGGTTTATCATTCAGAGGTAAAGTTTCGTTAAGCACTTATTACAGAAACATTTCATTATATTCCAGTTATTCTTATCCGGAATACCAGCTAAACTACGATCTGATTGGTACACCTGACGTAAATCCCTGGTACAGGAACGGAGAGGGTACTGAACTATTTTCATTACCCACGTTAGCTGTGAGTGTAGGAGCAATGGAGGATGGCTATTATACTGACTTGTATTATGAGACGTCTTTAAATTACAGCAATACTTTTGGAAATCATCGAATAACAGGGTTGGCCCTGATGAACCGCCAGCAAAAAAACAGCGGAACAGATTTTCCCTACTATAATGAAGGACTCGTTGGAAGGGCAACGTACGATTATTCCCGTAAATACTTATTAGAGGTTAACATAGGTTACACCGGTTCTGAGCGCTTTGCTCCCGGAAACCGGTTTGGATTTTTCCCATCCGGTGCTATCGGCTGGGTAGTATCTGAAGAAAACTTCTTTAAAAATTCAGTCCCATGGATGAACAAACTTAAGTTTCGTTATTCCGATGGTCTGGTAGGCAGTGACCAGGCTTCAAGCCGCTGGCTTTATACAAGCCAGTATTATACCTCCGGAACAACTTTAATCTACGAAGATAAAGGAGCAAACCCGACTGCCCAGTGGGAACGCGCCCGTAAGAGGGACCTGGGATTAGAGATAGCTGTCTTTCAAAATCTCTTGACGTTTAATATTGATTTTTTTGACGAATATCGCGACAAAATGTTATTAACGCCGCAGAGTTCAACCGTATTCATTGGTAATACATTTAAGGATCTGAACCTTGGGATTTTGAAAAAACATGGGTTTGAAGTGGAAACGGAATTTAATAAAACTATCGGTTCAAACCTGAATTTCTTTGTCAGAGGGATGTTCGGTTTTAATGAAAATCGTATTGTATATAAAGATGACTTGCCATATGCCCCGGAATATACCAAAGCAGCCGGGAAACCTTTAGGTGCCCAGTTAAATGGGATTGTGCTTTCGGGTAACGGATATTTCACATCCATAGATGATATCCACATCAGTAATTCTCCGATTTCAATCGACCAGGAAGTTATCGGTGATTATAAATTTATCGATTATGATATAGATGGGAAAATAACCCTGCTGGATAAATATCCCATAAAAGGTTCAACATATCCACCTGTTACTTATTCTCTTTCAAGTGGTTTTACTTACAAAGGGTTTGATTTAAACTTCATGTTCATGGGAAACGCTGGCAAATATGTTGACTATAACCAGATGTGGGAAGTTGATTTTATTAAAGGTGAATGGCGTGTTCACACCTCTGCATTAAACTACTGGAGACCAGATAATCAGGACGTAAACCATTCTACACTGCACTATCCTACAACCAGTGTATCCAATATTCTGGGCTGGGCCGGTGGCTATGCTGATGCCGGCTATCTGGGATATATTCAGGACCGTTTCTGGAGAAATGCTGATTACCTTAGATTAAAGGAGGTCTATCTGGGATATACTTTTGGATCGGCATATCTGAAAAGGGTGCTGGGAATCTCTGATTTTAATGTTTATATAACCGGGAATAATCTGTGGACCATAACAAAGTTGATCGAAGGTGATCCGGAAAGAAAAGACTTTGAACAGGGATTCTATCCTCAGATGACAAGTTTAAAATTCGGAGTGAAGTTTTCTTTCTAAACTCTAAAATACAATATCTATGAAAAAATATATAATTTTATTTTTAAGTATTGGGCTAAGCTCGGTTATTTTAACCTCCTGTCTGGAAAAGTACCTGGATAAAGCGCCGGCATCGGTGCTGCCCGATGAACAGGTGTTTGGAGTATATAATAACTTCATGAAATACTTCTATGCCGTTTATAATGGAGGCGGGACCAGATATATAAGAAACGGTTTTCCTCTCTTTTTTAATCAAACATATTGGAGCATAACCTGGGAAAGTATAACTGATATGACCGACCAGGGAGCCCTGGAGGAGTGTTTTGTCATCAAAGGCGGGAATATGGGAGGCATAGTAAATTATTTCACTTATACCAACAAGGCCTTCTGGGCTTCAAGCTGGTTTTCAATCAGAGTATGTAATATGACATTGAAAAATATAAAGATGTTGACGGATGCGACACAGGAAGATACTGATGATCTGATTGCCCAGGCACATTTTATAAGGGCATTCGCCCATTTATCGCTGGTAAAATTATGGGGAGGGATGCCATACGTTACAAAGGTTATTGGTCCTACTGATCAATGGGATCTTCCACGATTGTCCAGACACGAAACATTACTGCAAATTGCAGCCGACATGGATACAGCCGCCATGTATTTTGAAAAAGCCGGCCGCATGCGCAGGGACCCTGGCCCCGGGCAGCCGGGTCACCTAGCTCATCCCGATCAGTTCCGTCCAAACGGTGTGGCAGCAAAAGCCTTTAAATCACGTGCATTACTATGGGCCGCCAGTCCGCTTAATAACGAACTTGGAACAGTAGATTGGGAAAATGCAGCAAAAGCAAGCTGGGAAGCCATCCAGGTTGCAGAACAATATGGTTATGCCTTATTAACCGCAGCTGACTATAAGAAAAATTATGTTGGCACAACTTATTCCAATGAGCAATTGTGGGGCTGGTCTGCCGGGAATCTGAGATATAATACAGGTAGCCTTACAGGTCTTCTGAATGGCGTTTTTGCCAGTAGTAAAACTGGTAATTCCGGTGAGGCACCTACTCAAAACACAGTCGATAAATTTGAGACAAGATGGGGAGATCCGCTTAATACCCAGGCAGACAGGGATGCAGCTATTGCACTCGGGCATTTTAATGAACAGGATCCTTATGCAAACAGAGATCCACGATTTTATATCGATATTATTTACAATACTGCCCCGATACCCGGTTACAATACAGCGAAACTATATTATGAGATCATTGATGGTGCGAAACAATATTCAGAGCTTCTTGATCCGGCATATACCGGTATTTCGCATACAGGCTATTATACTAATAAACGTTGGGGTGGTCAGAGTGTAAAGAATCAACTAGCTGTTGCCTATACTGACCCGATCATTCGTTTGGGCGAACTCTATCTGAACTATGCAGAGGCATCCAATGAAGCTTACGGACCCATATCTCCTACACCGGGTGCAACCATGTCAGCTGTTGACGCAATTAATTACATGAGAAATGGGCCCGGACGGTGGACAACAGCTGAGTTGGCGCCCGTACAGGCTCAGTTTACTGCTTCTAAAGATGCATTCAGGCTTAGAGCCAGAAACGAACGTACAATTGAACTTTGCTTCGAGGGACAATATTTTTATGATATCAAACGCTGGATGGATGCTCCTGCTGTCTATACAGGACCGGTAATGGGGGTTGATATTGAAAAAGTAGATGTAAGCCCGGAATATCCGACCGGATATAAATATACCCGTATGCCATTGCCTGCAAACCGTCAGGTCCATTGGAAAAATGCAATGTATTTCTGGCCGCATGATATTTCAGATGTTTATAAAATGAAAAATTTTGTACCTAACGAAATGTGGTAATATAAAAAACCTGGAAAAATGAAGATTATGAGATTTTATAATATTATATACCGGAAATACAGGTACATTGGTATGCTTCTGCTATGCGTTTTATTGGCCGGAACAATAAATGCACAAAAAAAGGCAGAAACAAAGGCCACTCCTGTAAGTGTCAACCTGAAAGTTGTCGACGAAAATGGGGCTGTTGTATCCAACGCGCAAGTGATAGTGGGTGAAGGAAATATCCATGCTGTGACCAATGAAACCGGCTCTTTATCATTTGAAGCATACCCCGATGACTTTGTAACAATATCCATGCCCGGATATGAAAAGAATGTTTCTCTGGTGAACCAGATCCTTGCTAACAGCACGATAAAGCTTATTAAGTCAAAGCTTTTTATGACTTCCGATGATGACATTCCGCTTCCTTTTGTTACACTCAAAAAACGTAACACAAGCGGAAGCTCAAACGTCATCACCGGTGAACAGTTGGAAAAGTATCCTTCAACGGATATCCGTAATGCATTTACCGGGCTTGCTCCCGGACTTGATGTTGTTGAAATATATGGTTCCCCCGGGTTCAGCGCCGAAGAAAAAATGGGGACATACCGTATTACTGAAAAAGTCACTCTTATGTCAAGGGGGCGAAGCATGGATTATATTATCGACGGTATTCTTACCGATATCACCGAGATACCAATCGATCCCCAGGAAATTGAGTCGGCAACCATAATAAAAGACATTATAGGAAAAGCGATGTACGGACCTGCAGCTGCAGATGGGATCATCTTTATCAAAACCAAACGCGGCAGGGCTAACGAACGTCTTATGAATGTAAACATTGAAGATGGTATAAGTGTTGTAGACAGATTCCCGGGTTGGGCGTCAGGAGGAGATTATGCACAGCTTCAGAACCAGGCCAGGAATAACAGTGGCCTGACAGAGATTTACTCTACTGCGGATATTGCTGCTTATGCAAAAAATGATCCCTATGACAAGTTCCATCCAAGTATTGATTTCAAAAAAATGTTGCTTAAAAATACTATGGCTTTCAGAAGGGCAAATCTATCTTCAAGCGGTGGTAACGATGCTGTACAATACTCCGCTTTCCTTGGATACAACGGGGAGGGTGATATCTTTAAAATCGGATCAAGGTCAGATTATAACAGGATGACCACCCGTGCTAATATAGATTTCAAGATCAATGACATTTTTAGTGTGCAGTTTGATATTTTCGCCGCTCTTACTGACCGTCGTTCTCCAAATTACGGATATGCCACCAGTGAAAGCAGCTCAGCCACTGATCTGATGGAATTCAGCTCTGCAATCTCCGATATTACCAGTATTCCGCCCATTGCATTTCCGGTATATGCTTCCTTTGACCCGAAGACAAATATACCATGGTACGGGGTAAGTTCTGTTTATTCATATAACCCCGTGGGTAATATTATGGGTAACGGTTATTATGCTGAAACAGGCAGGACAGGTTCTTCAAATTTTACTCTTAATTATAATATGTCCAATATCCTTGAAGGATTAAAGTCAAAGACCAATCTGGGATTTAATGCCCTTGATCTGGTGCGTATCGGGAAAGCGGAAGACTATTTTGCTTATATCGCTACACCTTCCGTATCTGCCAAAACAAATAATGATACAATCCTGCTGACATTAAAACGCAATGGTGTAAGTACTCCTAACCTCAGCAAATTGCATGATTATTATTACCAGCGTCTTGCATTTTCTGAAAACCTGAGTTACGAAAAGTCCATAGGTGCTAATGATATTCAAACAACCTTGACGTACTTTCTTTATAAACAGGCCAGAAATGGTGTTACCGAATCACAACGTCAGGAAAACCTCGTTTGGACAGGTATGTATTCCTATAATAATAAAAGACCAAACTGAACCAAGTACATAAAAAT
>CAVZVF010000031.1:0-32726 GCA_963778605.1 uncultured Bacteroidales bacterium
TCTTCTTCATTTAAAGGCTCCAGTAAGTATGTTTTTTGATTTTTCCACGTAATATTCCTTTCACATCCACCACAATACCTTTATCCGTAAGCAATGGGCTGAACCATGATTCTTCCAGGTGTAAGATACTCTTTATGGTTGACGGCCAGAATTATAGCATCATATTTCCCGGCCGGTCTTTTCTTAAGTTCCAGTTGTACTCTTCCTTTACATGTTCCGGATCAGCACCCGGGTCAATAACATCCACTTTTATACCAAAGTCGGCCAGTTCTTTTATTACATCAACCACTTTTGAATTACGGATATCTGTAACATCTTCCTTAAAAGTAATTCCCATAATAAGGGCACGGGCATTGTTCGGGCTTTTTCCTGCAGAAATTATTTTTTTTACTGTCTGTTTCCCGATATATCCTCCCATACTGTCATTTACAAAGCGGCCCGAATCGATCATCTGCGGATGATAGCCAAGGGCTTTGGCTTTAAAAGAGAGATAATAGGGGTCAACACCGATGCAATGTCCTCCTACAAGCCCTGGAAAGAATTTAAGGAAGTTCCATTTTGTACCGGCTGCTTCAAGTACTTCAAATGTATTTACTCCCAGACGATTAAAAATAATAGAGAGTTCATTCATAAATGCGATATTAATATCGCGCTGAGTATTTTCAATTATTTTGGCAGCTTCTGCAACTTTTATTGAGCTTGCCCTGTAAACTCCGGCCTTTATTATCAGTTCATACGTTTTTGCTATTATATCAGCCGATTCAGCATCACAGCCACTGGTTACTTTAATAATTTTTGTGAGGGAATGCTGTTGATCTCCGGGGTTTATCCTTTCAGGAGAGAACCCGACTTTAAAATCTTTACAAAACTTCAGTTTTGAATATCTTTCGAGGACAGGGACGCAATCTTCTTCGGTGCAACCCGGGTAAACGGTAGATTCGTACACAACATAGTCTCCTTTCTTTAGTATTTTGCCCACTGTTTCCGTTGCTTTAAGAACCGGAGTAAGATCGGGAAGATTATAAATGTTGGTTGGTGTGGGAACTGCAATTATATGGAAAGATGCTTTCCTGATATCTTCAGGATCGCTGGTAAGGAAAATATCGGTATTTTTAAAGGCATCAGCTCTGAGTTCATTACTCGGATCAATACCTTTTTTCATTAGTTTCACCCTGTCGGGTTTAATATCAAAACCAACAACACTGATAATTTTTGCGAACTCAAGAGCAATTGGCAGGCCAACATAACCCAGGCCGATAACCGAAAGTTTAGTCTCCTTATTAATGAGCTTATTATACATAATATTATTTTGGCTTTAATAATGGATGAAAGTCTCCATGTAGTCCAACAGGTTTAGCATTTCTTATATTATATGCTATTTCAACTGACTGGCGTGCATCTTTGAGCCCGAATCCCTTTCCGGCGAGTATCTCTTTATAGCTTAATGTGTGCAGATCAGTAAATCCTTCACTGAATTCAATCTCTTTCCCGTCAACTATGATTGACCTGAAAGTCCTTTGACCTGCTTCCTTTGCATCGGCAGGAAGATCATTATAGTCGAGGCTGAGGAACCACCGTACCCTGGCATTTTCAAGCTCAAGATATCCGGCAGCTTTATCAGGCTGGGAAAGATGAACTATATTTTTCTTTGCATTGCCGAATATCCAGCCGAGCATGTCGAAAAAGTGAATACCGATATTAGTTGCCACTCCTCCCGATTTCTGAATATCTCCTTTCCATGAGAACTTATACCAGTTTCCCCGGCTTGTGATATATGTCATATCTATATCGTAAATTTTATCTTTCGGACCACTAAGGATCTTCTCACGCAGTTCAATTATCCTTGGGTGAATGCGTAACTGAAGAATGGTGTATATCTTATGGCCCGTTTCATTCTCAATCTCCTGAAGAGCATCGATATTCCAGGGGTTAAGTACAATAGGTTTTTCACAGATGGCCTCTGCATGATGCCTCAGAGCAAATCTTATATGCGAATCATGAAGATAATTGGGAGAGCAGATACTGACATAATCAATTTTCGTACCATTACGTTTCAGTTTATCAAAATGCCTGTCAAACCTTTCAAACTCAACAAAAAAATCACTTTCGGGAAAATAACTGTCAATACGGCCCACACTGTCAAATTTGTCGAGACTTGCAAGAAGGTTGTTACCAGTATCCTTAATAGCTTTAAGATGTTTGACAGCAATATATCCCGCCACACCAATAATCCCGAAATTTTTTGAGGTTACTGCCATTCTCTGATCTATATAAATTGCTGATAAAGTTACAAAATAGTTTTAAAAACCCTGCCATTGTCAAGACGGTATCTCTCTCCACTTTCAGGACAAGTTGCCAGTCCGTTTGAATCAAAATAGAGTTTATGTCCATATTCACTCATCCAGCCTGTTTGTCTTGCCGGATTCCCCATTACCAGTGCATAGGGTTTTACTTCTCTTGTAACAACGGTTCCGGCTCCGATAAATGAATAGGAGCCGATTTTATTTCCGCAAACAATAGTTGCATTGGCACCTATAGTAGCGCCTTTTTCAACTATTGTTTTCAGGTAGTGGTCTTTGCGGACAATCGCGCTTCTCGGATTACTAACATTGGTAAAGACCATTGAAGGTCCAAGAAAAACATCATCTTCGCATATAACACCAGTATATATTGAAATGTTATTCTGTACCTTAACATTTTTTCCAAGCTTCACCCCCGGGGAAATGACAACATTCTGACCAATATTGCAGTTTTCTCCGATTTCTGATCCGGTCATGATATGGCTGAAATGCCATATTCTGGTACCTTTCCCAATCTTACAATCATTATCAATCACTGCTGTTTCGTGGGCAAAATATTCCTTATCCATAGCTAAAGTTTTTCAAAGAATTTCAGGACATTTGATACAATATAATCAAGCTGGTCCTGTTCAAAATCGGGATGTATGGGCAGTGAAAGAACCTCATTGCTCAACGCTGATGTAACTGGAAAGTCAGACTCTTTATACCCAAGATATCCGTAAGCCTCCTGAATATGAAGGGGAACAGGATAATAGATCATTGAAGGTATCTTCACCGATTCAAGAAACTTTTTCAGATCATCTCTTTTCCCATTTTTAACTTTAATCGTATACTGATGAAATATATGTGAAGAATAACCTGCTCTTTCAGGTACCATTATAAAAGGAGATCCGGCAAGTGCTCCATCATAGAAATCGGCAACAGATTTTCTTGCTGCATTATAATGCGAAAGGTATTTAAGTTTTACACGAAGAATGGCCGCCTGAAGTGTGTCGAGCCTCGAATTTACTCCAATCTCATCATGGTAATATCTGACTTTCATGCCGTGATTGGCAATGCTTCTAATCTTATTTGCCAGATTATCATCATTGGTGTAGAGGGCTCCGCCATCACCATAACATCCCAGGTTTTTTGAAGGGAAGAAGGAAGTTGTTCCGATATGACCCATTGTCCCTGCTTTTTGCCGTGTACCATCAGAAAAAGTATATTCAGCTCCGGTGGCCTGGGCGGCATCTTCAATGACAAAAATGTTATGTTGCTCAGCAAGTTTCATTATTCCCTCCATAGCAACACATTGTCCAAACAGGTGGACCGGAACAATGGCCCTTGTACGCGGGGTGATAGCTTTTTTGACGGCTTCAGGGGATATATTAAATGTATAGGGATCAGGATCCAAAAGAACAAGTTTTAGTCCAAGCAGGGCAACAACTTCAACAGTTGCCACAAAAGTAAAGTTGGTAGTAATAACCTCATCACCGTGTTTTAAACCGAGAGCCATCATTGCAATCTGAAGAGCATCTGTTCCGTTTGCACAGGAAATGACATTCCTGACTCCCATAAACGTTGATAGTTCTTCCTCAAAATGCTTAACGTCAGGACCTTTTATAAAAGCTGCGGATTCAAGGACCTGTTTTACAGCAGTATCAATTTCCGGAGCAAGTTTCTCATACTGACTCTTAAGATCAACCATCTGAATTTCTTTCATGGAAGACAGAATTTTTTAGAATTACGAAGATACTATTTTTACCTTATTTAAGGAAAGGCATTAACTGCAGAATTCTCAGATGAAGGGTTAAAGAAGAAATCATGGGGTGGTTGTACCGGGTGCAGGAACCTGGTACCCGAATGTAAATTATTGTCATCCACACCTTTGAGATATTTATATAAATTCTTTCAAGTCTTTGTGGTTAATTTTAAAGTTTATGTCTGAAGCTCCTGCAATTTTTCTTAAATTTGTATGAATAATGAATTAAGTTAAATTGGATATTACAGCTTTTATACGGGAACTGTTATTTGGTCACGATTGTGTGATTATACCGGGTTTTGGAGGGTTTATAGGGAATTACACTCCGGCACGTATTGACAGAAACTCTGGAACATTTTATCCTCCCGTTAAACAAATATCATTTCAACAGGAATCTTAATCATAATGACGGATTACTGATTGGTAAGATCTCTGAAACACTAAAAGTCAATTATGGTGATGCCAGAAACCTGGTAGAAAATTTTACCATTGATTTAAGAAGAAAGCTTGACAAAGGGGAGAAGGTTGTTTTTGATGAAATTGGGATATTCATCAACAATCAGGAGGGGAATGTGCTTTTTGAGCCCGACAGAAATGTAAATTACCATCTTGATTCATACGGACTTGAATCATTCCAATGTATGCCTCTTGAGGGGTATGATGTAAGGACCAGAATAATAAGATCTGCCCAAAAGGATCCTTTAAGGCAGGCATCAATGAGAAAGTTATTATGGAGGGCTGCGGTTATTATTCCGCTTCTTATAGTATTAGTTGCAGTACCATTAAAAACTGATCTTTTTAAAGCGAAGATAGCAACAACAACTTTAAATCCGCTTGTATCAGCCGAGTTTGAGGATAACAAAAATGCATTGGATAAGGACAGGACAGATGCTCCCGAAAAAGAAATGTCAGGTGCTTTGGATAACAACAGGATAGCTGAGACACCAAAAGTGGAAGAGAATGCCCCGCCAGCTATTGAAGAGGTGCCTGTAACGGAATCAATTGCGCCGGTTGCAACTGAAAATAAAGGTTATTGTGTGATTACGGGTAGCTTTAAATCAGAAGAAAATGCTGTTTTTCAGGTTAATAAGCTAAAAGAAGATGGATTTATACCTGAAATAATTCCCGGACCAAATGGTTTTTTCAGGGTTAGTGCTATAATTTGCAGTGATTTTGGTACAGCAGTATTAAAAAAAGATAGTATTTCAAAAAAATACCGGAACTCCTGGGTCTCAAGGAAGAAATAGTTCCACTCCGGCACTGAGGCTGAAGCACCCTCCTTCTATTTTATCATACTCCCGTTACTCACATTTTCACCAGGTGATACCATAACCAGCTTACCCTCAGGATCTTCAGCCATGAGGATCATCCCCTTCGATTCTATTCCTTTTATCTTTCTCGGTTCAAGGTTTGCAACGACAGAGATCTGCTTTCCGACGAGATCTGCAGGTTCGAAGTATTCAGCAATACCTGACACAATTGTCCGTATATCAAGTCCGGTGTCAATCTTAAGTTTAAGCAGCTTGGTAGTTTTGGGAACCTTTTCTGCTTCAATGATAGTGGCTGTCCTGATATCAATTCTGGAAAAGTCATCAAATGAGACAGGTTCTTTTGCAGGGGTCAGTTTAGATAATACAGCTTCATTTGCCTTTTTTGTTGAAAGAAGCTTCTCAATCTGGCGGGTGATCTCTTCATCTTCAATCTTTTCAAAGAGAAGTTCAGGTTTGTTAATAAGATGACCCGGAATCAGGAGATCGGTTCTTCCCCCGTCACTCCAGGTTAATTTATTGAAATTGAGCCATCCCCTTAACTTATTCATTGAGAAAGGAAGGAATGGTTCAAGAATAATTGTAAGATTTACAGTGATCTGCAGGGCGATATTCATAATAGTTTTAACTCTTTCGGGATCGCTCCTTATAACCTTCCATGGTTCAGCATCAGCAAGATATTTGTTTCCTAACCGGGCAAGGTTCATGGCCTCTTTCAATGCTTCCCTGAATCTGAACGACTCAAGGCTGGTTTCGACTTTCTTCCTGATCTGCTCAATCTCTTTTAGCACTGTTTCATCATTAGGGTCGGTCTTACCTCTTTCCGGTATTTTGCCGTCATAATAATTGTTGGTAAGAACAAGTGTTCTGTTTATGAAGTTACCGAGGATAGCTACAAGCTCATTATTATTACGCGCCTGAAAATCTTTCCATGTGAAATCATTATCTTTTGTTTCAGGGGCATTTGAACAGAGAGTATATCTCAGAACATCCTGTTTACCAGGGAAATCCTCAAGGTATTCATGAAGCCAGACTGCCCAGTTTCTTGAAGTTGAAATCTTTTCGTTCTCAAGATTAAGGAACTCGTTTGCCGGGACATTTTCGGGAAGGATAAAACTACCTTCAGCTTTCAGCATTGAAGGGAAGATGATACAATGAAAAACTATATTATCTTTTCCGATGAAATGGACCATTTTTGTTTCCTTGTCTTTCCAGTACTTTTCCCAATCGGGTGTAAGTTCTTTTGTTGCTGAAATATAGCCAATAGGTGCGTCGAACCATACATAAAGCACTTTTCCTTTTGCACCTTCAACCGGAACAGGTATTCCCCAGTCGAGGTCGCGGCTTACTGCCCTGGGTTGCAGGCCCTGGTCTATCCACGATTTACACTGGCCATAAACATTTGATTTCCATTCTTTATGATCTTCCAGGATCCATTGTTTCAGCCAGGGTTCATATTTATCGAGAGGAAGATACCAGTGACGTGTGTCCCGTAATACCGGTTTGCTGCCACTGATAGTTGAGTGAGGATTTATAAGGTCGGAAGGACTCAGAGATGTACCGCATTTTTCACACTGATCACCATAGGCGCTTTCATTGCCGCAATGAGGACAGGTTCCCGTGATATACCTGTCGGCAAGGAAACAGCCTGCCTCCTCGTCATAATATTGTTCCGATGTCTTTTCTGTGAACTCTCCGTTTTTATAAAGCTTCAGAAAAAAGTCCGATGCAGTTTCATAATGCACTTTATTTGTTGTACGCGAATAGATATCAAATGCAATTCCAAAATCCTCAAATGCTTTTTTATTGATTTTATGATACCTGTCAACAATCTCCTGGGGTGTAACGCCTTCCTTACGGGCCTTAAGTGTAATCGGAACACCATGTTCATCTGATCCGCAGACTGAGATAACGTCTTTTTCATTCATTCGCAGGTATCTTGTATAAATATCGGACGGGACATATACACCTGCGAGATGACCGATATGGATCGGACCGTTTGCATAGGGAAGGGCAGAAGTGATAAGGTATCTTTTAAATTTCTTCATGATTCTGATAACGAGGTATAAGCTTATTTTAAAATCGAACAAAGATAATAAATTTAAGATTCGGTTTTTCTCCAAAACCCCATGCCCCTCGGTGTCGGGGGCGGCTGATAAGAAGAAATCCATTAACCGCAAAGTTCGAAAAGGTTAAGAGCAAATAACGCAAAGAGCTGAAATATAAGATATTAATTTTAGTGCCCGTCTGAAAGTTGCATCAGGAAAATTAATTAAGGCGAGTTTTGAGGTTGTAAAAGGAAACAATTACATTTACTTTTACATATTATAAATTAATATGAGTATCGGAAATCAATAATAAAAAGTTAATATTTAAATAATATTTATTTTATAATGCTTATAATCAATTATATACATTTTATCCCGGATAACCCCCTTTCCCGTTTCCCCCAAGGGGGAAAAGCTTCATTTTCAGCTCCTTCCCCCTTGAGGGAAGGTCGGGAAGAGGGTAAAAATAATAGAAATTAATAGTTTAATTCACGATTGCTGATAGTCATATAAATTAATATGCCTTTTATAAAACTCCAGCCCCCGTTTCTTAAGGCCCGTGATGAGGTAGCTATTATCTCACCGGCATTTTTTATTGATGAGAAAAAGGTAGCTGAAGCGGTCAGGTTTCTGGAAAACTGGGGACTAAGGGTAAAGATAGGAAGGAATGTTTTTAAAAGAAATGGTCCGTTTGCCGGAACCGATGAAGAAAGACTTGCAGACTTGCAGGAGATGACCGATCACAAAAAAGTAAAAGCAATATTTTGTTCGAGAGGTGGATATGGTGTTTTAAAGATTATAGACAGGATCGATTTTTCAGCATTAAGCGAATATCCGAAATGGTATGTGGGGTTTAGTGATATAACGATATTACATATGTGGTTAAGTGAAATCTGTGGTATAATTTCTATCCATGGTGAGATGCCTCTTAACTTTTCAAATCCGGAAAAAAGTCCTGAAACTTTTGAATCGTTGAGAAGAGCAATTTTCGGAGATTATCAGCAAAACAGATGGATTGGGAGCCAGCTCAGGCCCAAAAGTGTTACTGGCGAGTTTACAGGTGGTAATCTTTCTTTGCTGTATAGTCTGATGGGTACAAAAGCTGAACCCGTAACAAACGGGAAAATCTTATTCATTGAAGAAGTGGCGGAGAATTACTATCATCTTGACAGGATGATGACTTCACTTAAGCTGGCCGGGAAACTTGAGAAGCTGGCTGCTTTGGTTTTAGGAGGCCTGAACGAGATGCAGGATGGGAAAACACCATGGGGTCGGAGTGCAGAAGATACAGTAGCTGAGATAGTTTCAGGTTATGATTATCCGGTTTTCTTCAATTTTCCGGCAGGTCATATAAATGACAACCGCGCCCTTTACATAGGCAAGCAGGCAGAATTAGAAACAGATGGCATACAGTCAACACTTACGTTTAAATGATCAGAACGCTGAGATAAGAAGATCGAGGTCCTTTGACATGATACCAAATTTTTGCCCCAGTGTTTCATTTGTCAGCATTCCATTATACAGATAAGCCCCGTTACGTACTCCGGGATCATATTTAAGCAACTGTGTTATACCTCCGGCATCGGCCATACTTTGAAGCAGCGGAGTAAAGACGTTACTGAGCGCAATGGAGGCCGTCCTGGCAACACGTGAGGGAAGGTTCCATGCTGAGAAATGAGTTACGCCATGTTTTTCATAAACGGGATCGCGAAGGGCACGGCATTCTGTGGTTTCAATACATCCTCCCCTGTCGATGCTGAGATCAATTACCACGGCCCCTTTTTTCATTCCGCGGATCATCTCTTCAGATATAAAGTACCAAGGTTTTAAATCTTCAAGTTCTATGGCTCCTATAAGAACGTCAGCCGACTTTAATGCTTTTTTCAGAACCTGTGGATGGAAGACAGAGGTTTGAAGCCTTTGTCCTATCTCATTCTGAAAACGTCTGAGACTGTGCAATGAATTGTCAAATACCTTTACCTGTGACCCCAGCCCAAGAGCTGCCCTGGCAGCATATTCTCCGGCAGTATTTGCTCCTATTATTACCACCTCGGTTGGTGTGATGCCGGTTATTCCGCCAAGCATGACCCCCTTACCTCCATGGTGGTTACTCAGGTAATCAGAAGCAATAAGGATCGAAGTTACTCCGTTGATCTCACTCATTGATTCAACAACCGGCATAACCCCGTTACTATCGCGGATTTTCTCAAAAGCCAGTGCGGTAACTTTCTTCCTGATAAGCTTTTTCAGAGTCTCTTCCTGAAGCTTCAGAACATTCAGGTAGGACATTACAACCTGGTTACCTTTGAGATAGTCAGTCTCTTTACCGGTAAAAGGAGCAACTTTTATCACCACATCGGCGCTGTAAACCCTTGCAGCTGTGTCGGTAATTATTGCACCGTTGTCACTGTAATCCTTATCGGTAAAGTTTGCCCCGGTACCGGCACCTTTATAAACAATAACCTCATTATTGCTTTCAACAAGTATGTTAACTGATTCCGGAGTAAGAGCAACCCTTTTTTCATCATCTTTGGAATTTGACACGATCCCAATTGTGAGCCGGCGATTCTGCACTGTGGTTGCCAGATGCTCTTCTTTCGGCATAAAGGCAGTATTCTCAAAACTGACTTTTCCACTTTTACCTTTTTCGTTCATTTGGGAAAGGGTTATTTTTTCAAAGGTAAAAAAAATGTGGATATAGGAGCAAATGAAGAAATATTTAAGGAACACAACAGTTCGCCTCTCATCCGGTTCTGCAGTTATTCTGACCCTGACAGTTTCGGCGGGAAGTATTGCTTCCACAAGTTCGGGCCACTCCATAAAACAATATGACCCGCTTGAAAGGTACTCTTCGATACCAAAATCAAACACTTCTTCAGGTTTCTTTATTCTGTAAAAATCAATATGATATAAGGATTCTCCTTTAATCGATCTGTATTCATTTACCAGGGTAAATGTAGGGCTGCTGACAATATCTAACGAACCCAGGGTCTCACAGACAGCTTTGATAAAAGTTGTTTTTCCTGCTCCCATGGAACCGTAAACAGCAAAAATCCTCTTATCCCCGGCATAAGCCAGGAACATTTTTGCAGCTTTATGCAGATGCCGTTTATCTTTTATTAAAATGACCATGAGATTATAAGCTTATTTGGCGAGAGGTTCCAGAGTGACCACAGGTAACATTATCTCCTGCATTGAAATGCCGCCATGCTGAAAGGTATCTTTGTAATAACTTGCATAAGTGATTGTAATTATTCTGGTAGACAAGGAAGTCATTATTAATAGCGAAAATATACCGTGAACTTATATTTGATTTTGGCAGCATTGCTTTTTCAGGGTTTTTCAGTTCGAAAACTTTTTTAGGATCATAATCGAGATTCCTTCCCATCTTATATCTAAGGTTTGACGATGTCTTTTTGTCTCCTATCACTTTAAGCGGATTCTGAACACGGATCGTTCCATGGTCGGTGCTGAAAATAATCTTAATCGGGTATTCCGTCAGGATTTTCAGCATTTCGAAAAGTGGTGAATGAGTGAACCATGATCGTGTCAGGCTTCGGTATGCAGGCTCATCGTTTGCGAGATCACGTATCAGCCCGATCTCTGTTCTGGCATGGGAAAGCATATCTACAAAGTTGTAAACAAGGATATTGATATCATTATCAAGCATGGTTCTGATCTGGTCATTAACTTTTTTCCCCTCCGTGTTACTGCTGATCTTGTGATATGACCATTTGTATTTCAACCCTTTACGTGCCAAATGTCGCTTAAATAACTCATCTTCGAATCTGTTTTTCCCTTCTTCTTCATCCTCATTTATCCACAATTCGGGCATGGTTTCTGCAATAACTGAAGGCATTAATCCGGAGAATATTGAATTACGGCTGAATTGTGTTGTGGTGGGGATGATGCTGAAGTATATATCTTCCTCTAATATTCTGTAAATTCCTGTCAATTCTGAGGATATGGTTTTCCATTGGTCATATCTCAGATTGTCAATAAGAATAAAAAACAGAGGTTTATGATCAATCATATTCGGGAATATTTTCCTTGAGAAAAGATCGGGAGAGAGAAGAGGCCTGTTTGTATTGGCAGGGTTAAGCCAGTTGAGATAATTATTCATGAAAAATTTGGCAAAAAGGTTATTGGCCTCGTTTTCCTGCATCTTAAGTATCTCATTCATACCGCTGTCAGATGACTTTTCAAGTTCAGATTCCCAGAAAATTATTTTCCTGTAGAGGTCGGCCCATTCGTTGTAAGTAGAAGAGATTGAAATCATTTCAGTGATCCGGCTGAACTCCTGCCTGTAATCAGTAGTTGTTTTTTCAGTCACCAGCCGCCGCTGATCTATGATCTTTTTTATTGCCAGAAGTATCTGTGTTGGTTTAACCGGTTTAATAAGGTAATCGGCAATTTCTGAACCAATAGCGGCTTCCATTATATCCTCTTCTTCGCTTTTTGTGATCATAACTACCGGGGTATCGCTCCGGACCTCTTTTATCAGCCGGAGAGTCTCAATTCCACTTAAACCCGGCATATTTTCATCGAGAAAAATCAGATCGTATGAATTTTGCCTGACAAGATCAACTGTATCATTTCCATTAGAGCAGGTATCTATATCATAACCTTTTTCTTCAAGAAAAATAATATGAGGCTTCAGAACCTCAATCTCGTCATCAGTCCATAAAATCCTTATTTTTCTCATATTTGGTTATTAAGGGAAGCATGTGTACGGTTTGTTTTATTTACTTAAATATTTTTCATTGAAGAAAAGTAAATACCGTTCAGGATCTTTATCGGTTCCAAGCACTTTCAGATTATTATTGTTAATAATAAATGTGAACATTTTAACACCTGCCGGATTTCTGACAATCCTGGCGGTAAGGAATGCCATAAAATAATCGAGAGTCTGCCGGTAATTTGAAAAACCTGAAACAGTGATCATTAAATATTTGTCGGCTACAAGCGTTCCTTCCGTCCGATAGTTTTTATTTGTGTAGTTATCGATATTATAACTTATTACATCAAAAGTTGCCTGTGTGATGTTAAAGGAAGGATCAGCTATTATCAATGCAAATACATGAGCAGAGGTTGTGTCGGCAATGTATAATTCTGCTGCTATCTGTTTGTCCTCTTCCACTTTAAGTTCAGGTGTTTTCTGGTTAAGATAAGCAATGACATCCTGGGCATTTTTGCTTTCTTCGCTCGCGGGCCACGTTTTAATAAGATTGTTTAGTTCAGCCCTGAATCTCTCTTTCATCGCCTCATTCTTCCTACTGTATAGGCTTTAAGAAGCAAGAATTTTGGAACAAGGATATCTTCCCCGTATTTACTGAGTCCCTCTTTGCACAAGAGTTAGTGCAGCTTCATAATGTTTCGTCTGTAAATGCATTGTATGCCTGCTGATAAAGGTTTTCAGCCATTTTCGCATTGGCGATTTTTTTATTGTAATAATCGGGATCCGACAAAATTTTAGCATATTCACTTTCGGGATATTTTTCGAGCAGTCGCTGCCTGTATGTTTCAGCTTTGGAACTATTTTGATCCTTATTTACTTTATAAAGGTTGTAAAATGTTTCGGGGACAAGTTCACTTGACGGATACCTTGTAAGAAGAGCTTCAAAACTCATTGTTGCTTTTTCATTATCTCCTATTTTTTCAGAATATGCCTTGCCTGCACTTAATAATGCATTTGCGATCTTGTCATTGGAAACCGCAAGCAGTTTGCTGTTCAGTGGCAGATTCTTAAGATAAAATTCAGGTTTCTTGTAGTCAAGCAAAACCTTTGAAGTGTCTTTTTTATTCTGGGTGTATCTTCTGCGTTTGCAGTGGTTGAGATATTGTTGCTCTTGCTTTATTTGATCTTCTCCAGTTATCTTCAAGTTTTCTTTCACCCCAGCGCCTGCGGAATTCAGTACGACCGAATGTAAGGGCAGCCTGATTATAAAAATACCATTTCCCTTCCTGTTCAATATTATTCTGGAAGCGTCTTTCATTCTCATAATACTGGCCAATATTATATCTGGAGCATATTCAGATGTTTTTCCTTCACTTTCTGATTTAATAATCTCGTCAATTATTGATTTTATAAGTGCATTCCTTTCCGTTTCAGACATATTGCCACCTTTTGAAGGCTGTCTTCCGTTTGTATTATTTGTAGTTGTGATACAAGGACATTCAGGTTCTGTGATTTTGCTTTCAGCATCAGGTAATCGGGATATTTCTGATCAAGAAAAAGATACAACTGTCATAATACTTCCCTGCATCGCATGAAATCAGATCTGTTATAATAATAGTCAGCAATAGCAAGATATGACCTGCCTTTTTGATTTTGGTTCAGCGAGCTGGCATTGGCGGATTTTCTGAAGAATTCAATTGCATCCTTTTCCTTTCCCTCTTTCATTGACATATTACCAAGTGCATAGTAAATCTGATCCCGAAAATCTTTATTCTTGGAATCTTTCAGCATTTTTTCCAGCTCTTTTCTGATCTCCTTTGGATTTCCGGAGTTTACATCAAAAACTCCTGCGATATTTATTCTTGCGTTGAATTCTACATCATAAGGTGGATTCATCTTAACCACTTCGCGGTAATACTCGGTTGCTCTGGCGGGTTCTCCGGCATGTTCATATAACTGGGCAAGAAGATAGGTCAGTCTGTATTTTGTTCTTTTTCCGGAAACTAAATCCAAAGATTTACCAAGAGCTTCGGCAGCTTCAGGGTATTTCTTTTGTTTTAGGTAAAGATCTGCAAGAGTAGTCTGGTACATTGCTCTTAATGATTTGGTACCCAGTGCAGAGGGATCAATTTCAGTTAATAGTCTCAGGGATTCCGTATAATTGCCTGTCTCATTGTATATTCTGGAAAGCCAGATTACCGATTCGGTTTTTATATTGGGATCGTTGGCTGTTGTTATATTATAATTAAAAAGTGCAGTTGCTTCACTGAATTCATGCTTATAAAATCTGGCCTTTGCTATCAGAAGGTAGCTGTCATCAACCCAGTTATTAAATTCCTTCTGGTCAAGAAGTTTTTTTTCCTGTTCTGATGGCTCTCCTTTAGATTTGAGATCGGGTTTTGCAGTAATGGATTTTAATGTAATGAGCTTTGATGCTTTCTGAATAGCCTGTTCCATGTCGGTCGACACATTGAAACAGTTGCCGGATCGCTGTATTCAAACACTTTAAGGAGTTCTCCGTAATCATCAGTATATCTATCGGATATTTTCTTCAAACCGGCTTTAAAGCTCTCATAGCCATTAAAATAGATATTATACCGTGCAGTAAGGCTTTGATAAAACCTGCTCAGGTTCGTGTTTTTCTCAACCGAACAGTCTGACAGGATAATCAGTCCCAGAAAAATTAAGCCTTTATATAATGTTTTGTATGAAGCCAATAATTGACTTTTAATACTATAAACTTACTAACCTTGAGTATAGTATTTCAAAGTTAATTAAAATTGGAAAATTGCAGTTTGTCAGGCTGAAATTACCTGTGTTATTTCAGGAACCTCCTGCATAATTGCCTGTTCAACGCCTGCTTTTAATGTCTGAAGACTATATGGGCATCCATGACAAGCTCCCTTAAGTTTTACCTTAACCGTGAAATCATCTGTAATCTCAATCAGATCAATATCTCCACCATCTGACTGGAGATAAGGTCTTACTTTGTCAAGGGCCTTCATGACACGTTCTTTAATACTTTTATTTTCTGCCATATCAATAAATGTTTTATTTGTTTATCTGAAGTTTTGTTGTTGGCTGCAGTTCCGGTATTTCTGAGATCAACTTTTTCAATAAGTTCATCGGCCAGCGCCATAAATGCTTTTCCGGCATCAGAATCATCAAGTGCAACAGGATGACCATTATCGCTGCACTCACAGATGCTCTGAACCAATGGGTATCTGACCAAGCAGAGGAACACCCATTTTTTCACTGAGCACTCTGCCTCCTTCTTTGCCAAAGATGAAATATTTATTTCCGGGGAGTTCGGCAGGGGTGAACCACGACATGTTTTCGACAAGACCAAGCACCGGGACATTGATCTTCTCACTTCTGAACATTGATATTCCTTTGATAGCGTCAGCAATGGCGACCTTCTGGGGTGTGCTTATAACTATCACACCGGTAACCGGGACTTCCTGTACCAGGGTCAGATGAATATCACTTGTTCCCGGAGGGAGGTCAACAAGAAGATAGTCGAGTGAACCCCAGTCACCCTGGGTAATTAGTTGCTTTAGAAAATTAGAGGCCATCGGTCCCCTCCACACTACGGCATCAGCCGGGTCGACAAAGAAGCCTGTGGAGAGGACTTTCACCCCATATTTTGTCAGTGGAATAATATGATCAATATCGTTTGTCCCTTATCACTTCCGGCCTGTATTTTTCCGCGTTGAACATTATCGGTACCGAGGGACCGAAAACATCTGCATCAAGTAACCCGACTTTGAAATTCTTACGGGCAAGCGCGATTGCAAGGTTTACTGCGATAGTTGATTTTCCTACCCCGCCTTTTCCTGAAGAGACAGCAATAATATTTTTTACACCCGGGAGTATTTCCCTTGGTTTATCAGCCTGTTTCCCGACGATGATTTTCGGATTAACTTTTATTTCTGAAATTACAGCATCAGCACCCAGAACCTCTTTTATTCGTTTTACCATCGTACTTTTAATGGAGGAAATAAAGGGATCGTTAGATTTATCAGGGGTAAGAGTAATGGTAATTCCGTCTTCCCCTGATATTACTTCTGAAACCATTCCCAATGGTTACAATATCCTTCCCCTTTTCCGGATGGGAAACATTTTTCAATGCTGCTATTATCTGGTCTTTTGTGAACATGCTGAATTGTAATGTTTAAAGAAGAAGTTACATTTATAAATGTTTTTTCACACCTGGACCTCTCATTCGGATCTTTTAGTTCTGAATTTTAATGCACTCATTTTGAGATTGCGTGGGAACTGAAAATCTAAAACAATGGATCAATAACAACTTCTTATTTTTATTTAATTTAATTATAAACAAGATGCAAAATTGAACATTTTTTTCGGGATAGCAAAATTTTATTTTAAATGATTATCGGGATTCATACATATAAATATTTTAATGCTTGAAAATCAATTATTTGCCCCAACCCTAAAGGGAGTAATTGATTTTGGCTGCGCCGGGCTCGCCCTGCGGGACCCGGTTCTTCGCACCCTTTAGGGTAAGGGGCTAACGAAGAACCGGAGCGAAGCGGAGCTCGACGAAGTCAAAATCAAAGAGGTCTTATGCATGATTGCCGATTGTCATATTATTTTAAATCAATGGCAGGATCCCAGAATTTTTCATTGAAATCAACAATCTTATCATTCAAAACTGTTATCCCTTCATTTTCGAGAAGCTGCTTCATGGTAGTTGAATTCCCAAAATGAAACTTACCGGTTAACAGGCCGCTTCGGTTTACGACACGGTGTGCAGGGACGAATTCCGGATTATTATGGCACACATTCAGTGCCCATCCAACCATTCGTGCTGACCTGCCAGAGCCCAGAAACCGGGCAATTGCGCCATAAGATGTTACCCTGCCATAAGGGATCAGTCTTGTAACATCATAAACCCTGTAAAAAAATCATTATCCTTTTTTTTTCTGTCAGGTGCCATGAGAGATAATTTTTTCTTTATTAAGTCTGAAGGCAAGATATGTTATTTTCATTCCTTCTTTCAGAAACATTGTTTCATAATGGGTTTTAATCGAAAGTGCCTCGTTTAAGGAAGGGTCGGAGTAGAGATCACTTGTAACAGATACTATTTCAAGATCATTTTTGATGACAACCTTGTATGTGTAGTCGAAAAGTTCTCTGTTATCTGTTTTGAGATGGATTATTCCGTTGTTTTTAAGAAAGTTGCGATAAATATTTAAGAACCACGGACAGGTAAGCCTTTTGTTTGAATTATTCCTGCCAGGGTGAGGATCGGGGAATGTGATCCATATCTCATCGACTTCATTTTCAGAAAAGAAGGAGTTGATAAATTCTATTCTGGTTCTGAGAAACGCAACATTTGGCTGTTTATTTTCATGAGCTGTTCTGGCTCCACGCCAGAGGCGGGCTCCTTTAATATCAATGCCGATGTAGTTATTCCCGGGGTATCTGGAAGAGAGTCCTATTGTATATTCCCCTTTGCCGCATCCAAGTTCAAGTATTATAGGGTTTTCGTTTTGGAATATATCCTTTTTCCAGGTACCTTTTAAAGGGTGATTCTTTCCGAAGCCGGCTGTTTGCGGCTGGAGTACATTGTTGAATGTACCGAGTTCTGCAAATCTTTCAAGTTTGTGTTTTGCCACCTCCTTCAGTTTATTTGCTGATCTTTTCAACTCTCAGTCCGATATCATAAACACCTTTAAGATCTTCAATCCGCATGCCATGCTGAATTGTAAACAGGTATGTGCCTTTTAAAGGAAAGTAAACATTTGATTTATAGGGAAGGTTAAGTGCATGAATATCGCCAACTCCTTTACCGTACCAGTTGCCTTTCTCATCCGCAAGATAATACTGAAGGGTATCAGTGATGGTTTTCCATCAGGTGTAACGGCAGTTACAAAAAAGTAGATATTACGAAAAGGGTAAGCTGATCCGGTGCGGAACATGAACCAGATGTTATTGGCATTCAGGGTGTCAGTAACCTGAACCTCAAAAGCGGGTCTCTCAGTTAATCTCCAGATCTTTTCGGGAAATGTGAAAGAGTCGCTGAATACTATATCACTTTTGCAGGACACAGACAGTAATAAAGAAGTCAATACCAGAAAGAATGAGAGGCTATTTATTCTTTTTATCATTGAATCTCCTGTGTTTCCTTTTATTTGGATTCCGGTTACCCTGGTTTTTGTTTGGAACCGTATCAAACCGTGTAAGACTGCTGTTTTTAAGAAGATCTTCAGATACCGGAGTTGGTTCCCAGGATTCGATCACCTCAAGAAGCCGGTCGGGTTTAATCCCTTTTTTATTCATAGCCTGTATCTCTTTTACCCTTTTAACAGGAACGGCGAGCATGTTAGCATTTGAGTGCTGATCAGTTGAGTACCAGTATATACCTTTATGGACCTCCTGTTTCTGAAACCATGCGGTAGTCTCCTTTGTTTCAAGTGGAATTTCTTTTGGAGGGAAAGATCTCTGTGCATCGATATAACAATCAAACTCAAAAACCAGGCAACATTTTAGTTTACTGCATTGGCCCGCAAGTTTCTGTGGATTTAAAGATAATTCCTGGTATTTTGCATGAGTGGTTGTAACAGAAATAAAATTGGTAATATGCGTGGCACAGCATAATTCCCTGCCGCATGAACCTATACCTCCTATTCTTCCTGCTTCCTGGCGTGCACCTATTTGCCGCATTTCGATCCTGACTCTGAATTCATCTGCCAGCACCCTTATAAGCTGCCGGAAATCCACTCTTTCATCGGCGATATAATAAAAGATAGCTTTAGTTTTATCTCCCTGGTATTCAACATCTCCAATCTTCATGTTGAGTTTAAGTTCTTCAGCTATTTTCCTTGAGCGGAGCATGGTTGGAGTTTCAAGCAGCTTGGCTTCTTCCCACTTCTGAATATCTACAGCTTTTGCTTTCCTGTAAACTTTTTTCAGGTCATCGGGAAGGGGCTGGACCTTGAGCTTTTTCAATTGCTCGTTAATCAGAGGCCCCACCATTGAGACTCTTCCTATATCATGACCTGGAGAAGCTTCAACGGCAACCACATCACCTATTTCAAGCCTTAGTCCATTAACATTCCTGTAAAATCCTTTGCGTGTATTCTTGAAGCGGATCTCAACTATTTCATCATGTGGAGCGACATCGGGCAGGTCATTCAGCCAGTTATAGGCATCGAGTTTATTATATCCCGGTTTATATGTTATATCAGGCATTCGGGTCTCTTCACCAGACTGCCCGGATAATTCATCATTTTCTGTCATTGAATTCTTTTTTATCAGAATTTATCCTGCAAAAATAGTGAATATATGCGTTAATTTCAATTTTATGAAACCCACATGATTGAAACCAATCACAAATAAGTAATAAAATAATTCTATTTCAACCGACCCGGATTCAGAGGGGGAGCTCGACGAAGTCAATCATGTGTGGTTCTCCCGCTTTGCGGGACAGGCTATCCGACCTTTAAAATAAATTATATACATGAAAAAACCATTAACGGATGAGGCGGGTAACTTTTAAAGCAAGATCAAGAAAGATAATCTTTGCATTGCCGTTTGCTTCAATATGTGAGTGAACAAGGTCAAACTCCCCGGTCAAATCGTAAATATTGTTCCGGTTAATGAATGGGTGAAAATTGCCGGAGAATTCAGCCTCTTTCCCGGAAAGGAATACAAGTCCGTTTTTTAACTGGCCGAGAGAAAGCATAAGGTTTTCGCGCAGGAGCCTTAAGGAAAAGAAGATAAAATTCTTTTGTGCCTCCCTGCCTGTTGCAGCCATCTCCTCAGACCATGATATAATAGAAATGATATCGCGTTTCCATGCAAATCTCATCAGGCTTTTAAAATGAACCAGATTTTGCAGTGAAGACTCTTCATCTTCGCATAATTCAATCGCCCTGATAATGTTTCCATTAGCCACACGTGCAACATCAGTTGCTTTTTCTGTGGCAATGTTAAAACGCTGTATCAGATAATTTTCTATTTCATGATTTGAGAAAGATGGAATTTTAACCAGCTGACATCTTGAGAGTATTGTCGGTATCACCTTATCCGGTTCTTCAGAAACGAGAAGGAAGAGTGTCTTTTCAGGCGGTTCTTCGATCATTTTAAGGAGCTTATTGGAGGTGGCCGGATGCATTTTTTCAGGCAGCCAGATGACCATTATTTTGAAATCCGATTCGAATGTCTTAAGATTAAGTTTCTTTATTATTTCGGCAGCTTCGGAAGCAAATATTCCTCCCTGTGCGTTCCCGACATCCAGGAAACCGAGCCATTGATTTATTGAAAAGAAGGGTCCCTTTCCGACAAACTCTCTCCACTCTTCAATAAAGTTTTCACTTACCGGATCCGTTACTTTTTTGCCCTTTACAACAGGAAAAACAAAATGAAGGTCAGGATGAATCATCTTTTCATATTTTACACACGACTTGCATACGCCGCATGAATCATTCTCAGACCGGTTTTCACAACTGATAAATCTGGCATAGGCAAGAGCAAGGGCAAGGCTGCCACATCCTTCCGGACCGGTAAAAATTTGCGCATGGCTTACCCTTTCTTCATGAACGGACCTTTGATAGTTTACCAATGGTCATTTTTTGACCGGGTATATGTGACTAAAATTCATATGCCAGATTTCATATAAAATACAGAATGAAGAGTTTTTGGCCCTGGTTTCTTTATTGAACGGCTTTAAGAGCAGCTTCATAATTGGGTTCTTGAATATGTTCCGGAACAAGTTCTGTATAAATGACAGTCCCGTTTTCATCGATTACAACTATTCCTCTTGCATAGAGTCCGACCATAGGACCATCAATGATAATCAACACCATAAGCTTTACCGAATTCTTTGTCACGGAACCCTGATAGTGTTATAACATTTGTAATTCCTTCGGTGGAACAGAAACCGTCCATGTGCAAAGGGAAGGTCTTTTGATATCCCGAGCACAGTATCACATTATTTATTCCAGCATGCCATCTCGATTGAATTTTCTGACTGTTGTTGCACAAACCGATGTGTCGAGACTGGGGAATATATTGAGGATGACTTTTTTCCCTTTAAGTTCTGAAAGAGAAAGGCTTGAAAGGTCAGATTTTACAAGAGTAAAGTCCGGGTGCTTTTGCTGCCTTTTGCCGGAAGGTTCCCTGATGTATTTACAGGATTTCCTTTAAATGTAATTTTTGCCATAGCTTTTTTTTCAAAATTAGTTAATCTTTTTATAAGAGGAAACATATAAAAGTAATGTTAAGTTCAATTGTTAAATGAATTCTTATCTGATAAACGGGGAGATTTTAATAATATCCTGTTTTTATTCCTGCCTCTTTTAACCCGGCGGAAGTTCTGTAAGAATCTTTAATCCCGGACTCTGATCCAAAGACGTTGTGAACTATATTTGTGATTATGCGGCAGCCGAAGCCCCTTGGCATAAATTAACAAAGTTATGCATCATAACAACCAGACAAACGTTGGTTATTTAACTTCCGTTTTAATTCCAGTCTGGATTATAATATTCTTCCTCCATTCGTATCTGGTACCATTTTTGAAATTCAAAAGTACATCATAAGTTCCCGGGGAACAGCAATTTGCGATTGCAACAGATTTGTATGTTATTATTTCGACTGTTTTAACCGGGGCAGGATTGCCTGTCTGTTTTGACCCGGTACCTGCAGGATATAAAGACATAGAGTTAACATCCTTGTTTCCACCTGCATAGATAATTCCCCCGGCATTAAGATTGGTTGAAATCTTATAATTGATATTTGGTTTCATAACGAAATTCACCAGCCATAATTTTTGGGTTTGATCTGAAATTCCGATTGAGATAAGTAAATCATATGTTCCGGGTTTAATCCTGCCTGAGGTTTTACTGATTAATTCGGCCGGAGGAATTGGTTTCTCGTGATTACCCGTTTGATAAAACGAGGGAATCCCCTGGTAAATGTCTTGTATTGTATAACCCTTGCACCTGATGATCTGTGTCTCAAACCCTGACAATCCGTTAACAGAGGCAGGGAATCCGTCAACCTTGATCTGGTAATCATACAATGTCACTGATACTGTTGTTTTGGTTTTAGGTTTCAGGTTAATGTTATCGATCATGAAACTAAGAGTGCCCGGGGAGCCTGATAGTTTGAAGGTTAGCTTCAGGTCGTATGTGCCAGTTGCGGATCCTTGCACTTTGACCTCTTTTCCTGCTTTTTGAAGCTTATAGGAAGAGACTGAAATCAGATCTCCAAGTGACCTGATATTTACTACTAAAGGAGTCTTGTCAGCCGCGGTTATTGATTCATAACTCTCCTGCACCCAAACGTGATTCCAGCAACGTTCAGCCTTTATTGTGATGCCGTTATCAAGTTTATAACTGTAGTCTGATACGGTTTGAGCCAGAGTTGAAAGGATCAACACCGTATGAAAAGTCAATACAAAAAATAAATTTTTCATGGCAGTAAGTTTTAATTTGCTGAGAAATAGCATATCAAATTTACACCAACTAAACATGAGATAAAAAATTATTTTCTGATTTAAAATTATCGCTGAACAATAACTAATTTCCTGATAAATCCAGGATCTGTCACTACTCCTGAACCCGGGCCGGGTCGCCCAAAAGGTCACGATCCTCAGGAAATTGAGCCTGACGATACAGAGATACTTTGCCCGGGTAATAATCAACTATGCCAGAAATCATTAAGACATATAAAATATTTAATGACTATCGGGAATCATACATATAAATATTTTGATGTTTGAAAATCAATTATTTGCCCCGACCCTAACCTTGCTCCGCCGTAGCGGCTACGCGAAGGCGAGGAGGGAGTAATTGATTTTGGCTGCGCCGGGCTCGCCCTGCGGGACCCGGTTCTTCGCACCCTTTAGGGTAAGGGGCTAACGAAGAACCGGAGCGAAGCGGAGCTCGACGAAGTCAAAATCAAAGAGGTCTTATGCATGATTACCGATTGTCATAAAATATTTAATTAATTACCGGAATATTTTACCCTGATTAGTTGTCTAATACAAAATAAACTCACTAATAATTAGAGGTATGAAAAAAATGATTGAAAAAAGTTCATTGCTAATGAAAGTTTTATCACTTACAATCATGCTGGCTTTCATTACGCCGGTGATGACAAACGCCCAGGCAGGCAAGGCTAACTTCGCCGGCACATGGGCAATGAATGCAGAGAAAAGTACTATGCCACAAGGTGGCGGGGGCCAGAGAATGGGTGGCGGCAATTTCACTGTAGCACAGGAAGCCAATCTTCTGACTCAAACACGAACCGGTCAGGATGGTACGGCCAGAGTCACCAAATATACTCTTGACGGAAAAGAGAGTACAAACACAATGGGGAATTTTGAAAGCAAATCTACGGCAAAATGGTCAGGTGACGGGAAGTCACTTACAGTCGTTACCAAGTCAAACTACAACGGGACAGAAAGGACCTCAACTGCAGTCTGGAGTCTGATTGATGCAAAAACTCTTTCAATCAAATCTACAAGGCAGGGGCAGAATGGTGAAGTTACTTCAACCATGGTTTATGATAAAAAATAATTGTTGAGTTTGTATGATGAACAATGAAGGGGCTCCGTGAGGAGCCTTTTTTATTACCATGAGTTGCACCGGTGTGAATATTTTGAAGCTCAAATACAAACGATTATTTCCAAAAATAATGTAGGTTTGTATTAGAAAAATTCTTCAGATAATTTTAAATATATGATCTATGAAAATGATTCAGGACTTTAATTTTAAAGGTAAAAAGGCTATCGTCAGGGTTGACTTCAATGTACCTCTCGACAAAAAAACCTTTACAGTAACAGATGATACCCGCATAAGGGGAGCATTACTAACAATTAATAAAATTCTTAACGACGGAGGATGCCTGATCCTTATGTCTCACCTGGGCAGACCTGAGGGTCGTATGGAAAAGTATTCCCTCAAACCCGTTCTTCCTGTTCTGGAGAAACTATTGGGCAGAAAAGTGCTATTTGCAGATGATTGCCTGGGAGAATCTGCAGTGAAAATGTCGGCAGCGCTGAAACCGGGAGAGGTACTGCTTCTCGAGAACGTCCGTTTTTATCCTGAAGAGGAAGGAAAACCCATTTTACCGGAAAATGTAACTGAAGAAGAGAAGAAGGAAGCAAAGGCTGCGATGAAGGTTAAACAAAAAGAAATGGCGAAAAAACTGGCAGGCTATGCTGAAGTATATGTCAATGATGCATTCGGCACTGCCCATCGTGCCCATGCAACTACCGCAGTTATAGCTGATAATTTCCCTGTCGACAAGAGGATGTTCGGTTACCTGATTAACAGTGAACTTGCTGCAATGGATAAAGTTCTTAAGGATCCGCAACGACCATTTACTGCAATTATGGGTGGAGCAAAGGTGTCTGATAAGATTATGCTGATTGAAAATCTGCTTAACCGGGTCGACAACATTATAATAGGGGGAGGCATGACCTATACCTTTGTTAAAGCTATGGGTGGGAAGATCGGGAAGTCTCTTTGTGAAGAGGATAAGCTCGACCTGGCTCTCAGACTTATAGAGAAAGCCAAAGAGAAAAAGGTAAAACTTTATCTTCCGGTTGACAGTCTTAACGCTGATAAGTTTGATAATGAAGCCAATACAGAAGTAACAGATATTAAATCAGTAGAAGATGGATGGATGGGTCTGGATATAGCTGAAAAATCGATCAAAGAATTTTCCGCAGTTATTGAAAATTCTAAAACTATCCTCTGGAACGGTCCGATGGGTGTATTTGAAATGGAAAAATTTTCAAAGGGTACAACAGCTGTCGCTAAAGCTATTGCGGCTGCTACATCAAAAGGAGCATATAGTCTTATAGGAGGAGGAGACTCTGTTGCTGCAATCAATAAGAACGGACTTGCTGATAAAGTAAGTTACGTATCCACAGGTGGTGGCGCCATGCTTGAGTATATGGAAGGCAAGAAACTTCCGGGGATTACCGCGATCCGGGGAGAATAGAAGAAAGAAGGAAAGACCCTGAGTGGGGGAGAAAGGGAGATATACCTAAAATTATATTGAAGAGGCTGTCTCAAAAGTCCTCTGTGGAACTCTGTGGAAACTCTGTGATCTCTGTGTAAGTTCTTAATTATTTGTTACACAGAGCCTAGGCCACAGAGAAGGCACAGAGCGACACAGAGAAAGCATTACCGTAATTTTAGGCTTTTGATACAACCTCTTTTTAATTTGGATTATCTTTGTAGTTGATATGAAAAAAATCATTTTAATATTGGTTTTAATCACGGTTTCCCTGACGGGATGCAAAAAAGACAAAACAACACCGTTATCAGGTAATGCCACCATTGACAATAATCTTTATGGTGATGCTGAAACAGGTTATTATGCTTTCGGTTTCTCGTTTGTACTGGCTAAAAAAGTATCAACTGCAGGGAATCCCCCTCCTGACATAACAATTGAAAATGGCGGGACACTTGAAAATTTAATACTCCAGGCAACTAATTTAAAAAACTCATTTTATAAAGTCGGAGAGTTTGCGGATGCATCATCGTCTCAGCAGGCATTTAAGAACCTGACTTCACTTCCTGTTCCTCCATTGGCAGAATGGACTGCGTGGGCTTACTCAATAAAGCCAGACCAGGTATGGATATACAGGTCCGGAACCGAGAACTATTCGAAATTCAGGATCATAAGTACAATTTTACAGAGCGGTGTTTCACGTGATTTTGCAGAATGTACTTTTGAGTGGGTCTATCAGCCGGATGGGTCACTTACCTTTCCCTGATCATGAAATCAGGTTTGCGTGATACAATTTTCCGGGTGAAGGACGAGACCGGATTTTTGGAGACGTCACTGGAAGTTTTTAATTATCAGGCTGAAAAAAACCAGGTATATCACGAGTTTATCAAACAACTTCGAAAAACCCGGAGAAGTGTTAAAACCATTTCGGATATTCCATTCCTTCCGGTAGAGTTTTTCAGAAACCATAAAATTATCACAGAGAACCTGTCCGCTGAGGAAGTCTTTGAAAGCAGCAGGACAACCGGGTCAATTGTCAGCAGGCATTTTGTACATGATCTGAAATTATATGAAGAGAGTTTCCTGAAAGGATTCAGGTATATTTTACGGTGAGCCGGATGATTACCTGATAGGAGCTTTATTACCGTCATATATGGAACGTAAAAACTCTTCCCTGATTTACATGATGAATGATCTGATAAAACGAAGTACAAACCCTGAGAGCGGATTCTTCAAAGATAATGTAGAGGAACTCATCAGGCTGATTGAGAAGGCATTAAGGAATAATCAGAAAGCTTTGTTAATGGGAGTAAGTTATGCTCTTTTTGATCTGGCTGAAAAATACCATCCCGACATCTCCGGTGCAATTATTATGGAGACAGGAGGTATGAAAGGCAGGAGAAAAGAGGTAACAAGGGAAGAGCTGCATACTTTTTTAAGAAAAAAGCTGAATGTGCCAGCCATTCATTCAGAATATGGGATGACCGAACTTCTCAGTCAGGCTTATTCAAAAGGTGACGGAGTATTCTATTGTCCGCCATGGATGAAAGTGCTGATAAGAGATCCCCAGGATCCGTTATCGCTGATAACAGAACCGGATAAAACCGGAGGGATAAATATTATTGACCTGGCAAATATCTATTCCTGTTCATTTATAGCCACCGGCGACCTTGGGAAGCTTCACGGGGATGGGGGATTCGAAGTTTTGGGAAGGTTCGACAACAGCGATATCAGAGGTTGCAATCTGTTGATAGAATGATTAAAAACTTACACAGAGGCTCACTGAGTTTACACAGAGGTTCACTAAGTTTATAAAGAGGTTCACTGAATTTTCACAAAACCTGAAAGAGGATAGAAAAGCCGGGTTTTAATCTTCTCTGTGGTTCTCCGTGATTTCTTCGGCTTTCCTCTGTGTAACGAAAGAGGTCTGTGAAAGAAACTATTTTTACTAAACAGCTTTTCACATTTCCATTGTGGATATTACAATCCCAGTTTTGATTTTATAGCCGGAGGAATTGCATTTTTATTTACCATAATGAAAATGGTTTTTGCCCTGACGTAACTTTCCGATATATTGACGTATCCTCCGAAAGGATTTTTATCTGTCCCCCATGAGTTTTTTGTCTTGTAATATTTTGTCCCGTTCTGGTCTTTTACAATACCTGTCATATGCATCAGGTGATCATCGGTGGTTGTAAAATTCTCATAGCCTGTCTGGCGCAGCTCCTGAGTGACATTAACTTCCGGACCGGGCCCGTTCACTGCCTGTACATTTCCATTTCGGGCGGAGGATGAGGTTTTTCCGGATCTTACCCCGTCATTGCCCGAGTCTCGTTTATCATCAGGAATTACTGCAATCCCTTTTGCCTGGGAAAATCCGGTTTCACTTACATCCCCGTCCCAATTTACAGTATAGCCATTGTTGAAAGAATAATCCATTATTTCAATCAGCTCATCAAGGGGAACATTGTAGAACCGGGCCATTGTCCAGTTATCGGGTACTTCAAGAATACCGCGTGTATAGAAAGGGAAATTCGTGAATGAAGTTATTTCAACATAATCATTGGGATTAATACCCAGGCTTGAAGCAAAAGATTTAGGTGTATATTTTACACTTTTAAATGTGAACGTTTCAGGTACCTTTCCAAGATAGGTATCGAGCACTGCATCAACAATTTTATGATATTGTTCACTCTCATTCTTCCGTTGTACCGGCACAGGTGCAACGGCATCCACAAAAGCCTGCAATTCGTTGTGATTATGTGTTGGTGAGCCGTAATTCAGTCCCCTGTATACTTCTTCAGGCGTAATTCCGGATTCTGTATAGACTCTCATCCAGTCGTGTGCAAGACTTCCGGAGCCAATATTTCCCTTACCCTGTCGCGTGTAGTTATCCTGAAGTTTGTCGATATAATTTTGCCGTACAATAAACATTTCCGAAAGATCAAATTCTCCCTTCCCCATGCGAAGCAGTTCCGACTCAATAAAAGAGGTAGTTGCGAAGCACCAGCAGGTACCGGTTGCCGCCTGGTCCTTGACGGAAGTTGCCTTCAGGTCTATAACAGGAGTAAATTTATAACCTTCCTCAGTAATCTGAATCGCGGGTGCATTTTGCTTTTGCGCAAAAATTGGCAGGATACAGGTTACCAGTAAAAGAGTAATGAGAAATTGTTTTTTCATACTTGTTTAGCTTTGCTGAGCCTGCAAGCCCGGTTGTGAGTGGTATAGATCATGTGGTTTTCATATTGAAAATACTAATTCTAAAATCAGGAAGGCACTTTTTCAAAATTATAAAGAAAAATGAACCCTCTAAACTAAAAAAAGAAAAATGATTATAAAGTGATTTCTGATAACTTTTCTGAAGTAAGATCAACGATCAGGCGTTTGAAGCAGTGAAGCAATCATCAAAATTAAAACTTGGTATAATATTTGCAACTGTCACTTCAGGATAATTTTAATAGTATTACCGGGTTTAAATAAAAATTTGACAAGTTCTTTTAAATAATGAAACTCAACTATAAACACGCAGCAAGAACGGGTATAGCGATAATCGCATTTTCTCTGGTCCAGATATGCCAGAATACAAATGCTCAGTCAGGTTATCGTTATCCTCCCAGAATGCAGATGCCACCTTACCGGGCAGTAATTGTTCCGAATCCTCCCCCGCAAAATTACAGGCAAGGATATAACCAATATAACCAAATGGGGGGCGTTCAGCCTTTTATAAGCTTCAGCATACATTTCGATCCTCTGATCAGCTGGTATTCAACTGACAGTTATGATTCCCGCAACGACGGTGTCGTCCCCGGATTTAATTTCGGGATTTCCCATAACAGTTTTTTTAGTCCCAACTATTCCTTTTATTCAGGGCTAAATATTATTAAAGCCGGTGGAAGACTTATAAACAGGGAGGCCACCCGTTTCGAGCTGAAAAATTACAGCAGCTCAATTTTTACCGTCGGGGCCGGAGAAGCAATTACTTAGGGTCTGCTGTTAAACTCAGATCATGTATTTAATTTCAACTTGATTAGAGATTAACATTTCTTTGATACTTATTAATTGCTTGCGATTTTCCTCTACAAGATGAGATAATAATTTTTTTATCCCTGGCATTAAGCTCACAAGTATTTTAAAGAATAGAGACGGGAGTGCCGCCCCGGCCAATTTGACCAGGTTCAGCACCAAAATGATGCTGGCAATCCACGATTCGCTTGTTCCTCTAAGCCTTGCTTTGACACGATTTAACCCGTATGCTGTTTTAGCCTGTCCAAACTTGCCTTCTATTGGATTACGCTCTCCCGGACTTACGTGTTTCTGCACTGCCGATGGCCTTCCAAGGGGCTTGGCCAGAAGCATAATTCCTTTCTCTTTTAATGCTGCGCGGTTGGGACGATTGCAATAGATTTGATCGGCTAACACTTCTTTTGGATAAAATCCGAACCGGATACGATATTTTTCGATATAATCCATCATATGGCTTCCTTCATTAAAGGCATCCCAGCTAAGCTCATCAAGAAAAGAAATGCCGTCAATCAAAGAGACATGTATCTTTGCACCAAACTCTACTTTTGCCTGACTCTTCCCTCGAACGATTGGCCGAACATGAGGCTGATGGATACTGACAATCCTATCTTCAATGCGGTGGACTTTGCTGTTATACATCTCCTTCTGTTGATCATACAATGTGTTTATCACCAAAAGGTATTTGTAGTTTTTGGGTTTGAGTGGGATAGTTTTATAGGAATCAAGCAATCTATTGATTGAGTTCAAATTGCGTTTCAAAAATCTCAACTGACTGCCTGTTGCTTTTCGTATTTCTTTATGTGTCTTGTTTTTTTTCTGAGCTGTTTGCAAATAACGTTTACGTGCAACCTTTCGATAAGTCCTCGGTTTTTGTTCATGCAGTGCCGGACGGTAGAGTTTATCTATTAGCTGCTCTGACTTCTCCCTTGCATCGGATAGCAGATCCAAGTCAGTCGGATAGGCAATGTCTTGCGGACAGGCAGTCGCATCGAAGATGATTTTGCCTTTGTTTTGAGCTTCAGATGGACCATGGAAATTGTTAGGATCTGTTGATTCCTTATCGTTTTTTTCAGATGCTGAACTCTGAGAACTAAGATTAGCCTTTAGTTCAGCTATCTTTTCGTTGATAGAATTTATGCTATCTATTCCGAGTCGCTTACGGAAATCAACAAACAACGATGCATCAAAAGGTGGTTCATTGGTGAAGCTTGAATAGCCCAGAAAATACTGCATATAAATGTTTTCAGTCATTTGATCCACAGTCTCTCTATCATCAAGATTACACATGTGTTTAATAATCAGAGAACCTATAACAATTCTGGGATTTAAAGGTGGGCGACCAGTATTGCTCACATTAACATTTTTCAGGTAAAGTGAACAAATTTCATCCCATGGAATCAGCCCGGCCAAAATGACCCATCTGTTTTTTGGGTTAAGTTCCCTCTCAAACGGGCTCTTAAAAGCATTAAGAGTTAGTTGATTTGGACTGATGTAAGTGGGTGCAGGTGCATGCTTTCTTTTTACTTTTTCCATATATCTTTGCACTTATTATCCCAAATATCGTTATAATTATCACACTATCAAATAGGTGATTGTTAATCAGCAGACCCTACTTATAGGATCACCTATCTCACCATACCTCTTGGCTTAGAGCTCCAATCTAACCTGGTCGGTTACGGGAGATTTTTTACAGATCTCGGATTCGCACCGGAAATCGTACTCGGAAGCAGGGCAGACATACCATCGCTCAACATAAGAGGAGGTAATGCTTCGCCGGAAATGAACATATTCAACCTTTCATTTCATATAATGGCGGGTATGGAATATCCTCTCGCAGGAAATAACAGCCTGATTATTGGTATTGGATATGACAATAGCATATTTGATATTACCAGGGATAATGGAGATCAGCCATCGAATCTGGTTACTCAGAAATCGTTATCATTCAGGTTGGGAATGACCTTTTAACCTGCTTTAAATGAGATTTAATGTTTATTTTTAATCAGGTCATAAGAATGATCAATCCACGAAAACACCTCTTTATCAGGAACTGTCCCGTCAAGAAGGACGGTGTTCCAGTGTTTTTTATTCATATGGTAACCCGGTGTTACGGAAGTGTATCTTTCCCTTATTTCGATGGCAATTGCGGGATCACATTTTAAGTTAATGCTGAGATCGCCATAGAGATTAACCAGGGCAAATATCTTACCCCTGACTTTAAAAACAAGTGTATCCACTCCGAAAGGGAAGCTCTCGGTCGTGCCTTTTTTTGAAATGCAATATTCTCTTAATGATTCAATATTCATATTTTTTATTATCTCAATGTCGGATAGAAAGCAGTTTCAATATGATCAATCTCAAAATCTTCACTTTTTTTTATGACCGTTATAATGTCAAACCGGCTCTCCTTGTCAATATTAAACTTCCTGATGTAGCCCTCGGCAGCCAGTATTATTGATTTCTGTTTTTCTCTGGTTACAGCCGTAACAGGATGCATCTGATAATCCTCTTTCCGCGTCTTAACCTCTGTAAATATTATGAAATCTTTATTTTCAGCAATGATGTCAATTTCATGTTTCCCCCATTTCCAGTTCCTGAAAAGGATTTTAAAGCTTGCTTTTTTCAGATATTCTGCTGCAAGATCTTCACCTTTTTGTCCCAGCTTATGTGATTCAGACATATTTTAGAAGATAAATTGAAGTAAAATCACTATTATACTAAATACTTAGAGTGAATGATGTTTTTATATATCCAGATTCAGCTTTCTCAACTCTAAATAATCCAAACTACAAGTACTTCAAACTTTTATATTTCTATCAGTTTATTTCTTATGGCGAAGAGTATAAGGCTTGCAGTATTTTTGGAGTTGGTTTTTCCAAGCAGGTTTGCCCTGTGTTTATCAACGGTTCTTTTACTGATAAAAAGGGTTTCAGCAATTTCATGGTTTGAAAGTCCTTCACATCTTTTAGAAAATATCTCCTTTTACTCTTTTTGACAGATTAGCCGTCTTGCTTTCATTTTCCCGGTGTTTTATTTTCTGGATCACATTGTGCAAGAGCTCCTGGGAAAGATAGCTGCCACCCTTTAAAACCGTAAGGATAGCCTCTTTCACTTCTGATATATCTGAATCTTTAAGCAGAAATCCTTTGGCTCCTGCATCTACCATTTTATAATAGTATTCCTCCTCGCCGTACATTGAAAGAGCTATTATGCCGATTTCAGGGCATAATTTAAGCCCTTTTCTTGTTGCCTCAATGCCATCCATCTCAGGCATATTTATGTCCATAAGAGCCATATCAGCTTTGCTCTCATTCAGGATCCGGAGGAACTCCTCCCCGTTTGAAGCTTCCCCTGATACCTCAAATTCAGGGAAAGCATTAAGCAGTACTTTCAGGCCATTCCGAAAAAGCTGATGATCGTCTGCAATAATTATTCTTATTTTTTCCATGAAGTAAAAAATTCCGTATTTGCCGGTCATTCAATCATTTTGATTAATGCGCTGGTTCCTTTTCCGGGGTACTCTTAAGTATAAAAACTCCTTCAACGGTTTTTACACGTGTTTCAATGTTTGACAGTCCCATTCCCTCTATATCTTCTTGACTCAAAGTTGACGTGTCAAATCCCCGGCCATTATCATAAAACTGCAATGTAACAAATTTTTCGTGTTTG
>CAVZVF010000032.1:0-36069 GCA_963778605.1 uncultured Bacteroidales bacterium
AAGTTATCCACATTTTTTTTACTTTCCCTTTCTCTTTCTCTCTCTCTCTCTCTCTATGTGAAAAGTTCGGGCGAACTTCGGGAAAGTTCGGGCGAACTTTTGAAAAGTTCGGCCGAACTCGGAAGTTTTTCCGAATTTTGTATAGTATAGTATACAATTTTCTTAATTTTGGGAATTTTTGAAATTGAAAAAAATGGCTATTTAGTTCAAAAGTGTTTCATAATAGAACAGAAATATGGAAATCGGAATTTTTAAATGTGGATAACTTTTTTTAAAATGTGGATAACTTTCATAAAATGTGGATAACTTTTTCGTAAAGAGCATAGCGTTGAGGCCATGAAGCGAGAAAAAATGTTATTAAATATATGAAATGATTGAGCCGTGGAATTTTGGAAGGTGTATTTATAAAAATTTATCCGGGTAAATTATTTTTGTTTTACTATTTTGCACAGGATACGCTGGGGGTAATATTTCGGTTTTTTCCGATTTGTTTTGAGCTCAGGATTAGTCAGATTCAAATTTTTAGGATTTTAGGAGTTGTAAGAGTGTTCTACTTTCCGTTTTTTGTTTAAAAACAGCCTCTCAACTACCGGTTTTTAAACAAAACTCGGGGTGAGGCATAGTTATATATGCCTAAAAAATTTTATCTTTAAAAATGGGGGGTTGAGAGGCGTTTTTCTCACAATGAAACATTTCTGGTTTCTTCAGTGAAGTTATTCTAATTCTACCTTTTAAAATACCAACTAATAAATTTAATTTTACTTATCATGGAGAGTAAGAGATTGAATCTTTAGGAAATTTATTTTTGTCTGTTGGGGTTTGTTCCCAGTCTATAGGGGTATAAAGGACAGTCGGGGATAATACAATTTTTAACTTCTTTCATTAACCTGCCGGAGCAATCGAAGCAATGTTCTTTTATTGCCTGTACAGGTGATAGTTTGGGCATCCTTCGGGATTTTCCGGATGCAATTTGTGTCGGTGATTTGTTTGACATTTTTTAACTTTTAATTTGAATTTAAACTGCAAGGTCATCAAGAAAATAGTTTAATTTGTACCCTCATTTTATTAATGACCTTGTTTTTGTTCCTTTGTTTTTAACTTTTTTGTAAAAAAATTTTAATAACTATTTAATTTTGCATAGTTAGCATTGTCTAATTTCAAATAAATCATTTTTATCGGAATTTTTTACAGACGTGCAGCAACCGGCAAAGTATAAAGAATAAATTTTTTTTACGCAACCCCACATCAGTCAATACATTCTCAGCAATTCTAAGATCAGATAAAGATCTTTTAACCATATCAGTATAATATAGCTTATTAGAATCCGGGGCATCCGCAAGCAGTCCGACTGCTTCTTTCATATTCTGGTAATATGGAAAAAGTTGTGGATGAATCGGATCCGGATAAGCTTCGCTCATATTATCATACATATATTGCGCCCCTCCTATTGGCGTATGATTTAACATTTATAAAAATAATTTTCATTTTCAAAATAAAAAATAATTTTTTGCTGTCAAAATAGTTTATAATTTTTTTCTATCAGTATAATAATTTAGACAGATTAAGTAATTAAAATTATTATACTGTTAATTAATTTTTCAAGTAATTTGAAAAATATTTATAATTTTCTTTTAATCAGAAGCTCTATTAGTTTTCTACAGTCATTAAGACTTCTGACAACGTAATAGTGCAATGATTTATTAAAAGAAGTTAAATGAGAAATAAAGAGCTGGAACTCTTTCTGATCAAAGGATACCGGGTCATTTTTGTTTTTAATTTCGATAAAGACCAGGTATGTTTTGGATACAATTATATAATGGACAAAATATTTTAATCCGAATGAGATTGAATTCAGATTATTAAAGCTAAAGACTTTGAAGCCAAGGTCATTAAGCCGCCGGAATTCATTGCTTATTTGCGACGGTAAATCTTTTGGCTGTTTGATTTTTTTAGTGGCCATAAATTTAATTCCCGTAATTATCCTTAAAAGCATCAACCTAATCCATTTTTATTAAAAGCTAAATATTTTAGCCATCTTTTTATTGGGATCGGAATCAACTTTCTGTTTGCGTTTGCGTGCTTCTTCCCGCTCCTTAAGTACCAGCTTGAGAGAGTCGCGGACAATTTCCGTAGTAATGGCTCCATCAAGATTTATAATAAGTTCGCATTCAAAAGAGAGAATATGGATAAACCTTTCAAACTGTTCAGCGGAAAGGGAGAGGTCACTCATAACAGAAGCACGGATATTTTTCTTTGATATTTTAAGAATACAATCCTCACTTTCGGCAATAATATTATTCAGAGCCCAGAACTTACCTTCAGCTTCCCATCCTAATAGGGAGCGAAGCAGCTTGAACTTCCAATGATTATGGCTGTTAACATAGTGAGGGTAAAAGTTCAAACTATTTTTCAATTTTTTGATAGTGTTATTTTGTTGGAAATATATTTAATTGTAAATAGTTTGGGCTGCAGTTTATTCAGCTTTTCTTCAAGTAAATAGTTTCTTTTACTCTGGAATAGGTATTTTCGTTTTAAAGATGAAATAACCTTTCCATAAGCTGCGGATTTTTTATTGAACATGTTTATATAAACAATACGCGCAAGAAGAAAACCTAAAATGAAGCTTACAGCATGCATGAGCGAATAGATAAAATAATCCATTATAAAACCTTAAAATCTTTAATAGAATCGGAAATAACTTTGGTGGCGAAATCAGCGATGGTTGTTCTTTTGGTAACACAATATATCTTGAGTTTTCTATGGATATCGCTGCGGATATGTATTGGAGTAAGTTTAGTATTATCGTTCTTTTTTGTATCAATAGACTGTTTCAAGATCTTCCTCTCTTTTATTATTGAAAGTATGTTTTTCTATAAATTCGGCTATAGCTTGATGAGGGACCCGTTTATGTTTTTTCCCCGGAGGAGAAAGAAATCCAATTCCCCTTGAGCTATTAAATAAGAAACATAAGAAGGACTGACTTTAAGAAGCTGTGCCGTCTTTTTAATAGAATAAGTCGAAATATTTGATATTAACATTAATAATCTGTAAATTTATAAATGAACACAATTAAATAAATAATTAAATATAATTGTAAAAATATAAAAAATATATGCAAATAGATGCAAGAAAGGAAATAAAATGAAATGATAGTTGACCCTGAAATATTCTAAGGTAATGGCAATAATCGACAAATACAGCAGTCAGTCAGAATTTGCGCATAGAATGCAATTATCAGAGGCTAAAGTATCAAGGGGTGTAAAAAATCAATCCGCAAAATTTTTGGCGATTGTTAAAAAAGCATAGGATAATATATTTCTATGATTTAAGAGTTGGAAGATGAGAATCAAAGATTAGGGAATGGAGGAAAAGGGTGAGAGAATTGGAGAGAAGGATAAAGAGAGCTTGAGGGGCTGGTGAAACACAGATAACAGCTTTTTTATATGCCATATACATCGATCCGAACAGCAGTTCAAGAAATGTAGTCAGCACGGCAGTCCCCAGTACGATGGTCCTTGAAAAGGTATATTCACGGGTACTGTACATTATGAGTGCAGTCAGGGAGATTGCAATTATGTTGCTTGTCAGTACCCTTGTAAAGAGTGTTGTGAAATTGATGACTTTGTGCCTGTGCATCTTCCCGTTGACCAGCGAAACGACTATCCATATTAAAGCCAGCAATATAAAGAACGGAGTATGGGAAGGAAGGTATGATTTAAGGCTGGCAGGTTTTGTCCATATCATGACAAGAAAAGATACTGTCAGAAATACAATATCTGCCAATAACGTGATCACTCTGAACCTGCGTTTTTCCATTAGAATTTGACTTTTCCTCTCAATCCTCGCATCGAAGTAAATACAAATTTAATAAATATGTTCAGAAATGACTCAAAAATTGTAAACAGGGATAGATAAAAGGCGCAACGGCGTATAGGCACAATGGCGTAAAGGAGATCAGAATTTTAGGTTCCCTTCCTTCGCCTTCGCGTAGCCGCTACGGCGAAGCAAGGCCTGGAGGGGGCTACTTCGAAGTATTTATCTAGTTTTTGGATTTCAAACGGCCTCAGAGAATTTTGGGATCTAAAACCATTTTGATCAGATAACAAATTTGTCATTTCCGGCGCTCTTTTTTGGTTCATTTTTTGGGCAAGCAAAAAATGAACAAGAAAGATTTCAAGACAAAGAAAGTAACATTTCTTTGGGCGAGCAAAAAATGAACAAGAAGTATTTCTAAAACCCGAATGTAACACCCATATTGAGAGTATTCATCTTACCATAGAAATACCCGGGAGACCATTCTTCATTCCCCCTTATATAACTATAAGTAAACGCCAGCCAGGTATAAAGATCATTAATCACCTGGTACGAAGCTTTGATTCCATAGGAAGTATTATGCCACTCCACTGAAGCCAGTGGCGGGTTGCCAAGCCGGTTCGTTCCGAGTGCAGTATAATCCGGTCCTCTTATGGCATCAATATACGAAAGGTTTATATCTAATGTCCGCAACGGATGGTAATCAAATGCAATATACCATTCCCTGGAGTTATCCCTCAGGTAATAACCCAGGTTATATCCCGCATTTTCGAATGTAAGTGTCGGAACATAATGCTGATATGTCAGCGGATATGTATAGGTGAACTCTGTAGTAAAGGACAGGTTTGAAAAAGGAAGATCCGTTAACCTGAATCCGGCTTTATAGCTGAAAAAGTTCCACTGGTCCTTTTTTGTAAACCTGCTCACCGAAAGTTCATCGATAAACCATGTAGCATACAGATGAACATTCTTTATCTGTCTTGAGCTTATATCGAAAAACATCTGTGAGTTCATATTGTCAATTCCGGAGCTGAGAGAGTGATCAACCGATTTATAAAAGAAGAGTGGAATGAGGTAAGCCGGATTAGCATTCTCGTCGCTGTAAACAATACTGTTTCCTGCTGATAAATAAAGATTTTTAAAAGGGATGAATGTGAACATGTTGGCTGCAATGTTCTTCTTGTGATAAACCTCACGGTATCTGGTGCCATAGCTGTTCGTGACCCAGTAAGATCTGGCGCTGTCGACAACCATCGAGTTCATCCATCCGTGGAAATAGTTGAACTCAAACCATTTAACGGGTGTTAAATGTAATTTCAGCTGCACAAAAGTCGGGTTATTTCCCCCGAAGATATTTGCCCCGTTATAGTTGTTTCCCCATTGCAGGTTATCTTTCACGAGTCCGGCATCGCCCCATTTCCATGAGAATGTTACACCACCCCGCATCTCGCTCCAGTCGTTGCTGTTCTTAATATGGCCGTCTATTCTCTGAGTAAGATATTCCGGTTTCCCCAGAAGCGGCTTCTCATGGTTATCACGCAGCGAAGCATAAAATCCCCAGTGCTTTATATATCCTCTTGCCTCAGCCCCGTTACGATAATATGTAGCTTTTCCTGATGAATTGGAGAAAACCTCCCCTCCAATAATAGGATTTACAGTCAAGGAGAAAATAGAATCTTTATAATAAAACATATCAAACCGTCTGACATCCTTTTCGCCCTTAAGCCACTGAGCGTTCGTTCCCGAGCGTCTAGCGTCTAGCGTCGAGTGTCCTTGTACTTCCTTCCCAAAATCCAACAAATAAAAATCTAATTCTTTCTGCTGTCTTTTGTTTAGCTCTTCCCTTTTCCCCTCTGCCTCTTCAAGGCACAGTGCTATGAATAATCGTGAATACGGTTTTATCGCCGAGTTGATCTCGATAATCTGTTTGTTTGCCAGCTCATCAAGAAAATCATAAATACCCTTATTCTCAACAGGCTGCGGCACCACCTGACTGAAAAGATTTGTATTCAGAAATAGAATAAAGCTGAAAAGGGAATAATATCGGAAGATGGTTTTTCAAAGCTGTTCTTTTAAGTTATTAATAAGCAAATATATATATTTTTAGGCGCAAAGGCACAGTGGCACAAAGGCACAACGGCCAAAATTTCATAATGCCCCTGCGTCATTATACCACTGAACCATTTTTTCTACCACCAACGCTCATGAACTCACCCCCAACCCCCCTAAAAGGGGGCTAATTCGTTCATTAATTAACTTTTTATTATCAAATAAGCTCATAGTTATTAAACTGCGATATTTATCCCCCCTTTGGGGGGATGCCTCGCAAAGCGAGGCAGGGGGGATTCAGATTTACACTGGATCCAATACTTTAGGCGGGTAGGCAACCCGGAAATGGCGCGAACCGAGCGGCCGAAAAGTAAGTATTAAAACCTTAATGATCTTCCGCGAGCTCGGCGAAGCCAAATTTTGGCCAGCCGGTAGCGCGCAGGATTTGTGTAGCGGGCAGGGCCGAGCGTAAAGAAATTGCCCGGTGGGCAATTTTAGCGAAGGAGCCAGCTTGCAGGGAAGGAGGTTGAGGTTGTCTTTTCCGGCGTCCTTTTTTGGTTCATTTTTTGGACGAGCAAAAAATGAACAAATAAACGTGGGCAAGCTGAAAAACAGGAGCCCCAAAATTATCTGCAGCCTTGATTTTTGCTCCCAATTTTTATTATATTTTAAATGTGTTCGCGAGCTCGCCCTGCGGGCTCGGTTCTTTGGTTACTTTCTTTGTATCAAGACAAAGAAAGTAACATACTCTTCAGGCATGCAAAAAACCTAAACCATTACGCCGCTGCGCCATTTTGCCATTGCGCCATTGCGCCCCTGCGCCTTTTTTCATCCACATGCCAGACCCCCTCCAAAAAAATACCACTCCTTAAAACAATTCCACAAATCGCACGTTATTAAGATTGTGAATCTGATAATTGGATAACAAAAATTTAAAGTATGAAAAGGAAAGGACTATTAGCAGTTACTGCTCTGTTACTACTAACGATTAGTGCCATCTCATATGGCCAGGACAAAGCCACTGCTCCATCAAAATACAGTGCTGGATTAATTGCGGGATACAACAGGGGATTCGGACTTCAGCCGAACATAACCCTTCATAACTTCTGGACAGGTTTCCCTTTCGAATTGCGATTGGGAATTGGATATACTCGTCTTAACCCGGGCAATGAACTCGATGCCCGTCGTATTTTTGTTAATAATAATACAAACGGTACACCGGAAAAAAAGGGCAGGTCGTTTGATTACAGGCTCGATTTCATGTTATCGCGAACAATATTCAATATCAGTAATTCCTTCCTGGTTTTTGGTCCGAGGTATTCCACCTTCCTGGGCGATTTCAAATATGTCGGCGGCAATGAAGACTTTGAAGTGACATCCAGGCAATGGGGAGTAGGAGCAGGATTTGAACACTATTTCAAGATGTACAAGAACCTTAATCTTGTCTTTGCCTACGGACTCGATTTCTATCTCCCGTCCACTTTAACAGGTCACGACACATCCTACAGTCCCGATAATGACAATGTTAATGTTCGAAACGACAACCAGAATGACGATATACCTTTCACCTACAAAATCGCAGACAAAGCTATCAACCAGCCAAAATTCATGCCGCACGTAATGCTGGGAGTAACGTTCGATTTGTAATAATGGCTCAAATACGACACTGAATATTCAATATGAAACATACTTATGTCTGATTATTAATTAAATATTGGACACAATAAATCTCCTCAATTTTAAGGAGAATCAAAACATTTTCGAAATTTGCATTTCGTAGTTCCCCTGCTCTTTCCTGAGCTTCATTTCCGGACCTAAAGATTTCTTCTTTCTTAATCCAGTTTCCTTTTTTTACTCTCCTCTTCATTTTGAGCTTTGTTAGAATCATACCTGCAAATACGTTTATTTGTATCAGAACCATTTGTATTTTAATATGAATGGTTGGATAGGATATCTAAATTGTTTGTATTACTTTTTACAGGGAATCTGTGATGGCATCAATCTATCATAAGGATTATTTAGTGCTTTTACAGTTGCAGATTGGCAGACTTGTCAATAGACATGATGAATTGTTCAACTTTTTACTTAACCTGGGATTAAGATAGACCAGAATTATTTGATTGATATTCATTTTGTATTTCTATCCAAATCTTTCTTAAATACATGCCTCCCCGTCCAATGAGATTTTGTCTAATTTTCTGAGCTTTGATTTAGAAATTCATCAAAAAGAAAGGAGATAAAAAATGAAAAAACTGCATGTAATAAGCTGGTTAGTGACAATTTTCCTGAATGTTCATTGTTATAGCCAGGGAACCGTCACTATAAGTACTGATGGTGTTCAGTACGGGAATGTAGATCTTGACATCATTTATGTTTCGCCCGCAAAGGATGAAGCAACTGCGATGATTATTCCCTGTTTCAGCTATGTCAACAAAACAACAGGGGCATCAGGATATAGGGCTAATAGTCTGGCTCCAAGTAAGTTAATGTTGATACAATTTGGTTGCAATCCTTCATATTTGCCACTGGCAGGATATGCTACTTATAATATAATTTCTGCCGGTAAGCAATACCTGAAAATTCGTTATTCAAAACATAGCGTTGAGGGCACCCCAATTGTGATTTCTATGAATGGAGTAAGTTATTCATTTAATCCGGCGAACCAGTCAAGCTGGGAAATATTTACTACTAGCCCGTGGTTTGAATTTAATTTTCCAGAGCCTGTCCTAAGTGTTGCGCCCTCATTAAGAACAGTTAATTCTGTTTCAGGAACAACTACATTCACTGTTACATCCAATACTGACTGGTCACCAGTTGAGAATTCAGATTGGCTGACTGTCACAAAGACCAATGCAACAACACTTACAGTTACCTATACTCAAAATACCAGTGTTGCGACACGAACGACTAACATAACTCTATCAGGTACTGGTGTTTCATCCCAGGTTGTTACTGTAACACAGTCCGGAGTGACTCCCTCATTAAGCGTAAGCCCTTCTTCGAGGTCAGTAAATTCCACTTCGGGTACGACTTCTTTTACGGTTGCTTCAAACATTGACTGGTCACCAGATGAGAATTCAGATTGGCTGACTGTCACAAAGACCAATGCAACAACACTTACAGTTACCTATACTCAAAATACCAGTGTTGCGACACGAACGGCTAACATAACTCTATCAGGTACTGGTGTTTCATCCCAGGTTGTTACTGTAACACAGTCCGGGGTGACTCCCTCATTAAGCGTAAGCCCTTCTTCGAGGTCAGTAAATTCCACTTCGGGCACGACTTCTTTTACAGTTGCTTCAAACATTGACTGGTCCCCAGGTGAGAATTCAGATTGGCTGACTGCAACTAAGACGAACGCAACGACGCTAACAGTTAATTATACTCAAAATACCAGTGTTGAATCGAGATCGGCAAATATAACTATATCAGGAACTGGTGTTACTTCCCAGGTTGTTACTGTAGCACAGTCCGGGGTGACTCCGTCATTAAGTGTAAGCCCTTCTTCGAGGTCAGTAAGTTTCGCTTCGGGCACGACTACTTTTACGGTTACTTCAAACATTGACTGGTCCCCGGGTGAGAATTCAGGTTGGCTGACTGCAACTAAGACTAACGCAACGACGCTAACAGTTAATTATACTCAAAATACCAGTGTTGAATCGAGATCAGCTAATATAACTATATCAGGAACTGGTGTTACTTCCCAGGTTGTTACTGTAACACAGTCAGGGGTGACACCGTCATTAAGTGTAAACCCTTCTTCGAGGTCAGTAAATTTCGCTTCGGGTACGACTACTTTTACAATTACTTCAAACATTGACTGGTCCCCAGGTGAGAATTCAGATTGGCTGACTGCAACTAAGACGAACGCAACAACACTAACAGTTAACTATACTCAAAATACCAGTGTTCGAGACGAGATCAGCTAATATAACTATATCAGGTACTGGTGTTACTTCCCAGGTTGTTACTGTAGCACAGTCCGGAGTGACACCTATGTTGAACGTAACTCCTACATCAAAAACTGTGAATGCAGCCTCTGGATCAATTACTTTTGACATCATTTCCAATGTAGATTGGTCTGTAGATGAAAATTATGACTGGATAACTGCCATAAAAACCAAATAATAGCGTTTTGACTATTTCTTACAGCGAAAATAACAGTCCCATAATACGTACCGCCACAATAACAATATCAGGTCCTTGCGATTTGATCCAAAGTATTGTTATTACCCAGAATGGTTCAGTAGCCACCAAAATACGAACACCTGAATGGGGTTCCGATGGTTCCGAAATACGTCTTTATCCAGTTCCATGCACGGATTATCTATTTATAGATACTTTTGACGGGAAGGATCTCACTGTCCAAATTTTTGATGCAGCAGGGAAGCCTTTAAAACAATTCAATAGTGTATCATCGGTTTTACAAATTAACCTGACTGATTGGAAAAAGGGCTGGTATTTTTATCGCATATTGCAAAAAGAGAAAATGATAACTTCAGGAAAGTTTATCAAAGAATAATATTCCCTGTTCCGGAAACCCTGAGGTGAATTCTTCAGGGTTTTTTATACTACCTTAGATTACTTTCCAGAAAATACTTTACTTTATGTCCCTGTATTTAACGGCAACTCAGCTAATACTGCTTCATTGTAATTTAGTCCGAATATTTATAAACCTGATTGCCCGGAGAAATGACATTTCAATATCCACCGTCGATAAAGGGATAAATAAGTGAATCTCCTCGAAGTATTACTGGCAGAGAAATATACTTATTTCCAGCCTGTCCCTCGCCAAACTCAGATACTTCATAAATATAAAACTCTTTCTTGCCGTCTTTATCCAAATCTTTATAACCACAAACCTTCCCTAAATATATGACAGTATCCCTGGTCACTTTGAAAAGTTCAATGCCTAAGCTTCTGCTATAATTGCCACCAGAGTAGTATGGAAATGAGTAGATGCTTCCAAATAACCATTTTGGTGCCACACTTTCTGCATCAAAAGATGGACTGCATTTAAAAAGAAAATAGCTTTTGTCATTGGAGTTGAGGTGAATGGTTACGAACGCATTCTCGGTGATCTTCCGTAATATGTTTTATATACAGTTGGAAATTCTTTAAAATCCAAAAGGCTTTTACTATAGTGTCATGTTCTATTGGGGACTTATAGGAAGATACCTGAACTTGGTCATCTTTAATGGTAAATAAATAAACAAGAAATAGCGAACCAAGCCAAAAGAGTATTATGAAAATGATCAGTACGGAGAACTTATAATATTTTTTTAAAAAGAAAATCATTGTCTTTTATTTGAAGTGATGATAGGGTAGACTTAATATTAGTTAAAAACACAATCTTATTTTAATTTTATGCAATAATTCTGTCTGTTTCAATAAGCAATAGTTTTTCGGTATACTGAGCCTGAATTTCAACCTCTTCTGAATACATGTTTGCAACAACTGCAAAAAATGTCATAATTAAAAAGAATTTCTTAACGGTAGATTTCATAATGCACTCCTTTCTGAGATTTTAAGTGTATCTTTTACTTCGAAGATCGGTTATCCTTCTCTATAAGTATTGGATGAGACTATGCCTTTCACAAGATGATTTGGACAGAATTGCACAGCAGAAATACGGAAATATGGAACTTTGACCAGGGGAACTGTATATGTAAAAGATAACATCCATAATCAGCAGACGAGAAGCGCATATTGTTACGATTTGGATAAAAAAATTTTGTAATTTTAATCCATGCAAGTAATAATAACCTTTTTTTGAACCTGTCTTAAATACCTAATTGTTCTTATAACTGATGGCTGTCTCTTTACTTCACATACAAGATTTCATTGATTTTAATGATCCGGTATTTGATCCTTTTGAAGTATCTTACAAGGACTATACAAAGAACCCAGAATTACATAGCTTGATTTGTTTGAAAATCAATTATGAAGTGGTAAGAGAATATTTAGCCCAAAACGAAACAGTATTTCTTACACACCCAAATAATGATCTCTTGAACCTTCCCTGGGAAGCTATATTATTTCCTGAATTAAACCCGCAATTAAGGCCTAAGTTCTTCAGAACACACCCTTGCTATTTCAAAGCAACTGACTTCAAACCATTTGAACCGCCTCTCAGGGTTCTGATCATGATGTCGTCTCCTGAAGATTCTGAACCTGAACATTCTCTGGATTTTGAAGACGAAGAACTAAAAATTTTAAAGGCATTTGAACCATTCCTCCTCCAGAGCAGAATTGAGATCGAATTCACTGAAGATGCAACATTTCAAACATTACAAAAAAAACTGGATGAAAAGCAATATCATATTCTTCATATTTCAAGTCATGGAGAGTATGATAGAATCAAGCAGGAGCATTATACTGTGATAGAAAATGAGAATGATTTTATGCAACTTAGAATTTCCGATGTGAAGTTTGAAAAAATAAATAAGTGCAAGTATCCTGTTCCATTTGTTTTTCTATCCATATGTGAAAGTGGTCGCGGCTGCGCAGATAATGATTATATTACTGGATTATCAAACCGACTCTTAAAATCAGGAACTAAAGCATTATTAGCCTTTTCTGCAAAACCGGATGATAAGTGGTGCACTCAGTTTACCTATTACTTTTATCAGGAGTTGTCCAAAGGAAAGGATCTTGGCCAGGTATTCCAATCTGCGCATACTTGTATCGTAAATAACAATGCATTTTCGGATGAATTTTACCCTCGTCAATCCCTCATTCCAATTCTGTATGTAGCACAGCCAATAAAACTTCTGGTTGATTTTTCATTAACATCCCGGGATGATATCCCCGTTGATTTGAATCTTGGTTTCAGAATTGAAAAAAGACCTGGGAACTTTAAATTCCTGGGAAAGCGATTGATTATTAAACAAGCACTTCACTCGATTAGCACTACAAACTACGTTTTTCTTACAGGACAGGGAGGAACAGGCAAAACTTGTATGGCAGAATACCTTGTACAACGTCTTTCCCTGAGTCATAAAAACATAGAACCGATTCTTATCAATAAGTCTGTTGCAAATAATATTTTTTCAGTTTATATCATTGTTGGGAAACTTCTAAGTAAAAAGCGTGGGGAGAGAAGTGTCAATTCGATTCCTCTTTCATTTAAAGAAAATTGGATCTGCGATCATATTAATTTCCTTATTGAAGAACTTTCCAATTATTGTTGTCCTGTTTTCATTTTTGATAACATGGAGTCACTGCAGGAAGATTTGAGAGGGCCTCTTAAATCGGAGTATGCCTGGATCAATGAGTTTATCTGTTCTCTAATTAAAAATGATAAAGTAAAGATAATTGCTACTGGTCGGTACCCGTTGGATTTCATACCCTCTTACCAGGAATCCGTGATAAACTTAACAAGCGCTTCTGTAGCAGACTTTGTGAAGAAAATTAATGATTCAGGTCTTTCTTCAATTTTACGAGTTTATTCTCTGGTAAAAAGTATTTGTTACAAAAGAGCAACTGGAGACATAAGCTTTTCTGAAAAACCCGGTTCGTCATCAGTTACACTACTGGAATTTATAAAGTACTTGCACCATAAGTTAGGAGGGAATTATCGGGCCCTGGAGTACTTTATAGAATCAGTAAGAGAGAAAATTGAAGTACGGGATCCTTTATCTTCTTCACTCGAAAAATTTGAAAATGAGACCAGGGGAATTTTCAGAACAATTCTTGAAAGCCTCACTCAAAATCTGGCATTCGATGTATTATGGAACGAATTTTCTGAAGAGGAAAAACAAATATTATTCTTGCTCTCTAAATTTAATCTCCCGGTTGAGGCTGAAGCCATAGTAATGCAGGGTAATGTAGGAACTTCTGTTTCAAAAACTCTTGAGAAATCAACACGCCTTACATTATCAGAAAGCCATTCCAAAAAAAGGTACTTTGTGACGCCACTTATATCAGAGATGATTCTTAATAGCAAGACAACTCCGGGGATTCTTTTCAATCATAAAAATGCAGGCTTTTACTACTGGCATTATATTGTTCAGGGGACAGCATTCAAAGAGTTTCTCAAAAATCCCAGGAGTATTATTGATGTAAGAATAAATACTCAATCAGAGCTGAAGGATATGGTACAAAAAGTTCGAAAGAATATTATAGAAACATCGTTTCTACAAAATTCAAAAGACCCGAATGCGATCGCGTTGGCTGAAACAAAGAAGACGGAACTGAATTCTATATTTGCAGACATAAACGACTTCTTCTATAATCAACCAGTAAAATATTTCATTGAAGCTTTTCACCACTATAATAAAGCTGCTGACTATGAAGGCATGAATAATATTGCAGATCCAATTTGTCAATTCTATTCTAATAAACATGAATTTTCCAAAACGATTTACTGGGCCTCTCTGGCTGTAAAATTGATTCCCCCAGAGCTCATTTCAGTTGAGATACTGCATTGTTATGGAGCTGCTCTTATACACTTAAACACGAATCTGGATATAGCTCGAAAATGCTATTTTGATATAATATACAGAACTACAGGCAGAGATGAAATGGATGCAATTTCACTTATGAATATAGCACAAGTTGACCTTATGCAAAGAAAATACAAAATGGCTCTAAGCATTCTTCTGTTTTGTCATGAGATCTATTTGGATAGTCTGTCAATAATGACCCATTTACTTTACACTGAACTCGGCTGGGCATATTCAGGATTAAAAGAATTTAGCGTTGCTCAACGGTATTATAATAAGGCTCTGATTTTTTGCAGAAATAACAGTGTCAGTTCGACACAAACTTCATCTGTTTTGAGTCATCTTGGCGATTTGAATATAACTTTGTTTAGAATCAGAGCTTCTTCGTATAAGAAAAAATTATTAAAAAAGGCGAGGGAATACTTTCAGGATGCAATTGACATAACCGACAACATTAATGCCAAGGGAATTGGAAGGATCAAGCTTGGTGAAGTATTATATGAGATGGGCCTGTTTGACAAAGCTGAAGAAGCCGTCAGAACAGGTATCCTAGAATTGTCTTATACTCAGAATCATGAAGTTGTAGCAGATGGACAAAAAAAACTGGCAAAAATAATAAAGGCACAGGAAATAATTTCTCTGATTCGAGAAGCAGAATATTTGAACTGGAAAGATAAAGCTCAAAATTTGGAAGCCTTGGTAAATCTATCGGCGGCTTTTGAATTAGCTAAAGAAATAAAAAACAAAAACCTAATTAGAAAAGTAAAAATCCTGATAAAAAAAATAAAGTAGTTTTTCAAAAAACAGGTATTCAGGATGCTTGAATGCCAGCATTTAGGTTGTCGTTATTACTCGAATCAATTATATATTCCCAGAGATCTCCGATCAGATAATGTTTCAACCTGAAGTAGATTTGGGAATCTGACGAGATGAATTTCTGAGTAGCTACAAGTTGATTGCAAATAGCCATAAGTGAATACTCAACAGGTTGATTCGTCATATTGTTAATAACATATGAGAGTTCGGCAGAAGATCTATTAAGTCCAATGAACAGCTTTACAGATTTTGAAGGGAAGTAAACATCAGAAATCTTGGGCTTTTCTCCGATCTTGATAAAATTGGAGGCGCGATCATCCAGTAGAAAATTTCCTTCCTGATCAAAAAAAGAAGCATTAATGACTAGTTTATCTCCATTAATAACATCAAATAATCCTATCCTAATTGATGGAACTTTTATTTTCAGAACTTTTTTTATTATACGTCTGATGGATGTCCTATTGAAGAATTCCTCTGTTGCCTTAATAAATTCTGCTTCCTCATTGGAAAGATCCCTTAATGAACAGAATTGGACCTTTGGATATATGTCTTCCCTGGTTACAATACCTCTGTTAATTAGCTTATCTATTGTCCCCGGTGAATCAAATATGTTGTCAAGATTTATAGTATCTGTAAAAATTTCTTTAAAAATCTTATCAAAAAAATCAGGAGGTCCCAAATGCTTTAATTTTCGCTGAATTGTTAGGATAAAATCGTGACTAAAACGACCTGAAGCAAAATTTAGATTATTGCCCTCAATTGTATAAAATAAGGGTTTATCAGAATTGTGAACTAATAAGAATATTTCTTTTATCGAATACAATTCCCAGGAATTAATAATACTCAGAATTTTCTTTTCAATCAGCTGTCTAAAAAAGCTTCTTTCAGAATCGTTTTCTTCTATATTAATCTGATTGTTAAGATATTCCCTTATTGGCTTCTTAAATATGAATATATTATTTACTATTTCTTCTTCACTAAGATGTGAGAAATACTTGTTGAGATATTCAAAAAGAGCTAATCGAAGAAACCTTTGTATTTCATAATAATTGTAATCCATATAGAATCCCTCTTTTGACGAAGTGAGAGATAATCTGGAAGAATTACATATAATATTAACGTTTTTTACAAAAGGGAAGAATATTGGCTTATTTATATAAGGCGGATGAGAGTAAAAAAAGCCATCAATATATTCCTCTAATGAATTAGTTTTGTTGTGGCCCGCATATAAAAAGGTTGCTGTATCACGAGCAATGCCGATAAATTTATAGTTGTACAATATAGAATATACCGTTCCTGCATAATTATTCTCTTTTATTGAAATATGGCAATTATTGTCTGATTTTTCTATCAGTGCATTCATAAACTCATTTTCAACTTGATTTTCATTAATAAAAGAAGGAGAAGTTAGATATTTTAACTGACGTCTGATTATTTCCTCAACCCGATAACTGTAGTAGTTATACCTTAGAATAATGGTGTACTCGCAAGTAAATTTATAATCATTCTTATCAGCTTTACGTATCTTAAAAAACAAATTTTCTTTTTCCAAATAGAATTCTATACACAAAAATTTATTTTGCGGGATATAAAAAAAAATGATATAAAATTCCTCAACAAAATCCGGATTAACCATTGAAAGTATTCCAATTCCATGAGTACCATAAAGTTGTTCCCCTGAGTTCCTTTTGGAAGAACCTCCCACAGTAGTTAAAGCGTTTAACTCATCTTCGGTGAATCCGGTACATTTATTTGACAAAGTAAATTTATGTCCATTTAGGGTGTTTATGAATAAATATCGGTCAGCAATTTCAACCTTTCGCAAAATATACTCATCCAGCAAGTTGTCAATTATCTGATTAAAGAGATTCAAAGGATCACCTAATTGTCTGTATAACAATTTTTTGATGCATTGTTTTTTGTCAATTTGAAACCCATTATATGTTTTTTCCATAACTACACGACTATTCCCGGTTTAGAATATTATAATAATATTTAATAACTCTATTAAATTCCTGACTTTCTGTATTTTTAAAACGAGCTAAAAGGTCTATTGCTAAAATTGCATCTACAACTAATTGATTGAACTTCAGGTCGTTCAAAATGCCACTATCCTCAGTAAGTGCTATTCTTAAAGCTACATGACCTGCCAGCTTTGAATCTTTATACTTTAATAACTTCTTTATTGCAGGATGACTTAGGTTGAAAGAAGTGAGAAGATTATTATAGTATAACTTATAATCTGTGTTTGGTCTCCCATCACTTTTATTGAATAAGTATCCAGTCTCAAATTTCAGGCTCGATAGTTTATCAAACAATATTGCATTCCTGTCTTTTGCGGCCTTATTATCTACATTCTTAACTCGTGGAATGGATGATGAATTTTGCGTATCCAACTTATGTTGACCCCTTTCTTCGTCTTTAATTAATGTAGTAAAGTCAAATTTCAGGTATCTTTGAAATTTTTCTCTCTCAGGATCAAGATCCTCTGCCGGGTACACCAATATTTTTTCATCTGATTTAATATATCTGATATGGGTACTGAATTTATCTTTAATCAAATTAATCTTTTCAGATCTTTGTGTTGAATCGACTATGGGAAATATTTTATGAAAATCTATCCCTGTTAAGTCTTTTTCGTTTTTAAGAAAGAAAATATAGCCTCCATTGTTTACTCGTTTTTTCAGATAATTATAACTTATGCAAGGTTTTTTCCTGGAATATATTTGAAAAACAGGATAATCTTGCCAGGGACCAGTTATATCCTGACTTAGGAAACTGATTATAATTGGCTCAATAATATCCTTATATAGGCTGATATTCACTATGCTATTGAATATCAGAGGATAACATTTGATAATTATAATTTGTTTAAGGCGGGCAATTGTTTTCTCCAACCGTGAATCTAAGATTATATTATCCCTTCCGATCGGCAGGGACCAGGTATCTGAATTGATCCTTAATTCAAGATAAGGGATTGATGGTAACTGTAAAGAAGTAAAATCCTTAGTCACAAGAACTTTTTTCTTGTAAGCATGAGTCCCTCCTGTCAGATTCTTCCCTGTTGAAAAAACTATTTCAAAATTGTGATTATCGATTTTAACAGGATACTGAAATCCTTCATCAGCCCATTTTTTATAGCCAAATTTAAACAAGGGTTTTTTATTACTTTCTGTTGCCGGTAGTTGAAAGATAATCTCAACTGGAAGAAATTGCAGGATTGACTCTGAGTAATCCTTTAATGTTTCAAGAGTACGGGTTAAGGAAAAATCTTTAATCGGTTTAGAGAATTCTACGCAAACTCTTGTACCTGTTTTTTCATAAGAGTATTGTTCTGATTTAATACTTATCCTGGGAACATTTTTAATATTTCCTTCTATGGTAATTTCATTCCTCTCCAGCATAGTATTTGAAATAATATGCATTTTTTGCTGGGATTTATCATGGCCGACAGAAATTAAACCAAGACCAAATTCACCTATTGCATTATCAGTTTTTTTTATGGTACTAAATTTGGTAATGCATTTTTCAGCAGCGATAAAATCCATTCCATGTCCATCATCACTTACAATAATATTATAATAATTTTCAAACTCTTCTCCTGTAACTATTATGCTCTTAGAGTTTGCATCATAGGCATTCAATATTAACTCCACAATCCATCTTTCAGTATCACTGAACTGATTTACACATGTATCAATAATACTTTGGGTATCAATAGTAAACTCACCCTTTTCTGTGAAGATATTTTCCATAATCAGATATTAAAATTTTTGATGAAAAAATGGAAGAGCTTCATAGGTTAATACATTCGATTAAATAGTTATTAACTCTTGGATCTGGTCCAGTATTTTCTGTTTCTGAACAAGTTGATGTTTTCGCTTAGATATGATTGAATTCAAATCCTCAAGAACTTTATCTTGGGCAGTAATTAAGAGTAGACCGAAATCAAGTTTTGAATCTATCTTTTTTAAGTTCTCAAAACTAATTTCGTTCAAATTATAAATTATCTCTATCTCATGAATGTAATAATTATAAACAGTAATTAGGTGTGTTTTCATATAATTAAGACCGGGTATTAACTCCGATAATTCATGCATTTTATTAAATATTGTAATAATCTGACATCTTGCTTCAGCTGGTGGATGCAACTTAACCTGGTCAAAAGCAAATTGATTCTCAAGTTCTGTGATGTGGCTATTGTAAATACTTATAATCCCAGGGAAAATTGATTTTGCCTTTGGGCTATCGATTAGCAAAAGTTGATTTGGGGTAATATTAAATGATTCATTATATCTACTTTGGGGTAATGAAATTTGTATAGAAATAGATTTAGTATTTAATTCGCCTCCCAACATTCCTCTTAATTCACAAAGCTTGCGTATTAATTCTGTTAGGAGTGGATTGTCGCCTGGCAGACTATCTTGCAATTTAAATGCCTGCATAATTATTGGTTCTATCTTACTTTCAAGCGCAGCATGTTTTTCGTCCAGTTTCTTGATTTGTTCAGTATTGGAATTTATTTCATAATCCTGACTTACTAGTGTGCTTATCTTTTCTATTTCTGCAGGCTCAATAGAGTCAGCAATAGCACTTGAACGAGTATCAATGATATTTTTCAAATTATTATTTTCAAATATATCAGGTAAATAAGCGTTGGTATATATTAAATCGTGCACATGGTCACAAAAGAGCTTTTCACTTAGGATGTTAGTATCTGTTATAAATCCATATTTATTAAGTAGTCGAAAAAAATCAGGAACAGTAGCTCGTTTTAGTTTGCTCTTCGAAATTAGTGGTCTTTTCATGTAGTTATCAAGACAGTATGTAAAGAATTCTTCTGTTCTCGATTTAAATTCGTTAACAGACTCTTCTGAATTAATAGAAGCATCAAATAACAGTGCCTGATCCTGGAGAGAAATATTATTCCTATTCTTAAATTGTTTCCTGAATTCTGTATTTAGCCAGATTTTATCTTTAAAGAACTTCTCAGCAGCATTCTTAACGCAGAAGAGCAGGCATTGCCAATATGATAGGTTGAACCACCTGGCTATTCGAATGATTTGATCTCTGCCGGCAATATATATGTGATAGGGCCATTCAGTATGACGACTGAAGTACCTATGATCAACACGGATAATCTTTTCATTATCTTCAACCTTTTGTTTAAATGCGGTTCTCAGAGTCAGAACGTCTGATTTTCTTTTGGCGTAGAAATCAGCCTTTTTAAGTTTACTAAATTCCGGAAGCTCCCTGATCTTTTTGATTTTCTCCAACCAGATTTGAATATCAGGAGAAGATTTTGAAAAAGGATTGTTTGGGTTATTCCAATAAAATATCATATTGCCGATGCACTCATTCGACTGTAGAAACCATTCTCTGGAGATTGGGTGTTTTTTAACATCTTGCATGATAAATTTTCTTTGTAAAAAAATTTACATTATTGCGGAACGTGTATCAATGATATTTTTCAAATTATTATTTTCAAATATATCAAGTAAATAAGCGTTGGTATATATTAAATCGTGCACATGGTCACTAAAGAGCTTTTCACTTAGGATGTTCGTATCTGTTATAAATCCATATTGATTAAGCAGTTGAAAAAAAGCGGGAACAATAACTTGTTTCAGATTGCTCTTCGAAGTTATAGGTTTTTTCATGTAGTTATCAAGACAGTATGTCAAAAATTCTTCTGTTCTCGATTTAAATTCGTTAACAGATTCTTCTGAATTAATAGAAATATCAAAAAACAGCACCTCATCCTGAAGAGAATCATTATTAATGTTTTTAAATTGTTTCCTGAATTCTGTATTTAACCAGATTTTATCTTTAAAGAATTTCTCAGCAGCATTCTTAATGCAAAAAATCAGGCATTGCCAATATGATAGGTTGAACCACCTGGCTATTCGAATGATTTGATCCCTGTTGGCAATATATATGTGAAAGGACCATTCAGTATGACGACTGAAGTACCTATGATCAACACTTATTATCTTTTCATCATCTTCAACCTTTTGTTTAAATGCGGTTCTCAAAGTCAGAACGTCTGATTTTCTTTTGGCGTAGAAATCAGCCTTTTTAAGTTTACTAAATTCCGGAAGCTCTCTAGTGTCTTTGATTTTCTCCAACCAGATTTGAATATCAGGAGAAGATTTTGAAAAAGGATCGTTTGGATTATTCCAGTAAAATAGCAGATTGGCGATGCATTCATTTGATTGCAGAAACCATTTTCTGTGATAAGGAGGTAAATTCATTTTTAAAACAGTTGTTTCTTTAAAGGTAATAAGTCTAAAGCAAAAAACATTGCATGAACCTGCGAAAAAACCTGTCCACATAAGATATAATTATACTTGTTAGCCTGATCTTCTTTTAAGAAGCAGAAAATTCAGCTTACATAGAATCAGGAGCTCCTTTGCCATATCATTATTTATGTCGCTGGAATATGGAACAATAAATTCAGTGGTTTCATCAAGATATCGGTTAACAAAATTAGGATCAAGATTAGGGAAAGCCAGATCGCCAATGTTTGCTAAACGGTCAGCAAGTTTAAGAATTTTTGCTCTTTCACTGCCATGGATCATTATTCGCAACAGAAAATCTGCTTTGGCTTCCTTTGCTCCAGTAGTGCTACAATTTATCGTAACTTCGTGAACCAGGTCAAAAACATCCGCTCCGTCAGTACCTATTTCTTTTATCCTTTCAAAGTCGGTAAAGCCTACTCTAGGTCCATCTTCAAACAGGTCGTGAATAATTGCTGCTTTCAATAACACGTCGTCAGAATAACCGTACATTATTAATAAGCCCCATACTGCTATTTGATGATTGAATTGACTCCCAATACAACTTTTCCTGGGAATCTTTGCGAGTTCTCTTGCATAATTAAAATAGAACCAATAATCTGAGTCCATAAGCTTTAACATAAAGTAACGCATAAAAAAGAAACTAAAACAAAGTGAAAATAAAACTTTGTTTCGGGATCGTTTTGTATAGAGCCAATTTGGATTTGTACGAAGTATAATATTTATTTAATCCAAATTGGTTCCAATTATTTTGAAAATCTTGCATCTGGTTTCATTCCATCGCTATTTTCTTCTTTTTATTGATTAAAAAACGACATAATGGAAAGTATAAACGGAATAACAGCTAGAGAAACGGATGTCATTACTACTCTTAATCAGTTGAAAAGCTTATTTGAAACCTACTTCCCTTATAAGCTTTTATTAACGGTTGGGAGGAAGGGATTTGAGGGTTCACATGCTGATATCAGCAATGGCAAAGGTATTTTGAGTGTTGAGGCCTTTATATGTGAGGATAATCTGAACTTAAAGGTCAATCTTGGTCTGGTAAAGGGAATCGCCAATACTATGATATCTGCACAGACAGTAATAGACTATCTAACAAGCCTGGGCGAAAAAGCTTCACTTGTAAAAATGGACGGCGATTTAACCGGTGTTTCTGTTCGCATCAGGTTAGAACCTCTTACGGTAACACGCATTTCTCTTTTAAAAAGTACTATAGAAACGGTAATTGACCTGGCTGAGTATTTGCAGGGCGTGGCTACAGAAAAAAATAAACACATCCTTTTAGATGAGAAATATAAGGAAATACGTTCTGTTGTGGATCCGGTATTTCCCGTCACATTCCACGAATTAGCTGAGGATTCCATAATATGCAGAAAGGTTATCGAAGTCATACGCTTGTTGGAATCCGGTCTCTGTGTCGCTTTATCATGTGATTCTGTTATCCTGACTGATTTCTTTCTCGTTATCCTTGCAGATAAATTGCAGAAGCGTATTATTGACAGCATTGGCAGAGTTAAAGATATTCTTCCCGTTAAATCTGTCCTTGAACTAAATAAAAAAACACCGGGCTATTTGGGTCTGCCGTCAATTTGTCTTGGATTCGGCAGCCCATATGACCGCGCTGATGAAGTTGATCTTTTTATGTCTGTAATAAGCAAAGAAAAAGCAGTTTTCTTTTATGGCAAGCATGCAGAACACGAAGCCATTTTCGGAAGCGGCCAGGGTAAAATTGCCGATCCGACAAAACCATGTATTATAAGATTGCATGCCGGTGAAATTGAAAGGGACCAGATTATTAATTTTATCCTGCATCAGGAAGCTTCTCTGCCGGGTGTTGACAGCTCAAGAGTGGAACTGGTACGAAGACGTCTGAAGCAGTTTTTTAAGGAAGAAGCGGCACAAAATATTCAAATTGACTTACTCAGGCCAATGATTAAGTCCATGTTGAGGTATAATGAAGATCCTTGTGAAATTTTAAAGCTTATCGATTCCAAAAAGGAGAGTTTCAGAGGTCTGGGAAAATCACAAATCGCGCACAGGGCAGATTATATCCAGCAGAAACTTATCGAAGGTATCGAAAAAGGAAATTTGCAGAAATTTGCAGCATCAAAGCTTATAGGCCAGGAAAAGGCAATTGAACTGGCAATCATCAGGCTTTGGAAAGAAGTGCTTACAAGGCCCCTCAATCAACCTCTGAGACTACTTTTCCAGGGAGTTGCCGGCGTTGGTAAATCAGAATTAAGTCAGTTGATAGCAGAATATCTGGGTGTGGCATTCTATTCTATCGACGCTGCCAGTTTCACGGACATTCATCAGGCTTCCAGTATGTTACTTGGTTCAGGGAGAGGAATTGTGCAATCATACCTCCCGGGGAAATTTGAACAGATTTGCAATTCAGGCCCTGTTTGTTTAGAGGTCGCTGACCTTGATCATGCTCCGGTTTCAACAAGAAATTACCTTGCTGACCTGTTCTTGTCAATACTCGAAACAGGATTTGTACAAACTGCCACAGGTAGTAAAATTGACTGTACTTCACTCATAATATTTTTTACGATCAATTTACCCGGCGGTATGGACGAACAGGTGACAAAAGCTTTGGGATTTAATAATAAGCTTAGCTATGATGATATCCTCAGAAGAACAACCAAAGAGATCAAAAAGATGTTTTCAGGTGCATTTGTCAGTCGTATTGGCGAACCTATCCTTTTCAAACCCTTCACCTTCGAGGAACAAGGTCTGATTCTTGAAATGGCTATCAGGAAAAAAATAAATATATGTCTTGCAAATATAGGGCTTGCCAGCACTTCCCGTGAAATTTTCATTGAAGAAGGTACCGGTCTGAAGTTATTACAAAACAGACCTTCTTTGGATGATTCTCTTGGAGCTCGTGTATTGTATGATTTTTCAGGTGAGCTTGTCACACGTGCGGTTCTTTCTTTAGTAAACAAGCTCAGAACAATAGACAATGCCCCTTTGAAAATAAAAACAAAAGATAATCATAATATTGAAATAACCATTAAAAAAGGAGGAGACCATGAATTCCAGAGTTTTTGAGATTCAGAATCGGGCGCAGTTCGAGGCTGCTGATTCCTATGATTTGATTAAAATGATACCCGTAGAAAATTCGCATGCCCTGTACATACCAAAGTATATTTTGGAACTGATAACGTATGCTATAGTTCATCAGGAGTTTTGCCACATCAGCGGACCAACAGGAACCGCCAAGAGCAGCGTCATCATGGCCATTACAACGAATAACAATTTTAAACTGCTATGCAAATATCTTGGGTTTAAATATAAACCTGTCATGCTGTTTGAAGAGGATATGGTGAAGTATGAAACTCCCGGTGAATTATATCAGCACCGTGCAATAAGAAACAACGCCACCATTGATATGCCATCCTCACTGGCCAAAGCCATGTCTGATGGCATGAAGCACTACTTAACGCATTACATAGTAATTTTCACAAAAGAACTGGGAAGAGTGCTTAACGGTACTGTAATGAACGGCCTCTTAAATCTTGTTTCGAAGCAAACCATAGTATTACCGAATATGAGGAAAATCGAGGGAAGCCGGCTCTGTTTCATTGCCGATTCCAATTACCAGGATGCCGAAGAAAGTGAGTACACTCTGTGTAAATTTGATAACGCTCTCAAACGTCGGTTTACTTTAAATATTCACCTTGATTATCTGTCAGAAAATGACGAGATAATCGTATTGAAGGATATTCTTGGAGAACATTATAGCCAGCTTGATGAAAAGCTGATTGAGAAAATCGTGAGGCTGGGCAAGGTGATCAGACAATATAAATCTGAAGGTAATCTTATGTCGGTAGTAGCTCCCACAATATATGGTTACCTCGCCTGTTACAGGATTGCAGTGGCTTTGGCAGTAAACACCGACATAGTGGTTATGAACACATTACTTGGAAATGCAAGTACCGAAGATCAGACTCTTGCGGAGAGCATTATCCAGAATGTCCTTAACAGACCTTCTTCAAAGGTACAACACACATTTTTAGACGACACATTCTAATTTTTTGTTTATTATGATAAGATATCATGACTATAATGAAAACCGGAGGAACACCAGGAAGCATTGGAAATCATCAGGCATTGGCAACGCGTTCAGACACAATCTCGATTACATGATGCGCTCTCACTCTGTGAGACTCTATTATGAGATGACGGAAAATGCAATCAGGAAAGTGTTTGCCATCGCAGATGTCCCATACGAGCCAGACTCCACCAAAAAGATCAAAGCCCAGCTCTCGATATGCTTTACTAATCATCCTGCCACAATGGCTGCATGGGCATCTATTGGAAATACTGCCTGGATCCAATTCAAGGAACTTACTAAAAACAGCGGACTGACTCTTTTCAAGAAAGAACTCCAGGAATATGTTATTGACAAACATATCCAAACAGAAACTGAAGCATTAAACAAATTGCTTGATGTTATATCTCAAACCATTACTGAACGCCTGATTTATGAAGAATTAAAAAAACGGGGTTTGGAAACTGAAATTGAATCATTCAGGATTTTTCTTGCCTCGTCCAGTCTCCTGGAATTTAATTCTCTTCCAGGTATCATTAAAGCGGTAATATTGCTCGGTGATTTGCTCCCTGCTGAAGATTTAGTCCCGATCCATCCTTTTTCACAAAAGCTCATAAGAGTAGTTACGTGTACTTCGGCACCCTTTCAGAACAGGCTTGCAGAAGCTCAGCCTGATGAGATGCTTAATATTGGTATTCAGTGGGTGAAGAAGCTAATTGAGGAATTGCACAGCTTTCTGCCCGACAAGAAGCCCCTTAATCACAAAGATTATAACGCTCTTAATAATATATGGGGGTATTCAAAACCCGTACCATCAGCGCCAAAATCACCTTCAGAGGAACTACCCGGTTTTAATGATTTTACCAGGCGGCCCCCAATGTTTGAAGATCTGGAAACTGATGTAATTCTGAATAATGAGCTTTCCGGGAAAAAAGGAAATGAAATCATAACAAAACCCGCAGGCACAGTTCCGGAATTACCTGAGAATGTAAAGAAGTTCAATCAGGAAGTTACTGACTTTGCAAATTCTTTAAAAACGGCTTCCGGACAAAGTTCTTACGAAGACATACGTAGCGATATCATAGCACAGGGTTTAATGAAAAATTCATTCTCGCCGGGTCCTGTACAGGGGAGTGCTTTCGAGGGTAGCGATGTTAAATTAGACCTGGGGGGCGATATAGGAAATGTTGAAGCATCAATATACGACAAAGTGCTTGAGTTGTCATTTAACCAGGCTGAGGTTGAAAAACTCAGACACGAATCTCAACCTCTTGTAAAACTTATGCGGCGAAATATATACCCTAACGTGGAAGATTCAATTTTGATTGATAATATAAAAAGCACCGGCAGTTTCCATGGACAACGTTTACCCCTTTATAGATTCAGTGATACTATTTATAAACGGTACACCTATAATCAGTCATTGATCAGGAACGGGAATGCCAGTATAGTAATAGTATGCGATGGATCAGGAAGTATGAATCAGGAAAAAACAAAATTATTAAAGATCTTAACTGCTGCCTGGATTCAGTCAACTTTGTCAACGAGGATTCAACTGCTCGCCGGAATTTATAATTCAGGAGGAACGGGTAATGGGCGGTATGGTCCGATACTCACCTGGATTGTGCACCCGGTGAAATCTCAGGCAATATCAAAAAATGATTATATCAGGGCAGTTGCATCTGTTCCGTCCCAGGGTGGAGGAGGCCAGGAAGATGCACTCGCTATAACTCATTGCATTCAGGAAACCTTGAAATGTGCGGGTAACAGGAAAAGTATGATTTATCTTACCCATCTCTCTGATACACAATGGTGTAATTCATTCTCAAAGGGACTAACAGCTGAAGATGAGTTAGCGAAAGTGATAAAATATTATAAAGATCTGTTGAAAGAAAGATTGCATTATACTCTTGTAGGATTAGGTACCGATTCTGGCGGGAAAGTTGAAAAACTTGCTGATAAAGCCATCTTTCTTAACTCTGCAGAACTATCTACACCATATGCCTGTGCCAGTAAACTTGGACTTTACGTATCCTCCTGTCTGAAGGAACGCAGCAGAAAAGTACACAGATAACATAAATATTGGCTTTTAACCTTTAACACTATTGACATGTTCAAATACAAAACCAGGGATACATATGAAGATTACTTCTATGGTTATCACAACTATGCAGATTACTCTGAAAAGGTAAAAATACTGGAACCTCTCACAGATCAATTAACGAAAGTAGATACTCAAAGGAAAGATCTGTATGACAATTCTATTTCCCTGAATAAACTCAGGACATACAAAGCACTACTGACTGAACCAATTACATTGAGAGTAGAGCATGACAGGAAAACATTTACCCTGCTTGAACAAACAAAATTTGAAAAGATAGCTTATTCACTTGGTCTGTGGGATATTAGCCTTCAGATACGACGGGACCGCTTTACATTTCCAAAATATATGTTAGTTGAAACCACAGATAACTACGACAATGGTTATGGACTGGTAACGGCTCAATATTACAGAAGTTATGATTATGAAATAGAGGATGAACGTTTTGTCAGGCTTATGCTGGGCCATGAGAAGTATTTTCTCCGAATCAATATTTTTAGGAACAATCTGGCGGAAAACCCTGAACTTTCTCCTTTGCAGATAGAAAACACATTAAAAATAGTTGGTGATAACTATCTGCAGGTTGCCTGGCATGAAGATCAACTGGTCAGTTTTTTGGTAGCAGATCTATTTAATATCCCTGTCCTTAAAGAGATTATAGAGATGATATATTTGATAATGAGTTCTGATCTTTCATCCATCAGAAGAAATTTCACCCCTGAGATAAATTATTTTTTCTCAGAAGTTTTCCCTCGAAAATCACTTGGTAAATTATTGAATAAAATTGAATCCTCATCAGCAAATGATTACCAGGTTTTGGAAGACAAAGCAAGACATTGGTATACGGAATTAAACATATGCTTTTCAGCGTTTTTAAATACAAAGATCAAACATAAAGATTATTTGATGCCGGCCTATAAGCTAATATTCTCTAATATCTTCCGCCTGAAGTATATCAGTTCTTCCTTGTTATATAATCCGAACATAAAGACAGCTATCAGGACTATTAAATATACCTCTTATGCGGCTATTAAAGATCTAATATATAATTAATAAATCTAAATTAAATTTGATTTTGGATTTCTAACGGCCTCAGAGAATTTTGGGGAAAAACAGGAGCCCCAAAATTATCTGCAGCCTTGATTTTTGCTCACAATTTTTATTATATTTTAAATGTGTTCGCGAGCTCGCCCTGCGGGCTCGGTTATTTGGTTACTTTCTTTGTATCAAGACAAAGAAAGTAACATGCTCTTTGGGCAAGCAAGAACCGGGCGGAACACAAAATAATAATCTAAAAATTATATTTAAACTACGAGCTCGCCTGCTTCGTAAGTATAACTTACTACGCAGGCCAGAGGGCAAAACCAAATGAACACCTTAGACTCTCCTCCTGTAGATTATCCATCTTTTAAAGAACGGATCATCTGTAACATATCCCTGATCTTCTTTAATAAGTATTCCCTTTTGAGAAAGTCTCTTGAGAGCGCTGAATACAGTACTGGAAGGACCAGTGCCATAAAGTCTTGAAAACTCATCCGAAAGAGGTGATAAACTATTTTCCGCCATGCCAGTAAGTATTGCCATATCAGTACGGTTTAAACTGTTCCACAAACGTTCATAATCATTATCATGACTCTGAACAATTTCATCAGCAGCAGCTTCTGCCATACCGGGACTGAATTCCGAACGGACAAGATCTTCCCATACCGTAAATGCAAGTTGTTGTGTATAATATGGATGAGAGTCAGTGATACTCAATACATTTTCTGATAATAATTTATAATGGACTGTTATTTCCTGAAACTTATCTTCAAGAAAAAGAGTGAATTTTTGCCGGGGAATTTTATTAAGTGTCATCAGGGAGCCATAACGGTAAAATGGAGAATTCTTTTTTTCGAATATGTCTCTTATCATCGATTCTGCGCTTCCCATAATAATGTAATTGATATGTTTATGATTTTGCATCACCGATCTCAATAACCTGTCAAGTCCTGTCGCTATTCTGAAAATATCCTGAAACTCATCAAGTACTACTATTATCTTATTGTCATCAGATCCCAACTTTTCGATGAGATTTAATACATCCTCAAGCGGATTTAGGTCTTTTGATCCGGGTTTAAAAGATATTTCTGTCTCTCCCGAAACCGGGTTCATTATTACTGATGGTATCAGCCGGAATGACTTAATATAACCTTTCAGCTTTTGCAATGGGAATATACGATATATTCTTTTCATAAGCTGTGATGCAAGGTCATCTGCTGAGAGAACAAGCTGCATATCCAGATAAACATATTTGCGTTCCGACTCATTGATTACCTTCCTGATCAGACTCGTTTTTCCGAATCTTCTTGGACTGATTAGTATAAGGTGATTCTCACTATTTATGAATGATCTGATTTTGATCAGTTCTTCCTCTCTATCTGTAAAGAAAGAGCCGTCGACCACAGTTCCAAACTTAAAAGGGTTTGTTTTCATGCATTGCGATATTTTTCGTTGCGATATTTTTCAAAAGTAAAATTACGAATTATTTCGTTATTTAAAATGAATTCTTGTTCATTTTTGCTCTCAAACCCTCCATAGGGGCTCCTGTTTTGGTTAGTTTCACCCCCCAACCCCCCATTTGGGTGGCTAATACCTTTCATTAATCTATGTTCTTCTTGGATTTAAAATGGCCTCAGGGAATTTTGGGAAAAAGCGACTGTTTTGAAGCTTGCTGCGAGGGCTTTAAGTAAGCAATACTGTTTGAGGGGACCGAGCGTTAAAAAATAGCCCTGTGGGCTATTTTAGCGAAGGAGACAGCCTGCCGAGTTGGCGGCCGACGAGTTGTATTGCGTGGGCAAGCTGAAAAACAGGAACCCCAAAATTATCTGCAGCCTTGAATTTTGCTCACAATTTTTATTATATTTTAAAGGTGTTCGCGAGCTCGCCCTGCGGGCTCGGTTCTTTGGTTACTTTCTTTGTTTCAAGACAAAGAAAGTAACATGATCTTTGGGCGAGCAAAAAATGAACAAAGAAACCATTATCTTTGAAAACATTTTCAGAATGACTTAACCATGGTTGTAAACAATTCCAATATTGACGAAGAAAAAAAAACCATTTCAAAAAAACCTGTTGAAGATAAATGGTATGCACTCTACACCCGTCCCAGGGCAGAGAAACTTGTCTATCAACGCCTTGTTGAGGTAAACATTGAAACCTTCCTCCCTATTCAGAAGACATACAGAAAATGGAGCGACAGGAAAAAACTGGTAGAAAAACCCCTTCTCAGTTCATATATTTTTGTAAAGACCAACAGTAAAAATTTCCCTGCAGTTTATAAGACCAACGGAGTGGTCAAATTCATCTCCTTCGAAGGACAACCTGTCTCGATACCACAGAAGCAGATTGATAACCTCCGGCTTCTTGTCAACAGCGATGCCGAGATCGAAGTCACTTCTGAAAAATTTGCCCCCGGCGACAACGTCGAAGTAGTAAATGGCGCTCTCATCGGACTCACCGGCGAACTCGATCAAAGTCGGCAGCCACAACCGCGTCATCGTCCGCATCGACCGACTCGACCAAAACCTCATCCTAAAAATCCCTAAAGCGTTTCTGAGGAAGATATAACGAAAGTCACTTTTTGCCCCTAAGCGGGCCATTTTAAGGATCATTTCTGGAAAAGATTTAACCCCCTTTTAATTCCCCCCAAGGGGGGAAAAAATTCATTCAAATTGACTATAGTATTAATAGATGAGACAGAATAATTTTGCTCTTGTGGGAGATGTCAGCGAAGCTTACAGAAGCGTTGGCACTCTTGATTAATGGAGATAATACTTTAGGCGTGTGGGAAAACCAAATCGCCGTAAGGCGATCTATGCCTTCAAATCTTTTTTGGAATAAGATTAACATTTTTGAGGTTGCGAAGGGAAGGATATAAGTAAGCATTACTGTTTGAGTGAGCAGAGCGAACGAGTTGTAATGCGTGGGCAACCGATAAAATGGTAATCCCAAAAAAGATTTGCGGCTGCCCTTTTCTTTGGTTCGTTTCTTTTGGGCAAGCAAAAGAACCGAGCGGACAGAAAGTAAAGCATTAATCCTATTTAACTACCGCGAGCTCGGCGCAGCCAAATGAACATAGAGGATTTGGACGAGCAAAAAATGAACAAAGAATATATCAAGACAAAGAAAGTAACATACACTACATTCCCAGATCTTTGATCCGAATCTTAATTCGAAACGAATTTTTAATTTCTCCCTCAGAGATGAGAATCAGATACCCCCCACCTCCAGCCCCTGCCAGCTTCCATGCAACGGCATTGTTTTTATACTGATCGATCACTTTCTGTATTTCAGCATTCATCATTGCCGGGAACATCCTTATCTGTGCATTGAATGAATCAAGAAATCCTTTGGAGAATTTGCTCATGTTCCTTTCGGATAATCCTTCCCAGGCTAGATCGGCTGCCTCACTCAGCTTCCTTACATTTTCAGTATTGATATAGGTCTCTTTTAAAACATTAAAACCATTTGGACGGGGCCACAATGATACCATGGATATTCTGTTCTCCAGCCAGTTTATTGTTTTCAGGTCAGAGATATTCTCAAACTTTGAAGGCCAGTATTTCCCTTTTTCATAAAAGAATTTATTGATTCCCGGCATCGTGATCCCTATCGAATCCTGCGAGCCGCTCACCTCTGTTGTCCCGGGATCATTGTCATACCTGAAAAGTGTTTTGGCTAGTTTCTCAGGTTTCTCAAGGGGAAGATGATCGTTCCAGAGCTCAATGGCTTTCTTCCTTGTGGAAGTAGCCATCCCCGACCGTTCATTAAACTCTATGGTTGGTTCCAGGGAAGCTGTAATAGCAGCTCCCGGATAATATTTCGACACATAGGGTTGATCAATCCATGTACCTGCCAGGTCGATCCGGTAGGGCATGGGCTTTATTGCCCTGAGGGCAGTTGATGATCTAACAGGAAGGTTTGCATGCGGTATCCGTTTCAGGACCTTATATTCGATATTCATCTCTCTGCACAGGTTTTCTTTTTCAGGCGTATGACCATCCTCATTAACAATATAGACATCCGGCTTTAATATCTTTATATCATCCAGGAAATCCATTAATCCACCGCCACTGTTGACCGACACCTTATGTACACACGTAAGAGCGCTGAGCATATATGCCCTTTCATCCTCCGAGTTAACCGGTTCTCTTCCTTTCAGTTCTTTTAAAGTCCTGTCCGAACCCAGTCCCACATATACTTCCCCATATTCCGCCGCCTCTTTCAGAAACGCCACATGACCGGAATGCAACATATCAAAACAACCCGAAACAAAGACTTTCTTTCTATCTGAACCCATAAGCGCAAATTTTTGAGATTATTAAATGATGGAAACAAATATAGAAATTTTTCGGCTACCGGCTTTACCCCCCAAACCCCCCATATGCTCATGAACTCACCCCCGGCCCCTCTCTGCTTCGCAAAGAGGGGAGAACTTATCAATAGACGTGAAGCTACTTCTTTAGGCGGGTAAGCAACCCGGAAATGGTGTGAACTTCAGCATGTTCTGTAGCGCGCGGGGTTTGTGTAGCGGGCGTAAGAACAGGCTGAAGTTATCATTTCCGGCGCCCTTTTTTGGTTCATTTTTTGGGCGAGCAAAAAATGAACAAATAAACGTGGGCAAGCTGAGAAACAGAAGCCCAAAAATTATCTGCAGCCTTGAACTTTCTTTGGTTACTTTCTTTGTTTCAAGACAAAGAAAGTAACATCTTCTTTGGGAGAGCAAAAAATGAACAAAGAATATATCAAGACAAAGTAAGTAACATGCTCTTAAGACATGCAAAAGAACCGGGCAGAATGCAACGCTACTTAACGAAACAAAAAATCAAATTAATTTGTAAAACAAATAAATCATTCCATATCTTGCGTTACATATAATATGTAACATAATATATGTATTATGAAACAGAATCCATTTATTATAAGCGGTTATATTTCTCCGGAATATTTCTGCAACAGGGAAGAGGAAACTGCCAGAATGCGGAATGCAATCATCAATGGACGGCATATTACTCTTTTTTCTCCAAGAAGGATGGGTAAGACAGGTCTGATCAGGCACCTGTTTTATCATGCTGAAAAGAAAAAAGAATTCATTCCTGTTTACATTGACATAATGGCCACCACATCTGTCCGGGAATTTTCCGAGGTATTTGGAAAAGCCGTTTTGACTGCAATAGGGAAAAACGAGGCAATCATGAAAAAGATCCTTAAAACTCTTTCTTCTTTACGGCTTAAGCTGACTATTGATCGTCTTACAGGGGAACCTGCTCTTTCATACGATCTAAATAATGCGCACGAAGCAGAGCAGTCACTTGAAACAATCTTTCGTTATTTGGCCGGTCAGCCTCAGAGGATGGCAATAGCCATTGATGAATTTCAACAAATTGCCAGCTATCCCGAAAAGAACCTTGAAGCAATCTTAAGAACCCATCTTCAAACTGTCAATAATGTCAGCTTTATTTTTTCAGGAAGCAGGCGGCATATACTCACGGATATATTTTCTTCCCCCAACAGGCCTTTTTATAATATCACTGAGATGATGGAGATAAATTGTATTGAACCAGCTATTTACAGACGCTTCATCATCGATAAATTCAGACAGGGCTCTGTTTCTGTTTCAGATATGGCACTTGACAGGCTGGTTGAAATAACTGCTCTTCATACATTTTATGTACAGTATTTTTGTAATCGTCTTTATAGTGAGTCCAGTAAAATTGAAAAAGATGATATAGATCAGACACTTTATTCAATTCTGAAAGAAAATGAACCAGTATATGCCAGTTATCTTAACCTGCTCACCAACACGCAGTTCAAAGTATTAAAAGCCATTGCATTAAATGATGGGGTTGAAAATCCGACGTCAAAGGAGTTCCTTTCGGAATATGATCTTGGAGCAGCCAGTTCTGTGAGCCAGGCTGTAAAAAGCCTTACCGAAAAGGAATTTGTATTTCTTTCCGGTAAGAAATTTAGGCTCAATGATGTCTTTTTCGCACAATGGATTATATATAAAACGGGGTAACGGCATCCCCCCTCATTTCACCCCCCAACCCCCCCGAGGGGGGGCTAATCCACACGACATATTAATGTTTTTATGGATTTCCAACGGCCTCAGAGAATTTTGGGTTATAGCGACTGTTTTGAGGCTTGCTGCGGAGGGCTTTAAGTAAGCAATACTGTTTGAGGGGACCGAGCGTTAAAAAATAGCCCTGTGGGCTATTTTAGCGAAGGAGACAGCCTGCCGAGTTGGCGGCCGACGAGTTGTATTGCGTGGGCAAGCTGAAAAACAGGAGCCCCAAAATTATCTGCAGCCTTGAATTTTGCTCACAATTTTTATTATATTTTAAAGGTGTTCGCGAGCTCGCCCTGCGGGCTCGGTTCTTTGGTTACTTTCTTTGTTTCAAGACAAAGAAAGTAACATGCTCTTTGGGCAAGCAAAAGAACCGAGCGGACAGAAAGTAAAGCATTAATCCTATTTAACTACCGCGAGCTCGGCGCAGCCAAATGAACATAGAGGATTTGGGCGAGCAAAAAATGAACAAAGAAACTTTGGAGGAGCAAAAAAAATTGTATATTTAACTCAAATTCAGAATGATAAAATGAATAGGATTCTTATTGACCGGATAAATGATTTGAAGACATTATGTGAAACATACAAAGTTAGAACAATGTATGTCTTTGGTTCTGTATGTACTGATAAATTCAATGAGAATAGTGACATTGATTTTTTAATTTCTTTTAACGACCTTACAATTGCTCAGTACACAGACAATTATTTTGATTTACATTATAAATTGCAGGATTTATTTAATCGACGGATTGACTTGCTCACTGAAAATTCACTTTCAAATCCTTTTTTTATAAAGGGCATTGAACAAACAAAAAAATTGATTTATGCAGCTTGAAATACAAAAGTATTTATACGATATTAAAACTTCGATAGATTCAATCAATGATTATCTGGGAGATAATAGAGATTTTAATGCTTATAAATCAAATAAATTACTAAAACGCGCCATAGAAAGAGAATTGGAAATAATAGGAGAAGCCGCTAGGCGTATTTTAAAAAATAGATTCCAAATTCCCAATTGAAGATGCACGAAAAATAGTTGATTTACGAAATTGGGTAATTCATGGCTATGACATAATTGATGACGTTATAATTTGGGGGATAATCTCTAATCAAATTCCGATTCTCAAAAATCAAGTTGAGATTTTATTAAAAGATTAATAAAATACCATTTTACCCCCAAACCCCTTTCTTCGACAAGCTCGGAAAAGGGGGCTAATTTTTTTGGTTCCCCTCCTGGAGGGGCTAGCTCCGCCTGCTGAAGCTTTAGCGACAGCAGGGGGTGGGGTTTTTAGATTTCATCCCGCCTCAGAGAATTTTGGGATATAAAACCATTTTGATCAGATGACCAATTTTTCTTCTTTAGGCGGGTGGGC
>CAVZVF010000033.1:0-84676 GCA_963778605.1 uncultured Bacteroidales bacterium
TTACCTATTCGACGGTTGGATTTAATTCTACAGGGCTAACATATTCATTGGATGCTACCAGCGTAACTGGTGGTAATACAATAAATGCCACAACGGGTGAGGTGACTTATGACGAAAACTGGAGCGGTACAACAATCATCACAGCAAACGCAGCCGGTTGTAATGGACCAGTTGTTGCTTCTCATGTAGTAACTATAAATCCTTCAACCGGAACCACAATCTTCACAACTGGTTCAACTCTTATATGTCAGGATGCTCCGGATGAAACATATACTGCAACAGCGGCAAACAGTACTTCAATAACTTACTCAGTATTACCAGGTACTGCAGGATCAATTAATCCGTCGACAGGTCTGATGAACTGGAGTCCGATATTTAGTGGATCGGCAACAATAACGGCTACTTCAGTTGGTCTTTGTGGAACTACCAGTGCAGACAGGGTAGTTACAGTAAACCCATCCACAGGGCCAACAAGTTTCACAAGCGGATCAATGGTGGTTTGCCAGGATGCTACAGATGAGCAATATATTGCTACAGCCGCAAATAGTACATCATTATCGTATTCAGTTTCACCCCCAGCAGCAGGAGTAATGGATGCAGCGACCGGCTTGATGGCTTGGGACCCGGCATTTAGCGGGACGGCAACTATTACAGCAACTTCAACCGGTCTTTGCGGAACAACATCTTCAAACCTGACGGTAACGGTAAGAGCACTTCCTGCCATAATAGCATCTCCAGTAAATACTCCTGCTTGCGAGTTTGGCACAGTTAATTTTGATGTTACAGCTACCGGAACGGGAATAACCTATTTGTGGTATGTTGATGCGAACACTGGTACATTTGTTCCTGTAGCGGGAGGAAATTATTCCGGACAAACTTCATCTACTCTTCAGATCTGGAGCATAACAAGGACTATGAATAATTATAAGTATCACGTTGTTGTTTCAGGTTGCCTGCCCGATGCAATATCTGATGATGCAGTTCTGACAGTAAATCAGGCTGCGGAAATCACAGACCATCCTTCCGATTTATCTGTTTGTCTGGGGGCTGGTGGCACCATGACTGCTGATGGAACTCCAGGGTCCGTTACATGGCAGTGGGAAGTTAATAGAAATGACGGCAATGGTTTTGTTTCACTGTCCTTAATTGATCCAAATTTCAGCGATGTAACCACAAAAACTCTTACGATAATCAATGCCCAGGCTTCTTTTAATAACTGGCTATTCAGGGCAAAAGCATTCGGTATATGCGGCGGGCCGGTTAATACAAACTTTGCAAGATTATCTGTGACAAATCCACCATTACCAGGGCTTCCGTCGACTCCAAAAGTGATCTGCGAAAACGGGAGTACCTCATTCCTTGGATTTGGTTCAGGTTACCTGGGATTGCAATGGCAGGTGAGTACAGATGGAGGAGGTTCTTGGACTGATATCAATAATAGTGATCCTCTATACTTAGGAACAAATACAAACCAGCTTTCAATAGTAAACGCTCCGGTAACCTTTAATGGTAATCAATACCATCTGTCACTTATTGGATCCTGTAATACGGTCAATACCAATAATGTCTTACTTACTGTTAATCCTAACCCGGTTGTCAGCTTTGCAGCAGATATTAACGCATGCGGAGGAGTTCCGGTAGTGCTCAATGGCAATCCAACTGGCGGCACAGCACCTTATACACTCCATCGATGGACAGGAGATGTCGGACCTTTGAACAGCTATACAGTTCAGTCGCCGACGTTCACATCGCAGATAGCGGGTCCATATTTGATTACCTACAGGGTGACCGACAACAAAGGTTGTTCTGCTGAGGATAATGTTACCGTAAATGTTGATAGTCCTTCGGCCCAATTCACTGAGGATATAAACGGAGGATGTACACCCCTTACCGTTCATTTCACAAAGGATATGACAGGTATTGCAAGCTTCGCCTGGGACTTTAATGATGGGTCACCTGTCAATACAATGGATGCAAATCCTGTTCACACATTTACCAACAGCAATCCATCCACAATCGGATATTACAACGTCAGGCTGACGGTTCAATCGCCGGGAGGATGCTCTGATACTTACGCATCGATGATAACTGTTTATCCTGCAATCAATGCAACTTTCACAGCAAGTACAAATATTGTCTGCAGCGGAAACTCTGTAACATTCACCACATTACCCGGAGCAAGCAAGTATTTCTGGGAGTATGGTGACGGTGCCAGCGGATATTCGACCAACGTCGGAACACATCTATATACCAACTTTACAACCGGACCGGTAGTATATACGGTACAACTGACCACAACTTCATTCTATAACTGTACCGATGTGAAGACTTATGATATTACTGTTATGCCTGTACCATTGCCGCAGTTCGTTGCAATACCTCCAACTCAGGTCTTTAATGTGGCAGGTAACCTTGTAACCTTTACAAATGCGACCAATGCAGGTACCTGGAACTGGTTGTGGAGATTTGGGGATGGAGCTGTTTCAACTGTTCAGGATCCCCAACACACTTATACTGGTGTAGGAGACTTCAATGTAACTCTGGTTGCAGGTAATGCGAACTGTTCAGACAGTATTAAGCATATAGTAAGTATATTGCCGATTCCACCAGTGGCCAATTTCGACTCAATACCATCAGGTTGCGGGCCCCTAAGTATCAGGATTAATAACACCTCTCTGAATACTGAAGCTCCGGGAACAACATACAGATGGGACCTCGGTGACGGAAGTATATCAACATCCAAAAACCCGACATATATTTATTTCACTGCCGGCACATACCGGATCGAGCTTACAGTTACCGGGCCGGGCGGAACTTCGGTTAAGTCACAGGTAATCAATGCTTATCCATCACCTAAGGCATATTTTGAAGTCTCACCGTGCCGTTGTGTTTGTTAATGATGAAAAGGTAAGGTGCTTCAACCTAAGCGAGGGTGGTGACAGATTTCTCTGGGAATTTGGCGATGGAGATACCTCGAAACTGAAAGAGCCTTTCCACAGGTATATGGAGGAAGGGATCTATGACATCACACTTTGGGCTTATTCAAATAATGGGTGTGCCGACAAGTATATCCTTTCTCCCGGGGTAACCGTTGAGCCGGCAGGGGAGGTCAGGTTCTCCACAGTCTTTACTCCTAACAAGGAAGGACCAATAGAACGTTCTGACCTGCCTACTGGGGGCACCGAAGTTGATCAGTTCTTCTACCCGCCAATACGGGAAAAGGTTACAAATTATAAGTTACAGATATTCAACAGGCTTGGAGTGCTGATCTTTGAAAGTCACGACATCAATATTCCATGGAACGGCTATTATAGAGGGAAGCTTTGCCAGCAGGGAGTATACGTATGGTACGTGGAAGGTAAGTATGCCAATGGTCAGCCATTCAAGAAGGTGGGAGATGTGACCCTTCTTCACTAACAATAATTTATATAAAAATGGAGAGCCCGACTCATAATACATGCGAGGCTTTTTTATGTTGAGTTCTTACTGATTAAACCTTGGATGCGTAGAAGTAATGGAAGCCCGCATAATCTGCGGGCTTTTTTATATGCGCGTAACTGCTTACTGGTGCCACGGTGCACAGGTGTAACGGGGAAATTTAATTGTGTTCAAACTTATTTCTATCCGTATCAGTTATGCGGGTTTCATACTATTTTCTGTAATCCGCTTATAACAGACAGGTGCAACCTTTTTGTGAATATTACGTATAATGTTGAGTCTTATTAGTTAGTGTTTGCAATACATATTAGACAGTCAGGCATGGTAATGTCAACTTTATCTGGTATCAAAAAATTAAATTTTGTGATAGCAAGAAGGTTTTTCCTGATTGTTTTCATGATACAGGTTTCTATTACAGGCTTGTCTGGTCAATCTCCTCTATGGCTTAATGGAACACCTTCGGTAACAGCAACAGGTCCCATATCAATAAAGATGGATGTTGGAATTGACAATACCGGTTTCGTTTATATTTCCGTATTTAATTATAATAATAGTTCAGTCTATTCCTCTGATGAGGTAAAGGCAATGGCTTTGACAGGCCCTTCCGGGACAAGAGTAGCTGTGGCGGCAATCCCCGTAAGCGATGTTGAAATTAACACAGTTTTAAAGGTAGTTCTGGACGTTATAAATTCATCCACTGTACATACCATATATATAGTTGCTGAAGGTGCCAGTGGTGTTTTACAGCCTGCACCTTTAAAATTATTTGGTACGACCGGGCCCTGTCCACTTATAAATATCCTTACAGGTTTTACTCAGCCGGTTATTTGCATAAATAAAACTCCGGTTGCTATATTTGATGTTTTAATTACTAATCCTGATCCTGCTATAAATGGCATATTAAAGGGGACTCAGTGGACGCTTGACTGGGGTGACGGAACCACTGCAACCTATACTTCTGTTAATGACAATGATCTTCCTCCGATTGAATTACGGACACATACATATTTTACAGTTTCAGATTGTAACTATGTGTTTTCCAACAGTATAAAAAACCCATGCGGCCAAACAAGAGCAGTTCAGTATATTGCGGTGGTACATGGAAGGGACATTCCCTCGGATGGAGATGGGTTTCTTCAGCTAGTCAATAATGCTACCGGCAGCACAACCATACATGTGTGCGAAGGGACCAGGACAGTTATCACAATAAGAGATAACAGCAACTGGAACTGTCAGAACCCGGTTCTTCCCGGTGGTCTTAAACCTCTTCCGAACCTTGACCCAAGGAATATCGAATGGCTTTACGGCCAGGATCCGCTTGGAGCAATTACAAATACTATAACCGGAGATATTAATATTGCTACCATGGGTAATGCTCCACAGGCAAGCGGAAGATTTTCACCATTACCTTATGGTCCTTCTTCACTTAGTCAGGCAATCACAATACCCGCTACCTGCAGGGCAGGTCAGTATTTCAGGGTTTACCTGAAGAACTGGAACAAATGTAACTGGCCCGATCCTGAATATGTGGATACATTTGTTGACATATTGGTAGTGGCAGCACCTCCCGCTCCTTCTGCTGCAGGCAAGACAATCTGTTACGATGGAGACAGGACACTTACTGTTACCAGCAATGTAACCGGAACAATCTTTTGGTATTCCAATCCGGGTCTGACTAGCCAGGTCGGAACCGGAACCAGCTATACTCAAACCCAGACAGCTGCCGGAATTTATAACTACTGGATGGTTGACCGATCGCCTGACGGATTAAGTTGCCAGAGTACTCCGGGACAGGTTACCCTTGTCATACGGGAACAACTTCCCCGGCCGGCCGGTATAATTGGTCCGGTCTCAACATGTCCGGGTGCCGGCGGTTTAATTTTTAGTGTTCCCGATAATCCTCCTTTAATGCCTTTCGGCGGAGCAACAAAATATATGTGGTCTGTACCTGCCGGCTTAAGTATTATCGGAGGACAGGGAACAAGACAGATTACTGTTAATGTGGGAGCGATTTCGGGTGACCAGGTCATAAACGTCAGTTTACAATATGCAACTGACCCGGGATGCAGTTCAAATACCCGAAGTAAAACACTTTCAGTTTATTCCGTTGAACATGATGCAGGAGCTATCGGAGGTTCAAATGTTTGTGCGGGCAGTACTGTCACTATTTCCGGTATTACTGGTGCATCAACAGGAACACCAGCTTCCGACGGGCCTTATTATAGCTGGGAGAGGGCTCCGGGTCCGGCTTTTACTGTCTGGACGCCACTCAGAGGACTGGAAGAAAGCTTCAGTGAAGTTATGGCTGTACCAGGAGTTTACAGATACAGGAGAACAGCGACATTCGGATGCGGAACGCCTGTATCAGCAACCAGGGATATCACCGTCTATTCAACCATCAATACAGGCGGGGTCATAACCGGTTCAAATATTTGTGCCGGTGGCTCAGTAAGTATAACAAATATAACTGGCGCATCAACCGGAACACCTCCTTCAACAGGACCTGTGTATACGTGGGACAGGGCTCCCGGACCGGCTTTTACCGACTGGACATCTCTCTCAGGGTCAGGAGCTGCCTTCAGCGAAGTGATGTCAGTACCAGGAGTCTACCGATACAGACGTACAGCTACTTTTCAATGCGGAACTCCGGCAACAGCAATACGGGACATAGTTGTAAGCCCCCTGCCTGCACCGTCGATATCAGGAGAGACCAGACCGTGCCTGAATGAAACAATTACTTATACCACGGCAATGGTAACGGGACATACATATCTCTGGACAGTTACTAACGGTACTATATCCGGTTCTGCAACATCTGACAGAGTAAATGTACAATGGAATATTGCAGCCGGCCCGGGCACTCTGCAGGTAACTGAAACCACCCCGGCAACATTAACAACACAAGGCTGTTCTTTCCAGACCCCTGCTTATGCTGTTAATATTAATCCTGCAGGTCCGGGAGCAGCAGGAACTGTAACAGGTCCATCAGACGTTTGCTATGGTCAGTCGGGAGTTATCTATTCAATATCCGAAGTTGCTTATGCTTCAAATTATGTCTGGATTGTTTCACCAGGTGCAATAATAGTTTCGGGACAAGGTACCAGATCGATCATAATTGACTTTGCAGCAGGTGCAGCCTCACCGGTAACGATATCGGTTTATCCTGAAAATAGCTGCGGTGCGGGAGCTCCTTCATCAATTAACGTAAATATTTACAATCAATTAAATGCAGGCGTTATAGGGAGTAACCAGTCTGTTTGCTATAATACGGCTCCGGTTGCGTTTACAAGCGTCACAGATCCGTCTGGCGGAACAAGTCTGTCCTTTATGTGGCAGAAAAGTCCCGCAGGCCTTGGAACATGGTCAGATATTAGCGGGGCTACAGAACTTACATATACCGATGTCAACCCACTTACATCTGATACCGACTACAGGAGGGTTACAACCTCCACATCCGGATGCGGGACTGTATACTCTAATATTGTTGAGGTGAAGGTCATTCCGCTTCCACTTGCTGATCTTTCAGGCGGGGAAACAATATGCCCTGGGCAGGCCTCTATACTGAATGTCAGTATAACCGGAGGAACTGGTCCCTATGAGCTTGATATAGAGAATCTTGGTACAGTTACCCGGTATACAGCCAATGCCGGCATCCAAGTGTCACCTTCTGTAACAACAATTTATAAGTTATTAAGGGTGAGAGATATCACAGGCTGCGAAGTTACTGTTCCTTCTCAAAATATTACCGGAACTGCGACAATAACAGTACAGGCCCTGCCGGTTATTACAAGGCAACCGGTAAGTTTATCAATCTGTGAATCTGAAATAGCCAGATTCGATGTAACCGCCGGGGGACCTGGTATTTCTTATCAATGGGAAGAAGACAGCGGAAACGGATTTATTCCTGTTGTCAACGGAGGAATTTATTCCGGTGCCAATACTTCAACCCTTTATCTGACGGGAGTTCCTGAAACAATGACCGGATATATATACCGGGTTGGCGTTACAGGTTGTTCTGCTACTGTCATCTCCGAGCCGGCAATCTTAACGGTAAACAAGCTAGTAAAAATTATTAAACAACCTTTGGACCTGAATGTGTGTACAAATTCCGGGGGAACTTTTAGTGTTGAGGTAACCGGAACAGGTGTTGCTTATCAGTGGCAGATCAACCGGGGAACGGGTTTTGTTGATGTGACAGACGACGGGATAAACTTCAGTGGAGCTGCAAAGCCGACTCTGACCCTGACAAATATTACTGATAATTACAATAATAGTACCTTCAGAGTGATCGTAAGCGGAACATGTGGTGTTCCTATTAACTCTGATTTAGCAGTTCTGAGGGTAAGCTTACCTCCGGAAGTAACTCTCAGTCCGTCAGATAAAACAATCTGTGCCGGCGACGAACCTGTTGTTTTTTCCGGCAATGGAACCGGAACTATTGATTCTCTGAGATGGCAGGTAAGTTCCGATAACGGAGTAATGTGGACAGATATCCATGACAACGTTACATACAGCGGATCATCATCACAGCAATTAACCCTCATCAACATCCCCCTGACGGATAATGGGAACCTCTACAGACTTTCATTTATTGCAAAATGCACAACGGTTTATTCTGACAATGCAACCCTGATTGTTAATCAAAATCCGGTGGTTGACTTTTCGGATACTGATCCGCTATATGCATGTGGTGATGCACAGATAGTAATAAATGGTGATCCGGAAGGGGGGTCGGGAATATATTTACAGCATTCATGGACTGGCGATATCGAACCTTTAAGTAGTTATAATGTGCAATCACCAATCTTCAGTACACATGTTGCCGGTACTTACAATCTGAATTACAAAGTTGAAGACAGCAACGGATGCACTGCAAATGATGATTTAAAAGTAATTGTTGTCAACCAACCTGCCGATTTTACCCATAATATAAGCAGTGGATGCTCACCACTGGTTGTTACCTTCAATAAGGATATGACAGGCATTGCAGATTTCTCCTGGGACTTTGGCGACGGGTCACCTGTCAATTCGGCTGACGCAAACCCGGTCCATACTTTTATTAACAACAGCAATCCATCCGGAATTATGGAATACAATGTCACTCTTACAATCCATAATCCCGGAGGTTGCGTTAACACATTCACATCATTTATAACAGTATATCCAGCTACAGATGCAACCTTTGCCGCAAGCACAAATATTGTCTGCAGCGGAAACTCAATAACATTCAGCGCATTACCAGGAGCAAACAAATACTACTGGGAGTTTGGTGACGGAGTAAGTATTTATTCTGCAAATATTACAGAGCATTTCTTTACAAACATGACAACAGCGCCGGTTGTTCACCAGATAAAGCTTACAACAAAATCTTACTATAACTGTACTGACGTTCAGACTTTTGATATAACAGTTCTACCGGCACCGTTGGCGCAATTCTTTGCTACACCTTCATCTCAGGAATTTAAGGAGGACGGGAACCCGGTTACCTTCACGAATAATACAAATCCGGGGAACTGGATATGGTCGTGGGAATTCGGTGATGGGGCAATATCGACAGAACAGGATCCCGTTCATATATATACCAGGGCGGATGATTTTATTGTAACACTTTCAGCCGGCAATTCCAAATGCGCCGATAGTATTCAACACTCAGTGAGGATATTACCAAAGCCCAACAGGGCAAACTTTGATTCAATCCCGTCGGGTTGTGCGCCATTAACAACAATAATCAATAATACTTCTTTGAATACTGATGCGCCTGGTACTAATTACCGGTGGGATTTTGGAGATGGCAACTTTTCAACAGAAAAGAATCCTGAATACACCTGGTCTGTTCCGGGCACATACCGCATCGAGCTGACAGTGACCGGTCCGGATGGCTCCTCAGTCAAATCGCGAATTGTCAATGCATATCCTTCTCCTGAAGCAAATTTTGAAATAACACCGGACTATGTTTTTGCCGGGGATGATATAGTAAGATGTTTCAACATGTCCGTGGGAGGGGATACCTACCTATGGGAATTCGGTGACGGAGATACGTCCACGCTGAAAGAGCCTTTCCACATCTATATGCATGAGGGTGTATTTGATATTACTCTCCACGTTTTTACATCGCACGGATGCAGTGACATGTATATAAGATCCATGGGTGTTACCGTTGAACCTGCAGGAAATATAAGTTTTCCGAATGTATTTACACCCAACAAGGAAGGGCCTATTGAGCGTACTGACCTGCCGACAGGTGGTACCGAAGTTGATCAGTTTTTCTTTCCCCCGATACGTGAAAAGGTTTCAAACTATAAGTTGCAGATCTTCAACAGGCTTGGGGTGCTGGTCTTTGAAAGTCACGACATCAATATTCCATGGAACGGCTATTATAAAGGGACGCTTTGCCTTCAGGGAGTATACGTATGGTACGTGGAAGGCAAATATGCCAATGGTCAGCCGTTCAAGAAGCTAGGGGATGTGACGTTACTGCACTAATCATCCTGGTTCCCCTCATGAAAGAGGTCCGGGGTGATTCCTTATGGATCCCCTCCCCTGGAGGCTACCCTTTATACACATCTTTTTGCTTGAATAGGGAGTCGTGCGGTAAACGACGCCAGAGGCGTCAAATTCCAATAGCCACAGTCACATCTGTGGTAGATGTACTGTTGATTCCTACAACACCGGAGGTGTTGAAAACCAGTAGCCCTATATTCTTAAACAGCACCTGATTGGAAAAATTTGTATTATATTTAATTGTATGATTTCAATACAATTAGTAAATTTATATTCGCTGCTAAAATAAAAAAATATGTCAACCTATACTCAGATCCTATATCAAATAGTCTTCGGAAGCTATGACTATACTCCCTTTCTCTCAACAGAAAACGAGAATGCTCTTTTCTCATATATAGCGGGCATTCTGAAAAACAAATCCTGTCATTCATACATTTTTGGGGGAGCAAGCAATCATATTCATATCATTACACATTTGCATCCCACGGTAGCACCAGCCTTAAACTTATTCAACACCCTCCGGGGTTGAAAAGTACAGAAATGCCCTGACCCCGGACGTTCCCGGGGCTATTGGAATTTGACGCCTCTGGCGTCGATTACAAGTAATCTCTATATGATTACAGAAAAATGTGTATAAAGGGTAGCCCCGGGAGGGGGCAGGGGTGGGTCGAGGCAATCTTTAGCATCCGATCTCCATTCAGATCCATTGCTTTTACTCTGCAAGGAACAATTTAATTTGGGAAGGACATGCTCTGTAATGCTTTATCACCTGAATCTAAATGGGGATCAATACTTTAATCTAAAACTCTTTATTGCGGTTTGTATTGGTTTTTATGTTACACATGCAGGGCATGCAGAGTTCAAAAATGAACTTTCAAAATATGATCAGGCAAGGGGTAAGTCCTGTTTCCGTTCTGCAAACCAATTCCTTTTGAATCTTTCAAACAAAATAACCATATCTGATGTTTCCTGTTTATCTGATTAGTTATTTCTCACCTTTTTCTGAAATATTAATGTTATGGCGAACAAAATAAATAAATACAGCGAAAAAATTACGCAGGACGAAAGTCTTCCTGCTGCACAGGCCATGCTATATGCAATCGGAATGGTTGAAAGCGATCTCAAAAAAGCTCAGGTTGGAATTGTCAGCACTGGTTTTCAGGGAAATCCCTGCAACATGCATTTGAACGGAATGGCAGAAGATGTGAAAAGAGGGGTAGATGAACAGGGATTATATGGCCTGATCTTTAATACCATTGGTGTTAGTGATGGCATAACAAATGGAACAGAGGGGATGAAATATTCATTACCGTCGAGAGAAATTATTGCTGACTCTATTGAAACGGTTGTAAGCGCTCAGTTTTACGATGCCGTCATACCAATTGTCGGTTGTGATAAAAATATGCCCGGCGCCATGATTGCCCTTGGACGTCTTAACAGGCCCTCAATCCTGGTATATGGAGGAACTGTAAGAAAAGGAAGGTGGAAAGACGAACCTCTCGATATTGTATCGGCATTTGAAGCCTATGGAGAGAAGTTAAAAGGCAGAATATCAGATGATGATTACAATGGCATTATTAAAAACTCTATTCCGGGTGCCGGTGCATGCGGCGGAATGTATACCGCAAATACCATGGCCTCTGCAATTGAATGTATGGGGATGAGCCTTCCCTACTCATCATCCAGTCCTGCATTGAGTAAAGAAAAAGGATTGGAATGCGGACAAATAGGGAAGGCTGTTAAGAAACTTCTGGAAGAAGATATTAAACCACGAGACATTATGACCAGAAACGCATTTGAAAATGCAATTACCCTGATAATGGCTCTGGGGGGGTCTACCAATGCAGTGATTCACCTGATCGCAATGGCCAGAGCTGTAAATGTTCCACTGGATATCAACGACTTTCAGAACATTAGTGATAAGACTCCCTATATTGCAGACTTAAAACCGAGTGGCAAGTATTTGTTTGAGGATCTTCATCAGGCCGGAGGTATTCCCGGTGTAATGAAATTTCTTCTGAATGAGGGATTTCTTAATGGTGACTGTATGACTGTTACAGGGAAAACACTGGGAGAGAACCTGGAACAATTGGATTCGCTTGCAAAAGATCAGAAAATAATACATCCAATTGAGACTCCGATTAAAAAAAACGGGCATATACAAATTTTGTTTGGCAACCTGGCAATAGCAGGTTCAGTCGCCAAAATTACCGGGAAAGAGGGCGAGATTTTTATTGGTCCGGCAAGAGTATATGAAGATGAATTTGAAGCCATCAGAGGTATTCAGACAGAGGTTCTAAAAGGTGATGTGATTGTAATACGAAATTCGGGTCCGAAAGGCGCTCCGGGAATGCCGGAAATGTTAAAACCAACGAGTGCGGTCATGGGAGCAGGTTTAGGCAATGATGTTGCTCTGATAACAGATGGAAGGTTTTCAGGCGGCTCTCATGGATTTGTTGTTGGCCATATTACACCCGAAGCATCTGAGGGTGGATTGATAGGTTTGCTTCGTAATGGTGATATTATAACCATTGATGCCGTAAACAACCGTCTGGAAGCCGACCTCAGCGATGCAGAAATATCTGCAAGGAGGAAAGCCTGGGTAAAGCCTCCTTATAAAGCAAACTCAGGCATACTAAAAAAATATATCGACACGGTGTCCACAGCATCCGAGGGCTGCACTACGGTTTGAAAATATTAGCACCTCCATGTCCTCATATTGGGAGTAAACAGAAGGATAGAGATTTTGTTCCGGCAATATCTTTTCACATGCTTAAGAGTGACATTTCTGAGATCATGAAATCAGGTTACCTTATTAGGGTTGTTTTCGCAAAATTTCTTGTTGGTGAACTATCATACCAATTCATTACTTCAGATTCTACCTTGCTCCAAATAGATAATTTATGGTTATTAATATTAATTGTATTATATTAATTCTGCTTTGACAGATTAGAAAAATCAACCTGCTTTTGCCCTTAATCCCTAAAGGGAACAGGTTGATTTTTCAGTTTGCTCCCTTTAGGGTCGGGGCAAACAAACTGAAAAATCGTTGTAAGTTGTAATCTGTCAAAGTAGATTTAATAACTGCAGGACTTTTTTATTTAAATATTTCATTACAAGGAAATTTAAAAGAGCAAAATATGACTGGGTAGAGGCTGTCTCAAAAGAAAGATCCATTAACCAGGGCCAAGCGTTAAAAAATAGCTCCCGATAATTCGGGACAGGCTCTGTGGGCTATTTTAGCGAAGGAGCCCGACCGGGTGGTGGCGTCTCAAAGCATTAAATCCAAAGATCGCAAAGAATTCAGATTCTGCAATTTACCTTTGCGTACTTCGCCCACCGAAGTTAAACGAAGGTGGGCTTTGCTTCAACTTTGCATACTTTGCGGTTAAAAAGTCCTTTTGCTACAACTTCATTTGAATTATTTTTTCATTATTCCATTAGGTTTAAGAAAACAGATATTTTGAATTTGAAACACTACTTCAATAATTTCTTAAAATAATAAATCCAAAGGTCTTTAATGTAATGATTTATACAATTTTAATATCAAATTACTAATTATTTTATCTCGCAAACATAAAAAATCATATAGAAGTTCTTCCCTTCTCCCGCTCACATCTTCACATCTTCTCTCCCTCCGGGCTATAAAGAAAATCCCCGGATGATAATCAGCACTCATCCGGGGAGGTGGTCGCTGGTCAGAACGACCAGCCATTTGAAATTAGCACGAAATGCAGCGATTATAGGGCATTAAACCAGATGGTCTGAAAAACATGCAACCTAAAAAACCGAAACTGTCATTCATAATGTGCTGGTTTTAATAATAATTTATTCCACTCTTATTATTATATTTCTCACTATTAAAAGCAATTTAAAAAAGCCCGGGGCCAGAAAAATGGATTATCCATATGTTATACAACATATTATTGATAATTTTTTTCTGTAACATACGATCTTCTGACCGGACAATAATTAATTTCAGTGCCAGCTGCCCTGATCTCCATAACAAGACGCTTTATGCTTCTTTCACTTATTTCAAACCTTAAGCCAAGTTCCGCAGGCGTCCCGGTACTTTTTAAGTCAGCAAGTTTCAGAATACGAGTCTTATAGGACTCCCTTTCAAACTTATTCATATTTTAAACAGTGTTGTATTGCATATCAACATTGACTTAAAGCTAAACAATATAAACTAATTTTCAAATTATTTTGGAAATAATTCTAAAATTATTTTGAAATAAATCTGTACCAGGAATTAATAATAAGCTTTGATTGTTTTTGACTTCGTCCGCTCTCAACGGAGCTCCGGTTCTTCCACCCATTGGGACCGGACAAACAAAGAAACGGAGGTAAGTCTTTAAAACTAAAATCTAAATTTTTGTTTTCCTTCTGAGCAAATACAAAATTTTCCCCAGTCTGTGGGGATAATATAGCAAAACCTTCCAGCCGCTCGAGCATTTATACCGCTCTTTCATAAAACTGATAGTAGGTAAAATATCACCTGCCACAAAAAGGATCTTACGATGAAAACCCGGAATTTCACTTATTCTGTGGCGGTAATACCATGCTTTATCAAATGGATACTTGATTTTACCGGCAGAGAAACAAATCCGTTGGCAATAAGGATATTCCTGACTTTTATGTCAGATTTTATGTTCATCTGTTAAACCTGCTGCTCTGTTTTGTGTACATGGTAAAATAAATTCCCCCTCTTTTTATCAGCTCTTCGTGAGTACCCGTTTCAGCAATGGCACCTTTGTCCAGGACTATTATTCTGTCGGCCAGGGAGACATTTGAAAACCGGTGACTGATAAGGAGAGAAGTTCGTCCTTTTACTATTTCCCTGAACCGGCTGAAGATATCAAATTCCGTATCAGCATCGAGAGCACTCGATGGCTCATCAAGGATAAGTACAGGGGCATCCCTGAACAGGGCCCGGGCAAGAGCTATCTTTTGCCATTCACCCCAGCTAAGCTCCCGGCTATCTTTGAACAGGTTCCCTATTAATGTATTATATCCATCCGGCAGACTATTGATTGTCTCATGAATACCTGTTTCAATTGCAGCCGTACGGATTCTCCCATCAGAATAATTATCATTTATATTCCCTATCCTGATATTTTCTCCCGCATTAAGATTATATAGCATAAAATCCTGGAAGACAACAGAAAACATTTTTCTATATTCTTCCGGATCCATATTCCGTATATCAGCACCATCATAACTGATATATCCCGAATCCGGATCATAAAGACGACACAAAAGTTTTACAAGGGTACTTTTTCCTGCTCCGTTAGGACCCACAAGGGCCACAATTTCACCTTTTTTAATTTCAAAAGAGACATTATTTATTGTTCCGCAATTGTTTCGGGGATAGGTGAAAGAAATATTCTTAACAATGATATTTTTCTTTAATACTGAAGGCATCACAACAGGATTGACTGCTTTTATTGTTTCATCAAGGTTCAAAAATTCAAAAGTATCACCGATAAAGAGACTGTCTTCATATAGCCCGGCAAGCGAACTCAGGAGATCTTTAACATATATCATCCCCTGCCTGAATGCCAGCAGGAACATCGCCATCTGACCAATTGATAAATTCCCATCTATGGTTTTGCGGGAGATATATAACAGAGTAAAAAGGATAGCGGTCGCTTTAAATAAAGTTGATATCAGTTCAATAAGGGTTCTTTTTCTGATTATAGTAATTTCTTCTTCTTTTTGTTTCAGGAATGATTTCTTAAAGAGTTCGATGAAATAGTTTCCAAGCCCGAAGAGCCTGAGCTCTCTTGAAGGTCTGTCTCCCGTCAGTATCCAGTTGAAATATGATGATTTACGTGCCTCCGGTGTTTGTTTTCTTTGAAAATTGTAAAGGACTTCTGCATAGTAGAGGCGTAACCAGACTCCCGGAATATTGACAGCCAGGAGAACCAGGGCAAGAGCCCAGTTTAGGGTCGAAAGGAGGCCTGCCATGAGCATTAATGAAAGGAGCCCTCTGAACATTGCTATAAGATTATTAAGAATATTGTTAGGTCGCCAGGGGGCTTCCCTTGAAGCACGTGACAGGCAATCGAAATATTCAGGCTGCTCAAAATTTATAAGATCAAGTTTTACAACTTTGGAATGAAGAAGCTGGTACATATAAAGTTCAAGCTTCAGGGATTGTTTCTTCCTCACCAGGTTGCCAATATCACCCGAAGCTTCATCAAGGAACCATACAACTGTTAAGGCTGCCACAGGCCATAGAACATTTACCAGCGAAGTTCCGGGTATTGCCTTGGAGGCAACAGTGATGCCATCAATAACACTTTTTATTAGCCAAATCAGGGCGAGAGGGAAAACACTCCTTATTACCGAGATAAAGATAGTGGCCGCAGTCCATCCGGGAGCACTCTTCCATACGATCTTTAATGCTTCTCTGAAAAGTTTAATCTTCTGCTTCATCTCTTTCCTGGTGTGCTTTGAAAATTCTTTACGGGTTTTAAGATTATCGGATCTTATTCAAAATATGTATCCCTAAAACTCTTAATCTGTTAAATTTATAATTTGGTTTTGAATATAAAATCTTTTTCTCCTTAACAATTTCTCCTTTATGTTCTACAACCCGAACAACCCTTCCTGCAACATCCCCGGAAGCTATGGGCTGGTCTTCCCTGACACAGGCGTCGCCCCGTGTGATATAAAAGGTCTGGTTCTCCTTAATAATGATCCTTATAAGGCGGTGGACAACAAATCCGGATTTTCTTTTCCATGCTATTATCTCCCCGGGAACCGGTAAGAATCTGCTACCTGATGGCTCTATATAAATTAATGATCCTGGTTTAATAGCCGGATACATGCTGAAACCGTCGGCCCTGATTTTAATCGATTTACCTTCAGCCAGAAGGGTGAAGCTGATCTCCCTGATGATAGAATAATTATTCTGTTTGTTATTCATTTTCAAGAATATAATCAATAACACTTCTGTCGGGTTTGAAATATAACATTGCGACCGGAATGGTTGTACACATATTTGAGACTGCATCCAGGAGCCTTGAAATTATAACCGAATCCCAGTTATGTTGTATGCAGTTAGCCATCAGGAGGCTTACAGCAGCTGCTCCTTTAACAGGTACCATGTTGTTTGATGAGCCGTGTTCAATGATGAAGATCCTGTTTAACGGAGATTCCTGAGGATCATCATTATTGTAAACAGGAGTGTTGAACATTCTGTACCCCGAATGGATTTTCCGCAATATCAACCTGTCGTCGTGAATGACAGTTGCGCCTGAACTATCCCAGAGTTTAGCGATGGTGGTTTTTCCTTTTCCCGAAACACCGCTGAAAATGTAACCTTGTCCGGAACTATTTATTCCCGAAGCATGGATCATTATGTCTCCATGGATCACAGTAAGATAATAAAGAATCAGTCCATCGAGAGGATATTCAAAAGGATCTGACACATTATCAGCCTCTTCAAACCACAGTTCCCATTCATTTGCAGCCAGTGAAAACTTCAGAGTAGCTTTTTGCTTTTCTGAAGAGAGTGGAAAGATCGTGCTTATAAAAAGATCATTGTGATATTTATACACATTCCAGAATTCATCCCTGTTTTTAATCATGTGCCCGTTTAGCTCTTCCATAAAAGGAGCGCTGAAGACCTTTTCTGCTCCCGGAGGGAGGTCGTATTTCCCCGAATGGACCTTTATGAGAACCTCCGGGGTATTATTATTGGCAATATTCCTGATAAACCTGTCTGACAGAACAAGCTCCGGACCGTCAGGGTCTGCTTCAAACCTTATATTGTAACCTGCAATGTTTAAATTATAATTCCTCATACGGAAGATTTGTCAAAAAAATATTGCCACAAAGGCACAAAGGCACAAAGGTTCACTAAGGATTAAATTATCATTCTTATAATACCATCATAACCTATCGGAATATCAATTTGACGCCTTACATGAAATCCCTTTTTTATTAATTCATGGGAAAAACAAACCTCATATACTTTTTCCAATAATCCTGGCCCCAATGCCTTGTGAATGATATACGCTGCATCAACAATTTCTTTTCCAATTTTTTCCTCTTCAATTGAAATTTTCTCATACATAGCTTTGTGTAGCTTAGTGTCTTAGTGACCTGGTGGCAAAAGTTCAGAGTGATTATTTTTCCAATTGTTTTATTATCAGATATTTTTTCATTTCATCTAAAAATGATAAAACATCATTTGTTGCAGTATCATTATCAATTTCGAATTCACCGGTTAACTTTTCGATTAATTCCATGATTGATCTCTTTCCGTCAATATGTTCCCAGATGAATGCCCCTGTTTCATTAAGTGTGTAAACACTGTTCATGTCAGCAACATTGTTGGTGACAGGAACAAGAACATATTCATTCCCGGTTTTTCTGGTAACTACTGAAGGAGAATGAGACGGGATCGATTTCAAACCAGTCATTGAATACCATTTATAACCCAAATGTATTAATTTTTGTGGTTCCTTTTTGTAACTTCGCAAAAACCAATTTTATGAGCAGGAAAGGTAAGCAAAAAAGTAAACCAGGTCTCTCTGATGAATTACTTAAAGAACAGATAATTACCACATTAACAAATAGTCCTGAACAGGGATTTAACTACAGACAGATCGCCGGGAAAATCAATATAACTGATTCATCTGCCATACAGATGCTCTCAGACGTTTTAAAAGAACTCACAAAGCAGGGCAGGGTTCAGGAGGTATCACGCGGGAAATACAGGTTAAAATCAGCCAGAGGCTATATAACCGGTACTGTTGATATGACCAGGATGGGTTATGGATTTATCTCTACCGAAGATATCGAAGAGGATGTTTTTGTTTCTGCCAGAAATCTTAAAACAGCACTTCATGGAGATAAGGTCAGGGTATGGTTGTTTGCCAAGAAGAAAGGTACTCGTCCGGAAGGGGAAGTAGTGGAGATCATTGAACGCTGGAAGACTTCATTTGTAGGCACAGTTGAGATTATGCCCAACTTTGCCTTTCTGATACCGGATAATAAGAATATGCCATTCGATCTCTTTATTCCGACTTCAAAACTTAATGGAGCTAAACAGGGACAAAAGGCTGTTGCAAAAGTTATAGACTGGGATACAAAATCAAAAAATCCGGTTGCTGAGATCATTAATGTACTTGGAGATCCGGGTTTGCACGAGACAGAGATGCATGCCATACTGGCTGAGTTTGAACTTCCCTATCATTTTACTGAAGAGGTTGAGAATGATGCTGAAAAGATACCGGGAGAAATTACCGACGCAGACATAAAATCGCGCCGCGATTTCAGAAAGATTCCCACCTTCACTATTGATCCCACTGATGCCCGCGACTTTGATGATGCACTTTCTCTTAAAAAGCTTGATAACGGTAACTGGGAGGTCGGGGTTCATATAGCCGATGTAACACATTATGTGAAAACTGATTCACTTGTTGAAGATGAGGCAAAACAGAGAGCAACTTCTGTTTATCTGGTCGACAGAGTGGTGCCTATGCTGCCGGAACGTCTTTCAAATCATATATGTTCACTCAATCCCGCTGAAGATAAACTCACCTATTCAGCAGTTTTTGAACTTAATGACAAAGTTGAAATCATTACTGAATGGTTTGGAAGAACAATAATCAATTCAGATAAACAATTCTCTTATAATGAGGCACAGAATGTAATAGATACCGGGGAGGGCGATATGAAGGAGCAGGTTCTTGTTCTTCATGATCTGGCTCAGCAACTGAGAAAAAAGAGGTTTGCAACCGGCGCATTTAAGTTTGAAAAAATTGAAATCAGATTCGACCTCGATGAAACCGGCAAACCTGTGGGGATTAAATTCCGTGATATGGGTACCGCTAATCAGCTTATTGAAGAGTTTATGCTGCTTGCAAATAAACGGGTTGCGGAATATGTAGGGAAAAAGCTCAAAGGGAAGACATTTGTCTACCGTATCCACGATAAGCCTGATCCTGAGAAGATAAGTAATTTCAGTCATTTTATTACCCGGTTTGGTTATACTCTTATGGACGATGATAATACGAATCTCCCAAAAGCGATGAACAAATTATTGACTTCAGTTGCGGGAAGGAAGGAACAGAATATTATTGAAACACTGGCACTAAGGTCTATGGCGAAAGCTGTCTATTCCACAGATAATATAGGTCATTATGGATTGTCATTCAAATATTATACCCACTTTACATCTCCCATACGCCGGTATCCCGATATGATGGTTCACAGGCTTCTTTCAGATTATCTCGCTGAAAAGAATCCGGGGAATAAGGAAAAGTATCAGAAGATGTGCGATCACTCATCAAAGATGGAACGTCTTGCTGCCGAAGCAGAAAGAGCATCGGTCAAGTATAAGCAGGTTGAGTATATGAGCGACAAAACAGGGAAAGAGTTTGAAGGTGTTATCTCCGGGGTTACGGAGTGGGGTATCTACGTTGAAATTGTTGAAAATCAGTGCGAAGGAATGATTCACATAAGGGAGCTGGTAGATGATTTTTATGAATACGATGAAGAGAACTACTGCTTAAAAGGACGTTCTTCAGGTAAGATATTCACTCTTGGCGACCGTGTTAATATAGAGGTGGTTAAGGCCGACCTTCAGAAAAAGCAGCTTGATTACAGGCTGGTGTGATCATTTTCGATTATCTTCAGCAGCTCTTCAATAGCTTGTTTTTCAGGGATATTTTTCATTACAGGAACGCTTCCTCTGTAGATATGGACTTTCCCGGCAGCAGCTCCTACATATCCATAATCGGCGCCCGCCATCTCACCAGGGCCATTTACTATACATCCCATCACAGCGATCTTTAAGCCTGTGAGATGCCCTGTTGCTGCTTTTACTTTTTTTACAGCTTCCTGCAGATTGAACTTTGTACGACCGCATGTCGGGCACGAAAGATAGATTGTCCGGGTAATGCGCGCTCCGGTGCTTTGAAGTATTGAGAAACATAACTTATTTATTTCCGCGGGACTTATGTTCTTTTTGTTCGAAATGGATATTCCTGAAATATTTCTGTCATTGATATAACGTCCTAGCAATGATGCCGCCTTTATCTGAAGGTCTTCCAGGTTGTCTTCACTGAAAACAGGATTGAGTATTATATTAAAGTCGGGATTATGACTATGAATTATATTCAGGAAATGATCAGCAGCATATTTTTCAGTAGCAGGGGTAAACCGGAATATTATCAGCGATGTGTGAGGAATGATATATTTGATAGTCGCCGGAACGAAATGGGAACCGGTAAGCAAAAGGTTTAAAGTATCAGATTTAACCGGTGAAGTTGAATATGTTTCAGGGGAAAAAAGCGGGTAGCAGTTTCCTTTGCGGTTACTGCTTAACCACACTTTGTAAGGAACTGCAATAATAACATCTGCCGGGATCTTCTCCGGGATATTTGAGACGATTATCAGATCGGCTGATCCATCAGTCTTTGCAGTTTCACCTGATGGGTCATCAGTCTTAAAACCCGCGTAAGAGTAGAAATCATTATCTTCTGCATTTAATGAAGTCAGGTTGGCGATGACCAGAGGGCCGGGTATCTTTCTGAAAATTGCGGGTTTTTCAAAAGATGTTCTGAATGAAACAGATTTTTCGGTATTTTCCGATGCTGTGCCCCTGGGATAAAAATCCACAATTTTTCTGGCAACAGGGATCTCAGTTTCGGGAGCCTCTGATAATGATACCCGTATAGTGTCACCTGTTCCTTCCGAGAGTAGCGTTCCAATTCCGGCTGCTGATCTTATCCTGCCATCTTCCCCTTCGCCGGCTTCAGTAACACCAAGGTGCAGAGGGTAAGCAACATTTTCATCCTGCATTGCTTTCACAAGGAGCCTTGTTGCATCAATCATTACAGCAGTATCGGAAGATTTCATTGAAAGTACAAGATCATTGAAGTTTTCTGAACGGAAGATCTTTATAAATTCCAGTGCTGAAAATACCATTCCCTTCGGAGTGTTGCCATAACGAGTCATTATGCGGTCAGAGAGTGATCCGTGATTTATCCCGACACGGATAACTGTCTTATTTTCACGGCAGATATTTATCAGCGGCAGCAATCTTGTGTGAATTCTCTCAAGTTCTTCATTATATTTCTTCACGGAAAGCTCAGATAAGATAAATGAAGCCCTTTTGTCGGCATAGTTACCCGGATTTATTCTTACTTTTTCCACCAGTCTTGCAGCTGTTTCGGCAGCCCCGGGATTGAAATGGATATCAGCGATGAGGGGTGTTTGGTAGCCTGCTTTTCGTAATTCTTTCTTTATCACAGCCAGATTTTCGGCCTCGCGGATGCCCTGTGCGGTAAGCCTGACATAATCTGCTCCTGCTTCGATGATCCTTATACATTGGGCAACAGTGGCTTTAGTGTTAAGCGTATCAGTGTTGGTCATCGATTGAATGCGGATCGGGAAATTGCCTCCGAGAGGAATTGATCCGATATAGACAGGGGTGGAGAGATATTTAGTCATACTCCCTTCCAGGGCATTTTTATTTCTCAATTTCCCAGTCGACTCCATCCTTTTTGTCTTTTATTATGATGCCCAGCTTATTTAACTCCTGACGTATCTTATCCGAGAGACTCCACTCTTTGCGGCTTTTAGCATCCTGCCGTAAATCAAGGATCACATTTACCAGATCACCTGTAAGTTTCTCATCAGTCCTGGTAATGATTTCATCTTTCAGACCAAGAATTTCAATAACGAAGGTATGGAACATATTTTTCAGTGAATCAAGGTCGCTGATGCTAAGCTTTTCTGTTCCGTCATTCACCGAGTTGATTATTTTCACTCCCTCAAAAAGATGAGATAACAAAACAGGACTGTTAAGATCATCATTCAGAGCTTCATAACATTTTTTTCTTAATGGGCTTATATCGGTGGTTGATTTTTCGGATGCGTTAAGTTTATTGAGAGTTTCCATTGCTTTCATCAATTTCTGAAGTCCTTTTTCTGCTGCCAGGAGGGCTTCATTTGAGAAATCTACTGTACTCCGGTAGTGAGCCTGAAGGATGAAGAACCTTATGGTCATGGGACTATATGACTGTTCCAGCAAGGGATGGTTTCCGCTGAACAGCTGGTCGAGGGTTATGAAGTTACCGAGAGACCGTGCCATCTTTTGTCCATTGATGGTGATCATATTGTTATGCATCCAGTACCTGACCGACTCTTTGCCAAGAGCTGCTGTTGACTGGGCTATTTCGCATTCATGGTGCGGGAACTGAAGATCCATTCCCCCGCCGTGGATATCAAATACTTCACCAAGGTATTTAATACTCATAGCCGAGCATTCAAGATGCCACCCGGGAAATCCGTCGCTCCAGGGAGATGGCCATCTCATGAGATGTTCAGGAGAGGCTCTTTTCCAGAGGGCAAAATCAAAAATATTCTTTTTTTCATCCTGACCCTCCAGCGTACGGGTATTACTCTGAAGATCCTCCAGAATTCGTCCTGATAACTTCCCATATTTATATTTCTCATTATATTTCAGCACATCAAAGTATACTGAACCATTAATTTCGTAGGCATACCCCTTTTCCAGGAGAGTTCTGATAAGCTGCTGTTGTTCAATTATATGTCCTGATGCTCTTGGCTCAATTGAAGGATGAAGAGTATTCAGCTGATCCATATTTTTCAGGAAGGTGTTAAGATATTTCTGTACAACTTCCATAGGTTCGAGATGTTCAAGACGGGCTTTCTTTTCAATCTTGTCTTCTCCTTCATCTGAGTCGTTCTCAAGGTGTCCCACATCAGTAATATTGCGTACATAACGTACATTGTATCCAATATGTGTAAGATACCTGAAAAGCAGGTCGAATGTAATTGCCGGCCGGGCATGTCCGAGATGAGCATTGCTGTAAACGGTCGGGCCGCAAACATACAAACCAACAAATGGAGAATTGAGAGGTTCAAAAAGCTCTTTCGTGCGTGAGAGGCTGTTGTAGATGGCAAGATTGTTATCCATATGAGAAAAGTTTGACAGGGCAAAAGTAAGTTAAAAAATAATTATCTGGCTATTCCTTATGCTGATAAGGTTCTTGTCCTCTGTTTTTTGCCCCCAACCCCCTGAAGGGGGCTATTAATTTGGATCTAAATAGAAAATTCAATAAATTTAACTATTCGTTGCATTTATATAATTTGACATGAGTAAAAGAGTAATTGACAGGCATATGTTCTATGGTGCCAGAAAAAATATATTTCTCCAGGCAATTGAATTAAGAAACAGTATGACAATAGCAGAAACAACACTCTGGGAAGAATTACGAAAAAGGAAATTATTTAAGGCAAGATGGAAACGACAACATCCTGTCGACATTTTTGTTTTAGATTTTTATTGCCATAAATATAGGTTGGCAATTGAGGTTGATGGAGAGATTCATTTAAAGGAGGAAGTCAGGGAACGTGATGACGGAAGGGAACATGATATCGAAAAGCCTGGAATTAAAATTTTACGATTCACAAACAAAGAAGTACTCGAAAATATTGAATTTGTTAAAGAGCGTATTCGACACAAAATTAACTCTTTAAGCCCCCTTTAGGGGGTTGGGGGCATCTAATTTAAGGGTTATATAGCAAGATTTTTTGAATTTATTAAAATCATTCCTATATTTGACCCCACAAATCAAATAATCCTTCCAGTTAAGGGAGTTTGGTTTTTATTAAGAAGGGCGGAGAGATTAGGCTCGGCGAAACCCTGGCAACCAATCCTGCATTTTTGGGATAACGGTGCCAAAACCTAATCCCGGGAAAGCCGGGAGATGATAAAAATTAACACGGAAACAATGAATTCAATTCATCTGACAAACAACAACTTTATCATGCCGCTCATGCCTATGGGCATGTGCCGGTAAGTGTTTTGATTTGGAATCACAGAATTATTAAGTTGAATACCGGATCGTTGTAAAGACATGATAATTATATCTGTAAGTCCGGTGCTATGTTAAAATTTAAAAAATATTAAAATGACAAACAGGAAAATAAATTTTGAAACACTTCAGGTTCATGCAGGTCATCAGCCTGATAAAGATACCTTATCCAGAGCGGTTCCCATCTACCAGACATCCTCCTATGTATTTAATGATGCAAACCACGCGGCAAATTTGTTTAACCTTTCAGAGAGTGGTAATATTTACACACGTATGATGAACCCTACCACCGATGTTTTCGAAAAGAGAGTGGCTGCCCTTGAGGGAGGCGCTGCCGGGCTGGCGGTTTCGTCGGGTCATGCAGCACAGTTTATTGCACTGACAACAATACTGAGGGCGGGTGAGAATTTCGTAAGTTCCCCATTTCTTTATGGCGGCTCACATAATCAGTTTAGTGTCACATTCCCAAACTTTGGTATCCGGGCAAGGTTTGCAAAGGATCTTGATCCTTCATCGTTTGAAACACTTATAGATAAAAAGACTAAAGCTCTTTATGTTGAGACAATCGGGAACCCCGGCTTCAATATACCGGATTTTGAGGCGTTTTCGGCGCTGGCACGCAAACATGGAATACCTCTTATTGTTGATAATACTTTTGCAGGCTGCGGCTATCTCTGTCGCCCGATTGAATATGGTGCCAATATTGTAGTTGAATCGGCAACAAAATGGATCGGTGGTCATGGAACCAGTATAGGCGGGGTTATTGTGGACGGAGCCAATTTTGACTGGACCAACGGTAATTTTCCGGTATTTACTCAGCCTTCAGAAGGGTACCATGGACTGGTTTTCGGGGAGGTATTTTCCTCAAAAACGAAAGCAGGGAATATTCCGTTTATTATAAAAGCAAGGGTTGAAGGTTTACGTGATCTGGGACCTGCAATCAGCCCGTTTAATTCATTCCTTCTGCTTCAGGGACTCGAAACCCTTTCGCTCAGGATGGAACGTCATGTTCAGAATACTCTGGAACTGGCAAAATGGCTTGAGGCCCATCCGGGCGTGGAAAAGGTAAATTACCCTGGTCTTAAAAGCAGCCCTTATAATGCCCTTGCAAAAAAATATCTTCCAAAAGGTGCCGGAGGTGTATTAAGCTTTGTACTGAAAGCTGAAAAATCCAGGGCAGTAAAGCTCGTTGAATACTTTGAGATGGTAAGTCATCTTGCAAATGTAGGTGATGCAAAAACCCTGATTATTCAACCTTCAACAACAACACATTCGCAGCTTTCGGCTAAAGAACAGCTTGAAGCAGGCGTTGAGCCGGGTCAATTCAGAGTTTCTGTGGGTATCGAGCATATTGATGATATAATTTATGATTTTGAACAAGCCTTTAAGAAGGTATTATAATTGTGAAATGACACAGGAAAAGTTAAGAATAGGATTATTCGGATATGGATGTGTTGGTCAGGGACTTCATGATGTCCTGAACAGCAGCAAAGGATTCAGGGCCGATATAGTAAGGATCTGCGTAAAAGATCGTGCAAAAAAACGAAGGATCCCAATGTCAAATTTTACTTTCGATAAGAATGACATTCTTAATGATCCGTCAATCAACCTTATAGTTGAGCTTATTGATGATGCAGATGAAGCATTCAACATTGTCAAAACGGCAATGGAGAGTGGTAAAAATGTGGTTACAGCCAACAAGATGATGGTGGCGAAACATTTCAAAGAGTTGGTTGATCTTCAGGAAAAACACAAGGTATCTCTGCTTTATGAAGCTTCTGCAGGAGCAAGCATTCCTATAATCAGGAATCTCGAGGAATACTATGATAATGAACTCCTGTACTCTTTAAGAGGAATTCTGAATGGAACAACAAATTATATTCTTACGCTAATGCATAACAGCGGAGCTGATTATTCTGTAGCTCTGAACGAAGCTAAGGAAAAAGGCTTTGCGGAATCGGATCCCACACTTGATGTTGAAGGATGGGATGCAAAGTACAAGCTCTGTATAATAACCGGTCATGCCTATGGGCTTTTTCTTAACCCCGATGAGGTATTTCACTACGGGATCAATACCATATCGAAATTTGATATTCAGTATGCGAAAGAAAAGGGGTTTAAGGTCAAGCTTGTCCCATATGTTGGCAAAACAAACGACAATACAATAACAAGCTTTGTTCTTCCACGGTTTATTTCTCCTGATAAATATCTTTATAATGTTGATAATGAGTATAATGGAGTGATAACTGAGGCCGCCTTTGCCGACAAACAATTTTTCTCGGGAAAAGGCGCAGGAGGTCATGCAACAGGTTCCGCAGTTCTGTCCGATATTTCTGCGAGCTCGTATGGTTATAAATATGAGTATAAGAAATACCAGCAGGGCACAGTTTCGAATTATACCCGAAACCATAAACTGGAGGTCTACTTAAGGTATAAAAATGAAAAGGATAAAGAATTATTTGGATTTCAGGAAGTGTCGGAATACTTTAGCGGGCGGTTATATAAATATGTAATCGGGGTTGTAAATCTTGAAAGACTTTATGCTTTAAGGGAACAACTTCGTAAAATGGATGTTTTTATAGTAAATACCGGCAGAAAAGGAATAAATTAGGTTGCCCGCAATTTGAGAATGGCACCCACCCCCCTAAGGGGGCTAATATTCATAAATTTAGTAATTTAGCCCCCCTTCAGGGGGAGCAAAAGAGGTAGAAAAAAACATGCATTACAGGACATTATAAATTAATAACATATTAAATTGAAGCAAACTGTAGAAGATATTATTCAACAAAAGATCCTCATCCTTGATGGCGCTATGGGCACTATGATCCAGAAACATAAGCTGAAGGAAGAGGAGTATCGTGGTGCGAGGTTTATTGATCATCCCCGTCTGCAGAAAGGGAATAACGACCTGTTATCAATTACAAAACCTGAGTTGATCAGAACCATTCATCTGCAGTATCTTGAGGCGGGTGCAGACATTATTACTACTAACACCTTTAATTCCAATAAGATATCGATGTCCGATTATGGCATGGAGAGCTTGGTTTATACTATGAACCTGGAGTCGGCCCGGCTTGCTGTTGAAGCAATAAAGGAACATGAAAAATCGGGAGAACCTGATACACATTTCATTGCAGGATCACTTGGCCCTACCAACCGTACTGCTTCAATGTCATCCGATGTTAATGACCCCGGTGCACGGTTAATAACTTTTGATGATCTGGTAAATGCATATTCGGAACAGGTGAGAGGACTCATCGACGGAGGTGTTCATCTGCTTCTTATCGAAACGATATTTGATGTCCTGAACTGTAAAGCCGCACTTTTTGCCATTGATACTCTTTTTGAGGAGAAAGGGATTCAGAATTCCTGTAATGGTATCCGGAACTATAACTGATGCCAGTGGGAGAACGCTGACAGGCCAGACACTGGAAGCATTCATTGTATCCGTATCACATTTCCCGCTATTCAGTATCGGTCTTAATTGTGCGCTTGGTGCGGAACAACTCAGACCATATATCGAGGAGCTGTCCTCCAAAACAGCTTTTTATGTATCGGTTCATCCCAATGCAGGGTTGCCAAATCAATTCGGGGAATATGATCAGTCAGCTGAGTTTATGGCCTCGGTTGCTGATGATTTCATGAAGGAAGGATGGGTTAATATTATCGGAGGATGCTGTGGTACAACACCGTTGCATATACAGAAGATTTCTGAGGCTGCTAAAAAGTACAGACCGCGTATTATCCCTTCCATAACAAGGTATACAAGGCTAAGTGGTCTGGAAGCTCTGACTATCACACCTGAAACAAATTTTGTAAATATTGGCGAACGGACTAATGTATCGGGATCGAAAAAATTTGCACGGCTGATCAGTGAAGAAAAATACGGAGAGGCTCTTGCTGTAGCAAGAAACCAGGTTGAAGGCGGGGCACAGATAATAGATATCTGTATGGATGAGGCGATGCTTGACTCTGAAAAAGCTATGGTAAAGTTTGTGAATCTTATTATGGCCGAACCCGATATTTCAAAGCTACCTTTAATGATCGATTCTTCAAGATGGTCGGTTATTGAATCGGCACTCAAATGTATCCAGGGTAAATCCGTAGTAAATTCCATTAGTCTCAAAGAAGGAGAAGAAGTATTTCTTGACCACGCACATAAAATAAGAAAATACGGAGCAGCTGCTGTGGTAATGCTGTTTGATGAAAAGGGTCAGGCTGATACCTTTGAACGAAGAGTAAAGGTAGCCGAACGATCATACCGGCTACTTGTTGACAAGTTAGGATTTTTACCTGAAGATATAATATTCGACCCTAATGTTCTTGCTATTGCCACTGGTATTGAGGAACATAATAATTACGCCGTTGACTTCATGAGAACAACAGAATGGATAAAACGGAACCTCCCTTATGCCAGGGTAAGCGGAGGAATAAGTAACCTTTCTTTTTCATTCAGGGGAATTGACAGGGTCCGTGAAGCTATTCATTCAGTCTTCCTTTTCCACGCTATAAAAGCAGGTCTGGATATGGGCATTGTAAATCCTGGTATGTTACAGGTTTACAGCGAAATACCTCCAGATCTTCTTCTTCTGTCCGAAGATGTGGTACTTAACCGCCGGAAAGATGGTACGGAGCGGCTTGTTAAATTTGCCGAGGGAATGCAGAATGAGGGTAAGAAAGAGGAGAAAGCAGATGAATGGCGGTCACTGCCCGTAGTTGACCGGATAAAGCATTCCCTTATAAGAGGGATGGATGAATTTATTGAACAGGATGTAGAAGATGCACGGCATCTCTTTTCCAGATCCATTGAGCTTATTGAAGGGCCTTTAATGGGCGGCATGAATGAAGTAGGCGACCTTTTCGGAGCAGGAAAGATGTTCCTTCCGCAGGTTGTTAAAAGCGCGAGAGTGATGAAAAAAGCTGTCGCAAAACTTGCGCCGTATATTGAAAAGGAGAGCGAAGGGGAGGAAAAGAAGGCTGCTGGCAAGATCCTTCTCGCTACTGTAAAGGGAGATGTTCACGATATAGGGAAAAATATTGTGGGTGTGGTACTTTCGTGTAACAGCTATCAGATAATAGATCTGGGAGTGATGGTCCCGGCTGAAAAGATCATCGACACAGCAATCAGGGAAAATGTTGATTTTATTGGGCTTAGCGGATTAATTACCCCCTCGCTTGAAGAGATGGTACATGTTGCATCCGAAATGCAGAGAAGGAAAATTAAAATACCGCTGTTAATTGGCGGTGCAACTACATCGGAGATTCATGCAGCCGTAAAAATTGCACCTGCATATTCAAATGCCGTTATCCATGTTAAAGATGCTTCAAAGGCAGCGGGGGTACTATCGGCCCTCAGCCAGGAAGATAACACCGGATATGTTTCATCGATTGCCGAAAAATATAAAAAGATGAAAGCGGATCACAATTCCCGTCAGGTCGATAAGAAGCTTCTTCCAATAAGTGAGGCCAGAAAAAACCGGCTTGTGACCGACTGGGAATCTCTCAGTCTGACCGAACCGGCAATACCGGGGATACATGAGATCCATGACATTGATATAGGTGTACTTTCAAAATATATCGACTGGACATTCTTTTTCTTTGCCTGGAAAGTGTCGGGTAAATACCCTGCAATATTCAATGATCCTGTTAAAGGAACAGAGGCTAAAAAGCTGTTTGATGATGCGCAGTTCTATCTAAGAGAAATTATCAGCAGGAAACTTATAACTGCAAAAGCGGTGTTTGGTTTACATCCTGCTCATTCGGAAGAAGATGACGTGATTGTTTTTTCAGACAAAACAAAAAAAGAAATAAAGTCTTTTTTCAGGTTCTTAAGAAACCAGGAAGTTAAAGAAAAGGGGATACCCAACCTGTCACTTTCAGATTTTATTGCCCCTGCAACATCAGGCAAGACAGATTACATAGGAACTTTTATAGTGACAGCCGACCTTGATAATGAGTCATTTGCTCACTATAAGGATGACGACTATGCATCTATTATGATCAGGATTTTGAGTGATCGTCTGGCTGAGGCAGCAGCAGAATGGCTCCATGAAAAAATACGCAAAGAGTATTGGGGCTATTCAGCCGATGAAAAACTTACACTTGAGGAAATGCTGTCAGTAAAGTATAAAGGTATCCGTCCTGCCCCGGGTTATCCTGCCTGTCCCGATCATACTGAAAAGAGAATTCTTTTTGACTTGCTTGACGCCGAAAAAAGGATAGGAGTGGAATTAACGGAAAACTTTGCCATGAAACCTCCTGCATCAGTTAGTGGTTACATCTTTTCACATCCTTCATCATCCTACTTTAATATCGGGAAGATAGGCGGTGACCAGTTGAAAGATTATGCGGCCCGGAAGAATATGACAATTGAGGAAGCTTCAAGATGGCTTGCCCCAAACTTATGATATAAGGAATATGAGTGTAATAGAAAAAATCAGGAGTGCAAAGGGCCCCTTATTTACCTTTGAATTGTTACCCCCTCTCAAGGGACATAGTATTGAAAGGACTTATTCAGCCATTGACCGGTTGATTGATTTTAGTCCGGCTTATATAAACTTTACGTCCCATCGTAATGAAACTACTTATCGGGAGAGGCCCGATGGTCTTCTCGAAAAGAGAGTGACACGTATTCGCCCGGGAACAATTGCCCTTGCTGCTGCTGTAAAGTATAAATACAATATCCCCGTTGTACCCCACCTTCTCTGCGGAGGTTTTACAAAAGAAGAGACAGAGAACGCTCTTATCGAGATGAATTTTCTGGGTATTAATGATGTCCTTGCCCTAAGAGGGGATCCTCAGCGTGGCAGCAGGTCATTTATTCCTGAAAAGGAAGGTCATACTTACACTTACGAACTCGTTCAGCAGATTGTGAACATGAACAATGGTAAGTACGTCGAAGAGACACTTCTGGATGCTGCACCTACTTCATTTTGTATTGGTGTGGCAGGTTATCCCGAGAAACATTTTGAAGCAGCTAACAGACTTGCCGATATGGAAAACCTTAAACGCAAAGTTGAAGCAGGAGCAAGTTACATTGTAACACAAATGTTTTTCGACAACCGTAAATTCTTCAGATTCAGGGATGACTGTAGAAATGCAGGGATCACAGTTCCCATAATAGCCGGGATAAAACCCATCTCGGCTCTTAATGACATAAAACTACTACCGCAGACATTTCATATTGATGTTCCAAATGAATTGTTTACCGAAGTTCAGAAATGCAAAACCGATAGAGAGGCCAGGGAAGTCGGAATTGAATGGTGTACAATGCAATCGAAAGAGCTTATAAAAGAAGGAATACCAGGAATTCATTATTATACACTTGGCCGTTCGGACAATATTGCCAGGATCGTAAAAGCATCTTTCTAGGGTTGAATCAGCGCTTAAGTTCCGGATTAAAAGTCCATACAAATGTATGATAACAGTATTTAACTCCTTTTCGTGAGTGGTTATATCTTAAAGGCTTTTTTAATCTTATCGACGTAATCAAGCTTTTCCCAGGCGAAGAACTCAACTTTCTTCCGGTAAACTTTCTTCCCGTTTCCAATGGCAGCTATTGGTTTGGAGCCGGGGACTTCATAATATACATCAACATTCTTGACTGTGTATTCACGTCCGAAGTGCCCATATGATGCAGTTGACAGGAAAATAGGGTTCTTCAGGCCAAATCGCTGAACAATAGCATATGGCCGCATATCGAAGAGCTTATTTATCTTCTCTGCGATCGCTCCGTCAGTCAGAAGATTGCCTTTATTGTCTTTTACTTTAGCTGTACCGTAAGTATTTATATATAATCCAACCGGTTGAGCGACTCCGATTGCATAGGCAACCTGTACAAGGGCCTGGTCACAAATTCCTGCAGCTACAAGGTTTTTTGCAATATGACGGGCAGCATAAGCTGCCGACCTGTCAACTTTTGATGAATCCTTCCCTGAAAAGGCTCCTCCGCCATGAGCGCCATGGCCCCCGTAGGTGTCAACAATGATTTTACGTCCGGTGAGCCCGGTATCACCATGAGGGCCCCCAATAACAAATTTCCCTGTCGGATTTACCATAAGTTTAAAATCATTGGTGAACAGTTTTTGAATTCTTGAAGGAAGCGTTTTCTTAACCCTGGGGATCAGAATTTTCTGAAGATCATCGCTGATTTTACTTTGCATTGCTTTTTCTGCTGTCAGTTCAGCTTTGTGCGATTTGTCTTTTGGTAAAACAAATTCATCATGCTGCGTGCTTATAACGATTGTGTCAATCCGGAGAGGTTCATTTTTATCATCATATTCTATTGTAACCTGCGATTTGCTGTCCGGACGAAGATACTTCATCTGTTTGCCTTCGCGACGGATGGCAGCGAGTTCCATAAGAAGCATATGTGACAGCATACTGCTGAGCGGCATATAGTTGTCCATCTCGCGGCATGCATAACCAAACATCATTCCCTGGTCGCCTGCTCCCTGCTCTTCAGGTTTTTCACGTACCACTCCCTGGCGAATGTCGCTCGATTGTTCATGTATGGTCGAAATGACACCACAGGAATCGCAGTCAAACCGGTATTCTGCTTTGGTATAGCCAATGTCACGGATCACTTTACGGGCGGTCTCCTGAACATCGACCCACCCTTCGGTCCTCACTTCTCCGCCGCAAACTACAAGTCCTGTAGTTACAAATGTCTCGCATGCGACTTTTGACTCAGGGTCCCAACGCAGGAACTCATCAAGCAAAGCATCTGATATCTGATCGGCAATCTTATCGGGGTGTCCTTCTGAGACTGATTCTGAAGTAAATAAATATCCCATTAATCTAAATTTAGGTTATAATTAAAAAGCAGATGGGAAGTTAGTTGATTGAAAAAATGGAATTTTACGCGGTTTTAGCATTTTTTCCTGTGGTTGCAATCAGAACAAATCTTTCCACCAAATAATTAAAGTACAAAGTAAGTAAAAATTTTCCGGAAAACAAAAAGTTATCCGTTTGTAAGACGTCTGAAAACATCTTCAATATTATTTTCCTTCTTTTGCATTGATAATACAGTAAGATTATTGTTTACAGCAAATGAAAAGATCAGGGGACGAATATCTTCCTCACCTGCTGACTCTATTATCCAGATATTGTTGCTCACCCGGCGTACGCCGGACACATTTTTTATCTTAAGTAATTCCGATTCATCAGCGGCTTTATCAAACTCAACATTAACCGTTTGGCCGCTACTTTTGATTTTCGAATAAATATCTTTCTTTTCTTCATCAGCCACAACAATCCCGTTATCGATAATTATCACCCTGTCGCATATTGCTTCAACCTCCTGCATTATATGTGTAGAGAGCATTACTGTTTTTTCCTTCCCGGCCTCTTTGATCAGGTTTCTAATCTCAACTATCTGGTTGGGATCCAGACCCGAAGTAGGCTCGTCAAGGATAAGCACTTCAGGATTATGGATAAGAGCCTGTGCAAGACCAACTCTTTGTTTGAAACCTTTGGAGAGCGATCCGATCTTTTTTTTCTGTTCGGGAATAAGACCGGTAGCATTAATAATATTGCTAACCTGTTTTTTCAGATCGGAAAATTTTTGAGACGATTTATAAATTGAAGCCACAAATCCGAGGTATTCCCTTACATACATTTCAGAATAAAGTGGATTATTTTCCGGCAGGTATCCGATCTTCTTCCTTATTTCAAGGTTGTCAGGTCCGACTTTAATTCCATTGATCAGAACAGAACCTGAGGAAGGAGGAATAAAGCCGGTGATTATCTTCATCATCGTAGATTTACCGGCCCCATTAGGTCCCAGAAATCCGACAATCTCACCGGTTTTTACCTGGAAGGAGACATTATCAAGAGCCTTCTGGTCTCCGTAAAGCTTTGTGACACCATTAACCGCAATTGACATGTTTAAACTTTAATCTTATTCCTGATGGCCCTGCTAAGATACTTTATTGTTCATAACCTGCAACCGTAATTTTTTATATAAATGGATGCGGATTTAAATTACCGGCGAAAAAAATGTTAACAGATTGTCCGGTATAAAAAGGAGAACATTTTCGATTAATAAATATTAAATTGCATCATTTTTTAAAAAAGAGATCTTAATTCAACAGGCTTTCAAGGCAGTTACGCAGGAACAACTTAATTCATTAATTTCAACAGATGGCCGGGATAACATCAGATTATTTAGGTAATAGCAGCATATTAAAAAAAGCTTATCAGTATATCATACTCGTGATTTCAATGGCCGGCTATGTAACAAAGAATGCAACGGTTTTCAGGACTGTTGCAATGTCGGCTTCACTGGCCTTTTCGTTCTACCTGATAAAATATCAGGCAGATAATAAAGCCTTTGCCTTTATTTATTTTCTTTTTAGTGAGGTTCTGTATATCGGTTTTATTATGCTTGTTCTTTCAAAAGATGGTTATCGCCATTGGTTTGTAAAGAAATGGGGTGACGAAAATGAAGGCTATTTGGTTTTTGAAGCTATTCTCGGATTTTTATTTTTTCATAATGCCTTCAGTCTTGGCTTTGTTGCTTCCTCTACGGCAGGAGACTTTTCTGTAATTGACAATAAAGATCTCTTATTCATATTAATAGCAATACCTTTTATAGCCGGATTTATAATCAAGATAATGGCAGCAAAAGTTGTATCGATAGATATTTATTATTGGAAAGACATGTTTCTCGGGAGAAGAATCTGTGACTTTGTTGTTTCGGGTCCTTATAAATATTTTAGCAATCCGATGTATGGGATTGGTCAGATTCAGGCATATGCAGCTGCATTATGGTACGGATCAGGATATGGTTTATTGGCAGCATTGTTAAATCAAAGCCTGATTTTTACCTTCTATTTACTGTTTGAACAGAAGTTTATTGGAAGAGTATATCTTAACAATCCGGGTTGATTAATTCAGCTTCAACCTTCTTAATCGCCCCACCCACCCATAAATTGTCCCATTTTGGCAAATGTCTTTTTGGGATTTACACAACAGACCGGAATTTTGGAACTGTTGGCAATAATATATTGTTCGGAAGCGCCCATGACATAATCGGCAACAGTAATATTCTTAGTAGTCATTACCAGGATAAGATCAGCGTTTATCTTTTGGGCGAAGTCAATTGTCTGCTGGGCAAAGTTACCTCTGGGCACTTCATGGATTTCATATTCTATGTTATTTTGGATCAGATATTTGATTGCGAAGTTTATGTTAATATTTGTTTTTTTGAGTAGATTTTTATCAGTGGTTTTGGTAACGAGGAAACGTATTTTTGATTCAAAGTATTTCCCCATAAAAATTGCCATTTTAATCTTTTCCTTGTTCTCACTTCTGAAATCCACAGGAAAAACAATTGTATGATACCTCTCCTGATCAGAGGGGGGATCCTGAACAACAATAAACGGAACGGTTGATTTTACAATTACTTTTAGGGCCCAGCTCCCGGTAAGCCTCTGCATACCTTTCATTCCATGAGTGCCCATCACAACGAGGTTAGCCTTTTTTTCGTTGGCAAAATCGGCTATTGATGTAAAAATGCTCCCCTTAACTATGAAAGAAGAAATAGGAATATTGTACTTCTTGTTGCTTTCTGTAGTGACATGTTGCAGTAAAACTTTTTTCTGTCCAAGTTCACTTCCTATAATACTCCTGGAAACAATATGGAGCAGATATATTTGATTTCCAACTGTGCTGCTTATTTTAACTGCATGAGCAAGAGCAAATTCAGCGACAGGAGTAAAATCCCATGGCACAACTATAACTTTCTGATTTTCTTCCATAGCAGTCTAAATTTCAAATTCAATCCAAAGTTATTCAGAATTAGCAAATATTCAAATCCTTGTAGAAGATATTATACAGTGTATCCTTTATAACTCTTTAAATCTCAAAAAAGTATTGCAAATTATCAATTATCTGCAGAATAGGGGGCTGTTTGTTATACAAAAATAATGCCATAATGCATATTTCAGGTGATTCCATGGTTAATGAAAAGAGGTTCAGCTGTCTGATATTTCAAAAAATTGAAGGATGATGCAGCTTAACGGCTAACATTTTACTATTTTTGCAAGATTATTTTTATATATTATATGGAAAGAATAAAGATCAAAAAACTATTATCCTCACAACAGATAGGATCAGATGTACTTGTGAAAGGTTGGGTCAGGACTAAAAGAGGAAACAAAAATATTGCTTTCATTGCTCTGAATGACGGTTCCACAATAAATAACATACAGATTGTAGCCACAACAGCTTCTTTTGACGAGAATATTTTAAAAGATATCACTACCGGCGCTTCTATTGGTGTAAGGGGAAAACTGGTTGAATCCCAGGGTCAGGGTCAGCAGATTGAAATAAATGCGGATTACATTGAAATCTATGGCAAGAGCGATGCAGAAACATATCCTCTTCAGAAGAAGGGGCATTCAATGGAATTCCTTAGGGAAAATGCACACCTGCGTTTCAGGACAAATACTTTTGGGGCTGTATTCAGAATAAGACATTCAATGGCTTTTGCAATACATAAATACTTCAACGACAAGGGGTTTTATTATTTGCACACCCCAATAATAACAGGCAGCGATGCAGAAGGTGCAGGCGAAATGTTTCATGTTACGACCCTGGATATGAAAAAATTGCCTCTTAATGAAGACGGATCGGTTGACTACAGAAACGATTTCTTCGGGAAAGAGACCAACCTCACTGTTTCGGGTCAGCTTGAAGGAGAACTGGGAGCCCTTGCCCTTGGTGAAATATATACTTTCGGACCCACTTTCAGAGCTGAAAACTCAAATACACCCCGTCATCTTGCTGAATTCTGGATGATTGAACCGGAAATGGCATTTTATGACATTAAGGATAATATGGATCTGGCGGAAGATTTTGTTAAGTACCTTATTAAATATGCACTTGAAAACTGCGGCGAGGACCTTGATTTTCTTAATAGTATGGTTAACAAAGGTCTTTTGGAAAAACTCAGATTTGTTATTGAGAAAGAGTTTGCGCGTATTGATTACACCGAAGCTGTTGAAATACTGACATCTTCTAACAGAAAATGGGATTATCCTGTAGGGTGGGGTCGTGATCTGCAGGCTGAGCATGAAAGATACCTGGTTGAAGAACATTTTAAACGTCCGGTGATCATTACAGGTTATCCCAAAGAGATAAAAGCCTTTTACATGAAACAGAACGATGACGGCAAAACTGTTAAAGCAATGGATGTGCTGTTTCCCGGTATTGGCGAAATAATTGGGGGATCACAGAGAGAAGAGGATTATGACAAATTGCTATTGCGGATCAATGAGCTTAAATTATCCGAAAAGGATTTCTGGTGGTATCTCGATACTAGAAAATTCGGGTCAGTTCCACACAGCGGATTTGGACTGGGTTTTGAAAGGCTGATTTTGTTCGTGACTGGCATGTCGAATATCCGGGATGTTATCCCTTTCCCCCGGACTCCTAAAAACTCTGAATTTTAAACATATTTGTTTTTAGTAGATGAAGCTTAAGATAGAAGGATGTTAAAGCAAAGATTACAGCAGAAGTTACTTCAGAAGCTTTCGCCACAGCAGATACAAATGATTAAACTGCTGGAGGTGCCTACTTTACAGATTGATCAGCGAATAAAAAAAGAACTGGAAGAAAATCCGGCACTTGAAGAAGGACCGGAAGAAGATGAAAATATTCAGGTTGATGACGCAGATGTAGAACAGCCTGAGGAAAAAGATCTGGATCAGGAAGAGTTCACCCTTGATGATTATATTGAAGAGGATGAGATTCCGGAGTACCGGCTCCAATCAAACAATTACAGTAAAGACGATGAAAAAAGAGCTGAAATACCTTTTTCAGGAGGCTCATCTTTTCATGAACATCTTGAATCACAACTAGGTCTGAGGGAGCTCACCGAAAAGCAGAAAATCCTGGGAGAATACATTCTTGGTAATATTGATGAAGATGGTTATTTGCGAAGAGAGCTTGTTAACATCGTGGATGATCTTGCATTTCTTCAGAATGTCACTACAACTGAAGCCGAACTCGAGGAAGTCCTGAAAATAATTCAGGATCTTGAACCTGCTGGTATTGGTGCAAGAAACTTAAAAGAGTGCCTGTTACTCCAGCTCGACAAACGGGACCAGTCTCAACCTTCTATAATGCTGGCACATACAATAATTGAACAGTATTTTGAAGAATTCAGTAAACGGCATTATGATAGGATAGTTGCACGTTTGGGTATCGATGAGGTTGCCCTTAAGGCAGCAATTGAGGAAGTGCTTAAGCTTAATCCAAAACCCGGCGGGCTCTACAGTGATCCATACTTCAGGAACTCCCAGCCAATTATCCCCGATTTTATTCTCGAACATTCTGAAGATGGATTTGACCTTCATCTTAATTCACGTAACCTTCCTGAACTGAGGCTGAGTGCTGCATATAACGAAATGCTCCGTGAATACAGCAGAGGCAAAGGCCAGAAAAAGCAGATGAAAGATGCTGTTATGTTTGTAAAACAGAAAATCGATTCTGCAAGGTGGTTTATTGATGCTATAAAACAAAGACAAAACACTCTTCTTCTTACAATGAATGCCATATTGGAATACCAGATGGATTATTTTATAGATGGTGATGAAACAAGATTGAAACCGATGATACTGAAAGATGTTGCGGAAATGACCGGACTCGATATTTCAACAATCTCGAGGGTTGCCAACAGTAAATTTATTCAGACTCATTTTGGAATATTCCCCCTTAAGTTTTTCTTTTCAGAAGGACTTCAGACAGATGCCGGAGAGGAAGTATCTACAAGGGAAATAAAAAGAATATTGCAGGATTGTATTGAAAATGAAACAAAAAGAAGACCGCTGACTGATGAACGTCTCACAGAGATCCTTCAGGAAAAGGGGTACCAGATTGCCCGACGGACGGTAGCAAAATATCGTGAACAACTTAAAATTCCAGTTGCCCGACTGAGAAAAGAAATCTAAACGTTTAACAGCATACATTTGATTATAGTTTCCGTTATAAATTAAAAATATTTTACCCCGGTGGCCACTGAAAAATTAAATAACCTGATCAACAACATTGCCAAAATAATTTCTAATATTTTCAATCCATTGTTTATGCCACTTTACGGGATGATTATCATATTCTCAGCACCCACCCTGTTTGGCTATCTCCCCTTTACCGTGAAAAGAAGTCTCTTATTTATTGTTCTCATTAATAATGTTTTAATTCCATTATCATTAATGCCGTACTATAAATTCAGAAACATTATAAGTTCCTGGTCCATTGAGAACAGAAAAGAAAGATTTATACCTCTGCTATTAACTTCAATATTTTATTCTGTCACCTCAATTCTTGTTTACAGGTTCCAGATACCTCATTTTTTAAAATCTTTTCTTTTTGCTCTCTCTTTTGTGGTAATTACCCTTACCATGATCAATTTCGTCTGGAAAGTGTCAATTCATTCTGCAGGTGCAGGGGTATTGACAGCACTTGTTCTCATAATGGCTCTGAAAATGTATTCCCCCCTTGCGTGGTATCTGGCCTCTGTGATCATAGCAGGTGGATTGGTGCTTAGTTCCCGGTTAAGACTTAACCATCATAATCCTCCGCAGGTGTGGTTTGGATTCATGACTGGCTTTCTGGGACTTGCCTTCTTCATGTTATTCCTTTAACAAATCCTGAATTGCTTCATTTAAGAGCTCTTCACTTTTTTCTGTGATTTTTTCAGGCCATTCATTATTATTTGGAAAAAGAAGAGTTTCTGGTTTGAGCTCTTTTTGTGAAACGGTGGTAAACCATCCTTTTCCAGACAAATATTCTGCAAGATATTCCTGTTCCGTCTGTCCCGGTGTAGGGATGAGCAAACCCCGGCAATTCATACTTATAAGCTCCATAATTGTGCTATACCCGGATCTGGAAATAATCCTTTCGCTTCTGATCAGCAGTTCCCTCATCTCCGGGGCGGGAAGGTGGTTATAATATGTGGTATTTTCTGATTTCACAATCTCAGTTTTAATATCCGGACGTCCTTCGAGTATCACTGTTGCATTATTCGTTGCTTTAAGGATATGGGTAAGCTTTTTTTTCAGAATGTTTCTTTGTGGCTCTGGTCCTGAAAGGATAATTACAGTCTGCTGAAGTTTGTCTGAAGATTTGGAAGAGGAATAATCACTGCCTGAGAACCTCGACAAGATGCCGACATATCTGGCATTTCCGGGAATCTTTCTCCCATGTGACAATCTGCCTGAAATATTCAGCTCCCCGGGGAGGTCGGGAATAAAACAGAAATTGTATTTTTTTATAATTGAGCGATGAAGAATTCTTCCAATAAATTCAAGAAAAATAAAAGGTCTTGGGAAAGGTATAAACGGCATATGGGTTATATAAACTGTTTTTACCTTCCTGTTCCATAACCCGAAGCGGTTGTCTGAAATTACAATGTCTATTTCATAATCACTGATGATTTTTTTTAAACGGAAATGTTCCTTTATAATATGATAAATCAGAGCCGGTATTTTTAACAGGAGGATGATATATTGAGGGACAATCCTGGAATATCGCGGTTTAAATCCCGGGAAATCAATGTATGAAAGTCCCTGTAACTCATTGCGGAACAATGATAATTGATCTTCCCCTGAACCGATAAAGATCTTATTATCCATACCCAGCAGCTTTCTGGCCAGGGGTATCATTCGTCCTGCATGGCCCAATCCCCATTCAAGGGGACAGATGAGTATATTATAGCTACTTTTCAAAATCATCCGGAAACCCGGGTCTCTATACCAAGTTTTTTAACCAGCGAGGCGATTCTTTTGAGTTCTGTTACCGGAACCTTGCTAAGTTGTTCACCTTCAGGAGTATCCCTTGAAATAGTATATATCATCACTTCGGAAGGTCTGATCTTTTCAAGTGCCTTGAGCCAGGCTTCTATCTCGGCAGGGGAGGTATTGTCGATGGATTTACCATCATGGATGCCCCTCAGGAAAAGAGTCTGTATGATCAGTTTTCCGTTAAACTCTTTGAGATTTTCGATCAGCTCATCAACTTTTACATTTACTGCCGGTTGGTTATGTATCTTTATAGTCAGATCGAATGCGGAATCGAGTTTCAGAATGTTCATATCCACTTTAAGCAATGCTGCTTTAATTGCAGGTTTAGTATATTGCGGTGGAATTTGAAAGTACAGTAATTTTTGCTTCAGGGAAATATTTGTCTCTCAGTTTTATACTATCATCAATTATACCAGGGAAATCAGGATGAAGAGTAGGTTCCCCGTTACCAGCATATGTAATGACATCAGGAGATTGTTTTTTTTCTCTCATGTCTGCAAGTTTTGCATCAAGTGCAGCATAAACCTCCTGCCGCGAAGGGAACAAACTCACCGGTTTACCAGTGTTTTTTGTCCAGCCACATTCGCAATAGATGCAGTTGAAATTACATACCTTCCTGGTTGCAGGTAAAAGATTTATCCCCAGAGATACCCCTAACCTCCTGCTCTTCACAGGACCAAATATTATCTTATCAAAAAGAAATGTAGACATTATCCTTAACCATATAAAGGTTTCAAAATTAGTATTTATAATTTTATCTAAATAAGGACGGCTTACTGAAGTTTCGGGAAGAAGCTTCATATTAATGAGATCAATATTCTGAAGAAGAATCAATCCGGGTCTCTTTTCACATTCTATGGAGCCAAATGAACCCAATTCGTTGAGAGCTCTTGCTCCATTGAATGTTGCCCACCGGATCATCTCCTCAAGAGTGAGTGCCGGGAATTATCCTGAAGTGTTTTAAGCTCTTCAAGGATACTTAACCTGGAATTGGATGCCAGACTGTCAGTCCCTATAACAAGGTCACATTCTTCTTCAAGAAGCTTATCAACAGGAGGCATATCATTACCAATATATAAATTTGAATTGGGGCACAGACACCAGAATGTTTTCCCTCTTTGTTTTACTGCTTTTATAGTATCCCTGTCAGCAAAGGTATTATGAACCAGGATAAGATTACCTGAGCGTGTAATTTCATTCAGAATGGTATTTGTATGGCTGCCGGGAGTTTCAGGGGCAGAAGATAAAAGTCCGGAATGTAAATAGGAAGTCATTATCTCGCCTGATTGGTTTTCGAGAAACTCTTTTTCAGAGGCCGTTTCCATAAAATGTATGGATGTTATTTCGTTTTTTTCACTCTTTCTTTAGGACAAGACGAAAAAGAGGCAATGACAATGAATACGTGGAGTGGGGGACTATTGAAAATGATAAGTGACGTTCTTCAGCAGCCTTTGCTACTTTGTTTATCTCATCTATCCGTTTATAGGCCTTATCGGGGTCTATTCCAAACACTTCAAGCAGGTTTATATAATTTATCCTGCTTTCAGTTTTAATATTAAAGGTACCGGGATGTGTTACAGATGTCTGCACATAATACTATACCTTCATTGTACATTTCACTATCAGCATGCCGGACAGCAGATATAATTCTCTGATACTGAATTATTACGGTTATTGCGGATAGCCATTAAAAAACTACCCAGCCCCTGGCCCTGTAAGACAAATCCTTTCATATGCGACAATTCAAGATGGCAATGGCAGTTCACAAATCCGGGAATTATGATACCGTTGTGGAATTGTACTGAACGTCTCTCAGTAAGATTTCCGCCGAAGTATTTTCAATTATTTTTATTGTACCATCCTCGTCAGTTGTTACAATACCTCTTTTTAAGGGGGCTCCGGTATTGGTGAAGATATACTGGGCTGAAAAACTTTTCATAGGGAGGAGGGAATGCAGGTAAAAGAGATATCATCAATTTTCAGATGCCTTTCCGGGTCTCTGCAATTGTTATCATAATTAACAAACCATCCTCTTAAATGAGTGTAAGTTTTAGACGTGGCTTTATTGGAAAAATGTATTTATGAGGCCTCCCATCCTTCAGGAAACAAAGTGAAGGGATAATAATCTCTTTTGCCGGTTTCAATGCTGTCAGGGTTGACAGAAATAGGCATTGAAATGAGGTTTAAGTGACGGATCATCAGGATAAAGAGTAAGAGTAAAACGGAGAGTATAATAACCGGAAAGTTCCAACTGTTGATCGAACTGAAGAGAATCATTTCCGTGCCGGGAGGGAAGGCAATAAGCAGAGTCGCCTTCCCATAAGTTCTTTACGGGGATTCTGTTAGCAGGTAATTCCTGATCAACAAGGGATTCCATTTCGCTTAATTTGCCAAGAACCTTATCATAGATCTTAATTAGTTGTTTAGGTTTTTTGATGAAATAATATCTTATGGTCCTGTCCATGTCTACCCTGGTATAACCATGACTTTGGATAATATCCAAATAGTTCTGAATGGAATCCCTGTCGCTGTACCAGTTACGGATTTTCGGAATAATAAGAAGTCCGTCAGCCATATGAATGTCAGTTAAGATAGCGATAAAATCTTTTTCAGGTATCAGATGTGTTTTTATACCCTTTTCCTTTCTTCCTGAGCATGAAGTTGCTGTCAATGAAAATAAAATTACCAGTATTGTGGCAACCCGGATTACTGTAATATTTTTTTGAAAGGTTTTATACATTTTTTTTGAGATACTTCTTAGTCAGATACCTGACAGGGTACCAGGCTGCCCAATAACCAATCAGCAGAACTGTGGCGGGTACAATTATAAAATCTCTTAATTTCATTACAACCGGATAATAATCCATTATAAGGGTGTCGCTATTCAATCTAACCAAACCATAAGTCTGCTGGAGCCAGCAAATTATAAATCCCAGAAGAATACCTGCAAATGCTCCGATAATGGATATCAGCCATCCTTCAAAAATAAATATTTTCCTGATAAGGGTATTATCAGCTCCCAGGCTTTTAAGTATTTCGATATCCCGCTCCTTTTCGATGATCAGCATAGTAAGGGAACCTATGATATTGAAGGAAGCGATTAAAAGAATAAGCGTAAGTATAAAGAAAATTGCGAGTCTTTCCGATTTCATTACTTTATAAAATATTTCCTGTTGTTCATATCTGTTCTGTACAACAAAACCCCCGGCGAAAATTTTAGCTACATTTTTCTGTACGCCGGTTGCATCTGCACCCTTTGTGAATTTGATTTCAATTGAGGTTACTGCGGAATCTTTTTCAATTAATTCACGGGCAAATGCAAGCGGTACGTATACATATTTTGAATCGTACTGCTGTTCAACCTGGAAAATACCGGACAGCGGGATAAATTTTTTTATGATTGCATCTTCCGGATTGAGACTGTTGCCAGCAGTTCTGCGAGGGACCACTATTTTAAGAGCAGCAATGAAGTTTATTCTCATTCCAAGGTATTGGGCAATGCCAATGCCGGGTATTGCCCAATACCTCCCCCTGGCATCAGTAAGTTTAAATTCACCTTCCCACATTGAACTGTCGATATTCGTGACAGAGGTATAGAAGTCGTCGACCCCTTTTATTGTGGCAAAGAACTGTCTTTCACCATATTGAAGGAGAGCGTTTTCTTCAACTGTAAGCGAATAGCATGCTACTCCATCCACTTTTGAAAGTAATTTCAGTTTTGAGGGGTCCTCTGTAAACGTTTTACCTTCAGCGGAGGTGATCTTGAGGTCCGGATCATATGTGTTGAAAATTGCGCTGACCATCTTTTCAAGACCGTTGAAGACTGAAAGTACAATTATAAGGGCCATAGCCCCTACCGTCACACCGGCGACTGAAACAGCCGAAATGACATTGATGGCATTTCGCGACTTTTTCGCAAAGAGATACCTTTTTGCTATGTACAGTGAGAGCTTCAACTTATTATCTTAACAGCAGTGACCAGTAATCCGGTTCCTGTTTTATGGGTTAAACTTAGATCAAAAATGTTAAGTATTATCGAGATCGGAGAAAAAATCAGGTAATAAAACGGAAGAAGAATAAAATACAGATAAGATTTATTTAACATCATTATCGGGTATTTCATTGATAATCTCCAGGAGATGTTTCCAGGTTTACCATATGTATAGAATGCTCTTATATTATAAAAACCTGCAACGGATAACTTTTCAGTAATTTCCTTAATGCTGTACCCATCTCTTACATGTTCATCGATAAAAGATTTATCATTGTTGCTGTGAACATCGGATCCTCCTTTATCGGAAGGAGTTGATATTAATAATACTCCATTGTTTTTCAAAGCGTTATAAAAGTTTCTAAATACTAGCTCATCATCCTTTATGTGCTCCATTACATCAACGGAGAGGATAAGATCATATCTTTCAATGCTTTTAAAGGAGGTAAGATCTCCTTCACTGAACCATACTCTGTCAGACAATCCGGTTTTTTTGAAAAAAGCTGTGCAATCTTCTATCTGTTTTGTGTTAATATCAACAGCATCTATTTTCCAGCCTCTGTTCATCCTGCACATACTCCATGAGTATTGCCCGAACCCGGCTCCGGCATCAAGGACAAAAGCATTGTCGGGAATCTGCAGGGCTATTTTTCGTAATGCTTTTTTCACATGCCAGGTACGAAGAAGCAGAAAATCGAGCAGAATATATAAGGTTTTTCGCATGAACAGCGGTCCGTTAAAGAACCTGCCGAGTGATCTTTTAAGTGGTTCGTACTGCATATATATATCAGGAATTCAGTAACTTGTCTATTTTAGCAATATAGTCAAGACTATCATCAATATGGAAAACAATATCAGGGACAATCCGAAGCTGGGATCTTACCTTATTACCCAGTTCGAATCTTATTTTTGATGTATGATCCTGAACTGACTGAAGGATTTTATCCTGATCTGCAGAAGGGAAAATACTTATATAAATCTTGGCAAAAGAGAGGTCGGGACTGATCCTTACTTTTGTAATTGAAACCAGTTTTCCCGGAGCCATTTCCGGTCCCTTTTTAAGAAAGATCTCGGCCAGTTCTTTCTGGATAAGCCGCGATACCTTTTTCTGTCTTGTTGATTCCATGGCCAATTATTTTTAATCTGGCAAAGGTACAATTTTAGAAGCAAATAATATTAGGAGTCTCAACCAAGGTCCCTGCGCCCGGCATGATAGTCTTAACTAATTGATAATAGGGTTTTTATCTTACTCATTTTTTTATTCCAAACTACTGCCAAACTCGTTTGCAATGTTTATACCTTTTTCAAATTGGAAGCGGTTATGTAATTAATAAACAATTTGTTACACCATTCCCTCCCGGGAGAAAGGGACATGGGTAAGATGTAGCAAAAAACCGGATAAAGGACAGTAAGGCAAAATCATAAATTAGAAAAAACGGTTAGCTTTGCATGAATTTTACTTAAGAACAGAATGGATACAGTTGTCAGCGGTATAAGGTCGACAGGTAACCTGCACCTGGGAAACTATTTTGGTGCGGTAAGCAATTTCCTCAAAATGCAGAAAGAGAATAATTGTTTTTTCTTTATTGCAGATTATCATTCACTTACAACCCATCCTAAACCTGAAGATCTTCATAGAAACATAAAACAGGTTCTTGCAGAATATCTTGCCTGCGGGATTGATCCTGAAATTGCTACTGTCTTCATCCAGAGTGATGTACCTGAAGTAACGGAACTCTATCTTCTGTTGAATATGAATGCATATGTAGGAGAACTTGAACGAACTACTTCATTCAAGGAAAAGATTAGGCAGCAACCTGATAATATCAATGCCGGTCTTCTGACCTATCCGGTACTTATGGCAGCCGATATTATTATTCACAAAGCTAATAAGGTACCGGTTGGAAAAGACCAGGAACAGCATCTTGAAATGACAAGGAGATTTGCAAGGCGGTTTAATATGATGTATGAGGTGAAGTATTTTCCTGAACCTGATGCTTATAATTTTGGAAAGGACCTGCTTAAAATTCCCGGACTTGATGGCAGCGGTAAAATGGGCAAGAGTGAAGGAAATGGAGTATTTCTTTCTGATTCACCCCAGGAAATACGAAAAAAGGTAATGAAAGCAGTAACTGATACCGGTCCTGTTATACCGGGAGAAAAACCTTCCGAAGCGGTGCAGAATCTTTTTACAATAATGAATGTTGTTTCTGACCAGACTACTGTTAAATATTTCACAGAAAAACATGCTTCCTGCGAAATACGTTACGGCGATTTGAAAAAGCAGCTTGCCGAGGATATTATCAAAGTTACAGATCCGATCAGAGACAGGATAAAAGATATTCTGACTGATAAAAACTATCTGGCAAAAGTTGTGTCAGAAGGAGCAGAAAAGGCGAGAGAGAGCGCCTCAAAGACAGTAAGAGACGTACGGGAAATTATTGGTTACAGGCATTTCTGATAAAAAAATGAAAGCCAGGCTTTTGACCTGGCTGACCTTGAAAGTTCAAGGATATAATTGAGATTGCTTGTGCTATATAGAGTGATCAAAATGCATGCCAAAGTATAATTTCTGCCTGATAAAAATCATCCGGATTGAAATTATTTCCGGTCATAGTTTAACAGGATGATACCGGAAAGTTCCCGCAGATAGCATAATATAAGGCTGGGATAATGAGGAAAATATATCCCAGTACCATATAAATGAGTCAATTGCCAAAAAATTAGATTTAATTTCAACTGAATTGATGATCAGGTTGTTATAAAAAAGTACATCAGCATATCCCGAAATGTCTGATCAATAGGGTTTATCTTTTATTTCTTACATTTGAAAGTACAAATAAACTTCGGTACGTGGGGAAACGTGTAACAATATTATTAATAGTACTACTTGCTGCAGGACTTGGCATTCTCGGTTATTTTCTTCAGCAAGGCAGAAAGCATTTATTATCAGATCCTTATAAAGCAATTCCCCGTGGAGCTTGCTTTGTAATTGAAACAGCTGATCTCCAGAGTTTTATAAATTCCATAACAACTGAAAAAGGTATGTTCGGAGAGCTGAAGAAGATTGGGGAGTTGGGGAGATTTAATAAAAACCTGAAATATTTTTCAGATCAGCTGAATAAGGAGGAGTTCAGGAAAATCATGAACGGCAGTAGCGTTGTATTATCATTTTACCCGGCGGGTGCCGGGAAACTTAAGACGCTTTTATCAATGAAACTTGGCGTTCCGGCCAGGTTACGGCAGGTTAAAGAGGCATTACATCTTTCGGGAGTAAAAGAAATAAATGAAATAATAATTAACGGAAATACACTTATTGCGTTGCCGTTTTCATTTGATACCGGACAGGATACTGCCTTTATCTCCATTAAGTCGGGATTATTATTATGCAGCTCATCCAGAGCGCTCATTGTAAATTCACTTATCCAGACTGGTTTGGAGATGGATATAAGAAGCGAAGCCGGGTTCTCCAGAATTTTGATGGCTTCAGGGAAAAATGCAGATAAAATATTTGTGATTTTTGCCAATCTGCCTGAGCTGATAAGACCATCCCTGGGAAAGGATTTTCAATTTATTTCCGGGGAATTATCAGGTTTTGCAGGAAGTGCAGGTGGAGATATTTATATTAATGAAGATGGACTTGTTCTCAGCGGCTACGCTGAAAGCATTGATTCGAACGATTTTATTTACAAATACAAATCCATCGCACCCGGATCGTTCCATACTTACAGAGTGCTCCCATCGTCAACGGTTCTTTTTGAAACTCTTGTTCTTCCACCAGGCCCTTTGGGAAAGGGTGCTGACAGCAAGATCTCCCCCGGGACATTTTCCCTTGCTTCACAAATAAGAGAATATATCGGAGAGGAGATTACCAGGGCTTATGTTGATATCAGGAAGAGGCCAGCCAAGGATAACATATTGATTATATATGAATTAAAGAATCGGGTTCAGGTTGAACAGATATTTCTGAAAGAATTTGAAGCAGGGAGCAATGCAAATAATATCTTATTTTTCCAACCCGATGATCAGGTTAAGATTCCGGTTTACAAAACTTCTTTTAAGGGGCTTATTTCTCTATTGTTACCAGGTTTCGCCACAGGGATAGATGATTCCTATGTAGCTTTTTATGATAACTTTATGATAACCGGAAGCTCATATGCCACAATTTCAAGGTTTCTATATGATAATATTCTTAATAAGACACTTGCCAATGACATTATATACCGCGATTTTGAAAGTACACTGCCAAGCCGGGCGGTATATTTTTTCTATTGTGTACCCGGACGTATTACGGAATATATGTCTGAATATTTAAGTGATGAACTTAATAAAGCTATTAAGTTGAATAAAAACTCAATAAATAAAATCCAGGCAGCAGGTTATCAGTTTACGCCAAGTAACGGGATGATATACAATAGTTTATCAGTAAGATTTAAAGAAGAAGCCAGAGAAGAATCAAAAACAGAATGGGAAACCCTTCTCGATACAACTGCTTCAATTAAGCCATTCTTTTTTACCAATCATATAACCGGAGCGAAAGAGATTTTTATTCAGGATATGAAGAACAATGTTTACCTTATAAACAGTGCAGGCAGGGTATTATGGAAAGTTCCTCTGAATGAAAGAATAATTGGTTCTGTTTATATGATCGATTACTACAGAAACGGAAAGTATCAGATATTGTTTGCGGGAAAAAATAACCTGCATCTGCTCGACAGGAATGGAAATTACGTTGAAAGATACCCGGTCAGATTAAGATCCCCGGGAACCAACTCTCTGGCATTGTTTGATTATGACATGAACAGGGACTACCGGCTTCTGATTGCCGGTGAAGATAAAATGATTTATTGTTATGATAAAACAGGTAGTATTGTAAAAGGTTTTAAAGCATTCAGAACATCAGGGATAGTGACTTCGGAAATAAACTATTTCAGGGTTTCTGGTAAAGATTACCTCGTTGCTTCTGATGAAACATCACTCTATTTTTTTGACCGCAGGGGGAACATCAGGCTCAGCCTGAAAGAACCTGTGACCCGGGCTCAGGGATCAGCTATGAGGCTAATTCCCGGATCGGAACCTTCAATTATTTGCACATCCCCTGACGGGACTTTACAATATATTTATTTAAACGGGAGTGTGAAAAAAATCAGTTTAATGAAATTCTCAAGCAACCATTCTTTTGATATTTTCGACATAGATGGGGATGGGTTTGGTGAGTATATTTTTATTGATAAGGGTAAATTATATCTTTATGACCACAACAAAACAGAGATGTTCACCAGGAAATTCGGATCCGAAGAGTTGGGCGGTCCGATAAATTTTATATTTTCGGCTTCCGACAGGAAAATAGGTGTTTTTGACAACAAAAAGAAACTGATATACCTGATTGACAAAAACGGGGATACAATGAAGGGATTCCCATTGAGAGGAGCATCAATGTTTTCAATCGGAAAGTTTTCGGAAAAGAGCGGGTGGCATCTTATTGTGGGAGGTACTGACAGGTTTCTGGATAATTATAAAATTGACACAGAGGTTAAATGATTTTATTATGATAAAAAAATTACTCTTACCTGGAATCATTATTGCAATACTGGGAGGCGGAGGATGCATAAAAGAAACTTACGATATGAAAAAGTTATCGAAAAGAGCTCATCTTTCACCTACTTTTGCCTTATCTGCAGTTAAGGGAGACATTTCGCTAAGCGACATTGTTAAACAAAGTGACACTGTGGTTTTTGGGGAAGACAAACTAGTTAAAATCGTTTTCAAAATAGATTCTGTTATCGATTTTACGATTGGCGATTTTATTATATCAAAAAGTCTGGTTGAGATTATAAGTAAGAATCCGGTTCAGCCCGATACTAAACAATTCAATACCTCAATTAATTCTGCAAAGGCATTTATTGGCCAGGGGAGTGCTGCAATCGGGCCTGATAGCATTGATTTTGATATTAAAGAGATTTTAAGCCATATTACGGGGACTTTTGATATTTCCAATCCTTCAATAAAAATCAATTATTCAAACTCTTTTACAGATCCTATTGATCTGAATTTAAACCTGAAAGGATTCAGGAAAGATAATGTTGTTGATCTTAATCTGGCTCCCGTTAAGCTGCTTGGTCCTCTTACACCAGCGGATCCGGAAGTAACAGCTTCATTCATAATTGATAAAAATAATTCTTCTCTGCCTGAGCTTATGTCAATGCTTCCTGAAAAAATATACATTTCGGGAAACGCTATCATGGATATTACCGGAAAGAATGGCCTCCCGGGTACGTATCTTACAGGTAACGAGAGATTATTTGGTTCTCTCGAGGTAGAAGTGCCAATGGAATTCAGAATGAACAACCTTCAGTTTACAGATACCGTCGATAATTTTATGAAGATTGAAGATCCGGGGAATGATGATCCTATAAAACCAGAAAATTTTGGTTTACTCCGGATTGATATCAGTGCTGAGAATGGATTTCCCCTGGGAGTATCTGTCGGGATGGAGCTTTATGATACTACTGCAACAGGAAAAAGTCTTGCCAGAGTTGATGGAAATGATATTCTTAAGGCAGCGCCTGTTGATATTAATGGGAAGGTAAAGTCTGGTGATGTAACAGAAACATCAACGAGTATGGAATTCACAAAAGAATTTTTCGGTTCGATTAACAAAGCCAATAAAGTCATATTCAGGTTTACGCTTAATTCCACAGACAGCAATTTAGATAAAGATGTCAAAATCTACTCCGACTATAGTATAAATTTCAGAGCCTCTTTGGTAGTAAAGCCGGAGATAGTTGTTGATTTAAAATGAATTTAAATATTAAAAAGAAATGATCGGGAATACCAAATATCTTATGGTCCTGTTATTAGCATTAATGTCAAATGTCGCTGAAGCTCAATACAGCCAGATCCTTTACAATATGAATCTTCCCCAGAATCATCTGCTTAATCCGGCATTACGGCCCACCAACTCAATATATATTGGTCTGCCGGGTTTATCGGGGGTTAATATTAATGCGAATAATAATTTTATTAATTTTTCAGATGTATTTATTAAAGGAAAGGCTGATTCAATCCTGACATTTCTTCATCCTGATTATGATGCTGATAAATTTCTTGCAAAAATAAAGGATAAGAACTCGATAGAACCTCAAATAACGGTTCCTCTGTTCGGCCTTGGATTCTCAGTGGGCAACGGCAATTATATTTTTCTCGATATCAATGAACGGGTTGAAGGAAATATTGCCCTACCCGGAGATATAATCAGGTTGGGATTGAAGGGCAATGAACAGTTTTTAGGATCAAAAATAGATCTCTCTTCTCTCAGGGGCGACATAAAATATTACAGGGAGGCAGGTCTGGGGTTCTCAAGAAACTTCACAGATAAACTAAGGATCGGAGTAAAAGGCAAGTTGTTATTTGGCATTGTCGCTGCTTCAATAGATAACAGGTCGCTTGGAATTACAGTGAACAATGATTACACTCATAGTCTGGATGCCGATCTGATGGTAAATATCAGCGGTCCTCTAAAGGTTGTTATGAGCCCAGATAATAAAGTTGATTCTTTTGTTTTTGACGATTCAAGATTTGATAACAAGTCAGGAATTCTTGATCTGCTGTTCAATATGAAAAATTTGGGTTTGGGTCTGGATTTGGGAGCGACATATGATATGACAGACAAGCTTACGGTGTCGGCGGCTATTACCGATATTGGTTTTATTAAATGGAAGACCGATGTTACTAACCTTCAGGCTAAAAGCAGGTTTGAGTTTAGCGGCCTGAATATGGTGAACGTTTTGAATGGTACTATGACCTTTGATTCTCTTGCAAATGAAATGCTCGACTCTCTGCAAAACTCTTTTATTCTTAAGGATACAAAAGCTCCTTTTACAACCTTTCTTCCTTATGGGATTACGTTTGGAGGAAATTATAATCTGACCAGGAGTTTTTCTGTTGGGGTATTGTCATATAGCAGAATAATTGGCAAACAGATAAAAGAAGAATTAACTTTGTCAGGTAATTTAAACCTTGGCAATGCATTATCCGTAAGTGTAGCTTATACTGCGGCCAATCACCGCTATGATAATTTGGGGGTCGGGCTTGCATTCAGGGCAGGATTTTTCCAGCTTTATGCCGTCGTTGACAGGATTCCTGTTTCCTGGAACAGGGTTAATATGGAAAATGGTTCTTCCCAGGTTTTGCCTGCATACTGGAATACAATAAATGGGCGGGTTGGCATTAATTTTGTGCTTGGAAATACGATCAAAAAGAAAGATGACAAACCTATGGTGTTGGTTGAATAATAATTTGTAAAAGATGATTTTATTACTTAGATTTTTTTTAGTTAGCTTAATAGTTTATCTGATAATCAAATCATTCAGGAATATGGTGGGAGGATCAGAAGAGGAAACCCGTAAACCTAAACCTGAGCCGGAAAAGAAAAGCGGGAAATCTGTAAAAGGAGTCCCTAAAGAATTAGGCGAATATATCGATTACGAGGAAGTTGACTAATAATAAATACCTGTCTCAGGTTGTTGATCTCAGTTTTTTGGCAAGTGAGTTTGCAAAAACAAAATCATTCAAAGTCTCACAATCTGAATTTAAGATATCTTTATTACTACCTTCCCAGCATTTGACTCCATCGCTGATAAAAAGGATTTTTTCCCCTATTTCCATTACTGAATTCATATCGTGAGTATTTACAATAGTTGTCATGGAATACTCTTCAGTAAGTTCCTTAATTAGTGCATCAATCAGTATTGCTGTAATAGGGTCAAGACCAGAGTTGGGTTCGTCACAAAATAGGTATTTCGGGTTTAGAGATATAGCCCTGGCAATGGCCACCCTCTTCTTCATACCACCAGATAATTCTGCAGGGGAAAGATTATTGGCATTAATAATATTCACCCGGTTCAGACAGAAATTTACTCTTTCTTTTTTTTCGGACAAACTCATTTCGGTAAACATGTCCAGCGGAAACATGACATTTTGTTCTACGGTAAGAGAATCAAACAGAGCGCTTCCCTGGAAAAGCATTCCCATCTCTTTACGTATCTCTTTTTTTGCAGGAAAGTCAAGGGTATTGAACTGAACATCCTCGAACCAGATCTCTCCTTTATCTATTTCATGGAGCCCGACAATTGATTTAAGGAGCACTGTCTTTCCTGATCCGCTCATACCAATTATAAGATTTGTCTTTCCTGTTTCAAAAGTTACCGAAATATTATCCAGTACTATAGTGTCATTGAACGATTTGGAGAGATTCTTGACTATTATCATGACAACAGAAGTTGAGTGAGGATAACATTGAACAATAATATAAGAATACTGCTGAATACAACTGCTTTGGTGCTGGCACGACCCACTTCCAGTGAACCCCCGTCGACATAGTAGCCCTGAAAGGCAGAGACGCTGGTCATAATAAATGCAAAGAAAACGGTTTTTATCAATGAATAGGTTATATAATAAGGTATAAATGCATATTGGATACCATAAATAAAATTTTCAGAAGTAATAACACCTGAAGCTGTTCCGGCAGCCCAGCCACCAAATATACCGACGATGATACTGATAAGTGTAAGGAGCGGATTGAAGAAGAGTGTTGCGATTATTTTCGGAAGAATAATATAAGAAGCTGAATTGACTCCCATTATTTCAAGGGCGTCAATCTGTTCAGTGACTCTCATTGTTCCTATTTCCGAAGCTATATTGGATCCTACTTTGCCGGCTAGGATCAATGCAGCTACGGAGGAGGAAAATTCGAGAATAATTGAGTCACGACAACCCAGGCCAATCAGATAGGCCGGGTATATAGGATTTTCTGTGTTATAAGCTGTCTGCAAGGTTATAACTGCACCCATGAAAAATGATACAATGGTTATGATCCCTATTGAATTTATTCCAAGAAAAATAATTTCACGCAGGGTTTGTTTGTAATAAATTACCGGTTTTTCAGGTTTTGAAAAGACTTTTTTCAAAAAGGAGAAAATAAAGACCGAATCGAGTGAGAAACTTAATCATGCGTAATAGTTACAAATTTCAAAAATACTAATAATTAGCATATTTTGTTCATCCGCGTTTTAAAACCGGAATGATAGTAATTAATTTTATATTTGCATAAAAATTTCTGATTTAATAATTATATGATGGATAACAGGTACGTAATTATTATGGCAGGAGGGATTGGTACCCGTTTCTGGCCACTTAGCCGCAATGAAAAACCAAAGCAGTTTCTTGATATTCTCGGAACGGGTGAGACTCTTATACAGCTAACCTTCAGACGGTTCAAAACAACTTGCAGGAAAGAGAATATTTATGTTGTTACAAGTGCCGATCACAGAGATCTTGTTTTGGAGCAACTGGATATAGACCCGTCAAATATCCTGACTGAGCCATTTCGCCGTAATACAGCTCCCTGCGTTGCCTATGGTACGTTCAGGATCTGGAAGGAAAACCCTGATGCGACTATTGTGGTCACTCCTTCGGACCACCTTATAGTTAAGGAGGATAAATTCTGTGATGTGATTCAGAATTGTTTTGAATTTGCAAGCGGGAATGATGCCCTGATTACTCTTGGAATTAAACCTGACAAGCCCGAGACTGGTTATGGCTATATTCAGGCCGATCAAAAGAAGCCGGTAAAAGGATATGATGGTCTGCTTAAGGTTAAAACCTTTACCGAGAAACCGGGTATCGATCTGGCCAGGGTTTTTCTCAACAGTGGTGATTTTTTCTGGAACTCCGGTATTTTTATATGGAGCATAAAATCAATAATGAAAGCATTTGAAAAACATCTTCCTGACATGTATTTAGCTTTTGATGAAGGAAGAAGTATATTAGGAACTGAGGAGGAGACTAAATTCATTGGTAAGACTTATACTGAATGCAAAAATATTTCGATTGATTATGGCATTATGGAAAAAGCAGATAATGTCTATGTTATGTGTACAGATATTGGCTGGTCGGATCTTGGAACCTGGAGTTCACTCTATGAACATACTAAACTGGATAAAAAGGGCAATGCCATAGTAAGCGGAAATGTTTTTTCGTATGATAATAAAGGTAATATCTTCAATATATCGCCAGGGAAGGTTGCTGTTTTGCAGGGGCTTAAGGATTACATTGTTGTTGATTCAGATGATGTCCTTCTTATAGTTAAGAAAGAAGAAGAACAGAACATTAAAAGTTATCTTGATGATGTGAAAAAAGAGGAAAAAGAAAAATTCATTTAGTCTGAAAGATGGCAGGAAAGAAATAGATAAAGACAAAAAAAAGAGGTTGTTTCAGAACAGCCTCTTTTTTATTTATTACCCCTTCAGCAGAATGGTGGTACTTATTAGTATTGCCAGAGATCCTGTTCATAAGTGAAAAGGTCATTTTTTATACGTTCAGATTCAAATAATGCTGCCCTGCCGGTAAGATACTGATTTATCTGCCTGTCATTATAAACATTTGACTCACCGTAAATTATGCTGCCGAATCTTCTTTGCATAAAGAGATCATCAAAAGAGATTCGCTGAGCGTCATTGTTAGGCATAAAAGCCTCATTTTTTGCAAGGACATCCCTTATTTCGTTAAAATTAACCCAGAACAGACCTTTGCGACTCACCCGCCCAAGCTGGCTGTCATAAGCCATGTAAAAGGGTTCAATTGCGATTATTCTTACATCGAGTTTTGAAAGTTTTTTATCAAAATACCATTCTTCATAGATTAACAGTTGTTTCACATCCTCAGGTTTTGCAGATTCAACTATGGTTGTATCCTTTACATCTCCCTGTGCATTGATCTGAATCTGATCTTTCCGTGAAGTGGCCCCCATGTTGTTTTCTATATCTTCATATGTGGTAGGTTGATTTGGGTCCAGTGATGAATAGGCGTTAACTCTGCCAGCTTTTATCTCTTTAAGTAATATAGTAAGGAAATTCTTCCTCCCATCGTTGGTTGGGATAATAGGATAATAGAGAGGTTGATTTATTTTTTCCCTGAGGTCGATCAGCCGGTAAATATATTTAGCATACATCACATCCGCCTCGCGCAGGTATGGGTAGTTTATTTTTCTTGCTTCGATTATCGATTTTTGGTAAATATCTCTAAAAACCTTATTGCTATCGCTAGAGGCCTGGGCATTTGCCATAAGGGTACCCGTAAAAGCGATAATTACTAATATAATTTTTTTATTCATTGTAGTATAATTATTAAACACTATTCAACTTTAAAAATCATTGGTGCCAGACTTTTTACTCTGCCATCGGGTCCCTTTGCCTGGATATCTTTGAAATAAAAGTTCTTTCCCCTGGTTAACCTGCTGATAAGATCTTTTTGTTTTGAAGTGAGGGAGCTGCTCGTACTTAACTCTTCGAAATCTTCACCCCTGTCAGAAATAAGAACAGTAAAGCCGGTTATATTATAAACCAGCTGGAAGTCAAAGTCAGGGAGTGATGCAAAAACACCCTTTTGTGAAATTGCAGTGTTTTTGGTAATACTTCCGCCGTTTTTGCCGGCAAAAACAGCAATTGGGGTTGGAAGAGGTTTTACCCTGAATTCAAGTGGGGCATATGTCATCGGTTTCCCATTAATATCGGCCGTAACATGAACCTGTACATTTTGTCCGGGCTGGTTCGGTTTAATTATCCAGTTACCTCTGAAAAACTGTCCGGCCGGATTTTTGACTTTACCTGTTGTAAGGGTTCCATTAGTAACTCTGACCTTTATTTTGTCAGATCCTACGCCTGGCACAGAAATATCAATGGGGTTTTCAATACCTGTATACAGAACGTTCACTCCGGTGGGAGATATAACTACATTAGGTTCTCCAACGGAATAGCTTGCCTTAAAAGGGTATGGTATTATTGTTCCATCGGGTGCTTTAAGTGATATTACTCCGCCCCAGGTCTTTTCACCGGTGGAAGTTGCTCTTGCAGTATAAATTCCTTTACCTGCTTCATCGATCGGGAGTTTCTGTCCACCAACTGTAATTTCAGGTTTTTGAGTAGTATCGGTAGCGGAAATAAAAACCTGGGCCTGATATTCGCTTCCCTGTTGAATATAGTTTGAATTTGGAATGACAATTGCGCTTAATTTGTTGAATTTAAAAGATGCAGCATCAATTTGACTGTAAAGGTAATTAATAACCTCTGTTTCAGCGTTTCTTACATCAACCTGCATCTTCGACATAGATAGTAATAACAGCGACAAGTGGCAGAGTCTGGAAGGTCAGATTCTCCCAGCGTTCATTTTCACCATCCTTGTTTTTGCTATCATCGGTATTAAGGCTCGATCTTAAAGAGTTTTCTGCAGTTGGATTTTTGCCATCGAGAATTGTTATCAGATAATCACGGTATTCATTCATCAGAGCTTTAAGAGTTGGTTGCTTTTCCGTTTTCGTTAGCACCTATAAGAATCTGGGATGGCACATTTGTGTCATCAATAAACTTAACAGCTTCAATATCTATATCATTTCCCTTAACTGCCAGAGTTCCCAGGACCTTCTCTGACATTAATGATCTCGATCTTTAAGACCCTGAATATAATTGAAAATCTCATCCGCCCGTGGCTTTAACCTCATAGGCACTGGTTTTATATTTTCCTGCTTTTTCGGGATTCTCTGCAGCGGCTCTGTCAAACTCGCTGTAAATGAGGTTATTTTTTAAAGTGTAGTTGGCAATTGTCAGAGTAAGTCCCTTATCAACTTTTTTAAATGCTTCCACGGCTTCTTTTGATACGTTTAGTGCTAGCATGGCGGTAAGCACCAGGTACATCATACCTATCATCTTTTGCCGTGGCGACAGCCTTTCGTGAGCCATTTTTTATTTGTTAGTTAAGTTTGTTGAATTAACAGTCATGCTATTTAACATTCATTGCTGCAAGCATGTTTCCGTAAACATTATTTAAAGCAGAGAGATTGTCGCTGAGTTTTGTTATCTGGTCACGGTATTTTTTTGCATCAACTGCTGATTCCGACAGATCTTTAACCATATTCTGTACTCCTTTATAGAGAGTTTCTGATTCCTTAATGTGATCATCAGCACTTTTTCTTTGTAGTTCATAGACAGCATTAAGTGCAGAAAGATTCTTGTTTAGTGATTCCAGCTGTTGCTGGTAAGATTTGCCTCCTGCTTCGATGACCGAGAATGATTCAGCCATATTGCGGTAAGTGGAGCTTGTTTCATTAATTATGTTCGTGGTCGACTTGTATGATTCAGACAATTTACCGAGCGAATCATTTGCAGCATTTACAGTGTTCATATATTTTGTGGAAGCGGAAGAAAGATCGCCCATTGAATTAATGTTGGCTGCGCTTTCTCCAAGCTTTTTCATGCCGACGCCGAGTTTCTGGAACAGGTCAGGGGTGATCTCTGCTTTTTCAAGCATTTCATCAAATTTAGCCAGAGCAAGTGAGCCAGCGCCACCTCCTGCCACACCTGAACCGGTACCCTGATACCTTGATGCGGATAATTCGATTGTATCGTCTTCAGGAATTCCTGCCAGTTCCGGATAAACCAGAGACCAGTCAATTTCTTCATGAAGTGGTTCGAAAGCTGAAAAGAAGAAGATTACTGCTTCGGTAAGAAGACCAATTGTAAGCATGGTACCTGCCAGTGGCCAGTGCTGTATTTTAAAAAGTGCTCCTACAATAACGACGGACGCACCTAACCCATATAGTTTGGAAATGAAATTCTTCCACCCGCTGCTTTGTACTAATTCTGCTAGGCTCATATTTTTGATTTAAAGTTATATTAAACGTTTAGTTTACTCCGATATAAGATCTTACATTACGAAAACCGATAAATGGTTTTGTTGAATCCTGATATTCATAATCTCTTGATCCCGTCTGAAGGAAATATGCAATATCTTTCCATGAGCCACCACGGATAACCTTACGTTTCATAACCGGAGGATCCTGAGGTGTGGCGTCATATTCATAGTTGGGTTGAAGGTCGTGCTCAAAAATATATGCTGAAGGGCTGAATGCACAACGGGTCCATTCTGAAACGTTACCTGCCATATCATATAATCCATATTCGTTTGGTTCATATGATCCTACTTTACCGGCATATACGTTACCATCGTCAATGTAGTTACCCCGCAACGGTTTGAAGTTAGCAAGGAAACATCCTTTGTAGTTACGTGTATACGGACCTCCCCATGGATACATTGAAAGGTCCAGTCCACCTCTTGCTGCATATTCCCATTGTGTTTCAAGCGGAAGTTCATATGACTGAACATCGGCAACTCCCTGTTTTCTGAGCGAGGAATTCATATAATCAGTTCTCCATATACTGAAAGCTTTTGCCTGAACCCAGGAAACACCGACAACAGGATAGTTGTCAAATGACGGATGCCAGAAGTAAAGAGATGCCTGAGGATCGTTAAATGAATATGTAAAATCTCTGATCCAGCAAAGAGTATCGGGATAGATATTAATAATATTGTGTTTGATAAAAGAAGAACGATTGGCAACATCGGTTCGTGTTCCATCAAGGTTAGTCACTTTTCCATCATATTTCCCGGTATTGTTTTTGTAATCATAAACATATCTTGATTTAGCAGCCTGCTGATAATCAACCCAGAAATATGAATAGTTAAGTTTTCTTACATCGATCTGTTTTTTGCCGTTAAATCTTTCTTCAGGAGGATAATACATCTCTTCAATGGTTGCTTTGGTATTCTCATCTTTCAGGTCTATTTTTTCCTCCCAGTTAATAACATTTGGTTCAATTACATTGTCCTCGCCATCAACCATAAAATATTCCCTGCCTTCAATACCTGCTTCTCCAAGTTTAGTTCTCAGTATAGAGTCCCTGACATAATATACAAACTGACGATACTTGTTGTTTGTTATTTCAGTCTGGTCCATCCAGAAAGCGTCAACAGTAACTGTTTTAGATAAACTGTTCATTGCGAATGCAGCATCCTGATCGCTCGGTCCCATGGTAAAACTGCCGGCAGGTATAAACGCCATTTCAAAGGGTTCAGGTTCAAAAAACTTCTTTCTTCCCTGAACTCCAGTAAGTTCCCCGGTATTAGAAGAGCCGCAACCAGTCAGCAAGATTATCAATATCAGTGCAAATAGGTTTACCTTTTTCATACTTCTTAAGAATTATATATTGCAAGTAAGTTATTTTTTTCAAGAATTCACAAAAATCGGATACTTTTATATTTCATCGGGCTCTTGCCCGAACTGAGCTCAAAACAATAGTTTACAATAAATTCATGTGACCCTATGGTATTTTTTCTGATGTCTGAAATTGGAAAATCGTAAGCATAACCAATACGTAATCCGTTATAAAGTTCAAAACCCACATTACCTATTAAGGCATCACCGTTTCTATAGGAAACGCCGCCCCATGCTTTTTTATTGTATCTTACCATAGTACTTATAGTAAACTGAGTTACTTTTCCATCACTTAATGCAAAAACGGAGGGTAATAATTCAAGTGAAGGATTTGGCAACTGCAGGGTGTAACCTCCTGTGAGATAGTAATGCCTGCTGATATAGGGTGTTCCTTTTGAGTACCTTATCTTTGGCTGGTTTAAATGCGTAACTGAGAATCCTGCGTAATAATTGTCAGTCTTATAAAATAGTCCCAGCCCGGCATCAAAAGCAACAAAGCTCTCTTTGCTCTCCGGAATGAGCGGATCACCTGACGGAGGTGTAAAATTATCACCGTTAGGGATATTCCACTCCGGTGAGATAGCCTTATTAAGCATCCCGAGATTAATACCGATTCCAAGTTTTCCTTTTCCCATGCTGGCGATATATGAATACGCAACGGATAAGTTAATGTCTTTGTCAAAACCAACGTTATCGCTCTCAACTACCAGACCTACTCCACTGTTGATTTTAAAAGGTGAAAATGGAGCGCTCACATTGAAAAAAGTTGTTGACGGGGCTCCCTTAAAACCTATCCATTGCTGACGGTTAATAGCAGTGGCACATATCATTCCCGAAGTGCCGGCAACGCCCGGATTGTAAGTAAGGGTATTGAACATATAATGACTCGCCTGCGGGTCCTGTTGTGCCAGAGCCGGAGGAATAATCAAAACTAAAAATAGAAATGCAGTATTTAGTTTTTTCATTTCTTTCTTTAAAGGAGTGATGCATTTCAGATGACGCGGTAAAATTAGGTAAAATAATTAAACGTAAAAAAATATATTTTTGTTTCGTTTTCTTGCATAAAAATATCTTTTGAGGAGAATTCCCCGGGTTCTGATATACTAATAATTGAAATGGGGAAATGTGTAACCCCTTCATATCTCAGGATTTTAACCGGTCAACAGCTTTTACCCACCTGTCGGGAACCTCATTACGGTTTGCCATGAGATAATCTTCATACGAACACGAAATATACCGGCTTTCACCTTCTTCTCCGGGTAACTCCATCCACCACCTTTCGGTAAGATTACTTTTTATAAAAAGGAGATCATCAGTAAGATCTGTCAATCTTACATGATATTTAATGAATCGTCCTGTGTTGTTTTTACTTAGCACGGGTGTTTCATATTGTTTTTGTGAAAATCCTTCAAGGAAGAACCATAAAATCTGTGCTGCCAGACCTGACGTCTGAAACCTGATATCCAGATCAGGATTCACATCAAATAATCCGAATATTTTCAATTTATCGGATATCCCGGCATATCTTGCCAGAAGGCATATCTCTTCTCCGTAAAATCCGTTAGGTGAAGGATATATCGTTCCAGGCGCATCTGATTGCCTAACAGCCGAAATGTCAAATATCACCACATCGGCATCTCTGAAAAGAGGCTCGGAAAGATGAATAGCCTGTCGGACATCACCAATTCTTACCAGTTCGGATTTGCGTTTGAGAAAGCGATTAATGACTTGCTGGTCATTAAGATAGGTCTGATATCCAATATTTATATAATGTTCAAATGTACTTTTACCATTATGGATGATGCTGTTAAGATAATTAAATGAATCAGCGTTCCTTCTTTCATTGCTGAAATCAATCCTCGGGTCAACTGCGAGCATTGAATATCTTGTTTTCAGGGCAGAAAAAGACTTGTCAATGGCCGTAACTAGGGCGCTGCTCCCGCCAATTAATACAGGGAAAATGTTTTGTTGTATTAAAATGGAAATAACATCTGACAATCCGGCAATTGTATCATTAAAAGTTACTCCCTGTTTCATGTTTCCAAGGTCAATAATCTTTGACTTTCCCGGAATTTTTGCCAGCCTGTAAAGCTGACTTCTGATGGCATCGGGCCCGGCTAATGATCCGGTGTTGATTGAATTACGGCCTTCCGGGACGCCTAATATGGCTATTTTAAACTTTCCAATATCTTTTATGGATGAATTATCAGTATGTATAAAAATATTATGCGGGAATCCGGCCTGTCCCGACAGGTGCTCAAACTCCGGTCCTTCAATGCTTACGGGATTTAAATAATCATTCAGATCTACCATAATAAATATTATGAGCCCTTTTTAGATTTTTCACTACTATCAATAATCCTGATGCATTCTTCCCGGGTGAGCTTCTCTGCATCAGTTCCTTTTGGGAGCCTGTAGTTCTTCTTGTCTTTAACCAGGTAGGGTCCGTACCTTCCATTGAGCAGTTTAATATCATCGAATTCCCTGATAATTTTCTTCTTATCGGTTTCGCTCTTTTCGATTATTATTTCAATAGCTCTTTCAGGAGTAAGAATATAGGGATCGTCAACTCCTTTCTTAAGGGAATAGAATTTGCCATTATGCCTGATGTAGGGACCAAATCTTCCTGTGCCAACAGTTAGCTCCGCGCCCTCGTAATCGCCAATCTGACGTGGAAGCCTGAAGAGATTTAATGCCTCTTCAAGTGTTATGGTTTCAAGTAGCTGGTTTTTGGTCAGACTGGCAAACTTTGGCTTTTCTCCCTCTCCGGATTCACCAATCTGGGCAACAGGGCCATATCTTCCCATCCGTACCGAAACCGGCTCCCCTGTTTCCGGATGGTTCCCAAGGATCCGCCCTCCGGTCTTCCTGTCTTTCTTCTCAAGGGTATTTTCTACTGTTTTATGGAAAGGGGTATAGAACTTTTTTAACATTCCTGTCCATTTCAGATTACCTTCTGCAATTTCGTCAAATTGTGCTTCAACTTCAGCTGTAAAATTGAAATCAACTATGACAGAAAAATTTTCAATAAGGAAATCATTAACAATCATTCCAATATCCTGTGGGAAAAGTTTGGACTTTTCTTTACCAGTGACTTCAGTTTTAGATTTTGTTGAAAGTTTATCCTTAAAAAGTGTGATAATCGTTATTTCACGGTTTTCACCCGGTCTGTCTTCACGCGATACATACCCTCTGTTCTGAATAGTTGAAATTGTAGGTGCATATGTTGATGGTCGTCCTATACCAAGTTCCTCAAGTTTTTTCACCAGACTTGCTTCAGTGTAGCGTGGAAGGGGCATTGTATATTTTTGAGTTGCAGTTATTGTATCATAATACAGCGGTATTCCGGCTTTTACGGAAGGCAAGGTATATTTTTCATCATCAGTATTCTCCTGGTCGTTTGATTCAGTATATAGTTTCAGAAAGCCGTCAAACTTTATAACCTCACCGTTTGCGATGAATGTCACAGGAGAACTATTCATACTAATAGTTATGGTAGTTTTCTCTATTTCAGCATCTGCCATCTGGGAAGCCACCGTTCTCTTCCAGATTAGTTCATATAGCCTTTTTTCATTCGAATTGCCTGAAATACCCGGGTTGTCAATGTAAGCGGGACGGATGGCTTCATGGGCTTCCTGTGCCCCTTTTGATTTTGTTTTGAACTGACGGGTCTTTGAATACTTTTCACCAAACTCCGAAACTATCAACTCACGTGATTTTGCAAGAGCAAGGGTTGACAGGCTTGTTGAGTCGGTTCTCATATACGTAATTTTCCCTCCTTCGTAAAGTTTTTGTGCAACAGCCATAGTTTGTGCCACCGAGAAGCCAAGCTTCCTGAAAGCTTCCTGTTGTAGTGTGGATGTTGTGAATGGAGGAGCAGGTGACCTTGAGCCAGGTTTGATACTTGTATTGGCAACTTTATATTCAGAGTTGATACAAAGCTCAAGAAACTTTGTTGCCTCTTTTTCATCCTGAAACCGTTTGGAGGCCTCTGCCTTTATGCTGTTGCTCCCTTCTTTGGCTGCAGGATCGATACTGAACATAGCATTCACACGAAAGGCTGATTCCGCCTTAAATGCGATAATCTCCCTTTCTCTTTCAACTATTAACCTTACAGCTACAGACTGCACTCTGCCTGCAGATAATGAAGGATGAACTTTTTTCCACAATACCGGAGATATCTCAAATCCTACAAGTCTGTCAAGTATCCTGCGGGCCTGCTGGGAATTGACCAGATTCATATCGACCTGCCGGGGATTCTCTATAGCGCCGGATATTGCTTCTTTGGTTATTTCATGGAATACTATCCTTTTTGTAGTAGCCAGATCGAGTTTCAGGACATTAATGAGGTGCCACGCAATTGCTTCCCCTTCACGGTCCTCATCGGATGCGATCCAGATGTTTTTTGCCCCTTTTGCCTCTTTTCTCAACTCACTTACTACTTTAGCCTTTTCTTTTGGGACCTCATAATCAGGAGCAAAATCCTTCTCAATATCAATACCCAGATTCTTTTTTGCAAGATCCCTGATATGTCCGAAACTGGATACTACACGGAAATCTTTTCCCAGAAACTTTTCAATAGTTTTAGCTTTTGCCGGCGACTCAACAATTACAAGATTTTCGATCATAACAGCAGAATTACTTTCATTTAAAAACACGACAAAGTAAATCAATTAGGTACCAAACTTCAAAATAAACCGTTAAGATTCTTTATATTTTACTAATTTTGGACAAAGTTTTTCGAGATGAAAGGCAATACAAACAATAGAAAATACCTGATTTGGTTCTGGGCAATATTCATATTCCCGGCTATTCTTATTATAATTTTATTTATTCTGATTTCCAAGGAGATTCTGGGTCCCATGCCTTCCTTCAGCGAGCTTGAAAATCCTGAATTAAACCTTGCTGCTGAAGTTTATTCAGAGGATGGAATTCTACTTGGAAAGATAAGTCTTGAAAACAGGACCTGGGCTGAATATAAAGAACTTTCTCCCTACCTGGTTAATGCACTTATTTCTACTGAAGACATTAGATTTTACCGACATTCAGGCATTGATATCAGGGGTTTGGGACGAGCTGTATTCCGTACAATAATCCTTGGACAGAACACAGGCGGAGGCAGTACAATAACCCAGCAGCTTGCCAAACAGCTTTACCCGCGGGATACAGCCAGGACATCCGACCTCGTCAGGAAAATAAGGCTTGGTGTTTCCAAGTTTAAGGAGTGGGAGACGGCTCTGAAACTTGAAAGAAGTTATACCAAAGAAGAGATAATAACCATGTATCTCAACATATTTGATTTCAACTACAATGCCAGGGGAATAAGATCAGCAGCAAGAGTTTATTTTAATACTACGCCTGACTCGCTGAATTTACAGCAGGCAGCAGTTCTGGTAGGTATGCTAAAAGCCTCAACGAGATATAACCCTGTTAGGAATTATGACCTGATGTATCAAAGGAGGAACGTAGTAATTTCCCAGATGGCAAGATATGGTTTTATCAGACCCGTCGTTGCTGACTCTGTCAGGAAACTTCCGATAGTGCTTAATTTCAAAGTCGAAGATCATAACACCGGGCATGCAACATACCTGCGGGAGTATCTGAGAAACACTATGAGAAGGCCTGAACCTGAAAGAAACCAATATGTACAGGAATCTTCTTTTAATGATGCATTATGGGAGTGGGAAAATGATCCCCTCTACGGTTGGTGCAATAAGAACAAGAAACCAGACGGAACTAACTATGATATATACAAAGACGGAATTAAGATATATACAACTATTAATTCAAGAATGCAACTATATGCTGAGCAGGCCGTAAGTGAACATCTTTCCAAAGAAATACAGCCCGATTTTTACAAAAGAGCAAAGTCTTTCAGAAATCCGCCCTACTCAAATGACCTTACAAAAAAGGAGACGGAAGATCTTTTGATGAACTCGGTTAAGCAAAGTGACAGATATTATATAATGAGGGCAAGAGGTGTATCCGAAGATTCGATAATGCTGGTATTCAATACGCCTGTAAAAATGAAAGTCTTCTCATGGAAAGGGGAGAGGGATACAATAATGACGCCTTACGATTCAATCAGATATTATAAATATTTTATCAGGTCATCATTCATGGTTGAGGATCCCCATAACGGTTATGTTAAAGCATATGTCGGAGGTCCCGATTTCAGATATTTCAAATGGGATGCAGTTACCCAGCAGAAAAGACAGGTCGGAAGTACGATCAAACCATTCCTGTATACAATTGCCATGCAGAATGATTATTCTCCCTGTTATGAAGTTTTGGACATACCCTACTCTTTCGACGTTGGCGATTCAGTGCCATGGAAACCAAGAAGTTCCGGACCAAAAGAATATTACGGTAAATTAGTAACCCTAAGCTGGGGACTTGCACAGTCCGAAAATTATATCTCTGCCTATCTTATGACACAGTTCCGACCGGCAGTTGTAGTGGATATTATGCACAGGATGGGTATCAGAAGTTTTATAGATCCTGTTCCGTCAATTTTTCTCGGGACATCGGATATTAAGCTTGAAGAAATGGTTGGGGCTTATGGAACATTTGCCAACAAAGGTGTATATACACGCCCCATGTATGTTACACGTATTGAAGACAAAAACGGTAATCTGATATCAAGATTTACAACAAAAATTGAAGAGGTTTTAAATGAGCAGACTGCCTACCTGATGCTAAATCTCCTTCAGAATGTTGTACTTCACGGAACCGCAATCAGAATGCGCAATGAACCCTATAATCTGAAGAACCAGATTGGAGGCAAAACGGGCACCACTCAGAACCATTCAAACGGCTGGTTCATGGGCATTACTCCCAATCTTGTTGGTGGTGTCTGGAGTGGATGGGAAGACCAGGCAATACATTTTGAAACGCTGGGAGAGGGTCAGGGCGCTAATATGGCTCTTCCGATCATGGCAATATTCCTGAAAAAAGTCTATTCTGATCCACTGTTGGGCATTATGGAATCAGACGTGTTTGAACGTCCTGCCAATTTTAATATTGAACTCGACTGCAACAAGGTTAAACGGGAATCGGGTGGCAGGAATAACTATATGAGGGGGAAGTATTAAAGGAGGTCATTTTAACCCCCCAACCCCCTAAAGGGGGGCTAATACTCATATATTTAGTGAGTTAGCCCCCCCTTTAGGGGGTTGGGGGGCAAGTAAGGAGCATTGGGGTATACCTCAACTGAACAAGGACCTTATCAGATTCTCTATTTTTCCAACCTGCACTATCTCTATATCCGGTACGTTTACTGACAAACTCTTATGGAACCGGGAAATGTATATTTTTTTGAATCCCATTTTAGAGGCTTCCTTTATTCGTTGTTCTATACGCGAAACAGGTCGTATTTCACCCGACAAGCCAGCTTCTCCGGTAAAACAGACTTCTCTTCCGACAGGGATATCGAGATTGGATGAAAGAACAGAACTGATTATTGAAAGGTCGATGGCCGGGTCGTTCACTTTTATACCACCGGTAATATTGAGAAACACATCTTTAGCCCCAAGTTTGAAACCGGCACGCTTTTCGAGTACTGCCAGAAGCATATTTAAACGGCGAATATCGACGCCGGTGGAACTTCTTTGTGGAGTTCCATATACAGCGCTGCTTACAAGGGCTTGTGTTTCAATAAGAAACGGGCGCAAGCCGTCGACTGTGGCGGCAATCGCAATACCGCTGAGTGATTCATCATGCTGATTTATAAATAATTCTGAAGGATTGGAAACTTCCTTTAAGCCTGACTCAAGCATCTGAAAAATTCCAAGCTCCGCGGTTGAACCAAACCTGTTCTTAACCGATCGCAATATTCGGTAAACATAATTATTGTCGCCTTCAAAATAGAGGACAACATCTACGATATGTTCAAGTACCTTAGGGCCGGCCAGTGTTCCATCCTTTGTAATATGTCCGATCAGCACCACAGGTATCCCGGTTAATTTGGAGTATTTGAGTAGTTGTGCTGCGCATTCCCGTACCTGTGATACAGAACCTGCCGATGACTCAAGAATTCCGGTCTGTATGGTCTGAATGGAGTCAATAATTATAAGTCCGGGTTTTATATTTTCTGCCTGAATCAGTATGCTTTCCAGTTCTGTCTCACTGAATATATAACAGGATGGATTTGAATTTTTCAATCTTTGTGCTCTGAGACTGATCTGCTCAGCACTCTCTTCTCCTGATACATATAGAATTCTGGTTTGCTTCAGGGCAAGAGCAAGTTGAAGGGCCAGTGTTGATTTACCCACGCCGGGTTCCCCTCCAAGCAGGATAAGTGAACCTTTAACCATTCCACCTCCCAGTATCCGGTCAAGCTCCGCAATACCTGTTTTCTGGCGGTCATGTTCATCCGCCTTAATATTGTCGAGAAGGTCGGGTTTTCTTTTTTCCCTGTCAATAATGAAAGCTGTCTCGCGTGATGAGGCAGGTGCAATTATCTCCTCGTGATAAGTGTTCCACTCTTTACAGGAGGGGCACCGGCCTATCCATTTTGCCGATTCGGCACCACAGTTCTGGCAAATAAATACTGTTTTATTCTTTACCATTTTTAACTTTTCCGTTATGGTGGAATATCATGAAAAAGGAGATAGTCCCGATGATAAGAACAAAGACAAGTTGAGATTCGTGAGTTAACAGGGCATAAACCAGACCATCTTCAATTTTCACACCCTCAACAAAGGCCAATCCTCTTGAAATTATGTAATGAAATGCCCCGATACCGCTTTGTACCGGAGCTGACATTGCGAGGCCCCCTATAACGAGAAGAAAAATACTGTCTCCAAATGTAATGTGAGAGGTGCTTTTAATTGCAAATACCATAACCCATGTCATCATGGCATAATTGAGCCAGATGAAGACAGTATGGAAAATAAATTCCCATTTTCTTTTAAGGTTTGTAATAGTCTTAAGTCCGTTTATAATTCCCCTGACGAGATCGAATATTTTTGAGATGAATTTTACCTTCCTCAGATTTTTCTTATACCGGATCAAAAGTAAAAGCGTAATTCCTGACAGCAGAATGACGAAAGCCCATATTATCCATATGAAACCAGGTAATGAAAAGACTTTCTGCTGAAGCGGGATGAGGATACTCTCATTAAAAAACTGGGTTATGAGATCGCCGCTTGTAAAGAGCATTATTATCATAATAATGAGTAGAGAGATGAAGTCAATGGTACGCTCCACCACAACGGTGCCGACAAGCTGATCAACAGGAATTTTTTCCTTTTTTCCCAGGGCTATGCACCTTGTTAATTCACCCAGCCTCGGAAGGGCAATGTTTGCAAGGTATCCGGTCATCAATGCATTAAATGTATTGAGAAGAGAAGGATTAAATCCAAGAGGATTAATCAGAAGATCCCATCGTCGGGCCCTGCTTACAAATGCAAAAAGGCCGAACATTAATGACAGCAGTAACCACCAGTAGTTTGCCTCTTTTAGGCCATTGACAAGACTTTTGAAATTGACATTGCGGAATGCAAGCCAGAGCAGTAGGGTACCCACTGCAAGAAAAGCAAAAAATTCAAGGGTCTTTATAATGGCTTTTCTCAAGATCAGATCAGTTTATTTGTTTTGGTATCGGGGAAAATTATTGATGGTTTGAATAATTTTGCTTCATCGAAATCCATAGAGGCAAAAGACATTATTATTAATATATCGCCGACAATTACTTTCCGTGCGGCAGCTCCGTTTAAGCAAACCTCTCCCGATCCTCTTTCTCCCTTAATAACATAAGTCTCGAAACGTTCACCGTTATTCAGATCGAGAACCAGAACCTTTTCGTTTTCAATGATATTGGACGCACCCATAAGTTCTTCATCAATGGTAATGCTCCCGATATAGTTCAGGTTGGCCTCGGTGACAGTAACCCGGTGGATCTTTGATTTTAATACTTCAATTAGCATGTCTGAAACTCTTGTTGATCCATAATTGTGCAAAGTTAAATAACCTTTTGATTCAGGGCAACGGGAATTCAATATTATCTATCAGTCTTATTCTCCCGGCTCTTACAGCAATACATCCGAAATAATGGTTGCTTTTGATCAGGCTGCTTTTTTTCTCAACAGGTATAAGTTCATGGTCATCAACTATTTCGAAATATTCCAAACTGAATCCATTTACCCCTTCGATTGTTTTTCGTACCCATGATTTTATTTCGGAGATGTCCTTTTTATGCAACATTTCAGTAGCTGCTGATATGGTATTAAATATAATGTTTGCATTTTGTCTTATCTCAGGCTGCAGAAAACGGTTGCGACTGCTCATGGCCAGACCATCAGGCTCACGGACTATAGGATTTCCAACAATTATGACTTTATCACCTGTTTGCCTTACCAGTTCTTTCACAATTGCAAGTTGCTGAAAATCTTTTTGTCCAAAGAAGGCAAAATCGGGCTTTACGATCTCAAAAAGTCTGCTGACAACCTTTGCCACCCCATTGAAATGACCTGGTCGTTCCAGAGCTTCCATAACATTCCCGGGATTACCAAAATTGAATTCTCTCTTATCCTCTTCCGGATAAATTTCCGAATCAGCAGGAGTAAAGACAATATCATTTTCCCTGAGTGCATTTTTTAGCAGATTCAAGGTCCTGATCAAGAGTCCGGGGGTAATTTTTAAGGTCCTCTTTATCATTGAATTGCGTGGGATTAACATAAATGCTTACTATGACCAGGGGGCATCTGGCAACAGCATTTCTGACAAGAGACAGGTGTCCTTCATGAAGTGCTCCCATTGTTGGTACAAATCCGACAGGGGGAGTATTCGTTTTTCGGATCAGTATCTGCAACTCTTTGCCTGTATTTATCAACTTCATTATTCTTTATTTTCAAACCTAAATTAAAATGATGAACAAAAGTAATACAATCTGTCCAAAGAAAACATAAGTCTGGCTTAAAGGCGTTTCATTGATATTCAAATGTAAAACTATCTATAGACTGTCAATATGAAGGTCAGGTATTTTAGCTGGTGAAAGTTATTCAAAAATGTGATCTGAATCACAAATCTTGTAATTATTATCATTTCCTGATATGTTATATTTGAGTATCCAGGTGCAATTATTATTGTATTAAAATAATTGTGCCATTTTTTTTTTAATAACTTAACCTTGTATTTAATTTTTTTGTAATATTTAATTTGATTTCCCTAATACTAACAATTAATAACAATTACTATGAAAAGTAAACCGAAGCTAAGTTTTTTTAAAAGGAGTTCCTTGCGACTCTTTGCAAAGTTTTTGTTGACCGGGATCTTTCTTATAACCTGTCTAAGTGCCCAGGCGCAGCAAAGAACTATTTCCGGAACTGTAACCGGAACCAATGGAGAACCATTGATCGGGGTTGCTGTCATTGTTAAAGGAACTACCCTGGGAACAAATTCGGGTCCTGACGGTAAATTTACATTATCGGTCCCGGCATCTGCACAAACGCTGGTTTTCAGCTTTATAGGTATGGAGTCACGTGAGGTACCTGTTACCGGCGAGAATGTTTACAACATTGTTCTCTCTCAAACTACCATGGGACTGGATGAGGTTGTGGTCATTGGATATGGTACCCAGAAGAAGAGTGACCTTACTGGATCCGTTGTACGAGTAAATATGGATCAAAAAACTACAATGGCCAACGTGACTATTGGCTCCGCCCTTCAGGGAGTTACTGCAGGTGTGAATGTAGGGGGAGCAGGTAATGCAGGAAGCGCACCTGATTTATCCATCAGGGGAAAAACATCTCTTTCCGCAACTGATGCTCCGTTGCTGGTACTGGATGGCATTATTTATAATGGATCTATTTCTGATATTAATATAAATGATGTGGAATCAATTGATATATTAAAAGATGCCAGTGCTGCTGCAGTATATGGATCACGTTCGGCAAATGGTGTAATGATCATCACTACCAAGAAAGGGAAATCCGATAAACCTCTTTTCACTGTGAATTCATATTATGGTATACAGGATTATACTAATAGCCCGGAGAAGGTTATGAATGCAGATCAGTTTGCCAACAGGCTGGTTGACTTCTATTATCAGCAAAATTTGTATGCATGGTATGCAACACACCCACTTCAGACACGGATCAGGCAGGGAAACCTGTAAGAGGTGATATTACAGACCGCAATTATGTAGCTACTTTCCTCCGGACTCAGGAAGAAAAGGATAATTATCTTGCAAAAAACTATGTAGACTGGATGAAAGAAATTCAGCAGACCGCACCTATTCAGAATTATGACATTAGCATTTCAGGGAAAACCGACAGGACCAATTACTATATTTCCGGTGCATACACTGATCAGAAAGGTCGGTTGCTGAATGATAAGTTCACCAGGACCACTCTTCACACGACTCTTGAAAATAAAATCACTGATTGGATTACAATTGGTATAAATTCATCATATTCCATTCGTGATTACTCGGGAGTAGCTGCAAACATGAACTGGGCGATGCTTGCAAGTCCGCTGGTTAATGTTAAAACTCCACTGGGAACCTATTCTCCTGATCTTGCCATGGAAAGCAGTTCGTACCACCATCCTCTCCAATATACGATCATTCCTAATGTCGATCTTGCAAAGAACCTGTTTATGCTGGCCTATGCCAAGATTCAGATCCCTAAAGTTAAAGGGCTTACTTACGACTTTAATTATTCAAACACCTATATTACTGCCAGAGATGCAACTTTTTATCCGGCTACCACAACTCAGGGAAACTCAAACAAAGGTTATGCAATAAAGGACTATAGTGAAAGTACGAACTGGATCATAAACAATATAATTACTTATAACAGAATTTTTGTCACCGATCACTCAGTGAACGCTACTTTACTTTACAGCCGTGAACAACGTACAGGAGAAAATTCTCAACTAACGGCAAGTGGTTTTGATAATGAGATATTGGGTTATAACGGGATGGAGCTGGGCACTATTCCCACGGTCAATACCTGCGGATGGGAAGAAAACAGCCTTTCTTACATGGCACGGCTAAACTACACCTTTAAGAACCGTTACCTGCTTACAGCAACAATAAGAAGAGACGGCTTTTCAGGATTCGGGGCAAACAAAAAGACTGCAACTTTCCCTTCATTGTCACTTGGTTGGGTGCTTTCAGATGAGAGCTTTTTTTAAAAAGTGAAAGTGATCAATTTTTTGAAATTAAGAACCTCGGTGGGTAAAAACGGGAACCAGGGAATCGGAAGATACTCAAGTTTCTCGAAAATGGCGACCAATGCTCCATATGTTTATAGCTCTACTACTGCTATAGGTATTTATCCTAACTCTTTAGGGAATGCTGATCTGGGATGGGAATCTACTTTATCATATAATTTGGGGATTGATTTTGGTGTGCTGAAAAACAGAATTTCAGGAGCACTGGATCTGTACAAGGCTCAGACATCCAATGTTCTGGTAAGCAGAGCGCTTCCCGGAAGTACCGGATACGCAAACGTATGGACCAACCTGGGGGGCATTTCTAATAAAGGAATAGAACTCTCACTTACCACAGTTAATATTGATAAGCAGCTTCGCTGGGAAACCAGGTTCGTTTTTTCTCTTAACAGGGATAAGATAACCAAACTTTACGGTGGTGCCGAAGATAAAGATGTTGGAAACGGATGGTTTGTCGGGGAACCTATAAGTGCAATATATGATTATAAGTCAGATTACTCAATATGGACAGAACAGGAGTTCTATAACGGGGACATTAAAATTCCGCAAACTTATCCTGGTCATATTAAGATAATGGACCTTAAACGGAGATAATGATCTCGATCCGAATAACGACAGAACAATTATCGGATATAAAACACCAAATTACCGTTTTAGTATTTCCAATAGCGTATCATATAAAAATTTCACTCTCACCGTCTTTATTAAACTCAATAATGGGTGGGAACGGATACTATATGGCCGATAATGCACGTGCAGTTCTTTCCTGTATTACTGTTCCTGGAGGTGATGCCGGTATACAATATGCTTACAGGAATAACCTGGTTGCAACCCGTCAGTACTGGACACCCGATAACGGAGTTACAAACGCACCCGCCTTATATTTCCTTCCCAGGAGAGTGGTGGGAATTTATCAGGACCGGAGCTTTGTGAGATTACAGGACGTTTCTCTCTCCTATAATTTTGGTAAAAGTATCCTGAGTACTTTGGGAGTAGATGGTCTCCAGGTATATGTAAGCGGTAAAAATTTGCACACATGGACCAAATGGCAGGGCTGGGATTCCGGAAATGACGGATGATTATACGCGAATGATGAAGAACATTATTGGTGGTGTCAGGCTTACTTTCTAACCTGAATATGTCAGAGTTAACTGATGTTTAAATTAGAACTAAAAACTTAAGACAATGAAATACAAAAAATATTTAAACCGTTCTGGCAAAAGATGTTCATTGCTTGCTGCCCTGATGCTTTTTATCGTTACAGCCTGTAATGAAAAAGATATTCTCAAGGAGGTACCTATTGATTTTATTTCTCCGGCGAATGCCTATAATACTATAAAGGGAATAGATCAGGGAATTAATGCATTATATAACAGTGTCCGTACACATTTTTACGTAGGATCAGGCGATGATACAGAGCACTGGAGAGGCCTTGGAACTGATGTGGCATACCATGGAGAAGACCCGGGAGGTTCCGGATATTTAGCCAATTATGTTCAGGTGCTTGTTCCGACTGACAACTGGGTGGCAAATTATTGGAACTGGTGTTATGCCGATATTCAGAAGGAGAATAATCTTATTGAGGGAATTAATACATCAGACCCTACAGATCTGGCAGAATGATGCTCAAAAAAATGCTTATCTGGCAGAAGTTATGTTCTTCAGGGCCTACAGTTATAAGATTCTGACTTGTCTTTACGGTGACGTCCCACTGATACTTGATGTTATCAAAAGTGCAATAACAGATTTTACGAGAGCCCCTCAGGCAGATATTCTGAATCAAATTGTAGCAGATCTTAAATTTGCTTCTGAAAACCTGCCTGACCCGGGAGCCGAGAGCGAAGTAGGTAAGGTGAATAAGGCAGCTGCATTTCACTTCCTTGCAGAAGCTTATCTCTGGCAAAAAGATTACCAGAAGGCTGTGGATGCCGCTTCTGCAGTAATTAATAATTCGAGGTATGCCCTTATGACCGAACGCTTTGGGTCCAATCTTGGAAATGATGTCTGGGGTTCGGGAGATGTATATTACGATCTTTTTTCATACGGGAATGCAAACCTTACAACAAATACAGAAGCTATCTGGGTAATACAAAATGAGCCTTTGATAACCGGAGGAGGGCAGTATGGGGGTGAAAGAGTTTTCGGACCTGCCTATTTCAGAATGGGACAAACCCCTGATGGTTTTACAGCTATACGGGGTGATTTTTACGGTGGGAAATATACAGGGTATACTGACTCATTGGGACGTGGAGTGGCCGGTCTGAGACCTACCAATTATGTTGCATATACCATCTGGCAAAGCGACTGGAATAATGATATCAGGAATGCCGAACATAACATTAAACGAAAATTTTATTTTGATAATCCGGCATCCGCTTATGATAAACAAGAGATTAAATGGAGTCTGTACCCTCCAAGTGCAGGAAGAGATCCTATCAGGGATACATGTGAGTTTTTATTCCCATACTGGACAAAAGCAGGTTCACCTATGAAGCACTTTACCAGTCCTGCTACTTCCGGTGGCGGTCAATGCCATAAAGATGTTTACGCAATACGACTTGCCGAAACCTTACTGCTGCGTGCTGAGGGTTATCTTGGCTTAGGCAATAAAGCTGCTGCTGCAACCGATATTAATAAAATCAGGGTCAGGGCAAATGCAACTCCGGTTGCAGCTGGTGCAGTCACAATCGACTATATCCTGGACGAGCGTGCCAGAGAACTCTATGTTGAGGAAATGAGACGGATCACTTTAACCAGGCTGGATTTACTGGTTACGAGAACCAGGCTGTATTGCAGTAATCCACTTATTCCGGGTAATAATATTCAGGATTATAACAAGCTTTGGCCAATTCCCCAGACAGATCTTGATTTAAATCTGACTCATACACTGACACAAAACCCTGGTTATTAATATCTGATAATTGGTATGTTTAAATCTTTAAATCAATTCTAAATTAAAACTACGGATATGGCAAAAAAAAAGTATTCTAGGCGTGAATTTGTAAAACAAAATTCACTGGCCGGTATCGGAGCTGCTGTTACCTTAACTGTTGCTCCGGCTATGCTGGCTAACTGCTCCGGTGTTCAAGGGACACCTGCATTACTGGGTGGTCAGCCGGTTAGGACGAAAGGGTGGCCTGAATGGCCGATATGGATTCCGGAAACCGATGAACCACAACTTCTGAAAGTAATGCGTAGCGGAGTCTGGTCACGTGCTTCTGTTGTTACTGAGTTCGAGAAAAAGTGGGCAGAGGCTATCGGAACCAAACGATGCCTGGCTGTTGTTAACGGGACCAATGCCATAAGTGCATCATTAATTAATCTGGGTATTGGTGGCGGGGATGAAGTTATTGTTCCTCCATATACGTTCATTGCGACAGTTGTTGCGGTTATGCAGACTGGTGCAATGCCCATATTTGTTGATACCGATCCGGAAACATTCCAGATCGATACTGAAAAAATCGAAGCCAGGATCACCCCGCGGACAAAAGCTATAGTGCCTGTCCATATCCTGGGTTTACCTGCTGATATGGAGAGAATAATGGCTATCGCAAAAAAACATAATCTTCTTGTAGTGGAAGATGCCTGCCAGGGCTGGCTTGCGGAAATTAACCATAAGAAAGTCGGATCTTTTGGTAATGCAGGATGCTTCAGCTTCCAGAACTCCAAAAATATTCCGATTGGAGAAGGGGGAGCTATTACCAGCGATGATGATGAATTTATGGACAGATGTTACTCATACCATAACTATGGGAACCCGTACGGAACAATGGTTGGTGCAATCGGATCAGGTACTGTTATAGCGGGTACAAAACTGAGAATGGCTGAATATCAGGCTGCTATCGGACTCGCCCAGCTGAAACGATTAGACGAACAGACTACTAAAAGGAACGTGAATGCGGGATATCTTCAGTCACAATTAAAGAAGATACCTGGTATTACACCTTATAAGCTTTATAAAAATGTTACCAGGGCTGCTTTTCATTTGTTCCCGTTCAGGTACAATAAAGAGGCGTTTGCGGGGTTGACGCTGGAACAATTTCTTAACGCTCTCAAGGCAGAAGGAATTTCATGTTCAAGCGGCTATACACCTCTTAATAAAATGCCATATCTTGCAAACGGATTTAAAACAAAGAATTTTCAGAAGATGTATCCTCCTGAGATGCTCGATTACAAAAAATATTCAGAACAGAATGAGTGTCCCGTGAACGATAAATTATGTGAAGAGGCTGTCTGGTTTGCTCAAAGTATGCTGCTTGCCGAAAAGGCGGATATGGATGATATAGCATCAGCTATAAGAAAAATTCATGCAAATGCCGGGAAACTTAAAACAGCAAAAACTTAAACTTATAAGTTATTAATGTATTAATAACTTTCATTAAAAAAATTAAAAAATCAAGATCCGACAAATGAAAAAAAAATCAGGTATTGTGGATGCAGGTTCATCGAGGAGAACATTTATTAAATCAACAGGAGTGGCAGCTGCAGGACTCCTTTTGACTTCTCCATCGATTACAATTGCAGGGACCGGCCATAACGATCAGGAAAACCTGGCTATTAAAGGTGGTCCCAAAGCTGTTACTGCCTCACACAAGGATAGCACCACATGGCCACGCTATGGGGCAGAGGAAGAAAAGGCAGTACTGGATGTGCTCAGGAGTCCGAGCTATAAACCTAACGATGTACTTGAAGAAGCATGGCAAAATCATTTTAACGTACCGTTTTGCAAAGCTCACTTCAACGGAACAAGTGCTATTACAGCGATGTTTTTTGCATTGAATCTTCCGGCCGGGAGTGAGATCATGGTGCCATGTTCTACATTCTGGGCCACAATAACACCAATGCGTTTCTTTGGTCTTGTCCCGGTAATGGTCGATATCAATCCTGTTACACTGAACTTTGATATTGAAGATGCTAAACGCAAATTGACCAAAAACACAAAAGCAGTATTTCCTGTTCATTATTTAGGGATGCCTGCCGACATGGACTACATATCTGATTTCTGCAAAGAGAAAGGACTCATCGTCCTTGAAGACTCGTGTCATGCGCATGGTGCTTCCATGAAGGGGAAATTTATGGGCAACTGGGGCAGGATGGCCTGCTTCAGCTTCCAGGCAAGCAAACCACTTCCTGCTATCGAAGGAGGTATGGGAAATTATCAGATCTCTGAAGATTTCGAAAGGGCAACAGTGCTTGGACATTATGGAAGGTTGGGGGAGCAAAACGGCCCTTACAGCAAATATAAGGGAAGTAAATACTACAAGTATAGCTACGGACTTGGAATGAAACTGCGTATTCATCCTATGGCTGCAGCTCTTGCCATATGCCAATTGGATCAGCTGGACAAGAGGAATGCTATATTAAAGGCCCAGGTACGAAAGCTTAACGACCGGATCACCAAATTACCCGGACTTTACGAACAACAAAACCGTAAAGATGTTGATCGCGTCTACTATTCTGCAAACCGATTTCTCCTGAATGAAACCGAAGCCGGTATGACAAGAGATGCCTGTGTTAAGGCTCTCAGGGCTGAAGGAGTATCTGCCGGTGCCGCGGGAGCGCAGTTCCTTTGCAACAATCCTGTTTTTCACGAAGCTGAATGGTGGCACCATATGCCCGTAATTGCCGATAAATTTCCAGGAGCTTCGGAAGTTGACAAAAGAGGAATTTCACTTCCTTTCTTCACAAAAGAGATGCCAGAACTCAACGAACAATATATTAACGCGTTCGAAAAAGTATGGGCAAACCGGAAAGAAGTTGCTAAAGGCTGATATACTGAGAATTGCATTGGGAATAATAATTCTTCATCCCATTATTCCGGTATTATAGTAATAAAGCACGCAGGATTTATAAATCTGCGTGCTTTTTTTGAAAAAGTTATCATCTTTTCGGTTGTATTCTTAGCGTGAGTTCCATTAACCAGGGACGAGCGTTAAAAAATATCTCCCGATAAACCGGGACAGGCTCCGTGGGGTATTTTAGCGCATCGCCTTCGACTGCCTCTTGTTTTTTATGAGGTCTTCATACTGATTTTAACATATATTGAACTGGATCAGCATTATGGGGCTGAAGATAATCTATAGTCAGAAAGTGAAGATATTTTCATTATTGTGAGCTTATTAGATATACCTGCTCAGTTATAACCTGCATTTTTAATATGTTATTTTTATTGCTATCTTTGCACATTAATTCGAAATGGCATATCCAGGCAGTTAAATGGAAAGCAAAAAGGTATTATTCATTTCTCAAGAAATCACCCCGTATTTAGGTGAGACCAAATTATCGAAGATAGGACGATATCTTCCCCAGGGTATTCAGGAGAGGGGGAAAGAGATCCGTACTTTCATGCCCAGGTATGGTTGCATAAATGAGAGAAGAAATCAGTTACATGAAGTGATCCGCCTTTCAGGGATGAATCTGATAATCGACGACACAGATCATCCGCTTATAATAAAAGTTGCTTCCATACAGTCGGCAAGAATGCAGGTCTATTTTATCGATAATGATGATTATTTTCAAAGAAAGCATATTGTTTCCGATGCCACAGGTAAAGAATTTGAGGATAATGATGAAAGGGCTCTGTTCTTTGCGCGCGGGGTAATTGAAACTGTTAAGAAGCTAAGATGGGCTCCGGATATTGTTCATTGCCATGGATGGATGTCGGCGCTTGTACCGGTTTATCTCAGGAGTATTTACAGTGATGATCCCTTGTTTCACAATTATAAGATTATCTATTCTGTTTACAATAATGAGTTCAAAGTGCCGTTTAGATCAACGTTCGCCGATAAACTTCGTTTTGACGGGATAGATGGTGAGAATCTTAAACTTGTTAAAAAACCTGATTTTATAAATGTTTCAAAGCTGGCCATTAAATATTCTGACGGGATAATAATAGGCAGCGAGGTTATAAATGAAGAAATAAACAATTATATCAAAACGATTGGCAAGCCGGTTCTTACATTTAAAGATGAGACTGAATATATTGATGCCTATAATGATTTTTATGACAAAATATTATCCTGATTATATACTCCCCGGCAGATTAAATTCTGAAAATAATAATAGTTTTAAACTTCTTTTTCTGACCTTCATAACAACGGCAACGTTGTTTATTACCTCATGCGAGGAACCTCCTTCAACAATAGGTTCTGATATCCTTCCCCAAAGTGATTTTGTAAATATTAAATCGACAGATACAATTAGTGTATATGCTTATACATTATATGAAGACTCCGTACGATCAGATAATCCTTCAACTTCCTTCCTTGGCGGGATCTATGATCCATATTTTGGTCTTACCACCACTGAATTTGTTACTCAATTGCGACTTAGCAAGAGATGGGATGGTCTCCCTTTTACCATTGATTCAGTTAAACTAAACCTGCAATTACTCAATGTAAATGGTGCATCTGGCGGGGTTCATTATCTGAGACTTTCTGAAATTGCATCACAATTATATCTCGATTCAACATATTATTCGAATAAACAGATCCCATTAACCGGATATGTGGTTCCGGACATCAGGCTCCCTGAACTTAAGGCAGATACAATTAACTATGTTGAGGTTAATCTCCCAATCGAATTTGGTGAGTATCTTACACGGGATACTACAAAACTTTTTCATGATAATTCCAGACCTGATTTCAGATCTTTTTTCAAGGGATTAAAATTCAGCCTGATATCTCCGGGAGATCCTGTTTTTCTTACACTTAGTCTGGTTCCGCCAGTCAACCTGGGTGGGTACTCCGATTATATCGTCTTATTTATGCATGATGAAGTAGGCAATCCGAAGCAATATTATTTTATTATGGATGCTCTGAGTAAAAATGCCCGTTTCAACCTGATCACACACGATTTTAATACAGCCTCTCCGGATAAAAGGATACAACATATTAATGAACCTGTAAAAGATACTCTTTCTTATGTTCAGGGGCTCAATGGAGTATTTACAAAAGTTATAATGCCAGGGCTCGGGAAGATCAAAAATGATCCTTCAATGTCGAATATTGCTGTGAATAAGGCAAGACTTATCGTACCGGTTTATACTGATGGAGTATTATACAAAGGTTCCAAGATGGCGTCTCAGCTATTTATGAGATATAGAACCACCACCGGACTGAAGTATTATGTGCCTGATTATAACCCGAATAATAATTTTTTTGATGGCAAAATTGACACCACTGCTTATATCTGTAAATTCAATATAGCATCTTTTGTCCAGGCATATCTTGACGATACTAATAATCTTATACAACCTGAAGTGGAAATCTTCCTTCCAACAGGCAATACCCTGAATGTTATTCTTAAGGCTAATGGAAGTTCTACGCCGGTAAAATTTGAATTTACTTATACCCGGTTCTGATGTAAAGAAGACCCGGTTTTCTTGTTTTCAGCGTCTCAACAACCATATTTTAATCCTAATTGGATATAATTTGTTATTTTCAAAAACATGATTGATAATGAATTAAATTTTAATTATTTAATATAATATTTCGGTGCGCTGCACCTTTGTCCTCTACGAAAAACATTTATCTACAAATATTATGGTGCTCTGCACCTTCCCGGGCCATTCAATGCAGCTATTCATCTGCAAATAGTGATGCTCCGCACATTCTTCGGCCAATCAATGCAGCTATTTATCTGTAAATTGTGATGCACCGCACATTCTTTGGCCAATCAATGCAGTTGTCCTGACTTCTGACGATTAGTGCGGTCATTGTAGAAGTGCTGCATTGTGGAAAACAGGAAAAGTGGTTATGATGTCCAGCAGAATAAGGAATCCGTTTATGAACGATCAAACAGGTAGTACCCTGTTACTTTATTTTCAATTGTGAGGAGATAAGCCACGAAGTGGCTAAATATGAATAACCCCCGGCGCAGCCTTGCAAGCCGGGGGTAAGATAACACTCTGTTATATAGCCCTGAAAGGGCGCTATATAATTGGATCTCAACTTACTTATTGAATATATTAAGAATCAAGTTGAACATCGATTACTTATATCCCGCTCCTTCAGAGCTCATGTTATGTATGGCATCAACCCCCCGGCTTGCGAGGCTGTGTGCACAGCCTCTTGCGCCGGGGGTTATTCATATCTGGCTCTTTCAGAGCCAATACCCCATTCAATGACAGCACTTCTTGTTTTTGTTCAGGAAGTATATTGGTCTGCAAATAGTGATACAGCGCACATTCCGGGCTAATATTAAGCGGCAGAGCCGCATAATATTTGTAGAAATGCATTTGAAACACATAACCAGAGGTGCAGAGCACCGCAATATTTAATCCCAATTATAAATATCTCTAAAAAATTCAAACAGGTATTCCTCTTTGAATTCTATATTGTTCTTTACAAGCATTCCCAGGTATTCTTTAAAAGCCAATTCACATTAATTGCGTGTTTTAGAATCTATTTTTTAAAAGTGCGTAAAACAGGAGTAATTCTACCCCGGTAAAATTTGATTTTACTTATACCCGGTTTTGGTGTAAAAAAGACCCTGTTTTTATAAGACCCGGAGTAATAATGGAACACTTTATATTATGTTCCGGATCAATTGTCACGGAACCGACTCTTATTGACGCAATTCAGGGCCATATAAAGAAGAAGACAGTTCCGGGTGATGAACTTATTAAGAATGCGTAATATTAAATAAGATTACCTGCTACCTTCCCGAATACATCGAAGTGTAATATTTCTCATAGTCGCCTGAAAGAACATTATCAACCCACCGGTTGTTTGTCAGATACCAGTCAACAGTCTTTTCAAGGCCATCTTCAAAGTCAGGAATGGGT
>CAVZVF010000034.1:0-40892 GCA_963778605.1 uncultured Bacteroidales bacterium
TTATATTGTCCACCTTCCACTGGTAAACTGGGGCAGTTCCTTCATTGGTTGGTGTGGCGGTAAAGGTAACCATAGCACCTGCAGAAGCATCAGTTGCTGATGCAGCAATAGTTACACTGACCATTAGATCTGAAGTTACATTTATCTGGATAACGTTAGAAGAATTACTTGCTCCTCCTGATGTTACAGTTCTTCTGAACCAGGTTGTCCGGGTGAGCGATCCAGGGGTGTAATCCTTAGTATTATTGGTTCCGGGTGCAGGTGAAAATCCGCTAGCGTCACTAATTGTATTGCTTTCCCAGAAATAGGTATAAATCCCGGTACCGCCGGTAGGAACACTTCCGGCGATCGTTCCGGACAGAGTTGATGCATAAGTAGCTGAAATGTAAAGTTTTTTTAGGGTCCCATCACACGGGTCTCCAAAAATTGTGTTTGTTGCAGGAATAGTTGCCGAATTTTTCCCAAGAAGGTATACCTCTGCAACTGACAGACTTGTCAGCGCATTACAACTCCCAGGAGTGAAATCAGGACAAGTACCGGTTGGTGTACCATAGCTGGCAAAGTTTACACTGGTAAACACTGCTCCGGCAGGAGCAGTTAAAACAGCATTGCTGCCTTCAGGTGCTGTAGCACAAATTGTTCCCTGGTTACTACCTGTATAACTTATAGTATTGTTTCCAATCTGAGAGTCACTCACAGTTATAGCTATCTGGTTTGATGCCGCAGGGTTTCCTGTTGCATTAAGAAGACTGGAGGTCAGTACACAGGAAACTACTCCGCTGGCTGTCGGCGTATAGGAGAATATTGAACTGTTTGTACCTGCATTATTATTGTCCACCTTCCACTGGTAAACAGGGGCAGTTCCTCCATTGGTTGGTGTGGCTGTAAAGGTAACCAGAGCACCTGCAGTAACATCAGTTGCTGATGCAGCAATGGTTACACTGACCATTAGATCTGAAGTTACATTTATCTGGATAACGTTAGAAGAATTACTTAATCCTCCTGATGTTACAGTTCTTCTGAACCAGGTTGTCTGGATAAGCGACCCGGGGGTATAATCCTTTGTATTATTGATTCCGGGTGCAGGTGAAAATCCGCTAACGTCACTAGTTGTACTGCTTTCCCAAAAATAGGTATAAATCCCGGTACCGCCGGTAGGAACACTTCCGGCGATCGTTCCGGACAGAGTTGATGCATAAGTAGCTGAAATGTAAAGTTTTTTTAGGGTCCCATCACACGGATCTCCAAAAATTGTGTTTGTTGCAGGAATAGTTGCCGAATTTTTCCCAAGAAGGTATCCCTCTGCAACTGACAGACTTGTCAGCGCATTACAACTCCCAGGAGTGAAATCAGGACAAGTACCGGTTGGTGTACCATAGCTGGCAAAGTTTACACTGGTAAACACTGCTCCGGCAGGAGCAGTTAAAACAGCATTGCTGCCTTCAGGTGCTGTAGCACAAATTGTTCCCTGGTTACTACCTGTATAACTTATAGTATTGTTTCCAATCTGAGAGTCACTCACAGTTATAGCTATCTGGTTTGATGTCGCAGGGTTTCCTGTTGCATTAAGAAGACTGGAGGTCAGTACACAGGAAACTACTCCGCTGGCTGTCGGCGTATAGGAGAATGTTGAACTGTTTGTACCTGCATTATTATTGTCCACCTTCCACTGGTAAACAGGGGCAGTTCCTCCATTGGTTGGTGTGGCTGTAAAGGTAACCGGATCACCTGTAGTAACCTCAGTTGCTGAAGCCGCAATGGATACACTGACCTGGTTAACCTGGTTCGTTATCGTGATAACGAGCTCACCGAATATATTTGTCCCGTCATTGGCTGTCGCTCTGGCTGTAACCGTTCCATTAGTCAGAGCCGTCACAAGTCCTGCTGTGCTTATCGTCGCCTGCCCCGTACCATTCGCTATCGACCATGTTACTATTTGGTTTGTTGCATTGGTCGGATTTACTAAAGCACTTAGTTGAAGTAAGCCTTTATCTATATCAATGGTAATTGTTTCAATACTGTCGTCCCTTGGATAAGAAGGATTTATTGGGAATCCTCCGTCTAAAGAGATAGTATCGACTACGCCAATACTGGTAACTGTAATATCGGTAACCAGGATAAACTGAGAGCTTATTATGATAGACAGCTCTCCATAAATACCGGATCCATCATTGGATATAGCTCTTGCTGTCACTGTCCCATTTGTAAGTGCTGTCACAAGTCCTGTTGCGCTTATTGTAGCCTGGCCCGTACCATAGATGATCGACCAAGTGACTGTCTGATTTGTCGCATTTGCAGGTAATACTGCCGCACTTAACTGTAAGGTACCATTATCGCTGGAAATTATTGTCAGCCCTCCGGCTCCGGTAACCGTTATGCCGGTTACAGGTATCACCTGGTTAGTGATTGTGATTACCAGATCACCGTAAATTCCTGTGCCATCATTAGCCGTAGCTCTTGCGGTAACAGTACCGTTATTTATTGCAGTTACAAGTCCTGTGGAATTTATTGAAGCCTCTCCTGTGCCATTTATGATTGACCATGTAACTGTTTTATTTGTGGCATTGGTGGGTAAGATTGCAGTATTAAGTTGCAAGGTGCCATTATCGCTGGAAATTGCTGTCAGCCCTCCGGCTCCGGTAATCGTTATGCCGGTTACAGGTATCACCTGGTTAGTGATTGTGATTACCAGATCACCATAAATTCCTGTGCCATCATTAGCCGTAGCTCTTGCGGTAACAGTACCGTTATTTATTGCAGTTACAAGTCCTGTGGAATTTATTGAAGCCTCTCCTGTGCCATTTATGATTGACCATGTAACTGTTTTATTTGTGGCATTGGTGGGTAAGATTGCAGTATTAAGTTGCAAGGTGCCATTATTGCTGGAAATTGCTGTCAGCCCTCCGGCTCCGGTAACCGTTATGCCGGTTACAGGTATCACCTGGTTAGTGATTGTGATTACCAGATCACCATAAATTCCTGTGCCATCATTAGCCGTAGCTCTTGCGGTAACAGTACCGTTATTTATTGCAGTTACAAGTCCTGTGGAATTTATTGAAGCCTCTCCTGTGCCATTTATGATTGACCATGTAACTGTTTTATTTGTGGCATTGGTGGGTAAGATTGCAGTATTAAGTTGCAAGGTGCCATTATTGCTGGAAATTGCTGTCAGCCCTCCGGCTCCGGTAACCGTTATGCCGGTTACAGGTATCACCTGGTTAGTGATTGTGATTACCAGATCACCGTAAATTCCTGTGCCATCATTAGCCGTAGCTCTTGCGGTAACAGTACCGTTATTTATTGCAGTTACAAGTCCTGTGGAATTTATTGAAGCCTCTCCTGTGCCATTTATGATTGACCATGTAACTGTTTTATTTGTGGCATTGGTGGGTAAGATTGCAGTATTAAGTTGCAAGGTGCCATTATTGCTGGAAATTGCTGTCAGCCCTCCGGCTCCGGTAACCGTTATGCCGGTTACAGGTATCATCTGGTTAGTGATTGTGATTACCAGATCACCATAAATTCCTGTGCCATCATTAGCCGTAGCTCTTGCGGTAACAGTACCGTTATTTATTGCAGTTACAAGTCCTGTGGAATTTATTGAAGCCTCTCCTGTGCCATTTATGATTGACCATGTAACTGTTTTATTTGTGGCATTGGTGGGTAAGATTGCAGTATTAAGTTGCAAGGTGCCATTATTGCTGGAAATTGCTGTCAGCCCTCCGGCTCCGGTAACCGTTATGCCGGTTACAGGTATCACCTGGTTAGTGATTGTGATTACCAGATCACCGTAAATTCCTGTGCCATCATTAGCCGTAGCTCTTGCGGTAACAGTACCGTTATTTATTGCAGTTACAAGTCCTGTGGAATTTATTGAAGCCTCTCCTGTGCCATTTATGATTGACCATGTAACTGTTTTATTTGTGGCATTGGTGGGTAAGATTGCAGTATTAAGTTGCAAGGTGCCATTATTGCTGGAAATTGCTGTCAGCCCTCCGGCTCCGGTAACCGTTATGCCGGTTACAGGTATCATCTGGTTAGTGATTGTGATTACCAGATCACCGTAAATTCCTGTGCCATCATTAGCCGTAGCTCTTGCGGTAACAGTACCGTTATTTATTGCAGTTACAAGTCCTGTGGAATTTATTGAAGCCTCTCCTGTGCCATTTATGATTGACCATGTAACTGTTTTATTTGTGGCATTGGTGGGTAAGATTGCAGTATTAAGTTGCAAGGTGCCATTATTGCTGGAAATTGCTGTCAGCCCTCCGGCTCCGGTAACCGTTATGCCGGTTACAGGTATCACCTGGTTAGTGATTGTGATTACCAGATCACCGTAAATTCCTGTGCCATCATTAGCCGTAGCTCTTGCGGTAACAGTACCGTTATTTATTGCAGTTACAAGTCCTGTGGAATTTATTGAAGCCTCTCCTGTGCCATTTATGATTGACCATGTAACTGTTTTATTTGTGGCATTGGTGGGTAATGCTACTGCACTTAATTGTAAGGTGCCATTATCAGAAGTGATGACTGATGACCCACCGGGTCCAGTGACTGTGATACTGGTAACCGGAATAAAGGTAGTACCACCGTCCCATCCGGCAATTCTTGCCAGCAGCCACCACATTGCCTTTGCAAGGCGAAGAGCACCAACCTCGCCAATATGATCTCCATCCTCTGTGAATGGTATAAGATTCCACGAAGCATCATAATCCATATTATTGTCGGGGTGAATATTTGCATGTGGACGAATAGTGCCTCCATCATTCCAGTTGGTTACATTTTTTACCCCACTGTTGTTCCAGCAAAGAATATCTGCGTAATCAAATAGAATACGGGAATTGTTGGCAGCAACGTAATTACGAATATAGTCTTGTTTTAACTCACGTTGAAAACCGTTTTCAGTACCAGCAAGATTTTGTTCCTGATTATCTACCGGACCAGTTGTAAATATTACCTTAGTAGGATAACCATTTGTACTACAGTGCTGTATATACTGTTCAACAGCATTAAGATATGTATCCATACATACAGAGTTTCCAGTCAGAGCTTCATCTCCGCTATCAAGTCCCCATCTGAGATTACCATTGGGGCCTCCCTCTGAAGCACCGGCCCAATGCACGTTAAAGACAGGGTCAGTAGTTCCGCCGGGAGCGTTTACCCATGTCATATCCCAGCACCAGCCAAAGCCAATAACCGAATATGGATTACCTGTATTATTCTGACTTGTTATAATAGACTTATATGTGTTGATAGCATTCTGCGTGGTATAGAACTGGGCTTCTCCCACTGTGCCATGTCTGCCTAACCGCAAATACTGCGCTGAATATGGAGGAGGAGCTCCATCATAAGTTTGTACCTGAAATTTAGAATCGTAAAGTTCTAATAAATCCATTCCAATGCGATAACCTGAGGAATGTGACTCCCCGGCAATATCAACAAGCATCTTTTTTACTGCATCTATGTATTGCTGAGGTATTTTGTCATACTGATCAACTACCGTATGATCAGCTATAATCTGACCATAATGAATTAAAGAAATATGAATAAAAAGCGAGAGTAATAATAATCTTTTCATCGATCTTTGCGTGTTAGTTAATGGGTATTTTACCCTGAGATAATTAGTATCCTCTGCAGGAATTTTCCTGGTATTTTCAATTATTTGTTTGTATTAAACTTTATTGAATTTTTAAGATTCCGTAATTAACTCAAGTTGCTGGTTATTGATACTATTTTAAAATTATAAATGTACCAGGTCGAAATAAGGAAAGTCTTACACAATATGTAAAATTATTTATACAATTCACATATTTTCAAGCGCAATCTGTCGGTTGCAAATTGCCGAATACAGGTTGTCGGTCGATTAAAAATGAGTAATTTAAACTTCGAATATTTTTTTTCAAATTAAGATAATATTAATATATTATTCTATTAATAATTTCATAACTAGAAACCAGAAACATGCATTAATTATATGAACTAACGCATGTTACTTTCAATGAAAGAGGTAAAAAGATTAAAAAAGGTTGGATACGGGTTGCCCGAACGTGAAACAATACACGCTTTTATTTCTACCGAATCAAAACAATTTTCCTAACTTCCCTGAAATTATCTTTTGATAACACAACAAAATACAATCCCGGAGAAAGAAGAGATGTATTAATGTAACTTATATTGTCATAGATATTCTTAGATTCAATCAAATGCCCATTTAAATTATACAATCCTACCTGTCCGTTTACATATTTATCATGACGAACTGATCAATATTTTACCGGAACCAGTTTCAACTGCGACTTTAGTTTCTTTAGCTTCCTCAGCTTCAGCTACCCAGGTGGGTATTGGAATGCCATCCCATCCTGCCATTCTAGCTAACAACCACCACATAGCCTTTCCGATCTTTAATGCACCGTTTGAACCAAAGTGATAATCAGGGTTAAAATTTGCCATATTCTCACTATTAATAATCGGGAATGTTTGGAGTGTTCCGTTATTGTCAGTCCATGTTGTAGTTGCCTGCACTCCAGCGTCATTATAACTCAATATGTCGGCAAAGTCAAAGAAGTATCCAGTATGTATACTATTAACATGATCTCTGATATATTTATATTTCAAATATTGTTGGTATCCACTTTCCCCGATAGCATAGTTACCTTCGTTATCAACAGGGCCGGTAGTCCATATTATCTTAGTTGCAATATTGTTTGCTGCACAATAGTCTATATAATTCTGAGTAGCATTAATATAGTTATCCATACAAACAGAGTTGCCAGTCAATACCTGATCCCCTGCGTCAAGTCCCCACGGGGCATTCCCATCTGGCCCTCCTGACGTGGCTCCCGCCCATCTTGTGTAATATACAGGGTCGTAACCGCCTGCGACACCATTAATCCATGTAGCATCCCAACACCATCCGAAACCCATTGCAGTCAGTGCAGGGCCGTTATCTTTGCAATATTGTAAACTTGCCTTTGTTCTTGTAATTGCAGTTACATTGGTCCACCAGTCTTCTTCACCGTAATCATATATCCATCCCGTTGCATTATCGTGATCGCCCCACGTGGCCCGGCTTATCCTTAGATTTGATGAAGTATAGGTATCTGGAGTACCGCTTTCCTTAACAGTAACCTGAAATTTATTATCGAGTGTTTCCAATAATTCAGTTCCTGTTCTGTATGATAATGAATGTGATTCACCAGCTATCACGACCCACATCTTCTTTACTTCATCTATGTATTGCTGTGGTATTTTGTCATACATGTCAACTACCGTATGATCAGCTATAATCTGACCATACTGAACTAAAGAGATCTGCAAAAAAAACAAAAATATTAAGATTTTTTTCATAATTTGTCTTTTTATGGTTATTACTTTAAAATATCATCTCTCCAAAAAATAGTACTCTTTGCCGGTTTTTAATCAACATTAGTAATTGAAAATGCAATTTAACTTTATATAACAATCGGCAATCATGCATAAGACCTCTTTGATTTTGACTTCGTCGAGCTCCGCTTCGCTCCGGTTTTTCGTTAGCCCCTTACCCTAAAGGGTGCGAAGAACCAGGTGACCGCAGGGCGAGCTAGGCGCAGCCAAAATCGATTCTCACCTTAAGGTCGGGGCAAATAATTGATTTTCAAGCATCAAAATATTTATATAAATAAAATCCCGATAGTCATATAACTTTATTATCAAACCAGATACTTTCCGGGTATGAAAAATATATATTAATATTTAAATTGCCAAATATTTATGATATATAACAGCTTTTAATTCAACTCAGTATCATGATGAATTATCTCTGGATTTCTATAGTGGATAATGACATTTATACAAATCCTGCAATTCCTTCTAACATCATCCATATAGTTTTTGGAAGAATTGTTACTATTACAAATCCAAAATATCCGATACTTCCATCTCCAGGATTTGTTTGTAGCTATTAAATGAAGGAAAGGCATGGCAGATTTTGGATGTTTTAAAAAAATGGTATATTTGTTCTGATTGACAGTAAGAATCAACCGTTTTTAAAATTATTCTGATTTATTATTTTATTAACTATAACGTAAATTAAATAATTATGAAATTAAGACTCGGCTATTTTCATTGTACTATTCATTATTGTTCCATTAATTTCATGCACTCAAAAAGAAAAAATATCGGATATGAAAATAATTTATCTGCATCATCAGTCACCGGGGGTGTTATCTGGAAAGGTAAAACAACTTCAATTACCACCAAAGTTACCGGGAGGATCAGCACCAGACTGGCCAACATTATTGGCACAAAAGCCCAACTGCCTTTATTGTTTGAAAAGTATAATGAAGGGCAGAATAAAAATTACCTGATAAAAGAGATGATATTTCCTAAGGCAGCGCCATACGGATGGAATAATTATCCCTACGAATTATTACAATATCTGGGTTAAGAACGCCGGTGAAGTCCCTTTTATGGAAGAACCCACTCTGGAAATGCTTACAAAAGAATACCAGATTATCATCTTCAAGCATTGTTTCCCTTCCAGCAATATTCAGGCAGATCAGGAACCGGCTGACATAAATTCAGATTTAAAAACAGTTTCGAATTATAAACTTCAATATCTGGCTTTGAGAGATAAACTCCATGAATTTCCTGATACAAAATTCATTTTGTTCACAGGCGCTGTTCAGGTAAAGTCAAGTGTAACAGAGGATGAAGCCAAACGAGCAAAAGAATTTTTCAGGTGGGTTATTGATGAATGGGATTTACCCGGTGATAATATTCATCTTTGGGATCTGTACAGCCTCCAGACAGAAGGAGGTTTATATTTCAGGGATGAGTATGCAGCATCAAAAAATGATTCTCATCCCAACGAAAATTTTGCAGGTAAAGCAGTTATGTTATTGTTTAACAGAATTATAGATATAATTGAGTATAATGGCACCAGAACTCAACTAACAGGTGAAGTGAAATAATAATTGTTTTAAATTCAGGTTTTTCTGCCATGCAACCAACTTCTTCCTGTTGATTAAAACAAGTATTAGTCTCATTCAGGTAATTTTTTCAATCTGCTCCTGAACCGGTATTTAAAGAATTCATAAAGGGTATCTGAAAAAAATTCATCATCTTTTGATCCTGAAAGATGATAATCCTTAACCAATAGCATGTACCAGTTTATCATACAGATTCATTGGTTTATCATAGGGTTGTCTGAATTTACCAAAAATATTAATGATCTTATTAAAAGCGACATGAATTTTACTTTAAGAATGTGACTTTTAACTTAGTTTAATACCAGATTTTAAGTAAAAGTAAAAGTAAAACTAAAACTAAAGTGATAAAACTAAAAAATTTATCTGCTTTTTTGTTTATTGCAGCAGCTCTGGTATCCTGTAATATGGTTCCATGGGATGAAATTGAGAATCTGGGTGAAATTCCAACTCTTATCAATAAGGTCCCCAGACTTTACCCCGGGGGTAATGCTGAATGCTCTACAACAGGTATTCAAGGTTTGGCTCAAACCACCGGCAGGAACAATTATGATCAATCATTGCATAAATTTGAAAATGCATGGCCTTCCGGACTATTAGTAAAGGTTTATGACGACAAATCTGTTACGTTTCAGATCAATGGATCTGTTAACTTAGGTGATGGGAAATGTTATAAAGTTGGAGCAGTCATTGTTAAAGGCAGCGATGCTTCCAATGTTTATGATTATACTGATATTGGGGGCGCTACAATGGATAAAGGATTGGTTGCACCCAATAATTCAAGTGGTGGTCCGGCATCACTAAGTAATCTTACTTTTTGTTTTGTTGAATGTGAAGTGCCCCAACTTATTATTGCTGTAAAATCTTTCTATTGGGCTGGGTCTACTTATGAAACTGAAGGATATGCATGGACAGGAAGTTCGGGAACGTACATATTCCTTCCTACAACAGATTGGTGCCAATATTTGGGAATTAATTATTATCCTGCAACTTCTACCTTCCCAATGCTGAGAGAAGTAACAAGAGAGAATGTTGGTACAGTTACTATTGTGTCAGGTATCAATTCTTTAATTGTAACAGTTGCCCTTAAAGAAGGTGGGATGCTCGACAAAACATATCTTTATGTTGGCACTTATGATGGAATATATGGTACCGGCAGTTGTCCTGATTATACAAGCTGGCCTAATCAGGATATGTCAGATTCACCAACTCATACGTTTGTGATCCCATATTAATGAAATAAATCAAGACTGGATAATTTAATATAAATAATCATTGGTGGGCGCTTAAAACCCACTGATTATTAACTGTTTATTTTCCAGTTCTTTGACATTATTGTATTCGTACTTTGTAAGTATCTCTTTTATAGGTGGTTTGTCAAGTAAAAATAAACTCAAAATCTGATTATTTTCGTAGATTGATACCCTCTTTTAAGATCGTTTTACTTTACCGTTGGCTTTAGCCAACGGATTATGAAACCCAAATGATTGGGCTTTAGCCCAAAAGTGAAGGACTAAAGTCCCTGTAAATGAGGCCGATATACCGTTGGCTAAAGCCAACGGTAATTAATAACAACAGCAAAAGAGAATGATAGCCTTTTACTTTAATAATTTGACTAATTCAAATCGTCACGCTACAAAAAAACTCTACAAGTGCGATAAAAAAATGATTTCAAAGAACAAATTTTATAATTTAGTACCCACTAGTGATAAATAATATTAAGAGGAATTGTCTACTGACAATTCCTCTTTTTACTGAAGCAGCAAATAAATGGATGAAAGATGTAGCATTTAGACAAAAAAGGGAGACAACTTGCATTCTGACAATTAAGTTAATTGATTCCTGCTGAGGTAGATCTCGTTAGTACTATTTATTCAGTACCTGATTTACATCTCCCAGAATAGCCACATTAATGTATATATTTATCTTCATCAAGGATAAACATTATTCTCAAATGTTAATCAGACTTACTTAGGGAAGCAGAAATAATTCCCAGTTGTTGGTTCGTATTGATTTCTTTTACTATTTCATCAGCTATAATATTGATACCATTAAAATTCCAATGTGTATCGTCAAGATGATAAACTAAAGAATTACTTTTTTGGCGGAAAAGATTGAACACCTTTAAAGAATTTATAGTTGAAATATTCCTTTTCTTTAATTCTGTATCCAGCTTAAATAAAAATCCTGGTTGTTCGCTTAAAGGAACTTCATTATAATACACAGTTTCTTTGTTAGGCAAAGGTAAAAACAAAAAACTTATCTCTAGCGAATCACAAAAGTGCTTATAAGTTTCAATATTTTTGATTACGGTATTAATCTTGTCCAGATGACTGTCCTGGTTTCTCCCGTTCAAAAAATACATTTTTTTATTAACTTCACTTTGTACACCAATAACTTTTTTATCGAAAATCCTTAATATGATATAATTAATAGAGTATAGCCTTGTGGCTTTATTTATATCATATAGAAACTTTTCTATTTTTATAAAGTGTTTCTTATTAGTTGTACTGCATAAATTTGGTTTGTCATATCTCTTTCGCCCATTGAAAAAATAATCAGTTTAGGCTTTTTGATAATTTTATTGTCAAACAGAACCTTAAAATCAATAAAAGACGCTGGAGCCAGGTTGTAAAATTTTAATTTATAATTAAATTTCGCCATTAACAAATTTGTTAATGTTGAATCCTGACTTAAACTAGAGCCTAAAATAAAAGAATCGCCTATTAGCAAAACATCCGGATCTTCAATAAATTTATTATTCCTGTATCCGATTTCGTCTGTAATCCATAATTCGCTTTTTTTCAACCGCGTTATCTGTATTAGAACATAAGTCACCCTCAGAAATCATTTTAAGCTGATTATTAGGATAATACGGCATTCCTATATCCCAGAATGAATATACAATAATGCTTCATCAGGTCTGAATGTAAAGGTAGAAAGCGGTAAAAGCGCTTCAAAACCTAATGCAATAACCGGTAAACTAAAAACTAATACTTTAATAATAAATTTTTTCATGATTTGACTAAAACTGAAAATATATAAATTGGTGTACCTCCTGTCCGAAGACATATAATATTAAAAATATCAGGTAATACGTTGCCCACCTGAATAGCCTGTTCACTTTTTTATCTCCTAACCAAAATAATTCAAGTTTATTAAAAATATCATTAAAGTCGTTCTTAATAAGCTCAATTAAAAGAATAATAGTTATAAAAACAACTACTGCTATTGATATTTCTTTATGGACATTATGAATACCTTCAAATACAGAATTTATATAACCACTGGTTTTAAACAATTTTGTAAAGTAAATGAATGCCGAATTGATGTCGGCTGAGAAAGAAGAAAACCAGGGATACACCTAAAAGAGATATGTCATTATACGTCCAAACCATATCCTGAAATAAATGGGAACTCTGGAAAATAACCTTACCCTTCGCAAGTTTTTTGTAAAAAATTCATAAATTATAGCTAGTGCCTGCGAAAAAACCTAACAACATAAAGTTCCAGCCCGCACCATGCCAGATTCCAAAAAGTGTCCAGGTTACAAATACTGCAAAAACCGAGGCATACTTACCCCACCTTCTGTATTTAAAGCTTATTTGTTTGAATACATAATCATTAAACCAGGATAAAGAGATATGTGAAACCTCTTCCAGAAGGTGGTAACACTTTCTATTAGAGAAGATGGACGGTTAAAATTAGGCAGGAGTTCAATCCCTAATGTTTTAGATAATCCTATGGCAATATCTGTATATCCTGAAAAGTCAAAGTAAAGGTAGAGTGGTTGAACAAGTAATAATATCCACAACGAAAATTCGTCAGCCGAATCTAAATTAGCATAAGTGCCATTTATGAAATGTGCCAATTGATTTGCTATTGCAACTTTTTTAAAAAATCCAAATAGTGCAATTCTAAGCCCCTCAGAAACTTTTTGTTCATTAAAATATTGGATTACTTTGAGTTGCGGTAAAAAATGGTTTGATCGTTCAGAGGACCTGAAAGAAACTTAGGGTAAAAAGTAATATATAAAAAGAAAATTCAGGAAGCTTTTTTCCGAGATTTCTCCCATCCCATTTTGACATTGATTAAGTAACCAATTCCCTGCAGGTGTGAAGTATGAAATGCCAATAGGAATAATAATTTTTGAAAGTTGCCCAATTTGTAAATTACTATTAAATAATTGAAAGATCGGATCAATAGCAAATGAGGCATATTTCATTAGAATGAGTTGTGATAAATTGAGAATAATTCCAGTTCTGAATAATGCAATTTTGTGTTTCGATTCCGGGATTTTTTTTCATTCCGATGAAATAATTTATTAATGAGTAAACTATAACATAAATTAACAGGTAAAAATTAAAGCTTGCAATAAAACCACAGCTTATTAAAGTCAGGTATCCAATTCTGTATTTATGATTTAACAGGTAAAACATAAAAATTGATATTATCGCCAGGATGGCAAATTTTACGGAGATAATGTCCATTAATATCTAAATTGAGTTGTAAAACCGAGGAAAAAAGGTAACAAAAAATTTTTAAACTTTGAGTTGTTTTGACTAATCATAAAAATCACCTTACTTATATACACTATCTATTAATAAAGGTATTAAAGTATTTCATAAAAAAACTCCTTTGAGCTCCTGTTCAGGCCATAAAAAATCACTACCGGTTGTCCTGCACTATTGAACGACTGACTTAAAGATCATAGATGACCTCTGCATATGATGGGATGGTGAGATTATGGGATGACGATACAAGAATCAGTGTATCAAACCCGGATTTGTTTTCGCAATACTCTCTGATAATCATTGCTTTCCTTAGAAGAATTTCTCCTGGTCGTGTAATCCGGCAGAATGATTACACTCAGGTGGGTATTCCCCATAACAACAAGATCAATTTGGGACTTTTGACTGTTACTGATTATATTAGTATTTCTTTTATCAAGGTCTCTGTAAGTAATCTTGTCCGGTTCCACAATTAAAATCGTCCCCGTTATATTTTGTTTGTAAAGGTCTGCTGCCTCACGAACCCTGTCTGAAATAATGTCCATTAATATTTCTAAGGCTTCAGCGTGAACCGGATTATCATTCTTTAATAGCCAAATCCCAACTCGATGGTATGGTCCAATACAAATAACAATTACTACTAGAAGGATAGTTGAAATGTAGATTTTGGATTTCATTAAATACTTTTAGCGTTGCGTTTATAGGTTAACTTAAACGCTGAAATCCGAAACGTTGGAACTCTGAACAACAAAACAAACCTCAACAGTATCTAAGCATTGAATACCTGCTAACCTCTATCTACATAATTTTCTATGTAATATAAAACCAACTGTTGAAAGTTGCTACGCTCATTAGAAAACCACAAAATTCGGTACTTATTCAGAAGACCCTAGTCCAACTAATGCACTGCCCTTTACCAGTTTAAGAAAATTAACATCGGGCAATGAACCATCGGTTTTTCTTGGCCCGGTTAAACCAAGGGGGGATAAACTTACAAAATCTGCATCAGATACCATTATATCAATGGCAGGCTTCCACCAAGATAGGCTTCCAATTTCCTTAGAATCTGCATAGTCCCATGTATTATTACTTTCAGTATAATTTCGGGTCACGGCTAAATTATACGGCCTTCCTCCAGCATCCCGTGATGTTGCACCATATATTATATTATTGTGAAAATCCATCTTTAGTGAATCATCCGCATTCCCGGGATCGGATATGTCTTCACGCATCATTATACCAATTGAACTTTTATAAATACTGTTATTCCTAACAGCAAAATTTGGGGGATATATTCCACCATCCATAAGATACAGACCTACACTTGTCCATGCTGCAATATTATTTGTAAATATTTTGTTGGGGACAGGAGCTGGTATAACATCATCTCCACCAGATATTTTAAATCCATTTCCTTCAAAATTATAATTTGCATATACATGATTAAGAGACCAGCAATTAGAAACTTTAACATAACTGCATTTCAAGGAAGATCAAAACCGTCATCGGCACAATGCCATGCCGGCAACCTTCATAAGAAATAGCAAGCACCAGTATAGGCGATAGTACTTAAACCCATCTGCCATATTACCGGGAGTATTACCACTATTTACAGGCAATGTGTCGCAGCATTGGTAAGTATCGCAATTAATATATGTATGTGTTGTCATAGGGATATAGATCTGTCTCGTCCCATCCATATCTTTCTCCTGTAAGACCTACTGGCACTATGCATATACCATCCGCAGCCCCCTATATCATGTACAGTCATCCTATCAAAATTCATGTTTGAAACAGGAAAACCAACTATTCCTTTTGGCTCTACATTTGCTTCTCTCTGGTATACGTTTCTTATGTGTAAGTCCCCTCCAGTTAATCCAGTGAACATTAAGCATCATTAATCCCTGCTATATATCGATTATTAGGAGCAGTGCCAGGAGCAACCATTTTCCTACAATCAAGAATTGGCGTTTCACCGGGATAATTAAAATAGCAAATCGGATTACCGGGCTCCCCATTATGTCCTACAGGTTTACTCCATTTGGATGAAATCAGTGTTATATTATTTCCGTATGCAGTTGAGCTTGGATACCAAACTCCTCCCCTGAAATATACTGTATCTCCCGGCATGGCTGTTTCAAATGCTTTTTGCCATGATCCCCAGGGGCTGTCTAAAGTCCCGGGATTATTATCATCCCCATCCGGGGCAACAAAATAGTCCCCTCCTATGAAATGGAGGTCCGACAGTGACAAGTTCTCCGGTTTTGATACTGATGTCTTCTTTGGAGCAACCATAATTTAAAATCGATGAAATGACAATTAAACTGAATAACATTTTTGTTATCCTTATTTTTAAATTTACCGTGACTGAAACTTTTGAGTACTTTCATTTTTGGCTTTTTTTGACAAACACATATTAAATAGTGACGAATCAATACTATTTAACGATAAAATGCCAAAAAAGTTACATAAGAAAATACTTTTAGTTAAAAAATGTGAGTACAGGTAGTTTTCAGGAATTATTTTATTGTAAAACAATACAAGGAAATAACAGAAGCTTCAATCAGATTAAAGTAATTCTACTTTGACAGATTAGAAAAATCAACCTGTTTTTGCCCTTGATCCCTAAAGGGAACAGGTTATTTTTCAGTTTGCTCCCTTTAGGGTCGGGGCAAACAAACTGAAAAATCGTTGTAAGATGTAATATGTCAAAGTAGAAGTAATTAAATAATTTAACTAAATTATTCATTTTGGTACGGCTATAACCTTTTCCTTAAACCGGTAAAACACAACGGAATCATCTCCAACATTCTGATCCAGAATCATCCGGCGGCAATTTTATTACGATTTCCAACCTTAATACCGGGAATAGTGGCGCTGTTGATACCAAAGAGATTCTCGTTTCCAATCTCAGTAAAACCTGAGAAACAAACATTAGGACTTATGAAGTTGTAATCACCTACAATGGTATCATGACCGAGACTGCATCTTGAATTGATAAGAGTAAATTTCCCTATTTGCACATTTGGCCCGATACTGGCATTCGGACCTATTATGCTTCCCTCACCAATAACTGCTGACCGGGAGACATAAGCCCCACAGTGAATAAATGACACAAAAAGAGCACCTTCAGCCTTAAACCTGTCAACAAATAAACGCCTGTATTTCAGATTAGCTATGCCAATAATGTATCCATGACCCCTTTGTAATTTATGATCTTTCACTCCACCTAAAAGGGGTGCCGAAAGCTGATACCTTGCATAATTTTCCGGATTATCATCAAGAAAACCGATTATATTAAGTTCATTATTTCCTGTAACCTTCTGAGAATATGCAATATATTCATCTATCTCTGCGGCATGGCCACCGGCTCCTATTATAATTACATCTGTCATATTATTAGCTGAGTTGTGAGTTGTGAGTAGTGAGTAGTGAGTTGTGGGTTGTGGGTTGTGGGTTTGGAGCGATAAAACTTTTCAGGTTTTGTGATCATTGAAATCAGGATTTTCCTTACTTCATCATATTCTTTTATTAACCTGGTATAATCAACTTCTGATATATAGTTTGAATCCTTTGAAAAATCAAGCCATACCTCAGTTTCATATTCTTCTCCTAATGAGTCTGTTAATTTACTAACAAAGGATTTTATATATCTCTTCTTTGCCCAGGCTTCAGCAATATTAGCAGGAATAGACCTTGATGAACGACGTATTTGATCTGTCAATGAATATTTTTCTTCCTTTGGAAAACCTTTGATACTTCAAAAATATCCATTGCCAGCTTATAAGCTTTCTTATAGACAATTAAATCTCTAAAACTATTAATTGTAGCCATAAATTAAAAAATTGACATTTCCTTTATTCACCAGTTCTTTATTCACCATTCACCACTATTGACATTCTTTACTCACCACTCACAACTCACTACTCATTACTACTTTTATCAACCCACTACTCACTACTCACTACTCACAACTTTTATAATCACTTAGCCAGATAGCCCCCATCAACTATCAGGTTTGTTCCGGTTACCCAGCGGGAAGCATCTGACAAGAGGAATACACAGGCATTAGCCACATCTTCAGGCTGACCAAGGCCAAGTGGGTGAAGAGATTTTATTTGATTAAGTGATTCCTCATTCCTGACTGTAAATTGCGCTTTTTGACATTGGTGTTTCGACCACACCCGGAGAGATGCATTGACTCGAATTTTTCTTTGAGCCAGCTCAATAGCCATGGATCTTGACAGCTGCAATCAATGCCACCTTTTGTCAATGAGTAAGTATTTTGCCATTCTCACCGGCACCTCCCATTACCGAACTGATGATAAATAATGCTTCCTCCTGTCTTGGAAAATTGTGTTGACTTGACAATTTGCTTTGTCAGATTAATTGCTCCAATTACATTTGTCTGTAAAAAAAGTTCCATATTGTGAGGAGATAAAGCATTTAAAATGGAAGAGTAGTTGAAATTCCGGCACAATTTATCAATCCATCAATTTTGCCTTTTTGCATAACAACCTCCTTAACATTTTCTTCAACCCTTTCATATTCAATAAGGTCCACAGCACAAATTATATGCTTGTCAGGTTCCTCCATTAATCCCAGAACCTCTTTCAAGCGGGCCTGGTCCCTGCCAAAAAGGACCACACTAGCTCCCATCCGGCTGCATGTTATTGCACACTGACGACCAATTCCGGAGGAAGCGCCGGTTACTATGATAGTCTTACCTGAAAGGGAAAAGGGATTGTTTATCGTATCCATTGGCTTATGATCTGTTACTAGTGTTATGTTAAATATAATATGACGTATATTTAAAATATATTTGTATATTTGTAAAAAATATACAAATGATACGGTACAAAATTAAACTGACAAAAAACGAAGTAGAAGAACTCATGAATATAATCAATAAAGGTTCACATACTTCACAGACATTCCGGACTGCCTACATTCTATTAAATTGCGATGAAGGCAAGTACTCACAGAAAGTATCCAATGAACAGGTAAGTAAAGTTCTTAAGGTTGGCATGCGTACCATAGACAGGGTTAAGAAGAAATTCATTGAAGAAGGCCTTGATGCAGAAGTCTTGAGAGGCGACCAACCAGCCGGATTTATGATAGAAAAACAGATGGAGATTTAGAAGCCAAATTGGTAACTCTCTGTTGTAGTGAGCCACCAAAGGGATATTCAAAATGGTCCTTGAGATTATTGGCGGACAAGATGGTAGAATTAAAATATGTAGAGAGCATTTCTCACGTGACAGTGAGAAGCGTTCTAAAAAAAACGAACTTAAGCCTTGGAAAATAAAAGGCTGGGTTATTCCTCCAGAGCAAAGTTGTGAGTTTGTGGCAAATATGAATGAGATTGGAGTTTAACAGGATGCGATAAAATTTTCGGTTTTGTGATCGATGAATCACAAAGCAGTTAATAGAAGAAGCACAACCATCGATTGGAATGAAACCAGGTCAGGAAGCAAGAGGTAGATTATGAGTATATACGGAACGGTGTTGTAAATATATTCATGGCAAATGAACCACTGAAAGGGAAACGTTTTGTTGAAGTTACAGAATTTAAGACCAGGAAAGATTGGGAAATGTTCATAAAGGGAATTGCAGATGAACATTACCCAAAAGCAAAGCGGATAACATTAGTAATGGATAATTATAATACTCACGGAGCATCGGCTTTATATGAAACATTCAGACCAGAAGAAGCAAAAAGGTTATGGGACAGGTTTGAATTCGTATATACACCGAAGCATGGCAGCTGGCTCAATATGGCTGAGATAGAGTTGCATGTACTAAACGGACAATGTTTAAACCGGCATATTTCAACAATGGATAAAATAAAAGAGGAAGTAGAATGTATGGAAAATCAACCGAAATAACAAAAAAAGTAAAATAAACTGGCAGTTTACAAACAAGCAGGCGAGAGTGAAATTGAAGAGATTATATCCGTCAATTTACGATTAACATAACACTAGGTGCTGGGTGCTGGGTCCCGGGTTCTGGATTTTCCTTACTTCATCCATATTCTTATAATTATGAATTCTAGCATAATTCAACGAATTGATATATAGTTATGAATTTTTTTACGAGAATTCAAGCCAGACTTCAAGGTTTCAAATACTGATACTTCAGGATAAAGCACTTTAATGAAAGGTCTGGTTAATTTCTCATCGCATGATGCTAACTGAATATGTCAGGAATTTAATATATTCAGCTTTTTTTGCCTCCATAGCCTTCAGCAATATTGGCAGAAATAGACCTTTTGATGAACGACGTATCTGGCTCTGTCAATGAATATTTTTCTTCTCTGGGAAAAACCTTTGAGACTTCAAAAATGTCCATTGCCAAGCTAAAGTAAGCTGATATATCTCTAAAGACAATTAAATCTCTAAAACTATTAATTATGGCCATAAATATTAATAAAGAGTAACATTTTTTACTCAACTAAGACTCACTACTCACTACTCACTACTCACTACTCAACTCAACTACTTCCTCTACACTTCCACAATCTCCCCCAAATAACAATTTTCCACATCCAGCATCGCTGTCCCCCAGCTCAGTCCAACACCAAATCCGCTTAACAGCAGGCGTTTATGCTCCCTGAGACTGTTTCTAAGTTCAGAAACGATGGTAAGGGGAATGGATACAGAAGATGTGTTTCCGTACTTTGATATAGTTGAGGGAATTTTATCTTCGGGTAATTTCAGTTTTTTTGCCAGAAACCCGTTTATATAACTGTTTGCCTGGTGAAAAACAAAATAATCAATAGATGAAATATCCGATTTCAGAATACTCCAAAAGCCGGTGAAAATCTTTAGGGATCTCCCTGATGACAAAATTGAAGACATCAGCTCCGTTCATGTAGCCCTGTTCTTCAGAGCGGATATTTCCGTATTCATCCACCACCTTTTCGGTCACTGTCTCGCATGAGCTCATCTTACGATAACCGCCTGCAGGCACCTTGATCAGAGACTCTCTGGATCCATCGGAATTAAGTGAAAAACAGCTCTTGCCGAATTTTTCACCTGCTTTCTATCAGTGCTGCCACACCTGCATCACCAAAAAGAAATCCAGTCTTCCGGTCCTTCTGTGAATATACTTTTGAACGGGTCTCTCCGTCCAGGATCAGCGCTTTCCTGATGCCCCCTGCTGTGATCATGGAGTAAGCCACAGTGAGACCATAAAGAAAGGCGGAGCATCCCAGATTAATATCAAAAGTTATAGTTGAAGTGGGGAGCATTAATCTATCCTGCAATAGTACAGAGGTAGCAGGCATACGGTAATCTGGTGTCTGGGAGATAAAAATCAGAAGGTCTATTTCATCCCTGTTTATATTCATCCCGGTGATAAGCTTTTCGGCAGCCGCAAAGCAGAGGTCTGAAGAGCAGGTTTTTTCATCAGCAAACCTGCGCTCCTTTACGCCTATCTTTTCCACAATCCCTTTTATATCCTCTTTATTAAAATAAAGATCATGTTCATAATTATTTATGACATGTCTGGGAACCGCAGCAGCCATCCCTGCTATTCCAACATTTCTAAATGATACTAATCCCATAACAGACAGCTATTCTATTGTATGGCCTGAAACTAGTTGCATCAGGTCATCAACAGTTTTATATTTATTAAACTCATTCATCTCTATTTCAATTCCGAATTCAGAATCGAGCATGGCAAGAACAGATAATTCAGTAAGTGAACTATAATTTTCATAATCGCGGAGTATATCCTCCATTTTTATTTTATCACTGTCCATTTCAAGAGCTTCGGCAAGAGCGTTGATTAATTTATCTTTCATATATATTTATTTATAATTAGTAGTTGCGTTTTGGGTTCTGGGTACTGGGTTCTGGTTACTGGGTGCCATGGTAGAAGACATTTTTATTATCAAGCATTCAAACCCAGTACCTGTAAACCAATATTAAATACGTTTTTAATCTTCAATTACCCTATTGTCATAAAGGCTTCCGCATGGGTAAAGCCGACAGTAGCGCCTCTCATAGTTTGCCAGTGCTTCAATTGATTTTAGTGAGCGAGGATTAGGAAATTCTCTTAACTGGCTTTTAAAACATTTCATAGCTTCAAGTTTCGCAGTAATACCTTCTGAGATATTAACAAATCGTGTAGGGATAAATGCATCATCACCAAAAGGTGCAGCCCATTCGGTTTCTGAGAGCGTCTCATACGAATATATTCTTTTGACCGGATTTTCCTTAACCGGTCTCGCAGCTACCAGACCTGCATTAAAGACGACTCTGTGATCATTATGAATATCTCCATGATGAGGTAAATAAAGAATTGAAATATGAAGTTCTTCAATTACTTTAGATATTGCCCTGGAAATCTCTGCGATTGAAACCAAATCAAGGTCAGGAGCGGGAAAATCAAGGAACCGTGTTCCTGCAACACTAAGAATTTTATGGGCTTCAATAGCTTCTTGCCGTACATTACGGATTTTTTCTTCGGAGTACATTCCTTTCTTTCCACGAGTTACAACCAGAACCCACACCTCATTATTATTAGATGCCATTTTTTTCATAATTCCGCCACAACCCAAGACCTCATCATCAGGATGGGGCGCAATTATTAAAATCTTTCTTGCCTGTGTCAACATAAGCATTAGCTGTATTTTTCTGACTATCAACAACCCTTTGCCAATCATAACCACAGTTCATCAAATAATCAATAATAGTCACATTAAAATAAAAGCCCCCCATTGCTGAGGATATTCAAAAGGATTGAATTCACTGTACTTTAATTGTATGCCTCTTTGTGTAAAGCTAATTTCTTTCTGATAAGCTTTTTCCACCTGTTCCGGAATAATAAACATTGCCTATAACAGAACTGCAGATCTCAATTATCTTTTTCTTTTTGAATATATTAATATTTAAAACAGATGCTTCACATATCAGATTTTATTCCCAGCTTACTGCAAAAAAATCTATAATTGCTGAGTTCATTACATCAATATTTGGATAATTTATATTAATCAGGGCTGAGAAATCGGTGTATACCTCATGAAAGCATTTTGCTCTCTTATAATTTGCTGCCAGGATTTTCAAATGTTTCTCTTTCCATCCTGTCTCGTCCCTTGAACATACCATGTTTATTTTATCTCTAAAGCTTTGTTTCACAGGTATTTTCAGTCTGAATGAACCTTGGGAGTTTTAATATAAGTATAATTATGCATCCCCTTGTTTGAGAATTGTACATCATCAAGATAAACGAAAACATCAGATTGTGATAAATCTTATAGAAATAACCTAACCAGGGAATATAATTTGGTTGATGAATTGCAATCTTTATTTTCACTTCTTGTTCTAAAAGTATTATAATTCATTAATTTATTCTTTCCTGTAAATATTATCAGATTTAAAGAAAAATAAAAGAGAATGAAAAAAAAGTTTAAAATCATAAACAAATGAGTAGTTTTGAACATACTCCACATCAACAGGAATATTGATGTCCCAATCATGGATTTCACGCTATCTCACCTGGGCAAGACCGCTTATACCCGGTTTCACCAGAAACCGCTGATATTCAAACTCATTATATTCTTTAATAGTTTTTTGGAAAGTAGGGAACAGGTGGTCTTGGTCCTATGAAACTCATATCGCCAACCAGAATGTATTCAGCAATTGAGGTAATTCATCTATACTGGTTTTTCGAATAAACCGACCAACCCTGGTAATACGGGGATCATTTTCATAAAGTTTACGTTATCCTACTCGAAATTTTTGACAGTATCATTGAACGGAACTTAAATATCATGAACACCTTACCAAGATGACCCAGCCTCTCCTGCTTGAAAAACACCGGGCCCTCTGTGTCCAGTTTGATGGCAATTGCAACTACAATAAACAGAGGGTAACAAGAATAACTAATGCTATTAAAGCTAATAGCCAATCAATGATGGCTTTAAAAAAGATCTGTACATTTCCTTCAAATAATATTTAGATTTTCTCATAGTCTTTTATCATTTCCAATCTTAACCTGTTGAAACCAAGGAAATATTGAAACATTGGAACTATTAAAGTCTGCTGAAGCCTTTAATGAATTCGCCTTCATAAACCTGTGAAGTTCTTTATTCTCTGAGATTTCAACAATGAAATTTACCATACCATTAACATCATTCGGTTCAAAGCTTTTCCCACATTCATATTTTGTGACCAGGTTATCAACCTCCGATCCCTTTGGAAGTCAAACACAATAACGGCGCCCCTACTGATAAGCAGTTATAGAGTTTGCTTGGTACTGCAAGTCTGGATGTTTTAACGCCAAGTGATACTACTGCAATACTGGCTGATGAAAGAGAAAAGGGCAATTCGTCTGCGGGTTGCCATGGTAAAAAAATAATGTTTTTCAAAACCAACTTCTCTGCCTTTTCCCTGATCATTTGCTTTTTTGCACCATCCCCTATAATCAAAAAGATGATATCATCTCTTCTGATTTTTTCAGCAACGTCTATCAATACCTCCACATCACCTGACAAGCCGATATTGCCGGAATACATTACAACGAATTTCCCCGATAATTTATGCTTTATAAGGAATGAGTTTTCAGACGGATCTATAGGTCTGAGAAAAGGTGTTGTCGGTCCAGATCGGTACCACTCTTATTAATTCACTACCGGCATATTTCTGAAGCCCTTTTTCATGCTTCCGGTATTGTAAAAATAATTCCTCGACCCTGGTAAAAACCTTCTTATTTGCCAGCTTCCACCATTTTATGATAAGCGAATTTTCAGACATATCCCCAGTTCCGATAGTGCATCGGGGTAGACATCATAAATCAGAAGTTTAAACTGGTTTTTCACTAACAATGGCAAAAGTGGGGCAAATGGTGGATTGGTAACAATAAATAAATGATCATTCGAAATTTAAAAACTACCTTGAACCCAAATCTGTAAAAATCCGACCATCCATGTTAATAGACGCTTTGATGTAGTTGTCCGGTTGTATTTTACAATCCGTTCAACTCTTACTGATGGATTCAGCCGGGTATTTCTCTCAACTAACCTCCCCGTTAACAGAACACAGGAATAGCCGGCTGTTGCATAAGCGTTTACTATATCGATCATCAGATAGCCTGAATCCTGGTTAATGAATATGATCTTTTTCAATTCTGTTTCGGTTGCTAATTGGTTCGATTTGATATACTTAATCAGATAAACATGTAGTAATTATCCGGCTAAAATTCTATCAGTTCTTTTGCTGTTTTTTTATTCGACTGTGATAATCCTCATAAAAGATATCATTAAGATCTCTTTCCGGATAAGCCTTGAGAATTGAGACCAGTTCATCCGGATTATGTGGATCAAAATAGATTCCCTCCTCTCCGAGTTGTTCAATATTTACCTCCAGATTGGAGGCAACAACAGGCACCTGTAATGACTTTGCATCTTCAATTACCGTACTCCAACCCTCGAACAGGCTTGGCTGAAGAACTGCCTGGGAATATTTCATTAACTGAAGTTGGTCACTCCTTGAAATCACCCCAAGCATTGTAACCTGATCTTGAAGATTATTTTCGTCAATTATTCCGTGAAGTTCTGCAAAATACGGGGAATCTGCAGCAGGAAATTTTCCTGTAAAAGCAAGATGCTTCCCGATACCCATTTCTTTCAATTTGCAAGTGAAAGTAGAAGCACCCTATGATTTTTATGCTTATGAAACTGATTTGACACTATAAAATAGTTTTCAGGTAGATTGTATTTTGTTCTTAAATCCTTGAATTTTATATCTTCAAAATCATCAATAACTGAAACAAATGGAATATATGTATATTCAGATCTTCTCTTACTTTAAAAAATCTGGTAAAATCATATTAAAACAGCTTGACTTGACACAACCAGATTATCGTAATTTCAAGCATAAGCCTGGTTCTAATACTTCTCTCCCAATACTGCGGGTAAAAAAACTCCGGGTAATGCTTCTCCTGAAGATCTGCCCACCATGCATCAAGTTAACGTCGGTTTTTGTTCTTACAGGGAAATCATGCATTGGAAATATAGATCAAGTGAATAATCATGCAGTATTTTATCAATAAAGAGATTCTTCCTGAGTAGTAACGACATAATGTTACCCTTTAACAATAGAGGGAAAGACCATTCAATATTCCTAAGGTAAGGATAGTCGAATTCACCGAGAAATTTTTTCAGTGTCAGATCTGTAAAACAGAAATATTTCAGGTTTCTTCATCATCATCCAGAAAATCAAGTGTTTTTACCACATTAATAATATATATAATCCCCCCCATCCATTGTGAACTGAAATGAAAAAGAATGCCAATTTAAGTCTTTTGTTATTCATTTTAGTTTTATAATTGATCTATTCCAGCTATCAACCAGGTTTTTGATTCCCTCGTCAATTCCCCAGACAGGTTTCCCACCTTGTTACTTTTTTTAGCTTGGTGACATCAGCCAAAAGATGTTCTCTTTCCATTTTTCTCACTCTGCCGGATCAACCTCGATCTTTATTTCTTCATTAAGCTGTCTTTCAAAAGCTTCAACGATTTCAACTGCTGAATATTCCATACCCCGTCCAAGATTAAAAATGTCGTACCCTGTTTTCTCCAGTTTTAATAATTGCTTTACTGCGGAAGCCATATCATAAGTATGTATAAAATCGCGTTTAGGGGTCAGATTTCCTAGTTTGATGGTCCTTAATCCTTCTCTCAGTTGTTTTTCTATTTCAGGTATCAGATGTGGATTGGTCTCATTGGGGCCGAAAGCATTAAAGAAACGGCAGACTATCGTATCAATGTTGGTTTCAAGGTAAAACTTTTTACATAGATGTTCACCCGTGAGTTTACTTAATCCATAAATATCGAGCGGCAGAAATATGATTTTCATTTACTGCCTCATCGGCAATTGGGTAAACCGCAGCTGTTGAAGCAAAAAAGAACTTCTTAAGGGAAGGAATATTTTTGCAGGCATTCAGAACATTCATAGTACCCCTGATATTAATATCGATAGCCTCAAAAGGATGCTGGTTGCAATATGGAATAAAGTGTATTGCTGCCAGATGCACTACAATTTCAGGTGTCAGTTGGGTGATTATTTCCTCTCGTTTTTCCTGCATCTCTGATATCTGCCAGAAAGAAATGAGTATCAGGAATATCAATGAATTCCCGGTTTCCAAATGACAGGTTGTCAATTACATAAATATCATACCCTTCTTTTTTAAGTGCAGGTACAATTGCTGATCCTATAAATCCGGCTCCCCCAGTGATTAATGTCTTCATGATGTAATAAAGTCTTTGGTAGCAATATTAAAATTTAAATGCAACTAATGTCGTATTAAATGTGACATGACAGTATTGTAAAGTAGATTGGGATCTGACCGTAAATTATTTGGATTTACTTTATTTATTGTTCAATGGAGCGAAGCACATAAATAGTTGTTTTCATTTCTTATCTATTATTAAATCAGTATCCTTTCGCAATTTAATTTTTATTGCATAATCGCGGAATCTAAAATTACAGCCGCCGGATTTCCTGCTACGACACTATAATCAGGGATTGTCCCTCTCACAATACTACCGGTACCTATAATTACATTATTTCCAATTTTTGTTCCAGGTAATAGAATAGAATTCATCCCAATAAAAACATTATCACCGATAATAATCTCCCGTAAAACTCCAATATCAGTCTTTGGTTTCTCATCAATTGAAATTAATGCTGTAGTATAGCTATAATCATGTGTTAAGAAATGAACATTCATTGAAACTACTAATCGGTCTCCAAGGGTTATTCGGTTAAAGTCATCAAACCTTGCACTTTTAGCTATAAAGCGAGGTGTACCCTTTAATTTGAATCCATATCTTTTTAAGAGTCTGTTGTATAGTTTCATGTATACACGGCTATCAAAATATACCATATAACCTATAACTTTTTTCTGAATTTGAAATGAAATTTTATTTATTAACGGACGTAAATTCATGATAATAAAAAGTTGTAGAATTTTTCTCCGATAATATCAATATTAAAATCTTCTGCTTTTTTCTGAGCATTCTTTGCCAATTTATCGCGAAGTTCAGGATTTTTGATTAGTGAATTCAACTTGGAGATATACTCATTACAATCATACATTTTTACAAGATACCCATTTTCACCATCGATTAAAAGATCTCTTGGTCCTGCAATACAATCAAAACTGATGCAGGCTAAACCAGCAGTCATTGCCTCCTGCAAAACGTTGGGCATCCCTTCAAACTCAGATGAAAATGCAAAGATTTTCGCTACACCGTAAAACCTGTCTGTATCTTCTTGTTTACCCCAAAATTTTACCTTGTTAATTATGTTCAATTCACTTGACAATTTTATTAGTGCCTCTTTTTCTTCCCCTTCACTTTCACCAACTAACCAAAGTACCCAACCGTCATTTTCACACTTATAAAATATATTCAAAAGCAAATCAATTCTTTTACTCTTTATTAATCTGCCAACATTAAGAATAATATTTTCTCTTTTCAAAAATTTATTTTCGATTACTCTAATAGGATTTGGAAGAACTTTAATATTCTTATGTCCTATTTCTTTAGATAAGAAGTCCCTGGAGTAATTTGTTTGAGATATTATACCTGACGCGAGTGGGTATAATATTTTTCTGATATTCTTATGAAAAAAACCCCATCTTTTATCAGGTTTGCTTCTATCTGATACAAATACTTTAACTTTCAATAAAAGGCTGCTCAATAATACGAATGAATTATATTTTTCACCAAATGAAAGAATTGCATCAGGATTAACTCTCCTAATAGTTCTTCGTAAAAAAAACAAAGTTCTGACAAGTGATAATATTCTGACCTTATTATTAAATGCAAATTCTGGTTTGTGGACTGAAACAATAGTTGGAATTTTATAAAATATTTTTGACTGACTGGTAAGCAAAATAATATCTACTACAATATCTTCTTTAGTAGAAAAGTAGTTCGCCAGCTCTGACATGACTCGCTCCATTCCCCCTTTATTCAGATCGGGAACTATTAAACAGAGTTTTTTCATTATATAATTCTATAATTATTTAATCATTAACTCAACCATCCACTCCTGGGGTGCAATTTTACCTGAGTGCCACTTGAGATTTTTGTCCCAGTATCCTGTACAGGCATCATATCCGGTCATGGCAAAACCATAACTTATTTCAACAATATAAGGTTTATCGTCAAGTGATACAAAATCATACGTCATGCATTGGGCATATAATATTTCTGAAACCTCAAATGCGATACGAATTGTTTCATCATTAAAATTATCCTTTTCGTATAGGATGGTACCGCTTCCGGAAGCTCTGAAATCGTTTTTGCGTACCATTCTTTTAATGGCAAAGGCTTTGTTACCTATGACAATAACACGTATATCATGATCGTTTCCCGGGATAAAGTCCTGAAAGTAAATATACCCAATCTCCCTGCCAGCCACCCTGGAATACTCTGTTGTATGGACAAGACGGATAATCCCCTTCAATACATCCCATAAGGTTGTCTTCCCCAACCGGTATAACCGGTACCGTTCCTTCAGGTTGCTCCAGGCTTCGTATTGCAAAAATCCCCTGCCAAATGCCTTATTTATTAATCGTATTGCTTCTTTTTTTGATTTAACCAGCCTGACATTATCCGAACCGGCACCGTTCCGCAATTTAAATACTTTTGGGTAACTGGTTTGACTCACCCATTCTATTGCCTCCTGCTTTGTATAGAAAACGTAAGCAGGTGCCAGAGGCGCACCAATAGCTTCGAGCAGATACTTCTGACCTACCTTATCATCAAAATGCCAGACTGTATTGAAATCAGGAAATACTTTTTTACCTGAAGCCTGTATCGAAAATAAGAGCTGCTTCGCAAACTTACTTGCTTTCGGGCTTTTATGATTGAAATGCCACATAAGAGAGTCACAGTCAGACAACTGCTGAATTATATCAGTGCTATAACAATCTACCAGCTTATATCTGATATCGTTAGCTTCACAATATGCTATCCAGCGCTCGCTGAAAAAACCTTTAGTCTCGTGTATGCCTATTATCATATTTACTGTCTAAGTATACTAAAGCCCATATCTCAAAAGATATAACGACCCATAAAGCTTCAAGCTCATTGTATCTAAGGCTTCTGAACATCTGAAAGCCAACCTGAAATTAACTTATTATTGAACAATCCCCTTTCCCTTATCCCAGGTAATATTTTGTCATTCAGATATTCAGCAAATTTACTGTTCAAAAAGAACTCTCTCACCGGAATGCCAAATCCCATTTTATCACGGAAAGCAAAATCATTACCAAAAGTACCAGCTGTCATCTTCTTCAGCAGATATTTCTCAGTATTATATCCTTCCGGGCTTTTCCTCAAAAGCAGATACTTTTCCGGAATAGTAAATGAATTTTCAACAACCTCATTATCCAGAAACGGCACCCTGTTCTCTATTGAGTGTGCCATTGACATCTTGTCCTGCCTTATCAACAGATCAGGTAAGAAGGAATTCATTTCATATTTTACCTGCCTGTCTAATAATGATCCGGATAATGCTTTATATAGATACCTCCGGCTGTTTATTGCAGTCTCTTCCCTGAATCCCGATCTTAGTTTTTTCGCCAGAGCTGGGGATATGAACGCTGTTGCCATCACTGCCCTCTGTTCATGATCAAAATAGTCTGTCATGTTTAAGGGATGAAACAGGTTTTTCTTAATCTCATGCAGAAATCTTCTGCTCCGGTAAGGATAGCTGATATCATAAAATCTGCTGTAACCACCAAAGACTTCATCGGCACCTTCTCCGCTGAGCAGGACTGTTACATATTCCTTAGCACGTTGTGATAATTTATAAATTGCAACTGTATTCGGATGATTTATAGGAGCTTCGAGATGCCAGGCAGCCCTCTCAATGTTATCAAGATAGTAATCGGAATCCAGAAGGAATTTATGTGAAGGTATTGCAAGATTTTCCGTTACCCTGTTAATATATTTTTCTTCACTGAACCTCCGGTCGTTGAAGATGATCGAAACAGCCTCAAAGTTTCCTTTATCACTATTACGGTTGGCCAGCCAGGTCACCAGAGAAGAGTCTATGCCGCCTGAAAGCTGGCAACCCAGCTTCACATCACTCATCAGTTGACTTTGAACACTTTTACTAAGCCATTGTTCGAGCTTCTCCCCATAAGTACCAATATCACCTGAGACTACAGGAGAACGTGAATAATTATTCAGATCAAAATATCGCTTTATGACAAGACCATTATTATGCCTAAATGAGAGATAATGACCGGGGGTAAGTGATTGTATGTCCTTGAATAATGTACCATGGAGATTATTCCGGAAAAGAAGATATTCATCAAGCTGCTCTTCAAAAAGGCTGAATCTGAAATTATCAATATACCTGAAACTCTTCAGTTCAGATGAAAATGCGAATGTTTCCCCTGTTGAGATATAATACATGGGTTTTATACCAAACCTGTCACGGGCGATGAAAATCTCATTTTTCCCAAGATCCACAACCACTATAGCAAACATACCATTCAGGTGGTTTAGCATTCCCTCAAATCCATACTTCAGATATAAGGCAAGCACTATTTCGGTGTCTGTTGTACTTTTAAACTGATAGCCCCACGCTTCCAGCTCAGGTTTGTAATCAAAGGCATTATATATCTCACCATTCAGTGTCAGCAGAACTTTGTTATCGGGGCTTGCCATTGGCTGGTGGCCGTTCGATGACAGATCAAGAATACTTAGCCGGTTGAATCCAAGCATTCCCTCAAAATTGCTTTCCACTGCACCTTGGCTTGCTGATCGACATTTCGATTGAAGTTCCTGACCTCAGACTGAATGCCCTGATACCCGAATCGTCAGGACCACGGTGTTTCTGGACTTTCAGCATTGAGATGATGCAGGAGGTATCCTTAATTGGTCTTGAGTCGAGGTTAATATAGCCGGTTATGCCGCACATATTGAGAAGTGTTTTAAGCGTAGAGCGTAAAGCATAAAGCGTAGAGTGTAAAACGTAAAGCATAAAGCATAAAGCATTAAAACATAAAGCATAAAGGATAGAGCGTAAGGTAAGATATAGATAGAGAAGGTTTTAATTAAGAACACCATTTGTTCGGATTGTTGATCATGGATATCAGCATTTTACGGACTTCTAAATATTCGCTCATAAATATGTCATGATCCACCTCTGTAATATATTTGCAATCTTTTGAATAATCAAGCCAGACCTCCGTTTCATTTTCTTCACCTAATGCGTCTGTAAGTTTGTTGACAAAGGCTTTTTCATACCTTCTCTTTGCCCATGATTCAGCCAGGCATGAAGTCACAGATCTTGATGATCTTCTAATCTGGTCTGTCAGTGAATATTTCTCCTCTTTCGGAAAACTTTTAGAGATTTCAAATATTTCCATTGCCAGCTTGTACGCCTTTTGAAAAACAATCAAATCTCTATAGCTCTCAATTTTGCTCATTTTCTATCTTCAAATGCTCTCATCTTTACGCTCTACGCTTTACGCTCACTACTCACCTCTAATAAATCCACCCTCTTTACGCTCTACGCTTTACGCTCTACGCTATTCATATTGCTTCAGCAGCCTGAGCAACACATCCCGGTGTGATTCGCAACGGGTAATGTTAAGCAGGAGAAGACGTTTTCTTTTAGACATCAGTTTTGGGAAAAAGCCTCTTTTCCTTAGTGCTGTAAAGTACTTACCGAAATAGGGTTCAATAAATGCATCATACATCGGGAAAACACTATTGCAGTATTTTCGAAATTCAGCTTCAAGCTGCTGGTCATCTGCAATTATCAGATTTAAACGATCGATCTTTTTATGGAAAGCCCCGGTCTCCTCTGAATTAAGATGAAATATGCCTGGTTTTTCATTGCACTGCTTAAGTGGTATGATATCAAAGTCGGTTTTTTCTGCTATATTAAGCCTGACAACATAACCTTTGTTCCATGGTGAATTGACCTTGCCGGGCCAGTCGTAGATGAAATTGCCAAGTCCATAAAATATTGGTTTGGATTTATAGATTTCATAACCGGAAAAAGCATGTGTGTGGTGAGAGATAACCACATCAGCTCCTGGCATCTATAATATATCTGTATAGCTTTTTTGTACGAGGTGAAGGCAATTCATAAAACTCATTACCGGCATGTATTATGACAATAAGGTATTCATGGTTTTGCCTGGCGCTCTGAATTTCATAAAAGCACTGGACAGAATTTAACGGATTGCAGTTAAATGAGCCATCAGGAGTTGACAGAAACTCGTTGTCTGCAAAATTCAATATTGCAATTCTTTTGTTTTTAATTTTTACAGAGTAAGGTTTCGGCTGCATCCTCCGGTGTTTTGCCAATGCCCACAGTGCCAATACCGTTTGCACTGCACAATTCCATCGTATCCTTAACACCTGCGGTATCATAATCCATGATATGGTTATTAGCCATTGCCGCGAGGGTAATACCAGCAAAATCAAGTATCTTGATACAATCCGGATGAGCCTTCTGGTGTGGCCCGGTTTTTGGTCTTGCAGATTTTGATGTTGTCAGAGGGCACTCGAGATCAGTAATATTGAGGTCATTGCCCTGGAATACATCGATAAAGTCATTTAAAACTGCTTTGAAGTCCTTCTTCAACGCCAGTTCTTCAATTCTGTTTATCGGACAGAAGTCTCCGGTTAGCAGGATGCTTATAGGGACTGGGGTCATACTTTTTAGTTGGTCCTGTCTATTGAAAAGCGGTGAGCGATGAGAGGTGAGACATGAGCAAAAAGATTTTAGAATGGATGAGATTCATGAACACCACTTATCAGGATTATTTATCATCGAAATTAACATTTTACGAACTTCACTGTAATCAGCCAAAATTTTAGTATGAGCGTCAATTTCGGTATATTTACAATCCCGGGAATAATCTAGCCATACTTCAGTTTCGTATTCTTCTCCTAATGAATCAGTTAATTTATTGACAAAAGATTTAACATATCTTTTTCGAGACCACGCCTCCGCAATATTTGCAGTGACAGATCTAGACGATCGGCGCATCTGATCAATGAGAGAATACTTTTCTTCCTTTGGAAAGTCCTTGGAAATTTCAAAAATCTCCATCGCAAGTTTATAAGATTTTTGATAAACAATTAAATCTTTAAAACTATTTATCTGACTCATTTCATGTCTGCTTTAAAGCTTCTTAACTCATTTCTCATCACTCACCTCTCACCTCTCATCACTCACCTCTCACCTCTCACCTCTCACCTCTCACCTCTCATCACTCACCTCTCACCTCTCACCTCTCACCTCTCACCTCTCACCTCTCACCTCTCATCACTCACCTCTCACCTCTCACCTCTCACCTCTCACCTCTCACCTCTCACCTCTCACCTCTCACCTCTCACCACTCACCGCTCAACACTCTCCGCTATCAAATCCCCCAGCTGATCACTTGTCATAAACTCCACATCAGGCCAGTTTTTGATAATACGTTTCAACAGATCATCAAATAACTTAAGATTATCTCTTCTGTTCTTTTCATCCATTGAACCAATGAAATTTATGCGATGCGTGCTTATAACTGCCGGTTTCCACCACCTGAAAGCAATATTGATACGGCTCAGGCACTCTCCTACCGGGTCAGAAATTTTTGAAAGTGACGGTTCAAAAAAACAATTTCTGATCAGAAAATATTGACCTAAGGAATTTCTGTTGCCAAGGAAATGATACTTTTTAGTATAATTTCCGAATGAGCCTGTGGGTACATACTGCACAACCAGACCCTGGATAAATCTTACCCCGTTTGCATTAAGAGTTTCTTCAATTTCACTGTTCCAGGTATAGCACGGAGGAATGAATGACTTCGATCTGAAACCGAAAATCTTCTCAAAAAGATCCAGTCCTTCCTTAAGACTTTCTTTCATTTTATCAAGGTCATCATGAGTATTATAATCAAGAACCTCCATAAAATTGTAATCACCATTGCCCGAGAAGGTTGTTTCATTGTCAAATGTGAACATAATCTCAGGTGTTCTTTCCCTTAGTGCATTCCATCCACCTTACAACATTAACGTGTTCACGACCATGGAACTGGGGATGGAAGAAACCATAAGAATTTCCCTGTTTCCAAAGGGTTTCAACCTTATCCCGCTGAGGGTACCGCTTAAACGTTTCTGTGACAGGCTCAAAATAATAGTCAGTAAAATCTGACTGCCTGATCTTCTGAAAATCAGGATTCCCTACAACACAATTTGCTGTAATTACCGGCGGATTTCCATTTGAGTCTTTACATGAATGTAAAACTTCATAAAGCGTATTAAGGTCATCATTACTTTCCAGGGAATCCAGTCGGTTATATTCACTATTAGAAATATCAAACCCTTCAGAAATAAATCTTGAATAAACCTCGTATGATGGCATCCTGATACTTCCCCAGTCATCGCTCTCAATTACCACTATTTTACGCCTGGTATACCAGCCCGGGATATTGATGAAATTATGCGACAAAGTTGTTTTTATTCCGGCCATAAAATTAACCATTACTGATGATCTCTCCAAGTTCAGCAGATGTGACAAACTCAGTCCCGGGCCACTCTTTCATAATACCTTTCAGGAGCAACCTTAATTGCTTCAGGCTATTTTCACGATTATCCTTATAAAGAGACCCTATATAGTTGACCCGATGTGAACTTATGATGGCAGGTTTGTGCCACCTGAATGCGGTTGAAATATCATAAAGACAACTGTCAACCCAATCATAGCCGGGAAGGCCCGGTTCAAAGAAACAATTACGGGTGAGATACGTAAGTCCGGTTTTATTCTTCTGGCCAAGCCAGTGGAACTGTCTCCCGGTTCTTCCATTTCCTAAAGGCTCATTATGTATTTTGGAAGTGGACAGATACTTAACCCCTTCTGTAGAGCAGAGAGTCTCAAGTTTTGAACTGAAAGGACCATTAGGCGGAACAAAATAGGTTGCACGATATCCAAACAGTTTTTCAAAGAGGTTGAGTCCTGAAACAATTACCTCTTTATGATAATTAAGATCATCCGGATCAATAAAATCAAAAGCAGCCTGAAACTCAACTTTAATCTCAGGGTCATTTCCGGTAGATATCCCCCACATCCCGTTATTAAAAGCCAGCCTTGTTTTCTCATGTCTGCTCTTCAACGCTCTAGTCCATACTTTTACGTTCAGATGTTCACGACCATGGAATTGTGGAATGAAAAGCCTCTTTTCAATTCCTTCTTTCCACAGTGTAAAAGAGTTCTGACAGCCGGGATATCTGTTCAGAGTTTCAGTAAAAGGTTCAAAAAAATATTCTGTGAAATCAGACTGGCGAATTCTTACAAAATCAGGATTAGCGACAACAGAAACAGGAGTTATCACAATCGGTCTTCCGGTTTTGTCTTTAACAGAAGATAAAACCTCAAAAAGTGATGCAAGATCACCATCAGTTGCAAGGGAATCATATTTATTAAATCTGAAGCCGCCATCTGAAACCAGATCAATTCCATCTTTCAATAAATTCTCAAAAATATCATTTGCAGGCATGCGGATGCTGCCCCAGTCATCTGATTCAAATATTACCAGATGGCGTTTAGTTGTCCATCCGGGAATGTTTGATAGATTCTTTAAAATAACTACTTTAGATAACTGATTTGCCATTCATAAATTATCAATTAATGGAATAATAAATCAGCAATCGATAAACCAGGGACAAATAAGGGTAATCCTAAACCTGGTGTGAAAATCCAGGCATTTATCGTGTCGGCACCCTTCCTAAACTCAATTGCAGAATACAATAATATCGGGAACAGTCCTATCAACGAAAATATATTTATCTTATTTCCAGGCATTTTAAGTGAATAAAGAAAGATATATAATGTCGCAAATAAAAAGAATATAATCAGGAACCTGTTACCAAAAGAATGGAATAACCATTCCAAAATTTACGAAGGATAAGAACAAAAGCAGAAAACTGAACAGATTTCTTTCACTATTTTCTTTTATTGAATTTCTAAACATTATTTGCATTAAAATTATTGTAATTAAAAGATAATAGAAAACCAAATCGTTCCCTATTTGCAGAAACCAATCAGTCTGGTTGGATTTTTCATGTATCGTAGCAAGGTAGCTTTCATCCGTATATATCTCCAATCTATTCTGTAATGCACCTCCTAATTTTAACGATACAAATTTGAATATGGGTCCAATGTATATCTAGGTACAATAAAGGATAACACTACAAGAGGCATATAAATAAAATTACGGTTCCCAATTAAATAATAAAGGATAAGGATAAAGTTTACTGATAAATAACTAAAATGCACCAGCGATGATGATAAAGCAAGCAACAAATACCTTTTGTCACGATATATGATTACATGATACGCACTGTAAAAGAATATCCAACCTGCAGTCCACATTCTGAACGCCGTTAATTTCAGTGACCGGTAATATCATAACAAAGAAAAACAATGATTATCAATGCATTCCATCCGGGATTTTGCCTGATAACTGTCATATAAAAGATTGATGGTTTTTAAATAAAAAAAACCAAAAATAGCAGCCCAAACAGCAAAATAAACACCACTATAAGTTGTGAAACGTGAAACAAAAAAGAATATCAGGGGTTCAACAATATCTACGGTGGTGTCAGTTGCATAAATACCGCCAACAATTTTAAAGAAATCAGAAAACGGCAATGTGGCATTATACTGTAAGTTCAGAGCGTATCTCGCTGAATCTGCGAATGAACCAGAGGCAATATAAAAAAAGTTAGTCCATAATAAACAATAAATAGATAAACTATTTTTTTTGCATCTTTCTGACTATAGTTCATGAGGGCAGTAATAAAAGCAAGGAAAGGCCACAAAATAAACAAGAACATATAGTACCTTCTATCTGAAAGTTGCAAATGAAATCAACTGCCGTGTAAATTTTTCACTCATATAAAGTACGATATGGATTCTTAATTGAAGTTGATAACCTAACCCGATTGGAGAAGTATGTCCTTGGATTCCAACAACAAGCTACTTACAAGTAACCAATAATATCAAAATGTTAAATAAGGTAATGAAAAGTTTTGAAATATTTCTGATATGGTATTTTATTGGATCGGGTAGTTGCATTTGTTTACTATAGTCTCTTCTTATGAATTCTTTAACATGTTCACCGTTAAATTTATGGCTGATATTTAAAACAGGTCGCCCGACAACAGCATAATCAATAAGTTTGCTAGGCAACTGGACAGAAGTATTATTATCAAAGTTAACCAGAAAATCCATACTTGCTAATCTTTCCAGCAATTCATTTCTTGGAATATAGTCAATTACTTCAAGCTTACCCTGCAGTTTTTGCAAATAAGATTCAACCATTTGATGTTTTTGGTGAATATGATAAACTTGAAAGCCAGGTCAAGATAAGATAAATATTCCAAAAATTGACCCGGATCACGAATTCCACTAATAAATCCTCCGGCATATGCAAATGTTGGTATCTCATTTTTTAGTTCATGTGCAATATGTTTATTTTCAGGTGAAATTAAAACCTTGTGGAATAATAATAATCTTATCCCTGAAATTCTTCATAATAACCACTGTGTGCTACATTCAATGAGGAATACTAATAAAGTCCGCTTTTCTGAAAAGTCCATTCTCCAATATACTTAAAATAAAATAATTTACGAAATGAGTCAGTCATACAACTCATATAGGGATCACCGCAATCCGCCACCCACGTTTTGGCAATCCGATGTTTTTCCGATCTTGCCCATGCTACTCCCCAATGTACAGGGTATGGCACTGCAAACGAGATCATCAGATCATATTCATTTTCGTTTCTAAGAACCTTTTTTACCTTAAACATTTCTTCAATAGCGGGATACTCAAATAAAATTAACAGCAACCTTCTAATACTTCTGCTAATAAAAGAAAATGGCTTGAATTTGAAATTCAGGAATTATAGGAAATACCGGTTTCCCCCACATTTTAAAAGTTACCGGACAATCTTTAAAAAAATCTGAATAATCATGATCTCTGAATTTTGAAATCACAGTAACATCATGTCCCTGCCTGCAAAATTCCTGTGCAAGTTCGGTTGCTCTGAAGCTCCTTGGGGAAATTTCCGGATAAAATCCATTTGAAACCAGCAATATCTTTTCTTTCCGTTCATCTTAATTCAAACTACCACTCTACGCGCTACGCTTGATACTCACCTCTCTAACTTTAAAAAGTCTCTATGCAATCTTCATGATGTCTGAACTATCCTACGAATAATATTACGTGATACAAATTCAAAACTGATTTTATGATTCTTTGTCTATAAGATCCTAAAAAGTAGACTAAAATTTAAATATAGATGTAATGCCTTATTCATATTTTTTAAGAGATCTCAATAACCTTCTCGTTTTGAATTGTTAAAGCAAAAATTGATATTGGTTCTGCAATTGGGAGTTGAATTTAAAATGTTAATTCGAATTTTTATTCCTGTCCAATTGTTTTCTTGTAGTATAGAGCGACGTCAGAAAATGATAATCTATCTGATAAGGATATCTGTTTATGAAATCATTAATAGTATGGCTTTAGTTCAGTCGGAAAATCTTCAAGAGGGTCCAGTAATTCTTTTACTGAAGTTGCTTTTAAAGCGTAAATTTGATTGAGACCTGCATTAAATTTAACTTTTCGCCCTGGTAATGCGTAGAATTATTGTTTTCAAAAAACCAGGCAATAATCTCCCTAAAATATTTTCAACTATATTTGTAGAAACCCTGTCATTTTTGCCATAAAAAGGGATTTGAATTAATTGATCCGTCAATATTCCATTCGTTTCAGCCTCTAAATAGATTTTTCTTCCAATCCTTTCATTGTCAGGTATTTTAAGCCAAAAATCAACTAATTCCTTATCCCAGTAAGGTAAACGTACATCAAAGCCAAAGTACTCATAGCCTTTTATTGTGTTTACTAAGAACTTTACACGCTTTTCCTGCCAGTTAAAGTATTCCTGGAAATGTTGAGGATCAACTTTCGCATTTTCATAAATATCTTCTATCGCTCTCACTGGGGACCGTGACCAGTCTGTGATTTTTGAATGCATACGAAAAGTTCTCTCAACTGCCATTACTTTATTGGTGCAGATCATATCAGCTTGTTCAAAATTACTTCCTGCAAGCCAGTCTAGCGTATGCCCCGGGACAAATACATCTCCTTGTTTTATTATTTTCTTTTCTATTAATTCATTAACCGCAAGTAAATCCTGAAGGTGGGGAGTAGAAACTCCGTTAAATGTATGCCATATAAATTCATCAATAATACCGTTCTCATGTAAGTTCTGCCATTTTTGTTCAGAATATTCAACAAAGTGCCATTCAAAATCCAATGCTTCGGCAACCCGTTTACTTAATAGTGATTGTTCATTATCAAGGTTTCCATATGAATAACAAATAACATTTTTGATTCCCATCCTAAATAAACAATTTACTATCATACGTGAATCATGTCCTCCACTTAATGGTACAACCCAGTGATTAACCAATGGAGTTTGCTCTATCATTCTAGAAAATGCTGAAAGTAAAACCTGATCAAGGGCACTAGTAAAATTATTGAGATTTTCATAACAGGAAAGATTTTCTGTAGGTTTGAATTCAAAGTATCGTTTTGAACTTATCTCATGATCATTGATGATAACAATCTCTCCAGCCTGGATCGCATTAACATTATCATAAATGGTCCCATTCCCATATACAAAGCCCGAAGCAATAAACTCCTCAAGTTTTTCATTATCAATTGGGAAGGTGCCATTTTGTCTCTGGATACTCATTAAGATTGTCGGTTATAAATAATTTGTTATTTTTAATTCCGTAGAAAACAGGCATACTTCTAATAATATCTCCGGCTATATAATAATTGTAACCTATTTTTTATTACTAAAGAAAACAGTCCTGACACTTTAACCAACTCAGATAATAAGTTTTCTGTAAACAGACCCTCATCATAAGTTGATTTACTGATTAATAATTTAGACCATTTTTCTATATCTGCCTTTTCATTACTTAAATGAATCGAGCCTTTAAAATATATTACACATTGTTCTTCCTTAAAAGAATAATAATTATATTCATGAAGAAGAATATCAGCGTCTTGTCCGATAAGTTCTTTAACCATATTTTTTCAATAGGTAAGTTCCAGCAATTATTAATTTGTCCTCTTTATAAAGCGAATAAGTGTAAAATAGAGTTTTTGGGTTAAATAATTGATATATTTAATACAATTAATTGCCTATAAAACTATCAAAATTTAAAGAGACGGAAATCATTATTCCAATAATGCAGGCAATACCCAACGCAAATGTTGAATAAGTTCATCTAAAATAGGTTCAGTTAAGCTGCTTTATTCAAGTGGAATAAAAATAAGGTGATCTGGGCTTTACGATAC